>NZ_LNTY01000072.1 GCF_001559595.1 Enterovibrio coralii | reverse complement strand
CCATGGTGGCAACGACAATGACAAGCTCTACGGTCAAGACGGCAACGACACTCTGGTTGGCGGTCATGGAAATGATCACCTTGACGGTGGCAATGACGACGACAAGCTCTATGGCGAATGGGGTAATGACCGCTTAGAAGGCGGAAATGGCAACGATGCGCTGTATGGGCAAGATGGCAATGATGTGCTTGTCGGCGGCCACGGTAACGACCACTTAGATGGCGGC
>NZ_LNTY01000071.1 GCF_001559595.1 Enterovibrio coralii | reverse complement strand
AGGGTTTTATTGCCTTTGATGTGTTGCTTAACGTGTCCATCAACCGTCAAATGGTCGTTCGCATGAATGTGTTGAAACCGCTCATTCTCTACCGTTAAATGAAGGTCATGCTTGATGTGGTCTTTGCGGTCGTGTTGCACCAAAAGGTTCATGTCCTTTTGGGCATGGACATAGATTTCTTCTTTCTCTGCTTGGTCTTCGAACCTTAGCTCGTTGAACCCCTCCCCTTGGTGGGTTTCTGTTCTCAATACCGTGCGGGTTTTGTGCTCTGGCAACGGATAAGGCGGGGTGTTGGTGGCATGATAGGTGCGACCCGTGATGATGGGTTGGTCAGGGTCGCCTTCCAAGAAAGACACAATCACTTCATGACCGATGCGCGGAATGGCCATCATGCCGTATTGGCTGCCTGCCCAGCCTTGAGAAA
>NZ_LNTY01000070.1 GCF_001559595.1 Enterovibrio coralii | reverse complement strand
AAACGGCAACGATGGCCTGTGGGGTGAAGACGGCGATGATGTCCTCGTCGGCGGTCATGGTAATGACCACCTCAACGGCGGCAACGGCAACGACCAACTTCATGGCCAATGGGGTAACGATGACATGCACGGCCTCGCGGGGAATGACGCTCTCTATGGCTGGACAGGTAACGATACCCTGCGCGGTGGCGACGGAAACGACCACCTTGATGG
>NZ_LNTY01000069.1 GCF_001559595.1 Enterovibrio coralii | reverse complement strand
TGTCATTACCGTCCTGACCATAGATCACATCATTGCCGGAACCACCATCGACAGCGTCATCACCTGTCCCTGCGTAGACCTTGTCGTTGCCGTCTTCACCGTAAATGGTGTCGTTACCTGCATCACCATGCAGCTCATCGTTACCGATGCCGCCTTTAAGGAGGTCGTGACCCGCACCGCCACGTAAGCGGTCGTCACCGTCTTGGCCGTACAGTTCGTCG
>NZ_LNTY01000068.1 GCF_001559595.1 Enterovibrio coralii | reverse complement strand
ACACCTTCGAGCTTACCGCTTCTGACGGCTCTAAACATGAAATCGTTATTACCGTTACGGGCACTAACGACTCAGCAGTCGTCACCGGCGACACCACAGGCGCAGTCACTGACCAAGATACCTCAACAACCGGTTCTATCACGGTCACTGACCCTGATACTGGCGAAACAGCGACCATCGGCAACACCACCATTGAAGGCGACTACGGTACCTTTGAACTGGTCGATGGCGAATGGACCTACACGGTTGA
>NZ_LNTY01000067.1 GCF_001559595.1 Enterovibrio coralii | reverse complement strand
TGCAGACGTGAACGGCAACGGTGTCGATGATCGCGCAGAAGACTCTGACGGTGACGGTATCTCAAATCCAAATGATGAGGATGACGACAACGACGGAACGCTCGATATCTATGATGCCTTCCCGTTTGATCCGAACGAAGACACAGATACCGACGGTGATGGTGTGGGCGACAATGCGGATGCTTCCCAACGGATGACACGGAGACCAAAGATACCGACGGTGACGGCGTAGGTGATAACGCGGATGTCTTCCCTGAAGATGCGTCTGAAACCAAAGACACCGACGGTGATGGCGTGGGTGACAATGCCGATGTCTTCCCGAATGACGCGACTGAAACCAAAGACGCCGACAACGACGGCATCGGTGACAACGCAGATATTGACCGCGACAACGATGGTTTGTCTGACGAGCTAGAGCTTCGCACTGAGGCTGAGATTGTAGATTGGCCAGTACTCTATGGTTCAAGCTTTAGTAACGGTGAACTGTCTGCAAACGGCGGCACATGGCGTTACCAAGCGAACTCAGCGCGCTTCTCCGAGTACGGTTACAGCGACAACTACCGCCTGAATTTCAAAGTGGTCTCGCTGGGTGGCAATAACATGTTTGGCTTGGGCAATATCGAAAGTGGAGCCTACTACTCAGACATTGATTACGCCTTCTACATTGTTAACTCCTACCTGTACCTCTACGAGAGCGGCTCTTACATCACCAACTTCGGCAGCGGTAGTGTTGCGGTCGGCGATGTGCTGTCGATTGAAGTGAACGACGGCAATATCACTTACCGTCGCAACGACGATGTGCTGCGTGAAACCACTTATAGCGGTGATACGCCAGACTTCTACGTCGACTCAAGCTTCTACAACGGGGCTATCCGTCTGACGGATATCAAGTTGACACCGGCTTCGGGTTCGGGCTTTGCAGTCGATGCCGACAATGATGGCGTGCCGAACGATCTGGATTTGGATTCAGATAACGACACCATCCCTGATGTGGTGGAAGCGGGGCTTGCAGACGCCGATGGCGACTTGATGGTCGATCAAAACAACCTGCAAGGTACGGTCAACCCGGCACCAGACACTGATAACGATGGCATCCCCGATTATCTCGACCTCGAAAGTAACAACCCAGAAAACGACGGAACAGCTTTCGACATGCACGGTTATGACTTCGCAGCGTTTGATACCAACGGTGACGGCATGCTTACGCAGCAAGACGGCGAGGGCGGTGCAGACGTGAACGGCAACGGTGTGGACGATCGGGCAGAAGACTCTGACGGTGACGGTATCTCAAATCCAAACGATGAGGATGACGATAACGACGGCACGCTCGATATCTACGATGCCTTCCCGTTTGATCCGAACGAAGACACTGACACCGATGGTGATGGCGTGGGCGACAATGCGGATGCCTTCCCAACGGATGACACGGAGACCAAAGACACTGATGGTGATGGTGTAGGCGATAACGCGGATGTCTTCCCAGAAGATGCGTCTGAAACCAAAGACACTGATGGCGACGGTGTGGGTGACAATGCCGATGTCTTCCCAAATGACGCGACTGAAACCAAAGACGCCGACAATGACGGCATTGGTGATAACGCGGATATTGACCGTGACAACGATGGCCTGTCTGACGAGCTAGAGCTTCGCACTGAGGCTGATATTGTAGATTGGCCGACATTGTACGGTTCGAGCTTCAGCAATGGTGAGTTGTCTGCGAATGGCGGCACATGGCGTTACCAAGCGAACTCGGCGCGCTTCTCCGAGTACGGTTACAGCGACAACTACCGCTTGAATTTCAAAGTGGTCTCGTTGGGTGCCAATAACATGTTTGGCTTGGGCAACGTCGAGAGTGGCGCGTATTACTCCGACATTGATTACGCCTTCTACATTGTTAACTCCTACCTGTACCTCTACGAGAGCGGTTCGTACATCACCAACTTCGGCAGTGGCAGCATTGCCGTGGGCGACACTTTATCTATCGAGGTGAACGACGGCAATATCACTTACCGTCGCAACGATGATGTGCTGCGTGAAACCACGTACAGTGGCGAGACGCCAGACTTCTACGTCGATTCCAGCTTCTACAACGGTGCAATCCGCCTTACCGACATCAAGTTGACGCCAGCGTCTGGCTCAGGCTTCGCCGTTGATGCCGACAATGATGGCGTGGCGAACGATCTGGATTTGGATTCAGATAACGACACCATCCCTGATGTGGTGGAAGCCGGACTGGCCGACGCCGATGGCGACTTGATGGTCGATCAAAACAACCTTCAAGGTACCGTGAACCCAGCACCAGACACTGATAACGACGGCATCCCCGATTACCTCGACCTCGAAAGTAACAACCCAGAGAACGATGGTACTGCCTTCGACATGCACGGCTATGACTTCGCGGCATTCG
>NZ_LNTY01000066.1 GCF_001559595.1 Enterovibrio coralii | reverse complement strand
AGAAGTAGAGATAGTGATACCGCGCTCGCGCTCTTCTGGAGCGTTATCGATAGATGCGAAGTCACGAGCCGCACCGCCGTATACTTTTGACAGTACAGTACAGATAGCAGCAGTCAGAGTGGTTTTACCGTGGTCAACGTGGCCGATAGTACCAACGTTAACGTGCGGTTTCGTACGTTCAAATTTTTCTTTAGACATGACAGTCCCTCTAAGCACGGTATTTTGGTGGCTTAACGACCACGCATACAACAAATATAGATTGTTGAGTATATGACAAACGGCTTGAGTAACTTTTAAGAGAAGTGGTGCTGATACCAGATTTGAACTGGGGACCTCACCCTTACCAAGGGTGCGCTCTACCAACTGAGCTATATCAGCACTAAAAGATTGGAGCGGGCAGCGGGAATCGAACCCGCATCATCAGCTTGGAAGGCTGAGGTAATAGCATTATACGATGCCCGCTTTCAGTTTCTCGTAGAGCTATTCAAACTATTTGAAATATGGTGGTGGGAGAAGGATTCGAACCTTCGAAGGCTGAGCCGTCAGATTTACAGTCTGATCCCTTTGGCCACTCGGGAATCCCACCTAATTGTTTATTGTCGTTATGGTGCCGGCTGCCGGAATCGAACTGGCGACCTACTGATTACAAGTCAGTTGCTCTACCAACTGAGCTAAGCCGGCGACAAGTGCTGCGCATTCTATGCAATGATTTTTGGCGTTGCAATAGGTAATTTAAAAATTTCTACGAAATCAGTTCCTATGGGGCATATTTTCGCCAATCCACCGTTTAAATTAACAGGTTCAAGCATGCATAAATCAGCATCGTGCTTTCACTCTAGTCGGGGATAATGTATTGTCGCTTTCCTTAGTGGAAACTGTTTCTTATAAAGCATGAGCGACTTATTAACGCCTTACCTGACGTTTGACCGCCAAAAGTGGTCAGAACTTCGTGATTCTGTACCGATGACGCTAGACGAGACTGACCTCGAAAAGCTTCGCGGTATTAACGAGCATCTGACGATGGAAGAAGTTCAGGACATCTATCTGCCGCTCTCTCGCCTTTTGAACCTGTATGTCAAAGCAAGAAAAGGCCGAACGCAGGTATTGGAGCAGTTTCTGGGCGAAAAAGACAATAACGTACCGTATGTCATTGGTATTGCTGGCAGCGTAGCTGTCGGTAAAAGCACAACTGCCCGTATCCTCAAAGCCCTACTTGAACGTTGGCCAGAACACCCGAAGGTCGAGCTCATCACCACTGATGGCTTCTTGCACCCAAATAAAGTGCTTAACGAACGTGATTTGATGAAAAAGAAAGGCTTTCCGGAGTCTTACGATATTCGTCGATTGGTGCAGTTCGTTGCGGATGTGAAATCGGGCAAGAAACGTGTAGAGGCTCCTGTGTACTCTCACCTTGTCTATGACATTACTGACAGTATCAAAGTGGTGGAGCAACCGGACATTCTGATCGTTGAAGGTCTGAATGTGCTGCAAAGCGGGATGGATTATCCACACGAACCGCATCGCGTGTTTATTTCAGACTTCCTCGACTTCTCACTGTTTGTTGATGCCGACAGTGAATTGCTAAAAACTTGGTACATCGAGCGTTTTATGCAGTTCCGTCGCGGTGCGTTTCAGGATCCAACATCCTATTTCCACCACTACACCAAACTCTCTCACGAAGAGGCCATTGCCAAAGCGTCGAGCATTTGGGAAGAGATTAACGGGAAGAATTTGGTCGAGAACATTCTCCCAACCAGAGGACGCGCGGGTCTGATCCTACAAAAAGGACCAAACCACGCAGTGCAAACGGTGACGGTACGTAAATAAGTGGTGCCGATCAGTCGTCGGCACGCAAACTGATTTCACCGCCCAGATAGGGGGCCACACCGGATTCTGTTTCCAGCATCAACGCCCCCTGTTCATTGATACCACGCGCAATGCCTTTCACTACACGTTCACCCATCAACAGCTTCACTGCGCGGCCATTAAAGTTGTCATACTTGTCCCACTTAGACACAAAGCCCGCCATACCCACGTCTTCATACTGACGAAGAGCATCAGTGACACCATTGATAAGTGCCGCAGCCAAGTCGTTTTTGTCTGGCAACGCTGTGCATGCATCTTTGAGGTTCGCCCATACCTGATCAACAGCATCCGTTTCCGGCATAGACACATTGAGTCCCATGCCAATAACCAAGTGCGCGGCATCCCCTGCCTGACCGGTCATTTCAACCAGAATACCAGCCAGCTTTTTGTCGTTCCAATACAGATCGTTAGGCCATTTTACTTTGACGTCTTTAGCACCGAGCTTATTGAGGGTTTCAGCCATCGACACACCCACAACCAGACTCAATCCCATGGCGGCTGCCATACCGGCATCCAATCGCCAATACATAGAAAGATACAGGTTGGCACCGAATGGTGAGAACCACGCGCGGCCACGACGGCCTCGACCTGATTGTTGGTATTCAGCAAGACATGCTGTCCCTGACGCCAGTTGGCCTACGCGGTCGAGTAAATATTGGTTGGTAGAGTCGATAACCGGGATCAGCGAGAATGCAGGCACGTCCAGCTTTTCACTGAGGGCAGTTTCATCAAGCAGGTTCAATGGCTCCGGCAAACAATACCCTTTGCCTTGCACACGGAACACATCCACACCCCACTGTTGAAGCACTTTGATGTGTTTGCTGATGGCAGCACGGCTCATGCCCAAATCTTGGCCGAGCTTTTCACCCGAATGAAACTGCCCGTCCGCCAGTTTACGGATAAGGGAAAGGCGCGCAGTGTTGTCTAGTGCTGGCATACCGCCTCCAACGTCGTTTCCGCGTGTGCGCCCATGAATCGCACTTCGTGTTCGAGTGACACACCGAACTTACTTTCCACGGTATCAACAACATGCTTTGCCAACGCCACCACATCTTCTGCACTGGCATTTTCTAAGTTGGTAAGCACTAGCGCCTGTTTGTCGTGAACCGCAGCCCCTCCAACACGAAAGCCTTTCAGGCCACACTGGTCAATAAGCCAACCAGCCGCCAACTTCACGTGATCATCGCTAACGGCAAAGCGCGGCATTTTGTCATGCTGGACAGCCAACGCATCAGCCTGTGATTTCGATACCACGGGGTTTTTAAAGAAGCTGCCCGCATTACCAATCACTGCTGGGTTTGGCAGTTTCTCGTTTCGGATATCGCAAACCTTGTTAAATACGTCCAATGCCGTCAATTCGGATTGCTCACTTAACTCACTTAGCGCACCGTAGCCAATCACTGGCACCCACACTTTAGGCAGCAATAGGCCAACCGCGACAATAATGGCTTTGTCTTTCAAACGGCCTTTGAACACAGAGTCGCGATAGCCAAACTCGCATTCATCCGCCGACATACGGACAACGTCGCCGGTTTCCAGCATCAGCACATCGACGTATTCACAACGTTCATTGAGCTCAACGCCGTAAGCTCCAATATTCTGGATAGGTGCCGAGCCAACTAAACCTGGGATCAACGCAAGGTTCTCCAACCCCGGCATGTTTTGTTCTACTGTCCAGCGAACCAGTTCATGCCAGTTTTCCCCACCTGCCACATGCAATCGCCACGCTGTGGCAGTCTCGTCCACATCGATGCCTTTCAGGCGATTAAGCACCACCACACCATCGTAACTTTGGCAAAACAGCAGGTTGCTTCCCTCTCCAAGAATGAGCTTTGGCTCATCAGCGTAATCACGCCAAACAGACAGAAAGTCTTCGGCACAATGGGCTTCAATGATTTGTTTAGCATCGACATCAATGCCAAAGGTGTGGAAAGGTTTAAGCGAAGTGGTCAGCAGGGTTTTCATTTGGCTCGCTGTTTCGTAAATAGAAAGTCCTTGAGGTGTATACTAACCTATCCACCCTGAATTCGCAGTGATTTGATAGATATGCCAGATTTTAGATTCACCCCTCTCGACCCGCTCCGCTTCCCTATTGTGGCGCGTTTTTATAAGAGCCACTACCCAGCGGGGAAGCCGAAAAAAGATGAGGTTATTTGGACAGTAGAGGGAGAAACAGGGCTGTGTGGTGCCGTACGTTTTAAACAATTTGATGCATTCCAATTGCTGACTGGCATGTTGATCGCACCATCTTTCAGGGGACAACAATTAGGTGACCGCTTTCTTGAGGCGGTGGCAAGCCAAACACAGGCAACGCCTTGTTATTGCTTAGCCTATCGTTATCTCACACCGCTGTATGAGCGTGCAGGTTTTCGCGTCATTGAGAAAAGCGCATTGCCGGAAGAGCTCCAAGGACGCTATGTAAGCTATTGCAACAGTGGCAAGGATCTCATTCCGATGCGCTATTTTCCATTAGAGTCAGTATAAATCGAGACTGTAGAGGTATCAGGATCACTTGAAATTGCTCAATTTCTGGTACAATACAGGGTTTGATTTGCGTTAACACGACCACTTCGTCGAATTTAATGAGGCAATAATGGATTCAGCTACTGCAAATAAGCAGTTGATCGATCAGCTCCCAAAGATTGCACAGCGACCAGATCAGCTAGAAACGCTGTTCGATGCTGTCACTTTCCGTGAGCGCCTGCTGCATGAAATTGCACATGCCAAAACTCGCATTTATCTTGTCGCGCTCTATCTTCAAGACGATGAAGCCGGCCGCTCGATTCTCGACGCGCTCTATGCAGCAAAACAAAAGAACCCAGTGCTTGATGTCAAAGTGCTGGTTGACTGGCACCGCGCCCAACGTGGCTTGATCGGTGCAGAGAAGTCAGACGGCAACGCAGCACTTTACCGTCGCTACGCTGAAGAAAACACGCACAAGATTGAAGTGCTCGGCGTACCTGTCCGCAACCGCGAAGTTTTCGGTGTTCTGCACCTGAAGGGCTTCGTGATCGACGATACCGTTATCTACAGTGGCGCAAGCTGAATGACGTGTATCTGGCACAGCACCAGCGCTACCGCTACGACCGCTACCATGTCATCAAGAGCAAAGCACTGGCCGACTGTATGGCAGGCTTTATCAGCAATACACTGGTTGCCAGCGATGCCGTGACCTGTCTTGCCCAGCCTAACCGCCCTGAAACCAAGGTGTTGAAGCCGGCGATTCGCGACCTTCGTGCTCGCCTGCAAAAAGCCAGTTACCACTTCATTTCACAGCACTTGAATGAAGACCAAATCGGCCTGACACCAATGGTAGGTTTGGGTAAGCGTAAGAACTTCCTGAACATCCAGATCTGTCGCCTGATTGCCAGCGCGCAAGAAGAGCTGACCATCTGCACGCCATACTTCAACCCACCACGCAGTGTGACTCGCGAGATCCGCCGTGCTCTGCGCCGTGGCGTGAATGTCACCATCATTGTTGGCGACAAGACAGCGAACGACTTCTACATTCCGCCAGAAGAACCGTTCAAGACAATTTCAGGCCTTCCGTATCTCTATGAGATCAACTTGCGTGCCTTTGCCCGCCGTAACGAAGCCGCTATTGCAAAACGCCAGTTGAAGATCCACTTGTGGAAGCACGATGACAATAGCTTCCATCTAAAAGGTATCTGGGTAGACCGTACTTACATGCTGCTAACGGGTAACAACCTCAACCCACGCGCATGGAAGCTGGATTTGGAAAACGCCATCCTGCTGCATGACAAGAAGAAACTGATCGAAGCACAAGCGCAACGCGAAATCGATAAGATCCTTGAGCACACCCAGCAGATCGGTAGCTACAGACAAATTGAAAAGCTGGATACATACCCAGCGAAAGTGCAAAAGCTGCTGAAACGGATCAAAAGGATCAGAGCAGATCACCTGCTCAATCAGATCCTGTAAGGAGACAAGTTTGATCGCTTCTATCGATGTCGACCCGCAAAAAACGTTTACGCCGTTATGCCCGGGCGAACTGCCAGTGAATGAGGGCCACCTAATCGGTGCAGCCCTCAACCGCCAGGCAGAAAAAGCGACACTGCGCGTACTGACCAAAGACGCGCATCCGGCCAATGCGGTGTGGGTTGTCGACAGTCACGACAAAATGCTGGCACCTCTGCCACATGCCAATGCGGATCTGACGTGGGTATCACATGCTGTGCCTGGTACCGAAGGCTTTGAAACCGTGCCAGACTTACCAGCCGTAACAGATTACGACCACGTTATCTGGAAAGGTGTAGAACCTGATCTGCACCCTTACGGCGCATGCTTTCACGACATTCAAGAGAAGCTGAGCACAGGCTTGATTGAATGGCTGACATCAAAAGGTGTTCGCACTGTTTTGGTCGGCGGATTGGCAACGGATTACTGTGTGAAAACGACCGCTATGCAGTTGAAACAACATGGTGGCTTTGATGTGTGGGTAAACCTGGAAGCATGCCGAGGCATCGCAGAAGAAACCACACAGTCTGGCTGCGCAGAAATGCGCGATGCGGGTATCCATGTTATAGACAGCTTGGACGAATTCCACATCTAACGCATTTACTGCTTACAACTAAACACCACCTATCAGGTGGTGTTTTTTTATGTATGAAGAAAGTCTGTATAAGTCTTATATCCAGTAACGACAGACCTTGTTAGATGCCTATCAGCAGAGCTGCTCATACAAAGTCAGCACTGGTTTCTCGTATGCAACTGCGTGGATGGCTTATATCCATCCTATTCATCAGTCAGAGCTCAAGAATACTCTCGTTTGAATAACGCGCTTAATAAGCAGAATGCGCATAGTGCTCTATATCGTGAAGTTCAGAATGCTAGAGATGCAAAAAAGCCCTGACCGTTAGGGCAGGGTTTTTTCTGCTTTTTGTCTTCACTTTTTCAAAAAGTGAAAGAAAATTGGAAACCTGACGATGTCTTACTTCACATGGGGGTGGAGAAAGCACGTTTTAAGGCGCATGCGCCGAGTGTTTTCGGAACGAGAGCAGCTATGCTGCGAACTGGAGTGCCCCGCAAACGCGGCGGGCGACCGCGAGGTGGGACACCGCCTCGTATACAGGTGAAGAGGCCATCCAAGATGAGTGTTTTAACCTGTGATGTTTATAAAACCTATATA
>NZ_LNTY01000065.1 GCF_001559595.1 Enterovibrio coralii | reverse complement strand
CGCAGACCTTCGTCCATCGCGATAGGAGCGATCAGAGTAACAGTCATAGAAACGTTGTCGCCTGGCATTACCATCTCAACGCCTTCTGGCAGTTCGATAGTACCGGTCACGTCAGTAGTACGGAAGTAGAACTGTGGACGGTAGCCTTTGAAGAACGGAGTATGACGGCCGCCTTCGTCTTTCGACAGAACGTAGATTTCTGAAGTGAAAGTAGTGTGTGGAGTGATTGAACCAGGCTTAGCCAGTACTTGACCACGCTCAACTTCGTCACGCTTAGTACCACGCAGAAGAACACCAACGTTCTCACCTGCACGGCCTTCGTCAAGAAGCTTACGGAACATCTCAACACCAGTACAAGTAGTAGTGATGGTGTCTTTGATACCAACGATAGCAACTTCGTCACCTACGCGAACGATACCTTGCTCAACACGACCAGTTACAACAGTACCACGGCCTTGGATTGAGAATACGTCTTCGATTGGCAGGATGAATGGCTTGTCGATCGCACGCTCTGGCTCTGGGATGTAAGAATCCAGTGCTTCAGCCAGCTCGATTACTTTCGCTTCCCACTGCTCTTCGCCGTTCAGTGCACCCAGTGCAGAACCTTGAATTACTGGGCAATCGTCACCTGGGAAATCATACTCAGAAAGAAGTTCACGAACTTCCATCTCAACCAGTTCCAGCAGCTCTTCGTCATCAACCATGTCACACTTGTTCATGAACACGATGATGTAAGGGATACCAACCTGGCGACCCAGCAGGATGTGCTCACGAGTTTGTGGCATTGGACCATCAGTTGCCGCAACAACCAGGATACCGCCGTCCATTTGCGCAGCACCGGTGATCATGTTTTTAACATAGTCAGCGTGTCCTGGGCAGTCTACGTGTGCGTAGTGACGAGTTGGAGTATCGTACTCTACGTG
>NZ_LNTY01000064.1 GCF_001559595.1 Enterovibrio coralii | reverse complement strand
GCCACCATCACGGGTGTCTCCGCCAACAGCTTCGAAAGCGTCAAAACCACAGGGACGGTTACCAACAAGGTCGTGGATGATAACGACACCACTACCTTCACCTTAAGCTCGACCACCGACGGCGAAGATGTCGTGGAAGGTGGCAAGATCACCTACACCGTGACCTTAGACTCAGCGGCTAAGGAAGACATCACGGTCACCTTGAGCAACGGGAAAACCGTTACCATTTTGGAAGGT
>NZ_LNTY01000063.1 GCF_001559595.1 Enterovibrio coralii | reverse complement strand
GAAGTTCTGTGGCGCGACCACATGAACCACAACCCACAAAACCCTGAGTGGGCTGATCGTGACCGCTTCGTGCTGTCTAACGGTCACGGCTCAATGCTGATTTACTCTCTGCTGCACCTGACAGGTTACGAGCTGTCTATCGACGATCTGAAAAACTTCCGTCAACTGCACTCTAAAACCCCAGGCCACCCAGAATACGGTTACGCACCAGGCGTAGAAACCACGACAGGTCCTCTGGGTCAGGGCATCACCAACGCGGTAGGTATGGCGATTGCTGAAAAAGCACTGGCTGCACAATTCAACCGTGAAGGCCACGACATCGTTGACCACAACACTTACGTGTTCCTGGGTGATGGCTGTCTGATGGAAGGTATCTCTCACGAAGCATGTTCGCTGGCAGGTACGCTGGGTCTTGGCAAACTGATCGCATTCTGGGATGACAACGGCATCTCAATTGACGGTCATGTTGAAGGTTGGTTCACTGACGACACGCCTAAGCGTTTCGAATCTTACGGCTGGCATGTTATCCCAGCAGTAGACGGTCACGATGCAGACGCGATCAACGCAGCGATTGAAGCGGCGAAAGCAGAAACGGGTCGTCCTACCTTGATTTGTACCAAAACTATCATCGGTTTCGGCTCACCAAACAAAGCAGGCTCTCACGACTGTCACGGCGCACCACTGGGCGCAGACGAAATCAAAGCCGCGCGCGAATTCCTAGGTTGGGAACACCCAGCATTTGAAATCCCAGCAGACGTTTACGGTGCATGGGACGCAAAAGAAGCGGGCGCAGCAAAAGAAGCAGCATGGAACACCAAGTTCGATGCATATGCAGCGGCTTACCCAGCGGAAGCAGCAGAGCTTAAGCGTCGTCTGAACGGCGATCTGCCAGCTGAGTGGGAAGCGAAAGCAAACCAAATCATTGCTGACCTGCAAGCAAACCCAGCAAACATTGCATCACGTAAAGCGTCTCAAAACGCGCTGGAAGCGTTCGGTGCGATGCTACCTGAGTTCATGGGTGGCTCTGCAGACCTTGCGCCGTCAAACCTGACCATGTGGTCTGGCTCTAAGTCACTGACAGGCGAAGATGCATCAGGTAACTACATCCACTACGGTGTGCGTGAGTTCGGTATGACTGCGATCATCAACGGTATCGCGCTGCACGGTGGTTTTGTTCCTTACGGCGCAACCTTCCTGATGTTCATGGAATACGCGCGTAACGCAATGCGTATGGCGGCACTGATGAAAGTGCAGAACATCCAAGTTTACACCCACGATTCAATCGGTCTGGGTGAAGACGGTCCAACGCACCAGCCTGTTGAGCAAATCGCATCACTGCGTCTGACGCCAAACATGAGCATATGGCGTCCATGTGATCAGGTTGAGTCTGCGGTAGCGTGGAAACTGGCGATCGAACGTAAAGACGGCCCAACCTCGCTGATCTTCTCGCGTCAGAACCTGGCACAACAAGACCGTTCAGCAGAGCAAGTGGCTGACATCGCGAAGGGTGGTTACATCCTGAAAGATTGTGCAGGCAAGCCAGAGCTTATCCTGATTGCAACCGGTTCAGAAGTTGAGCTGGCGGTTGAAGCCGCTGCACAGCTGTCTGCAGAAGGAAAGCAGTTCGCGTGGTATCTATCCCATCGACTGACACCTTCGACAAGCAAGACGCAGCTTACCGTGAAGCGGTACTGCCATCAGACGTGACTGCACGTATCGCTATCGAAGCGGGCATCGCGGACTTCTGGTACAAGTACGTAGGCTTTGACGGTCGCATCATCGGCATGACTACCTTCGGTGAGTCTGCACC
>NZ_LNTY01000062.1 GCF_001559595.1 Enterovibrio coralii | reverse complement strand
GAACTGTCAGGTAACATCGAGGTAGATGTCCGTGCTGATGATGTGTATGAGCAAGCCGATGACACCGTCTCTACCACCATCACCGATGTCTCCGCCAACAGCTTCGAAAGCGTCAAAACCACGGGCACTGTCACCAACAAGGTCGTGGATGATAACGACACCACCACCTTCACCTTAAGCTCAACCACCAACGGCGAAGACGTTGTGGAAGGTGGCAAGATCACTTACACCGTGACCTTAGATGCCGCGGCTAAGGAAGACATCACGGTCACCTTGAGCAACGGGAAAACCGTTACCATTTTGGAAGGTGAACTGTCAGGCAACGTCGAGGTGGATGTCCGTGCCGATGACGTGTATGAGCAAACTGATGACACTGTCTCTACCACCATCACCGATGTCTCCGCCAACAGCTTCGAAAGTGTCAAAACCACGGGCACTGTCACCAACAAAGTCGTGGATGATAATGACACCACCACCTTCACCCTAAGCTCAACCACTAACGGTGAAGACGTTGTGGAAGGTGGCAAGATCACTTACACCGTGACTTTAGATGCAGCAGCCAAAGAAGACATTACAGTCACCTTGAGCAACGAGCAGACCATCACCATCAAAGCCGGTGATACCTCAGGCTCGGTCACTGTCGATGTTCGTGCTGATGACGTCTATGAGCAAGCCGATGACACTGTTTCTGCCACCATCACCGATGTCTCCGCCAACAGCTTCGAAAGCATCAAGACCACAGGGACGGTTACCAACAAGGTCGTGGATGATAAAGACACCACCACCTTCACCTTAAGCTCGACCACCAACGGCGAAGACGTCGTGGAAGGCGGTTCGATCACCTACACCGTGACCTTAGACTCAGCGGCTAAGGAAGACATCACAGTCACCTTGAGCAACGAGCAGACCATCACTATCAAAGCCGGTGACACCTCGGGCTCAGTCACTGTCGATGTTCGTGCTGATGATGAGTATGAGCAAGCCGACGACACCGTCTCTGCCACCATCACCGATGTCTCCGCCAACAGCTTCGAAAGCATCAAAACCACGGGCACTGTCACTAACAAGGTCGTGGATGATAACGACACCGTCACCGTCAAACTCTCTGCCTCTGACAGTGTTAATGAAGGTGGCAAGATCACTTATACCGCTACCTTGGAAGGCGGCACCGCGAACAACGACATCACGGTCACGTTGGCTAACGGCGAGACCATCACCATTAAGGCGAATGAAACCTCTGGTGAGGTGGAATCCACGGTGGCCGATGACATCTATGTCTCCAGTGATATCACCAACAGCATCACCAGCTTCTCCGAGACGGGCGACAACGCCAAGCTGGAAGACCTGCAAGTGGCTGGCGACACCTCGGTCACCACTGACGTGGTCGACAATGGCGACACAGTCACCGCAACGCTTTCCGCTTCCAAAAAAGTCTCCGAGGATGGCGGTGAGATCACCTACACCGTCAAACTGCTCAATGCCAACGGAAAAGAAACGGCAGTTAAAGGCGAAGCGTCACTGTTAGCGTGGAACTGCCGGATGGTTCAACGAAAGATGTCATCTTTAACGAGGGTGAGAGTGCTAAGGAGTTCAACTTCACGGTCAATCGCGACGATGTCTACAAAGAATCTGACACCGCAGAGGCTGCAATAACTGGCGTTTCTGGTGGTGGCCAGTTCGAAGACTTAGATTCAGATAACGCAACAGTTACCACTGATGTCAAAGACGATGTCGATACTGTTTTTGCGGTTATCGAAATAGACGGTGACAAGAAGATTGAAGAAGCGGATGGTGCTGTCATCACCTTTACCGTCAAACTCGTCGACAAAAATGGCGTTGAAGTAAAAGTCCTGATAACGATTCCGTTACCGTAAACCTTAAATGGAAAGGTTCCACAGAATCAGAAGACTTTACTGCCGACTCAGAGTTCCCAAGTTCGGTTACCATCGAAGGTGGAGAATATGGCAAGTCATTCAGTGTTGTGGTCCAAGATGACAACCTGAACGAAGGAACAGAAAAGCTCGTCGCACATATCAAAAACATCAAGCAAGACTCCTTTGAAAAAGTGGTCGAAGGCAAACTTGATAGCGACGGCATCCCTTCTAAAGGCAAAGCAAAAGCCGTCGCAAAAATTGAAGATGAGTCAGCTCCAGACAGCGATGACACGGTTGTCATCAAGCTTTTCCAAGCCAAAGACGGCAAATTGGTTCTGGGCGCAAATGGTTTGCCACAATTAGCTGAAGATAGCCAATTGACTGAGGGCGATAGCGACAGTGACACCGTTCAATATATAGCTCTGCCTGTAACGTCCAACGGAGACATCCTTGCAACAGTAGCTAATGATGGTTCAGTCACCATTGATAAGGCAGCTAGAGGTAAAGTCGACGTTGCGATTACTGAAAGTGATGATACTGCCACCAGCAATAACGTCGATACCTCAACGCAAGGCGTGAAGAAACAAACCGTCAAGCTTGGCGAAGCCTTCGAAGTTAAAGCAACTGACGATCACTTCGCTGAGTCTGGTGAATCCGTTACTGTCTCCATCGATTCAGGCTCGGTGACTGGCAAAATCACGAAGACATACGAAAACGTTGAAGCAAGCAGCTCTGTTGAAAATGCCATCGTTGACGAATCAATACCCGGAGCAGAAGACACTGTTTCCGTCAAAATCTTTGCCGTTGTGAATGGGAAGCTCGTCAGCAAAAACAGCATCAATGAGGATGTTGAGAACGGCACCAATGAGGCTGTTTATAAAGCAGTGCTAGTCGATAGCAATGGAAAAGTCATTGATGAAGATAACCATTCAGATGTTGACATCACTTTCTCTGATTTGGGTAGCAACCAAGATGGGTCTGTCGATTTTGATTTAAACGGTCAAACCATCACAGTGAAACTCAATGAGGAGTTTTCAGCTAAAGCACTAGATGATCTTTATCGAGAGGTAAAAGAAGAATTCACCGTTCAGGTTGATTTGACAAGTGATCAAATCGCTTCCCTTGAACAAACCTACGAGAACGTTGAGGGCAGCACAGACACAGTTACCACCATTATTCGTGATGAACATTATACCGAGCGTGATACCGACGATACTGTCTTCGTCGTTATCGAAAGTTCTGGCGATGTTACGGAAGAGGATGGTGCAACTATCACCTACACGGTCAAACTCGTTGATGCAAATGGTGATCCAGTCGAAGTGCCTAACGGGGAGTCAGTAGACGTTCGCCTAAGCTGGAATGGCACAAGCAATGCTGCCGATTTTTCTGACTATGATGACCTGCCTACCCACGTCACCATCAAAGGTGGTGAAAGCAGCACATCAGAAGGCTTAACCGTTACCATCAAAGACGATTACCTCAAAGAAGGTTCAGAAAACCTCAAAGCCCATGTCACTCAAATCACTCAGTCGAGCTTTGAAATCGTCCGCGAAGGCGAACTGGGTAACGATGGCAAGCCACAAGAAGCACAAGCCATTGCAGAGGCAACCATATCTGATGAAAGCGGTGCAGATACTGATTCAGTGACCGTCAAATTGTTCGCTGCCGACGCACAAGGAAACATCATCTACAAGGATGACATTCCGCAAGAAGCCAATAGCGTAGAAGAAGGTGGCCAAGCGTTCTATGTCGCTCAACTTGTTGACGGCAACGGTGACATCATTGCCGGTGCCTCTGGTCGAGTGACGATCAACTTCGGTGAACTCTCCAACGCTGATGGAACTAATGATTACGCGCAAAGCGGGACCTCAACCACGGTAAGTCTTGGCGAAACAATCACTGTCGATAGCCTTGATGACTACATCAAAGAAGGCAGCGAGTCTTTTAATGTCTCCGTCTCCCTAACCGACGGGCAGCAAGCTGCTTTCGAGCGCAAATACGAAAGCGTAGAAGTCGACGGTTCGGTCACCACCACTATCTCTGATGAAGGTGACGACAACTACGGCGATGAGGACACAGTCTTTGTTATCGTAGAGGCATCTGACGATGTAACAGAATCTGACAATGCAGAAATCCACTTCACCATCAAGCTTGTCGACATAAACGGAAAGCCTGTAGAAGTACCTCAAGATAAAAGCGTGACCGTCAACCTAAAATGGCTAGGACATGCTACTGCTGACGACTTTGATGATAACTTTACGTTTCCTCCGTCAGTCACTATCGACGCAGGACAAAGCGAGTCTGACGTTATCATTGTGCCGATAAAAGATGATGATCTCAGCGAGCGCTACGAAAGCGTTGTCGCGGGTGTTAATAGCATTGACCAAGACAGCTTTGAAAAAGTGGCTGAAGCTCAACTGGTAGATGGCAAACCACAGGCTGGTTACGCCGCTGATCACGCCCTTATCATCGACAACGACAATCCACCCGTCGCCATTAATGACTTCAAAGACACAGGTTCAATATTCAAAGAGTCGTTCGAAAGTGCGCCTGATGCTGACCAAATCATCTTGGACAAAGGAAAATGGAAAGTCATTGAGCAGTACAATGGCTGGGATGTTGAGAACGGCCTTGAGATCCAAACGGGCAACGTTGGCGGAAGCAAAGCGTCTGATGGAGATAGCCACGCCGAATTAGATAGCCATGGCAAAGGCGATACATCTGTCTCTATCAGCCGCACGTTGGATGCGGGTGATGGCGTTATTGAGGGACAAGAATATACGCTCAAATTCGACTATCGCCCTCGCCCAAGTGGTAAGAAAGATCCAGAAAACCACAGAGAAGATGACAGCGATATCAGCTTCACGTTCGGAGACAAGGCCTACTTCATCAATGTCGAAGATGGCGTGCTAAGCCCCATCCCCGACGACGGTTCTGTTTCAATCAAGCTAAAAACTGGCAATAACGATGATTGGTATGAAATTTCTGTCACCCACACACCTGACAGTAGCCAAGAAATTGCGTTGTCATTCAGTAACACGGGTGTATCGAACAGCTATGGTGGCTATATCGACAATATCGATGTGAATGGCCCTCAACCATACTGGGTAAACAACAGCGATTCAGACGGTATCCAAATCACCTTTGCCGATATTGTGAAAAACGATACGGATCCTGATGGAAACGAGACAGTTTCCGTCTGGGGTACAGGAAGTTTGGACAGCTTCACGCTCGTGCCGAGCGACGCTGGCACCATTACATTCAACGATGATGGCACTGGCTTGGTGTTTACGCCAAATGAAGACTTCAACGGACCAGTACAAATCCAATACTTCGCGACGGATGGGACCAACAAGTCACTTGAAAGTGCCGACATCCATATCTACGTCAACGAAGTCAATGCCACTGATGATGGTTCTGAGCTTCTGTTCACCACATCTAGCGAGGACGGCTGGCAGAACCTCGATGGTAACGGCGTACTGACCATCAAAGCGTTAAAAATTGGTGATGATGGTAAACGAGTGACCGACGGTGAGTTGGTTACTGAAGATTCCAAGCACATCAACGAAAACCATGGCATTGGTGTGGCTGATGAGGCACGAGAAAACAATGCTGGCGGCGTGGGTTACCAGGTTGAATATGACCATGGCACCAATACATCTGAAGCCATTCAGGTTGATCTTGTTGATGTTGCTGACAAGGTTGAAATTGGCGTTGCTCGCCTGTTCGATAACGAACATGGTGATGGCAACCATGAAGTAGCCAAATGGACAGCCTATAACGACAAAGGGGAAGAGATTACGTCTGGTACCTTCCACTTTGGCGACCGCAGCAGTGGTAAGGGACTGATCACCATCGAAGCGATAGGTATCGCAAGCGTTGTGGTTGAAGCCCTACCGCGTGTAAATGAAGTCGACAGCGGAAAAACAAGTGGTGACGCGTCTGATTTCACCATCACTTCCGTCTCCGTTTATACCGAACCTTACAAGGTAACAGAAACCAATACCTTGGACTCAAACGCTACAACTCATGGTTCACTGCTTGATAATGATGGGGATCCCGAAGGCCACAGCTTTGCAGTTACAAAAATCAACAATACCGTTCTCACCTTTAGCGACAACGGCTTTGCCTCCGTCGAATTTGCAGAAGGTACACTTCGTATCAAAGCAGACGGCACGTTTGAATTTGACGCCAAGAACCAAGCTTCACTGAGCAAGGGAGAAGCTCAGTCCTTTGAGTTTGAGTACACAGTGAAAGATTCTGCAGGTGACACTGACACCGCTAATGTCAAAATCACCATTGTCGGTGTTAACGAAGCCCCAATTGTTGAAGATGTAACGGCACAAGCCAATGAAGATGACCAATCGTTTGTTGTCGATCCTCTAGCAAACAGCAGTGACAGCGATTCCAGTGACGAGTTGAAAGCCGAGAATATCCAGTTCTCTAGCGGTAAGGCTGATGGTATTCAAATTGTTGACGGCAAACTTGAGGTTGACCCAAGTGCTTATCAGTACCTAAGTGAAGGTGAGAAAGAAGTTATCACCTACACCTACGATGTCGTTGAATATGACGGTGATACTGAAATTTCTCGCACGCCAACGAAAGCGACGATCACGATAGATGGCAAAAATGATGCCCCTCAAGCTGGCGATGATACCGACCACCAAAACGTTGGTAACGCTTACTGGACCAACAATGACGAAGGCGAATCGGTCACCATCCCGGTAACTCATATTCTTACCAATGACACTGATGCTGAAAATGATTCGCTTAGCATCGTGATTGGAAGCCTTAAACTTGATGACCCAGATGCTGGTGATTTTGAGTTGGTTGTTAAAGCTGCAAATGGGGCCGAGTCGATCGTATCCAAAGACTACCAACTGCAAGATGGTGAGTCGCTAGAGAGCATTATCTTTACGCCAACCCCTGACTATCACGGTCAAGTAAACTTGAGCTACCAAGTGACCGATGGCACGAGCAACTCAAACGTTGCCAATATCCCAATTGTCGTTAACGCTGTGGATGCTAACGACGACGCCTTTCGGCGATGTTCACCACTGGCAGTGCGGATGGATGGCAAAACTTGGATGACAATGGCTATTTCACCATCAAGGCATTCAAGCTCGAAAACGGCGCGAGAGTCACCGAAGGCGAACTGGTTACAGAGGATTCAGTCCACATCCACAGCCAAGGTATTGGCGTTGCTGATTCGGCGCGCGCTGACGATAAAGGCGCGCCTCAGCAAATTGAGCACAACCATGAGTTTGATGTCTCAGAAGCTCTGGAGATCGACCTTGTTAGTCCGACCTTTAGGATGGATGTCGGCATTTCACGTCTGTTCGCGTCAGAGAACGGCGGTGAAGTTGGCAAGTACCTGATTTATGACGGTGATGTCCTGATTGATGAAGTCACCTTCTCATTTGAAACAGGCCATTCTGGCATTATTAACATCAGTTCAGATCAAGCCTTTGACCGTGTTGTCCTTGAGTCGACAGAACGACGAGATGATGGAGACCGAAACAGCGGTGACTCTTCTGATTTTGTCATTACCGAGATTACCGTTCATGGGTCGGGCGCTTATCAAGTCGTGGAAGGCAATACGCTTGATTCAACGACAACCATCCAAGGGTCGCTACTGAGCAATGATGTTGACCCAGAGGGTGATACTTTCTCCATCACGAAAGTTAATGGCAACACACTAACTTATGTAAACAACGAAGCAACTGTTGTCTTTGATGAAGGAACGCTCACCATCAACGGCGTTACTGGTGAGTTCAGTTTCACTGCCACAGATCGTGATGAATTGGCAGAAAGTGATATCGACAACTTTACCTTTGAGTACACCGTTGAAGATGCACACGGCGATACCGACACGGCGAAAGTGCATATCGATATTGTTGGTAAGGAGAGTACGCCTGTTGAACCAGAACCTACGCTGCCAGATAGCTACGACTATGAAGGTACGCCAGGTGTTGATACCTATACTCTCAGCAAGGTACAGACAGATCAGCTATCTGAAGATCGTTTAAGTTGGGTTGAGGAAAACTCGCTAACAGCAGCGCATTCAGGGTATCAAGATGAAAATCTCGGTCCTGTCGGTTCGTCAACTACACCCGCTCATTTTGTCTATGATGACGATCTTTCCATTCACTCTGGTGACAGTAACGATCGCATAGATTTGGGTATTGGCTCTGGTAATTACACCGTAAATGCAGGGACATCCACTACCTGGCACGATACCAATATTGTTGGTCGAGATTTCTTTGAGGGTTCTGATTTCATAGAGTCTGACAAAGGCGACGCAAACTATATTCTCGATGCTGACGGTAAACTTACCACTCAAGCGAATCAAGAGATGCAACCAGAACCCGATCTTGTCTCTACAGGGTCTGGCGATGATTTCATTATCAGTGAAGGTGGTAACCTGGCCGCATTTGGTGGTGCTGGTGATGATGAAATCTGGGGGCGAACAACGGCTCTGATGCGCTTCGTGGCGGAGAAGGTGACGACAAAATATTTGGTCGCGGAGGTGATGACATCCTTCGAGGAGGCTCAGGCGACGATGAATTATATGGTGGCGAAGGCTCAGATATATTCCTTTGGAATAAAGCAGATATTGGGCAAAACCAAGACAATTCTATTAATTATGACAACATCATAACCGACACTGTTTGGGATCTTTCGAGTGAAGACACACTCGATTTATCAGATCTCTTAGTCGGTATTTCCCCAGACAACCTGGGTACTGTTCTTGATATCTTCGTCGATGATCAGAATAGTGATGTAACACTCAAACTTAACTTAGACAACGACTCCGACATAGAGCAATCTATTGTTCTAAAAGGAGCTATGACTGATTCAGGCATAGAGATAAACACATTACTTGATGGTAACGAAGTGAAGCTCGCTGTTAGCAGCGATGGCTCTACATCGATCAAACAGGATGGACAAAATGACATCCTGTTGGAAATTCACCAAGACTAATGTGAGTTTTAGTGCGGCACGGTTGCCGCACTCTTTTGGGAATGCTTTTAGAGGGAACTAGGTGACTGAAGTAGCACTTGCCGAGCGCAAGCCGCAGCAGTGGCGCATTTCTGCGTCTACGCAAGCGGTAGAAGACCCGTTGTTGGATTGTTTGGTGCTGTTAACCGAGCATTATGGCTCACCATGCTCTGGCGATGCGCTAACGGCTGGCCTTCCCATGACAGAAGCCCTGCTCACGCCTGATCTTTTCCCTCAAGCTGCCTCACGTGCTGGGCTGACAGCGAAAATTTCCCGCCGCCAGCTCAAGCTCTGCCGAAATTACTACTCCCCTGTATTCTGCTGCTCAAAGACAAACAGGCGTGTATTTTACGCGAGCTGAATGTTCAAGAAGGTTCTGCACTCATTCAAACCCCAGAAAGCGGCGGAGAGCAGGAGATTTCGCTCGCTGAACTAGAAGCCATGTACGTTGGCTACGCTTTTTTAGTGAAACGCCAATACCGCGGCGATAACAGTGTTGACCTGCACCTTCACGACAACAAAATTCATTGGTTCTGGCAGACGGTAAAAGATGCCTCCCCTATCTATCGCGATGCATTAATCGCTTCCATTCTGATTAACATGTTTGCCATTGTCTCGCCACTGTTCGTTATGAACGTGTACGACAAAGTTGTCCCCAATCTGGCATTCGAGTCTTTATGGGTACTGGCTTCCGGTGCGGTGATCGCATTCTGCTTTGATTTTTTGATGAAGAAGATGCGCTCCTACCTTATTGATGTGGCAGGGAAAAAAGTCGACATCATCGTCTCATCTCGCTTGTTCGCAAGGTTGATGGGTATCCCGCTTGAGAAACGAGCAAAAAGTGTTGGCGGCATGGCCAAACAGCTTGGAGAGTTTGATGGAATTCGCGACATGTTAACGTCAGCGACCATCACCACCTTGGTTGACCTGCCTTTTGCCGCCCTCTTTGTTTTCGTCATTTACATCGTGGCAGGCGATCTGGCTGTGGTGCCAGTTGTCGCGAGCATATTGATATTGGGATATGCCTTGTTCGTGCAACCGAAACTCAAAGCGGCCATCGAAGAGTCGAATAAGTTTGCCAGTGAGAAGCATGGACACTTGATTGAGAGCCTCTCAGCATTGGAAGGCATCAAAGCCAATGTTGCTGAAGGCATAGTGCAAAAAAGCTGGCAGCAGATGACGGCGCATACCGCGAACTGGAACCTCAAGGTTAAACAAATCACCAACAGCGTGTCTTACTTCGCTGCATTTATCGTGCAAATAACCGCTGTTGCCGTTGTCGTGTTGGGTGTTTACCGCGTCTCAGAAGCTGCGATTTCCATGGGCGGTATTATCGCTGCGGTCATGCTTTCAAGCCGAGCAGTTTCCCCTATGGCGCAACTTGCCGGTCTGATGAGCCGCTGGAACCAAACACAATCTGGCATGCGACAGCTCAACGCCATGATGGAGCAAGAAGATGAGTTTGCAGACAAAGGTCACCTCATCAGCCGTAAACGACTCAAAGGCGATATCTTTGCAGACAACGTCGGTTTTACCTACCCAGAGACGGAGAAGCCTACCCTTCACCCCACCAGCTTCACCATCAAAACGGGCGAGAAAATTGCGATTCTTGGCAAGAACGGAACTGGTAAAAGTACGCTTCTTAAAATGCTAGCTGGGCTTTATCAACCCACCGCTGGCAGCCTTCGCTTTGATGGCGTAGACGCCAAACAAATTCACCCCGCGGACCTTCGACGTAACGTGGGATATCTAGCGCAAGATGTCACCCTCTTTCATGGCACCATTCGCGAGAACATCATGTTCGGGACCCGACAAGTGACCGAGCACCAGCTCATCCGAGCAACACAATTGTCCGGCGTGGGCATTTTCACCTCTCACGATAGCGAAGGGCTGGATAAACAAGTGGGTGAGCGTGGTGAGGCACTTTCTCGCGGACAGCGACAATCGGTCGCCCTTGCTCGCGCGCTACTTAACGACCCGCCGCTTCTAATTATGGATGAGCCGTCAGCAAGCCTCGATGCGCATGCCGAGAATCAATTCATCCATGCCATGAAGTTTGCAGCTAAAGACCGGACCTTGGTGATGATCACCCACAAAATGGCTCTGCTACAACTTGTCGATCGCATCATAGTGATGGACAAGGGCCGAATTGTCATGGACGGTCCGAAAGACTCCGTATTAGAGCGCCTCAACGGCAGCAATGCAGGTGCCCCAAATGACTAATTCATTCAAACTCAAAGACATCGAAATGACCGACGATGTCTACGGCGCCATGCTCACGGATGCCCCGGTTAAATACCGCATCGTCATTTGGGGTGTTTTCGCCTTTTTTGCCGCCATGATCGCGTGGTCAAGTGTCGCGTCCCTTGATCGTGTAACGCGCGGTGAAGGCAAGGTTATCCCATCCTCCCAGATCCAGCTTATCCAAAGCCTCGACGGCGGTATTTTGCAGGCCATGTATGTGCAAGAAGGGCAATTGGTTAAACAAGGTGAGCCTCTGGCTCGCATTGATGACACCCGTTTTCGCTCTGAATTTGCCCAACAGGAAGAGGAAGTGTCCAGCCTGACCGCCAACATTATCCGGATGCAAACAGAGCTCGACAGTATCGACCTCGTACCAACCGCTCCTACTTGGCAAGAGCAAATCCAAATCAACGTCAAACCGGTTATCTTCCCAACCACACTGGAAGCGGCTGAGCCTGAGTTAATCTCAAGACAACGCCAAGAGTACGAAGGCCGATTGCTTGATTTAAAAAACAAACTGGAAATCCTTGCACGCCAGATCCAGCAAAAGCAGCAAGAAAGTCAGGAAGTTGAATCTAAAATTCGCACCTTGTCTAACAGCTATGGGCTGATCAAGCGTGAGCTAAAAATCACGGTTCCACTTGCGAAAACAGGCATCGTTTCCCAAGTAGACTTACTCAAACTTGAGCGTCAGGTGAACGACTTAAAAGGCGAATTAAACTCTCTGCGTCTCATGCAACCAAAGATCAAAGCCACGGTTGATGAAACCATTCTCAAACGCAGAGAAGCCGTGCTGGCCTTCAGCAACGAGACGCGTGCAAAGATGAACGAATTGGACACGCGTTTATCACGTCTCACTCAGGCACAGGTTGGCGCGCAGGATAAAGTCGACAAGGCAGTTATCACCGCACCAGTCACAGGCACGATAAAAACCATCCACATCAATACGCTTGGCGGTGTCGTTCAGCCCGGCGTGGATCTTATCGAGATTGTACCTGCAGAAGATCAACTGCTGATTGAAGCCAAAATTGCACCGAAAGACATTGCGTTTTTGTATTCAGGGCTGCCGTCAGTCGTCAAAGTCACTGCCTATGACTTCACGCGCTATGGCGGGTTAGATGGCACCTTGGAACACATCAGTGCTGATACCACGCAAGATGAGGAAGGCAACAGCTTCTACCTTGTTCGCATCCGCACTGACAAGTCGAGCCTCGAAAAGAAAGAGGGCGGCGAACTCCCCATTATTCCGGGCATGTTGACCTCCGTAGACATCATCACGGGTAAACGTACCGTCTTAGAATACCTACTAAACCCCATACTCCGCGCTAGGGAATCCGCGCTTAGAGAGCGTTAAATCAAGGAGATAATAATGAGAAAAGGTGTAGGCCGGATGTTTAAAAAACCGGTCATTGCGCTCGCAATGGCTGGTGTTTTAATGCCTATAACATCTTCAGCACAATCTATTGAACAGGCTGTCGCTCAAGCATTAGATACGCACCCGCAAATCAGACAAGCATTCAACCGATTTAAGGTACGCGAGGAGTTGGTACAACAAGCCTCTTCTGCGTTTTACCCCACTATCGACTTTGATGCGGGTATTGGGCACGAATGGACAGACAGTATTTCAACGAGACGAGACGGACTGATCACGGGAGATAGCGAAGCTGAGCTAACACGTCGCGAGCTTGGCGTCACTTTACAACAAGTCTTGTTCAATGGTTTTCAAACCACCAATGACGTTGAAAGAACACAATTTGAAGCCAGTGCTGAGCAGTGGTTGTTGTTTGCAACCGCAGAAGACATTGCTCTCGAAGTCACCCGCGCTTACTTGGAATACATGCGCGCTGAACAAGTGGTAGAACTGTCGCTCCGTAACTTAGAAAGTCACCAAGAAATCTATGATGCGGTCAAACAAAAAACCGATTCCGGGTTAGGTTCAACCGCCGATCTCTCTCAGGTCACTGGTCGACTGGCTCGCGCAAACTCAAATTTGATCTCTGCGCAAAATAACCTGTCTGACTCAGAGGTCATCTTTAAAAAGTTGGTCAACCACCCGCCTGTTGATGTGCGCCTTCCTGTGCCTGACGCTGAGGCCATCCCAATGTCATTGGATTCAGCGTTGAATATGGCAACCGTTAATCACCCTACTCTTAAGGCCGCGCAAAACGATATTCATGCTGCAGGCGCACAGCGCGATGCATCAAAGGGCAACTACTACCCTCAGGTCACCTTTGATCTGACGGCAAGTTGGGACGACAACCTCGACGGAGCAGACGGCACAAGTCCAACCGCTCAAAGCGTGGGTGGCGAAAACAACGAGCTGCTTGCCATGGTGCGTGTCAGCTACAACATTTTTGCTGGCGGTGCCGACAAAGCCAGAGAACGAGAAGCCGCCTACAGCTTTAGCGAATCGAAAGCGGTGCAGCAAGAAGCTTATCGCGACGTTGTCGAAGGCACCACGCTCGCATGGAACGCGCGAGAGTTCCTAAGCCAACAGCTCATTTATCTTCGACAGCATGTCGAGGCGTCTTTCGAAACACGCAACGCCTACGAAAGCCAGTTCCGTTTAGGGCAAAGAACCTTGTTGGATGTGTTAGATGCCGAAAACGAACTGTTTCAGGCAAGGCGTGAATATTTGACCGCGGAATATGACGACCTTATCGCCCAATACCGCATATTCAACGCGACAGGACAATTACTGGCATCGCTCAGGATAACAACGCCTGACGTGTGGCTTGGAGAAGAGAATTACCAAGGAGGTGTTCAACAATGAAAAGGCTGATCCCATTCGTTGCCGTTGTTGCTTTGGCAGGTTGTGCCAACGAAGAGGTATTCACCATGCAGGATGTTTCACCTCAGAAGTATGACTTACGAGACCTCGATTACGATGGCGTAATTGAGGCGCGAGAGTTGTGTGACGACACCACCTTGGGTGCCAATGTCGATAACGACGGCTGCCCGACAGACAAAACCGTGAAACAAAGCTTTCGCATTGACGTGAAGTTTCCCAATAACTCTTCTGAGCTGCTACCAAGGCATTACACCAGCTTGGAGCAACTGGCGGAGTTCTTAACCGATCAGAAAGGTGCCATTGTCACCATCGAAGGTCACGCCAGTAAAACAGGCAACTCTGCGCACAACCTGACGCTCTCCCAAAGTCGCGCTCAGGCTGTGGCGGATGCACTGGTGAACGACTTCGGCATACCCGCAGCACGTGTTGAAGCCATAGGGTATGGCGATACAGAGCCACTTATCGATGAAGACACTGACGACGCACACGAAGTGAACCGCCGAGTCATGGCAACGCTGTCTGGAAGCTACAACACCACAGACATGCGCTGGACCATCTTTACCTCAGCAGATTAATAAAAACCGAATGCCAGTGGCGACACTGGCTGGATTTATCACGCGACCAAGAGCCCAAATATGACAACGAAACGCTTTTCGCTGCTGTCGGTTTTCCTGATTGCGATCCTCATAATGGCATCGTCATTGACCATGCTGACGTTTTGGAGCATCAGTTTCCAACAAAGCCAACTTGAGCAACGCGCAGAGACTTTACTCTCTCAATTTCAAAAAACCTTACCGAGGTTTATTAGCTATTACGATACAGAGTCGATTGGTGAGATAGTCGATGCCCTTACCTCAGACGAAGTGCAGGAAATCACCCTCACTGACCCAATTACCTCTGAGAAGGTTATTTGGGTAAACACACCCGCAGCCCAGGAGGCGAGCTGGATCACTCAAGTCGCAGCGGTAAACCCGGTTCATCGTGAGCGCAACCTTGTTCGTGATGAATCCACCGTTGGCACCATGACCGTCACGCTGTCTGCAGCGAAAGCAAACAACGTCGCGGGTCGATTTGTCGCAATTTGCTTTAGCTTGATTGGCGCAACCACCTTTGGCTTCTTATTACTGTTTGCATTTGCTATCGAAAACCACCGCCGCGCGATTCGCAAAGCAAGAGGCGCGATACAAGATCTCTCCCAACAAGATTTCACCTCGCTCAGCACACGCAAAAAGTCTGGCATCAGATCGCTTGACGAAGCCATCTCTGCCCTGGCCAATAACGTTCAGCGGCTAATCCAGTCTCTGAATAAAGAACTGAAAACCCTTCACACCAGCATGATGTATGACTCAGTGTCTGGACTGCCAAATCGACAGTATTTCAACCACCAGCTCAATAGCTGGATGACGGAAGAAACGGACGCGCCAGGCGCAGTATTTTTGGTTGGCCTACCTTGGCTAGACAGCACCTACCGACGCTATGGGTATGTCGCAAGGGATGAAACCTGGCGACTGCTGTCCACGTCGTTGCTGGCCGCATTCGACACCACGCCAAACTGCAGCATTGCCAGAATCAATGATAATGAAGTGGCGATTTTGCTTCCTGAAGTGAGCGAAGAACAATCGCGTCATGCCTTGCACACACTGATCAGCACCTTCAACAACGAAGTCTCCATGGCGGGCTGGGATACCAACACCGGCTTCCACATTGGCGTCGTTCACGCTCACGGTCTACCGGGCTCTCAAATGTTATCTTTGGCAGATAACGCGCTGCAACGTGCCACCGCTCAGAAAGAAGTGTTCGTATTTAACCGTGGCTCGGAAGAGCAAATCATTGACCGCGAAACATGGCGAGAACGACTACAATCCACCATCAAAAAACGCATGCTTCGCCTTCAGTGGCAGCCAGTAAAATTGCTCGATAGGGACGCCGTTTTCCATCAGGAAATCTTTACCCAAGCACTGATTGAAGATCAGTGGCAATCGGCAAGTCGACTGATGCCTTACATCCAATTGTTCCAAAAAGGCGTCGAGTTCGACATGGCGGTCATCGATACGCTGGCCGCGCACCACAAAACCTCCCCTCTGACGTTGCCTGTTGCGCTTAATCTCACCGATGAAAGTCTTGCGACCCCAGGTTTTGTTGTGTGGCTGACCCAGAAGCTAAAATCTCAGGAACTTCCTGCCAATTTGCTGTTTTTTGAGATCAACGAAGTCAGCGCGCGCAACAACCTAAGTGCGTGTATCGCCTTTAGTCAAAAAGTCAGAAAAGCGGGTGCACAAGTGGGAATCGATCACTTTGGCAGACACTTGCAAAGCGTCGAATACATAGCCCAGATTAAGCCGGCTTACGCCAAGCTCGATCAAGCACTCAATCACAGCCAGTCCAGTGAAAACCGCGTGTTCACGGAAACCTTGGTCAATATCATCGAATCGATGAATATCACCATTGTCGCAACAGGTATCAATGATATGGAGGGCAAATCGCTGCTCGATACGCAAATCATCGATGCTTACCAAGGCTTTGTAAATCCACCCGCCCTGCTGGCAGAAACCGAGACTGAGTCCTAACTTCACGTGACTAAAAAGAAAACCCGCCAATCGGCGGGTTTTCTTTTTAAGAGAGAAGGTTGAGTGGGTTATTCAAACCAGTGGCTCATGATGAGCGCATCTTCACGGCCTGATGCTGTCGGGTAGTAGTTCACTCGACGGTCAAACTCGTTAAACTCAAATTTCTCATACAGTTTGATAGCCGCTTGGTTACTCTCTCGCACTTCAAGCCAAGCTTCTTCTGCTCCTGCGTCACGCATACAGGCGAGGAAGTCTTGCAACAACTGTGCACCGACACCTTGGCCTTGAAATTGAGGATCAACAGCGATGTTGAGCAAGGTCGCTTCGCCCGCAACACACTGTGCAAAGAAGTAACCTTTGATCGTGCCCGCTTCAACAAGCACGCGGTGACAATCAAATTTGTTTTCAGGCTTTCTTAACAGGCTTTCCGCCCATGGATGGCTGTGCGCCGCACGCTCGATACGCACCACATCATCCAGCCAGTGCGCATCCATTGGTAACAATTCAAAATTCATAATGTTTTTATCTGATGCCAAAGTGCTTTTTTCGCATTCTGGTCATTTTGTAGTAGCGACAACGACGGTGATGTCAGTTTCTTCACGCCTTGTGGCACTTCGCCATCACAGCCTGCAAACCAGCACCAGGTTAACGCATGCTCAGCAAGCGATGACAATGCTTCAGGGGGTAATCGCAGTGCTTCCTCAGGGGCAAGCTTCATACTGGATAGGATTTTTCCAAACAGCCAGGCATCTTGCTCTTCAGGCTGGCTATCACAAACCAACAGCAACTTGCAGGTCGACGGCAAATCGATAGTCTGCGCCGTTTGCGTTGGAAAAAGATCGGCGCGCCTGACGTCCCATACGGTGATCCCCATTTCTTTGAGACGCTGTAAGTCATTCATGGTGTCGATGCCTGTACTCAATAAAGTTAACGCGTCGATCCTAACAAATCTTTGTCATTTGCAGAAACGAAAGAGAGCAGCCTTGGCTGCTCTCTGTTGCGCATTGCGAGGAAATCTTACAGCGCGTCAAACTCAAAGGAGTATTCCACCAACCCTTCGCAGTCGCTAAATACGCCTTCGTGCAGCTCGATACCCATAAAGGCTTCTGCTGGCACATCCCACTTACAGTGGAGGTTAAACGTTGACGCGGGTTGGAAAGCAAAACGGGAGTAGTAACTTGGATCACCCAACACAACACAGCCTGGGTAACCAAACTCCGCCAAAATCTCGAAGCCTTCACGCACCAGTTGTGCCGCAATGCCTTGCTTGCGGTAATCAGGATGAACAGAAACCGGAGCCAAACCTTGCACGCCAATATCCTGACCACCCACAATCACAGGGCTGAACATCGCATGACCGATCAATTTCCCCTCGTCATTACACGCCACCAGCGACAAGGTATTGTGGCCGTTTTCACGCAAAGACATCACCAGCTTTGCTTCTGCATCGGTCGGGAAAGTCTTTTTCAGTAGTCGGTCAATCGCCAGCAAATCTGCCGGTGCTTCAGATCTTATGAGCATGTTCTACCCCATTTACGTCGAGAGGCATTTGAAGCCCTTTTTGTACAAAATCCGCCAGCGAGAACAGGCCTTGGCGCAACATTGGTGGCAGCGAGTCAAGATCAACGCTGTCCATCAGGTTCTTCACTTCCAAACCCAACTCGGTGTCGCCTTCAATGAGCAAGCGACGTTGGAAGAACAAGGTGTCAGGATCTTCTTTGCGCGCTGCAATCAAAATCAGATCGTTGAGGTTGCCACTGAATCGAACATCCGACTCCGCCACATCACTGCGCACGACCAATTTGTCATCGGCAAAGCTGATGTAGCTTTTGAAATTCACATCACGAACGTGCACTTCCAGCCAACGATCTTCAAGAAACTCAAACTCTCCATCATCTAAAGCTTCACGAAACACGCGTTTCAGGGTTTCTAGCATCAGGGTTTGTTGAATCGATGCTGGCATGAGTTTTACAGGTAAGCGAAATAACGATGGCGCTTGGTGAACAAGCGTTGAATGAATTTTGTTAAGCAAGAGAGCCATCCAAGTTTGATTGATGCAATATTGCGGGACATTGTATGCCAGTGTGTTGCGTTAATATTATGCCTTATGTCAAAAAAACAAAGCTCTTTATCATAAAGGTTTATCCTGCCCCCTCTCCCGTTATATAGTGTTGTATCAAAAACGGAGTAACTATAGGAATGCACTCCGAAAAACAGGATATGTGGTGCCTCAATGCCAATCGAGCAGTTAACGTATTGGTTTTCCCGCCTAACTCTGAACAGCCCCTTTTTATTTGCCGTACTAGATAAGGATCATCGTTATCTCTGGGCAAGCCAACGCTATTGCGAAATCAGCGGGTTAGAGCAAGCAGAGCTTAAGGGAAAACATGACAAGGATATTTTAGGATCCGCTTTCTATGACGCTTTAAAGCCTCACTACGCACGTGCGCAGAACGGCGAAAGCTCGGAAGGCGAAGTCGTGCTCAATGACGGCATTCACGACTCTAGTTTTCACTTCAGCGTGTCTCCTTTTGAAAATAGCCAGCACAGTGAATGGCCATCTGAACTCATCATTTTTCACGCCGCTGATACCTCGGAAAGACAAGTTCTTTCCAGCGCACTAGAGTCTTCTGAAAGTCGCTTCGACAGCCTCTGTAAGCTAGTCGGTGACGGCTGCTGCGTGTTGGACGATGGCATTATCATGTCTGCCAACACACAAGCAGTATCGATGCTGGGGTTTAATGACCCTAATGAAATCCTTGGCGAAGACATCGACAAGCTGCTTTCGTGCTCCAAGACCGACAAGCCTGTGCTTGCCTACCTATCGACGCTAAAAGCAGGTCAACAGCTTCCTTGTCATCCGACGCACGCAGAGAACGCCAACGGCTCTTTGCTTTTGTCGTACAGCTCAGTCAATCTTCTGGGTGGCAAAGGCGGTATGCTCACGATCGCGAAAGCGGGCGCAGCACTTGAGCATAAACAAACCATTGAAAAACTGGCGCAGTTTGATGCCCTAACGGGTCTGTATAACCGTCATGGTTTTTCTCGCCGTCTTGAACAGCTCATTGCAGCGGGCACACCGCTTGTTATGTTCTACCTCGACGTCGATAACTTCAAAAACATCAATGACTCGCTCGGCCATCACATCGGTGACCGTGTGTTGCAAGACATCGCCCAGCGTTTACGTCGCCAATTACCGTCAGAAACCATTCTTGGTCACTTAGGCGGTGACGAATTTGCAGTGCTCTTGCCAGAACAAAGCAGTGATGAAGTCGCCGAAGAGCTGGCGAATCGCATTGTGGATGTGATTAGCCAACCGTTCGATCTGTACCATTTCAGCAAGTTCCTCGCCTGCTCCATCGGCTTGGTGAGATACCCGGGTGATGGCAAAGATGCGCGCAGTCTGCTACAAAACGCCGATACCGCAATGTATGAAGCGAAAGAGCAAGGCCGCAACCGCGTCGTGTCATATGGCCAGCACATGAACAAAGAAGCACGCATGCGCCTTTGGCTGGAAATTGAACTACAAAAAGCGTTGCAAAACAATGGCCTTGAGGTGTGGTATCAACCTAAGGTGAATGCCAAGGACTACACCATCAATGGGGCAGAAGCTCTGGTACGTTGGAAGCATCCAGTAGAAGGTTACATCAGCCCTGCGCGCTTTATTCCTGTGGCTGAACGCTCCGGTATGATTGAGCTATTGGGTCGCAATGTCATGCGCGAAGTGTTCCAAGCGGTTCGCCGCTGGCAGAGCATGAAAATTCTGCCAGGACGCGTCGCAATTAACTTGTCACCGCAGCAGTTTAGAAATCCGAACCTGACGCAGCACATGAAAAAGCTGCAAACCGCGACTCAAACTGATCCATCACTCATCACCTTTGAGCTAACAGAAAGCGCGGTGATGAACGATGGTGAGCACGCCATTCAGATGTTGAACGCCATCAAGGATTTGGGCTTTGCACTCTCCATTGATGACTTTGGTACTGGGTATTCCTCGCTGTCCTATCTGGCTAAATTCCCACTGGATGAACTCAAGATTGACCGAGCCTTTATCATGGACATGGAAGATGTGCCTAAGCAGGTCACCTTGATTGAAAACATCATCAACTTGGGGCGCTCACTCAACATGTCCGTGGTGGCGGAAGGCGTTGAGTCCGGCAAACAGGCCAGCGTGCTCGCAAACCTCAAGTGTGACACGATTCAGGGCTTCCACTTCTACAAACCTATGCCTCGCGGTGAGTTTGAAGCACTGTTAATTAATCATCATAAAGCGCGCAAAGCGGCGTCCTAATCAATTGATTTAAAAGTATACAGAGCCACGAAAAACCTCTTTTTTCGTGGCTTTTTGTTACCCTCACACCTCAATTTATTAACCAAACCTGCCTTACATCAAAACCTGTCGCTTGCAGGCTGCATAAAATCCCACGTTTAGATTCACAATTGACAGCCAGATGCTGACCACGTGATGTGGGGATATTTATGGAATTGCTTTGCCCAGCAGGTAACCTTCCTGCTCTGAAAACAGCCATTGATAATGGCGCAGATGCCGTTTATATCGGTTTTAAAGATGGCACGAACGCTCGCCACTTCGCAGGTCTGAACTTCGACGGTAAAAAGCTTGAGAAAGCGGTTCAGTATGTGCATGACAAGAACAAACACATCCACGTTGCACTGAATACCTTTGCTCACCCTGACGGATTCAACCGCTGGACGGATGCGGTGGATGCCGCGGTCGCTCTTGGCGTGGATGCACTGATCATCGCCGATCTTGCGGTGCTTGATTATGCGGCGACCAAACACCCTGACATGGAAATTCACCTGTCAGTGCAAGCATCTGCCACCAACAGTGCCGCGATTCAGTTTTACAAAGATCACTTCAATGTAAAACGTGTGGTACTGCCACGCGTGTTGTCGATGCACCAAGTGAAACAGCTGGCAAGAACCACAGACGTCGATCTGGAAGTGTTCGCATTCGGTAGCCTTTGCATCATGTCCGAAGGCCGTTGTTACCTGTCTTCTTACCTGACCGGTGAATCACCAAACACTGTCGGCGCATGTTCTCCTGCCAAATACGTGCGCTGGCAAGAAACCCCGCAAGGTTTGGAATCTCGCCTTAATGACATTCTGATCGACCGCTACAAAGCGGGCGAGAATGCTGGTTACCCAACCTTATGTAAAGGCCGTTTCGTGACAGATGGCCCGGCTTACCACGCGCTGGAAGAGCCAACCAGCCTGAACACCCTGTCTATTTTGCCAGAGCTGTTTGAAGCCAACATTGCCTCAGTAAAAATAGAAGGCCGTCAGCGTAGCCCTGCGTATGTTGAACAAGTCACCCGCACGTGGCGTCAAGCGATCGACAGCTACCAACGCAACCCAGAAGGCTACCAAGTGCTTCCACAATGGAACCAATGCTTGGACAGTGTCTCTGAAGGCGCACAAACCACTCTGGGTGCCTACCACCGTAAATGGCAGTAATGGAGCGAACCATGAAATACTCTCTCGGCCCTCTACTCTATTTCTGGCCTAAAAACGACGTAGAAGCTTCTATCAGCGCGCAGTAAGCAGCGACGCTGACATTGTTTACCTCGGTGAGACCGTGTGCTCTAAACGTCGTGAGATGCGCTCAAGCGATTGGATGAGCCTAGGCAAAGATCTGGCGGCAAGCGGCAAGCAAGTGGTCATTTCCACCATGGCACTGCTGGAAGCCCCAAGCGAAGTCAACGTTATGCAGCGTTACATCGACAACGGTGACTTCATCATCGAAGCCAACGACGTGTCAGCCATTCAATTGGCACACGAAAAAGGTGTGCCCTTCGTCGCCGGCCCTGCGTTAAACCTCTACAACGCCCAAGCCCTGCAAGTCATGGTGAAAAAAGGCATGACACGCTGGTGTATGCCTGTTGAGCTCTCGCGTGAGTGGCTACAAAAAATCCTGACACAAGCAGACGCACTCGGTATTCGCGAGCAGTTTGAAGTAGAAGTGTTCTCTTACGGTCACTTACCGCTCGCTTACTCGGCACGTTGCTTCAGCGCGCGCGCGGAAGACCGTCCAAAGGATAAGTGCGAAACCTGCTGCATCAATTACCCGCAGGGTTTGGAAGTGAAAAGCCAAGAAGGCCAGCCTGTGTTTACACTGAATGGTATTCAGACCCAATCGGGCTATTGCTACGACTTGAGTGCAGATCTGGCGTCGATGCAGGGATTGGTCGATGTTGTTCGTATCAGCCCGCAAAGCAATGAGACCTTGGACGTACTGGCAGGCTTTAAGCGCGGTGAATCTGGCTTTGCGCCAAAAAGTCATTTCTGTAATGGCTACTGGCATAGCATTGAAGGTATGGCTGCTCAAGCCTAACTCTTTTTCTACAAATACAAAAAAAGCCGCATTTGCGGCTTTTTCTTTCGGTGCTCACTTAGGATTGCGGCAATTGTTGCTGTTGAGCTACCTGCTCAGCAATACGGCTAAGCTCCAGCATCGCATAGCGGTGCTCAACGAAGTCATACACATTGCCTGACATCGCAAGCTTATACAGGGCAACAGCAGAGCTTAGATCGCCCAGCGCCTGATAACGCTTCGCGAGGTAGAAATAGCCTTCACACAAACGCTGCGCAAGCTGCGCGTTGTTTTGGCTAGTGAGCATGATGTCGCGGAAGAACTGCTCTTCGCTTACATCATCAATATAGAGTCTGGCTATCTGCCATCCCCAGTCTTGTTTATCTGAATTTGCATAGCGTGTCGCAAGCTGTGCTTTTGCCGCGTCTGGGCCATCTTTTTCCGCTTCCACCAAGTAAAGCCACAGCGCACGGTATGCATCGTTTACGTTATCGTTGTAATGCTTGATAAGATCGCGCTCTGCCAGCATGTAGCGACCGCCGTAATAGAGCGCAATACCGCGGTTTCTTTCTGCGTATTGGTGGGTCTCATCCAACTCTAGCGTTGAATCAAACGCTTCGTAAGCCGCATCATAAAGACCGCTTTGGGTGAAATACACACCCAGAATATTGAAGACATCAGGCTGCGCCGGATCGAAGGAAAGCGAACGATTAAAATCGAGGCGCGCTAAATCTCGTAAACCCAGACTGTCATTAACCAGTCCACGTTCATAATAAATTTGAGCTTTATCTTGGTCGGTAAGATCATCGCGAAGCAAGATCTGATCGATTCTTGCCAATTGCACTTCCTGTTGCGTGGTTGGCTGCAAAGGAACAGCCATCGGAAGCAGATGCCATGGCTGAGTGACTTCGACCGTCTGAGACGTCGTCTGGCAACCTGACAAGAGTAACAGGCTGCAGGCAACCGTCAGCGGGAGCCATCTGTTTTTTAGCATTTGCAACAATCTCCATATAACAAAAAAGGGGGCAAAGCCCCCTTTTTATACCTTGTTTACACCTTAGGCGTAAACCTATTAAGCGTCTGCGTCTGGCTGAGCAGCGTTTTCTTCAGCAGCAGGTGCTTGCTCTACTGCTTCTTTCATGCTCAGACGGATACGACCTTGACGGTCGATTTCCAGAACCTTAACTTTAACTTCTTGGCCTTGCTCAACGTAGTCAGACACTTTCTCGATGCGCTGATCAGCAACTTGAGAAATGTGTACCAGACCTTCTTTGGTGCCGATTACAGACACGAAGCAACCGAAGTCTACGATACGAGTAACTTTACCGGTGTAGATACGACCTACTTCAACTTCAGCAGTCAGCGCTTCGATGCGAGCAATTGCCGCTTTCGCTTTGTTGCCGTCAGTTGCTGCGATCTTCACAGTACCGTCGTCTTCGATTTCGATAGTCGTTTCAGTTTCTTCAGTCAGAGCACGGATTACTGCGCCGCCTTTACCGATAACATCTTTGATCTTCTCTGGGTTGATCTTAATGGTATGGATACGTGGAGCGAACTCAGAGATGTCTTCACGTGCAGAAGAGATTGCTGAATCCATTACGCTCAGGATGTGCAGACGCGCACCTTTCGCTTGGTTCAGAGCAATTTGCATGATCTCTTTAGTGATACCTTCGATCTTGATGTCCATCTGCAGAGCAGTCACACCGTCATCAGTACCCGCTACTTTGAAGTCCATGTCGCCCAGGTGGTCTTCATCACCCAGAATGTCAGACAGAACAACAAAGTCTTCGCCTTCTTTCACAAGACCCATCGCGATACCCGCAACAGATTTCTTGATTGGCACACCTGCGTCCATCAGCGCTAGCGATGAACCACATACAGAAGCCATTGAAGAAGAACCGTTAGACTCAGTGATTTCAGATACAACGCGAACGGTGTATGGGAATTCATCTTGAGAAGGCATTACTGACTGAATACCACGCTTCGCCAGTTTACCGTGGCCGATTTCACGACGCTTAGGAGAGCCAACAAAGCCAGTCTCACCTACACAGTATGGAGGGAAGTTGTAGTGGAACAGGAAGTTGTCAGTACGCTCACCAGTGATTTCGTCCAGGATTTGCGCGTCACGCTGAGTACCCAGAGTCGCAGTAACCAGAGCCTGAGTTTCACCACGAGTGAACAGAGATGAACCGTGGGTACGTGGCAGAACGCCAGTACGAACGTCCAGTGCACGAACCATGTCTTTTTCACGGCCGTCGATACGTGGCTCACCCGCGATGATGCGGCTACGAACAACGTTTTTCTCCAGGCTGTACAGCATGCCTTGGATTTCACGTGCGTCCAGTGTCTCGTCTTGCTCAAGCAGTTGCTCTTTCACGCTAGACTTGATTTCGCCTACACGGTCGTAGCGCGCCATTTTCTCAGTGATTTGGTACGCTTCAACGAATTGTGCTTCAGCCAGCTCAGCAACACGTGCTTTCAGCTCAGTGTTTACTTCTGGTGCAGTCCAATCCCAAGCTGGGGTTGCTACTTCAGCGGCGAATTCTTTGATCGCGTTGATCACAACTTGCTGTTGGTCGTGACCGAACACAACCGCTTGCAGCATTTGTTCTTCAGACAGACGGTCAGCTTCAGATTCAACCATCAGAACTGCGCCGTCAGTACCTGCAACAACCAGATCCAGGCGGCTGGTTTCCAGTTCTTTCACGCTTGGGTTCAGTACCAGCTCATCGTTGATGAAACCAACGCGTGCTGCACCGATTGGACCGTTGAATGGGATACCAGAAATTGCCAGCGCTGCGGACGTACCGATCATGGTGACGATGTCTGGGCTTACGTTCGGGTTTACAGAAACTACTGTCGCGATAACTTGAACTTCGTTTTTGAAGTTATCTGGGAACAGTGGACGGATTGGACGGTCGATCAGACGCGCTGTCAGGGTTTCGCTCTCAGAAGGACGACCTTCACGTTTGAAGAAACCACCTGGGATTTTACCCGCTGCGTAAGTACGCTCTTGGTAGTTAACAGTCAGAGGGAAGAAGTCTTGACCTTCAACCGCTTCTTTCTTACCAACAACTGAAACGAATACAGAAGTATCGTCCATGCTAACCATTACTGCTGCAGTCGCTTGACGCGCCATAACACCAGTTTCCAGAGTTACAGTGTGGTTACCGTACTGGAACGTTTTTACGATTGGATTCACGAGAGATTCCTTGTAGTTGTGCGCTAACACGCGCGAATTTACTCTTCTTTCAAAGGCCTCACCAATCGCGACTAATGACAACACTTTTCAACATGGAAAAGCCTTCTCAATAGTCGCGACCTGATGGTCGACTTCGTTGACTGTGGGACCAATGAAAGCGCCAATATTATACACATCTACACAATTAACGGTAACTTACAGAGATAAGTTTCGTGCGTTAATACTAGATAAATTGTTTGGCCAAGAAGGTTTACACCGAGTCTGCTGCAACGCAGTACAGGATATGCTCACCACCGAAGGCTAAGCCTAGTCGATGGGAAAATTTGGAAGGAAGCAAAAACGAGAAAAGGAGCCACGAGGGCTCCTTTTCCGTATGCGATGCTTATTAGCCAAAGGCTTATTAGCGGCGCAGACCCAGACGCTTGATCAGCTCTAGGTAACGGTCAGCGTTTTTACGCTTCAGGTAGTCCAGAAGCTTACGACGACGAGAAACCATGCGCAGCAGACCGCGACGGCTGTGGTGGTCACCTTTGTGCTCAGCGAAGTGGCCTTGCAGGTGGTTGATAGAAGCAGTCAGCAGAGCTACTTGTACTTCTGGAGAACCAGTGTCGTTCGCGCCTTGTGCGTATTCAGCAACGATTGCTGCTTTAGTTTCTGCATTCAGAGACATAGTCTTTTCCTAAATGTAAAAGGTTTTAATTTGTGTCAGCCAATCTCTGATTCAGCCGACACCCGAGGCGGCGAATTCTACAGCGATTTCTGTTGTAAAGCAATCGCTGTAAAAGCCTGTCCGCGAATTATTGCTGATCGTGCGTGCGAACCAGTCGGCGTGGCTTCAGCATGCCTTCGGCATCCACTTCGCCCACACCAATAAAGTTGCGGTCTTCACCCACGGTCATGCGTACCACTTGCCCTTCCGCAGGTGCGTTAGGGATGTTTACCGCTTGACCTTGCAGCGCGTAGCTTGCTACCGCTGGAAGCAAGTTAACTTCACGCAAATCCTGTACCGCAGTATCTAGCGGCAGCAGCAATGGGTCCAGCAGTTCACGTGGCTGAATGTCTTGCTCACGCGCTTGCTCTAGAATCGCTTCCAGTTGCTCCAGCGTCACCATTTTCTCGTATGGGTAACCAGAAACACCAGTACGACGAAGCATAGTCACGTGTGCGCCACAGCCCAGCAACTCACCCAGGTCATCAACGATAGTACGAATGTAGGTGCCCTTCGAACAGTGTACTTCCATCTCCACTTCATGGCCTTCAAAGCGCAGAAGCGTGATTTCAAAAACAGTGATCTTGCGTGCTTCGCGTGGCACTTCAATGCCTTTACGCGCGTACTCGTAAAGCGGCTTACCTTCGTATTTCAATGCAGAGAACATGGAAGGAACCTGCATGGTTTCACCGCGGAATGTCGCGATGCTACGCTCAAGGTCGCCCAAGCTCACTTTTACTTCACGGGTTTCAACCACTTCACCATCTGAGTCGGAAGTGTTGGTACGCTCGCCAAGTTTTGCAATGACGCGGTAGCGTTTGTCTGAGTCCAGCAGGAACTGAGAAAACTTAGTCGCTTCACCAAAGCAAATTGGCAGCATGCCAGTTGCCAGCGGATCCAGTGCACCGGTGTGGCCCGCTTTCTCCGCAAAGTAGATGTTCTTTACTTTTTGCAGTGCAGCATTTGACGTAATGCCTGTTGGTTTGTCCAAAAGGACAATACCGTCGACAGGACGTCCGCGGCGACGTGGACGACGACCCATTACTCTTCCTCTCCGTCTTGGTCTACACGGCGCTCTTCATCAGATTTCACCGCTTGAGTAACCAAGTTAGAAATACGCATACCTTCGGTCAGAGACTGATCGAAGAAGAAGGTAATTTCAGGGGTTACACGAAGACGAATTGCTTTACCCAGAAGGCTACGGATGTAACCGGTCGCTTCCTGAAGTGCTTCCAGACCACCTTGTGGGGTTTGATCGCCCATGGTCAGGAAGGTAACGAATACTTTTGCATAAGCCAGATCGCGAGAAACCTCAACGTCTGAAACTGTCACCATACCAATGCGTGGGTCTTTAATTTCGCGTTGCAGGATCAGTGCAATTTCTTTTTGCAGCTGCTGCGATACGCGTTGAGTACGGCTGAATTCTTTTGCCATAACGCTCTTCTCTCATAAGAAATGGGGGGAAAGCGCTGAGCACTTCCCCCCATGGTGTTTATAAACAACCTGTTACAGTCGATTATTAATCGATAGTACGTTTCACTTCGACGATTTCGAATACTTCGATTTGGTCGCCTACACGTACATCGTTGTAGTTCTTAACGCCGATACCACACTCGTAGCCTTTGTTCACTTCGTTCACGTCATCTTTAAAGCGACGCAGTGATTCCAGCTCACCTTCGTAGATAACAACGTTATCACGCAGTACGCGGATTGGGTTGTTACGCTTGATGGTACCTTCAGTAACCATACAGCCTGCAATTGCACCCAGTTTCGGTGACTTAAACACGTCACGTACTTCTGCCAGACCCATGATCTCTTGTTTGAACTCAGGCGCAAGCATACCGCTCATCGCTTGTTTCACTTCGTCGATCAGTGCGTAGATTACTGAGTAGTAACGTAGATCCAGGCTTTCTGCTTCAATCGTCTTACGTGCAGATGCATCAGCACGTACGTTAAAGCCAACCAAGATTGCGTTAGAAGCTGCTGCCAGAACCGCGTCAGTTTCAGTGATTGCACCTACACCCGAACCTACGATCTTCACTTTTACTTCGTCAGTAGACAGTTTCACCAGTGAATCCGCAATCGCTTCAACAGAACCTTGTACGTCTGCTTTCAGAACAATGTTCAGCTCAGAAACTTCACCTTCAGCCATGTTAGAGAACATGTTTTCCAGTTTCGCTTTCTGTTGACGCGCCAGTTTCACGTCACGGAACTTGCCTTGACGGTACAGTGCAACTTCACGTGCTTTACGCTCGTCACGTACTACAGTCGCTTCGTCACCTGCTTGAGGAACACCTGACAGACCCAGGATTTCCACTGGGATAGAAGGACCAGCTTCTTCAACTTCTTTACCGTTCTCGTCGCGCATTGCACGTACACGGCCATACTCCAGGCCACACAGAACGATATCGCCTTTCTTCAGCGTACCTTCCTGAACCAGAACTGTCGCTACAGGACCACGACCTTTATCAAGACGTGATTCGATAACCACACCGCTCGCCATGCCATCACGGATTGCTTCAAGCTCAAGTACTTCTGATTGCAGAAGAATCGCTTCTAGCAGACCATCAATGTTGATGCCTTGCTTCGCAGATACGTGAACAAACATGTTCTCGCCGCCCCACTCTTCTGGGATAACGTCGTGTTGAGCCAGCTCGTTTTTCACTTGATCTGGGTTCGCGGTGTCTTTATCGATCTTGTTCACAGCAACAATCAGAGGCACTTCTGCCGCTTTCGCGTGCTGGATAGCTTCGATAGTCTGAGGCATTACACCGTCATCCGCTGCAACAACCAGAACAACGATATCCGTTGCTTTCGCACCACGAGCACGCATAGACGTAAACGCTGCGTGTCCTGGGGTATCCAGGAAGGTTATCATGCCGTTGTCAGTTTCTACGTGGTATGCACCGATGTGCTGAGTAATACCGCCCGCTTCGCCCGATGCAACGTGCGCTTTACGAATGTAGTCCAGCAGCGATGTTTTACCGTGGTCAACGTGACCCATGATGGTAACAACTGGCGCACGTGGTTCGGTCTTCGCGTCATCGTTACGATCTGACAGCACTGCGTGCTCCAGCTCGTTCTCACGACGCAGAACGACTTTGTGGCCCATTTCTTCTGCTACTAGCTGCGCAGTTTCTTGGTCGATAACCTGGTTGATGGTTGCCATTGCACCCATCTTCATCATGGTTTTGATAACTTCAGTCGCTTTAACCGCCATCTTGTTTGCCAGTTCAGCAACAGTTACGGTCTCACCGATTTCTACGTCACGCGTTACTTTTTGCGCTGGCTTTTGGAAACCGTGCTGCATAGACGTTGGCTTAGCCATACGACCTTTCAGCTTGCCGCCCTTACCACCGCGTGCACGAGAAGAAGAAACATCTTCTTTCTCTTGTGCAGATTTTTTCTTCTTACGACGACGTGGAGCAGCTTCTTGACGGCGATCTGCTTCGTCTTCCGCTTCACGTGCGTATTTTGAAGTGGTGGTATGGTGATCTGCCGATTCCATCACTTCGACCGCTGCGTCTTGTTGACTCCAGCGCTCTTCGTTCAATTCTGCCATTTTGCGTGCCTCTTCTAGCTGGCGCTGACTTTCTTCTTCAGCTTTACGCTTGGCTTCCTCTTCCTGGCGACGCTTGAGTTCATCAGCTTCTTTCTTCGCTTGCGCTTCAGTAGCTTCACGAGCAGCTTTTTCTTCCGCTGTCTCTTTTGAAGCTAGCTCTTTCTCAGCCGCAATACGTGCTTTATCTTCAGCGTCGCGCTTGGCTTTCTCTTCGGCCTCACGCTTCGCTTTCTCTTCGGCTTCACGCTTAGCTGCTTCTTCCGCTTCACGACGAGCCTTTTCCTCTGCCTCGCGTTGTGCGGCTTCTTCAGCTTCACGTTGTGCGGCTTCTTGAGCCACACGTTGTTCTTCTAGTTCGCTGCGCTTCACGTAGGTGCGCTTTTTGCGCACTTCTACTTGAACATCCTTACTCTTTCCGCCAGCACCTGAAACACTCAAGGTGCTGCGTTTTTTGCGCTGTAACGTCAGTCGAGTTGGAGCGCTACCATCATCGCCATGCTCACGTTTTAGGTGAGCCAGCAAGGTTTGTTTCTCATCTTGGCTTACGTTGTCGTCTGCCGATTTCTGAATGCCTGCATCTTGTAATTGCTTCAGCAAACGTTCTACCGGCGTATCAATCTCGCTCGCCAGTGCCTTAACTGTAACCTCTGACATTCTGCTCCTCCTTTGCTGCGCTTAAGCTTCGTCGCTGAACCAGCAAATATTGCGTGCAGCCATGATAAGCTCGCCCGCTTTAACTTCATCCATTCCCTCGATATCCAGAAGATCGTCTGTGCCTTGGTCAGCCAGATCTTCCAGAGTACAAATGCCTTTTGCTGCTAGGCGGAACGCCAAATCACGCTCCAAGCCTTCCAGACCCAGTAGGTCTTCAGCCGGCTCAGCACCATCAAGGATTTCTTCTTTTGCCAACGCGATGGTGGTCAGTGCTTCTTTCGCACGGTTGCGCAGCTCTTCAACGGTGTCTTCGTCAAGACCGTTGATTTCCAGAAGCTCAGCTGCTGGAACGTAAGCCACTTCTTCCAGAGAAGTGAAACCTTCTTCTACAAGAACTGCTGCGAAATCTTCATCAATATCCAGGTACTTGCTGAACAGTTCAATTGACTGGCCCGCTTCTTCCTGGTGTTTCTTCTGTAGGTCTTGAACAGTCATTACGTTCAGTTCCCAACCAGTCAGTTGAGAAGCCAGACGTACGTTCTGACCGTTACGGCCGATTGCTTGAGCCAGGTTGTCTGCCTCTACAGCAATGTCCATTGTGTGTGAGTCTTCATCAACGATGATCGATGCAACATCTGCTGGAGCCATTGCATTGATAACGAATTGCGCTGGGTTATCGTCCCACAGAACGATATCGATACGCTCACCGCCAAGCTCGCCAGAAACCGCTTGTACACGTGCACCACGCATACCAACACAGGCACCCACAGGGTCGATACGCTTGTCGTTAGTTTTAACCGCGATTTTCGCACGAGAACCAGGATCGCGAGCCGCGCCCATTACTTCGATCATCTCTTCGCCGATTTCTGGCACTTCAATGCGGAACAGTTCGATCAGCATTTCAGGCTTAGAGCGAGTCATGAACAATTGGAAACCACGCGCTTCTGGACGTACAGCATACAGCAAACCACGTACGCGGTCGCCTGGGCGGAAGTTTTCACGTGGCAGTTGGTCGTCACGTTGAATTGCCGCTTCAGCATTGTTGCCCAGATCCACGATACTACGTCGCGGTTTACTTTCTTAACAACACCAGTGATCAACTCACCTTCGTTGTCCATAAACTGCTCAACCACTTGTGCGCGCTCAGCTTCACGTACTTTTTGTACGATAACTTGCTTCGCTGTTTGCGTGGTGATGCGGTCAAATGTTACTGATTCGATTTCATCTTCAACGAAACCGCCCAGTTCCAGTGTCTCGTCGTCGAATTGTGCCGCTTCCAGCGTGATTTCACGCGTTGGCAGGGTCACTTCTTCTACAACCAACCAGCGACGGAAAGTGTCGAATTCGCCAGTTTTACGATCGATTTGTACACGTACGTCGATGTCTGCTTCGTATTTTTTCTTTGTTGCCGTAGCCAGCGCTGTTTCCAACGCTTCAAAAATGCGCTCGCGAGGAACTGCTTTTTCGTTGGATACCGCTTCTACGACAGCCAAGATTTCTTTGTTCATGAACTAATGCCTCATTTAACCTTAAAATGAAGGAACCAGGTTGGCCTTGGCGATATTGCTCAGGGCGAACGCTTCTTCGTTGCCATCGACGCGGATGGTCACGGTCTCGCCTTCAACAGAAAGGATGTCACCTTTCCATTTACGACGGTTTTGCATAGCCATTTTCAGTACGATGTTGACTTCATGGCCGATAAAACGCTGATAATGCTCAGCTTTAAACAGTGGACGCTCCAAACCTGGAGAAGAAACTTCCAGATTGTAAGCCACCGTGATTGGATCTTCTACGTCCATCACTGCACTAACTTGGCGGCTAACTTCAGCACAGTCTTCAACGGTAATACCGTTTTCGTGATCAATGAAGATACGAAGGGTTGAGTGCTGGCCAGCACGCACGAACTCAAGCCCAACAAGCTCGTAGTCCAAAGCCTCTACAGGTGCTTCAAGCAAGGCGTGAAGCTGTTTTTCTAGTCCTGTCATACAAACCCCAGAAATAAAAAAAGGGCCTAAAGCCAGTATTCATCCGAATGGTCATCTTCAGATAACAAAAAACCCCGAATGTCGGGGTTTTATGCAACTGGACCCTGATGCTATGGTTTCCCATAGCCAGCGACTGTCGTGGTCTCTAAATGACAATCACTGATAAAGTGGTTGCGGGGGCCGGATTTGAACCGACGACCTTCGGGTTATGAGCCCGACGAGCTACCAAGCTGCTCCACCCCGCGTCCGAACGGCGCACATTATATCGCCGTATCGATCACTTTTACAAGTAAATCGAACCTCAATGAGGATTTTAATTTGGTGCTGAGAGCGGGACTTGAACCCGCACGCCTTAACAGGCACTGCCCCCTCAAGACAGCGTGTCTACCAATTCCACCACCTCAGCAGAAATTTTTATTGTGGGATGTCGCTATTGTTAGTAGCTGGCACTTCCACTGACTGTGATTGTTCCACTGGAACGCTCAAGTCATCATATTCACCGCCGACTTGGGTCTGCTTAGCAGTCATATTACCCAAAACCAGGCTGAGAATAAAAAATACAGTTGCGAAAATCGCAGTCATTCGGGTCAAGAAGTTTCCAGAGCCGCTAGAGCCAAACACTGTGTTTGATGCCCCAGCCCCAAATGAGGCTCCCATATCTGCGCCTTTACCCTGTTGAACCAGAACCAGGCCAATTACAGCAAGAGCGGCCAACAGATAAATCACAAGTAGAATTTCGTACATGGGTTCCACCTATGTTCCAAATTGTTGAGCCAGCTGACCAAGTCATTCACTAGCGCAACTCCCTTCATTGGGAGCGGGAGAATACTATCTAATGCCAGCAGGTGAGACAAGAGAAAAATGCAAAAAAACATGACAATTCATTCTGTTTGCACATCTTGTAACCAAACCAGCACTCCCGCTCCGTGTCATTCCTTAACCAGATTCGCTTAAACGGAAAGCGTTTTAGCAGTTTGCCTTCACCGCTTCTGCGATTTCAAGTGCGTATGCTTGCACCTTCTCGGCATCTTCGCCTTCCACCATAACGCGGATCAAAGGCTCTGTACCCGACTTACGCAGCAAAACGCGTCCGGTATCACCAAGCTTAGCTTCTACCGCCGCTTTCGCAGACAGCACGGCGTCCGACTCAAGCGGATCACTGCTGCCACTGAAGCGAACGTTTTCAAGCACTTGCGGGAACATGCTCATGCCATCGCACAGCGCTTTCAGGCTCATGCCTGTACCAATGACACTGGCCAGTACTTGCAGTGCTGCAACAATCGCGTCACCCGTGGTCACTTTGTCTAGCAAGATCACGTGACCTGAGTTTTCCGCACCGATGCTCCAACCGTTTTCCAACAGTTTTTCCATCACGTAGCGATCGCCTACTTTCGCGCGAGTAAACGGAATACCGAGGTTTTTCAGTGCCACTTCCATGCCCATATTGGTCATCAAAGTACCTACGACACCGCCTTTCAGCTCGCCACGTCGCAGTGATTCACGGGCGATAATGTAGGCTATTTGGTCACCGTCTACTTTGTTGCCTTCGTGGTCAACCATGATCACGCGGTCACCGTCACCGTCAAACGCGATACCCAGTGCTGCGCCCTCTTCAACCACACGTTTTTGCAACGCGCGAACATCGGTTGCACCGACTTCATGGTTGATGTTGGTACCGTTCGGCTCAACACCCATGGCGATCACATCTGCACCCAATTCTGAGAACACAGAGGGTGCGATGTGATACGTTGCACCGTGCGCACAGTCGATGACCAGCTTGAGACCTTTAAGGCTCATTTCTGATGGGAAGGTACCTTTACAAAATTCAATGTAACGACCTGCTGCATCCACGATACGTTTGGCTTTACCCAGCTCCGCAGATTCCACACAGGTCAGCGGCTTTTCAAGCTCAGCTTCAATCGCGAGTTCAATATCATCCGGCAGCTTTGTCCCCTCTGATGAGAAGAACTTGATGCCGTTGTCATAGAACGGGTTGTGTGATGCAGAAATAACAATACCCGCTTCCGCACGGAAGGTTTGGGTAAGGTACGCAATCGCTGGGGTTGGCATAGGGCCAGTGAAGGCAGCTTGAAGACCAGCAGCAGAAAGACCTGCTTCCAGCGCCGACTCAAGCATGTAACCAGAGATGCGAGTATCTTTACCAATCAGCACTTTTTGGTGCCTTGTTGGCTGAGAACACGACCCGCAGCCCAACCGAGCTTTAGGATAAAATCTGGTGTGATAGGAAATTGACCCACTTTACCGCGAACACCGTCAGTGCCGAAGTATTTGCGTTCTGTCATTATGATTCTCCAAGTAACGCTGCGGCTTCGTGCATTGCATGAACAACACGAACAACATCTGAAGTCTCTTTCACATCGTGAACACGAATGATCTGAGCTCCTTTCATCGCAGCTATGGTGGCGCAAGCTAAACTGCCCCCCAAAATATCAGCAGGGGCTTTATCTAAAAGTTTAAAAATCATCGATTTTCTCGACATACCAGCAAGCACTGGTAATCCATGTCGATGAAAGTGCTCCAAGTTTGCAAGGAGCTGATAGTTATGTGTCAGTGTCTTTCCAAAGCCAAACCCTGGATCCAAGATAAGTTGCTTTTTTCGATGCCCGCTTTTTCACAAGCAGCGATACGCGCTTCAAAAAAGGTATCGATGTCGGCAAACAAATCCTGATAGGTTGGGTTTGTCTGCATGGTGCGAGGCTGCCCTTGCATATGCATGAGGCAGACAGGCACGCCCGCCTCGGCCGCAGCATCTAATGCGCCCTCTTCTTGAAGTGCTCTCACATCATTGATGATATCTGCTCCAGCGATCACAGCTTCGCGCATCACAGCAGCCTTGCTGGTATCGATGGAAATCCAACAATCAAAGCGTGAACGAATAGCTTGTATGGCTGGGACGACGCGGCCTAACTCATCTTGTTCAGAAACGTCAGCAGCACCTGGCCTTGTCGACTCACCGCCAATATCCAGAATTGACGCACCTGCATTTAGCATAGCTTCCGCATGGTAAAGCGCCGCATCTAACTTATTGAATTTACCGCCATCGGAGAAGGAATCGGGAGTGACGTTCAAGATCCCCATAACATGAGGCGTAGAAAGGTCGAGCACTTTGGCTTTGCTGATCAGTTTCATGAATGGACTTTGTTTGAAAAGAAAATTTACTGCAGATAAAAGAAAAACCCCGAGTTCCCCCGGGGTTTTGTAATTTCAGAACGCAATTACGCTTCCGACTTGTTGTCTGGGTCAACAGGCTTGTTACCTGTGTCCAGATCATCAGTAGAAGGTGGAACGTCAGAGTTCTTGGCTTCTACATCAGGTTTTTTCGGCGTGTTGTCAGTGTTGTCTGACTCTGTCGTCCAGCCAGCAGCTCACGCACAGGGCGACGCGCCATCAAGTCATCAATTTGCGCAGCATCGATGGTTTCATATTTCATCAGTGCATCTTTCATTGCATGCATGATGTCCATGTTTTCTTCGATGATCTTGCGAGCACGAGCGTAGTTGCGATCAATTAACTGACGAATCTCGCCGTCGATAAGACGTGCTGTCTCATCAGACATGTGCTTGCTTTGTGTCACTGAACGGCCCAGAAATACTTCGCCCTCGTCTTCTGCGTACAGAAGTGGGCCCAGTTTCTCTGAGAAACCCCACTGCGTCACCATCTTACGTGCGATATCAGTTGCACGCTCGATGTCGTTAGACGCACCAGTAGACACTTTGTCTACGCCATAAATAATTTCTTCTGCCAAGCGGCCGCCGTACAAACTTGAAATCATCGACTCCAAGTGTTGGCGAGACATGCTTACACGGTCTTGCTCAGGCAGGTACATGGTCACACCCAGGGCACGGCCACGTGGAATGATTGACACCTTGTACACTGGGTCATGTTCTGGCACCAAGCGACCAACAACAGCGTGACCAGCTTCGTGGTAAGCCGTTGATTCTTTGATCTCTTCAGACATAACCATCGACTTGCGCTCGGCACCCATCATGATTTTGTCTTTCGCCAGTTCAAACTCAACCATTGATACAACACGCTTGTTACCACGAGCGGCAAACAGTGCTGCTTCGTTCACAAGGTTTGCTAGGTCCGCACCCGAGAAGCCAGGTGTACCACGCGCAATCAGAGATGCCTCAACATCGCTACCCAGAGGGACTTTACGCATGTGAACTTTCAGAATTTGCTCACGACCACGAACATCTGGCAGACCTACAACGACTTGACGGTCGAAACGGCCAGGACGCAGCAATGCAGGGTCAAGTACGTCAGGACGGTTAGTTGCCGCGATAACGATGATACCTTCGTTACCTTCGAAACCATCCATTTCTACCAGCATTTGGTTCAGTGTTTGTTCACGTTCATCGTGACCACCACCCAAGCCTGCACCACGTTGACGACCTACGGCATCGATCTCATCGATGAAGATGATACAAGGTGATGCTTTCTTCGCTTGTTCGAACATGTCACGGACACGTGATGCACCCACACCCACGAACATTTCAACGAAGTCAGAACCAGAGATAGTAAAGAACGGTACTTTCGCTTCACCAGCAATCGCTTTCGCCAGCAGCGTTTTACCTGTACCAGGAGGACCAACCATCAGAACACCAGTTGGGATCTTACCACCCAGTTTCTGGAAGCGACTTGGGTCGCGCAGGTAATCAACCAGTTCTTTAACGTCTTCTTTCGCTTCGTCACAGCCAGCAACATCTGCGAACGTTGTCTTGATCTGTTCTTCGCTCATCATGCGAGCTTTAGACTTACCAAAGGACATTGCGCCTTTGCCGCCACCGCCTTGCATCTGACGCATGAAGAAAATCCACACACCGATAAGCAGCAACATTGGGAACCAAGAAATGAAGATAGACGCCAGAATGCTTGGTTCTTCAGGTGGTGTACCACGCACCTGTACTTTGTGGTTGATCAGGTCATCCAGCAGTTTAGGGTCTTGAAGAACTGGCATGTAAGTGACATAGCTCGTGCCATCACGACGTGTCACCTTCAGCTCGCGATTATCGAACTGTACATCCTGTAGTTTATCTTGCCCTATCTCTTGGACGAACGAAGTGTAGTCGACTTGACGGCCCGCGCTATCGCCTGGTCCAAAGCTCTGGAACACAGACATCAACACAACAGCGATAACCAGCCATAAAATCAGGTTTTTTGCCATGTCACTCAAGGTGTTAGCCCCGCGAAAACTATATTAATAATGGTAGATTACTACAGTTTGTAACCTGTAGCCACAATGTAGACTTCTCGTGAACGTGCACGGGAAGAATCGGGTTTACGAATTTTAACCGCTTTGAACATACTACGCACCTCAGCGAGGTACTGATCAAAGCCTTCGCCTTGGAAAACTTTGACAATGAACGCGCCATTCGGTGCAAGCACTTCACGACACATATCTAATGCTAGTTCAACAAGATACATCGCTCGAGGTTGGTCGGAGGCGAGGTTGCCACTCATGTTTGGTGCCATATCAGACATTACGACATCAACCATGTCAGGCTGAATACGATCGAGCAACGCATTCAACACGGCTTCCTCACGGAAATCACCTTGAAGAAAGCTTACACCCGGAAGGGAGTCCATTGGCAAGATGTCACAAGCAATAACTTGTCCTTCATCACCAACTTGGTCTGCAGCGTACTGAGACCAACCACCTGGAGCGGCACCGAGGTCGACAATTGTCATGCCCGGTTTCAGTAATTTGTCTTTGCCTTGGATTTCTTCAAGCTTGAAAATCGCTCGAGAGCGATAACCTTTTTTCTGGGCTTCGAGAACATATTTATCATCAAAATGCTCTTTCAACCAGCGCCCAGAACTCGCTGAGTGTTTCTTTTTACTCATCTTTTACTCATCCATACGACTGCCGCGACATCATCACGGACGATTCAAGGGGGATATTTGTTCAGTTTGGATAGATATGGCGGTAGAATGTCACGTTTTCAACCCCGATAAAACAACAAATCGAGTCAACATGAATCTAAGCACAAAACAAAAACAGTATCTGAAAGGTCTGGCACACAATCTGAAACCAGTTGTTCTGATGGGTGCAAATGGTCTGACAGAAGCTGTACTTGCTGAGATTGAAATCGCTCTCGATCATCACGAACTGATCAAGGTTAAAGTCGTGTCAGAAGACCGCGACACTAAGAACCTGATTGTAGATGCAATTGTTCGTGAAACTAAGGCAGAAAAAGTACAGGTTATCGGTAAGACCCTGGTGCTTTATCGCCAAAGCCAAGAGCGCAAAATCGAGCTACCACGCAAATAAAAGAAGGCCGCTAAGCGGCCTTTTTCCTATCAGCGACAGTAACAATCGCTAACATTTTTCTGAAATCAAACGTACTTAACGCTGTCGATCTCAAACTCTTTCACGCCACCCGGTACGGTGATAGAGACTTCATCTCCTTCTTCTTTACCGATCAGACCACGTGCGATTGGTGAGTTAATTGAAATCAGGTTCTTTTTGATGTCAGCTTCATCATCACCCACGATTTGGTAAGTCACTTCATCATCAGTGTTGCAATCGATCAGAGAGACGGTTGAACCGAAAATCACTTTGCCGTTGTTTGGCATTTTCGCGATATCGATAACTTGCGCCACAGACAGCTTGTATTCGATGTCACGGATTTGCGCTTCACAGATACCTTGCTCTTCACGAGCGGCATGGTATTCAGCGTTCTCTTTCAAGTCACCCAGTTCACGTGCCTCTGCAATTGCTTGAGTAATAATTGGGCGACGCTTCATCAGGCGCTCAAGCTCTTGGCGCAGCTGTTGTTCGCCGCGCACAGTCATTGGTACTTTATCCATAAATGACATTACCTCAGTAGCCAAAACCAACGGGATTTGGCAAAAACAAAGCCACGCCCACACAAAGGTCTGGGCGCGGCAAACGAATCTTTGTCATTTCAGTGTAAACAAGTTAAACGAAGAGGTCATCAAAGATTTTACCTCAGTCATTTTTGTCGCATTTTAGCGAGCAAAAACCACGCAAGGCCAGCACGTTTTAGATGTCAAATCCAAGATCAAAATCACGAAAATGCAATAGACAACAGAGATTTACATCGCAATAAAAAATAAAAAGATCTAAATGCGATTCAGTTCACGGAACTTTAATATATTGAAATAACCAACTGATTATAAAGGAAATTATTATCTAACAACTTGTAAGCCGCCAATCTTTATATTTGTTTTTTGAATGTTTTACTAACAGTCCTTTTTAGCGAGCGGTTACAAACAGGTCATCGCGACGTTGGGAGATAACGTCCCGAAAAAAAACAACGTTTTAAAAGGACAACGTAATGAACAAAAAGTTTATCGCTCTTGCTGTAGCGGCTCTGGCTTCTACCTCTGTTTCTGCTGCTGAAATCTTCAACGACGGCACTTCTTCTATGGCTCTGGGCGGCCGCGCAGAAGCACGCGCTACTATGACCGATGGCGACGTATCTGACGCAAGCCGTGTACGTCTGAACGTGCTGGGTACTACTGAAATCGCAGAAGGCGTTTACGGTTTCGGTTTCTTCGAGCGTGAGTTCACTTCTAACGAAGCTAACGACGAAAACCGTTACGTTAACGCTGGTATCTCAACTCAATACGGCGCAGTAGCTTACGGTCTAACTGATGGCTCTCTGGGTATCATCACAGACTTCACTGATATCATGTCTTTCCACGGCGCAGCAGCAAGTGGCAAAATCACTGTAGCTGACCGCACCGACAACAATCTAGCTTACGTTGGCGAATTCGGCGGCCTGACTGTTAAAGCTAACTACGTATTTGATACCTCAACTACTGTTGGTAACGTAAAATCAACTGACTTCGGCGGTTACTCTGCAGCAGCAACTTACGCGATGGAAAACGGCCTAGCATTCGGTCTGGGTTACGCTGACCAAGGTAAAGATGCAACAGAAGCAAACCAAATCGAAGCTGCAGTTTCATACGCATACGGCGACTTCTACGTTGCGGCACTGTACAACGATGGTGAAGTAGCGAAGAAAGACGTGACTGGTTACGAATTTGCTGCTGCTTACACCATGGGCAACACTAAATTCACTACCACTTACGGTAACAAAGAAAAAGAGTCTGTTGAAACTGCAAATGCTCTAGCGTTCGATGCAACTCACTACTTCAACGACAACTTCCGTGCATACGTTTCTTACAACTTCAACATGCTAGACAGCAAAGCTGGTATGACTGCAGAAGAGAAATTGGACACAGAAGACCAACTGGCACTGGGTCTGCGTTACGACTTCTAATCTGACTTAAGTTAATTACTTACATCAGATGACAAAACGCCTACCTCACAGTAGGCGTTTTTTGTACCATACTGGTTCTACGCTTTCTGTTGGAGCCATCATGGTGCGAAATTGCCTTCTTTTCTTACTCATTGTTTTCTCTTTTCAAGTTCGCGCTGTACCTGTTGATACTATCGAATCCATGCTCCCGGCTGGCAGTCAACTCGCTTTATTGGCGGTAGATGCCAAAAGCCAACAGCAGATAGCGAACATTGACAGTGAGACCTTATTGCCACCAGCCAGCACGCAAAAAGTCGTTACTGCGCTCGCAGCCTCTCTTTATCTTCCTCAAGATTTCCGCTTTGAAACCGTCGTCGAACGCACGGGCAAAGATATTGTCTTTCGTTTCGGCGGCGACCCAACGTTAAAACGCAAAGATCTCCAACTACTTGTCAGTGCCCTGAAAGCAAAAGGTATACGTCAGATAAATGGAGATATCTGGTTAGATGGTTCAATTTTTAAGGGTTATGAACGCGCGATTGGCTGGCCGTGGGATATTCTCGGTGTTTGTTACAGTGCCCCCTCCTCCTCGATTACCTTGGAACGTAACTGTGTACAAGGCTCTATTTACAGTGAGAACGGGAAGCGTCTGACGCGCGTGTTTGTGCCAGACCACCAGCCTGTTTCCGTAAAAACAGATGCACTCGCCGTGAGTGAAGACAAACAGAAAAGCCTGCACTGCGATTTGGAGCTTCATTATGACAATAACAATCGCTACCAACTAAGCGGTTGCTTGCCTTACAGGAAAAATCCGCTGCCTTTAAAGTTCGCGATTCAAAACCCCGACCTTTATGTTTCCGATGTGCTTAAAGAGGAACTCAAGCGCGCGGCTATCAATGTGAAAGGGGATATTCGTGTAGGATCGCCAAAAGGTAAACGCGCCTTTATCGCCAAACACGTTTCTGCGCCGCGTGATGATCTGTTGAAAGTGATGCTAAAACGCTCGGACAACTTGATTGCGGATAATCTACTCAAGACGCTTGGACATCGCTATTACGAGCAAGCGGGTTCGTTTACTAATGGTGCCGCGGCAATCAAAGCCATATTGAAAGACAAAGCGGACATCAACCTGCATACCGCCGTCTTAGTCGACGGGTCGGGCTTGTCACGAAACAACCGAATGACCGCCCAGCAGATCATGGATGTCTTGTCTTACGTGTATAAACATCCCCAGTCTGGGATTGTTTCGATGCTGCCTGTATCTGGCGTTGATGGCACATTGAAATACCGCAACAGCGTGCGTTATGCACCAATCAAAACGCGATTGGCTGCCAAAACGGGCTCATTGTACGGGAGTTACAATCTGGCAGGTATTTTGAAAAACCAACAAGGAAAGGATGTGCTCGTGGTGCAGTTGGTCACCAACTACCACATTCCAGCATCTGAGGATCGACCTGACAACGTTGCCAGCCCGATCACTCAGTTTGAAAGAGAGCTATATCAAGCTCTGTTTACATCAAGCCTAACCATGCGTTAATGGTAACGAAGTAAATCGCCATCCCGCTGATATCAACGATTGAGGCCAATACTGGGCTCACCAGGACAGCGGGATCGAGCTTCATCTTTCGGGCGATTAACGGTAACAAGCCGCCCAATGTGGTCGACAAGGTGACTTGAATCGTCAACGCTAGGCCAATGGCCATCGCCACGTCATAGATATCAAAGCCACCCGGCAGCACTGCGCTATCACTGAACATCACCACGCGCAGCATAATCACTAACGCTAGCGCGAGCGCGATAACGACAGCGATGCGCATTTCCTTCCACATCACAGCAAGCCATTGCTTGGGTTTTATCTCATTCATCGCTAGTGCCCGAACGACCAAGGTCGCTGCCTGCGAGCCTGCATTACCGCCTGCCGCCGCTACGACTGGCAGATAAATCGCTAACAGCACTAACTGGCTTATCGCATCCTCAAAGTGAGAAATAATAAGCCCCGATGCGATGCCTAGCAGGGCCAAGCCTACAATCCACCCTATTCGCTGACGCACATGTGTCATCACGGAGTTGGCAAGGTAGTTACCGTTTGGCTCTGCTTCTGAGCTGATCAGCCCAAGACCTAATGCCAAGTGACGGCTTCTCACCGTTTCTCCAGATTCCGCCAAGGTATCTAGCAACTCTCTTACTAACGCAAGTGGGCACGTATTGAGCACCGCCACGGCCTCGTTGAGCGGCATGACAGAAAGCAGACGAATTCTGTCCACCTCGTCATGAAGCAAAAACGCGCTTTTTGCGGCTTGAATTTCTTTTGTTTCGAATTTTTGAGTCTGGTTTCCCAGCGCAAGGGTATTCATTACCGTCATAGCGAACCTCCCGATTGGCTAGTGCCAGAGAACTGGCAGGTAACGACCAAGCAATACAAATTTCTCGCATAGAGAGTCAGTCACAAACTCCCATTTGTCTGGGAGTGAGCAGAAAAATGATCAATGCGAGCGCATACGACAAGTGTCGAATGAAAGCGTGTATTGCAGCTCAAAGTGTCGGGAAGCACGGGGAAAGGCATTGAGAAATGGCGTTCCAACCAAACGGTTGGTACGCGGAGAAAACACGAACACGACCGTCGGGACTACAGGCTTCCCTTACAACTCGGAGGATGGTCGATAGTGTTCATAGTAAGCTCCAAAAATGTCGCGATATGGCGACGGTAGTGATTCTACGCCTCTTACTACGAATAACAAGACAATCAGCGGGTTATCTGGTGAAGGTTTTATGACAGGCACAGAGGTGCAAAGTCACTCGATACTATGGCGACACACGCAGCAACCAGACGTATCGCGAGCGTTAATTCCGTCTAAAAAGATATAAAAAAGCCCGCCAATCCGGCGGGCAAGGAGGTTATCTAAACGGCCGGCTTCCTGCCGACTCATTGGTTTATATCCTTCCCACTTGAAGGTCCGGCTTCAATAGCAGCACCTTCAAGCTATTTGGGTATTTTTATTACTTACCGTATTTCTCAGCGACGCGAGCGTGCAGTTCTTGCACTGAGGTCACTTTTGACATATCAACCGCCGCATGCGCCATACAGGTTGCAAATGCTGCGTTCAACGTCGTGGTGTAGTTCACTTTCTCAGCCAGTGCACCGCGACGCAGTACCTTAGAGTCTTCAATCGCTTGACGACCTTCAGTAGTGTTGATGATGTAGCTGTATTCACCATTCTTAATACGGTCAAGAATGTGAGGACGACCTTCGTGTACCTTGTTTACCAGACGTGGGTTAATGCCCGCTTCGCCCAGAACAACCGCTGTACCGTGTGTCGCGTCCAGCTCAAAGCCCAGTTTTATAAGCTTGGCAGCCAAATCAACCACACGTTGTTTGTCGTTGTTGCGAACAGACAGCAATGCACGGCCTTTCTCAGTGTAGGTCTTGCCACAGCCCAGGTCTGCTTTTGCAAACGCTTCTGCGAACGTATCACCCACACCCATGACTTCACCGGTTGAGCGCATTTCAGGGCCAAGCAGTGGGTCAACGCCAGGGAACTTGTTGAACGGCAGAACCACTTCTTTTACTGAGTAGTACGGCGGAATGATTTCTTGTGTGAAACCTTGTGCTTCCAGAGACTGACCTGCCATCACGCGTGCAGCGATTTTCGCCAGCGGTGCACCTGTCGCTTTCGATACGAACGGCACAGTACGCGCAGCACGTGGGTTCACCTCAATCAGGTAAACTTCGCCGTCTTTCACTGCGAACTGGGTGTTCATCAGACCGCGTACGCCCAGCTCGAATGCCAGCTTCTCAACCTGACGACGCATCTCGTCTTGGATGTCTTGGCTCAGCGTGTATGCAGGCAGTGAACATGCAGAGTCACCTGAGTGAACGCCCGCTTGCTCAATATGCTCCATGATGCCGCCGATAACGACGTGCTCGCCGTCGCAGATTGCATCTACGTCAACTTCCGTTGCGTCATCCAGGAAACGGTCCAGTAGAACAGGTGACTCGTTCGATACGCTTACCGCTTCGTTGAAGTAACGGCGCAGGTCGCTTTCGTCGTATACGATTTCCATCGCACGACCGCCCAGCACGTAGGAAGGACGAACAACCAGTGGGTAACCGATTTCGCGAGACTTCTCAATCGCCTGCTCCATCGTGGTTACGGTTGCGTTTTCAGGTTGCTTCAGACCCAGACGCTCAACGGCTGCTTGGAAACGCTCACGGTCTTCCGCACGGTCAATCGCATCAGGCTAGTACCGATGATTGGCACACCTGCGCTTCCAGTGCACGTGCCAGTTTCAGTGGCGTTTGACCACCGTACTGAACGATAACGCCTTTTGGCTTTTCAACGCGTGCAATTGCCAGTACGTCTTCCAGTGTTACTGGTTCAAAGTACAGACGGTCAGAGGTGTCGTAGTCAGTCGACACTGTTTCTGGGTTACAGTTAACCATGATGGTTTCGTAACCGTCTTCGCGAAGTGCCAGTGACGCGTGTACACAGCAGTAATCGAATTCGATACCTTGACCGATACGGTTTGGACCACCGCCCAGAACCATGATCTTGTCTTTGTCAGACGGATTCGCTTCACACTCTTCATCGTAAGATGAGTACATGTACGCCGTGTCAGAAGAAAACTCAGCTGCACAGGTATCTACGCGCTTGTAAACAGGGTGGATATCGAACTGGTCACGCAGTTTGCGGATTTCGCCTTCGCCGACACCCAGTAGCTTGCTCAAGCGTGCATCAGAGAAACCTTTACGCTTCAGCTTACGCAGTTTGGTTTCCGTCAGACCTGCAAAACCGCCTTCTTTGATTTCGGTTTCCAGATTCACGATTTCTTCAATCTGAACCAGGAACCAGCGGTCAATGTTAGTCAGCTTGAAGACACCATCCACAGACATGCCTGCACGGAATGCGTCAGCGATGTACCAAATACGCTCCGCACCTGCATCTTTCAGCTCGTGGCGGATTTTGGTCAGCGCGTCAGGTGCATCTAGGTCAACCATTTCGTCAAAACCTGTCGCGCCTACTTCCAGACCGCGCAGTGCTTTTTGTAGCGACTCTTGTTGGTTACGACCAATCGCCATTACCTCGCCCACTGACTTCATTTGCGTGGTCAGTCGGTCATTCGCGCCTGCGAATTTCTCAAAGTTAAAACGTGGAATTTTAGTAACAACGTAGTCGATGGTTGGTTCGAACGATGCAGGGGTCGCGCCACCCGTGATGTCGTTCATCAGCTCATCCAGCGTGAAGCCTACTGCCAGTTTCGCCGCGACTTTCGCAATTGGGAAACCCGTTGCTTTTGACGCCAGCGCAGAAGAGCGAGATACACGTGGGTTCATCTCGATGATAACCATACGGCCATCTTTCGGGTTGATACCGAACTGAACGTTTGAACCGCCTGTTTCAACACCGATTTCACGCAGAACCGCCAGCGATGCGTTACGCATCAGTTGGTATTCTTTGTCGGTCAGGGTTTGCGCTGGCGCAACCGTGATGGAGTCACCGGTGTGGATACCCATTGGGTCAAAGTTTTCAATCGCACAAACGATGATACAGTTGTCCGCTTTGTCGCGAACCACTTCCATCTCGTACTCTTTCCAACCAATCAAAGACTCGTCAATCAGCAACTCATTGGTTGGCGACAAGTCCAGACCACGGCGACAGATTTCTTCAAACTCTTCAATGTTGTATGCGATACCACCGCCCGTACCACCCATGGTGAATGATGGACGGATGATACAAGGGAAGCCAACCATATCGAGCACTTTGTGTGCTTCTTCCATGGTCTTCGCTGTATCCGCACGCGGACACTCAAGGCCAATAGACTTCATCGCTTTGTCGAAGCGTGAACGGTCTTCTGCTTTATCAATCGCATCAGCCGTTGCACCAATCATTTCCACGCCGAACTCAGCCAGTACGCCGTGTTTTTCCAGATCCAGCGCACAGTTCAGTGCAGTCTGACCGCCCATGGTAGGCAGGATAGCGTCTGGACGCTCTTTCGCGATGATGTTGCGTACCACTTCCCACTGGATTGGCTCGATGTATGTTGCATCGGCCATTTCTGGGTCAGTCATGATGGTCGCTGGGTTAGAGTTCACCAGAATGACACGGTAGCCTTCTTCGCGAAGGGCTTTACATGCTTGCGCACCTGAATAGTCGAACTCACACGCCTGACCGATAACAATCGGACCTGCGCCAAGAATAAGAATACTTTGAATATCTGTACGTTTTGGCATTCTCGCTACTCCGGTTACGCGCTGTGTTGCTTGATCAGTTCAATAAAGTGGTCGAATAGTGGCGCCGCGTCGTGCGGACCTGGGCTCGCTTCAGGGTGACCCTGGAAGCTGAATGCAGGCTTATCCGTACGGTGGATACCTTGCAGTGAGCCGTCGAACAGAGATTTGTGCGTCGCGCGCAGGTTTTCTGGCAGTGTTTCTTCATCAGCCGCAAAACCGTGGTTCTGGCTGGTGATCATCACTACGTTACGGTCCATGTCTTTAACCGGGTGGTTAGCACCGTGGTGACCGAACTTCATCTTCACCGTTTGTGCACCTGATGCCAGTGCCAGGATTTGGTGACCAAGGCAGATACCGAAAATTGGCAGGCCTTTGTCCAAGAATACTTTGGTTGCTTCAATCGCGTACTCACACGGTGCTGGGTCACCAGGGCCGTTTGACAGGAATACGCCGTCTGGATTCATTGCCAGAACCTCTTCTGCCGAGGTTTGCGCTGGAACAACCGTCAGGCGACAGCCACGGTCAACCAGCATACGCAGGATGTTGCGCTTCGCACCGAAGTCGTAAGCCACAACGTGGTATGGCAGTTCGCTGTCGTCTTTTGCTTCTGGCAGGCCACCTTCCAGTGTCCAAGAACCTTGTTTCCACTGGTACGCTTCTGCGGTGGTCACTTCTTTCGCCAGATCCATGCCTTTCAGGCCAGGGAATTCTTTCGCTTTCGCCAATGCCAGTGCTTCGTCCAGGCTGTCACCTGCTACGATGCAGCCATTTTGGGCACCTTTTTCACGAAGTAGACGGGTTAGCTTACGGGTATCGATGTCAGCGATGCCGACGATGTTTTGAGATTTCAGATAATCAGAAAGGGATTGCTGATTACGGAAGTTAGAAGCGATAAGAGGGAGGTCGCGAATTACCAAGCCTTGAGCGTGGATTTTTGAGGATTCTTCGTCTTCGGTATTAGTACCGGTGTTGCCAATGTGGGGATAAGTAAGAGTAACAATTTGCTGAGAATAGGAAGGGTCGGTGAGAATTTCTTGGTACCCCGTCATCGAGGTATTAAAAACAACTTCACCAACGGCAGTTCCATCAGCACCAATGGATTCACCGCGGAATACAGTCCCATCTTCCAGGACTAAGAGCGCAGACTTGCTCAAGACAACCTCCAAATCAATAAAAATGCAAATAAAGTAAATAAACTTGCATTAAGTCATTCCATACAAATGCCTAAACCCGACAAAGCAGATTTTTGACAAATTGCGCGCATTCTAGAGATCGAACGAAAACCTGTCAACAAGTCTACCAAAAAAGAATGCAACTTATAGCCCCCAAGCCTGATTTAGATAATCAAACACATAAAAGTCAGGGTTATCTTGCAACTTGACCGGATTTTTCGTCGGGACACTTAACAGTTTCGAAGAAAGGAGAAGATAAGGGAGCGGAAAACAATAAGCTCATCACGCAACCGTTTTTCTTAAAGCACTTTAGCGGTCATTTTGATGAGATCACGCAAATAAAACTACCAACAGGCCATTTGCACAAGTTAAAACGGTAAAATCAACAAAACAGACGTTAGATAACTCAAACGTCATTTCTGAGGAAATTTTATGCAGCAGGCATTCACCCGCTGCATAGTTAGGCATTACAACGTGTCGAGTTCGAGGACATCCTGCATGGTGTAGAAGCAGCATCTTTGCCTGCAAGCCAGATCGCAGCGCGCACAGCACCGTTGGCAAAAGTCATTCGGTTAGAAGCTTTGTGCGTGATCTCAACGCGCTCACCGATGTCCACAAACATGGCCGTATGCTCACCCACGATGTCACCAGCACGGATGGTTGCGAAGCCGATTTCATCACGCGTTCTCTCACCCGTAATGCCTTCACGCGCATAGACAGCCACATCGCTCAGCTTGTTGCCCATAGCACCTGCGATAGCTTCACCCATACCAATCGCCGTACCTGATGGCGCATCGACTTTGTGGCGGTGGTGTGCTTCCACGATTTCGATGTCGCAGTAATCACCCATCACTTTCGCGGCTTTCTCAAGAAGTTTAAAGACAAGGTTCACGCCCACACTGTAATTGGGTGCCATCACGATACCGATGTCAGTTGCCGCATCAATTTCTGCACGCTGCTCATCTGAAAACCCAGTGGTACCAATGACCAGCTTCTTACCGTGTGCCTTACACAGTGCAATGTTTTTCAGCGTCGCCACAGGGGCTGTGAAATCGATGATAACGTCAAAGTCATCAGCAACTTTCGCCAGATCGTCAACAATGGTGACGTCACGTTTGCCAATGCCAGCCAATTCGCCTGCATCAGTGCCAATCAGGCTAGACTCAGGACGTTCACTTGCTGCAGCCACTACTGCGCCTTCCATTGCGTCAGCAGCTTGAATTAGCTGACGGCCCATACGACCAGCAGCTCCCGCAATTGCTATGCGAACCATGTATTACCTCTTTTAACTTCCTGTTTCAGTGCCTTACACACAGCACTGTTTTGTTAACTATCGCTCAACTCTACTCTTTTCAAGAAGGGTTGTATATGACTCTCCGGGTGTAAAAAAGGGAGCCTCTCGCTCCCTATTTTTCATTCGATGAAGATCACTGAACCTGCTTTACTTGCAGCTCACGTGGCACTTCAAAGAACATGTTTTCTTCACGTCCTTTCAGCTCTTCCACCGACAGGCCGCCAAATGCTTCGATTTGCGCAATGATGAGGTTTACCAGCTCTTCCGGTGCAGATGCACCTGCGGTAACGCCCACTTTCACTTTGCCTTCAAACCATTCTTGCTGCACGTCTTCCGCGCAATCTGTCAGGTACGCTGGCGTACCCAGCTTTTCACTCAGCTCACGCAGGCGATTTGAGTTGGAACTGTTTTTCGACCCGACAACCACCACCACATCACATTGCGTGGCCAGATCGCGAACAGCGTCTTGGCGGTTTTGTGTTGCGTAGCAAATGTCGTCTTTACGTGGACCTTGGATTTCAGGAAACACCTTACGAAGCGTATCAATCACGTCGGCAGTTTCATCGACAGAGAGTGTAGTCTGACTCACGTAATGCAGGTTAGTTGGGTCTTTCACGTTCAGCTTGTACACATCGTCCGGCGTTTCCACCAAGTACATACCGCCCTCTTCGCTGGCGTACTGTCCCATGGTGCCGACCACTTCTGGGTGGCCAGCATGGCCAATCAGCACAACTTCCATATGGCGGCGACTTGCACGTGCGACTTCCATATGCACTTTGGTCACAAGCGGACAGGTTGCGTCAAACACTGTCAACTGACGTGCCTTGGCTTCGTTTCTTACCGCTTGAGAAACACCGTGAGCCGAGAAAATCACAATGCTGTCATCTGGCACTTCATCCAGCTCTTCTACGAACACCGCGCCACGGGCTTTCAAACCTTCTACCACAAAGCGGTTATGCACCACTTCATGACGCACGTAAATTGGCGGCTGATACAGCTCTAACGCGCGCTCAACAATGCTGATTGCACGATCTACACCGGCACAAAAACCACGAGGGTTAGCTAGCATGACTTTCATTTGCTTGCCTTTTCTTTCTCTGGCCTTAACTGACCTGAACGATTTCTACATCAAAGATGACGCGATGTCCTGCCAATGGATGGTTAAAATCCACGGTGACTGACTCGCCCGCCACTTCCGTGACAATGCCTGGAATTTCCTGTCCACCTGGCCCTGCAAACGCAATAATGGTGCCTTCTTCTGCGGGTGCATCCCCAACAAACAAGGTTCTGTCCATGTGCTGAATGTTATCAGGATTTGGCTGACCAAATGCATCTTCCGGCTCAAGCGTGAAGCTTGCCGCTTCCCCTTCAGACAAGCCCACCAAGCACTTTTCAAAGTTCTCGGTCAAGCTTCCGTCACCAATCACCAATTTGGCCGGCTTGCCGGATGTCTTGGTGCTATCGGCCACGGAGCCGTCTTCCAGTTTTATTGTAAAGTGCATCAGCACTTCACTGTCTGCGCTAATTTTTGTCATGGGCTCATCCTTGCAACACGCAATACCAGAGCTTGGCTGGCATTGACTTCAATGTAAAAAGGGCCAGAAGGCCGTCCCAATAAATCCGCAAGATCCATCGGGTTATCATAGCTTTAATACGACTTGGCGCCGACTACAGATGCAGCCAGCGCCAATTTTTATCTTACTTGCGAACCGAAAGCACTTACTTGGCTTCGGCCTGCGGCTTCTTGGAAGCGAGGAAGCTATCCAGAATGATCAATCCCGCACCGATACAGATGGCTGTATCTGCCAGGTTGAATGCTGGCCAGTGGTTATTTCCTACATAGAAGTCGAGGAAGTCGACCACAAAGCCATGCACCAGTCGATCAAACAGGTTACCTATCGCACCACCAATGACCAACGCATAGGCAATGTTCAGGATCTTGTTGCTGCTTGGTGTACAGCGCATCCAATATGCAAGCATACCCGATACGCCCAATGCGATCGCCGCAAAGAACCAACGTTGCCAACCACCCGCATCACTCAAAAAGCTGAATGCCGCACCATAGTTGTGAACGTACAGCAGGTTAAAGAATGGCAGAATCTCAATGCGGTTCGACCAACCATAACCCATGGTATTCATTACCAGCAGCTTAGTGCCGATATCCAGCAAGAAGACCAGAAGCGCTAGCCATAGCCAGCGCAGTCCTGATTGTTTCGCTGTCAGATCTTTCATCCAGCTTTCCTATCGTTACAGGCAGGCTTACGCGAATTGACGCGCTTCGCCCTCACCGTCGATATTGCTTACACAACGACCACACAGTGTCTCGTGACCTGCGATAGTGCCAACATCTGCAACATGGTGCCAGCAACGCTCACACTTCTCTGCGTCAGATTTCGCCACTGCCACAGACAGGCCGTCGATTTCTGTTGCCACTGCTGCTTCTGGTGCAGAGTCAGTTGAAACCACATCTGCTTTAGACGTCAGCAGAACAAAGCGCAGTTCGTCGCCCATTGCTTGCAGTTTTGCTGCAAATTCTGGGTTTGCGTACAGCGTGATCTCTGCTTCCAGAGAACCACCGATGGTTTTCTCGCTACGTGCTTGCTCAAGGACCTTGTTCACTGCACCACGAACGCGCAGCAGCTCTGCCCAGAACGCATTGTTCAGTTGCTCGTCGTCGCCCAGACCGAACAGACCGTCGTACCACACTTCAGTGAACACGAACTTGTTGCGGTTGCCTGGCATTTCGTTCCAGATTTCATCGGCTGTGAACGACATGATTGGCGCCATCCAGCGAACCAGCGCTTCCACGATGTGGAACAGAGCCGTTTGACAGCTACGGTGCGCATGACCACCTGCTTTCGCGGTGTACTGACGGTCTTTGATGATGTCTAGGTAGAATGAACCCATTTCTACTGAACAGAACTGCATAAGACGCTGAGTAACGGCGTGGAAGTTGCACTCTTCGTACGCTTTCAGGATCTCTTCCTGAGCTTCCAGCGCTTTACCTACCGCCCAACGGTCAGCAACAACCATTTCTTCTGCAGCAACCATGTCAGTTTCTGGGTTGAAACCGTTCAGGTTAGCCAGCAGGAAGCGCGCGGTGTTACGGATACGACGGTACGCATCAGCACTGCGGTTCAGGATCTGATCAGACACTGTCATTTCGCCGGTGTAGTCAGTCGACGCCACCCACAGACGCAGGATGTCGCCACCCAGCTTGTTCATCACTTCCTGAGGAGAGATAACGTTACCGATAGACTTAGACATCTTACGGCCCTGACCATCAACGGTGAAACCGTGCGTCAGAACTTGCTTGTAAGGTGCGTGGTTTTTGATTGCCACAGACGTCATCAGAGACGACTGGAACCAACCACGGTGTTGGTCTGAACCTTCCAAGTACATGTCAGCTTCATGACCGTTGAATTCTTCACGTTGGTTCACAACCGCGTAGTGTGTTGCACCCGAGTCGAACCATACGTCCAGCGTGTCCAGCACTTTCTCGTAGCTATCTGCTTCGTCACCCAGCAGTTCTGCTGCGTCCAGATCCCACCATGCCTGAATACCTGCTTCCTCAACTTTCTGAGCGACTTTCTCAATCAGCTCAACCGTGTTTGGATGCAGTTCTGCGGTTTCTTTGTGAACGAAAAGTGCGATTGGCACACCCCAAGTACGTTGACGAGAGATACACCAGTCTGGACGGCCTTCAACCATCGCTTCGATACGGTTTTGACCCCACTCAGGGATCCACTGTACGTTTTTGATCTCTTCCAGTGCTTTTGCACGCAGGCCCGCTTTCTCCATAGAGATGAACCATTGTGGGGTTGCACGGAAGATGATTGGCGTTTTGTGGCGCCAGCAGTGTGGGTAGCTGTGCTCGTAAGCGTGGTGGTGCAGCAGCGCACCGTGCTCTTTCAGCACTTCCAGCACACTGTCGTTTGCTTTCAGCACGTGTTGGCCTGCGAACAACTCTGTGTCTGGCAGGTATACACCGTTGCTACCAACAGGGTTCGCAACTTCTAGGTTGTACTTTTGGCCAACCGCGAAGTCTTCTTGACCGTGGCCTGGTGCCGTGTGAACAACACCTGTACCTGACTCGGTGGTCACGTGGTCACCACAGATCACTGGTACGTCAAAGCTATAGAATGGGTGGTTAAAGCGCAGCAGTTCTAGCGCATCACCTTTACAGAAGCCCAGGTTGTGGAAGTGCTCGATACCAGCACGATCCATCACGTCTTTCGCCAGCTCAGAAGCCACGATCAGACGACGAGGCGTTTCGCCTTCAACTTGAACCAGAACGTATTCCAGTTTGTCAGAAACCGCTACTGCACGGTTTGCAGGCAGTGTCCAAGGCGTGGTCGTCCAGATAACGATTGACACGTCACCTTGACCTTCGTGACCTTCTGCCAGGTTGAACTTAGACAGCACTGCTGCTTCGTCAACGGCACGGAACATCACGTCAATAGACGGAGAAACCTTGTTGTAGTACTCAACTTCTGCTTCTGCCAGTGCAGAACCACAGTCAGTACACCAGTGAACAGGTTTGAAACCTTTGTGCAGGTGACCGTTACCTGCGATTTTGCCCAGCGCACGGATAATGTTTGCTTCAGTGCCGAAGTCCATGGTCAGGTATGGCTTGTCCCACTCACCCAACACGCCCAGACGTTTGAAGTCAGCCTTTTGGCCTTCAACTTGCTGCGCGGCGTACTCACGGCATTTTTGACGGAATTCAGCCGCAGTCACTTTCTGGCCTGGCTTACCGACTTTCTTTTCTACCATCAACTCGATTGGCAGACCGTGACAGTCCCAACCAGGAATGTAAGGTGCGTCGAAGTCAGACAGGGTCTTAGACTTAATAATAATGTCTTTAAGAATTTTGTTTACAGAGTGACCGATGTGAATATTGCCGTTCGCGTAAGGAGGGCCGTCATGCAGGATGAAAGATTTTTTGCCTTTCTTCGCTTTACGGATTTCGCCGTAAAGATCTTCGTTGTACCAGCGCTCAAGCATTTTCGGCTCGCGCTGAGCAAGATTACCTCGCATCGGAAACGCGGTTTCCGGCAGGTTTAAGGTATCTTTAAAGTCACTCATTGATTGTTCATTCCGTATATGGACATTATTTTTCGGTCAACGCAGACAGCCACGCACGCGCTGTCTGAGCATCAAGTTCAATTTGGGCTTTCAATTCATCAATTGAGCCGAGTTTCATCTCGTCACGCAGCTTATGGAGAAGCTGGACTTCGATGTGTCGACCATAAAGATCTTCTTTAAGGTCGAAAAGGTGCACTTCCAATTGTTGGCGTACACCGTTGACGGTAGGTCGTGTGCCGACATTCGCAACACCACCCAGCCATTGTTCTTCTTTTATGCCGCCGACTTTCACAACATAAACCCCAGAGACTGGTGAGACTCGGCGTTTAAGGGGAACGTTCGCAGTCGGGAAGCCGATGGTTCTACCCAGCTTCTTACCGTGAGAAACACGGCCGCTGATGCTATATGGGCGTCCCAGCATCTCTTCCGCCGCTTCCTGATGCCCTGCCGCGAGTTCATCTCGGATAGCTGTGCTGCTTACACGCTGTTCAGATAAGGTGAAACTTTGGGTGCTCACCACTTCAAAACCAGCATCGGTGGCTTGTTGTTGCAGATAACAAAAATCGCCCTGACGCTGAGCACCAAAGCGAAAATCATCACCAACCACGAGAAACTTAACACCCAATTGTTCAACCAACAAGCGGTGAACGAAGTCATAAGGCGTCATTGCGGCAAATTTGGCGTTAAAGTTGACCACCAATAAACGGTCAACACCCAACTCTGTCAGCTGAACATACTTATCACGAAGGCGCGTTAAACGTGCTGGGGCACTTTCTGCAGTAAACAGCTCTCTTGGCTGCGGTTCAAACAGCATTACCGTTGCAGGCAAACCCAACTCACGGGCTTTCTCCACCACGCGGCGAAGCACTTTTTGATGGCCTAAATGCACACCGTCAAAGTTGCCGATTGTCAGAACACACCCATGATGTTTATCACGAATGTTATGGATACCTCGGATCAATTCCATAGTGGTAAAACTGCTTTCCTCATAAAAAAACCGACGGATTATATACTAATCGTACGATGCAATCAGCTTTCTGCTCGAAGATGACGCGGTCTCAGGCCCAAAATCATCAGTGAAGCAAGGTAAGCGCCTGCTCCAGCAACAATTAGCCCGCTCAAATTATATGTTCTTTCCCACAGGCTCATCATCAGCCACTGGGCATTTGATGGCATCAACCACCAAACAAGGCTACCCATGACAACCACACCAACAAGCAAACGCAGCGCGAACAAGGCCGTTTCTTTACTGATGCGATACACACCTTGCTTGTGAAGACCACGGTAAAGAAGTGCCGCATTCACAAAGGCAGACAGTGCCGTTGCCATCGCAAGCCCCACGTAACCATAGAAATACGCAAAGATAAGGTTAAACACCATATTACTGACCATGGCCACGATGCCATAGCGTACTGGCGTTTTCGTATCCTGACGCGCGTAGTAACCCGGTGCCAGCACTTTGATCAGCATAAAGTTAAGCAAGCCTGATGAGTACGCAATCAGCGACAGCGACGCAGCATCCACATCTGACGCCCCAAACTCACCGCGCATAAACAGCACCATCAGCATAGGTTTTGCCAGCACAATCATGCCAATCATCGCTGGCGCGCCCAGCAGCAACACCATGCGCACGCCCCAATCCATGGTGCTCGCAAATTGCCCTGACGACTGCTCGACATGCTTTTTCGACAGTGCAGGCAAGATCACGGTAGCGATGGCGATACCAAATAAGCCCAACGGGAATTCAAGCAAGCGGTCAGAGTAATAAAGCCAGCTAATCGAACCTGTTGCCAAGAAACTTGCAATAAAGGTATCAAGCAGCAAGTTGATTTGGCTGACGGACACACCGAAGAGTGCTGGGATCATCAAGGTACGGATTTTCGTTACGCCAGGGTGCGACCAGCCCCATTTGGGACGAACCAGCATGCCTTCGCGATACAAAAACGGTAGCTGGAAAGCAAACTGAACCAAGCCGCCCAAGAAAACGCCAATACCTAGGCCAATTTCGGGCTGCTCCATATGCGGAGCAATAAAGATGGCAGCAGTAATCATGGCGATGTTCAAAAACACCGGCGTGAAAGAAGAGACCGCAAACCGCCCTAGCGTATTTAGAATTGAGCCTGACAGGGCAACAAAGGTAATAAACCAAAGATAAGGGAAGGTGACTTTTAGGATCAGCGACGCCAATTCAAACTTGTGCGCTGACGGGCCGTCATTGAGCCAATCCACGAACCAGCCCATACCAAACAGAGCGGTAATGACAGGAGAGGCAATCACACCTACCAGCGTCACAATTGTTACCAGCACACCCAAGGTACCGGAAACATACGCAATCAATTCACGTGTTTTCGACTTATCGTCACTGGCTTGATACTCGGCAAGCACAGGCACAAACGCTTGTGAGAATGCGCCTTCAGCAAAAAGACGACGCAGGAAGTTCGGGATTTTATTTGCAAAAAAGAACACGTCGGCGGCAGCACCTGCCCCCATCAAATTCGCAATCACAACATCACGAACAAGCCCCATGACACGTGACACCATGGTCATAAAGCTCACGATCAGTCCTGAGCGAAGTAATCGCTTTGACACCTATAAACCCCTTAAAAATGATACAAAGTAAGCACACTAATTCTTATGGATTCTCTCACGCTCGGTACGGTTGGATAAAAAGCGTGTCAGATACAGCGAAAAGCACCGATAAAAGGCTTACTTCATGCAAAGAATGCTGGTAGAATCTGCCGCCATATTAACCGCGATGTCTGCCACATGCTATTCCTATGGTTTATGCGGCGGATATTTGCACAAATGAATTGACAACTCGGGTAAAACGAGGCATATTCCTCGGCCTTAAATTGTCACCGAATATAAGATTTGGGAGTTAGACCCTTGGCGAATATCAAATCTGCTAAGAAGCGTGCAATCCAATCTGAAAAGCGTCGCCAGCACAATGCAAGCCGTCGCTCTATGATGCGCACCTACCTGAAAAAAACTATCGCTGCTATTGCAACTGGCGATAAAGAAGCAGCAACCAAAGCATTTGCTGAAGCACAACCTATTCTGGATCGCGCGGCTACTAAAGGCCTGATCCACAAGAACAAGGCTGCTCGTCATAAAGCTGCTCTGGCTGCTCAAATCAAAGCTCTGTAATTATTGCTTGATTTGACGTAAAAAAACCGGCTTTCGCCGGTTTTTTTCTATCTGCAATTTGCTCACTTGCAATACAGCTGGTGAAGCGTCGACATCAATGTCTGCACCTCTACACTCTTTAGTGAATAATAGACCGTCTGTGCTTCTTTTCTTGTCGCGACGAGGCCGTCTCGGCGTAACCATGCCAGATGCTGAGAAAGAGCGGACTGACTAAGCTGCAGCTTCTCGCTGAGTGTCCCTACTGACATCTCCCCCTCTAGTAAATAACAGAGAATGAAGAGTCTTCGCTCGTTTGCCATTGCCTTCAACAACTGCACGGCCTGCGGCCCTGTTTCTTGCATCTGTTTTAAATCCATACTTACTGCCTAACGTTGTTCACCTAACAGACTGTTTGTTTTAATTTAAGTGTAACACCGATCAAAAGCGTGACAATGCTCTGCGTTTAAGAATGGAATTAGAAAGTTTTCTGACTAATGAAAGAGTTTTCCAAAGTCCGCTTCGCATATCCGCTTGACCGCAGGATGTTGAATCATCCTCTCAGCAAATATCACATAGTACTCTTCCTTAAGCTCTTTCACCTTTGCGATTTCGCGTATATTAGGAAGGTCTAGAACATCGGCGGAATAGAACGTCGGTGCGACAAACATGGCCTGATGGCTGGCACCAAATGCCTTCATCAACGCTGCGTCATCAAACTCTCCCAAGATATTTGGGGTGATCCCCTGGCTGTCGAACCAATGCATCAGCTTGCGCCCCATTGCCGTGCGGCTACCCGGGATCAAAAGCTTGTAGTCTTCAATAATGGCGGGAAACGGTTTATTGGCCGTGCTGCCAGAGCAGAAAAAGCTCATCAGGCTTTCGCCAATTTTCACACTAAATAAGCCAGGGCTTTGTGCTGAATCCACAGGACAATCTGACAAGATCATATCCAGCTTGTGCTGACTAAGCTGCTCAAGCAGCATTTCGTGGGTCGATTCAAAACAGCGAAGGTGGATACCTTCATCTTCAGGAATGGCTTTCAACAGCACGCGACTGACAAGGTGCTTGGAGAGTGCATCTGCCACGCCCACATCGAACAGCTGGTTTTCTCGCTGGCTGTAATTCACGATATCGAGCATTTCGTAGCTAAGGCCAAACATCTTGTCCGCGTATTTAAAGACAAGCTGGCCTAGCTCGGTCGGTTCGACATTTCGACCCGCTCGTTTGGTCAGACGACCGTTGAGTCGCTCTTCAAGCGCGCGTATCTGTCCTGTCACGGTCTGTGGCGTTAGAAAGAGAGCCTCGGCTGCTTGGTAACAGAACCTTGTTTGCAGACCATCCAGAAGTAATAGAGGTGGTTGTAGTTTAGGTGTGACATATCTATCCAACAAAAAAGCGTCAGAATCACGCTATTGGCAATTCTGACGCTCTTATTCTTGCGGTACTAGCCTTTCTTTGTCAGTACCGAGGTTCTGACTCGTTCTCCCGCTCTTTGCTCCAGAGCGCGGCCTAAAAGGCTGTCTTTATCAAAGCTGGTTGGTGACAGACTCGCTTTCTCTGTCACTACCTCGCCAGACTTTTCTACTTCCATTCCCGCCATGAAGGCCTTACAGATTTCAGTAGAGTTATCTTCGAAGCAATGCGCGTATTTGTCCATTGCTATGACTGGCGCGGTAAATACAACACCGCTAATAATCAATGCTAACGTTCTTCTCATCGCTATCTTCCTCCACCTCACTCGATTTCGGCAATACAGCATTTAGCAGGGCGTAACCTGCAAGAGCCGAGACTGTTGAACCAATTAGGATACCCAGTCGTGATAACGTAATGTAGCTTTGGTCGACGCCCACAAACGCCAGAGACGATATAAAGATGGACATCGTAAAGCCAATCCCACACAACAGGGATACAGCAAAGATTTGCTTAAAGTTTACGCTTTCCGGTAGGCGTGCAACGCCCATTTTCACAGCAACCCAACTGAAGGTGAAAATACCCAGCGGCTTACCAATCAGCAGACCCATTGCAATGCCCATCGGCAGCATGTTGGTCAAGCTGTCAAACGAAACACCTTGCAGTGATACGCCCGCATTCGCGAATGCAAAGATAGGCAGAATCAAGAACGCAGCGTAAGGGTGAATCGCGTGCTCCAGCTCTTTGAGCGGAGACTTGCCGTCTTTGCCACCCTCAAGCGGGATAACAAAGCCCAGCACAACACCTGCCAAGGTCGCATGAACGCCTGACTTCAGAACGCTCAGCCACAATACCGCACCCACCAGCAGGTACCATCGCGTCGCTGTGACGTTTTTCACGTTCATAATGAACAACACAGCGGTCGCAATAAATGCAACAGTCAACGCCGTCACTGACAAGTCGCTGCTGTAGAACAGCGCGATGATGACGATAACGCCCAGATCATCAATGATTGCCAATGCCAGCAAGAATACTTTAAGTGCCAGCGGAACGCGTTTGCCCAGCAAAGCCATAACACCCAGCGCGAATGCAATGTCCGTCGCTGCTGGAATCGCCCAGCCATTAGCTGTTACCGGGTCGCCTGCATTAAATGCCAAGTAAACCAAAGCCGGTGCCAACATACCGCCGACAGCAGCGATAGCAGGGAAAATCGCCTTTTCCTTGGTATTCAGAGCACCTTCGATCAGCTCACGCTTCACTTCGAGACCGATCAGTAAGAAGAAGATTGCCATCAGGCCATCATTGATCCAGTGACCAATCGACAAGCCTGCAACGTATGTATGAAGCGCACCGTCATACAGTGGCTGCAATGGTGAGTTGGCAATGATGATCGCCAAAATCGCAGCAACAATCAGAACCAAGCCACCGGCTGATTCCATCTTCATAAACTGACGAATTGCATCAGTCATTTAAAGCACTCCATATATAAATAGTTATCCATAATAGTCTAGGCACCGAAGCTCAATTAATAAAAATCGGTTGTTCGGAGATTAAACCTCGGAATATCCGAACAATACAACCTTAAACATCACTTTTTTCGCAAGGTGAATTTGTCATCTGTCATAATTCAGACCGCAAATTTCTGCTTTTTTCACTCAAAATAGTGCGATCGCGCAAAAAATAACCACAAATAAACCACTACAAATATAGCCCATAAACACATGTAATTTATAAGAAAAATATGTGTCATCACGCCAACTTTACACCCCTTCTTAGCAATGGGGGCTGCCTCGACGCAAAACTGTAATATTAGTGAAATATTTCATGCCTAATATCCGCGCCAGATTCATTCATTGACACAAATCTGACATATAACTGTCACGGAGATTTCTTTATGACATCCCAAGCTTCTACTGCTGCACCGATTAACAGCTCTAAGAATTGGGTACGTTGGGCCAACCTGGCGCTGATGCTTTATGTACTGCTTCTGGCAGTATCAATGGTTGGTAGTGGTTTTAAATGGGCAGCTGGCGACGAAGCAAAAACGCTGTTCGAATTCGCGTCTCACCCTGTAGCAGGTCTGATGATCGGTATCGTTGCAACTGCACTGATCCAATCTTCTAGTACTGTTACTTCTATCATTGTTGGTCTGGTAGCCGGTGGCTTGCCAGTAGAAACTGCGATTCCTATGGTTATGGGTGCCAACATCGGTACTACCGTAACTAACACTTTGGTTAGCCTAGGTCACGCGCGCTGCAAAGACGAGTTCCGCCGTGCATTTACCTGTGCAACCGTACACGACTTCTTTAACCTGATTGCAGTTGCTATTTTCCTTCCTTTGGAAATGGCGTTTGGTCTGCTAGACAAAATTTCTAGCTGGCTGGTAGCACCGTTGATGTTCGACGGTAGCCTGAGCATGAAAGGTCTGGACTTCATGGGTCCAATCACCAAGCCTCTGGTAAGCGGTACAAAAGACATGCTGTCTTTCCTACCAGGTAGCTGGGGTGGCGTTGCACTGGCTCTTATCGGTATCGCTCTGATCTTTGCTTCTATCACTATGATGGGCAAACTGATGCGCTCTCTGATGGTTGGCCGTGCAAAAGACATGCTGCACAACGCAATCGGTCGCGGTCCAATCCACGGTATCCTGTCAGGTACTCTGGTAACGATTCTGGTTCAGTCTTCTTCTACAACGACTAGCCTGATGGTTCCACTGGTTGGCACTAACGTTCTGAAAGTACGTGATGTATACCCGTTCACTCTGGGTGCAAACATCGGTACATGTATTACTGCACTGCTGGCAGCGACAGCGGTTACCGGTCCTAACGCGATTTTCGCACTGCAAATTGCACTGGTACACTTGGCGTTCAACATCATGGCAACCCTGCTGATCTTCGGTACTCCGTTCCTGCGTGAGATTCCACTGAAGTGCGCAGAGATGCTGGGCAACGCAGCTGCGAAGAGCAAGCTGGCCGTTGTGGCTTACCTAGGTCTGGTATTCATCGCAATCCCGTCTCTGGTAATGCTGGTAACGCAATAAGCAATCGCTAAGCAGAATCAAAAGAAAACGCCCGCACATTGCGGGCGTTTTTTTTATGGGCAAGGTGTTAGCCCCCGATAAGGTTCTATCAAAACACTTCCCCACAACCTGAAATTTCCCCGCCTTCCTCTTCCCGAAATATGCGCCGCTATGGCACCGTGTTGCACCGCACACGATTCACCTCAACATGATTCACCTAAACCTCCTACTCTCCTCTCCGCGCATTAGAGAGCGATAAACGGCGACCAAATTGCACAGGCAATAAAAAAGCCGGGAGAATCCCCGGCATTTTAATGAATATTTGTCGCTGCAATCGCGTCAGTTAGATAGCAATAGGTGCTTTTATGGTTGGCTGAGCTTCGTAACCTTCAATCTCAAAGTCTTCCAATTTGTAGTCAAAGATAGAAGCTGGCTTGCGATTAATTTTCAACGTTGGACGTTTTCCTGGTTCACGTTTCAGCTGCTCGTAAACAATGTCGTCCGTCAGGTGGTTGTGGTACAGGTGAACATCTCCAAAGGTATGAACGAAGTCACCGACTTCCAAATCACACTGCTGCGCAATCATGTGGGTCAGCAACGCATAGCTGGCGATGTTAAACGGTACACCCAAGAAGTAATCCGCGCTGCGTTGGTAGAGCTGACAAGAAAGCTTGCCATCCGCAACGTAGAACTGGAACAAGCAATGGCAAGGTGCCAGTGCCATTTTGCCTTCATCCACATTCGCTTGTGGGCTAATGCTTTCGTTTGGCAAATCAGCAGGGTTCCAAGCAGTAATAATGTGGCGACGAGAGTTTGGCTTGGCTTTGATTTGTTCAATCAGCTCGGCAATTTGGTCAACCGTTGAACCGTCTGGACATGCCCAAGAGCGCCATTGTGCGCCGTAGACTGGACCTAGGTCGCCCGTTTCTGTTGCCCACTCATCCCAAATGCTGACGCTATTTTCTTGAAGGTATTTAATGTTGGTGTCACCGTTTAGAAACCACAGCAACTCATGAATAATGGCGCGGGTATAGAGTTTCTTGGTGGTCAGCATCGGAAAACCTTCGCTGAGATCGAAACGCAATTGGCGGCCAAATACAGAACGCGTGCCCACACCAGTGCGGTCGCCGCGGTCACTGCCGTTGTCGATGATATCCTGCATTAAATCAAGATATTGCTTCATGATTCTTCCTTACTTAAACCCTGTTGGTAAAACCTTGGGATGACTAAAAACAAAAGCCGCAGACAGACTGCGGCTAAAAATAAAAGACTATACAGAGCGCGCTGCGCTTTGACCTTTGCGATACGCCCAGACCATCATAAGCACACCACCAATAATCATTGGCGTGGACAGAATTTGCCCCATGCTGATCCAGTTTCCAAACAGGCCGAGATGGGCATCAGGCTCACGGAAGAACTCCACGATAAAGCGGAACGTACCGTAACCAATCAGGAACAAGCCAGATACCGCGCCTGCTGGGCGAGGTTTTCTGATGAACCAGTTCAAGATCAGGAAAAGCACCACGCTTCTAAGGCGAATTCGTAAAGCTGTGAAGGGTGACGGGCAATCGGGCCGCCCGTTGGGAAAATCATGCCCCAAGGCACATCTGTCGCACGTCCCCACAACTCTCCGTTGATAAAGTTCCCTAAGCGGCCTGCGCCCAAACCAAACGGCACCAAAGGCGCGATGAAGTCAGACACAGTGAAGAAAGTACGCTTGGTTTTGTATGCAAACCACATCATGGCCGCAATCACACCTAGCAGACCACCGTGGAAGGACATGCCGCCAGTCCAGACTTTAAATAGGAACAACGGATCAGACAGGAAAACGTCGAATTGGTAGAAAAGAACGTAACCGATACGTCCACCGAGGACGACACCCAAGAACCCCGCGAACAGAAGATCGCTCACCTCGTCACGTGTCCAGCCACTTCCTGGCTTGTCCGCTCGCTTGTTTGCCAGCCAAAGTGCAAAGGCAAAACCTGCCAGATACATGAGTCCGTACCAACGAACGGCAACTGGCCCTATTTCGATTAGAATCGGATCAATTTGTGGAAATGTCAGAGACATTGATTGTCATCCTTTATTAAAAAAACATACTCGCCCCAACCACGAGCAAAAATACAGCAAAAACACGTTTAATTATGTGTGTCGGCAGTTTTGATGCCAAGCGTGCACCATAGCGCGTGGTGACGACAGAGGTCATTACAATACCAAGCAATGCGGGTAAGTAAACATAGCCAACACTAAATGCAGGCAAAGTGACCGACTGCTTTAGACCAAAGAAGATAAATCCGCTCATGCCTGCCACGGCCAAAAACACCCCACACAGTGAAGCACTGCCGATGGCTTTTCGCATTTCAACGCCATGATAGTTGAGATAAGGCACTGTCAGCGAGCCGCCACCGATCCCCGCAAGGCTAGAAACCATGCCAATCAGGCCACCACTCATAACTCCGACTACGGGAGCAGGAAAAGGTTTCGCCGCTTTGACTCTCATTGACAATGCCATCTGCAACGCAAGGAATAGCACTATCACGCCAAACACTCTCGGCAAGTATTCCGTTGGCAGGTAATCTGCGACGCCACTGCCTATCAATCCGCCTAACAAAATGCCCGGAAGCAAGGTTTTAATGACAGCGGGTTGCACGTTACCCAATCTAAAATGGGTGTAAGCTGACGACGAAGACGTCACCACGATACTGGCCAAAGACGTCGCCAGTGCCATGGGCATCACAAGCGAGGCGGGGATGTCAGCCCAAGGCAAGAGTACAGAAAGCGCAGGCACAATAAGTAAACCGCCGCCAATCCCCAATAGACCCGCCAGTAAGCCAACACAGCTTCCCAGCACCAAGCAGGCAGCAAACAGCCACAAGGTGGCATCCATCATGAAAGTATTCCTATTTGCCGACCCGAATGAGCCCGCCAAGATTGTAGTGTTCGAGAAAGTCTTCAGACGCTTTTCGAATGTCACCCGCAAAGGCGATGGTTTGCATCTTCTCTACGTGCTCTTTTAGCGCATCTGAAGGGATATGGCGCAGTACGTACTTGATTTTGGCAACACTGCGGGTGTTCATACTGAGGTGTCGGTAGCCATCCCCACCAGCAACATGGCACCGATAGGATCACCCGCGAATTCACCACAGACACTGACTGGCAGTTTCAATCTCTGGCTGGTCGCCAAAATCATCTGAAGTACCGCAAGCACTGAAGGGTGGAATGTATCATACACATCTGCCACACGAGCGTTGTTTCGATCAACTGCCAGCAAGTATTGGGTTAAATCATTGGTACCAACAGACAGAAAGTCGATGTGCGGTGCGATGGCATCAAACTGATAAAGCACCGATGGCACTTCGACCATGATCCCGATACGTGGCTTTTTGAGTGTCTCGCCTTTTTGCTCGGCAAGTTCAGAGACTTCATCAAATGCTCTGTCTATCAGGCTTTTGGCTTCCAAAAGCTCGGAAACGCCCGAGATCATCGGCAGTAATATCGACAGGTTTTCTCGACCAATGCTCGCGCGCAACATGGCACGTACTTGAATCAAGAAAATATCAGGGTGATCCAGCGTAAAGCGAATACCGCGCCAACCAAGGAACGGGTTGTCCTCCTCGATTTTCAGGTATGGCAGTGGCTTGTCGCCACCAATATCGAGGGTACGCATCACAACCGGCTGCTTTGGATAGCTATCCAGTATCGAGCGGTATTGGTTAACCTGCTCTTCTTCAGACGGAAAGCTTCGCTGCATCAAAAACGGCACTTCAGTACGGTAGAGACCTACGCCATCTACCCCGCGGTTAATCGCGATACTGGTATCAGCACTTAACCCTGCGTTGAGGTGAATTTCCACGCGAACGCCGTCTGCAGTTTTGGTGTGCTTGGTGAAGGCACTTTCAACTTCTTGTTGAAGCTCAAGCTCTTCATCTCTGAGTCTTTCATACTCGGCGCGAACCGCATCGGCTGGCTCAACCAGAACCTTGCCTTTAAAGCCATCCAGAATCAGGTTTTTGCGATGAACAAGTTGCGGACTGTACTCCACGCCCATCACTGCTGGGATCCCTAGTGCACGCGCCAGAATCGCCGCATGAGCATTCACCGCCCCTTCCTCTGCGACTACACCCGCTAAGCGGTCGCGAGGGATTGCCGCCAACATAGCTGCAGTCAACTCACGCGCGAACAGAATAATAGGCTGGTCAAATTGCCACTGGGTTATTTCCTGATTCTCAAGGAAATACAGAAGACGCTGCCCCAACTCCTTCACATCGCTTGCGCGCTCACGAAGGTAAGGGTCAGACATGTTTTGGAAGCGCTCTGCAAAGGCATCAATGGTCTGTCTTACCGCCCACTCGGCCAAATCGCCATCCTGAATGCGCTCATTCATGGATTTGCGCAGCATGGGATCGTTCAGAAGGTGGATAAACAAATCGAAGATCGCGAGCGTTTCTTGATTCAGCTCAGAATCAAAACGCTTTCTGAGGCGACGAAAATCTGAGATGGCGGCACTCAATGCGCCGTCTAAGCGGTCACGCTCTTTTTGAACGTCGAGGCATGAGGCAGGAGAGACCAGGTCAAGACGCGGCTGAGACACATCACACCACGCCTGTGCAATCGCAACACCCGGCGAGGCCGCCGCCCCTTGCAATAACAATGAGCCATTGGCATTGCTTGGCCAGAAACCTTGGGCTTTCGCATGGGCAAACACCACCGCAAGCTGCGCGGCGAGCGTGACAAGAAACGATTCTTCGCTTTCATCAAACTGACGAGATTCTTGCTGCTGAACCACCAAGATCCCAAGTACTTTGCGCCGGTAGATGATGGGCGTACCAAGGAAAGATTGGAAAAGATCTTCGCCGATATCAGGGAAGTGTTTAAAGTCGGCGTGGGTACTGGCGTTGGCCAAGTTGATAGGCTCTGCACGTCGGCCAACCAGACCAACCAAGCTTCATTGAATTTTAGGGAGATGCGGCGAGCGCGTTTGTTGAGGCCCTGCGTTGCCATCAAATCGTACATTTCACGATCGTGGTCGGCGATATAGACAGAACAGCATTCTGTTTCCATCGCCATACAGGTCTCGCGCACCAGAGTATTGAGAGCCTGCTTCACATCGCTTGAAGAAGCAACGTTATGAACGATGTCCCGCAGTTTCGTCAGCATCAGCACCCTCGATACACTCTGATTTAGTTACGTCGTTACGTTTTTGCGGTCCCTCGTTTACCTTTACGCTTAGCCTTTCTCTCTCGAAAAGGCATAGCCATAGGCGCGAACTCTTTCATCGCTCGTCGGTAAACATCGCGTTTAAATGAAACCACCTGCCGCACAGGATACCAATAGCTGACCCAACGCCAACCATCGAATTCTGGAGTACCTCCGCGCTGCATGTTCACTTTTGACTCGTCACATTCTAGCTTAAGCAAAAACCATTTTTGCTTTTGCCCGATGCAAACAGGCTTGGAATCCCAACGAACCAGACGTTTCGGCAATTTATAGCGCAACCAGTGTCGGCTTGTTGCCAGAATTTTTACGTCTTTCTTCGTTAGACCAACTTCCTCGTACAATTCGCGGAACATCGCTTGTTCAGGGGTTTCGCCCTCATCAATGCCGCCTTGAGGAAATTGCCAAGAGTGTTGTCCATATCGACGAGCCCAGAGAACTTGACCGTGGCTATTACATATCACTATCCCTACATTAGGACGGTAGCCATCGCCATCTATCACTGGACGACCTCAAAAAAATCTCTATTAACAGTGATTTTTTCACACTAAGTGTACGGTGGTAAACAAAGATTGCATTTGAAACGCATTTTTTGGGGGCTTCAACCGCCTTCTGGGATAAAAGCCCCTTTCAAAAGAACTTATAAACAGACCAGTGAGACTAAGCGCACATTTATTCACGCTTTCTGTGGATAGATTTGTGTAGAACCACTTTTTAATCGTGACTAACGAGATCTCAACAGGAAAATCGTGCGTACACGGCAAAACCAATAAAAATAAAAACCATTAAAATTCATAATGATAAATCACCCTCATTTCATTTCTGCTGTAAAAATTGCTGAGACAAGTGTTCCGGATCTTAAATTGGTCAAAGATCCACCAAAGCATGAGTTACCCACAGAATCAGGTTACAAATTAACCTCAACAACCAAAATGCAAGCAAATTATCGTATTACAAAGCCTGTATATCCACACAGTGCCATTATTTTGGTGAAATTTCGTGCAAGCCTTGTGGATAACTGCGCACAAACGGCAGCCTCAGGCGATCATTTTTTAACAGTGATAAGGACGCTGCGTTCTCCTCTGGCGTTTTGCGACAGGGGCTGGTAGCTTGCTCTACGTTATTAATCGAGATGGAAAACACCATGATCCCCGCCCCTACCACAGAAAGTGAACTCCTAGACCGCGCCTACGACTTGGCTGGGTATTCATTGGGGGAGTTAGCGCAACGTCATGGATTAGAATGCCCCGCCGATCTTCGCCGCGAAAAAGGCTGGGTTGGCATGCTGCTTGAGACCTGTTTGGGGGCAACGGCTGGCAGCAAACCGGAGCAGGACTTTCAGGATCTGGGCATCGAACTGAAGTCGATCCCCATCAGCCATTTAGGCAAACCACTTGAGACGACCTTTGTCTGTGTTGCGCCACTGACTGGTGTTCAAGGCCTCACATGGGAAACCAGCCATATCCGCAACAAACTTTCCAAAGTGCTTTGGATCCCCGTAGAGGGCGAGCGTGAAATCCCCGTCTGTGAAAGACGTGTGGGCATGCCTTTGCTTTGGCAAGCATCCGAAGAGGAAGAAGCGCAGCTCAAGGCGGATTGGGAAGAATTGATGGAGTTTATCGTGCTAGGGAAAGTGCATGAGATTTCAGCCAGACACGGTGAGTATTTGCAACTTCGCCCCAAGGCGGCAAACAGTAAAGCCAAAACGGAAGCTTACGGAGCGAAAGGGCAGCCGATAAAAACACTGCCTCGCGGGTTTTACTTGCGCACGCAATTTACAGCCAAGATCCTAGCAAGACACTTCATGCTGCCAGAAAACGAAGCGTGAGCACTCTCGCTGACTAGAGGGTGATCACCATGTCCTCTTTACAGGACGGATCGGCTGGGCCAAATTCATCATAAGGATCAAGCAGTCTTAAGGTCGCTTTTTTCACACCGACGCTGCGAAGTTTGTCGCTGACTTGTTCCACACTGTCAAAATGCATCACTTCATCGTTTTTATCGTCTTTTAACGGCTCTAGCTGATGCTTCACTTCTACCTCAACAACGTATTGCGCGCCACCAGCATGCGCCATCACGAAACAATGCGGCACATTGTCAGGGTGAGACTGAATCCAATTCTTCAATTGTTTAAGCTTCATTGCACACATCACCATTGTTAAATAATTGTTAATATTAGTATAGGCGCGTAATTTCCACTTACGGTGAAAAACTGTTCTGTCATTTTGGAATAGCTCTTGTACCTTCATCCAGATCTCTTAAGATGGAATGACTCTGCACCGTCTCAATAAGACGATTCGCATTGAAGGATGCTAGAAAGCGCAAGCAAGGAGATAGGATGCAATACCATACCCTTCCCCATACCAGTCTCGACGTCAGTAAAATTTGTCTTGGCACCATGACCTACGGTCAACAGAACACAGAAGCCGATGCGCATGAGCAGCTTTCCTGTGCGCTGGATATGGGCGTTAATTTTATCGATACCGCCGAAATGTACGCGGTACCGCCAACACCTGAAACACAGGGCCTTACCGAGAAATACATCGGAACCTGGCTGAACAAATCAGGCAAACGCGACAAAGTGATCATCGCCACCAAAATCGCTGGCCCACGTGGCGTGCCGTACATTCGCGAAAACATGTCTCTCGATCGTCGCAATGTCCGACAAGCGGTAGAAGACAGCCTGACTCGTCTGCAAACCGACTACATTGATCTTTACCAAGTACATTGGCCACAGCGTCATGTGAACAGCTTTGGTCAACTGAACTACAAGCATCAAGATGAGAACTCCGGCGTGTCTATGTTAGATACGCTGGATGCCCTTACCGAGCTCGTACGTGAAGGGAAAGTGCGTTACATCGGGGTCTCAAATGAAACGCCTTGGGGAGTAATGAATTATCTGCGTCTGGCCGAGAAGCACAGCCTGAGCAAAATTGTCTCCATTCAAAACCCATACAATCTGTTGAACCGAAGCTTCGAAGTAGGCTTATCGGAAATCAGTCATCAAGAAGGCGTTGAACTGCTGGCCTATTCACCACTGGCGTTTGGTGTGCTCTCGGGTAAATACCTAGATGGTGCCCGTCCAGAAGGTGCACGTTGTACCCGTTGGGAGCGTTTCGCTCGTTACTTTACGCCACAAGGTCAGGCCGCCACCCGCGAATACATCCAACTGGCAAAAGAGTTCTCTATTGACCCGTCGCAGATGGCACTGGCGTATGTAAACACCCGTCCTTTCGTGGCAAGTAACATCATCGGCGCAACAACAATGGAACAGCTAAAATCCAATATTGAGTCTATCGACGTTGAGTTGCCAGAAGAGCTACTCAATCGCATCGAAGAAATCGGATCTGTCTATTCCAACCCTTGCCCATAGGCATTTGTCTTTAAGATAAGAAAAAGCACCGAGAGGTGCTTTTTTACTTTCCTGCACCAATCTGACCGCCCTTTCCTCCCCCTATACTGTTATGCAAACAACCTGAAAAAGCAGGTGGCGGTTGTACCTTATTGCTCACGTCCAATCAGGTATGCACTTGTTGTTAAACGTGTTGGAGGTTTTATGGCAACGACGACGTATCTAAGCACTGCACTCGCACTATCCCTGTCGCTACTCGTAGGGTGTACTTCTCCGAACCCTTACGGTGACGCCTATGGCTCCGCAGAGACCCGCACGATTCAAGAGGTCTACTACGGCACCGTAGTGAAAGCTGAACCTGTAACCATTGATGCTTCCGACCAAACCAACTTGATTGGGACGATCGCAGGGGCGGCAATTGGGGGAATACTTGGCTCAAAAGTAGGTGGAGGCACTGGCTCTGACATTGCAGCCATCGGTGGTGGTTTGCTGGGTGGTTATGCGGGTAGCGCAGCCGCAGGTGAAGCGGGCAAACGCAACGGTGTGAATCTGACTATCCGTTTAGACGATGGACAGGTGATTTCTATCGTTCAAGAAGTGAATCCGGAAATGATTTTCCAAGTCGGCCAGCAAGTCCAAGTAAATGTTGATGGCGACACAGCGAGGGTTGTCCCTCGCTGAGGGTAAGGTTCAGGGAGCCTCACATTGTGGGGCTCCCTTTTTGTTAAGTAGTGAGTTTCAACCGCAACCGGCGACGGATACGCGCCACTTCACGTTGTGCCTTGTATTCAGGCGCGACGGTATGCCCCACCGATAAGCCATCTTTTTCAAAGCCAATGTCTTTCAGTAAATGCTCTGAGAGCGGCTCACCTTCGTATCGCACACGTCGATGAGCTTTTCTCCAAGCGGCTTCTTCACGTTTTATATCTAGGCGTACGAAAAAAACGGCTAGACGTAGATAAATTGATTGGTTCATGACGGACTCCATGTATTAACAGTTTGGAGGCCTGGGAAATGTTGCGGAGAGACAATACGGAGATACCGTGACTGAAACAGGCCGCAGACATTTCCGCGGGCCGTTTTATCACGGTAGCGGAAATTACTGTACAGGTTTTCGGCACGCCAACATGGGCGCGGAGGTGCAAAGCGTGAACGATGTAACTAACTGAAATGTCATCACTTGCCTCCTTTAACTAAAACCTTGAGTAAAACCGCTTTTTGTAAATTCAATGTTAATACTAATGACTTAGATCAATATATCAACAGGTTATTTGACAGAACTCAAAGTTTGGAAGTATCCACTTTTTCAGTCACAAAGAACAAATTTTCATCGCCGAATGATGATAATTTAAACAATAAAATCTTGCGCCAGCTCTCGGTTTAGATTTCCTAATCAATTGTTTTTCATTGAAATTTCATTTTTCATCGACGCAAACCTCATCCCTCTATTGCTTAGAAAAATCCTGTACCACGCCAAACCATCCGAAAAGCGGATTGTTTCTAACTTAAACCAATCTAAATTTTGAATATCATGGGCTCATCTTTTGGAGGAAATAAACAATGAGAACCGTAAAAGACAGGATCAGGCACGCGATTGCCTTCGAGGTAATAGGTCTTATTCTTATCGTGAGCATTCTGTCCCTGTTTGGATTTAACCCAACCCACACCGGTGTTTTGGGTATCGCATTTTCACTGCTCGCGACAGGTTGGAACTACATCTATAACGTGTGGTTTGATAGAGCGATGGTGAAATGGACAGGTACAACAGAGAAAAAACAAAAACACCGTATTTTGCATGCCGTCTTGTTTGAGCTAGGCCTTCTTTGGGTAACGCTGCCAGCCATTGCGTGGTGGTTGAACATCTCACTGTGGCAAGCGTTGGTGATGGATATCGGGTTGGTGGCGTTTTATCTGGTCTATGCGTACATCTATAACTTGGCGTACGACAAACTGTTCCCGATTAAACAAGCCCCTGCGGTGTCTCACTAATATGGGAAGTGGCTGATACAGCCTAAAGACGCATCCCGTGCGATGAACAAAAAAAGCCGCCTTAGAGGCGGCTTTTTTTGTCTTTACTTGATTGCTTCTTAGCTGCTTATTAGTAGCTACTTAGCGAAAGCTGCGCGGTGCTGGGATCAAGCTGTGCTTGTTCAGCAAGCGATACATGGTTGCACGCGATACACCAAGCTCTTTCGCTGCTGCAGACACCTGACCATTATTGCTTTCCAGAACTGCCAGCAGCGCGTCACGCTCTGATTCTTCGCGGATCTTACGCAGGCTTTGTTTGTAATCACCTTGACGTGGCAAATCCAGATGCTCAGCTTCAATCACCAAGTTGTCCGCCAGCAGCACGGCACGTTTCACTTGGTTAATCAGCTCACGCACGTTACCCGGCCAGCTGTAGTTGGTCAGGATTTTATTCCCCTCTTCAGAGAAGGTGCGCGCCTGCGTGTTGTACTGACGAGCAAACTTCAACAGGAAGTGCTCTGCAAGCTCTGGAATGTCAGCGCTGCGCTCTTTCAGCGAAGGCACTGAAATGCGAAGTACATTGAGGCGATAGAACAAGTCTTCGCGGAAGTGCCCTTCTGCGACCGCTTTTTCCAAATCCATGTGCGTTGCTGCAATCACACGAACATCAATTTCTTTTGCGTACTTATCGTCATGCGATTCAACCGTGCCGTCTTGCAGCAGGTGTAACAGATTCGCCTGAAGGTTGAGCGGCAAGTCGCCAATCTCATCAAGGAACAAGGTACCTTGGTGTGCTTGCTGCACTTTGCCTTCATTCACACCATCACCGAAGAGCTCGCTCTGGATCAGTTTCTCAGGCAGAGCACTGCATTTCACTGACACAAATGGGCCTTTCGCACGCGTTGAAGCATTGTGAATTGCCATGCCCACCAGCTCTTTACCCGTACCGCTTTCACCATTGATAAGGACTGACACGTCCGTCGGTGCCACACGGCGCACTTGGTCACGCAGTTTTTTCATGACCGAGGTCTTACCCAGCAGGCCCATGTCACTGTGATCGCCAAGTTGCGGCCAGACGTGACGCTCAAGTTTGAGCATACCCAACTGGTGACCAATCGTGCTCATCAGCTGACTGTCTGGGATCGGTGAGGTAAAGTAGTCAATGCAGAAGCTGACGATAAACTGGCAGATCGCATCGTTGTTGAGTTGATCTTCACGGATCAACGCCAACCAACGAACTTGCTTATTACGGTTTACCAGAGATGCAACGCCATTTAGACTGAAGTCATCGTGACTGATATCGACGATACCGATACAAGGACCGATATCCTGAAGTAACGTTTGTGCGGCTCTGAGATCGTAACAGCGGTGACAACGCCAACCCGCTTGTTCCAGTGTTGCTAACCATGGTTCGTACGTTCCTCCTACTACCACAAGAGAGCTTGGAACTGCCTCAGATCTGAATTGCATACCCATAACGCCTGCCTTTAGTCATCCATTAACGACATGTGTTCAAAAAGTTGTGAGTATCATTATATTTTGTAAGACACCGCCGTCTGTCTCATTGTAGATACAACTTAGATCTCAAATCAGCAACCATCCCAAAAGAGACACTTCTGCTGTTGAAAGATCTGACAGTACACGTTTCTCGCATGATCACTAAACCCTTAAAATTCAGAAACTAAGGTTGCGTTCATACGCTTGGATGACACCACACAAACACAAGAGCACACGACCATTCTCAATATTGAGAATAAATTAAAACTCTCTAATTTTTCTTAGATCATAGACTATGACCCGATTTCGTGAGGCTATGTATCGGGTAATAAAAAAGAAAACCGCGTCTGAGTAAGACGCGGTCTTTTTTGTAAGGCAGGCGTCAGTAAAGGTTACTGAACAACTTCACCGCTTTCGATGACGGTTTGTCGCACTTTGTCTGCAAATTGCAACGCTTCTTCACGTACCGCATCTTCATCCACGGTCAAAATGTCTCGGTTTTGCATCAAAAGCTGACCATCAACGATAGCGTGTTTCACATTTGTCGCATATGCAGAGTACACCAGTGCTGAGTATGGGTTGTAAACCGGCACCATGTTCGGCGCTTTCGTATCGACAACGATGATGTCTGCCAGCTTGCCCGTCTCAAGAGAACCGATTTTGTCTTCCATGTGAAGCGCGCGGGCCGCACCAATGGTCGCCATTTCGATCACTTTCACAGGAGGCATTGCCGCACGGTCTTTGTTCACCAACTTGTGCACTTTCGCCACTTGGTTGAACTCGTCCACGGTGCTCAGAGTGTTGCCTGACATTGGGCCATCGGTACCCAGACCGATACGCAGACCATCATCAAACATTTGCAGTGCAGGAGACACACCTTTCGCTGACTTGATGTTGGCACTCATGTTGTGCGCGATACCCACATCGTGCTTTTTCAGCAGTGCGATGTCTTCGTCATCCACGTTGATCACGTGTGCGCCCACCAAGTTTGGTGTCAATGCGCCAATCTCTGCCATGTATTCAACCGGTGATTTACCGCCACTGCGCTCTGCAATCACTTCGTTTTCACGATCTGACTCTGCCAAGTGGATCATCACTGGTACGTTGTGCTCAAGCGAAAGCTTAGTGATCTTCTGCAGCACCTCGGTGGTGTTGGTGTAAGGTGCGTGTGGCGCAAACGCAGGCGTGATGCGAGGGTGATCTTTGTATTCTTTAATGAAGTTCAGCGCATACTGAATCCCTTCTTCCGCGTTCGCCGCGTCAGCAACTGGGAATTTAATCACGGTCTCACCAAGAATCGCGCGCATGCCGATTTGGTCAACCGTCTTTGCCACTTCGTCTTCGAAGTAGTACATGTCCGCGTACGTGGTGACACCGCCTTTTAGCATCTCCACGTTGCCCAGTTGCGCACCGATACGCACCATTTCACGGCTAACCAGTTTCTTCTCTAGCGGGAAGATGTAGCGGTGCAAACGGTCTGGCACGTCATCACCCAGTGAACGGAATACAGTCATCGACGCATGCGTGTGCGTGTTGATAAGACCGGGCATGACGATATCGCCATCCACATCCAAGACTGTCTTCGCTTTATAGTCTTCAGCCAGTGATTCATCACCAACTGCAACGATCTTGTTGCCTTTAACTGCTACCACACCATTTTCGAACACTGTCTTATCAGCATTCATGGTCAATACGGTCGCGTCTGTGATCAAAAGGTCAACGTTCTCCGCCGCAAATGCAGCAGAAGACATCATGGTCGCCAGTGCAACACTGGCAGAAAGAAGGGATTTTTTCAGCATCATTTACTTCGTTATTTAGCGGCAAGGAATTGCGCCTGCATGATGCGTGCAGTGAGGAAAAACCCAAACAAAAATGTTAATTGCGTCGCAAAAAATGTGACCTTGAGCAAACGATTGCACACGTAACGTTAGGCATAAAAAAACACCGGTTTGCACCGGTGTTTTTTTTGTCTCAGTTGCGTCTCAAGGATGCATCAACATCCAAGTCAGACTTAGTCTTTCTTCTGGTTTTGAGGGCGCATTGCTGGGAACAGAATCACGTCACGGATAGTGTGCGTGTTGGTGAACAGCATCGCCAGACGGTCGATACCGATACCTTGACCTGCTGTTGGTGGCAGACCGTGTTCCAGTGCAGTGATGTAGTCTGCATCGTAGAACATCGCTTCGTCGTCACCCGCATCTTTCGCATCAACTTGCGCTTTGAAACGAGAGTCTTGGTCTTCTGCATCGTTCAGCTCTGAGAAGCCGTTCGCTACTTCACGGCCACCGATGAAGAATTCAAAGCGGTCAGTGAAGAACGGGTTGTCATCGCTACGACGTGCCAGCGGAGAGATGTCTGCTGGGTAGCCAGTGATGAACGTCGGCTGGATCAGTTTTGGTTCAGCGGTTTCACCGAAGATTTCTTCCAGCAGCTGACCACAAGTCCAGAACTTCTCAACGTAGATGTTCAATGATTTCGCGATAGACACCATCAGGTCACGATCCTGAACACCTTCTTCAGTCAGTACTTGGATTTCAGCGTGCTCTGGGTTGTAGTGCTTGATCGCTTCCAGCATGGTCATACGTGCGTATTTGCCACCGAATTCAACAGTGTGCTCGCCGTATGGCATTGCTGAGTGACCCAGAACGTCGATTGCTACGGTGCGCAGCATGTCTTCTGTCAGGTCGATCAGATCGTTGTAATCCGCGTACGCCATGTAGAATTCGATCATGGTGAATTCTGGGTTGTGACGTGGAGACAGACCTTCGTTACGGAAGTTACGGTTGATTTCGAACACACGCTCAAAACCACCAACAACCAGACGCTTCAGGTACAGCTCAGGCGCGATACGCAGGTACATTTCCTGATCCAGCGCGTTGTGGTGCGTGATGAACGGACGTGCAGACGCACCACCCGGGATCACTTGCATCATTGGCGTTTCCACTTCCATGAAGTCTTTAGACTCCATGTAACGACGGATAGCAGAGATCAGCTTAGAGCGTACTTTGAATGCGTTGCGTGAATCTTCGTTCACGATCAGGTCAACGTAACGCTGACGGTAACGCATTTCTTGGTCAGTCAGACCGTGGAATTTCTCTGGCAGAGGACGCAGTGCTTTAGTCAGCAGTTGGTACTCTTCCATGTTCACGTAAAGGTCGCCTTTGCCTGATTTGTGCAATGCGCCTTTCACGCCGATGATGTCACCGATATCCAGACCTTGGTACTGATCTTTCAGTACGTTCTGCACGTCTTTTGCAGCGTAAGCCTGAATACGGCCGCTCACGTCTTGCAGAGCCAGGAATGGGCCACGCTTAGCCATGATACGGCCAGCAACGGTAACTTTATGATCCAGTGCTTCCAGTTCTTCCTTGGTCTTTTCGCCAAATTCAGCCTGAAGATCAGCCGCTTTGTGCTCACGGCGGAAATCATTTGGGTGGCCGTTTGCTTTGCAGCTTTGACGAATATGGTTCAGTTTTGCACGACGTTCTGCAATCAGCTTGTTTTCGTCTTGTAACTGGTCAGTCATAGTGAACCTTTGAATTATCTAAAAAATTACAAACCAGATTTCAGGCTGGCTTCAATAAACTTGTCGAGATCACCGTCAAGTACCGCTTGGGTATTACGGTTTTCGATACCGGTACGCAGGTCTTTAATGCGTGAGTCATCCAGCACGTATGAACGGATCTGGCTACCCCAACCAATGTCAGACTTCGATTCTTCGTTCGCCTGTTTCTCTGCGTTTTGCTTTTGCAATTCCAGTTCAAACAGTTTTGCGCGAAGCTGCTTCATCGCCTGATCTTTGTTTTTGTGCTGACTACGGTCATTCTGGCACTGCACCACAGTGTTGGTTGGTACGTGTGTGATACGTACCGCTGATTCGGTGGTGTTTACGTGCTGACCGCCCGCACCTGACGCACGGTATACGTCGATACGCAGATCGGCTGGGTTGATTTCGATAGCGATGTTTTCGTCAACTTCTGGGTAGATAAAAGCAGAAGCAAACGAGGTGTGACGACGGCCGCCTGAATCGAACGGAGACTTACGAACCAGACGGTGAACACCGGTCTCGGTGCGCAGCCAGCCGTACGCGTATTCGCCGCTGATACGAACAGTTGCAGATTTCAATCCAGCCACATCGCCTTCTGACACTTCGATAACTTCAGTTTTGAAGCCTTTCGCGTCAGCCCAGCGCAGGTACATACGGAGCATCATTGATGTCCAGTCTTGCGCTTCGGTACCACCTGAACCTGCTTGCAGGTCGATATAGCAATCAGAGCTATCGTGGTCACCAGAGAACATACGACGGAATTCCAGCTTCGCCAGCTTCTCTTCCAAATCGCTCAGTTCTGGTTCGATTTCGTCGAAGGTATCTTGGTCGTTTTCTTCAACGGCCAGTTCCAACAAATCGGTGATGTACTCGCCACCCTGATCCAGCTGGTCAATGGTATCTACAACCGCTTCCAGCGACGCGCGCTCGCGACCCAGTGCTTGCGCACGCTCAGGATCGTTCCACACATCAGGTTGTTCAAGTTCGGCATTAACTTCTTCTAGACGCTCTTTTTTGGCGTCATAGTCAAAGATACCCCCTAAGGACATTTGCACGCTCTGCAATGTCCGCTAGGCGGTTTTTGATTGGATTGATTTCAAACATGGTCACTTATTAAGTTCGGAATGAGTTTTAACCGCCGAATTCTACAGAATTGCGGAGGGAATATACAGAGTGTGATAGGGATCAAAGGAGAAAAATTCAGAGAAAAATGTGGAAATAGGGTCAGCTCTGAATTTTAGAGCCAATGCGTGCTCGTCACGCACTGGCTCAAGGGTTGTGGAAAGGGATTTACGCTGCCGCCATGTGCTCCACCATGAGTTGCACGGTGCGGTTTCCACGAAACTCATTCACATCAAGGCGATAGGCCAGCTCTACGATTTGTACAGACGGATCTGGCCAGCGGCGAAGGTCGATATTAAACGCAATCGCATCCACCATTTGTCCACCCATCATCGGCTCAACCATCATTTTCAGGTGCTTGCCGCCCACCAGCTTTTGGTGCAACAGCTTGAATTTGCCATCAAACAGAGGCTCAGGGAAACCTTGTCCCCAAGGGCCGCCGCTTCGCAGCGTTTCAGCCACATCCAGCGAGATTTCCGTTGGCATCAGTTCGCCGTCAGAAAGCACAATGCCTTTCAACTCATCTTCACTGATGACATTCATCACCGCCTCATCAAACAGGCGCGAGAATCGCTCAAAATCAGCCTCAGCAATGGTAAGACCCGCCGCCATGGCATGGCCACCGAACTTTTTAATCAATCCTGGGTTTTGGGTATCAATCAAATCCAAGGTATCACGCATGTGTAGGCCTTGAATTGAACGCGCAGAGCCTTTGATTAGGCCCTCACCGCCGTCGGCAAACGCAATCACAGGACGGTGGAATTTGTCTTTGATGCGCGAGGCCAAAATACCAATCACGCCTTGGTGCCATTCACGCTGGAATAGCGCAAGGCCGCAAGGCAGACGCGTGCCTTCACCAAATTGCAGTCGTTCACAAATCGCCATGGCTTCTTCTTTCATGCCCTGTTCGATTTCTTTGCGGGTTTGGTTCAACCCATCCAGTTCGCTCGCCATTTGTCTTGCCGCTTGCAAGTGCTGACACATCAACAGCTCAACACCAAACGACATGTCATCCAAGCGGCTGCCGCGTTAATACGTGGGCCAAGCGCGAAGCCAAAATCACTCGCCACCAAGGTCGACATGTTACGGTTAGCCACTTCAATCAATGCTTGAATACCCGGACGGCACTTACCCGCGCGAATACGCATCAAGCCTTGATGAACGAGAATACGGTTATTGGTATCGAGTGACACCACATCGGCCACAGTGCCCAGAGCCACAAGATCGAGAAGCTCTGCCAGATTAGGCTCTGCCATGCCGCGCTGAGCAAACCAGCCTGTATCACGAAGATGGGCGCGCAATGCGAGCATGAGGTAAAAGGCAACGCCCACACCTGCCAGTGATTTCGACGGGAAACCACACTCGTTGAGGTTTGGGTTAACCATGGCATCGGCATCTGGCAACACGTCACCCGGCAAGTGGTGATCGGTCACCACGACCTGAATACCCAAGGCTTTCGCCGCCGCTACGCCTTCAATCGACGACACGCCGTTATCGACCGTCATGATAAGCTCTGCACCTTTCGCGGCCGCTTGCTCCACCACTTCCGGGCTCAATCCGTAGCCGTCTTCAAAGCGGTTAGGAACGAGGTAATCCACATTGCTACAGCCCATCATTCGAAGGGCCGTTACCGACAGCGCAGAACTGGTGGCGCCGTCTGCGTCGAAATCTCCCACGATAATAATACGTCGACCATCCGCTATCGCCTTTGCCAATAAGGTCACCGCCAGCTCAATGCCGTGCAGCGCGTTATAGCTCAAAAGGCCCTTGGCACTTCGCTCTAACTCCCCTTCACTGGTGATGCCGCGGTTGGCATAAATGCGTTGTAAAAGCGGCGGCATAGAACTTGAGAAGGCAGCATCAGCCGCGGGCTGACGACGTTTAATTTCAATCATGAAGACAGAACCTGTATCTGACGTTGGCACGTACCAACGACATTGAGAATGCGGATTGAGAGGGATCCATTGTAGCGAGGGAATTGCAAAGCGAAAGGCCTGTTGCCTCACCAACAAAAAAAGCGTCGATAAAACGACGCTTTTTAAGATGTGCTTGTAAGCAGAAGGATTAGCCTTCTTTTTGCTCCAGCGTTTGCAGCAGACGGTCAGCAGGCAGGTAACCGCCCAGCATGGTGCCATCTTCCAGCATGATTGCTGGTGTGCCCGTCACACCCATAGACGAACCCAGTGCCATGTGGCGACGTACCAGATCGGTACAGGCTTCGGTTTCGTCTTCAAACTTGCGTGCTTTCGCCAAATCCATTGCTTTGGCTTTGTCGTCAGCACACCAGATTGCGCTCATTTCACCAATGTTAGGTGAACGCTCGCCCGAGCGAGGGAACGCCAAATAGCGCACCGTGATACCCAGATCGTTGTATTGCTGCATCTCACGGTGAAGCTTCATGCAGTAACCACAGGTGGTATCGGTAAACACGTTCACTACGTATTTCTCGTTTTTCGCTGGGTACACGATCAGCTCTTTCTCAACACCCGATGCGTCAAACATTTTCTTGTTGCGCTTGGCTTGAGTAATTTCTGTCATGTTGATGGATTCGGTCGCGGTCGTGTGAAAGAGTTGCCCATAGATGAAATACGACCCGTCTTTGTTGGTGTACACCACGCCACCATTGGTGACGACTTCGTACATCCCTTCAAGGGGCAGTTTCTCTACTGACTCTACATTCAGTCGGTATTTTGCCAACACTTCCGCAATCGCCGCCTTGTCTGCACCTTCAGCAGCATACGCGCCGGCAGACAGCATTGCAGATGCCATGACGACACTTGTCAGTAGTCGTTTGAATTTCATCATTACTTTTGTCCTGAAAAAAGCAAAGCCTTCGGCTTCGCGGCAACGGTTAACTTCTCAGACCGGAAAAACAGGAAAAAATCCCGCTTCAGGCAATTTTTTTAATGCGAAAAGCATTATGCACGAGGATGGTGTTCCTGATGCAATTGTTTTAGTCGCTCTGTCGCAACATGGGTGTAAATTTGCGTGGTAGACAGGTCGCTGTGCCCCAAGAGCATCTGGACGACACGCAAATCTGCGCCGTGGTTTAGCAAATGGGTCGCAAAGGCATGGCGTAACACGTGCGGCGAGAGCAAGTCGCTATCGATATTCGCCAGTGCCGCATAAAACTTAATACGGTGCCAAAAGGTCTGACGGGTCATCATTCGGGCGCGACGGCTTGGGAAAAATACGTCTGACGTTTGCTCACCCAGTAACGCCGGACGGCTGTGGGCGAGGTAGCGATCCAGCCAATCAATGGCCGCTTCGCCCATCGGTACCAAACGCTCTTTGCCGCCTTTACCAATCACGCGCACCACGCCTTGGCGAAGGCTGACGTTTTCGGTGGTCAAACTGATTAGCTCGGTCACGCGAAGCCCCGTGGCGTACAAAAGCTCCATCATGGCTTTGTCGCGAAGCTCCAGCATGTCTTCTTCATCTGGCGCATCGAGCAGTGCTTCCACTTGTTCTTCGCTCAAATCTTTCGGTAAACGCTTTGGCAGCTTAGGGCTGATAAGGTTGGCCGTCGGATCATCCTCACGCTGCTTTTCGCGATAAAGATATTGAAACAGTCGACGCATCGCCGACAACATGCGCGCCCGGCTGGTTTGCTTGTAATCCTGATCAAACAGCCAATGTTGATAGTCTTGCAAGGTGCTCGGCGTTACCTTGATCAACAAGATGTTCTTCTCTGCCAGCCAGTGACACAGTTTCATCAGATCATTTCGGTAAGAGGTAAGGGTGTTTTCCGACAATCCCCGCTCCATCCACATTGCATCTAAAAACTGTTCAACCAGTGCTGCGTTTTGTTCCACGTTTCACTCACTTTCGTACGCTTTTTCTGTCGCCAAACTACCCTACCACCAACGGATTGCAAAGGGTTACCCGCCTAACCTAATGAAGAAAGGCGACGTTTTATCCAAATATCCCATTTTATTAAGGGTAGAGATAGAATGCGTCGAGGGGTAGAATCGCGCCAGAAGGCACAGCAGGATTGAAACATGAAAATAGGTTTGTTTTACGGCTCGACGACGTGTTACACCGAAATGGCAGCGGAAAAAATCCGCGACATTCTGGGCGATGATCTGGTCGACATCCACAATATCAAAGACACCCCAGTCGCGACGATGAACCAATACGATCTTCTGTTGCTCGGCATTTCCACATGGGATTTCGGTGAACTGCAAGAAGATTGGGAAGCAGTGTGGTCTGAGCTAGATGGCTTGCAACTGCAAGGCAAAGTGGCGGCATTGTTTGGCCTTGGTGACCAAGAAGGTTACGCAGAGTGGTACTTGGATGCCATGGGCATGCTGCATGACCAACTGCTGCCAACCGGCCTAAAGTTTATCGGCTACTGGCCAACTGACGGCTATACCTTTGAAGCGTCAAAAGCGGTTACCGAAGACGGTACCCAGTTCGTCGGTTTGGCGTTGGATGAAGACAGTCAATACGATCTGAGCGATGAGCGTATCGCAAGCTGGTGTGAGAAAGTACTGGTCGAATATCAGGACATGCTCTGAGGCTCAACTCACCCTCGTCGCATCACCCCAAAACGGCTTTCCAGCCATAAAAAAACCACCGCAAGCGGTGGTTTTTTCGTATTCGTGTATCGCTTATGCGTGGCTTGAATCGCCTTTGCTTTCACCTGCGAAACGAACCGCAACCAGTGCAACAACCGTTGGCAGCAACCAAGCCATGCCGTAGTTGAACAGTGGCAGCACTTTCAGCGCAGACACATCAACACCTGCAACTTTTGCCGCATCAAACAGTGCAAACACCAAAGACACGCCAAGAACGACACGGTATGCCAACGCTGGGTTAGGCATGAAACGACGCAGGAAGGTCAGTGCAATCAGCGCAATCGCCACTGGGTACAGTGCGAACAGTACTGGTACCGAAATCGCAATCAGTTGGTTCAGACCTACGTTTGCAACCACAGCACAAGCGATAGACAGGATCACTACCCATTGACGGTAAGTGATTTTCGTCAGTGTGCTGAAGTAATCAGAACACGCAGAAACCAGACCGATAACCGTGGTCAAACACGCCAGTACGATAATCGTAGACAGAATGATCTGACCCGCAGGGCCAAACAGTGCCATTACGTATGCAGACAGAATCGCACCTCCATTCGTTGCACCTGCCGCAACGCCCGTTGCTGTCGCCCCCAGGTAGAACAGAGACACGTACACGAACGCCAGACCTGCAGCCGCGATAACGCCCGCGTAAATCAGGTATTGGCAGGTCTTCGCTTGGTCAGTGATGCCTTTCTTACGGATAACGTCAACGATCAGCATACCGAACATCAGCGCAGCGAACGTATCCATGGTGTTGTAGCCTTCCAGGAAGCCAGTCGTAAACGCTTGGTCTACATACGCGCCCTGCGCAGCAACGATGTCACCTTGTGGATTAACCACAACAGCAATCGCCAGAATCGCCAGTGCAGCAAACAGTGCAGGCGTCAGCAGCTTACCAATGGTGTCGATCAGTTTGCCTTGAGACAAAGAGAAGAACATGGCAACTGCAAAGAAAATAATGGAGAAGATGGTCAATTCAAACTGACCTACGTCGCCCAAAAATGGCTTAAAGCCCATTTCGTAAGCAACAAGGCCGGCACGAGGTGCTGCAAAAGCTGGACCGATAATAATGAAGATCAGCACCGCCATCAGTGTTGCTACAGATGCAGGGAGGTCACGCGTCAAGCCTTTCCAGCCGCCACCAGCAACCGCTACCGCAATGATACCAATAAGAGGAAGACCTACTGCGGTGATAAGAAAACCGAACATTGCAGACATGGTGTGTTCACCCGCCAGAAAACCTGCCAGCGGTGGGAAGATGATGTTGCCTGCTCCTAGGAAAAACGCAAAGGTCATAAAACCTAGCGCGAGTATGTCGCTAACCTTTAAACTCTCTCTCACTTCTTACTACCTATGTGTGTTTGCATATTATTTCTGTAATCAGCCGGTTAGCCTTTTGGTTATTTTTACTAAGCTTCACCGATTCAGCAGAATAATGACGAAGTTTCACCCTTCAGACAATAGGGCAATTAAAAATAGATGTTTAATCTATTTTTAATTAACAAAATGGCATTAAACACCAATCATGTTCATTTTTGCCGCATTTAGAAAAGTGTGGCACACAAAAATCAACAACAATGTAGCAACATTTTTAACCATTTTTTAAGGTTTGAGTGCGTACGTCTTCTGGAGGAATTTTGAACAAACGCTTTCAATTCAAGCAGTTTGCTATCGACGATAAAGGCTGCGGTATGCCAGTCAGCACTGACGGCGTCTTGCTAGGCGCGTGGGCGCAAGCTGCAGAAAACGCCGCCATCCTTGATATCGGCACTGGCACTGGGCTGCTGGCTCTGATGATGGCGCAGCGTTTTCCCTCATCACGCATTACCGCGTTAGATATTGATGAGCATGCAGCCAAGACGGCGACATTCAATGCAGAACAATCTGCTTGGTCTGCGCGCATTGATGTTCTGGTGCAAGATGTCACGCGTTGGGAAAACAACGAACAATTTGATGTCATCATCTGCAATCCGCCCTATTTTAATTCGGGTCTGCAAGCGGACGATGCAAGACGTGCAACTGCAAGACATACAGACACACTCTCCCATGACATGCTGTTAAAGGTGATCGCGTCTCGACTATCACGCAATGGCATCGCCTATTTGATATTACCTTCATATGAGGCGGATCAATTGGTGGCAAACAGCCCAAAACACCAATTGCATTGTCACAAGGCGCTGGAGGTAAAGACCACACCAACAAAACCCGTCAACCGAAAACTGCTGGCATTGTCGGCAACACCAACGGATAAGACACTGACAGAAACACTGATTATTCAATCAGATAACGCCTATACCGACGAATTTGTGGCGTTAACGAAAGAGTTTTACCTCAAGATGTGACACGCTCACTTGAAATTGTGGCGATTTCATAGGTGATAAATCACGCTAAGCGATGCATCTTGAGAGAATTTGGGTATATAATCCGCCCCCTAACTTTGAGTGGAGAAACTACGCGTGCGAACTTTTGCTGAATTAGAACTGGATCCTCAACTGCTTTTGGCCGTGGATGACATGGGCTTTGAGCGACCAACAGCGATTCAGGCTGACGTGATCCCTCATGGAATGGATGGCCGTGATGTACTGGCGTCTGCGCCAACAGGGACAGGTAAAACAGCCGCATTTGTTCTGCCTTTATTGCAGCACTTGCTGGACTACCCACGTCAGAAACCTGGCCCTGCACGCGCACTGATCCTGACTCCTACTCGTGAACTGGCTATCCAGGTTGCCGATCAAGCTCGCGCACTGGCGAAGTACACTGATCTGAAAATCATCACCATCACTGGCGGTATCTCTTACCAAGAGCACGCAAACATCTTGGGCAAAACTCAAGACATCGTGGTTGCGACCCCAGGCCGTTTGATGGAATACGTGGAAGCCGAGCGTTTTGACTGCCGCGCAATCGAAAGCTTGGTGCTGGATGAAGCTGACCGCATGCTGGACATGGGTTTCGGCCCAGCGGTAGATCGCCTGTCGCACGAATGTCGCTGGCGTAAGCAAAGTATGCTTTTCTCAGCAACGCTGGAAGGTAAAGGCATCGACGGTTTCAAAAACACGCTGCTGACCGACCCGGTTGAAGTGGTTGCAGAGCCACCACGCCGTGAGCGCAAGAAAATCACTCAGTGGTACTACCGCTGTGACGATATGGCGCACAAGAACGCCTTGCTGAAGTCAATTCTGACTGAGCAAGCTGAGCGTGCCATTATCTTTATCAAAACCCGTGAGCGTCTGGCTGCTCTGCGTGAAGAGCTGACCAAAGCGAAAATCCCTTGTGCATGGCTGCAAGGTGAAATGGCGCAAGCGAAACGTACCTACGCGGTAGAGCGTTTCACTAAGGGTGAAATCAATGTTCTGTTGGCGACGGACGTTGCAGCACGTGGTATCGACGTGCCAGATATCGACCACGTTATTAACTTCGACTTGCCACGCAAGGCGGACGTTTACTTGCACCGTATCGGCCGTACCGCACGCGCAGGTAAAAAAGGTAATGCGATTTCACTGGTTGAAGCGCACGACCAACCAATGATGGACCGCGTTTGCCGTTACATGAAAGAAGACGTTAAAGAACGTTACATTGATGGTTTGAAGCCGAAACATAAGAAAGCTGAATTTAAGAAGAAAAAGAAAAAGCTGAGTAAAAAAGAAGTCAAAGGAAAAGCCAAGAAAGTGGCGAAAAAAGCAGCGAAAAAAGCAGATAAAACAACTGACTAACAGCTAAACAATCTAATTAAACAATTAAAAGGAGGCGTAATGCCTCCTTTTTTCGTTTTTGGCGCTTAGTCGCAGCAAATTATGCCAATTGGATAAAGGATAAGCAGTTGAAGATCATGATCACAATCCGTCACACTGATAACACAAAATGTTAACAATAAGTAACGAATTGAGATTATTCTTCGGCAGGATATTAAATGATCTATCCAATATTTCATTTTAGAGGGACCTATCAATGCAATCTGTTGTTGATTTTTTGAACAGCATTATCTGGAGTCCAGTACTTGTGTACATGTGTCTGGGCGCAGGTTTGTTTTACTCCATCATTACGCGCTTTGTACAAGTTCGTCAGTTCGGCGAAATGACCCGCCTACTCTTTTCAGGCAAAAGCTCTTCCAAGGGCATCTCATCATTTCAGGCGTTAGCCGTTTCGCTCTCTGGTCGTGTCGGTACAGGTAACATCGCAGGTGTGGCTGCGGCCATCGGTTTCGGTGGCCCTGGTGCCGTCTTTTGGATGTGGATTGTTGCCTTCCTAGGTGCAGCAACGGCCTACACCGAATCTACGCTCGCTCAAATTTATAAAGAAGAAGACGACGGCGAGTTCCGCGGTGGTCCGGCGTACTACATCGAAAAAGCCATGGGCCAAAAATGGTACGCGTGGCTATTCGCTATCGCGACGATTTTTGCATGTGGTGTTCTGCTACCGGGCGTTCAGTCCAACAGCATCGGTAATGCTATCGAAGCAGCCTTTGGCTCAGGTGACATGATTGAAACGGCCGTGGGTACGTTCAGCGTGGCGAAAATCACAACGGGCGCATTCATTTCCGTACTGCTAGCGTTCATCATCTTTGGTGGTGTAAAACGTATCGCAAGCTTCACACAAATTGTGGTGCCATTTATGGCACTGGCCTACGTCATCATCGCGTTCGTTATCATTCTTCTGAACATCACGGAAGTACCCGCGATTGTGATGCTGATTGTCGGTGATGCCTTCAACCCAATGGCAGGCTTTGGTGCCGCAATTGGTTGGGGGGTTAAACGCGGCATTTACTCAAACGAAGCAGGTCAAGGGACCGGTCCTCACGCTGCCGCGGCAGCAAACGTTGACCATCCCGCACAACAAGGTCTGGTCCAGTCGTTTTCTATCTACATCGATACCCTACTGGTGTGTTCTGCCACGGCATTTATGATTCTGATTACAGGCGCATACAATGTTCATGGTCCAGGCGAAGCTTTATCGTTCAGAACCTGGCAGCTGAAATCAGTGCTAATGGTCCTGTATTCACACAGCTTGCGGTTGAAAGCACTATGCCAGGCTGGGGTAAACCATTCATTGCTGTTGCCCTGTTCTTCTTCGCCTTCACCACCATTTTGGCGTACTACTACATCGCTGAAACCAACATCGCTTACTTACGCCGCACGGTAAAAGTGCCGGGCATGATGTTTGTGCTGAAGCTGGTTTTGATTGCGGCTGTTTTCTACGGAACGGTCAAAGCGGCGGGTCTTGCTTGGGCGATGGGTGATATTGCGTCGGCTTGATGGCATGGCTGAACATCATCGGTATCTTGATCATCTTCTTCTTGAGCAAACCCGCACTGAAAGCGTTGAACGATTACGAGCGTCAACAAAAAGAAGGCGTCACAGAATACACGTTTGACCCTGTGAAACTCGGCATCAAGAATGCTGATTATTGGGAGCGTAGACTAGAACGTAGAACCCAAGCGTCATCGTCCGCGTCTGACGACAAACCGGGCGAGCCTGTTAACCCGACAGCGTAAGCCTGAATAGCAAGCACAAAAAAGGTTAGCCGAGGCTAACCTTTTCTTTTTCTTACTGTTTGATCGCTGAATCACTGCTCTTCGCGTTTAAACACTAACTCTTTGTCGTTAGATTCTTCCGCGCAGAACCAGTAACCCGCCGTATCAAACGCTTTCAGTGCCTCAACCGAGTCGATGCGGTTGTCGATGATGTAACGCGCCATCATGCCGCGCGCTTTCTTGGCAAAGAAGCTGATCACCTTGTACTGACCGTTCTTGCGGTCTTTAAACACTGGCGTGATGATTTGGCCTTTCAACTTGGCGGGTTTCACTGACTTGAAGTACTCGTTAGATGCCAAGTTCACCAACACCTCATCGCCTTGACTCTCCAGTGCGTCGTTCAGCGCATTGGTAATGATGTCACCCCAGAATTGGTACAAGTTAGTACCACGACCGTTTTCAAGGCGTGTGCCCATCTCAAGGCGGTATGGCTGCATCAAATCGAGCGGACGCAGCAAGCCATAAAGGCCAGAAAGCATACGCAGGTGATCTTGTGCCCAGCTAAAGTCCTCGTCTGACAAGGTTTCAGCTTCTAGGCCGGTGTAAACGTCGCCTTTGAATGCCAACACCGCTGGACGCGCGTTTTCCGTCGTAAACTCGGTAGACCACTCTTCAAAGCGCGCTGCGTTTAGCCCTGCAATCTTATCGCTGACTTTCATCAGGCCGGAGATATCTGCGGGCGTGAGCGTTCGGCACACATCAATCAGCTCTTTTGCATGTTCAACAAACATTGGCTGGGTGAAGCGTTCAGTTGCCAGAGGTGACTGGTAGTCCAAAGTTTTCGCTGGAGAAACCACGATCAGCATAGTGTCATTCCTTTCAAATAGTTGTCCTCAAGGTTACCACCCGGAACAAAAAAAGCCACGCTTGAAGGCATGGCTTTTTCCGATAACTGCAATAGAGATTACCGAAGACGGTTAGCGGCTTGGCTCCGCTTTCTCTTCTGCTTTACCCCATACGCCAGGCTCAATTTGATTCAAAAGCTCTGGGTGATTGCGGCTGTTGAATGACGGGATTTTGCCGCGCACCAACTGTTGATTGTAATCTTTCGCCAGCTTCACCACTGTGCCTGAGAGCAGCAAGATAGCAATCATGTTCACAATGGCCATCAAGCCCATTGAGGTATCAGCCATGATCCACACCACAGGCAACTCTGCCAGCGCGCCAAACATCACCATGCCCAGCACCACACAGCGGAAAATGTTCAATCCGAACTTGTGGTTGTGCTCCAGAAACATCAAGTTGGTTTCCGCGTAAGAATAGTTAGCAATGATCGAGGTGAACGCAAAGAAGAATATCGCCACCGCGATAAAGATACCGCCCCAGCTTCCTACTTCACTGGTCAGCGCGCGCTGTGTTAATTCGATACCCGTGATTTCACTGCCTGGCATGTATTCGCCAGAGATCAGGATGATCGCTACCGTCGCGGTACAGATAACAATGGTGTCCACAAACACGCCCAGCATCTGCACATAGCCTTGCGACGCAGGATGTGGCGGATATGGCGTTGCACTGGCCGCTGCGTTAGGTGCTGAACCCATACCGGCTTCGTTTGAGAACAGACCGCGTTTGATGCCCTGCACCATGCCCTGCGCAATGGTATAACCAACAGCACCCGACGCGGCTTCTTCCAGACCAAATGCACTGCGGAAGATGAGCGAGAGTACCTCTGGCACTTTCTCCAAGTTGGTCAGCATGATGTAAAACGCCAGCGCAAGGTAAAGCATGGCCATCACAGGCACGATAAGCTCTGCAGTACGGGCGATTTTACGGATACCACCAAAAATCACAAATGCAGACAAGAATACCAGTGCGATCCCCACATACAGCGGGTCAAAGCCAAAGGCAACGTAGGCGGCTTGAGTAATAGAGTTGGCTTGTACTGAGTTGAACACCAGACCAAACGCAATGATCAGCAAGATGGAGAACACCACACCCATCCAGCGCATACCGAGGCCTTTCTCCATGTAATACGCAGGACCACCACGGAAGTTACCGTCATCGTCACGCGTTTTGTAGAGCTGTGCCAGCGTGCTTTCCGCAAACGCGGTTGCCATACCGAGAATGGCAATCAGCCACATCCAGAAAATCGCACCGGGTCCACCAAGGGTCAACGCAACGGCGATACCCGCCATGTTTCCGGTACCGACACGAGCAGCGAGGCTTGTACAAAGCGCTTGGAAAGAAGAAATGCCTTCACTGTCTGATTTACGGCTGTTTTTCATCACACTGAACATGTGCCCAAAGTGACGAAGTTGAATAAACCCAAGTCGTAGCGTGAAAAAGATGCCGCCACCGATCAAAAGATATATGAGTACAGAACCCCATATCAGATCGTTCAAAAAGTTAATAAGACTTACCACGCCTCCCCCTCTGTACGTATAAACATTCTCGCAACGTAAGAATCCCCGGTGATCGAGGGTGCGATGAGATGCAACTGACATCGTTGTCAGCGAATAAAGATGTGGGCATTCCAAGCAGATCGGCTCGAAACCCCGAAAATGTGCCGTTTTTGTATTGTTTTATTGAGCGTAGCTCACAAATTTCCGCGAGATGATGAAGGTTGAGGCCTGAAAAAGCAATATGCATAAGGTTGCATTTATCTTTTTCACGACATTTGGTTTTTATCATGCACCGCTGCTGAAAAATACATCGTCCACACATTATTCCAACACGCACACAACATCCGTATTCGGTCAATTTGTCGTTGTGAAACAACCGAGCAGACACACTCAACACCCAAAGTGTGCCCATATGACAGTGGCTTGCCGTGCATTTTGTTACGAGTACTAAACATTTAATTTCCGCCATTTACAGGGGGCTTAGATGCTTGAAAAGTAACCACAACACAAGGAAGGGTGATGTCACTCTCATAAAAACTTCACTGAGGTGCAACAAATGAGAAACACTTCAATTTTATTTTGGGGAAGGTTTGATACTTAAATACTGACCGCACGGCAACATGAGGTGAATTTATGGATAGCTTTGCCTTCGATGATATTTTCGATCAAGACAGAACACAACGCGGTGGACGCTCTAAGCAAGTCAAACGCAAGTGGAGAGAAATTGAGGCCCTGAAAGACAGACAGCGCCTTAGAAAAGAGTTGCAAGACATCGATATGCTCGGTGATTTTAACGATAGTGACTTTGACTTTTAACCCTCTGTTTTCTATCAGCCGTTCAACTTAAATAACGCATCCTTTTGCGCTCCTAATCTAAAAAGGCACCTTGTCAGTGCCTTTTCTGTTTTATCTCTATACCCAAACAAGCTGACAAGATCAGGCTTTCAATGCCGCAGCCAATTCTACGAACTTATCCGACACTGTGTCGCCAAACAGTGGGTCACTCAATTCGTCGTCCCACTGCGATTGTAAATACGCCCAGTCTTCGGTGCTCAGTTGCTTTTCAATCAAAGGTAAAATGTCGCGCTCTTCAAGCTCAAGGTGCTCGCGCTGACTAACAACAAAGCGGTTAAGCTTCTCAGCAAACAGATCCAGTGGGATAACCGCATCCATCAAAATCATATCAACAGTATCGGCGAACTCTGCTGTTAGGCTCGCTAGGCTGTCGTGCTCAGCATCCAGTCGTGCCACCGCTTCAGCATCTTTGTATTTGTCGATATAGAAGTGGTAAATCAAATCTTCTTTTGGGTGGTGGTATTTTTCCGCATGCTCTTGAAGATAGAGCACCGCATCACGGATCAAGCTGTAGTTGACGGGTTTTTCGCTTTTAATCGCGGTCAGCTTTTGAGTCAGAAGCTTGAGCAGCTTACTGATATTGTTGTGATCTTTATGAATACTGGCTACTAACATAGCGGCTTCCTTCCTTTGATTATTATTTCTCCAATCCCTCCAGTCTAACCAGCCCTTTTCAAGACAAATTGAGCGTGGTCATTTTTTGTTCAGTTAATTGGTGGAAGCAATGTCAAAGAAAAAGCCCGCGATCCATTTCACTGAATGCGGGCTGATACCCAAACGCGCCGAAGATGCAGGATTCAGGTTGTTTGGATAGATAGAAAGTGTGTTGTTTACGCGTCGAGATCCGGCTGCCAATTGATTGGGGCTTTACCCATTTGACCCAGCAAGGTGTTCGTCGACGAGAAGTGCTTACATCCCAAGAAACCGCGGTGTGCGGAGAGTGGCGATGGGTGCGGTGCTTCCAACACATGATGACGTTGGCGGTCGATCACGCGTCCTTTTTTACGCGCATGGGAACCCCACAGCAAAAAGACCACACCTTCACAATGCTGGTTTACCGCTTCAATCACGCGATCCGTGAACGTTTCCCATCCAAGATGAGCATGAGAGTGTGCGTTGCCCTGCTCTACCGTCAGCACAGTGTTTAACAGCAGCACACCTTGGTCAGCCCAGCTTTTCAAATAACCATGGCTTGGAATGCTAAAGCCGTCGATATCCTGCGCCAGTTCTTTATACATGTTCACCAGCGACGGTGGCGGCTTGATCCCCGGCAACACAGAAAAGCACAGACCATGTGCTTGATTCGGGCCGTGATAAGGGTCTTGGCCTAAGATCACGACTTTTACATCGCTCAGCTCAGTAAAACGAAACGCGTTAAACACGTCTTCTTTTGGCGGATAGATCACTTTCCCCTGCTCACGCGCGTCTGCGACGTACGCCATGGTGTGTGTAAAGTAATCTTGTTCTTTTTCCTGACCAATCACATCGTGCCAGGTAATTACCTGTGTCATTTGAGCCCCAACTTGCCGAGTTTCGTTTAATTGACCGTGATTCTACGCGTTTATTGCCGAAGATGCTGTGACTTCGAATTGACGCAGGAGACGGATCTCATCCGCCCATTTCTCTGGCTTGATGGTTTCCAGTATCAGAGGAATGCCATCAAAGCGGGCATCTTGCATGATGACTTCAAAGCACGGCAATCCAATTTCCCCTTCACCGAGCGCATGGTGTCTGTCGACACGACTGCCAAACGGGGTTTTGGAATCGTTTAAGTGCATACCGCGCAGGTATTGAAAGCCAACAGTTTGGTCGAACTCAGCAAACGTGGTTTCTGCTGCACTGTGCGTGCGTAAGTCATAACCCGCCGCAAAAGCATGGCAGGTATCGATACACACACCTACTCGGGTTTTGTCTTCGACTTGCGCAATGATGGTGGCGAGCTGTTCAAAGGACCATCCTAGATTGGTGCCTTGCCCTGCGGTGTTTTCAATCACAGCCACCACTTCCGGTACTGCTTGATGCGCAAGGTTGATGGATTCTGCAATCAAAGACAAACAGGCGTCTTCACTGATCTTTTTCAAGTGGCTGCCCGGATGAAAGTTTAAAAGCGGCAGCCCAAGTTGTTTGCATCGCGCCATTTCATCAATAAATGCTTCACGAGACTTCACCAGCTTGTCTTCTTCCGGCGCGCCAAGATTGATGAGGTAAGAGTCGTGCGGCAGGATAGCTTCGGGTACAAACCCCAATTGACGGCAATTAGCTTTAAACGCGGCAATGGTTTGTGCCTCCAATGGCTTGGCAACCCACTGACGTTGGTTTTTGGTAAATATGGCAAAGGCATTTGCACCAATTTGTGCCGCATTCGCCGGTGCTTTGTCTACGCCACCGGATGCAGACACATGCGCACCGATATATTTCATCTCTAAACTCTCCACTTCGTAACCGACAACATTTTAAGTTACTTAGATCGACGATAAACAGGAATTTTACCGCCTTATCATTGGGCAATTTTGTAGTAATAAAATTACATATGTAATTTTAAGCAACAAATTGAAATGTTATCGATTTGTACAATTTCAAATACTTAATGTTTTATTGATTCAGAACAAGAAAATCATTGTTCGATTTTTGCATATTTTGATTGTAATTTGACTAAAATCAAAATAACCTTACAAACATTAAGGTATACAAGTACCCAGCTCATCAAAAGTTCGAAAATTAAAATCATCAAGCCTATCAAGGGGAAAGAATTATGATCACTGGTATTCAGATCACCAAAGCCGCTAACGACGACCTGCTGAACTCAATCTGGCTGCTGGACAGCGAGACTAACGAAGCACGTTGTGTTGCTGCAAAAGCTGGCTTCGAAGCAGACCAAGTTATCCCTGCTGCAGATCTGGGTGAGTACGAAAGCCGCGAAATCGCAATCGAAGTTCCTGCGAAAATCGAAGGCGGTCAACACCTGAACGTTAACGTACTGAAGCGTGAAACTCTGGAAGACGCTGCTAAGCACCCAGAAAAATACCCACAGCTGACTATCCGTGTATCGGGTTACGCAGTTCGCTTCAACTCTCTGACTGTTGAACAACAGCGCGACGTTATCGCACGTACTTTCACTAACTCTCTGTAATAGACAGTTAGCACGAATATAAAAAAACCGGCCACTGGCCGGTTTTTTGTTGTCTGCGTTTTACGCGAAGAATTAGCCCGCAACCTTCATCAGGTACTCGCGAAGCTGCGCAAAATCTGCATCTTGCTCAACAGAAAGCAGATCCATTACAGCGTGCTTTGCCAACGGACCTGGCAGCGGAATGTCTTGACCTAAGATCTCGTCAACCGACTCCTTGAACTTCGCCGGGTGCGCCGTACACAGGAACAGGCCATATTCGCCGTCTTGCAGTTGCTCTTCCAATACGCGGTAAGCAATCGCACCGTGCGGTTCACACAAGTAACCCGCCTCAAACATGGCTTTCAAGGTTACTGCTGTCTCTTCATCCGTCACAGCACCTGAGCCCAGTTCGTTCAGGCCCCAGCCTTTCACTTTGCAAAGCTCTTCAATGCGAGGCCAGTTGTTTGGTTGGCTCACATCCATGGCGTTTGACAGGGTTGGAATGGTTGCTTCTGGCGTCCACTCACCGGTTTTCAGGTAGCGTGGCACAGTGTCATTTACATTGGTTGCCGCGATAAAGCGTTTGATTGGCAAGCCTATCGCTTTTGCCAACAAACTGCCGTCAGGTTACCAAAGTTACCGCTTGGTACCGCAACCACCAGATTTTCACGCTGTTCTTTAGTTAGCTGAGAAGCCGCTTCAAAGTAGTAACAGATTTGCGCCATCAAACGGCTGATGTTGATGGAGTTTGCAGAGTTTAGGCCGATAGCGGCGCGCAGCTCCGCGTCATCAAATGCGTTCTTCACCATCGCCTGACAGTCATCAAACGTGCCATTGATTGCAACAGTGTGGATGTTGCCACCCAGCGTACAGAAGAGTTTTTCCTGCAACGGCTGATCTTGCCTTTTGGATACAAAATCACCACGTTGATGTTTTCCATGCCATAAAATGCATGGGCAACTGCCGCACCGGTATCACCGGATGTTGCGGTCAGAATGGTCACTTTACCACTGTCAGAGACCGCGGCCAGTGACTGCGCCATAAAGCGGCCACCGAAATCTTTGAACGCCAGTGTAGGGCCGTGGAACAGCTCCAGCGCACTGATTTTGTCCGTCACTTTCTCAACAGGTGCAGGGAATTGGAATGCAACGTCGACCATGCCGCGAACCGTGTCCGCAGACAGCTCTTCACCAATAAAGGCAGACAGAATATCGCTGCTACGGCTAACGAAATCTTTCGCCAGCAAGGCATCAACGTCGTCAAATTTTGGTAATTCGCTTGGGAAGAACAACCCCTGATTGCGGCCAAGTCCTTGCTTTACAGCTTGACCAAACGAGACCTGTTCATCGTTTTCTTTGATGTTGTATAGCTTCATAGTTCACTTCCTGTCACTGTCGAACCGGTCACATCCAATCGACAGATATGGACAAATCCTTCTTCATTCTGAACGTAATTTTCCTGTAGCCATTTGGCAACGCGCTCAGCGACCGCTTTGTCGCTGGTGATGCTGAACAGCGTTGGGCCTGAGCCCGAAATCCCGGTGGCCAATGCGCCCGCATCTTCTGCGTAGTGTCTTGCTTCTGCAAACCCTGGCAGCAATTTCTCGCGATACGGTTCAGCGACAACATCTTTGATCATGCTCGCCGCCAACTCGGGTTGACCAGAGTAACAGCCATGGATGAAGCCTGCCAGATGTCGGCCGTGATTAATCACATCCTGACGACGATATTGCGCAGGCAAAATCGCACGCGCTTCGGCAGTTGGCACCTTGATACCCGGATACGCCATCACCCAGTACCACTCGTCAAAACAAGGAACCTGCTGGCTGATGATGCCCATTTGCTCGACCATCAGCTGCAAGCCACCCAAGTAACACGGTGCGACATTGTCGTAGTGCAGACTGCCAGAAATCGCCGCTTCCATTTCCCCCATCAGGGCCAGAAGCGCGGTTCCATCTAAGGTTTCGTCATGGAATTTATTGAGCGCATCAAGGGCTGCAACGATTGAACACGCACTAGAACCCAACCCTGAGCCAATCGGCATGTTCTTCTCAAGCGTCATCGCCACATTGCGCATAGGCTCACCACGCTTTTCCATCTCACGACGGAACACGAGGTAGCACTGATAAACAATGTTCTCTTCCTGATTTTCAGGCAGTTTGTCGACAAAGCTGCCGACACACTGGAGTTGGAACGGCGTTGCACCGCCGTCCTCAACTTTTACGCGATCGCCCAGCAAAGTACCGTCAATAGGTGAAACTGCAGCACCCAGCACATCGAAGCCGACACTGACGTTGCCTATAGAGGCAGGTGCGTAAACGACAACACTCATCTTATACCCCCAATTTCCAGCCAAGCGTACGCATCAAGTCTGCGAACACACCCGCCGCCGTTACGGCCGTACCGGCACCGTAGCCACGCAGCACCAATGGAATTGGCTGGTAATAGCGGCTGTAGAACGCCAGTGCGTTTTCGCCTTCTTTGATTTTGAACATCGGGTCGTCGGCATCAACGGCTTGAATTTTCACCGAGCAGTTGCCTTTATCGATGCTGCCCACGTAGCGCAGCACTTTGCCTTCTGCGCGCGCATCTGCTGCCAACTTGTCGAAGTAGGCATCGGCTTCTGGCAATTTCGCCATAAAGGCTGCCACATCACCTGATGCATCAAAGCCCGGTGGCAGAGCTGGCTCAACCTCCACGTCTTCCAGTTCAAGGTGCATACCTGCTTCACGCGCAAGGATCAGAAGCTTACGCGCCACGTCCATGCCCGAGAGATCATCACGTGGATCCGGCTCGGTAAAGCCACTGTCGCGCGCAACGCTGGTCGCTTCACTGAAGCTTTGGCCTTCATCGAGCTTACCGAAGATGTGCGAAAGCGAACCAGAAAGAATACCGGTAAATTTCTCAAGCTCATCACCCGCTGCAATCAGATTCTGCAAGTTTTCGATAACCGGCAAACCCGCGCCCACTGTGGTGTCGTACATGAACTTACGGCGTGTTGCGCGTGCGGATTTACGTAGCTGTTGGTAGTACGCCATGCCCGCAGTGTTCGCTTTCTTGTTCGGCGTGATGACGTGGAAGCCCGCTGAAAGGAAGTCCACGTATTGATCAGCAATCGCCTGATCAGACGTACAGTCAATAAACACAGGGTTGATAACGTGGTTTTGCTGAACCAAACGCACCATGCGTGGCAAGCTAAATGGTTCATCCACTTTCGCCAGCTCTTCACGCCACGTGTTGAGGTCGATACCTTTGCTGTTTAGCAGCATGCCACGGCTGTTTGCCAGACCACACACGCGGATCACAATGCCTTGGTCGGCCAATTTCGCTTGCTGACGTTGCACCTGCTCCACCAGCTCACCACCAACGCCGCCCACACCAACAATGAACACATCCAAGTAGTGGTTAGAGTTAAACAGGTTTTCGTGACACGCTTTCACCGCTTCTGATACGCGGTCATCTGGGATAACCGCAGAGATAGAGCGCTCTGACGAGCCCTGCGCAATCGCCACGATATTCACGTTCACTTCTGCCAGCGAGGTAAAGAACTGAGACGCTACACCTTTGGCGGTACGCATTGCATCACCAACCAGAGACACAATCGCTACGTTGTCGACAAACTCTACGGGTTCTAACAGGCCATCTTTCAGTTCAAGCTCGAAGTTTTCTTGAAGTGCACGCACTGCCAGCGGCTTATCTTCAGCTTCGATACAGAAGCTGATGCTGTATTCAGACGAAGACTGGGTGATCAGTACAACGGAAACGCCCGCTGCAGACATGGCACCAAATACGCGAGCAGCCATGCCGACCATGCCTTTCATGCCTGGACCAGACACGTTCACCATGCTCAGTTTGCTCAAGGTAGTGATGCCTTTCACCGCCAAGTTATCTTCGTGGTTGTCGTTACCAATCAAGGTGCCAGCACCTTGTGGGTTGGCAGTGTTTTTAATCAGACATGGAATGTGGAAGCGAGCGATAGGAAGGATGGTTTTCGGGTGAAGCACTTTGGCACCGAAGTAGGAAAGCTCCATCGCTTCTTGGTAGCTGAGTGATTTTAGTAGCTTGGCATCGGGTACCAGTCTTGGGTCACAGCTATATACGCCGTCTACGTCCGTCCAGATTTCACAGCACTCTGCGCGAACACACGCTGCCAGTACTGCCGCTGAGTAGTCAGAGCCATTTCGACCCAGAGTGACCAACTCACCTTGTTCATTTGAAGCCGTAAAGCCCGGCATCAAACCGATATGACCAGCTGGAATAGGTTCTTTTTTGAAGCGGTCAGAAGACACTTCAATGTCGACCATGGCTTCAAGGTAATCGCCTTTCGCTTGGAGATAATGCACTGGGTCGATAACGAAGGTGTTGTAACCACGTGCTTGGAGAAGCGCAGACATGGTGGCAATAGAGAGACGTTCGCCTTTGCTGATAATGCGCGCGTAAATGTTGTCAGGGCAAAGACCCAGCAACGCGATACCATGAATGTATTGTTTGAGTTGCGCTAGCGTGCTGTCGAGAGCTTGATAAAGCGACGCTTTGTCGAAGTCAGCTTCCATCTCTGACAGGCCGTCAAAGAGTGCTGAGAAAATAGATTGGATTTCTGCAACTTGCAGTTCTGCTTCGCCGTGTTTGATTGTGTTTTCAATCACATCAACCAACGCGTTGGTGATCTTAGCCGGGGCGGATAGGACCGCCGACACCTCACTTTGACAGGTATTGCTGGTGATGATCTCAGCTGCTCTGCTAAATCTTTCTGCATTCGCTAGCGAAGTACCACCAAACTTTAAAACTCGCATCCTTTCCTCCAACTCCTTGTTGAATCCGAAAATTCAGTAAAAAACAGGTTAAAAAAAAGCCCGTACCTGTTGAGGGTACGGGCTTCTTTTAAAAATTCAGTGCATGTCAGCCCGCACCCTCACAAATGGTGATGGTAATCGTGGTAATAATGGTTGTGGTGCCGACTGCGTTAAACATGGTTAAAAACCTATCGTTTTGCCTTTCTATAACGTTTACAGAATGCAGCCTTTAAGGTCAACAAAAATTTAAGTTATCTCTCAAAAAAACGCTGTAATTCGCAACTCTTCATTATCAAATTTAAAAGATGAGAAATACCTGAATTTTCTTCACTCTTTCTTGCAGAGTTGTTCCCTGCAGGACATAGTTAATTGAATTGACCAGAAAAACCGCAACACCAAAGGAGGGAGCCAATGGCAGTTGCAATGGAGGAGTTGGTAGCGCAAACCATATTACAAGGCGCAGATGCAATGTACGGCCGCTTTCTGGATGTCACCGCAGGCGCACAAGAACGATTTGAACAACGTGACTGGAAAAGTGTGCAGAAAGCGTTAAAAACACGCATTAGTTTCTATGATCACCACGTCGGCCTCGTCAGCCAACAACTTAAAACCATGTTGACCAAACAGCATGCCACCCGCTCCTTCCTGATGGCCGTCAAAGACGAGTACAGCCGCCTGCTTGATGATTACCCGCGCTATGACATTGCGGAGAGCTTCTTTAACTCTGTGTATTGCCGCATGTTCGACCATCGTAATATCCGACGGGACAAACTGTTTGTGAACAGCTCCCAAGGTGGCCGTATTCCGAAATACCCAACGCCGCTATTAAAACGCTACCCCTCGAAAAACAGCCTTATCCAAACCGTTGAACGCATTTTGGATGACACGCCGTTTACCTTAAATTGGGTAGATAAAGCCAGAGACGTTCACCGCATCGTTGAAGCCTTGCAGCATACGTTGGGGCCTCAACTGACCGATGAAGTGATCATCGATATGATCCGTGAGCCGTTTTTCCGAAACAAAGCGGCGTACTTGATTGGCCGTATCGACATGGCAAACCAAACGCGTCCGTTGGTGATCCCCATTTTGACCAACTCGCAGAACAAGCTTTATGTCGATGCCTGTATTGTCGATTCTGATGATGTCAGCGTGATCTTCGGCTTTGCCCGTTCTTATTTCATGGTGTACGCGCCTGCACCTGCCACCTTGGTCGATTTTCTCGGCCAATTGATGCCGCACAAAACGCCGTCTCAGCTCTATACATCCATTGGGTGTCAAAAACATGGCAAAACCGAACTTTACCGCGAGTACCTCCTTCATATGGAGCATTCAGACGATCAGTTCGTGGTTGCCCCCGGCATCAAAGGCATGGTCATGTCAGTGTTTACTCTGCCCTCCTACGGGTTTGTCTTTAAGATCATTAAAGACCGGTTTGCACCGCAAAAGGACATTACCCATGCGGTCGTCAAAGAGAAGTACAAACTGGTTAAAGAGCATGACCGTGTAGGTCGAATGGCCGACACACTGGATTACCGTAATTTCATCTTCCCGCGCGAGCGATTCAGTGATGAGCTGATTGAAGAGTTGATGGAGGTGGCACCGTCCAACATCAAGCTCACCAGTAAAGAGGTGCACATTCGCCACCTTTATATGGAGCGCCGCATGATCCCGCTCAACATCTACCTTGAACAGGCTGACGATGATGAGCTCCGCGAAGCGGTACAAGAGTATGGCGATGCCATCAAACAACTTGCCGCGGCAAACATTTTTGCTGGTGACATGCTGTTTAAGAACTTCGGTGTTTCACGACACAGCCGCGTGATTTTCTACGATTACGATGAAATCTCTTACCTGACAGAGGTGAACTTCCGCCGTATTCCACCGCCTCGCTTCCCCGAGGATGAAATGGCGGCAGAGCTTGGTATAGCGTGGGGGAAAATGATGTATTCCCCGAAGAGTTCCGCACCTTCTTGTTGATCAATCCAAAGATCCGCGCCCTGTTCGATGAACTGCATGCCGATCTGTTTGATGCGAACTACTGGAAAGAGCTACAAAACAACATTCAGCACGGTCAATTCAACGACGTCTTCCCCTACAGCGACGAGTGTCGGTTTACCAATCAATAAATTTGCGAGCAAGGTTATGTGTTGTCAAAAAACTGTCGTTATTCAGGCACATAACTTGCTCAATATTTAGACACCACTTAATGTGGCAGAGTAATGCCGGAGCAATATCACAATACCAACATTGTGTTCAAAAAACGTGCATCCAGCTTTATTCAATCTGAGACAAGTGATCTAAACTAACAACTCAGTCTAATAAAAACGAATCAGGGAAGGAGGCTCAATGAGAAAATTATTGCTTGCCATCACCCTGCAATTAGTGGCTTTTTTTGCATTCGCGCAGGGTTCGTTACCGCTGTATGAATATGTTGAAGAGAACAACAAGCCTTGGTTCTCTAACTCGTTAAAAACGGGCAATCAAACCTTTGATAGCTGGACGATAAGCAGCGGCTATCACTACCCCGTGCATGAAAAAGTGAACGTGTTCCTCGCGACCGAATTAACCACCGACAGTGTGATTTCCTCGGGTGCGAAAGGTGTATCAAGTGGCGTGCAGTTTAACGTCAGTGAAGTATTGAGCTTCGACAGTAGTATCCAAGCAGAGCGCATCAACGAAGAGACGATTGGTGTGTTTGGTATGAGCAGTACTTTCCGAATTTCTGACTCGCTCAATCTCGAAGCCAAAGTTGACTACAACTTTAACCAAATGCCTCAGAACTCAACCAATTATCAGTTAGGCGTTGGCTACCGTTTCTAAAAAATACGAACGTCAAAAAACCGCCTCTCGGGGCGGTTTTTTCGTTTTGGTCACTCAGAAGTTTACAACGCTCTCGGTTCCGGACTCACCACAATGCCGTTCTTATCGGCATATAAGTAGTGTCCTGGCGCAACAAGCACACCGCCTATGCGCAAATCGACACCCACGTCGCCCAAGCCTTTTTTCTCGGTTTTGATCGGGCACACACCGAGCGCTTTAACGCCAAGGTTCATGGTGCTGAGCGCGCCCGCATCTCTGACAGCACCAAACACCACGATACCGCTCCAACCATTGGCGACCGCTTTCTCTGCGAGCAAATCACCCAACAACGCACGGTTAAGATTGCCGTGACCGTCCACCACAAGGACACGCCCATTACCCGGTGTTGCCACAAGCTCTCGTACTTTCGAGTTGTCCTCGTAACAGCGAAGCGTCTCGATTTGCCCGAAAAAAAGCGGCTTGCCACCATAATCTTGCCACTGCACGGGTAACCAAGTGACCCCATTTTCAAATTCATCACACAAATCAGGCAGTAAATCATCCATGTTCTCTCTCCCAATCAAATGCTAACGCCAAACGTCCGATACCAGTAAACCTAGCAAGCTCGGAGAAAACAATGGGGTTATTTCCGCCAAAATGAGAGTTAGAAACAGCGAGCAAGCAGCAAAAAAGTGACGCCTTTACGCTCAAAGGGTGTAGCAATAAAGCTGAAAAAATATCGCCATATCCAAAACAATCAATTAGTCAGATCAATCAGTTTTATTTAAGTATTTAGTTTTTTATTTCAAAAACAAAATGAAGATATAACTGAGCGCATTAGTAGAATTGACCCATAAAGCGAGGAAATACGTGGGGTTTATTTAATAAAAGCTGTGATATCACCGTACTTATTGAATCGAACATATTGACCATGATCTAGCAAAATGCTCTGATAACCCGACTTTCTCTGAGTGCTGTTACACCTTGTTCACAGCTGTTGTAATAGTACGAAAAGGTTGAAACTCACTCTTAATAATTACAACGAAATTTGCAGCAAAAATGTCGCAGGCGCGGGGTTTTTGAGCGAGATTGACGTATATCAATAAAGCTTAAAAAAAATTGCGTTGATTTATTACTAAATATTGTTAGCACGCTGTTAAATGAATACAATCGTGCTATCCAATGGATTTGCTGACCAAAGAACCTTGATTGGTAGCATACAGAACGGTGACGAGAAGTTGCTCTCACCCTCTCTAAGGATGGCGTTTGATACTAGAGAAGTATGTTGATCGCTGAGTAAAACTCTTTTGATATACTTTTCTTGTTTGTAAGTTTTCTTCACAGTGTAATGTTACGCTGTGACTGTTATACCAGATTTTTTTAAGAAATTAGGTAACGCCAATGCAAACCCCTCATATTCTGATTGTTGAAGACGAGCACGTAACTCGTAATACGCTGAAAAGCATCTTCGAAGCAGAAGGTTATACCGTTCTAGAAGCCAACGATGGCGAAGAAATGCACCAAGTGCTATCTAACAATCAGGTTAACCTGGTAATCATGGACATTAACCTTCCAGGCAAAAACGGCCTGCTGCTGGCTCGCGAACTGCGTGAGCAAGGCGACATGGCTCTGATGTTCTTGACTGGCCGCGACAACGAAGTTGATAAGATCCTGGGTCTCGAAATCGGTGCGGATGATTACATCACCAAGCCATTCAACCCACGCGAACTGACTATCCGTGCTCGCAACCTGCTGACTCGTGCGATGAACCAAGGTTCTCCATTGGAAGACAAGCGTTCTGTAGACCGCTATGTATTCAACGGTTGGACGCTGGACATCAACAGCCGTTCACTGATCAGCCCAGACAACGAGCAGTTCAAACTGCCACGTTCTGAGTTCCGTGCCCTGCTGCACTTCTGCGAAAACCCAGGCAAAATCCAAACGCGTGCAGATCTTCTGAAGAAGATGACTGGCCGTGAGCTGAAGCCACACGACCGTACTGTAGACGTAACTATCCGCCGCATCCGTAAGCACTTTGAATCTTTCGGCGACACGCCAGAGATCATCGCGACTATCCACGGTGAAGGCTACCGCTTCTGTGGTGAACTGGAAGATTTCTAATTCTTCTCGTTAGAATATGAAAAGCCCGCGATTGCGGGCTTTTTGTTTTCTGGGTTAAACCACCGCCGAAGCGGTGGTCTCATCCTTATTTTTGTTTGCTGTAATCATCGAGCCACTGTTTCAAGACCTGCAAATCATGGGTATAGCCATCTTTGATTTCATCGACCCAGTCAGCAATGTTTTCCCACCACGCCGGCAGTTCAGGTGACTGCGCCTGCTGTGCAATCTTCTGGATGTGCTTCAAGCCGATAGAGCCTGCCGCGCCTTTGATTTTATGCGCTTCACTGGCGATGCCGTCTTGGTCTTTCGCTGTCATGTTGCTATCAAGGATCTTGATGTACTCCGGCATCACTTGCTCGAACATCTCAATGCTCTTGTAGACAGGCTCAGCACCCACGATATCGACATAAGACGTCAGCATTTCCAAATCAAGCAGCGTGTCTAGCACTTCACTGCCTACGACTTTAGACTCTTCCACCTTGTTCTCCTTTGTCACGCTACACTGCAGTGCCAGTCGTTCGATCACACCTGCGACGGCCACCACGCTGATCGGCTTGCTAATGGCATCATCCATGCCTTTTTTGATGTACTCGGTTTTGTCTTTGATAACGTTCGCGGTCAAAGCCACCAGCGGCGGCAGTGCTTTCCCGCTGTCTCTCAATGTTTTTGCGATATCAAAGCCCGTCATGTCGGGCAATTGGATATCGAGGAGCAAGAGATCGTAAGTTTGCGCATCAAACATCGCTAACGCTTCCTTACCGTTTCTCGCTACCAACACTGTGTGACCCAAACTTTCGAGCAGGTTTTTCGCCACGGTAATGTTGAGTTCGATGTCTTCCACCAGCAGAATTTGCAGCGGGCTTTGCTCTTCTTTAACCGTTTCTACGTTTTCAGCATGCTCGCAAAGTGGAACCGACAAGGTCAGGGTAAACACACTGCCCTCGCCCACATCACTTTCTACCGTGATGTCGCCATCCATCAATCTCGCCAGTTGACGAGAGACCGCCAGACCAATACCTGTGCCCACGGCATGCAGGTTGTCTTCACCCTGCTTCACTTGGTAGTACATGGCAAAAATCTTACTGAGCTCTTCATGCGGAATACCGATACCACTGTCTTCGATATCGAATTCCAGATGCGCCATGTCATCTTCAACATCACAGCGCACGGCAACATTCACCGCCCCCTGCTTGGTAAATTTCACCGCATTACCCACAAGGTTCCAGAGAATTTGACGCAGGCGCGTCGCATCGACTTTGATGGATGACGGCAAATCAGTAAGGCGGTCAAGACTGAAACGCAGCCCCTTTTGCTCGGCCATCAGCCACTGATGTTTTCAATCTCAGAGACAAAATCATGGAAATCGACCGGTTGAGGAGAAAGCTCCAAACGACTGCGGTCAGACTTATCCAAATCGATAATATCGTTAAAAATATTACCCAGCGTAATCGCACTGACGTGGATAGTGCGCAGGTGCCCCAACTGCTCTTTGGATAACTTGGTTTCCAGCAACATACGGCTCAAACCCACGATGCCGTTAAGCGGTGTGCGCAGTTCATGGCTGATGGTCGAGATAAACGCCGTCTTGTCACGACTCGCCTTTTCCAATGCATCTTGATAGCGCTTACGCTCGGTGATTTCGCGGCCAAAGCCGACCAATCCCAGTCGACGACCATCTCTGGCGTAGAAAGGCAGTTTACGCAGCTCAAAGTAGGCTTTGGTGCCGTCGGTGTATTCGAGCCATTGTTCATAGGTCAATGACACATTGTTGTCGAAGACTTGCTGGTCGGTTTCCACGACTTTGCTCGCCACATCTTCGCTATACACATCCCAAGGCGTGAGACCGACAAGTTCTTTCTCTTTCTTGCCTGTCAAAATTTCCATTGCCTTGTTACACCCAGAGAACTGTCCTTTCTCATTTCGGTAGTAAATCAAGTCAGGTGACGCATCGATAAACGAGCGCAGCAGTGCTGTTTGCTCAGCAAGTTCTAGCTGGGCTTTTTCACGCTGATACACCTCATTTTCAAGATCTTGCATCGCTTCTTCACGCGCTTCTTCTGCACGCTTACGCTCTTCAATTTCCTGATTAAGCTGGGTGATGTTATCGGTGAGCTGACGATTAAGCTCCATATCGCGCGAGCGCATTTCTTCGAGCTTGGAGACAAGTTTGGAGAGGCGTTGTCGCGACTCTTCTAGTTGGTCGACAACAACGGAGAGAAAATAGACCGCCCACGGGGTGATCAACAAACCGAAGAAAACAGAACGTATGATGTCACTGTTATGTACTGTGCCATTTAAAAACAGCGTAATCCCTATCTGTACCAGCACGGCGAGTGCCACAAGGGCCAACGCCAATAACATGCTGAAACGCACCAGTCCTAGCTTTACAAGCAAATCGACATAATATTGCGCCAAAAGTTTAATTTGCTTCATTGAACATCCCGATCATCACGAACTAGCGACATGATAACGGTGAGATCCTCTAATCTAAAGCAAAAGGGGATGAAACTGCGGTTACAGTGCAGCAATCGGCGCAATCGCGCCGAAAAGTAAGGTGAGTTAGAGGTCTTACGGGAAGATGTAGAGAAAGGTTAGTCCGCGTCCACCAGCTCTTTATTGCTGCTAGAGGCTATCTGGTTACGACCCGCGTTTTTAGCGCGATACAGGGCTTTATCGGCAAGCGACACCAGCTCACCGTAATCTTGTCCCGGCTTTGGCGACAAGGTGGCAATACCTTGGCTGAGCGTCAGTCGGTCTGACACCCCCGAGAACTCATGCAGCACGGAGGCAGCGGCAAGTTCAGACGCTATATTCTCCGCAACATGCATCGCACCGCTTTCCGTGGTGTTAGGAAGCAAAATCGCAAACTCTTCACCACCATAGCGCGCGACAGCATCCAGCGGACGGCGAATAACATGCTGGAACACATCTGCCACTTTGCGAAGGGCAGAGTCTCCACGTTGGTGACCATAGTTGTCATTGTATGGTTTGAAGAAGTCGATATCACAAAGGATAAGAGAAAGCGGCTCCCCTTCACGAATATGAGAGTGCCACATCTTCACCAACTGCTCATCAAAGCTTCGGCGGTTGGCAACCTTCGTCAAACCATCAACAAAGCTCAATTCCTCAAGCTCCATGATCGCATCCGCAAGTTGCTGCTGTGTGGCTTTACGTTCTGTTACGTCGCGGGCAATGACCAGCACACCGATGGTTTCATCGGTCGGGTCGACAAACTGTGTCTTGGTCATTTCATACCAGACCATGCTGCCATCGCGCTTCATCACCAGATCTTCGTATTTCACCGTCTGACCGTCGTCGAGAACAGGCTTATCCATCTTCTGGTGCTGAGCAAGAATTTCTGGCTCTACAATCTCTTCAGCCAGTTCACCTTCTAAGTCATCATGCGGCGCACCCATGGCTTCGGCAAACGCCGGATTTCCGCCCAAAAACTCGTAGTGTTTGTTGTAAATACCAATAGGATCGACGCTGGCCTGAAAAATCGAGGTCAGCAGGTTACTGTGCTTTTTCAGCTGCTGCTCAACTTCATGTCTGGCTTGAATTTCTTGCTCCATGACCTGACGCATCATGTGCCAGTTTGTTACGTCATGGCTGATACTGAGCGTGCCATAAATATGATTGTCGGTGTCGCGAAGCACAGTCTGGCTGGTTTCCAACAGACAACTGTCCCCGTTGGGGTTCGTCGTCCAGCTTTGTTGGGTTCTACGACTGGCGATGTCTTCACTGGCATTAAAGAAAAGCCCTTCGTCTTCGCGTCCTTTCCAGAATCGATCAAAGGCTTGGTTAGTACCCACCACTTTACCTTCGCGATCTTGAAAACACACAAGCTCGGCCAGCGAGTTAATCACGGTACGGAAAATCTGATTATCATCATTGACGAAAGGTTCGCTGTACACGCTTTCTGATTCCGGCTCCAGCGACACAATCCACGCGTGCTGGCCTTTGCACCAAACCGGCAAGCCGGAAAAACGCGCATAGCGGCGGATTTTTTGCGAAGAAGAGGTACGAATGTCAGAGGTGACATCGATAAACGGTGTTGGCCAGCGGCGATGGCGAAGCATCAGAGTAATGGCGTCGCGTTCTTGTTCGCTACGCATGCGAAAATCGCCGTGCTCTGTGTCGATGTCATAAAGACGGACGAAACTACGGTTGGCGAAAAAAATCCGCCCATCTTTATGAGAGATAATGGCTTTCGGGGAATGGAGGTTCGACAAATAGGATTGCCAGTTCTGAAGCGACACGACACGCTTACGCGATGCCCATAACGCCCCCACCAGAAACCCAGTCAACATCAGTACTATGCCAATTGGCCAGTCAATCATTCCTCATCCCTTGCTTGAATCCGTGGATGTTACCTTGCATTTTTGCATCGATATCACGGATTCATCTTGCCACACGGGGATGAAAGAAAACGAACTTGCTCCGCTTATTTTGCGAGCTATCAAACGGTAGTCACACAATCATGAAATATGAAACGGAGTTCCTACCAGACTTCCTTGTGCACCCTTTTCTGTCAGCACACGCGCCAACGCCGTCATGGCTAACCAGCGGTTTTCACACCATTCTGGGGCTAACAGCGTAGGTCTACGCGCACTTGCTGATACACGATGGTAAACAACGTCTGCTGGCGTTCGCAGGATCATCTCAGCGGCACTATCGACATAATCGTCAATAGAAATGGCGGACAAACGGTTCGCGCGCCACGCTTTCGCCATAATACTGCCCTCTACAATATGCAGTGGATGCAGCTTAATACCATCAACGCCCGTTTCAACGACACGTTCTATGGTCTCGATATGGTCAGCCTTGGTATCACCCGGCAGACCAACAATCAAGTGAGTACACACATTCAAGCCCAGCGCACGCGCTTTACGTGTGATGTCCTGATAGCAGGCAAAATCATGACCACGATTGATGCGTTGTAGCGTTTTATCGTTGGCGGTTTGCAAGCCAAGCTCTAACCAAATTTCATAGCCTTGCGCGCGATAGCCTGCCAGCAGCTCCAACACGGCATCTGGCACACAATCAGGACGCGTACCGACACAAAGGCCAACGATATCGGCCGTTTTCAGTGCCTCTTCGTACATGGCTTTGAGCTTTTCCACTTCCGCGTACGTGCTGGTATAAGCCTGAAAATACGCCAGATAACGCTTGGCGCGGTTTATTTCCTGTGCGCGCTGTGAAAGCTGCGTAGTCACTGAGAGTTGCTGCGCGTTTTCATCAGCAAACGAGGCCACGTTACAGAACGTACAGCCGCCACGCCCCAGCGTGCCATCTCGGTTTGGGCAGCTGAAACCACCATGAAGTGTCAGCTTGTGAACCTTTTCGCCATACCTGCGTTGTAAATCCTGACCAAAGGTATTCACCAAATGATGAAGTTCCATCGTCTACCGCCTGAAAATTTCGTGTCGTTCAAAAAAGCGGCGGATTCTAACATCGAAAATCAGCGGAAAAGCTCGACTACATCAATATTGATTGAAGTATTTCTGCCGAAAAATGAAACTTTATTACATCTCATTCACACCTAAAAATTCTGCCTTAAGCCGCCCACCCCTGAATATTCATTGATTGGTTAAAAATTCGACTTTTTATTCATAAAAAGCGAAAACTTAGGCTAAGAGAGGTTCTTTTGGTGTTATCAAAAAGCAAGTTTTTATGGTAATTAAATTTCTAAATATGTAGGATAGCTACAGCTGCGCCTAAATTGTGAGCAATAAAATTCGTTAAATACAGCACATTTTCAGAAGCTTATTTGGCGTTTTAAATAAAGCACAGCATTTCTGCATAGGATTGCAGTTAAAGGAGATGGATACAGCCCACCAAGCTGTATCTGGGCTTGGGTACGCGATGAGACACATTTGTCTCCTCAAACTTGGTACCCGCTCAGCCCGTACCCGCAACAGGTACGGCTAAAGGAAGGCAAATGCTCCCCCCAGCATTTGTGTCAACTGGAAGGACGTAAACATGACTGATTCAGTGCTACGCACAGAGGGGCTTTATGTGCCCGAAATGGAACACGACGCCTGTGGTATCGGCTTCGTCGCCCACCTCAAAAACAGAAAGTCCCACGCGATAGTAACTCAAGCACTCGACATGCTCGCGCGCATGGAACACCGCGGTGGCCAAGGCTGCGATCCATGCAGTGGTGACGGTGCTGGTATTCTTCTTCAAAAACCACACGAATTTCTGCTCGAAGAAACACGTAAAGAAGGCTTCCAACTGCCTTCTGCCGACAAATATGGTGTCGGCGTCATGTTGTTCCCTAAAGACGAAAACAAGCGTCAGCAATGTCGTGAAATTTTCGAGCGCAACGCGAAGCGCTTGGATCTAGAGGTTATTGGCTACCGCATTCTGCCAACAGATAACTCTATGATCGGCGCGGACCCACTGAGCACAGAGCCGCAATTTGAACATGCCTTTGTGACCGGCGGTGAGCACCTTTCTCTCGACGAACTGGAACGTAAACTGTTCGTCCTGCGTAACTACACAGTGCGCGTATGCCTTGAGAGCGTGTCGAACATTGGCGATGATTTCTACATCAACTCATTCTCTGCCAAGACGCTGGTATACAAAGGTCAGTTGACCACCGAGCAAGTACCTCAGTACTTCCTTGACCTGCAAAATCCTTCAATGGTCACAGCACTGGCACTGGTTCACTCTCGCTTCTCGACCAACACCTTCCCAAGATGGCGTCTGGCTCAGCCTTTCCGCTACATCGCACACAACGGTGAAATCAACACCGTACGCGGTAACTTGAACTGGATGAAGGCACGTGAAGCTCTGCTTGAGTCACACCTGTTCACTGATCAGGAACTCAAGATGCTGCTGCCAATCTGCCAAGAAGGCGCATCAGACTCGGCAAACTTCGATATGGCGCTGGAACTGCTGGTTCTGAGCGGTCGCAGCCTGCCACATACTCTGATGATGATGGTGCCAGAAGCGTGGCAAGAGAAGAAAGACATGGACCCGAAACTCCGTGCTTTCTACCAGTACCATGCAAACATCATGGAACCTTGGGATGGCCCAGCATCAGTGTGTTTCACCGATGGTGTGAAAGTGGGTGCAACCCTTGACCGTAATGGTCTGCGTCCTAGCCGTTATACCGTAACCAAAGACGATTTCCTCATCATGGCATCCGAGTCTGGTGTTGTTGAAATCGCGCCGGAAAACGTGCACTTCCGTGGCCGTCTGCAACCAGGTCGTATCTTTGTTGCTGACCTAGAGCAAGGCCGCATCATTTCTGACGAAGAAGTGAAAAACGAAATCGCCTCTGCACAGCCTTATCAAGAGTGGGTTGAGAAAAACCTGCTGCAACTAGATAAGCTGCCAGAAGCCGATACCAAACATCAGCAGCCGTCACCAGAGCGTCTGTTGCATCACCAACAAGCATTTGGTGTTACGTCTGAAGAAGTGAACGAAATCATCGTTCCTATGGCAAAAGACGGCAAAGAGCCGTTGGGTGCGATGGGTGCAGACTGGCCACTGGCGATTCTGTCTCACCAATCTCAGCACTTGTCTAACTACTTCAAGCAGTTGTTTGCACAGGTAACCAACCCGCCGATCGACCCGATCCGTGAGCGCATGGTTATGTCTCTGAAAACTTACCTTGGTAAGGATCAGAACCTGCTGGTTGAATCACCAATCCACTGCCGCAAGGTAGAGTTGGAATCGCCAGTACTGAGCAACGCTGAACTGGAAAAACTGCGTGCGATCGACAACGACCACCTGCAAGCGAAAACACTGGATATCGTGTTCCGTGCAAGTGGCGAACCAGGCAAACTGGAGCGCGCGCTGAAGCGTATTTGTCAGTACGCAGAAGATGCGGTCATCGATGGCTACTCCATCATCTTGCTGACTGACCGTGCAGTAAACTCAAACCACGCTGCTATCCCAGCTATGCTGGCAGTGGGCGCGGTTCACCACCACCTGATCCGTAAAGGGCTGCGTGCAAAAGCGGACATCGTTATCGAAACCGGTGACGCGCGCGAAACCCATCACTTCGCCACTCTCGTTGGCTATGGTGCGAATGCTGTTAACCCGTACCTGGTCTACGAAACTCTGGTCGATTTGCAGCGCACGAAGAAACTGGATCCAGAAGCGGATGTGGATGCGCTGTTCGAGAACTACCGCAAGTCAATCAATGCTGGCCTGCTGAAAATCTTCTCGAAGATGGGTATCTCTACCCTGCAGTCTTACCACGGTGCACAGATTTTCGAAGCGCTGGGTGTTAGCAAAGCAGTGGTAGACAAATACTTCACCGGTACGGTTTCTCGTATTCAAGGTCTGAGCATTGACGATATCGCACGTGAAGTGCTGGTTCGTCACCGCTTCGGTTACCCAACACGTGAAATCCCAATCCAAACACTGGATGTGGGCGGCGTGTACCAGTGGAAACAGCGTGGTGAGAAACACCTGTTTAACCCTGAAACTATCCACTTGCTGCAAAACTCAACGCGCAACAAGGATAAGAAACAATTTAAAGAATACTGCCATGCAGTAGACAGCCAAGGTGATGACGCAGCAACCCTGCGTAGCCAGTTCGACTTTGTGAAAAACCCAGCGGGTAGCATTCCTCTGGAAGAGGTTGAGCCGGTAGAAAACATCCTGAAGCGTTTCGCGACAGGTGCGATGAGCTTTGGCTCTATCTCTCATGAGGCGCACTCTACCCTAGCGATTGCGATGAACCGTATCGGTGCTAAATCGAACTCTGGTGAAGGCGGTGAGGACCCAGTCCGTTTTGACAAGAAAGAAAACGGTGATTGGGAACGCTCTGCGATCAAGCAGGTGGCTTCAGGTCGTTTCGGTGTCACCTCTTACTACCTTGCTAACGCTGATGAAATTCAGATCAAGATGGCGCAAGGCGCGAAGCCGGGTGAAGGTGGTCAGCTTCCAGGTCACAAGGTTGATGACTGGATTGGTCGCACGCGTCACTCCACCCCAGGGGTTGGTCTGATTTCACCACCGCCACACCACGATATCTACTCTATCGAAGACTTGGCGCAGCTGATTTATGACCTGAAGAATGCAAACCGCAAAGCACGTGTTAACGTGAAGCTGGTTTCCGAAGCAGGCGTAGGTACGATTGCATCAGGTGTTGCGAAAGCGAAAGCTGACGTTGTTCTGATTGCAGGCTTCGATGGCGGTACGGGTGCATCACCACTGTCATCTATCAAGCACGCGGGTCTACCGTGGGAGCTGGGTCTGGCAGAAACACACCAAACACTGCTGAAAAACGGTCTGCGTAACCGTATCGTTGTTCAGTCAGACGGTCAGATGAAAACGCCACGCGACCTTGCAGTTGCAACACTGTTGGGTGCAGAGGAGTGGGGCGTAGCAACCGCAGCACTGGTTGTTGAAGGTTGTATCATGATGCGTAAGTGTCACCTCAACACCTGTCCTGTAGGTATCGCCACTCAGAACAAGACTCTGCGTGAGCGCTTTGATGGCCGCGTAGAAGACATCGTGACCTTCTTCACTTACATGGCAGAAGGCCTGCGTGAAATCATGGCAGAGCTGGGTTACCGCTCTATCAACGAAATGGTTGGTCAATCTCAACACCTGAAAGTTCGCTCTGACATCGGTCACTGGAAATACCAGAACCTGGATCTCAACGTTGTTCTGTACAAAGAAGAGCCACGTGAAGGCGATGCAATGTACTGCCAGGTTGAGCAAAACCACGGTCTGGAAACTGTCCTTGACCGCCGCCTGATTGAAGCCGCATCGAGCGCGCTTTACGAAGGCCGTAAGGTAGATGCTGAGTTCGCTATCGTGAACACCGACCGCAGTGCTGGTACCATGCTGTCGAACGAAATCTCTAAGATTTACAAAGACCAAGGTCTGCCTGAGCAAATGAACGTGAAGTTCAAAGGCTCTGCGGGTCAAAGCTTCGGTGCCTTCTTGGCGAAAGGCGTGACCTTCACCGTTGAAGGTGATGCGAACGACTACTGGGGTAAAGGTCTGTCTGGCGGTACGCTGGTGCTCTACCCAGACGCGAAGAGTGACATCATCGCAGAAGACAACATCGTCGTCGGTAACGTGTGTTTCTACGGCGCAACCTCCGGTGATTCATACATCCGCGGTGTCGCAGGTGAGCGTTTCTGTGTACGTAACTCAGGCGCGAAAGTGGTTGTTGAAGGTATCGGTGACCACGGCTGTGAATACATGACAGGCGGTGTGGCTATCGTTCTGGGTCAAACCGGACGTAACTTCGCAGCAGGTATGAGCGGCGGTGTGGCCTACGTTTGGGATCAGTTCAACGACTTCGAAACCAAGCTCAACCCAGAGCTGGTTGACCTGGATCCATTGGATGCAGAAGACATCGAATTGCTGACTGAGATGATCACCAAGCACCATGCTCTGACCGGCAGTACGGTTGCAGAAACATTCCTTTCTAACCTTGAGGAAAACCTCAACCACATCGTGAAAGTAATGCCACGTGACTACAAAGCCGTGTTGCAGAAACGCAAGGAAGAAGCCGCAAACAAGGAAGAAGTGGAGGCTGTAAATGGGTAAGCCAACGGGATTTCTAGAATTTGGCCGCGAACTGCCGGCCAAAAAAGACCCATCTGTTCGTATTCAGGACAACAAGGAATTTGTACTGAACGAAGAGTTTGGAACCAAGATTAACGAACAATCATCACGTTGTATGGACTGTGGTGTACCTTTCTGTCACAACGGCTGTCCGATCGGTAACATCATTCCTGAGTTCAACGACGCGGTGTATCGCGATAGCTGGGAAGAAGCGTGGAACATTCTGAGCTCTACCAATAACTTCCCAGAATTCACAGGCCGGGTTTGCCCGGCTCCTTGTGAAAGTTCATGTGTATTGGGTATTAACCAAGACCCAATCACTATCTGTAACATCGAAAAAACCATCGTCGAGACGGCTTACCGCGAACTACGCCAAGCCAAAAACGCCAACCTCTCGCACTGGCAAGAAAGTGGCGATCATCGGCTCTGGTCCTGCGGGTCTTTCCGCGGCAGAGCAGCTTAACAGCGCAGGTCACTCTGTGACTGTGTTTGAGCGTGATGAGAAAGTCGGTGGTCTGCTGCGCTTTGGTATCCCTGATTTCAAACTGGGCATGGATATCATCGACCGTAAAATCAACCTGATGGCAGAAGCCGGTGTTGAGTTTGTGGTTAACGCTCACGTGGGTAAAGACGTGAACGCACAGCAAATTCGTCAGGACTACGATGTAGTGCTGCTGACCGGTGGCTCTACTGTACCGCGCGATTTGCCGATTCCGGGTCGTGATCTGAAAGGCGTGCATTTTGCGATGGAGTTCCTCGGCCAGAACAACCGCCGAGCGAACAACATGGATCTGAAAACAGAAGAGATCCATGCCAAAGACAAGCACGTTGTGGTTATCGGTGGTGGTGACACAGGCTCTGACTGTGTGGGTACCTCAAACCGTCACGGCGCGAAAAGCATCACTCAGGTGGAAATCATGCCGATCCCGCCAGAGAAACGCCCTGCAAACATGCCTTGGCCTCAGTACCCAATGATCATGCGCACCTCCACCTCTCATGAGGAAGGTTGTGATCGTCATTGGAACATTCTGACCAAAGAGTTTATTGGCGATGATGACGGCAAAGTGAAAGCACTGCGTATTGCTGACATCGTATGGAAAGATGCAGCACCGGGCGAACGTCCAAGCTTTGAAGAAGTGGCAGGCTCTGAGCGCGTGATCCCTTGTGACCAAGCGTTCTTGGCAATGGGCTTCTTGCACCCAGAACCACATGGTGTGCTGGCGCAGCTCGACGTGGCTTTGGATGATCGCGGCAACGTGGCCACCAAAGACTTCCAGACCAATCAAAAAGGTGTATTCGCTGCAGGTGATATGCGTACTGGTCAGTCACTGGTCGTGCGCTGTATCAATGAAGGTCGTGAGTGTGCGCGCGCATCGATGAATATCTGATGGGCAACACCAACCTAGAAGCAAAAGCGGATTCACTGATGCTCTCCGCATAATTATAAGTAAGTGTTATCTTCCAGTTTTGCCAGCCTCTGTGGCTGGCTTTTTTATGCTTACTTTCAGGCAATTAGCTTTAATTCCTTTCCATTTCCCAATCGCCCTTTTTCATCGAAAGCGAAACTAATCGACACTAGTCGCATTAAATCCCAACAAAAAGATCGAAAATCCTCGCCAATCACTAACGTTAATCTCTGCGACAGGGTTAAAAAATTCACCACAAAATCCTGCCTACAAGCTACCTTTTCGACATATATAGCTGTTTATTCGCAAAGTTAATGTAATGTGACGAAATTTGACCTCTTTGCAAATTATGGATAACGTGAAAGGTCGGAAAGAAAAACATGCGCCCTTTTTTAAGCGCATTACACCCAAGCATGAATGCTGATTGGTGAGAACATCATTACCCAACGATAAAAAAATCAGTCTGAATCTGAATGCCAGGAAGGCATAGAAATACTGCAGTCACTGCTTGGAGCAGTCGCAAGGGAGAATTGCAAATGTCGCTGTACGACCCTACGCTGGAGAAAGACAATTGCGGCTTTGGCCTCATCGCTCATACCGAAGGTGAAGCCAGCCATAAACTCGTCAGAACAGCCATTTCCGCACTAGACCGAATGACCCACCGAGGCGCAATAAACGCCGATGGGAAAACCGGTGATGGTTGCGGCTTATCACTTCAAAAGCCCGATTCATTTTTCCGTATCATTGCCGAAGAAAACGGCTGGACGCTAAGTAAACTCTACGGCGTCGGCATGATTTTCCTCAGCAAAGATCCAGCAAAAGCGCAGCGCGCGAAAGAGATTTTTGAGCGTGAGATCGCTGCTGAAACCCTTTCTATCGTCGGTTGGCGCGACGTGCCGACCAACCCAGATGTATTGGGTGAAATTGCGCTAAGCTCTGTGCCTCACATCGAGCAAGTGTTCATCAATGGCCCAGCGGGCTGGCGTGCTCGCGATTTGGAGCGCCGTTTGTATATCGCGCGTCGCCGCGCTGAAAAGGCTCTTGCTGACGACCCAGATTTTTATATCACCAGCTTGTCGACACGTACCATCGTGTATAAAGGCTTGTGTATGCCCGCCGATCTGCCCCGTTTTTACCTCGATTTAGCCGATCTGCGTCTTGAGTCTTCTATCTGTCTGTTCCACCAGCGCTTTTCAACGAACACCACGCCGAAATGGCCGCTGGCACAGCCGTTCCGCTATTTGGCGCACAACGGTGAAATCAACACCATTGAGGGTAACCGACAATGGGCACGAGCCCGTGCCTACAAGTTCAACTCACCGCTGCTGCCCGATTTGAAAGAAGCGGCACCGTTTGTGAATGAAACCGGTTCGGACAGCTCGAGTCTCGATAACATGCTGGAAGTCTTCTTGGCTGGCGGCATGGACTTATTCCGTGCAATGCGCATGCTGGTGCCGCCTGCGTGGCAAAACCATCCAGACATGGACCCGGATTTACGTGCGTTTTACGATTTTAACTCGATGCACATGGAGCCGTGGGACGGCCCTGCGGGTATCGTGATGTCAGACGGTCGCTACGCCGCGTGTAACCTCGACCGTAACGGCCTGCGTCCTGCGCGTTATGTGGTGACCAAAGACAAGCTCATCACTCTCGCCTCTGAAATTGGCATCTGGGATTACGCGCCGGATGAAGTCGCAGAAAAAGGCCGCGTAGGTCCGGGCGAGCTGCTGGTTATCGATACCTTTGAAGGTCAGATCTGGCACTCCGCAGACATTGATAGCGAGCTGAAAAGCCGTCACCCCTACCGCGAGTGGCTGGATGCTAACGTAAAACGCCTGACCCCGTTTGAAGAGTTGTCGACAGAAGACAATTCCGGTCAGCGCAGCATGGATGATGACGAGCTTCAGACCTACCAGAAGATGTTTGGTGTGTCCGGTGAAGAGCTCGACCAAGTGCTTCGCGTACTGGGTGATATAGGTCAGGAAGCGACGGGTTCCATGGGTGATGACACCCCCATGGCCGTGCTGTCTTCCAAAGAGCGCAACATCGCCGATTACTTCCGCCAGAAGTTTGCCCAGGTTACCAACCCGCCAATCGACCCATTGCGTGAAAACCACGTTATGTCACTCGCCACGTGTATTGGCCGTGAAATGAACGTGTTCTCAGAAACCGATGGACACGCACAGCGCGTTGCCTTCAAGAGCCCAGTGCTTCTGTACTCTGACATGGTACAACTGTTGGAGTTGGATGATGAGCACTATCGCAACAGCATCATCGACATCAACTTTGACCCTAACGAGAAAGATCTCGAACGCGCCATTATCGACCTGTGTGATCAGGTTGAGCGCGTAGTGCGTGACGGTACCGTCTTAGTCGTACTGTCTGACCGCGGCATCTCTAAAGGCAAATTGCCAATCCCAGCCGCGATGGCCGTCGGTGCTGCGCAAAAACGCCTTGTTGACAGCCAACTGCGCTGTGACGCAAACATCGTAATTGAAACCGCATCTGCTCGTGACCCTCACCAATTTGCGGTATTGCTTGGCTTCGGCGCGACCGCGGTCTATCCGTACCTTGCTTATGAATCGATCGGCAAAATGGTCGAGAAAGGTGTGGTCACCAAATCCATGAGCGAAGCCATGGTGAACTTCCGCAACGGTATCAACAAAGGGCTATTCAAGATCATGTCCAAGATGGGCATCTCGACCATTGCCTCTTACCGTTGTGCGCAGCTTTTTGAAGCTATTGGCCTTCATAGCAAGGTCGTCGATTTGTGTTTTAAAGGTGTTGCAAGCCGCATTGAAGGCGCTGATTTCACCGACTTCCAGCAAGATCTCTTTAACCTGTCGCGTCGGGCTTGGCTCAAACGCAAGCCAATCGACCACGGCGGCTTGCTGAAATATGTCCACGGCGGCGAATACCATGCCTACAACCCAGACGTGGTTAATACCCTGCAATCCGCGGTGCGCTCCGGCGAAGTCATGGATTACAAAACCTATGCGCAAACCGTAAACAGTCGTCCTGTGTCGTCGCTGCGTGACTTGATGGCACTCAAACCGGTTGAGACACCGCTTGCGCTTGATAAGGTCGAGCCAGCCAGCGAACTATTCAAACGCTTTGACTCCGCGGCCATGTCCATCGGTGCATTGAGCCCGGAAGCGCATGAGGCCCTGGCGATTGCGATGAACCGTTTGGGCGGTAACTCTAACTCGGGTGAAGGTGGTGAAGATCCGCGTCGTTTTAACTCCGAGCGCAACTCACGCATCAAGCAAATCGCATCAGGCCGATTCGGTGTTACGCCGCATTACCTGACCAATGCCGATGTGCTGCAAATCAAAGTGGCACAGGGCGCGAAACCCGGTGAAGGCGGTCAGCTACCCGGCCATAAGGTCACGGCAGAAATTGCTCGCCTGCGCTATTCCGTGCAAGGCGTTACCCTGATTTCACCGCCACCACACCACGATATCTACTCGATTGAAGACTTGGCGCAGCTCATTTTCGACCTTAAGCAGGTCAACCCGAATGCGCTGGTTTCCGTCAAACTGGTGTCTGAACCGGGTGTTGGCACCATCGCAGTGGGCGTCGCAAAAGCCTACGCCGACCTCATCACCATTTCCGGTTATGACGGCGGTACAGGTGCCAGCCACTGACTTCTGTGAAATACGCAGGCAGCCCGTGGGAGCTGGGTCTGGCGGAAACGCAACAGGCACTTGTGACCAATGGCCTTCGCCACAAAATCCGCCTGCAAGTGGATGGCGGCCTGAAAACGGGTCTCGATATCATCAAGGCCACCATTTTGGGTGCAGAGAGCTTTGGCTTCGGCACCGCACCAATGGTCGCGTTGGGTTGTAAGTACCTGCGTATTTGTCACCTCAACAACTGTGCGACCGGTGTTGCCACCCAAGATGACACCTTACGCCGCGAATACTTTAAAGGCTTGCCTGAGCAAGTGATGAACTTCTTCAAAGGCCTTGGCGAAGAAGTCCGTGACTGATGGCGCAGCTTGGCGTTGAAAAGCTGACCGACCTGATTGGTCGCACCGATCTTCTCGAAGCGGTTGACGGCTTCACGGCAAAACAGCTCAAGCTGGACCTATCCGATATTTTGGAAAGTCCGAAACCGGTTGGCGACAACACTGTCTTCTGGAGCCAGCCTAATGCACCGTTTGATAAAGCCGAGCTGAACCAGAAGCTGCTTGAAACCTTTGAAAGCGCGATTGAAAAACGCCGCGCGGCGAGTGCGTATCTCGATATCCGCAACACCGACCGCTCGGTGGGAGCTTCGCTATCGGGGGCTATCGCCAAGCGTTACGGCAACCAAGGCATGGCAGCCACACCACTTGAAATCCACTTGCAAGGTACGGCGGGTCAGTCGTTCGGTGTGTGGAATGCAGGAGGCGTGAACCTAACCCTGACCGGCGATGCCAACGACTATGTCGGCAAAGGCATGGCGGGCGGTAACATCGTCATCAAATCACCGGTTGGCTCTGCGTTTAATTCGCACGAGTCCACCATCATAGGTAACACCTGCCTTTACGGGGCAACGGGCGGCAAGCTCTTCGCGTCCGGTAAAGCTGGCGAGCGTTTCGCAGTGCGTAACTCGGGTGCCCTTGCCGTGGTGGAAGGTGCCGGTGACAACGCCTGCGAGTATATGACTGGCGGCATCATTGCCATCTTGGGTCATACTGGCGTGAACTTTGGTGCTGGTATGACAGGCGGCTTTGCTTACGTGCTTGATGAGAGCGGGGATTTCGCAGGTCGCGTCAACCCAGAACTGGTTGAAGCGTTAACGCTCGATAACCTCACGATTCATCAAGAACACCTCCGTGGACTCATTGATCAACACTTCGAGCTAACAGGCTCGTGTCGCGCACAGGAAATCCTGACCGACTTTGAACAATGGATCAGTAAATTCTATCTGGTGAAGCCAAAAGCAGCGGACGTACGCTCACTGCTCGGTCACCAAAGCCGAAGCGCAGCAGAGCTGCGTGTTCAGGCGCAGTAACGGAGGACCTTATGAGCCAGAACGTATACCAATTTATCGACGTGCAGCGCATTGACCCGCGTAAAAAACCGATCAAAGCGCGAAAGACACAGTTCATTGAAATCTATGAACCTTTCAATCACAAGCAAGCTTCTGCCCAGGCAGATCGCTGTCTAGATTGTGGTAACCCTTACTGTGAGTGGAAGTGCCCTGTACACAACTACATTCCACAATGGCTGAAACTGGCCAACGAAGGTCGCATCATTGAAGCAGTGGAGTTGTCTCACCAAACCAACAGCTTGCCTGAAGTGTGTGGCCGAGTTTGTCCGCAAGACCGTCTTTGTGAAGGCTCTTGTACCCTGAATGACGATTTCGGCGCGGTGACCATAGGTAACATCGAAAAGTACATCACCGACAAAGCGTTTGAGATGGGCTGGAAACCAGACATGTCAGGCGTCGAATGGACAGACAAGAAAGTCGCGATTGTAGGTGCTGGCCCTGCAGGCCTTGCATGTGCAGATGTGCTGGTCAGAAACGGCGTCAAACCCGTGGTCTTTGACCGATACCCTGAGATTGGCGGCCTGCTGACTTTTGGTATTCCGTCATTCAAACTGGAAAAAGACGTCATGCGAAATCGTCAGCGCGTCTTTTCTGAAATGGGCGTGGAATTCAAACTCAATACTGAGGTGGGCTTAGACGTTACCATGGAAGATCTGCTGAAAGACTATGATGCAGTGTTCCTTGGCGTGGGCACCTACAAATCCATGCGTGCGGGTTTGGAAAACGAAGAAGCAGAAGGTGTGTTTGACGCCCTGCCGTTCTTGATTGCCAACACCTACCGTGTCATGGAGCTTGAGCAAGAAACAGCACCCGATTTCATCGACATGGCAGGCAAGAAAGTGGTTGTACTCGGTGGTGGTGACACCGCCATGGACTGTGTCCGCACTTCCATTCGCCAAAGCGCGAAAAGCGTGGTGTGTGCCTATCGTCGTGATGAAGCTAACATGCCAGGCTCTCGCCGTGAGGTGAAAAACGCGCGCGAGGAAGGGTGAACTTTATGTTCAACCTGCAACCACTCGGTATCGAACTGGACGCCAGCGGCAAAGTCAGCGGCGTGAAAGTGGTGAAAACCGAGTTGGGTGAGCCAGATGACGCAGGCCGTCGCCGTCCGCAGCCAGTGGAAGGTAGCGAGCATATTCTGCCGGCCGATGCCGTCATCATGGCCTTTGGCTTCCAGCCACATCAAATGTCTTGGCTTGAACCGTTCGATGTCGAATTGGACCAGTGGGGCCGCATCAAAGCACCGTCACAAGGTGCCTTTGCCTACCAGACCACCAACGAGAAAATCTTCGCAGGTGGTGATGCCGTGCGCGGTTCGGATCTGGTGGTAACCGCCATTGATGAAGGCCGAAAAGCTGCAGAAGGCATCATGGACTTTTTAGAGGTCTAACCCCTCCTTTGCGAGAACTTTCACGCCTTAATGAAAAACCTCCCTCTCATGGGAGGTTTTTTTCTTATGCAGATCAAAGACTCATCCTGTTACCATCGAACTCGCGCCCTGCGCCTCGTTACCCTTTTCTCCAAGTAAACTAATCTCAGGATGATTCATGTACCAAGGACAACTTAAACCCGTCCGCCCCGAACAACGCCCGCAATTTTCTGCACTGATGACCGCCGCCTTTTTAGGTGACCCGGCAGCACGCTACCTATGGCAAGATGCCCACCAGTTCCTGTCCGTTTTTCCCGAATATTCCCTGCTCTATCAAGGCACGGCGATTGAAGATGGCACAGCTTGGGCTACCGAGGACTTTTCTGCCGCCATTGCTTGGCTCGCGCCGGGACGCTTGCCTGATGCAGATAAAATCAAAACCTTGGCACTCGACACCTGCACGCCTGACGTGAAAGAAGACACGCTGCGCTTTTTTGATGAACTCGACGCCTATTTCCCCGATGAGCCTTGCTGGTACTTGCCACTTGTCGGCGTTGATCCGGCCTTTATGGGTAATGGTCGCGGCCATTTTTTGATGGAACAATCGCTCGCGGTGGTCGATGAAAGCGGCTTGCCCGCCTATTTAGAATCCTCCAATCCCCGCAACGTGGATTTTTACCGCCAGTTTGGTTTTGAGCCTTTAGCGACCGTCTCGCTAGGCGGACGCGAACTTTCAACACCTATGTATCGACCAGCCAAGCAAGAGACCGGCTTACGATAATACGACCACAAATTTGAGTGAAATGCTCGCTCGACAAGCAGAGTTATTATCTGTCTTTCAAGCTACGTGATACACTCTCCCAATTGACACAAACTCAACGAGAACATAGATGAAAATCGGTATTATCGGTGCGATGGAGCAGGAAGTTACCCTGCTGAAAAACCTGATCAATAACTGCCAACTGCAAGAAATTGCAGGCTCAAAATTCTACACTGGCGACCTGAACGGCGTAGACGTGGTTCTGCTGCAATCAGGTATCGGTAAAGTCGCTGCTGCGCTGAGCACTGCAGTGCTGCTGGATCGCTTCAAGCCATCTTTGGTTATCAACACTGGCTCTGCGGGTGGTTTTGACTCTACGCTGAACCTGGGTGATGTGGTTATCTCAACGGACGTTGCGTACCACGATGCTGACGTAACTGCATTCGGTTACACCATGGGTCAAATGGCAGGCCAACCTGCAACCTTCACGTCAGACGAGAAGTTGATGAACGTGGCGGAGCAAGCACTGGCAGCAATGGAACCCGCACCTCACGCAGTACGCGGCTTGATCTGTACTGGCGATGCGTTTGTTCACACAGCAGAGCGTCAAGAGTACATCCGCAAACACTTCCCATCTGTGATTGCAGTAGAAATGGAAGCGGCGGCGATTGCACAAACCTGTCACCAGTTCAAAGTACCGTTTGTGGTTGTTCGTGCAATCTCTGACGTTGCAGACAAAGAATCACCAATGACATTTGACGAGTTCCTGCCTCTGGCAGCGAAAAGTTCAAGTGCAATGGTAGAAAAAATGGTTGAGCTGCTGAAAGCATAATGACCGAGCTCCCCACGCCGATTGGTGCCCTGCTGGACCATTCGACCCTGCTGGCAATGTGGGGAGCACTTATTTTGCATTGGTTTTTCCCCTTACCCGCACACGTTTCACCCCTGACACTTTGGCGTCGCGTCGCACTCGCCATCGCTGAAAAAGTCAATCACACAGAAGATCATGAGAGTCAGCAACGACTGGCTGGTGCGCTGTCGCTTGCCATCATGTGGCTCACCATTGCGGTATTGCTCGTCGCACTCAAGCAATTGGTTTGGACGGTGTGGCTGTTTGATTTGCTATTACTTTGGTTTGCTTTGGCATGGAAACCCGTCACCACGGTCGCCTTCAATGTCGAGCAAGCACTTAACCGTGATGACAAACCTGCTGCGCGAAATGCCCTGTCCGAGATACTCAATCGCGACACCTGCTCCTTGTCTCCCGTCGGCATTGCCAAAGCAGGCTGTGAAACCCTGCTCGCAGGCTACGCGCGCGGATTGATAGGGGTGCTATTTTGGTATGCGATGGGTGGTGGCATTGGTGCATTTCTCTACGCGCTGGTGGTGCAACTGGCACGTTGTTGGCCAACACGTCGTCACGAATATGTCGATTTTGGCTTGCCCGCCGCTGCAATGCTCACTGTGATGGACTGGCTTCCAACTCGCCTTTTTGCCGTTCTCATCGCAACAGGCCTTCGCTTTAATCAAGCCATTGAGGCGATTCGATTAAGTGGAAACCAATGGTCGGTAAATGGTATCGGCTGGCTACTCGCCTCATCCGGTGCCAAATTTCAGGTCGCTTTGGGTGGCCCTGCAATTTACGACAGTGACAAAATTTCGCGCCCGACACTCGGTGGCGTGATCACCCCTTCTTCACTGCATCTGGCAATACTGAATCAACAGCTCAGGCAGAAAGCCCTGATTTGGATTACCATCCAAAGCTTTCTTATGTGGTTCGCACACGGATTATTATGATGTTTCGTTTTCTGGTTCTCCTTCTCTGTCTGCCAGCAATGGCGATGGCAGAGCCGCTTCGCGTGATAAGTCTTTCGCCTCACACCACCGAACTTGCCTATGAAGCAGGTCTTGGTGACAACTTGGTCGCCGTCAGTGCCCATAGTGACTATCCGCCTGAGGCTTTGGAGCTTGAACAAGTCGCCAACTATCGCGGCATTAATATCGAACGCGTGGTAACGCTTAAGCCGGATTTGGTCTTAGCGTGGAAAGGCGGCAACCCAGACAAAGAACTGGCCAAGCTGGAAAGGTTAGGTATCAAGGTTTTCTACTCTAACCCACATTCGCTCTATGAAGCGGCTGACAACATTGAAAAGCTCGGCAAATGGTCAGACGCGCCAGATCTTGCCAAGCAACGTGCGGACGATATTCGCCAAGCACTACAGAACGTCGAGCAGGCTCAAGAAGGCAAACCAGAAGTGGCGTATTTCTACCAGCTAAGCGACACCCCACTTCTGACCAACAATGGCGATCATTGGCCACAGCCACTCTTTGACCTATGTGGCGGCAAGAATATTTTCGCCAACAGTTCAGCACCTTACCCACAAGTCAGTGTTGAGCAAGTGGTCGTTCGAAAGCCCGACGCCATTTTCTATCCTAATACCCGAGAGAAACCAGAAGCTCTGTGGTCAGCATGGGCCGACTATGTGCCTGCCGTGAAAAATGACCACATTTATTCTGTCACGGGCGACTGGCTAAACCGTCCAACGCCGCGTGCATTGAAAGCCGTTGAGCAGATTTGTGCGGCCATGGACAAAGTAAGAAGCGATCTCGGTCACTAATTCGAAATTCTCACTCCAAACAAGTGATTACTCTCGATGGCTAGGGCATATCTTTGACGTAAAATCGCGCCGCTTTTTTACGTTTTCAGATGAGATAGCCCATCATGCTTTTATATATTCTGGATATGTTCGGCACCGCTGTGTTTGCAGTGTCGGGCGTATTATTGGCAGGTAAGCTCCGCATGGACCCATTTGGGGTTGTGGTGCTGGCCATGGTGACCGCCATTGGCGGTGGAACAATCCGGGATATGGTACTCGGTGCAACCCCAGTGTTCTGGGTGAATGAGCCAGAATACCTTTGGGTGATCTTGGCCACGTGTGTGCTAAGCATGCTGTTAATTCGCCATCCTCGTCGTTTGCCTTGGTACGTGCTTCCTGTTGCGGATGCCATTGGTTTGGCGGTGTTTGTTGCTATCGGTGTGGATAAAGCACTGAGCTACGGCGCGTCGCCAATTGTTGCCATTATCATGGGCGTACTGACGGGCTGTGGTGGCGGTATTTTGCGTGACATTCTGGCGCGAGAAATCCCAATGGTACTGCGTACCGAGGTCTACGCGACTGCCTGTATTGCAGGTGGCATCATGCACACCTTGGTGCTGGCTTCCAACGCTGGCGCGGAGTTCGCATCAATCTCTGGGATGATCACCACACTGGGCATTCGACTTGCAGCGATTCGCTGGCACCTTTCTCTCCCCACTTTTGCCCTGAGCAAGTAAAGCCATCCCCCTTGAATAAACGCACTGCCTTTGCAGTGCGTTTTTTAATGTCTGTCGCACATTAGTAAAGCATAAACTTTACTTATTAAAAATCACGACTACTATGTAAACAAATAACTTTACTTAATTACCAGCAAGGACATCACCATGAGCAGCTACGTCGAACATGCCAACATCACGGTGAACAATCTCCACAGCACAATTCACTTTCTGCAATCTGCGATGCCAGACTTCAAAGTCCGTGGAGAAGGTCGCAATCAGCACTACGGCTGGTGTCACCTGGGGACAGAGACGTCATACATTGCCTTACAAGAGGTCGTGATTGATAAAGCCGTCGAGCGCATTCCCTACCGCCAATTGGGGACAAACCATATCGGTTTTGTCGTTGATGATGTCACCTCGGTATCAGAGCGACTTAAAGCGGAAGGCTTTACACAAATAGAGTTCAACGAAAGTCATCCAAGTCGAAAACGCGCCTACTTCTTGGATGCAGATGGCATTGAGTGGGAGTTCGTTGAATACCTGACCGATGCGATGGAAAGCCGCAACGACTACACCTTGTAGTTAACAAGATCACGGGAGATAAGCATGTATCACGCATTGTCAGAGCAAGGATTGTCGCTCATTCAGCAAGCCCACCAGTTTGCACCTACGTACAGTATTCGATTGTCGAATCATCTCCCTATGGCCATTACCGCCATGGAAAGACTCGGTGCCACCCGCGAGCAGCTTATCGCGCAGTATCAGGATGCGAGCCGCGCACTTGAGCCTCTTGCTGCCCCCAAACAAGGCATCACGCCAGAGCTCGGTAACAGTGAACACGTGGCGGAATTTATCGAGCACTTCAGCCGAAAGCTTCATGAAACCGGCTTAGAAGCAACTATCAGTAATACACTGCCTACACTGTTGCCCGGCATTGCCGCTGGCTCATTTCACGCTGTCATTCGTCTGGCCTACGCCATTGAAAGAGAAGACAACAACGAGATCAGTCATGCACTGGCGTATTGGTCTGCTGGCTACACGCCACTTGGCGCGATCCGTGAATCCGAGAGCCTAAACGCCGATGACCAACTCAATCACGCCTTGATGATGTTTTACGATCAACGCTATAGCGACGGGATCATGATCGATCATGTGGAAGAGCTCATCACGCTGGATGCTTATCCTTTGAGTGCGACGCAGCCGGCCACGCTGCCGATAGAAGACGTCGCTCGCGTGGTACTCAACCAATACATTGCCAGCAACGATTTTACCTTGCTCCATGGCGTGACAGGCTTGCAGGCCCTGCATTCTCTCAAGCCTTACCTGCCCGATTTCGATGTGGCCTTAAAGTACTACTGGCAAGCCTACGTCGCGGCAGCTTGCACGGCCAGATACCGTGAGCCGACGAAACCCAGTAACCCTGTTGAATCGGTCTCACCCGATTGGCCGACGTGGTTTAAACAGGCCAACGCTACCGGTGACGATCACACCATTAAACTGACTTACAGCTGTGCGCGGCTCTATGAGGCACTGGATTTGCCCGAAGCCTTGCACGCCATCCACTTCAGACTAGAGGGATCTCAATGAAGAAAATCGCTATTGTTTATTACTCGAAGAACGGGACAACGGACGCGTTAGCCAAGGCCATAGCGAGTGGTGCTGAGTCTAGGGGCGCAGAGGTTTTTTCTCACCGTATACAGGGGGAAGAGATCATCGGCGGCCGCTTCAAAAACGATGCGCTCTTTGAAAGACTCCTCGACGCAGATGCCATCATCTTTGGTGTACCGACATATATGGGTGGACCCGCCGCACAATTCAAAGCCTTTGCAGATGCGAGCAGTAACGCTTGGTCAAAGCAACTGTGGCGAAATAAGCTAGCCGCTGGCTTTACGATTGGAAGCAGTCCCTGTGGTGAACTTCAAAGCACTATCGAATATTTTTATCTTTTAGCGAGTCAGCACAGCATGCTTTGGGTGGGAATCGATTCGCCCGATGGCACAGACCTCACTAACTTCAATCGCCTCAACGCATCCGTTGGCGTCATCGCCTTAGATGATGAGCAAGATGGCATCAATGCTATTGATAGGAGAACGGCTGTTCGTTTAGGAGAACGGGTGGCAGAGGTGTTAACACAATAGAAAACACAGAATATAAAAAAGGCACCTTTCGGTGCCTTTTAAAACATTTAACGTCTTATGCCAGCGTGATGCGAGCAAATTTACGTTTACCTACTTGGTAAACTGCAGTGCCTGCAGCGGGTACCAACTTGGTATCATCCAGTTTTTCGCCGTCGATTTTCACTGCACCTTGACGGATCATGCGCAGCGCATCTGACGTTGAACCTACCAGGTTCGCGTCTTTCAACAGGTTCGCAATTGCCACGCCTTGTTCAAACGAGAACTCTGGCATTTCTTCTGGCATTGCGCCTTTTTGGAAGCGGTTGATGAATTCTGCTTCTGCCGCATCTGCGTCAGCTTCTGAGTGGAAGCGTGCGATGATTTCTTTCGCCAGCAGGATCTTCACGTCACGTGGGTTACGGCCGTTTGCGATTTCTTCTTTCAGACCTGCGATCTCTTCCAGAGGACGGAAAGACAACAGTTCGTAGTAGTTCCACATCAGGTCGTCAGAGATAGACATGATCTTACCGAACATCTCGTTTGGCACATCGCTGATACCAATGTAGTTGTGCGCAGACTTAGACATCTTCTTAACGCCGTCCAATCCCACCAGCAGTGGCATAGTAATAACCACTTGCTGAGATTGACCGTTTTGCTTTTGCAGCTCACGACCCATCAGCAGGTTGAACTTCTGATCCGTACCACCCAGCTCAACGTCCGCTTTCAGTGCAACTGAGTCGTAACCTTGCAGCAGTGGGTAGATAAATTCATGGATCGCGATCGGCTGGTTGTTGCTGTAACGCTTTTTAAAGTCGTCACGCTCAAGCATACGTGCAACGGTAGAGCTTGCTGCCAAACGGATCATGCCGTCAGTACCCAGCTCGCTCAGCCATGTTGAGTTGAACTCGATACGGGTTTTCGCAGGATCCAGAATCTTGAAGATTTGCTCTTTGTACGTTTCTGCGTTCTTCAGAACTTGTTCACGCGTCAGCGGTGGACGTGTGGTGTTCTTGCCGCTTGGGTCACCGACCATTGCGGTATAGTCACCGATCAGGAAGATAACTTCATGGCCCAGCTCCTGGAATGCACGCAGTTTATTCATGATCACAGTGTGACCTAGGTGAATATCTGGAGCCGTTGGATCCGCGCCCAACTTGATGCGAAGAGGACGGTTCTCTTTCAGTTTTTTAATGAGTTCCTCTTCAGGAATCAATTCCTCAACACCACGCTTAATTTCAGCTAGCGCGGCTTCAATGCTCGCCATATTTTATCGCTCCCACAGAATCGGCAATTTTTCGTAAAGCGACATACTACTTGAATAGCGATGGTTTTTGAAACCAGTTAAACTTAAGCGGAGCGAAAAGGAATTCACTGGCTGATATTTTTGAGAAAATATTGGCAAAAAACGAGTGCGTTCCGGACAATTTCTATTCCTTAACGACTGTTTCGTAATGCCAGTAAAAAAAATAAAAGCGATACCAAGGCTACACCGCATTCTTATCACCGCTATCAGTGCCTTGCTCGTAGTGTTGATTTTGCTCCCTTCTGAAACGCCGGCGCAGCATCCGGAAGCGCGATATGAAGTCGGCAAACAGTACAACGTTCCGCTTGAAGTCAGTTCCTTGCTTCCTCCAGAAAAAGACATGCCTCTGTTGAGCGCACCGTTAACGCTTGATTGGAAGAAATTTGTTGTGCAATCGGGCGAGAGTTTGGCCGTCATTTTTGACCGCGTCGGTATCAGCCCAACCACGCTTTATCGCTTCATCAACAGCGACAAAGGCACCCAATCCCTGACCTCACTTAACGTGGGCGATGAAATTCATATCGGCTTTGATGAAAACGGCCTCTTCACCCAGTTAATCCAACCGAAAAGTGCCAACGAAAAGTTGATCGTTAACCGCATTGGCGATGACTTCGTCTCGCATGTGGAATCCAAGCAAATCGACACCCAAGTGAATTTTGCTTCTGCCACCATTAATTCGAGCTTTTGGAATGCTGGTGTCAGTGCAGGGCTGAATGCCAACCAAATTATGGAACTGGCGGGTATTTTTGGCTGGGACATCGACTTCGCCTTAGATATTCGCCAAGGCGACAAGTTTTCTGTGTTGTATGAAGAGCAATTGGTAGAAGGTGACCTGATTGGTCGCGGCAACATTCTGGCGGCAACCTTTACCAACCAAGGCGAAACCTTTACCGCGATCCGTTCGAAGTCAGGCAAATACTATGACCAAGACGGCCGAGCGATGAAAAAAGCGTTCTTGCGCTCACCGGTTAACTTCCGTTACGTCAGCTCCAACTTCAACCCGCGTCGTCTGCATCCGGTAACAGGACAAAGAAAAGCACACCGCGGCACCGACTATGTCGCCCCCGTGGGCACGCCAATTTGGGCGGCGGGTGATGGCGTGGTTATGAAGTCTGCGTATAACAAGTTCAATGGTAACTATGTCTTCATCCGACACAGCTCTACCTATATCACCAAATACCTTCACTTAACTAAGCGCAAAGTGAAGACAGGTCAGCGTGTAAAACAAGGGCAAACCATCGGTACTCTCGGTGGCACAGGACGCGTGACAGGCCCGCACCTTCACTACGAATTCTTGGTGAATGGTGTACACAAAAACCCTAGAACCGTGAGCCTGCCGCAAGCAAAATCGCTGTCTGGCAAAGAGAAAACAGAGTTCCTGACAATGGCAAAGGACAGAATGTCTCAGCTTAATAAGTTCAGTCAATTGCTGGCGTCTATCGGCACCGTCGAGCGCATCTCGTCTTAACAGACCACCCAAATACGGAAACTAAAAAGCAGCGCACTTGCGCTGCTTTTTTGTCTGACTTGCGTCCTTTCGGTGATTGCTTAAGCGTGCGTTTCTACGGATTCACGAAACGACACGCTTGGCTGCTCACCTGCCTGTTTTTCTGCTGGAGGTGTGCTATCGCCATCATTTAGCGTCTGTTTGATCTTCGGCTCTCTCGCTAGCATCAACAGACACGGTGTCAGCACCAAGGTTAACACGGTAGAGAATGCCAGGCCGCCAGCAACGGCCGTTGCTAGCTGCGACCACCACTGGGTACTCGGCGCACCAAACTCCACCCCACGGTTGACCAAATCCACGTTCATTTCGAGCACCATAGGCAATAGTCCAAGGATAGTGGTTACTGTGGTGAGCAGAACAGGGCGCAAACGCTGTGCGCCGGTGCGAAGGATAGCATCTGCTTTAGCAAGCCCCTGACGACGCAAAACATTGTAGGTATCGATAAGCACGATATTGTTGTTCACCACGATACCCGCCAACGTGATCACCCCGACACCTGACATGATGACGCCAAACGGGCGCTGGAATATCAACAGCCCCAAGAACACGCCCACGGTCGAGAACAGCACGGCACTTAAGATCAAAAATGCCTGATAGAAGCTGTTGAACTGGGTGATCAAGATGAGAGCCATCGCTGCCAATGCCGCAAGGAATGCAGTCATCAAGAACGCCTGACTTTCGTTTTGCTCTTCGTTCTGGCCGCGAATACGCACTTCAACACTTTCAGGAAGTCCAAGTGTCGCAATATTTTCCTGTAAACCCGGCAATGCCAAACTCAGGTTCTCGCCTTCCGCCATGTCAGCCATGACTTTTATCACGCGAAAGCCATCCACCCTGTCGATGTTGCCCTGCTTTACCTCGGGCTTGATGCTGGCGAAGTTAGTGATAGGTACGAGCCCATACGGTGTATTGACGCGAAGCTCGTCGAACCTGCCGATATCACGCTTATTTTCTGGGTATCTGACCAGAATATCGACTTCTTCATCGGCATCATCTGGCAGGTAGTCACCAATCTTGAGGCCATTTGTCACAAACTGAACCGTATTACCGACGACTGTGGCATCTGCGCCGAATCTCGCGGCATCGGTGCGATTAATATCAATCGTCCAATCAATGCCGGGTTTCGTTAGAGTATCGCTAAAGTTGGTGAACGCGGGATTTTCCTCAAGCAACTCCCTGATCTGCCTCGCCGCGTTTTCCAATTGGACGGCATCCTCAGCGATGACTTCGATAGAAAGATCGTGCTCACTTGGCGGCCCCGCATCGGGCTTTTTAAATTCCAGCTCAATGCCGGACAAATCCGCGGTTTTGTCGCGCAGTTCCTGAATGATCACGTTCACTTTTCGGCGTTCTTGCCATGCTACGGGCTTCATCTGAATGACGCCTATCTCGTCTTGCCCGCCGGTTTTGGTATAAACGCTTTCAATCTCCTCCAACCCCAGCACGCGCTGCTCAACTTCTTTCATCAGTGCGTCTTGCTCATAGATAGAAAGATCGCCATACGAACGCACTTTGATGTTGAAAAACGCAGGATCCACATCAGGGAAGAACTCGGTGCCAAGGCAGATTTGTTGTAGGCAAAGCCCACGCCAAACGCCACGATAACGGCAGCGAGCAGGATCTTTATCGGGTGTTTGATCGCAACAGAAAGGGTGTTGATGTACGCCTTGGTGATACCTCTTGCTTGCTCAAACTCGCCCCGCTCCAACGCTTGCATGCGTGAGCGTTGTTTTTCAGATAATGGAAGCGGCTTACCGAACAAACTGCCCAGCACAGGTACAAACAGTAACGCCATGATCAGCGACGCAGACAAGGTGGCAATCAGCGTGAGCGGCATATAGCCCATGAATTCGCCCGTGATCCCCGGCCAGAACAGCAAAGGCGCAAACGCGGCCAATGTCGTTGCCGTTGATGCAATGATTGGCCATGCCATACGGTGCGCCGCTTCTTGATAGCTTGCTTTCTGTTGACGCCTTCACGCATTCGGCGGTCAGCGTACTCAGTGACAACAATCGCGCCATCCACCAACAGACCAACGGCCATGATGAGCGAGAATAGCACCACGATATTGACCGTCAGCCCAGCCAACGCCAGCACCACCAGACCCGTCAAGAATGAGCCTGGAATAGAAATACCCACCAGCAGTGCAGTGCGCGCGCCAAGAATCGCGATAATGACAATCACCACCAGCAGCACAGCAGAGAGGATGTTGTTTTGCAGATCGGTCAGCATGGTACGCACGTCTTCCGACCCATCCCAGGTGTATTTCACCTGAAGTGCACCCGGCCACTGCGTGGATTTTTGCGCCTCGTTGATCACCGCTTTAACGATCTCGACGGTTTCAATGATATTTTCACCGGCGCGCTTTTTCACATCCAACACGATGGCGGGTTTACCATCCAATCTTGCAAAGCTTTCTGGGTCTTTAAAGGCTCGACGCACAGTTGCCACATCACCGACCGTCACAACCTGAATGCCATCCATCTTGATGGGCAGACTAAGCACGTCAGTCACAGACTCAAAGACCGACGGTACTTTTACTGAGAAGCGGCCATAGCCCGTATCCACATACCCTGCCGCGACGACGCGGTTGTTGCGAGACACGAGGTTGAAAATGTCTTCTTGATCTAAGCCGTAGCTTTCAAGCAGCAGTGGCTCGACGATGATTTCCACCACGTCACTGCGATCGCCGGCGATATCGACTTCAAGAACTTGCTTAAAACCTTCGAGTTTTTCCTGAAGTTTGCGGGCAATTTTCACGATCGCGCGCTCAGAGACATCACCGTATAAAGCAACAGACAGAACAGGTTGCTGGTTGGCAAAGGTCACTTCATTGACGGTAGGTTCGTCGCTGTCATCAGGAAGACGAGGCTTAACCAGATCGACCGCTTCACGTACGTCAGCCATGGCCTGATCCAGATCGACGCCCACATTAAACTCCAAGGTGACGGAGGCGTGCCCTTCAGACGCGACGGCAGTCATTTCCTTGATGCCTTCAATTGAGCGAAGTTCTTGCTCTATAGGGCGAACCAAGAGTCGCTCAGCGTCTTCCGGCGAGATCCCTTCGTGGCCACAGACACATAAATAACGGGTATCGTAATGTCAGGATCCGATTCTTTAGGAATGGTTTGATAGGTATAAAAGCCTGCCACCAGCAAAAACAACAGTAAGGTGACCATGGTACGGGTGCGTGCCAAGGAGGCATCGATAAGGTTTGTCACTTTCGCGCCTCCTTATTGAGCTTGAGATTCGCGAACCGCAATCACGCTGTCACCGTCGCGAACAAAGCCTTGTCCTTTGGTGATCACTTCGACTTTCTCACCTAAGCCTGATAGCCAAACGCCATCTTGCTCAGCTTTCACAACTTTCGCCGCCACAAACGCCACTTTGTCACCCGTTAAGGTTTTCACGCCCAGATTGCCTTTTTCATCCAGAGCCAACATTGACGGGTTAAGCTTCACCGCTTCTTGCTGCTCCAAGGTCAAATCCACTTCGGCACTGATACCGGCAGGCAAAGCTTGCTCGGGGTTGGGGATTTCTAGCTCAATGGAAAAGGTATTAGTGGTCGGAGACGCTATGCTCGACTGATAACGCAACTTGCCGTCTTTTTCGGCACCGTTGACCAAGATGATACGCGCCGGATACGAGGCATCAACATACGCAATATGCTTCTCGCTAACATCGGCGGTGACGATCAGTGGGTTTAAATCGACAATGGTTGCGATAGGGTCACCAACGCTAAGTAGTCGCCCACTTCCACCATCAAGTCATCGACAATACCATCAAATGGTGCGCGCACTTGAGTGTTTGATAGCGCGAGATTCAGGTTTTCCAGCGACGCTTTCGCTTCTACCAAATTGGCTTCTGCCAGCGAATAGGCGACTTCGCCCTGAAGGCCTTTCTTGCGTAGTGACTTGGCGGCATTGAATTCTTTTTGACGCACAATCAGAAGCGACTTTGCACGCTCCAGTTGGGCTTCTTTATCGCCTTTATCAAGGTTTAAAAGGAGATCGCCTTTTTTCACCAAGCACCTTTTTTGACGCGCGCAGAGATCACTCGACCGTCTGCTTCTGCAGAAATGGTCGCATCACGATCAGGTGCCGTTCGGCCATAAAGGGAAATCGAGCGCGTAACAGGCTCAGAATAGAAGGTTTCAACGGAAACACGACTTAACGGTGCTTCGGGCGTTTCCTTGGTCTTTTCTTTTTGCTCCGCTTCGCTGCTGTGGCCACTGCCAATCCAAAAGACAAGCGCAAGCAGCAACACCAAAGAATAAATCCAAGGCCGTTGGGAGAAAAAAGAGACAATATTGCCTGCATTCGCCATAGTCGTCGTCCTAGCGTGGTTACTGCAGTAAAGGAAACAGGCTCGATCCTTCTGGCCCGTTTTGAGAATCAACAGGCCGCCGTAGATGGCGACCTATTGTTCAATGAGTGTCTAATACTTTACACACTGAAAGAAGCACCACAACCACAAGTTGTGGTTGCGTTAGGGTTGTTAACGAAGAAACGTGAGCCTTCTAATCCTTCTGTGTAATCTACTTCACCACCAAGGAGATATTGCAGACTCATTGGATCAACAACCAGAGTAACACCGCTGTTTTCGATGGTCATGTCGCCATCATTCACGTTTTCGTCAAACGTAAAGCCGTATTGGAAACCGCTACAACCGCCACCAGTAATGTATACGCGCAGTTTCAGATTCGGGTTTTCCTCTTCTTGGATCAGCGTTTTTACCTTTATCGCCGCCGCATCAGTAAATTTCAACGGCAAAGGGGCATCACTCATTTCTACCTCACAAACTTCTTCTTATATAGTGCCGCATTATCCAATACCTGACTATTTTGTTCAAGTATTGGTCATCTTTACAAAAGATCGTCTGCGGGAAGTCGAAATATACACCAATATGAACTTGGATGTGATGCTTACCGCATCAACAAACTCGCCTGTTATTCACGCATCCCTTACAATACGCGCCAAGACAAGATAAAAATCAGGCCAAGGAACCACCATGACCAAATCAGCCGAGTTATTCCAACAAGCCCGCAAAACAATCCCAGGCGGCGTGAACTCTCCCGTTCGTGCATTCGCAGGTGTTGGCGGCGATCCAATCTTCATTGAGCGAGCAGATGGCGCGTACATTTACGATGCTGACGGCAAAGCGTACATCGACTATGTTGGCTCATGGGGTCCAATGATTCTTGGTCATAACCATCCAGCAATTCGCGATGCAGTGATTGCTGCTGCGCAAAACGGCCTGAGCTTCGGTGCACCCACTGCGCGTGAAATCACGCTGGCAGAGCTGGTAAGCCAACTGGTTCCTTCAATGGAAATGGTTCGTATGGTGAGCTCAGGTACTGAAGCCACCATGAGTGCAATTCGTCTGGCGCGTGGCTTTACCCGCCGTGACAAATTCATCAAGTTCGAAGGTTGTTACCACGGCCACGCGGACTGTCTGCTGGTTAAAGCAGGGTCAGGTATGCTGACACTGGGTGAACCAACCTCTCCAGGCGTACCGGCTGATTTTGCTAAGCACACCCTGACGTGTACCTTCAACGATCTGGATTCAGTACGTGCAGCGTTTGAACAGTTCCCAGAAGAGATCTCGTGCATCATCGTAGAACCTGTCGCGGGCAACATGAACTGTATCCCGCCACAAGAAGGCTTCCTGGAAGGTCTGCGTGCGCTGTGTGATGAATTCGGCGCACTGCTGATTTTCGATGAAGTCATGACAGGTTTCCGCGTAGCGCTGGGCGGCGCGCAAGCGCACTACAAGATCAAGCCTGATTTGACCACGCTGGGTAAAGTGATCGGCGGTGGTATGCCTGTGGGCGCGTTTGGTGGTCGTCGTGACGTAATGGAATACATCGCACCAACTGGCCCAGTTTACCAAGCGGGCACCCTGTCTGGTAACCCAGTGGCAATGGCTGCAGGTGAAGCAGCACTGAACCAACTTCGCCAAGACGGTAATGAAGCGCATCTAGCTGATATCACCAAGCGTCTGGCAGATGGCTTTAAAGCGGCTGCTGAGAAGAACGGCGTGGCGCTGACCACCAACCAAGTGGGCGGTATGTTCGGCTTCTTCTTCACGGATAAAGAAGAAATCACCTGTTTTGCAGATGTTCAGCAATGTGACATCGACGCGTTCAAACGTTTCTTCCACCTGATGCTGGAAGAAGGTGTTTACCTTGCTCCTTCCGCGTTTGAAGCAAGCTTCACCTCTCTGGCGCACGGAGAGAAAGAACTGGAAGCAACCTTGGCGGCGGCAGATCGCGCATTTGCTAAGCTGGCAGAGAAGTAATCGTCACAAGATGTAAATGAAAAAGCGGAGCTAAGGCTCCGCTTTTTTGTGTTTCCGCCCCGCTATTGCCAGTTAATAACCACCAAAATAGCGAGTACGCCAAAGATAACGAGAGGCAGACTGATTCTGCGCTTTTTCTTGGACTGACATTGACCTTCACAACACGGCACAATATTTATCCTTTTTCCATCAAAAGTCACAACGTATCATACGCCTCAAACTACACTGTTCTCCAGATCTCTTTCTGGCGAAAAAATAAGGAGCCTATGAATGGCATCATCGTTTAAGGTTGAACCTCGGCATTGGACGCTTATTGCGCGCTGGCCCTCGCCGCTTACGCCTGTTATGCACTTATCGCCCCGTATATGGTTCAATCGTCCTCGCATTCATTGTGTCGCTGCTGTTTTTTCCGGTGCATGACCGAATTGAAAGCCGACTGAAATCTCACCCGAATATTGCAGCCGTTATCTCTTGTACTGTGTTGACTGTCATCATCATCATTCCGATGATTTTTGTCGCGATCGCCATTTTACGCCAAGGGATCACCTTCTTTACCGGTGCCTATGAGTGGCTGAGTACAGGCGGTGCAAAAGAAATCCTTTCCATGCCGATTGTGCAATCAACCCTGCATTCACTGGATAAGTGGCTACCGTTTGATTCCATCAAACCGCAAGAAATCATCTCTCGTGCGGCGTCAACCGTCTCGTCACTTAGCTCTGAAATGATTGGCATGAGCTCAAAAATCCTCGGTGATGTAACCGGTGGTTTGGTCAACTTCCTGCTGATGCTGTTCGTCTTGTTCTTCTTGCTGCGCGACCACGAGAAAATCATCCAAACGCTTCGCCATGTCAGCCCGCTGTCTCGAACACAGGAAGACATGATCCTTGACGAAGTAGAAAAGGTCGCGAAATCTGCCGTAATGGGCTCCTTCCTGACGGCATTAGCGCAAGGCTTTGTCGGTGGTTTTGCCATGTGGCTGGCCGGTTTTGCCGGATTATTCTGGGGCACCATGATGGCGTTTGCGTCATTCATTCCTGTGGTGGGAACGGCATTGATCTGGGTACCGGCGGCGGGCTATTTGCTTCTCATTGGCGAATGGCAGTGGGCAATGTTCCTCGCTGCTTGGGGCGTGCTGGTTGTCGGCTCTGTCGATAACATCCTCAGACCACTTCTGATGCAAGGCAATTCAGGCATGAACACCCTGCTGATCTTCTTCTCATTGATCGGTGGTCTTCAGGTTTACGGCCTAATGGGTCTGATATACGGCCCTATCATCTTCTCTCTGACCTTGGTTCTGTTCCGCATGTATGAGACAGAATTCCATAACTTCTTGGAGAAGCAGGACAACACCTGACAATCTTGCCGCGCGGGTTGTTTCCACATCGCACGCTTTGTGGGAGAATCCGCGCTCTATTTTGATACCCAGAGGCATCCATGTCTTACAGCACCCCAAGTCAAGTTGTTGAACGCCAACTCGAGTACTTCGACGGTAAACACGTCCTGCTTGCAGGCGAACTCGAAGATACGTTCGCAACGGAACTTCTGAGCACGGCAGCAAGCGTTAGCATTTTCACCACCAACCTTGCTTATGCCAACCAGATGAAACGTTTTGACAATCTTAACGTGCAGTTTGGTGCGAGCTACCAGAAGCAGCCTAACGTAGACATGGTGTTGTTGTACTGGCCAAAAGCCAAAGCTGAAGCCGACTTCCTGCTATCGATGCTGATGGCTAGCCTCGGCAAAGACACGGAAATCGTGGTTGTCGGTGAAAACCGCAGTGGCGTGAAAAGCATTGAGAAGATGTTTGCGCCTTACGGTCGCGTCACCAAGTTCGACTCTGCACGTCGTTGCAGTTTCTATTGGGGACAGTGCGTCAATGAACCTGCGCCTTTCAACCTCGAAGACTGGTACAAAAGCTACCCGCTGGATATCCAGGGTCAAACCATTACCATTCGCTCTCTGCCGGGCGTATTTAGCCACGGTGAATTGGATATCGGCAGTCAACTGCTGCTCGATACCTTGCCTGCGCTAAAAGGGAGCGTGTTGGACTTCGGCTGCGGTGCGGGTGTCATTGGTTGTGCGATCAAACTGCGTAATCCAAATGCCTCTATCACTATGGTGGACATCAGCGCGTTGGCGGTGGAATCAGCCAAGGAAACGCTGCGTTTTAACAATCTTGACGGAAACGTCTTGGCATCCGATGTCTACAGCGAGATTGATGGTCGCTTTGATAACATCATCAGTAACCCGCCTTTCCATGCCGGTTTGAAAACGCACTACGCTGCGACAGAAACTTTCTTGGAGCGCGCACCTGAGCACCTCAATAAAAACGGTCAGTTGATGATTGTGGCAAACAGCTTTCTTCGCTATCCGCCATTTATTGAAACCGCATTTGGACATTGCGACACACCCGCCAAAAACACCAAATTTGCGATTTACCACGCAATCAAATCTGCTTAATTCCTCGTAGGGCCGCGGTGCGGCCCTCCGTTAAATACGTTAATTTTGCGCTCTCACGCGTACTTCATTGATAACTTACTTGCCAACAAAAATTAAGTCAGTATAAGAGCCGGATAAGGACTATTTTCATCTGCGCTTGCTCCCCTAGCCGTCAAAGTCGACAAATTCGGCTGATTCTCCGCGCATATTGATTTTCTATTTGTCAGGCAGAGACATGCAAAAGAAACAACGATTTAAGCGATTGCAGCATACGCTTATGCTCGCTTTTTTGGCGTTAAGTATCACGCCGCTTACCCTGCTCGCGATTTTCTTTCTCGAATCGCACAGCAGTGACCTCGAAACCCAAAGCACCACGCATTTGGCGTTCCTCCGCGACAACAAGCAAGAGCAAATCAACAGCTACTTCGATGCTAAATACTCGGAAGTAAAATCCTTTTCCCGCTCAGAGCTTGCTACCGTAACGGGCGGACGTTTTTATGGCCTAGTTGCGTCTTTCCACCTTCTTGGGGACACCCGCGAAGAAGCCAGCCAAATCGCCCGTCAAAATTACGGTAAAGACGCGAGCGGCAACCCGAACGCGGATCCGAATCGGGTCAGTGACAGTAATTATGTTGGCAGCGAGCGTTATCGTCTGCTGCACAAACGTTATGACTGGGCGTTCAAAGAACACCTAAAGCGCTCTGACTTTACCGACATCCTCTTGGTCGATATTGACGGAAACGTCGTGTATTCCGCGTTAAAAGAAAATAACTTTGGCGCGAACCTAATGGAGCCACAGTGGAAGACCACTGCTGTTGGTAAAACCTTTGCAGACATTCAACGCCTAACCAACGCATCGAGCAGCGATACCGACTCCACACCAGTGGCTTTCACCGACTTCACGCAATCAAGTGACGGTAAGCTTTATGCTTGGTTTGCCGCGCCCGTCAAACAGCAGGGATACCTGCACAGCTATGTGCTGTTCAAACTGCCAAACACCGCACTGGCCAACATGCTCAATGACACGCCAAGAGAGAAAGGCTTCATCAGTTCTCTGTTGGTCGGCGAAGACTTACTGCCGCGTAATGCGCAAGATAAACAGCCTATCTCACCTATCGACAACTCCGCCGTAGAAGCTGCACTGTCTGGCTTGACGGAAGTGGGGAGTTTCTTGGGCTCAGACGGTATGCGCGTGCTGGGTGCTTACTCCCCCATTTCGGTGTTCGACAACCAGTGGGCACTGATTCTTGAACTGCCAGAAGAAGAAGCCTTCGCGCGTATCTACCAACTTGAGAAGATTTTCATCGTAGTGATGGTTGTGGCGATTGTGCTTGTGGTATTCGCCTCTCACTTGCTGTCCAACTCCATCACAGCACCACTGCTTCGCTTAACTTGGGCGGCAGAACAGGTTTCCGCCGGTGATTTGGATCAGAAAATCAGTAGCACAGACCGCGAAGATGAAATCGGTCGCCTGGCGATAAGTTTTGCACGCATGCAGCGTTCTGTTCGCGAAAAGCTCGCGCTCATCCGTGAGCAGAACAAAGAGCTTGAACTCAATATTCAGACCATCAAGCAAAAGAACGAAGAGCTACAACAAGCCGACCGCATGAAGGATGACTTCCTTGCGACCACTTCTCATGAACTGCGCACCCCGCTGCACGGCATGATTGGTATTGCTGAGTCTATTCTTGCTGGGGTTGAAGGCCCGCTGCCTGAACGTCAAAAACTCCAATTGCAGATGCTGATCAACAGCGGTGAGCGCTTATCGACATTGGTTGATGATTTGCTGGACTACCACAAGATGCGTTACGGCGACTTGGAAATTTCGCCACAAGCCGTGGATACCGCAACCGCTGCGCGCTTGGTTATCGAGCTATCTAGCCACCTGCTGGGCGGCAAACCGGTTCGCATTATTAACCAACTCCCTATTGATTTACCTTTGGTGCGCGCAGACGAACAGCGTTTGGAGCAAGTGCTTTACAACTTAATTGGCAACGCCATCAAATATACGGATGAAGGCAAGATCATCATTTCAGCAACCGTGCTGGACGATCAAATCCGTATTCAGGTGGTTGATACCGGACAAGGTATCCCGTCTGATCAACTGGAATACATCTTTGAGCCTCTCACCCAAGCGTCAAGCGGCTCCAATGCCTATCGCCAAGGGGCGGGACTGGGTCTATCCATCAGCCGTCAGCTTATCGATATCATGGGTGGGCAGCTTTATGTCAGTAGCCAACCCATGGTGGGCACTACCTTTAGCTTCACGCTGCCAATTGCAACAGAAGAAGATAAAGCGAAAACGCGTCTGGCGAAAAACGTGCATTTCGCTGTGCCTAAAATTGACGTCGAACCTTTGGAAATTGAACAGCTTCCAGAAAACCCTGACGGGCCGCTGATCCTGGTGGTCGATGATGAACCCGTAAACCTGCAAGTTCTGAACAACTTCTTGAAGCTTGAAGGTTATCGCGTCAAAACCGTAGAAAACGGCCGACAGGCAATCGAATCTGTCACCATGGAGCAGCCTGACCTTATGTTGCTCGATGTCATGATGCCAGAGCTTAGCGGTTACGAAGTTTGTGCCCACTTACGCGAGCGATATTCACGCAGTGAGCTGCCAATCATCATGCTGTCGGCACTTGGTCAGGTACAAGATAAGGTCAAAGGCTTTGATGCGGGTGCGAACGATTACCTCACCAAGCCATTCAACAAAGACGAATTGAGCGCGCGTATCCGTGCCTATATTGACGCGTCTCTTACCGAACAAGAGCGCGAAAAGAACCGTCAATTGAATGAGGAGATTGGCGAGCGCGACCAAGTCGAAGCGGGACTTCGTGAAGTCCAAAGCCGACTGTTCGAGATGCTGGACTCCGCCTCTGAGGCCATTTTATGTGTGCAGGGCAACGGGAAAATCAGCTATGCCAACGATGCCTGTCATTCGATTTTCCATTTGAGTGCCGAGCAGCTTGAGCGTCACTTGCTGGAAGATTTCCTTGCTATGGCGCTGCCAGAAGCAAACCGTGGTCATTACAGCGGGCAAATTAAGTTCAAGATTGACGGTGAAATTGTCGATGTAAGCTCTGACGTCATTACGCTACCGGAGTCTTCAGGGCTTCAAATGATGTTCATTATGAGCACAGGCGGTAAGGCGTCATCACACCGAGTCGAGCAGCTAGAAAAAGCGGTAGAAGCCCTTTCTGACTATGCCTTTGACGGGACGTTAGAAAACCTGCAACAACTGCGCGAGCTCGGCGGCGAGTTTACTCGCATGGCAGATAAGTTCTCCGGTGGTCAGCCAGATAAAACGGACGTTATCCGCGACACCTTAGTGAAAGTGATGCTGGGCACCTTGAGCTACTGGAACGCAAGTACAGGCAAGTCGAAGTTTGATTTGGCCGAAGAAAGCGGCCTGTGGCGTGTTTACCTTGACCGAAGCACACTGCAAACGCGTACGCTTGATAAATACCTGCATACCGAAACTGTGCCTAAATCGCCAAGATGGCGAACCGTACTAAACACCATAGACTTCGTGCTGGAGCGCTGCGGTGAGCACAACCAAGAGCGCGCTGAAGTCGAGTTCCTGCGCGACAAACTGCAAGGCTGATCAGCCGATAAGGCAGTCAGAAAAATCGACTTGCCATACTGAAAGAAGCCTCTCGATAGAGAGGCTTTTTTGTGACTGACGCTCAAGCAGGGGCTATTCGCTCAAACGAATATCGATACAGCCCTATTGTTTTAATCGCCTTTCCTCGCCTTTTACAACGACGTATATGAGAGGATTTAGAGCCCTCTATCGCCTTTACATAACGTGATGCTGTGTCCAAAAAAGCGTTTTAACAAACGGCTTAGTGCCCTTCAATATCGCCCCAAAAAACCCACTTATTTTTTCGCTTCAAACATCTCTCAAACACATTTTTCCACCCGCAAAATCATGGATTTTTACGGCTTCAAAACGGCCATATTTCAACCGCAAGCCTTTTTCTACTCACTAAGTTTTCGTTTATGAGAAGATAATCACAACAAAACGACGTGCGATATTTTCAGCAGAAAATTAACGCTTTAAAAGATAGGAGATCCTGATCACCAAAATATTTCATTAACATTAAACCCTTTATCAATGGCAATTATGTCGATAGTAAATACTAACTTAATGACAATTCACTTGGCTAAACCGGGTGTTATTTGACCCCGGTCAATAGCCGTCAATCATCGTCAAAAACGTCATTTTTAACGTTTTTGACGCACCCCTTTTTGTTTTTAACGAATTTGACGGGCGAGGCAATTGACCCAAAACCGGAACCGGAGTTTCCTAGGCTTGCACTGAGCCTGCACGGCCATGTGAATAGCCAAGTTCACTTGTCTGGTTATTCATAGCGGGTTCCGGCCTGACCAGTTTCTTTTTAAGGGTCAGTTTCAAGTGAAACAAAGCAACTAGTAAGGAACAGCTATGCTTGCCAATCTAAAGAAAACAAAAATTGCAGTTGCCGTCGTTGCGGCCGCAGCGTCTGCACTAGCAGCACCAGTTGTTAGCGCTGCTGATCGAGTAGAACTGACAATTGTACCTGACTTCTACCCACAGCTTACTCAGAACTTCAACCCGTTCTTACAGACTAGCTTGAAAACAACTATGACTTCGTTTACGAGCCACTCGTCGTTTTCAACCAACTGGATGGTAACAAGCCAGTTATGCGTCTGGCGAAGGACTACACAATTTCTGACGATCTGAAAAAAGTGACTTTTGAAATTCGTGAAGGCGTTAAATGGTCTGACGGCACTCCTTTCACTGCAGAAGACGTTGCATTTACTTACGACCTTATTCGTAACAATGCAGCAATCGACTTGGCGGGTAACGCTGAGCTGATTTCTGACGTGAAACTGAAAGGCAACTCTGTTGAGATTTCTCTGCACGATGCAAACTCATCAGCTCCTTTCAAACTGGTTCAAACACCAGTTGTTCCTAAGCACATCTGGAGCAAAATCGACAAGCCAGAAGCTTACGAAAACAAAAACCCTGTAGGTACAGGTCCTTTCACTGAAGTAGATACGTTCACTAGCAACCTTTACGTTCAGTGTCAGAACCCTAACTACTGGGATGCGGCTAACCTAGACATCGACTGTCTGCGTATGCCTCTTATCGTAAACAACGACGGTCTGCTGTCTAAGATCGTAGCTTCTGAGCTGGACTGGACTTCTTCTTTCATTCCAGACATCGATGCAGTTTACGCTTCAGTAAACAAAAACCACAAATACTGGCCAGCGCCAGTAGGTTCTGCAGTTAACCTGCTTGTTAACTTTGAGCACCCAGATGCAGCGAAAAACGAAGCACTGACTAACGTTGACTTCCGTCGCGCAATGTCTGCTTCTATCGACCGTCAATCTATCGTTGACATCGCGTTCTACGGTGCTGGTTCTCCAAACCACTCTGCAGCAGGTATCGCGGCTCTGTACCAAAGCTGGTCTAACCCAGAAACGTACAACGCAGCGAAGAAATACAACGAATACAACGTTGACTTCTCTAAAGAGCTTCTTGCGAAAGCAGGCTTCAAAGACACCAACGGTGACGGCTTCGTTGAAACTCCATCAGGTAAGAGCTTCGAGCTTTCTATCCAGACTCCATCTGGCTGGACTGACTGGAACAACACTGCACAACTGGCAGCTGAAAACCTGGCTGACGTAGGTATCAAAGCTAAAGCAGTAACTCCTGACTTCTCTGTATACAACCAAGAGATGGCTGGCGGTACGTTCGACGTAGCTCTGACTAACTACTTCACTGGTCCAGATCCACACCTGACTTGGGACTCTGGCTTCCACTCACGCTTCATGGCTGAAACTGGTAACCCACGTTTCGCGATGCACCGCTTCCAGAGTGCTGAAGTTGATAAGCTGCTAGAGAACTTCTACGCAACTGCTGACCAAGCAGAGCAGCTGGAAATGGCTCACAAGATTGAGAAGATCCTTTCTGACAATCAAGTAGTTATCCCAGTAATGTCTGCGGCATCAGTATACCAGTACAACGAAACTCGCTTTACTGGTTGGTGGAACGACGCGAATGCGAAAGGTCGTCCACTGATTTGGCAAGGTACTCCAGAGCGTCTGCTGCACGTTCTTGACCTGAAACCAAAAGCGTAATCTCTAAAAAAACAGGCGGTGCATCCGCACCGCCTGATTCCACGATAAGACAATCAGTACTTCTGACCTAAGGCGTTTAATTCTTTGGTCACGGCATCGTCGTGCCATTTAAGGTGTGAGTTATGGGATTTTTTCTTAATAGATTAGTTTTTTATTTTGGCGCATTGCTCATAGCAATCACGCTGAACTTTATTCTGCCTCGTGCGATGCCTGGCGACCCAGTGACCATGATGTTCGCAAACGCGAGTGTTCAGGTTACCCCAGAGCGTATCGCTGCGATGAAAGAACTGTTGGGCTTTGTCGACGGTCCACTACACATTCAATTTCTGACTTACGTGAAAAGTATCTTCACGTGGGAACTGGGTATCTCTACCACTTTCTACCCACTGACAGTTAACGAGCTGATCGCTAACTCTCTGGGCTGGACACTGTTCCTGGCTGGCTGTTCGACAGTAATGGCATTCTGCGTGGGTTCAGTACTGGGTATCTTCGCTGCATGGAAACGCGGCAGCGCATTTGACTCAATGGTTTCTCCTGCTTCATGGCCCTGCAGGCTATCCCGCCTGTGGTTATCGGCATGCTCATTCTGTTCGTATTCGGTATCACCTTGAAGTGGTTCCCAACCTCTTACGGCATGCCTGAAGGCGCAGTTGTTGACTGGACTAGCTGGGATACCTACACAGGTATCGCTTACCACGCCGTTCTTCCTCTTATCTGTGCGACTGTTGCTCAGATCGGCGGCTTCCTCATCAACATGCGTAACAACATGATCAACCTTCTCAACGAAGACTACATCACCATGGCGAAGGGTAAAGGCCTTTCAGAAAACCGTGTTGTCTTCAACTACGCCGCACGTAACGCACTGCTGCCAACCGTAACCGCGCTGTCAATGGCACTGGGTATGGCAATGGGCGGTCAGCTGGTTGTTGAGATGATTTTCCAATACCCAGGACTTGGTACTGCAATGCTTAACGCCGTTAACGGCCGTGACTACCAGGTTCTTCAAGGTCTGCTCATCATGATCACTCTGGTTATGCTGACCATGAACTTTATTGCTGACGTGCTCATCGTGATGCTTGACCCACGCCTGCGTAAAGGAGGCAAATAATCATGAAAGATTTATTCAAAATCATTAAAGGAAACCCAAAGGCACTGGTCGGTGTTTCCATTATCTTCCTGTTCATCTTTGTCGCTGTTTTTGCACCGTTCCTGTCAAAACACGACCCACAAAAACGCACGGGTAACCCACACGAATACCCAGCGTTCGTTGTGAAATCTGCGCAAGCAGCCCAGACGGTTGGGTTGCTGAGAACCTGGCTGACAACGCACGTCGCCTACGTATCTCTAAAGAAGCTGACCATGTGCTGGGTACAACTCGCTTGGGTCGTGACATCTGGTCTCAAGTTGCACACGGTGCACGTACCTCTCTGTTCGTTGGTTTCACTGCAGGTATCTTCGTGTGTGTGGTAGCAACGGTCATTGGTATCTCAGCAGGTTACTTCGGTGGTCGCATCGATAACGTACTGTCTGGCGCAATGAACGTCATGCTTGTACTGCCGCAGCTCCCAATCGTCATGGTTGTTGCCGCCTTCGTAGGTCAGGCTGGCCCACTCACTATCGCGGTGGTCATAGCCTTAACCTCCTGGGCGTGGGGGGCAAGGGTAATACGCTCGCAAACTCTGGCAATTCGTGAAAAAGAATTCGTTAAGGCAGCAGAAGTACTGGGTGAATCTAAGTTCCGCATCCTGTTCGTTGAGATTCTGCCAAACCTGATCCCTCTGGTTGGTGCAAGCTTCATCGGTTCGGTGATGTACGCAATCTTGACCGAATCTGTCCTGTCATTCATCGGTATGGGCAGCCCAAGTGCGGTTAGCTGGGGTTCAATGCTCTACAACGTACGTACCTCGTCTGCAATGCAACTGGGTATCTGGTGGGAAGTTCTGGCGCCATGTATCGCACTGAGCTTGCTGTCATTCGCACTGGCACTGTTCAACTTCGCCGTCGATGAAATTGCTAACCCACAATTGCGTGCGCAAAAAGGCCTGAAGCGTTGGAAGAAGATGCAGGCTGATGAAACTAAGTCTCGCGCAAAGACTGAACTGGCTCCACAAGCAGCATTGAGCGGAGAAAAATAATGAGTGATGCACAACTACAAATCCGCAACCTATGTGTTGATTACATTACCGACGCGGGCGATGTCCGCGCGGTAAACAACGTAAGTTTGATATTGGTAAAGGCGAAGTATTCGGTCTGGCAGGTGAATCTGGCTGTGGTAAATCGACCGTTGCTTTCTCTCTGATGCGCCTTCATAAGCCGCCTGCCTATATCAGTGGTGGTGAAGTGTTCTTCAACGGCGAAGACATCATGAAGTACAGCGACGAGCGCATGAGCCGCTTCCGCTGGAAAGAGATGTCAATGGTGTTCCAGTCGGCGATGAACGCCCTGAACCCAGTTCTGACCATGGAAGAGCAGTTCTGTGACGTAATCATGCGCCACACCAACATGACCCGCGAGCAAGCAAAACGCCGTGCTGAAGGTCTGCTGGAAATCGTTGATATTCACCCAAGCCGTTTGAGCGATTACCCGCACCAGTTCTCTGGTGGTATGCGTCAGCGTCTGGTTATCGCGATTGCACTGGCTCTGAATCCAAAAATGATCATCATGGATGAGCCAACAACCGCGCTGGACGTGGTGGTTCAGCGTGAAATCCTGCAAAAGATTTACGCGCTGAAAGAAGAGTTCGGCTTCTCAATCCTGTTCATTACTCACGATCTGTCATTGATGGTCGAGTTCACTGACCGTATCGGCATCATGTACGCCGGTCAGCTGATCGAAGTTGCTCCGTCAAAAGAGATCCTGAAAAACCCGTATCACCCATATACCGAAGGTCTGGCTAGCTCCTTCCCTCCACTGACAGGTCCGAAAACGCACCTGACTGGTATCCCTGGTAACCCGCTGAACTTGCTGGAAATCCCACAAGGCTGTCGTTTCCAGGCGCGTTGTAGCAAAGCACAAGACAACTGTTTCAAAGTGGCAAATACCCTAACGCAAGTCGAGCCGACCCGTTTCACCAACTGCCACCGTTTTACTGGCAAGTAATGGCTATAGCGACTTGTAGGAGTGAGCATGACTAAAGAATTAGGCCAACCAATTGTTGAAGGGAAAAACCTGGTTAAGGATTTCCCAATCAGCAGCAACACGCTGAATAAGCCAATGATGCGTGCACTGAATGACGTGTCATTCAAACTGTACAAAAGCCGCGGTCTGTCAGTAGTAGGTGAATCCGGTTCGGGTAAATCAACGACAGCAAAAATGATTGCGAAGATGTATGCCCCAACATCAGGCAGCATCGAGTACAAAGGCCGTGATATCGCAACCATCACGAAAAAAGACGACTTGATGCAGTACCGCGAAGGTGTGCAAATGGTGTGGCAAGACCCGTTTGGTTCTCTGAACCCAACGCAAAATATCTTCCACCACATTGCGCGCCCACTGCACATTCATAAGAAAGCGAGCAGCAACCCGAAAGAGCTGGAAGAGCAAGTGTACGACCTGCTGAACCAAGTAGGCCTGACACCGCCAAAAGAAACCGCTCAGAAGTACCCTCACCAGCTTTCTGGTGGTCAGCGTCAGCGTGTAAACCTTGCACGTAACATCGCAGTGGGTGCGGAAGTTGTTCTGGCTGACGAACCAACCTCAATGCTCGACGTGTCTATCCGTGCAGGTGTTTTGAACCTGATGGAAGAGATGAAGTTCGAAAAAGAGATGGCACTGCTGTACATCACCCACGATATCGCAACAGCGCGTTACATCGCGGAAGACCTGGCAGTTATGTACGTCGGTCACATGGTTGAGTGGGGCGACTGTGAAGAAATCATTCACCGTCCACAGCACCCATACACGCGTCTTCTGGTTTCTGCCGTGCCAGATCCAGCGAAATCAATCCACCAAGAATTGGAAGGCAACAAAGGCGAGATTCCTTTGTGGACGCCAGATTCAGTGGGCTGTCCGTTCGCGGGTCGTTGTCTGCACGCGACTGAGAAATGTCGTCAAGCGTTGCCACCAGTTACCAAACTGGCTGACAACCACTTTGTTCGCTGCTACCTGTTCGAGTAATCCTCGAGCACGTTTTTAGGAGGTAAAATGCAGCTGTTGACCAACCATATTGGCTACGAGCGTTCAGGTTCCAAGCAAGCGCTTGTTATTGCAAAGCAAGCTGTATCCGCATTGCATGCCGATATCGTTGATTGTTCTACCGGACAATCCGTGATGCAGCTGCCTGTTTGTGCTTGTGGTTCAGTAGACCAATGGCATACCGGCGACGTTTATCGTATCGATTTCTCCGCTCTTCAAGAGAGCGGAGAATACTGCATCAAAGTCGGAGACACTGTGTCTCCGGCTTTTTCAGTTGCAGACGGTATCCTTTTTGATCGCACCTTCTCAGATGTGATCCACTACTTTAAATCTCAGCGTTGTACAGGCACGTTTGATCAACAAGATCGCGCCGCGCCAATATTGGGCACGGATCGTCGCGTTGATGTTCACGGTGGATGGTACGATGCGTCAGGCGACGTCAGTAAGTACTTCAGCCACCTGTCTTATGGTAACTATCTCAACCCACAGCAAATTCCGATGGTTGTTTGGAATATGCTGCACGCGACAGAAGCCCTTTCAGGATCTGTTGCGGCATTCACGCGTACCCGCCTGCTGGATGAAGCGCTGTTTGGTGCTGATTTCTTGGTGCGTATGCAAGATGCTGAGGGTTTCTTCTACGCCACGGTGTTCGACAAGTGGAGTAAAGATACGGCGCAGCGTGAAATCTGTGCGTATGAAACCCAAAAAGGCCACAAAACTGAGGCCTACCAAGCTGCATTCCGCCAAGGTGCAGGTGTTGCGATTGCTGCATTGGCAAAAGCAGCGCGTATCGGTGTGTCTGGTGAGTTCGACATCGACACTTACAAAAAGACCGCTGAAACCGCGTATTGGCATCTAAAAGAAAAGAATACCGACTATCTCAACGACGGTGTTGAAAACACCATCGATTTCTATTGTGCGCTTTTGGCTGCGACAGAACTTTTCAAACTCACAGCAAGCCAAGCTTATTTAGACGAAGCGCGCACTTGGGCTGACAGACTGGGCGAACAGCAGCAAAGCGATGACACCATCGCGCACTTCTGGTCTGCTAACGGTGACGGTTCAAGACCTTATTTCCATGCTGCTGAAGCAGGCCTGCCAGCGATTTCGCTGATGCAGTACCTGACTATCGAAACCAATGAAGAGCGCAACGCGAAATTCACACAAGTTGTTGAAAACGCGCTGACGTTCGAACTCGCTATTACCTCGGAAGTGAACAACCCGTTTGGCTATCCACGTCAGTACATCAAGAATGTTGATTCGGAAAAGCGCACCAGCTTCTTTGTCGCTCAGCGCAATGAAACCGGATACTGGTGGCAAGGCGAAAATGCCCGTTTAGGCTCACTGGCTGCAATGGCATTTATGGCGGCATCTCTTCCTGCACACCATGAACTCAAGAAAGCCCTGCGCGAATACGGCCAAAACACCCTGAACTGGATTGTGGGTCTGAACCCTTACGACATGTGCATGTTGGATGGTCACGGTCGCAACAACCCAGATTATTTGCCAGACCTTGGTTTTTACAACGCCAAAGGCGGTATCTGTAATGGCATTACCGCAGGCTTCCATAATGAGCGAGACATTGCGTTCAACCCTGCCGATCAAAAGGACGAGATCCTTCAAAACTGGCGTTGGGGCGAGCAGTGGATCCCGCATGGTGCGTGGTACTTGTTAGCGGTTGCGATGCAAAAGAAGGATCTCTTAACCCATGAGTAAATTCTTTTGTGGCGTAGATGGCGGCGGTACCTCATGCCGTGCGCGTATCGTCAACGACCAAGGCCAATTTCTAGGCGAAGCCAAAACTGGCAGTGCCAACATCCTGTTGGGTGTTGAACTGGCCATGGAGAACATCCAACTGGCTATCGCACAAGCAGCGGAGCAAGCGGGCATCACAGACCTGTCTTCTCTGTCTGTTGGCATGGCCTTGGCGGCGGCAGAGCAAAAGTCTGCATGGTATGACTTTATGGCCCTACCACATCCTTATCAGCACATCACGCTGAACACGGATGGCTACGGCGCATGCATGGGCGCATTCGGCGGCGAAAACGGTGCCATCGTAATCGCAGGCACAGGATCAGTCGGTATATATCTAGAAAACGGCCACCAGCATGTCATCGGCGGTCGTGAGTTCCCAATCTCAGATCAAGGCGGCGGTGCCATCATGGGTCTTCGCCTGATCCAACAAACCCTGTTAGCGCATGACGGTCTGCGCAGCTCATCGGAGCTTGCAGAGTATGTGCTCGCACACTTTAACAATGATCTTGATGCCATTGTGAGCTGGTCAAAAACCGCGATGCCTCGCGACTACGGTCAGTTCAGTCCGAAGATTTTCGAACGTGCAATGGAGCGAGATGAACTTGCCATGGAGTTACTGCAAGACACGGCAAATGACATCGAGCGATTGATCCTGGGACTAAACCGCAAAGGCGCAAATCAAATTGCCCTAATGGGAAGTATCGGCGAGCGAATCGTTCCATGGTTGTCACCTGCTGCACAGTCATTGTTGGTTCAACCCAAGGCGGATGCCATGTCCGGCGCTATTTTGATGGCCCGTGGCGATCACAATCTTTATCCGTTTTCGAGGTAAGTCATGACGTTTCGCCTAGATTTCAACGCAATCGACGTCACTCCTGAGAAGAGCCGCTTTGCGTTGGTATTCCACAACCTTTCTGAGAAAAACATCGAGAAGTGGCAACTTACCTTCAGCGTAAGTCGCTATGTCTACCCAGAAAGTGTGTCCCATGGAAACTTAAAGCAGATTGGTAGCCTGTGTATTTTTGAAACGGGCGAGCCTTTAAATGCTAACGAACACCTTTATTTAGAATTTACCCACCGCACCAAGCCTTTCTCTCTGCATGATGAAGGTATCGGTGACGCGTGCTTGCTGGTCACCACTGAAGACGGCATCACTGCCTACCCAGTTGAGACTCCACCAGTAAACCTTGGCGTACAGACTCCAGAGCGCGTGCCGCTTTCGTTGCCTGAACCTAAGGCCATCAACCTGCTCCCACAACCAAAAGCTTTGGTGGTGACGACTGGCCAATTTGCCGTTTCCGATGAATGTGCCATTGCTGTGCGCTCAGATGAAGCAAAGCTGGCTGCTCAGTGGCTGTCTGAAGAAATGTCTGCGCACGTGCGTAAAGACATCACCATCAAGCAAGAAGGTCAGATCCAGTTTGTTATCGACAAGCAACTAAAAGGTGAGCGTTACCGTTTAAGCGTGAAGCCAACTGGCATCGTCATCAGTGCAACAGAAGCCAGTGGATTCACCCACGGCGTTTCGACGCTGTTGCAATTGTTGCCTGTTCAAGCGACACACAGACACTACTTCAACTACGCGATCCCGTGTGTGGAAATTGAAGACCACCCACGCTTTGGCTATCGCGGCATGATGCTGGACTGTGCACGTCACTTCCACCCAGTGCGTCGTGTGAAAGACCTGATTAACCAACTGGCACGCTTTAAATTCAACCACTTCCATTGGCACCTGACAGACGATGAAGCTGGCGCATTCAAATTGACGCCTACCCAGAGCTGACCGAAATCGGTGCATGGCGTGGACCGTTTGAAACCATGGAGCCGCAGTACACCACACTGTCGAAAATTCATGGCGGTTTCTACACCAAAGACGAAATTCGCGATGTCATTGCGTACGCAGCGCAACGCGGCATCACTGTCGTGCCAGAAATTGATATCCCAGGACACTGCCGTGCGGCGGTCAAGTCTCTGCCACATCTGTTAGTGGAAGACGCAGACAAGTCAGTTTACTGCAGCATTCAGAACTTCAACGACAACGTTCTGAACCCAGGTCTGAAAGGTACATACACCTTTTTGGAAACAGTCCTTAAAGAGGTTTGTGAACTATTCCCAGCACCTTATGTACACATTGGTGCCGATGAAGTGCCAGAAGGTGTGTGGGTAGACAGCCCTGCATGTCAGGCTCTGATGAAAACGCACGGTTACAAAGATTTTAAAGATCTTCAAGGACATGTACTTCGCCATTGCGAAAATTTCCTCAGCACAAAGGGCAAACAGATGTTTGGCTGGGAGGAAGTCGTGTTTGGCGACAAAGTCAGTAAAGATACTGTGATCTTCTCGTGGATTAGCGAGCAATCTGGATTGGATTGTATCCAAAATGGATACAATGTCGTCCTGCAGCCAGGGCAGGCCACCTATCTCGATATGGCTCAAGACTACTCAGCGGATGAGCCGGGAACTGACTGGGCAGCAAAAGTGCCACTTGAGGCCGCTTATCACTATGAACCACTCGCTCACTCGAAAGTGACTGCCGAGGAATTCAGCCGTGTGAAAGGCATTCAATGTGCACTTTGGTGCGAAGCAACGAATACCCAAAGCCGCTTCGAATACATGATCTTCCCTCGCCTGCTGGCGATTGCAGAAGTGTGTTGGAGTGCCAAGGAACAAAGAGATTGGGCAGATTTTCAGGCTCGTCTCAGCGGACAACTGCAATACCTAGATCGCCTAGGTATTAACTACCGTCGGTAATTTTTTAATTTTTTGAGATTTGTAAAAGGATACACGCCATGAAATACGGCTTCTTTGATAACGATAACCGGGAATATGTCATTACCCGCCCTGACGTACCGGCGCCATGGACCAACTACTTGGGTACAGAAAAATTCTGTACTGTTATTTCTCACAACGCAGGTGGCTACTCGTTCTACAACAGCCCTGAGTACAACCGCGTAACTAAATTCCGTCCGAACGGCACGTTTGACCGTCCAGGACACTATGTATACCTGCGTGATGATGAGACTGGCGATTACTGGTCAATCTCATGGCAACCAGTGGCAAAGAGCCTAGAAGAAGCTTCTTACGAAGTGCGTCACGGCCTGTCTTACTCTAAGTTCAAGTGTGAGTACAACGGCATCACTGCACAGAAAACGCTGTTCGTACCAAAAGGCGAAGACGCGCAAATCTGGGACGTGAAGATCAAGAACGACGGCGACAAACCTCGTACTATCAGCGCATTCTCTTTCGTTGAGTTCTCGTTCAGCCACATCCAGTCTGACAACCAGAACCACCAAATGAGCCTGTACTCTGCAGGTACTTCGTACAAAGACGGCGTGATTGAGTACGACCTGTACTACAACACCAACGATTACGAAGGTTTCTACTACATGGCGTCTAGCTTCGATCCTGACAGCTACGACGGTCAGCGTGACAGCTTCCTGGGCATGTACCGTGACGAAGCGAACCCAATCGCGGTTGAAAAAGGTCGTTGTTCTAACCACGTTCAAACCTGTTACAACCAGTGTGGTTCTCTGCACAAGCAATTCGTGATTCAGCCAGGTGAAGAAGTTCGCTTCGTATTCTTGCTGGGTATCGGCAAAGGTGAAGGCCAGCGTCTGCGTGAGAAATACCAAGACATGGCTAACGTTGATGCAGCATTCGCAGCAATCAAAGGTCACTGGGACGAGCGTTGTAACAAGTTCCAAGTGAAATCGCCAAACGAAGGTCTGGACACCATGATCAACGCATGGACCTGTACCAAGCAGAAACCTGTGTGGTCTGGTCTCGCTTTGCATCATTCATCGAAGTTGGCGGCCGTACTGGTCTGGGCTACCGCGATACCGCGCAAGACGCGATCTCTGTACCGCATTCAAACCCAGCAATGACGCGTAAGCGCCTTGTTGACCTGCTACGTGGTCAAGTAAAAGCGGGTTACGGTCTGCACCTGTTCGATCCAGATTGGTTCGATCCAGAGAAAGCTGACGTTAAACCATCTAAGTCTCCGACCGTTGTTCCAACGCCAAGTGACGAAGACAAGATCCACGGCATCGAAGACACTTGTTCTGATGACCACCTGTGGATCGTACCGACCATCATCAACTTCATCACTGAAACCGGTGAAGAAAGCTTCCTTGATGAGTCAATCCCATACGCAGACGGCGGCAACGCAACGGTTTACGAGCACATGAAAGCGGCTCTGGACTTCTCTGCAGAGTACATCGGTCAAACCGGTATCTGTAAAGGCCTGCGCGCAGACTGGAACGACTGTTTGAACCTGGGTGGCGGTGAGTCATCAATGGTGTCATTCCTGCACTTCTGGGCACTGCAAGAATTCATCGAGCTGGCGAAATACCGCGGCAACGACGAAGACGTTCAGAAATACACAGTAATGGCTGCAAACGTGCGTGAAGCGTGTGAGAAGCACCTGTGGGATGAAGAAGGCGGCTGGTACATCCGTGGTCTGACGAAAGACGGCGACAAGATCGGTACTGCACAACAAGCTGAAGGTCGTGTTCACCTAGAGTCAAACACACTGGCAGTTCTGTCTGGTCTGGCTTCGCAAGATCGCGGCGAGAAAGCGATGGACGCAGTTGATGAGAACCTGTTCTCTGAGTACGGCCTGCACCTAAACTCTCCATCGTTCGCAACGCCAAACGATGACATCGGTTTCGTAACACGCGTATACCAAGGCGTGAAAGAAAACGGCGCAATCTTCTCGCATCCAAACCCATGGGCTTGGGTTGCAGAAACCAAACTGGGCCGCGGTGACCGTGCGATGAAGTTCTACGACGCACTGAACCCGTACAACCAAAACGACATGATCGAGAAGCGTGTTGCTGAACCGTACTCTTACGTTCAGTTCATCATGGGTCGCGACCACGAAAACCATGGCCGTGCAAACCACCCATGGCTGACAGGTACGTCTGGTTGGGCTTACTTCGCGGTAACTAACTTCATTCTGGGTGTACAAACTGGTTTCGACGGTCTGACCGTCGATCCATGTATCCCAACAAGCTGGCCTGGCTTCGAAGTTCGTCGTGAATGGCGCGATGCGACTTACCAAATCAAGGTTGAAAACCCGAACGGCGTTAGCAAAGGCGTGAAATCAATCACTCTGAACGGTGAACCAGTAGAAGGTGCAATCCCTGCACAAGCTGCAGGTTCAGTGAACGACGTGGTTGTAGTTCTGGGCTAATCACCAAAACGGGGCTGCTACAGCCCCGTTTTTCCATGGATTTAAAAGGAGTTCAACCATGATCCAATTTGGTACTGGTGGCTGGCGTGCAATCATCGGTGAAGAGTTCACACGTGATAACGTGCGACTCGTCGCTCAAAGTCTTGCCAATATCATGATTAACGAAAACGCCATTGAGCCGGGTTTCGTTATTGGTTATGACCGTCGTTTCCTGTCTGACAAAGCCGCAGAGTGTTCGCAAGTGTGCTTGCAGCTAATGGCATTACTGTCAGCTTTATCGACAAATACGTCCCGACCCCAATCGTGATGTTCAAAGCGAAGGAAATGGAAACACACTACTCAGCGTGTATCACAGCCTCGCACAACCCAGCTGATTACAACGGCGTGAAAGTCTTTATCAAAGGCGGTCGCGACGCAGATGAAATCATCACCGCAAAAATTGAAGAGCAAATCAGCAAGCTTCAACTGAGCGATGTGAAAACCGTTGATTTCGAAGAAGCCGTAGAAGCGGGTTCTATTCAGATCATCAACCCGATGAACGAGTTCGTAGACTCAATCATCAACTTCATCGACATTGAAGCGATCAAAAAAGCAAACCTTCGCGTGCTGATCGACCCAATGTTTGGTGTGGCGAAAAACGCCCTGCAAACCGTGCTGATCTCAGGCCGCTGTGACGTTGACGTGATCAACGATGGTGCGAACCCAGGCTTTGGTGGTTTGATGCCTTCACCAAGCGCAGCGACCCTTTACCGCCTGAAGCATCTGGTGGCTCACGAAGGTTACGACATCGGTATCGGTACCGACGGTGATGCTGACCGCCTTGGCATCATCGATGAAAAAGGCAACTTCATTCACCCGAACGAAGTCCTGTTGCTGCTGTACTACTACATGCTGGAGTACAAAGGCTGGAAAGGCTCAGTGGTGCGTAACATCGCGACCACACACCTGCTGGACAAAGTGGCTGCAGACCATGACGAGAAGAGCTTTGAAGTGCCTGTGGGCTTCAAACACATCAGTTCTCAAATGGAAGCAGATGACTCACTGATCGGCGGTGAAAGCTCGGGTGGCTTGACCATTCGTGGTCACATCAAAGGTAAAGACGGTGTATTCGCATCAAGCCTGCTGGTTGAAATGATCAGCGTAACGGGCAAGAAACTGTCTGAGCTGCTGGATGAAATCTACGGTAAGTACGGCTATGCCTACACCGCAGAGGGCGACTGCACGTTCAAGGCATCGCAACGCGAAGAGCTTTACAACAAGATTTACGTTGAAAAAGCACTGCCAGAATTTGCCTATGAGATTGAAAAAGTCAGCTACGCAGACGGCTTGAAGGTTTACTTCAAGAACGGCGGCTGGGCGATTGCACGTTTCTCAGGCACAGAGCCACTACTGCGTATTTTCGTAGAGTGGGAAGACAAAGAAACCGCAGAAGCACTCGTACAGCAAATCAAAGAGTTCCTGTACGTTTAAGCGCAGAGCGAACAGGTTACTCCATTAAATTGGCAATCTGCTGTTCATTCCTGCAAGCCCAAAAGGCTTTCGCAAAAAGGGTAGCACTGGCTACCCTTTCTTTTCTGTGCTGAAGACTTACTGAAGCACACAATCACGCAGTGTTACATCCCCCACACCAGCATGGCTTCTTTTCCCTTACCATAAAACCCAGTGTTTCCACCGTCAGATTGATACTGAACACCGGATGCAGAGCGAATTCGTGGCAACTCTTTATCTTCATCATTCAATCGAATGAGCGCGGTATCAGAGGTGATCAACGCCTGAAATGACTGACCATCCTCGCACACGTACTGGCTGGGCAATTTACTACTACATCCCGCGAGCAACATGATTGAAACAAGTGAAATTACAGTAGTCTTCATGGTGTCTCTCCTGCTTATGAAAGCTTTCTCATATATCAGCACAAAATGCTGAACTTAAGTCAACGCAAGGTCACAGATCCGCAGTGTTCATCATGTCGAATTGATGACGTATTTATTTCTCATGCTTAATTTATATGCCTACATTTTCATACCAAGTAAAATCCCGCAAAAATAGCGAACGATATATGCATCGAACGTTTTTTATGCAATGACTCATCTTGCAAACTTGTTTATGAATTCGATTCCAACTATCCCCTTAGATACCTCATTAACCAAGTCGTTAATTCATCTAACTCCTACGCTTCAAACTAATTATTTTGATAAGGAAATTAAAGGAGCTAAAGATGTTAAAACGCGTATTACTCGCCACGGCTATCTCGAGTGTGCTGGCAACACCGAGCTACGCAGTATCTTCTCAGGTGCTGTCTCAACTGGGGAATGGCTTAGGTCTAAAGTACACCGTTCTAGACAACCAACAAGATGAATGGCGCTCGTTTAAAGGCGAAATCACGCTGACAAACGACAGTGCGACAGCATTACCTGCTTCTGGCTGGGCCATTTACTTCAGCCACATTCGTATGCTGCAAGCACTCGATAACCCGGGGCTGAAAGTCACGCACGTCAATGGTGATATTTTCAAGCTTGAGCCAACGGCGGAATTCAACGCGCTACAGCCGGGCCAAACGCTAAACATCGGCTTCCAATCTGAGTTCTGGCAAGTGGCCAAAACCGACATCATGCCGAACTGGTATTTAGTCTCAGAGAGTGGCGAAACCGCCCTTATCGCCAGCACCAGTAACACCATCAACGGCGAAGTACCAACCAAGCCGGGCGAAGAACTGCCATTTGTCGCTGACTTTGACAGTGAACTTACGTGGAAACGATACGGCGGTGGTCTGACGGACTTCTACGACCCATTTACGGCTGCTGATCGCTACGCCAACAACAGCGATCTCCATAAACTTGCCGATGCCAAGGGTGTCATTCCAACACCAGCAGCCATAACACTCGGTGAAGGTAAGGTTGCCATTGACGCCTCTTGGGTGGTCGTCTTCGACAACGGCTATCAGTCTCCAGCTGAGTTCTTGGCAAACCAACTCGGCCTAACGGCTGTCCCATGGTCGCCAAATCAATCTAAAGTGATTCACGTGGGCTGGGGCCAAGTGAGCATTGACGGTGCGCCTAAGTGGGAAGAGGCTTATAACCTGTCTGTTTCTTCGGCTGAGGAAAAAATCAATATTGATGCCGTGGATGCTGCCGGTGCTCTTTACGCCGCGCAATCTCTGCTCCAACTTGTCGAGAACAACCTGATCCCAGAAGCACAGATTGTTGATGCGCCTCGTTTCGCCTACCGCGGCCTCTCTATCGATGCGGCGCGTAACTTCAGAAGCAAAGACTCCATCTTGGAACTGCTTGACCAAATGGCCGCCGTGAAGCTGAACAAACTGCATCTTCGCTTGAGTGATGACGAAGCATGGCGCATTGAAATCCCTGCCCTACCAGAGCTTGCTGAAGTAGGCTCTCAACGTTGTCATGATCTGTCTGAAACCAACTGTGTCCTGCCGTTTTTGGGTGCGGGTCCAAATGGCACAGCAGAATCTAACGGCTTCTACACCGAAGCTGACTACAAAGAGATCCTGGCAGCAGCGAATGCGCTAAACATTGAAGTGATCCCAGAAGTGGATATGCCAGGCCACGCACACGCGGCTATTAAAGCCATGGAAGCACGCTATGAAAAACTGGCGGCGCAAGGCGACTTAGCAAAAGCGAATGAATACCTGCTGAGCGATCCAAACGACACCACTGAATATCTTTCCGTTCAGATGTTTACTGACAATGCGATGAACGTCTGTATGGAATCGACGTACAACTTCGTTGATACCGTTGTCGGCTCCTTGGTGGCTTTGCATCAAGATATCCAACCGCTGAAGACCTTCCACTTTGGTGGCGATGAAATCGCTGGTGCATGGACTGACTCGCCAATTTGTCAGGCGTTCCTCGCAAACAATAACCAAGGTATCTCAACCGTTGATGAGCTAAGCCAATACTTCGTTGAGCGCATCTCTGTGATCACGGCCAATCACAACCTTGATCTTGGTGGTTGGGAAGATGGCTTGATGCATAACAATGTTGTCTACCCACGTGGCGAAATGGCCAATGCAAACGTCAGCGGTAATGCTTGGCAAAATATCTGGGAATGGGGTGTAGCAGATCGTGCCTACAACCTTGCCAACAACGGCTACGGCGTAATTTACAACCAAGCTACCCACTTCTATTTTGACCACCCGTACGAGCCAGATCCAGAAGAGCGCGGCTACTACTGGGCACCACGCTTCACTGACACCCGTAAGTCTTTTGGCTTCATGCCAGATGACCTTTACGCTAACGCAGACTTCACCCGTGCGGGTGCACCTATCACCAAGCAAGACGTGCTTGATGCCGCCGGTGTGAAAACGCTTGAGCGTCCAGAGAACGTGCTGGGTCTGCAAGGTTCTGTATGGACAGAGACTATCCGTACGGAAGCACAGTTTGAAGGCATGACCTTCCCGCGTGCGATTGCACTGGCTGAGCGTGCATGGCACACCGCAGCTTGGGAAGCGCACGATGCGGACGGCAAGTTGGTTGATGAAGCCGCGCGTACCGAAGGATATAACCTGTTCGCAAACTTGGTGGCGAAAAACATCATGCCAAGCCTCGAAGCAAACGGCATAGCGTTCAACTTGCCAGTCCCTGGTGGGATCATTGAAGGTGGCGTGTTGAAAGCCAACAGTGCCTTCCCTGGGCTGACGATTGAATACTCGGTTGATAACGGTCAGAGCTGGCAGGCATATGACGCTGCTCAAGCTCCGTCTGTTTCGAATGCGTTGATTCGCACCGTCTCTGGCGATCGCACTAGCCGTGTGGCTGAAGTGAAGTAACAGCAAATTTCATTACCGACAACGCCTCGGCCAGACATGGCTGAGGCGTTTTTTATTTTGGCAAGCTAGCACTGACTCCATGCCTGAAATGGAATTTTTCTAACCTTAACAATTATTAACCTTCCCTCAATCCGCTTTTAATCCATCCTCGGTTAAGCTGTTTTCACATCAGTTGCAACAGGCTGGTGAATCAGTTCCCCCAAACTGGTGTTGGCTCGCATTCCTGGTGCGAGCCAGTTTTTATTCTTTCTACCGCATATGGTTGAAAACGTACCATATTCCGTGAATCGCGGAGGAAGCATGAAAATACTCATCATTGAAGACGACCCTACCACCCGAGACTTTATCGCCAAGGCACTGAAAGAGCATGGCTACGCCGTCGATATTGCTGAAGATGGACACAGCGGATTGATGATGGCACTCAGCAGTCAGTATCAACTGGTCATCCTAGACCGTATGCTTCCCAATCTCGATGGGATGAAAGTCCTCAGTGCACTGAAATCCACCGAGCCCGATCTTCCCGTTCTGATCTTGAGTGCATTAGACAGCGTGAAAGACAAAGTGGATGGCTTAACGGCGGGTAGCGATGATTACCTGACCAAGCCTTTCGCCCTTGCAGAGCTCATTGCACGGGTCGACATCATCATTAACCGTGCTCATCGTCATCTCCCCGTTACCAACGAAATGGTATACGACTGCCTCAGGCTAAACTTGAAAACGCACACGGCGTATTGCCACCATCATCAACTCACACTCCAACCGAAAGAGCTTCGTCTGTTGCAGTATTTCATAGAGCACAATGAACAAGTGGTTTCCAGAATGCGTTTGTTTGAGGCGATTTGGAGCTATCATTTCGACCCCAAAACCAATGTCATCGACGTGCACATTGCCAATTTAAGGCGAAAACTCGAAGACGCCGGATGCGCAGACATACTGCATACAGTGCGTGGAGCGGGTTATGTTCTTCGCCGATAACTATACCCTGACGCGTTCGTCCGTTTTCAGAACCCTTATTGGGCTTTTTTTGTTCATCGCGCTGATCAATGTAGTTGTGATTTATCAGGTGTATACCGGCTCAGAAGCCTTCCACCGCGAGCGACTGACTCAGCAACTCAACGATGAGATCTCTGAGTTTAAGTTTGCTGCCAAATCTAACCGTGACGAAGTAGAGCAACTCCTTGCCGCGAAGAAAACCAGCGAACGTTTGTTTTACTATCAACTGAGAGATAGCCCTTCGGTGCAGGTAGGCGAATACCCCATGCACCGCCTTCCTCAGTCGAATACCCGTATACCGCTCGCGCCAGACTACCATTTGGAAGTGCGTGTCGACCCCTCAAAGCTAGAAGCTTTTCGTCAGGCACTGGTGCCTATCGTCTTTTTTGGCAGCTTGTTACCCATCGCATTGATGCTAATTGTGGCCTTCTCGTTTAGCGTGCAAATACAAAGAAGACTGGAGCGAGTGAACCGTGCAATGAATCAGTTTGTTTGTGGTGAGGCCAACGTGAAGTTACCAGTATCTCGTCGAGATGATGAGTTCGACATCCTCGCCATCCACCTCAACTTTATGATTGAGCAGATGACGAAGAACGAAACCACGTTACGCTCCCTGACCACAGGCCTCGCGCATGACATGCGCACGCCAATGGCGAGATTAAAGCTTCGGCTTGAACAAACACTCGATAGCCCCGCACTCGCGCCTGAACAGGCCAAGAACATAGGTGCTTGTCATGATGAGTTAGAGCTACTGCTTTCTATGTTTAATAGCATGTTAGAGATAGCCAAACTCAATACTCTTGAGACAGAGATTGAAGATCAAAAGGTAGATCTGAGTTTGGTGACACAAGATGCCATCGAGTTTATCCAACCGTTGATAGAACAAAAACAGCAGACCCTCACCTTTCGACAAGATCAGGTGTGCGAGTTGAAAGGCGACCGATCCTTGCTATTCCGCGCAGTGTTTAATTTGATTGAGAATGCGGTGAAATACACACCAGAGCAGGGTGATATTGAAGTGGTCGTTGATAGCTATGGGGTGGTCGTGGCGGACAGTGGCATTGGGATCAGCGACGAAGACAAGCTAGCAGTTTGCAGACCTATGTATCGCGCAGATAAAAGCCGGACAGAATCCGGCTGTGGATTGGGCTTGGCACTGGTCGACGCGGTGGTCAGTAGACACAGAGCAAGCCTATCCATTCGAGATAATCAACCTGGGACGAGAGTTCGGATCTTATTGGATCCAATCCGAACTCACGCCTTCTTGTAGGATGCTCGTCTAACTTGCGGTGGCCGCACTTGGATGGCAGTTTGCCATGGCTTGTGCAATCAACTCCGCTTCTGTTCCAACGATAACCTGCAGGTTCTTATCACCCAGTTTTACCACGCCCATTGCGCCTAGTTCCGTCAACGTGTCCTCGTCAATGCGGGTGACATCTTTCAGCGTTAAACGAAGACGCGTGATACAAGCATCGATGCTCACAAGGTTGCTTCTGCCACCCAATGCTGACACATAAGCTTCCGCGCGATCGTCGACAGGCAACAATTGCTGCTTCGCATCAACCGATTCTCTGCCCGGCGTTTTCAGATCAAACTTCTCAATCGCAAAGCGGAATACGGCATAGTAAACCGCAGCAAAACACAGACCTTGAACAATCAGCATGTAAGGCTTGATGGCAAGCGGCAAGTTGAACGACAACACGAAGTCAATCAAACCGCCCGAGAAGGTAAAGCCTGCAAACCACTGCATGCTCGCCGCAATAAAGAGTGACAACCCTGTCAGCAAGGCGTGAATGACATACAGCACAGGTGCCACAAACATAAAGGCGAATTCGATAGGCTCCGTCACACCCGTGATAATGGCTGTTACCGCAGCAGCACCCAAGATGCCGCCAACCTTGGCTTTATTTTCAGGTTTAGCACAGTGGTACATCGCCAAGCATGCTGCTGGCAAACCGTAACCCATCACTGGGAAGAAGCCCGCTTGATACATGCCTGTCACGCCCAATTCACCCGTGCCTGACCAGAATTTTGAAATATCACTGATCCCGACAAGATCAAAGATAAACACTTGGTTCAATGCATGGTGAAGGCCAACTGGGATCAATAGACGGTTAAAGAAGCCATAAACACCCGCACCCACGGCACCCATTTCAGAGATAGCGACACCAAAGTTAACCAAGGCACCATAAACGGTTGGCCACACGTACACCATCAAGATACTGATACCGATGGCAGAGAATGAGGTCACGATAGGTACAAAACGGCGACCGCCAAAGAAACCCAGTGCTGTAGGAAGCTGAATATTGTGGAAACGGTTATACAAAACCGCCGCTACAATCCCCATCAGGATCCCTGTAAACGCACTGACCGCGGCACCAGATGCTATGACTTGCGCCTTTGACATATCAGCAACAGGCACACCCGTTATCTGGGAGATAACGTTAATGTTCCCTACTACCATTTCCACGATAAGTAGCCCTAGAAGACCAGACAGTGCCGCCGCACCATTGTTGTCTTTGGCTAAGCCATACGCGACACCGGCAGCAAACAACCACGCTTGGTTGTCCATGATCCCTTTACCACCAAACACCAAGATGGTTGCCAGTGGCTGTTCGCCCCCCAACCAGTTGGGTCGATGGCATAGCCCAAACCCAACATTAAGCCGCCCGCAGGCAGGACGGCAATCGGCACCATCAATGCCTTACCGACTTGTTGTAAATATCCCAAAATATTCACGTTAAACACTCCTTCCGTTTCAATCCGTTAGGCCATTTCTGAACGTTAAAATGACCATCCCAGAGTAGAGCGAGTGCGATTAACGCGACCTTTTAGCAGCATTAACAAAAATTAATATTGGGAAAATTTAGGCGGTCGAGATCTCAAATCTCTTTAATTCAGAGAGTTAAGTGGTGATTAAAAGACGAAATGGGGGATTTTGAGAACGGATAAAAGCCAAAAGACCATCCAAGACAAGTGTTTTAACCTGTGATGTTTCTAAATCTCATATACGCAAAAAGGCCATCCTTACGGATGGCCTTTTCGACTGTATTTGAAGCCTGGCGATGTCCTACTCTCACATGGGGAGACCCCACACTACCATCGGCGCTGTTGCGTTTCACTACTGAGTTCGGCATGGGATCAGGTGGGTCCACAACGCTATGGTCGCCAAGCAAATTCTGCTAAGTCTTCACCTTTTAAAAAGGTAAAAACCAAAATCTTGGAAAGC
>NZ_LNTY01000061.1 GCF_001559595.1 Enterovibrio coralii | reverse complement strand
GTGGTGGGCGATACCGGGCTCGAACCAGTGACCCCCTCCTTGTAAGGGAGGTGCTCTCCCAACTGAGCTAATCGCCCACATCAGTTTTACATCCTCTGTGGAGAAGATGGTGGGTCGTGCAGGATTCGAACCTGCGACCAATTGATTAAAAGTCAACTGCTCTACCAACTGAGCTAACGACCCGTGGCGTCCCATAGGGGAGTCGAACCCCTGTTACCGCCGTGAAAGGGCGGTGTCCTAGGCCTCTAGACGAATGGGACACTTACGTTTGTTAAGGTTTGGGAACCTTAACCACT
>NZ_LNTY01000060.1 GCF_001559595.1 Enterovibrio coralii | reverse complement strand
ACCAAACCTTTGCTGAAAAGCATAAAACAATTGGGGTATCGCCAAGCGGTAAGGCAGCGGCTTTTGATGCCGCCATTCCCTGGTTCGAATCCAGGTACCCCAGCCATATTCTGAGAGCTCGCCTAACGGCGGGCTTTCTTCGTTTCTGCCCTCTGTAATTTCCACATACCCCTTCTTTTTCCGTGGTTGAATCAACGTCCAATCCCTGTACGCTTTATAAAAGTACAAAGGAATCGTTGTGATGACCCAAAACGCCAATCCAATCAAACATCAAATCTATTTATCTCTGCCGAATGACATGTATACGCAGCTCACGCCTAAGCGTGTGGAATCCCCTGCGTTGTTGGCATTGAATCACGATCTCTTGCATCAATATGGTGTGGAGTCAGATTGGTTTGAAGACGTTGAGGGCATTAACTTTCTTTCGGGTAACGGGGACTATTCAAGTTCTGATCCCGTCGCCATGGCATATGCGGGGCACCAATTTGGCTACTACTCACCGTTGCTGGGAGATGGCCGCGCTCATATGCTGGGCCAAATCCAAACTCGTGATGGCAACTACGTCGACGTACAGTTAAAAGGCTCTGGACGAACACCTTATTCCCGCGGCGGCGATGGCCGAGCGACTGTCGGTGCTGTTATCCGTGAATACCTCATTGGCGAAGCCATGGCTGGTCTTGGTATTCCAACCACGCGCACCATTGCGATTTTGAGCACAGGCGAAAATGTCATGCGCGATTACCAAATGGTGCCAGGTGGTATTCAGGTGCGTGCCGCATCCAGCCACATTCGTGTTGGCTCATTTCAGTATGCATATGCAAAAAGCGGTGAGTCAGGCGTTAAAGCACTCGCTGATCACCTGATTGAACATCATTACCCCGAGCTTTCAGACCTCGATGACAAATACCCTGCCCTGCTTGAAGCCATTGGCAACAGGCAAGCTCATCTTATCGCGAAGTGGATGCTGGTTGGTTTTATCCATGGCGTGATGAACACAGACAATATGTCTTTAGTCGGTGAAACCATCGACTTTGGCCCATGTGCTTTCATGGATGAGTTTAAGGCCGGTAAGGTGTTTAGCTCTATTGACCGTGAAAGTCGATATGCGTGGAACCAGCAAGCCAACATTGGCTATTGGAATTTATCTCGTTTAGCCGAAACCTTATTGCCATTGTTCGATAGCGACGATGAGCAAGCCATTAAGATTGCCGAAACGCGTCTTCAACCTTACGTCTCTACCTTCCAAGATGCCTTTCAGCAGGGGCTGAAAGCCAAACTGGGTATTACATCCGACAGCGAAATAGCAGAAGATTTGATCAACCACGCGCTCCCGACACTTGAGCGTGAAGGCATCGACTTTACCCTATTTTTTGATGCGTTGACTCGTCACGCACAAGGCGAAAGTGATGCGCAGTTGCTATCGCTGTTTTCAGCACCAGATGTCGGCCAAGCATGGCTATCTCAGTGGGAGCAAGTGCGAGATCGTGGTGAAGACGTGATTAGCGCGATGCGGCGGGCAAATCCCGCGTTGATCGCCAGAAACCACCAAGTAGAGAAAGCGATTGACGATGCGATGGAAAGAAATGACTTCACCCTATTCCATCGCTTGGCTGAGGCATTAAAAACGCCGTATGACGTCTCTGAAGATAATCGCGACCTGCAAGCCGCACCAGAGCCGCAAGAACGCGTACTAAGAACCTTCTGCGGAACCTAATCAAATAGAAAACAAGGTATTGGTTATAAAAATGGCGATTAACAATCGAACTAATCGCCATTTAAACCAGTCAGAATGTTGCTAAAGCCCCATTGCGTACTTCAGCACCTGCTGCTTGATTGGGCCGCTGTTTTCAGCCAGTTTCAGTCCCACATTGCGCAGCAATTTCAGCGGTGCAATGTCATTGCTAAAGCCGCCATAGAACACGTCCATGCCGGTTTGCATGATGAGATTATCAGGCTTGCGCTTATGCTCGTAGGCTTTCAATACATCATCATCCAGCCATTCCACGCCCGCATCGGCAACCACATCCAACAACGCATCCACGTCTTTAAAGCCAAGGTTCACGCCTTGTCCTGCCAGTGGATTGATGGTGTGCGCTGCATCGCCCAACAATACCACCTTGTTTTGATAGTAACGCTGAGCATGGCGACGAGTCAGCGGGAAGGCACCTTGGCCGATCACGTCAATGTCACCTAACTCTTTCGGGAAGTGCTTCAGAATCTCCTCACGCAGTGCAACGGGTGAAAGACCACAAAGCTGCTTAATACGCGCTGGATTGTCATACCACACCAAAGAACCTTGGTTACCAGGGAGCGGAAGGAAAGAACGCGGCCCTTCTGGCGTGAACCATTGCCAAGTAATGTCTTGCTGCGGGAATTCCGTTTTTACGTTCACTAACATGCAGTGCTGACGATAGTCCCATGCAGTTACACCAATTTTGGCGTAATCGCGCACGCGCGAATTCGCACCATCTGCACCCAGCAACCATTTGCCGTGAAGCATCTCGCCACTTTCAAGCTCAACCACATGACCGTTTTCATCGGCCAGCATCGCGACAATGTTGCCCGGACAAATGATTTCCAAGTTCGCCTGCGCCTCACAACCTTTCCACAACGCCAGTTGGAGCACACGGTTTTCAACGATATAGCCAAGCTCAGCCAAGTTCATGCTGTCAGCACTGAAACGAATACGGCATTCAGGATGTTCCCATGTCTCAAGACGGCGGTACGGACACAAACGCATCTCGGTGACGTCATCCCAGACTTTGAGAGATTTCAGCAGACTTATCGAAGAAGGAGAAATGGCGGAAACACGCAAATCCATGGGCTGTTCTGGCGAGTAAGGTTTGGGTGCATTGCGCTCCACCATCGCCACGCGTTTTCCTTGCTTAGCAAGGCCCAATGCGGCTGCAGCACCTACCATGCCACCGCCTACGACAATAATATCGAATTGTTTCATAACACAATCTCTTTAAAAGCTGCTGACATTCTACCTACCGTGACCTCAAAAGCGATAATAACGGCGAATGTATCGCTGGAATTCCAGTAAAAAATTTGGGGAGAACACGATCTGGTCACAGAATGACTAAAGCAGTACAATACGCGGCTAATCAGAACCCAGCCCAGCTGACGCAAGGTATTGGGAAGAACAGAATAGTGAATTCCGACTGAGTGGTTGAGGAGCGAAACAGCATACTCCTTTTCTATTACGCTCAGTCGAAAGACGTAAAACATTAACATGAGCAATAAGTTACATGGCTAAGAAACTGCTGATCAAAACCTGGGGCTGCCAGATGAACGAATACGATTCATCTAAAATGGCAGATCTGCTAAACGCGGCCGGCGGCTACGAGCTGACCGAAGAGCCGGAAGAAGCGGATGTACTGCTTCTGAATACCTGTTCAATCCGCGAAAAGGCTCAGGAAAAAGTGTTCCACCAGCTGGGTCGCTGGAAAAACCTGAAGGATCAGAAGCCTGGCCTAGTTATTGGCGTTGGCGGCTGTGTAGCAACGCAGGAAGGCGACCACATTCGTGACCGCGCACCGTATGTTGATGTGATCTTTGGCCCACAGACGCTGCACCGTCTGCCACAAATGATCAAACAGTCTCAAATGGACGAAGCACCAGTTATGGACATTTCGTTCCCAGAGATCGAAAAGTTCGACAGCCTGCCAGAGCCACGCGCTGAAGGCCCGACTGCGTTCGTTTCTATCATGGAAGGCTGTTCTAAGTACTGCACCTACTGTGTTGTACCGTACACCCGTGGTGAAGAAGTTAGCCGTCCAATGGACGACGTACTGTTCGAAATCGCGCAACTTGCAGAGCAAGGCGTGCGTGAAGTGAACCTGCTGGGTCAGAACGTTAACGCATACCGTGGTGACACGCACGACGGCGACGTATGTACGTTTGCTGAACTGCTTCGTTACGTGGCGGCAATTGATGGTATCGACCGTATTCGTTACACCACCAGCCACCCAATCGAGTTCACTGACGACATCATCGAAGTGTACAAAGATACCCCTGAACTGGTGAGCTTCCTGCACCTGCCAGTACAGAGCGGTTCAGACCGTATCCTGACACTGATGAAGCGTCCACACACGGCGATCGAGTACAAATCGAAAATCCGTAAACTGCGCGAAGCACGTCCAGGTATCGCAATCAGCTCTGACTTCATCGTAGGTTTCCCAGGTGAAACTGACGCTGACTTCCAAGCGACCATGAAGCTGATCCGTGATGTGAACTTCGACATGAGCTTCAGCTTCATCTTCTCTCCTCGTCCAGGTACGCCAGCAGCGGACTTCCCAGACGATACCCCAGAGCAAGAGAAGAAAGAGCGTCTGTACGAGCTGCAACAGCAAATCAACGCACAAGCGATGATTTACTCGCGTCAAATGGCGGACACTGAGCAGCGTATTCTGGTTGAAGGTCCTTCTAAGAAGAACCTGATGGAGCTGCGTGGCCGTACTGAAAACAACCGCGTGGTAAACTTCGAAGGTTCAGTGGATTTGATCGGTCAGTTTGTTGATGTGAAAATCACTGACGTACTGCCAAACTCCCTGCGTGGTGAACTGGTTCGTACCGAGAAAGAAATGAATCTGCGTGTGGCTGTGTCACCTGCAGAGATGATGGCAAAAACACGCAAAGAAGATGATCTTGGCGTAGGCGTGTATACTCCGTAATAGATCGGAGGCCTTTTAGCCATCCCTAGCCCTGCAATGATGCAGGGGTAATCACCGTTATCGGCGCGAGATACAAGCGCCGATAACATTTGCGAGGACAGCGTTGAACAAAATCATTACTCTGGAAGTATCACTGGAACCAGCTGATAATTCACGCCTTGCCAGCCTGTGCGGCCCGTTTGATGACAACATCAAGCATCTCGAACGCCGTTTGGGTGTGGAAATTAACCACCGTAGTCACGAATTCTCTGTTGTTGGCAAGCCTCATACGGCGACTGCCGCAATCGACATCCTCAAAACGCTTTACGTTGAAACTGCACCTGTCAAAAACCGTTATCCGGATATTGAACCGGACATGGTCCATTTGGCGATCAAAGAAAGCGGCGTATTAGAGCAAAATGTTGAATCCTCGATTCCTTATGGCAAAGAGATCAACATCAAGACTAAAAAAGGTGTTATCAAGCCTCGCACACCTAACCAAGCGCAATACATCGCCAACATGGTGACCCACGACATCACCTTCGGTATTGGCCCTGCGGGTACAGGTAAAACTTACTTGGCGGTTGCTGCTGCTGTTGATGCGCTTGAGCGTCAGGAAATTCGTCGCATTCTGCTGACACGCCCTGCGGTTGAAGCCGGTGAGAAGCTAGGCTTCCTGCCAGGTGATTTGAGCCAAAAGGTGGACCCTTATCTGCGCCCGCTTTACGACGCACTGTTTGAAATGCTGGGCTTTGAGCGTGTAGAGAAGCTGATTGAACGCAACGTCATTGAAGTGGCTCCACTGGCTTACATGCGTGGCCGTACGCTGAATGACGCCTTCATCATTTTGGATGAAAGCCAGAACACCACCGTGGAACAAATGAAGATGTTCCTGACCCGTATTGGCTTTAACAGCCGTGCGGTGATCACCGGTGACGTGACGCAGATAGACTTGCCTCGTAACGCAAAATCAGGCCTTCGCCATGCGATTGAAGTGTTAGCCGATGTAAATGAAATCAGCTTCAACTTCTTCCAAGCAGATGACGTGGTCAGACACCCTGTTGTTGCCCGTATCGTACAAGCGTACGACGCGTGGGAAGCAGAAGACGCGCGCGCCCGCAAACAAGCGGAAGAGCGTCGCCGTCAAGAAAGAGAGGCAGCAATCACCACTGCTGCACATTCAGAAGAGAAGCAATCTTAAATGCAATATTTCGTCGATCTTCAAATCGCGACACAAAACACTGATAATCTGCCGTCTGAGCAACAGCTACAAAGCTGGTTTGAGCAGGCGGTGAAGTCTTTCCGCGAGCAAGCGGAAGTGACCATCCGAATCGTTGACGAGTTCGAAAGCCAGTCTCTTAACCGCGACTACCGCGGCAAAGACAAACCGACGAACGTGTTGTCGTTTCCGTTCGAAGCGCCTCCTGGTGTAGAGTTAGATCTGCTAGGCGACCTGATTATTTGCCGTCAGGTTGTAGAAAATGAAGCTGAAGAACAGAATAAAGAACTGTTTGCCCATTGGGCGCACATGGTTGTACATGGCAGTCTCCATCTGCTAGGTTATGACCATATTGACGATGAAGAAGCGGAAGAAATGGAATCTCTCGAGATTTCAATCATGAACGCGCTGGGCTTTGAAAACCCTTACGCGGCCGACTTCATCTAATATCAACGTTGTAAAAATTGAGACAATGAACGAAGACAACTCACAAAGCTCTGAAGGTCCGAGTAGAAAGACCTTCTTCGAACGTTTAGGACAGTTCTTTCAGGGTGAGCCGAAAGACCGTCAGGAACTGGTAGATGTATTCCGTGACTCGGAACAGAACGAACTGATCGACCACGACACACGGGATATGCTCGAAGGCGTAATGCAGATTTCTGAAATGCGCATCCGAGACATCATGATTCCGCGTTCGCAGATGGTGACCATCGAACGCTCACAACCTCTTGAAGAAATCATTACGGTTATCAATGACGCGCAGCATTCACGCTACCCCGTGATCAGCGACGACAAAGACCATGTTGAAGGTATTCTGCTGGCAAAAGATTTGCTGCGCTACCTGATGCCTGACAGCGAACCGTTCGACATCGACAAAGTGATCCGCCCTGCTGTGGTAGTGCCGGAAAGCAAGCGTGTTGACCGACTGCTGAAAGAGTTTCAGGAAGAACGCTACCACATGGCGATCGTTGTCGATGAGTTCGGCGGTGTTTCCGGCGTAGTAACCATTGAAGACATTCTTGAGGAAATCGTCGGCGACATCGAAGATGAATACGACGATGAAGAAGAGCAAGAGATCCGCCAGCTCAGCAAGCACACCTTCGCGGTGAAAGCACTGACAACGCTGGAGGACTTCAATGAGAAATTCGGTTCTCAGTTCAATGACGACGACATTGACACGATTGGCGGCCTGGTAATGACCAGCTTTGGTCACCTGCCTGCACGTGGTGAAGAAGTGGACATCGAGAACTTCCATTTCAAAGTCACCGCAGCTGACAGTCGACGTATCATCCAATTGCAGGTTACTATTCCAGATACTACTGCAGAGGAAGAAACGGCTTAAACGTCAAATGCTAGCTATACAAACTTTAAAGCGGCCCCAAGTATTCATGCGGATCTTCGGGGCCGCTTTTTCTGGTGCACTCGCCACTCTGGCCTTCGCGCCTTATTCATTCTGGCCAGCTATGCTGGTTGCCTTGGTTTCACTCTTATTGCTCATTCACGGGCAATCGCCTAAGCGCGCGGCCTTTATCGGTTTTGGCTGGGGTCTGGGTCAATTTGGCACAGGCGTTGGCTGGGTATACGTGGTTATCGAGAAATTCGGCGGCCTACCCACCGCTGTCGGCTTGATACTCATTGCCTTATTGGTGATTTACCTCGCCCTTTACCCTGCGCTGTTCTCGTTCATTCTACGACGCGTCAGTCTGCCATTACCGCTCTCATACCTCTTGTTCGCGCCTTCGCTATGGTTGCTGATTGATTGGTTCCGAGGATGGTTCTTAACAGGCTTCCCGTGGCTGTGGCCGGGTTACAGCCAAATTGATGGCCCTCTGGCTTCGTTTGCGCCAATGTTCGGTGTACAAGGCATTACGCTGGCTCTGCTTATCATTGCAGGTTCTGTGGCTATCACAGTGCTGACGCGAAAAGTGTCTGCGCTTGCTCCTGCTCTTGTGGTTGCTCTTGTCGGCACCCTTTCCAGCCAGATTAACTGGGTGCAGGAAACGGGCAAAGATGTTGATGTGGCCATGGTACAAGGCAATGTCCCGCAAGAGCTGAAATGGTTACCAAGCCAACGCTGGCCGACCCTTTTAAGCTATCAAGACATGACGCGCCAGAACTGGGATGCCGATATCGTGATTTGGCCTGAAGCGGCTATTCCTGCGCTTGAGCGTGACTTACCTGATTTTCTAGCAAGGCTAGATGCGGCGGCAATCAACAACCACACCGCGTTGATTACTGGCGTACTCGACCAAACGCCTGACGGACGTTTCTTCAACAACGTCATCACCTTGGGCGAGAATGGCGAAAACGGCTACACCTACCCTGCTAAGCAAAGCTACAGCAAGCATCACCTGTTGGTGTTTGGTGAGTTTGTGCCGTTTGAAGACTTGCTGCGTCCGTTGGCACCGCTGTTCAACTTGCCGATGTCATCGTTCAGCCGCGGTACGTACACGCAGCCAAACATCAATGCCAAAGGCTACCAACTCGCACCTGCGATTTGCTACGAGATTGCATTCAACGACCAAGTACGTCAAAGCCTGACGCCAGATTCAGATTTCATTCTGACGCTGTCGAATGACACTTGGTTTGGCCGTTCAATTGGTCCGCATCAGCATTTGGAAATTGCCCGCATGCGTGCGCTCGAAAACGGTAAGCCTGTGCTGCGCGCCACCAACACGGGTCTGACTGCGGCTATTGGCTATCACGGTGAGCTGATCAAGCAAATCCCACAGTTCGAAACCGAAGTGTTGAGAGCCAAAGTGCCCACCACAACCGGCCAAACGCCATACACCCAATTCGGTGATTTGCCGCTGTATGGTTGGATTTTGTTGTCGCTGGGTGCAGCGTTTTGGATGGGACGAAGACAAAAAGCCACAAGTGTCTAGTTTGTCGCAAAACTAAGAGAGAACATTACGCCTCTCTTCAAGTCTAATTCAGGCAGAGTGCTTACAATACCACTCTGCCTGTTTTCTTTTGTGAGGGAGTCACTTATGGGTGTCGTTGCGCGTTTATCTCTTGGGCTTCTGTTTGCCCTTTCCACCGTCTTCGTCAAACCGGCGTTTGCCGAATCTGATGCAGAGCTGTTCGCAGACACTCGAGCGGCACTCGCGAATTTCCACCGTTTTGAATCCGTCCAACCGTTTTTCAAAGATGCCTACGGCTATGCCGTATTCCCGTCTGTCGGCAAAGGTGGATTTTGGATTGGTGGCGCGTACGGCAACGGCGTCGTGTATGAGCGTAACAACACGGTCGCGAAAGCAGAGTTGGTGCAAGTGTCAGTGGGCTTTACCTTTGGCGGACAGGCTTTCAGTGAGATTCTCTTCTTCGAAGACAAAGAAACCTTCGACAAGTTTATGTCGGGCAGTTTTGAATTAGGCGCGCAAGCATCGGCGACCGCACTCACCGAGGGAGCAGCCGCGCATGTGGGCACCACGGGCACCTCTGCAAGCGCAGGCGATACGCAGTCCAAAGCCTATTACATCAACGGCATTGCCATCTTCACCCAAGCCAAAGGCGGCTTGATGATTGAAGCCGCGATTGCGGGGCAAAAGTTCAATATCCAGTCGCTGAAGTAAGTCTGACTTATTCAGCACAAAGGGCGCACCGTGCGCCCTTTTTTATGTCTATCAAGCAGGAAACGCTTTTCGACTGAACTCTTTGTTGCCGCATTTGATGCAAGGCGTCAGCACGTCAACGTGCGTGTGCTCGGTTTGATTGCCGCACTTCTCACAAATCAGAATGCCCAAGCCCACCACTTCACCCGCGGTATACACGCCGTGATGCTGAATATCTTGCAGCACTTCACGCCATTCCAGCTGGGTCTTGTCAGTGATCTCAGCAAGCTGCTCCCAAAGCGTATTCGCAATCAGGCTTTTAAACAGCTCACTGTCTTCTTTTTCGGCTTCTGACTCGTTGTACCTTGCGCCAAATTCCTGAACGTCGCGTTTAAAGTAAGCTTCTATCAAAGCAAGCTCATCTTTGGTCATATCTGAAGCCGCTGTGAAATAGCGTTCGGACAGTTCAATCCAACGCTGTAGCTCCTCTGGACTGTGCTTTAAAGCGTCACCAATACGCTCAGCGAGCACTTTATATTCCGCTTTTTGCTCTGACATAGGCCACCTCTGCATTCAAGTGTTGTTGCGCCTTCTACCTTTAGTTATTCTATGTCGATTATTTTGGTTCATTTTATACCTATCTCACAATTTCCCGGATGTCATCGATGCAAGAACAATACCGTCCACAGGACATAGAGCCCAAAGTTCAGGCTGAATGGGACAACAACAAGACCTTCGTAGTTACTGAAGATCCAAACAAAGAGAAATTCTACTGCCTATCCATGTTCCCGTACCCAAGCGGTCGCCTACACATGGGTCACGTGCGTAACTACACCATCGGTGATGTGATCTCTCGCTACCAACGCCTGCAAGGAAGAACGTGATGCAACCAATCGGTTGGGATGCATTCGGCCTGCCAGCAGAAAACGCAGCAGTTAAGAACAAAACTGCACCTGCGCCTTGGACTTACGAGAACATCGAATACATGAAGAACCAGCTGAAACTGCTGGGCTTCGGCTATGACTGGGATCGTGAATTCGCAACCTGTACACCAGAATACTACCGCTGGGAACAAGAGTTCTTCACCAAGCTGTACAACAAAGGCCTGGTTTACAAGAAGACCTCTTCTGTTAACTGGTGTCCAAACGACCAAACCGTTCTGGCGAACGAGCAAGTTGAAGACGGCTGCTGCTGGCGTTGTGACACGCCTGTAGAGCAAAAAGAAATTCCACAGTGGTTCATCAAAATCACTGCGTACGCACAAGAGCTTCTGGATGACCTGGAGACTCTGGATGGTTGGCCTGAGCAGGTTAAAACCATGCAGCGTAACTGGATTGGCCGCTCTGAAGGTGTTGAACTGAAATTCCAAGTGGCTGGCGAAAGCGATCTGGAAGTGTACACCACCCGTCCTGACACCCTGATGGGCGTGACGTACGTGGGTATTGCAGCAGGTCACCCTCTGGCGACCAAAGCCGCAGAGAACAACCCAGAGCTGGCAGCATTCATCGAAGAATGTAAAAACACCAAGGTTGCTGAAGCTGAGCTGGCGACTATGGAGAAGAAGGGCATGGATACTGGCCTGAAGGCTGTCCATCCTCTGAACGGCCGCGAAGTGCCAATCTTCATCGCGAACTTTGTTCTGATGGATTACGGTACAGGTGCGGTAATGGCGGTACCAGGTCACGATCAACGTGACTACGAGTTCGCAACCAAATACGGCCTGAACATTGAGCCTGTCATCCTGGCTGAAGACGGCAACGCACCAGACATCTCTGAAGCAGCACACACTGAGAAAGGTGTTCTGTTCAACTCAGGTGAATTCGACGGTCTGACGTTCGAACAAGCATTCGACGCGATTGCAGCGAAGCTGGAATCAGAAGGCAAAGGCCACAAGACTGTTAACTTCCGTCTGCGCGACTGGGGTGTTTCACGTCAACGTTACTGGGGCGCACCAATCCCAATGGTAACCACTGAAGACGGCGAAGTGCATCCAGTTCCTGCTGACCAACTGCCAGTGCTTCTGCCAGAAGACGTGGTAATGGACGGCGTAACTAGCCCAATCAAAGCAGACAAGACGTGGGCAGAAACCACGTTCAACGGCCAACCTGCGCTGCGCGAAACCGATACCTTCGACACCTTCATGGAGTCTAGCTGGTACTACGCACGCTACTGTTCGCCAAAAGCAGACGAAATGCTGGATTCAGAAGCAGCTAACTACTGGCTGCCAGTTGACCAGTACATCGGTGGTATTGAGCACGCGGTAATGCACCTGCTTTACTCTCGCTTCTTCCACAAACTGCTGCGCGATGCAGGCTACGTGAAGTCTGACGAGCCGTTCAAACGTCTGCTGTGCCAAGGCATGGTGCTGGCTGATGCGTACTACTACAACAACGACAAAGGCGCGAAAGTTTGGGTTTCTCCAACTGAAGCAACCGTTGAGCGTGACGAGAAAGGCCGCATCACCACTGCAGTAGATACTGAAGGTAACAACCTTGTTCACTCAGGCATGACCAAAATGTCTAAGTCGAAGAACAACGGTATCGACCCACAAGAAATGGTTGATAAGTACGGTGCTGACACCGTGCGTCTGTTCATGATGTTCGCATCACCAGCAGACATGACCCTTGAGTGGCAAGAGTCTGGCGTTGAAGGTGCTAACCGCTTCCTGAAGCGTGTTTGGAAACTGGTATTCGAACACACTGCGAAAGGCGAAGTAGCAGCACTGGATGCATCGGCACTGACTGCTGATCAGAAGACACTGCGTCGTGAAGTTCACAAGACTATCGCGAAAGTAAGCGATGACATCGGTCGTCGTCAGACCTTCAACACCGCGATCGCTGCGATCATGGAGCTGATGAACCGTCTGACTAAAGCACCTCAGGACACTGACGCAGACCGCGCAATCCTGGACGAGGCTGTGAAAGCGATCGTTGCGATGCTGTACCCAATCACTCCGCACATCAGCACCGAGCTGTGGGCGGCACTGGGTCAAACGGACATCGACAACACTGTATGGCCAGTTGCTGACAAAGACGCAATGGTAGAAGACGAGAAGCTGATCATCGTTCAGGTGAACGGTAAACTTCGCGCGAAAATCACCGTTGCAGCAGACGAAGCTAAAGAATCAGTAGAATCGATGGCGCTGAACGACGAGCACGTTGTTAAGCACACCGAGGGTAAAACCGTACGCAAAGTGATTTACGTACCGGGCAAACTGGTTAATATCGTTGCTAACTAATACAGGGAGTATTCGGTGAAAACGATGTTTCGCTCTCTCCGAACCCTGCTAGTCGTGGTGGCCGCTTTGGCCACCGCGTCTTGCGGATTCCATCTTCGTGGCAGCTACAACCTGCCAGACGAGATTCAAACCCTTTCTGTGACAAGTTTTGACCAATACGGCAAGCTAACAAGGGAAATGAAATCCCAGCTTCGCCAACATGACATCAAGCTTGTATCACCTGCTGCCGCTGTATCGAACCTCAATCTGAATGGGGAAAGCTACGGTGAAAGCACCCTGTCTTTGTACCAAAACAGCCGCGTGGCGGAGAAACAGTTCGCGTATACCGTTAGCTACTCCGTGACCGTGCCGGAAAAAGGCAGCTACAACTTCTCTACCTCTCTTAGCCGCACCTACCTTGATAACCCGCTGACTGCGCTTGCGAAGTCTGTGGAAGAAGAGATGCTGGCGCAAGAGATGCGCGTAGAAGCCACCAAGCAGATCATGCGTCAGCTTGCGCGTCTGAATGCCCATATCGAAGAATATGAGCGCAAAGAAGCGGAAGAAAAAGCACTGCGTGAGCTCTACCAAGGCGTTGACCAGAAGAAGCCTGCGATCACTATCGAAACCCGCTTCGAAGGTAAAGACGAACAACGTGGTAAACCGCTTTCTAGCTACTCCACCAGCGGTGACAGTGCGCAATGAGGGTTTATCCAGAACAACTGACACAGCGTCTTTCGCAAGGCCTGTGTCAGACTTACCTTTTGTTTGGAAACGAACCGCTTCTTAAACAAGAGTCCATCCAAAGCATTTTGGATGAATCCGCCAAACAAGGCTTTGATGAGAAGCACCGCTTCACCATTGACAATCAACTCAACTGGCAAGACGTATACGACTGTTGTCAGGCACTGAGCTTGTTCGCAAGCCGTCAGGTTTTAATTCTGACGTTCCCTGAAAACCCGTTGACGACAACGCAAGCGAATGCGTTAAAAGAACTTGCGCCTTTGCTGCATCAAGACGTGGTCGTGGTGTTTGATGGCCCTCGTCTGAACAAGAAGCAAGAGTCGGCTCAGTGGTTCACTCTGTTTCAGAAAAATGGCTTGTATGTCCCGTGCAACACGCCAGACGGACGCCAACTGCCGCGTTTTATCGAGAATCGCTGCCACAGCTTGAGCTTAAAGCCAGACCATGAATCTGTCATGCTGTTGGCGCAATGGCATGAAGGTAACCTTCTGGCGTTGGCACAAAGCTTGATGAAGCTGCAACTGCTCTACCCAGACGGCGAGCTTACGCTGGTCAGGCTGCAAGATGCCTTATCTCGCAACAACCACTTCACCCCGTTTCAACTTACCGATGCCTTGATTGAAGGCAAAGCCAAGCGCGCTATCCGAATATTGCGTCAGCTTGAAGCTGAGGGCGTGGAAATCACCATTCTGCTGCGCGTCATCCAAAAAGAGCTGGTTCAGCTTTGTAAGATGCAGGAATACGGCGCATCAGGCATGGGGTTGAGCAAAATATTTGACCACTTCCGCGTGTGGCAAAACCGCCGTGCACCACTGACAGCGGCCCTTCACAGACTGCCGCTTCCCGCGTTAATGCAACTGCTGAGAAGTTTGGCGGACATTGAAACCATGGTGAAAACAGACTTTGACAGCAAGCCTTGGCCTGCACTTGCCGAGTTCTGTCTCAACATGTGTGGTCACAGCGTCCAACTTTCTCCTGTCAACTGACTGTCAATTAGACATCGACGTGTTTTATTCAAAGGCGTCGATGTTATAATTTTCCGATCCGTCCAGCAGAACGGATGTTCAATTCCTCAAGGCGTAAAGTCTGAGGACTAGTATCTACAAAGGGGTTAACTTTGCTTCCGGAACAACTTCAACATTTCGTTGTCGATAAAGCTGATGATATGAAAGCGGCTGACATCATTACCATTGATGTTCGCGAGAAAAGTAGCATCACAGACTTCATGGTGCTTTGCACAGGTAATTCAAAACGCCATGTTGCTTCAATTGCCGAACACGTCGCTGATGAAGCGCGTGCTGCTGACATTCTTTTCCTTGGCATGGAAGGCGAGAACGAAGGTGAATGGGTCGTGCTGGATCTGGGTGATGTCATGCTGCACGTGATGCAGGATGAGCAGCGTCAGTTGTACCAGTTAGAAAAACTGTGGAACTGATTAAATGAAGCTCCAGTTAATTGCTGTTGGCACCAAGATGCCAAAATGGGTCGAAGAAGGCTACAAAGAATATAGCCGTCGATTCCCTAAAGATATGCCACTAGAACTGGTGGAAATTACCGCGGGTAAACGCGGTAAGAACGCTGACATTGCGCGCATCCTGCAAAAAGAAGGTGAAGCTATGTTAGCGGCGGTGCCAAAGGGCAACCGTATTGTTACGTTAGATATTCCGGGAAAGCGCTGGGACACTGAACAATTGGCCGAACAGCTGGAAAGCTGGAAATTAGATGGCGTGATGTGTCTATTTTGATTGGTGGTCCAGAAGGATTAGCACCTGCTTGTAAGGCAGCGGCAGATCAAAGCTGGTCTCTGTCTCCTCTTACTCTGCCTCACCCACTGGTGCGTGTCGTGATGGCGGAAAGTCTTTACCGAGCTGGAGTATCACTGCTAATCACCCTTATCACCGAGAATAATTCATGAAGTACAAGCGTAGTCCAATACGCGATCATCAGGCTGAGTCTTCCTTATTTTTCCGCCGGGCCGTCGTGGCTTTCGGCGGTATTGTCGTTCTCGTTGGTATCCTTTTGTTGAACCTGTACACCATTCAGGTAAAAGACCACGACGATTACATTACCCGTTCTAACGACAACCGCATTAAGGTCGTTCCCGTCGCGCCAAACCGCGGTCTTATCTTTGACCGAAACGGCAAGATCTTGGCGGAAAACCGCCCTGTCTACACGTTGGAAATTACCCCCGAGCAGGTCAAAGACATTCCGGGTACCATCGCGCGACTACAAGAAATACTGCCTATCTCGGAACGAGAGCTTAAAAACTTCGAACGTGACAGAAAGCGCACCCGTCGCTTCAATGCGGTGGCGCTGAAAAACCAGCTGACCGAAGAAGAGGTCGCGGTCTTTTCTGCTAACCAATACAAATTCCCTGGCGTTGAAATTAAAGGCTACCTGAAGCGTTACTACCCTTACGGGGATGCGCTGACCCACGTATTAGGTTACGTGGCCAAAATCAACGACAAAGACATTGCGCGCCTCGAACGCGAAGAGGTGATCAGCAACTATAAAGCCACACGAGACATCGGTAAGCTGGGTATCGAGCGCTTCTACGAGAACGTGCTTCACGGCACCGCTGGCTATCAAGAAGTTGAAGTAAACAGCCGTGGCCGCGTGATCCGCACATTGAAGTATGTGCCGCCAGAGCCGGGTAAAGACTTGGTCCTGAATATCGACGTGGATCTGCAGCTTTACATCCGTTCGATCCTTGGCGATCGCCGAGCCGCCGTTGTGGTACTGGATCCGAAAGACTCGTCCGTGTTGGCGATGGTATCTACACCAAGCTATGACCCGAACCTGTTCGTTAACGGCATTTCAGGCAAAGATTACCGCGCCTTGCTGAACGACAAGAACCGCCCACTGGTTAACCGTGCAACGCTGGGTATCTACCCACCCGCATCGACAATCAAACCTTTCATTGCTGTGGCTGCGCTGGAAGAGAAAATCATTACGCCGAAAACAACGCGAAATGACCCGGGTTACTGGCGTTTGCCGAATTCCAAGTCGCGTCCTTTCCGTGACTGGTTGCCGTGGGGTCACGGTCGCGTGAACATCGTGCAGTCCATTGAAGAGTCGGTCGATACCTTCTTCTATCAAATTGCGTATGACATGGGCATCGACAAGCTGTCTAGTTGGATGAGCAAGTTCGGTTTCGGTGACTTTACTGGCATAGATATCTACGAAGAAAGCAAAGCCAACATGCCAACCCGCGAATGGAAAATGGGGCGCTATCGCCAGCTTGGTACAAAGGTGACACCATTCCAGTCGGCATCGGTCAGGGCTATTGGACAGCAACGCCAATGCAAATCGCGAAAGCAACGGCGGTACTGGTCAATCACGGTAAAGTCTATCCGCCACACCTTCTCAAGCAAACAGAGAAGGAAGGAGTGAAAGAGCCTGTGCAGTTGTCACCGTATCCACCGATTGAAAATGTCGATGAGAAATATTGGGACATGGCATTGGAAGGCATGCGTTTGGTTGCCCACGGTAAAAAAGGACGGCACGTCGCCACTTCGCTGACGCCAAATACGTCACTGGTGGTAAGTCAGGTACCGCGCAGGTGTTCGGTTTGGGTGAAGACGAAGAGTACAACGCCGATGAAGTTGCCGAGCACTTACGAGACCATGCGCTGTACACCGGCTTCGCACCGTTTGATGACCCGCAAGTCGTGGTCTCCATGGTGCTGGAAAATGCCGGTGGTGGTTCCAGTAACGGTGCCCCAATCGCACGTCGTATCTTCGACCACATGCTACTAGGCAAAGAAAAAACCAGCGGAGAAAAAGTCCAATGAGTATTCTTGCGTCCTCGGGCCAAAGAAAAACACTGTTTGAACGTTTACACCTCGATGCACCGCTTCTACTCGGTATTATGGCGTTAATGGGATTCGGTCTTCTGGTCATGTGGAGCGCAAGTGGGCAAAACGTGGCAATGATGGAACGCCAAGTGATCAGGATGGTACTGGCACTTGGTGTGATGTTCGTGCTCGCACAGGTGTCTCCCAGGCATTATGAATTCTGGGCACCTTACCTCTACATCATCGGGCTTTTAATGCTGATCGCCGTCCTCCTCTTTGGGGAGACGGCAAAAGGGGCGCAGCGCTGGCTGCACATCGGACTCTTTACCTTTCAGCCCTCGGAGCTGATAAAACTGGCAGTGCCGCTCATGGTGGCACGCTTTATCGGTAAAGAGCCCCTTCCCCCGCGATTTCGAACCCTCGTTGTCGGCCTCGTCCTGGTTTTCGTCCCCACCATCCTCATTGCAAAACAGCCCGATCTTGGCACCTCCATCCTTATTGCCGCTTCTGGTGTCTTCGTGCTTTTCCTCTCTGGCATCAGCTGGAAAATCATTATCGGTGCGGTCAGTTTGCTCGCCTCTTTCGTGCCTGTGCTGTGGTTTTTCCTCATGCACGAGTACCAACGCATCCGCGTAAGAACACTTTTTAATCCAGAGTCTGACCCGCTTGGTGCGGGCTATCACATTATCCAATCTAAGATTGCCATAGGATCTGGTGGTATTTCAGGCAAAGGTTGGTTACATGGCACGCAGTCTCAACTCGAGTTCTTGCCAGAGCGCCATACCGACTTTATCTTTGCGGTGATCGCAGAAGAATGGGGCATGATTGGCGTAGCTTGCTTGCTCACGCTATACCTTTTCGTTATCGGTCGAGGACTGCTGCTGGCAAGCCGTGCCCAGACAGCTTTTGGACGCATGATGGCAGGAAGTATCGTACTGAGCTTCTTCGTCTATGTGTTTGTAAACATCGGTATGGTTAGCGGCATATTGCCAGTGGTGGGCGTTCCACTCCCACTCGTCAGTTATGGTGGCACCTCCATGGTGACCCTCATGGCGGGTTTCGGCATTTTAATGTCCATCCATACCCACAGAAAAATGCTCTCGAAGGCGTTGTAATGAAAAAATACTTAGTCATGTCTGTACTGGTTTTAGCCGGGTGCGCGTCCACAGAAAACGACGGTCGCTATGCGCTAGCAGAAGACACTGCACCAGAGGTGGTACCGACACTTCAGCATGTTGAAGATGCCGAGCCTCGCTACGAGCCATACAGCCGCGCCGGAAATAAAGATTACACCGTTCGCGGTGAGCAATACCACGTGATGCAAAACCCAGAGTCCTACTCTGAAACTGGCATTGCGTCTTGGTATGGCAAGAAGTTCCACGGCCACAAAACGTCGAACGGCGAGATTTACGACATGTACTCCATGTCTGCCGCCCACAAGACCTTGCCATTGCCGAGCTATGTGGAAGTGGAAAACACCGCTAACGGTAAAAAAGCCATTGTGCGCGTCAACGACCGTGGTCCTTTCCACGAAGGGCGCATCATAGACTTGAGCTATGCCGCAGCTTCCAAATTGGATGTGCTGACAACGGGAACGGCTCCCGTTAAAGTGACGCTGCTAAAAGTGGACAAGCCCGCCGACGATACGGAATGGCAAGGGGCACGTTTGAATCGCTACTTCGTTCAACTGGTCGCGATCTCAGACAAAGAAAAAGCACAACGCGCTGCAGAAGCCTTCGGCAAGCAATTGGATCAGCCGACGGATATTTTGCAGGCAGGAAACGTATACCGCGTTCGCCTTGGGCCTTTCTACGACTACGATAAGACGCAGAATGCCGCCATGCGAGCACGTGAACACCAAATTAACGAAGCTTTTGTCGTTGTTGAACCGATAACTAATGAACCGACACCCGATTTAAATGTCAGTAATTAGTAAGTTGTAGTAACCCTGTCTGACACTGTGCCTGCCTATCTGATATAGTGTGGGCTGTTTTGACTAGAGAAATACCGAGTAAGTACCTAAATCTATGAAAAAATCACCCTCATTGTTGCGCTCTTTAGTCTTATCGACCGCTCTTGTTTCTTCTGCGTCCGTTTTCGCTGCGCCAACCGTTGTTCCTGATGCCCCACAAATCGCGGCAAAAGGCTACGTTCTGATGGATTACAACTCAGGCAAAGTGCTGGCAGAACATAACGCACACGAGCGTCTGAACCCTGCGAGTCTGACCAAAATGATGACCAGCTACGTCATCGGTCAGGAAATCGAACGCGGCAACATCAGCCTTGATGATGAAGTGGTGATCAGCAAAAACGCGTGGGCGAAGAACTTCCCAGGCAGCTCGAAGATGTTCATTGAAGTCGGTACCACAGTTACCGTTGATGAACTGAACCACGGCATCATCATCCAATCAGGTAACGACGCGTGTGTGGCGATGGCTGAACACATTGCGGGCTCTGAAGACTCTTTCGTTGACCTAATGAACGGTTGGGCGAAAACGCTGGGCATGAAAGACACACACTTCATGAACGCACACGGTCTGGACCACGATAACCTGTACTCAACGCCTTACGACATGGCGCTACTGGGTCAGGCACTGATCCGCGATGTTCCTGAGGAATACCGCATTTACAGCGACAAGCAATACACCTACAACGGTATCACCCAGTACAACCGTAACGGTCTACTGTGGGACAAGAGCATGAACGTTGACGGTATCAAAACCGGTCACACCGACAAAGCAGGCTACAGCCTAGTAAGCTCGGCGACCGAAGGCAAAATGCGCCTGATTGCCGTAGTAATGGGTACCAACAGTGCCAACGCACGTAAAGCCGAAAGCAAGAAACTGCTGAACTACGGCTTCCGTTTCTTCGAAACCGTTGAACCACACAAAGCAAACGAAACCTTCGTGACTGAAAAAGTGTGGATGGGTGACACAGACCAAGTGGCACTGGGTGTAACTGAAGACACTTACGTCACGCTGCCACGCGGCAAAGCGAAAGATCTGGAAGCAAGCTTCGTTCTGGAGAAAACGCTGGAAGCACCAATCGCGAAAGGTGACGTGGTCGGTAAACTTTACTACCAAGTTGACGGCGAAGACGTTGCTGAATACCCACTGGTTGCACTGAACGATGTACAAGAAGGTGGCCTATTCAGCCGCTTGATGGACTACATCGTTATGTTCTTCAAGAACTTGTTCTAAGCGTTAACGCGAAGATTTTAAGGGCAGTGACTTCACTGCCCTTTTTATTTGCCACTTTTGCCCCCATATTCTCTTGAACGGAAGAAATGCGTCATCTTGTTTTCTTTTAACAGGACGATTACTATTCTCCCCCAATTATATTCGTGATCGAAATCTCAGTTCCTGCATCAGCCAAAACGCGGTCAGGAGCTCGTACAGACAAGTATTCGACCGCGTCATACGCTGTCGATTGTGGAGTTATACATGCAAGAAGAACCAAAACTGAGAGACCTACTGGAGTTCCCGTGTAAGTTCACTTACAAAGTGATGGGCTATGCGAAGCCAGAGCTGCCAGATCTGGTTTTGGAAGTGATCCAACGTCACGCACCAGGCGATTACAGCCCAAGCGTTAAGCCAAGTGGCAAAGGCACGTATCACGCGGTATCAGTAACGATTACAGCCACCTCTATCGAACAAGTTGAAACGCTGTACAAAGAACTGGCTGACATCGAAATCGTACGCATGGTTCTGTGATCAGCCCACGCTGATAGCACAATATCCTTACTGACGGCGGCTGTTAATTCAGCCGCTGCTCATTATAATATCGAATCGATATTCCGAATTTTCGTCATCTTCTTACCGCAATTCCGTCGGATTTCGGGTGAAGTTCTCAATCTGGCAGGTGTACTTTGCAGCAAAATCGTCTCATCATCAGACAGCTTGGTTTGCGCCCTTACGAGCCAACATTCCAAGCCATGCATACTTTCACTGACGAACGCGACAGTGATACGCTGGATGAAATATGGCTGGTCGAGCACGAGCCGGTGTTTACACAGGGTCAGGCAGGCAAAGCAGAACATTTGCTAGCAACCGGTGATATTCCGGTTGTACAGAGTGACCGCGGCGGTCAAGTGACTTACCACGGTCCGGGTCAGCAGGTAGCCTATGTCCTGATTGATCTGAAACGTAAGAAGATGGGCGTACGTGAACTGGTCACCCATATCGAGAACATCGTGATCGATACACTGGCTCACTACGGTATTGAATCCAGTGCACGTCCCGACGCACCGGGCGTATACGTGGGTGACAATAAAATCTGCTCGCTGGGTCTTCGGATCCGTCGAGGCTGTTCGTTCCACGGATTGGCGCTAAACGTCAATATGGACTTGTCCCCATTCCTGCGCATTAACCCGTGTGGTTACGCTGGCATGGCGATGACACAAACCGTCGATTTAGGGGGGCCGGCATCACTGGCTGAGCTTTACCCTGTGTTAGTTGATAAACTGACTTCTCACCTCGGTTATGATGAGGTGGAGTCCCTAACAGAAAGCAACGAATTATGAGCAAACCGATCCAGATGGAACGCGGCGTTAAGTACCGCGATGCAGACAAAATGGCGCTCATCCCGGTCAAAAACATGCCGACCGAGCAAAAAGAGATGCTGCGCAAGCCTGAGTGGATGAAGATCAAACTTCCATCAGACAGTAAACGTATTCAAGACATCAAGTCTGCGCTACGTAAAAACAATCTGCACTCGGTGTGCGAAGAGGCGTCTTGCCCTAACTTGGCAGAATGTTTCAACCACGGCACCGCGACCTTCATGATTCTGGGTGCGATTTGTACCCGTCGTTGCCCATTCTGCGACGTTGCACATGGCCGTCCAAACCAGCCGGATGAGAATGAGCCAGCGAAACTGGCAAAAACCATCAGCGACATGAATCTGAGGTACGTCGTTGTGACCTCGGTAGACCGTGATGACCTGCGTGACGGTGGTGCGAAGCACTTTGCGGACTGTACCCGTGAAATCCGTGCGCTGAACCCAGAAATCCGCATCGAAACACTGGTGCCTGACTTCCGTGGCCGTATGGACACTGCGCTTGAGCTGCTGAAAGACAACCCGCCAGACGTGTTCAACCACAATCTGGAAACCGCACCTCGCCTTTACCGTAAAGCGCGTCCGGGTGCGAACTACAAATGGTCTCTGGAGCTGCTGAAGAAATTCGGTGAAATGCACCCTAACGTCCCAACCAAATCAGGTTTGATGATGGGTCTGGGCGAAACCAAAGAAGAGATCATTGAAGTACTGAAAGACCTACGTGCACACGGCGTGACCATGCTGACTTTAGGTCAGTACTTGGCACCAAGCGTCATCACCTTCCTGTAGAGCGCTACGTGCCGCCTGAAGAGTTTGACGAACTGCGTGACATCGCGTTGGAACTGGGCTTTACTCACGCTGCCTGTGGTCCTTTCGTGCGTTCTTCTTACCATGCAGACCTGCAAGCGCAGGGCGTGGAAATCAAGTAAGCACTAACGCGAATCCAAATACGAAAACGCCGAGCACTGCTCGGCGTTTTTTGTTTCGCATTGTTAAAGTCTGTTGTAGTCTTCCCTGTATTAGTGGCAATCTAAATTAGATTTTTTCCTGCTTTCATACTTTGCCAGATATTCTAAAAGGGTAAGGTCATTAAGAGAATCATGCGGTCTCTCGTTGCTATATTCCTTCATCCAGTTTTTGGCGATTTCTCTGACTTCGGACAGCACTTTAAATACATGCATGTCGAGAACTTCAGTTCGGGAAGTACGGCTAAAACATCATGTTAATGCTTATATTAGCTTTTATTGCACGTATCACTAAGCTTCTGATCCATGGACCTATCACCGTTTTCACATACATGGACTTCTATTTTGCCATCTGGCGTATTAGGTTTGGCCGTAAATCCCACACTGCGTTTCTTATAAAGAGGCGCTTTATTAAGTACCTCTATAGGGACGTTAACTTCATAACTTCTAGAACCACTCCAATAAGAAGCAGTCCTCTGAGTCAGTAACTCTTGAGTGGTGTAAAAAAGAAGGTATTTCGTTTCGCTTTTCAGTATCAACTCCCCGCTTATACCTTTCCATTGTATCGTTGCATCATTCGTCGAGAAGTCTGTGTATATATCTTTAACTATTTGATTGAAGTTGGAGTCGAGTTGAAGAACGACAGGTGCAAAGTGGCCCCCTGTCAAATCCGTACTTGTTGTATTAACGCTTCTAAATTCAATACTTGAAGCTCCTTCTGGCAATTCCAATGCAAGAACTAGGGAATTATCTCCATTGATATTCACAACCTGTGAATTAAGGTCAATGAGAAACCTCTCCGAGCTCGGGCCACTATTTAGTGGTGTATATTCTATCTCTGAAAAAGAAGTACAGCATGCTTTGGATTCCTTTACTTTTTCAATTAAAGTTTGGCGTTCAGCTAGGTATGCTTCAGGTGAAACTAAGGCACACCCCACTAAAGAAGTACAACAAATAAATATTAGTCCCAATTTTAGGTTCATAACCTTTCTCTAATAATGCTAACAATTTAGTAGCGGGTAATTTTCCCGTTTAATACAAAACCGCGATGCCCAATTGGTCCGTGTACAGTTGCACAAATTTACCATATTTCCCATTAAAATCAGTAAAATAACTTTTGCTGGCTGCGACCTGAAAGAGTGAAATAGGGCGTTCCGAGCTAGACATGTACTGCATTTTTATGCAGTGCTGAATGGATTGGAAACGCTTGGCCTTTTTTAGGACAATTCAAGTACTCCAATATTGGAAATGCCAACTCTCTTTGAAACATGTTTGGCTACGAAGGGCACAAGCCCAACAACAGCAAGCATTCTAATCCCACCACCTATCCCTCAGTCCTTTGAGCCTTCGACTTCACACTCCACATGGATTTCCATTCTGGAAAAGCATACTTCTTGATTGTTCAATAGTGGCAAACCGGATTCGCGCTTAGAATAAACCCAAATTAAAGTAGGGTCTTTTCCATGAGCAAGCATCTGACAGAACTTCAAGAACGTTTCTACCAAATCATCAACAACCCAACCCTGTCGCCAAAGCAGAAAAACCAATGGCTGGCGTTGGAAGCAGAAGCAAGCCTGCCTTACATGGATATCTCTGACGATATCGAGCAGGCGATGAAAGACGGCGTTATCTGTGACATGTTTGAAGGTCACGCACCGTTCAAACCACGCTACGTACTGCCAGATTACGCAAAGTTCCTGTCTCAGGGTTCTGAGTACCTAGAACTGTCTCCAGCAGAGAACCTTGATGATGCGCTGAACATGCTGAACATCATCTACCACCACGTACCGTCAGTGACCAACATTCCGGTTTACGTGGGTCAACTGGATGACGTGCTGATGCCTTACGTGGGCGAGCTGTCAGACGAAGAGATCTACCAAAAAATTAAGCGTTTCTGGATCATGCTGGACCGCACTCTGCCAGACGCATTCATGCACGCAAACATCGGCCCAGCAGACAACATCATTTGTCGCACTATCCTGCGCGTGGATGCTGAGCTGAAGCAAATCGCACCGAACCTGACGTTCATGTACGACCCAGCGGTAACGTCTGACGACCTATTGCGTCAAGCGACTTCAAACATCGTTGAGTGCAGCAAACCGCACATCGCGAACTACCCAATGCACGCTTCGGCATACGGTGACAAGCGTTTCGGTATCGTAAGCTGCTACAACTCGCTGCCACTGGCAGGCGGTTCTAACACCCTAGTGCGTATGAACCTGAAGCATGCTGCTGAGAAAGCGGAAAGTGCTGAAGACTTCCTGAACGCAGTGCTGCCTACCTACAGCAAGCTGATGGTTGAACTGATGGACGTTCGCAGCAGCTTCCTGCACGAGTCTTCAAACTACTTCAAACACTTCCTGGCAACAGAAGGTCTGATTGAAGAAGGTCGTTTCGCGCCTATGTTCGGTATTTACGGCATGGCGGAAGCGGTTAACATCCTGATGGAGAAAGACGGTCAGTCACTGAAGTACGGTCACGACATCGCGGCAAACGAACTGGGCCACGCTATCTCTGCAAAACTGGCAGAGCTGGTTGAAGCAAGCCCTGTGAAGTTCGGCCTGAACGGTAAAGCGGTACTGCACTCACAAGGTGGCATCAGCATCGATAAAGACGTAACGCCGGGCGTTCGTATCCCTTACGGTACTGAACCAGATCCAGTGACTTATGTTCACGCAACCGCTGGTCACCACAAGTACTACACCTCGGGTATCAGTGACATTCTGACCATTGACGAGACGGTAAAATCAAACCCTGAAGCCATGTTCAACCTGTGTAAAGGTGCGATCAACATGGGCTACCGCGAGTTCACCGCGAACGTTGCTTCTAACGATCTGGTGCGCGTAACGGGTTACATGATCAAACTGTCTGATATCGCGAAATACGACGATGAAGGTTCTCGTAAGAACACCACGTGGCTGGGCGCAGAAGCGGCTTGCAACACGGGCATTCTTGACCGCGCACCACGTGTGGTGAGCTTCGAGACCACGCCTGTTTACAAGTAATCGCATACCACCGGAGAATGTCAGTGAAACCGAGTAAGACAAACGCATTGGTCAGCCGTATCCTGACATTCTCTTGTGTAGATGGACCGGGCAACCGCCTGGTCATCTTTTTGCAGGGCTGCAATTTCGACTGCATTACCTGCCACAATCCGCATACCATCAATCACTGCACCGATTGCGGAGATTGTGTAGCACCTTGCCCGGCTGATGCGCTGTCATTCAGTGCTGAAGGCAAAGTGATTTGGGATGCAGCAAAGTGCACACACTGCGATCTTTGCATCGACGTGTGCCCGCACAAATCCAATCCAAAAATTGTCAGCTACAGCTTGGACGACATGCTGGCCTTGGTTCGCCAACACCACTTTTTCCTGAATGGCATTACCGTGTCAGGCGGTGAAGCGACGCTGCAACTGCCATTCATCATCGAGCTGTTCAAAGCCGTAAAAGCCGATCCTGCGTTGTCTCACCTGACATGCTTTATCGACAGCAACGGTTCATTATCTCGCGCAGGTTGGGAGCGTGTTGCCCCTTACCTTGATGGCGCAATGATTGACTTAAAGTCATGGCAATCCGAGACGCACCGCTGGCTCATTGGCCGCGATAAACACCGCGTCATCGACACCATCGACTTGTTGGCTGAGATGGGAAAACTGCACGAAGTGCGTTTGCTTCATATTCCGGGGAAAAGTGACTTGGATACCGAAGTGGATGCCGTCGGCGCATATCTCAATAAACTGCCAGAGTCAGTTCAAATTCGCCTTAATGCGTTTCAACACCATGGCGTAATGGGTCAGGCATTGGAGTGGGAAAAATGCAGTGAAGCGGAAATGGATCGCTTCCACGATTTGCTGTTCGCCCGCATTCAGCGCCCAATGCTGAAACCGACGATTTATACCTAATTCACCGCCTTACTTTGGTTGGCGTTTAGCTCTCGGCGATAAGCTGGCTGTGAAGCCAACGACACGCTGGGTTGTTCAGGCTCACCATGTTCCACACCAAACTGTACGCCACTTGTCCGTAATCGAAGGGCAAAGGTTTTGCGATCAGATCTTTTGCCTGCAAGGCGGTTTCCGCCCAACGTTTGGAGCAGGTGAACAGGTAGTCTGAATGATGACAGGTCAGTGCCGCAGAACCAAAGTCAGCGACCATCAAAGCGATGTTGCGCGCGCCATGGCGTTGTGTCAGCGTCATCTCAAAATAAGGTTCAGCCAAGTCTTTGTCGATCACCCGAATATGGCGACAACTTAGATAGCTTCGATCGTTAAGTCTTGTTGTGCGAGCGGATGATCGGCGCGCATCAGACACACCATTTCATCTTCCATAATGGTCTGCCACACCAAGCTTTTGCTCTGTGTCGGTGGCTGGCTGATGTCGTGCGGCAACAACAAGAAATCCAGCTTACCACTTTGCAGTGCTTCGAAGCTAAACTGCTCTTTGGTGGAGATGTTAAGGCGTGCTTTGTCTGACAACTGCGCTGAAATCCCACATAGCTTTGGCGCAAATAACTCGAACGTGCTTTCTCGCATCGACAGCGACAAGGTGCCTTCATACACCTCTGGCGAGAACTCCCCTTGCTGGAAAATGCCATTGATGTTCGACAACACATTGTGGATCGCAGGGCCGATACTGAGCGCAAATTGCGTCGGCGTTAACTGATTGCCGCGGCGGAAAAAGAGCTCGTCATTGAGCTGCGTTTTTAGCTGGCTTAACGCTTTACTGACACTGGATGGCGTCACACACAAAATATCAGCCGTGGCCGTCACGCTGTGCGTCATTAAAAGCACGTGCATAACGGTGAGGTTTTTCAGGCTGATCCTCGAAAGGGTTGTGTAATCCATGGCAGTTTCAGTAGGTAGCTGGCGATGGCGAGAGATTACCCTCAAACACCCAAAACGGATAGAGGGAAAAAGAAAAAGGCACGCTTTCGCGTGCCTTTCAATATTGATTCGCTGCGCGGGTTAAGCGCGTGGCAGGTAGTCTGCTTTACCGACCCACTTGTAGGTGGTCAGCTCTTCCAAGCCCATAGGACCGCGTGCGTGCAGTTTCTGAGTCGATACCGCAACCTCTGCGCCCAAGCCAAATTGTGCGCCGTCTGTGAAGCGTGTAGACGCATTCACGTATACCGCCGCAGAGCCTGCACCGTTGATGAAGGCTTCTGCCGCCATCAGATCGTTGGTCAGGATCGCATCTGAGTGGCTCGCGTTGTGATCACGCATGTGCTTCAGTGCTGCATGTACGTCAGAGACAATCGACACACCCAGCGTGTAGCTCAGCCATTCGGTATCAAAATCACCTTCGCCCGCTTCGTGCAGATCTGCAACCGCTGACAACAGTGGGTAAGCCGCACTGTCAGCAACGATCTTCAGCTTGTTATCGTTAAGCAGTGGAACCAGCTTTTCAAACAGCTCAGTCGCAACATCTTCATGCACCAGCAAGGTATCCAGCGCGTTACACGCTGACGGACGCTGTGCTTTCGAGTTGATGATCACATCCAGTGAACGATCCAGATCTGCCGTCTTATCAACAAACAAGTGGCTGATACCAAAACCGCCGATGATCACTGGGATGGTGCTGTTCTCTTTACACATTTTGTGCAGACCTGCGCCACCACGTGGGATGATCATGTCGACGTACTCGTCCAGACGCAGCAGTTCACCCACCAGCTCACGGTCTGGTTTCTCGATGTACTGAACAGATGCCGCTGGTAGATCGGCTTTTTCCAGCGCGGTTTGGATCACTTTCACCAACTCAACGTTAGAGAAGAAGGTCTCTTTACCACCACGCAGGATGCTCGCGTTACCGGTTTTCAGGCAGAGCGAGGCAATATCAATGGTCACATTCGGGCGCGCTTCATAAATCACACCAATTACGCCAATGGGCTCGCGACGACGGCTCAATGTCATGCCGTTTTCCAGCACTTTGCAATCAATTTCGCTGCCGACGGGGTCAGACAGAGAAATCACATTGCGAACGTCAGCGGCAATACCCGCCAGAGAGATTCATTCAGAAGCAGACGATCAAGCATCGCGTCGGGCAGACCCGCTGCACGACCTGCGTCGATGTCTTTTGCGTTTGCAGCAAGAATTGTTGCCGCATTTGCTTCTAATTCATCAGCAATCACTGCCAGCGCTTTGTTTTTCTGCGCCGTCGGTGCGGTTGCCAGTGCGTATGCAGCGTCTTTCGCTGCGCGTCCCATTTGTTGCAGACTCATTTCAGCCTCTATTGCTCTTCCATTTAGGCCGCGGCATCCGCCACAGCCTGATTAATCGATTACGACTAAATCGTCGCAGTGCACCGCTACGGCTCCGTGTGCATAACCCAGAATATCTTGAATGTCCTGGCTATGTCGACCCGCGATGGCGCTTAAATCCTTGCTTGAGTAACGACAGATGCCGCGAGCCAGCAGTTTTCCGTCCTTATTACAGATACGTGCAACCGCACCACGGTCGAATTTACCTTCACAGCCGTGATGCCTTTTGACAACAAGCTGCTGTGACGCTCAACCACGGCTTTCGCTGCGCCATCATCAATGATGATGTTACCTGCTGGAGGAGGACCTGCGAGGATCCAGCGCTTGCGGCTTTCCAACGGTGATTCCAATGGCAGGAAGCGTGTACCCGCAGGTTTGCCTTCTACCACATGCTGAATAACTTCAGGGCGGCTACCCGCCGCGATGGTCACTTCGATACCCGAACGACGCGCAACGTCTGCGGCTTGCAGCTTGGTCGCCATACCACCGGTACCTAAACCACTGACGCTGCCGCCTGCCAGTTTGTGCAGGGTTTCGTCGATGGTGTGAACTTCGTGGATGAGTTCCGCTTCAGGGTTGCTGCGCGGATCCGCAGTGAACAGACCTGGTTGATCGGTCAACAGCAGCAGTTTGTCTGCTTCTGCCAAAATCGCGACCAGTGCTGACAGGTTGTCGTTATCGCCCACTTTGATCTCAGCGGTTGCAACGGCATCATTCTCGTTCACAACAGGAACGATGTTGTTGTCGAGCAGTGCTTGCAGCATATCGCGTGCGTTCAGGTAACGCTCACGATCGTCCAAATCTGCGCGTGTCAGCAGCATTTGGCCGATATTGATGCCATAGATAGCAAACAGGCTTTCCCACGTTTGAATGATGCGTGACTGCCCTACCGCTGCCAGCATTTGCTTGTTGGCGATAGTGCTTGCCAGTTGTGGGTGATTAAGGTGTTCACGCCCCGCTGCAATCGCACCCGAGGTAACGATAACAACATGGTGACCTTCACGGATCAGCATGGCGCACTGGCGAACCAGCTCAACCATGTGTGCACGATCCAGTTTCTTAGAACCGCCGGTAAGTACGCTGGTACCCAGCTTTACAACGATGGTCTGACGATCTGATTGACCGCCAGACGTTTTAACAGATGAATTGTTTTCTTGGCCTGACATGACATTGATAACAAATAAAGCAAATGAGCTCTTCTTTTATCAATCTCAGCCCAAGATAACAAGCGATTAAAGCATTCGTTTGCGTGATAATCGCAAGTTATGCAGCCGAACCCAGTTTTGGTTGCTTAAGAGACGGAAGTGCTGAAATCTCCAGCGACAGGTCACCTTCTACAAACTCTGTGATTTTTTTGTAGAAGGTATCCAAAGACGCCTTCACCTCGGAAGCACTCTTGTTCGGGACATTCTCTTCTTTCCATTCACCGGCAGTATCAAACTTGCCGAAGGCATAGAAATATTCGAAGCCACCGTCTTTTGGCGTCAATTCCATCCACCAGCCCCAAAACTCACGGCTTTCTGGTGATTTTTTTGCGTTAACACAAGCAGATAGGCAATCGAAGAAGTAGCTTTCTTCAGATGATTTATTTTGGCGCAGGTAAGGCCCAAGCTGTGCAAACTTGGTCATCAATCGGCCATGGGATAGGGTTTTATTTTCTTCGGTCATAGCAAGCTCCCTGAAAAGACGCGTTCCAATGTTTTTTATTATTCGGTGCGTTGTTGACGAACGACGATGTCGCGCTGTACGACCTCAAAAAGAGGTCGTTTTTTCATCAGCAAACTTCAAGTGTATAACAACTAAACAATGGAATTCGTCCAATATCAGAGAGCTTTGACGAATACGAGATGTAGAAAATCCGTTAAAAGATCTTTATCACAATGTCTTTGAGAACCAGTCCATGGCTTCCAACATGATTCTGTGATAACCATCATGAAGTGGCTTGCTCGGCAAGGTTTTCGCTTTACCACCCTGACTGTAAAGTGCTGCCAACTGATTGTCCGTGTCTGGACACACTGGGTCACCATCAAGACTCAACGCCAACACCGGCACCTTGGTGCGCCGTCCCGTCAGTAGCCCCTGATTTTTTAGTGACAGAGCTTGTAGCTGAGTTAATAACGAAGCACTCGCAGCGGGTTTGCCCATTCTCGATGCGATGGTATCAAGATACATAGGCGGAATGTTCTTGTGCTGATAAGCCTCGTTCAACATGGTGTGTAGCATGCCACCAATCGACACGCACGACTTCACGTTGTTTTGCTCAACAAACGCCATTCTAACCGCTGCATTGGCCCCCATACGCACGCCCAAGCAACCCACGCGATGATGATCCACCCAAGGCACAGAACGCAGCTCTTGAACCATTGCCTGATGAAGACGGCTGGTGTCTTCGGTCAAACTCCAATGGCTGCTTCGACCCACGGACGGCATGTCGAGCGTAAGCATGGCAATGTTAGCTGGTGCAAAGTAGGTTTCAAACAAACGCCACGCGTCAGTTTGAAGGCTATCCACACCGCCGCTTACTATCACGGTCGGTAACGGCTCATTAGTATGAGGCAGGTAGAGAAAGCCCTCTAATGGTCTGCCGTCGACTTGTGTCACGACGGTTTTCACTTTGTAAGGCAGTTTGTCGATGGCGTTGTGAAAGGCTTTATTCGCCAGCGTTTCCGCTTGCAGTGACAGCGGGTCACCTTTCAGGTGAGGGTAAGCGGCAATGCTGAAACAGGTGCTTGCAAGCAACCACTTGTTCGCCGCGTCTGATTTATTGCCCGACTCATCCAACGATTGCGCCGTTTTTTGATGGCGCATGCCACATTGCGTCCATTCATAGGACCAATTGCCGGGACGGTAGCCGACGACCGTGTCGAGAAGCTTTTCGCTACTGCGGTCATTGTCTGATACGGCAATGCGCGCCAGCGTCTCTTCCATCTCTATTGGGTCTACGCCCTGCCAGATCCATTGAGGACGGCGAAGAATACGGTACCAGCTATTGTCACTGTCCCCATCTAAAGCATTGTGCATGGCACTCAACCCTTGATTGACAGAACCGACAATGGTGGATGTTTCCTTGGCGTGTTTGTGTTGTTTGAAGAGTTTTATCGACAGGTTTTCGGATTCGGTTTCGCTCACGGAACCTCTCCTAACTATTCTGAATTTACTGGCCTTAGTGTAAACCATAAACGCCAGAAAACCATGATATGCATATAGACTTTTGCAGACATAAAAAAAGCCCCTTTCGGGGCTTTTTTTCGTGTTCTTAACGCTTAGCTACAGGCTCAACGAAAGTCACGCCCATATCCCAAGGTTGCTCAATCCAGCAATCCTGAGCGATATCTACCACGTAGTCGTCAACCAGGTGCTTACCAGCAGGTTTTGCACATACAGTTACGAACTTCGCTTTCGGGTACATTTCACGGATAACTTCCGCAGTACCGCCGGTGTCAACCAGGTCATCAACAACGATGAAACCTTCACCGTCACCGTCAGCTTTCTTCAGTACTTGCATATCACGCTGGTGATCGTGGTCGTAGCTAGAGATACAAACAGTATCAACATGACGAATACCCAATTCACGAGCCAGAATTGCCGCAGGAACCAGACCACCACGGCTTACCGCGATAATACCAGTCCATTGATCAGCAGGAAGCAGCTTCTCTGCCAGCTGGCGGGTGTACATTTGCATGTTGTCCCAGGTGATAACAAACTTGTTGCTCATTTAGAAAACCTCAGTGGCGATGGTCGCCAAAATAACTCACTCAAAAGATTGCGGCGTATTGTGTCTTACATAACAAATTTCAGCAAGAACATCGCAGAAAGAACCCACACACTGATATGTACGTCACGTCCTTTGCCACTGAATGCCTTGATTGCACAGTAAGAGATGAAGCCCAGACCGATACCGTGTGCGATTGAGTACGTCAGCGGTGTCAGCAAACACACTACAACAACCGGTGCAGCTTCAGTCAGGTCGCGCCAGTTAACGCTTACCAGACCAGACATCATCAGGATAGCAACGTAGAACAGTGCGCCCGCCGTTGCGTAAGCTGGAACCATACCCGCCAATGGCGAGAAGAACAGTGCCAGAATAAACATCAGACCTACGACTACTGCAGTCAGACCTGTACGGCCACCCGCTGCAACGCCAGAGACACTTTCGATGAATGAAGTGGTGTTTGACGTACCCAGAACCGCACCTACAGTCGTTGCAGTACTGTCAGCCAACAGGGCTTTGTTCAGACGTGGCAGTTTGCCGTCTTTGTCCAGCAGTTCTGCTTTGGTTGCTACACCGACCAAGGTGCCCGCGGTGTCGAACAGGTCAACGAACAGGAATGCAAACACAACAGAAATCATTGCTACATCAAACGCACCTGACAGGTCCATTTGCATAAAGGTAGGCGCAATGCTTGGTGGCGCAGACATGATGCCCGCGTAAGGCACGTTACCCGTGATAACAGAAATGCCTGTTACGACCAGAATCGCAATCATTACCGCGCCTTTGATGCCGCGGTTAACCAGACCAATCGTCAGGAAGAAACCCAGAGCCGCCATGGCAGGACCGAATGAAGACAGGTCACCCATTGCAACCAGTGTTGCTGGGTTGTCGACAACGATGCCAGAGTTTTGCAGCGCGATCAGTGCCAAGAAGATACCGATACCCGCTGAGATGCCCGTGCGCAAAGAAAGTGGGATAGAGTTGATGATCAGCTCACGGACTTTAAATAGGCTCAGTGCGATAAAGCAAAGACCAGACAGGAATACAGCGCCCAACGCCACCTGCCATGAGTAACCCATTTGGAATACCACGGTGTAGGTAAAGAAGGCGTTCAGACCCATACCCGGCGCTTGCGCCACTGGGTAGTTTGCAACCAGACCCATAATGAAACAGCCAATCGCCGCAGCCAAACAGGTTGCTACGAATACTGCACCACGGTCCATACCTGTCTCAGACAAGATAGCTGGGTTAACAAAAATGATGTAAGCCATCGTCAGAAACGTTGTGAGTCCTGCGATAACCTCTGTGCGTATATCTGTACCTTGCTCTTTTAGTTTAAAAAGACGCTCAAGCATGGCTTTCAATTCCTTGGAAAGAGTGTGTATGGCCAGTCAAAAAATGACGCAAACGTTTTCCACAAACGTTTGCGTGGAAATTCGACGCGAATATTACCCGCCACTTCTCGAAATTTCCAGCGTGAATTGCGTCACGTTAGCATCAATTGGTGGTGATTTAAGCTGATCAGGCTCGATCGAGTAACAGCGCATATAGTAGAAGGATTTTTCGCACAATAAATGTACAACTAAAGAATATGAGATCGAAATAAAGTAACCACTCAACAAATGCGGCACAGGTAGGCTTACTCGGAAAAAAGACAAAAAAAACGCCACTAAGTCGTGGCGCCAGATCAAACGTGGTTTCCAAAGTGGAAACGAAGTATCTGTTAGAGTTGGGGTATTACTGTTCGCGCTGAAGTAGTCTTACTTGCGCTGATAACCGAATGACACCGGGTATCTGAAATTCGCTGTCAAAACAGCACCGTGGTTCCAATAGCTGGATGCTGAACTTCCTTTCATCGTTAAGGGTACTCTCTCTCAATACATTCGAATCGATACAGCTTCTACAAAGCTCGGTTCCTTGGAGACGAATAATATCGGGCTTTTCCTTAAACGTATGAAAGCGCATCGCCTATTCCTGGGTGCGTAGACCTTTCGTAACTGTCCTGCCTCAGGACGGTGAGATAATAGCCTTTTCGTTATTTTATTACAATACCTAAAGAGATCTATGTCACATAAATTTCATAATACACCGTAATTCTGTAATTTTATTACAGAAAAATTTGGACTCATTTCTAAGAATGTTATGTAAGACAACAATTTAGAATCACTTGCTTGCAGAGTGCTCAATTAGCTGAAAAAGTAGTCTGCTCCAAAGGTCTGGGCATGCCGCTTGAGATCAGTCGAGAAATAACAACAACACAGACAGATAGGGATTGTCGTAATATGCTTGTGAGTGCCGTTCGTAACATCAATATCCGCAGTAGAGTCTTTACCCTCGTTTCCATCACCCTACTCGCCATGCTTGTACCCATCTACCTTTTTGCCAGCCATAACTTCCAAACTCTCATGGCGTACAAGCAAGATGAAACCAAAGTCCTGATTGAAAGCGCGCACAGCTTAGTCACGTCCCAATATGATCGTTTCTTGAAAGGCGAAATCAGCGAGGATGAAGCAAAACAAAACGCGCTCGCGGCCATCACATCGATGCGCTATGACGGCGGTAACTATTTCTGGGTCAATGACAGCCACCCTCGCATGATCCTCCATCCCATTAAGCCTGCACTTAATGGACAAGATCTCTCTGGCTTTGAAGATAAAGCTGGTAACAAGCTCTTTGTAGAAATGGCAAAAGTCGCCACTACGTCAGGTGAAGGTTTTGTTTCTTACTTTTGGAGTAAACCCAACGCAGAGCTTCCGGTAGAAAAAGTCTCTTACGTGAAAATGTTCAAGCCTTGGGGCTGGATTTTAGGCACGGGTATTTATGTGGATGACGTTTCCGCCACCTTTGCACAAGAGCTGAAGTTCCTCTTCTATAGTGTGGCTTCAATTCTCGTTGTGGTGCTTATCATCAGTGGTGTCATTGGTCAGTCTATCGTTGCGCCAAGTACCCAAACGGCGAATGCGCTTCGCAATATCTCAAGTGGCGACGGCGACCTCACCCACAAGCTCGAGCCAAGTGGTAAAGATGAACTGAGCCAGATTGCCCGCTTCTTTAACCGCTTTATCGATCAGATCCGCGGCATCGTCAGTGAAATTCACCCGGTTTCAGACACGCTTTCCCATTCAGCAGATGAGATGACGCGATTATCAGAGTCCTCTGAGCGTCTCGCTAACCTGCAAAGTGCAGAGATCGACAGCATTGCAGCGGCAGTTAACGAACTGCTAGCAAGTAACCAAGAGATCTCTAACTCAGCATCGATGGCTGCCGAAGGTGCAACAGACGCCGCCGCAGGTTGTGCGCAAGGTCAGCGCGTAGTGGCGGAAATGAGCCAACAGATGTCCGCCATGATCAGCAGCATTCAAACCGCTGGCTATGAATCTAACCATCTCGCCGATGACTCTAAGAACGTTGGCAAGGTGCTGGATGTGATTCGTACCATCGCTGAGCAAACTAACCTGCTGGCACTGAACGCTGCAATTGAAGCTGCACGCGCTGGCGAGCAAGGTCGAGGCTTTGCCGTGGTCGCAGATGAGGTAAGAACCTTGGCGATTCGCACGCAGCAAAGCACAGATGAAATCGAAGAAATTATTTCGAATCTGCAAAGCCGCGCGGCGTCACTCAACAGTGAACTCAGCACCACGCAGCGCCTTTCAGAAGGCGCCGCACAGAGCAATGAAGAAGTTCTGGAGGCCTTGAACGCGATTGATACCAAGGTCAGCGACATCATGGGCGTGAACCACCAAATCGCGTCAGCATGTAGCCAAACGGCATCCGCGACTGAGGAAATTAACCAGAACCTGCACAGCTTGGTCGATAAAGGAAAAGAAACGGTTCAACAGAGTCGCGATCTCACGGAACAAAGCCTTGCCCTGTCCGCAGTAGGTGTACAACTTAAAAGTGCCATTGGGCAGTTTAAGATTTAGTCACCTATCGGATTTATAGGGATATCCTTTTAACAAGGCATACTTTTCCGTTACAAATTCTGTTAGCTTATCGGCGTAAACTTTTTCGGTATACGCCGATTTTCTTTTTCTGGAGAAAGCCTGTGTCTGAGATCAGCCAACTGTCGCCGCAACCTGTGTGGCAATTTTTCGATAAGATTTGTTCGATTCCTCATCCTTCTAAGCATGAAGAAGCACTGGCGCAATACATCATTGATTGGGCAACCAGCGAAGGGTTAGCCGTTAAACGTGATGATGTAGGCAATGTCATCATTAAAAAACCTGCGACCGCAGGCATGGAAAACCGCAAAGGCGTGGTGCTGCAAGCGCACATCGACATGGTCCCTCAAAAGAACGAAAACACAGACCATGACTTCGTGACCGATCCAATCCGCCCATACATTGACGGCGAATGGGTTACCGCAGACGGCACAACTCTTGGCGCAGATAACGGCATGGGCATGGCGGCATGTCTGGCAGTGCTGGCGTCAAAAGAGATTGAACACGGTCCACTGGAAGTGCTGCTGACCATCGACGAAGAAGCGGGCATGACAGGCGCATTCGGCCTGAAAGAAGGCTGGCTGGAAGGCGATATTCTGCTGAACACCGATTCAGAGCAAGAAGGTGAAATCTACATGGGTTGCGCAGGTGGCGTTGACTCATCACTGACTTTCGCGCTTGAGCGTGAAGCAGTATCAGAAGGCTTTGTCGGTAAAACACTGCAAGTTAAAGGTCTGAAAGGCGGTCACTCGGGTTGTGACATTCACACTGGCCGTGCAAACGCCAACAAACTGCTGGGTCGTTTCCTTGCTGGTCATGCAGAAGAGCTAGGCATTCGCGTTCTGTCTATTCGTGGCGGTACGCTGCGTAACGCGATTCCACGTGAAGCATTTGCAGATATCGCCCTGCCTGCGGAAAACGCAGAGAAACTGGCATCACTGTTCAGCTACTACCAAAACCTGCTGACTGAAGAGCTGGGTGCGATTGAAACGTCGATTGCGCTGTCTGTGGCTGACGTAGCAATCAGTGAGCAAGCACTTACCGCGTCTACCCAAGCGCGCATCATTGCGACCATCAACAGCTGTCCAAACGGCGTGATCCGCATGAGCGACGACATTCAGGGCGTGGTTGAAACGTCACTGAATCTGGGTGTGATCACCACAGAAGAGAACACCATGACACTGCTGTGTCTGATCCGTTCACTGGCAGACAGCGGTCGCAGCTATGTAGAGAGCATGCTGACCTCGTTGGGCGAACTGGCAGGTGCGAAGGTTGCGTTCTCTGGTGCTTACCCTGGCTGGAAACCAAACCCAGAGTCAGAAATCATGCATGTTTTCCGTAAAACTTACGAAGACATCTATGGCCGTATTCCAAACATCATGGTGATCCACGCGGGTCTGGAATGTGGTTTGTTCAAAGAACCGTATCCAAACATGGATATGATTTCTTTCGGTCCAACCATCAAGTTCCCTCATTCACCGGATGAGAAAGTGAACATCGAAACTGTTGGCCTGTTCTGGGAACAAATGATTGCGATTCTAAAAGCGATCCCAGAGAAAGCATAATTCTCTGTTCCAACGACAAAGAGCACCTCAGGGTGCTCTTTTTGTTTCCGCTAAGCTCAAGCTACCAATTAAAGCTAAGCTGTGACGGGCCGTTCTTGTCTTCAGCTTTTAGGCCGACGTTTAATCCTATTAATCTCACGCCCCTGCCCTGTTGTCTTTCCAGCGCTTCTTTGAGCAAATCGGGAAACATTTTCTCATCATATCGCCACTGACGATGTTCAACCGTGGTTTGCTGAAAGTCTGAAAACTTCAGCTTCACCCCCTGACGTGCGATCTCCATTTCAGGACACACTCGTCGTAAGCGCTGCTCCATTTCCTCGTAAAGTGAAGCCATCACTTCCAAACACTGGGCTTCAGATTGAATGTCTTCTGGTAAGGTGCGCTCGACGCCGACTGACTTTCTCACTCGCTCGGTTTCGACATGTCTGTCATCCACACCATGGCAGCGATTCCAAAGCGATTGACCAAACTTACCAAAACGCTGCAACAAGGCATTCTTTTCAAATTGCTGTACGTCTTCACCCACATACAGCCCCATCTCATGCAATTTGCCGAGCGTCACTTTGCCAACACCCGGTATTTTTTCCAATGGCAGGCGTTTAACAAACTCATCGACATCTGGTGGCGTGACGACATGAATACCATCAGGTTTGTTGATATCAGATGCGACCTTGGCGATAAACTTCACCGGTGCCACCCCCGCAGACGCAGTCAGCCCCAACTCGGTTTTAATGGCACGACGGATATCTTCCGCAATCATGGTTGCCGAGCCACGGAAAAGTGAGCAATCACTAACATCCAAGTAGGCTTCGTCGAGAGACAGGGGTTCTATTTTGTCGGTATAGCGTTCGAATATCGCGCGAATTTGACGGGAGACGGCTTTGTATTTGTTCATATCTCCGCGAATGACGGTGAGATTAGGACAAAGCTTTTTCGCATGTGCGGTGGCCATGGCAGAGCGGACACCAAACTTGCGGGCAATGTAGTTACAAGTAGAGATCACCCCGCGACGCTTTTCAGAGCCGCCAATGGCCAAAGGAATGTTTCGCAGCTCCGCGTTATCGCGCATTTCAACGGCCGCGTAAAAACAATCCATGTCGACGTGGATGATCTTTCTCATTCAAAGAAAACTCGGTCAAAACTAAGCTGTATATATAAACAGTATAGTCCTTACTGTCAATGCTGAAATGATGCTCATTAAAGCGACTATAGTTTTGTTAGTGATACCACTATCAATAAACTAGGCAGGGACAAAAATGACAAGATCATCAAACTACGTGCTGGTCGTGGAGGATAGTCCAGTATTCCAACACTATATCAGTGAGTTACTTGTCGATGCGGGCTATCTGCCTATTGTCATGAGCACCTTTTCCGATGCCATCACCTACCTTGAAGGTAATCCCAACCTGCTTTGCTCCGTGTTGGATTACACCTTACCCGACGCGCCAAAGGGCGAAATTATCGATTACGTGTTAGAAAAAGGACATCGCGTTATCGTTCTAACGGGTAACTCTGACACCAAGCGAAAAGAGACCACGCTGAATAAAGGGATCCTCGATTACTTGTTAAAAGACAGCATCGTTTCCCTCAGTTTTCTGATCCCGATACTCAACCGCATTAAGCATAACCACGGCAAGAAGGCCCTCGTCGTTGACGATTCGCAAGCCATGCAGTGCTATCTTGCCGAACTATTAGAACGTCAAAATCTCACGGTTTTCTCAGCACTGGACGGCATAGAGGCGTTAGATATTTTTAACGAAAATGAAGATATCTCTCTGGTCATTGCAGACCATATCATGCCGAACATGGATGGCGTAACACTCACCCATAGACTGCGTCAGCTTAAAAGTCGCGACCACCTTGCGATAGTCGGCCTTTCTGCGGGTAAAGATAAAGATGTGGTGGCGCAGTTTCTCAAAGCGGGCGCGAGTGACTATCTCGATAAATCCTTTACCAAAGAAGAACTCTATTGCCGCATCCATTCGGTGTTAGAGATACAAGATGCCAATGCGCAACTTTTTGCGATGGCGAACAAAGACGAACTCACCCAGCTATGGAACCGACGTTATTTCTTTAACGTCGCGTGCGACAACCCCACGCCTGTTAAATCCATCGCCATGATAGACGTCGATCACTTTAAAAAGATCAACGATCAGTACGGACATGATGGCGGCGATGAAGTGTTGAAGTTTTTAGGGGAGGCCTTGTCCAAAGCATTCAGCAGTGCCTTGCCAGCCCGACTCGGTGGCGAGGAGTTTGTCGTGCTCAATACCGAACTAACGCCGCAATTTCTCGATGAACTCACTGCGTTTAAAGAGCATATCGCCCAAACCAAGGTTGAGTTTGAAGGAAAGGTAATACGCTTTACCGTCAGCATCGGCGTCGCCACGGCAGAGTTGCCAGTGACCAAGTTAATGAAGATGGCTGATGATTTACTCTACGAGGCAAAAAGACAGGGAAGAAACGCGATTGTTACATAAACAAACACCAGTCAGAGACTGGTGTTTGTGAGGAAATTAAAGAATTTGATTCTTCTTCCATTCATCGGTTTTCGCCGCGCGCGCTTCGCGCTTTTTACGCGCATCACATGGCTCTGGGCAGTCACATTCTTTCTCAATGCCAACCGCACCCAAACCACCGCAGCTACCGCTGATGGTCTTACGCTGAATAATGAAGCCGATTGCCATGCCTGCAATCACAAGCAGGAAGACCGAAAACGTTATCAGATATACAGACATCTTTTTACCTTAACGAGATAGATATTGTTTAAACGCATCCGATGCGACTTCTTTATACCCATTATCCGTCTTTACGATGAAAAATGCAGGGATATTTTCGCTGTTCGCTACCTTCAGCGCTTTATCTGCTCCCAACACCATAAATGACGTAGAAAGGCCATCAGCGTCATACAAGACTTATCCAACACAGTCACCGACACCAGACGATGGTGAATTGGCTTCGCTGTTTTTGGATCGATAGTATGCGAGTAACGCACACCGTTTTCTTCAAAGTAGTTCCGGTAGTCACCAGACGTCGCAATCGCCATGTCGCCCGGAGCAATGATTTCCTGAACCGTTTGTTGCTCGTTGGTTGGCTTTTCAATAGCAATGCGCCAAGGCTGGCCTTCACCGTTAACGCCTTTAAGCTGCAACTCACCGCCGATTTCTACCAAGTAGTTCTGAATGCCAAGCTCTGACAAGTAGTTGGCCACCACATCAACACCAAAGCCTTTGGCGATCGATGACAGGTCAACGTACAAATCTGGGTTGGTCTTGATCAGATTATTACCATCGACGCTCAGGTGTTTAATGCCTGTCATTGCGCGTCGTGCTGCAATTTGCTCGTCAGACGGCACACGATTTGGACGCCCTTCTGGACCAAAGCCCCACAAGTTCACCAAGGGCCCAACCGTCACATCTAATGCGCCATCAGACAGCTCGTTGATGCGAATCGCTTCCGCTACCACTTTCGCCGTGTCGGCGGACACCGCCACAGGATCACTGCCCTTGTGCTGGTTGAAGCGGCTCAGCTCTGAATCTTTGCGATAGGTCGACATCTGGTCATTCACCAGCTCAAGACGCTTATCAATTTCCGCTTGTACGTCTTTTGACGACGGTGTGCCATCGGCTGGCAGGTACTTGATCGAGTAGTACGTGCCCATGGTGGAACCCGTTAGGTGTACTTGTTCAGGCGTTTTATCACAGCCAGCCAACAGCAACACGCTGCTGATCAGAAGACCGACTGACAACAGGAATTTTTTCATTACTTCATCCGGTTGATTATTCAGGGATCAGAGAGAATCACTTTCGACTTTCAGAGAAGAGGTAACCCATTGAGAAAACAATGATTCTGTCTGACTTGATATTCAAACTACGACTTTCTGTACCTTGAATACAAAATGGCTGACCCAAAGGCCAGCCATTTTCTCTTTCAGACTTGAGGGCAATTAGCCACCGAAGTCATCCAGCAGGATGTTTTCATCTTCAACACCCAGATCTTTCAGCATACCGATAACAGCAGCGTTCATCATTGGAGGACCACACATGTAGAACTCACAATCTTCTGGCGCTTCATGGTCACGCAGGTAGTTTTCGTAAAGCACGTTGTGGATAAAGCCAGTGTAGCCTTCCCAGTTGTCTTCTGGCAGAGGATCTGACAGAGCACAGTGCCATACGAAGTTTTCATTCTCAGCTTGTAGGCCGTCGAAATCTTCTACGTAGAACATTTCACGCTTAGAACGCGCACCGTACCAGAAAGACATCTTACGTGTAGACTTCAGACGCTTCAGCTGGTCAAAGATGTGCGAACGCATTGGTGCCATACCTGCACCACCGCCAACGAATACCATTTCTGCATCGGTGTCTTTCGCGAAGAACTCACCGAATGGGCCAGAGATAGTACACTTGTCACCTTCTTTCAGAGACCAGATGTACGAAGACATGATGCCTGGTGGTACGTCTGGGTTGTTAGGTGGCGGCGTTGCGATACGCACGTTCAGCATGATGATGCCAAACTCTTCTGGGTAGTTAGCCATTGAGTATGCACGGATCGTGTCTTCGTTTACCTTAGACTCGTAGCGGAACAGGTTAAACTTGTCCCAGTCTTCGCGGTACTCTTCTGGTACATCGAAGTCAGCATACTTAACGTGGTGAGCTGGCGCTTCGATTTGGATGTAACCACCCGCACGGAACGGAACAGACTCGCCATCTGGAATTTGCAGCTTCAGCTCTTTGATGAAGGTTGCTTTGTTATCGTTAGAGATAACAGTACATTCCCACTTCTTCACGCCGAAGATTTCTTCAGGCAGCTCGATGTCCATGTCAGTTTTCATTGCTACCTGACAGGCCAGACGCTCGCCTTCACGCGCTTCACCTTTGCTGATGTGATCAAGTTCTGTTGGCAGAATGTCACCGCCGCCAGATTTGATTTTCACGCGACACTGGCCACAAGAGCCACCGCCACCACATGCAGATGATACGAATACACCTGCACCTGCCAGAGCACCCAGCAGTTTGCCGCCTGGCTGTGTGGTGATCGCAAGGTTTGGATCGCCGTTTACAGAGATGGTGATGTCACCTGATGGTACCAGCTTGGACTTGGCGAACAGAATCACCAGTACCAGAGCCAGTACGATTAGAGTAAACATCACTACACCAAGAATAATGTCCATTGACTATTCCTTAATTCGCGGTTTACCCGACTTACAGTTGAACACCGGAGAAAGACATAAAGCCCAACGCCATCAAACCTACCGTGATAAAGGTAATACCTAGACCACGAAGTGCAGGTGGTACATCAGAGTACTTCATCTTTTCACGGATACCTGCCAGCGCAACAATCGCCAGCATCCAGCCCACACCAGAGCCGAAACCGTAAACCACAGACTCCATGAAGTTGTAGTCACGTTGAACCATGAAAGATACGCCACCGAAGATCGCACAGTTAACTGTGATCAGCGGCAGGAAGATACCCAGTGCGTTGTATAGCGGCGGGAAGAAGCGGTCCAGAACCATTTCCAGGATCTGTACCAGTGCCGCGATAACGCCGATGAAAGTGATGAAGTTCAGGAAAGTCAGATCCACGCCTTCAACAATCGCACCGTTTTTCAGTACATAAGTGTAAATCAGGTTGTTAACCGGAACGGCCACAGACAGTACTACGATAACCGCAACACCCAGACCGAAAGAGGTTTTAACTTTCTTAGACACCGCCAAGAAAGTACACATACCCAGGAAGAAAGACAGTGCTAGGTTTTCGATAAAGATCGAACGAACCAGCAGGCTGATGTAATGTTCCATTACGTCCTTACTCCTTCGCTTCAATTTGTTCAGGTTTGAACGTACGTACAGCCCAGATCAGGAAGCCGATCAGGAAGAACGCAGATGGAGCCAGTAGCATCAGACCGTTCGGCTGGTACCAACCGCCTTCTGAAGTCAGAGGCAGGATAGATACACCAAACAGCTTGCCAGAGCCCAGCAGTTCACGGAAGAAACCAACAGTGATCAGTACGAAGCCGTAGCCCAAACCGTTACCGATACCGTCGATGAAAGATGGCAGTGGCGCAGACTTCATTGCATACGCTTCTGCACGACCCATAACGATACAGTTGGTAATGATCAGACCAACGAATACTGACAGCTGCTTAGAGATGTCGTAAACGTAAGCTTTCAGGATCTGGTCAACCACGATTACCAGCGATGCGATGATCGCCATCTGAACGATGATACGTACAGAGTTAGGAATGTGGTTACGAATCGCAGAAACAAACAGGTTTGAGAATGCCGTTACGAATACTACCGCAATGGTCATTACAAATGCTGTTTCCAGCTTGGTGGTTACTGCCAGTGCAGAACACACACCCAGTACCTGAAGGGCGATTGGGTTGTTGTCTAACAGTGGGCCCCACAGATTCTTTTTCAGTTCTTTAGTATCAGCCATTGATCAGCTCTCCCTGTTGAACTTTCTTCAGGAATGGGCCAAACGCGCTGTCGCCGAACCAGAAGTCAAACGTGTGTTGAACACCGTTAGACGTCAGAGTTGCACCAGACAGGCCGTCTACGCCATGAACGTCACCAGGTTGTGCGCCGCCTTTAACCACTTTCAGTGCTGGATAACCTTTGTCATCGAACAGCAGCTTGTCGTGGAACTGAGCACGCCAGCGTGGGTTTTCAACTTCACCACCCAGACCCGGAGTTTCACCGTGCTGGTAGTAAGCGATGTCTGCGATAGTGTTGCCGTCAGTGTTCAAAGCAACGAAAGCGTACATCATGCCCCACAGACCACTACCGTGTACTGGCAGGATCAGTTTCTCAGTTTGGCCTTCGCTGTTTTTCACAAGGTAAACTTTCGCTACTTCAGCCAGACGACCGATCTTCGCGATGTCCTTTTCTGCAGTCAGTTTTTCTGACTGAGTAGGATCAGAAGATGCGATACGCAGGTCGAAGTTTTTCGCTTCTTCAACCGTACCCACGAAGTCACCTGTTTTCAGGTCAACCAGACGTGGTTCGATGAATTTGTCGAAAGTACCAGTGATGTTGCCTTGAGCATCAATGCCAGCAACAGAAAGGATGTTGCGCTGTACGTCCAGCACGGCATTTTTCTCTTGCAGAGGACGCAGAGAAACAGCCGCGAAAGAAACCACAACTGAACACACTAGGCTCAGTGCGATAACTACTGTCAGCGTTTTTTTAATGCTATCGTTATTGCTTGACACGAGCCAGTCTCCGTTTGATGTTGCCCTGAACTACCAGGTTGTCGAACAGCGGTGCAAACAGGTTCGCGAATAGAATCGCCAGCATCATACCTTCTGGGTATGCTGGGTTAACCACACGAATCATCACTGCCATCGCACCAATCAGGATGCCGTACCACCACTTCGCTTTGTTAGTGAACGACGCTGATACTGGGTCGGTCGCCATGAACATCATACCGAATGCAAAGCCACCCAGAACCAAGTGCCAGTGCCAAGGCATGCTGAACATTGGGTTGGTGCTTGAACCGATGATGTTGAACAGAGTTGCAGTTGCAACCAGACCAATCATGGTACCCAGAATGATGCGCCATGAAGCGATTCGCATCGCTACAATCATTGCACCACCAATCAGGATTGCTAGTGTAGACACTTCACCGATAGAACCTGGGATGTTACCAATGAACGCGTCCATCCAAGAGATGGTTTGACCGGTAACGTTGTGTACCAGCGCGCTTGGCCACCTACAGCCCATTGGCTCAGTGCAGTTGCACCAGAGAAGCCATCAGCAGCAGTCCAAACCAGGTCACCTGAAATCTGTGCAGGGTATGCAAAGAACAGGAACGCACGGCCAGCCAGTGCAGGGTTCAGGAAGTTACGACCTGTACCACCAAAGATTTCTTTCGCAACAACAACACCGAAGGTAATACCCAGTGCTGCTTGCCACAGAGGAAGTGTTGGTGGAACGATCAGTGCAAACAGGATAGAAGTTACAAAGAAACCTTCGTTAACTTCGTGCTTACGCACCATACAGAACAGCACTTCCCAGAAGCCACCAACCAAGAATACGGTTGCGTAGATAGGAAGGAAGTATGTTGCGCCCAGCATCATCATGCTGCCCCAGCCTGCCTCAGCTGAAAGCGTACCGCCCAGCATTTCGGTCAGCCAGTAGTGCCAGTTACCATCGATGATAGCTGTCAGCTGGTCGCCACTGTACATAGCGTTTAGAGCAAGAATTGCTTGGTGACCAGTGTTGTACATACCCCAGAACATTGCTGGGAATACTGCCAACCACACCATGATCATGATGCGTTTCAGGTCGATGCTGTCACGTACGTGCGCACCGCGTTTGGTCACTAGGCCTGGGGTGTAAAGAACGGTAGCTACTGCTTCGTACAGTGCAAACCACTTCTCATGTTTACCACCTGGCTCAAAGTGATGTTCGATATCTTCGAGGAAATTCTTCAGGCTCATTGCTTACCCATCCTTCTCAATTTGATCTAGGCACTCGCGTAGCATCGGGCCAAAATCGTACTTGCCAGGGCAAACAAAGGTACACAGAGCAAGATCTTCTGGATCCAGTTCCAGTGCGCCTAGTTGCGCCATGCTGTCCAGGTCACCTGCACAGATGTCACGTAGCAACAGAGTTGGCTCGATGTCCAAAGGCATAACACGCTCGTAGCTGCCGATTGGCACCATAGAACGCTCACTACCGTTAGTGGTAGTTGTCATGTTGAACAGCTGGCCTTTAAAGAACTGGCTGAGGAAAGCACGGGTAACAGAGAACTTGTTTTTACCTGGAACAATCCAGCCAAACAGTTCTTTCTCACGGCCTTCGCGCAGAGCACATACCTGAAGATGGAATCGACCCAGGTAACCGTGAACACCACCAGCTTGCGTACCACTTAGTACGGAACCAGAAATGAGACGGATTTCACCAGGCATCAATTCTTTGTCAGTTAGATCTGCAACTGAAGCACCGATTTGAGTGCGGATCAGACGAGGGTTGTTTACAACCGGACCTGCCAGAGAGATAACGCGATCAGTGTATAGCTCACCCGTTAGGAAAAGCTTACCGAAAGCAATAACATCTTGATAGTTCAGGTGCCATACCTGTACATTCATACCAACAGGACGCAGGAAGTGGATGTGAGTACCAACCAGACCTGATGGGTGCGGGCCAGCAAACACGTGCTCTTCTACGTTAGACTGCTTGCTGCGAGGAAGGCTTGATTCGCCTTTACACACAAACACTTTACCGTCAGTCAGACGAGACAGAACATCAAGACCAGCGACAAAAGCGTCTTGCTGTTCATTGATGATCAGTTCAGCGTTAGCTGCCAGTGGGTTTGTGTCCATCGCAGTAACAAATACCGCCGCAGGACTTGCGTCTACTGCAGGAGATTTGCTGAATGGGCGGGTACGAAGCGCAGTCCACATACCAGACTCAACAAGTTGTTCTACAACAACCTGACGGTCCAAGCCTGCGATGTCTGAAGCTTCATATTTGTTGAAAGTGACTTGCTCGTTGCCTTCAATTTCGATGACAACAGACTGAAGAACACGCTTAGCACCACGGTTGATTTCAACCACAGTACCTGCTGCAGGAGCAGTAAATTTAACGCCTGAGTTCTTTTTGTCTTCAAAAAGAACCTGACCTTTCTTCACTACATCCCCAACACGAACATGCATCGTTGGACGCATGCCAACGTACTCTTCGCCTAGCAAGGCGACTTTTTTGATGGCTGGGCCATCATTTATCACCTGAGCAGGAGTCCCTGAAATTGGGATATCCAAACCCTTTTTTATTGTAATCATACGCACTTGCACTACATTAACGGGAAAAAAATTCTGTTATTGCGCAGTTAATACACGACTTTCCACTGTCTGGCTGGCTAGTTTGCTAGCCTCACCTTCGCAACTTCCTCATCACCAACCCGCAACAATTTGTCGCGCAGGGTTAGTATTCAAGCGGTGGATTCTACCATCAACCAAAGTTGCTATTCCACGGCAATCACCGTGATACACACTGAATTTTCGGCAACTGAGCAAAGTATCGCCAGTTGTTAGTGATTAATATGAGCAAGTGCACAAATTTACGGCCAAAACTCATGTTTCCGAAGTGTTAAAACGGTAACAAAGCGTAAAAATTAACACCTAGTTTCTCATGGATATTAATACACCAATCTGGGTTTACATTCGTTCAATTTTCCAACTCAGTGAGCCACTTTTTAATCGCACTTGTTAACTGCACGTTATCTTTTTCGTTTTTATTACGCGATTTCGTTGTTCACGAAATCCCGTCTTTTAATCTTTTTTGTCAAACAATGAGCCGCCTCGACACGCAGGAGAAGCGGGAACATCTCCTTTCGACTCTAACCATTCATTTTCAGTATAAGTATGGATGGCTAACGCATGAATATCATTTTTTAATTCGTCCGCGAGCGTTGTGTTTACCGCACGGTGCCTGGCGATCAGCCTTTGTCCATCAAAGTCGCTGCTCACGATCGTCACTTTAAAGTGACTTTCTGAACCTTCTGGAACATTGTGCATATAGCTTTCATTTTTGACTTCTATATATATAGGCGAAAACGCAGCATTTAACTTTTCTTCTATGCGTTGTTGAATGACCATGACTTCCTCACTTCATGCTTAACACATGCAAAATTTACCCTGTTCGCACCAAGGTAATTGCAGTATTCCTCTCATTTGCGACAATATAACGCATTATTCAAAGAGCTTCGCTGACTCCTTCCATGAAAACCACATTAGAAATTGCAGGTATTGCGCTTTCACTGCGTCGATACCCGCTACAGAAAAACGAGACCCTGCAAGCATGGGATGCCGCAGACGAGTACCTCATTGAACATCTCGAAAGCATGGAGCTTGGTGAGAACGCGCATTTACTGGTGCTTAACGATGGCTTCGGTGCGATAAGCTGTTGGGCTGCATTAAAAGGCATGCGTGTTACGGCGGTTAACGACTCGCTATTGTCTCAGCAAAGTCTTGAACAGAACCTGACTGAGAATGCACTGGATACGCAAAGCGTGACCATGTTGTCATCCATCGATTCCTTGCCATCAGACATCAGTGTGGCAGTGATGAAACTGCCAAAAAACAATCGACTACTGGTATGGCAGCTTCAGCAGCTTTCCCATCTTGATCAGAGCAACGTGACGTTAGTGTCCGGCGCGAAAGCCAAAGACATTCACACTTCAACGTTAAAGTTGTTTGAGAAACACCTAGGCACAACGACGACATCACTGGCGAAAAAGAAAGCCAGACTGGTTTTCACTCATAAAGAAAAACAGTTAGATACTCTGCCATGTGCCACCACCTCGTTTGAGGTGCCAGAGTACCAACTGACGCTTGAAAACCACGCGAATGTGTTTTCATCAGAAAGCTTGGACATCGCAGCGTATTTGATGCTGGAGCACATTCCACAATCGGATGACATCAAACACATTGTCGATTTGGGCTGTGGCAATGGTGTGCTTTCTATTCAAGCGGCACGCTTAAACCCACAAGCATCTATAACGTCAGTGGACGAAAGTCACATGGCGGTTGCGTCTGCAAGCCTGAACTTAAAAAACCATGGTATTGATGAAAACAGAACGCGCTGCGTCGCAAACAACTGTTTGGATGGATTTGAAAAGGACTCGGCTGACTTGGTACTTTGCAACCCGCCATTCCATCAACTCCACGCCGTGACCGATCACATTGCATGGCAGATGTTTTGTGACGCCAGACGGGTTCTGGAGCCTAAGGGACGCATTGTTGTTATTGGAAACAGGCACCTCGGCTATCATGCTAAATTGAAACGTCTTTTTGGCAATGCGCAAGTCATTGCTTCTAACCAAAAGTTTGTTATTGTCGAAGCTCAAAAATAGCAAGACACAATAGGGATGCGTTAACACATGAAAAAACTACTGCTAATTACTGGTCTCGTTGTCGGTTTGAGTGCCTGTTCTGCGCCAAGAGAGCCGCAGTTGACCATTGCGCCAAATCCAACGATCTCTAACGTGCCAGTTGCTCAAGGTAAATCTCTTAGCGTAGAGAGTCGTGACCTTCGAACTGCACAGTTTGTAGCGGTTGTCGACAATGGTCGTAAGAATGTACAACCTATTCAAGCGACCTCTAACGTTCGCATCGTGCTTGAAAATGCGCTGTCTCGCCAACTAAGCTCTCAAGCTACAAAGTCGGTACCGACAGCCCGAACACAGTGCGTTTGGACGTGCTGGATGCGCTGGTAAAAGTTGAACACTCTATGCTGTCTCACAACATGGTGACCAATGTTCAAATCCAGCTGGTTGCTGAAAACGCAAACACCAAGTTTGTTAAACGCTACTCTGGTAAAGCAACGTCAGAAGGCGCGAGCAGTGTGTCGACTGAAGAAATGGAAATGGCACTGAACAACTTGCTTGAAGCGGTACTGAAAGACATCGCGCAAGATCAGCAGCTAAATACCTTTATGAACGAGAACTTCTAAATGAAAGCAATCCTGAAAAGCGCAGTCATCGCGACGTCGATGCTGTTTGCTTTACCGGCATTGGCTGCAAATCCGATTGTAGAAGTTGAAACCAACTTGGGTGACTTCAAGCTGGAGCTGTATCCAGAAAAAGCCCCTAAGACGGTAGAGAACTTTCTGAAATATGTGGAAGACGGCAGCTACGTGGGCACACAGTTTCACCGTGTGATCCCAGGTTTCGTTGCGCAGGGCGGTGGTTATGACAAATCGTTCATGCCGAAACCAAGCACTTACGGCGAAGTTGTCAACGAGTCTAAAAATGGCCTGAGCAACAGCCGTGGCACCATTGCCATGGCGAGAAAGCAGCACCCAGATTCTGCAACCCGCCAGTTCTACATCAACCTGCAGAACAACAGCAACCTAGACGGAAACGCATACAAACATGGCTACACCGTGTTTGGTAAAGTGATTGAAGGTTTCAACACGGTCGAGAAAATGACAACCGTTAAAACTGTCACAATCCCTGAAACTCGCATGCGTGATGTTCCCCAGCAACCTATACTTATTGAGAAAATTATCATCTCCAATAAGTAACAGGTAGTTAGGGAATGCTGGAACTGGTTGCAAATAATCCCGAACCTAATAATGAACAGTTTGCCGGCGAGCATATTCAACAATATGCCCCGGCATTCGCTGCTGACGTTATTCGTTTCATCATCCGACAGTCGGATTATGAAGAGCTCACTGCGTCCTGCAAAAAGCAATTTAATGACTGGTGGCAACTGGCCATTCCCGGTGGTACGCCTGAAAACAGCTACGAATCTGTTTACTGGTATCTGCTCTATCTCATCGATTCGCGTCGTGAAGATGAACTTCGTGGCAACCGCTTTGTGAAACAACGCATTCAAGAATGCGCTTGTTATTTGATCAACAAAGGAAAAATCCCAAACTTCGCACATGGCATTCGTCCCTGAAGCACGGTAGCATGGTTCTATCGTTTAAGCGCAACAAGGACTGTTACCCGTGTCCAAAGCCTCTTCTCTTTCTTGGCGAGAAACCCTAGAAAGCTATCTTGACCGCCGTCTTCTTTGGGTTTTCATGCTTGGCTGTGCCAGCGGCTTCCCTTGGCTTCTGATCGGTTCCAACATGTCAGGCTGGCTCAAAGACGCGGGTCTTACCCGCACCGCTATCGGTCTTTTCGGCTCTATCTTTGTGGTGTACGCCATCAACTGGATGTGGGCACCGCTGATCGACCGCGTAAAACTCCCCTATCTGCACGAACGTTTGGGACAGCGCCGTAGCTGGATTTTCCTGATGCAAGTGGTGATGCTGGTCTGTACCTTGGCCATTGCCAACACAAACCCCTCATTCAACCTTTGGTTAACCTCCATGCTGGCGTTAACCATTGCCATTGTGTCTGCTACGCAAGATATCGCCATTGATGCATTTCGTATCGACAGTTTCGGCGAGCAGGAAAAATCAAAATTACCTCAAGCAGCGGCGATGGCCGTGATCGGTTGGTGGACGGGTTACAGCCTTCCGGGTTATTTCGCCTTCATCAACGCCGATTCCATTGGCTGGAATGGCGTCTATTACGGCATGGCCGCGTTTGTTGGCGTGCTCATTCTGTTTACGCTGTTTGTTGGTGAACCTGAATCGAGACGCGACGAATTGCAGGCCAAGGCCGAGCAACGCTACGCCTCCAAAATGGGTAAAAACAGAGTCATACTTTGGTTCACAGTGACACTCGTGGAACCGTTCGCCGAATTCTTCCGTCGCAACGGCGTTAAGGTTGCCCTTACTCTGCTGCTTTTCGTTTTCTTGTTCAAAATCGGTGAGGCATTCCTTGGTCGCATGTCGATTGTGTTTTACAAAGAAGTCGGCTTTAGCAACGAGGATATCGGCTACTATTCCAAGCTTATTGGCTGGGGGGCAACGGTTGTTTTCACCCTGATCGGTAGTGCCATCAACGTGAAATTTGGTGTGGTAAAAGGTCTGTTGATTGGCGGCTTAGCCATGGCAAGCAGCAACTTGATGTTTGCGCTGATGGCACAAGTAGGTCCAAACAAGGATCTGTTCCTTGCGACCATTCTGGTGGACAACTTCACCAGTGCCTTCGCTACCATTGCCTTTGTGTCATTCCTGACCTTCCTGACAGGCAGGGCATTCTCTGCTACCCAATATGCACTGCTTGCGTCTCTTGGAAATCTTGGCAGAACCACCCTTTCTTCTTTCAGTGGCTCAATGGTCGATTGGATTGAAGGCTTCGAGTGGTTACATCATGTGAGCTGGTTGAACCCTTGGTCGCTGTTCTTCATTTTGACCACACTGATGGTTGTTCCAAGCCTTGCCATGATCATTGGCCTTCGAAAGCACTTCAAGCGTCTTTCAGACTCCCAAGAATCCCACTAAAAGCTGTTGAGCCCGTGACAAGTGTCTCGGGCTTAGCGCATTTTCTCTGTTGAAACCTTTATCTTGGTCATATTCTGAAACACTTATCGCAAATGTAATCCATTGCAACGAGATCAAGATCACAACTGGCAAACGTTTGCTATTTCATTGCATTTTCTTTTTTGAACTTTCCCATAGAATGGCGCTCGCAACGGCGGAGGTCATACCACACGGTGTCTTTGCCACTCAATCCTGACGATGTAAAGAGAACTAAAGATGCGTAAATCTGTAGTAGCACTTAGCGTTCTTGCAGCAGCAGCTGCAGTACCTGCTCAAGCTGAATATCTGTACGGTTTCGGTAACGTTTATGCCGACTACCTGACTTGGACCAACGGCACTCAAGGTTTTGATAAGCAAGACGTGAGCGATGCGCGTGATGATCACATCACCATCGGTGCTGAAGGTGGCGCAGGCTTTACTTGGGGTGAAATCTACGGTTTCTACGAGTACGAGAAAGTAGATCGCGCATCTTCTGAGCGTGGCCAAGCAGCTAAATTCTCTATGCACTACAAAGTTGCGGGTAACGTAACTGCATACGGTCAAATCTATGACCTGTCACAAAGCGGTGCAGGCGGTGCATTCGACGAGCAGAACCGCGTTCTGGGTATGGGCTATGTTGGTCTGACTGGCGACAACTACTGGTTCAAACCATGGGTTGGTGTTCACGACGTAACGACTGGTACTGGCGAAGCGGCTGGTATGAACGGCGGTATGTTCGGTTGGTCAGCTGGCTACAGTTTTGAGATCGCAGGTCAACCTCTTCTGGTTACCAACTGGAACGAAATCGAATTCGCTCGTAACGACGCATACACAGAAATGCAGAACGGTTCTACTGGCCTGAACGGCGGTCTAAGCCTGACTTACGACATCACTGACACCATTTACACCAGCCTGACTTACCGCTACTTCGCGAACAAACTGGGCGTTGATGGCTACGGCGACGCAGCAATCTTCCGTATCGGTATGCACCTGTAATCGAAAGATTCTTGTAAAAAGGCACCTTAGGGTGCCTTTTTTGTATTTGTTACCCGCCCCTTTGTGGTTTGGTGGTATCCTTTCCCGAACGATTTAAGCAGGGAAAATCAATGCGTTTCACCATTGTTGGCGCGGGAGCGGTTGGCTCATTGTGGGCACTGAAACTTCACGAAGCCGGTCACTCGGTTCAGTTTTGGACTCGCCAATCCACTGATACATTGATTCGCCATCAAGAAGGTTCACCGCAAAAGGTGTTTACCGCCAACTCACTTGAGTTAGTGCAAGAGAGCGATTGTCTCCTTTTTTGCGTAAAAGCGTTTCAAGTGAAAGAAGCCCTATCTTCTATTGCCGCTCACGTGCATAAAGACACGCCTGTGGTGTTTTTGCACAATGGAATGGGTACAGCTGAACTCGCCCTTTCCACGTTGCCAAACAACCCTTTGCTTCTCGCAACGACCTCTCATGGCAGCTTAAAGGTCAGTGAAGAAACCATCAAACATACTGGCCTTGGAGAAACTCGCCTTGGCGGGATTAATTCGACAGGCAATCAATGTGATTTTCTCGCCGAAGTTTTTCAACACGCACTGCCACCTTGTTACTGGGAACGCTCTATTGAACGTGCGCTTTGGAAGAAGCTCGCCATCAATTGCATGATTAACCCGCTGACCGCGCTCCTACAGGCACAAAATGGTGTGATCACTGACCCTCAGTACCGGACGCAACTTGATGCGTTGAGTGATGAAATAAGCTTGGTAATGTGTGCGGAAGGCATGGCTACATCAGCAAAAGAGGTGTTCGACAGTGCAATTGCAGTTGCTACCGCAACGGCAGAAAACTACTCTTCGATGAATCGTGATGTGTATTATCGACGCCCATCAGAAATTGAAGCGATTACAGGGTTTCTTATTCATCGAGCCTCAATCCATGGTATTGCCACCCCTGAGAACACGCGGCTGTACCACGCAATAAAAGAATTGGAGCAATCCTATGACCACACCTAGTGTACTTATCTGCCTTGCACCAGGCATTGAAGAAATGGAAGCCGTTACCGTTATCGACGTCATGGTACGCGCAGGATTTCACGTCACCACGGCAAGTGCTGAAGAAAATGGCGAGCTCACCTTAACCTGCTCTCGTGGTGTAAGACTGATAGCAGACACGCCACTGGTGAAAGTGGCGGACGAGGAATTTGACTGTATCGTACTGCCAGGCGGCGTAGAAGGTGCGACCCATTTAGGTGAAAGCGCGTTGGTGATTGAAATGATCCGCCAACAACAGTGTGACCAAAAGTGGGTAGCCGCTATCTGTGCTGCGCCAGCGCTAGTGATTGAAAAGAACGCTCTTTATCCCGATGCCCACAAGACGTGCCATCCGGCATTTATCGACCGCATTGCTGAAGAAAAGCGCAACACACGACGCGTCTTTACTGACCATGACCACAAGCTTATTACCAGCCAAGGCCCGGGAACTGCATTAGAGTTTGCGGTAGAAATTGTCTACATGCTGGCAGGAAAAGAAAAAGCCAAAGAGGTTATCGACCCAATGGTGGCAATTCCAAGCTTCATTACGACAAAAAATTCGCCTAACCAAAAACAACAAAGGGCGATGTGACCAATCCGTCACATCGCCCTTTTTGTCATCTGCGCTTACGCGTCGATAACCACTTTACCTATCGCCTGACCACTTTGAAGGCGGGCATAAGCATCACCCACTTGCTCCAATGTGAACTGGGTGTCATCAAGCAGCGGCTTCAATGCGCCGTCATCAGCAATATCTCGCAACGCATTGAGGATATCGTGGTGCTCTTCTCGCTTCACGTTGTGCAGCATCGGGATCAGCATAAACACGACATGAATCGACAGGCCTTTAAAGTGCGCCAATGACAAATCCAAAGAAAGCAAAGACACTGTGGTCACAACCTGACCATTGAGTGCTGCCGCCTCAAATGAGTTCAGCATGTTCTCGCCACCCACTGAGTCATACACCACGTCAAAACCTTGCCCATCGGTATACTTGGTCACATAGCTTTCTACGCTCTCATTGCGGTAGTTAATTGGCGTTGCGCCATAGCTTGCAACAATCTCTGCCTGCTTATCACCAGACACAGTTGCGTAGACATCTGCACCCATTTGCTTTGCCACTTGAACGGCGACGTGACCAACGCCACCTGTCCCACCATGCACCAGCACTTTCTGACCCGCTTTTACACCCGCTCTTGTCAGGCCTTCGTAAGCCGTAATACCCACTAGCGGCAGAGACGCAGCCTCACGCATACTCAGGCTTGTAGGTTTGTGAGCAATCAGCTTTGCATCGGCAAGCATGTACTCTGCTAACGAACCTTGCAGGTCTGACAAACCACCGGCACAACCATAGACGTCGTCACCGGGTTTAAAATCAGTGACACCCTCACCGACAGATTCAACGGTGCCTGCGAAGTCCATTCCGAGAATGGCTGGCAATGCAGGAGAAAGCGGTAACGCCGATCCCATATTTCGGATCATGGTGTCTACCGTATTTACGCTGCTGGCTGCAACGCGAATAACAACATGACCGGGCTTTACATCGGGTTTGGCAACGTCTGTTGATTGGAATGCTGCGTTTTCGCCATACTCGTTAAGGATCATTGCTTTCATTGGGTACTTTCTCCGTCAACACAATGTGAATGCCTTAACGATATACTTTCCTAAAATTATATAAACACCGGAAATTGATAATCAGTTTTCGTCTTTTCTAAATAATATTATTGGCTAAGGCTCTCAAAGGCGCATCATGATGCCCAAACAGGCGGCTCGCCAATTTCTTTAAGTAAGAAGTCGATAAATGCACGCACTTTGGCGGTAAGCACATTGGATTTTGGGTACACCAGCCAAATCGCCGAGTCATCCGCAATTTCATAATCCGGCAGCACCCGCACCAACGAGCCGTCTTCAATGTCTTGGAAAACGCTCCAACATGAATTCATCGATATGCCAACGCCTGCCTTGGTTGCAATGCGCATGCTCGCACCGTCATCACAGGTCACCCGTTTAAACGCCCCTTGCGGTGGGAACTGACTGTAAGCAGGTTCACCCGATGCGGAGATAAGCTTTTTCGTCGCACTGTCTGCAAACGTGAGGAGCTGATGGGAGATCAGGGAATCCGGTGTCTCTGGCATACCGTGCTTTGCAATATAGTCAGGCGACGCACACAGGATCCGTTTGTCATCGGCTAGCTTACGGGCGCGAAGGCTGCTGTCCTCGATGGCATAGTTTCGTAATGCCAAATCAAACCCGCCTTCAATCAAGTTCATCTGCGTATCAGAGAGCTTTAGCTCCAAATTCACATCGGGATACTGTTCAAGGAACTTAGGTAAAATCGGCGCGATAAATTGCTGAGCAAAGGTACTGGATGCTGCGAAACGCAAGGTGCCTTTCACTTCTCCTTTGCCATGTCCCAGTGCTGCCAGTGCCGCATCTTCTTGCGCGAGGATTTCTCTGGCAAAGGGCAAAAACTCTGCACCTTCGAGCGAAAGCGAGACCTTTCGCGTGGAACGGTGAAGCAAATCTGCACCGACCTGATTTTCCAGTTTCGACAATCTCGCACTGGCTACCGCAGGGGCAAGGCCTAACTGGCGCCCTGCGGCACTGATGTTCAGCATATCTGCTGCCATCACAAATAAACGAATGCCTTCTGTATCCATGCTTGTTATTCCATTTCTCTTTGCTGTCTTGCGGGATTATTTGCACATTGGCTGATTGCCGTGACTTCATTATATGGCAAATACGAAAACTGAACTCACATCAAGCCAGTTTAATGATGAATATAGATAAAATAAGGTAAAGACATTCACCCCGTAGCAAGAACAGCAACCAAGCAGGAGGGGATGTCATGCAACGATCAGCGATGGTGAACTACCACATCAAAAGCCCTGACCCACAGGCCTTTCAATTCGATGTTGATGGTGTGATTGGCACTTTGATTGAGCCAGTGCTCATTCCAACCCAAGTGAGCGTGACCGATTTACGCGGACATGCTGAAAAGCTTCACCTCGTTGAAGATGGGGTGATGTTTGCGCACCATACAAGCCAGATACACGCATTTACTGCCGATGATTCTTGGGTGTCCACCTACAACGACGAAATCACCGAGTTGCTCAACGCAAAGATTGGGGCAAAAGAAGTGATCGTGTTTGACCACACTGTGCGGATAGATGACCCAAATGCGTTGCGACGCCCTGCGCGCAACGTGCATAACGATTACAGTCAGTCCGGAGCGGAGCAGCGTTTGATTGATATTTTGGGTGAAGAAAAAGCGGCTGAGTTTGCCCGCGGGCATTATGCGTTCGTTAATATTTGGCGCCCTGTTGAGCACACTATTCGCACCGCACCACTGGGTTTTATTCATCCTGACTCCATGGCGATTGATGACTGGATGAGCATCGAATTGATTTATCCTGACCGCCATGGCCAGATTTTAGGTGTCGCCGCGAACAGTGCGCACCGTTGGATCTACCTTTCAGAGATGACGCCAAAGGAGATCGCTATCTTCACTATCTATGACAATCGCGGCCAACCACATGTCGGGCACAGTGCGCTGGATATCGGAACAAGTGACGGCCAATACCCGAGGAAAAGTATCGAAAGCCGGGTATTGGTGAGGTATGACGGATAGAGTTGTAAAACGTGCTTTAAGAAGTGCGAAACATTAAAAACAAAAAAGCCCCGGGTCAGACCGGGGCTTTGCGCGTTTAAGGACGGTAAACCTTAACGTTGCTGAATCCATTTTCTTGCAGGTAAAGTGCCTGCAAACGGCTCATCACGCCACGCTCACAGTAGAGCAGGTAAGTTTTGCTTTGGTCCAAATCGCCAAACTTGGTTGCCAATCTGAAGAACGGTATGTGTACAACCTCTGCACCGTCGATTTCCAAAGGACGCTCGTCTTCTTCCTCTGGGCTACGAATATCCAGTACCACAGCATCGTTAGCAATTTCATCCACCAGCTCAACTTCCGGTGCTTTTTCTTTGCTCAGTTTGCCGATTTCGCGGATGTCGATGATGCGCGCGTCGTAAACCACTTTATCCAGAATTTCGAAGTTGAACTTCGCTTCTTCTGCTTCCAGCTTCTCTTTTTCCGCTTTGATGGTTGGTTTACGAGAAATCACACCACAGTACTCTGGCATGGTTTTCGCGAAATCTTCAGTACCGATACCGCGCGCCAGATTGATGATGTCTTCTTTATCCCAGTTGATCAAAGGACGCAGGATCAGAGAATCGCTCACGTTGTCGATCATGCGCAGGTTAGTCAGTGTCTGGCTTGAAACCTGACCCAGTGCTTCACCCGTAACCAGAGCTTGAATGTTGTACTTGTTAGCAATCATCGATGCTGCACGCATGAACATACGCTTCAGAACAACGCCCATTTGGCCGTCATCAACGTTTTCCAAGATCTCAGCAACAACGGGTTCGAAGTCGATAGAAACGAACTTCACCTTCGCAGAAGAACCGAACTTCTCCCACAGGTAGTAAGCCGTTTGTTGAACACCAATCTCGTGTGCTGCGCCGCCAAGGTTGAAGAAACAGTAATGTACTTTACTACCGCGCTTGATGTGCAGGTAGCTAGAAACACCTGAGTCAAAACCGCCAGAGATCAGGCTCAGCACGTCTTCTTGGGTACCCAGAGGGAAGCCGCCCAGACCTTTGAAACGCTCACGAACCACGTTCACGTTCTCTTTGTCTACTTCAAGGTGAACAACAACGTCTGGATTTTTCAGCTGACGCGCGCAGTTGCAACGTCTTGGTTCAGACCGCCACCTACGTAACGCTCTACTTCGATAGACGTAAAGGCGTGATTACCGCGACGCTTCGCACGTACGCAGAAAGACTTGCCTTCCAGTTGGTGAGCAACCGTCTTTGTCACGATTTCATAGATGTTGTGCAAATCCGTAAATGGCGTTTGCTCAACTTCCAGTACGTGGTGGATACCAGGTGTGCACGTCAGCACATCCAGCGCGATTTGACGCTCAGATGCATCTTTTAGCGAAACCTCGATATGATCGCGACGGTTGAAAACCGACATTGAGTCTGACTTTCGCTTAAGAATATTTCGGATGTTAGTTTCCAGAATTTTCGTGAAGCGCTTCCGTACAGATTCACTTTTGACCATCACCTCAGGGTGAATTTTTACGATAAATTTCATAACAGGTTTCGCAACAGCATTAACAAAGGCGCGGATTATACATCAAGCATACTTTATACCCAAGTAACGTGAGGGTACTGGCACACTTAGTATAGTTGGGTCAGAAAACAAAAAAGGCAGCACCTAAGTGCTGCCCTTAACTATCAAGTCGTTAGTGATTAATTTTCTTGGATTGGCTGAACCGGATCGGTGGTTGAAATAGACTCCGACTCACGCGGTTTACCTTGCATGATAGCAATTTCAACACGGCGGTTTTTCATTCGGTTGGTTGGCGAATCGTTCGGGTACCTTGGCGATGTTCCCGCCAAGCCTTCAACACGCATACGCTCGGCATCAAAGCCTTTCACCTTTTCCATTTCCTGCGCCACAGACACCGCACGCTGGGCTGACAAATCCCAGTTAGAACGATAAAGCTCAGAGTCGAGCGGCGTATCGTCAGTGTGACCGGAAATGCGAATCTCACCCGGCACATCTTTCACCAAGTCCGCTATCTGTCTGACCAAAGGACGGAACTTCGGCTGCAAGAAAGCAGAGCCTGCTGGGAAAGAGCCGTTTTCACGAATTCGAATAATCAATTGCTGACCAAGGTTTTCCACTTCGACCGCGCCTTCCTGCACTTCTCGCTCTAAGGCTTGAACCACCATCTGCGCGGTGCTCGACATCTTCTCGGTGTCTTGCTCCTGCTCTTGCATGGACGCTTCAGTGGCCGTCGAGCCACCATCGAGTTTTGCCGAATCTCGTTGAGAACCACCTGCACGATCTGACTCCCCATCTTGGAAGTCCAGCGTACGCTGCGTCATGTCGATGGTTTGCTGCATGATGACTTCAATCGGCGTTGGCTCAGGACGGCCTGGGCGGAACTCCTGTGCGATAACACTGGTACCTTTTGGAATGTCTTTCACTTCCAAAAGGTTTTGCACACCAAAGGCGAATTTCATTGAACCGGCGATCTGTTTGAACTTCAGTACGTCCATTTCCGAAAACGAAAGCAGCAGTACGAAGAAACACATCAACAGTGACATTAGGTCAGCGAAGGTCCCCATCCAAGCGGGTAGCCCAGGGGGGGACATTTGCATTCTTCATCCATATCCGACTCCTTATCCGTCTACGTCAACAGTACGTTTTTTCTCGTTGAGGTAGTTTTTCAGGTAGCCGTCAATGACGCGAGGGTTCTGGCCATCTTGAATCGCCAGCAAGCCATCCATGATAAGACGACGGTTTAACTTTTCTTGGTCTTTACGCAGACGCAGTTTTGCCGCAATTGGAATGGCAACCATGTTAGCTAGCATCGCACCGTAAAGTGTTGTTAAGAGTGCAACGGCCATCGCAGGACCGATGGCTTTTGGGTCATCCATGTTTGAAAGCATGGCTACCAGACCGATAAGTGTACCGATCATCCCCATCGCTGGGGCTACGTCAGCGATCGCACTGTAAAACTGTGCGCCACTGTCGTGTCGTTCTTCTGTCATGGTGATGTCTTTTGCGAGGGTCATTTTCACCACTTCTGCATCATGACCATCCACCAGCATATCTACGCCTTTTTTCATGAAAGTGTTTGGCACTTCCATTTCCTCTAGCGCGAGGAATCCACCTTTACGTGCAGCGTCTGCCATCTCTACGATTTTCGCGATCAGATCTTCAGGATCATCCGCTTTAAACATAAAGGCTTTGCCAGCAATTTTAAAAGCACCGAAGAATTGCCCCATGGTGTAGTTCATCAAGGTTACAAACAAACTACCACCAAATACGATCAGCACAGACGGGACGTCCACAAACATACTGATGGTGCCACCTAGCAGCATCGCCATGACGATAAATGCAAAGGCACCTAATATTCCTATGAGTGTCGCCAGATCCACAGAACGATCCCCTTAAAACGTAAAGCTAAAATTGAGTAAAGATAGTCAGACAACGCGTTCTACCAATTTGGTTAGCGGCAGCAAAGCCAATTGATTTAGCGCATCCCTTAAATTTTATACCTATCTTGTCACAAGATGCAGATTTCATTTAGAACTTGAGACACCATGTCCTGATTTAAGCAAAGATACAATAATGAGATTGTTAACCTGTCGAAAATTCCAGCGAATAAGGTGAATAATTCCCCCTTCCACCGAGAAAGTTGCCCAAGTAACGCAGAAATCAGTTCAAGAGTTTGACCGCCATTCAGGCGTGAGTTAATTTCTCCGCCATGCTCATAGATCTGTTTCTCTTTGTTCGCGATATCCACTCGTCGACAAGGTCTGACAGAACGCAGAAAGTAGGATTACCATGGCAGCTAAAAAACCCGAGAACATGACGTTCGAGGAAACGCTTAAAGAGTTGGATACCATTGTTAATGGACTCGAGAACGGCGACCTTCCTTTGGATGCCGCCCTCAAGCAGTTTGAACGCGGCATTGCGCTGGCACGCCAAGGCCAGAAAACGCTCTCAGACGCAGAACAACGCGTAGAAATTCTTCTAGCTCAAGATGACAACGCCGCTTTAGAACCTTTTGAAGACACGCGTGATGAGTGATAACTGCTTAAAATCAACGATCCAAGCTTATCAGCTACGTAACAATGCTCAGCTCACCCACTGGATTGAAAGCCTTGAACATGCTGATCATCCATTGGTTCTGGCGATGAAGCACGGTGCGCTTCTTGGTGGCAAGCGTGTACGTCCTTTCCTGACGTACGTAACGGGCCAAATGTTCGGTGCCAATGAGCACGAACTGGACACCCCTGCCGCTGCGGTTGAGTGCATTCACGCCTACTCTCTGATCCACGATGATTTGCCAGCCATGGATGATGACGCACTGCGCCGCGGCCAACCAACCTGTCATGTCGCGTTTGATGAAGCGACGGCCATTCTCGCTGGCGACGCTCTGCAAACCCTCGCCTTTACGATTCTGGCTGACGGTGATCTGTCACCGGCAGGCAATGCGTATCGCATTCATATGGTGAGAGAATTAGCATCTGCGTCAGGTGCACAAGGCATGTGTCTGGGTCAGGCCATGGACCTTGCAGCTGAAGGTCAACACGTTGACCTGCAAACGCTGGAAACCATCCACAGAAACAAAACGGGCGCATTAATCCGTTGTGCTGTTCGCTTGGGTGCGTTTGCCGCTGGCGAAAAAGGCGTGGAATGGCTGCCACAGTTAGACAAATTTGCCAACGCGATTGGTTTGGCGTTCCAAGTGCAAGATGACATTCTCGATATCATCAGCGACACAGAAACGCTTGGAAAACCACAAGGTTCAGACATCGCAGCAGACAAAAGCACGTACCCAGCATTGCTCGGTCTTGAAGGCGCGAAGGAAAAAGCGGAGCTTCTGTATAAAGAAGCACTACACGCACTAGACACGATCCCTTACAATACAGAACAGCTGGAACAATTCGCCCGGTATATCATCGAGCGCAATAACTAAAATCAATTACGTCGCGCCAAAAACGAAATTTATGACTCTCGATATTGCTAAATACCCAACGCTCGCATTGGCGAACACACCTGACGAACTGCGCTCTTTGCCGCGGGACGTTCTGCCGACGCTGTGTGACGAGCTACGCACGTATCTCCTGAATTCCGTCAGCCATTCGAGTGGCCATTTCGCATCGGGCTTGGGGACAGTCGAACTGACTGTCGCACTTCATTATGTGTACAACACACCTCAGGATCATTTGATTTGGGATGTGGGCCATCAGGCTTACCCACACAAGATCCTGACCGGACGCCGTGAACAACTTCCAACCATTCGTCAAAAAGGCGGATTGCATCCTTTCCCATGGCGTGAAGAAAGTGAGTATGACGTACTGTCTGTCGGTCATAGCTCAACCTCTATCAGTGCCGCTTTGGGTCTTGCGATTGCAGAAGCCAAAGAAGGCAATGGCCGTAAAGTGGTGAGCGTTATCGGTGACGGTGCGATTACCGCGGGTATGGCATTTGAAGCATGAACCATGCGGGTGATGTTCACGCTGACATGCTGGTGATTCTGAACGACAACGAAATGTCGATTTCAGAAAACGTCGGCGCGTTGAACAACCACTTGGCACAACTGCTTTCTGGCAACTTCTACACCTCCATTCGTGAAGGCGGTAAGAAGGTGCTATCTGGCGCGCCACCTATCAAAGAATTGGTTCGTCGCGCGGAAGAACACCTGAAAGGTATGGTTGTCCCTGGCACTTTGTTTGAAGAGCTGGGCTTTAACTATATTGGCCCAGTTGACGGCCATGACGTTGAAGAGTTGGTGAAAACCATCAAGAACATGCGCAACCTGAAAGGCCCGCAGTTCCTTCACGTGATGACCAAAAAAGGCAAAGGCTATGCGCCAGCGGAGAAAGATCCGATTGGCTACCATGCCGTGCCTAAGTTCAACCCAGCGGAAGACACCCTGCCAAAAGCTGCGTCTAAAGGCCCAACTTTCTCCAAAGTGTTTGGTGACTGGCTGTGCGACATGGCGGCAGAAGACAGCAAGCTGATGGCGATTACGCCAGCTATGCGCGAAGGCTCGGGTATGGTGCGCTTCTCGAAAGAGTTCCCAGACCAGTACTTTGACGTCGCGATCGCTGAGCAGCACGCCGTGACGCTGGCAAGCGGCATGGCTATTGGTAACTACAACCCTGTGGTTGCCATCTACTCAACCTTCCTTCAACGCGGTTACGATCAGTTAATCCACGATGTTGCCATCATGGACCTGCCTGTGATGTTTGCTATCGACCGTGGTGGCTTGGTCGGTGCTGACGGTCAAACTCACCAAGGTGCGTTTGACTTGAGCTTCATGCGCTGTATTCCAAACATGGTGATCATGGCTCCGAGCGACGAAAACGAATGTCGTCAAATGCTCTACACCGGCTACAAGCACACTGGTCCATCAGCAGTGCGTTACCCGCGCGGTACGGGCTGTGGCGCAGAGATCCAGCAAGAGATGACAGCACTGCCAATCGGGAAAGGTTTGGTTCGCCGTGAAGGTGAAAACGTCGCAATTCTTAGCTTCGGCACCATGCTGCCAGCAGCGTTAGAAGCGGCAGAAGCCTTGAATGCAACTGTTGCCGACATGCGCTTTGTGAAGCCACTGGATGAAGCACTGATTGATGAGTTGGCGGCTAAGCACGATGTGCTGGTAACCGTTGAAGAGAATGCTATCGCAGGTGGTGCAGGCTCAGGTGTGATTGAATACCTGATGAAACGTCGCCAGCCAAAACCTGTGCTGCAAATCGGTCTGCCGGATTACTTTGTTCATCAAGGCACTCAAGAAGAGTTGCATGAAGAGCTGGGAATCGACGCCAAAGGCATTGAAGCGCAAATCCGCAAATACTTGGCGGATTAATCAAAAGATGATTCAAACAAAAACGGCACCGAAAGGTGCCGTTTTTTTATTTGGGAGACGTATTACCACCATCCGAAGTAATGGTGTCCAGCCCAAAGCGCGATCATCGACATCAAGCCTGCCACGATATCGTCGAGCATAATGCCCAAGCCGCCATGCACTTTTTTGTCCAGCCAGCTGATCGGCCAAGGTTTTACCATGTCGAAGAAGCGGAAAATCACGAAGCCAGCAAGCACCGCCTGCCACTCCATCACAGGCACCAGTAACATGGTGATCCAAAAGCCGACAAACTCGTCCCAAACAATGCTGCCATGGTCGTGAACGCCCATGTCTGACGATGTGCGACCACACAGATAAATACCGACCGCAGAGCCCACGACGATAGCCACAGGCAACAGGGTTGGAGATATCGCCACAATCAGCAAATAAAACGGGATAGCCGCAAGCGTACCATGGTGCCAGGAATGATAGGAGACAGACCTGAGCCAAAACCTGTTGCAAGTAAATGGGCTGGATTGGACAGCCTAATTTTACTGATCGGATTATTCATACTTCACTCCGAAAAATGGTCCCAGCCGGACAGCTTCCAATCCACTGGTTGTTCTTCCCAAAGCACCTGCAAGCCTTCGCCGTGACGGATCTGACCAATACAGGTTACTGGGGTATTTGTGTGTGCTAATGCTGCATCCAGCGCGCCACGGTGTGATTCTGGCACAGTAAAGCAAAGCTCGTATTCTTCACCGCTACAAAGCGCAATGTGTGCCGCTTTCTCTTTGCTTCCCGCAAACGCGATCAGCTCGTCAGACAAAGGCAGAGTGTCTGCGTTGATCACCGCGCTAACGCCGCTGGCTTTAAGAATGTGTTTAAGGTCTGCCACCAAACCATCAGAGATATCCAGAGCCGCCGATGCCACTTCACGTAACGCCTGCCCTGCTAAAACACGTGGCGTTGAGTAGTAGTGACGGTTCAACAGGGTCTCTTCAAGCTCATTCGAAGGCTGATTGCCCTTTAGGATCACATCCAGCCCCGCTGCGCTGTCACCAAGATTACCGGAGACATACAGCCAATCACCCGCGCTCGCACCATCACGACGAATGGCTTTTCCTTCAGGGATAAAACCTTGCATCGTGATAGTAATGCTTAATGGGCCTTTGGTGGTATCACCACCAACTAGCTGGACGTTGTAGTATTCTGCGAGCTTATAAAAGCCTTCGCAAAAGCCTTTCAGCCACGCTTCATCGGGAGAGGGAAGCGTCAGGGCAAGTGAGCACCACGCAGGAATCGCTCCCATCGCAGCAAGATCACTAAGATTAGACGCCAAGGCTTTGTGCGCGACCTTAACAGGATCGGCGTCCGCCAAGAAATGATTACCCGCGACCAACGAGTCCGTCGTCACAACCAATTGGCTGTTTTCAGGCACTGAAATCACGGCCGCATCATCACCTATACCGAGCGCGACATCTTTACGCGAGACCGGCTGCGTTTTGAAGTAATGGTTGATCAGGTCAAATTCATTACCAGCCATTGTTTCCTTCCAAGCTAAATTTGCTAAGAAAAAGGCCAGCATGGCTGGCCTTAAAATCTGTGAAGATTTCTCTTATTTCTTTCTCAGGGTCGGTACTGCTTTATCCAGCACACCGTTCACGAACTTGTGGCTGTCTTCTGCGCCAAAACGCTTCGCCAGCTCAATAGCTTCGTTGATTACCACTTTGAAAGGCACGTCTTCGCGCTTGCACAGTTCGTACATCGCCAGACGAAGCAGAGCGTGTTCCATTTCATCCAGATCTTGGATTGGACGAGACAGGTATGGACGCATTTTGCTGTCCATTTCCTGATGATTCAGAACCACACCCGCGAACAGGTCACGGAAGTAATCTACGTCAGTTTCTGGCTGGCGCAGACGTGGCTCATCAGCTTGGTGCTCTTCTTCTTCGTAGTTATCTGCAGCAAGGAATTGTGCTTCGATATCTGCAACATTGCCTTGAGTCAGTTGCCACGAGTAAATGGCTTGTAGTGCAAAATGACGCGCGTTGCGTCGTGCGGCTGGTTTCACGATAACCCCCGTTTAGGATTCGATTTGGGACAGTACGTTTACCATTTCAAGCGCGCTCAGTGCAGCCTCTGCCCCTTTATTACCAGCCTTGGTTCCCGCGCGTTCGATGGCTTGTTCAATGGTATCTACAGTCAGAACACCAAATGCAACCGGAGTATCAAACTCCAGAGCCACTTGTGCCAGACCTTTGTTACATTCTCCTGCCACATAGTCAAAGTGAGGAGTACCGCCACGGATCACTGATCCAAGAGCGATAATAGCGTCGTAACGTCCGCTTTTAGCAACACGTTGTGCAACCAATGGCAGCTCGTAAGCACCTGGGCAACGTACTACTGTGATATTGTCTTCGCTTACCTGACCCGTACGCTTCAGTGCGTCAATAGCACCATCCAGCAGGCTTTCGTTGATGAAGCTGTTGAAGCGGGAGATAACAATTGCAACTTTCGCGTTAGGTGCGGCAAGTGCACCTTCGATTACCTTCATGGGCCTTCCTGTGACTTTTTATCCGGATTGAGAAAACCGCGGGATTCTATCACACTTTTCTGCAAATCATCCAGCGGTTATACCTGTGAAACCGCGCGCGCATTCTGTCGCAAGTTTTCATAAAAAAACGCAGCCTAAGCTGCGTTTCACAACTTTCAGCAGTGGTTAATCAACCACATATTCAACCACTTTCAGGCCAAAGCCCGACAGCGCATGGTAGCGCTTGGTGGTGGAAGAGAGCAGACGCATCTCAGTCACCCCCAAATCCGCTAGGATCTGAGAGCCCACACCAACGCGACGACTGGTTCCCTGCCACTTGGCAGAAGCCGGTTTTTCGCCTTTGTCCTGCGCTTCAAACGTACGCACTTTATTGATGATAGAAGCTGACGATTCTTCTTTGCCGAGGATCACCAACACACCGCCATCAGCATTGATGCGCTTCATCGCATCGGTCAATGACCAACTGCGCTCTGCTGAGCGATCTGAATGCAACAAATCGGTAAATGTGTCTTGCAGGTGCACACGAACCAGCGTTGGCTGATTATTGATTTCACCTTTGCGCAGCGCGTAATGCACTTGGTTGTCGATGGTGTCGCGATATGTGATCAGATCAAACTCACCAAATTCGGTCGGCAGTTTACACTCTGCGACACGCTCAATGGTCGTTTCGTTATTATTACGATATTCAATCAGATCCGCGATGGTGCCGAGCTTTATGCCGTGCTTCTCACCAAAGATTTCCAGATCAGGACGACGCGCCATGGTGCCGTCTTCGTTAAGAATCTCAACGATCACACCTGCAGGAGAGAATCCCGCGAGTCTTGCCAAATCACAACCCGCTTCTGTGTGACCTGCGCGTGTTAATACACCGCCGTCTTGCGCCATCAATGGGAAGATATGGCCAGGTTGCACAAGATCAGCCGCCACCGCATTTGGGGCCACCGCCGCTTCTACCGTGCGAGCGCGGTCAGCCGCAGAAATCCCGGTCGTGACGCCTTCTGCCGCTTCAATGGAAACAGTGAACGCGGTAGAAAACTGTGCGTTGTTATCACGCACCATCAAAGGTAAACCAAGACGCTGACAGCGATCTTTGGTCATGGTCAGACAAATCAAGCCACGGCCATGGGTCGCCATAAAGTTGATCGCTTCCGGTGACACCTTTTCTGCAGCAATGATGAGATCGCCTTCGTTCTCACGATCTTCGTCATCCATCAAGATGACCATTCTGCCCTGACGAATATCTTCGATGATTTCTGCTGCGCTGCTGATCGGCATGTTGCTATCCCTATAACGTCTTTTGCGATTGCTCTGTTGTCTCGCCGCGCTCACATTAAGGTGGCGACAAGAACCTGCGGCTATTTTTAGCCAGATGACTGTCTATAACAAGCTTCATCACCACATTCTCTTCAAAGGTGTGAAGTGCGAAAACACTCGTTCACTTGGATACGTACCGTTTCCTAAAAATGTACAACCCACTCTGAAACGCGCTTACGCGTCGGGCAATTCACTTCCTGTGGTCGCTTTGGCTTGTTTGCGGTTAAACCACCACTGCAACAGCATGAGCAACACACTGACGGAAGCAATCGCGATAGCCCAGCTGGCAAGTTTACCCAGACCGAGATTGAGCATCTGAAAACCTATCAAGGCACTCATTGCTACCGTGAGCGCGAAAGGAAGCTGTGTCAGGACGTGCGCCCTCGGCTCACAGCCACTTGAGGTGGCACTTAATACGCTGGTATCTGAAATCGGTGAACAATGATCGCCAAAGACTGAGCCAGCCACCACCGCGCTTAGCGCAGGAAGTAAAAGCTCTGGGGCAACATGACCTGAAATTTCTGCGCCAATTGGGATCATGATAGCGAACGTGCCCCAACTAGAACCTGTCGCAAACGCCATAGTGGCACAAAGTAAAAACAGCCCTGATACCAGAAGCGAAGGATTCAGGTGCGCTTCCGCCCAGTGAGCAATCATTGCCGCGACTTGCAAATCTTTAATGACGGAACCAATCATCCAAGTACACAGCAAAATGCCTATCGCAAGGCGCATGCTAAGCACACCGTGATAGAGATCGGTCAGCAGCGTAGACACACGTCGTCCAGATTTCAGCATCATCACCAGTGACATCACGACTGCTAACAACGCAGCATTTCGCATTGCAGAACCAATGTCTGCCGCTGCTAACCATGCAGCAAGGCCAGATTGATGGGTGTGCGTCGCACCAGAATACAGCGTGAGGCCAACTGAAGCAGACAACAAGGTGCCCATCGGTACCAGCAAAAGCCAAGGGTTTCCTTTGCCAATATCTTGTGTCGGTGCGCTCACTTCAACGGGCAATGGCTTCTCAAACCCAAAGCCTTTCCACGCCACAAACAAAGAGACTCCAATGGTCAGCACAGCGTAGAAGTTGGCCTGTGCCAGCTCGAAAAACGCCTGCACGGGCGGCATAGGAAGAAAAGATACGCCTGCAAGCAATGAGAGTAAGTAGGGTCCCCAGCTAGAGAACAGCAACAAGGCACAAAGCGGCGATGCATTGGAATCCACAAAGTAAGCTAACTGCTCACGACGTATTTGGTAGCGGTCACTCAATGGCTGACACACATTACCCACCGCCAAGCAGCTAAATATACCATCGATAAACACCAGCCACCCTAGAAGGATGGTCACCAGTCGAGCGTGGCGTGGCGAACGGACATAGCCATAGAGCCAATCGCCAAATGCCATCACGGCACCGCCTCTGGCCAGCAGTTGCGTCATCACACCCAACAAAATCATGGTTGCGATGACATTAAGATGCCAACCTTGCCACTGCCCTTGTTTATAAAGCTGTGCGGTGGCGATATCCGCTAAATAGCTCAGTGCGGTGAGCGGCTGAAAACCACTGAATACCATTGCCCCCGCAAGGATCCCCGCCCCCAACGCCACTAGCGTTTGACGCAAAACCAACGCGAGTACCAGAGTCAGAATCAACGGAATAAATGCCAATAGATTTGCATCCATGATGTGTTTCTCCACCTTCACAGACAAGGAATCGCCTGAGAAAAAAGTGCCTTTCAGGGTTAATCAAATCAGTGCGTTAATGCAGGTATCACACGCACTCAAAACGACAGTGCACCGAAATGATATTTGGGTATAAGTTCGAAGAAAATACTAGAGAGGAGATCACAATTCCTCAGTATGTGCCCGTCAAACGGCAGCAAACTGAGGAACTGTGCGTAAAGCGTTGATAGAACGGGTTAACGAAGTGATCCTAGGAAACCTGACTCAGCAAGCTTTTCCATGGTTAAACCACTTTTGCCCGCTTGAAGCGCAGCGCGGTCGCCCATCATCAAACGCTCTAGGTAGCGCGCAATCACATCCACTTCCAGATTCACCTGATGGCCAACCTTGAAATCTTCAATGGTGGTTTCAAGCGCCGTGTGCGGCACGATAGTGAGTTTGAAACGGTTCCCGTCGACGTCATTGATGGTCAAGCTGATACCATCAATGGTCACTGAGCCTTTCTCTGCCAAGTATTTTGCCAATTGTGCTGGTGCTTCTAGCCAAAACTCAATCGCACGGCCAGTCTGTGAACGGGACACAACCGTGGCGATACCATCAACGTGACCAGACACCATGTGACCACCAAAACGTGTGGTTGGCAGCATGGCTTTTTCTAAATTCACTTTTTGGCCAGCCTGAGAGGTGGCAAAGGCAGTACGCTTCAAGGTTTCGGTTGAGAGGTCAGCAACATAGCCATTTCCTGTCAACGCGACTACCGTCAAACACACACCATTGGTGGCAATGCTGTCGCCTAGCTTCACATCAGCCAGATCCAGTTTTCCGCTTTCAACGGTCAGTGCAATGTCATTACCTTTTGGGGTAATTTTCTGAATTCGACCAACCGCTTCAATAATTCCTGTAAACATACTTTTTCGCTTCGATTTACTGCTTTTGCATGCGAAGACGCACGTCACTGCCAATTTGGCGGACATCCGTCAGTTCAAATGTAGGGACTTTGTTCATGGACGTCAGGCCAGACATGTTCACCAAGCGCGACTGTCTGCGCCCATCAATTTCGGTGCCTGATACACAATAAGCTCATCCACCAACTCAGCGTCTAACAGGCTGCCCGCCAGTGTCGCCCCTGCTTCAACCCAAATGTGGTTGATGCCCTGCGCTGCAATGGCACGCAGAGCCGCACAAAGATCCAGTTTTCCGTCTTTTTTCGGGCTGACGATAACGTCTACGTTTTCGTGTTCAATGCGCAAGCTTTCACTCGCAGTCACCACCAGCACCGTGCCATCAAGCGAGAACAAGTCCGCGTCTTCCGGCGTGCGACCGGACGTATCCAATATCACTCTGACAGGCTGACGAAGGTTGGTTTGGTTGTAGTCGTTTTGCACGTTTTCGGGCAGTTGAGACCAGCGCACATTGAGAGACGGATTATCATCGATAACCGTTTGGCTGGTTGAGAGAATAGCACCTGCTTGCGCGCGAAACGTTTGTACGTCAGAACGTGCTTCTGGTCCAGTGATCCATTTGCTTTGGCCATTGGCCAGTGCTGTTCTGCCATCAATGCTTGAAGCCAGCTTCAGCTGAACAAAAGGCAGGCCGGTTTTCATCACTTTGATAAAGCCCGGATTTAACGCTTCAGCCTGTACTTGCATCAAGCCCACATCGACCTGAATACCTGCATCACGTAGGCGTTGAATGCCGCGCCCTGCCACTTTCGGGTTTGGGTCAACCATGGCGCACACAACACGCGCCACACCCGCATTAACCAGCGCATCTGCACACGGTGGCGTACGGCCGTAATGAGAACAAGGCTCCAGCGTGACATACGCTGTCGCGCCTTTGGCATTGTCACCCGCCGCGCGAAGCGCATGCACTTCTGCATGAGGTTCACCAGCGCGAAAATGAAAACCTTCCCCGACAATGTCATCGCCTTGGGTGATGACACAGCCAACATTTGGGTTTGGGGCGGTGGTATAGATGCCACGTTCAGCCAGTTCGATGGCACGCAGCATCATTTGGGAATCAAAAATAGAAAACATGTAGCCGCTTATTTTTCCAGGCGGGCGATTTCTTCACCGAAATCTCGAATATCTTCGAAGCTGTGGTAAACAGAGGCAAATCGAATGTAGGCCACTTTATCCAGCTCTTTCAGCGCATCCATCACCAGGTTACCTACCATGGTAGATGACACTTCACGCTCACCGGTGGCACGAATCGTAGATTTAATCACATTGATGGCTTTTTCAATGTCATCAGTGCTGACAGGACGTTTTTCCAGTGCCCGCTGAATGCCACCGCGCAATTTATCTTCGTTGAATGGCTCTCGGTTGCCATTGGTTTTGATGATACGCGGCATCACCAGTTCGGCCGTTTCAAACGTCGTATAACGTTCGCTACACGCTAAACACTGGCGACGACGACGCACCTGATGGCCGTCAGCGACCAACCGTGAATCAATGACTTTGGTGTCATTCGCACCACAAAATGGACAGTGCATCTCGCCTCCTTAAATAATTGGAGAACAGTGTAACCGATTTGGCCGCAAGGTTAAGCGTCTAGATGTACGATTTAGGTACAAAAAAAGCACCCGAAGGTGCTTTTTATCATCAAAACATGACTTATGCGTAAACTGGCAGACGTTTACAGATTTCCAGTACTTTCGCTTTCGTCGCTTCAATCACTTCCTGGCTTTCGATGTTATCCAGAACATCACACATCCAGTTAGCCAATTCTTTCGCGTCATCTTGCGTGAAACCACGACGAGTGATCGCTGGAGAACCAACACGGATACCAGAGGTCACGAATGGGCTACGTGGGTCGTTAGGAACGCTGTTCTTGTTCACCGTGATGTTCGCTGCACCCAGTGCTGCGTCCGCTTCTTTACCTGTGATGTTCTTGTCGATCAGGTCAACCAGGAACAGGTGGTTTTCAGTACCGTTAGATACCACTTTGTAGCCACGCTCTTGGAACTGAGCAACCATCGCTTTTGCGTTGTCGACAACGCGCTGCTGGTACGCTTTGAACTCTGGTTCCATCGCTTCTTTGAACGCCACCGCTTTTGCAGCGATAACGTGCATAAGAGGGCCACCTTGACCGCCAGGGAATACTGCTGAGTTCAGCTTCTTATACATGTCTTCGCCTGCATTTGACAGGATTAGACCGCCGCGAGGACCCGCCAGCGTTTTGTGCGTTGTCGTGGTAACAATGTGTGCGTGTGGGATTGGTGTTGGGTATACACCCGCTGCAATCAGGCCAGCAACGTGTGCCATATCAACGAACAGGTAAGCACCTGCTTTGTCCGCGATTTCACGCATGCGCGCCCAATCAACGATTTGAGAGTACGCAGAAAAACCACCGATGATCATCTTAGGCTTGTGCTCAAGCGCCAGTGCTTCCATCTCGTCGTAGTTGATCTGGCCAGCTTCGTCGATACCGTAAGGGATAACGTTGTAGTGCTTACCAGAGAAGTTAACTGGAGAACCGTGAGTCAGGTGACCACCGTGTGCCAGACTCATGCCCAGAACAGTGTCGCCTGGGTTCAGCAGTGCCATGTAAACCGCGCTGTTCGCTTGAGAGCCAGAGTGCGGCTGAACGTTCGCGTACTCACAACCAAACAGTTCACATGCGCGGTCAATCGCCAGTGCTTCTGCTTTGTCTACGTACTCACAGCCACCGTAGTAACGCTTGCCTGGGTAACCTTCTGCATATTTGTTAGTTAGCTGGGAACCTTGCGCTTCCATTACGCGCGGGCTGGTGTAGTTTTCTGACGCGATAAGCTCGATGTGCTCTTCTTGACGCGCAGTTTCTTCCTGGATTGCTGCAAACAGCTCCGGATCATAATCAGCGATGTTCATGTCACGCTTTAGCATCTGTATCTCCTGACTCAGATTGTTCCCTAGGCTTAGTACCAAGTTGACCAGATATCTCGAAAATCAAGGCATCAGGTCAACCTGGTTTAACCTCAGATATGGTTACTTCTTGTCATATCGAAAACCCCAGAATCCATGCGGACGCAAACGTTTTCGTCATGACCATCCTATTTGCTGCGATTCTACAAAATTTGTTGCGCAACAGGTAGTAGCAATCACATTTTTTTTGTTCCAGCGAACATGGTCATTTTTCATTCCAACCATGAATTGAATTCACGTTAAACCGAATTTCCAGTAAAAAAGCGGCTTCCGACCGCATTGAAATCTGCTGTAAACCCAATTTGTTTACACCGCGTAATCGTTTGCTGACAGAAGAGCAAAATCACTTTTCGGCACGCTCTTTTCTGCGAAAAGAAACCTCATTAAGATGCCCTGTTTTTTACTCATCACTGCACCCGCTTGCGCCCTCCTCGCATTCAAAAACGACACGCAATCGCGCAGATTTCAGGAGCTCTTTCGTTGAACCTTAAGCCTAAACACACCACGGTTGAAGATTTGATTGCCATCCTTTCGGGCACATTCATCGTGGCACAAGGTGTCTTCTTCCTTCAGCAAGCCGGTTTGCTGACAGGCGGAACCACAGGTCTAGCACTTTTGATGGCCCAGTTTGTCGACCTGTCTTTCGGTACCTTGTACTTCATGTTCAATATTCCGTTCTACCTGATGGGATGGGTACGTTTTGGCAAACAGTTTGCCCTTCGCAGCATTTTCGCAGGCGGCATGGTGTCTTTGATTGTCGACCACATTTCACATGTGTTTACGATCAGTTGGCTATCCCCGGTTTACTGTGGCTTTATTGGCGGCTTGCTGATGGGCGTGGGTATGCTGATGATTTTCCGCCACAACGCGAGCTTGGCGGCTTTAACGTGTTGGCGTTGTTCTGTCAGGACAAATTCGGCATTCGCGCGGGTAACGTTCAGATGGCGATCGACGTAGGTATCCTGCTGGCATCGTTCTTCTTTGTCTCGCCGTGGCTGTTAGCGTGTTCTGTGTTGGGTGCCTTTGTGCTGAACTTGGTGCTAACCATGAACCACCGCCCTGACCGCTACGTCGTTTGCTACTGATTCCTAAAGACATCAGCAGACAACGAAAAAGACCGCCGAATGGCGGTCTTTTGCTATCACGAAGTAAGCTAAAGCAAAAACCGTATCTAAGCTTAAAACAAGAAAAGGCTCCCACTGGGAGCCTTTTTGATTCTAGAAAGATGCTTACGCTTGCTGAGGAACGGCTTGTACCGTTTCGCGCTGTTTCAGTACCGCGTACAGGAAGCCTGTGAGTACCGTACCTGCCGCAATTGCTGCCAAGTATAGGAACACTGGCGTAATGGCATTTGGAATGAACAGTACAAAAATACCGCCGTGTGGTGCCATTAGTTTTGCACCTACCAGCATAGATAGTGCACCTGTCAGCGCACCACCTGCCATACATGCAGGGATAACGCGCATTGGGTCACGCGCTGCAAATGGGATAGCACCTTCTGAGATAAAGCACATACCCAGCACGAACGATGCTTTGCCCGCTTCACGCTCTTGTACATTGAACTTGCTGCGCGCCAGCATGGTCGCCAAACCCATACCCATCGCAGGTACCATACCTGCGCCATGACTGCCGCCATTGGGGTGTACGTTTGAGAAGCCAACAGACCCACACCGAAGGTGTACGCCGCTTTGTTCACTGGACCGCCCAGGTCGAAACACATCATGGCACCCAAAATGACACCCAGTAGCACTGCGTTGGTTGAGCCCATGCTGTTTAGGAACTCAGTCAGGCTGTTCATCACGCCAGCAACCGGACCACCCACCACGAAAATCATGATAAGACCGGTTACCAAGCTCGCCACCAAAGGAATGATCAGAATCGGTTTCAGCGCCGCCATCGAATCTGGCAGTTGCACTTTATCAGCGATGAATTTCGCCGTGTAACCTGCAAGGAAACCCGCCACGATACCACCCAAGAAGCCTGCACCCGTTGAGCTTGCCAGCATACCGCCAATCAAACCCGGTGCCAGACCTGGACGATCAGCAATTGAGAAGGCAATAAATCCCGCCAGTACGGGTACCATCAGTGCGAAGGCACTGCCGCCGCCGATTTCCATCAAGCGCCGCCAGCGTGCCTTGCTCTTTGAACGCTTCAATACCAAAGACAAACGACAGCGCGATACACAGACCACCCGCAACAACCAGTGGCAGCATGTGTGATACACCGGTCATCAGGTGTTTGTAAGCGCCCGTGCGCTCTTGCTTGTTAGCAGTATCTGCTTTTGCACCACCGTGCTTGTAAACATCTGCTTCAGCGAACGCCTTTGCTAGCTCTTCTTTTGTCTTTTTCAGTGCAGCACCTGTGCTGGTGCGGTAAACACGCTTACCATCAAAGCGTGACATGTCCACTTCAATATCCGCGCCAATAAACACCAGATCAGCAGCGGCGATTTCCTCTGCCGTCAGTTGGTTCTTCGCACCCACTGAGCCGCGAGTTTCAATTTTCACCCACATGCCCTGTGCTTTCGCTTCTTCCTCAACCGCTTCAGCCGCCATGAAAGTGTGCGCGACACCAGTCGGACACGCAGTGATACCGACAATGCGTTTTTGTGCTGATGGTGTAGGTGCTTCTGCCGCAGTTTCTTCAATATGCGTATAGGTTTGCGCGTTGGCTACAGCATCGGCCAAAAAACTGCTTTGCGTCGGCAAAACACGCGTCCAACGAGGCTTGATATACCTGCTTGCCGCTAAAGCGTGCCATGTCTTTCGCAGACCCTACGACAACAACTAACTCTGCCGCATCAATATCGGCTTGAGACGCTTTTTCCACTGCTTTCACTGTGTTTTGGCATTCGATTGTCGCTTGCCAGTTCAACGCTGAGGCTGCTTTTTCCAGCACGCCGGCAGCTATGATGGTGTTCGCAATACCACTTGGGCATGATGTAACAATTACCGCTTTCATCTCTCTACCCCTGTTCCTTTAATCTTGTTTTAGTTGTTTCACGTTAATTTCGCGCTGAAGTGCTTCAACGTCTGTAATGTCTTCAACGCCAACATTTACTTGGGTGACGGCCAATGCTGACAATGCAGTAGCGAAGCTCAGTGATGCATCGCGATCCCATTGGTTTAGCTCAGCCCAACACATGCCAGCGACCAGCGTGTCGCCTGCGCCAACGGTGCTCACCACTTGCATGCGTGGCGGCTGGCTTTGAAGCCATTGGCCATCGCGAAGCCAAAGCACGCCTTCAGCACCGCGAGAAATCACCACGTTATCAATGCCTGTTTGCGCCAACGCTTCACCAGTCGCAAGCAGATCGCTCTCGCTTTCCAGTTCTTTTCCTGCCCATTGCGAAAGCTCTTCATCGTTCGGTTTGACCAGCCAAGGTGCCACTTTCAAGCCTTCTGCCAGAGCAGCATTACTGCTGTCGAAAAGCACTTTCTTGCCTTTCGCTCGCAGCATTTCAATCCAAGATGCCAGCATGGCAGGGCTAACACCGCCCGGCAGACTGCCAGCAATCACAAAAAGGTCGTTCTCTTCTGCCAGTTCATTCAAGGTCGCTTCAAAAGCATCTAAGTCTTCGTCACACACTGTCACGCCCGGGAAGTTGAGGTCAGTCACGCGACCTGATTCTTCAACCAGCTTGACGTTGATGCGTGATGCACCAGCTACACGAACAAAGCGATCAGTAATGCCTTTTTGCTCAAAAAGATGAGCAAACGGGTCTTGGTTTTCATCACCGAGAAACCCAGTCACCGTGACCTTTGCGCCCAGCTCAGCCAGTACTTTGGCGACATTGACGCCTTTTCCACCTGGGTTGAGGTTTGATGAACCAATCAAGTTCACCAAACCCGGCTTCAGCTCACCCATGGCACCCGTCATATCCAACGCAGGGTTCAAGGTGACAGTGACTACACCGCGAGTATTCATTTATCGACCCTCACCCAGACCATCTGCAATGGCTTCACCGATTGCGTTCAGTGCTTGCTGCGCATCTGCGCCATCCGCGATAAATTCCAGTTCGTGGTCACGCTTCACGCCCAAAGAGATCACTTTCATCAGGCTCTTTGCGTTCACTTGCGCGCCATCTGCACTCAGGTTGGCGACCCAAATTTTTGAATCGAACTTCTTGGCCACGTTAACCAGCATTGCGCCAGGGCGCGCATGAAGGCCGTGTGCATTTTTGATTTTGAATACTTGAGAGAGGCCAGCTTGACGCACTTCCGTCAGTGCTTTCATCACCGACTCAGCAGAGTCCGCGAAAAGCTCTGCTGCTTTGCCGTCGAAAACCAGACCACTCAAGTTGGTTAGGATCTCGACATGCTCTGCACTTGATGCGGCGACAGCAATCAGACCTTTTACCTCATGACCTTGATATGTAAACGGCGACTGCGCGCTGATAAAGGCAATCGCGGTTTGAGAAACATGTTTAGGTGAAGCAACCACCATAGGCCTTGCCCAAGATTGGTTGGTGTTTTGGCAACAATGTCAGCCACAAAGCTTCACCTACCGCGCCCGCGTTTTTCAACTTGCCTGCACAGACTGCCGTCAGTGATACCAAGTCAGTAGCAGGGAAATTTAGTGTGATGCTCGACTCATCAAACAACAGTCCTTTTTGGCTTTCGCCGTTTAGGACTGCGAGAACATCTTGCTCGCTGCCCGCGTTTCTCAGAGCCTCTTCGATGCCGTCTGCCGACAACACGTGCGTCAGTTGTTTCAAAATGCCGAGGTGTTCGTCAGATTTTGCCGCGATACCAATGGCAAGATACACAGTGTTACCGTCGCCCCAGTCCACGCCTTCTGCGAAATGATGAATTTGCACGCCCGTATGGTTAACGAGATGGCGCGTGGTCGTGGTGCCATGTGGAATCGCAATACCGTTGCCCAAATAGGTGGAGTTTTGCGCTTCGCGCTCAAGCATGCCTTCACCGTACCCTTCTGCGACCAGGCCTTTCTTCACCAAGTCTTCAGCGATGTTGCGAATAGCTTCTTGTTTGTTTGACGCCTTCTTACCCAGAAGGATGTCGCGTTGCGTGAGTTCCAACATGTTGTCTACCTCTACTCGTCGGGCGTTATGTGTCGTTTATCGAGTCGCGCCGTCATGCATTCATCTTGCTGAACCGAGCTATCAATCCTGAGCCTGGCTATCAATCTCAAGCCCATTAAGCCAGTGCATTACCTTTCACTGACATTAACTGAATCGTTTCAGCAACAAATCCAAAAAACAGGTTTCACGCACAGTTTTCATCTTTGCTGAAACCTTTCAGCTACCAATGCTGAATCCATTCAGCCTATAATGCAAAAAAATAGTAAGACCCGTTGCGCTTTTTTTGATCACGCGCACAGAGTAGGGGAACGACACCAAATGAAACTGGATGAAATAGCGCGACTGGCAGGAGTATCCCGTACGACAGCAAGCTATGTGATTAACGGAAAATCCGCCAAATACCGAATCAGCGAACGCACACAACAAAAAGTCATGGAAGTAGTGGATAAATATAACTACCGCCCAGACCATGCAGCCAGTGCCCTACGTGCTGGTACCAGCCGGTCGTTTGGCTTGGTGATCCCTGATTTGGAAAACTCCAGTTACGCCAAGATCGCCAAACTGCTTGAACGCGATGCGCGTCTCGCGGGCTATCAGCTGATCATTAGCTGCTCTGACGATAACCCCGACACCGAAAAACAAGTGGTGAACCTATTGGTCAGCCGCAAGATTGACGCCCTGATTGTCGCGTCTTCATTGCCAATGGATAACGACTTCTACCCCGCTATTCAAAGCTCAGGCACACCTGTGATTGCCATTGACCGCGCGTTGGATGACGAACATTTTGCCTCGGTGATCAGCGAGGATTTGGAAGGGGCGTATAGCCTGACAGATCGTTTGTTGCAGGCGGGTGCAACATCGGTTGGTTTGCTTGGTGCCGTGCCTGAGCTCGGCATTTCAAAAGAGCGCGAGCAAGGTTTTCTCTCCGCAGCCCGAAAAGCCAACGCACAGACGGCAATTGCTTATGGCGATCACTTCAGCCAGCAAGAAGGCAAACGCCTGATGGTCGATTGGGTGAAGCAAAACAAACTGCCAGATGCGGTGATCACCACCTCATATGCGCTTTTTGAAGGTGTTTTAGATGCCATTCTTGAGTACCCGGAGATTGGCGAGAAAGTGAAGTTTGCGACGTTCGGTAATAACCGAACGCTCGATTTTATCGCCATGAAAGTGCAGTCATTGCCGCAGCAGTTTGAACTGATTAGTGAGCACGCACTGGAGTTGACGCTCAATGCTATTGCCGGGCGATACCAAACCGGTGTTGAGGTGGTGCCACGCAAACCTCAGTGGCGCGTTTAAGAGCGACTATCTCCTCTACTCTACCCAATAAAAAAGCCTCTCGCGTGAGAGGCTTTTTTCGAAATCTTGCGCGATAAATTAGATCGCTTCTTCGTCTTCTTCACCAGTACGAATACGAATTACGCGCTCTACATCAGTAACGAAAATCTTGCCGTCACCAATCTTGCCGGTTTGCGCGGTTTCAACAATGGTATCGATGCATTGCTCGCACACGTCGTCAGCAACCACGATTTCCAGTTTCACTTTAGGCAGGAAGTCCACCATGTATTCCGCACCACGGTACAGCTCGGTGTGGCCTTTTTGACGACCAAAGCCTTTTACTTCAGATACCGTCATGCCAGTAATACCAACTTCAGCCAGTGCTTCACGCACATCATCAAGTTTGAATGGCTTGATAATCGCTTCGATTTTTTTCATGTCGTCTTCCCTTTAAAAATTTTAAGCTTTCAGCTCAATACTTTAATTGTAATGCAATTCGGTATGCGCAGTCTCTCTGCACAATTTCTCGGTTAAACGAGCGACTTTCGCCACTGAGCCGGTTTTATCTGACTGTTCGCAAATGGCGGCTCATAACCTGAATTTGTCAGCAATGCCTGCATCGGCTTACGTCCAATCACCGCACCACAATCCACTTTCAGCTCATAGGTAATGGTTGCCGCGTAAGCTTCCAACGCATTCAGCAAGGACTTACCAACGCCTTGCAGACGCTGCGCTTCATCCACTTCGAGCAGTGTCAGCGTCGCTTGCTCAACCATGACGCCATTATGACGCTTGGGATGCTGCAATACCGCCACTGCAACAGCTTGTCCGTCTTTCTTTGCCACCAACATCGGAAACTCGCCGTCATTGGCGGCCTCTATGGTGGTGTTCAGCGAAGGGAACTGAGTCATGAGTGTGTCTGGCACTTGGCCACTAGGTATGAGGGTAAAACTGATCGCATCCATTGCATTCTCTCCTAAAGCCAATTGGCAACTAGCTCCCAACCAACAACGTCTGTTGAAATCGAAACTGGCCCAATTGGAAAATCTACCGCCGCCACACTTTACCCTTTCGCCAACACCAGAGGCAATGGCATTAAAAAGCCGCGACCCTAAGGTAGCGGCTTGTGTCACAAGTTTAGATTTTTCTGCCTCGCGGCATTAACCCAGTTTGACGCGTGCGTTGCGGAACATACGCATCCACGCACTGTCTTCGCCCCAGTTATCTGGGTGCCATGAGTTCGCCACAGTACGGAACACACGCTCAGGGTGCGGCATCATTATGGTGACGCGACCGTCCGTCGTTGTCAGACCCGTGATACCGTTTGGTGAACCGTTCGGGTTCGCTGGGTAGGTCTCTGTCACCTTGCCAAAGTTGTCGAGGTAACGCAGCGCAACCGTGCCTGACTTCTCAATTGCCGCCAAGTGCTCTGCATTACGCACTTCTACACGACCTTCACCGTGAGAGACGGCGATTGGCATGTGAGAGCCAGCCATACCACTTAAGAACAGCGATGGGCTTTCTTGTACTTGCACTAAGCTAAAGCGTGCTTCAAAACGCTCAGATTCATTGCGTACGAAGCGTGGCCACAAATCAGCCCCCGGAATAAGCTCGTGCAGGTTAGACAGCATCTGACAACCGTTACACACACCCAGTGCGAAAGAATCACCGCGGTGGAAGAAACGCTCAAACTGATCACGCGCCTGCTCATTGAACAGAATCGATTTCGCCCAGCCTTCACCCGCGCCCAGAACGTCACCGTAAGAGAAACCACCACAAGCCACCAACCCGTTGAATTCCTCTAATGAAACGTTGCCCGCCAGAACATCACTCATGTGTACGTCTTTGGCATCAAATCCTGCGCGGTCAAATGCTGCTGCCATTTCAACGTGCGAGTTAACGCCTTGCTCACGCAAAATCGCCATTTGTGGACGTGCACCCGTTGCGATAAACGGTGCGGCTACGTCCTCTTGCACGTCAAAGCTCAGCTGCGTTGAAAGGCCTGGGTTGGTCACGTCTTTCTTCGCATCAAACTCTTGCTCTGCACACGCTGGGTTGTCACGCATTGCCTGCATTTGGTAAGTCGTTTCCGCCCAAATGGTGCGAAGCTCTGTGCGGTTTTGATCCAGCACCAGTGCATCACCGTTCCAGATGCGAACCGTATCGTCGTCGCTCAAGGTACCGATCACATGGCTACACGCTTCCAAACCGTGAGCAGACAGCGTTGAAAGCACAGCATCCAACTCGTCAGTGCGAACCTGAATCACGGCACCCAATTCTTCGTTAAACAGTGCTGCCAGCTCGTCCGTGCATTCACCGTTCGCAGACAACGTATTGATGTCCACTTCCACACCGGTGTGTCCCGCAAACGCCATTTCGGCCAGTGTGACGTAAAGACCACCGTCGCCACGGTCGTGGTACGCCAGCAGTTTCTCGTCACGCACCAAAGATTGCATTGCGTTGAAGAAGCCTTTCAGCAGCTCAGGGCTATCGACATCAGCAGGCTTGTCACCCAACTGCTTATAAACCTGCGCCAGCGCTGTCGCGCCTAAGCGGTTTTGGCCCTGACCCAAATCGACCAACACCAGTGCGCTTTCGCCTTTGTCAGTGCGAAGCTGTGGCGTCACCGTCTTGCGAACATCTTCTACACGACCAAATGCCGTGATGATCAATGACAGTGGCGAGGTGTTTTCTTTCTGCTCACCGTTTTCATCCCAGCGGGTTTTCATCGACATAGAGTCTTTACCCACAGGGATAGTCAAATCCAGTGCCGGACACAGTTCTTCACCCACGGCTTTCACCGCTTCATAAAGACCTGCATCTTCACCTGGGTGACCTGCCGCGGCCATCCAGTTTGCAGACAGCTTGATGCGTTTCAGATCGCCAATGTCCGCACACGCGATATTCGTCAGTGATTCAGCCACTGCCAGACGCGCTGATGCTGCGAAGTCCAACAAAGCAACTGGCGTACGCTCACCCATCGACATCGCTTCGCCGTGGTAGGTGTCATAACTAGCAGCCGTTACTGCGCAGTTTGCCACTGGCACCTGCCATGGGCCGACCATTTGGTCACGCGCCACCAGACCCGTTACCGTGCGGTCACCGATGGTGATAAGGAAGGTTTTTTCTGCCACAGATGGCAGGCGCAGAACGCGTTGTGTTGCGTCTTCAATCGAAATACCGTCACGGGTAATCGCCTGACCTTCCACTTTCAAAGACGTCACATCACGGTGCATCTTAGGTGGCTTACCAAGCAGGATATCCATTGGCATGTCGATTGGCGTGTTATCGAAGTGGCTGTCTTCCAGTGTTAGGTGACGCTCTTCAGTCGCCTCACCAACAACGGCATACGGTGCGCGCTCACGCTTACAGATAGCATCAAACACGTCCATGTTCTCTGCTGCGACGGCCATAACGTAACGTTCTTGTGATTCGTTACACCAAATCGCCAGTGGCTCATGCCCGGCTCATCATTTGGAACGTCACGCAGCTGGAATTTACCGCCACGTTCGCCGTCATCCACCAGCTCAGGCAGCGCATTAGAAATACCGCCCGCGCCCACGTCGTGGATAAACGCAATGGGGTTGTCATCACCAAGCTGCCAACAACGGTCAATCACTTCCTGACAACGACGTTCCATTTCTGGGTTTTCACGTTGTACAGAAGCGAAGTCCAGATCTTCTGTTGATTGGCCTGATGCCATCGAAGAAGCTGCACCGCCACCCAAACCGATATTCATCGCTGGGCCACCAAGAACAATCAGCTTCGCGCCAACGGGGATTTCTTTTTTCTGCACGTGCTGGTCACGGATGTTACCCATGCCGCCCGCAATCATGATTGGTTTATGGTAACCACGCACTTCTTCGCCGTTGTGCGACGCCACTTTCTCTTCGTAGGTACGGAAGTAACCCAGAAGGTTAGGACGACCAAACTCGTTGTTAAATGCTGCACCGCCCAGTGGGCCTTCCAACATAATGTCGAGTGCATTAACGATGCGGTTTGGTTTACCGAAATCTGTTTCCCAAGGCTGTTCAAAGCCTGGAATACGCAGGTTAGAAACGGTGAAACCCACCAGACCTGCTTTTGGCTTACCACCAATACCAGTTGCGCCTTCGTCACGAATTTCACCGCCTGAGCCTGTTGATGCGCCCGGCCACGGTGAAATCGCGGTTGGGTGGTTGTGGGTTTCCACCTTCATCAGAATGTGTGCTGCTTCCTGATGGTAGTCATACTGACGTGACTCAGGATTTGGGAAGAAACGGCCTACGTTCGAGCCTTCCATGACAGCTGCGTTATCTTTGTAAGCAGACAGTACGTATTCGCTGTTGTGCTCGAAGGTGTTTTTGATCATCTTGAACAGGCTCTTTGGCTGTTCTACACCGTCGATTGTCCAATCCGCGTTGAAGATCTTATGGCGACAGTGCTCAGAGTTTGCTTGTGCAAACATCATCAGTTCAATGTCGTTCGGATTGCGTCCCAGCTTGGTAAAGCTTTCCACCAAGTAATCAATTTCGTCTTCCGCGAGTGCAAGGCCAAGCTCAACGTTCGCTTTTTCCAGTGCTTCACGTCCGCCGCCCAGCACATCGACTGCCGTCATTGGTGCTGGAGTTGCCGCTTTGAACAATGCCGTCGCGTCATCCAACTGGCTAAATACCACTTCCATCATGCGATCGTGCAGCAAGCCAGCCAGTTGCTGGGTTTGTGCATCAGTCAGTGCTGCTGACAACTCAACGTAGTAGGCCGTACCACGCTCTAGGCGCTTAATTTGGTTAAGGCCACAGTTGTGTGCGATGTCGGTTGCTTTTGAAGACCATGGTGAGATGGTGCCAGGACGAGGCGTAACGAGGAAAAGCGTGCCAGTTGGTGCATGTTCTGCAATGGTTGGCCCATAGGTGAGGAGGCGATCCAGTTTTTGTTGTTCTACAGTGTTCAGCGGTGCGCTGACATCTGCGAAATGCACAAACTCTGCATAAAGGCTGATAACGGGTAAATCATTCGCCTGACAGCTTTCCAGCAGTTTATTGACTCGAAATTCGGACAGAGCGGGGGAACCACGCAAAATTTCCATGTGCGTACGTCTCTCGGTTAGCGGTGAATTAAAGTAGCATTGGCCTAACTTCCTGATTTTAATTTGATAAAATCAGACTCAAAGCCACGTCAATACCACTTTTACTTGCCTCGGGGCGGTATTATAGGGGAAAAAAGTGAGCGACGTAACACTTGACGCAACCGTTTGCGTAACTTTTTTTTGCACAAGTTTATTCGTGGATTTGTAAAGGGCGTAAAGCGAGAACTCTGCGCCACAACTTTTCGCTGAGACCGAGCTTTGATATAACTGAGTTCTAACGACAACAAGTGAGTTTAACTTTTTGAACGCTAACGCTGTAAAACGACTTTTTCAATTGCTCGCTGGCACCATGATGGTGCTTTTTATTGCGGGCTGTAACTGGAAATATGACGACCGAACCGCCTTGGAAAAAATCCGAGATCGCGGCGTACTCCGCGTCGGCACACTAAACAATCAGCTTTCTTACTATATTGGTCCAAATGGCCCAACCGGCTTGGATTACGAACTTGCCACCCAATTTGCACAAAGCTTGGGTGTAAAACTGGAGATGCAACCTGCTTATACCCTGTCTGGCCTTTTCCCGGCCCTTGAGCGTAGCGACGTCGATATTATCGCAGCGAGCCTGACAATCACTGAAGATCGCCTTGAGCATTTCCGTCCAGGTCCTGCGTACTACTACGTCAGCCAGCAACTGGTCTACAAAAACGGCCACTGGCGCCCACGTAACCTCACCGAATTGAATAAAGATGGTGCTCGCGTTGCTGTGGTGGAAGACTCTAGCCATGCTCTGACACTCAACGGCATTCAACGTCAGTACCCAGACTTGGTGTGGGAGAGCGTGAAAGACACCGATGACGATGAGCTTCTTAAGCAAGTCGCTGATGGTCTTCTCGATTTCACCATCGCAGACTCGGTAGACATTGCGTTGGTGCAGCGTACGCACCCAGAAATCACGGTTGCTATGGAGTTGACTGAAGACGAGCCTGTGGCCTGGTTTATGAAAAAAGCGCAGGACGATAGCGTCTATGCACTGATGATTGAATTTTTTGGCAAGAAAGCGCAAAGCGGACAGCTTGCGGCGATGGAAGAGAAGTACTTCGGCCACGTTGACAGCTTTGATTTCGTGGACACTCGCGCCTTCCTGCGCGCTATCGACAACCGTTTGCCGAAATGGGAGCCTCTGTTTAAGAAATATACAAACGAGTTCGACTGGCGATTGTTAGCAGCTCTCTCCTATCAGGAATCACATTGGAACCCTCGCGCAGTTTCTCCTACGGGCGTTCGCGGCATGATGATGCTGACCCTGCCAACGGCGAAATCAGTCGGCGTGAAAAACCGTTTGGATCCAGAGCAAAGCATTCGTGGTGGTGCCGCCTACCTCAGCCAGATGCTTCGCCGTGTACCTGAGAGCGTAAACGAGCACGAGAAGATTTGGTTTGCACTGGCCTCCTACAACATTGGTTTTGGCCATATGATGGATGCGAGACGCCTGACGAAAGCGCAAGGCGGTAACCCAGATTCGTGGGCGGATGTAAAACAACGTTTGCCATTGCTGGCAAAACGTCAGTACTACAAGCAAACCCGTTACGGCTATGCACGCGGCTATGAAGCGTTAAGCTATGTGGAAAATATTCGTCGCTACTACCAAAGCATCGTGGGTTACGAGCAGGAAAAAGCGCAAGCGATTCAGGCTGATCTCACTGAAAACCTAGACGATCTGCAAACCATCACGGTGGAAGCCCCAACAGAAACGGGTGGTGAAGCAGTGCTGACGGAAACCGAAGCGGTAGAGACCCCAAAAGCGGACGTCGCTGAGAAAAAGGAAACTGACGCTGCCGACAAGCGCGAAAGTAACAATGGCAACTAGACTTGTCATAGTGTGTTAACACTCGCAAGTTATAACCTGTTAAGTCAGGTCTTCGAGAAGCGCAGCACTGGCTGCGCTTTTTCTTTGAAAAGGAAAATTCGATGTTTGCCAAAAAAAGAAAAGTACAGGCGAATTTCTCACGCAACTCCAGTGCGGCATCTAACCGCCGAAAGCGCATGAGAAATGTCAATTTGAAGAAAGTGCTTTGGCGTCAACGCACCTTCGCAATCCGCGAGTTTGCGATGATGGACGAGAACTTCTAATTCTCTTGGGATGAGTCGCTGCTTTGTGCAGCACGGCGGGCTTCTTTCTCCGCTTTCTTCTCTGAGCGACGGCGACGGAAGAATGCCTGTAGTTGTTCACGACATTCCGTCTCCATCACACCACCTTGATATTGAACGTGGTGGTTTACACCTTCGTAGCTCAGCAAATTCATGACGCTGCCTGCTGCGCCTGTTTTTAAGTCGGGCGCACCATACACCACCTTCCCAATTCGGCTGTGTACCATGGCGGAAGCACACATTGGGCAGGGCTCAAGTGTCACGTATAACACAGCATCCAACAGACGGTAATTCTGCAACACCTTGCCCGCTTGGCGCAGTGCCATCATTTCTGCATGTGCCGTTGCATCGTGCTGGCCAATCAGACGATTCCAACCCTCACCGACAACAATGCCGTTATGCACCACAACCGCTCCGACCGGCACTTCGCTTCCGCTTCGGCAAGGGACGCTAACTCAATGGCGCGTTGCATAAACTGCAGATCTGTCTCGTTCTGTGTCACTGGTTTTTCCTGAGCTTACTTAGACGTTGCGGAGTATATACCCAAACCCGCTCACGCAGACACTAGCTTGACCGGATTCGTGGTTTTTTCCGTCAGTTTTTCTGCCAAGTAATCCACCAGCAATTTCACTCGAAGCGGTTGTAATCGACGATGCGGGAAGAGTGCCCATATCCCCTCCTCCATGTCTTGGTAGGCGTGTAACACCTTCACTAACTCGCCAGACGCTAAAGACTCTTGCAGGTAGTAATCCGGCAACTGAATAAGACCAATCCCACGAACGGCTGCGTCTAACAAAGCGAGACCGCTGTTACAACGCAAAGTGCCTCTTACTCTGACTGAGCGTTCCTTGTCATTTTCTCTAAAGCGCCAGTAATCGTGCTGTCCAAGCAAACAGTTAAATTGCGACAATTCTGACAGTGTATGCGGCGTGCCATTGATGGCTAAATAGTCCGGCGATCCACAGACGATAAGCTTGCGGGTAGCCAAGCGTTTACACACCATGGAAGAGTCGTTTAAGCGTCCCAAACGGATGGCAAAGTCACAGCCCGAATTGATCAAATCTAACGGCACGTTGGTGAGGTCTACATCCACCTGGATCTCAGGGTGCATCTGCATGAAATCTAGGATCAACGGCATGATCATCTTTTCCCCGTACGTTACGGGGGCCGTCAGCTTGATGTGTCCGCTAGGTGTTTCACGCAGTTGGGTGACTGCACTCTCCGCTTCTTTAATGCCATCAGCCAACATTCGGCAGTGCTGGTAATAGATATCTCCCTCTTCTGTTGTCGAGACGCGTCGTGTCGTTCTAAAAAAGAGTCGCGTATTTAGCCTATCTTCAAGTATGGCGATTTGTCTGCTGACATGTGCGGTCGACGTTCCTAAACGCTGTGCCGCTTTTGTAAAGCTGGCCGTTTCTACCACGGCCAGAAACTCAGAAATGCCTTGCCAACTCGTCATTATTACACACCAGTAAAAGTCAATTGCTAGGATTATGGATTATCACTTTAAAGGAAACAAATAAACTACGACCCATAGAGCAAAGCAATTCAGTGTTGTCACACAATTGGACACACTGGGCTTTGCGATTTCTCCTACGGTTAGTTTTTAAAGGGACTGACCCAACGCGATAGAGGATAACCCCAATGGCGGAACAATTTATTAAATCTCGTGCAGCGATTGCTTGGGAAGCAGGTAAGCCACTAAGCATCGAAGAAGTTGACGTGATGTTGCCAAAAGCTGGCGAAGTGCTGGTACGAATCATTGCAACAGGTGTGTGTCACACCGATGCGTTCACGCTGTCTGGTGATGATCCTGAAGGTATCTTCCCTGCGATCCTTGGCCACGAAGGTGGCGGTATTGTTGAACAAGTGGGCGAAGGCGTCACCAGTGTTCAAGTGGGCGACCACGTTATCCCGCTTTACACACCTGAGTGTGGCGAATGTAAATTCTGTAAGTCTGGTAAAACGAACCTTTGTCAGAAAATCCGTGAAACCCAAGGTAAAGGCCTGATGCCAGACGGCACCACCCGCTTCTTTAAAGACGGTCAGCCAATTTACCACTACATGGGCTGCTCAACCTTCTCTGAGTACACTGTACTGCCTGAAATCTCATTGGCAAAAGTGAACAAAGAAGCCCGCTTGAAGAAGTGTGCCTACTGGGCTGTGGTGTGACTACAGGTATGGGTGCGGTACTAAACACCGCGAAAGTACAGAAAGGCGATACCGTTGCGGTATTCGGTTTGGGCGGTATCGGTCTGTCAGCGATCATCGGTGCTGCAATGGCAGGCGCAAGCCGCATCATTGGTGTTGATATCAATGAAAGCAAATTCGAACTGGCGAAAAAACTGGGTGCGACAGATTGTATTAACCCAAGCAAGTTCGATAAGCCAATTCAAGAAGTCATTGTTGAAATGACAGACGGCGGTGTGGATTACTCCTTCGAGTGTATCGGTAACGTGAACGTGATGCGTTCTGCACTGGAATGTTGCCACAAAGGCTGGGGTGAGTCTGTCATCATCGGTGTTGCGGGTGCAGGCCAAGAAATCTCAACACGTCCGTTCCAATTGGTAACAGGTCGCGTATGGCGTGGTTCAGCGTTTGGTGGTGTGAAAGGCCGCTCAGAGCTGCCTGAGATCGTTGAGCGCTACATGGCGGGTGAATTCGCGCTGGATGACTTCATCACTCACACCATGGGTCTTGATGGCATCAACGAAGCATTTGATCTAATGCACGAAGGCAAGAGTATTCGTTCTGTAATTCATTACGACAAGTAAGACGTAAACCGGTGCAGGCTTTCCTCGGAAAGCCTGCTTGGGAGCCCAATATGAGTCTAGAAAACAGTAGCAGCAACCGAAGCTTCGGCGGATGGCATAAACAGTACACGCACACGTCACGCACTGTTCACTGTCCGATGCGTTTTGCGATCTTTTTACCGCCGCAAGCATCTGAATCAAACAAAGTGCCTGTGCTTTATTGGCTATCGGGACTGACCTGTACAGATGAAAACTTCATGCAAAAAGCGGGGGCGCATCGTGTTGCAGCAGAACTTGGTATTGCCATTGTGGCACCGGATACCAGTCCGCGTGGTGACAGCATCCCTGATGACCCAGACGGCGCGTACGATTTTGGCGTCGGTGCGGGCTTCTATGTGAATGCAACGGAAGCACCATGGAATCGTTACTACCAAATGTACGACTACGTGGTGAAAGAGTTGCCTCAAATTGTTGAAGGCCACTTCCCTGTCAGCGATGTGAAGGCGATTTCAGGGCACAGTATGGGCGGACACGGCGCATTGACCATCGCACTGAAAAACACCGATGCTTACAGCTCAGTGTCAGCCTTCAGTCCGATTGTGAATCCAGCCGTTGTACCTTGGGGTGAAAAAGCGTTCTCGAATTATCTAGGTGAAGACAGAAGCACTTGGCTTGAGTATGACGCCTGTGCGCTGATCAAAACGGCAGATACACACCTTCCTATGCTGGTCGACCAAGGCGATGCCGACCAATTCCTCCACGAGCAATTGAAACCGGACAATCTGGTCGCTGCGGCTGAAGACGCTGGCTACCCGCTAGAGCTTCGCATGCAAGAAGGCTATGATCACAGTTATTACTTCATCTCTAGCTTTATCGAAGATCACATTCGTTTCCATGCAGAGCACTTGAAGAAGTAACACCTTTCTTCTTTTCTCATGGAAAACACGCACAAAAAAACCCGGCAACGCCGGGTTTTTCATTTCATCATCTTCGCTGGAATTAGAAGCCCAATGGGATGTTGAACGTAAAGAAGGCAATCAACAGACCCGTCCATACCGTCAAGAACGTGACTGAGTACGGTACCATCATCGCAATCACGTCACCGAACGTCAGTTCAGGTTTGTACTTACGCATGAATGCCAGAATAACACCCGCGTAAGTCATCATTGGTGTGATGATGTTGGTTGATGAGTCCGCCACACGGAACGCTGCAGATACGATGTCTGGCGTCATGTTCGGGTTCACTTGGTACAGCATTGGGATGAAGATTGGACCCAGTAGCATCCACTTCGACGTCAAGCCACCCACGAACAGGTTGATGATCGCCGTGGTGATGATAAAGCCGATGATCAGCAGGATTGGGAAGTTTTCCAGACCCAGTGCTGACAACGAGGTCGCACCCAAGTAAGTGATGTACACGCCCAAGCCTGAGTAAGCCAGTACCGCCAGGAAGTTGTGGCTGAAGAAAGTCAGAACCAGAACGTAACCGAAAGTGTTCATCTGCTTAACCATGGCATTAACCACGTCTTGCAGTGACTTGAACTTGCCAGTGCTGTAACCAAAACAGATACCGGTAACCGCAAACACCATCGCAATAAGCAGGATAACGTTATTCATGTAAGGCGTTACGGTACGACCAGCTTCGTTGGTGTAAGGTGCCAGTGGCCCCATCGCCAGCGCAACAATCGCAGCCAGTGACGCAATCAGACCCAAACCTGCTGCACGCAGACCTTTTTGCTCTTCAGAGCTTACTGCAAAGTCTTTCTGCTCCAGATCTTCTGGAATCACGTAAGACATGTTTTCCAGACGTGGCGCAACGAAACGCTTGGTTACCCATGCACCCAGAATGGCCAGCATGAAAGTAGACACTGCGATGAAGAAGTAGTGCATGGTAGCTGGGTTCAGCTCAACGCCGTCAGCCGTGGTGAACGGAACGCCTTGCGCTTCAGCAAATACACGTGCGTTCAAGCCAACGATAACGTCGATTGGTGTTGCAGGGATCAAGTTTGCGCTGAAGCCTGCTGATACACCGGCAAATGCTGCTGCCATACCAATCAGTGGGTTTTTACCTACGCCTGCGTAAAGCATTCCCGCCAGAGGAACCAGTACCAAGTAACCTGCATCAGTCGCGATTGAGCTCATGATACCCAGGAAAACCAGCAGCATTGGCAGCCATTTTTCATTCAGCTTCAGACCAACACGCTTGATCACTGCACCCAGAAGACCTGAGTTTTCTGCGATACCCACACCCAGCATAACAACCAGGATAACACCCAGAACACCGTGACCGAATTTCAGCCAGTTTTCCAGAATCGCATTGTCGAACATCCAGCGAACGTTTTCCGTTGCCAGCATGCTCTTAACGGTGTGACTAACAGGCTGACCATCTGCGCCTGTCGTTTGGAATTCCATACCACCGATCAGACCCGTTAGAGCCAAAGAGCCCACAAAAAGGAACATAAAAATGATAACGGGATCGGGGATTTTCTTGCCTACACGTTCAATGAACGCAATCGCGCCGCTCTGCTGGGGCGCTCCTTGTGAAACTTGACTCATTTCGTACCACCTATTCGATGAGTGTTTCCGAAATCGCTACAGATTGTTACTGCCTGCGTCTTTTCGGGTGTATCCGTAATTTTTCGACTCGAAATTAGCAAATGATCAATCCAGTGTAAAACACCAAAAAATCACACCTAACAGCATTAAATATCAAGTCGGCCATATGAAATTAGTGGATCATTCACAAATGATGGGGTTTTCAGCGTTATATACGAGTGATTACAAATAAAGAAGATGATAAAACTTAGTAATATTTTTTTGACGATATTTTGTTGTATATAATTTCGTTTTAATAGTGTTATGAATATGTAGCACGCAAAATCCACCTCTCTGGACAAGAGGTATAAAAAAGCCCTGCACATGGCAGGGCTCGAGAATAATCCGCGGTGAGATTACAGCGCGTAAGTGTAAGGTGCTTGGATACCCAGAGGGATGCCCAATGCCCAGTACGCCAGCAGGAACAAGCTCCAGCCAATCAGCATTGCAATCGAGTACGGCATCATCATAGACGCCAGTGTACCGATACCTGTGCTCTTCACGTAACGTTGACAGTAAACAACCACCAGCGGGAAGAACACCATCAGAGGTGAAATGATGTTAGAAACAGAGTCACCTACACGGTAAGCCGCTTGAGACAGTTCTGGAGAAATACCCAGTGCCATCAGCATTGGTACCAGGATTGGACCAATCAGTGCCCACTTCGCAGATGCAGAACCGATTAGCAGGTTCACACACGCTGTCAGCAGAATCATACCGATGATGGTCAGCTGACTGGCATGTTCAGTGCTTTCAGGAATGCCGCACCTTCCAGTGCCAACAGAGTACCGATGTTCGACTGGCTGAATGCAACCAGGAACTGCGCACAGAAGAATGACATCACCAAGTAGCTACCCATGGTAGACATGGTGGTGCTCATCGCTTTGATGATATCGCTTTGGTTTGCAAACGTACCCGCTACGCGGCCGTATACCACACCTGGAATCACGAACAGGATGAAAATCAGTGGAACGATAGACTTCATCAGCGGTGCTGAGAATGCAGTCAGTTCACCTTCAGGAGAACGAAGAGCAGACGACTCAGGGATCAGTGCTACAACCAACAGCGCGATACCTGCCAGCATTGCCAGACCTGCGCGGTTGAACGCTTTACTTTCGATTGCTGTGAAGCTACCCAAATCTGGTGCTTTTTCTGCATCATCATCGATTGGCATTTTGCTCAAACGAGGCTCGATGATTTTCTCAGTCACGTACCAGCCGATACCTACGATCAGGAATGAAGACAGACCGGTGAAGTACAGGTTCGCCAGTGGGTTAACCACGTAGTCTTTATCCAGAACGTTCGCTGCTGATTGGGTGAAGCCCGCCAGCAGTGGATCGATACCCGCAGGGATGAAGTTTGCAGAGAAACCACCTGATACACCCGCGAACGCAGCCGCGATACCTACCAGAGGGTGACGGCCCGCTGCGTGGAAGATGATACCACCCAGTGGAATAACCAGTACGTAGCCCGCATCAGCCGCAGTGTGAGAAACGATAGCGACCAGAATCAGTGCTGGTGTCAGCAGTTTCTTCGGCGTTACGTTCAGCATCTTCTTCAGACCTGTCGTGATGAAGCCTGATGCATCTGCAACACCTACACCCAGCATTGCAACCAGAACGATACCCATTGGTGCGAAGCTAGTGAAGGTGGTTACCATGTTAGCGAGGAAGTTGCTAGCGCGGTACCCGTAAGAAGGTTATTGATTTCAACGGCCTGACCTGTAACAGGGTGAACCAAGCCGAAGTCGACTTGAGAAAGAACGGCGGACAGAACCCAAACAATCAATAAACCGTAAAAGAACAGTAGCGCTGGATCAGGGATTTTGTTCCCTGCTCTCTCAATCCCATTGAGAAACTTATCCATCGCGCTTTTTGACGCCTCTGGAACGTTATCCATAGCATGGTTACTCATATAAAAGCTCCATGGTTAAAAGGTGTGTTTGCATCGTTTATGACGTTTTCTGAATAAAAGTCACAACGACGTAATAATTATTCAGCAGAACAAAATACACGGATTTAATTTATTTGGTAGTGACAAATAACAATTAAAACCCTACCAGCAGCGCAAAAATTCAAAACGAGCACACAATTTAAACATGGATAAAACATGGTTATTTCACCGACATAACATGAAGCACATTCTTGTTACGCCTCAAGTGTCCGAACAGTATTTGCGATGAAGACATGACAGAGCGTCACGCTATTGAGAGAGGATGTTAATTGGACGCAGAAACGAAAAAAGGCACGCTAAGCGTGCCTTTTAAATTCAATCAGTTAGGGATTATTCCCACTCGATAGTCGCTGGTGGTTTACCAGAGATATCGTAAACCACACGGCTGATGCCGTTTACTTCGTTGATGATGCGGTTTGATACGCGACCCAAGAAGTCGTATGGCAGGTGTGCCCAGTGTGCGGTCATGAAGTCGATGGTTTCTACTGCACGCAGTGAAACAACCCAGTCGTACTTACGGCCGTCGCCCATTACGCCTACAGAGCGTACTGGCAGGAACACGGTGAACGCTTGAGATACTTTGTTGTACAGGTCCGCTTTATGCAGTTCTTCAATGAAGATAGCATCTGCGCGACGCAGAAGGTCACAGTACTCTTTCTTGATTTCACCAAGAACGCGTACGCCCAGACCAGGACCTGGGAATGGATGACGGTACAGCATGTTGTACGGCAGACCCAGTTCCAGACCAATCTTACGCACTTCGTCTTTGAACAGCTCTTTCAGCGGCTCAACCAGACCCATAGCCATTTCTTCTGGCAGGCCACCTACGTTGTGGTGAGATTTGATAACGTGTGCTTTACCTGTCTTAGACGCAGCAGATTCGATAACGTCTGGGTAAATAGTGCCTTGCGCCAGCCACTTCGCGTTAGACAGTTTCTTCGATTCTTCGTCGAATACGTCTACGAATACGTGACCGATTTTCTTACGCTTAGCTTCTGGATCAGAAATACCTTCCAGTGCTGACAGGAAACGCTCTTCCGCTTTAACGTGAACAATGTTCAGACCAAATTTGTCGCCGAACATTTCCATCACTTGCTCGCCTTCGTTCAGACGAAGCAGACCGTTGTCTACGAATACACACGTCAGCTTGTCACCGATTGCACGGTGGATCAGCATAGCAACAACAGATGAATCTACGCCGCCCGACAAGCCAAGGATAACTTCGTCATCACCCACTTGTTCTTTAATACGAGCAACTGCGTCTTCGATAATTGACTCAGCAGTCCATAGACGCTCACAACCACATACATTCAGTACGAAGTTTTCAAGCATTTTCAGGCCATTTTTGGTGTGCGTTACTTCTGGGTGGAACTGCACGCCGTAGTATTTCTTCTCTTCGTTTGCCATCGCAGCATAAGGACAGGTGTCTGTCTGTGCGATTTTCACGAAATCAGATGGGATCTCGACAACTTTGTCGCCGTGGCTCATCCAAACATCTTGAGTTGCTTCAAGACCAGCAAACAGAGCAGAATCACCTGTCACTTGTACTGCTGCATAACCAAATTCGCGCTCGTCAGAACCCGCTACTTTACCGCCAAGTTGCTCTGCCATGGTTTGCATGCCGTAACATACACCAAATACTGGCACGCCAGAGTCGAATACATATTGAGGAGCACGTGGAGAGTTTGCTTCTGTCACGCTCTCTGGGCCACCAGACAGGATGATGCCGTCTGGATTGAATTCACGAATGTCCGCTTCATCTACATCCCAGCTCCATAGCTCACAGTACACACCGATTTCACGAACGCGGCGTGCTACTAGTTGAGTGTATTGAGAACCGAAATCCAAAATTAGAATGCGTTGATCATGGATGTCTTTAGTCATTTTGAGCAGTCTTATCGTTAACGCCAGCTAAGCTTTATCGCTTGAGAAAACCCATACTGTACGGGTTCTCTTATCTATGCTGTGATTGTGGGTTTTGAAAACGAGGCGAGTTTACTCGCCTCTTATCAGTGCTTCAAGAAAAAAGCAAACGTTTACGTCTGGGGGATTCTCTAGGAGAAATTAGCCGCGACGGTAGTTTGGTGCTTCTTTGGTGATCTGTACGTCATGCACGTGAGATTCCGCCATGCCCGCACCTGAAATCACAACGAATTCCGCTTTAGTGCGCATCGCTTCAATCGTTGCTGAACCAGTCAGACCCATGCTTGAGCGCAGACCGCCCATTTGCTGGTGAACGATTTCTTTCAGGTGACCTTTGTACGCAATGCGACCTTCGATACCTTCTGGTACCAACTTGTCTGCCGCATTGTCTGATTGGAAGTAGCGGTCTGAAGAACCTTGAGACATTGCGCCCAATGAGCCCATGCCACGGTAAGACTTGTAAGAACGGCCGTTATACAGGATAACTTCACCCGGTGCTTCTTCCGTACCTGCGAACATTGAACCAACCATGACACATGATGCGCCGGCTGCAATCGCTTTACAGATATCACCAGAGAAACGGATACCGCCGTCAGCGATAACTGGAATGCCGTACTCGTTTGCCACTTCTACTGCATCCGCAATCGCTGTGATTTGAGGAACACCTACACCAGTAACAATGCGCGTTGTACAGATTGAACCGGGGCCGATACCCACTTTAACTGCACTCACACCCGCTTCAATCAGTGCTTTTGCACCAGCACCTGTTGCAACGTTACCACCGATGATGTCGAGATCAGGGTACGCTTCGCGTGTTTCGCGAATGCGGTTTAGAACACCTTCAGAGTGACCGTGTGAAGAGTCGATAAGAAGAACGTCAACACCCGCTTCAACCAGCGCTTTTACGCGCTCTTCGTTACCTGCGCCTGCACCGACTGCCGCACCTACACGCAGACGACCTTGCTCATCTTTACATGCGTTTGGTTTGGTTTCTGCTTTGTGGAAGTCTTTTGCAGTGATCATACCGGTCAGTTGGAAATCATCATTCACAACCAGTACTTTCTCAACGCGCGCTTGGTGCATCTTCTCTTGCACTTCTTCGCGGCATGCACCTTCTTTCACACAGGCCAGACGCTCTTTCGGCGTCATCACCGCAGAAACTTTCTTAGACAGGTCAATCACAAAGCGAACGTCACGGCCAGTAATGATACCCACCAGCTCGTTGCTTTCAGTGACAACAGGGAAACCAGCAAAACCATGCTTTTTAGTCAGCTCAACCACATCAGCGATAGTCGCATCTGGGTGAACGGTGACTGGGTGTGTCACAACGCCTGCTTCGAAGATCTTCACTTGGTGAACCATCTCAGCTTGCTGTTCGATTGACATGTTTTTGTGGATGAAACCAATGCCGCCTTCCTGCGCCAGTGCGATAGCCAAACGGGCTTCAGTCACTGTGTCCATCGACGCAGAAATCATTGGGATATTTAGGGAGATATTTTTTGTAAGTTGTGTACGCAAGTCAGCAGTGTTCGGGAGAACGGTAGAGTGTGCTGGAACTAGCAGTACATCATCGAAAGTCAGGCTTCTTTAGCTATTCTTAACATTGCAATATCTCACGCCAAAATAAAATACGGGGGTTCAAAATATTGCCGCCGCATTATACTGACGACGCAAACGTTTGGCTACAGATTTTTACGAAAACGTTTGGCTTAAATTTTTTCGCCCTTTACCATTGATTCATCATCTTGAAATTCAAGGTTTATCTCACATGACCATTCCCAACGAAAACATCTACACCGTCTCCAGACTGAACGCAGAGGTACGCCTTTTGCTAGAAAACGAAATGGGGATCGTTTGGCTAGTTGGTGAAATTTCAAACCTCACCGTGCCCGTGTCTGGTCATTGGTACTTCACCTTGAAAGACAGACAAGCTCAGGTTAAATGCGCGATGTTTCGGGGAAATAACCGTCGTGTGACATTTAAACCTGCCAACGGCAATCAGGTGCTGGTGAGAGCCAGACTGTCATTGTATGAGCCAAGAGGTGATTACCAGATCATTGTTGAAAGCATGCAGCCAGAAGGTGATGGCATGCTTCAACAGCAGTTCGAAAAACTAAAAATGCAGCTTTCTGCAGAAGGTCTATTTGCAAGTGCACTGAAAAAACCGCTGCCTGAACAACCCAAGCGTGTTGGTATTATTACCTCCAGCACGGGTGCTGCCCTTCACGACATTCTCCATGTTTTAAAACGTCGAGACCCAAGCCTGCCTATCGTTATCTACCCTACCCAAGTACAAGGGAAAGATGCCGCCATTCAGATTGCACAAGCCATTGGCCGCGCCAATAGTCGTGATGAGTGTGATGTGCTGATCGTAGGTCGTGGTGGTGGCTCACTGGAAGACTTGTGGTGTTTTAACGAAGAAATCGTCGCACGCACCATTGCTGCCAGTTCGATTCCTATCGTCAGTGCGGTGGGTCATGAAGTCGATGTCACTATCGCAGACTTTGTGGCTGACGTTCGCGCGCCTACACCTTCTGCAGCTGCGGAGCTGGTGAGCAGAGATACCTCTTTACGTTCGCAACAGCTTCTTCAACGCACAGACAAACTCGCGCACCGTTTCGAGTCACAGTTGTCCTTCTACCGTGACAAGCTGACACGCTTGCATCACCGTTTGACGCTTCAACACCCGCAAGCGCGCCTGCAGCAGCAAGCTCAACAGTTTGATGATTTGGAATATCGACTCAATCTCGCGATGCGCACCAACTTGCAACGTGAAGCGCAGCGCATTGACCGATTGAGCCAGAGATTAGAACGTTATTCGCCGATTTCACGCATTCGCAGCGACAAGGTTCAGCTTGCCTATACGCAGGAAAAGTTGATTGAAACCATGAAGCGACAACTTCGCCAACAGCAGCATACGCTGGCATTGCAGATGGAAACACTGGATGCCGTCAGCCCGCTTGCTACCCTTGCACGCGGCTACTCGATTACGCGTGATGACAAAGGGGCAGTGATCAGACGCGCTGATGACATTAAAGAAGGCGATCTGATCACCACGACGCTCGCAGACGGAGAGATCCGATCCCGCGCCCTCTAAACCAAGGCAAATTCAAGAAAAACGGTGTCTTTACGACACCGCTTTTTGTTCCGCAAAAACAATTCTCGCCCCTGAGCGAGATTTCAGCTCATTGCAGGTATGACAAAAGTAACTCGTTGAGCCACACGCCTGTAGACGCTCTAGCTGCGCGTCACACACCTTACAAAACCCTTGTTTAATAAACGTTTTATTACAAGCATTGCAAACATAGCTACCGCTATTCCACGCCAATTCACCCTGGCAATCAGGCAGATGTTTTCCATTTTCGCACTCCAAGCAAACGCAGATCGCAAGATTCTCGACCAGTAATGATCATCGATCTTTTGTTGGCTATTCTAATGGCAATCCCGTTAAAAAATGAACAGCCTCTTGCTGGATCCTATAAAGATCGTCAGATCGCAGCTTTATAGGGATCCGATCAGCGATCTACCCCTAAAAGAATATTTATCAATACAACTCCCGAAAGCATAAGTTACATGTTCTGCATTTGGATTTTTAACGATATTAAATATCACTAAATGGCTATTAATACCAACTTTACGATATTTTATGAATAATGGGTGCAATCTTAGCCGCGCAATAAATGTTCTTCGTCGCCTAGAACGATATTTTCGCCTAAACCACTCAATTTATGTGATCAGGATCAACATAAGTATGTAACTTGAAACTCTGATCTGTCATCAATACGTGCAGATCAGTACGGTTTAAGGCGTTGATCCGGAGGAATTTCAATCAATAAAGGAAGCTTAAAGACGGAAGAATGAGGTTTTGGCTAAATTACATGAGGTGAATGTCGATTTGTCTCAGTAGCGTAAAATCCTGTGTTTATCCTTTTTCCTGATCCCAAACAACGGACACAAAAAAGCCGACCCTTGGGTCGGCTTTTCCTCACGTAGAATTACTTCTTACGCGTTTTTACCATGTCCATCAGACGCTTACGTTGACGCGCTTGAGAAATAGTAAGGTTCTCTTTCTTACCTTCAAACGGGTTCTCGCTGTTCTGGAACTGAATACGGATAGGCGTACCCATGATTTGCAGCGATTTACGGTAATAGTTCATCAGGTAACGCTTGTACGAATCAGGCAGTTCTCTCACCATGTTTCCGTGGATCACGAAAATCGGTGGGTTGTAACCACCCGCGTGCGCATATTTCAGCTTCACACGACGACCACGGATCATTGGCGGCTGGTGATCATCCTGCGCCATGTTCATGATGCGAGTCAGCATTGACGTGCTGATACGCTTGGTTGCTGATTCGTAAGCTTCCTGAATGGACTCGAACAGGTGGCCTACGCCAGTACCGTGCAGCGCAGAGATAAAGTGAATACGAGCGAAGTCTACGAAGCCCAGACGGCGATCAAGTTCTGATTTCACGCGCTCTTTCACGTCTGTATCCAAACCGTCCCACTTGTTCACCGCGATAACGATAGAACGACCCGCGTTCAACGCGAAGCCCAGCAGGCTCAGGTCCTGATCTGAAATGTTTTCACGTGCATCGATAACCAACAACACAACGTTTGAATCTTCGATCGCTTTCAACGTTTGGATAACAGAGAACTTCTCTACCTTCTCGTTAACACGCTTACGACGACGTACACCTGCTGTATCGATAATCACATATTCGCGACCGTCACGTTCCATTGGAATGTAGATAGAGTCACGCGTTGTACCTGGCATGTCGTAAACAACAACACGGTCTTCGCCCAGAATACGGTTCGTCAGCGTAGATTTACCCACGTTTGGACGACCGATAATACCGAACTTGATTGGCAGGTTGCGCAGACGCTCCAATGCAGATTCTGCATCTTCTTCGGTCAGATCTTTGTCTTCACCGTCTTCGTCTTGCTCGCCCGTCAGATCAATTAGACCTTCACGCTCTTCATCTGCTTCTTGCTCAGACAGCTCTTCCGCGAAAGGTTTAAGAGCACGGTCAATCAGAGACAGCACGCCACGGCCATGTGCGGCAGCGATTTGGTACATGTCTTCCATACCCAGCTGCCAAAATTCCGCACTTGCTGCATCTGCATCAATACCGTCAACCTTGTTCACAACAAGGAAGGTTTTCTTTTCACGAGTACGCAGGTGTTGTGCAATGGCTTCGTCTGCCACAGTCAGACCCGCACGGCCATCAACCATGAACAGTACAACATCAGCTTCTTCAATCGCAGCCAGTGACTGCTCAGCCATTTTGGTCTCAACGCCTTCTTCGGTACCATCGATACCGCCGGTGTCTACCACGATAAACTCGTGCTCACCCAGCATTGCTTTTCCGTATTTACGATCCCTGGTCAAACCCGGAAAATCGGCAACGAGCGCATCGCGCGTCCTTGTCAGCCGGTTAAAGAGTGTCGATTTCCCCACATTCGGACGCCCGACAAGGGCTACTACAGGAATCATACTGACCTCTTAAAATCTCTTGTTTATTAATAACAGCGGCTCCTGATCCGTGAAGACCAGGAGCCGAACAATATATAAACGCTTGATATTATAGCGTTTGTTTCTTAGCGATAGTTCCGTCACGCGCGATGACAACATATCCGTCATCGACTTTTACTGGCGCAACAGCGATACCGCTATCATCAATTTGTTGTTGGGCAACGAATTCGCCTGACGTTGGATCTAACCAGTGCAGGTAACCTTCGGCGTCACCGACTACCACGTAGCCCGATATCGCAACAGGTGCCGTCAACTGGCGATACTCAAGATCGCGATTTTGCCACAATTCCGTGCCGCTGCGCGCATCAACTGCCACAACATGATCTTTGTCCGTCACCAGGAACAAGTAGCTACCAGCCACCAGAAAATCGGTTGATGAGCTGTAGGTACGTTTCCACGCTGGACGACCAGAACGAAGGTCGATGGCAACAAGCTGGCCATTATAACCAACCGCGTACAACAGAGAACCGGAAATTACCGGTGAAGCATCAACATCCACCAGACGATCAATTTCTGTTGCGCCTTTCGGGCTTGCAATCGGCTGTTGCCAGATGATGTTACCGTTCTCAAGGAATGCAGCACCCAATCGGCCGTTTGCCATTCCCCAGAACACGCCACCTGAAATCGAGACAGGTGAGCTGTCACCACGCAGCGTCAGGTTTGGCACATCACTGGCATTTTTCCAGCGTTGTTCACCTGTCTCTGCGTCATACGCAGACAACTCGCCACGACCTGTGTTCACAACCACCAAGCCCTCGTCAGCCAGAGGCTTTGCGAGCACTTCGCCGTTTACGTCCGTTTTCCACTCGGTTTCGCCAGTCTCTTCATTCAAAGCGATCAGCTCACCGGTTTCGGTACCTATGTATAACTTGCCGTAAGATGCCGTGATGCCACCAGACAGTAGAACCGGCTTGTCATCTTCGAGATCGACTTCCCAAAGCGTTTTGCCTGTTTCTACATCCAGCGCCTTCACCACACCGTTTCTATCGGCAGCAAAGACCTTGTCGTAAGCATAAACCGGTGTCAGTTTGCTGAAGTATCCATCAACACCATCACCGACTTGAGCACTCCAAACATTGGTTGGTGTAAACTCACTTACGACCTGAGGTACAGGAGCCATCTGGATGGAATCTTCCTCACCCGCACAACCGATCAGCAATGATCCCAGCACGGCTACTGCACCAATACGTTTCCATCCCTTGCGCATTTAACTCTCTCGACCTTATTGAGACAGATTGTCTAGTTTCATCTGAACAACAGGGTTTGTTGCCGCTGCCAACGATGCGGCATACGCTGAACGCGCTTCTGCTACATCGTTTTTGCTCAGAAGAATGTCACCACGAAGTTCTTCAACCTGTGCTTTCCAGCTTTCGTCTGCAACGGTATCCAGCTCTTTCAGCGCAGCATCATAGTTGCCTTGCTCAGCTTCGATACGCGCAATGCGAACGGTCGCGATAGATTTCAGTGTGGTGTCTTTTGAACCTTGAACAGCGCGCAGCTGCTCCAGTGCTTTAGACAACTCACCCGCATCAACGAAAGACTTCGCCAATTGCAGTTCAAGTAACGTTGCATAGGAGCTGTCGTTTGATTTGATAAACGACAGAGCCTTTTCTTCCGCCTGCGCATCACCGGCAGCCAGTGCAGTCACCACTTGGTGTATGCTTCTGATGCCTGTTCACGGCTGGTTTCCTGCTCAGCCTGGTAGTAGCGCCATCCGTAAAGACCGCCCAAACCAATTACTGCGCCGAGGACAACGGCTTTACCGTTGTCCCGCCACCACTTCTTAATCGCTTCGACTTGTTGTTCTTCTGTGGTGTAGACGTCCACGTTTCGTCCTCTCTTAAACTAATTGAGCCAATTTTTCGGCTGCATCATCCTGAGAAATGGTCAGCTGTTCGCCACCCTTAAGATCTTTGTAGGTCACTTGGCCGTTAGCGACTTCGTCTTCGCCCAACACCAGTGCTACTGCCGCGCCAACTTTGTCAGCACGTTTAAATTGTTTCTTGAAGTTACCGCCACCGAAGTGCGTCATCACACGCAGACCCGGTACTTGCTCACGCAGACGCTCTGCCAGTGCCATACCAGCAACCAGCGTGCCTTCGCCCATGGTCACCATGTAAACATCAACCACTGGACGGGTTGCGTTCAGCTCAAGGGTTTCCATCAGCAGAACCAGACGCTCTAGACCCATTGCGAAACCCACAGCAGGTGTTGCTTTACCGCCCAGTTGCTCAACCAGACCGTCGTAGCGACCACCACCACAAACTGTGCCTTGTGAACCCAAGCTTTCAGTGACCCACTCGAACACGGTACGGTTGTAGTAATCCAGACCGCGAACCAGTTTTTCGTTCAACCAGTATTGGATACCTGCTGCGTCCAACAGTTCACAAAGACCTGCAAAATGTTGTTTTGACTCTTCATCTAGGTACTCAGACAGCTTAGGCGCATCCACCAGCACTGCTTGGATTTCTGGCACTTTGGTGTCCAGAACGCGCAGTGGGTTAGTGTGCATACGGCGTTTGCAATCTTCGTCCAACACGTCTTCGTGCTGCTGAAGGAAGGCAACCAGTGCTTGGCGATAGTTTGCACGTGCTTCCAAAGAACCGATTGAGTTCAGCTCCAGACGTACGTGCTCGTTGATGCCCAGCTGCTTCCATAGACGCGCGGTCATCATGATCAATTCTGCGTCAACGTCTGGACCATCTAGGCCAAACACTTCCACACCACATTGGTGGAATTGACGGTAGCGACCTTTCTGAGGACGCTCGTGGCGGAACATTGGGCCCATGTACCACAGACGCTGTTCTTGGTTGTACAGCAGACCGTTTTCGATACCTGCGCGCACACAACCCGCAGTACCTTCAGGACGCAGACTCAGGCTGTCACCATTGCGATCTTCAAAGGTGTACATCTCTTTTTCTACCACGTCGGTCACTTCACCGATTGCGCGACAGAATAGATTTGTCATCTCAACGATTGGCATACGCACTTCGCTGTAGCCATACGCACTGATTACGTCTTTAACGGTACCTTCCACTTTTTGCCATAGTGGAGATTGTGTTGGGAGGCAGTCGTTCATGCCTCGAATTGCTTGAATAGTTTTCGCCACGTTAACTCTCGTAACCGATCTGTTTGTTCTTTCTGTAAGTAAGCGGCTTACGCTTACTCTTGAGTATTGACGTCAATGCGGTTGTTTTCGTCCAGCATTGCCGCTTTTGCCCGGATCTTCGCTTCCAGCTGATCGATCAGGTTGTCGTTGTCAAAACGTTCTTTTTGGCGTTTGCCATCGTCGTAGTAAGCACTGCGCTTGTTACCGCCGGCGACACCGATGTGAGACACTTCCGCTTCGCCCGGACCATTGACCACACAGCCAATGATTGAAACGTCCATCGGCAGTACCACGTCTTCCAGACGCTGCTCCAGAGCGTTAACGGTGCCAATCACATCAAACTCCTGACGGGAGCAGGTTGGACAGGCAATAAAGTTCACACCACGAGAGCGAATGCGCAGGGACTTAAGAATATCAAAGCCTACTTTGATTTCTTCTACTGGGTCTGCTGCCAGAGAAATTCGCAGGGTATCACCGATACCTTCGCTCAGCAGCATACCAAGACCCACTGCGGATTTCACTGCACCCGCACGTGCGCCGCCTGCTCGGTAATGCCCAAGTGCAGAGGTTGGTCAATACGCTTCGCCAGTTGACGATACGATTCCACTGCCAAGAACACATCTGACGCTTTCACGCTCACTTTGAACTGGTCAAAGTTCAGACGGTCCAGAATGTCCACATGGCGCATCGCCGATTCCACCAGCGCAGCTGGGGTTGGCTCGCCAAATTTTTCTTGAATGTCGCGCTCCAAAGAACCGCCATTAACACCAATACGAATGGGAATATTTTTGTCACGCGCAGCGTCCACAACTGAGCGGATGCGCTGCTCGTTACCAATGTTGCCTGGGTTAATACGCAGACAGTCGACACCGTATTCCGCCACTTTCAGTGCGATACGGTAGTCAAAATGGATATCAGCCACCAATGGGATATTGGTTTGCTGTTTGATCAACTTGAACGCTTCCGCCGCGTCCATGGTTGGGACAGAAACACGTACGATATCTGCTCCCACCTTCTCCAACGCTCGGATTTGTGCAACGGTTGCTTCAACATCGTGGTGCGAGTGTTGGTCATCGATTGCACGGCGATGGGTGCACCGTCACCGATAGGCACGTTGCCCACATAGATACGCGTTGAGGGACGACGAATAATAGGAGATTCGGTATGCATTAGGTGTACTCTGACTTACTTCGGAAGGCTCAAACGTGCTACCCGTCCTGATGGGTAACCACTCAAATCAACTTTTTCGCCGTTATAGACGAGTTCAACTGCTGAAGGCGCGCCCAAAACAAGTTTGAAAGGTGCTTCGCCAGTCAGCTCAACAGATTGACCCGCTGATTTTATCCCTGTAAGCAGACGTTTACCACTCGCATCGCGCACATCTACCCAACAATCGCCATCAAACGTCAGCACCAGGGCTGGACTATCTGCTGGTGCTTCAACAGGTGCCGCAGGCCCTTCTACCACAACGTCTTCTGGTACAGGCACTTCAGCAACAACCACTTCTGGCTCTGGCTCTGGCGTGATGTCTGGTGCTGTCGTTGCAATCTGCACCGTCTCGGTGGTGGGTTCTACTTCCGGTTCGACAGGTGTCACTTGAGGCTCAATTACCTCAGTCTCAACAACAGTGTTCGCAGGCTCTGCTTCTGCCGCTTCCGTCACCAGCAAATTGCTGCTGTCCGGTAGCGTCAGTAAGTCTTCGTTTTCTTGGTTTTGCCACCACCAAAATGTCGTGATACTCACGACAACGGCCAGAATGATCCACGTCAGCCCCATTACACGGCTGTCATGCTTTTCACGGCTCGTTTTACCGGAGAAGCTTTGCATCTTCTGTGCGCTTTCTTCTACTTCAGGAGAGGCTTTAAAACCGCCAAGTAGAGCATCGGCATCAATACCGACCAATTTGGCGTAAGAGCGGATATAACCGCGGGTGAAGGTCGCAATCTGCTGCCCGTCGCAACAGTTTTCTTCAAGATCTTGAATGACAGAAACACGAAGCCTAAGTCTATCTGCAACATCTTGTTCAGACAGTCCCATCTTTTCTCTGGCTTGTTTCAATACAATCCCAGGGTGGGATGTCTCAACACCGTCAAGCTGTTCTTCGTTTAGTTCAGTATTCATTCGCTAAGTACTGTCTGTATTCGTTAGATTCAGGAAATTTTTTCTCTAGTATACTTGCGTATCGTACAGCTTCTGTAGGCTGTTGTGCCAATGTTTCTAATTTGACCATCGCGAGCAAGCTACTGGGTTGATACCCGAATCGCTTGTGAAACTGGAACAATCGCAGTTTCGCCTGCGTCAATTCGCCTTCATCTATTTCCAGTTGCGCGAGGCGCAATGAAGACACTGGGCGATTAGGCTCATGGTCAATGGCTTTTTGAAACAATTGTTTTGCAGCTAGATCATCGTCAGCTTTCAATGCGCATAACGCTGCATTTTCGTAGCTGTCCGCCAACTTATAATAGTTCGGCTGCTCAATGGCATTCTCAAAAGCCTCTTGGGCTTCTTCGAATCGGCTCTGCTTGCAGAGAAAGACGCCATAGTTATTATGCGCGTCCCCATTTTTCGGGGAGTAACGCAAGGCGGCTTTGTACTGCGCCTCGGCTTGTTCAAACTCCCCTACCTCTTGAAGGTAGTGAGCGAAGGTAATCAACGCGCGATCGTATCGTGGAGCGAACTCAACGGCCATCTCCAAATTTTCTCTCGCGCGAAGCCAGTTGCCATCTTTTAGGTATGCAAGTCCAAGTGATATACGCGATTCGGCTGCTTGAATATTATCAAAACTCGCCTGCGTTTTCTCATCTGTTACTGTGACGCAACCTGCTAATAATCCCATCAATAACAGACTTATCAGCGTCCTTGCCATATCCCATTCCTTTCAGCCTATAAGGTCAGACTGATTTTACAGGGATTTGTTCCTGAGTATCCTGTCTGCCTTGCGTTCGTTTTGTTCGGTCAATCACATCTCCAACAAGCTGTCCGCATGCTGCGTCGATGTCATCGCCACGCGTCTTACGAATAATCACCGTGTAATCGTATTGCATCAGCGTTTTTTGGAAACGGTCGATACGCGAGTTACTTGGCTTCTTATATGGTGAACCAGGATATGGGTTAAAAGGAATAAGGTTTATCTTCGCAGGCGTGTCTTTTAACAGCTCTGCGAGTTGACGCGCATGCTCCATATCATCGTTGACGTGATCCAGCAGGATGTACTCAACGGTAACACGGCCACGGTTCGCGTTTGATGACGCAATGTAACGACGCACTGAGTCCAGGAAGGTCTCAATGTCGTAGCGATCATTGATAGGCATGATCTGGCTACGCAGCTCATCGTTTGGTGCGTGCAGCGAGATTGCTAGTGCAACGTCGATCTTACCTGCCATCTGATCCAGACCCGATACAACACCGGATGTAGACACAGTCACACGGCGCTTAGACAGACCGTACGCCAGATCATCCAGCATCAGGTTCAGTGCTGGGATCAGGTTTTTCATGTTAAGCAGCGGCTCACCCATCCCCATCATTACCACGTTGGTAATTGGGCGACGACCGGTTTCTTTTTCAATGCCAATTTCTTTCGCCGCGCGCCAAACCTGACCGATGATTTCAGACACTTTCAGGTTACGGTTAAAGCCTTGCTGCGCAGTCGAACAGAATTTACATTCCAGTGCACAACCCACTTGTGAAGATACACACAGTGTCGCGCGGTCTTCTTCAGGGATGTATACGGTTTCAACGTCTTGGTTGCCAACGCGCATTGCCCATTTAATCGTGCCGTCTTTTGAATACTGAGCAGCACTGACTTCCGGCGCGCGGATTTCACATTTCGCTTTCAGTTTTTCACGAAGCTGTTTGTTGATGTTGTTCATCTGATCGAAATCATCAACACCAAAATGGTACATCCACTTCATGATTTGATCCGCTCGGAACGCTTTCTCGCCAAGTTCTTCGGCGAAAAACGCGCGCAGCGATTGTCGATCGAAATCCAGCAGATTGATTTTTTCTGTTGTCATCAGATTGCCTCGTGAACAATAAATCAGTAATAGCACCTATCACACGCTATGCGGTGATGGTTTTAGGCCGTTGCCTTAAATCAAGGCGCGAAATTGTACAGCCTTTGTATTCGGGATTCCACCTGTTACCTACGGGGTTTTATAGCCCGTCAACGCCTAAAAAACAAAAAGGAGAGCCCTTGCTCTCCTTTTTTACTCATTAAATGAACAGATTACTCACTGCGAGGACAGATTTCGCTGTCGGCGAAAAAGTAAGCAATTTCTCGCTCAGCAGAGATTGGGCTATCTGAGCCATGCACCGAGTTAAAACGCATGCTCACTGCGTAATCTGCGCGAATGGTGCCACACGCCGCTTCTTCTGGGTTGGTTTTACCCATCAACTCACGGTAACGGCCAATCGCATCTTCACCCTCAAGCACTTGCACCATCACCGGACCTGACGTCATGAATGCCACCAGATCGTCAAAGAACGGCTTACCTTCGTGCTCAGCATAAAAACCTTGTGCCTTTTCTTTATCCAGATGCAGCATTTTTGCCGCGACAATACGTAGGCCAGCTTGCTCAATACGATGGTAAATCTCACCAATCAAGTTACGTTTAACGGCGTCGGGCTTCACAATTGAAAAGGTGCGCTCAATAGTCATGTCGTATTCCTTTTATTTTCCTTGTAACAGGTCTCGTGCCTGTTATCGGTTTGTTATCTCACCACAAGCCTAACAGACACGAAACGCTGACCCCACACTGATATTGCGAAAGCGTTAACCGTGTTGTTAATTCGCTTACATTTTGTGAGTTTAACGTGCTGATTCGTCCATCAGGACACGAGCCAGCGTCTTCACGCCCATACCGGTTGCGCCGACTGCCCACTTATCGCTTGGCGTTTTACGGTAAGTGCCAGAGCAATCCAGATGCACCCAACCGTTTTGGTAGTCATCGACAAAGTATGACAAGAATGCAGCGGCGGTGCTTGCACCCGGTGAGTATTGACCAGAACCAACGTTGGCTAGGTCTGCGAAGTTCGAAGGCAACATCTGGCGATGGAATTCAGCCAGCGGCAACTGCCACATACCTTCATTTTCTGCGTTCGCCGCCGTCAGGCAGCGCTCAGCCAGTGCTTGGTCAAAGCTAAACAGCGCGTGGTAGTCGTTACCCAATGCCATTTTCGCTGCACCTGTCAGTGTCGCACAGTCGATCGTCAGCGCAGGTTTAAAGTCGTTGGCAAACAGCAAGCCATCAGCCAGTACCAGACGACCCTCGGCGTCTGAGTTCAAGACTTCAACCGTCACGCCATTTTTGTACGTGATAATGTCGCCAAGCTTGTAAGCATTGCTGGAAATCATGTTCTCAGCACAGCAAAGGATAAGCTTCACACGCTTGTTTAGACCTTGCGCGATTGCCAGACCCAAACCACCAGTTGCCATCGCAGCACCGCCCATGTCGGCCTTCATAGAGTCCATGAAGTTCGATTGCTTGATGCTGTAACCACCTGAATCGAAAGTGATACCTTTACCGATAATACAGGCGAACACCTCGGCGTTTTCATCACCCGTTGGGTTGTAGTCGAGTTGCAGCATGGCAGGTTTGCGTGCAGAACCTCGGCCGACGGTGTGAACACCTACCCAGCCTTGCTCTAGCAGATCGGCACCCGACACAATCTTGTAGGAGACGTGCTCAGGGTTTGGTGCTTGTGATTTGATGAACTCACCTGCACGAACAGCCAGCTGTTGCGGGCCGACTTCTTCGGCGGTTTCATTGATGATTTCGCAAACCCAGTCGATTGCGACAATGCGGTCTTTCAGTTGTTTTTGCGCTTTGTCGTCAAGCTCTGGGGCTTCAAAGCTGAACACAGGCTTAGGACCACGCATGCCTTGGTAGAACGCCCATGCCGTTTCCAAGTCCCAGTTTTTTCCATCGAGTTTAACTTTGCGTACGCCTTGCATATCCAAACGGCGGGCAGCTTGCTGTACTGGTGTGAACTTATCTTCACCAGTGGCATGAACGGTTGCACCTTGTTGACCAAATGAAACGACGGCATTGCTGCCCCAAACATCGGCAGCGGCTTCGTGTGATAGCGCAACGAGCATTTTGTCTGTCATGCTGAACTCCTTTTTCAACACACCCTGCGATACCCGCAGAGCGTCAAATTCTTTCGGCTGATTTTTTATTTCTGCGCGAGCAATACGTTATGCGGTAACACACCGTCAGCTTGTCGCAGTTTATCGTGTAATTATGACGTTTCAGAGGCGGTATTGTATTGATTTTTAGACGATACAACTCACGGTTTGCTAATTAACCTCTAAAACAAAGCGGGCCTATAGCCCGCTTGGTTGTTTCCAATTTGCCTGCTTTACTAGGGTAAAACAAGTGATTTAGTCCATTTCGTCCATCCAGCAAAGGATGATCGCCTCAAGGATTTTTTCATTGGAATGATTAGGGTCGTCAGAGAATTCTTCCAGCTCCATCACCCAACGGTGCAAGTCAGTAAAACGCACCGTTTTCGGGTCGATGTCCGGGAATTTATCTACCAGCTCAATTGCGATATCGCGTGAGTCAATCCATTTCAGGCTCATTGCTCTTACTCCCTATCTTAACGCTTAGTGGTTTTCTGCTGCGAGGTTCAGCGTGTAACGCGGAATTTCAACAACCAGATCTTCATCTGCACTTTTGCCTGACAGCCCAAACGAGATTCAGGCTCCAGACCCCATGCTTTATCCAGCATGTCGTCTTCTAGCTCATCGCTTTCTTCCAACGAGTCAAAACCTTCACGGATGATCACGTGACACGTTGTACATGCGCATGACTTCTCACACGCGTGCTCGATAGCAATGCCGTTGCGCAGTGCAACGTCCAGTACTGTATCGCCGGTTTCCGCTTCCAATACCGCGCCTTCAGGACACAAATCTTGGTGTGGCAGAACAACAATCTTTGGCATGTTTAAACCTCGTCAATTGAATGGCCAGCCAGTGCTTCGCGAATGGACTTGTCCATACGGCGAGAAGCAAATTCCTGACTCGCTTTATCTGTATCTTTGATGCCTTGCTCAATCGCACCGGCATCATCGCCATTGCGCAGTGCAATCAGTGCTTCGATTGCTTGCACAAGGGCTTTTTGTTCTTCGTCTGACAGCAGTGCTTCGCCGTCTGCTTGCATCGCGACCAGCAAACCTTCAATCACGCGGTCTGCTTCTACACGTTGTTCAGCAAGGTAGCGGGCGTCTTTGTCTTCTTGTGCATGGGTGAACGACGACTTGATCATGTCGGCGATTTCCATGTCACTCAAACCGTAAGACGGTTTCACCTGAATCGATGCCTGCACTTCGGTGCTCTTTTCCATCGCAGTGACAGACAGAAGGCCGTCTGCATCCACTTGGTAAGTCACGCAATGTGCGCCGCACCTGCCGCCATTGGTGGAATGCCTTTCAAGGTGAAATCAGCCAGTGAACGGCAGTCATCCACCATTTCGCGCTCGCCTTGAACCACGTGTACTTTCATGCCCGTTTGGCCGTCTTTGAACGTGGTGAACTCTTGTGCGCGAGCGACAGGGATAGTGGTGTTGCGTGGAATGATTTTTTCCACCAGACCACCCATGGTCTCGATGCCCAGCGACAGCGGGATAACGTCCAGCAGCAGCATTTCGCCATCTGGTTTGTTACCCACCAGAATGTCAGCTTGCGTTGCTGCACCAATCGCAACCACTTTGTCTGGGTCGATGCTGGTTAGTGGCGTGCGACCAAAGAATTCGCCAACCTTTTCGCGAACCAGCGGCACGCGGGTTGAACCGCCAACCATCACAACTTCGAGAACCTCTTCTGACTCAACGCCTGCATCTTTCAGTGCACGGCGACAAGACAACAATGTTTTCTTCACCAGCGCGCCAATCAGATCGTCAAACACGTCACGTGTCAGAGAGCCAGTCCAACCCAGCACGTCGATATCCGTGCTGTCTGCGGCACTCAATGCCACTTTCGCCGCCGTAGATGCGTTTAGCAGGCGACGACGATCATCTCCAGACAGAGTATCAAAACCGGCTTGCTCAGAAATCCAATCCGCAACCAGATGGTCGAAATCATCGCCGCCCAGTGCAGAATCACCACCTGTCGCCAGCACTTCGAATACGCCTTTAGACAGACGCAAAATAGAAATGTCGAAGGTACCGCCACCCAGATCGTAAACCGCGATAACGCCTTCTTGACCCGAGTCCAGACCGTAAGCAATCGCTGCTGCTGTTGGTTCGTTCAGAAGACGAAGGACATTCATGCCCGCCAATTTGGCGGCATCTTTGGTGCCTGCACGTTGCGCGTCATCAAAGTAAGCAGGCACAGTGATAACCACACCTTCAAGATCGCCACCCAGTGACTCAATAGCACGCGTATTCACCGCGCGCAGAATGTCAGCAGACACCTGAATCGGGTTTTTCTTGCCATCACGGGTATTGATGAGAGGTAGGCCATTTTCTGACGAAGACAGCGCATAAGGCAGGTGTGGATAGCGCGATTGGACGTCCGCCAGAGAGCGGCCCATCATGCGTTTCACTGAAACGATGGTGTTGGCACTGTCCGTTTCAGACAATGCTTGCGCGTCGTAACCGACTTTGACTTCACCTTCGCCGTAATGAACAACAGAAGGGATCAGCGCGCGGCCATCAAGATCGTTTAGCGTTGTCGCGGTACCGCTGCGAACGGACGCGACCAAAGTGTTGGTAGTACCTAGGTCAATACCCACTGCACGCTTGTGCTCATGCGGCGCAGCACTTTGACCAGGTTCTGCAATTTGTAACAGTGCCATGTTGGTTCCTGTAGCCTGATCAGCCGCCGCGAGGAAAATTAACCGAGCAGCCGATCTTCGATTCGTTCGATTTCTTGTTTGAGTTTGACCAAGAACTTGAGCTTGCGCACCGTTGCCGCTGCGTCAGACCACTGGGCAGTATCGAGTTGATTTTTCAGCTCAGCCAACAGTGATTTGTGAATGTTCGACACTTGCTGTTCAAAGTCAAACAACTTCTCTTCCGGCTCATTGCTGTCTGCAATCTCTTCCAGCTCTTCACGCAGTTCCATTTGTTGCATCAGGAATGCAGGATCTTGCATGGTTTGCTGTTCGTCGCGCAGCTCGATCCCATTGAGGGACAGCATGTACTCAGCTCGGCGAACAGGATCGCTCAATGTCTGGTACGCGTCATTGATTTGCGCCGCCTTTTGAACAGCCAGCAACTTGTCTTGCTCGGAAGCCGTTGCAAATTTGTCCGGATGGAAGCGTCGTTGAAGTTCGCGGTACTGCGAAGAAAGAGAGCTACCATCCAGTTCAAACTGACATGATAGCCCGAATAGTTCGAAATGATTCATTTCATCTCACGAGTTATACGTTAAAGCTCTCGCCGCAACCACACTCGCTGCTTACGTTAGGGTTGTTGAACTTGAAGCCTTCGTTCAGACCTTCTTTTGCAAAGTCCAACTCAGTACCTTCGAGGTACAACATACTCTTCGCATCAACGATGATTTTCACACCGTCATGGTCGAAGACCTGATCTTCTTCCTGTAGTTCGTCAACGAACTCCAGTACATAGGCCATGCCCGAACAACCTGACGTGCGAACACCCAGACGCAATCCAATGCCTTTTCCACGGCTTTCTAGAAAAGAACGAACGCGTGATGCCGCCGCGTCTGTCATAGTAATGGCCATATGTACAACAACCCTTTTATTACGTATTAAGCTTCGTGTTTTTTCTTATAATCGCTAACTGCTGCTTTAATTGCGTCTTCCGCAAGGATTGAGCAGTGTACTTTTACTGGTGGCAGTTCCAGCTCTTCTGCGATTTCAGCATTTTTGATGGATGCTGCTTCGTCCAGAGATTTGCCTTTCACCCACTCAGTTACCAGTGAGCTTGATGCGATTGCAGAGCCACAACCGTAAGTTTTGAACTTCGCGTCTTCGATGATGCCCTGCTCATTCACTTTGATTTGCAGCTTCATCACGTCACCACATGCTGGTGCGCCTACCATGCCACTACCTACGTTTGGATCATCCTTGTCGAATGAGCCTACGTTACGTGGGTTTTCATAGTGGTCGATTACTTTTTCACTGTAAGCCATGATTAATTCCTCGAACTCCTAACTACCGCTTAGTGGTGTGCCCACTCAACAGTGTTCAAATCAATACCTTCTTTGTACATGTCCCACAGTGGTGACATCTCACGCAGCTTAATCACTGCCTTACGTACTTGTTCAATCGCGTAGTCCACTTCTTCTTCAGTAGTGAAGCGGCCGAAAGAGAAACGGATTGAGCTGTGTGCCAACTCATCGTTCAGGCCTAGTGCACGAAGAACATATGAAGGTTCAAGGCTTGCTGAAGTACATGCTGAACCCGAAGAAACAGCCAGGTCTTTCAGTGCCATCAGAAGAGACTCACCTTCAACAAAGGCAAAGCTCACATTCAAGTTACTTGCAACGCGTTGTTCTAGATCGCCGTTTACATAAACTGCTTCCAGATCTTTCACACCATCATAGAAACGGTTACGCAGTGCCAGAGAATGCGCTTGGTCTTTAGCCAGCTCTTCTTTTGCAATACGGAACGCTTCGCCCATACCCACGATTTGGTGAGTTGGTAGCGTGCCTGAGCGGAAACCACGCTCATGACCACCACCGTGCATTTGCGCTTCAAGGCGAATACGTGGTTTACGGCGAACGTACAGAGCACCGATACCTTTAGGGCCGTATGCTTTGTGTGCACTCATTGAAATCAGGTCAACTTTGATTTCTTGCGTGTCTAGCGGCAGTTTGCCGACAGATTGCGCAGCGTCTACGTGGAAGACCACTTTGCGCTCGCGGCACAGTTCACCAATCGCTGTGATGTCTTGAATCACACCGATTTCGTTATTTACGTGCATGATTGAAACAAGGATGGTGTCTTCGCGAATCGCGTCAGCCAGCTTGTTCAGATCGATGATGCCGTTTGATTCTGGCTCAAGGTAGGTCACTTCGTAACCTTCACGCTCAAGCTGGCGGCATGGGTCTAGCACAGCTTTGTGCTCGGTCTTACAGGTAATGATGTGCTTACCTTTCTTACCGTAGAAGTGCGCAACACCTTTAATTGCCAAGTTATCTGATTCAGTCGCACCAGACGTGAACACAATTTCACGTGGGTCCGCGTTCAGGTAATTAGCGATGTTTTCACGTGCGGTATCTACCGCCTCTTCTGCTTGCCAACCGAAACGGTGTGAACGCGATGCAGGGTTACCGAAACAACCGTCGATGGTCAGGTACTGCATCATTTTCTCAGCTACACGCGGATCTACTGGGCATGTCGCTGAATAGTCAAAATAAATTGGCAATTTCATTTGTGTCTCCAAGTACTCCGGCACTTCTAATTACTACGAGCGAAAATTCACACCAAGCGTTGCTGGTGCTTCGCTGCCACTGGAGTTTAAACCATGTCTAACAATAGTGGATGACTCAAGTGTAGAGTCTTGACGATCTGCGACTTGCTTAACTTCGTTGTCTTGCATGAGTTCGCCGAGCGTAATGTCATTCAAAAAGCCGCTGATTCGCGAGCTTAAGTCACGCCATAGCGTGTGTGTCAGGCAGCGTGTACCGCCTTGGCAATCACCTTTGCCTTGACACTTTGTTGCGTCTACGGATTCATCAACCGCGGCGATAACCATACCGACAGCGATTTCGTTCGCACTCACACCCAGACGGTAACCGCCACCTGGACCGCGAACGCTAGATACCAGACCAGCTTTGCGCAGACGCGAGAAAAGTTGTTCCAGATATGACAGAGAAATGCCTTGGCGTTCTGAAATATCCGCAAGAGGCACTGGCCCCATTTCGGAGTGTAGCGCGACATCCAGCATCGCTGTAACGGCATATCTGCCTTTCGAAGTCAGTCTCATAACATCCTACCTGTGAGCGAGTAATGGGATGAGTCTGACATACCTGACTAATATGGTCAAGTATTTAACCTACTAATTTAGTCAGGTTTTTAGTCATTAAAAAGTAACAACTATTTCTTATTCTCTTTACTTAACTTCTCAACAGAAGAAAGTACGCCACGAAGAATATTCAGCTCTTGGCTTTCAGGGCGTGCGCGGTTAAACAAGCGACGCAGCTTAGTCATTACCATGCCTGGGTGCGCTTTGTTGATGAAGCCTGTTTCGTTCAGAACATCTTCAAGGTGCGAATAAAAACGCTCCAGATCTTCTGCCAGCGGGTAAGGCTGTTCTTTCACTTCACCTTTGTATGCTTGGCTATCCAACCATGCCATGCGAGATTCATAACACAGCGTTTGTACCGCCATCGCCAGATTCAGCGAGCTGTACTCAGGGTTAGCAGGAATAGCGACGTGGAAATGACACGCTTGCAGTTCATCGTTAGTCAGACCCGTACGCTCACGACCAAACACAAACGCAACAGGGTGAGAAGCAGCTTCTTCTACTGCTTTCACACCCGCTTCGCGAGAATCCAGCATTGGCCACTCTAAAGAACGGTTGCGTGCGCTGGTGCCAATGACCAAACCACAGTCAGCAACAGCTTGTTCAACGGTATCGACGATACGCGCGTTGTTAGCAATATCGCTTGCACCTGCTGCCAAAGCGATAGCCTGACCGTCAACCTGACACTCAGGTGCGACCAGAACCATGTTTTTTAGTCCCATCACTTTCATTGCGCGAGCTGCTGAGCCGATATTGCCTGAATGTGTGGTGCCTACAAGCACAATTCGAATATTATCTAACATTTAGCGTTCACTGAATTTCTTCGTTTATAAAAAGCCGCGGGATTCTACCACAACAGGAAAACAATTGTGGTGTTTTGCTATAGAGACCCGAGCACATGAACAAAAAATAACCACTTCCCTTTTGCCCCAGCTCTGATATACTCGCCGCCGCTTTCCGTTCTTTAACATCCGTTGGGAAATTTGTATGCATCCTATGCTAAACATTGCCATTCGCGCTGCGCGAAAGGCTGGCGACTTTATCGCTAAATCTGCTGAAAACCCTGATAACGTAGAAGCGTCTTCTAAAGGCACTAACGACTTCGTTACTAACATTGATACTTCTGCAGAGCACATCATTATTGATGTAATCAAGAAATCTTACCCTGAACACTGCATCGTTTCAGAAGAAGCGGGCGTAGTATCAGGTAAAGATACTGATTACCAATGGATCATCGACCCACTGGATGGCACTACCAACTTTGTAAAATCATTCCCACATTTCTCAGTGTCTATCGCTTTGCGTATCAAAGGCCGTACTGAGATCGCGTGTGTTTATGATCCAATCCGCAACGAATTGTTCTCTGCTCAACGTGGTGCTGGTGCACAACTGAACAGCAAGCGTATTCGTGTGGGCGAAGCTAAAGATCTGTCAGGCACTATTCTGGCAACTGGCTTCCCATACAAAGCAAAACAACATTCTGAAGGTTTCATGAAAGTTGTTAGCGCACTGTTCATTGACTGTGCAGACTTCCGCCGCTCTGGTTCAGCTGCGCTGGATCTGTGTTACGTGGCAGCTGGCCGCGTTGACGGTTTCTTTGAACTGGGCCTGAAGCCTTGGGATATCGCAGCAGGTGAACTGATTGCGCGTGAAGCAGGTGCACTGTGCACTGACTTCGCTGGCGGTACTGACTACGTTCAGTCTGGCAACATCGTTGCTGCTAACCCGAAAGTATTGAAAAATATTTTGGCGAAGATTCGCGACAACGCGAACGAAGCGATGAAAAAATAAGATTCTTCGGAATTGAAAAGGCGTCCCTCGGGACGCCTTTTTTGTTTGTGCCAGTTGCGACGAAATAAAAAACGGAGCCATCAGGCTCCGTTTTCAATCGTCAATGACTAGCCGTTAAGGCATTGCATCAAACTCTTCGCCTTCTTTATCTACTGGCGGTGGTGGCAGCAAGTGCTCACGGGTCAGACCCAGAGACAGTGCCAGTGCCGACGCAACATAGATAGACGAGTACGTACCACAGTGATACCAATCAGCAATGCGGCAGCAAAGCCGTGGATCATCGCGCCGCCTTGTAGGAACAGAGCGATAACCACAAACAATGTGGTACCCGACGTGATAATGGTACGGCTCAACGTTTGCGAGATTGACTCGTTCATGATGTCAGCGGCGTCGCCCTTACGCATTTTGCGGAAGTTCTCACGCACACGGTCAAATACAACGATGGTATCGTTGAGCGAGTAACCGACAACGGTCAACAGTGCCGCCACGATGGTCAAATCCACTTCAATTTGCAGGAAGGAGAAAATACCCAGCGTGATGATCACGTCGTGCGCCAGCGAGGCTACCGCACCCGTTGCCAGACGCCACTCGAATCGTACCGATACGTACAGCAAGATACAGATCAGAGACGCTATGATCGCTAGACCACCCGCTTCTGTCAGCTCTTCACCCACGTTTGGACCCACGAATTCGATACGACGCATTTCTACAGCTTGACCTGTACCTTCTTTGATCGCATCCAGAATTTGTGTGCCCAGCAGCTCGCCTTGTACATCTTCACGAGGACGAAGGCGAACCATCACGTCACGTGAGGTACCAAAGTTTTGCACGATAGCATCGCCAAAACCTTTCGCTGCCAGTGACTCACGGATTTGTGGCAAATCTGCTGGTTGCTCAAAGCCTACTTCAATCAGCGTACCGCCGGTGAAATCCAGACCCCAGTTCAACCATTTGGTCGACAGGGTGAAGATTGACGCCGCGATCATTAGCGCAGAGAAAATGTATGCAGGCTTTGATAAGCGCATAAAGTCGAAATAGAAATTCGGCTTTAAAAGTTGAAACATTTTAATGCCTCCTTAAATCGACAGTTTATCTACGCGCTTACCGCCGTAGACCAGGTTAACCAGACAACGTGTACCGATAATTGCCGTGAACATCGACGTCAAAATACCGATAGACAGTGTTACCGCGAAGCCTTTCACCGGACCTGTACCCACTGCAAACAGAATGATTGCGGTGATCAGTGTGGTGATGTTGGCATCGGCAATGGTACTGAATGCGTTCGCATAGCCTTGGTGAATCGCTTGTTGCGGATTACGCCCTTCAAGGATTTCATCACGGATACGTTCGAATATCAGTACGTTGGCGTCAATTGCCATACCAACGGTCAATACGATACCTGCGATACCTGGCAAGGTCATGGTCGCACCTGGAATCATCGACATGACACCGATGATCAGCACGACGTTTGCCAGCAATGCAACGTTCGCGAACAGACCAAAGCGACGGTAGTAAACCGCTGTGAATAGCATGACCGCAATCAAGCCGTACAGACACGCCTTGATACCCATATCGATGTTTTGCTGACCCATTGATGGACCAATGGTACGTTCTTCAACGATAGAGATTGGCGCAATCAGAGCACCTGCACGCAGCAGCAGTGCAAGGTTGTGCGCTTCTGCTTGAGAGTCGATACCTGTGATACGGAAGTTACGACCCAGCGCGGTTTGAATCGTCGCTTGGTTAATCACTTCTTCATGCTTGGTCAGGATAACCTTGCCGTTTGCATCACGCTTGCCGCTATCTTTGTACTCAGCAAACACAGTTGCCATCAACTTGCCAACGTTGTTCTTAGAGAACGCGGCCATCTTGCTGCCACCTTCGCTATCTAGCGAGATGTTAACTTGAGGACGGCTGTATTCGTCGAAGCTTGAGCTTGCATCAGTGATGTGAGAACCACCCAGAATCACACGCTTCTTAACAACAACAGGGCGACCATCACGGGTTTGTTTCACTTCGCTACCCGGTGGCACGCGACCAGCTGCCGCAGCCGCTAAGTCAGCACTGTCATCCACTTCACGGAATTCCAGCGTTGCGGTTGCACCGAGGATTTCTTTCGCGCGCGCAGTGTCCTGAACACCTGGCAGTTCAACCACGATGCGGCTTGCACCTTGGCGCTGAACCAGTGGCTCAGCAACACCCAGTTCGTTTACACGGTTACGCAGGATGGTGATGTTTTGTTCTACAGCGTAGTTACGAATTTCTTGAAGACGTTGCTCGGTGAACTTAGCAGAAACAGCAAAACGGGCACTGTCGGTGGTAAACACCATATCTGGGTGCAGTTTCGCCAGTTCAGACTCAGCGTTATCCATGTCTTCTTCGTTGCGGAAAGTCACGTCAATGTTGTCGTCAGCACCTACACGGATGCCACGGTAACGGATTTTCGCTTCACGCAATTCGGTACGGAACGTATCTTCCTGTTGGCTCAGAAGCTTTTCCATCGCCGCGTCCATGTCAACTTCCATCAGGAAGTGAACACCACCGCGAAGGTCAAGGCCGAGCTTCATTGGGGTCGCACCAATCGCTTCCAACCAGCTTGGTGTGGCTGGCGCAAGGTTCAGCGCAACAACGTAGCCATCGTCTTTGTACTCAGCGTTGAGCAAGTCACGAGCGGCAATCTGTTGGTCTGTGTTCTTGAAACGAACCAGTACAGTACCGTTTTCCAGCGCAAGAGATTGGTAGGGAATGCTGTCTTTTTCGAGGGTATTTTTGACGGAGTCCAGAGTTGAAAGATCAACCGAGGCGCCACGCGCCCCGGAGATTTGAACCGCTGGATCTTCACCGTAGATATTGGGAAGTGCATAGATTGCGCCGACGATTAACACCAACACAACCATAATGTACTTCCACAAAGGATAACGGTTTAGCACTGCTATGATCCTTTATGGTGATGGGCTTACAGCGACTGAATCGTGCCTTTTGGCAGAACTGCAGTCACAAAATCCTTTTTAATAGTTACTTCACTGTTCGTGCCAAGCGCGATAACGATGAAGTCATTGTCTTCCGAGATTTTAGTGATTTTGCCAACCAAACCACCGTTGGTCAGAACTTCGTCACCTTTACCCATCGATGCCATCAGGTTCTTGTGTTCTTTAACACGCTTTGCCTGCGGACGGTAAATCATGAAGTAGAAAATAACGGCAAATAGGCCAAGCATGATAAATAGCTGCATACCGCCGCCTTGTGGTGCGCCTTCTGCTGCTGCATGAGCTTGTGAAATAAACATTCAGTTACGTCCTCGTATTATTTTGAACATTTTACTGGTTTCTTCTTTGTCGGCGGTTGCCCGCCGACAATCGGAAACCTTAATCTTCTTTCAGCGGTGGCACTTCACGGCCACGGCGTGCATAGAATTCTTGAACGAAGGTTTCTAATCTACCCTCGTCGATAGCGTTACGCAAACTCTCCATCAGGCGCTGATAGTAGCGCAGGTTATGGATGGTGTTCAGGCGGGCGCCAAGAATTTCGTTACAGCGATCAAGGTGATGCAAATACGCCTTGCTGTAGTTACGGCAAGTGTAACAGTCACACTCAGGATCCAGTGCAGTTGTATCGTTTTTATGTGTGGCATTGCGGATCTTGATCACACCGCCAGTCACAAACAGGTGGCCATTACGTGCATTTCGGGTCGGCATTACACAGTCGAACATGTCGATACCGCGACGAACACCTTCCACCAAGTCTTCTGGTTTGCCCACGCCCATCAGGTAACGTGGCTTATCTTCAGGCAGTTTTGGACACGTGTGTTCCAGAACACGGTGCATGTCTTCTTTTGGTTCACCAACAGCCAGACCGCCTACTGCGTAGCCGTCAAAACCGATGTTAGTCAGGCCTTCAACAGACACATCACGCAGGTCTTCATACACAGAACCTTGAACGATACCGAACAGCGCGTTTTTGTTGCCCATCTTGTCGAAGTGGTTACGGCTACGCTGTGCCCAACGCAGGCTCATTTCCATCGATTTTTTCGCTTCTTCGTGTGTCGCTGGGTATGGCGTACACTCATCGAAAATCATCACGATGTCAGAACCCAGGTCGTATTGGATTTCCATCGACTTTTCTGCGTCCATGAAAATCTTGTCACCGTTTACTGGGTTACGGAAATGCACACCTTCTTCGGTAATTTTACGCATCTTACCCAAGCTGAATACTTGGAAACCGCCTGAATCGGTAAGAATAGGACCTTGCCAATGCATAAAATCGTGCAGGTCACCGTGTGCACGCATCACTTCCTGACCAGGCGCAGCCACAGGTGGAAGGTATTACCCAACAAGATTTGTGCCCCCGTATCCGCCACTTCTTCGGGCGTCATACCTTTTACGGTGCCGTACGTACCCACAGGCATAAATGCTGGGGTCTCAACCGTACCACGTTCGAAAACCAGACGACCACGACGTGCGCGGCCTTCTTTCTTAATCAGTTCGTATTTCACGATACCTCCGACATGCCAGAGAAACAGTCTGGCGTTAATGTGCTCATTGCACAGAGACAAAACTGGCTGTCAGCGTGAAACGGACAGCCAGTTAAAATTGTTATGTTCTCGCAAAGCGCGACGATACCAAGCCCTGATTATACCTCAGTCTGGCGTGTTACAAACATCGCATCGCCGTAACTGAAGAAACGATACTCGTTTTTAACTGCTTCTTTGTAAGCATTCATGACATGGTCGTAACCTGCGAACGACGACACCAACATAATGAGGGTCGATTCCGGCAGGTGGAAGTTAGTCACCAGCGCATCCACCAGCTGCCATTCGTAGCCTGGGTAGATAAAAATCTTCGTGTCGTCAAAGAATGGCTTGAGTTCGGTGCCTTCTTGCTTGGCACGTTGTGCCGCACTTTCCAAAGAGCGTACTGATGTAGTACCGACTGCAATCACTCGGTTGCCACGAGATTTTGCGGCTAGAACGGCGTCGACAACGTCTTGAGGGACTTCTGCGTATTCCGCATGCATCACGTGGTCGTTAATGTCATCAACACGAACTGCTGGAATGTCCCTGCGCCAACGTGCAAGGTAACAAACGCCATTTCAACGCCTTTTTCTTTCAATGCAGCCAACATGCCTTCATCAAAATGAAGACCCGCGGTAGGAGCAGCAACAGCCCCTGGCTTTTTGTTGTAAACCGTTTGGTAACGCTCTTTGTCTGAGTCTTCATCAGGACGGTCGATGTATGGCGGCAATGGCATGTGACCGACTTGGTTCAGGATATCAAGCACGGCTTGCTCGCCACTGAATCGAATTTCAAACAATGCATCATGGCGCGCAACCATCTCTGCTTCGAACTCGTCGTTTTCGCCAAGGAATAATTGGTTACCCGGTTTTGGCGGCTTAGATGCACGAACGTGAGCAAGAATGGTTTTCTCATCCAGCATGCGTTCAACCAACACTTCAATCTTGCCACCCGACGCTTTACGGCCAAACACACGTGCAGGGATAACGCGCGTGTTGTTGAATACCATCAAGTCACCAGGCTGGACGAGATCCAGAACGTCGGTGAACTGTTTATGGTTCAACTCGCCCGTGTTTCCCGTCAATTGCAGCAGACGGCTGGCGGTACGGTTAGGTTGCGGATAACGCGCAATCAGCGCATCCGGTAAGTCGAAGTCAAAGTCGGATACTTGCATTGAAAAAGCCCCATTCTAAAGCAGCCCGCTAGTATAGGCTGCTGTGCTGCAATATCAAGCAAGAGTGAAAGCAAACCACCTGAAGGCTCAGGTGGTTTCGATGCATGCGCCCGCATACTTTACGCTGGCGAAATTGTCAGAATTTATGAAAGGTGTTTTCTGCGGGAAAGATAAAGAAGTCCGAACAGCGATAACGTCAGTAATCCGCCCATCGAACCACCACCGCCGCCACCGCCAGAGCCACCATCTCCTGAATCATCTCCTGAATCATCGATACGATTTTGGTCCATCGTTTGCGCTATCCAAGTCAGATAGTGACTCACTTCTGCAAAGCCGTCAGGCGAGCCAGTGTTACCGCATTCCCTAGCAAGACCATAGCTCACTATCCCAATTAATCGTGCACCTAGGTCTGTGTCACCTGCATGTGAAGGGTCTTGCCAAACCAACGGTCCACCAGAATCTCCAGTACATGTGCCTTCATTACTGGTGCTGTTTGCACAAATCGTGATATCACCCAATGCTGGGACATAGTTACCAAAACCATCTATGAGCCAACTGCATTGGTTATCCGGTACCCCTGTCATCAATACACCCATCAAATCGTCGGTATCGCCAGATCCATCTTGTGAAGTAGAACCCCAACCAGACACGAAGAGGTTGTCAGCGGTTCCATTTGCCGCTTCGTTGTTAAATGCAATTTGGTTAGCCTCGTCAACAAGCAAGATACTTCTTGCGGTTGAAGGGAGTGTTCCGGAGATTCTTAACAACGCGATATCGTTATCAAGGGTATTATCGTCGTAGTTGGGGTGAAGGTATCGACCGGTAACAGGCAGTGCCGTCCCATTTGGCCAATACGCACTGCCAGCATAAACAGTGAAGGTAAAGTCTTCTAGACGATAGAGGCAATGCGCCGCTGTGAGTATAAAGTTATCGGCGATAATCGAACCGCCACATGAGATTGTCGTGTTACCTCTCACTCCCCGCAAAAAAACTTGCCATGGGGCGTCACTGATTGAAATTAAAGAACCTCCCACGATACGAGGCTGTTTATCTTCTGCATAGGTGTTACCAGCAAAAAATGCTGACAATACAAGTACCACACTTCCTAGCCACTGTTTTGCTTTCATCCTTGTACCCTCTTTTATTCACTGCATAGGTGGGCAAATTGACGATAGCGGATGCTGATTGCTAGGTATATGGATGAAGGTTGGTGTAAAGCGCGTTTCTATTTAATACAACAATTTTCTTAAATTAGAGGCAAGCAAGTGACAATGAAGAGCAGACATATGCCGACCAAATCATATGGTTCGATCGGCACGCATTAAGGTTTAACGTGGGCATTTTCTGGGAGATTTCATTCGCTGGCTGAGACTCGAAATCACCAGCATCAGAAGTGAAAGCAGTGGGAAACTGCCACCGCCGCCGACTAACGCTCCCCCATTGCCAGAACCACCCGTTCCGCCACCAGTAACAGAATCACCGTCTCCACCGCTAGCGGTGATTTTCTCTGATATCCAAGACAGGTAATTGCTAACTTCAGCAAAACCATCTGGATAGGAGGTGTTTGCACACTCAGTGACCCAAGTGAAACTGACAACACCAATCAATCGACTTCCACCATCAGAATCACTGGCATGAGAGGGGTCTTTCCAAACCAGAGGTCCTCCAGAGTCACCCGTGCAGGCCCCTTTTTCCTCGTCATTGTTTGCACAAATGGTCATATCAGCAAGTTGCTGAGAGTAATTATTGTTGCTGTCCTGATTCCAGTAACAAACTGCGTCAGCGACACCTGTCATTGTTGTCCCTTGCAGACGCTCTGCAGCATTTTGTCTATTTTGCGTCGTCGTCCCCCACCCCGTTACGGTAAGGTTATCTTGTGTATTGGTCGCAGCTTCATTGTCAAAAGCGGTTTGATTGTCTTCACTGACTAGCTGGATAGCTTTTGTATTGGCGGGCAAGGTTCCTGATATTTTTACCAAAGCAATATCATTCAATAAGTTCGTATTGTCATAATCTTCGTGTATGTACCTTGCTGTAACAACATGCTGAGATCCGTCCCGCCACTCAGCATTCCCAGCGTAAACAGTGAATGTATATGAGCTATATGCATACAAACAGTGTGCAGCGGTTAATACATAGTTATCAGCGATGATCGACCCACCGCATCCGACAGTAGAAGCTCCGTTTGTTCCACGTAAATACACCTGCCAGGGCGCATCACTGATAGAAACGTCAGAGCCATTTACAATCAATGGTTGTATCTCTGCAGCATAAATCAAGTGGGTTCCCAACGAGCCAAACAATGGAAGCAGCATTCCTAGCCATTTCTTTTTCATCATCCATGCACCTGAAAATTAAAAAGATTAACGCGCAAGCATGACGATACAGAAGAAGTGCAAAAACTGATATGAACAGACTGCAAGAAGGGGGGCAACTATTTATTTATACGTTACAAATCTCGTTTTTATTACAAATTAAATCAATGTGAGCACATTTGAACAAAGCCGCTCGAGCTAAACGAACGGCTTGCGAAAAGTTTAATTAGTGGCGCTTTGTTGAAAGGCCGCGAATCGCTAATAATAACAATGCCGCCAAAGCTACTGGAGAGAACGACCCACCTCCGCCGCCCGACGTTGATGCAACAGACGTTGACGCAGCGCACGAACCTGCCTGACAACTAGAGATCCAGCTTAGATAGTTTGCCACTTGGGTATATACATCTGGAAAGGAGGGCGAAGCACATTGCGCGGCGGCCCCAAAGCTGACAAGGCCGATTAACGTCGCGCCGCCGTCTGAATCACCGGAGCGAGACGGATCATACCAAATCAGCGGCCCACCCGAGTCACCGTTACATGCACCGATTCCTGACTCTTGGGCGCAGAAGAACTTGCTCTGATAATCGCTAACACCGCTGACGGTGGTTCCCCAAGATGAGGCGCAGGAAGCATCCGAAATCGCGGAAACATCTGCTTTTTGCAAAGTATTTGTCGACACCGAGCGGCCAGTATCTTTATACCCCCAACCTGTCAGCAACATGTCCTTGGCAGAAAGGTTCGCCGTCGCATCGACAGCCGCTTGAACTGTGCTGTTTGGCAATTGCACCGCTGCTGCATTGGCATTCACATTTGACGATAACTTGATGATAGCAATATCGTTTTCGAGCGTATCTTTGTTATAAGCACTGTTGCGTAAACCGCCGACACCCCAGATTGAAAACTCGAGAAATTTGCCCCGAACGTCTCGGCAGTGCCAGTGTAAACGCTGACAGAGCTGGCTGGTGCCAAAGAGAAGGGATCATCGTCGTCCGCGGTATCGAGACAGTGGGCGGCTGTCAGTATCCAGTTGCTGGCTATCACCACACCACCACAAAAACTGTTTCCGATACGGACAAACGCCTGCCACGGCGCATCCGTTATCACAGCATCGCTCCCCCCAACGACATTCGGCGATTTATCTGCGGCAAGGAGTGGAAGCGACCAAAGCAAAACAATCAGAGTCATCAGTTTTCGCATAGTTCCCCCTAAATAGCTTCGAAACCAACAGCCTGATCACGTCAGGCAGTTTCTAAATGAGCGCGCAAAAGAGATTACGTATTGCAGTTAGAAAACATGAATGCCATCACCTAAATCTCGATACATTTTCGCTACATTCAGCTTATAACCCCGTAGTTTTTATGGAATTAGGAGGTCATATGCTTACCGTAAAGGAAATGATGACGTCAGAACCGCATACGCTGTCTATTAAGCATACGATAAACGACGCAAAGTGCCTGATGGATTCCAAACGAATTCGTCATATTCCCATCGTGTCTGAAGACAACAGCTTGGAAGGCCTTATCACACAACGTGATGTGCTCTCGGCGCAAAGCTCTAGCTTGAAAAAGACGTGAGTGACAATGACCCAATGCAAGCAACGCTGGCGCGTTTTCTGGATCGTCCACTGTTTACCGTCTCGCCCAACGCAGGCTTAAAAGCGGCAGCCCTTTACATGCAAAAGCACAAAATTGGCTGCCTTCCTGTCGTGCATCACGATAAGCTAGTAGGAATCATTACAGACTCTGACTTTGTTGCGATTGCTATTACCTTGATTGAGTTGCAAGAAGAAGCCGAGCCGCTAGAGCTAGAAGAGAGCGACGACGCCGCGTAACAAAGCAGTAAGTGAGGTGGATTGAATTTCCTCGCACACCTGCACATTGCAACCGAGTGCCAAAGCCAGCCCATGGGCAATTTGCTGGCGGACTTTGTTCGGGGTAAACCTGACGGACGTTTTAGTGAAGAAACCGTGGACGGTGTTTATCTTCACCGACACGTAGACAGCTACATTGATTCGCTCGATGCGATAAAACGTTGCCGCGCGCTATTTCCCAAGCACCTTTATCGATTCAGTGCCATCGCATTGGATATTTTCTGGGATCACGCCCTAACGACACAGTGGCAGCAGTTCCACCACCAGCCATTTACCCAGTTTCTTCTAGATACTGAGCACCAAAGCCGCTCGGCTATAAGCCATGAGCCCTACCCGCTCCCGGAGCACTTTCTGTTTATGTATGACAAGATGTGGAAAGAGCAATGGCTCCCGTCTTATCAAGACATTGAAACGCTTCCTTTTGTGTTAAAACGCATGTCGATGCGCAGTCCTCGCATGGGACCATTGGCCGATACAGCTGCCACACTGGTTGTGCATCGCGACACACTGCTCGATGAATTTCCGGCGATTTACAACGATGTCCTCGCCTCAGCTAAACACTTTCGAAAACAGCAAAAAGAAAAGCGACCCTAAGGGGTCGCTTTGGTAATCGCATTGGCGGATTCTTGGGCTTCCTGTTTCTTGGATGACCTATGCGATTAAAGCTGGTGCTTTTAGAACTGATCTTCTTCTGTTGAACCTGTCAGTGCTGTTACTGATGACGCGCCACCTTGAATGGTGTTGGTCATTTTGTCGAAGTAACCAGTACCCACTTCTTGTTGGTGAGCCACGAAGGTGTATCCCTTCTCTGCTGCAGCAAACTCTGGACGCTGCACTTTTTCAACGTAGTGACGCATACCTTCGCCTTGCGCGTAAGCATGGGCCAGCTCGAACATGTTGAACCACATGTTGTGGATACCTGCCAGTGTAATGAACTGGTATTTGTACCCCATGTCTGACAACTCTTGCTGGAAGCGCGCGATGGTGTCTGCGTCGAGGTTCTTCTCCCAGTTGAACGAAGGCGAACAGTTGTAAGCCAGCAGTTGGTCTGGGTATTCAGCCAGAATCGCTTCCGCGAACTGGCGTGCTTCTTCCAGATCAGGTTTTGCCGTTTCACACCACACCAAATCAGCATACGGTGCGTAAGCAAGACCACGTGCGATAGCTTGGTCGATACCCGCACGCACTTTGTAGAAGCCTTCTGCCGTGCGCTCACCTTCGATAAAGTCTTTATCGTACGGGTCGCAATCTGAGGTCAGCAAATCTGCAGCGTTCGCATCGGTACGTGCAATAACTAGCGTCGTTGTCCCTGCAACGTCAGCGGCAAGACGCGCAGCAATCAGTTTCTGAACGGCTTCTTGAGTCGGAACCAGTACCTTACCGCCCATATGGCCACATTTTTTCACTGATGCCAGCTGGTCTTCAAAGTGAACGCCCGCAGCACCGGCTTCAATCATATGCTTCATCAGCTCATAGGCATTCAGCACACCGCCAAAGCCAGCTTCCGCATCTGCCACGATCGGCAGGAAGTAATCTGTACCCGTTTCTGGCGTTTCGCCTTTAGACCACTGAATTTGGTCAGCACGACGGAATGCGTTGTTAATGCGCTTAACTACCGCAGGTACAGAGTCTACTGGGTACAGTGATTGGTCTGGGTACATGCTCGAAGCCGTGTTGTTATCCGCCGCCACCTGCCAGCCGGACAGATAAATCGCTTCAATACCTGCTTTTGCCTGTTGAACCGCCTGACCACCGGTCAGTGCACCCAAACAGTTCACATAACCCTTTTTCGCTGAACCATTGACGAGATCCCACAACTTCTCTGCGCCACGCTGAGCGATAGTTTGTTCCGGTACAAAAGAGCCGCGAAGTTCCACAACTTCTTCTGCAGTGTATGTGCGCTTCACATTCTTCCAACGTGGGTTCTCTTCCCAGTCTTTTTTCAGCGCGTCGATTTGCTGTTGTCTCGTCAGTGTCATTGTGCTTCCCTCTCTCAATGTGCAAAGTTGATAGGTTTTAAATTCACTCAGTACTCAATCCAGTAGCTCATAGCCCGACAATGTCAGGAAGTCCGCCAGCTCATCGCTCGTGGTCAGTTGCTCCATCAAACTGGCCCCCTGACGATACTTACCGCGGTTAAACAATTCCTCGCCGAGTTCTTCTTTTAGTACAGCCATTTCTTCGTCCAAACAGGCACGGAAGAAATCAGCCGTTACGGTTTTTCCATTGCTTAGTGCCTTCTCATGCTTGATCCACTGCCAGATAGACGCACGAGAGATTTCTGCGGTCGCCGCATCTTCCATCAGACCGTAAATAGGCACACAGCCATTCCCCGAAATCCATGCTTCGATGTACTGCACCGCCACACGAATGTTATGTCGCATGCCTTCTTCGGTGCGCTCTCCATCGCAAGGTTCCGTCAGCTCTTTCGACGTGATGGGTGCATCTTCCGCACGGGTCACATCTAACTGATTCTTTCTGTTGCCCAATGCCGCATCAAACACGGCTTTTGCTGTGTCAGCCAGACCTGGGTGCGCCACCCAAGTACCGTCGTGGCCGTTATTCGCTTCAAGTGATTTGTCAGAGGTGATTTTCTCCAGCACCCACGCATTTTTCTCTGGGTCTTTGGACGGAATAAATGCAGCCATACCTCCCATTGCCATCGCGCCGCGGCGGTGACAGGTTTTCACCAGTAAACGCGAGTAAGCGTTCAAAAACGGTTTTTCCATCGTTACCACCTGACGGTCTGGCAAGACACGGTCTGGGTGATTACGGAACGTTTTGATGTAGCTAAAGATGTAATCCCAACGGCCACAGTTCAGTGCCACGATGTGGTCTTTCAGGCTGTGCAGGATTTCATCCATCTCAAACACCGCCGGCAAGGTCTCAATCAAAATGGTCGCTTTGATGGTGCCGCGAGACAGGCCAAATTCGTCTTCGGCAAAACAGAACACATCATTCCACCACGCCGCTTCTTGGTGCGCTTGCAGCTTTGGCAAGTAGAAGTAAGGACCAGAGCCGTTTTCCAGCAAGGCCTTATGGTTACGGAAGAAATACAGGCCGAAATCGAACAGTGCGCCCGGAATTGGCTTACCGTCCAACAATACGTGCTTTTCTTTCAAATGCAGACCGCGCACGCGGCAAATCAGCACAGCAGGATCATCACCCAGCGCGTAATGTTTGCCCGTCGCGGGGTTGTTGTAAGAGATGGTGCGTGCAATCGCGTCAGTCAGGTTACGCTGACCTTGCAGCACAGGCCCCCACACGGGAGAAAACGAATCTTCAAAGTCCGCCATGAAGACCTTCACATTGGCGTTGAGCGCGTTGATCACCATTTTGCGCTCTGGTGGGCCCGTAATTTCCAAACGGCGATCCTGCAAGTCTTCAGGAATGCCACGGATTTTCCAATTACCTTGGCGAATGGATTCCGTCTGCGGCAAGAAATCAGGCACACCGCCAGCATCAAACTGTGCTTGGCGCGCTTCACGCGCTGCTAACAGCTCAGGGACGCGATGTGCAAAGCGGGTCGCAAGCTTGTGGAGAAATGCAAGTGCTTCATCCGTCAAGACATCCGATTCTTGATCCGTGATGGGTGGGTTGAACGAAAATTGCGATGAAGTTTGTTGTGCTTGCAAATCCATGTCATTCCTCCATTTTCATTTGTAACCAAATCACAACATTGAACACTATTCCTTAGCGCAACACATTGGCTTCAATCTGCTCCAAACTCTTCAATAAACTTGCGTATTTATCGAAGCACGTCAACACCCACCAACGCATTAGACTTAAGTATAAATACATTGAAACTGTTTAATTTCAATGATTTAAACGGCAATAGAGTTTTAACTCAAAACACTAAATTAAAACAAATAGCAGATTCTTATTCCGTGAAGAGTCAAATCATCCCAAGGTTGCATTTTTGTAATGACTTACGTAATTAAATTACTTATTCCGCATTTTCATAAACAGAGAAAATGCCACGTTTTAAACGTAGCAGCAGAACGCCATATTTGCAGAAAATCTTTTCATAACAAAAAGTTAACAATTGTGAAATTTTGAGGGCGTGTACAGAAGTGTGTTGTAACCGCTTAATAAGCGGAGAAAAATATGTAGGCTGAACTACAGAAGTTAGTTTCAAAATTGCAGAAGACTTTCTTTTGCCATTTTGGAGTATTCATCTACGAGAAAGAAAATAGTCAGCATATAACATCAAACTTTTCTCGAATTACTCAAAGCCGTAAGCTTGGATGAAAAATGCAGGGCTATTTCATCGTTTTGAGAGAAGAACACATGGAATGACGTCCGGTAACGAGATCTGCACGCCCGGACGTACTAAACAAAAACGAAGGCAAGAGCCCCAAAAAGAGAAGGCATTTAAAGCAAGGTTTCGACCAACTCAGCAAGCACATCGAACGTGGCTTTTCGGCTAGACGTAGGCCGCCATACCAAACCAATCTCTCGATAGGCTTCTTGACCTGGTGGCTGCACCACCGCCAAGTTCAGGTTATCAATCAGGCCATGATTAATGGCCATCTGCGGAATAAACGTTGTGCCTAAGCCATTCGCCACCATTTGTACCAGTGTATGAAGGCTGGTTGCAGTAAACGGATTAATCTTCTCAGTGGTGGTGAGCTTGCACGCTGACACCGCATGATCGGTCAGGCAGTGCTCACGCTCAAGTAAAAAGACAGATTCATCCGGCAAGTCAGAATAGCTCAGCGGCAAATGCACCTGCGCCGCCTGAAACTTACTCATCACCATTCTAAACGCATCACGCCCCACCACGCGGCTCGCCATGCTGCCAATATCAACCGGCAGCGCCAGTATAAGCACATCCATCTCCCCGCTTTTCAGCGCAGAAAGCAAGTTGGCCGTGGTATCTTCGCGCAGCAGCAAATCCAGCTCAGGGTATTGTTTATTCACTGCCTGTACCAAATCGCACAGAAGGAAAGGCGCAATGGTCGGAATACACCCAACACGCAGCTTGCCCTGCATCGGGCTATCATTGACCTGAGTCAGTTCCATCAAATCTTGGCTGCGTGCCAAAATTTCGCGACTACGAGACACCACATCTTCGCCGATTGCAGAGAATACAAGCGTTTTGTTATCGCGCTCAATAAGCTGAGATCCGATCAGATCTTCTAGGTTTTGGATACCGGAACTTAGTGTAGACTGACTAACGAAGCATTGTTTTGCCGCCTCGCCAAAGTGGCGGGTTTCATACAATGTGACCAAATAATGGAGTTGTTTGAGAGAAGGGAACTTTGTCATCGATTTTTCCGATTACATTAATCTATTAAATCCACTTTTTTCAATTTAGCAGTTCCATTATAGTTTGTCCCGTTCATAGATGAATCGAGGCGTTAGCGCCTGATACGCAAACATTTTTAGGAGCTGAGAAATGGTACTAGTTGGCCGTCAAGCCCCAGACTTCACTGCAGCAGCAGTACTGGGCAATGGTGAAATCGTAGAAAACTTCAACCTGAAAGAGTTCACCAAAGGTAAGAAAGCAGTTCTGTTCTTCTACCCGCTGGACTTCACCTTCGTATGTCCTTCTGAGCTGATCGCTTTCGACAAGCGTCACGCAGACTTCCAAGCTAAGGGCGTAGAAGTAATCGGTGTTTCTATCGACTCTCAGTTCTCTCACAACGCATGGCGTAACACTGCTGTTGAAGACGGCGGTATCGGCCAAGTTAAATACCCTCTGGTAGCTGACGTTAAGCACGAAATCTGTAAAGCGTACGACGTTGAGCACCCAGAAGCTGGTGTAGCATTCCGTGGTTCTTTCCTGATCGACGAAGACGGTCTGGTTCGCCACCAAGTAGTTAACGACCTGCCACTGGGCCGTAACATCGACGAGATGCTGCGTATGGTTGACGCACTGAACTTCCACCAGAAGAACGGTGAAGTTTGCCCAGCACAATGGGAAGAAGGTAAAGCAGGTATGGACGCATCTCCAAAGGGCGTTGCAGCTTACCTGTCTGAGCACACTGAAGACCTGTAATTTGGTCTGACTGCCCCTCAACAGCAGTCTCTAACGCGTAAGCGTAAAGCCAATAAGTCAGCTTAAAAAAATATGAGGCCCGGACCACCGGGCCCTTTTTGTATCTGGCGTTCGTAAATCCACACCACTCCCTACAATCTCCCCCGCTTTGCTTCCTGCTTTGTCTTACCCGCTCTGTGCGTCAAAACCATCAAAACCTTCGCCTACCTTTGCCCTTCGCGGTATCTAGAAAGCCTGAGGCTCATTCAGCCATGCGAATATTCAGGCGTATGAAAGCGCAATACAAAAGAGCCTGTAAAGACCAATGCAAACAGATGTGAGGAATGCTAGGAGCTAGGAGCTAGGAGCTAGGAGCTAAACGATAGCGTAGCGAGGACGTGCGCAGAGCGAAGAAATAAAAGCAGATAGAGAGAAAACACCGCAACGCGGTAAAAAGCGGATCGCCAGATAGCAAAAAAGCGCAGCGGATTACTCCACTGCGCTTTTTTTGATCGACAATTACAGCTTGATTACGTTAGCTGCTTGAGGACCTTTTTGGCCTTGCTCAACGTCGAAAGAAACTTTTTGGCCTTCAGCCAGAGTTTTGAAGCCTTCAGAAGCGATTGCACGGAAGTGAACGAACACGTCTGCGCCGCCGTTGTCTTGAGAAATGAAACCGAAACCTTTCTCTTCGTTAAACCATTTTACGATGCCAGTAGACTTAGACATTTTATGCCCCTTATATATATTCGATGAAAAATCGCTTAAAGCGAGTAATGCACTGAGTGTTGGAATTATTGAATGTTACGATTAAGCCAAGGGGAACACAGAGGTCATCGTCAGTAACGAAGGAAATCTGAGGTCTTACTTTTACTTGATGTTGCATTAATAACTCTGCAAGACAGAGCGGGGGTCATAGTATATGAACGGTCTCACTTGTAAAGGTTTATCTTGCGTTTTATTTAAACAATTTTTCGTTATGCTTTCTTTTTAACCACTTACCGCTCCCTCTTTCGCCGTCGCCAATTTTTACCAAACTTTTACACCTCCCCTGCTTCTATTTTGTTCATATCTCATTGATGATGAGCCTAAATTCACAGCGAGGAACGCGTAATGTCTGTATTGGTCGAAGTGTGTATCGACAGCCTTGAATCTCTTCCTATTGCGCAAGCCGCAGGTGCTGGACGCATTGAGCTTTGTAGCTCTCTGGCAACAGGCGGTTTAACAGCAAGTGCTGGCTACATGAAGCAAGCCGCACGCATCAGCAACATCCCGGTTTACGGCATCATCCGCCCACGTGAAGGCGATTTCCTGTATTCCAGTGATGATGTGGAAATCATGCTGGAAGACATCCACACAGCACGCCGCGCAGGCCTTAACGGCGTGGTTATTGGTGCATTGAATGCTGACGGCACGATAGCGCAAGACGCGGTGAGCGAGATGATCAAAGCCGCAGGCGATCTCGGCATTACTTTCCACCGCGCCATCGACCATTGTTCTGCCCCGTTTGACGCGCTGGAGTTTCTGATGGCGAACGATGTGGAACGCGTTCTTACCTCAGGCCTCGCGAAAAGTGCCAACTTAGGCATAGAGACCTTAAAAGAGATGGTCAGCTTTACCCAAGGCCGCCTCAGCATCATGCCAGGTGCAGGCGTATCGCCAGACAACGCCAAGCTTATTGTGGAATCCACAGGCGCGCATGAAATTCATCTGTCAGGCAAAACCACCCGCTCTTCCCTGATGGCCTATCGCAACGAGAAAGCGACCATGGGCAACAGCGACAGTGACTTCGACATTACGGTCACAAATCCTGACGTCATCCAACGCACGATCAACGCGCTGCGTTAACCAAAAGTCGCACTTTTCTATCAGGGGGATTGCAAACATCCCCCTTTCTTTTTTAGGGTGACGCTACGACACATGCTCAAACGGAAAGGAGCAGTTCATGGCGACCTCAGAAAAAGCCCAAAAGAAATCCAAAAAAGCCAAGCTCACCAAAGCGGCTTACGAAGACAAACTCACCGAGCTGCAAACCGAACTCGTCAAACTGCAAGAATGGGTCAAACTCAAAGGCCTGAAAGTGGTTGTGGTGTTTGAAGGACGCGACGCCGCAGGCAAAGGCGGCGTGATAAAACGCATTACCGAAAAGCTCAACCCGCGTGTTTGCCGCATTGTGGCCCTCGACAAACCCACCGAGCGCGAACGCTCTCAATGGTATTTCCAGCGTTATGTTGCGCACTTACCTGCCGCTGGCGAAATCGTGCTGTTTGACCGCAGCTGGTACAACCGAGCAGGCGTTGAGAAAGTCATGGGCTTTTGCTCTGACGACGAGTACGAAGAGTTCTTCCGCACCTGTCCTGAATTCGAGCGAATGCTGCAACGCTCCGGCATCATCTTGCTGAAATACTGGTTCTCGGTATCTGACGAAGAGCAAGAGAAGCGCTTTAAAGAACGTATTGAAACGCCCATCAAACGCTGGAAGTTCAGCCCGATGGACTTGGAGTCGCGAAGCCGCTGGATTGAATACAGTGAAGCGAAAGACAGGATGTTTGCCTTCACCGACACCAAAGAATCTCCGTGGTGGGTCGTGGAAGCGGATAACAAAAAGCGTGCGCGCCTTAACTGCATCTCGCACCTGCTCTCTAGCATTCCTTATGAAGCCATCGAGTATGAAGAGATTGCCCTGCCGGACATCAACCAAGAAGGCTACATTCGCGTACCGCTTGAAAGTCAAAGCTTTGTGCCGGACATTGCCAATGACGTCGCCTTGGGTGACGACTAAAAGTGCCAATTAATTCCTATTCTGACAGGCACAAAAGAGGGCAGCCAACGCTGCCCTTTTCATGTTCTCACCCTTAGTCTGCTTTTCGCAGCGGGTTCACCTTGCCACCTGTGACAGGGTCGGCATTGCCTTCTTGCTTGGCGCGTTCGGCGCGGCGGCGGCGGATTTCTTTTGGGTCGGCCACCAGTGGGCGGTAAATCTCAATGCGATCGCCATCGTGCACCAATGCGTCCAGTTTCACCAAACGGCTGAACACACCCACTTTGTTCTTTTTCAGATCAATTTCTGGGTACGCTTCCAACACACCAGAATGACGGATGATGTCTTCCACATGCATATCTGGCGTAACAATCGCCTTAAACACGCGTTGCTCTTGCGGCAGGGCATACACCACTTCCACATGCAGCAGTTTTTCATCGCTCATATACGTCTCTCGCCCTTTGGGTAAATGCTTTTACCATGTTCAAGGTCAGCTCGTTAAACACCTTACCAAACGCCATTTCTACTAAACCGTTCTTAAACTCAAAGTCCAAGTTCAACTCAATCTTACAGGCGTCAACATCCAGTGAGGTGAAGTTCCAGCCACCTACCAGCTTACGGAAAGGGCCATCCACCAATTCCATTTTGATCGCTTGGCCTTCCACCAATTCATTGCGGGTGGTAAAGGTTTTGCGAATGCCCGCCTTAGCAACGTCAACAGACGCTGTCATTGCGCTGTCGCTCGCTTCCAGCACGCGCGAACCGGCGCAGCCAGGCAAGAACGACGGATAGGCTTCAACATCATTAACAAGCTTAAACATTTGCTCTGCACTATACGGCACGAGGCAGAACGGGTAATACGTGGCATAGCATCTCCTCTCAGGTCGATGCCGACATCATATCACTGGACTGAATTTAGGCAAAAAAACCAATAAAAAGTATTCCGCCCGAGAGAATCACTGCCGTATAATGACCCCATTATGGTAAAGAAAAATTCAAAGAATAAAGCGGGCAGCAATACAATTGCGCAGAACCGCCAAGCTCGCCACGAGTACTTCATCGAAGACGATGTAGAAGTCGGGCTTGAGCTACAAGGCTGGGAAGTGAAGTCACTTCGTGCAGGTAAAGCCAACATCAGTGAGAGCTACGTGTTCTTCCGAAATGGTGAAGCCTTCATGTCGGGTGCGACCATCACCCCACTGAATGTTGCCTCTACTCACGTTGTGGCAGACCCTACACGTGTGCGTAAACTGCTGCTCAAGCGTCGTGAACTTGACTCTTTGATTGGCAAAGTGAACCGCGAAGGTTACACCGTTGTCGCACTTTCCCTCTACTGGAAACAGTCGTGGGCTAAACTTAAGATTGGTCTGGCGAAAGGTAAGAAGCTTCATGACAAGCGCGATGCAAGCAAAGATCGCGATTGGCAGCGCGATAAAGCGCGAATCATGAAGGCTGCAGCCAGATAATCGTTGACGCAGCAGCATGTTATGCTAGTATCTGCGCCATATTCCGGGGCTGATTCAGGATTCGACAGGATCAAGAAGGCTCGTGGAGCATGCCGAGGGGCGGTTTGCCTCGTAAAAAGCCGCAAAAAAATAGTCGCAAACGACGAAAACTACGCACTAGCAGCTTAATAACCTGCTTAGAGCCTGCCCTCCCTAGCCTCCGCCTGTAGGACGGGGAATCAGGGCAGTCAAACCCAATCAGGATAGCGAGGGAAGCTTTGACTAGAGAGCTGAACCGCGAAATAGAATTCTGGTATGTCTTTTTGTAGCGTGTCTATTCGCAGCACACTGACGAGATTAAAGATAGACTAAGCATGTAGTGCCATTAGTTAGACTGATTTTGGACGCGGGTTCAACTCCCGCCAGCTCCACCAAATTCGTATACGAAGATGTCCTAGGACATCCAAAAGGCCACTTAGATCAATGATTTAAGTGGCCTTTTTGTATCTATACGATTCAAAGAGATTCGACGACGATCGGGACGACAGGGACCACGGTCGGGACCATACTGCGAAAACACACAGTCTTCGTGGTCCCAAATCGAAAGGAGTCTCTACCATGCCAGCAACGGTCAAACCGCTCACTGATACTCAAATCCGCAACACAAAGGCCACCAGCAAGGACATCACGCTTTACGACGGGTACGGGCTCAATCTACTCGTACGCACCTCAGGCACCAAATCTTGGCAGCTACGCTACCTGCACCCTCTCACAAAGAAGCGTAAGAAAATGTCGCTAGGCTCTTACCCTGCACTGTCACTTGCTCAAGCGAGAAAGAAACGAATGGCGGTCCAAGAACTCTTGGCAAACGGTATCGATCCTATTGAAGACGACGCTGAGCACAAAGCTGCTATGCTTGCTGAAGACAAACACACATTCGGTGCTATCGCATTAGCGTGGTTCAAGGTAAAGCGAACAAGCGTATCTGAAGACTATGCCCAAGACATAATGCGCTCGCTCGAACTTCACCTGCTCCCCTATATCGGCAAGCAGCCGATTACCAAACTAACCCCACCTTCACTGATAGAGGTTTTGCGTCCTTTAGAAGCAAAAGGCACGTTGGAGACATTGCGAAGAGTCGTACAGCGTATGAATGAAATATTCACCTTCGCGATCAACACAGGTGTTATCACCAGCAATCCGGCTCAACGCATCGCTACCGCTTTCACTGCGCCATCACCCTCACATCAACCCACCATAAAACCTGAGGCGCTCCCTGAATTCATGAGGCGTTTACGTGAAGCCCAGATTCGTAGAGAGACACGCGCACTCATCGAGTTTCAGCTTCATACGATGACTCGCCCGGGTGAAGCCGCAGGGGCCAAATGGGACGAGTTCGACTTTGAACAAAAGCTTTGGACCATACCCGCAGAGCGAATGAAAGCCAAGCGCGCCCATGTAGTTCCGCTGTCCGCACACGTGGTCGATATTCTGAACTTCATGCAGTCGGTCAGTTTAGGCTCACCGTTTGTGTTCCCATCCATCAAAGACAAAATGCGCCCCATGAACAGTCAAACGGCGAACCAAGCCATTAAACGTATGGGCTACACCAAGCAGTTGGTGTCGCATGGCTTGCGCTCCATTGCCAGCACCACACTCAATGAACAAGGTTTTGCCCCAGATGTCATTGAAGCCTGCCTAGCCCATCTTGATAAAAACCAAGTACGCCGAGCGTATAACCGCGCAACCTATTTGGAACAGCGCACCAAGGTAATGCAGTGGTGGAGCGACTACATCGACACTTGCCTTACTGGTGTTACCAAACAAGCTGGCTACCGAACGCTAAAACTAGCGTAAGGAAATCATTGCACTACGAGTGAATTGCCAATTTTGATCGAGATCTCACTCCAAGCAATTGGCTCCAAATAAATTTAAATGGGGACGATAAAACTTTCCCTGCCCGATTAAATGGCTCATGTTCACCAGCACGAGGCCATTTACCATGTTGAATTCCGATCCTCAAAACATCATCAAGCAACGTTTCTACCGCCTAGACGACATTCTGACCCTGATCCCTGTCAGCCGCTCCAGCTGGTTAGCTGGCGTGAAAACAGGGCTCTATCCCCAAAGCGTCAAGCTCGGCCCTCGCACCACCGCGTGGCGAGCTGACGACATCGAAGCACTCATTGAACGACTGAACAATGGAGAACTGTCATGATTCGTTCCGCCCTTAGCGCCCTGAGCGCCCTGACTTCACCGCTTTGCCAATCGTTGGATACTAAAGATAAAGCCACCACCAAGCTGCTCCAATGCGCTGAGTTGTTGCTGAATAAGCAAGACGGTGTCTTTGAAACGGACATCAACAAACATTGCCGAACCACCAGTGGACGCAACCTCGTTAGCTGCCTAGAAACGAAACTCAATATCAGGTTTGCACGCCGCCAGCGGTTTAACCCTTTGCTCAATGAGCCACGAACCCATTACGCGCTATCCAATGAAGCGCAGATCGCGGCTGTAACCCTGTTTGTTTTTCACGAACATCAACGCCTCTCTCGAAAAGCAGCAGCTAACGACGCTGATTTCTCAGCACCACTGACAAATAAGGAGACACGAAAGTGAGCTACCGAACCTTCGTAAACATCAAGACCACGGAAGGTGGCAACGCAATGAACTGGGGTGAACTGGTCCATTTGACACAAACACCTAATGTCATTGCCATGACCCGCAGCGTATTTGAAGGTTTGTCAGATGATGAACGTGCAGAAGTAAAGCGGGGCCAATCCAACATTATTCTCAGTGCCGCTAGTCGGCGCTTAAAAGAGGATATCGAGGAGGAGGGACTCACCGCCATCGGCTTGGACTTCGACAGCGGTGAGATAACCTTGGATCAGGTAATAAACGTGCTAAGCGATTTGGGTATCACACAGTACGTTACTTACTCTACCATCAGCCACTCACAGGGTCGTCCCCGCTTTCGGGCCATCTTGCCGCTTGAGGGTGCTCTCTCTGTGGCGGAATGGCAAACACTGGCTGACTACTTACACGATGTCATTTTCCCAACGGCGGACAAAAGCGGGAAAAAAGCATCACAAGCATGGTTCCTGCCTGCCTCTTTCGAAGACGATGACACCTATGAATACAAAGCGGCCGATGGTGACCCACTCTCTGTGGCGCACGACAGCCCCGTTTATGCAGCCGCCGCTGCCTACCAACAATCACTCGCCAACTTCCGAGACAAAAAGAAGGCTCACGAGCGTGGCCTTCTTGACTCGCCCATCACCTACTTCAATCAACACGTACCGCTGGAAAATTGCCTGCTCGATTACGGCTACAAGAAAGTTGGCTCCAAGCGCTACATTCATCCTAAGAGTCAAAGTGGATTAGCTGGTGTCACTATTCTTGGTGAAGGTAACCATAGCTATTCCCATCATGATTGCGACCCGTTGAAAGGGCGAGTGGTTGATGCTTTTGAACTTTATGCACATTTTGAGCATGGCGGCGACAAAGCAAAAGCCGCTTCAGCAATCAAGGCTCTTATGCCCAAAGGGCATACAACACATGAATCCCCAGATGAACGTGGACGCAATCCTTTACGCTACACCAGAGGCAGCCAAGGGTTAAATCTTGACTTGAAATGGTTAATTAAAGGCCTGATTGGCAGAGGCATATTTGGTTATATCTATGGCCCATCAGCCTCTTTCAAATCATTCGTCGCGTTAGACATGTGTTTTGCCATCGTAAGAGGCGAACCTTGGCACGGACACAAGACTGAAAAAGGGGCAGTGCTATACATCGCCGCCGAGGGAAGAGCTGCTGTAGAGAAGCGAATTCGAGCACGAGAACTGGTTGATGACAGACTCTACAACGAGATATTCATTCCTGAAGAGCCAATCATCATGAATAATCCGCTCGACGCCCAACGAATCGTTGACACGCTAAAAGACATTGAAGCGCAAGAGGGCGTGAAAGTTTCACTTGTTGTTGTCGATACACTGGCTCGCACTTTCGATGGTGATGAGAACAAGAACAATGAAATCAGTTCGTTCGTCAGGGGCTGTGACTACATCATCCAACAAACAGGCGCAACGGTAGTTGCTGTCCACCATTCAGGCAAAGATAAAACCAGAGGGGCGCGAGGGGCTTCAGCGCTAAAAGCAGCCGTCGATACAGAGATAGAAATTGACCGCGAGCCTCCTAGCGAAATTGTAAAAGTCACTAACAAGAAGCAGAAAGATGCCGAAGAGTTGGAGCCATTTTCTCTACGATTACGAGAGGTGCCGTTGGACATCAACGATGAAGACGGCGACCCGATAACCTCCCTAATTGTTGACCGTGTTGCTGTTACAGGGCCTCTGCGTAATGCAAGAGACGATAAGAAGGCAGAAGAAATGCGCTGGATTGTCGACCAAGCTGAAGCACATCCTTCTATTGAGCGACTCGCGTTGCGCCGCAGGTTTGTCGAAGAGTTTGCAGATGAGCGGAAACCAGACAGCCGACGTACCGCATTTGATAAACACTTAAAGTCGTTGCTCGAATGTGAGCGATTAGACCTTGAGAGTGACAAGCTCTACCCCGTCACTGACGACTAACCCAATCCGCCCCTGAATCCGGCCCATTGGCGGACACTCTTTTATCGTCCACTTTTAATCCGCCTTTGGAGCCCAGAGAATACGGGGCTTCTACAAACTGAAAATCCGCATCCGGCTAATAATCCGGTTCACAGACTCTAACCGGATTTCCTTCCCCCCCTCTAAGGGGGAAGGAATCCAGTCCGGCCCAGAGAAAAGTGCTGAGTAAGAGTAAACAACCTCCATCCATGAACGCTTCAACGCAGCGCCAAATCAATCAAGAGGCCATTAAAATCAAAACGACAAAGACAATAGTGAAAATCATTACCATTCATGGACTATTTAGTAGCCCATTTCAGTAACTTGCCCCCCTTCGTTCCCCCAGCACAACGTTATCGAATACCCTGCTCTTCTTCGCTGAACGCGCCACATTTTTGACCCAACACACGTACAGATTTACTGACATCATGTTAATTTACACCCATCAAAAGTCAGGCAGAAAAGCGGTATCAGATTTCCAAGAAATACCGCCTATCTGTTCGCCACGCAACCCACGAAAAATGGCGTATCCAACAGCCATCACGTAGAATGCGCGCAACTATAGTACGGTGTATTCTCCGTGCGCAGCACGCTTGCCAGACAAGCCGAACATCGAATTCAGGAAAACCTCCAGCATGGCCCAAGCACCAGCAAAGAAGACACCAGCGAAAAAGAAAGCCGTCAAAGGTTTTGAAGAAACCCTGTGGGACACCGCCAACCAGCTGCGCGGCAGCGTCGAGTCGTCCGAGTACAAGCACGTGGTACTCAGCCTTGTGTTCCTCAAGTTCATCAGCGACAAGTTCGAGGCCAAGCGCCAGCAGTTGATTGATAACGGGCAGGAAGCTTCGTTGATATGGATGTGTTCTACCAGCAAGACAACGTGTTCTTCCTGCCGGAAGACGCGCGCTGGTCCTACGTGAAAGCCCGCGCCAAGCAAGATGACATCGCCGTCATCATTGATTCCGCGCTCTCTACCATCGAGAAGAACAACAGCGCATTGAAAGGCGCGCTGCCAGATAACTACTTCTCACGCATGGGGCTGGAAGTGAAAAAGCTGGCGTCCCTGATTGATGCCATCGAAAACATCGACACCCTCGCTAACGAATGCGATATGAGCGAGCAGGACTTGGTAGGCCGTGTGTACGAATACTTCTTGGGTCGTTTTGCAGCAACCGAAGGTAAAGGCGGCGGCGAGTTCTATACGCCAAAATCCGTCGTAACCCTGCTGGCTGAAATGCTCGAACCCTACCAAGGCAAAATCTACGACCCATGCTGTGGCTCGGGCGGTATGTTTGTTCAGTCGCTCAAGTTCATTGAAAGCCATCAGGGCAAGAGCAAAGACATCGCCATCTACGGGCAGGAGCTGACCACCACCACCTTCAAACTGGCGAAGATGAACCTTGCGATCCGTGGCCTGACGGGCAACCTTGGCGAACGCCCAGCGGACACCTTCTTCAGCGACCAGCACCCAGACCTGAAAGCCGACTTCATCATGGCGAACCCGCCGTTTAACTTGAAAGACTGGCGCAACGAAGCCGAGCTAACGGATGACCCGCGCTTTAACGGCTTCCGAACCCCGCCAACAGGCAACGCTAACTACGGTTGGATTCTGCACATGTTGTCGAAACTGAGTGAAGACGGCACCGCAGGTTTTGTACTGGCGAACGGTTCAATGAGTTCGAACACCAGCGGTGAAGGCGAAATCCGCCAGAAGCTGATTGAAGACGACCGCATTGAGTGCATGATTGCCCTGCCAGGTCAGCTGTTCTACACCACCACAATACCTGTTTGCTTGTGGTTCATGACCAAAAACAAAAAGGCCAACCCGCGCTATGGCTACCGTGACCGCACAGGCGAAACCCTGTTTATCGACGCCCGTGAAATGGGCACAATGGTCAGCCGTGTACACAAAGAGCTGACCCGTGACGACATCGCCAAGATTGCCGACACCTACCACACGTGGCGCTGTGAGCAAAGCGAACTGACTCGCCGCATTGACGCGAAAGAAATCAGCGTTGAGCATTACGAAGACACCGCAGGCTACTGCAAGGTGGCAACCATTGCCGACATCAAAGCCAACGACTTTGTACTGACACCGGGACGTTATGTGGCGCAGCCGATTTGGAAGACGACGGCATCCCGTTTGAAACCAAGATGACCGAACTGACCCAGACCCTGTATCGTCAACTAGACGAGGCCGAAAACCTTGATAAAGCGATCCGCGCCAATATGGAGGCGTTGGGTTATGGGAAGTAATCCAGTTGTAACGACGAAACTCTCAGACCTGTGCGAGCTGATCGTTGACTGTCCTCATTCAACACCAAAGTGGACAGATTCAGGTTTTGTTGTCTTACGAAATCAGAACATTCGCAATGGTGCGTTAGACCTCACATCTCCAAGCTATACGGATGAAGCGGGCTATAACAGCAGGATTAAACGAGCAGTCCCTCAAGCTGGTGATATTGTTATCACTCGCGAAGCACCAATGGGAGAGGTTTGCATTATTCCTGAGGGTCTCCAATGCTGTTTGGGACAACGTCAGGTACTACTAAGACCCAAGAAAGGAATATCAAACGAGTATCTTTTTTGGGCCCTCCAATCGCCATTCGTGAAGCATCAAATTTCATGGAATGAAGGTACAGGTACAACAGTAAGTAATATTCGAATCCCTGTATTGAAGGCTTTTGAAATCCCCCGATGGTTTGAGCAAGAACCTCAAATCGCAGCCCAACTGAGCGCCATCGATAACAAAATCACGCTCAACCGCCAAATCAGCCAGACGTTGGAGCAGATGGCGCAGAAGCTGTTTAAGTCATGGTTCGTCGATTTCGACCCTGTGATAGATAACGCGCAGGATGCAGGCAACCCGATCCCCGACGAACAGCAACACCGCGCTGAAGCGCGCAAAGCAGTGCGCGAAAGTGAAGGCTTCAAGCAACTGCCCGATGATGTGCGACGGCTGTTCCCAGATGCGTTTGAAGAAAGCGAGCTTGGCTGGGTGCCGAAGGGGTGGGCCATTTCCTCTGTAAGTGAGATTTCAGAAATCTTGAACGGCTTTGCGTTTAAAAGTGGAGACTACGCTACTAGCGGTCAATTCGTACTACGAACAAAAAACTTTGAAAACGGTGAAGTTGCCCGAGCAAATGATGACGTGTTTTTGCCTGACTCATTCCTTGATAGCCACAAAAAATACCTTTGTGAACCATATGATTACCACTTAGTTATGGTGGGAGCGAGCGTGGGTAAATGTGCAATGATTTTCCCACATCAATTACCAGCACTGCGAAACCAGAATATGTGGTGTTTCAGAGCCAAAAAGAATTCAATAGCCCATCAAAGCTATGTGAAGTACATGCTAGATATGTTGGTTTCAAAGTCGATTGGTTTGGCTTCTGGCAGCGCGCGCGAATTTTTCCGTAAGGGGGATTTTGGAAACCAAAAAGTTTGCGTAGGTGATGAACTAATTCAGAGCCAATTTGAGTTGATATGTTCCAAATGGACAGAGAAAAAGGCAAAAAATGCAGAGCAACTTGACTCTCTAACCAGACTCCGCGACACCCTGCTGCCCAAACTCATCTCCGGCGAGCTACGCCTTGATGATGTTGAGGCTGCTGTCGTTCAAGAAACCGTAAGCGCATAACGATTAAATTTAATCGAGCAGCGGATGGTGGCTGTCACCATCCGTTTATATCGCCACCAGCAAGTCGCACCAAACAGAAGAATAAGAATAGACAGGACGCCATGACTCACAACTTTGACGAAGCAAAACTGGAACAGGCCATCATCACCTTACTCGGTGAGCATCACACCGCATCCGGACAACAGGTGTACCCGCACCACATCGGCAGCGAGTTACCACGCTCTGATGACGCAGAAGTGCTGATCCTCGATGACCTGCGAGACTACCTTAAAGCCCAGTACAAAGCAGACGGCATCACTGAGGGCGAAATTGAAACCATCGTCCGTCAGTTGCAAACCCTGCCAGCCAGCGACCTGTACCAGAGCAACAAAACCTTCTGTCAGTGGCTGAGTAATGGCTTCCTGCTCAAGCGTGAAGACCGCAACCAGAAAGACCTCTACATCGAGCTGATTGATACCCTAGCCCTGCCTCAAAAACTGGCGGCGATGTTTGTGGAAGGCGTAGATACCATCGAGGCGGACAACAACCGCTACCGCTTGGTGAACCAGCTGGAGATTGAAGGCGTCGACCAACAGAAGCGCATCCCTGATGCCATTATGTACGTCAACGGTTTGCCTGTGGTGGTGTTCGAATTCAAATCCGCCGTGCGTGAAGAAGAGGCCACCACCTATGACGCATGGAGTCAGCTGTGTGTGCGCTACCGCCGCGACATTCCCAAGCTGTTTGTTTACAACGCCCTGTGTATCGTCAGCGATGGAGTCACCAACAAGATGGGCAACCTGTTTGCGCCCTATGAATTTTTCTACGCATGGCGCAAGGTAACGGGTAACGAATCCACCGAGAAAGACGGTATCAACGCCCTCTATACGATGATTCAGGGGCTGTTTCACCCAACCCGCCTGTTGGACGTGATCAAAAACTTTGTTTACTTCCCCGACACCAGCAAGAAAGAAATCAAGCTGTGCTGCCGTTACCCGCAGTATTACGCTGCCCGTAAGCTGTACTACAACATCAAAAAAGAGCGCAAGGTGGTGGATGCCAAGGGCGAAATCGTCCCTTATGACGGAGGTGGCGGCTCAGGTAAGGGCGGCACATACTTTGGCGCAACGGGCTGTGGCAAAAGCTACACCATGCAGTTTCTGTCGCGCCTGTTGATGAAGTCGGTCGACTTTGAAAGCCCGACCATTGTACTTATCACCGACCGTACCGACCTCGACGACCAGCTATCCAAGCAGTTTTGCAACGCGACCGCCTACATTGGCGATGCTGTGATTGAACCTGTCACCAGCCGTCAGGATCTTCGCGACAAGCTGGCAGGGCGAGCCAGTGGCGGTGTGTTCCTCACCACCATTCACAAGTTCACCGAAGACATCAAACTACTGACCAATCGCAGCAACGTGGTCTGTATTTCGGACGAGGCGCACCGCAGCCAGATTAACCTCGACCAGAAAATCACCATCGACCAAGAAAAAGGCACCATCCGTAAAACCTACGGCTTCGCCAAGTACCTGCATGACTCGCTGCCTAACGCCACTTATGTGGGCTTTACGGGTACGCCTATCGACGCCACGCTGGATGTGTTCGGCCCTGCGATTGATACCTACACCATGACCGAAGCCGTCAATGATGGCATTACGGTGCGTATCGTCTACGAAGGCCGCGCTGCCAAGGTGATTCTCGACAACAGCAAGCTGGAAGAGATAGAGAAGTACTACGAAGAATGCGAGCGCATGGGGGCCAACGAGCACCAGATTGAAGAGAGCAAAAAAGCCTCTGCCAACATGAACGCCATTCTGGGCGATCCAGACCGCATTGAGGCGTTGGCGAAAGATTTTGTCGACCACTACGAGAAGCGGGTATCTGAAGGTTCGTCAGCCAAAGGCAAGGCGATGTTCGTCTGTGCCAACCGTGAAATCGCGTATGACTTCTACAAGAACGTGAAAGCACTTCGCCCTGAGTGGTTCGAAGAAAAGCAGGCCATTGATGGCGTCGAGCTGACCGAGAAAGACAAAGAAGAGCTGATGTCATTGCCTATGGTCAACATGGTGATGACCCGTGGTAAAGACGACGAAGCCGATATGTACGGCCTGCTGGGAACCAAGGAGTACCGCAAGGAACTCGACAAGCAGTACAAGAACGCCAAATCGAATTTCAAAATCGCCATCGTCGTGGACATGTGGCTGACGGGCTTTGACGTTCCCGAGCTAGACACCATCTACATCGACAAGCCGCTGCAAAAGCACAACCTCATCCAGACCATCTCGCGCGTGAACCGCAAGTTCGAGGGCAAAGACAAGGGGCTAGTGGTCGATTACATCGGTATCAAATCCCGCATGAATCAGGCGCTGGCGATGTACTCCAAGGCCGACGAAGCCAACTTTGAGGATATCCGTCAGTCATTGATTGAAGTACGCAATCACCTTCACTTGCTCGGTCAGATGTTCCACACGTTTGACAGCAGCGATTACTTTGCCGCAGAACCCGTCAAGCAGCTGGAGTGCCTGAACAAAGCCGCTGAATTCGCCCTTCAGTCAAAGAAAATCGAACTCCGCTTCATGGCCCTTGTGAAGCGCCTGAAAGCTGCCTATGACGTTTGTGTGGGCAGTGAGGAAATCACGCAGGACGAGCGCGAACGCATCCACTTCTACATTGCGGTGCGCTCTATCGTGTTCAAGTTGACCAAAGGCGATGCGCCCGATACCGCGCAGATGAACAAGCGTGTGCGTGAAATGATTGCTGAAGCCATCCGCGCTGAGGGCGTGGAGGAAATCTTCCTGCTGGGCGATGACAAGGCCGAAACCATCGACATCTTTGATGACGAGTACATGGACCGCATCAACAAAATCAAACTGCCAAACACCAAGATGCAGTTGCTGCAAAAGATGCTGGAAAAGGCCATCAGCGATTTCAAGAAAGTGAACCAGTTACAGGGGATAGATTTCTCCAAACGCTTCAAGGCGCTGGTGGACCAGTACAACGAGCGCAAAGAAAACGATGTACTGAACGGTGAAGAGTTCGATACCTTCAGCCAGATGATGACCGACATGATCTACGACATCAAAGCCGAGATGCTGTCGTTCGTCGATTTGGGCATTGATATGGAAGAGAAGGCGTTCCTCGATATCCTGGCACACATGTGTGAGAAGTATCAGTTCACCTACGACGAAGACAAGATGCTCGAACTAGCGAAGGAAATGAAGGTCGTCGTTGATGACACCGCACAGTACCCAGACTGGAGCAAACGCGACGACATCAAAGCCAAGCTGAAGGTCGACCTCATCCTGCTACTACACCGCTTCGGCTTCCCGCCCGTTGCGAATGATGACGTATATAAAAACGTACTGGAGCAGGCGGAGAATTTTAAGAAGTACCATGGCTAACAGCACCGCTACTGACACAACCACCAGCGTGACAGACCCTGTTGCGCTGCTACGTGAGTTCTTCGAACGACCAGAAATGGAAAGCCGCCTGACCGTTATTGCCAAAGAGCGCATAACTGGCTGGGAGAACTGGCTTCAGGTCGAACTGAGTTGCTTCCTCCACCAACGAGTGCCTTCTGATAAAGGCCAGTGGTGGCGTGAGTATGCTATCCACTGGGCAAACAAACCAAGAGCGTCGAATTTTGCCAAGCCTGATTTTTGGTTGTGGTCTGGCACCAAAGGCGATTATCACCTGATCGAACTGAAACAAAGCAAACGTGCGGATGAAAAAGCTCTTGAAGGGGTTCAAGGCGACATCAAAAAGCTGAGCTCACTATCAAAGAAGTTCTACGTCAAAGGACGCAAAAATGAAGAGTGCTATACCTGTGCAAGCAAAGTGTTTGTATTAGTGTCACAGTGGGAGCCTTGCGAACAGAAAAAGCTCAACGGGGCAAAATTTACAGCCAAAGGGGCTATCGGCAAATCGGGGTGGCACTGGGTACTTTATCTTGCAAACTGATAGGTAAGCGATGACATTTCAGTGTGCTAGATAACATCGACGGCATACGCTTACTCAGAGGCTCATATCCAGTGTCTAACGGCTTGTGAAGACGCGAATCGACAGTGCGACGGCCTCAAGTGTGGATGGAAATTTAGGGCATGCCAAAATGGCGGACCTAAAGATTGAGCTTTGAACAGACATGACTACTTACTCACTGTAATTGCCATGATTCCGTCTCCGAGGTCAATGAACCCCATACTCTCGTAGTAACTTTTAAGTCTGTCTTCTGGCTTTCCTATAGCCATCTTGTGAGGCCACATTTTTTTTCGCCACTCGGCTTTCTCTGGAGTATCGAAACATCTACTACCTTCATGTTGCAATGGAAAGGATTGAAGTACAACTATCTGTGCGTCTGACGAGAGAAGTCTGATCGCTTCATTCAGAACTTTCAGTCCCAGACCTTGCCCACGGTATTCAGGTAATATTTCTAACCTGTCAATAATAAGCATGTTCAAACAATCGTTTTTAATATCAAGCCGATTGCACACCTCGTCATCAATGAAGTCTTGATAATAGCCAGCTTCCAAATCTGTATTGAAGAACTTCTCTCCTATTCGATTTAATGCTTCAGTCTCATCCAACAAGACTCCCGGCAGTAGCCCTGCCCGGAGAGCACCGTTGCCATCGGCATAGTAGAACTTAGCCTTACCAACTAGACAATGATCGCGCTCATCATCAGAGTCTGTATCAAATATTTCCAACTCATGTTCCGTTAGCCAAAGGGCAGGCTCTTGAACTTGTTCAGTGCTTACCTCTGTGGTGCTTGAATATCTGAATGAATAAAACATTGTAGGGCTCCTTATCTGTGATTGAACACAAAAGCTTTTGGGTTTCAAAATCACCCTAGTCATCCCATCCAGTTGATACAAGGAAGCAGGACAGCCTCGCTCCCCTTGTTACATAAATGAACATATCCCATTGTTATTCAATCGATAAATAAAGAATCACGCACGCGTACGCGCGTACGTTAGAGAAAGCGTCGATGCAAAAATCAAAGTTTAACTTTGTGATATTGATCAACGTTAAAGCTATATACATGACAGGTCAGTGTAACGATAAAAGGACTGTGTTTTCTTAAATATGCTACGAGTGTAAACACCAGCACAGGGAGTCAATCACTGAACTAACGGCGGGAAGCTACTCCCCCGCCCCCCTAACGCGAATAAAAGTATCCTTTGGTGAGTGGAGTCTGTCGTTTCGAAACAAATAAGTCACCACTTTGTATGACGCTATCACCCTAGCCTGCCAAGGCTAAGGTGGCATATGTATGTGGTTTTGATGGACAAGCCATCATAATCTGATTAATCTCACAAAATTCAAAATTATCAGTGAATGGCCCACAGCGTGGACCATTTACGAAAGTTGATTCGGGGTTTGTCATACCAATCAATTGGTTAAGTGGTGGAATCAGTTTCCGCCAGCTCCACCAAACGTTTGAAAAAAAAAGCTTGTATATCAAATGATTACAAGCTTTTTTTTGTGCTCATTCTCACCTAAATTCGCTAAAACCCGTCATTACAGCAAGTGAGCCACATAGGTGAGCCACACGCATGCAGAGAAAATACATTTACCAAGGCTAGAAAATAAACCGCTTACTTCTGCTTTGGGTAAAAAGATCAAAACAACGAACAAGATGATAAAACCTTAATTCATTAAAATTAAATAGTTAACCTATTGAGATAACGTTTTTTACTTACGCACCAATTCAAAGTATACCTTGGCGTGTTTTTATCGACTATCGCTGTTGAGTGGTGATAAATTACATTATCAACCAAATGAATAGATTTTATTTTCATTTTGATCGAACGAATTTGATCTTTTCGTGATTGATTTGTCGACACACCTAAAAAGTCAATCAAGAAATACAATCCTGCTTTATAGTTTTTAAAGGCTTTGACCTGAACATAAAGCTTTATAGACGATATTTTTTTAAAGCCCATTAAGGGAGCAAGCTCAATATTAATAAAATCATTTTTCTGTAATAGAGATACATACTAGTTACTAAAGCAAATATGTATCTCTTTGCCTGTACAAAAAAGTGAGTCTTTGCCTTTAAATTTATCAAGGCGAACAATAAGATGCTTATTGGTTTTATTTTCTCGCAAATGCCCATTAGCGAGAATAACCAAAATATTTTTCATTGCATTTAAAATAGTTATTCGCTTTAAAACGCCATTTTTCATATAAGAAAACTCACGCTTCTTTGATATTTCAAAATACGTGGTAAGACATAAATAAAAAAGGAATTATTTATGTCAGAAGAAAAACCATTAATAACAATCAAAAAAGTGTCATTTTGGAGCGTTTATTTGAATATTTTTCAAAACCCAAAAGCGATAAGCCACACTCAAATAATGATGTGGATGTGAGTTTTTATATCTCAACCTTAACCGCCTTACCTCGAAATTTTCATAATAATATTTATAACGGTGTAAATATTATTATGCTATTACAAGATCAAGCGGAATATGCAGTGAAAGTGCCGCTTTATGCCACATTTAAACAAGCAGCAACTTTACTTGAAGAAATAAAAGACACACTGCCCGATAAAAGTGATGACTTTGACCCAGATAAACCACTTAAAGGCATTACGCTCGATCACTTGGTCGTGAAATATTTAGAAACTTATAAAAAACAAGGTAAAACAATCTCTAAAGCGCTTTTTGAAAAGCGCACCCAAGGCATGACTGCAAAAAAAATAAAAGAAGCGGGTTTTTCATATCAAAAGGGTTTAAAAGGCTATAAAGTCTTTCCCCTTGAGAAAATTCAGCACCTATTGCCCGATAAATTTATCAAAGAGCGTGACTATTTTGCCAAGCAGCAAGCACTTGAAGCAAAAGTGATGTTACCTGAAAATCAAGATCTTGCTTTTGTTAAAAAAGCGCAACTAATCATTGATGAAGTGGGTGTTCCTGTCATTGAAAAAACAGCGATAAAGCCTATTACTCCCCCAAAGAGCATCGCATTGTTGTGCCGCCTCGAAAAAATTCAGCTCTGACAAAGCCTACTTTGCGGTAATTTTACATGAATTAAGTCATTCAACCGCCAAGGAATTAGGTCGCCCAATGGGACACCCCTTTGGATCTGTCGATTATGCTAAAGAAGAATTAATTGCGGAAACAGCGACTCTCTTTATGTGCTTAGATGAAGGACTTGAAACATTTCATGCTCATGCCAAATATCTTGAAGGTTGGGCAAGCCATTTTTCTGATAAAAAACACGCTTTATTAAGCGTTTGCAAACAAGCCAAAGAAGCGCAGCAATTTATCTGCGATAAAGTTGAAGCACATAAACGCTTACTTGCCCAAAATCCTGCTTATCAAGCACCAACCCATTGTGATGTGATAGTTGATCTTAACAATAAATTTAACCATGAACTGCATCTGACTATTGAAAAAGAAGCGATAAATTACGCTTCATTAATCCCATTAAAACACCAACAATTACTTGGCTTTGATTATTTGGGTGAAGACGGCATTACCGTTTATACAGACAAACACCAGCGCAATATTTACGGCGTAGCCGCAACGATACTAGAACAAAGCACCGCTCATTTTGAAAAGATGCAACAAATTCATAATGTATTACATTGCAAAGATAAAGATGATGAACCTTGTTTTCAAACCAAGCGATTAACAATAAAACCTTAATGGATTTTATCAACATATTGATGTTTAAGTTCAATCAATGCCACTCGATGATCCGACTCATCGAGAATATAATCATCTTGATAGGTTTTAAGTTCCTTTTCAAGTATATATATATGATCCCAAGACAATATCTCATAAAACGCTAAGGTTTCGATGAGTTTTAATCGCCCTAAATGGGGAAAGCGCAGTAAAATATTGACTTGATTTGAAACCACCACATCAGAGATAGCTTTATCAAGTAATTCTTGATCCTCAAAGTTGCTTTTATCAAGAATAATAAAATTATCCATGATGGCATTAATAGCAATTACTTCAATTATTTTATAATAGGTTTTATTATCTAACGTCATATTTATTTCCTCATTTTTTAATAACCACACATATAAGTTATTCATAATTAATCTCTATTATGCGATAACGAACATGACTCATATATGATTTGGTTGTAAAAATGCAAGAAATAAAAAATTATACACTTAAAAAATATCAAGAATTAAGTTTTTAATATATCTTAATATTTAAAAAAAATAATAAAACAAGCACATTTAAAAAATCAATGCGGATATTATTTTCGCTATTTGTTTTATTAATATAAAATATGACGCTATGAATTATTATTTCATGATTGAAGACGGCTTTTATTATTACCGTCTTCAATCATAAAATTAAATCTCTCCACCAACGCCTTTGAACTTATCTACAAATTCAGCAACCTTACGAAAAACAGTTTGCTTCAATGTGCGGTGCTTTGGATTCAATGGGCTTAACTTGGGTAAAGCGTCATTAAGCGCAGTTCCGTTCTCTGACGCAAATTCACGCTTTAACGAGCCTTTTATATACCGTTTAGCGGCTTCTTCATTGAGTTGCTCAGAAGCAATGATCTCAGCCACTGCTTGTTTCTGTTCTTCTTGAGCAAACTTAAAGAAAGCATCAATGATACTGGCTTTATCAGTGATCTTATTCAGATCGGTTTGATTGATGAAATCGACAACAAGACTTTCTTTTGCTCGGTTGCCGAGGCTTGCACGAATAAGACGACGCACTTCTTCGATTAACCCTTCCTTGGTCTTATTCTTCTTGTTCTGCTCAAAAATCAGCTCAAGAATATAATCCAAGTTAATTTCTTGTGATTTCAACAAATCAATTTCAAAAACAACATCATCCCAATTTAGTGTTGATTTATCTTTGTCTTCGCCAGCTTTCTGATTACGTAACCAATCACGGGTATCATTGTATGTTGAACGATAATCTTGAATTGACCGCTCAGAAGGCATATCAATGCGCTTCAATGATTCAACTTCATCATCATTCAAATAATACTGAGCTTTGAATTCTTCTACTGCTTGTTGATCATCTATATCGAGATCTTGAAATGCTCTAAGGCTGACAAACTCATCATAGTTTTGAAGAATATTTTCAACCTTTAGATACTCACCGAACAGCTTGGCGAAATCTTTCTTTTCTTGCTCAGTTTCAATAGCCGCAGGTTCGGGGAATTTATGTTTTAACTCTTGAACAATTTCAATGAAACCACGACGAGCTTTACCCGTAGCAATATCGGTAAAACCTTCCATGTATTCTTTGTAACTTTTCTCAAGCACGACGTTTTTTGTGTTCTTATCACCGAACAAGGTGATCGCATCAATAGTGGCTTGTTCTAAATCACGGAAAGTAACAATGTTACCGAAAGTTTTTGTCGCATCAAAAATACGGTTTGTTCTTGAAAATGCTTGCATTAAGCCATGATAACGAAGGTTCTTATCAACAAATAACGTATTCAGTGTTGGTGCATCAAACCCTGTTAAGAACATGCCGACAACAATCAACAAATCCACTTCTTGTTTTTTAACTCGTTGGGCGAGATCTCTGTAATAATTCTGAAAACCATTCGCATCTACACCAAAGTTCGTTTTAAACATGGTGTTGTAATCATTGATTGCTGCGGTTAAAAACTCTTTAGCGGTGCTATTCATTGCATTCACTTCAAAGCTTTCATCTTCAATCTCACCAATCGCATCTTGTTCTTCATTCGCTGCAAATGAAAAAATAGTCGCTACTTTTAGCGGCTTGTCTTTCCCTTCTTGGAGATGCTTGAACGCTTCATAGTAAGCTTTTGCAGCATCAACACTGCTTACAGCAAACATGGCGTTAAACCCTTTTGCGCCTATGTAAGCTCGATGTGTTTTTTGATTGAAGTTGTTCAACACATATTGTGATATATCACGAATACGGCTTGGATGAAGAAACGCTTTTTTGTTCTCTGCTGCAGTTAATTTCTTCTCATCTTGCTCTGTCTCAAAGCTTTTGAACTGAGGGCGAACATCGTTATAGTCAACTTTGAATTTCAACACCTTCTCATCACGGATAGCATCTGTGATGACATAAGTATGAAGCTGTTGACCAAACACACCGCCTGTTGTTTCCGCACCAAGAGCGTTTTCCGGAAATATAGGTGTGCCCGTAAAACCAAATTGATAAAATTTCTTGAACTTCTTTTTAATATTCTTTTGTGCTTCACCAAACTGACTACGGTGACATTCATCAAAAATGAACACCACTTGTTTTTGATAGACATCAAGTTTGCTTTCGCCTTTAATCAGGTTATTGAGCTTTTGAATCGTCGTAACAATAATTTTATTATCGTCTTTGTCGATGTTTCGCTTTAACCCTGCTGTGCTGTCTGAGCCATTTACACTATCGGGAGAAAAGCGTTGGTATTCTTTCATTGTTTGATAATCAAGATCTTTTCTATCAACAACAAAAAACACTTTATCAATAAAATCTAACTCTGTAGCTAGGCGTGCTGCTTTGAAACTGGTTAGTGTTTTACCCGAACCTGTGGTGTGCCAAATGTAGCCACCGCTTTCTGTTTTACTCCAATTTTTGGTGTTAAAAGCACTTTTAATCTTCCATAAAATACGCTCGGTTGCCGCAATTTGATACGGGCGCATAATTAACAATGTGTTACTTACATCAAAAACAGAATAACGGAGCAATACTTCAAGCAAAGTTTCTTTTTGTAAAAACGTGGCGGTGAAATCTTTCAGATCTTTAATCAAGCTATTGTCTGATTTCGCCCAATTCATGGTGAAATCATAACTGTTTTTATCTCGCTTTGTTGTGTTCGCAAAATAGCGTGTATTTGTTCCGTTTGAAATCACAAACAATTGAAGAAATTTATACAGTGAATTTTCTTCATTAAAGCTTTCTTTGCTATAACGATGAATTTGATTGAAAGCCTCACGAATAGCAACGCCACGTTTTTTAAGTTCGATTTGAACTAACGGAAGACCATTAACAAGAATGGTGACATCATAACGGTTGGCGTGAATACCTGTTTGCTCAAGTTGTTTGATAACTTGCACTTTGTTACGTGCAAGCAGTTCTTTATCAAACAGATAAATATTTTCAATATGCCCATCATCAAAGATGAAATCATAGATATAATCGGTATGAACTTTGGTTGTTTTTTCAATGATAGTATCACTTGCTGCGTGCAAATATTCTTCTTGAAAACGTAACCATTCCGCATCTGTAAATTTTACGTTGTTAAGCTCTTGAAGTTGAACACGTGCATTATCTAACAACGCATCAGGCGTTGTGACAGTCGGTAAATATTCATAACCTTGATTGCGTAAGTCTTGAATTAATTCACGTTCTAAATCATTTTCACTTTGATAACTATCATTTATTTGTAACGTATTTGTGTATTCTTCAAGTACGATGTAACTATTTGTTTCTGCAATGGTGTTGTTTTTCTGCATTTTCTTGCCTAAGCCTGTGTTGTATTTTGAGATCTCGTACCTTTATAAATACTGTCAATCTCTTTCACTAAATATTTAAAAACACGCTTATGCTCTTCTTGAACCTCACTTATCTCATCCCCTGAATGCTTAGCATGATTATAAAGATTGATAACTCTTGCGTATGGATTTGATCTAGCTTTTGACTGAGGCAATAATTCTCCCCACTCTTTATAACCTAAAAATGTTGATGTCTTTTCAAGTACGTTTCTTAAAAAATTGAAATGATATTTATTAATTTCACCAGATTCAGCTGCTTTATTAAGCTCATCTTTTAGATATAGATGATATGAAAAAGGTGAGTCATCTCCTTGCCCTATTAATTCATGATTACCATCAGATGATTTTCTTAAAATTAACTTTTCAGCTTTACTGAATTCATTAAAAAGCACATTATAAAAAAGTGGGTTATGGGTTGTGATAATAAATTTCAAATCAGAAGATTGACTAGATTTGATTAAATTTGCTAAATCTATTGCTAATTCAATAAGATGGTTATCATCAAGTGAACTTACTGGATCGTCAATAAATACGTATTTTAAGGTATTAAAGTTATCGATGGATCTATTCGTGGGATCTATCTCATTAAGGTTGGATATTACTTGCTGTAAAAGAGTGTACATAACACTCCACACAAAATTGCTTTCTTCGCCTTTTGAAATTTTAATGACTTCGTATTTACCTTGAACAACGTTGTTACTTTCTTCTTCAATAGCTGATTCATAATCATCAGGCTTGTCTGAAGCTATTTCAAAGGTAATCTCAGAATTAGCAGGTACAACAATTTCTTTCTCTTTATCATCAGGATTTTTAATTTTGTATTCTGGATTGAATACCGGATTAGCTTTGCTACCTGTATATTTTTGAAAATTTTCAGCGATATTGCTATATTCACCAGATGTATCTATCAAGTCCAGAAGCCAACCTGTAAAAGTATTTGGTTGTATTTTTAGCTTCGGTTTTACGTCATTTTCTAAATCGTTATCCCAGTAAAACAAATCTTCTGTAAATGCATTATAATAAAGAATCCGATCACGTGGCTGCACACCATCATGTTCTTCATTTTCTGAATCTTTAGGCGCAACTAAATCTTTAAATTCACGAGAAAGACGAGTTTTACCCGTCCCATTAAAAGCATAGATTAATTGCACTTTCTTTTTAGATTCTTTTTAGCTGTTCCGCTATTTCCTTTAGCGTTTTACTCATTTACTATAGTCTCATCTTGTTTTTTGAAACTTAACAGTTGTTCACGATAATATTCGTATTGCTGTTGACGTAATTTAATTTCTTTTGTTAATGAATTAATTATTAAATTATTTTTATTTTCTAACTCATCAAGAAAATTTACTACATTTTCTTGTTCGTCGGATGATAAAACTGGGATTTGTATTTTAGCTAGATTGTCAGCATTAACACGTTTAACTTTTGTACCAGTAATATATTTTCTTTTTTGCTTATCAAAGTGTTCCGTTTGGAAATAATAAGACACATATTTTGGATTCATAGAATGCTTATAAATACAAGCATCGCTACTTATAGCTATATCATCAGATCCTAACCAAGCGACTGCTTTACATACATCTTTATCATTTTCACTTGTAGTAGCGATGATTAAATCTCCTTCACTAGCCATTTTAGCTTTTAAAGCAAATTCTTTAGATACAAAAGATTTTGTTGCGGTTGCTGCTGTATCATAATGGGTAAATATCTGCCCATAATGAATACAACCGACACCATTATCCGTAAAGTCTTTTTTTTGTAGCCCACCACCTCGAACAAATTTACCAAGTTTAGGATTTCCTAATAACTGTAAATTTGAGCGATTATCTTTAGTATCGAACAATTGATCACGATAATGATCATATTGTTTTTTACGAAGATTAAGTTCGGTTGTTAACTCAGAAGTTAATGCTTTTGTTTTCTCAGAAAAAGAATCCAATACACGAACAATTTCCGCTTGGATTTCAAGTGATTTTTCTGGGTTGTTTGGACATGGGATTGGTACTAAATATTTTTCAAACATTGGCTTTCGTAGAGATGTTACGGAAGCGTGAACCGACGTTTTTTCTAAATATTTAGCAAAATTTGTTTTAATAAAGTGATATAAGAATTTCGAATCTACAGTATCATTATTTACTACAATTCTATACGCTCTTTGGTGTAGGGCATATTTACCTTTGACGTAATGGAATACTTTACCAACTCCGACCCCATCACCAGCGGTAATAATTGCTGTTTCATCAAATTCATACTCATTAATTGTTCGAGGCGTTTGAGAACGAACAAAAAATGGATACTTGCCATTTTCTAATGCTTCATTTGTATTGCTACTTCCTGTCCCGATAATTGCGATTTCTTTTAATGTTTTCCATTCAATCTCAATACCGTCTAATAACTTATCAATGAATTCCATACCTCTCATGCTTTTTTCTTCCCTGTTTCAATTTCAGCAACAATGGCATCAATATCGCTGCGAAGCTGAGTAATCTTCGTAACAGTGGTATGTAAATCAGCATTAAGGTCAGTGATATTAACCATTTCACGTGTGTCTTTAGCTTCAACATACGTGCTAACAGAAAGGCTATAGTTGTTTTCATTATTTGAAATATCGTCATTCGGCACTATCTTCGAGACGTGATCAATATCGGTTTTACTTTCGAACATCTCAATAATCTGTTTGATATGGTCATCAGTAAGAACATTATTGTTGGTTTCTTTTTTAAAGAAGTCCTCACCACTAGCATCAATGAACTGCGTTTTATTGTCTGTTTTGTGTTTTGACAGCACTAAAATATTCACAGCGATGGTTGTGCCGAAAAACAGGTTAGGCGCAAGTGAGATGACTGTTTCAACATAGTTTTTATCAACCAGATATTTACGGATTTTCTGCTCTGCACCGCCACGGTAAAAGATCCCCGGAAAGCAAACGATAGCAGCTCGACCTTTTGACGATAAACGATTTAGTGCATGAAGAACAAAAGCAAAGTCTGCTTTCGATTTAGGTGCAAGCACGCCAGCAGGTGCAAAGCGTTCATCATTGATAAGTGTTGGATCATCACTACCAATCCATTTCACTGAATAAGGAGGGTTAGAGACGATAGCATCAAAGGTGTCCTCATCCATAAAACATGGGTGTTCTAGCGTATCACCTAGTTGAATATCAAACTTATCGTAATTTATGTTGTGCAAAAACATATTCATACGAGCCAAGTTATAGGTAGTGTGATTTAACTCTTGACCATAAAAACCATCGTCGATGATATGTGCATCAAAGTGTTTTTTAGCTTGAAGCAATAGCGAGCCAGATCCGCAAGCAGGGTCATAAATTTTGTTGATGCTTGTTTGACCATGCATTGCTAGTTGTGCAATCAGTTTAGAAACATGAGATGGCGTAAAATACTCACCACCTGATTTCCCCGCATTCGCTGCATAGTTAGAAATCAAGAACTCATAGGCATCACCGAACAAATCAATTTGGTTATCTTCAAATTTACCAAAATCGAGTTCAGCGACTCTTTGCAAGACTTTCCGAAGACGGTTGTTCTTCGCTTCTACGGTGTTACCGAGACGATTGCTGGTAACATCAAAATCAGCAAACAAACCATCAATGTCTTTTTGAGACGGGAAACCGTTTGCTGAATTTTCAATAGAAACAAAGATTTTTTCTAAATCCGTATTTAAATTTTTATTGTCTTTTGCTTTGCTGGCGACATTGCAAAATAATTGACTTGGGTAGATAAAATACCCTTTGGTACGAATCGCATCTTCTTTCGCTGCTTCGATGTTTTCATCATCATCAGCCATTGATGCGTAATCAACACTCTCATCGCCACCCGTGATGTAAGCTGTAAAGTTTTCACTGATAAAGCGGTAAAACAATGTACCAAGTACATACTGCTTAAAATCCCAGCCATCTACTGAACCACGAACATCATTCGCAATCGACCATATGCTTCGCTGTAGTACAGCACGTTGTTGAGTACTAACCATTTCTATTTCCTAATCTCTATATAAGCATGAAATACAAGAATGCACGTCATAACTGTTCAAATGTCTTCTGATAAATTTTTTTGATTTTCAATCCACTGAATCAAATCGCTTTGCTTCGCTCGCCATGCGCCACCGACTTTAAAACAAGGCAGCTTCCCTTCACTAGCAAGGCGATAAGCGGTTTTTTCAGCGATTTTTAAATACGCTGCGACCTCTTTTAACGTCAATATGGGATCATCCATAAACGTCACTAGCCTTTGTTAACAAAACAATAAGTGAATTATGAGGCTTAATGAGAAAATTGGGAAGGTTGTTTACACTTTGGTTCTGTTTTTTGTTGATCAACAAAAGGAGGGATACCTGCAAAAGAGGAGTTGAACCGCCGTCCGTAAAACCTGCCACTCCACCAAAATCAGCACAAAATTCAGCCGAATTTTTCACAAAAACGCCGCCCATTCCATGCAACACTTTCAATTCAAGAGCAATGTAAAACGAAAATAAACCAATCACTTGCTACAAAACATTGACCTAATGAATAATAGGTTACACACAAGCCAGCTCCACCAAACGTTTGAAAAGGCCAATCCGCGAGGATTGGCCTTTTTTTTTGCTTTTATAGCTCTCATTGTTTAATGAGTACTGGAAAGCACCATGCTAAATAAAAGTAGGGTTCCCCTACTTTGTCACGATTAGCTAGCCATACTCTGCTGCTTTTTCTCTAGTGCCAATTGCTCGTTATATCTATCGAGAAGGGATGAAACAGACCTCCCTAATGCTAATCCCAGTAACGGCGGAACAGCATTCCCGACTTGAGTATATTGTGGCACTTCGAACTTACGCATTTGGCCGCCAGTGGTCGCTTTGGAGCGGAACACAAATCTGCAAATCCATCAATTACCCGCACGAGATCATTGTTAACCCACTAAAAATTAAGGACATTAACTCTAAACTTATAGTTCGCAGTAGATTTAATGGCCGTATACAACACATCTTCAGACTCAGCTAACACCGCAGTGCGCGCTTTCCTAACCAAAGTCGGCGAATTTTACTTTGGTGCCTCCTTCAACACTGCCAGTGGGAAAGGCAAAGCCGTATGGGCAAAAATCAAAGAGCAGGATTTCAACGGCTGCTGCGCATATTGCGGGGATTCATCTTCAACGCTTCAGGTTGAACACCATCTTATGTTCAATCGCACTGAATACGGTCTTCATCATCCGGGTAATGTTGTACCTTGCTGCAAAGGCTGTAACAAACGTACAAGAAAGGCTGATAAATCGTTTAGCAATTGGGAGGAACATTTACTGGCTGTCTGCTATCAAAAAGGACAGGCTGATAAGTTTGAATCTCGAAAAATAATAATCCAGGCGCACATCAAAAACTTTCATTACCCAGAACTTACAGCCTCAGAAAAACATGCCATTCGCGTTATTGCGAATAGTCTTTACGACAACATCAAAATTGAGTCTGACAAGTCGCTTGGGCTTTATAAAGAGTTAGATAAAGCGTTCAACAAAGAAATTTAAGCTAGATAATACTGGTTGAAAACTTTTGCGGTGCGCAACATCACCATTCCCCCACCAGCAAGCGACTCTTAACACCAGCTACTTGCAACTGCATGGCTTCAAACACCGCCTCAAACTCCTGTTCGTGGGAATGGATATTAGGCAAAGAAAGCGAGGCTTCCGTGAAAAAGCGAGTTCGGTCTTGCTCTTCATTCCACGCCAACTTCCAGAAGTCGATGATTTGTGGCATCGCACTTTTTAGCCTCTGCTTGGAAGGGACTCGATTAAGTTTGCTGAGATTCTCTTTGCTTGAGGTTGGAAATAGGTTCCACCTGTCATTGTTCGGCCAGAACGCAAATGGGACGCAGTGGTCAACGTGGTAGGTATCCTTTAGGGGCCTATTGCTCCATACACTGACAATCGTTTGGTGGTTTGCACGCAGGGCGTCAATGCGCTTTCTCACATCTCGGGTATCGTGCTTGGCATCTATCCACGTAAGGCAATCATGATAGGCTTGCAAAGAAATGCCTCGACGTTGGTTTTGCTCGTAACGCCTCATTTCTGCTATCCATTGGTTTACCACCAAAGGTTCTATCCAACTGGCATAAAGCTCAAACACTCCCACAGGCTTTCTTCTAACGTAAAAACGCCGAAGCTTTGCAAAAACGCACTGTCTACAACAACACTCGATTGCGTTTTGGTTTTGTTTCGCTCGATGGCAAAAAGTGGCGTTGTTATTTCACTGCGGTAGGTGAATTTCACTGGGCCGGACTTGAGGGTTGCAATGGTATCTCGAATGGCCTTCTGCAGAGCTATTGCTTCTTCGCCATAGAAAAAGGTGCCTATCGCAAGATCATCTGCGGCAAGGTGCTTAAGCTTTCCCCACCCCTCGTCTTTGACAAAACTTAGCCCTTTGTTCGAATCACTGTTTTGCTGAATGCCCATGCCATTTCCCGCATCGGTATCCAACAAACGTTTGTACTGCCGAATCCAATAAAGCGCGACTAAACCCAGAGGAATGGAAACGCGTTTGTTTGCGCTATCAACCACTGCCCCAGGGTGGGCATCAGCGATGCGAAGCAGGGTTCGCAACAGAGCCAGTTTATACGTTGCCGCTTTACTGTCGTTGACGATAACGTGTCGCACGGTCAGCAGGTCACCCGAGCCATCATCTGGCAGCGAAAGCACCACTGTCTGCCATTTCACGGCGTCTCGTCCTAATGCATCATCAATCAGGTTGGTTTTAAGTCTGACTTGCAGCGCATGGTCTTTTGCGAACTGCTCTATTTCTTCGACAGAAACTTTATGTGCTGCTCGCGCATCATCAAAAGTGCCGTGGCGCAGGGTGATCACCAACTTTCCGTTGGGAGCCAATAAATTTGCCAGTTTTCTGAACGCACGAGCGCGATCACTGGGCGCAATGTGCATCCAAACCGCAGACAGTAAAATACAATCGAATCGAACGCTGAGTTGATTCACCACACTGAGTTCGGGCAAGGTATCGGAAAGCCAAGTCACAGACAGTGATTGAGAACGTGACTCCCCAATTGCGCGAAATGCGTCTGCGGGCTCGACCGCGTAAACATCGCATCCCCGTTGAGCCAACCAAATGGCATCCGCCCCATTGCCAGCCCCCACATCCAACACTTTACAGATGCGATCATTCCCTTCTGGCCAAAATGGACGCCAGCTAGCGTGAACCTGCTCAAACGTCACTTGTTGATATTGTTCATCAAGTGCTTGGGCATGAATGTGATAGTGCTTAATGGTTGGGTTCATGGTGATAAAAGCGTTCTGAGTGACAGCTCAATTGTAATGTTTTATCAGTAGGTTGCTCTTGCTAGCAAACAAATTTTCAACGCAAGACGCATGTTTAGCGCGCTGTCTTAATTCGCTAGCTTTCTGTTCATCAATCCAATAGTTCAGCTTAAACATCTGATAAAGAGTGGCTCAATGTAACCAAATTTCTCGCTAAGCCCAACAATGCTATTACCCTCGATTTTCGATACACTTGCATCGAAATGACTGCCGCAATGCTGGAAATACGCCTTGAATACCCTCGCTCAACTCAAATCTGGTCAACTGGCCGGAGCCAAACACGTTAAGATTTCAGAAAATCTCACCGATTTCCCAACAGAACTGTTTGAACTGAAAGACACATTGGAAGTGCTCGACCTTACGGGGAACCAGCTTTCTTCTTTGCCAGAGAGTTTTGGCCAATTCCATCAGCTCGAAATTTTCTTTGCATCAGACAACTTGTTTACAGAGCTGCCAGAGGTGTTGGGAGCGTGCCAAAACCTTGAAATGATAGGCTTTAAATCAAACCAGATTGTTCAGGTGCCAGAAGGTGCATTGCCACAAAAACTGCGTTGGCTGATTTTGACCAACAACCGAATTGAAACCTTGCCGGACAGCCTTGGCGAACGCCCTCGCCTGCAAAAGCTCGCGCTGGCGGGTAACCGCATTACAGCGTTGCCTGAGACTATGGCAAAGCTTGAGAACTTGGAGCTGGTGCGTATTTCCGCCAACCAATTAGCGGAATGCCCCGATCATCTGCTCGCCTTGCCTAAATTGGCGTGGCTGGCTTTTTCCGGTAACCCCTTTAGCGAATCATCCCTGCACATTGATACGGTGCCAACGCTGCAATCAACTGATTTCACGTTAACAACCCAGTTGGGCCAAGGTGCCTCTGGCGTGATCTCTAAAGCGCACTGGAACCAGCCGCAACCTGATTTTCCAGAAGACATTGCAGTGAAAGTGTTTAAAGGTGACATCACCAGTGATGGTTATCCTAAAGATGAGCTTGAAGCCTGTTTGAAGGTCGGCAACCACCCGAACTTGGTGCAGTCTTTAGGGCAAGTGAATGAAGACGGCTACCTTGCGCTTATCATGAATTTGATCCCTGAGCATTTCAAAAACCTGGGGTTGCCACCCAGCCTTGAAAGCTGCACACGAGATACTTTTCACGCTGAGTTTCGTTTGGGGATTGCTGACATCACGAAAATCGTCAGCCAGATGGAAGATGTGTTCAACCACCTGCACGACAATCACGTTTGTCACGGTGACCTATACGCGCACAACACCCTGTTCGATGACGACGCCAACATTATCTTTGGTGATTTCGGAGCAGCTAGCATGTACCACATGCTCACGGACACGCAGAAAGAGAAGGTTCGACAGATTGAAAAACGTGCCTTGCACCACTTCATTGATGACTTGCTGAGCGTTTGTGAAGATGGCGATAAAACGAGTAAGGCCTACAGAGAGCTTCGCGAGCGTATTGCTGATAGCCCAGCTTGCGTGCTCATTTAAGGTGCTTAGTTGGCATTGTTCTTCGGCCTACCTCTGGGCAGGCAAAAAGACAGGAACTAGCCAAAATCACCGTTAAATTAACAATATCAATAAGTTAAAACATGTTGACGAAGCTCTCAAAAGTGGAAATAATTCACCAAAGGAGCACGCTGAATACTTTCATTAGTATCAGCCGCTTTAAGACGTTTTTTCAGTAGGTTAAACGCCTTAGCACAACAAGATTTAGCTCCAACTAACATTTGGCAAGGGCGGTAAATCTGCGGGTTACCGTCCTTTTGCTTTTTATAGAAAGGTCGTTTTTGTACTGATTCTTTGGGCTCTATAAATACCTTAAAAACACTCTAAGATTCATAAGCTGAATACTCCCATGCAAAACTCGCTACCCATTCTCACAAAAAGAAGCGAAATTGTGTTTAGGAGCTTTGTTGCTCCTCATGTGCGAGTAGTCCAGACAGTTTAAATCTTGGCGTTCTTCGTGAAAGCCAGTGCGTGTTAGACGCCCAATAGACAAATGAATATGCAAATAAAACAGAATAGTAAGATTATTGTGCTGAACAACCGAGGTATGGGAGACTGCCTTGTTAGCATGAGTGCAATCAAATATTTGCAAAGTCTGGGTAACTTCTCTGAGATCCATTTTGGCGTCGCTCCTCGTCACGCTGATTTGTTCAAAAACCCCGCCTTTAACAATGTTCATGTGTTTAATGCAGAATATCGTACCTTTAAAGGAATCATCCGATTATTCAAAACGATAAGTAGAATAGCACCAGACTATATATTGGAGTTATCGCCTGTAAGACGAGTGGGAAAAGTCGTTAACTCCCACAAAATGCTTACATCATCAAAGTACAGCTTCTTATCAAGAAAAAACGGCAGTATTTCTTGGCCTAAATCGCTTGAATTGAAAAATTGCTTAGATACCGATCTCAATGATATTTGGTGTGCTTTTGGTGACCCGAATAACTTGCCTGCTGCAGAGCAGTTCTTGCCGCGCTGCGAACAAAAAAGTGTACTTCATAATCGCCCATGGGTAGCGATGTCTCTCGCTTCTTCTTCTGAAGCACATATCCCTTCAATTGATGATTTTTTGCAACTCGTTGATATTGTGCGAACTCAATTTCCTGACAAGAAAATACTGTTTCCTACTAGCAGTTCTCCTTTGGATCAAAGCATTAAAAAACAGTTAATGCACTACAAACACATTAACGAAGTAACGTTTGTAGAAGCTAAGCTTGAAGAGTTACCTAGCCTATTTGAAAAGTGTTGTTTTTTTGTCGGTATGGACACGGGAATCAAGCACTTGGCTGCTTTTATGGGACTACCTACTTTTAGCTATATTCCTGCGAAAAGCTACCCATACAGTCACCCTTACCTCAGCCCACACAAAGCGGTTCTTTTAGGAAGTGACGCTAAAACGGTAACATCTGACTTCCTAAAATGGCTGAACGAATTAGAAAACTGACTGCTTTGCTATCGGTGTAACGTAGACTGTTGCCAGACCCTTTATCCTGGTCGAAGTGATAGCAACTACACTGACTCATCTGCTATTGAGCAAAAAACCTTTTCTTCCCTCTAGCTGGACTTCTAATCTAAGTAGTGAAAACCTAGTAAGTGGACTGAACCGTCATTTCAGCCGAAGCGACGTTCTCACTCTGGCGATGGAGAGCCAAATGCGAAAACTGATCTGGGGTGTATTGTTAACACTATTCTGCGCCCCATCGTGGGCGAATTGGAGCGATCCCGCTCATGTAAAAAGGGCGTTTAAGCTGATTGCCCTCAACAATGAGTACGACAACCTCAACCATCCCGTTCGTAAGTGGCATCAGCCATCCGCGTTTATCTCGATCATCGCGTCGGCGACGATGCACTCCATACCATGCTGGCGACCATTCAACTTAATGACCTCTCGCGGGTAACGGGACACAATATTCAGGTAGTACACTCACCACAGCAAGCGAACCTTCGTATGGTGTTTACTCGTCAAAGCCGTTGGGAAAAGGAAACCCGTGAGTTGTGGCCATCGCAAGACGATTTCCCGTTTCATGGCGCGGTTTGCATGGCGCATATCTCCGTCTCTTCAAAGACTGAGATCCGAAAAGCGTTGATCGTGATACCGGTCGATCTCGCTCGTGAACGCGGCAAGTTGTTTGCATGCGTAGTGGAAGAACTCACGCAAGTCATGGGGCTGCCAAACGACTCTGACAAGGTCTTCCCTTCCATTTTTAACGATGCGTCGAAGAACAACTTACTCACACCGTTAGATATCACCTTGTTGCGGCTTTTGTACTCCTCAGAGGTGAAGGCTGGCATGACAGAAGAACAAGTGATGCCGCTGCTTGATGACTGGTTAAGCCAAAATCCCGGCTGGTCCAAAACCTCTACCGAGCTTTATCTCAAAACCAAATTTATCACCGAGTTCGGCTTGAACTAGTCTGTTTACTCGAGGTTTACTGCTCGCCAATAAAAACGCCAAGCGCATTTGCTTGGCGTTTCATTTCGTCTTTTTGTAAATGCCTCTTGCGCATTCAATCGGCGATTAAACCCTGAACAGACTTACCGCGTCTTTCACATGCAATGCTGTAGATTCAATCTCAACGGAGGCGTCTCGGCTCAATGCCGCTTGCTCTGCCACTTTGTCTGAAACCTCTTTGATTGCTTGGGTATTGCGGCTGATATCATCAGTCACCGCGCGCTGCTCTTCAGCGGCACTAGCGATTTGGAACGCCATCTGCGAGATCTCGCTGATCGCTTGGGTGATCTCACAAAGCTTGGTGGTCGCTTCCTCAGCGTATTTTACTGTGGATGATGCCTGCTCGGAGCTTGAACGCATGTTGTGAACAGCCTTTTGCGTGTTCGCTTGCAGGCTTTCAATCATGTTGCGAATTTCTTCGGTGGAATCTTGCGTGCGCTTGCTGAGCACGCGCACTTCATCGGCCACTACGGCAAAGCCTCGGCCTTGTGCGCCCGCTCGCGCGGCTTCGATCGCCGCGTTGAGTGCCAGCAGATTAGTTTGTTCTGCGATGCCCTCAATGGTTGCGATAATTTGATTGATGCCGTGCGCGTTCGCATCAAGCTGTTCAATCACAGACGCCGCGGTTTCAACTTGGCGACACAACTCGTCAATACCGATGCGGTTCTTGCTGATCACATCCAGCCCTTCCATGCAGGAAGATTCTGCGCCCTGTGCGGCATTGGCGGTCATTTCCGCATTGCCCGCCACTTCACTCGCTGTCGCCGACATTTCATGGATGGCCGTCGCGACCTGATCAATGTTGTTGTGCTGTTCGCGCAGCACGCCCGTCGCTGCACTTGCCAACTCACGAGACTGAGAAGCCGCTTCACTCAGAACAACAGAGGAAGCAGAAACATCTTTAATAATGCCCTGAAGCTGCGCCAAAAAGCGGTTAACGTTGTTCGCTAACTCACCGATTTCGTCATCACGGTCGATATCCAAACGCTGCGTTAAGTCGCCATCACCACTGGTGAGATCTTTCACGGCACGGTTTAAAACAGCCAATGGTCGAAGCTGGCGACTGATGTTCCACGCTGCAACTGAAGCAATGACCACGAACAGCAGCAGTGAAGCAATAAGGGTATAGAAAATGGATTCAGACACTGCGCCCGTCGCGGTATCGGCATCTTCAACAATCAGCAGCACCCAGTCAGTGCCTTGAACGCGAGAGACGTAAAGGAGTTTTTCTTTTCCATCTTGGCTTGCAACAAAGGTCTGCAGGCTGTTTTGGCTTAGCATGGTTTGCAGATTGTTAATCGACAGCGCAGGGTCGATAGCGTCTGAGGTTTTGCCCACCAAGCTATCATCATTAAAGGCGACGATTTGATAGTTGCTGTCGAGCAGTGCTGCATAACCATTGTCATCTTCACTGATCTTAAGGATCTGTTTCACGATGTCAGTCACTTGCACATCCAATGCAATCACGCCCGTGCGCTCGCCTTTAAACGGTTCAGCGATACTTACGACCATACTGCCGTCAAAATCTTGGTACGGGTCTGTGATGGTTTGCGTTTGTGCCTGCATCGCATCGCGATACCAAGGACGCGTTCTCGGATCATAATCAGCTGGCCAGCTTTCCGTTTTATCGCCCCAAGCGATGGAGCCATCGCTGAAGCCAGCATACACAGAAAGGAAGCCACCTGCGTTTTTGGTCACCAGCATTTCGCGGTCAATGTTCCCACCTTGCTGAATCAACGCCAGATTGGCGTCTAGCATGTCAGCGCGAATGGACAGCCAGCTATTGATGTAGTTCGATGTCGCGAGACTGGTTTCGCGCATCTGGTTTTCTATTGCAGTATGGGTGGTATTGCGAAGAGAAGTGATTGATATCCAAGCCTGCACCACGCTGACAACAGCGACGATCAGACCTATGGATACGATAAGCCTGCTTTTAATTGTTCTTTTCATTCAGTACTACTCGAAAGGTCGATAAAGGGTCTTTCATCACGAAATCAGAACCTTATCGGCTTAAGAGTAAAAAGGTTTCATCCCTTACACTGAATTTGCAGGAGCCGTCACACTGTTTTGAGCGTAACAGCCTCCAGCAATATTTTTTCGTTCAGTGGCGTTAACGCGCGAACACACTGATGGTCACGACGTCTTCGTATTGTCCGGCGCGGGCAAACGGCTCGGCTTTATTTTCAAAGGCCAGAGGAAGCTTGCGGCCTCGGTAAGGTCGCTGGCCGACATCAATCACCACATCATCCGTCAGATTAATTTTCTGCCCGCCGTACATCAGGGTATAAGGCACACTGTTTTGCTTGTTTCTCACGTTCACCAGCTTGCCTTTGTTTTGCGAAGAAAAAGCCATGCTGACAAAGCCATTACTTTCCACAAAAACAGGCAAGTCACGTCGGTTTCGCTTGGTGAGATCGCCAAGTTGAAGTTTTACCGACAAGCCCGTGGGTTTAATCCAACTATCACTGGTATTCGCAAGCTTGGCGCGAACGTACGGCTTCACCTGATAGTTAAACGAGTACATCTGGGTAGAGGTCGTTTTGTTCTGCGCATTTTTCAAGCTGAACTGCAAAGTGCTGGCATAGGTGCCAGGTGAAAAGTCTTTCGCACCCGGCAGGTAAACCCAGAAATTCACGACATTGCGCCCATTCACGTTCAGAAGGTACTTGTCATCTCCCCTCACTGGCAACTCTTGGCGCGAGGCATTTTTCAGCTCGATATCATGGTTAGACACCTGACCTGAAAGGTACGGCTTACCGCCTTGCGGCTGCTGAATGACAATGTCTTTCGTACAGCTTGCCAGCTCTCGGTCGAGATAGACGGTCGCGGGAATCCACGCACCCTGCCAGCCTTTTTGTCCTTCTTCCGCGGAGGAGGTTTTAATATCAAGGTACCAGTTACCGTCACACGCGTTGTCATCGGGCAACGCGAACGCGGCAGGTGGCAGCATCACCGCCACCAGCCCCCAAGCAAAGAGCGCGATTAATCGGTTACGGATTTTCAACACGGTTCTCCTCTTCACGTTTCACATGCAGTATTCCCAGCTCAATGAGCCGCTTATCCGTTTTTTCAATGACCACAGACACAGGCTCAAAGCCTTTGCCACTGACGGTCAGGGTGTAAGTGCCAGGCCCCACGCCTTGCACATAGAATCGACCACCTTTGTTGGTGAAAAATGGTGTGTGAAGTTTGCCGTTTGACAGTTCACCTTGCAGGTATGAAATCGGTTTGCCGTCTGCGTCCAACAACACGCCCATCGCGGTGTAAGAGGCATCTGAACCGACCATCAATGAATGACCCGTCGCGGCACCCGGTGCAATGCTGAACTGGCTTTGGCCCCAGTCATAGCCAAGAGGAGCATCTGGCACACTCACGTTGAAACTGTTCACCGCATACGGCACATCCAGTGGCAGTAAGCCACCAATGTCATAGGTTGCCGCCGCTTTATAGCTGCCATCTTGCGCCACGCCAAAGTGCGCTTCGTGTCCACTCAATGTTGGGTGTACTTGCGTCACGACAAACGGGCCTGCCTGCGCGCGCCCCCAGCCAAACTTGCCGTTGGCGTAACCAATGGCGGTGTTGCCGCGAAGCGATGCGGAATAGCTCGCACCGGATGAACTGGAATTCAACTCTGAACGTTCAACTTCACCTTCAAGGCGCACGCGTTGGCGGTGTAGCTCAGCAGGGCATTTTCTCTGTCTCGGTTATCGTCGTGCTCAAGCATGGCACGATACCCCACGCCACCTACACGGTCGCTGTTTGCACGGCTGATATCTACCCGAGACTGATTGGCCAGCGTGTTATAACTCGCGCCCAATGAGTAGCCATATTTCTTGTGGTTCCAACGCAAATCAAGGGTCAGAAAATACTGGGTTTCATCCGTTTCTGGGGCTTTGGAGTCGGTATAGGTCATGCCGGCACCCACGGTCACATCGCCGTTTTTCCAGTTCAGCATCGACGTGGTGCTGGTTTGGGCATCGTCACTGTCATCATCAAAATACGATGCGGAAACGGTCGCGCTCCACTGTTCGGTGATGGACCACATGTAGTTTGCAAGGTAGCGATCGTAAGAAACCGGCAAGGCTTCGGCTTCCCAAGGAGACGTGATGTAATCGCTGGCAAACTCGGCACTTAAACGAAGGTTCGGCGTTTGACTTTCAGATGCACCAATCACCGCACTTTCAAAACCAAAAGAGAGAATATTGCCGACATCGCCATGGTCATATTCACTGAACGAAAGACGGCTTGAAAGGTTGCCCCAGTCGGTGCCGACAGTAGCCAGCCCGCCCAGTAAATTCCCGTATTTGGCGGCCAGTCCATTTGCGCCCACTGTGAGACTTGATGACACGCCGTACTCGACAAAGCCCGTCATTGCCCATGTGTTGGTGTAATCAATGCCCTTGTCGGCAAAGACCGATGGCACACCTGCCGTGAAAGCATAATTCACCATGCCTTTATCAAGCAGGTTGCTGTTATAAAACTGGGTAAAAACGAAGGTTTCTTGTTTGCCAGAAAGGTAGGTCACATGCACCGTAATGTCGTTGGCACCGTTGACCATAGGCAGGTTCATCAGGTTAAAACGCCCCGCTTCCTGACGGCCGCTGAAAATAACCTGACCGTTGACCTCAATCTCGACTTCAGCACTTTCTTGCAAGATAAGCTCTTGGTTATTGCCGGGGCCAACCATGCGTTGCGGTTGGAGCTCCGCATAGTCACTCTCTATCGAGAGACCGCCCATGCTGATATTGGAAAGATAGCCCGATACGCCCGACTCAACATCGCCTAACGAAAAGCGGTATGGCGCATTGGGGTTGTCGTAGAACGCAGTCCATTCTCCGCGCAGCACTTGCGCATCGCCGTCTGAGATTTCTAGGTAATTAGCCGCATCAAGATTTACGCCCGTCGCTCCGCCAATATTGAACTGCGCTAGCCAATCAAAGGAGGTATAACTTACGTTGGAGCTGTCTTGCCAACTCTCTTGGTGTGAAAAGTTAAGGCTGTTGAGCCAACTGAATTCACTGCTTTCTGTCGGAACAAAAGGCACAAAGCCTTCGCCAAAATCAACGTTCGCTTGTCCGAAAGCTTTAGTAGAGATTTTCGCGGCCATGGTCAGTGTAGATGCATCGAACGTCAGAGTAATACCCTGCGCTTCCAACGCTTTTAGCGGCACCATACCGTCATTGCCGATTTGCTTATTTTCCCCCAACACCTGCCAGATTTTCTCAGCCACGCGGTGACCAAGAATCGCTTTAAGCTCGCTTTCTGAAACGGCCTCAACATCCATGCCAGACAAGGAAACAGGCAGCATGCCAAGCTCGTGTCCGTCCATGTTTAGCGGTACCGTAAAGGTCATTGCCATGGCCGAAGAGGAAGCCAGCATCAGTAAGCAAACGGCACTTAGCCGTCTGCCCATGTTCATTGTTCACCCTTCACTGTCACATCAGAGATAGATTCGCCCGTAGGCACCAGTGACCCAACAGGGACGGTGACCGACTCACCCGGCACAAGGAATTGGCGGTTGAACAGTTGTTTGAGCTGGTCCCATTGCCAGATGTGTTTGCCCTTGTTGGTTTTCACATCCAGATCGAAATCAGGGATAACAGCGACGCCTGTGCCTACATTTTTCAGCGTTAGCTCAGGGGCTTTTTTGTCTTGGGCGGACACGCTGGCATCCAATGTGGCAATGGCGTTATCCGGCGAAACAAAAACCAGCGCGCCGATCTGTATTAGCATCTGAATACTATTATGCTTTTCTTCCCCCTTTATCGGTAATTGGCTAAATACTATCCTATAAGATTTTGAAGATGCAGATTTTCCACCTAAGTATTTAACCTCAACCATCTGGCTTTTTCCAGGAGGGATAAGCACTTGAGGTGGAAATATGAAAAAGTCATCCGTATCAGTTAGCGACTCATGCTCTCCACCATAAACAGTTCTTAACTTTGGTGAAATCTCAATGGCCAAAGGCGTAGCATTTGTATTCTCAATTCGAAAAAATTGCTCACTTTTCTCACCATAGTCAGAAAAGAACGACACCATAGGCAATAATTCGAAAGCTTGAGCGAATGGAGACACTAACAATAAAGCTAGCAGTAAGGGACGAATTGCACACATAACCACCTCAAAAGGGGCCCCAAAAGGCCCCTTGAAAGAAACAACACAGCGAATTAGCGCGGGTACAGTGACACGTACATTGACGTTTTGTACTCACCAGCTTTTTCCCACCCATGAATAACGGGAGTAATATTTAACGTCTTAGTCTCACTTAAATACCCCTCAGAACTGTTGCTCACATCCATCGATGTTTCAATTGCGTGGCTGTTCGACGCATTTGTGGTGCCATCGATAACCGCGCTTTCTCCGTTGAACGCCACTTTCAGTGGGATCACATCCACACCATTCTCATTTTTGAACGCTTGCGCACCAACAACTAGCAGACCTTTTGCGTTATCGTTGTTACACCATGCATTGAATTTAAAGTCACTTGACTTTGGATTGGTGTGCTCTACATCCAACTCAATCGTTCTGTCTTGCTTGGTATGCATACGACAACGTTGCGACACATGACCACTAAGAGCTACATTAAACTGAGTCTGACCATCTTCACGTGCGGAACTTGACCAACCGTCTGCATATGCGCCAGTAGAACAAAGTAGGGCTAGCGCGATACCACCAATTACACGTTTCATGTTGCTCTCCATTATTTTTAAGCTGACGTGTCGTTGATGAGAAATGTAAGGTTTTCGGGTGGTTATGAATATCGACCATGTGTCCAATTCAATTAGGGAAGTGGTACTAAATTTGGACTAGTGATCAGAGAACTCACGCAAAAAACAGGCAGGACAAATGGCCTAAGCCACTTATTCGTCAAGCAGTAAGGTGTTCAATTGATTCCGTCTATTCTTTCCAGTTTTCAATAAGATACTTGAAACATGACACTTCACTGTGCTTGGGCTTAAGTGTAGTTGCAGGGCGATGTCTTTGTTACTCTTAGCTTGAAGGAGGAGAAGAAATATCTGTTGCTCTCGACTTGTCAATGAAAAACGAGCACTTAGCTTACTAACAGATTGACCAGATATCCCCCCTGCTTTCACAACAAGTTTGATAGCTTTCGACATACAGTTGCGACTGAACCATAGTTGGCCACAGATCACTGCCCGTAGAGCTTTAGGTAAGATTTCTAATGTATCAGAGGCATCAAGCAGTCCTACGTACCCTAGCTTGATAAAACCCACTACGCAATCGTCAGTGGCAGGAACGCCATTAACAATTAACCAAGCCCCTCCGCGTTCTAATGGAGAAACTAAACGCGATGATGGGTTACCAAGGCTGCCTTTGTCGTACACCACAACGTCTTCACTGGACAGCCCCCAAAGTTCATCCACTCCCGTACTTTCACAAAAACGATAGTCGGTAAAAATGGACGACAGCACCGATCTCACAACGGCTGACCAATCGCTGTTTAGCGATACGATATAAACACTTTTAATGCCCATGCATTTAAACATTCTTGAATTCTATGTAACTCTGGAGCTTTATATACTCTTAAATTCAAAATGTTTCTAGCACGAATATCTAACAACTTTATTACCCAAAACACCATCAATCAACATCAAGCGACAGACAAAGTCTTTAGAATCATAAAGATAAAGATGAGAAAAGCCTAAGCAACACGGACTTTACGTGGTTCATATTTATTTATGAAACCTTTGATTTTAGGGGCGATACTCTCTCGATAACGTCGACCGTTAAAAATCCCATAGTGGCCGACCCCTTCTTGCTCAAAATGCACTTTCTTGGTTTTTCTAAGCTTGGTGCAAAGATCGAGTGCCGCTGCCGTTTGTCCTCGCCCCGTGATGTCATCCAGTTCACCTTCAATCGTCATGATAGCGGTATTGGTAATGCTCGATAAATCAATGCGATGACCGCGATACTGCAAAGTGCCATTTGGAAGCTTGTGTTCGAGAAACACTTTTCGGATGGTGTCGAGGTAGTAATGGGCAGGCAAATCCATCACTGCCAAGTACTCGTTATAGAATTTCCGGTGCGCTTCTGCGTTCTCTCCATCGCCTTTCACCAAGTCGCCGAAAAACTTAAAGTGCTTTTGCACATGCGTATCGAGATTCATCGACATAAAGCCCGACAGTTGCACAAATCCGGGGTACACCAACTGCCCGTGCCCTTCGAATTGCTCAGGCACTTCGCAAATTACATTGGACTCAAACCATTCCAAGTCTTTGCCACTCGCGTAATCGTTCACTTCAGTAGGATTGATACGGGTGTCAATGGGACCGCCCATCAAGGTCATGGACGTCGGTGTTGCCGGGTTATTCTTCGCGGACATCAACGAGGTGGCGACCATCAATGGGACGCAGGGCTGGCACACCGCAATTGCATGGGTATCTGGACCCAGCATTTCAAGAAACTCAATGAGATAGTCGACATAATCATCAAAGTGAAACTCGCCGCTACAGATCGGCACATCGCGAGTATTGCGCCAATCTGTCACGTACACATCATGGTCGGGCAAGAACTCACGGATCGTGCCGCGAAGCAAGGTGGCAAAGTGTCCTGACAAGGGCGCGACAAACAGCACTTTTGGTTGATTGGGCTGCGCCTTGCTGCGGCGAAAATGCAGAAGGTTACAAAAAGGCTTGTTGGCAATGACATTGTATTGAATCGCCAGTTTTTCACCTTTGATTGTCGTTTCATCTAACCCCCAAGAGGCTCGTCATAACAATCGGTGAGTCTTTCCACGAACTCCATTGACGCATTGACGGTTCTCGCTGCGGTCGAAAAACGCATGCAGTTCCACGGTGCCGAGTTGAAATCTTGAACAAACTTAGCCCAACTATTCAAAGGCTTAATGGATTCCATATACGTCGCATTGAGTTCATAGAGCATAGGCTGACCCTTATTGTTTTTAAAAGAGGTGACGCCGTCTGGCGCGCGTTGGCCTTCTTTCAACATACTAGACCAGAAATAATGGCCTACAGGATCACAGAGGGATGAAGCACTCTTGAGATATTGATTCTATTGATAATTGAGGGCAAGCGTGTTTAAAACGCTGCCTTATGTTGGTGGTCGCGTGAAGCCTTAGTTTTCCATCAAGGCTTTGAGGTTTCGAAGCCCTAATTGATACAGACCCGTGATAGCTTCAATGGCCGCTTTGTCATTGAGATCTTCCGGTGGATCGTTGTTAGGGTAGCCGCGATAAAAACCCGCTTTCCACGTCACGATGCTCTTGTCGCCATCTGCCACGACTTTGAGCGTTGATTGATAATTAGTGACGGGAAGCAATGCGGTGTTGTCTTTGATGATTTTGTATTTGAGCATCATGCCTGCGGCGTCGTATTTTTTGAGTGCTTCCGTCACAGATTGATCGCCCACATGCACCACGCGCTCCGCACCTTTCTGATCCGGTTCACCCGAAATCATTTCCACGCTGGTCACAGGAGGAAGCCAACTTAAACTGTTAAACGCTCCCACCGTTTTCCATACCTTCTCGGCAGGCGCATCAATGGTGATGGTCTCTTGCACTTTGAGCCGAGAGGGGCCATGAGCCTGCACCGAAAAGGCAAAAAACACACTCGCAATAAAGACCAAAATCCCAGACAGTTTCCTACTCGCATTGCTTAGCATAAAAGCACTCCTTCACTTCAACGATCGTCGATGTTTTTATATCTGGCCTTGTTCGTGAACAGAAACGCTCAGGAGAAAAACTCTTTTTCATTTCTGCTGTAACTCTTCTAACTGCATGAATAGAAAGTAAGAAGTCAGGCCGTGATTTCAAAATAGGAGAACTTTAAATCCTTCAGCGTGCTTTCTTCGAGAAACGACAGCTTTCTCCCTCTGGCCGCATCACTGGCGAAACCCCTGTCTCATTTCTAATATCTAGAGTGACCCTACCCAAAATGTACTGAGTGCAAAGGGATAACGATGGTGACTGCAAAAATGCAGTGCATCAAAACAAGACCAGGGAAGGAATGCATGAAACGCGTGCTATTAAGTTTGATCGCTTTTTTTAGTTTGCTTAGTTGTGACAGTCAGGAAAACCTCGCAAAAGAAGAGCCAAAGCAAAATAGCTCTCAATACACCTACACCCTCAAACTGGCGTTGTGTATGCCAGAAGACAGTGCCGAATACCTTGCCGCTATGCATTTTTCCGAGCTGGTCGAAAAACGCACCAAAGGCCAGATGGCCATCGAAATCGTGCAGCAAGGCACCAAGAGTGCGGAACGCGAGATCATCTCCGCCGTGCAAAAAGGCAATATGGATTTTGCCATCATCCCGACCTCCCGACTCTCTTACATCGCCCCAGATTTACAGCTTTTTGACTTGCCGTTTTTCTTTGAAGACGTCGATGCCGTTAACCGCGTTTATGACAGCTCAGCAGGGCAAATTCTGCTTTCTAAACTCGATATTCAAGGGTTAGTCGGTTTAGCGTTTTGGCACGGTGGATTCAAAAACCTGGTTACGAAGGAGCCGCTAACCAACCCAGAAGATATGAAAAGTCAGCGCTTTAAAGTGTTTGAGAGCTCTTTACTTCGAGAACAGTTCAGCCGCTGGGGCGCACACTCGTTAAGCCTTGCCGCCTCCCAAACCCCAATGGCCTATGACAAGAAGGCGATTGATGGTGAGGAAAACACACTGCGCAACGTCCTGCCAAGGTTACCGGACGATCCGCATATCACATTGACCAATCACGGCTACCTGACACATGTCATGACAATGTCGCTGAAGTCTTTTGAATCCATTCCTGAAAAATTCCAAAGCGTTATCGAGAATGCGGCTGCTGACGCCACCGCCTTCCAACACGAAGTGGCGGCGAAGAAAAACCAAGAGGCACTGACCACTGTCACCGCCAAAGGCATGACGAGCGAAGCCTCGCCCGTATTGCTCTCTTGGCTCCAACAGCATTCAGCCCCCCTACTTGAGTACTACCGAATGCGATTGGGTACCGAGATGGTCGAACAAATTCTGCAAGCTAAGGAAGATTGGACAGCCCCTCACCCAGACAAACTCTTGGTGGCACTTGATGCGACATGAGCGGACATTCGGCCTTATCTGGCTTATCTATCCGCCGCGGGATTGAACTTGCGATTGAAGAAATTAACGCAAACGGCGGTATTTTGGGTAAAGAGGTCAAATTAGTGGCACGAGACAACTCCATGATCCCTTCTCGTGGGTTGGATAATCTCGAGGTGTTTTCATCCCTGCCCAATTTGATCGGCGTATTTAGCGGCATCAGCAGTCCGGTTGTATTGGCAGAGCTTGATTATCTGCACCAAAACAAAACCTTAATGCTCGTGCCTGGGCGGCAGCAACGCCGATTGTGTCAAACGATCGTACACCCAATTACGTGTTTCGCGTTTCTGTGCGTGACGAATACGCGGCGGATTTCTTGCTCGATGGTGCGTTAGAAATTTCTGATGAGGTAGGCTTTTTATTGGTAAACAACGGTTGGGGACGCAGCAATTTTCAAGCTCTGACCGAATCGTTAGAACGCCGCAAACTTCCCCCCGCTCACGTGGAATGGTTTGACTGGGGCGAGCGAAATTTTGGGATAAAAATTGATGCCTTGGTTAAGCATGGTGCCGAGTCGATCATCTTCGTTGGCAATCAAGTGGAAGGGTCAAAGTTTGTCAAAGCACTGGCAAAACTCGAAAAACCGCCCGTCGTTATCTCTCACTGGGGTATCACAGGCAGCAACTTTGCCAAGAAAAGTCATCGTGCACTCAACAAAGTCGATGTTCGTGTTCTTCAAACCTTCAGTTTTCTCAATGCGGAAAGCCCAGAAGCCGAGCAGCTCGTCACTCGCTACCACGAACGCTACAGCACCAAGTTGAAAACAGACATCGTTGCGCCGTCAGGCACTGCGCACGCCTATGACCTCATGCATATGCTGGCAATTGCCACGCAAAAAGCTGGCAAAGCTGACATGACGCTGATCCGTGAAGAGCTTCTGAAGATTGATGAATACCAAGCATCATGAAGGCGTACAAAGCCCCGTTCTCTGGTGAACACCAAGACGCACTGGATCGCTCTGACTATATGTTTGCCACCTACAAAGACAACGCACTTTATCCCCTTGGGAATTAATGGTCATGACGAAGCCTAGAAGTATCGCCAACCATTTTGCAGCATCGATCCTGTCGTTGTTGTTTGCGTTTTTTATCTTCGTTGTGGCCGCCACATCCATCATGCAATTTGAGCGCATCGAAACTCAGCTCAAGGAAGAGTTGCATGTAGAGGCTTTCAACAAGCTCAACCTGCTCAATGTCGAGCTGAACTCGCTTCGCCAAGTAGTGATAAGAATGGCGTCGAGTCAGCTCTCCATTAATGGCTTGATAGATTTAAACCACGCGTACTTTCATCACTCACTGGACGATCTTTCGCTGTTCACCTCGGTCAGCGATGCCTTGGTGTTTGATTATGCGGGCGAAGCCTTGTTTGAGGATTACCACACCCCGCCACCTTGGTTTCAAGCGCCATTAGTCAATGAAACCTTGTCCACCAGCAACAGTTCATTGTTGTTCAGCGACGGCTATTTTTTTATCGTCGAACCCATTTTGTATTACAACACGGTACAAGGCGGGATCATTGCCCGAGTCAGTGCCGAAGACATGATCAACAAAGGCTTTGACTCACCTGAGTACTATTTTTCAGTGACGATTGGCGGCAATTGGACATACTCCAGCAACCCAAATCATGGTGATGGTATTTCGCTGACCATGACCGCACCAGACAGCATGCGCATCAGCGAATTTAAAACGACGGTTTCTTTGGTTGAGCCCTATTCCTACCTATTCAAAGGCATCACCCCTTGGCTTTACAGTTTTATCATTTTGGGACTGATTGGCCTATTGCCCGTCGTATTCATGGCGCAACGCATTGGGCGAAAAATGGCGCAGCTATTACTCAGCTTGCTTCGAACGTGTCCGAAGGCAGTTACCCCATAGTCTCGACATCAGAGGCGCGAGAAATGGAAGACCTGGCCACAGCGTTCAACCATTCGCACGAGCAGCTCGTCAAAGCCAACAAAATCAAAGTCGAAACCGAGCGCTTGTCGGGTCAAAGCCAGTTGGTGGCGATTGTGGATACCGTTGCCGACGGCATAGTAACCATCGATGACAGTGGTCGGATTGCCACCTTCAACCCTGCCGCTGAAACCCTGTTTGGCTATAGAGAGTCTGAAATCATCGGCCAGAAGGTCAATGTATTGATGACCCAATTGGACGCCAGCGCACACGACAATTATCTGCACAATTACTTGAGCGGTCAGCCTGCTCAAATCATTGGTATCGGTCGCGAGGTCTTGGCAAAACGACGAGACGGTACTGAGTTTCCGGTGGACCTCTCCATCAGCGAAATGCATGTCTCAGGCAAGCGGATGTTTACCGGCATCATTCGCGACATCACGCAACGCAAAAAAGACGAACAATTAAAAAGTGAGTTCGTTGCCACGGTAAGCCACGAGTTGCGTACACCGCTCACTTCGATTCGCGGTGCGTTAGGCATCGTGCTTGGTAAGTTTGAAGGGCAACTCCCTGACAAAGGGCAAAAAATGCTGACGATGGCACTTCGCAATTGCGAACGCCTGACCACACTGATCAATGACATCTTAGACATTGAGAAACTCGAATCAGAGCAGCTTTCTTTGAACATGGAAGAACTCAATCTTGATGCGATTATTCGCCGTTCGATTGAGGATAATGAAGGGTTTGCCAAACATCACGGCGTCTCACTTTGCTACTTACCCGGCCCTCAAGAAGCTTAGTAGAAGCCGATTCCGGCCGTTTACTGCAAGTGATGGCCAACCTTATCTCCAACGCAATCAAATACTCAGAAAGCGGAGGCTCTGTGACACTCTCGCTTCGACGCCAACATGACTTTTATCGCGTTGACGTCAGCGATGAGGGAACAGGCATTCCACCTGAGTTCCATTCCCGTATCTTTGAGCGCTTCTCTCAGGCAGACAGCTCAGATACCCGACGTCGCGGTGGTACGGGGTTAGGGCTTGCGATTTCTCGCTCCATCATTGAAAGCCATCAAGGCGAGATTGATTTCTTCTCCACGCTTGGTCAAGGCAGTACGTTTTACTTCAAACTGCCCGTCTCGATGCCAATGGAAAACCCCGCTCCGGCTCCCTTATCAGCAAAAGGTCACACCCCGTCATCCAAGTATCAAGTGCTCTATATCGATGGGGAAAAGTCCCTGTTCTACGACATCAACAACCATCTCTCTGACTTCTGTAAGCTGCTCTATGTCTCATCAAAAGGCGCAGCCTCACTGGCACTTAACAATCAAGCGTTCGACTTGGTCATCATGGATTGGCAACTCAAGGGCGAAGACATCTCACCTTTGATTGGAACGACTATCGACGCCCCCACCAAGGTGATCATCTTGGGCAATGAAATGCCGGATTTCCGGCCACCGAACTGTGTTGCAGCCACGCACCTTAAGTCTCGTTTGAACATCAGTGCGCTTAAATCTGAAGTGCGTCTTATACTTAAGAACAGGAATACGCGAGAGGCGATGTAATGGGAAAACCGATTACCGTACTTTACGTAGAGGATGACGAAGATATTCGCATCATTGCCGAGATGGCATTGGAAGATGAGGATTTTTTCATCATGAGTTGTTCATCTGGTGCCGAGGCTTTAGAAAAAGCAGCATTGTCAGAGCCTGACTTATTGCTACTCGACGTCATGATGCCGGGAATGGATGGCCCGACAACGCTCAAAAATCTGCGGCAAATACCGCATGTCGAAACGACACCTGCCATTTTCATGACAGCGAAAGTCCAACCGACGGAGGTAAAAGCGTATCAGGAGTGTGGCGCAGTAGGCGTGATTAGTAAGCCGTTCGACCCAATGGGTTTAGCCGACGAGATTAAAACCATTTTGAAAAAGGCGTAGTTTATGAAGCCATCCCAGATCAAAAAGTTCCAAGAGCAACAACGAAGATTTTCTGACGGTGTCGGTAAACGGATCCAGAAGCTAAGCCAGCTTTGGGATGCCATTAATAAAGCACCTGATGGCCAGTTGATTGAGTTGGAAGACATGATATTGGAGGCGCACAAACTGGCCGGGACGGCGACAACCCTTGGGTTTATCGATTTGGGCGAGCGAGGTCGAGACATTGAAATCCTGCTTCGACCTTTCCTTGAAAACAAACAACTCCCGAAAAACGATCCCATCATCGAAGAGATTGTCAGCAGCCTAGCAAGCGTGGCGACCATTGAGCCCAAACGCCCCGAAGACATGACCTATGGTGAAGTCACACTGCTTCACGAGGAAGGTCGCTCCAAGCAATTGGTCTATGTGGCGGCAGATAATCTTGACGACACCAAGGACATGGTTGAGCAGCTCGAATTCATCGATTACGAAGTGCTCAGCTTTGATAATGCGAATGATCTGAAAGACGCGCTAAGCAATGAGTCGCCCTCTGTCATGATCGTGGATATCAACGAGTTTGATCTCTTGGATGAAATTTCCAAATTCTGGCGAAAAGAAAGCGGCATTCCGCTCGTTGTACTGTGTGCCAGCGAGTGCTGGGAAAGCCGCTTACATGCTGCTCGCGCCGGTGCATTTGCCTTCTTCCAAAAACCTGTAGAACACGATGACATTTTGGGTGTCTTTGACAGCCTTTGGGAAAGCAACAGCGCGCAATATCGCGTCCTTATCGTTGAAGATGAGCGCATGATTGCTGAGCACTACTCGGTTGTCCTGCAAGGCGCGGGCATGAAGACCGCCATTTTGGATGATACCGAGCACCTTTTGGATGAACTCGGCGAATTCCACCCAGACTTAGTGCTGATGGATTTATACATGCCCAACTACTCAGGTGTTGAGGCCGCCAGCGTGATCCGCCAACACAACGCACACACCAATTTGCCTATCGTGTACCTTTCCGGTGAAACCGATTTAAAAATGCAGATGCAGGCACTGCAGGTCGGGGCTGATGACTTTCTCACCAAGCCCATCAACGATCTTCACTTAACGCAAGCGGTGTCGATTCGCGCCAAGCGTTTCCGCCAACTCAGCGCATTGATGGACAGAGACAGCCTAACTGGGCTGCTCAACCACTCCAACTTGAAAGTCGCATTGGAACGCGAACTGTCACGAGCAAAGCGTCACAATTCGCCCGTCAGTTTCGTGATGATCGATATCGACCACTTCAAATCCATCAATGACAAATACGGGCACCCCGTCGGCGACAAAGTCATTAAAGGTGTGGCGCGCTTGCTTAACTATCGCTTCCGTAAAACCGATACCGCGGCCCGTTATGGTGGTGAGGAATTTGCCTTGATTCTGCCTGACACACCGGCAGATATCGCGCTCAGGCTGATAGACGAATTCCGTATCACCTTTGCTAAAACGCCGTTCTCAAATGGTCCAGAAACCTTCTTTGCCACCTTGAGTGCAGGTATCGCAACCTTCCCTGAGTTTCAATCGATTGAATCCATTATCGAAGCAGCCGATTCCTCGCTCTATCTCGCGAAAGAAAAAGGCCGTAATCGCGTGGTCACCCATGTCGAGCTCGATTTGGATGACGACGAATCACAGAAGAATTCCGCATAAAACCTGACGCGCAGCCGTGCGTGAGGGTTTTGCGAGAAATTTGATAGAAAGTCGCGACGAGATTGCCATTTTTGCCTCCCATGCTAAGGGCTGATCCCCCTAAGCATGGAGCAACATATGAAAAAGTTACTGCTTGGCGTCGCAATGGCCACCGCCTTCTCTGCGCACGCTGCAACCATTGACGTTGAGATCACCAACGCAACCAACGGCATTTATTTCACCCCACTTTTGGTTGCTACTCACAGCGATGATGTTTACCTGTTCCGTACCGGTGAAGCGGCGTCTGCCGAAATTGAAGCCATGGCAGAAGGCGGCGACATTGCAGGACTAGAAACCCTCGCGATTGGCGCGGGTGCCAATGTTCAAGCAAACCCAGCAGGCGGCATTCTCAATCCGGGTGATTCTGCCTCGACCACCCTTTACGCCGAGCACGGCGATGTCCTCTCTATTGCCGCCATGTTGCTGCCTTCCAATGATGCTTTTATTGGTGTCGACAGCTGGAAAATTCCAAAAAAACGCGGCAAATATGTCATTCGCGCCAATGGTTATGACGCGGGTACCGAGGCCAATGACGAACTCGTGGGCAGTGTGCCAACTCCACCTTTCATCGACTTTGGTACAGGCGGAACCGGTGTTGACACAGAAGTGGCCAATGACGTTGTGCACATCCATCCGGGTAACCTCGGTGACACCGATGCCAATGGCGGCATCAGCGATTTTGACAGCACCAAACATCGTTGGTTGAACCCTGTTGCCACCATCACTGTGACCGTACGCTAAGGGAGGAAGCACTATGTTTCGCTTATCTCTCGTGGGTTTAACTGCCTTATTTTTGGTAGGTTGCCCCTTAAAGAAAGAGTACACGGTGACCGTTGAAAACCTAACGGATGCCCAGCCCATGTCGCCTGTAACACTGATCACCCACAGAAAGAACTTTGATCTGTTTGAAGTGGGCCAGCCAGTGTCGGTTGCTTTGGAGAAACTGGCCGAAGGCGGTGACAACAGCGCAGTACTCGATTATCGCTACAATCGCCGCGTGGAAGATACCTTATCGGGTGCCGCGCCATTGCTGCCGGGACAGTCGGAAAGCTTTACTGTTTATGTTCACCACCGTAAAACTCGCTTCCTGTCTGTGGCGTCTATGTTGGTCAACACCAACGATGCCTTGGTGGCCGAGGCGGATATTCGCATCAACAAGCTGCGTCCAGGTCAAAGTATGACAGTCACCCTGCCTGTATGGGATGCAGGTACAGAAGCCAACTCAGAAACCGCAGGCACCATTCCAGGCCCAGCCGGAGGTGGTGTCGGGTTTGAAGCGGCGCGTGATGACGTAGACCGTATCCGCATCCACCCAGGCGTCTTGTCTGCTGATGACGGGCTAGATACTTCTGCCCTTGAATACCGTCATCGCTTCCTCAATCCCGGCGCGAAAATTACCATCAAACGCGTTTGGTAAGCTCGCCTCCCCGTGCGCCCATTGCTTGGTCTAATTGGCGAGCAATGCGGCGCACTGTTCCCTTTCCGTCTTTCAGTCGTATTTATGTTAAGCTGCAATGAGACACGCGAGATGCAGGAGCAGACGTGCTGGAATATATTGAGTCCAAGGAAACGGTTTTCCGACTTCTAACCTTCTTTTCTATTTTTGGGATGATGGCACTGGCTGAGTGGCTGTTTCCCAAAAGGCTGCTGACGGTCGAAAAAGCCAAACGCTGGTTCAATAACATTTCGCTGATGATGCTCAACACCCTCGCACTTCGACTGGTTTTTCCGGTTGCCGCCGCAGGGTTTGCCGCATGGTGCAGCACCAAGGGCATTGGGATTTTCAACCTTGTCGGTATTCCGCTCTGGCTGAGTGTGGTGTTAACCATTGTTGCGCTCGATGGCATCATTTGGTTTCAACATCGCCTGTTTCACACCGTCCCAACCTTATGGCGACTGCACGCGGTTCATCATGCCGATAAAGATCTCGACGTCACCTCCGGCGCGCGATTCCACACCATCGAAATACTGCTCTCCATGGTCATCAAGTTCGGTGCCATTGCCTTGTTGGGTGCCCCAGCCGTCGCCGTGATTTTATTTGAAGTCATCCTAAGTGGTATGGCATTGTTTAATCACAGTAATGTTGCGATTCCTGTGTCTGTTGACCGCTGGCTGCGCATGGTATTTGTCACACCGGACATGCACCGCGTTCACCATTCTGTTCACCGTCACGAAAGTGATGCGAACTTTGGCTTTAACCTCGCGATTTGGGACCGACTCTTTCACACATACAAAGAAAGTCCTGATGATGGGCACTACGCCATGACCATAGGTATCGCTTCGCATCGGGAAGACAAGCAAGTGGTTTGGCTGCCGGGGCTGCTTTCCTTGCCCTTTAAGATATTTCGACGCACAACAAACGAGACCAAACGATCTCACTAGAAAGGAACACAACAACAATGACAAAAGTGATCGTCACATCACTCAATCCTGCCAAAATTTCTGCCGTTGAGGCCGCCTTTAAAGAGGTTTTCCCAGACAATGACATGAGCTTCGAGGGCATTTCAGTTGCAAGCGAAGTGCCTGATCAGCCGATGACTAGCGAAGAAACCCTCGCGGGCGCACGCAATCGCATTCGAAACGCCAAGAAGGTAGTGGACGGCAATTTTTACGTGGGTGTAGAAGCCGGCATCGACGGTCAATACACGTTTGCTTGGATGGTCATTGAATCCGCCGACCGTGTTGGTGAGTCCCGTTCAGCCTCTGTGCCGCTGCCGCCACAAGCTCTTGATGCTCTAAAAACCGGTAAAGAGCTTGGCGATGTAATGGATGAGATGTTCAACGAGCAAAACGTGAAGCAAAAAGGCGGCGCGATTGGCATGCTGACTGGCCACTTGCTGACCCGAAGCTCTGTCTATCACCAAGCCTGATCTTGGCACTGATCCCTTTTATCAACCCGAGCTTGTTTCCGGTTGAAACCTCATCCAGTGCGAAGTGAGCAATTCTATCTAGAACGAAAAAGGCCAGCTTTCGCTGGCCTTTTTGTTTTTACTTTTCGAGTAGCTTCATCAGTGACGCTTTTTGCTCATCGTCCAACTGTTTGATTTCGTTGGATCCGCGAGTGATGGTTGCAATGCCCACGCCCAGCATTTGGCTAAGTTGGCGTTGACTGATTTCACCCTTAAGCAGCTCATTGACGATATTCACCCTTGTGATGAGCGCAGTTCGCTCATCTTGCGTTAGCAGCACTTTAAGAATTTCTGCTTCTCGCCCTGATTCAATGGCTCTGTGAATCAAATCCAGCACGTCTTGCCAATCAGAATACTCTGGCGAATCTTGCATACTAACCTCGAACTCGAATTTCTCTCTGGCACATTTTACTCAGTGCACGCAAACGGCTCAATCTAATACCGTCGTTGCATTTCACTATCGTGCAAAAACTCCAACGGCATGCCTAACAGCTTGCGATAGTATATGTCATACATCAGCACGTTCTGTACGTAGCCTCTCGTTTCACGAAACGGAATCGCTTCAATAAACGCAATCGCATCGAGATTACCGTCAGACGCTTTCAGCCACGTATTGGCACGATGAGGACCGGCATTATACGCAGCAAAAGCCAAAATACGGTTCTCATCAAACTGATCGAGCAACATTCGAAGATAGCCGCTTCCCAGTCGAATATTGATCCCCGGATCGCTCAGCGTGTTCTTACCCAGATAGCGGAACCCAAGTTTCTTCGAGGTTTCCTTGGCAGTCGCAGGCATAAGCTGCATCAAACCGCGTGCACCAACCGGTGATACGGCATTGGTGTAAAACGCACTTTCCTGACGAGACAAGGCAAGTAAGGTAGTGAGCGGTAAGCCACGCTCTTTGCTGAAGAACTCAAACCACCAGCGGTGCGCAATTGGGAAGCGGTATTCCAAATGTCCCCACATTTTGCCCGAAATCGTCGCCTGCACAGACAAGTGATACCACTTGCTGTCCGCCGCAAAGGCCGCCAGCATGGCTTTCTCTTCTTGGTTTGCGTGCGCCAGCAAATGCTGCCATTCGCGTTTCGCGGCAGTCACTTTATCCAACACCAGCAACTCTCTGACACGCTCAAGCGCGGGTCTAAATGGCTGCACGGTTTCAATATTCAGCGATGTGGTTTGATAGGGAATATCAATCGGCGCACCGAGATGCATCGCCGCGGCCACCGAATAGAAGTTTCGCTCACCTAACAAGGCAGTGAATTGCTCCTTCGCGGCTTCGTCCCCATCACGCTCTTGGGTGATACGCGCCTGCCAATAACGCCACTTAAGCTTGTCTTGTTCTTTCTCAGACAAATTGCTCAGCCAATAAGCCATGTCTTTCCAATCGTCTTCCACCAGTGCAACACGGAAACGGCGCTCCAGCAGCGACTGATTGGCGGTTTTACTCAGCCAGCTATCGCGCCACTTTTGCAAAGACTCTTTGTCTGTCGACATCAGGCGGCTAGCAACATAATCCGCCATTTCCTGACGTTCAAACTCGTCGTAATGCTGCCCTTCGGTCGTGCGTTTAAACTGCTTCACTGCCTCACTGACATTGGTACGCGCCAAACGCTCAAATGCAGAGCGCGTCAGACGTTGGTTCAATGAGGTTACTTTGCTTTTTTTCGAAAAGGCCGCGACATCACGCGGGTTGTCATAAAGCGCAATGATTTGCTTGCCCTGTTTGGCCGCCTCACCTGTCAGCTGTTTTTGCAGATAACGCATCAATGAGCGATTTCGCTTGTCGAAGGCGAGCAACATACGATCGAGGATCAAGGCATTGTTTAACTTGCCGCTTTTCTCCAGCACTTTGAATAGCTTGTCGCATGCGCTGTCAACGGAGCTGCCAGAAAGATAAAGGGATTTGGCACCAGAGTGCGCCAGTGCTTTGTCACCCGCTTGACTGTGGGCATAGTAGTAATGACATTGGTATCGCTCGCCGCGCGGCACTTCCGTTTGGAACGCCAGCAAGGATTTCCACTGACGTTTGCTCGCCAGCGCATCGATATAGCGACCTCTCACCGTGCCAATGAATGGCAAATCGCTGTAAGTTGTCAGAAACGTATCTAATTCATTTTTGTTGGCACGACTTAACGAGCGCGTGAAATCGCGATACTCGAGATAGGGGTACAGCGGGTAGTCCTCAAGCTGTCCCTTAAGCTTTTTGAAGGTGTTGATGTCATTGCGCTTGATTGCAGAGACCGCCTCTTCATACTTGGATCTCTGATCATCAATGCTCAACGCAAAACTTGATGAAGCCTGAACTGACACTAACGCAGCAAAACAAACACTGACGATACGACGCATACCAACTGCCGATTTTTTACAGGCTTTTGTAATTATTGAATTTTCCTTTGGTAGCATTCTTGACGCTTCTCCGTGGCGCACATGATTTTAAGCTTATACCCAAACTGCTATCCCAGCAGATTTTTGGTCGGCTTGTTTGTTCCTTTTGCCTCCCTGTATACCGTAACTTAGCGATGGCAGAAGACATTCAAATGACAAAACGAGACACCGATCCTGATGCGGGTTTCTGTGTGATGATTTGTTGTCCACCGTTTCATCCTAAAGGCAGACAGCACTCATGCGCTATGGGTCTCTTTATTGGGCTTCTGGCACGCCAATTGGTTCCACTACCATGACAAATCTCGGCGTTGAAAACAGGATTTGATGGTAAGCAAATGTGATTATCGGTGAGCAGGTCGGTATACGCGGAATTTCCTTGGCAGCTAAGCCGTTGGAAAGCGGCAGATTACACTTTCACTGTTGCAGGCCTACAACAACTTCTCCATTGCTTGATCACGATAAGAAATAAGCAAGTGAAGCCTGCATATTGGCACCGTTTCGGTATAGAATACTCGATTAATATTCATTCTTATCGACAAGAGAACGCGAGCAGAAATGGCTGAGTACGTTTATACCATGTCGCGCGTTGGCAAAATCGTGCCACCGAAGCGTCAGATTCTGAAAGACATCTCTCTGTGCTTTTTCCCAGGTGCCAAAATTGGTGTATTGGGTCTGAACGGTGCAGGTAAATCTACCCTTCTTCGCATTATGGCTGGTATCGACACCGATATCGAAGGTGAAGCGCGTGCGCAACCTGGCATCAAAGTAGGTTACCTGCCACAGGAACCAAAACTGGACGAAGAAAAAACCGTTCGTGAGACTGTTGAAGAAGCGGTTGCTGACGTTGCAGGTGCGCTTTCTCGTCTGGACGCTGTTTACGCAGCTTACGCAGAACCAGATGCTGACTTCGATGCACTGGCAAAAGAGCAAGGCGAGCTGGAAGCACTGATCCAAGCGAAAGACGGCCACAATCTTGATAACGCCCTTGAGCGTGCTGCGGATGCACTGCGTCTGCCAGAATGGGATGCGAAAATTAAGCACCTGTCTGGTGGTGAGCGTCGCCGTGTTGCAATTTGTCGTCTTCTTCTGGAAAAACCAGACATGCTGCTGCTGGACGAACCGACGAACCACTTGGACGCAGAGTCTGTGGGCTGGTTGGAACGCTTCCTGGTAGATTACAGCGGTACTGTTGTGGCAATCACGCACGACCGTTACTTCCTGGACAACGCAGCGGGCTGGATTCTGGAACTTGACCGTGGTGAAGGTATTCCATGGGAAGGTAACTACACCTCTTGGCTGGAACAGAAAGATGCACGTCTGCAACAAGAAGCATCTTCTGAGAGAGCACGTCAGAAGACCATCGAGAAAGAACTTGAGTGGGTTCGTCAGAATCCTAAAGGTCGTCAGGCGAAATCTAAAGCACGTATGGCGCGCTTTGAAGAGCTGAACAGCACTGACCACCAAAAACGTAACGAAACCAACGAACTGTTCATTCCGCCTGGCCTGCGCTGGGTGACAAGGTTATTGAAGTAAATAACCTGACCAAATCGTTCGGCGACCGCGTTCTGATCGACGACCTGTCATTCAGCATGCCAAAAGGCGCAATCGTAGGCATCATCGGTGCCAACGGTGCGGGTAAATCGACCCTGTTCAAGATGTTGAGCGGCGTAGAGCAGCCAGACAGCGGTACCATTGAAATGGGTGAAACCGTTCAACTGGCGTCTGTTGATCAGTTCCGTGACAGCATGGACGACAACAACACGGTGTATCAGGAAATCTCTGAAGGTGCGGAAATCATCCGTATCAACAACTTTGAACTTCCTGCACGTGCTTACTGTTCACGCTTTAACTTCAAAGGCAGCGATCAGCAAAAACGCATTGGCGACCTGTCTGGTGGTGAGCGTAACCGTGTTCACTTGGCAAAACTGCTGAAAGCGGGCGGCAACGTGCTGCTTCTCGATGAACCAACCAACGACCTGGACGTAGAAACCCTGCGTGCACTGGAAGAAGCACTGCTTGAATTCCCTGGCTGTGCCATGGTTATCTCGCACGACCGTTGGTTCCTTGACCGTATCGCTACCCACATTCTTGACTACCGTGATGAAGGTAAAGTGAACTTCTTCGAAGGTAACTACAACGAATACAGTGAGTGGCTGAAGCAAACGCTGGGTGCGCAAGCGGCACAACCACACCGTATGAAATACAAGCGCGTTACCAAGTAATCGCTGTGTGTTGATAAAAGGGTCACTTCAGTGACCCTTTTTTGTGCCTGCCGTTCTCTCGCCTTAATTGGGTAACATCTCAATACTTACAACTTCAAGACGAGTTACTCATCACGGAGACGAACTAACGAAGTAGAGATATAGCCTCGTCTCTCCTACACTTTGTGTAAATTCGACCGAGGAATTGTTAAATGCAGGAACGTCGTCAATTCTCCCGAGTGATTTACCGGGTGCCCGCCACCATCAGGCAGGGAGAGCAAACATGGAGCTCGAAAGTGCTCGACCTTTCTTTGAAGGGTGCGTTGCTGTCTGCGCCGATTGATTGGGCCGAAGGCAACCAAGACGATTACATGGTTTCTTTCACGCTTCCTGATTCAGATATCACGTTGGATATGGAATTGAAGCTTATCCAAGAAAACGGTGAGTACCTGCGTTTTCGCATTGACCACATCGATATCGACAGTGCTAGCCACTTAAAACGCTTGGTCGAATTAAACGTCGGCAATGACGATTTGCTCCATCGCGAATTAGCACAACTGACAGATTTAAAAGATTCCGTATAATTCACCTGTTTTTATCAGTGCATTAGTACATGTAGTAGCCGTATCATGCCGAACAATATTCGAATAGCTGTTTCCCACGCCAATGGCTCTCGCCATTTCGTTCTTTCTCCAACACTTAAAAAAGTGCTGCTTTCCATGCTAGCAACCTTGCTCGTTGCTATTTTTGCCAGCATCGCGACCATCTATTACCTCAATCACCGTTCGAATACGGCCGAGGTGTCGCTCAAAAACATGACCGAGCAAAGCACAGAGCTTTCCGGACAATTGGAATCTTTGGAGCAACAACGACAGCAACTCGAACAGCTCATCTCGAATAAAGAGGAAGAGTACGCACAAATCATCGAAGACAAAGACAGCCAACTGAACTACCTGACCCAACGCGTGACCACGGTAGAAGAAGTGCTGGGATTGGAAAAAGATGATGCCTCTGCGCTGCCGTTGGCAGAAAGGCTAGATGTCGCCGCGATCAACTCAGCGGTGCGCGCTACGATGCTGCAACTGATCCCAAGCGGTAAGCCCATTGAAAGCTACCGCCGCTCGTCAGGTTATGGTTCTCGCACCCACCCTGTGACGGGCAATAAGAAATTCCACTTGGGATTGGATTTGACAGCTGACATCGGCACACCCGTGTATGCGCCCGCTGACGGTGTGGTCGAATACAAACGTCCAAGTAAAAAGAAAGGCTACGGCAACCTGCTAAAGATTGACCATGCCTTCGGTTTTATGACCCTTTATGCGCATTTGGACAAATTCAACGTTAATACCGGTCAGTTCGTGAAAAAAGGCGATTTGATTGGCTGGTCTGGCAACACTGGCCTCTCTACTGGCCCGCATCTTCACTATGAAGTACGTTTCTTGGGTCGCGCGCTGAACCCTAAGAACTTTATCGCGTGGACACCTGACAACTTCGAGTCGCTGTTTAAAGTGGAAGACAAAGTGAAGTGGGTGAATCTGGTTAAGATTGTCGAGAGCATGGTCTCAACGCAGGTTCAACTGGCATCAGATGCCGTGAACGGCACGCAATCCGAACCAAAAGAAAGCGACGGTGAAACCACCCTCGCCTCTGCAAACATTTCTAAGTAGACCACCTTTGGGGCACAGGCACTAACCACGTGCCCCATGAATACTGTCAATGTCCTCGTTAAGTGGTTCAGGATACACCCCGCTTACATAACAGTTCCTGCCCTGTTTTTTCGCGGTATAAAGATGCTCATCAGCGAGCGAAAGTAGCTTTTCGCCCGAAATCAGTTCGTCCGCATTTTGGTATGTAATGACGCCTAAACTCAGTGTCAGGAAAATATCAACCTCACTGTTTTCATGAAAGATTTGTGCTCTGGCAATGTCTTGCTGTAGCTGCTCACTGACAATCACTGCGCCTTCACTGTCGGTATCCGGCAGCAAAATAACGAACTCCTCACCGCCATAGCGTGCAGCCACATCCGCCATTCGTCGACACTGTGTCTCTATGATGGAAGCGACACGTTTCAGACATTCATCCCCAGCGACGTGGCCATAGGTGTCGTTGAATTTTTTGAAGTAGTCGATATCTATGATGATCAAACTGAGGGGTGACTGATGTCGATAGGCACGGCTCAGCTCAATGTTTAGCTGTTTCTCAAAAAATCGGCGATTGTGAATCTCCGTCAGCGCATCGGTCTCAGTGAGTACTTCTAGTTCCTTTTTGGCTTGCCTTAAGCTCTTGGTTCGCTCGAGAACTTTTTCTTCCAACGTATCGTTAGTCTCTTCTAGCTCCAGAACCGCTTTCTCTTTTTGGCGCTTGGTTACAAAGAGCTTTAGCACCAGAAAGCCCTCACCAATGACGAGGCAAATAACAGCGACAATCGGCCAAAAATATTCAACCCAAATCGACACTTCTTCATTAATAATCACCGCATCTGCGGGAATTTTTGTCTTATCGATATTCACCTGAGACATCACTTTCGCGTCAAAAGTGACTTGGTGAGGTGTGCGCATTTTAATCGGGATGTCAGACACTGGTGTGCCGGTTAATATTTTTACCGCCATCTCCCCACCCACTTTTCCCTGCGTGGTGCCTGTCAACAGATCGCCACCGACAATCCCCTTTCCGAGCTGAAAACTCCATGCACCAAAAATCGGCTGTTCGATGCCATGCGCCAGCATTTCTGTGCTTTCTGCGGGCGACAAATTGCGATCCGGGCCCTTGTCAGTAATGCGTCCAAACACGAACAACAAGGTCGTAGATTCGAGGTTATTCATTTGATTGGTGGCTTGCTCGACCGTGACATTGTCCAGCAAGGTGATCGGTAAATTCTCCTGCTTGGAGAAGTAAGGCACCAAGTCACTGATCACTTTTTCTCGGTGGGCACTGTCGCTCTTATTTTGAGAGGAAACCAGAAAGGCCAAACGGGTTGTGTCGGGGAAAACATCCAAGCCAAGCCGAATGGTTGGCACCAGCTCAATCGCTTCATTCAAGCCTGTAACATCACCAACCCCTTCAATGATGCTCGGTTTAAAGTTGTTGTAGCCAACAAACACGATCGGTGTATCTGGGAAAAAGGTATCACGGTTGTCGAGCGCAAAGTGAAAGGCATTGTTGTCTGACGTAAACACCAAATCTGGATGATAATCCTTGTACTTTTTGTCAAACAACTGCCGAATATGAAGGAATCCGTCTGCGTTAGGAAAACGCTGACTATCGAGGTATTCCTGAGAAAGCTCGACGTTTAAACCACTTTGATGCAGTGCTTCAATAAAGCCTTTCTCAATATCATCACTCCAGCTATAGCCTTGATGATATGAGTTAATATAAAGCACTTTTTGCGCACCCTCCTCTCCAGAGTGGTTCGCAGACGCCCAGCCTGAAACGGTCAATAGGACCAGCATCGTTGCCGCTACGATGCCTATTCTCTGACGTTTAAAAAACATTGTTAGTCTGGTTCCTTTCCCTGTCTTTTTCGCAAAAGTGAGAATCTATACTTCTATCAGTATAGAACACATTGCATATTGCCCAGTTAACCGTTCATATGAATCCATTCACATGACAAATCGTGCGGAAAATAACCAAAAATAAAGCATGACTCAAGTCACACTTTATTTAACTCCATGAAAAGAGAATAAAAAAAGGCACCGAAGGGTGCCTTTAGTGATTTGCTTCAAATCTTCAATCAAACTCGTCCAAAGCTGCCAGTGCATCAGACAGTTTGTTCACGCCATAGACTTTCATGCCCGGAATGTCTTTTTTGGGTGCATTAGCCATTGGCACCACCGCCCGTTTAAAACCATGCTTCGCCGCTTCCATCAAGCGTTCTTGACCACTTGGCACAGGACGAATTTCACCAGCCAAACCCACTTCGCCAAACACGACCAAATCTTTTGGCAATGGACGATCACGGAAGCTGGAAATAAGAGCAAGCAACAAAGCCAAATCAGCACTGGTTTCGGTGACCTTTACGCCACCAACCACATTCACAAACACATCCTGATCGGACATTTGTAGGCCGCCATGCTTGTGCAATACCGCCAGCAACAGAGCCAAGCGGTTTTGCTCAAGACCCACGGCCACACGACGAGGGTTGGCCAATTGACTGTAATCCACCAACGCTTGAAGCTCGACGAGAAGTGGACGGGTACCTTCCCAAAGCACCATGACGGAACTGCCAGATGTCGCCTCTTCACCTCGGCTCAGAAAGATCGCCGACGGGTTGCTGACTTCACGAAGCCCCTGCCCTGTCATGGCAAACACACCCAGCTCATTCACCGCACCAAAACGGTTTTTATGGCTGCGAAGGGTGCGAAAACGGGTGTCACTAGAACCGTCAAGCATCACTGAACAGTCTATACAGTGCTCAAGCACTTTCGGGCCGGCCAGCGTGCCGTCTTTGGTCACGTGACCCACCATGAAAATCGCAACGTTATGCTGCTTGGCATACGCGTCAGAGCGGCAGCAGACTCACGGACCTGTGCCACACTGCCAGGCGCTGAAGCCACATCGGCACAGTGCATGACTTGGATGGAGTCAATAACCATGATTTTTGGCTGCTCTTGGCGTGCAATTTGGCAGATGGTTTCGACGTTGGTTTCCGACAGCATTTTCAGTTTGTCTTTCGGCAAACCAAGGCGCTCAGCGCGCATCGCAACCTGCTGTAAGGATTCCTCTCCCGTGACATACAAGGTTGGCATTTGGCTTGCCAGCCAGCACATGGTTTGCAGCAACAAGGTACTTTTACCTGCGCCCGGACTACCACCAATCAAAATAGCGGCTCCCGGCACAATGCCGCCACCCAATACGCGGTCAAGCTCCTTAAAGCCACTGGTAAAGCGCGGCACTTCTTGAAGATCGATAGCTGAAAGCGTCTGAACTTTTGCTTCCGCTGCGCCCGCATAACCTGCGTATTTTTCCGCACGCGCCACTTGTGGCGATGCCGCTAAACGCACTTCGGTAATCGTGTTCCATGATCCACAGGCTGAACATTGTCCCTGCCAACGAGGGTAATCTGCGCCACAGTCGTTACACACGTATGCGCGTTTTGTTTTGGACATGTTTTCTCCCAGCCTTTCACTCTTGTACCACCGCTTTTGCGAGGCACAACAAGTTTAAATAACTCTTCGCGTATCTCGCGAGAAAATAGGTAAACTATGGCCTATTCAAACCGATAGTAAGTATCAGGATTCTACCAGAAAATAATAATGATGAAGGACCACGATCAGGCACTCTTCGATCAACTTTTGCCGCTTTACGATAAGGACGGTTTCGATGAGTTGCTGCAGAAACTCACGCAACAGCATTCCAATTCAGAACGCCTGCTTCTGAAAATGGAGGTACGTCGCCTCATGACACCCAGCGTCAAAGCCATCGATCTTCGTGGCAAAGTCATGGGCAACTGCCGCCACTATTACTTAAATGGCCAAAACCACTGGATGGACGATGTCGCCATTAACCTGTACCACCGTCGATTGGAGATTTACCAAGGGCAACTGACACAAGGACTTTGGGAAGAGCTCCACAATACGCCGAACAGCCACCGAGCCATTCAAAAATCCGGTGAGGCTTTAGAAGACTTTTCTGATGAAACGGTTGAAGCGCAGCCTATCAAATTTGGACACTACCTTTCGCGCTCAGAGAACCGCATTCAACTGTCTACTCGCATTCAGGTGTTTCTTCCAAATGGTACTGAGGTCAACGGCTCAACGGTAGATCTGTCTAATTCAGGCATGCAGGTAAAACTGCCGTCATCGTTTGTTTATGACATTGGCTCGACCATCATCGTGTATTTCCCACAACTCGGTGATGAATGTCAGTTGCCAGAGCTGTTCAGCGGCTTGAAGTACCGCATTGTCGGCAAAGAGCTGAATTTGGTTCGCGACAACTTCCAACGCATTCGCTTGAGATTGACGACCAGCACGGAAGCGGTGAAAGAAGCCATTTCCATCAAGCTGTCTCAAAATACGGTGAAAACACGCCAAGAAAACGCCGACAAATTCCTCACCACGCGCTCGCGTTGCTACGAACAGATCTTTTTAGAGCAAACGCCTTCGCTACAGCTTTTCTTCAGTGATTCATCTCTGAAATACGGTTTGCTAACCGAGCACAACCGCGCGCTGTGGGATTACTGGCATGACGAGAGAAACCAGCCGGTTATTGACCGACTGTTCTCAGAAAAGCGCCTACAGCACCTTGCGCTCAAAGGCTTAACCAGCAGCGAAACCCTGATTTATTGCTTTAGCCATGAGCACGCAGGAAAGACCTTCTTCTTCTCTGCCTGTCCGACAGAGCTGACACCTGAACAACGTCACCTGTTTTGGCACGTAGGCAGCTCCAGAGCCTCGTGGCGCGTTCTTCGCGTGACAATGGCAACAATCAGTGACGAAGATGCAGAACGCCTACAGGAAGCGTCTCCGGCGTATATCAGCCAAATCGATGAGCTGACCCACATCGCGACGATTCAGGATTTAACCCAATCGCATGTGAACACGGATTTTCGCTTACCGAGCAAGCCAAAATTGCCGTCAAAAACGCTGAATCAGTTTGTGCATACGCGCAATCCAATCTCACGCATCGAAGGGGTGCCCTCACAGCTGACACCGCAGCGAAAGGAAGAACGTTTTCAGCACCGCACCGGTGCCACCTTGATTCACCATTTAAGTGGCGAGTTACAAGGCGAAACCGTCGATTTCTCTCCAAACGGTTTGCACCTAAAACTGACTCGTCCTTTCAAGGGCAACAAGGCGCAGGAAGTGTCGGTGACTTTTACCGATCTGAAACGCTTGGATCCCAATGCGCCGCTCGCCAATGTGCCTTATAAAGTGGTGCGCATCAGTGCTGATCGCATGACGGTGCAATTGTCTTTGGTGCGTGACCGATACAGCGAGAACAGAAGCAGTTATTTGAAGCGTCTGATTGAGCACAACCGCCACAAACTGTCTGTCGATTATGAAGTGCTGCCTGATGCGCCTTTGGTGCACGCGATGCACCAAATGCTCCTGACAAGGCTTTCGACCATTCCGTATTTTCTGATGCTTCGTGGTGAAACCCTGCATTTGGCGGCCATCGGCACTAACTATCCGGGCACTGATTTAAACCGTTTGCTTGAAAGCAAAGCGGCACAAGGTCGCATGTCGCTGGCGCCTGTGCTGGGTAATCATCTGATGAAGTACGCCAGCACAGTGACACGTCAGCGCAACCGTCTAGCACAGGTCAAACACGAGGTTTACATCGCGGTAGAGTTTGAAAACAACGCGATTTCAGACATCAAATCGCGTTCGTTGGAAAGCTTTTCTACGCCTGAGGAGCGCAAGTTCTTCATCAGCCAAGCGAAGAAACGCGGTAAATTCTATGCGGTGCGAAATTGGTTACAACCAATCGAAGACGGCAGCCAGTGGTTATCACCAGAAACCTTAGAGCCATTGATCGCGCTTTCCACTCAGCGAGCACGCCAATTGGAATTGGAATTTGCCGACTTGGCCGTTTACGGTGAAATGAGCGATATCACCGATGAAGTGCTACTTCGTCTTGAAGTGAACTGATCGCTCACGCTTTCAAACAAAAAAGCCACCGTCATCGGTGGCTTTTTCAATTCGCGTTTCGGTTACCAGCCAAGACGCTGCGGCAACAATGACGCTGACAGCACACACGCCACGCCACCAAGATCAGCATGTTTGATTGCCACCTGCGCAGACGCCTGCACTTTTGGTTTAGCATGGTAGGCAATGCCCAAGCCCGCTGCCGACATCATGGTTAGATCGTTCGCGCCGTCACCAACAGCCAAAGTGTGCGCTGGTGTTAGATCGTAGCTCTCCGCGAGATCGCGCAAGATATCCGCTTTACGCTGCGCATCAACAATGGTGCCTGCAACTTCACCCGTCAGCTTACCGTTCTCAATCACCAGCTGATTGGACTCAGCATACGCCAAAGAGAGGTCTTGCTTGAGTTTGTCAGAAAACCAAGTAAAGCCGCCTGATGCTATCGCCACTTTCCAACCGCGTGCTTGCAAGGTTGCCGTCAAACGCTTCATCCCAGGCATGTAAGGAATGCTGTCTCGTACTTGCTCAAGCACCGCCACATCCGTGCCTTTTAACGTTGCAACGCGTTCACGAAGGCTGGCTTCAAAATCTAACTCGCCACGCATCGCACGCTCTGTCACTTCCGACACTTTCTCGCCTACGCCAGCTAGCTTGGCAATTTCATCAATACATTCAATTTGAATCGCGGTGGAGTCCATGTCGAACACGGCCAAACCGGGTTCATTGAGATTTGGAATATTGTCCAACAGCGAGCAGTCAAAGCCCCAAGCGTCACACAAGGCAACGATTTCTGGCGAGAGTTCTCCACGCATTAAAAGGACGTCATAAGGCCCGACTGTCCACCCCGTGATAGGTGCAACATAGTCGCCAGTGAGAAACGCGAGATCATCGAGAAAACCGGCACTGAGATCGGTGCCATAGACCAGCCAACCCGCTTGTCGGCAGTCTGAGGTGCGAAACGCACGCAGTGAAGGGAAACGGTTATATAGTTTGGTGTGCTTCTTTATTGAATAAAGCGATACTGCATCCATTGCATAAAGTCCTTATCAAAATCTGACGTTACTATATCAAACTCTCTTCATTCCCGCAGTACTCTCACTGCGTGCCTAACTCCAAGGGTTTCTTGCTTTTTTTTTGCATGAACATCAAACTGAGCTGTCGCTGAATGATTGCACTGCTCCTATCGAGCAACCTTTAGCTTGGACAGCTTATGCTACAAATAAATAAAAAACGTCTAAAACGACTCTGGCAATTTTTGGTAGTGATTGCCTGTTTCGGCACGATCTTGATGCTGTTTATGTACAGCAATCAACTTAACCACCGTAACTACAAGATGCTTTACGATCAGACGGAGTCGCTCTCTCGTGTGATCTTGCGTCAAGCCGCTGCAACGGCCTACACCGCGATTTCCGGTGATGACAATGAAACCTTGCAATTGCTGGTTGCTAACTTGCAAGAAGAACCCCTGATCCTCGATGCAGCAGTTTATGATGTGCGCGGGAATGTGCTGGCAGCATCCGTAGGTGCGATGCCGTTGGAACAATTGACGGGATTGAATACGCCGCTCGCGGTCGCCAGTATCGGTCGCCAACAATTGGTTGAGCCGATTGCGTTGGACGGACACATTACGGGTTTTGTCCGTATCACCCTTGAACATGGCAATGTGATCAAAGCCGCGTCAAATCGCCTTGAGCAGAGCATCAACCTAGTGCGCGCGATGATTTTGGTGGCCTTGGTGACGGGGGCACTGTTGATTTTCACCTTTGCCAACCGCAAAGACATTTGGCGTTCGACCTTCTTGCTCAAGAACAACGACTAAAAAAATACGAAAACAAAAAAGGATGGCCTCGGCCATCCTTTTTCTTTTCAGAGTCAGCGAATAATTACGCTTCTTCTGCGTCACCCAGCAGAACTGATTCCAGAGCGATTTCGATCATTTCGTTGAACGTAGTTTGACGTTCTTCAGAAGTGGTTTGCTCACCAGTCTTGATGTGGTCAGAAACAGTACAGATAGTCAGTGCTTTCGCGCCGAATTCTGCTGCAACACCGTAGATACCTGCTGCTTCCATTTCAACACCCAGGATGCCGTACTTCGCCATTGTGTCGAAGAATGCTGGCTCTGGAGAGTAGAACAGGTCTGCAGAGAAGATGTTACCAACACGTACGTTGATGCCTTTTGCTTTCGCTGCGTCAACTGCGTTACGCGTCATGTCGAAGTCAGCGATTGCTGCAAAGTCATGGCCGTTGAAACGAGTACGGTTGATTTTTGCATCAGTAGATGCGCCAACACCGATGATAACTTCACGCAGTTTCACGTCTTCACGCACTGCACCACAGCTACCTACACGGATGATTTTCTTCACGCCGAAGTCTTTGATCAGCTCAGTCGTGTAGATTGAGCATGATGGGATACCCATACCGTGGCCCATAACAGAAATCTTGCGGCCTTTGTAAGTACCGGTGTAACCGAACATGTTACGAACGTCACAAACTTGCTTTACGTCATCCAGGAAAGTTTCTGCGATGTATTTAGCGCGCAGCGGATCGCCCGGCATCAGAACTACGTCTGCAAAATCACCCATTTCGGCATTGATATGTGGAGTTGCCATTTTTTATTTCCTTTTGATCAAAATTCGGAGTTAATCCGACGCTAATCTGGCCACCATCACCTGACGATGGCCGGAATTTCTGTTGGAATTACAGGAAAGATTTTCCGTATTCCATGTCTGACGTACCGAAGTATTTCGCCAGAGTTTGGCCGATGTCTGCGAAGGTTTCGCGACGACCCATAGAGCCTGCCGGTACTTTCTTACCAAACACCAACACTGGGATATGTTCACGCGTGTGGTCAGAACCTTCCCACGTTGGATCACAACCGTGGTCCGCCGTCAGGATCAGGATATCGTCTTCTTCCATCATCTCTGTGATCTCTGGCAGACGCTTGTCAAAATACTCAAGTGCTGCTGCGTAACCCGCTACGTTACGGCGGTGGCCGTAGTGTGAGTCGAAATCAACAAAGTTGGTGAACACGATGCTGTTGTCACCCGCTTCTTTCATCATGTCTTTGGTTGCATCAAACAATGCTTCCAGACCTGTCGCTTTCACCTTCTTGGTGATACCACAGTTCGCGTAGATGTCTGCAATCTTACCGATTGAAATGACATCACCGCCTTTCTCATCAACCAGCTTTTGCAGCACAGTTGCTGATGGTGGCTCAACAGACAAGTCACGACGGTTACCGGTGCGCTCGAACTTGCCTTTACCAGAACCTACGAATGGACGCGCGATAACACGGCCAATGTTGTAGCCTTCCAGCTCTTCACGAGCGATTTGGCAAAGCTCCAGCAGACGATCAAGACCAAAGGTCTCTTCATGACACGCGATTTGGAATACTGAATCCGCTGAGGTGTAGAAAATTGGCAAGCCAGTTTTCATGTGCTCTTCACCCAGAGCATCAAGGATCTCGGTGCCTGATGCGTGGCAGTTACCCAGGTAATCAGGGATGCCTGCGCGCGCCAGAATACGGTCAGTCAGCTCTTTCGGGAAGCTGTTTTGTTTGTCGGTGAAGTAACCCCAATCAAACAGTACAGGTACGCCTGCAATTTCCCAGTGACCAGACGGAGTATCTTTACCAGAAGACAGCTCAGCCGCGTGGCCGTATGCCGCAACGATGTCAGCATTTGCGTCCAAACCTTCTGGGAAGTAACCCGAAGACTCTTCACATGCTTTTGCTAGACCCATTGCACTCAGGTTAGGCAGCGTCAGTGGACCTTGGCGATCGTCGTTGTTAGCTTTGCCTTCGGCACATGCTTTTGCAATCGAACCCAGGGTGTTCGCACCTACATCACCAAACTTGTGTGCATCTTCTGTTGCACCAATTCCGAAAGAATCCAGAACCAAAATAATCGCGCGTTTCATGATCGCCTCCTTTAGACGTCTTGTGGGCCGATCTGGCGGTACACTTCTGGCGTCGCTTCTGGCGCATCATCAGTAATGCGCATTGCGGCTTGAAGTTGCTCCGCAGCTTGTTGCCATTCTGCTTCATCCTTAGCATGAACAACCGCCAGCGGCGTGGTGCTGTCAGCTTGCATACCCAAACGGATTACGTCACTGAAGCCCACAGAATAATCAATTGTATCGCTTGCAACGCGGCGTCCGCCGCCCAGACCCACAACGGCCATGCCAATCGCGCGGGTATCCATCGCGGAGACAAAACCAGAAGTCTGCGCAAACACAGGTTTCACTACGTTCGCGGTTGCTAAATATTTGCTGTAGTTCTCGACAAAATCGAGTGGACCACCAAGGCCAGCTACCATCTTGCCAAAGCATTCTGCTGCTTTACCGTTGTCCAGCACTGCCTGCAATTTGTTCATCGCTTCTGCTTTGTCTTTTGCAAGGCCGCTGATCATCAGCATTTCGGCACACAATGCCATGGTGACGGTGTAAAGGCGAGGGTTTCGGTACTCACCGGTCAGGAACTGAACGGCTTCTTTCACTTCCAGTGCGTTACCTGCACTTGAAGCCAGCACCTGATTCATATCGGTCAGCAAAGAGCTGGTACGTGTACCCGCGCCATTTGCTACCGCTACGATAGATTTCGCCAGCTCTTCTGACTGTTCGTAGGTTGGCATAAAGGCGCCCGAGCCTACTTTTACGTCCATCACCAAAGACTCTAGGCCAGCGGCCAGTTTCTTGGAAAGGATAGACGCTGTGATCAACGAAATGTTGTCTACGGTCGCTGTCACGTCACGTGTCGCGTAAACACGTTTGTCAGCCGGTGCCAAGTCGCCAGTCTGGCCGATAATCGCCACACCTGCTTCTTTGGTCACTTTGCCGAACACATCGTTGGTCGGTGTGATGTTGTAGCCTGGAATCGCTTCCAGTTTATCCAGCGTACCGCCGGTATGACCCAAACCACGACCAGAGATCATTGGCACGTAGCCACCACATGCAGCCACCATTGGGCCAAGCATCAGCGATGTTACGTCGCCTACACCGCCAGTGCTGTGTTTGTCGACGATTGGGCCATCAAAATTCATGTGTGACCAATCAATGACCATGCCTGAATCACGCATTGCACACGTCAGTGCTACACGCTCATCCATTGTCATGTCATTGAAGTACACCGCCATGGCAAATGCTGCGATCTGTCCTTCAGAGACAGTGTCTTTGGCAATGCCTTGGATAAAGAAATTAATTTCATCTGAAGTCAGCGCAACGTTATCGCGTTTCTTTCTGATGATTTCCTGAGGAAGGTACATAATGCGACCTCGCAACCAAGTGAATTCGCTTAAATGGGGAATGCGAACATTCCCCCATAGAAAGGCTTAGTAACCGCCTTCCGCTGCTTTTTCACCTTCACCCAGTGTGTGAAGCAGGTTTGCCAGCAGCTTGATGCGCCGAAACGGTAGTGTGCGTTATCCGCCCAGTCACCGCCCAGAATACGATCAGCCATTGCCAGGTACTCTGCTGCATCTTCTGCAGTGCGAACGCCGCCAGCTGGTTTGAAACCAACTTTGTCAGCAACGCCCATGTCTTTGATAACAGTCAGCATGATTTCCGCTGATTCTGGGGTCGCGTTCACTGGCACTTTACCTGTAGAGGTCTTGATGAAGTCAGCACCCGCTTCGATACAGATTTCAGACGCGCGCTTGATCAGTGCTGCATCTTTAAGTTCACCGGTTTCGATGATCACTTTCAGCGTTACTTCGCCACACGCTTCTTTACACTGCTTAACCAGTTCGAAGCCTGTTTTCTCGTCGCCAGCGATCAGCGTGCGGTATGGGAATACAACGTCAACTTCATCCGCACCGTAAGCCACAGCTGCTTTTGTTTCAGCTACTGCGATTTCGATGTCGTCGTTACCGTGTGGGAAGTTGGTCACGGTAGCAATTTTAATTTCTGGGGTGCCTTGCTCACGAAGTTGTTTCTTCGCAACAGGGATAAAGCGAGGGTAGATACAGATAGCAGCAGTGTTGCCCACTGGTGTTTTCGCGTTCTTACACAGTTCGATCACTTTCGCGTCTGTGTCGTCATCGTTCAGGGTGGTCAGGTCCATCAGTTTAAGGGCACGAAGGGCTGCTGCTTTTAGATCGCTCATGACTTTCTCCAGTCTAAATACTCAAAACCAAGTAACAGATTGCAGTACGGGTAAGTATGTACTCACAACCTGATGAGCGGACTTGGCTCCTTGAAGTTTGGCTTGTGCTTTCGGCATTGCCAATCAACATTCCGTGTTGCCGCACACTCACCGACACCGTCGGCAGTGTTACCCAAGCTATATCGCGGTCAGTGCGGTTGCTTGAGCAGAAAAGTTTTACTGTTTCCGCTGTCACTGCAAAACAAGTGTGAAAGTAATTGAAACCCCACCTTTGAATCTTTGACAGCACTCACCAATTTTACCAATGTTCTTTAACCAGCACTAGGTGTTACCTGTTTCTGTTGAAAAACACTCTGTTGCTATTTCTGCAGGGGAAGCATCGTCGTTCTGGCATCACGTGAACGTGTAGAACGGATACTACTCCACTATATCTATCACTCCACCTTTTGCATGTCTTATTGCTGCTTAAATGAAGGGAGTTGTTGTCCGCTTAGCTTTACACACAAAAAAACCGCCTCTCAAGGAGGCGGTTTTCTTTGAATCTTACTGAGGCTTACATTGCAGCCAGAGTCAGGAAGAAGCCAGCGATAGTTGCACTCATCAGGTTAGACAGAGTACCTGCCGCTACTGCTTTCATACCAAAGCGAGCGATATCGTGACGACGTGTCGGCGCAATGCTACCCAGACCACCCAGCAGGATTGCGATAGATGACAGGTTAGCGAAGCCACACAGTGCGAACGAGATGATTGCTACAGTCTTGTCTGACAGGTCACCAATCATTGGGGTGAAGTTCAGGTATGCAACGAATTCGTTCACAACCAGTTTCTGACCAATGAATGAACCAGCAATTGCCGCTTCGTTCCAAGGAACACCGATCAGGAATGCCAGAGGACGGAATACTTGACCTAGGATCCACTCCAGTGTCAGGCCTTCGATACCGAACCAGCCACCGATGCCACCCAGAACACCGTTAACCAGTGCGATAAGACCGATGAACGCCAGCAGCATTGCGCCGATGTTCAGTGCCAGCATCATACCTGAAGATGCACCGCCAGCCGCTGCGTCGATAACGTTAGCTGGTTTGTCTTCTTCATCTTCTTCGTTACCGAATTGCTCAATTGGCTCTTCAGTTTCAGGCTTGATGATTTTCGCGAACAGCAGACCACCTGGTGCCGCCATGAAAGACGCCGCGATCAGGTAAGACAGTGGAACACCCATTGCTGCGTAACCAGCCAGTACACCACCTGCTACAGAAGCCAGACCACCACACATTACTGCGAACAGTTCTGATTGGGTCATTTTTGGCACGTATGGACGAACAACCAGAGGCGCTTCAGTTTGGCCTACGAAGATGTTCGCAGTCGCTGACATTGATTCCGCGTGAGAAGTGCCCAGCACTTTGCGCAGTGCGCCACCCAGAATTTTGATAACGAACTGCATGATGCCCATGTAGTAAAGAACACTGATCAGTGCAGAGAAGAAAACAACGGTAGGCAGAACTTGGAAAGCAAAGATGAAACCAATGCCGTCTACTGAGAAGTTCACCAGGCTACCAAACAGGAAGCCGATACCATCTTTACCGTAGTTAATTACGTTTTGTACCGCGTTTGACATGCCATTCAGCAGGTCTTGACCCCACGGAACAAACAGAATGAAACCACCCAGAATAAATTGGATAGCAAACGCACCACCAACGGTACGCAGGTTGATAGCTTTGCGGTTGTCAGATAGCAGTACTGCAATACCCAGCAGTACAACCATCCCTACAATGCTCATGATCAGGCTCATAAAGGGATTCCTAAAAAAAGTCTTGGCGTCTCGACAAATTGGGAGTGTTAGTCCGGCCGCGATTATACGCATGTCCGCAGCATCATAGGAATGCATGAATCACGCTTTGAGTGAAAATTTCGGTGCAATTCACTCGAAAAGGTGATCTAGATCCATTTTTGTGACGTAAGTCTCCCGCAAACGTTTAGGCAAACGATGTCATCTACCTATTTAATGCAAAACATTTGAGCGCGTTCTGTGATGTTGCTTGAATAATTTCCTCAACATCGACCGCTCGAATTTCAGACAATGCATGCGCAATCAACGGCAATCGCTCGGGCAAATTGGCCTCACCTTGATAGCCAGAAATCGGCATGTCCGGCGCATCCGTTTCGAGCAAAAGCGATGACAACGGCAACCGCCCCACCGCATTTCGTGTCTTATTTGCACGCGCGTAAGTGATGGTTCCACCGACGCCCAGCAAAAAGTTCCTTTTTATATAGTCCAACCCCTGCTGTTCACTTCCACTAAAGGCGTGCAAAACACCTTTCACCGATGGGAAACGTTTGAGTACCTGAAGGAGGTCGTTGTGGGCTTTTCGACAATGCAAAATAACGGGAAGCTTGTATTTTTCCGCTAGTAAAAGGTGCGCTTCGAGAAAAGCGATTTGTTTTTCTCGCTCTGGGTTTGGGATCGCGAAGTCCAACCCACACTCGCCGACGGCGACACATTTCTCAGGTCTCGATGCCAAATACTGATCCAGCTTTGCGATGTCTTCTTCTTTATGCTCTGCCATCCAGACAGGGTGTAAACCAACGGCGAAGTAAATGGCCTCATAACGAGCGGCGAGGTTTTCGATGCGCGACCAATTGCGCGTCGCCACCGCGGGCACTATAACGGTCTTTACGCCCGCCGCCTCGGTTCGTGCAACCCATTCATCCGTTTCAACATCAAACGGCGCAAAATCAAAATGGCAATGTGTGTCTATCATCGACGTTTTCCTGAAGAATCCCGTTTAAAGGATACAAAAAAGCCGTCAATCAATGACGGCTTTTTAAATAACTTATGACGCAGTAGCGATTAGTGCTCGCGTGTCGCGCGGAAGCTTACGTCTGGGTGACGCTCTTGCGTCAGGCTCAGGTTTACCATGGTTGGCGCGATGTATGTCAGGTTGTCGCCACCGTCCAGAGCAAGGTTTGACTGGTTCTTACGCTGGAACTCATCCAGTTTCTTCGCATCAGAACACTCAACCCAACGCGCAGTTGCAACGTTTACTGGCTCGTAAATCGCTTCAACGTTGTACTCAGATTTCAAACGCGCAACAACCACGTCGAACTGAAGCACACCTACCGCACCTACGATCAAATCGTTAGAGATCATTGGGCGGAACACCTGTACAGCACCTTCTTCAGACAGCTGAACCAGACCTTTCAACAGTTGTTTTTGCTTTAGAGGATCGCGCAGACGAATACGACGGAACAGTTCAGGCGCAAAGTTTGGAATGCCCGAGAACTTCAGATCTTCACCTTGGGTAAAGGTATCACCGATCTGGATGGTGCCGTGGTTGTGCAAACCAATGATGTCACCTGCAAACGCTTCAGCTGCACGTGAACGGTCACCTGCCATGAAGGTTACTGCATCAGAGATAGATACGGTTTTTCCAGTGCGCACGTGCTTCATCTTCATACCTTGGCTGTATTTGCCAGATACGATACGCATGAATGCGATACGGTCGCGGTGTTTAGGATCCATGTTCGCCTGGATCTTGAACACGAAACCACTGAATTTTTCTTCGCCCGCTTCTACCGCACGCTCGTGCGCTTGACGAGCCAAAGGTGCAGGTGCCCAGTCAGTCAGGCCGTCCAGCATGTGGTCAACACCAAAGTTACCCAGTGCAGTACCAAAGAATACTGGTGTGAGTTCGCCTTTCAGGAACATTTCCTGATCGAATTCGTGAGACGCACCCAGAACCAGTTCCAGTTCTTCACGCAATTGCTCAGCCAAGTCTTCACCAACTGCAGCATCCAGTTCCGCATTATCAATACCTTTGATGATGCGTTGTTCTTGGATGGTGTGGCCTTGTCCCGTTGAGTACAGGATCGTTTCATCACGATGAATGTGGTAAACACCTTTGAACTCTTTACCACAACCGATTGGCCAGGTTACAGGTGCACAAGCAATGTTCAGTTCACTCTCAACCTCATCCATCAGCTCCATTGGATCACGGATGTCACGGTCAAGTTTGTTCATGAAGGTAACTATTGGCGTATCACGTAGACGCGTAACTTCCATCAGTTTACGAGTACGATCCTCAACACCTTTCGCCGCATCGATAACCATCAAACAGGAGTCAACAGCCGTCAGCGTACGGTAGGTATCTTCCGAGAAGTCTTCGTGTCCCGGGGTATCCAGCAGGTTTACCAAGCAATCGTTGTAAGGGAACTGCATAACAGAGGTAGTAACAGAGATACCACGCTCTTTTTCCATTTCCATCCAGTCAGATTTAGCGTGCTGGTTTGAGCCACGGCCTTTTACCGTACCTGCAGTTTGAATAGCACGTCCGAACAGAAGTACTTTTTCGGTAATGGTGGTTTTACCGGCGTCAGGGTGCGAGATAATCGCAAACGTACGACGCTTGCCGACTTCCAGCTGGAATGGAGAGTTTGTCATTGCTTAAGCTTTCCGGTTAAGCGGCAGGAGCCTTGATAAGGAATATCCTACCGAACATAGATTCAAATCGGCGGGTATTTTGTACGATCTCGTCCCTATTCTCAACGACTACTCAAGAAATCTCATTGGCAGATGTTGTTATGAACTGCTCAAACTGTGTTGTTCTTTTTTTTTGTCCAAAAACAACCTCTAGAAAATCACGTTCTTTTTAAGATCTAAAACGTACACCTAACCGTAATTGTCTAGTTTTATTTCTCTAAGACACTAGATTCCGAAATTGAAAAATGTTTTCAATTCATAAGTTTCCAGCAAGAAATAATGCACTTTTACTACTTAGATCACTGTTTGTTTCAATGTTTTTAAAACAAAGCATTAACATAGATTGGTTTGAGCTGTAAAATTAATAAAGCATATGTTTCTAAAGTAAAACATTTCTAGCTTATAAACTTTTTCTTCTGCAGGAAGTGGCGCATGGATTCGATTATTACCCAACAGGCAGCAAAAGTAGTTTCAGTAAACGGCAATGTTCACGTTCAAGTAAACGGCGAAATCGTTACCCTTGATAAACTTATGGACATATTACCGGGCACTGAAATTTTCTTGCCGGAGGGAGCGGGAGCCCTTCTTACTTTAGAAGATGGAAGTCTGCTTACCATTGGTGAAGGCGTTGATCCTGATGCCGATGAAGACGCGGAAGGCGATGAAATTTCATTAGAGCAAGAAATAGCTGACATCCAATCTCTGATCGAAGAAGGCGTCGACCCAACCGCCGTTCTTGAATCCACAGCGGCAGGTACGCCTTCTCTCATCAACTCTGGCAGCCAAGGCCTAGACTCCGTTGATCGCGATGGTAATGAGACCATTTCAGATGCCGGTTTCCAAACCCAAGGATACAGCCGCTCTTTCAGCGTCAACAATGAAAGCCAGCACAATACGTCACCTGGATTAGCACCGACTTTGTTTGCCACCACACAAGCAGACGATCAAGGTGATGATGGCGACGACGATAATGACAACGAAAGCATGACTTTCACATTGTCCTCATCCACTGATGGGCAAACTCTGGCAGAAGGCAGCTCCGTCACCTATACAGTGACGCTTGACGGTCCAGCAAACGAAGATCTTACGGTTACATTGAGCAATGGTTTGTCGATCACGATTGCTGAAGGTGCAAGCTCAGGCTCAGCAACATCAGACGTGCGTGAAGATGATGCCTATGCACAAGGAAACGAAAACGCATCAGTGTCTATCACTGGCGTTTCCGACAATGATTACGATGAAGTTTCTTTCGTCGGTGTTGTCACTAACACCATTTCAGACGATAGAGACGCAACCAAAGTGACGCTTGAGCTGAACAATAGCATTGGCTCCATGACTGAAGGTGACACTGTAGACCTCACCGTGAGTGTAGAAAGTGCGCCTCAAAACTCTGATCTCGTTATCACGTTAAGCAACGGTCAGCTTGTTACTATCCCGAAAGGACAAACCTCAGTTACCGTCGATTTTACTCCTGATAGAGGCGATGACACTTACACGCAAGGCCAGACTAGCCAAACTGTATCTGTAACCGGTGTGTCAGGTGGTGACTATGAAGACGTCGACATTTCTGGAGCTTCAGCTACTGTCAACATCACCGACGACAGCGATGCCACCAAAGTATCACTTGAGCTCAACAAGACCTCTGCGACAGAAGGTGAAGTCCTTGACCTGACGGTGAACGTGGAGAGTGCACCTCAAAACTCAGATCTACTGATCACATTAAGCAACGGGCAGACTGTTACCATCCCTCAAGGACAAACCTCGGTCACCGTCGATTTCACCCCAGACAGAGCCGATGATGCATACACACAAGGCCAGACTAGCCAAATTGTATCTGTAACAAGCACCTCTGGCGGTGGCTTTGAAAATCTAAATTCAGCTGAAGCGACTGCCTCAGTCGACATTACCGACGACAACGATACCACCACCTTCACCCTAAGCTCTACCACCGACGGCGAAGATGTTGTGGAAGGCGGTTCAATCACCTACGCAGTCACCCTAGATGCTGCGGCTAAAGAAGACATCACAGTCACCTTGAGCAACGGGAAAACCGTCACCATTTTGGAAGGCGAACTGTCGGGTACCGTCGAGGTAGATGTTCGGGCTGATGACGTGTATGAGCGAGCCGATGACACTGTTTCTGCCACCATCACGGGTGTCTCCGCCAACAGCTTCGAAAGCGTCAAAACCACAGGGACGGTTACCAACAAGGTCGTGGATGATAAAGACACCACTACCTTCACCTTAAGCTCGACCACCAACGGCGAAGATGTTGTGGAAGGTGGTTCAATCACCTACACAGTCACCTTAGATGCTGCGGCTAAAGAAGACATCACGGTCACCTTGAGCAACGGGAAAACCGTTACCATTTTGGAAGGTGAACTGTCAGGTAACGTCGAGGTGAATGTTCGTGCTGATGACGTGTATGAGCAAGCCGATGACACTGTTTCT
>NZ_LNTY01000059.1 GCF_001559595.1 Enterovibrio coralii | reverse complement strand
GAACCTTCTGAAGAAGATCCAAAGAAAGCAGCTGTTGCCGCTGCTGTGGCGCGTGCAAAAGCACGTAAAGCCGCTCAACAGGCAGAAGCCCAAGAAACGGCTGACGTTGCTGAGCCTTCTGAGGAAGATCCAAAGAAAGCGGCCGTTGCCGCTGCTGTAGCGCGAGCGAAAGCACGTAAAGCCGCACAACAGGCACAAAGCGAAGACACTGAAGCACAAGCTGCATTGTCAGACGCTCCTTCAACCGAAGAGCCTGCAATTGAAGACCCGAAAAAAGCAGCTGTCGCTGCTGCCGTCGCGCGCGCAAAAGCACGTAAAGCAGCGCAGATGCAAAACAAAAGTGAGGATGAGTAGTCGTGGCCTTTTTTCTAGCCAGTAGTCCACATAGTCATAACCGCAGAAGCACCAAAGACATCATGATGACGGTGATCCTGTGTACCCTTCCGGGTATTGCAGCACTGTGTTACTTCTTTGGTTGGGGCGTGTTGTTTCAAGTGCTCATCGCATCTATCACGGCAATGGTGGCAGAAGCTGCCATTGTCGCTATGCGTCGTCGTCCGGTTAAACGCTACCTACAGGACAACTCAGCCCTGCTGACAGGTATTTTGATTGGTATTGCTATCCCGCCTTTCGCACCTTGGTGGATTGCAGTGATCGGCTCTCTGTTCGCTATCGTTATTGCAAAGCATCTTTATGGTGGTTTGGGACAAAACCCATTTAACCCTGCAATGGTGGCGTACGTTGTACTGCTGATTTCCTTCCCTGTGCAAATGACAACCTGGTTGCCGCCATCATCTTTGTTAGCTCAACCATTGAGTTTTATGGATGGCCTGTCCGCGGTGTTTACGGGATTGAGCGTTGATGGGTTTAGCGTCAACCAGCTTCGTCAAGCTGTCGATGGCACAACCATGGCGACGCCGCTCGACACAGTAAAAACCGCCCTGCTTGCGGGCAAAACGGTGACAGAAGCAGTTCAAGAGCCAGTGTTTGGCACGTTTGCGGGCTTAGGATGGGGTTGGGTTAACCTCGCGTTCCTTGCAGGCGGTATTGTTTTACTGAAACTAAAAGTCATTCAATGGCAAATCCCTGTAGCAATGCTGGCAACACTGCTTGTGTTCAGCGTTGTAGGTTTTGCCATCAGCCAGATACTGTCGCGTCTCCGCTGCTGCACCTGTTCTCCGGTGCCACCATGCTAGGGGCGTTTTTCATCGCAACCGATCCGGTCTCCGCATCCACCACGACAAAAGGTCGACTGGTCTTTGGTGCCATGATTGGCATGCTGGTTTACCTCATTCGTACGTTCGGTGGCTTCCCTGACGGTGTGGCATTTGCCGTGTTGATCGCTAACATGTGTGTGCCCTTGATCGACTACTACACCAAGCCAACCACATACGGTTACAGTAAGGAAAGCAAATGATCCGCGCGATGAGAAAAAATGGGTTGGTTCTGGCTTTCGTCGCCCTGCTTTCAACGGGCTTGATTGCAATTACTGATGCCCTGACCAAAGACACCATTGCTGAACAACAAAGATTGCAGTTGCTAAACGTATTGAACCAAGTGATCCCTACGTCCATGCATGACAACCCGTTGTACAAAAGCTGTACCATGGTAACCAGTCCAGAATTGGGTTCTAAGTCAGCCATGCCTGCATACATTGCTACCAAAGACGGCAAAACAACAGCAATCGCGATTGAAGCCATTGCCCCTGACGGCTACAACGGTGCCATCAAGATTCTGGTTGGTGTAGACACCAACAAAACCGTGCTGGGCCTTCGTGTACTTAGCCAAAATGAAACTCCGGGACTGGGCGACAAAATTGAGTTGAGCGTGTCCGACTGGGCACTGTCGTTCAACAACCAGAAAATTGAAAGTGCTGACGACAAACGCTGGCACGTGCAGAAAGATGGCGGTCAATTTGACCAGTTTACCGGTGCGACCATTACGCCTCGTGCGGTTGTAAACGCAGCGCGCAAAGCCGCGTGGTACGTCAGCGAAAACCTCGATACCATCGTTAAGCAACCACAAGATTGTGGAGATGCATCATGAGTCAAAACATTGAATTGATGAAAAACGGGCTTTGGAAAAATAACCCAACGCTCGTTCAATTGCTCGGCCTGTGCCCTTTATTGGCGGTCTCATCAACCGTGGTCAACGCATTAGGACTTGGCTTGGCAACGCTGCTGGTACTAGTGGGTTCAAACCTGACTATCTCGCTGGTACGTGAGTGGGTGCCAAAAGAAGTCCGTATCCCCATCTTCGTGATGATCATCGCGTCGCTGGTAACCTGTGTTCAGCTACTGATGAACGCTTACGCTTACGGCCTTTATCAATCTCTGGGTATCTTCATCCCACTGATTGTGACTAACTGTATCATCATCGGTCGTGCGGAAGCTTTTGCGTCGAAAAACACACCGCTACCATCCGTGCTTGACGGTTTTTGGATGGGACTGGGGATCACCCTGTCACTGACGGTTGTTGGTGCTATTCGTGAGATCCTCGGTAACGGTACCTTGTTTGATGGCGCAGATCGTTTGTTGGGAGACTGGGCGGCAGGTCTGAAAATGCAGCTTTTCCACTTCGATAACGCCTTTTTGCTGGCATTATTGCCACCGGGTGCTTTCCTAGCCGTAGGGTTCCTGATTGCCGCAAAAAATGCACTGGATGAGCACCAAGCGAAAAAACAACCAAAAGAAAAAGTGGTCATTGAACGCGCTCGCGTGACAACCACTGACTAAAAAATAAAAACTCAGCATTCAATGGAAGAGCAATGAACAACGAAAAACGTGTCCAAATACTGGAGCGATTGCGCGCAGAAAACCCGCATCCCGAAACAGAATTGAACTGGAGCACGCCATTTGAGCTGCTTATCGCTGTTCTACTCTCCGCCCAAGCGACAGATGTCAGTGTCAACAAAGCCACCGACAAACTCTACCCTGTCGCCAATACGCCAGCGGCCTTGTTGGCACTGGGTGTTGACGGCGTGAAGGACTACATCAAGACCATTGGCCTTTTTAACTCAAAGGCCGAGAACGTCATCAAAACCTGTCAGATTTTGATTGACCAACATGGCGGTGAAGTCCCTGAGAACCGAGAAGCCTTAGAAGCATTGCCGGGTGTGGGCCGTAAAACCGCCAACGTGGTACTCAATACGGCGTTTGGCTGGCCAACCATTGCGGTGGATACCCACATATTCCGTGTCTCCAATCGCACTAAGTTTGCGGTCGGCAAAAACGTCGATCAAGTTGAGCAGAAACTGCTGAAAGTGGTGCCTAAAGAGTTCAAAGTGGATGTGCATCACTGGCTGATCCTTCACGGCCGCTATACCTGTGTCGCGCGTAAACCGCGATGTGGAAGCTGTGTTATCGAAGATCTTTGTGAATTCAAAGACAAGGTTTATCCAGACGAATAACAAAAAGCCACCCACGGTGGCTTTTTCTAAATCAAAAGACATAGTAAAGGAGAATGTCATGAGCACTGGTCGTATTCTTCACACCATGATTCGCGTTGGCGATTTGGACCGTTCAATTGCTTTTTACACCGACGTGATGGGTATGCAACTTCTGCGTAAAAACGAGAATGAGCAGTACGAGTACACGCTGGCGTTTGTTGGTTACGGCGATGAGTCCCAAGGTGCAGTTATCGAACTGACCTACAACTGGGGCACCACTGAATATGAGCAAGGTACTGCTTTTGGTCATATCGCGATTGGCGTAGATGATATCTACAGCACGTGTGATGCGATTCGCGCAGCTGGCGGCAACGTCACTCGTGAGCCAGGCCCAGTAAAAGGTGGTTCTACCGAAATCGCTTTTGTTGAAGACCCAGACGGTTACAAAATCGAGCTGATTCAAAACAAAAGCGCATCAGAAGGTTTAGGTAACTAAACTGGATTGAAACGCCGCAATCATTGCGGCGTTTTTCTTTCATATACAACCAGATGCACCTTTAATGGTTCAGCGTACCGCAAACCGTTTCTCTGTAATTTTTCGCACCGTCACACTTTCCGTGTTCTTCCTTCAAATTCAATTATCTCTGATAGGCTTAAAGTACTGTCTCGAAAATAAGACTCTGCTTTCATGCTTGGTAAAAAGAACACGCTTCAACTCCACATCGCCAGTATTTTCTTCATCGTTGTATCAGTGCTTTCACTGGTCTTGATCATTCTCAGCTATCAAAACTCCAAAGCACTCAACGAGCAATTGGCACGAGAGCGTGTCGAACAAAACGCCGAGCAAGTCAAACTCGCTTTCGAAAAGATGGTTTCACCGGTACTTACTGCACTGGAGACGCTCGCCGCCTCTGATTTTGGTCATACCCTCGATGCTTCCAATGACAAAAACTGGCTGGCATCGGTCAGTGCCATCATGGATGTCTCTCCAGACATGTTGGCCATCTACGTCGGATATGAAAACGAAAGTTCTGCGTTTATCCGTTCTACCCGTCCTGCATTTATGCGTGACCAGTTTTCCACGCCGGACAACTCTTACATCATGGTCGACATCAACCAAAGTAATGGTGACCAAGTAAGAACCTACTACGACAAAAACTTGGATTACATCGGCGAAAAAGCAACAAGATTTCCTATCTTCCTACCACTCGCCCTTGGTACAAAGACACGCCAAATGATGGGTCGATATTTATCACAGACCCATACTTTTACCTTTTCATCAAACGCATGGGCATCACCATCTCCAAGCGTATTCCTGCCAACGGTGGGGTACTTGCCGCGGACATCACGCTGGAGACATTGAACGACTTTCTTCGCTCACTGCCCTTTTCCGGTGATTCGCAAGTCCTGCTGTTCGATAGCAATGGGACTGTGCTGGCGCAAAACGGCGTAATGGAAACCACGGTTGAAACCACAACCCAAGACATTTACGCCAAAGCACTGGAAAGCTCACCGCTAAACAACCTTTACACTGCAGGAAATTGGTCTGAGTCTTCGCAAACGACCATGCACAATGAAACCCTGTGGCGAACGACCTTGGTTAACGTGGCATTTGGGCAAGGTGAAGGCATGTGGCTTGCCACCGCCATCCCTGAAGACAAGCTTATCGGTACGGCCATTGAAGCGAGAAACAACCAAATCGTCATCAGCTTTGCCGTTCTAGGGTTGGGCACCATTCTTATTCTCTGGGCGTCTCGCCGTATTGCCGCCCCCCTGCGCCTATTGAACCAAGCCACTCAAAGAATTCGTAATCTGGATTTCTCTGGCGTTAAGACCCCCGACTCAACCATTCAAGAAGTGCGCGAGTTGTCTGATTCCATCAGCGTGATGTCAGAAACCATCAGTGACTTTATCAATACGCTTCACCGTGTTTCACATAACCAGAACTTTGAATCTCTGCTTGCGGATATGGTGTCACATTGTCAGAAAACCGCTAGTGCGGATTATGTATTGATGTGGGCAGCAGACATGGACGATCGTGAGGTACTGTCTCTTGTAGCGCATGTCCCAGAGGAAATCAGCGCAACAACAGTCGACATTTCTAACCTCCTGATCGCCGAACCAGAGATGGCGAAGGCGATAGATAATCAGCAGTTCCATACTTTTTCACCCAATGAAGCGGTTAAACGTGCTTGCCAGTTGCCCGATGATTTACAAAGGGCTTGGGTACTTCCCCTGCATAACCGCGACGAAGAGCGCGTTGGCTACGTGTTGATTGGCTTCAATCATCATGTCACTGCTGAACAAGAAGAGAAAATCGCATTTATCCAAGAGTTCCTCGGTTTTGCCTCGCTCATCAAAGAAAACTGGGATCATATTGCCGCCCAACAAAACCTCTTCAAATCGTTCGTGGAAATGTTCGCATCCGCAATCGATACCAAATCCCCGTATACCGGCGGTCATTGTCAGCGCGTGCCAGAGTTGACGTTTATGATTGCGGAGGAAGTGAGCAAAGATACCGAGACCTTTGCCGACTTTACCCTTGATGAAAAATCGAGAGAGGCACTCTATTTTGCGGCATGGCTGCACGACTGCGGAAAAGTCACTACGCCTGAGTATGTGGTAGACAAAGCGACCAAGCTGGAAACGATTTACAACCGAATTCATGAGATCCGCACACGCTTTGAAGTCCTTAAGCGTGACGCTGAAATCGCTTACTTACAGAAAAAGTGTAAAAACCAAACCACGGTTGAAGATGAGAAAGCACTGAAGGCTCTCCACCAGCAATTGGATGACGACTTTGCATTTATCGCCCAATGCAACATTGGTGGAGAATTCATGGATGATGCTTCCATAGAGCGATTGAAGCGAATCAGTGACATGACTTGGACTCGAACCCTAGATGACTCTCTGGGGCTGTCATGGGAAGAAGAAGAGCGCAGGAAGCACCGCGGTGGTAAAACCCTGCCTTGCAGGGAAAAGCTGCTAAGTGACCGTGTCGACCATCAAATTCACTGGATGGACTCGCAACTGAAGCACTTTGAAAACTGGGAGTTCAAGCTTCCTGTTCCATCCGTTCAGTACAATCGTGGTGAGGTCTACAACCTTGGGATCCGCCGAGGAACACTGAATGATGAGGAAAGATTCAAAATCAATGACCACATCATCCAAACCATTACCATGCTGAGAAAGCTCCCCTACCCAGAGCACTTAAAACGTGTTCCGGAAATAGCGGGTGGCCACCATGAGAAGCTAGACGGCAAGGGCTACCCTTACGGGTTAGATGAAGATGCACTCCCGATTGATGCGAGAATCATGCAGTGGCAGATATCTTTGAAGCCCTGACGGCAAGCGACCGCCCCTACAAAAAGGCGAAGACGCTCAGCGAAGCCCTCAAAATCCTCGCGTTTATGGCCAAAGATAAACACATCGACCCGAACCTCTTTGCCATCTTCATTCAACGGCAGATCTACCAAAAATATGCCGACGACTTCTTGCCGACTGAGCAGCATGACACGGTGGACGAACTGGCATTGCTTAAGATCGTTTTCCCTGAAGATAAGGTGCCATCGCACACCAAACACAGTGATCTTTCAAAGGCGATCACAGTTGTTGATTTATGTAGCACGTCAAGCTTGGTTATCTAGCAAGTTGGACAGTATTGAATGGCGACTTTTTTCGAGCCACGCCTCACGATGGATTTTTTTTCGTGATGATATTCATAGGGATGAATGCAAAGGAATTGTAATTTTTTAGATCTGATAGTCTCTAAGTAACATCTTACTTATAAGACAAAGAGCATGTTCGCCAAGAGACATTACACACTCCAAATTCATATCGCTGGAATCTTTTTTGTCGTCGTCTCAGCACTATCCATCATCCTCATTTTTCTGAGTTACCACAACTCAAAAGCCTTAAACGAACAACTCGCCTCTGAGCGTGCCGTGCAAAACGCTGCCCAAATCAAAGCGTCTTTTCAGAACTTGCTCTCTCCCGTCGTCACCTCGATGGACATGATGGCCACCTCCAGTTTCGGAGAAAGTGTCTTTTCAGCTAATAATCCGCAGTGGCTTTCTACTATCAACGCCATCATGACGCGAAACCCTGACGTGCTCTCTATCTATTTGGGGTACCCCGATGAAAGTTCAGCCTTCGTGCGCTCAACGAAACCTGACTTTATGAAAGAGCAATTTTCAACGCCATCGAACAGCCACATTATGGTGGACATCAATGGTTCAACAGGCCGTCAAATCAGAACCTACTACGACGAAAGCCTTACTTACATAGCCGCTGATACCAATAATATTGAATACGCACCAACAACCCGCCCTTGGTATAACGTCGCGCCGGATGACGGCAGCATTCATGTTACTGACCCTTACTACTACATGTTCATTCAGCGTATGGGCGTGACCTTATCGCGCAAATTGCCGGATGGCAGTGCGGTGTTGGCTGCGGACATTACGCTCGCGTCGCTGGAGCGCTTCCTCTATGCCCTTATCGACTCACCCGACACCCAATTGATGTTGCTGGATGATAGTCACCGAATTTTTGCTCATACCGGCTTCCTACCAAGTACGTCATCCGGCGCAAACCAGAATGTCTATTTGGAAGAACTGACGAAGTCACCGCTAAATACGTTGTTCCAAACCTCCGAGTGGCAAGAGTCTAATCAGAAAGTCGAACACCAAGGTCAAACTTGGGTGCTGAATCTGATGCACATGAACTTTGGCTCGGAACGAGGCCTTTGGCTTGCGAAAGCGATTCCTGAAAAAGCACTGATTGGCAGTGCAATTGAAGCCAGGAACAACCAAATCATCATCAGCGTATTTGGCTTGTTGATTGGCACAATCATGGTGCTTTGGGCCTCTCAGAAAATCGCCAATCCGCTGAAACAACTTGGCCGAGCAACACAACGGATTCGACAACTGGACTTCACCTCCGTCTCTACACCTCAATCGAACATCGTGGAAGTGCATGAATTGTCTGAATCAGTGCAGCTTATGTCAGAAACCATTGGCAGCTTCCTCGATACTCTGCATCGGGTTTCCAACAGCACAAATTTTGATGCATTGATGGCTGACATTGTTCTTCACTGTCACCAAACCGCAGAAGCCGATACGGTACATTTGTGGACGAAACCTACAGAGTCGCCAGACGAATTGGTGCTTATTGCCCAGTTCCCAACAAGTATCGAAAGCCAAAAGCTCGATATCTCGAACCTTCTCAACGACTCTCCTGAAATATCGAAGGCGTTGGAGTGCCAGTCATTTTTCAGTTTTAAACCGTCAGAAACGGATATACAAAGAAACCGTCTGCCTGAAAACATCAAGCATGCTTGGCTATTGCCTCTCTACAATCGCGAGAAGGCATGTGTGGGTTATGTACTGCTCGGATTCAATGAAAGCCCCTCTAAAGCGCAGCAAGATAAGATTCTGTTTATCCGCCAGTTCCTCGGTTTTGCTTCACTTATTAAAGAGAACTGGGACCGCGTTGCAGCGCAAAAACATCTGTTTAAGTCCTTTATTGAGATGATGGCATCTGCGATTGATACCAAGTCGCCGTATACAGGCGGTCACTGCCAACGTGTACCAGAATTGACCTTTATGCTGGCGGAAGAAGTGAATAAAGATAAAGAGCTCTTCCCTGACTTCAATTTGGATGAACAGGAAAAAGAGGCGCTTCACTTTGCCTCTTGGCTACACGACTGTGGCAAGGTCACAACGCCAGAATATGTGGTCGACAAAGCAACAAAACTGGAAACCATTTATAACCGCATTCATGAAGTTCGTACTCGCTTTGAAGTCATGAAGCGAGATGCCGAAATCACCTACTGGCAAAAACGGTATGAAGGCGAAGATGAAAGCATCTGGCGTCAGTGGCTTGAGACTAAACACAAACAACTCGATGACGATTTTGCGTTTATCGCCAAGTGTAATGTCGGCGGCGAGTTTATGGATGAAAGCAACATTGCGCGCTTAGAAGAGATCTCAAAACGCACCTGGGTGCGCACGATCGATGATTCTCTTGGGTTGTCATGGGAAGAAGCCGATCGTCGAGCTGAACGCGGCGATAACGTGCTTCCATGTGTCGAGCGTGTGATTGATGACAAAACTGATCATCAAATTCCTTGGCTTGCCAAGCAACAAGCGACATTTGATAACTGGGAGTTCAGCTTGTCGATTCCTGAGCTTCAACACAATCGCGGTGAACTCTACAACCTTTCTATTCAGCGGGGCACACTGAATGATGAAGAGCGCTTCATCATTAACGATCACATCATACAAACCATCAAGATGTTGAAAAAGCTCCCCTATCCTCAGCATTTACAACGTGTTCCTGAAATCGCTGGCGGCCACCATGAGAAGTTGGATGGTAAAGGGTATCCATACGGTCTAGATGAAACCTCTCTTGCAATAGACGCACGCATTATGCGGTTGCCGATATCTTTGAGGCACTGACAGCCAGCGATAGGCCTTACAAGAAAGCGAAGACGCTGAGTGAAGCACTCAAAATTCTTGCCTTTATGGCGAAAGATAAGCACGTAGACCCTGATCTCTTTAGGCTGTTTATCAACCAGAAAGTCTACCAGCGTTATGCCGATGCTTTCTTGCCCGCTTCTCAACACGACGATGTCGACGAAGCAGCGTTGCTGGCGATAGTTACGCCGTCGGAGCAAACCAAAGAAAAAGCAGCCGTTTAAGTGTCAACCTTATTTAGGACAGGACACCAGACACAAAAAAGCCCCGGCATCGGGGCTTTTTTCGATTCTTGTTGGGTTAAATGATCGTTCGTCCCAGCGAGATCACCACGCGACGGTTTTTGTTTCGACCAATTGGCGTTTCATTCACCGCGATAGGACGACGTTCACCGTATGCTTCTACTTGGATGCGGTTTTTCGGCAGGCCAAGCGACATGAAGTACTCTTCCAGTTTCTTCGCACGCTTTTCTGACATTCTCTGGTTGGCGGCTTTTGCGCCACGCGTGTCTGTGTATGTCGCCATAAGGACCAAGTCGATATCAGGGCTATAGCGGACAAACTCCGCAATCTGAGCCAGTTTTGCCATTGACTGCTTATTCAGGTCATCGCCGTTTTCGTCGTAATGCAACGTGGTAAACGCAATGTCCTCAAACGAATAAGGAAGCAATCTTGATAGGCACGCGCTGAACTCATTGTATGAAGATTGGAAAGCGACGGGTGAGAGTGCAACTTCAACACGCTTTCCGCGACTTTGCCACTCACGGAAACTGAAAGTCGGCAAACGGCCAGATTCTAATTCCGCAAGCATGCTCCATGCTGTTTGACCATCAACATAACCGTCGAACTGTTGATAGAACTTCAAGCGGTCAATGTACTCTGCTGGTTCACCTGGTGTCCAAACTGGTGGTTTAGACACGAGTGCCACGTTTTCCGTCTGCCCCATTGGGCGACGCATTTCTAATTCAAAATCGAGGTTAATCTTTTTGCTTGCGCGAGACGTGAACGCGGCCAGACCAAAATTAGGAATGACATGCTCCACGCGACATTCAATCGGCGTGTCCACCTTCACCTGCCATACTGATTCTGTAGGTTGGGCACCATAGTATTTGCTGGCAGATGCAGAGATAGGAGCGATTGCTGCAGCAATGCACAGAGGGAGAAGCGTTTGGCGAATCGCGCTTTTCATAATCTGGCTGGCTCCTATATCTTTCGTTAAATAGCGTTACTTGTTGTATCGGTCATCAATACAAGTTCTTTAGTGGTAATTGTAATAATCATCGGCCCAACAAGAAAATGAAAAAGAGTGCTGGTTCTGACATAATGCACGCCTGATTTTAATGAGTTGCTCAAATATGACCCAAGAAACCAACCTAAACACCTTAAAAGCACGATTTCGTGGCTACTTCCCAGTGGTTATTGACGTTGAAACTGCAGGCTTCAATGCGAAAACCGATGCATTGCTGGAGATTTGTGCCGTCACTTTAAAGATGGACGACGAAGGTTGGATTTCACCGGACAAAACTCTGCATTTTCATGTTATGCCTTTTGAAGGTGCGAATCTGGTTAAGGAAGCACTTGAGTTTAACGGCATTAAAGATCCATTCAGTCCATTGCGCGGTGCTGTGAGCGAAGAACACGCCCTAAAAGAAATCTTCAAACTCATCCGAAAAGAACAAAAGGCACAAGGCTGCCAACGTTCTATCATGGTTGCTCATAACGCCAACTTCGACCACAGTTTTGTTATGGCAGCATCAGAGCGCGCAAACCTGAAACGAAACCCTTTCCATCCTTTTGCTACCTTTGATACCGCAGCATTGAGCGGCCTAGCTCTGGGGCAAACGGTTTTGGCAAAAGCGTGCCAAACCGCAGGTATCGCTTTTGATAACCGCGAAGCCCACTCTGCACTGTACGATACAGAAAGAACTGCTGAACTATTCTGTGAGATCGTTAACAAATGGAAGAAATTGGGCGGTTGGCCAGTTATTTCGCCTGAAGAAGAATCCGAACAAAATTCTGACTAACATTCTCCTTCTCTCCAATCTGCCCACCTCGGAACGCCAGTAAAAACAAGGCGTTCCGATACTCACTCTCACAGCTCAAACAATCGTTTCAAACAAGAGTATGAATTCACGAAAATTTAGTGGTCATACCATTGTAGATCTAACGCAAACTATTGATAACAAATCCGTCACATTCATTCGAAAGCCGAATATACTCTTAAAACTGAACCGTAATAGCGTGTTTGATACAAGGCTATGCAGCTACGGGCAAAACAAAAGCAGTGACAGAGAGGCTAAGACTGATGAAACGTGTAACAAACCGTACCCTACTATCCGCAGCGATTGCTCTGGCAACTTTTCAAGCACACGGTGCCGGATTCCAAATTAGTGAGCATTCCGCCAGCGGCTTAGGCCGCGCATTCGCTGGTGAAGCAGCCATCGCCGACAACGCTGCCGTTGCTGTGCGTAACCCTGCTGCAATGACCATGTTTGATTCAGCACAGCTCTCTGGTGGTATTTCTTTTATACAGCCTGATGTTAACGCGAAGGTGAATACTGTAGGCACTAATCCTGCGTCTGCGATACCCAATACAACGTCAGATCACAGCGGCGTAGCTCCCGATGCCATCGTTCCAAATATCCATTATGTTCGCCCATTGAATGAAAAATCTGCCATCGGTGTTTCTGCATTCTCAAACTTTGGCTTGGCAACAGAATATCCTTCAGATTCAGCCGCAGGTTTAATTGCAGGTCAAACTGAACTCACTACTGTCGACTTTAACGTGAACTATGCCTATAAGATCACCCCTGAATGGAGCTTGGGTTTCGGTTTGAACGCCATTTATGCTGATGCATCTTTGGTAAGAAATGCTGGTGCTGCAGCTTTCAGTTCAACAGATTTGCAAAACCTTGGTTTAACATCTCCATCAGATCAAGTGACCAACTTGAAAGGTGATGGATGGGGCTTCGGATGGAATGTTGGTGTTCTCTGGGAAATCAATGAAAACAATAGACTAGGCCTATCTTACAGATCAGAAACAGACATTACGCTAGAAGGCGACTATAGAGGAACATCAAGCCCTAGCACGGTGATTAACAACACAACGGTGCCTGGAGAGCTGGAATTAAATCTTCCAGATATCCTTGAGTTTTCTGGTTACCATAAATTAGCACCTAAGTGGGCAATTCATTACAGTGCAATGCGCATTGGCTGGAGTTCTTTCCAAGAACTACGTGCAACAGGCTCTTCATGTACAAGCACGGCTGGCGCAGGCGTTTGTTTGCAAAAAGACGAGAAGTGGGATGACAGCTGGCGCTATGCTGTTGGCGCAACACATTACTTGAATAACCAGTGGACACTTCGTGCTGGTATTGCTTTAGATGAAAGTCCAGTGCCTGATTCTCACAGAACGATGAGTATCCCAGATACCGAGCGTAACTGGTATTCAATCGGTGCGACTTACAAAGCATCTGACAATCTCACTATCGACGGTGGCTTCGCATACCTGAAAGGAGATACTGTCTCAGGCACCGAAACTGAGGGTGGGGTACCATTTACATTCGAAGCAGGCGGTGACGCTTACATCTACGCAATTAGCGCAAACTACACATTCTAAGCATCTGTTTCATAATTAATAAAAAGTCGACTCGTTGCAGTCGGCTTTTTTATTTTCTTCACATATCCAAGATTTTTATAAAAATCGCGTGACGAACAAAAACCCTGCCCCTTTCATTTATTTTCAAACGCCCGTTTAGTTTCCTAAAACTCAATAGAATCCGCTAACTTACTAATAACATTATACTCAATAGTGATATTTCACTTTTAGAGTATTCACTTCAAACGCTCTTTTCCTTTTCCGTACGTCATTCCATCTGCATTTTTGTCCAAAATCGTCAATTTAACAGACGTTTAACAATCCGATATTGCGTGCCATATTACTCAGCGAAAAGATCCGACCAGCTGTATGCAGCAATGCACTCTCACCTCGTCTCATCTTTTAAACATATTAAAACAATAAGTTACACATGTATTTCATCGGACATCTCTAACGGACAGAGAGGCTGTATGTCACAAAAACTTTTGAAGACGGCAATTGCAATCGCAGTCGCTTGCACATCATCACTCGCATGGAGTGCGGGTTACCAAGTATCCGAACATTCCGCCAGTGGTCTCGGCCGGGCTTTTGCAGGTGAAGCCGCAACGGCAGATAACGCTTCCGTGTTATCTCGTAACCCTGCAGCCATGACAGTGTTTGACCGCGCGACGACATCGGGTGTCATCAGTTTCGTGGACCCGAATGTAGACGTTTCACACACTGGACCATCTAGGGAGCAATCCGCTAAAGATGTCGCTCCATACGCCATTGTGCCCGCTTCCTATTACATCTCCCCTATCAACGACCAATTTTCATGGGGCGTGGCACTCTTTACGGGGTACGGGGTCGCAACCGACTACCCAGATGATTTCAACCAAGGCAGTTCTGCAGGCGATACCTCGCTCGTTAGCGTGACCTTTAATCCGAATATCGCGTGGAAAGCCAACGATCATTGGAGCTTAGGTGCAGGTCTCAGTGCGGTTTATGGCATTGCAGAGCTTAACCGGCACGTTGGGATTCTGGCCGTCCCTCTGCAACGTAATCCTTCAGACAAGCTGATCACCATGGAAGGTGACACATTCGGTTTCGGATGGAATGTCGGTGCGCTGTATGAACTGGATAGTAACAATCGCTTTGGGTTTGCTTACCGCTCAGAAGTGACGTTGGATTTTGAAGGTGATTTTACTGACCACACTGGCATCGCCGCTCGTCTGCCTCCTGGCACCACGGTTAAAGGCGACTTGGAAGCCGTCCTCCCCGCCACTTTCGAGTTTTCTGGCTTTCATCAGGTTGATCCTGAATGGGCAGTTCATTACTCCGTGCTTTGGACTGAGTGGAGCCAATTCAAAGAACTTCGAGCAACAAACCCTCGATGTAACTCTTCTGATGGTGCTGGCATTTGTTTCCTCAAAGAAGAACATTATGAAAATGCCCTTCGCTGGTCGCTGGGCGTAACACACCACCTCAATGACCAATGGTTAGTGCGCGCTGGCTTTGCCTTTGATGAACAAGCAGGTGAAGCAACGCTGAGTATTCCTGATACCGATCGATACTGGTACTCCATCGGTGCGACCTATCAATACAGCAGCGATCTTTCCTTTGATGCAGGTTTTACGCTCATCGACAGTAAATCCGGCACCTTCTCAGAAGACGGTGAAAACTTCGACAGTTCAGGAAACGCCCTGATATATGCCATGCAGGCTAACTACACCTTCTAACTTTTCATCGATTTGCAGTTCATGAGGCGTTTTATGAAAACGAAAATTTTAGCCATGATGGTTTCTGCCGCCCTTTTATCGGCATGTAATGACTCCGGTTTATCAGGTGAACCTACGGTCGATCCGGATATTGCAGATAGTCTGAATGCACCAACAAAAGTTGACTTTGATTTGTTAGATCCCGTGCCAACGGTTGTCACTCCCAGCTTTCTCGCTATCGATAGGCATGACGGTACGATTGCAGCGGAAGGTTCCGTTGGAAGTGCCGGGTACTCCACAGACATTTCGAATCCAGAAACCGCTGTCGGTAAAACAGATGGCTGGGGAACACACTCACCTATCAACATTTCTTTTACGGGAAATGATTTAGATACATCAACGGCAAGTCAGGGCTTTCGTTTGATGTCCAGCTCTAACCCTACGTCATCGTCCTCAAATGTCACCCCGACCTTGTTGTCAGAAGGCGATGATTACACCGTTAGCGCATCCGGAAAAACGTTGACCGTGACGCTGAAAAAGCCGCTCAGCCCTGGTGCTAATTACATGTATGCCGTCACCAAGGACTTAAAAGACGTAATGGGAGAAAGCGTGGGGATTACCCCTTCCTATGCCGTGTTGAAAGACAAAGCCACACCGCCGAGTGATGCACTAAAACCCGCACAATCCATTACACATACTATCGAAGCCGATTTTGAAAAAGCGGGGGTTCCGTCGGAGGACATCACATTTTCAACCTGGTTCAGTACAACGCCTGCCGGAGCCGTTTTGTATGCCGCCAAGCAAGCAACCGCTCTAGCCATTCTTGGTACGCCCGCCGATGTATGGAAAGGTTCAGCGATTGAAAGCAGTGTGGATGCGGCTGACTTGGCGGCACTCTTCTCACTGTCTCCTCAAGCCGTTGCGCCAACCCAAACAGCGGGTGGAAATACCGTCCTTTCACTGTCCGTAAAACTCCCTTATTTCTTGAGCAAGGACGCAGCAACATTTTCAACGATGCCTTGGCAAAGTGGTATGCCGAGTCTGGCAGCGATCACCAATACCGTATCCAGTGGCTCAGCGTCAGACAAAGCCGCGCTTTTGAGCCAATTAAGCAGTTTGGACATCTCTGAAGCCGACCTTGCTACTGTCTCTACCGATCCCGTTAAGCAGGCCGAGGTGGTGCCAAAACTTGTCGGTGCAACGCTGACCAAAGCAGATGGCAGCCAACTTGATGCAGAACGGCTTATCACGCAATACAGCCCAGTGCCCAAACTGCGCTCAGTGCAGGATGTGCCTGTTACATTAGTGATGCCGACTTCGGCTAACTGTGCAGAGGGAGAAAAGGTACGTGCCACCATTTTCCAGCATGGTATTACATCGCGTAAAGAGACCCTTACTGATAACGGAGGAGCGGGTGCTGATGGTTTGATTGGTGATAACTGTGTCGCCATTTTCGCCATTGATCATCCACTTCACGGTGAGCGTGCTATCTCGCAACAACTCAGCGCAACCACAGGCAGCCCCGCTGTTTATCTCAATCTTGGTGCGCTGCCCGTTGCACGTGACAACTTGAGACAAAGTGCAATTGACGTCATTAACCTTCGCGCCTCCATCGGCCGAGTGTTTTTGTTCTTGTTGCAAGGGGGAACGACAAATACCCCACTCGATAACCTAGACCCGAACAAAGGCGTGGCATTTGTCGGTCACTCACTGGGGGCAATTACTGGGGTTGACGTTGGAAACGTAGCTAACCGCTCGGTCAATAACGCGACTGCAGACACGTACCTATTCAACATCAATGCGGTGGCACTGGCTAACCCCGGCGGCGGAATTCCGTATCTACTGCTCAACTCAGGCGCATTTGGCAATTTTGTGAAAGGCAACCTTTTGGCGGGAGCAAACCAAAGTTTCGCTGGATTCTGTCAGCAAAATAATTTGTTAAACGATTTGGGAACCTGCTTCGCAGGCTTTCAGGCCAACTCCCCTGACGCCGCGTTGCAACCTGCTTACGCTGCGTTTGACGCGTACGCTGGCGCAGCACAAATTGTTCTTGATTCAGTAGACCCAATCAACCATGCCAGCGCAATTGGTAGTGATATCCCGGTTTATCTGTCTTCGGTAGCAGGCGATGCCACCATTCCAAATGAGCTCAAAGAGAATACGCCAATCAAAGCCAACTCAACCGTTTACGAGGTTTATTCTCCAAGCGGCGGCACATTGCCTCTCATTGAGCCTTTGGGATTAACGGCCACTACAACGTCGGTTTCAAACCAAACCGTCAAAAGTGCCCTGTTGTTTACTGAAGGTGGACACTCTTCATTGTTGAGTACCACGCCAAGTGCAGCGGCTAACGAGCAAATGCTGAAGCAAATCGCCTCTTTTATTGGCGGCGACGGAAAGACACTGGATGTTGATAACAGCAGCATTCTTTCTACCTCCCAATAAACGGCTGTAGCCCGCATATTCCCTGCTTTGAAGGCCACTTTGCGTTGGCCTTCTTCTTTTTTTCCTTTTCCGTTAAATTCCTCTCGACAATGTAAAAAAAACGCGCAAACTGTGTTTTTTGTGACATCAATCTATTTGGGACGTTTTTTCGCCGGGATTGGGCGATTTTTTTGTAGGGATAAGAAGTAATGAATCCAGTAGTCGTTTCCGTCTGCGTGATGCTGGTGTTGGCTCTTTTACGAGTGAACGTTGTTGTCGCGCTGACATTTAGTGCCATCCTTGGCGGCGTGGTCAGTGGTTTGACACTGCAAGAAACCATCTCCGCATTTGAAGGTGGCTTGGGCGGCGGTGCGACAATCGCACTTAGCTACGCCATGCTCGGTACCTTTGCCGTTGCTATCAGCCGTTCTGGCATCACTGACTTGCTTGCGCAAGCGGTTATCAAAAAGCTAAATGGCCATGACAACCCGAATGCTACCTCTGCGCTGAAATACTCAGTGTTGGTTGCTCTGGGTCTGTTGGCGATGTCGTCTCAGAACGTCATTCCTATTCACATTGCGTTTATCCCTATTGTTATTCCACCTTTGCTACATGTGTTTGCAAAACTCAAAATGGACCGCCGTTTGGTTGCATGTGTACTGACCTTTGGTCTGATCACGCCTTATATGGTTCTGCCTATTGGTTTCGGTGGTATTTTCCTCAACAACATTCTGCTGAAGAACTTGCATGATAACGGTCTGGATGTCACTGCCGCGCAAGTCCCACAAGCCATGTTGTTACCGGCCGCAGGCATGCTGTTTGGTGTGTTGCTGGCCGTGTTTATCAGCTACCGCAAACCGCGTGAATATTCTGAAGAATTGATCTTGGCAGCAGAGCCTGAAAAGACGCAGTTCAAGCCTTGGAATGTTTGGGTGGCGGTTATCGCAATCGTGGTTGCACTGGGCGTTCAGCTAAAAACTGGCTCAATGATCGTCGGTGCGTTGGCTGGCTTCATGGTGTTTACGTTTGGCGGCGTCATCAAGTGGAAAGACTCTCACGACGTATTCACTCGCGGCGTACACATGATGGCAATGATTGGCTTTATCATGATTTCTGCTGCAGGCTTTGCGGCGGTAATGAAAGCCTCTGGCGGCGTTGAGACGCTGGTTGCCTCTCTGTCTTCAAGCATTGGCGACAACAAGCCATTGGCCGCATTACTGATGCTGGTCGTTGGTCTACTGGTTACCATGGGTATCGGCTCATCGTTCTCGACCATTCCAATTATCGCGACCATTTATGTACCGCTGGCACTGGCTTTTGGCTTCTCGCCAATGGCGACCATCGCTCTGGTAGGTACAGCAGCAGCACTGGGTGATGCAGGCTCACCTGCCTCAGACTCGACTCTGGGTCCAACATCTGGCCTTAATGCCGATGGTCAGCATGAGCATATCTGGGATACGGTTGTGCCGACCTTTATCCACTACAACCTGCCATTGATTGGCTTTGGTTGGCTGGCAGCGATGATGCTGTAGTACAGCGTCAATAAGCTAAAAACAACAGATACAAAAAAGCCGCTGATTTTCAGCGGCTTTTTTGATTCAACTCGAAAACTTATTCGTTTTCTGCTGCGTCACGGCGCGCTGCCGCTTCTTTGATCATTGGCTGTAGTTCGCCTTTCTGGAACATTTCCAGAATGATGTCACAACCGCCGACCAGCTCGCCTTCGATCCACAGTTGTGGGAACGTTGGCCACTGCGCGTAGATTGGCAGCTCAGCACGGATATCTGGGTTTTGCAGAATATCAACGTAAGCGAATTTCTCACCACATGCCATCAGAGCTTGGCTAGCCTGAGACGAGAAGCCACAGCTTGGCAGCTTAGGCGAACCTTTCATGTAAAGCAGAATTGCGTTTTCTTCGATCTGCTGTTTGATTTTATCAATAGTTTCCATTACTTCCTCGAACACAAAGTGTGATGATTACGTCGATTCTAACTGGGAAATGCTCGGAAAAAAACGCCTAAAAACTGTAAGGGCAAATTCCCTCTATTTTTTTAAAATTCTTCTTTTAATAAAGTAAAAACTTGCTAAACTATTCCGCAGTCAGCCTATAAAGTAGATACGTCACCTACAGGTAAGCACTCATAAAGTGTACGACAAATCTACAGGAAGCAATAATGTCAGGGGGAGACCCCGCCTATCATGGAGAATCGAGTAATGGCATTTCAACTACCAGCTCTTCCTTACGAGAAAAATGCACTAGAGCCACACATCTCTCAAGAGACTCTGGAATACCACCACGGCAAACACCACAACACTTACGTTGTTAAGCTGAACGGTCTGATCGAAGGTACTGAGCTTGAAAGCAAATCTCTGGAAGAGATCATCAAGACATCTACTGGCGGTGTGTTCAACAACGCTGCTCAAATCTGGAACCACACGTTCTACTGGCACTGCCTGAGCCCAAATGGCGGCGGCGAGCCAACGGGTGACGTTGCAGACGCAATCGCGAAATCTTTCGGTTCTTTCGAAGAATTCAAAGCGAAATTCACTGATTCAGCAATCAACAACTTCGGTTCTTCTTGGACTTGGTTGGTGAAAAAAGCTGACGGTTCTCTGGATATCGTGAACACGTCAAACGCAGGTACTCCTCTGACTGAAGAAGGCGTTACTCCTCTGCTGACTGTTGACCTGTGGGAACACGCTTACTACATCGACTTCCGCAACCTGCGTCCAGACTACATGAATGCATTCTGGGCACTGGTTAACTGGGAATTCGTAGCACAAAACCTGGCTGCGTAATTTCTAGCTGAAAGCCTTTGAAAGAAAATACCTCGTTAAGGCGGGGTATTTTTTTGTCTGTAAATAGTCTTCAATCGAAAGTCACAGGCAATAAAAAAGCCGCTGCTGATGCAGCGGCTTTTTCGTATGTATTCAGTCTTATGCGACTTCAGACAGAATGATGCGCAGTGTGCGACGCAGTGGCTCCGCAGCACCCCAAAGTAGCTGGTCACCAACCGTAAACGCATTCAGGAAGTCATCACCCATTGCCATCTTACGCAGACGACCAACTGGGATAGACAGCGTGCCTGTTACTTTCGCTGGGGACAGCTCTTGAACGGTTATATCGCGCTCGTTCGGGATCACTTTTACCCAATCGTTGTGTGCGGCGATGATGCCTTCGATTTCATCCATTGGGACGTTTTTCTTCAGCTTCAGCGTCAGTGCTTGGCTGTGACAACGCATCGCGCCGATACGAACACACGTACCATCGATAGGCACTGGGTTATCTTGCAGACCCAGAATCTTGTTGGTTTCAACCGTGCCTTTCCATTCTTCCTTGCTCTGGCCGTTTTCGCGCTTTACATCGATCCATGGGATCAATGAGCCCGCCAGTGGTGCGCCAAACTCAGACGTTGGGAAACTCGCAGAGCGCTGTGTTTCAGCCACTTTGCGGTCGATATCCAAAATAGACGTTGCTGGGTTTGCCAGATCCATGCTGACTGAATCATTGATCACACCCATTTGGCTGATCAGTTCACGCATGTTTTTCGCACCTGCGCCAGAAGCCGCTTGGTACGTCTGAGAAGTCATCCACTCAACCAGACCTTCTTGATACAGGCCACCAACAGCCATCAGCATCAGGCTCACGGTACAGTTACCACCCACATAGGCTTTCGTGCCTTTGTGGATGCCTTCTTGAATTTGTTTGAAGTTAACAGGATCCAACGTGATGATTGAATCGTCTTTCATGCGCAGAGATGAAGCGGCATCAATCCAGAAGCCTTTCCAGCCCGCAGCAAGTAGCTTCGGATATACCTCGTCGGTATAGCTACCACCTTGACAGGTAACGATGATATCTAGCGTCTTCAGACTCTCGATATCAAATGCGTTTTGTAGAAGACCCGCGTCCTTTCCATAGTTTGGTGCAGGGATACCTACTTGAGAGGTGCTGTAGAAAACAGGCTCAATAACATCAAAGTCACGCTCTTCTACCATGCGCTGCATCAGTACGGAGCCAACCATACCGCGCCAGCCGACTAAACCTACTCTTTTCATTCGTTCTCACACTCCATGTTTTAATCTTCTGCACCTATCTTGAAAATTAACGACACAAATAACAAGCAAAAACTGAATCTTTTTGCAGCTAAACGCGATTTTCTTCGACGGTTTAGTAATTTTTCTCCGTTGCTACCGCGCAAGCACAAGCAAACCGCACACAAAGCCACTTAACAAATTGAAATGAATAGAGATATTTCCACAATCAATCACCCATCTTTTCACTTTGTATATCTATCTGTGTACAACTAACTTTTCGATACGCGACGCCGACGTTAACCTGTTATACAAAATTAAATGCCATATATTTACATTTATTCAAACATCGACAAAACAAACCAACCCCACTTAATCACCACAACCGTTAACAGCTTAGAAACCACAGAAAAACATAAACACACAAAAACAAACACTTTCAGTGCTCAGACCAGAGAAATGGAAATACTTGTTACCCCTGTAGGGACTATTTCGCTAAAGTATGCGTCCGCCGCCAGGATGGTAGTGACAAAAGCCCACTAAACCTGCAGCTAGAGGTTGTATCGGTATATTTCGGCAGGAGCCAAGGGCCTGACACTCAACAAGGGTTTGAAATATGCAACATCACTCGGCGCGACTTCCTTCTCTTTTCCAAGTTTTCGCTGCGCTTGGTCTGTTTCTCTTACTGGCATTTTCGTTCACGGCGAAACTCAATCTGCCAATTCAACTGGCTCTGTACATTGGCTGGTTCGTGATCATCGGTTTGGGCATCAAACTGGGTCATCGCTACAAAGATCTTGAACACGCAGCGACCCAAGGCATCGCAAACGGGCTGGGTGCTGTGCTTATACTGCTGGCTGTCGGTGCGCTTGTTGGTACCTGGATTGCAGGCGGTATCGTCCCAACCATCATTTATTACGGCTTGAAAGCTATCCACCCTTCTATCTTCCTTGCTGCCACCATGATCATTTGCTCACTCACAGCATTGGCCACCGGCACATCTTGGGGTGCGGCAGGTACAGCTGGCATCGCGATGATGGGGATTGGGCAAGGCTTGGGTGTACCTGCTCCTGTGACTGCGGGTGCCGTGCTTTCAGGCTGCTATTTCGGTGACAAAATGTCGCCCCTGTCTGACTCAGTGATCTTGGCGTCTTCCATGTCAGGCGTTGAAATCGTCGAACACATCAAAGGTATGCTGCCAATCGCCCTGATCAGCTACATCATTACCGCGCTGCTTTTCACCGCTTTCGGGCTTCACTACGCAGGCAATGTCGATATGGCGCAGGTTTCTGACGTGATTGTCGCGATGGAAAAACAGTTCGTTATCACGCCGTTCTCCTTTATTCCTGTGGCGATTGTTTTGGTGCTGTTGGCACTGCGCTTACCATCGTTCCCTGTGATTTCTTTGGGCTCAGTGCTCGGCATCGTGTGGGCGATTGTGGTTCAAGGCATGAACCCGTTGGATGCGATCAACACCGCGTGGGCACCGTACTCCATTGAATCGGGTGTGAGCTTTATCGATGCTATTTTGAACCGTGGCGGCATGGAGTCTATGCTCGGATCGGTCGCCGTTATCGTATTCGGTTTAGGCTTTGGTGGTCTGCTGGATAAAGTTGGCGTACTGGAAACCATCGCAAAAGTCTTCGAGCGCAAAGTGACCTCCGCAGGCAGCTTGGCAACCTCAACCATTGCTACCGCTTTCCTCGGTAACGTCTTTGGCTCTGCCATGTATGTTTCGCTGATCCTGACGCCAAAGATTTGTGCGAAGAACTACGATCGCCTGGGCTTTAAACGCAAGAACCTGTCACGTAACGCAGAGTTTGGCGGCACATTGACGTCAGGCATGGTGCCTTGGAGTGACAACGGCATCTACATGGCGAGCATTCTGGGCGTCGCAACCTTGTCTTATGCCCCATTTATGTGGCTCAGCTTCGTGTGTATTTTGGTGACCATTGTGACGTCTTACATGGGCTGGTTTGTTGACCCTTGTGAGCCAACGGCTCCGTCTTCTAGCACTCACGCAACGGCATCCACCGCACAGATGCAAAACGCGTAAATGTTCCCAGAAAGGCGTCTTCAAGACGCCTTTTTCTTTGTCTTTACCCCGCAAAATCCATTTTGAACCCGACCGCAAACCAACTCTGTTGCACAACTATCACACCGAGTTATTCACTCATTAAATGACTGATTTCAGTATTCATCACTTTCCGCAACATACTGATTAGACGCAAATATGCATGAATAGCGATCCATGTCTCATTTCCATGCAATTCAGGTCACCAGCGCGTTTTTATGTAGCCCATATTGACCCCCGTCAATTTCCGTTTCCCAGTCTGAAGCAAAATCGAACCGTTCAATTTTATTTTTGTTTGAGGGAACAATATGTCGCAACCGGCAAATTCAGACCGCAAAGTGACGGTTGGCGCCTACATCGCGCTAGCATTTGCAGTCGTATTCTTTTCTGGCCTTCTCCAGTCTAATCAATGGTATGGCATTTTCGATTTCACCACGCTGAACGGTTCGTTCGGTAGTGTTGTTTACTCAGTTAGCGATACAGCAGACGGTGTAGAAGCAGCAACAACCTCTATGCGCGGTAAAGGCGGTAGCGGTGCTCGCGACGGTTTCATGTTCGCTCTGACCCTGATCCCAACCGTTATGTTCGCACTGGGCATGATCAACGTTCTAGAGCACTACGGTGCACTGGAAGCAGCGCGCAAACTTTTGACTCCACTTCTGCGCCCGCTGATGAGCGTTCCGGGTAACACAGGTCTGGCTCTGATCGCCTCACTACAAAGTACTGACGCCGGTGCGGCCATGACCCGCCAGCTCAAAGATGAAGGGCAGCTCACCAAGCGTGAAGCAGACATCTTCACCATGTTCCAGTTCTCTGCTGGTGCAACCATCGTTAACTTCTTCTCATCAGGTGCAGTGCTGTTCACCCTGACGCTGGCAGACGGCTCAATGGCAGTGACCTCTTCTATCGGTCTGGCAGTTGGCGTCATGTTTATCTTCAAATTCGTGGGTGCAAACCTGTTCCGCATCTACCTGAACATCACTGAAGGTAAAGAAGACAAAGCTGCTAACGAAACGCTGACCGAGGAGAAAGCATAATGACTACTGCGAAAAAACCGATGGTGACGGATATCTTCGTCGAAGGCGCGAAGAAAGGCTGGAACATCGCAACCATGTCGACAGTGCCAAACGTTCTGATGGCATTCGTTATCATCAAAGCACTGCAAATCACCGGTGCACTGGACATGATGGGCACCCTATTCTCTCCTGTTATGGCAATTTTCGGTCTGCCGGGTGAAGCCGCTGCGGTACTTATCGGCGCATGGATGTCGATGGGTGGTGCAGTAGGTGTAGTGATCACTCTGTTTGACCAAGGCATTTTGAATGGCGAGCACATCGCGATTCTGGCACCAGCTATCTACTTGATGGGTTCTCAGGTTCAGTATCTGGGTCGTATCTTGGGTCCTATCGGTACCGAAGGTCGCTACATCCCAATCATGATTCTGATCTCTGTGATCAATGCCTTTGGCGCAATGTTCGTGATGAACATTCTGGTGTAATCCCTGACTTTCTGCGCTGCAAACCACGTTTTCAGCGCAGCTTTCCAAATGGAATTCTGGAGTAATTATGAGCTTTTCATTAGACGCTTACCTTGAAGAACTTCGTCCACTGGTAAATGTTGACTGTGGCACACTGACCGTTGAAGGCATTGAAGTGGTTGCAGACATCATGGCTGCAAAATACGAAGAAATGGGCGGCTGGAACATCAAGCGCGTTGATTGCGGCATTGCAGGCCCAGGTCTGGAAATTCGCAACAAGCCTGAAAACGACGTTATCGATCTGATGCTGATCGGCCACATGGACACCGTATTCCCTGTTGGTACCGCTGCAAAACGCCCAATGAGCGTTGAAGGTAACCGTGCATTCGGCCCTGGCGTATCAGACATGAAATCTGGCCTGCTGAACATCGTTTACGCGCTGCGCACGCTGGACAAAGCGGTTCTGGATAACATGTCGATTTGTGTTTGCATGAACCCAGATGAAGAGATCGGCTCTTTGCACTCAAGCGAGTGGCTGAAATCTGTGGCGGTGAATGCTCGTCACGTTCTGGTTTGCGAAGCGGCGCGTGCTGATGGCTCTTTGGTTAAAGCGCGTAAAGGTATGGCGCGCTACAAGATGACCTTCAACGGTAAAGCTGCGCACGCGGGTAACGAACCACAAAACGGTCGCAGCGCGATTTCTGAAATGGCGCAGTGGATTGTTGCCATCAATGGCATGACCAACTTTGACACTGGCACCACACTGAATGTTGGCGTCGTCAGCGGCGGTGACGGTGCGAACATCGTACCTGAGCTGGCAACTGCGGTTGTTGACGTGCGTTTCTGGGACAACGACGAATACGCTGCCGTTGACGAGAAGCTGCGCGCAATGGCAGATCTGCCATTTATCGACGGTGTGTCTGTGGTTCTTGACCGTGAGGCGTACAAGCCTTCAATGACCCCAAGCGAGAAGACTGAATCGCTGATGGCAATGATTGAAGAAACTGGCGCAGAGCTTGGCATGAACATCACTTGGCAAGCAGTAGGTGGCGGTTCAGACGCAAACCTGACAGCTATCTTGGGTGTTCCAACGCTGGACGGTCTGGGCCCTATCGGCGCAGGTTTCCACAGCGATGCAGAATACCTAGACTTGGACTCTATCGAGCCACGTATCCAAATGCTGCAACGCGTTATCGCGAAACTGGCGTAATCGCTAACAGCATGAAAAAGGGCGCAATTTGCGCCCTTTTTATTTACGACTTATAGCCCCGTAGCGAGTCGAGATAATCTGGCAAGAACAGCGATATTTGTGGAATGTAGGTGATCAATATCAGGAAGATCAAAAGCAGTCCCAGCCAAGGCAACGCCGCTTTTATCGCCCAGCCCATGCTCTCTCCCGTGATACCCGCCGTCACAAACAGATTCAACCCGACCGGTGGCGTCAGCATGCCAATTTCCATGTTGACTACCATGATGATCCCAAGGTGAATCGGGTCGATCCCAAGCTGTACTGCAATCGGGAACAAGATCGGTGCCATGATCAAAAGGATCGCGGACGGTTCCATAAAGTTGCCCGCGATGAGCAGCAAAATGTTCACCACGATCAAAAAGCCCCACGCAGGTAACCCCCACGCCACAATCGTTTCCGCAATCGTGTGTGGGATGCGCTCTGTCGTCAGCACATGAGCGAACAGCATGGCGTTAGCGATGATGAAAAGCAGCATGATGCTGACTTTCGCGGCATCCTTAACGACATGGTTCACTTCTTTGTCGGTGAAAGAGCGCACCATGACCACAGGGAGTAAGACGAGGTTTCTCGCCAACATCGCGAGCGCATTCTCGCCCTCTTTGCGCCACGCTACGTCTTTGAGCGGGCCAATATCGCGATAACCCCACACACTGACGAGCCAAGCGTAAACCGCCGCCACGGACGCCGCTTCTGTTGGACTTGCCACACCGCCGTAAATAGAACCCAGCACGATGATGATAAGCATCAAACCGCCAAGTGCGCGGGCACCTGAAAATGCCAGTGCCGCAAAGCCGGGGAACGGTTGAGATGGCAATCCTTTGATGCGGGCAACGATATATATCGCCAGCATCAAAATGCCACCCATCATCAGCCCAGGAATGAAACCTGCCATAAACATTCGTGACGCAGACACTTCTGTCGCCGCGGCATAAACCAGCATCACGATGGAAGGTGGAATTAAAATGCCGAGCGTACCCGCATTGGCAATTACCCCTGCGGCAAACGCTTTGGGGTAACCCGCTTTCACCATGCCGACAATCACGATAGAACCGATGGCCGCCACCGTTGCTGGCGAGCTTCCTGACACGGCAGCAAAGAGCATACACGCCATGACAGATGCCATCGCCAAGCCGCCTTTCACATGACCGACGGAATCAATCGCAAAGTTAATCAGGCGTCTTGCCACGCCACCCGTCGAGAGGAAGGCCGAAGACAAAATAAAAAACGGAATGGCAAGCAGCGTGTAGTGTTCACTGGTTGCCTCAAAGAGCTTGAGTGAAATTGACGCCAGAGAATCGTTCGAGAACATCAATATGGTTGCCACACTTGATAGCCCCAGAGCTATCGCAATCGGCATTCCCATAAACATGCACAGGAAAAGTAATCCAAACAGTACTGCGATGGTCATTTGTTACTCTCCTTGTCAGCCGCTTCCTCCGCTATTTCTTCTGCCAAATGCATACTTTCTTCCGCTTCATCGACAAAGCCGAAGCCTTTGCGTGTGCCTTTCGTCACTTCATAGGCAATGGTGCAAACCCTCAAGGCCAGCAAGCCGAAACCTAATATCAGACAGGACATGGCTTTCCATTTTTCAATCGGCATGTCTTCCATCTCAATACCGATCATTTTCATCTTGCTGAGATAAATCCATGAGCCATAGAGAAACAGGCCACAGTAGGCAAGGCACAATGCCAAGGCGATAAGCGTGACAACTTTTTGTAACTCTGGGGAAAGGTGCTTGATGGCAGCATCTACGCCAATATGCGCGCCTTCGCGAAGTCCCCACGATGCGCCCATTAAAACCATCCAAGCCGAAAGATACAGTGTTAATTCTTGCGCCCAAAGGAGGCCTTCGTTGAAGAAGAAGCGCAGAATCACTTCCATAAACACCAACAGTGTCATTGCCACCAGTAAGAGGCCAATCCCAGCCTCTTCAAAGCGGTGTAATAACCGAATCATTGCAAACTCCATGAAAAAGCCCGACAGAACGCCGGGCTTCTTGTATTACTGATTTGACGCAACAGCAGCTTCAATAAGCTCTGGACCGATTTGCTCTTGGAACTCCGTCCAAACCGGCTTCATCACTTCCACCCATTGCTGACGTTGATCGTCCGTCAGGGTGATAATTTGGCTGCGACCTGAATCGATGATGTTCTGACGATCTTTCATCGCTTTCTCGTTCGCAATCTTGTTACCGTGGGCAACGGCTTCTGCTAGTGCCGTTTGTAAAACCTCACGATCTTCATCCGGCAGCTGCATCCAAAACTCTGTGGATGTTGTCACCATGTAATCCAACACACCGTGGTTCGACTCCGTGATATATGGCTGAACTTCAAAGAATTTTTTGGAATAGATGTTTGACCAGGTGTTCTCCTGCCCGTCAATGGCGCGGGTTTGGAGCAGCGTAAACACCTCTGAGAATGGCTTTTTCAACGGAACGGCTTCTACGGCCTCAAACTGTGCTGCCAGTACATCAGAGCTCATGATGCGGAATTTTTTGCCATCAGCATCGGCCGGCACGCGCAATGGATCGTTCGCAGACAGTTGCTTCAAGCCATTGTGCAAATATCCCAAGCCAACCATGCCTTTGCCCTTCACAGACTCCAGTAATGCCTGACCGGCTTCGCTGCGTTGGAAGCGATCAACAGCCTCCATGTCTTTGAACAGGAAGGGCAGATCGTAAAGTTGAAGCTGTTTGGTGTACTTGGAAAACTTCGACAACGATGGCGCAATAAACTGCACATCACCTAGCAGTAAGGCTTCCATCTCTTTACCGTCACCAAACAATTGGGAGTTTGGATACACCTCCACCACATATTTGTCACCGATGCGCTCTGCCACCAAGTCTCTGAACTTCAGTGCCATCTGCCCTTTTGGGGTGTTCTCTGCAACAACGTGTGAGAATTTGATGGTTTCTGGTGCGGCATGTACAAATGCCGACAAGCCGGCAAAGAGTGCTAATGCACAAAGCACTCTGTTGAGCATTTTCATAACAATCCCTCTCTTTCCATGTATTTCACATGCGTCTGCATGTCCAACGAATCCTTTAACTAACTAGCCCATCACGCGATGGACGGCAGCGTTAGCGGAAAAGGATTAACAAGGCATTAACAGAACTGAGAGGTGGTTAAAATGAAATGGGTGAAAAACCACCCATAGATAAAAGGAAGTGTGACGCTTCTATGCGACGGTTAATGCCAAGGTGTTTGACGTTCGCGCTCGAACCAAGCAGCAAGAAACTCAACGAACTTGTAGACTTTCTGCGGCGTGTGGCGCCGCTCTGGGTACACCACACTGAGCGTCAGATAACCGGGGTCGTAGTCCGTCAAAACGCGTTCAAGGTCTGGATGATAGAGGGTAGCCAGCCTTGGAATAAAGGCGATGCCCTGCTCTTGGACGACCAAATCCCTCACCATATGGGTGTTGTTGGCGCGAACACGCTGGTGAACGTTCACGCGCTCGAGCACACCGGCTTTGCTGAGGATAACCGTTCCTGCTGCACTGTTGCCGTGATCGATGAAATCATGGTGCTGAAGGTCTGCGGCATTTTTCGGGTATCCATGTTTCTCGAAGTAGCCTTTTGCGCCAACCAGGTCGATACAAATTTTCCCCACAAAACGGTAAATCAGACTGGAATCCGGTTGAACAAAGCTCGCCCTGACGCTGAGGTCATATCCCTCATCCACCAAGTCCACGAACCTGTCATTCAGGTGTAGTTCGATATCCAAATCGGGGTATTTTTCCATAAACTCTGCGAGCATCCTGCTGGTGTCCGCGTTCGCGAAAAGGCTGGGGAGACTTACCCGCATAAGGCCAGATACGCGCTCCTTTTGCGCCAGTACCTCGTTCTCAGCCGTGCCAATTAAATCCAGAATATTCTCGCACTGCTTGAGGTACTTCTCGCCAGCTAAGGTCAGCGTGGTGACTCGTGTCGTACGCTGCAACAGTCTGACACCCAGTCGACTCTCCAAATCCGCAATGTGCTTACTGACATTGGACGGTGAGGTATGCAGCTCCTTGGCAACTTTCGAAAAGCTCCCAAGATAGGCAACGCGCGTAAAAAAGTGCATGGCTGTCAATTTGTCCATAAATCTTCCTACTCATGAGCACTTGGGTAACGACGCCATGCAATCAAACATTTTCCAATTTGGAAACAGTCTTATTCGGATAACGTTATTTTTGTCTCAAATGGAAACGCTTAAGCTTTTTTCATCAACACGGACGGAGATGACAATGAAAGCAGTACGAATGGACAATTTTGGTGATGTCACTTTACAAGACATTGAAATTCCGAAACCAAAGCCTGATGAAGTGCTCGTGAGAGTGCGCGCTTCCTCCATCAACCCTGTCGACTACAAAATTGGTAATGGCATGCTGAGTTTTCTTGCCAAGCAACCCATGCCACTTGTTTTGGGTTGGGACGTTGCGGGTGACGTGATAGAGACTGGTGCGTTTTCCAAGGCCTTTAACCCCGGCGATCGCGTGTTCGCGATGGCGGAAATTGGCTTGGATGGCACCTTAGCAGAATACTGCGTCGTGAAACGCGACCACTTAGCCTTACTGCCTGAAAGCATCAGCTATGAAGATGCGGGTGCCCTGCCTATGGTGTTGCTGACCGCATGGCAAGCCTTAATCACCGAAGGCAACCTGCATCGAAATCAACGATTGCTCATCCAACAAGGGGCTGGCGGAGTGGGTCATATTGCCATTCAGCTCGCCAAAATCATGGGCGCGCATGTGATTGTGATGACCTCAAGTAAAAACAAAGCGTTTGTCGAGTCACTAGGAGCCGATGAAGTCATTGATTACGAGAAACAAGATGTCGTCAGCTATTTAGCAGAAAAGCCCGTCGACCTCGTTCTCGAATCGCTTTACGGAGAAGCACAAACACAAGCCATTCGCGTGCTAAAACCGGGTGGAAAGCTAGTCAGTATCAGTGGCCTACTTCCAGAGACAGAAGCGGCAGCGAAAGAAGCCGGTGTCGACGCCTCATTTGTCTTCGTGCAAGGCGATGCATCACTCCTTAAACGCGCAACAGAATTCATTGCGAGAGGTGACATCAAACCGTTTATTTCACAAACCATTTCCCTGACAGACTTCCAGAAGGGATTTGACCAAAGTGAAAGTGGAAGGACGCGCGGCAAGATTGCTGTCACGATGGATTAGTCCGTCTTTTTGACAGAAAGCCCTTTGTTTATAACGTGAGTTGTTCTTTCGATACGTATCGCTTTGCACAGTTGCACCACGCCGCTTGCGGTGTGGTTCTTTTTTGCTGGCATAAGACGAGGAAGAAGAATGCAAAACGCGCCCGTCAGGGCGCGTTGCAGTGTTTGGTTGAATGAATGTAGAACTAATTCAGAATGGTACTAACGTAATGTCTAGCGACAAGCAATGGCTTACGCCATCTCAGTTTCGGTGCCGCCCAACGAGTAATATGGTTGATCTCCAATCTCGTTGCATCGGGATAACACTGGCGGTCACACTCTTTGCAGGCTGATTTGCTTCCTTCTTCTGCGCATTGAGAGGTTCTTGTTTCTTCAAATGCGAGTAGTGCTGTACATTGCGGGCACAACTGGCTGCCGCGGTGAATATGCTTACAATAAAGCGTCGTCATTGCGCGCACGAGCCAAAGAGGTTGGCGTCGGGGGCCAGACGAATTAGATACAGTTTTCATAGGCGCGCTATTTTCCTCAGTCGCCATGAAAAACCTTTGATTCAGATCAACCTTCGCGCATCAAATGGTCAATCTCATCACGTCTCTTTACGCTTCTACCTCGGTCGACAATGCTTTGACGCAAACTGCAAAAATCTCATTTTCGCGCAATGGCTTACCTATGTGCCCCTGCATTCCATTGCTGATGCAACGCCAAATATCATCTTTCAGAACGTTGGCCGTCATCGCAACGATAGGCGTCCGTTTATTAAAGTTATCGTTAGCGCGGATCTGTCGGGTGGCTTCCAGTCCGTCCATCCTTGGCATCTGGATATCCATGAAGATGATGTCATAGCCTTGCATGGAAACTTTGTCGATCGCTTCTACACCGTCGACGGCTTTGTCCACTGTGAAACCAAACTTCGACAACATCTTCTCAGCAATCATCATGTTGATGGCGTTATCTTCCACCAGCAAACAGTGCTTACCTTTGAACGCATCGGTATGCTCACGAAGCATTTCACGGCCTTTTTCATCGCTGGAATGCTCTTCGATTTGCAGCGGTAACGTCACATCAAACTGACTTCCTCGTCCCACTTCACTGTTTACAAAGATTTCGCCGCCCATCAACTCTACAAGCTGCTTGGTGATGGCCAGACCCAAACCAGAACCACCAAATTGTCGTGTGGTTGACGTATCCGCTTGCTGGAACTCATCAAAAATCAGGTCAAACTTATCTGGCGCAATACCCACCCCCGTATCGACGACACTGATCACCACCCCTACATAACGGTCTTGCTGGCGATTTATGCCAATTCTCAGTGTTACCAAGCCTGTTTCCGTGAACTTCAGCGCATTGGATACCAAGTTCAGCATCACCTGTTCGATGCGGTGCGCGTCACCAATAAAACGATGAGGACAATCTCTGTCGTAATGGAAATCAAACGCTAACTGAGGCTTGTTCTGAATGGTCGGCAACAACAACTCACGCACGTAACGTCCGACTTCCTGTAAATCGAACGGGGCCTCTTCCAACTTGAGGTGATTTGATTCCATCTTACTGAAATCAAGAATGTTATTGATAAGCGACATTAATCCGCGTGAAGAGTGTGCAATCACAGACAGGTATTCCGCTTGTTTGCCTGACATGCCTTCATCTTGCATCAAGGAGGTTGCGCCAAGTATGCCATTCATCGGCGTACGGATTTCGTGACTGATGTTAGCGAGGAATAGCTGCTTGGTTCTTGCCGCCTCGACTGCTCGTTCACGCGTCTCAACCAGATTCGTACTCAGTTGGTTGAACTCCTGCACCAACATGCCGAGTTCATCTTTCTCTTTGTAGTCAATCGGTGAAAATGGCCCGTCTGTGCCTGTGTTTCCAAGGCGTGTCTAACCCGCGCCATTGGCCTAACGATATGAAAATGAATCGCCAAATAGGTCACGACAACCAGTAAAAGCCCCACAAATGCCATCGCAAAGAACAGATCATTTTTTAGCGTGGTGGCTTCAACTTTGAGCAAACGTTCAGGCAACGCGCCAATTAGCATCCAGTTGGTGCCCGGCAGCACGCGCGCTAAAACGAGCGTTGGTTCATCGAGAACAGGGTCTACATCAAGTTGATGGATAAAGAGCTTTTCAGTACCTCGAAAGACACTTTGGTCTGGGTCCAGTTCTGCGGCAATCGAAAGCGCGTAGCCCAAATCAATGTCAGGTGTCGCCATGACAATCTGCTCAGCCAAATCCTGCACATTCGCATTGCTTTGCAATGCCAACCGCTCACCTTGCAATGCAGAGCTGATGGCCAATGCCAATTCATTGAATCGACTGTCCCTGTAAGCAATCTCCAAAACACTCGGCAGTTGATGCGTGCCGGACGCTACAGGCTTCACCGAATCGGGGTAGGACATTAAGCGTCCGCCGCGGTCGAGCATCGCTAAATAGCCGCCCAGCTTTTGGCCACTTCTTGAGAGGAAGACGCGCAACTCCGCAAGACGCACGTCGATGGTGACGACGCCGCGAAACTCATCATTTTTGATGATTGGAACACTGCAGGTCACCATAGGCTCGTTGGTGTATGGATCAACATAAGCACGAGACCAGTAAGCCGCACCTCTGACAAATCTCGTCGGCGCATACCATTCTTCAACGTGATAAGGACGCGCAGTATCAGAGTTGTAATCATCAATACGGTGATATGAGCCATCTTCGTTAAAGGCAATGAAGACTGACGCTTTGGCATCACCCGGCGAATAGATATTTGGCTCAGGCCAAAAACCGCCGCTTGCCACCACGCTACGAATGTTTTCGTTACTGAGCATCACTGCCAATTTGTGTTCGATTTCTTCGGGGGAATCCGAAAGCTCCAGCGTATCGGCCAATGACAAGGCAACGGTACTAACGTTGTTAGAAAGCTGACCAAGCGTTCGCGCAACGTTTTCCACTTGCGCTTCGACACGTTGGTTCGCACTGTCACGCACCATACTGTCGCCAGTAGTTTCCATCACGTAGGCAATCGTAATGACAACCACAGCAAGCATAAGGCCCAATATCCAAAGGGCCTTAAAACTCATGGTTCTATACCAAGGTAAATCGTTGGTGGACACAGGGTTCCTCACGTAGCCAGAGTTCGACGAAGTTGCTCCATTTCTTTGAGCACACTTTGAATGGTCATGGTCAGCAGTTTTTCAAACTTCACGAGAGTGTCTTCAGACAAAACCTGCCCATCTTTCAACGACACTTCTATCTCTTTGCAAAAACGCTCTAAGACAGCAGCACCAATGTTGCCCGCCACCCCTTTTAAGTTGTGGATCAGCGCACTGTTTTTTGCGATTTCGCCCTGCTCGTTCTGTGTTCTGACTTTCAGAGCATCGTTTTGGTGTTCAGCAACAAACATGGTCAGCACCGAATCAATGGCATCAAAATCCCCTTCTAGCTGCTCGATTAAGATGCTCGCATCAAACAATTCCCCTTCCGGAATCATCTCTGCTTTCTCGGTGGCTTTTGATTCATCTTTCTTCGCTTTCACTGCCGATTTACGTGAAACCGGTGTGTAGCCATAAGCACGTTGTTCCAGTTGATAGCGGATAACGACTTGCGCACCAAGAGCAACAAATGCCACAGCCAGTGCCAAGAGAATATTGTCTAGCAAAACAATGACGCGATTGGTCCAATACTGCTGTTGCTGGGTCATCGCACGGACAAACTTGTGGTTGATGACGTTATCCAGGCTCTCGAGCTGACGATTTAAGCGAATCAGCCCAGTGTATAAGGTGTAAAGCTCCACACTCACCACGTTGGAGGATGAGCTGGACAGCTGACGCTCAATCGCGTCGATGTATTCATTGAAGCGCTGAACGCTGGTTTCTCTGTCGCCATTGAGCCCGTGAAATTCGAAGAGTAAGTAACTACTTATCGATTCAAAAAGACGGATAAGTTCAGGCGAACGTTGGGTTTCCGTCAGTGACTTCAATTGTTTGGTCACCTTTGAAACCGAGTAAATCGACGCAAGCAGGTTATCGACATCTTCGACGAACGCGTCTGCATCAATCAGTGTGCTTTGAATGTCTTCCCATTCATCTTCAATGGTGAGTGATTTGGTGCGTAACAGCAGATAGCGGAAATGCTGAACTTCTTTCTCAATTTGAGTGAGCTCTCGCTCTTGATTCAGCATGGACGCAGACACAGTTTGCCTGAGTTGCTGTGCCGCATTATTGAGTTTAACAACCTGAGCTGCATGATCTTTTACGTGATTCATGTCCTGATACGCGTAAAACGCATACCCAAGCGCCAACACGAACACGCCCCAAAGCGCATACGAGATTCGATGAAGTACCAAATTACCGTTATTATCCAACTGGTTACGAAAACCTAGTCTTGCGGATATCGATGTCACAGGTGTCCCTCAAATAAGCTAACACGTTATAAGGCTTACTGCTGTCCAAGACTGAAACGTGGTGATGTTTGTGAAAGAGAAAGATTGGCGTTTCTTATAAGTTAGAAAACCTGTCTTACTTTGCAAACATTAAAGTGTAAGTTGTCTATACACAGCATGCCGTTCCTACGCAAAGCGAAGAAACGGCGTGTGTTTTAAATCACTGTTTAAATCGAGATTATTCGTCGACGTTCAAACGGCGCGTCAACTGATCGCGAAGGTTTGGTGGCGTACCTTTGATCGTCAAGGTGTCTGTCGCTTGATCGTAGAAAACACGCTCACCCAGCAACATGCTGTCGAAGTTGATGGAAAGACCACCACCGCCGCCAACAAATTTGGTCAGTTTACGCATAGACGTACGGTCAGCTGGGAAGCTCTCTTCCAGCTCATAGCCTTGTTCAGACGCGAATTGGTAGAAGTCCACACCTGCTTCGTTAGAAGGCAGCTCTTGCGCCAGTTCCTTTACGACGACTTCATCGCCCGCTTGAAGCTGACCGTTACAGTAGTCATAGACTTGCTTGCGGTATTGCTGTTTTTCTTCTTTATCTAAACGTGAGTCAGCACAGTAGTCTTCCACCGCTTGCATCAACACCAAGTTCTGCTGCTTGGTGTCCATACCCACTTCTGCTTGCATGAAATCGAGGAAGAAATCTGCCACTTTGCGGCCAACACGTCCTTTGATGTAAGTCAGATAGCGATTCGAGTCCGCGTCACTTTCCCACGTAGAAAGGTCGATACGCGCTGCGATGTCCATTTTCGCCACATCCAAGTAGTCGGTCGTGCCGATTTCCAGGTCGTCAGTGACTTTCATGCTCGCTTTAGATTCTAATAAACCAATGAACAGATATTCGGTCGCCAGTGAGCGGTACTCCGCAATCACTAACACGCCTTCATCAGCAAATGGGTACTTAGAAAGTTCTTCCTTAAGACGCTCAGTTGCTTGCGAAGAAAACGACAAAAAGTCCATTTCTTGCTTACGACATGCTTTCAACCAGCCGCAGAATTCACTTTCTTCCGCAAATTGACCAAAGCCTTTACCCGCTTTTGCGTTGTAGACGCGATGGATTTCACTTACAAGATTTTCTGTTGATGTAGAATGAGTTAGAGGCTGCTCGCGTAGATGAACAACCAGTGAGTCTTCACCCTCTTTTTTTAATTGGTGAAGAATAACGTTGGAAAGCGTGAGGCTCATAATTGAAAACATTTTTCGTCAGACTAGAGTGTGGGTTATTATACGCGGCTTCCGTTGATACAAGACAAGAGTTTCTATGCCTGTTACTTCTAAATATCAAGATAAAAACGTTGAACAGATCCTTTCAGATGTGGTCAATGTTCTTGAAAAGCACAAAGCTTCTAACGAACTTTCGCTGATGATCGTTGGCAACATCGCGACAAATTTGATCAACAGCAGCAAGATGCCTGCTGAACAGCGCAAAATCATCGCTGAAAAATTTGCTCAAGCTCTGCTGTCATCTATCGATACAGAGTAATAACGCGTCATCAAATTGCGCGAAGTAGAATAAAAGAGAAGAATTGACCTTTTATGGTAGACAGCGGAAATACCTACAGGGATAAAGTGTCGCAGCTCATTAGCTGGGGACACTGGTTTAGCTTTTTCAATATTATTGCGGCCATGTTGCTGGGCACGCGCTATATCGCGCAATCCGGTTGGCCAGAGACATTGCTCGGACAAACCTATCAATTGCTGACATGGCTCGGTCACTTTGGTTTTCTGGTTTTCGCTGTTTATATTCTGATCATATTCCCAGCCAGCTTTATCATTCCTTCTCAAAGGTTGATGAGGCTGTTTGCTGTTTTTGTGGCCACAGCAGGCATGACGCTCCTGTTGTTGGACATCTACGCTTATGAAACTTTGCACCTTCACCTGAACCCTCTGGTTTGGGATTTGCTGCTTAGCGGCGAAAAGACTGACATGAATGCCCACTGGCAATACTTGTTTGTCGTGGTGCCTGCTATCTTCTTGCTTGAACTCATCATGTCTGAATGGGTTTGGCGCAAGCTACGTAAACTCTCTCGCAAGCGTGTAGGCGTGCCAATTGCCAGCGTATTCGCAGTATGTTTCATTGGTAGCCACTTGATTCACATCTGGGCGGATGCATTCCTCTACAGCCCAGTGACATCACAACGCTCTAACTTCCCGATCTCATACCCTATGACGCTAAAACCTTCATGGAGAAATACGGCCTACTTGATCGCCAAGAATATCAGCGCCGCAGAGACGAAATGGGAAATCAAGAAAGCGAAGTTATTCGTTATCCGCTAGAGAAACTCTCTTTCTCGTCTAAAGCGGCAAGCTACAACCCGAATTTATTGGTCGTTATGGTTGAGAGTCTGCGCGCAGACATGCTCGATCCCGTCGTGATGCCAAACCTTGAAGATTTCGCGTCTAACAACGTGAAATTCATGCACCACTACAGCACCAGTAACGATTCCATGGCAGGTCTGTTTGGTCTGTTTTATGGCTTGCCAGGTAGCTATGCACAAAGCGCACGTACCGAAGGATTAAGCCCGCTGCTTCTCGATACGCTGGAAAAACGTAATTACGATTTCGGTTTGTTCAGTGCCGATAACTTCGAAAACCCGATTTACTATCAAAGCATTTTTGGTAAGCACCTTAATGACGCCACCAAAATCAGCGCTGACGAGGCATGGGTTGCTGACCACAAAGCCACAGATAACCTTGAAACTTGGCTAAATGATAAAACGCCGAGCAAACCTTGGTTTGCCTACTTAGAGCTGAAAAGCGTGACTGAGTACGAACAAGGCGGCGATTATGAACGTCCATTCCAACCATCGCTCGACAACGATCTGGCAAACGTTGGTGAACACACCACGTTGGTGCTGAAAAACAGCTACAACAACGCGGCGTATTATGTCGACAGCCTGCTGGGCGAGTTGTTTGATACCTTGGAAGCCAAAGGCCAGCTAGATAACACCATTGTGATTGTCACTGCCAACCATGGCATCGAGTTCAATGAAACAGGCTCGAATAGCTGGGGCTCAAACTCTAATTACAGCAAGTACCAAATCCAGGTACCGCTGGTCATCCATTGGCCAAATCAATCGCCAACGGAAGTGGACATTTACAGCTCTCATCTTGATGTCGTGCCGACACTGATGGAAAGCATGCTGGCAGTTGATAGCCTTCTGAGTCTTACACCAGTGGTCAGAACCTGTTCGACTTGGCCGACAAACCAAGAAAATGGGTACTGGCAGGTGACAGCCGCGACATCGTTGTGGTGCAACCTGACAAAACGACAGTGGTCGACAAATTCGGTAACTACCGCGTTTATGACAGTAACTACAAGCTACAGCCAGAAGGGAAACCACAGCTTTCTGTGCTGATGCAAGTGATGCATGAGCTGAAGCGTTTCTACTATCCAGAAGAAAACTGATAGTAAAACAGCGATCTCATTGGTGAATCAATTTTAGCCAACCAATTGAATTTCACGGATTTAATTCTGAAAGGCAATTGACAGTGAAGATCTAGCTTCGTACCATGAGTACATAGTATCGGTCTGTAGCGCAGCCTGGTAGCGCACTGTCATGGGGTGTCAGGGGTCGCTGGTTCAAATCCAGTCAGACCGACCATTTATTCAAAGCCCGCAGCATTTATGCTGCGGGCTTTTTCGTTTCTATACATTTCGCTATGATGCTAGGGCGTTGATTTTCTTCGCCTGCCAACTCAAATCATACGGATGTAAAGATATGGATATCTCGCTCGGTTTCGGTGTACTGCTGGTCGTTCTAGGCTTTGTCGCGGGCATTATCAATACGCTTGCGGGCGGCGGGTCAAACCTCACCATTCCGGCACTCATCGTTCTTGGCATGCCAGCCGAAGTGGCCAACGCGACCAACCGTGTTGGCGTATTGATGCAAAGCGTCAGTGGCGTTGCCGGGTTTCGCCATCACAACCGCCTAGAAAGTAGCGACTTAGTCGGCATTCTTATTCCTATGGTCATTGGCGGCCTTGTCGGTGCAAGTGCAGCTGCGTGGCTTCCATCAGACATCATCAAACCCCTTTTGCTTGGCACCATGTTATTGATGGCCTTCATCATGTTGGTCAAGCCAAGTGCCATTGCACCAGACCCAGATACACCGTTTAAGAAAGTCAAAGACACGCCTGCCTCCTGGCTAGGTCTTACCATCGCTGGTTTTTACGGGGGCTTTGTTCAAGCGGGTGTCGGCTTTGTGCTTATCGCCGCACTTTGCGGCACGCTTCGTTACGATCTGGTGCGCGGTAACGCGCTAAAACTGGTCTGCACATTGGCCTTTACTGCCGTCTCTCTCGCTATTTTCATTTGGCAAGATCTCATTCTTTGGCTGCCGGGACTACTGCTGGCAGTCGGCTCAATGTTTGGTGCTTGGCTCGCGGTTAAATTTGCCATAAAGGCAAATCCTCAGACATTAAAATGGTTTCTATTTATCATGACACTGGTCGGATGCGTCTCCGCCTACTTGAGTTAGTGGGAATCACCTACCCCTCTGTTTTTGTTAAATTATTATTTCCAAAGCCCCGTGCTAGAAGCCAAGTCACACCCTACTAACAACCCCTGTGACCTGAGTCGAAGATGAAAGAAATTCAGACATTCCTAAGACTAATTACTGTCATACTGGCTGAAACATTATTAGAACCAACGTCACATTTTAACGCTAGCTAAATTAGGGGAGTCACAGAGCATGAATGCTCTTGATTATTCATTCTGTTTGAAAGTCGGAGAGGCAATTTGCCCTCAAGAAGACATCGAGTCGTTTTGCATGGCTCTGGGTCAGGTTTTTACTGACACGTTTCCCGACGCGCATTGCCAATTGTTGATTGCGGGTGAAGGTGATACTCAGTGGCAACTGCTCGCTGAAATGTCGGTAGAAAGTGCCAATGTCTACACCCCTGCGACCTCCACAGATATTCAGTTCAACGCGCTATTGAATCGACTTCTCCTATCTAGTGAATTGCGCATCCAGTCAGACCGCTTCCATCAGCTGGTCCGTTTAACCGTGCGTGGCAAAAACTATGGCTATTTCGTGCTGTCTTTGGCAGAAACCATCAATATTGATGGTCACTCGCTGGATATGCTCTCTCTGCTGATCTCAGGTGCGCTCGATAGTCATTTGCAGCACGAAGCCTGTATTGAAGAACAAGAAGCGCATAAACAAACCGAACAAAAACGTGTTCAGGAAGTGTGTTCTCAAAAGGGACTGCTTGAGCAACTCCATATTCTTCATAAAATTTCTCTGCGTCTATGGCACACGCACTCTCTCGATAACATGCTGCATACCGCGGTTTACGAGTGCATCCATGCCCTAGACCTCGATCGCATGGCGATCTTCCTTCTCAACACCCGCACAGGCTTGATGAGAGGAACCTACGGCACAGACATCGATGGGTCTGTGACCAACGAACAGTGGTATTGCACCGCCATACACGAGCATTTTCATGCTAAGAGCACGCTTGACCGCAGAAAGCACATCACCATCAACGACAATGCGCCGCTGTACCATGACAGCAAAGAGATTGGGATTGGCTGGAATGCGACGATTTCGCTTTGGGATGGCGACGATCCCATCGGTTGGATTGCGTGTGACAACCTGATCACCGGGACGCCGCTAAAAAGCTACCACGGCGAATTGTTGAAGCTATTGGGTGTGACCATGTCACAGCATCTCATCCAACGCCGCGCGCAAGACGAGCTCAAAGCCCTAAACTTATCGTTGGAGCATCGCGTTACAGAGCGCACCGCCCAGCTTGAAGAAGCCAACAAAAGGCTGAACCGTATCTCTCGCGAAGACAGCCTGACCATGGTACCAAACCGTCGGATGCTCGATGAGAAAATTGAAGAAGAATGGCGCCGTGCGTTACGACATCAAACGCCAGTGAGCATTCTGATTGTCGATATCGACCATTTCAAACAATACAACGACGAATACGGCCATTCATTGGGCGACAAGTGTCTGTTTGAAGTCGCACAAGCGCTGAGTGAAGTCGATCGCCGTGCAGGTACTGTGCTTGCGCGCTTTGGCGGTGAAGAGTTTGTTTACTTACTGCCGCATTGCGACCAAGAAGGTGCGTTGGCAGTCGCCGATAGGGCATTGGCGGCTATTCGCGCGCTCAAGATCGAGCACAAAGGGTCACCAGTCTCTCCGTATGTCACCGTCAGCATTGGTGGCAAATCGGTCATTCCCGAAAAAGTGAATGGCCAACAGCAATTGTTTACCGATGCGGATGTCGCGCTCTATGAAGCGAAGAGCAAAGGGAAAGATCAGGCTTTCGTTTTATAGCGTTTCTTACGAAAGCCACTTTTACCTTTTTTCTTTGCAAATCTTGAGGGCTGTGCCGGAAGCGAACGCAAACTCTCTGGCAATGGCCCGTTTCTGACTTCTTCCATCAAGCTTTTAAGTTCGGATTCCAACGCGCCCATAAATGGCTGATAAGCAGACTTTTTCTCTGCCATATCGTGTAGCTGTCTTTCCCATTGTGCCGTCATGTCGGGATACGAGGCTTTTGCTGGCAAAGCATCAATCAAACCAAAGCCGGACGGCGTGGCGCGAATTTGTTTCCCTTCTCGCGCTAACAAGCCACGTTTGAACAGCAAGTCCATAATCCCCGCGCGCGTGCTTCTGTACCCAGCCCATCGGTATCACGCAGAATTTTTTTCAACGAGTTGTCTTGAACAAACCGCGCAATCCCTGTCATGGCCTGCAAGAGCGTTGCTTCAGTAAAGTAGCGTGGCGGCTCTGTCATACAGTCTTTGATATCGCCACGCAGACAAGTTAACACTGTGCCCTTGTCTAACGGTGGCACTAGGCTCTCTAAATCTTCTTTTTGACTGGCAGAATCTCTCGCAATCAGTGCTCGCCACCCTTCCAGCATTAGCTTTTTGCCTTTAGCGATAAACACGCCGCCTGCAATATCAAAGGTCAATTTCGCTTCTGCATATTCGGCAGAAGGATAGAACTGCATCAAGTATTGACGGGCAATGAGCTCGTAAACACTCAGCTCTCTACCACTAAGCGATACCGTGCTTTTCCCCGTGGGAATAATGGCATGGTGCGCTTCAACCTTACTGTCATTCCATGCTTTGGATTTCAGTGACGTGTTAGCCCCATCGACCGCACTCGCCAACGAAGAAGCCGTCTTCTTCACAGCCTGAACAACTGAAGATGCCTCTTTGAAATGATCTTTAGGTAAGTAACGACAATCCGAGCGCGGATAGGTGATGACCTTGTGCTTTTCATATAAAGCCTGACAACACGCCAGCACGTCTGCCGCGCTCATGTTAAAGCTTTTTGCTGCGTCGATTTGCAGTGCTGACAAGCTGTAAGGTAATGGCGGAGCCTGCTTGGTACTTTTACGCTCAGCATCAGTGACATGCGCAGGTTGTCCTTCAATACGCTTAGCGACATTTTCAACGAGCTTTCGTGACAGCATACGCCCGTCTTCATCCTGCCAAGCTGGCATGATTCACTTGGCTGCCAACGCGCGAGAATGTCGCTGCCATTACAAGGTATGACCGCATCTAACTGGTAAAACGGCTTAGGAATAAAGTTTGCAATTTCCCTGTCTCGCCTTACGACCAACCCCAAGACTGGCGTCTGTACTCGGCCAACAGAAAGTACGCCTTGATACCCAGCTTGCTTGCCAAGCAAGGTGTAAGCACGAGACATATTCATACCGTAAAGCCAATCTGCACGAGAGCGTGCCAGTGCAGACACCGACAGTGGCACAAAATCCAGGTTACTTTTGAGTGCTGACAGGGCTTTTTTCACGGCCGAGGTGTTGAGATCGTTGATCAACAAACGCTGAATACGCTGCTTTTTGGCTGCGGGTAACTTGGCAAAGCTAAGCACCTCATCCACCAGCAATTGCCCTTCCCTATCAGGGTCACCCGCGTGCACGATATCATCGAATTGCTTAAGCAGTTTCTTAACCACAGAAAGCTGTTTTGCTGCCGATTTACGCGGTTTGAGGATCCACTGCTCAGGCAAGATAGGAAGATGTTCAAGCCGCCAGACCTTATATTTCTCATCGTAAGCATCTGGCTCAGCCTGCTCTAGCAAATGGCCGATACACCAAGTCACCGTGTCACCGTTTCCGGCAACCACGTAACCTTCGTTATTTTTGTGGGGTTTTGGCAATGCAGCGACGATTGCGCGGCCGAGGCTCGGTTTTTCGGCGATAAACAGGCGTGCCATAAGAACTCTGACAGAAAAGTAATGGCATTAAATCTAACGAAAAAGGGCAAGTCACACAAGATTTAACTGGATATACATCCAGTTAAATCTCAAGATCAGGTTTTCAGCGGAAAATCAGAGGTATTTTACGTACTTGTCAGTGTCACGCTTCGGCGCGTTTGCTGGCGTGCAATCTGGTGTTCCGACATACAAGAAGCCGACAATCTCATCGTTGCCTGACACGCCAAACGCTTCACGAACACTTGCGTGGTACGCCCACTTACCCGTGCGCCAAAAGCCTTGAAAACCCTGCGCGACCGCAGCCATCTGCATAGCTTGTGCTGCACAGCCTGCAGAGATATGTTGTTCGATAACTGGCACTTTATCGTGTTGTTTCGTACGGGCAATCACAGTGATAACCATAGGCGCGCGGTAAGGTGCATTGGTGGCCTTTTCTACCACAGCAGCATCTTCATTATCCGCTTCAGCCGCCGCTTTCAAAATCCCAGAAAGCTTATCTAGCCTTCGCCAGTCGCAATCACAAATTCCCATGGCGTTAATGCACCATGGTCTGGAGCACGAAGACCCGCTGCGAGCATATTCTGCAAAGCTTCCCCTTCAGGCGCAGGCGCAAGAAGACGTGGAATGGAACGGCGTTGCGTAAGAAGACTGAGAGCGTCCATAAAAATCCCGAGATAGAAAAAACAATTGAACTCACAAACAAAAATACCACAAAACTGAAGGGGTAACTCCCTTCAGATTTTGTGGTAATCGCACAGTGGAAAACGATTAAAGTGAAATAGCGAGTTTGACCCCTTGGCGAATCGCGCGTTTCGCATCGAGTTCGCCAGCCTTCTCCGCACCACCGATAATGTGAACGGTTTGGCCTTTATCTTTGAGCTCATTGGCAAGGTCATTAACCGACTCCTGTCCAGCGCAAAGAATAATATGGTCTGCGGGCAATATATGCGGCTGGCCTTCGAGCGAAATGTGCAGGCCTTCGTCATCAATTTTTTCGTAGCTGACACCGCCCATCAATTCAACGCCACGTTTCTCCAACGTTTTTCTGTGTATCCAGCCAGTTGTTTTACCGGGGCCTTTCCCCACTCGTCCTGGACGGCGTTGGAGCAACCACACCTGACGCTGAGATATGTAATGCGCTTGAGGTAACAAACCACCTTCGTGACCCAAAGATTTATCGATACCCCAATCTTGCAACCACTCATCCAGCGTTTGGTTTTCAGGCTCAGTGATCATGGTGCGACATCAATCCCGATACCGCCAGCACCAATAACAGCAACACGGTTTCCAAGCTTGGGCTGTTCACGAATCAAGGTTTGATAATCAATCACTTTTTCATGTTCCACCCCCGGAATACCCGGCATGCGCGGCTTCACTCCCGTCGCGACAACCACTTCGTCGAAACCTTCAAGATCTTGTGCAGTAGCCTTTGTGTTCAAGCGCACATCAATGCCCCAGTCGGCCACTTTCTTGGTGAAATAACGGATAGATTCTTTGAATTCCTCTTTACCTGGAATTTGCATCGCGAGGTTAAACTGGCCACCCAAGGTTTCTCTGGCCTCGAAGATCACGACATCAAAGCCTCGCTCTGCAGCCGTAACGGCGAAAGACATCCCCGCCATGCCACCGCCCACCACAGCGACGCGGCGTTTTTGCGCAGCGGGTGTCACTGTCAATTCGGTTTCATAACAGGCTTGTGGGTTCACCAGACAGCTCGCCCGCTTACCTTTAAAGACATGGTCCAAACACGCCTGATTACAGGCAATACAGGTGTTGATGTCATCAGATTGATTCGCTTCTGCCTTAGCCACAAAGTTGGCATCAGCCAGAAACGGACGCGCCATCGAGACCATATCTGCCTGTCCTTTTTCCAGAATCGACTCCGCGACTTCTGGCGTGTTGATACGGTTACAGGTCACCAAGGGAATCGACACTTCACCTTTGAGCTTCTCCGTTACCCAGCTAAATGCAGCGCGCGGCACTTGCGTTGCAATGGTAGGAATACGCGCTTCATGCCAGCCAATACCGGTATTGAGAATGGTGACACCGGCTTGCTCCAACGCTTTCGCCAGTTGCACCACTTCTTCTTTGGTGCTGCCTTGCTCAACCAGATCCAGCATAGAGAGACGAAATACGATGATGAAATCTCGGCCAACGCGCTCGCGCACCGCTTTTACGATTTCGATGGGGAAACGAATACGGTTCTCATAGCTTCCGCCCCAGTCATCGTAGCGGGTGTTGGCGCGAACACAGATAAACTGATTGATGAGATACCCTTCAGACCCCATGATTTCCACGCCGTCGTAGCCGGCTTCACGCGCCAGCTCTGCGCTTTTGGCAAAATCATTGATGGTGTTTCGGATCTGACGCTCGCTCATGGCGGATGGCGCAAACTTGGAGATAGGTGACCGAGTATCCGATGCACTCACCGCAAAAGGGTGCATCGCATAGCGCCCGGCATGCAGCAATTGAAGGGCAATTTTCCCGCCATGCTCGTGTACAGCGTCGGTGATGGTGCGATGAGCTCTGGCCGCTCTTCCACTGCTAAATTGTGCACTGAGTGGGTGCAAACGCCCTCGGAAATTTGGAGAGAAGCCTCCCGTGACGATAAGGCCAACGCCACCTTTGGCGCGCTCTGCGTAAAACGCGGCGAGTTTTTGGAATCCATCGTTGGATTCTTCAAGGCCTGTGTGCATCGATCCCATCAACACACGATTTTTCAACGTAGTAAAACCAAGATCCAGTGGAGCAAGTAAATGTGGGTACGGCGAGCTCATAAAATGCATCCATGATAATTATTAGTTCTGGTCTGACCAACATAACCCCACTTAAGCAAAAATTCAAACAACTGTTTACATTTTCACAACACAAATCAAAGCTAGGTAAACTAAACAGGATTCGTTACGATTACAGTCAGGACAAGAAGCTGGATAACCAAATGAAAACGCTTTTTAAATTTATCGGTAATGTGCTGAAGTGGATCTGGAAGACCATCACTTTCGCACGCCAATTGCTGCTAAATCTGATTTTTATCGGGATATTGGTGGCGATTTACTTTGCCTTCACTGCCGAACACACACCGGCTCCAAAGCCACAAGAACAACCAGCCCGTGCGCTGTTGGTTGACTTGTCTGGCCCCATTGTTGAAAAACAACGTCGCCTAGACCCTTACGATTACGCCACGCGCAACCTCTTCGGCCAACAGATTCAATTTGAAAATGTCCTTTATGACGTGGTCGACCAAATCCGAGCGGCAGCCAAAGACGACAAGATCAACGGGATGGTGCTGAGCCTTGCCGATATGCAGGAAACCAGCCTGACCAAGCTTCGTTACATCGCTAAAGCCATCAATGAGTTCAAAGCAACTGGCAAGCATGTGGTGGCAATCGGTGGTCACTATAGTCAAAGCCAATACTACTTAGCGAGCTACGCTGACGAAGTGCTTATGGCTCCAGACGGTGCGGTATTATTGCGTGGCTATGGGACGTACAACCTGTACTTCAAAGATCTTTTGAAGAAGCTGGATATCACGACCCATGTTTTCCGCGTTGGTACCTACAAGTCTTTCGTCGAGCCGTATACGCGCACCGACATGTCAAACGAAGCGAAAGAGTCAAATGCTGTCTGGCTAAACCAGCTTTGGGGAGCTTATGTTGATGACGTTGCGGCGAACCGTGGCATCACACCAGAGTCTCTGTCGCCAGACACAGATACCTTGCTTCGCAACCTCGAAGCGGTCGATGGTGATTTCGCCATGCTAACCCAACAAATGGGCTTGGTAGATGAACTGCTGACTCGCCAACAAATTCGCGCAAAACTGGCTGAAGTGTTTGGCAGCAATGGCAAAGACAGCTTTAACTACGTCAGCATTTACGACTATGCGCCGCTGAACTTCACCTTACCGAATGCCAATCAAATTGCCGTTATCGTGGCAAGCGGTGCCATTGTTGATGGCTTTGAAACCGAAGGGACTGTTGGTGGTGACACCACGGCGGCCCTGCTTCGTGATGCACGATTAAACGATGCAATCAAAGCCGTTGTGCTGCGTGTCGACAGTGCAGGTGGCAGTGCCTTTGCGTCTGAAGTTATTCGTAACGAAGTGGAAGCATTGAAAGAAGCGGGCAAACCCGTTGTTGTTTCAATGTCATCCGTGGCCGCATCTGGTGGTTACTGGATTTCAACCAGTGCTAACAAGATCATTGCTCAGCCAACCACGATTACTGGCTCTATCGGTATTTTCGGCATCCTCACCACATTTGAAGATGCACTGGCGAAATACGGTGTATACAGCGACGGAATTGGTACCACACCTTTTGCTGGCGTTGGCGTAACACGCGCGCTGCCAGAAGAAATCGGTGAGATGATGCAACTGGGTATCGAAAACGGTTACCAACGCTTTATCAGCCTTGTCGCAAACCAACGTAACTTGTCACTCGAAGACGTGGATTTGGTGGCGCAGGGTCGCGTTTGGACCGGTTACGATGCCATGAAGCGCGGCTTAGTTGACCAGCTTGGTGATTTTGATGATGCCATCAACACCGCAGCAGAGCTTGCGAACATCGACAGTTACTCACTGAATTGGATGGAAGAGCCGCTGTCTCCTGCGCAGCAATTTATCGTGGAGTTAATGAACCAAGCTTCAGTCGCTTTGGACCTCAACACCCATTTAAAACTGCCTTCCGTGGTACAAGATTTCGCCGAAGTTGCCACCAGCGAAATGAATAACTTAAGCAACTTTAATGACCCGAATGGCCGCTACGCCATGTGTCCAAATTGCAGTTATTTTGAAAACTGAGAGAACCCCGGCGCATGCCGGGGTTTTTTTCGCGGTTGTGGTACGTATAATGCGCCCACACCCACGAACAGATTGATGTTGTGAAGATGGAAAGAAAACATATTTATATCGCCTATACAGGCGGCACGATTGGCATGTTGAAGTCAGAGCAGGGTTATATTCCTGTGTCCGGTTTTATGCAGCAACAGCTTCAACAGATGCCGGAATTCCATCGTCCAGAGATGCCAGAATTCACCATCCATGAATACAGTCCGCTTATCGACTCTGCCGATATGACACCTGCGGAGTGGCAACGTATCGCGGATGACATCCGTGACAACTACGACAAGTACGACGGCTTTGTGATCCTTCATGGTACTGACACCATGGCGTACACGGCTTCTGCCCTGTCTTTCATGCTGGAAAATCTCGACAAGCCAGTCATCATCACGGGCTCTCAAATTCCCTTGGCCGAGCTTCGCTCAGACGGTCAGGCAAACTTGCTGAACGCGCTGCATATTGCTGCAAATTACCCGATCAACGAAGTGACACTGTTCTTTAATAACCAATTGCTTCGCGGTAACCGCAGCACCAAGTCACATGCAGATGGCTTCAATGCATTCACGTCGCCAAACCTGCCACCACTTTTGGAAGCAGGTATCAACATCCAGCTGCTGGGCGGTGAAATTGACAAGAAACCAGAAGGTGCTTTCAAGGTTCACACCATCACTGAGCAGCCTGTCGCCATCATCATGATGTACCCAGGCATCTCACCAGAAGTGATCCGCAATGCTCTTAAACAACCGGTTAATGCGATGATTTTGCTGACCTTTGGTGTCGGCAATGCGCCTCAGAACAAAGAGCTGCTGGGTCTTCTTCGAGAAGCGACTGACCGAGGTGTGGTTGTGTTAAACCTCACGCAATGTCTGGCGGGTAAAGTGAATATGGGCGGTTATGCGACGGGCTGTGCGCTTGCAGATGCTGGCGTGTTGAGCGGCTACGACATGACGCCAGAATCGGCGTTGGCGAAACTGCACTTCTTGCTCAGTCAAGATTTGCCGATGACGGAAATTCGCACCCAATTGCAGGCAAACCTGCGTGGTGAGCTCACCCACTAAGCGAATCCGTTACTGCTAACGCACCGATATAAAAAACGGCCATCAGGCCGTTTTTTTGTTTTCTTAAGCATCATCCAGCTTTGTCTGGACAATCGTATCCTGCCCCGCCGCAAACTCTCGCTTCAGCTCAGCTTTCGATTTGAGTTTGATATCTCCGCCCGCGGCCACACTCATGTGCTGTGGGTCAGTGTTGTGGCGAGATTGGTACAACATGACAAGTTGCATCGCATTGTCACGCTGCTCTGGCGTTAACGGTGTGCCTTCAGGCCATTTCCCTGTTTCCACGGCATAACTCAAACGCTCAAACACTTCTGGGGTCACGTTGGATAACAGCTGTTCAATATCCATAGTTTCTTATAATCCTTTACTTTCAATACGCGCGTTTTAGTGAGTACGCTGACTTAACAACTGTACGTTCAAAAAATTTTCACTGTCAGTCGTTCATCATACTCAGAACCATTCTTTCTACGTGCTTTAGTGCAACATCCGGCATGAATGTAAACACAATATTACTGATTTTAATATGAATACGCACCTACCACCTTGAGTACTGTGCGGCAATTTGCCACCTTTGTCAGCATCTGGCAGGTGACAGAAACCAGTTTCACTAAAACATGTTTTCCCGCAATCAGCTGTTTTCTGTGCGGCTCTTTCCTATTTGTGTTTGCCAATCGGCCTGGCTTAACACTGTCACCCCAGCCTCCAGAATACAGGGTACTCAAGCATGGCCACAATCACTGGTAGCAGCTCGCAGGACGATCTCGCGGGCACCTCAGACAACGACACACTTTATGGTCTCGGTGACAACGATATCTTACGCGGTTACGGCGGCGACGACCGAGCCTATGGTGACTCTTCCGCGGATGACATCACCTCGCTCACGGCAAACACTGACGGAAGCTACGATATCACTGAAAATACCTTCCTGACTGTCACATTGTCACAATTCGACTTCGATGTAACCGAAGAACAAAGTCTCGGTTATGCCATTTTAGATAGCAGCGGCAACGTAGTTAGCCGCGAAATCGTTGTGGATGCAGTAACGACTGCCGAGCGCGGCTCTGCCATCGACATAAATGTGCCTGACGGTGCCAAGCTGGTTTTCTTCACCATTCCGGCCACTGACCTACCCTCGTTTGAATGGACCCCGTTCAACCTTGCTGACGTAAACACTGACATTTCGTCTGACGATGTGGCAATCAACGTTGAAGAAATTGCATCAGGCGACACCTCCACCCACGGCAATGACTCTTTGTTTGGCTATGACGGCGATGATTATCTCATCGGAGAAGGCGGTGACGATGCACTTACTGGCGGAAACGGCAATGACGTTATCTCCGGCGGCGATGGTAACGACCGTGCGTGGGGTGGCAACGACAATGACCACCTTCATGGTGGAGACGGTGACGACAAGCTCTACGGCCAGAATGGCGACGACAAACTTGAAGGCGGTGACGGAGACGACGAGCTTTGGGGCGGCTTTGATAACGACGAGCTTCATGGCGGTGCTGGTGACGATCTACTGGAAGGTCAACAAGGCGATGATGAACTGCGCGGCGGTGCCGGTAACGATGACATCTTCGGAGAGGAAGGTGTAGACAAAATCTATGGCGACGGCGGCAATGATTACATCGAAGCCGGTGATGGCAATGACCTTGTCTTCGGCGGCACAGGCGATGATGAAATCTACGGCGATGATGGTGATGATGATCTTCGCGGCAATGCGGGTGACGACGAGATTTACGGTGGCGAAGGCGACGACAAGCTGTACGGCAAGCAAGGTAACGACACGCTTTATGGTGGCGTCGGCAACGATGAGCTTTACGGCAACGTTGGCAGCAATCAACTCTATGGCGGAGACGGCGATGATTTACTCGTCGCAGGCTGGTTCAGTGCAGACAATATTCTGGATGGACAAGGCGGCGTCGATAGCCTGACGGGGAGCATCAACTCTGACACCCTCATCTTCGATGCCAACGATTTTCAGGGGCAAACCAAAACGCTGCCCGGTGGAACACAAATCAATGAACACCGTTATGATGCCTCATCAGGCTTCGACACCATGAAAATTGTGGGTGAGCAGCACGCAGATTTTACGGGTGCAACCTATCAGTCTGATCCGAGTATCACTGGCAATGTGATCGCGGGTGTAGAAGCGGTAATTGGCGACAGCAGTGCCCAAACCGTTACCATCAACCTTCATGAGATTGATGAACAATCTGACGATACCAACAATGCAGATTGGCAAGGTTTTGTTGCTTGGCTAGGAGATGGCGACGATACGCTTAACTTCACGGGCATCAACTGGGAATACAATGCCTCCGCCACACCAGCAGCCACCATCACCCCTGACATGATTGCGAAAATGGGGCTCACCGCTGGTCAGGTCAGCGATCTACAAGCCTATGTGTTCGATGACATGTACAGTGATGCGCAAATCACCATTTGGACGGATGCGGATAACATCGACTACCTCGGCACCACGATTTTATAGAAACTACCTCACAGCAACCTGAAGGATACCCCTTCAGGTTGTCCTACCCCAGCCAACATCTTCTTCCTGCGCGATGATGCACTAATCGCGATAATTTCTTTCGGGTATGTGGTATCACGCAAAACTCGGCAATCAGACATAAACTCTCTATGAGTGTTTATGTTATAAGTCATGCGTATCCTTATTTGGAAAACCTAGAATTGACGAGCCCGCTATACATGACAACAGGAAGAATTCCCGTTTCGTTAAAACTTGCCTCTATTGCCTTCGGCTCTTTGTTGCTGACAGGCTGCTTTGAGAGCAACCGAAGCACCGCACAGCTTTGTGAAAACTACCCACAGATCTGTGACAAGCTGAACGTGCGCGATGGACAGTGCCGCCACGAACGAACGGATCTCATATGGATGAGATATGAAGTTGAGAAAAAGCCGTCGGATCTGAACAAATTCGATGAACTGCTTTTGACGAAAAAATATGCCAAATGCATGGAGTTGTCAGCGCAGATCGAAACCACCACGCTAAAAGAAAGAAAAACCAAACGTACGGAAGCGGTTTTTCACGCCTACGATTCTATCGAGCGCATTGAGCAAGAGTTGCAAACCTCGTATCAGCCAGCGATTATTTATTACCGCTGGACACAGGGCGACAATGAAGCACTGGATCAATTCCTACGCCTAGAAGAAACCGAATATCTCGACACGCCTGAACTGCAACTGGGTTTGGCGACCTACTACGTGGACAAAGACAAAGAACACACCATAAATATCCTTTTGAAATCGTTGTCTTTTTATGACGGAAGAGCAGGTAATACTCGCGACAAAACCGTGCCCGAAGCCATTAAATCGCTGGCCACCACTAACCACTCTCTGGGCTTTTTGGATGAAGCCTACATGTGGGCAATGGTCGGTGGAGAGTTAGGCCTGCCTATCGCGAAAGAGCCTCAACTCAAGTTGCTGTATCCAATGACTGACGGCAGACGCGCGACCTTGTTAGATATTGCAGAAGACATCGCTTCCGCCATTGAAGATGGGGACTTTGACCGAGACTTGCTGGAGCCGGTTCGCAACCTTCCTGACCCCACGTAATTGAGAAAACAAAACGAAAAATCGCGCCCTTTGGCGCGATTTTTTTATTGGGTTTCTTTGAACAACAGGGAAACCGAATTCACACAGTAGCGTTGCCCGCTTTCCGTGGGACCATCATCAAACACATGGCCCAAGTGGCTGTCACAATTTGCACAGCGAATTTCCGTTCTCACCATCCCGTGGCTATGGTCTACGAGGTATTTCACAGCCTCTTTTTCTGACGCATCAAAGCTTGGCCAACCACACCCCGAATCGAACTTCGCACCCGATTGGAACAACAGTGCATTGCAGCACACGCAATGATAAGAACCGGCCTCATGGTTATACAACAGCGCACCAGAAAATGGGGCTTCGGTTTCTCCTAACCGACACACTCTGTACTCGATATCAGAGAGTGATTCCTTCCACTTTTCGTTTGCATTCGTTGTCATTTCTCTCCCCATAGACGCGTGATAGTCGACAGCTAATGATTCCACGTTATCACACGGAATTCGCCCGTTGCATACCCATGGTGTGAACTGGATGAGGCTTTGACGATATATTGCGCATTTTAACCGCAACAGATTGTTTTAATTATGGAGAAAAATTACAAGAATCTAATTTATTCACCAGATGCAATTCACTTTATCTATTCACGTTCACTATGTCGCCGCGATTCTCATTATTCGCACGCGACATTCGGGCATTGATCGTCATACTATCCAAAGAATGAAAGGCCCCGCCGACGTATCGTTCAAAAATCAACCTAACCCTAACATCTACAAGGAAATTCAACTTTTCCTACAACACCCCAAAAAGATGTTTAGGTATTGTAAATTTAATCCGTAGTATTTTTGACTTTAAGCAATTTAGATGGGTTTTTTACTTGCATGGGTGGTACCGATTCTGTAATTTTACTACCAATTTCCTTTCACTAGATATTAAGTTGTGGAGCAACATAATGACTATCAAAGTAGGTATTAACGGTTTTGGCCGTATCGGCCGTTTCGTTTTCCGTGCATCTGTTGAGCGTAACGACATCGAAGTTGTAGCAATCAACGACCTGATCGACGTTGACTACATGGCGTACATGCTGAAGTACGACTCAACTCACGGCCGTTTCAACGGTACTGTTGAAGTTGAAGGTGGTAACCTGATCGTTAACGGTAAAACTGTTCGCGTAACTGCTGAGCGTAACCCTACTGACCTGAAGTGGGACGAAGTTGGCGTTGACGTAGTTGCAGAAGCAACTGGTATCTTCCTGACTGACGAAACTGCTCGCCAGCACATCACTGCAGGTGCGAAGAAAGTTGTTCTGACTGGTCCTTCTAAAGATGCGACTCCAATGTTCGTAATGGGTGTTAACCACAACTCTTACGAAGGTCAAGACATCGTTTCTAACGCTTCTTGTACTACTAACTGTCTGGCGCCAATCGCTAAAGTACTGAACGACAAGTGGGGCATCGAATCTGGTCTGATGACTACTGTTCACGCTACTACTGCAACTCAGAAAACTGTTGACGGTCCTTCTGCGAAAGACTGGCGTGGTGGTCGTGGTGCTTCTCAGAACATCATCCCATCTTCAACTGGTGCTGCTAAAGCTGTTGGCGTAGTTCTTCCAGAACTGAACGGCAAACTGACTGGTATGGCATTCCGCGTTCCAACTGCAAACGTTTCTGTAGTTGACCTGACTGTTAACCTGAAAGAAGCTGCTACTTACGCAGAAATCTGTGCGGCAATGAAAGCTGCTTCAGAAGGCGAGATGGCTGGCGTTCTGGGTTACACTGAAGACGAAGTTGTTTCTCAAGATTTCATCGGCGAAACTCAAACTTCTGTATTCGACGCGAAAGCAGGTGTTGCTCTGACTGACAAATTCGTTAAAGTTGTATCTTGGTACGACAACGAAATCGGTTACTCAAACAAAGTTCTGGATCTGATTGCTCACATCTCTAAGTAATCAATCCGGATTCCGTTAAGGCATGAGTGACGAAAAGGCGGCTTATTGGCCGCCTTTTTTGTATCTGAATTTCCTGTGCGATGCCCCATCGCATTCGTTTTGATAGTAAAAGGCATATTCATGGACGTTAAACAGCTTCCTACTACTGCTGTTCTTTCTGATTTTGTCACCGTCTGCGAACTGGACGGTTTAAAAGTCGTGCGTGTTATCCACCCAAAGGCAACTGCAGCGATTTCTCTGTTCGGTGCGCATGTACTGAGTTTCCAACCTGCTGGTAAAAAAGACCTTATCTGGATGAGTGAGAAAGCTGATTTCTCTGGCACGAAAGCGATTCGTGGCGGCATTCCAGTTTGCTGGCCTTGGTTTGGTAAAGCGGCTGAGCCGTCACACGGCTTTGCACGCAACAGCATTTGGACACTGAACGAGCACCGTGAGAATGAAGAGGGTGTCATCATCAGCCTGACGCTGGAAGACAGTGCTGAAACACGTGCTATCTGGCCACACGCATTCCATGCGGAGCTCTTGATTGAAGTGACTGACACTTTGAAGGTAAGCCTGGTATCAACCAACACAGGTGAATCAGACATAGTTATTGGCGGCGCGCTGCATACCTACCTGAATATTGGGGATGTTACCGAGACCATCGTTTCCGAACTGGGCAACGAATTCATCGAAGCGGGTGAGCGTAAACCAAGCACTGGCAACACAGGTTTTGATCAAGAAGTGGATCGTATCTACCCACACGCAGCAGAAACCGTTGTTATTGAAGACCCTGCGTATCAACGTCGCATGACAGTGACCAACTCAGGTAACAACGCCGTTGTGGTTTGGAATCCTTGGGAAGCCCTATCAATCAGCATGGGCGACATGGCCGATGACAGCTACAAAACCATGGTGTGCGTAGAGTCAACCGTGTATGACCGAAGCGTGACACTTGCTGCTGGCGAAAAGCACACGCTGACAACCCTGATTGCGTGCCAATAATCTAACCGCATCACAATCAAAACCGACGCCATTCTCTTGCGTCGGTTTTTTATTTCTGCCCTCTCCTTTGCTCTCTCATTCACGCCTTATTCCACAGCAAATTCAGTTGCCTCTGTGAAATTTGCCAGAGAAATCCGCTTCGTTCTTGCGACACAGCAGCGACAACTGCATCAATTGAAAGTTACATCTTGAATGCAAAGCGCTATCACAAAAGGGAAAAATATTTAAAAAACAAGTAATTCAACGACGCAAATTGATCAGTTGCTACTAGTCTTAAAAGAGCGAGGATATGAAAGCATCTGCGTTTATATCCTTTCTCAATGGATAACAGCACGATTTAGGGGGCAGGACCATGAGTATTTTCGACCACTATCGTCAGCGCTACGAAGAAGCAAAAGACGAAGAGCTGAGCCTTCAGGAGTTTCTGGACCTATGCCGCGAAGATCGCAGCGTTTATGCCAATGCCGCAGAGCGTTTGCTGATGGCAATTGGAGAGCCAGAAATGATCGACACAGCACTCGATCCTCGACTGAGCCGACTCTTTTCGAACCGCGTGATTTCACGCTACAAAACGTTCGAAGATTTCTATGGCATGGAAGAATCCATAGAACAAATCGTTTCCTACTTAAAACACGCCGCGCAAGGTTTAGAAGAGCGCAAACAAATACTCTATTTGCTTGGCCCTGTGGGTGGCGGTAAATCTTCACTCGCAGAAAAGCTAAAAAGCTTGATGCAAAAGGTACCTGTTTACATTCTAACAGCAGACGGCGAACGTAGCCCTGTGAATGACCATCCTTTCTGCCTGTTCGACGCCACAGAAGATGGCGCACTGCTGGAGAGTGAATACGGTATTCCGCAGCGTTACCTGCGCTCTATCATGTCGCCTTGGGCCGCGAAGCGCCTCCACGAGTTTGGTGGCGACATCAGCAAGTTTAAAGTCGTCAAAGTACGCCCATCCATCCTTGACCAAGTTGCCGTGGCTAAAACTGAGCCGGGCGATGAAAACAACCAGGACATCTCATCGCTGGTTGGTAAAGTCGACATTCGTCAGCTTGAACATTTTGCACAAGATGACCCAGATGCTTACAGCTACTCTGGCGCACTGTGTAAAGCCAACCAAGGTCTGATGGAATTCGTGGAGATGTTTAAAGCACCTATAAAAGTGCTGCACCCACTGCTGACAGCGACGCAAGAAGGTAACTACAACGGCACCGAAGGCCTGTCTGCACTGCCATTTGATGGCATGATCCTCGCGCACTCGAATGAATCAGAGTGGCAAACATTCAGAAACAACAAGAACAACGAAGCATTCCTTGACCGTGTTTACATCGTCAAAGTGCCTTACTGCTTGCGTGTTTCAGAAGAAATGAAAATCTACGACAAGCTGCTGCAAAGCAGTGAACTGTCAGCTGCACCATGTTCACCAAGCACCTTGGACATTCTTGCTCGCTTCAGCGTCCTGTCACGCTTGAAAGAGCCAGAAAACTCCAGCTTGTTCTCGAAGATGCGTGTCTACGACGGCGAAACCTTGAAAGACACCGATCCAAAAGCCAAGTCCTACCAAGAATACCGCGACTATGCGGGTGTGGACGAAGGCATGAACGGTCTGTCTACGCGCTTCGCGTTCAAGATCCTGTCTCGCGTGTTTAACTTCGACCATTCAGAAGTGGCGGCGAACCCGGTTCACCTGTTCTATGTGCTTGAACAGCAAATTGAACGTGAGCAGTTTCCACAAGATGTGGCGGAGAAATACCTTGAACACCTCAAAGGGTATCTCATCCCTAAATACGTAGAGTTTATCGGTAAAGAGATCCAAACCGCCTACCTCGAGTCGTATTCTGAGTACGGGCAAAACATCTTTGACCGCTACGTGACGTATGCTGACTTCTGGATTCAGGACCAAGAGTACCGTGACCCTGATACAGGCCAGCTGTTCGACCGCTCAGCCCTGAACAGTGAGCTTGAGAAGATCGAGAAGCCTGCAGGTATTAGCAATCCGAAAGACTTCCGAAATGAAATCGTGAACTTTGTACTGCGTGCACGTGCAAATAACGAAGGTAAGAACCCCGTGTGGACGAGCTACGAGAAGCTTCGCACTGTTATCGAGAAGAAAATGTTCTCGAACACCGAAGAGCTGCTTCCCGTTATTTCCTTCAATGCCAAGACATCAACCGAAGAGCAGAAAAAGCACGACGATTTTGTCGCTCGCATGATGGAAAAAGGCTACACCCGCAAACAAGTAAGACTGCTGTCTGAGTGGTATTTACGCGTACGCAAGTCGTCGTAAACAGGCAGTCTAGGTAGTTACAGATTATACGGGGGGCTTATGGCGCATTTTATAGATCGAAGGCTCAACGGAAAGAACAAGAGCACGGTTAACCGTCAGCGTTTTTTACGCCGCCACAAGCGACAGATCAAAGAGTCGATTGCGGATGCAGTAAACAAACGCTCAATCACCGATGTGGATAGTGGCGAGAGCGTCACTATCCCCTCTCGTGACATCCGAGAGCCTGTATTCCGACAAGGTAAGGGCGGACAGCGTGATGCTGTCCATCCCGGCAATGACCAGTTCATCCCTGGCGATCGTATTGAACGTCCACCCGGCGGTGCCGGTGGTGGTGCGGGCGAAGGGCAAGCAAGCCCTGATGGTGAGGGTCAGGACGATTTCGTATTCCAGATTTCAAAGGATGAATATCTGGATCTGCTGTTCGAAGATCTCGAGCTTCCAAACCTACAAAAAAACCAGATGACCAAGTTGGTCGAGTACAAGACCCACCGCTCTGGCTTCAAAGCAACGGGTGTACCGGCGAACATTGCCATCGTGCGATCGCTGCAAAACTCGTTGGCGCGTCGTACTGCCATGAGTGCAGGCAAACGTCGCAAGCTGCGTGAGCTGGAAGCAGAGCTCGAAGCATTGAAAAGCACTGAGCCTGCACAGCCGCTGGAAGAAAAACGTATTCAGGAAGAAATCGAAGCACTGAAAGAGAAAATCGCTGCAGTGCCGTTTATCGATACCTTCGACCTGCGTTTCAAAAACTACGAGAAGCGACCTCAACCAAGCAGCCAAGCTGTGATGTTCTGTTTGATGGACGTCTCCGGGTCGATGGACCAAGCGACCAAAGACATCGCTAAGCGCTTCTACATCTTGCTGTACCTCTTCTTGACGCGAACATACAAGAACGTTGAGGTGGTCTTTATCCGTCACCACACACAAGCGAAAGAAGTCGACGAGCACGAGTTCTTCTACTCGCAAGAAACTGGCGGCACCATTGTTTCCAGTGCGCTTCGTTTGATGAACGAAATCGTGAAGGAAAGATATCCGTCAAACGAGTGGAATATCTACGCGGCGCAAGCATCGGATGGCGACAACTGGGCAGATGATTCTCCGGGTTGTCGAGAGCTGTTGGAGAGCAGCTTGTTACCTTTCTCTCGCTACTACGCGTACATCGAAATTACTCGTCGCGCACACCAAACCTTGTGGCGTGAATATGAAGTGCTGGATGAGAAGTACGAAAACTTTGCGATGCAGAATATCCGCACTGCAGACGACATCTTCCCCGTCTTCCGAGAGCTATTTAAGAAACAGGTAAGTTAAGGCTTACCGTTTCTCGTCTTATCGGGTTGGGATCCAAGGAGGACTTATGACTGTCGCAGCGAAAAACAAGAAAAAGACCCTCAGTGATGGTCCAGACTGGACATTTGATCTGCTGGAGAAGTACCACGTCGAAATCAAACGCGTGGCGGAACATTACCGCCTCGACACTTACGTCAACCAGATTGAAATCATTACCGCTGAACAAATGATGGATGCCTACTCAAGCGTTGGCATGCCGATCAACTACAGCCACTGGTCTTTCGGCAAAAAGTTCATCGAAACCGAACGCGGGTACAAACATGGGCATATGGGGTTGGCCTACGAGATTGTTATCAACTCTGACCCTTGTATCGCGTACCTGATGGAAGAAAATACCATCACCATGCAAGCCCTTGTCATGGCACACGCCTGTTATGGTCATAACTCTTTCTTTAAAGGCAACTACCTGTTCCAGACGTGGACCGATGCGGGCTCCATCATCGACTACCTGCTGTTTGCCAAGAAATACATCAGCGAATGCGAAGAAAAGTACGGTGTGGATGAAGTCGAGAAACTGCTCGATTCCTGTCATGCGCTAATGAATTACGGCGTTGACCGTTACAAGCGCCCGCAGAAAATCTCCATGGCTGAAGAAAAGGCACGCCAAAAAGCCCGTGAAGATTACCTGCAAACGCAGGTCAATGCGCTGTGGCGAACCATTCCTACCAGCGAGAAAAAACGTGAGAAAGAAGTGGACCGCTTCCCTGCCGAGCCACAGGAGAACATTCTCTACTTCTTCGAAAAACACTCGCCACTGCTAGAGCCTTGGCAGCGCGAGGTGATTCGAATCGTCAGAAAAGTCAGCCAGTACTTCTACCCACAAAAACAAACTCAAGTGATGAACGAGGGTTGGGCGACCTTCTGGCACTACACCATCTTGAATCACCTGTATGACGAAGGCTTGGTGACTGACCGCTTTATCATGGAGTTCTTGCACAGCCATACCAACGTTGTTGCACAGCCGCCATACAACAGCCGTTTCTACAGCGGTATTAACCCATATGCACTTGGCTTTGCGATGATGCAGGACATCCGCAGGATTTGTGAAGACCCAACGGAAGAAGACAAATACTGGTTCCCAGATATTGCTGGCAGTGATTGGCTTGAAACCCTTCACTTTGCCATGCAGAACTTTAAGGATGAGAGCTTCATTAGCCAGTTCCTGTCGCCTAAAGTCATGCGAGACATGAAGTTCTTCGCCATCAATGACGATGACAGACACAACTACATTGAAGTAACCAGCATTCACAATGAAGAAGGCTATCGCCAGATTCGTGAGAGACTTTCAGCGCAATACAACTTGAGCAACCATGAGCCGAACATCCAAGTATTCGATGTCGACTTACGAGGCAATCGATCTTTGACATTGCGCTATGTGCCACACAACCGCATTCCGCTGAATGACTCCTACCAAGAAGTGCTGAAACATGTGCACCGATTGTGGGGCTTTGAGGTGGTGTTGGAAGAAGAGCTACCTGACGGCAAGAGCAAGATCATTTCAACGTGTCCGAAAAGGCCGCAGTTTGATCCTGACCTGATCCCTGGGGCTTAATGTAGCCAAAGCCAGAAAACAAAAAACCGCCAAATCGGCGGTTTTTTTCTTGGACTTTTTAAAGAAGATTAGGCTTCTTCTTGCTCCATCAGTTTGGCGATGTTTTCACGGTTTACAAACCACATTGCGCCACTCTCACGACCGTACTGCTTGATACGATCAGCCACTTCGTTGTGACGACCTTCAACGGTAATCGCCAGCAAGTCACGGTAGAACTGAAGTGCTAGCTCACACGCGCGCTTGTCCATGAAGTAGTAGCCACCAACACGCGAGTAAATCTTGCGCATGCCGTTCATGGTCAATACGTAGACTTTGTTACCTGAGCGTTGAGCCATGCCTTGGAACAACATGTAGTCAAAATGGTTAAATGCACGAGCACGGCACACTGCTTCACACAGTTCCATGTCGGTTTTACCGAAGGAATCGAAGATTTTCTTCACGTCTTGTTGAATCGCATCTTTTTCTTCGATGCTTTCAACAAAGCTTGCGTAGCTCTCGCTTGCCAGCAACTCTTCACAACGACCGATGACTTTTTCAATCAGTGCAGCACACTGTTGCGGGTCGTTCTTCACGGCATAGCGCATGTAAACGCCGCTAATGTCAGTACGAGCAGAAAGCAGGTTTTCCAGTACGCCCTGAACATCTTCACCTTCCAGCGTAACAAGTGTGTCCAGAATGTTCAGACCTGAAGTGTTCATGTAGTCATTTACACGGGTAGGCTTACCGTGTTGAATGGTCAACCATCCATCACGCGCCAGTCGCTGTAGCACTTCTCGCAAAGTCGTACGCGTTACACCGATCAGTTCTGACAACTCACGCTCTGCTGGCAGGATGGAGCCTTGTGGAAAGTGGTTATTCCAAATGCTCTCGATAATATATTTTTCAGCAAAAGTTGCCGGGCTGTCCGCCTTAATAACCATTGAGTGTTCCAAATTGCTTCTTATCTTGATTAATAACTCATCATACCACTTATGGTCACAACCTAGAAACCTGTCAGTGATATCGTTTGCGTGGATTTGACGCAGAATTAACGGCGCATGTCACAGATACTCAAATTGTCCTCGAATTGTCATGCTTTTTTACCCGATTAAACATGCTTTTTATCTGACTATTAACAACTCAGTCAACAGTTGAAATGCGAAGTTCTTCAAGATGTAGAAGGCCGTTTTCTCGCAGGGTGTCGAACAAATTCCCTCATTTTTTTAGCTCACGAATTAACCTTGACGAACATCACAGTTTGCATCAGATCTCGCGCATAGAATAAGCGCGCTCAAATGTTACATATCGTTTCATTTTTAATGTGCTTGAGTTTGATTTTTTCGTAACAAACTCCAGTAATTTAATTAACATGCATTGGATTGTTGACTGTTTGAAAAGTCGCTGTATTGTGTGCACCAAATTTGTCTGACCCGTGGACAATTGAGGTACAAAGCGTCAACTATTGGGCGGTTTCATAATGGGAATTGGTTATTTCATCGCGTCGCGAAATAAGATCACTCCTCCTCTGTCCTCGGTAACAGCTTATTTACAACCATTTCAAGCCCCCAAGAATACTTGCATTAGAAAGAACAGAGACTAATACATGGCCATTACGCTAAGGAACGCATTTATCAAGAATTTTCTTGGTAAAGCGCCAGACTGGTACAAAGCAGCGATCATCGCGTTTTTAATCATCAACCCGATACTTTTTGCTATCGACCCATTTGTGGCGGGTTGGGTACTCGTTGTTGAGTTCATCTTCACCTTGGCGATGGCACTAAAATGTTACCCTCTACAGCCAGGTGGTCTGCTCGCGATTGAAGCGGTTGCCATTGGCATGACAAGCCCAGCAACGGTTAAACACGAGCTGGTTGCCAACTTTGAAGTTCTGCTGCTCCTTATCTTCATGGTGGCAGGTATCTACTTCATGAAGCAGCTTCTGCTGTTCATCTTCACCAAAATACTGCTGGGCATCCGTTCTAAAGTTCTTCTTTCTCTGGCGTTCTGTTCTATGGCCGCGTTCCTGTCAGCATTCTTGGATGCGCTGACAGTTATCGCTGTTGTTATCAGCGTGGCAGTAGGCTTCTACGGCATCTACCACCGTGTTGCATCAGGTGCAGACTTCACCTCGTCTCACGACATCAACTCTGATGATTCAGTGCGTGATGACCTGAGCCGTGATGACCTCGAAAACTACCGTGCGTTCCTGCGCAGCCTGCTGATGCATGCAGGTGTGGGTACGGCACTGGGTGGCGTAATGACCATGGTGGGTGAGCCGCAAAACCTGATCATCGCTGAGAAAGCGGGCTGGTACTTCGGTGAATTTATCATCCGCATGCTGCCAGTTACCCTGCCTGTTCTTATCTGTGGTTTGCTGACCTGTGTACTGGTCGAGAAATTCCGTCTGTTTGACTACGGTACAGAGCTACCAGAAAACGTTCGCCAAATTCTGGTGGAGTTTGACCAAGCAGAGCGTGCAAAACGCACTAACTACGACGTCGCGAAACTGATTGTTCAAGCTATTATCGCAGTATGGCTGATTCTGGCACTTGCTATGCACCTTGCAGCAGTAGCTTGATTGGCCTGACCGTTATCATCTTTGCAACCTCTTTCACCGGCGTTATCGACGAGCACCAAATCGGTAAAGCGTTTGAAGAAGCCTTGCCATTTACAGCTCTGCTGGCGGTATTCTTCTCAGTGGTTGCGGTTATCGTTGACCAAGAATTGTTCACCCCTGTAATCGCAGCAGTACTGCGCCTTGAGGGTAGCGACCAGCTAACCATGTTCTATATTGCGAACGGTTTGCTATCTATGGTGTCTGATAACGTATTCGTGGGTACGGTTTACATCAACGAAGTAAAAGCAGCGTTGATGGAAGGTGCAATTTCCCGCGAACAATTTGAGCTGCTGGCGGTAGCTATCAACACCGGTACTAACCTGCCATCTGTTGCAACACCAAACGGTCAGGCGGCATTCCTGTTCCTGCTGACGTCGACGCTGGCACCGTTACTGCGCTTGTCATACGGCAAGATGGTATACATGGCATTGCCGTATACGCTGGTTCTGGGACTTATTGGTCTGGCAGGTATCGAGTTCTTCCTAGTACCGATGACAGAATGGTTCTACGATGCGGGCTGGATCTCAATCGGTGAGGTTACTTCTGCAGCAGCTGCGAGCATTGGTCACTAAAAGGTTGATCTTAGATCGATTAAGCCTTTGAATAGCGAAGTCCTGCTTGAAATGCAGGGCTTCGTTTTTTTTAAATGGATTCGCTATTTATGTTCTCCTACTTCAATGAAATTTCGCGGGGCCGCGGTGCATGGTTTTTGTTAATGCTGTCAGCATTGGCATTTGAAGCTTGTGCCTTATTCTTCCAGCACGTTATGGACCTAGCACCATGCGTTATGTGTATTTATGAACGTGTCGCGATGTTGGGCGTTGTTGGTGCCGGTTTGCTCGGCATGATTGCGCCATCAAACGGTTTGATGCGCTGGTTGAGCTTGACGGCGTGGGGTGTTTCAGCAGGTTGGGGCTTAAAGCTATCCATTGAACATGTCGGCTACCAGTTCCCTGATCCAAACGAATTGTTTGGTGCAACCTGCGACATCTTTGTCTCATTCCCTTCATGGGCACCGCTGAATCAATGGGTCCCTTCTGTGTTTGAAGCCAGCGGTGATTGCAGCAAAGTGGTTTGGCAATTCTTAACCCTGTCGATGCCACAATGGTTGGTGGTTATTTTCAGCGGTATGTTGGTTGTTCTGGCAATTGTGGTGCTGTCCCAGTTTATCGGGAAGCGTCAACGTCGCATGTTTAGCTAAGCCGTCTATTTAGAAAAAATCCCAGCCTAAGCTGGGATTTTTTATTTCTGTAGCAGCGCAACAAGCGGTTCATCCGCAGCACTGAATGTATAGTCCACCAGTTCTTGTGGCTCAACCCATGCCATGCGTTGATGGCAATGCAAGGTCAGTTCGCCGGAAACAAGCTCGCATTCATAACTTCTCAGGCAAATCGTCTTGGTCGGATAGGCGTGAAGCGTTTCCAATTGAAAGTCATTAACCGCAACAGCCACACCCAACTCCTCATGAAGCTCCCTTGCCAAAGCGTCTGGCTCGGTTTCGCCCGCTTCCACCTTTCCACCGGGGAACTCCCAAAGACCTGCACCGTCTTCTGAATCAAATCGCTGGGTGATCAGAATTTTCTTCCCTTCGCGTATCACGCCAGCAACAACAAGAATCGCGGTATCAGACACTGTTACTTACCGCAGCACTTTTTAAATTTCTTACCACTGCCACAAGGACAAGGGTCGTTGCGACCCACTGATTTGTATGGATTGACGGCTTGTGCGCCAGAGCCTTGCTGAACTTCGTCTGCAGCCAGTGCCACTTCGTTAATCATCAGCTCAACTTGCTTGTAGTATTTTTCTGGTGATGGCAGTGATGACAAGCCCGCTTCCTGCATTTGCACCAAAGTACCTTCTTCATCGTGAAGGAACAGCATGGTCGTCATCAACGCAGACAGCATACGGCGACTACCGTCAGACACAGTCACTTCCTGCCAAGCTGGCTCAATGTGAGGCCAAACCGCTAGGAAACCCTCTGAAAACGCTTGATGTGCTTCGTTACGTTCACCGTCTAGCGACAAACTTTCTGGCAACACATATTCATGGCGCATGAGCAATGCGTATTGCTGCTCGAAGCCACCATGATGGCTTTCTTCTGATCCGCAGTGATAGCTTCAACATCGTCTTCATCCATGCCACCCGTTTGCAAAACAGGCATCCAAACCTCTGGGTCAAGAGGTGCTGGAGACAGGTTTGCTGCCAGTAACGCCCCTTCAATAAAACTTGCAGGCATGCCTTCCCAATCTTGTGGCATTTCAATCAATGTGTTCATCGCGAATCTCGGTTTCACCAAAAACGTGGATCATATACATCCACCCCGTTAAGTCCAGTACAAGAAAGCAGTGACGACCCGTTCCTTCTTAGGCTTCACTTATACAGTAGACGTTTATCATATATTGACGGGAAATGAGCATTTCAGGCTATGAGTTTCATCTAATATTCTGTCTAAGATGTTGAATATGTTTGCGCAAATCATGGTAGCCTAGGCGCAATTGCTTATTGAGGAAAAATGCAGTGTCTTCGTCTAGAAGCGTTATTATCGCTGGAGCAACGGGTTTGGTCGGTGATGAGTTACTTCATCAACTTCTTGGTGATCCTGACGTGTCGCATATCCATGTCGTCACACGTCGTCCCGTATCAATAACCTCTGAGAAGATCATCGTTCACCAAAGTCCGGACCTTTCTGTGACGCATTGGCAACCACAATGGCCCGTTCCACTTCAAGGCTACATCGCGTTGGGGACGACCCTCAAACAAGCAGGCTCAAAGAAGGCGTTGGAAGACGTGGACTTACACTTGGTCGTGAAAGTGGCACGAATGATGGCGGTTGTTGGCGTGAAGCACCTCGCGGTAGTTTCAAGTATGGGCGCCCACCCTTGGTCACCATCACATTACCTGCGCTGTAAAGGTAAGATGGAAAGAGCGTTATCTGACATGGGCTTTGAAAGGCTGTTATTTGCCCGTCCAGGTCCTTTGCTTGGTGAAAGAGATGTGCCAAGAAAAGATGAGCAAGCCTTGAAACGCATGTTGCCGTTTATTTCTCCGTTTCTCGCTGGCCCTTTGGCAAACTTTGAGCCAGTAGAAGGTGTGCGTGTCGCGAGAGCGATGATAAAAGCGCTGTCAGAAGAGAAATGGCCAGGCCGATTTGATTTCAGGATATTGCCCGGGAAAATCCTGAACGAAAGTTAAACGACCACCGACGAAAAAGGCAGACTGGGTCTGCCTTTTTTGCTTTCCAGAAGAAGAAACGAGTCGCTTAAAGTTGTTGGCAACCTATCAGGCTAACGCTTTTTCACTGTCTCTTAAGGCAGTGGTGATAATGCCTAAAATCTGCTGTTTATTCTTCAGCGCGCGAATATGGGTGAATAGCTCGCGTGCTTCTGGATACTCTGCTTGCAAGTATCGGAACCACTGCTTAACGCGGTTTGGATAGTAAAGACCTTTGTCGCCTTTAATTTCAAATTCAGAGTAGCGAACCAGCAGCACAAGGACCTCATGCCAGCTCATTGGTGCCACATCATTTTTAATGTGCGCCGCTAGGTTTGGCATATTCAACGCACCACGACAGACCATAAGCTTGTCACTGCCTGTGATTTCGGCGCACTTTATCGCATCATCGCGATTCCAAATATCACCATTTGCGGTGACCGGAATGCGAAGACGTTGAGTAATATCACCAATCAAATCCCAACGCACGGTGCCCGGCTTATAAGCGTCGGCTTTACTGCGACCATGCACGACGATTTCATCCGCACCACCCAATTGCACGGCATCCACGATTTCGCGATAGCGGGAACAATCATCAAAGCCCAGACGCACCTTGGCACTCACGACATGCTCCGCAGCGACTGCATTGCGTACCGTTCGCACCACCTGATACATCAATTCAGGCTCTTTCAGTAGAGCCGCGCCGCCTTTGTTACCGTTAACTGTTTTCGAGGGACAGCCAAAGTTGATATCAATACCTGATGAACCCAGCTCCGTTGCTAAGGCCGCATTTTCCGCCATATATTCAGGTGCTTGACCCAGTAATTGAACACGCACAGGCGTACCTGATAGCGTTTTGCCACCATTGTGCAATTCAGGGCTGAGTTTGTGAAAAACACGCGGAGGAAGTTTGGCATCAACGACGCGAACAAACTCCGTCACACACAGATCGTATGGGTTAAGTTCGGTCAAAATCTGACGCATCAGAGGGTCAAGTACACCCTCCATCGGACCTAGGATCAGTTTCAAACGCACGATCCTCGGCACACAGCCTTCAAGGTGAAACCGCGCAACGCAGTGCTCATCACTTCATTCATATTGATATTCAAAAGCATTCATCAAAAAGCATGGTAACCACTGAATGAGCCACAAACACTCCTCCAGCAAAGAGGGCGTATGTTACTTCAATACGGACGACAAGAGTACCTTGAACGTAACGATGAATATCGACACAGAAGAGTTGTAGCAGGAGGCGTGTAGCGGCGCGTTGAAATGCTCAATGAGTTCTTTTGCAGAAGTCATTGAGCATTCGATAGCAAAACAGGGTTAAAAAGCAGTGCTCACCGCACGCATGCTGTGGGAAGAATACGTGTCTTTTTCATTGGCAAGCTTATTACCGTAAGACACCATCATGGTGGCCATTTGCGTGCTATTTTTCAGCAGTTCAGAGCGCGCAGGCTCTGGCAGTTTAGAGATGATCATCATAAAGTCCATTACGTCTTTATTGTCTCTAATACTTTGAAAAGCCACTTGGTCTCTCGACTCTTCCAAAAACCACATAATGGGCATCTTAGTGATTTCCGCAATCTCTAACAATGTGGTGGTTTTCGCTGCCGTTTTGCCGTTTTCTATATCCAGATAGGTTTGACGTGCGATGTTTAACTCTTTAGCCATATATACTTGAGTCTTGCGCGCCATTTCTCTTGCGGTTTTTATCTTGTTAGCAATTTGTTGTTTTGATAACTCGATATCCATTTTCTCACCTAATCATCCTAATCAACTCTATATAAACAGCCTATTTCTAAACCTTGATTGCCTTTCCCAATATGAAAAGCTCGATAATCAAAACTCGCGTTAGAAAAAGCTGCTAAAGAGAAGCTATTTTTTGAGTTGCTGAACGTATGTGGCTTATTGAACCCGTTAAGTTTCTGGAATCACAATAAGTATGATGCGACGCTGATGGGTGAAAGATTGTCACGTTAATTCATGCCATTAGTTGCAATTAACAACCAAGGTTTTTATAACCAACTGCAGATATATCTATCACGCGGTGTTAAGCGAGCCGCTATCCGTTAACAAAGTAAGTTTCGATGGACACAGCTATACCTCTGTGTCTATTGACCAGATAATTATTCAACTTGTCAAAAAATTGGTCAACGCAAAATATTGCGTATTTGAGGTGGTGAATCTTCAATGATATGTGTTTGTCACATTCTAGATGTACATATTGGAGAGGGATAAAAGCATTTGCGATACATTCTTTTTTTCTTTTTCCTCTAATCTACGCAGAGCTTCTACGATAAGTGAGTCCCGCACGTGTTGAGCAATCCTTAGCTGATGAAAAGCAGGGAAACGCCTCATTTCGGCGGTGAAGTTCACGTGTGAATTCAGTTTGAACCCTAACTTTGCGCGAAAACCGATGGCCACAGAAAAGGCAACGGGTTTGTTTTCATTCTCTAGCACCCCATATTGGTAAGCAGATAGCCCCAATACCTTTGCCATCGTTTTTTCGGAGAGAGCATGCTCTTTTCTAAATGCTTTTGCCGAGACCGCCACAGAGCGATAGTAATCTTCGCCAAAGGCTTCTAAATCCAAAACCTCCGGCGGAAAGAGTGCGCTGTAGTCCAGTTCTTGATAACCCGGTGTCGCCTCCAACTCCGCACGGAAAGTCGCAAACGCTTGTTTGTCGTCTTCTCCATATAGATGCGTGATGATATCGAGCATGGCATTGAATTGCGCTGTCGGCAGTTTTCCTATTCTCACCAAGCTTCTACCGCCAAATCATCCATGCCACGGTAGTATTCGCGCAGTTTCAAGCCATAGTAAAACGCCGTCATAGGTACCATCATCACCCATGAATACGCCGCGACGACATGAATAGGACGATGCGCAGGATAAGATTCCTGCATGTATTTCTGAAGTGTTTCTACGTTAATCCCAGTGAATTTTTTCTTTAGGTCCGGGAAAGACATGTGGTGGGCGCGACGGACGTATGACATGGAAAGTGCGATGTCGGTGTCGATATGCTCAAGCATCTCATTGAGCTTTTGAATGTGCTCATCACTGACTGATTGTTCTGTGCCAACTGAAAAGGTCATTGTGATACTGCTGTTTTATATTTTTCACCAATAGTATCCAGAAAATTTGTTCTTAAAACTTCAACGTTCTAATTTGCAAGGTTCATCTCAATATAAACACTTCGCTTCGTACCAATGCAAACGCTCACCGCGCTTCAGTGCTCTCTCAAAATTTTCGTTTAAATATACAAGGCAAATTTTGGATAAAATAAAAGCCACCAGCGCGACTATTTTTATCTATCGCATATGGCAGCTTTTTATAGAAATTTTATTGAAACGAAAGCATTCAATCTTTCAAAAAGTGATATTACTTCCGGTTTGGATGATTAAGGATATGGTCTTCCCAATCAATCACATCAATTTCATATACCACTTTTTCTTTAACCGATTCATCCGCGGCATGCATAGCATCTTTAGAGCCAGTGATAAGCGGGTGCCATGCTGGAAGCGTTTTGCCTTCAGCAAGCAGTCGGTAAGAACAGGTGTCTGGCAGCCAGTAAAACTCGTCGATTTTGTCACGCGTTAATTTCAGACACTCTTCGTCATAGTTAAAGCGGTTTGGGTAGTCTTTGCACGAGCAGGTTTTGTCATCCAATAAGCTGCAGGCAATATTGGTGTAGTAAAGCTCTTCGGTATCTTCATCGATCAGCTTGTGAAGGCAGCACTTTCCGCATCCGTCACACAGTGATTCCCACTCTGCGTCCGTCATCTCAGTCAGTGTTTTTTGTTCCCAGAAAGGTGTCGACATTTTTACCTGTACCTACTCAATATTGCTAGAAGGCGGACGTTATACCACCAGAGCCGGAAAGTTCAAGGACTATCCCGTTATCATTCGGTGATTAAAGGACACAAGACGCACAATCAGCACCTTGCAAATTCACGTTTCGACTTCTTTGCGTTCTCCGCACACTAGTGATACTGTGCGCGCCTTCTTGAAGTATGTAGGCAGATATCATGAACCAACAAGTAATCAGTTGCCGTTTAGGCTGTGGCGCATGTTGCATTGCACCCAGCATATCTTCGCCTATTCCGGGAATGCCTAACGGTAAACCCGCAGGTCAACGCTGTATTCAGCTTAACGATCAAAACCTTTGTAAGATCTTCGGCCAACCTGATCGCCCTGCGGTATGCAGCCAATTCAAAGCTGACCGCGATATTTGCGGTAGCACCAATCAATACGCCATTGATATGCTCACCGAGTTAGAGCACCTGACCTAACGCGCCTCGGTCTTCTTTTTCTTCGTCAGTCAATTCACGAAGCACTTTAGCAGGATTACCAACCGCAATCACATTGGCTGGAATGTCTTTCGTCACCACACTGCCTGCGCCAATGACGCTATTCTCGCCAATGGTAACGCCCGGCAACACAATCACACCACCGCCTAGCCACACATTGTTACCTATGGTTATCGGTAACCCATATTCCACTAGCTCACGTACACGACGTTGAATATCAAGAGGATGCGTTGCAGTGAGTAACTGAACGTTGGTTGCCATCATCACGCGGTCGCCGATGGTTACGGGAGCCACATCCAAAATGGTACAGTTGAAGTTCATAAACACCGACTCACCGATATACGTGTGAATACCGTAGTCGCTGAAAAATGGTGGTTCGATATAGACGCTCTCATGCGCATTAGGCAGTAAATCTGCTTTCGCTTGCTTCCATTCTGGGCTGTCCGGCAAGCTTTGATTAAAGCGGCGCATGGCTTCGCGGCATCGCATTTTATCCGCAATCAACTCGTCATCATTTGCACTGTACAACTCACCGCTTAGCATTTTTTCTTTTTGCGTTTTCATTGCTTTCGCTATCTCTTCAGACTGGTAGGTATCGTGATTGGGCAGAAAGTATCTCTGCCCGCTTCGTGTCTATAGTTATGTGGATGCACATTACCCAAACAGGAATGAGAATGCTGAGATCGCTGCTGACTTTCGCGCTTTTACTGACAACATTGTCGGGCTGTGTGTCATCTTCGAAAACCCAAGCACTGTGGCCGTCAGGAAAAAACGCAGAATGCCAAGATACGCTGGCATCCTTCTATCAAAAGATTGATAGCACGCGCACTTATGCCCTTCCCTATGCTCAGGATGAGCGATTCCCCTATTTGGCATTCGACAGGTTCAGCACCTCGCTTGTCGGCGAGATCACCAGTGAAAATCAAAAATCACAATGGCTTTCATACGTGATGCAACTCGGTAGGCAGCAACTCGACACTGCATTAACGCTTTCGGAGACAAAGGAAAGCTCGGCAATATCATTACAGCAATGCCAAGCCTTGCTCGCGGAAGAGACGATGGACAACGCGGTGTTCTGGCAAACACTTACATCCAATCCACCTGTCATTGAAACGGCTTACCAACACTGGAAACGTGTGGTGGGCGTGTACCCCATCAGTAGCCTCGTCGCAGCTGGACAAATTGAGGATGAGCAAGCTCACATCATGTCTGGGTTTGACCGCCCTTTAGACCCTGTTTTTCGTTATGGCATGAGCAGAAAAAACCATGTTGATGTCTCAGCGATTTTCAAGCGTGCGCGCTCAGTCTCTGAGCTTGATTGGCCAGTATTTGATGCCAAGGAAACAGAACAACTTCTTGATGCGTTCTCACCAGTTATCTCTGTCGAAACACGCTCGCGTGACGATCTCCCTGGCAAGCTAATGATAAGTGATGATGGCAAACTAGCTGTCGATACCGCCACACCGACGCTATACCGAGCATCACCTATACCCGCTTTCAAGGGGGTATTCTCACGCAGTTAAACTACGTGGTTTGGTTCCCGGCTCGCACAGAAAAAGGCTATTTCGACCCCTATGGTGGCAAGTTTGATGCAATAAATCTCAGGCTTACTTTGGACAGCGCAGGACACCCTCTCGTTCTCGATTCCATTCACCAATGCGGCTGCTTTCACATGGTGTATGCATTAAGCCCAACACTTGAGTTCATCGCATCAGATGGAGAGCGGCCGATTGCAGTAAAATTGCCAGAGCCAACAGCAAACTCGCGATTGCATGTTGCGCTGTCGACAGCAGAGCACATGATTGTGAAGGTTGAGTTTACCGATAACATCCAAGCAGACATTGACCTAAGAACCTCATCGCTAACGCAGCTCTCACTGTTGCAAAGCACTGATGGCAGATACAAAAGTCCCTTTAACCGACACGGAATCATTACAGACAGCGCGCGAGGAGAACGTTGGTTCTTATGGCCGTTTGGCGTGCGTTCACCCGGCGCAATGAGACAACAAGGCCAGCACGCGATAGCGTTTATTGGTGAACGGCATTTTGATGAGGCCTTCCTGTTTGAAGGCATTTTGAAGCAAGAATAATGTGTCTCATGGTGAAAGCTAGCGAAGTTCAGGCAATAAAAAAGCGAGCACTGAGGCTCGCTTTTTTGAGATAACGATAAAGATCAGTGCGCGTGGCCGTGCTCTTTTTCTTCGTCGGTCGCATCGCGAACTTCGCGAACCACACCTTCAAAATACAGCACAATGCCTGCCAGTGGGTGGTTGCCATCAATGGTGACCTTGTCACCGTCAATCTCAACAATGGTCACTTGAATATTGCCTTGTGGCCCTTGCGCATTGAAGACCATGCCGACTTCAATTTCATCGACGCCTTGGAAGACTTCTTTATCTACCGTTTGGATCAGTGCTTCGTTACGCTGTCCGTATGCGTCATCAGGGTGCACTACTGCTTTGAACTCTTCGCCTTCCGCTTTACCTTCCAGTGCTTTTTCTAAGCCCGGAATAATGTTGCTTGCGCCGTGGAGGTACGCCAATGGCTCATTGCCTTCCGACGTATCGATAACCTGTCCCGCATCATTCTTCACGGTGTAATCGATTTTTACGACTTTGTTTTCTTCAATCATATTGCCGTCCTTTATAGGCAATGAATGTATGCATCTGAAACACTGACAGATACTCCGCTTAGATTGACTCTAACACAGTGAAAAAAAAGCGAACGGATATGCGCAGAGATCAGCAGAATGCTATCTAAGAAACGTGAAGCGTTGCACTCTTGAAGTAAAACCAGTGCAACACTTCTCGTCTGATTGCGTTATCGCCAAAGCCCTTTGATTGGGTAATCAGGTCTGAATCGGTGGGCAATTTGCGCTTGAAGAAGCTCAGCCGTCGCGATCGCGTCCGTCAGTGCATTGTGCCTTGGTAGAACGGGAGGTTGTAACGTCGACGGCTGTCAGCCAATCGAATCGAAGTCAGCGGCTTTTTCAGCATTCGCGACCAAAACTTTTGGCTTGGCTTACGGTAATACCAAGACTCTATTTCCAGTGTATCAACCACAGGGAACACCAAGCCTTCTCCCAATCGATGCTTGATGGCTGAGTCAATGAACTCTCGTTCAATCCGGCGGTAATGCACCACCACCACTTTGCCTTCAAGGGCGGCCAGCACTTCTTCCAGAATGCGGCGAAGATCGGGCGCATCGCTGACATCCGAATGGGTAATACCATGAAAAACCACCGAATCTTCGTTTAGCGGCTTACGTGGTTTTACTATCCAGTGGCGCGACTCGCGGCAATGAATACGGTCAAGCGTAAACGGCACCAGCCCGATACTGATGATGTCACTTTTCGACGGGTCTAATCCCGTTGTCTCTAAGTCCAGCGCAACAAACTGCACCTCAGACACGGGCGTTTCGCCGCTCACAACACCGGCATCATAAAAACGCTTCAGCAGTGGCACCTTGGCTTTTTGCTTCAGACGCTTAATCAGCGTTGGCCAATCTGGTCCCGCCTGCACGAGCGGCATGCCCTTGTTAGGTTCAAGAAATAACACTGACTATCTCCTAATTACTGCGGTTCGGTTGATAGCGGTATTTCAGGAACTTCTGTGCATTACTCAAGATCTGGAAGGCATCTTTCAAGTTTCTGCGTTCAAAGTCAGACAAGTTTTCTGGCTCGATGTTGTTGTCAGGTTCAATGCCTTGCTCAACATCGATCGCTTGGTGACGTATGCGCACCATGGAGATGAACTCCATTGCGTCACGAATATCTTCACCTCGACCCTTTGGCAAAATGCCCGCTTCAATGATGTCATCCAAACGCTCAAACGAATTCTGAGAACGCGAATCGACAGCCAGTGCGTGAACACGAATAAGGTCAGCCAGCGGTGCAGTACCTCGGCGTTTCAGGTTAATCGAGTTCTTGTGCGCGCCATCTTGTTCCATCACGAAGTTCTTAAAGAACCCTAGCGGCGGCGTGCGGTTCAAGGCATTACGCGCCATACAGGCGAGGAAGCGGTTGTTGCGACGTGCACGACGCCCGATAAAGGCTTTGAGCGTTTCCGCCCAGTTTGTTGCCCCGTACACACCATCAAGATCGAAGAAGATGTTGCTGTTAAGCAGCGACTTCGGATTTGGCTGGTCAATCCAATCGGCAAATGTGGCTTCCCACTCAGCACGAGTTTTACGCCACTCTGGATTTGTCGCCATGATGTTACCGGTACAATACGCGTAACCACAGCGTGCAAGGCCGTCTGAAACGAACTTCGCCAGATTCGCAAAGTATTCACCATGCTCTTCAGGGTCGTATTTGTCATCCAAGATCATCGCATTGTCTTGGTCGGTCACGACTGACTGCTCATCCCGCGCCATCGAGCCCAGTGCCAAGAAACAATACGGAACAGGCGGTGGACCAAGCTCTTCTTCGCCAAGCTCCAGCAATCGCTGTTTGAAGCTTCGGCCAATGACTGACATCGCAGAGCCAATCATGTGTGAGTTTGCATCCTCCGACACCATGCGAGAGAAACACGATGGGACATCTTTGGCCAACACTTCTAAATCGTCGACTGATTGTTGTCTGAAGATGCTGCTGACGATCACCAAGCTGCTCTGTGATTCGTGACGGACAATGTCAGACATCGCAATCACGCCGATAGGCTTGTGGTGGCGCAGAATCGGTAAGTGATGGAGGTTATTTCTCAGCATCACCAGCATGGCTTCAAACACGTAGGCGTTGTAATCCAGCGTGATGAGCTGTGGCGTGAGAATGTCAGCAACCTGTGTTGAATATGAAAGCCCTTCAGCCAACACACGCGAGCGCAGGTCTCGATCTGTGATGATCCCGACGATACGTTCCTGCTCCACTCCGTCTTCGTTTTCTTCGGTCGTCATGACCAAGAGTGACGAAACCCCTTCATCGGTCATCGATATCGCGGCCTGCTGCACCGACGATTCACAACCAATGGTCACCGGATCGCGCAAGATCAATGACTTCACTTTCGACGTGGTCAGATCGTTGCTTTCTCTATGGTTTTCGACGGCATTGCGCAGGCGCATTCCATCTTCAACTTCCATGAAATCCGAGAACGCTTCAAAACGTTCACTCAGATCATCGAAAACCGTATCAGGGATGAAATACACCAAGCTGTCTTCAATGGCTTTCGCCGGAAAACGCACGCGGCGATTCATCATCAAGCCCCACTGGCCGAACGTATCGCCTTCAGTGAGTCGGTTAAACAGCTCGCCTTTACGACGATAAATCTCAACAACACCACTTCGCACCATGCACAAATCTTTGATTGGCTGACCGTATTCGAAGATTTGCGTATCTGCGCGAAAGTAAGAAATTTCAACCTGTCTGGCGACGTCATCCACGGCGTCTTCAGGCAAGTCTTTAAAAGGCGCGTATTGTTTGAGAAACGCTGCGATTTCGATTTGTTCCGCTTCCATTAATTCTCAATCTCTGAGTAACCACAAAGGGTTAGTATTGCTACGGCGCAGTCCCTTACTGACGCCGGAAGACGAAGCAGGGCAGACACTTGGTCTGCCCTGCCCCGTTAAATCACTGTCGCGGCTAACCTCGGGGCTCGGACATCAAGCCTTTGATGAGCGAGACACAAGCGACCAGCAAAACAATGGTGAACGGGAAGCCCGTTGAGACCGCCATTGCCTGCAAGGCCACCAAACCACCGCCCAACAGCAGAACGATTGCCACTAAGCCTTCAAACGTACACCAGAATACACGTTGAGGCACAGGCGCATCGACCTTACCGCCCGCAGAGATGGTATCGATAACCAATGAGCCTGAGTCAGATGACGTTACAAAGAACACCACGACAAGAATAATACCGATAAATGATGTGATCTGTGCGAAAGGCAACGCATCCAGCATCGCAAAGAGCTGCAATGGCAATGCCGCTTCGGTAACGGCTGTGTAGCCGTCGTTCACGACTTGGCTGATAGCCGTGCCGCCAAACGCTGTCATCCAAAGCACACAAGCCGCCGATGGAATGAGCAAGACACAGATAACGAATTCACGCACTGAACGACCACGCGATACACGGGCGATAAACATACCCACGAATGGCGACCATGAAATCCACCACGCCCAGTAGAACGCCGTCCAGCCTTGGGAGAAGTTAGCATCTTCCCGCCCAAACGGATTCGACAGCGCAGGCAAGTGTTCAATGTAAGACGTCAGGTTGCCAAAGAACCCCGTGATGATGGCAAGTGTAGGCCCCATCACAATGACAAACATGAGTAACGCCAGTGCCAGCATCATATTGATTTCAGACAGGCGCTTCACCCCGGCATCCAGACCGGCCATTACCGAAACCAACGCCAGAATGGTGATGAAGATAACCAGAATGATTTCCGTTGAGGTGCCCAGTGGCGTACCAAACAGGAAGTTCAGACCTGCTGATGCTTGTGATGCCCCTAAACCAAGGGATGTCGCCAGACCAAATAGGGTCGCAACCACCGCAAGGATATCGATAACATGCCCTACCCAGCCCCATACTCGCTCGCCAAAGAGCGGATAGAATACTGAGCGCATCGTCAGCGGTAAGCCTTTGTTAAATGAGAACAGTGCCAGACCTAATGCCAATACCGCGTAGATAGCCCAAGGGTGTAGACCCCAGTGATAAATCGTGGCGGCCATGGCCAAGTCAATCGAGCCTTCAACATCGCCAGCCGCTGCGCCTAATGGTGCCCAGTCTGTGCGTACCCCGCCGTCAGATGCCGTCCCACCAAATGCAGACGCATAGTGAGACAGTGGCTCAGACACGCCGTAGAACATCAAACCGATACCCATACCTGCGGCAAACAGCATGGAGAACCATCCCGCGTAGGTGTAATCAGGCGTTGCTTCTGTTCCGCCCAATCGCACTTTGCCAAGCGGGCTAACAATCAAGAACAGACAAACCAAGACGAAGATGTCACCAGCTGTAAGGAAAAACCAATCAAGATTTGAGGTCAGCCAGCTACGAATATCACCGAAAACAGGGGCAACTTCTTTTTGGAACGCTAACGTCACGAAAACAAACAACGCAATGGCGATGCCTGAAATCAAAAAGACGCGGTTGTGGATATCTAGCCCGAACGGACCGATTTTTAGGGCTATGTTATCTTGCCCGACCTGGTAGTCAGTATCAATGGGGTTAACGTCGCCGTCAGGCTTCATTAACTCTTCATGACTTTTATCGCTCACAGTAAACTCCTTTGTCCGTCTCGCGAGTTAAGCTGCCAACGCCACCTAAATTCTTCGTATGAATGTCAACAAACCATCGTATTCACGATGAAAGTTTGCGATGCGTGATGAACGTTAACAAACTAAACACTGTAACATATCCTTAGTGTTCAATGCTTAATTTATGAGATAGGTGTCCAATCAACTCCAGCCAACCGCTTAAAAACAGCGAAAAACCACCGTTAAAAAGCTTTTTGTCGAAATTATTAACCATTGAGTTCTAAATATTGGATACAAGCCATCACCAAGCTTATTCAATGGTGTTAAGACGAATTACTTAAATGCGCCCATTGCGATCCAAATTAGGCCAACGCCGACGCATACAACGCGTTTCAACATGGTTCTATTTGGCAGGGTAAGACAGAAGACAACTGCAAATAGTCACTATTCAATAGCGCACTATTTACTGTGGCCCTAAACAAGAGTCCGGATGACTGGCATCCGGACTCTACAGGCATTACTTACGAGGTTCTGACATCAAGCCTTTCACCAAGGAGAAGGCACACATCAGCAGAACGATACAGAATGGCAGGCCCGTTGAGACCACCATTGCTTGAAGCGATGACAAACCACCACCCAGCAGCAGCGAAATCGCGACCAGACCAACAAAGGTACACCAGAAGATACGCTGTGGTACTGGCGCATCCACTTTACCACCCGCAGAGATGGTATCGATAACCAAAGAACCTGAGTCAGATGAGGTCACAAAGAACACCACCACCAGAATGATACCGATCAGCGAGGTGATGCTTGCCAATGGCAGGCCATCCAGCATGGTGAACAATTGCAGTGGCAAATCTGCATCAACTACCGCACGGTAGCCGTCTTGAAGTTGCTCAATCGCTGTTGTACCAAACGCGGTCATCCACAACACACACACAGATGTCGGGATCAGCAATACACAGATGATGAACTCACGAACCGTACGGCCGCGTGATACACGCGCGATAAACATGCCCACGAACGGTGACCATGACATCCACCACGCCCAGTAGAACGCCGTCCAACCTTGCGAGTAGTTAGCATCTTCACGGCCAAATGGCATAGACAGCGCTGGCAGGTTTTCAAAGTACGCACCCATGTTGCTCACTACACTGCTGAAAATAGACAGTGTTGGGCCAACAATGATCACGAATGCCATCAGCAAGGTTGCCATCAGCATGTTGAATTCTGACAAGCGCTTAACACCTGCATCCAGACCTGCAACCACTGAGCTCAACGCCAGACCGGTAATACCGATAATCAAAACGATTTGAGTTGGTGTGCCATCAGGAATGCCGAACAGGAAGTTCAGACCCGCAGCCGCTTGCGATGCACCAAAGCCAAGCGATGTCGCCAAACCAAACAAGGTCGCAACAACAGCAGTGATATCGATGATGTGACCTGGCCAGCCCAGATGCGCTCACCAAATACTGGGTAGAACACCGAGCGCATAGTCAAAGGCAAGCCTTTGTTAAACGAGAACAGTGCCAAAGACAGTGCTAGCAATGCGTAGATAGCCCAAGGGTGTAGACCCCAGTGGTAAATCGTGGCTGCCATACCGAGATCTTTCGCCGCAGCTGCATCATTCAATGCGCCACCTAGCGGAGCCCAGTCAGTGCGCACGCCATTTACGTCAACCACACCGCCTAGTGAGGCTGCATAGTGAGACAAAGGCTCAGACACACCATAGAACATTAAGCCGATACCCATACCTGCCGCGAACAGCATTGAGAACCAACCTACGTAGGTGTAATCTGCTTTTGCTTCAGTACCACCAAGGCGAACTTTGCCTAGAGGACTGACAACGAGGATCAGACACAGCAACACAAAAAGGTTACCTGCGCCGATAAAGAACCAGTCCATTTGAGCAGTGAGCGTATTACGCAGTTCACTGAACATTGGACCCACTGAGTTTCGGAACAAAAGGGTGACAACAACAAAAAGTGCAATCATTGAGCCCGAAACGACAAACACGCGGTTATGAATGTCTAGCCAAAAGGCCGATTTTTAGTGCAATGTTATCCTGGCCAACCTGATAATCAGTATCGATTGGATTCACTGCACCATCCGGCGCCATCAATTCATCGTGGCTTTTATCACTCACAACGACAACTCCATTTTCCTTTGAGGTATTACAAAATAAGCACTATCAGGTGCTAAAAAGACCTTATAATATGCGACCTTTTGTTTAGTGCGTAAAACAAAAATATCTGTTTATAACAATCAATTACGCAAATCTCCTGAGCTGCTAAACTTCTTTTAAACAAAAATTAACCACTTTAACCTTCTATTCCGTGAAAACTGTTTGAAGAACATTCAGGGGTGTACCAACAATGATCGCGATCGTTTACACCAGCCAGGCGACAACAGACTTTGATAAAGAGTCATTAAAGTCTTTGCTCTTGCAGTGCCGCATCAATAACAAAAAGAAGAACGTCACCGGTTTGCTGTTGTATAAGAACCGAGAGTTTATTCAGGTCATCGAAGGCGAAGATGAAGATGTCGAAGAAACGTTCAAACACATCAAAACAGATCCACGACATGACGGGGTCGAAGCAATTTTAAAAGAAAGGATCGATAAACGGTTCTTTCCGTTTTGGGCGATGGGCATGTGTAACCCCGATAAAAGCGAAGAGCTGAAGAACAGGCCGCTGTCCGATATCAAATACAACAAGATGTCGGTCTATCAATTGCTGAAAGACTTCAAAAACGACCTGCTCTAAAGCTCATCGAGTCGAGAAAGATACCATTGCGCCTTGTCCAAAATGGCTTGGCGCTCCTCATCAGGCTTGTTGTCCCACCCTCGATAAACAACACCCGCCCTCGGATTTTTGGCAATTAACGCACGATGGGTTTCCATAAAGTGCCAATACAAGCTGTTGAAAGGACACGCATTCTCTCCCAACTTGTCTTTCACATCGTAAGCACAACTGTCACAGTAGTCGCTCATCTTATTGATATAGTTTCCGCTAGCCGCATACGGCTTGGTCGCGACCACACCACCGTCGGCAAACAGTGCCATCCCGCGTGTATTTGGCATTTCCACCCATTCAATCGCGTCTATGTATATCCCGAGATACCACGCATCCACATCGTCTGGTTGAATGCCTGTGAGCAACGCGAAGTTGCCCGTGATCATGAGCCTTTGAATATGATGAGCGTAAGCAAAATCCAATGACTGCGTAATGGCGTGGTGCATGCAGTTAAGTTGAGTGTCACCCGTCCAGAAGAAGTCAGGTATCGGTCTAGAAGCGTTGAGTGCATTTTTAGAGGCATACTCAGGCATGTTTGCCCAATAAATGCCGCGAATAAACTCTCGCCAACCCAATATCTGGCGAACAAATCCCTCTACTTGCGCCAATGAAATATTCAACTCTGGCTCGCGATAGGCATCGATGGCGTGCTGAATAACCATCAGGGGATGCAGCATTTTGCTGTTGAGGGCGAAGGCCAATCGGGAGTGATACAACGACCATTGGTGCGGAGAGTTAGCTGTCATGGCATCTTGAAATTTGCCAAACGTCGGCAGCAGATAGCGACAAAAGAACTGGAGCAATTCGAGTGATTGTTGCCTGTTTATCGGCCAAAGTAACGAAGGTGAAGACCTGCCAATAGTCTTAACGTCATGCCGCTTCAGCCTTTCTAGGATATCGGTAACATCATTGGAAAACAGCAGAGATTCTGGGATGTTAGCAATATCTGCGGCTTTAAATGATGCGCGGTTTTCTTTGTCACAATTCCACTTACCGCCTTCCGGCTTCCCTTCCTCTGTCATTAAGATATTGAAGCGTTTACGCATCCTTCTGTAAAAGCTTTCCATGAGATGATGCTTATTGGCGGTGAAGTCCTCGGCGATAGCTGAATCCCGCAATAAAAAGTGCTCAGTCTCAAATGCCTCGCAAGGGATCGAAACGGTTTCAGTGAACTGGGCAAGTTGCTGTTTCAACCGAAACTCGTCTGGCTGTTGGTATTCAAACCGTCCAATGTGGTGTTCGACAATCTGTTGATACAGAAGGTCTTCTATTCCTTGGTATGAGCGCGTTTCATCAAGTGTCAGGAAGAAAACATGATGCCCTGCACGCTTTAAAGCATCCGCAAACCCAGCCATGGCGGCAAAAAAAGCGCAAACCTTCTGAACGTGATGCTTAGCATAGTCCGTTTCTTGGCGAAGCTCCGCCATCAGGTACAACACGCCCTCGTCTTTTTCCTTGTACCACGAATGGCTGGCATTGAGCTGGTCGCCGAGAATCAACCTGAGCGTGTGATAGCGTTGCATAGGAATTCCACTTACTTATTGAATATCAATTAGGTACGTTCAGCAGAAACCTTAGATCAAAAAACGCCAGCGTTGCTGGCGTTTTGTTGTTAGCGTGATGAAAGCCTTACGCTTGGGTAGACGGTTTGAACACGATTTTCTCGTCTTCATCCGCAGCATGCATGTCATTGAAACGCTTCTCGTCCAACGCACCTTCGCTTTTCGCAACAATACACGTCACGGCACAGTCACCCGTGATGTTTACGGCGGTACGAATCATATCCAACAAACGGTCAACACCCATGATCAGTGCGATACCTTCCAATGGCAGACCAACTTGGTTCAATACCATCGCCAGCATAACCAGACCCACACCTGGAACACCCGCGGTACCGATAGATGCCAGTGTGGCTGTCAAGATAACGGTCACGTAATCCATCATCGTCAGGTCAACGTTAAACGCCTGGGAGATAAAAATGGTCGCAACACCTTGCATCATCGCAGTACCATCCATGTTGATGGTCGCACCCAATGGGATGGTGAATGACGCAATCTTGTTATCTGCACCCATACGGCGAGTCGTGGTTTCCATCGACACAGGGATGGTTGCATTTGAAGATGCGGTAGAGAACGCAAACATGATTGCGTCTTCCATCTTCTTCAGGAAGGTAATTGGGCTAAGCCCACTGAACACTTTCAACAGCGTGCTGTAAGTCACCAGCGCGTGCAGCACCAGACCACCCGCCAAGACGAAGAAATATTCCGCTAGGCTAACAATGGCACCGAGACCCAGAGAGGTGAACAGTTTCGCCATCAAACAGAACACACCGTATGGCGCAAGGTTCATCAAAAGTGCAACCAACTTCAGGATCACTTCGTTCAAGTCGCGGAAGAATGCCGCAACACGCTCACCCGGTTGACCTGACGCACTGATTGCAATACCGAACAACAGTGCAAAAATGATGATTTGAAGTGTGTTGCCTTCAGCCATTGAGCTGATTGGGTTGGTCGGGAACATGTCTACGATAACTTGTCCCAGCGTTGGGGCTTCTGCCGCGGTAAAGGTTGACGCCGCAGAAAGGTCTGCGCCTTTACCCGGGCCAAACAACAGTGCCAGACTCATGCTAGCGTGATCGCGAGTGCCGTGGTTCCCAAATAAAACAGCAAGGTTTTGCTGCCAAGACGACCCAGCGTTGCAATGTCTTTCAGCGAGCTTGTGCCACAAACAAGGGAGAAAAAACGAGAGGCACAACCAGCATTTTCAAGCTAGCAACGAAAATCTGGCCGCCAACATCAAACAGGCCATTGACGATGTATTCGTTAACGAAGCCGTCTTCCGAGAACAGCAATCGAATTACAAATCCGGTCACAATACCTAAAATCATGCCCACTAAAACACGTGTCGTCAGGGACATTTTTTTTGTTTCCGCATTCATCGTGAATACTCCTTTTCAAGATTTACTTTCTTGTCACATTTAATCCGCAGGGAGATTAACAGCGGTTTTACGAAATTATATATTCTTTTTTTGGGGAAATTGGCAGCACATCTGGTCAAGATCACACTTTAAAGCAGTGAAATATACATTTAGAAAAAGAGTGAGAAACATTTGTGAAATCTTTTCGCTCAAAAAGCAACCATCGAGAAAAGCGAAGATTTTCTGAAGAGACTATTTGTTAATCAATTTGGGCATTTTTCACACGAGCAAAACGCGTTTTCAGAGGCAAATTTGAAAAGAAAAAGGGGAATATTTTCCCCTTTAAAAACATAAGCTGTTCGGAAATGCGGAAATTACCCTTACATCTCCACCAAGAAATAGTAACTGTATGCAAAAAGCAGTGCCGGAATGGTGGAATACACGGTCGCTACCAAAGCGGCTTTGGGTGCAAGCGCAATCGCGGGGAACAAGGCATCACCATCGTTGGAGATCGCATTGCCTATTTGCGCGGACATTGGCACCGCTCCACTTATATATAAGCTAGTAACCAGAATCTGTGGCCCGCACCCCGGCAACAAGCCAACAAGGACGCCAAGCAACGGCATCATCGGAGCCCAGTGTCCAAACACACCTGCCAAATCGATATGAAAGACCATAATCGTTAACTCGAAGGCCAGAAACGCAGCAATGACCCAAACAGTAACAAAGTTGGTGTCTTGTGCCACGCGCTGAAACAGATGTGCATGCTGGCACTTTGGATCCTCACCCACCACGGACTCATAAGTGTTCGCTTCACGTTGCATAGCCCAAAATGTCACGGACAAAATCGCTAACGCCGCACCGATGCTCTCTGTCGTTCCCGCAGGGAGACTAAAGACAGTGTCCACATCCATTTGGAACGAGCCAATCAATGCCACTGCTAAAGCAGGCACCACCGCCCATTGCCAGAATCGGCCTTGCGCGCTGATGTACGGCTTTTTATAGTCCTGCTTGCATGCCGCTTTGTTTTCCTGTTGTTTTGCCTTTGGTCGAAGGAAGCTGTCACCATGCAAAGCATCGACCACACGTCCAGAAACCAAGCCAACAAAGAAGCCAAGCACCAGCATAAACACGCCATCTTGAGGCTTGGTTGCCAGCAGCAAAAACGCTGCATCACCCATAGTAGCGGTCAGTACCGCAACCACACTGCCAAAGCTCAGATTGCCTCGCACGAACTGGGTGATCACCACAATCGCACCACCACAACCGGGCAAGGCGCCCATGAAGGAAGCAAAAAGCACTTGCAGGTTTTTGTGGCGCATTAAGGTGTTTAACAGCGCACCGTTACGGTCAAATTTTTCGGCAAGGAAGTGGAACAAAGCCAATGTCACAGCCACATACGCCGCCACTTGCCAAAATGCATCTGATAAAGTGGGCAGTACAACATCGCGGGTAGCTCGGCGACGACAAGAGCCAAAAGAATTGCAGGCGCAACGAGCCGATGAAAACGCGGCTTAAAACGTTGACCTTTAGCGGCTGGTGCAAGAATTCTAGCAAGGAACTCAGTCATACTTTCACTTTATGATAATGAGAATTATTATCAATATAAAGCAAGACGAGGAAAATGCAACGACTAACGTTGTGGTTTTTTTAATCAAGATGAAGGCTGATTGTCAGTCCAACAAAGCTAACATCATCTTGTAGCGATGCCGGGCTTTTTTACCCGGCATCTGCGTCGATTATTTGTATGCACCCGCGGCGTAATGTAATTCATAGCTGTGCGAGTAGATCTCAAGGATGTTTCCGAACGGATCTTCCATATAAATCATGCGGTAAGGCTTCTCACCTGGGTAATAGAAGCGAGGGGCTTTCATGCGTTTCTTACCGCCAGCAGCAACGATTTTCTCAGCCAGTCCTTCTACATCAGGATCCTGCACACAGAAGTGGAAAATGCCCGTCTTCCAGTATTCAAAGTTGTTCTCAGGGTTTTCCTGATTTTTAAACTCAAACAACTCAACACCAATGCGATCACCGGTAGACAAGTGCGCGATACGAAAACGCTCCCATCCTTCGCCAAAGACGTCTGTACACATTTCGCCAATCGCACTGTCATCTTCAACAATTTCTGTTGGCTCCATGATGAGGTACCAACCAAGTACTTCGGTATAGAACTTAACGGCTGTTTCCAAGTCTGGCACTGAAATACCAATGTGGCTGAAATTACGTGGGTAAGGTGTGTTCATGACGATGTCCTCTCTCAATGTGAATGTGCTCAGTCTAGTCCCTCGCTTTCAACCTGAAAAATTATCGATTATTATTAAATTAATAATTCAATTTTATGGATTGATATGCTTAACCCTAAATGGCTCACCACCTTCGAGCATCTCGTCAAAACACGCAGTTTTACTAAAACGGCCAATCAGCTATTTATGACGCAACCCGGTGTCAGTCAGCATGTTCGAAAGCTGGAGGAAGAGCTGGGTGAAAGTCTGATTTATCGGGAAGGGAAACAGTTCGAGTTGACCCATGCTGGCTCAATGCTCGCGGACTTTATCGCCACTCAAAAGCTTCAACACCAGGACTTTGTCGAAAAACTGAAAGCCGATGATGCCTATCATGGTGCCCTTAAAATTGCTTGCTCCGGCACGATGGCAATGACGCTGTATCCCATGCTGCTGGATCTACAAAGCCAACATCCCGGTTTATCTGTCTCGCTTGAGGCGGCACCTGTCGGACGCATTCGTGAAATGTTGATGAACAATGAGATAGATTTGGGGATCAGCACACAGCGTATCGAGCACCAAGGCATCGAAGAGAAAGAAATTGGTCAGGAACACTTAGCCGTTGTCGTTCCGTCTTCCTTCTCAGTTGGCGAGGACATTCTGGCGTCGTTGGCAGAGCTTGGGATGATTTTCCATCCGGATGGAAAGCATTACGCAGATTTGGTGCTGGGAAGAAACTTTGCAGAAGATTACCAAGGCATAGAAACACTCACCCATCGTGGTTACATCAACCAGCTCGCACAGATCTTATTACCTGTCTCTAAAGGACTGGGATTTACTGTGTTGCCATCAAGTGTGATTGACCGTTTTGAGCAACCAGAAAAGCTCAAACAGCTTTCATTGGCCCAGCCTATATCTCAATCCCTGTTTCTTTCACAGAAAAAGCATCGCAGCCTACCCCACCGGTACGACAAGGTATTAGCACTGATTCACCAAGCAGTTTCAGAGGCTTAATCCCCGTTTACGAGCAACAAAAAAGCCGTCGCGAAGACGGCTTTTACTGTTTTAAAACAAACAATTAGAGGCGGAAGAAGCCCAGCTCTTGTTTCTGGCTCTCGGCAAGCTGAGACAGCTCTTGGCTCGCCTGTGCACTTTGGCTGATGCCCGCCACGTTCTGCGAAATGATTTCAGATACGTTGGTGATGTTACGGTTGATGTCTTGCGTGACCGCTGATTGCTGTTCCGCCGCCGTTGCCACCAAGGTGTTCATGTCGGTAATTTGCGCCACAGATTGAGTGATACCATTCAGCGCATCATTCGCTTGTGAACTTAGCTCTTGAGTGCGCGCCAGCACATCCATGCAGGTACCCATGCTGTCACCTGCTTGTGCCGCTTGTACTTGCAGACCTTCGATGATTTGCTGGATTTCTTTCGTTGATGACTCTGTGCGCGCTGCAAGCATGCGAACTTCGTCGGCAACGACCGCAAAGCCACGGCCAGATTGACCGGCACGTGCCGCTTCAATCGCTGCGTTCAGTGCCAGCAAGTTGGTTTGCTCTGAAATACCGCGGATCACTTCAACCACATGGCTGATGCGCTGAGATTGTTCTTGCAGCGTTGTTACAACGCTTGCGGTGTTCTCAATCGACTCGGCCATTTGGTGCGCAGCTTGTGAGCTTTGCGAGAAGATAGCCAGACCTTGAGAAGCCAAATCGTCCGTTTGACGCGCGGCGTGGTCAGCGTTAACCGCATTGTCAGACACGTTGTTCGCCGTGCTTGATAGCTCTGTCACTGCCGACGCCACTTGCTCGATTTCGCCTTGCTCTTGCTGCGCATTCGCTGCCGATTGCGTCATCACTGTCGCCAACTCTGTCGAGGCTGCCGCCACTTCATCACTGATGCTGCAAAGCGTGCTGACGGTGCTGCGTAGTTGGCCAATGGTTTGGTTCGCATCACGGCCCAAACGAGCAAGCTCGTTGGTGCTTCATCAGACGCTTTCACGTTCAAATCACCGCCCGCCAGCTTGCGCATTACGTCTTGCAGCTCTTGCAAAGGCTTCACAATCACACCAGACATCCACCAGCCAAAAATCAATGCGGCCAGCATTGCACCTGACAGTGCCAGACCAGCCGTCACGATCATTTGGTCAGCTTCTGCATCAGACGCTTGAAGGTCTTTATCTACCAATGGGTTGATAAACGCAGACAGTGCGTTGATGTCTTCCATCATTTCCGCACCTTTTGCGCGATACTCGCTTACCATCACGTTGTAGCGCGTCACACCAATCTCATCATTGAAGTAAGACAGAATGGTGGGTTTCGCTTGTGTCTGGGTATAACGTGAGTAATCACTTACACTGGTTTCGATGCGCATCGACAAATCGCGAAGAACACCTGTTTGAGAAAGGTCACGTGTGATTGCCATGGCTTCGCGGCTGAGTTTCGCCACGTTTGCGTCCATGTCTTTCGCACGCTGCTCGTCGTAAATGCCGTAGATTGCCTCAACGCGCATGGCCCATGCTAAGTCTGCCAATTTGGTGATTTTGTCTTTGTCACCTGCGGCCTGACGCGCGGTACTGCTGATAGAAGAAATCGCTGATTCCACCTCAAACTTGGCAAAAACAAGTACCGAGAACGTGGCAACAACCAACATGATAATAGGGATCAATATTTGGTATCGAATAGAAATATTTTTCAGTGACATTTACGTAGCAAGCCTTGCTAATTCAAAAGGAGGTCTTAAAAAATCGCGCCCATTATGAGACTTAGATCAAAAAAAACAACCACTCTTGCAAAATAAAACTGTGCAACTTGCCTACATTTACTGACCGCCAATTAATTGTCATTAACGTCAAAAATTGGTTTTATCTAACCTCATGAAAATACGAATCTTTGTTTATTTTCTATGCTTTTTAGTCAGTGTTACACGCTGAAAAACAAAATCGATAAAAATAAAAAAAGACACCGCGATGGGTGCCTTTCTCAATGAAAACTATTTGCCGTATTTATTGTTCGACTAAATTCGTTACCAGATCTTCAATATCTTCGTGCTTATCATTGGTAGACAGCCAAACCATATAAAGTTCATTCGCCATTGCTGGACTGTCTTTAACAATATGCAGCTCGCCCGCATCAATCCAAGGCTGTGCTACAGTGGAAGGCAAGAAGCCAACACCGCCACGATTTAGCAGAAAACGCAGCGCGGCTTGTGAACCGTGGCTGTGTAAAACGGGTGTGCGTTGAAGTGCAGGAATACGGCTGTGTTCAACACCAAAGCGCGTGCCCCAATCCAGATAAACCAGCGGAAGGTCTGCAATGGATTCCATGTCCTGATCTGGCAGGTTAGACACCAGCACCAGCTCATAGTGGCTTAAACGCGTCTGCTGGATATCCGCAAGTTTTGGCGGCTCACTGGTCAGGACCACATCGACCATTTTCTCGATCAGCGCATTCGAGATTTGCTGGCGGCTGAGCGACTCTGTTCTCAATGCCCATTCAGGCTTGGCGGTTTGTACTTCCTCGAGCCATTCGTTCGAGCTTTCCATTTCCCAAATCACAGATGCAGCACCGACTGTGAGCTGCTGCTGATAAGAGCCGGTTAACGCCACGTCTTGGCGAGCACGACCCCACGTTTGCAAAATGGTTTCTGCATATGGGACAAAACGCTCGCCTGCTGCTGTTAACCGCAAGTCACCGCGCTTACGGGTAAAGACTGGCGTGCCCAGTTTTATTTCAAGCTGACGGATACGGAAGCTTACCGCAGATTGGGTGAGGTAGAGGTTTGTCGCTGCTTTACCAAAGTGGCGCGTTTTGTTCACTTCCAAAAAAGTGCGTAGTAGATCGGTATCCATATCAGCATTAAATCAATATAAAAACGTCAACTGGCGTTATGGGGGAAAACCTCGCTCTGGTCAAGATGAAAAATGCGAAAACAACGACTTTGCCGCTCAGGCGACCAACTGACACTGAGGATTCATGTGCTACACAATGTTTTCTGCTGAAAGTAAGAGCAGTTACTCACCTTGGCGATCAGGCACTGATTGTTTGGAAGATGAAAACAAAAACGTGTAACAGCCTTGCCCGATAAACCAACCGACCACGAATTCAATCCATGCCGACACAAAGTTTCCAATCACGGCAGAAGCCAAAAACAGAAAGCCAGAAAGCAAAAGAATGTTGAGAGCAGTCGCCAGCATGTTGTTCGCTTTAAAGCTTCGCCCCCAAAACACAAACACACCTAACTTGATAAGCGTGACCTGTTTGAGGTAAACCCTGTCTAAATAGAACGCGAGCCACATTCCCCATGCAATGCCCCACAAGGCATCACTCCACATCAACACCATGTCGCCTCCCAATACTGCTTCCGGCCTTTTGACAGTGTATGTGCAACTTGTTTACCCACTTGTTCCAACTAAGAGAATTCACTCAGATTCTAACTGTTCGGGAAAAACCCTATTTAGCTGGCATTGCGCGGCGGAAATGGGCTCACATCACATTGACTGCGCAGCACATAGCTTTGCCCAAGTGTGTGTTCTACTATGGCTCTTCATGCTCTCGACTGAGTGATAAAAACAGGACGTTTCGTTTTACAGGAGTTTCCACGTGCGCATTTCCCCTCCGATCGTTGAATCATTAGATTCCATCTTGCCTGATGAACCACTTTTGATGATGGGGGCCGGTCCTGTACCTATTCCAGCCAAAGTTGCTGCCGCCAACGGCATTGTTATTAATCACCTCGGCGATACCATGTCGCGCATTATCGAGCAGGTTAAAGCCATGTCTCGTTACGTGTTTCAGACCAACTCCAGCCACATTCTTGGGGTTGCAGGCCCTGGCTCTGCCGCGATGGAAATGGCCGTCGCCAACCTCGTTGCCCCGACTGATCGCGTGTTGTCCGTCAATAACGGTTTTTTCAGTGGACGCCTCGCTGAAATGGCCGATCGTGTTGGTGGCGATGTGCGTAGACTGACTATCGAAGAGGGATTTGCCGCTTCGCCAGAAAACGTCGCGCAAGCCATTGAAGACTTTCGTCCTCAGGTGCTAACCATCGTCCAAGGGGAAACGTCCAATACAGTCTGTAACACTGGATTGCCTGAAATCTGCCGTGCAGCCAAAGAAGCGGGCTGTTTGGTGATTGTGGATGCCGTCTGTACGCTCAGCACCATGCCACTTAACATGGATGAATGGGGAGTCGATGCCGTTATCACGGGCGGACAAAAAGGCCTGAGCTGCATTCCCGGTGTCTCCTTGGTGGCGTTTTCAGAAGCGGCGTGGACCAAAATTGAAGCGCGTACGGATACTCTCAAACATTGGTGTTTAGATGCCAAACTCGCTGACAAATTCTGGTACAAAAGCTCCTACCATTATACGGCACCTGTTTCTGGGATCATGGCGATTCATGAGGCATTACGGTTGGTGTGCGAAGAAACACTGGAAGCGCGCTTTGACCGCCATTTGAAATGCTCAAAGGCACTGCAAGCGGGGATCGAAGGGCTTGGTCTCTCGCTCTATACCCATGGCACTTCTCGCCTCAATTCGGTGGTGGGTATTCACGTTCCTAAAGGGCTGGAGCAAAAGGCCATCCTCACCCATATTTCTGAACGATTTAAAGTGGAGATTTCCGGCTCGTTCGGGTTGGATATCATCCGAATTGGGCAGATGGGTGAGCAATGTCGCGTGCACAATATTTTCCGCACTATTCACGCGCTCGGCTCGACGATTCAAGCACTAGGGGGCGAGGCGAACCTCCCCCAAGGCGTCGCTATGCTCGAAAAAGCCCTGCAGGATTTCGAGCCTGAGTTCTCCGAGCGGTGATTTGACGTTACAGCTTTGAATGAATTGAAGAGATGATAGGCAGCGATAGACTGCCTGTTTTTTAGGTATTAGTAGATTTCACCGCGGTCGACGACCAGCTTTTCGTCGTCCCACAGAATGGCGAAGGCATGGCTTGCAGAAGACGCCACTTCCTGCCCGCTCAAACGAATGTATTCACCGTCGGCATCATAGGCGTGATCCACTTCGATCCGCGAGATCGCGCTGCGGCGCATAAACCGGCTAAGGTTGGTCACGGCGTTTTTCACCAGCATGGACGTTGCTGTGTCATCACCTAAAAAGTACAGACTGAAACAGCGTGAAAGCATCAAGAGCTCGGTATCCGATAAGGCTGGCGGTGTTTCTTCATCGCCATCTTCGAGCGATGAGATTTCCTGCACCAAGCCTTCAGACTTTCTCACCTGATACTCGTTCATGAACACGATCAGATCCGTGTCTTTTTCCGCATACGCTTCTGTTTCCCGCTGAAAGCAGTCCAAGTGAAACTCCGTATTACCGTAATACGGCGAAGAACTTGTTCCCGTGCCGACCACTTCACTTTTAATGCCAAGCTCAATCCCGACCTCAGAGAGAAAGTCATGCACTGACAATGTCATGTTGTCTTTTTCGTTCTTGATGAAAGTAACGAATTTTGAGTCATAAAGGATTTTGGGATTGGCCATGTCTTCAAAGAAAAAGGACTTCAAGCTCACGCTTGCCGATACTTTCCTTCGCTCTTTACCAATCACAAAGTGGAACTTGGTTTTTTTGGTGAGAAAGTTATAGCTCGGGCGCTTGTAGATATCGAAGCGCACTTTTTCTCTGCGGCAGAATAAAAACAACAGATTGTCTTCAAGACGATGAACCATCTCGTTTTTTAGGTTAACTCGGTAGTCCACAATGTATTGGCTGAGCACACCGAGTTCTGCCGAAAATCGCTCATCCACCAGCAAATCGCACCAAAACATGCCCGAACCGACAAGGTCAGCATGCCAGCGGGCTTTTTCAAACTGTACGTCCAAAGGTTGGAGAGCTTCCAAGCGTTACCTTTTGAATATCAACGAAATGGTTTTTAAAAAGAGTAGCTTAAATTTAATCATTGCGCGCATTCCATGCTCTGATTTGCGCCATGTGGATCCCATCAAACGCCAATGACTTTCTCTCGCTTGTCTACGGGTCGTAAAACGACAATTAGCGGGTCGTTTTTACATAAATAAACCCACACAAACCGCGTCAATATTGCCATGATGCACCAAAAACTGGGATCCGGCGCAGTCATGCCCGATTTAACCCACGCGAGGCGAAAGGAATCACCATGGATCAGTTGCCAATTTGGAATGTAGACGCAGAGCCCTCACCACACGCGATGGTGAAAGCCATGTTGAAGCGACGTATTCCTGATTACACGCTTGAACAGCCGTTTTATAACAGTGAAGCCATCTTCCAAATGGACATGGAAGAGATTTTTGCCAAGGAATGGATATTTGCAGGCATGACCTGTGAATTACCCAAGAAAGGCAGTTTCATCACTGTCGATATCGGCAAAAACTCAGTCATCATCGTGCGTGACAACCAAAACGCGCTTCGCGCCTTTCACAACACATGCCGCCATCGGGGTTCAAAAATCTGTCTGACTCATCGCGGGAAAATGCCAAAACTGGTGTGCCCTTACCACCAATGGGCCTATGACCTCGACGGCTCTTTGGTGTATGCCGGTAGTGATATGGGCGATGACTTCGACAAGTCGGGCTTTTCTCTCGGCTCTGTGCATTGCCGCGCCTCGGGCGGATACATCTTTGTATGTCTGGCCGAGACCCCACCACCGATTGATGCGTTTTTAGACGATCTCGCCTATTACCTCGAACCTTACGACCTCGATAACGCGAAGGTCGCGGTGCAAAGTGAAATTATCGAGAAAGCCAACTGGAAGCTGGTCGTTGAGAACAACCGCGAGTGCTATCACTGTGATGGCTCGCACCCAGAGTTACTGAATTCGTTGCTCGAATGGGACGACAACAACGACCCACGAGCAACCCCTGAATTCAAAGCACTCGTCGAAAAAATGCAGGCGTTTTGGACCAAGCACGACATTCCGTTTCAATATCAAATGCGTTATGACAATCGCAACCGCGTCGTGCGAACACCGCTGAAAGAAGGCACCCATTCAATGACCATGGATGGCAGCGTCGCGTGCACAAAATTGCTGGGACGAGTGACGACGCCAGACTTAGGTGCGCTGCGCATTCTCCATCTGCCAAATTCTTGGAACCACGGGATGGGTGACCACCTGATAGCATTCCAGATCTTACCTATCAGCCCACAAGAAACCAAAGTCATCACCCGTTGGCTAGTCCACAAAGATGCCAAAGAAGGCGTGGATTACGACCCAGAGAATGTGCGAAAAGTCTGGGATGCAACCAACGCACAAGACCGCACCTTATCGGAGAATAACCAGCGTGGTGTCAACTCTGTCGGTTATCGTCCGGGCCCTTATTCCAAAACTTACGAGTTTGGGGTGATCAATTTCGTCAACTGGTACTGCGAGCGTTTAGAAGCCAACCTTGGCGACTGACGCGGCACTCAAAACACAGAATAAGAACTGCAGGGGAAACGCGAATGAATGAGCCGGACATCCTCCAAGATAACAGCTTAAACCCCGTCAACACCCAAACCTGGGTAAACGGTCGCCATGTCGTTCGCTGCGTCAAAGTGGTTCAGGAAACCCATGACGTTAAAACGTTTTGCTTTATGAGCCAAACGCCCATCATGTTCTTTTTCAAACCGGGGCAGTTTGTCACCTTGGAATTAAACATTGGTGGCGAGCAGGTAATGCGCAGCTACACCATCTCCTCCTCACCTTCGGTGCCTTACAGCTTTTCCATCACGGTAAAACGTCAAAAGCATGGATTGGTGTCTAACTGGCTTCACGACAACCTTCGTGTTGATGACGAAATGGCGGTACATGGCCCCATCGGCAACTTTAACTGCATCGACTTTCCAACGGACAAAGCGTTGTTTCTCTCTGGCGGTGTCGGCATTACGCCCGTGATGTCGATGACACGTTGGTGGTATGACACCAACAGTGCCGTGGACATGAAGTTTATCCATAGTTCGCAAACGCCTAAAGACATAATCTTCCTCAAAGAACTCGAGCTTATGAGCTCACGCATCGACAACTTTGACCTTTCCATCATCTGTGAACGCTATGACATTGGTGAAAGCTGGCACGGCTATCGCGGATTCTTAACCCAGCAATTGCTCGAACTCATCGCCCCTGACGTGCTCCAGCGAGAGGTGTATTGCTGTGGGCCAGAGCCTTACATGAAAGCCGTGCGAGAGATGCTAGGCAACCTTGACTATGACATGTCTCGCTACCATGAAGAAAGCTTTGGCGAAACACCGCCAGATGCCATCGAAGATGCTGAAGAATCGGCAGAGCTTGCACACATTGCAGAAGAAACTCCACAGCCTGGATTTTGCGTTGAGTTTATCGATGAGGCATGTCAGTGACAGTTTCTGAGGCCGAAACCATTCATGCGGCGAGCACGAAATTGGGTATACATGTGCCGAAAGCGTGTGGGATGGGGATTTGCGGATCCTGCAAAGTCAAATTGCTGTCCGGTAACGTCAACATGGAACACAACGGCGGCATCAGTGAAGAAGAAATCGATGAAGGTTACATTTTGAGTTGTTGCAGTAAGCCCATTGATGATGTCTCGATAGAAACCTGACAGTGACTGTTTGATTAGTTAGACAAGATGTCACCCTAACACTGCCTTTACAGACAGCTAACATTGACGGCACTTGAATGCGCCACAGTATATTCGCTGCAGCAATTTTCCGAACCCACACTCCATAGGAAAGGAGATTTTGCAATGAATATGCTTCAATCACTGCTATTCGCCATCGCCGTATTCTTTTCTGGCACGGCACTGGCTTCTGACGCCGACAAAAACTGTACAGAAGGCTCAGAGGCTCCGGAATGCCAGACGCAAAAAAGTGATGATGGCTCATCCTCTTAGTTCGGCTTAACGAAAAAAGGCCTGCGGTTTTCGCCGCAGGCCTTCTTACATTATTCGTTTCTGTTAGTCGCGCAGGTAAATCATCCAGTACCACATGCCAACGAACAAACCACCACCGATGATGTTACCCAATGTCACTGGGATCAGGTTGTTGATGATGAAGTTCGACATGGTCAGATCAGCAAAGTCTGCAATGTTCGCACCTGTCATTGCCCAGAATGACTCTGGTGCAAAGTACTTGATGCCAATCGCCATCGGTACCTGGAACATGTTCGCAATACAGTGCTCAAAACCTGCAGAAACAAACATGGCCACAGGCAGGATCATCACCAAAATTTTGTCTGTTAACGTGCGGCCGCTGTAAGTCATCCAAACAGCAATACAAACCAACACATTACACATAATGCCCAGAGCAACCGCCTGGAAGAAGTTATGGTGAAGCTTGTGCTGCGCAATGTGCATCGCGTTGATGCCAACCTCGCCCTTGCCGAACATGTACTGCTGTGCAATCAGCATACAAATGACCAGCAATACCGCACCAACTAGGTTACCGCCATAAACCACAGCCCAGTTTTTAAACAGTGCTTTCCACGAGATTTTACCGTTGGCACGCGCTACCAGTGTCAACACAGAACTGGTAAACAGCTCACCACCAGTGATGATCACTAGGATAAGACCTAGGCTAAATGCCAGACCACCAATGAAACGCGACATGCCCCATGCCATGTCTCCTGCACCCGTTGTTACCGTGGTGTAGAAGATGAACGCGATACCAATATGGATACCGGCCGAGATTGCCAGCAGGAAAGATTTATGTGGATCTTTGGTGGCTTTCGCAACACCAATCTCAGCTGCACGCTCCGCAATCTGTGGCGGTGGCAGCGAATCGAACTGCGTAAAATTCATGGGGCATTTGCACTATTAAAGAACTAGAGAGGGCGCGGATAATCGCTCCTTTTTCGCACTTTTTCAAGGGCTATTTTTAACCAATTTCTCTTAAAAAGTGTGCGGTACGTCAAACTAAGATTTCAACGCGTAAATTGAGGCAAACGCTTGCATCTATGACAGAAAAATCATACGCGAGAAGCGGCATGTAATGGCGAGGTGAGTCTTTGAGGACTGACTATTAGAGATGTAAAGGAAGCCATAAACACTGAACGATTGAAAGCAGTGAATAAGTTCGGACACTCAATTTTCTCTCTAACTCGCCGCCTTGCGCAGAGAGGCGATAGCAGCAGAAAACAAAATCTCACTTCCCACGCGATACCTAATATATGTTCTATTGATTTGTAAGTATTAACCGACACCTTTCACTTTGATATCGGTTAAGTTTAATCACTGATTGTGGTGCGTTGACGACCTATGCCTTGATGTAAATCCTTTCAGCCACACGCTTCCAGTAAGAGCCTGCTTCAACCGAGGTTTTTTCTCTGTCTTGGACAAACACACCACGAAAACGGTACATCACCTGACCCAATTCGTTTTTTACGCGTGCGAACACAATCATAGTGATGTCTTGCTGAAGGTTCATTTCGATCACCGCTGCGCGTTTTTCTTGCGACTCAATGTTGTATTCAAGGATCTCTTTGCCGCCCTGACTCAACTCATTTAGCCACTCGCCATTCGGGTATAATTTTGGGAACCACAGTTTATGATTTGGATAACCGGGCACCGTCGTTGATGAACCTTGGAAACCTTTGTAGTTGTGACCGAAAAGGTTGCACACTTCCATGCAGGTTTTAAACGCAACATCATCGACAATATCCACATATCCCAGTGCCTTGAAGCGCGCAATTGAGTGTTCAAACTCAGGGTTCCAAGGCACAAATGTTCCTTTTCCCTTCTCTTCGGCGATTTTGGCCTTAATTAACGTTACTAACTCATCAACTTGCTGATTAATTTGCTCGATCGAGACCGATGCATCGATACGAAACACCTCGTGCTGTGTGGCCGTCACGATGTCGAGCTCTCGAATTTTATCGGCATTGACTTGTTGCTTATGAAAACCTTCGTCAATTTCGATGTGGAGTTGAAGCTGAGGCAAGTACAAATCAGTCAGAGCGAAGCCTTCTGGCCGCGCGACATATTGCTGAGTGATGAATTTAACGTCGAGATCATCGACTTTATGGATGATGCGAGAGATAGCGTAAAGCTCAAAGCGTTTACTGGTGCAGCGTTGTAATTGACGCGTTAAATGGAGCTTTTTCATTCTGAGTATGGTTGCGTGGAATAAGACACGGACTCAGGATCGCTCGGTTCGGTGGGGAAAAGATGATTACAACGAGAAAGTAAGGAGAATTTTGAAACTGTTGCCGACACCATAAAGCTTCAAAGCCAAGTATGGATAATCAGTGGGTTACGACATTTAGGACACCATATGTTTGCAAGGTGAGGCACCATAAGTTTGCAAATCCGTTTAGCACTAAAGATGCAATTGTGTTTATGAAAGAAAGTTACAGTCTGAATGTCGCCTCATGTCTGATATTGTTCAACTACTTCAGTCTTAGATAGAAGTGTGACAGGATCAGGTCATAACCTCGCGACGGAGGCTATGACCTAAACTTTGGTTAACACTAGACTCCTTCCATTTGCTGGACCATATCTAGGTTGCAAAGCTCAAATTTGTAGAACCGCCGAATACCATTTTCTTCATCTTCTTTTTTCTGGGCTTCAGTTCGAGCATCAATGAACCATTTTTTTTCTACAATCCATCGAAAGGCTGCTCTTTCAGTGATATACAGTTCATCTTTGTCTTCAGATATTCCGAAATCTGTTCTCACCTGCTTTTTCGCAGCCTCAGAGAGAGTAGGATGCAGCTTCAGAATCAGAGGTAACCTTAAGTTCCAATGTTCATCCTTGGACAATGCTTCACCATCTTTTTGCTTGTCTGCTTTTACTTCAAAGTTTTCGGTAACATTTCTAACTCTTGCAAAGTGGAAGTTCTTGAATTTTATATTTTTTACTTCAGATCTATCAAAAGCCCTAAACATCCAACTAGACCCGTCATGCATAATCGCAAGAGGAACCAATGTTCTCATTTCGTGATTACCACTATTCTCAGAGAGGTAATTACACGAAATCGAGTAACTTCCCGCTATTGCTCTAGTAATCATGGCTACTTCACAAAGATTTAATTGATTGGGAACCTTGCCAATTTTTTCATAAGTTAGTTCTGTTACTCCGAAAAGCTTATTGCTATTAAACCCATTAGCAAGCATCCCTAAAGCAAGTTCAGCATCAAAATCGACCAGAGGTTCGAAGCCTTCCCTAACGATCGTGTTAGTTTTCTGTGTTTTGTTATTTGGCCTTTGCTTTGAGTACTCAGTTAAAACACGTGATGCGGCAGCTTCCGCTATACCAAAAGCGCTTTTTAAATCCGCACGTGTCACCTGCCCTGTAAAACGAAGCTTAAAATCAACATAAGCAAGTCTCGCACTGACCTCGTTCATCTCAGTGTCTCTATCTGTCACAGTCATTTTTCATTACCGACTAGTGTTCTTTGGGAACATCATAGCAAGGATACTTTTCAAGTGTAATATGAAAACATAAAAAAGATCAACACGATCTATTGATCGTATCATTTCGATCCGTTAAATTATGTCGCATATGAATATAGTTTGATTACTTCCATGCAGATTTGAGGATCAACTGGACATGCAGAACTTTAAAGCACTAAGACAGCTTAGTCAGAGCGACAAGGAATTTAGCTTCGAGATGATCGCTCACATAACATCCAATTTGGATCTTACTGAAACCCAGTTGGGCAAACTCAAATCCGCGTACCAAGCTATTGGTTCTTACCTTTCCAATAGGGGTGGATGGCTTAAAGATTGTTATATCTATGCCCAAGGTAGCGTGGGTATTGGGACTTCCGTCAAACCACTAGACGCGAAATCAGATATGGACATTGACCTTGTTTTACACCTCCCCGAGCAGAGCTACCCCTTGAATCAATATGAGGCAAATCAGCTTCTAAGAGATCTAATCCATGAATTAAAACAGTCGAGTCGATACAGTGAGAAAGTCGAACCTGAACCAAAACGGCGATGTGTAACAATGCAGTATGGGTCGGAAGAAGGCACTAGTTTCCACATGGATATTACTCCAAGCATGCCTGAAGACCAGTCTCGCCCAAGCCGACAAAACAGCGTTCGTGTAGCGGACATATTTACGGCAAATAGTCCGTCTCATCCTTATGGATACAGAGCTTGGTTCAGATCAATCTGTAGCAAGGAAGTGCGATGGAGCAGAAGAAGCGCATATAAATCAAAGCAAGAACTCAGAGCCGGTACTGTTGAAGATCTCCCAGGCCAAACCCGAAAAACGGTACTTCAGATAGTCGTTCAGCTTTTAAAAAGACACCGTGATATCTGGAAAAGTGATGAAGGAAATTTCTACAAAGACTTTGCTCCAATAAGCATTGTGCTGACAACTCTAGCAGCCCGTGCCTATAACGATTGCATTGCCTCAGGCAAAGAATATGACAATCCCTTCGATCTTATGCTGGATGTCATCGAAAGTATGCCTACCTATATCCACGGCAAACCTCTGTCTGATGGAACGATTCAATATGAAATCGTTAACCCATCACTGCCAACAGAAAATTTCGCAGATAAATGGAGAGAAAAACCAATCTTGGCTCAATCGTTCAAAGCTTGGTATGAGGACGCAAAGAACGACATCGTTGAAATTCTGGAGTTCAATCAGGGCTTAGACCAAACCGTTGCTACGGCAACAAAAATATTTGGAGCTCAATCTACTAAAGGGCTAGCTGGCATATTAGCAGACACTCTGACTACAAGAAGAGCTCTAAACCAAGCGATTATAGCTAGTACGGGGCTGGGTCTGGGGATACCTGGTGTTGCCCTCGCAAAGCCAGTACCGAAGCACAATTTTTTCGGTGAGCTATCGGATTAGCTTTATGAGATTTGTTTTGAATAAACAGCTTGCGGCACTAAAAAACCTCTACCCAGAAGGTAAAGGGAGAGTTGTAAAGAGACAAAACGGTCTTGTGCTTGAGTGGAGATCGTACATGCAGCCTTCAAAACTTAGTAGGAAATATGAAGTACAAGTAACTTGGAGAGGCATTAATGACATTCCTGTCATTGAAATCCTACATCCAAATCTAAGAGAACTGGCGGATGGGAAACGATCACCACATGAATTCTACTCGGACTCAAACACGAAGCCTTGCGTGCTTTTCAACCGAAGAGGTTCTAACGATTGGCACTCAAAAATGTTAATCGCCGAGTCGATCATTCCTTGGACAATGGAATGGCTATTGTATTGGGAATTGTGGCTTTCTACCGGAGAATGGCTCGGTGGCGGTGTACACCCAGGAGAGCTAACCATCGAGCAATATCTTTCTCAATTATCCGTAGTCAACGATAAGCATTTGAAGGGATAAAATGTCCAACATAAATACAGTTCTAAAGAATACGATAAAGTGGCTTTTTCGACGCAAGTCGCCAGCAGCAAGAGTATTAGGTAGTGGGATAACTCTCCTTACTCTATCACTAGCAGGTGATTGGGCTTTGGCTGTTGCTTACGACTCAGCTCATGACTCTATTGGCGTTAAGTTTTCGAGCTCTGAAGTTCCTGAAATACTAGTTTTTATCGCTTTTGCAATTGGCGTTTTCCTTATTGCATTGGGCGTAATATGGTTAATTTTGGATGCCATCACAGAACGAAAACGGCTATCCCAAAAAGTAGTTATTCCTATTGAGCAACGAGGACTAGTAAACACCTCAGACGATACTCTTTCAGCATTCGCTGGAAACCTGAACAAAGGTAAACAAGTTAACGGCATTGTTATTGACATAAGAGATAGCTTAACTAACGGTGCTGTCAGCAACCCAACTAAGGCTCTAGATAAAGTATTGGGGATCGAGCGGTCAATCGAAGAGCGAAGACTCCAAAAAGGGGCGGACGATGTCGAAATCATCTACGGAGGTATTGTTCCAGTGCCATTTGCCTTTCTTACAGGTTATCTCCTAGACGATGAATCATCTATCCAAGTAGTTGATTGGAATAGAGAGTCATCATCATGGGGAGAGCTGAAAAGTAAAGATGACGATGAAAAATTTATTGTGAAAAACGTTGTCAAAAACGAGGAATCAAAAGAGCTAGTTGTAGCTATATCATTTTCCTATCACGCAGATATTGAAGCAATAAAAGATACTTTCTCTGGTATGAACCTGCTTCAGCTTAGCCTTATGAACCCAAGGTTCAATAACCACTGGTCCAAAACAAAACAAGACCGCTTAGCCTATGAATTTATTGAATGCATTAAAGCTCAATTGGTGGATGGATATGAGAAAATCCACCTAATATTGGCATCACAAAACAGTGTCGCCTTCAGGTTCGGACAAGCCTACGATCGGCGAAATCTTCCCCCTGTTACTATTTACCAGTATGAGCGAAACCAAACCTTAAAATATCCATGGGGAATTTGTATCCCAAATAGATCATCGTCATTACCCACCATAGTAAAGAACAAGCAACCAGCCGCCATAGAAACAGTATTTTAATTGATATAAAGATGAACACAGAGCTTGGTTTAACTCTTTGTCTTTTATCAGATTCGAGTCGAAAAACAACAAGCACATTACATAGTAAACTCATCATTCAATATGAATGGAGATGACTATGCCAGGCGCTTTTGCTCATATCACCGCAGTTAACGTGGCTTCTGCGAACAACGCTTTGATGATTCTAAATATGCCCCGAGAAGCCAAAAAGGCTTTAGCTCAAAACAAAAGGTATTTGGAACTCGGTTGCGTCAGCCCTGATTACCCTTATCTGGATCTCATGGATTCAGCCCAAAACAAATGGGCTGACGAAATGCATTACAACAATGTCGGCAAGCTAATAAACGCTCTCGTTCAGCAAGTGAAATCAGTAAATAGCGAACACCAAGAAAAAGCCTTTGCGTGGCTATGTGGCTTCGTCGCACACGTTGCCGCTGACATTACCATTCATCCCGTGGTTGAAATGAAAGTTGGCCCTTACGCTGAAAACGCTAAAGCCCATCGTGTTTGTGAAATGAATCAAGATGCCTATATCTGGTCTTCTCGATTGAACCTAGGCGATATTGGCATGGCTGACCGTGTAAAAGAAAACATAGGCGGCTGCGTTGATGTTAATGACGACAGTTCGATTGATCCGATTATCAGCGACATCTGGCACACCGCGCTCAATGCAGTCTACCCAGACTATGCCAGTGAATGTCAGCCTAACATCAACGCTTGGCACAAAGGTTTCCAAACAGTTGTAGATAACGCAGAGGAGTCACATCGTTTGTTTCCTTGGGCTCGGCATGTTGCGTCAAAACAAGGCTTAACCTATCCCCTACACGAGGAAGTCGATACAACATTTATCGAAAGCCTCGAAACGCCAGATGGGACAAAACACTATGACGAAGTCTTTGATAAGGCGATTAAGACTATCCAGCTGTTTTGGGAACAAGCCGCAGCAGCTGTATTTGACGGCGCAGAAACAGACTTCTTCAAAAATTGGAATTTAGATACAGGCCTCTGTGAAAACGGACAGCTAACAGCTTGGGGGAACCAATGAGATTAATTACTACTCTTGCATTGCTTATGGCTTTAACATCTTGCTCAACACAGGCCAAATACTCGGATGAAGTCATGTATGACATGGCTTCAATTCTGAAAGATGTATCCCAAGCTGTTGACGGTGAACTTAAGTGGGGGAATACCGAAGGACTCAGTCAAGAAGAGATTATATCAAGTGCCACCTCAACCAATCCCAATCAGCTACCTGAGCTTGAGGCGCTAGCCAAAGAAGGAAAAGTGGCTAACTATCGACTGCTACAGGAATTCCAAGGGGAAAATGCGGTCATGCTGATATGTGATGGCCATGTGGCACTTATGGAAGACGCTGGCTGCAACGCTGAATTTGACAAGACCTATTGGAAATCACCGAGATCAAATACCTGTAGCATCAATCTTGATGCAGCTGCGGTTTGCTCCAACTAAAGACCTCTAAGGGGCAAGCATCTCCTTGCCCTTCAATTAACAACATTGTCAGAGAGTTTATTATTTTAAATGGTGGGTGAAGTAAAAATCGCCTTTGCGAAAAAAATTCTAACCAATGAAATAGTCTGTATAGATGATGTAGAGCAGGGCTTGAAGTGCGACTGCATTTGCCTTAGCTGTGGAACACAAGTCGTTGCTAGACATGGTCAAGTTAATGCTCACTGCTTCGCTCACGTCACTGATAATGATATCAAAACAGATGAGCTTTGCTCTTACTCTCCAGAAACTTCTCTCGCACTGTTAGTCAGACAGGAACTTGTAAAACTTAGCTCAATTTGCATTTTTGATTTTGAAGGCGGTTTTGAGTACACACTGAATATCAACAAGTGGGAGCTGGATGCTCAATCAGAATATGGCACTGTAGATGTCGTCGGTACTACAGATATAGGACATCTCATCGGGGTTCATGTCCCATTTCCGGGTAGCCAGAGAACTATTCAACTAGATAGAGACTTTCACATACACCGCTGCATTCAAGTGAAAAACTCACCATTGCTAAATTGCTCAACCATTGAAGGTATAGCCAGTCTGTTACGACAAGATGCGACGCTATATAGAGAACTTCCACATCCACAAACTGAAGACCAAGCAAATACAGACTCCAAGTTTGTATCTGAAAAAGATACGGGGTTAGCTCCCAGCCCCCCAAAAAAGATTCCCGAAAAGGAAGATTCGAAGTCGGAAGAGAAAATTAATTTCGGGCAAGCTCACGAATGCCAGGTTTGCTTCCAGTACTACGTACCCAGCTCAAAAAAAATATGTAGCCGCTGCGTAAATAGGCATGTTGGTAGAGAATTCAAGAACCTCAGAGAACTCTACAAGGCTTTTGAAGCAGGCTGGCGACCTAGCGAATGAATGAACCTATGTAGGTGGAAACCCCACAAGCCAACCCTCGGCACCCGCTTTCTGTATGCTGGCTGCTGCCTTCCGGCTCTGACCAATTACATGCAGTCACGCTGCGAGGAAACCTATGGGGTTTCCATTGTTTCAAACACGCTAAAAATTTCTGGCATGTCGCTTTTTCACTTCTGCCTTACGGCAGGTTTAGGTTCCATGTGTGGGTTGCTAACTTCCAGACCTTATCTCAACTGCCTATGCGGCAGTACACGCTGAACTCGCTCCCGTTCATCATGAATTGATTTTCTCAGCTACCTATGCGGCAGGACACAGTGACACGGAAGCTTGTTCGCTATACCTAATTTTCTCAGCTACCTATGCGGCAGGACACCGTTGTCAAACGGATAGTTTTCTATGTAAATCATTCGATTAACTCACTTTCGCCAACAAAACCCTTTTTACATCAACTTTGTAAGCTTCTGATTTCTAAAGCTGCAAAATCCCAATCCAAAAAAGGGTTAAACTGGAATACGTATATCCGGCACTGTTCCTCGATACGCTCGATTAGTTGCTAGCCCATAACCATTAAAGTCTGTGCCAGAAGCTTCAGCGACATCTTCCTTTTGGACATGCAACACGAATCGTTGTTGCGTGCTCTGGCTATCCATGAGTATTCGATGAAACATTCCAATCGGCTGATTACTTCCGATCCTTTCAGGGTCAAACATTTCACCACGCTCAGCAGCTCGCCGCTTGGCTCTCTCAAGCCGTCTTCTTTTCTCGCCTGTAAACAGCTTGGCAATGCCCTGGTTTCGGTAAAATCGCACCTCTGCGGTATCTGCTGGAACAGGTTCTACATCAGTGACCGCAAACAGCCCTTGATCAAACATCATTGTGAAATACTTTGATTGATGAAGCTGACTCAACCGCTGCTGATTGGTAGAGCAAAACATGATTTGATTGCCGAGGCTTTGCTCTGTCCATTTAGGAAATCCTACCCCGATACCGCCAATGTGGTGAAAAACTAAAAAGTCATGCAGGGTTGAAATGCATCGCCCCGCCAAAATCTCTTGGCTAGCCTGCTCTGGCAAATAGGTGATCACGAAGTAATAACGCTTCACGCCGACCTCGACTTCTGGAACAAACCGCCTTTAACCAATATGGCCATTAGGTAGTGGATATCCGAGGGGATCTCATCGCTACACTTCAAGCTATCTAACAGTGCTGCTTTATCATCAACACTCTTCAGTAGACTGTATGCGTCAATCCCACTTGAAGGGATACGATGAGCGATATGGTATTTCTTGTCACCTCCGTACTCATGCACCCGCAAACGCTTATCTGCTTCATCAGCCCACCAATCATCAATAAGCTGAATTGCGGCTCCTATTTTCTCAGCATTCAGACTTGGCCAAATCTGACCATCGCCACTTCTTACCTTTGCGTACTCACGGCCAAGGTTGGAACCATCTTTTGCGTCACTGAACAATTGGCTCGGAAAGATTTCTTGCATGAATGAGGCTGAAACGTTCGCTTTAATATCGGCAAGCCAAAATGGCTCTTCACCAGACAGGGCCGACGCCAGTTCTCCGGTCAAACCGTTCAATACTTTTTGGGAGTCATCCTGCCAGGCTCATGCCAATCAAGATGAAGAACATTATCGATTCGGTATTCATTACCCACAGAGGTGGCTACAGTTATCGAGAGACCCATGTTTCGCTGATTACGCCAGAGCCATTGACCTAGGAGCAGGTTTTTACAATACCTCCGCGCTAACACTTCATACCCACCCGCTCTTTGATAAGCAGCAGCTAGACCACGAAGTACTTCAACCACACTTTGACTGTTACAAACGAAAGGGCTCAAAGAGTTTGCTTCAACGCGCAAAGAGAAACGGCAAACGATTTTGTCTACCGTCGGGGGGACGTAACACGATTCTCTGCGAACGGGATTCCCGAAGGCTAAATCTTGAGGTTGCAGATTTTTGGGTGAACCGCTGGGTTGATAGGCTTCAGAATAACTGCATTTCTGACCGACAATCGCATCCTGGTCAATGGGCAAAGGCTTCATCGTGCCATCTGCTTCTTCGTAGAAAAACACGCCCTTACTTGGCCGAAGAGACCCTTGATAAGAAAGTTGAGTGCAAAGCTCCATCACTACCCCCTATGCTCTTCGCATTAGAATAGAACTGGTAGCCGTATCCATTTTCCAAAAAAAGTTCGCGTTAAAGTATTTCTCACCTTTAAGCCGAATATCTATCGAAGATTTACAATCACAAAGACCAATAAGCGGTTCTGCATATGCGTGGAGCGAAGCAACGCTGTTTGGTCGTTCTATGGGTTCTTCCAGCAGCTGATATCCCAACATAGCTGGCTTCAAATCGGAGTTCAGTTCAACGAGTTCGCAAAGGTTTTCGAAAGACTTTGGCGTAGTTGTAGCAGGTACTATCCACCTACCTGTCGCGGGTAGTCGTGAAACATGCTCATGCAGGGATTGAGTTGTTCGCAGTGAACACCAGTCTCTTGATTCGTAAAGCGATGGCGGGTGAATAACACCGCCTGCAAAGCGCGATGGCAGAGCCGCTTTTATCAAATCAACCAGTTCATCACGGGTTTGAAGAAACTGCTCTGTCGAATGAACACGAATAGCCAAGTCCATGACCAAATCGCAATGTTTAGACTCAATCATCCCTGGTCGCTTCAAATGATCACTTCGCTTTCTCTCTAATGCGGGACTTGGCAGTTTCAAGCCAGATACGGACGAAGATTCCCGAACATGCCATGCCACACTCTCGAACGTAAACTCACAGCCCAACAGGGTTTTCAGCTTTCTATCAAAAGCATGAATAAAACCCCATAGAGCCGTTAAGGATGGAATACCTACTAAATAGGGGTTCGCTAAAGAAAGCGCATCAAACACTCGAAGGTTCTCCAAGTGAATAACCTCGAACTGGGTATTTCGTTGGCCAAATTGATCATTACCAAGCGTATCCAGTATCCACCGGAGTTGATTTCGTACCGGCTCTAACAATTTGGGGTGGTAAGCATATTCAGTATTCCGATAACCAGCGTCTTGCAATGTTGTATGAAAACGCTGATTAACAAGTTTTAAGAGCTTTGTATTATCTGACAAGGGTTCAGTGAGAAGCGCACGCTCAGTCTCTCGAATAGCAGCTAGAGTATCAGCTCCATCTCGAAGACTATCCCTCCATTCCATTATCGGCAGCAACCACTCAGCAATACCTCGCCTTAGCTGACGAACCAATGAAACGCGACGTCTGCGGCGTCGGCGAAGCACAGGCTCTTCGTCAAGATGTATAAGGCTGTTCAAAACGCCAATGAATCGTTCATTCAGCAATGCCCATGAGTTAAAAGCAGATTTATCTGACTCAACTCGGCGTATTCGACTTTGATTCAAGCTTACGTGGTTCCGCCAGACAATGTTCAACGGATAGTTCAAAACAGTTACGCCCCCGCCCCTAGACGCGGCAAAATCCCCAACGCTGGCAGGATGGCAGTGGTCTATCTGTCGAAAATGCCCCAATCTTTGTGTTCGGAGTTGCTGGATTTTGGCCAAAACGGCACTGGAAACAACAGGTGTTATTGCAAAATAGTCGCTCAGCCAAGGAAAACGGACTTGCTTGGAGTAATCACTCACTTCCGAAGGGAAATGGTCAGTATTCATGACTTGTTTTAGCTGTAGCCGCCATTCTTCAAACTTAGTTTTAGTCAGGCCAAACTCACGAAAAGCTCTGCGCCAAGCATCACTGTTTTTAATAACGCTTTCAGCCAAACACGTCGAACTGCCCTCCCAGATAAATCCTGAACAAAACAGCTTGGCCTTGTTCACCTGAGAGGAGTTATGAGACCACCCTAGTCTGCGCTCGCAGTTTGCTGAGCCCAACACCCCCGCAATCAAAGGCAAATCACCGCACAGAATCCTTTGCGCCTGAACCCGTGTATCTGGGTATTTCAGATTGTGACTGTGCAGCCACCGTACTTCTTCAAGGCAAGAATCTATGTGGGCTTCATCTTTCAAAACTGCTCTTGCTGATTTTCGAGAGGTCAACGATTCAACTTCATCCCGTTTCAACGTTAGGTTAAGCAGAACAATTAGGGTTTGAGTCTCTTCACCCGTCACATCAACCAGTTCAGAATAAGCGGCAAACGCCTTGCGAAGCGCAATGTCGGGTTCTTCATCTTCCAGTACATCTCTTAGCGTTTTCATCATCACCACGCAGGAAGATAGACATCGCTAGAAACGTCGGTCTGCATTCGAGCTACTCCCAACTCAATGACATTGCGAAGTCGAAATGCAGGCTTGTGAGGTGGGATTGTTGTTTGCTGATGAGGTCGGTAAATCAGTTTTAAAAAACCTTCTTGATAGAGCCTCTCAACCTGCTCATAGCTGGTTGAAAGCAACGACGCCGTTTCCGATAGAGTTAAAAGAACATCGCCAGCATTCGCTGTTTTTGATTTTGGGTGGCGAAGAACCAGATGAGATAGATACGCCAGGAGCTCACGTAATACGAAGTTATGAGACAAATCTTTTGAAGGCAGTCTGGAAGAGTGAAGCAATACATCACCAAAAATCTTTCTAAACGGCGTGTGGTTGTATTCGATGTAACGTGACGCTTCCCAAGTCGCCAGCCTTCTATCCATCGCTGTATGAAAAGACTCAGGCCATTTATTGAAGAACCCGATAGCACCGCTCAGGCCTTCCACATTGATTGCGTTACCCTGCTCAAGGTTTCCAACAAACTCCAAGTGATACCAAAGAAGCGCACCAAATCGCGTTGATTGATTGCACTGCCCGAGTGCTGTTTCATCAAAATCAAACGGATCGCCAACGGCTAAGCAACTTAGCAAAACTCGCAATGGGTCAGCCTTGTGAGTAGGCGCATTCTTAAGGTCAAAACCGCATTCGCATTCAGAAACCTTTTCACTCGTTAAGTAGTCGACCAAAGCCCCACAACTAGGGCATGTCTCTATCAAATCCAAATGATGCTTGTGGCAGGCTATATAAGGCAAGAAATGCCAGACTTGGGGGATATGCTCCGATTCTTTTAAACACTCTGGACATATCGGTACACCAGCCTTTCGAACAAAACACAAAGGAATGTGTGTGCCTTGCCTAAACACGGAGGCGTGAGCGAAGCAAAAGCGAGTCGAGGAACCCAACAAGGCAAGCTGCAACAGGGGTAGTTCTGTATCAGCAAGCCAATCGATTAACCGGAGAGCGCGAACGCGAAACCCACTGCTTTGTGCAGCGTGGTATACATTCACCGTCTTGAACTGGAGTGGGAACGCCCCAAATGCCTCTTCGTCGTGCTCATACAGCCAGTCTTTAACAGCCCTACTAAGCAATTGATAAGACTCGAAGTAGTTAGCTTGGCTTAGACGAAGTAGGTAACTTTCGAGGGACTCATCTATCCGATGTTCGATTCTGATTGAAAGCTTAGACATTCACGCCACACACTAAGGATTACTTAGTAAAGACTATCAACTCTAGCAAGCAAAGTTGGATCATTTTTGAGAAATCTATGATGCCAAATCCCGCTATGAGACTCTAGATAGCTGCTTACTCGACGATTTTCCTTTAAAGGCGCAGGAACAAATCTGTCCCAAAATGGTTTGTGGTAAGTTGTGGGAAATGATTTACCACAACTTACCACAAATTGAGATACTGATTAAAACACCGCTAAAGCGTGTCGAACCGAACTGCTCTGGCTCATTTCTGCCCCATTTCCACTTAGTGCTTTTACTCGTTCATATCCGGTTCATGCACTTTTGGCTTATTAGAAGTTATCCATTTCTCTAATGCTACTCGCCTGTCCCTGTGATTTATTACTGGGAGCAAATCATCCAAATGCAGCCAATTTATGCAGAATGTGATAATTTATCCAAAACATTTAGAGGCTTGAAAGTTGCTTTACCATTACACAGATATGAATGGCCTAATTGGAATCCTAAGTTCCAAATCTTTATGGTTAACGTCTACAAGAAATATGAATGACGATATGGAAGTGTTGTGGACATATCGAGCAGTTGAAGGGATTGTTAAGAAGTATCGGCAGTCAGTTGATTGTCCACGAACAAGCTTTGCGTTTGAAAACTTGTTGAGTTCATTGAATGCGAATCATCAACACGCTTACATAGCATCTTTTTCAGCAGATTCAGACTTGCTTTCTCAATGGCGAGGTTATGCTGATGATGGTTTTGGCGTGTCAATAGGTTTTGAGATCGAATACGATAGACTAGATCAACTCCCAAATGTCGGTTTGTATCCTGTTGACTATGACTTAAGCACATTACTAAATTTAGTCACTGAACAATGTGAGAAAATTGTTAGCTTATATGGTAATAGCCCCTCTTTAGATGACATACATCGAGTAATGACCAAGGTAATTTATGAAATAGTTTCAAGTTCATTTGTTTGTAAAAACCCTGCTTTCATAGAAGAAAAAGAAGCACGTTTGGTTCATACACCAACTGTCGATTCTATTAAATTTGAAGATGCTTTAAGTGACATCAAATATAGAGTCGTTTGTGGTTCAATTGCATCCTATTTTACGTTTGGATTTTTTCCTAATGAAGTAAAGTCAATAACACTTGGACCCAAATGCAGGTGTAATAAGGAGGAGTTAAAATTGTTTTTGCGCCAAAGTGGATACCCGCACGTATTGATAAACGACTCTAGCTCTTCTTATAGATGAACTGCCAAACGGCGGTGAATAGCCACCGATTGATAGACATTTCGGAAGTCATAATTTGCCCAAACAATACTTATCTGAAACCGACGGTTTAGTGCATCAACTCAAACACATTCCTGTCCAAACCTGTGTCAGTCCGACCAATTCTGGCACGTTTAGGCCCTATTCTTTACACTTGAGTAGATCGGTCTACCTACTTCATTAGATTAGGCTTTGGTTGTATCTACACATAGAATTGTATGTCGCTCCCATCGCATTATTAGGAGCTATTTTAATTTAATATACTGTTTTTACTGCATATTAAAGTAAATGCATAGGTACTATATTTATTGTTACTACTTTAGCAAAAGTAGATACATGAATCGTGATACATAAAACATGTATCTGGTTTATGATATTGTTTTTTATCAATTTCTATCTGATACATGAATCATGTACTCGATTTTTCTAATATACTGAAAATACATGGTCTGAATAGCCGTCGACTCAGTAGACACATTTGAGACCTTCCAAAACGCAGCTTATCCGAAATTATCGGTTTAGTGCGCACGCTCCAAGCCGTTTCTGTCCAATTTTAAGCCATTAAATTTTTCAACTCTGGCAGACAATGATCAGAAGTCTGCCCGAATTTCATCCAGCAGCTCCTGCTGTTTATTGGGGGGAAGTTTGCCCAAGGCTAGTAACAGTGATGCCAACAGATCATTATCACAATAAAGATACGCCACAGGCACGCCTAGCTCATCAGCCAGTCTCTTGGCTGTTTGGTAATCTGGTGCGTGTTTACCTTTTTCGTACTGATTGAGGCGCGCACTGGCTGTATTGGGATCCATACCGAGATTTATGCCTAACTGTTGTTGAGTCATACCTGCGACTTTACGCGCAGCACGCAGTCTAATTGGGAAAGGTGATTCCATAAATCTTCAGCTACTTAGAATAAGTAACTAAGATTTTCTTAGTATCACGCACACAAATGTACTAAGGAATACTTAGCTTTTAAAGTCTCTAGCTAACCCTTTTTCTTCAAAAGCTCTTTTAGTGGGATGTTTTCGCTGAACATGCGATTAGTTAGTGCATCGTCATTGCTCATGGCTCTGGGGTTGTAGCCTGAGTAGTGTTCTATTTCAGACAGCTTTATCTCATTGAGTGGGAGTTCAAAAGGGTTCCGCACTTGAGGATTCAACTTGGTGAACGAATGGTGGAGCCTTTGCACATTAAACTCTCGTTCATCTTCCAACACTGCATCTTTCACAGCATCGTTAATCAAATGCCTAAGGGCTCTTAGCTCACCTCTGCTTGCAGCGAAGAGACTGATAGATGTTTTCTTATCTTCCAGCTTTGGTGGCTTATCAAAGGGCATTTTTTTAGCCAAGCCTTTTAAGAATTGAACAAAGTGGACGGGGTCTTCCGAAAGTTTGAAGTATGGGAGAGAGCGGCGGGTGACCAATCTTGAAGACCATTGGGGTTCTTCTGCGATCATCTCAGCCCAAGGCATACCGACAAGAACAATCGGAACGCCAGCTTCTTCTGATATGTACTTCAGACGATTAGCAATCGCCTGTTTTTTCTCAGCTGACTTGTACTCAATAAGCTCCTGAAACTCATTGATGATAATGAGCTCAACCTGCTTTTTTCGAAGTAGTTCGACAAGCGAGTGTGTGAGGCTGGAATCAGTCGTAATTCTCGATCTGCCTCGGGTCGTTGTACCGAATTGGCCAAGATCCTTTAAGAGCTGCAGAACCGTTTCTTCAAGGCTTAGCTTGCTGGGAATCCTGCTTACAAGAATGGGGGAGGAATCAAATCTGCCTTTTGGTTCAGACTGCTCTCGGCTTTGATAGTACCGAATGAGATGCGACTTACCGCAACCTGTGTCCCCCGTCAGTAACATGCATTGTTGGTCACCGCCGAGCAATCGATTCTGCCTAAGTCTGTCAAAATCCCCCATAATTTCAGTCAACAGCGGGTATTCGACAAAGCAGTTCAAAAACGCTTTGAGTTTAACGCTCTGCTCTTCTGTCATCGCTTTCACTAGTAGCCATCCAAATTACTGATCATATCGTCCCAATCGTCGAGTAAACCTTTAACTCCTTCATCCTTTGAATCTTTCTTTGCGGCCTTTGAGGGTAAAGCAACGGTTGAATTTCCCCCCTGCTCTACACCAGAAAATTCGGCCAACTTCCTCTGCCCTCTTTCTCGTTTTACCTTGCTTGGCAACAACCTATATTCTTCTTGCTCTTGCTGCACACGTTGATGAATAGCCAATCTAGCCTTCGCCAAACTCAATACGTCAATACTCCCTTCAATAAACTTATGATGTGAATGAGCAAGCACTTGGTGTTGATGCCATGAAAGGTTCTTTGTATAGCCAATAGGGTCTTCGCAAGGGACTTCTAAGTAGCCGTCTAACTCTTCCAGATAGACAAATATTCTGGATATATCATCGGGGTCAATTTTCACCAACTTCTTGCGGCTACTTTCAGTTTGGGGATAGCGTTTTCGATACTCAGAAAGCTCAGGGCAGTCATACCTCAAATGCTTAATTTTAAAACCAAGCCTGGTCAATGTCGGTTGCCACTTCACTCCCATTACTACGGTGAGTTTGTCGATATCTTCCTGAGACATGGCTAGCGGCGGATAATCTTCATATCCTTGCTGCCAAAGCTTTGCAGGTATGCGAGTTTTTCTGGAATCAGCGTCGTGATGGTACACATCCACTATCCAGCGATGAAATAACTCGATGAAAGTAGAGAATCGAATAACAGCATCTTTTTCAGGGTTGTATTCCTCTTTTTCCAACACACTGGAGAAGGTTTTCCCAGGAAAAGGGTCGAGAAATTTCTGGTTAATCGTGCCAAACAGTCGTTCAACGAATGGTTTGAGCCAAGGTTTCCTAACAGGGTTAAACTGAATGTTAATCCCTGACTCCAAGCATGCTTGCGCTAAGCTCTCGCTCCAAAACTCTGCCCCATTATCAACAACCAACGTCTCGATTTTTCCACAACAAGGCCAGTCATGTTGGAAGTCGCTGGCAATACTATCAAGGTAATCCTTGGGCTTGGTCGCATGGATAATTGCTTTACTCACTGAGTCATAGCTTGGTGCTTTGTAACCAAGGTGGAAGCCAACTATGCAGGAACTAAATACATCGATGAGCAAGGTTAAATACGGTCGGCCAAACGGAACAAAAAGCTCATCATCAATCAAAATGAGATCTAGCGGTGTATGGTCAATTTCAACCTTTTCTAAAATGCGCGTCGGGGGCTTGTGAGCACTGAAATAACCATACCACTGATCCGCCATAAACTTGCCGTGCCTTGCGACAGCTACCTGATAGGGCGGAAGCTGCTTAATGCGCTTTTTGAAGCCCGAATAGGACAGTGGCTTTATAACACCCTCAACAAGCCTTTCATTGCTAAGTAATATTTGATCTTTGTAGTACTCATAGGCCGTAGTCATCGAGGGTCTTCGGGCATTTAAAAATCGTTCCAGCGCATCATGAAAAATAGCGCCATCACCGGTATTCTTTAATTCGTAATTACCTTTGCGATGATGCTTTGGAACCAACGCTGTGATCTTTCCACCCGACAATTCATAGCTTTTTCGCCAATTGCATACCACTCGGCTTTTTGGTGGGTCTGATTGCCCTGTTTCTTCAAAGTGCTGCTGGATTAGCGGGTTAAGGTTTTTAGGTGTCCAGCCACCATTGAGGTTTTTATTGATAAAGGCGAGTAATCGAAAGCGTTTGATCGCTTCTTCTTTCAGGTGTGCAGGATAGCTATCAAGATCTCTTTCTATTAGCTTTTGTGGTTCTTTGGGTGGGGAGCTATTTGGTTTATATTCCGAACTCGATGATGGCGAAAATTCATTGCTGAACAGTGGTAGGCTATCGTCGTCATCACTGGAGTTCATGCTCCAATCCACACCACACTGTGCATGCCAAATTTCTCTTTATTCAATTCTGCCTGCAATTGCCCACGTGAAATTAGCGCCAACGCATTGGCTTTTAACTCTCCACTAGAGACATGAACTCGTTGTGACAAGTCATTAATAGAGACTAACCCACTTGCTCTCACCACTTTGAGTAGCTGCGCTTGTATAGCGTTGATGCCAACGATACCTGTATAGCGGTGCAATAGCTTCAGATTGTATAGGACTGGATTAACTCTGATTTGGTTATCGGTTACCAATGAAAGAGGACACCCCAAAGATTTTGCTACTTCCATTTTGCCGACAAACTTCCGACGAAACTCATCCCCTTCAATTTTGCTGGCAGGCTTTATCTCCAGAAATACCTCACGTCTATCTTCATAGCTAACCCGAAAATCTGGTGTATAAGGCAGCTTTTTACCTTCAAATTGATAGTAAAAGCCTTCTGGCTGAGCCTCGAAACACACAATGTCTTTACAATATTCGAGGTGAAAGCAAGTATCGAACTCTAAGGCGGATTCAACGGTAAGAACAGAACCATTCTTTAAGCTGCAGAATTTAAAGAGATTTTTGACGCGAGAGTGCTTTAGATTGCGACGATACATGGGCATTTACCGCATGTTGTTTTGTTACAGATAAAGGTAGTTGTGCAATCTTATGGTGTCAATTTGCAAACTTGTGGTGCTAATTTGCAGACTTATGGTATCAGAAACAGAAACGCTAGATGGGTGGAAGCCTCCCCAGCCACATCCCGGCACACACGTCCCAAGCGCGGGCTGCTTCCTTCCGGACCTGACCCAGTACACAAGTTAGTGTTGCGGGAGGACCAAGGAGGCCTCCATAGATTTGATACACCGTCCGAAATCTGTCGAAGAATCGGTTGGTTCGAGCGCATTATGTGGGAACCCAACCACCAATGCAAGGGCTTAGCGGCGTTTAAGCGATTGAATGGCGAGATTTTACCCGCTTACTCTTCTTCGTTCTCTGTGTTGATCAAATAATCCCCGAGCCATGCGATGGTGAGAGACAGCAACCAAGCGACAAACACCGGATTCGGCACACTGAAATCGGGAATCACTACGATGGTTGCAAAGGCAATGGCAGGAAGAATTACGCTCAGTTTGTCGCCTCTGTCTTCACCGCCAAGTCGATTTAGCTCTTGCAGTGACAAGGCCAACACACTGCCACAAAATGCCAATAATGCGGCTTGTCCCCAGCCACCCGCAAAGAGTGCAAAAATCAAAAGTGCAGGCCACCAGCTAATGGTTTTTACAGGCTTCCAGAAATGCACTGAGACCCAAACCATCATGACGCAGACAATTTGCAGCAAGGTATAGCTCATTGCGCCGCCTAGCTTCTGGTCACTTTGTAGCGCGAGCACGCCACATTCCATGGCGATAACCACGGAAATCACGAGAACCGATACTTGCCAATTGCGTTTAACGCCGGTGATAAGAACAAGCGCGGGCAGTATCATCCAAAGGCTGAGCGAGATTGAGATCGGCTGATAAGGCGTAACCGCACCGAATCCAACCAGACCCAATGCCAGAAACCAAACGGCGATGCCGCCACGAGCAAAGAAAAGCGCAGGAATTGCAAACGCAATCAAGGGAATGTTGCCGTCCGCAATCGCGAGTGAAAGCGCCGCTCCCACCACCATCACGGCTGACGTTATCATGAGCATTGTCGAATACCACATAGCCACACCTCCTTGCGCTTCTATGTCGACCTCATTGTGTTACCAAGGTGTGCTTTCTTTAGAATCTTGTGCCCTTTCTTTTCTCTTTGTTGGTGCACACTTGGTATATTGTTCTTACTTTTATTTTGTCCGATTGTAGCGATGACTGCTTTAAATATGCCTAATTTTGATCTGCAAATCTATGCTGTACTGGCGCAGATCCCACAAGGAAAAGTAACAACTTACGGCGACGTCGCAAAAATGGCGGGCTACCCGCGCCACGCTCGTCATGTCGGCAAATTATTGGGCACCTTACCCAAGGATAGCCGCCTGCCATGGTTTCGGGTGGTGAATGCTAAAGGTATGATTTCACTGACAGGTTCGCGCTTTACGCGACAACGAGAATTGCTGTTGGATGATGGTGTCGAGGTAAAAGAAAACGGCGCCATTTCAATGCGCCGTTATCGTTGGGATGGAGAACCTGCTTAACGCTGTGCGCTAACCACTTGGATTCTCACATTCGTCGTGTTGTTTGGATCGGTAATCACGTTGTATGCCGTGTCACTGATGAACATCAACTCACCGTCTACTTCAATCTTCGCACTCACACTGTAGGTGTGGTTTGGCTTAATTTCTGATGGCGAGTAGCTAAGATTAAACGGCAGTGGCACCTGCTGACCTTCTGTGATGTAAGACTGGCTGCTAATCACATCCATGGGTGCGTCTGCCAAAGACACATCCGCCAGCGTTACCGTTAGCTTCGCGTTATCAGGCAACGCAATGCGCTGAAGGTAATACACATCACCTTGAATATTTGCCATGTCTCTCTCTTCCATGAAATTACTGCATGCTGTGAATGCGAGCAGCGACAGTGCCGCAAAAAAACCGAAAAACACCTTTTTCATGGTACGAAGCTCCAACTTCTTAGCTGTATAGAGAAAACTAACAATAGTGTAACAGCTATTGAATAAAAACCCGCACCCAATTAATGGGTTTAAGATCACAGGTTTTCACACTGAGACACTCTAGCTCTGGTATATTAACCTCTAGATTCCAAATAATTTATGGATAAATTGAGAGGAATATGTCATTTCTTTGTCAATTTATGCAATGTGGGTGTGTCAGAGGGTTTATGAGCACAAAACTGGAAGAGTTGTTAACACTGCTCAAGCTAGAACAAATCGAAGAAGGAATTTACCGCGGCCAAAGTGAGAATCTTGGTTTGCCACAAGTTTACGGCGGACAAGTTATTGGACAAGCCCTTTCTGCCGCGAAAGGCACAGTGGACGGCGACCGCTTCGTCCATTCATTTCACAGCTACTTCTTAAGACCAGGCGATCCGGAAAGACCGATCGTCTATGACGTAGAAAACCTGCGTGATGGTGCCAGTTTCAGCACTCGCCGCGTGAAAGCGGTTCAATACGGCCAACCGATTTTCTACCTAACGGCCTCTTACCACAAAAGTGAGCCCGGCTTTGAGCACCAATCCGCCATGCCCGACGTGGCTGGCCCAGAAGGCTTGATGTCAGAAAAGCAGTTAGTGGATGCTATCGCTCAACACCTGCCGAAAAAGTTACTGGAAACCTTCGGTGGTGAACGCCCGATTGAAGTGCGTCCGGTAAATATCATCAATCCACTGCAACCTCAGAAAACCGAAGCAAAGCAATATCTTTGGATCCGCGCCAACGGCAAGATGAGTGATGATCTTCGAGTGCATCAATACTTGCTGGCTTACGCTTCTGACTGGGGCTTTTTGACCACAGCCTTACAACCGCATGGTGTGACTGTGATGACACCAAAACTCAAGGTTGCCACCATTGATCACGCGATGTGGTTCCACCGTGAATTCCGTATGGATGAGTGGCTGCTGTTTGCTATCGACAGTCCTTCAGCGAGTGGTTCTCGTGGCCTTGTTCGCGGTGAAATATTCAACCAACGCGGCGAGCTTGTTGCTTCGGCAGTCCAAGAAGGTTTGATGCGTCAAAGCAAAAAATCCTAAAGAAAAGGCCAGCTGTAACGCTGGCCTTTTTTATAGCAGGTAGGAAGACTTAGAAGTCGTAGCGAACGCCAGCTTGCAGTTGGTCTTCTTTACCTTTGATACCTTCAAACTTGTAACCCAGGTAAGTACGGAAGTGGCCGTTAAACTTGTATACCGCTTCTGCAGCAAAGTTGTTTGCTTCTTCAGTGTCCGTATCGTCGAACTCGCCAAAGTTATATACCGCCACCAGCTTCAGTTGTTTGGTTGCTTTGTATTGTGCAGCCGCTTCGAAGCCTGTGTAGTCTTTATTGCTTTTTGAACCTGTGGTGTAAAGCGCGCCTAGCGTAATGCCGCTTTGTGCGTACTGAGCAACAAAGTTAAATTGGTCATCTGACTCCGTGCCAGCGTCCTGAGACACATAACCAGCCCCCACGCTTACTGGGCCAAGGCCGTACATTGCTGAGATGCCATAGCTGTCGGCATCTTTCTCGTCTGCTGCGATGTAGTTTGCCTGAATTGACAGCGCATCAAACTCGCCCGCGTACAAGAAGTTGTTGTCGCGCTTGTCTTTGTTGCCAGAAACTAAATCCGCAGCGTCACCGCCAAACGTCGCCATCACATCGGTAACGTCCGTCAATTGCACTTGCGCAGAATCTTGCTTACCGTAAGAAAACTCACCCGCTGCTGTACCAACACCCGCGAAGATGTAGCGATTCTTCAGGCTATCATCACCAGAAAATTCTGCTTCATACTTACCAAAACCGTACAGGTCATCTGAAAGCTCAGTCTTTCCTTTCAAGTGAACGCGAGCACGAGATTTATCTTCAAATGAGCTGTTGCTGTCGCTTTCATTGTCATCAGACACATTGAAACGCGCTTCAGCACGGCCACCGACTTTCAGAACAGTACCTTCACTGTCGTAAACCGTTGCCGCATTGGCTGGAATCGAAGTCAGAGCGACAAGCATTGCGGAAGTTAACACTGCGATTTTCATTTCTTACTACCTTATTGTATTTGAGGGGCTTTCCTGCCCAATAAATAAAAAGCGGGGCTAAAGGTAGAAGAGAAAAATGACGATTGGGTTTCCATCCCATGACGTTTTGGTTCCACGGAAATGACGAAACGATGACGAACGATCAAGCTCTCATTTCATTGAAATTATGAGGATTTTCACTCATCGCGACGCTCGAGAGAAATCACTCAATATGTGGTGTCGGAAATATTCAATACACGCCATTTGGACAGGATTAAGCTAAAGAAAAACCACTTACAAGGATGCTGACATGATTTTTCGTTACACGATTTTATACGTCGAAGACGTGGCAAAAACCCTGTCGTTTTATGAAAACGCCTTCGGTTTAACGCGGGGCTTTTTGCATGAAAGTGGTGATTACGGAGAGCTTGTCACTGGCGAGACCAAGCTGGCCTTTTCATCCATGGCATTGATGAAAGACTTGGGAAAGAACCCAAAAGCATTGGATGACAATTCACCGAGTTTTGAAATTGCATTTGAAACCGATGATGTAAAAACCAAGCTAGAAAAAGCCTTAGAAGCGGGTGCTGTGTTGGTTCAAGACGTCGAACACATGCCATGGGGACAAACCACGGCCTATGTGCGCGATATCAATGGCACCCTCGTTGAGATTTGTACCGCGGTTAGTTAGGCAAACGCTCAAAGACATCCGTGGCTCAAAAGCCCGGAGCGGTGAGCTGACGTAAAAGATCATGGCGATCTTTTAGCACCAAAGGCGTAGCCCCAAACCAACGTTTGATGTCCCGCGTAAGGTGCGCCTGATCGGCGTACCCTTCATCAAAAGCCACATCGCAAAGCGGCTTCCCCTCACCTATGGAGAGTGCGCTTTGGCGTGCTCTTGCCAATTGGAGCCAGAACACCGGCGAGGTCCCCGTTTCGCGAGACAAACAGCGTTGAAGCGTTCGCTCACTGACGCCAAGCTTTACCGCTAATGAAGAGGCTTTGCCTTTGTGTATGCGCGTTTGCGCCAGAATGTCTGACAAGTTCGCGCTGCAATGCGTGAAGGTAGAAATCTTGTCTTCGACATCAGAAGGGGAATCGCCGAGAACCGTCAGCAGCTTATCTTCATCTATCCATGTGCCCGGTGCTAAACGAAAGCCTGTCATCACAACGTCAGGCTTCATATCCACCTCAATGGTCTTGGAGTAAAGCGGAGAAATATGGACAGACATTTCATCACCGTGCTTGGTGACAATCACATCCCGACAACCATCTGGCACCACGCTGAGCGATGCAATTTCTTTGACAGAAGACTGCCAGATATCAATGACGGTATCGGGATGGGTCATGATGTTCCTCGCCCCTTATTCAGTTAGACTGCTACTCGTTACACTGCTTTGATCCGATTCCGCGCAGGCATGCTCAATCTCTTCAAGGTGCGCGCGGGTTTGTTGCAGCTGATACATCTGCCAGTATCGCCCTTTTTGTGCCAACAACGCTTGATGATTGCCCTGCTCCTCAACATTGCCGTGATGCAGCACCATGATGTGGTCGGCATCGGCAATCGTTGAAAGACGGTGAGCAATAACCACTATGGTCATGGATTGGCGCAATGCTGCCAATGCTTTTTGCACCCGCTCTTCGGTGCCCGAGTCAATGTTCGCCGTGGCTTCATCCAAGATCAGGATCTTAGGCTTTTCGACCAATACACGAGCGAGTGCCAGTAACTGCTTCTGCCCCGCTGACAAGGCAATTTCGCCAACACCAATCGGTGTTTCAAGCTTGCTTGGAAGCTGATTAACGTAATCCGCCAGATCAACACGCTCTAACGCTTCCCAGACTTGCTCATCCGAAACCTGACGACCAAGCGTCACGTTTTCTCTGAAGGTATCAGAAAGTACGTGCGGGTCTTGCTGCACCATCGCGATGCCAGAGCGCAAAGCCCGTTGAGTAAATGACGATAATGCTCTGCCTCCCAACGCAATTTCGCCCGTTTGAACCGGATAAAAGCCCATGAGCAGTGACGCTAAGGTACTTTTGCCGCTCCCCGTGTGGCCAACAAGTGCCAGAAACTCGCCTTCCTTCACCTCAACGTTGATGTCATTCAACACTTTGGTTTTACCGTCATAGCTAAAATGAAGGCTGTTGATCGCGATGTCACCAGACGCCAATGCCCTGTCATCATCTCCATACTCATGTGCTTTGGCGTCCATGAGTTCAAACAAGCGCTCTCCCGCCATGATGGCCTGTTGCAGCAATGACAGGCGCTGCATCAGTTCAATCAAAGGCTCCGTCACGCGGCCTAGGTAGCTGATAAAGGCGTAAAGCACACCAACACCAATCACCTCGCTGCCCGTCCAGCCGAAAATCGCAGCCAGAGACAACAGTGCCATGCCTGACAAAAGATCAATCAGCGGGCGAAGGAAGATACCGTTGATTTTGACGATCTTCACCTCGGTCGAGAAATGCAGGTCGGTCAGTGAAGCAAATCGCTCAGAAAAACGCTGCTCTTGTCCCATCAGCTGTATCAGGCTCATCCCTTGAATTGACTCGCTCATTACCGAGTTAATGTCAGTCAGAAGGTCACGAGAGTCGCGGTACGCTGATGAAGAGCGGCGTTGGTAGTAGTACATCACCAAGACGACAGTTGGGATCAAAATGGCGACGACAACAGTGAGTATTGGGCTGAGCAAATACATCGCCGTCAACATGGCAATGATCAGGCACTGGCTTGAAGAAAACTCGCCACCACCTGCACGTACAGCTCTTTCAACGATTCCGTATCATTCGTCACGCGAGAAACCAATTTCCCCGCAGGCACATAATCAAATGCTGACAAGGGTTGGTTGATAATGCTGGCGTAAACCTTCTTTCGAATGGTCTGCACGATGTCGATAGCAATGCGACTAAAACGAATGCCATAGGCGTAATGCAAGACACCAGAAAGCACGGTGACAGTGATATAGCCAACGGCTAATGCCCAAAGCATGGTTGGCGGGTAGATGTCTTTCGCGACATAGTCATCGAGGAAGATACGAATCAACCAAGGGCCGCTCACATCCGCTACAACAGCAAATAGCAGGAACATGGCGGCTATCGCGAACGAAGTTTTGTCTTCCAGCAGATAGCTCAAAAGGCGTTTCAGGGTTTCACGTTTGCTCATTACGCCTCCTCCAATGCTTGTTCCAGTTGCTGGTAACGCTGCATTTCTGCATACCAACCATTCGCCGCCAATAACTCGTTGTGTTTACCGCGCTCTTCAATATGTCCGGCCTGCAAAACGATGATCTCATCGGCAGACTCCAATGCAGACAGTCTGTGTGCAATCACTACGGTCGTTTGATGCTGTGCTCTGTCGTGAAGGTTCTTCAAAATGTGATGCTCAGTTCTGCCATCAACGGCAGACAATGCATCATCCAGCACCAAGATTTCAGCGTCTAACAGCAACGCACGGGCGATGGAAATACGCTGCTTCTGACCGCCTGACAAGGTAATGCCCTTCTCGCCAACCAGGGTGTCGTAGCCTTCTCTGAACTGCATAATGTCTTCATCGATACAGGCGAGTTCAGCTGCCGCGCGAATTTCTTCAATCGTGGCATCGGGCTTACCCAACGCGATGTTGTCAGCAATGCTTCTTGAAAACAGGAATGGCGTTTGCGTGACCACCGCCATCTTGCCGCGCCAATCTCCCAGCTTGAAATCTCGAAGGTCGATATCGCCATACTGCAGTCGGCCTTGCACTGGGTCTTCAAAGCGAAGCATGAGCGACAACAAGGTGGTTTTCCCACTGCCCACAGGCCCAGCGATGCCGAGCATTTTTCCTGGTTCAAGGGTCACGGCAACATCGCGAAGCACCGGGTGCTCATGACCTCGCCACGTAAACTGGTCAATATTGATGGACAGTGTCGCTTTCTCCGTCGGGAGTGCCGCCTTACCATCCACCAGATCTGGCGTGGTATCGAGAATTTCCTTGATGCGTTTCCACGCGGCAGAGCCACGTTCGATGATGTTGAACAACCAAGCGACCGCGAGCATCGGCCAAATCATCAAGCTTGATAGAGGGTAAAGGCAGTGAGCTCACCCAACGTCATCATGCCGTTTGCCACCATGTAGCCACCGCCACTGATTGAACAGAAGAACGAGGTACCAATGGTGATGTAAATGACAGGGTCAAACATGGCATCGACTTTGGCCACTTCCATGTTCTTATCGCCCGTGTCATCAGCCACGGCGTTGAATCGTTCGATTTGCTGCGCTTCCAAACCGAATGCGCGGATCATTCGAATGCCATTGAGCGAAGATTGGGTTTCATCAGACAGCGAAGAAAAGGCCGCCTGTGACGACGTAAATCTGTGGTGAAGCTGCTCACCGAAACGGTTCACAAGAATGGCCATGACAGGCATTGGTGCCAGTGCCAGTAAGGTTAGCTCCCAGCTCACCAAGGTCGTCATCACAATAAGCACCGCAAGCCCCATGATCAGGGAATCGGCGAGCGTTAATACCCCCTCGCCCGCTGTCATCACGACCGCTTTAACGTCATTGGTTGAGCGCGCCATTAAGTCGCCGGTGCGATAACGATCGAAGAAAGGCGGCGCGTGGGTGGTGAAGTGGCGATAGAGCTTGTCACGAAGCACAGTGCCTAATTCAGCAGCTGCCCCAAACAACCAGATACGCCAGACGATACGGAGTGCGTAAATGACGAGCCAAAGTGCAACCAAAGCACCTAACACGAGGAACATTTGGTTTCGGCTGATATCGCCCGCCATGACGCCATCCACCAGCCAGCCAATGGCTTTGGGTGGGATCAGCTCAAACGTTGCGACAAAGAAAAGGAGAATGATTGCGCCAAGATAGCGTTTCCACGCCATCTTGAAAAACCAACCTAGCTCTAAAAATATGCGCATTCTTCCTCCCTTGCGCGACTATGTTACTCGTCAGGTCTATGAGTTGCCTGATTGAGATTGCGGTACGTCCTGTTTGTTATAGTGGCAATGCGGTGGTGTATTTCAATGGCTCCATCGCAAACGTAGACGTGACATTAGTGAGTCCTTCAATGCTGTTAACCAGCTTTTTGTAGAAGCGGTCATACGCGCCCATGTCGGCGACTTGCACCTTCATCATGTAGTCGTATTCCCCTGCCATGCGATAGCACTCCATGACTTCAGGAAACGGCGTCACGGCGTCGACAAACTTTCGATACCAAGCTTCAGAATGGTCCGAGGTTTTAATGTGCACAAACGCGGTAAAGGAAAGCCCTAGAGCTTCCGGATCCAGCAATGCCACACGCTTTTGCAGTATGCCGCTCTCTTCCAGCCGCTTTAAGCGTTTCCAACACGGCGTGGTCGTCAGGTTGACGTGCTCGGCAAGCTCAGACAACGACAATGAGGCATCTCGCTGCAGCCAGTCAAGCAATTGTCGGTCTACTTTATCCAGTGAAATTGTCATTACAGATCAGCCTAATGAAGGGCAAATATTCTACTAGGTCATGTTAAAGGGAAAATTTTTCCTTTTCAAAGTCATTGGCGACTGTTTTTTTCTACGATATAGGTATTTTCACCAAAAAATAGCAAAAAAATACTCTTAACAAGCACTTATAGTAATCACATCCCTACGCTTATTGAGAGAAGCAATAATAATGACGAATAAATGCTGTTCTGCTGCCACCTGTAATTGGACGTGTGAAGCGATTCGTAAGATCGAAGCTGACGTTCAACGTTCTGCGGACACCCATCTGATCAAACTGGATTTGCCATATTTCGAAGAGTGCGACATCGACATCTACCTGAAAGATGAAAGCACGCACCCAACGGGTAGTCTGAAACACCGCCTTGCACGCTCACTTTTTCTCTACGGTTTGTGTAATGGTTGGATTAACAAAGACACCACCATCATTGAATCGTCTTCAGGCAGCACCGCCATCTCAGAAGCCTACTTTGCGCGCCTGCTTGGCTTGAGATTTATCGCCGTTGTGCCAAAAACCACAGCTAAGAAAAAGATTGAACAGATCCAGTTCTACGGCGGTGAAGCGCACTTTGTTGAGCGCTCAGACGAAATTTATGCAGAATCTCGCCGTTTGGCGGAAGAGTTGAACGGTCATTACATGGACCAGTTCACTTACGCCGAGCGCGCAACCGACTGGCGCAGCAACAACAACATCGCAAACAGCATTTTCAGTCAGATGAAATACGAGCGTTACCCAGTACCAAGCTGGATTGTGATGAGCCCGGGCACAGGCGGCACTTCTGCCACTATCGGTCGTTTCATTCGCTATCGTTGCCACCAAACACAACTGATGGCGGTAGACCCAGAAAACTCCGTGTTCCATGAGTTCTACAAAACGGGTGATGCAACCCTGACGCTGGATCGTGGCGGCAAAATTGAAGGCATCGGTCGTCCACGTGTAGAACCAAGCTTTATCCCGGGCGTTATCGACCGCATGGAAACCATCGCAGATGTCGACAGTGTGGCAACCGTGCATTGGCTGGAAGGCATTCTTGGCCGCAAAGCAGGTCCATCAACAGGCACTAACCTGTTTGGTGTGTTGAAGCTGGCAGAAGAGATGAAAGCGCGCGGCGAGAAAGGCTCTCTGGTTACCTTGCTTTGTGATAGTGGAGACCGCTACCTCGACACCCATTTTGATGACAACTGGGTTGCTGAAAACATTGGCGATATCCATCCAACCTTGGATTATCTGAAGAAATTCAATTAATCATCCCGAATTAGAAAAGGCGTTTTATACGCCTTTTCTTTTTTTCCGCTGAAACCAGACGGGCTATCTGTACGGATACTAAGCCTCAATGATCGTCAGATGAATCTCATCTGATTCCACCACGAGAAAACCGCCGTTTCCTTGTACCAAGGAACCATCTTTCACTAGGTGATCGTCAACCAATGCTCGGCCATTTACGGCATACAGCATATAGTTCTCAGGTAGCGACAGGCTTTGACCTTTGGTTAATCGCCCCACATAGATGCGTGTCGATGAAGAAAAGGTATCCGTCTTCCACTCATGGTCATCACCGTAAATCTGCGTGAGTTCACCCAACCCGATTTCATAGCTTTTGTAGTCTGCTCGTTCTCCCTCGGTTTCAGGGAGTGCCCATACTTGCAATAATCGGCAACGAAATTCTGCGGGATTGATTTCATTGTGACTAAACCCTTCTCCACCCGCACGTTGAACCTGCACTTCATTCGCTTTCAATGAACGTCCATGCTTCATCGACCCTTCGTGCTGCAAGTCGCCTTCAAGCATCACAGTGATCACATCGACTTCTCGGTGGCTATGCATTTTGCTCTCACCGAAAGGCAGATAACGCGCATCAGCCAGATACACAAATTGCCCCAACCCATCCCAGGTATTGTCTTTGCCACCCAGTTTTTTATCTACCACCAAACGGGTTTCTTCTATGCCTGCAAACCCGCCTCGCGGCAGGCTGTCTCTCTCCAGTATTTTCACGCTCACATCCTTGTATTTATGGGTATCACTAGTTTGCATGTAGTGGAAAAAATATCACCTGTAGGATCAGACAGGTGACACCCTACACCTCGTGTGCTTCAAAACAGTCATAAAAGAAGGAGGGGCGTTTTTGATATGCTCGATAGTCTCAACTCAGTGGTGCTTCAATTTTCAATTAACCAGAAAATTTCCATACCAGAAAGAAGGTTATTGCCTTTTTTCACATCTGAGTAGACACTGTAATGCTGCGTTAAATTTACCGCACTAACTGCGAAAGCAGTTCTCACTCTTTATAGAAAAGGTAAATATGAGCAAGCCAATTATCTATCACGATCCTACGTCAGAACCGAGCCGTGCTGTTCACTGGTTATGTATTGAAGCTCAAATCCCAGTTGATATTTCTTACACATGGTTGACCCGAGGCGATCATGTTTCGCCAACGTTTCTGGAAGTAAACCCGTTTCACCAAGTGCCAGCACTTAAGCATGACGATTTCTGTTTGTCAGAAGCCAGTGCCATCATGAACTATCTGACAGATATTCATGACGTTAGCGAAACTTGGTTTGGTCATGACATAAAAAGCAAAGCCGAAATCAACAAGCTTTTGTCTTGGTATCACACCAACCTTCGCCGCATTTTAACGCTGGATTACTTCCTGCCGGTTCTGCTGATGCCCGCCTACCTTGGTTTTCCTAAACCGCCGGAGCAGGACATTCAGAGTAAGCTGGATGCAATACACACCATGTTTGAGCAGCTCAACGACATGCTGTCGAAAGGCAAATACCTCAATGGTGACAAGATCTGCGCAGCTGATATTTTGTATGCATGTGATGTGGTTGTTTTGGATATCGACCCACATAGAGAGGAGATATTGCGCCATTATCCAAGCGTTTTGAGATGGCTAGATACACTTCAATCCATGGAAAGCTACCAGATTGCACATCGCGCATGGCATCACGTAACACCATTGATTCTTGCTGCAACTGGTCAAGCGCAGGAAACACCTGCATGGGTCGCAGATGCATGCGAAAGCGTACTTTGATGCGCTGAAAGCTCGTCCAAATATGAAGCCCTCTCATGAGGGCTTTTTTAATGACCTAGAAGGCAAAAACACGCCTTGTCGTTACTATTTATTATCACTTCAACAACATTAAAAATCATACGGTTAGGATGTTTTCCTAGCGATAGCACCACGATTCCCATCTCGGTAAATGCTCACCATAACCAGAATTTCAGTCAGTCGAGAAAAGAACACCGGACAGTCGTTTTATTCTGCGCCTTCCTTATTGACCTTTCACACAATTCCGCACAAAAGCGATATCTCTGAAATCGTTTACACGCTATAAGTTCACGCAATTTTTTCAGGGTTTATTGCCTGACGCTTCGCTCAAGAAATCGCGTTTTCGAGAGAACAAAAATAATAAGGAACACCCCTAGATGAATGCTAATAACTTCACCGTTATGGCAAAGCCTGTCAGTGACAAATGTAACCTGAAGTGTGAGTACTGTTTTTACCTTGGTACCGCAGATTCGCTTTCCAGCAAGCCGACAGAATGCATGTCTGATGAAACGCTAGAACGCTTTGTTCAACAGTACATTGCACAAGCCAATACGCCGCAAGTGAGCTTTGTCTGGCAAGGCGGTGAACCTACGTTGCAGGTCTCGACTTCTTTCGAAAAGCGGTATCGCTTCAAAAGAAATACGCCAATGGAAAAACCATTACCAATTCGCTGCAAACCAACGGCATCGCCATCAATAAGCAATGGGTCGCGTTCTTAAAAGAACACCAATTCCTTGTTGGTATCTCCCTCGATGGCACCCAAGCGGCACACGATAAATACCGCATTACCCTTTCTGGCGGTGATACCTACCAAAAAGTGAAGCAAACCGTTCACATGTTTAATGAGGCGGGCGTGGAATACAACGTGCTCTGCACCGTTAACAGTGCTAATTGGAACAAAGGCAAGCAGGTCTATAACAACATCAAACAGATGGGCGCGCGTTTCATTCAGTTCATCCCTGTTGTCGCTTACCACAAGGGCAAACCGCTGGGTTTTACGGTACCAGAGAAAGGGTTTGGCACTTTCCTAACTGACGTGTTCAAAGAGTGGGTTGAAGGTGATATCGGCTTTATGTTCGTGATGAACTTTGAAAGTGCCATGTCTTCGCATGCCAATGGCTACCCGCTTATCTGTTTCCACAACAAAGAATGTGGTTCACCGTTTGTGATTGAATCCAACGGTGCTGTGTATTCCTGCGACCACTACGTCGAAGACAAGTACCAGCTTGGCAATATCGCCCAAACCACCTTCTCTGAAGCTGCCACAAGCCAGAAGCATCAGTCGTTTTTGTCTCTGCGCAGCACCAAGTACTGCCAAAAATGTGAGTTCCTGTCTGTGTGCAACGGCGGCTGTCCAAAACACACCAAACCGGACGGTTCTAACCATCTTTGTCAGTCCTACAAGACCTTTTTCAAGAACACCCAAAACACCATGAAGTACATCGTAAACAACCTCCTTTAAATAACGTGACGCTCTTTTTTATTTAAAGGACGACTTAAAACTAAGAGTAATAACAATGAGAAAAACCAAACTAGCGAGTGCCATTGCACTGGCAGCACTGGCGACGACTGCGTGTGCCAGTAACCCAGCAACACCAGCTAAAACGGCAGAAAAGCCAAACGTTGTGATTTTCTACGTTGATGATTTGGGCTATGGCGACCTTGCGTCGTACGGCCACCAAATCGTGAAAACGCCGAACATTGATAAGCTGGCTCAGGAAGGTATCAAGTTCACCCAGTACTATGCACCTGCTCCACTTTGTTCGCCTTCTCGTGCAGGTCTGTTGACGGGTCGTACGCCATACCGTACCGGTATTCGCTCTTGGATCCCAGACAGCCAAAACGTACACATTGGCTGGGGTGAGCGCACGCTGGCACACATGCTGAAAGATGAAGGCTATAACACGGCATTGATGGGCAAAGTGCACCTGAACGGTGGCGCGCACATGACTGAGCACCCACAAGCAGCCGATCTGGGCTTTGACTACTCATTCGCGATGTATGCTGGCTGGCAGAAAAACGCAAAAGTAGAAAAACCTCGCGCCGATGGCAGCCTACGCCATGGCAAGATTTACCCAGACAACTTCATTCGTAACGGTAAGCCTGTTGGTGAGACCGATGATTTTGCAGGTGGAATCGTTGCTGATGAATCTATCGAGTGGCTGAGCAGCATCAACAAAGAAGACCCGTTCTTCCTGTACGTGCCATTCCCAGAAGTTCACACCCCAATCGCATCGCCAAAAGAATATTTGGACATGTACAGTGACCACATCACTGAATTTGCCAAAGAAAACCCAGATCTGTACCACTGGGATTGGAAAGGACAGCCATACCGTGGTCAAGGCGAATACTACGCCAACATCACCTACATGGATGCACAGGTTGGCCGTATCGTTGCCAAGCTGAAAGAGATGGGTGAATACGACAACACCATCTTCCTGTTCTCATCAGACAATGGCCCTGTTACCCGCGAAGCGCGTAAGCCTTGGGAACTGAACATGGCAGGTGAAACGGGCGGTCTACGTGGCCGTAAAGACAACCTGTTTGAAGGCGGCATCCGCGTTCCGATGATCATGGCAGGCCCTGGCATCAATGCGGCATCACAATCTCACGAACCAGTTTACGGGCTGGATGTGGTACCGACGCTGTCTAAGATGATCGGTTTCGATCTTCCAACAGACCGCGTGATCGATGGTGTGTCAATCACTGATGCGTTCGAAGGTAAAGAGGTGGCTCGTACCAAGCCAATGGTTTGGACCATCGACATGCCATACCAAGATGATCCAATCAACGAATACGCAGTGCGTATCGACGATTACAAACTGATCGTTGACCGTGATGGCAAAGGTAAGTACCTGTTCAACATCGAAGAAGATCCGTACGAAGTGTACAACCTGATCGGTAAAGCTGAATACAAAGAGAAGCTGAATTCAATGACCAAGCGTATGCCGAATACCGCAAGGACATTGAAAGCGATAACATTCTGCTAAACCATTACGCCAAGCCGAAAGCTTAATAATTCAAAGCCAGCGAGTAGTCGCTGGGCTTCATTCCTATCATTTGCACTCTAGAGTATAGTGGCGGTTGAACTAGTAACGTCGTCAACTCTCTATGTTTTCTCCAAGGCTACCTATTTACGCCGGCTCTTGACTAAAACTACGATAACTTTCTTCGGCCGACTCACCATCATAAGATGAGTTTGGGATGCCTATATTACTGTCCGAACCATGTTCACTACACTCTTTCTCCACTTTCTTGAAGAGTTTGAAAGTATCGACATCAAAAAATGAGTATGACTCTATCTCAGATTTAGGGATTATCACGCGAAAGTGATTAACTGTTAAACTGTCGTGCTTTCCTGAGTAAATATCATGATCTTCAAAATGAACGTGATAGTTCGTTTTGATTTCCAAAGATAGGTTGTCTTTGTCTCGATACCCACTTAGTAAAGGCAGAATTGAAACGTGCTCACAGCCGCCATCATCAAAACCAGCTTCGCCAAAACATATACCGACATAGCACTTCCTAGACCCCATCGTAACCAAAATCGGTTGTTGCGTTGCCGACGCTTCAAGAATAAAAGCATCTCGATGGTCATTTTTGGCAATTTTTGCTATGTGTTTGAGCTTTCTATCCGAGAATATCGTGTAATAAAATCGAGATAAAACGCCAAAAGTAGATGCTAGCGAAATCGATAGAAACGCCCAAGAAATAACTCTAACATCATCAGGTTGGACTGCAGTTTAGAAAAATCTTTTAGCTTGATATCAAAGAGGTCAAGGGTTAACGCAATGTAATCGAAGTAATCAATTAACACGCACACAACAGCACTAAAAAAACCCCAAAAAGTTCCCCAAGCTACTACATAAAAATAAGAATCCCAGCCAGTTGTTCGCTTTTGCTTAAACCGCGCTGGGACATGAAGGCTAGTGAAAACAAAGCCAGAAACAAGCACTAATAATATGAAAACCGCACTCATGCTTTGACAGCAATATCCTCAATTTTATCTACTTGTTTTTTAATGGCCTTAATCGCCTCTTTGGACGAAAGATCGATGGAGATAAAACCATCTTGACTAACCTTGAACTTGTTTTTGTTGTCTTTCAATACTTGCTCAAGTGAATCATTTTTTGGTTTTTTGTTCCAAAACATATCTGCCCCCTTTTGAACCGCTACATCTCGTAAAAAATGCACTCATAAAGTCACATGTGTGCACTTACTAACGGTTACCAAAAGTTTAACCTTACATCATAAAAAAACAAGAATTTTTGCCCACAATTCAGCCCATAGCACGTAACCAAGACATTCGCGACCGACGGCAGGGCGATCTTGGGCGAGAAGACAAAAAGCTCATGATGGTTTAAATAGGGTCTAAATTCTAACTCGACTACTCCCCTCTGAAACGGGAGAAATTTTTGTTCGTAAGTATTACACTTCGCCACAAGCAAATGAACTCTCCGGTTAAGGATTTAGCCATGAAAAAAGCGGTAGTCGTCTTCAGTGGTGGCCAAGACTCAACAACATGTCTGATTCAAGCTCTGTCTGAGTTTGACGAAGTACACTGTATTACGTTCGACTATAACCAACGCCACAAACAAGAAATCGACGTGGCGCGTGATGTTGCAAACGCACTGGGTGCGACTTCGCACAAAGTGATGGATGTCGGCCTACTGAATGAGCTTGCGATCAGCTCACTGACTCGCGATAACATTCCTGTTTCTCATGAACTTCAGGAAAATGGCCTGCCTAACTCTTTTGTGCCGGGGCGCAATATCCTGTTCCTGACACTGGCGGGTATCTACGCCTATCAACTCGGTGCAGAAGCAGTGATCACTGGAGTGTGTGAAACCGACTTCTCTGGCTATCCAGATTGTCGCAATGATTTTGTACAAGCGATGAATAACGCTCTGGTGCTGGGCATGGATCGTCAATTGGATATCCGCACACCGCTGATGTGGCTGAACAAAGCAGAAACATGGGCATTGGCAGACAAATTCGGCAAGTTGGACTTCGTTCGCGACCAAACCCTGACTTGCTACAACGGTGTGATTGGCAGTGGTTGTGGTGATTGCCCGGCATGCGACCTTCGCCAAAAAGGTTTGGTCAGCTACCTAAACGACAAAGAAAATGTGATGGCGTCTTTGAACAGTAAATAATATCGTTTCAAACGTCTGATAAACGGCAAAACAAACACTGTTTTGCCGTTTTTTATCTCTGATTCAGAGCGAACCAAGATTTCATCAATCAGGTAATTACGCAAATCTTGGGTTGGCACCAAAAACGTTCTCACCGTTTGCGCCTTTCAAGAAACCACAATCAATCAACAGCCATAGCGCACCAATAACTGGAATAATACCAATCAGCACCCACCAACCGCTCTTGTTTCGATCATGCAGGCGTTTCACATACAGTGCCAATGCCTCCCAAATGCTCAACACCATAGTCACCGCCAGAATGCCAAATCCAGCAACCGTTGGCATGTTTGTCGTCATGTCAAAAGTCATTGAAAAAGCGATGAAAAGAATGATGTTTTGAATAAGCATCACCAGCGAACCAAGCCAAAATTGTTTACGACCGATGCGTCCTTTAAACGAAAATAGTACGTCTTTCACTGTTATCCCTATTTTAAAAAAAGGTGGTAGTGGCTTTCATTCACTTTAAATGGAGGTGTCGCTGAAGCGAAGGAAAGCTGCTCAAATAACCTTGCCACCAACAAACGGTAGTGCATGCTGGAGGCAGCAAAATATACCAGTACCCAGCAAAAATCGTCTTGAAATACAGACACTATCAGAAGGAAACCTTCCATCAATTGGGTGATTTGCGAGAGAGTTGAGAGATTGAAAAAACCTTGGTGAATCAGTGTCACAGTTAGATGCCAAATGCGTTGCGAGTAAGCGAAATCAATGCATGTCGTCACTTTTTCTTCACAACTTTTCGCACTCAAAACACTCTATCCTTCACTGAAGCACAGAGCATTTCGCGTTATTTGAAAGAAAACGGCCATGACTCAGGTTTACTCAGAACCAAGATAAAGAGGGGCGACGATATGTATATCGCGGTCAGTGGAACGTGTTATTGGTGTATGGAAGCCGTCTTTCGTTCGTTGAACGGCGTGAGTCGCGTTGAGCAAGGGTTTGTGAAATCAAGCAGTGGCCAGCATTGCGAAGCCGTGTTTTGTTTCGTGGACGTCTCATCTCTCTCGCTGAAAGACTTCGTCGGTGTTCATCTAGCCACGCACGCAAGTACCTCAAACCACAGCGGCCGTGCAAAATACCCGAGTGCCATATATCCGGTTTCACCGAATGATGAAGCTCTCGTTACGGCTGCCTTGCGTAAGTGTGAAAAGGCGTTTGACGAGCCAGTTATTACCGAAATACGCCCTTTCGTCGCTTTCTATCCAACGAAAAATACGCAGCAAGATTATTTCTGGCGACAGCCGGAGAAACCGTTTTGTCAGCGAACCATTTTTCCAAAGCTACAGGCTTTGGCACTCAGTCACCCACACTTGCTGTCAGTAACAGCTTCAGAGTTTATCCAAGGAACGCTTTCTGCCCGTTAAAAGAAAAGCACCTTTCGGTGCTTTTCTGTCATTTTACTTGTTCTTTTTCGCTTCTTGACGCGCATTGTATGCGGCCATTTGCTCATCAGTCGCAGGCGTTTGGTGGTTGGCTTTCCACTCGCTGTAAGGCATGCCGTAAACGCGCTCACGCGCTTCGTCATCGCTCACATCCACACCCAGCTTGTCGGCTTCGGCTTTGTACCATTTGCCAAGGCAGTTGCGGCAAAAGTCAGCAAGGATCATCAGGTCGATATTCTGCACATCTTTGTTGTTGTCTAGGTGAGACAGAAAACGACGGAATGTCGCTGCATCCAGTTGATCTTGTTGTTCTTGCGTCAATTTCTCTGACATGACTCTCTTCCTATAGTGTTTTTTTGGTTTACCCGATAACCATACCAGTGCTTGTGCAATCCATAAAGAAAATGCCAGCCCCTTTTCAGGGACTGGCATTGATTTTTCAGTGCAATTTAAGCGTTTAATACACTGTCAATTATTGCACTTTGAAATCACCGTGACTGTGGCGATGCGGCTGCATGGCTTCAAGCTCAGCGTTCAATTGCGCTTCGACGTAACCCGGTGATTGTGTCTTCGCAGACAGCAGTCGATACATTGCAGGGATAACGATGAGCGTTACCGCCGTTGCAAACGACATACCGGCAAAGATAACGGTACCCACTGCCACGCGGCTTTCAAAGCCTGCACCTGTCGACACAATCAGAGGAATTGCGCCGATGATGGTAGTGAATGCTGTCATCATGATTGGGCGAAGACGACGCACAGAGGCATCAATGATCGCTTGCTCAAACGCTACACCACGGTCACGCAACTGGTTGGCAAACTCAACGATCAAAATACCGTTTTTGGTTACCATACCGATCAACATGATCATGCCGATTTGCGAGTATATATTGAGGCCAAGCCCCGCGAATTGCAGACCGACCAAGCCGCCAAATACGCCCATAGGTACGGTTAGCATAACAACCAACGGGTTGACGAAGCTTTCAAACTGCGCGGCAAGCACAAGGTAAGCAACCAAGAGTGCTAGACCAAAGACCACCAGCATGCTGCTTTGGTTGTCTTTGAACTCGGCTGATTCACCCGCGTAGCTGATGGTGATGTCAGAAGGAAGCAGCTCAATCGCTTTGCCATCCAAAAACGCCAGCGCATCGCCTAGCGTGTAGCCATCGCCCAAGTTCGCTTTCAGCGTGATTGCCTTTTGCTTGTTAAAGTGACGAAGCATTTGCGCCGAAGCCACTTCTTCCACTTCCGCCAAGGTATCCAAGCTCACCAGATCGCCAGTGCGAGTACGCATGTAAATCTGGCTTAGGTCATCTTTGCTGCTGAAACGCGCTTCATCACCACGCAGGTAAACATCAAACTCTTCACCACGGTCCACGAAGGTGGTTTCCGTTGTGCCGCCCAGCATGATTTCCATGGTGTTAGACACTTCGTCCACGCTAATGCCTAGCTCGGCTGCGCGCTTGCGGTCGATTTTCACCACCAATTCAGGCGTGGTTTCTGCGTAGTCCAAATCGGCACCTTGCAGAATTGGGCTCGCTTTGGCTTCATCAAGCAGCACTTGCGCCCATTTGTTTAGCTCTTTGTAATCTGGACCACCAAGAACAAACTGAACAGGCTCACTCGAACCACCACGGAAACCCGGAATAAAGGCGCGAACGAAGATGTCAGGAATGCCAGCCAGTGCGGTTTGAACACGGCCGAGCACATAACCTGCCGTCACGTCACGGTTGTCCCAGTCTTCTAGCTGCATGATCACAAAGCCAGTCTGGTCACCCGCCATGCCGCCGAATGCCGGAGCTTGCAAGCTGATAGAGGTTAAAAGACCTTCATCAACCAGTGGCAGAAGACGACGCTCGACTTCTTCCATGTTGCCGACCATACGATTGTACGCTGTGCCTTCTGCGCCTTTTACAAACGCCATTAGCACGCCGCGGTCTTCTTGTGGCACCAGCTCTGCTGGCAGCACTTTCATCAGGCCATAACTACCTGCGATACACGCGATAATCACCAATGGTGCTGCGAAACGCGCTTTGACGGAGAAGCTCACCACTTTGCGGTAGCCGTTCTCAAGGTGTTCGAACAAGCTATCAACCATGCGGTTGAAGGCACCACGCTTCACGTTCGCTTTCAGGATCTTACTGCCGAGAACAGGCGTCAGCGTCAGTGCAACCACAGAGGAGAAGATCACCGCCATTGCCAGCAATACGGCAAACTCAGTGAACATCTTGCCGACCATACCATCCATAAAGGAGATCGGCAGGAACACCATCACCAGTACCGCAGTTGTTGCCACAACAGCAAAGCCCACTTCACGGGTGCCGTTAAACGCAGCCACCAGCGGCGTATCACCTTTCTCAAGGTGGTGGAACATGTTTTCCACAACAACGATGGCGTCATCCACCACCAGACCGATAGCAAGAATCAAGGCCATCAAGGTCAGCAAGTTGATAGAGAAACCAAAGAAGTACGCAGCGATAAATGCCGAAATCAGTGAAACAGGCACGGTGACCGCAGGGATCAGCGTTGCTCGCGCCTGACCGATAAAGATGTACAGGATCAGAATAACCAGCCCCCCCGTCACAAACAGGGTGCTGTACACTTCGGCAATCGAGCGCTCGATGAATACCGTCGAGTCATAGTCAACCCAAAGGCTGGTACCCACAGGCAGAAACGGCTGCATCTCTTCAACCAACTTACGAACACCAACGGCCACATCCAGTGGGTTTGCATCTGACTGAGGCACAATACCTAAGCTCAGGTTGTTGATGCCGTTGTTCTTGTAGGTCGCGTTTTCGTTCTGCGAGCCAATGTAAACGTCAGCAACGTCTTTCAGGTAGATTGGGCTGCCATCACTTGCCGTGCGAACCACCAGATAATCAAAGTCTTCTGGCGTTTGGTAAAGACGTTCAGTACGCACCGTCATCTTGGTGATGTCGTTACGGATTTCACCGCCTGGGCTTTCTAAGTTTTCACTACGCAATGCCGCAGTAATGTCTTGCGTTGTAACGCCGCGACCTGCCATCAGAACAGGGTCAAGACGCACATACATGACTTTATACAGTGCACCGTAAAGCTCCACCGAGCTCACGCCATTCAACAAACCGAACTTGTCTTCCAATACGCGCTGCGCGTATTCGGTCATCTGGGTGCGGTCCATTTCTGATGAAGCAAGGTTTATATAAATAGAGGCTTCACCCGAACCGTTCGATTTCGACACAATTGGTTCGTTGGCTTCGTCAGGCAGACGACGCTGTGCACGCGCAACGGCGTCACGTACGTCACTCACACCTTCCGTTAAATCCCAATCAATATTGAATTCAACGGTAATGCGCGACACACCATTACGGCTAACAGAGGTAATTTCTTCAATACCGCTGATGCCTGACAGCTCATCTTCCAGTACCTGTGTGATCTGACTTTCCATAATACTGGCTGACGCGCCAGAATAGATGGTCATAACAGACACGACAGGGCTGTCGATATCAGGGTATTCACGTACGGCAAGCTTACTGAAGGAAACGATACCGAATACCATCAGCAGCAAGCTCAGAACGATAGCGACGACCGGTCGCTTAACGGAGACGTCCGAGAGCCACATTTATTTGCCCTCGCCCTTCGCCGCCGCAGTCAGATCATTCACTTTTGTGCCGTCACGCATACTTACCAGACCTTGAACAACAATGCGGTCGCCCAGATCCAATCCGCTCTCAACGGTCACGAAGTTTTCAACACGCGCGCCCAATTTCACTTCGGTGCGGTGTGCGATACCTGCTTCATCCACGCGGTAAACGAAACGCTTGGTACCTGAGTATTCAATCGCCTGAACCGGAATAATCGCATTCACCTGCGGCTCAAACGCCAGTGTTGCTTCCATCATCATGCCCGGACGTAGCAGACGCTCTTCATTGTCGATGTCGATACGCGCACGCAGATTCAGTGAGTCGTTGTTTACACGCGAGTCTACTGCTGACAGTTCACCGTCAAACGTCTTGCCTTGCCATGCTTTTGATTTCGCAGACACATCGATGTCTTTGTTTAGCTCGCTCAGGTATTGCTCTGGTACATTCACGTCCAGTTGCATTAAAGACAAGTCATCCAGGTTTATCAGAGCTTCACCCGCCGTCACCAACTGGCCACGGGTGATATCAACCAGACCCAAAGTGCCTGAGAACGGTGCTTTGATCTTGTGATCGTCCAGATCGGCCGTTGCCGCGTCTAAACGTGCTTTAGCGATGTCCACACTGGCTTGCTGTGCATCAAGCTCAGTTTTGGTCAGCGCGCCACGTTTGTGCAGCTTTGAGAATTCGTTCAGTTTACGTTGTTCATCTTTATAGAATGCTTGTGCTTCAGAAAATGAAGCCTGAGATTTTGCCGAATCTAACGTAAAGAGTGTTGTGCCTTCTTCAACGCGCTGTCCTGCTTTCACCAGCACAGATTCAATCTTGCCGCCCAACTCAGGCGCAATAACCACTGAGTTTTCTGACTTGAGATTACCAATCAGAGAAAGGCTTCGAGCAACAGGGTGCTCTTGGACTTGTGCGGTCGCAACAGCAACGGCTGGACGCGCACGATTAGGAGCAGGTTTATCCGCCGCTTCGGATTCTCCCTGCCAAACAAAATAGCCGGCAGCACCGAGCGCAATGACTGCTGTGAAAAGGACTTTATTCTTCATTGTGATAACCGTAAATGACAACTCGCGATAGTCTACTTCATGCCTATCTTCCGTGCGGTAAAGAAATGTAAATCTACAAAAAGAAATTACCGCCAAAGAAAAACCCATGAACTGCAGAGAATTACCTAATTTTCGCGCGATTAGATTGCCTTTTATCAACAAAATTCCACTTTAGGTGTGCGTAAAACACACTAACGCCGAAAAAAACAGCAAACGCACAGCATTTTCAAGAAAAGTGCTTTACAGCTTGTCTTCGTTTGATAATATGCGCCCCGCACAGCGTGGTGGGATTCCCGAGTGGCCAAAGGGATCAGACTGTAAATCTGACGGCTCCGCCTTCGAAGGTTCGAATCCTTCTCCCACCACCACTTTCAGCGTTCATAGCGATGTTCGACGATTTCCGCGATGAAGCATACAACTAGAATAACTCGTGGTGGGATTCCCGAGTGGCCAAAGGGATCAGACTGTAAATCTGACGGCTCCGCCTTCGAAGGTTCGAATCCTTCTCCCACCACCATCATTAGAAAGCCAGCTCATTGAGCTGGCTTTTTTCTTTTCTGCTTTCTGTCATTCAGACTAGCTGCCGATGCGCTCACGCCCGTGAGGTGCCCACAAATCTTGCTCAGGTCCTTTCGGTACAACACGTGTCGGGTTAATCGTTGCGTGGCTGTAATAGTAATGACGCTTGATGTGGTACATGTCGACGGTGTCTGCCACGCCTGCCACTTGATACAACTCCTTCAAGTAACCAAAAAGGTTGTCGTATTGCGCAATCTGCTGACGGTTACATTTAAAATGCCCTACGTACACAGGGTCAAAGCGCACAAGTGTGGTGAACAATCGCCAGTCTGCTTCCGTGATTTTGTCTCCCGCTAAGTAGCGACTGGTTGCAAGATGAGCATCTACTTTGTCGAGGGCGGCAAACAAGTTGTCGTATGCCTCTTCATAGGCTTCTTGCGTAGTTGCAAATCCGCTGCGATACACCCCATTGTTGATGTTTGGATACACATAATCGTTCCACTCATCAATCACGCTTTGCAACGCCTCTGGGTAGTAATCGTCAGTGTTACCCGTCAGATCATTGAAGGCAGAGTTAAACATACGAATGATTTCCGACGATTCATTGCTGACAATCGTCTCTGTCTTCTTGTCCCACAAAACCGGCACCGTCACTCGGCCTGTGTAATCCGATTTAGCTTTTGTGTAGACCTGATGCATGTAGTTGAAACCGTAAAGCGGTTCTGGCTCATCAAACTGCCAGCCTTTTTCCAGCATATCGGGGCTGACAACAGAAACATCAATATGCGCTTCTAGCCCTTTGAGCTTTCTGAAAATCAAGGTACGGTGCGCCCACGGACAGGCAAGAGAAACATAGAGATGATAACGCCCTGACTCGGCACTAAAGCCCGCTTCTCCAGAAGGCCCAGCGTCACCCGTGGCGGTCACCCAAGAACGAAAGCCCGCATCCTCACGCACAAACTTGCCGTTAGATGATTTGGTGTCATACCAAACGTCATGCCATACGCCTTCCACTAACTTGCCCATATCTCATCTCCTTTTCGTCAACGAGATAAGTATATGTTTCGTCGGCATTGAAGTCGGCAGAAGGGATTCGTTAATGTCGTTCGAAATTTTCGAAGATAAGTGAAGCGATGCCCTGACAACCGAGTCATCAGGGCAATGAGAGTAGGATTAAGATTTACCACCCAACATGTAGATGTTGTAGGTCACGTCAAACGATGCGCTACCATCCGGGAAGGTCTCATTGATCTTGATTTCATCGCCTTCGATCTCAAAGCGCACGGTTGGATCCTGCGCTTGATCTCGCCAACGACCATCTTTGCCTTGTGACCATACCGCGCGGGTTTTATCGACCTTACAGCGGTAATGCCATTTCTTGCCATCGTCTGGGCGTTTGTAAGAGATGTGGAAAATATCGAGTTCCGTTTCTGCTTCTACGACACGTTTGTCGACGATCATGATGGAAGGGCTTTTTCCTTTGATTGCCGCCACACTGGCCCGACAAATCTGTTCTTGTGTGAAGTCTCCGTATTCGCTACAGCCAGATACAATCAGAGCAGATAGTGTTACGGTTAAGGTCTTTATTAGCGCACGTATTTTCATTAAAACGCCTCCGCCTATTCACACAATTTGAGTAAGACTTTGAGTGGTAATACTTTCTTTACTCAAAAGCATAGTTGCAAAGATGAGACTTCGCCGCATTCTTGTTTCAGCAAGGTCTTGTATTTGTTCAGCTAAACGCCTCGAATTTAGATACACTATCTGCATCAAATGCACGTCAACACAAAGAGAAGTTAGTCAGCATGAAAGTCATTTCATTTAATATCAACGGATTGCGCGCTCGCCTTCACCAACTTCAGGCACTTATCGAAAAACACCAACCTGATGTGATTGGCTTGCAAGAAATCAAAGTGCACGACGAAGCGTTTCCAATCGAAGATGTTGAAGCAATGGGCTACAAAGTCTTCTTCCACGGCCAAAAGGCACACTACGGCGTGGCCATGCTTTGCAAACAAGAGCCGTTGAGCGTTCAAAAAGGGTTTCCAACGGACGACGAAGACGCGCAACGTCGCATGATCATGGCGACGTTTGAAAAAGAAGACGGCAGCAAAGTGACCGTGCTGAATGGCTACTTCCCGCAGGGTGAAAACATTGCGCACGAAACCAAGTACCCAGCTAAACGCAAGTTCTACAAAGATCTGATGACCTACCTAACTGATGCACACAGCAACGACGAGAACATCATCGTCATGGGTGACATCAACATCAGTCCTATCGACTTGGATATCGGTATCGGCGAAGTAAACCGTAAGCGTTGGCTTAAAACGGGCAAGTGCTCATTCCAGCCAGAAGAGCGTGAAATGCTGGCTACTCTCATGAACTGGGGTTTCGTCGATACCTTCCGCCAACAGTTCCCAGACGCAGACGACAAATTCTCGTGGTTTGATTACCGCTCTCGCGGCTTTGATGATAACCGCGGCCTGCGCATCGACGTGATTCTGGCAACGCCTTCACTGGCAGCGGAATGTGTAGATACCGGCATTGACTACGAGTTGCGTGGCATAGAAAAACCGTCTGATCACGCACCGATTTGGGCGACATTCAAGTAAGCCTCACTGACGCCAGACAAACAAAAAGCCAGCAATCGAAGCTGGCTTTTTTGTTCTCTAATTCTCGACGTCAGACCTATTTGGTTTCGAGCGGTCTCAGGTGTCGATGCCAATGATGCTCAAGTCGTTTAAAACCATACACAATGGTAAAGGTCAGACACAGGTAGATTGCAGCCACAAACAAGAAGGCATCAAACGGCGCATAGAAACGCGCATAGATGTCACGTGCCGCTCCCGTCAGGTCAATGATGGTAACCACCGACGCAATCGAACTGGCGTGCAGCATGAAAATGACTTCATTGCTGTAAGCTGGCAACGCGCGACGAAACGCCGAAGGCAGAATGATACGGCGCAAAATGGTAAATCGCGACATGCCATAGGCTTTACCCGCTTCAATTTCACCGCGCGACGTTGCTTCCATCGCACCACGCAAAATCTCGGTAGTATAAGCCGCCGTGTTGAGGACAAAGGCCATCAAACAGGGGTAGAACGCATCTTCCACAACCGCCCAAAACATGGATTGCTGAATGCCTTCGATTGTTGCCACACCATAGTAGATAAGGTAGAGCTGAATCAGCAATGGCGTGCCACGAAAGACGTAAACATAGAACCATACAGGGCGGTTAATCCAAGGATTCTTTGAGGTTCTTGCAACCGCTAAAGGCACGGACAGTATGAGACCCAGCACCAAGGACAAGAACACAAGCTGCACGGTCACCGTCAAGCCATCCCAGTAATGCAGTATGGTTGTTGACGTGAATATCTCGTTCTGGTCGAGAAAGGCGTAAATTGACTCTAACATGCGTTATCTCCTTACCCTCTTACTACACCGGCACTGAATTTACGCTCTAAACGCTTGAGGCCTAATTCAGACACAGAGGTGATCAGCAGATAAACAATGGCAACAGGAATGAAGAACTTGAACGGTTCATTGACCGCACCTGCCGCCTCTTTGGCTAAGCGTGTCATATCGGCCAAACCGATCACCGACACCAATGCCGTTGTTTTCACTAGTACCAACCAATTGTTACCGATACCTGGCAACGCATGGCGCATCATTTGAGGGAACATGATGCGACGGAACACCATCCAACGGCTCATGCCATAGGCCGTACCTGCTTCCAATTGGCCCCTGTCGACTGCCAGAAACGCGCCGCGGAAGGTCTCTGCCATATAGGCACCGAAAATAAAACCAATGGTGGACACACCCGCTGTGAACTCATTGATGTTGATGAAGATGTCGACGTCGTACTTTTCGTAAAGCCAGTCGGAGAAGTTATTCATCATGATTTGAGCACCGAAGAAGATCAGCAGCATCAAAACCAGATCAGCACGCCGCGCACCACGGTGGAATACACCGTCGCCACGCCACGGGCAAAAGGGTTGTGAGACAGTCTCGCCAATGCTGTGACCAATCCTAACAGCACCGCAATTATCGCCGACAGCACCGCCAATTCGACGGTTAAAATCGCCCCCATAAAGATGGATGGGCCGTAACCATGCAGATCTAACATCCTTTCCTCCTGCACGAATAAACCGATAGCGAAACTACCGCTTTATAGATCTCGTTTTCCGTTTTCGCTTATCAGTCAAAGAGAGCGAATCCGCTCCCCTTAGAGCATTTGTCATCCATAGATCAGAAGGAATTGCTGTCTATAACTGACAATTATCCTGCAAAACAGGTGGAGCTAAAGCTAGGCACTAAACAAAGAACTCAAGCTATAACCCCGCCTATAGAGATTGCTGTAAATAGATGGTGCTGTATCAAGCAACAAGCAAACGAGTCGCCGGGAGCTTAGTTCACTAAGTGACCAAGCGAGTTTGCGCAGTTAAAGCCGATACAGTGCCATCTATAACCAGCAATGTAATCTGCAAAGATGTTGGAGCTAGAGCAAGGCGCCGAGCACGTGGATCCCCATGAGCATAGATTTCCTATGTGATTGGGGTGAACGCGCGCAAGCAACGCCGCTATCGCTCCAACAACGAAGCAGATTTACATTTTGATGTCGTAGGCGAAATACTTCTTACGAATCTCGTCGTACGTACCGTTCTCTTTCACTTCCGCCAGCGACTCGTTAAAGATACCTGCTAGGTCTTTATCACGCTTACGGAATGCTGCTGCTACGCCGTTACCTAGTTGAATGGTGTCACCCACTGCTTCAAAGGTATCGCCGTCTTTACCACCCAGGATGCTGACTCACCCACTGGGAAGTCGATCAGCACGATATCCAGACGACCGCCTTGTAAATCCAGTACCAGATCATCACCCGTGGTGTAGCGCTTTACGTCCGCAATCTTACCGAAGGTATCTGTTGCGTGCGTGTCTTGGATGGTGCCGCGTTGAACACCGATGCGCTTGCCTTCCATTGAAGAAACGTCGGCTGGATTGATGCTGGTGCCTTTAGGTGCGAAGTAGCCACTTGGCGTGTTGTAGTACGGTTCGGAGAAAAGAACCTGCTTGGCGCGCTCAGGCGTGATAGACATTGAAGAGAAGATAACGTCGTATTTACGCGCTTGTAAGCCTGGGATAATGCCGTCCCATGCCTGAACAACCCAGCTACAGTTCAGCTTGGCGTTTTCACACACAGCGTTGCCCAGATCGACTTCAAAACCGGTCAGGGTGCCATCTGGTGCTTTATATTCGAAAGGTTCATAAGGTACATCCACAGCGATGCGTACATCTTTCCAATCTTTCGCTTGAACCGCAGTCGCGCCAAGCGCAGCAGTTACTGCAGCAGCAACTAACCATTTTTTCATCTTTCTGTCTCCTTATGGATTTTTTATTCGAGTGGTACAACTCCTTCTCCACCCGTGATATTGCGTAAAACGCACTATTAAAGAGCTAACAAAACTTAGTAAATCGATGAGATGAACTGTTGCAAACGTTCTGACTCAGGATTAGTAAATAGCTTAGCTGGGTCGCCCTGCTCTTCCACCAGACCTTGGTGTAAGAACATTACGTGGCTGGATACGTCTCTGGCAAAGGCCATTTCATGTGTCACTACCAGCATGGTGCGCCCCTCTTCCGCCAAACTTTTCATGACGTTGAGTACTTCACCGACCAATTCAGGGTCGAGTGCTGACGTTGGCTCATCAAACAGCAGCACTTCTGGCTCGACAGCCAGTGCTCGCGCAATGGCGGCACGCTGTTGCTGACCACCGGAAAGGTGCCCTGGATAGTAGTCACGACGTTCCCAAAGCCCCACGCGCTGCAGATAGGCTTCTGCTCGCTCCATGGCTTCTTTTTTTGGAACCCCGAGAACATGAATAGGTGCTTCAATGACATTTTCCATCACAGTCATGTGTGACCAGAGGTTGAAGCCTTGAAAAACCATTGCCAGACGTGAACGGATGCGTTGAACCTGCTTTTCATCAACGGGCACCGCTTGTCCACCGCGACCGTTTTTCATTTCGATAAGCTCGCCATTTACCCAGATTTCACCGCTGGTTGGCGTTTCTAGCAGGTTGATACAACGAAGAAAGGTACTCTTACCGGAACCGGAAGAGCCTATGATGGATATCACATCACCACGATGTGCATCGAGCGAAATGCCTTTGAGCACTTCATGTTGCCCAAAAGTCTTGTGAAGATCTTTAATCTGAAGCGCCACTGCGTCCTTCATGCGCTTGACTCCTGTCTCATTTTATTTGTCTCGCTGGGTAGCCGCAAAAGCGATTCCTCATGCATTTATAGAGACCTAGCCACCTCTACGAGATGTTATTATTGACCTTTTTATTATCTTTCGACTCAGCAGCAATACAATTCACTAATTAAGCCCAATTATGTGAAAATAACATCCAAAACCTCACGTGGCAACAAATTGTTAACCTACTCAAAAGTAATAAACAAGTCGAAATTTTCGCATAATTACGCAAATCGGTAGTGAGTAGGCGGGACTGTTCTCATTGATGCGAATTTTTGCTTGGTGTAGGGTGTTAAGAAAAAAATACTGCCTAGATTCAGAGAAGATAGAGCTATGTTGCTTCGCTTGCTAACAACGTGCCTCTGCGCACTCGCTTTCAGTGCCAGCGCGACGCCTAACATGTTGACGATAATGCCCGAGTTATCGAATGGTTTCGTGCGTAACTACAATCCCTTCCGTACGGATTCGATTGCCACCACGAAAGACTTCATTTATGAATACCTCTATATTTTAGAAGATGAAGACATCCACTATCGCCTCGCCAAAAAATGCAAATTAGACAGTGACTTAAAAGGCGTCACTCTCACGTTAAGAGACGGTATAAAATGGTCAGATGGCTCGCCGTTCACTGCCGATGATGTGATGTACTCCCTTCAGTTGCTCAAAGATGAACCAAAACTGGATTATGATTCACTTGGGGACTGGATCAGTACGATAGAGAAACGTGGCCAAAATGAGGTCTACGTCTCGTTAACGCGCCCAAATGCACAGATTGCCCAGAAATTTGCCTCTCTGGTCGTTGTACCAAAGCATCACTGGAAGACAATTAACAATAAGTTGGATTACACCAATCCCAATCCCATCGGCACAGGCCCTTTCACCAACATCAAAGCCTTTAGCAGCAACAACATTGTTCAATGCCGCAATGCCTTGTATTGGCAAATCAACGAATTGGAAGTCGATTGCATTCGCTACCCAATGGTCAGAACCAACGACGAACTGATCTCGCGTCTGAGCAGTGGAGAGTTTGACTGGGCCAGTGCTTTTATCCCTGACATCGACCGAAACTACGCGTCCTACTCGCCTAACTATCACTACTTCCACCAGCCTTCTACCGTGGTGAGTTTGATGCTGAACTTTGCCCACCCGAATGAAGAGGTTCGTAACGTCATCAAGGATGTGCGTTTTCGCCGAGCAGTTTCCATGGGGTTGGAGCGTGATCTGCTGATTGATGTGGCATTGTTCGGTCAAGGCCAAAAAGCCTCCTTTGCCAGCGGGTTAGAAGCCAAATTCGATAACTGGATCTCTGATGCCTCTGCAGAGCAGCACCTTTACTACATTCGCTATCACCCTGAAGCGGCCATGCGCTTGTTAGATGAAGCGGGAGTGAAAGATAAAAATGGCGATGGATTTAGAGACCTTCCTTCTGGCGAACCTTTCCACCTTTCCATTATCGCGCCGGTGGGTTGGAGTGACTTTACGTCTGCATCCAACATCACCAGTGAAATGCTGAGAAATATTGGGCTGGATGTGCGCGCAATTCCGCTGCCTTTCCCCGTCTATATCGATCGCATCACAAACGGCAACTACGACATCGCTATCACCAACTACTTCTCGGGTATCACGCCGCATTTATATCTGGACTCCACATTCAACAGTAAGTACCAAACGGAGACGTCACCGCGATTTGCTCAGCATAAATACCACGACGAAGAAGTTAACCAATTGCTCGACGCCTTCTTGCTGACCACGGACAAGAAGGAACAAATCAAGATCATCAACAAACTGCATTTGATCATCGCTGATCAGCAAGTTACCGTGCCGCTTTACTACAAGCTCAACACCGTTGAGTTTACGACGTCACGTTTTGCAGGATGGCGGATGAAGAAAAACGGCAAGCCCAATGTACCGCCAATTTGGTATACCGAGCGCGCTAGATTGATTCAGTTGCTTGAGCTAACACCTGTCGACCCCATCATTTTTCGCGACCAGTTAAGTCGGAAATTTAATGCGTTTTAATCAGGTCGAGCGTTTTTAGCCACAAGTCAGCTTCGCTGTTGGGGTCAAGTTGCTTCAGCGTGGTATACGCAGAGCGCGACAGATCGAGTTGGTGGGTTTTCATGGCTGCATAGCCGAGGATTTCCCATAAAAATGGGTCGTTTTCACCGCCCATATCAATGGCCTGTTGAGAAAGCACAACGGCGGCATCCCACTTTTGTAGATGAGATGCAATCTTGCATTGTGCTTTAAGCAGCGATATTTCGGGTTGCTCGTTGAGCTTTGCTGCAATGACCCATGCATCTGACCAACGTGCAGCCTGCATTTTGTATTCCAGCATTTTGGTACTGACCAACGGCTAGGGGCTACCGTCTCAGCCTTTATTCCCTTTTCCAACCACACCACCGCAGCATCCGGGTCACGGATGTAAGCGGCATATTGCGCGGCATCCAAGTAATCACTCTCTTGCAGCTGAGCGTCTGACGCCACCAGCGATTCCATGATCGCCAGTGCTTTTCGGTAACTGCCGATTCGCGCCAGTGCGCTGGCTTCTTTTCTCTGCCAGCGGGCATCATCGCCATAACGCTGCTGCAATACACGTGTGGTGTTGATCAATGCGCGATTCAAACCCAGCTGTTCTTCACTGATGGCTTTGATCTGCCAAATGAACTCAGGAATGTCTGAGTAACCCGCGATCACGGCGTTAGCCTGCTCAAGCGCGCCAGCATAGCTTTTCGAGGAAAACAGCGCGCGTGCGTAGAGTTGTTGCACCGGCTGATAAGGAGGAAATTCGTTGAGATACATGCGGCTGTATTGAATCGCCACTTCGGGTTTGCCGCGCTTCATCGACAGAGAGACCAATGCCCCCAAGGTGTCTTGTCGGAGGCTCTCAGGCAGCTTTTTGTAATTCAGCGCATTGGTGTAAGCGAGATAGGCGCGGTCATAGTTGCCTTCGCTAAGATAGATGTAGCCCAGCAAACGCTGATGCAATGCGGCCTGTTCATCGTTATCCGCAACCAGTGCCTTGGCGATTGACGCCGCTTCGGTCAGTTCATCATCAGACAGGAGTTGTTCAATGCGATTTAGGTGACGAGCAAAGTCAGGATCGCTCGCCTGCACTGAAAAACTTACTCCCATAACAATGATGGCGATGCCGAATGCGTTCATGTCCTTGAGCCAATAACGAATTGATATCTCGACTATAACGCAGATTGCACAACCTTAGCCTTGAAAATCGTCTATTTTTTGCATGCACGCAACATATCAAACCTTTCGTTCGCCCTATGTTGGTATATACTTCGCGCCTTCAAAAGAGACAGAGAATCCCATGAAAACCTATATCCCCGGTAAAGACGCCGCGTTAGAAGAATCCATCAACGCATTTGAAGCTAAGTTGAAGGCCGCTGGTTTCAACGTTGAGCCCGTTTCTTGGCTGAACCCTGTACCGAACGTATGGTCTGTGCACATTCGCGATGTCGATGCACCGATGAACTTCACCAATGGTAAAGGCGCAAGCAAAAAAGCGGCACTAGCCTCTGCACTGGGCGAATACTTTGAACGTCTGTCTTGTAACTATTTCTATGCTGACTTCTATTTGGGTCAGGAAATCGGTGAGTCTGAGTTCGTTCATTACCCGAACGAGAAGTGGTTCCCACTGACCGATGACGACACCTTGCCAGACGCTCTGCTGGATGACGCCATGCGCGCGTTTTACGATCCAGAAGAGATGCTGAACGCCAGCGATCTGATTGACCTGCAATCAGGCAATGAAGAGCGTGGTATCTGTGCCCTGCCGTTTGCTCGTCAAAAAGACCAACAAACCGTGTATGTCCCGATGAACATCATCGGCAACCTGTACGTGTCTAACGGCATGTCTGCGGGTAACACCAAAACAGAAGCGCGCAGCCAAGGTCTGTCTGAAGTGTTTGAGCGTGCGATTAAAAACCGCATCATCGCTGAACGCATCAGCATGCCAGAGATCCCTGATGAAGTGATTGCTCGCTACCCAAGCATCAAAGCATCTATCGACGCGCTGGTAGAAGAAGGTTTCCCAATCGTGGTTTACGATGCGTCTATGGGCGGCCAATACCCAGTGGTGTGTGTCACGCTGTTCAACCCGAACAACGGCACATGCTTCACCTCTTGGGGCGCACACCCACGCTTCCAAGTGGCACTTGAGCGCACCGTGACTGAACTACTTCAAGGCCGTAGCCTGAAAGACTTGGATGTGTTTGAGGCACCGTCCTTCCATGATGAAGACGTGGCTGACCACCATAACCTAGAAACGCACTTCATCGACTCTTCAGGCACCGTATCTTGGGACATGTTTAAAGACACCCCAGACTACGCGTTCACTGAGTGGAACTTCGACGGTACGTCTGAAGAAGAAGTGGAATGGCTACTTGGCAAACTGCACGCGGAAGACGCCGATGCTTACATCGCAGATTACGACCACTTGGGCGTAAACTGCTGCCGTATCATCGTTCCAGGTTGGTCTGAAATCTACCCACCAGAAGAAGTGCAGCTTTGTAACAACAACCGCGGTACCGATCTGCGCGATGCGATGGGCATGCTGCTGGCAACCGATTATGCCGACGAAGAAATCGAGTCTCTGTTTGATGTGCTTGAAATGTCTGACTTCGACGACAGCTACATGGTTTGTGAGCTGATGGGCGTTGCACCGGATGCAGGCAGTGCGTGGAAATCACTGACCATTGGCGAGCTCAAGTGTTTGTTGGCGCTGGCCATGGGCGATTTGGAATCTGCACAAGAATTCGCCGCATGGAGCTTAGAGTACAACGCGACCATTTACAGCAAAGACCGCTTGAACTTCATGCGCTGTCTGATCGCGAGCTTAGAGCTGGCACAAGATGAAAATCGTGACCCTGCTGAGTATCGTCGAGCGTTCGGCTTTAACTACGGTGATGCCATCACTGAGGCGGTTTGGAACTCAATTTCAGGTGACATTCGTTTCTACGGTTTGGACGCGCCAGAAGGCGATCTGACCGCATTCGGTGCCCACACGAAGCTGCTTGGCTCTTACCACAAGCTGCAAGCGGCGAAAGCGAAGGCCGCTAACTAAGCCTTTGTATTTCGTTAGATAGCAACACATCCTCTGCGTTGCTGGTTATGACTCTGTGACCAGTAACGCAGTCTTTTCTTTACAATCTCATATCATACTCAATTTCACAGTATAATCGCCGGTTTATCACCCTCCTGTAGCACATCCTTAACGTCTCAACTTGTAATTTAATTACAGAAAAATTCGTTACTGCCCTAAATGTGTGGAATAAAGCATCTACTAAGTCACATTTCGTTATTTTCAAACCTATCAAGCTGTAATTTATTTTCACGAAAATGATCTAAATCAAGTTTGCAAAAAGTGGCTTTGTTAGTATTCCTGTAACGAATTTTAGCCTCTCGCAAACACACTTTTGGCAACAACGATTGCCAAGCAAAATTCTAACAAGAGCGAGAGGACAATCAATTTGATTGCTTTTGTACGAAGAGGACTTTATGTCAATCCAAGCTCCAACCGAGCAAACTGGCAACCCGGCGCAAAGCGAATACCAAGCTAAGCACCGCCCTGCATCAGAGTTCGCAACGCGTTCAGACTATCTGGACCACGAACTGCAAATCATGAACCCACGCCGCTACAAGCTGAACCTTCCTGGCCGTGACTTCCGTTTCGAGCTTGAAGACCTTGTTCCTGCGCTTGCGGGTACCATTGGTATCATCGCGATGTACTCTGCGGTAATGATGTCTTGGGCCGAAGGCTTGACAGCTGCATGGGATCACATCGAACTGGGTAAACAATTCGCTATCGAAGTTGCTCGTGTAGAAATGCTTATTCCAGCGTTTCTGTTCTGTGTTCTTGCATCAGGCTTTATTAACCCTCGTGCAAACCTAGCGGGTAACCACGGTCCAATGATTCCGTTGATCGGTACCATTGCACTGGCTGGTGCTCACCCTCTTGCTCTAGCAATTTTGATTGGTGTGTTTGGTCTGGCATTGAGCTTCCTCAAAGGCGGTTCCAAGCTGGTTAACCTCACCTCGGAAGGTACAGCCGGTGGCTTGCTTATCTTCTTGGGCTTGACCGGTACCGTAAGCCAAATCACGTCTATCCAAGAATGGGCTGTAGGCATTCAATCTCCAACGGTTGAAGCTGGTAGCATGGGCTACGTTGGCCTGATTGTTCTTGCCGTGACGATTGCGCTTTACGCACTTCTAGCAAAATACAACAAGCGTTGGTTGGCGATTCCAGTTTGTGCCTTCACTGGTCTGGTTATCGCACTGGCACTGGGTACAGGTTTTGACATCCAGTTTGTAACAGAGACAGGTCTACCTAACCTGAACCCTGTTTACTGGTGGGGCTCAACCTCTGAAGGTTGGATGCTTGGCATGCCAAACTTCGAGCACTTCATTGCCTCTCTGCCATTTGCAATTCTGGCAGTTGCAATGTGGTCACCAGATTTCCTGGGTCACCGTATTTTCCAAGAGCTGAACTACCCGAAGAAAACTGAACGCGTTCTGATGGATGTTGATGACACCATGACCATGTGTTCTATCCGCCAAATGGTAGGTACTGCGGTTGGTGGTGGTAACATCACATCGTCTTGGGGTACATACATGATCCCTGCGGCAATTGCGAAGCGTCCAATCCCAGCCGGTTCTATCCTGCTTGGTTTGTTGGTGATGATCATCGCTATCCTAGGTTTCCCTATGGACGTAGCAGTATGGCCACCAGTAATGCGCGTTGCTCTGCTGGTAGGTGTATCACTGCCTCTGCTTGAAGCAGGTATGCAAATGGTTAAAGACTCTAAGTCTTCACAAGCTGCAGGTATCTGTATCTTCGGTGCTGCGGTAGTTAACCCTGTACTGGCTTGGGCACTAACTATGCTTCTGGACAACAACGGTCTTATCGGCGACAAAGAGCGCGCAGAGCGTCTGTCTTTTGTAGATAAAATCGTCATCCCTGTTGGTGTACTGGTGATCTGTCTGGTCGCTATGCTGGCAGTAGGTATGTTCGAAGATCAGTACGGCATTCCAGCTCTACTGTAAAATCCGTTTGGGCAGCTAAAAATAGCTGCCCAAATTGCTATCCAAAACTGGGTAAGAGAGCGTAAAATCAAGCACGTTTTCGAATTAGCGTTTTTGCTTTTACCGTTTTTTAATTCGCGTACTGTCCGCTGTGCTCAACAGTGGAGTGGTTTAAAGCTGCTAAGTACTTGTTTTCTTCTACTAAAAAGGTAGGTACATCATGTCTGAGCAATTTGCTAAAGCATGGGAAGGGTTCGCTGAAGGCGAATGGCAGAAAGAAGTTGACGTTCGTGACTTCATTCAGAAGAACTACACCCCTTACGAGGGCGATGAGTCATTCCTGGTAACTGAAGGTACTGAAGCTACTAACACGCTTTGGGAAAAAGTTATGGAAGGCATCAAGCTGGAGAACTCAACTCACGCTCCTGTAGACTTCGATACTTCTGTTATCTCTACCATTACTGCTCACGACGCAGGCTACATCACCAAAGATCTAGAAAAGATCGTTGGTCTGCAAACTGAAGCACCACTGAAGCGCGCTATCATGCCAAACGGCGGCGTGCGCATGATCGAGGGTTCTTGTAAAGCTTACGGCCGTGAGCTGGACCCAATGGTTTCTAAAATTTACTCAGAGTACCGCAAGACTCACAACCAAGGCGTATTCGATATCTACACCCCAGATATCCTGAACTGCCGTAAGTCTGGTGTTCTGACTGGTCTGCCTGACGCATACGGCCGTGGTCGTATCATCGGTGACTACCGCCGCGTAGCACTGTACGGTGTAGACTTCCTGCTGAAAGACAAAGCGAAGCAATTCCACTCGCTGCAAGCGAAACTGGAAGCTGGCGACGATCTGCAAATGACTATGCAGCTTCGCGAAGAAATCCAAGAGCAATACCGCGCTCTGAACCAGATGAAAGAAATGGCTGCGAAATACGGCTTCGACATCTCTGGTCCTGCGACAACTGCTCAAGAAGCTGTTCAGTGGCTGTACTTCGGCTACCTGGCTGCTGTTAAGTCTCAAAACGGTGCTGCAATGTCACTGGGTCGTACTTCTACGTTCCTTGACGTGTACATCGAGCGTGATATCGCTGCTGGCAAGATCACTGAAGTTGAAGCTCAGGAAATCATCGACCACTTCGTAATGAAGCTGCGTATGGTTCGCTTCCTGCGTACTCCTGAGTACGATGAGCTGTTCTCTGGTGACCCAATCTGGGCAACAGAATCAATGGGTGGTATGGGTTGTGACGGTCGTACTCTGGTTACCCGTACTAACTTCCGCTTCCTGAACACGCTGTACACTATGGGTCCAAGCCCAGAGCCAAACATCACTGTTCTGTGGTCTGAGCAACTGCCTGACGGCTTCAAGCGTTACTGTGCGAAAGTATCTATCGATACTTCTTCTATCCAGTACGAAAACGATGACCTGATGCGTCCAGACTTCGACAACGATGACTACGCGATCGCTTGTTGTGTATCTCCACAGGTTATTGGTAAGCACATGCAGTTCTTCGGCGCACGTGCAAACCTGGCGAAAACTCTGCTGTACGTAATCAACGGCGGTGTGGACGAGAAACTGAAACTGCAAGTTGGTCCTAAGCAAGAGCCAATGATGGACGAGTACCTGGACTTCGATAAAGTTTGGACTGGTCTGGACAACTTCATGGATTGGCTGGCAACTCAGTACGTGACTGCGCTGAACGCAATTCACTACTCTCACGACAAGTACAGCTACGAAGCGTCTCTGATGGCCCTGATGGACCGTGACGTATACCGTACTATGGCGTGTGGTATCGCAGGTCTGTCTGTTGCAGCTGACTCACTGTCTGCAATCAAGTATGCGAAAGTTAAACCAGTTCGTGACGAAGACGGCATCGCGATCGATTTCGAAATCGAAGGCGACTACCCTAAATTCGGTAACAACGACAACCGTGTAGATGACATCGCATGTGAAATGGTTGAGAAGTTTATGAACAAGATTCGTAAGCTGAAAACCTACCGCAACGCGGTTCCAACTCAGTCTATCCTGACCATCACTTCTAACGTAGTGTACGGTAAGAAGACGGGTAACACGCCAGACGGTCGTCGTGCAGGTGCACCATTCGCACCAGGCGCGAACCCAATGCACGGTCGTGATGAGAAAGGTGCAGTAGCATCTCTGACTTCTGTAGGTAAACTGCCATTCGCACACGCGAAAGACGGTATCTCTTACACCTTCTCTATCGTTCCAAACGCACTGGGTAAAGATCACGATACTCAACGCTCTAACCTGGCAGGTCTGATGGATGGTTACTTCCACCACGAATCAGGCATCGAAGGTGGTCAGCACCTGAACGTTAACGTTCTGAACCGTGAAACTCTGGAAGATGCAGTTAAGCACCCAGAGAAGTACCCACAGCTGACTATCCGTGTATCTGGTTACGCAGTTCGCTTTAACTCTCTGACTGCAGAACAGCAGAAAGACGTTATCGCTCGTACTTTCACTGAATCTCTGTAATCTGAGTTTTCATTGAATCGAAAACACCTCCCTCGGGAGGTGTTTTTTTATGCCTAAAATTCCAGCACTTAAACCGTATCTCATTCTGTCGACGTTCCCCCATTTCCCTTCCATACTGAGAATTAGCGACTGCTAAAACAACCAACTTCATTGATGCTTGAACAAGCAATAGTGGGGATACATGAACATACTGCTCGTAGAAGACCATCCCTTTCAGCGTGATGTCATCGCTGGACAGTTAATGCAGCTTATCTCAGGGGACGATGCGCTCATGTCTGCCTCTGACGGCAACTCTGCGCTGGAACAAATCATTCAGCACAAGCCTGATTTGATTTTCTGCGACCTCGACTTACCGGATGTCGATGGTATCAAGCTATTGAGTGACGCTGCCGAGCGTGGCTTTTCTGGGTGCATTGTTATCACCAGTGCTGCCTCACCCAAGCTGCTCGATACCGTCAAAAACATGTGTGAGAACTTCCATCTTAATGTTCTCGGCACCTTGCCTAAACCTGCGTCGATTCCTTTGCTCAAGTATTATTTGAACTTAGCCATTGAGCATGACACCAACTTCCCTGCCGACCTCGTTCCCTTAAATGAATCCGAAGTACTAGAAGCGTGGAAAGCGGGGCTTTTCGAAACTTGGTTCCAACCCATCGTACGCTTCAATGATGGCGAGTGGATGGCGTGTGAAGCCTTGCAGCGTCTCAAGCATCCGACGCGCGGCGTTCTCACCCCACATAACTTCTTGCCGCAGCTTGTGGCGTTAGGGCTGGAGTCCGAGCTCACTTTCAAAGTCATTGACGATGTGATTAAGCATCAAGACTACCTTGAAGGTCATCCCGTTGGCGTAAACATCTCCGTTGAGAATCTTATCAGTTTTGATTTTATTGACCGTTTGCTGGAGAAAACCAAATCCTTTCCGGAGCTTAGCCAGCACATCTACTTTGAGCTCAATGAGCCAGAACACTTAGAGCAAATCGGTCAGCTGCAGGAAGCCGCCTCTCGCCTTCTCTTGCATGGGTTTCGCCTCGCAATTGACGATTTCGGCTCAGGGTATGCCACTTTGCAGCAAGTCGAGTTCCTACTACTGGATTCGGTAAAAGTCGGGCTGGGTTGCGTGCTGCCGATGCTCAGCAGTCGCACCTCTTTGGCATTGGTTGAAGCCAGCATTTTAGTGGCGAACCGTATTGATATCGCCTCCGTCGCCGAAGGAATTGAATGTATTGAAGTGTGGAATGCGCTCAGAGACATGGGTTGTAACTATGGGCAAGGCTTCTTTGTTGCTAAGCCGATGCCGGCACATGACATCTCTGAGTGGAAAGTCCTATGGTGCTCTCTGTTGGATAGCCGATCACTCTGCCCGCCCGTTGCCCTCAACACTGTGAAGTAACCCTCTGAAGCGCAGCTTTCTCACAAGCTGCGTTTCTTTTCCTGCTCATCCTTTAACCAGATTCCCTAACTGCGATAAGTTTACCCTCTGACACCTAGAGTTCCGCTTTAGGTAGTAGCGATTCTGTAATAAAATAACACCTTACTTTTTACAGTAGTTTTTTTGGAGAACCTCATGTCGGTTATTGGCCGTATCCACTCATTTGAGTCTTGTGGAACCGTAGATGGTCCAGGCATCCGCTTTATCGTGTTTATGCAAGGCTGTCTGATGCGTTGTAAGTACTGCCACAACCGTGATACATGGGATCTCGATGACGGCCGCGAAGTGTCTGTCGAAGAAATCATGAAAGAAGTCGTGACTTACCGCCACTTCATTAAAGCATCTGGCGGCGGCGTGACTGCATCAGGTGGTGAAGCCATGCTGCAACCTGAGTTCGTGCGTGACTTTTTCCGTGCAGCACAAGCTGAAGGCATTCACACCTGTCTGGACACCAACGGCTACATCCGTAAGCACACTGACATCATTGATGAAGTGCTGGATGCCTCTGATCTGGTGATGCTGGATCTCAAGCAAATCAACGACGAAATCCACCAAGACTTGATTGGCGTGCCAAACAAGCGCGTACTGGACTTCGCACGCTACCTGCACAAGCGCGGCCAAAAAACCTGGATTCGCTACGTGGTTGTTCCTGGCTACACAGATGATGAAGACTCTGCGCGCCGTCTGGGCGAGTTCATCAAAGACATGGACAACATCGAGAAAATCGAGATGCTGCCATACCACCAACTAGGTGCACACAAGTGGGAAGCACTGGGTTACGAATACGAATTGAAAGACGTGAGCCCACCGAAGAAAGAAACCATGGAAATGCTGAAAGGCATTCTGGAAGAGTACGGCCACAAAGTGGTGTACTAAATAAAGATTCAAAAAAGCCGGCCTTGCGCCGGTTTTTTTATGCCTGTTTAACGCTCCGGGGACAAATATTCCCGGTCATAGAAGGTACGAAGCAGTTGCGGCCTGTACACGGCCATCATCGACACCGCCATGCCATTTAGCAAACCTTCCGGAAACCACACTAAGAGCGCAAGCGTCAGGTAGTTGTTGATGATGGTATCCCAACTGTGAAGCCCAGATATCCAATACCCTGCCGACACCACACACAAGTGAAAGACAATGGTGAACGCGGCGTTGAAGAAACCCGCGACGAAGATATAGATGAACAAATGCCGAGAAAGATACTGGTAAGACAGCCAGAAAATGACGTAGCTAAACACTGCAGGAATGACGGCGGTTGTCAGGCATAGAGGCCTACATCTTCAAAAGGTAACAATCCAAACGCCACCATCAACGCTAGCGGAAGTGTGCTTATCCAAATCGCGATACGAGGGCCATGGCAAAGCGTTAGCACTGTCATACCCAGAAAATGAATGTCTAGCCCTTCGCTAATCCCAGCTTTTAATGCCCAAAGGCAAAAGAGGATTAAGCCGCTGGCGAAAACAAAGTGCTGATAGCCTTTATCGCTTCGAAACTTTTGCCACCCAATCGGTGATCGACTCATCCATAGCGCGATTGCAAAAGCGCACCATCCAAATGCTTGCCAGTAAACCATCCCTGTTCGCTTATTCCTCGTTTTTTACACTTTGTAGCAATTTAAAAATTTAAGGCGAAAAATGCACATATTTCCCGTTGTGAGATCAAAAAAATGGCCTAAATGAGCTGCTAATCTGTAGCACATGAATTGCCAAACTTGCTGATAAAAACGACCAACTAACCGCTTGTTTGGATAAAGGATTTTTTACTTTTTGAGGCCACTTTTATGGAAATGACAGCTGCTCAACGCCTTATCCTTTCTAACCAGTACACGCTGATGGCACAGATGGATCCGCAAAATGCGGAAAAGTACCGTCGCCTACAAACCATTGTAGAACGTGGCTACGCGCTACAACTGCGTGAACTGGACAAGGACTTTGGTGAACTGTCTGAAGACCTATGCCGTCAGGTTGTAGATTTCATGGAGATGTACCATGCACTTCAGGAATCACACCGTATGCTGGAAGACCATTCGCGCTGTGAATGCGATGTCGATGCTCGCCGCCTGCAATTCTGGGGCTTTGATGCTGCGACGGAAGCGCACCTGATGCACTACGTGCGCTTTTTGACGGAAAGCGAAGGTCTGTACCCACAGTTTGACAAGTCACTGCACCATTTCAACAGCCAAACGCCAATGTTGGAGAAATATCAGCGTATGCTGAAAACATGGCGTAACTGCCCTCGTCAGTACCACCTGAGCGGTTCAGAAATCTGCAAAATCATCGGTGCGTAATCCGTATTGCACTCCCTAAAAAGCCGCGTGTAGACGCGGCTTTTTTGTATCGAATAATGTCGGTTTTCCAACACATTCGCGCTGTAAATAGTTCAGCAACCTTGTCAAAACCAGCCCCCACCTAATCCGGCTAATATCACCACACATTTTTATCGTCACCAGCAAAAATATTAATTTGCACCCAGCGCAAAACGATTGTCTAATCGCCACGCACCCGACTAATTGAGAGTCAACTCATCGAGGTGTATACGGGCTTGTAGAGCAATGAAACAAACAAAAAAGCTTGCTCTATGATCAGCCGTTTTTCTCTGTCATACCGCGTACTTAACTCACGCGGCCTTTTTAGGAATGGCAATGAAATCTATCGCAAACAACGAGATTCAGGCAGCCGACCTGAAAACCCTTTGCGACACCGCAGCTAATCTCCATCCGCAAAACAAACCCCAATCCCTGTCGACTCCCGTTCGCAGGAAAAGGGCATCGTTAAAGCGAACACGCAGCGCGGACGCCGTGCTTCTTGATTTGTCGCTTCAGATGCCTGAATAAGGTCTGCCAGCGTTAACCATCTTTTTCTGGTACGAGTTACCGGTGACGGACTTATATTGTCTGCCGTCACTGGCCTTTGCTCGTACCCAATCACCGATGAGGAAGTAACATGAGTGATTGGTCTATAAATGACGCCCGCGATGTCTACAACACGCCATATTGGGGTCAAGGTTATTTCGATATTAACCAACAAGGTGAAGTGGTTGTTCGTCCGAACGTAAATCAACCGGACAACACAATTGCCCTGTCGTCGCTGGCAGATGAGCTTATCGCTAAAGGTGCCTCTCTACCTGTACTGGTGCGTTTCCCAGAGATCCTGCACCACCGCGTAGACAGCCTGTGTGCACACTTTAACGACGCGATTGCGGATTACGGCTACAACGGCGAGTACCTGCTGGTTTACCCAATCAAAGTAAACCAACAGCAAGCGGTTGTGAGCGAAATTTTGAAGAGCCAGTATGCACGCCAACAGCGTCAACTGGGTCTGGAAGCAGGCAGTAAGCCTGAGCTTCTGGCAGTGCTGGCAATGGCACGTCAGGCAAGTTCGGTGATCGTCTGTAACGGTTACAAAGACCGTGAATACGTGCGTCTTGCACTGATCGGTGAAAAGCTGGGTCACGAAGTCTACATCGTGCTCGAAAAGCTGTCTGAGCTGGATACCGTGCTGGAAGAAGCCAAAGCATTAGGCGTGAAACCACGTCTGGGCCTGCGTGCGCGCCTTGCTTCGCAAGGTAAAGGCAAGTGGCAAGCAAGCGGCGGCGAGAAGTCGAAGTTCGGCCTGTCTGCGTCACAGGTTCTGACCGTGATGGAAAAGCTGCGCGAACACGACATGCTGGACACGCTGCAACTGATGCACTTCCACTTGGGTTCGCAAATGTCGAACATCCGCGATGTGCGCTCTGGCGTTAACGAAGCGGCACGCGTCTTTGCTGAGCTGTACCAAATGGGGGCGGGCCTGACCACGCTGGACGTTGGTGGTGGTTTGGCGATCGACTACGAAGGCACGCGCAGCCAAAGCAGCTGTTCAATGAACTACAGCCAGCGCGAGTACGCGAACAACGTAGTCTTCACCGTCGGTGACGTGTGTAAAGAATACGACATCAAGATGCCGCGCATCATCTCTGAATCTGGCCGTAACCTGACCGCACACCACGCGGTTCTGGTGACCGATGTGGTTGGCGTTGAAAGCTACCAGCGTGAAGAAGTGTTTGCGCCTGCAGAAGATGCACCGCAAATCCTGCACAACATGTGGCGTTCGTTTAAAGAACTGAGCCAGTCGAGCGATCACCGTTCACTGGTTGAGATCTACCACGACAACCAAAACGATTTGGCAGAAGTACACATCCAGTTCTCAATGGGTCTGGTGAACTTCGCAGAGCGCGCATGGGCAGAGCAAATCAGCCTGCGTATTTGCTACGAGCTGTCTTGCAAGATGTCACACAAAAACCGCGCACACCGCCCAGTACTGGACGAGTTGAACGGCCGTCTGGCAGACAAGTTCTTCGTGAACTTCTCGCTGTTCCAGTCGCTGCCAGATGCGTGGGGTATTGAGCAAGTCTTCCCTGTGCTGCCACTGAGCAAGCTGGACAAGGCACCTGAAAGCCGCGCAGTGATGCTGGACATTACCTGTGACTCAGACGGCGCGATTGAACAATACGTGGAAGGCCAAGGCATTGAGAGCACATTGGCCGTTCCTGCTTGGACTGACGAAGAACCGTACCGTATGGGTTTCTTCTTGGTTGGCGCATACCAAGAAATCTTGGGCGACATGCACAACCTGTTCGGTGACACCGATGTAGCGTAGTGCGTTGTAAAGACGATGGCGGCTATGAAATCGAAGATGTTGAGCGTGGCGACAGCGTGGGCGATGTACTGCGTTATGTTCACCTAGACCCTGCGCAGTTCCTTGAGCAATACGAAGAGATGGTGAAAGAGCACCTGCCTGAAGAAGAACATGACTCTATTCTGGCGGAAATGGCTGAAGGCCTGAACGGCTACACCTACCTCGAAGATATTCGTCACGCGTAATTATTTCTGGCCGCTAGCTAGCGCTGGCGGCCTTAGTAAGGATTTTTATTATGGCAACGTTGGCCAACTACCCAGACTACTCACTGTACGCAAATGCGTTCGGTTTCCTTCGCCAGCCTTTGGTTTTCGCACCACAAGGTTGTGACGCTGACATCGTTATCACGGGCGTGCCTTTTGATATGGCGACCACTGGTCGTTCAGGTGCTCGCATGGGCCCTGGTGCTATCCGTCAGGCTTCTACCAACCTCGCGTGGGAAGGTAAAAAATGGCCGTGGGATTTCTCACTGACTGATGAAATTAAGATCGCTGACTGCGGTGACTTGGTATTCGATTGCGGTGACGCAGCAAACATGAGCGAGCGTTTGGAAGCGCATGCCACCAGCCTGCTGGCGGAAGGCAAAACCTTGCTGACGTTCGGTGGTGACCACTTTGTGACCCTGCCACTGCTGCGTGCACACGCGAAGCAGTTCGGTGAAATGGCGCTGGTTCACTTCGATGCGCACACTGACACTTACGATCAGGGTAGCGAGTTCGACCACGGCACCATGTTCTACACGGCACCGAAAGAAGGTCTGATTGACCCACACGCGTCAATCCAAATCGGTATCCGTACTGAGCACAGTGATAAACTGGGCTTCCAAGTCATCGACGCGGCAACCGCGAACGATTGGTCTGTAGAGCAAATCGTAGATGCTATCAAAACCCGCGTTGGCGACCGTCCGGTTTACCTAACGTTCGACATCGACTGTCTGGACCCAGCTTACGCACCGGGAACTGGTACGCCAGTATGTGGCGGCCTGAGCACGGATAAGATCCTGAAAGTGATCCGTTCACTGCAAGGTATCAACCTGATTGGTATGGATGTGGTAGAAGTGGCTCCTGCTTACGACCACGCAGACCTGACCTCACTGGCAGCTGCGACCATCGCGACTGACCTGCTGTACGTTTGGGCGGCAAACCGTAAGAACAAGTAATCGCGATTTGTGATTATCAAATACCCGCTTAGGCGGGTGTTTTTGTTTGTGGATTACGGGAATTGCAAATCACCATTCTTCGCAAACTTGATAGCCCCAGGGGATTCCGTTTTCCTCATAATGTTCTTATTCATCGCCATCATGGAAGATCAGCGTGCCAAAACAATATGTCTCTATCATCCCGAATATGAATATGCCTTCAAACATCAAGGGGGTTGGAGGAGGTGAGAAACTCAAGACTTATGAAGTAACCTCGGAAAAAGATGCCTTTATCTCACGTAAAATGCGTGAGAATAGTACAGCTAATAAGGCTACCAATATCCCTTCCAATGAAAATACTAGCTTCTACAAAAACCAATCAGTGTTGGACTCTCAAAATGCGCAGCAATCTCCAGTTGATAACCAACCAGATGCTGAGCAAGAAAAAGACCACTTAGTTGTTTTCTTGGGCGGCGCAGGTATGCGCGGAGACTATCAATACGATATGGTGCGTGCTTTGATGCAAGCGGGTGTAAAGCGTGCTGTATGTGGCAACTATTCAGGCTTATTTGAGAACGGTGATGATCTTGAGTACAACGAATACATCGATATGGGCGCGGATGCGACCTCTGTAATTTTTTATAATCAGGCCGAAAATGACCCAATAGCGGTTCAAATGGTGAACACTAGCGAATGTAAAATCGAATCAAAATACGTATTGGGGGATACTGAATGGGTAAATTATTCTGGCAAAAACGCCTATGGTGATGACTGTCCCAATTCTGTACTTGTCGTCAAACTAGAGCCGAGGACGTTAGATCTCTCCCTACAAGCATTGAATGTCTCAGCACCAACACCCAGCCAAGGCGGGGAGTTTACGTTGATTGGCTATTCTTGGGGTGGCGTAATTTCAGCAAGATCAGCAATGTATCATGCCAACAACGGAATCATTGTTGACAACCTCGTGCTCATTGGTGCTCCTATTAATCACAGTCTGGTAAAAGCGGTGAAATCCCATACGAACATCAAAAATGTGATTATCATGGACTTAAAGGAACAAGGGGATCCAATCTATGCGGGGATTAGCGATGGCGAGCTCATTGAATCATCTTGGGAGTTAGCTCTTCAAATGAAACGGGAAGTTGGTCATTTTTACTATTCTGGGAATAACGATAAGGGAAAGGAACGTCGAGAGGAATTAGCAAAAAAATTAGTAAATCTAGGTATTAAATGATGACAAATATCTTCCGCTTAACGGCGACAGTACTGCTCCTCCTTGCGTCCGTAACCTATGTTGTGAATTACTTCGACGCCATAGATAGCTTTGGGGATGGATTCAGCCAATTGTTCTCGTCTACGGTGGTCTACTCACCCTTTGTTTTAATCCCAATATTGCTCATTACTGTCATCGCAGATGTTTATCGAATTTTCGTATCTAGAAGTGTTAGACATCGCTATTTGCTCTTGTGGGATTTAGCCGTCCCCTTAGTTTCAATGGTGCTCACTTTCAGCGTGCTAAAAGATTGGATTGATAGATCGGGAATGGTTTAACGCTTGCCCGCAACGCAACGAGAAACATAAGACCCACTTTTTGACTCAGTAATAGGCCCTCTAGCTTTGCTTATTACTGCTAACTTCCTTGCCTAGCTTGAACCAAGAGCTCTTGCGCCGTATCCTTTGCGCTCAATCACGGCCACTAACCGAAATATCGCTATGTCATACCTTTGCCCGCTCTGTCAGGAGCCACTTTCTCTTTCTGCTCGCACCTACAAATGTGCCAGCAACCACCAGTTCGATCTGGCAAAAGAGGGCTATGTAAACCTGTTGCCTGTTCAACACAAGCGTTCAAAGGATCCGGGTGATAACAAGGAAATGATGCAGGCCCGTCGCCAGTTTTTGGATGGTAGCCATTACCAGCCTATGCGCGATGCCGTCAGCGATTTACTGAAAAACCTGCTGGCTGAAAAAGCCGACGGTCAGCTATTAGATATCGGCTGTGGTGAGGGCTACTACACCAGCTACTTCGCCGATGAAATGCCAAGCACCAAGGTCTTTGGCCTCGATATTTCAAAAGTGATGATCCGCTATGCGGCAAAGCGTTACGCTAACGTAGACTTCCTCGTTGCATCAAGCCAACGTTTGCCGTTTGCGGATAACCAGTTAGACGGCGTTGTACGCATCTATGCGCCATGTAACGGCGACGAACTGGCACGTACCGTTAAAGACAGCGGCGTGGTTGTTACCGTCACACCTGGACCTCGTCACTTGTATCAACTGAAAGCAGGCATCTATGACGACGTACGCCTGCACGATGTGCCCGTAGAAGAACTGCCGGGCTTTGCATTGGAAACCGAACAAACTGTCGCGTACCCAATGACACTGAACAGTGCAGATGCTACGACCCTGCTGCAAATGACGCCGTTTGCATGGCGTGCACCGGAAAGCCTGTGGCAAACATTGAAAGACGCAGAACAGTTTGAATGTGAAGCGGATTTCACCCTGCGCGTCTACCGTAAGATTGCATAAGTAATCCGTTCTACCATAATGGAGCGTATCTGACCCTTTGTATAAAGGATGGTTACACTGATGCGCTCTTTGCTTGTTTCTTCCCTGCTTTGCCTGACGCTCGCAGGTTGCAGCCAAACGGCCAGCTATTCGCCCTCTCCCACGTTAGCGGGCACGCTATACGATTACCGCATTGAATCCGCATCTGGTGAACCCTACTCACTCAATAAACTCGCCACTGAATTAAAACACGCTGATGTTGTTCTGGTCGGTGAATGGCACTCTCATTCTGGCGTCCACCTATTTCAGGCAGCTTTGCTGGCAGAATTAGCATCCAATTCGTCAAATATGGCTCTTTCAATGGAGCAGTTTGCGCGCCCAGACCAAGCCGTGATTAATCAATATCTTGCCGGAGAAATCGGCGAAAACAGTCTGCTGAGCCAAACCCATCGTTGGTCGAATTACAACAGCAGCTATCGTCCATTGGTCGAGTTTGCCAAAGAAAACAGCTTGGCAATCATCGCCTCCAATGCGCCCGCAGACACTGTGCGTTGTATCGCGGCTGAAGGTGAGGACTACCTCGACCGTCTCCCTAAAGAAAAAAGACAATATGTTGCCGCCACCTTGCATGACGACGAATCTCCCTACAAAGAAAAGTTCTTCGCGGCTATGTTTCATGGCGATGAAGCCAAGACAGAAAATCAGTACCTCGCCCAACTTGCTTGGGATGACACCATGGCAGAAAGCATTGTGAACTTTCTAAAGCAGCATCCTAATGACAAGATCATGCACATTGCCGGGGCGTTTCACGTTGAAAATGGATTGGGTATTGCCCATCGTATCCATCTTCTCAACCCAGATTTGAAGGTCGCCATTATCTCGCCTCAGACCGAAGACGAGCCGTTAGAGCAAACCATTGATGACTATCGCTTAATCGTGAATCCGTTGCCGCCACAGTGGCTTTCTGATGCAGAGATGGAAGAAGCCATGACTAGCATGCGTCACGGTCACCATACACCGCCATGTGATTGATGTGATGAGGTTTTAAATCTAACTGTCTTACTTAATTGACAGACTTGAAAGTTAATCCGCTAACCACTATCTAGTGATAATACACTCAACAGTGAACCTCCTGATTGTCGGGCGGTCTCAAATGGGTCGATTCTCCTTTGTTTTTGCTATACCAAGGATAAACTTTCATGTTAGCGGATACTTTCCAACGCCTTAACGCTTACCTGCAAGGTCAGGTGATCGGTCAACCAGAACTGGTAAAACAACTCCTCATCGCCCTGCTCGCAGACGGGCACATTCTGGTTCAAGGCCCGCCGGGACTGGCGAAAACCCGCGCCGTTAAAATGCTGTCTGATTGCATCGAAGGTGACTTCCACCGCATTCAATTTACGCCTGATTTGCTGCCTGCTGACCTGACAGGTACCGATATTTTCCGTCCAGAAACGGGAGAATTCACCTTCCAACCGGGGCCGATTTTCAACTCCCTCGTGCTCGCGGATGAAATCAACCGCGCGCCCGCAAAAGTGCAAGCAGCAATGCTTGAAGCCATGGCCGAGAAACAAATCACGGCTGGCCGCCAAACCTATGCCCTGCCAGAGCTTTTCCTTGTGATGGCAACGCAAAACCCGATTGAGCAAGAAGGCACGTACCCGCTGCCAGAAGCGCAGCTTGACCGTTTCTTGCTTCAACTGAACGTGGACTACCCAGATGAAAGCGCAGAGCTTGAGATCCTGCGTCTGAACCGTGGTGAAGCGCAGGGCATTGAGAAGCAAGAGCCTGTCCAGATTCAACAACAATACATCTTCGAAGCACGTAAAGCCGTGCTGAACATTCACATGGCGGAAGACGTTGAGAAATACATTATCCGTCTGATCATGGCGACCCGTAACCCAAGCCGCTACAGCGATAAGCTGGCTGCATGGCTGCAAATGGGCGTGTCACCGCGTGCCACTCTCGCGCTGGATCGCTGCGCCCGCGCACATGCATGGTTAGCTGGCCGTGACTTTGTCACGCCAGATGACGTGCAAGCCATGGCCTACCCTGTTCTGCGCCACCGTCTGCTATTGAGCTACGAAGCACAAGCAGAAGGCATCGCCGCAGACAGTGTGGTTTCTCACCTGATTGAGCAGGTTGCCAGCGTATGACCCTGACAGACACCGCCGCTGCTCTGCCTCCACACAGTGATGGCGTCAATGTGTGTCTGGCTGAACTGCTGCATTATCAGAAGCAATCTGTCCGCTGGCTGCCACCGGCACTGAGCATTTGGTCTCAGCTTAGCGGCCAGCACAGCAGCCGTCATAAAGGTCGCGGTATGAACTTCTCTGAAGTTCGTCCTTACCAACCGGGCGATGATATCCGCGCCATTGATTGGCGCGTGACCGCCCGAACGGGTAAGACGCACACCAAGCTGTTTACTGAAGAGCGTGAACAACCTGTGATGCTGTTTATCGATTTGAGCAGCAGCATGAAGTTTGGCTCTCAGCTTCTGCTTAAATCGGTGCAAGCAGCGCACATTGCCAGCCTTATCAGTTGGTTGACAGTCAGTCAGCAAGACCGCATCGGTGCTGTGATTTATAACGGCTTGAAGGTGCGTGAATGCAAACCTACCGCTCGGCAACAAGGGCCGCTTCGTATCATGCATGCCGTGATGGAAGCGCATGAGGAAATGCTCGGCGCAGAGAGTGCTGTTGCGTCTCAGGAAAGCTGGCAAGCCGCACTAAGGCATTTGCATCACTTGTGTCCAAAAGGCAGTGACATCGCATGATCAGTGATTTTTATTCACTGACGATGGCGGACAAACGCCGATTGAGCCAATTGCGTCAGCACAACCGCATCCGCTTCGTACGTATCTATGATCCGCTAGAACAGGGTCATACGTCTTTTCGCGGTCATGAATTGGTTGCTGACAATGAACAAACCGCGTGGTTGGATTTTTCTTCACGTAAAACACGCGACAGTCTGGAACAACAATACCTGCGTCATCAGCAGTTCATTACTGACATGGCAAGAAGCCTAGCGGTGCCTTTGCATACTCTCTCTGCGGGTCAATCGCTGCTTCAACAGTTGGGTCATTCTTCGAGTAAGGCAATGTAGTAACCATGACGACTCCAACGTCAAACACGCTTCCTCTGGCGGATATCCATCTGCAAGCTGCACCGGGACTCTGGCCACTGGCTTGGGGATGGTGGGTGCTGATCGCAGCACTGCTACTTATTCTCGCAGTCGTGGTGTACGCACTTCGTTTGCGCGCGCAAAAGCGAAAAGCACAGAAAGAAGCGATTAAACAACTCTCCCATACCGACACGCTTGGCGATATCAATGCCCTGCTCAAGCGCGCGGCACTAACGTATTTTCCGCGTCATGACGTGGCGAAACTGACAGGACAGTCTTGGCTGGCCTTTTTGGACAACCAACTGCCTGTGTCGAAACAAGGCTTTGTGGCTCATGAAGCCCTTTGGCAAAAAGGCGTGTTCTCCAAAGAGGGATTGAACAAGGATGAGCTGAATGCCTGCAAAGCCTTGGCGAGTGTCTGGCTAACAAACGCATTACCACCTAAAAAGGCAAGCCAATCACAGAGCGAGGTAAAAGATGTTTGAGTTTACCTGGTGGTGGGCATTTGCATTGCTGCCGCTTCCTCTCGTGATTTATAAATGGGTGAAGCCTGTTCCTCGCCCTGCTGCGATTCATTTGCCGCGGCTGCCAAAAGGTTGGGGGAAAAGCAAAATACCAGTCGCATCAGACAACTCCTGATGACCTTGCTATGGGTGAGCGTGATTACCGCATTGGCACGTCCAGTGTGGTATGGCGACCCGATTCAAATTCAACCTGAGCACCGCGACATGATGCTTGCCGTCGACCTTTCTGGCTCAATGGAAATCGAGGACATGGTGCTTCCATCAGGCAATACCACTGACCGTCTAACCGCCGTGAAGCAAGTGCTGTCTGACTTTATCAAAAAGCGCGACGGCGACCGTTTAGGCTTGGTGCTGTTCGCCGACCACGGTTACTTGCAAACACCGTTGACGCTCGACCGCAATACCGTGGCGCAACAACTCGACCGTGCGGTTTTGGGTTTGATTGGTAAAAGTACCGCCATTGGTGAAGGCTTAGGTGTGGCGACCAAAACCTTTATCGACGGTAAGGCCCCACAGCGTGTGATCATCTTGCTCAGTGATGGAGCCAACACCGCTGGCGTGATTGAACCACTCGAAGCGGCCAAGCTCGCGAAGGAAAATGGCGTGACCATTTACACCGTGGGCGTGGGTGCTGAGTCCATGCGTCAACGCAGCCTCTTTGGTTCCCGCACGGTGAACCCATCGCAAGACTTGGATGAAAAATCACTGCGTGAAATCGCCAAGATGACGGGCGGTGAATATTTCCGCGCCCGAGACCCACAAGAGCTAGAAAAGATTTATCAAATTATCGACCAACTTGAGCCCATCTCAGACGTTCAACAAACTTGGCGTCCAAGGGATGAGCTGTTCCGATTCCCGCTATCTGCGGCATTGGCACTGTCAGTCGTCATCGTTGTTGTAAGGAGACGTCATGGCTGATTTCACATTCATGCACCAATGTGGTTGCTAGCGGCCTTGCCGTTGGCACTTTTACTGCCATGGATAAAAGACAAAGCGCAAACATCCGGCTGATTGCACCGCACTTAAGCAAACTGCTCTCAGGCAACGCGGCAAGCACGGGCAAAGCAAAACGCTGGCCGATTGTTGCACTCGCTGCTGGTTGGCTGATTGCCGTGATTGCACTGGCAGGGCCTAGTTGGCAGAAAGTGGAAATTCCAGCGGTGAACCTTGCCGGTGCGCGCGTGCTGGTGATGGACATGTCCCGCTCCATGTATGCCACCGACATTGCACCAAACCGCCTCGATCAAGCGCGCTTCAAAGCCCTCGATATGCTGCCGGAATGGAAAGAAGGCAGCACAGGGTTGGTTGCCTATGCCGGAGACGGCTACATCGTCAGCCCATTAACGGACGATGCGAGCACACTCAGAAACCTGATCCCAAACCTGTCACCTGAAATCATGCCGATTCAAGGCAGCAACCCTGCCGCCGGTATTCAGCAGGCGATTGATTTGCTGAAACAAGCGGGTTACGCCGATGGCGACATCGTATTGATGACTGACGGCATGAGCCAATCAGAGTCGAAAGCCGCGCTCAATGTGCTGAAAGGCACCAAGTATCGCGTTTCTATTCTGGCGGTCGGCACACAGCAAGGCGCACCCATCAAGCTGCCAAACGGAAGCTTGTTGGAACAAAACGGTGCGCCCGTGATCGCCAAACTGGATTTAGACACACTGTCAGCAATCACCAAAGAAACTGGCGGCATCTTGCAGCTTTGGCAACCTACCAACCGTGACGTTGAAAACATTGCGGCGTACACATCGAAACCGCAGGACGGTGTGGCTGAAGGCAAAAGCAAATCCATCGAGGAGCGAATCAACGAAGGGTTTTGGCTCATCATTCCGCTTGTCTTGCTCACGCTCCTTGCTTTCGCCGTGGCGTCGTGCTGGCTGCCATGTTTATGGTGTTGCCGATTCATCCGGTTCAGGCAGCAGTATTCCAAACTGACGACCAGCAAGCGTACCAGCACTTTGAAGCGGGTAAGTTTAAAGAGGCCGCCGATGGCTTTACGTCGCCGCAGTGGAAAGGTATCGCCCAATACAAAGCAGGTAATTACAAAGGGGCAATTGATACCCTCTCCCAACTCGACGATCCGGTTTCTCGCTACAACTTGGGAAATGCGCAAGCGCAGGCAGGCGATTTAGAATCCGCCGTGAAAACCTATGAATCAGTGTTGAAAACCAACCCGGACAACAAGGATGCCCAGAAAAATCTGGACGTTGTGAAAAAGGCGCTAGAGCAACAGCAACAGCAACAGCAACAGCAACAGCAACAGCAACAGCAACAGCAAAATAGCGAATCACAACAAGACCAGAACGAGCAACAATCTCAGGGGAATAACCAAGACCAGCAGTCTTCTGACAATCCGTCTGATAGCCAACAATCAGACTCTCAGCAGTCCGACAGTCAGCAAGGTCAGCAAGGTCAGCAAGGTCAGCAAGGTCAGCAAGGTCAGCAAGGTCAGCAAGGTCAGCAGAACAGCGAACCAAGCAACGCTGAGCAAAACCAGTCTGATGCGTCTTCTGATTCATCAAAAGATGACGCGCAATCCGGTGAGCAAGATGCTCAAACCCAGCAGCAAAAAGGTGAGAAGTCAGAATCCCAACAGGCTAACGCTAAACAAGAGCAAGCCAATAAAGATAACGCCAGCCAAGAGCAGACTGAGTCTGGTCAAGCACAAGCAGGTGAACCGTCTGATAGCGAAGATGCACCTCAGGGCGAACCAACGGCTTCTGCTGAATCGGGCGAAGGTGATGATGCCTTAAGTGCCAGCAACCCTGTATTGAAAAAATTGGAGCAAGTGCCTGATGACACAGCGGGTCTGATCCGTGCACAGCTCATTCTTCAGGCTCGTCAAAAAGACATACCAGAGCCTTCTGAGAATACGTGGTAACGAATAATGAAAAGTACAATGACTTGGCGGGCTCAGCTTTCCCGCCGAACAAAAGCCCTCTTGGCTGCCACAGTGATTGCGCTGACGTCCATGCCAAATTTAGCGTGGGCAGCAACCGCACAAGCAACAGTGTCGAACAACGTTGTCCGCGTGGGTGATGCTTTCCAGCTCACCATCGCTGTGGATGCCAGTGTCGACAACGACGAGTTGGATCTTTCTGCGCTGTCGAAAGACTTTGTCTACGGTCGCCCAAACATCAGCAGCAGCACCCAGATCATCAATGGAGACATGAGCCGAAGCACCGTCTGGCGCGTTGCGGTCGCGGCGAAAGAAACTGGCACTTTCACGGTGCCAAGCTTTGATATTGATGGTATGAAAACCGCTCCAATCAGCATCAAGGTGCTGGCCGCGAGTGACAAGAGTACGCAAGTAGCCAACAGTGCGGTAGAAGTGCAAGCAAGCGTTGACCGTGACACTGGCTATATCGGCGAATCCTTTATCTATCGCGCACGTCTGTTGATAGGTACGCGCATTGACTCGCCATCGCTACAAGCACCGTTTGGTGATGGACTGAATGTCAAACCTATTGGTGAAGACGCTCAATCTGAAGCCATTATCAACGGTCGCCGTTACGTAGTGATTGAGCGAAACTACCAAATCACCCCTACCAAAGCGGGAGCTTTGAGGTTGGAAGGCGCGGTGTTTACCGGGTCAGAAGTCAAAGGCAGTGGCTGGGGTTCATCGTTGGGCTTACCGATTAGTCGTCAGGCGGAAAGCGTCACGCTGAAAATCAAAGACAAGCCCGCCGACTACAAGGGACTTTGGCTACCGACCTCCTCGCTGACACTCAGCCAACGCTGGGAGCCTGACACCTTGGGCGGAGAACAAACCGCTAAGGTCGGCGAGCCGATTAATCGTGTGATTTCGCTGAGCATTGCCAATACGGCGCAAAGTGCCATGCCAAACCTGAGCATCACTTACCCGAATCAGGTGCGTGTATATTCAGACAAACCGGAGTACACCCAACAAGGCGATGCGACGGTGATGACATTGAAGCAAGTCATCATCCCACGAGAAGAAGGCAAGATTGATTTGCCTGCGTTGTCTATTAACTGGTTTAACACCCAAACAGGGAAGCAGGAAAAAGCTGAGATAAGTGGCCTAAGCCTGAACGTTGAACCGGGAGACATCGCCGCTCAACCCTCACCAGCCTTGCCAGAGCTTGCGGTGCAAACACCTGCATCAACACAAGTGCGAGCCAAGGTTGTGACATCGGCAGGCTATTGGCCATGGGCAACTGGGGCTTTCGCGCTACTGTGGCTCGCGACCTTGGTCATGTACATCAGAAAACCGCGTCACATCGCGTCTGGTGCTGCGGACACGTCAGTGGTTCAGCAACCCTCTCAACATGGATTGAATGCGTTAGTGGATGCGGTGAAGGCAAACAATGCAGTGAAAGTATCTTCTGCTTACCGCGCGTGGAACAAAGACCATTTGCCGACTGCGCTAAAGCGCGAGATTGAAGACGAAATCAACGCCATGATGGCAGCAAGCTACAGTCCAAATGCTCACGCTTGGAATAACGCTACCTTACTGGGTCTGCTTGAAAAAGCGGCCAAGGTGAAAACGAACAGTCAACAAGCAAAGGTACTGGCGGACTTGTAAGGTCAGAACTCTCAAACGCACAAACAAAAAACGCCTCGAATATCGAGGCGTTTTTGATCACAGAGACGTTTGAGAACCGAATTAGAACCAGCGTTCCAAAGAAGACTTATCTAACTGCTTAAATGCGCGGTTCAGAGTCTGTGCCAGCTCTTTGTAACGAGGACGACTCTTCATTGGCTGAAGTGCCCCGCCTTCACTGACAATCTTTTCATGCAATTCACGATACCAGCCGGCTAACGCAGGTGGAAGTTGCGTTTCACGGCGTCTTCCCAACCACCACAGTCCTTGTAGCGGCATACTAAGCGCAAACAAAGCAATAATCATTGCCTGAGGCAAGCCATCATAATTATTGAAAGCCATTTGCATCAGTACACTGATCACCGCAACAGCAGGCATCACTTTTATCGCAAACTGGGTTGCTCGAATCACTCTGTTTTCTGGGAACATCGGCGCCAGCTCTTTTCGCACTGGCCATTCCGTCATGTACTTTTGTCCATCACGGAAATTGCTCCACATTGATTTATTGCTCATACGGCTACCTCCAAGCGATGTCACTGTCTCATCGGCTAAAAACTTGCTGTAAACTTTAAAATAAAGTTGAGAAACATTAATTCAAATCAAGAATGACTTAAAAATTTTTGTTATCTGTCGCAAGTATCGCTAGACTTAGCCGACCTAAATCAATTGTTGCTCGGATTTGATTATCTCGCAACCACTGAAACGCCAAATGGATAACCGGCAGGGCAAGAAACCACCAATTTTGGTGTGCTCGGTAGGGAAATCTGTCTGGCGTTTTATGTTGTGTATCAGGGACCGATTTTTGATGTATCTATTCAGCGACAAAAATACGCTTTATTGCTTTAGCGAGACGGTGGTTGACACCTTTTATCAACTATCCTTCTCCGATTAGTAAACACCATCTACTTTACATGAATAGGTAGTCTCAAATGTCTAAGCTGGTTCTTGTTCTTAACTGCGGCAGCTCATCGCTGAAGTTCGCTATCATCGACGCACAATCAGGTGATGAGCACCTGTCAGGTCTTGCAGAATGTCTGCACCTGCCAGAAGCTCGCATTAAGTGGAAATTGGACGGCAAACACGAAGCTCAACTGGGCGAAGGTGCTGCACACAAAGAAGCACTGAGCTTCATCGTTGAAACCATTCTGGCTTCTAAACCAGAACTGGCAGAGAACCTGGGCGCAATCGGTCACCGTGTAGTACACGGCGGCGAGCAGTTCACTAAGTCTGCACTGATCTGTGACACTGTACTGAAAGGTATCGAAGACGCTGCAAGCTTCGCACCTCTGCACAACCCAGCACACCTGGTAGGTATCGAAGCTGCTAAAGCTGCGTTCCCAAGCCTGAAAAACGTAGCGGTATTCGACACTGCGTTCCACCAGACTATGCCAGAAGAAGCGTTCCTATACGCACTGCCATACAAGCTGTACAAAGAGAACGGTATCCGTCGCTACGGTATGCACGGTACTTCTCACTTCTTCATCGCGCAAGAAGCAGCAGCACAACTAGGCAAGCCAGTTGAAGAACTGAACATCATCAACTGTCACCTGGGTAACGGCGCATCTGTATGTGCAATCAAGAACGGTAAATCTGTAGACACTTCTATGGGTATGACTCCTCTTGAAGGTCTGGTAATGGGTACTCGCTCTGGTGACCTGGATCCAGCGATCATCTTCCACCTGCACGATGCACTGGGTTACAGCGTTGAGCAAATCAACAACATGCTGACCAAAGAGTCTGGCCTTGCTGGTCTGACTGAAGTGACTTCTGACTGTCGTTTCGTTGAAGACAACTACGGCACTAAAGAAGAAGCAACTCGCGCAATGGACGTGTTCTGTCACCGTCTGGCGAAATACGTTGCTGGTTACACTGCATGTCTTGACGGCCGTCTGGACGCGATCGTGTTCACTGGCGGTATCGGTGAGAACTCTGGCCCAATCCGTGAGCTAGTTCTGAACCGTCTGGGTCTGCTGGGTGTTGAAGTTGACCAAGAGCGCAACCTGAAAGCTCGCTTCGGCGGCGAAGGCGTTATCACTTCTGATAACAGCCGTGTTCCAGCAATGGTTATCTCAACCAACGAAGAGCTGGTAATCGCACAAGACACTGCACGCCTGGCTGAAATCTAATCAACCTGACGTGATGTTGCGGCTGGTCAATGCGACCAGCCGTTTCAATTTGGCAAAGTTACCTGCCAAACTGATTACATAACAAAGCTTGCCTACATGCAGGCTTTGCTTCCGTTATAGTAAAGAGGAATCATCTGTGTCCCGTACTATTATGCTTATCCCAATCGGCGCAGGCGTAGGCCTGACTAGCGTTAGCCTAGGTGTGCTGCGTTCGATGGAGCAAAAAGGCGTTCGCGTTTCGTTTTTCAAGCCTATCGCGCAACCTCGCCATGGTGACAATCAGCCAGATTTGACCACCACCATCATTGAAGCAAACAGCAACATGAAAGTGGCAGAGCCACTGACCATGGCAAATGCTGAAGCGCTGATCCGTGCTGACCAAAATGACGTGCTGATGGAAGAAATCGTTGCTCGCTTCAAAGAAGCGACTGCCGATGCTGACGTTGCACTGATCGAAGGTCTGGTACCAACTCGCAACCACCCGTTTGCTAACCAAGTGAACTACGAAATCGCGAAAACTCTGGATGCAGAGATCGTATTCGTAACCACACCAGGTACTGACAACCCAGCGCAACTGAAAGAGCGCATTGAAGTTGCAGTATCTAACTTCGGTGGTAGCAAAAACACCAACATCGCTGGCGTGATCATCAACAAGCACAATGCACCTGTTGACGAGCAAGGCCGTACTCGCCCAGACCTGTCTGACATCTTTGACGATGCGACTGGCGCGAAACCAAGCAATGTTGAAGTGATGGAAATCTTCCATTCAAGCCCAATCCGCGTACTGGGTTGTGTGCCTTGGAGCATCGATCTGATTGCGACCCGTGCTAGCGATCTGGCTAAGCACCTGAATGCCGAAATCATCAACGAAGGTGATATCGACACTCGTCGTATCAAGAGCATCACTTTCTGTGCACGTTCAATCCCTAACATGGTTGAGCACTTCCGTGCGGGCTCTCTGCTGGTAACTTCTGCAGACCGTCCTGACGTTATCGTTGCAGCATGTCTTGCAGCGATGAACGGCGTTGAAGTGGGTGCACTGCTGCTGACTGGCGGCTACAGCATTCCTGCAGAACTGAAGAGCCTGTGTAACCGTGCATTCGATACTGGTCTGCCAGTATTCACTACACAAGGTAACACGTGGCAGACGTCTTTGAACCTGCAAAGCTTCAGCGTTGAAGTACCTGCAGACGACAAAGAGCGCGTAGAGTTCGTTAACGAGCACGTTGCTGCGCACATCGATGGCAACTGGATCGAGTCTCTGTCTGAAGGTTCTTCACGTCAGCGTCGTCTGAGCCCTCCTGCATTCCGCTACCAGCTGACTGAGCTGGCACGTAAAGCAGCGAAGCGTATCGTTCTTCCAGAAGGTGATGAGCCACGTACCGTTAAAGCGGCAGCAATCTGTGCTGAGCGTAAGATCGCGGAATGTGTGCTGCTGGGTAACCCAGAAGAGATCAAGCGTGTTGCTGAGCAACAAGGCGTGACTCTGGGTGCTGGCGTTACCATCATCAACTCTGACGAAGTACGTGAAAACTACGTAGCTCGTCTGGTTGAACTTCGTGGTTCTAAGGGTATGACTGAAGTTGTAGCGCGTGAGAAGCTGCAAGATTCAGTATTCCTTGGCACTATGATGCTTGAAGCGGGTGAAGTAGACGGTCTGGTTTCTGGCGCGGTTCACACCACGGCTAACACCATCGTTCCTCCGTTCCAAATCATCAAAACTGCACCGGATGCGTCTATCGTATCTTCTGTGTTCTTCATGCTGCTACCTGACCAAGTTCTGGTTTACGGTGACTGTGCGATCAACCCAGATCCAAACGCTGAGCAACTGGCTGAGATCGCTATCCAGTCAGCAGACTCTGCGGCTGCATTCGGTATTGAGCCTCGCGTAGCAATGATCTCATACTCTACTGGTGAATCTGGTAAAGGTGCAGACGTTGATAAAGTACGTGAAGCAACCAAAATTGCTCAAGAGAAACGTCCTGATCTGATGATCGACGGTCCTCTGCAGTACGACGCTGCTATCATGGAAAACGTTGCTGCTTCTAAAGCACCAAACTCTCCAGTAGCAGGTAAAGCGACCGTATTCGTATTCCCAGACCTGAACACCGGTAACACCACTTACAAAGCGGTACAGCGTTCAGCAGACCTGGTTTCAATCGGTCCAATGCTGCAAGGTATGCGTAAGCCTGTAAACGACCTGTCTCGTGGCGCACTGGTAGACGATATCGTTTACACCGTTGCACTGACTGCGATTCAAGCGAAACAAGCTGAGGAAGCAGAAGCAGCTAAATAAGCTCCTCTGATTCTAAACGCGTGAAAAAAGCCGACGCTACTGCGTCGGCTTTTTGTTATCTGCTATCCCTACCCTGTTTTCTTTTTCAGGTCTTTGAGATGCTCTTCGGCTGTTAAAAAATCAAACTGGCTGATGGCTTCCTGCAGCTTCTTGAACTCTTCCAATTGGTTACACCATTGCGGCAATGACTTTGAAAGAAGGCTGACTTTGTCCTGCACACCGATATCAAACTCCTGCAGACTGGTTTGCAGCGCGTTGATTTGGTCGACAAGGTAAGCATCCAATGGCTTGATTTCTTCATCCTGAATCTCTGGGGTTGGCGCGGCTGCAACGCTGTTGGCAATCTCATCAAACTTTTCAATCGCCGCAGTGATCTTGGCCTTCAACGCTAAAATCTCACTTTCAGAAACGACCTCTCCCGCGTTGTACTTATCTTCCAACACGCTCGCCGTATCTGAAATTTCATTTGCACCAATATTGCTTCCGGCCCCTTTGCATGAGTGCGCCAAAATAGCCTTGTCTGAATTTTCCCCATCAGCCAAAAGCTGGTCCATTGCTGTCATTTGCGAGTTCAAAAACAGGGAGAGGATCTTGAGGTACTTGGCCTTGTTACCGCCAAGACGTTTTACACCCTCACCCAGATTGATGCCTGGTACGTTATCAACCATCAGGTCAAACATCGTTTCATCGTATTCCATGATCACCCTCCTTCGGGTTGGTTCCGCCTCCGGTGGTATTTCTTCATCCAGTTGAAGGTCATTGTTTTCGGGCTGGCTTTCCTCATCCGCCACCACTGATTCTGCATCGTATTCTGTGTCGATAGGCTGAGGTACTGTCTCTTCCACATTATCTGACACTGTCACCTCAGGTTCAGGCTCAGGGGCAATATCGCCTTCCGGTGCAGCGGGTGTCTCGATCTCCGGTTTTGGTAACGGCGTCACCGTCACCGCACTACCACGGTTTAGCCACTCGATGACTTTGTCTCTCAACAGGTCAAAATCAATCGGCTTAGCAATGTGTTCATTCATGCCTGCCTCTTTGCAGGCCGCCACATCATGCGCGTCTGTGTTTGCTGTCATAGCCAAAATAGGGAGGGCTTTCATTTCCATTTCTTGGCGAATGAATTTCGTCGCCGTGACGCCATCAACGACGGGCATTTGCATGTCCATCAGCACTAAATCAACAGGATGTTGCTTGACCATATCAATGGCTTCTTCGCCATTGTTTGCAACCAATACGCACACTGGCAGAGTTTCCAGTGCCCCAAGGGCGACTTCCTGATTAATGAGATTATCTTCTACCAACAAAATGACTTTATTTCGGATCGCGAGCTCTTCCTCTGGAATGTCTTCCAGCTCCAACTCTTGCAGAGCGTCACTGCATTTAATCGGGCTGAGCTGCTGCTTCTCTTCAGTCACAGCACGGAGAAACGCTGTCGGTAACACGGGCTTGGTGATCACATCAAAGCAGAACGGTGGGCGAGTTTCAGAGATATCAAGACAGTGATTCTTACCCGCCAGAAGATAGATTGCATTGCACTTAGGCAACGAGACAAGCACGCCTGTAAGAAACGACACCATATCGGCTGGGATACTTTCCCAATCCACGATGATTTTGGAAAACACCCCTCTTTCAATGGTCGCTTTACACTCTTCCAGTTCTTCCAGCGAACGGCACTGACTGACATTGGCTCCAGCAAATACCAGCGGGCTGCATATATTCAAACACTGGGTTTTATTCGCCGCGACCACCAGCGCGCTGACGCCGGTCAAAGAGCGAGACCAACCGCCGCCAAGTCGCGAGGTTTCACGTACACCCGATTGGCAAGGGAGCGTGAACGAAAACACACTACCTTCACCAAAACGACTGTCCGCTTGAAGCTCTCCTCCCATCAGGCAATGAGTTCTTTTGATAAAGAAAGCCCCAGCCCTTTACCGCCGTGCTCTCTAGAAGAAGAATTGTCAGCTTGTGAGAATGGCGCAAAGAGTGCTTCAAGATCTTTGCGTTTTATCCCTTGCCCCGAATCTCTGATGGAAAAGCGGATCATCACATCATCTTCGCGCCGAGACTCTAAACAAACCGAAATGGACACCTCACCTTCGCTGGTGAATTTAATCGCGTTGTCGCCAAGAGCCATCAACACTTGGGTCATCCTGACGGAGTCAGCATCAATGATCTTGGGAATATTCATATCAACATTGACGGAGAAATGCAGTCCCTTGTCATTCGCCCGCTCTCCCAACGTGTTGGCGACAGGGGTCAAGATGGTTTCAACGTTACATTCCACCCATTCGATTTCGAGGCTGCCTGATTTCACACTGGTGAAATCCAGTACCGAGTTAACCGCATGTAGCAGAGTGTGCGCGGCAGTCATGACACGTTTAACGTATCGCTGCTGCTTACCCTGAAGGCCGCTGTCCAAGGCGAGTTGCGCCATTCCGAGGATGGCATTTAGCGGTGTCCTTAGCTCATGCGACATGTTCGACAGGAACTCTTTCTTCGCTTTGTAGGCCGCTCTTGACGAGCGTTTAGCGATGGAGAGTTCTTTCTCTTTTTGTCTTAGTCGCGCTCGAAGCTGACGAACATCTTCTTCAGAGCGTTTGAAACTTAGAACGAAAAAAACAAGTGCCGCCAGCAAGGTCATGATGACCACGAGCAACGCAGTAATCGCACTCAACCCTTCACCGACAGGAGGCAGTTTTGTGGAGGAAAGGTATCCGTATTCTTTTTCTGCCATCGCCATGGCAGGCAACATCCCCGCTGCAAAAACACTGAGTTTCGCAACGGTATTCGCTAAGGCTTTTGTGTTGATTAGACGTGGGTTGGTTGAAGCCTTTGACGAGACAACCTTGCGCATGACTTCGGAAATCCAACGATTGTTCATAATGTTGAACGGCACCTGCTTCGAATTATTCAATCCAGTAACCCATAGTTGCAGACAGTATTTAAAGGTCATTCAGAGCGTTAAACGTATGTCTCAACTAAAATATTACGTCTCACAGTTGGAACATTAGTAAGAGTAGACCTAGGATTGAATAAGTGAAAAGTGAATCAGGAACCCTTGGATGTTGTCACCCGTAAACAGTCCAAAAAAACGCGCTACGATACTGGTGGTTGACGACACACCGGAGAACCTCGTTTTTGTCAGTGAAATGCTGAAAGAGAAATACGAGGTGAAAGCGGCAACCAACGGACAGACTGCGCTGGCGATTGTAGAAAAATTCTCCATCGACCTTATTTTACTTGATGTCGTCATGCCTGGCATGGACGGCTACGAAGTGTGCCGCCAGATCAAAGCGAAGAAAACCTGTTGCGATATTCCTGTTATTTTCCTGACGTCTAAATCCAAAGCGGAAGATCAGGAGTTTGGTTTTTCTGTCGGAGCGGCTGACTACATCAAAAAACCGCTCAGCCCGCCAATCACAATGGCGCGCATTAAGATTCACCTAGAGAACAAAGCGTCGAAGGACTTTCTGGCAGACCAGAACGAGTTTTTGGAATCAGAGGTGCAGCGACGTGTTAAAGAACTTAGCGTTATCCAAGATGTGACGATCAACGCTCTCGCAAGCCTTGCCGAAACGCGAGATCAAGAAACCGGTAACCACATCGTCCGTACTCAGTATTATGTGAAACTGCTGGCGGACCAGCTTTACCTGAAAGGTAAACACCCCGACATTGTGACACCCGAGTTCATTACCATGGTGTTCAAAACGGCACCACTGCACGATATCGGCAAAGTTGGTATCCCTGATGCGGTATTGCTCAAACCCGGTAAGCTGACGGCAGAAGAATTCGACATCATGAAGACCCACGCCAAGCTGGGTTACGATGCGATTGTGAAAGCAGAAGACGAGGTGGGCGCGCACTATCCCTTCTTGAGTGCCGCAAAAGAAATTGCTTACGGTCACCATGAGAAATGGGACGGCTCAGGTTATCCGCAAGGGCTCGCTGGCGAAGATATTCCGCTCAGCGCGCGATTGATGGCTGTCGCAGATGTGTTTGATGCATTGGTCAGCAAGCGAGTTTATAAGGCGGCCATGACCAATGATGAAGCGTTTGAGATTATTCGAGAAGGCAGAGGATCGCATTTCGACCCTCTACTGGTAGATACGATGTTTGACCTGAAAGACGAATTTATACGGATCGCCGAGACGTACAAAGACTGAGTCTTACCCCAGAGCCAGCCAGACGCCAACCCCCATCATCAATGAGCCCGCAATGCGGTTCAAAATCCTTACGTTGCCACTTTTTTGCAGGAAATGGCGCAAGGTGCGACCACCACTTGCATACATCAGCAAACAGCCAAACTCTGTAAACAGGATGATGCCAATCAGCACAGAAAGCTGAGGCACCACAGGTAGCTGTGAATTAATAAACGGCGGTAACAGCGAAATCATAAACGCCCACCCTTTTGGGTTCGCAATCGCAGTCACAAAGCCTTGTGTCGCGAGGGTGAGGGCTGATGTTTTCTGGCTCGCTGCAAAGTCTTCTGGAATCGCCATTTTTCCTTTTGATAACCACATTTGGATACCGATATAGAAAAGGTACGCCCCGCCGCCGTATTTCAAAAAGATAAAGAGCTCGGGATAGTTCAACATGATTGCCGCCACACCTACGACGGATGCAAAAGCAACTAAGCCAACGCCGATAAGCTCGCCCCACATCATATGCAGGCTGCGACGGACACCAATACTCATGCCTAACGTCATGGCTAACGTCATACACATGCCCGGCGTCACAGAGACGAAAAAGGCAGTAGGGATAAATACAGCTAACAGCGCAAAATCAACGGCAGATGTCACGAAGTCTCCGGACAAAATAGGCAAAAAGAAGCTTAGTAAAAACCGAGTCTCAATCAGGGTCAAGCGGTATTGCTGAGACACAAAGTCTTTAAGCGAATAAGGTGGTTACGCGATGCTAACTGGTTTGATGGCGAGAGGAAGTGTAACGAAAGTTCGCAGGGAAAACGCCGTTTAGGTGGCAACAGGGGAACACGTTGTGTTCCCCTGTTGGTATTCGACGAAGAAGGTGTGCTCACCCTCCTCACGAGAGATTAAACGTGTTATCAGCCCAAGGCTAACCAAACGCCAACACCGACCATCAACGAACCAGCAATACGATTCATCAACTGAACATTGCCGTTTTTCTGTAGAAGATGACGCAGTGTTCTTCCGCCACTTGCGTACAGCAACAGACAAGCAAACTCAGTGATAAGGATGATGCTGATCAGCACAGACAATTGCGGTGCCAGTGATTGCGCTGGGTTAATAAATGGTGGCAATAAAGAAATATTGAACGCCCAGCTTTTTGGGTTAGACACTGCAGTGAAAAAGCCCTGCATGGTTAACGTCATTGCAGACGTGCTCCCAGCATTGGGATCATCTGAGATCGCCATCTTACCTTTGGATAACCACATCTGTGCGCCAATAAACACCAGATACAGGCCACCAAGGGTCTTTAGTGCCGTAAATACATTTGGATAGTTCAGCATGATTGCTGCCACGCCAATAACAGACGAAAACGCAACCAAACCAACACCAGCCAATTCACCCCACATCATATAAAGGCTGCGTCGAACGCCAATACTCATGCCTAACGTCATGGCAAGCGTCATACACATCCCTGGGGTGATTGAAACGAAAAAGAAAGTTGGAATAAACACCGCCAACATGGCGATATCAACAGCGGATACCACTTAAACTCCGGACTGAAGCAAACAAAAAGTGGCCTAGTAGATGCTGAGTCCCGACTTTCGTCAAGCAATAAAATAGGCAAAAAAAAAGCCTCCAAATCTGGAGGCTTTTGAATTGATTTTAACCGTAAACAATATCTGGTAACCACGTCGCCATTGCAGGCCAATAAGCTAACAATGCCAATACCAAAAGCTGAATGGCAATAAACGGCATGACGCCTCGATATATCTTCATGGTTGAGATCGAGTCCGGCGCAACACCCCTCAAATAAAACAGTGAGAAGCCAAACGGTGGCGTCAGGAAGGAAGTCTGCAGGTTGAGGGCTATCATGATCCCCAGCCATACAGGATCAACCCCCATGGTCAGCAAGATTGGCGCGACTATCGGGATCACTACAAAGGTGATTTCAATGAAGTCGAGGAAGAAGCCCAGCAGGAATAGCACCAACATCACCAGAAGCATTGCGCCAAACACCCCGCCCGGCAGACTCGTCAAAAAGTCACGGACAATATCGTCGCCACCAAAGCCACGGAAGACCAAAGCAAACAGCGATGCGCCTATCAAGATCATAAAGACCATCGCCGTCACTTCGGTGGTTGTACGCATCACTTCTTTCAGCATAGTGAAGCTAAACATTCTCTTGCTGAGTGCCAAAATGATGGCTCCCACAGAACCCACCGAAGCGGCTTCCGTTGGTGTGGCAACCCCAGTAAGGATAGAGCCCAACACCAGCACAATAAGCAGCACTGGCGGAATCAAGACGGTGACAACCTGCATCAGCAGTTCTTTGCTGACCTTTCTTTCCTCTTCAGGAATTGGCGGAACACGGTAAGGTTGAAGAAGGGATACTGCAATGATGTAAACGATATAAAGACCGACTAACACGAAGCCCGGAATCAAAGCACCAAGGAACAAATCACCGACAGTGACGCTGTCTGGCGAGTAAATCCCTTGATCAAGCTGTGCTTGTTGGTAGGCCGCGGAAATAACGTCCCCCAGCAGAACCAACACAATGGATGGCGGAATAATTTGCCCCAAGGTACCCGATGCACAGATGGTACCTGTTGCGATACGTGGACAATATCCTCGTTTCATCATGGAAGGCAGTGACAGCAACCCCATGGTCACAACAGTTGCGCCGACAATACCGGTACTGGCTGCGAGCAACATACCGACGATAGTCACGGAAATGCCAAGACCACCCGCAAGGCCACCAAACACTTGCCCCATAGTATCGAGCAAGTCCTCTGCGATTCTGGATTTTTCCAGCATCACTCCCATAAAGACAAACAGGGGTATTGCTACCAGCAATTCATTCGAGAGCGTGCCAGAAATACGGTTTGGAATAGCTTCTAAGAAGGCCGGATCAAACGCGCCTGTCGCTGAGCCGATGAAGGCAAACAACAAGGCTGAGCCGCCCAGTGAGAAGGCAACAGGGTAACCGACAAGAAGTACGCCAAAGGTGAACAAGAAAAGAAACAGCGCGAGGAACTCGGTCATAGGGCGTGCTCCTCATCGTGATCTTCCAATTGTTTCGCCAAGTCTTGATGACCTGTCAGCGTCAGAATCGCCTTCAGTGCTTCCGCGAATCCTTGCAACAACACCAACGCCGGCATCAACAGGATGCTGGTTTTAAAAATGTATCGCGCGTCCACCCCACCGGCTTCTTGTGATCCTTCCATGATGGACCACGAAGCAGCGACATAGTCCCAAGCGATATAGAAAATAAAGGCACAAGTCGGTACAAGAAGAAAGACGAAGCCAAAAAGGTCGACCCAGGCTTTTTTCTTTTCGGAGGCTGGTCGATAAAAGATGTCTACCCGAACATGCGCGCCTTTTAGCAAGGCATAGGCAGCACCCAACATAATGACGTAATTGTGAAAATAAAGAATGGACTCTTGCATGAAGACAGAGCCCGTATTGAACACATAGCGCATAACCACCACAACAAAGGTGATCAGCACAATGGCCAACACGAACCAAGAAACAAAACGTCCCGTCCAGTCACTGAATCGATTTATGCCTCGAATCAGGGCAATAAGAAAAGGAGATGCGGTATCCATACGACTGCTCTAACTGCATTGGGCGAAAAGGGAAAAGCAAATTGGGGGAGGACAATCGTCACTCCCCGAGGTAAAGCAATTATTGTGGGTTACGTGCATTCAGCATGGCTTGCTCAGAGATTGCATGCCAATCAACCGCTTGGTCACGGAACGATTTGTAAGAGTCGTAGACTTTCTTACTGATCGCATCCACTTCCGCTTGCTCTGCAACCACTTCGTCAGCCAGTGTTTGCAGCTCGGTCAGCACTTGTTTTGGATATGGGCGAAGTTCAACGTTATGTTCGTTGATCAAGCTCTCCAATGCCGCGTTGTTACGTGCAGTGTATTCCGCCAGCATGTCGGCGTTCGCAACGCGGGTGGCTGCCAGCACAATGGCTTGCAGATCTTTCGGCAACTTGTCGAACGCTTCTTTGTTGATCAGCGCTTCCAGCGTTGTACCTGGCTCGTGCAACCTGGGTAGTAGTAGTATTTCGCCGCTTTGTGCAGACCAAACGCCAAGTCGTTGTATGGGCCTACCCATTCCGTCGCATCAATCGCGCCCGATTGCAGTGATGGGAAGATTTCGCCACCCGGCAACAGAACGGGTGTACCACCAGCACGTTTCAGCACTTCACCACCCAGACCCGGGATACGCATTTTCAGGCCTTCCAAGTCTTGGATGCTGTTGATTTCTTTGTTAAACCAACCACCCATTTGGACACCCGTGTTACCCGCAGGCATCGGGATAATACCGAAAGGTTCGTAGGCTTCTGCCCACAGCTCGAGACCACCACCGTTGTAGATCCAGCCATTCATTTCTTGCGCTGTCAGACCAAACGGCACTGCCGCAAAGAATTGGCCTGCTGGTGCTTTACCTTTCCAGTAATAACCTGCGCCATGGCCCATTTCAGCCGTACCGCGAGACACTGCGTCAAACACGTCCAGCGCACCCACCAGCTCGCCTGCACCGTACACTTTCACTTCCAAGCGACCATCACTCATGTCGGTGATCAGCTCAGCAAGATTGTTGGCACCCGTGCCTAAACCTGGGAAGTTCTTCGGCCACGTAGTGACCATTTTCCATTCGATTTTTTCTTGCTCAGCCGGCTTTGCTTCTGCAGCGGCTTCTTGTTTCTGCTCCCCACAACCAGACAACAGAACGCCGAGTGCGACGGTTGTTGCTGCGAGAAAAGAACGACGTTTCAACATGAGTTCGGTCTCCTTGCTTGGGTTCGGCCAAAATGACAGCAGCACAAAAGGGTGTATCGATAAGAACAGGTACTGCGTTAATTCGCCTTGTTATTCTTATCAACCAAATTAGTTAATAAGATGTTTCAAACACTTTACTCATTTTGAGGGTGTGCCAATAGTCACAACACTGGGTTGTTTGAAGTTGGTCAAACAATAAGCGAGCATTCTTTAAGCACCTGATAGATATGAGCCTCTGTGGCTTAATAACGCCGTGCTACCAAGGATGCGTTGTGTATTCGCCCTCCATAAAAAAGCCCCTTAACGGGGCTGATTCGATTTAGTTTATTGCTTGCTTGATAACATCGACGTTACGAAAGATGAGCCAATCAATGCTCACTATCGCGATCACCGTCCCCCCCGCCAAAGGGAACAGCACACAGATGGTCAACAAGGTAAGCAAACCGACTGCCCATAGCCCTTTTGGCGCAGGTATTGGCGGTGCAACCAACCTTGCCGCGCCTTTCGGGCGTCGTTTCCACCACATCAATCCCCCAGTGATAGAAACAAGAATAAAGACGGCACAGAAAACTACGTTCAGCACCTTATTGATGATGCTGATTCCGCCTTTATGAAGCGCAATTCCCGCCGCCATCGACTTTGCGAGCAGGTTGTAATCGGCGAACCGAATGTCTGCGAGGATGTCACCACTGTATTGGTCAACATGTGTCGTTCTGTCTTGCGTAGGGTTGGAGATATCGCCACTCATAGTGTTGGCGGACAAGGTGAACACGCCCGTTTCTGATTCAGGAAACCGAAGCTTGTAGTGGGTAAAGCCCTTACTTTCAGCCAGTTGCACCATGTCATCTATATCAACCTGTCCGCCTTTAACTCCTGACATAGGTACTGACACCAGCTCCAAGTTCCATGGCATTTCTTCCTCTGAGCCATGATTGAGATCTTTATGGATGACTGTCGATTGAGGGATATTTTTAGAACGTTCCGCTGGAAAGCTTCCCCACGGTTGCACCAGCTTTCCACCCCAAATGCCTGCCCATGCAAGGCCAGAGACAACAAAAAACAGCAGCACGATAGAAAAGATCCCGCCAAGATTTGCATGTAAATCCCGCATCAAGATTCGAGACCCACTGCCCATTCTGATCTTCAAAAAACCAGCACGGCTTTGTGCATCTCGCGGCCACCACATATAGATGCCAGAGACGAGAAGCAAAATGGCAAAGCTGGCTGCGATTTCAATCAGGTAATCCCCCACATCGCCAATCAATAAGGTGCCATGAATGTCGTTGGCAAGCTCATACCAACTGTCACTTCGGTCTATCTGCCCGAGTACCTCTGCCGTGTAGGGATTCACCAGCAAGAACCGTGTAGTTTCGTCAGTGAATCGAACAGAGAATCGGCTCGGTGCGCCTTCGCCTCTTGGAGGGATATATTGGGTGATGACAGCATCTGGGGCTGCGAGTTTTACCGCGTTGAGTTGCTGTGACGGCGTCGCTTTTTCGTCCAGCACGTCAACGGTGAGCAAATCAGCATAACGCGCAGATTCAATTTCTTTATCAAACAACATGATAAGCCCCGTTATGCTCAGCATTAGCATGAAGGGGATAACAAACAAGCCGGCGTAAAAATGCCAACGCCAAGCAGTAAAGTAGCGCGCCTTATCGACGCCCGTTGCAGACGCCTTGTTAAGCTCTTTCATTGATCTTCCTTTCTCATAAACAATCACACCGCAAGCAGTGCAAATTTGACGATGAAAAGCGTCAAAGGAGATGATGCAATTTCATCGAAGAGGGTTGTTTTTAAGCAGAAAACAGCATGAAAGGCGGGGCTCTGGCGTTGGGAGATTCAAACTTTAGTCGTGGGGTGTAAAAGACGTAATCCGGGTTTCCGACATACCTCACCCATGTATGGCTTTCGCTGGTTGATAACGCTAATTGGTGGCAGTTAGAGAAGTGGCTGAAAGGACAGGGTTTTCCATGCGTTGTTTCTTTATGGGAAGCGGCGTCACTCCCCTCCACTTGCACGAATTTGAATCCATGCAATGTGCAGAGCCTTTCCCACACTCCAGCGTTAGCACCGTGAGCATTGATCACCGGCATCAACGACACGAGCACCCAGCTGAGGGCACTCGCAAGCAACATTACTCGCTGAAAAGATCGGCTCACATTACGGCTCAAACTGCGAAAGCAAACCCAAACCGTAGTCCATGAAAACGCGTGCCATCGTGGGCTAGTACAAAAAAGCGGCAACCAATAGTGTGAAGGGCAAAAAAGAGGTTACATAGTCACAAGGATTAGGTATTTGTATCTATCACGACACAAGGTGTTCGTCGTCACAAAGCCCGTCCTATCGCCCCTTCTGCTGGCTTCCCAAATTTCAAATATACGTTTAGACGTCTAGCCGTAAAAATATCTATTGACTTAGCTCACGACAATAAATAGCATCAAATTCCAAGATGCAAAACAAAAGCAAAGAATATCGCTAGCATTTTAACGTTTATTTAACACGATTTTGTCCAGGAAGGCGTATGATCGAAATAAAACAGGTTAATAAGGAGTTCAAACAGGGCACGCAAACCATCCATGCCCTGCGTGATATTAACCTTCACATTCCTCAGGGCAGGATTTTTGGTGTCATCGGTGCATCAGGTGCGGGTAAAAGCACACTGATCCGTATCGTTAACCTTCTCGAACGCCCAACCAGCGGAACTGTCACCGTCGATGGTGTTGAACTCACTTCGCTGAACGATGCTGAACTGACCAAAGAGCGTCAGAAAATCGGCATGATTTTCCAACACTTCAACCTGCTGTCTTCTCGCACTGTGTTTGACAACATTGCGCTGCCACTCGAACTGGCAGGCAAAAGCCAAGAACACATCAACGAGAAAGTGACTGAGCTACTGGACCTTGTTGGCCTTAGCGACAAGCAGCAGAGCTATCCATCAAACTTGAGTGGCGGCCAAAAGCAGCGTGTTGCAATTGCACGTGCTCTGGCAAGCGATCCTAAAGTCTTGCTGTGTGACGAAGCCACCAGCGCATTGGACCCTGCAACGACCCACTCTATTTTGAACCTTTTGCAGACCATCAACCAAAAGCTAGGCCTGACTATCCTGCTCATCACCCATGAGATGGATGTAGTGAAGCGCATTTGTCATGAAGTGGCGATCATTGGCGGTGGTGAACTGCTAGAAAACGGTCCAGTTGGCGACATTTTTGCGCACCCGAAAACAGAACTCGCGCGCACCTTTATTCGCTCAACACTGAATCTGACCATTCCTCAGGAATACGCGGAGCGTTTGCAAAGCGAAAGCCAAGGTAAATTGCCGCCACTGGTTCGCCTTGAATTTACAGGCGCAAGCGTGGATGCACCTTTGGTCAGTCAGGTATCTCGCAAATTCAATATTGATGTCAGCATCTTAAGTGCAGACATGGACTACGCCGGTGGCGTGAAATTCGGCCTGATGTTGGCGGAATTTTTCGGTGAAGAAAACGATGTGAATCAATCGTTGGCGTATTTGAAGGAACACAATATCAATATCGAGGTGCTGGGCTATGTCGCTTAATATCGCAAGCATTTCAGGCTGGTTCGTCGAGAACGAACGTCTGGTAAATCTTCTCATTGAAGCCCTAGGCCAGACCCTCACCATGGTGTTCGTGTCAGGTGCCATTGGCTTTTTGTTCGGTATCCCGCTGGGAGTGCTGCTTCACCTAAGCAAACCACGTGGCCTGCTGGAAAACAAAGCACTGAACAAAGTGCTGGGTACGGTGGTGAACATTGGCCGCTCTATCCCATTCATCATTTTGCTGGTTGCCATCATTCCGTTCACGCGTTTGGTTGTGGGCAGCTCAATCGGTACCGCAGCGGCTATTGTGCCACTGACAGTGGGTGCGATTCCGTTCATTGCGCGTCTGGTTGAAGGTGCGCTTTTAGAAGTGCCGTCAGGTCTAGTGGAAGCTGCGCAATCAATGGGCGCAACGCCACTGCAAATCATCCGCAAAGTCCTGTTGCCAGAAGCACTGCCAGGTATTTTGAACGGTGTGACCATTACCTTGATTACGCTGGTGAGTTACTCCGCGATGGCGGGTGCAGTCGGCGGCGGCGGTCTGGGTGACGTTGGTATTCGCTACGGTTATCAGCGCTTCGATGGCACTGTCATGATGATCACCATCGTTATGCTCGTGATTTTGGTTCAGCTCATTCAATCTGCCGGTGATTACCTGGTGAAGCGAGTTGACCACAGATAAATAAGGGCACTAGCCCAAACAAAATGGATTATTCAATTTAAGGAGATGCGTTATGAAATTTACTCTTAAGAAAGTGGCTGCTGTTGTCGGTCTTGCTTCTGCTCTGGCACTAACGGGTTGTGGTAAAGAAGAACAAACTGTTGATCTGAGCAAAGTAAAAATCGGTGTTATCGCGGGTGCTGAAGAACAAGTGGCGGAAGTGGCAGCGAAGATTGCAAAAGAGAAGTATGGCCTGGATGTTGAGCTGGTGACCTTCTCTGACTACGTTACGCCAAACGCGGCTTTGGAAGAAGGGTCAATTGACGCGAACGCATTCCAACACAAACCTTATCTGGATCAGCAAATCACTGACCGTGGTTACAAGTTTGAAATCGCAGGTAACACGCTGGTTTACCCAATCGCGGGCTACTCAACCAAGGTGACCTCTGTTGACCAGATCGAAGACGGCGCGCAAATCGCAGTACCTAACGACCCAACAAACCTAGGCCGCTCACTGTTGCTGCTTGAGAAGCAAGGTCTGATTGAAGTGAAAGATGAAGCAGGCCTGCGTGCAACGGTTCTGGATATCACCAGCAACCCGAAAAACCTGGATATCGTTGAGCTGGAAGCGGCGCAACTGCCACGCTCTCTGGATGACGTAACTCTGGCAATCATCAACAACACGTTCGCAAGCTCTATCAACCTGAGCCCTGAAAAAGACGGCATCTTTGTTGAAGATAAAGAGTCACCATACGTGAACCTGATTGTTGCGCGTACTGACAACGTGAAAGCAGAAAACGTACAGCAGTTCGTGAAAGCTTACCAAACTGACGAAGTGTACAACGCGGCTTCAGAAGTGTTTGACGGCGGCATCGTTAAAGGCTGGTAATCTGCCTCCTTTATTGCGAAAACCTCGAAAAGCCTGTGACCTCACAGGCTTTTTTCTTGGCTTCCCGCAACGCCCGTGTTATCAACACAGCACTTAAAATGGATTTCAGAGCGAATATGGATTTTCTCTCAACCTTGGGGCTGTTTATTGGCTCGCTCCTCGCAAACACCTTTGCCTCTCTCGCCGGTGGCGGTGCAGGTTTGTTGCAGCTTCCTCTTTTGCTGTTTCTCGGCCTGACATTCTCTGTCGCCCTTGCTACTCACAAAGTGGCCTCTGTTGCGCTTGGCCTTGGTGCTGCGCTCAAGCACTGGCGAAGCGGTAACCTCGACCCTGCACTCACGATTTACGTGACACTCGCGGGTGCTGCCGGTGTTATCGGTGGTGCCAACCTTATCCTTTTCGTACCCGGCCCTGTCGCTGAAGCCTTGCTCGGCGCCTTTATCATTGGTTTGGGCGTTTACTCGCGCATGCGAAAGTCTCTGGGACAAGAGTCCAGCCCTAAGCACCGCGATACCATGGGCATGGTCCTAGGTTGTATTGGCCTTAGTGCCATTGGGCTTCTCAACGGATCACTCACAGCGGGGACAGGCCTTTTCGTGACCCTGTTTCTCGTCAGATGGTTCGGGCTTGATTACAAACAAGCCGTCGCCTTAACCCTGGTGAGTGTCGGTTTGTTTTGGAACGGCTTAGGTGCTGTCACCCTTGCTTACGCAGGTGCCGAAATTTATTGGCCGTGGATCCCAGCACTACTGGCTGGCTCAATGATTGGCGGGTACCTAGGCGCGTATCTCGCCGACAAATACAGCAATAAAATGATTAAGATAGCCTTTGAAATTCTGACATTTATCGTCGGGGCTAAGCTATTGATGGGCGCATTCTAAAAACCTCATCAGACAAGGAGATGTGATGGTTAGCATAGAGATTTACTACTGCCGACAATGCAATTGGATGCTGCGCTCGACCTGGATGGCGCAAGAGCTACTCTCAACCTTCAGTGAAGAGATCACTAGCCTTACGCTGCATCCAGATACAGGAGGACGTTTTGAAATCCTCTGCAATGGTGAAGTGATTTGGGAACGAAAGCGCGACGGCGGTTTCCCTGAAGCCAAGGTGCTCAAGCAGCGCGTGAGAGACAATTTCGACCCAGCACGCGACCTTGGGCACAATGATCGCTAATTAGTCCGCAAGCATCCCGTACATTACGATGCTGTTGTAGCTGACGACACCCAACACTTTTCCGTTTTCAATCACTGGTGCCCGACTAATACCAAACCGTTCGAACAGTCGGGCACAGTATTTCACGTTCATATCGGGTGACACACCCAATGCTGGTTTGGTCATGATCTCATAAACATTCACGCGCTCTGGTGAGCGGTTTTTTGACAGCACTTTTTTAGCGATGTCGTTCATCAGCACAAAGCCGTATTCATCGTCTTCATCGCGCTTTTTAATCACCAAGGCTTTGATTTGACGATCTCGCGCAATACGAATTGCTTCAGCCACCGTGGTTAACCCGTCGATCAGCGCAAAGTCATCTTTCATGACATCCCTGACGCGCTTAGTTAGCTTCATAACTCTTCCTCAATCACGCTACTTAATTCTTGGATTTGATGGGCAACACCCACGGCATCTTCCACATCGAGCTGCACAGCAATCCCCTTGCCCGACGAAGCATCAAACTCACCTACATCATTGATGGTTTCCAGAATGCTTCTCGCCAAATGCTCTTCCACTAAGAACAGCACCACGTCTCGCTGTACGTCCAATGTCAGACCAAAAAAGGTTTTCTTCTTGGTCAAACCCTCACCGCGAGCATTGTTGATGACGGTTGCACCTGTCGCGCCTGCTTGCCTTGCTGCATCAAGCACATCATCGGTTTTCGAGTCTTCGATGAACGCCACGATTAACTTAAATCGCATCTGGATTACCTCTATTCTTGTTGTGCTTGCTGACGTTTCGCCAGCCGCGCCGTTATTTGGGCGTATCCCATCACCGTTATCATGGGAAACAAACTGGCAAAGGCGATAAGGCCAAAGCCGTCAATCAAAGGACTTCTTCCTGGAACTGTCGATGCAAGACCAAGGCCAAGGGCTGTCACCAAGGGAACGGTCACCGTCGACGTGGTTACCCCACCCGAGTCATACGCTAACGGTACGATAAACTTGGGGGCGTAATAGGTTTGTATCACCACAAACACATAGCCTGTAATGATGTAATAGTGGATAGCGTCGCCTGCCACAATGCGATAGCAACCAAGGGAGATTCCTATTGCCACGCCAAGCGCGACAGAAAATCGCAAGCCATTCACACTGATGGCTCCACCAGACACTTGCGAAGCTTTGATTGCCACTGCTATCAAAGAAGGCTCGGCGACTGTGGTACTAAAGCCAATGGCGGCGGCAAAAACATAAACCCAGTAGTAATGGTGCCACTCGACCACCAGCGGCATCGTTTCCCCTTCCCCAAACAAAAACTCTGGCGTGGTAAGTTGAATTGCCATCGACTCGCCAAGCGGGAAAAGTGCCAGTTCTAAGCCCATTAAAAACAATGAAAGCCCAATCAGGACATACACGAAGCCGAAGATAATGCGTCTTAAATTGGCAATGGGCTGGCGAAGCACTGCAAATTGAAAACCAAAGATGATGCAAACGATGGGGAACACATCGCGCACGGTAGAGAAAAGCGTTTCAACAAACGTTGGAATGAGAGTGCTAAACGTCATGCCACCACCATCCCGTAAACCATCACAAAGATCATGGGAGACAATGAGGCAAAGGCAATGAGGCCAAAGCCATCGACCATAGGATTTCGCCCTTTAATCACGGTTGCCAACCCCACCCCAAGTGCCGTCACCAAAGGTACCGTGATGGTGGAAGTCGTCACACCGCCTGAGTCATACGCGATGCCGATGATGTAACGCGGTGCCAGCATGGTCATCAGCACCACCAGCAGGTAGCCACCAATGATGATGAGATGGATTGGCCAGCCTTTGAGGATACGCAGCACGCCCAACATGATGGCAAAACCCACTGATAGCGCGACCGTAATACGCAACCCGTTGGCATAGGTTTCTTGCGCCGCTTCTTCCATCGCAATCATGCCGCCTTCAGCGGCAACTTCGGCGGCTTCCGCTGCAACGGCGGTTAACGCAGGTTCGGCGATGGTGGTGCCAAAGCCAAGTAAGAATGCGAAGACCATCAGCCAAAACACACTGCCTTTTCGTGCCAGTGCATGTGCCATGGATTCACCGATGGGAAACAGCCCCATCTCCAAACCGAAGACGAAGAAAGTCAGTCCCATCACAACGAGAACGAGACCCACAAGAATAGATAAGCTGTCCGGCATCGGTTGTTGCAGGACAACGATTTGGAAAAATCCAATGACAAGGATGATTGGAAGCAAATCCTTCAAGCTTCCCAGCATCGCAGATAATAATGCGGTGATTCCTTTCACATTCACTCCGGATAGCCAGATTTAAAACATCGGGGAAAGATGGAGAATGTAAATAAGCAAACTGCCTACCTAACAGTGCGCCAGTGTAAAGAAAAATACCATCACACTTTGTCTATAGGGTGATAAATGTAACAAGGTTTTTCAGAGCGTCTAACGGAAGTGCTTGCCGAAGATGATCAAATAACTGTTTGAATGCATACTGAATCTATAAAACGCATTTAGGGACGCTCACCATGCATATTCTGATCACTGGCGGCACGGGCTTAATCGGACGTGCGCTGATTGATAAGCTTTCAGACCATGAAATCACCTTGCTGACTCGCTCTGAGTCGAAAGCGCGTTCGCTGTTTTCTCGCCAGCTCAACTGCATCTCAAATCTGGATGATTTGCCGGATTTCAATGCGATTGATGCGGTGATCAACTTGGCAGGCGAGCCGATCGTCGACAAACGCTGGTCCGATCAACAAAAAGGCATTATCTGCTCTAGCCGTTGGGGCATTACCGAACATTTGGTAAAAAAGATCCTCGAAGCCGATAATCCGCCACACACCTTTATCAGCGGTTCCGCGGTTGGGATCTATGGTGACCAAGGCGACAAGGTGATTGATGAAACCTTTGTCTCTGACGCATCAGATTTCGCCCATTCTGTCTGTGAAAACTGGGAGAAAATTGCGGTTCGCGCAAAAGCGGCACAAACCCGCGTGTGCCTGCTCAGAACAGGGATCGTCTTGAGCAAAGAAGGCGGTGCATTGAAGAAGATGTTACTGCCTTACCAACTGGGTCTTGGCGGCCCTATCGGTGCGGGTAAGCAATATTTCCCGTGGATCCACATCGACGACATGGTCGGCGGGATTTTGTATTTGTTGAATACCGAGTCCGCAAACGGTGCTTTTAACCTAACCGCACCGAATCCCGTGACCAACAAAACATTCAGCGAGGCATTGGCGGGCGCATTACACCGACCGCATATTCTGTTTACTCCGCCTTTTGCCATTAAGCTTATGCTCGGTGAAGCGGGACAATTGCTGCTTGAAGGGCAACGTGTCGTGCCAAAGGCGTTGCTGGACTCAGGTTATGCGTTCCAATTCAGCGAAATCCGTCCTGCGCTCGACAATATTTTCGCTAACTAGCGAAGGGCATCGTTGAAACAGAAAACGGCGCAGATGCGCCGTTTTGTTGCCTTATTCCAAGGCAGACCTGCCACTAACGTTTTAGCGGTTCAAGCAGCCCTTTGATCATCCATGCCACTGTGATAAACACCAAACCGACGGCAAGCGTTGGCAAGCTCAGCCACACCTCTGGGTGCAATCGAACAGGCAATTCAACGCCCCACTTCAACAGCCCAGCCATAGCAAGCTCTGCACCGCCCACCGCCATACAACCAGACACTAATGCCATGATGCCGTATTCCGCCCAAAGCGTGGTGTTGATGCGTTTCTTGCTCGCCCCAAGTGTGCGGTAAAGCATGATCTCGCGCTGCCTTTCCGCAAGCGTAATGCGCAGTAAAGTAAGTAGCAGCAAGAGACCACTCACCACCGCAAGCCCCGCCAGCACAGAAAGCGACATGCTTATTTGTCGGAGGATCACCTGAATGCGCTCACTCATGGTACGCAGATCCAGCAAGGTAACGGTCTGGAAATCACGCCCCAAAGCATTGATGATATCGCTCTGCCCTTGTTCAAGTCGGAAACTCACCAGCCAGTTTGCAGGCAGAGTTTCGACCAATGCCGGGTCAAAGATGAAGTAAAAGTTAGGCTTCATGTTGCGCCACTCGACTTCGCGGATGGAATTGACGGTGGCATCAAACTCTTGGCTGTTGACGCTGAACGTCAGTACATCGCCAATGCGAAGCCCCAGACGTTGAGCAATGCCTTCTTCAACCGAGACGCCGCCTTGGCTTGGCCACTCACCCTCCATCACCACATTGTGACTCGGTAACTCATCACGCCACGTGAAGTTCAGCTCACGCCTTAATGCTTCATCTCTGTCTTGGCGATTCGGTTCTAACTCGGCATAGCTCGTTCCGTTGCGACCCACCAAACGACCGCGAATCACCGGATACGCTTCCGAACGCTGCAAACCATTTGCATCGAGGCGGCCAACATAATCATCCAACTCGTTCTTGGCGATATTCAGTGCAAACACATTCGGTGCTTCTGGAGGCAAGGTTTGCTGCCAGTCATCTAATAAATCCGTTCTTAGCAGCCAGATAATCGACAACAACATAAACGACGTTGCCAACGCGCCAAGTTGCGCGCCACTGGCGGCTGGATTACGGGTAATACGAGACAGCGCCAGTTTGAATGCTGGACGCTTAACGCGACGCTGTGCAAAACGAAGCACTAAAACACCGATTGCGGCTAAGACACTGAGCATCACCACCAAGGCCGCAAGCACCAGCCACATCAAACGGTTGTCATACGACCAAGCAACCAGTGCCAGAATAGGCACTGACGCGAGCAGCCAGCTCCACGGGTTCTTTCTTGCTTTGACTGCACCCTGTGATTGCAACACGCTAATCGCGGGTGCATCAATCAAACGAATCAGCGGAATTCCCAGCGCAGGCAGTGCCACCAACAACGCGACGAGCGGCCCTAATACCCAAGGTAAAATGCCATAGCTGGGTAGCGGCGACGGCAATACATCAGCAAGCGGCAGGCGCAGCAGATATTCAAGCCCTGCACCAAATGCCAGACCAATGACAGAGGCGAACACAATCAACATCACCAACTGTTTACTGAGCCATCTGCGCACCCAGCTTCGCTGCGCACCAAGCTTTTCACCATTGCCAGTGTTTGGGTACGGCTGTCGACATAATGCTGACACGTCAGGAGCAAAGTGGCCGCTGCCATGATGATCACCAGCACCACAGTCAGAGACAGATATCCGCGGCTGCGATCCAACATGTCACCGGTGCGGTCACCCGTGTTCTCATCAATCCAACGTTGGCCTTCTTGGACCGTATAAGCAGCTTTCACATCAGCCAATTCGCTGTTGCTACCGCTAAAGAAGTAGCGGTAATTTACGCGGCTGCCCGGACGCACCACCCCAGCGGCATCCACATCACTGTGATGCATCATGGCAGCAGGCATTTGGCTGAACGGGTTAAACGAAAGTTCGGGCTCAGAAATAATCTTGCCTGTGACAGTCAGGGTCAAATCCCCGACATCCACTTTGTCGCCCACCGACACATCAAGGAGGGTGAACAAGCGCTCTTCCAGCCAAAGCTCACCAGGCTGAACGTTGTCACGCATAGCGTCTTGTCCTTGAAGCTCTAACGTGCCGCGAAGTGGGTAGTTGCTCTCCACCGCTTTCACGCTGATGAGCTGCATGTTTTCATCACTGAACGCCATGGTGCCAAAGCGGGTTTGGTCAGACGTTTCAACGCCCAAAGCATCAAACTTGGCCAGCTCTGTTGCCGCTAGTGGTTGGTTACTGCGAAGCACCAAATCCGCGGCAAGCATTGAGCGACCTTGTTGGGTCAAAACCGACTCAATACGTCCTGCCAACGCAGACAGTGCAAACACGCAGGCAATGATAAGTGCCAGCGCAGCCACAACAGGCCAAAGCTGACCATGAAACAGTTCGCGCCAAGCCCAGCGCCAAATTAACGTTCGTCTCATGCTGCCCCCATCAATTCGCCCGCATTCAGGTGAAGCGTTCGGTTGCAGCGTTCCGCCAAGTCAGGATCGTGAGTCACCAAAATCAAGGTTGTGGCGTGGTCGCGGTTTAAGTTGAACAGCAAATCGATCACGGTTGAAGCGGTATGTTGGTCGAGATTGCCTGTCGGTTCATCGGCAAACAATACGCGGGGTTTGGTCATAAAAGCGCGGGCAATGGCGACGCGTTGCTGCTCACCACCAGACAGTTGCGACGGTAAATGGGTTTCACGGCCGGAGAGCCCAACAGAATGAAGCAGTTCCATCGCCCGTTCTTCATCCTCGTCATCCCCGCGGATAGTGCAAGGTAAGAGAACATTTTCGAGCGCGGTGAGAGAGGGAACTAAAAGAAAACTTTGGAAGACAAAACCAATAGATTCCGCACGAATCGCAGCACGCTCATCGTCGGTTAATGCAGAAAGTGGCGAGCCTAATAGCTCTATTTCGCCCTGACTTGGCGTATCAAGCCCTGCGAGAAGTGTCATCAGTGTCGATTTACCCGCACCTGAAACTCCAACTAAAGCAATGCTTTCCCCCTGCTCGACCTGAAGGGAAACATCCTGCAAAATGGTTAGAGTCTGCGCATTGGTCGTCACTATTTTTGAGACGTTGTTAGCCCTAATCACTGGAGTTGTCATGTTTCGTATCCTTACATTTTGTCTTTTGATTGTTAGTCACAGCAGTGCTGCACAAACACTGATGGTACTGGGCGACAGCTTGAGCGCTGGCTATCAAATGGCCATAGAAAAGAGTTGGCCTTCACTCATGGCACCACAACTGGCAGATCAAACGCCGGTAACCAACGTCGTTAATGCCAGTATTTCCGGTGACACCACAGGCAACAGCCTTGACCGACTGCCCCAACTGCTGGAACAACACAAACCGGATTGGGTGATGATCGAATTAGGTGCAAACGACGGACTACGTGGCTTTCCGCCAAAGAAAATACGTTCCAACCTAGAAGAACTGATCACCATGAGTACGGAAAGTGGTGCAAATGTGATGCTGATGCAAATCCACATTCCTCCTAATTATGGTCAACGATACAGCAATGCTTTCGCCAATATCTATCCAGAGTTAAGTAAAGAAATGCAAATCCCACTTTTGCCCTTCTTTATGGAGAAAGTCGTGATGACCGACGGCTGGATGATGTCAGACGGCTTGCATCCCAAAGACATTGCTCAGCCTTGGATTGCTGACTTTATGACAGAGCAAATGTCTCCCTATCTCAATCAATAAGGCTCCATTAAAAAGGAATATGACTTTCATGACGAAATCGGTCTTAATCACCGGATGTTCAACGGGGATAGCTACGCCTGTGCTCATGCACTGCAAAAGCAAGGGTTTGATGTGATTGCTTCTTGCCGCGCTCAACAAGATGTTGAAAAACTCAAAGCTGAAGGGCTTCATTGCATACAGCTCGATTTAGCAGATACAAACAGCATTCTCTCGGCAGTAGAGACAGTGAAAGCACACACAGGCGGCACACTCTACGGTTTGTTCAATAACGGGGCGTATGGACAACCGGGCGCGCTGGAAGACTTGCCGACCGATGCTCTCAGAAAGCAATTTGAAACCAATGTGTTTGGTTGGCACACCTTAACGCAAGCCGTCATTCCCATGATGATGAAAAACGGTGCCGGACGCATCGTGCAAAACAGTTCGGTACTGGGGTTTGTGGCCTTAAAATATCGCGGTGCGTATAACGCCAGTAAGTTTGCGATTGAAGGTTATACCGACACATTGCGTCTTGAGCTGGAAAATACCCCCATTCAAGTGAGCTTGATTGAACCAGGCCCGATAGAAAGCCGCTTTCGCGCCAATGCGTTGGCTGCTTTTTTTGATTTTATCAACTTGAATGACAGCCGCCACGAAGCGGAATACCTCAAACAAAAACAGCGCCTTGAGAGTGAAACCTCCGGCAACAAATATACTCTGCCATCCGAGGCCATTGTTGAGCCTTTGGTTCATGCGCTGACTGCCTCACGAGCCAAAATCCGCTACCGTGTCACCAAGCCAACGCAGTATATGGCGATAAGTAAACGTCTGCTGTCTTCACGCATGTTGGACAAATTGTTGTCCAAAGGCGGCTAAATGCGAACTTTGTCGAAAAAATAGACTTAAAAACAATTTGCTCATGTTCACAGTACTGTAATAAACACTTGTTATTCTCCTTACCGTACCGTGAAACACCTGCCACCTTCTTCCTCTTCGATGTGAAGCGAGTCGGATCAGGCCGTGAACGGGGATTACAAAAAGAACTAAATTATCCCTAAAGGAGCCGGACTATGTCCTTAAGTCAACTGAACTGGCTCTGTTTGAGTGTTACGCTGGCAGTTTTGCTTGTGTTCTAAGTCAGCGTCTCATATCGACGAGCGCAAAAAGAAGGCCGCTGTGAAGACAGCGGCTTTTTTGTTTCCCACCATTTCAAAGTGATACAGGCAGAAGTTCGCACCTTCATGCCTTGAATTTTCGCGCCGCTCCCCCCACCTTTAGACAATAAGTCATTAGATCAGGCAAAGCCATGCAACCGAATTACATTGTTGAACTTACCGAGCAGAACTTTCAGCAGATCCTGGAAGGCTCCGTAGAGACTCCCGTACTGATCCATTTCTGGGCGCAAATGAGCCCAGAAAGCACAGAGATTATTCCCGCTCTTGAAAAGCTCGCACACGAGTACAGCGGCGCATTCACTTTGGCACTCTTGAACTGCGAACAGCAGCAAATGCTTGCGGCACAATTTGGCGTTCGCTCATTGCCTACCATCGCACTCTTTAGTAATGGTCAGCCTGTTGATGGCATCGCCGGCCCGCAAACGGAAGACTCAGTGAAAGAGCTGTTGAACCGCCACCTGCCTAGCCAAGACGAAATGGCGTTCAAACAAGCCCAAGCGTTGATCGCCGATGGCAACTTCACTGACGCACTGGCTCAGCTCAAGTTGTTGGAAGCATCGCTGGGAGAGCTTGGTGTGTTCAAGCTGGCGTTGGCCGAGTGTTATGTTGAAACGCAGCAGTACGATCTCGCGGAAACCATTTTGGGCACCGTGCTAATGCAAGATCAGGATGCGCAATACAAAGCACTCGTGGCAAAAGTCGAGCTGCACAAGCAAGCCGCTGACACTCCAGAGATCCGAGAACTTCAAAAAGCATTCGATGCCGACCCTGACAATGCCGATCTCGCCTTCGAGCTTGCTATTCAATACAGCCAAGTGAATCGTCAAGAAGAGGCGCTCGAGCTATTGATTGGTCTGCTGCGCAAGAACCTGAACTTTGCCGATGGCGATGCGAAGAAAACCATGATGGATATTCTGGCTGCTCTCGGCCAAGGCAATGAACTGGCAGGCCGCTACCGCCGCCAGCTTTATGCACTGCTCTACTAATCTGCGATAAAAGAAAAGCCGCTCATTGAGCGGCTTTTTTTGTTAGTGCAGCACCACTTCCACCCCGTCGACCGAGCCTGGCAATGGCGTGCCTTTGAAGTGGTGGTCAAAGAAACCCAGTATTTGTCTGTTAGATGCCTGATGCATGAACTTAGGGTCAATCTGACCAGTCAACCCCACAAAGGACACGCCTGGCAAATGGTTAACATCAGAAAAATTCATGTGTGCCGCACCTTTAAACAAGACTTCACAATTTCCTTCAGAGGCCAACGAGGCGAGCAGTGTCTTGTTCACCCACGCCATACTCTCTTGTGCTGGCGGTGTGCTGGTGTCTCCATACAAGACACAAATCGGCGCACTTTGATCGCTCACAGAACTTGGATAGATGAAACTGTCCAGCGACATCGCGGCTTTTATTTGCGGGTTGTTAAAGGCCAAATGCGCCGCGACGCTGCCGCCAAAAGAATGCCCAAGCGCACCAATTCGTTCGGCGTCTAGCTGGTTTGCGAAAGGAAGATCAGGATGCGTTGTCGATAATGAAACCAGCGCATTCAGCACTACCTCATTGTTACTTGCCCATTCTTGGATAGTAGCAGGCATGGATTTAAAAAGACCCGCTTCCAGAGCAGAGGACGCCGCAACCCATTGTTCGAATGATTGACTGGCACGCATAGCCTTCGAAGTTCTATCACCAATATCGACTGCCTGTGCAATTTCTTCTTGCGTTAGAGGGGCGCGTTGATAGACCAGCACGCCCTCCGCATTTTTACTCACCATGCTGTGCATTGGATGACTGAGCGACAACACGATGTACCCCTGGCTCGCCAGCTCTTCCATTTGGGTCAGGTTTTGAGTGGCAAACGAGCCAAAGCCATGATTAAACAAAAGGACAGGGTGTTTACCCTCCGCTGCCTCTGCATTGATGACGGCATGAGAAGGTCGAGTATCTTCTAGCAATGCGGCGGGAAGACCTTGTTGCTGAGCAAAGGCTTCAGCGAGATAAGTATCCATATAGGGGAAGGCGGTTCCTTCGTTTGTGCTGGCCGGATACCAAGCAGTGACTGGTACCCACGTTGCGCCATCTTTGACTTCAAACTCACTGATGCCAACGGCATAGCGACCAGTCGGCACCGGTTTTTCGGGTGCTGGCATCAAGAAAAATACGCCAACCAACACAAGTACCAACGCCAAAATGGTACCACCAAGAATTTTAAGCACTTTCATCGCCATCTCCAGACGCTATCCTTTGAGACTGAATGCTCTCACGGCTTTGATGAAACGCTTAATAAGCAACCATTTCCTTTTGTGCTTATTGGATTGACTTCAAAATCAACAGGTATTTATCTCAGTGTTTCACACCGATCACTCTTCGCCTTTCGATAAAGCTTCTATGATTGGACAGCACGCACTGTCATTACCCGGGCAGGAGCTTGCCAAGGTTTTCAACGATGTCTTCATTGCTTGAAGCTCTTTGATTTTCTCATCGATCTCAGAGATCTTCTCCAGTGCTTTTTGCTTCACATCTGCACTGCGTCGATTAGGATCTCGCGACATCTCAAGCAACTCCTGACACTCGTCCAAGCTAAAGCCCACTAAGCGCGAACGTTTGATCATCTGCAATTCACTGATATGACGGTCGCCGTAATCTCGGTAGCCATTCTCGCTACGGTGAGGTTCACTGATCACACCTTTTTGTTCGTAAAAACGAATTGTTTTGGTTGTAAGACCCGTCAGGCGAGCTACTTCATTTATTTTCATTATTCACTCCTGTCAAAAACGACCCTTGACCTTACAGTTGGTGGAAGGTTTATGCTTCGGCATTATGAACAATAGTCCTGCTCGAACGCAAGTTGCAAATCGGGCATAAGGTAATGGTTATGGCACTTCAAGACGTATCGACATCGCCGATCCCAACCGCTGAATCCACATTCAGAACCCTGCCCCTGCAAGGTCTGAATTGCATGGGCTGTGCGCGCAAAGTGATTGCCGCGGTAGAACCTATATCCGGCGTGACCACAGTGGACGCTACTCCGACATCTCTGACGGTTAACGCTGATGTACCATTGAGTGACATCATCAATGCGGTTGAGTCTTTGGGTTATCGCGTTGGTCAAACTGTCACTGTGCCGTTAGCAGGACTCAGTTGCGGACGTTGCGTCGCGAAACTGACTACTGCTTTTGAGCAATCGCAAGATGTCTTCCACGCTGACATCTCCAAAACAGAAGCCAGCATCACGGGACTGTTGGATCGCGCGAAAATCACCGCCATCGTCGAGGCAACGGGCTATCAGGTTCCTGATGAGTCTGAATCCGACCGAAGCGGCCTGTGGATGCGGTTACCGACATTCAAAATGCCACCGTAGACCGCACGTCAGATGCAACAACAACACCCGCGACATCAAGTAACGCGCCAACTCAACAACTGATCCTGTCAGGCATGACCTGCGCAAGCTGTGTCTCTTCGGTAGAAAAAGCACTGAAAGCCGTTGCGGGCGTTGAATCGGTCAGCGTGAACTTTGCTGAAAGAACCGCTTCGATTAAAGGTGCAGCAAACGTAGAAACGCTTATCCATGCTGTGGAGGAAGCGGGTTACGGCGCAGAAGTCAGTGAAGATGAAGCGACACGCCGTGAACGCCAAGCCGTGATGCATGCAGAGCAGTTTTCTGAACACAAGCGCAACACATGGCTGGCACTGGGTTTAGGTGCACCGCTGATGGCTTGGGGTTTGCTGGGTGGCTCAATGACCATCGAAAGCACAGCAAGCCAAATTGGCTGGGGCATTATCGCGCTAGTCACACTCGCGTTGCTTTGCACCTCGGGTAAACACTTCTTCGTGAACGCTTATAAAGCCGCGCGCCACCACAGAGCGACCATGGACACCTTGGTGGCACTGGGTACCGGTGCTGCGTGGCTTTACTCTGCTGCGGTCGTCATCATGCCAGCACTCTTTCCTGAGCAAGCACGACACGTTTACTTTGAAGCCTCAGCCATGATCATCGGCCTGGTCACTTTAGGCCATGCGTTGGAAGCCAGAGCACGTGCATCTACGTCAAAAGCGTTAGATCGCCTGCTGGACTTGCAACCGCAAACCGCATTGCTGATTGAAGATGGCAAAGAGCGCGAAGTGTCATTAGCGGATGTACAAGCTGGCATGTTACTTCGTGTAAAACCGGGTGCAAAAATCCCAGTCGATGGCGTGGTAGAGAGTGGCGAAAGCTTTGTCGACGAGTCGATGCTGACAGGCGAGCCTTTGGCGGTGCGAAAAACCCAAGGCGAAACACTCCATGCTGGTACGGTTAACCAAAACGGTAGCTTGGTCTTCAAAGCAACCGGCATTGGTAGCGACACCATGCTGTCGCGCATCATTAACTTGGTAAGACAAGCGCAGAACAGCAAACCGGCACTAGCACGTATGGCAGACACAGTATCAGCCATCTTCGTCCCGACCGTCATGATCATCGCGATCCTGACCGCATTGGATGGTACAACTTCGGCCCCGATCCAAAGTTAAGCTTTATGCTGGTCACTGCAACAACCGTGCTGATCATCGCTTGTCCTTGTGCGTTGGGCTTGGCAACACCCATGTCAGTAACAACGGGTGTGGGTCGCGCCGCTGAACTGGGCGTACTTATCCGCGATGCAGAATCGCTCCAACACGCTGCGAAAGTAGATACTGTGGTGCTGGATAAAACCGGCACGCTCACCGAAGGTAAGCCACAAGTGACCTCGGTTGTCGCCCTGCAAAGTGAGCAGAATGTGATTCTTCAAATTGCCGCAAGCCTCGAGCAAGGCTCTGAGCACCCACTGGCCAAAGCCGTGTTGGATGCAGCAGAAAAAGAATCGCTGACTTTGTCCGTCATTCATGGCTTTGAAGGCATTCCAGGTAAGGGCCTGAAAGCCGACATCGACGGAAACACGTACCTACTAGGTAATGCGCGACTAATGCAAGAACAAGGCATAGATACCGACGCCTCTGATAGCCAAGCACTAGAGCTTGCAAAACGCGGAGAGACAGCCGTTTACCTTGCCAGCAACCAAGTGCTTCTTGGCATTATCGGGATCAGTGACCCGCTTCGTCATGACTCCGCAGCAGCGGTTGCAAGGCTTCAACGACTGGGCTTTGACGTTGTCATGCTAACAGGCGATCACCCAGATACGGCAAAAGCCATCGCCGCGCAGGCAGGCATCAGTAATGTGATTGCGGGTGTGCTGCCTGACGGTAAAGCCGATGTAGTCACTCAACTTCAGGCACAAGGCAAAAAAGTCGCCATGATTGGTGATGGCATTAACGATGCGCCTGCCCTTGCGAAAGCAGAGGTCGGTATCGCAATTGGTAGCGGTAGTGATGTCGCTATTGAAAGTGCGCAAATGACCTTAATGCGTCACTCCATTGATGCGGCAACCGATGGTCTGCTGTTGTCAAAAGCCACGCTTCGCAACATGAAAGAAAACTTGTTTGGAGCATTTATTTACAATTCTCTGGGTATTCCAATTGCAGCGGGTGTGCTATATCCCCTCACCGGTTCGTTGTTAAGCCCAGTGGTCGCAGGTGCTGCGATGGCATTGTCCTCCATTACCGTAGTGAGCAATGCCAACCGTCTGCGTTGGTTTAACCCAAGCAAGAGGAAGTAATCATGCTGGTAAATCTCATTGGGCTTGGTTTGATCGCACTGATCATCTGGTGGTTTTGGATTGCTGGAAAGACAGACACCAAATGAACCGTGAAGCGAACAACGCATTTTGCGTATCACGAAAACTAAGATTGAATGCCGATGTGTCTGATGATGTGCTGAAAAAGCTGTCTGCGATAAACGGCGTTCAGTCAGTCACCAACGGAAAACGCAGTCTGGTGGTGACATACGATGCACGAGAGGTTTCTCTCGAATACATCGAGAGGAAGGTATCGCTGCCTTACTCTCAATCACTGTGGCAAAGACTGAGGCGCAGTCTTTACCAGTTTGGTGACAGGAACTTAGCAGATGGCGCGAAACACGCGCCTCACTGCTGCAATAAAATATCAAAGCGTTGAGGAGACAACGATGAAAAAATTGCCTAAATTGGCCGCATTTTCGCTGGCAATGCTTTCTGCGAGCACCATGGCTGCAACCGGAATCACTTATAAATCCCCATACTGCGGTTGCTGTAAAGAGTGGGTTAAGCACATGGAAGAAAACGGCTTTGAAATGAAGTCTGAAGACCATGTCAACATGAACCCAATCAAAATGAAGCTAGGCATCAAACCTCAACTTGCGTCTTGTCACACGACAGTGATTGATGGTTACCTGTTCGAAGGCCACATCCCAGCAAGCGACGTGAAAAACTTCCTAGAGCAAAAGCCTAAGCTGGCGGGTCTGGCAGTACCGGGTATGCCAATTGGCTCACCAGGCATGGAATATGGCGACCAGAAAGACCGTTACGATGTTATCGGCTTTTCTAAAAATGGCATGACCATGGTGTACAACACCCACAACTAAGAAAGACTTTTGGTTGCTAAGTCTCCATACTGGGTAAGTTCTGGTATGGGGGCTTTATGAAAAAACTGTTACTTCCTCTTTTCTCACTGCTTTTTGCAGCTAATGTCATTGCAGAGCCGACTGTATGGCAAGCCCAAAGAGGTGAACTGAATTTTGTCCTGATGGGCTCTGTCCACATGGGAAAACCAAGTTTTTATCCCCTCCCCCAAGAAATCACTGACGCCTTCAGTGACAGCGAAGGCCTCATTGTCGAAGCCGACCTTTTCAACGATACCCAGTTCACCGTACCAGCTGGCGAAGCATCAAAAACGTTTTTGAATGCTCAAGAGCAAGTGACGCTGAACAACATTGCTAAAGATGTAAGCCTGCCGCCTATCGCGCTTCAAAACATGCCACCGTGGCAAGCAGCCATGGCGATTCAACAAGCACAGACCCAACAACTGGGCCTTGAGCCTCAACTTGGCATTGATGTGCATTTCCTGACGCTGGCACAGCAAAAAAATATCCCCATCATTGCGCTGGAAACCGTTCAGGAGCAGTTGGACTTTATTTCCTCAATGAGAGACGACGGTCTGCCCCTCTTACTCGATACCCTAAATCACTGGGAAGAGTCGCAAGAGATCATGCCGTGTATGATTGATGCGTGGGAAGCGGGTGACAGCCATGCCCTGACTGATGTTGTCGATGAGATGATGGAAGAGTCAGGTGAGCTTGAAGAGGTGATAATCACTGACCGCAATCGCCGCTGGGCGGAAACCTTAAGTAATACCGAGCATTTCAGCCAAGGCGTCTACACAGTTGTCGTCGGTGCGTTACACCTCTATGGCAATGAGGGATTACTTGATTTGCTAGAAGATGATGGCTTTACAGTGAAAGCCCTTAATGAGGGTCAAAAGGTCAGTTGCAACATGTCGTTGCCAAACTAGCGTTCATGGTGAGTGGTATTAACCACTCACAACAACTTTCGTTACGATCATCGAAACGAGAAAAAGCAGAATAAACCAAAGATAGATAGATTTTTTCATTCCAATTCCTTTGCCATTGCTCAGGGGCACCTGAAAACTGCCCCATTCTAGCGCACTCCCGACGCATCAAAAACCCTGCATTCGTTTCGAGAGTTTTCACGACAAACAGAAAAGCCTCGCTTTAACGCGGCCTAAAACGACGAAAGCCTGCTCATTGAGCAGGCTTTCTAATAGTGGTCGGTGAAGAGGGATTGGAACGGGGCGGCCTTCCGTACCCGGCCCATCATGCGGCACGCATGACTAACAATCACTTTTCACTTTCCCAATACGACGAAAGCCTGCTCATTGAGCAGGCTATCTAATGGTGGTCGGTGAAGAGGGATTCGAACCCCCGACCCTCTGGTCCCAAACCAGATGCGCTACCAAACTGCGCTATTCACCGAACTAAATTTGTTTTCACTTGGTTTTGCTATTCAGAGGGTTACCCTCTGGTCCGCTATTCCCAGGAGCCGAGATGCGCCATCAAACTGCGCTATTCAACGACAATGTTGCTTAAGCTATTCAGCTCAAGTCTTGAATTAGTGGTCGGTGAAGAGGGATTCGAACCCCCGACCCTCTGGTCCCAAACCAGATGCGCTACCAAACTGCGCTATTCACCGACGATGTTGCTCAAGCTATTCAGCTTAAGACTAGAGTTAGTGGTCGGTGAAGAGGGATTCGAACCCCCGACCCTCTGGTCCCAAACCAGATGCGCTACCAAACTGCGCTATTCACCGACTGTTTCCAAGTACGCTGTACGCCTTAGAGGTGGCTAATAATACTCATCCTTGGCCCAGACTCAAGTGTTTTCTCACGTTTTTGACCTTTTACGGACCGTTCGCTCAAAGGATCACCAAGACGGGTGAAATGCGACCACAAACACACCATAGACAGTCACGTGCTACTAACCCCCGATCCATTGATCTGGATCATCGTTGAAACTTTCACCAATTGGCAACCTATCTGTAACGTTTACAGACAGAGGACACTCAAACATGGATTTCTGGTTAGACCTACTTTTCGGCAACGCTATCGGCCTCTCCTCAATGATCGTGATTTTTGTGGCTCTGGGCATGATCAGCTTTATGGGTTGCTTCTTTGTGTACAAGGCAATGAAGACGCCTGAATCAAACTAATTATTCAATACTAGAAAGTTTCAATTCTCTCCATTTGCTTACGCCAGCAAGGCTTTCTTGCTGGTTTTTTTCATTTCTACGCGCCTTTATTTCTGGTCAGAGAACTATTCAAGACACCAATGCAACCTGCATACGCCACCCGCTACTGTCGCTTGGGTATCGTGATCAATTCGGTATATACTCTGGCGATGCTTCACTAACCCGCAAAGACCATGAACGGTAACAACGAGTTCGATTTATTTCGGGAGATGATGTCTGACGTTGCGCCTATCAAGCACGATACGGTTGATACAACGGCACAGGCTCACAAACCAACAGAGGCGCAGCTCGCTCGCCAAGAAGCGGCGCAGTCGCTGTCTGAAGGTGATCCAGAATACCTTTCTCTGGATTACGCAAAAATGCTCAAGCCTGATGATATTGTGGCGTTTAAACGCTCCGGTGTTCAGGACGGTGTATTTCGTAAGTTAAGACTGGGCAAGTATGATGCCCATGCGCGTCTGGACTTACACAAGTTCACCTTGAAAGATGCTCGTGACGAGATACTGAAGTTTCTCAAGCAGTGTCAGAAAATGGATATTCGTACTGTGGTTATTGTCCACGGTAAAGGCGAGCGTTCCAATCCACCAGCAATGATGAAAAGCTATGTGTGCCAGTGGTTGGAACAAATCACCGACGTGCAATGTTTCCACTCAGCGCAGCGTCACCAAGGTGGAACGGGTGCGGTTTACGTGCTTTTGAAGAAAAGCCAAGAGAAGAAACTCGAAACCCGCGAACGCCACTTGGCGCGCAAAGGTTAAAACGAAAAAGGCACTCAATGAGTGCCTTTTTGCTAAGTACGGTTTGAGGTATTTAGAGCGCAACAACCACACGTGCCGCCAAGCCAATCAACACGACGCCGCAGAGCCTGTCGATAAGCACCGCACGTTGCTTAAGCTTTTCCAACATACGACTAGATGAAAGCACCAGCGCCACAATGGTATACCACAGACCGTCGATGATAATCGGCGTCAGTACAATGATAGAACGGCTGGTAATGTCAGTCCCGATGGCAACAAACTGGCTGAACAGAGCCAAGAAGAACAATGCCAGTTTAGGGTTGAGGACTGAAATCATGGCACCGTCTCTGGCCGCTTCAAGCAATGTGGTTTTCTCGCCTTTTTCCAATTTGGCAGCAACGCCACCATTGGCACGAATAGATTTAATACCGAGCCACGCTAAATAGGCCGCACCCGCGTAAGCGATACCTTTAAACACCATCGGTGATTCTTGAAGGATGACAGCTAGACCCAGCAAGGTAAGCACAGCATAAAGGCCAACCCCCAGCGCGTGCGCCCACGCAGCGACTATGCCATGTAATCGCCCACCTGCCAGACTATGTCTGACCATTACCACAAGGCTCGGTCCTGGCGACATTGCGCCTAACATACAGACCAACACCAGACTCAGCCAAACAGACACACTCACTTCGCTTACTCCTTGCTACCCATTAAGTGCTTCAATCGCGATATTTGCTCGTTGGTGACATCAATCATGCAATTTAAGTACGCCTGACCACTCCCTGATCCAGACGCAAATGTTGCCTCGACGAGCTTGCATTGCTTGTTACGCCAATCTGAAAAACCTTCGTACGCTTTCGCAGCAGAGGCTTCAGCATGACCATGCGAGGTCACTTGGTCCAACTCAGACATTTTTTGGCTTAGCTGCGCCTGTACATGTCCGAGCTTACTCTCAGCCATAGAGAGGTAATTATCGAGCAAGCGGTCACTTCAACATGCGTCTCATTGGTTTTATAGCACTCCAGAAGCGTTGATTTCTCAATCGCCATGGAAGAAAAAGAGACCAAAGAACCCAATAAAATAACTTGCCACGATACGCGCATGTTTTATTTCCCCTGCTTACCGATTGTTGCCATTTTCCCCTGTGTTAGTGAGAGGAGATCGGAAGGAGAAAGTTCAATTTCGAGGCCACGTCGACCTGCACTAACGTAAATGGTTTCAAAACCCTCTGCGCTGGCATCAAGAAACGTTGGCAGGCGTTTTTTCTGGCCTAGCGGCTAATGCCACCCACGATGTACCCTGTGGTTTTCTCGGCGATATCCGGGTTAGCATCTCAGCTTTTTTTGCACCCGCCGCTTTGGCCGCTGATTTCAAGTCCAATTGCCCTGATACAGGGACAACCGCTACCGCCAACTTTTTCGGGTCACCATTCATGGCAAACAGAAGCGTCTTAAACACGCGCTCAGGGTCTTGTCCGAGTACGCTTGCCGCTTCCAGCCCAAAGTTAGTGTTATGTGGGTCATGCTCATAGCTGTGAACATGAAAGGAAATGCCTGCTTTTTCCGCGAGGGTAATTGCCGGTGTCATCCGATAGATCTCTTGTTGCTAGCGAGCCGCTTTAACAAGTTTGATAAAGCAAACCCTTATAAATCGTAAGCTGATAATGACATAGAAAAAGGCACTGTCACCAGTGCCTTTTTTGTCATTGTTCCAATTTTCTCAAAGCGGGACATTTCCCTAACCGAGAAGCATTGATCTACTCAATTACTTGTAAACAATTTCACCGTTTGGTGCATAGCTGTTTACATCAATTGGCGAGTTCTTCTCAAGGAAGTCTTTCAGCACTTCAGCATCAACGAAACCTGTGTTGACGTTGCCTGGGTGGTCGCTGATTTTCGGATAGCCATCTCCGCCCGCTGCATTGTAGCTAGGTACAGTGAAGCGGTAGGTTTTGTTTGGATCCAGTGCTTCACCACCAATCACTACATCGCTAACGCCGTCCGGAGAGACAGTCATCGAGATGCCGTAGAATTGCGCGTATGCACCCGAGTCAACTGGCTTGGTCGCTACCACATTGAGGTAATCCAGCACTTCTGCGCCCGTCATGTCGGTGTAGGTCACCATATTGCCGAACGGTTGTACTGTCAGCACGTCTTTGTAAGTAACGTCACCGCCTTCGATAGAGTCACGCACACCGCCAGAGTTCATGACTGCGAAATCCGCTTTTGCGCGATCCATGTGCGCTGCTGCGATCATACGGCCTAGGTTAGTTTGCTCGAAACGTACAACGTTACGGTCACCTTCCAGTTTACCGCTGGTTTCAGCAATCTTGATATTTAGCTGATCTTGGCCTTTTTCCTGATACGGTTTCAGGAAGTCGTACATCTCTTTGTCTTTTGGAATCTCGTTTTGGATGAAGACGCGTTTCTTCTCGCCGTTCACCTTCACTTTCTTCTTCAAGTTCACAGGGATCAGTCGTAAGAGACCAGATTCAATTCACCGTTACGGAATTCGAAATCAGCCTTACCGACGTATTTGCCCCACTCATGCGCCTGAACAATCCAAGTGCCGTTTTGTTGGTCTGGCTTACACTCATCGCCTGGCTTGAACGACGTGTTGTACATGTTTGGGCCTTCCATACAGACAGGCTCTTGTGAGTGACCACCCACAATCATGTCCAACGTGCCTTCGTCCAAGTAACGCGCCAGAGCGACGTCACCCGGTGCGTTCACGCCGCGGTTACCATCTTCGTAGTGGCCCATGTGCGTCGCCGCAATGATCATGTCAGGCTTTTCAGTTTCTTCGATTTCAGCAATCAGCTTCTTCGCTTCCGCTTTAGGGTCGCGGAACTCTAGCTCGCCGATAAATTCTGGGTTACCAATCTTCGCTGTGTCTTCGGTGGTTAAGCCGATAACCGCAATGCGCAGGCCGTTTTTCTCAAACATTTGGTATGCCTGATACTTACGCTCGCCCGTCGCCTTGTCGTAGATGTTTGCCGATAACATTGGGAAATCTGCCCACTGCATTTGCTTCTCAAGCACGTCCAGCGGGTTATCAAATTCGTGGTTACCCAGAGCCATCGCGTCATAACCGATCATGGTCATGCCTTTGAAATCCGGCTCTGCATCTTGCAGATCTGACTCAGGTACACCAGTGTTGATGTCACCGCCTGACAGAAGCAGTACGGCAGAACCTTTCGCTTCAGCATCTTGGCGCAGATTGTCGATCAGCGTTTTACGCGCTGCCATACCGTACTCACCATATTTGTTGTGCCAGAAACGGCCATGGTTGTCGTTGGTATGCAAGATGGTGATGTTGTAGGTGGTGTCAGGCTGCCAGCCCGGTGGGATGTCCGTATTTTGCGTGGTTGAACAACCAGCCAGTGAAGCAAGCAACGCAGCACTGATTGCTGCTTTAAGAGAAAGGCGATCCGTCATGGGGTGTACCTATTATTCTGTTGATAGTGCGAAAAGGGATTTCCGCGTTAACAAGATGAGTGTGTACTCACACTGTTATGGTTAACGTAAATAATCGTATTTCACGATGTAGTCTAAATAGTTACGCCAACCATCACATTCTTCTTTCAACAAAGTGCTAGATGGATCACCGAATCACACCCAAATCGCGGAGTTTTCGCTCAGCGATTTGGGTGGAGGTTTTTATTATTTGCCGTGCTGGCCTTTAGAGCGGGCAATGGCAAATGCCGCAGCAATCGCCAGCAGGAAGCAGTAGTAAGACTGGCTAACAACCGCCAGTGGAGACAGTTCGAAAATAGAGCCGAGCAGCAGTGCTTGTGCACCGTATGGCAACAGACCTTGGATAACACACGAGAAAATATCCAGAAGGCTTGCGCTGCGTTTAGGCGCAACGTCATGTTGTGTCGCCAGTTCTTTCGCTACGCCACCAGCAACAATGATTGCTACCGTGTTGTTCGCGGTACACATATTGGTCATGCTGACCAGCAGCGCAATGCCTGCTTCGCTTGCGCGTGGCGAGCCTTTCTCTGCGGCTTTGTCTGCACGCGCCATAATCAAACGGCTCAGCTTGTCGGTAACGAAAGCTAGACCACCTTGTTGACGCATCAGCTCAGCCAGACCGCCAATAAGCAAAGACAGAAGGAAGATTTCCTGCATGTTGCCGAAACCTGCGTAGATGTCTTTGCTGAACGCCATCATGCTGTAGTCAGGTGTTTGAACAATGCCAACGATACCTGCAAACACGATACCGATAGACAGTACGACGAATACGTTCATACCAGAAACAGCTAGGATCAAGATGGTCAGGTAAGGCAGAACCGCCAACCAATCCACATCTGATGCAACCGGAGCTTGTGTCACTTCGTTCGCAAAGAAGAAGATCACCAGAGCAACCAATGCCGCAGGTACAGCAATCTTCACGTTCTCGCGGAACTTGTCTTTCATGTGACAGCCTTGCGAACGCGTTGCCGCAATCGTGGTGTCAGAAATGATAGAAAGGTTGTCACCAAACATCGCACCGCTTAGCACAACACCTGCCATCAGCGCAGAGTCAATGCCCGTCGTTTGTGCGATACCCAGCGCAACTGGCGCAACCGCTGCAATGGTACCCATTGATGTACCCATCGCGGTTGCGATGAAGGCTGAGATCAGGAACAGACCCGGCAGAATAAAGCTCGATGGCAATACCGCCAGACCCAAGTTTACTGTTGCATCAACACCGCCAGTTGCTTTAGCAACAGCCGAGAATGCGCCTGCAAGCAAGTAGATAAGACACATTGCGGTGATGTCGCGATGCGAAACACCTTCAATGAATTGACCAATCGCTGCATTGAGCTTTTCTTTGCTCATCAATACAGCAAGAACAATGGCTGGTAAAACCGCTATCGGTGCAGGCAATTGGTAAAAGGCGAAGTCGACGTTTTGCGCCGAGAAGTAGATACCAGTACCGATAAACAGGCAAAGGAAAAGCCCAAAGGGCAAGAGCGCGAGCGCTGAAGGTTTGATTTGTGATTGCTTCTCTGTCATGTTGTGTTGCATATTTTTTGTGATGTGAAGCGCAGAGTAAAAGGAAACGTTTTCCCCGTCAACAAATAGACGTCTAAACGTCTCTTTATTTTATCCCTCCCCCCCTGCCAACGGTGAAAGTTCATGCCGAACATGACGCTCTAACCATCAATCTGATCACAAGCCAAACACTGAACCAAGATCTCGAAATTGTTTTGTCAATTCATCGTGTTGTAAAAAAACTCTCTTTCAGTCGCACTTTTTCTTAAAGTACAATCCCGAGACGTCGATATAGAACATCGTACGAAAATTCACTTTGCAGGTTCTCTTTGCCTGTAACGTTTCGATGTTGTCACAGTCTGAAAGTCACCCGCCACGCTCACCTCGAGTCAACGGATTACCCCATGCCGCTCAACATGGGATTGCAAACTGAATCAACACCAACCTTGAAACGTTAACGGCAGTCGGGCTTGCTTTACTATTTTGAGTTCCATGCAAGGAAGTAAACATGACGCTCACTCTTAAGCAGAAGTTGATTGGCACCTGCCTTATCGCTGTTATTGCAATGGCAACCACCTTGTCACTGCTGGCCGCAAACCAACTCTCATCGCAAACCAACCACAGCCTTGAATACCGTGTCGAAAGCATGTCTGAAGTAGCGAGAGTCGGCTTTACCAACTGGTTAGAAGCTTACGCGACAGCAATGACAGGCTTTGTCAAAACGCAGCCGCATGAAGATGAAATCAATGCGCTGGAAATGCTCCAAGTCTCCGGCAATTTTGCCATGACGTTCTACGCGGAAACTGACGGTTCACTGGCTCTGGCAAACGGTGCCAGCGTTGATATCGACCCACGTCAGCGCCCTTGGTATATAGATGCGGTTAAAGCCAACGATACGGTTTGTACAGACCCGTATACAGATGCTTTGACTGGTGAAACCATGGTCACCATTGCAACGCCTGTTTATCGCAACGGTAAGCTTCAAGGCGTGCTGGGTGGTGATATCAGCCTGCGCAAAATTGTTGATGACCTTTCCCAGTTTGATTTCGGTGACAACGCCGTCGGTATGTTGGTGACGGGCAAAGGCGTGATCATCGCGCACAATGATGCGTCCCTAAACGGTGAGCGTCTGGAGCGTTACAACCCAGCACTCACCATGAGCGCAGTGCGTCAATCAGCGAGCGAAGACAATCTTCTGCCAATGGAACTAAACGGCGACAAAAAAGCCTACTACTTCGTTTCTTTACCATCCGCAGATTGGTTCATTGGTATTGAACTGGACATGAGCACAGAACTTGCAGAACACAACAGCGCGGTAACCACGCTTATTATTACCAGCTTTGGCGTTACTCTGGTGGTACTGGCACTGTCGGTTTGGCTGGTGAATGTGCTGTTTAGAGATTTGAACCGCGTGTCAAAAGCGATGGCAGAAATCGCAAGCGGCGAAGCAGACCTAACACAGCGCCTCACACCGCATAGCAACGATGAAGTGGGTCAACTGGCACACAACTTCAACACCTTCGTGGCGAACATGCACACCATGGTGACGCATCTGAAGAGCGTCGGAGAAGCCCTGTCTGAGCAAGCCTCAAGTGCAGCCGAGCACGCCAATATTCGAAGCTCTCGTATTCGCGGCCAGCAAGATGAAATCAACATGGTCGCGACCGCAATTAACCAGATGGCAGCCGCCACGCAGGAAATTGCAGGCAGCGCAGAAAATACCGCGCAACTGTCAAAAGATGCGGTGAATCGTTCGCACACGGGTGCATCTCAGGTCAACCAAAGCCAACAGTCTATCGGTAATCTGTCGACAGAAGTCGAATCAGCAACGTCTGTCATTACCGAGTTGCATGCCCACGCGCAAAGCATTAATTCTATCTTGTCGACCATTCAAGATATCGCCGAGCAAACAAACTTGCTGGCACTGAACGCGGCGATTGAAGCGGCGCGTGCAGGCGCACAAGGTCGTGGCTTTGCTGTGGTTGCCGATGAAGTTCGTGTACTGAGTCAGCGTACCCACGATTCAACCCGTGAGATTCAGGCGACGATTGAAACGCTGCAATCCACCACACAGTCAGCAGTTCAGATCATGCAAGATAGTCGTCACCTTGCGACCACCAGCGTGGAAGACGCCAGCAGCGCGACAGACAGCCTGTCACAAATCACGTCGTCAGTATCAACCATCAGTGACATGGCAACTCAAATTGCGTCTGCCGCAGAGGAGCAATCTTTGGTGACGGCGGAAATCACCCGTAACACCGACGCGGTTCGCAACGCGTCGGATGAGTTGGCGGAAGAAGCGAATCAAGCAACGATTCAGGCGTCTGAGCTTTCAAGTCTGTCTCAGCAGCTCAACAGCGAAATCTCGCGCTTCAAGCTGTAATTCTTGGCGTTACATCAGACACAAAAAAGCCGGCTTTCGCCGGCTTTTCTTTTGTCTCGCTGAACAAGAAATCCTTATTGGATATCCAGCTCGTCGAAGCTTTTTACCAGATCATCCAGTGCTTTCATTTGCTTCAGGAACGGCTCCAGCTTGTCCAGAGGAAGTGCTGAAGGACCATCACAACGCGCGCTGTCTGGATTCGGGTGCGCTTCAATGAACAGACCCGCGATCTTAGTGCCCAAACCTGCACGTGCCAGATCAACCGTTTGAGAGCGACGACCGCCAGATGCTGAACCGAACGGGTCACGACATTGCAGTGAGTGGGTCACGTCGAAAATGATTGGGCTGCCGTTGCTTGCCTTTTTCATTACGTCGAAGCCCAGCATATCAACCACAAGGTTGTCATAGCCCATACATGCGCCACGCTCACACAGGATCACCTTCTCGTTGCCGCACTCCGCGAATTTATCAACGATGTTACCCACCTGACCCGGGCTCATGAATTGTGGTTTTTTCACGTTGATCACTGAACCGGTTTTCGCCATCGCTTCAACCAAGTCAGTTTGACGCGCCAAGAATGCTGGCAACTGGATAACGTCAACCACTTCAGACACAGGCTGCGCTTGCGCTTCATTGTGAACGTCAGTGATGATTTTCACGCCAAAGGTGTCTTTCAGCTCTTGGAAGATCTTCATGCCTTCTTCCAGACCAGGGCCACGGTAAGAGTGCACAGATGAGCGGTTCGCTTTGTCGAAAGAGGCTTTAAACACATAAGGAATACCCAGTTTCTGGGTCACTTCCACGTAGTGCTCACAGATCTGCATCGCCAGATCGCGAGATTCCAACACATTCATCCCGGCAAATAGAACAAATGGCTTGTCGTTAGCAACTTGAATATCGCCAATTTGAACCGTTTTTTGTGTTGTCATGGTCAGTTCCTGATTAATGGAAAATTGGAGCTTCTGCAGTCAGTACTTTGACTTGCAGCTTAAGGAGTTCAGCAGCCGGATCATCCGGACACTGAGCAATAAAGTATTCGTAGTCTTCTGCTGCTACCCAGTCACATTTTAGTTGCTGGAAGATGTAGCCACGATCTCGAATTTCGTACGGATCGTCAGGGCTGAAGGTCAATGCCAGTTCGCTGCAGCGCAGTGCCATGTCGTACTTTTCTTCACGTAACAATGCGCTTTTGATCACGGCCAGCCAGCGACCCACCAAGGTTGGATTGTCGGATGCTTCAAGATCTTCAGGACGCAACTGCGCCACGGGGCCTTCTTTGCCAATCAACCAACCGCGCAAGGTACGCTCTGACAGAAACTCGCCATCAAACGGATTGATGTAAGACGGCGCACGGTCACGCCAGTTCACTTTCAAAATGAGCTGCGTTGGGAAACCCACTGGCTCCACTGGCAACTCAAGTCTTTCAGTGAAAAACAGCAACACCGCACCTAAGCTGACTGGAATGCCTTTGCGGCGCTTCAGCACTTTTTCAACAAAGGCATTTTCGGAAGAAAAGTATTGTTCGAAGTCGCCACTAAAGCCCCAATCTTTGTAGAACAGGCGCAGCAACCCTTCTAATCGCAACTCGTCGTTAGCTTCCCCTGCCAATGCGTTCTCGGCTTCTTTCGCCAACAACTCAAGTTCCGCTCGAACCCAATGCATCGACGTAGAGGAATCGATGGCAGCATTCAGTGCCAGCGCGCCTTCTACAAGCGTCAGCTCATCAAGTTCTTGATCTGTAAACGCGATCATTGTTACCCCAACAGCAGTGGTGTTTTCGTAATTGCTAAGTTAGCCGCGGCATAAACCCAACCCAGTGCCCCAAAGAAGGCAAAGTATCGGAACATGGTGCCGTGGCTGTAATGCAGAGCCACAAAGCCAAGAGCGATATAGGCAAGTACACAGGTGAGCTTCTCAGTCATCCACATACCCGCTGGGGTAAATGGCACAAAGCCCGTAATGGCAATCAGCGCGATACCTGTTGCAAGCAACCCCGTATCAATGATGTGCGGGACGACTTTCACCCATTTCTTTTGCATCATCTGGCTGCCCATTTGACGCCATACAAAACGCAAAATGAACAAAGACACGCTCAAGGCGATAAACAATAGGTGAGTATGCTTCAATGCAACGTACATAATTCCGTCAATCTCTCTTTCTTGTTTGTTGTATACCCAATCAACCTGAACATGCAGGAATCAGGTTGTTTGGGTATCGTTTGTACTAGCGCGCAAAACGCCCCAGCGTAACACGATCAAGCCCTGCATAATCGTGCAGTGTGTCAACGTCAACGAATCCCGCCGCGGAAAAAATGGCGCGAACGGGTTCGCCCTGATCGTAACCGTGTTCAATCAGGAGCCATCCATCGTCAACGAGAAAGTCTGGGCTTTGCTGGCAAATCTGGCGGATGTCCGCCAAACCATGGTCATCAGCAACGAGCGCAGATTTAGGTTCGAAACGCACATCCCCTTGAGACAAATGAGGGTCTTCTGGGTCAATGTACGGCGGGTTGCTCACAATCATGCTAAAGCGATGTGCAGGCACATTATCGAACCAACTGCTCTGCATAAATTGGGCATTAGTAATACCATTTTCAACCCTGTTGCGCTCGGCAAGTGCCACCGCTTCGGAACGAAGGTCAACTCCGGTCACTTGCAGATCTTTTCGCTCACTGGCAATCGCCAGCGCAATCGCACCGGTTCCGGTGCCAAGATCTAGCACAGAATCCGCTTGCGACGGCAAACGCTCAAGCGCGAGTTCTACCAGACGTTCTGTATCAGGGCGAGGGATCAAGGTGCTTGGTTCAACGTTTAAACGCAGCGACCAAAAATCACGATATCCGATGATGTAAGCAACAGGCTCGCCCAGCTTTCTGCGTTCGAGCAAGGCGGTAAACGCGTTGTTCTCATCATCAGTCAGCAGTTTGTCTGACCAAGTGTAGAGATAGCTGCTTGGTTTATCGAGGACGTGACACAGCAATACCAAGGCATCACTGCGCGGTGATGGGCTTTGGTGCTCAGCTAACAAAAGCGCTGCTTCACGCAGCGCATTTTCAATACTGATTGGCATTAGTGCTGTTCAGCCAGAGCCGCCAGCTGATCCGCTTGGAACTCTTGGTTGATAGGCTCAATCAAACAGTTCAGGTCCCCTTCCATCACGTCATCCAAACGGTAAACCGTCAGGGTGATGCGGTGGTCAGAAACACGACCTTGTGGGTAGTTGTACGTACGGATACGGTCTGAACGGTCACCCGAGCCCAGCAGGTTACGACGCGTGCTCGCTTGTTCCGCGGCACGTTTTTCTTCTTCTGCTTTGATCAAACGCGCTGCCAGAACCGCCATCGCTTTCGCTTTGTTTTTGTGCTGTGAACGCTCGTCCTGACACTCTACCACTGTACCCGTTGGCAAGTGGGTAATACGGATTGCAGAGTCAGTGGTGTTAACGTGCTGACCACCCGCACCCGATGAACGGAAGGTGTCGATCTTCAGATCTGCTGGGTTAATTTCTGGGATTTCCGCTTCTGGGATTTCCGGCAGAATCGCAACGGTACACGCAGAGGTGTGAACACGGCCTTGAGATTCAGTCGCAGGAACACGCTGCACACGGTGACCACCAGATTCAAACTTCAATACGCCGTAAGCACCGTCTCCAGAGATTTTCGCTACCATCTCTTTATAACCGCCTTGCTCAGAGTTGTTGGCGTTGATGACTTCTACGCGCCAACCTTTAGATTCTGCAAAACGGCTGTACATGCGGAACAAATCACCAGCAAAAATACCGGCTTCATCACCACCTGCACCTGCACGAATTTCAACGAAACAATTACGCTCATCGTTTGGATCTTTTGGCAGCAGAAGCACTTGAAGCTCGTCAGTCAGGCGTTCAATTTCTGCCTTCGCTGCTTTCACTTCTTCTTGTGCCATTTCACGCATTTCTGGATCGTCTTCGTTTGCCATTTCCTGCGCAGCTTCCAAATCATCAACGGCCTGTTTATAGGCGTTGAAACACTTGGTCACTTCTTCCAGCTGGCTGTACTCTTTTGACAGTGCGCGGAATTTGTCCTGATCACCGATGATGCCCGGATCACCCAGCAGGTGTTGTACTTCTTCGTAGCGCTCGCTGAGCACTTCTAGTTTGGTGAGATAGATGGTTTCATAGTAATTCTTAAAACTATTTCAGGGGATCCAGACCTAAGCTTTGACGCAGTGTTTCTAGCGTGCGCTCGTCACCGTTTCGGGCGGCTTCTTGCATGGCCTGGGTCGGCGCATGGATCAGTTTGTTGGTCAGTTTGTTGCTCAGCTCTGCCAGCACTTTGGCAGGATCTGCACCACCAGCCAGTGATTGCAGACTTTTGCTCAACAACTCTTCTTTCAGGGCTTCAGAGTGGGCACGGTATTGTTTGATGCTGTCGACAGCATCACGAGAGCGCAACCACGTCATAAAACTGAGGCTTTCTTCATCGACAATGGCTTCGGCCTGCACGGCCGCCGCTTTACGCTGCTCTCGGTTGCGTTCCACAATCGAGTGCAAATCATCGACGGTATAGAGGTAGGCGTCGTTGAGATCGCCCACTTCTTCTTCGATATCACGCGGCACAGCAATATCAATCAACAGCATTGGCTGGTGACGACGCGCCTTGATCGCTTTCTCCACCATGCCCTTGCCAATAATAGGCAATGGCGCAGCAGTCGAACTGATCACGATGTCGGCTTTATGCATATGCTCTGGAATTTCTTCCAGTGAAATGATTTCTGCGCCAAACGCATCAGCAAACGGCTTAGCACGTTCGCGGGTACGGTTTGCCACAATGATATTCTGGCACTTGTGCTCATAAAGATGCTTGGCAACCAGCTCAATGGTCTCGCCCGCACCTACCAGCAAGGCTGTGGATTTTTCCAGCGATTCGAAAATCTGACGCGCCAATGAACACGCGGCGAACGCCACAGAAACCGCGTTGCCACCAATGTCAGTTTCTGTGCGTACGCGTTTAGCAACGGTAAAGGTTTTGTGGAACAGACGCTCAAGCGCACCACTGATGGCATCATGATCGACTGATTCCGCATAAGCTTGTTTCACCTGCCCCAAGATTTGAGGCTCACCCAACACCAAAGAATCCAGACCACAAGCTACACGCATTAGGTGTTGCGCGGCCGCTTGGTCGTGATGGGTATAAAGGCAAGGTAACAAGGCATCGCTGTCAAGGTTGTGGAATTCCTGCAACCAATCAACCACTGCACCCGGACTCGGTTGGTCTACTTCACAATAGATTTCGGTTCGGTTACAGGTAGACACAATAACCCCACTCTGCACGACCTGCTTTTCTTTAAGCTGGTTAAGCGCATCTTGAAGTTGTTGTGGTGAAAAAGCGACTTTTTCACGCAAATCGACTGTAGCAGTCTTGTGATTGATTCCGAGAACTAACAAGCTCATTAAGCAGGGTTACCGACAGCACCAGGAGAAATCCGAACCGTGGATTTTACTTTATGGGCCCGTCGAATAAAAGATAACATTATATTCCCTATCCCGCTAACAAAGCGAAGTGTGAATTTTTCTTCACAGCTCATACATTTGTGGTGGTTTTCCATACAAAACGCAGCGAGTTCGTCTTTCTCTTTCACTCGCTCAATCTCCACGAAATCAACGGAACAGAGATTTCTCCCAGCAACAGGGATATAATCTGGCTACTCCGCTTAGCACGGAACATGGTTTGACATGGAGTTAGCAATGCAGCGACAACATCCCCTTATTCTCCTTTTGTTTCTCAGCCTTTTTGGCCTTTCTGCCTGTACAACGACACCACCGCCAGCCCCAACGACGCAATGGGATGCCCAGAAAGCCGCTTTATCAAACATTAAAGATTTCACTGTTAAGGGCAAAGTGGCCTTTATCAGCCCTGAGCAGCGCGTATCCGCCAACTTTATCTGGCAACAAGAAGGGGATACCCTTTCTCTGCGTTTGACCAACTTCCTTGGTGCCACGCTTCTCAAACTGGATGCCACACCAGAGCGCGCTGTGCTTGTCGATAATGACGGTAAACGTTACGTCGGCGGAAATGCGGATTTACTCTTGCGCTCGCTGACAGGCGTCGCCCTTCCTGTCGAAGACATGATGTATTGGATTAAAGGCCTGCCGGCTGCTGACAACGACTACCAGCTCGGTGCCGATAACCGTCTCGCGACCTTGAGTGAGAACGCACTCGATTCAAACCAACCAGGCTGGCAGCTCGATTACACCGGTTATGACGCCAACACTGACAGCCTGCTGCCTTCAAAAATTAAGATGACTCAGAATGACCAGAAAGTGAATCTCGTCATTTCTCAGTGGACGTACGAATGATGCAACAAGCTAGCGTTTGGCCTTCACCTGCCAAGCTCAACCTCTTTCTTTACATCACAGGTCGCCGTGACAACGGCTACCACGACTTACAAACCTTGTTTCAGTTTGTGGACTACGGAGACAGCCTGACCATCACCCCCAATGATGCTGGTCAGGTGACCCTGTCGCCAGACATTGATGGCGTTAACGTTGAAGACAATCTGGTTTACCGCGCGGCTATGGCGATAAAAGCCAAAACAGGTTGCGAGCTCGGCGCACATATCCATATCGACAAAGTGTTGCCAATGGGCGGTGGTTTGGGCGGTGGCTCATCAAACGCCGCTACTACGCTGATAGCATTGAATTATCTTTGGAATACACAGCTCTCTGTTGATGAATTAGCCGAAATGGGATTAGCACTCGGCGCAGACGTGCCTGTGTTTGTTCGTGGTACCACGGCATTCGCTGAAGGTGTCGGAGAAAAGCTTCAACCGGCGCATGCACCAGAGAAATGGTATTTAGTGGCAAAACCGGATGTTAGCATTCCTACCGCCAAAATTTTTGGACACGAAAACCTGACTCGCAATACACCCAAGCGCACATTAAATGAGCTATTGGCAGAAAAATACGAAAACGATTGCGAAAAGATTGTCAGAGAGTTGTTCCCAGAGGTTGATAAGGCTATTTCGTGGCTGCTAGAATACGCGCCGTCAAGATTGACCGGAACAGGTGCTTGCGTTTTTGCTGAGTTCGAAAATGAAGAGGCAGCCCGTTCAACATTTAACCAATTGCCCGACTGGCTCACTGGCTTTGTGGCTCGTGGTGTGAATACTTCACCGCTCTTAACCACGTTGGAGTCGCAAAAACGATGAGACAGTCAACACCCAATGGATACAACCCCGAGGTTTTCCACCGTGCCTGATATGAAGCTGTTTGCTGGTAATGCAACGCCTGTACTCGCTCAACGTATTGCGAATCGCCTGTATATGTCACTAGGTGACGCTACTGTTAGCCGTTTTTCTGACGGTGAAGTGTGTGTACAAATCAATGAAAACGTACGGGGTAGCGACGTATTCGTTATCCAGTCGACCTGTGCGCCAACCAATGACAATCTGATGGAATTGGTTGTGATGATCGACGCACTGCGTCGCGCATCAGCTGGCCGAATCACTGCAGTTATTCCTTACTTTGGCTACGCACGTCAGGACCGTCGTGTTCGCTCTGCGCGTGTGCCAATCACTGCGAAAGTAATCGCAGACTTCCTGTCTAACGTGGGTGTTGACCGCGTTCTGACTGTAGACCTGCACGCAGAACAAATCCAAGGCTTCTTCGATGTACCAGTAGACAATATCTTCGGTACGCCTGTTCTGCTAGAAGACATGCTGGCGAAGAAACTGGAAGATCCAGTTGTTGTTTCTCCAGACATCGGTGGCGTAGTACGTGCACGTGCAACAGCGAAACTGTTGGACGACACTGACATCGCAATCATCGACAAGCGTCGCCCACGTGCAAACGTTTCTCAGGTTATGCACCTGATCGGTGACGTTGAAGGTCGCGACTGCATCATCGTTGACGACATGATCGACACCGGTGGTACTCTGTGTAAAGCAGCAGAAGCTCTGAAAAACCGTGGCGCGAAACGTGTATTCGCTTACGCAACTCACGCGGTATTCTCTGGCAACGCACCACAGAACATCAAAGACTCTGTGATTGACGAAGTGATCGTTACTGACTCAATCCCACTGAGCGCGGAAATGCAAGCAACCGGTAAAGTGTCTCAACTGACACTGTCAGGCATGCTGGCTGAAGCTATCCGTCGCATCAGCAACGAAGAGTCTATCTCTGCAATGTTCGACTAATCGAAAGTTGTTAGAGAAAAACGCCTCGCTTTCGCGGGGCGTTTTTGTTTTGCGCAGATAATGGTAGGATAAGCCGCTTTTGGCACGGGGCGGTTCTACTGTCTGTGCTCATCACTGAAAATACAGAACAACGAGAATCTCTGCGTGAGCGATCAAATTCGTCTTTTAGTGGGTCTGGCAAATCCAGGGCCAGAATATGCTAAAACCCGCCATAATGCGGGTGCCTGGGTAGTTGAAGAGCTGGCACGCATTCATAACGTGTCGCTGAAAGAAGACAAAAAGTACTTCGGCCTGACTGCCAGAATCAGTGTGGGCGGTGAAGATCTGCGTTTGCTGGTCCCTACAACCTTTATGAACCTGTCAGGAAAGTCAGTTTCAGCACTGGCGAAATTCTTCCAAATTAAACCGGAAGAAATCATGGTGGCGCATGATGAACTTGATTTGCCACCGGGTGTTGCCAAGTTCAAAAAAGGCGGTGGTCACGGTGGTCACAATGGCCTTCGCGACATCATCAGCAAAATGGGCAACAACAAAGAATTCTATCGTCTTCGTGTCGGTATCGGACATCCGGGACACAAAGACAAAGTCGCAGGCTACGTACTGACGAAAGCGCCTGCGAACGAACACAGCCAAATCGAGCAAGCTGTCGACGAAGCGGTACGTTGTATCGACATTCTGCTGAAAGACGATCTGGCTAAGGCGCAAAATCGCCTGCATACATTTAAGGCACAATAAGCTCAGCGAGTTGTGCATATACCAAACAGCTTAAGTAACAAGCCCCACGGGTTAAGTACTTAATCTGTTTGGTATTACTCTGTTTATATAACGAAAGGTTACCATCTCATGGGTTTTAAATGCGGTATCGTTGGTCTGCCAAACGTCGGTAAATCAACTCTGTTCAACGCTCTGACCAAAGCAGGTATTGAAGCGGCTAACTTCCCGTTCTGTACTATCGAACCAAACACTGGCGTGGTACCAGTGCCAGATCTGCGTTTGGACGCACTGGCAAAAATCGTTAACCCACAGCGTATCCTGCCAACCACGATGGAATTCGTAGACATCGCGGGTCTGGTTGCGGGTGCATCGAAAGGTGAAGGTCTAGGTAACAAATTCCTGGCAAACATCCGTGAAACAGATGCAATCGGCCACGTTGTTCGTTGTTTCGAAAATGACAACATCATCCACGTTGCGGGTAAAGTAAACCCAGCTGACGATATCGATGTTATCAACACTGAACTGGCACTGTCTGACTTGGAAGCATGTGAGCGTGCAATTCAGCGTCAAGCGAAGAAAGCGAAAGGCGGTGACCGCGACGCGAAATTCGAAATCAGCGTTCTGGAAAAACTGCTGCCAGTTCTGGAAGAAGGCAACATGCTGCGTTCTGTTCAACTGACTAAAGAAGAAAAAGCAGCGGTTGATTACCTGAACTTCCTGACCATGAAGCCAACCATGTACATCGCTAACGTTAACGATGACGGCTTCGAGAACAACCCATACCTGGACATCGTTCGTGAAATCGCAGAAGCAGAAGGCGCAACCGTTGTTGCGGTTTGTGCGGAAATCGAAGGCGAACTGTCTGAGCTAGACGCTGACGAAGCGGCTGTGTTCCTAGAAGAAATGGGTCTGGAAGAACCAGGTCTGAACCGTGTTATCCGCGCGGGTTACGATCTGCTGACGCTGCAAACTTACTTCACCGCTGGTGTTAAAGAAGTACGCGCTTGGACTATCCCTGTCGGTGCAACTGCGCCACAAGCAGCAGGTAAGATCCACACTGACTTCGAAAAAGGCTTTATCCGTGCAGAAATTATCGGTTTCGACGATTACATCGAGAACAACGGTGAGTCAGGTGCGAAGACTGCAGGTAAATGGCGTCTTGAAGGTAAAGAATACATCGTTAAAGACGGCGACGTGATTCACTTCCGCTTCAACGTATAATAATTACGTAAAAGTAATCGTAAAAAGCTGGCTTATTGCCAGCTTTTTTTCGTTCCAAGGTAACGAAATCGTGAAGGCTACAACCCCATATTGTTATAAATTCCACCACATCGTCTAAATTCACACCGAAGTCGCCAAATTACAAAAAAAACCTTGGAAAAAGCCTTGACGGTTATGACGCTAATTCGCATAATGCGCCCCGCACTCAGGGGGAAACCTCTGAAACGAAAAGATGGCTACGTAGCTCAGTTGGTTAGAGCACATCACTCATAATGATGGGGTCACAGGTTCGAATCCCGTCGTAGCCACCATTCTTTTTAGTGCAACGTTTTCATAAGAAAACAACAATGCGGAAGTGGCGAAATTGGTAGACGCACCAGATTTAGGTTCTGGCGCCGCAAGGTGTGAGAGTTCAAGTCTCTCCTTCCGCACCATTACTCTTTAAGAGTAAAAGATTTAAGGATCATGCTTTAAAGCGTGGTTGCTGTTGGGGTATCGCCAAGCGGTAAGGCAGCGGCTTTTGATGCCGCCATTCCCTGGTTCGAATCCAGGTACCCCAGCCATATTTTTGGTTTGGCTACGTAGCTCAGTTGGTTAGAGCACATCACTCATAATGATGGGGTCACAGGTTCGAATCCCGTCGTAGCCACCACTAATATCGAAGGTCTTGCGACTTTCAACCGGATAAGAGAAACTACCGATTCTCGGAAAGCCAACGGCTTTCAGTCTGGAAAAGAACAAAATGCGATGGTGGCGGAATTGGTAGACGCGCTAGCTTCAGGTGTTAGTGTCCTTACGGACGTGAGAGTTCAAGTCTCTCCCTTCGCACCAAATACCTTGCTCGAAAGAGAGTCAGACAAGGCTAAAAACTGACAACAATTAGGA
>NZ_LNTY01000058.1 GCF_001559595.1 Enterovibrio coralii | reverse complement strand
GGCAATATCAGCCATACCCATTGGTGCACCTGGGTGACCAGAGTTAGCTTGTTGAACACCGTCCATGCTCAGAGCACGGATTGCATTAGCTAGAACCTTGCGAGAAGACATGTCTGCTCCTGACTTCTTAAGACGTTTTGTGTAATACGCAATCCGGCACAATACTTTTAAATAAATTGCCGGATCGCAAAACTTGGCGGGCGAGTATTGTCGCAAGTCTGTCACGGCTCTGCAAACGATTTACTTGCCTGATTTCAGGGGTTTTCGCTGGGAAAAGACAGATTTTTAACCCATCTGGTTGTAATCATTGGCGCAGGTACGCAAACGATTACTTAGAAAAACCGCGATCTATGTCTGGTTGCTTTTTAAAATTTCCAGCGTAGAATGGACGTCCAGATGGAAAAGCATCCATCCATGTAAACATATAAACGTACATACGCTATCAACCTTAAGGGAAACGTTATGGCTAAGCACCTGTTCACTTCTGAGTCAGTATCAGAAGGCCATCCAGATAAAATTGCAGACCAGATTTCAGATGCGGTTCTTGACGCGATTCTGGAGCAGGATCCAAAAGCACGCGTTGCTTGTGAAACTTACGTAAAAACCGGCATGGTAATGGTCGGTGGTGAGATCACGACGTCAGCTTGGGTTGATATCGAAGAACTGACACGTCAAACCGTTCGTGAAATTGGTTACGTTCACTCAGACATGGGTTTTGACGCAGACTCTTGTGCGGTTCTGAACACCATCGGTAAGCAGTCTCCAGACATCAACCAAGGTGTTGACCGTGCTGACCCGAAAGAGCAAGGCGCAGGTGACCAAGGCATCATGTTCGGTTACGCATGTAACGAAACTGACGTGCTAATGCCAGCACCAATCACTTACTCTCACCGTCTTGTTCAGCGTCAGGCTGAAGTACGCAAGAACGGCACGCTGCCTTGGTTGCGCCCAGATGCAAAATCTCAGGTAACCTTCCAATACAACGATGGCAAGATCGTAGGTATTGACGCAGTGGTTCTGTCTACTCAGCACTGTGACACCATTTCTACCCCAGATCTGCGTGAAGCCGTGATGGAAGAAATCATCAAGCCTGTACTGCCAGCAGAGTGGCTGAACAAAGAAACCAAATTCTTCATCAACCCAACTGGCCGTTTCGTCATCGGTGGTCCAATGGGTGACTGTGGTCTGACTGGTCGTAAGATCATCGTTGATACCTACGGCGGCGCGGCACGTCACGGTGGCGGTGCATTCTCTGGTAAAGATCCATCAAAAGTTGACCGTTCAGCAGCATACGCAGCACGTTACGTAGCGAAAAACATCGTTGCTGCAGGTCTGGCAGATCGCTGTGAGATCCAACTGTCTTACGCAATCGGTGTAGCAGACCCAACATCAATCATGGTTGAAACCTTCGGTACTGAGAAAGTGTCTCACGATATCATCATCGAAGCGGTTCGCCAGCACTTCGACCTGCGTCCATACGGCCTGCAAGAAATGCTGAACCTGCTGCAACCTATCTACAAGAAAACGGCAGCATACGGTCACTTCGGTCGTGAAGAGTTCCCTTGGGAAAAAACCGACAAAGTGGCGGCACTGCGCGATTTCGCTCAAATCAAATAAGCAAATATCCGAACGAAAAGGGAAGCTCAAGCTTCCCTTTTTTGTTCTATTCCCTACCCTGACGGCCAACCATCAGAGCCTCAGAACCATGAACGAACTTCACTATCGCATCACTCGCCGCGTCAGCGAATGCATCACTATCGCCAATCAGCAACTCGGCGGTGAACTGCCTGTGCCTGCGATTCGGTTTGATATTCGCGGTAAAACGGCGGGGATGGCGTTATTGCAACGCTGGGTGCTACGTTTCAACCCTGTTTTGCTGGCAGAAAACAGTGAGGCTTTTTTCCAAGAAGTGGTGCCGCATGAAGTTGCCCATTTGGTGGTCTTTTCACAATTTGGCAAGGTAAAACCGCACGGAAAAGAGTGGCAGGCCGTGATGTTTCGCGTCTTTGGCATTCAGCCGAAAACCACCCACAGTTTTGATATCACATCCGTGCAAGGAAAAACCTTTCTGTACCGTTGCGCCTGCGATGAAATGGCACTGACTGTTCGTCGCCATAACAAGGTACAACGCCAACAAGCGCAGTACATCTGTCGCCGTTGCAAACAGCCGCTCACATATACCCAAATAACCTGAAGATGCAGGATTCAGCGAGATTGACTGGGGTTGTGCTCGCGGCGTCCCTTTGCAGGTGTAGCCACTTCCATCAAAAAGGGACAACAAAAAGCACAGCGTCAGTCAACTCGCCCGAAGGGAGGCCTTCAATGCGCCCACTTCATCGTTAAATTCCTCAAAGATAGAATGACTATTCCTCGCGAAATTTGCCTCGAATTGAACGCATTGATGACCTCTGAATACGAGTATCTTCAGGTTGTTTGGGTATACACCCAACCTACTCAATAAGCATCACGTTTTTTAATGATAACTTCTTCAATTAGCACTATTTTGGTGAGATTTATCTCTCAATAGTCTGTAATAATCAGGTTACTCAATTTCTACAACAAGCAGACGACCTGACAATGAAACGACTGTTGATGCTGATGACAGCATTGTTTTTCTCTTTTCCCGCGCTCGCTGACCACCCTCAATCTTTCACCAAAGCCAAACGTATCGCTCAAGGTATTTATGACGACTACCCTGTCTCGTTTTACTGTGGCTGCGACATTGAATGGAAAGGTAAAAAGGGTATCCCCGATTTAGAAGCGTGCGGCTACAACGTTCGCAAACAAGAAAAACGCGCCAGCCGCATTGAATGGGAACATGTGGTGCCAGCATGGCAATTCGGCCACCAGCGTCAGTGCTGGCAAGATGGCGGTCGCAAGAACTGCGCCCGCAACGACACCGCCTTCAAATTGATGGAAGCAGACCTGCACAACTTGGTGCCAGCCATTGGCGAAGTGAACGGTGACCGCTCTAACTACCGCTTCTCACAATGGAACGGTGATAAAGGGGCGTTTTATGGTCGCTGTGAAATGAAGGTCGACTTCAAACAGCGCGCAGTCGAGCCACCAGCACAAAGCCGCGGTGCGATCGCGCGGACGTATAAGTACATGAACAAACAGTATGATTTCCGCCTCGCGTCTTCCCAGAAGAAGCTGATGGATGCTTGGGACAAAACCTACCCTGTGACCGAATGGGAGTGTGAGCGAGACCGTCGCATAGCCCGCGAGCAAGGCAATCACAACCCGTTCGTACAATCCGCCTGTAAGAAAGCCAGCCTCTAAAACTACAGCCTTTGAGCAGCAGCGTGATACACTGCTGCTCATTATTTCCCTGACAAATACCACCATGCGTATCCCAAGAATTTACCATCCAGAATTTTTGCCAGACACTGGCCGCGTTGCGCTGAGCGATGAGGCTGCTAACCACGTTGGCCGCGTTTTGCGTATGCAAGTCGGTCAGGAAGTGTTGTTGTTTGATGGTAGCGGTGCTGAATTCCCGGCAGTCATTGCGGAAGCGGGTAAAAAGTCCGTCGGTGTTGATATCGTTGAACGCGTTGAAAACAGCATTGAATCGCCGCTAGATCTGCACTTAGGTCAGGTTATTAGCCGCGGTGACAAAATGGAGTTCACCATCCAAAAATCGGTTGAGCTTGGTGTCAACGTGATTACTCCACTGATTTCTGAGCGTTGTGGCGTCAAACTCAATGCAGAGCGCTTTGACAAAAAGCTGCAGCAATGGCAAAAAATTGCTGTTGCGGCGTGCGAACAGTGTGGCCGAAACATGGTGCCAGAAATTCGTCCTGTGATGTCACTGGATGCATGGGCACAAGAAGCGTTCGATGGCCTGAAGCTTAACCTTCACCCTCGTGCAAAATACTCCATCAACACCTTGCCACAGCCTGTAAACCGCGTGCGTCTGTTGATTGGTCCAGAAGGCGGCCTTTCATCAGAGGAAATTGAACGAACCCGTGAATTCGGTTTCGAAGAAACATTGCTTGGCCCTCGCGTACTGCGCACCGAAACCGCAGCACTGACCGCCATTACAGCACTGCAAGTTCGCTTTGGTGATCTCGGTTAATAAGGATAAAAACATGATCAAACTGGGCGTTGTGATGGATCCGATTGAATCCATCAACATCAAAAAAGATTCCTCCTTTGCCATGATGCTCGAAGCGCAGCGTCGCGGCTGGGAAATTCACTACATGCAAATGAATGACTTGTCTCTAGAACAAGGCAAGGCATTGGCGCGCACTAAAATCGTGATGCTCGAACAAAACCCTGAGAAGTGGTTCGAGGTTCAGAGCGAACAAGAGATCGCATTGGCCGATCTGGACGCTGTGTTGATGCGTAAAGATCCTCCGTTTGATACAGAGTATATCTACGCAACGTATATTCTTGAGCGTGCGGAAGTCGAAGGCTGTTTGATTGTGAACAAGCCGCAGAGCCTGCGTGACTGCAATGAAAAGCTGTTCACCGCTTGGTTCCCTGAATTGACACCAACGACCTTAGTGACACGCCGCGCGGATCAAATCAAAGCGTTTCAGGAAAAACACGGTGACGTGATCCTAAAACCATTAGATGGCATGGGTGGCTCATCTATTTTCCGAGTGAAGCAAGGCGACCCTAACTTGTCAGTGATCATCGAAACCCTGACAGGCCTTGGTAACAACTACTGCATGGCGCAGACGTTTGTGCCTGACATCAGCAATGGCGACAAGCGTATTCTGGTGGTTGACGGTGAGCCAATGCCATACTGCCTAGCGCGTATCCCGGCAAAAGGTGAAACACGCGGCAACTTGGCAGCCGGTGGTCGTGGTGAAGCGCGTCCGTTGAGCGATACGGATTGGGAAATCGCACGTGCGGTTGCACCAACGCTGAAAGAGAAAGGCCTGATCTTTGTCGGTCTGGACATCATCGGTGACAAGCTGACCGAAATTAACGTGACCAGCCCAACCTGTATTCGTGAAATCGAAGCAGCGTTTGATATTAACATCAGCGGTAAACTGATGGACGCAATTGAAGCGCGTCTCAACAAGTAACCGTATGACGTCTGGACGGAATTACCCGTCCAGACCTGACATTCACGCGCTTACTGCTCATACTTTCAGTAAGCACTCTAGCTTATGAAGGGCGCAATGAATCTTAAAAATCATTTCCTTGTCGCCATGCCTAGTATGGCTGACGAGCGTTTCAAGCACAGTGTCGTCTATATGTGTGAGCACAACGATGACGGCGCGATGGGACTGATGATCAATCAGCCGATCAATATCTCTGTTGCGAGCATGCTGGATCAGATTGAGCTGGATCGAGAGCAGGATGTCACCCACCCGGTGAGCTTGGATCAACCGGTTCTGTTTGGTGGGCCTGTTTCAGAAGATCGCGGTTTCGTCCTTCACAAGAACAACAAGCTTTTCGGCTCTAGCATTCGTTTGACCGAAAACCTGACCGTAACGACCTCGAAAGATATCCTGAGCATCTTAGGCACGAACGAAGAGCCCGATCAGTTTATCGTCGCGCTGGGTTATGCCGGCTGGGAAGCGGGACAGCTTGAGCAAGAGTTGGCTGAAAATAGTTGGCTGACCATCGAAGCCGACCCTGCCGTTATCTTTGATACACCAATCAATGAGCGTTGGGAAAAGGCCCTTAAACAGATGGGCATCAGCGCGCTAAATCTATCGTCCGATATCGGACACGCTTGAGAAACACACCATGAGTAACATTCAAAGCGTGCTGGGTTTTGACTACGGCACCAAGAGCATTGGCGTTGCCATTGGCCAAGCTATTACCGGCACCGCCCGTCCCCTTAAAGCATTGAAAGCCAAAGACGGCATTCCAAGCTGGGAGCGATTGAAGCCATTTTAAAAGAGTGGACACCAGATCTGGTGGTGGTTGGCCTGCCGTTGGATCTGCATGGCGGCGAGCTTGAAGCTATCACGCCACGTGCGCGTAAGTTTGCCAATCGCCTGAAAGGTCGCTTTGGCGTAAACGTAGAACTGCACGATGAGCGCCTGACAACCGCTGAAGCGCGTTCATCCTTGTTCGAATACGGCGGCTACAAAGCCCTCGGTAAAGGCGAAATCGACAGCCAATCGGCGGTCATCATCGTGGAAAGCTGGTTTGAAAATCAGTACCAATAAGAAAAGGCGCATCACGCGCCTTTTTTATTTCCCTTCGATACTGACATCTGCCATCGAGAACGATTGGCTTGGGGCCTGCTCATCCATCTTCATCATCAGTTTGAGCTCATTACGTGAGTCCGCGTGATGAAGAGCCTCATCTTTGGAGATCTTGCCGCTTTTATACAGCTCGAACAGCGACTGATCGAACGTGCACATGCCTGCATTATTGCCTTTTCGGATGCACTCTTTGAGCTCGTGAAGCTCTCCTCGACGGATAAGATCAGACACATTGGAGGTGTTAAGAAGCAGCTCGTAAGCACCATGCCTACCGATACCGCTAATGTCGGGGATAAGCTGCTGCGCCATCACGGCTTTAAGATTTAACGACATATCAAACAAGAACTGCTCACGACGCTCTTTGGGCACCAAGTGGAGCACACGCTCCAGTGCTTGGTTGGCATTATTCGCGTGCAACGTTGCGATACAAAGATGCCCCGTCTCCGCGAACTGCATGGCGTATTCCATGGTCTCGCGAGAGCGAATCTCACCAATCATGATCATGTCAGGTGCCTGTCGCAGCGAGTTCTTCAGCGCAACTTCGTAGCTTTCCGTATCAATACCAATCTCGCGCTGGGTCACGATGCACTTGTTGTGTGGATGGATAAACTCAATCGGGTCTTCCACCGTCAAGATGTGACCACTGCGCGAGTTATTGCGAAAGCCCAACATGGCCGCCATGGACGTTGATTTCCCCGACCCCGTCGCGCCGACAATCAAGATCAATCCGCGCTTGGCGATAGCGAGATCTTGCATCACTCCCGGCAAACCCAAGGTATGGATTTGCGGGATTTGGGTTTCAATGCGGCGAATCACCATGCCCGGCAAATCACGCTGCCAAAAGGCACTGACGCGGAAACGGCCTGCATCTGTCATCAACGCGAAATTGGCTTCCCTGTCGCGAAGATAATGTTGATAGCGTTCATTACCCATCGCCTGTTGAACCAGCGCATCAACGCCGCCCTCATCCAACATCTCGCCGACGGGTTTTAAACTGCCATCCACTCTCAGCATGCATGGCGCGCCAACGGTAATGTATCCATCCGATGCACGCATGCTCATCATGTCGTGCAATAACCTTGTTAGCTCGTTCCCATTGTTCATGCGCTACATTCCTGTGCCGACGCTATCCATTGCCTTTGTCGCTTCTTGGGCATCAATCATACCCTGAGCCACCAAATTCCTAAGCGACTGATCCATGGTTTGCATACCCAGCGTCGCGCCTGTCTGGATCATCGAGAACATCTGCGCCACTTTGTCTTCACGGATCAGGTTTCGAATCGCAGGCGTGGCAATCATGATTTCATGCGCCGCGACACGACCGCCTGTCACTTGCTTCACCAGTTTTTGCGATACGACCGCACGCAGCGACTCTGACAACATGGAGCGCACCATCGGTTTGTCTGCCCCCGGAAAGACGTCAATGATACGGTCGATGGTCTTGGCGGCACTGGAGGTATGCAGCGTACCGAAAACAAGGTGACCAGTTTCCGCAGCAGTTAACGCAAGACTGATGGTTTCTTTGTCACGAAGCTCACCCACAAGAATCACGTCTGGGTCTTCACGCAATGCAGAGCGAAGTGCGTTGTTAAAGGAGTGGGTGTCGCGGTGCACTTCACGTTGGTTGATGAGACAATTTTTCTGCTCATGAATAAATTCAATCGGATCTTCGATAGTCAGAATATGGCGATGCTGCTCGCTGTTGATTTTGTTGATCATCGCCGCCAGCGTGGTGGACTTACCCGAACCTGTCGGCCCAGTCACCAGCACTAAGCCTTTCTGATATTGGGTAAATTGTTCGAAAATCGGCGGCGCGCTGATGGCTTCTAACGACGGGATTTTAGAGGGAATGGTACGAAACACCGCCGCGCAGCCACGGGATTGCTGAAACGCATTAACACGGAATCGGCCGACTGATGCCAACTCGAACGAGAAGTCCACTTCGAGGTTTTGCTCAAACTCTCTTTGCTGCGCATCGTTCATCACATCAAAAATAAGACGGTTTACCTCATCGTTACTCAGCGCGGGCAGGCTAAGCTTACGGACATCACCATCTACGCGGACCATTGGAGATACTCCAGCAGAAAGATGTAGATCTGAAGCGTTATGCTTTACACTAAAGTCCAGTAATTCAGTAATATCCATTAATACGTTTCCTCGCAGAATCAACCATGTGTAGTATCAAACAAAACCTAGAACAGGTCACCAGCCAAATAGACAGTGCCGCACAAAAATGCGGGAGAGACGCCTTTGGCGTGCAATTATTGGCGGTAAGCAAGACCAAGCCTATCGAAGCGATCGCCGAAGCCATTCAGGCCGGCCTCCGTCAATTTGGTGAAAACTACGTCCAAGAAGGCGTTGAAAAAATCGCGCACTTCAAAGAGACACAACCGGATTTGGAATGGCACTTTATCGGGCCAATTCAGTCCAATAAAACCAAACCTATCGCAGAAAACTTCGACTGGGTGCACTCCATTGACCGCAATAAAGTGGCGCGTAGATTGAGTGAGCAGCGCCCTGCTGACATGAAGCCATTGCAGGTGCTGATCCAGATTAATACCAGCGGTGAAACCTCGAAATCCGGCGCGGGCTTTGAGGATGTCAAAGCACTGGCTGCAGAAATTGATGCGTTGCCAAACCTCACGCTGCGCGGTTTGATGTGCATTCCGCAACCGGAAGATGACCATCAAAAACAGTTGGAAGCGTTTGCGCCACTGTCAGCCCTTTATGAAGAGATGAAAGCCTCTCGCCCAGAATTCGACACCCTGTCGATGGGCATGAGCGGCGATATGGATGCCGCCATTGCTTCTGGCAGCACCATGGTGCGTATTGGCACCGCTATTTTTGGCGCGCGTGATTACTCAAACCGCCAGTAAACAGATAACTTGGGTGAAACCATCACCCCTCCAAAGGAGAATTCATTGATGGAACAACGCACAGTCGCCTTTCTCGGCGCAGGGAACATGGCACGCTCTATAATTTCCGGCCTGCTGGAGTCTGGCTACCCTGCTAAAAGCCTGATTGCCGTTGACAGAAACCCTGAGACGAGTGCGAAGTATCGTGATACTTACGGCATCAATGCGAACGAAGACGCGATTGCCAGTGCCAACCAAGCAGATGTGGTTGTTCTGGCCGTTAAACCGCAAGACATGGAAACCTTACTAAAAAGCCTGCAAGGCGTTGATTGGTCATCAAAACTGGTCATCTCCATTGCGGCGGGTATCTCGTGTCAGCGCCTGAGTGAAATGGCGGGCACACCACTGAAACTGGTTCGTGTGATGCCAAACACACCTTCGCTGGTTAGTGAGGGTATGAGTGGCCTTTATGCACCAGACTCTGTATCAGAGGCTGACCGTCTGTTTGCCGGACAACTGATGGGTGCCGTCGGTAAAATTTGCTGGGTGTCAGAAGAAGCAGGCATTAATGCAGTTATCGCGGCGGCAGGCAGTGCGCCAGCGTATTTCTTCCGTTTTATGGAAGCGATGCAAGCCGAAGCCGAACGCCAAGGCTTTGATAAAGACACCGCACGCCTTTTGGTGCAGCAGTCTGCACTGGGCGCAGCTAAAATGGTGGTTGCCAACCCTGACATTGAACTGGCAACCTTAAGAGAACAAGTGACGTCCAAAGGCGGCACCACCGCCGAGGCACTCAACGTATTCAATAACAACCAACTGTCAGAGACGGTAGCAGAAGCCATGCAGGCCGCTGTCCGCCGAGCTGAAGAAATGGAAACGCTATTTTAGGGCTAATTTATGAACGCAATGAATTTCCTCGTTTCAACACTGTTCGATCTTTACATCATGGTGGTGTTGCTGCGAGTTTGGCTGCAATGGTCACGTGCTGACTTTTACAACCCATTCAGCCAGTTTGTCGTGAAAGCGACTCAGCCTGTTGTTGCGCCGCTTCGCCGCGTGATCCCATCAATCGGCAGCTTTGACCTTGCGACCGTTCTGTTCGCTTTCATCTTGTGTATCGCGAAGTTCTTTGTCCTTCAGATGATCATGATGGGTGGCTTCCCTCCGTTTGATGCAAGCTACATCTTGGTGGGCTTCATTGCGCTGATCAAAGCTGCTGGTGGCCTGCTGTTCTGGGTTCTGATCCTACGCGCCATTCTGAGCTGGGTAAGCCAAGGTCGCAGCCCGATTGAGTACGTCATGGTTCAACTGACCGAGCCGCTGGTTGCGCCAATTCGTCGCGTTATCCCACCGCTGGGTGGTCTGGATCTGAGCATCCTGATCCTGTTTATCGGCCTTCAGTTCCTGAACTATGTGATTGGCGATCTGCTAAGCCCATACTTCGGCAACTTGTGGTTCGTGCTGTAATTTATGACACGCACTGCCCGCACGGCTTGGCTGGAAAATGACGATCTCATTCTTCGATTGTATATCCAGCCCAAAGCCAGTCGCGATCAGTGGATGGGACAACATGGCGAGGAAATCAAACTCGCCATCACCGCCCCGCCAGTGGATGGCAAAGCTAACGCCCACCTTACCAAGTTTCTCTCCAAGCAATTTAAAGTTGCCAAAGGACAGATAGACATTGAGAAAGGGGAATTAGGGCGTCACAAGCAAGTCCGAATCCACGCGCCGACCCTCTATCCAGAGGCCATCAGTGATCTGATAGCAGCCTCAAAGCAGTAAATAATAAGCGTACCCTCGGGTGCGCTTTGTTTCATCAGACAAGGACTATGCGTCATGAAACGTTACCTACTTCCCTTTATTAGCCTGCTAATCGTGGCTTTTTCGCCCGCTTCACATGCCGAGCAGAAAAAAGACATTGGCTCATTGGAAGTCCACTACTCCGCCCTAAACAGCACCTTCGTTCCGCCTGCCGTGGCCAAAGCGTATGGCATCAAACGCAGCAATGTGAATGCCCTCTTAAATATCGCTATTCTGGATAAAAGCCGCGCAGGCAAACCCGCCGTCACCGCAGAAGTGACAGGCCAAGCGCGCAACTTACTCGGCACCAAGAAACCGCTGACGTTTCGTGAGGTGCGCGAGGGCGATGCGATTTATTACCTGGCAGAAGTCCGATTTGCGAACGAGGAAAACTACATCTTTGATATAGATATCAAGGCCGCAGGCAATCGTGCAGGAAAGCTGACGTTTCAACAAACCTTCTACGCGAATTGATGCCATGCTCGCATCATCGCGATGATAGATGACACACAGTGACTTTCCGGTATCATGCGCCCATTGAGGCGCCGTTTTTGTATTCACGCGGCACGAAGAAGGAGTTCAACATGACGAAAGTGGTTCTTGCGACAGGCAACGCCGGCAAAGTGAAAGAAATGGCAGATTTACTCCAAGACTTCGGTCTGGATGTCATGGCACAAAGCGAGTTTGCCGTTGCCGATGCCGATGAAACCGGCACAACCTTTATCGAAAATGCCATCATCAAAGCGCGTCATGCAGCCAAAGAAACAGGCCTGCCAGCGATTGCTGATGACTCGGGTCTGGAAGTGGATTACCTCAACGGTGCACCAGGTGTTTACAGCGCACGTTACGCAGGTGAAGGCAAAGGCGACCAAGCTAACCTTGAAAAACTGCTGGAGTGCATGGCTGACGCACCAGACGACCAACGTAGTGCTCGTTTCCACTGTGTGCTGGTTTACATGCGTCATGCGAACGATCCGACGCCAGTGGTTTGCCACGGTGTGTTTGAAGGCAAAATCGCGCGTGAAGCATCAGGCTCTCATGGCTTTGGTTACGATCCTGTGTTCTACGTTGAAGAACAAGGCTGCACGCTGGCAAACATTGAACCTGCAGTGAAAAAGCAAATCTCTCACCGTGGTCAGGCACTGAAAAAGCTGTTTGCCGCAATGAGCACAGAGAAGAAATAATCCAAGATGTCTGTTCAGATCCCCCTAAGCCTTTACGTGCACATCCCGTGGTGTGTGCAAAAGTGCCCGTATTGTGATTTCAACTCGCACACGCTCAAAGGCGAGGTGCCAGAGCAAGATTACATTTCGGCACTGTTGGATGATTTGCGTAAGGATTTAGCGCGATTTAATGGTGTCAGTGGCCGCTGTTTGCATTCCATCTTCATTGGTGGCGGCACGCCAAGCCTGATGTCTCCCGAAGAGATTTCCCGTCTTCTGCAAGGTATTGATGCTGAAGTGCCGTTTGCCGACAACATCGAAATCACGATGGAAGCGAACCCAGGTACTGTGGAAGCGGACAAGTTTATTGCTTACCGTAAAGTGGGCGTAAACCGTATCTCTATCGGCGTACAGAGCTTTGACAACGAGAAGCTCAAGCGACTGGGACGCATCCATGGTAGCGACGAAGCAAAACGTGCTGCCAAGCTTGCCCATGAAGCGGGACTGAACAGCTTCAATCTGGACTTGATGCATGGCTTGCCGGATCAAACCCTTGAGGGTGCGCTGGACGATCTAAAGCAAGCCATTGCGCTGAACCCGCCGCACTTGTCGTGGTATCAGCTCACCATTGAGCCGAACACTCAGTACTACTCTAAGCCGCCAACCTTGCCAGATGACGATGACCTGTGGGACATCTTCGAGCAAGGCCATAAGCTTTTGAGCGAAGCGGGCTACGTACAATATGAAACTTCTGGCTACAGCAAGCCGGGTTATCAGTGTCAGCATAACCTCAACTACTGGCGATTTGGCGACTATCTGGGCATTGGCTGTGGCGCGCACGGCAAAATTACCTTAGAAGACGGTACCGTGCAGCGCACAGTAAAAGTGAAACACCCGCGCGGATATCTCGATCCTGAGAAAGAATACCTCAGCGAATTGCATATAGTGGAAGCAGATGAACTGCCGTTTGAGTTCTTCATGAACAGATTCAGATTGGTAGAAGCTTGTCCAAAAGACGACTTCCCTGCGCGTACAGGATTGTCCCAAGAGGTGATTCAAAAGCCGATTGCCGATGCCATTGAGCAAGGCTTTTTGGCTGACTCTGATTCCCACTGGCAAGTGACACAGAAAGGCAGACTGTTTCTGAACGACCTGCTCTCCGGCTTCATCGACGAGTAAGACAGCCTCCGCTGTCTTGGCAAGGGCGTGAGTCCCTTGCCCTTGTTCTCCGAAGCAAAGGACAGCGTAGTAGATGAATAAGTATCTGTTTGCCCTGAGTGTTCCCCTACTCTCTCTCAATATGGCTCAGGCCGATGACGGCCTCTATTCTCCGCGCCCTGACTGGGTGCAGCCCATTGCCGAGATCCCTGTATTCAGCAAGCAAGGTCACCATTACGATCAGCAATACTTGCTGGTGGATCGACAGTTGGATCTCACCCAACCCAACCCGGTCGAATACAAGCGTTACACCAGTAAGATCGTGTCCATTGAAGGCGTGGAATCCGCCTCTCAATTGTCTATCGACTTTGATCCCAGCTACCAAAGCGTGAATGTTCACCGTTTGGAGATCATCCGAAACGGCAAGACTATCGATAGAAAAACATCAGCGAAAACCTCGCAATTTAAACGCGAGGTGGACTTAGACTCACTGCTGTATAACGGTGAAGAAACCCTGCATATCGTGTTAGATGATGTGCGAGTCGGTGACATTATTGACTTTAGCTACAGCATTTCAGGGTTTAACCCCGTGTTTGGTGAGCATCGCGAGTGGTACATCAAAACCGGTTGGGCCACCAGCGTGGCTTAGTAAATACCCGAATTCGGATGCCAAAAGACAGCGACTTTCATGTCACTAACCTTGAAGGCAAAGGAAACGGCAAGGCAAAAGAAATCACCGAAAACGGTGCGCGCATCTTTACCTATCAAGAACGAAACGGCTTGTATGATTTCGACGAGTCCGAGCAGCCGCGTTGGTTTAACCCTTACCCCTACCTCCATGTGTCCAGCTATCAAAACTGGCAAGACGTTGTGAAATGGGCATTGCCGCTTTATGCCGCGCCAGACAAGGATGATGAAGTCCAAGCTCTGGTCGCAGACATCCAAGATACCTACCCGGATGATAGAGAAAAGCAGATCGTTGCCGCGATCCATTTTGTGCAAAACAACATTCGCTACTTGGGCATTGAAAACGGCATAGGTTCCCATAAACCTCGGCCACCTGCCCAAATCATTTCCCAAGGGTATGGCGATTGCAAAGACAAGTCTTTGCTGCTGGTTTCCATGCTAAATGAGCTTGGCGTGGAAGCTATCCCGCTTGGTAGACACATTCTGGAAAGACCAACTGAAAGACCAGCCTGCTGCGCCCTACAGCTTCAATCATGTGATTGTGAGAATGACCTACGACGCAAGCCTTGGTGGATTGATGCGACACGTACCCATCAAGCAGCCGCTTAGATTCAATCGCGCAATCTCGTCTTGGCTATGCGCTTGTCATCAAGCCAGAGACGAATGCCTTGAGCGAAATGGCACCGCCAACCATTCCCGTCACGCAAGACGTGGAGCAAAAATATGTGGTCAATCATGCGCACGCGCAAAGCTACCTGACCGTGAAAACCACCTACCGTGGCCTTGAAGCAGAGCGTTGGCGTAGATATTTAGAATCCAAGCCATTAGTAGAGCTTGGAGAAGAGTATGCTAATTACTACGCCTCATTTTTTAATGCGCTCGACCTTATGCGTCCGCTTACCATTTCTGATGATTTGGAAACGAACGAGGTCACGGTCAACGAGGCATATGTTATCGAAGGGCTGTGGTCAAAAAGTGAGGATGCCTACACCTTTGTCGTATCCGGTGACATCGTGGATGATTACCTGACAAAGCCCGACCTTATTCGCCGAAAAACCCCGTTTCGTTTTGGCACGGAAGGTGCTGTGAGGCAGAAAATCAAACTGAGCCTACCTGAGTCTTGGGAGATTGAAGCAAGCAATCACACCATCAATGGGCCTTACTTTGAGTTTCAAAGTTCACTTAGCAAGATATCAGCTCCCGGTGAAACGCTCTTTGACAAAACCTATGTCGAAGCCAACTACTTCTATCGCTCCAAAAAGCGTCACGTTGAGGCAAGTGAACTTCGCCAATACTTGGGTGATATCGATGATGCGTGGAACAGCGTCGACTACGAGTTCACCTATCGCCCTTAAGCGTTGAGTGATTCAGGCAAAACCTTAGGTATAAAAAAACGCGGCATCAGGCCGCGTTTTCTATTGTTCGAGAGCCGTTATCTCACCGTCACCGTTTTTAATCCCGAGAGTGCCGGAATGAGGTCAGCGATATTTTCCTCGTGCTGCTGCCACGCATTTAAACGCTGGCACAAATCTTTTTGCAGCACTTTGGTTTTGTCTCGTTGCAGTTTTGCCTCGCCGACAAGACGGTCTTGCAGTGTCGCCATCTTCTCTGACATGAACTGCATCTTATTGGTTTGCCCTTCGCTCAACACCGCAATGTCCATCAAGCCGCGGCTGCTTACCGTCGCCACGATTTGTGGGACGCTAGCTTCTACTTCGCGAACGGTTTGAAGCAACAGCGTATGATTCAACTGAGGCGCTTTGCGCTCAGCATTATAAAGCGACGCATTAACACGATTTTGCAGATAGTCGTGGTACTGACCGAGTTCGCTACGCAGACCACTTTTGTCGCCCAGCTCATCGGCAATCACGTCATCCAGTGCCTTCCATGAGGTCTGAAGTTGTTGAGATAAGGTGCGGCTGATGTAAGGAAGATCCTGTCTCACCGCTTGGCTATAGGCTGAGAGGGAGGCTTTCTGCTCATCACTCAGTTTTACGCGATGTACGTTCACGAATAGCATGCCGTTTGGATCAATGAGAAAGCGGTTGTTGTTGCTTTCAATGATCACGTTGTCGGATTCAATCGCGATATCACTGTGAAGATCTGGGCTACACACCGCTGCTTTCGATACAAACGGCAATGCCATCAACACCAGACCAAATACGCTCCAAGCGCGCGTTCCACTCAATCTACCCATAATCACCTCTCCATCCGTTGTTTCAGGAGACCGCATCGTGTGCGTCAACGTCACAACAATCGCAGTAAAAACGATGGCTGTGAAAAAGTACTAAAAAATTGAACGGCCAATCCGTTCTGCAAGCAGTTCCAATGCTGCTGTGCCTGCCAGTGAGTTGCCTGATGCATCAAGCTCAGGCGACCATACAGTGATAGACATCTCACCCGGTACAATCGCAACAATACCACCACCAACACCCGACTTGCCCGGCATACCGACGCGGTAAGCAAACTCACCTGCACCGTCATATAAACCGCACGTCGCCAGTAAGGCATTCAACTGCTTACACTGAGTCTGGTTGATAATTGTTTTTTCTGCGCCTAAAGGAAGTCCCTTATTTGCCAGATAGTTAAATGTCTTGGCCAAATCGACGCAGCTCATGCGCAGTGCACAATAATGGAAATAGTTCGCCAGAACAGGCATCACATCGTTGTCGAAATTGCCGAAAGCCCGCATCAGATAAGCGATCGCCGCATTGCGGTCTGCGTGATCCATTTCAGACGCCGCCACCACCTTGTCGTAGCAAATATGCTCGTTCCCAGAAAGGTGTCGAACAAATTCCAACATGCGTTGGCGCGGTGCGGAAAGTCGGCTGTGTAGCATGTCGCACACCACCAAAGCCCCCGCATTGATGAACGGATTTCGCGGGATCCCTTGCTCCATCTCAAGCTGGATCATCGAGTTAAACGCTTGGCCCGAAGGCTCCTTGCCAACACGCGTCCAGATCTCTTCTGGGCTGTAATTTTGCAGGGCTAGCGTCAAGCTAAGCACCTTGGAGATCGACTGGATCGAGAAGGGTTCGTGCGCATCACCGGCCGTGATAATTTCACCGTCGTTGTAGCACACCGCCACACCTAATCTGTTCGCCGGCACTTCTTTTAGGGCGGGAATATAGTCAGCAACTTTTCCTTGTCCAATCAATGGACGAACTTCTTCAAGGATGCCGTTTAACAGCTCAGGAGTGGGTTTCATTACGATCTCCAATGGTCAAAAAAGCCAACACGAGGTTGGCTTTGTCGATTTTCGTTACCACAACACAAATGTGTGGCAGCGGGAATGTGTGAACGAGAAATTACTCGACGCGCGCGTATTTCATGTCCCAAACGCCATGGCCCAAACGGTGGCCACGCGCTTCAAATTTGGTCAGCGGACGCTCTTCTGGACGCTCGATGTAAGGGCCGTCAGTCGCGGTGTTTTTGTAACCCGGCGCTACGTCCATTACTTCTACCATGTGCTCAGCGTAGTTTTCCCAGTCTGTCGCCATGTGGAAAATGCCACCGATTTTCAGCTTGTCACGCAGCATTTGAACGAACTCAGGCTGCACGATACGACGCTTGTGGTGACGCGCTTTGTGCCATGGGTCTGGGAAGAATAGCTGAACCGTTTCTAGGCTCGCTACTGGCAGCATGTGCTCAAACACTTCAACCGCATCGTGACACATTACACGCAGGTTGGTGATACCCGCATCGCGAGCTGCCATCAGACAAGCACCAACACCTGGCTGTGTACTTCAATACCGATGAAGTTTTTCTCAGGTGCATTCTTTGCCATTTCAACCAAAGATGCGCCCATGCCGAAGCCGATTTCCAGTACAACTGGGTTATCGTTGCCGAACACTTCTGTCCAATTGAGTTGCTTCTCTTCGAAGTCGATACCCATTGTTGGCCAGCAGTCATTCATTGCCTGCTCCTGACCTTTAGTGAGTCGTCCTTCACGACGAACAAAGCTTCTGATTTTACGAAGAACTTTACCGTCTTCGGTCAGTTCGGGTTTGATGACTTCTGCCATGGTTTTATGCCTGCAACTCAATAATGAAGAAAAGTTAAGCGGATCGCGCATTATCCAAAGATTACGGCTTGGTGCAAGCCTTGCGCGATTGGGTTACGTATCTTTCATACCAATGCTGCCTTTTTCAGCAACCCAAGCATTGATAGAATGCCCACAACGACGTGGGTTATTTCCCCTCAAATAGTACCATTTGGCGTAAATTCGGCCTCATAAACGACGAAGAATTTACGCCGACAGGTATAAAAATAACAAAAGAGTTAGCAAAGTGAGTCAGTCTTTTTCCGATGCCATACTGAAGTGGTATGACAAATACGGACGTAAAACCCTGCCATGGCAGCAGGAAAAAACGCCTTACAAAGTGTGGCTGTCCGAGATCATGTTGCAGCAAACGCAGGTCGCGACCGTCATCCCGTATTTCGAGCGTTTTATGGAACGCTTCCCGACCGTGGTTGATTTGGCCAACGCGGAACTCGATGAAGTCCTGCACCTTTGGACTGGGCTTGGCTATTACGCCCGTGCGCGCAACCTGCACAAGGCCGCGATCAAAATCGCGACCGACTACAACGGCGAGTTCCCAACAAACATTGATGACGTGATGGCCTTGCCTGGCGTTGGACGTTCCACCGCAGGCGCAGTACTTTCTTTGTCCTTGGGTCAACACCATCCAATTCTAGATGGCAACGTTAAACGCACCCTCTCTCGTCATTTCGCCGTGGAAGGCTGGCCGGGTAAGAAGCCTGTTGAGAGCCGCTTGTGGGAGTACGCAGAAGACAACACGCCAGCAGAGGGCGTGCAGCGTTACAACCAAGCCATGATGGACATGGGGGCGATGATTTGTACCCGCAGCAAACCGAAATGTGAAATGTGTCCGGTCAACTACAGCTGTGAAGCCAATGCGCAGGGTCGCCAAGCGGACTTTCCGGGTAAGAAGCCGAAAAAGACGCTGCCAGAAAAAGAAACCTGCTTTGTTCTCTTCCAATATGAAGACCAAATATGGCTGGAACAACGACCACCCGCTGGGCTTTGGGGCGGACTGTGGTGCTTGCCGGAAACCAGCGAACTGGCCGCAGATACCTTTATCGGCAATAAACTCAATCAATCAGGCCATGACAAACCTGAACACCTGACGGCGTTTCGTCACACATTTAGCCATTTTCACCTCGACATCGTGCCTGTTCGCGTCAAATTGCATAGCAAACCTGCAATGAGTGGGGATAATGGGGTGATGGAAGGCAATGGCGGCCTTTGGTATAACTTAAACCAACCGGCAAAAGTTGGGCTTGCCGCTCCGGTACAAAAGCTGCTGGAAAGTCTTACCCACGAATTGCAGACAACGATTTAGATAGATCGATTTTTACTTTAGGAGCTTAATGATGAGCCGTACTGTTTTTTGCCAACGACTTCAGAAAGACGCTGATGGCTTGGACTTCCAACTTTATCCTGGTGAGCTGGGCAAGCGCATTTTCGACAACATTTCCAAAGAAGCTTGGGCGCAGTGGCAAAGCAAACAGACCATGTTGATCAACGAGAAAAAGCTCAACATGATGGAGCCAGAGCACCGCAAATTGCTTGAAGAAGAAATGGTGAAGTTCCTGTTTGAAGGTCACGATACCGTGATCGAGGGCTACACTCCGCCTTCAGAGTAAGGCATTGTGCTCACAATTTTGCGATAGCGCTTTGTAAAAAAAGGCATCCTGATTACCCTAATCTGGATGCCTTTTTACTTTTGTGCGAACGGAATGAAACTATACCGATATCTGGCGCTTTTGCTGATCCCACTTTTAACTTCAGGTTGTAGCCGAGAAATGATCGAGTCGATCTATCAAATCGACTACGACACCACCAACCGATTCGCCAAAAATCTTGCCCCTCTTCCCGGTCAGTTTGAAAAAGATTTTGCAGCACTCGATAAGCTCATCAACAGCTTTAACGGCAACATCGAGGTGCGCTGGGGTAAAAATGAAGTCTATGTCTCGGGCAAGCGCGACTACGTAAAATACACAGACAACTACATGAGTCGTGCCCGTGTTGATTTTGCCAATGGTAAAGTCACCATTGAAACGGTCGCCACAACTGAACCTAAGCAACATTTAAAACAGGCCATTGTCACTACCCTGCTAACACCCAATGATCCTGCGTCTGTCGATCTTTACTCTGCCGCAGATGTTCCAATAAGCGGTGCCCCCTTCTTACAAGGACAGGTGGTGGATCAGGATGGCAAAGAAATCGCCTGGGAGTGGCGCGCGAACCGTTACGCTGATTACTTGGTCGCTAACAAACTCAAGACCAAATCGCTGCGCTTTCAAAAAGTCTTCTATGTCGAAATCCCGATGGTGAAAGACCACTCGAGCAAACGACGCTATCAATATGCAGACATTATCCGCGATGCCTCGCGTCGTTATGGCATCTCTGAAGAGCTGATTTACGCCATCATCAAGACCGAATCCAGCTTCAACCCATATGCGGTGAGTTGGGCCAATGCTTATGGCTTGATGCAGGTAGTGCCTAAAACTGCAGGGCGCGATGTGTTTAAGCTCGTGAAAAAACGCTCTGGTGAACCTTCTCCTGAGTATTTGTTTGATCCGGCGAAGAACATCGATACGGGTGCCGCGTATTTCTATATTTTGAAAACGCGTTACCTAAAAGATGTGCGCGATCCGCTGTCAAAACACTACAGCATGATATCTGCCTATAACGGCGGAACCGGAAATGTGCTGAAAACCTTCCATCGTTCTGACCGTAAACGCGCGATGAACGACTTGAATCGGTTAAATCCTAATCAGGTGTACTGGGCATTGACGAATAAACACCCCTCTTCGGAGTCTCGTCGATACCTTCAGAAGGTGACTAACTTCCAAAAAGAATTCCGTCACATGCAATAAAAATGCGGAAAAGACCGTAATTATCGTGTGTTTTTAAATCAAAGCGATGAAAAAGACAGCAAACGGTCTTATTTGACGTTTTTTTTAAAAAAAGATGTTGACGGTAAGCCTCAAAAACCGTTTAATGCACCCCGTTGCCTCGATAGCTCAGTCGGTAGAGCAGGGGATTGAAAATCCCCGTGTCGGTGGTTCGATTCCGCCTCGAGGCACCATATTTAGTGAGATGGTGCAACACGACAGCAACGTTTCCACGGTTTGTGTGCCGGCTTAGCTCAGTTGGTAGAGCAACTGACTTGTAATCAGTAGGTCACCAGTTCGACTCCGGTAGCCGGCACCACTTATTTAATGTAGCGCGATTCGCTAACATTAAGCCTCGATAGCTCAGTTGGTAGAGCAGGGGATTGAAAATCCCCGTGTCGGTGGTTCGATTCCGCCTCGAGGCACCATATTGCAAATGGTGATGAACTTAGTTTCGACTAAATTTTTCTCCAGCAATTCCCCCTTAGTTCAGTCGGTAGAACGGCGGACTGTTAATCCGTATGTCGCAAGTTCAAGTCTTGCAGGGGGAGCCACTTAAGAAACCTAGTCTTCGGACTGGGTTTTTTTCGTCTAAATTTCAGTGCGCTGCACTGATTGTCGCAACCCTAGGCGGGCCCGTTAAGTCTTGCAGGGGGAGCCACTTAAGAAAACCTAGTCTTCGGACTGGTTTTTTTTCGTCTAAATTTCAGCGCGCTGCGCTGATTGTCGCAACCCTAGGCGGGCCCATTAAGTCTCGCAGGGAAGCCACTTAAGAAACCTAGTTTTCGAACTAGGTTTTTTTCGTCTGTCATTCAGTGAGCTGCACTGATTGTCGTAACCTGTTGCTTTCGTCTGTCATTCCGTAGCTTCTAACAACAGGCCAATAAAAAAGCCTGCTAGCTTGAGCAGGCTTTCTCATCCGATAACGATTTTCTTTATTGGTGATTCACTTCCGGTAAACCTGCTGTCAGCTTGTAGGTACCTCTTGCCGTGCAACCCCCATCTTCATAATAGAAAACATCACACAGCTCACTGACCAAGCAATGCCGCGACCACACATAGCTCCTGAGTCATCCAAACGGCTTTCTGATCCCGTATTGGCGAACCCTTCCCCGTTATGGGTTAGGTAGAAGTGCAGCACGCGCTCTTTGGGTTTGAACGAGACACCAAGCTCCATAAAGGCATGTTCACCCAAGTTTTCTAACCGCGACTGGCGTTCAAGGTAGTAATCCAAGAAACCTTCATCATCATTTTTCAGATCAGACTCCAGCTTAAGCAGGCCATGCTCCAACGCGTTGTTACACAGCTCCGATAAGATGGTGCACATCAAATCCAAATCAATGTTGCTGCCAATCGGTCCTTTTAGTACGCGGCGCACTTCCCCAACGATATTGACCTTACGCAACTCGGTCGCGCCAAAGAACACCGTAAGCTGCGATGGCGAACGTCTTTCGTAATAATCCGGTTCGCCCAACGATGCTTCTATGTTGCTTCGAATTGGCGCGGTCATCTCAAGCATCGACATGTCATCGCCGACACCACCACCACTGGTAAAACTGGTTACACGTTCACGAACAACATCAATCAAGCTAACATAGGACTCAGAGAACAAGGCCTCAATGCCTTCCTCTCCCAGCTCCGCACCAGATGCGTTTCTGGCTTCGGTCACACCGTCGGTGAAGAAAAACAGCTTGTCCCCTTCTTCTAACTTGAGCGCAACAAGGTTGGCTTCAAACTCATCAGACTCCATCGCACCCAGTGCCATGTGTGCTGAAGGCAATCTTTGTTTCAATTCGCCGTCTTTATCGATGACATAACCATCGGGCATACCCCCACCCCACCAGTTAATGTCAAGCCCATTGGCGGACACTTCGAGAAGGTTCGCGGCAACCAACATGCCTGGCGGCAAAAAACGTTTTAGCGTTGCATTCATTTCCGAGGCCATATCTCCCAACGACAGGCCGTTTTTTGCCATGGCGAAAAACGCTTGGTGGCAGGAATTGAAGAGATAGCAGCAGGCAAACCGTGCCCTGTGGCGTCAGCAGCATGGCGTATATCCCGCCTTGGGGACGCGGAGCAACCAACACAACATCACCATTAAAATTAGTGAAAGAGCTGGTGTAGAAATTCACCCCTTCCGCTTCTTGATAGCAGCCCTGCATCAAGTTGCTGAAAATGGTCTCAGCCATCGTGTGCTCATAAAGGGTATGAGCGTGAAAATGTTCTAATTTGTCCCGTTGAACGGCAACTTCGTTGTAAAGGCGTATATTTCGACAATGCGCCCTTACCTTAGCAACGATGGTTGTTCGACTAATAGGCTTGGTGAGAAAGTCATCTCCCAGCGTCATACAGCGGTTAAACGCATCGTTATCCGTTATACCGGTTAAGAAAACAATCGGTAAATATTGGGTTCGGTAAATCGTCCGGATATGCTTTGCAGCTTCAAACCCATCCATGACAGGCATCAATACGTCCATGACGATAAGGTTTGGAAGCTCATCAAGTGCTTCCAACATATCCAACGCCATTTTGCCGTTGTCGGCAATCAGCAACTCGTCAAACTCGTCCTTTAATACATGTTCGAGAAAGCATTGAAGCGAGATGTCATCTTCTACTATGAGAGCTTTCACTCGCTACCCCCTTTAAGGACTTATTCAATCATGAACTTCTTCTCAAAGCGTGCAATAACAAGCACACGCTTAATCTGCGGCATAGTGTTAATCAGTCGAATATCGCCTTCGCTCTTGTTCAGGAAAGTCTGCATGTTCAACAGCATCCCAAGCCCTGCACTATCAATGTATTCCGTGCCTCGAAAGTCGACAACAATGTCTTTCCCTTTGCAGTCTTGATAAGCGTCTCTAAATTCCTGCACGACGCTGAAATCAAACTGTCCGTTCACATGGATTACTACTGACTTACCGTCATTTCTATCTTCGCGACTAATGGCCATACCGTCTCCTAAAACAGTTCGATGTCGCCTTCATCGGCGGACATTTGTTTAGCCGGGGCACGTTCCGCAGAACCTGCCATCTCTTCAATCTCATCCACTGCTTTATGCAGTGCCACCCAATCGACACTCCCCTCTGCAAGCTTGTCCATAATGAGGGCATTAAGGTCTTCTAAAATATGAAGGTTGTTCAGCACATGCTGACCTTGCTGAGAAACGATGTCGGCAAATTGCAGGCCTTGGATACTCTTGGCCACCTCCCCGCGCACCACTTCCCCTTGTTCTGACACGCGTGATATTTCATTCGTCACTTCCATATTGACGGCCTGAACACCCTTCAATAGCTCTTCAATACGCGTTTTCGACTCTATCGCTGCAGTCATATCCAGCGTGGCGATTTCACCGACGATAGAGTTAGTTTGCTTGACCGTGTCTTGTGCCAAATTGATGTCTTTGTGGATTTGGCTGTTAAGGTCGGTCGCTCGATTTGCAAGGTCACGCACTTCTGCCGCCACCACACCAAAGCCTCGACCGAGCTCCCCGGCCCTTGCCGCTTCGATGGCCGCATTCAATGCCAGTAAGTTGGTTTGATCCGACATTGCCTGCACCTGATCGAGCAGATTAAACACGGCATCGAGCTTTTCTGACATATCGTGAATACGGTGAATCGCGGTAATACTCTTCTCTGATACCTGCACCAGAATGTCGATATAGGTATCAATCGCGTTCTCTGTCTCAGGTAAGACCTTGGTAAGGCTGTATTCGCTTTCATCATTGTTCAGCAAATCTTTGATCATGTGCTGGGACAACTCCGCCTGCTTGCTTACTGCCTTCTCCATACCAAAGAAGCTGGAATTGAGATTGTGTACCGAGTCATCAATCACTTCCTGTTGGCGATCGAGCTGCTCGCGGATCGGAATCAGCTCCAAATTCAATATACTGTGAATTTTTCGGAGGATTGCCGTCGACTCATAGTCGACACTCGCATCGCTCATCACCTGCGCTTCACTATGCTCAGCGTTTTGTACTGCTTCCTCTTGTGGCTTTTTCCACAACAAGAGGACAAACAACACCACTGCTGTCGCTGATGAAATCGTAATGACAGATTGCTCTACCATCAGCGGCCCGCAGGCTGCCCCAATAGCCAACAGCGCAATCAAGGTTCTTAAGCTAGATTTACCCATACACTTTACCTACAAGGTAAGTTGCGATTTTATCTAGCGGCATAACATGCTGCGCCGCTTCCATTTCAACTGCGGCACGGGGCATTCCCCAAACCACCGAAGATTTTTCATCTTGCGCTACCGTGACGCCTCCTGCATTCAATACATCCAACATGCCTTGCGCGCCGTCTTTGCCCATGCCAGTCAAAAGAATACTGAAACAGCGCCCTCCAGCGGCTTTGGCCAGCGATGAGAACATGACATCGACAGAAGGCTTATGACGATGAACCGGCTCGCCATCGCAACGCTCGCAGTAATACTGTCCGCCTCGTTTGACAATTCGTATGTGTAAATCACCGGGGGCTACATAGACACGGCCACTGACTAAAGGGGCTCTGTCGGTTGAAAGCTCTTCTACATGCAACTTGGACGCACGATTCAATCGCTCAGCGAAAGACTTGCTGAAAACGGCTTTGATGTGTTGAGTGACAACGATGGGCGGCATCATCTCAGGAAGTGCTTCCAAGACATTGCGAATCGCCTCTGTGCCGCCCGTAGAGGCACCGATAGCAATTACATCGTAGTCAGATTTGAATTGGCGACCGGAAACGCTGATTTCCTTGGGAGAGCGATGTACCGCTCCCGCAATATTGGCATTTGCGGCCATTTTGACTTTTTCGACCACCAGCTGACGGTAGTTACCCATTTCAGAGGCAACGTTCTCAGTAGGCTTGGGGAAGTAATCGACCGCTCCGATATCCAGCGCAGCCAAAGTAGCGTCCGCACCATGTTGTGTCAGCGTCGAGATCATCACCACTGGCATGGGATGCAACCTCATAAGGTTGCGAAGAAACTGAACACCATCCATCTTCGGCATTTCAATATCCAACGTGATCACGTCGGGTTTCAGCTTCTTTATTTTTTCTCGCGCTTCGTAGGGGTCGACCGCAGAGCCGACAACCTCAAGTTGTGGATCTGAATCGATGATTTCACTGAGCAATGCTCTAAAAACTGCAGAGTCATCAACAATCAGTACCTTATGTACTTTTTGGGTCATTAAAATAGCTCCGCACTATCGTCGTCCTCACGTTTCGCTTCTTTCACCAGACGACGTTTGTAGTTGCTTTCCTCGGCTTCTACTTCTCCACGATAGCCTCTCAATTTCTTCACCCAGGCTTTGCCTGTGATCGGGTCAAATACCACCTTGCGAGGAAACTCTGTGCCAAGATCCTCACCTACCAGTGTCAATCCTTCGCTTTCAACATAGTTTCGGATGAACTGAATGTTTTTTTGGCCGATGGCCGCTTGCTTACCCATGACCATGCCGCCACCAAACAGCTTTACACGCAGTCGGCTTTTGATGGCACCTTGCTGGATCATGGTATTGATCAACAGCTCCATGGCGTAATTGCCGTAGCGCGCTGCATTGGAGCGCCATTGCGTTGGATCCCAGCCTTCAATGTCATCCGCGTCGCCAAATGGCAACATAAAATGATTCATGCCACCCAGCTCGATGAAGGGATCCCATACACAAGCCGATATACAAGACCCGAGTCCTGTCGATATCAGCTCACGCTCGGAGGTCACGTAGACTTCTCCGGGCTGTATTTTCACCATCATCATCTGCTTCCCGGGGTGAAAGAAGCGTCTAGCACCTGCTCCTATCGGACACCCGGTCAGCTCCAGGATTTTATGCATATCTAGCTCGTTCCCAGTTCAAAAATGCTCGTTAGGGTTTGCGAAACATGGTTTGCCCTAAATTCTCAAATCGACTGCCCATTTTGCCGATGCTTTCAGAATGCCCAATAAAAAGAACGCCACCACTACGTAGCATTTCCCAGAACCTGAAAATAAGCTGCTGCTGCATATCTTTTTCAAAATAAATCATGACGTTGCGACAAAATATTGCGTCCAATGGCCCTTTGTGGGGCCAAGGTGCGGTCAGATTTAATTGCTTAAAGGTAATTGCCCTCTGTAGCAGGGGCTTTGCTTTTAATAATTCTTGTTTTTGTCCGCGGCCTCGAATGAAACCGTGTCGCAGCATGACGTCAGGAATAACCTTGGTGACCTCAATGCCATACGTGCCGTGCTTGCCCACTTCAAGAACTTGCGTGTCTAAATCCGTCGCCAGTATCTTGCAGTCATAGTTCGGCCCTAACAGGCCACTAACCGCAAGTGTTGAAGCGATGGTGTAAGGTTCTTCGCCCGTCGAGCACCCCGCTGACCACACGCGAATACGCTTACGTTTTTGCAGTTGCCACTCAGGCACCAATACGTCAGACAGAAAGTCGAAGTGGTGCTTTTCACGAAAGAACTGTGTCTTGTTGGTGGTGAGTGCATTGATAAACGCAACGCGTTCATCCAAGTCCGAGTGCACACGGTTAAAATAATCTTTGAAGTTATCTAGCCCAGTTCGACGCAAACGTCTCGCTAAACGACCATACACCATTGAGGTTTTACGCTCAGAGAGAGAAATCCCCGTCTCTCTGAGCATAAACTCTTGAATGAACTTGAAGTCTTCTTGAGTAAACTCAAACTCCCGCTGCTCCTCAATCTGACTCAATGCTTCAATGGCATCCACCCTTAGAACTCCTCCCAATCATCGTCAGAGATGGGCGCAGGCGCACCGTTAGCAACATTTTTTACTGCTGGCGGTGGTGCAGAAACAGCCTTTGGTGTTGCAGCTTTAGCGGGCGGTTGGTAGCTCTTTAGCTCGGTATTTCTCGGTGCCATTGCTCCAGCGTGTGACGCATCGACTTGGAAGAAGCTGATAAGGTTGATCAGTTCACTACCTTCATCTCTCAAAGACTGGCTTGCCGCAGAGGCTTCCTCAACCAATGCCGCATTTTGCTGCGTCATTTCATCCATCTTGACGATCGCTTTCGAAATCTCGTCGATGCCACTCGCCTGTTCTTGGCTCGCTGAGTTGATCTTGCCAATCAGGTTGGTCACTTCGCCAACGGCGGTCACGATCTCATTCAGCATTTCACCAGATTCGTCCACAAGTCGAGAGCCTTCAGATACCTTGTCGACGCTGTCTTTAATGAGGTCTTTAATTTCTTTCGCAGCACCCGCACTGCGTTGCGCGAGGTTACGAACTTCACCAGCGACCACAGCAAAGCCTCGGCCTTGCTCGCCCGCACGTGCCGCTTCAACCGCCGCATTGAGTGCAAGAAGGTTGGTTTGGAAGGCTATCTCGTCAATCACGCTGATGATGTCTGCAATACGCTTACTGGCTTTGTTGATCTCACCCATCGCAGAGACCGCTTGTTTCACGACCTCACCGCCCTTCTCTGCTTTTCCGCTGGCGTTTTGAGAGAGTTTGTTGGCCGCATTGGCACTTTCAGCATTTTGTTTAACGGTGGAAGTCATCTCTTCCATGCTCGCCGCCGTCTCTTCCAAGCTCGCCGCTTGTTCTTCGGTACGTTCGCTGAGGTCTGTGTTACCGTCCGCGATTTCGCCAGAGGCAGACGCTACACGCGAAGATGACGCCGTGATTTTCTCTACCATGTCACGCAGGTTCGTGATGGACGTGTTTACCGCATTGCTGAGCTCAGCAAAGTCACCTTTGTAATCATCCGGCATGTTGACCTTCAAATTGCCTTGGGAGACTTTTGACATAACATCTTTACAGTTGTTGAGCGGGCCAACCATGTTGTCTAACAGGCCATTGATTCCGTCGCTCAAATTAGACATAAACCCTGTGTACTTGCTGGCATCCATACGGCTGCCAAGACGACCTTGCGACGCATCCGCAATCAAGCCTTCAACATCTCGCTGTCCCTGCATTTGTTGGGTAATGTCTTCCCACTGCAATGCGGGACCAATGTAGTTACCTGTCGCGTCATACATCGCAATACAGGTCAGCTCAAACTCCAATCCGCTCACCTTAATTTGCGCGGTATACGGGAGCCTGTCCGGGTTACCGATGATGGAGCGTTGGTGCGATGGGTTTTTGTGGAAAATATCGAAGTTTTTGCCGACGAGATCGTTGGCTTTAAAACCAGGGAAGTTCTGTCTAAGCTCATCTTCCCTGCTTGAGAGCAGCTTGGTCAGTGCAGGGTTACAGTAAGTGATATTGCCGTCTTTGTCGGCCATCATCAGATTGGTTGTCATGCCTTCGACTGCCGATACCAGTCGCCCGACCTGCAGCTCACGAGATCGCAAATCGGTGACATCTCGCCATTCCAAGCTGTTACCAATGTAGTTGCCTTTAGCGTCGTTAATCGCAGCAACATTCAGTTCGATAGTCAGGTCTGCTACGCTGATATCGGTTTTGTATGGCAGGTTTGCAGGGTTCGACAAAAGTTGGCGTTGGTGAGCAGGATTCTTATGAAACTCATCAATACAACGCCCCATCAACCAATCTTTCGTCGCGGTAAAGCCCGGCCACATTTGACGGAATGACGCTTGATGCTTTTCAAATAAGTTAATCGTCTCTTCGTTGACGTAAGTGATTTGCAAATCACGGTCAATTAGCACCATCGCCGTTAACGACTGGTCGACGGCCGCTTGAAGTCTTGCGCGTTCGTTTTCCGCCTTGAGTTGGGCGGTCACGTCGTCCCATTCCAGTGTATTGCCGACATAGTCACCCTTATCGTCAACGACAGCACCTACCACCAAGCGCAATGAAACATCGTCAATCTTAATGATGGTGTCGTAAGGCAAGTTGGCAGGGTTCGACAACAGCTGTCTTTGGTGCGCAGGGTTGGCATGGAACATGTCAATGCAGTTGCCCACGATCCAATCTTTTTCAGCACGGAAACTCGGCCATTTTGTGCGGAATAAGTCCTCATGAAGCTTGAGAAGCTCCAATGACTTTTTGTTGACGTAGAAGACTTTGAAGTCGCGATCCACCATCATCAGCGCGGTCTGAGCCGTGTCCAATGCAGAGACAATGTGCGCCTTTAAACCTTGATCTTCTTGTGTGTTTTCAGATACAGCTTCCTTAGTTCTATTCCACCAAGACATAACTTTTAACCCTCGCTAACCAAGTCTGGCTGCGCTACTTCATGCAACTCGTCAAAATCAAATAATCGTTCTAACTTAATCAACACCACGTGTTTGCTATCGACAGAAGCAATTCCTTCAATAAATCGCTCATCAATCTTCACATAACCCGGTGCTGATTTAATTTGGCTCGTCGACAGCTGATAAACCTCAGCAACGGCATCCACAATGATCCCGAGCGACTGGCCGCTGGTATTCCTAACAATTACCACTACAGTGGTTTTGCTCAAGGTGGCCGCTTCCATATTGAAGCGCTGTCTGAGGTCCACGATCGGGATGTATTCACCACGAAGCTCTAACACGCCGAGCAAGTAGCTCTCGCTGTTGGGTAGCTTGCGCACGTCAGACCAACCTCTCACCTCTTTCACATCCAAAATGTTGACGCCGTACTCTTCGTCATCAATCAGGAAACTCAGGAATTCTTTTACTTCATCTGCCATCATCATCGCCCCCTAGTGCACCAAGGCTTCAATGTTGAGTAATGAATCAACATCCAAAAGGCTCATCACCTGTGCATCCACATTGAGCAGGCCACTCACGAAAGGCATCACTTCGGAATCCCCAATCGGTGGCATTAAGCTGTTGTCACCCATGTCGATAACGTCCGACACCGCATCCACAACAACCCCCATCATCCTTCCGCCTACGTGATCACTCGATTTCAAAATGAGCACGACCGTTGTGGGAAGGTATTCAATCTTTCCTATGTTGAAACGCACGCGAAGATCCATGATCGGCACTATCATGCCGCGCAAATTGATCACACCGAGGATGAACTCTGGCGCACGAGGAATGGCGGTGGGCGTTTCCCATACGCGTATCTCTTCTACCGCTTTGATATCAACGCCATAGAGTTCATGAGCGAGATCGAAGCTTAAGAAATCAGAGCCTTTGAGGCGCTCTTCTCCCGCATCCATGCTGTCACTCATGTCGGCAGTCGCGATGGCTTGATCTGTCATGGCTCCCCCTACGCAGCTATATGATTGTTGGTTTCACCTACGCGGCTTAAGAAACCTGTCATCAGCCCTTGCACGTCGAGGATCAGTGACACTGAGCCATCACCAAGGATTGTCGCGCCGGAAATACCGTTAACGCGCGTGTAGTTTGATTCGAGGCTTTTAATAACAACCTGTTGTTGGCCCAGCATTTCATCCAACAACAAACCAATTCGGTTGCCGCCCGCTTCCACCAGACAAAGCAGTTGTTTATCCAACGCCCCAGTTTCGCCTAGCCCAAATTCTTCTTTGAGCCTCAGGATTGGAATGTTTTCGTCTCGTAATCTGTAAAGCTCGACACCGCCAGTGGCGACAATGACGCGCTCGGATTCGATTTGAATCGATTCAATGATTGAAATAAGCGGTACAACGAAGACTTGGTCTGCCAGCTTCACGAGCTGTCCGTCGAGTATGGCGAGTGTCAGTGGCAGGCTGATTCTAAATACGCTACCCACTTTGGGTTCGGAATCGACCTCGATGTGACCACCCAGATCTTCGATGTTACGTTTCACCACATCCATGCCAACGCCTCGACCGGAGACATCAGACACTTGTTCTGCGGTCGAAAAACCAGGTGCAAAGATCAGGTTGTACACTTGGTGATCCGAGAGATCGTCCAGCGCGGTCTCGTGGTGGAGCAGTCCTTTCTCAAGGGCTTTCTTCCATACCCTTTCTTTGTTGAGGCCCGCACCATCATCGCGCACCTCAATCACAATAGAGCCGCCTTGGTGATAGGCTGTCAGTGATACGCGGCCAGTTTCTGACTTCCCTTTCTCCGCACGAACATCCGGCGATTCTAGGCCGTGGTCGACAGCATTTCGTACCAAGTGGACAAGAGGGTCTGTGATTCTCTCTAACACGGTTTTATCGAGTTCCGTGTGCTCCCCTTCAATCACCAACTCGACCGCTTTACCAAGCTGAGAAGACAAATCTCGAATCAATCGAGGGAAACGGTTGAAGGCGAAGCTGATCGGTAGCATGCGAATGTTCAGCACGCTTTCTTGCAGCTCTTTGGTGTTTTGCAGCAACTGATCAAGGCCGGCTTGAAGCTTTCCAGCTTACTCTCGGAAAAGTTCTGGCTGAGCTCTGTCAGCATGGATTGCGTGATAACCAACTCACCCACCAAGTTGATGAGGTTATCGACTTTGTCTATCTCAACCCGAATAGATGACACTGCATCGGCTTTTGACGGCGTCTGCTTCGAGGGAGATCGTGGCGTTGCCCCAGAAGGCTTAGGCTGACTGTTTGCGGCTGACGCAGCAGGCGCAGGGGCCGGTTCAGCAGTTGCTTGCGCGGCAGGCTCTTCAGGTTTCTCCGATTCCGTCTTAGAGATATGGAGGTCACACTCGTCTTCCACCCACTCAAAGATTTCTTCTATTGACGCCTTGTCAGCCTGACCGTCGATGGTGATGCGCCAACTGAGGTAACACATCTCAGGCTCAAACTCGCTCATTGAGGGAAGCGCATCAGTAATGCACTCGATGTTGCAATGAACACCAAGCTCAAAGACTTCCCTCAAAATGCGGACAGGATCGTTGCCCGAGAAGAACATGTCTCGATGAGGAATAAAATGGATTAACCAATCCCCGTTACTCTCAGATACGTTGTCTTCAGGTGAATCATCAGCAGTGCCCGAAGTCGCACTGTCAGATTCACCGCCATCGAGCAATTGGTTCAGCTTTTCAGTGAGCGCGTCTCTAAGGCCATGATCAAAATCGCTACCCGTTTCGTAAGCAACTAACATGCTATTGATGCAGTCGCCGCCCTTAAGCAGAAGATCAATGGTTTCAGCATCAAGACGTCGCTGGCCTTCCCTAGCTTCGTCCAGCAGTGTCTCCATGACATGTGTAAACTGGCTGATTTCATTGAGGTTAAACGTCGCGCCACCGCCTTTGATAGAGTGAGCGGCACGAAATATCGTGTTGATGATATCAAGGTCCGCCTCGCCATTAGGGTCAAGGGCAAGCAGTTCGCGTTCTAGGATCTCTAAATTCTCACGGCATTCCTCGTAGAAAATCCTGCGCAGTTGATCCATGTCCAAAGCCATAGTGATCTCCTTGCTTGAACGTTAAATAACACGTTGCAGGGTTTTGAGAAGCGTATCTGGATTAAACGGCTTGACTATCCAACCTGTTGCGCCTGCTGATTTACCCATGCTCTTTTTCTCCGCGGAGGTTTCCGTGGTGAGCATCAGGATAGGCGTGAATTTATACTGTGGAACGGCACGCACCTGACGAACGAACTCAAGTCCATCCATGTTCGGCATGTTCACATCTGAGATGATAACGTCGTACTGCCCCGTTTTGGCTTTCGACAATGCCTCTGCACCATCATTCGCCGTTTCAACCTGATAACCCGCTTCTTTCAGGGTGTGGCTCACCATCTGACGGATAGAAACGGAATCATCTGCAGCTAGTATTTTTCGCATACTGTCACCTTGATTGAACTACGTGAAAAACTAATCAGCAAAATCTTTCAAGCCCAAAGGCTCAACCAACCCAAGCGTTTTTGCTGCTGCTACCAAATCACTCGAAGCCCCCTGCCATTTCCAAGTCACGGACTGGCTCTGACAAACGTTTTTCGCAGTGAGTAATAACTGCAATCCTGGCGCGTCTACTCGCGAGACTTCACTGCCATCGATTAGAAGGCTGTCGGATTGCTCCAATTCGGCCTGCAGGCGATCCTTGATGTCCATCACCTGCGTAATATCCAATTGTTCTCCCAATGAGAATCCCATCGCAGAATTCGCTCCAATATCTATTGACTTACGCCAAAGGAATATATGTACCTGTAAGTGTAGCAATAATGAGAAAAATGGCAGTTTTTTAGTCAAATGCTTTTGAATTGAAAAAATACGCCCAGATCCAACACTTTTAGAAAGCAGTAATAACCACAAAGATATTAGGTGATGGTTTTTTAATCTAGAGAAGACAAGAAATTGAAGATTTTGCTAATGCGGCAAGAATCACATAATTGTGAAATTGATTAATAGAACACCATTCCGATTACATTCACAGCAAACTAGACAAAAAAGCAGCAAACGAACCAAAATGACTCAAATTAATTTTGACAGAAACTCGGTTCTGCTATTTAATGCACCTCGTCGCCTCGATAGCTCAGTTGGTAGAGCAGGGGATTGAAAATCCCCGTGTCGGTGGTTCGATTCCGCCTCGAGGCACCATATTAGAGAAATGGTGCTTACACGAAAAAGCGACATTTCTAAGGTTTGTGTGCCGGCTTAGCTCAGTTGGTAGAGCAACTGACTTGTAATCAGTAGGTCACCAGTTCGACTCCGGTAGCCGGCACCATCTCTACGAAGGCCTCGTCATTGACGAGGCTTTTTCGTATCTGTCGTATCTGAAATCCCCATACTCACCAACAAAAAAGAGCCTGATAACTTTCGCTATCAAGCCCTCTCTTTTCATTCTTTATCTCGTTATCAGTTAAACAAGCCGCTGAACCAACCAATCGGATCAGATTTCTCACACCGCTTGCGCCAACTGCCACTTGGGTCCCACATCGGAATTTTCGTTTCGCTAACGCAATCTGTGACAAACTGACCGTCGTGAACGCGATATGGCACGCTGGTTAACTGCGAAGGCCAACTTAAGATAAGACGCTCAGGTTGTCTTGCTTTGATGTAGTCCGCGTAAACGCGAAGCGCACCCGAAGAGCCTGTCAGTTTGGTCGATTTGTTATCATCACGTCCCAACCAAATGGTCACCACTTCCCTGCCATCGATACCGACGTACCAACTATCGCGATTGTTATCTGTGGTGCCCGTCTTACCTGCCATCGATGCCCATGCGAATGATGGATTCAGGTATCTTGCCGTGCCATCTTTTACCGCTTGCTTCATTGCATACAAGGTTAACCAACTGGCCTGCTCAGGGACGGTCTGGTTCGACTTCGGCCAGTTTCGGTAAAGCACTTGCCCCTCACGGGTCACCACGGCTCTCAACGCCGTCAGCTCCGCTTGTCGACCGCCACTACCCAGCGTTTGGTACATTTGCGTGACTTCCATTGGCGTTAAGGTGAACGCGCCAAGAAGCAACGACGGTACTCGCGTGATTTGGTCTGGGTCGACACCAAGCTCTTCAAAGGTATCAATGACTTTGTCTAACCCCAGGGCCAAACCCAGATTCACAGTTGGAATGTTATAGGAGTTTGCCAATGCGCGAAGCAGCGGCACTTCACCACGGAATTTTCGGTCGTAGTTGCGAGGACGCCATTCACTGCCCTTGTCGCCTTTTAGCACGACAGGTTTGTCTTCCAGTGGCGATCCGAGGTTGTATTTGTTTGGCTCACTCAAAGCAGCAAGGTAAACGGCCGGTTTAGCCAACGAGCCGATTTGACGTCGACCGTTCAGCGCACGGTTAAACCCGGCATATCCTGGCCGACTACCGCCAACCATGGCGCGAATTTCCCCGCTTTGACGATCGGCAATAACCGCCGCCGCTTCCAATTCTTTACCTGCGACCTTTTTCAGCTCACCCACTTTCTTTACCACAGTCTTCTCAATCAGGGATTGAGAAAGTGGATCTAGCGTAGTGAACACACGAAGGCCGCTTTCTGGGTCGAACTGATTGCCAACCCGTTCACGGATTTCCATTGTTAACTGCTCAAAATACGCTGGTTGGCGGCTGTTTAGACTCGGTGATTTCTGTACATCCAGATCGCGTGCCGCAGCTTGCGCATATTGGCTGGACGTGATGATGCCATTTTCCATCATCATTCTTAGCACCAAGTCACGGCGCGTCTGCGCACGTTCCGGATAGCGCCAAGGATTGTAATAGGACGGTCCTTTCACCATGCCCACCAGCATGGCTAGCTGGTCAATGCGAAGCTCTTCAATCGGTCTGCCGAAGTACAAGCGCGCCCCAAGCGGGAAGCCATGTACCCCCTGCCCTTTCGCCTGCCCCAAATACACTTCATTTAGATAGGCTTCGAGAATACGGTCTTTGCTGTAGCGGTAATCCAAGATAATGGCGATATAGGCTTCTTGCACTTTGCGCCACAAGGTACGGTCTCGGGTCAGAAAGAGGTTCTTCGCCAACTGCTGCGTCAGCGTCGAGCCGCCTTGCACGGTTCTGCCCGCTTTGATGTTCACCACCAACGCACGCGCTATCGCCAGTGGAGAAACGCCATCGTGATGATAAAAATCGCGGTCTTCGGTGGTCAGCAAGGCATCAACCAAAAACTCGGGGAAACGTTCTCGCGGCAAGAACAGACGCTGCTCGTCGGTGTTGGATTCCATCATCCCCAGCAGTTTAGGCTCGATACGCAGATAACCGCGTTGCTTGCCATCATCAAGCTGCTTGATGCTCTCAACGCCATCACTGCTAAATGTCACCATGACATGCTTGGAAGGCTGCGGGCCGTCTTCAAACTCAAACGGGCGGCGGATAAGCTCGACGCGGGTGGACGATGCGGAATACTCTCCCGGACGGCTCGGCGTTCTAACCTTGTTGTAATTAAGGAGGTCCAGTTCTCGCTTGAGCTCGCTGATGGTGACGTCTTCACCCGGCGCAAGGTGCAGAATACGGCCATAAACGACAGCGGGAAGCTGCCATATTTGACCATCAAAGCGGTCGCGGATTTTGCCATCCAGATAGATACCTAGGATGAAGAGGGCCGCAAGCCCAACCAGAGCGAGTTTCAGTCCCAGAGAGAAAAGCGTTTTTCCCCAACCACGTGATGTCGTCTTCTTGGCTTTGGTGCTTTTCTTTTTGGCCGCAGGGCGTTTTTTAGGTGTTTGTTTTGTCATGAATCTTGCTGTTAAACGTCCGGTTTAAAGTGGCGTTTTGTTAATTTTGTTGGCTGATGATTGGCAGGATCGTCCGGCCAAACATGCTTCGGATAACGGCCCTTCATTTCTTTTTGCACCTCTTTGTAGGCACCTTGCCAAAAGCCGGCCAAGTCCTGAGTGATTTGCAGTGGCCGCTGAGCTGGGCTTAATAACTCCACCACCAGCGTCACTTTGCCATCTGCAATAGCAGGTGATTGCGCCTGACCGTACATTTCCTGCATTTTTACGGCCAGCGCAGGCTTGGCATCTGGCTGATAACGGATTTTGTAATTCGACCCCGTGGGCACTTCAAAGGTTTCGGGCAAGAGCCTATTAAGCTCTTTGGTGGTGTCCCACCCAAACCACGCCTCAAGTGCACTGTAGACATCCACCTTTTTCAACGCTGCTGTTGATGTAACACCACCAAGAAATGGCAGAAGCCATTCCTCTAACGTTGCCAACATGGCTTCTTCATCCAATAACGGCAAGGTTAACGGCAAGTCCCACGCAATGGCACATTGCGCACGCGTCAGCAGGCTTTCGGCTTTTGCGTTCAATGGTAAACTCACCAAGCCCTTGCGCTTTATCTGTTGCAGGACTGCTTGTGTCCGCATCTGGTCACTGATTTGAGTGATGGGTTTTCTAGAAACCACAATCTCGCCACAGCGCACTTGCGTCTCTGCCACCAAACGCCCTTTTTGCTCATCCCAGTCTACCCATTCTTGCTCGGAAAACAGTGAAGGCAATTGGGTTTGAAGGACAGAAAGATCCGCAGGGCACGCGGTAAAGATACGGCTATCCCCTTGCGCCATACTCATTAAATCAACCGCAATCAATGCGTCTTCGGCAGAAAGAGGATGTTCGGTATCAAGCTGGGCTCCGTGTCCGTTACTCAATAAAAAGCGACCATTACCACCGCGAGATTTAGCAATGCGATCGGGCCATGCTGCAGCAGCGAGCACAGGCAAGAGCTCTGCCTCTATCTCAGACGATAATTTCCCTTTTACGCGTTCTGCTAGCTGCTGAGCGCGCTGAGCATGAGTTCCCTTGCGAGACGTTAACTGCATCAGTTGCAGCCTCAGGTCGCTGTCTACTTTACCGCGAAGCGGCTCTTCCGCCCACGCGGCAAGCCAACAGGCTGTCGACAAGGCGTTGCCATCTAGTTGCTTGGCAGTCAGCAACATGGCACCAAGGCGCGCCTCTACACCGAGGTGATTGAGCTGTTTGCCTGATGCTGTCAGTGACCCCTTATCATCAATCAACCCCAATTGTTGCAAAACCGCCAAGGCTTGTTGCCAATGCTGGGTCGGCGGCTGGTCAAGCCATTGCAAATCTTCGGGTGCACATCCCCATTGAATGACCTCCAACACCAGTTGCATCAAGTCACTGGTGAGAATTTCAGGATCAGGCACGGCAGGCATGCGTTGGAAGGTTTCTTCACTGTAAAGGCGCAAACAAACGCCTTCCGATAAACGCCCTGCTCGTCCCATGCGCTGGATGGCAGAGGATTTGGCAATCTGCAGGGTGTCCAATTTGGTAATGCCGGTTTTTCGATTAAAGCGCGCCACACGTTCAAGGCCCGCGTCCACCACCAAGCGAATCCCCTCGATGGTCAAACTGGTTTCCGCGATGTTTGTGGCCAGCACGACTTTGCGTTTACCTGATGGCGCAGGCGATATCGCCTCTTGTTGCTCTTTGGAAGAAAGCTGCCCATACAAAGGGCAAATCAGCACATCAGACGATACCTTGTCAGCGAGGGCTTCGGCGGTGCGCTGTATTTCTCTCACGCCAGGCAAGAAAACAAGGGCTGAGCCTTGTTCTTTTTCAAGCAACTGTGCAATCGCTGATGCCACCAAAGACTCATAGCCGTATTGACGGGCAATGGGCTGATACCGAACCTCAACAGGGAAGCTTCGCCCTTCAGATGTCACGACCTCCGCATCGGGCAACAGCGCGGACAGTGCGCCATCATCCAGCGTTGCAGACATGATGAGCAGGGTCAGATCGTCTCTAAGACCAGCTTGTACATCAAGTGAGAGTGCTAAAGCCAAATCGGCATGCAGGCTACGCTCGTGGAATTCATCGAAGATCACTAAGTCCACCCCTGATAATTCAGGATCGGTTTGGATCATGCGCGTTAGTACGCCTTCGGTGACAATCTCAATTCGCGTTCGATCACTGACACGGGTTTCACCGCGTACACGCAAGCCCACAGTGTGTCCCACTGGTTCCCCCAACTGCTGCGCAAGAAATCTGGCAATGTTTCTTGCAGCCAGTCGGCGAGGCTCCAACAAGACGATGCGTCCTTCGAACACGTTTCTCTGTAACAACACCAAAGGAAGGCGGGTTGACTTACCTGCGCCCGGCGGTGCTTTTAAAATGACTTGAGCATTGTGACGAAGTGCGGAGAGAACGTTGTCTAAGACGCTGTCGATGGGAAGCTGTGACAAATCAAAAACCTTTGTGTCAGAATTAACCGCCAAAGTATATACCCAAGCCATTTGAAAATGCAGGACTCAGCCAATAAGGGAGAGGGATTTGATGTCAGCAACGCAGCGTTTGTTCTTCGCCGTAGATTTGAAGGACGCAGTAAACGCGAAAAGTAGAGAGAAGATCATTGCGCTGAAAGCATCACTAAGCCATGAGGGACGCGCAATCCCTGATGATAATCTTCACCTTACGCTGGCGTTTTTGGGGAATGTGAGTGCCGAGCAATATCGTCAATGTTGTGATGCGGCGGATGCGATCCGAGCGCGATCGTTTCAATTGCAAACCACCCAAACGGGATACTTCAACAAACCAGAGATACGCTGGCTAGGCATCGCTCCCTCATCCTCACTATTAACATTGGCTCGCCAAGTGCAAACCATTCGCCGCGACGTGCTGGGATTGCCTGATGAACATCAGTACTTACCCCATATTTCACTGCTGAGAAAAGCCCTGCCTTCGGCGCAAGAACAGATGCTGTCCGTTCAATTGCACGTTTCGCGCTTTGGCCTTTATGCTCAGAGCCTCGAGAAGAAGGTTCTGGTGTGCGCTATACCTGCCTTAATCATTGGACATTGCAGGGCTGACAGATTCCCAAACACGCTTTAAGGAAAACCATGGATTTTTCACCGCCACTACAATCTGCTCGTCTCATCAAACGCTACAAACGCTTTCTTGCGGACATTCAATGCAACGATAGCGAAGAGCGAACTATTCACTGCGCCAATACAGGTGCAATGACGGGCTGCGCTACCCCAGGCGATACGGTGTGGTTTTCAACATCAGACAATGCCAAACGAAAATACCCACACAGTTGGGAATTGACGCAAACACAAGCCGGTCATTTTATCTGTGTCAACACAGTACAGGCCAACCGTCTTGTTATCGAAGCTATCAATGAGGGCGTGATTGCAGAATTAGCCGATTACGCTTCACTTCGTGCTGAAGTGCCTTATGGTGAAGAGAAAAGCCGCATTGATATCTTGCTGCAGTCACCCGATAAAGCCGATTGCTATATCGAAGTGAAAAGCGTCACGTTGCTCGGAGAAAACGGACAAGGATTCTTTCCCGATGCAGTGACAACACGAGGACAAAAACACCTTCGTGAATTAGGGACATTGGCCCAACAAGGTAAACGTGCCGTACTGTTATTTGCCGTACTTCACTCTGGTATTGAAATAGTTTCCGCAGCAAAACATATAGATGCGGTCTATAATCAATTACTTATTGAAGCTGAGTCACTCGGCGTGGAAGTTTTGTGCTACAAAGCGGACCTATCACCATCATGTGTGAGCATAAAAAATCGGGTCCCGTTTTCCCACCTGTGAGAAAAAATGTAGACATGTTCACACTGGGATGACGTAAGGCAGAAACAATCGTTGCCTCGATATAGGGTTTCTGTTATATGTACCGCCCTCTTTTGACCAAGCGGGTCAGGGTGTATTTAGGAGAACGCTTAATGCCAGAAAGCAAAGTAAAAAAATCGCTGGGCATCCTGGCTATGGCCGGGTTAGAACCTTATCAGGAAAAAGCTGGCGAGGAATACATGAATGATCAGCAAATTGATCATTTCCGTAAAATCCTTCAAGCGTGGCGTGATCAGCTAAGAGAAGAAGTTGATCGTACGGTTCACCACATGCAGGACGAAGCTGCAAACTTCCCAGATCCAGTTGATCGCGCGGCGCAAGAAGAAGAGTTCAGCCTAGAACTTCGTAACCGCGATCGCGAGCGCAAACTGATCAAGAAGATCGCAAAAACCCTCCAACGTTTAGAAGAAGACGATTTTGGTTTTTGTGACTCTTGTGGCGTTGAAATCGGTGTTCGCCGTCTGGAAGCGCGCCCAACAGCTGATCTGTGCATCGACTGTAAAACGCTTGCAGAAATCAAAGAGAAGCAAATGGCTGGCTAAGCCTTCCGCTTTATCGAGATTCATGGCAAAAAGGGAGCATACGCTCCCTTTTTCCTTTTTAAACAGGCAAGAAATACATGCAATACGTCGGACGTTTTGCCCCTTCCCCTTCGGGCCCATTGCATTTCGGGTCTTTGGTTGCTGCGCTTGGTAGCTATCTGCAAGCACGGGCAAACAAAGGGACATGGTTGGTACGTATCGAAGACATCGATCCACCGCGTGAAGTGGCAGGATCCGCCGATGCAATTCTACGCACGCTTGAGGCTTACAGCCTGCATTGGGATGGTGGTGTCCTCTATCAACATACGCGTCACGATGCCTATCAAGCGCAAATAGAAGCTTGGCTAGAGCAAGGTGAAGCTTACTATTGCCAGTGCACGCGCCGCCAAATTAAAGACGCTGGTGGCTTTTACCCTGGCACCTGTCGTCATCGTCAACTCGACAGCGAAGGCTCCGCCGTACGTGTCAAAATTGACAATCCGATCGTAGAATTTACCGATATTAAACACGGCCTGATAAAATTAGACCTACCAATGGCCAGTGAAGACTTCATCATTAAACGCAGGGATGGCCTGTTCGCTACAACCTTGCGGTCGTGTTAGATGATATCTATCAGGGTGTTACTCAGGTTGTTCGTGGTGCAGATTTGATTGAACCCACCGGCAGACAGGTTTCTTTGTACGAGAAGCTGGGTCAGGCACCGGTGAGTTATTTGCATTTGCCACTTGCGCTCAACGCTGACGGTAATAAGCTTTCTAAGCAAAACCATGCGCCCGCCATTGATAACAATAATCCGGGCCCCGCTTTGGAGGCTGCACTGGCGTTTTTAGGCCACCCAGTGCCGAAAGAAATGCAGGGCGCGCCAGTAGAAACATTGCTCGCTTGGGGCGTTGAAAACTGGCAATGCAGCAAGCTGCCCTCAGAGACGGAAGTTATAACCGCTTTCTAAAAGGACGCTGCGTGATATATCATATGCCGTCTTTTTTATGGCCCGACCTGTCAGATACGAGGTGAGTTATCTTTAATCGAGTTACCAGCTTTTGCCGTAAGGTATTGAATCGCGACAATAAAACACGCGACATCAATGACCTGAAGCTAGAAGTTATCCCTCGCCAAGAGCACGGTATATCAAGAAAAGATATCAGCGAAAATGCGCTGAAAGTGCTCTATCGCCTGAATAAGGCTGGCTACGAAGCATACCTCGTTGGTGGTGGTGTGCGTGATTTGCTGCTTAATAAACAGCCAAAAGATTTCGATATCGCAACCAATGCGACGCCGGAAGATGTGCGTAAATTGTTTAGAAACTGCCGCCTGGTTGGCCGCCGTTTCCGTCTGGCACACATCCTATTCGGCCGTGACGTGATTGAAGTTGCGACCTTCCGTGGTCACCACGGTGGTGAGAAAGGCGCGAAGTTTGCCAGTCAGTCAAATGACGGCATGCTGCTGCGCGACAATGTATACGGCACCATTGATGAAGATGCTGAGCGTCGTGACTTCACCGTTAACGCGCTTTACTACAACATCGATGACTTCTCTGTACGTGACTATGCTGGCGGCATGGAGGATCTGGAAAACGGCGTGATCCGTCTGATTGGCGATCCTGAAACCCGTTACCGTGAAGACCCAGTGCGTATGCTGCGCGCCGTTCGCTTTGCCGCGAAACTCGACATGAGAATCAATGAAGCAACCGCTGCCCCGATTCCGGGCTTGGCACACTTGCTTCGTGATATTCCGGCAGCACGTCTTTTTGAAGAAAGCCTGAAACTGCTGCAATCTGGTGATGGTCTGGCGACCTACCAGATGCTGCGAGACTACAACCTGTTTGCACCGCTGTTCCCGATCCTCGAAGAACACTTCACTGAAGATCGCAACAGCAAGTGTGAGCAGATGCTTGAGCTGGTTCTGCGCTCCACCGATGAGCGTGTTGCCAACGACCAACGCATCAACCCAGCCTTTATGTATGCAGCAATGCTGTGGTACCCACTGGAAACACGCGCTGAAGAAATCGCGTTTGAAAGTGGTCTGAGCTACTACGATGCCTTCATGGTAGCGGCTAACGATATTCTGGACGAGCAAGTGAAATCGATCGCTATCCCGCGTCGCTTCACCGCAATGATCCGCGATATTTGGCAACTGCAACTGCGTCTGAGCCGTCGTTCGGGTAACCGCGCATACAAACTGCTGGAGCAGCCTAAATTCCGCGCCGCGTTCGATTTCCTAGAAATGCGTGGTCAGGTTGAAGGTGGTCAGTTGAAAGAACTGGCGAAGTGGTGGGATTCCTTCCAAAAAGCCGAGCGCGATGCACGACACAATATGGTGCAGGTTCTGAACAAGGCCAGCAACAACAAGAAAGTGCGCCGCCGCAAGAGCAAACCTCGCCGCAAGAAGCCGCAGCCGAAACAAGAATCATGATCCGCGCTTACATTGCAATCGGCAGTAACTTGGGGAATCCGGTAGAAAAAGCGACCAATGCCATCGACGCATTAAAACGCCTACCGGACTCCACCTTTATCAGTTGCTCGTCGTTATACAGCAGTAAGCCGATGGGCCCTGCGGACCAACCAGACTATGTCAATGCGGTTGCCGCCATTGACACTGCGTTGAATCCGTTAGATCTTCTAGACCAAACTCAGCGTATCGAGCTTGAGTTTGGACGGGAGCGCAAAGATGAGCGCTGGGGCCCAAGAACCCTGGATTTGGATATTCTCCTCTTTGGAGATTTCCAACTGGAAAGCGAACGGTTAACCGTTCCGCACTACGGGATGAAAGTACGTGAATTCGTGCTTTACCCTCTCGCCGAAATCGCCCCTGACTTGCACTTGCCTGATGGCAGCACTGTGGCTGAACTGGTTGCCGTAACGGATAAAAACGGTTTAACCGCGATCGCCTAGTGCAACAGCCAAGGTTAGAACTACGAAGCAAGCAGGGTTTGGGAGACAAGATGAAAAAAATTACGATTAATACCTTAATGGCATGGAAGCAAGAAGGACGTAAATTTGCCTCGGCAACTGCTTATGATGCCAGTTTTGCCCAACTCTTCGAAGAACAGGAAATGCCGCTTCTTTTGGTCGGTGATTCCCTCGGTATGGTGCTTCAAGGCAAGAGCGACACGCTCTCTGTCTCGGTTGAAGAAATCGCCTACCACACGCGCAGCGTACGTGCGGGCAGTCCAAACTGTCTGCTGATGGCAGACATGCCATTCATGTCGTTCGCTACCCCTGAACAAGCCTGTGAGAACGCCGCAATCTTGATGAAAGCGGGTGCCAATATGGTCAAACTTGAAGGTGGAGCATGGCTCGCCGAGACAGTGACCAAGCTGACTCAACGTGCAGTACCTGTGTGTGCGCATTTGGGCCTGACACCCCAGTCGATAAATATTTTCGGTGGATTCAAAATTCAGGGCCGCGAAGAAGAAAAAGCCGAGCAGATGGTGCAAGATGCGCTTGCATTAGAAAAAGCTGGCGCGCAAATCATCTTGTTAGAATGTGTTCCTAAAGCACTGGCAGCCAGAATTACAGACGCAGTACGCGTACCTGTTATTGGTATTGGTGCGGGTAATGCCACTGACGGGCAAATTCTGGTCATGCACGACATGTTCGGGATTTCCGCCAACTACATTCCACGCTTTTCAAAGAACTACCTGGCAGAAACCGGCGACATGCGCCTGGCTGTTTCTCGCTATATCGACGAAGTTGCAACTGGCGAGTTTCCTGGCCCAGAGCAGACGTTTAATTAAGGAATGCTGAAGATATGCAAGTGATCGCTGATATTGCCCCACTCCGTGAACAGATCCTTCAATGGCGTCGAGAAGGGCAGCGTATTGCTTTTGTCCCTACCATGGGACACTTACACGATGGTCATTTGACCTTGGTTCGCAAAGCTCGTGAAGCCGCTGATGTGGTTGTCGTGAGCATTTTCGTGAACCCAATGCAGTTTGAAAAAGCGGACGATCTCGCTTCTTATCCACGCACGATGGATGAAGATCTAAGCAAACTTAACGCAGAAGGCGTTGAGATTGTCTTCACGCCAAGCGTTGAAGTGATGTATCCAAACGGTATGGACCAGCACACATTTGTGGACGTACCTGGCTTGTCTACCATCCTTGAAGGCAGCTCACGTCCGGGTCACTTCAAAGGTGTCGCGACCGTGGTCAGTAAGCTGTTCAACATGGTTCAGCCTGATGTCGCGTGCTTTGGCGAAAAAGACTTCCAACAACTGGCGGTGATCAACAAGCTGGTTGCAGACCTTTGTCTGCCGATTGACATCATGCCTGTGGCAACCGTTCGTGAAATGGATGGCCTCGCCATGAGCAGCCGCAATACCCGCTTGACGGTCGACGAGCGTCAACGCGCGCCAGTGCTGTCTAAAACACTGCGTTGGATCAGCAGTCAAATGCGCGGTGGTCGTACTGACTACAGCGAACTGGTACTGGACGGTAACGACCAACTGCGTGCTGCAGGCCTTGAGCCGGATGAAATCTTTATCCGCGATGCACTGACGCTTCAGCCAATCACAGAGCAAACAACGAAAGCCGTTGTGCTCGCCGCTGCCTTCCTTGGGCAGGTGCGTTTGATTGACAACCTCACGGTGGATATCACACCACCTACTCCCTCATCCAGTGAGGAAGAGGAAGAAGAGGAAGAATAAAAAAACCGCCGAAAGGCGGTTTTTTTTATCGCTCTATTTTGTCTTAACCGATTAGCTGCGCAATCCAATCCCGCGAGAGATGAGGTACCAAGCCACAGTGTACAGCGCGGCGATAAACGCAATCAGCACACAAAAGGATGTCACAATGCTTACGTCAGACACGCCAAGGAAGCCGTAACGGAAGGCATTCACCATATACACAATCGGGTTCAGTTTAGACACGCCCTGCCAAAACTCTGGCAGCAGTGAGAGTGAGTAAAACACGCCACCAAGATAGGTTAACGGCGTTAGCACGAAGGTTGGAATGATGCTGATGTCATCAAACGTGCGCGCATACACGGCATTGATGAGGCCACCCAGCGAAAACAAAACCGAGGTTAAGAACACGGTCGCCACAATCACGCCCAAGTGGGCAATGTGCAGGTCGACGAAGAACAAAGACACACCCGTAACCAGCGTACCGACTGCCAAACCACGCTCACGCCACCACCAATATAGCCCGCAATGATGATGTAATTCGGCACAGGTGCCACCATCAGCTCTTCAATGTTGCGCTGCATCTTGGCACTGAAAAAGGACGACGCCACATTCGAGTAGGAATTGGTGATCACCGACATCATGATAAGACCCGGCACGATGTAGGCCATGTAACTGAAACCGCCCATCTCACCGATTCGGCTGCCTATCAGGTTACCGAAGATGATGAAATACAAGGTCATGGTGATAGCTGGCGGCACCAAGGTTTGCACCCAAATACGAGCAAAGCGCGAGATCTCTTTGATCAGCAGGCTTTTAAAAGCGACCCAATAGAGTTTGTTCATACAACCACCTCCGCGTTTTCACGCACCAAGGTCACGAACAGCTCTTCAAGACGGTTGGCTTTGTTACGCATCGACAACACCTGAATGTTTTGCTCAGACAGCTGGCTGAATACCGTGTTAAGCCCTACTGATTTATGCACTTCCACCTCTAGTGTGTGGTCATCCACTTGCTGCCACGTCACTCCATCCAGCGCACTGACTTTGCTGTTAGGGGCCAAGTCAAGGACAAAGGTTTCCACATCGAGCTTTTGCAGCAAAGCTTTCATCGAGGTGTTCTCGATAAGCTCACCACGGTTGATGATACCGATGTTACGGCACAGCATTTCCGCTTCTTCAAGGTAGTGTGTGGTCAGAATAATGGTGATCCCTTGCTGATTGATTTCGCGAAGGAAAGACCACATTGAGCGGCGAAGCTCGATATCCACACCTGCCGTTGGCTCATCGAGGATAAGTAGCTTAGGCTCGTGCATCAGTGCGCGGGCAATCATCAAACGGCGCTTCATACCGCCTGAGAGCGCGCGTGCTGGCTCATCTCGCTTTTCCCAAAGGTCAAGCATGGTCAGGTATTTCTTGGCGCGTACTTTGGCTTCAGCGCGTTCAACACCGTAGTAACCCGCTTGGTTTACCACGATTTGCTCAACCTTCTCGTACTGGTTGAAGTTGAATTCCTGCGGCACCAAACCAAGTTGGCGTTTTGCATCGACCAAGTGGGTGTCGATGTCATAGCAAAGATTTTCACCGAGCCTGAGGTCTTGTTGACCAAAGAGCTGATGATACCGATGGTGGTGGATTTACCGGCACCATTCGGGCCAAGCAGGGCATAAAAATCGCCCTGCTGAACCGATAGCGACACACCTTTCAGTGCTTTGACATCTTTGCCATACACCTTGACCAGATTGTCAATTTCGATTGCTTTCATAAGTCTCGCTGTTGTTTTAAGGCATCACTTCCGTCAACCGCTTCGCGGCATAAAGTGCGTCATGACGAGAATCAAACATGTGCGCCTCGCTAATCCAATCGCCCACATGGAGGCGGTCCAACTGCTCTTGTGTCTGTTGATGAGGGCTCAACAGGAACACGGTACAGTTTGAATCTCTGGCATCAGCAATGGCGTTCTCCAGTGCCAGTCCCACTGTCATATCAATCAGAGGAACGTCACTTAAGTCGAGAATCATAACGCGGTAGTCGCCAATGCGCGTGTGCTGACGCGCGATAGCTTTCGATACGCTGAAGATCATCGGGCCTGACAGGTAGAAAAACAATACCTTTCCTTCAGAGCTGTCCAGTAATTCGCGCTCTTCTTCCGTCAAAGGCACATCATCGTCATAGGCATCACTGATGGCTTTAACCTGCTTCGCTTGTTCGCGGCTGAGACGTTCGATGATAACAATGTTGGAAATGAACACCCCAAGGCCGACGGCAACAATAAGGTCCACGAAAACCGTCAGTGTCATCACACCATACATAATGGCGGTCTGGTGAAGGCTGACCTTGTGGGCGCGCTGAAGGAAACTCCAGTCCAGAATGTTGATACCCACATAAAGCGCAATACCCGCCAATACGGCCATCGGGATAGGTTCGGTCAAAAAGCCCGCCACCAGCACCACGATTGCAAGGATAAGCGCGCGAACGATACCCGCCACTGGCGAACGCGCTCCAACTTGAATGTTGACTACAGTCCCCATGGTGGCCCCCGCCCCTGGCAGCGCACCAAACAGGCCTGAAATCATGTTGGCAATACCTTGACCGCGTAACTCTTTGTCCGAGTTATGCTCTTCACGACGAAGGGAGTCAGCGATGACGGCGGTCAACAAGGTATCAATACAACCCAGTGTGCCCAGCACCAGCGCATCGACAAGCATGGTTGAGAAGAGCTCTGGCGTAAATGTCGGGAAAACAATCGATGGCAGTCCCGTTGGGATTTCGCCGATGCGTCGAATGCTTTCGGTATCGAAAAGAATCACAGACAGCAAAGTCACTAGCACCAAGGCCACCAACTGCGCTGGGACGTATTTGCGATATTTTTTTGGGAAGTAAAACAGGATACCTAGCGTCAACGCACCAAGCAGCAGCTCTCTAAAGCTGATGTTTGCCAGTGTCTCTGGCAATGCTTGTAAGGTGCCCAATACACCGCCAGGAGGGGCGGGTTGACCCAGAAGCGGGCTTAGTTGCAACAAGATGAGGATGACACCTATCCCAGACATAAAGCCTGAGATAACACTGTATGGCATCAAGGTGACGTACTTACCTAGCTTTAACGTACCAAGTAAGATTTGGAATGCACCTGCCATCATGACGACGGTGAAGCCCATTGCCATGCCCGTTTCCGGGTAACGCGCCATCATGGAGGTAAGAACGGCGGTCATGATGACCGTCATTGGGCCTGTCGGCTCTGAAATCAGGGTTGATGAGCCACCAAATAAAGCAGCAAACAAACCAACGAGAATGGCACCCCATAATCCGGCTTCTGCTCCTGCACCGGATGCCACGCCAAAGGCGAGCGCGAGAGGTAATGAGATGATTGCGGTAGTCACACCGCCAAAAAGATCCCCTTTAAGGCTCCATTGTTTGAATCGTTCAAACTGCACAAACTACTCCCTTTTATATCTTCCTTTTCCGATTTTTACCGGAATTCGTCGCCATTATACCGAGAATGAAAGGTACTAAGGGTCAGTTATACCAATCTTATAGCTGGTAGGATGAGCTAATATACTGAGTAGAAAGTGTTAAATTGTATCTAATTATGATCTTTTGTGGTGTATATTGTCCCGCGGCTAGATTTGGGGAGGTGCTATGGCACAAATTAAACAGCTACTCGCGAATAATCAAAAGTGGTCTAAATCCATTAAGGAAGACAATCCCGCCTACTTTGCGGAGCTAGCAAAATCGCAGCATCCCGAGTATTTGTGGATTGGCTGTGCCGATAGTCGCGTTCCCGCCGAGCGACTGACTGGCCTTATTTCAGGCGAGCTCTTCGTACACCGCAACGTGGCAAATCAGGTGATCCACACCGACCTTAATTGCCTCTCCGTGGTTCAATATGCCGTTGATGTTCTTCAGGTAAAACACATCATCATTTGTGGTCATTACCGCTGCGGTGGCGTTCACGCTGCTATCGAAAACCCAGAACTGGGTCTTATCAACAACTGGCTCCTTCATATTCGCGACCTCTATCGCAAGCACAAACCTTACTTGAGCTCTCTCAGTCTTGAGGAGCAAGGCAACCGTCTTTGTGAAATCAACGTCGCTGAACAGGTTTATAACTTGGGTAGCTCAACCATTCTTCGTTCTGCATGGGAGCGTGGTCAGGATATTAAGATCCACGGTTGGTTTTATGACATCAGCGATGGTGTACTAAAAGATCTCGGCATGACCGCCAACAGTACGCAGGCTTTGGAAGCAGGCTATGAAGCCGCAATGGCTGAATTGGTGCCTCACGAATAGTCGAAGACAGACACAAAAAAAGCGACCTTCAAGGTCGCTTTTTTTTCACTCAGAAGATTAACCTTCCAGTGGCACCACTTTACCGATGTAAGGCAGGTGGCGGTATTTTTGTGCGTAGTCGATGCCCACGCCAACAACGAACTCGTCCGGGATTTTGAAGCCATACCAATCAACTGGCACTTCAACTTCACGACGCTCAGGTTTATCCAGCAGCGTACAAATACGGATTGAGTTTGGCTCACGCAGAGACAGGATCTCACGCACTTTCGCCAGCGTGTTGCCAGTGTCGATGATGTCTTCAACCAGCAATACGTCTTTACCTTTGATGTCATCATCCAGATCTTTCAGGATGCGAACATCACGGCTGCTCTCCATGGCATTGCCATAGCTAGAAGCTGTCATGAAATCCACCGAATGCGGCAGTTCAATCGCACGAGCCAAGTCGGCCATAAATACGAAAGAGCCACGCAGCAAGCCAATCATGACCAAGTCATTGGAGCCTTTATAGTGCTCAGTGATTTCAGCACCCAAGGTCTTAATACGCTCTTGGACTTCCTGCTCTGAAATCATCACTTCTACGGTATGTTTCATTCTAAACCTCGACGGATATCCCGTCTGACTACCTGTGTAAATGAAGTCGCACATTCTATCACCGCACTGTGCCCGATCCTACTCTCGATAGATGTCAAAATTTCGTCACTTAAAACTTGGTTAAACATTGAACTGCAACTTGTTGCTGTTGTACGCTTTCTGTGCAGTTGTATATCAAAGAGTTACACCAAATAAAAACTGTGAAATGCATCAAATAGGTATTTCTAAATAAAAGTTGGCAGGAACAATTATGGCTACTTCAAGTGGACGCACACGTACAAGGCTGTCACCACAACAGCGCAAAGAGCAGTTGCTCAAATTCGCGATGGAAGTCTTTTCCAAGCGCGGTATTGGGCGAGCAGGTCACGCAGATATCGCCGACATGGCACATGTCTCTGTGGCAACGGTTTTCAACTACTTTCCAACAAGAGAAGAGCTTGTCGATGTGGTACTTAGCGAAGCTGAGGCTGCATTCAAATCGCTTATTCTCAACAACATCCGTGACGACAAAGATGTTCACACATCGCTGCTTCGCATTTCAGATGCACTGATTGATGCAGCACTGGATGACAAAGAATGGCTGAAAGTCTGGTATGAATGGAGTACCTCCATCCGTGAAGACATCTGGCCAAACTATGTCAGTGGACGCAACGAATTGCTCAACCGTATTTCACGCCTTTTCGAAGCAAGTTCTGTTGTAAATGGCGCACATACGCCGATTGAATTGGCACGTATGTTCGATGGCATCTGTTACATCCTTTACCTTCAAGCTCACCAGCAGCCGGACAAGGATGCTCTGTCTGAGCAAGCGAAGGGTTACATCGACATGCTTTGCGGAAAGTAACTTCCATAAAAAAACCGGCGAATTCGCCGGTTTTTTCTTTCCTTCACGCCAATCACTGCGCTTTAAACAAAATCGGTTCGTGAGGACGAATATCTAACTTCACTTTATCGCCCATGCCCAGAAGCTGGTTTGAATACACCATCAAGCTTTGGCCATTCACATCCACCAGGTAGCGACAGCTATCCCCCATAAACTGCACATCAGAGACAGTGCCATTGCCTGACTCATCCGGCAAGATAGTGAGGTTTTGTGGGCGGATCAGCCACTCCAGCGGGCTGCCATCAGATACATGCTCAACAGACCAATCACCGAGCGGCGTATGCATCTGCTTGTCGCCATTAAGCTTGGCTGGCACATACGAGCCATGCCCTAAGAAGTCAGCCACAAAGCGGCTGCTTGGCTTGTAGTAAAGCTCTGTCGCATCACCATATTGCTCAATCACACCTTGGTTCATGACGGCGAGCTTATCGGCAAAGGCAAACGCTTCTTCACGGCTGTGGGTTACGAAAATGGCGGTCACGCCCTGTTCTTTGAAAATCTTGCGGATTTCTTTGATCAGACTGTGGCGCACTTGGGTATCGATGTTCGAAAACGGCTCGTCCAACAACAGCAAGTCAGGCTCCCCCGCAAGCGCACGTGCGATCGCCACACGTTGCTGCTGGCCACCAGACAGTTGGTGCGGATAACGCGCTTCCAAACCATCAAGTTTTACTAATGCCAACATATCTTTCACGCGCTGGCTAACGGCAGCCTTGTCTTTACCTTTCAGACCAAAAGACACGTTCTCGGCTACGGTGAGGTGCGGGAACAAGGCGTAATCTTGGAAAATCATCCCGATGTTGCGTTGCTCTGGCGGCACATTCATTTTGCCGTCAACGATCGTGCGACCGTTGATTGTCATCTTTCCACCATCGAGTGGCAGCAAGCCTGCAATCGCTTTAAGCAAGGTCGTTTTACCGCAGCCACTGGCGCCAAGCAGGCAAACAATTTCGCCTTTCTCAACGTTGAAGGTCAGATCATTGAGCACGGCCTGGCCGTTGTAACGACAAATCAGGTTGCTAACGGTTAGCGCATCACTCATGAGTGGCTTTGCTCCAAAGAACGGTTAATCAAGATAAGGGGGATCAATCCAACCAGCACCAACAATACTGCAGGCATAGCGGCATACTCAAGGTGTTCGTCCGATGCGTAGTTAAATACGTAGGTCGCCAGCGTTTCAAAGTTAAATGGGCGTAGCAAAAGCGCGGCATTCAGCTCTTTCATCGACTCGATAAACACCAGCAGCATGGCAATCAAACAACCACGGCGGATAAGCGGCAACTGAACACGTTTGATCATGTCTTTCACGTTGCACCCCATCGTGCGCGCGGCCATATCCAGCGACGGAGACACTTTCGCTAGGCTAGATTCGATACTGCCAATCGCAACCGCACTGAAACGAACAACAAACGCGGTCAGCATCGCGAACATGGTGCCAGAGAAGATAAGTCCCGGACGTCCCCAGCCCATTTCTTTGGCGACATCGTTGATCAGATGGTCTGCACTGGTCAGGAAAATCAGCACGCCAATCGCAAGTACAGTTCCCGGTACCGCGTAGCCAAGCGATGCCATACGAAGCGGTACATTACTTGCCGCCGAACCAATGTTTCGACGGTAGAAATTCACCAGCATCGCCACAAGCACGGCTACCACAGCGGCAATGGCAGACACATACAAGCTGTTAAAGCTGTACTGGGCAAAGTCTGTAATTGAACTATCGGAGTGATAGCCCCATGCATAAATCAGAAGCTGTCCAAGCGGTGCCGCAAAGGCAATTACAAACAAGCCCCAACACCAGATGGCGGCGAGCCACTTCGCTTTACCACGCAGCTCCAGCTTGGTGACTTTGTCTGCCGCTGCATTCTGGCTGAAGAGCTTTTGCTTACGACGACTGTATCGCTCACTGCTGATCAAAAGGAATATCACCATCAACATGATGGCGGAAATCTTCGCTGCCGCATTGAGGTTTGAATAGCCAAGCCAAGTGTCATACACAGCTGTGGTCAAAGTACTCACTGCAAAGTAACTCACCGTGCCAAAGTCACCCAACGCTTCCATCGCCACCAGCGATGCACCTACCGCAATAGCCGGACGCGCAAGGGGCAAAGACACGCGCCAAAACGCCTGCATTGGAGAGCAGCCCAACAGACGGGCAGATTGCGTCAGCGTTGTGCTCTGCTCCATAAAGGACGCGCGAGCAAGGAGATAAACGTAGGGGTAAAGAACGAGTGCCAAGACAAAGCAAGCACCTGGCAGGGTTCGGAGATCAGGGAACCAGTATTGCGCGGCAGACGTCCAGCCGGTGAGGTCTCGAAGCAGGATTTGAATAGGGCCAGCAAAATCGAACCAGTCGGTATAGATATAACCAACAATATAGCCTGGCATAGCTAACGGCAATACTAAAGCCCATTGCAGCCAACGGTCACCCGGCAAGGTATATCGCGCCATTAGCCAAGCCGACGGAATCCCCATAACCAAGGCTAGAAAGACGGTGCCCACAACGAGAAGTGCTGTATTTAAGGTGTACGTTCCCATCACGGTGGCCATCAAATGCCCAAAGACATCATCCGAATCACCGAGTGCGGTATAGAAGATCGCCAAAATCGGCAAAACCAGCAGCAAGGAAAATACCCAACTACTGGTTTTTAAAAAACGGTTTTGTTCTAACATTGCCTACTACATCATGGCGTCAGAATCACAAAAAAGGGGGATATATATCCCCCTTCTCTTTTACCATTACAGGTCGAATTTCACTTCGTCTAGAAGTTTCACGGCTTTCGCGTGGTTCTCTGCAATGGTTTCCAGAGGCAGTTCATCTGCAGTGTATTCACCCCAAGATGCCACCAGCTCAGAGCGTGCTACGCCTGGTTTCACTGGCTCTTCGAAGTTCACTTCAGCATACATCTGCTGTGCTTTATCTGACGTCAAAAACTCCATCAGTTTTTGTGCGTTTTCTTTGTTTGGCGCGTATTTCGCCATCGCCATACCACTGATGTTTACGTGAGTACCATCAGCATTTTGACCAGGGTAGTTCAGGTATACACTGTCAGCCCAAGCTTGCTGCTCTTTGTCTGCCAGCATTTTACCCAAGTAGTAGCTGTTGCCCAGAGACACGTCACACAGACCTTCCGATATTGCCTTAACTTGGCCACGGTCATTGCCTTGTGGTTTACGTGCTAGGTTCGCTTTCACGCCTTCCAGCCACTCTTTTGCTTCTGCTTCACCGTGGTTTGCGATGATTGCTGAAACCAGTGACACATTGTATGGGTGTTTACCAGAGCGAGTACAGATTTTTCCTTTGAATTCAGGCTTAGCCAGATCCATGTAGTCAAAATCTTCACCCAGCTTACCAACGCGGTCGCGAGATGAGTAAACAGCACGTGAACGGGTAGTCAGTGCAAACCAACGGTCATCGCTGTCACGGTATTGTGAAGGTACGTTCTCTTCAATGGTTTCGCTATCAACAGATTGAACCAGGTCTTTGTTGACCAGTTCCATCAGACGTGAAATGTCTACGGTCAGCAGGACATCAGCTGGGCTGTATTCGCCTTCTTGCTCAACTTTCTCAGCCATGCCTTTCTTAGCAAACTTTACGTTTACTTTGATACCAGTTTCCTTGGTGAACTCGTTCAGCATTGGTTCAATCAGGAATGGTTGACGGTAAGAGTAAACATTTACTTCTTCAGCAGCATTCGCTACACCCGCACCCATAACTCCTAGCACCAGCGCTGAAGCTGACAGCATTTTTTTCATATCCTTGCCCTTCAAACCACAATAATAATGAGAACGTTTATCAGTTCGATTAGTATACACATCATCAATACGTGCGCAACTTCAATTCATTAGAAACTGTACAAAAAAAGCCCCGCATCCTTTGATGCGGGGCTTTTCCGTTCTTGAATTTGTAACGAGTTATTTCACGCTAACAAACTCTGGGTAGGCATCGACACCACAATCGTGGAAGTCCATTCCTTCAAGTTCTTCTTCTTCGCCAACACGGATACCCATGGTTGCTTTCAGCACGCCCCATACCAGCAGGCTTGCACCGAATACCCAAGCGAAGATAACCGCTGCACCGAACAGCTGCGCGCCAAATGTCGCATCTGCGTTAGTGAAAGGTACTGCCAGCAGACCGAACAGACCACAAGTACCGTGGACAGAGATAGCACCCACTGGGTCATCAATTTTCAGTTTATCCAGACCAACGATGCTCAGCACTACCAACGCACCTGCCAGACCACCGATAGTGATTGCTGCAACCGGTGATGGAGACAGTGGGTCAGCCGTAATCGCTACCAAACCTGCCAGCGCGCCGTTAAGAATCATGGTCAGATCCGCTTTACCCCAAGTCGCTTTACACACTGCCAGTGCAATGATGGCACCCGCTGCCGCTGCCGCATTGGTGTTCAGGAAGATTTGGCCTACGGCTGTCGCGTTCTCAAAGTCAGAGATCATCAGCTGCGAACCACCGTTGAAGCCGAACCAACCGAACCACAGGATAAAGGTACCCAGCGTTGCCAGTGGCAGGTTTGAACCCGGGATTGGGTAGATTTGACCGTTCTTGCCGTATTTGCCTTTACGTGCGCCCAGCAGAAGAACCCCCGCCAGTGCCGCTGCGGCACCCGCCATGTGAACGATACCTGAGCCAGCAAAGTCGCTAAAGCCCGCTTCAGACAGGAAGCCACCGCCCCACGTCCAGTAACCTTCAACTGGGTAGATAAATGCTGTCAGTACCACAGAGAAAATCAGGAAAGCCCACAGTTTCATACGCTCTGCAACTGCGCCAGATACCACTGACATTGCAGTTGCAACGAAAACAACTTGGAAGAAGAAGTCAGATTCTAAAGAGTGATCCGCGCCTTCGCCTTGCGTACCAATCAGGAAGCCCAGTGATGGCAACCAGCCACCTTCACTGTTGTCGACATACATAATGTTGTAACCGACCAGCAGGTACATGGTACACGCGATCGCATACAGACAAACGTTCTTGGTCAGGATCTCAGTGGTGTTCTTAGAGCGCACCAGACCTGCTTCCAGCATGGCGAAACCTGCCGCCATCCACATAACCAACGCACCCGACATCAAGAAGAAAAAGGTATCCAGTGCGTAACGCAACTCAATAACTGTTGTTGATAGTTCCATCTCTATTACTCCCTCAAACCTTAAATCGCTTCTGCATCCATCTCGCCGGTACGAATACGTACGGCTTGCTGTAGGTCATAAACAAAAATTTTGCCGTCACCAATCTTGCCGGTCTGCGCCGCCTTGCTGATTGCTTCGATAATTTCGTCGACGTTTTCGCTGTGCGCTGCGATTTCCAGTTTCACTTTTGGCAGGAAATCCACTTGGTATTCAGCACCACGATAGAGTTCTGTGTGACCTTTTTGGCGGCCGAAGCCTTTTACTTCTGACACTGTCATGCCGTCGACGCCCACTTCAGCGAGTGCTTCGCGCACGTCGTCGAGCTTAAATGGCTTAATTATCGCATTGATAAGTTTCATCACCGTCTCCTTGAACCGAATGTAAGATGTTCTGATGTAGTAATAAACAAATCGCGTGCCAAAAATTATTTTAATTATATTTCAATGGTTTAATTTATTTTGATAACAATCTTGAAATATCGCGCACCATTTTGGTGCGTTAAGATCACTGTTTTAAGGCATGCTTGGGCTAGGAGAAATATAGTGCACCAAGAAGTGGCGTAAAGGTTTTAAGGCAGGAAATGTATAAATATTTGACACACGATACTCCTTTACCGTATGCCATATAAATCAGTGACTTATCGTCCGTAACGGCGAATGAAGTCTTGCCATGCTTCCAGCACCAAAAGAAGGTCCTCTGGTCCACAAAGAGACACGCTCTCTTCGTCATAAGCATGAAGATCCAAATCCGGCATTTCTTCGTCCGAGCCTTCCATGGTGATGTTGGCTTGAATAAGGGCTTCTTCTTGAAGCAACTGAAGGTGGAAGACTTTCCCCGGACGGTTCCACTCTCCTCCCTGCTCCATCACATGTTTTAAGTTATCCAATACTTCGTCAATCGCATTGTGGTCGGTGCCTAACTCATCCACCAGCCAACGTCCCAATGCTTCGTGCCCCATGGAAAACTCCGCATGAAAACTGTCGTCTAAAGTATTGCGTCGAAATTCGTAATCCACGTAGTATCCTCGGTTTGTATCGGCGTCTTTATGGCTGATACTGTTTGAAAGTCTGCTCATTTTCAGGATCTTTAGACCCAATGCAACTCAATACCATGATCGCTCGCCAAATCGTCGAAAGGACGATGAAAATCATTGGTCATTCCGTCAACGTCATGGATGAACAGGGGCTAATTATAGGATCCGGCGATCCAAGTCGTTTGCATCAAAAACACGAAGGTGCGGTTTTAGCACTAACAAAAAACCGTGTGGTGGAAATTGATGAAGCCGCCTCCAACCTTTTGATGGGCGTCAGACCCGGTATCAATCTCCCCGTGATGTTTAATGGCATCGCTATCGGCGTAGTGGGTATTTCAGGAAAACCCGACACAGTAAGAAGCTTCGGCGAGTTGGTTAAAATGACGGCAGAGTTGATTGTCGAGCAAGCCGCGCTGATTTCTCAGATGCAATGGGACAAACGTCACCGTGAAGAGTTGGTATTGCAACTCATCCGTGAGTCTGAACTTAACGAGCGACAACTGGTTTCCATTGCACAGCGTCTGGATCTCGACCTTGAGCAGCCTCGCGTCGCGACCTTATTTAGACTCATCCCGAACAAAGCCGACACCCTCTCTCTTGAGCACCTTCAGAAAATGGTGCACATGCTCGAATACCCAGAACGTGACAATCTGGTCGGAATCTCCTCGGTATCTCGCAATGAAATCGTGGTGTTAAAACCGATCGCAATAGAAAACGGCGAGTGGTCTCGCGCGTCGGAAGAAAAGAAGGTTCGAAAACTTCTAAAACGGATAGCCGAACAAAAGGCATTCAGCGTGCAAATCGCTTATGGTGGTTACTTCCCGACACTGAAAGGCCTCGCTCGATCCTACCAAACCGCCAGTGCCACGCTTGAAGCCAGCACACCTAGCGATACGGTCATTTACTATAAAGATCATACGCTTCCTGTTCTTTTGAGTGCGATGCCAGAAGATGATTGGCGCACCAAGCAATTACTAGACCCTATGCTACGTCTGCAAGAGGCAGACAGCCGAGGAACGCTTCTTAAGACACTGACTGCATATTTTGATCAAAACTGTGATTTAGTTCATACGTGCGAAAAGCTGCATATTCACCGCAATACACTCCGCTATCGCCTTCAACGTATCAATGAGATAACTAGCTTTGATATCAATAAGTTAGAAGATAAAACCAGCCTCTATCTTTCCTTTTTGAAATGGCAACGAAACCACTGATTTTGTGCAAGCGCACAAATTAGTGCATCTCTCGACCATGCAAATTAAGGCAAACGCCTAAAGCCCGCCTCAGAAAGACGGCGTAAAGTGCCGTCAGTTTTTCGTTTCAGCCGAGATGTATGAGATGACCGAAGTTTCCACCCTAGGCGCCCTCGCCGCCTTAATCGTTTCTATTACCCTGATTTTGAGAAAAGTGCCGCCAGCTTACGGCATGATCATTGGTGCGCTTATTGGTGGTATCGTCGGTGGCGTGTCCCTGACTGACACCGTCTCCCTGATGATTGGTGGCGCACAAGGCATTGTGACCGCTGTTCTTCGTATTCTTGCTGCAGGTGTTCTGGCGGGCGTGCTGATTGAATCCGGCGCGGCTACCACCATCGCTGAAACCATTGTTAAGAAAGTCGGTGAAACCCGTGCCCTTCTGGCACTGGCTGTGGCAACCATGATCCTGACCGCGGTGGGCGTATTCGTTGACGTTGCCGTTATTACCGTGGCACCGATTGCATTGGCAATTGCTCGTCGTGCTGACCTATCAAAAATGGCGATATTGCTTGCATGGTGGGCGGCGGTAAAGCCGGTAACGTGATGTCACCAAACCCGAACGCCATTGCTGCGGCTGACGCATTCAATGTTCCCCTGACTTCTGTCATGGCTGCCGGTGTGATTCCGGGTTTGTTCGGACTGGTCGCCGCTTATTTCATCGCGCTTAAGCTTGTAAACAAAGGTAGCAAGGTTGCTGAACATGAAGTGGTAAAAGTCGACATGAGCCGCCTGCCATCATTCGGAGCCGCGATTGTTGCGCCAATGGTTGCTATCTCTTTGCTGGCACTTCGCCCAATCGCAGGCATTAACATTGACCCGCTGATTGCTCTGCCATTGGGTGGCCTTTTGGGTGCACTGGCGATGCGTCGTGGTCGCGATACTAACCACTTTGCGGTATCTGGCCTGAACCGCATGGCACCGGTTGCCGTGATGTTGTTAGGTACAGGTACGCTGGCGGGCATCATTGCCAACTCTGGTCTGAAGAACGGTCTAATCGATCTTCTGACATCATCTGGCTTGCCATCATACCTGCTGGCACCGTTCTCAGGCGCACTGATGTCTCTGGCAACTGCCTCGACTACCGCAGGTACCGCGGTTGCAAGTAGCGTATTTGCCAACACTATTCTTGAATTAGGTGTACCAGCTTTGGCAGGTGCTGCAATGATTCATGCGGGTGCCACGGTCTTTGACCATATGCCCCACGGAAGCTTCTTCCATGCAACAGGCGGCGCGGTTCACATGGACATGAAAGAGCGTTTGAAGCTTATCCCATATGAATCTGCCGTTGGTTTTGTGATTGCGCTGATTTCTACCCTTATCTTTGGTGTGTTTGGTCTGTTTGTTTAAAGGACATTGCTGATGAAAATTGTTATTGCCCCAGATTCTTATAAAGAAAGTTTGTCAGCAATGGACGTTGCCGTTGCTATCGAAAATGGCTTCCGTCGCGTTTTGCCTGATGCAGAGATCGTGAAGCTGCCAATGGCTGACGGCGGCGAAGGAACAGTGCAATCTCTGGTGGATGCCACAGGCGGTCGTATTATCGATGTTGTGGTCACTGGTCCCCTTGGAACACCAGTACAAGGTTTCTTTGGCCTGATGGGTGATAGTGAAACCGCAGTGATTGAAATGGCGGCAGCGTCTGGTCTTCATCTTGTGCCACCTTCACAGCGTAACCCGCTCATCACCACCAGCTTCGGTACAGGTGAGCTGATCAAAGCGGCCATTGAGCACGGTGCAAAGCACCTGATCGTCGGCATTGGCGGTAGCTCGACCAATGACGGCGGTGCGGGCATGGCACAAGCACTGGGTGTGAAATTGCTGGATAAAGACGGCAAAGACATTGGCCACGGCGGCGGCGCACTGGAAACCTTGCACACCATTGATTGTTCAGACATGGATGCGCGCCTGAAAGACGTCAAACTGGAAGTCGCGTGTGATGTGGACAACCCACTGTGTGGCGAGAAAGGTGCATCGGCGATTTTCGGCCCACAGAAAGGTGCAACGCCAAGCATGGTGATGAAGCTCGACGCGAACCTGTCACACTACGCCGATCTGATGGCGTCACAACTTGGTCGTGACGTGAAAAACAGCGCAGGTGCGGGTGCTGCTGGCGGTATGGGTGCGGCACTGATGGGGATCTTTAACGCCGATCTTCGCCCGGGCATCAACATCGTTATGGATGCAGTGAACCTGTCTGAGCAACTGAAAGATGCAGATCTGGTGATCACAGGTGAAGGCCGCATGGACAGCCAAACTGTTCACGGTAAAACACCAATCGGTGTGGCGCGTTGTGCAAAACAATACAACCTACCAGTGATCGGTATTGCAGGTTGTCTGTCGAATGATGTGGATGTGGTGCACGAACACGGTATCGATGCAGTATTCAGTGTGGTGCCACGTTCAGTGTCGCTAGAAGAAGCCCTACGCGAAGGTGCGGTGAACGTTGAAAACACCGCAGCCAACGTTGCTCGACTGCTTATGCTGAAAAAGTAATCAGCCCCGAAGAAAAACGGCACCCCAAGGTGCCGTTTTTGTTTCTATCTTCGAGCAATTAGCAGCACGCCGGCTCACATGCATTGATAGTTTTCGGTGTGCAGCAGTCGGTGAAATCGCAACGCCCCAACACACGTTCTTCCGACAGATAGAAACCGCGAAACTTCTCCATAAAGTCCTCAGACACGCTGCGCTCTGCCAACCCAGTGTCTAGGATGGCCGCTTGCCATGCTTTGACCTTGGAGAAGCCCTCCAAAAAGTCATAGCCACTCTCGCGACGGATAATGTCTGCACGGTGAAGCAGCGGCAGCCACGCCATGTCCACCATGCTCAGTTCATCACTGTTAAAGTAGCGGTGCTTACCAAGCTGACCTTCCTCTTTCTCAAACGCATTGCGCAGCTTTTCCGAACGCTCTTTGAGGTCTTCGATGGTGCGACTGGATTGTGCGCCGCACTGCACCAAGTAATGTTTGGTACCCAAGTAGCTCCATGCGCGGTTAATGGCTTTCTGCTCGACACTCAGCTCTGGCTGCATCGCACCGTATTTGTCTTCGAGATATTCGGCAATGGCGTCGGACTCAAACAGTGCCGTGTTGTCTTCTGTGACCAATACCGGCACTTGGCCGTTAGGCGAAATATCCAAGAACCATTGCGGCTTATCGCTCAGGCTAATGTATTCCACTTCGTACGGCAGTTGTTTTGCTTCCAACATCGCAGTGATGCGTTGAACAAACGGGCAGATAGTGAAGCTGATAACTTTAAGCATGACGTTTCTCTCTCTTTGACTAGGGGAGCATTTTGTTGCTCTTTACCTATAAGACGCATCATTTCGATAAAAGACGAAATATAGAAGCAAAAAAAAGCCGACTCGTTAGAGTCGGCTTTCTGTCTATTGCTATTTATTTCTATTAAACAGCCGCTTGAATGATCACTTCATCCGCTTTCTTGGTATATTGATCCATGCGGTGGAAGTTCAGGTAGCGATACGTATCGGCTGCTGTCGCATCGATTTGCTTCGCGTATTCCAGATACTCTTCAACCGTTGGGATACGCCCCAAGATTGCACCGACAGACGCCAGTTCCGCAGAAGACAGGTAAACGTTAGCACCAGTACCCAAACGGTTCGGGAAGTTACGGGTAGAGGTAGACAGTACGGTTGCTTTCTCTGCAACACGCGCTTGGTTACCCATACACAGTGAACATCCTGGGGTTTCAATACGCACACCCGCGCGGCCGAAGATACCGTAGTAGCCTTCTTCAGTTAGCTGGTCACGGTCCATCTTGGTTGGTGGAGCAACCCACAAACGGGTTTCCAGCGTACCTCCGAATTTATCCAGCAGTTTACCTGCTGCACGGAAGTGACCAATGTTGGTCATACAAGAACCGATGAAGACTTCATCGACTTTGTCGCCAGCCACTTCTGACAGCAGACGTGCATCGTCTGGGTCGTTTGGCGCACACAGAATTGGCTCGTTGATTTCAGCCAGATCGATTTCGATCACTTCTGCGTACTCAGCGTCTTTATCCGCTTCCATCAGCTCTGGGTTTGCCAGCCATGCTTCCATCGCTGCGATACGACGCTCGATGGTACGGCGGTCGCCATAACCTTCGCTGATCATCCACTTCAGCATCACGATGTTAGAAGACAAGTATTCAGACACTGACTCTTGCGACAACTTCACAGTACAACCTGCCGCTGAACGCTCTGCCGATGCATCTGACAGCTCAAAGGCTTGCTCAACCGTCAGGTGTTCAACACCTTCGATTTCCAGAATACGACCAGAGAATGCATTGATCTTACCCGCTTTCTCAACGGTCAGCAGACCTTGCTTGATGGCGTAGTAAGGGATCGCATGTACCAAGTCACGCAGTGTAATGCCTGGCTGCATTTCACCTTTAAAGCGAACCAGAATCGACTCAGGCATATCCAATGGCATCACGCCTGTTGCCGCTGCGAATGCAACCAGACCAGAACCTGCTGGGAAAGAAATACCCAGAGGGAAACGGGTGTGCGAGTCACCACCTGTACCGACAGTATCAGGCAGCAGCATGCGGTTCAGCCATGAGTGGATAACACCATCACCCGGACGCAGTGATACACCGCCACGGTTCATGATGAAATCTGGCAGTGTGTGGTGCGTGTTCACATCGACAGGTTTTGGATATGCTGAGGTGTGACAGAATGACTGCATGGTCAAATCGGCAGAGAAGCCAAGACACGCCAAGTCTTTCAGTTCATCACGGGTCATTGGGCCTGTGGTGTCCTGAGAGCCTACAGTGGTCATCTTAGGCTCACAGTAAGTGCCCGGACGGATACCTTCCACGCCACATGCTTTACCTACCATCTTCTGACCAAGGGTGAAGCCTTTGCCAGTGTCTGCAACCGCTTGTGGTCGACGGAACACGTCTGATGCATCAAGGCCCAGTGCTTCACGTGCACGGTCAGTCAGACCACGACCGATGATCAGTGGAATACGGCCACCTGCACGCACTTCGTCGTACAGCACGTCAGTTTTCAGCTTGAAGGTAGACAGTACTTCGTCTGTCGCGTTACTACGTACTTCGCCTTTGAACGGATAAACGTCAATCACGTCACCCATGTTCAGCTTAGATACGTCTAGCTCGATTGGCAGTGCACCCGCATCTTCCATGGTGTTGAAGAAGATTGGAGCAATCTTGCCGCCCAAACAGAAACCGCCTGCACGCTTGTTTGGTACAAATGGGATGTCATCACCCATGAACCACAGCACAGAGTTAGTCGCAGATTTACGTGAAGAACCTGTACCAACAACGTCACCCACATAAACCAGTTGGTGACCTTTTTCCTGCAGAGCTTCGATTTGTTTGATTGGACCAACAACACCTGCTTGATCAGGGTTGATGCCTTCACGTTCGTTTTTCAGCATCGCCAGTGCATGAAGTGGAATATCAGGACGAGACCACGCATCTGGTGCTGGAGACAAGTCATCGGTGTTGGTTTCACCGGTCACTTTAAATACGGTCAGCGTCACTTTCTCAGGAACGTTTGGCTTAGACAGGAACCATTCTGCATCTGCCCAAGACTGCATCACTTGCTTCGCGTGTGCATTGCCCGCTTTCGCTTTTTCTTCAACATCGTAGAAAGCGTCAAACATCAGCAGGGTGTGAGAAAGTGCTTTGGCGGCGATTGGCGCAAGCGCGTCATCATCCAGCAGTGCAATCAGTGATTCAATGTTGTAACCACCTTGCATTGTGCCCAGCAGTTCAACCGCTTTTTCTTTGCTTACCAGCGGAGAGCTTGTTTCACCTTTTGCAACTGCCGCCAAGAAACCCGCCTTCACATATGCGGCTTCATCAACACCTGGTGGAATACGGTTTTCAAGAAGATCGCTCAGAAATGCTTCTTCACCAGCAGGTGGATTTTTAATAAGTTCGATCAGGCTCGCGGTTTGCTCCGCGTCTAGTGGTTTAGGGACGATGCCCTGAGCGGCACGTTCTTCGACGTGTTTACGGTAGGCTTCAAGCACGACATTTTCCTCATATTACGGTCTGACCGTGGCGGTCAGACATCCTTGGAAGTAAGCTCGGTTGGCAGGCGCGTGTTTAAGCGTAGGGCTAACTATCTATCTAATGCGCCTGCATAACGAAGCTGGCATGTTATCACTTTTTAACCAAATATTAAATTCCAGCCATGGAATGAAACATTCGGTTCATTGTAGAGAAAGCACCGAGGTGCTCTCTCAAATCAGTCCTTTAGAACTGGGACCCCACAATAAAATAGAACGAATCAAGATCGTTTTCTGTACGACCATAGGCGACTATCATTGGTCCCAATGGTGAATCTACCCCAGCAAATATACTGCCTGCCGTGTAAAACGGTACATCTTTAAGCGAAAAATCTGGGTTATTCCACACTCCACCGTACTCCAGTGAAGCACCCCAATAGACAGGTGATGTGAAAATCCCAAAATCGTTATCCAATAGTCGGTAGCGATACACCATGGCACCAAATGCAATGTTGTTTGCCCACAGAGAATCTTTAGAAATACCCGACAGATTCAAGAATCCACCGAGTTCATGAGGTTCAATCAAGACATTGCCAACACGCTCATTGATGGTGCCGTATTTCGCTTTGCCGTAGATGGTGTGTTTACCCCAACTCTCTGCGTAAACCCCTTCGGCGTTAAACACGGTGGACTCTGACGTGGACACCCCTTCATCTCTCAACTTGTCGCGGGCGTAACCCAGCGATGCATGCAGATACCCACCACGGTTCGGGAATACGCGGTTATCCAGCGTGTCCAAGGTCATCTCAACGTAAGGGATTTCGCGCGAGTAATCTTGCTCCAGCAAACCACCGGAGAACTCTTCCTCCCCTTTGATGTAGCGGTAACCCATCTTAAACTCACTCCAGAGCTTTGGTTGCCAACCAATGCCGATGTCACCGCGCACTTCGCTGTATCGGGTTGAGAGGGTAAATTCCACTTCTTCGAGGGTAGCTCCGGCGAGCGATAAAACTCCTGACGTTCGCGGACTTCAAAACCACCCAATACTTCAGCGAAAAACAGCTGATCGGCGGTAAACGGCAAGTAAAGCTCGGCCTGCGCCAGCTTGTCGGTGCCAATCTCAAAGGTGGTTCTAAGCTCTGCACCGTTTTCTGTCAGCCCCGTTGAGTTCACGCTAAAACCGGCAGAAAAATTGGTGTCTGACTCGAAGTTGTCCTCTAGCGAGAAGCGGAAGTCGACGAAATTAGGTCCCCAGCTTTTCTCTTTGACGTCCACCACCAACACGTTCTCTTTACCCTTTTGCTCGACGTGATAACGCACGGTTTCAAAACGGTCGAGGGCATAGAGGTTTCGCACTGAGGCTTCTAACTCTTTGGAGTTCATCTGACCGAGTTGCAGATCCAACCTTTCGGTCAGCACGTCGTCGGACAAGCTGGTGTCATTGTTCAGCACTATCTGGTCAATCTTGAGCATATCGCCGTGCAGCATTTGTCTGCGTCTAAGCTGCTTGGCTTCCACGTATTCCTGATACTCGCCTGACGTCATTGCCAGTTTGAGCAGCTTGCTCTTATTTTGAATGGCAATTTGATAGCCCTTGGCGAAGGCTTCAGGCATACGATCAAATTCTGTTGTCTCCATGTCACCCACATCAGGGGTTAACAAGATATCTTCTTTTGTCATATTGCCGATTTGCACTTCGGTACTGTTTCGCACCATGAAGTTCACGAGTTGGTTCATGACCTGAAGATAAGAGCCAAGCTCCGCCGCTGGGTAATAGTCGGTGCTGATATCCACCGCGATGACGATGTCCGCACCCAGCGCTTTGGCAACGTCCACCGGCATATTGTTGACTGGTCCGCCATCAACCAAATAACGGCCTTGAATTTCCACCGGCGGCAATGCCCCAGGAACGGCCATACTTGCCAGCATGGCTTCGGTCAGCTGCCCTTCACCTATCACCACAGGCACCAGTTTTTCGATGTCTGTAGCAACGGCGCGGAACGGGATAACGAGCTCATTGAAAGAAGTGAATACGGGCGGGTTTCCGGTCGACTCGCGCAAGATACGGATCATGTTCTGACCCTGCACGATCCCTTGCGGCGTCTTCAGGCTTTTGAGATCAAAGCCAAGGTTGGTGGACAGGTTATATCGGTCTTCATGTTCTTTATCGCGGATACGGCGGTCGCCGCGATACACCCTATCGACATACCCAGCATTCCAGTCGGTATGATCCATCAGCACTTCGATTTCATCGGCCGACATCCCCAAGGAATACAGACCACCGACATACGCCCCCATACTGGTGCCAGCGATGTAGTCGACCGGGATTTTCATCTCTTCCAGCGCGCGCAATACGCCAACATGCGCGGCACCTTTCGCGCCGCCACCGCCCAGCACCAAACCCACGGTTGGGCGGTCTGAGTGTTCGTGCGCATAGGCTGACACACTGAATAGGCTCCAACACAAGAAGGCAAACAACGTATTTGTCAGAGAGCGATTAAATAACTTCAAGTCCATTGAACAGAGTCCTAATGATGAAAACTGACCTAAGCGAGATTGGCTAAGACAATACCATTATGAAACAAGGAAAAGTTCAGGAAAAAGTCAGTAAGCCACGAATTTACTCTCTTATTCTCTGAAAATTGTATGATTTCTGCCTTTTTGACGCCTTGCCTATGAAGCATCGGACAGATATCGCCGAATTTTAGGTAAAAAAAAGCACCTCCTAAGAGGTGCTTTTTCTTTTTAAGAATCAGAGATTACTTTTTCTTTTTCACTGCTTTTGCGTTTGGCAGGTCAGTGATAGTACCTTCGAACACTTCAGCCGCCAGACCTACTGACTCGTGCAGTGTTGGGTGTGCGTGGATGGTCAGCGCGATGTCTTCTGCATCACAACCCATCTCGATTGCCAGGCCGATTTCGCCCAGCAGTTCGCCACCGTTGGTACCAACAATCGCACCACCGATAACACGGTGAGTGTCTTTGTCGAAGATCATCTTCGTCATACCGTCAGAACAGTCAGACGCGATTGCACGGCCAGATGCAGCCCATGGGAAGGTAGCAACTTCGTAGTTGATGCCTTGTGCTTTCGCTTCTTTCTCTGTCAGACCAACCCAAGCCACTTCTGGCTCAGTGTACGCAATTGAAGGAATCACTTTCGGGTCGAAGTAGTGCTTCTTACCAGCGATAACTTCCGCAGCAACGTGACCTTCGTGAACACCTTTGTGTGCCAGCATTGGCTGACCTACGATGTCACCGATCGCGTAGATGTGTGGAACGTTGGTGTGCATTTGCTTATCAACGTTGATAAAGCCACGCTCATCAACAGCAACACCTGCTTTCTCTGCATCCAGCAGTTTACCGTTAGGTACACGGCCGATTGCAACCAGCACTGCGTCATAACGTGTTGGCTCTGCAGGTGCTTTCTTGCCTTCCATCGTTACGTAGATGCCGTCTTCTTTCGCTTCAACCGCAGTCACTTTGGTTTCCAGCATCAAGTTGAACTTCTTGCTGATACGCTTAGTGAAGACTTTAACGATGTCTTTATCTGCTGCTGGGATAACTTGATCGAACATTTCAACAACGTCGATTTGTGAACCCAGTGCGTGGTAAACAGTACCCATCTCAAGACCGATGATACCGCCACCCATAACCAGCATTTTCTCTGGAACTTCTTTCAGTTCCAGTGCATCCGTTGAATCCCAAATACGTGGGTCTTCATGCGGGATGAACGGCAGCTCAATTGGACGAGAACCTGCTGCAATGATTGCGTTGTCGAAGTTAACAGTCGTTGGACCGTCTGCGCCTTCAACCACGATGGTGTTAGGACCGGTAAATTTACCGTAGCCGTTAACGATATTAACTTTACGCATCTTAGCCATACCGCCAAGACCGCCAGTCAGTTGGTTAACAACTTTTTCTTTCCATACGCGAATTTTGTTGATGTCAGTTGTTGGCTCGCCAAAAACAACACCATGCTCAGCCATCGCTTTGGCTTCTTCAATAACTTTTGCTACGTGCAGCAGGGCTTTAGATGGAATACAACCCACGTTCAGGCAAACACCACCCAGGGTGCTGTACTTTTCTACCAGAACAGTTTCCAGACCCAGGTCCGCACAACGGAATGCCGCTGAATAACCAGCAGGACCTGAACCCAGCACCACGACTTGGGTTTTGATTTCTTTACTCATTCTGACCTCGTTGTAGTCTTATATCCCTGACAGGCTAAGAGATTCTTTTTATGTTGGATGCGTTTTGTTTCACGACAAGTGCCTTTTCGTGAAAGGCACTTATTTGGTCCAACATTTTACAGCCGTGTTAACAAGCTGAAAAATAAAAACCCATAGCCTGTGAGCTATACATCAAATCAGCACCTGCCTTATGCAGGCAGGTGCTGATTGAGTGTTGTCTTACAGTACCAGACGGCGAATGTCTGACAGACACTCGTTCAGGTAAGTAATGAAGCGTGCACCGTCTGCACCGTCGATCACGCGGTGATCGTATGACAGTGACAGAGGAAGCTGCAGACGTGGAGCGAATTCTTTACCGTTCCATACTGGCTTCATTTCAGACTTAGACACACCTAGGATTGCAACTTCAGGTGCATTCACGATTGGTGTGAACGCAGTACCGCCGATGCCGCCCAGGCTAGAGATAGTGAAACAGCCGCCTTGCATGTCAGCTGCAGTCAGCTTACCTGCACGTGCTTTCTTAGATACTTCCATCAGCTCAGCTGACAGCTCGTAAATGCCTTTCTTGTTCACGTCTTTGAAGACTGGAACAACCAGACCATTTGGCGTATCTACTGCAATACCAACGTTAACGAATTTCTTCAGGATCAGGCTCTCACCGTCTTCAGACAGAGAAGAGTTGAACGTTGGGAACGCTTCCAGTGCTTTAGCAACAGCTTTCATGATGAACACAAGTGGAGTGATCTTCATGCCAGTATCGCGTTTCGCTTCGATCGCGTTCTGCTCTTTACGGAATGCTTCCAGCTCAGTGATGTCAGCGTTATCCCACTGAGTCACGTGCGGGATCATTACCCAGTTACGGTGCAGGTTCGCGCCAGAAATCTTCTTGATGCGAGACAGAGGTTGAACCTCAGTTTCACCGAACTTGCTGAAATCAACTTTCGGCCAAGGCAGAAGACCCAGAGCTGCGCCGTCGCCTTTACCAGAAGCAGATGCTGCTGCACCTGATTCCAGACGCTTCAGTGCTTCTTTCACGTAGTTCTGAACGTCTTCTTTCAGGATACGGCTCTTACGGCCAGTACCTTTCACTTTCGCCAGGTTAACGCCAAACTCACGAGCCAGACGACGAACAACTGGAGACGCGTGTGCGTACTCATTGTTTTCCTGGAAGTCACCAGCTGCTGCTGGCGCAGAAGCTGCTGCAGGTGCCGCCGCAGGAGCCGGAGCCGCTGCAGGAGCAGATGTCGCTGCCGCCGCTGGTGCAGGTGCTGCACCAGCCACTTCAAACACCATGATCAGCGAGCCAGTAGACACTTTGTCGCCTGCTGCTACTTTGATTTCTTTCAGTACACCTGCGAATGGTGCAGGAACTTCCATAGAAGCCTTGTCACCTTCAACAGTGATCAGTGACTGCTCTTCTTCGATACTGTCACCGATTGCTACCATGATTTCGGTCACTTCGACTTCGTCACCACCGATATCTGGAACGTGAACTTCTTTAACGCTGGCAGCCATCGATGCGCCAGCGACTGGTGCTGCCGCAGGAGCTTCTGCTGCTGGAGCCGCTGCAACAGGTGCTGCGCCTGAGCCTGCAACTTCGAAAATCATCACCAAAGAGCCAGTAGACACTTTGTCGCCTGCTGCTACTTTGATTTCTTTCAGAACACCAGCGAACGGTGCTGGTACTTCCATAGATGCTTTGTCGCCTTCAACAGTCAGAAGAGATTGCTCTTCTTCAATGCTGTCGCCAACCGCTACCATGATTTCAGTAACTTCTACTTCGTCGCCACCGATATCTGGAACGTGAACTTCTTTCAGTTCAGATGCCGCTGCTGCTGGAGCTGGAGCCGCTGCTGGAGCTGCTTCTGCCGCAGGAGCAGGTGCAGCTTGCGCTGCACCCTCGGCTTCGAAAATCATGATCAGAGAACCGGTAGAAACCTTGTCGCCTTCAGCGATTTTGATTTCTTTTACGATACCAGCCTGTGATGCAGGTACTTCCATCGACGCTTGTCACCTTCAACGGTGATCAGCGACTGATCTTCTTCAACTTTGTCACCAACGCTAACGAGGATCTCAGTTACTTCAACCTCATCGGCACCGATGTCAGGTACGTTAATTTCGATTGCCATTGATATATGCCTCTTACGCGTACAGTGGGTTCACTTTCTGAGTGTCGATACCGAACTTCTCAATTGCTTCAACAACAACTGATTTCTCGATGTCGCCACGCTTCGCCAGTTCAGTCAGCGCAGCAACTACAACGTAGCTTGCGTTAACTTCGAAGTGACGACGCAGGTTCTCACGGCTGTCTGAACGACCGAAGCCGTCAGTACCCAGCACGCGGTAAGACTCAGCAGGAATGAACGCACGAACTTGGTCCGCATAGTTCTTCATGTAGTCAGTCGCAACGATAGCAGGCTCAGTACCCATTACTTGTGCAATGTATGGTACTTGTACGTCTGCCATTGGATTCAGCATGTTGTGACGGTCACACGCCTGGCCATCGCGAGCCAGTTCGTTGAATGAAGTCACGCTGAATACGTCAGAAGCGATGCCGTAGTCCTTGCTCAGGATGTCAGCTGCTGCACGTACTTCGTTCAGGATGGTACCAGAGCCCATCAGCTGAACTTTCGCTTTGTCACCCGCGTATGCTTCCAGCTTGTAGATACCCTTACGGATACCTTCTTCAGCGCCTTCTGGCATTGCTGGTTGCGCGTAGTTTTCGTTCATCAGCGTCAGGTAGTAGAACACGTTCTCTTGCTCAGGACCGTACATGCGACGCATACCGTCTTGCATGATTACTGCAACTTCGTAAGCGAACGTTGGGTCGTAAGAGATACAGTTAGGAACAGTACCTGCCATGATGTGTGAGTGACCATCTTCATGCTGAAGGCCTTCACCATTCAGGGTAGTACGACCCGCAGTTGCGCCCAGCAGGAAGCCACGTGCTTGTTGGTCGCCCGCCATCCACGCCATGTCGCCAACACGTTGGAAGCCGAACATTGAGTAGTAGATGTAGAACGGGATCATTGGCAGATCGTTGGTGCTATATGATGTCGCCGCAGCAACCCATGAAGACATCGCACCCAGTTCGTTGATACCTTCTTGCAGTACCTGACCTGAAGTCGCTTCTTTGTAGTAAGAAACGATGTCGCGGTCTTGTGGGGTGTAGTTCTGGCCGTGCGGGTTGTAAATACCGATTTGACGGAACAGACCTTCCATACCAAAGGTACGCGCTTCGTCCGCAATGATTGGAACGATGTTCTTACCAACGCCTTTGTCTTTCAGCAGCACGTTCAGTGCACGTACGAAAGCCATTGTGGTAGAGATTTCACGCTTTTGCTCGTCCAACAGAGGTTGGAACGCATCCAGCTCTGGCAGTGCCAGTTCTTCAGTGAACTTAGGCAGACGCTTAGGCGTGTAGCCTTTAAGTGCTTCACGACGAGCGTGCAGGTACTGGTGCTCAGCTGAACCTTCATCCAGTTTCAGGTAAGGCAGTGCTTTCACGTCTTCGTCAGACAGCAGGTCTTGCAGACCCAGGCGATCACGCAGGTGCAGAACATGGGTCATATCCATCTTCTTAACCTGGTGCGCAATGTTCTTGCCTTCCGCCGCTTCACCCATGCCGTAACCTTTAACGGTCTTAGCCAGGATCACAGTCGGACGGTCTTTAGTTTCTTGTGCGTTCTGGAATGCAGCGAACAGCTTAGACGGCTCGTGACCACCACGCTTCAGCGCGAAGATCTCTTCGTCGGTCATGTCTGCAACCAGAGCAGCAGTTTCTGGGTACTTACCGAAGAAGTGTTTACGAACGTATGCACCGTCTTTTGCTTTGAACGTCTGGTAGTCACCGTCAACGGTTTCGTTCATCAGTTGCAGCAGTTTACCAGTGGTGTCTTTCGCCAGCAGTTTGTCCCAACCGCTACCCCAAACAACCTTAACAACGTTCCAACCAGCACCTTTGAACAGACCTTCCAGTTCTTGGATGATCTTGCCGTTACCCATTACTGGACCGTCCAGACGCTGAAGGTTACAGTTGATCAGGAAGCACAGGTTGTCCAGCTTCTCACGAGCAGCGAAAGAGATCGCGCCGCGTGACTCTGGCTCATCCATCTCACCATCACCCAGGAACGCGTATACGCGCTGGTTAGTGGTGTCTTTCATGCCACGACCGTTCAGGTACTTCAGGAAGCGAGCTTGATAGATTGCAGAGATTGGACCCAGACCCATAGATACGGTCGGGAATTGCCAGAACTCAGGCATCAGTTTAGGGTGCGGGTATGAAGAAATACCGTTACCGTCTACTTCTTGACGGAAGTTATCCAACTGAGCTTCAGTCAGACGACCTTCAACGAATGCGCGAGAATAGATACCTGGTGCAATGTGACCTTGGTAGTAAACCAAGTCACCACCGTCCACCTCGTTAGGAGCGCGGAAGAAGTGGTTGAAACAGGTTTCGTAGAAAGCAGCAGAAGACTGGAATGAAGCCATGTGGCCACCCAGATCAAGGTCTTTCTTAGATGCGCGCAACACGATCATGATCGCGTTCCAACGAATGATAGAACGAATACGACGCTCCAGGTTTACGTCACCTGGGTATGCTGGCTCTTTATCCGCAGGATGGTATTCACATAGTTGGTGGTGATGCCAGTAGGCATATCAACACCGTCAAGGCGCGCCTTTTCCATAACTTGTTCTAGTAGGAATTGGGCACGTTCTACACCTTCTTCACGAACGACTGATGCAAGAGCTTCTAACCACTCTTGGGTCTCAAGTGCGTCCACGTCATTTTTCATGACTTCAGACATGGCGATCTATCCTTTCGTTGATTGACTCGTACAAAACTAATGTTGTCGCAGCTGAAAAAACGGTTCCTGACAACTCCTCGAAGCTGTCGGGATCCGCTATTCCAACTCGTCCTTGCGTTGCTGTATCCGGCGAAGCGAGCGCTCACGTCGGCTTTCCTCACGGCCCAGATCCAGCAGGGTTTCCTCTATAAAAGCCAAATGCGCATGCGATGCCTGACGGGCTTTTTCTGGTTCCCCGGCGGTAATCGCTTGCACAATATTGGCTCTGTGTCTGGTTACTTTTTCCACCACGTCTTTACGACGGTTAAGTAACTCAAAGTTTTGTAATATGTTTTGCTCCAGCAAAGGAACTAGGCTGCGCACAATGTGCAGCAATACCACGTTATGTGATGCCTCAGTAACGGCGATCAGGTATTGCATAACGGCAGCGGCTTCGGCTTTTACATCGCCAAGTTGCTGGGCTTCCCGAATGTGGTCGTGGCACTGGCACACTCGGTTTAAATCTTCTTCTGTACCCCGTAATGCAGCAAAATAGGCCGAAATGCCTTCGAGCGCATGTCGAGATTCTAATAAATCGAGTTGAGATTCCGGGTGGTCTGCTAACAGCTCAATCAATGGCTCTGAGAAACGCTGCCACAAGCGTTCACTCACGAAGGTGCCGCCACCTTGTTTTCGATTGAGGAGTTTCTTCGCTTCCAATCGCTGAATTGCTTCGCGAATAGAAGGACGGGAGACATCAAATTGCTGCGCTAACTCGCGCTCCGGTGGCAGTTTTTGCCCCGGCGACAATGTGCCTTCCAGAATCAGGCTTTCAAGCTCTTTCTCAATAACATCTGACAGTTTGGGCTGACGAATCCGTTGTATTGCCATCGTTCTTCTTTATTTTCTGGCGCCGGAAATCCTGCGCGTCTTATCCCACTCTATCGGTCTTGTAAATTGGTAAGACCAATTACCAAACACATAAAAAGTTACCAGAATGTGTCGTAACTGTCCACCCTAAACTTGATTTAAGTCATAGAAATTACAAGTAGATGTCGAATGTAAATTAATCAATCCTCTCCCAATGGTAAGACCAATTTATTTGCTCAAAACGATGGAATATTGCGCAAATTCTCAAAGCCGTTTCACTTCTCAACGAATTTTGGAAACGCACGTTTACAAGATAAGGTGCGAAAAACCGTCAGCTCTCTTCTGCACCTAACGCTTGTTGATAACGTTGCCAGTTAAATGACAGCCCCGGATCGGTCTTTCTGCCTGACGCAATATGCTCATGGCCCGTAATGCGCGATGCCGCCATTTTCGGGTAGTAATGAAGCAAAGATTGCGTCACCAACGTAAGCACATGGTATTGCTCGTCGGTGTAGGGCAAATCGTCTGTGCCTTCAAGCTCAATACCAATCGAGAAGTCATTACACTGTTCACGTCCCTCGAAACACGACACGCCGGCATGCCAAGCACGCTTATCAAACGGCACAAACTGCACCACACTACCGTCACGTTTAATGAGGCAATGTGCAGAAACGTCGAGATGGCGTATTTCATCAAAATACGGATGGTCTTTTGAGGTCAGTTTTCCCTGAAAAAACTGCTCAATATAAGGGCCGCCAAACTCACTCGGCGGCAGGCTGATATTGTGCACCACCAGCAAAGAGACATCGCTAGGATCCGGGCGTTCGTTAAAATGGGGAGAAGGGAGGTAAACAGCCGATTCCAGAATGTGATCACTAATGGTTAACATGCACAATGCCTTTGAGCATCAGAAAAACAACAGTTTACCGTATTTACGGTAAAAACCCACACAAAAAGTACACCTTTGCTCATCTCGCAATCTGCCCTTCTCACATGTACACTGGCAGCCATCGTAGGCAGGACAGCCCTGTTTGAATCTTTGTTTTACCCGTGATGGAACCACCATGTCAGATCTCTCGAACGCACCACGCGTTCACGACAGCCAAAAACGCCTGGCGAAGCTGAAAGAAATGCTCCAAAACGACATCGTTCGTTGTGTTGCCGATACGCTGAAAGAAGACTTAGGCGGTAGTTTAGATGCCACTCAAGATATCACCGCCAGCTTAATCCCTGCTTGCACGCATGCGACTGCAACCATCATTACCCGCGAACACGGCGTTTTCTGCGGAAAAGCCTTTGCCGATGAAGTGTTTCGTCAACTTGGCGGTGAAGTCGATATTCGCTGGATGGTGGAAGACGGTGACAAAGTCGAACCAAATCAAGTCCTTTGCGAACTTGAAGGTCCTGCACGCATTCTGTTGACGGGTGAGCGCAACGCAATGAACTTTATTCAGACCCTGTCTGGCAGTGCAACCGAAACCGCGCGTTATGCCGAAAAGCTAGCTGGCACGAGTACTCGCTTGCTGGACACCCGCAAAACCATTCCCGGTCTTCGCAATGCGCTGAAATATGCCGTGGCGTGCGGCGGCGGTTACAACCACCGTATCGGTGTGTATGACGCCTACCTCATCAAAGAAAACCACATCATGGCATGTGGTGGTATTCAGCAAGCCGTGAAAACAGCCAAAGACTTGAACCCAGGTAAGCCTGTTGAGGTGGAAACCGAATCGCTGGATGAACTACAACAAGCGATTGATGCAGGTGCCGATATCGTGATGTTGGATAACTTCACCACAGACATGATGCGTGAAGCTGTCGCTTTGAATAACGGACGCATCGCATTGGAAGTTTCAGGCAATGTGACACTCGACACGATTCGCGATTATGCAGATACAGGGGTAGATTATATTTCTGTGGGCGCACTCACCAAACACATCAATGCCATGGATCTCTCCATGCGTTTTAAGTGACACAAAACTCGTTAACTTACTGATAATGCAGGCACTATGCCTGCATTTTTGTCCAACGGTCACATTTTGTAACACTCACTTCATTCCCGTTGCATCAAAGGCAGATCACCCGTCGAAAGACCCTATTATTACGCTGTCACAAATTCAATTTCAGTCTTATCTTGAAACCACTTACGCAATTAATTGCGCATGAACGACTGGAGATAAGAATATGAAAAAGCAAAAAGGTTTTAGTTTAATTGAGCTGTTGATTGTTGTTGGGATCATTGGTGCACTGACGGCAATTGCCGTGCCAGCTTACTCAAACTATAAAAATAAAGCGGATGTCACCGCAGGCATCGCTTCGCTGAAAAACATGCTGACCAAAGCGGATCTGTTCTTGGAGTTAAGTTCTACAAACACTTTAGCGACTTTTATAACAGCTGGTGCTGATGTAGGTGGGTTAGACTCAGCAAATGGTTTTGTTGTTGAAGGTATTGGCACCATTACTGGCACGGCCGCTTCAGAATCTGCGGACGGCACTCTTGTGCTTGCTTTGAATACAGACACTGCATATAACAACCAAACAATTACATATACACGCTCAGAGGCTGCATGGACATGTGCAATGTCTGCAGGCATCCAACTAGATGGCATTAAAGGCTGTGCAACGACTACTCCGTAAACTGATCTGAATTTAAAAGCGGGATAGCGGCGAACGCAACTCCCGCTTTTTTGACTTTAATATCACACTTGGTAAGTGTTCGGTTCTTCTGCTTGTCAGCATGACATTCGTCGAAATTCCATTGCTCTTCTATCGACACCGTTTCATATCAGTCACATAACTAAAGACTCAATAATTCGTACTTACGCCATGTATAAGGACAGCCTCGTGACTGCAGAAACTCTAGATTCAGGCTTAATCAATCTTCTTCTGCATAACTCTGCGATCTCGCAGGAACAATCCTCGCATGTTCTAGATACGATGACGCTTGATGGCAGGGCAGCACCCGATGCATTGATAGCCAACCAGGTGCTGTCTAGCGATGCGCTTGCCAGGACACTTGGCGACTATTTTAAAGAGCCTGTCGGTAACATCACTGACTACCCTTATATGACAACGTGCGAGCAGTTAGATAAGCGGTCACTTTGCCTTAACCACAGCGTATTGCCGCTCAAGATTGTCGATTCCATGCTTTACCTTGCAGTTAGCGACCCCACAGATCTCGATGCGCAGGATGAATTTCGCTTTGCCACAGGACTGATGATCCGCCCCATTATTGTCGATCATCTCCAGCTCAAAGGTGCGCTTCGCAAGCTTTACGGCAAGAACATTGAAGCCAGCTGCAAAGATACGCTTTCGGTATCGAACTCCGAACTGGAAGAACTTGCCGATTTTGATATTTCGGAAAGCACTGATGACTTGATGACGGACGAGGCCCCTGTCAGTCGCTACATTCAGCAAGTCATTTTGGATGCGGTACGAAAACAAGCGTCCGATGTGCACTTTGAACCGTTTGAGCAAAGCTATCGCATTCGCTTTCGCCTCGATGGAATCTTGCAGCTCCACAGCTCTCCACCTGCGGGCGTTTCTCGTCGTCTTTCTACCCGACTAAAAATTCTCGCCAAGCTCAATATTGCCGAGCGACGCCTTCCGCAAGATGGGCGCATCAAGCTCAACATCTCTGACTCCAAGTCAGTAGATATGCGTGTTTCCACACTGCCCACCCTTTGGGGCGAGAAGGTGGTACTTCGTATTTTAGATGGCGGCAGTGTTGCGCTGGATATTGATTCGCTCGGCTATAACGAAAAGCAGAAAGCCGATTACTTGCATGCTCTCGACCGCCCTCAAGGCATGATATTAATAACAGGGCCGACAGGGAGCGGCAAAACCGTATCCTTGTACACGGGTCTTAAATACCTCAATACCGCAGAGCGCAATATCGCCACGGCGGAAGACCCAGTCGAAATCAACCTGCCCGGCATCAATCAGGTCAATATCAACAACGATATCGGCCTTGATTTCGCCAAAGCCCTTCGTGCGTTTCTCCGCCAAGATCCTGATGTGGTGATGGTGGGTGAGATCCGAGATTTAGAAACCGCAGAAATTGGCATTAAAGCGGCGCAAACGGGTCACCTGGTACTTTCCACCTTGCACACTAACTCAGCGGCGGAAAGTATTACCCGCTTGGCCAACATGGGCGTTGCGCCCTACAACCTTGCCGCCTCTCTTTCACTGGTGATTGCTCAGCGCTTGGCGCGTCGTCTTTGCAAACATTGCAAAGAGCCACACCCCGCTGACGACAACCAGCTTATCGCTTTGCAAAAGCACTATCCGTCGCTGCGCACTGAGTCGATCTACAAAGCTGCACCTGAAGGCTGCGATCACTGCAACCACGGCTATATTGGCCGCGTCGGGATCTATGAAGTTGTGCCCATTTCCACTGAGTTGGCTGAAGCGATAGGACAAGGGGCATCTGCCAGCCGATTACAGAACATTTCCAGTGCCAGCGGTGCGCTGACCTTGCAAGAGTCCGGTATCGAAAAACTAAACGAAGGCATCGTCAGCCTTACTGAACTTCAACGCGTCATTAGCTTATAAGGAAGCTGTCATGGCGAAAGAAAAAAACAAGCTTTATGCCTTTCATTGGCGAGGAGTAACAACCAAAGGGTCAAACGTAAAAGGCCAAGTGCTGGCGTTTAACGAACAAGATGCTCGTCTTTCCTTGGTAGAGCAGCGCGTTCAAATTCTAAAAATTAAGCGCAGAAGCCCTTCGTCTTTTGTCCAACGCCGAAATGCCGCGACGCCAAAAGACATTACCCTATTCAGTCGCCAAATCTCGACCATGCTGGAAGCGGGGGTGCCTTTGGGCGAAACACTGCAGCTTCTGAAAACCGGTGCAAAAAAAGCCGAGATGAAACTTATCATCGGCAATATTTATCGCCATGTGGAAGCCGGATCGTCTTTGGCCATGGCGATGAAAAACAGCTCGCCGCTTTTTGACCAGTTTTACTGCGATTTGGTGGCAACGGGTGAGCAGACAGGTCGCCTTGAACAAATCTTTGCAAGAATCAGTGTTTACCGAGAAAAAGACGAAGCCACACGAGCCAAAGTAGTCAAAGCCATGATTTACCCAAGTATCGTGACCTTTCTGGCACTGGCGGTGACTATTGGCATGCTGATCTTCGTGATCCCAACATTTAAAGATGTGTTCGCTTCCTTTAACGCAGACTTACCTTGGTTTACCCAAAAAGTTCTGAACCTTTCTGAAGTTGTTCAAAACTATGGCTTACACCTTGGGTTAGTCACCGTTTTAGTCGTTCTTCTAATGCGAGAAAGCTACAAACGCAGTCCGTCATTCCAACTTAAAGTAAGCCGATTGTCCCTTCACATCCCAATTGTCGGTGGCGTATTGACAAAGGCGACGCTTGCACGTTTTACCCGTACCCTTGCAACCACGTTTAATGCGGGCATCCCACTTCTAAACGGTCTTTCAGCTGCCGGGAAAACGGCCAATAACCTGCACTATCAAAATGTGATAGAGACGGTTTACCAGCAAACATCAGGGGGCGCCCCCTTCACCGCTCTATCAAAGAAACGGGCGAGTTCCCGGACATGATGACGCAAATGGTGATGATCGGTGAGGAATCAGGTTCGCTCGATGACATGCTCAATAAGGTCGCAGGGATGTACGAAGATGAGGTGGATAATGTCGTCGACAATCTCGGTAAAATTCTGGAGCCGCTGATCATCGTTATTCTTGGTGGTCTGATTGGATCTTTGGTAGTCGCTATGTATTTGCCGATGTTCAATCTGATCAGTGTGATGGGATAAAAATTAAACTGTGTCTCCGTCTTTTGTTCTTAATTCACATAGAGTGAACTGGCACATCTCGGTATCATATTACTTTGCCCTCCTTAATAATGGAATACCGTGATGAATTGGCTGTTTGACTCTCTGAATCTTTTTGTAGTGTTTGCCTCTGTCTTTGGCCTGATTGTTGGCAGTTTTCTCAATGTCGTAATTTACCGACTGCCAAAAATGATGGAAATACGGTGGCAACAAGAGTGTCACGACTGTTTCCCAGAAGAAATTGCAGCCCCTGATGGGCAAGTCTTTAACCTAAGCCTACCCCGCTCTCACTGCCCTAATTGCCAAAAACAGGTAAATGCTATCGACAATGTGCCTGTATTGAGCTGGCTTATCCTTGGCGGAAAGTGCCGCAACTGCAAAACACCAGTAAGCAAACGCTACCCTTTAGTCGAACTGTTGACCGCAATGTTGACGGGCGTCACGGCATTTACCTTGACGGGCTCTTACTGGTCACTCGCGGTGATTTTCGCAACCTTTGTGTTGATTGCGCTGTGTTTTATCGACATCGATACCATGCTGCTTCCCGACCAAATGACGTTGCCGCTGATGTGGGCAGGCATGTTGCTTGCAGTGATGGGCATCTCTCCAGTCTCACTTCAAGATTCAGTCATTGGAGCCATGGCAGGCTACCTGTCACTGTGGAGTGTGTTCCAACTCTTTAAGCTTTTAACAGGTAAGGAAGGCATGGGGTATGGTGATTTTAAACTCCTTGCAGCTTTGGGGGCATGGCTTGGCTGGCAAGCATTGCCAATGGTTATCCTGTTAGCCTCCTTTATCGGTGCTGTTGGCGGCATCATCATGATACGCATCAATGGCTCAGATAAAGAAACGCCTTTCTCTTTTGGCCCTTATCTCGCCATTGCAGGGTGGATCGGTTTGCTATGGGGCGATAAGATCATCAACTGGTATTTAACATCTTATTTGGGTTACTAAATGGCGTTTGTAATTGGCGTGACAGGTGGTATCGGCAGTGGAAAAACTACGGTCGCCGATCTTTTTGCCGAAAAAGGCATTGATGTGATTGATGCTGATGTCATTGCTCGCCAAGTTGTTGAGCCAGGCACCGACGGCCTAAATGCCATCGCAGAAAAGTTTGGTGCTGAGATGCTAACGCCTGAAGGCACCTTAAATCGCGCGGCATTGCGAGAGCATGTGTTCTCACACCCTGAGGATAAAGTGTGGCTGAACGCTCTACTGCATCCAAAAATTCGCGAAACGATGATTTCACAAACCCAACAAAGCCAGACACCTTACTGTTTATTGGTGGTGCCTTTGCTGGTTGAAAACAGCCTTCAATTACTTTGCCAGCGTGTGCTTGTCGTAGATGTTTCAGAACAAACTCAAATTGCGCGCACTGGAAAACGCGATGGTGTCAGCACTGAGCAAGTGAAAAACATACTCAATGCACAAGCCAGTCGCATACAGCGACTAGCAATTGCTGACGACATCGTGAACAATGATGGGGGTAACAAGGAATTAATCCCTCAAATCGACGCATTACACGCTCAGTACCTTGAACTGGCAACACAGTAAATTGAGAGCAGCATGAGCACCGATACCCTTTACGAGCACCCTTTGAATGAGCAAGTCCGTGTGTATTTGCGACTTGAGTACTTGTTGGATCAGGTAAAGCTTGCCGCCGATATCACAGCCTCTTCACAATGGGCTCCGTTTTTTAAAAGCCTATTTGATCTGATGGAGATCCTCGAACAGGTTCAGGTCAAAGGCGATCTGGTTAAAGATCTGGAGAAACAGCGCGCGAAGCTGGAAGCGTGGCTCGACGTGCCACATGTGGATGTTGAGCAATTAAAAGTCCTGCTCGGCGAAAGCGTCAGCTTCAGCAATCTCTGCTTCAGGCACCGCGACTTGGCCAAAAACTGAGAGAAGATAAATTCTTGTCTTCAATTCGTCAGCGTTTCTCCATTCCGGGTGGCACCTGTAGCTTTGACTTGCCTGTGCTTCACCACTGGCTGAGTCTGCCTCTTGCCCATCAGCAATCAAACACGTCACAGTGGCTGTCGTCTTTGCAAGCACTCGATGAAGCACTGACGTTTTGGCTACACTTAGTCAGAGGCAGCACTGTGATGCATCCTTGCACTGTGAACAATGGCTTCTATCAGCAAGACGTTGATGGTGCCTATTTACTTCGCATTCAAATATCACCCGATTACAACGCTTACCCTTTGGTGTCGGGTCATAAATCGCGCTTTGCCGTCCGCTTTATACCATTTGACGAAAGCCGCGCCATTGCAGATTCCATGTCACTTCGACTGGCGGTCTGCTAGATAACACGAATACAGAGGTTTCTGTGAGCAAAGAAAGTCCAACTATTGTTAAGTGCCCACAATGTGGTATTCCCGTTGTTTGGGGAGAAGTCAGCCCGTATCGTCCGTTCTGTAGCAAGAAGTGTCAGTTGATCGATCTTGGTGAATGGGCAGATGAAGAAAAGCGCATTCCGGGCGCACCAGATATGTCGGACAGCGACGGTTGGTCAGAAGATCACTAATACGTCTCTGTCTTGAAGAAAAAAGGGCCAAACACAATGTTTGGCCCTTTTTTTATAGAAGTGTTTCTTTAAGCTTTACCAACACGGGCGCATTCGCTTCAGGGAATTCATACTCGCCTAACGTATCAATCCCCACCCAACGCCCCGGCTGCCCTTCCTTGCCAAAGGGTTCGCCCTCAAACGCAGACACAAGGAAGAAATCAAAGGTTAGCGACTTTTCTGGGTAGTCATGAGAAAACGAGATAAAGTGCTCAACCGTTTTGGCAGCAATACCCACTTCTTCATCCAACTCACGTACGACGGCAGCTTCTGCAGTCTCACCCGCTTCTACTTGTCCGCCAGCAAACTCCCAGAAACCACCTTTGTGCGCCTTCGCAGCACGCTGCGTGATATAAATCTCGTCTTTCGTGGGATTCAAAATAATCCCAGCCGCAATATGAATGCGTTTCACGTCAGTCATCTTTCTTACTATCCATAAAAAAGGCCGCGATGTGCGGCCTCTTAGTATCCTTGCCTACGGTTAGTCGATCTTACCGTGACATTGCTTGAATTTCTTGCCTGAACCACAAGGACATGGCTCGTTACGGCCCACTTTACGACCTTCACGAACAACCGTATCAGATGCGTGCTCGTGGCTGTCATCCAGCTGGTTTTCCGCTTCTGCATGGTTGGTTTGCTGACGACGCGCTGCCGCTTCAGCGTGCGCACGACGTTGCTCTTCCATACGATCCACTTCTTCAGGCTGTTGAACACGAACCTTGCTCAGCGTCATCACAACGTCTGATTTCAGTGCTTCCAACATGTCCTCGAACAGTTCGAAAGACTCACGCTTGTATTCCTGTTTCGGGTTCTTCTGCGCATAACCACGCAGATGGATACCTTGACGCAGGTGATCCATCGCCGCCAGATGTTCTTTCCACAGCGTGTCCAGCGTTTGCAGCATCACTGCTTTTTCGAAGTTACGCAGGGTTTCTGGACCTACCGCCGCTTCTTTCGACTTGTACACATCAATGATGTGGTTCAAGATTTTCTCGCGCAGTTGCTCTTCGTACAGCTTGTCGTCTGCATCCAGCCACGCTTGCAGCGGCAGCTCAACATCGAAGTCAGCTTTCAGACGCACTTCCAGACCTTCAATATCCCACATCTCTTCCAGAGATTGAGGCGGAATGTACTGGTCGATAACTGCGTTCACCACGTCTTCGCGGTTGTGCTCGATCATCTCGCTGATGTCTATGGTATCCATCAGCTCATCACGCAGTTCGTAAACCACTTTACGCTGATCGTTTGCCACGTCATCGAATTCAAGAAGCTGTTTACGGATATCGAAGTTACGGCCTTCAACTTTACGTTGTGCGTTTTCGATAGCTTTGTTCACCCATGGGTGCTCAATCGCTTCGCCTTCTTCCATACCCAGTTTCTTCATCATGTTAGACACACGTTCAGACGCGAAGATACGCATCAGTGAGTCTTCCATAGACAGGTAGAAACGGCTTGAACCTGGGTCACCCTGACGACCAGAACGACCTCGTAGCTGGTTATCGATACGGCGTGATTCGTGACGCTCGGTACCGATGATGTGAAGACCACCCGCGGCTTTTACCGCGTCGTGACGCTCACGCCATGTCGCTTTGATATCCGCAATTTGTTGCTCGGTTGGGTTTTCCAGCTTCGCAACGTCAGTTTGCCAGCTACCACCCAACACGATATCCGTACCACGACCTGCCATGTTGGTTGCGATAGTGACCGCACCTGGCGCGCCCGCTTCAGCAACGATGTCCGCTTCTGATGCGTGGAATTTTGCGTTCAGTACTGAGTGTTTAACGCCCGCTTTTTTCAGTGCGTTAGACAGAAGCTCAGATTTCTCGATAGACACGGTACCCACCAGAGAAGGCTGGCCTTTCTCACTGCGCGCTTTGATGTCAGCGATGATCGCCTCAAACTTCTCACGCTCAGTCATGTAAACCTGATCCGCCATGTCATCACGAACCATTGGTTTGTTGGTTGGGATAACCACGGTTTCAAGACCGTAAATTGACTGGAATTCAAATGCTTCGGTATCTGCGGTACCTGTCATGCCTGACAGCAGATCGTACAGACGGAAGTAGTTCTGGAAGGTGATCGATGCCAACGTTTGGTTTTCGTTTTGGATCTTGACGCCTTCTTTCGCTTCCACCGCTTGGTGCAAGCCTTCAGACCAACGACGACCTGGCATAGTACGGCCAGTGTGTTCATCAACGATAACCACCTCACCGTCTTTGACGATGTAGTCGACGTCTTTCTCAAACAGTACGTGAGCGCGCAGTGCCGCATTGATGTGGTGAAGCAGCGTGATGTTTGCTGGCGAGTACAAGGTATCGTGCTCTTCCATCAGGCCGTTTTTCTTCAGCAGGTCTTCCACAAACTCCTGACCCGTTTCTGTCAGGTGCGCTTGCTTAGATTTCTCATCAACGGTGAAGTGACCGTCACCACGGTACTCTTCGCTGTCTTCTTTGTCCTGACGCACCAGTTGCGGGATCAGCGCATTGATACGGGTGTACATGTCAGAGCTGTCTTCAGCAGGACCGGAGATGATCAGAGGGGTACGCGCTTCATCGATAAGGATGGAGTCAACCTCATCCACCACCGCGAAATAACGTTCACGTTGAACACGGTCTTCCGCACGGAATGCCATGTTGTCACGCAGGTAGTCGAAACCAAATTCGTTATTGGTTCCGTAAAGAATGTCTGCTTGGTAAGCGGCTTTTTTGTCTTGAGGGTGCATGTTTGGCACGTTGATGCCAACAGTCATATCAAGGAATTCAAACAGTGGACGGTTGGTTTCGGCGTCACGCTTTGCCAAGTAGTCGTTCACAGTAACAACGTGAACACCTTTGCCCGTCAGTGCATGCAGGTAAGCAGGCAGGGTCGCGGTCAGGGTTTTACCTTCACCAGTACGCATTTCTGCGATTTGGCCGTTGTTCAGCACCATGCCGCCAATCAGCTGTACGTCAAAGTGGCGCATGCCATAAACACGCTTAGACGCTTCACGCACGGTTGCAAACGCTTCCGGCAGGATAACGTCCAAAGACTCGCCTTGCTCGATACGCTGGCGGTACTCAGCGGTTTTAGCTTTCAGTTCGTCGTCAGAATATGCTTCAAACTGTGGTTCAAGATTATTAATTTCGTTGACGACTTTGCGAAGACGACGCAGGGTGCGGTCGTTGCGACTTCCGATTACTTTGGTAATTAGCTTCGATAACATGGCTTTGCCGTTTCTCTCATAATTTTAGCTTCAGCAAAAGGGCTAAAGCTGGATACTGCGCGGCAGAGAAATTCAGCATATCCCTCTGCCAAAATTTTTCGGAAGAATTAGCGATTCATTCTGGATGAAGATCTTGTGCCTGATGAGATGGATTTCAAGGCTCGAAAATCAATTCTTCACGCTTATTTTGCGCTTTGGCTGATTATCATAAGCCATATCTCCTATGCATCCCACTCGTAATACGTGTTCTGCTTGGTTTGTTAAGAAAAATTAGAACCCGTTCATTGACCAGACCCAAAATAGTGCACTTTATGTTCATTTTTGTGCAAAAAGTACCGCCTATCCCCATCAACGCATTGGGCTTTTATCAATGAAAGCTAGAGACCTACCCGACCTGCTGGTACTCTTTAGGGAGTAAACATCAAGAGATTTGATTGTGAGAGATCATCGTCCCCAAGCAGCATTGGATTTACTCGAAAAAGGCTTAGCCGGTCAGGTAAGACAGCGCGCCTATGCATTGTCCCAACTCAATGAACAAGTTAAAGCCCTTTTGCCGCCACAATCGGCGAAACATTGCCGCGTGGCCAACTTTCGAGACGGGATCCTTATCCTCGAATGTGGATCATCTTCTTGGGCAAACCGCCTGAACTTCGATCGTCATGTCCTGATGTCCTCTCTTCGTCAGGGCACACTGCCGTCATTAATGACCATTGAAATCAAAGTGAACCCAGAGCTGGCAAAGCGAGACATGGAATACGTCAAAGCAAGCGAGCCTAAAAGTGACAAGCCGCCTGTCAGCCCAATGGCTGCGGAATACCTAAAAGCGATTGCGCAGGCGCGCCAGACAAGGTGCGTAAAAAGCTTGAGGCCATTGCCGCACTGGCAGATAAAAAAGAAGAATGAGCCCGACAGGGCTTGCTGGTCAACATAGAGATATAAAAAAACCGGAGTCTTCACTCCGGTTTTTTCTAAGGCTTTTTAGGCTCTTAGGCGAGAACCATGCCTGGTTGTGCAAACGTCACTGGCAATGTTTGTTCGTTTTCGAATGTTGCCCATTCCCACGCTTCTTGGTCAGCAAGCACTGCTCGTAGAAGCTGGTTGTTCAACGCGTGACCTGACTTGTATGCGCGCATTTCACCAATGATGTTGTGACCACACATGTAAAGGTCGCCAATCGCGTCCAGTACTTTGTGTTTCACTAGCTCATTGTCGTAACGCAGGCCTTCTTCGTTCAGGATACGGTAGTCGTCCAAAACAATTGCACAGTCAAAGCTGCCGCCAAGGCACAGATTGCGTGATTGAAGGTATTCAATATCACGCATAAAGCCAAATGTACGTGCGCGGCTGATATCTTTGATAAACGATTTCGAAGAGAAATCTAGCACCAGATTCTGTTGCTCTGATTCAATCGCTGGGTGATTAAAGTCGATAGCGAAATCCAAGCGGAAACCGTCGTAAGGTAACAACTCAGCCCACTTGTCGCCGTCTTCGATGCGAACAGGTTTCTTAATGCGCACAAAACGTTTTGGAGCATTAAGAGTTTCAATCCCCGCTGATTGCAACAGATAGATAAACGGACTAGCACTGCCGTCCATGATCGGAATCTCTGGTGCGTCAACTTCAACGATAACGTTGTCGATACCCATACCCGCCAGCGCCGCATTAAGGTGCTCAACGGTAGAGATACGAACGCCTTCGTCGTTTACCAATGCAGTACACAACATGGTGTCGCGTACAGACGCTGGATCCGCTGGGAAGTCCACTGGCGGGTTAAGGTCTGTACGGCGGTAGATAACACCTGTGTTAGCTGCTGCCGGGCGCAGGATCAACGTGACCTTACGGCCAGAGTGCAAACCAACTCCGGTCGTTTGAACAATAGTTTTTAATGTTCGTTGTCTAATCATCTGCCATTCCCAACTTAAATTTTTTGCGCCCCAAATCACCCATTACGGTGTCACAAAAGGGCAAAACGGGCAGCATGATAACATGCTGCTGCTCACAAACCAAGCACCGCCTAGATTAGTCTGCCTGCTTACGCAGGAAGGCTGGAATATCTAAGTAGTCTTGTTCTTGCTTCGGCTTAGGCGCAACGTTCGTCTGTGGCTGAGCTACCTGTTCTGCTGGACGACCAGCCGGCACGTTCGTTGCCGCTTTAGGAGCTTCTTGCAAAGGCTGTGCCTTATTTTCTACTGGCGCAGGTTTTTGAGAACCAGGAACCAGAGTAATGTCAGGCTTACGCTCATTGCCAATACCTGTCGCTACAATCGTTACTCGCAACTCTTCAGACATCTCTGGGTCCATAGAAGTTCCGATAACAACCGTCGCATTGTCAGACGCAAACGCTTTTATAGTGTTACCCACAGTTTCGAATTCATCCAGTCGCATATCGAAACCAGCTGTAATATTTACGAGAACACCACGCGCACCTGCAAGATCAATGTCTTCCAACAGTGGGCTAGAAATCGCAATTTCTGCAGCTTCTTCAGCACGATCTTCGCCGGTTGCAACACCGCTACCCATCATCGCATGACCCATTTCAGACATCACGGTACGGACGTCTGCAAAGTCGACGTTGATAAGGCCAGGACGGGTGATCAGCTCAGCGATACCCTGAACAGCGTTACGCAGTACGTCGTTAGCTTTCGCAAACGCGTCCAGCAGCGTAATGCCGCGACCCAGAACCTTCAGCAACTTCTCGTTCGGGATAGTGATCAGTGAGTCAACGTGCTTAGAAAGCTCATCGATACCCTGCTCAGCAAATACCATGCGCTTCTTTCCTTCAAAGCTAAATGGCTTAGTCACCACCGCTACAGTAAGAATGCCCAGCTCTTTCGCAATCTCAGCGATAACAGGTGCTGCACCGGTACCGGTACCGCCGCCCATACCCGCTGCGATAAATACCATATCGGCACCTTCGAGCTCAGCTTTAATCGCTTCGCGATCTTCCATCGCAGATTCGCGACCTACTTGTGGGTTTGCACCCGCGCCTAGGCCTTTGGTGATATCACCACCGATTTGAATAACAGTGCTAACCGCAGTTTTACGCAGAGCTTGAGCGTCCGTGTTGACGGTGATGAACTCAACACCTTCAATTGACTCTCGTACCATGTGTTCGACTGCATTACCACCGCCGCCGCCAACACCAACGACTTTAATTACCGCATCGTTGGACATTTCCATCATCGGTTCAAACATGTGTTCTCTCCGTCTTTCCTGTTCGCATCAGGTTTAAAATTCTTTCTTAAGCCAGCCACTAAGCTTACTGAACATTCCGGATACAGTACGCTTAGGCTCTGGTTCGCTCGTTTCGTTCAATAGGTTATCTTTGCCGTAATGCAGCAAACCAACCGATGTCGCATGGACCGGTGTGTTGACATAGTCAGTCAACCCCGTGACTCCCTCAGGAAGTCCCACACGAACTTGGTTCTGGAATACACGTTCTGCACATTCCACTAACCCTTGCATTTGTGCCGCACCACCGGTCAGGACAACGCCTGCCGCTAACTGGTGCTTAACGCCTTGTGCACGTAGGCGTTCCTGAACTCGCTCCAGCTCTTGCTGTACCAACCCCAGCAATTCGCTGCAGCGAGGCTCAATAACTTCCGCCAACGTCTGTCGTTGCAGGCTGCGCGAAGGACGGCCGCCTACACTTGGGACGTTAACTTTTGCATCTTTGTTTACCAGTTCACTCAGTGCGCAGCCGTGTCTGACTTTAATCTTCTCTGCATCACTCAGTGGCGTGCCGAAGGCATACGCGATATCACTGGTAACGACATTACCGGCGTATGGGATAACCGCTGCGTGGCGCAGTGCACCACCAGTCCATACCGCAATGTCCATGGTTCCGCCGCCGATATCGACAACGCAAACACCTAATTCTCTCTCGTCCGCAGTGATCACTGCATGGCTGGCTGCCAGCCCAGAGAAAATCAACTGATCAACTTTCAGGCCACAACGCTCAACCGCTTTTTCAATGTTTCTTGCGGTGTCATTGTGACAAGTGATCAGGTGTACGCTGGCTTCCATACGGACGCCTGACAACCCGACTGGGTTTTTAATCCCTTCCTGGTAGTCAATCTTGTACTCTTGTGGAATCACATGGAGTACACGTTGCTCATCACTGATTTTCACGGACTTCGCCGTGTGAATCACCATGTCCACGTCGTCTTGCGTGACTTCTTCGTCGGAGATGGTGCCCATGCCTCGCTCGGTCTGGCAGTGAATGTGTTTGCCTGACAGCGACAAAAATACGGAGCGGATCTTGTAATCTGACATCAGCTCAGCGTCATTGACTGCACGCTCTACCGATTTCACGACAGATTCCAGATCGTTTACACCACCTTTATCCATCCCCTGAGATGGAGTGGTGCCAACGCCCAATATATTGACGGCGCCATCTGGCAGCACTTCACTGACTACCACCGATACTTTTGAAGTACCGATGTCCAACCCAACAATCAAAGGTCTGTCAGCTGTCTGTTTCATCCCACCTACTCTCAGGTTTACTCTTTACTGGCTTGATCAGGGGCTTTCCAGCCCACCGCAGCACCAGTGTCATAGCGCAAATCCACGTACTGAATTGTTCGGCCTGTTGCGTCGATATCTTTAATCAGCCCAACAAACCGTTCTAATCTTTCGTCTCTGGACTCTCGCCCTAACTCGATACGCACACCGTCTCGAGTCACAATTCGCCAAGAGCGTCGCTCATTGAGCGCCAGCGCGGCGATTTGATAGTCCGTCGGGGCCAAAATATTTCTCAGCTCCCGCCACACTTGTAATACTTCTTCTTCACTGCCTTCTGGGCCATGAAGAGAGACCAGATGCAGGTCTTTCACGTCTTCGGGTTTGGCGTTGAATACCACACCATGGGTATCCAGCAATCGAGACCCATTCCAGACCGCTTCAGGTTGATATTCTGTCACATTGACTTTCAACGTATCTGGCCATTGCTTTCTTATTGCAACGTTTGCCACCCAAGGCAGTGATGCCACCGCTTCATGAATGGTGTCGACATCCTGCAGCATAAAGCTTTTGAGTGTCCCCAGTGTTAACACTGCGTTTCTCACGTCAGCAGGCGACACATGCTGCAAATCACCTTGTACAACAATCTGGGACAAAGGGAGCTGCTGCTCATCCCCCATCCAAGCCAGTACTCGGAGCAAAGACCAAACGATAGCCAGAATGACAAATACCAAAAACACCAGCCCCCCCAATGCGATTTCAACATTGAAGGTTGAGCCGGTAAGTCTTCTGCCGTCATTTGCGTCATATCTGGCAATTGCCTCGCTCTTGATGGGCAACCTGCCGCTTTACTAATTGCAAAGCCGACCGATTATAACGGTCAGTTTGACAGGTCACCAACCCTTCTTAACACAGAAGTGATGAAGCTGAGATCAAATACATGCAAAACCACCAAAAACAGGTTAAAAGTTAGACATCAACCAGTTATGGTGTGCTGCAAGCACACTTTGATTTCTAGCTTTGCTCACTCAGTGCTTTTCTATCCAGTTTCAATTCAGCCAGTTTTCTGGCCACTTTACCGATGTCACCCGCGCCTTGTGTCAGGACCAAATCGCCCGGTTGAATAACAGCTTCCAACGCTGCTGGCAGCGCATCAACATCCGGTACAAAAATCGGGTCAATCTTGCCGCGGCTGCGAATGGTACGACACAAGCTGCGACCGTCTGCGCCCGCAATCGGTGCTTCACCCGCGGAATACACATCCAGCATCAGCAGCACATCAACGTGCTCAAGCACGTTTGCAAAGTCATCGTAAAGATCACGTGTGCGGCTGTAGCGGTGCGGTTGGAATACCATGACCAAGCGATTATCAGGCCAACCCGCGCGTGCAGCTTGGATGGTCACGTCCACTTCACTTGGGTGATGACCGTAATCATCCACCAGCAAAACTTCGCCATCATCCACTGGGAACAGACCCAGTTGGTCAAAACGACGCCCCGTGCCTTCAAAGCTTGCCAATGCGCGCAAGATAGCGTCATCTTCCACACCATCTTCGGTTGCCACAGCCACTGCCGCGGTTGCGTTCAATGCGTTGTGACGACCAGGAATGTTCAGTTCGATGTGCAGCTCAGGCTTGTCTTTACGCAAAATGGTGAAGATGCCCTTTTGACCTTCCTGACGGTAGTCTTTCAGTTGCACATCTGCGTCTTCAGCGAAGCCGTACGTGATGACCTGACGGCCAATCGTTGGGATCAGCTCACGCACCACAGGATCGTCGATGCACATCACCGCCTGACCATAGAAAGGCAGTTTGTGCAGGAAATCGATAAAGGTTTGCTTCAGATTGCCAAAATCGCCGCCATACGTATCCATATGGTCAGCTTCAATGTTGGTCACAATCGCGACCATTGGCTGCAGGTGAAGGAATGACGCATCACTCTCATCGGCCTCTGCAATCAGGTAACGGCTGCAACCTAGACGTGCATTGGTACCAGCACTTTTCACCAGACCACCGTTTACAAACGTTGGATCCAGACCCGCTTCTTGATAGATCAGCGTGGTCAGTGCTGTGGTGGTGGTTTTACCGTGCGTACCTGCAACCGCGATACCGTGACGGTAACGCATCAGCTCTGCCAGCATTTCTGCGCGGCGTACTACTGGAATGCGCGCCGCTTTCGCCGCCACCAGTTCTGGGTTGTCTTGTCGAATAGCCGTAGACACAACCACCACACTCGCGCCTTCCACATTGGTTTCCGCATGGCTAATAAAGACCTTGGCACCTTTGCTTTCCAAACGCTGAGTTACTGCGTTCTCAGACAGATCTGAGCCAGTAATTTCGTAGCCTTCATTCAGCAGAACTTCAGCAATACCGCACATACCGGCACCGCCGATACCCACAAAGTGGATACGCTTCACACGGCGCATTTCTGGCACCATGGTGCGAATTTTTTCTAACTGGTGACTATCAAACTTGCCCATCACTCTCTTCTCTTAATTTGCGACTTCTTTGATGACATCTGCCACGCGCACTGCGGCATCTTTGATGCCCGCTTTTCGTGCGGCGTCTGACATGGCCGTCAAAGACGTTGAATTCTGATTCTCTAATAGGTCTGCCAGCTTTTGCGCTGTCAGATCTGGCTGTTCCAGCATCAAAGCAGCACCGCTGCTTACCAGATGCTCAGCATTCAGTGCCTGTTGGCGGTCTTTGTGCATGAATGGCACGAAGATCGCGGGACGCCCGCCACCGACACTTCTGAAACGGTTAATGCGCCCGAACGACAAATCAGCATGTCAGCCCATTGATAAGCCGCTGCAACATCGTCGATAAACTCGGTCACGTCGACGCTTTCAACGCCCGAGGCTTGGTATCTCGCTTGCGTATCGTCCTTTGCGCCTTTGCCCGCTTGGTGTCTCACCACAACCGGGCGTTTTAACAAAGCAATGGCCTCTGGCACGGTATGGTTGAGGATTCTCGCCCCTTGGCTTCCGCCCATCACCAATACCTTTAGTGGCTCGCCATCTTGATAGGCGGGAGCCTGTGGCAGTTCACACACGTCTTTTCGAACCGGGTTACCTACCACTTCTTTATCTGCAAATGCGCCCGGGAATGCCTGCAACACACGTTTGGCAATCTTTGCCAACCAGCTGTTCGTCAAACCCGCCACGGCATTTTGTTCGTGAAGCACGACGGGCACACCGCTTAGCCATGCTGCCAGCCCACCCGGACCGCTAACATAACCACCCATGCCTAACACGGCATCAGGCTTCCATTGTTTGATGTACTTTCTCGCCTGAAACACCGCGTTCAAGATCATCCAAGGGGAAAGCAGTTTACGCGCAAACCCTGCACCACGCAGCCCTTTTACTTGAATAAAGTCGATCTCAATACCATGTTTTGGCACAAGTTCCGCTTCCATTCGGTCTGCGGTTCCCAACCAGCGAATTTCCCATCCTTGTTGCTGAAGCTCTTGCGCCACAGCAAGCCCTGGGAAAACATGACCACCCGTACCGCCGGCCATGACAAGTAGTCGTTTATTCTTTTGTTCTTTTTCGTTTTTCATGAGACACAATTCGCTGGTGCGCTTGTGAGGTTTCCAATCGATATTCGTGGTCAATCCTCAACAGCAGCGCAACCGCTGTAGACATAACAAATAAACTCGAGCCACCGTAACTTACCAGCGGCAACGTAAGACCTTTGGTTGGCATAATGCCCGCGGCAGCACCGACGTTAACCAGTGCCTGAAACGCAAACCAGATACCGATACCAAACGCAAGATAGCCCCCAAAGAGCTGGTCGTTTTCAAGGCATCGTTTACCGATAAAGAGCGCGCGGAACACCAACGCAAACACCATCAGAAGCACCAGCGTCACGCCGACTAAGCCAAGCTCTTCTGCCAGCACGGCCACAACAAAGTCCGTGTGCGCTTCTGGGAGGTATTCCAATTTTTGAATCGAGTTTCCGAGCCCTTGCCCCCACCAATCACCACGACCAAACGCCATCAATGATTGCGTGAGCTGGTAACCTTTCCCAAACGGGTCATCCCAAGGGTCAAGGAAGGACGTCACACGCGCGACACGATAAGGTTCAACGGCAATCAACAAGCCCACCAAGCCAAGGCCTGTGGCAAGGAGCGCACCAAACTGCCAAAGCTTTGCGCCCGCAATAAAGAGCATGCCCACTGTGGTCACGAACATTACGATGACCGACCCCAAGTCAGGCTGCGCCAGCAAGAGCACTGCAATCACCACAAGCACCGCGAGCGGCTTGAAAAAGCCTCGGAAGCTTTCACGCACTTCCCCTTGTCGGCGGACAAGGTAGCCAGAGATAAACAAGAACAGAGAAAGCTTTGATACTTCTGCAGGCTGCAGGTTAATCACACCCAGTGGCAGCCAGCGCACCGCACCGTTCACCGAGCGGCCGATAAACAAGACCGCAAACAGGAGAACTAGTGAGGTTAACAGCATAGGGACACTGAGTTGCTGCCAGCGAGACAGCGGAATTTGCATGGCGAGCCCGGCAATGATCAGCGCACCGATGAGGTAGACACCCTGACGCATTGCAAAGTAAAACGGCTGATCGACCAGACGGGTCGAGACGGGGATTGATGCGGATGACACCATGATTAGGCCCACCATCATCAACCCAAAAGAAAGCCATACCAGTTGGCGGTCATACAAAGCGGTTGGCGCTGGTTTAGATACCCAACGCCAGACATTGATGTCTTCCCACTTAATGCCCATCATCCTGAGATACTCTCCTCTGAATGACGAGCAGCAATCTCTTTTGCGTAAGCCGCAAAGGTGTCGCCGCGCACCATGAAGTTTTGGAACTGATCGAAGCTGGCACACGCAGGTGAAAGCAACACCATGTCGCCCGCTTTCGAGGTTTTCGCTGCGATATCCATCGCCTGTTGCATGGTATCAACCACGATAGGCTCAGCCACCAGTGAGGTAAACGCATCACCATCACGGCCGTAGCAGTAAAGCGCAACATCGAGCTTATCTAAAGCTGGTTTCAGTGAAGAGAACTCCGCACCTTTACCGTCGCCCCCCACAAGAAGGTGTAACTTACCCGCCAATTGAAGACCATCAAGCGCAGCCAAGGTGCTTGCTGGGTTGGTCGCTTTGGAGTCGTTCACCCAAAGCACGCCATCATGTTTAATCACTTGCTGACAACGGTGTGGCAAACCGCGGTATTCACGCATTGCGGCGCGTTGCGCATCACGAGACACACCCGCTGCATCGGCCAACGCCATTGCGGCCAGACAGTTTGCCACGTTATGACGGCCTACCAAGGCAATGTCAGACACCGCCATGACTTGCTCGCCCTTTGCGGTCAACCATTCTTCGCCATCACGAAGGGTCAGTGTGTAATCCCCTTCAGTAAAACCAAAGCTAATGGCATTGACTGACTCAGGTGCTTTGGTTTGTACGTCATCCTGATTCCAAACCGCCAGTTGGGTTTGGTCGAAAATACGTAGCTTGGCTTGACGATAATCTTCCATGCCGTCGTAGCGATCCATATGGTCTTCAGACAGGTTCAGGAAGATAGCCGCCGTCATGTCGAGTGACGAGGTCGTTTCCAACTGGAAACTTGACAGTTCAAGCACATACAAATCGTGGTTGTTTGCCAACATGTCTAATGCGGCAAAACCAATGTTGCCACCCACGCCGACATTGACGCTGTCAGCGTTGGCCATTTCACCCATCAGGCTTGTGACGGTGCTTTTGCCGTTTGAGCCGGTAATGCCAATCACCGGCGCGCTCACATCGCGGGCGAATAGTTCAATGTCGCCGACAATCTCAATGCCTTTTTCCGCCGCAGCGCGAAGTGCTGGCGTAGCCAATGCGATACCTGGCTCGCAACAATTTGGTCAGCGCTTAACAGCCAGTCCATGTTCCAGCCACCCGCATAAAGCTCGACATTTGCAGGAAGCTGATCCGCACCCGGAGGATTGTCTCGGGTATCAATCACTTGAATGGTTGCGCCGTCGGCTTTTTTCACAAGGTGCATAACGACGGAGAGCCCGGTCATACCGAGCCCTATCACCACAATGCGTTTTGTTGCGGCTACCGTGTTCATTTAACGCACCTTCAGTGTTGCTAGTCCAGCAAGAACCAGCATCAGTGTAATGATCCAGAATCGTACAATTACGCGCGGCTCTGGCCAGCCTTTGAGCTCATAATGGTGGTGAATGGGTGCCATGCGGAAAATACGTTGACCGCGCAGCTTGTATGACCCCACCTGCAAGATCACTGACAGGGTTTCCATCACGAATACACCGCCCATGATCACCAACAAGAATTCTTGACGCACCAGCACGGCAATTGTGCCTAACGCACCGCCCAAAGCCAGTGAGCCAACATCGCCCATAAAGACTTGAGCTGGGTAAGTGTTAAACCAGAGGAAACCAAGTCCCGCCCCCACAATGGCAGCACAAACGACCACCAACTCACCCGCATCTTTGATGTACGGAATGTGCAGGTACTCAGCAAAATTCACGTTGCCCGTCGCCCACGCAATAAAAGCAAAACCGCTTGCAACCATCACCGTCGGCATGATGGCCAAACCATCCAGACCGTCAGTCAGGTTCACCGCGTTACTGGTGCCCACAATTACGAAGTAAGTGAACACAACGTAGAACAAGCCAAGTTGCGGCATGACATCTTTGAAGAAAGGCACCACAAGCTGGGTAGCAGCGGTATCTTTACCATGTGCGTAAAGTGCAAACGCCACAATCAGCGCAATGGCGGATTGCCAAAAGTATTTCCAGCGCGCAATCAAACCGTCCGTGTTCTTGCGCACCACTTTGCGGTAATCATCCACAAAACCAATCGCGCCATAGCCTAACGTGACGAACAATACTGCCCACACGTAAGGGTTAGAAAGATCTGCCCACAGCAGCACAGTCACAGTGATTGCCGTTAGGATCATGATGCCGCCCATTGTCGGCGTACCACGCTTGCTAAAGTGAGATTCAGGCCCTTCGTTGCGAACAACCTGGCCTATTTGCAGCATCTGAAGGCGTGCGATAAGGCGAGGCCCCATCCAAAGGGAGAGTAAAAGTGCTGTCAGGACACTCAAGATCGCACGGAACGTTAGGTAGTCAAACAGACGGAAGAAAGAGAAATGTTGTGTCAGAAGATCCGATAGCCAATCTAGCATGTGACTGCCTCCTCAATGGCTGAGACGACTTCCCACATCTTCATTCCGTTGGCACCTTTCACCAACACGGACACTTCAGGTTTTGTTTTCATGAGTTCTACTACATGCGCAATCAGCGCGTCTTTTTGCTCGAAATGCTGACCACCACACTGCGCACTAATCACAGCACTGGCTGGTCCATGGGTAATAACAGTTTGAATCGATGCCTTGGCGAGGTGATCGGCGACTTCTTGATGCACAGAGGCAGAGTGTTCCCCCATCTCAGCCATATCAGCAAGCACAATCACTTTTTCGCCTTCAAAACCGTCTAGCAGATCAACCGCCGCCTTCATTGCTGCAAGGCTGGCGTTGTAACTGTCATCAATCAATCGAAGATTCGGACGAGGGAAGCTGATCGCTCCGCGCCCTTTCACTGGTGCGACTGACGCCAAGCCCGCCACCACATCGTCCATGGTAATACTGTCGATGCTCAGGGCAGCCATCGCCGCAAGCACGGCGTTTGCAACGTTGTGTTCACCTGGCAAGCTCAATGACACAGGAAACGTACCGTTTGGCGTGACCAAATCAAAGGCATAACAACCGCCATCAATTTGCTGCATGTTCTTCGCGTGAAAGTCTGCCGGACTATCTTTCACCGTCATGGTTTGCACGTGCTTGTCTGCCAAGACTGCAGACCATGCCTCGCCGCCCTGACTGTCTAAGTTCACAATCGCTAGCGAACCTGCTGCCAAACCTTCGTAAATTTCGCCTTTGGCTTTTGCCACACCGGCAAGCGAGCCAAAGCCTTCCAAATGCGCAGCCGCAAGATTGGTGACCAATGCCACGTCAGGCTTCACCAATTGGGTGGTGTAGGCGATTTCACCGATGTGGTTAGCACCAAGCTCCATCACCGCAAACTCATCAGACGGTTGCAAACGAAGCAGGGTCAACGGCACACCGATGTCATTGTTAAAGTTGCCTGCGGTATACAGCGTTTGTCCTTTGCGAGACAAAATCGCAGCCAGCATTTCTTTGACTGTGGTTTTCCCACAGCTGCCGGTCAGGGCAATGGTTTTAACGTGGCATTGCGATTTGACCCAAGCACCGAGTTGTCCCAGTGCGAGCTTGGTGTCTTCTACCACCAGCTGAGGTAAATCGACATCTACCTTTTTGGAGACCAGCAGCGCAGAGGCCCCGTTTTCTTTTGCGGTCGCCACAAAGTCGTGCGCATCAAATCGCTCTCCAATGAGTGCCACAAACAAGGCACCGTTACCCAAGGTACGGGTGTCGGTCGATACCGCCGTGATCGTTTCATCTTGCCCGACAAGATCTGCTTGTAGCACGTCGCAAAGCGCGCTCAATGTAACTGGAATCATACGTCTCCCTCCAGCAGTGCTTGTACGGTTTCACGATCTGAATAGTGGATCGTCCCAGAAGCAAGAACCTGATAGTCTTCATGCCCCTTACCTGCAACCAAGATCACATCGTCTTTCGATGCATTTTCAAAGGCATAGCGACAGGCTTCAGCGCGGTCATGAAGAACAATGGCGTCATCTGGGTTAGACATCCCTTTCAGCATGTCTTCAACGATAAGCTGTGGAGATTCAGAGCGAGGGTTATCATCGGTCAAAATGGCTTGGTCTGCGAGATTTTCTGCAATTTCCGCCATCATCGGGCGTTTGCCAGTATCACGGTCACCGCCGCAGCCGAAAATACACCAGAGCTTGGACTCACAATGACGACGCAAAGCCAGCAGGGCCTTTTCCAGCGCATCGGGGGTGTGAGCATAATCCACAACCATCATAGGTTTGTCAGGATGATGAAAAACTTCCATGCGGCCAATCACGGCTTGAAGCTGAGAGGCAGTTGCCATCAAGGCTGTTTTTTCGTAGCCAAGGCCAAGCAGGGTTGTCAGGCTGAGTAAGAGGTTCATTACGTTGAACTCTCCCACTAGCGGAGCCGTGAAACTCGACGCGCCCCAGCTTGAATCAAAGGAAATGCTCACACCGCTGGTTGCATACTCCACCTTGGTCAGCCATAGCTTGCGACCCGGGTGAAACGCTACGCCAGATTCCGTCATAGAAACAGCGATGGCTTCTGGCATGCTGCGAAGCCATTCTGCGCCGACAGAGTCGTCCGCGTTGATCACCGACACCGACGTGCCGTAATGGGTAAACAAACGCAGTTTCGCTTCTGCGTACGCTTCCATGGTGCCGTGATAATCCAAATGATCACGGCTGAGATTAGTGAAAATTGCCGCATCGAAAGCAACCGCTTTCACGCGATCTTGAACTAAACCGTGGGAAGAGACTTCCATCGCCACATGCGTGGCATCTTCTGAATGAAAACGCGCCAGTTGCGCTTGGATGTCTAACGCACTGCCTGTGGTGTTAGGTGCAGGCTCTAGGGCAGAAAGAAAACCGTTGCCGGTTGTGCCCATGACCGCCGCCTTACCGCCCAACAAATCAATCCACTGCGCCACCAACTGGCTAATGGTCGTTTTACCATTGGTGCCTGTCACGCCAATCACTGTCATCGCCTGACTTGGCAATTGATAGTAGCGCGCAGAAAGCTCGGACAAGGTGGATTTTAAGTGCGGGAAAGAAATGACAGGCACATTGCCGCGCATTTCAATATCAAACTGACCTTGGGTATCGCCATCATCAGCAATAACCGCAACAGCACCTGCTTCAATGGCAGCAGGAATAAATTTTCGCGCATCCAATGCATGGCCCTGAACGGCCACAAAAACATCCCCTGACTGAAGTTGGCGATTATCCAGCGTCAATCCTGAGATAACGACATCCTGTTCCAGTTCGTACCAGGGTGCCAAAAGGTTTTTTAGACTTGTTATCGGCATCAGTTCTGCCTGTTCGTTTTAGCAAGTTGTAACTGGGACTGCTCCGCATCCGGTGCAATATTCAAAATCTGTAGCGCGCTTTTCATCACTTCCGCAAACACAGGGCCGCAACTTGGCCGCCATAGTACTTGTCGCCTTGCGGTTCGTTAATCACCACCACCAGAGCCAAGCGAGGGTCGCTGATTGGTGCAATACCTGCGGTATAACCTATGTATTCATCACCATAGCCACCCGCGACCGCCACTTTTGCGGTACCGGTTTTCGCGCCGACGCGATAACCCGGAACGGCCGCACGGTGAGCACTGCCGCCTTTTTCAGTTACCGACTCAAGCATGTCGAGTACTTTGCGGGTGTTTTCACGCGACGCGACTTGTTTACCCGGCACAATGGCTTCGGTCTTCAAAATCGACAGTGGTCTGTTCACGCCCATACTGCCAAGCGTGGCGTAAGCACGTACTAACTGCGCAGGGGTAATAGAAAGACCATAACCAAACGCTAGCGTTGCGCGTTCAAAATCAGACCAACGGCGTCGGTTAGGATACAGACCAAACGACTCACCAATGAGGTTAACGCCGGTCGCATCGCCGATACCGAAGCTGCTGTAAAGGCCAAGCAATGCTTCCACTGGCATAGCAAGAGACAACTTACTCACGCCAATGTTGCTCGACTTTTTGAGAATTTTACGAAGATCGGCCTTGCCGACTTTAGATACGTCACGCACGCGCGCACCGCCGATGGACATAATGCCGTTGCCGGTATCGATAATGGTGTGCTCATCGGCCACGCCATTTTCGAGAGCCGCCAACACCACCAGAGGTTTGATGGTTGAACCCGGCTCAAACACGTCCGTGATAGCACGGTTACGCATCTTAAAGCTTTTGAGGTCGGCACGATTGTTCGGGTTGTAAGACGGTGCATTGACCATGGCAAGCACCTCACCGGTACGGACATCGACCATCACCAGCGACCCTGACGTCGCACGATAATCGGCGACTGCCTGTTTGATTGCACGGTAAGAAATGGCCTGAAGACGCTGGTCAATACTGAGCTGCAGTGGTTTGCCTTCTTCCTTCGCTTCAAGGGAGATGTTTTCAACCACGCGGCCATAACGGTCTTTGCGCACCGTTCGGCGTCCTGGCTCGCCACTTAGCCAACCATCGTAACCACGTTCAATCCCTTCAAGGCCGCGACCATCAATCCCCGTCACACCGACTAAGTGAGCACTAACCTCACCGGTTGGATAGAAACGACGAGATTCATCGTTGAGGCCAATGCCCGGCAGCTTGAGGCTTTCCACGTATTCAGACATGGCAGGGCCAACTTGGCGCTGCAGATAGATAAAGCGTTTGTTCTTGTTCTTTTCAATGCGTGCCAGCATTTGTTCGCGATCAAGACCCAGCACATCGGCGAGAGCATACCAGCGGTCTTTCTCAGCCAGTCCGCCATTTTTAAACACGGTCACAGGGTCAACATAAACCGCTTGCACCGGTACACTGACCGCGAGCGGTTCACCGTTTCGGTCTGAGATCATACCACGGGCAGAAGGAAGGGCTTTGACACGTACAGAACGCAAATCGCCTTCGTAACGAAGGCGGTCGGGTTCGATGACTTGGATGAATGCAGCACGAGCGATGAGCGCAAAAAGGGCGAGGGAGATACAAATACAAACCGTCACAAAGCGCCACTTGATCAGCGTTGGTGCCGGTTTTACTGCCCGGGGATTTTTAGGTTTGTTTTTACCCTTAATCACTATTGGCTCACTATGATTTCACGGTTGTTGTCAGGGCGGATCATATCTTGATCGCGCCTTGCCATCTCTTCGACGCGGCTATGCTCTGACAACGCATGTTCTTCCAGTATCTGGTTGCGCCATTCGACATCGAGGCGCTCGCGTTCGATCAGCAGCCTGTCTTGCAGGGCAATAACCGAACGCGTTTGTTGGGTGACGTACACCACCGCAAGGGCAGAAATCAGCACCAGCACCAATAAGGACAAAGGGACTCTACCTATCGAGGTCAAATCCCGCAGAATCTGTCTTGTCAGTCCTGGCGTCTGTTCCATTAGTTACCCAGTTTTTCAGCAACACGCAGCACCGAGCTACGAGAGCGGGTGTTGTCTGTTACTTCTATGTCGGTTGGCTTCAATGCCTTACCCACAGGTTTCATGTTTGCGCTGCCCAGTGCGCGAATTTGATCTTCGGTCAACGGCACGCCGCGAGGGACATCCGGTCCTTTGCTTTGTTTGCGAATAAAACGCTTCACCAGACGATCTTCCAGCGAGTGGAAACTGATGATCGACAAACGGCCGCCTGGTGCCAGCACTTCAAGCGCGCCTTGCATCGCGGTTTCAATCTCTTCCAGCTCACTGTTGATGTAGATGCGAATAGCTTGGAATGAGCGAGTTGCAGGGTGCTTTTTCTTGTCGCGTGAAGGCGACGCTTGTGCAATCAGGTTTGCCAGCTGCAGCGTACGCGTCAGCGGCTCTTTGGTTTCATCTTCGCGGTGCGCCACAATCGCGCGCGCAATGCGTTTGGCAAAACGCTCTTCACCGAACTCTTTCAGTACCCACGCAATGTCATCTGCGTCGGCTTCTTGCAGCCATTGCGCAGCGGAAATGCCAGACGTCGGGTCCATACGCATGTCCAGCGGACCGTCACGCATGAAGCTGAAACCACGCTCTGGATCGTCAAGCTGCGGAGAAGACACACCAAGATCCAGCAATACGCCGTCAATCTTGCCGCTTAAGCCACGCTCTTCAATGTATTGTTGGACACCAGAAAACGGGCCATGAATGATGTTGAATCGTGGATCATCGATCTTTGCTGCTTCAGCAATCGCTTGAGGGTCACGGTCAATACTGTAAAGACGACCATTTTCACCCAGTCGCGACAGGATTTCGCGAGAGTGACCGCCACGGCCAAAGGTGCCGTCAACGTAAATACCATCAGGTTTAAGGGCTAAGCCTTCGATAGATTCATGGAGAAGGACGGAAATGTGTGAGAACTGCTCTGACATAATCTTGGGTACCTATAGCGAGAAGTTACTGAGCCGCTCGCTCAATGCTTCCGCTGATTCCGCTTGAAGTTGAATATCTTGGTCGATTTGTTGCTGCCATCTGTCGCTGTTCCACAATTCAAACTTGTTCAATTGCCCAACCAACATAGCTTTCCCTTCTAACCCTGCGTACTCACGCAGCGTTGGGGATATCAATAATCGACCTTGTCCGTCCATCTCACACTCAAAGGCATGACCCAAAAGCAAACGCTGCAATCTGCGCTCTGCCGGGTTGAGGCTAGATAAGCGGGAAAGTTTGGCTTCAATGCGCTCCCATTCGGGCAATGGATAAACAAGCAGGCATGGTAACTGATGATCAATGGTGCATACAAACACGCCATCACAGAGCGCATCGAGTTCTTCTCGATATCGCTTCGGTAATGCCACCCGACCTTTCGTGTCGAGCGAGATTGCGCTGACGCCCCTCAACATGCCACTGATTTCCCTTTTATCCCAAAATTAACCACTTTCTTCCACTATTTCCCACTTAGAAGTGTACGTAGCAGGCAAAAAGAAAGTCAAGCAGGGCAAAGGGATGATATTGCTCACGATTTTGTGAACAGCATTCTAGATCAAAGGCTTGCCCGCCAATTATCGGCGCTGTTTTTTTAACCAGACATCATCCTTTATCGGGAAGACGCGGGGTATGCCCCAAAAACGGCTTAGAAAAGTCGGAATGAATGACAGAAAAAGTCGTTGTGGGATACCCAAAATAAAGAAGGCGAGCAAAATGCTCGCCTTCTTTAAGGTGTTTAGTGAGTTGGCCTATAAGCCGGGTTCTGTACCGTAAAAACGGTGGTAGCCATTCGTCTAGGCCTGCAATCGCTCACAGGCTCAAGCAACCTACCCGTCCCCAACGCGGGCCGCGCCAAAGGGGACCTATTTGGTCTTGCTCCGGGTGGAGTTTACCGTGCCACGAACTGTTGCCAGTCGCGCGGTGCGCTCTTACCGCACCCTTTCACCCTTACCTGATCTCCGAAGAGCCATCGGCGGTTTGCTCTCTGTTGCACTGGTCGTAGCTTGCGCCCCCCAGGCGTTACCTGGCACCCTGCCCTGTGGAGCCCGGACTTTCCTCCCCTTCGTCAGTCTCCCAAAGGACATCAACGAAGCAGCGGCTACCCGGCCAACTCAGGCGGCGGATTATATAGAACTCGCCGCACAGGATCCAGCGCAAACTCGAGAAGTTATTGCTCTAAACTCTCTAAGCCCCATTTATACAGCGCATTTTTCTTCACGCCGTACAATTCTGCAGCAATCGCTGCTGCTTTTTTCAACGGCAACTCTTTAGCGAGCAGCGCAACCGCTTTGGTTGCCTCTGGTGGTAGGTCGTTCTTCTCAGCGCGATGACCCGCAACAAGCAAAACCATTTCACCGCGAACGCGATTACTGTCTTCATTCAACCACGGGATCAGCTCACCCAATGGTGCACCATGAATGCTTTCATAGGTTTTGGTCAGTTCGCGAGCCAACACCACTTGGCGTTCTTCGCCCAGCACGGCCAGCATGTCTTCCAAGGTATCCATGATGCGGTGCGGTGACTCATAGAAAATCATGGTGCGTGGATCGCTGGCGATTTCCATGAATTTGTCACGACGCCCTTTGCTCTTTGGCGGAAGGAACCCTTCGAAGCTAAAACGGTCTGAAGGTAAGCCAGACGCGCTAAGTGCGGTAATTACCGCACACGGACCAGGAAGCGGGACAACTTTAACACCCGCCTGACGACAGCGCGTCACCAGATGGTATCCTGGATCTGATATCAACGGCGTGCCGGCATCAGAGACCAAAGCGATGTTCTGGCCATTGACCAATTTTTCAATCAACACATCCGCTTTTTGTTGTTCATTGTGGTCATGCAGAGCAAAAGTTCGGGTCGTGATTCCAAAATGGGACAACAGTTTACCAGTGTGGCGGGTATCCTCGGCAGCGATGATGTCAACCTGCTGCAATATCTCTAGTGCACGCTGAGTGATATCACCAAGGTTTCCGATCGGTGTCGGTACGATATATAAAGTTGAGACGTCAACCATGGTTGAAGTTTCATCAGTCATTTGTTTCACAACCCTTCGGCGATTAATATAGAGGGCAACAAGTTACGGACAGAAGATGTTCATGCGTAAAATAACCCATAAGTGCAAAAGTGTATCACGACTTCTCCCACCAATCGCGCTGGCTTTGGTGCTTTCTGCATGTCAGACGACGCCGCCTGTGGAGCAAGGTCCTCAATATGACATTACTGCCCCGGCTCGCGAGTCATCAACCTTCTACCTGCTTCAGGCAGAAACGTCGACGGACGAAGAAAATGCAGACTGGTATTTGCTCGCACTCAAAGCCTTGATTGAAGAAAATCAATTTGCGCAGGCTGACGTGTTGGTGAGCCGACTGGCAAAAATGCTGCTCACCCAGCTTCAACTGTCAGAGTGGCTACTAAACCGCGCGCTTTTGCTTGATAAAAAAGGCAAAACACAAGCCGCATTGGACAGCCTGAACTTTCAACAAGACTGGCGACTTCCTGCCATCCAGTATCAGCGTTACTACCAGTTGATAGGTAATTTCTACAAGAAACTGGGTAACCAGCCGGGTGCTGTGTTTGCATGGGCAGAGGCATCGCCTTACCTGAGCGATACCTACGACAAGCAAAAGAACTGGGAAAAGGTTTGGAAGAGCTTAATCCAAATGCCTCAACCCGATTTGAACGCCTTGTCCCGTGCAGGCAATGAAATCTTGAACGGTTGGATTGACTTGGTCACACAGCTTCGCCGTTACGCAGGTCATCCTGCCCGTCAGCAAGAAGCCCTCAATGAGTGGTTGGCTGCGAATCCTCAGCATCCTGCAAACCAATACTTGCCCGATGATCTAGCCACCCTGCAGGCGATGGAAATCCTTCGTCCAGAGCGTATTGGCGTGTTGCTACCACTTAGTGACAAGTTTGCAGCGCAAGGCGAAGCCATCCGTAACGGCTTTGTCCAAGGATTGCTGGATGATGCGTCTGGCGAGAAAGCCCCTGCGGTGAAATTCTACGACACCAATGCTACTTCAATGGCTGACATCGTTGCTCAGATGCAAGCTGACGGCATTCAGTTCGTGATTGGTCCACTGCAAAAAGACAAAGTTGAAGCGTTCTTGCGAGACAGCCAGCACAGCTTGCCAACGCTGGCTCTGAACATACCGAAAGAAGACCACGCAGAAGCCAACGCGTGTTTCTTTACGCTCTCCCCAGAGCAAGAAGCGCAGCAAGCTGCGATTCACATTACCCAAAACGGTCAGAAGTACCCGTTGGTCATTGCGCCAAACAACGGGTTTGGTAAACGTGTAAGCGAGGCCTTCTCTGAGCAGTGGGAAGCACTGAACGGCGAGCCGGCTGAAGTCGAGTTCTTCAAAAACCGCGCGGCGATGCAAAAAACCGTTCAACGCGTGTTTGGTTTGACAGAGAGCCAGGCGCGTATTCAGCAGATGAAGCAACTGACTGGTCTGGACTTGGAAGCAGAGCAACGCAGTCGCCGCGATGTGGATGCGGTGTACCTGGTTGCCAACGCAGGTGAACTGACACTGCTTAAGCCATTTATCGAAGTAGCCATTAACCCGGATGTACAGCCACCGAAGCTCTATGCGAGCTCACGCAGCAACAACCGCGTGAAAGGTGTTGGTGAAATCGGCGAACTTCGCGGTATTGAGTTTAGCGACGTACCGTTGTTGGTTGAGCCAAACCACCCAGCGTCTGCGCGATTCCACCAGCTATGGCCAGAGCTCGACAACGGTATGACTCGCCTGTATGCCTTAGGTATGGATGCTTACTCATTGATTGAAGCCCTGCCACAGATGCAAGTCTTGCCAGAGTACCGCTTCGAAGGCCAGTCCGGCGAATTGACACTGGGCGACTACTGCACAGTGAACCGCACCGTGTCTTGGGCAAAATTCGGAGATCAGGGGATTGTTTCAGTTAAGTAAGAAACAATCTGGCGATCATTATGAACAACAAGCCTGCCGCTATCTCAAGCGGCAGGGTTTGTCTTTTATTGAAAAAAATGTGCGCTTTACACTGGGCGAGTTAGACCTTGTTATGCGCGACGGGAACTGTTTGGTTTTCGTCGAAGTAAAGTATCGCAAAAGCCTCCATTTTGGTGGTGCAGCCCTTTCCGTCACTCCCCAGAAACAACAAAAAATGCTGAAGTCTGCCTATCTGTGGCTTTCAAAACAGGGACTTTCAGCAACACAAACCGAGTTCCGTTTTGATGTCGTGGCTTTTGAAGGCGATGTAAAGTCGGTAAACTGGATTAAAAATATATTTATTGAAGGGTAATCAATGCTAGACAGCATCAAAGAGAGCTTTACCGAAAGCATCCAAACACAAATTGCCGCTGCCGAAGCCCTGCCGGAGCAGATTTCCAAGGCCGCGATGGTGATGGTTCAGTGTTTGCTCAATGGCAATAAGATCCTTTGTTGCGGTAACGGCGGCTCTGCAGCCAACGCTCAGCACTTTGCATCGTGTCTGTTGAACCGTTTTGAGACCGAGCGTCCAAGCCTGCCAGCACTAGCTCTAACGGCGGATACAGTGACGCTGACGGCGGTTGCCAATGATTACCACCACGATGAAGTCTTTTCCAAACAAGTTCGCGCGTTTGGCCAAGGCGGCGATGTGCTGCTGGCACTTTCAACCAGCGGCAACAGTAAAGACATCATTAAAGCCATGGAAGCGGCGGTAACGCGAGACATGACCATCGTAGCTCTTACCGGTAAAGACGGTGGCGAAATGGCAGGTCTTTTGGGTGAACAGGACGTTGAGATCCGCATTCCGTCTCAACGCACTGCCCGCGTACAGGAAGTTCATCTTATTACTCTCCATACCCTGTGCGACCTGATTGACCAGTATCTGTTCCCTACTCACGGAGAATAGCGTATGAAAAAAGCACTTATTCTAGCAGCAGTATTGGGTTTGAGTGCTTGTTCAACCATCTACGAACAGGATACCCGATCGGCAAAAACTGAGCTCAGCGACACCCATCTTGCGATGGAAGTGGCAGGCATCGTCAATAAGCCACCTTATCGCGGCGATACGCGCGTTAATGCGGTTTCCTATGACGGTAAGATGTTGCTCATTGGACAAGCCAAAACAGAGGCTCTGAGGAGCTCTTTGGTGCAAAAGGTGCGTGAGATAAATGGTATAGAGACCATTTATGATCAGATCCGCATTAAGCCGCCACTTTCCCTTGGCGATGTCAGCAAAGACACCTGGCTCACCACCAAAGTGAAATCTGCACTGATTGGCAGTAAAAAGCTCAACAACGTCAACATCAAAGTCATTACTGAAGACAGTGAAGTGTTTTTGCTGGGTTACGTGACGTATGAACAAGCCAATGAAGCGACCGAAATCGCCAGAAACATCAGCGGCGTGAAGCAAGTGATCAAAGGCTTCCAATATTATGAGCCGCAGCAACAACCTGCGCAGTAACATAGGAACGCGCCGTCTTGCGACTTAACCTTGTGGGATGGGATAAAAACAAAAAAGCAGCCTATCGGCTGCTTTTTTTATTTCACGACAGTCAGTGTCGGACGACCTTTTGGTCTCGCCGGCGTTTCTTCCGGTGTTTCCTCAGTCTCGATGGTTTCTTCCACTGTGTCTAACACAGGCTCAGTAACGTCATCGCTTTCTTCGATGCGCTCAAGCTCGGCTTCATACGCTGGCTCTGACTCGAACATGGTGCCTGCACCATTTTCGCGTGCATAAATCGCAACGACGGCGTACAAAGGAACGGTTACCGTCATTGGACGACCACCGAAGCGCGCATTGAAACGCACTTCATCGTTCGCCAATTCAAGGTTACCCACTGCACGAGGTGCAATGTTCAGCACAATCTGACCATCTTGAACATACTCGAACGGCACGTTCACATACGGCAAGGTTGCATCAACCACCAAATGTGGCGTCAGATCGTTATCTAATAGCCAGTCGTAAAACGCCCGCAACAAGTACGGGCGACGTGGCGTCAGATTGATATCTTCCATTACTGAGTCAGGCGCATTTCGCGTTCTGCTTCAGTCAGTGAAGCTAGGAATGAATCACGTTCGAATACGCGAGCCATGTAAGTCTTCACTTCTTTCGCACCTGGACCGCTCAGCTCGATGCCCATAACAGGCAGACGCCACAACAGTGGTGCTAGGTAACAATCTACCAGGCTGAATTCTTCGCTCATGAAGAATGGGTATTCAGCGAATACCGGTGCCAGTGCCAGCAGCTCTTCACGCAGTTGACGACGTGCACGGTCCGCTTCTTCCGCATTGCCTTTTTCAATTTTCTCAGCAAGTACGTACCAGTTGCGCTCGATGCGGTACATCATCAGACGACTGTTTCCGCGAGCAACTGGGTATACTGGCATCAATGGTGGGTGCGGGAAACGCTCATCCAGGTATTCCATTATGATGTTAGCGTTGTACAACGCCAGTTCACGATCAACCAGCGTTGGAACCGAATTGTACGGATTCAGATCCAGTAAATCCTCTGGCAGGTTGTTTGGATCAACAAGCTCAATCTCATAAGTCACACCTTTCTCTGCAAGAACGATGCGTACTTGATGGCTATACATGTCTGATGCGTCTGAATACAACGTCATCACCGAGCGTTTATTGGCAGCAACAGCCATTAACCCCTCCAGAATATTTCATCTATAGAAAAAACAATGGGAGCACCTGCTCCCATTGTGGATCAGCAACTCACTAGATTAACCGATCAGTGAACATCTCGCCAATACTCTTTCTTCAGCAAGATGGCAAGAATCAAGAAAATCACGATGAATCCAATGACCCAATAGCCCATCTGCTGGCGCTCAAGCTTGTTAGCTCGCCAGAGTATTCTAGGAAGTTAACCAAATCGCGCACTGCGTCGTCGTATTCTTCTGGGCTTAGCTCACCGTTACCCAGTGATTCGATACCCATAAACTCTTCCACGTACTCACCGTCAACCAGCACTGTTTTGTACTGTTTGACTGGTGTGCCTTGCAGCTCTTCCAGTACGTGTGGCATACCCACGCTTGGGAATACTGAGTTGTTCACACCAAACGGACGCGCGTCATCTTGGTAGAACGAACGCAGATAGGTGTAAATCCAATCTGTTCCACGAACACGTGCCACCAGTGTCAAGTCAGGTGCTGGACCACCAAAGAAGGTCGCTCCGTCTTCGGCTGACATCGCGTTTTTCACCAAGTCACCAATCTTGGCATTGCTGTCGAAAACCAGATTTTCCAGCATCAATTCTTTTGGAATATCGAGGTCTTCTGCAATGCGTTCATAACGCTGGTACTGCGTGGCGTGACAGCCAAAACAGTAGTTCATGAACAGCTTGGCACCGTTTTGCAAAGATGCTTTGTCTGACAAATCATTGTTTGCCGCATCCAATGGAATACTCGGTCCCGCCGCCATCGCAAGAGAGGGCAGCAGAGCAAACAGCATTACAATCCACTTCTTCATTTGTAATTCACCCTCTCCGGTAATGGTTTCGTCGCTTCATTTTTGCTGTAGAAGAACAGCGCAACGAAGAACATGAAGTAACCAAAGCTAAAGATCTGCGCCATCAAGGTATACGTCGGTGTCGCTGGTAGCGCACCCAAAATACCCAATGCGATGAACGAGACAGTGAATTGTGCAATGTTCGCCAGATGGATTTTGCTGCGGTAGCGGTATGAGCGCACTTTACAGCGGTCAAGCCAAGGCAGCAGGAAGAGCACCACGATCGCGAGCCCCATCAGTACCACACCTGCAAGCTTGTCTGGCACCGCACGCAAGATGGCGTAAAACGGTGTGAAGTACCATACAGGAGCAATGTGTTCTGGTGTTTTCAACGGGTTAGCCGCTTCAAAGTTAGGTGGCTCAAGGAAGTAGCCGCCCATCTCTGGGTTAAAGAAAATCACATACGCAAACAAAATACCGAAGATACCCACACCAATCAGGTCTTTCACAGTCCCGTAAGGGTGGAAAGGTACGGAGTCGATGATGTCGTACTTCTTGGTGTAGTACTCATGGAATGGGAATTGCGTTTGGTAGTTTTCACCTTTGGTGCCTTTTGGCAGCTTGGTGTCAATACCGTCTGGGTTGTTTGAACCCACTTCGTGCAGTGCCAGAATGTGCAGCACAACCAACAGCAGCAGTACGATTGGCAACGCAACCACATGCAGCGCAAAGAAGCGGTTCAGTGTTGCACCTGAAAGCACGTAGTCACCACGAATCCACAAGGTCAGGTCATCACCAATCCAAGGAATTGCACCAAACAGCGAAATGATTACCTGTGCACCCCAGTAAGACATCTGACCCCATGGCAGCAGGTAGCCCATAAAAGCTTCTGCCATCAGAATCAAGAAGATCAACATACCGAAGACCCAAAGCAGCTCACGCGGCTTTTGGTATGAACCGTAAATCAAACCACGGAACATGTGCAGGTAGACCACCACGAAGAATGCGGATGCACCGGTGGAGTGCATGTAACGCAGCAACCAACCGTATTCCACATCACGCATGATGTATTCGATAGAAGCAAACGCCCCTTCACCTGAAGGGTTGTAGCTCATGGTCAACCAAATGCCTGTCAAAAGCTGGTTTACCAGCACCAGCATGGCGAGCGAGCAAACAGGTACCAGAAGTTAAAGTTTTTAGGCATTGGGTATTCTGACAAATGCTTCTTGTAAGCATTTATCGCAGGTAGGCGTTTCTCAAACCAGTTCAGCAAGTTTTCCATTACGCAGTCCCCTCATCAGCACCCACCAAAATACGGTTATCGTTAAGATACGTGTAAGGCGGGACAACCAGATTAAGTGGCGCAGGAACACTTTGGAACACGCGGCCTGCCATGTCGAACTTCGAACCGTGACATGGGCAGAAGAAGCCAGATTTGACACCTTCTACCTGCTCACCAAAGCTGTCTGGCAAATAGGTTGGAGAGCATCCAAGATGCGTACAGAGTCCTACCGCCACAAAGATCTCTGGCTTGATCGAACGATAGGTATTTTTAATATAATCAGGCTGTTGTGGCTCAACAGACTCAGGATCTCTCAGCTTGTCCGCAATTTGATCCAATTGCGAAAGAGATTCCTGCCCGCGTCTTACAATCCAAACTGGCTTCCCTTGCCAAATGACGCGAACCAACTGGCCTTCTTCAACTTTACTAATATCGACTTCGACCGGAGCACCGGCAGCCTTAGCTTTGGCGCTAGGGTTCCATGACTTAATAAACGGTACAGCGACTGCCACTGCACCTACACCGCCTACAACAGCGGTAGACATAGTCAGGAAACGACGTCGGCCGGAATTAACTGGCGCATTGCTCATCCAACATTCTCCCATGTGCTCCCGCATGGATTTTTATAACTGTCCTTATGCGTCCCTGGAGCGTACGGCTTACTCAAAAAGAATTTTAATTTACGTAAAACTCTCGCCGATTATCCAATAATAACCTACGAATACGTCGCCTAAATGATAAGGAAAACCCCACTTTCTGACAAGATAAAGCTACCTTTTTGTAACAAATGTGAGGTATACACCGTTTTTTTTAACCAAAAGGCTAAAAGCCACGTATTTCTTCAAAATGATGAGATAGGGACAGTATGCGCGTATTTGCAGAGGGATTTGAAACAGAAGGGATCGGTAAATGACAGGCAATAAAAAAGCCTGGCAAATGCCAGGCTTTTTCTTGACCAGAATTCCCGGATAAAACCGGTAAGCGAATTAACGCTTAGAGAATTGTGGACGACGACGTGCTTTGCGAAGACCAACTTTCTTACGCTCAACTTTACGCGCGTCACGAGTGACGAAGCCAGCTGCACGCAGAGTAGGACGCAGAGTCTCATCGTATTGCATCAGCGCACGAGTGATACCGTGACGGATTGCACCCGCTTGACCAGAGATACCACCACCAGTAACAGTGATGTACAGGTCCAGTTTCTCAGTCATTTCTACCAGCTCAAGAGGTTGTTTAACAACCATGCGAGCGGTTGGGCGACCGAAGTACTGCTCCAGTGAACGCTTGTTGATTACGATGTTACCGTTGCCCGGCTTGATGAACACGCGAGCAGCGGAGCTTTTGCGACGACCTGTGCCGTAGTATTGTTCTGCCATTGTTAAATCCTCTTAGATGTCCAGTACTTGCGGTTGTTGTGCCGCGTGCTTGTGCTCTGCGCCCGCGTAAACTTTCAGTTTACGGAACATTGCACGACCTAGAGGACCGCGTGGCAGCATGCCTTTAACAGCCAGCTCGATTACCATTTCTGGTTTCTTCGCGATCAGCTTGTCGAAGCTGATTGACTTGATGCCGCCCATGTAACCTGAGTGGTGATGGTACATCTTGTCAGTAGTTTTTGCGCCAGTTACAGTAACTTTTTCCGCGTTGATAACTACGATGTAGTCACCAGTGTCAACGTGCGGAGTGTACTCCGGCTTGTGCTTACCACGCAGACGAGATGCGATTTCAGTTGCGATACGACCCAGAGTTTTACCTTCTGCGTCAACAATGTACCAGTCGCGTTTTACAGTTTCTGGTTTAGCAACGAAAGTTTTCATGCTAATAATTACCCGATATATTTTAGATTTCACTTAAGGAGCTGAAGCTCCCACTGTTAAGAGTCCATTCAGCACCCCTTCGAGTGGTGGTACCCTCGGCCGTAGCCTTTCAACAGTAACGGTGGGTCGCAGGATTATAAGGAAGGGTGGAGAAAAAATCACCTTTTTTTCAAAAAAAGTCCCGATTTTTTCTCCAACTGATGAATATCAACACTATCAATAAGTGTTATCGCTTACGGAAGGTGCTCAAGAGCCAGATAATCGTGACTTTGCATCTCTTTAAGCCGTGAGCAGCAACGCTTGAACTCGAACGTCAAACGTCCCTCTGTATAGAGAGAAGTCAGCGAAACCTCCGCAGAAATGATGAGTTTTACGTGCCTTTCATAGAATTCGTCGACCATGGCAATAAATCGACGTGCAGCATCATCTTTAGACGATCCCATCTGCGGAACATTTGCCAACAAAACAGTGTGATAGAGTCGAGCGATTTCAATGTAATCTGATTGGCTACGCGGCCCATCACAGAGGGTCTTAAAATCAAAGTGGACGATGCCTTCTGCTTCACGTTCTGCTTTTAGCATCCGATGATTGATTTCAATGTCGTGCGCTTCAAAGCAAGGCTCAGTCGCCAGCTTGAAGAAATAGTCCTTCAGGTTACTGTCGGCTGCTGCATCGAGTGGGAAGTGGTAAATTTCCGCCTGCTCTAACGTTCTTAAACGGTAATCCGTGCCCGCATCCACATTCACCACTTCACAGTGTTCATTGATCAAAGCAATCGCTGGTAGAAATCTCGCCCGTTGCAGACCGTTGCGGTAAAGCTCATCCGGCACAATGTTAGAGGTCGCGACCAAACAGATACCGCGCTCGAACAACGCTTCCAGCAAGGTCCCTAAAATCATGGCATCTGTAATGTCAGAAACGAAGAATTCGTCGAAACAGAGAATATCCGCCTCTTGCGCCAGCTTATCAGCTATCTTCTTGAGCGGGTCTTGTTCGCCATCAAGCAGCTTAAGCTCATGGTGAATACGGTGCATGAAGCGGTGGAAGTGCATCCGCAGTTTTTTATCGAACGGCAAGCTTTCAAAAAAGGTATCAACCAAGTACGTTTTGCCGCGGCCTACCCCTCCCCAAAAGTACAACCCCCTCTCAGGAGTAAGACTTTTGGTTTTTTTCTTGAACAGAGACCGTAAAAATCCTTCCGGCTCTTTTGCAACTTGTTGCCTTGCAACCAGTCGATGATACAAATCTTCCAGTTTCAGTACGGCCTGCTTTTGCGAAGCATCTTCAAGAAAATCTGGGCGTTGCAGATCTTTTTCGTATTGCTGTATCGGTGTCATTCCCTGAACCCAACTCTTGTCTCTTGGCAACTATGTTCTCAAAATCAATAGTACCACGCGTATCTTTTGCCATGTATAGTAAAAACCGAGCATTCAGGAGTATGCAATTTCTTTTCATTAGACGCGTTGCGTGCAAAAAATTGCATTACATCCAAACCGTTAGAAAAAGTTAAGGAGCACTTATGGCTTGGATCAACACGCTTGTTTTTGTGATCATCGGTATTGTCATCGGCTTCATCATTGCCCGTCTGACAATGCGCGATAACGCTCAACAAAAAGACCTAAAAAAAGAGTTAGAAAAATCACGCTACGAGCTAGAGCAATATCGCCAAGAGCTTGTTGATCATTTTGCCCAAAGTGCAGAGCTGCTGGACAACATTTCTCGTGATTACAGCAAACTCTACCAGCACATGGCGTCAACCTCGGCAGAACTGATGCCAAACTTGCCTGAGCAAGACAATCCATTTGCTAAGCGCATCAGCAAAATCTCTGAGGTGACGGATGAGTCTCCCTCTCAAGAACAACCACGTGATTATTCCGACGGCGCATCAGGTCTGCTGAAAAATGCCGAGGAAACGAGTAAAGCGAGTTAACTCGATCACACTTTCGATACACTGAGGCATTGAACTTTTTAACACCACCCCCACTCTTAACTCGTACCTATTGTGGGGAGTGTGTTTATGAGAAAAACGTCTTTAGCAACTTTGAGTGCGTTAGCACTCGCCGTCAGTACATCTATTACTGCTTTGCCAGCAACGGCTGCGTTACCTAACGCGGTTGCTGGCGAAAGTCTGCCTAGCCTTGCACCAATGCTCGAAACTGTCGGCCCGGCAGTGGTCAGCATTGCTGTTGAAGGCAGCCATACCTCTACCCAACGCATCCCTGAATCATTCCGATTTTTCTTCGGCCCTGACTTCCCGTCCGAGCAAGTGAGAGAGCGCCCTTTCCGTGGTTTGGGCTCTGGCGTCATCATTGATGCGGGTAAAGGCTACATCGTCACCAACCACCATGTTATCGATGGCGCGGACAAAATCCGTGTACAACTGCATGATGGTCGTGAATACGATGCAGAACTTATTGGCAGCGACAGCATGTCAGATGTGGCATTGCTGAAACTCGAAAAATCTGACGGTCTGACTGAAATCAAGCTGGCCGACTCAGACAGTCTGCGTGTGGGTGATTTTGCTATCGCAATCGGTAACCCATTTGGTCTTGGCCAAACCGTTACCTCTGGCATCATTTCAGCACTAGGCCGCAGTGGCCTGAACCTTGAAAACTTCGAGAACTTTATCCAAACCGATGCGGCCATTAACAGCGGTAACTCGGGTGGCGCACTGGTTAACCTCAATGGTGAGTTGATTGGTATCAACACCGCTATTTTGGGACCAAATGGCGGCAACGTGGGCATCGGCTTCGCGATTCCTGTGAACATGGCGAAAAACCTTGTCGACCAAATTCTTGAGTTTGGCGAAGTGAAGCGCGGCGTCTTGGGTGTTCAAGGTGGTGAGTTGACCAACGAGCTGGCAGAAGCCTTTGGTTACGAAACCAACCACGGCGCGTTTGTTAGCCAAGTGGTGCCAGATTCTGCGGCTGAAGCGGCAGGCATTCAGGCGGGTGACATCATCGTGTCCGTAAACGGTAAAGATATCCGTACCTTTGGTGAGCTTCGCGCCAAGATTGCCACCTTGGGTGCTGGCAAAGACGTCAAACTTGGCATCATTCGTGATGGCAAAGAGAAAACCGTGACGGCGAAGCTCAAAGAAGCCACACTGGCCAAAGCCAACGCCGAAACACTGCACGAAGCCCTTAAGGGTGCTGAGTTAGAGAATTACTCCGAAGGCAAAACCAAAGGGGTTCGCGTCTCCAGTGTTGAGAAAGACTCCGTGGCCGCGCGTTATGGTTTGAAAGAAGGTGATGTCATTGTTGGCCTCAATCGCAACAAGGTGAAAAACCTTGGCGATCTGCGCAAAGAGCTGGAAAGCAAACCGAGCGCACTGGCTCTGAACATCCTTCGTAATGACTCGTCGATGTATTTAGTGATTCGCTAAATCACCGCAAAACCCATCAGGAGTCTGAATCAAATTCGGGCTCCTGATGCTCCTTTGTTCTCCTACTCTTGTCGCTATTTCAATGATATGCTTTGCTCTTTGGAATTGAGTCGGTGCAGGGAATGACCATGTTGTCACTTTTAACGCGTTCAGCAATCTACGGCGTCATTGTCGCTGCAGTTCTGTTGTTTGCCGTCCCTTCACTTCGCACCAGCCAACTGATCCCTGATGTCTCCCTGGTTCAGTTTGAAACCAAAGAATCTCTGCTTTCTTATAATTATGCCGTTCGCCGCGCCTCACCTGCGGTCGTCAATATTTATACCCGAAGATACAGCAACGAAAATCGCCTCCAGTTGAATGCCGAAGGACTCGGCTCCGGCGTCATCATGAGTGATAAAGGCTACATCGTGACTAACTATCACGTTGTGGCGCGTGCAGACCAAATCATCGTGGCACTGCAAGATGGACGCATCAGCACCGCGCAATTGGTCGGTAAAGATCTGCGTACGGACTTGGCCGTTGTCAAAGTTGACCTTGAAGATCTTCCGGTGATCCCGTTTAACGACAGCTACGATCCTTCTGTTGGTGATATCGTGCTGGCAATTGGTAACCCTTACAACTTGGGCCAAACCACCACCTTCGGGATCATCTCTGCCACGGGTCGCCCGGGCATGAGCTTTAACCAGCGTCAGGACTTTCTCCAAACCGACGCCGCCATCAACCGCGGTAATTCAGGCGGCGCCTTGGTAAATAGCCGCGGTGAACTGGTCGGCATCAATACTGCCTCCTTCCAGCAAGCAACCGATATTGATACCTACGGCATTTCATTCGCTATTCCGTATTCGCTCACCGTGAAAATCATGCAGAAACTGATTGCTGACGGACGTGTGATCCGAGGTTATCTTGGCGTTGAAGGTCGAGAGGTGAATCAGGTGATGGCGCGATTGCTCGATGCTGAGCAGGTAAAAGGCGTATTGATCGCCAGTGTTGCACCGAATGGCCCAGCTGAGAAGTCAGGGCTAAAAGTGAACGATCTTATTGTGGAGATCGACGGTAAACCTATCAATAGCTTCCGCTATGCACTTGATATCGTGGCAGATACCCGCCCAGGAACAGTGATCCCATTTAAAGTCATTCGCGACGGTAAACCGATTGAGGTGATGGTGACGATCGGAGAGGACCCGGCGCGCTAGCGCGAATGAGTAAACGCCATTACATCCGTCAGCGACAAATACAAAAAAGGTCACCCCCGGTGACCTTTTTTCTTTGGCTCGCAACTAGTTAGTCGCTGAAACGTTCGATGTGCACGCCCAAGCCTTGCAGCTTGTCTTCGATGTGCTCGTAACCACGGTCGATGTGGTAAATACGATCAACAATGGTTTCGCCTTTGGCAATCGCACCCGCAATCACCAAACTCGCCGATGCACGAAGATCCGTTGCCATCACTTGCGCACCGCTCAGACCATCGCAATCACCACATACTACGGTGTTACCTTCAATTTCCGCGTGTGCGCCCATGCGCTGAAGTTCAGGCACGTGCATGAAACGGTTTTCGAAAATGGTCTCGGTGATGATACCAGTGCCCTTCGCAATCAGGTTCAGCAAGGTGAATTGCGCTTGCATGTCAGTCGGGAAACCTGGGTGTGGAGCCGTACGGATATTTACCGCTTTCAGCTCGCGATCTGTCATGTCCAGAGAAATCCAGTCTTCGCCAGTTTCAACCAGCGCACCGGCTTCTTCTAGTTTCGCCAGTACAGATTCCATCAGTTTTGCCGAGGTGTTACGACAGGTCACTTTGCCGCCAGACACAGCAGCAGCCACCAAGAAAGTACCGGTTTCGATACGGTCAGCCACCACTTCATGGTAACCACCGCCCAAACGCTCTACACCTTCGATCGTGATGCTGTCTGAACCTGCACCAGAGACTTTCGCACCCAGCATGTTCAAGAACTTCGCACAGTCGACAATCTCTGGTTCACGCGCCGCGTTTTCAATCACGGTCGTACCTTCAGCCAACGTCGCTGCACACATGATGGTCACGGTCGCACCTACGCTTACCTTGTCCATCACGATGTGGGCACCTTTCAGGCGGCCATCAACGTGCGCTTTCACATAGCCTTCGTCCAACGTGATGGTTGCACCCAGTTGCTCTAGGCCATGGATATGCAAATCCACAGGACGCGCACCGATAGCACAACCGCCAGGCAAAGAAACCTGACCTTGACCGAAACGCGCAACCAATGGACCCAGAGCCCAGATTGACGCACGCATGGTTTTCACCAAGTCATAAGGCGCACAAAATTCAGTAATTTCGCTCGCATCAACGTGCACAGAACCGTTGCGTGACACTTTCGCACCCAAACGGCTCAGCAGTTCCATCGTGGTATCGATATCACGAAGCTTTGGAACGTTCGCGACTTCTACTGGCTCTTCAGCAAGCAGTGCAGCAAACAGAATAGGAAGTGCGGCGTTTTTTGCGCCTGAAATAGTGACATCACCACGCAGGGGGCCACCACCGTGGACACGGAATTTTTGCATGCTGTTCCTCGTGGACTTATAGCGGTTGCATCAGTTTCTTATCACGCGCCCACTCTGCAGGGGTCAGCGCTTTGATGCTCAGGGCGTGAATGGCATTTGTTCTGATGTGCTCCATCAGAGGTCCATAGATTGTTTGCTGCTTTTTCACACGCGACATGCCGTCAAACAATTCACCCACTGCAATCACTTCAAAATGACTACCATCGCCTTTTACATGAAGCTCTTCCAGCGACAAGGCATCTTCAAGAATTGCTTTAATTTCTGTAGGTTCCACAATTATTCCTCTTGAGCTGACTAAGGTGCGTCAGCGAAAAGACTTTCTACATTGCTCAATTTTAGCAACACCCTGAGTTGTTCAGGTACGTTACATAGCGTCAAAGACTGCTGATTTTCGTTGAGCAGTTGCTGCAGGTGCAGCAACATCGCCATGCCCGCTGAATCCACTCGCTGCAAAGCAGACAAGTCCAGCGTCACTGTCTCGCCTTCAGGCAGCCAGTTGGCACGGTTCGTCCAAAATGGAGGCACTGTGTCACGATCAAGCTCTCCTGACAAGCAGTAATGTCCATTTGTGTGCCGTTCTAACGAGAGTGGCGCATTCACGATGCTTTCTCTTCTCTCGTGATAGGCGTTTTAGCACGTTCGATCATCTCTTCTGACACCGCTTCTATCCCGTTTTTCTTACGAAGTTGCGCGCTCCACTCACTCGCCGTGGTGTCCAACATGCTCACACCTTCCACCACAACGTCAAAGCCTTGCCACTCGCCGGTTTTGCCGTTCTTGCGCAGTTTGAAATCAAGGCGAATTGGCGGACGCGCACTGTCAACAATATCTACGCGCACTGATACCACTTTACGTTTGGCATCAATCACCTTCTCGGGTTCAACGGTGACTTGCTGATCTGTGTACTGAGTCAGAATTCGCGCGTAAGAAGCGACCAAGTAATCATAAAAAGCATCGGTGAATTCATCACGCTGCGCTTTGGTCGCTTTGTTGGCTCTTGGACCTAATACCTTAAGTGCTGCCAGTCGCACGTTAATATGTGGCATCAGCTCTTCAATCACGACTTGGCGCAACAGTTCTGGGTCAGCTTGATAGACATCTTTATCGGCTTTTAATCGGCTGAACGCACTGTCAGCAACGCCGTTGATCAAGTTGTAAGGGTTTGTCGAATCAACCTCTGCGGCTGAAGCAAATGGCGCGCTGAGCATACAAAACAACGCAAATGCCGCTGCTATCCATTTTTTCATGTTCTCTTACTCCTCTGAGCCGCCCACGCTATACAGGAACTGGCCAATTAAATCTTCTAATACCATGGCAGAACGCGTGTCTTCCAACAGGTCACCATCTTCGAGCAACATAATGTCCTCATCGATAAAACCGGGACGGATGCCAATAAATTGCTCCCCAATTAGACCAGACGTCAAAATCGCGGCAGAGCTTGTTTCTGGGAAATAGCCATATTTGCTGTCAATTTCCATGGTAACGGTCGGAATGTAATCCGGAGCTGAAAGCGAAATGTCACTGACACGACCAACTACCACGCCACCCACTTTGACCGGTGAACGCACTTTCAAGCCACCAATGTTGTCGAAGTGTGCTTCGAGTGTGTAATGGTCAGCACGCGTAAAGCTTTTGACGTCTGCCACTTGGAATATCAGCAACAAAACCGCTGCAATGCCCGCAAGGACGAAGGTTCCAACCCAGAATTCAGTTTTTTTGTTTTGTTGCATTGATTAGCTCCCAAACATCAGTGCTGTGAGGACAAAATCCAGACCAAGCACTGCTAAAGAAGAGTGCACGACGGTTCTCGTTGTGGCGCGACTGATCCCTTCTGATGTCGGAATCGCGTCGTAACCGTTAAACAGGGCAATCCAAGTCACTGTGATTGCAAATACCAGACATTTCACGAAAGACTGTCCGATGTCGTAGCCAAGCTCGACCGAAGATTGCATGGCTGACCAGTAGCTGCCGTAATCGATACCTTTCCAATCCACACCCACCAGCTGACCGCCCCAAATGCCGACCATCATAAAAATCATCGCAAGCAGCGGCATTGAAATCACGCCCGCCCAAAAACGCGGCGCAATCACACGACGAAGCGGGTCGACCGCCATCATCTCCAAACTTGAAATTTGCTCGGTGGCTTTCATCAAGCCAATTTCCGCGGTCAGGGCCGAGCCTGCACGTCCAGCGAATAAGAGTGCGGTGACAACAGGGCCAAGCTCGCGAAGCAGCGACAAAGCCACCATTTGCCCCAACGCCCCTTCAGCACCGAAATCTGCCAGCACCAAATAACCTTGAAGCTAAGCACCATGCCAATAAAAAGGCCGGAAACCATAATGATGGCCAGTGAGCGCACGCCTACCGAGTAAAGCTGGGTAACAAAAAGAGGGAACATTTTCTTTGGCTGCGGTTTGCCAATCAATGCGCCAAGTAGCACAAAGGTCGCCCGTCCCATCGCTTGCGAAACGGACATCGCGCGTGCCCCTATCGCTTGAACCATATCCACAATCACGAGAACAGCTCCTGTGTAATGTCTTTGGCAGGATAACGAAATGGCACCGGGCCATCCGCGTCGCCCTCAAGAAATTGAACAACGCGAGGGTCGTTGTTTTCGCGCAGTGATTGCGGCGAACCTGAGGCGATAATTTTGCCATCAGCCAAAAGATAAACGTGGTCCGCAATGCTCATCACTTCCGGTACGTCGTGAGACACCACAATAGAGGTAAGACCCAATGCTTGATTGAGGTTTCTGATCAGAGACACCAGTACACCCATGGTGATGGGATCCTGCCCGACAAACGGCTCGTCATACATGATAAGCTCAGGGTCCAGCGCAATTGCCCTTGCCAACGCAGCGCGACGCGCCATGCCGCCAGATAGACTGCTTGGCATTAAATCCGCTGCGCCGCGAAGCCCAACCGCTTCAAGTTTTAGCAGCACTATGGTTTTGATCAGCGACTCGGACAGCTCAGTGTGCTCGCGGAGTGGGAAGGCAACGTTGTCAAACACCGTCATGTCTGTAAACAGCGCGCCCGATTGAAACAGCATACTCATGCGCTTTCTCACGTCATAAAGGCGAGAGCGAGAAAGGGTCGGAATGTTTTGCCCAGCGAACATCACTTCGCCAGCATCTGGTTGTAACTGACCGCCAATTAATCGCAGCAGCGTTGTTTTACCAATGCCAGACGGTCCCATAATGGCCGTCACTTTACCAACAGGCACAGTGAGACTGACATTATCAAAAATCTTTCTGTCTCCACGAGAGAAAGTCAGTTGACTCACTTCAACCAGATTTCCATCACTCATCGAATGCCTTTAGCGTTGATTTTCTTGAGTATTAAGTGACTGATCATAGAGCCACTAAAGGGGCAAAACAAGTAATTGCACAGTATTCATTTGCAAAGTTTCGGTTAAGATACGTTCAGAATACCAGCAGGCTTTGTCTTTGATTGGATACAGGTTATTGAAACCCCTTATAACCTTCCCATTTCGCACTTTTGGTTTCTCTTCTGTCACTGTATTTGCGGCAAAGCGTGTTTTCAGCACGCTACACATCCTCAATGATTTCGTACGTTAGCAAAATGTCACGGCTTAACATCAAGAGATATCGCCGTTTTTCTTCACATTTACCCCAATAGCGGTCAAAATTGCCCTTTTACGCTTTCGTCCTATCGATCTCAGAAGGTATTTAAATGTTTGAAGCGACCGCCTTATTAGTAGTAGGCCTGTGTTTGTTGGTTTGGAGTGCTGACAGATTGGTTTACGGTGCAGCCGCAATTGCCCGCAATGTAGGTATCTCTCCTCTTGTCATTGGTATGACAATCCTTGCAATGGGCAGTTCAGCGCCTGAAATGGTGGTTTCTGCGACGGCAGCTCTGACCGGTAAAACGGATACCGCTGTCGGTAACGTCCTGGGCTCAAACATCGCCAATATCGCCTTAATTCTTGGTGTTACAGCTCTGATTAAACCGCTTTCAATCAGCTCAGGTATCCTTCGCCGCGAACTGCCATTGATGCTGGGTGTGACCGTTATCGCCGGTGCCATTTTGTGGGACAACTACTTGGGCTTCTGGGAAGGCGTCGCACTGGCCGTGATGTTCGGCGCATTCTTATTGCTGATGATGAAGTTCGGTAAAGAAAGCGGCGAAGAAGACCCGCTCCTGGCTGAGCAAGAAGCCGAAATTCCACAAGGTGTCAGCAACATCTCAGCAGGCATCTGGGTCGTTGTCGGTCTTGTACTTCTTATTTTCAGTGCCGACATGGTCGTCGATTCTGCCGTTGTGATTGCAAAAGCATTCGGCATGAGCGATCTGGTCATCGGTTTGACTATCGTCGCTGTTGGCACCAGCTTACCTGAGTTAGCTGCGTCTGTTGCTGGCGTGATGAAAGGCGAAGATGACTTGGCCGTGGGTAACATCATTGGTTCCAACATCTTCAACATCCTTGCCGTGATGGGTCTGCCAGGTTTGCTGGCACCGTCAGAGCTAAACCCGCTGGCAATGGATCGTGATTTCTATGTCATGCTGGCCATGTCCGTGCTGCTGTTCTTGTTTGCTGTGGGCAAAGCACGCACCATCAACCGTTGGGAAGGCATCGCGCTTCTAACGTGTTTCGTTGGCTATCAAGGTTACCTGTTCTCGCACGTTGCCGCTTAATACGGATAGATTATGACTGAGTTTGATTTTCGCCAAGCTGGCATCGCGACGCTCAAAACTGAGCTCGATGCCATCGTTCAGCTCGAACAGTACATTAATGACGACTTCACAAAAGCATGCAGCTGATCCTGAATGCCGAAGGGAAAGTGGTTGTAATGGGCATGGGTAAGTCGGGCCACATCGGCAACAAAATTGCTGCGACGCTGGCAAGCACAGGTACCCCATCCTTTTTCGTTCATCCGGGAGAAGCCAGTCATGGCGACTTGGGCATGATTGAAAAAGGCGATGTGGTACTGGCGATTTCAAACTCTGGCGAAGCGTCTGAAATTATTACGCTATTGCCTGTCGTTAAACGTCGTGGCATTACGCTGATCACCATGACCAGCAAGCCGTCTTCTACGATGCGCGTTTGGCACAAGTGAACCTGTGCATCAAGGTGCCAAAGGAAGCCTGCCCGATTGATTTAGCACCCACATCTAGCACCACAGCGACGCTCGTCATGGGTGATGCCATTGCCATGGCATTGATGCAAGCCAAAGGCTTTACTGCCGATGACTTTGCCCTGTCTCATCCAGGCGGTGCGTTGGGTCGCAAACTGCTGCTGCGCATTGCAGACATCATGCACGCTGGCGATGCACTGCCAAGAGTATCACCAGAAAGCAGCATTCGTGATGCGCTGCTTGAAATGTCCGCAAAAGGCTGGGAATGACCGCCGTGGTTGAAAGCGACGACACTCTCAAGGGCATCTTCACTGACGGTGACTTGCGCCGCTTGCTGGACCAGCGCATTGACCTTCACAGCACGCCCATAGGTGATGTGATGGGCAAAAACCCCACCACGGTTGATGCGGATTTGTTAGCCGCTGAGGGCCTTAAAACCCTCGAAGAGAAAAAGATTAATGGCCTGCTTGTGACTGACAACGGCAAGCTCATTGGTGCATTGAACCTGCACGATTTATTAAAAGCTGGGGTGATGTAATGACATCAATGACCGACACCCTTTACGGCCCGGTAGAGACTGGCCTGTTTACCCGCGCCGCAGACATCAAGTTACTGATTTGCGATGTTGATGGCGTCTTTTCCGACGGTCGCATCTACATGGGCAATGACGGCGAAGAGCTGAAAGCCTTCCACACACGCGATGGTTATGGCGTGAAATCGCTGATGAACGCGGGCGTGGAAATCGCCATTATCACTGGCCGCAAATCTGCCATTGTCGAGCGTCGCATGTCAGCACTTGGCATCACTCACATCTATCAAGGGCAAGACGACAAAGCCTCGGCTTATCGGGATTTAGTGGCAAAGCTCGCCATTTCGTCCGAACAAACCGCGTATATTGGTGACGATCTGATTGATTGGCTGTCATGTCCCAAGTCGGCTTGTCCGTTTGCGTAAACGACGGCCATCCGCTGCTGGCGCAACGCGCAGATCTTGTCACTCGCACGCCAGGTGGGTATGGTGCAGTACGAGAAATTTGTGATTTGATCCTAGAAGCGCGCGGCGAACTCGATGCGCACAAGGGGCTGAGTATATGATATTCCGACATCTCGGTGTCATTCTCCTGCTCGCGATATGCGGCTATGCAGGGTATTACCTGCTTGGCCAGCACTATTGGCAGGAAGACGTTCAGGTTGCACCGGATGCAGAAAAACCTTTGTTTACATCGGAGAATGTTGCTTCGACCAGCTACACCCAGTCAGGAATTCGCAACTACCTGTTGAAATCCGCCTATCTGGAACACTATCAAAAGCTGGACGAAACCCATTTTAATGAGCCTGTGCTGTGGACCTATAAAGACGGCATAGACGAAGAATGGCGTGTCAGTTCAGACTTTGCGGTTTTGGACAATAACCAGATTCTGGTAATGACAGGCCGCGTCAGGATCTTTAACCTGTTACCTGATGCACAAATCAAGGTGGTTACCACCGACGAACTGACGCTGGATTTGAAGACTCGAGATTTCTGGTCTGACAAAGAAACAGAAATCACCGGCGTAGGCCTTCAGACACGCGGTGAACGCGTAAAAGGAAACTTCGGCACCCATCAGATGGAACTGATTGAACAAGTGAAGAGCAGGTATGAACCAGAAAAGAAATAGCATCTTTGCCATCGTAATGATGTTGCTGTCAGGCAGTGCCCTTGCTCTGTCATCAGACTCTGAGCAACCTATTTATATTGACTCAGACTCACAGAATTTAGACATGAAAACCAACACTGTGGTTTTCACTGGCAATGTATTCCTCCGCCAAGGCTCTATCCGCTTGAAAGCGGAGAAAGTGGTCGTGACTCGCCCGACGGGCACAGAAGGTTCGGAAATTATTGATGCCTACGGCAAGCCTGCCACCTTCCAGCAAACCATGGATGACGGCAAGAAAATTGATGGTGAAGCCTTTGATCTGCGTTATGAAGTGGGTAAGAGCTTTTTGACCATGACCAAGAATGCGGTGCTGACCCAAGAAGGCGGCAACCAAATTGAAGGTCAGAAGATCACTTACAACATCGACAAGCAGTTGCTGAATGCAGAAAGCGACAACAGCAGCCGTGTAACAACGATCCTGCAGCCACAAACAAAACAAGATAAGAACTAACGCCTCATGGCCATACTGACCGCTAAAAACCTCGCGAAAAGCTACAACGGGCGCAAAGTCGTTACCGACGTGAGCTTAGAAGTAAAGTCTGGAGAAATCGTGGGGCTTCTGGGCCCTAACGGTGCAGGAAAAACCACCTCTTTCTACATGATTGTCGGCTTGGTTGCTCGCGATGAAGGCACCATTCATATTGATGAGACCGACATCAGTATTCAGCCAATGCATAACCGCTCTCGTATGGGTATCGGCTATCTGCCGCAGGAAGCGTCTATCTTCCGTAAGCTCAGTGTCTACGACAACCTGATGGCGGTGCTGCAAACGCGCAAAGAGCTTTCTAAGGCTGAACGACAAGACAAAGCTGAGGACTTGCTCGACGAGTTCAACATCCAACATATCCGCAATAGCATGGGTATGGCATTGTCAGGTGGCGAACGTCGTCGTGTTGAGATTGCGCGCGCGCTGGCTGCAAACCCGAAATTCATCTTGCTTGATGAACCCTTTGCAGGCGTAGACCCGATTTCCGTCATCGACATTAAGAAGATTATCGAGCATCTGCGCGACAGAGGCTTGGGTGTGTTAATTACCGATCACAACGTACGTGAGACACTGAGTGTTTGTGAGCACGCCTATATTGTTAGTCAGGGACACTTGATCGCGCATGGCACTCCTGATGAAGTGCTAAACGACGAGCATGTAAAACGAGTCTATCTCGGCGACCAGTTCAGGCTATAGTTAAAGAATACGGTTGGCGTATTCATTCTAAGAACATGCACTGACAAGAGAAATAAAGGTGCCACAATAACTATGAAACCCTCGCTCCAGCTAAAACTTGGCCAACAGCTAGCCATGACGCCGCAACTTCAACAGGTATTCGCCTGTTACAGTTGTCGACGCTGGATTTGCAGCAGGAAATTCAAGAGGCACTCGAAGCAAACCCTCTTCTCGAGCAAGATGAATCCTCAGATAGCAGCATTGATGGCGATAGCGCGCAGGAATTTGAAAACGGCGACGATATCACTGTCTCTGCTGACAGCTCCGACTCTCTAGACAGCTCCGACGCATTGGGCCAGCAAGAAATGCCTGATGATTTACCTGTCGATACCACATGGGACGACGTCTACAGTGCCAACACGGGCAGCACGGGCATTGCTCTCGGTGATGACGTGCCGGTTTACCAAGGCGAAACCACGGAAACCTTGCACGACTATTTGGTATGGCAGGTCCAACTGACCCCGTTCACCGAAGTCGACTTAGCCATTGCAACCGCCATCATTGATGCGGTTGACGACAAAGGCTACCTCACGGTGACCTGCGAAGACATTCTGGAAAGTCTTGGCGCAGAAGACGAAGAGGTTGAACTGGATGAAGTCGAAGCCGTTCTAAAACGCGTTCAGCAATTTGACCCGCTTGGCGTTGCTTCTCGATCACTGCAAGAGTGTCTGCTGATCCAACTGGCCGCCTTTGCTGAAGACACGCCGTGGTTGGCAGAGTCTCGCATGGTGCTTAAAGAGCACATGGACTCGCTGGCTAACCGTGATTTTCGCCAGATCATGAAAGACACCAAGCTGAAAGAGGCAGATCTTAAAGAAGTCATGCGCCTCATTCACAGCTTGGAGCCTAGACCCGGTAACCTTATCGTTACCAACGAAGCAGAATACGTCATACCTGATGTCTCTGTGTTCAAAGACCGCGGCAAATGGGTCGTACAAATCAACCCGGACAGCGTGCCGCGTCTAAAAGTGAACCAACAATACGCCGCACTGACCAAGAACGGTTGCAGTGCTGCCGACAGCCAGTTTATTCGCAGCCACCTTCAGGATGCGAAATGGCTGATTAAAAGTCTTGAAAGCCGCAACGAAACGCTTTTGAAAGTCGCGCGCTGCATCGTCGAACATCAACAAGATTTCTTCGAGTATGGCGAAGAAGCGATGAAGCCAATGGTGCTGAACGATATCGCTCTCGCCGTGGATATGCATGAATCCACCATCTCGCGTGTAACGACTCAAAAATACATGCACACCCCACGGGGTATCTTCGAATTAAAATACTTCTTCTCAAGCCATGTCAGTACCGACAATGGCGGTGAGTGCAGCTCTACGGCAATACGGGCGCTGGTGAAAAAGCTGGTCGCCGCGGAAAATCCGGCGAAACCTCTCAGCGACAGTAAGATTGCCACATTGCTGGCGGAGCAAGGGATCCAGGTAGCACGACGAACGATTGCAAAATATCGTGAGTCACTGGGCATCGCACCGTCAAATCAGCGCAAGCGCCTTATCTAGGCGTCTTAACCAGAAGGAAGATGTTTATGCAAATCAATCTGACCGGTCACCACGTCGAAGTTACCGACTCTCTCCGTGAATATGTGATGACCAAGTTTGATAAACTTGAGCGTTTCTTTGATCACATCAATAACGTTTACGTTGTGCTTAATGTCGAAAAATTGCAGCAGATTGCCGAAGCGACCTTGCATGTCAATAATGGCGAAATTCACGCGAAAGCCGATTCAGACAACATGTATGCGGCTATTGACGCACTCACTGATAAGCTGATCAAGCAGTTAACCAAACACAAAGAAAAGATGAACCACCATTAATCATGGAACTTAAAGACGTACTTAAGTTGGACTGCACCAAAAGTGCAGTCCTTTGTTCAAGTAAGAAACGTGCACTCGAACTGATCAGCGAACTCGCTGCTAACGAGTTGGATCAAAACCCTCAGAAACTGTTCGAGTGTATGCTTGGCAGGGAAAAGATGGGCAGTACAGGGATAGGTAACGGTATTGCCATTCCTCACGGTCGCATCTTCAACAGCGACCATGCTGTTGGCGTTTTGATTCAATGCGCTGAGCCTATTGAATTTGACGCCATCGACAATCAACCTGTCGACCTGATGTTCGCACTGTTCGTTCCAGACGACCAATGCAAAGAGCACCTCACTACCCTGTCTCTGATTGCGCAAAAGCTGGGTGACAAACAAATTTGTCGTCAACTGCGTAACGCCAGCTCAGACCAAGAGCTGTACGACATCATCACCGGATAGAGAATCACACTCATGCAGCTGAAAATCGTCAGCGGTCGTTCAGGCTCAGGGAAATCCGTTGCACTTCGAGTGCTGGAAGACTTGGGTTACTACTGTGTCGACAATCTCCCCGTCAGCTTGTTGCCGCAGTTTGTGGCAGAACAAATTGGTGATGATTCACAAATCGCCGTCAGTATCGACATTCGCAACATGCCAGACGATCCGGACGAGATCGCTCATACACTGGCGAAGCTTCCGAAAGATCTCGATATCGATCTTTTCTTCCTCGATGCTGATGACAAAGAACTGGTCAAACGCTTTAGCGAAACCCGTCGCTTGCACCCTCTTTCTCGAAACAACCTGACTCTCGAGCAAGCGATCGAACAAGAAAAACATCTACTCACGCCGCTTAAAGAGCGTGCCGACAAGGTCATCAACACCTCAAAGCACTCCGTGCACGACCTCAGCGAAGCCGTTCGCTCGCTGGTGCTAGGCCGCACCAATCGCGACTTGGTCATGGTGTTTGAGTCCTTTGGTTTCAAGCATGGATTGCCATCGGATGCGGATTACGTCTTCGATGTGCGTTTCCTGCCAAACCCCCACTGGGATCCATCACTTCGCCCTTTAACGGGGTTAGATGAGCCAGTGAAAATGTTTCTGGCTGCCGAGCAAGACGTCGCCATGCTTATCGCGCAAGTGAAAAGCTTCTTGGAGTCTTGGATGCCAGCACTTGAGAAGAACAACCGCAGTTACCTTACCGTCGCCATTGGCTGTACGGGTGGCCAGCATCGCTCCGTTTACATTGCACAGTTTTTGGCAGACTACTTTGCCGCAAACGGCCAGCAAGTTCAGGTGCGTCACCGTACGCTTGAAGGACAAATATGAGTCAACTTAGCAAAGAAGTCCTGATCAGAAATCGATTAGGTTTGCATGCTCGCGCAGCGATAAAACTGGTAGAACTGGCGCAAAGCTTTGATGCCGAAGTCACGGTTTCCAAGGGTGATCAAACGGTTACTGCTGATAGCGTCATGGCAATCCTGCTACTGGACTCCAGCCAAGGCGAGCAAATCATGGTATCGGCCAATGGCACTCAGGCCGAACAGGCACTCGACGCAGTCACTTCGCTTATCGAAGCCGGGTTTGACGAAGAGAGTTAAGTCTCTCGCTAATTCTCTCCTCTTATGTCTCAACTTTCCTACACGGGCAATTGTCAAAAGACACTGCCCGTAGTTTGCGTTAATATTCATGTCATTGCGCTATACCCGTCTGATTACGCATTGAACAAAAAGTAATGCAACGTATTTTGCCAACACTGCGCCCGCATTACGCCAAACTATATCGCTCAAACACGCAGCCAGAATGGGTATCCCCCGTCGTCAAACGGACATTTCCATGGCAGAGAATTACGAAGTAGAACAACCTAGCCAAACGCATCAAACGTTGCAGGAAGTTAGCCGCGCCTTAGAAAACGGTATGTTCGTCCATGTCCGACGCATGCTCGAGGACATGGAACCGGAAGATATTGCCCATCTTCTTGAGGCCTCCCCACCAAAGAGCCGTTTGGTTCTGTGGCAATTAACCGATCCCGAAGAGCAAGGTGAGATCCTTGAAGAGCTGTCGGAAGACGTCAAAGACGGGATCATGGTACACATGCAACCGGATCAGCTCGCTGCTGCAACGGAAGGCATGGATACCGATGACGTGGCATACCTGCTGCGAAGCCTTCCAGAACAGGTCTCGCAAGACGTCCTGTCGCAAATGGATGCGCAGGATCGTGCCCGCGTAGAACAAGCTCTGGCATATCCGGAAGACACCGCCGGCGGTATGATGAATACCGAGTGGTGACCATTCGCTCAGACGTGACCGTTGACGTGGTATTGCGTTACCTTCGCATGAAAGGTGAACTGCCAGAAGCCACCGATGCCCTTTACGTTGTTGATGAAAACAGTCGTCTGATTGGTGAATTGCCAATCACCGTCCTTCTCACCACGCAGCCAGACACCGAAGTGTTGGACATCATGGAAGACGTGGATGACGCTATCCCTGTCGACATGGAAGACAGCGATGTTGCCAGCATCTTTGAACGCCGTAACTGGGTATCTGCACCTGTTGTTGATGAAGAGCACCAGCTCGTCGGTCGTATCACCATCGATGACGTGGTTGATATCATCCGTGAAGATGCAGAACACTCCATGATGAGTATGGCGGGTCTGGATGATGAAGAAGATACCTTCGCGCCAGTATTGAAGTCCGCCCGTAGCCGAAGCATCTGGCTGGGTTGTAACGTCCTTGCCGCACTGGCTGCTGCTTCTGTATCAAACTTGTTTGAAGCAACCCTTCAACAGATGGCAGCTATTGCCGTGCTTATGACCATCGTACCGTCAATGGGCGGTGTGGCAGGTAACCAGACCGTCGCACTCGTGATCCGCGGTCTGGCTGTCGGGCACATCGGTGACTCGAATACCCGCTGGCTGTTAAGCAAAGAAGCCATGGTAGGCCTATTAAACGGTGTCGTTTGGGCAAGTATCATTGGTGGTGTGGTCGTGCTGTGGAAAGGCGATATCATGCTTGGTGGTATCATCGCCGCCGCATGATGACGAACCTCTTTGTTGCCGGTGTTGCCGGTGTGACCGTCCCGATTGTGCTCAAGAAGATGAAAGTCGACCCTGCCCTCGCAGGCGGTATGGCACTGACCACCATCACCGACATGGTGGGCCTTTCCGTCTTCCTCGGCCTCGCAACCCTCTTCCTCGTATAACGAAAAAAGGCTTTCTCTCGAAAGCCTTTTTCTATTTGGAGCCAGTCATCTGCTAGCCCATTTTTTCTAAGCCAATTTTGTTGTAGCTAGGCCTCAAACCTTTGTATCCCTGAAGCAAATCGCTGCAATCGCTAAGCCATTTGTGCTCTGACAAGGCAGCAAATATTTTTGTCCCTGGGAGCTTAGTAAGCTAAGTGACTAGGGCAAAAATATGCAGCGAACGACGTCAGGGTATAAAGGGCGACGCGATTTACTCGCCGCCAATTTTCATAGATTCGATGAGAATCGAGCCAGTCTGGATCTGACTACGGAACTCCGTATCCGCACCCACTGCCACAATCTGCTTGTACATATCTGCAAGGTTACCTGCAATGGTGAACTCGCTCACTGGGTACTTAATCTCGCCGTTTTCCACCCAGAAACCGGCCGCACCGCGCGAGTAGTCGCCTGTTACGATGTTCACGCCTTGGCCCATTAGCTCTGTGACCAGTACACCTGTCCCCAGCTCTTTCAGCATTTGCTCGAACGATTGTCCGGTGTTGCCAACAAACCAGTTGTGAATACCACCCGCATGACCCGTTGGCTGCATGCCTAACTTGCGTGCTGCGTAGCTGGTTGCCAGATACGTTTGAAGCTCGCCACCTTTGATGATATCCAAGTCTTTCGTGACCACACCTTCGCTGTCAAATGGCGCACTCGCCATGCCTTTTAGCAGGTGTGGACGCTCGTAGACGCTGAACCACTCTGGCAGGATTTGGTGGCCAAGTTTGTCCAATAGGAATGAAGACTTGCGGTACAGGTTAGAGCCGCTGATACCCATGACCAGATGCCCCAGAAGGCCTGTTGCAACGTCGGCAGCAAACATCACAGGTACTTGGCAGGTTTTCATGCGCTGAGGTTCGATACGCATGATGGTGCGCTTCGCCGCTTCAATACCGACTTTCTCTGGCGTCCAAAGCTCACTCTTGTCGCGTGCGACTGTGTAGCTGTAATCACGTTCCATGCCTTTGCTGTCTTCTGCAATCACGCTACAGCTAATGCTGTGTCGGCTAGATGCATAGCTTCCGAGCATGCCATGGCTGTTGCCGTACACGCGGACACCGTAGTGGCTGTCGTAGCTTGCACCATCACTGAATTTGATGCGCTCATCGTATTCCAGTGCGGCACGCTCTGCGGCGATCGCTTTTTCTGCGGCGTGGTCCGGCTCTGGCTCGTCAGGGTAGAACAAATCCAGATCTGGGTATTCGTACGCCATCAGCTCTGCGGGTGCTGGGCCGGAGAAAGGGTCTTCCGAGGTGTAATTCGCGATATCCAAGGCCGCTTCAACGGTCTCTGCGATCGCTTTTTCTGACAGATCAGACGTCGATGCGCTGCCTTTACGTTGGCCGCGATACACAGTGATCCCCAAAGCACCGTCACTGTTGAACTCGACGCTTTCAACTTCGCACATACGCGTTGCGACACTGATACCTGTCGTTTTTGTAATAGCGACTTCTGCGGCGTCAGCTTTCTTGCTCGCCATATCCAGTGCGCGCTTTACAGCGACTTCGAGCTCGGCACGCTGCTGAGCAACTTGTTGTTTCACGTCCATAAACTCATCACATAATGTCTGTTGCTTCTAAGCATACCACTCTCCTCGTCTGGCTTGCCGAAAAAACTCAGGCAAACACGACAATTACTGGCACAAATCCCCTCTTTTGATAACCCGCGCATAAAGCGAGATGACCGCTTGCTCAACGCTTACTATTTCTTGTTCATCTGCTTTCGGTATACACTACGCAGTTAAAGTAAGCGATAACCTCGGGATTGAATATGGGCCGCAAGAACAAAAGAGAGCCTTGGGAAGAGGAAGAAGAAATCATCTGGGTTAGCCGATCCGAGATGAAGCGTGACATGGAAGCACTGCAAAAGTTGGGCGAGGAGCTGGTTGCTCTGAAACCTGCTGTATTGGCTAAGTTTCCACTGGATGACGATCTTCGCGACGCAATCATTGATGCACAGCGCTTTGAAAAAGAAGCCCGTCGCCGTCAGCTTCAGCTGATTGGTAAGATGATGCGCTCTCGCGACCCAGAGCCAATTCAGGCTGCACTGGACATGCTGCGCAACAAACACAGCCAGCAATCTATTGAGCTGAAAAAGCTTGAGAAGATGCGTGATCGTGTTGTGGCTGAAGGCGACAAAGCTATCAATGATGTGGTCGCAGCATACCCAAGTGCAGACCGTCAGAAGCTGCGCCAATTGGCTCGCCAAGCGAAGAAAGAGCTGGAAGGCAACAAGCCGCCAAAAGCGTCTCGCGAGATTTTCCAAATGCTGAAAGCCCTAAAGGCTGCTGATGCGGAATAAAAAAAGCCGGAACTGAGTTCCGGCTTTTTTATGCATTCAATATGGCTGAGTGCTTATTCGGTGCCACCGACCGTCATTGCATCCAACTTCAAAGTAGGTTGACCGACTCCCACCGCGACACTTTGACCCGCTTTACCACACACACCGACACCACGGTCGAGTTTCAGGTCGTTACCAACCATAGACACTTGCTGCATGGCTTCGATACCACTACCGATCAGTGTTGCACCTTTCACTGGTGTCGTCACCTTCCCGTTTTCAATCAGATACGCTTCGCTGGTTGAGAACACAAACTTACCTGAGGTGATGTCTACCTGACCGCCACCAAAGTTTGGTGCGTACAAACCATACTCAACGCTGCTGATAATATCTTCCGGCGTACTTTCGCCTGCCAACATGTAGGTGTTGGTCATGCGTGGCATCGGCAGATGCGCATAAGATTCACGACGGCCATTACCGGTTGGCGCAACGCCCATCAAGTGCGCGTTGTGTTTGTCCTGCATGTAGCCTTTCAGGATACCGTTTTCAATCAGCACATTGTATTGACCCGGCACACCTTCATCATCGATGTTCAATGAACCACGGCGGTCTTTCAATGTACCGTCATCGACGATGGTACAAAGCGGCGATGTCACCTGCTCACCAATCTGGCCAGTAAAGACAGACGACTCTTTACGGTTGAAGTCACCTTCCAAACCATGCCCTACTGCCTCGTGCAGCAGTACACCCGGCCAACCTGCACCCAGAACCACTGGCATGGTGCCTGCTGGTGCTGCTTTCGCATGAAGATTGATCAATGCCTGACGCACTGCTTCATCGGCGTAATGCATGGCGACGGTTTTACCGTCTTCATCGCTAACAAAATATTCGTAGCCGAAACGACCACCACCGCCCGCTGAGCCACGCTCGCGCTTGCCGTCTTTCTCTACCAGTACACTGACTGACAGGCGCACAAGCGACGAATGTCTGCGGCATACGTGCCGTCTGTCGCCGCAATCAGCACTTGTTCGTACACACCGCTGATGCTCGCTGACACCTCTTGAATAAGTGGCTCTTTCGCGCGGATGTAGGCATCAACTTCTTGCAGCAAGGCAATCTTTTGCTGCTTGGTCATGCTGTGTAGCGGGTCAATGCCTTGATAAATTTCTGGATACTGACGGGTAGAAAATGCAGAAACTTTTAGTTTGCCGCCTTTGTCAGCAATACCACGTGCCGCGGTCGCGCTTTGCATCAACGCATCGGCGTTGATTTGGTCAGAGTAAGCAAAGCCTGTCTTCTCACCCGTGATTGCGCGAACACCGACACCACGGTCGATATTAAAGGAGCCATCCTTGATGATGCTGTCTTCCAAGACCAGCGACTCGTGCCAGCATGACTGGAAATACACATCACCGTAATCAATATTTCTTGCCGCCAAATGCTCCAGCGTTTGGCTGATTTGGCTTTTGCTGATACCTGACAGGTGCAGCATCGTTTCTTCGACGTGTTCCAGACTCATGAATTAACTGCTCTTTAGCACTGAAAATAGAATACCCTGCAGCGTCAGGCCGCAGGGTTATTGATGATTTGAGACTGCGCTATTTCATCGCGCATTGCAACCTAGCATGCTGCAATACGGGCATTTTGCTCCGAATCGCACTGTTGGTCGCAAGATCTACGTCTGCCCACGCGGTACCAATGTGGTCCGTGAGTCCGCAAGCAACCTGTCCCCAAGGGTCGACAATCATTGAGTGGCCATATGTTTCTCGGCCGCCTTCGTGCGAGCCACATTGCGCGGCAGCCAGCACCCAGCATTGGGTTTCAATGGCGCGAGCACGCAATAACACTTCCCAATGGGCACTGCCCGTCACTTTGGTGAAAGCCGCTGGCACAATGATGATGTCCGCACCACGCTGACGCAGCGCGGCGTAAAGTTGCGGGAAGCGGATGTCGTAACAAATTGAAAGGCCGAGCGTACCAAATGGCGTGTCTACCAACGCCATGTCTTCACCGGCTTTGAAAGTATCCGATTCTCGGTAGCTGCGATGGTTATCCGCAATATCCACATCGAACATGTGCAGCTTTTCGTAAGATGCGCGAAGGTTACCCGCCGCGTCATAGACTAAGCACGTGGTGCTCAGCGTGCCGTCGTTGTTGCGAATAGGGAAAGACCCAATCACCAGCCAGATGCCAAGATCAAACGCGAGCTGAGAAAGCTTCTTTTGAAGCGGGCCGTGGCCTAGATGCTCAGCGTATTTCTCGTAGTCTTCCTTTTTTCCAAATACCAGGGTGTTTTCAGGCGTCACGACCAAGCGGACGCCTTGAGTACGCAGTTGCTTTAACTGTCCTTCCAGCACGTCGAGTTGTCCTCTGCAACCGCGCCAGAATTCATTTGCACGACACCGAATTTCGTCATTATTTTTCGCTCCCTTGCTGTTCGGTACGCAGACGCTCGGTCGCCTGCTCAGGTAACGTCACCTCTCCCGTGATACGAGAAAGCTCCCTGACGACGGGATCATCAATCGACCCGGTTACCTGATACCTGACTTGGGTAAACGCATCTACTACTGGCGAAATCACCGTGGTGACAGCAAGTACGTAGAGTGCGGTTTGAGGCGTGACAGCAAAGGCGGTGAATACGGGAATGCCCGATGTCAGATCCGGGACAAAGCGGACATCAGCATTTACCTGATTTTCCACCAAATTTGCTATCCCTTTAATAAACATATCACCTGCCAGCGCGTTCATCTGAATATTATCAGTGACCACGACCCCGTTCGTGATTGCTGCACTACCGCTTATCTCATCAAAAGCAAGACCGTCTTCAAATACCCCAGTAAAATCAAGCTGCATTTTTCTCAAAATCGAATCAAGGCTGAACAAGCCAAGCAGTCGACCCGCACCACCGACACCGCTGACATACCCGTTTTCCAGCTTGGTTTCCGCATTGCCATTGAGTGTCGCGAGGTTAATAGACCAAGGGGTACCATTAAATTTCAGGTTGGCTTTGGTCATAAAGCTGGCGTCTTGAATACCACCAGACACCGCAAAGCGTCCCATCAAGTCGCTGCTGTTGTTGCCTTTGATATCGAATTTAATGCGGCTTTCATTGACGTTTTTATCCGTGATGGCCCAGCGACCGTTCGCCGTCAAACGCGTTTCACCACTGCCAATCGACATTTTGGACAAGGTCAAGGTATTGCCAGATTTCAGCACCTGCGCTTCCACGCGACCCAGTCGATACCCTTGCACCCAAAGCTCATTGATAACCAGATCGGTCGACGGGATATTCGCCATGATCTCTTTATCGGCATTGGTGGCAAAACTGGTTTCTCGCGTCGTTTCCTTGTCGTCTTCGTCTTTTTTGTCGAGGTCGACGTTCAAGAACAAATGCTCGATGGATACAGTGAGAAGTTTCTTACCATCCCACCACGCATCACCAGCCAACTCTTCACTGCCCACCAAAATGTGGAAGCCGTTACTCTTGTCGCGCGCGGCCATGGCGAAGTTGTTGAAGGTCATCTCGCCTGCCAACAGCTTTTTCGCTTTCACGTTGATACGCGAAGGATGGTGCAAGATGACAGGAAACGGCTTGTCGTTCTTACTGTCAGCTTGTTTGACGCGCTCAACAACCTTGCTCCAAGAGGCAATATCCAGCGTCGGCACATCAATGCTCACAGCATTGCCAAGCAATGGCTGGAGCGACAATTCACCTTCACCGACCACCAAGCGGCTACGAAGCACTTCTGGTAAGGTGCCGCGAATATCGACATCCGCTTGATACTTCACGTTTGGCAAAGAGACTTGGCCAATCAGACGTTCAGCATCGCCCGACGCTCGCAATGTGCCTTTGCTGTTTTGTAGTACCGCTTTGTTAAGCGGTGCAGGCAAGTCGATGTGCATGTTTGCCAAATCCGCATCGAGCTTCACATCGTAGGTAAAGCCGATATCTTTCAGCGCAATGCCGACATCCAAATCCCACTTAGACTGCCCTTCGACCAAATCTAAATCAGGGATATCTAACGCTTGCTTTAGTTTGTCCGCCTGCCAATCACCTTGGATATCAATATCTACTAAATAGTTATCCGCTTCGGTTTCGCCTTTAAAGCCGACATTGATGGGCTGTTCCAGCAACATGGCATCAAAGCCTTTCGACCAAACAATGTCATTATTGAACTCAATGGCGCCGTTGACCTTATTGAGCGTCATTTCTGGGCTAACAATCGACACCACATTGTCTTTGAGCCTTGCCGAGCCTTTGACGTCAACGTCATCGCCATTGAGGGGGATGTTGAGGTCGATACTGCCGTGCACTTCACCACCCACTTGAACATGAGTCAAAGCTGCACCTACCGAGTCCACCAGCGGTGTCGCCAGCATGTACTCATGCAATTCATCACCCGTGGCTTCGACGTCCGCTTTTATCAGAAGCTTGGAGTAATCTTCACTGAACGATGGAATTTCGCCTTTGAGGTTATAGCCACGCGCTTTCATCAAGCTGACATTGGAGGCATCTAAGAACAGCGAGTCGTTTTGGAACAACAAGTCCAAGCGAAGATCGGTCAGCGTCGGCCATTGCGTGTCAAAGCTGAATTGGCCATTTTTCAGTGGTACGTATGCCTGGAACACGCCTTCGTGCTTGAGATAAGGGAAGGTGTCAAAGTCACCAAACCAAACCAGTTTGGCATGCTCAGCTTGCCCGCCTCGGATAGCGGAAGAAAGGTAGTCGGTGAGCTCAAAGCCAAGGGCCAATGTCGGCAAATAACGCCATGTCTCGCCCGCATTGTTGGCATTCGCTTCGGCATAAAACGCCAGCCAAGGCTCACCTTCATGCGGCAAATCTAGCCTGAACTCGCCGTTTACATTGATGTGCGGCGCAGCAACATTAACCCGATCAGACCAAATTACCGTGCGGGTATCGTTGTAATCCCAGTACAGTTCAACGTCACCGTGCTCAATGTTAAGCGGGGCTTGGAAGAAGTTTCCGTAAGGCAAGATGTCATCTTTCATCGACAACACCGCTTTACCACTGGTACCGACACCCTGCACATCCACATTCAGTTTGTGTACTTCCGGCAAATAGCTCCAGTGGTTGAACGCGAGGTTATTGATGTTGGCGGAATACGCGATGTCTTTACCGGCTTGCTTAGCCACGCGGATATCGGTGACCTTGCCAGAGGGAGCCAGCATTTGAAGCGCGTTCTCGACGCCTTTTGGCAGCTCAACCACTTCTGTCAGTGGCGCCAGAAGATTGATATCCAACTGGTCGAGATTCAGTTTCCAGTCTTCGCCTTCGACATTCAATTTGACGTGCGGCTCTGGCCAGAGTCTTTCACCAGTTTTTATGGCAAAGGCATTGGTGGCTAAGTGCCATTGCTGCTCGCTGTCGCAGGACAGGAATACCTGACCACGTTCAACAGACAAGGTGCGTGTGGAGCCTTGTGATTCAATGGCTGTCGATTTCGGCTCCCACGCCATGGCAGAGTCAGAGAGATTCAGCAGGGCTTTTTTCGGCAGACCTTGCTCAACGGTCAGCCAAGCTTCACCGCCCACGGTGGCACTGAACAACTTAAACTCTGGGTTGATGTAGTTGCTCACCCACTCTTGCAACGAAACATCTTCAGCATTGAGGTAGAACTCGCCATCCAACGAAGTTAAACCACGGTTTTCGGTAAATACGCCTCGAATATCAACTTGATTGAGCGAGGTCCCTTCAACACTCACCACGCCTTGAACATGGTGCTTGCCCGATTGGTTATCCCAAAGCAGCGACTGGATCGCGATAGTTTTGCGCTCTTGAGCGGGTGACATCACGACCAACTTGGCGTCGTGAACGGAGAAGTGCCCAAGACCGACCAAAAACAGCTGCTCTAGCTGCTTTTTCAATCCGGTTTCTTCTTTGTCATTTCTCGCAGGAAGCTGGGTAAGGTCCAAACGTAAGCCATCAATGGCGACATTCGAAAACGTGGGTTCCCACTTTCTCAGTGAATCCCACAGATCGATTTGGATCTCGATGCTGTCCGTCGTCAGAACAGTATGGTGACTGGATTCTGTCGACAGCGACAGATCGTGAAGGGTCAGGGAAGGAACAAGATAACGCCAATGGCCTTTGAAAGAACCAAAGTCGACAGAAAAACCGCTGACGTCGCTCGCCCATTTTTGCATGGGAGCTTTTGCGGTGTCTAAGTTAGGCAAGAACAGGCGCATCGCGCCTGTTACTACTGCGGCAAGCACCAAAAGGCTTACCAGTGTCCACTTAATTATCGTTGCCACACGACGGGCAAATTTCATCATCAACCGTAGCTACTCTCACTACATCATGACGACATCAAACTGCTCTTGGGTATAGAGCGGTTCAATATGCACTTTCACTTGCTTACCGATAAAGACTTCAAGCTCAGCAACAGCATGAGACTCTTCACCTTCCAGTGCTTCACCAACAGCAGGCGATGCATACACCACAAACTTGTCTGCGTCGTAAGCGCGGTTAACACGGGTAATTTCACGTAAAATTTCGTAGCACACTGTCTCGATGGTTTTCACTGCGCCACGACCTTCACAGGTCGGACACTGACCACACAGCACGTGCTCGATACTCTCGCGGGTGCGCTTACGTGTCATTTCAACCAGACCAAGCTGGGTAAAGCCATTGATATTGGTCTTCACGCGATCACGTGACAATGCCAATTCCAGAGACTGAATAACACGCTGGCGATGTTCATCCGAACTCATGTCGATGAAATCGATGATGATGATACCGCCAAGGTTACGAAGGCGAAGCTGGCGCGCAATCGCTCGGGTTGCTTCGATGTTGGTGTTGAAAATGGTTTCTTCGAGATTACGACGACCAACGAACGCACCGGTATTGATATCGATGGTGGTCATGGCTTCGGTCTGGTCGATGATAAGGTATCCACCTGACTTCAATTCCACTTTGCGATCCAACGAACGCTGAATTTCGTTCTCGGTATCGTACATATCGAAGATTGGCTGTTCGCCTGTGTAAAGCTCAATGCGCTCGCTTAGCTCAGGTACGAACTCTTCGGTAAATTCACGCAATGCTTCCATCGCGGTGCGTGAGTCGATGCGAATCATGTTGATTTCCGTGCCAACAAAGTCACGCAAAATACGCTGTGCCAGACCCAGTTCGCCATAAAGCATCGACTTAGATGGACGCTTAGAGCGACGCTCAATCACCTTGTTCCACAGGCGTTTCAGGAATGCGGCATCGTGCGCCATCTCTTCGTCTGACGCACCTTCAGCCGCAGTACGAATGATAAAGCCGCCCAAATCGTCACAGTAATCTGCCACGATGTTTTTCAAACGCTCGCGCTCTTCTTCGCTTTCAATGCGCTGAGAGACACCCACGTGAGATGCGCCTGGCATAAACACCAGATAACGAGATGGCAAGGTGATGTCGGTAGTCAGGCGTGCACCTTTGGTACCCAACGGGTCTTTGACCACCTGCACAACAATGTCCTGACCTTGGCGAACCAGCTCAGAGATATCACGCACTTGGAACTGCTGCTTTTCGTTCTCAGACACGCATTCGGTGTGTGGAACGATGTCAGACGCATGTAGGAATGCCGCTTTATCCAGACCAATATCCACAAACGCCGCCTGCATGCCTGGCAATACTCGGCTCACTTTGCCTTTGTAGATATTGCCGACAATGCCGCGCTTGGCTTCACGTTCAATGTGTACTTCCTGAAGGTTGCCACCTTCAATCATCGCAACGCGCGTTTCCGTAGGCGTTACGTTAATTAGCAACTCTGTATTCATAGGTTTTCACCGCTTAATTTTTTAAATTCGTTAAACAGAGCGTCTGTTTCATAAAGAGGCAAACCCACCACCGCATGGTAGCTACCTTCAATGCGAGTCACGAAACGACCGCCGAGGCCTTGGATAGCATAGCTTCCAGCCTTGTCACACGGCTCGCCGCTTTCCCAGTAAGCATCTATCTCGTCTAAAGACAGCGACTTAAACCATACATCTGTTGTGACAAGCGTTGTCAGTGAATGGTTCCTGTCAGCAAGCGTCACCGCTGTCATGACTGATGCTGTCGACCGGATAGCAGCGACAGCATTTGGCGTGAATGTTCGATATCTTTTGGCTTTTCCATCACCTGCCCGTCACAGACAACGATGGTGTCTGAGCCCAGAACAGGTAAGGATTGTGGTGCCACTTGGACACCCGCCATGGCCTTATCAAAGGACAAACGGCGGACATAGTCCACCGCTTGCTCTTGAGCTTGGCGTTGCTCTTCAACGTCGACGCGCAATACGTCGAAAGAAAGGTTTAGTTGTTCAAGCAGTGCCTTTCTGCGAGGAGAGGCAGATGCGAGATAAAGCTGAAGATCCGCCATTGGCTCACCACTTTATTTAATCGAGAACTGACGACGCACGCGTCGCAACAGCAAAAATAACCAAGGCCACAATAAGAAGTTAAGCACACCAGACCAAAGAAGGGTTGGGTCAAACTTCACATCGGAGACCAAATATTCCGCCCAAAATTCGAGCACTTTGCCTGCCAGCGTCAGCAACGACAAAATTGCCGCCTGTTGCCACAACGACATATTACGCAGCATCTGAAAGTTCAGTGCCACGATATACACCAGCACTGACATCATCAGGCCTCGTACACCCAGCGTAGAACCCAGCATCAAATCCCAGAGCAAACCCAGCACCAGTGCCGTACCCACGTTGACGCGGTGTGGCAAAGCAAGCACCCAGTAAAACGCCACCAGCAATACCCATGACGGTCTGAACGGTGCCAGCTCTCCCGGCCAAGGTGCGGCCTGTAAAATCAGGGCGACAATAAACGACAGCCAAATAAGTGCGTGGCCACGCAAGGTAGAATTAGCCATCGGTCTTCTCTTTATTCTCTGCGTCTGCCGGTTTGTTCTCTGCGTCTGCTGGTTTCTCAGCAGCCTCGGTTTGTGGCTGTTCCGTCACAGGTGCAGTCGCTGCTGGGGCATTGTTCTTGTCCACATTTGTCGGCCAAACAAGCAGCAGGTAACGCAAGCGGTCAAACTGCACTTCAGGCTTGGCATCCACCTGTGCAAACGGACGTTTGTTATCAAACGAGAATGAGGTGACTTTCGCGACCGGATACCCTTCTGGGAACACACCGCCCAAGCCAGATGTCACCAGCATGTCGCCGGGTTCAATATCTGCACTGCTTGGAATGTTTTCCAGCTGGATGTTATCGGTTTGACCACGACCTGCCGCAATCACACGCACGTCATTTCTGACGACCTGAACAGGGATCGCATGCGTTGGGTCGGTGATCAGCAGAACGCGGCTGTTGTGCGCGCCCACATAAGAAACTTGTCCGACAATCCCGCGTTCGTTAATCACGGGCTGTCCTTCATACACACCGTTTGTTCGACCTTTATCGATCATGACTTGGTGCTTATAAGGATCGGAGTCCACGGCCATGACCTCCGCCACCATTTTGCGTTCATCACGCACAAACGGCGATCCCAGCAATTCTCGTAGTCGCTGGTTTTCTTGCTCCATTTGATCAAACAGCAATTGGCCAGAGCGAAGCGTTAACACTTCTTCTTTAAGCTTGGCGTTATCAATAAGAAGTTGCTGATGAGACGTGAACTGACGGAACAGATTGTCCAACATGTCACGCGGTACGTTCGACGCGTATTGCAGCGGCGCGACCATGGAGTTAAGCAGATAGCGGAAGTTTGTAAATGCACCAAGACGGCTATCAGCCAGCATTAAGCTGGCTGATACCAAAAGAGCAAACAACAGGCGTAATTGTAGAGATGGCCCACGGCCAAATATTGGTTTCATTCAGTTACAACCTGTAAAAGGGCATGTTGACCTTTCAAGTTCAACTTTGTTCGCCAACATGCCTTGCAAGAAGATATTAATCTTCGCTGAACAGATCGCCACCGTGCATGTCGATCATTTCCAACGCTTTACCACCGCCACGTGCAACACACGTCAGCGGCTCTTCTGCCACAACAACTGGAATACCAGTTTCTTCTGTCAGCAGACGGTCCAGATCACGCAGCAGTGCACCACCACCGGTTAGAACCATACCGCGCTCAGAAATGTCAGACGCCAACTCTGGCGGACATTGCTCCAGAGCAACCATTACTGCAGACACGATGCCTGTCAGCGGCTCTTGCAGTGCTTCCAAGATCTCGTTTGAGTTCAGAGTGAAGCTGCGAGGCACACCTTCAGCCAGGTTACGACCGCGAACTTCGATTTCACGCACTTCGTCACCTGGGTACGCAGAACCGATTTCATGCTTGATGCGCTCAGCGGTTGCTTCACCAATCAGGCTGCCGTAGTTACGGCGCACGTAGTTGATGATTGACTCGTCAAAGCGGTCACCACCGATACGTACAGACGATGAATAAACCACACCGTTCAGAGAGATAACCGCGACTTCTGTGGTACCACCACCGATATCAACAACCATTGAACCGGTTGCTTCTGATACAGGCAGACCTGCACCGATCGCTGCCGCCATTGGCTCATCAATCAGGTACACTTCACGCGCACCAGCACCCAGCGCAGACTCACGGATTGCACGACGCTCAACTTGGGTAGAACCACAAGGAACAGCAACCAGCACACGTGGGCTTGGACGCATAAAGCTATGGTCGTGAACGGTTTTGATAAAGTGCTGCAGCATTTTTTCCGTCACGTAGAAGTCAGCGATAACGCCGTCCTTCATTGGACGAATGGCTGCGATATTACCCGGCGTACGACCCAGCATTTGTTTTGCTTCATGACCGACTGCCGCAACGCTTTTTGGAGAGCCTGCACGATCTTGACGAATTGCGACAACAGACGGTTCGTCCAGAACGATCCCTTGCCCTTTAACATAGATAAGAGTGTTTGCTGTTCCTAGATCGATAGAGAGATCGTTAGAGAACATGCCACGAAGTTTCTTGAACATAGTCTTCGGTTAATCCTGCAAGCTATAAAATTCTTCAAATTCCGCTAAATGTACCAACGCAGACGGGGCGCGGCAAGGTGATGATCTACAAACCTGAATGAGATCAGTCTTTTTTTTCATTCCCCTGTCAAAGTGATGTTTTTTTCACCTTTATAGATAAGTCGATCACTTCCTCGATAATGCCCGTACGTTACCAAGCCAGAGGTCTTTTTCAGTTCGGTGGCACTTTCCCACCCATATTGCAGCCAAGGTTGCTCGACAAATCCTGTCACTGTGGTTTCATCCACCTCACAACCGGATGCCAAGCATTGCCAGAAACGGAACTGCTCGCGGAACGGTAAGGTCTCGTTTCCTTGCTGTGGCACAACCTTAAAGGTATATACACCGTTCGCAACAGACTCGGTGCCTTCTGTGGTAGAGCCATCTTGCCACTGGATTTGCGTTTCAAGGTTTTGGCTGTTGTTGACCAGTTGCTGTTTGAGGCTGCCCGCCAGGTGGACAAACGAGGCGTTATCACGAGAATTTGTCGCAAAACGGCGGCCATTCCAGTATTCGACGATAACAGGCAGATTTTGTTCCCCAGAAAAATCTTGGGTTTCAGTAAAACTGCCCACGCGTATTCTGCCGAAGAAGAATGGCCCTTCCGCGACTTGTGCACCAAATCGATCATCAGTCGGGTGTTTTACCGACTTTGAGCAGCCAAAGTCGCCTTGATTGGCGCAAAGCTCGAACTGGGTGTTATCTCGATCAGCGACGGCAACGCCTGCTGCAAAGCGAAGTGGCTCAAAGGGCCCGTCCTCGTTATCTGCTTTTCGCATCACCATATTGCCCGAGACTTTCACCTCACTCACGCCGCCAGTGCCTGCAACCCACTGCGTGTTTCCAAGGCGAGCACCTTGCCAGCGCGCGCTTAGGTCTGAGCCCTCATAAGGATATTGAGTGCCGGGATCAATCACCCAATCCTCGAACTGGGCTTTATCGTTCGTGCCAGTATAGAGGTGATAGTTCTTCACCGGCTTGTCGTTGATGTCCATGGCATGAATGGTGTACTCACCCACAAACGGCTGCTCTAGATAGGTAAAACCATTACCATCTTCATCATTCGCTGCCTCTACGCCACGTTTGAATTCAGACGCGATACCAAAGTGAGATGGGTAGAAACGGCCAACAGGTAACTCACCTCGATTCACCTTCATATCCAAGTATTTTCCAGTAACTTTGGAACGTAATCGGTAAACACCCACATCCTCAATCTTCAGTGACGGAAAAGCGTAGAGTCCATTTACTGCTTCAGTATGCTGTTTGCTGATAGTGCCGCTCACGCTGGCATTACTGCCTTGGGATGGAGAAACAATTTTGGCTTTGCTTCTTAACCCTAATGTGGCTTCTGGGGCATTGTCATGCCAAAAGCTCGGGGTGGATTCTCGAGTGCAATAGTCTTTGAGAGATAAATCGATTCTGGATTCGTCTTCTCTATCTCCATCAAGCCAAATCACTGGTTTTAGATTCACACTGAATGGGGAACCTGCATAGGTAAATGCATCATTTTCAGTCGAATGTCCTTTATTCGCATTGGCGTCACAAATAGCAACGTATAAGGCCTAACATCCAAGTACGCTGTGCCTCGAACCCTGTTGTCTTCATCAGCTGCTTTATCCTGTTGATTCAGTGCCGGGTCAATCTCATTTATATCAAATTCGTAAAGACTAAAACTTAATTGGCCAGCGTCTGCATACCTAACTTCAAAAGCATCTTTTGCAAGCCCATCAACAAACGTGACCAACTTAAACTTTTCTAGGGGAACGTTTAGGAACTCAAGTGAAGTGGGTGCTTCCGTTCCATCAACATAATTTGGGCTTAGATATTGAGTCTCGCCAATGGCAAGAGTTTTGATTCCGTTATAATCACCAACAACTTCACATTGGCCTCCCGTCGCTGCCACGGCTTCGAGAGACAAAAACTGGGGCTTCCCTGCAACCATTTTTACTGGCTCTGGCGTTACCCGAAAACTAACGGGAGCAAATCGATATCTTCCCCCTATTTCACGTAATATACCTGTTTTATCGCTATAAAACTCAGCACTCACATTCACCGTATTGTTTGCGTCACTCTGAAGCCAGAGCGTTCTACTCCCCTCAGTAAGTAGTACTTTCGCGGGGCTAGAAAAACAGGTGGACTCAGGTGAAATAGCCCAACAAGAATGTTCTTGTTGACGCGTTATCGTTGCCTCTAAATTTCCTGAGATATCCTTCAGTAGTTCGCCATTTTTGTCCATAACTTGGAATGTTATTGGAACCCTAGAACATGAACTCGAATAAGTGTTTTTCGGCGTCATAACCAGTTTGTAATCAGCGTACAATGAAGAGTAAGTGATGGTCGAGTTTTGATTCATTTTAATGTTATTGGCAGTTACTGCCCCTAAAACGTCATTGTTACCACCAAAGTCCACACCTGCTTGCGTATATATATAGCCGTGAACAGTAGAACCATAGTTCAACTGAACAGAGGGCATATCATTAACTTCACCATCACCACCATGTACCCAAATGGTGAGGTTTTCTGGTACGCCGTTTAAGTTAACCTTTGCACTACCATTTAAATGTAATTGGTTGACATGTATTTCAACCTTGCCTTTGACTGTAATGGATTTGCCATTGCCGACAACCAGCTCTCCAAAATGATACACACCGGAATCTAAGGACAAGTTTTGACTGACTCGAACTATTTTAAATTTGGGATCAGTTGGCTTTAGGTTGTCTCTAGACCCATCCCATTCACCAGGAAATTCTCTTGGATCAAGCTCTGAGTCTTTTATTAAAACAAGGCCAGCATTGTCTCCGCGCAAATCTTTATTGTTTACACATTTTTCGAATGTTTTCCCATCCGTTGAACAGTGTTTTTCCTGCCCACGTGGCGAATACTTATTGAACCCTATCTCAACGGTGCCGGCCCCCAGATTGACAATATAACCATTCCCATTCATGAAAAGTTCAGAATTATCAGAGTTTGGATTCGCAGACCTAGGAGCTTGAGCTGGCCCTGGAAAGTAGTTGATATAAGACGCTGACACATGAAAACTGAAGAGCAGAATGAGTATCGCTAGGACATTTTTAATGATCATGGTACCAACACCTTTGCCCAACTTTCCTGTGTTCGAGTAACACTAAACTGCGCACTGCCACATTGGCCTTTACTCGTGATCAAGTACTGTTCAACTGTACCCGCTACGATATCGCAGCTAACAGTTACAGTGCAGCCAGTTAGCCCAGAAGCCGAAAAATCGATGGTCTCACCCACATCAGGTATTGCGGAACAAGCTTGTTGAGCAAGCGTCGCTTCACTTACGACATTTGCGGGAATTGTCGCAAGAGGAAATAACTTAGTCATAGCATATTCAGTGCCGCTGCTTGCGGCAAACCATGCACGCGCGCCAAGCACTTCACGGGTTGTCGTGTCTTTTTGCGACCAGTTAATTTGCATTAGCACAGTACCTAACGCTGCCATTGCGGTAAGCGCAAACACAGCAACAATCAACATGCTGCCGCGTTGGGAGTGGCGGAGGTTATGGCGCATTCATCACCTGAATATGCTGGTTGTATACGGACACTTCACCGCCTTGACCGAAGCGATAGTGGACACGCAACATGTTAGAGCGCGACAGCGAGGCGGTATCAAGCGCAAAATCACTGCCATCGAGTAATCCTTCTGCGAGCACCACGCGTTGCCCGTGCCTTCTTGACGTGTCAGTGCGCCGCTTGCGATATCAAAACAAAAGTTGACCGCGTCTTTGTAGATATAAAAGCGTTTGGAAGGGCTTTCAACTGGCCACTCTTTGGTGGTATCCCTATCCAGCGTCAACACACTGTTCCCCGCGTTTGCGGAAGTAAGCGCAAAACTTTGCGCATTTCCGACATCAAGGTTTGATGGCGTCATTGGCAAGAAAGCGATGCGATACCCACCGCGGTTTATAGCAGATACCCACCCATTGTTCTCAGAAGACATCGCTACGCTTAGCGTGTCAGCGTTTGGCTCTCTGTCAGAGTAAACCCCAGTATATTTAATGGGCGTATAGCGCAGACACCGATCGTTATTTGAGATGAGCAAACTGCCCGGTACAGCATGGCGGATTTCACGCCCTAACCGCTCCACCACAAAACGCGCCTGAGATTGCAGGGCCTCACGGTTTTTGGCTTCGACATAACCCTGAGCACCTGACTCTAAAAAGCCAGAAATGCCAATGGAGACAATGGCCAGAATCGTCAGTGTGACGATGATTTCGATCAGAGTAAATCCGCGTTGATGAGGCATCAGAAATTGCCCCTATACGCAGAAAAATCATAATTGCCGAAACTGCCCGTATCGACAGTTAAATCGACACGTTTATAGAGATAATCATTGTTAGTGGAGTCGGTAAACGTACTGGCGTCATACACCACATTGATGTCCACGGTGAAGCTAGAAAATCTGAGGCAAGCCCGCCGACAAGACCGTCTAAGGAGCCGCGATATGCTTGCGTACACGCGGTTTCTACACCCCAACAACCGATATAATCTTCCACGGCAACGAAGTTATTGTTAGCAATGCCTGCCAACATGCGAGAGCAAGCCGGAATCGTGTCTGGGGCTAAGATATTTTTGTTTCGCACTGCTTCAGCGTTTTCGTCACAGCGCCAGCGACTACCATCAGCATCACTGTTTTGATCAAACTGTCTGGCGAGCACATCCGTCATCACGGCCTGTCCTAACGCGGCGGCTCTCGCTTCGTAATGTGGGTCAGCAGATTTTGTGAACATGGGAAACAAGGTCGTGCCCATTAAAACCAGCGCTACACCAAACACAACAATGCCGATTACAAGCTCTACCAGCGTATAGCCTTGCTGATAGGCAGAATTCCGATGATGTGGCTCAGCTACAGGCATAGAAATAGCCCTCGCTATTGGCGCAAATACTGGCTGAAGCACTGCCTTGGGAAAAGGTAATTTTGCAAGTACCGCCAACGCAGGTTGGGCGGCCGAGTAAATCAAACGCAATGGATGCAGGTCCTGACGCCCTAACTTTGGCATCAGAGAGGTCAACCACATCGCTGCGGTTGCCGTCGTCACCCAACTTACAGGAATCAGAAGCGACACTGCCGCCAAATCGGGTGGCAGTGAGGTTCAAGGCAAAGCAGCTATTAGAAGGATCTTCTTGCTGCATTGCCCTGAGTTGGACTTGCCTGACAACAGACAAGCCCGTATCCCGCGCACTGGTCACTGAAAAGGATTCAGCCCCCGACAGGCGCGGTACAGCATACACACTCAAAACCGAAAGGATCACCAATACGGTGACTAACTCGACGAGTGTGAAGCCTCTATCTAACACCATTAAACCAACTAGAATCGCTTCAATTTATCACTTGGTGCAATCACCAACAGCAATAACGGGGTTTACATTCAACGCTGCTGACTTTGTATAAATTACACATTTCGTCCCACCGCCTTCAACAAAGGTATACTCAATTGATCCTGCTGGGGTAGATCCGGTTGTGTACGGTTCAAAATCTGCTGTTTCGATCGCCTCACCAATACCAGTCGATGTTGCATCTGGGAAACCATTGTGTACAAGCACATCTCCAACTTTGCTGTTGGCATCAGCTCCCGAGATAAGGAAAGAACCATTAACGATGCTTGCTGCACTTTGCATTGCCGCTTTTAGCCCTTCTAATGCTCCGGCTTGCGCATCATCTTTGAAGCTCAAAAACTTTGGTGCTGCGGTAACGGATAAAATACCAAGAATTACAATTACCACGATCATTTCGATCAGTGTAAAACCGCCTTGACGTTTCATTTTACTTCTCCTGTCTTTCTTAATACCTCTACCCGCCCAGAAGCTGGGTAATAGGCAAAAACATGACGCGCCAGTGTGGCTGACGAATCATCTCCCCAAAAACCGGCGCGCACCGGTCTTTCAAATCGGCAATAGGGGCTGGATCTGATACCTTTGTCCTTGGCCACTATCGCTCGAACCAAAGGCTGAGGGCGCGTGAACGCCTTCGGCCGTAAATCATTTTCCAGCCAGTAAGACTGGCCAGTGAGTGCATTAAACAGCGCACCACAATCTTGCGATGACAAGTTTGCTAAGTCCGTCGCCCCGCCTTTAAGCGCATAAGGTTGGCCTGCTTGGCTGTCGTTTTTAGGCAGCAATCGAAAGGTCATCCCATCCACTGTCACCATATCGCTTTGTCTATCAATAGGTTGCAGTGTTGCTCGCATTTGTACGTTTTTCACGCCACCCGCGAAAGCATTCGCGAGATAGCGAAATTCGACTTCATCGGCATAGTCCATCACTTGCTCGATAGCCGGAGACGCCGCAAGGCTTAAACTGCCGATAATGGTTGTGAGAATCCCCCACTCCACCCAGGTCTTTTCGAGCCCAAACACGTTAACCACCGCGAATGAGGTCAAGCATGTTCCACATCGGCAGGAAGATACCCAATGCCAAAATCAGCACCATGCCAGCCACCACGATCAGCAAAATAGGCTCAATGCGTGCCGACAAGGTCTTTAAGTCGTAATCCACTTCGCGGTCGTAAAACTCACTCGCTTCCAACAGCAAGTTGTCGATTTGGCCGGTTTCCTCGCCCACCTGAATCATCTGGTGAACCAGTGGCGTAAAGAGCTTGCTATTTGCCGTGACCGAACTCAGGTTCATCCCCGACTCAATCGCGCCTTTCATCTTGTCGACTTCACCAGCGAGGAAATGGTTATCCAAGGCTTCGCCGGACATTTGCAGCGCGGTATTCAGCGGCACGCCTGCACGCAGCATCAACGCAAAGGTGCGAGAGAATCGGCTCATCAATGCGCGATTTAACAGCGTGCCGACAATAGGTAAGCGAATCTTAAATCGGTCCCAACTTACTCGGCCCTTTTCAGTGTTTTTCCAGACCTGCCAGCCAAGGAAAGAACACACGGTGGAAATCACGATTAGCCACCAGTAATTGACGAAAAAGCTCGATGTCGCCATCAAGATCTTGGTCGGCAGTGGAAGATCCGAGCCGAACTTTTCAAACATGCCAACAAACTGCGGCACGACTTTTACATTCAAAAACGCAATGGCACCGATGATGACGGTCAGCACAAAGCTTGGATAGCGCAGTGCTGATTTGATACGACGGCGGGTTTCGATTTCCTGCTCGTAGTATTCAGCAAGCTGCAACATGGCATCATCCAAGCGGCCCGTGTTCTCACCCACCTGAATCAGTGACACAAACAGGTCGCTAAACACGCGAGGATGGTCTCGCATTGCAGATGACAACGGTCGACCGTTCGAAAGCTCACTGCCCACGCTGTGCAATGCCTCTTTCAACATCGGGTCAGCAGTACTGTCCGTTAAGCCTTTAATCGCGCGCAATAAAGGCACGCCTGCTTTGGTTAGGCTATACATTTGTCGGCATAGGATAACGATCGCATCCAGCTTCACTTTGCGCTGAAACAAACCCGTGGACGAGTTTGCTTGTTTAACGCGTGCCGTTGTCTGCTCTAGCGACAACAAAATCTTTCCTGAACTGGCAATGGCAGCCATGGCTTCGCGTTCGCTCGCCGCTTCCAAGACCTCGGTCACCCGCTTGCCTTGGGAGGTGCGGGCGGTATAGCGATAACGCGCCATTAGACGCTCGCCATGGTCAGTGATGCGCCTTCAGAGAGCTTCATCGTCTCTTCCAGTGTCGTCTGCCCTTGTTTTGCATAGGCCAACGCTGAGTGAACCAGCGGCTGATAGCCCGGCTGCTGTTCTGCAATCAGCGCAAAGGCTCGCGTGTCATTGCCACGCAATGCATCCATCAGATCAGGGGTGATTTCTAGTAGCTCGAACACACCGATACGGCCTTTGTAGCCGGTAAAGTTGCATCGCTGGCAACCGCGGCCTTTATAAAAGCCAGTCGTGACTGAATCAGTACCAACCGTGCTCAGCCAAACCTGCTCATCAGGCTCAACCGGGTGTGGCACTTTACAATCTGAACAGATTTTACGAATAAGACGCTGAGCCAGTACTGCTCTGACAGAGCTTGCCACCAGATAGCCAGGTGCTTCCATGTCGAGCAGACGAAGCGTACTGTCGATGGCGTTGTTGGTGTGCAGTGTCGACAGCACCAAGTGACCCGTAAGTGATGCGCGAAGACCGATCTCTACGGTTTCAAGGTCACGCATCTCACCGACCAATATGATGTCCGGATCCTGACGAAGAAATGTGCGTAATGCAGAAGAGAATGTCAGGCCGATTTTACTGGAGATCTGAACTTGGCTGATCCTCGGCAATCGGTATTCCACCGGGTCTTCTGCCGTCAGGATCTTCTTGCCCGGCACATTGAGTTCATTGAGCGCACCATACAGCGTGGTGGTTTTCCCCGAACCTGTTGGGCCTGTCACCAAGATCATGCCGTGCGGCCTTTTCAGTTGATGACGAAAACGTGCCAACATCTGTGGATCCATGCCCACGTCATCAAGCTGAAGGATCCCCGCTGATTGGTTGAGCAAACGCATAACCACAGATTCGCCATACTGCACAGGCAGCGTCGAGACACGCACATCAATCGCACTGCCACGAACGTTAATATGGAACCGTCCATCCTGTGGAAGACGTTTTTCAGAAATATCCATGCCGCTCATGAGCTTAAGACGCAGCACCAATGCCGAGGAAATCGCGCGTTCTTTCAGCAGCGTTTCATGCAGCACACCGTCGATACGCTGACGAATGCGTAACGTGTCCGCATCTGGCTCGATGTGGATATCCGAGGCATTCACCTGCACCGCATCTTCAAACAGCGAGTTGATGAGCTTAACAACCGTGACTTCTTCAGATTGGTCGTCTTCTGCACCAAATTTTTGATCCAACTTCACGCCATGTTCGGCCTGAAGTCTTTCCGCGAACGATGCAATTTCACTGGTGCGGCGATAGTAACGGTCAAAGGCGTCCAGCAATGGCTGCTCAGCCACCACCATCAGCTCTACTTGGTATTGGTTAAGTAGGTTTAGCACGCTTTCTTGTGCCGTCAGATCCGCAGGATCGGACATGGCAACGCGCACAGTTTCACCCACACGACCAATCACCAGCGCACGCAGACGACGCGCATGTACTTCTGGCAGCAAGGCGACGGCATTCGGATCGACTTGCGTCAAGCTAAGATCAATCAGCGGCACGCCCAGTTGGCGCGCCAAGAAATTGAGCATCTGGCTTTCAGACAGGATGCCCATATCAATCAGGGTATCACCCAGCTTACGACCCGTTTCAGATTGGCGGTTCAGTGCCGCGCCCAAATCTGAATCCGAGATAATGCACTCTTCAACGAGCAGATCACCCAGTCGTTTACGTAGCTTAATGGCCATTGTCTGCTCCTTTCGCGCTGTTGAGATACACCAGACGTTGGCGAGCAAACTGCATGGATTGATTACTCAAACCGCCCGCATCGATCGCTTGTTCATAACTTTGTTTTGCTTGCGCGTAGTCGCCGGTTCGTTCTGCTGAGACACCAGAGCCCAGCCACCAGCGGCCTTGTTCCGGCTCAACCTTTGTCAGCCAAAGGTAGCTGTTTTGCGCTTCTGCATGGTTACCGAGTTTTTGTGCCAATCCTGCACGCATAGAGACCATGCGGATATCGTCCACACTGCGGCCATAAACTGGCTCCAACAGAACGTTAAGAGCCGACTCTTCTCGATTATTTTGCTGATAAATTCTTGCTAAGGTCAGCTTGAGTGATGCTGATTCAGGGTTGGCTTTGATGCCTGAGCGCAGCACATTTTCTGCATCTCGAATTTGATTGCGACCATAGAGCATGCCTGCCAGTTGATTCACAGCAGCGACATGGTTTGGATGGTAATTCACGGCATCTTTCAAAAACGCAATAGCTTGTTTGGTATCCCCAATTTGCGCGCGCTTTTGCGCTTTTTCGTACGCAATTGCAGCCAACTCTGGTCCTGATAACTCTACCGTTTCAACAATCAGTGAGGCATTTTTGTTATTGTTGGACTCGGACACAACAACCGTCTTAGCAACAGGCGGTGTCGCTTTTACCGGCTCCGCTCGTACTGGTTCAACCTTGACTGGTGCAGCACTCACGTTCACAGGCGCAGGCTTCACTGCTGCAATGGCTGTCGTCGTATCCTTTTCTTCGACAGGCTTGCTAACAGACCGTTTTTCAACGGCCTTTGGCTTAGTAGGCTCAATAACTTCTGGCTTTGGCTGAACGGCTTGTGTGCGCACCACATAATCATTGTCGTGATTCACCACTTTTTGGGTCGGTGACAATGTCGGTGCAACCTTCGCTTGCTCTGCATTGGCTTGTTGCGCCTCGAACTGCTGACCTTTCTCTGGCTTGTTCTCTCGCGCCATTCCAACGGTCTGCGCCGCTGGCTTTTCAGGTGAAACCGAAGCCGGTGCTTGGGTTGTCGCCGAGGCTTGTTCAGCATCCTCTTTCGCGTCACCAGACACTGCCCAGACAGCAACAGAACCCAGCACAACAACAAAGCCTAGAATCATAGCGATTCGCGCAACACGAAAACGCCATGCAGTCGGCGTCGGAGCAACGCTCAAGGTGCTCTCATTGTGATTTGGCGATGCCAGATCGCTCAGCATTTTGTTCAATTCACTCATGAGAAGTCCTAGCCCCAGATCGCACGCAGCGACGAGTGCTGTTTTGCCATTGGGGTGTCTTTGATTGCCAATTTGACTGAGCTGCCGGAAACCTTTTTCTGACCTTTGCTAAAACTCACCAACAGTGCCTTGTGACAAAGCTGGTGTGCAATGCGCGGAATGCCTTGGCTAGCCACCCAAATACGGCGCTTTGCCCAAAGGCTGAATAGACCTTCTTCTGCGCCTTGCTCTTCAAGGCGATGATCGATGTAGGCTGACGCCTCAACAAACGTCATTGGGAACAACTCTGCACTGAAGCTGATGCGCTGCAGCAGTTGACGCATGTTGTGCTGACGCAAGCGTTCATCCAACTCAGGCTGACCAAACAAAATTTGCTGTATCAGCTTTCGCTGCTCGGTTTCTAAATTCCCAAGAAGGCGAATGGCCTCCAGCACATCATCAGGCAGTGCCTGCGCTTCATCGCACAAGATCAGCACTGGCTTTTCCTGACGTGCAGCCTCAATCGCGGCACGCTGAATAGCACCTAACAACATTTCTTGTTCCGTGTTGCTATCAATACTCAGCTCATCGGCAATCATGCGATACAAGCTTGCGACATTGTTCGCCGGGTTTGGCAGATACACTAGGGTGAACTCTTTGGCTAACGTCTTGAGCAAGTAACGACAAACCAGCGTTTTACCGGTGCCAACTTCCCCCGTGACCTTCACCAAGCCTTCGCCCATTTTCGCTGCCGTCATGCAGGTATTAATGGCTTCGACGTGCGAACGCAGCCCGAAAAAGCATCGGGTGTCTGGGGTTAAGCTAAACGGTGCTTCGCGCAACTTAAAATGGGTTAGATACATCGCTTGTTACTGCTTAACTCTCAGGGAACCAGTCGTTCAAAAGCTGTCGAGAACGGTCGATTTCCTGTTGCCAGGTTTGCTCGCCTACCACAGAAGGCTGAAGCAAAATGACCAATTCTGTTTTCTGTTTCAGTCGGTTAACGTTTCGGAATAAGTGGCCGAGACCTGGGATATCACCCAGCAGTGGCACTTTCGATACCATTTCTTCGTAGCTTGATTTCATCAAACCACCAATCACTACCACATCACCCGAGCGTGCGTGGATGATAGAGTCCGACTCACGAATAGAGGTCTTCGCCAACGGTAAGATATAAGGCGTTGACGAGGTACCTAGCTGAATTTCTTTGTTTTCGGTGACCACATCAATCACGCTGGGTGCACGTGCAGCAACACGCCGTTGTCGTCATCAATCTGCGGCGTCACATCAAGCGAAATGCCAGAGAAAAACGGCGTCAGTTCGATGTTTGGCCTGAGTCTGAGTTGTCACCAGAGGTGTCGCTGGAGGAAATATCCGTCACGAAATACTCGTCACCACCAACTTTGATCACTGCTTTTTGGTTGTTGGCAGCGGTCACGCGAGGGCTAGACAGCACGTTCACATCGCCTTGGGTATCCAAGAAGCTCAGCACCGCTTGGAAGTCGCCGTCTTGGATATTGATGTTGGTCTGCCCCCCAATTACATTGGAAATCAGATCGCCAACCAGCGCCGTTTCAGGACGTGAGATTGACACACCATCGGTGCCGATGGCCTGTCCAAGGTTCATCCAGTTAACGCCTTGCTGATAGCCATCATTCAAGGTCACTTCTAGAATCTTGGCTTCCAGAATCACTTGACGCGTCAGGCGTTTTTGTGAGGCTTCAAGGAAGTTACGAACCTCTCGCAACTCATTAGGGTAGGCTTTTACTGTGATCAAACTGGCTTGCGGGGAAACTACAATACTGCGGCCATCACCTTCACCAATCATGGCAGCAACCGCGCGCTCTAGCTGATCCCAAAAACTGCTTTGTGCGCGGGTTTCAATCACAGTTCCGCCGGTCGATACCGACGTGCGCTCTGATGACTCTTCTCCATCACTTGAAGAGCTAGACGATTCTTTAGATACCGCGCCTGTGCTGACAGAAGTCAGCGACACACCCGCACGTTGCAACTGCAAATAATCGACGGCAAAGGTTTCGGTTCTCAGCGCAGCTGGGAAAATTTGGATTAGTCGACCATTGGTTTCAACGTTGTAGCCATAGATATCAGCCACCACTTTTAGTGCTTCCGGCACAGTCACGTCTTTCAACGACACCGTAATTTCGCCGTCCACTTCTGGGTGCATCACCAGATTGAAATCTGTGCCCTGCACTAAGCTGCCAAAGAAGGCTTTCGCATCGACATTTTTAGCGTTAATGCGCAGACGCTTTTCGGACAACACGCCTGAGCCTGACACATCTGAGAAATCGCCCATCAAATCTTGGGTGACGGCATCAGGCAAATCAGACAACGGCTTGCCACTGCTTACCGCATACGCTTCATTGAGTGCAGCTTGCACCTCGGTGGGTTTTTGGTGGCCGACACTTTGACACGCTGACAACAGCAGGGCCGCGGTGAGACCGATAATGAGCCTACTAAACATCTTTATCTTCACTGTACTACCTGCTCATTGAATATGGTCAACGACCAACGCTTATTCCCACGCTTGAGCAAGACGCGGTTTTCGTTGATAGCACTGATGGCAAAGCCACGTACTGTTTGACCTTCTACTGCAGATTCACCATCCAATACTGCCGTGCAGACATCTTCCGATGAGCACATGATGGCGTCCAACGCAGGAAGGCGGACTGTCGTTTTCTTTTGAACTTTGGTTGGTGCGTGATAACCAAGCGGTGCTGTTGGGTCGACATTTGCCTGCGCGATGACGGGCATGATCGCCAAAAGACTTACACACAAATAATTAGAGGCGACCTTCATTGCTGCCTCCGATAAATATTTCGCTCTCACCCAAGCTGTAAACTTGAATGACCACCTCTGCATAGGGGTAGTCGGTGACCTTATAATCCACACTACGCCAATAGTATTTCTCAGGTAGTGCTTCCAAATCAGACAGATACCTCACAATATCGAAATATCGCCCTCTGAGCGTCAGCTCAATCGGATGCACGAAATACCCCGCATCTTTTGAATCGGTAATCTGCTGCGCTGGCAAAGACGCCATTGAAAGCAGCGTGAGTCGCTCCGACTGCCCCAACACCCGCTCAAGCAACTTCGGCATTTTAGGTGCTGGCACCAAGCCTGCCACTTTCTTTTGTACTTGGTCGTCTAGTGCATCAATTTCTTTGTTCAGCGTTGAGAGTTCGGCCTCAAGCTCCGCATTGGGTGATGCACTCAATTTCTGTTGTTTTAAGGCGTTTAGCGTCAACAGTTGCTGCGTATTTTGCTCATTGCTGGAGAACTGCGCTTGTAAGTCCATGATGCTTTGGTCGCCGGTTCAATAAACACCAAGGCACCTGCACCGGAAATGGCGAACCATCCCGCGAGTGCAATCAACCACTGCTCTCGTGATGTCAGAGCATCAAATTTCTCTTTCAGTCGGTCTAACCCTTCTCTCATGGCTTCACGTCCTCCAAAGAGTGTGTCGACAACAGACTGAACGTCAGCCGGTTTTGTTCATCTCGCCCCAAAGACATCTCTTTGAAGTCAAAATTCGCCAACGCCTCTTCTGTTTGGAAGGTGCTCAACCAAGCAGGAACAGATTCCGGTGTAGCGACCAGACCTTTCACATCCAAGGTGTCCTGCGCCGCATAGATTTGAGACACGGAGATATCGTTTCGTGAAAGCGATGCCAACGCGTTAAATGCTTTTGAGTAGCCTTCTTGCGACGCGGTATCGTGCTTTCTCACTGCCTCAAGCACGCTTTTCTTCGCGGCCAGTCGTTTTTCTGCTTCGTTGATTTCACTTTCAATTGCCAGCGATGGGACATGCAGCTTCAATTGCTCGTCCAATTGTGTCGACAATGTTTGTGCGGTATTCAGTTCAAGCTTTGAAAGCTCTACCAGCTCTTTCGATTCGGTCAACTGCAACTGTTGGTATGCTGACACCATCACCAGCATGAACGCCGTCGCCCCCCAGCAAAACAGCATTTTTTCAAAGGTGAGCCAGGATGTTTTCGGGATCAGATCTTTGGTGAACAGGTTAACGTCAGGTGAGCAAGAAGCATCGTTGCCTGCTTGCACGATATGCTGATGATGCGCGCCTTCGTCAAACAAAGACTGAGGACGAACCGATACCATAAGGCGCGATGAAAGCTGGAACGCTAACTCTGTGTCATCAATGTCTTCAACACTGACAACAAGTCCACTGACTTGCGAGGTTTTAAGCTGCGGGCGCAGGTAATCCAGCGAACGCTGGATCTCAAGTGCCAAGTCATCAATGACCAATGGCTGAAGCGTGCCGCCGTCGAGCATCAGACCGCGAATTTGACGCTGGAAGCAAAGCTTGCCTTTATCAAATACCGCAAGCTGAATGACGCCCTGATTGTCTCGGCTTAACACCATTTCTGTTTTGTCGAGTTTGGTCCATTGACGCAGTACGACATCTTCTACCGTGACCAAGTTGGGTTCACAGTGAATTTTCTTTAATTGGGTATAAAAATGAACCAGCACGTTGCGATTACACACGAACACGTGGAAACGACCCGCTATCGGTGATGCATAGCCATCGGCCAACACATCAGAGGGTGACTCGGCGATAAAGTCTTTAATTTGGAAAGGCAGTGCCGCGCGTTTGTCTTCCTCGTTTAACCCCGGATCATCAATCAACAGGGTTTGATACAGACCATGCCCAAGGATCACATTGATATCAACGTGGTTAATATCCAGATCATTAAGGAGTTTTAATGCTGCGCCCCAAGGTTCAACACCGGGAGATAGCACTTCGGAATGGTAAATATCGGAAGAGGTAGAACTAATTACGACCTTTTGCGCAGATATGTAGAGCTAACAACATGTTGCTGCCGAGGGGGGGTAAATCGCGCAAGAAGAGTGGAGACTGCCATTAACGCCTAAATAATGCTCAAGCTTGTTAAAATTACGTTTGAAATACAGCATATTCTAACAGAAAATGCGCCAAGAATTAAATCGTTATGCGACAGATTCTTGGCGCGGTCGAGTGTTATTTGAACACTAATTGATAGGGGTCATCTTTTCACCCAACGTTGCCGTTTTTTTGCGGCGGGGTTGGCAGAAAGCTCAGCACCAAACAGGCGGCCTTGTCCGCCTTGAATGCCCAATTGCAGGAGTGTTTGCCATTCTTGAGCGGTTTCCACACCTACGGCGAGCACCTCGGTTTTCGTTGGCTCACAGGCTCCCAGCATACTTCTGACGTAAAGCTGGTTCTCTGGACGCTGATGAATGTCTCTCATCAGACTTCGGTGGAACTTAACGTATTTAGGCTGGATGTCTTTGAGATAGTAAGTACTAACAACGGAACGTCCCGCTTGGTCAACAACCACTGGACAGCCTAGAGCACGAACCATTTTTAGTGTTGGTCTTACGGCATCTAAATGTTGTACTAAAGGACCTTCTGACACTTCAACTTGCAAACGATTAAGCATGCTTCGTGGCACTTGCAGCAAAGTATCGCGCAGCCAATATTGGAACTTACGCTGACGCAGCGATTCGGCGCAGACATTGACAGAAAGCACCTCACGGCCATCGCCATTGCGAAGTTGATGAAGGGCTTTTTTAATCACAGTGCGGTCTAACGCGGTGTTCATTCCGACGAGGTCAACACCATTCATAAAACGGGATGCTTTAATGATGTGGCCATTTTCATCTTTAATGCGCGCCAGAAGTTCAATGTGCAGCACTTCCCCTTGGGTATCTTTCACAACCTGACGGTACAAATCAGGCCCGCCAGACTCAAACACGCGAGTAAGTAAGGTGCGCCAACGCACGCTGCCACGCGCATCCTCTGCCACCATGTCTTTCTTGAATGCATACCAAGAACTGTTGCCTTGCAGCACTGCACTTCGCTTGGCCATTTCTGCTTCTTCCATCAAACGGCCGCGACGCTCACCCGCCGAGAAGAAGGTCATGCCTAGGTATGCCCAATCATCCGTTTCAAGTGGCGCAGGGGCAGACAAGCGCCCTAACGCTTTCATCAATTGAGAAGCAAACAAGCGCGCATCCTTTGCCGACTGATGAGTCAACAAGATGGCAAAATCCGCATCGTAGTAACGCGCCAAAATCGCATCGGGGAAGCGCAAAATGGCATTAGACAACACAGCACTGACCTCTTTCACCCATTCATCTGCACCTGCTTTACCTTGCTCTTGCACCAAGGCATCCCAGTCTGCAATTTGCAGCATAATCACTGCGCCTTGCGCGCCTTTATCTTGCAACACCGTTTGTAGTCGGTTATCAAACATGACGCGGTTAGCCGCCCCCGTCAGCTTATCCAAGAAGGTGTTTGAACGGAGGAAGGTATCAAAGCGGCTACGCTCCTGACGCGCATCTTTCAGTTCAGCAATCATCTGATCAAGGGCAATACTCGCCGTAGCGGGCCACTCTTGATCGTCTCCGGTTTTCACCTCTTCCGCACGCCCCGCCAGTATCAACCTGCCTCGGTGTTCTAAAAGCTCTGCACCAAGAAGTTGCTGGCGTAACCATCGAATACCCCATGACAGCGCGAGCACAATCACCATCACCGCCAGTGACAACGAAGACATCGCCCCGATGGAATAAGCAAAATCAGCATAGGGAGGAACAGATTTTATGTTGATATAAAACCCGGGGTTGTTGGGCAACTCGTAGCGGTGTTCAATCAGGTCTAGCGGACGCCCTGCGGTTTGGATTTGCTCATAACGGAACAACAGACCTGTGCGGCTGCGAATTTCCATTTCCACCACATCACTCGCTTTCAATACACGAGGAAGCCAATGGCCAATGGTTTCGTCTGGTTTCGGATTGGATATGGCATCGTCGATTTCCACGACGACGTTATTCAAGTAATGCTCGAGAAAGTCTGCACCCAGCTTGCGAAAGCTCACGGCTCCGCCGATAAAGAGCACGAACATGGCACACACTACAATCAATGTAACGAAAGCGACCAATCGGTTGGTCAGCTTCATCCCTGCAACTTTTCTCATTCAACTTCCACGTTCAGGCCGTATGCGTCTTCATCTTGCGTCATTCCACACGAAGCAGTAAAAGCGATGGGCACTTCTAAATGTTGATGGTTCCCGGCATTTTTCGCCAAAGAGGATAAATTTTAAAGTGGCGATGAACGAAGTTAGGTATAACCACTTTATTCATGCATTTGGCTATATTATCGTGCTTCCAGAACGGAAAGTGAATGCAAAGTCGATACTCGTTGGAATGAATCATTAGATGGATTGGATCACCTGCGCTAAAAGCTATATCACCGTTGTCGACATGGGCTCACTTGCCCAAGCCGCCACCAAACTGAACACGTCAAGCTCAGCCCTTTCAAAACGTCTGGCTTGGCTGGAGAATCAGCTGGGCGTACAGCTGTTGAAAAGAACCACACGACACCTGACCATGACCGATGCAGGTAAGCTGTTTTACCAACGCGGTAAGCTTTTGATTGATGACTGGAACCAGTTGGTGTCAGAAACCACATCAACCTATGGGGAAGTGAGCGGTGTCTTGCGCATTGGCGCGCCTCTGGCCACGGGCAGTCGCCTTCTTGTCAGTAACATCGGCGAGTTTTTGGCTGCGTACCCTAACATTCAGGTGGAGCTGCATACCTTGGCACCGGGTCAGTTGCCCGATCCTAACCTTGATATTGTCATCACCCGTGAGCTGGCAGATTTCAACTCGGCAAGTTTCATCGCCACCAAGCTGTTTGACTTCCAGCCGCGCTTTTTTGCCTCACCGACATACTTAGCGCAGCATCCGCCTATCCTAAGCCCCGAACAATTGCTGCAACACAACTGCTTGTTGTTTGGCTCTAGCAGTCATCCGCAAGAGCATGATTTTGAGCATGGGGTGAAACTAAGACTGAAAGGCAATTTTGTGTCGCCAAACCCAGAAGCCTTAGTGAATGCCGCAGTGGCAGGATTGGGGATTATCCTGGTCGGTGACGTGACCATTCGAAAAGAGCTTGACCAAGGATTGCTGGTGCCTGTATTGCCCGAAGTGCGCCAGCCAAAAAGTGCTGCGTATGCTTACTACCCAAAGCTTGAATACAACCACACCAAGACGCGTCTTTTCATCGACTTCATTAAACAGAAAGTGGCACCGTAAGCCCAAACACAGCCGCCAGATAAAACAAAGCCCCGCATTGTGCGGGGCTTATAGATTCTGGACGTTCGATAATTAGAACGGGATATCGTCGTCGAAATCTGGCAGATCGTTGTACTGCTGTTGCGGCTGCTGCTGAGGAGCTTGCTGCTGCATTGGCGGTTGTTGCTGCTGGTAAGAAGGCTGCTGAGGCTGACCCCAACCACCTTGCTGCTGTTGGTTCTGCTGCTGCATTGGTTGGCCTTGACCCATACCACCACCTGCGCGGCTGTCCAGCATTTGCATTTCGTTCGCAACGATTTCAGTTGTGTAACGATCTTGACCATCTTGGCCCTGCCACTTACGTGTTTGCAGACGACCTTCTAGGTACACTTTTGAGCCTTTTTTCAGGTACTCACCCGCGATTTCAGCAAGACGACGGTACATGACAACACGGTGCCATTCAGTCATCTCTTTGTTTTCGCCAGTGTTCTTATCGCGCCACGTTTCTGAGGTCGCAATAGTTAGATTGGCCACCGCACCGCCATTTGGCAGATAGCGAACCTCAGGATCGTTACCCAGGTTGCCAATCAGAATTACTTTGTTTACACCACGGCTGGCCATATTTAGCTCCCAAACCATTTTGAGCGCGCCATCCATAGAGGTGCGCAACGGATAATTAAACGGCGATGATAACAGAAGCCGATATATACGTCATAGGCTTTAAATCGAAACTTTGGTGTTGCACTGCTTGGAATGTAACCGTTGCACCAGATCATAAACTGCAGTGCTAGGAACGGCGATGATGTGCAATTTGTATTAGACTAACATTGAGATTGAGGACGGTGTCGCATCAATAACTTAATTAGAAAGTTATAAAAATGATACGAACGTCTGGTTCAATGCGCTTTAAAATGCAGCGAGTCATGTTTACATGACCCTCTTGTTTGCTGCATGAGCGAAACAGGAAAGGAAGATCGCAACATTTCACCAGAAGCATTTAGGGATACACATGCAAACCATTGAGACCACATCTGATAGATACACAATCCTGCTCGTTTCCGAGCCAAGCATGACAATCACTGCGTTGATTTCATGTTTGGAAAAAGAAATCGACAGCAGTGTGATATTGGTGGAAAAGCAAGAGATTGGTGACAAGCTTGCCACGTCATCAGGGTTGGTATTGATAGACCTAAGTGCATTCGAAGGAGACACGGTTAACTTCGTGAAGCAAAGCCTTTCTCCGTTCAGCGACCAACACGTGTTTGCGCTGTTCAACGCGCACGACCTTTCCGCCAAAGAGTTGGCAAGCTGGCCATTTATCAAAGGCGTATTCAAAAAAGAAGATGATTTGGAGCACCTTTGCCACGGCATCGAAAAAATGTTGTCCGGTGAATACTGGCTGCCTCGCCAAAAGCTGGCAGAACTCATCCACTACTATCAACAGAACAACAGCAACGCGATTGATTACTCGGACATTTGCCTGACCAATCGCGAGCAGCAAATCCTGCGTAAGCTCGTCACTGGTGCCTCCAACAGCGAGATTGCTGACAGCCTGTTTGTCTCCGAGCACACGGTTAAATCTCACCTCTATAACATCTTTAAAAAGATCAATGTGAAGAACCGTGTTCAAGCCGTGTTCTGGGCCAAAAACAACCTCTCTGTGATTGGGTTGGACTACCAAGGCTAACGCCACACCTTCTCCGCTGAGCGAAACTTTCTCTCCCAGCAATCTTTCAGACAGCACGCTAACGCGTGCTGTTTTCGTTTTTGCCTATGCAACGGGCTTCTGCGCCTTTCTTCATACCTCATCGCCGTCTCACTCACCTTTGAGACAGTTTTCTCATCCCGTCTGAGAAAGAATGTCAATACAAATACAAGGATGGTTTGGAGAGAGGTGCGCTTGTCGTTCAGCTTTAAACCCATCCGGAAAAGGACACTGTCGCCCCTGCTGGCGCGATGGTTAGCACAGTTGGCTCGCAATAGACGTATGCGTGAAGGCTAGCAAAGGACAAAGGTATTATGGCAACGATTAATGGAACTCCAAATGATGACACGCTGGACGGCACAGCCGATTCAGATGTCATTAACGGATTAGGTGGTAATGACAGGATCATTGGGTTTGGCGGCGACGACCAAATCAATGGTGGTGGCGGCGACGACTTCCTGATTGGTGGTCGTGGTAACGATGTATTATCTGGCGGCTCAGGCGATGACTTCCTAGGCGGCGGCTTTGACAATGACACATTGTTTGGCGGCTCTGGCAATGACACCCTTCTCGGCGGTGACGGCGACGACGTGCTCTACGCCAACTCAGGCAATGACAAATTGTTTGGTGGCGACGGACATGACCGTTTGATCAGCGGCACAGGCAACGACTTTCTGATCGGTGGTGAAGGTGAAGACATCTTCCACTTCGAAAGCATCCTCGGCGCAGGTACAGGTAACGACCGTATTGTGGACTTTGAAATTGGTACTGACACCATTTTGATCCGCGGCACGGGCGATACCAGCTTCGGTGACCTCGATATCGCGCAACAAGGCGTAACTACAGTGATCACCCTTGCCGATGGCGGCGTTATCACTTTGAACAACACGCTCGCGACCGATCTTTCCGCAACAGACTTCCTAATCGTCTGATTTACGCGGTCTATACTCAAGGCAACCTGTCTGAAATCGGGTTGCCTTTTTTCATTGTGAAACTGCCCTTTACGCACAACAAGGATGTGAGGTTTGCGTAAGGCCTGCTCTCAGGTACGCCATGTCGCTGACAACAGAAAACCAATTAAAAACAACACTCGACCAGTGTAAACGCGCCTTGCTGTTAGTTGTGGCATTCAGCTTTGTGCTCAACTTACTTGTGCTCGCTGTGCCACTTTACATGCTGCAAATCTACGACCGGGTCATCAGCTCCCGCTCGGTGGATACGCTGCTTTTACTCACTGTCATTACCGTCTTTGCCCTCTTTACCATGGCCGCATTGGAAAACGTGCGTACCCGAGTGATGGTAAGAATTGGTGCTTGGTTTGACCAAAGCCTATCACCGGAAGTGCTCGCGGGCAGCATTGCGATGCAACTTCGCCGCGGTGTATCGGCATCAGTGCAAAGCCTTCGGGATATTGCAGGGATCCGTGCATTCATTGGCGGTAACGCTGTAATCCCTGCCCTTGATGCGCCTTGGACGCCCGTCTTTCTGGCCTTTGTTTTCTTGCTTCACCCCATACTTGGTTTTATTGCCACCGCCGGCGCACTGCTGTTGTTTGCGATAGCCATCATTAACGACAGAGTGACAAAGAAAGCGCACAAAGAAGCGAACGAATCTGCCATTCTCGCCATGCAGCAAGCGGAGTCCGCCGCGCGCAATGCCGATGCCATTGAGGCCATGGGCATCATGAAAAACTTCATCCGCAATTGGACCGAACTCAACAACCAAAGTATTGATGGCCAGATAAATGCGAACTCCAAAGGGGCACTGCTCACTGCAACGTCCAAATTCCTGCGTATGTTGCTGCAAATTGCCATGCTGGGTGTGGGTGCTTGGTTGGTTATCCAAAACGAACTGACACCTGGAGCCATGATTGCAGGCTCCATTTTGATGGCGCGCGCTTTGGCACCGGTTGAACAATCCATCAGTGCATGGGGCACAGCCATTGCGGCCAAGCAAAGCTACGCCCGCTTAAAAGAGCAAATTCCCTTGTTCCCAGAGCGTGCGAAGTCCATGCCACTCCCGAAGCCTGCTGGCAACATCTCGGTCGAGAAAATGACCTACTTCCACCCGGGCCAAGCCGAGCCAGTCCTTCATGCATCACCTTCAAGCTGCTTGCCGGTGAAGCCCTTGGCATTATCGGCCCTTCCGGCACAGGGAAATCTACCTTGGCGCGCCTTCTGCTCGGCAACCTCATCCCTAATGCAGGCACAGTGAGGCTCGATAATATGGATGTCTCCAAGTGGGATCCTGACGATCTTGGCCCTCACTGTGGTTACTTGCCGCAAGATGTCGAACTCTTTCCCGGCAGTATCCGCCACAACATTGCCCGCATGGCGGAAGGCGAACCGGATGCGGTGATCCAAGCAGCGAAGTTAGCTGGCTGTCATGAACTGATCCTTCGCCAACCACAAGGTTACGACACTGTCGTGGGTGAACGAGGTCTCGGGCTTTCCGGTGGAGAGAGGCAGCGGATCGCCCTCGCCCGCGCGTTATATGGCGACCCAAGCTTGGTCATTCTCGATGAAGCCAACGCCAACCTAGATGGCGTCGGTGAGGTAGCACTGCAACGTGCCATCGCCTATCTCAAGTCGCGCAAAGCCACCGTTATTCTGGTTGGCCATCGCCCGAGCATGATGCAGTCCATGGACAAACTGATGGTGCTGCAAGACAGTCAAATTCGCGCCTTCGGCGAGCGCGATGAAGTGCTCAAGCCCCTGTTAGAGCAAAGTGCCGCCATTGCCGCGAAAGGAGGCAGTAAGTGACAGAGATCCCTGCGGTTCGCCGCTTAAGCATTATCGGCTTTGGTTTTATTGCGCTGTTTTTCGGCACCTTCGGTATCTGGTCTGTATTCAGTCCGCTTGAAGGTGCATCGATCGCTCCAGGTATCGTCACCGTGGACTCGCAGCGCAAAACCGTTCAACACTTCGAGGGTGGCATCATTGACAAAATCCAAGTGGCAGAAGGTCAGATCATCGAGAAAGGCCAGCCACTTATCATTTTGGATGACACCCAAGCACGCGCCCAGCTAACGCAACTTATCAGCAAACAGCGTAATGCCGTCGCTCGCGAAGCCCGACTCATTGCTGAACGTGACGACAAAGACACCATCGAATTTGAGGCGTCATTACTGGCACAACGTGACGATCCACGCGTTGAAGAGTTGCTCACCAACCAACAGCGTATTTTTGAAGCCAGACGTGGCTTTTTCACCTCGCAGCGAGAAATCATCAATAAACAACTGGCGCAAAACAAAGCCGAGCTTGAAGGACAGGAAAAGCGGTTAGTGATTGAAAAACGCCGTCTTTCCATCATTGGTGAAGAGATTGAAGGCAATCGCCAGCTTGCTGAAAAAGGGTATGTCAGCAAAACCCAAGTGCTGAGGTTGGAGCGTGAGGAAACCCAAATACTGAGCACCATCAGTCAACTGCAAGCCAATGCCAGTCGCCTCGCGCAAAACGTGGCTGAAAACCAAGCGCAATTGAAAGAGCAAGAGCTCGAGCACATCAAGGAAATCGTTGAAGCACTGCGCGAAAGCCGAGAAGAGCGCTATGAGCTGGATGAACAACTGGCTGCAGCAAAAGACATATTGGAGCGCACCACCATTGTTGCGCCGCTGAGCGGCACTGTTCTGAACCTTCAGGTCTATTCCGAAGAAGGTGTTATTACACCCGGCCAGCCACTATTGGATATCGTCCCTGTCGATGAAAAGATGGTGATAGAGGCGCGAGTGAACCCTGCAGACATTGATCAGGTTGGGAATGGTATGAAGGCGCAGATCCGACTCACGGCATTGAGCATGCGCGCCGTTAAACCGCTTAATGGAGAACTGCTTACTGTCTCCGCCGACAGGCTGGTCGATGAGCAATCGGGTGAAGCTTACTACTTAGCGCGCGTTCAATTGACGGACAAAGTAAGCGAGGTCCTTGATGGCGTTGATTTATATCCGGGAATGCAGGCGGAAGTCATGCTGCTTACCGAGCCAAGAACGCCCATTGAGTATCTCACTAAGCCCCTCACAGAAAGCCTTAATCGAGCCTTTAGAGAGGAGTAGCGAAGTGGGCACTCACTCAGACGAAACTAGCACTAAAGTATGACATACAGATAGGTCGTTTTTCGTATGCAAACGGATAAACCACTATGACAATTTCGATATGTCTCAATAGTGGAGCAAACCGGGTGGTTTTTCGTGATCAGTGTCACTTAAAGCTGAGTTTTGTACAGAAAACTTAGCACATTGTACTTTTTCACCAAGGTGATGAGTTGCACAACGAGAAGGAAAAAATCGGACAAAGTTCATCTTCTCTAAGTGCATATAGGCTGGTTTACTGACTGCGCTTCTGAGGGCGGTTTTGCACTCAGTCGAAAATGGAACCCAACTAGCCAGCTTGGGATGTGTGGTTTACTTTTTAATATATGAATTGAAATAAAAAACGCACTTCTTTTACGAGCGTCAACGTTTGAGAGCTTGTGTTATGGACAGCAGAAAGATTCGAACACATGGCGCTGAATTCGCCATCCTTTATCGACTCTGTGATTTAACGGTCATAGGTGCATCGCTCGCGGCCGCGAGTTTCATTCATTTAGGAAACGTCATTCATAACTGGCTCCTGATTGGAACCTTGATATCAGTGTGTTACCTGCTTTTTGCAGAAAGTGCGCACCTCTACCGCTCTTGGCGCGTGAGTAATTTCCAAGGCCAAATGGTTGCCACGCTTTTGCCTTGGTTTGGTGCTTGTGCCCTGCTCGTGGCGTTTTTCTTCTTCTCAAAATCTGGGGAAGAATTCTCCCGCGTCGTCATGTCACTGTGGTTTGTGATGGGCGGTATTGGCTTAGTGCTGTGGCGTTATCTTGCGCGCTCTGCACTCAGCAAATTGCGCAACTATGGGTTTAATACCCGTCGTGCGGCCATCATTGGCACCACCGCAAATGGCATCGAACTTGCCAAAGAATTCAACCGTAACCACGCGTTGGGGATTGAGCTCCAAGGGTTTTACGAAGACAGATGCGCCGATCGTATCGAAGGCGGTCTGCCATCGCCCATGCTCGGTAAAGTCAGTGAGGCACTTGAACAAGCTAAGCAAGGTAACTTGCAGCATGTTTACATCGCCATGCCAATGCACGCCAAAGATCGCATTGCGAAATACCTCAACCAGTTTGCGGACACCACTGCCACCACGTATCTGGTGCCGGACTTCTTCACCTACAACTTGCTCCATAGCCGCTGGCAGACCATTGGTCATGTCCACACGTTGAGTGTCTATGACACCCCGTTTAGTGGCGTATCTGCATGGGCAAAACGTCTTGAAGACATCGTACTTTCGGTGCTGATCCTGCTTTTGATTTCGCCGGTTCTGATTGGCGTCGCCATCGGTGTGAAACTCTCTTCGCCTGGGCCAGTTATCTTCAAACAATACCGTTATGGTTTAGACGGCAGAAAGATTGAAGTGTGGAAGTTTCGCTCAATGTCCGTAATGGATAACGGCGACGTAGTGAAGCAGGCCACCAAAAACGACCCACGTGTTACGCCTTTTGGTGCGTTTATCCGTCGTACCTCACTCGATGAGTTGCCGCAATTTTTCAATGTCCTGCAAGGGTCTATGTCCATTGTTGGCCCTCGCCTCATGCTGTTGCTCACAACGAGCAATATCGTGCCATCGTTGATCGCTACATGCTGCGCCACAAGGTGAAACCAGGCATCACGGGTTGGGCGCAAATCAACGGTTATCGCGGCGAAACAGATACCTTGGACAAGATGGAAAAGCGCGTTCAGTTTGATTTGGAGTACATCCAAAACTGGTCGCTTTGGATGGATATCAAAATTGTCATTGCTACCGTCTTTAAAGGCTTTGTCGGTAAAACGGCGTATTAAGGAGGAAGGCGTGAAGCTAAGACATGCAGTATTCAGTCCGCTGTTATTCGTTCCTTTCTCTGCATTGGCGGTGGAGCCGCTCGCGTATCAAACAGAAAACGGTATCGATATCATCCCTCTATCGCCATGAGCGTGGGACATAATGACAACGTACGACGAACGGAAAACAATACCGTCAGTTCACCGCGATTTATTGTCTCTCCCAAAGTGATAGCACAGCTCGAAACCGATCGCGGTGCCTATCAATTCGACTACCGTTTCGACGCCTTCAGTTACAGCGACAGCAGTGACGATGACTTTATCGATCATCGCGCCCATGCATCGTCGTTTTGGATGTTCGACATCCGCAACCGCTTAAGACTCGATTACGTGTTTCGTGTTACCCACGAACCTCGAGGTACTGGCCTGACTGAAGGCATCAGCCTTGCGGTGGACGAACCGCTTCGCTTCAACCATCAAGATCTCAACGCCCGCTACACCTATGGTGCCATTGGGGCAAAAGGACGCTTGGTTGGCATCATCGGCTATGAAGATAAAAAGTACAAAGACCAAACCTTTATCCGAAACAGCCAAGTAGAAGAAACCCGATACTACGATTGGAAACAACCTTATCTGAGCGGTGAGTTCTACTACGCGCTTTCAAGCTATTTTCAAGCGGTGACCATCGCGCGATTTGAAGATCGCAGCTACCAGTACGTCGACCCCGATCCCGGCTACACGCGCGATAGCCAAAACACCTTCCTTTATGGCGGTCTGGAATGGGATATCACAGGCAAAACCAAAGGTACGGTACTTGTCGGGTGGCAAAACAAAGATTTTAAAGACAGCCGCAGAAGTGACTTTAATGGCCTTAGCTGGCGTCTCAATCTGAGCTGGTCACCGACAGATTTTAGCGAGTTTCGCTTGGAAGGCCGCGACTACGTCCGCGACCCAGACATTCAAGGCGATTATGTCGAAGACCAATCCATTCGCCTTGAGTGGGACCACAACTGGACCCCCTTGTTCGGTTCGGTGCTTTCCACTCGATATGGCGTGAACGACTACCCGGGCATTCGAAAAGACAAGGACACTACGTTGGGACTGACCTTTGTCTACAGTTTAAAGCGTTGGTGGGATATTTCGATTGGGGCTTCGCACTTCAATCGAGATTCTACGTTTAACGGGTACAGCTACGACCAAACACTCTATTTCATAGGGACGGAGATAAGCCTTTGATACGTCAATTAGCCGCCATTTTATTGCTGCTGTTTCCTTTGTTCGTGCATTCCGCGAGCGAGGACAAGTACGTGCTGGATGATGGCGATCGGATTTCCATCAAAGTCTATGGTGAAGATGACCTTTCCATGGACATTTTGCTGAGTGCACGCGGCCGATTTGATTACCCCTACCTTGCAGGCTTCAGGCGGCAGGCAAATCGGTGGGAGAGCTTCAACGTCTGATTGAGGGCGGCTTGCGCGGCGATTATCTGGTTGACCCAAAGGTCACGGTTAACGTCATTCAATTTCGTAAGTTTTACGTGAACGGAGAAGTCAATCAGCCCGGTGGATACGACTTCCAGCCAGGTTTGACCGTGGGTAAAGCCATCGCCATTGCGGGTGGATTTACCGACCGAGCATCGAGAAACAAAATACAAAAAACAGAAGCCAAAAACGGAAGTACACAAAAAAACGTTGGCTTATCTCAGGCAGTTAGCCTGGGGATATCATCGTTGTAGAGCAAAGCTTTTTCTAAAATTTTTGCGCTTTTTACAAGGACAAAGTAAACATGAAAATCATTGAGCCAAATCCGGTCAACGACACGCCACGCGTCGATTTTAAGCGATTCGTGAATGTGCTCGCGCGCTACTGGTTCCCCATTGTTCTCTTTGTCGCGATTGTCACTGCTGCCGCCACCTTATTCATTCTGTCCATCCAACCGGTTTATCGGGCGACGGCCACCTTGTTGATCGAATCCAGTGCCAACAAGGCCGTCTCTATCGAAGAGGTATATGCCCTCGATACGAATAAAAAAGAGTATTACCAAACGCAATTCGAAATCCTACGTTCTGACCACATTGCTGAAAACGTGATTGAAGAGTTAGAACTGGCGAAGTACCCAGAATTCAACAGCCTGGTCGGCAAGCCTTCACCTCGCGATCGACTGCTCACGCTGCTGCGCCAAATCGACGGTTTGGAAGGTTTCTTACCTAAGCCCGTACAGCCCTCGACCGAGCTCAACAGCGAGGCCGCAAAGCGCGCAGTACTTAAAAAATTCAAATCACATTTTGCGATTGAGCCTATCCGTTATACCCAACTGGTGCGCATCCACTTTGACTCGGCAAATCCAGATCTCGCCGCCAAAGTGGCGAATGCAGTCGGTAACGCCTACATAGAGTCCAACCTAGAAGCGCGCCTACTGGCGACGCAAACCGCATCAACTTGGCTGACTGAACGCCTTGCTGTGCTCAAAGACAATCTCGAAGTCGCTGAGATGGCACTAACTAACTTCCTCAAGCAAGAAGGTTTGATTGAACTGAGTGACATTGATGAGCTGGCAGGCACGGAACTCACCAATCTCACCATCCGCGTCTCCGAAGCCAAAGAGCGCCGTGTCGCCGCAGAAGCGATTTATTCGTTGCTCCAAACCAGTGGAGGCAGTCCTGCAAGCCTGCTTTCTGTGCCTGAAATTTCCAATCACCCGCAAGTGCGCGATGTGAAAAGTGCAGAGATTGATGCTGAGCGTAAGGTGTCTGAGCTTGCCAAACGCTATGGCCCCAAGCACGACAAAATGATCCAAGCGCGCGCCCAGCTTGATGCCGTGAGAGCGAGAGCACGTTCTGTTATTCGCGAACTTGCCCGTGGTATTGAGAAAGAGATGAACAATGCCATCAAACAAGAAGCAGCCTTGGTGGCAGAGCTTGAGAGTAAAAAAGGTGACTACCAGAACATCACCAGTAAGCGCACCGAGTACGATGCGCTCAAGCGCGATGTGGATTCAAACCGTCAGCTTTATGAAATGTTCTTGAATCGTCAGAAAGAAACCACCGCCACCAGCGATTTTGAATCGCTTAATGCGCGCTTCACTGACATCGCGAAGTCGCCACAAGACCCTTTCAGACCACAAACCACCAAATTAATCGTGATCAGTGCCGCATTCGCTCTATTGATTGCCATCATGGGTGCTTTCCTTGCAGACGCTTACCGCAATACCATTGAAAAACCAGATGATGTTGAGGAGAAGCTCGGCTTGCAGCACCTAGGATTTTTACCTCGGGTTAAGACGAAGCGATTCAAGCATACCCCGATCGACCACACTCTGTATCTCGACCCAGATGCAGCCCTGTTCAGCGAATCTGTCCGCACCATTCGGACATCCATTCTGCTGACGCTCACAAACAGCAACCGAAAAGTACTGTCCGTCACCTCTTCCCTTCCATCTGAGGGGAAAACGACGGTCGCATTGAACCTCGCGCAATCCTTGGCAAACATGGAGCGCACCCTGCTCATTGACTGCGATTTGCGCGTACCAGCTATTGGCCAACGCTATGGCTTGCCGCGCAACCAAGCAGGTCTAACAAACATCTTGGTGATGGGCGCACCTGTCAACGAGTGTATTTATCACGATGAAGCGTCATCGCTCGATATCTTGCCCGCTGGCTTGTTACCGCCGAACCCGCAAGAACTGCTCGGTTCGCCCAAGTTTGCAGCTTTGCTCAATCAGCTCAAACAGAGCTATGACCGTATCGTGCTCGACACACCACCAGTGCAAATTGTCAGTGACAGCCTGATCCTCGGCAAACTCGCAGGCGGCATGATTTTGGTGGTGAAAGCCGAATCAACAACAGAAAAACAAATTAATCAGACCGTGGGGCAATTGGTGCGCCATGACATCACAATTGACGGTGTCGTGCTCAACCAGCTATCCAGCAAATATGCTGAGGAAAAATATAAGCTTCACTACGGCTACTACAATAACAACAAACGGGATGATGAAACTTTAGAAGCCAGCTAGGACGCTGACGTTACAAGGACAAACGGACAATAATGAAAACCAGCTTTGATGTATTCAATGGCGATGCGGATGGGATTTGCGCACTCATCCAGCTACGTCTCGCCACGCCCAAGGACAGTGCACTCATCACCGGGGTGAAGCGAGATATCGCCCTGCTAAAACAAGTCGACCCTGCCATCGCTCAAGACGTGACGGTACTTGATGTGGCCATGGGGAAAAACCGCTGCGCCCTCGACAATCTGTTGTCGCAGGGTGTGCGTGTGTTTTATGCCGATCACCATAACCCCGATGACGTGCCGGATCATCCAGCCCTCACCACACATATCAATACCGCCGCCAACACCTGTACCAGCTTGATCGTCGACAAATTGCTGGATGGTCGTTATCGCGAATGGGCACTCGTGGGCGCGTATGGCGACAACATGTTGGCCGTGGCCGATACTCTGGCGAAAAAAAGTGGGCTCAGCGAACAAGATACTCTGAAGCTCAAGCAGTTTGGCACCTACCTCAACTACAACGGTTACGGCGCATCTTTGTCTGATCTGCTGTTCTCCCCAGCCGAAATTTACAAGCTGATGGCGGTTTACCCTTCCCCATTCAACTTTATTGCGGAGCGCCCAGATGTTTACGCGACGCTGGAAAATGGCTTCCTCGGTGACAGCGAAAAAGCAGCCGCTGTCGTGCCATATTCTGAGCGTACTGGCTCTCGGGTGTTTATGTTCCCCGACGAAGCGTGGGCAAGACGTATCAGCGGTGTGTTTTCAAATGACATGACCAACCGTGACCCAGAGGTTGCGAACGCAGTCATTACGGCGAAAGCCGACGGTAACTACTTGGTCAGCATCCGTGCACCGTTGAAAAACCGAGTGGGAGCAGACGAGTTGGCATCGTCGTTTCCTACCGGCGGCGGCCGTAAAGCAGCAGCGGGGATCAACGCCTTACCCGCTGAGCTTTTGAACGACTTTATTGAAGCTTTCCACCAGCGTTATCCGCTGGAACGATAAAAGGACTTGTCATGGTGGACATGATTGCGCTGAACCAAACCCATCTCAAGCAACTGGAAAACGAATCGATCCACATCATTCGTGAAGTTGCCGCTGAGTTTGATAACCCTGTCATGCTCTATTCCATCGGCAAAGATTCGGCGGTTATGCTGCATTTGGCGATGAAAGCCTTTGCGCCCGGCAAACCGCCGTTTCCCCTGCTCCATGTCGATACCACGTGGAAGTTTCGCGAGATGATCACCTTCCGCGATGCCTTGACGAAAAAGTTGGGGTTAGACCTCTTGGTCCACATCAACCAAGACGGTGTAGACATGGGCATCAACCCGTTTGACCACGGCAGTGCCAAGCACACCGACGTGATGAAAACGCAAGGGCTCAAGCAAGCTCTCGATAAATATGGCTTTGATGCAGCTTTTGGTGGCGCAAGGCGTGACGAAGAGAAAAGCCGCGCCAAGGAGCGCGTCTACTCTTTTCGCGACAAGCACCATCGCTGGGACCCAAAAAACCAACGTCCTGAACTTTGGGACACCTACAACGGGCGAGTCAACAAAGGCGAGAGCATTCGCGTCTTCCCTCTGTCCAACTGGACGGAGCTGGATATCTGGCAATACATCTATTTAGAAAACATCGACATCGTGCCGCTCTACTACGCCAAAGAGCGTCCGGTCGTTGAGCGTGATGGCACACTTATCATGGTCGATGACGACCGTATGCCGCTGGAAAAGGGCGAAGTACCTCAGATGAAATCGGTACGTTTTAGAACACTCGGTTGCTACCCACTGACGGGCGCAGTCGAGTCAACGGCAGCGACCTTGCCTGAAATCATTCAGGAAATGCTGCTGACCAAAACCTCAGAGCGCCAAGGCCGTGTGATTGACCACGATCAGGCTGGCTCAATGGAACAAAAGAAACGAGAAGGCTACTTCTAAAAGCCTCACACAGAAAACACTTGGAATTTCGCTTGTCTGCACAAGGAGTGACTCATGAGCCACAGTTCTGCGCTTATCGCGACGGACATAGAAGCTTATCTCCACCAGCATGAAAACAAAGATCTGCTGAGGCTTCTCACATGCGGCAGCGTCGATGACGGTAAATCCACCTTGATCGGCCGACTGCTCTACGACACAAAACTGATCTTCGAAGATCATTTGTCGTCACTCCACAAAGACAACGCACGCGTTGGCAATGCGGGTGATGCACTCGATCTTGCCCTTTTAGTCGATGGCCTCCAATCCGAGCGCGAGCAAGGCATCACCATTGATGTGGCTTACCGCTACTTCTCTACCGAAAAGCGCAAATTCATCATTGCGGATTGTCCGGGGCACGAGCAATACACCCGCAACATGGCAACGGGTGCATCTAACTGCGAGCTGGCCATTGTGATGGTAGATGCCCGAAAAGGCCTGCTCACACAAACCCGCAGACACAGCTACATCGTCAGCAAGCTCGGTATCCGCCATGTCGTGGTGGCAATCAACAAGATGGACTTGGTGGACTTTGATGAGAAGGTTTACGACGCCATCAAAGCTGATTACCAAGCCATGGCTGACCACCTTGGCATCAAAGACGTGCACTACGTGCCTATCTCTGCACTTGAAGGCGACAATGTCGTTTCCGTCAGCGAAAAAATGCCGTGGTACCAAGGCGAGTCTCTGATGGCATTGCTGGAAGGCGTTGAGATCAGCCGCGACCAGAACCTCGAACACATGCGCTTTCCCGTTCAATTCGTCAACCGGCCGAACGATGGTTTCCGCGGATATTGCGGCACACTGGCCTCCGGCATATTGCGAAAAGGCGATACCGTGGTCGCGTTGCCGTCTGGTCAACAAAGCAAGGTCAGCCGCATTGTCACCTATGATGCCGACCTCAACAGTGTCGCCCCGAACAACGCCATTACGGTGACCCTCGAAGATGAAATCGACATATCCCGCGGAGACATGCTGGCGCACCCAGATACCGCGCCGACACTCTCAGATCGCTTCGCTGCCTCTTTGGTGTGGATGTCTCAAGACCCGCTCAAAGTCGGACACGACTATGACTTTAAGTTCGCGACCCACAGCGTGACGGGTCGGGTAAGCAACATCTCCCACAAGATTGATATCAATACCTTTCAAACTCAGTCAGCTGATGCACTGGCGTTGAATGAGATTGGGTTGGTTGACCTTCATGTTAATGCTGACGTGGCCGCCGACAAGTACGCCGACATCCGCAAAACCGGCGCGTTTATTGTGATAGATCGCCTCAGTAACATCACGGTGGCGGCGGGTATGGTTGAAGCTATTCACGCCCCAACCGGAGCGGGCACCCAGCGACAGTATTCCGACGCAGAAATCGCCTTGAACCGTTTTATTCGGGAGCATTATCCCGAGTGGGAAACCAAACCCATCGAGTGATCGGGGCTGGCTTTGAATACCGTGACGCTACCAACTGAGAGAGAGAAAGTGGCTCCGACGACCGCGAAAGTGCTGCACATTATCAACGACCTTTCGCGCAATGGTGGAGCACAACGTTTCGTGATTGATCTGGTTCTTCCGCCACCAGAGGGGTACGAGATCCGCGTGATCACGCTCGACGACGACAATGACTTTCGAGAAGAACTGGAAGCGCAAGGGATCGACTGCTTTGCCTGGAATACGTTGACGTTAAAGCAAAAGTGGCAACTCCTGAGATGGCCGGATTTGATCCACGGTCATCTGTTCCCGTCCATCTACCTCGCGTTGGCGGCATTTGGAAAAAAGCGCATTCAGACCGAACACGCGACGCACAATCGTCGCCGCGATCACTTTTGGCTTAAGCCTTTCGAGTACATCCTTTATTGGCGCTATAACGTGACCGTCTGCATCACCGATCAGGTTAAGCAAGCCCTTGAATCATTTGTGCCTCATTGGAAAAAACACTACCAAGTTATCCTTAACGGTGTCGAGCTCAGCAAGTTCTCTTTGCAGCCAAAGCCATCACCCGATCTGAATGAGACCATAAGGATCGGCATGGTTGGCCGCTTTCATGCTTATAAAGACCATCCAACTATCATTCGCGCACTCAGTCAGTTGCCTGACAACTATGAACTGCACTTTGCAGGAGACGGCGACCGTCGAGAGGAGTACCAAGCCTTAGCCCTTAAATTGGGCTTGCAAGAGCGCGTCCTCTTTCATGGCGTGCAAGAGGACATTCCGGCGTTTTTGGATTCACTGCATCTCTACGTGCAAAGCTCGAGCGTGGAAGGATTCGGCCTTGCTGCGGTGGAAGCCATGGCGGCAGGTTTGCCCGTGCTAGCGTCTCGCGTTCAAGGCATGACAGAAGTGATTGGCAACGACGCTTACCTGTTTGATGTTGGCAATGACAAGATGCTGGCAGAAGAAATCAGTATGCTTTGCTCCGTCCCAGCGGCGTATCAGGAAGCGGCGGACTACGCGGTGTCTCGCTGTCAGCTTTTCACGCTGCAGTCCTTTCGTACCCAGTATTACGACACGTATCAGAGGGTGCTAAATGGCTAAACCTTTGGAACACCTTGCTGCCTTCGCCGTCATACTCTTTTTTATCCCCTTCCGCGTATCTGTGGCTGGGGTAAACCTGTACCTTGCCGATCTGCTCGGCATTATCGCTATCGGTTTGTTGGCGATCGCGACCCTCCGAGGACAATTACTGCATAGCACCATCAAAGCCTCCGGATTTATCGTTGTCTTCGTGATTTATATTGTCTTGTGCGGGCTCATTAACAACGTACCGAGCAAGCTTATTCTGATTGAGATGGTTCAGTGGCTTTCCATCGCCGCTTTTCTTGGCGTGTTGCATCAGAAAAACCTGCTCGCTTCGCCGCGCTTTTTGTCATTGGTTGCATTGTATGCGTTTGGTGGTGCTATCTACACCGCGCTTTGGCACCTAAGCCACCCCGAATTCAATGACTTTAAACACCTTGAAAACACCAAGTACTTTTTCGGTTTTTGCTTTGCCATGCTCTATGTCATGCGCCATCAAATCCGCTTCAGTCATCTGTTTCTGGGGATTGCCTTCGTCATGCTGCTCATGTCCGGTGAGCGAAAAGCCATGATTGGTGTCGTCGCTGTTTTGATTGCCGACTACCTGTTCTGTCGTCCACTCAACGCGAGACAACAACAGAACATTCAAACCATGCTGGTGTTTGCCTTGGCCGCAATATCGCTTTCAGTGCTCTCTGCATGGCTGACATGGGGCACTCAGCCTCTGCTCGATGCCATAGAGTTTAATCGCTACGACATCCTCTTCGCCGATCAGGAAGAGGCGCAGTGGGACTCAGAGCTTTGGCGCAAGCTTTTGCTCGCCAACGGGTTTGAGTTATTCCTCTCTCATCCTTGGCTTGGCGTTGGACCTAAGATGCTGCCAGATTACTTAGAGCCGCTGTTCTTAAACCCGAACCTTGCAATCTACACCCACAACTTTGTCCTCGATGTGGCGATTGAATACGGCACTGTTGGTCTGTTTATTCTCATCGGCGGCTTCTTGATTGGAGCAAGAAAGCTCTACCGCCAACGTGCGCAGAATCCCGTGGCATTTTTGTTGTCCGTTTACATTCTCGCCATGGTGTTATTTGTCGCCGTGAACAGCACCATCATGCTGATGTTCTTGCTGCCCTTTTTCGTCAATACCAGAGTAGAAACCCTGTCGCCAGTGGCTCCGCGCGCGACGTTTATCAAAGCATCCGTCACCGTTCATCGTCGTCACGCCAAGGAGAAATCATGATAGCGAGCCTTTCCCGACAACAAGCCTTCGACCAGCGGTTGAAAGATCCGCGTTTTGTATTGGTCTATCAAATGGGCAAAGTTGGCTCGTCATCCATCGAAGCTTCCTTGGAACAAGCCAACATACCGAGCTGGCACATTCATACCTTTGACGACAACGAAGAGTTTCAGATGTACCGCAACACGTCCGATGTGGCCTGCTTTTTTGATTGGCACGTCAGAGCGGGCTACAAGCTGGCATTGGCGCACCGCAAACGTATTCTGCAAAAGCGTGAGTCCCTCAAAATCATCACGCTGGTCAGAGACCCTGTCGCGACCGTGGTATCGCGTTTTTTCCAAGACTTGCACATCCAGTTTGTGGCAGGAAAGAAAAACGAAGCCATTCACGGCGACATCGAAAAAACATTGGCGCATCTGTTTGATGCCTTCGATACCCAAATCCGACTTGAGTACTTCACTGACTGGTTCGACAGAGAATTAAAACGTCAGTTTGGCGTCGATATTTACCAGCATGTTCATGACCCCAACCAAGGTCACTGGACCATGTCCCAGGGTGGCCGCGATGTCCTCTTGATGAAGTGTGAGGCTATCAATGACTCTGCCTCTGTGTTGGCCGATTTTCTGGCCGAGCCGTCGTTTACCCTAACCACCAGCAACGATGCTGCGAACAAATGGTATTCAGAGCTCTACCGACAGTTCAAAGCCACCTATCCTTTTGAAAAATTGTTCCATTTGTACGATGCACCTTTGTATCAAGCCGTCTACAGTGAAAGTGAAATCCAAGCATTTAAAAACAAATGGGGACAGTGATGAAAACCGTACTCCATATCACTGAAGCGTTCGGCGGCGGTATTCAAACCGCCCTTTGCAGCTATGCACGCTCCACGGCTGGAGATCCGATCCGTCATCTCTTATTGGCACGCAAACGCCTCAGGACGATATCGGACTTGCGTTTGATGATCTGTTCAGTGAAATACAAACGGTCGAAGGCAGCTTGCTGACGTTTTTCAAGCAGGCAAGAAGAGCGGTTTTGCAAAATCAGCCAGACATCATCCATCTGCATTCCAGTTTTGCCGGCTTTTTGGGGCGATATTTACCAAAGAAAAACGCGAAAATCGTCTACACCCCGCATTGCTACGCCTTTGAGCGCCGCGACATTTCCCCTTTCATGCAAGAGATCTACATGAAGCTTGAGACCATGGGGCTCTCTCGCATTGATTGCGTGGCAGGATGCAGCGACAGAGAGTGCGAATTGGCCCTCGAGCTTGGTGCCAAAAAAGCGTTTCACTTGAATAACTACGCTGAGCTGGATGCAGAGTTGGTGGACGACGAACAGGCCGAGAATGAAGACGCCAAGGCCATCTACAACGTGGTCGTAGTCGGCAGGATTTCCCCACAAAAAGACCCTGACTTTTTATTGGAGACCATTGCGCACTTAAAACAGCATCCTGAAAGCAAGCAGGTTAGGCTGCATTGGCTTGGCGGTGGCGATGCAGAAATGGAAAAAGCACTTCGCGATGCAGGTGTGGAGGTATCAGGCATGATCCCTCATGCCAAACTTATGCAGCGTCTAAAAGCCGCTGATCTTTATCTGCATACCGCAGCGTGGGAAGGCATGCCGCTTACTTTGTTGGAAGCGGCCAAGCTTAAAATCCCTATGGTGCTTCGTATCATCGGTGCCACACAGCACATGCATTACCCCTTTATGGTCAGCACCCCTGAAGCCATGGCAAAGCAGATCGTGAATTTTTGCCATCGCCCGGATCATCCCGATTACCAAACCTCCTTAGACACCATTAATGACAACTTCAGTGCTGAAAAGCAGCGTTCAGCACTTCATATCGTTTACGGCGTTTAACGTATGGAGTGGATTGTCGGACTCTTGATTGGGTTTTTGTTAGCAACCTTGTTGCTTACCGAACTGCGTCCGGCATTGGTATTTGGTGCGGTTTTCGTTGCGCTGCTTTTGCTTGATATCGTCCCGGCTGAGCAGCTTTTCTCAAACTTCGTCAATCCCGCGTTGGTTGTTTTGGTGCTCTTGGTGCTGGTCTCTGTGGTGCTAGAACGCACGACGTTGGTATCGCAACTTGGCTCCTGGTGTACTCAAGGCAGCCTAAAACGTGTGACCGTACAGACCACCCTTTCCGCTGGCTTACTCTCTGCCGTCATCAACAATACCGCGGTCGTTTCCACGTTGATGCGAAGGCTTGCTCACAGCCAACATCCGTCAAGCAAGCTGCTTATTCCCTTGTCTTACGCGGCGATCCTCGGCGGCACCATGACCCTTATAGGTACCTCCACCAATCTTCTGGTCGCCGGCTTTACCATCAATGCTGGATTGCCTGAGCTGCGCTTTTTTGATTTCAGCGTTGTCGGTATTCCTTTGTTCTTGGTTGGTTTGGTGGTCATTACACTGGTATCGCTTCACTTGCTGCCGGGAAAAAATGAAGACGTCGGCAGCACCGATGAAAACTACTTTCTCGAAGCCAAAGTCGCCGAAAACTCACCGCTTGTCGGGCAACGCATTGAAGAAGTTGGCTTCGCCACTTAGAAAGGTTGTTTCTTGTTGAAATCATCAGAAACCACCGCGTGATTTCTCCTGTGTCTCCCAATGAACCTTTAGAAGCCAACGACACCTTGGTATTTTCCGGTGATATCAATTCGACGTCCTTGATATCTCACTTCCCCGGTTTGTCGCTGTTTGCAGACCCTTCAGCGGCAAGGGAGAGCAATCTCGTCGATGTTGTCGTGACGCCTCATGCCATGGTGTCTGGCAAGACAATAAAATCACTCAATTTTCGCGCACAATTTGGTGCCGCTGTGGTTGCGATAAAACGCGGTGATCACAGAGTAAATGGTGGGCTCGGCCAAATCCGACTTCGTGGCGGGGATTTATTGGTTCTTGCCGTCAGTGACGATTTTTTCTCGCGCAGCAACGTGAATCAAAATTTCGTTGTGGTCGGCAACCGAGAGCAAAACGCATCGCTAACTCGCAGACAATCTGTATTGTTTTGTATAGGCGCACTTGCTGCACTCGCGGCAAGCCTTCTCGATATTCTGCCCTTGTTCAAGGGGCTTATTGTGTTGTTGGCCATTGCTGTCGCCACCCGGCTTACGTCCATCCACGAATTGCGCCGACGCTTTCCGTTCGAGCTGGTCTTGGTCGTCGGGGCCGCTTTAGGGCTCGCGCAGGCTATCAGCCAAACCGGGTTGGCAGAAAACATTGCCGGAGGCATTCTCACTCTTGGACAAAATGGCAGCCCAATGACAGCGTTGATCATTTTGTATGTCGCCACCTGGCTAATGACAGAGCTCATCACCAACAATGCAGCGGCGGCCATCGCGTTTCCCATCGGCCTTGCTGTCGCTAGCCGATTTAACGTCGACCCCATGCCCTTCATTATGACGGTCGCATTCGCTGCCAGTGCCAGCTTCTTGTCTCCGTTTGGTTATCAAACCAATCTCATGGTGTATTCCGCAGGCCGTTACAAGCCGTTTGATTATCTGAAAGCGGGCGCACCACTCTCGCTTTGCTATGGGCTAGGCGTCATCCTTCTCGTGCCCATCATGTTTCCTTGGTAGGTTTTCCCGTGATGTCTTCCTTACTCCAGCGATACCAACAGCTCGCACCTGAAAGAAAGCAGCTTCTTTTCCACACCGCCTTGGCAGGGATATTTCGCATCTTGTCCGCCAGTGCCGCGTTTTTCCTGAGCGTCATTGTCGCAAGGGTGCTTGGCCCTTCTGAGTCCGGTTACTTCTTTTTAGGTTTAGGTCTTGCCACCATGATGGGCACACTCTGCCTTTTGGGGCTAGACAATGCACTGCTTCGCTTTGTTGGCCACGCCTTTGCCGAAAAAGACACGACGACCACCAATCAGGTGTTTTCCAATGCATACCTTGCCGCCGTGCCCGTTGCTTTTCTTGCAGGTCTTGTCGTCTATCTTTTAACGCCATGGCTCGCTGATGCGGTGTTCGAAAAACCCAAAGCCGCCCCCACACTGGCCTGCTTTGCTCTCGCCATTCCTTTTATCACGCTCTATCTTCTGAACGGCTATGCCCTGCAAGCCGTGAGGCGTGTCATTGCGGCGGTTTGCTCGATGCAACTTGGCGTAACCGTGTTGATGTTGCCTGTGCTGTTGTGGCTGCCAAGCAATGCAACAAGTGCTGATACTGCTGCCAAGATTTACCTTGCTGGCTCAGTGATTACCGTCATCGTCGGTCTCGTGCTTTGGTTTAAGATGCCGCAGCATCGTTTCGATAGTAGTCAGAAAAAGATGCCTGAGCTTTGGCAGTCCTTACCGAGTCTGTGGCTGATTTCAGCCTCAGGCCAAGCGTTGCCGTGGGCATCGATTGTCGTCGTCGGGCTTTTTAGTACCAGTGAGGATGTAGCACTTTTCTCCGCAGCCCAACGCACGTCACTGCTCATCAGCTTTATGTTGATGGTGGTGAACTTTGTTGCGGCACCGCGCTTCTCTGCCCTTTATCATTCCGGTCAAATCGAACAACTCAAAAAATTGGCGCGGTTTTCCACCCGCCTGATGATCGTCATCTCCTTGCCAATATTGATTGGCATACTGATTTGGCCTTCATGGATCATGTCGCTGTTTGGCGCAGAATTCGCGGAAGCAGGGAAACTTTTGGTCATTTTAGCTATCGGACAAGGGATCAATGTAACGACAGGTTCGGTGGGGTTTCTTCTCACCATGTGCGGTCATGAGCAGGACATGCGAAACATTACCGTGTTTTCCGCGCTGTTTACCCTGACGCTACTTTGTGTGATGACAATGCATCTGGGCATTTTAGGTGCGGCTATCGCGGTAAGTGTCGGAGTTGCAACCCAGAACCTGTTTGCGCTTTACGCCGTCAAACGGCGACTTGGTTTTATTCCTGTGGGATAATGGCGAAAAGGCATCACGTTTCTTTTGTGGGCATTTTTTGAGCGAATCGCCGAGACTGTCCATACTGAGATTATTAGACAAAAAGTAAACAGATAATGATATCATGTGTTTGCCTAAGGTTTTTTACACCCATTCCAGTAAGTTGGATGTAATAGTTAAGGATACCTGATGATTAAGAAGTGTTTGTTCCCGGCAGCCGGCTACGGTACGCGATTCCTACCAGCCACCAAATCTATGCCGAAGGAAATGATGCCTATCGTCAACAAGCCACTCATTGAGTACGGCGTTGACGAAGCCTTGGAAGCTGGCATCAACGGCATGTGCATTGTTACCGGCCGTGGTAAAAACACCTTGATGGATCACTTCGATAAAAACTACGAATTGGAACATCAAATCAGCGGCACCAACAAAGAAGTACTGCTTGATGACATTCGCGCGACGATCGATGCAGCGTCATTCACCTATATCCGCCAAAAAGAAATGAAAGGCCTCGGCCATGCCATTCTGACTGGTCGTGAGCTGGTAGGTGATGAAGCGTTTGCCGTTGTGCTCGCCGATGACCTGTGTGTAAACAAAAACGATGGCGTCCTGTCTCAAATGGTTGCGCTGTACAAGCAGTTCCGTTGCTCTATTGTTGCCGTTGAAGAAGTGCCAGAAAATGAAACCCACAAGTACGGTGTGATTTCTGGTCAAGAAATTAAGGACGATCTGTTCCGTGTGGACAACATGGTTGAAAAACCAGAGCCAGGCACTGCACCGAGCAATCTGGCGATTATCGGTCGCTACATCCTGACGCCAGACATTTTCGATATCCTCGAAAAAACCGAACCAGGTAAAAACGGCGAAATTCAAATCACCGATGCCCTGCTTCAACAAGCACAAAGCGGCTGCGTGCTGGCTTACAAATTCAAAGGCGAGCGCTTTGACTGCGGTAGCGTGGAAGGCTTCATTGAAGCGACCAACTACTGTTACCAGAACATTTATCTGGAATCAGATGCGCCACTTCAGCCTCAATCTACAGTGAAGTGCGGCTGATCGATTCGTCGACCAAGACCGTAAAATCTGTCGCATTGCAAAACCAAGAAAGCTGTATGTTTATACAGCTTTCTTCTTTTTCATTCCGCCATAATATGTGATACTTCATTCTCCAATCATTCTCAGATGCAATTCTGATAAGCAGGCAAGGTAGACATGGATACGATTGACGTCAGAGGGGCTCGCACCCATAACCTAAAAAACATAAACCTGACGATTCCACGCGATAAGCTGATTGTTATCACGGGTCTTTCTGGTTCGGGTAAGTCTTCACTAGCGTTTGACACCCTATACGCTGAAGGCCAGCGTCGCTACGTTGAATCGTTGTCTGCCTATGCACGCCAGTTCCTGTCTCTGATGGAAAAGCCGGATGTCGACCACATTGACGGCCTGTCTCCTGCTATCTCGATTGAGCAAAAATCTACGTCGCACAACCCGCGTTCGACCGTAGGCACTATTACAGAAGTCTACGACTACCTGCGTTTGTTATACGCACGCGTGGGCGATCCGCGATGTCCAACTCATAACGTGACGCTTCAAGCGCAAACCGTCAGCCAGATGGTCGACAAAGTGCTGGAATTGGAAGAAGGCAGCAAGCTGATGCTGCTTGCCCCTATCGTTAAAGAGCGTAAGGGTGAACACGTAAAAACCATCGAAAACTTGGTCGCTCACGGTTTTATCCGTGCCCGTATCGACGGTGAAGTTTGCGATCTTTCCGATCCACCAAAGCTGGAGCTTCACAAAAAACACACCATCGAAGTGGTGGTCGATCGTTTCAAAGTGCGCGACGATCTTCAGCAACGTCTGGCGGAGTCGTTCGAGACGGCGATTGAACTGACTGGCGGCACCGCAGTTGTCAGTTACATGGATGGTGATGGTGAGGATCTGATTTTCTCCGCTAACTTTGCCTGCCCACATTGTGGTTACAGCATGCAAGAGCTAGAGCCGCGCCTGTTCTCATTCAACAACCCCGCGGGTGCCTGTCCTACCTGTGATGGCTTGGGCGTGCAGCAATATTTCGATGAAAACCGCGTAGTACAAAACGAAGCGGTCAGTCTCGCCGGCGGCGCAATCCGTGGCTGGGACCGTCGTAACTTCTACTATTTCCAAATGCTTACCTCGCTGGCTGAGCATTATGAGTTCGATATTGAAACCCCGTGGGCAGACTTACCACTAAGCATTCAGGACGTGGTGTTGAACGGCTCAGGTTCGACAGACATCGCGTTCAAATATGTTAATGACCGCGGCGATATCACGGTGCGCAAGCATCCGTTTGAAGGGATTTTAAATAACCTTAATCGCCGATACCGCGACACTGAATCCATGGCGGTGCGTGAAGAGCTGTCGAAGTACATCGCCAATAAACCGTGTGCAAGCTGTGGCGGCTCTCGCCTTCGTGAAGAGGCAAGACATGTCTTTATCGGCGACACCAACCTGCCCGCTATCTGTGAGATGAGCATTCACGAAGCCTTGGCGTTTTTTGCAGGTCTAGCACTTGAAGGTCAGCGCGCCAAGATTGCAGATAAGGTCTTGAAGGAAATTCATGACCGCTTGAACTTCTTGGTGAACGTCGGCCTCAACTACCTCAACCTATCACGTAGTGCCGATACGTTATCGGGCGGTGAAGCGCAGCGTATTCGTCTGGCAAGCCAGATTGGTGCTGGCTTGGTTGGTGTGATGTATGTGCTGGATGAGCCTTCGATTGGACTCCACCAGCGCGATAACGAGCGCCTGCTGAGCACTCTAGAGCACCTTCGTAACTTGGGTAACACCGTACTGGTTGTTGAACATGATGAAGACGCGATTCGCGCCGCTGACCACATCATCGATATCGGTCCCGGTGCAGGTGTGCACGGTGGCTACGTGGTGGCGGAAGGCACTTACGAAGAGATCATTGCTAATGAAGCCTCAGTGACTGGTCAGTACCTCAGTGGCAAGAAAGCGATTGAGGTGCCAGTTAAACGCATTCCTTATGACAAGAAACGCGTGGTGAAGCTCAAAGGCGCGAGCGGTAACAACCTTCGTAATGTCGACCTGACCTTGCCCGTTGGCCTCTTTACTTGTGTAACAGGGGTGTCTGGCTCAGGCAAATCGACCCTTATCAACGATACTTTCTTTAAAATCGCACACCATGCGCTGAACGGCGCGACCACAGGTGAGCCAGCTCCTTACAAAGACATTGATGGCCTTGGCCATTTCGACAAGGTTATCGATATCGATCAGAGCCCGATTGGTCGAACACCGCGCTCGAATCCAGCGACTTACACAGGGATCTTTACCCCAATCCGTGAACTGTTTGCGGGCACTCAGGAAGCACGCTCTCGTGGTTACAAAGTGGGTCGATTCAGCTTCAACGTCAAAGGCGGCCGTTGTGAAGCTTGTCAGGGTGACGGTGTTATCAAGGTGGAAATGCACTTCCTGCCCGATGTCTACGTGCCGTGTGATGTCTGTAAAGGCAAACGCTACAACCGCGAGACGCTGGAAATTCGCTACAAAGGCAAAACCATCGACGAAGTGTTGGAAATGACCGTTGAAGACGCGCGTGAGTTCTTTGACGCAGTTCCCGCTATTGCGAGAAAACTGCAAACCCTGATGGATGTTGGCCTATCCTACATTCGACTCGGACAGGCAGCGACAACCTTGTCTGGTGGTGAAGCGCAACGTGTGAAACTGGCACGCGAGCTGTCTAAACGCGATACCGGCAAGACGCTGTATATCTTGGATGAACCAACCACTGGCCTGCACTTCCACGACATTCAGCAGCTGTTGACCGTTCTGCATCGCCTTCGCGACCACGGCAACACCATCGTGGTTATCGAACACAATCTGGATGTAATTAAAACCGCAGACTGGATTGTAGATTTGGGACCGGAGGGCGGCAGCGGCGGCGGTATGATCATTGCGCAAGGTACGCCAGAGGATGTGGCGACTGTGGAAGGCTCGCACACGGCAAGATTCCTGAAACCTTTACTAAAGCAAAAGGCATCTTAAGCCGATAGCGTTACCACGTTATCGAATGAATCTCAGCATGCAAACAACTCGTTTCCATCTTCACTGGCCATCAAAAGTGGCCAGTAAGCCACTGCTTAAACCTGTGCTGCTCGCCATAGCAGCACTGTTTTTGTTATGTCTTCCTTTAAATCAAGTACCACTGAGCTTTGAAGGGATTCAGCATCCGTCCATAGCACTGACTTTTCTGTTGGTTATCGCCATTATTTGCTTCGGCTTATTTGAAGTGGCGAGACAAAAACGCTTCAGTACCACCCATATCACCAAATGGTTGGCTATTGCCACGCTATTGGCTGCCGTACCGTCGTTTTACACCCATGCGCAGCCTTCTGCTGCTATCTGGCATCTCAGTGCGTGGTGCTCGCTTTTGCGCTGTTCTGTACGCTTCAGCAATTTAGTTTTAACCACGTCCAGCGCCAAAACTTGCTTTGGCTACCCCTGCTTTCAGGCTGGATTGTTGCCCTGCCGTATGCCGTGCCCAATGTGTTATCGCTGTTGGAACTAAAACAGGTTTACACCCACCCGGCATGGCTCGACAGAGATACCATCAGCGTCGCTATGCTGACATCGCTGGCCTTGTCCGCCTATCTGTTGGCGCGGACTAAGGCCTACAAACGTAACTTGGTGCCGCTGCATTTCTTGCTCTTTGCAACTCCCATCGTCAACATCATTGCGCTGATGGCGTTAAAGCAGCCTTGGCTGGTCACCATTACGCTATTGATTGTGGTACTGACTCAACCCTTTTTGTTTAAGTTTTCCCGTCGCCTCCATCATGGGATGTGGAATGCTTCTGTCTTGTTAGGTTTTGTGATTGCAGGTGCCATCGGAGCGTTGCCACAAGCGGCACTCTTCTCACCACTGTTCGCAGACTCAGAAACCACCTTGATGAGCCAAGTGTTTGCACTGCTTGCGTCTTCTCAGTTTGAAGGCTTGGGACTGGGCCAACATCAAACCGCGTTATTGTTGCAAAGCCTCGAAACGCATCAGGCGACAGTAGCCAATGCCTTGTCACCGAGTTGGCTGCTCACCACGGCCGCAGAAGGTGGCATCGCCATGTGGCTGTCTTTGGGCTTAGTGTGGGCCATGACAATCAGACGTTTGCTCGATGCTCCTAACGGCACCCGACTCATGTTGTTTGCCATCTTGCTTCCTGTGATGTTGGGCATGGCTGCCACGGCATTTGTTGAGACCAACCCGATATTGCCGGTGCTGTTCATTGTGCTTTTGTATTGGCTCGATAACCTGACAGCACGGTATGCACGCCATGTGACGCGCGCGTCTTTCGCCATAAAGGTACTCGCGTCTCTGATACTGACAATGAGCACTGTGATGGTCGTCAGTTCCGTTTACCTCGGCGAACAAGCGTCTCGCTCTCACACGCTAAACGCGCACAAGTTAACTCAATATCAAATCCACCCTTGGTGGACAGGATATTTTGACGATGTCATGGCTTCGAGAGCTTTATGAAAAGTGTGGAAAGTAATGACATCGCCGCGCAGCGTAGCTATCTGGCTCGCCAAACAGCCAAAACCTCGATGTATCCAAGCATTGAAGGGTATCAATCATTGATTGATTTGGCGGTGATGACGAAGAACATGGATATCGCCGAGCAACTGAAAGAGGAAGCGACCTTGCTATTTCCCCAACATGTTTTTCAGCCTGACATGATGGAATAAACATAAAAAAGCCCAGACAGTTGTCTGGGCTTTTTGTTGGGAACAAACGTTAGCTCAAGACATCTTTCAACGCTTTGGCGCACAAGGCGACGTTTTCACGTTTCGCGGCGTATCCCATCAATCCGATACGCCAAGCTTTGCCAGCAAGTGCCCCTAAACCCGCTCCAATTTCCAAGTTGTAGTCGTTAAGCAGAGTGGCACGCACCGCCGCATCATCGATGCCTTCAGGCACAGCAACGGCGTTAAGTTGTGGCAGTCGGTGATCCGCATCGACGAGGAAGGCAATGCCCAAGGCTTCAAGCTCTGCTTTTAGCAATTCGTGCATGTCACGGTGACGTTGCCACGCATTTTCCAAGCCTTCTTCTTTCAGCATTAAGAGTGATTCATGTAAGGCATACAGGCTGTTTACCGGTGCCGTATGGTGATAGCTTCGCTTGCCTTTCCCGCTCCAGTAAGCCAATACGAGGCTTTGATCGAGGAACCAGCTTTGTACCTTGCTGGTGCGGTTTTGCATTTTCTCTACCGCTTTTGGCGAGAAGGTGACTGGCGACAGTCCCGGCACGCAAGACAGACATTTTTGGCTACCTGAATAAACAGCATCAAGCTGCCACTCATCCACCAGCAAAGGCACGCCGCCAAGCGAGGTTACCGCATCGACGATAGTCAAACAGCCATGTTGTCTGGCAAGTGCCGACAAGGCCTTAGCATCTGACAGTGCACCTGTAGACGTCTCCGCATGCACAAACGCTAAAATCGAGCGTCCGGGTTATCATTCAACGCCTGTTCGACTTTGGCAGGGTCTACTGGTTTGCCCCACTCGTCATCCACCATTACCGCTTTGGCACCACAGCGCTCTACATTTTCACGCATGCGATCGCCAAACACGCCGTTACGACAAACAATCACGGTATCGCCGGGCTCAATCAAGTTTACAAAGCAGGTTTCCATACCCGCGCTACCCGGAGCAGACACGGCGATGGTAAAGGCGTTTTCAGTTTGGAAGGCATACTGAAGCAACGATTTGACTTCATCCATCATGCCGACAAATAGGGGATCTAGGTGTCCAATGGTTGGCTGAGAAAGGGCTTGAAGTACGCGCGGCGATACATCAGATGGCCCCGGTCCCATCAGGGTTCGGCGTGGTGGAATAAAACGTGAAATCGTCATGGTCAGCACTCCATATGCTTTCAATATTACTCGTTACCCTAACACCCTCACTGGCCAATCGAAAACCTTCAGGGGTGAGAAACACTATCCCAATCAAGCTTCTTTTGAGAAGTGCGTTGTAAATATGGTGAAATTTGATGCAGCGGATAATTGACAAAGCGGTTACAAACATTTATCAATAGAGGGCAAATTTTGTGCAGCACCTTGTTGCACAGTGACAGAAGAGGCGCGTCTACCAGGTAGTCGGATTGCGGAGCCCCAACTCCAATGCAGTCAGATCAGGGGGTAAGACGCCGAGACAACATCAGGCCTTGGGGGCTGATTTGTCGGTCTGGGAGGTTGAATCCTTCGGACTGTCATCTCAACTGAGATGGAGTGCTTCTGGAGAAATAACCTTTCTTCCGACCAACTCCCCTACCTCTTCGTCGCAACCATTTATTTTTTCAGGATTACTCCATTCGCGATTATGGGAGGTGAAGGGAAGTGAACGCATTAACTGTCGCTAAATTCGGCGGTACAAGTGTTGCCGATTATGCAGCTATGACTAACTGCGCATCGGTGATTAAAGGGAATTTGGATACACGTCTGGTTGTGATCAGTGCCTGTTCTGGCGTGACAAACCTACTGGTAGAACTGGCAAATGGTGTTGCCGATCTTGAGCGACAAAAAGCCTTGCTCACGCAACTGGCTGACATTCACTTCAGTATTCTGAAACAACTGCCAGACAATCCATCTGTCTCTGCTGCCGTTAATCAAATTTTGGATGATGTTGCGACCTTCGCGGCCGCAGCGGATACCGCGCCTTCGGACAAAATCACCGACAGCCTCGTGGCTTGTGGTGAGCTGATGTCTACCCACATTTTTACCCATCTGCTGAATACACAAGGACTAGATGCTGTGCGCTTTGACGTGCGTGACGTCCTGAAAACAGACGATGTTTACGGTAAAGCAGCCCCAGATCTGATTGAAACCTCGCACCACGCGCAAACGGTCCTTCGTCCGCTTTGTGAAGAGAAAGTGGTCGTCACACAAGGTTTATAGGCTCAGATTTGAAAGGTAACACTACAACCTTGGGACGTGGTGGTAGTGACTACAGCGCGGCTTTGCTGGCTGAAGCCGTGCAAGCCACGACATTGGAAATTTGGACTGACGTACCGGGTATCTACAGCACCGATCCTCGCGTCGCACCTGCCGCTAAACCGATCGACGAGATCAGCTTTAGTGAAGCCTCCGAGATGGCTAACTTTGGTGCCAAGATCCTGCACCCTGCAACCTTGATCCCAGCGATGCGCCAAGACATTCCGGTATTTGTCGGTTCGTCGAAAGCCCCAGAGCAAGGCGGTACGTGGATCCGTCGTGAAGCCGAGCACTCTCCGCTTTTCCGTGCACTCGCACTGCGTTGCAACCAGACCATGGTGACACTGACCAGCTTGAATATGTTCCACGCTTACGGCTTCTTGGCAGAAGTGTTCAACATTCTTGCTAAGCACAAAGTCTCGGTGGATTTGATCACGACGTCAGAAGTCAGTGTGTCGCTGACCTTGGATCAAACCAACACCAAAGGCGGCGCACCAAAACTGCCGGAAGCCGCAGAAAAAGAGCTGTCTGAACTTTGCCGAGTAGAGGTCGAGCAGGATATGTGTCTGGTGGCCTTGATTGGTAACCATATGGGCGAGTCTCGCGGCTCTGCGGCGAAAATCTTCGGTGCATTGAAAGACTTTAACCTTCGCATGATTTGTTATGGTGCAAGCAACCATAACCTGTGTTTTTTGACCAATACGGATGAGTCAAAAGACGTGGTACGTGCGCTGCACAAAGAGCTGTTTGAAGACTAAGCAAACATCGCTTCGAACGAAAAAGGGCACTCAGTGAGTGCCCTTTTCTTTTTCCATTAGCCGTTGAGGTTTGGTCCCAACCACTTCTCGGCCTCGATCAAATCCCAGCCCTTGCGATCGGCATAGCTGTCTCGCTGATCTTCTTGGATCTGCGCCACCGCGAAGTAGCGAGAATCAGGGTGCGAGAAATACCAGCCAGATACCGACGCGCCCGGCCACATCGCATAACTTGTCGTCAGTGACATACCAATGGTCTCTTCCACATCAAGAAGCTCCCAGAGGCTGCCTTTCTCTGTGTGTTCAGGGCACGCAGGATAGCCCGGTGCAGGACGAATACCTTGATACTTCTCTCGGATAAGATCGTCGTTGGACAAGTTCTCATCCGATGCATAGCCCCAAATTTCTTTACGGACACGCTCGTGCAGGTATTCCGCAAACGCTTCAGCTAAACGGTCAGCAACCGCTTGGATCATGATGGCGTTGTAGTCATCACCTTGCGCTTTATACGCATCTGCAAGCTCTCGCTCACCGATGCCGCCAGTTACAGCAAACGCGCCAATCCAGTCTTTCTTACCGCTTTCTTTCGGTGCGATATAGTCAGACAAACAGTAGTTGAACCCCTTTGGCTTCTCGGTTTGTTGGCGCAAGTTATGCAGCACTTTCGCCACTTCCGTGCGCGACTCATCGGTATAGACTTCGATGTCATCACCGACACATGCGGCAGGGAACATGGCACACATACCTGCGGCTTTCATCATCCCTTCTTTCTCAACGCGGTCGAGCAAGTCATTGGCATCTTTGAACAGTCGCTTCGCTTCTTCTCCGACTTCTTCATGGTCGAAAATAGTCGGGTACTTACCGACAAGCGACCACGTCATGAAGAACGGTGTCCAGTCGATATAATTGCGAAGTGTCGCTACATCGAAGTCTTCAAACACATGTACGCCTGGTTTTGCTGGTGCTGGCGGCGTGTAGTTATCCCAATCAATCGCCACTTTGTTCGCACGCGCTTTTTCAAGCGTGACGGGTTTGGTACGTGGACGTTTACGCGCATGTTGCTCACGAGCCACATCATAATCCACTTGAAGCTTCTCTACGAAAGCAGGCTTGAGCTTCTCAGACAATAGAGAAGAACACACACCGACAGCTCGAGAGGCATTGTTGACATACACTACTGGCTGATTGTAGTTCTGCTCAATCTTAACCGCAGTATGCGCTTTAGACGTCGTTGCACCGCCAATAAGGAGTGGCAAATCAAATCCAAGGCGTTCCATCTCTTTTGCTACATGCACCATTTCATCCAGCGATGGCGTGATAAGGCCGGACAAACCGATGATATCGACATTCTCTTCCTTGGCGACCTTGAGGATTTTCTCACAAGGCACCATGACACCAAGGTCGATGATTTCGTAGTTATTACACTGAAGGACAACACCGACGATGTTTTTACCGATATCGTGCACATCGCCTTTTACAGTCGCCAGTAGTATCTTGCCGTTAGACGTGCCCGCCTGTTTTTCAGCATTGATGAAAGGCTCTAAGTGCGCCACGGCCTGCTTCATAACGCGGGCAGATTTCACCACCTGAGGCAGGAACATCTTACCTTCACCGAAGAGATCACCCACGACGTTCATGCCGTCCATCAGTGGGCCTTCGATAACTTCCAGCGGCTTGGAGGCATTGATGCGGGCTTCTTCGGTATCTTCAACGATAAACTCGGTGATACCTTTCACCAGCGCGTGTTCTAGGCGTTTCTCAACCTCCCAGGTACGCCATTCCTGCGCAGAAGCATCTTCTTCTTTGCCGACAGCATTTTCACGATACTCTTCCGCAATTTCGAGCAAACGTTCCGTTGCATCATCACGACGATTTAGCACCACGTCTTCCACGGCTTCACGCAGCTTATCCGGTACGTTGTCATAGATTTCAAGCTGACCGGCATTCACGATGCCCATGTCCATGCCGTTCTTGAAACAGTGGTAAAGGAACACAGCATGGATAGCTTCGCGCACGTAATTGTTGCCGCGGAAAGAGAACGAGACGTTCGATACGCCGCCTGAAATCATGGCATGCGGCAAATCGCGCTTGATGTCGGCAACTGCCTCAATAAAGTCCACCGCGTAGTTGTTGTGCTCATCAATACCGGTCGCAACGGCAAAGATATTCGGGTCAAAAATGATGTCTTCTGGCGGGAAACCGACTTCATCAACCAGAACTCGGTAGGCTTCAGTACAAATTTCCGTTTTGCGTACACGGGTATCTGCCTGACCGACTTCATCAAATGCCATCACGATAACCGCCGCGCCATAGCGACGAATCAGTTTCGCCTGCTCGACAAATTTTTCTTTCCCTTCTTTGAGCGAGATGGAGTTAACGATCCCTTTGCCTTGAATACATTTAAGGCCTGCCTCAATGACTTCCCATTTGGAGGAGTCAACCATGATAGGCACTTTGGAGATCTCAGGCTCAGACGCACAGAGATTTAAGAAGCGCACCATGCACGCCTCTGCATCCAACATGCCTTCGTCCATGTTGATATCGATGATCTGCGCGCCGTTCTCTACTTGTTGACGCGCCACTTCCAAGCTTCGTCATAAAGCTCTTCTTTGATAAGACGCTTAAAACGCGCCGAGCCTGTCACGTTGGTTCGCTCACCCACGTTAATAAACAAGGTCTCTTTCTCAATCGTCAGCGGCTCAAGGCCAGAAAGACGACACGCAACATTAATGTCTGGCAGTGCACGCGGGGCGACCGTTTTGGTCACGTCGTACATATGACGAATGTGCTCTGGCGTAGTACCACAACAACCACCAATCAGGTTGAGAAAACCGCTTTCCGCCCACTCTTTGACGTGTTCTGCCATGTCTTCTGGCGAAAGGTCGTACTCACCAAACGCATTTGGTAAGCCCGCATTCGGGTGCGCAGAGACAAAGGTTTCAGAAATGCGTGACAGCTCTTCGACATAAGGGCGCAGCTCATCTGGCCCTAACGCACAGTTCAGACCAAAGGAAATCGGCTTCACGTGACGCAGCGAGTTGTAGAAGGCTTCGGTGGTTTGACCCGATAGTGTACGACCGGATGCATCCGTGATAGTGCCCGAGATCATCACCGGCAGCGCAATGCCCAATTCTTCAAAGACAGAATCGACAGCAAACGCACACGCTTTGGCATTCAGGGTATCGAAGATGGTTTCTATCAGAATAAGATCGGCTCCGCCTTTGATTAAAGCGCGCGTTGATTCAGAGTAAGCAGTTACCAGCTCATCAAAGGTGACGTTTCGATAACCCGGGTCATTAACGTCTGGCGAAATAGAACAGGTGCGGTTTGTAGGGCCAAGCACGCCAGCAACAAAGCGTGGTTTCTCGGGATTTTTTGCCGTCCACTCGTCAGCGGCTTCACGCGCCAACTTAGCCGCCGCGAAGTTAATCTCTTCGCTCAGGCTTTCCATATCATAGTCAGCCATGGCAATGGTGGTGGCATTAAAGGTATTGGTTTCGAGGATATCCGCGCCAGCTTCCAAATACTCGGCGTGAATGTCTTTAATCAGCTGCGGCTGAGTGAGCACCAAAAGGTCGTTGTTGCCCTTGAGATCACTGTGCCAATCGGCAAAACGCTCACCACGGTAGTCTTGCTCTTCGAGCTTATATCCCTGGATCATGGTACCCATACCACCATCGATGATCAGGATACGCTCAGCTAATAATTTTTTTAGTGTTTCCATACTGCTCACAGCCACAGATCCTTCTTGTATTGCATGCAAAAGCCATAGTATCACAGACCAAATGGAAATCTAGACGTCCAACTCGACCAGTGGTCATTTATTTTGCACAAATCTCCGTGTTTTGTAGTAGTTTTCTTCACAATATCGCTTTATATTTCTTAACACATTTCTGTACGTTCTTTGATCAAACTGGGGTCTTCCATGACCGTCTATACAACGCTTTGTTTTCTCGCCGCAGCAGCCATGCTGATCGCCTTTATCAACAGCAAAATCGGACAAATGCAAACCACGATAGCGATTACCGCCGGGGCTTTGATCCTCTCCTTGGGTATCGTTATTTCAGGTCACAACGACTGGTTTGATTTGAAAGACTTCGCCGCCAATACGCTTAACGAAATACATTTTGATGATTTTCTCCTGAAAGGCGTATTGGGATTCTTGCTCTTTGCGGGCGGCCTTGGAATAAAGCTACCCAACCTAAAAGACCAAAAGTGGGAAATTACGGTTCTCGCTCTGGGTGCCACCCTTGTCTCTACCTTCTTTATCGGTGGAGCCGCTTGGCTGTTCTTCCAACTGATTGGCATTCCATTCGCTTTTATTTACTGCTTGCTCTTTGGCGCACTGATTTCGCCGACCGACCCAATCGCTGTTCTCGCTATCGTTAAAAAGCTCAATGCCCCAAAACGTATCTCAACCCAAATTGAGGGGGAGTCATTGTTCAACGACGGCTTCGGCCTGGTTATCTTCATTACCCTGTTCACGGTCGCGTTTGGCACGGAAACACCGACCGTCATGGGGGTGGTTGAACTGTTCCTGCATGAAGCCATTGGCGGCATCATTTACGGCTTCTTCTTGGGCCTTCTGTTCCACTACCTGATTTGTCACACCGACGACCACTCTATGGAGTTGTTGTTGACCCTAGGTATTCCAACGGCAGGTTATGTCTTTGCAAGCTTGATTGGCGTATCAGGTCCGTTGGCAATGGTCGTTGCCGGCATCATGATTGGCAACTGGACACGCTACATTGGCTTCTCCCCTGAAAGTGAAGAACACTTGGATCACTTCTGGGAGTTGGTTGATGAATTCCTAAACGGCATTCTGTTCCTGCTCATCGGTTTGAGCATGCTGACATTCACCTTCCACAAAGAAGACTGGATCATGATGGCGTTTGCTGTTCCTTTGGTACTGGCAGGTCGCTACCTCAGTGTTCGTCTGTGCTACTTCGGCTTTAACCGTTACCGTCACTACAACCCATACTCAGTGAAAATCCTGACGTGGGGTGGCCTTCGTGGTGGTCTTGCGATTGCGATGGCAATGGCAGTGCCTGCAGGTTATATGGTGTTGCCAGAGAAGAACATTGATGTTCGAGAGATCATTCTGGTGATGACTTACGCCGTGGTGGTGTTCTCTATCTTGGTTCAGGGCTCCACAATCACCAAGATGATTGAGAAGGCCAAAGTGGCAGAAAGAGACATGGCGATAAACCCTCGCATTGAGGGTGAGGAGAAAACAGCCTCAGAATCAGCCAACAACGGGTAAGCCAATCCTTCGATATAAAAAAGCCAGCTTTCGCTGGCTTTTTTTGTTATTCGTCTTTGGTAAACGCCGACTCGGCGAAGTGGTCGAGATCGTAAGGCGTTTGTTGGTAAACGCAGTAGTTAAGCCAGTTGGCAAACAACAAATGGCCATGGCTACGCCAGCTCACATACGGTTCTTGAGTTGGGTCATCGTCTGGATAGTAGTTGGACGGTACAGCAGGCTCCATGCCTTCACCCACATCCCTATGATATTCATTATGTAATGTGTGAGAGTCATATTCTGGGTGACCAGTGACAAACACATTACGCATGTCCTTGGTGGCTGCCAAATACGTGCCTGCTTTATCCGAGGTCGCGAGAATATCGAGATCAGTATGCTCAGCAAGGTAAGCAGGTGAGAAGTCCGCATAGCGAGAATGCGGCGCAAGAAACGTATCATCAAAGCCGCGAAGAATAGGGTTGTGGTTATGATCTTTGTTAGTACGGTGATGATAAACCCCAGACAGCTTTTCCTTACGCGTCTTTTTCGGCAAATCATACAGCAGTTTCAAACCCGCCTGCGCCGCCCAACAAACATATAGCGTCGAGGTGACGTGCTCTTTTGCCCAATTCATGATGTCTTTTAGGTGATCCCAATAGATCACGTCCTCAAACTGCACCAAGCCCAATGGTGCGCCCGTAACAATCAATCCATCGAAGTTACGCTCTCTGATCGCCTGAAACTGACGATAGAAAGTGTCTAAGTGTTCCGTCGGCGTATTACGAGTTGGTCTGTCATCAATGCGCAGCAGCTCCACATCCACTTGAAGCGGGCTATTAGAAAGTAGACGCATGAACTGCGTTTCCGTCTCAATTTTCTTCGGCATCAGATTGAGTAAAAGCACTTTCAGCGGACGAATATTCTGGCTTTCCGCACGAGAGGTCGACATGACGAAGATGTTTTCCTGACGCAAAGTGCTCGCGGCGGGTAACTGATCAGGAATTTTAATTGGCATCTTAAATGACTCCCTTTTTTAAGATGTACTCCGATTAAGAAGTATAGACGTCTAGAATTCCAATAACACTATACCAAGGCTAAGATCTGTTCAAGCCCAAATGTGAGATAGATCCACTTGGATAGAAAAGATGGGAGAGATGCCTTTTAGAAGAGAGAAAAGATGAGTGCTGAAACAGGCGTTAACACTGCACATTTTTTGAATTCGGAAATGCAAAAAGGCCATCCTTGCGGATGGCCTTTTTGACAGTATTTAAAGCCTGGCGATGTCCTACTCTCACATGGGGAGACCCCACACTACCATTGGCGCTGTTGCGTTTCACTACTGAGTTCGGCATGGAATCAGGTGGGTCCACAACGCTATGGTCGCCAAGCAAATTCTTTAAAACTGGTGCTGATACCCAGATTTGAACTGGGGACCTCACCCTTACCAAGGGTGCGCTCTACCAACTGAGCTATATCAGCAAATTAGTTATCCGCTTGAAGTCTTACGCTTACTGCTTCATTTGGATGAAATTCAAGCCTGGCGATGTCCTACTCTCACATGGGGAGACCCCACACTACCATCGGCGCTGTTGCGTTTCACTACTGAGTTCGGCATGGGATCAGGTGGGTCCACAACGCTATGGTCGCCAAGCAAAATCT
>NZ_LNTY01000057.1 GCF_001559595.1 Enterovibrio coralii | reverse complement strand
TAACGACCGTATTGATGGCGGCGATGGAAACGACGAACTTTACGGTCAAGACGGTGACGACCGCTTGCGTGGCGGTGCGGGTCACGATCTCCTCAAAGGCGGCATCGGTAACGATGAGCTGCATGGTGATGCAGGTAACGACACCATTTACGGTGAAGACGGCAACGACAAAGTCTATGCAGGGACAGGTGATGACGCTGTCGATGGCGGAGCCGGCAATGATGTGATTTACGGTCAGGACGGTAATGACA
>NZ_LNTY01000056.1 GCF_001559595.1 Enterovibrio coralii | reverse complement strand
CGCAGTGCAAGAATGGCGGTGAAGGAGGGATTCGAACCCTCGATACGGCTATAAACCGTATACTCCTTAGCAGGGGAGCGCCTTCAGCCTCTCGGCCACCTCACCGTCTTGCGGAGGCACATATTACTGTGACCCGAAAATATGTCAAACACTTTATCCTGAAAAAATCACTTTCATGATTCGTTTGCACACTTATCCGCCATTTAACGATATGGCAGCATAAAAAAACTGCGAATTGCTTTTTAAATGAACAACCTGTATTTAACAAAAAGGCCGATCAAATATCGGCCTTAAGTAAATCACATGACGCTTTTTTTAGAAGTTGCCGCCAGTCGGTGCTGGGTTACCCTTCTCAGCTTGTATGCGCATGTAGATTTCTTCACGGTGAACAGAAACCTCTTTTGGTGCATTTACACCAATACGTACTTGGTTGCCTTTCACGCCCAGTACAGTCACGGTAACTTCATCACCAATCATCAGCGTTTCACCTACGCGACGAGTCAAAATCAGCATTCTTCTACTCCTTGAGTAATTACAACTTTCTTTTCGTTGAGTCTGTTTGGTCTTCTTACTGCACGAAGTAAACTCATACGGCAGCTTAAGCTCCGAGATGGACGTTCAACTACTTTCCTTCCTTGCGAGCATCCTTTTGTCAGACACGTCCTTCAAATCAATCGTGTCTGTCTGGTGTTTCAATATGGCTTATTTCTTTGGCCAACTCCAGTTTGCCAATGAGATTTTGCACATAGAATCCAGACATTGTGACCCCTGTGCCCAGAAGATCACCTTGTGAGATACTGCGAGGCAAGAAAAGTTCATCCTACCGGCGCAAAAAAATCTGGTGAATTTGGCTTCACAAAAAAGCCTCACCTTCAATAAGGCGATGCACTATACAGCGTTAAAAAAAAAGTGCAAAGAATAAACTTAATAAAAGAAAAAAAACGAAAAAAGGCTTCCAGAGGAAGCCTTTCTTTACGTCTTGTTTTCTTAACGTTTTTTATTACAAACGTTCAGTCAACCAAGGTGCAACAGTGTCCATCGCAGCTGGCAACGCTTCCACGTCAGTACCACCTGCCTGCGCCATGTCAGGACGACCGCCACCTTTACCGCCTACTTGCTGTGCAACCATGTTTACAAGCTCGCCAGCTTTCACATTGCCGGTCAGATCTTTGGTCACACCTGCAATCAGGCTTACCTTGTCGTCTGCCACGTTGCTCAGGAACACCACACCGCTGCCCATCTGGTTTTTCAGATCGTCAACCATAGTGCGCAGTGCTTTGCTGTCAGCACCGTTCAGCGCGCTGATCAGAACCTTAACGCCGTTAATCTCTTTAACGTTGTTAATCAGGCTTGCACTTTCCTGCGCCGCCAGTTTCTCTTTCAGCAGTTGGATCTCTTTTTCCAGTGCTTTGGCACGGTTTTGAGAATCCGATACCTTCTGAGCAAACTCTTGCTGCTGACGGTAGAACGCCTCTTCTGCGCCTTGGCCCGTTACCGCTTCTATACGACGTACGCCAGCTGCGATACCGCCTTCAGAAACGATTTTCAGCATACCGATATCACCAGTGCGGTTTGCGTGAGTACCACCACACAGCTCGATAGAGAAATCGCCCATGGTCAGTACGCGTACGTTGTCGTCGTACTTCTCACCAAACAGTGCCATCGCGCCTTTTGCTTTCGCAGATTCGATGTCCATGATTTCAGTGCTAACCGCGTGGTTACGACGGATTTCTTCGTTAACCATCTTCTCAACGGCGCGCAGTTCTTCTGGCTTCACCGCTTCTAGGTGAGAGAAGTCAAAACGCAGGCCTTCGGCGCGAACCAAAGAACCTTTTTGTTGTACGTGCTCGCCCAGAACGATACGCAGTGCTTCGTGCAGAAGGTGCGTCGCTGAGTGGTTCAGTGCGATAGCTTGACGACGCTCTGCGTTTACTTTCGCGTCTACGTTGTCACCAACGCTCAGTGTACCGTCAACCAGCTTACCGCGATGGCCGATAGCCGCGCCGTATTTTTGGGTATCGATTACTTCGAACTTGCCAGCATCCGTCATCAGGAAGCCTGCGTCACCACACTGACGCCCGACTCTGCGTAGAATGGGGTTTGGTCCAGAATGATCACAGCTTCGTCTGCGGTTGCCAGTGCTTCTGCTGCCATGCCATCAACGAAGATGTCAGTGATCAGGCCTTTGCCTTCAGTTGCGCCGTAACCGGTGAACTCAGAGTCGCCTTCAACTTTGATCACTGCGTTGTAGTCAGTGCCAAATTGGCCAGCTTCACGCGCACGTTGACGCTGAGCTTCCATCGCTGCTTCAAAACCTTCTTCATCGATAGAGAAGCCGCGCTCACGCGCTACGTCGTTGGTCAGGTCAGCTGGGAAGCCGTAGGTGTCGTACAGTTTGAATACGGTTTCGCCGTCCAGTACTTTGCCATCCAGTGCTTCCAGTGCGTCGTTCAGGATCGCCATACCGCGGTCCAGCGTACGACCGAAGTTTTCTTCTTCGATCTTCAGCACTTTCTCTACCATTGCCTGCTGCTTCTTCATGTCTTCGCCCGCAGTACCCATGATCTCAGCCAGAGGACCGACAAGCTTGTAGAAGAATGCGCCGTTTGCACCCAGTTTGTTACCGTGACGCACTGCACGACGAATAATACGACGCAGAACGTAACCACGACCTTCGTTTGAAGCATAACGCCGTCAACGATCAGGAATGCACATGAACGGATGTGGTCAGCCACAACACGCAGAGATTGGTTAGACAGGTCGTCGTAGCCAATCACTTCCGCCGCTGCTTTGATCAGCGTTTGGAAGATGTCGATTTCGTAGTTTGAGTGAACGCCTTGCATGATTGCAGCGATACGCTCAATACCCATACCGGTATCAACAGATGGCTTAGGCAGTGGTTCCATCGTGCCATCAGCATGACGGTTGTACTGCATGAATACGTTGTTCCAGATCTCGATGAAACGGTCGCCATCTTCTTCTGGTGAGCCCGGAGGACCGCCCCAGATGTGGTCGCCGTGATCGTAGAAGATTTCAGTACATGGACCACAAGGGCCAGTGTCGCCCATTTGCCAGAAGTTATCTGACTCGTAAGCTTTACCGCCTTTCTTGTCGCCGATACGAACGATGCGGTCAGCAGGGATGCCTACTTTCTCGTTCCACAGCGCGAATGCTTCGTCATCGGTTTCGTAAACAGTAACCATCAGACGATCTTTTGGCAGTTTCAACGTGTCAGTCAAAAACTCCCACGCGTATGCGATAGCGTCTTCCTTGAAGTAGTCACCAAAGCTGAAGTTACCCAGCATTTCAAAGAAAGTGTGGTGACGGGCAGTGAAACCTACGTTTTCCAGGTCATTGTGCTTACCACCGGCGCGTACACAGCGCTGTGCCGTCGTCGCACGCGTGTAGGCGCGCTTCTCTAGGCCAAGGAAGCAATCTTTAAACTGGTTCATACCTGCGTTTGTGAACAACAGCGTTGGGTCGTTTGCAGGCACGAGCGATGAGCTAGGCACAATCGTATGCCCTTTGCTTTCAAAGAATTCGAGAAACGCTGTGCGGATCTCGTCGGTGCTCATGTACATTGTCTAATCCTGAAATTGGAGTTGTAGTAATCACTGAATCGCATCATACGCGACATGATCAGAGTCAATTGGCCGACATTGTAAACAACCTGACCTGTTGCGAAAAGAGGCAGAGATAAGATAGCTCGCACTATCCGCGCATATGTAGTGCTTAATCTGAATCGTTTGCGGACAAGGCGTAGTTGATTTGGTCGAACGAAAAGCCTCGGCTATTAAGATAGCGAACCCATTTCCCGCGTTGTTTGAAGTCCACGTCTGGCAAGTTACCGTCTAAATCACCAAAACGGCGTTGTGCCAGTTCTTTGGCCAGTTCATACCAGTCATGTTGCTGATTTTCTTGTGCGGATTCTAATTGCGCGGTGCTGATGCCTTTGCGTTTGGCGTCAAAACAAATGCGTTGCCAGCCATGTCCTTTATAGACACCGTGGCGAAGGAGGCTTTCGGCAAATCGTTGGTCATCAAGCCACTTGTGGTAGAGGCAATTCTCTATCGCAGCGTCGATGTCTTCGGGAGTGCACTGTCGCTGAGCCAGTTTTTGGCGAAGCTCCAGTTCTGAATGGTCGCGGCGGGCAAGCATGCCCACCGCTAATTCTCGTGCTGTTAAACTCAGAACGCTTCCTCTTCAGGCAGTTCTGCATCGTCGTTGTTATCAACTTTGATGTCGTTGTTTTGCAGCAGCATGTCACGCAGGGTTTTATCCAGCTCTTTAGCAATTTCTGAATTTTCTTTCAGGAACTTACATGCGTTCGCTTTACCCTGACCGATCTTGTCACCCTTGTAGCTGTACCATGCACCTGCTTTCTCAACCAGTTTGTGTTTCACACCCAGGTCAATCAGCTCGCCGTAAAGGTTGATACCTTCGCCGTACATGATTTGGAATTCAGCTTGTTTAAACGGTGCCGCAATCTTGTTCTTCACGACTTTAACGCGCGTGTCATTACCCACAACCTCGTCGCCCTCTTTGATAGAGCCGATACGACGGATATCAAGACGAACAGATGCGTAGAACTTCAGTGCGTTACCACCTGTGGTGGTTTCTGGGTTACCGAACATCACACCAATCTTCATACGGATTTGGTTGATGAAGATCATCAGCGTGTTGCTGTTTTTGATGTTCGCCGTCAGCTTACGCATTGCTTGAGAAAGCATACGTGCTTGCAGACCCATGTGAGAGTCACCCATCTCACCTTCGATTTCCGCTTTTGGCGTCAGTGCCGCTACGGAGTCGATGATGATAACGTCAACCGCACCTGAGCGAGTCAATGCGTCTGCGATTTCCAGCGCTTGCTCACCGGTATCTGGCTGAGACACCAGCAGGTTGTCGATATCTACGTGAAGCTTACGCGCATACACTGGATCCAATGCGTGTTCCGCATCGATAAACGCACAGGTTTTACCTTGCTTTTGTGCTTCTGCGATAACTTGCAGCGTCAGCGTTGTCTTACCTGAAGATTCTGGACCGTAGATTTCAACAATACGGCCGTATGGCAGACCACCCGCACCCAGTGCGATATCCAGTGACAGAGAACCTGTAGATACAGTTTCAATATCCATAGTGCGGTCATCGCCAAGGCGCATGATCGAACCTTTACCGAATTGTTTCTCGATCTGACCAAGGGCGGCGGCTAGTGCCTTCTGTTTGTTGTCGTCCATTTGAATCTCCAAAGGATGCAATAATCGTTCAGATAACTAATCGTTAATTGATGCTAAGTATACTGTCCATTTATACAGTGTCTAGCCCTGTATAACAATTTTCTTTCCAATCGTGCCACGCTCTTATTTTTCGCCTTCGAGATACGACAAGAGACGACAAAGGCTGTGCGCAATGGTATTGCGACGAATGGTATGACGGTCGCCATCAAACAGACAGGTTTCCGTGACCACCCCAGCTTTGGTTGCCCACCCAAAACACACCATGCCAACGGGTTTATCATCCGTGCCGCCAGTTGGTCCTGCAATGCCACTCACTGCTAAGCCAAAATCGGCGTTCGCCGCGTCACGTGCACCTAAGGCCATTTCGGCGACCACGTCTTCACTAACAGCACCGTGAGCCAGTAACGTGGCTTCTTTCACGCCCACCAACTCTTGCTTAGCATCATTGCTGTAAGTAACAAAGGCGCGTTCAAACCATGCCGAACTGCCTGCCACTTCTGTCAGTACATAAGAAATGCCACCGCCCGTACAAGACTCGGCAGTTGTCACTGTCTGTCCGTTCGCGACCAGACGCTCTCCAATCCGCGTGGCTGTTTTTACAAGTTGTTCCATGCACTTCCTCTTTCAGCTTCATTTTTCCGTCATCGCGATATCGATACTTTACCCGTTTACCGCGATTCACGTATCCTTGTTGCCTCTACTTCTTATTGTAATTTTGCAGGCCAGATCGTGACAGTACAAGCAATAGCAAATCACACCCCGATGATGCAGCAATACTTAAAAATTAAAGCGCAGCATCCAGAAGAGCTCCTTTTCTATCGAATGGGTGATTTCTATGAGCTTTTCTTTAATGACGCCAAGCGAGCGTCACAACTGCTTGATATCTCGCTGACCAAACGCGGCACCTCGAATGGCGAGCCTATTCCTATGGCCGGCGTTCCTTACCATTCTGTCGAAGGTTACCTCGCGCGTCTGGTTCAACTGGGAGAATCCGTCGCGATTTGTGAACAAATCGGCGATCCGACCACCAGCAAAGGTCCCGTTGAGCGTCAGGTCGTGCGTATTGTCACGCCAGGTACCGTATCAGACGAAGCCTTGCTGAATGAGCGCGTCGATAACCTGATTGCCGCTATCTACGCACACAATGACCAATTCGGTTACGCCACGCTGGATATCACCTCGGGCCGCTTCCTGCTAAGTGAGCCTGCAACCGAAGAAGAAATGCAGGCAGAGCTTCAACGCACTCGCCCTGCTGAGCTGTTGTACCCGGAAGATTTCACCTACCACGCCCTGACCGAAATGAGCAAAGGCAGCCGCCGTCGCCCAATTTGGGAATTCGATTTAGAAACGGCGAAGCAGCAGCTTAACCAACAATTCGGCACCCGCGATTTGGTCGGCTTTGGCGTTGAAAACTGTGCCCTTGGCCTTGCCGCGGCAGGCTGTTTGATGCAATACGTGAAAGATACCCAGCGTACTGCCCTGCCGCACATTCGCGCCTTAGTAAAAGAAAACAAAGACCAGTCAGTGATTTTGGATGCGGCCACCCGTCGAAATCTGGAGCTGACCCAAAACCTGTCTGGCGGATTTGAAAATACCGTGTCATCGGTACTGGATTGCACCACAACCCCTATGGGTAGCCGTTTACTAAAACGCTGGCTGCACCAACCCATGCGCGACTTTACTATCGTTAATCGCCGCCTTGATGCCATCACCGCTCTGAAAGACACCGGGCTTTATGTTGACCTGTCTTCCTCTTTACGCCCGGTTGGCGACATGGAGCGTATCCTAGCACGTCTGGCACTTCGCTCTGCCCGTCCACGCGACATGGCAAGATTGCGCGGTGCGCTGCAACAGCTTCCAGAGCTTGAAAGCTTGCTGGAAGAAATACAAGACGAAGCTATTGCACCGCTAAAACAAGCTTGTTCGCCAATGCCTGAGCTGACGCAGTTGCTGGAAGAGGCGGTAGTAGAAGCGCCGCCAGTGGTTATTCGCGACGGCGGTGTCATCGCCCCAGGTTACAATGCAGAATTGGATGAATGGCGCGATCTAGCAGACGGTGCCACTAAATACCTTGAAGAGCTGGAAGCGCGTGAGCGTGACCGCCATGACATTGATACGCTTAAAGTTGGCTTTAACCAAGTTCACGGCTTCTATATCCAAGTGAGCCGTGGTCAAAGCCACCTTGTGCCGCCTTACTATGTACGCCGTCAGACGCTGAAAAACGCTGAGCGTTACATCATCCCTGAGCTTAAAGAGCACGAAGACAAAGTACTTAACTCCAAATCCAAAGCATTGGCATTGGAGAAAAAGCTTTGGGAAGAGCTGTTCGACAAATTGCTGCCACACCTTGAGCAACTGCAACGCGCAGCAGAATCACTGTCGACGCTAGACGTACTTGCAAACTTGGCAGAACGTGCAGAAACCTTGAACTACTGCCGCCCAACTCTTTCCGAGACCCGCGGCATTGATATCGCAGGTGGCCGTCACCCAGTGGTAGAGCAAGTGTTAGATGCGCCGTTTATCGCCAACCCAACGCTGCTGAATGCAGAGCGCCGTATGCAAATCATTACTGGCCCGAACATGGGCGGTAAATCGACCTACATGCGCCAAACTGCACTGATCACCCTTTTGGCACACATCGGCTCTTATGTACCGGCCGAATCGGTAACCTTAGGCCCAGTCGATCGTATCTTCACCCGTATCGGTGCCTCTGATGATTTGGCCTCTGGTCGCTCAACCTTCATGGTTGAGATGACAGAAACCGCGAACATCCTGCACAACGCCACAGAGAACAGCTTGGTGTTGATGGATGAAATCGGCCGCGGCACCAGTACCTATGACGGCCTGTCTCTGGCATGGGCAAGTGCGGAGTGGCTGGCGGAAAGACTGAAATCAATGACGCTGTTTGCCACCCACTACTTTGAACTGACCGAATTGGCAGGACAAGTTAATGGCTTGGTCAATGTGCATCTGGACGCGGTGGAGCACGGGGATGAGATTGCCTTTATGCACGCGGTACAAGAAGGCGCAGCAAGCAAGTCTTATGGCCTTGCCGTAGCAGGGTTGGCTGGCGTGCCGAAAACCGTGATTCAGCGTGCTAAGACCAAGCTTCGCCAATTGGAAGCAAGTGGCCATGAAGTGGTGACAGGCGAGCATGCACCGCAGGTACCCGCCGCGCAGTTGTCTTTGCTTCCTGAGTTGAGTGAAGTGGAAAAAGTGCTGGCAGATATCGAGCCAGATAACCTAACACCACGTCAGGCTCTCGATGCGCTATATCGCTTGAAAACCTTGCTGTAGCTTTTACGGCAGCCATTCTCACCGCGACGCGTTCTTTCGTCACGCCAGACGGTACGATCAAAAAAGCCCCTTCAGAGGGGCTTTTTTATTGAGCACAAAATGAATGTCTAAAACGGAGGCTTAGTGCTCAGTGTTGAACAGTGATTCGATGTTCAAACCTTGATGGGTCAGCATATCGCGCAGACGACGCAGACCTTCAACCTGAATTTGACGAACACGTTCACGCGTCAGACCAATCTCGCGACCAACATCTTCCAACGTTGACGCTTCATGACCCAGCAGACCAAAACGACGAGCAAGCACTTCACGCTGCTTTGGATTCAGCTCTTGGAGCCAATGCACGATAGACTTTTTCATGTCATCGTCTTGCGTGGTGCTTTCAGGGCCGCCTTCTTTTTCATCAGGGATGATGTCCAAAAGGGCTTTCTCTGAATCACCGCCGATAGGGTTATCGACCGAACTGATACGCTCATTGAGGCGCAGCATGCGGTTGACGTCTTCTACAGGCTTATCCAGCTGCAAAGCGATATCTTCTGCGGTTGGCTCATGATCTAGCTTTTGAGCAAGCTCACGCGCAGTACGCAGGTAGACGTTCAGCTCTTTCACCACGTGAATAGGCAGACGAATGGTACGCGTTTGGTTCATTATCGCGCGTTCTATCGTTTGACGAATCCACCATGTCGCGTAAGTCGAGAAGCGGAAACCACGTTCAGGATCGAACTTTTCTACTGCACGAATAAGGCCGAGATTGCCCTCTTCCACCAGATCAAGCAGCGCAAGACCACGGTTAGAGTAACGACGTGAGATCTTAACCACCAAGCGGAGGTTACTTTCGATCATACGTTTGCGGGCAGCTTCATCACCACGCAACGCACGGCGGGCGTAAAGCACTTCTTCTTCTGCCGTCAGCAGTGGTGAATAACCAATCTCGCTGAGGTAGAGCTGCGTCGCATCGAGTGCTTTCGATGATGCAGCGAAGGATACCGACTCTTCGGTTTCTTCTACAGTTGATTCCGCTTCCTCTTCGAGCTCCATTTGCTCCATGTCAACGTCTTCAACCAGGTCTTCCACTTTCTTTGCAGTATTATTCTGACTCATAGCGCCTCCCAATTTGGCGTAGCAGCTAGACAGTACAGCAATCTCTGTCCCGGTTTATCGCTTGGGCAAGTACCGAAGCGGGTTCACCGATTTTCCTTTGTAGCGAATCTCAAAATGTAACCTAACAGCATTAGTGCCAGAGCTGCCCATGGATGCTATTTTTTGCCCCTTTTTGACGCTCTGTCTTTCTGAAACAAAAATCCGGTCGTTGTGTGCGTAGGCACTAAGGTAATCATCATTGTGTTTAATAATGATTAAATTTCCGTAACCTCGGAGTGCGTTACCTGCGTACACGACCTTGCCATCTGCAGAAGCATTAATCGATTGGCCGCGCTTACCAGCAATGTCGATGCCTTTGTTTCCCATCTCCGAACTGGAGAAACCGGAAACGACTCGACCGCTTGAAGGCCATTGCCAACTAATTGCTTTATTTGACGCTGCGGTTTTATTTGCAGACTTGTCAGCAGTTGGTTTACTTTTTGTTACAGGCTGACTGTACTCTTTCGGTTTCTTCGGTTCAACTTTTTTCTGAGATTGAGAAGAGGATCCAGACTTTTTTTGCGAAACGTATTTTTGATTCTCTTTGCCTGATTTAGCAGATGATCCTGTAGAAGCAACTGGCGGCTTCGCTGCCGCAGCGGGTGCGGTAGCAACAGCAGCAGTTGTCGCAGCGGGTGCGGTAGCAACAGCAGCAGTTGTCGCAGCGGCAACGACCACAGGAGCCGTGCCCTTCTTGCCATAGGAAGGTGGAATGTACTTTTCTTTCCAAAGGTTTAGCTTCTGACCCGGGAAGATAGTATAGGGTCTGGTGAGCTTATTTGCCGCGATGATGTCGTTAACATCTCGGTCAGTAATATAAGCAATATAGTAGAGCGTATCGCCCTTCTGAACCTCGTAATAACTGCCTCTGTAGCTACCACGCTCTACTTGACTATAGTCTGGACTAACACTCGATACAGGTGCGGGGCTTGATACCGAACAAGCAGTAAGAAGAACCAACACAGGCAGAAAAAACAAAATTTTCAACTGAATTGAAACCCTTACCACCAGACGTTACCTATGCCAAATCGCCAGCAACCAGCGGAACGAATCTTACCGCTTCAATTGCTGTAGTCTCAAAATGCTCACCATTACGGGTGACTTTATACAGTACCTGATCCGCTTCGCCGACAGGAATAATCAGGCTTCCGCCCTCTGCAAGCTGTTCGCAAAGCACCTGAGGCATGCTTGCTGCAGCAGCAGTGACAATGATGGCATCAAACGGGCCTTTGCTTGCCCATCCTTGCCAGCCATCACCATGTTTTGTCGAGATATTATAGAGCTCAAGCTGCTTAAAACGTCGCTTTGCGGTCATTTGCAACTGCTTAATTCGCTCCACGGAATAAACATGATCAACAAGTTGCGCAAGAACGCAAGTTTGAAAACCCGATCCTGTGCCAATCTCCAAGACTTTACTACCGTGTTGAAGATTAAGGAGTTCCGTCATTTTTGCCACGATATACGGCTGGGAGATGGTTTGACCAAATCCAATTGGCAGCGCGTTATTGTCGTAAGCCTGATGAGCCATCGCCTCTGAAACAAAAAGATGACGAGGAAGCCGACCAATCGCATCTAAAACACGTTGGTCATTAATTCCTAGAGAATGGAGCTGTTGAATAAGTGAATGCGTGTAATTCACCAATATCACCTTTTATTGTTCTGTTTCAGAAGTAACCCATTGTGCCAGCGCGGCCAGCGTATCATGCGCTGTGAGATCGACTTGCAACGGCGTCAATGAGACACATTGAGTCTCTATCGCGTAAAAGTCGGTTCCAGGGCCTGCGTCTTGTTTCGCGCCCGGAGGACCAATCCAGTAGATGCTGTGCCCTCTCGGATCGACATCGTGAATCATGTCTTCGGCGCGATGTCTCGCACCCAAACGCGTCACTTGCCAGCCTTTGAGCTCGTCATAGGCGCAATCAGGCACGTTAATGTTCAGGATACGATCAACAGGTAAGGGGCGCACTTTGGCACCCTCTACCACTTTTTTTACCACTTGTGCCGCGGTATGGAAATGCGAGGAGCCACAAAGGGAGACGGCTATCGCAGGGACGCCCATGAAGAAGCCTTCCGTTGCCGCCGCGACCGTGCCTGAGTAAAGCACGTCGTCACCCAAGTTTGCACCATGTTGATTCCCGTGATCACGTAATCAACCGGCTCTTTGATCACCGCGTTCAGTGCCATATGCACACTGTCCGTCGGTGTACCTTGCACGGCGTAGCGACGCTCACCCACTTCACGAAGACGCAGCGGATTTTCCAGCGTCAGTGAATTAGACGCACCAGAGCGGTTTCTGTCCGGTGCGACCACAGTGACTGTTGCGATTTCCGACAGCACTTCTGCCAGTACATTGATGCCTTCTGCGAATACGCCGTCATCATTACTGATCAAAACGTGCATCGAACTCTCCATCGTTGGTTTCTTCCATCACTTCACGCATCACTGCCGTTGCAAAACAACCTGCAGGCAACGAGAAGTCGATTGTCAGCGTGTCACCGTCACGCTCCCATACCATGTTTTCTGGGAACAGAAGTAACGGACGACGCTCATGACGCATGCGGTTACTGCGAATGACCGCCAACAGGTGTGGTTCGGTATCCACAATCGCTTGCTCAAAGGCTTGTGCGTCTTGCTGAGTTGGCAATGCGTTGTCACCTGTCATTGGGCCAGAAATCTGCCACTCACCCGTCGCCAGTTTTTGCATTGCAGCATCGATATCTTCGACCAACAGCGTTTCTTCATTGGCATTGATCAGCAAATCACCCAACATCACACTGTGGCAAAGACCTTTCTCGATGCGAGAAGACAGCACCTGATTGAACAGGAACGAACGCGCGGCTGACAGGTAAAAGCTTCGCTTACTCTTGTCGCGCACACGGAATTTATCCTGTCCCCAGTCACGCGCAGACGTCACATTATTACCATTGCGACCAAAACGCTGACTTCCGAAATAGTTTGGTACACCTTTTTCGCGAATGTCGGCCAAACGGGCTTCAATTGCGTCGTCGCCCTCAAAATCTGTGATAACCAGTTTAAAGCGGTTACCAATCAGATCGCCCGGACGCATTTTTTTGTCGTGGCGCGCTGTTTCCAAAATGGCATCGACACCTTCGTGTGACGCGACAAAATCAGAAAGGTCTGGGTCTGGTTGACCTGGCAGGTGAACACTGAACCATTGTTCCGTCACCGCGTGTCTGTCTTTCAAACCCGCCCAGCTCACGTCACGTGATTTCACGCCACACGCTTTTGCCAGCTCATTGGCAACATATTTGGTGTTCTCACCGATTTTGCGGATACGCACCAAAAAGTGTTCGCCGTGGCCTGCTGGCGTGAAGTCCAGCGTTTCACTAACAAAAAAGTGTTCAGGTTTTGCTTTCAGCTTACCGGTCGCTGTCGGCTTACCGTGCAGGTAAGCCAACGAATTCATTACATCAGTCATGGGAGTCCTTACGGATGATCACCACCGCCTCACAGGCGATACCTTCTTTGCGGCCAGTGAAACCCAGTCGCTCAGTCGTGGTGGCTTTAACGTTAATGTTGCTGATATCCGTTTCAAGATCCTCGGCAATCGCCGCACACATTGCATCAATGTGCGGGGCCATTTTCGGTGCCTGTGCCATGATGGTTACGTCCAGGTTACCTATCACATAGCCTTTTGCTTTTACTTTTGCGTACACATCGCGGAGCAGGAAGCGGCTGTCTGCACCTTCCCACTCAGCATCGGTATCTGGAAAATGACGACCAATGTCACCTGCCGCGATCGCGCCAAGCAGCGCATCACAAACGGCGTGCAGGGCAACGTCGCCATCAGAGTGTGCAATCAGACCTTGCTCGTAAGGGACGCTCACGCCGCCAATAATGACCGGGCCTTCACCACCAAATTTGTGCACATCAAAACCGTGTCCAATACGAATCATAGTCTGTCCTCTCTCTGTCACTCGTTTTCTGCGCGTTGCGACAGAAAAAATGCAGCCAGTGCTAAATCTTCTGGCTGCGTTACTTTGATATTGTCAGCATGACCGGCCACCAGCTTAGGTGCGCCGCCTGCAAGCTCAATGGCAGACGCTTCGTCTGTCACCGCCAATGACTTTTCCAGTGCCGTGGTCAATGCACTCAGCAATTGTTCACGATGAAACATTTGCGGGGTCAGCGCATGCCAGAGTGCCTCTCGACACACGGTGTGGTCGATGTTGCCATCAGACGTTGCGCGCTTCATGGTGTCGCGAACTGGCGCAGCCAAAATAGCACCATGGGAGTGGGAGGTTGCAGCCTCAATCAAGCGTCGATATCCTCGTGACGCACACAAGGACGTGCAGCATCATGCACCATGACCCATTCTGCATCGGTCGCGTTAAGACCCGCTAATACAGAATCTGCGCGCTCTGAACCACCGGTTGTCACAATGACGCGATTATCTGCGGCCAACGATGTCGTTTGGAAATAGGCATCTTCAGCACCAATCGCAATCACCACTTTTGAGACTTTGCTGTGCGCCAGCAAGTAGTGAACTGTGTGCTCTAGGATGGTTTTGGTGCCAATCGTGAGGTACTGCTTCGGGCAGTCGGCCTGCATGCGTTTGCCAACACCTGCCGCAGGTACAATCGCGACAACGTCAGACACAGCAGTGCGTGGCGAGCTTACCTTTTCATCACTTGCCGGGGTCTTCATGATTCTCTTCGTTTTTATCTGGCGAGTGGGCTTATTCACTGACAATGCGGAAGAAGGTTTCTCCCGGCTTTATCATGCCCAATTCATTGCGAGCACGCTCTTCGATGGCTTCTTGCCCGCGCTTAAGATCTGCAATTTCTGCGAACATCTGTTGATTGCGTTGATGGAGTTTTTCGTTAGCCAAAGCAGCCGTTTCTGTCACCGCTTTCACGTCGAGGTAATCGGACACCCCGTTTTTACCCCACCAAAGATGGTATTGGAGCCAGCCGAACAACACGAACAGTAATACTGTCAGCATTCGCATCGTCACACTCCTCCATTGTTCAATTCAGACATTTATAAGGATAGTAATATTCCCACATTCATCCTTGTCACACCAGCGATGACAATGGCAATCACGAGAATATCAATAAATTGGAGGAGGAATCGGGGACAATTTGACAGCTTGGGCCGCTTCAATAAATACCAAGAAAGAAAAAACGCGCCCTCTCGGCGCGTTAATTAAGCATTCAATCGGTAAACAGGATTGGGTAAAGCATCAAGCAACGCAGACAATGACGGCACACCAAACGCAAAGGTGTATTCCGGCGGACCGGGTGTGTACATCAACTCCTCAAACGAGAACAACACATCATCGACAATCAAGGGAATCGCGACGGGCATCCCAAACGGACACACGGCACCGGGCACACAGCCAAGCTGGGCGATCATTTCTTCATCAGATGCAATGGATGGGCGTTTCCCCATCAGGGCTTTGACCTTTTTGCTATCCAATCGCGCATCTCGATGCGTTAATAACAGCGCATATTCACCATTTTTAAACGACAAAAACAGGCTCTTTGTCGGTGTTGCTGTCCAGCCAAGCTCATTCCCGATGCGCTCATCTGTCGCGAAATCTAATATCGGCTCATGCTGCCATGATTGGTAAGCCACATCACATTGCGTCATCAATGCGATGTTACGCGCCAGAATCCCTTCTAATGACTGCGTCATCCTGCTCTATTCCTTTATTTCTTTTTCTCAACGGAGCTCAAAAGCTCCCAATCCATTTCTGCATTAGCAAGAATGCCACGTAGATCATCATACCCGCCACCAGAACATCAATCACCTGCCGAACACGTGGGCGAGATAAGACAGGCGACATCTTCGCAGCCCCTAGCGCAATGCCGTAGAACCATACAAACGACGCCAGCACGGTGCCGATGGCAAATGCTGTTCGCTCCGCCGATTGGAATTGCCCACCAATAGATCCCAACACCACCACGGTATCAAGATAGACGTGTGGGTTCAGGACCGTCACTGCCAACGCGCCGAGCACAACAGCCATCAAGCCTTTTTGTGCATTGGCTTTACCAACGTTAATGTCTTCACTTTCCTCTTTGAAGACACGACGCAGCGATTGATACGCATAGGTCAACAAAAACGCAACGCCACCCAACGTCACCACGCTTAGGAGTGTTTCGTTACTCGCCAACATGGCACCGCCACCAAATATGCCCAGCAGGATCAATCCCATGTCGCACAGGAAACAAATGGTCGCGGTTGCCACATGGTGCTGACGCCGAATACCTTGGTTGAGTACAAAGGCATTTTGCGCACCGATGGGGATGATCATACTCAGTCCCAGTCCAAACCCTTGCAAAATAATTGTGCTGCTCACTGCCCTTTCCTCTCCCCTTGAAATCACGCTTTCAAGGTAATGAGGTGACAGATACAAGTAAAACTAATAATTTTAATCTTGTATCAGTTTTACTTATTTGGAGTAGTCATGAAAGGATTGGACTATCGGTGGTTAGAAGCACTGGATGCCGTAATTGCCAATGGTGGCTTTGACCGCGCGGCTGACGCGCTGTTCATCACCCAGTCCGCGGTGTCTCAGCGGGTAAAACAGTTAGAAAAGCTGGTCGCTCAGCCTGTGCTCGTCAGGGAAATGCCGCCACAACCGACTGCCATTGGTAAAAAACTGCTAGGGCTGTACCGACGCGTTCAACTGCTAGAACAAGAGCTGATCCCTGAACTGGCACCCGAAGGGTTCTCGCGCATTGTGACGGTTCCCATCGCCACTAATGCGGACAGCCTAGCCACCTGGTTGTTGCCCGCGCTGACACCTCTGATGAATGCCCAGACGCTGGAAATTAACCTTATCGTGGATGATGAAAGCCGAAGTCTGAACCGCTTGCGCTCTGGCGAAGCCGTGGTAGCAGTTAGCAGTGAACCCACGCCCCTTCATGGCTGTATCGCTACCCCCTTAGGCACCATGCATTATCGCTGCGTGTCGACGCCCGACTTTAAAGCGCGCTACTTTCCGAACGGACTAAACAGTGATTCCGTCAGTCGCGCGCCTGCGGTGGTGTTTGACCGATTTGATGACATGCACACCCAGTTTGTGTCTGAACGATTTAACCTTCCGACGGTGGGCTGGCGAAGCCACATGGTGAGATCATCCGACGCATTTGTGAAAATGGCAAAGTTGGGTGTGGCCTATTGCCTCATTCCCGAACTTCAAATTGAGCAAGAGCTTGCCGAAGGTTCTTTAATTGATTTGTGTCCCGGCGACGGTGTAGAGCGTCATTTGTATTGGCACCATTTTGCCAACCAAAGCGGCGTATTGGCGGACATGACAGACGCGTGTTTACGCTATGCCAACGAGGTTCTTGGATAAATTTCTGATTCTAGGGATAAACTTCTGCAGTTTGTGGTCAAACAGGCCAGATACAAACAACATGGGAAAAAAATCCATGAAAAAACACCTTATCGCTTCGCTATTTACAGCAACATTGGCTTTGGCTCCTCTCGCGTCCGCTGCGACACCTGAGTTTCCGCATTTGGAAACCGTCGGGGTGGGTGAAGTGGTTGCTACGCCGGATACCGCGACCGTTAACATTGCCGTGAGCTTGAAACGTACTTCCGCCAAAGCGGCTAAACAGGCGTCAGACGATGCTGTCGCTGCGTTGCTCTCTCGCCTTGAAGAGATGGGGTTGAAAAAGGCCGATGTTGATAGTGCGAATCTGTCTCTGCAACCTCAATACAGCTACCCCAAAAATGGGGAACCTAAACTGACCGGCTATCAAGCGAGCCGCAACGTTACCGTCACTGTGCGTGACCTTACCCAACTGAACACGATTTTGGACGGTGCCCTGTCTGATGGCATTAATCGCGTCAATAACATCAGCTTCTCATCGAGCAAAGAAAAGGCCCTGAAAGAACAGGCGCGTATGGCAGCGATTGCCGATGCAAAAGAAAAAGCCAGCTCTCTGGCGAAAGGCTTTGGTGAAGAACTCGCTGGTGTGTGGGAGATTCGTTATATGGACGAGTCGCCAACCCGACCTGTGATGCTGCGTATGTCCGCTGAAGCGCGCAATGTAGACGCAAGCTACATGGACTCAGAAATCACCATTCGCGATCGCGTTGAAGTGGTTTTTGAACTGAGTGAATAAGCAGACGGGATAGATCGACGACGCAAAAAAAAGAGGCTACCGACTGGTAGCCTCTTTGCGTTACATCGACAGATATTTGGGGGGAACAAAGTATCTATCTGGTCTTGTTTAATCAGTGAAGGATACGTGCACGCAGGGTGCCATCGATCGCTTTCAATTTTACCAGTGCTTTTTCAGAGTGCTCTGTTTCAACATCGATAACTACGTAACCGTATTCGGCGTTAGTTTGCAGGTACTGACCTGCGATGTTGATGCCTTCCTCTGCAAAGATGGTGTTGATCTTGGTCAGGATACCCGGCTTGTTCTGGTGAATGTGTAGCAAGCGCGATGTGCCTGAATGCTCTGGCAGAGAAACCTCTGGGAAGTTCACAGAAGACAAGGTTGAACCATTGTCTGAGTACTTCACCATCTTACCAGCCACTTCAATACCAATGTTTTCCTGCGCTTCTTGCGTTGAGCCACCGATGTGCGGTGTCAGGATAACGTTGTCAAACGCTTGCAGCGGTGAAGTGAACGGGTCGCTGTTGGTCTTTGGTTCCGTTGGGAACACGTCCACAGCCGCACCACCAATGTGACCGCTTTCCAGCGCGCCACACAGCGCATCAATATCTACCACAGTGCCGCGCGCCGCATTGATGAACACCGCGCCCGGCTTCATACGTGCAAACTCTTCGCTGCCCATCATGTTCTGGGTCGAATCGGTTTCTGGTACGTGCAGAGAAATCACATCGCTCTTGTTCAGTAGCTCAGACAGTGATGCTACCTGTGTTGCATTACCCAGAGACAGCTTGTTCTCGATGTCGTAGTAGAACACGCGCATACCCAGGTTTTCCGCCAGAATACCCAGCTGAGTACCAATGTGACCGTAACCGATGATACCCAGGTTTTTTCCGCGCGCTTCGAAAGACTGATCTGCCGACTTCATCCACTCACCACGGTGTGCCATAGCATTTTTTGCTGGGATGCCGCGAAGCAGCAACAGAATTTCGCCCAGCACCAGCTCAGCAACACTTCGTGTGTTTGAGAAAGGTGCGTTGAAGACAGGGATACCACGCTTGGCGGCTGCCGTCAGGTCAACTTGGTTAGTACCGATACAGAAACAGCCTACTGCCACCAGCTTTTGTGCTTTGGCAAAGACTTCTTCGGTCAATTGTGTGCGGGAGCGAATACCAACGAAATGCGCATCTGCGATCGCTTTTTCCAGCTCTTCACCTGCGAGGGAGCCTTTGTGATATTCGATGTTGCTGTAGCCTGCGCCTTGCAGCACTTCTAACGCGGTAGGGTGAAGACCTTCTAACAGAAGGATCTTGATCTTGTCTTTTTCTAGAGACACTTTAGCCATGCGCTTCTCATCCTTAAAAACAAACCTAAAAATCGAAAATCCGGTTTTAGCCATCCAAATGGCATCAATTAGTGATTAAGGTAACAAAAAGTTGTATGAAAAGGGAGCAGTATTACGCGAATAACGCGAAAAAAAACGGTGCCCACAGGACACCGCTAACTTATTGAGTTAATTCGACGCAAACGTTTGGCTTTTGTTTCAAAAAAACGGAAAAGCTAAGGGTTTGTCTGCGAAGGATTAATTAACTTTTCACCACACCATTTGGTGTACCTTCCAGAACCACATCTGCGCCACGGTTTGCAAACAGACCCACTGTCACAACACCCGCGATACCGTTAATGGTGTCTTCGAGTTCTTTTGCATTAGTGATTTGCAGATTGTGCACATCCAGGATCACGTTGCCGTTGTCCGTGATACAACCTTCACGGTAGCAAGGATCGCCACCCAGCTTAACCAGCTCACGTGCCACGTAAGAACGTGCCATTGGGATCACTTCCACTGGTAGTGGGAATTGGCCCAGTACGTCGACTTTCTTGGTGTCATCGATAATACAGATGAACTGCTTCGCAATCGCTGCCACGATCTTTTCGCGTGTCAGTGCTGCACCGCCGCCTTTGATCATGTCGTTGCTTGGGTTGATTTCATCAGCACCATCAACGTAGATATCTAAGCTAGCGACTTCGTTTGCATCGAAAACGGGAATGCCGATCTTTTCCAGACGCTCGGTCGAAGCTACAGAGCTCGACACCGCACCTTTGATCTGATCTTTCATGGTTTCAAGCGCGTCGATGAAGTGATTAACAGTCGAGCCGGTACCAACACCAACGATGCTGCCTTTGGTTACGTATTCCAACGCAGCCCAGCCAGCCGCTTTTTTCATTTCATCCTGAGTCATGATGATCTCCTGCAATTTAGGGGGTAATTCGCGAGGCCGATTATACAGATCTGAGACTGCCACGGGCAGGTTTTTGACAACTCAGATCGCGTTCTGACAGATCGGCGCAGATCTTATTTGATCGACCAAGTCCAGTGACGAGAAGGCGTCATGATCTCAGGCAATGGCACATCCCACACTTCCACAGGTAAGGCATCAAGTTGCTGACAATCATGGGCTAAACCAATCGGCTTCGCGCCCGCTCCTGTCTCGTACCACGGTGCCAAGGTTCGATCGTAATATCCACCGCCCATCCCTAAACGCTGGCCTGCAGCATCAAACGCCACCAGCGGTGTACAAATCACATCAAGCTTGGCGGCGGGCAACACATCCCGAACATCGAGTTTGGGCTCCAAAATGCCATATTGATTAGGCACCAATTGGGTCTTCGGATGGTAGTGAAGAAACAACAAATGACCTTTGCTGAAAGGATGGATCACAGGAAGATAAACGTCTTTGCCTTGCGCCCAGCAGCGGGCAATCAGCGGCGCAGTATCAAGCTCGCCATCAACGGACAAGTAAAGCGCGATGCGTGATGCCTTGATGATGGCATCTGACGAGGTAAAGTGCTCAAGTAATTGAGAGGCCGCGAGGGCTTGGTCTTGTTCGGATAAGGCTCGACGACGTTGTCGAATCTGTTTTCGCAGCGAGGCGCGCTGCTCAGAGGTATTCACTTGCATCGGCTTTCCTTGCCGTGTCGCATTGAGAATGTATGGGGAAGGCCCCGGAGTGCCGTTGGGATCTTTTGCCCTTGAACCCTGCGGTTCAAGGCGGATGGGAAGAATAGACCGTAGGCTTCTCGGTACGAGCCGAGCTTGCTCAATAGCCTATAACAACTCACCCTTAGATGTGCTTATCGGCTCAGGGACGCGGATCCGCTGACGCACACTCCAGGGTCAAACTGGTTTGGAAACTTACGCTTCCTTCGACGCGCTGTGTTTTAACAACGCCTCTTCAATCGTTTTCTGCAACAGCGTAATGCGCTGCTCCATTTCATTTCTATCGTCGGCGATTTTTTGTTTTTCAGTCTGTAATTCATAACAGACATTCAGTGCCGCGATAGTGAGCAGTTGCTCTGTATTCGTTACTTTAGTGCGAGCAGACAATTCATGCAACCGCTTATCGAAGTCGTCCGCAGCATCTTGCAAAGACCGCTCCTGCCCTGCCGGACAGTTAACGCGCATGATCTTTCCAAGGATTCGAATTTCAACAGCTTGCGTGGTCATAATTGTTCCAGAGCTCCCTTCAAAGCGCGCTGTCGCACCCTGACGTAACGAGCGCAATATAAAAAATGGCAGATTAAACTGCAAGTCTATCCTAAAGCGGATTGCCTCTCGACGAACTAACCAGACGAAAAGTCGTCAATGTGATGAAAATCAGAGCGATTTTTCGAAGGTCTCGGTAATTTCATTTACCCAGAAGCGACTTTTTATCGAGACCTGTTCAGTGGGTTGCTGCTAAGTGATAGCATAGCCTTTGAATTTATTGGTACTCAAGGTGGCCCCAGTGACCCAAGTAACTTTACCTGAATACAGCAATATCGCTACCACTCTGAAATCAGACAGCCTTGCTGTTACCCCAGCAGAAATGCACGGCCTGCTGGCTGGCATGTTGTGTGGCGGTTTGGACCCTGAATCAGGCAACTGGATGCCAATGCTTTATGACTACACCAATGACGGACAAGGCTGGCCTCATCAGTCGCTAAGTCTGGCTGCCGCTGCGCTGGCGCAAGCAAGCAGTGAGCTAATCGACGGCCAAATGGACTTTGACTTGCTACTCCCTGATGAGAACGAAGCCCTGCTGGATCGTGGAGACGCGGTTTCTGACTGGGTAAGCGCGTTTATCGCGGGTATCGGACTTGTCGGTGTGACCGCAGGCAAACTGTCTGAAGACACAAAAGAAGTGCTGGCTGATTTGGCTGAGATTGCGCAGCTTGGCATCGATGAAGACGATGACATGGAAGAGCAAGCACTGCTGCTGGAACAAGTCATTGAACACGTGCGTGTGTGTGCCATGACCCTGCATGCAGAACTTGGCATCAAGCCGTCAAAAGAAGAAACCAAACCGACGCTGCATTAATACGTCGGGATTACCGTCAGAGAGATAGAAGAATGGACGCAACCGCGCCTTCAACACAGGAATTTGACGTTGTCATTGCTGGCGGAGCCATGGCCGGTGCCACTTTGGCACTGGCCATTGAACGTCTGACACAAGGAGCGTTGTCTGTCGCCGTTATCGAAGCTGCTATTCCAGACAACTCGCACCCTGGCTATGATGCGCGAAGCATCGCCCTTTCCTATGGCAGCTGCCAGTTGTTAGCATCGCTTGGGCTATGGAAAGCACTCTCTCCTTTCGCCACACCCATTGACCATATTCATGTGTCCGACAGAGGCCATTTCGGTCTGACTGAAATGCACGCCAAAGAAGAAGGCGTAGAGTCATTGGGCAGCGTGATTGAGCTTGCCGATGCCGGGCGTGTGTTTCATGCCGCTCTCTCTGATTCGAAAGCCATCACCCTGTTCTGTCCAGCATTTGTTACTGACATCCAGCGCGCCGTTGATGATGTCACCTTAACACTCAACGACGACACTAAAATCAAAACCAAACTGGTTGTGGCTGCCGATGGTGCCACCTCGTCGTGTTGCCAAATGGTCGGTATTGCCCGCCATGAGCACAACTTCGAACAAGTGGCACTGATTGCTAATGTGACCACGGCAATGCCACATCAAGGCAAAGCGTTCGAACGTTTTACTGAAACTGGCCCGCTTGCTCTTCTGCCAATGTCAGAAGGCCGCAGCTCGCTAGTTTGGTGTGTTAAGCCAGAAGAAGCACCTGCATTACTCGCTTTGTCTGATAACGCATTTAACGATGCGCTTCAGCGCGCCTTCGGCTGGCGTTTGGGTAAACTGCTTCACGTTGGTGAACGTAACAGTTATCCGTTAATCCTTCGCCAAGCAACCCAGTTGATTTCGCACCGCTTTGCCGTGGTTGGCAATGCTGCGCAGACCTTGCACCCGATTGCTGGCCAAGGCTTCAACCTTGGCTTCGTGATGTCGCGACCTTGGCCGAAGAAGTTGCCAACGCCCATCAAAAAGGTGAAGACGTTGGTGGCATGGCGTTGCTTCAACAATATATTGAACGCAGAGAGCCAGACCGCGATGCGACGGTCGCCATGACTTCTGGATTGGTTCATGGCTTTTCAAACACCTCTGCCCCTCTCATTCTGGGCAGAAACCTCGGCTTGGCTGCGATGTCAGTCTGCAGTGAATTGAAAGCCCCCTTGCTACAACGTGCAATGGGCTTGGTAGAACGATAATGAAAATGACAAACGTAGACATCGCTATTGTTGGCGGTGGCATAGTAGGACTGACGTTGGCGGCGGCTTTAGCCGACACAGACCTTCGTATCGCCGTGATTGAAGGCAAGGAGCCTGATACCGAGTTAAATACACTGCCGGATGTGCGCGTTTCCGCATTAAGCCGTGCCAGTGAACGTATTTTGAAAAACATCGGCGCGTGGAATGGTATTGTGTCGCGTCGCGCGAGTCCGTATCAGAAAATGGCGGTGTGGGAGCAAGACAGCTTCGCATCCATTGAGTTTGAAGCCATGGACCTCGGCCAGCCTGATTTAGGCTACATTGTCGAAAACCGCGTAATTCAATTGTCGCTGCTCGATCGCGTCAAACAACAACACAATGTCACCCTGTTTTGCCCAGATCGCGTCGCCTCAATGATGTTTGGTGAATCAGAAGCGTGGCTGACGCTAGATTCTGGCAATGCCATCACCGCCAAACTGGTTGTCGGTGCGGACGGTGCCAACTCTTGGGTTCGCAATCAGCTTTCTATTCCATTGACGCATTGGGATTACGGCCACAGCGCGTTGGTTGCCAATGTTCGCACTGACGAGCCGCATGATTGCGTTGCGCGCCAGATTTTTACGCCAGAAGGTCCACTTGCATTCCTGCCGCTGTCGGACCCGCACCTTTGTTCTATCGTATGGTCGCAGCCACCCGAGCAAGCTGATGCTCGCTGCTGCATGTCAGAGACAGATTTCAACAAGGCACTGACTGGCGCATTTGATGTGCGCCTGGGGCTTTGCCATGTTGAAGGTGACCGCGCTGCGTTTCCGCTTAAGATGCGCTACGCGAGAGATTTTGTGGTCGACCGTGTCGCTTTGATTGGCGATGCCGCCCACACGATTCACCCGCTGGCAGGTCAAGGTGTAAACCTCGGCCTATTGGATGCCGCAAGTTTGGCGCAAGAACTTAGTCGCCTGCATGACGAAGGCAAAGACATCGGCGAGAAAGCCAATCTACGTAGCTTCGAACGCTGGCGTAAGGCGGAAGCGGCGCAAATGATTGCCGCCATGCAAGGCTTCCGCGATTTGTTCTCGGGTGAAAACCCAGCCAAGAAACTGATCCGCGGTATTGGCCTGATGGCCGCAGCAACGCTGCCTGGGATCAAGACCCAATTTATCAAGCGTGCGTTGGGCTTAACGGGTGACTTACCCGCGCTTGCGAAGAAATAACTAACAGCCGACAGCAAGGAGAATACATTGGACATCGTTTTATTGAGCGTTCCGTTTATCCTTGCTGCTTTCTTCTGGAGAAGGCTCTCATCTGAGAGTGTTTGTATTTATTTGCTATTCGCTGGATATGTAGTGCTAGTTATTTGGTTGAAAAACATCCCTATTACCTCAAAAACAGGGATGCTTTACATTGCACTACCCTCTGCCTCTGTTGTCTCTTCTCTTTTTCCAGAAATAGAAGTATTAAACTCCTATCTGATAACAACAGTACTGAGATGGTTGGCATTTTTCGTTCCTCTTTTTTTAGCGTTGATTTTGTTCTAGTTCATCAAAAAGAGTAACTAAGTCACCTTCCAGGCTCTTATCTGCAATCAAAAGATCAATTTCTTTCATGACCTTGAGATCTTCATTGGAAAAAGAGTCAACTCTTCCTGCAATATAAATTGAAAGATACTTATTCTTTAGAATCGATAATTCCATATCACCTTTATTTAAATCATGTGATAGTGCTCTAACCTCTTCAAGTCCCGAGCAATTCTGAATTCGAATATTTTTGATGAGTAGCAAATACTCTCTAATATCCAAGGTGTTAAATTTATCGAGATTCTTGGAACTGACATCTTCTTTTGCATTCTCCACTTCAATACACTGCTTTACTGCATCTACATATTTGTCATAGAGCACTGTGTCATCTGCATTTGCTTGAATTGGCGACATGTATAGAAATAGAAAAATTAGGCTACATCGCACGATACATACACCTCCAGAAATCTTCTTCGCCCCTACTTAGTCCAGGCAGAATCATCATCCTTCCTGCAATATCTTCAATCTGACGAATTAGAATGGGGTTTGTTGCTTTCATTGCACTTGTAAGCAACTGAAAATCTGTGGTACCAACTTTATAAACAACTGAACCAGGTCCATTTCTTGCGAATATATCAATAAAAACGGACACACCAAGGATTGGTGCCAATAGTTCAGCCATATCCTTTTTCTTAGATATTTCCTTTAATGCTTTTTGTCCATCAATACTAAATTCCACTTCAATTGAGCAACTCAACTTTAATCTCCAACATTTGTAAAAGTTGCTTTCACATTATTGAATACCTGAACGGGCAACAAATTAAAGGCACCAAAATTTGTACTGCGAGGAAAAGTAAAGAAATAAAGCACTATAGTAATTACATAAAAAAACGGCTCCCGAGGGAGCCGTTTATCAATCTAAAGCTGTTTCAGGTAAGCGATTACGCTTGGCCTTTAACTTCTTTCAGACCGTTGAAAGGTGCTTTTTCGCCCAGAGCTTCTTCGATACGGATCAGCTGGTTGTACTTAGCAACACGGTCAGAACGGCTCATAGAACCAGTCTTGATTTGGCCTGCAGCAGTACCTACCGCTAGGTCAGCGATAGTTGCGTCTTCAGTTTCACCTGAACGGTGAGAGATAACTGCAGTGTAGCTGCATCTTTAGCCATCTTGATAGCAGCCAGAGTTTCAGTCAGAGAACCGATCTGGTTGAACTTGATCAGGATAGAGTTAGCGATGCCTTTCTCGATACCTTCTGCCAGGATCTTAGTGTTAGTTACGAACAGGTCGTCGCCAACGATCTGGATTTTGCTGCCCAGTTTCTCAGTTTGGTATTTGAAACCATCCCAATCAGACTCGTCCAGACCGTCTTCGATAGAAACGATTGGGAATTGCTGAGTCAGTTCTTCCAGGAAGTCAGAGAATGCGTTAGAAGTGAAGATACGACCTTCGCCTTTCAGGTTGTATTCTTTCTTCTCTGCGTCGTAGAACTCAGATGCTGCACAGTCCATCGCCAGAGTAACGTCTTTACCCAACTCGTAGCCAGCTGCTGCAACTGCTTCCGCGATTACTTCCAGAGCTTCTGCGTTAGATTTCAGGTTAGGCGCGAAACCACCTTCGTCACCAACTGCAGTGTTGTAGCCTTTAGACTTCAGTACTTTAGCCAGGTTGTGGAATACTTCCGCACCCATGCGTACTGCTTCTTTCAGAGTTGCAGCGCCAACTGGCTGAATCATGAACTCTTGAATGTCTACGTTGTTGTCTGCGTGCTCACCACCGTTGATGATGTTCATCATTGGCAGAGGCATAGAGAATACGCCTGGAGTACCGTTCAGCTCAGCGATGTGCTCGTACAGAGGCATGCCTTTAGCAGCAGCTGCTGCTTTTGCGTTCGCCAGAGAAACAGCCAGGATTGCGTTTGCACCGAACTTAGACTTGTTGTCAGTACCGTCCAGGTCGATCATGATCTGGTCGATTTCAGCTTGGTTAGCTGCGTCTTTGCCTTCCAGAGCGTTTGCAATTTCGCCGTTAACAGCTTCGATTGCTTTCAGAACGCCTTTGCCCAGGAAACGTGCTTTGTCACCGTCACGCAGTTCCAGTGCTTCGCGAGAACCGGTAGATGCACCAGATGGAGCAGCTGCCATACCAACGAAACCACCTTCCAGGTGAACTTCTGCTTCTACAGTTGGGTTACCGCGTGAGTCAATGATTTCACGGCCCAGAACTTTAACGATCTTAGACATTGTGTTTCCTCTCATATGTCAATAGCTTAGAAATGCTAAAAAGCGGCTGCAAAACCTTCGCAACCGCTTCATTGTTCAGTTACAGCTCACCACGCTGGTTCTTACCTGCTGCTGCCACAAAGCCTTCAAACAACGGATGGCCATCACGTGGAGTAGAGGTGAACTCAGGGTGGAACTGGCACGCCACGAACCATGGGTGCTCAGGGTTTTCGATAATCTCAACCAGCTTCTTATCCGCAGACAGGCCAGACACTACCAGACCCGCTTTCTCAAGCTGCGGACGCAACACGTTGTTCACTTCGTAACGGTGACGATGACGCTCATGGATTGTCGCGTTACCGTACAGCTCACGTGCCTTTGTACCTTCTGCCAGGTGACACAGTTGCGCGCCAAGACGCATGGTGCCGCCCAGATCTGATTTCTCAGTACGCTCTTCAACTTTACCTTCGCCGTCTACCCACTCGGTGATCAGGCCAACAACAGGGAATTTGCTTTCCTTGTTGAACTCGGTAGAGTTCGCACCTTCCATGCCTGCAACGTTACGCGCGTATTCAATCAGCGCCACTTGCATGCCCAGACAGATGCCAAGGTACGGAACCTTGTTTTCACGTGCGAATTTCGCTGCCAGAATCTTGCCTTCAACGCCACGATCACCGAAGCCACCAGGTACCAGAATCGCATCCAGACCTTGCAGTGCTTCGTCGCCTTTCGTTTCCACGTCTTGTGAATCAACATAACGGATGTTCACAGACAGACGGTTTTTCAGGCCAGCGTGTTTCAGTGCTTCGTTGACAGACTTGTATGCGTCTGGCAGTTCGATGTACTTACCAACCATACCGATGGTTACTTCACCAGTAGGGTTCGCTTCTTCAAAAATTACTTGTTCCCACTCAGACAGATCTGCTTCAGGAGCTGTGATACCAAAACGTTGGCAGATCAGATCGTCAAGACCTTGAGAACGGATCAGAGAAGGGATCTTGTAGATTGAATCTACGTCCTTCATAGAGATAACCGCTTTCTCTGGTACGTTACAGAACAGTGCAATCTTAGAACGCTCATTCGCAGGAATTGCGCGATCGCTACGGCAAACCAGAATGTCTGGCTGAATACCGATAGACAGCAGTTCTTTAACAGAGTGTTGAGTAGGTTTGGTTTTCACTTCACCCGCCGCAGCCAGGTAAGGAACCAGAGTCAGGTGCATGAACATTGCACGTTCACGGCCAAGCTCAACCGCCATTTGGCGAATAGCTTCCAAGAACGGCAGTGATTCGATATCACCAACGGTGCCGCCGATCTCAACGATAGTCACGTCGTGACCTTCGCCGCCCGCCAAAACACGTTCTTTAATAGAGTTGGTGATGTGTGGGATAACCTGAATCGTTGCGCCCAGGTAGTCACCGCGACGCTCTTTGCGCAGTACGTCCGCGTATACACGACCAGACGTAAAGTTGTTGCGTTTGGTCATCTTGGTGCGGATGAAACGCTCGTAGTGACCCAAGTCTAGGTCGGTTTCTGCGCCGTCTTCCGTAACGAATACTTCACCGTGCTGGGTTGGGCTCATCGTGCCCGGATCCACGTTGATGTAAGGGTCAAGCTTCATCATGGTCACTTTAAGACCACGTGCTTCTAGAATTGCCGCCAGTGATGCTGCAGCAATACCCTTACCTAGGGAGGAAACCACCCCGCCCGTAACAAAAATGTAATTCGTTGTCATGCTAAACCTGAGAGTTGGATTTAGGGGAAATATTGGAAATCTGGACGGGACGACATGTTACCAGAGCCTTATATTTCCCACAACGTGAAAACTATCACACGACCTAACGTTTTTTTTTGTCGTAAATCAATGGAGCGAGTTACGACGATTTGTTGCCTTCGTCACGCTTTACTTCCTGCCAGAGCATTTCCAGCTCATCTAGCTGACTTTCCGGCAAGTTTTTACCATTTTCGCGTAGTTTCGTTTCAACTTTGCGAAAACGGCTTTCAAATTTTAAATTTGCTTTACGAAGGGCGGTCTCTGGATTCGTCCCAACATGTCTTGCCAAATTCACGACAGCAAACAGCAAGTCACCGATTTCCTCATCAACGCGTGTTTGGTCGATATCAACCATCAACGCTTCTTCCATGACTTCGTGCAGCTCTTCCTGCACTTTCTCAGCAACCGGACCGACAGAATCCCAATCAAACCCAACTCGGGCACAGCGTTTTTGCAGCTTCGCCGCGCGGCCAAGTGCAGGCAAGGTATTTGGCACATCATCCAAGACACTCAGCGGTGCTTCAGACGTCGCCTTCGCAGCCCTCTCCTTCGCTTTTATGCCTTCCCAGTCAGGTTTCTCAATTGGGTTCCCATCTGCATCCTTTTCGCCAAAAACATGGGGATGACGGCGAGTCAGTTTGTCACAAATGGCACTCACCACATCATCGAAGTCGAACGCTCCCTGCTCTTTCCCGAGTTGACTATAGAACACAATCTGAAACAGAAGATCGCCCAGCTCATCGCGCACATCAGCCCAGTCTTGGCGTTCAATGGCATCCGCCACTTCAAAAGTTTCTTCGATGGTGTAAGGAATTATGGAATCAAAGGTCTGCTTTTTATCCCAAGGACAGCCGTCTTTCGGGTCTCTGAGGGTGGTCATAATTTCCAGCAATTCTTGCATTCGCGACAATTTTGTCATGTGAAAATTCCAATAGAGAAAAGGGAAAGCCTATGCTTTCCCTTTTTTGCTTAACGAGGACTATCAGTGAAGCCGCTTGGCTTCATGCACGTCTTTGACTTGTTCGAGTCGGGTGATCACCTTGCTCAGCACGTCGATGTCGCTCAGCTCCAAATCGAAGTCGAGGATCGACATTTGCTGCTTGTAATCCACGCGACTGGCCATGCCTGACACCTTCACCTTTTCGTTGGTGAAGACGGTAGTGAGATCTTTAATCAGGCCGCTACGCTCAGAGGCCAATACACGAACGGTGATTTGGTAGTTACCCACAAAGCCGCCGCCCCACACGGTATCGATAAGACGCTCCGGCGCGTGATGGCGAAGCTCAGCAAGCTGCTCACAGTCCGCGCGGTGAACTGAGATACCGCGGCCCTGAGTAACATAACCTTCAATCGCATCGCCCGGAATTGGCTGACAACAGCGCGCAAGGTGTGTCATCAGGTTATCAACGCCTTCTACCACGACTGCATCACGACGCGGTTTTTTCGGTGATGAAGAAACCTCAGCATGCTCTAGCTTCTCGCGCAGTTGCTGGTCCTCTTCTTCCTTGGTTGGCTTGTTAACTTGAGAGTTGATGTAGTTGACGACTTGGTTAATACGCAAGTCACCACTGCCAACACCGGCATAGATCTCGTCCAAGCTGTGCATGTTGAAACGCTTCATGGCGAGGGTAGCGTCTTTGCTCACCGCACCAATCTTCGCTAGCTCAGTATCGAGGATTTCTTTACCCGCAATCACGTTCTTTTCACGCGATTGCTTGCGGAACCATGCATTGATTTTCGCACGTGCTCGGCCTGAATTCACAAAGCCAAGACTTGGGTTCAACCAGTCGCGAGAAGGGTTCGGCTCTTTCTGGGTAATGATTTCAACCTGATCACCCATGTTGAGGTGATAGGTGAACGGCACGATGCGCCCTTCCACTTTGGCACCGATACAACGGTGGCCTACTTCAGAGTGAATGTGGTACGCAAAATCCAGTGGCGTTGCGCCGATTGGCAAGTCAACCACGTCACCTTTTGGTGTAAAGGCGTACACACGGTCATCAAAGACTTGGCTTCGCAGCTCGTCCAGCATCTCGCCGGAGTCAGACATCTCTTCTTGCCACGCAAGCAGCTTACGCAACCAGGTGATTTTCTCGTCGTAGCCACTGCGACCCGCTGAGCCGCCTTCTTTGTATTTCCAGTGTGCCGCCACACCCAGCTCTGCATCGTCGTGCATCTGCTTGGTACGGATTTGGATTTCTACCGTTTTGCCCTCTGGCCCCAGCACCACAGTGTGGATCGACTGATAACCGTTAGGTTTCGGGTTCGCAACGTAGTCATCGAACTCTTTTGGCAAATGGCGATATTTGGTGTGAACCACACCCAGCGCGGCATAACAGTCCTGAAGCTGATCAGCGATGATACGCACGGCACGCACGTCAAACAGCTCATCAAATTCGAGGTTCTTTTTCTGCATCTTGCGCCAGATGCTGTAGATGTGTTTCGGGCGACCGTAGACTTGCGCATTGATGTTCGATGAACCCATCGACTGCTGCAGATCGGTCACGAAGGTATCGATGTATTGTTCACGGTCGATACGTCGTTCAGCCAACTGCTTAGCAATTTGCTTATAGGTGACCGAATGTTGATAACGGAACGCGTAGTCTTCGATTTCCCATTTCAACTGACCGATACCTAAGCGGTTAGCGAGCGGCGCATAGATGTTGGCACATTCTTTTGCGACCGCCTGACGAACGTCATCAGCGTCGTTTTTCACTTCACGCAGGTAGGTGATGCGCTCCGCCAGTTTGATAACCACACAACGGAAATCATCCACCATCGAAAGTAGCATGCGGCGAACGTTATCCACTTGCGCAGATGTCGCCTCTTCGTTATTGGCATTCAGGTGGCGAATCGCCGCCATTTCCTGAACACCTTCCACCAGCTTGGCGATGGTGTTGCCATAACGTTCTTTCAGCATTTCGCTGTCGAGGAGTTCATCCTCAACAACGGGGAATAGCAGCGCGGCGAGGAGGGTTTCCTTATCCATGCTCAATGTGACAAGGATTTCTATCATCTCTCGGCCGGACCACAATGGCTGCACGAGCGTTTCCGTATCACCCAGCGATTGGCAATGTTCGTAAGCTTTAATCAAAGCTTGAGAGACAGCAGCGTCTTGCGCTAGGCCTTCGACCCAGCGTTCAAGTACAAATTCTTTATTGTCATTTAGGTGCGCGCCACGAATTGCGACCATTTCACTTTCCTGTATTTCTTATCCTTAAACCCGCCTTCCTAATGAAGACGGGGTGGACTCTTACGCTCTGACAAACAGTGCCATCGACTCCAAGTGCCCAGTGTGAGGGAACATGTCTAACATGCCTAACCTAGCCAAGATGTAACCGTTATCGAGCAGCACTTGGCTATCTCGTGCCAAGGTGGCCGGATTACATGACACGTAAACAATTCGCTCAGCACGTGATTGTGCCACATATGGCATAACCCCTAAAGCACCTGCACGTGCTGGATCGAGCAAAATTTTATTGTATTTTTGATCACCCCAGACGGTTTCTTCAGCATCTAGCTCTAGGTTTGCGTGGTAGAAGCGCGCGTTGGTCAACGCATTGCGAGATGCGTTTTGGCTTGCGCGCTCCACCATGTTTTCGACGCCTTCAATACCCACCACGGACTTGGCCTTCTGCGCCAATGGCAAACTGAAGTTGCCCAGACCACAAAAGAGATCCAATACCGCGTCTTCTGGTTGCACATCGAGCCACGCAAGCGACTGAGCAATCATCTTGGCATTGATGTCGGTGTTCACCTGAATGAAATCCTGTGGCTCAAAGGCCAAGGAAAGATCATCCAACTCATAGAACGGCTGCTCGCCCGCTAATCGCGCGGCAGCATCGTCGCCCTGTTGTAGATACAGAACAACGTCGTTTTGTTCCGCAAACGCCGTAATTGTTTCAACGTCTTCTGCATGCAACGTTTTAATCGCACGCACCAACAGCACGCGACCTGCCCCAGACGTCACCAGTTCAACGTGACCAATGATGCGACGACCACGCAGACCATCCAGCATCGCGTAAAGGTCAGGTAACAACGCATTGAGCGATGCGTCCAAGACTGGACAGGATTTCACTGTCACGATGTCGTTGGAGTTGCGTTGGCGGAAACCCATTTCCAACTCGCCGTCTTTAGCCACTTTTACGCTAAGGCGAGCACGACGGCGGTAGCCCGTTGCGTCAGACACCACTGGCGCATCTTGATTCAGCTCTGCCGAGGCGAACTTTTTCATCAATTGGCTCAGAATTTCCTGCTTCGCCGCCACTTGTGCTTCATGGTTCATATGCTGCAAGTTACAGCCACCACACTGGCGGTAAAGAGAACAGAACGCTGGAACACGCTCAGAGCTTGGCTTCACCACTTTGATCAATTTGGCGCGCGCGTACTGGCGTTTGTCTTCGGTGAGCTGCGCCAAAATCTCTTCGCCCGGCAAGGCACCAGCGACAAACACAGGCTTTTTGCCGTCAAACGCAACACCATCACCTTGATGGTCCAGTCGCGTCACACTCAACGCTTTGTGCTTGGTGTCCAAGCTCTTTTTCTTCTGTGGCTTAAAAAAACGCGCCATGTTGTTGTTCCAGCTACGGCAAGGCGCGTCATTAGCTTGCGCGCCTCGCATTGATTCTTATTGACCGTCGAACAGTTGTGATAACCTGCTGAATTATCGCCGACAGCTTTGGTGTAGTGCCGTACCAGAGATTAGAATGTCATCAAGGTACGTCGCGAATTTGACGCCAATTCTCCCACAGAACAAACAGCATGACCAAATACGGACTTCGCGCCAGAGTAATCACCCTGACACTCGCACCGACCTTGATCATCGGTATCTTGTTGAGTGCCTATTTCATAAAGAACCGTTATTTCGAGCTTGAACAGCAACTTAGCGTGACAGGCCAAGCCATTATTGAGCCGTTGGCCATCGCCAGCGAAATAGGCCTAACCAATGAAGGCAGAGAGAGTGTCCGGCGTTTGATTGGTCATACTCACCGCCAGCACAGCCAATATGTGCGAAGCATTGCGGTGTTTTCCAGCCAGAATGAACTGTTTGTCACGTCCAACTATCATCGAAATTTGGACTCCTTGGCTGTCCCTCGCGGGCAACCGCTCCCCGAAAACCTAGAGGTCACGCGCTCCGCCGACACCCTACTCTTACGCGCCCCTATTCGGGCCATCAGTGGCTTTAATATTGATGCGGTGGACGAAAAACCGATTGGTTACATCACCATGGAGATGGACCTTTCCACGGTGAAGCTCAAACAGTATCAAGAGATCACCTCTGCGGCTGTGGTCTTGCTGTTTGGTCTTATCCTCTCTGGCTTTTTCGCCTATCGACTGCTGCAAGATGTCGAAATCCCTATCAAGCAGATGATCAGCATGATTGACCGCATCCGGCGCGGTCACTTGGACGTGCGGATTGAAGGCAAACTGCTGGGTGAGCTTGATACCTTGAAAAATGGTATCAACGCCATGGCGATTTCACTTTCTGAGTATCACTTGGAGATGCAGCAAAGCATCGACCAAGCCACGTCGGATCTTCGCGAAACTCTAGAACAGCTTGAGATCCAAAACGTCGAACTCGACATCGCGAAAAAGAACGCACAAGAAGCCGCGCGTGTGAAATCCGAATTCTTGGCCAATATGTCGCATGAGCTGCGTACGCCACTTAACGGTGTGATTGGCTTTACCCGTCAGATGCTGAAAACGCAACTGAGCTCAAGCCAACAAGACTATTTGCAGACCATTGAGAAATCAGCAAACAACCTGCTGACCATCATTAATGACATCCTCGATTTCTCGAAACTGGAAGCCGGTAAACTGCTGCTAGAAAACATCCCGTTTGATTTTGAAGACTCGCTCGATGAAGTCATGCGCTTACTGGCGCCAATGGCACAGAGAAAGGCTTGGAGCTAAACCTTCGCATCGACCCTCGCATTCCGACTGGCGTCATTGGCGACCCGCTTCGCATCCAGCAAGTACTTACTAACTTGATTGGTAACGCCGCGAAGTTTACCGAGCGTGGCCACATCAGTGTCGGCGTGGAGCTTAAACAGCAACGCGACGAAAGACTCGAACTGCAATTTACCGTGCGCGACACAGGTATCGGTATTTCCGAGCGTCAACAGGCTCAGCTTTTCCAAGCGTTCCGCCAAGCCGATGCCAGCATCAGTCGCCGCTACGGCGGGACGGGGCTGGGGCTGGTCATTACCCAGAAACTGGTTCAGCAGATGGGGGGCGACATTGGCTTTACCAGCCGACTGCACCAAGGCTCAACCTTCTGGTTTACCCTGACGCTGCTTAAAACAGATCTGCCGCTTATTCAGCCTATCGACCAAGAAGCCTTGGCGGGTAAAAGCTTGCTTTTGGTGGAACCGCATCAGGAAACGCGTCAGTCATTGAGTGAAAGGCTGTCGAACGTCGGATTGATGGTACAAAGCTATCCGCAATTCCCTGAGACCTCGGCGAGCTTTGACGCCATCTTGTTGTGTCTGGATGCCTGCGATTCTCCAGAAACCGACGCTGTGTTTGCCTTGGCCGCGCATGCCGAAGCGCACTCAGGCAAAGTTATTTTTGGTTTGCCTACCACAGAATTGGCTCTATCGGAAAAGCTGATTGATGCGGGTATTCACGCGTGCCTCGCCAAACCCTTGCCGCTAAGAAAACTGGTTGAACAGTTGCAGGAAGAAACCCCGGTTGTCGATGTTTTGGAGCTACCTACACCCGCAGCGGAATCGACCTTCCCGATCACTGTGATGGCAGTGGATGACAACCCAGCTAACTTGAAACTTATCGAGCACTGCTTTCTGAGCGTGTCGCCAACGTGGTGGTGGCATCAAGCGGTAAAGAAGCTGTCACCAATGCCTATGAGCAAAAATTCGATCTGATTTTGATGGATATTCAGATGCCAGAAATGGACGGGGTGACCGCTTGCAACGAAATCAGAAAAGGCCCTCTCAATCAAAACACGCCAATCGTTGCCGTCACAGCACACGCGATGAGCGGCGAGCGCGAACGTCTGCTTCGTGAAGGCATGGATGACTATCTGACCAAGCCCATCGAAGAGCACATTCTCGAGCAAGTTCTTCATCATTGGACGTCGTCAGATAACGATGCGCCACTGCCTTCTTCACCGGTGATGAATATTCCTTCACCGGCATCGCTGACACTCAGCGTTGATTGGTCACTCGCCATGAAACAGGCGGCTGGAAAAGAAGATCTCGCCAGAGACATGTTGCAAATGCTGATCCGTTCTTTTGACGAAGTGGAAGAGAAAGTCTCACTGGCATTGGAACATCAAGACATCGACCTGTGGCCCGTTATCCATAAGCTGCACGGCAGTTGCGCCTACAGCGGCGTTCCTAAACTCAAGCAGATTTGCCATGAGCTGGAGACGCAAATGAAAAGTGGAGCAGCGGTCGCTGATGTAGAGCCCGAGCTACTGGAACTGCTCGACGAGATGCAAAACGTCCGAGAGCAAGCCCCTCACTATTTCTCCTGATCTTTTATCCTCCTCACTGAGAAAACGCTGGCACTGAAAAGTGCCAGTTTTTGTATACACCCAAAATCATTTTGTTTAATCACACCTGAAAAGACAGGCATCCTTGCGATTTTACGTGTATAAATTTCAGGGCATACTCTTCGAGACAAGTCGAAAAAAATTGTCTAGAAATGCAAGCACGACAAAAAGTTCACGATACATCACGTAATCCCGCCTTTCTGATTTAGTGCTCAGAAAACCAGTCTGATATATCTCTCAACACTTTGGAAAGAAAAACAAACCACTACTGAAAGTGGAAAAATACAACAACGTTAGAGATAAGTATCATGGCTGATGTAACTACAAAAAATTTCGAACTAGTAAAAGCGGCACTCGTGGAGATGTTTGATGTTGCTGCTGAGGATGTCGCACCTAATGCCAACCTTTACGAAGATCTTGTTTTAGACAGCATTGACGCTGTAGACCTTGTCGTACACCTGCAAAAAGAAATCGGTCAGAAAATCCCGCCGGAAACCTTCAAAAGCGTCAGAACCGTTCAGGATGTCGTGGATGCCATCAACGCACTGCTAGAAGCGGCCTGATCGCTGTCGCACAGCATCATCCTCTCGCTGTTGAGGGTGATGCTGCGCTGCCATACATCACGCGTCACTGAGCCCACACTCAACCGCATAACCTGACTTGGCGACAAATCGCCAAGCCTCTTGTGCATTTGCGATTTGATATCCGTGACCAGATGAAGTTTGTCACCGTGGCTTGAGCTCGCGCCATTCGGTGTGCTGTCATTTATTGAGGTTTGTACGTTTTATGGGTTTACCCTCTTTCTCCCAACTATTGGCGGTAAGCACAGACCATCACGTTGTTGCCGATGCTGAAAACGCGCTGATGTGGCCAGAGTTTCGTCGCGATGTTACCGCCGCCTATCACGTTCTGTGTCGCGACAACCATGAACGCTGGGCACTGTGTTTAGATGACAGCTACCACATGGCCGTGGCATTTTTAGCACTGGCTCATGCAGGGAAAACCCTCGTGGTACCGGGTAATCTGCGTCCTGCTGCATTAAATGAATTGTCTGATATGTTCGATGGTATCGTCACCGACACCGCGGGCATTCATGTCGAAGGCAAGCCAAACCTCACACTTCCGCTAGTCAACAGCCTTCTTGAAGGCGACGTTCTGCCAGAGATAGACGACGCAAAAACTCAGCTTATTCTCTACACCTCTGGGTCTAGCGGTACCCCAAAAGCCATCGTTAAAACGCTGCATCAACTCTACGTTGAGCTGGAAACATTGGAGAATACATGGGGGGAGACGCTGGGAAGCAGTGCCATTGTCAGCACCGTCTCTCACCAGCATATCTACGGGCTCTTGTTTCGCGTGTTGTGGCCTCTGTTCGCCTTCCGTCCTTTCTCGCGAGACAACATCGATTACATCCAGCACTCAACCAGTAGTCTTGATGTACCTTTAACCCTGATTAGTAGTCCCGCTCAGCTTAAACGCCTCAATCCTGTCGATCCCGCATTTCAGTGCCAAGCTGTGTTTTCCTCCGGTGGCCCACTGCCTTTTGCGGCGGCAAAGCTTAGTCTTGAATTGCTCGGAGTACTGCCTTACGAAGTGTTTGGCAGCACGGAAACGGGTGGCATCGCCCATCGTCAACAAGCTACCGAGACAACACCGTGGCAAGTCTTTGCTGGTATTGAGCCTTCAACCAACCAAGACGGCTGCCTGTGTATTCGCTCGCCATACATCGACCCAAACTCGGTGTACGAAACCGCAGACCTTTGTGACTTAGATGCAGATGGCCGCTTTTTGCTTAAAGGCCGCGCCGATCGGATTGTCAAAATCGAAGAAAAGCGCGTCTCGCTGAGCGATGTCGAGACAAGGCTCCTGCAACACCCTTGGGTCAGCGATGCCGCATGCGCAGCATTAGACAACGACGGTCGCCAATTTATTGCGGCTGCCTTGGTGCTCAACAGTGAAGGGCTTGCAAAGCTTCAAAGCAACAACGAACACGCCTTGCGACTCAACATTCGCAAGTTCCTCACCCAATGGCTCGACAATGTGGCTATTCCCCGCCGCTTTGAATGGGTTGGCGAAATTCCACAAAACAGCCAAGGAAAGCGACAGCGTCAGATCATAGAGGGTTTGTTCACCGAAACGTCAGCACCGCTGCATATGCCAAGGGTTGTTCAGACGGATATCTCTCAAGACAGGGCGACATTACACCTTGTTGTCGAGAAGACACTTGCTGAGTTTAAAGGCCACTTTCCGGGTTTTCCGATTTACCCCGGCGTATCTCAAATCGACGACGCCATCCGTTTTGCTAAAGACATATTTCCTATCTCAGGGCAGTTTTCTTCCATCGATAAATTGAAGTTCGAGGCACCGGTATGGCCTGGAATGCAGTTAACCCTGTCGATGGATTGGCATACCGACACGCAAAAGCTTTCTTTCAAGTATGAGTCTGCACAAGGGGCACATACGCGAGGAATGGTGAAGTTCATTTAAAACAATAACCGCTGCCAGATAAGGCAGGCGTGACCCACTTCGGTCGCACATTCAGTTAGCAGGGAAAGACAATGAAACAATCAACCGATCAAACCGTGTTATTTGGTGAAGGCCCATTGACCATTGAATCAGTGGAGGCCATCGCAAACGCAGCAAAGCTGCGATCAACGGCTCTGATGCCTTTACTGACAAGATCAATCGAAGCGTGGCGTTTTTAGAGCGTCTCCTCAAAGAAGATGGTGCCATTTACGGCGTGACCACGGGATATGGCGACTCGTGTACCGTTGCCATTCCGCCGTCATTGGTTGAAGAGCTTCCCCTTCATCTGACGCGTTTTCACGGCTGTGGCTTGGTGAGGATTTAAACCCGACGCAAGCAAGAGCCGTCTTGGCGACGCGCTTGAACTCACTGACTCAAGGTATGTCGGGCGTTAGCATGGAACTGCTCAATCAGATTGTCACCTTGATCAACAAGGGTATCGCTCCGCGCATTCCACAAGAAGGTTCAGTAGGTGCGAGCGGTGACTTAACCCCATTGTCTTACCTTGCCGCTGCTCTGATTGGTGAGCGTGAAGTGCTTTACAAAGGTGAAGTTCGTCCAACCCATGAGGTTTATCGCGAACTTGGTATCGCCCCTATCAAGCTCAAGCCGAAAGAAGGCTTGGCACTGATGAACGGCACATCAGTGATGACAGCACTGGCTTGTTTGGCTTACAAACGTGCAGAGTATCTGTCCCAAGTAACCACTCGCATCACAGCCATGGTGTCACTGGCCATGCAAGGCAATGACTTTCACTTTGATGAAGCCCTGTTTGCGGTGAAGCCTCATCCAGGTCAGCAGCAAGTTGCCGCACGTCTTCGTGACGATTTGAAAGTAAACCGTCCACCGAGAAACAGTGACCGTCTGCAAGACCGCTACTCACTGCGCTGTGCGCCTCATGTGATAGGTGTGCTAGAAGATAGCCTGCCATGCTACGTCAGATGATTGAAAACGAGCTAAACAGTGCCAACGACAACCCGATCATTGATGGTGATAACGAGCGCGTACTGCACGGTGGCCATTTCTACGGCGGCCATATTGCCATGGCAATGGACAGTCTGAAAACGGCAGTAGCAAACCTTGCCGACCTGCTTGACCGTCAAATGGCGCAGTTGATGGACTACAAGTTTAACAATGGCCTACCATTTAACCTCACCGGTGCCGAAGGTGGCCGCAAGCCAATCAACCACGGTTTTAAAGCAGTACAAATCGGTATCTCTGCATGGACTGCGGAAGCGTTGAAACACACCATGCCAGCCAGCGTGTTCTCGCGCTCAACAGAATGTCATAACCAAGACAAAGTCAGCATGGGCACCATCGCCGCACGCGACTGTTTGCGTGTGCTGGAATTGACGGAACAAGTCGCGTCGGCAAGCCTTCTTGCGTCATTCCAAGCCCTTCAATTACGTTGTCGTTCAGGTGACCTGTCGATGAGCGATCTCAGCCAGCCGGTGCGCGAGATGGTGTCGAGCGTTGGCGGTCAGTTTGATTTCGTCAATGAAGACCGTCCTTTAGAGCAAGACCTGCGCCGCTTTGTGTCCTTCATTCAAGAGCGTCACTGGGAGCTGTATGAATGAGTGCCATTTGCTTGCGAGCTGAAGCGAAACTCGTAACTGCCTTTCAAGATGCCGACCCCATGGGGGTCGTGTATCACGGCAACTATTTTCGCTATTTCGAAGAAGCGCGCCGGTTGCTGATGGAAAAGATAGATTACGGTTACCGCGCCATGGAAGCCTCTGGCTATCTGTGGCCGGTAATCGACGCCAAGGTTCGCTACATTCGCGCCATTGAGTACAACAAGCCCATTAAGGTGATTGCCACATTGGCGGAATGGGAGAACAGGCTGAAGGTCAACTACCTGATCGTCGATGCAGCGTCCAACGAACGCCTTTGCAAAGCGCATACAGTGCAAGTGCCTGTCACCATTGAAGGGCAGGAAATGCAATTTGCAGCACCGCCTGTACTCAAAGAAAAGTTGCTGGCCTACGCGGCGGTATCCAAAGAGTTGGGAGAGATTTTTCATGACTGACGTCTTAGAAACCTTCCCTCCCATCACGGAGCTGGTTCCTCATCGTCCGCCGATGTTGTTGGTTGATGAACTGGTAAACGCCGATAAAACCTCAGCACACTGCCGGGCAAAACTGACCAAACAACACCCTTTCTTTGATGTCTCCCTGAATGGTATTCCCGCGTGGATTGGTATTGAGCTGATGGCCCAAACCATTGCGACGTGGGCGGGCTATCAAGACTATCTGATTGGTAAAACACCTGCGATTGGCTTTTTAGTTGGTACGCGTAAATACACCTCTGACCGTCCTTATTTCCCGTTGGGCAGCACGCTCGACATTAAGGTTGAAGAAGTCATGAATGACGGCGGCATGTCGGTGTTTGCTTGTCACATCGAGCTTGAAGGACTTCAGGTCGCCACGTGCCAACTCAGTACGTACGAACCCTCCACCGAAGAATTAGAAAACATGACCCAAGGAGAAATCGCATGACGCGCTCTGTTATGGTCACGGGTGCCAGTAAAGGCATAGGCCGCGCGATTGCCGTGACATTGGCGAAAGCCGGTTTTGAAATTGTCGTTCACTACGGCAATGACGAAGCGGGTGCACGAGAAACCCTAAATGAAATAGACGCATTAGGCGGCAGCGGCAGGATCATCCGTTTTGATATTCGAAACCGCGAAGAATGCCGCGATGTCATTGAAAGTGATATTGACGCATTCGGCGCGTATTACGGCATCGTCAACAACGCGGGTGTGACCGCCGACACCGCCTTTCCCGCCATGACTGAAGAAGAATGGGATGGCGTGGTTCATACCAACCTCGACAGCTTCTACAACGTAATTCACCCCTGTGTGATGCCGATGATCAGACTCAGAAGCGGCGGACGGATTATCACTATGTCTTCCGTATCTGGCCTGATCGGCAACTCAGGACAAACCAATTACAGCGCCGCCAAAGCTGGGATCATCGGTGCCACCAAGGCACTGGCGATGGAGCTTGGTAAACGCAACATCACCGTCAACTGCGTGGCACCGGGCCTGATTGATACCGGCATGATCGACGAACGAATCCTCGCCAAAGCCCTGCCAGACATCGCCCTCAACCGCATGGGCACCCCAGAGGAGGTCGCCAATCTGGTGAGCTTCCTGATGTCTGATGCCGCGAGTTATATCACCCGACAAGTAATATCGATAAATGGAGGTTTCCGATGAACAGACGCGTTGTCGTTACTGGCATGGCGGGTGTCACCGCCTTTGGTAACCACTGGGATGCCGTCTCCTCTCGCCTGCGCGAGCACAAGAATGCCGTGAAATACACGGCGTCATTAGAGCAATACAATGGCTTGAATACGCGACTCACTGCGCCCCTTGAAGAGTTTATCCTTCCTAAACACTACGGCCGCAAGCAAGTGCGCAGCATGGGCTTAGTGGCGAAATACTCCACCGTGGCGACGGAGCTGGCACTCATCCAATCTGGCCTCATGGGTATGGACGTACTGAACAACGGTCAAACCGGTGTGGCGTTTGGATCCTCCACCGGCAGTAATGGTCCTTCACGTGCGTTTTCTATCATGATGGAGCAGAAAACCACGGAAGCGATCACCGCCAATACCTACGTACAGATGATGCCCGCCACTACCGCGGTCAATGTCGGTTTGTTCTTTGGCCTGCGCGGTCGCGTGATCCCAACCAGCAGTGCCTGTACATCAGGCAGTCAGGCGATTGGGTATTCTTATGAAGCCATCAAACACGGCTATCAAACCGCAATGGTAGCAGGTGGTGCCGACGAACTTTGTCCTACCCAGCCAGCAGTCTTTGACACCTTGTATGCCACCAGCCAGAAAAACGAGACGCCAGAAGCAACGCCGCGTCCGTTTGACGTGAATCGTGATGGCATCGTTATCGGTGAAGGCGCAGGCTCTTTGGTGCTCGAAGACTATGAACACGCTAAAGCGCGCGGTGCAACGATTTACGCCGAAATTGTTGGCTTTGCTAGCAACTGCGACGCAGCCCATATCACCGACCCGAAAATGGAAACCATGCAAATCTGTATGGAGAATGCGTTGAGAAACGCAGGCCTGAGTGCGGAGCAAATTGGCTATGTGTCAGCACACGGCACCGCCACCAGCAAAGGGGATATTGCTGAAACCCAAGCGACCGCGAATGTGTTCGGTTCACGTATGCCGATCAGCTCGCTTAAGAGTTACTTCGGCCACACCTTAGGGGCGTGTGGAGCGATTGAAGCGTGGCTTGCGATTGAAATGATGAACCACGGTTGGTTCAGTCCGACACTGAACCTCGACAACGTCGACCCAGCGTGTGGTGAGCTCGACTATATTCGTGGTGAAGAGCGCAAGATTGATTGCGAATACATCATGAGCAATAACTTCGCCTTTGGCGGCGTGAACACCTCCATCATCTTCAAACGCTTTACTGGCTAAACAAAATCGCCCGCAAATCGCGGGCGTTTTCTTTTTATTCTTGATTACACCGCACGCTCTAGCAATACGGTGGCGACGGCATAGCGTTTTTCATCAGCGATGGTCAGCAAAACATTGTTTACGCCTAAGCTGTCTGCCATTTGCTTGGCGACACCCGACAAGGTTAACAATGGTTTGCCTCTTTCATCATTGGTAACTTCGAAATCATGAAAGGTCACACCACAAGCAATCCCCGTCCCTAACGCTTTAGAGGCCGCCTCTTTGACCGCAAAGCGTTTGGCCAGATAGCGCGCTTTCTGTTTGGTTTGCTGGTACTTTTCAAGCTCTGATGACGTAAGGACACGCTCAGCAAACGCATCCCCCGTTTTTCGGGCGATGATAGTATCAAATCGCCCGATCTCAGCAATGTCAGTTCCTAAACCGACAACGGCCATTAACGACGTGCTTCCTGCATGATGGCTTTCATGTCAGCAACCGCTTTTGGCAAACCGTCGAATACAGCACGACCAATGATCGCGTGACCGATGTTCAGCTCATAAATCTCTGGGATTTTCGCGATTGGGGTAACGTTGTGGTACGTCAGGCCGTGGCCCGCGTTTACTTTGATACCCAAATCGTGCGCGTAGCTTGCCGCCGCTGCGATTTTCTTCAGCTCAGCTTGCATATCTTCATCGGTTTCCGCTTCAGCGTAAGCACCGGTGTGCAGTTCGATAAATGGTGCGCCACACGCTTTCGCTGCATCGATTTGATCGCGATCCGCGTCAATGAACAGAGAAACCTTGATACCCGCAGCGTTCAGCGTTTCCGTTGCAGCTTTGATTTTCTCAAGCTGACCCGCAACGTCCAGACCGCCTTCAGTGGTCAGTTCTTCACGCTTCTCTGGTACCAGACAAACGTAAGCAGGTTTTACATCCAGAGCGATGTTTACCATTTCTTCCGTCACGGCCATTTCTAGGTTCATGCGTGTTTGCAGTGTGTCACGCAGGATGTAAACGTCACGGTCTTTGATATGACGGCGGTCTTCACGCAAATGGACAGTAATACCATCAGCACCAGCACGCTCCGCAATTTCCGCCGCATGGACTGGATCAGGGTACTTGGTGCCACGCGCATTACGAACAGTCGCCACATGGTCAATATTCACGCCCAGGTAAATGGTATTCATTGCGTTGATTTCCTTGTTCTTAACAAAAATAACTCTCTGCTTTTGAGAGGTTTCGACCCAAGATAAGGCTTGAGTGCCAGCCGTGTAAAGCGTTTCGCCGCTTTTAACTGGTCGCTGGTTGTAAACTGGCGGGAGGCCAAAGCCAGCAAGTCACTGCCAGTAAACGCGAGGTTGTGACTTTTCATCAATGACGCGACAAAGCCTTGTTGTTCACGAAAAATATACGTCATGGCTTCATCGACAGGTTCACCGCTACCGGCACAGTGCAGAAAGTCGACCCCGTAGCCGAGCGAGTCCAGCAGCGCGAGCTCGAAGCGACGCAACGCCGGCTCAGGGTTGCTGTGCTGGGCGAGTTCCGTTAGCGCGGTGACATAGTCATAAAAGAGTTGATGGTAGCCAGTTTCCTGCTCGACCACGCGACTTAAGATTTCGTTGAGGTAGAAACCAGAAAAAAGTGCGTTACCGGAGAGCGGAATGGCAAGTCCCATGCTTCAGCTTGACGCAATGTGCGCATCTCGCCGCGACCGGACCATTTCATCAATAGAGGCGTAAAGGCTGCAATGCCCCTTTCAAAGGAGAACGCTTACCACGGGCACCTTTCGCCATGATGCTGACGCGCCCGTGGTTTTCGCTAAAAACATCCAGAATAAGGCTGGTCTCACTGTAAGGTCGTGAGTGCAGGACAAAGCAGCGCTGCAAGCCTTCCATATTGCTCCTGGTGTTTTCTATAAAGTGATGGCTTATAGATCGTCGATGTAGCCAAGACTGCGCAGCGCGCGCTCGTCATCAGCCCAACCCGATTTCACTTTTACCCAAAGCTCAAGGTAAACCTTGCGGTCGAACAGCTCTTGCATGTCCAGACGGGCTTCACGGCCGATGGTTTTGATTTTATCGCCACCTTTGCCAATCACCATTTTCTTCTGGCCGCTACGCTCAACTAAGATAAGACCGTTGATTTCAAAACCGTCGGTTTCTGGGTTGTAGTCAAAGCGTTCGATTTCTACGGTCACTGAGTATGGCAGCTCGTCACCGGTGAAACGCATCAGCTTTTCACGGATGATTTCAGACGCCATAAAGCGTTGAGAACGGTCGGTCACATACTCTTCTGGGAAGTACCACTGGCCTTCAGGCAAGTGTTCGCGAACCAGCTTTTCAACCACATCGATGTTCTTACCGCTCTTTGCAGAAACAGGCACAACATCTACGAAGTCCATCTTTTCGCTCAACGCTTGAAGGTGAGGGAAAAGCTCCGCTTTCTCTTTGACGTTATCCACTTTGTTGATCAGCAAAACGACTGGCAGCCCTGATTTCTTGAGCTTGTTTAATACCATTTCGTCATCTGCAGTCCACACCGTGCCATCGACAAGGAACAATACCAACTCAACGTCGGTCAGTGAGCTTGACGCTGCACGGTTCATCAGTCGGTTGATGGTACGCTTCTCTTCGATGTGAAGTCCCGGCGTATCTACGTATACCGCCTGGAAACCGTCACGGGTATCAACACCCATGATGCGGTGACGCGTGGTTTGCGGCTTACGTGATGTGATAGACAGCTTTTGACCCACCAAGCGGTTCAGAAGTGTCGATTTGCCTACATTCGGGCGACCAACAATGGCGATAAAGCCACAGTGGCGAATTTCGTGCGTATCTGTCATGAATCCAGCTTTTCTAATGCCAGTTCTGCAGCCGCTTGCTCAGCCTTGCGTCGACTGCTGCCTTTACCTACTACAGGTCGATCCAGACCTGCGATTTCGCACTCAACCGTGAACTGTTGGTTGTGTGCTTCACCCTGCACTTTAATCACATTATAGGCAGGCAGTGGTTTGCGACGCCCTTGCAGGAATTCCTGAAGGCGTGTTTTTGGGTCTTTTTGGTTCGCACCTGGTTGAATGGTTTCCAGACGCTCTTTATACCAACCCAGTACAATTCCACGTACCGTTTCCAGATCGCTGTCGAGATAGATAGCACCGATAATGGCTTCTACCGCATCGGCCAGAATTGAATCACGGCGGAAACCACCACTTTTCAGCTCACCCGGGCCCAATTGCAATACGTCACCAAGATCAAACTCGCGGCCCAGTTCGGCCAGCGTGTTACCACGAACCAGCGTTGCACGCATACGGCTCATGTCACCTTCATCAACGTTCGGGAAACGATGGTAGAGATCGTCAGCAATAACGAAACTCAAAATAGAATCACCCAGAAACTCCAAGCGCTCATTGTGGTTTCCACTGGCGCTACGGTGTGTCAGGGCGAGACTAAGAAGCGCCGCATCGCTAAATTCATAGCCGATACGACGCTGCAATTTATTTGTTGGTGTTGTCATGTCGTTCCAAGTTAATCAATGCCGCCGATGCGGTTGAACCGCACGCCGACAGGTACCCAAGACGGCAAGAAGCTGTCGCCTTGTTCGTCAAATTCGAAACTGATCCAGATACCGACTGCTTTACCCACCAGATTTTCTTCAGGCACGAATCCCCAGAAGCGACTGTCCTTACTGTTGTCACGGTTGTCACCCATCACGAAGTATTCACCTTCAGGAACCACCCACTCACCCAAACCCGGCGTTGGATAGTACTGACCGGTTTGATTTGGAATGTATGGATTCACCAAAATTTCGTGCGGCTCTTTCCCGAGCATTTCTTCAGCTTGGATCAGGTTAACACCACGTTGTGTAAACCTGCTCTGATGAACGTTATCTACCGGCACGAATTCGCAGGTAGATTCGCCTTTCTTCTCAATACAGATACGCTTGTCTTCGGTATAACGCACGGTGTCGCCCGGCAAACCGATAACACGCTTGATAAAGTCAACGCTAGGTTGTGGCGGGTACTTAAACACCACCACGTCACCACGCTCCGGCTCACCGGTTTCAATCAACTGATGGCGGAACACAGGGTCTTTCAAGCCGTAAGCAAACTTCTCTACCAAGATGAAGTCGCCTACCAGCAAGGTCGGCATCATGGAACCAGACGGGATTTGGAACGGCTCATAGATAAACGAGCGCAGAACCAATACCAGGCCGATAACAGGGAACACAGAAGCAGATGTTTCAATCCAACTTGCTGAGGAGCGACTTGCGCCACTTGCTCTTCACTCACTTCTCCGCTTTCTATTTGGAGCACGTCTGCCGCTTTTTGCTGACGACGCGGTGCCCATACAAATTTATCCAGTGCCCAAATGATCCCCGTAAACAGGGTGACCAGCACCAAAATCAGCGAAAAAGTATTAGCCATTGTGTTCCCCTAACCTTCCAAATCCGTTTTTATTTCTAAACCTGACTTCTCATAAGAGAAGTTAGGTATTTATTGCTTTTTTGAAACCTCGATTCAGCGTTATGCGAAACTCAGGTTACTTGTCTTTGCCTACGTGCAGAATCGCCAAGAACGCTTCTTGAGGCAGTTCTACGTTACCGATCTGCTTCATACGTTTCTTACCTTCTTTCTGCTTCTGCAGCAGTTTCTTCTTACGGCTTACGTCACCGCCGTAACACTTCGCGGTTACGTTTTTACGCAGCTGTTTAACCGTAGAACGGGCAATTATGTGGTTACCGATAGCCGCCTGAATCGCGATATCGAACTGTTGACGAGGGATGAATTCTTTCATCTTCTCAACCAGATCACGGCCGCGTGATTGTGCTTGGTCTTTGTGCGTGATGATTGCAAGTGCATCCACGTTGTCGCCATTCAGCAGTACGTCTACACGTACCATGTTTGACGCTTCGTAACGTTGGAAATTGTAATCCAGCGACGCGTAACCACGAGAGGTCGACTTCAGACGGTCGAAGAAGTCCAGTACACTTCTGCCATTGGAATGTCGTACGTCAGTGCAACTTGGTTACCGTGGTAAACCATGTCCACCTGCACGCCACGCTTCTCAACACACAGAGTAATAACGTTACCCAGGTATTCCGCAGGCACCAGAATGTTACAGCGCGCAATTGGCTCACCCATGATGTCGATGTCGTTAACCGCTGGCAGTTTCGCCGGGCTATCAACATACAAGGTGTCACCATTGGTTTTCTTCACTTCGTACACTACGGTTGGTGCCGTGGTGATCAGGTCTAGATCGTATTCACGCTCCAAACGCTCTTGGATGATTTCCATGTGCAGCATGCCAAGGAAACCACAACGGAAGCCAAAGCCCAGTGCTGCTGAGTTCTCTGGTTCATAGAACAGAGACGCATCGTTCAAGCTCAGTTTGCCCAGCGCATCGCGGAAGTTTTCGTAGTCGTCAGATGATACAGGGAACAGACCCGCGTAAACCTGCGGCTTCACTTTCTTAAAGCCTGGCAATGCAGTTTCCGCGCCGTGTTTCGCCAGTGTCAGGGTATCACCTACTGGTGCGCCCAAGATGTCTTTAATACCACAAACAACCCAGCCCACCTCACCGGTGCGCAGCACTTGGGTGTCAGTTTGTTTTGGTGTGAAGATACCTAAGCGATCAACACCCCAAACTTGGCCAGTGCTCATCACTTTGATCTTTTCGCCTTTTTTCAGCTCGCCGTTTTTGATGCGAACCAGAGACACAACGCCCAGATAGTTATCGAACCATGAGTCGATGATCAGTGCTTGTAGCGGCGCATCTGGGTCACCTTCTGGTGCCGGAATGTTTTTAACAATATCTTCCAGAACCAGATCTACGCCCAGACCAGTTTTCGCTGAACAGCGGGTTGCTTCTGTTGCATCGATACCAACGATGTCCTCAATCTCTTCCGCTACGCGGTCAGGATCGGCTGCTGGCAGGTCGATTTTGTTCAGAATTGGCACCACTTCCAGGTCCATTTCAATCGCGGTGTAGCAGTTCGCCAGTGTCTGAGCTTCTACGCCCTGACCCGCGTCCACCACCAGCAAAGCACCCTCACACGCCGCCAGAGAACGCGATACTTCGTAAGAGAAGTCAACGTGTCCTGGGGTGTCGATGAAGTTCAGCTGATAGGTTTCCCCATCTTGCGCTGCATAATTCAGCGTCACACTCTGTGCTTTGATGGTGATACCACGTTCGCGCTCCAGATCCATTGAGTCCAGAACCTGTGCTGCCATTTCACGGTCTGTAAGACCACCACAAACCTGAATCAAGCGGTCTGATAGGGTCGATTTACCGTGGTCAATGTGGGCAATAATCGAAAAGTTACGAATGTGCTTCATAAATGGTGTGACTAACTCGTTAGTGAAAATTTGAAGATCTATAGATCAAGTGGCGGGATTCTACCGAAATTAATGGCTAGTCGCTATCCTCAGTTGCGGCATTTATCACCGCTATGTCAGTCAACGAAGTGCCTAAAACTCGCAATAGTGTCGGCGTCATACCTGCATCGCGTTCCATCTTGCGAGAAACCGAGCGGGCTACAAGCAACCCCACGCCACCGAAGGCCAATGAAGAAAGGATAATCACCCCTTCTCCGGCTGCCAGTAAATTTGCGAGAAACTGGCCGAAAAAAGCCCCGATCATGGCGAAAACCAGCGGCAGCACGTACACCACAGCCGCAGACTTCAATACCGTTTGTTCTTCCAAACCGATCTCAATGATAGAGCCTACCGCGAGCGGTTTGTCAGAGGGCACGCGAATATCGAGCACTTTGCCCGGCAGCGCATTGTTTACGATGCCAGTGCCACAACTGCTTTTGGATGCGCAGCTGCCGCAACTGGTCTTTTGTTGGCAACGGACAAAAACGAAACCTTCGCCATTGCCCGTCACTTCTGCAAGTGCTTTGATCATTGTGTTTCTACACCCGACTCAGCAGGCGTTGTTGGCTCGGCAACCGCCGGAGCTTTAGGTTGTGACACAAAGCGGACAGACTCCGCCACTTTCTTCGCGGTTGCTGGCGGAATGTCGCCCACCACAGTCACCTCGGCATTGCCAACAAGATGGCTATGTAGCGTTCTACGCCCTTTACGTACTACCTGCTCTGGCACAGAGAACTTGTCAGCTTCTGACAAGTAGACCGAAAAACTGAACAGACCATCACTGAACATCTGGCTTTCTACCGGACGCTCGGTGATCAGAAGACGGTGTCGGTTGCGATAAATCGGCTCGAAGCCCGCTGGTAAATCGGTCACTTGCCAGTTTAGCCCAGTGTTCGGCTTATTCGGCAGATGCACGACAGGTGGCAACTCTACTGTCGCCAATTGACGCATCATGTCACCCACTTGCGGAGAGACAACCACCGACAAAGCACGGTATTGCTCAATCGGGTCGCCATCACGCCCCAGCAAATCTGCTCGCACCAGCAGCTTGGTATCTTGGTCAATCCACAGCACGTAGGAATAGCGCTCGCCGTCTTTCGGGGAGACTCTTACCACATCACACGCCACACCGGCTTCACGGGCACGCCCTAGTGGCACGAAATCGTACATGGTTGCGAGGTGGTCAATATTGGTCTGCATTACCGCGGGCAGCGGTGCGACCATTTGATTGCTTTGAATCGTGAATGGATCAATGCCGGGTTCAAAGTAACTGATCTCATCCCCACGACGAATCACTTCGCGCGGCGGACCACTGAGATAGGCAATTTGACCAAAGGATTTTCCATCGACAACCGCGTGTCGAAAACGAAGGGGTTCTATGCTGTTTTTGCGAACCAGTATGTAGGACAGTTCATAATCTAACTGCTCGGTAGCCTGGTGCATATTATGCAGCAATGCCTCGGCGGGGCTATCTTCCGTCGAGGCATTGGCAACCAGGCTGACCAGCGCAATTGCACCGATCAGAAAGGGTTTCATCAATCTTGTACGCTCACTTCAGTGTTTAGCGGATTGCTTTCATCTGCTATTTCATCAGCATTGAGGCGAAGCTGCAACTCGTAGTCTTGGAACATGGCATTCACACGACGACGTTGCTCCATCAATTGCGCCTCTGATGGGCTCGCTTGAAGGGTCTCGCGATTCAAGCTAACAGGCTGCGCAGATCCAGACAGCGGAATAGTTTGAAGAACAGGAGGTTGAGTCTCCGCCAACGTTGGATCCGACTCTAAGCCGCCATTGTACTGTTGAACGCCAACAATCACCGCGAGGGAAACAGCCGCAGCCATACCCACTTGCGTTAATTGTTGTAGCCACATCGGCATCGATTTTCTCGCTGCCGCAGGCGTTGGTTGCGCCTCTCTCATTGGAACAACATCTTGTTGCGGTGCCGCACCATGAGCAGGCTCATCTTCCAGTGCTAAAGCAACGCTTGAAGCGATATCCCAGCTTAGTTCTTTAGGCGCATCACCGCGCATTACATCTCGGGTTGCAGCATAACTTTTCCATGTTTGCTGCGTTTCCAGATCCAGTTGGACCTCGTCGAAAGACGCCGAATCTGTCATGTCACCGTCGAAAAACGCAGAAAGATTCTCTTTTCCAGCCATTTATTTCACCGTTATTAACAGCTAACTCTGTTACTGATTAATCAATGGACGAACACGCTTATCTACCGCTTCCCTGGCTCGGAAAATGCGCGAGCGCACTGTTCCCACCGGGCAGTCCATTACTTCTGCGATCTCTTCATAGCTCAAGCCATCAATTTCTCGCAGCGTAATCGCCGTTTTCAAATCATCAGGCAGTGCTTCGATGGTACTGAACACTACCTCTTTCAACTGTTCTGACAACATAAGGTTCTCAGGGTTCGAAATTTCTTTCAGCGCACTGCCATTCTCATAGTTTTCCGCCTCGTCGGCATCAATATCACTAGAAGGCGGTCGTCGCCCCTGAGCCACTAAATAGTTTTTCGCTGTATTCACTGCAATGCGATACAACCAAGTATAGAAGGCACTCTCGCCTCGAAAGCCGGGTAGAGCGCGGTACGCCTTGATGAAGCTTCTTGCGCCACATCAGGTACGTCACCACTGTTGCTCACATACCGAGAAATCAGGCTACAAACCTTATTCTGATATTTGATGACCAACAGATTGAATGCTTGTTTGTCGCCACTTTGTACGCGCTCTATCAGGCTTGATCAGTTAACTGCTCGCTCATTCGAGCGTTTACTCCTTATTATTGATACCAAAATGTGTCTATTGCTTGACCGAGTCTGAAGGTATTTCGTCAACGCAATGTCAGCATTTGGTATTTCTTTTCGCTCTTCGCCACTGTCTGCCAACTCATCGTTGAGTCGCTAGCCGTTAAGATTGAGCACGATGGTATGAGTGACAAAATAAATGAAAGTTCCCAAATTTGCTGAGAATCGTCTGATGTTCTGATCTCTCTCGCAAAGTCTATCAGATTGTTGGATAACACTTCATCCTCCGTCCTTTTCATCCCTGCGCATCTTTGCACCATTCTCCCTCTCAAACGATTGGTGTACACTGGCGTGATAACTATATCTCGTTGTTTCAAAGAGGTGTGCACATCGATGCATGCCCGCTTTGAGAGAAAGGAATGCGAATCAATGAGTACTCACAAAGAACACATCTGTGATGTTTTGGTCATCGGTAGTGGTGCATCTGGCTTGTCGCTCGCGCTGCATCTGGCTTCCACGCAGAAAGTCATGGTCTTGAGCAAAGGCCCGCGCAATGAAGGGGCAACCTATTATGCGCAAGGCGGCATTGCGGCTGTTTTCGACGAAAATGACTCGATTGAGTCCCACGTTGAAGATACCCAGATTGCTGGTGATGGCCTGTGTGACGAAGATGTGGTGTCTTTCATAGCTGAGAACGCCAAGGAATGCGTTCAGTGGCTGATCGATGGCGGCGTGCCGTTCGACCTTGATGAAGACAGCAACGAGGACGAACCAAAGTTCCACCTGACCCGTGAAGGTGGACATAGCCATCGTCGTATTCTGCATGCAGCCGATGCCACAGGCATGGCGGTGCAAACGTCACTGCAAGACAACGTCATGCAGCATCCAAACATTCGTGTGCTGGAACGCCACAATGCGCTGGACATCATCACCCGTAAGAAAATCGGCATCACAGGTGCCAACCGAGTGCTGGGTGCATATGTGTGGAACCGTGACCGCGAAGCCGTAGAAACCATCCGCGCGAAATTTGTCGTGCTGGCAACGGGCGGTGCATCCAAGGTGTATCAGTACACTTCAAACCCTGATGTGTCATCGGGTGATGGTATCGCCATGGCATGGCGTGCAGGCTGTCGAGTCGCCAATCTTGAATTCAACCAGTTTCACCCGACGTGCCTGTTCCACCCTGAAGCCCGTAACTTCCTGTTGACCGAAGCATTGCGTGGCGAAGGGGCTTACCTGCGTCGCCCTGACGGCACCCGCTTTATGTCTGACTTTGATGAGCGCGCAGAACTGGCACCGCGTGATGTCGTCGCTCGCGCCATCGACTATGAGATGAAGCGCTTGGGCGCAGACTGCATGTATCTCGACATCAGCCACAAAGACCCAGAGTTCGTCATTAAGCACTTCCCGACCATTCATGAAAAGCTCATGACCTATGGTTTTGACATCACCAAGCAGGCTATCCCAATCGTTCCTGCCGCGCACTACACCTGTGGTGGTGTGGTCGTGGACAAAAACGGTCAAACCGACTTGGAAGGTCTCTATGCCATCGGTGAAGTCAGCTACACCGGCCTGCATGGTGCCAACCGTATGGCCTCCAACTCTTTGTTGGAGTGTGTGGTCTATGCTTGGGCAGCTGCGCAGCACATTGGCGATAACGCCGCGAAAGCCGAAGTTCCACCATCATTGCCGCATTGGGATGAAAGCCAGGTGAGCTGCTCGGATGAAGAAGTTGTCCTTCAACATAACTGGCACGAATTGCGTCTGTTTATGTGGGACTACGTGGGCATTGTGCGTTCGACCAAACGCTTGGAGCGCGCCCTTCGCCGTATCGAGCTGTTGAAGCAAGAAACCCACGAGTACTACAGCAACTTCCGCGTATCTAACAACCTGTTGGAAATGCGTAATCTACTGCAAGTCGCGGAATTGATGGTTCGCTGTGCCATGGCCAGAAAAGAAAGCCGTGGCCTGCACTACACCATCGACTACCCAGATAAAATGGAAGAAAGCGGCCCAACGATCTTGGTGCCGGATTTCCCTTGCTGATTGCCATCACGCAGACAAGAAAAAGCCCTCGTTAATGAGGGCTTTTTTTCAGTCATTCAGTGCGTTGTTACGCTTTAAAGGTAGAAATCGCAAATTCCAACTCTTTGCTTTGCTCTGCCACGCGTGCCGCTGCTTTTGCATTTTCACTGGTGGATGACGTGTTCTCGGCGGTAATTTCCTGAATCGAGTGAACATTCAAGTTCACCTCTTTCGCCACCATGCTTTGCTCTTCAATCGCCGCGGCGATTTGGGTGCTCATGTCCATGATTTGCTGCATGTCGTGCATGATGTTATCAAGCTCGTTCGCCGCGTCTTCAACATGGGTTACCGACTCTTCGCTGTCTTGCTGACACGCATTGATGCGATCCACGACTAAGTTAGTCTGCTGTTGCAGTGACGCAATCATGGTAGCAATTTCATCGGTCGACTTGTGGGTGCGTGTCGCCAACGAACGGACTTCATCTGCCACCACGGCAAAACCTCGGCCTTGTTCGCCAGCACGTGCAGCTTCGATCGCGGCGTTCAATGCCAGAAGGTTGGTTTGTTCAGAGATGTCTTTGATCACGTGAACCACGGTACCGATTTGCTCTGACAGGGACACCAGAGATTGAATGTCTCGGTTCGCGTCACCCAAACCTTCAGACAGTGTTGCGATAGCCGCACGCGTGCTTTGTACGGTTGCATGACCTTTACTTGCGCGATCCAAACTGTGTGACGCATTTTCCGCTGCACGCTCGGTGTTCGATGCAATCTCACGGATGGTGGCTTCCATCTCGTTCACTGCCGTTGCCGCCATGTCTGCTTCTGCATGTTGCTTATCCAACGCCACCTCGGCTTGATGACAACGCTCGCTCACTTCCAGTGCTGTGTTGTTTAGCGCAGAACTTGAGGACTTCACGCCTGCAATCAGCACTTGGCAATGCTCAAGGACAGTATTGAAATCGACGGCTACCGTTGAAATTTCATCGTTGCCGGAAGCATCGGCACGAAGGGTCAGATCGCGATCTTCTGCCACCTGCTCCATGGTTTTGGTCAGTGTATTGATACGACGCTGGATAAAGCGGTTCAGCCAAATACTCAGGACAATTAACAGCGCAGAGACAATGGTCAGCAACACGGCCACGACAACAACAACCGTACCCGACGCCTTCTCAAGCTCTTGAGTTAGCTGTACACGCATCGCGTCAAAGTCCGCTTCCACTTGGTGTGATTGCTTGCGAATGTTCCCCAAAAGGCCTGACTTATGATCCAAACCGACTTTTTTGATCAGCACATAGTACTGCTCCACCAAAGCTTTTTGCTTGGTCAGTTCCGCAGAGCTACGGTCGGCAATACGGTTCCAAGTATCAAGGTATTCGGTGTAACGGTTCTCTGTAGTATCAGCAACGAACAAACGAGCAAGCGACACCAAGTACGCTGCGTTTTGGTCAACTGACTGATTGAGCAACCCTTCATTCACGTCGGTGATCTGGCCACGAATGCCTGACTCGCGGTTGAGCCCCAATTCACGATAACCATCAGCAAGCGTCAGGAAACCGGCTTTGTAAGCATCCATTGCCTGAGCAACAGCTCCCAACTGTGGCAGCGTCAAATCGAGAGCTTCAGCGTGTTGGCGTAAAAGGTCGAGCTCTGATTTAAAGTTGGTTCTGTTCTCTTCGAACTTATCAACGTATTTGGCATCAAGACGCGCCAGAAAGTCTTTTTCGTTTCGGCGTAAGTTAAGAAGCCTTACTTCAAGGTCGCTGACCAGAGTTAGCTTTGTCTTGAGATCAATCATGCGCTCAGACGCTTGCCAGCCGATCAGGGAAAATAGGATCAATGAAACTGCCGAAAAGGCAGTTAATAGATAGAGTTTGGTGCGGATATTCATGGCGACTTCCCATAATACATTGAGGGGATTGTCCTGTTATCGGTCGCAGATTTATATTTTTTAGGAATGGTATACAGTAAATTTATAGCGCGTGAGCAAGGTCACTCTTTCAGCTCTAAACATATTCTACTGATATGCCGAAAATCGCTCTTTGAGAAGGCATCGTAGATAAGCGGCAAGCGCGTGCGTCTTCCAGCATGCTCGACATCTAACACAAACCCTATTGGTGAATGAAACAGCACATTACGGATGTGATAATCCGTCCCCTGCCAATGACATTGACCGTCGATATGAAGTGAAAAATCACTGGTACGGTAAGAAAGGTACGAGAGAGTATGACGCCACTCTTTGGCGAGCAGGGCAATAAGAAAGGCTTTGATGTCTAAAGGCAACATGCCAGTGGAGAGCAAAATGATTGCCACCGACATGTAGCCAAATACCACACTTCGTAACAGAAATGTGGAAGGAGAAAAGCGGGTATTAACGTAGTTTGCTGCGGTTGTGTGCGACAATTTTATCCGTCATCGCCGCCAACTCAGGTTTCTCGCTGCGGCTATGTCCCATCATCCATGTGAAAAGATCCGGGTCATCACACTCAAGCAGTGCCACAAAATCCTGCTTTTCCGACTCGGTCAGGGTGTCAAAACACTCTTCAAAAAACGGCATAATAATGACGTCAAGTTCCAGCATGCCGCGACGGCAGGCCCACTTGATTCGCGCTTTATCTTCTGCGCCTAGCATGATTACCTCTGAAAAACGTCATAAAAACTGGCTCAAATAGTATCAGTGGGTTGGCGGCCTTGCTATCGCTGCTTCCTTGAATCTTGTAAGCCTGTGATCTGACCCCATATCAAAGGCATATTGCTGACTTTGTGACGCCTACGCATTAACATACATACCCAAGTAACTCTGGGTATAGCCACTGACTTTTAAGCGAGAGACACCATGACTAACTGGTATTCAACGCACGACTTCTCCCGACTCCCACTTTCTTCGGACAGTGCTCTGCCAGCACTGTCGGTGATCGCGCTGGATAACCTTGCGCTTATCACAGCGGTAGGTGCAGACACTATCAGCTACCTACAAGGCCAGTTAACCTGTGACTTGGTTTCGCTGGATAAAACCCAATCGACGCTGGCTGCACACTGCGATGCCAAAGGTAAGGTTTGGTCTGCGATGCGCCTTTTCCATCACAATGATGGCATTGCCTATGTACAGCCTGCATCTATTGCTGAAAAGCAGCTGGCTGAAATCAAAAAGTACGCGGTATTTTCTAAAATCGCGTTTGAACTGAGCGAGCAAGTGCTGATTGGCGTGGCTGGCGAGAAAGCAGATAACGCCGTGCAATCTCGCTTTATCGGTGAAGGCAAAGTCCGCGCGACACAAACTGGTACTGCTGTTCAAATCGAAGACAACCGTTGGTTGCTGGCGATTAACGCAGAAGAAGCGGACACCCTCATTTCTGAACTGGGTGATCGTTGTGTATTGAGCGACAGCAGCCTTTGGGATTTGCACGAGCTTCGCGCCGCGATTCCTGCTGTTGAACTGGTGAACACCAACGAATTCATTCCACAATCGTTGAACCTGCAAGCACTTGATGGCATCAGCTTCAAGAAAGGCTGTTACACCGGCCAAGAAACTGTCGCGCGTGCAAAGTATCGTGGCATCAACAAGCGTGCGGCGTATTTGCTGGAAGGCGAAGCGACTGAAACACCAAAAGCCGGCGATGTGTTCGACCGTAGTGTGGGCGAAAACTGGCGTACTGGCGGTACGGTTTTGAGCGGCTACCGTTTTGATGATGGTAAGGCACTGGCGTTGGTCGTGCTGCCAAATAACCTTGATGATGACAGTCAATTCCGTCTGCCAGAGACTGAGGTGTTGTGGCACAAAGTGGCATTGCCTTACAGCTTGGAAGAAGCGTGAGTCTCAAGATGAGTGAGATCGATACACCGATTCTTTCTATCCTGAGAGACGCCAACATCCCTCACCGCATTTTGCCGCACCAACGTGCGGCAACCTCTGTGTTGGATGCCGCAGAGCAACGTGGCGTCAATCCCGATCAAATGGTCAAATCCATGCTGCTTCGCGACATGGGCGGCGTCTTGGCCTTGGCGTGTCTGCCGGGCACTGCGTCGGTCGATCCGCGCAAAGTACGCGATATTTTGGGCTGTCGCCGCATGACCTGCGCAGACAGCGGCCATGTTCAAAGCATCACAGGCTACTCGCCGGGCATGGTGACTCCGCTTTCAGTCATGGGTTTTATGCCGATTATCATCGACCCGTCGCTCGAGCAATACGAGTTTGTGAACATCAGCAGCGGTTCGCCGATGGCGGGCGTGGAACTGAAATTCAGCGACCTTGTTGCGCTGTGCTCGCCGACGGTTGCAGATATTCGCCGAGAAGCGAAAGAGGACTGAGCAATGAAACGGGTCAACTGGCGCAGTGTCGATTTAAACCTGCTTGTGGCATTTTCCGCGCTGATGGAAACACGCAGCGTTACCCGAGCCGCAGAAAAGCTGTCCATCGGCCAGTCAGCGATGAGTCACAATCTGTCTCGCCTTCGCACCTTGTTGGATGACCCACTGTTTCATCGTCAGGGCAATGAAATGTTGCCCACTTCTCGCGCCTTCGAGCTAGAGCCCATCATTAATCAGCTTCTCGAAACCATTGCGCTTGATGTGTTGACGCCAGTGCAATTTGACCCGCAGCAATACCATGGACCGGTTCGTATTGGATTGACCGATTACGCAGAATTGGTGTTTGCACCAGTGCTCTTTGATGTCTTTCGCGAACAGGCTCCCAATTGCCAGCTCAGTTGTCGCCCTGTCGACCGAGCAAGTTATAAAGAAGCACTAAAAGCTGACCATGTGGATGTGGTGCTGGGTGCTGTTGAAACAGAAGACCCGCTGTTTCAGATGGAAGATCTCTACACCGAGCAACACGTGTGTTTGTTTGACCCCACGTCAACAGGACTCACGACACCGCTTACGCTGGACGACTACACCACTACCCCGCATGCTTTAGTCACAGTAGACGGGCAGCTCAGCAGCCCCGTCGATGCCACCTTGAAAGCCCTCAACTGTGACCGCCAAGTGGTCATGGGTTCGCAGCGCTTTTTAACAGTCAGGCACCTTCTGTCAGGTCGTAACCTCGTCTGCACAGTGGCCGAGCTCATGGCAAAGCTCGACATGTTCAAAGACACCCTTGAGATTAGCCCGACACCGGTCGATGTCAGCAGCTTTGTGATCCGCCAGATTTGGCACAAGAAAAACGCCGCAAGCGCGAAAAACACTTGGATTCGCCAAACCATTCACCAAACCGTCATTCAACAAGTGCAAGATTTACGTGCTAGATAGCCCACTAGCCCACGAATTATCTGGAATGTGACAACCGCCTTATTCATCGACTTGCATAGGTGAAATTTAGGTTAACTGTCTTGCGTGTCACATTGTAGTCATACCCTCGTCGTTATAATGCCGCCCGCCAGAATCACAGATTTTCTGTCTGAGATTAGGGAAGTTGGCTATATAAAAAATGATAAAGGAATGACAAATGCGGATGTTTAATCGATATGTCCCAACCATGATTGCAAAGCACGTATACCGCTTATTTACGGGTCGTCTTTACATTCACGGCAGAGGAGATTTCGAATTTCATCAGGGATTGGTGCAGGCTCAATCCAACGCGGATATTCAGCATTACCAAACGGTAAAGGAAATCAATGCTGAGATCCGTCGCTTGAAAGAGCTTTGATTTGCGTAAGCAACTTAGAACACTTCGCTTGATCAAAAACACCGCGTGAAGACGCGGTGTTTTTTTATATTCAGCATTGTTACTGCTTTCGGTTTACTCTTCTTCGTCCAAGGTGTCTTGGTATGCCTCAGAATCCAGCAGTTCATCCAGCTCAGAATCATCGCTGATACGAATTTGGAACAGCCAGCCATCACCATAAGGGTCAGAGTTAACAAACTCAGGAGAGCCTTCCAGATCTTCATTAATCGCCACGATTTCGCCTGTTAGTGGCGTGTAGATATCTGACGCAGCTTTTACTGATTCTGCAACCGCGCAGTCGTCACCTGCATCTACTGTGTCACCCACCTCTGGCAAGTCCACAAACACCATGTCGCCAAGCATGGCTTGTGCATGGTCTGAAATCCCAATGGTGTAAACACCATTACCTTCCGGTCTTACCCACTCATGGGAGGATGTAAACTTCAGCTCAGATGGGATGTTGCTCATAAGTCAGGTTCCTTCTAAAAAACATGCTGCAGACGGTCAGTGATTATTAATAGCTCACATTTCTAGATAGGCAAATTAGGAAAGCCTTAAGCACTACGCAAGAAAAATCCGCGTCCGAAAATCAATAGTTTTAACTCGATCAAGCCTTTGCGCTAACACCTTTATTTACCGAAAAATTGGCAACAAAAAACGCCAGCTCGAATCACGAAACTGGCGTTTTGCTAGCAAGCGAGATTAACCTTCGCTTTTTTGCATATGCACATCCATTTGTGGGAACGGGATCTCAATGCCTTCTTTATCCAGCTCTTCTTTGATTGCTTGTAGCAAGTCGAAATACACACCCCAGTAATCAGATGTGCGTACCCAAGGGCGGACCACCAAGTTCACTGATGAGTCAGCCAGCTCTACCACACCAATGGTTGGCTCTGGCGTTGACAGCAAGCGCGACTCCTCCGACAGCACACGTGCCAGCACTTCTTTAGTCTTATGCAAGTCTGCGCTGTAAGACACGCCAATTACGTAATCGATACGACGCGTATCGTGCTTGGAATAGTTAGTAATTGGGTTTGAAATGATTGCGCCATTTGGCACGACGACCATTTTGTTATCAGGCGTGGTCAGTACCGTAGAGAAGATTTGGATCGAATCCACTGAGCCTGATACACCGCCCGCTTCCACGTAATCACCTGATTTGAACGGACGGAAAGTGACAATCAGCACGCCCGCAGCAAAGTTAGACAGCGAACCTTGCAGAGCCAAACCGACGGCCAAGCCAGCCGCACCAATCACTGCAACGACGGAGGCGGTTTGAACACCGAGACGACCCAAGGCTGCAATGATAACAATGACGAACAGCAGGTAACGAACGAAGGTATGCACAAAGCTAACAACAGCGTCATCAAGCTGCTTTTTGCGCATCATGCCAGCAATGCCATTCGCAATCGCTTTGACGACCCAGTTACCAATAATGAGGATGAGAATGGCAGCGATGATATTCACTGCATACTGAAGCAGGAGATCCTGATTTCCATTGAACCAGTTCATGGCTTCATTTGTTGCATTTTCCATTGCGATTTCCTTGATGTTGTAATGGCTTTACATTGACCTATCCGAGATCCGACTGCAGAGCATCTCAAGTACCTGACTCTTCTACTCGGATATTAAACCAGAGCAGAGTTTACAGTTTATGCATCGAAATCCAGTGTCTCAAATGTAGAACAAGAAAGCGGTTCCATCCTTCTTTAATGCCTGAAAGCACGCATAAAAAAACCCTGCCATTTGGCAGGGTTTCATCAAAACTGTGACCGTTACGCAACCTGTTTAGGTTCGTGGTTCACTTGTTCTTGCGCGATTGCGCGGTAATGTACATCCATTTGTGGGAATGGAATTTCAATACCTTCTTTATCCAGCTCTTCTTTGATTGCTTGCATCAGATCAAAGTACGCACCCCAGTAGTCTTCTGTTTTCACCCATGGACGCACCACGAAGTTAACAGACGAATCCATCAGCGCATGAACGCCAACGGTTGGCTCTGGGTCTTTCAGCACGCGAGCATCCGCTTTCACAACACGCGTCAGCACGTCTTTGGTCTTCTGAAGATCGGCCTTGTAAGACACACCAATGATGAAATCGATACGACGGGTTTCATGGCGCGAGTAGTTGGTGATTGGGCTAGAAATCACGGTGCCGTTTGGTACGACAACCATTTTGTTGTCTGGTGTGGTCAGAACGGTAGAGAAGATCTGGATTGAAGCGACAGAGCCTGCAACGCCGCCCACTTCTACATAGTCACCCGATTTGAATGGACGGAAAGTCACAATCAGCACGCCTGCGGCGAAGTTTGACAGTGAACCTTGCAGGGCCAGACCAATCGCCAGACCTGCCGCACCGATTACCGCGACGATAGAAGCCGTTTCAACACCCAGGCGACCCAGTGCTGCAATCAGTACGATTGCAAACATCACGTAACGCGCCATGTTCTCGATGAAATCGACAACAGTCTGGTCTAGGTTACGCTTCTTCAGTACTGCACCTACTGAGCCAGCAACTTTTTTCACGATCCAGTTACCAATCACAAGGATCAGAAGGGCTGTTAAGATGTTCACAGCGTACTGAATCATCAGTTCTTGGTTTGAAGCCAGCCAATGCATCGCTTCGTTCGCTGTTTGCTCAACAGCATTCACTGCATTTTGCTCAGTCATTATTTTCTCTCACTTTAAAAAACTAAACCAATAGCTGTCCGCCTCAGTCGCATGCGGCTAAGGAAAATCAAGGTTTAGGAACTTCTCAATATGGCGGAAAATTCAGCCATAAAAAAACCCGCTAAATTTAGCGGGTTTTGAATTCTTTTGTAATTAAATTTTTCAGTAAAACTTAAATTACAGTACGTCGATCGCGTTCAGGTCAGCAAATGCTTTCTCAAGGCGAGTAACCATAGAAGCTTGACCAGCACGCAGCCATACGCGTGGATCGTAGTACTTCTTGTTAGGCGCAGATTCGCCAGTTGGGTTACCGATTTGACCTTGCAGGAAGTCACGGTTTTCAGCTTCGTAAGTACGGATACCGTCCCACGTTGCCCACTGAGTATCAGTATCGATGTTCATTTTGATAACACCGTAGCCGATAGACTCTTGGATTTCTGCTTCAGAAGAACCAGAACCACCGTGGAATACGAAGTTCAGTGCGTTAGGAGCGATACCGAATTTCTCTGCACAGTAAGCTTGAGAGTCACGCAGGATAGTTGGAGTCAGTACAACGTTACCCGCTTGGTAAACACCGTGTACGTTACCGAAAGAAGCTGCGATAGTGAAACGTGGGCTGATTGCGCTCAGTTTCTCGTATGCGTATGCAACGTCTTCTGGAGAAGTGTACAGCTCAGACGCGTCCATGTGAGAGTTGTCTACGCCGTCTTCTTCACCACCAGTACAACCCAGTTCGATTTCCAGAGTCATGCCCATCTTTTCCATGCGAGCCAGGTACTCAGCACAGATTTCGATGTTTTCTTCCAGAGATTCTTCTGACAGGTCGATCATGTGAGAAGAGAACAGTGGTTTGCCAGTTTCTGCGAAGTGCGCTTCACCAGCAGCCAGCAGACCGTCGATCCATGGCAGCAGTTTCTTAGCAGCGTGGTCAGTGTGCAGGATAACTGGAACACCGTAAGATTCAGCAACAGCGTGAACGTATTTAGCACCTGCAACTGCGCCAAGGATTTGTGCACCTTGACCTTCCAGCTTAACGCCTTTACCAACGAAGAAGCCTGCGCCACCGTTAGAGAACTGAATAACTACTGGTGCTTTAACTTTCGCTGCAGCTTCCAGAACACCGTTGATTGAGTCAGTGTTTACTACGTTTACCGCTGGAAGAGCGAACTTGTTCTCTTTAGCAATTTCAAACACTTTCTGTACGTCGTCACCAGAGATAACGCCAGGCTTTACAAAATCAAAAATCTTAGACATAACAATAGTCCTATTTACTCTGTTGTCTTTGAAGAAATTAGTACCGAGCTGGCTCTATCCTGGCCAACTCAGCTAAATCGGCAAACGTTTGCGATCAGCGCTGCGCATTGTACCCAAACGTGATTCCAAACACATTAATTTTTGTCTTTGGAAATGCATCTTAGCCATAAAAACATGGAGTTAGACGCATAAAAAACGGGGGCAATAACCCCCGTCTCTCATTACGCTTTCGCGCGAGTTTCCAGCATTTCAACCGCTGGCAGAACTTTACCTTCAACAAACTCAAGGAAAGCACCGCCGCCAGTAGAAATGTAAGACACGTCAGCTTTGATACCGAACTTGTCGATTGCAGCCAGGGTGTCACCACCGCCCGCTACAGAGAAACCTGCAGATTCAGCGATTGCTTTAGAGATACCAGCAGTACCCGCTTCGAAGTTTTTGAATTCGAATACGCCAACTGGGCCGTTCCACAGAATGGTCTTCGCGTTGCCGATGATTTCAGCCAGTGCAGCAGTAGATTCTGGACCCAGGTCGAAGATCATGTCGTCGTCTTGAACTTCAGAAACGTGCTTGATTTCAGCTTCTGCGTTCTCGTCGAATGCTTTCGCACATGCAACGTCAGTAGCAACTGGGATAGAACACTCTTTCATCAGCTTCTGAGCAGTTTCGATCAGGTCTGCTTCGTACAGAGATTTACCCACGTTGTGGCCTTCTGCTGCGATGAAGGTGTTTGCGATACCACCGCCAACAACCAGTTGGTCAGCGATTTTAGACAGAGACTCAAGAACAGTCAGTTTGGTAGAAACTTTAGAACCACCAACGATAGCAACCAATGGACGCTCTGGGTTGTCCATTGCTTTGCCCAGTGCTTCAAGCTCAGCCGCCAGCAGAGGACCCGCACATGCGATTGGCGCGAATACACCTACACCGTAAGTAGATGCTTGTGCACGGTGAGCAGTACCGAACGCGTCCATTACGAATACGTCACACAGTGCAGCGTATTTCTTAGACAGCTCGTCTTCGTTTTTCTTCTCGCCTTTGTTGAAGCGAACGTTTTCCAGAACAACCAGCTCACCCGCGTTCAGCTCAAGGCCGTCAACGTAGTCTTTTGCCAGTTTAACGTCACAATCCAGTGCGTCGTTCAGGTAGTTAACAACAGGTTGCAGAGAGAATTCTTCCGCGTATTCGCCTTCAGTAGGACGGCCCAGGTGAGAAGTCACCATTACTTTCGCACCTGCTTCCAGGCAGTGTTTGATAGTTGGCAGAGACGCTAGAATACGCGCGTCAGAAGTCACTTTACCGTCTTTTACTGGTACGTTCAGATCGGCACGGATAAATACGCGTTTGCCAGCCAGATCCAGATCGGTCATTTTGATTACAGACATTTTCGTCCTCTCTCTAAGTTGCAAAAATTAAAAATTTGCTGCGCTTTCTTTACTGCAGAAAGCCGTGGCTCAAGCCTTCGAGCCACCAGTAACAGTTGCCATGGCCAATGCCGTATCTAACATACGGTTGGCAAAACCCCACTCGTTATCACACCATACCAACATCTTGATTAAGTTATGATTACTAACCCGAGTTTGAGAACCATCAACGATGGCACTGTGAGGGTCATGGTTGAAATCTATCGAGACAAGTGGTGCCTCGGTATAGTCGACAATGCCGCTTAATGTACACCGAGCAGCTTCCTCGAGTGATTGATTTACGTCATTAACTTTCACTTTTGTGTTAACTGTGACACTCAAATCCATTGCTGTGACGTTAATCGTTGGCACTCTAACCGAAATAGCTTCAAATTTGTCAGAAAATTTCGGAAAGATTCTTCCAATTCCCAAGTGCAACTTGGTATCGACAGGAATGATAGATTGGCTTGCTGCACGCGTACGACGAAGGTCCGGGTGATAAGCATCAATCACTTGCTGATCATTCATTGAAGAGTGGATGGTGGTGATGGTGCCTGACTCAATGCCAAACTGCTCATCCAGTACCTTGATGACAGGAACAATACAGTTGGTGGTGCATGAGCCGTTAGAAACGATGCGGTCAGAGGGTTTCAGGGAGTCTTCATTCACACCAAAGATAATGGTGTTATCCAAGTCGTTGCCACCCGGATGGGAGAACAAGACTTTCTTCGCGCCAGCATCAATATGCGCGAGGCCGTGTTCGCGGGTACCAAACACACCGGTACAGTCGAGCACGATATCAATGTCTAAATCCCGCCAAGGCAGCAGATTCAGATCACTTAGGTGAAGAATGCGGATATTGTCGTCGCCAACAAACAGGTACTCCTGACTGTTAGTGACTTTTTTGAAGAAACGGCCATGGCTGGAATCGTATTGCAGAAGGTGCGCCATTGCATCGGGCTCAGCAAGCTCGTTTACCGCAACGACTTCGATTTGATCTCGTTTACCACTTTCGTACAGTGCTCGCAGTACACTGCGACCGATTCGGCCAAATCCATTAATTGCAACGCGTAGTGCCATGTTCCCTGACGTTCTTGAGTTGTTAATGATATGCGGGCACAGTCTATCTCAAGCACGTGAATTTCGCACGCACAATGTGACTGGTCTCTCATACGTCATACTGAATAACCGCAGACAAAGCCTCTGATTTTCCTTTTAAAAATTCTCAAATCATTTCAAAGAGAAAATATAAAATAGCGAGCTAGGCTCGCTATTCTCAATTTCACAGTTCTTCCTACTGATCAGCAGGTTAACTGCTTGGTGCCTTTTCGTCAGCTAACTCGTCTTACATCAACCACTTCCACCAGATGAAAAGAGCCAAAAAGCCGAAAAGGTAAATCAACCCCAAAATAGAAAGCCACTTCATTGGCGTAGAGAGCGACAGCTCTTTTGGTAGATCGGCTTTGGTTACCAATACGTAGTTCAGCAAAGCAAACACTGGTGTGGTGACAAATGCCATTACCATGGCGAAGTCCAACATAGGGATAAGTGCTTTACCCCAGAATATGATGATTGCCATTGCCGCAACGGAAACAGCAAAAATCCACAGTTGCAGCACACGAGGATGTTGGGTTTCTTGTTTTAACAACAAACGCTGAGATTCCGCCACCACGCGAGAGTAGCCATCAATCACAGTGATCGTACTGCCGAAAATACAGAAGAAGGCAATCACGGCAATAAGGTAGCGTGACCATTCACCGATGGTTGACGCATACAGGCTAACTAGCTGATGGGAGAAACCAACACCTGATTGGGCAAACTCAACGCCCGTACCATGAAGGACCAACGCCCCCAACGCTAGAAAGACAATCGCCAAAATTGCAGTACCTATGTAACCCACGTTGAAGTCAAACAGCGCAGAACGTGGAGTGACTTCTTGCTGACGCTTTTGGCTTTTCAACCACATGGACGTAATGCTCGACACTTCAATCGGCGCAGGCATCCAACCCATCGTCACAACCAAAAAGCCGATCGCCGCGAGCGTCCAAGGCGATGGAGAAATGGCAATTTCTTTCACCGGAGCTGGGCTTGCAAAAGCAATCACAACAGCAGCGACCGTTGCCACCGTCAGCACGGCCATGATCACTTTCGATAGGACATCTAATGCCTTGTAGTGTCCGGCAAACAAAATCCCCAAGCACACCACGATAACGACAGCAGATAGCACGACTGGCGATAGCGTGAAAGGAATGAAGTAACCAAGTAGGCTAGCACTGAACAACAGCAAAGCTGCAATGTTAACTACGGCTGAGAAGAGACACAGCAGGGCAAACACCCAAAGGTAAGGACGACCGAGCTTGGCATAGCCTTCTACTAGGCTTTCGCCTGTCCCTAATGTGTACTGAATGCCGGCTTTAAAGAAGGGATATTTAAACACGTTAACCAGCAGGATGAGCCCTGCCAGCTGCCAGCCGTAGATAGCACCTGCTTGTGTGGATGCCACAAGGTGAGAGCCCCCTACTGCTGCCGCTGCCATCATGATTCCCGGCCCCATTGACCGGACTAATTGGCGAAAGCTTTGCGCACCGCCTTGTGCATTGGAAAGGGTATTTTCCATTTTCTATCCTTGTAATCGTTATGTTGTGTTTGGGCTTCTTATGTGTCTCTTTTAAGTGATTTATCATTGTCAAGACACATACTAAATATCACAAAAAAGTTCAGCGTCAACATAAAGTTACAGGTCTGGATATAAAAAAACCCGCAGAGGACTTCTGCGGGTTTCTGGTGAAGAAACGAGCGAATTACGCTAGCAGTTCTTTCGCAGTCTCAACCACGTTTTCAGTGGTGAAGCCGAACATCTTGAACAGTTGGTCAGCC
>NZ_LNTY01000055.1 GCF_001559595.1 Enterovibrio coralii | reverse complement strand
GAGTGCCCACACAGATTGCATTGGTCAAATTGTTAAAGAACGTTGACTTGGTAACTGGCTTAGTGCGCCGTGTTCCGTGTCGATGAGGCGCATTATAGAGAGTCTGATCACGTTGGCAAGCGCAAATTCAAAAAAAGTTCATAAAACTGGTTTAATTGCTCGAATTTGAATCGAAATGGGCTTTTTAGAGCATTTATTGACCCAAAATCCGCATTTTTCCTGCCTTACCCTTTCGTGTAGCACACCATAAACCCTTTCGCATTTGTTCTGCTGGTACATTTAGACACTGATATCCTGCTGATGAAAAACAGCTTCTCTATATATAAAGAAAGGAAGTGATAGATAGAGTGGCAAAAATACGTCATATAAGAGGAAGAAAACAGAATAGGAACAAAAGAGGCCAATTAGAGAAAACGTCAGCGAGATGAACGAAAAATGGTTTTAACGACATAAGCGGTGTTCGCGCAGGATGCGCCTGAAGCAACTCTAAGTCATCACAAAACAATGAGCCTGCAGAATCCTATGTTTTCGTTCCACTACTTTGCGTAAACCGCCCTCGTCATTCACTTACGATAGATACGAAAAAGCCGAGTTCGAAAGACTCGGCTTTTTACTGTGTAAGCATCTGCACATAACGTCACTCAACACCTGTGTGCCTTCGCCAGCTTTATAACTGATTCTGACGGAATATTTCAGAATGCCAGAAACGAAAAAAGCCCCAGTCTTTCGACTGGGGCTTTTCCGGAATTTGGTGCCCGGGGCGGACTTGAACCGGCACAGTTATTCACCGGCGGATTTTGAATCCGCTGCGTCTACCAATTTCGCCACCCGGGCAAGTGAGGCTGATTATACGCAAGCCGAACTACAGCGCAAGCCCATAATTCACAAAAAGTGTTTAACCGTTTCTTTTTTCATCAATGCGATGCGATAGCACGCAATTTGCGACAACTTTATCCATGCAAACCCCGTATTAACACTGGTAGACTAGACGCATTACTCATTATTAGGACAAAAATAATGTCTCAAACTTCCACCCAATACAGCGTTCCTAAGGGAGCGGGATTCTTTCGCCGCATGGGTGCTTGGCTTTATGACTTTATGGTGCTGGTCGCCATCGAGATGCTTGCAATCGGTTTGGTCGTTGGTGGTTTCGCCATTGCGATTCAATTTGGCTTCTCTATTGAAGGGTATGAAGATGTCAGTGACTTTCTGACACGCAACCCAGCTGTCAGCCCATTCTTTACTGTTTACGTGTTTGCTATTGCTGCTGGTTTTTACGGATACTTCTGGACCCGCGCTGGCCAGACCGTTGGCATGAAAGCCTGGAAGTTGAAAGTGATTAGCGAGTTTGGCGGCAATGTCACCTTCACGCAGTCATTGATCCGTATGGCGACCTCTTGTTTAGGTGTGGGCAACTTGCTGGCACTGTTTGACAGAAACAACCGCGCTTTTCAGGATCACTTTTCAAACAGCCAAGTCATCAAAATTGACTAAGGTGTTTGAGCAAGCAAAAGAAAAGGGAGCCAATTGGCTCCCTTTTCTTTCATTTATATCTACAACTTTCTGTTGAGCAGATAAAGCGTCACACCGATGAAAGCCAAACTTGGGGCTATCGCGCCGAAAAACGGCGGCAGTTGATAGACTAAAGTCAGCGGCCCGAATACTTCGTTGGAGATATAGAAGGCAAAACCAAAGATAACGCCTGACAGCACACGCGCCCCCATGGTCACCGAACGTAACGGGCCAAAGACGAAGCTCAATGCAAGCAGCATCATGACGCCAATAGATAGCGGTTGCAGCACCTTGCGCCACAATGCCAGTTCATAGCGAGAGGCATCCTGCTCAGACGCTTTCAGGTACTCAACGTAGCTATATACCCCGGTCAATGAAAGCTCTTCTGGCTTCACGGTAACAATAGAGAGTTTCTCTGGCGTTAACGTCGTCTTCCAAGCAAGCTCAGGCTCATTCGTCTCGGTGATTTTTACCGGCCCGTCGAAGTGAGTCACAGTCACGCCTTTAAGCATCCAGCTGTCTTTATCTAGGTACTCGCCTTTTTCTGCAAACACCATGGCTTCGAGATCTTGATTGTCATCAAACTTCCAAATGTTTACACCTGTCAGCGATTCTTGCTGATCGGTACGCGCAATATAGATGAAGTCATTGCCTCTTTGGCCCAAACGCCACGACGAACTGACATCACGCTACCACCAGACTTGGCAAAGGCACGAAGCTCTCTCGCTTCTTTTTGTGCATCCGGCGCGCCCCACTGCCCCAGTGCCAATACGATTAGCATCAGCGGCATGGCTGTTTTTAATACCGACAGCCCGATATCCAGCTTCGAGAAGCCCGCGGCCTGCATAACCACCAGCTCAGAACTGGAGGCCAAGTACCCAGACCTATCAACGCACCGAGCAATACCGCCATCGGGAAGAACATTTCGATGTCACGCGGCATACTGAGCAACACATATTGCAGTGCTGTCACCATGGTGAACGTGCCCTCGCCCACTGAGCGAAGCTGTTCTACAAATTTGATAATGGCAGACAGACCCACCAACGTCGCCAAACACAGCGTCGTCGTCGCGATGATCGTTCGCCCAATGTATAAATCGAGAATCTTAAACATTAGGCCGTTCCCCGCAGTCGGTATCGGAATTTACGCACTGGCATGCTGTCCCAACTCAGAAGGCCAATCGCCAAAATCAAGGCAGCAATGTTCACACTCCAAAGTCCAATTTCTGGTGGCAGTGTGCCCTCTTCAACAGCAGATTTTGCTGCACTGATTGCCAAGAAGTACGCAAGATAAATCAGTACCGCAGGGAAGAGTTTGGCAAAACGTCCCTGGCGCGGATTCACCGATGACAACGGCACCACAATCATGGTCATCAATGGAATACACAAGACCAAAGCGATACGCCATTGCAACTCAGCCTGCGCTTGTGGCGAAGACTGACCAATCAATTCTGGCGTTGGCATCGCGTCCCAATCACGGCTCTTCTGGCGCACTTCACGTTGACCAATCAGTACCTGATAGTTTTCATAGTCCGTGATGGTGTAATCCAATCGCGTTGGGAAACCTTCGTAGCGTGTGCCTTGGTTCAAATCCAACACCTGTCTGCCGTCAGGCAGCTCAGACACATAGCCTTTCTCTGCCACCACCACGTTCGGGCGCATGGTGCCACGTGGTACAGGCTGTGCGATAAAGACTTTATGCAGATCTTTACCATCACCCGTGATGTTATTGATGTACACCACGGCCTGACCATCTGGCGTGGTTTGGATCTGACCTTGCATCAGCAGTTCTAACCCCGTATCGGCCTCTAACTGCTCCATCACTTTTATTTCTTTATTGTTTGCCCACGGTGTCAGCCACAGCGAGTTAAATGCCGCCACAGCACCCGTAATAAGGGCGAGATAGAGCGCAGCACGGATCAGGAACTTGTTTCCTATCCCTGTAGCATTCATTACGGTGATTTCACTTTCGGCGTAAAGACGGCCAAAAGTGATCAATATGCCGATGTACAAACTCAGCGGTAACATGAGCATTGCCATCGATGGCATGTAAAGACCAACCAGAGTTAACACATCGCTGCCCGGAATCGAGCCATCTGTCGCACTCGTTAGCACGCGAATAAATTTCTGACTAAAAAAGACCAGAAATAGAACAAACAGCACCGCAAGTTGCGTTTTCACTGTTTCTCGGATCAAATACCGAACAATAATCACGGCGTTTTACCTTTAGAAAACTTGTTTTTTTACTCGAATCGCTATAGTTTTTCGGTAAATCAGTTGTTTTTTAATCTTTCGGCCAAGTGTTGACCTGCTTCTATTCAATTTACGTCGAACACGGTTTCGAGTTCCAATAAAGCGGGCATTATCTAACATTTAGCCTCACTTGTCTTTAGGATGTAGGAGTACGCATGGAGTTCAGTGTAAAAAGCGGGAGTCCCGAGAAGCAACGCAGTGCATGTATCGTCGTTGGTGTGTTTGAACCACGCCGCCTGTCTCCGGTAGCGGAACAGCTCGATAAAATCAGTGATGGCTACATCAGTAGCTTACTGCGTCGCGGTGACCTCGAAGGCAAACCTGGCCAGATGCTGCTATTGCACCACGTTCCGAACGTACTGTCTGAGCGTGTACTGCTTGTTGGCTGTGGTAAAGAACGTGAACTGGGCGAACGCCAGTACAAAGAAATCATCAAAAACACCATCAACACGCTGAACGAAACCGGTTCAATGGAAGCGGTTTGCTTCCTGACTGAGTTGCACGTTAAAGGCCGTGACACTTACTGGAAGGTTCGTCAGGCGGTTGAAAGCACCAAAGACACCCTTTACACCTTCAACCAATTCAAGAGTGTGAAACCTGAAACGCGTCGTCCACTGCGTAAACTGGTATTCAACGTACCAACGCGCCGTGAACTGAACCTGGGCGAGCGTGCAATCGCACACGGTCTGGCAGTTGCGTCGGGTGTTCGTGCATGTAAAGACCTTGGCAACATGCCACCAAACGTGGCAAACCCAGCATACCTTGCTTCTCAAGCACGCCGTCTGGCGGATGACTTTGAAAAAGTCAGCACCAAGATCATTGGTGAGCAAGAAATGAAAGAGCTGGGCATGACGTCTTACCTTGCGGTCGGCCAAGGTTCGAAGAACGAATCTATGATGTCCATCATGGAGTACAAAGGCCACCCAGACCCGAGTGCTAAGCCAATTGTCTTGGTTGGTAAAGGTCTGACGTTTGACGCAGGCGGTATTTCCCTGAAGCCAGCGGCAAACATGGACGAAATGAAGTACGACATGTGTGGTGCAGCGTCCGTATTCGGTGCAATGAAAGCACTGGCGAAACTGGATCTGCCAATCAACGTTGTGGGTGTTCTGGCTGGCTGTGAAAACATGCCTGACGGCAACGCTTACCGTCCGGGTGACATCGTGACCACCATGTCTGGTCAAACCGTCGAAGTGCTGAACACGGATGCGGAAGGTCGTCTGGTACTGTGTGACGCGCTGACCTATGTTGAGCGTTACGAACCAGAGTGCGTGATTGACGTAGCAACACTTACCGGTGCATGTATCGTGGCACTGAGCCACCACATCAGCGGTCTGTTGTCTAACCATAACCCACTGGCTCACGAAATCGTGAATGCGTCTGAGCAAGCGGGTGACCGCGCTTGGCGTTTGCCAATGACCGAAGAGTACCAAGAGCAGCTGAAGAGCCCATTTGCTGATATGGCAAACATCGGTGGCCCAGGCGGCGGTACCATCACAGCAGGCTGTTTCCTGTCTCGCTTTGCGAAGAAGTACAACTGGGCACACCTTGATGTTGCGGGCACGTCTTTCCAAGGCGGCGCAAACAAAGGCGCGACTGGTCGTCCTGTCCCATTGCTGGTCCAGTTCCTTCTGAACCGTTCTGGCCTTGAGGTTGCAGAGTAAAAACTGCATAAATAGAAAGGAGGCCTTGGCCTCCTTTTTTTATCTCCGGCTTATAAAAAGCAGTAGCTTTTAGCAACAACTCAACGCACACTGAGCCGGTTAAATTATCATCTTTTCGGAAACCACCATGGCACTGGCAACCTTCTACATTCTGGATGAAAAGCATGACAAGCCTCAGCAGCAAATGCTGGAAACGGTTTGTTCGCTCGCGAGCCAGTTCTGTCAGCAAGGCATGAAAGTGTTTATTACTGCTGACAGCAAAGCTCAGGCAGAAACCATCGATGAGCAGCTTTGGCAACGTTCACCAGACCATTTTGTTCCGCACAATCTTATTGGTGAAGGACCGCGTGGTGGCACCCAAGTGGAAATCGGTTGGCCGGGTGTTCGCCCTGCTGGCCACCGAAATGTGCTAATAAACTTGGCTGAGGAAGCAGCAATTTTTGCGCCTTCCTTTGCACAAGTGGTAGACTTCGTGCCTTGCGATGAAACTCTCAAGCAACAGGCTCGAGAACGCTACAAAATTTACCGCATGGCGGGGCGCGAAATGCGTACCCTCGCCATTGAAGAATCGTCCGTTATTTGATCCATCAAGAGCGCTATGGAAAAGACATACAACCCAACATCAATTGAAAAGGCGCTGTACCAGCGCTGGGAAGAGGCTGGTTACTTCAAGCCTCATGGTGACACATCGAAAGCTGCATACAGCATCATGATCCCACCACCCAACGTCACCGGTAGCCTGCACATGGGCCATGCGTTCCAAGACACTATCATGGATACCCTGATCCGTTGCGAACGCATGAAAGGCAAAAACACCTTGTGGCAGGTTGGTACTGACCACGCAGGTATCGCAACGCAGATGGTTGTTGAGCGCAAGATCGCGGCTGAAGAAGGCAAGACCAAGCACGATTACGGCCGTGAAGCATTCATCGACAAAATCTGGGAATGGAAAGGCGAGTCTGGTGCACTATCACCAAACAGCTGCGCCGTCTGGGTGCATCTGTAGATTGGGATCGTGAGCGCTTCACCATGGACGACGGTTTCTACGCTGCGGTTCAAGAAGTATTCGTGCGCCTGTACGAAGACGACCTGATCTACCGTGGTAAGCGTCTGGTTAACTGGGATCCGAAACTGCACACGGCAATTTCTGATCTGGAAGTTGAAAACAAAGATACCAAAGGCCACATGTGCACTTCCGCTACCCACTGGCAGACGGCGTAAAAACCGCAGACGGCAAAGACTACATTGTTGTCGCAACGACCCGTCCAGAAACCATGCTGGGCGACACCGGTGTTGCTGTAAACCCAGAAGATCCACGTTACAAAGATCTGATCGGTAAAGATATCCTTCTGCCAATCGTTGACCGCCGCATTCCAATCGTGGGCGACGAGCACGCAGACATGGAGAAAGGCACAGGCTGTGTGAAGATCACCCCTGCGCACGACTTCAACGACTACGAAGTAGGTAAGCGTCATCAGCTACCTATGATCAACATCCTGACCTTCAACGCAGACATCCGTGACGCGGCTGAAGTATTCACCACTAACGGTGAAGCAAGCGATGTTTACAGCACTGACCTGCCAGAGAAATACCGTGGCATGGAGCGTTTCGCTGCACGTAAAGCGATCGTTGCTGAGTTCGAAGAACTGGGCCTGCTGGACGAAATCAAAGATCACGACCTGACTGTTCCTTACGGCGACCGTGGTGGCGTGGTTATCGAGCCAATGCTGACTGACCAATGGTATGTTCGCACTGCAACGCTGGCACAACCAGCGGTTGAAGCGGTTGAAAACGGCGACATCCAGTTCGTACCTAAGCAGTACGAAAACATGTACTTCTCTTGGATGCGTGACATTCAAGACTGGTGTATCTCTCGTCAGCTGTGGTGGGGTCACCGCATTCCTGCTTGGTATGACAACGACGGCAACGTTTATGTAGGTCGTACCGAAGAGGAAGTACGTGAGAAGAACGGTCTGGCTCCAGTTGTAGTACTGCGCCAAGACGACGACGTTCTGGATACCTGGTTCTCATCTGCACTGTGGACATTCGGTACACTGGGCTGGCCACAAGAAACGCCAGAACTGAAAACCTTCCACCCAACAGACGTACTGGTAACCGGTTTCGACATCATCTTCTTCTGGGTTGCGCGCATGATCATGATGACCATGCACTTCATGAAAGATGAAGATGGCAAACCACAAGTACCGTTCAAGACTGTTTACGTAACCGGCCTCATCCGCGATGAAAACGGCGACAAGATGTCGAAGTCTAAAGGTAACGTACTTGACCCGATCGACATGATCGACGGTATCGATCTGGAGTCACTGGTAGAAAAACGTACCGGTAACATGATGCAGCCACAACTGGCCGCGAAGATCGAGAAGAACACCCGTAAGACCTTCGAAAACGGTATCGAAGCATACGGCACCGACGCACTGCGCTTTACACTGGCTGCAATGGCATCGACTGGCCGTGACATCAACTGGGACATGAAGCGTCTTGAGGGTTACCGCAACTTCTGTAACAAGCTGTGGAACGCAAGCCGTTACGTACTGATGAACGCAGAAGACCAAGATTGCGGCATGAACGGCGGCGAGATGGAATTCTCTCTGGCTGACAAGTGGATCGAATCTCAGTTCCAACTGGCAGCAAAAGAGTTCAACGCACACATCGAAAACTACCGTTTGGATATGGCGTCGAACACCCTGTACGAATTCATCTGGAACCAATTCTGTGACTGGTACCTGGAGCTGACTAAACCAGTTCTGTGGAAAGGCACTGAAGCACAACAGCGCGCGACCCGTCACACGCTGATCACCGTTCTAGAGAAGACGCTGCGTCTGGCGCACCCAGTGGTTCCATACATCACGGAATCTATCTGGCAGAGCGTGAAACCGCTGGTTAACGGCGTTGAAGGTGACACCATCATGCTGCAGGCACTGCCACAGTATGACGAAGCACAATTCGATGCAGACGCACTGGCAGATATCGAGTGGGTGAAATCTTTCATCACGTCTATCCGTAACCTGCGTGCAGAGTACGACATCGCGCCAAGCAAGCCGATGGACGTTATGCTGAAAGCCGCTGACGAGAAAGACGCTGCGCGTGTTGAAGCGAGCAAGCAAGTGCTGATGTCTCTGGCGAAACTGGAAGGCATTCGTATTCTGGAAGTGGGCGAAGAAACGCCAGCATGTGCAACGGCACTGGTGGGTAAATCTACCCTGATGATCCCGATGGCAGGTCTGATCGACAAAGATGCAGAACTAGCACGTCTGGATAAAGAAATCGCGAAGACCCAAGGTGAAATCAAACGCATCGAAGGCAAGCTGAACAACCAAGGTTTCGTTGCGAAAGCACCGGAAGCGGTTGTTGCAGCAGAGCGCGCGAAGCTGGACGGTTATGCAGAAGCACTGACCAAGCTGGAAGAGCAGAAAGCAACTATCGCTGCACTGTAATCCCTGCTGAGTAACACTTAAAGGAAAGGCCGACGAGACATCGTCGGCCTTTTTGTTTTTCTCCATCCCCCCATATTCTCCCCATTAATTGCCAATACCTATCAAATCAATAATAACAATCGAATTCAGCAATTGAGAATCATTCGCAATAATAGCGTCATCCAATAGAGGGACATATTATGAAAAAGACCATGAGTTTTGCTGTGATTCACTTTACCGTTGCATTTACTGTCGCATACGCACTGACTGGAGACATTTTGCTGGGTAGCCTAATCGCCATGGTAGAACCCATGGTCAATACGGTCGCGTTCTACTTCCATGAAAAGGCATGGGACAGCAAGTTACTGAAACGCGCCATCAACATGAACCCAGCACGTAAAACCGCAAGCTTTGCTGTCGTTCACTTCAGCGTCGCATTTAGTGTGGTATACCTACTGACCGGAGATGTGTTGATTGGTAGTGCAATGGCAATGATTGAGCCTTGTATCAACACCATGGCGTATTACTTCCATGAGCGTGTATGGCAGAAAAAAGAACGTTTCCAATTGATGAGCTGTCACCACAATCACGCTGTTGCAGCATAACGAGACCAAACAAAAAGGCAGCTTGCGCTGCCTTTTTCTATTCTGGGGTAAATTGCTTTGCCGCTTCGATGCGACTGTCGGTATCAGGGTGAGAGCTGAGCCACTCGACCATTTCTGTTCGTCTACTTTCTGCGTGCATCAACTCAAACATTTCCGCCTGCGACTCTGCCGAACCATAACGTTCATACAAATACTGAGAAGCAAACGCATCAGACTCTTCTTCTGCTTCTCGCGAATAACCCGAAGAGACTAAGAGCACACCAAAGCCTGTCAGCATGTCTATGACGCCAGTACTTTCTCCAGTCACTAAAGCAACCGTCACGGACAGCATGGTGGAGTGAACAAGGGCCGTCATGACATGTTGGTGATACACATGCCCAAGCTCATGAAGAATAATGCTTTCTAATTGTTCATCGGTTTGCGCCAATTCAACCAATGGGTCGAGTAACACTACGGTGCCATCACTAAATGCAAACGCGTTAGGACCTTTGGACCAACTCCGAAACTGAAGCTTAGGTGTGATCGGCATGGGAGGCAGTCGCTCAATCACCTGATTGAACTGATTAGTAATGTGAGCTTTACGCGTCTCCGTTAACTCAGACTCCGTAAAAAAGCCCTCATCTAATTGCTCTAGCACATGCTCCCCCACCATCTTGGGCACTTCTTCTGGTAATGAGGTCGCAATCCCTTTGCTAAGTGCTGGTATCCCTATCCAGAAAAACAATGCGATCACCAGAACAGCGGCAATCACACTACCCCAAACAACACCGAGGTTTGTTTCTAGCTTTGTCAGCCAACCGCTAGAGGAGGACTTGAAGCAATCGGGAAGGTTTGCTTCGTTGTGAGGAATGAATAACTCCCCGGAGGGAAATCGTAGTTGAAGTGGCAACTTCCCAATCCGGTCAGATACAGAGATTTTCTCTACTTCAGCATCAACGACGTGATCTCCCACCCGCAATACTGCGTCATTCTCGCCGACCAGAGACAAAGACGCTGGATGCTTTGCCGAGTCTCCGGTCAGATAGGCTATTCCTTCAATCATCATCCAATTCCGATGTCCAAATCGAAGGCTTGAGACACTTCGTCACCGATTGCTGATTTCATATTGTCGTCATCGTCAAACGCGCGTAATGCATCAAGATCGCCATAGATCGTTGTCACTGAGAGTAAATATCTCGCTGTTCTTACTTTCACCCACGGCCTTGCCAAACCGAGGGTAAAAACTTGCATCAAAAAGTTTGTCACGATCAACATAGTGTAAGAGGCAGTATTCATCCTGGAGCCCAAGCGATAATCGCCAGATTCATCTACCATCATTTTTCCAAAAACATAATTGCGAACTCGACAAGCGATGAAGGAGCTGACAATTAAAATCGCGACAAAGAACATGCCATATATGAAGAGAAAAAAGCTCACCACACCAAACAGGCCAGCCAAGACCTCAAAGCTAATTGTCTCGAGTGACAAAGCGTTTAATTGGTCAATTTTTGCAGGATCCATGAATGATTCGGCAAGCCCAATCATCAGAAACATTATTGCGGCAAAACCTATCATGCAGAGCACATATATTAGGATTGCCCAGAGATAAGTACGAATAAAATATCCCGTTTTTAAGTCGGCACTAAAGCTCAGCTTCCCATAGCCATGCCCATTCGCAAAATAGCTCGAGATACCCATCATCATCCAACAAAAGAGCCAAAAGACCACAATTGCGCCACAAAGACCAATCACAAAGCTTGCGCGGCCAACATCCGGTGCTGATGCGAAAATCGTAGTGATAACAATAGCGAGGAATACTAGCAGCCCTCTGCCCAGCATCACTCCATAAGCTCCAAGTAACGTGCCCGTAAAATTCAATCTTACGTTACGATAACTGCTCATTTTCGCGTTGAATCGCGCATTGTTGCGCACTACCCACGGCATCAGCAGCAAACCAACCAAAAAAAGGATAGAAGAGAAAAGGGGATAGAAGTGACCAACGGCAAACCAGATGATAAATGCCGTTACTGCAATGATACGTCCAATAAGAATTTGTTTGGGTGTGGCATGGTACTCAAAGCGGTCACCCGCAAGCTCCGTATTACCATAAAAATACTTTTTGGTTCTTACTTTTGCCCATGCAGAATAGATACCCAAGGTCAGGATACTGAGCAGGATATTCACTATCCATATTCCAAAATACTCACGGCCTGAACCGTGAAACATCATCTTGTTTTCCATTAGCTTTCCTTTGCCAACCTTGTTTCGGATTACTTTCGCCCATATTATCTTTTTAATTGCGTTCACACAGTTCAGCAATATACAACTGCGAAGTGCTCCCGCATTCACAACTTATCCCTTTCAGGTAAGTTGCAGTGACACATTCTTAATACACTGGATGTAAAAAAGGTTTTTTAATATGGCAACAGGGCCCGTTGAAATTCGACAGTTAGTCAGACAGCTACTTCGCCACAGAGGATTGTTAGACAATATCTACGGCACCGCCGGTTTAACCACGGTGCAATGTCATGTGCTGATTGAGCTGGAGCATGACGCTTTGACGGCGGCTGAACTTGCCGAGCGATTGAATATTGATGTCGCCAATGCCAACCGTACCCTCGCTATTCTTATCAATAACGATAACCTGCAAACACAAGTGTCAGCGGACACAGCTCAGCCTAGTTACACGCTGTCAGAAACAGGTCGTGCTCGCTTGCAAGAGCACCATCAGGGTATCAATCAACAGATCGCGCTTTATCTTGAACAGCTCGACAACGATGAAATCGAAATCCTGTCCCAGTCACTGAATCGCTATAACCGCGCCATGGTGCAAACGGAGCGGCAAAAAGGCTATACCGTTAGATTGCTCGAGCCGGCAGACAATGCTGCCGTTGCGGCTGTTATCCGAAAAGTGTCAGAAGAATATGGTTTAACCGCAGACAAAGGTTACAGCGTGGCAGACCCCACCCTCGACAGTTTGAGCGAGTGCTACAAAGCAAATAACGCGGCGTATTGGGTGATTGAAAAAGACGGAAAAATCTTAGGTGGCGGCGGTATCGCACCTTTGGCCGGTGAAGACGGTGTGTGTGAGCTGCAGAAAATGTATTTTCGCCCAGAGCTTCGTGGCAAAGGCTTCGCCAGAAGACTCGCTGCCACGGCAATGAAGTTCGCGCGAGAGCAAGGCTATACAGGATGCTATTTGGAAACGACAGCGTGCTTGAAAGAAGCTATCGCGCTTTACGAGTCCATCGGTTTTAAACACCTTGATGCCCCGCTGGGAAATACTGGACACGGCGACTGCGAAGTGGCCATGTTGAAGACACTCTAATTCAGAAAAGAAAAAAGCCGGCAATCGCCGGCTTTTTCTCGAATTAGTCTTCGCCTTCTTCGTCGAAGTCACCTTCTTCTTCGTCATCATCTTCATCAGACTCGAAGTACGTGCCCCAACCGTCGTAATCGATTTTGTGTTTCTCAGCCAGTGCTACCAGCTTCTCCACTTGCTCATCGATACGCTCTGCTTCCAAAGCCGATTCCATTACTGCGTCAAAACAGATAACGGTGCTGCCATCTTCCAGCTCTAGCTCTTCCGCTTCCAGCACTTCAAAGCCCATTTTGAACGCTTCAACTGCTGCGCCTTCCAGCTCTTCAAAGCTGTCTGCAGACAGGTGATGCTCAATGGTGTAAAGCGCATCAGGATCGCTGCCATCTTCCAGCAAAGCAGCAATGATTTCGCGGGTTTCCGCTTTTTGTTCTTCAATAATGTCAGCGTAAGACATTGGAAAACTCCAGACTGAATTAAGACGGTGGCACTATCGCACGGAATGGCATGTATTACCACGTCGAATTCGCGCGACCATTGCCAGAAAATGACATGTCACCGATAGGTTCCGGCGCATGTTAATCAAAAGTAAAATTGACCTTCACCTACAAGCTTGTCATTATTTGAGAACAGGGTGATAACAACACAAGATTCTGTAGAAACCAAAGTTTCGCAAAATCTTGCGCCAACAAAACCCTATATTTTGGAATAGTGTGCAAGCTTGATGCATAGATACGCACTAGATACGGAAGAAACTGCATTCCTTGTCGGCCCAACCGGGCTGTAGGCACGCTAACTGCCTGAATCGCAGTGTTATTGAGATAAATGGATTTACGACACGTATTCAGGCGTTCTCGCTACTCAACGCCCTTCTTACAGAATTCTGTCGCTCTATATTCATTTTTCCCAATCAGCCTTGGCCTCACAGCACAGTGACGTCTCCCCCCACTGATGCAAGGTGCCAGCGTTTTTTGGGAACTAATAATTATTCAAGAGAGAAACGATAATGAGTCAGTTATATGTAGGTTCTGAAGTCGGTCAACTGAAACGGGTTATGCTCCATCGCCCTGAGCGTGCACTGAACCACCTTACACCCTCCAACTATAAAGATTTGCTGTTCGATGACGTGTTGGCGGTCGAGCGCGCTGGCGAAGAACACGACCAATTTGCGCAGACGCTGCGCGACCAAGATGTTGAAGTCTTACTGCTTCATGATCTGCTAGCACAAACCTCGCCGTGCCAGAAGCCAAAGAATGGCTGCTCAATGTTCAGGTCGGTGATTACCGATTGGGTCACCAGTTCTCACACGATGTTCGCGAATATCTCCGCACGCTGAGTGATGACGAGCTTTCTCATATTCTGCTCGGTGGCTTGAGTTACATCGACTTCCCACGCCAGTCGTCATCCATGATGCAAGCGATGCATGAAAGAACAGATTTCATCATCGACCCACTGCCCAACCATTTGTTTACCCGAGATACCTCCTGCTGGGTATATGGCGGCGTGTCGCTAAACCCAATGGCCATGCCTGCGCGTCAGCGTGAAACCAACCACCTCCGCGCTATCTATCGCTGGCATCCTCTGTTTGCCGGGCAAGACTTCATTACGTATCTGGGCGCAGAACAACGTGACTATGACAACACCATGGTTGAAGGCGGTGACGTATTGGTTATTGGTAACGGCACCGTGTTAGTTGGTATGTCAGAGCGCACCACACCACAAGGCGTTGAAGCCTTAGCCACCAGCTTGTTCCAACATGGACAGGCAAAAGAAGTCATTGCCATCAACTTGCCAAAACACCGCTCTTGTATGCACCTCGACACGGTAATGACCCACATGGACATTGATACCTTCTCTGTCTATCCGCAGGTCATGCGCAAAGATCTACAATGCTGGCGTTTGGTCGACAAAGGCAATGGCGAAGTGGATGTCAAAGAAGTCGACTACTTCCTCACTGCTATCGAAAAAGCCCTGAACCTGCCGCACCTTAATATCATCACCACTGGCGGTGACAGCTTTGAGGCTGAGCGCGAACAGTGGAATGATGCCAATAACGTACTGACAGTACGTCCGGGTGTGGTTATCGGGTATGAGGCAACGTCTATACCAACGAGAAATATGACAAAGCGGGCATCACCGTATTGCCCATCCCGGGCGATCAGTTGGGTCGAGGTCGAGGTGGCGCGCGCTGTATGAGCTGTCCGATTGAGCGAGACGGCCTCGACTAACCCCGTTTCACTTTTCTGCGTAATGAAGGCCTCAGCTCTCTGAGGCCTTTTTCTTTTCATCGATAAAAATTGAATATCAACCCAATAAAAATAATTAATTATTCATCATGGTTGCATTTTGATGCGCAAATCAGTAAGAATTGTGATTATTGTCGTAGTAATTATTTTCTTCGCCATTCGGACGCTCAAGGATTTTTGAAAGGGAACTCATCATGGCTTTTAATTTGCGCAACCGGAATTTTCTCAAGCTGCTTGATTTCACCCCCCGTGAAATTGAGCACTTATTGTCTTTATCTGCAGAGCTGAAAAAAGCCAAGTACGCAGGTTGCGAGCAGCCGCGCCTGAAAGGTAAGAATATTGCTCTGATCTTTGAGAAGGCCTCAACCCGTACCCGATGCGCATTCGAAGTCGCAGCTTTCGACCAAGGTGCCCAAGTCTCATACATTGGCCCATCAGGTTCTCAAATTGGCCATAAAGAGTCGATGAAAGACACCGCACGCGTACTGGGTCGCATGTACGACGGCATTCAATACCGTGGCTTTGGCCAGGCTATCGTGGAAGAACTCGGTCAGTATGCTGGTGTGCCTGTCTGGAATGGCCTGACGGATGAATTCCACCCGACACAAATCCTTGCCGATCTTCTGACGATGCAAGAGCACGGCCGCGGCAAACAACTCCATGAAATGTCCTTTGCTTACCTTGGCGATGCGCGCAACAACATGGGTAACTCACTCATGGTAGGAGCCGCCAAAATGGGCATGGATATTCGCCTTGTGGCCCCCAAACAATTCTGGCCAGAAGATGCGTTGGTTGCACAGTGCAAAGCCATTGCACAAGCCACTGGTGGCCAAATCACCTTAACGGAAAATGTTTCCGAAGGCGTCAAAGGGTGTGACTTCCTCTATACCGATGTGTGGGTATCCATGGGTGAGTCAAAAGATGCATGGGATGAGCGTGTGGCGTTGATGAAGCCGTATCAAGTCAACATGGACGTCATCAAAGCAACAGGCAACCCGCACGTGAAGTTCATGCACTGTCTGCCTGCATTCCACAACGACGAAACGACCATTGGTGCGGAAGTGGCCGAGAAATATGGCATGAATGGATTAGAAGTGACAGAAGATGTGTTTGAGTCCGACTATTCCATCGTCTTTGATGAAGCAGAAAATCGCATGCATACCATCAAGGCCGTGATGGTGGCGACACTGGGTAGTTAAATTACTGATATTCGCTAGAAGCCGCCCAATGGGCGGTTTTTTTATGCTTTTCCAAAACATACATTAATAAAGCTCTCAACGACTGGTTCTTGCAAGGTGTGCAAATGGGCGTATAATCCTTCGCAATTTGTCAAAAAAACGAACCGGAATGCCACATTTAGTATCACATTCAGTTGCTAAAACTTGCCGAATCTCGCATCGGCCGCCGTTTTTGTTTTTAATGTATTTATAAATTAAGCCTCCAGATCTGGAGGCTTTTTTTTGTCCAAAATCTACCATCCATTGAGGGAAGAGAAGACATGGCGACCTCGCTGTACAACAAGCACATTATCTCCATCCCGGAGTTGTCCCGCGAAGAATTGGAACTTATCGTCGAAACGGCGGGCAAGCTAAAGGCCGAGCCGAATCCTACGCTGCTGAAAAACAAAGTCGTGGCGAGCTGCTTCTTCGAAGCCTCAACACGTACTCGCCTTTCCTTTGAAACCGCGGTTCAACGCCTTGGCGGCACCGTGATTGGTTTCCCAGACGGTGGCAACACCTCTTCCGGTAAAAAGGGCGAAACCTTGTCAGATACTGTGCAGGTTATCTCTTCCTACGTTGATGCATTTGTGATGCGCCACCCTAAAGAAGGAGCAGCACGCCTCGCCTCTGAATTCTCTAAAGGCATTCCTGTCATCAACGGTGGCGACGGGGCTAACCAGCATCCATCACAAACCCTGCTTGATTTGTTCAGCATCTACGAAACACAAGGGCGTCTGGATAACCTCAGCATCGCCATGGTCGGTGACCTGAAATACGGTCGCACCGTGCACTCGCTGACCCAAGCATTGTCGAAGTTTGACAACAACCGCTTCTACTTCATCGCCCCAGATGCACTGGCGATGCCTGACTACATTCTGGAAGACTTGGAAGAAGCGGGCATTCCTTACAGCCTGCACGCCACCATCGAAGAAGTGGTGCCAGAGCTGGATATTCTGTACATGACCCGCGTACAGAAAGAGCGTTTTGATGAGTCTGAGTACGCGCACATCAAGTCGGCATTCATCTTGGATACACCGCAGCTAGAACATGCGCGCGACAACCTGAAAGTGCTTCACCCACTGCCACGCGTCGATGAAATCACGGTTGCAGTCGACAAGACACCATACGCGTATTACTTCCAGCAAGCAGAAAATGGCGTCTATGCACGTCAGGCACTGCTGGCACTGGTTATTAACGGCAACATCTAAGGCGGGAGTAAAACAAGATGGTTAAAGAACACAAACTACAGGTTGAAGCGATCAAGAACGGTACCGTTATCGACCATATCCCTGCCAATGTCGGCTTTAAGGTGATGAAGCTGTTCAAGCTTCATAAAACTAACGAGCGCGTGACTGTAGGTTTGAACCTGCCATCATCTGCGCTTGGCGCGAAAGATCTGATCAAGATTGAAAACATCTTTGTGACCGAAGAGCAGGCACAGCAACTGGCACTTTACGCACCAAATGCGACGGTTAATCAGATTGAAAACTACGAAGTGGTTGCGAAAATACCGCTGACACTGCCAAGCAGCATCCTTGGCGTGTTCCGTTGTCCAAATACCAACTGTATCACCCACGACGAGAAAGCCGTGGAAAGTAGCTTCAACGTGATCACCAAAGCGGATGACGTCCAACTCAAGTGCAAATACTGTGAGAAGGTGTTCTCTCGCGAAATCATGACCGAAAGTCACTGATTTTGAGTTGAATGGAAAAGCCGGTGCATGCACCGGCTTTTTTATCGCGGTTAAGGCACTCACCGAGAAACAATCCGCGTTAAAATGTGATGTTCTGGGTTTACGTAATTGCTGGCAAGATGCAGACTAAGCGTCTTATACCCAAAGCCTCAAGCGGGTATACCCTGTTTCCGTGAAATGATAAAAGTAAGGATAGGTAAATGACTAAAGTGCTTCACACTGAACACGCTCCTGCAGCGATTGGTCCATACATTCAAGGTGTTGATCTGGGCAGCATGGTTCTGACTTCTGGTCAAATCCCAGTAAACCCTGTGACCGGCGAAGTCTCTCCAGATATCGCTGTGCAAGCGCGTCAGTCTCTGGAAAACGTGAAAGCGGTTGTTGAGTCATCTGGCCTGAAAGTTGGCGACATCGTTAAGATGACTGTTTTCGTAAAAGATCTGAACGATTTCGGCACCGTTAACGAGGTTTACGGTAAATTCTTTGATGAGCACGGTGTTGAACACTACCCAGCACGCTCTTGTGTAGAAGTTGCACGTCTTCCAAAAGATGTGGGCATCGAAATCGAAGCGATTGCTGTTCGTAAGTAATTCGTTTTACAGAGAAAGCGCTGCTGACAAAGTGGCGCTTTTTTTAATGCCAAATTTTGCCATTCCTACACGGTATATCCGAGATGACTATCCTCAATACTTACTTTAACTGGAGCAGCGGTAAAGACAGCACCATGGCACTTTACTATGCCCTTCGTGACCCTAGCCTAAAAGTGACGACACTACTGACTTCTGCCAACGAAGCGCACCAACGCGTTTCCATGCACGGCGTGCACGTTTCACTGTTAGAAAAGCAAGCAGACGCCTTGGGGCTGCCTTTGAAAACGGTTTGGCTGCCAGAAACCGTAACCATGGAGCAGTATGAGTCCATCATGTCGAATGCGGTTGCCGAGCTGAAAGACATGGGCTGCACCCACGCCATTTTTGGTGATATCTACCTAGAAGACCTTCGCGCCAAACGCGAAGCGCAACTTGCTACCGTTGACGTTAAAGCCCTATTTCCGCTTTGGAAAAAGGACACACGCGCCTTGATGCAAACCTTGTTTGAGCTAGGCATTAAAGCAGTAGTAGTGGCTGTAGACGGCAGCAAGCTCAGCAAAGACTTTGTCGGTCGAGAGCTCGACCAAGCCTTCCTAGACAGCCTACCAGAAGGCGTTGACCCTTGTGGTGAAAACGGCGAGTTCCATACTTTTGTGTACGATGGCCCTGACTTCAAACAGCCGGTTGCTTTCACAAAAGGGGAAGTCGTGACGAAGAAGTATGCGGGCAACCAAATTCCGGACCACCCTGGCTACCATTTCCAAGAGCTGATCCCAGCCTAGGAGCCAAAACAAAAAAGCACCGACTGACGGTGCTTTTCTATTCCTGACGAAATGTCGCGTTAATGCTGCAGTTGGTTTTCAACCTTCTCAACCACTTGCGAAAACCACGCAGTGAATCGCTCAGGAGACGCCTGCATTTCAGAAACAAGCTCTTGCTGGGGCCACCAACGCCAGCTCATCACCTCATCAGGATTAGGGTTTAGCGGCACATCATCCGCTTTACACAAGATGATTTGATCAAGTTCGTGCTCGGTCAGGTTATTGTCAAGCTCTGCGCGATAACAAAATAGATCGCCCATGGCGAACTCCAACGGCATCTCGATACCCAACTCTTCAAACAAACGTCTTTTCGCTGCGGCTTCAAACGCTTCGCCTTGCATTGGGTGAGAACAGCAGGTGTTAGTCCATAAACCACCGCTGTGGTATTTGCTGAGCGCACGTTGCTGAAGCAGGTACTCTCTGCCAGCTTGAGTATCTCGGTAAATCATCACCGAAAACGCAAGGTGCAACAACCCTTCCTGATGCGCTGCCATCTTTTCTGCTAACCCAATCGGCTCGCCCTTCTCGGTTACCAGTACTACCTGATCTTTCAGCATATCTGTCTTACTTCTCTTACAAGTTACGCTCAGCATAAAAAGCAAAAGGATACGCATGTGCGTATCCTTTTGACTCAATCTGTATGTGAAGTTTATTACTTCTTGTTCAGCTCGGCTACTTCTGCGTCGAGTTCTGCCAGCTTCGCTGCCATCAAATCATGACAATGAGACGCCAGCTCTCGCACTTGGTCTTTGGTGAAGCCTTCCGTCGAGATAGGATCCATCACTTCCACGATGATATGACCGTTGTCGCGACGAGACACTTCCAAGTGACCGGTTGAGCTACACACGATAGGTACGATCGGCACACCCGCACCAATTGCCGCATGGAATGCGCCAGTTTTGAACGGTAGCAGACCACGACCACGCGAACGCGTACCTTCTGGGAACAGCCATACGGACACGTCGTTATCTTTGATTTGGTCAACCACCTGACCGATGGTGCCCATCGCTTTGCTGCGGTTATTGCGGTCAATCAGGATATTACCTGTCAGCCAGTACAAGGTGCCAAAGATAGGGATGTACGCCAGACTTTTCTTGCCCACGGTAACCGCACCAGGACGCACGGCGTTAGACACAGTGACCAAGTCCCAGTTGCTTTGGTGGTTAGCGATGTAAACACAGGTGCCGACGTCTTTTGACGCGTCAGATTGGCGCAGGTCAAGCTTGATACCAAACAGAGAAGACAGCTTGCCGAACATTCGGCCAAAGGTATAAACGTGTTTTGGATTACGAGGGCTGAACAGGCAGTAACCACAACCGAATACAAGCATGAAAATCGCAAACAACGCGACAGCCAACAGTCGCAGTATAAAGTACATTCTTATCTCCTAACGCCAGTTAACCGCTGGAAAGGTCTGGGAATTGTTACCTGAGAATCGCTTTTAATTTTAAGCTTACAGGTGTGCGCTAAAAATTTCTGGCCCTAGTATACGTGTCCGACAATAAAATTCATCACTCTTTGTCGAAACATTTTTAACCGATATATCAAAACAGGCTGAATTCGCGCGAATTTAAGGGTGTCTTGAGCCAAGAAAAAACCCTCCGAGTGGAGGGTTTCGCTATTACTCTTCTGGCGTTTCCGGCGCCTCTTGCGGCGTCGAAATCTCAATCGCCGTCACACGCTGTAGGCCACGCGGCAACATAGAGCCTCGACGACCACGCTCACCACGGAAATTATCAACGTCCGTTGGTTTCAGTGACAGTTTACGCTTACCTGCATGCAGGGTGACCGTTGCACCTTTAGGAATCACAAACAGCTGTGACAACAGCTCTTCACGCGCTTTGGCGCGGGCAGCAGGAATATTAATGATCTTATTCCCTTTGCCTTTACCCAACTGCGGCAACTCTTTCACTGGGAAGACCAGCATACGGCCTTCGTTGGTAATCGCCATGATGTCATCGCTGTCGATATCCGCCACTTTTTGTGGAGGCATCACCTCTGCGGCTTGCGGCAGACTCAGCAACGCTTTACCGCTGCGGTTTTTCGACAGCAGATCGTCATGCTTACACACAAAACCGTAGCCCGCATCCGACGCATCAACATCAGGTTGCTGTTTTCCCCCATCAGCACATGACGAATGGAGGTCCCCGCAGTGATGTTCAAGCGCCCTGTGATTGGCTCACCTTGGCTTCGTGCAGACGGCAGACTGTGCGACTCAAGCGCATAGCTGCGTCCATCGGTGCCGATAAACACCGCAGGCTGGTTGCTCTTACCGCGCGCGGCAGCCATGTAGCCATCGCCCGACTTGTAGCTCAAGGTTGAAGGGTCAACGTCGTGCCCTTTCGCATGGCGGATCCAACCTTTTTCAGACAGCACCACAGTGATTGGCTCGCTTGGCACCAAGTCGCGCTCAGTCAGTGCTTTCGCTTCTGCACGCTCTACCAATGGCGAACGACGTTCGTCACCGTATTTCTCTGCATCAGCAATGATTTCTTTTTTCAGCAAGGTGTTCATGCGACGCTCAGAACCCAGCAGTTTCTCCAACTGCTCACGCTCTTTATTCAGCTCGTCTTGCTCACCACGGATCTTGATTTCTTCCAGCTTCGCCAATTGACGAAGTTTGATTTCAAGGATCGCTTCTGCTTGTTTCTCGCTGAGGCCAAAACGGCTCATCAGCTCTTTCTTCGGCTCGTCTTCGGTGCGGATGATCTCAATCACTTCATCAATGTTGAGATACGCAGCCAACAAACCTTCGAGGATGTGCAAGCGTGCCAGCACTTTATCCAAGCGGTATTGCAGACGACGACGCACGGTTTCGCGGCGGAACTCCAACCATTCAGTCAGAATACGCTGCAGGCCTTTCACCTGAGGACGACCATCAAGGCCAATCATGTTCAGGTTAACACGGTAGCTTCTTTCTAAGTCAGTCGAAGCAAACAGGTGATTCATCAGCTGATCACAGTCGATACGGTTCGAGCGCGGCACGATCACGATACGGGTTGGGTTTTCGTGATCAGATTCATCACGAAGATCGTCAACCATCGGCAGCTTTTTCGCGCGCATTTGGTTGGCGATTTGCTCAAGCAGCTTAGCACCAGACACCTGATGCGGCAGCGCGGTGATCACGATATCGCCGTTTTCTTTGTGCCAAACCGCACGCATTCTTACTGAGCCGCGGCCTTCACGGTACAGCTTTTTCAGCTCTACTTGAGGGGTAATGATTTCCGCTTCGGTCGGATAGTCTGGGCCTTTTACATGCTCCAGAATACCGTCGAGATCCAGCTTCGGCTCGTCAATCAAGGCCACCAGCGCATTCGCCATTTCACGGGCATTGTGCGGCGGGATATCGGTCGCCATACCAACGGCAATACCTGTCACACCGTTCAGCAGAATGTGTGGCAGACGTGCTGGCAGTGTTTTCGGCTCCTTCATGGTGCCGTCAAAGTTTGGCTGCCATTCAACCGTGCCCTGACCTAATTCGCTTAGCAGCACTTCCGAGAAGCGCGACAGACGCGATTCGGTATAACGCATCGCTGCGAACGATTTTGGATCATCCGGCGCACCCCAGTTACCCTGACCATCTACCAGCGGGTAGCGGTAAGAAAACGGCTGAGCCATCAATACCATGGCTTCGTAACACGCAGAGTCGCCGTGCGGGTGGTATTTACCCAGCACGTCACCCACGGTACGCGCAGATTTTTTGTATTTCGCCGTTGCCGACAAACCCAGCTCAGACATCGCATAGATAATACGACGCTGTACTGGCTTCAGGCCGTCACCGATAAACGGCAGTGCACGGTCCATGATGACGTACATCGAATAGTTGAGGTATGCATCCTCAGTAAACTTCCTTAGCGGAAGCTGTTCGACACCGTCATAAGTGATATCAGTCATTGAAAACGTCCGATTCTAAAATGCTTTCTTAAATTTCAGTCAGCTCAGCCATGTCGCCTTTGTCTTGCAACCAATGGCGGCGGTCTTCTGCGCGCTTCTTACCTAACAGCATGTCCATCATGCGATCGGTTTCTTCCTGATCGTCAATGGTCAGCTGAACCAGACGACGGGTATTTGGATCCATCGTGGTTTCGCGCAATTGCAGTGGGTTCATCTCACCCAGACCTTTGAATCGCTGTACGTCGATTTTGGCGCGCTTCTGGCTTAGGCGTTCGAGGACGCCAGCTTTCTCTTCGTCATCCAGCGCGTAATACACTTCTTTGCCGCAGTCGATACGGTACAGCGGTGGCATCGCCACATATACGTGGCCCGCTTTCACCAGTGCTTGGAAGTGTTTCACGAACAGTGCGCACAGCAGTGTTGCGATGTGCAGACCATCCGAGTCCGCATCGGCGAGGATACATACTTTACCGTAACGCAGGCCGGACAAATCTTCGCTGTCTGGGTCGATACCCAGCGCAACAGAGATGTCGTGCACTTCTTGAGACGCCAGAACCTGATCCGCAGACACTTCCCACGTGTTCAGGATCTTACCGCGAAGCGGCATGATGGCTTGGAATTCACGATCGCGTGCTTGCTTGGCAGAACCGCCTGCCGAGTCACCCTCGACGAGGAAGAGTTCGGTGCGCGCCAAATCTTGCATAGAACAGTCGGTCAGCTTGCCTGGCAGTGCTGGGCCTGAGGCCACTTTCTTACGTACAACTTCTTCGCTGCACGCATACGGCGGTGTGCGTTCGCGATACAGACTTCCGCCAGTTGTTCGGCTAGCTGCGGTCGCTCGTTCAGCCACAGGCTAAACGCATCTTTCACCACGCCGGAAACGAATGCTGCACACTGACGTGAAGACAGACGCTCTTTGGTCTGACCGGCAAATTGTGGGTCCTGCATTTTCACTGACAGCACGTAGGCACAGCGCTCCCAGATATCATCCGCGGTCAGCTTCACGCCGCGCGGCAACAGGTTGCGGAATTCACAGAATTCACGCATGGCATCTAGCAAGCCCTGACGCAGACCATTAACGTGGGTACCGCCTTGTGCAGTCGGAATCAAGTTCACGTAGCTTTCTGTCACCAGCTCCCCGCCTTCCGGCAGCCAGATCACCGCCCAATCAGCCGCTTCATGCGGTGCATTGAAGTCACCGACAAACGGTTCAGCAGGCAGCAACTCATAACCTTTAACGCCTTCGGCCAAGTAGTCTTTAAGGCCACTTTCATAGCACCAGGTGATGGTTTCATTGGTGTTCTTATCGGTAAAGACAATCTCAAGGCCCGGGCACAATACCGCTTTGGCTTTCAAATTGTTTTTCAGGCGAGAAACCGAAAATTTTGGCGAGTCGAAGTAGGACGCATCCGGCCAGAAGTGAACGCTTGTGCCTTTCGCGCGTCGACCACAGGTGCCAACGACAGTCAGCTCCTGCACTTTTTCGCCATGCTCAAACGCGATTTCGTAGACTTGGCCATCGCGTTTAACCGAGACTTCAACCCGTTTAGACAGGGCGTTTACAACCGAAATACCTACCCCGTGCAAACCACCACTGAACTGGTAGTTCTTGTTTGAGAACTTACCGCCCGCGTGCAGCTTACAAAGGATCAGTTCGACACCTGACACCCCTTCTTCAGGGTGGATGTCGACCGGCATACCACGGCCGTCATCGATAACTTCCAGTGACTGATCCGCATGCAGAATGACTTCTACCTTGCGCGCATGTCCTGCCAATGCCTCATCGACACTGTTATCAATGACTTCTTGACCGAGGTGATTAGGACGGGTCGTGTCTGTATACATACCGGGACGACGACGCACCGGTTCCAGGCCATTGAGAACTTCAATGGAGCCCGCGTTATAAACTTGCTCTGTCATAGATGAATGGTTTTCTAAAGTTTGTCACATGGTCTGTGATGCCCCGCCAGCTTGTCAAATAAAGACAGTGCTGACGAGGTTATTCTGTGAGTTACCCTCACAGTCCTAGGAATTGGATGATTTCAGCGGGGTATCTGTCGAAGCCAACAAAAGCGTGATCGCCTCCCGCTTCTACTGTTTGCTTGCATCCCTGATACTTGGCAACGGCCTGACGATAGTCGAGCACTTCATCGCCTTCTTGTTGCAACAACCAAATCGTGTCGGGATGCAGGATCGATTCGGTATCTAACGCTTTTAGCTCGTCCATATGCTGAACGCCTAGCGTGTATTGCTCCCCAGTGTAAGGATTCTCCTGAGGGCCTAAATAATCAACAAGAAGCTCATAGGGTTTCACCGCAGGGTTTACCAACACGGCAGGGAAACCAAACTGCGCATTGAGCCACGTCGACAAATATCCGCCTAACGAACTACCTACCAAACCGATACGATAGTCACCCTGATACGCACCTACCAATGCTTTTAGCTGATTGGCAGCGTCGGCAGGGTAACAGGCGAGACGGGGAACTTCCAGCTTTATGTCAGGACGGTGCGTTTCGCACCAATCCCGCATCTGCTGGGCTTTTGCGGACAATGGCGAGCTGTTAAACCCGTGAATATAAATCAGTAACGGTGGCATGTTTAGTACCCAGATGAGGTCATATCTGGCTGGAATTCATTTCCTTTCAATCGACCAACAGTGGTCGAAATTGTACCGTCTGCGTGCAAAGCAATTTCACGCCATCCTGGGTTCGTCAGATCTAACGCGAAGTCGTCAGAATTTGGTTGGAATTGGATGCACGTTGAAGGTGCGGCCATCACGCGGCGTTCTTGATGCTGCGTATCCAAAGCTTGGTGAATATGACCGCACACCACACCTTTTACCGTGTCGTATTTAGCGACAACCGCCCAAAACTCGTCTTGGTTGTGCAATTTGTGTTGGTCAAGCCACGCACTGCCCGCTGGCAATGGGTGGTGATGAAGAAGGATAAGCGTATGTCGCTCTGGGTTATCGCGCAGGGTGTTTTCTAGCAAGGCTAATTGCTCGCCTGATAATCGGCCGTGTGGTACACCTGGCACCTGACTATCTAGCATAATCAGTTGCCAGTGTTCACCCACCAGCACGTGTTCGCAACGCTCAAGTGTCGATTGCTCCAACACTTTTTTCATTTCTTGCTGGTAGTCATGGTTGCCTGGCAACCAGTAGCAAGGCTGGCTCCAACGGGCGATGCCGTCGACAAAACGCTGATAAGATTCAGCGGTGTGGTCTTGAGAGAGGTCACCCGTGGCAATGATCGCATCGAAGTCTACGCCTTCTTTGACTATTTCATTAACAACGGCGTTAAAGCTCGCACAAGTGTTCACGCCGAGTAAGCTTCCGGCATGATCAGCAAAGAGGTGTGTATCTGTAATCTGCAACAACCTAACGGTCTGGTTGTGTTGTTTTGGTAGATGGCAAATCCGCAACGTCTTGAAAACCCTGATCTTAAACTAGCGTTATTACTCAAACGCGAATATTAATAAATTATGTTGTGCTTTGTTATACCGTTTTTCAGGCACAGCGCCAGCCAATCCGAGAGAAAAGCATTTACCTGACGCTTTTCATCGCGCTGGTGCATGCGCGGATTCGGGTAATCATAACGCGGCTGAATTCGGGAAATCTGCTGGCTGGTACACACTTCAGCGACTCGTGCATCGTGATACAGTCGAACTGTCAGCCTCGGTCGCAAATAACTTGGCACCTCACCTCGCTGCCAAATATCAATCAGTGTGGTGTATCGCGTGGATTCAACAACATCGAGTTGAAACTCTTGCCCTTGGATTTCGTATACACAGAACTCGCCAACGTCATCTTGACGCGGCATCAGTCTTACCAACTTGGCGTAATTTGTTTCATACATTCGCATCAGGGCACTTAAATCAACCTGATACTCTCGTCTCAACATACAACGTCCTGTGAACTACTCTCCTGACAGCGCGTCGAGTTTATCTCGATTCAATGTCAGCCATTGCAATGCGATAATTGAGGCAGCGTTTTCAATCTTACCATTCGCTACCCACTCCATTGCACGTGATCTTTCAACCACATGCACCAGAATATCTTCACCTTCTTCAGGGAGCCCGTGAACACCTTTCGCACCTGACGCATCCACCATACCAAGATACAGATGAATGCGTTCTGAACATCCACCAGAACTTGATAGATAGCTCGTCATCGGAATCAGTGACTGCACGTGCAATCCTGCTTCTTCTTCAGTCTCGCGAATCGCGACTTCATCGGGTGTTTCATCTTTATCGATGATGCCAGCCACTATCTCCAGTTGCCAAGGAGAGTCACTCGCCACCATCGCGCCAACACGGATTTGTTCAACGAGAACCACTTCATCCGTTTTCGGATCATACGGCAGCATTGCAACTGCATGACCACGTTCGAAAAGCTCTCGATCAATCACGTCACTCCAACCACCGGCGAACAGTCGATGACGGAAGCGATACTTTACCATCTTAAAGTAACCATTATAGACAACGTCGGTCGTTTCAATCTCAACGTCACCCGTTCCAAATTGGTCAAACTGTGTGGTCTGTGGCACGAAAGCTTCCCCTACCTTGAAGGATGGAGGCAAATGATAGAGGCGTTGCGCAAGCGACTGCAATCTAAAACCTTTACTTTTTTGGTATGGATTGCAGAATTATTTGAATATATTTATTGCGTTGATGGTTTTACAATCACTTTTTCTCAAGAAACCATCACATTGTCAGTTTCAAGTAAGCTAGCTTGGTTTACACTAGAGTCGGATACCTCTATACCCAAGCAACCTGAAGATGCAGAGTTCAGGTAATTTGGGTATACCAGCAATTTATTAGAATACGACAAGTTCAGGGACTACCTACTATGAAGAAATTGCTTCCCATCTTTATCGGGGTTGCGCTAGGCACCGCTGCTCCGTTTGCAAGTGCAGACGATCTGCTACAAGTATATGAGCAAGCAAAACAAAGCGATCCAACGCTTCTGCAATCTGCTGCGACACGTGATGCAGCATTCGCGCAAGTTGGCGTGAACCGCGGTACGACATTGCCACAAATCAACCTGACCGCGGGTTACAACATCGCACGTAACAGCGAAGAAAGCACGTCAGGTCCTTTTGACACGAATACCCTGTCTGCGGGCGTTGACGTAAGTCAGCAGCTATTCAACCAAAATAGCTGGATCAATCTGGACATCGCTGAAATCACAGCGCGTCAAGCAGATGCAGCATACGCAGCACAACAACAAGCCCTGATCCTGCGCGTGTCTCAAGCGTACTTTAACGTACTGAGAGCAGCAGACGATTTGGTCTTTGTTCGTGCAGAGAAAGCGGCTGTAGGCCGTCAGCTAGAACAAACCAAACAACGTTTCGAAGTGGGTCTGTCTGCCATCACTGATGTGTATGATGCCCAAGCGCAGTATGACTCTGTTCTGGCTCAAGAAATCCTGTCTGAAAACTCAGTGGCGAACAGCTACGAGGAACTTCGCGAAATCACAGGTCAAAGCCATGCCGATCTGTTCGAGCTGAACACCAAGTCCTTCTCTGCTAGCCGTCCTGAGCAAGTGGTTGATGAGCTGGTGAAAAAGGCTGAGCAAGAAAACCTGACGCTGCTGGCGCAACGCATTACCCGTGATGCGGCTAAAGAGCGTATTTCTTTGGCACAAGCAGGTCACCTGCCATCGCTGACGCTGAACGCAGGTTACGGCTACACAGATCAAGACAACAAAACACGCAACACTGACACGACTAACAACCAGTTTACGGGTGGCATCAACTTCTCTATGCCGCTTTACCAAGGTGGCGCAATTGATGCTGGCGTAGAACAAGCACAATACAACTATGTTGCGGCGTCTGAAGAGCTGGAAGGCACTTACCGCACCACAGTGAAAGATGTCCGTGCGTTCTACAACAACATCAATGCAAGCATCGGTGCACTGAAAGCTTATGAGCAAACAGTGGTTTCTCAGCGCTCAGCACTGGAAGCAACCGAAGCGGGCTTTGAAGTAGGTACACGTACCATCGTTGACGTACTGGATGCGACCCGTGGTCTGTACGATGCGAACCGTAACCTGTCTGACGCACGTTACGATTACATCTTAAACGTACTGCAACTGCGCCAAGCGGTAGGTACGTTGAGCGAGCAAGATCTGGTTGATATCAACAACGGTCTGGTTGCACCTAAGTAATCGCACTCGCAAAACTTAGATGACACTCCAAATAAAAAAGGCACCTTTCGGTGCCTTTTTTATATCTTTCATCTGATGCAATCAGTTGTTGTGACCGCTCAGAATCGAGTTGATGATCTCTGTGGTTGAACAACCATCTTCGAAGTTCAGAACCAATACTTCGCCGCCCGCTGCAATCACTTCTTTGCCACCAGCAATGTCTTCAGGCTTGTAGTCACCGCCTTTGACCAACAGGCTTGGCAGCACTTCGCTGATCAAACGTTGTGGGGTTTCTTCGTTGAAAGGCACTACCCAGTCAACCGCGCCCAGACCTGCCAGTACCGCCATACGACGATCTGTTGGGTTTACCGGACGACCAGGGCCTTTCAGACCACGTACAGATTCATCTGTGTTTACCGCAACAATCAGACGGTCACCCAGCTTCGCGGCTTCATTCAAGTAAGCCACATGGCCAGCGTGCAGAATGTCAAAACAGCCATTGGTCATCACGACTTTCTCGCCGCGTGCCTTCGCCATTTGAACAGACGCTTTCAGTTGCTCTTCGGTTACTACACCGAAACCTGACTGATGGCTGCCGTGAACGGCTTCGGTCAGTTCGATCGTCGACAAGGTCGAGGTGCCCAGTTTGCCAACAACCACGCCTGCCGCTGCATTTGCCAGCGCACATGCATCTTCAATTGGTTTACCCGCCGCCAAAGAGGCTGCCAGAACAGAAATCACGGTATCGCCTGCACCTGTTACGTCATACACTTCTTTTGCCAGCGTAGGCAGGTTCAGCGGCTCTTGGCCTGCGCGCAGCAGTGTCATACCATTTTCGCTACGCGTAACCAACAGTGCTTCAAACTCGAACTTCTCAATCAGAGCCAGACCACGTTCGATGATGTCTTCTTCGCAATGACATGCGCCAACAACCGCTTCAAACTCGCTCATGTTCGGTGTCAGAAGCGTCGCGCCGCGGTAACGTTCAAAATCAGTGCCTTTAGGGTCAACCAGTGTGGCAACGCCTGCTTGGCGTGCCAGTTGGATCATTGGCTGAACGTTTACCAGTGCACCTTTGGCGTAATCCGACAGGATCATCGCTTTTGTGTTTGGCAGGGCCGCTTCAATGCGGTCCAACATTGGCTGAGGATCCACGTTGTGGAATCCTTCCTCAAAGTCCAAACGGATCAGCTGTTGGTTACGGCTCATGACACGCAGCTTTGTGATGGTTGGGAAGTTTTCCAAACCAACGAAATCACAATCCACTTTCAGTGAACACAGTTTGTCGTTTAGGACATTCGCTTGTTCGTCCTGACCAACCAAACCAATAAGTCTTGCCTTGCCACCCAGCGCAGCGATGTTCATTGCTACGTTAGCTGCGCCGCCTGGGCGTTCTTCTGTCTGATTGATTTGTACCACTGGCACCGGTGCTTCCGGTGAAATGCGACCTGTAGGGCCATACCAGTAGCGGTCAAGCATTACATCACCAACAACCAGAACATTCGCTAGCTGATAGTCAGGCAAAGTCAGTTTCATCGTATTCTCCAAGCCTAAGGGTCTGCGCCCCTGCTATGTCGTTTGCTTTAATCTTTCAAGCGTTGGGCAAGCCTGTGCCGTCTTCGATAATAAGATTCCGGCACTGCCCATAAAATATTGCTCGCGATATTACCATAAAGACAATAAAGCAACAGCCGTACGGGTTCGCTCCTGAACCTTTCCTGTCTAACAATTGACATTAGGCTCTCTGGCGTCACTGAAATATGCATAACAGCCACATTTCGGTATACAATAACGCCCTTAATTTACTCGCATATTTGATAGGAAATACCGAACTGTCATGAGTAGCAAATCTGACGCACCAACGTTTCAATGGTCGTTTCTGCATCCAAAGTATCTCCATACTTGGATCGGCATTGGCTTAATGTTCCTTCTGAGTTGGTTGCCGTACCGCACGCAACGCTTTTTAGGCAAAAAGTTGGGACTTCTTATTATGAAGTTTTTCAAAAGCCGCAAAAAAATAGCCAAGCGTAACCTAGAGCTATGTTTCCCTGAAATGACAGGAGCAGAGCGTGAAACACTGCTGCGCGAAAACTTTGAGCACATGGGCCTCGCCTTTTTTGAAACTTGCATGGCATGGTTCTGGCCGGCATGGCGAGTGAAAAAGCACGTCAAATACGTGGGATTCGAGCAAATTGAAAAGCTCAAAGCAGAAGGAAGAGGTGTTTTGGTTACCGCCGTTCACTCTTTTAATCTGGAGTTGGGCTGTCGTGCATTCGGCCTTCATACTCCGGGCCATGGCGTTTATCGCCCAAACACCAACCCGGTGTACGATTGGTTCCAATATCGAGGACGTGGTCGAGAGAACTCACTCATCGAGCGACGTGACGTAAAGCAAATGATCCGTCGTCTTCGTGAAGGTGAGTTTGTTTGGTATGCACCGGACCATGACTACGGTCGGCACCGTTATGCGTGGGCACCTTTCTTTGCGGTAGAGAAAGCCTGTACCACAACTGGCACTCACCTTCTTGCTCACGCAAGTCATTGCCTCGTCAGCTCTGCAAGCTTTACGAGAGACCGAGATGGCACAGGTTATACGCTGACCTTCGATCCACCGATGGAAGCTTTCCCTTACGATGATGCGGAAGCATCAGCGGTCTACACCAATAAGTTCGTCGAACGTTCAATTATGCGCGCGCCAGAGCAATACATGTGGCTTCATCGCCGCTTCAAGAGCCGCCCTGAAGGCGAACCATCACTGTATGATTGATAGCTCCCTGGCAGACAAGAAAAAAGGCGCATCATGCGCCTTTTTTGTGTTTATCTGTTTGAGCTTACTTCGATTGCATCCACATTGACCACGCCTCGCGCACCACGTCTCTTTGCGCCGTAAACTCGCTGTCCGCCACTTCCACGGATGCATCCAGCAGATTGAGACGATGGATTTCATCGCGCATTAGCACATACGCATCGCGCAACGCTAACGCTTGCGGTGTACTCACAATGCCCGCTTGCGCCATGTCTTCTAAGATCCTGACGTTATCACTCCAACGCGTTAAAGCTGGCTCATCATGGCTGTTAGCCAGCACCAGATATTGGGTGATGAATTCAATATCCGTGATACCGCCGGGATCTTGTTTGATATGGAATTTATCTGCCTGTTTACTGCCGAGGTGGTCGCGCATTTTAACGCGCATGTCAGCCACGTCTTGTCTTAGCTGGTCAACATCGCGCGCCTTGGTCAGCACCGACTTGCGTACTTTGGCAAAGCCTTGTTGCAAGGCGGCATCGCCGTAGATCATTCGTGCGCGCACCAAGCTTGGTGCTCCCACGTCCACGCTTCCTTGTTCTGATAATCTTCAAAGGCATCGACCGTGGTCACCAACATGCCAGACGCACCGGACGGACGCAGACGGGTATCAATCTCATAAAGCACACCTGATGCAGTGCGAGTCGAGAACAAATGGACAATACGCTGAGCCAAACGCAGATAGAACTGGCGACCATCGATTTCTTTTGGCCCGTCGGTATACACGTTTTCCGGGCAGTCATGCAGAAAGACCACGTCCAAGTCAGAACCGTAGCCGAGCTCAATGCCGCCGACCTTTCCATAACCGACCACGCCGAAGCCGCGACCATTGCGCCCAGCAAGGTGAGATGGCTGACCGTATTTCGACACCATCTGATACCACGCCTGATTCACGACCGCGCCGACAATGGCCTCCGCGAGATACGTCAGATGGTCGCTCACTTTCATCACAGGCAACACGCCTGCGATGTCTGCGGCCGCAATGCGCAGCAACTGGGTTTGCTTGTATTGACGGATCATCTCCATCTGTTGCTCCATATCCTCTTCTGGGATACGCGCGAGAAACTCAAACAACTCGTTGCCGTATTCTTCGAACGGGGTCGGGTTATAGAGATGCTGCAGATCCAATAGCTCATCGAGCAGGATCGGATAGCTCGCTAGCTGATCCGCAACCATCGGGCTCGCACTGCAAAGGCGAACCAACTGCACAATTGCACCGTGGTGCTCATCCAAGAGTTCAAGATACGTGGTTCTTGTCGCGATACGCATCAAAAGCTTGATGATGCGCGCTAACACTACACTGCCATCTTCACGACACACTATGTGGCTTAAAAGCACTGGCATCAGGCGATTCATCACTTCACGGCCGCGAGGGCCCAGCGTGCGTTTCGCCAACTCTTCTTTGAACCTCAACAAAGCTTTCGCATTGTCTTCCGCATTCGGTGCAGACATATCGGACAGGATCTTCTCGACCAATTCAGGATCGCGCGCAGCATCCCAGATCACTCGAAAGTCTGGTGAGATCTGCTCGTCTTCACCTTCATCCTCATCACCGATCAGAGCATCAAAGATGCCATGGACGCCGGCCATGTGCTGGCCAAGGGTATCCATGAGTTGTTCCCAGTTTTCCTCGCCCATGGCAACCGCCAAGCGCCATTGATCCCTTGGCGTGTCTGGTAGCGTTTGGGTTTGCTTATCATCGATAGCCTGCAGCAAGTTCTCCAGGCGACGCAAATAGCGATACGAGGCTTCCAAAGTATCCACGTCGGCTTCAGGCAACAAGGCGAGTTCGCGAATGGCTTCCAGTGTGATGAAAAGGCCGCGCTTTCGAAGGATCGGATCGCGCCCACCACGGATGAGCTGAAAAGACTGGGCGATAAACTCAATCTCTCGAATACCGCCCGCACCAATTTTGATGTTGTTGTTCACCCCTCGACGACGCGCTTCGCTTCGGATCAGGGCTTTCATACGGCGTAGCGATTGAATGGCACTGAAGTCGATATAGCGGCGGAATACGAAAGGGCGCAGCAACTGGCGCAAGGTTTGGTAACAAGCAAACTGTTCTTTGCCCATCACGCGCGCTTTGATCATGGCGTAACGTTCCCAATCACGCCCTTGCTCTTGGTAGTAATCTTCTAACGCGGCAAAGCTCATGACCAGAGGACCACTGTCACCGAACGGACGAAGACGCATGTCGACGCGGTAACAGAAGCCGTCATAGGTTTGTTGGTCTAACGCTTTGATAAGACGTTGTCCCAAACGGGTAAAGAACTGCGCATTAGCAATACTGCGGCGCGCGCCCTGCGTTTCCCCGTTCTCTGGTAGGTGAAGATAAGGTCGATATCAGATGAGAAGTTAAGCTCGCCACCGCCTAATTTCCCCATACCGAGGATCAACATTGGCTGCGGATTCCCCTCAGCATCGCAAGGCGTTCCCCACTCCGCGCAGCATTTGGTGTAAAGCCAGCCATACGCTTCCATGATCATGCTTCTGCCAACTTGGAGATATGAGACAGGCTGTCATCCAAGGTCAGCGTGTTGTTGAAATCATGCCAAGCGAGCCAGGACATTTCACGGCGACGGAATCGACGCAATTCTCGCATCAAGCCATTTTCATCGGATTGGGTGTCCAAAATGGCTTTAAGTTTTTTGCGGTAATGCGGAGCACGAAGCTTAGGCACTTGGCGTTCTAGCAACCAAGGCAACAAGGTCTCATCGTGAATGATGGACTCAGCGATAAAATCACTTAGCGCAAGGGTTCGGGACAAGGTCTCTCTCGCTTCGCCTTGCCACTGCGCCAAGTTTTCAGCCTGTCGCTCTTCAAGCTGTTCCATTCTGCGTGTCACGCAGCTTCCAATTCCGTGGGCAACGCCATGTGTTCCGTTTCCTATTGCCTGAACATTTCCACCTAAAATACCATAAAAAAAGCCCACTCATGGAGTGGGCTTCCGATTTCTGTGTAGCGTCTACACGGCAAACTCTTTGATTTTCAGATCAAGTTCCGCCGCGTTGTTTTGCATGCTGCCCGATGTCTCGGCAAGCTCTGTTACTACCATCACCGACGCCTGAACAATCTCACGTACGTTGGTAAGGTTAGCGTTCATCTCATCAGCAACAGACGCTTGTTGTTCTGCTGCAGACGCAATGTGGAAGTTCATGTCGTTGATTTGGTCAATCTGCGTGACAATCAGGTTCAACTCTTCACCCGCTTTGCTCACAGACTCAACGCTTTGCTCCGCTTCAATCACGCTTTGCTCCATCAAGCCAACGGCTTGCTGCGCCGCTGATTGCAGCTGGGTGATCATCTCTTGAATTTCCACCGTCGCTTTCTGGGTGTTTTGCGCCAAGTTACGCACTTCATCAGCAACCACCGCAAAACCACGGCCCGCTTCACCAGCACGCGCCGCTTCAATTGCTGCGTTCAATGCCAGCAGGTTGGTTTGCTCAGAAACACCTTGGATGGTCACTACCACAGAGCTGATTTTCTCTACGCGCTCTTCAACTTGGTTGACCACACCCGCTGAATCACGAATGTCCTGAGACAGCTTGTTGATCGTGCCTATGGTGTTCGCCACATACTGTTGACCGGCAATCGCCTGCTCGCGAGAGCTTTCGGTTGCTTGGGACGCCGCACGCGCATGACCTGCCACTTCTTGTACCGTGGAAGACATTTCGCTCATCGCCGATGCCAATTGGTCAATCTCACCAAATTGCTCTTTGGCTGACTCTCGGGTTTCATCCATGCTGATAGTCATGACTTCAGCAATCTCAGACAGCTCTTCTGACGAGCTACGCTGCGCTTTGATCACGCCCGCCAATTGGTAACGGGTTTTCTCAAGTTCTCTGGCAAGCTCACCGAACTCATCGCGACAATCCATTTCGATGGGCACGCTCAAGTTCTTACCCGCCATGTTGCGAATACCGTTAATCAGGTAGTTAATCTGACGCAGCATCATGCTCGATGCACCCAGCAAGATCACCATGAAGCCACAATCATTGCCAACGTCTGCCAAACCACTTGCGTGAGATAGGCTTGATAATAGTTGCTTGCCGCCGAGTCCGGTGTTGAGGCAATGCTCACCCAATCTGTGCCTGACACAGGCACCACAATCCCGTGACGCGCTTCAGATTGAAGGTGATAGATAAACTCGCCACTTTCATTGCGAAGCTGCTCTGACAGCATGTTGCCGTTTTCGAGTGGCAGGTTTAAACCATCAAAGTCGGCGATACGAGGGTGTCCGAGTACCTCACCACTGTTCTTGTTGACCATGAAGACGTAGTCATTTTCCTGACTGGTGGCGTTTTCTGCATTCAAGACGCGCTCAAGGAGAATTTTGCCATCAGGCTGAGCTAACAGCTCTCGGCTAAGCTCTGCGCTTCGAACCGCGAGGCTACGGCTGTTGGACTCCGTAACTTGTGTGACAGAATCACGGAAGGTATTCGCATCCCACAGCTGCTTTGCGCTGAGAAGGACGGTACTAAACACCATCAGCAAAACCAGTTTGGGAACGAGCTTTATGTTACTGATAGCCTTTTCCCAAGGCTTGAATATCATCTGGGACATTCTTAGTAATCTCCTTGATATTGATACGAAATCCCCGCATCAGCGTCGGGAACGCAAGCAATAATGTGTACGTCTATTTAATCGGCACATCGACCCAAGAATTGAATACACGCCAACAAGCGGCGACAAAAAGTGGGAGCTGGATCGGCTGTCTGATTCGGTATTGAATTCAATCACTCCCGGTTTTGAGCTCGTGCTCCAAAATCTCAATATTGGGAAGCGGTTTCCTTTATACCTCATTCGGCGAGAAAGACATCGACGTTTGTATGGATTTTATGGTGTTGATAAAGACTATTTTTTTAATAAATGTTAACAAAATCACCAATCTGCAAAAAAGTGTCTTCGCAGGTAGACAGCTTGGTAGGTCAGCAAGGGAAAGTGAAAGGCCATGTTCGAAGCAGATATCTATAAAGCTCGGCAGCCAAGCACTCTGCTTCAGATAAGAAAAAAGCACCTTACGGTGCTTTTTCTACGATTAGATGTCCCAATATGGGTCGAGCGTCAAGCCGATTTGGCGGCTTTGCATCATGGCATGTAACAAGGACTCTTCTTTCCTTCTCAGCCATTTCTCAATCTGGGCGCGATCGTCTTCCTCGATATCTTCATCATCCACCAGCGAACGAACAGGCTCAAGCAGCATGATATCCTCGATACCTTGCAGAAGATCCAGCATGGCAGACGGAAAGTTTCACGATCTTCGACATCGTAAAGCGACGCCACGCAACAACCTGAAAGCAAGTTGCGATTCAAACGCGGCAGTTGATCCAGATAACCGAAACGATCCAGCTCGTTGTTAACAGCAAACACGCTTAGCAGTTCTTCCCAAGATTGGGCGAGCGAACGGTTTGCAAAGTTGCGGATTGGTTCAGCCAACTTTTCACGGGATTTGTCATCCAAGAATGGCTGCCAACCTCGGGTCAAAATCCAGCGACTCAGATCCAGTAGCAGGTTGCAGTAACGCGAGGAGTGAAGCAGCTCGAGCACTTCACTGCGCTCTGGCAACGCTTCGTAACGCGCTTCGAGTTTCTGACGAAGCTGCTTCTGTGCATTGAGCTTACGTAGGAAGTAGCCTTTATCTTCACAAAGACGCTCAATCGAGCGCGACTCGTAAATCCAGCTCAACTCGCCTTCCAGCCATTGAAGCTCTTGGCGAAGCAGTGCACTTGCGCGACGTGGGATCAGCCCACCGTAGAGTGACAATGCCTGACGGATCAGTCCCACTGCATTGCAGATTTCAAAAATCGCTTCCTGCTCAGGACGCTCAACATAAATCTGCTCGTGGTAATGCCAATGCTCAAGCGCATGCTCAAGCACCTTCACAAACGCCTGCTCAGCAGACATTTGGCTGTTTACCTGCACAATGGTCAGTGGTGTCACTGCATCGCCTTGGTAGTCGGTTGCCAAACGGTAACCACGTGCGGCTTTGCTCAGGTTACCCAAACGCAAGCCACCGTTTTCTGCCAGCTCACGTGCCAGCACAAATAGCGCGTCGGTTTGACCCGACTTCAGCTCGATTTCCACTTCGCAAATTGGGTCGTAGCCGCCCGCTTCTGTGGTGACTTCACCACTGTCGAAAGCCAGCTCAACTTGGCTGCTGTCAGGCATGGCGAGAAGCCACTGCTGACGCTCAAAATCTGTAGAGAACAAAGGATTCAGCTGAGTGCTAAGTGCCTCAACATCTAGCCCTTCAGGCCATGCATCCTCAGGGATAAGTGAGAGATCAGGAACCGGCGTTTCAAGCTCTGCGTTGTACTCGGGTCTCTGATGAAGACCTGCAACCACGCGCCCGGCTGTCTTCAAGGTTTGAACGTACACGTCGTCATAACGTCTCACGCGGAGACCGATATCATGTTGACGCAAAAGAAAGTCCGAGGTGTCGTAGTAGATATTGCCTAGCTGTCGTTGACGTTGCTGCAATACCTTTAGGTCGGAGATTTTGTCTCGAATTTGGCGTGAAAAATCTGAAGAGACAAAAAATTTTAACTCTATCTCAGTTTCCATAAAGGGGCCCATAATCAATAGCAGAACAAGGATATGGGGAATTGCTTAGACGAGCAAGCGTCTTTCATTGATCTGAAACGGTATCATTACAAATGTGATTGCGATAACATTCGCGGCCTAAACACCATCGTGTGAATTTTAGCCAACCTTTCGGGGGCGGCTTTTTAGGTAGATACGGCTATGCCAGTAAATACAATTATTGGGCTGTTTGCAAAGAGCCCTTTGAAACCTTTGCAAAGACATGTGAGTCGCGTAAACGACTGTTGTGCGCTGCTAGTTCCTTTCTTCGAAGCGTGTGAGAAAGGCGACTGGGAACGTGCAGAGCAACTACGCCATGAGATCTCCACGATTGAGAAAGAAGCGGATACGCTAAAACGCGAAATTCGCCTCAAACTTCCTCGCGGTCTCTTCCTCCCTGTCGACCGCACAGACATGCTCGACCTCCTCACACAACAAGACAAACTTGCCAACCTGGCAAAAGACATTGCTGGCCGCGTTATCGGTCGCAAGCTCCAAATACCATCCCTCCTTTACGTCGATTTTGTTGCCTACGTGCAGCGTTGCCTTGATGCAGCTGATCAAGCTCGACGTGTCATCAGTGAATTGGATGAACTGTTAGAAACTGGCTTTAAGGGACGTGAAGTCACGCTGGTTGAAGAAATGATCCACCAGCTGGATACCATTGAAGACGATACTGATTCAATGCAGATCCAATTGCGTCAGAAACTCATGTCAATCGAAGACCAATACAACCCGGTCGATGTGATGTTCCTGTACAAAATTCTGGAATGGGTCGGCGCAATCGCTGATCAGGCACAACGTGTTGGTTCTCGACTAGAACTGATGCTGTCTCGTTCATAGCCCTTAAGCACACACAAAGAAAACGTGCTTAGGCTCTAACAAAACAACAAGGTAACACAATGGAAATCCTAGCGAATTACGGCACCATTATTATTTTGGTGGCGGCTGCTTTTGGTTTCATGATGGCTATTGGTATTGGTGCAAACGACGTTGCCAATGCGATGGGCACCTCGGTAGGTTCGAAAGCACTTACCGTTAAACAAGCAATCATCATCGCGATGATTTTCGAATTTGCCGGCGCATACTTGGCCGGTGGTGAAGTGACAGACACCATTCGTAAAGGTGTTATTGAAACCTCACTCTACGCCCATCAACCAGAAATTCTGGTTTACGGCATGATGTCAGCCCTGCTGGCAGCAGGTTCTTGGCTGCTGCTTGCGTCTTTCATGGGCTGGCCGGTATCGACTACGCACTCTATTATCGGTGCGATCATCGGTTTCGCTTGCGTCTCTGTAGGCACTGAAGCGGTTGACTGGAGCTCTGTTCAGGCATCGTCGGCAGCTGGATTGTCACGCCGTTGATCTCCGGTGTCTTTGCATATGTTATTTTCGTGAGCGCACAGCGACTCATTTTTGATACCGACAAGCCGCTTATCAATGCCAAACGTTTTGTCCCTGTTTACATGTTCCTGACCTCGATGATCATCGCGCTGGTGACCATCAAAAAAGGCCTGAAGCATGTGGGGCTTCACCTGACCACCAACGAAGCTGTGCTGGTCTCTGTCGTGATTTCGGCACTGGTGATGGCATTTGGTTATGTGTACATCGGCCGCAAATACAAAGACGATTCAGCGAGCGAAAACGGCTACCAAGGTGTAGAGCGTGTATTTAGCCTGCTGATGGTGGTAACGGCATGTGCGATGGCGTTTGCACACGGTTCTAACGACGTGGCGAATGCGATTGGTCCTTTGTCTGCAATCGTATCTACGGTTGAGCACATGGGTCAGGTTGCTGAGAAAAGCACCATTGCTTGGTGGATTCTGCCACTGGGCGGTATTGGTATCGTTGTAGGTCTGGCAACACTGGGTCACAAGGTAATGGCAACGGTTGGTACAGGTATCACTGAACTGACGCCTAGCCGTGGTTTTGCAGCGCAGCTGGCAACCGCATCTACCGTTGTACTGGCTTCAGGTACTGGCCTGCCAATCTCAACCACGCAAACACTGGTTGGTGCGGTACTGGGTGTAGGTTTCGCTCGTGGTATCGGCGCACTGAATCTGGGTGTGGTACGTAACATTGTGGCATCTTGGGTAGTAACACTGCCTGCGGGTGCACTGCTTGCTGTCATCTTCTTCTACGTGATGAAAGCAGCGTTCGGGGCATAAGAAAGGCATTTCCGTCACGTTTTCGTGCAGCGATGTCAGCCTTTGGTCAAAAAAGGGAGGTTTCGCCTCCCTTTTGTTGTACCTGAACCCCAAAATTTTTTAGTATTTGTTACCTAAAAAAATATTCTCACGACCAACCAAAGGAATAACCCGTGAAGCGACTTTTTTCTGCCCTAGCCGTTTTGATGGTGCTTGCTGCGCCAGCTGCGAATGCGCAGGACAATTACATCTCTGATGAGCTTTTCACTTACATGCATTCAGGTCCGGGCACTCAGTTCCGCATCATTGGTAGTGTCGATGCCGGCGCGAAAGTGACAGTGGTTGATCGCAATAAGGGTGCTGGATACACACAAGTTCTTGATGAGCGCGGCCGTAAAGGTTGGGTTGAAACCAAGTTCGTCACTAATCAACCAGGCCTTAAAACGCGCGTACCTGCGCTGGAAGAAGAGCTAACGCAAGTTAAGACGGCTCTGGCAAGCGCACAAGGCGACGCGGAAGCAAAAACCAAGGGGCTGATTGAGTCTCTGGATCAGCGTAACTCTCAAGTAAAAGAGTTGGAATCACACACCAGTGAACTGAACCAGAAACTGATCGACGCGCAAACCGAAATCCGCGAGCTGCGCGCACGTATCGACACCCAAAAAGATGACCTGCTGATGCGCTACTTCATGTACGGCGGTATGGTTGCTGGCGGTGGTCTGCTGTTTGGTCTGATCCTGCCTCACCTGATCCCACGTCGTAAGAAACGTAACAACGGTTGGGCATAAGCTCTCACGCTTCATAAAAAATAAAGCCGCGAAAGCGGCTTTATTTTTGTCTGTTATATAGCGATATGTTGGGTGATGGTTACCACGTCGTCAGCGCAGGAATCGCAATCAACGCATCTTCAAATTGCACCACCACCTGCTGCGGTTCAATGCCACGAAGCAACACACCATCAGCGATAAACTCTCCTTCGCGCGAATCAGTGCCATTCACTTTCACCCAACGCGAGCTCTCATTTGAGGCATAAATATGGGTTTGAAAATCCAGCTTCGGCAGTCGGTTTAGCATGTCAGACGGAATGTCTGAAATCGACACCACATTTTGCTCAGGCTGCGCGCGCTCAAGCTTTGCATCTAACCCGCGTGACTTATCAGCACTCATGGCCGATTCCACTTTCAATGCCAGCTCTGGAGACAATACCGAAAGGTCCAAGTCTTCCAGTGTCAGCTCGCTCGTATCCACTTGGCGCGCTTTTGCCTGCTCAGAGGCTTCAATGGTACCGGATGAAATGGTCACAACCTCTGGCTCTTTGGGTGTACTTGGCGTTTTTTCTACTACCTCTTGGTAAACCACCTGCGGCAAGGGTTTAAGTGCCAGCGTAAACAAGTCCGTCTCCGGCAGGGCAACAATGCTTCCCTCGTTGATAAGAGCACGTTCATTGGCTGTTGCATCAATACTCGTTGTCAGTGTTGGCCCCGGCATTTCCAGAACAGAGTCCAACACCATAAAGGTAATTGGCCCCGGAATACCATCTGCATCCAGCCCGTTTGAGCGTTGAAACTCTCGCACTTTAGATCGCTGGGTTGAGCCAAATCGGTTCGAGACCGGATCGGTATTACCAAGCACCAAATTCAATCGCTGATCCAGCCAGCGAACACGTTCACCACGTTGACCGGATTTAATCGCCGCGCTGTTACCCAGCGGCGGACGCCAGAGGATAAGGGCTTCACCACTCCAGTATTGCTTTAAGAAGTCTTCGCTCACCAACACGCGCTGATCGCCAGACAGCAGTTCAATCTGTCCCTGTCCTTTCCCTGTCATCAAGGTGAACCAGCTGCGCCCTTCTGGGCCGTTCATCGCCAATACTGCAGGGCGGTTGATCGTCATCAGTTGATCAAACGGCAGCTTGCTCTTGTAACAGGCCAAGTCGCCACGGACATCGGTTGAACAGCTCGCCGCCAGCACATCGGCATCAAAGCCCCAAAGCTTATAAAGCGATTGCATGGCTGAGCCTGCACTGAGGCTTTGGCTCACCAGCGAGCCAAAAGACAAGGTCTCTGGCGCAGTAGGCTCTGCAACAACCACGTTTGCAGGCGCGGTTTCCGCCATCGGAGAGCGGGTCTCAGGTGGGACTGGCGTGGCAACCAAAGGCTCATTAGCCGTTGGCGTATTAACAACAGTAACGTCGGTAACGGGAGCTGCAACCGAGTTTGGCGACACCGGCACAACCTCAACCACCGTCTGGGGCTGCGTGACGGGTGCGCTGGCCAAAACAGGTGGCTCCTCGCCACTTAAGCCAAATCGAATTGCTACTGCCAACAATGCTGCGCCCCCAATGGCACCCACGTAATACGGCCAATAGCGTCCACCATTGCTGGCTTGTGGCGTCGCCATATCTTGCCACTCAAGTACGTCTTTGCACGCTTGCGTGGCAATCTTCGCTGACACCGTTTGCTTTGACGCGCGATAGGCAAGCTTTAAGGACTGGTCACAGGCAAGGTTAATCAAGCGTGGCACACCGCCTGTCTCTCTGGCGATAACCTTGATGGCTCCGTCATCGAACAATTTGTCGAGACGACCCACGCAGCTTAGGCGGTGAAGAATGTACTGACGGACTTCCTCCGTGACCAACGGCATCAAGTGGTAGCGAGCGGTAATGCGCTGCGCAAGCTGACGAAGCTGGGGCTGGCGTAGCAGTTGTTGCAGCTCAGGCTGGCCGATCAAAATGACTTTAAGCAGTTTGCGGTTTGCCGTTTCGATGTTGGTCAGAAGGCGAAGCTGCTCCAGAACATCTGGCATCAGATGTTGCGCTTCATCCACCAGAAGAACGGTCTGAATACCATTGGCATCGTTGTCGTAAAGCTTGGCAGAAATCGCATCATTGAGGGCTTTAAAGCCATCCTCAGGCTGATAAGCAATACCCAGTTCATCACACAGGGTTTGCATCAACTCCAACACAGAAATGCTTGGGTTAAGGATGGTGGCTACTTGGCTTTGCTCTGGCAGTCGCCCAAGCAATGCTTCATGGTGGTGGTTTTGCCCGTCCCCACTTCCCCGGTCAAAAGTGCCAGACCGCCGCCGTCTTCAATGCCAGATAACACATGGCTAAGTGCCTCTTTGTGTCGCTCACTCAAGAAGTAGAACTTGGGGTTTGGCACGATTGCAAACGGTGATTCTGATAGCCTGAAGAAGTCTTGATACATGGGGCTTTCTCTGAGTCCTTAATCCCTTTTCGCCAATCCGTCACCGTATATTGGCGGTAAATGCTTGTAAAGCTGAGACACCCTATTCGAGCACAGGTTCGCACCGATGGGGCAGATGGGTATATCATACTTCCATTATCGATCATGTATTGGATTGAATTGTGAATACTTATCTTGTTGGCGGCGCAGTGCGAGACAAACTGCTCGGGCTGGACGTAAAGGACAAAGACTGGGTGGTGGTCGGCGCAGACATCGACACCATGCTCAATGCTGGCTACCAGCAAGTCGGCTCCGATTTTCCGGTGTTCTTGCACCCGAAAACCCACGAGGAATATGCCCTTGCACGTACAGAGCGTAAATCCGGCAAAGGCTACACTGGCTTTGTTTGCGACTTCACGCCTGACGTAACGCTCGAAGAGGACTTGCAGCGACGTGACCTCACCGTTAACGCGATGGCAGAAGCCAAAGATGGCACCTTGGTTGACCCTTACGGTGGTCAGGCTGATCTAGAAAATCGCTTGCTTCGCCACGTCTCCCCGGCGTTTGTCGAAGATCCGCTGCGCGTGTTGCGTGTTGCCCGCTTCGCTGCGCGCTTTGCGCACTTGGGCTTTACAGTCGCACCCGAGACCATGACCTTGATGCGCGAGATTGCCGACAGCGGTGAGTTGGCCGCCTTGACCGCAGAACGTGTGTGGAAGGAGTGGGAAAAGTCACTGTCGTACCAAAACCCTGAAGTGTTTCTGAAGGTCCTGCGAGAGTGTGGCGCACTGGCCGTTGTATTACCTGAAATCGATTGCTTGTTTGGCGTTCCTCAACCTGAGCAATGGCACCCAGAAATTGATACCGGTATTCACACCTTGATGGTGGCCGAGCAGGCAACAAAACTGTCCGACGATCCTGTTATTCGTTTTGCCGCGCAAGTGCATGATTTGGGCAAAGGCTGACACCGGAATCGGAATGGCCAAGCCACAAGCTGCACACCAAACTTGGCCTTAAGCCTATCAAAGCCTTGTGTGAGCGAATTCGCGTGCCGAATGCCTACCGCGATGCAGCTCTGCTCGTTTGCGCCGAACACACCAACGTTCATAACGCGGGTGAGCTCAAAGCCGCCACCTTTGTGAAGATGTTTGACCGCAACGATTGCTGGCGAAAGCCAGAGAAAGTGCCGCAACTCGCGATTGCCAGTCAAGCTGACCACCAAGGTCGCACCGGGTTTGAAGAAAGAGAGTACCCGCAAGCTCATTGGCTGCTAGGGGCGTTTGATGCAGCAAGTCAGGTTGACGTAAAACCGATTGTGGCAGAAGCTTTAAAGGCCCAGCGATTCGAGAAGAGTTAACTAACCGACGCATTGACGCGGTAAAAACCTTTCTTGCAGTAGAAAGACCGCACAAACCTGAGTAAGTCTGGCGACAATTTGCAGAAACAAAAAACGCTGCCCTTGTGCAGCGTTTTTTTATGGCTATTTCGCCTGACTTATTGGGTGGCGAGGAACACAGCCAGTGCCACACCAAGCAGTACGCGGTAAATCACGAACGGCTTCATGCCCATGGTGGTGACAAGTTTCAAGAACCAGTGAATACAGATGTATGCACTGACAAATGACACCACAACACCCGTCAGAATCGGTGCCCACATCACTGGCGTATCACTTTGCACCAGACCCAGCCCTAAGTAAGAGCCAGCCAGCAAAATGATTGGAATCGACATCAGGAAGGAGAAACGCGCTGCAGCTTCACGGGTGTAACCCAAGTAAAGTGCCATGGTCATGGTTGCGCCTGAACGCGACGTACCCGGGATCATCGCGGCCGCCTGCGCAAGACCAATCAAGATCGCCGATTTTGGCGTGGTCTTGTACTCATCAATCTCGCACTTGGCTTTGACATCGACCCACCACAGCAGGAGACCGAAGATAATACAGGTCGCCGCAATCACCCACGCTGAGCGCAGGTAAATCTCAATGATGTCTTTCATGAAAAGGCCAAAGATACACGCCGGGATGGTCGCTAGCGCAATCATCCACGCCAGCGTGGCATCTGCCGAACGCTCACCTTTGAAAATTGAGCGAAAGAAAGCACCAAGAAGTTGCGTCACTTCTTTGCGGAAGTAGAGCACCACCGCAAGCAGCGTACCGACGTGAACAGCCACGTCAAACGCCAAACCTTGATCTTGCCAACCTAGAATTTCTGACGGAAGAATAAGATGCGCAGAACTGGAAACAGGCAAGAACTCGGTCAATCCCTGAATCAAAGCCAGCGCAAAGGCTTCAAACATACTCATTGTTATTCACTTAGTTATATTAAAAAGAGAAGTCTGTTACTGGCCAAAGAGGCTGTTCCTCACTGAACGCATCCCACGCCTGTTGATAGGTTTGGTTATCACCCGGAATCACTTGTTCTGGGCAAAGCTCTGCCAACGGCCACAAAGTAAACGCAAACTTGTACACGTCTTTGCGTGGCAAGGTTGGCCCTGCTGGCTGGCTCAACTCGCCGTAGGTCAGCAAGTCAATGTCCAAGGTACGGTCACGGAACTTAATCGCATCACGCTCACGTCCCCAACGAGATTCAATCTCGCGCAGCGCATCCATAATGCCCTCAAGGCTCAGATCCGTGTGCAGCTCAACCACCAAGTTATAAAAATTAGGCCCTTCGAATCCGACAGGCACCGCTTCGAAAATGCGCGAGCAACGGCAATTCGGATCCAGCTCTTTCAGTGCCGCAATCCCTTCGCGGATGTGGTGCTCACGTTCGATGTTCGACCCTACACTCACCAGAACTTGTGTCACCGTGTACCTCGCTCAATCACAACACCTACAGTGCGTGCTTGTGGCACGGCGCCAGGCTTGCTGACTTTTACGCGTACCCAAGGCACACCAAACTGTACTTGGATCAGCGTCGCAATCTCTTCTGCAACACGCTCAACCAGCAAAAAGCGGCCATTTTCAACCAAATCAATGATCGCACCACTGACAGCGGCGTAATCCAATGCATAAGCCACATCATCGCTTGTCGCTGCAGCTTGTTGTCATGCGCCATTTCGATATCAAACACTAACTTTTGTTTGATCTGCTGCTCCCAGTCATACACACCGATTGTCGTGATCACTTCGAGCTGTTCAATAAATACTAAATCCATGTTCACTCAAAAAATTCAGAGGTCGGATACCCATTAAGCGCAAAAGCACGTAACATCGCTGAACTAACGCTTTAATTTAGCGTTAAAGAAACAAAGTATTCCTTATAAATTGGATACTTTGTGTCTGGTGCGCGAACTATAGCAAGTTCTCGCCGCCCTAGCGAATGTTCACGTTGGAAGACCAAATGACTGCACTTGGAATGCTGATGATTGTAATTGCCTACCTTCTGGGCTCGATCTCCAGTGCTGTCCTTATTTGTCGAATTTACGGTCTCCCCGACCCTCGCGAGCAAGGTTCTGGTAACCCAGGTGCCACCAATGTGTTCCGCCTTGGCGGACGTCTTGCGGCTGGGCTTGTCCTTCTTTGCGACATGCTAAAAGGCACCATTCCGGTCTGGGCAAGCTATTTAATGGGCATCAACCCATTCCTGCTAGGCCTGATTGGTATCGCGGCCTGTTTGGGCCACATCTACCCTATATTCTTCCACTTTCGCGGTGGTAAAGGCGTTGCTACCGCACTCGGTGCCATTGCACCTATCGGGCTCGATCTCACCGGTATGATGTTAGGTACTTGGTTAGCAGCCCTTCTTGTCACGGGCTACTCGTCTGTCGGTGCCATTTTGGCGTCGCTTTTCGCACCGCTTTTCACTTGGCTGGTTAAACCACAATTCACTATGCCTGTGGCCATGTTGTCGTGTCTTATCATTTTCCGACACCAGGAAAACATTAAAAGACTCATCAACGGTAGCGAGCAGAAGATTTGGAATAAAAAGAAGAAACAGGCAGAAAGCGAAGAAGCGGAAAGTTAATAAATCGTGTAATAAAAAGATAGGATCAAAAAAAGAGGCGATGTCGCCTCTTTTTTTATTGCTCGTGAAACGCTTACGCCTTGATAGGCTTAAGGGTATCAATCGGCCAGCGTGGGAACGCTTTTACGCCCAAGTCATTGTGCTCGCCATTTTTCAGCCGCTGCATGCCCGCGTACGCGATCATCGCGCCGTTGTCGGTACAAAACTCAGTACGTGGGTAATACACCTCACCACCGATAGACTTCGCCAGATCTTCCAGCTTAGCGCGAAGGTGACGGTTCGCACTCACGCCGCCCGCAATCACAATGCGCTTCATGTCGCACTGCTTCAGGGCGCGCTTACATTTGATGACTAGCGTATCAACCACAGCATCTTCAAACGCGCGAGCAATGTCTGCACGGGTTTGGTCATCATTGCCGTTTGCTGCGATGGTGTTTGCCGTGAAGGTTTTCAGGCCAGAGAAGCTCATGTCCAGACCCGGCACGTTTGTCATTGGACGCGGGAAAGTAAAGCGGCTGCTGTCACCTTTCTCTGCCAATTTCGACAGCAACGGACCGCCTGGGTAATCCAAGCCCATCAGTTTTGCTGTCTTATCAAACGCTTCACCCGCAGCATCATCAATGGACTCGCCAAGGATTTGGTATTCGCCAATGCCTTTTACTTCGACCAGCATGGTGTGACCGCCCGATACCAGCACCGCGATAAACGGGAACGGCGGCGGGTTATCTTCCAGCATTGGTGCCAGAAGGTGACCTTCCATATGATGAACCGCAACAGCAGGGACATTCCACGCATACGCAAGGCTGCGACCAATGGTTGCACCTACCAGCAAGGCACCCACCAGACCGGGACCTGCCGTGTAAGCCACGCCATCCAAATCCGCTGGTGTCAGATTCGCTTCTGCCATCGCCGCTTTGATCAGCGGAATGGTCTTTTTCACGTGATCGCGAGATGCCAGCTCTGGAACCACGCCACCGTAGTCAGCATGCAGCTTTACCTGGCTGTACAGCTGATGAGCCAGTAGCCCTTTTTCATCATCATAAATCGCAACGCCGGTCTCGTCGCACGATGTCTCGATGCCCAGAATTCGCATAACACCTCAGCTCATTTCGTTACTATTCGTTCTGTCTTTTCTAAAACAGGCGGCAATATTACATGGGCACGATCAAATTCACCAGTTATGCTTTACAAGCACCCATGTATCGGATTAGAATTCCGCACCATTTTTAATCAAAGCTGGTCATTTTGTCACCAGCGTTAACTAGATAACCCCTGAGGTGAAAGGCACATGCCAGTAGTTAAAGTACGTGAAAACGAACCATTCGACGTAGCACTGCGTCGCTTCAAGCGCTCTTGTGAAAAAGCAGGTATCCTTTCTGAAGTTCGCCGTCGTGAGCACTTCGAAAAGCCGACTACCGTTCGCAAACGCGCTAAAGCAGCTGCAGTTAAACGCCACCTGAAGAAGCTGGCTCGCGAAAACGCACGTCGCGTTCGCCTGTACTAATTACGATTAATACAGGATTGCGATATGGAAGTGATTGCGCGTCTTAAAGGCGAACAAATAGCGGCGATGAAGGCGAAGGACAAACCTCGTCTTGGCACTATCCGCCTGATCATGGCTGCGATTAAACAGCAAGAAGTTGACGGTCAGAAAACTCTGAACGAAGACGAAGTGCTGGCAGTGATGACAAAGATGGTGAAACAGCGTCGTGATTCCGTAGCGCAATATCAGTCAGCGGGCCGTGATGATCTGGCTGACGTGGAATTGGCTGAAATTTCCGTATTGGAAGAATTCATGCCACAGCCACTCAGCGATGAAGAAGTTGATGCTCTGGTTAAAGAAGCCATCGCAACTTCAGGCGCAAGCTCCATGCAAGACATGGGGAAAATCATGGCCATCCTGAAACCACAAGTTCAGGGCCGTGCTGACATGGGTAAAATCAGCCAACTCGTTAAAGCGAATCTGGCGTAAGTTTTATCCAACCTGCAAACAAGCCGTGCTATCCATTTTTGGAGTGCGCGGCTTGTTCGTATTCGCTCAGTAGCAAATACTGAGACTAATCTCTTCTCTAAATAGCTTACGTATATAGGTTTATGGCAGGAAAAATCCCACGCGCATTCATTGACGATCTTCTGGCCCGACTGGACATAGTCGAGTTGATCGACGCGAGGGTAAAACTCAAGAAGCAAGGCAAAAACTACGGTGCTTGCTGCCCCTTCCATAACGAAAAAACCCCGTCTTTCTCTGTCAGCCCAGACAAACAGTTCTACCACTGCTTCGGTTGTGGTGTGCACGGTAACGCCATCGACTTCGTCATGGAGTTTGACCGTTTAGAGTTTGTCGAAGCCATTGAAGAGCTGGCGTCCCAACTTGGCTTAGATGTTCCGCGTGAAAATGACGGCAATGGTCCGAAAGGCCCTTACGCTCGAAGTGATCAAAAGCGCGACCTCTACCAGATGATGGGACAAATCGCCAAGTTCTACCAAAGCAGCCTGCGTAACACCGCTGGCCAACATGCCATTGATTACCTCAAAGGTCGCGGACTGTCTGGCGAGATCGTACAAAAATTCGGGATTGGTTACGTCGCTGACGAATGGGATCAAGTGCGCTCGCGCTTCGGTCAAGACAATGCCAGCCAGCAAGCACTGGTGTCTGCCGGCATGCTGATCGAAAACGACAACGGACGCCGCTACGACCGCTTCCGTGGTCGCGTTATGTTCCCCATTCGTGATCGTCGTGGACGAGTCATAGGGTTTGGTGGCCGCGTAATTGGCGAAGGCACACCTAAGTACCTGAACTCCCCAGAGACGCCTATATTCCACAAAGGCCGTGAGCTTTACGGCCTTTATGAAGTGCTGCAAGCGCACCGTGAACCACAACAGCTTTTGGTTGTAGAAGGTTACATGGACGTGGTTGCCCTCGCGCAGTTTGACGTTGATTACGCCGTCGCCTCGCTGGGTACATCGACCACGGCTGAGCACATTCAAACCCTGTTCCGCCAAACATCTAACGTGGTGTGCTGTTACGACGGTGACCGCGCAGGTCGCGACGCAGCATGGCGCGCCATGGAACAAGCCCTGCCTCACCTCGTTGACGGCAGACAGCTTAAATTCATGTTCCTGCCAGACGGCGAAGACCCAGATTCCATCGTGCGTCAGGAAGGCAAAGAAGGCTTTGAGCAGCGCATGGGCAATGCCATGTCACTGTCAGAGTTTTTGTTCTCCAACCTGATGGAACAAGTCGACACCAGCAGCCGCGAAGGCAAAGCCAAGTTAACCACACTGGCCGTGCCTTTGATTGACAAAGTGCCGGGTGGCACCTTGCGCCAATACCTGCGCAACATGCTCGGACAAAAGCTCGGCCTGCCGGACGAAGCGCAGCTGTCCAAGCTCATCAGCGAGCACGGGCAGACGCAAACGCGCAAGCCGCTGCCGGAAATGAAACGCACCCCAATGCGTGAAGTCATCACCCTGCTTTTGCAGAATCCGGGTTACGTCGAATCCGTGCCACCGCTCGAAGGGCTGCAAGAAGTTGCTATGCCGGGTTTAAGTTTGTTCACTACCATGCTTGAACTTTGTCGACATCGTCCCAATATTACGACAGGACAGCTGCTCGAACATTGGCGAGGCACTGAACAAGAAGCATTGTTAGCTAAACTAGCTAGCTGGGAACTTCCCATCACGGACGACAATGCTTTAGATGTATTTTTAGACTCACTGGACAAGATTCTGGCTCAGTGTGTCCAACAACAAATAGCCAAGTTGCAAGCTAAATCAAATACCGTCGGCTTATCAGTCGAAGAGAAGCGGGAATTGCAGTTGTTAATCCTCAACCGGCCCGAATAGAAACTAGCCAGCACACTTGTGATTTGATAAAATTGGCAGTTTGCGTTTCCGCATACTAAATTCTTCACTCAGACCCGAAGTTGGATATCGTCTATGGATCAAAATCCGCAGTCACAGCTAAAGTTGCTTGTCGCAAAAGGTAAGGAACAAGGCTATCTAACCTATGCAGAAGTAAATGACCACCTACCAGAAGACATCGTCGATTCTGATCAGATAGAAGACATTATTCAGATGATCAACGACATGGGTATTCAGGTAGTGGAAACTGCTCCTGATGCCGATGAGCTGATGATGTCTGAAACTGTAGCCGACGAAGATGCCGTCGAAGCTGCAGCGGCAGCACTGTCCAGCGTAGAATCTGAAATAGGTCGCACCACTGACCCAGTCCGCATGTACATGCGTGAAATGGGTACTGTAGAACTGCTTACCCGTGAAGGCGAAATAGACATCGCCAAACGTATCGAAGATGGTATTAACCAAGTACAGATCTCTGTAGCCGAATACCCAGGCTCTATTTCTTACCTGCTTGACCAATTCGACAAAGTCGAAGCTGAAGAGCTTCGTCTGACTGACATCATTTCTGGCTTCGTAGACCCAAGCCAAGAAGACATCGCACCTACCGCGACGCACATCGGCTCAGAACTGACTGAAGAACAGTTGGATGATGAAGACGATGACGGCGACGATGACAGCGATGACGACGAAGATAGTTCAGAAGAAGATGCAGGCATCGACCCTGAGCTAGCGCGTGAAAAGTTCACTGAACTTCGTCAGTCTTACGAAGTGATGCAAGCTGCTATCAACAAGCACGGCCGCTTCCACGATGACACGCACACGGCGATCGCTGAGCTGTCAGAAGTGTTCAAGCAATTCCGTCTTGTACCAAAACAATTTGACCGCCTGGTTAACGAAATGCGCGAAACAATGGATCGCGTACGTACACAAGAGCGTATCGTTATGCGCCTGTGTGTTGACCAAGCGAAGATGCCGAAGAAAACCTTCGTTCAACTGTTTAGCGGCAACGAATCTTCTGACAACTGGCTGGACGCTGCACTGGCAACTGAAAAGCCATATGTAGACCGTCTGAAGCAGTATGAAGAAGATCTGCGTCGTTGTATTCAGAAGCTGAAAATCGTTGAAGACGAGACCGGCCTGAACGTAGAACGCATCAAAGACATCAGCCGTCGCATGTCTATCGGTGAAGCGAAAGCACGCCGTGCGAAGAAAGAGATGGTTGAAGCGAACTTGCGTCTGGTTATTTCTATCGCGAAGAAATACACCAACCGTGGCCTGCAATTCCTGGATCTGATCCAAGAAGGTAACATCGGCCTAATGAAAGCGGTAGACAAGTTCGAATACCGCCGCGGTTACAAGTTCTCGACTTACGCAACATGGTGGATCCGTCAGGCAATCACCCGTTCAATCGCAGACCAGGCGCGTACTATCCGTATCCCTGTTCACATGATTGAAACCATCAACAAACTGAACCGTATCTCTCGTCAGATGCTTCAGGAGATGGGTCGTGAGCCACTGCCAGAAGAACTGGCAGAGCGCATGCAAATGCCAGAAGACAAGATCCGCAAAGTGCTGAAGATCGCCAAAGAGCCAATCTCCATGGAAACCCCAATCGGTGACGATGAAGATTCACATCTGGCGACTTTATCGAGGATACCACCCTCGAACTGCCAATGGATTCAGCGACCATGAACAACCTGCGCATGGCAACCAGCGAAGTACTTGCTGGTCTGACACCGCGTGAGGCAAAAGTTCTGCGTATGCGTTTCGGTATCGACATGAACACCGACCACACGCTGGAAGAAGTCGGCAAGCAGTTTGACGTAACGCGTGAACGTATCCGTCAGATCGAAGCGAAAGCACTGCGTAAGCTGCGTCACCCAAGCCGCTCAGAAGTACTGCGCAGCTTCCTGGACGAGTAATCCAGACGCGATTTAAGCGAAAAATGAGAAGGCGAGCACATGCTCGCCTTTTTTCTTGTTTAAGTGCTTAAAAACCATACCGAACATAGGCCGCTTGTGGCTAGACACCCTAGCCCCCATCCCCTATAATCGTTCGCCTACACGGCCCCTTAGCTCAGTGGTTAGAGCAGTCGACTCATAATCGATTGGTCCCCAGTTCAAGTCTGGGAGGGGCCACCAAATTTAAAGGCCTGAGAGGTTAATAACCACTCAGGCCTTTTGCTTTTTTGCCCCGTTATAGCACTGTTATAGCAAATTCACCCTCCACTTTTCCTGCTCGCCTTGAACTAGACATTGCTGTATAAAAAACTATTCGTAGGTAACATATTGAATATCAAGGGAAGAAAAAGTGTTCGAACTACTAAAGCCATATATTGCATTCCTATATGGTGCAGCTTACAACGTTCTTCAAACCCTCGATGCACTTGGACTAGTGTCAACAAACTTTCTAGAGTACGCCGAAGACGGAAGTATAGTAGGCAGCTATTGGTCGCCTGCCCAAGCTAACTTCGCAGTCTTTATACTCTTATCAATCTATTTCCTATTCTTAGTGCTGATGACTCTCTTGGCTGGATATGCTTTGGGTCGAGTAAAAGGGGTATGGATAGCAGTAGGTGTTATCGTGCTGCCAGGTCTAATGAATGTGTGGGGACTGTGGCCCAACATTAACTACACACCTGAAAGCTATAATTTAATGGGTACAGGCTCATTGGGTGATATCAATGGATATCTGGCTCTCGCTATACTTGCTTGCTTAAGCGGATGGTCGATTTTTGTAGTTCTTAACGACACTTTTTGCTTAGGTGAAAAGTTTAAAGGCTTATTTGATCATGCTTGGTATGCTGCAGCACTAGTCGCAGGTGTCATTTTCATTTATGACACTGGAGTAAACACAGACTCAGCTAAACTCAATCAGGAGAGGCAAATATCCAAAGATTTAAGCAGCTTCTTTCTAATACAACTAAAAGCCTATGACCAATACTGCGAGTCAAATAACCTTGAACACATAGAGTCGTGTAAGTGGTCTGCCAGAGTTCAAAACACACTCTACAACTATATCGGGCTCGCTACACCGAGTTTGTTTGCTAGTTTCGGGCCAAAGAGTACAGAAGAATTGTACCGAGTAAAACACCTCCCAAATTCAGATGAGATCAAACAACAAATCAGAATAGAAGTGCAGCAATACAACGACCTATTATGTTCTCATACAGAAAATCAAAGCATAGCTACCTTGACCGCCCATTGCATTCTAACTCCAACAACCTACTGCAACGCGTACCCTGAAGCTAGCAAGACTCCAATAAAAGAGGTTTTGATAAGACCAGTAGCATTGGCATCTGAATGTCTAATACCGACTCTTGTCCAATCAAGATACAAACAGGAAAAACTCAGCGACAAACTAGCAGCAGTATCTATCTCAAAGCACTACAGATGGATGTACCTCTTAGCATTCGCCGTTTTCATTGGCGCAAAGATTGCCAATACGACAACAAAAGTAATCGAAATGGACAAAAGAGAAGGTAAAGAAAAGCGGAGAGTAATAAAGCTAATTCTGTCATGTTCGGTAAACACTCTAAAGTACATCATCTCAGTTGTTATGCTATTGCTTCGGTTTACCAAATACCTTTTGGGCTTTTTGATTAAACGCCTAAAATACAGTTATTCACAGAACTCCAAGTAAAAGCGCATCTGTCCCTAGGACAGATGCCACTCGTTGGTTCGGGTGATGATAGTTTTGCCACCCGTTGAGATGCCTTTCAGTACCTTCAAAAGCTCCTCTTCGCTATACATCGAAGTTTTCACAACGCCTGTTGCCGTATCAACGGCTAACTCATAATGCGGCGCGATAGCCTGTTCAGTGCGCTTACAGAACACACCCCCCATTAGGTCTGTGAAGGTCTTCCAACAACCTTTATCCGCTGCCTCATGGATTTCTGCTACCAACTTGCTTTCGCCCATGATGGCCTTTAAACGGCGTAATTCTCGCCAAACAGTCACCGAACAGCCGCCAAGTTGCTGGAACTGGCGAATGCTCCAACAGGCCGCCCACGCATCCACCCTTGCTGCTGCGCATTTTGGGTCTTCACCGTAAACACCCGCTTCAAGGTTCTCACCATCAATGTTTTTAGAGATGTATTTAGCGATATAACCCGTTGCTTAACATTTATTAGGGTCAATCCTCACTTCGGTGAAACGGTGTTGATCTGCGCTGTTCTCGTCGCCATCTTGACGCATTGCGTAATCACGCATGATGTTTATCAAGGTGTCATAGTGGCGAGGTTCAACAAACAGCAGTAAGTGCCAATGCGGTGTGCCGTCATGTTGTGGCTCTACGACGCGAAAACCATAGAAGCGTACATCTTCACGCTGCAACTTGGCGCGAACCAGTTTCCAATTCTCGTTCAGATAGGTTTGGGCTTCTGCTGGCGTGTAGCCTTGCCATTTAGGGTTATCGTCTCCCGTCTTCGCATAGCTGCGGTGATACTTTGATGGGCAAGTGATGGTGAGGAAGGTAGCAACATGGCCTAGCTCGTTGGCGAGGTCTTCGAAACCACGCGCACGAACCATCAACTCGGTTTTGCGGATTTTCGGGTCTGATACGCCCTTTTGTGAAAGCTCCAACAGGCTAAAGCTTTGGCCGTGTTGGTTGGTCATGACAGTCTTTGAAAGATATTCCGTTTGATGGAATTTCTGTGCAGCCCTGGCGGTAAGTGTCTCGTCCGAACAATAGATAGCTTTACAGCGATTCACTTCCCCAAAGTGGCGCATAGTGGTTTCTATGTTTGCTCACAATGCCTTGCGAAGTTTACGCAGCCACCAAGACTTATCCGACAGCGCCGTAAACGTCCTTCAAGCGTGTATTTCTTCTCTTCTGGTGGCGTGATTCCATAGCTGAGGCAAAGTGCGGTCAGTGATGAAAGCGTTTCTTCCTCGTTGCCCATCAAGGCTCGACGAATCGACAACGCAGCATCAACCAGATTTTCGGCTTCTTCACGAAGCTCATCTTCTGACATGCTGAGACTAAGCATTTCAGGGGAAACGGTAAGCTTTGCCTTTAGGCTATCAACTAATTCACGTAGGTCTGTGTTTTTAACCTGCTTGTTTGAGATTGCCTTGTAACGAGCGAATAGAATCTTCTGTGCTTTGGCGGGCAATAAGGAAAGGCGCTCTTTTACGAACGCCCTGTCATCCCAATCAATTTTCGCCAGTTCGCTTTCAGGAATGGCTAACATCTAACGCCCTCCCTGCTTCGGTGAGTTCATAGCGAAGCCATGAAATGCCGTAATAAAAAACCTTTCTGCTAGTCAAAATCCCTTCACGTTGCAGCTTGATAATTGTTCGGTGCATCACTCTAATACCAAATCCCTCAGAGCTGGCGTAACGACCATGAATTGACGGTTTTGGAGAGTTACATAGCTCGAACCAATGCCCTTCCTGAAGGGCTAGGATGATGTCCCGAAGGTGTTTATTTAGCTTTGGCTTAGTAGGGTTAGGCATGCTCACCTCCATCACAGACGAGGTGAGTTAGCTTTTGATGGCTATCAAGCCATTGGTCGAGGTCTTCTTTTAGATAACGAACAGCACGACCGATTTTGATAAATGGTGGTGCTTCAGTTCGGTTTAGGCGATGCCCTTCCATGCGTGATTGACGAAGAAAGGAACGGCTCATGCGATATAGGCGGAAGTTTCTTGCTCTGTGTATGCGCGTTTATTCGCGTTTTGAATATGCACTGTAGTGTTCCTCGTTGATTACTGAGGAACACGTTAAATCCGCAAAATGCCTCGCTACGGAACTCGCTACACTTTTTTGCCTTTTATTTTTCCCGAGCGGATTTTTGAGGTAGCCACTCGGAATGAATCAAATGTCATACTGTCTCTAACACCTGAACTAAGCCAATCCAAACTATCGCTATCCATACTTGAAACTAAACCTGCTGTATCTAAAACTCGGCCACCAGAGATAAAGTCCGTTTTAATGGCATTCCAAATTTGTCTCGGTTTGGAGTCTGGAGCAGTTAAAAGAACGAGACGAATCATTTCATATATTGGATGTTCAAAAGACTCATCTCCAATGGATACTAAGGCAGATATACTTTTTCTATCGACGAATTCCGCATCAAAAATTCGTTGTATTGCATCTAAATCGAAACGTAATTGATGCTGCTTCAGTTCAATAGTTCTTGCGGCTATCACTTGGCGTTTTTTATTAACATCGTCAAAAAATGCAGAAAAAACCTCGTGTCCCTTTCCTGAGTCAGCATTTTCCTTCGTAAAGTGTTTTTGAAATGCCCCCTCCAATCATCAATCTGTTGAATAGAGGCATAAGCCCGAATAGGAGTCTCCGGTGGAGTGAAAGCCAATACCTGCTCGAAACGCTCAGTGCTTACATCAGGATAAGCTACTTCAACCCGTCTCCAGTTCTCGATTTTTTCTGGTTCAAGAATGGATACAATATTGGTATCCGCCTTCCCCTCAGTCAGTAGTTTTTTAGTAACCTCAAGAGATAGCCTAACCACGCCTTTGTAATCAAAAACATTAGCAAGCACATTTGACATATGGAAATAACCAAGACTCTTTCCTTCAATCAATGCGCACAACGATAATTTGTCATTATCTATTGCTTCGAGCAAATCCCCTTTAGTAACAGTGCTTACATCGCTGATTTCATCTAATCGATAGAAACGTCTTTTTTGCATCCTTGCTCCATTTTGGCCTTTAGGCCTAGAGGCCGACAGTGTTAGACCTTTAGGCCTACCCGTTTCGGTTAGAGTCCTAGTGTTTATCCGGCCTCGTCGGTTAAGAAGCCGAACGATTTTTTTTTGACCGTAAGAGGAGGCCTAAAGGTCAATCTAATCGAAGTTGACCGGTTTAATACTCTTGTTGGTTCGGTTAAGGAGCCGCCTTCCAAACCGACTTTACATCCGGTTAGATTAAGGCAAGTTGATAGCGACGTAACGTCACAGCACGCGATCTGACTCGTATTCTCTCCAAGTCACGCAAAGTCAATGTTCAATGGTTGTATAAAATTAAGAAGTCGAAAGGTCTTTAGGTTTGTAAGCCGAACAGCTGACCACTACATTCGTCAGAAGATAGAAGATAGAAGATAGACACAACAGGACAGAGCGAACTAGCAGCGTAAAGGACATCTTTCACCTATTCCTATGCTACGTAGCACACCTGCAGATCAATATTCTGTATTATATTCAGCCAGATATGTAGTATAGTGATTAGCAATCAAAGAGCAAAAAAATGAGCAGCGATGGATATTTCGATTAGAAATTTTGGCACAATTTCTGAGGCTGATGTCAAAATTGGTGGGCTAACTGTGATTGCTGGTGAGAATGATACTGGCAAGAGTACAGTAGGGAAAATACTTTTCTCTCTTGTAAAAGCAATCTCGCGTTATGAGGATGATCTACAAGAAGATAAAGAATATAAAATCATCTCGATAGCCGAGAGAATTTACTTTACTTTACGAAAAAAACTTAACATCAATCAAAATGCCGAATTAAGAGTGTTATTTCACCCTAGAAGACTGCACGACCAAGTCAGACTGTATCAAGAAGCTGCGATATATGAACGAATAGAAGCATTAAAAAAGCTTTATATTGATAATTCAATATCAAAGTCAGACTATAATAATTTCCGCCATGACATGCAGGAAATTAGGGATACTCTCTTTGATACAGAAGACAGGTTCACCGCAATCTCAAAAGCTGTAAAAAAGGCTTTTTACTCTGAATTCAGAGGGGAAATATACCCTAAAGGAAGTGCTAGTATTGATGTCAGCCAAGTATATATTAGAGATGGTGTTTCTCCTTTAATTGACATTCAATGGTCAAAAGAGGGTGTTAACCACTTCGCTTATTTTGATGAGCTAAGCTTTGATGATGCTACTTTTGTAGATACGCCATCAATAATTCAGTTCCATTCTTTTACAGACATGGCTAGAACTTTATTTGATAAGTCAAACAATCATCCTGGATTCACAGTACCACTACATATAAAAGATCTTTCCACAAAAATAAAAGAATCTATATATACTTACAACTTATTTGACTCTTATCATCATGTAAACCATAAGCTAAGTAATACCTACAAAGGTAGGCTTTATTATGATAAAGACTCTGCTGAGTTTTTATTGGATCGTGGCACTTACAAAGTAAACTCATGTAATGTCGCCTCTGGAATAAAATCTCTGGGTATATTTGATATATTAGTACAATCTGGGCATGCCAGCCCTCGTTCTTTACTTATATTAGACGAACCAGAGATCAACTTACATCCAAAGTGGCAAGTAGAGTATGCTCGAGCTATTTGCGAGTTAATTCGATTAGGGTCAAATATAATTGTTACCACTCATAGCCCTTATATCCTTGAAGCATTGAAGGGTTTTTGTGTAAAGGATGACCTTTACCATAACTTTTACCTCGCAAAAAAACACACTGAATCTTCGACATTGACAGATGTGACAAATAACATTTCAGTAGCAGTTGAAACTCTTTCCTCACCTTTATTTGAACTCAACGAAGAGCTTTATGATGATTTCTAATGAAGAAAAAATTTATAGAAAATTGTTGGAAGTTTATCCAAGCTCATTAGCAACAATCACTGAGCTAAGCTTTAATTGTGATGCTAGCGCCAACTTCGTTGAATCGAATGTTAAAGGATTTAACTTTGACACAGTTGAGAATTGTCACCCAGACTGCTGCAATAAAGAAAAGTCACCTGACTCTCTTTTCTATACAAATTCAAAATTGTATTTCATAGAGTTTAAAGAGGGGAAATCGAAAAAGGATGACATTAGACTAAAAATTCATGAGGCTGTCTCAACTCTATATTCGTTCTGCAAAGTTCATACACCAGAAATTACTAGGGAAGACTTTTTCAAACTCGACATTAGGTATGCTGTTGTACTTAGAGCACCGGATAAACATCCGAATTCTAGTTTTGCGTATGCTTTAGACTTGAACTCTCAGAAGTATCATTTGAAAAATCTGGATGGTTATATCATTAAGAAAACCAGAATTGCCACTCACCCAAAAAGCATTTTAAATGTTTTAAAAACGGCAACAGAAAATGCTGTTACTTCAATATCGATACACAATCATTTTGGAGAGCCTATACACAACGTTGCAGCTTAAATTAGCTCTATATAGTCTCAGCCTATCAAACTAACCGCTGCCGCCTTATGCTCTGGCGCTAAGTGAGCATACCTTAGCGTCATCTTAAGGTCGGCATGACCTAGCAGTTCTCTAACTGTGTTCAGATCTGCCCCCGCCATCACTAGCTTACTGGCGAAGTGGTGGCGAAGGTCGTGAAAGTTAAATCCTTCAATCTCTGCCATTTTTGTTATCATGCCCCACGCTTTTTCACCTCAGTGAGCGGTACGCCCATTTTCCCTTCAAACACATAAGTCTCTTTCTGGTTTTGCTCTCGCCAATTGAAAAGCGAGTTGTAGACTTCATTGTTGAGCGGGATGATTCGCCCTTGCTTTGATTTGGCATTCCCGCCACGCACTTGAAGGTATCGCTCAGTAAAATAAATATCAGACCAAGTAAGGCTTAACAGTTCACCACGGCGTAAGCCTGTATTCATGGCAAGGAGAATTAGCGGCTCTACGTAATCAACGAAGGTGACATCGTCCAAACTTGGAAATTGCTCATAACCTCGAATTTCTCTGTGCTCGTTGGCTGAACGCCGAGCAGCGCGGGCGTTCATATCACGCAACTTGATAGCATGGCGTAACCGCTTTTCTTCGCTTTCATTGAGATAACGGACGCGAATGTTATCTGCTTTGATGGTTTTCACTTTATGCATTTCATGGGAATCAATCAGCCCCCACTCAACCGCTCGTGATAGCGCACCTTTTAGCGAGTTTACACTGTGATTGATGGTTGAAGGTGTACGCCCATTCTTTCGCTGTTCACTTCGCCATTTCTCAATTTCCCACGGAGTGATTTGATCCAGCTCCTTATCCATCAGAAAGGCAAAACGGCTTTTTATGTGATTAACGATGCGATTGGCGGTTTTAGGATTTCGCGTCATCAAAAAGGGCAGATAACGTTCATCGAGGTAAACCGGTAACTTTAAGTGCTTTCGGCGTTGGTTTTCCTGCCGTACCTGTTTTTTCTCTTCGTGTACGTCATTGCCTTTTGCCACTTGCCCTGCTTTTTCTTTGGCAAGATCTCTTGCTTGTGCTGGCGTTATCTCATTGGCTGAACCCAGCTTGAAATTCACCTGTTTTCCATCGAAACGATAATAGAGGTAGTAGACAATGCGCCCCGCCGAAGAAATCCGCGCATGGAAACCGTGAATGTCGGTATCATTGATCCGCTTATCTTCAACACGAAGTTGCTTGATCGTGGTGGTGGTGATTTTCTTTTTTAGAGGCATGATTTTTTGCTTCCCTGCAACTTGCCGCGCTCGCTGTGTAGCACATATGTAGCAAATTAATCATATTCCCATGGATTTCGATGAACAACAGCAAACCACACAAATCATGACAAGATACTGATTTTAGTGATGTAATTCATTCACTCGCGTTCATCACTGTTCATTGAAAAATAATGAAAAATCCCCCTCATAATCGATTGGTCCCCAGTTCAAGTCTGGGAGGGGCCACCAAATTTGGAAAAGCCCGAACAGTTAACGCTGTTCGGGCTTTTTGTTTCCATATCACATCAGTTCCCTACCATCAAACTCACACTAGACTAAACCCCAACCCTCACCTTGTTCCAACAGGCTGACATAGCAAGCAATCGCCAATGTGGGCAATTACCCGCTCGGAACCAAGCAACTATCCGCCCAGATAACACCATGAACATTGCAACCCATTGAATTTATGACACCTCTTTTAGGGTACGTGAATTGCTTACAGAATCTAAGGAGTGGTTTGTTGTAGGTCTTTCAAGGAAATGGGAAAGATAGTCAGGCTGGATAGCCTCTCAGCCAGTGAAGCAGTTCGAATTGAAGGAAGTCTTTCCCGTTATAGTGAGTCCGATTTGCTGGCGATGCTGCCTTCAGGATTGAGCGGCATATCCATGCAATCATCTCTTGATCGAGGAGAATGGGTAGTGGTGTCAGACAACCCCGTTGCCCCACTTTTTAAGTATTCTGATGGCAAATTGATCGCCAATACCAGCAACCAAATTACGGTTACAGACCAAGCGTTCAATGGCGCCAAACAACGTTTTTTACCGACCAAAAGGCGAATGGGTGCACCTCATGCCACTCAACAACAAGCGTCTTCCGCCATTGCTGAGCCAGCATACACACCGGAACCCGTGATTGTAGAACCGCTCTTCCAACCCAAGCCTCCGTCGATATCAGACAGTTTTTCAAGAGCACCTCAAGGTCCTAAAGTCTTTGCCAAGTCATGTACGCGACCATATGGCGATTCACAAGCCTGTGACGAAGAAATAAAAGCCTCGAATTTTGGTGTCGTAGCGGCCATGGTTCCGGCAAAAGCAGTTACTGCTAACGGTCAATTGCCACTTGGCAAGGTCGCGGGTACGACGGCTAGAATGCCTCTTAACTGGGCGTTAGCGGGAGATATGGTAAAAAGCGCAGCCTCTCGCGCTAACTTTTTAGCACTGGTATTTTGGCCATCTCAGCTGGGCGACGGCACCCTTTATACAGAAGAAGAACTTGCACAATTACCCGAAGCCACGACGCGCGTGCGCTTTCGACTTTACCAAGATGAGAACGGCAACCCTCAAGTTCTTGGTATTCACACGGGAGAAGGCAGTCCTTATGGGGATACTGTTAGGCGGATATCTGCAGACGCTGTGGGTGCGAATTTCGAAGCAAAGGTTGATGACGACCTAACACTGACTTGGTACCCAGATGACAGCGATAACGTTTTCTCGCCGGGAACTGAATACCCAGACACCAGTGGCCTAGAAATCACCAATATTCTTGTACGTCCCATAGAAGAGGATGGGCAAGAGCTCACTACGCTTGTTTCCCCAAACCCCGAAGCTGAGCACATTGAGCTGATTGTAACGTTTCCTGCGGGAAGCGGTATCGACCCGTTGTATTTGGTGTTTAGTAAACCCATTGCTGGCCTGAATTATGTTCCGACTCCCAAAGGCTCACCGCCCTTGCCAGCTTTTCCCGATGCAGTGAAAGTAAAACCTAAAACCTCTGTACAAGGTGGAGGAAAGAAGAGAGCTCGCTGGAAAGACAAAAATCGTATCTACGAATGGGATTCGCAACACGGAAAAGTTGAGGTCTATGATAAAAATGGAAATCATATCGGTGAATTTGATCATAATACAGGTGAGCAAACCAAGCCCAAAGACCCAAAAAGAAAGGTAGAGAAGTAGAATGTTTGAACTCGAATTTTTTGACAAAAAGACTGAAGAGTTACTCGAAGAATGCGCATTAACCGCACTCACACCTGAAGACGTTCACAAAATATTTGGTTTTCATTTAGAGGGTGACTGTGCTGATGTAAACCATGAACAACTAGCACAAATAGAGCGCATCGTTGGAGAGTCATTCAACAGTGAAGGAAAGGACATCTTTATCTGTGAAACCCAAGGCTAAAAGCTTTTTCCCCATCCAAGGCAAAGGGTCGTAACTACACGAGTCACACCCCGTTGCACTAGCTGGGACACACACTTTTATCGCCGAAGCCAACCTCACAAGCAGGCTGAGTCCCGATTCAAGCCATTTGATAGTGCTACAGCGCTCTTCCGTGCTTTGCATGTATAAGATAACAACAAGAACACAAAACTTGACGGCATTAAATCAAACATTCGATTCTCATAGAAGCGTACTGATGGACATCAAATACAGCGAAATGCTTGGTGAAACATATGAAGAGCTAATGAAAGATAGTACTTTTTTATCAGCTATCGGTGGGAACGTGCCTGAACAAGTAACCACGGATGCTAAGAATTTCCATATTCTATCACCATCAAAGAATATTTCATTCACCTTCGATAAGGCCTCGCATACCCTCAAGTTTGCTTCACTGTCACCTGACTCGAATGGCCTGTTCATGTATGGCTTAACAACCATGGTTAATCGAGAACAAGCAGCCGAAATGCTTGGTCACCCTATCGATGGAGAACCCGCTCAGAAAATCCCGCTGTTAGGTATGGTAGGAGCATGGAGTACGTTTATTGTTGAAGGCAATAAGCTCATGCTGATGTTTTCCGCCGACACAGGCTGCCTAGAGAAAATACGCTTTACTCTTTGATAAACATTAACCCAACTCCATCGCGACTGAAAGGCAGGTGATGCTTGAAGAACACGCAAGATAGCGTTGACCTTATATTTTTAGTCACAGAGCCACATCCTGCCCAAGTACCTTTAACGTTCTGTTTTTAGATAACTATTAAACCTACACCCTCGATATCTAAGGCAAAGCTGTTCTCTCAATCTAAGTTTTCACCCCTTCCAAGCCCTCTCGCTGGGTGTACATTCGAGTCGCTCACAGACATTTCACGAATGTAGGAATTGAAATGAAAACGACAACTAAAAATTGTGCCACTGTCGGCCTTCTCGCTTCTGTTGCGATTTTCGTTAATGGTTGTTCACAAACACCGGCTCAGCCCGAGCAGTTTGACGTTGCGATTGCAGACTCAACCATTAACCAAAATCTGCCATCAGGTTCCGCGATGGTCGTAAATGAAGACGACATCATCGTTTCCGGCGACGACTCGCCATGGCTGTTCGACGTAAACCAAGACTTTGCCATTGATGGCACCACGCTTATCGACAGCTACCCGGTCAATAAAGACAACCGGATTGACCACAAAATCAAACCAGACTTTGAGGCCATGACGCTTCTCAACTACAACGATCAGCCTTATTACTTCGTTGTGGGCTCTGGCAGCAAAAAGGATCTGCGCGAAAACGCCTACCTCATTCCAGCCAACGGTGGAGACAACATCAAGCTGTCACTGTCGAGCTTCTACAGTGATTTGCACAAAGCGGCAGGCTTTACAGATAAAGAAAAAATCAACATTGAAGGCATGGCGAATACGGCGGATGAAGTTTACATCTTCAACCGTGGTAACGAAGGAAAAAACGCCGTCTTTATGATGAAAACCACTGACATGCTGAATTACCTGCAAGGTAAAGCGACCACCATTCCGTCGTTGCATGTGGTTCGCGCCGATCTGCCGAGCATCAATGGCGTTCAGGCATGCTTCTCTGGTGCGGATTACTGGCAAGACGGCAATAGCCTGATTTACACCGCGTCTGTTGAAGGGAATAACCAAAGCAGCATCAACGATGGTGCGATTCAAGGCAGTTTCGTCGGCGTGTTACCGATTGATGCATTGAACAATCAAACCAGTATCGATCTGACGCAATACAGCCAGCGAATGGAAAGTGGCGGTCAACCGCTAATCACTAAAGCAGAATCTATCGCAGTGGGTGAGCAAACGGGCAATCAGGTCTCGGGTTATGTGGTCAGTGATAATGACAATGGCACAAGCCAGTTCTTTACCTTCACAATTGACCAACCGTCCGCCCAATAAACCATTGGTGCTAACATCTCTCGGCGAAAGTCGAGAGATGCTTGAGAAAGAAAGCGTAAACAGCACATCGCGCCTTTTTCTATCCAACCACACACTTATCAGTACTTGTTTACAATGATTCACAGCTCCCATTCCGGGCGCTTCAAATTTCAAACAGCCGTTTTATGGCTATAGTCAAACTGTAGGCTAGGATGCAATTAGTCTTACTTTTAGTGAGGTTACACAGCGATGTTAGACAGACTCGACTATCTCCAAAAGCTGTTACCCAGTGGGAACGTGAATCGCGTAGTGCCCATATACATGTTTACCACAGACGAAGGGTTACCCGTTGTTCTGCGCGTGAACATGGGACAAGCACGTAGTGACGTGCCGACGACTGCCATAGCGTTTGATCTTGACCCTATCGCACCAACGATTCGGTGTGAGATCCATTATCTGACAAAAGACATCAAGCTCCGCCTCTACGGCAAGTTAACGGGAAAGTCTTTCACATTAGGAACAACCAAGATTGATAACTGGGCGACGCTAGAAACTTTGATTAAATCCCTGTTAGAGAAACAGGCAACGCTCAATCACCTTAAACTGCGTAACCAAGTTGCTTGCGTGTCTTTGCTTTCGTCCAAGCACTCTTAGCGCATATTAACTGTGCGTTGCACTGATGTTGCCTAGTTTTTTTGCCATGTTGACCTGCCCACACGATTTTTCACGCCATCCAAGCTGTATTCACGCATCAAATAAAATCCTTTAACGTAAATACATTTGACCACGAAATAATTTATTCGAATTTAAGCCGAGATTATTAGCATCAGATCCGCCAAATTAGCCGCCACACCAGCCTTTCGCTTGCGATTTATACGGCGAGATTTGATCGCTTTTATACGATGATATTGCGCTTACTCCATGAAGTAGCACGACTATTTTGTGCATCTCTACCTAAAATTTTGTAAAAAGCATTGCTTCCATGTGGTTTTCGCACTAAAAAGTTGGACGTAATTACACCGATCAGTTGTACATGGTCGCGATAAAAATAATGAACAATAAGCAGTCGTCAGCAGTTATCCAATAATGCCCAACTTTAAAGATATCTTAGATATCCACCCCAACCCCTGTGTTATACACATCAATTTTGTTCCTCAATATGCGAACAATGCCTTTGCACGGTTCAGCGGCCATGAAACCGCCGAAGACGTATTAAAGTTGGAAAGCATTCGTGTGTTGTTTGAAGAAGCGCATTGGCCTGAAGCGCAGCGACGCTATCAAAAGGCCATTGAGACGGGTCAAGCAACACCACCAGAAGTGATCAACCATACCGATATGAAAGGTAATCCAATGATTGCCGAAATCACCGACAAGGTGGTGGATTGGTATGGTCAAAAAGCCATGTGCACCTTTATCAGCGTTGTGACGGATCAAATCCGACGTGAACGCACGCTGCGAGACATGGCAAACCGCGACGACCTCACCAACCTTTTCAACCGTCGTTACTTGTCTAAGCAATTTGAAAAAGCGCACCTCACACCCGCGCCTGGACGTTTCCTTGCGATGGTCGACATTGACCACTTCAAACGCATTAACGACAGCTGGGGTCACCCAGTAGGCGATCAGGTGCTGAGACAAGTCGCAAAGCTGATTGAGTCATTTTCCGAGCAGGGCGAATGCGCGTCACGCCTTGGTGGTGAAGAGTTTGCCTTGTTGTTTATGGCCGATGACGAACAGCAAGCCATTGAGCGTTTGGAAGCCCTAAGGCAAGAAATTGAAGGGTTTATCGTGCGCGTTAGCCACACCTCACGTCAGCCTATCGCGATCAAATGTACGGTGTCGATTGGTGCCACGCAGATCAAGCAAGACGAACCTTTGCTATCTGTCTCGCTTCGCGCGGACGAGTCACTGTATAAAGCCAAAAACACGGGTAGAAACCGATTGGTTTTTAATGCGACGGAAGCCGCGATGATGCAAGACGAGATGATCGCGGATACGAAAGCCATTTCTTAAAATGCTGGCTCGCTGCTTAGGCGGGCACTGATCTTCGAATAGCGGGCAATAACGGCTTTATTTCGCCCTGCCCGCTTCGCCTGATACATCAGCGAATCCGCATAGTGGATGAGCACATCTAGTCTCATGTTCGGCAGATATTCATCCACCATGATGGCACCGATGGACGCGGTCACGTGCAAATCGATATCTGCTCTGACGCCATTTGCACCAAATAACTTCGAATATAATCGCAGGTCAGCTCTAGCTTGGCATCATTGCAAATCGACAGGAAAAGGCACAATTCCTCGCCGCCCAAGCGAGAAATCGCCACCGCCTCACGCACGTTTTCCCGCAGCGATTGCGCAATGGTACTCAATACCGTATCGCCTTTGAGGTGCCCATAGTTGTCGTTGATACGCTTAAAATGGTCAACGTCAATCATGACAACGGTAAAGCACCGCTTTGCATGATTTGTTCGACCTTTTCACTGTGATAGACCTTCTCAAGCCCCCGACGATTGAGCAATCCCGTCAGAGAATCGGTATAAGCAAACTCTTCCAACTGCTTATTAGCAATGCGTAAAGCCTGCGTTTTTCGCTTTACCGTGCGCTTTAATAAATACACATAGCTTGCAAACATACCCATCAAAAAAGCCACAAAGGTAGGTAGCAACCAAGACGGCAAGGTGTCACGTGTACTGGTGTTCAGCCATTTTTGTTCGATACGCCGGATCTCAGCATCTGGAATTTTTTTAATTCCGGCTTTGATTTCTTGTAGCAAGGCATAGTTGCCGTCAGGCACTGCGACAGAAATGCTTTTGGTGTACACCTTGTTGATGGGTAAAAAAAGGTGCTGGTCGCTTTGCATCGAAAAGTAATAGTTAGCGACTTGGGTATCGATCACCAAGCGTTTGACCTTCCCATTCAAAGCAGCATCAATCAGTGCCGCATTGTTTTTGTAGGGAACGGTGACCGCTAAAGGGTGGTGGGTTTTGATGTACTCTTCTTCATACCCGCCTTTGACGACGCCAATTTCCATCCACGGCAAGATACGCTCTGTGGTACGCCCCTCCTCATCGTTTAAGACATAAAGCGAAGTAGACAGTTCGAAAATCGGCACCACGTAGTCAAGATAGACATCGCGCTCAGAGGAATACACCAAGCCAGCATGCACGATGCGCTCACCGTTTTTCATGGCGAGCAAGGAGTCATTCCAATCAGTAAGCACGAACTCAATGGTGGTGTTATTGACGTTGCCATAAAGGCGCCAAAAATCAACCAATAAGCCTCTTGGCACGCCCTTATCGACGTACGAGAAAGGTTTCCAGCTATGGGAGTTTGTTACGACGAGTGTCTCCGGATGAGCATCAGCAAGAGAAATTGTTGAGAGAAAAAGGCTGAAACTGACGGCAAAGCAATGAATCCAAGATGTCGCTTTATTGTGCCAGCTAGCCATTGGCCTCGTTCAACCCTGTTGCAAGTGGACACCTATTGTCTCAAATATGAATACAGTTACCACCCATTCACATGACGAATATCAATAACCTAGATCTAGCTCTACTTCCTCAAGGTAGATGGAAGTAATTTCAGAAATTTTTTTTCATTCTGTTATTTAATTTCAGTTCTCTTTTTTACAAAAAACCGTCCTTTCGGCGACTTTATGCACAGAAAGCGGCGTTATTTCGCACTTTCAAGGCTTTTTTAATCTCCGTCGTCAGTTAGTGATTTGGCTAACATTTTGTGGTAAATTTACGGCCCCGAAGCTGGGTCGTAAATCCAGCCAAACGCGCTGACTCTGAAATGTTAATAGGAATAAGGCACCTTCCATTGCCTGCGATCAAAATTCCATCATATTAAGAGTGTATACTGTGCCCGCTTCGTCATGGATGAGTTGTGTTGTGCAAATGGTGGAAGACATTTGGACAACACAATTGTTTTTGTCATGAACCAAATTAACGCTGTAAGAGCATCGTGCAATCCTGCCGCTCACCACGCAGTAACTTGTTGTTTTATTACAAACGGCAAGCACCTGATATCGTGACTACAGCGACGTTTATCCACTGGGTAAAAGTTCGACCGGAGAGAACCCTACAATGAAAAAGACCAAAATCGTTTGTACGATTGGCCCTAAAACTGAATCTGTTGAGATGCTGACCAAGCTGGCTGACGCTGGCATGAACGTAATGCGTCTGAACTTCTCACACGGTGACTTCGCTGAGCACGGTACGCGTATTGCGAACTGGCGTGAAGTGATGGCTAACACCGGCAAACAACTGGCAATCCTGCTGGACACCAAAGGTCCTGAAATCCGCACCATCAAACTGGAAGGCGGCAGCGACGTTTCTCTGGTAGCTGGTCAAACTTTCACTTTCACTACTGACGCAACTGTTGTTGGTAACGTTGAGCGTGTAGCGGTTACTTACCCTGGTTTCGCACAAGACCTGAAAAAAGGCGCGACTATCCTGGTTGACGACGGTCTGATCGAGATGGAAGTTCTGGAAACCACAGACACAGACGTAATCTGTAAAGTTCTGAACAACGGTGACCTGGGCGAAAACAAAGGCGTTAACCTGCCAAACATCTCTGTGAACCTGCCAGCACTGTCTGAAAAAGACAAGAGCGACCTGGTATTCGGTTGTGAGCAAGGCGTTGATTTCGTTGCAGCATCTTTCATCCGTAAAGCATCTGACGTTAAAGAAATCCGTGAACTGCTGACTGCAAACGGCGGCGAAAACATCCAGATCATCTCTAAGATTGAAAACCAAGAAGGTGTAGACAACTTCGACGAGATCCTGGAACTGTCTGACGGTATCATGGTTGCTCGTGGTGACCTGGGTGTTGAAATCCCAGCAGAAGAAGTAATCTTCGCTCAGAAGATGATGATCGAGAAATGTAACCGTGCACGTAAAGTTGTAATCACTGCAACTCAAATGCTGGATTCAATGATCAAAAACCCACGTCCAACTCGTGCAGAAGCAGGCGACGTTGCTAACGCAATCATCGACGGTACTGACGCAGTAATGCTGTCTGGTGAAACTGCGAAGGGTAAATACCCAGTTGAAGCAGTAACCATCATGGCGCAAATCGCAGCACGTACTGACGGCGTTCTGAAAGCTGAGCTGGGTTCACGTCTGGACAGCCCACGTCTGCGCATCACTGAAGCAGTATGTAAAGGTGCGGTAGATACTTCTGAGAAACTGAGCGCGCCTCTGATCGTTGTTGCAACTGAAGCAGGTAAATCTGCACGTTCAGTACGTAAGTACTTCCCAACTGCGAACATCCTGGCTGTAACAACTAACGAGAAAACTGCTGCTCAACTGTGTCTGAGCAAAGGTATCACTTCAGTAGTTGTTGATCAGTTCGAAAACACTGACGAGTTCTACCGTCGTGGTAAAGAAATCGCTCTGGAGTCAGGTCTGGCTGCTAAAGGCGACATCGTTGTTATGGTTTCTGGCGCACTGGTTGCTTCAGGTACTACTAACACTGCATCTGTGCACGTTCTGTAATCGAACCGTACAGCGCATAAAAAAAGGAGCCTTTCGGCTCCTTTTTTGTATCTGCTTTTCGCCTATCTTACTGATTGATAGACGTTGATTGGCAATCCATTACCAGCGCGTCAATTCCGTTTTGTGGGTGCGTAGCAATACAGCCATCGGAACCAGATAAATCCAGCTTACCTTCACTGACAATACCACTAGCGATAAGGTCGTTACCCTTACCAGTGCTTTATTGATTGTACGGAACACTTTCAGCCTCTCGGTGATGAAATGTGATGTCAAAATTTGAAGTGCGTCAGTCTACATTTTGAGCAATGAAATGCAAGTTAGCCACCCATAAAAAAACCGACAGCTTTCGCCGTCGGTTTTCTTTTAAGACGTAACGTAAAGTTTACTGACGCAGCGCGCGCTCACCACGAGCAATACCGACCACACCACTACGCGCAACTTCGATAATGTCTGTCACTTCTTTCATTGTGGCAATGAACGCCTCGATTTTGTCACTGGTACCCGTCAGCTGCACCGTATATAGCGAGTTGGTGACATCCACAATCTGGCCACGGAAGATATCGGCAGTGCGTTTCACTTCAGCGCGAGCAAAGCCTGTTGCTTTGACTTTCACCATTGCCAGTTCACGCTCGATGTACTCAGAGTCAGTCACATTGCTGACTTTCAATACGTCGATAAGCTTGTGCAGTTGTTTCTCAATCTGCTCACGCTCGGAGGCTTTTACAACCGTGGTGGTGATGTTCAAACGAGACAACGTTGGATCGTCAGTCGGCGATACGGTCAAAGATTCAATGTTATAACCACGCTGAGAGAACAGGCCTACCACGCGAGACAATGCGCCCGGTTCGTTCTCCATCAAAATCGATACAATACTGCGCATTATGTTCTCTCCGTCTTACTCAACCACATTTCATTCATTGCGCCGCCACGTACCTGCATTGGGTAAACGTGCTCTGTTTCATCCACGCTGATGTCGAAAAAGACCAGCTTGTCTTTCATCGCCATGCCACGTGCAAGCTCGCTTTCCAGCTTCGCAGGGTCGCTTATGCGAATGCCTACGTGACCGTAAGCTTCTGCAATCGCAGCGAAATCTGGCACAGAATCCATGTAAGAATGCGAGTGACGACCTTGATAAATCATGTCTTGCCACTGCTTCACCATGCCAAGGAAGCGGTTGTTGAGGTTGATGATTTTAACGGGGATATCGTATTGCAATGCCGTCGACAGTTCCTGAATGTTCATTTGGATACTGCCGTCACCGGTCACACAAATCACTTCCGCTTTTGGCAGGGCAAATTTCACACCCATTGCTGCCGGTAAGCCAAAGCCCATGGTGCCGAGACCGCCAGAGTTAATCCAACGACGTGGTTTGTCAAACGGGTAGTAAAGTGCCGCAAACATTTGGTGCTGGCCTACGTCAGATGCCACGTACGCGTCACCGTTGGTGATCTTGTACACCGCTTCAATCGCTTGCTGCGGTTTGATGCGCTCGTTGTTGGTTTCATACTTCAAGCACTGGCGCTCGCGCCATACGTTGATGCTGTTCCACCACGTTTCAATCGCATCCGTATCGTTTGTGCCACCCATTTCGGTCAGCATGCGGATCATGGTGTTAAGCACCACGTCTGCCGAGCCTACGATTGGGATGTCTGCGGAGACGGTTTTAGAAATACTGGAAGGGTCGATGTCGATGTGCATGACCTTGGCATTCGGACAGTATTTCTCAAGGTTGTTTGTCGTACGGTCATCAAAGCGCACACCAATACCAAAGATCAGGTCGGCATTGTGCATCGCCATGTTCGCTTCGTAGGTACCGTGCATACCCAGCATACCTAGGGCTTTGTCACCCGTGCTCGGGTAAGCGCCCAGCCCCATAAGGGTGCTGATGACAGGAATATTCAGTGTGTCTGCCAGCGTCTTAATCTGTTCGCCACATTCAGAGATGATGGCACCACCGCCTATGTAAAGGACTGGCTTTTTCGCTTCCAACAGGGCTTTCAAGCCACGCTTAATTTGGCCTTTGTGACCACTGGTGGTTGGGTTGTAAGAACGCATCGACATACTTTCTGGGTATTCATACGGGAACTTGTTCGCCGGATTTAGCATGTCTTTTGGCAGGTCGACAACCACAGGACCCGGACGGCCTGTCGATGCCAGATAAAACGCTTTTTTGATGATCTTTGGAATGTCTTCGGTGTTTTTCACCAGAAAGCTGTGTTTTACAACGGGGCGTGAAATACCCACCATGTCACATTCCTGGAATGCGTCGTTACCAATCAGGTTACTCATTACCTGACCGGACAGCACAACTAGAGGCACTGAGTCGTAATAGGCGGTTGCAATCCCTGTGATGGCGTTTGTTGCGCCTGGGCCAGATGTTACCAGCACCACGCCCACTTCACCGGTTGCACGGGCATAACCATCTGCCATGTGAACGGCGGCTTGCTCGTGACGGACAAGCACGTGTTCGATATCACTCTTTTCGTGTAGTGCATCGTAGATATCCAAAACCGATCCGCCTGGATACCCAAAGATATGTTTTACGCCCTGATCGATCATCGAACGAACGACCATGTCGGCTCCTGACAACATTTCCACTATATGCCTCCATGTATGCATAGTATTAGGACTTATTTGTAGCCTAGTGATGGAAGTCGGCGTAACTGCCTGTTAGCTGACTTCCATGCCAGCTATGCTTTTGATCCCGGTCGTAACAAGGACCAAAGTAGCAATACTTAAACAACCCTAGTCGTCTGGTTATACACCAGCAACGTGAGGCTGTCTGAGCATCAACAACTTTAACGCTTTGCTAGCAAATGTGTCTATTGGTTAACCGAAAATCACACTAAAACTCTGAGTGAATAGAAATTCATCACCAAAGGCTCTGTTGCGACAGTCACAATCAGAATCAAAAACTAAAAATGCGCCAGTTAACAAAATTTACTGTTCGCGATGAGACAGAATTTGCCGATGGAAAACTTCAAAAATTGCGGCTTTGAGACGAAATACAAAGAAAGGAATGAAGAAAGCACTTACAGACAAAAGGGCTTTACGAGTGGCTCGCTAAAAATCAAAAAGCTGAAAAGAAAAAGCCCGGCGATAGTCACCGGGCTTTTTGCAAATATATCGATTACGAACGCTTCTTGTACATGGCCTCGATTTGCTTTTTATAGCGCTCAAGGATCACTTTACGACGAAGCTTCATGGTTGGGGTCAATTCGCCTTGCGCCATTGAGAACTCTGCAGGCAACAGGGTGAATTTTTTCACCTGCTCGAACTTCGCCAGTTCTTTTTGCAGCTCTTCAACGCGCTTTTCAAACATTTCCACCACTTCGCTGTGCTTAATCAGCTCCATACGATCGTGATATTTAATGTTCAGCTCTTTCGCCCAAGATTCCAGCGTATCGAAACACGGTACGATCAGCGCAGACACAAAGTGACGTGCATCCGCCACCACCGCAATTTGCTCGATGAAGTGGTCTTTACCCAGCTTGCCTTCAATCACCTGCGGGGCAATGTACTTACCACCAGAGGTTTTCATCAGCTCTTTGATGCGGTCAGTGATAAACAGATTACCTGCTGCATCAATGTGGCCTGCATCGCCAGTTTTGAGGAAGCCATCTTCCGTGAACGTTTCTGCGGTTTCTTTTGGTTTGTTGTAGTAGCCCTTCATCACCATTGGACCACGTACCAAAATCTCGTTGTTCTTACCGATCTTCACTTCAGCCGTCGGCATTGGCATACCGATTGAATCTGGATCGAACGAGCCGCTGTCCCAGCAAGACACTGTCGCTGTGGTTTCGGTCATGCCGTAACCTAGCTTAACGTTCACACCGATCGCATGGAAGAAACGGCCAATCGCAGGCTCAAGCTTCGCACCGCCACATGGCATCATCTTGATGTTGCCACCCAGCAGTTGGCGCAATTTGCTTAGCACCAACTTATCAGCATACGGTGCGCGGATTTCAGCCAAGGTGCTGGCTTCTTACCCTTACGGGTAATTTCAGCCATCAAGTTGCCGATGTATACCGCCGCGCGGAACATGCCCTTTTTCACTGGGCTCGCTGTTGCCACTTTCTCGTGTACGGCACTGTAGATTTTCTCGTAGAAACGAGGAACCGCGGCCATAACGGTAGGTTTCACTTCTTGCAGTGCGTCTTTGATGCCGTTGGTATCTGCCAAGTAGCAGTTGGTCGCACCGTGATGCAGCACGTAGAAGCTCCAGCAACGCTCGAACACGTGTGACAAAGGCAGGAACGCCAAAGACACATCGCTTTCAGTGATCGCCAGAACCATGTCGTGGCTTTCAATCTGCGCAGCAACGTTTGAGTAATCCAGCATCACACCTTTTGGTTCACCCGTGGTGCCAGAGGTGTAGATCAGGGTCATCAGGTCGTCCATCGCCGCCTGGGAGATGCGTGAGTGCAGCTCTGGCTCAACGTTGTCGTTACCCAATTGCGCAAATGCCGCCCAGCTCATGCCTAGCTCATTGCCTGCGAAATCGACAGCGTCATTGAAGCTGACGATTTTTTCCAGTGAAGGACATTTATCAGCGATAGACATCGCTGCATCCGCTTGTGCCTGGTCGCCCACAAACAGGATACGAACGCCCGCATCATTTAAGATATATGCAGCCTGATCTGCCGTATTCGTCGGGTAGATAGGCACAGGTACACAGCGGATTTGAAGCGCAGCAATATCTGCGATCGTCCACTCTGCACAGTTGTTCGAAAAAATACCGATTTTGTCTTGTACTGCCAGTCCTGAAACCAGCATCGCACGTGAAATGCTATCAATACGCTCACCGAACTCACGCCAGCTGATGTCGCCCCAACCCTTACCGGTTTGGAAACGCAATGCAGTCTTGTCGCCACGCGCTTTAACTTGCTCGCGAATGCGGTTAACGATATGAAATTCCAGCGCCATTCAATTCTCTCTCAGCACATTTCGCCCCGTTGGAAAACAGCTCATGGGGCTTTCAAAAAATTAGCGAACACATGTACGCTAAAAGCATGCACGCAGTGTAATGACTCACCAGTTAATTACAAGAAAAAGCCACGGCAGATCGGTGGAATTGTAGACAGAAAAAATAACGAACAGCGTTCATTTCAGAGTACACCTGTTCTCTCAATGGTAAATTAAGTTGTAACAGACTGTATCTGGATTTTCAGCAGCGACAAAAAAGCCAGCTTGCGCTGGCTTTGAACACATTTTGGTGACATTTACACCAATGAGTTGCCACAAATGGACAACAGTTGATCACGCATCCAGAGGTGACCTTTGTCTTTTTCAGCCGACGCGTGCCAGCTCAGATAGCCGCTAATACGGTTATTGTCGTTTGGCAGTGGCAAGGTTTTGAGGTTATCGCGGTATTGACCGCCTTCAACCATCCAGCGAGGAGCCACAGCAATCAGCTCAGACTGGCTCACCACGTAAAGAATGTTGCTCAGGCTAACGCCTTGGTAGGCTTCGCGGTAACGACCGTCGCGGTACAGCACTTCGGCATAACCTTGCATCTCACCATTACGCTTCAATACTGCATGTGCTTCATTAACCAGCTCTTTCGAAGAGATGGCCTCACCCAGTCTTGGGTGATTTTTGTTAGCCACAACCACCAGTTCGTCGTTGAACATTTCCGTGCTGCAGAAGCCGCTTTCACCAAAGTGAAGGTAATCCACCACGAAGTCGACTTCTTGGTAACGAAGCTTGTTAGCGATGTCGCGATTAAACTCGGTTTCTACCTGCACTTTTACGTTCGGTGCAAGTTGGTTGATGGTGTTGAGAATTTGAGGAGCAAAACGCATGTCAGATGGGCTGCAAATTGCCAGTCTGAAGGTACGCGTGCTGGTTTCCGGTACAAAGACGGAGGTCGGCAATTCATTCTTAATCAGCTGGATAGCCTGACGAATTGGGCCGAAAAGCTGACGAGCGCGCTGCGTTGGCTTGATGCCACGGCCGTTACGTACGAACAACTCGTCATTGAACATCACTTTCAAGCGAGACACAGCATTACTGACCGCAGGTTGCGACATTCCCAGACTTTGCGCTGCACGTGTAATGTTTTGTTCTTGCATTACTGCATCAAAAACAGTGATCAGATTAAGATCGACGCTTCTTAGCGTCAAATCGGTGCGGTCGTCCAAATTTTGAACCGATTCTTTCTGTGTCATACCTAAACCTTGGCGGGAGAGTGATTTTGTAAAACGTCATTTCGTTCCGCAGGTATGCTTCCAGCCTCTAAAGAAGAATATAAACAAAAGAGCAGAGGCAAAGAGTCACATTCCATACAGCCATGTGTACGTCAAACGTTCGTTCAAGTCGGGCCCAGTGTAACGAAGAAAACTGAACACAAGGTAACCAGACCAAGAACTTAGTAACATGGCGGCGTGATATGACCCCAGTAAATTGTTATAAAAACTTGTCCCTTTAAAAGGTTAAAAACCTAAATAGAGGCAAGATTATCTACGTATTTTCATGCAGTTAGCTATAAAAACAGCCATCGACAAACTTATCAATAAAGCATTCACAAAATCAATGAGTTAGGTTTTTATATTGATCTCATAAGATAGGCGCATGCTGAACATGGCACGTTTTCGGCTTTGGCTTGGCCAAAAATCTGACAGTAGGTCGGTCACATGATCAGGAAAGCTGACTTGAGACCATAACGCATCCCGAAGTGCGGGTAAGGTCGATAAGTCGCCTTGCGCCAGCCAATCAGCTAAGGCGGTCGCCACTTCAGGATACACAACGCGATGGCTCTCCGCCTGATCCAGCCATTCCCCAATGGCGCCCTTATCTAGCGTGTCCATCACCGATGCCAGTCCCAGCATGTCGAGCGTCGCGACATTACTTTGCTGCTCAAACTGCCCATTTAGCGGTTTCAACAAGAGCTTTTTGCCAAGAGAAAGGGCTTCCGATGGCAGTTCAAACCCGCCGTTAGCAATCACGCCCCCGCATTCTTGCAGTGCTTGGTGGAATTCAGCCTTACTAAGCGGCCGCACTGCGACATTCTTATGTTGTATCGGCAAGGTGCAATCAGGATGAAAGCACAAAAACGACGCGAGAAGTGATTTAGCACCTCAATCACATCGTCTAATCGCTCAAACGGCAAATACGTCAAAACCGTCTTGCCTCGGCTCGCGGCTTTATCCGTTAAATCGACAATCGGCGGCAGAATGGGTTGGTTGAAGTGATACCAATGCAGGCCGATTTTGACGTCCGTGGGCGCGAAGTGGCGCATGATGAACTTATCCAGCAGCCCTTGACCGCGTTTGGGCACATCAAACGTAAACGCAGATTGGTGACTGATTGAAAGCGACGGAATTCCATGTCGCTTGGCGGCATGCGCAGAAACAGGTTCGAAATCTGAAATGACCAAGTCATAGTCGCGCACATCCAATGCCTTTACATCTTTGAAAAACTGCCACAGGTCATTTTGTTGGGCGGTTTTCACCACATCGACTTTGCCAGCATGGCTGACGAAGGTTAATCCTTTGCGGCATTGATAGTTGCCAAAAACGGCCATGTCGAAATACGCACTTTCCTCTCTGCCAGAGAACAGGTACTGCACCTCAACATCATCATGGCCAGCAAACGCTTCTGCCATCGCTCTTGCTCGGGAGATGTGACCATTTCCCGTTCCCTGCACACCATAAAGTATTTTCATTCAGGCTCTCACGGTTCGTCGAACGCACCTTGCCAAAGGCAATCCGTTCAGAAGGTCAATGCAAGCGCCGCACAGCCAAGCCCCAGCAGCGCACCGACTAAAACATCAGAAATAAAGTGGACACCCAGCAAGACACGAGACAGGCCAATGGCTGCTGCCCACGTCCAATACACGTGATTGAAATCGGGATAGAAATGGCTCAGCAACGCAGCCATGACAAAGGCGGCTGCCGTATGGCCCGAGGGCATGCTGTAAAGATCAGAAGGTGTAATGAAAGAGGGTAAGTGCTGAGGCCGAGCGCGACGAAACAGGCGCTTGAGCGACATATAAAGCGGCACTTCAATGGCAAACGCCACCAGACCGCATAGCAAGAAAGACAGCCCATGCAGGCCATCACTGATTGCCAAAAGCACACCGATTGCGGCGTAAAGGTGACCGTCACCGCTTCTCGACACCCAACGAAAAACGCGCGCAATATCGGCACTAAATCTATGACTTAAGCAAAGGGACGAAAACGCATGGTCGACCCTTTGAATAGCAACGAGACTTCGCATTCATCCACCCCATTTGTCGATGATTCAACATCAGCTTAGGAGGGACGAATGACAAATCCGTGACGCTTTGCAGACGTATTGATGAAGTTTTCTACTGCAATCTTGTACCTTTTAAACCGTTAATACTTCGTGACGTTTTACCTTACCAAAGTCGGCCAAAATGGCATAAGCCGCGGGGATCATAAATAGCACCAGCAGTGTCGAGGTGAAAATGCCAAACACGATGGAAATCACCAGCGGTTTCACCACCTGAGCCTGCAAACTGGTTTCGAGCAACAAGGGCAATAAACCTGCAGCCGTTGTCAGCGACGTAAGAAAGACAGCGCGAAAACGCTCCTGACTGGCACTCACTACCGCGCTGTAAACATCTTCCCCTTCATCGAGGTGGTGGCGAATGTATTGCACCAGCAAGATGGAATCGTTCACCACAACGCCCGCCAATGACACAAAGCCCATGATGCTTGGCATACTCAGGGGATGCCCCAACAGCCAATGTCCCCAGATTACACCTATCAAGGCAAGCGGAATCGCAATCAACACCACGAAAGGTTCGAGATAACTGCGGAATTGGTAACTCAGAATCACGAAGATCCCAAACAGCCCCAGCGCAAAGCCCACGCCCATTGAGCGTCCGGTTTCAGCAGAATCGCGGCTCTGCCCTTCAAACAAAACCCGCAGTCCCGGGTATTGCGCGTTAAGATCAGGCACCACATCTTGGCGAAGCTGTAGCAACACATCCCCGATACTGACTTGGCTTTGTACTACATCGCCATACACGCTCAAGGTTCTCAGGCCATCAATGCGCTGAATACGGACAAAATTTCGTTGGTAGTTAAGCTCTGCAACAGTAGAAAGCGGCACTTGGCTGCCATCAGGCATGACTATCGGAAAGTTGGCAAAGCTTTGCAGACTCGCCGCGTCGGCATTGTCCAATCTCACATCAATTTCAATGCTCTCTGGCCCTACCTGAATTTCATCGGCGGTTTGGCCGAAGTAAGCGGCACGAAGCTGACGCGCAATCATCTGGCCATTGATGCCGAACGCTTCTGCCCCAGGGCGCAGCGTGACTTTCACTTCTTCTTTGCCGGGACGCATGTCATCGAGCACCCCAGAAACCCCTTGGAATTGACCGATAAACTGTTGAATCGCGACCGACGCCTCTTTCAGCTCATCCAAATCATCGTGCTGGAGGCGAATATCAAAGTCTCTGCCCCCTGGCCCCATGGCAGGTTGTTTAAACACCAGCGAAACAGGATTTGTCAGCACACCCGTTTCTTTTTCCCATTCAGCGATAAAGTCATCAATCAAGGTTGTGCGTTCTTCCGCACTGCGCAAATCCAGCCTCACGGTTGCAATGTGCTGACCACTTTCATCAGCATCAGCGTTGAAATTGAATTGCTCCGTCATGTGCTCGATAAGTGGCTCACCACCTTCTTTCTCCTCACTCCAGCGCGCCCCGATTCGATTGGCTGAAGCCACCAGTGCCTCCACCACCTGTTCGGTTTGTGCTAGCGATGACCCTGGCGGCAAAATCACCCTTGCTTCAGCGATGTCACCATCCAGCTCTGGAAAACCCACAAAACGCACCGAGCCTGACACCAGCAAAGACACCGAAATCAGTAGCATCGCGAGCACACCGCCGACAAAGGCATAGCGCCACGCCACCGCTTTAGTAACAAGCTCTGCCAATTTCCCTTGTCGAAAGGCTTCGAACTTCTCAAGGAATGCCCGCTTGAATGCCAGATCGGGCTTAGGTTTCCCTGCTTTGGAAAGTGAATGTTGCAAGTGATGTGGCAGGATCAGAAAGGCTTCAATCAAACTAAGCGTCAGCACCAGAATCAACACCATGGGCACGACACGCAATACCGCGCCCATTTCACCTTGCAAGAAAATCAGGCTACCGAAAATACACACTGTGGTGAGATACGAAGACACTACGCCAGGCAGCACTTTTTTGACGCCATTGACCACGGCATCTTCAAGCTTTTGTCCCCTGTCGATGTGCGAAGCTATGGATTCTGAAATCACGATGGCATCATCCATCATGATCCCGATGGCCATCAACAACGCCACCAAAGACATGATGTTGATGGAAAGTCCAAGCTGCGCCATCAAGAAGAAACTGCCAAGGAAAGCAACAGGCAACCCCGCTGCGACCCAAAAGGAGTATCGCAGCGAGAAGAACATCCACATCACGCCGAACACCAAGATCACCCCTTGCCACGCATTGCGCGTCATCATGGTGAGACGGTCCCAAAGCAGTGAGGAGAAGTCATTGGTAAGGTTCAGTGACACGCCAGTGGGTGCAATGAGCTGCTGATCGGCGACAAATTCAGAGACGCGATCTTTGATGCGCAACGCATCGTCCGCTTTGTTTTTGCTGATCTTGAGAATGGCGGACGGCTTACCATCAAACCACACTTTTTGTTCATCAAGCTCAAAGCGTTCGGTCAGCGTTGCGATGTCTTGCAACCTGACCACACCTCCATCTGAGTCCGCCGCCACGACGATACGTCCTAAGGTGTCTGCACCAATGCGCCTTTCATCGAAACGGATCAATAAGCTTTTGTCTGCCAGCTCCACATTACCGCTGGGCAAGTTGATGTTCTGCGCCGTCACTTCTGCCGCGATATCAGCGATGCTCAAACCAAGCTGACGCAGCGCACTCTCGCGCACTTCGATGCGAATTTGTTTATCAGAGAAACCCGCCACAGTGACCAGCGGCACGTCGTAGTCATGCTTTAAGGTCTGTTTGAGATCTTCTGCATACGCTTTCAGCCCCACCCAATCAGTGTCCGCAGCGATAGCGACATCAACAACCGGTTCATTCCAGTCGAGCTCTCTGACAACTGGCGGTTCGATATCACTGGGGAAGTTGTTGATGGCGTTGATTTGCGTTTGAATGTCCACCAGCATGCGGGAGATATCCGCATTAGGCGTGAGCTTCACCACCAGTGATGCCGCTCCTTCCAGCGCCTCACAGCGGGTTTCTTCGATGTTGGAAAGCCCATCAATGGCTTCTTCCATCAACAGACAAATGTTCTGCTCCACCTGCTCAGGGCTTGCCCCCGGATAGGCAACGCTGGCGAGAATGTAAGGCGGCGCAAATTCAGGAAAGGTTTCACGCTTTAATTGTGGCAATGCCGTCAACCCCAGCAAAATCAGAGTCAGCATTAAAAGGTTAGCGGCGGTTGGGTGCCGAGCAAAAAAGCGGATCATGATGCATCCCCTTTCGCCTCATCCGCGATATTTACCGCAATGCCATCCATGGTAACGGCGCGCAATGCCATACCCGGCACAGCTGGGAGAATGTCGTTCAAAACCAAGGTCTGTCCTGCCCTCAATGGCCCATCAATCGCAACCAGTCCCTCTTTTCTGAACAAAACACTCACTGGCACAACGTTTAGCACACCGTCTTCCATCAGATAAACCTTGTCACCACGTAAGGCTTGCTCCGGGATCACCCAATGCGCTTGCGGCTGTCCTTCTATGGTGGCCTTCACAAACATGCCATTGACCAGCGGCGGCAAAAGAGAATCTGTATTTACAGCGGTGCCGTTGAGCGGAATTTCTAAAATCACCCTACTGTGGCTTGGTTTAGGTTTACCGTGTCGCTAAGGCGCGCCACCTTGGCTTTCCAATCACCTTGGAACGAACCACTTGAAAGCGTGACGTGTGCGGTGAGCGCATGGAGTGGCGGATTGTTCGACACGCCTTTTTTCTCAAGGCTATCAATCAAGGTCTGCATGTCGTGAATGGACACCTGCGCATCCACCTCCACATCATCCAACCCGTGAGAAACCAGCATGACTTGTTGCGGTGTGACCACCTGATCCTGTTCGATATTCACTTCCGCGATGCGGCTGTCGATAGGCAAGGTAATCTCTGTTTTTTCTAGGTTTCTTTGAGCTTGCTGGAGAGCCAGTTCACTCGCCGCTAGCTCTGCTTGGGTGATTTTCTTTTCGTCAGGCAATACATTGAGCTGCGCATCGAGATCCTGAACCCGCGTCTGTTGGGACAAAAAGGACTGCTGCTCCGCATCAAGTTCAGACTGCGAGGTTAAGCCCCTTTGTTGCAGGTTGGTTTTTCGGGCGAGCTCATCTTTGCTCAGTGCCAGCCTTCGCTTCTCAATGGCCAAGGTCGATTTTAGGTTTTTCTCATCTAAATTGAGCTTGGCGAGCCGCGCCTGCTTGGCGTTCACGTCTACTTCCGCTTGGGCTACTGCGATTTGATAATCCGTCGGGTCAATTTTTAGCAGCACAGTACCCGCTTCAAGAAGCTGCCCTTTGGCTAAGTCTGGATGGCGATAGATGACCTTGCCGTTCACTTCTGCGATGGCTTGCCAAATCAGCTTAGGCGTGACACGCCCAAAGCCTGTCACTTGCGGTGAAATGGCTTGTTGCTGCAAGGTCATCACATCAACAGCACGCGATTTTGATAAAGACGGTTTCACCGGAATATCAGGGCGGGTTTTAACGGCCATCACCAGAACGGCAATGCCAATCGCCAGCACAGGAAAGAACAGGAGCTTTCTTTTTAGCGTCATCGTGTGTGTTCTCCCTGAACGTTAAAGATCCCGGTTTGAAGCAGTGAAGCGTTGTGCTGCGCAAGTTTGAGTAAGTACTCCTCACTAAAGGATATGCCCTGAAGCTCAGCCATGCCTTTTGGCATGATAAACGGCAATACCATCAGGCTAAAAAAGCTCAGTCTAGCAAGCTCAGGATCGATGTTTTCACGCAACACACCCTTTTCCTGTAAGCGAGTAAACAGCATCTGTTGCACCGGCAGGATGATGTCATGAAAGAGTTTTTCGACCGCCAAACGCTGCTGATCTTGCCCATCCAACATCATGCTACGAAAGATGAGAGACGGCAGATTAGGCCCAGACGACATCACCCGATAGAAGCTTCCACCGCATCGTTCAACGTCTCGACCTTTCCGTCTTGAATGGCTTGTCGAAGTTTGGCGATGGTTGGTGCCGCATTTTCTCTGACCGTGGCCTCGAACAATCCCGCTTTGTTGCCAAAGTAGTAGCGGATAAGAGCCACATCCACACCTGCGCTTTCGGCTATCTTCCGCGTGGATACTTTGTCGTAAGGTTTGGAGAGAAAATAGCGTGTCGCCTCTTCAATGAGGGCTTCTCTGGCTCGGGAAGCACCTGTCGGACGTCCTGGTCGCTTGGTCATGTTGCACCTTAATTCATCACTGATGAATTAATAGTACGCGGCTAACTGCCACATTTCTCAAACTTTAATTCCACAATACCCCGTTTTGTGATGAATTTCCGAACGCCAAAATCAAGCAGAGAATAAAACCAGTAGCACAGTCATTTTTTGGTGTTTTTCACCAAAGTTAACATTTTGAATAATGCATTCTTGTTATTTTCTATTTTGATGTTGACGTTTTAGTGAACGGTTTGGTATTCATTTGTGCAGACCATTAAAGGATTCTGTAACAAATGATGATGCGTATTTTCCTCCTAGACCTTCTACTTCTCGTGAACAATTCGCGCGGGTAGGTCATGGACAGAAAATAACATCCAAAAGACTTTTAAAAACCCGCGCAGAAGCGCGGGTTTTTTCGTATGACCTGCCAGCAGTGCGGATTACTCATATCAATCTCAGTAAGTAGTTAAAAACTGTTTGCGACATTGGTACTCAACGGCAACAGAGGGAACGACCATGAAAGACCGAGTCATCATATTTGACACCACATTACGTGACGGCGAACAAGCGCTGTCTGCAAGCTTGACGGTTAAAGAAAAATTGCAGATTGCACTCGCGCTCGAGCGTTTGGGTGTAGATGTGATTGAAGCGGGTTTCCCTGTCTCCAGCCCTGGTGATTTTGAATCGGTTCAAACGATCGCAAAAACGGTCAAAAACAGCCGAATCTGTGCCTTGTCCCGTGCGGTCGATAAAGACATCGACGTTGCTGCTGAATCTCTGAAAGTTGCCGAAGCCTTCCGAATCCACACCTTCCTGTCCACCTCTACCATCCACGTTCAAGACAAACTGCGCCGCAGTTATGACCAAGTGGTTGAGATGGGAGTGAATGCCGTTAAACGCGCACGTCGCTATACGGATGATGTGGAATTCTCGTGTGAAGACGCAGGCCGCACACCGATTGATAACCTTTGCCGCATGGTAGAAGAAGCCATCAAGGCGGGTGCAACGACCGTCAATATCCCAGATACCGTGGGCTACACCGTACCGGGTGAGTTCGGCGGCATTATCGAAACCCTGTTTAATCGCGTACCGAACATCGACAAAGCCATCATCTCTGTGCACTGCCACGATGACTTGGGCATGTCGGTGGCCAACTCCATTGCAGCGGTTCAAGCAGGTGCACGTCAGATTGAAGGCACGATCAACGGCATCGGTGAGCGTGCGGGCAACTGTGCGCTGGAAGAAATTGCCATGATCATCAAAACCCGCGGCGAGCTGCTGGGTGTGGATACGGGCATCAACCACAAAGAAATCAGCCGCACCAGCAAAATGGTCAGCCAGCTTTGTAATATGCCTATCCAGTCAAACAAGGCGATTGTCGGTACCAATGCGTTCAGTCACAGTTCTGGTATTCACCAAGACGGCATGCTGAAAAACAAAAACACCTATGAAATCATGACACCTGAGTCGATTGGCTTGGGTCAAAAAGCCCTGAATTTGACCAGCCGTTCAGGCCGCGCAGCCGTGAAAAGCCACATGGACACCATGGGCTACAGCGAGTCTGACTACAACTTGGATACCCTGTACGAGTCTTTCTTGAAATTGGCGGACCGCAAAGGCCAAGTCTTCGATTACGACTTGGAAGCACTGATGTTCTTCAACAACTTGCAAGAAGAAGATGACTTCTACAAGTTGAAGTACCTGAGCGTACAAAGTGGCAGCGTGATGGCGACCACCAGCGTAACCTTGCAGTGTGGCGACGAGACCATCAGCGATGCTGCCATCGGTAACGGCCCGGTTGATGCCTTGTATCAAGTGATTTACCGCGTCACTGGCTACGACATCGTGCTGGACAAATTTGACCTGACCGCAAAAGGCGAAGGCGAAGACGGTTTGGGTCAGGCAGACATCATCGCCAACTACAAAGGTCGCAAGTACCACGGTACGGGCGTATCGACCGACATTATTGAAGCATCGGGACAAGCACTGCTGCACGTAATCAACAGCATCTACCGCGCCGATCGCATCGCACAAATCAAAGAACAAGCAACATTGAAAACGGAGACAGTTTAACCATGGCAGGTACTTACAAGATTGCCGTTCTACCGGGTGATGGCATTGGCCTGAAGTGATGCAACAAGCACACAAAGTGCTGGATGCGGTTGCGAAGAAATTCTCTATCACCTTCGAAAAAGAAGAATACGACGTTGGCGGTATCGCTATCGACAATCATGGTACACCACTGCCAGACGCGACGCTGAAAGGCTGTGAAGCCGCCGATGCAGTGTTGTTTGGTTCTGTGGGTGGCCCAAAGTGGGAAAACCTGCCACCGAATGAGCAGCCAGAGCGCGGTGCGCTGCTGCCGTTGCGTAAGCACTTCCAGCTTTTCTGTAACCTGCGCCCTGCGCAAATTCATGCGGGTTTAGAGGCGTTCTCGCCACTGCGTGCTGACATTTCTGCGCGCGGCTTTGACATCGTCGTGGTGCGCGAACTGACTGGCGGTATTTACTTTGGTCAGCCAAAAGGTCGTGAAGGCTCAGGCCCTGAAGAAAAAGCGTTCGATACCGAAGTTTACTACCGCTATGAAATCGAGCGTATTGCTCGCATCGCGTTTGAATCTGCGCGCCTTCGTCGTAAGAAAGTGATGTCGGTAGACAAAGCGAACGTACTGCAAAGCTCTATCCTGTGGCGCGAAGTGGTCGAGGAAGTCGCGAAAGACTACCCAGATGTCGAGCTATCACACATCTACATCGACAACGCGACCATGCAGCTAATCAAAGACCCGTCGCAATTCGACGTCATGCTGTGTTCAAACATCTTCGGCGACATCATCTCTGATGAATGCGCGATGATCACGGGCTCCATGGGCATGCTGCCTTCAGCAAGCCTTAACGACAGCAAGTTTGGCTTGTACGAGCCTGCAGGCGGCTCAGCACCGGATATCGCAGGTAAAAACATTGCTAACCCAGTGGCACAAATTCTGTCAGCAGCCTTAATGCTTCGCTACAGCTTGGGTGAAGAAGAGGCAGCACGCGCGATTGAAGCGGCGGTAAGCCATGCGCTGGAAGCGGGTGAACTGACAGCAGATCTGGCAGGTGATGCCACACCTTTGACCACCTCAGAGATGGGTGACAAGATTGCAGCGTACGTGAGCCAAGCCTAAGCGCACTGGAAGCGAATAACTAATTACAAGGATGACATGGCAATGTCGGCAAAAACATTATACGAAAAAGTCTACGACGCCCATGTGGTGGTTGAAGCACCGGGCGAAACCCCGCTGCTGTATATCGACCGCCACTTGGTGCACGAAGTAACGTCTCCGCAAGCCTTTGACGGCTTGCGTCAAAATGGCAGACCTGTTCGTCAGGTCTGCAAAACCTTCGCCACCATGGATCACAACGTTTCCACGGAAACCAAGGACATCAACGCTTCTGGCGAGATGGCCAAGATTCAGATGGAAACACTGGCAAAGAACTGTGAAGAGTTTGGTGTCACCCTGTATGACATCAACCACCCTTTCCAAGGCATCGTGCACGTCATGGGGCCTGAGCTGGGCATCACCCTGCCTGGCACTACCATTGTCTGTGGCGACTCACACACAGCAACGCATGGCGCGTTTGGTGCGTTGGCGTTTGGTATCGGTACCTCGGAAGTTGAGCACGTACTGGCGACTCAAACCCTCAAACAAGGTCGTGCTAAGACCATGAAAATTGAGGTCAAAGGCAAGGTTGCTGAAGGTGTGACTGCGAAAGACATCGTGCTTGCGATCATCGGCAAAGTCGGTCACGCAGGCGGTACAGGTTACGTAGTTGAGTTCTGCGGTCAGGCCATCGAAGATCTGACCATGGAAGGCCGTATGACGGTATGTAACATGGCCATCGAGCTGGGTGCCAAAGCAGGCCTTGTTGCACCAGACCAAACAACCTTTGATTACCTTGAAGGCCGCAAGTTTGCGCCAAAAGGCGAAGATTGGGATGCGGCGGTTGCTTACTGGAAAACGCTGAAGACCGATGAAGGCGCAAACTTTGATGCAGTGGTGACACTGGAAGCGAAAGACATCAGCAACCAAGTGACATGGGGCACCAACCCAGGTCAGGTTGTGGGCGTGAACGATGTCGTACCGGCACCAGAAAGCTTCAGCGACCCTATCGAGCGCCACTCAGCCGAACGCGCGCTGAAATACATGGGCATCGAAGCGGGCCAGAAAATCACAGACATCACCATCGACAAAGTCTTTATTGGCTCTTGCACCAACTCACGCATCGAAGACATGCGCGCAGCAGCCGCTATCGCCAAGGGTCGTAAAGTGGCTTCTGGCGTTCAGGCGCTGGTTGTGCCGGGATCTGAGCAAGTAAAAGCACAGGCAGAACAAGAAGGTCTGGACAAGATCTTTATCGAAGCAGGCTTTGAATGGCGTTTGCCGGGCTGCTCTATGTGTCTAGCGATGAACAACGATCGTTTGGGGCCAAAAGAGCGCTGCGCATCCACCAGTAACCGTAACTTTGAAGGCCGTCAGGGTCGTGAAGGTCGCACGCACTTGGTGAGTCCAGCCATGGCTGCAGCTGCAGCCGTTGCCGGTCACTTCGTTGACGTAAACAGCTTATAAGGAGTCACCATGTCAGGAATTAAACAACACAAAGGCTTGGTGGCACCGCTGGATGCAGCAAACGTCGATACCGATGCCATTATCCCTAAGCAGTTTTTGCAGAAAGTCACCCGCGTGGGCTTTGGTAAGCACCTGTTCCACGATTGGCGTTTTCTGGATGACGCAGGTCAGCAAGACAACCCAGAGTTCGTCCTGAACCACCCACGCTACAAAGGCGCGAGCGTGCTGCTTGCCCGTGAAAACTTCGGTTGTGGTTCATCGCGTGAGCACGCGCCATGGGCACTGGCAGATTACGGCTTTAAAGTGATGATCGCGCCAAGCTTTGCGGACATTTTCTACGGCAACTCCATCAACAACCAAATGGTGCCAGTACGCCTGACTGAAGCAGAAGTCGATGAGCTGTTTACGTTTGTTGACGCCAATGAAGGCGCAGAGATCGCACTGGATCTGGAAGCACAAACCGTGACCGCAGGCGACAAGTCTTACTCGTTCGAGATTGATGAATTCCGTCGCCACTGTTTGCTGAATGGCTTGGACAGTATCGGCTTGACGCTTCAGCATGAAGACAAGATCGCGGAGTACGAAAGTAAGATCCCAGCATTCCTTGCGTGATCGCTGATTTTTATTGTTAAAACCGACCCTTGTGGTCGGTTTTTTCTATCTTGAAGTCGGGTTTATTGGTTTAAGGTATCTGTCATGCGCGCTTTTGTTTCGTTTTTCTTTTTCACCTTCTCGCTCACCGTTCACGCCACGACGCAACTTCACATGGATTCGGCAACTGGTGATGACAAACAATGGCAGCAGTTAGCAAAACCGATCGCGACTGAAATGGTGAAATTTGCTAATCAGAATCTTCGCATCGAGGACAAGCTGACGATCCGCTTTGATGACCAAGATGGCCCCTTGTTTGATCCAGAGACCTTCACCATCCATATTCCCTATCAGTTTTTAAAAGAAGTTTATGGCCGTTATGCGGCAGCAGAGCCCGCACTTGAAGGCGTAACACCCGAGCAAGCGACGCAGTTTGCGCTACTTCATACTCTGCTGCACGAATATGGTCACGCATACATCTATAGCTGGGACATTCCGATCGTCGGCAAGGAAGAAGACGCGGTCGACAACTTCGCCACCGTGCTGCTTTTGAACGATTTTAAAGATGACGACGCTGCCTTTATTGCCACCGATTTATTCGCCCTTGAAGATTTGGATACAGACTATTTTGAGCAAAGCGATTTTTGGGATGAGCATAGTCTGGATGCGCAGCGTTACGCCGCCTCGCTGTGCCTTATTTACGGCAGCAACCCAAATAAATACAAAGACATCCTCGATGTCGAACTGAAAGACATGGAAAGAGATGCGTTCTGCGTCGAGGACTACGAAACAAAAAGTCGCAACTGGGCTCGGCTGATTGAAACCTACTCAGGCAGAAAGTAAATCTCACAATGTCGGGTCTTTGTGTAGAGAGACTTTATTAGGGAAAACACCATGCGTAAGCCTTTACCGTTTGGCATTTCGGTTTTTGTTGCCTTGATGCTGCTTGCTAGCCAAGCATTTGCCGCGCCAAAAAGCGATTTGTGGCCGATGTGGAACCAAAGCAACGAAGCAAATGCGGCAAGCTTTGATCATCAAAAATGGCAACAGATCCTCGATAAATACGTGGTTGTTAAAGGTCAGCATAACCTTTTTAACTACAGTGCTGTCACGCCATCAGACAAAGCCTTGTTGGACCAATACATCGTCGACCTGACGTCGTTGGATCCTAGAAATTACAGCAAGGACGAGCAGTTTGCTTATTGGGTTAACCTTTACAATGCCCTCACGGTTCAGCTGATCCTCGATGAATATCCGGTCAAGTCCATCACCAAGCTCGGCGGCTTTTTAAGCTTCGGTCCTTGGGATGATGACGTGACGCGTATTGCGGGTAAGAAACTCACTCTCAATGACATTGAGCACCGCATTTTGCGTCCGATTTGGAATGACGAGCGCATCCATTACGCAGTGAACTGTGCCAGCCTCGGCTGCCCTAACCTCGCACAAACCGCCTTTACGGGTGAAAACACCGAAGAGCTTCTTAATGAAGCCGCCAAACAGTTCACTAACAGTGATAAAGGCGCAAAAATTGACGGTAACACCCTGACATTGTCATCAATCTACGAATGGTATGGCGTCGATTTTGGCAACAACGAGCAAGCCGTTTTGAAGGCTATCGATGTATTTCGAGACGGGCAAAAGCTTGAAGGCTGGAGTGGCAAGATTAAGTACGATTACGACTGGGACTTGAACCAGCCATAAAAAAGACCGCCATATTCCAAGTCACAAAGGGCACGCACGTGCCCTTTGCTATCTCTATCACAACCTTTAGTTTACAATACTGTCATCTCGTGGGGTGCTGACATCGTCGGCTGAGAATGCGAACGCTAAACCCATAAACCTGATCCAGATAATGCTGGCGTAGGAATGAGATGTCTCAGATCCTCTGCTGACAACCCTCAACCTCGCCACACATTGACGTGAGGCTCGAATGAAATATTCCCTTTCAGCTTTGATGGTAGCGATGACCATGGCCGGTCCCGCGATGGCTGACGAAAAAGACACGCTAACTGTCTACACCTATGACTCTTTTGCCGCTGATTGGGGCCCGGGTCCTGCCGTAAAAAAAGCCTTTGAAGAGCAGTGCGGTTGCACCTTAAACCTTGTTGCGCTGGAAGATGGCGTGACCATTTTGAACCGCCTGCGCCTTGAAGGGAAAAACAGCAAAGCGGACGTCATTTTGGGTCTCGATACCAACTTGATGGCAGAAGCAGAAAAAACAGGCTTATTAACAACCCACAATGTTGATACCAAAACCGTGACCCTGCCGGATGGCTGGGACAACCAAACGTTCGTGCCTTATGACTTTGGCTATTTCGCTTTTGTTTACGACAAAACCAAACTGGAAAACCCGCCGAAAAGCCTGAAAGAGCTGGTTGAATCTCGTGATGACATCTCGGTGATCTACCAAGACCCGCGCACTTCAACGCCAGGCCAAGGTCTGATGCTTTGGATGAAGTCGGTCTATGGCGATGATGTCGCTAACGCATGGCAACAACTTGCGAAGAAAACTGTTACCGTAACGAAAGGCTGGTCAGAAGCCTACAGCATGTTCTTGAACGGCGAATCCGACATGGTGCTTTCTTACACCACGTCGCCGGCTTACCATTTGATTGCGGAAAATAACCCAAACTACACCAGCGCAAATTTTGAAGAAGGTCATTACCTGCAAGTAGAAGTGGCCGCAAAGGTGAAAAACTCTGACAATCAAAAACTCGCTGATGAATTCATGCAGTTCATCTTAAGCGATGGTTTTCAAAATGCGGTTCCAACAGGTCAGTGGATGTACCCAGTGACAGACATTACTCTGCCTCAAGGCTTTGAAACCCTGTCAGTGCCAACCAAGAGCTTGCAATTCACTCCAGAGAAAGTGGCAGACAACCGCCGCACTTGGATCCGTGAATGGCAATCGGCACTGGTGAAGTAATCTTTTCTGAGTGATAGAAAAAACGTGCTGAACCCTTCTCGCACATGGCCGGGTGTTATCTCGGCCGCATTGGTAGCGGTGCTCATTAGCGCCGCTTTATTTTCCTTGGTAACACAAGCACCGACGCTCGATGTCTGGTCGCTTTGGCAAGACCCTTATCTTCAACACGTCACGCTGTTCAGTATCAAGCAGGCCTTTCTGTCTACTCTGCTGTCCGTTGGCTTGGCGATTCCTGTTGCCCATGCACTGTCACGCCGCGAGTTTCCCGGCAAGAAACTATTGCTTCGCCTGTTTTCCATGACGCTCGTGCTGCCGGTTTTGGTCGGCGTGTTCGGCATACTGGCGATTTATGGCAAAAGCGGCTTGCTCGCTGATTGGCTGCCCATCTTCGGGCTTTCTTGGAATGTCAGCATCTACGGGCTTTCCGGTATTCTGCTCGCCCACGTTTTCTTTAATCTGCCGTTTTCCGTTCAGCTTCTGGTTCAGGCATTGGATCAGATCCCAAGCGATCAACAACGCCTCGCCTATCAACTCGGTATGCATGGCTGGCACAAGTTTCGATTGCTCGAATGGCCCTTCATGCGTCAGCAATTGCCACACGCCATTGGCTGGTGTTTATGCTGTGTTTCACCAGTTTTGCCACCGTCATGGCTCTGGGTGGCGGCCCCGGCGCGACCACAATTGAATTGGCAATTTACCAAGCCATTCGTTTCGACTTTGACTTGCAAACTGGTGCCATTCTCGCGCTGTGGCAGTTGCTGCTTTGCGGCTTGTTTCATCTCGTCGCTCAGCGTTTCACACGCCCGATTTCTCAACAAGGCAAAGACAGCCATATCACACTGCCAATGAAGCTCGATAGCACGCCAGAAAAGATGTGGGATGGATTTTGGATTGGTGCCGCTTTGCTTCTTGTGCTGCCACCGCTCGCGTCTGTGGTGTTAAGTGGTCTAAATCCCAAAGCCTTTGACGTTCTCACCCAACCTGCGCTTTGGTCGGCAACCTTAAATTCCATCAAGATCGCGGCAGGCACGGCGATGTGCGCGTTTGCACTTGGCAGTACGATTGTCCTTACCAGTCGCTTTTGGCGCTTGTCTGGCAAATCCCGCCGTGCAGATGGCATCGAAATGACAGCGTCCTTAGTGCTTGTTGTCCCAAGTGTCGTACTGGGCACAGGCTTCTTTTTGATGTTGCGAGAGCACGTTGATGTCTTTAGCTCACCCTATTGGTTGGTGCTGACAGTAAATACCCTGATGGCTTTGCCGTATATAGTGAAAGTGCTCAGCCAACCCGCTTTTCAGCTTGCTCAGCAATATCAAAGCTTGTGCAACAGCTTAGGTATAAAAGGGCTGAATCGACTCCGTCTTATTGAATGGCGTGCTCTTCGCGCACCAATCGGTCGAGCACTTGCCATCAGTTTCGTGTTATCTACCGGAGACTTAGGTGCGATTGCGCTGGTAGGCAGTCAAGATTTTCAAACTCTGCCTTTATACCTGTTCCATCTCGTTGGCAGTTACCAAATGGAAGCAGGCGCAGCAGCATCTCTGGTGCTGTTTGGATTAAGCTTGGCAGCTATGCCCTTATTGAAGCGTTTATCTCGAGGAAACGTCATGCTTAACGTCAGTGAGTTGTCCTATCAGTACCAAACTGAGGCACTGTCTTTTTCTTTCATGGCAGAAGCGGGATCAATTACCGCGATTTTAGGGCCAAGCGGAGCAGGAAAGAGCACACTTCTGACGCTGCTCTGCGGTCTGTTACCGCCGAGTGGCGGCAAGGTATTGTTTGATGACGAAGACTTCACCCAAAAGCCTGCTCACGAAAGGCCACTGTCTGTGCTTTTTCAAGAGCATAACCTCTTCAGCCACTTAACGGCGTTTGACAATATTGCGCTGGGTATCAGCCCTCGCCTTTCACTGACAAGCGAAGATAAGCAGCGTATCCAAAAAGCGGCTGCCGCTGTGGGTTTGGATACTTACCTTGACCGACTCCCAGGCCAGCTCTCTGGTGGCCAAAAGCAGCGCGTTGCCCTAGCAAGATGTTTGGTCAGAGAACGCCCTCTTCTTTTGCTGGATGAGCCGTTCTCGGCATTGGATCCCTCGCTGCGCAAAGACATGCTGTCTCAGGTGAAGCTGCTGGCAACGCAATTTGGCACCACCATCTTAATGGTGACCCACCATCCAGAAGATGCCGTCGCCATTGCCGACAAGGTGCTAATCATCGACCAAGGACGAGTTGCTCATCATATTGATATTTCAGAACTTAGCGTCAAAAACGAAAAGATAAACGCTTATCTTTCATAGAGATAAAACTCGCGCCTTGGTCAAACATTGCGCATCAATCAACCGCATCTATACTTGTTTTTAAGACATTCATATCAAAAGAGAGATGCGATTGTGACTGTAACCAGTATCGATGTGCTGGACTCAGTGGTAGACATTACTGCGCAAACGGAGTCCGATACCATTTCTGAAAGCCTGATAACAACGGTTCTTCAACTTACGCCGGCGAATCAGGTTTTGGTGTTGGACTACAACCCAGAGACGTCTCCCGAGTTTCTGGTTGTCGCCTGCTCTGACATTTTTCTCTATGAAGAAGAGAAAGATGCCATTGAGCGAATTTTGCGTGATTGCATCGCAACCGGCGAAAATGTCGTTGAATTCAGTAAAGCTGAAAACCAATCCTTGCTTGCCGTGCCTATTCGCTACGGCGAGAAAGAAGAAATCCACGGTGTCGTGTTCTGTAAAACCGATCAGCTCAAGGGCGATGAAGTACAACTCATTGAAGGGTTGGCAAAAGTCTACGAGAACTATCAGAAGATCATCTCTGCCAGTGAACGAGATGGCTTAACAGGTCTCTACAACCGCAAAGTCCTGACGACTAAGATTGATTTGCTGCTCGATCGTTTCTTGATCCAAGGTAGCAGCATCACAGATGACCCAAGCCATCACCATTGGGTGTGCATTTTCGATATAGATCATTTCAAACAGATCAATGACGCCCTTGGCCACGTATTCGGGGACGAAGTGATTTTGCTTATCACCGCGCTGATGAAACAAGCCTTCGATGAAGAGGATATTCTCTTCCGCTACGGCGGCGATGAGTTCGTCGTCATCATGCATCCTCAACCGCGTGAGGACATGGAGAAAACGATTCGCAGCTTCATTAAGAGCGTAAACGAGCGTGATTATGGGCAAGCGAAAGACGTATCAATCTCCATGGGTGCTGCCTCGATTAACGATCAAGAACTCAACGCCATCACAGTACTGGGCTTTGCAGACCAAGCACTTTACAAAGCGAAGCAGAACGGTCGCAATCAAGTTGCCTTCTATGAAGATTTGATTGCTGCGGGCGAGTTGCAATCCCTTGTCCCAGAAGACGATGTCGAACTTTTCTAACTAGCTCCAACATTCGCGTGCTTCAATCAAATTGAAGTACGCGAATTTGCGATAATGGTTGCAAATTAACACAGATCAAGACATTGACAAAAAACCACTTTTCCATTTCCCAGAACCCTGCCGCTTGCGTATAATCCACGACAGAGAATCTAGACAGGTTGGTCCATCGAGTTTTAAATTTATGCCAAGCGCCCGCCAGTTCGCCGCAATCTCACTGACGTTGCTATCTTATCTATTTCCCATCTCATCAATGGCAGAATCCAAGCCTTTGATCGTGACGGGATCCTCCACTTGGCAGCCGTTCTCTTTTATCAATAGAGATGGTGAAGCTGATGGCATTATGGTTGATTATTGGCGCCTCTACGCCAAGGTAAACAACCTTGATATCGAATTTAATCTGTTGCCTTGGAGCGAGTCGCTTCAATACGTCGCGAACACTAAAAATGTGGTTCATGGCGGTTTAGGCTATACAGGCTCAAGAGCGAAAACACTGTCCTTTTCTCGTGAGCTCCCGCTGCGTCACTACAACGTTAGCCTCTTTGTCCAGAAAGACCTGCCTTTTGACGATCTTCACCTTTTGGACTCTGCGGTTGTTGGCACGGTAAAAGACAGCACCAAGCACGCCTTTTTGATGTCTCGCATGCCAGAAGAAAACATTAAGCTTTTCCCGACCTTTGGCTCGCTCAATGACGCTGCGTATCGTGGTGACGTCGATGTGTTTATCGATGACTTGAGCACCGCGCTCTATGACATGCGCCACACCGGAAACTCGGGTGAATTTACTGCTCGCCGCAAGCTTTACTCTTTTCCACTTCACTTTGCGGTGAACAAAGACTCCCACGACAGCCTTGCTAGCATCGAAAACGGTCTGGATAAGATTGACTTAGATGACGTTAAAGCAATCTACGACAAGTGGCTGCCGCAAAACAAACTGCATTACGCGCTACCTTGGCTGAACAAGCACGCACAACTGACTATCTTGGTCAGCTTTATGGTGTTGATGGTGGTGGGCTTGTTCTTCTACCGTAAGCTGCTGAAAAGTCGCACGGAAGAGCTGAAATCTGCCGTTGAGGCTTTGAAATCTTCGGAAGAACGTTTGGAATGTGCCGTACAAAGCGATGCGCTCACCGGTGCCAAGACACGCCATCAGTTTTACAACTTACTGGCTGAAAAGCGTTTCTCCCCATCGCCGTATGTGGTGGCTGTGCTTGATATCGATAGCCTCAAACAAATCAATGAAAGCTTTGGTCAGGATGTTGGTGATATGGCACTGAGACATCTGGCAAAACTGGTTCGTCTGCAATTTAGTGGCAGCACTGTGGTTGCACGTTTGGGTGGCGGTGAGTTTGGTGTGTTGTTCGATTTAACGGAAAGCAGCCAAGCATTGAAGCGTATCAAGCAGCTTCAAAAGGTGCTGCAGTTGAGCCCATTGCACATCGACCAGCAAAACATCCCGGTCAAATTCAGCGAAGGCATTGCCTGCTACCCTTACGATGGCGAAGACGGCGAAACCTTAGTGACGATTGCCACGACTCGTATGCGTGCAAACAAACCCAATAATATGTTCAATAACATAGATATCGATGCAAACGTGATTGAAAGGCGTTGGGCATAAACACAAAAGGGCAGCCAAACGGCTGCCCTTTTCCTTACGGTTCCTGTTAGAGGTTCTCTTCAGCAAACTCTGCGAGGCGGCTACGCACGACCCCATTAAGGTACACACACGCACTGCCTTCAAAGTTCTTAAATCTTTCTACAATGTACGTCAGGCCCGACGTTACAGGTGTCAGGTAAGGACTGTCTATCTGCGCAAGGTTACCGGAACAAACAATTTTCGTTCCTTCGCCACAACGCGTGATAATGGTTTTTAACTGGGACGCGGTTAGGTTCTGACACTCATCCAAAATCACAAACGCATTTTGAATCGAGCGACCGCGCATAAAGTTAATGGACTTAAATTGCAGGTTGGCTTTATCCATGATGTAACGCATAGAGCCATCTGCACACTCATCGTTCTTGTGTAGCGCCTCCAAGGTATCCGTTACCGCACCCAGCCAAGGCAGCATCTTCTCTTCTTCCGTACCCGGTAAGAAGCCGATGGACTCTGCGATTTCCGGTGTATTTCGGGTAACGATGATTTTATCGTACATCCCTTTTTCCACCACCTGCTCCAAAGCGGCAGCCATCGCTAGGATGGTTTTACCACAGCCAGCAGGACCGGTAAGGATGACGAGGTCGACATGGGGATCCAGTAACGCATCCATTGCCATGCCCTGATAAATATTTTTTGGTCGCACTCCCCAAGCTTCGCGATGCATCAAGCGTTCACGACTGATGTCTTTCAGATGAAGTTTATCGGCTTCAAGGCCAACAACACGCCCTGCAAATTCATCACTTTCATCAAGAATGTATTGGTTCACAAAGGTGTTTTCAATCATGTCTCGAGGCATAGTGTGAAGCGTTGTACGTCCACTGTTTTGCGACTCCACTTGACCGACTTGATCCCAGAAACTGCCTTCAAAGACCTGAAAGCCTTTGGTCAACAGACTGACATCGTCAATCAACTGGTCGGTGCGGTAGTCTTCTACGTAGCGAACACCGGCACCTTTTGCTCTCAGACGCATGTTGATGTCTTTGGTGACCAACACCACCATACGCGGCGAGCGTTTTGCCTGTAGGTAAAGCACAGCATTGAGGATGCGGTTGTCGCCCGCTTTATCCGCAAATGCCTGCACGGTTTCTTTAATTTCGAAGTCAGCAAGGATGGATACCGTTCCGGTGTTACCTTCTTTGCCGACGACAATGCCTTCGGAGATCTGATCAGGCGTTGCATCTTTGAAGATATCTTCCAGCGCACGGATAGCAACACGGGCATCGCGAGCAACATCACGTTTGCTGTCTTTGATTCGGTCGAGTTCTTCGAGGACGGTCATTGGAATGACCACGTCGTGTTCTTGAAAGGAATAGATGGCGAAAGGTTCATGAAGCAGGATGTTAGTGTCCAGCACAAAGAATTTCCGTTCGGCATCGCCCATAGGCACCTCCTTGGTTGCTTAGGCTGAGTGAGTTTCCCCACGTCGCCTGATGACTGTGCCATTTGGCTATGCGACACAGCTATCGGGCTTCTTTCTTAATCCTAAGACAAATTTCAGTCTTAACGTGTTGTCTACTCCACATTTTCATTAATTTGTTACCCATATGTTACATCTGCCATTTTTCCTACTTTGACCGTGACCGCGTTCACATCTTCAAGTACCATTGGCAACCATTTTCTCCGTGCTCATGATGACCTACACTGTAGTTCTCGGATAGGCACGCAAGGGCAATTGCCCTACAAGCCACACGGCTTATTTCCAATTTGTGTCAGCTTTAACCAGAGGTTTCTCCCTTTATGTCATACGCCCTCGGACAACGTTGGATCAGCGATACTGAAAGCGATTTAGGTCTGGGAACTGTTGTTGCCCTCGACGCGCGTACAGTTACCCTGATGTTTCCTGCCAGCGAAGAAAACCGCTTGTATGCGCGTAACGATGCGCCGATCACTCGAGTCATGTTTAATGCGGGTGACACCATTGAAAGCCATGAAGGTTGGTTTCTGACCGTTGAACGCGTTGAAGAAGACAATGGCATTCTGACCTACGTGGGTCAGCGTACCGACACCGGCGAAGAGAACGTTGTCCTGCGTGAAATCCTGCTAAGTCACCAAATTCGTTTTAACAAACCTCAAGACAAGCTGTTCGCAGGTCAAATTGACCGTATGGACCGTTTCGCGCTGCGTTACCGTGCGCTGAAAAACCAATACGAGCAACACAAGAGCCCTATGCGTGGTCTTTGTGGCATGCGTGCAGGCCTTATCCCTCATCAGCTGTTTATCGCGCACGAAGTCGGTCGCCGCCACGCACCTCGCGTATTGTTGGCGGACGAAGTCGGTCTGGGTAAAACCATCGAAGCGGGCATGATCATCCACCAGCAGGTGCTGTCTGGTCGTGCATCACGCGTGCTGGTTGTGGTACCAGAAACCCTGCAACACCAATGGCTGGTAGAGATGCTTCGTCGATTCAATTTGCATTTCTCCATTTTTGACGAAGAGCGTTGTGTTGAAGCGTTTGCCGATGCAGATAATCCATTTGATACCGCGCAGCTGGTACTGTGTTCTCTGGACTTCCTACGCAAGAGCCGCAAGCGCGCAGAACAAGCGGCAGAAGGCGAGTGGGACCTATTGGTCGTGGACGAAGCGCACCACCTAGAGTGGAGCGAAGACAAAGTCAGCCGCGAATACCAAGTTATTGAAGGCATTGCTGAGAACACCCCGGGCGTGCTGCTGCTTACGGCAACGCCAGAGCAGCTTGGCCGCGAAAGTCACTTCGCTCGTTTGCGCCTGCTCGACCCAGACCGTTTCTACGACTACCAAGCGTTTGTCGAAGAAGAGCAGCAATATGAACCTGTTGCTGATGCGGTTAGCCAACTGCTGTCGAACGAAAAGCTTAGCAACGACGCGAAGAACAGCATCACTGAACTCTTGTCTGAGCAAGACGTAGAGCCGTTGCTGCGCATCGTAGAAGCCGACGATGTGGACGAAGAACAACGTCGTGATGCTCGCCATGAACTGATTGACAACCTGATGGACCGTCACGGCACGGGTCGCGTACTGTTCCGTAACACCCGCGCGGCGATTCAAGGTTTCCCTCAGCGTCACCTGAACCTGTACCCGCTGGCATTGCTTCGCAGTATCAAACAGCAATGCGTGTAGCTGGCATCATGGGCGGCGGTAATCAAAGCATCGAACAAAAAGCGGTTCAGTGGCTGTACCCAGAGGATATCTACCAACAGTTTGAAGGCGAAAACGCGAGCTGGTGGGGCTTTGACCCACGTATCGACTGGCTGCTAGATCTGCTGAAATCAAACCGTCAGGAAAAAGTGCTGGTTATCTGTTCTCGCGCTCAAACTGCACTGGCACTTGAGCAAGCACTGCGTGAGCGTGAAGGCATCCGTGCACAGTGTTCCACGAGGGCATGTCGATTCTTGAGCGCGATAAAGCCGCTGCTTACTTTGCACAAGAAGAAGCGGGTGCGCAGGTGCTGATTTGTTCTGAAATCGGCTCTGAAGGTCGTAACTTCCAGTTCGCGAATCAACTGGTGATGTTCGATTTACCGATGAACCCAGACCTGCTTGAGCAGCGTATCGGTCGTCTTGACCGTATTGGTCAAAAGCGTGATATCGAAATTCATGTTCCGTTCATGCAAGGCACTTCTCAAGCACTGCTGGCACGTTGGTACAACGAAGGCTAAATGCGTTTGAAGAAACCTGCCCAACAGGCCGCTCTATCTTCGAACATGTGCAAGACGATCTTCTGCAACTGCTGGCAAAAGGTAGCATCGACGAGTCGCTAGACACCTTGATTGAAACCAGTGCAGAAATGCACCACCGCTTGAAGGCTGAGCTGGAGAAAGGCCGTGACCGTCTTCTAGAAATGCATTCAAACGGCGGCGATGACGCCAAGGCACTGGCTGAAACCATCCGTTCACTGGACGGTGACACGAACCTTGTTACCTTTGCTTTGGGTTTGTTCGACACCGTCGGCCTGAACCAAGACGACAAAGGCGAAAACGCCATTGTCGTGACACCTTCAGAGCACATGCTGGTATCGAGCTACCCTGGTCTCCCTTACGAAGGCTGTACCATCACGTTTGACCGTAATACTGCGCTGTCACGTGAAGATCTGCATTTCATCAGCTGGGAACACCCAATGATTCAAGGTGGCATCGATCTTCTGCTGTCGGAAGATGTAGGTACTACAGCGGTATCACTGTTGAAGAACAAAGCCCTGCCAGTCGGCACCTTGTTCCTAGAGCTGGTATATGTCGCAGATGCACAAGCACCAAAGAGCTCGGGAATTCATCAGTTCTTACCAGCAACCCCAATTCGCGTGCTGTTGGATGCCAAAGGCAACGACTTGGCGGCGCAGGTTGAATTTGATAGCTTCCACCGCCAACTGAGCCCTGTGAACCGCCACCTTGCAAGCAAGCTGGTATCTTCTGTGCAGAAGCAAATTCACGGTTTGATTGAACTGTCTGAACCGTTTGCGGAGAAACAACTGATCACTATCCGTGAAACGGCTGAAGCAGAGATGACCGCGAAACTGCGTGCAGAGCTGGATCGCCTGCAAGCTCTGAAAGCAGTTAACCCGAATATCCGTGATGACGAACTGGAAGCGATTGAATCTCAAATGGGCGAACTTCGCGCTACATCAGTCAAGCTCAGGTTCAGTTGGACTCGCTGCGCGTTATCGTGGTGAGCCACCAATAAGCATTCGCTTATATAAGCACTAGGCTATTTACCTGTCCTTAAGGCACTGCTTCGGCGGTGCCTTTCTTTTTCTTCCCCTTCCCTTTCAAAGTTGTCGTGCTACACTTCCGGCCGTCTAACTTTCGAGCAAAATAATGAGCAGCGACTTTATCTACAACCCACCAACGGAACCTTGGTTGGACGTTATTTATCAGGACGACGACATCATTGCGATCAACAAACCAAGTGGCCTACTAACTAATCCAGGCCGCGATCCTGCGCACTATGACAGTGCCTGGTCTCGCATTAAAAGTGAGTACCCAGAAGCAGAGCTGGTTCACCGCCTTGATATGTCGACCTCAGGGTTGATTGTCTTTGCTAAGCACAAGAAAGCAGAACGTCATTTAAAGGCGCAGTTTCGAGAGCGTGTGACGCACAAACTTTACTACGCGCGCGTGTGGGGCAGCGTTGAGCAAGATGAAGGTCGCGTTGATCTTCCTCTGATTTGCGACTGGCCTAACCGTCCCAAACAAATGGTATGCTTTGAGCACGGCAAACCGTCAGTCACTGACTATGAAGTGGTGAAACGTGAGAAGAAAACCACGCTGGTTCGCTTGCTGCCAATCACGGGCCGCTCCCATCAACTGCGCGTACACATGTTGGCACTCGAACACCCGATCGTTGGCGATGAATTTTACGCCCATCCTCAAGCATTGAGGTACTCGCCACGCTTACAACTGCATGCGGGAGAGCTTTGCTTTCTCCATCCAGGCACGGGCGAACCCATGCACTTGGCGGCACCGTGTGAATTCTATTCTGGCGCACCCAGCAACATTTTGGTTCAGCGCGGTATTGAAGCCGACGCAAGCCTGATGCCGCCCGAGAAAGTGAAAGGTAAAAGAGAGCAACACGGCCAATCAAACTAAGCCAAAAACCAAATTCCAGCGCGTTTACTGGTGTAATCGCGCGGATACGGGCATCATCGATGGGTGACGTTGAATAAGGAAGTCCGCCATGGAAAAGATAGTCTTTCTTGATAGAGCCACGATTCCGGCTCATATCACTCTCCCAGTACCAAGCTTTGAACATCAGTGGACCACCTATCAGGAAACACGTCCCGAAGAGGTTATCGCTCGGCTCAAAGACGCAACCATTGTTATTACTAACAAAGTCGTTTTATCCCCAGAGATCCTTTCCGCACTTCCCAATCTCAAACTCATCGCCATTGCCGCGACGGGATATAACAACGTCGATATCGACTGGTGCCACAAACACTCGCTAACCGTCTGTAACATTCGCGGCTACGCCACGCAATCCGTGCCGGAGCATGTGATGGCCATGGCTTTTTCACTGCGTCGCAGCCTGAATGCCTACCACAGGGATATTGAACTCGGTGTTTGGAAAGAGAAAAATCAATTTTGCTTTTTTACGCATCCCATTGGTGACATCGCCGGTGCGACACTCGGCATCATTGGAGGTGGCAGTTTGGGGCAAGCTGTCGCGAACTTAGCAAAAGCCGTCGGCATGAAAGTGCTGTTCGCCGAGCACAAAAACGCAAACACGGTGAGAGAGGGATACGTTCCGTTTGAAGCTGTGCTCAAACAAGCAGATGTCCTAACGCTTCACTGTCCGCTAAACGCGCAAACTCAAAACCTGATTGGTACAGATGAACTCAAGGCGATGAAAACCAGTGCCATATTGGTCAACACAGGTAGAGGTGGCTTAGTGGATGAACAGGCGTTAGTGAAGGCACTTAAAGATGGTGAGATTGCAGGTGCTGGTGTGGATGTGTTTACGCAAGAGCCAGCGGACAATACCAACCCACTGCTGGCCAATGCTGGCATGCCAAACCTTCTTCTCACACCGCATGTCGCGTGGGGTTCAGACTCCAGCATTCAAACACTGGCCAATCAGCTGGTCGACAATATCAATGCCTTTGTGAACGGTGAGGCCCAAAACACACTTTGAGCCTCAACAACGTTGCGAAAAATATAAGAGGGCTATTTGTAGCCCTTTTCTTTTTTCACCAGATCGTAAGCGGCTTGTATTTCCTGCGCTTTTTGCTTCGCGATTTCCATCATTTCAGGTGGCAGACCTTTCGCAGCAAGCTTGTCCGGGTGGTGCTCGTTCATCAGCTTACGGTAAGCACGTTTCACCGTCTGACTGCTGGCATCCTCTTCAACACCCAAAATTTTGAACGCATCTTTTAAACGAGAACCCGAGAAATCCCCCTGCCATTGCTGCTGTTGTCCAGAACCACCTTGTCGCTGGTAGAACTTGAACGCGGCTTCTTGCATCATCAGCCGTTGTTCTAACTGCTGACGAGAAAAACCTAAGACACCGGCAATGGTATATAACACTTGGCGTTCGCTTGGGTGCATTGAGCCATCGGCGTATGCAGCCTGAATTTGCACCTCAAGGAAAAATTGAAGTAAATCAGAGCGCCCACCGCAATTTTTACGCACTTCCTGAAGTGTTTCTTCTAGAGGGAACGCGCTTTCTTTGCCCTCTCGGAAAGCATCTTGCGCAGCGCGGCGGGCGTCGCCTTGAAGGCCCATGCGATCCATCAAATTCGACGCGAGACGGATTTCATTTTCAGTGACTTTGCCTTTTGCTTTGGCAACGTGTCCCATCACCGCAAAGGTGGCATGAAAGTAAGCTTGTTGTCTTTCTTGCTGATTGCCTCCCAAAAAACCTCCGCCAAAAGCCGCATTTTGACGCGCTTTGTCGAACTTATGCCCTAAAAACAGGCCTAACGCTAAGCCAACCCATTTTCCGAGCAGGAAGCCAAAGAATGCCCCCAGCACTTTTCCCCAAACTGCCATGTTTCTTACTCTATTTGTTTAATTTCTCTCGTTTACGCCAGCAAGCAGGTGCTGTCTGGGATGAATTGCATTATCATAACCCACATTTTTCAGCAAAATTTGCCAGGACACAGCGCAAGAGTATACCAGCGCTTCGTACCAACAACAGGATTGAGTTTTAATGTCACTGACTGCCAGAAGTTTTTTATCCACTATGATTTGGCTTGCTTTGTACGGCCAAGCGGTAGCGGGTGAAACGAGTGTCACACAGGGCAATCCCAATGCCTTGGAAATTCCCAAAGGCACCTGCCTTGCACCTGAGTACCGCTGTCTGACCAAGGCCGAACAATCAGACGATATAAACAATCAACCAATCACGATTGTGGCAGACTCTGCTGAAGCTAAAGCAAACGAGAAGTCGATTTATCGCGGCGACGTGGTTGTCAAACAAGGCCACCGCACCGTGCGCGCTGACGAAGCCATTCTTCGCCAGCCTGAAAACGTGGTTACCGCTGAAGGTAACGTGTATTACCACGACGGTGATATTGCCATCAGAGGTAAATCGCTTCAAACCAACCTCGACAACGAGGACACCACACTCACAGACATCAATTACCAGATGATGTGTGAACCGGGTCGTGGTGAAGCCAAGCGCGTATTTAAAAACGGCACCACCTTCTACGAATTGGAAGACGGCACCTACACCACCTGTCCAGAAAAAGATGACAGTTGGCGCTTTGTGGCAGGCAAAATCGAAAAAGAGGACGGCGATATATTCGCTGATCTCTACAACGCACGCTTTGAAGTCCTTGATACACCTGTCTTCTACATGCCATACCTCCGCGTTCCCGTTGAAGATGGACGATTGACGGGCTTCTTATACCCATCAATCAGCTGGAACGACAGCGATGGCATTGAATTTGAAACACCTTTTTATTGGAACATTCACCCGCAAGCCGACATGGTTATCACGCCCAAATACATGTCGAATCGTGGCTTATTTATGTCATTTGAGCCAAGATATTTAACAAAAGCTGGCATCGGGACCATGGTTGTTGAATACATGGGCGAAGATCGCCTCTATCCCGAGTTCGATAAAAGTTGGGGCTTTAACTGGCGTCATAACGGGATACAGGACCATTGGAAATACGATATCGACTATAGCAAAGTTAGCGATATCAGTTACTTTTCTCGCCATACCGACTCTCGTGTAGGTAGCCGTGAAGACAATACCCTGCTGCAAACGGGTGACGTGTCTTATCGCGATCTCAATTGGGACAGTACGCTGTCGGTAAGAAACTTCCAGGCTTTAAGCGAGAATACCTCGGTCTATCGCTTGCTGCCCCAGCTTTCGATGAATTATTACCACACTGATTTGGCTTATGGCGTTGACTTCCAAATGCCCTTCCAAGTCAGCAAATTCGCAACAGATGACAATACCAAGCCGGATGCTGTTCGCGTTAACCTCGCACCAACGTTCACTTTGCCATATAACTTGCCATGGCTCAGTGCGTCCGCAGAAGGCAAGTTGTATTACACCTATTACGACCAATCGAATATTGAAGGCGTAACGGGTGTTAATGGTGAAAAGCTTGAAGAGACAGTGTCTCGCGTTGTGCCAATGGCGAGGCTGCATGCGGCAATTACGCTTGAAAGAAGTGGCACACTGTTAAACGAAGCATATACGCAAACGTTAGAGCCCCAAATTCAATATCTTTATATCCACGATGTCGATCAAAGTGGTATTTACAACCCTGTGAATTATGCAGGCGGTGGTTACGACACGGCGCGACTGCAGACGGACTATTACGGCCTGTTCCGCGCGAATCAATTTAGTAGTATCGACTACATCAACCCTGCAAACCAATTCACGGTCGGTGCTGCGACGCGTTTCTTTGATGATGGGTTTAAAGAGAGATTCAATATCGCTTTTGGTCAAATTTATTACTTGGACAGACCGGATAGCAACAATGGCACTTTGGTTGACTACTCAGCATGGGCCGTAGAAAGTGAGTTAAATCTTTTCGACAACTTTTTTGTTAGAGGTTCTGTCGAGTACGATAGCAATATCAGTAACATGCAATTTGGAAACGCAACTATTGAATATCGTAAAGATGAAACCTTCGTTCAGACAAGTTATCGATACGTGTCTAAGAACTATATTGCCAGCACGACGGGTAACGAAGACTTGGATTCGATCACAGAAGATGGAATCTCGCAACTTGGTCTCGTTGCAGGCTTCCCACTGACTAAAAATCTGAGTGTCCAAGGACAGTACTTCCACGATTTAACTCAGGATTTGTTGTTAGAAAACCAATTTGGCATTACCTACACATCAGCATGTTGGGCAATTGGATTGAGCTATAACAAATACCTGCTGACTCGCAACAATATTAATGACCCAGAGTTGTACGACAACAATATCACTCTATCGTTTAGCCTTCTCGGAATTGGAGCGGATGCAGGCTTTGGCTATAGCACCGCAAGTGGCAACGCTCTGGGTTATAGCAACCCATTTGGTCTGAACAACTAATTTTAAACTTGGAATTGCAAATGAAAAAATGGACGAAAGCAGTACTGGCCGTGGCAATGTCTGCCAGCTCGTTATCTGTATCTGCAGAACCCACAGAATTGGATCATGTTGTCACTGTTGTTAACGAGGGCGTTGTCCTTTCAAGTGACATTGAAGCATTGAAAAAAACCGTTGCCTTGAACGCAAAAGCGGACACCTTGCCACCAGAAGATGTTCTTGAGCAGCAAATTCTCGATCAGCTCATTATTGAAGAGCTTCAACTCCAAGAAGCGCAGCGTTTGGGTATTCGTATCGACGATACCCGCCTTGAGCAAGCCATTGCAGCATCGCCAAAGAAAAAAAAATGTCGGTTCAAGCCCTTCGTAGTGAACTTAAGAAAAACGGCATCACTTGGTCAGATTACCGCGAGCAAATCCGCCGAGAAATGACCATTGGTGAAGCGCGCAATATTCAGGTTCGTCGTCGCATCAACATCCTGCCTCAAGAAGTGGAATCGTTGGCGGCAGAACTTAATGCGCAAAACCTTGAAAAAGTTGAATACCACATCCGTCAAATTCAGCTTCGCGTTGATGAAGATGCCGACAAAGCGCAGCGCGACGCGACGCTTGCCAAAGCTAACCAACTGATTGCCGACCTGAAAAAAGGCAAAAACTTTGCGTCTTTGGCATTAGCCTTTTCAAAAGGTCCGAAAGCCCTAGAAGGCGGTGATTGGGGCTGGATGCGTTTGGAAGAAATGCCAACCATCTTTGCTGACCAAATTGGTAACAACGGTAAAGGTGCCATCATTGGTCCGTTTCGCAGCGGTGTGGGCTACCACATTTTGAAAATTGACGATGTGAAGGGGCTAGAATCCGTTGCCGTTACTGAGGTTAAAGCGCGCCATATACTGATCAAGCCGTCTATTATCTTGAGTGATGAAGGCGCAAAGGCGCAGCTCAATCAGATGATTGCCCAGATCAAGAGCGGCCAGAAAACCTTTGCCGAACTGGCAGAGCTTAACAGTGCCGATCCAGGCTCTGCGGTAAAAGGTGGCGATTTAGGTTGGCAAACGTCTGATCTTTACGTTCCTGAGTTCAAAGATAAAGTGGATACCTTGCCTGAAGGACAAATCAGCGAACCGTTTAAAACCGTTCATGGTTGGCACATCGTCGAAGTTGAAGATCGTCGCCAAGCCGATCGCACCGATGCTGCTATGCAAAACCGTGCCTATCGCATCCTGTTGAACCGTAAGTTCAATGAAGAAGCTCAAGCTTGGCTTCAAGAGTTGCGTGCAGGTGCTTATGTTGAACAAGTAGGTAATCTTGATGACAACAGCTAAACCACAACGTATCGCCATCACACCGGGAGAGCCTGCGGGTATCGGCCCGGATTTGGTATTGAGTCTGGCGCATGGCAATTGGCCTCACCAGCTTGTTATTTGTGGTAACAAAAGCATGCTGGAAGCGCGCGCTGCGTTACTTGGACTGGATGTGCGTTTTGAAGACTACGACGCAAATGCAGCACCAAAAGCACATGAGTCTGGCGTGCTTGTCGTTTGCGACGAGCCATTAGATGCACCTGTGGTACCAGGTGTGCTCAATGAAGCAAACGGCCGTTATGTTCTCAATACGCTCACTCGCGCAGCCGAAGGCAATATGCAAGGCGAGTTTGCGGCAGTCGTGACAGGCCCAGTGCACAAAGGCGTAATTAACCGCTCTGGCGTGTCGTTTAGCGGCCACACTGAGTTTTTCCAGCATCATGCCAACGTACAGCAAGTGGTCATGATGCTTGCCACTGAAGGCCTGCGTGTCGCCTTGGTGACCACGCATATCCCGTTGGCCTATGTGTCAAAAGCGATCACTGAAGAACGCTTGTTCCAAGTGATTGAAATCCTAAACGAAGATATGAAGTCTAAGTTTGGTATTAAAGAACCTAAGATTTATGTCTGTGGTTTGAACCCGCATGCGGGTGAAGACGGCTGTTTAGGCCGTGAAGAGATCGAAGTGATTGAGCCTGCGCTCGAGAAGCTTCGCGCGCAAGGCATGAAGCTAATTGGCCCATTGCCTGCCGACACGCTCTTCCAAGATAAATACTTAAAAGACGCAGATGCGGTACTCGCGATGTATCACGATCAGGGGCTGCCTGTGTTAAAATTCAAGGGATTTGGAAAGTCAGTCAACATTACGCTTGGCTTACCTTTCATCCGAACTTCTGTAGATCATGGTACCGCATTGGATTTAGCAGGTACCGGAACGGCGGATACTGGAAGCCTGCGGACCGCGCTATCCCACGCCATCGAGTTAGTAGATAAAAAAGCATGAGCGATAATGTCCATCTAGGCCACCGCGCGCGTAAGCGTTTTGGTCAGAACTTCCTGAACGATCCGTACATCATCGACGGTATCGTATCTGCCATTAACCCTCTACCAGGTGAGAATCTGGTGGAAATCGGCCCTGGTCTCGGCGCACTGACTGAGCCTGTTGCGCGCGAAGTCGACAAGCTGAGCGTGGTTGAGCTTGACCGCGATCTGGCTGAACGTCTGCGCCATCACCCAGAGCTGGCTGACAAACTGACCATCTATGAAGGCGATGCGATGAAGTTTGACTTCACGCAGCTGGCTTCTGAAGAAAACCCACTGCGTATTTTTGGTAACCTGCCATACAACGTATCTACGCCTTTGATGTTCCACCTTTTCAGTTTTGCCGGCGCAGTGAAAGACATGCACTTCATGCTGCAAAAAGAAGTGGTAAATCGTCTGGCAGCGGGTCCAAACAGCAAAGCGTACGGTCGTCTGACAGTTATGGCGCAGTACTACTGTAAAGTGGTTCCCGTCTTGGAAGTGCCGCCTACTGCGTTCAAACCAGCACCAAAAGTAGACTCTGCCGTTGTACGTCTGATACCACACAAAGAGCTGCCGCATCCAACGACGAGCCTAAAGTGGCTTGAGCGTGTTTGTCGTGAGGGCTTTAACCAACGTCGTAAAACTGTCCGCAACTGCTATAAATCATTAGTAGATGCAGAAACGCTGGAATCACTGGGTATCGACCCTTCAGTGCGTCCGGAAAGTCTGACGCTGGCACAATTTGTGGCACTGGCAAACTGGATGGATGCTAACCACAAGTAACAGAAGGAAACGCAACAAGGATGGTTAATAACAATTTTACGGTTCGCGTTCTCACGCATTACGTTGCAGAACAATCCGAGCCGGATAAAAAACGTTACGTTTTCTCTTACACGATCACCATTGAAAACAATGGTGATCGTGAAGCTCAACTGCTCCGCCGTAAATGGCTGGTGACCGATGCCAACGGCAAAAAACTGGTCATCGAAGGCGAAGGTGTAGTAGGAGAGCAACCGCTTATCGAGTCAGGTGAAGAGTACACCTACACCAGTGGCACCGTTCTCGAGACCCCCGTTGGTGTGATGCAAGGTTTCTACACCATGCTCGGCCCTATCGAGAAAGAGTTCGACATCGAAGTCACACCTTTTCGTCTGGCAATGCCCAACATCCTTCACTGATATCAGGAGCTCGCGTGGCGACTTACCTTGTTGGCGATATTCAGGGTTGTTATCGCGATCTTCGCGATCTACTCGACCTCGCTCAGTTTGATAAAACCCAAGATCATCTCTACATCGCTGGCGATCTCGTTGCACGCGGACCGGATTCGCTGGATGTCCTCCGTTTTGTGAAGGGCTTAGGCGAGCACGGCCACACCGTGTTGGGTAATCACGATCTTCACCTTCTTGCCGTATCAGAAGGGATCATGAAGCCAAAAGCCAAAGACAAGACCCTCCCTATTTTGGAAGCGGATGATCGTGACGAACTGCTGACTTGGCTAAGACATCAACCCCTGCTTATCCATGAAGCAATGCCTAGAGGTGACACACTAGGCTTTGTAATGACCCATGCTGGCGTTCCACCTTGCTGGGATTTAGCCGATGCCCAAGGCCATGCGAAGGAAGTAGAAGCGGTTCTTCAAAGCGATAACTATCTGTGGCTGTTGCAAAACATGTACGCCAATGAACCTTCAATCTGGAACAGTCACCTAGAAGGCATCGAACGTTATCGTTACACCATCAATGCGTTCACTCGCATGCGATTTATCACAACAGACGGCGGCCTAGACATGGCTTGTAAGCTCCCACCTGAAGAGGTAACAGACGGAAGCCTCGTCCCTTGGTTTGCATTCGAGCAACGTAAAGCGATTGATGAAACACTGGTCTTTGGCCACTGGGCGGCACTGGGCGGTGTCATCAATGACCACTATATGGGATTAGACACCGGCTGCGTCTGGGGTGGGTCACTGACCATGGTGAGATGGGAAGATGGGCAAAGATTCAGTCTTCCTTGCCCTATTCATGCTGGTTAACGATCGAGAATCGTAAACTCCATGTCATAGCGGTTCTTCTCATCCGCGGTGTAATGCTCTGAATGGCTCAACGTCCAACCCTCTCCCCAATCAGGGAATTGGGTGTCGCCGTCAATATCGGCATCAATAAACGTCAGGTAAAGGCGATTTGCCAGCGGCAGACACGCTGCGTAAATCGCACCACCACCGATGATCACGGCTTCATCAACATCACTGACCAATGCAAGCGCATCATCAATACTCACCACGCTTTCAACGCCTTCTGCCGACCACTCTGGATTGCGGCTGATGACAATATTGCGACGTCCCGGTAAAGGGCGACTGATAGAGTCATAGGTCTTGCGCCCCATGATCACAGGTTTGCCTACTGTGTTTTGCTTAAACCAGCCAAAATCAGCAGGCAGGTGCCAAGGCATAGCATTGTCTTTTCCGATTACTCGTCCTTTTGCCATCGCGGCAATCATACTGATCTTCATTGCGTTTTTTAGACCCTGTCCCAGTAAAAAGCTCGACACATGCTACACCACAGGACGGCGGCGGTAAAACAACAAGCCCGGCATAGCGAGGCCGATCGCCAATGCGGCGATAATGAACAACGCACTTATCGCGTTATTAATCAGCATGGTCCAAAGTGCGTCGCTGTATCCAAGACTATTGATTTCAACCAGTGCAATCATTGCCTTAAAGGCATACACCCCTGGTACCATGGGAATAATCGCAGCGACAGTAAACACTTTGGGATGTGCTAACAATCGTTGAGACCAATAAACACCAATCATCCCTACCAAGGTTGCACCGCCCAAAGATGCCCACTCAATGAGGACGCCGAAATGCATCATCAGAAATCGGCTACCGTGACCCAGTGCGCCGCCCAACGCGCAATACTTCAGTGCCTTTGCTGGAACGTTGAAAACCAATCCAAACCCTACGGCAGGAATGGCGGCAAACAACATGTCGTGTAGCAGTTCAACAATCAGCATCATAACCACCCCCAGATACCCGTCAGGTTCATCGCGCCGATAATGCCAAGGCTGGTAGCTAAGGTCAGCAAGCTTGCCATCACCCAACGGGCAATACCCATATTGATATAGCCTTTCACCATGTCTGAGACGGCATTGATAAGCGGAAAGCCCGGTACCAGCATTAACACTGAAGAGGCCATGGCGAGATACGGCTGATTACCGACTTGATGCATTGCACCCAGGCTGGAAACTAAGGTAGTAACAAACGCGGTGATCCCGAAGTTTAATAAGGGATTGAAGTGGCGATGTGCGATTTCTTGCCGCACTAACATACCAATAAATGACGACACAAACGCGACCATAAATACCGCCGCATCCCCCCTGATAAGCGACTGAAGCTCGCGCACGACAGCGCGACCATCACAGCCACAAGCCAGCGGTTATAACGTTCAGGGGAAAGCTTGCTCAAACGCTTTTTCACCGCATCTTTATCCAGCAAGCCTTTTTCAGCCATGATCACAATACGTTGGATCTCGGTGATCACCCGCATATTGATCCCGCGATCCGGGCAGCGACGCGCCGTGGTAATACAATGTTGATGCGTGATTGTAGTGATCACCATCGAGCTAGCCGACAAAGACAGCTCCACACTATCAAGCCCCAAAGCTTCACCTAGCCGACAACACATGTCGCTGACCAGCTTACTTTCAGCACCGTGTTGAAGTAGCATTTGCCCCGTATGGCTAACCAGCCGTGAAATCTCCCGTTGAACAGGTTCGCTCATCCCTATCACTTCCTGCACCCGTCTCTCTCCTTGTGACTGTGTATGAGCTACGTTTTTACGCCAGGTCTGAAAGGATTACTTTGATTTGGACAAAAAAAAACCGCCAATACATGGCGGTTTTTTGAAATCATTGATTTACGGACGGTAGATGATCTCGACGTCGTAGTCGTCTTCGTTCCAATCGTCCCAGTCATCGTCATCATCATCGAACTTAGACTGTTTCTTGATTTCTTTCTCGTGGTAGTCGTCCCACTTGAATTCCACTTTGCCTTCTTCTTCCACTTGTTGTTCAAGTTCAGCAGGCAGAGTATCGATGAATTCCATCAGATCGTAAGTCAGCTGTTGGGTGTTACCACGGTTGATCGCAGAGATCGCGTAGTAAGGTTCATCCCAAGCCAGAGCTTCTAGAACACGTTCCATTCGCTCTTCGGCTTCTTCATCTGTCATCAGATCAAGCTTGTTGAAGACGATCCAACGTGGCTTGTCAGCCAGTTTGTCACTGTAGCGCTGAAGCTCTTCAATGATGGTGAACGCATTGTCCACAGGATCCGAACCATCAACTGGCATCAGATCGATCATGTGCAGCAGCACACGACAACGCTCAAGGTGTTTCAGGAAGCGAATACCCAGACCCGCACCTTCTGCTGCACCTTCAATCAGACCTGGAATGTCAGCAACCACGAAGCTCTTGTTGTCCGCAATGCGCACAACGCCCAAGCTTGGTACCAACGTCGTAAACGGGTAGTCCGCGACTTTTGGTTTCGCTGCAGAGACCGCACGGATGAACGTTGATTTACCCGCATTTGGCAGACCCAGCATGCCCACGTCAGCCAGCAGAAGCAGCTCAAGACGCAGGTGACGCAGTTCGCCTTTCGTACCCATACTCTTTTGACGAGGCGCACGGTTTACTGATGACTTGAATCGGGTGTTACCCAGACCATGCCAGCCCCCCTTCGCAACCATCACTTTCATGCCGTGATGGGTCAGGTCAGCAATAGTTTCGCCGGTGTCTTCGTCAATCGCACGCGTACCCACTGGCACATTCAGCACCAGATCGTCACCACGTTTACCGGTACAGTTACCACCACGGCCATTTTCGCCACGGCCTGCCGCATGGAAACGCTCAAAACGGTAGTCAATCAGGGTGTTTAGGTTTTCATCTGCCAACAGATATACGTCACCACCATCACCGCCGTCGCCACCATCTGGGCCACCTTTCGGTACATATTTTTCGCGACGGAAGCTAACGGTACCGTTACCGCCATCTCCCGCTTCGACGCGGATCACCGCTTCATCTACAAATTTCATTTATTCTTCTCCATACCCTGCACATCCTTTCCGCGAGAAAAGGTCTTACGTGTCATTGGGTTAACAATGGCGAATTAGCAGCACCCTGATGGAGTACTTCTGGCTGATGATCTTAAAGATCTTAGGATCAAAAACCACTCTGCGTTCAGATTCGTCTTCCTAAGTACACGGTCTCAATGAATCGTGACAGGTGTGACGTTCGCGTGACGAGTTCCTTTCATGTATTCGTTGAGTAACGAATGTCGCGAGTTTAGCTGTTCAGTCGCCGATGAGCGCTATCTATCCAAGTCACGTCTAAACCACATCATAAATGTGACGTAGCGCAAATGTCACTTGGATATACAACAAAAAGCCCCGCCGTAAGGCAGGGCTTCGAAATTAGAATCGAGTGCTATTACTCAGCTTCGATGCTAACGAATTTACGGTTCTTAGGACCTTTAACTTCGAATTTCACTTTGCCGTCAGACAGAGCGAAAAGAGTGTGGTCTTTACCGCAACCTACGTTAGTGCCCGCGTGGAATTTAGTACCACGTTGACGAACGATGATGTTACCTGCAAGTACAGATTCGCCACCGAAACGCTTAACACCTAGGCGTTTGCTTTCTGAGTCACGGCCGTTACGAGTAGAACCGCCAGCTTTTTTATGTGCCATTTATCTCTTCTCCTAAATTAAGCGCTGATGCCAGTGATTTTGACTTCAGTGAACCACTGACGGTGGCCCATTTGCTTACGAGAATGCTTACGACGACGGAACTTAACGATTTTCACTTTGTCGCCACGACCGTGAGTAACTACTTCAGCAGTTACTTTACCGCCTGCTACGAATGGTGCGCCAACAGTGATTTCTTCACCGTTTGCTACCAGCAGAACAGAATCAAACTCAACAGTTGAGCCAGTTTCGATGTCTAGCTTTTCCAAGCGAATTGTTTGACCTTCGCTTACACGGTGTTGTTTACCACCACTTTGGAAAACTGCGTACATGGTTTTCTCCGCATTTCCGCACAGCCTACCGCGTTCAAAAAGTGTGCAGTGAGGGGTGCGCATTTAATTCATCAATAGGGCGCGAATTCTACGGCAAGAATCGCCTTCTGGCAAGGGGGTATTGAAAGAAAATTGGTGAAAACCTGTTCACTGTAATTAACCCGTTCAATTACCACCGTTAGCACAGTGTAGAGCGCGAATTTTTAGTGTACTATCATCGCCAAAAAGACAGCAGACTTACTGCATTCTTCCCTTGGACCGGACGCATCAATGGATTTTAACACCATCCAAGCACTTACTGCCGATGATATGGCAAAAGTGGATAAAAAAATACTTGCGCAGCTTAATTCTGACGTCGCATTAATTAACCAGCTTGGTTTTTATATCATCAGCGGCGGCGGTAAGCGTTTGCGCCCTATGCTTGCTGTTTTGGCAGCGAAGGCACTCAACTATCAAGGTGAAGGCCATGTGACCGCTGCAGCCTTTATCGAATTCATTCACACAGCAACATTGCTTCACGATGACGTGGTAGACGAATCTGACCTACGTCGTGGCAAAGCAACCGCCAATGCCATGTTCGGCAATGCCGCCAGCGTATTGGTCGGCGACTTCATTTATACCCGTGCTTTCCAAATGATGACCGAGCTTCGATCGTTAAGGATCCTCGATGTCATGAGTGAAGCCACCAATGTGATCGCAGAAGGTGAAGTCCTGCAGTTAATGAACTGCAACGATCCGGACACCACCGAAGAAAGCTACATGCAGGTGATCTACTCCAAAACAGCGCGCCTGTTTGAAGCAGCAACGCAGATCGGTGCGATCCTTGCTGATGCTAATGAAGAGATCGAAGTCGCGCTGCAAGACTATGGTCGTTACCTCGGCACTGCCTTCCAGCTGATTGATGACGTGATGGATTACACGTCACAAGGCGAGGAAATGGGTAAAAACACCGGTGACGATCTTGCCGAAGGCAAACCAACGCTTCCTTTGTTGCATGCGATGGCAAACGGTAACCCAGAGCAGTCGGCGATGATCCGCGAAGCGATCGAGCAAGGCAATGGTCTGGATAAGCTAGACCCTATCCTTGCTTGCATGGAAGAAGTCGGTTCATTGGATTACACACGAGGGCGTGCTGAAGAAGAAGCTCAGAAAGCCATAGACGCATTGGCACCGCTCCCCGAATCAGAGCAAAAAGAAGCACTCAAAGCTCTCGCGCTCATTGCGGTCCACCGCAAAAAGTAAGCAATACCTAACGCACCCTCAGTGGTGCGTTTTTTTATACCTTGAGTTTAAGGAAGACGTTTTGAAGCCAACTCTTAGAAAAGCGGCGATCGCCGTGCTCAGCAGCGCATTATTGTTTGGATGCGCCGCAGGAAACCGAATCCCAGCAACCCAATTTACCTCTTACGAAGACTTTCAAGCTGGTCCAGAAGGCGGTGTAGACCTTGTGTGGGCGCGCGTTGGCCTTCGCAGTGAGGAAAGACTTAAGCGCAAGCTGGCAAAATATGATGCCGTCGTGATTGACCGCATTTATGTCCTCACTAATGAAGACAACCCACTGAGCGACGAACAAATCGAAGAATTGACTGACTACATGTCGGTAAAACTCAAAGAGAAAATTGCGCCATTCAAACGCATTGTGGACAAGCCAGAAGCGAACACACTGCGCCTTAGCATCGCGATCAGCAATGTGGAAACCCCAAACCCTATCCTCGCTGTCACAAGCAGCCTGCTGCCTGTAGGACTCGGAATTTCTACGATTTCAAAAATCGCGACCGGCGAGCACACCAATGTTGGTAGCGCGACCGTTGAGCTATTAGTCAGCGATGCCAACGATGATCGTCCTCTTTTCGCCGCTATCGATCGCGAGGTCGGCAACAAAGATCTCTCCACCATGATCGATTCACTGGATGATGCGAAAGACGCGATCAACTGGTGGGTGAACCGCCTTGGTCGAACCATGGAAGCAATATTGCCATTCAGTAGTAAATAGTAAAGACAAAAAAAAGCGGCCATTGGCCGCTTTTTTTTTATTTCGCTGACATTGCTTACTTAACGAATTCTTCGCCAAGTTTGATGTCGTTACGCAGCGTATCCAGCATCGCATCCAGAGCGTTTTGCTCGAATGCGCTCAGTGGGCCGTGATCCAAGATCTCTTCCACACCGTTTTTGCCAAGGCGTACTGGTTGCGCGAAGAAGCGAGCGTACTTGCCGTCACCTTCCACGTATGCACACTCAACGATACCTTCTTCGCCTTGTGCTGCACGTACCAGAGACAGACCAAAGCGACATGCCGCTTGACCCATAGAAAGCGTTGCAGAACCGCCACCCGCTTTCGCTTCAACAACCTCAGTACCAGCATTTTGGATACGAGGCGTCAGTGCTGCCACTTCTTCTTCCGTAAACTCGACGCCTTCAACTTGAGAAAGCAGAGGCAGGATAGTTACGCCAGAGTGACCGCCGATTACAGGAACACGCACTTGACCTGGATCTTTGTCTTTCAGCTCAGCAACGAAGGTTTCTGAACGGATGATGTCCAGTGTCGTTACACCGAACAGACGGTTCTTGTCGTAAACACCTTTCGCTTTCAGCACTTCTGCTGCGATAGCAACTGTGGTGTTTACTGGGTTAGTAATGATACCGATCAGTGCTTTCGGGCACACGTCAGCAATTTTTTCACTTAGAGAACGAACAATGCCCGCGTTCACGTTGAACAGATCTGAACGATCCATACCTGGTTTACGCGCGACACCTGCAGAGATCAGAACCACGTCTGCACCTTCCAGTGCTGGAGATGGATCTTCACCGCTGTAACCTTTGATCGTTACAGGGGTTGGAATGTGGCTAAGATCTACAGCAACACCCGGAGTTACAGGGGCAATGTCATACAATGCCAGATCTGAACCCGCAGGCAGACGGTTTTTCAAAAGCAGGGCTAAAGCTTGACCAATGCCACCAGCGGCGCCAATCACAGCAACTTTCATTTCGTTCTCCTTATGTACGATTTTTAATTCAGACCTTTGGTTAACGCACATGGCCCGTAATATGGTTTACTTTTTCGCGATGCATATGTGCGTGTGTTTCAACCTGAATGCATCATACGTGGCTGGGAAGGATGTCGACAAGCTTATCACTCTAAGGATAAGCCAGCCTCTCATTTTTCCGCCTTCGGCCAGACAGGCGGGTTGAAAGGTGATAGGTGCGTCACTTTACTGCTGATTTTATTGCCCCAGCCTGAATCACTATGCAAAAATGCGCCATCCTGACATGGGGAAGAAAGAAGACATATGCGCAATTCAGATAAACAAGATCTATTGGTAAAAGCGTTTAAAGCGATCTTAAAAGAAGAGAAATTCAGCTCGCAGGGCGAAATCGTCGATGCACTGAAAGCGCAAGGCTTTGAAAACATTAACCAGTCGAAAGTCTCTCGCATGCTGACGAAATTCGGTGCCGTGCGTACGCGTAATGCCAAGATGGAAATGGTGTACTGCCTGCCAGTTGAGCTGGGCGTACCAACCACAAGCAGCCCGCTGAAAGAGCTGGTGATGGACATTGATTACAACGACGCACTTGTTGTGATCCACACGGGTCCAGGTGCTGCACAGCTTATCGCTCGTCTGCTTGACTCACTCGGCAAGGCGGAAGGCATTCTGGGTGTGGTCGCGGGTGACGATACCATCTTCATCACACCGACACGTGCCACCACCACATCTCAACTGTTTGACGCTGTATGCGGTCTGTTTGACTACACCCGCTAATTTCGTTTTAAACAAACTATCTGGGCAGACTGCCATACAAGGCGCTCTGCCTATTTTTTTATCCAGCACTACTCCCCTCTTTTACCAATAACTGTCTCACAATTGGTACTTTCGTATTTTTCTCCACCCTCACACCTCATTTCGATGTGAAATGTCATGACAAAATATTTCTCCGGTTTTAAATTTCGGAAAAGGATTTGTTATCATCCTTATTAAAGAAAGCCAATTTTCACAAAATAAACTGAGCCTTAAAAAAGGCATCGCCTTACACCGAGTGTCATTAGCTGGAGAAAAAAGCCGTAGAAAACGCGCTGTGAAGATAAGCCAGTCAAACTGGAATTGTCAGCCTCTGATGTCAGGTGTTTTTACACTTTTACTTGCCAATTAAAGGACAATGGCATGACGAAGACGACCGAGACACCGCAAGAAGCGCAGGATATTGTCGCACAAGCGGACACCGGGGCCCGTGCTCCATCCGGGATACCGGGACGAATCCTTTGGTTTGTTCCTTTGTGCTGGTCAATATTCCAGCTTTGGTATGCCTCACCATTCACCGTTGCGCTTAATGATACCGAAGCGCGCTCAATACACTTGGCGTTTGCTATCTTCTTGGCATTCACCGCCTACCCTGCTCTAAAGAATTCACCGCGTGACCGCATCCCTCTGCAAGATTGGGTCTTTGCGCTCGCTGGAAGCTTCTCTGCAGGCTATTTATTCCTCTTTTACTCAGAGCTTGCATCGCGCGCAGGTGCGCCAACAAGCTTTGATATCGTCGTTGCTGTCACAGGGATGATCCTGCTGCTTGAGGCCACACGACGGGCGTTGGGGCCACCTTTGATGGTGGTTGCACTGGTATTTTTGATTTATACCTTTGCAGGTCCTCATATGCCGGACGTCATCGCGCACAAAGGTGCAAGCCTAAATAAAGCGATGTCGCACATGTGGCTAACCACCGAAGGGGTATTCGGGGTGGCACTTGGCGTATCTACGTCTTTCGTGTTCTTGTTTGTTTTGTTTGGTGCACTGCTCGATAAAGCGGGTGCTGGCGGCTACTTCATCAAAGTCGCCTTCTCCATGCTTGGTCATATGCGTGGCGGCCCAGCGAAAGCGGCCGTGGTGGCATCGGGGCTTTCCGGCCTGATTTCTGGCTCCTCCATCGCCAACGTGGTCACGACCGGTGTATTCACCATTCCATTGATGAAGCGTGTGGGTTTCCCTGGCACTAAAGCTGGCGCAGTAGAAGTAGCGGCTTCAACCAATGGACAGCTCACGCCACCTATCATGGGTGCGGCTGCGTTTTTGATGGTGGAATACGTGGGTATTCCTTATATCGAAGTGATTAAAGCTGCGATTCTGCCAGCGATCATTTCTTACATCGCCCTTATCTATATCGTTCACCTTGAAGCGTGTAAGGCGGGCATGACGGGCCTTCCTCGTCGTCACCAATCGACCGTTGTGCAATCTCTTCTGAGCTTTGTCACCATCGTGATTGGCATCTGCGTAATGAGCTTTGCGGTTTACTACGGCATCGGCTGGACCAAAGATGTGTTTGGCGCCGCGGCAAGTCCAATTATTGCTGTAGCTATTTTTATTGCTTACGTCGCACTGGTTCGCTACTCCTCGCAATACAAAAAAGAGGCGGTAGAAGACCCCGCAGATACCGACCTTTCAGAGCTGCCAGATCCAGGTCCAACCGTACGCTCAGGTCTTTACTACCTGCTGCCTATCGTGGTCTTGGTATGGTGTCTGATGGTTGAGCGCTTCTCACCGGGTCTCTCTGCATTCTGGGCGACCTTGTTCATGATGTTTATCGTTGTGACTCAGCGTCCGCTGATTGCCTTCTTTAAAGGCGAATCAAACTTTGGTGAAGCCCTCAAAAACGGCTTTGTCGACTTAGCAGAAGGTTTTGTCGCAGGTGCACGCAACATGATTGGTATCGGTGTGGCGACAGCCGCGGCAGGTATCGTAGTAGGTGTCGTCACGCTAACCGGCATTGGTCTGGTGATGACAGACTTTGTTGAGTTCATCTCGGGCGGCAACATCATGTTGATGCTGCTGTTTACTGCCATCATCAGTCTTATCTTGGGCATGGGTCTGCCAACAACGGCAAACTACATCGTTGTATCGACACTGATGGCACCGGTTATTGTGACGCTGGGCGCGCAAGAAGGCCTCATCATCCCACTGATTGCCGTGCACTTGTTCGTGTTCTACTTCGGTATTCTGGCCGATGATACGCCGCCTGTTGGCCTTGCAGCCTTTGCGGCCGCGGCGATTGCCAAGTCCGACCCGATCCGTACCGGTATTCAAGGTTTCACCTACGATATTCGTACTGCAATTCTGCCGTTTATGTTCATCTTCAACACCCAATTGCTGTTGATGGACATCAGTGGCCCCGTTCATCTGATACTGACGATTGTGTCTGCCACGGTCGCCATGTTGGTGTTCTCCGCAGCCACACAGGGTTGGTGGTTTACCAAAAACAAATGGTGGGAAACCCTCTTCCTACTGCTGATCACTTTCTCCTTGTTCCGTCCGGATTATTGGTGGGATCAAATCCATCCGCCAACAAACGACTATCCGGGTTCAGCTGTGATCGAGGTGGCTGAAAAACTTCCTGATGGTCAAACGTTGAACCTGCAAGTACGTGGTGAAACTATCGATGGCGATATCGTCACCAAACACGTACATCTGCCAGTCGACATGGCACAAGCTGAAGGTTTAGCGCGCGTTATGTCAACGGGTCTGGAGCTTCGTGATGAAGACGGTGCGAAAGTGGTAGATATGGTTCAGTGGGGTAGCCCTGCCTCTAAAGCGGGCATCGACTTTGACTGGGAAATCGTTCAAGTCAGCACGCCTGCTGATCGTCCATCCAAGGAATGGGTATTCGTACCGACCTTCTTGCTATTGGGCGCATTGGCGTGGAACCAACGCCGCAGGGCGAAACAAACCGCGTAATTTACCGGGGCCTTCGGGTCCCTTTCATCACGACACATAGAGAGAGTCATTCATGTATAAGCACATTCTTGTCCCTGTTGATTTGAATGATGAGAGCTTTGCAGACAAAGCGGTAGATCATGCGATTTGGCTGGCAGGACAAACGGGTGCAACCTTGCACCTTCTCACCGCGCTGCCGGGGATCCATAACTCCATGGTGCAATCTTACTTCCCTGAAGATGCTGCACGTCAAATGAAGCAGGATGTTCGCAACAACCTAAGAGCATTTGCCGAACGCATGATGCCAGAAGGTGTGGCTTATGACTTATCGGTTGCTGAAGGCAAGCCTTACAAGGCGATTGTGAAAACCGCTGAGGCATTAGGTTGCGATTTGATTATTATGCCAAGCCATAAGCGTTCAAAAGCCAACAAGCTCATCATCGGCTCTGTCGCCTCGAAGGTGCTCGAACAATCTAAGGTCAATGTATTGATCTTAAAGCCGCAAGGCTGAGCCAACAGTGCGTTTCCAAGCGACAAAACGCGGCAACATAAAGGGGCCTATATGGCCCTTTTTCACTGCTCACTACTCACTGCCAAAAGGCCGGTCCCAGTAAGGTTGCTCGCCGTAATACTGACTGGCAAAGTCGATAAAAACCCGAATTTTGCCCGGCAAAAACTTGCGCGCGAGGTAGACGGCATAAAGTGCCAAAGGTTTAGGCTCATACCCATTCAGTATCTTTTCCAATTTCCCATTGGCAAACGCCTCACTGGCAATGAAAGTAGGTTGAATAGCGATGCCTGCCCCTTCCACTGCCGCATTCACTAACAGGTCGCCGTTGTTGGCTACCAGCATCGCAGGAAAATCAAAATCCTGTCCAATGACGTCGAACTCAGAGAACAGCATGTTGGCGTGCGAGTAGCTGTATTGCAGATACCGGTGATGCTTCAGATCATTCGGCGTTTTCGGTGTGCCGTGTTTTGACAGGTAGGCGGACGAGGCAAAGATCCCCATACGAACTGGCGCAAGCTTTCTCGCGATCAGCGAACTGCTTTCCAAATGCCCAATGCGAAGCGCAAGATCCACACCTTCATCGATCAGATCCACTTTTGAGTCCGACAGTTTCAAGACAATCTTTATCTCAGGATGCTGCCGCTGAAAGTCCAACAACAGCTTGGGCAAATGCCTCACGCCAAAAGACACTGGTACAGCAATGGTTAACTCACCGCTTAAGTGCACCTGCTCTGCCAGCAGCGAATGCTCCATGTCAGTAATGTCATCTAACACCTGCAGACAACGCTGAAAATAGAGTGCCCCCGCGTCCGTCAAACTCACTTTCCGCGTCGTTCGGTGCAGCAGCCGAGTATGAAGATTTTCCTCTAACGCCGCGACGTATTTGCTGACCAATTGTGGAGAGAACCCAAGCCTGTCCGCTGCTTTGGCAAAAGACCCTAATTCCGCCACCGCAATAAACACCTTCATGGTTTCGAGCTTATCCATACTGACAACACCTTGTTGATAGTCACTAAACACTATAGCCATTTATCAACATGGTCTTGCTGAGTAACTTAATCATCAGACGAGAAGTCTTATCGTCAAATAGCCTGAAATCTCAGGTCGTTTTGATATCTCGGAACAATTTTGCGAACAGGGATTGGAGAAAAACAATGAGAAAAAGTATTGCTCAACTTACTAAAGGTGCTGCACTGGCCACGCTGCTTGCGTCAACCTTCAGCATGGCGGAAGTGATTGAAATCGCGACCTTCAAACTCAAAGATGGCGTCAGCTACGAAACCTTTGCACCACTCGATAAACAAGTCGAAATTGAGCACGTTGCAAAACAGCCTGGTTTTTTGAGTCGAGAATCGGCGAAAGGTCAGAACGGAGAATGGTTAGTTGTCGTGCATTGGGCGAGCGAAGGTGACGCCCAAGCGTCAATGAACAGCTTTATGGAGGCACCTGCCGCAGCAGGTTTTATGGACAAGATTGATGCTTCGACCATGCAGATGAACCGCTACACCAAATAAGCGAAGACGCGATCAAAAAAGCCATTCATCCGAATGGCTTTTTATTGGATCCAAGATGCTGCGCATTAGCTTCTTTGATCGTATCCCCACCTTGGCACCAGCACCTGCTCAATCCCAAGATGATCGAGGATCCGCGCCACCATAAAGTCGACAAGATCTTCAATGGTTTTAGGCTGATGGTAGAAGCCCGGTGCCGCGGGCATGATGGTGACACCCATTTGCGACAGCTTCAGCATGTTTTCCAAATGCAGCGTTGAGAATGGTGTTTCACGCACCACGAGTAGCAATTGGCCTCGCTCTTTCAGCACCACGTCAGCTGCGCGTTCAGCAAGGTTGTCTGACATACCGTGAGCAATGGCCGCTAGCGATCCCGCAGAGCACGGACACACCACCATTTTCTTGGGTGCCGCTGAGCCTGATGCGACGGGCGAGAACCAGTCTTCTTTGCCACATACCACCAGCTTGTCTGTAGGCACGTTAAGGTGTTCGACCAATGCCGCTTTCACCGCGTCAGGGCCAGATGGCAATTTCAAACCGTGTTCAGTGGCCAGTACCACACGCGCAGCGGAAGAAATCAGAAGATAGACTTCGTAATCGGCCGCTAGCAAGCACTCCAATAGTCGCAGCCCATAAGGCGCGCCAGAGGCGCCGCTCCACGCCAGCGTAATACGTTTATCGGTATCTGAATTAGCCATGAACTTCCTGAACGCTATTTTCCAATGCCGCTTGCAGCTTACCGTGAATACCACCAAAGCCGCCGTTACTCATCACCAAGATAACATCCCCTGCGTTTACTGAGCCGACAACGCCTTCAACCAGCGCATCAATGTCACGATAGACCGATGACGGTGCTTTACACAGGTTAGCTACGTCGGCGACGTTCCATTTGATCTCTTCAGGATGGAACATGATCACTTCGTCTGCCGCATCTAGTGACGGCGCGATGTCGTCTTTGTGAACACCCATCTTCATGGTGTTCGAGCGTGGCTCTAACACCGCCAGAATACGACGCTCACCGACTTTGGCGCGCAGACCTTCCAACGTAGTTTTGATTGCCGTTGGGTGGTGGGCAAAATCGTCATAGACGGTGACACCCGCAAAATCGCCTTTGTGCTCAAGACGGCGTTTGGTGTTGATGAACTTGCCTAAGGCTTCACAGGCCAAGTCTGGCGTCACGCCGACATGGCGCGCTGCTGCAATCGTCATCAGCGCGTTATTGACGTTGTGGTCACCCACCAAATCCCACATCACTGTGCCGACGCAATCACCGTCAAACCACACATTAAACTCGCTACCGTCAGCTTTACGTTTTTCCGCTTTCCAAATGCCGTCTTCGCCAGCGTATTCCAGCTCGCTCCAACAGCCTTTTTTCAGCGTTTCCGCAATGTTTTCATCATTGGATGGCGCAATGATCCGGCCGATACCCGGTACGGTGCGTACCAAGTGGTGGAATTGTTTTTGGATCGCTGCGAGATCGTCAAAGATGTCGGCATGATCGAATTCAAGGTTGTTCAAGATCAGCGTACGTGGATGGTAGTGAACAAACTTGGATCGTTTATCGAAGAAGGCGCTGTCGTATTCGTCCGCTTCAACCACGAAGAACATGCTCCCGCCCAAACGCGCAGACACACCAAAGTTGCCCGGTACACCACCAATCAGGTATCCCGCTCATAGCCGCAATCTTCCAGTACCCATGCCAGCATGCTTGCTGTGGTGGTTTTACCATGTGTGCCAGCAACCGCCATCACCCAACGATCTTTGAGCAAGAAGTCCAGCAACCACTGAGGGCCAGAGGTGTAATTGAGATTTTTGTTGAGCACGTACTCGACGCAAGGGTTACCGCGACTCATCGCGTTACCGACCACCACCAAATCAGGAGCTGGGTCGAGTTGTGAAGGGTCATACCCTTGAATGATGTCGATCCCTTGAGATTCCAACAGGGTGCTCATTGGCGGATAAACGTTGGCATCACAGCCCGTCACCTTGTGACCAAGTTGTCTCGCCAAAATCGCTGCGCCGCCCATAAAGGTGCCGCAGATTCCCAAAATATGTATATGCATAGGTTCTAGTCAGCCAAGAAACAGTGGGCGTTCGTAACTGTTTAGTGAGAATACATGCGCCTTAGCGGCCATTTCCTCGTTTACGGATCACAGTTCCGAATACGTCCAAATTACTTCGTTACGAATAAAAAGTTCTACACTATAAACTTTGTAACAAGTTGATTTTCTATCCAGTTATTGCAGAACTTTCACGCGAAATTGAGCCAAGCGCGACAAGAGTTGCAGTCAACAATGGAGAAATCAGCCGAGTTATCAGGTGCTTTTTCATGTTTTTTGCTTGCAGCTTTAAAAGCATCTTACCCAAGAATCCATTCTCAGACATCAAAAGGATCTGAAATGTCCGATATGCGTACACTGGGTGAATTCATTGTTGAAAAACAACATGAATACCCGAATGCCAGCGGGGAGCTGAGCTCTCTCCTTTCATCCATTCGACTGGCAGCAAAAATCGTCAACCGCGAGATCAACAAAGCAGGTTTGGCCGATATTACCGGAGCATTTGGCGGTGAAAACGTTCAAGGAGAAGAACAACAAAAACTCGACGTTTACGCCAATGAGAAGTTTAAAGCGGCGATGGCTGCACGCGATCAAGTGTGTGGCGTAGCCAGTGAAGAAGAAGATGAAGCGGTCATTTTTGACTCTGAGCTCAGTCGAAATGCCAAATACGTCATCTTGATGGATCCGCTCGATGGTTCCTCCAACATTGATGTGAATGTGTCCGTTGGCACCATCTTTTCTATCTATCGCCGTGTGTCTCCGATTGGCCAGCCCGCGACCATTGATGACTTCTTGCAGCCTGGCAACCAGCAAGTTGCTGCGGGCTACATCATCTATGGCTCCTCAACCATGCTGGTTTACACCACGGGCAACGGCGTACATGGCTTCACCTACGATCCGTCCATTGGTGCCTTCTGTTTATCGCATGAGAGCATGACGATCCCAGAAGATGGCAAGATTTACTCCATCAACGAGGGGAACTACATTCGCTTCCCTCTCGGGATCAAAAAGTACATCAAGTACTGTCAGGAAAACGTACCTGAAGAAGGCCGCCCTTATTCTTCGCGCTACATCGGTTCTTTGGTGTCGGACTTCCACCGCAATATGCTCAAAGGCGGGATCTTCCTCTACCCAAGCACCGCCGCGTATCCGAGCGGGAAATTACGTCTCTTGTACGAGTGCAACCCAATGGCATTCATCATTGAGCAGGCTGGTGGTAAAGCCTCTAACGGACATCAGCGCATCATGGATATCAAGCCGACTGAGCTTCATCAGCGCGTGCCGTTTTTCGTTGGCTCGACCAACATGGTTGAGAAGACAGAGGCGTTTTTGGCGGAGTTCCCTGACGAGGATTAATCCTCAATATTTGCGATAAAAAAAGCCCGCTGTCGCGGGCTTTTTGTTATTTGATACTGAATTGATAGAGCAGGTCGACGGCGTTGTCGGCACCGGAGACGGCCTCAAGGTACAAGTCCTTGATCAGGCGATAGCGCACGGTAAATTCTGGCAGGCTGGTAAAAATACCCACCCCGTATTTCACCTGAAGACCCGGCAGGATGTAGCCAGACACTTCCACTTTTTCATCGTTACCACTGCCTGCGGTATCGACCGTAAGGTCTTGAACACCAAACGCTTCACCAATCTGACCAACCAGCTTACCGCTTTGCGATAAACCAAGGCCGATCAACATGGACGTCATGGCATTGCCGTCAGACTCACTATCAAGGTTACGACCGCGTGTCAGATACGAAAGCGCATTCGCCTGAGGCATAGCAGGTTGTGAGAACACTTGCACCTCTGGTGCATCCGCAGGGCCTGTCACGCGAATACCCGCTTCTACATCGTCTTCGATATTGTTCGGGTTACGGATCGCTTCTACTTGAAGGTAAGGTTGTTCTGGTGGCCCGTTAAACAAAATCAGACCTTTTTTGATCAGCAAATCCTGACCAAACGATCGATACGTACCGTCCACCAGATTCACGTCACCGCTGACACTCGGGCCTTTCTTGTTACTCTGCACATCCAGCTTGCCTTCAAGGTTGGTCTTCAGACCGAACGCTTCAAGGCGAACATCATCCCCGATGTTGACCTTGATCTGGGCATTGATGGTGATCGGATCTTTCTCTTCTTCACTGATGGGTTTCAGCTCGTCATTTAAGATCACCAGATCACTCGACACCTGCACCGCAGAAGGCGGCAGCGACTCAACGATTATGCGTCCCCAAGGCACAGACACATTGCCTGTCACGTCCACCTGTTTCGGTGTGGCTTTCAGCGTCATGTCAGGGCTGACTTCGAGGCTACCATTGGCGGCACCACCACTTTCAGGTTCTGCCCTTTCACATTGAGCGATGCCAGCCAAGCATTGAGGTCACGCCAATCCGCTTGCCCTTTTAATACCAAGTCGCCGTCGGGTGTTTCCACCTTACCGTTGATATCGCCTTGTTTGCCTTTCAGTGCAATCGCAATCTGACCCTGACGCACTTCAACGGGCGCCGCAAGACTTTGCAGTTTCAACCCCGTCAGGGTGATGTTGCCGTCTGCGGTTGGCGCATCCAAATCGCCGTTAAGCACCACATTACCGTTCAGCACACCTTCCAGCTTGCTGTCATCACCCAATAAAGGCTCTAGCATCTTCAAGCTGATCGCATCAATGCCGAAGGTACTTCTCAGCACCTTCTTGTCGCTGGAAAGGTTTGACATATCAGCATCCAAAGACACTGAGCCATTATTGGTTAAATCAAGCTGCGCCGTCGCCATAAGCTTTTCATCCACCAAATTGGCCGTGACGTTCACCTTGTCCCACCCCAAGGTAAACGGTTGGTCTAGCTGCTCAACCACATTACCTTTACCCAAAGCAACCGTCGCTTTTACTGTCGGCAGCGCATTTGGCTTCCACGCCACATCCGCGTTGGCATTGACCAAACCACTTAACGTCGTGGTTGCTGGCAGGAAAGATTGAATAATGTCGAGATTGAACTTGTCGACAGACACCGTCGCTTGCCCGCTGTCAGAGACCGAAATCGGTTTATCGAGACAAATACGACTCTGATTCTGTCCCCAACAAAATGCGCCAACGTTCACTTTGCCACTTTTAATGTCATAGCCCAGTGCCACATCATTTTGCAGTGCCCAAGGCCCAACCGGTGTACGAAGCGTGGAGTTATAGAGCGTGCCTTTCCAACCTGTGTCTCTGTCGAGGCTGCCGCGCAGCGCAATGTCCGCGCCGACAGGTTTACCGTCGACTTTCAGCGATAGCGTCTGTTCGGCTTCATCACCCGAGGCACGAAGTGTTAGGCTCTTCACATCCACGCCTTCGGCTTTAATACCGTTTACATCCACAATCAAGCCGCCACCCACAACAGGTAAGGGTTTGAGTGAACCACGGATTTTGGCATCTGCAATCGACACCAAGTCTTGATAGCGAAGTTTGTTGGCCGCAAGGTTCAATGCGGCTACTGGCTCTTTGAGCGTGCCCGACAAGGAAATGTCACCTTGAATCGCACCGCTCGCGTCTGGCACAGATGCCGCCAACGAGGGCAGCTTGATACCCACATCCAAATCCAAGGTCTCGTTCACACGACCAGATACCGCGATTTGGTTTGGTCCATGGCTTAACAGCAGACCTTCCGTATCAAGTTGGATATCTCCTTTGCCTTTCACATCCGATGCCGCGACCTGACCTTTTAATGTCAGGGCTTGGTTGCGTATGTCACCTTGAATATCCAGCTCTGGCACATTCACCTGCCAACCGCCCGCTTGGGTAAGCTGACCATCGTTTTTCACTTTGCCGCTGAGCTTGCCTTCTGCTTCCGGCCATTGCAGACCCGGCTGAATATCGGTGAAGGTCAATGACGTGTCCCATTTCACCAAGGTCGACCAATCGACACTGGCGGCACCTTTGATGTTGCCTCCCAAGGTATCGAGATCTAGGTTGCCCAACGCGATTTTGGAGAGATCACCACTCAGTTGCGTTCTTAAGGTAATGTCCGGAATATCTTTGCCCGACGCATCGGTTTTCAAGGTGGCGCGATAACCGTTAAGGCTGCCGTTTGCTCGAAGTGCCGACGACGCCAGTCGGTAGTCGGGTGCCGAATCGATTGGCCATTGAAGATTACGACTGGTCAGCAAGGCTTCAAACGGCAAATCAGGATCGAGGACATTGAGTTTGCCCGAAAGCTTTGCCTGCAAAGTACCGGTTAAATCTGCCTTTAGCTCCAGCTCGCTCAAATCGCCTTTTGCGTCCAGCGTTAAGGTATGCCCACCAAGCGGTTTCATGCGAATATCTGCGTTTGCATCAAGAGTAAGTGGGTACTCACCTTTCAATGCAATATCACCGTTTAGGTCGACTTTTCCTTGCTCGGCATCCAGCAACAGTTGTTGAATACTGACATCGTTCCCAGCCGCACGGCCTTGCAGCACCAGGTGGTGCACCTTCTGCGCTTGAGGCAACAGAAGATCGACGTCTTTCAACTCAAAGCGTTCGATGACCACATTTAGAGGAATGTTCACCTCTGGCAAAGTAAGTGCCTGCTTCGGCTCGGACGATTTTTCGGATTTGGCTTCTGGTTCGCCTTTCGACTCCGCCAACTCGACTTTTATCCCTTGCCAAAGCGTTGGCTTGAGCGTCAGGTTACTGCGCTGCATTTGTGCGGCAGTGGTCAGGCTATCCCAGTGCACCTTGTTACCAAGGATGTCGAGATCGATATTTGTCAGCGATACGCCGTTAAGAAACACAGGAATCGGCGTTGAAATTGAGGTGACAGGCTCAGAGGGCGGCGTCTCTTCAGACGGGCCAGTATCTCCGACATTGACCTTGAGACCATCGGCATTGAGTGCATCAATACAGATAGCTGGGCCCGTCAGACATTTGCTGTTCAAATCAAGAAACATCGAGTTGGCTGACACAGACACACCCTGCATGGTGAAGGTCACGCCATCAAGCGCAAAGCCATTGAGCAGCGCACCGCTGCCTTTTTCAATCTTAAGTTCTGGCAGGGCTTTTTCTGCGCCCCACACCGCCAGTTTTACACCGACAGGCGTCAGCAAAATTGCCCCAACACCCACCACAATCAGGACCAACAACAGAACTACCGCAAGGGTCAGGCGTTTTACCCATCGCATCATAGTTCAGGACCTAAGCTAAAGTGGATCATGAAGTCATCATCTGTATTTTCAAAACCATGGGCGACATCCAAACGGATTGGCCCCACTGGCGATTCCCATCGCACGCCGACACCGGCGGAGGTTTTCCATTCTGGATCACTGGTCGTCCATGCGTCACCCGCATCGGTGAAGATGGCAGCCCACCAGTTACCTGAGACGCGATAGTTATATTCCAACGAACCCGTCGCCAGATAGCTACCGCCTTCCAGTTTGCCTTCGTCATCTTTTGGCGAGATAGACTCGTAGCTGTAACCTCGAATACTGTTGTCACCACCAGCAAAGAATCGCAGCGATGGAGGCACACGCTCAAACTCGTCGGTGAAGACACCGCCTGCATTAGCTCGGAACAAGAAACGGTTATCGTTATTGAGGCTACGAATCCACGCCGTTTGACCAATCACACGGAACAGCGAGATATCTGACAGCAACGCAGGATCACCCGCTTCAAACGTAATGGATTGTTTGTCCCCCCAAGACGGCATGGCACCGCCGCGGCTTCGTACGCGCGAAAAGTTAATCCCTGGCAAAATCAGGTTCGACTCATCTGACACACTGCCTTGGGTATAGTCAGAGTACAGCCAACGCACGTACAAAGAGCGTTGCCAACCCGTATCGTATTTCCAGTGACGGGAAATGGACGAGGTGAACTCAAAACTTTGGGTATCGTTGTTATCGAGATTTTCCAAGCCGACTTGCACTTGGTAGTACTCGCGAAGCACATCCTCAAGCGGAATTTTGTAAGTCGACTCCAGCGTCTGTTTGGGCTTAGACACGTACAAATCTGTATTCAGGCTGTGGCCGCGGCTGTTAAACCAAGGCTTACGCCAACCGATTTTGACGCGAGGTCCGGTGTCGGTCGAATAGCCAATACCGGTTTCAAACTGGTTACGTGGCGCGGGCTCTAGGCTCACTGAAATCGGCACACGATCATCGCGCAAATCATCAAGCCCCGCTTCAACCAACACAGATGAGAACCAGCCTGTGTTGGAAAGCGATTGGTTAAATGCCCCCAAATCACTCACAAGGTAAGGGTCGCCTTCCTTGTAGGTCATCATGCTGTCGAGGCGGTCTTCATTAATTTGGCTGTTGTGATAGATAGTCGGGCCAAAATGGTAGCGCGCACCACTGTCAAAATGCAGGCGAATAAACGCTTGATGAAGCCCCGGTGCAACTTCCAGCTTTGCCAGCGTGTATTCGGCATCAAAGTAGCCACGGCGCACCGCAAGGCTTTGAATGGAGGATTTCAGGGCGTCATATTGCCCTTGGTTTAACACGTCGCCTTTCATCGGCGCCGTTTGCAATAACGTTTTGAAAGCCGGGTCTGTTGCCGCACCGCCAATCAGCTTCACATCAACGTCTGAAATGATCACCGGTTTTCCCGGGTCAATATTGAGCACGACGGTCGCGTCAGTGTCTGATTTTTTGTCTTCGACGGAGAATTTTATTACGGGGTCAAAATAGCCAAGGGCTTGGAGTGCTTTGGTCGCTTCGTCAGTCACGCGGGACTGAAGGCGGAAATCGACACGACGATCGTTATCTGAAATGGCATCGAGGTACACTTCGACGTTGTCTTTCAGGGCATCATCGAGGCCCTTGATTTTGAAATCAACATCCGCGATTGCTACCCCGGGAACGCCCAGTACACCACAAATCACCCAAGGTATTAATCGTTTAATTATCATCAGTCGTACGTCTTATTCTCATCCTGAAAGTCATAATGAAACAAATTTCACCACAGTATGACCTTGAATACGGGGCAAAGTGCTGTTGCAAATGTGCATCAAAGCATAATAAAACTGAGTCTAAGATGACAGTCGACAAGGAGTCACGCCATGCTCAATGCAAAACAAATCGCTATCAATGCAGAACAAGCCATTCCTGACAGAGTGCAAGAAATTATTCCGTCTGAGACGCATGCCGTCAATGGGCGTGCACTCAGCAAATCAGCACATGCCAGTGAAGAACAGATTTTACTTGGCATGGGCTGTTTCTGGGGTGCTGAGCGTCTGTTTTGGAAGCTCGACGGCGTCACCTCCACGTCCGTCGGATACAGCGGCGGTTTTACCGTCAATCCTACCTATCAGGACGTTTGTACCGCACAAACAGGCCACACTGAAGTGGTTCAGGTGGTGTTCGACCCAAGCAAAATTCGTCTGGAAGATATCCTGACGCAATTTTGGCAGAGCCACGATCCAACGCAAGGTATGCGTCAAGGAAACGACGTTGGCACCCAATACCGCTCCGCCATCTATTGCTTCAACGATGAGCAAGAGCGCATTGCTCTGGCGAGCAGAGATGCCTACCAAGCGGCACTGAAAGCAGAAAGGATTACTGCGCCTATCACCACGGAAATCGCGCAGGCTGGGCCTTACTACTTTGCAGAGACCTATCACCAGCAGTACTTGCAGAAAAACCCTAATGGATACTGTGGAATAGGCGGTACAGGTGTCTGCTTGCCACCTTGGGAACGTTAAAACAACAAACGCCCGTCTAGACGGGCGTTTTCTTTCAAATCGCTTCTCGCAATGAGAATCAAAGCATCGTTAGGTTTTCTCTCAAGCGGCTGCTGCCGTCATGGCTTTGATCTCGTTATTCACTTCAGTCATTACCGCCAATGCGCGTTTGTCTTGCTTTGTTGGCGGAAGCAATTTGCCCCCATCAAACTCAAACGCACCGATACCGTCGATGTAGACTCTGCCGCGAAAGAATCCTTTCACATAGCGAGCGACTTGTCGTGGGCGGTACTGGTGAAAAATACGCAACATTGAAGAACTCCTTTCATGCCAAAGATAAAAGACCGGCATCACACACCATGGATTACAAACATGGCTGACATTTGTGTAATGCAATCAAAATGCCAATTGTTCGCGGGGTAACTACAAACCTTTGACAACAAATCTCACTACTCGGTTTCCCCATTTCTCGTACAACGTCCTAAGCGTAGTAAAAAATAATCACTTGGCAAAAATAAGACACATTCTGTTAATAATGATTCAAAGGAGACACAAGGAAATTTACAAAACTGAGTGGTTGGATCTGTTATTGATACGGTTCTTTGTTGGCGATCAGCTATATTTAATTACCGTAACTGCTTCTGTTATAAGCATTTCAGAGGCAAAGCAATCACACAAAACCACACGACTAATAAACGGGACACCAACCCTATGCGTTGTATTAAAACCCTTGCTCTGGCAACCGCTCTCATTTCCACTTTTGCCTCAGCACACAACATTTCAAATGGCGAGCCGCTGCCTACTGCGTCTGTAGAAAAATACGGTGAACTGACTCTGAACGGTGACAAAGTGGGCTACCAGCCATGGAACACAGCTGAACTTGCTGGCAAAGTTCGCATCATCCAAGCCATTGCTGGCCGCAGCAGCGCAAAAGAAATGAATGCGCCGTTGATGGATGCCATCACTGCCGCGAACTTCCCAGAAGACAAATACCAAACCACTACCATCATCAACCAAGATGATGCGATTTGGGGTACAGGTAGCTTTGTCAAATCGTCAGCAGAAGACAGCAAAAAAGAATTCAGCTGGTCATCTATCGTTCTAGATGCCAACGGCGCAGTGGCTGATGCATGGCTCTTAAGGACGAAAGCTCCGCAATCATTTTGATTGATGCCGATGGCGTTGTGCGCTTTGTGAAAGAAGGCCCATTGAGCGAGCAAGAGGTTACTCAGGCTATTGATTTGGTGAACAAATCAATCAAGTGATAGCCATCACTATTTAACATTAAAAACCCGCCTTGAGCGGGTTTTTTAATGTTTTGGGATGATCAGCCGATAAACTGAGAAAGGTAGACCAAAGTACCGATATAAAAGGCGACCAACAGGGCATTGACAGAGTTTACTCTGAATTTTTTCATTGTAATGGTCCTCCCTCGCCGTCTTATCTCTCGCCAAATGTTAACAAATTTAATTTTATTTTAACATGGTTGATTGCGCGAGAAAGAATGTAGGCCGTCTTGGAATACCCTCGTAATCAGATAGATAGGGATAGCGTATGGTGGATGCAAGCAAACCGGTTGTTGTCGACATCAAAGAAGCGGCGTCAGAACGAAAAGCGGTGAAGAATGCCAAACGGCAAGAAACGCACCTTATTTCGAGTATGCAACGCCTCAAGTCCATTGCAGCACATCACCATATTGATGCAAAGTTGCACAGTGTTGAACATGACAACCTAACAGCCCGAGCCGGATACCGCCAGCTAGAGCTGAAGCAACGTCAACAGGCCAACCTTGAGCAGATCATCAAACTGACTAACGATCTCTGTCGCGATGAGACCGCAGGCACGCCGGATCCCGATTGGCTGTATCGCTTCTTCGAGATGGCACAGAAGATCTACGGTGACGGCATGCAAAAGCTCTGGGCGCAGATCCTGAAAACAGAGATCATCCGCCCTGGCAGCACCTCCCTGAAGTCTCTGGCCTTGCTGGAAACCATGACGCAACGTGAAGCCCAATCGCTTCAACGTGCATGCGCCCTCGCTTGCTCGTTTGGTAACGATGCTTCCCTCAAGCTCATTACGGGCTTTCGTCAGCCAGAAAGTGGCGTGAAGCGCTATTTCAAACCGGATCAGTCCGAACGACTGGCACTGGGTAAATTCAAACTGCCTTATAACGATCTGGTGCTCTTGATGGATCTGGGTCTGATCATTCGCACTGAATTGGAATCTGGTCCGTTAGATCCTGTTGAGAAGCTGCCTTTTACCGGACAAGGCAAAACCTTCATGCTGACGCCATTTAGAAAAGGAACGCGAATTTACTACTATCGCTTCAGTCCAACGGGTAATGAATTGGCAAAACTGGTGGGACAAAAAACGCACCCAGATTACATGGATGCGTTGATGGCGATGCTGTCCCACGCGTTTGAAGTGGTCGTTGAACTCGGTTCAACCATAGACACCACCGCTTAACACGCGGGATTAAGGGAAAGGCTGGCGTTAGGCGATAACCCCGGCCTTTTTCAATGCCTCAAGGCACTGTTCAACCAGCGCATCAACTGCGTGTTGGTCGGTTTTAAGCACCACTTCAGGCGATTTCGGCGCTTCGTATGCGGAGCTGATCCCAGTGAAGGCTTTGATTTCCCCTGCACGGGCTTTTTTATACAACCCCTTCGGATCGCGAGATTCACAGACGTCCAATGGCGTGTCGACGAACACCTCAATAAACTCGCCTTCTGGCAGCAGATCGCGCACAAGCTGACGCTCTTCGCGGAACGGCGAGATAAACGCAGACAACACAATAAGACCAGCATCTGTCATCAGCTTAGCCACCTCGCCCACTCGGCGAATATTTTCACGGCGATCGTGGTCAGAAAAGCCCAAATCGCGGCACAAACCATGACGAACATTGTCTCCATCCAACAGATAGGTGTGATGACCAAGCTCCGCCAGTTTGTTTTCTAGCGCGCCTGCCACCGTGGATTTGCCTGAGCCAGACAAGCCAGTAAACCACAGCAGCGCAGGACGCTGACCTTTTTGCTCAGATCGAAATGCCTTATCGACAGCATGCTTATGCCAAATCACGTTTTCATCTTTCTGCGGCATATCAGCAGCACTCATAACTCATTCCTTGTTAATCAAAATGGAAAAAACACGGGGATTAACCCAATTACCAACGCTGAGTACACCAAAGACAAGGGCAATCCTATGCGCAAGTAGTCGGTCAGCTGGTAGTTACCCACACTGTAGACCAGAAGATTGGTTTGGTAACCGTACGGTGAAATAAAACTCGCGCTGGCACCAAACAATACCGCCATGATAAACGGCATCGGATCGACGCCGTAGCCCAGTGCCAAACTGTAACCAATAGGAAACGCCAGTGCGGCAGCGGCATTATTAGTGACAAGCTCAGTCAGCACCAAGGTCAGCAGGTAAGTCGCAATCAAGGCACCGTAAACGCCCCAGCCGTTAAACCACTGGATGAACAAATCACCCATTTGCGCCGACAGACCAGAGTCGATCATCAATTGCGCCAAGCTCAAGGCACAGCCGACAATCACCACGATCTCGACGGGAAACCGTCGTCTTAGCTCACCAAGGTTGACGACACCTGTTAGCAAGAGCACCATCAAATACGCAGCCAAACCGTTAAGCAAAGGCATCCAGTTCATCAATGCTGCGCCAATAATGGTGGCGAAACCGGCCAGCACCCAAGTACTCATCTTGGCATCTAAGCGCACACTGGAGTCCAAACCGTTCACCAGCACAAACTCACGTTCCATGCGCTGCTGCTCTTTGGCAAAGCCTTTACCCGGCACAATCACCAAGGTATCGCCAGCCAAGAGGGGAATGTTACCCAACCCGCCTTCCAGCTTCTCATGTCCTCGGCGTATCGCCACCACCACCGCATCAAAGTTCTCACGAAACTTGGCTTCTTTGAGGGTTTTTCCCAGAATCGATGCACTGTGGCTAACCACAACTTCCAACAAGTTCTGACCGTTGATGTGGTGTTGACCAAATAACGCCAACCCTTCAATTTCTTGTAGTGTGGCCACACTTTCCACGTCACCACAAAACTGCAGTTTGTCCCCTTCCTTCAAGACGGTATCAGGGCAAACTGGCGCAATCACTTCACCATCACGCACAATCTCAGCAAGATACAAACGTCTTAGTGCACGCAGGCCGTTTTCTGTCACCGAGTTGCCCGCTAATGGAGAGCCTCGGGTGATCGCCGCTTCTAGGACATAGGGCAGATCGTCTTCGCTGTGATCGTCGTAGTCAGGCAGCAAATAACAAAACGGGATCAACACCAGTAAACCACCCGCTAGCACGGCAAGGCCAATGGTTGACGGTGCAAAGAAGTCGAGGGCAGGTAAACCAGAGCTTTCGACAAAGCTGTTGATGATAAGGTTGGTCGAGGTGCCAATCAGGGTGAGCGTACCACCCAAGATGGCAGCATAAGACAAGGGGATAAGCAGCCTTGACGGTGCATGACGACGATTACGTTTAATCGCACCAATCAAGGACACCACCACTGCCGTGTTGTTGGTAAAGGAGCTTAAAAACGCCGTCGACAAACCAAGCTTGGCAACCACAGTACCGAGTTTGCCACTCGACAACTGACCACTCACCCAGCTTACCAAACGCGTTTTCTCCAGTGCTGCTGATGCGAGGATCAGCAGCACCAGAGTCAGCAGGGAACTGTTGGTGAAGTTCCCCGCCATGGCTTCCACGCTGATCAACCCAGATTGGAACGCGATAAACGCTGAGGCTGCAAACAGGACAGCAGGTTTGATCTTGGTGAACACCAAGCCTGCCACAATGCCCAGCAGCAATACCAATACAAGAGATTGATCCCACGTCATAGTGTATTAACCCAACAACTTACTGATGTCGCGCGCATTCCAATGTGGGAAGTGCTTGCGGATCAGCGCGTTGAGTTCAACCTCAAACGCAGAGATATCAACGCCATTGGTTGCAGCGGCGGCGCCTTCGCGCAGCGCACTGATCATGCCTGCACCCACGGTGACATTGGTCAGACGATCAATCAGGATAAAGCCACCTGTGTCAGCGCAATCGGTGTAAAGGTCAAGCGGCACAGCTTCCGTCAATTCGACCTCACATTCTGCAATACCGTTAAGCGGTAGGCTTTCGGTCGCAAAAGTGTCGAGCGAGTTGATGTCCACTTGGTGGTTAATTTTGCTCACCGCACCCACAGTTTTCTTACCCGCGACTTTGATGTCGTACTGACGACCGACTTCCAGCGGTTGCTCTGCCATCCAAACAATGCGTGCCGCGAACTGGTTAGTGGCTTCAGACGCATCACTCAGTGGCACAATCAAATCACCGCGGCTGATGTCGATTTCATCTTTCAGTGTCAGCGTGACAGCTTGACCTGCGTGTGCGTAATCCAAGTCACCATCAAAAGTCACAATACGTTCAACCGTGGAGGTTTTGCCTGATGGCAACACTTTAATTTCGTCACCAGGGCGCACTTCACCGCCAGAAATCGTGCCCGAGAAACCACGGAAGTCGAGGTTTGGACGGTTCACGTATTGCACAGGAAAACGGAATGCACTTTTGTCTTTTTCCGCTGTAACGTTGACGTCTTCCAGCATGGTCAGCAAGGTATCACCGTCGTACCAAGGGGTGCTTGGACTGCGGTCTACCACGTTGTCGCCTTCCAGTGCGGAAAGAGGAACAAGCTTGATGTCGATGTCTGCATTGAGCTTCTCGGCAAACGCCAAGTAGTCATCACGAATAGATTCAAAACGCGCTTGGTCAAAGTCAACCAAGTCCATCTTGTTCACAGCCACCACAAAGTGGCGAATACCGAGCGAGCTGGCGATAAACGAGTGACGACGAGTCTGGTCCAGTACGCCTTTACGCGCATCAATCAAGATCACGGCGAGATCACAGGTCGATGCACCGGTCGCCATATTACGGGTGTACTGCTCATGTCCCGGTGTATCCGCGATGATGAACTTACGTTTCTTGGTTGAGAAGTAGCGATAGGCTACGTCAATGGTGATGCCCTGCTCGCGCTCTGCGGCCAAGCCATCCACCAACAATGCCAGATCCGGCTTTTCACCCGTGGTACCGACCTTCTGGCTGTCTGCGTGGATCGCGGCCAGTTGATCTTCATAAATTTGTTTCGAGTCATGCAGCAGACGACCGATCAAGGTACTCTTGCCGTCATCCACTGAGCCACAGGTCAGAAAGCGAAGCAGGGATTTGTTCTGATGTTGATCCAGATAGGCCTCTATACCCAGCTCGGCCACTTGTTGTTCAATAACACTGTTCATGCTTAATCCCTTAGAAATATCCCTGACGTTTCTTCAATTCCATCGAAGCGGACTGATCGTGGTCGATCGCACGTCCCTGACGTTCACTGGATGTCGCCACCAGCATTTCTTCGATGATCCCTGTCAAGGTGTTGGCCTCTGACTCCACAGCACCGGTTAGCGGATAACAACCCAAGGTGCGGAAGCGAACGCTCTTTTGTTGGATCTCTTCGCCTTCTTGCAGCTTCATACGGTCGTCATCAACCATGATCAGCATACCGTCACGCTCAACCACTGGACGCACGTCAGACAGGTACAGTGGCACGATGTCGATGCCTTCGAGATAGATGTATTGCCAGATATCGAGCTCAGTCCAGTTCGACAGAGGGAACACACGAATGCTTTCGCCTTTGTTCACCTGTCCGTTGTAGGTGTGCCAAAGTTCAGGACGCTGGTTCTTTGGATCCCAAACGTGGTTTTTATCGCGAAAGCTGTATACGCGCTCTTTCGCGCGGCTTTTCTCTTCGTCACGGCGAGCACCACCAAATGCAGCATCAAAGCCATATTTGTTCAGTGCCTGTTTCAGCGCCTGTGTTTTCATGATGTCAGTGTGCTTAGACGAGCCGTGATCAAACGGGTTAATGCCCTGCGCCAGACCTTCTGGGTTCTTATGTACCAAAAGCTCGAAGCCGTATTTCTTCGCCGTCTCATCACGGAATTTGATCATCTCCTTGAACTTCCAGTCGGTGTCGACGTGCAGAAGCGGGAAAGGGATCTTGCCCGGATAAAACGCTTTGCGCGCAAGGTGAAGCATGACGGAGCTGTCTTTACCGATGGAGTACATCATCACCGGGTTATCGAATTCCGCCGCCACTTCACGAATGATGTGGATACTTTCTGCCTCAAGCTGTTTGAGGTGGGTAAGAGTCTTGGCTTCCATTCTTCGTACTTTCCTTAGCCTAAATTAACCACAGAAGGTGCATGAGCATCACCTGCCGTATGGAATGATTGCTTTCCAAACCAGCTCAGCTGGTCTGCGAGTTCAACGACTTCACCGACAACGATAAGTGCAGGAGAGCCCACGCCTTCTGCCAGTGATTCGAGCTCGCTTAATTGTCCTTTATAGATTTTCTGATTTGCGCGGGTGCATTCTCGATAATGGCAACAGGAGTGTCCGGTGCGCGGCCGTGTTGGATCAGTTGCTGCTGGATATGGGCACTTTTCATCAGTCCCATGTAGATCACTAGGGTTTGACGACCACGCGCCAGTGTGGCCCAGCGGAAGCTGTCGTCTTCTTTTTTCAGGTGGCCCGTGATGAACATCGCCGTTTGTGCGTAATCGCGGTGCGTCAACGGAATACCGGCATACGCGGTTGCCCCAGCGGCTGCCGTGATGCCAGGTACCACCTGAAACGGCACGCCAGCTTCTTGCAACACTTGCAGCTCTTCACCACCACGACCAAACATGAATGGGTCACCGCCTTTCAGGCGTACAACACGTTTGCCTTTCAGTGCATGTTTGACCAACATGGCGTTGGTTTCTTCCTGTGACACACTGTGGTAACTCGCACGCTTACCGACGCAAATCAGCTCTGCATCGCGACGGCAAAGCTCCATGATTTCATCTGAGACCAAATAGTCATAAAGCACCACGTCTGCTTGCTGCATCACTTGCAACGCACGCAAGGTCAACAAACCCGGGTCACCCGGTCCTGCGCCAATCAGCGCGACTTCGCCTTGCAGCGACACGCCAGATGTCAGAGTTTCCAGCTCAGCCTTCGCCCCTTTTTCATCGCCCGCAGCAACAAGAGAGGCAAATCGGCCATCAAACGCCATTTCCCAAAACTTGCGACGGCCAGTAAGAGTTTTCACTTTGGTTTTCAGCGTGTCACGAAACTCGCCGGCTAAGGTTGCCATGCGACCAATGTGAGAAGGGATAAGGGTTTCAAGCTTCTCGCGAAGCAATCTTGCAAGCACCGGTGCTTTGCCGGCGGAAGAAATCGCAATCACGATCGGGCTGCGATCAACAATAGAGGGAACGATAAAGCTGCATTTCGGTGTGTCATCTACCACGTTCGCCAACACATTGCGGGCATTCGCGGCATTAGATACCAGCTCGTTAACCAACGGATTGTCGGTAGCGGCAATCACCAAAAAGACACTGTCTAAATGCTGTGGGGAGAAGGCTTCTTTTACCCATACCAACTCGCCACGCTCTGCGGCACTGACGACTTCGTGGTCGGCATCTGGCGATACAACAGTGACCGCGGCACCCGCTTTGAGCAGCATACGTGTTTTGCGCCACGCAACTTCGCCGCCTCCAACCACGAGACACGGTCGTCCATCCAGTTTTGCGAATATTGGCAAGTAATCCATAGTGAAAGCCTTTTCCGTCCTTTGAAAGACACTATAGAGATTTCGCGATATGACCTGAAATTCTAAAATTTCATTTTTTATAACGCTTTGGTTATTACCCTTTCACAAACAAGCCTTCTTTTCGGCCACAAAATACTATGTGTGTATATTTTTTTAGTCATCATGCTTTGATATAAGGACATCAATGTAACGATAGAGATCACACTATCAGATGAAATGTAACCTTTTGCTGCTATGAGTATGCAAAATACGCATGTTTTCCGTCCTTGATCCTTATGGAGCATCTATGAAACCGACAGCTAAACCGCTTTCTATCGCCGTCCTCGCAGGCATGATGACGATGGCAGGCCCAGCTATGGCAGAAACCATCAAACTGCGCATTATCGAAACCACCGATATTCACACCAATGTGATGGACTATGACTACTACAAGGACACACCGAGCGAGAAAATTGGCTTGGTTCGTACAGCAACGCTGGTAAAAGCGGCTCAGGATGAAGTCGAAAACAGCGTACTGGTCGACAACGGCGACCTGATCCAAGGCAGCCCAATGGGCGACTACATGGCTGCAAAAGGCATTGAGAAAGGTGAAATCCACCCTGTCTATAAAGCAATGAACCAGTTGGATTACGATGTGGGTAACATTGGTAATCACGAATTCAACTATGGTTTGGACTTCCTCGACATCACGCTCGAAGGCGCGAAATTCCCTTACATCTCAGCCAACGTTTACGACGCCAACACCGGCAAACCATACTTCAATCCTTACATCATCAAAGAACACACCATGACAGACACCGATGGCAAAGCGCATCTGGTGAAGGTGGGTTACATCGGCTTCGTTCCACCTCAAATTCTGGTGTGGGATAAGAAAAACCTTGAAGGCAAAGTGATTGCCGAAGACATCAAGCCAGTGCCGAGAAGTGGGTACCAGAAATGAAAGCCAAAGGTGCTGACGTTATCGTAGCTATCCCGCACTCGGGTCTGTCACAAGACGAATACAAAGCCATGGCTGAAAACTCGGTCTACTACCTCGCTGACGTCGATGGCATCGATGCGATCGCTTTCGGCCACTCGCACGCGGTATTCCCGGGTAAAGGCTTTGATAACATCCCTGGCGTAGACAACAAGAAAGGCACCATCAAAGATGTTGCCGCTGTGATGCCTGGCCGCTGGGGTAGCCACGTAGGTATCATGGACCTGCAACTGGACAAGCAAGGCGACGACTGGGTTGTAACGCCAGTTCAAACCGAATCACGTCCTATCTTTGACGGTAAATCAATGGCAGCCGCTGACGCAGAAATGCGTAAAGCACTGCTGGCTGACCACAAAGCGACACGCGAGTTCGTTAACCAACCAATCGGTAAAGCGAACGATGTGATGTACAGCTTCCTGTCACTGGTTCAGGACGATCCAACGGTTCAGATCGTGAACATGGCGCAGAAGGACTACGTTGAGCGCTTTATCCAAGGCGATCCGGATCTGGAAGGCATTCCAGTTCTGTCGGCGGCTGCACCGTTTAAAGCCGGCGGCCGTAAAGACGACCCGTCAAACTTCACCGAAGTGGAATCGGGCGAACTGACCTTCCGTAACGCGGCAGATTTGTACCTTTACCCGAACACGCTGGTGACCTTGAAAGTGACCGGTAAAGAAGTAAAAGAGTGGCTGGAATGTACTGCGGGTCAGTTCAACCAAATCGATCCAAACTCTTCAGCGCAGCAATCGCTGATCAATTGGGACGGCTTCCGCACCTACAACTTCGACGTGATCGACGGTGTGAACTACCAAATCGACCTGACACAAGCTGCGCGTTACGACGGCGAATGTAATCTGATCAACCCAGAATCAGAACGTATTACCCAACTGACGTTCAACGGCAAGCCAGTCGATCCGGCGCAGCCTTTCTTGGTGGCGGCAAACAACTACCGTGCGTACTTAGGCAAGTTCCCTGGCACAGGTAACGACTTCATCGCGTTCGCATCACCGGATGAAAACCGCACAGTGGTCGCAAACTACATCAGTAAAGTGACCGCAGAGAAAGGCGAAGTCACACCGACCGCTGACAACAACTGGTCATTTTCACCTATTGAGTCAGACAAGGATCTGAACATCGTGTTTGAAACCTCGCCAAGCGAGAAAGCAGCCAAGTTCATCGCGGAAAAAGGCCAATACCCAATGAAGAAAGTCGGCACTGACGACATTGGTTTTGCGCTTTACAGCGTTGATTTGAAAAAATAATTAACGAAATGTTTAATTATTGAAAAATCTCGCTTTGCAGACAAAAAAACCGCGGCTTAGGTCGCGGTTTTTTTATATGTTGACGGACGACAAGCAGCACTATGAGCTACACCCAAGGTAGCCCAAGATTAAAAATTAATCGGAATAATAAAAATGCAATGGATAACCCTGACCTTCGGTCAGCTGTCGACCCGACAGCTCTATGACCTTTTAAGGTTACGTACTGACGTGTTCGTCGTAGAGCAAAATTGCCCCTACCCAGAGCTGGATGGTCATGACACCCATCCGGAAACCTTGCACCTTCTCGGCTATCGAGACGACAAGATGACCGCCTACGCGCGTATTCTGCCAGCAGGGCTAACCTATGAAGACATCAGCATTGGTCGCGTCGTTACTGCCAACACAGAACGTGGCAACGGCTGTGGACATGATTTGGTGAGTCAGGCACTGCTGCAAGCACACGATGTGTGGCCGCACGCCCCAATCACCATTGGTGCGCAGTACCATTTGCGTGAGTTTTACCGTCGTCACGGCTTTGAAGAAATTTCAGAGCAGTATCTGGAAGATGGTATCCCGCATATTGACATGCGAAGACTGGCGGCCTGATAGACCGCCATTTTCAGCAAATCAATTACGGCGGGCGAAACTGCCGTCAGACAAGCGGAAGAAGATCACCGATTTGTCTTTGCTCGCCTCGATTTGCAGCATGTCCAACTCGCCTTGCGGATTGCGCTTAAAGCGCAGTAATTGGCCCGGCTGAATACGGCTGAGTGGCTTGTCTGTGCCTTCAATCGCCGAAATGGCATAGAGATCAGGCAGTGGCAGCGATTGGTCGCGGAAGATATTAGACAGCGTATCTCCGCGCTGCACTTCATAGTTCACCCAATCCGTGTCGACCGTCTGGTTAGTCACAACCGGTGCAGCATTGTTATCGAACCCAGCATCATCACTTTGTTGGGCTGATTGCGTATTGCCAGTTAAATCCAACGGCACTGACACACGCTCACCACTTGTCACCACCGGCTCTGCCGTCTCGTCACTCGACGGCCAGATCAGCAAAACCACCAGCAACGCAGCAATCACGGAAACACCGATACGATGAGGCTTAGGTAATGCCTCCCAATGGGGTTTCACTTTTTCGAACAACGGCTTTATTTGGGCAATTACTTTCTCGAACGCGGCTTTGATTGCCTCACCCATAGGCGGCGTGGCGGATGCACTTTTCTTAACGCGTTTTCCTTTCAAGGTCATAACCTCTCCCAATTTCCTCATCAGGATTCTTCCAGTCGCAAAAATTTTGCATACTAAAAGGCTTTTATCAGCAAATTGTCAGCAACCACAATCTACTGACTGACATTTGTACTTTCCTGTATTTCGGGCGCATATTCAATAACCAATCTGTAACCCGATTTGTCCCTGACTACCTGCACCTGTTATCCTTCGCTACTTTAAACCCGCAAATAAAGAGAGACGACATGTCTGATGTAAAACTGGAGACCGTAGAGCAAAAAGCAAGCTACGGCATCGGCCTGCAAATGGGTCAGCAACTGGCTGGCAGCGGCCTGGAAGGTCTGAACGTTGATGCAATTGCGAAAGGTATCGCGACCGCTCTGGCGGGTAACATGCCTGAAATCGAAGTTGACGAAATCAACAACGCTCTGCGTGAACTGCACATGAAAGCAGAAGAAGTTCGTCAAGCAGCGGCAAAAGAAGCAGCAGCAGAAGGCGAAGCATTCCTGGCTGAAAACGCGAAGCGTGCAGAAGTAAACGTGACTGAGTCAGGTCTTCAGTACGAAGTTCTGGTTGAAGGTAACGGCGAAATCCCAACTTCTGACAAGCAAGTACGTGTTCACTACCACGGTACTCTGACTGACGGCACTAAGTTCGACAGCTCTGTAGAGCGCGGTCAACCAGCTGAGTTCCCAGTAACTGGCGTAATCAAAGGCTGGGTTGAAGCACTGCAAATGATGCCTGTAGGTTCTAAGTGGAAACTGTACATCCCACAAGACCTGGCATACGGTGAGCGCGGTGCGGGTGCAGCAATCCCACCATTCGCTGCACTGGTATTCGAAGTTGAGCTACTGGACATTCTGTAAGCCCAACACAAAAAAAGCCAGCTTCTGTGCTGGCTTTTTTTATGCCTGGTCGCTGAGCGAGGCTAAACGTCAGCTCGCTTCTTGATTGGGCGTCTCACCATGATGAGCGTCATCGTGATGTTCTTCCTCTAACCACGGCAAATGGTGCGAGAAAGAGTCAGAGAGAAAGTCCACGAACAACCTGACTTTGGCGGACAAGTTACGGTTAAATGGGTATACCGCCCACACCGCTGAGTCCGGCGCATGAAACTCTGTCAGCACTTCCACCAGCTCGCCTGACTCAATCTTCTGATTCACATAATAATCAGGTAATTGTGCCAAACCTAACCCCCGCAGCGTCGCATCTAACACTGCGCTTCCACTGTTACCGTGCCAACGGCCTTTGGGTTTGAACTGCACGCAGGTCCCGTTTTCCGAGAACGCCCACGTGTCGACCAATCCGACCAAACAGTTGTGGGACTGCAGATCTTCCAGTGATTGGGGAACGCCATGCTCTCTGAGATAAGACGGAGACGCGCAGGTATACAGCTTGCGTGGGGCGAGTTTTTTCGCCATAAGCGTGCTGTCTTTCAATTCACCGGTTCTGATTGCTAAGTCATAGCCGTCATGCACTATGTCTACGACATCATTGGTAAAGTGAAACTCCACACTGAGTTTGGGATGCACCTTGATAAAGTCATTGGCTAAAGGCGCAATGTACTTCTCCCCAAAAATTGACGGCGCGGTGATTTTTAACGTCCCCACGGGCTCCGTCTGCATCTGGGTAACCAGTGCTTCCACTTCAGCAAACTTTTCGATCAGATTATTACAGTGATCGAAATACATCTTGCCGACCTCAGTCAGCGTTATTTGTCGCGTTGTACGGTAGAGAAGTCTCGTGCTTAATCGGCTTTCCAATGCATCTATTCGACGACTGACATGAGAAGTCGACACGCCGAGCTTCCTTGCGGCGGCGGTAAAACTGCCACTGTTGACAACTTCAACAAATTCTTCAACACCACTCCAACGGTTCATCTTTGCTCCACTGAAAAGAAGTTTATTGATGGCTGCAACAATAAAACCCGCCCCTTGACGGTCTGATTGTTATCCTAATGTTAATCCATAATGGGTAACTCTCCGCCCTTCTCCTACCAAGGTAGGAGATTTATCGGAAGAAAGTAGTATGAAAGTCCACAATCTAATTAAGGCTTTACGTGTTAAGTGTGGGATTTTTCTTTATTTTTGCGTCATTAGCATCAATGCAGAGACAGTTCCAGAACCGGCCGACTATCGAAATTCGCAGTACCGTGCTCCTGTTCCGGAAACGTTAAAGGGAGCGCAGGTGATCAATACGCCTGAAGTGCTGAAATCGTTCATTGCGCAGCGCAATCCATTGCTGATTGATGTTTACCCCGCACCCAATCGCCCCGATACGCTCACCAAAGATACCTTATGGATTGAACCTAAGCGCGACACTATTCCTGCGTCCCTTTGGCTTGCCAACGTGGGTCATGGGATCGTGCCGGATTCACTGATTGCCTTGCTCAAAAACAGCTTGCCTGCAGATAGGCCTGTGGTGATTTTCTGTGAACCCAGTTGCTGGCACTCTTGGAATGCGGGCAAGCGCGCCATTGAGTTAGGTGCAGAAGATGTCTATTGGTACCGCGCTGGCGTCAGAGGGTGGCAAGACGCGGGATACGAGCTTGAAACCCACACCCCGGTGCGCCCATGAACGGCTTTATTAGGCAGATACTGATCGTGCTGTTGGGGTTTCTCTCTTTGACTCCCCAAGCTGTTGGTCAATCTCATGATTTGACCTTAGATGAAGTAGCTTCGGGAGTGTATTGCCACCAAGCAAAATCGCCGACCTGTTCACCACTCAAACCGACCCCGTTGCCAATATGACCTTTATTGTTGGAGACGAGGCAGTTGCTGTCATCGATACCGGCGGCAGTCAGCGCACCGGAGAAGCCCTGCTAAAAGCGATCCGTAAAGAAACCGATAAACCCATTAAGTATGTCGTTACCACCCATGTGCATCCCGACCACCATTTTGGCAATCAGGCTTTTGTGCAGGAAAAGCCTCAGTTTGTCGCGCATACCCGCTATCCCGGCGATTTCGCAGCCAAGGTCAGCTACTACATGGAAAGGCTCAACAGCCCTTGGTTTAAAGGCACAAAACCTGTCGCCCCAACCATGTTGGTCGAAACCGAAACGGTTATTGATCTTGGCAATCGCCCACTGATTTTAACGGCGCACGAACGCGCACATACCCGCCACGATCTCACGGTATTTGATGAGCAAACCGGTACTTTGATCGCTGGCGATCTCTTGTTTGTCGAACACACGCCGACACTCGACGGTAGCCTGTTGGGATGGCTGAAAGTCACCGAACAATTGGAAGCCCTTCCCTACAAACAAGTGATTCCGGGGCATGGTGCCGTGCAAACGGGGCCTGACGCCTTCAAACAACAAACGCGCTATCTCTCTTCATTGGCACAGGAAGTACGTGCCGCTATTCAGAAAAACATCGATATCAACACCGCCAGCGAGACCGTACTCACCTCCCAGTCGTCAGAATGGAAGTTGTTTGAGTTGTTCCATCCGCGCAATGTCATTCAGGCTTACAAAGAGCTGGAGTGGGAGTAACGTAAGGAGAAAGACCATGAAGTCCGCCATCGCCATGCTGTCAGCACTGCTGTTTGTTCTGCCAGTCACCACACACGCTCAAGACGACTTGGAAAGTGCCAATTGGCCCTTGATCAGAGACAGCCTGTTTCCCAACCAAGGCGATCTGATTGAAGATGACGTCGTTACCCTCATCTCACCAAAACGCGCGATTGATGCTGCAATTGTCCCGTTGGACATCAAAGTAAACGTTAAGCAGGACGATCCCAATCCCGTTGAGAAAATCTATCTGATCGTCGATAACAACCCGTCACCCATTGTGGGCACCTTCGATCTGACTCCCAACAGCGGGATCGCAAATATCTCAACCCGAGTCAGGATCAACGCATATAGCCCTGTGCGTGCTATCGCACAAACCGCCGACGGCAAACTGCATATCACCAGTAATTTTGTCAAAGCCTCCGGCGGTTGCTCAGCACCTGCTGGTGCCGATGATGTTTTGGCACGCCAGCGTATGGGACGCATGAAACTCAAGGATTTAGGCAGTGATGATACCCGACAGTTGCAGCTTCTCATCAGCCACCCTAACTACAGCGGGCTGCAAATTGATCAACTGACTCGCCACTGGATCCCGTCAGATTATGTGAGTGATGTAAACATTACGCTCGAGGGGGAGCCTGTGATGAGTTTTAACGGTGGGATCTCCATCAGTGAAAACCCAACGTTTACCTTCCATGTCGATAAAGACAAACAGGGAAAACTCAAAGCTGACGTGAAAGATTCGACTGGGCGCGAATTTTCCAGCGAATGGGACATTTGATTCAACCCGTCATCCGTCTCAATAAAAACGCAGGATTGGCCGACCGTTATATCCAACTGATTTAATTGCAACTTGGTCTGGCCAATCCGTGACTTTCAGTCATGAAAATCACTCGACGACCACAACAAAAAATAGCTATTAATCAAAGCACTAAGCCACATTTTTTAGGAGCAAGACATTGTTGCCCCGGAACAAAAGTGTTGTGTCTTTTTCCCGCTCACACAAGCCGAAAAGCTGCCATAAACTCAAAACACCAACATTTTGTTAACAAGGTTTGGCGGCGCGTTGCTGCTGAGCCAGAAATGCTGGATGTAAGTTGGCATTCGGGTTCAATGCTAAAACGCTAAACCGCTTTGTTGTAGTTCGCCAGACACGCCACTCACGCTTCAAGGCAACATCAAGCACTGGTGATAAGAGCGACCCTTCACAACTCGCGGATTGCGCCACTAAATTGCAACGACACGGCATCATGTACAAATCGCTACTGATCTTGTGCATGCCGTCATGGAGGAAGTAAAGATGTTAGTTGTAGATAGGTTGCGAAGCGGAGTATTTGCCGTCGCAACGGTTTCACTTGCCATGCTGTCTCCGACAGTCGCTCAGGCAAACGATGAACTGCTCGAGCTTCAAAAAGATCCCAACCAATGGGTCATGTGGGGGGGTAACTATGACGGTACCCGTTACAGCCCTCTGGATCAGATCAACGCGAAAAATGCCAAAGATCTTCAGGTTGCTTGGACGTTTTCAACCGGTGTCCTTCGCGGACATGAGGGCGGCCCTTTGGTACTGGGTGACACCATGTTCATCCACACCCCTTTCCCAAACAAAGTGTTTTCAATCGATTTGAATACCAAGGCACTGAATTGGGAGTACGAACCAAAGCAGGATTCTTCTGTTATCGCGGTGATGTGTTGTGACACCGTAAACCGTGGTTTGGCCTATGCCGATGGCAAAATCTTCTTGCAACAGGCAGACACCACCTTGGTCGCGCTGGATCAGAAAACCGGTGAAGTGGTTTGGAAAGTGGTCAATGGCGATCCGAAAGTCGGTGCCACCAACACCAACGCACCTTTGGTTGTGAAAGACAAAATCATCACAGGTATCAGTGGTGGTGAGTTTGGTGTGCGCGGCTATGTGACCGCATACAACATCAAAGACGGCAGCGTTGCATGGCGTGCTTACAGCACAGGTCCTGATGCGGAAATGCTGGTTGACCCAGAGAAAACCACCGCCATGCTCAAGCCAATTGGCAAAAACTCCAGCCTAGAAACCTGGGAAGGCGACCAGTGGAAGATTGGTGGCGGTACGACCTGGGGCTGGTTCTCATATGATCCTGAGCTCAACCTCGTTTACTACGGAACGGGTAACCCAAGTACGTGGAACCCTTCTCAACGCCCAGGTGACAACCGTTACTCCATGACCATCATGCACGTGATGCCGATACGGGCATGGCGAAATGGGTCTACCAAATGACGCCACACGATGAGTGGGATTACGACGGCGTCAACGAGATGATTCTGGTTGATAAGAAGTTCAACGGTAAAGACCGCAAGCTGCTGGTGCACTTCGACCGTAACGGTTTCGGCTACACCCTCGACCGCGTCACTGGCGAACTCTTAGTGGCAGAGAAGTTTGACCCTGCAGTGAACTGGGCAACTCATGTTGATATGGAAACCGGTCGCCCTCAGGTTGTTGACAAGTACTCCACCCAATACAACGGGGAAGACGTCGACACCCAAGGCATCTGTCCTGCTGCATTGGGTTCGAAAGACCAACAACCTGCGACCTACAGCCCTCGAACAGGTCTGTTCTATGTACCCACTAACCATGTGTGCATGAACTATGAACCATTCGAAGTTTCCTACACGGCAGGTCAACCGTATGTAGGGGCGACACTTTCTATGTTCCCAGCACCTGACAGCCACGGCGGTTTGGGTAACTTCATCGCATGGGATGCAGAGAAAGGCGAAATCGTATGGTCAGTGCCAGAGCCATTCTCTGTATGGAGTGGCGCGCTCGCAACGGGCGGTGGTGTTGTCTTCTACGGCACGCTAGAAGGCTACCTGAAAGCCGTGGATGAGAAGACAGGTAAAGAGCTTTACCGCTTCAAAACCCCATCCGGCATTATCGGCAACGTGAACACCTATATGCACAACGGCAAACAGTACATCGCAGTGCTGTCCGGCATTGGTGGTTGGGCTGGTATCGGTATGGCTGCGGGCCTCGAAGGTGACACTGACGGTCTGGGTGCGGTAGGTGCTTATCGTAAGCTGTCTGACTACACCCAGCTAGGTGGTGTGCTCACCGTCTTCGCACTGCCAAATTAAGTATAAAAAACAACAAGGGGGAGATTAACTCCCCCTTTTTCTCAAACCTGAAGCAATGCATCAGGTTGAATTTGCGCCCCGCCTTCTACACTCAAATTGGTTATGAAAAAGGAATTCATATGTATAAACGTATCATTCTATCGTTCTGTTTATTCTGGGGATTGGTCGGACAAAGCGTTGCTGAAGAAGAATATGAAATTCGTGCTGTTGGGGTGAAATTCGACCCGCTATTTGTGGTAATTGAGCCCGGAGATCGGGTGAGTTGGACCAACATGCCCGCCCACCTTATCGAGACCATTGACGTCATGGTGCCGGAAGGCACGGATAAAATCCTCACTGAAATGGGTGTCGATGTCAGCTTTGTCTTCGACAATGAAGGTGTGTATGTCTACAAGTGCACGCCACATTGGGGAGCTCGAATGGGCGGCATCATCCTTGTCGGCAATCCCGACAACATCAACGGCATCATTGATGCTTACTTCGAAGAAATTAAGAAAGACAAATCCTTGCTGCCCGCGAAGGGCTTGCTGAAAAAATTCAGAAAACATCTAGAAAAAGAAGGTCTGCTATAACCTTGCAGGAGGCAACTTATGGTCAAAGTCGTCAAAGTAAGTTCGCTTTTCATTTTGCTGATGGGTGTGTTTAGCGCACCTGCCAGTGCCAACGATTTCCCTACCGTTGAAAGAGTGAAATTCGTTCAAGAGTGTATGGCCCTTAAAGGTGGGCCAAACTACGTCAACATGTATGGATGCAGCTGTGTCATCGACAAAATCGCCAACCAAATGACGTTTGATGAATACACCTATGCCGACGCGTTTGTGCGTCTTCGTAACATGCGTGGTGAGCGAGGCGGCTACTTCCGCTCTTCCAAAGACAGTAGAAGCGCGCGAAAAGGTTATCTCACCATTAAAGGTGAAGCCGAAGAACAGTGTTTCGTTGGTCAGCAAATCACACAAGCGAAGTAGGAGGCGACAATGACACAATTATTCCATCGCCTCCTTATCGCGATTTCGATGCTGTTTGTGGTGTCGGCCGGAGCAGCGGAGCCTGCTTTCCCGTCGCCGCTCCCAGACAAGCTTCGCGTCTGTGCTGACCCCAACAACCTGCCTTACTCCAATCGTGACCAACAGGGGTTTGAGAACAAGATTGCCGAACAGCTTGGTGACTATTTTGGGTTAGACGTGGAATACGTTTGGTTTCCACAGCGCATGGGCTTTATTCGCAACACCCTAAAAAATTGGTCTGACGACAACGGTCGTTTTGCCTGTGATTTGGTAATTGGTGTACCAGCACAATTTGATATTGCCGCCACCACCAAGCCTTACTATCGCTCGGCGTATTCTTTGCTGATCCGCAATGACGGCGAGTTAGCGAACGTGAAAACGCAGCAAGACCTCGCCAACTTGCCTGATGATGTAAAGAAAAAGCTCAAAGTCGCGGCCTTTAGCCATCACCTGCTGTTTCATGGCTTCGAGACAACGGGTTTAAAGACAACACCGAATTTTTCCGCATCATGAACGGCGATCCCGAAGATTACCCCGGAAAAATGGTGAAGCGCGTAGCTGAGGGTGAGTACGATGTGCTGGTGATCTGGGGTCCTATTGCGGGCTACTTCGCCAAACCTCAACCAGATTTGGCCGTCATCCCGATGACGTCTGAAGGCAGCAATGTGTTTGATTTCGCTATCTCCATGGGCGTGAGATACGGTGAGCGACCTTGGAAAGAAACGGTTGAAATGGCCATGGACGCCAACGCCCCTCAAATTGCGATGATCTTGGAGGAATATGGCGTGCCTGTGGTTGCCGCTTCATCCAAACCACGCAAAGACGATGATGACGACTAAATCCCTACCACGGCACTTTCGAGTGCCGTGCTCTTTTGGCATTCAGCCATGTCTCTTTCAAGCGTAAAATACGGCATCGCGTTTCTCTTCCTGCTGTTTGTTTCATCTGCCTTTGCCGCCTCCTCGCAAGGAGTTGTCGTGCTCGATTTTGAGCTTAACGATCTGACCTACGCAGAGAACAATCAGGCGGAAGTCGCCCGCACAGCCACACTCGCGCCGTTACTCAGAGAGGCATTGAGCAAGCGTCCACACCTTCATCTCATCTCACTCCGTGATGAGGAGTATCTCGCCGCAAACCAAGGCTTTGGCTATTTATATCAGCACGCTAACGCCGTCACTGAGCTTGGCAAAAGCAAACAAGCCGATTGGGTGGTGGTAACCCGATTACATAAACCCAGCTTCCTGTTTGCCTACTTGATGGCCCATGCGGTCCATGTTCCCTCTGGTAAGGCATTGCCTGAACGTATTGTTGAAATCAAAGGACAACAAGAGAAACTCAATCAACGCGGAATAAACAAACTCAGCGAGCAAATTGCCCAGCAAATCGCCAATCACCCAGACTAGTGCGCGGGTCTCAAGACTGTCACTTGAGAGGTGCCACCTTCACCACCTAGACTATGACCATGTTCACCCAGCGACACAGCAACTCATGAAACACATCATCCTGACTCTCGCCGCCGTTTTTCTCCTCTCAGCGTGTACCCCAGAAGCGGGCAGAAACATGGCTGAAGACGAATGCTATAAAATCCGCAACAACAAAGATCGTCAGCAGTGCTTTGACGATGTCGACAGAACGTTTCGCAATTACTGATAGCTAAACACCTTGGCTTTCAGAAGGCATAAAAAAAGTGACGCTATAAAGCGTCACTTTCTGTTCGTTGCGAGACGTTTAGATCCCTTCGCCATCTCCGCTCACGTCATCTTCATGAAGACCACATTCGCGTTTTAGGCCAAAGAAACGGGTTTCTTCTTCGCTCATCCCCGCTTCGAGCTTGCGCGTCGTGTGCACATCACCGACAGACACATAACCTTGATCCCACAATGGGTGATACGGCAGATCGTGATCTTTTAGGTAATAGTGAACATCTTTGTTCGTCCAGTCGATCACTGGCAAGAACTTAAATACGCCATTTTGAATACCCAAAATAGGTAACGTTTGGCGCGAACTGGATTGGTCGCGGCGAAGTCCCGAGAACCAAGTGCCCACATTCAATTCATCTAATGCACGGCGCATCGGCTCAACTTTGTTGAGGCGGTTGTATCGCTCGATACCTTCCACGCCTTGTTCCCACAACTTACCGTATTGGGCTTCCTGCCAAGCCGAGCTTTGCTCTGCGCGATAAACGCGTAAGTCCAGCGACAGCTTGTCAGTTAACTCATCAATAAACTGATAGGTTTCTGGGAACAAGTAACCTGTATCGGTCAAAATAACAGGCGTGTCCGGTTTTTCTTGGGTAACAAGATGCAGCATCACAGCTGCTTGAATGCCAAAGCTTGATGACAGGGCGAACTCGCCCTGCAGGTTTTCCAACGCCCAGCGAACCCGCTCCTGCGCTGACATGCTCTCTAGCTCAGCATTGATTGGCGCCAGTTCTAATATTTGCTCAGCCTTGGTGCGGCCAAGCAGATCGGACAGTTGAAATTTAGGCATAGAAATCCCTCTTAGAGACTTTCACTTCTGCGATAATACCCGCACGGATAACAAAATCACCGAAGCCTTCGCCGTCGTTTCGCTCAGTTGCCCAGCGACCGACCAGTGCGTCGATCTCTTCAAGGATCTGCGCATCGGTGATGTTCTCTTTATACATTTTTGGTACACGGGTGCCTTCACGGTTACCACCCAAGTGGAGGTTGTACCGACCCGGTGCTTTACCCACCAAGCCAATCTCCGCCAACATGGCGCGACCACAGCCATTCGGACAACCCGTCACACGGAAGATGATGTGGTCATCGCCTATGCCGTGCTTATCCATCACGCCTTCCAGCTCAGTCACAAAGCCTGGGAGGAAACGTTCTGCTTCCGCCATCGCCAATGGACAGGTTGGGAACGCCACACAGGCCATTGAGTTTTTACGCTGCTCACTGATGCCATCATCAATCAGGCCATGAGCACGAGCAATCTTTTCAATCTTGGCTTTGTTGGACTTAGAAACACCCGCCACAATCAAGTTCTGGTTCGCGGTCATGCGGAAATCGCCTTTGTGGATTTTCGCAATCTCAGCCACACCGGTTTTTAGCGGCTTGCCCGGGTAATCCAGCAGTCGGCCGTTTTCAATAAACAGCGCCAAGTGATGTTTACCATCAATGCCTTCTACCCAACCAATACGGTCACCACGGTCAGTGAATTCATACGGACGGCTTGCTTCAAACTTCACACCCGCGCGCTTTTCCACTTCAGCCTTGAACACGTCAGTGCCGACGCGATCCAGCGTGTATTTGGTCTTCGCGTTCTTACGGTTAGAACGGTTACCCCAGTCACGCTGTGTGGTCACCACCGCTGCCGCGACATCCAAGGTTTTATCCAGTGGGATAAATCCCAAGTCATCCGCTTTACGCGGATAGGTGTTGGTGTCGCCGTGTGTCATCGCCAGACCACCACCAACCAAGACGTTAAAGCCCACCAGCTTGCCGTTGTCGGCGATCGCCACGAAGTTCAGATCGTTGGCGTGCACATCCACATCATTTTGCGGTGGGATCACGACAGTGGTTTTAAATTTACGTGGCAGGTAGTTAGAGCCCAGAATTGGCTCTTCATCCTGATGGCCTTCTACCTTTTCACCGTCCAGCCAGATTTCTGCATACGCACGAGTTTTCGGCAGCAGGTGCTCACTGATTTTCGTTGCCCACTCATAGGCTTCTTGGTGAAGCTCAGATTCCACTGGGTTCGTGGTACACAGCACGTTACGGTTTACATCACCAGCTGTTGCAATCGAATCGATGCCGATTTTATTCAGCGTTTGGTGCATCAGCTTGATGTTTGGCTTCAACACACCGTGGAATTGAAACGTCTGGCGCGTCGTCAGACGGATACTGCCGTACATGGTGTGCTCGGTCGCGAATTCATCAATCGCCAGCCATTGTTTTGGCGTGATGATGCCACCTGGCATACGGGCACGCAGCATCACGTTATGCAGCGGCTCTAGCTTCTGCTTTTGACGCTCGGCACGAATGTCTCGGTCGTCCTGCTGATACATGCCGTGGAATCGGATCAGCTGGAAGTTATCTGCGGTAAAGCCACCTGTTACCGGATCAGACAGATCCTGCTCGATGGTGCCGCGAAGAAAATTGCTCTCTCTTTTCAGGCGTTCGTTGTCCGCCAATGGGCCCAACTCTTCGCCCAACACGACTTGCTTGTCACTCATTAATACACATCCTTTTGATAGCGCTTCGCCTTACGCAGTTCGTTCAAATAGTTTTCTGCGTCTTCTCGGCTCTTGCCGCCGTGCTCCTCGGCAACAGTAATCAATGCTTCATGTACGTCTTTCGCCATGTAGGTCGCGTCACCACAGATGTAGAGGTATGCCCCATCTTGCAGCCACTGCCATACTTCCTTGCCTTGCTCGACAATCTTATGCTGAACATAGACTTTCTCGGCTTGATCACGGCTAAAGGCGAGGTCGATTTTGCTCAATAAACCGTCTTTCAGGAATTTCTGCCACTCTACCTGATACAAGAAATCTTGGGTAAAGGTGCGGTCACCAAAGAACAGCCAGTTTTTGCCTTCTGCACCGCGTGCATCTCGCTCTTGCATAAAGGCTCGGAATGGCGCGATACCCGTACCTGGGCCGACCATGATGACAGGCGCATTGTCGTCTGTTGGCAACTTAAAGTTGTTGTTGTGCTCAATGAACACTTTCACAGACTCAGCGTCGTCAGCGCGCTGTGACAGGAAGCCTGAAGCACCACCAAAGCGGGTGTTATCACCGTTTTGGAACTCCACCAGACCAACAGTCAGATGCACTTCTTCACCGACTTCTTCTTGGCTTGATGCAATCGAGTACAAACGTGGCGTCAGTTTACGAAGAAGACCCGCTAATTGCTCAGCCGTCAGTGTGGTTTTCTTCTCGCCAAGGACATCCACCACTTGGGTGTTGTTCGCATACTGGCGCAGCTTGTCTTTGTCTTCCGCCAGCTTTTGCAGCTTTTTGCTACCTGACAGCTCTGCAATCGCAGCAACTTGCTGTGGATTCGATGCCGTGATTTCAAACTTCTCAATCAACGCCTGACGAAGTGATAGCGACTCACCCGCAACCTCAACGGTTTCATCGCCTTTCAAACCCACTTTCGCCAGAATCTCATCGGCAAGCTCAGGGCTGTTGGTGTAGTACACACCCAAGGCATCACCCGGCTGGTAAGTCAGACCCGATTCACCCAAATCGATTTCAATATGGCGAACGTCTTTGCCGGAATCACGGCCCGTGATTTTCTGGTTTGCTACCAGTTCAGCTGCATAAGGATTTTGCTTGTTGTAAGCAGATGCCGCGCCTGCCGACGTCGCTGCATGCAAAGGAACAACCACTTCGTCAGCACCGCCACCGAGGGTTTCCTTCACTTTACCCAGTACGTCTGCGCTCCACGTTTCCGCTTCTGCGTCGTAATCCACATCGCAATCAACACGCGGCGCAATGGCTTTCGCACCGAGTTTAGATAGGAAGGTGTCAAAGTCTTTACCTGTCTGACAGAAGAACTCGTAACTGGAATCCCCCAAACCCAATACCGCGTATTGCAGCTTATCGAGCTTCGGAGCTTTCTTCGACTGCAGAAATTCATGGAGAGAAATCGCGTTATCTGGCGGCTCGCCTTCACCGTTGGTCGATGCCACGATGATCAGGTGCGTTTCTTTTGCCAGATCACGCGGTTTGTAGTCGTCCGCAGAAAACAGCGACACCTCGATGCCATCAGCTTTCGCTTTCCCTTCCAGTGCTTCTGCAACGCCTTTCGCGTTACCGGTCTGAGAGGCATAAATGATGGTGAGCTTACCCGCAGGGTTTGCTGCGGTAGCGACGGCTTGTGCCAGAGGTTGAGGGTTGCTGCCTGCGGCAGCTGGCGTTTGGCTCAAGCCCCAAAAATAACCGCTGATCCACGCCAGCTGTTGCGGCGACAACTCAGCCACGGCTTGCTGCAACTGACCAATCTGTTGGTCATTGAGCGGACTTGCCAACGCAGAAAGTTCCTTGAGTAACATGTCACGACATTCCTTTATTATTACGTGAGCATAGATTAGCCATTCCGCGTAATAACTAAAAATAATAGAAACGCATGTTTTATAACTCTCGGTTAGAACAAAAAGCGATAAGAGAACAAGGTGGGTGTAAGTCGTGAAGATTTGGACTGAAAAGCCGGATCGCGCTATCAGCAGGGCCGATAAAGCGCGGCGAAGGAAAAGAGTATTGCGGTGGAGCGATAATCAGGCGTCGACGATTCGCACCTGATGAAACCCGATTTCGAGCGCGTTTTCGGTCGCCATATCGACATCACCGAAACACTGCTCAATGCCGTTTCCGTCCGTTAGCGGCACTAAACCGCCTCTGGCATGACGAAACTCTACAATCCATCCATCACTCGACAGCGACGGCTCGACAACCGCTTCCACCAGCATTTGCTGACTGTAAAGCGAGCGCAGTTCATTCTTTGTCATTGCTCAATCCTAGTCCGTAAAATCAATGATTTAAGCTGGATAGTTTTAGTAATTATGTGGTTAAGCTTAGACGTCGGGAGAGTGATACGCCACGTAGGCCCTTATCGATTGTGAGACATGCCCGAGGCGGCTTTAGGGAATTCACTGGAGTGGTTGTCGCCGCTCAGCATATGGATAAGCGTCATTTTAAGGCGCATGGGCGAGACGGGTTTATGCAACACCATGTAGCCCAACTCCCTCGCCTGATACTGCAGCTCCTCACTGCGATTAGCCGTAACTATCACTGTCGGCACGGGCTGCATTCGCTGGGCATTAAGCATCTGCGCCAAGTTCAGGCCAGTCAGATCTGTGTCCAAGTGATAGTCGACGATAAGGAGCTCAACCGGGTCTTTCACCGTGTCGCGACCAATTTGCAGGGCTTGAAGCGAACCTGCTGTCGTCACTTCACAGCCCCAGCGCGTAAGTAAACCTTCCATGGCGTCGCAGATGTTTTGGTCATTGTCCACCACCCACACGCGAGCACCTTGAAGCACGACACCACCATCAGACACCAATGCTTCCACGGTGGGTGCCACTGGCGTTTCCCGATTACCATACGGCACCAACACAGAGAATCGAGAGCCTTTGCCAGGCTCTGAGTCAACAGACACAGAATGACCGAGCACGGTCGCAATCTTATCGACAATCGCCAGCCCCAAACCGAGCTGAGTATGGTGATGGTCGTGCTCGTTAGTTAGGCGTTTGAACTCGTGGAAAATTTCCTTCTTCTTGTCTTCTGGAATGCCAACGCCCGTGTCGAGCACCTCAATACGCACGCCGTCACGACAGCGTCGACAACCCAGTAAAATCTTGCCTTCACTGGTATAGCGAATCGCGTTGGTCATCAGGTTTCGGATAATACGCGCCAGCAATTGAGAATCTGTGTACACATAGGCAGAGCTTTGTACATAGCGCACATCCACTCGGCTTCCGTCAGCGGCATGGGTGAAATCGTCAGCGATGTTATCGAGCAACTCTCGAACCGGGAAAGACTGCTTGTCTGCCCGCACGACACCTGCATCGAGTTTAGAGATCTCAACCAAGGTCGTGATGAGAGACTCCACATCCTCTAACGAGTGAGTAAGGGAGCTGACAAGCTTTCGCGCCGAAGGCGACATGCGGTGGCTTTGCAGTGACCCTAAATACAATTGCGCCGCATTGAGCGGTTGCAACAAGTCATGGCTGATGGTGGCGAGAAACTTAGTTTTCGAGAGATTCGCGCGCTCAGCTTCTTGCTTGGTTTCCAGCAACCTTTCTTGCACGATCCGCCGCTCTTCTACTTCATCGATCAGTTGATCATTCAATTCTTGAAGCTGGGCAGTACGCTCTTGCACCCGAAGTTCCAACGTTTGATATGCCCTTTCGAGCTCTTCGGCGTTTTGTCTGCGCTCCGTGATGTCCCAGTTTAGGACGAAAAGCCCCGCAATCTTGCCCGATGCCGATTGGTTGGGGACATAGCTTTTCACCACATATCTTGGCCGGCGTTGGCATCGATTTCCTCAATTTCAAACACCACAGACTCGCCCGCCAATGCCCGGTCGACATAGGGCTTTAATGCCGCAAACTTGGACTCACTGCGAGAAAAAGAGATGTGTTTTCCCATCAACTCTCCGCGCGGAAAACCATACCACTGGTCATAAGCGCGGTTCGTAAATTGATAGCGAAGATCATCACCCACATAAGCGATAAGCGCAGGCACGTTATCCGTGATCAGACGAAGCCATTGCTCGGTTTCGCGAAGTTCTTTGGCATCAAGGTAGCGCTGGGTAATGTCGGTGTAGGTGTTGACGTAGTCCGCCTCATCCATGGCATGGCTTCGCACCTCAATCACGCGCCCATCGGGTAGCGTTTGCACCCGCACACCCTCAGGGGGAAGCTTTCCTCCTCGTCCGATGCGCCAAAGCGTCACTGGCGACTCGCCCATTAACGCTTCAATGTTCACGCCCGTCAGCTGCTCTTGTGTAAAACCGGATATCGCCAAAAAGCGCTGATTGAACACCTGCACCACGCCGTCCTTGTTCACCATCAGAACCCCTTGGGAAAGGTTATCCACCATGGCTTGCAGCAGTCGGCTTTTCTCCGCCATTGCCGCTTCAAAGCGTGCCGTTTCAGCCAGCTTTAACTGGGTGATGTCGGAGTAGAGCATGACCAAGCCACCATCGCTGGTTTCACGCTCTTTGACCTGCAACCAGCGATTGCCTTGGATCTTGATGGTTTGGCCGTTGCGCCGTCCTTGCATCTCACGAACGATGAGCCCGTGCTCTTTGGCAAGCTTGCGGATTTTCTCCGGCGTCAGAGAAGGCGTATTTAACGACACCGCATTGTCTTGCCAGTAACGTTGGAATCGACTGTTGGAATAGATGAGTTCGCGGTCTGGCCCATACAAGGCAAACCCGTCAGAAATAGACTCGATGGCGTCGATAAAGCGTTGGTGGGCTTGCTCTGCTTGTGATTTGGCGAGAGACAATTGGCGGTTGGTGGACTCGATAGATTGCAGCGCTTGGTTGAGTTCTTCGGTTTTATCCCGCACCTGATCGGCCAACACGACAGAATGTTGGAATGCCCCCCAAGCGTCCACCTGCGGGCTGCTGCCTTGCTCGACGCGATGCACCAAGGCATCAATCATCTTTTTCTGCCGCTCGTTTTCGGCCTTTAACTCAGCAAGCTGCTTTTCCAAATCCTTGTCGTTGTCTGCCAATTCAACCCGCCTTTTTATTGAGATACGGTGCTGCCCATGAGGTACCACTTGGTGGGTGACCTATCATCACGCCTGTCAGTGTCTGGTTCATGTGGATGCCATTAAGCTGCTCGCCATAGGTGTTAAAACCCAACAAACGAAAACGGCGGAAAATATCTTTCGCCCTGTCTCGCGTCATGGTCTGCTCTATCTCTAATCGGCGAAGAAAGCAGTCACACCCCAAGGTCAATTCAGGCTCACCCACGCGAGATACAATGGCTTCAAGCTTGCTTTCCATGTCAGCAAACATGTCACCCGGACGCATTGCCGTCACCACAATGCCGTCGTCCACCGCACAGTAAAAATCGAGGCTCAGATCCTCATTAACCTTCTGAATCGAACGCACGTAATACTGATCGCCAATCAACACGGCAAGCGGATGCAAAGCGTAAATTTCTGGCCTCAGCTCACTTAAGTCTATGCCAATCTCACGGGCATAAACGGCGGCGGCGGGCTCTGCATTGAACTCATACACGCGGCGAGCATTACAATCGGCGTGTGTCACCACAAGTTTTGAATCCAGGCTTTCGATGTGGTGGGTGGTGAACACTTCAAATGGACAGTGGGTGTTGAACATCACCACGATGGCTGAATCTGTGTGGAACGCCCCTTCGCTGTAGACGTGAGTATTGGCAAGGTTCACGTCATCACCTGCTGAACCGCCAAAGTGCGGCAAGCGGCCAAGTGCGGTGTCCAAGGTCACAAGGAAACGCTCTTCAATTGGCGACAACCCATCAATCAGGGTTAACACAAACGAGCCAGTGTTGATGGGGGCTTTTTGGTTGCTCTGGCAGGCCTCTATCAGAGACGTAACACAAAGCTGCGCCGATTGAAGGTCGAAATCTTCCAGCGGCACACGCATCCCACTGACCTGAAAATCTCGTCGCGAAAAGCCCAAGGCAGAAATGCTGCTTTTGGCATACCCCGACTCGGTGATCTCTCCCGCCGAGGTACAGCCCATCACGTCACAATGAGAGAAAGCTTGCTTCATCTCTTTGCCGAGTGCTTTCAAGTCATAGCCAGAGGAGCAAAAGAACAGGACAAAGCCAATTTCTTCGCGATCAAGCTGCGTGGCCAATTCACGTGCCGCTTTCGTCGCTTCCAGCTGATAAGTCGCAGCACTAAAAATCGCTTGATGATGCGCCTTGGCAGATTCGCGTTTGGCGGATGTTGGTGTGACCATGTTTCCTCTCCCGCTCACTGAAGGGAGTGTCCCTTCAAACTGTCAGCCTTTAGTTTACGCCCTGAACGTCGGAGAAACGCTCCTACCAAAGGAGGAATTTTACAATTTTGCAAACCCAGCAGATCAAAAGTTTCAAGAATGTGACACATAAAAGGTCACAAGTGGTACGCTGGTCACTACACTGGAGAATAGACATTCACCTTGTAGGGTCTTGTTTATTAGGTACTAGATACCCAAGGGTATAAAAACTTTCGCGGACCTCTTTGGATGAGAGGCAGTTGTAGGGAAGAAATAAGGGATTGAGCCATGCACAAGTTTCTTGTTGCTGATGACCATCCGTTGTTCAGAGATGCTTTGGTAGCGGTGATCCGCGCAAGGTTCGAGAACTGCGAGATAATCCAGTCTGAAGACATTGAAAGAACATTAGAAGCAGTCCGAGATCATCAAGATCTCGACCTTGTCTTGCTCGACCTCAACATGCCCGGCATGGCGGGTCTCAAAGGCTTGCTTGAGCTAAGAAATCAATACCCTACCATCCCTGTCGCCATCATCTCAGCAGAAACCAACAAGCAGATCATTTTGCAAACCATCGCCTATGGCGCGGTGGGCTTCATTGCCAAAAGTGCGCCGAAGGAAAAAATGCGTGAAGCGTTTGAGCAGATCTTAGATGGGCACGTGTATTTGCCAGCCGATATCATCCGCGCCGAAAGCGAGAAAGACAGCATCCACCGCCGCGAGGAACCACAGTTTTCGCCTGAGATGCTACACACGCTGACACGCCGCCAGTTGCTGGTATTGAAATCCATGGCACAAGGCGCAGCGAACAAACAGATCGCCTACGATCTCAATATCTCAGAAACCACCGTGAAATCGCATGTGTCTGCGATCCTCAAAAAACTCGGAGTTCACAACCGTATTCAAGCCGTGGTGGGTGTCACTAACATCGACTTTGACCGCTATCTAAAACGCTAAAGCATCACGTCTTTCTGATTTCAGTGCACGGTGGGGTGCTTGAGGGCATAGAGCACTTTAGTGGCGAGTTGGGCAAGGGTGTTCGGTGTGATACTTGCGAAATCTACTGCCGCAGACAGTCCCACCATGCTCAACAACGCTCGGTGAAACCGCGCCTGCGACTTGTTGTAACGGGATGAAACCAGTCCTAACCCACCTTTGCAGGCTTTTTCAAATTGCTGCTCATCCATGGGTTTGGCGAGCGTCTCAAACGCTCTGAGTAATGCGATAAAGCTGACACTAGGATCGCCATCAGAAACAGTATCGAAGGTCAGCTCATAGTTCATCAAATCCAGTCCCACACCATAGCTATAACAGCGTCCACCCAAACGCCGCTTTTTCACCAATGATGTGCCATCACTGCCTGCCCTAACACCGCAATGGCACCAGCCTCTATGGTATGTGGAAACGCCAAGGTCACATGCATGGCATGCTCGTCATCGCGATGGCTTGCATGATGGTTCCCGTGCGAAAGACTGGCTCACTCTTAGTGCCGGTGAACACCATACCGTCTGGAGTATGTTGCCAGTCACCATCAATGGCACTGATTTCCGAATCGCTCAGTGTGTTATGCCAAAAATGGCGAAGCGCACGCACGTCAGATGAACGCAAATCTACTGTGTACCCCAACACCAGCGAGTTAGCGCAAAGCCATTCGCCCATTGACCCCAGCATGGGTTTGTTCTGCATCCATGCCCAACGCAAGGTACGTTGCTGACAAAGCACCAGCCAGCGTTTTAGGCTTTCCTTGGTCTCTTCATCGCGGGCATTACAGCGACACAAAATCGCCATTCTTCTCAGCGGCTGACAAGGGGATATCCACTCTCTGTTTTGCTCGGCGTCTTGGATGCAAGGGACATTCAGCACGTCATTGCTCTGCTTGCCTTGCAGAAACTCAGGCGCAAACGGCGTGATGGAAAAGTCATGATAGAGCCGCTGCAGTCCATCACCGTAACGGTTCACCATGTCTCGGCCTTGCTGGATAGCGAAATAACCCGATTGCCACGCTGCGCGTTTGGAAGGTATCCGCCGCTGCATCTCCTCAACCAACAAATGCAATCGGTCCATATCGGTCGACGGCGATACCACAAAACGCAGTGCGGGTGTCGGTTGAAAATCGCTCATCAGTGGGAGCAGGGTTGCACCTATATCCTGCAATTTCTGCTGACTTCGAAAGGTGCTTAAAGACGGATGGAGGATCGCCGCCCACTCGGGTGTGTAGGGCAAGGTTTCAATCTCTGGAAAGTCATCGTCGAGGTAATGGCTTTCATAACAAAAATCCGAAGACGGCATAGGCAAGGCGTCGCCCACGCCCTCAAGTGCTTTCGACACCTGACGCCACAATGCCACCATGGGCCAAGAACCCGCGGTGATGATCATGGCGCGCTCTGGGCGGTAATACTGATGGTGATAGCGCCGCAGTGCCAATATATCGAGCTCAGGCAGCGTATCTGGCATACCGCCAAACAATGCCGCTTTCGGCGCGCTGTGCTTGGCGCGAACGATAGATTCTCGAAACGTGGGATAGCTGATGTACTCTTCAAGCTCGCGGTACAAGGCACCGTCAAAGCTGTTACCCTGCTCGCGGATGATCTCTTCCTCGAAATCCTCATCTGTCAGTTGCGGCGAAAAGACGCTGTCTGCGAAAAAACCGATCCCACGAAGTACCGAGGTAGGATCGTAGCCTGACAAATGAAAACGGGTACTTTCGAGCTTGGTGGTGGCATTGAACTCGATCAGCGCAAGCTCTGATCGCAAGGTCAAAAAGGTTTCAGGATCCGGATAGCGCATCGATCCGCGCAGAACCATATGTTCGAGCGCATGGGTGATCCCGCTATCGTCGTTGACGGGCGTTGGAATGATGATGGAGGCGCTGAGACGATCCTCATCGGAAGAGGCATGGTGCCAATGCAACATGCCGCTGGTGTGTTGATACCCTACCCACCCCGTTTCCAACTGTTGTTGCTCTGGCGGCAGCAACAACCAGTCTGGAGCAGCAGGATGCGGTTTCGCCATTCAATTCCCTCACGGTTTTACGGACAGGATCAGTTGGCTGTTCTTCACGGTTCTTGCCAGTGCTTCGCTGTGGCAACTTTGATTGGCTCTGTGCACAGCCTCTTCGATCACATGATGATGCGGTGACTTACTACAGACAGGATCCGCATTGGCCGGATCCCCGGTTAGCAACAACGCCTGACAACGACAGCCGCCGAAATCTTTTTCCTTCTCATTACAGCTTCGGCAAGGTTCGGGCATCCAGTCAAATCCACGGAAGCGATTAAAGCTCTCCGAGTCATACCAGATGTCAGAAATTGAGTGATCTTTCACGTTTGGGTGCGGCAAATCCAGCATGGCTGCGCTGTGGCAAGGCAAGGCTTTTCCATCCGGCGCGACGTTCAGAAAGATGTTTCCCCAGCCGCTCATACAAGGCTTAGGCCGATCTTCATGGTAATCGGGCGTGACAAAAATGAACTTGGGTCCAACGCCTTGCTGCCTGTCACGCAGGGCGTTGACCTGATTTTCTGCCCGCTCAATCTGTTCACGAGATGGCAGAAGAGCATCGCGATTGTGCAGTGCCCAGCCGTAGTATTGCGACGTTGCTAGCTCCACATAATCCGCATCAAGCTCGATAGCAAGTGCCATGATGGCTTCAATGGACTCGATATTTTGCCGCGTGATCACCGCGTTCATCACCATGGGAAACCCATGATCCTTCACCGCCTTGAACATGGCTTTTTTGTGCTGAAAAGCGTTTCGCTTGCCCGCGATGGCATCGTTGAGATCGGGATCTGCAGACTGGAAGCTGATCTGGATATGATCGAGCCCTGCCAGCTTTAACGCTTCAATGCGTTTTTCTGTCATACCGACCGAGGAGGTGATGAGGTTGGTGTAATAACCAAGCTGATGGGCATGCGCCACCAGCTCTTCAAGATCTTTGCGAAGCAACGGCTCACCGCCAGAGAAGCCAAGCTGCACTGCCCCTAACTCTCGCCCTTGCTCTAGGACACGCTTCCATTGTTCGGTGGAAAGCTCATCGTCAGGATCGCCAAGGTTGACCGGATTCGAGCAATACGCACAATGCAACGGGCAGCGATACGTCAGCTCAGCTAACAGCCACAGGGGCGGATTAATGGAGTTCGAGCCATTTTTTGTCACGGGCGACCTCCACAAACTCTCTGACATCTTGCGCCAGCTCGACGCCAGGAAACTTGGTTTCTAGTCGGGTGATCACCGCATCGACAGAACTGGGCTCTTCAAATTGCTGCAAGATTTCAGCGGCACTGTCACTGAGTTTTACCATCCCCTCGGGGAACAAAAGCACGTGGCAATCCTGCGCTTTTTCAAACTGAAGACGGAAAAGCGGATTACGCTGCAAAACGACCTCATCCATAACACGCTCTCCTTATCTGTCTAATGCATGATGCCAAACGGGCTCTTCGGTGATCCCAACATAAGGCGGACGTTCAAACTCATACGCCATGCTGATGGCATCGAGCAGTGACCACAAAATATCGAGCTTAAATTGAAGTATATTCAATGCGCGCGCTTGCTGCTCAGCGGTCTTAAAATGATCAAGCGTGATCGCCAGACCATGCTGCACATCGCGCCTTGCTTGGCTAAGTCGCTGGCGGAAATAGGTGAGTCCTTCTGGATCGATCCATTGGTAATGCTCAGGCCACGAATCAAGACGAGATTGATGGATCTCTGGCGCAAAAAGTTCGGTGAGAGACGAACACGCCGCTTCTTGCCAAGTCGCTCGACGAGCAAAATTGACGTAAGCATCCACGGCAAAGCGCACGCCAGGTAGCACCCACTTTTCTTCAATCACTTCCTGCCTGTCGAGACCAACGGCTTCGGCCAATCTCAACCAAGCTTCAATGCCACCCCATTTGCAATCCAGCGATTTATGCCCGTCGTGATCGAGAATACGTTGCACCCATTCGCGACGGATATCAGGGTCACGACAGTTCGCTAAAATGGCCGCGTCCTTCACTGGAATCGAGGTTTGATAGTAAAAGCGGTTCGCCACCCACATGCGGATTTGCTGCTTGGTGCACTGTCCGCTGTACATGGCTTTATGAAAGGGATGATGGATATGGTAGTACTGCCCTTTTTCCAACAACTTGTGTTGGAATTCCTCTCTACTCATTGCCTTGCTCATCACCCCTCCTAAATATGGATTTCCATGCCATCAAACGCGACCTCAACGCCCGCCGCTAATACTGCGTGGTATTCTGGGGAGTCGGGGTCGAGAATGGGATTTGTATTGTTTATATGAATCAGCACTTTGCGCGGCTTACTGAAGTTTGCCAACAAGGCCAACATGCCATCGTCACCTGACACTGAAAGGTGCCCCATTTCACTGCCAAGCGACGTACCGAGCCCTTCACGGATCATTTCATCATCCGTCCACAAGGTGCCGTCCATCATGACGCAATCGGCGTTATCCATGGCACGCAATACCGCAGGGGCTGGGGATGCTAATCCCGGCGCATAAAACAAGGATGCGCCTGTACGGGTATCAACAATCTGCAAACCAATGTTGTCGCCCGGACGAGGACGGTCGCGATAAGGGGAAAATGGCGGCGCATTGGAGTCCAACACGATCGGCACAAAACGTAGCGAAGGCACACTGGGAATTTGCCAACCCTCTGGAGATGCTGGGTCGACCGTGGTGGTGCGATAACCGCCTTCCCAATGCTTCATCATGGACAGGATCGGGTAGCTGGTGCTGAGTTCATCCGCCACTTCTTTGGTGCAATACAGGTCGAGGGGTAAGCCCTCACGCAAGATCAACAGACCCGTGGTGTGATCGATTTGCGCGTCCGTCACGATCACCGCACGAACCCCTGAGCCTCTCGCGCCCGAGGCTTTGGCCAGTTGCGGTGACGCATTAATTTGTTGGCGAATGTCGGGAGACGCGTTGATGATCACCCAGTTTTCCCCGTCATCACTGACGGCAATCGAACTTTGGGTGCGAGGCTGGGCACGACTGGTGCCATTGCGGACGGACTGACACATTCTGCAATGGCAATTCCACTGAGGAAACCCACCGCCAGCTGCTGAACCTAGTACTACAATCTGCATCGATTACTCCCTTCAACACACTGCCCCATTTGTTTTTATAAAGAAAGAATGGCCTAAAAAATAAAAAAGGGATGAGTCCGGGGCTGGCCTCATCCCATTTTCACGCAGACTCAGCGGTTGCTGATGTACAAAGTGACTTCGAAGCCGAGTCTGAGTTCGGTGTAGCTGGGTTTTTTCCACATAAGCTTTACTCCTTGTATCCAGATACAACGAGGCATTTCTTGCCTCTTAGATAGCCTAGCCTTCTCTTTAAAAGTACCAATCCTACTTTGTGATGAATTCCCTTTTCTAAGACACTCTCGCTGGCAAAAGTCTTTTGAACGGCAGCATCAAACCGACACATTCAACACTTCCACCTGCTTTTGTTTGCGTTTTCGCTTGCCGTATCGCTGCGCCACACAGCGATTGTCATCTTGGTAAATCGCTGCACATTCAAGGCATTGAATGCACTCGTTGTAATCAATCTCGCCTGTTTTCGCATGGCATGAATACCGCAGCTTTTTTCACATAGCCGACAAGGGCTGCCGCATTCACTGCGCCGTGGCAACCAACTGAAAACACGAAAACGCCCCAGTACAGCAAGGCCAGCACCGAGTGGGCAGAGATAACGGCAATAGGCTTTGTGCACCCGCGCGCTAAGGAGCAGCAACAGCACAGCGTAAGCCACGAAGGGAAAACTGCGCTCAAAGATCAAGGTGACGGCGGTCTTGAACGGCTCAATCTCCGCCATGGTTTCGGCAAGAGACAGGCTGAAGAACGCCGTGCCGACCAACACCAGCAGGATGATGTATTTAAGATAGATAAGCCTGTTATGTAAGGCTTCATCGATGCTCCATTGCCGAAGCCGAAGCTTGTCGGCAATGGCGGCTACCGCCTCTTGCATCGCGCCAAATGGGCAAAGCCAGCCGCAAAACAGCCCTCTCCCCCATAAAAAGAGGCTCACGAAAACAAAGCTCCAGAGCACAAATAAAACGGGATCGAGAAGAAACACCTTGATGTCAAAGCCTTGCCATAGTGAGAGCAGTAAGGTGTAAATATTGACGACCGACAGCTGCCCCTGCGCATAAAAACCAATAAAGAACACCACGAAAGCCAATGCGGCAAAGCGCACTGGTGCCAAGTATTTTCCGTAACCAGACAGCCGATGCTGAAAAGTAAACACACCAGCAAGAATCAGGAGATACACGGCAAGAACGGCAAGCTCAATTTGTCGGTCGAGCCAAATACGATGCCACAAAGGAAGCGGCTTCGGCGGGGGGTCAACAGCCACCAGCAAAGAGTCGGGCAATGAAAAGCGGGTGTAGGTTTCTGCCCATTCGTATTCAAGGAAATTCTTTCGAAGCTGCACCCGCATACCCACGGTAAGCGGCACAGAAGGATCAAAGCCGTTTTGGTCAGAAAACGTGAAGATGTAGACCTGATCAAAATCGAGCAGCGGAGACGAAAAAGAAGGATCAGAGATGTGGTAAAGATCCGAGTCTCTGAGCGGCAGCGGGCTCCCCGCTTGAGATAAGGTAAAGCGCGTCGGCGTGGTGCCTCTGACAAAATCATCGCTCACCAATTGATAACCGCCACTTGAGCCAACCAGCACGGCCACCTCACCAGGTGCAAGCGCATCCATAATGCGAAGATACTCGTCTTCACCCAACACATTGATGCCAATCGAGGGCGCGTTAAGCACTGCCATTGATAGGTCAATAAAGGGCGCATTGTCTGCGTACTCGTTGTCTCGCGCATCCTCAAGCAGGCCAATATCTTTATCAAGCAGACTGGCTGCTTCACTGTCGCTGACCGTCCACTGGTGGACATAGCCTTGTTCTAAAAGATGGCCTAACGCCTTGGGCTCAAAGAGCTCCATATTGAGTTTGGCTTTGGTGGCAGAACCAAAGCCTGCCAGCCGCGCCTGCGCCACTTTTCTCGCCGCAGCCAAAATGGTGTCGTGCACCACTAGCACGGAGACGGTCGCTTTCGTAACGCCATCAAAATATGCAATGTTGTCACTTTCGATTCTGGGCTGATTGTCCCCAACAAACACCTGCTGTTTAAGGATAAACCTCGATACTGGTCAATAAAATCCAGCAACGACGCCTCGCCTAAGCCATGAAGAAATATCGGTTCATGATGGCGAAGCAACACTAAGCCCACAATGCGCCCTTCGGTGTCGAGCCCCATACGCAGGTTGATGCTCTCGCCAGAAAAGCCCGGAAAATCAGTCAGGTCGTCCGTTTCAAACACATACCCCAGAGGTTGGTCGAGTTGGTAGATGTCGGTAACGGGAAGGTGGTCTTCAGAGGCTTTCATGCGCGTTGCGCTGGGGAAAAGTGCTTCAGCTTCTTCGCTCAATTCCAGCCATTCTGCGGAGACAAAAAACGGCAACAACATGAGCAAAAGCCAGATTAACCAGGTACTGCGCCACTGCATGACAACCCCGCGAAACAAGCACAACGTTGAAGGCTTGAGTTACTCGATAACCTTCAGATGAAAAAAGCGGGGCTGACGGCCCCGCAATACGTCTGTTTCCGACAGCGTCGGGAGGTTCACACTGCCATCGTTCAGACGGACAAGGACGAAGGACTAGAAGAAACCCAGTGGATTGATGTCGTAGCTCACCAGCAGGTTTTTGGTCTGCTGATAATGATCCAACATCATTTTGTGTGTCTCGCGGCCGATACCTGATTTCTTGTAACCACCGAATGCAGCATGTGCTGGGTAGAGGTGGTAACAGTTGGTCCACACACGACCCGCTTGAATGGCACGCCCCATACGGTAAGCGCGGTTCATGTCGCGGGTCCAAAGACCTGCACCCAAGCCATATTCGGTATCGTTCGCAATCGCCAGTGCTTCCGCTTCATCTTTGAACGTCACCACACTGACAACCGGGCCAAAGATTTCTTCTTGGAAGACGCGCATGTGGTTCTCGCCTTTCAAGATGGTTGGCTGAACGTAGTATCCGCCACCAAAGTCAGCGGATTGACCACCTAGCAGCACCTCTGCACCTTCTGCGCGGCCGATATCGAGGTAACCCATGATCTTGTCGAATTGCTCATCAGACGCTTGCGCACCCACCTGCGTTTCGGTATCGAGCGGGTTGCCGTGTTTGATGGCATTGGCGCGTTCAATCACGCGGGCGATGAACTCTTCGTAAATGCTTTCCTGCACCAGAAGACGAGACGGACAGGTACACACCTCACCTTGGTTGAAGAACGCCAGCACACACCCCTCAACGGCTTTACTGATGAACTCTTCTTCCTGATCCATCACATCTTCAAAGTAAATATTTGGTGATTTACCGCCGAGCTCAACGGTCGATGGGATAAGGTTGTCTGCCGCGCAGCGAAGGACATGATTACCAATGGCAGTAGAGCCGGTGAACGCAATCTTCGCGATACGGTTAGAGGTTGCCAGTGCCTGACCCGCTTCTGGGCCCATACCGTTAACCACATTCAGCACACCCGGTGGCAGCAGATCACCGACAATTTCCAGCAACAGGAGAATCGTGGTTGGTGTCTGTTCAGCGGGTTTTAATACGATACAGTTGCCGGCGGCCAGTGCGGGTGCAATTTTCCATGCCGCCATCAAGAGCGGGAAGTTCCACGGGATGATTTGTCCCACGACACCAAGGGGCTCATGGATGTGGTAGGCCACGGTATTGGCATCAATTTCAGCCGTAGAACCCTCTTGCGCCCTAATCGCCCCTGCAAAGTAGCGGAAGTGGTCGACACAAAGCGGGATGTCAGCGGCAAGGGTTTCGCGCACAGCCTTGCCATTTTCCCAGGTTTCAGCGACGGCAAGATACTCAAGGTTGGCTTCGATGCGATCAGCGATTTTGAGCAGGATGTTGGAACGTTCAGTAACCGAGGTAGCCCCCCAAGCGGCTTTTGCTTGATGAGCGGCGTCGAGAGCGAGCTCAATGTCTTCAGCACTGGAACGTGGGATCTCTGCGATCGGATCGCCTGTACAAGGCGACGTATCGGTGAAGTACTGCCCTTTAACAGGCGGGACCCAATCACCGCCGATGTAGTTTCCATAACGCGCCTTAAAATTAACGACAGCTCCGTCGGTATTCGGTTTTGCGTAAATCATTTTCCACCTCTGTATGTTGGCGTTGTTCCTTGTTTCATCCCTGAAGTGCCCACACTTGGGGACGACGTCAGGCGCTTAACATAAAGAGTAAGAAGACCGAACCGTTCTCACCATCACCCCTTGGTCGACAAAATCTCATACTTTCGACGGAGGTTTTTCGCGGAGCTGCATTACTGACAAAATTATTGATAAATAAGCACTTTCACCAGTCAAATCGCCACTGAGTGGAGAGACCGGGCACAGGGACGGAACCCACAACCTGCTTTTTCTGCGCCCGCAGGTCGAGCCAATGTGTCCAGATGGCTTCAACGGTCCATGCGTCCTGTAATCTGTCTTCCAGTATGAATGCGTTTCCAGCCTCAACGTGTCCTGTTTCCAACACACGGTAGTACCAACCCGTGCGTTTCAAAGAGACCAACATCGCCATGACATGACTGTTACCGACGTGCTGATTGAGCTTCCAGCACGGCATGCGAGGCTGGCTGACTTGCAGTAATGCCGTGCCTACGCGGTAGATATCGCCCACAAAAACAGTCTCATCCGTCATGCCTGTGGAAGAAAAGTTCTCTCCCACGCAAGGTGATAAGAATCGCTGCGCCAGATGCGGCAACGCCTCAGACATAGTGGCGTAGGTTTCAAACGGGAATTGATAGACAGCTTTATCCAGCCCTCCGTGTACACGACTGTCGACCTGAAAATCACCTTCCAGCCCCATTTCTTCGACTTGGACTTGCCCTTCAACTGGCGGCTTCACAATGCCTGTCGATACACTGCGAGGGCCAATCACTGACGGTGTGGCAATGCATACGGTGTTTAATTTGGGTAACTTTAACTCGGATACCTTTAACTTAGAGAACTCCGACATGATGCTTTCTCCTGATCGCCGCATGCCGGGCGAGAGCCCGGCATGGATTCAGTAAAACGCGAACTAACTTTGTTTCGGCAGCTTAAATGTCCAGACCATGCCACCTTGGTTGAAGCTTTTCACGCGCTTGGCCACGTCACCGCCCCACAGCGGCACCGCGCCACCCCAACCTGAGAGGACTGAGATGTATTGTTCGCCATCCATCTCCCAGGTCACAGGCGTGCCGACAATGCCAGAGCCAGTGTTGAACTTGTAAAGCAACTCGCCCGTTTTATCGTCAAAGGCCATCAGATACCCTTCGGGATTACCCGTGAACACAAGCCCCCCCGCGGTCGTCATGACGCCGCCCCAAAGCGGCGCGTAGTTTTTGTATTCCCAAACACGTTCGCCGGTTTTCGGGTCATAGGCTCTCAGCACACCAATGTAATCGTCATTGATTGATTTGATGGTGAAGCCTGCACCGAGGTACGCCGCGCCTTTTTTGTAGGCCACAGGCTCGTTCCAAATGTCCATTTGCCACTCGTTTGATGGCACATAGAAAAGGCCTGATTTCGGACTGTACGCCATGGGCATCCAGTTTTTACCGCCAAGGAAAGACGGCGCAGCAATCACGGTTTGACCTTTTTTGCCGTCATTCGAGGCAGTCGGGTTACCCGGACGGTTGGCGTCGACGTAAAGCGGGCGGCCTTTATCATCAAGCCTGACGCCCAACTAATTTTGTCGACAAACGGGAAGCCGCGAATGAACTCACCGTTGGTGCGATTAAGCACGTAGAAGAAACCGTTGCGGTCAGCGGTCGCGGCTGCTTTAACTATCTTGCCATCTTGGTCGTAATCAAAGGCAATCAGCTCGTTCACCCCATCAAAGTCCCAGCCATCATGCGGCGTGGTTTGGAAGTGCCAAACAATCTTGCCGTCATCCGGGTCTATCGCAAGACGAGAAGAAGAAAAGAGGTTATCGCCCGGACGCATGTGAGAGTTCCAAGGTGCAGGGTTACCCGTGCCAAAGAACAGCAAGTCGGTATCAGCATCATACGTACCGCCTAACCAAGGGGCTGCCCCGCCACTTTTCCAAAGATCCGCGGGCCAGGTTTTCCCGGGCGCACCGCCGGAAATACCGTTTTCGATTTTCTTGCCGTCTTTCCAGACATAGCCCATGTGGCCTTCAACGGTCGGACGTTCCCACACCAGCTTGCCTGTCTTGGCATCGTAGGCCCTCACTTTACCAATGATCCCAAATTCACCGCCCGATACCCCGGTGATCACATTGCCTTTCACCACGATGGGTGCCGCCGTGATCGAGTAACCATCTTGGTAGTTATCGACAGTTTTCTTCCAGCGAACCTTGCCCGTTTTGGCATCCAGTGCCACCAGCTTAGCGTCTAAGGTGCCGAAGATTACCAGATCGTCGTAGAGTGCCACACCACGGTTGATCACATCACAGCAAGGCATGATCCCATCTGGCAGGCGCGCGTCATATTGCCAAAGCTCTTCGCCGGTTTTGGCATCCATGGCATACACACGAGAGTAAGATCCTGTAATGTACATGACACCGTCTTTGATCATCGGCTGGCTTTCTTGTCCACGCTGTTTTTCACCGCCCAGCGAGAAGCCCCAAACGGGACGAATTTCCGCGACCGTGTCTTTGTTGATGGTTTCCAGCGGACTGTAACGCTGTCCGCGCAAGCCCATGCCGTAGGTCACCACGTCATCCACGGTCATCTGATCAGCTTGAATGTCCTCGTCAGTGACACCGGCATACACAGGTGATGCAGCGAGAGCGAGCGAAAGCGCGGCGAATAATCCGCACCGTTTGAACGACATAACGGTCATAGGGATACCTCTTTATTGGCTAATTGCCTTCAAGCCTTTGTGCTCGTTAGCGGGTTCCTGCCTGTGCTACCCCGACTGTCCTTATAGGGTTTGTAATTCAGGTAACGGTTCGGATGACAGGCGTTCAAGTTAAGGGGTTTGAGCAATGGCCTCTGTGCCTTCAGTTGCGGTTTGAAAGCGAGCTGGCAAGCGGTAATCCACGCCATACTTCTCGCCCCAACGGACGAAGTCACCGTTTTGAATGTGTGCCATTACAATGTCTTCCAGTGCATAAGCCAGCTGACGATATTCGGTTTGCACTGCCATCCCAATCTCCCAGTTCGAGCGACCTAAGAGCGGGAAAGCAAGCTCGGTGAGAGAAGCGTTCGCATCTGTTGCCGATGCGTTTTGTGTTTGCAGCCACTCCAGTTGCGAGCTCATGCCCATCACGATGGATACGTCGCGACCAAGAGCGGCGTAGGCATCAGACACTGAGGGATAGGTGCGGCTGTTTTCACGAAGGCGACCACCAAAGGCTGTGGTGAGATAGAACTGCGGCACGGTATCGACTTCCACGCCAACAGGGTGATACATAAATCGGGCGGCGGTTTTTGGTGCATCGAGCTTGTTGGCGTCATACGCCATACGCCAACGCTCCTTCTGATACGGCGCGAACATGTGCACACGTTCATGCGCAGGATGCCCAACATCATCGCGCTGCATGGCAAACTCTCTGTCGTAAGGCACACGCAACATGACATCGGCTTTGATGCGTCGCCCGTCTTCACTGGTCAAGTTCATGCCTTTCCAAACGTAGTTGCGCATGTCATCTTCCAGCGTTTCATCGGGTGTCATCCAATGAAGTGTCAAGTCGACATTGAGTCCTTTCGCCAATGCATTCGCCAGTTCGATATCAATACCCGCAGGTTCGCCGTTGTTGTCTGTAAACGAATAGGAGGAAAGTCCGCGTAGACGGCGATGTGAATTTCACCCCGTTCTTGAATGCGGTCATATGACAGAGCGTGTGCCGACATGGCCAGTCCAAACCAGAGTGCGACTATCATCAAGCCCTCTCTAAACCTGATGCTTACTTGCCTGTAGTTGCTGAGCATAGCCATGTCCGTTTCCTCCATCATTCCCTGCTTTAACTGTCTTCCGGTGCAACCGCTTCAAGCCAGGTTCTGATCGCCCACAGGGCTTCTTGATTGAGGTGTTCTGTCATCTTCGGCATGTACACAGCACCGTCACGCACCGCGCCATTTTGAACTCGGTAGATGTACCACTCGTCACCGTCATAATCTGGCGCGAGGTAGCGTAAGTCCGGCGCAAAACCGCCTGAAATGCCTTCCAGCCCATGGCAACGTGCGCAGTTTTGGTTGTAGGCAGATGCGCCTACTCGCTCGACCTCCACACGGACATCACCGTCTAGCTCACGGTAAGGATTGGTCTCCGTCCACTCTGCCCCTAACACCGGAATTGAGGAGGTGTCGATAGACTGTGGCGTGACGTCGCCGTGGGCAAATGCCCATTGGGAAGTCAGCCCTGCCACCAGTGCTAATGCCGTGAATATACAAATCTTTCGCTCAACCTTTTCCATGTTACAAAACTCCTTTGCACTCAGGTTTGGGGAAAAGTGTAGGAGCGGCAGCACATCAATGACATGCTACAAAGGCGGGGGGAAACCTCATTCTTTGGAAGGATATTCTTATTACCTAGACGTGCTGATTTGGCAAAAATCTCAGTCCCTGCTTACCCTAAAAACGTTGCCTTTTTCGGAGTGCAGTACTTTATGGAAAGTTACCGAGTCAACATGCTTAATCGCTTCATTGCGCTATTCTTTCTGGCCTCTGGTCTGTTTTTCTCATTGCGCGTTTACGCCGAAGTGAACGTACAAATTGGTATGCTTCGCCTGCCCGTAGAAGAAACGCGCGCCGTACCTGAATACCTCAGAGAGCCCGAAAATAATGGGCTTGCAGGTGCCGAGCTTTCCATCAAAGATGCCAACGGCACAGGCAAATTCCTCAAACAAAATTACGCCTTAGTGGTGGAAACCTCTGACGATGTCGAGCAGCTAAAAAACACTGCGAGCACTTGGTACAAAGAAGGGATTCGCTACTTCCTTGTCGATGTCGATACCCCGTATCTTGTTGCGCTGAGAAAAGCGATTCCCGACGACGCCCTGCTGTTCAACGTGGGCAATCATGACGTGTCACTGCGCACCGAAATCTGCTTACCAAACACACTGCAAACCTCGCTGAGTTACGCCATGCAAGGCGATGCGCTGTCTCAATGGCTCAGGGTAAAACGCCTCAATAACGTCTTTTTGGTTTCCGGTGTGACCGAGGCAGATAACGCCTACCTAGACGCTGTCAAAACCACACTGAGGAAATACAACCACAAGGTCGTCGAAGAGAAGGTATGGAACTTCGACACTGACCTTCGTCGCTCCGCTTCTGCAGAGATCCCGCTGTTCACGCAAGCCAGTAACTACGATGCCGTGCTGGTGATTGATGAAAGCAACCTGTTCGGTCAGCACCTGCCCTACAACACGTGGCTTCCACGCCCTGTGATTGGCACTCACGGCCTGCGTGCCGATGGCTGGAGTTATGTGATTGAGCAATGGGCCGCGATTCAGTTTCAAAACCGATTTACCAAGCTTTTTGACCGCTACATGACGGCGAAAGACTATGCCGCCTGGGTGGCCGTTCGTTCGGTCAATGAAGCGGTTACTGCGCTCAACAAAGGCGATGTAGAGACAGTATTACCTTTCATCATGAGCGACCGTTTTCAGCTTGCGGCCTACAAAGGACGCAAGCTTTCTTACCGACCATGGAATGGTCAACTTCGTCAAACTGTACCGCTATTTGACTCACAGGCACTGGTTGCTACAGCCCCTTTCGAAGGCTTCCTTCATCCTCGCAATGAGCTCGACTCTTTGGGCATCGATGAAGCACAAAGCCAGTGCCGATTATTCACAATGAACGCAACAGACAATCAGTAAGGATACCGACTATGCAAAAGGCCAAATCGATTCTCGCTTTAACACTTGCAACGCTGATGGCTTCGCCGCTTCTCTCTTCAGAAGCGATGGCGAAAGAGCTTGCCTACGTGGCAAACGAAAAGGATGACACCGTTAGCATAATCGACATGGATACCATGGAAGTGATCAACACTGTGGATGTTGGCGACCGTCCGCGTGGCATCGAAGTCAGTAAAGACGGCAAATACCTCTACATTTGTGCCAGTGAAGATGACACGGTTCAGGTGTTGGATGTCGCGAACAACACCATCATTGGCGACCTTCCTTCAGGCGAAGATCCTGAGCTGTTTGCACTCTCGCCAGACGGCAATCGCTTGTATGTCGCCAACGAAGACGATGCGCTGATGACGGTTATCGATATTCCCACCTCTAGCGTCGTGACCCAAGTGGAAGTGGGTGTTGAGCCAGAAGGTGTGGCGGTAAGTCCTGATGGGAAAACAGCCATCATCACCTCTGAAACCTCGAACATGGCGCACTGGATAAACACCGACACCAACGAGATGTTCCATAACACTTTGGTGGATGCACGTCCGCGTTATGCCCAGTTCAGCCCTGACGGTAAGCAACTTTGGGTCAGCTCTGAGATTGGTGGCACGGTGTCAGTGATTGATACCGACAGCAAAGAAATCATCAAAAAAATTGGTTTCGCACCGAAAGGCGTACACAAAGACAAAGTGCAGCCAGTGGGGGTAAAACTGACCTCTGATGGCAAAACAGCTTTTGTAGCATTAGGCCCTGCTAACCATGTGGCGGTGATCAATACCGACACTTTGGAAGTTGAAGATTACCTTTTGGTCGGTCGCCGCGTATGGCAGATGGCGTTCAATGAGGCAGAAGACAGATTGCTGGCAACCAACGGTGTCAGCGGTGACGTGTCGATCATTGACGTGCCAAACCGTGAAGTGATTAAAACCGTGAAAGTGGGTCGTTACCCTTGGGGTGTTGCTGTTCGCACTGTCGAATAACGGCACCGTATGATTGAGGTCACCCATCTCAACCACCACTATGGCTCGCGCCACGCTCTGCAGGACATTTCGCTGTCCTTGGGGCGTGGCTTGCATATGTTGCTGGGCCCCAATGGCGCAGGGAAAAGCACCTTGTTTTCCCTGCTCACTCGCCTTACACCCGTCCAAAGCGGTGAAATAACCCTACTTGGTGAAATACCCAAACGCCAAACCATGGCGAAACTTGGCGTCGTTTTTCAGCAAAACACCCTCGATTTGGACCTCACTGTCGCGCAAAACCTCAGTTACTACGGTGCATTGCATGGCTATAGCAAAGCGCAAAGCCTGAAAAAAGCCGCGCCCCTGCTGGAGCACTTCGCCCTGCAAGACAGGCTGAATGACAAAATCCGCGCGCTAAACGGCGGCCATCGAAGACGCACCGAACTGGTTCGCGCGTTAATGCACTCTCCGGAGATCCTGCTGCTTGATGAACCGACAGCGGACTGGACCCCAAAGCCAGAGCATCGCTTTCTGATGCGGTTCGCGCCCTTTGCGAGCAGCAGCCACTTTGCGTGCTTTGGGCGACGCATTTGATTGAAGAGGTGGATGACGACGACGACGTGCTCATTCTGCATCGCGGCACCCTTCGCGCCCACAATGTCGCGCATACCTTGAGGGAAATTCATCAGCACCCGACGCTGGCGAAAGTCTTTGCCAACCTGACCGCCGATAATGCACCGGAGGCCAGCCGATGATGCAATATTGGTATGCGTTTAAAGGGATTTGCTATCGAGAGTGGCTGCGATTTTTCCAACAACGTGCTCGCTTTGCCGCAAGTTTAGTGCGTCCGCTGCTGTGGTTGATTGTGTTCGCCGCAGGCTTTCGCGCTGCGCTTGGCATCGCCATCATGGAGCCTTACGCCACCTACATTAATTACGAGGAATATATTCTCCCCGGCCTTTGCGCCATGATTCTGTTGTTCAATGGCATGCAAAGCTCGCTTTCTATCGTCTACGACAGGGAAATGGGCAGCATTAAAGTCTTGCTCACCAGTCCGCTTCCGCGCCCATTTTTGCTGCTTTCAAAGCAAATCGCCAGTGCTTTGGTTAGTGTGCTGCAGGTGGGTGCCTTTTTGGTGATTGCTGCGCTGTATGACAGACCGCTTTCTGCCATGGGTTACATCATGGCACTCCCCGCCCTCTTTTTAACGGCACTGATGCTAAGCGCACTCGGTATCGTCATCGCCTCTAGAGTCAAACAGTTAGAGAACTTTGCTGGCGTGATGAATTTTGTCATCTTCCCCATGTTCTTTCTTTCCTCTGCGCTGTATCCGCTTTGGAAGATGCAAGAAGCGAGTATTTGGCTCTATGACATCTGCCGCTTCAATCCCTTTACTTTTGGGGTAGAACTCATTCGCTTCGCGCTCTATCAGCAACTTAATCTGACGGCACTGCTGGTGGTGTCAGCTTGTACTCTGGTGTTTATCGTACTGGCGGTCGTTGGCTTCCAACCAACAAGAGATCAAGGCAAGAAAGGCGGTTAGGTTTGATTTAAAACAGGCACAAAAAAACCGCGCTAAGGCGCGGTTTTTCATTTCAACTGATAAGCAGCGAATTAGAAGTTAAATTCAGCACCAACGAAGAAACCGTCGTTCATGAATTTACCGTTGTTCGCGCCGAAGTAGTTGAAGTCGTAATCTTGAACGCGGTAACCCGCTTTCATGTTTAGATCCGCTGCAACGAGACCCAGAGTGAACAGAACGCCTGCTTCTGCATCGACAGTGCTGGTGTCATCGTAGCTACCGAAGCTGAAAGTACCGAACAGAGACAGAGGCGTTGCTGGAATGCCCAGGCGAACGTCACTGTATACGTTTGGTTGCCACTCATCGAAGTTCTGGTTGTTAAAACGGCCATCGAATTTTTGTAGATTCAGACCAACGTCAAAAGAGATCAGGTCGTTATCCAGAATTTCGTAGTAAGCAATGAAATCGATTTGATTGAAGTCAGTGTTGAACTTGTTTGATTCAACGCTGGTGTGGCGAATTTTTGCGTTAGGAACCAGTGGGATGAAGTGTTCAAACGCCGCGTAGTAAGACATCTGTACGTTTGCATCATCAGCACGAACATCGTTAATTTTTGCATCTGCGTACCACGCATCTGCGCCAACTTTTGCCCCTAAAAGAACTGCTGCTTGTGCAGGAAGTGCAAACGTACCGGCCACTGCCAGTGCAGCAAGAGATAGGTTTAGTTTTTTCATTGAAAGGCTCCGCCTTACATTTTGGATTATGGTTTGCGGGCACTATAGCAAAAAACAACCAAAGATTCCGCACAAAACTGACGGTTTTTTATGCGGAATCATCCAGTTAAATCCAGACTATCTTACTGGAATTTGCCTTAATAACGGCGTGCTCGGTTGTAGCGACGGGAACGCTTGTAGCAGTAATCACGTGCGTTTTCTGCGGTTTTATCTCGCCCTTTCAGTAGCCACACAATCACCGCAATCAAGATAATCCAAGGCAGCATTTTAAACACCAAGCCAATCATGCCGGCCAGCGCCATTACGATAAAGCCCACCGCCATCGCTGCGACAATGCCAAGGAAACTAATACCTGTTGCCAACAGCACTAATGTAAAACCAACCAGAAACAGAAACTCAATCATCAGACCCTCCTAAGGTACACAGAGACTTTCTTTTTCTGATGTTATTGCACGAAGCAGGCCAACTTTTATTTATTATTATTTTTCAAGCAGATAAAGAAAAACCGCAGTTCTAATAGAACTGCGGCTTCGTTATTCTTGGTATTTTACGCCAGAAAGTGCGGCAAAATTAACCAACCACTCACACTAGCAAAGGTTACACGTCCAAGTGAGCTGGGATTTTCGCCAAAGCAGCTTCCAATACCTCGATACCTGAACCCGGCTTGTGCGCGTTTTCGCTGATGTGACGACGCCATTGGCGTGCACCCGGCATGTTCTGGAATATGCCCAGCATGTGACGGCTGATGTGATTCAGATAGGTGCCTTTGCTCAGCTGCTCTTCGATGTAAGGGAACATGGCTTTTACCGCTTCAGAGCGTTTAATGATTGGCGCATCGCTACCAAACAAACGGCTGTCCACTTCTGCCAGCAAGTACGGGCTTTGGTAGGCTTCGCGGCCGATCATCACACCATCCATAAATTTCAGGTGCTCTTCTGCTTCTTCCAACGACTTGATGCCACCATTAATAGCCATGGTCAGGTGTGGAAAGTCTTTCTTCAGTTGGTACACGCGCGGATAATCCAACGGCGGAATTTCACGGTTTTCTTTCGGGCTGAGACCCGACAACCACGCTTTGCGCGCATGAATCGTGAAATCATCACAGCCACCTTTCTCGCTCACTGTACGAACGAAATCGACCAAGAACTCATAGCTGTCTTGGTCATCGATACCGATACGGGTTTTCACCGTCACTGGAATATCGACCACTTCTTTCATCGCCGCGACACACTGCGCCACCAGATCAGCTTCACCCATCAGGCACGCACCGAAACGACCATTTTGAACGCGATCAGAAGGACAACCGACGTTCAGGTTGATTTCATCGTAGCCACGTTCTTGCGCTAGCTTCGCACAATGCGCCAAGTCCGCCACGTTTGAGCCGCCCAACTGCAATGCAACCGGATGTTCTTCTTCGTTGAACTGAAGAAAATCGCCTTTACCGTGAATGATCGCACCCGTTGTCACCATCTCGGTGTACAGCAGCGCATTCTTCGACAAGATACGGTGGAAGTAGCGGCAATGGCGATCCGTCCAGTCCAACATCGGCGCAACGGAAAAGCGGGCAGTAGGATACATAGTTAACATCTCACTAAATTTCAGCGCCTTAGCTATATATTCCACTTCGGCGAAGCAATGTAATTTCTCGTCATGACTCGGGATTTTTCTCTTAACGAGCTCATGATGAACGTCGTTAAAGAGCGGGTTTCGAGCCTTTGGAGGCGGGATTATACATACCCCCCTCTACCGCTTCAAATTTAGTCAACGCAAAGGCCCTCCTCCGTCAAAATCGTCAAAATTAAAGATCTCTATCGCAACTTACTTGTACTTCTCTCCTTCATTTTCCATATCAATGAACAGTCAATCGCAATTCAATTCCAGCAATTTCCTGCCGCCGACGTCGCGTACAAATAGATAAAAAAGTGAGCAGCAAGATAAATCAAATATCAACCAGTTCGCCCATAACCAATTGATAGATATGTCATTTATTATATTTTTCATTTATTGAGATTGTTTCATGAGTTAAATCATTCACTTATGGAATACATTCCGGTTCGAGCCTGTTAAGTAGCCAAGGGCGTTTGAGACGCCTATTGGCTGTTTTGGACATAACAGACCATTAATTAAACGGAATAAAAACTCAGTGGGCACCTTACTACAATGCTGTTGCAGCAACTGATAAGCCTATCTCTTACGCAAGTGACTTCACTTACAACGACCACGCAAACCTAGGCACAGGCCGTGCTGACAAGATGGTGAGCTACATCAACACACTGGCACTGGCTGAAAACCAATCGCTAACACTGGCTGCAGGCTGGCAAGGCGAGCACAGCACTAGCAAAACAAAAGAAGTTGTTGACGGTTCAGAAGATAACAACAACCAGTGGAAACTGGGTATTTGTTACTACCTGTAATCCAGATAACGTCTTAAACGGACTTTCCGTTTAACGCAAAAATCCCTGAGTTCTGCTGAGGGATTTTTTAGCTAGGTAGAATGCGTGGGGCAACGACTAACAACTCAAAACAATGTCTTGCAAACAGCCAGCCCAAACACCCACAAGTATGAATTTTGAACAATTTTCTATTGTTACGTGCATGAAGAATTCAGCTTTGTGCATCTCAAAAAAAAGCGAGTTCTAGATCTCACTTGCATTCCAACTTATCGCATATCCTCGCATTGTAGTTCCAGCTAACTACAAGCTCTATTTCTTATTGCATATTTATCTTGTTTTGCCAGCATCATGTTTGATGCTGGCTTTTTTTTGCATTTTGCGCAGAACTATATGTCACTTACGCATAAGCTTTCTGAATTGGTTGATTGAGCCACTGACAGTGTTAGATTGCACACCTGTGCGATATGCAGATATTTACTCCATAAAATGTCCGCATTGACACAGGCCTCAAGGAATGGGGTATCAATAGTTATCTGTGTTATCAATCAGTCGCTCTGCTTAGCTCTTTGGTTGATAATATGGGAGCAAAAGCCAGCGCAAGCTGGCTTTTTCTTTTCTAACATTCTGACACTTAACAACCCTCCAGCTTGTAAATCGCATAGCCCTTTTCATTTAAGTCATGCTCAAACTGGGGTAAGTCAGCGGTGGTATGGCAAAACGCGCAATTGCCAGATTTCACGTTTGCATCAGGTTCGCCAATTTCAGCCAGCCATGCTTTGGCATATTTCACCGCCAGCACGTCATCTTTCACTCGCTGCAACACATCAAAATGAAGAATTTTCCCGGACGATGCTGTCGCATACGTATCGTAAACATGAATCGCCATCTCCCCTCCTACCCTTTCACCACGCCAGGTAAAGACAGATCGCCTGAAGCAATGTCATCCACGCCTGTTACACACAATAAGGGGTTATGAACACTGGCATTCACCTTTAACACCGCTGTCACTGCATCAAAATTGAAGTCATCTTTAAAGGCTATGTCTTTGGTCGGTACATCGACGGTCAGTTCTGTTTTAGTAAACCTTGGCTCGTAACCTGGGCTGTCGATATAAATGGGAAGGTCAGGCCAAGTCACTGGAACGATGGGAGCCGTGCCTTCAGGAATGTCGCGCACTTTGAGCCCCGCAGGACATTGTTTATCTTCAACCAGTACTACCCAGTGAGAGTGCCATTCGTTGCCGTCGTTCGCATAGTCGCCATCTTGGTTTTCATCGTAACGCGGCGTGTCATCAAAATCGGGATGCGCCGTCACCGCCAGTGCGACGATGCCTTTGTCTTTACCAAAACCAATGTCAGCGGAATTAAGTGCCGTTGGCCATACATAGCTATACACGCTGGAGCCAGCAAGCTCGCCGACGACAGCAGGCTTTATCTCTCCAATCTCGTCGACCACTTCAGTTTGAAAGGTGAGTTTGCTGCCATTTTTCACGACTTTGGCGTGAACAATATCAAAGGTCGGTGTCACGTCGGCATTTTTGGGTGAAACGATATGACCCTGGTGTTTGTCGTGTGCAAACACAGATGCAGAAACCGTTGCAGTGAGTAGAGCAATAAGCGTTTTTTTCATGGTGAATTCCCTCTCTTGTCTGATTTAACGGTATTTTCGTTAGCTTGGTTTCGCCTCGAAACTTTATTCAGTATAAGAAGGCTGTTATGCTTGTCAACATAGTTTCGACAAAAAACTTTTTAAGGAAACGTGCATGAGGGATGTGGATCCGATCTGCGACATTATTGAACGCATCACAACATTATTCAGAAACGAAGTGAGATTGGCTGGCCTTGAACACGGTTTGCATCCCGTGCATCTTGAAGTGCTCTACTACCTCTCTCGTTGTAACCAGTTCAGTGATACGCCTGCTGCGGTCACCGAGTTTTTAGGGATAACGAAAGGCACAACGTCTCAGTCGATCACTTTGTTAGAGAAGAAAGGCTTTCTGAAAAAAGAAAAAGATCCGGTCGATCGCCGCGTCACCCACTTGGTGTTGACAGAGCAAGGGCAAGCCATCGCGCAAGACGCCATTCCGCCAGCCTCTTTACGCCGTGGGTTGGACAACCTTGGTGATGCGCAAGATGCTTTGAAAACGCAGTTGGAAAATCTGCTCCGAGACATTCAAACATCAACCAACAGCGCAAGCTTCGGTCTGTGTAAAACCTGCCGTTTTCATAAGCCTGACAGCGATCAAACCTTCTTCTGCGATTTAACCAAAATGACCCTGAACATTTCTGGTGCGGATCTTATTTGTCGCGAACATTCACAATCTCGCGAAAATTAAGCGCAAAAAAGCCGGACATTGCAGCAATGCCCGGCTTTTTTCGTTTCCGTTTAGTCTTACATAAACGCGTTATTCAAAATACGGCGAGAAACCTCAAGCGTGATCGCTTCATGCTCACCCAACGCCGTCATAGCATGTTTCTCAAGCTTAGAAACCACGGCGTCAACCGCTTCTTCTTTCGACATGTCAGATGCAGAGAAGGTGGTATCAACATCTAAAGAACGGTAGAAACTTTCAATCGCATCAATGGTGCGAGAAGCAAGATCAGCCCCATCAACCAAACCAAAGACATTGCGGCCCATTTGCTCAAGCTTGCTTTGTTTGTCAGTGATTTGGTCACGCAGTAATGACGGTTGAACAATGGCCAAAGAGCGGGCATGGTCAACGTTCCACAACGCGGTGATCTCATGGCCAATCATGTGTGTTGCCCAATCGTGCGGAATGCCAGAGGCCAACATGCCATTCAGTGCTTGGTTTGCCGTCCACATGAGATTCGCGCGCCACGCATCATTGTCTCGCTCGTCAAACGCTTTACCCAGCACCAGAAGATTTCTCAGCAAGGTTTCAGCGTAACCTTCCTGCACCATGTTGCCTGTCGGGTAAGTGATGTATTGCTCACAGATGTGTACCCATGCGTCCACAATGCCGTTGATCAGTTGGTGTTCCGGCAGGGTTTTCATGACATCAGGATCAAGTACCGCAAACTTTGGCTGAACCGCAGGGGTTAAAAAGTCGAGCTTTGATTGCTCGGCTGCGTAAGTGATCACCGCGCCGCAGTTTGACTCAGAGCCCGTTGCTGGCAGGGTCAAAATCGCGCCAAGCGGCGTTGCTTCTGTCACAACGTGCTCTCCGGTCATGATGTCCCAGCTATCGCCGTCATACTTTGATGCTGCCGCCACAAACTTCGAGCCATCAATGACCGAGCCACCACCAACGGCCAGAATGAAATCCACGCCTTGCGCTTTGACAATCGCGACCGCTTTATCCAGCGTTTCACGAGTCGGGTTCGGCTCTACACCAGAAAACTCTAGCCAATCGTGGCCTTCGAGAGCTGCAGAAACTTGATCGTAAACGCCGTTACGCTTGATGGAGCCGCCACCGTAAATCACCAACACTTTACTGTTAGCGGGAATTGCGGTTTGAATGGCCGCGATTTGGCCTTGGCCGAAATGGATCACGGTTGGATTGACGTAGGTAAAATGCATGTCTTGTCCTAATAAAACGCCGTTGAGAATGTGGGGCTAAGGATCCCTGCTTTGCCGGATCGTACCCCTTTTCTGGGTGGCTGCAACAATAATCCGAAACGGAAAATGGCTCATCACGACCTTTGTAAAAAAGCGTTTCTGCCCCGGACTAAGGCGCGCGTTTCCTGTTCCTCGCCAGTCGGCCCAATTGGATAAAACATGTACGATTAGCTTGACAGCAATATGTTTCCTATATTTGGGATAAGCGTGCAATGTTTGGTAGGAAACTCACCATGACTGACAACCTAAAGCGTTTGCTGAGCGTCGCTGAATCAAAAGTAAAAGAGGCGCAGGAGCTCGAGAAAGAGCTGGAGAAAAAAGCTCTAGAGGCTGAATTCATTGAGAAGTTTAAGCATGTGAGTAACAAAGTTATCTCACCGGCCATGGAGCTTGTCAGTCACCGCTATGACGACGTTAACAAACGCACGGTGAAGTGTTGCCAATTAAACTATGACAAGAAATACCAACTGCTGGTGCACGACAGAGAGATCCTCTCAATCTCGGCCAATCCGCAAAAAGGAAAAATAGACGTCGAAGCGAGATACATTTTTGCAGGTGAAGGGAAAACACGCTCAGAGAGCTTTCCTATTGAAGAGTTTCAAGAATCGCTTGTGGCAATGAAAATTGTCCGGGCACTCTCACAGCGAGGTGCCCCTTTGTTTTGTGAAATGTCGAAAAAAGTACAGTAACTACAGCGAATGTACGGAATCTCGCTTGATTAAAAGCGGTTGGAACGCCCTTACCAATGCACTGTCCTTCCCTTCAATTGACAGTCTTGCCGCGTTCATTCCCATGCTTTCGATTGGATTTCTAATGGTCGTGAGTTTTGGGCTGAAATAGCACTCTGGCAGCACATCATCAAACCCGACAATCGAGAGTCTCTCTGGAATGCTAATGCCTTGCTCTTTAAAGACCTGCATGGCTGCCGCTGCAAAGAAATCGTTGAACGCGACTAACGCGGTAACAGGTAGCCCCTTGTTGAGTAGATTGTTTGCCGCAGTGACACCACCTTGTTCGCCAAACGGCACTTCTTCAATCCAATCAGGATCCAGCGAGATACCCGCTTCTTCAAGCGCGCGGCAATAGCCGTTAAAGCGGTCAGCTTTGTCATCTACCGCCATTTCACAAGAGATATAGGCGATGGCGCGGTGGCCTTGTTCAATCAAATGTTTGGTCGCAAGGTACGTGCCTTCGCCGTTATCCAGCCAAACGCATTGCTCTTCCATGCCTTCCACGTGACGGTTTACCAACACCAATCCCGGCAACTGTTTAGCCAGTTTGGTTAGCACTTTGTCTGACATGCCTTTGCTGTGCAGCACGATATTACGACAACCTTTTGCCAATAAGACATCAATGGCTTCTTGTTCTCTCGCTTCGTCGTACTCGCCACTCAACACCATAAGATTACGGCCGTGCTTGCGGGCAATTTTTTCAACGCCCTGCGTCAACAAGCCATAAAACGGTGAATTGAAGCGACTTACCACTAAGCCCAGCAGATCATTTCCTTGGTTAATGGTCAGGCGGCGATTTCCCTGCACTTCAAAACCTAGCTCCACCATCGCCGCTTCCACTTTGGCAACGGTCGCTGGTACCACATTGTTCGCTCGATTAATCACTCTCGATACGGTGGCTATCGACACGCCAGCCACTTTAGCAACGTCCTTGATGGTCGCCATTTGTGTCCTCGATCATACTTTTTAATCATGTAAATTACATGACAATCATATTGTTTTGCATTGGTGAAATCCATCACGGATCGCAGGGAATTAACAGATTATTTTAATAATGCGACTTAGAACTGATTTGAAATTTTATTTATCTCTGTTTTTTCCTGCCCTATCGGATGTAAATTACATGAATAACAAAGTAATATCTGCTCCATCCAAGGTTTTAGCATTGCTGCCATTGGTTGCCATGCTTGGTTTTCTGGTGATTGGATACGGCGTATTCGGTCTACCAATCGAAAGTCTTCTTCTGGCGTCGGCAATCGTAGCCGCTGGCGTTGCGTGGAAAATGGGTTATAGCTGGGACGACATTCAAAAAGCAATTATCGATCGTCTGGCGCAAACCCTGCCTGCGGTGTTCATTCTCATTCTGGTAGGCGGCCTGATTGGCAGCTGGATGGTCGGCGGTACCATTCCGATGCTGGTTTATTACGGATTGAAAATCATCAGCCTGAATACTTGGTGCTGACGTCTTTCTTGGTTACCTGCATGGTATCGCTGTGCACGGGCACTTCTTGGGGCTCGGCAGGTACTGTCGGTGTCGCACTGATGGGCGTTGCAGCAGGTATGGATGCAAACTTGGCAGCCGTTGCGGGTGCCGTGGTGTCAGGTGCGTACTTTGGTGACAAAATTTCTCCGCTGTCAGACAGCACCAACTTTGCACCGGTTGTTGCCGGCACCGATTTGTACTCACACATTCAGCACATGCTGTGGACAACCATTCCTGCATTCATCCTCTCTGCCGTTGTGTTCTTCTTTGTTGGCAGCAGCGATGTATCGGCAGACACACCAGAGAAAGTGACGGCGATTCTGGCAAACCTTGAGCAACTGTTCTCACTGAACGTGTTCCTCATCTTGCCACCAGCCTCATTTTGTGGGGTGCTATCCACAAGTTGCCAACCATTCCTTTGATGCTGGCAGCCATCGCAATTGGTGTATTGAATGCGGTTGTATTCCAAGGCTTCAGCCTTCAAACCGCACTGACTGCAATGATCAGTGGCTTTAACGCCAGCATGTTCGCAACAGCAGGTCTGGGTGATGTAGACATTGTTAAAGACGTGCTGACTCTGGTTAACCGTGGTGGCATGACGTCAATGATGGGCGTGGTGTTACTGGTTTTCTGTGCCTTCTCATTTGCTGGCACACTGGCTCTGACTGGCGGCCTGAAAGTGCTGGTAGACACCATGGCTAAAGGCATCAAAGGCACCACCAGCCTGATTGGCGCAACCATAGTGACTACCATCACCGTGGTATGCACCACCTCTGATGGCAAGCTGGCACTGCTTATCCCATCCGAGCTGTTCCGTGATACTTACAAGAAAATGAAACTGGATGCGAAGAACCTGTCTCGCACCATTGAAGATGCAGGCACCATCATCGAACCTTTGGTGCCTTGGACCAACGCGGGTGTATTCATGGCTGCAACCTTGGGTGTATCGACGCTGGACTACCTACCATGGGCAATTCAAAACTATTCCGCGATTTTCTTTGCAATGATTTGGGCAGTCACCGGTATCGGTATTGCGCAAGCTAAAGAGCACATGAAAAGCGCGCAGCCTGCAGCGGCAGTGTAGAAGAAAGACCTAAAACAATAACAAATCGAAGCCTTGACCTGTTCAAGGCTTCCCACTTTTTTTGAGGACGTTATGGCTCACGAACTGGATACAGTAATTAACCGCTACGGCACCGACTGCCTGAAATGGGACTACATGGAAAAATGGCTGGGCGTGCCGGAAGGTGAAGCACTGCCAAGCTGGGTGTCTGATTGGGATTTCAAAGCCCCAGAATTCATTACCAAGCCGCTGCAAGCGCGATTGGAGCACGGCATTTTCGGCTATTCAGAGCGTGGAGACGAATACTTCAACTCTGTGATTGACTGGTGGCAAGAACGCCATCAAGTGACCTTGAAAAAAGAATGGTTCCACACCACACCGGGCAGCCTGCCAGCTATTGCCATGTTGGTTGAACGCTGGAGCCAAGAAGGCGACAAGGTTTTGATCTTAAGTCCGGTTTACCATGCGTTTTACCGCACCATTGAGCACACTGGCCGCACCGTAGCGACCTCAAAAATGCACAATGACAACGGCTACTACACCATCGACTTTGACGATCTGGAAGCGCAATTCAAAGACGGCGTGAAGGTGATGATTTTCTGTAATCCGCACAACCCAGGTGGTCGTGTTTGGACAGAAGAAGAAGTTACGCGCCTTTGCAAGCTTTGCCACCAATATGGCGTTTACCTGATTTCTGATGAGATTTGGGCAGACATCGTGTTTGGTGAAAACACCTTCTTCAGTTGCTTGCGTGTCGACCCTATCTACTTCGAAAAAATGGCCGTGTGCATTGCGGGCACGAAAACCTTTGGTTTGCCGTCACTTCGCCTCACTAACACCATGATCCCGAATGAAAAAGAAGCCGAAGCATTGAAATCCAAGCTTCTCGCTTACGGCATTGATGTTTATAGCGCGTTCAGTATTTTGGCTAACCAATCTGCGTACCGTCACGGTAAAGCTTGGGTAGACGACACACTGAAGTACCTCGATGCTAACAATCAGCTGCTGGCCGATTTTATTGGTAACGAACTGAAGCAAGTGACCTACCGCGTTCAAGAGTCGACCTATCTGGCATGGGTTGATTGTCGTGACATGGGCCTTGCTGATGAAGAGCTAGAAAAGCAGCTTCATGCTGCTGGCGTCATCCCTACTATGGGTTACAACTTTGGCGAAGAAGGCCGCGGCTTTATTCGTTTGAATTTGGGTTGTCCAAAATCCGTGTTGGAAGAAAAAATCCGTCGCCTTCGCACTGTATTGAAATAATCAACACCGAGATTTCCCCTCTATTTCCTCTGGGTGAGCCGAAAGGCTCCCCTCTCTTTGGTTGTTTCTATTCTGCCCTCATAGCCTTATCCCCCCCCTGCTACATTGGTTTGTGATACCCCTTCCATGAACGACGTTATCGATAAAAAGAAAATGAAAGCGTAAAAATCACCCAATTTTTCAATGTGTGATTTTCATCAAATCTGACAACGAAAGGCGAAAAGTTGACCTTTCGATTTCCGCTCTTTCACTCCCTAAAACCGACCTCTAGGAAACTCGTGAGTTTCCTTGTGAACGGACGATATAAATCACAAACCAAAACCTTTCACTTTCTTATCAAGTGAAAGAAATTTAGGCTTTTTTCAGGTTTCTATCGAATGTGATCGGCCATTAACTTTCGTTTTCTTTCGTGTGCTGAAATGAATCTCGAAATGAAGCGAAAGACTCGCAACTCGATCGCAAGACAGTGAAAGAGAGAGTTACATCATGTCCACAGTAGAACGCAGAGAACAGATCGTCGAGCTTGCTCGAATGAACAATACCGTCAAGGTTGAGGACCTGTCCCTCCGCTTTAACGTGTCTACCGTGACGATTAGAAATGACCTGAACTACCTTGAGAAAAAAGGCTGCATAGTGCGCTGTTACGGCGGTGCCATGGTCAATCGACATTTTGCTTTTGACCAGCCGGTGCAAGACAAAGGCCGCATGTTCGCCGACATCAAATCACGCATTGCAGCCAAGGCCGCCGAGCTAGTGCGTGACGGTGATGCCATCATTCTCGATTCAGGCTCGACCACCGCAAAAATCACCCGCCACCTAGCGGAGAAAAACGGACTGGTCGTGATGACAAACTCGCTCAACATTGCCTACGACCTCGCCAGCTATGACAACATTGAAGTCATGGTGGCCGGGGGAACACTTCGACGCCAGTCCTTCTCGCTTCATGGCCCGGCAGGTGAACAGCTGTTGAAGCACTACCGATTCGACAAGCTGTTTCTGGGTGTAGATGGTTTCGACCTGAATGCAGGTATTACCACGCCAAACGAAGGCGAAGCACACATCAACCGTGTGATGTGCGACGTCGCTCGAGAGGTTATCGCGGTAACCGATGCCAGCAAATTTGGTCGCAAAAGCTTCTGCATGATCCGCCACGCCGGGGGTATCGATAAGTTGATTACCGATAGCCGGATCCCGAACGAGTATGTACAGGCACTGACCACCATGGGTGTAGACGTCATCATCGCCGATCAGGACAACTAAACACTGATTGGGTTCGCCCTCTTGCTCTCGCCTGCACAGGAAACGCCTGGCAGCAACACGTAATGGAAACATAACGCCATTCCGTGCTTCCCACTCAATCTGGCTATCCCAGCCAAGGATCTTGTCTTTGGCATGCGGAGGCAGACCGTTCCCGTGAACGTCACCTACCTCGATAACACATAACAAGATGCGGCCTCAGTGACCGCGATATTCGATGTGATGCCGGCGATTGCCAGCGAGAAGAATGACCGAGGAAGACACCATGAATTACCCAGCTACAGCGCGGAATGGCTGGCTCAACACGGCGCAGAATACACCGCCACTGAAATTGCTCAGCAACCAAACCTCTGGCGTCAGCTCGCCGTTGTACTGGCAAACCGAGACGCAAACGACAACGCGTTTCTTGCTCCCATTTTCGCTCAATCAACGCTTCGTGTTTTGCTTACCGGTGCTGGCACATCCGCTTACGCGGGTGACGCACTCGCCCCTTGGCTTCGTACCCAAGGTATGGACGCGCGCGCTGTTGCCACCACAGATATTGTGTCCAATCCCACCGAATACCTCGATGCCAACGTTCCAACTTTGTTAGTGTCTTTTGCTCGCTCAGGTAACAGCCCTGAGAGTGTCGCCGCTGTCACCATCGCCGATCAGGTCGTGAATAACCTCTGGCATCTGATCCTTACCTGTAATGAGCAAGGCGAACTCTACCGCTACGCACTGACACACGACAATGCCCTGTGTCATCTGATGCCTGAAGGTTCTAACGACAAGAGCTTTGCCATGACATCAAGCTTTACCTGCATGACTCTTGCCGCCATGGCACTGATAGGCCGCATCCCTAGAGATACCTTTTCTCAGCGCGTCGACAGCATCGCGACAGTGGTCGAAACGGGCATGACAGAATGGACCCACACAGCCAATAGCCTGGCGGACAAAGACTATCAACGTCTGGTGATCCTTGGCAGCGGCGGTTTGGCCGGTGTCGCACGCGAGTCATCGTTGAAGTCGCTCGAGCTCAGCGCAGGGCAAGTCGCCACGACATTTGAGTCATCGCTTGGTTTTCGTCATGGCCCGAAATTCATGATTGATGAACAGACCTTGGTTATTCAGTTCATCTCCTCAGACAGCTACACCCAGCAATACGACATAGACATGTATCGCGAGATACATGCCAACAGCCAGGCCATGCACCAACTTGCTCTGACAGTAGGTAATCCTGCTGGTCTTGATGGTGACGTGGTTTCCGTTTCAGACACAGCGTTTTCGGATGTGTGGTTGACCTTCCCGTACGTGGTTTTCGCCCAAATGCTCGCCATGTCGAAGTCACTGCAGTTGGGTTACAGCCCAGATAACCCTTGCCCAACCGGCGAAGTAAACCGCGTGGTTCAAGGCGTCACCATTTATCCGTTTAGTCACCATTAATCATCAGGTTAAGGAGTTTCATCATGCCAAATATCGTACTTAGTCGCATTGACGAACGCCTTGTGCACGGCCAGGTAGGCGTGCAGTGGGTCGGCTTTGCAGGCGCCAACATCATTGTCGTGGTCAACGATGAAGTCGCCGACGATCAGATCCAGCAAAACCTGATGGAAATGGTGCTGGCTGACGGGATCGCCATTCGTTTTTGGACGGTGCAAAAAACCATAGACACCATCCACAAAGCCGCGGATCGCCAAAAGATCCTGCTGGTGTGTAAAACCCCCACCGATTTCCTTGCCTTAGTCAGAGGTGGTGTGCCGATTGACCGGATCAATGTCGGCAACATGCACTTTGCTGAGGGGAAAAATCAGATCCACAAAACTGTCTCCGTTGACGCTAACGACATCAATGCCTTCACCGCCCTGAAAGAAGCAGGCGTGGAATGTTATGTCCAAGGTGTTCCTACGGAACCTGCTACCGACATCTTCAAACTTCTGTAAGGAGTAACTGTAATGGAAATCAGTTTCTTGCAAGCATTGATGCTCGGGATCCTGGCGTTCATCGCCGGTCTCGACCTCTTTAACGGTCTCACTCACATGCACCGACCTGTGGTGCTCGGTCCTCTGGTTGGCCTGATCTTGGGCGATCTGGAAACGGGTATTTTGGTTGGCGGTACCTTGGAACTGGTCTGGATGGGTCTGGCACCTTTAGCCGGTGCTCAGCCACCTAACGTCATCATCGGAACCATTGTGGGTGCAACGTTCGCTATCACCACCAATGTGGAGCCAAACGTCGCTGTCGGTATCGCAGTGCCATTTGCAGTTGCCGTACAGATGGGTATCACCTTCCTGTTCTCGGCCATGTCGCCTGTTATGTCTAAATGTGACCAGATGGCAGACGAAGCTGACACAGACGGCATTGAAAAAGTTAACTATTTTGCGCTAGCGGTACTGGGCTCCTTCTATTTCTTGTGTGCCTTCCTCCCGATTTTCTTCGGTGCCGAGCACGCCAAGCCAATGGTTGAAGCCCTGCCACAACAACTGATCGACGGTCTAGGTGTTGCGGGCGGCATGATGCCAGCGATCGGTTTTGCGGTTCTCATGAAGATCATGATGAAAAACGCCTACATCCCTTACTTCATTCTTGGTTTCGTTGGCGCGGCTTGGCTTCAACTGCCAATGCTGGCCATTGCAGCAGCCGCACTGGCTATCGCCCTGATCGACTTTATGCGCAAACCAGAGCAAAGCGCACCAATCAAAGAGGAGCTGGAAGATGGAATCTAATGCAAACACCATGGGCCATCTGAATGCCCACAAAGACGACGCGCCAACCGTTTCTCAAATCAACAGCGACGTCTATGAAGATCAAAGTGTCGGTGCAGAGCTGACAAAAGAAGACATTAACCGCATGGCATGGCGTTCCCTGCTGCTACAAGCGTCGTTCAACTATGAACGTATGCAAGCTGCGGGTTGGTTGTACGGACTTCTGCCTTCGCTGAAGAAGATCCACACCAACAAGAGCGATCTGGCGAAATCCATGCGCGGCCATATGGGCTTTTTCAATACTCACCCATTCTTGGTGACCTTCGTCATGGGGATCATCTTGGCGATGGAACGTTCCAAACAGAACGTAAACAGTATCCAAAGCACCAAGATCGCTGTCGGTGCACCACTCGGTGGTATCGGTGACGCCATGTTCTGGCTGACCTTACTACCAATCTGTGGCGGTATCGGTGCAGACCTTGCGCTGCAAGGCTCCATCATGGGCGCGATTATCTTCTTCGTTGTCTTTAACGTATTCCACTTTGGTCTGCGCTTTGGTCTGGCGCATTACGCCTACAACATGGGTGTGGCAGCGATTCCGATGATCAAAGCCAACACGAAGAAAGTCGGCCACGCCGCTTCCATCGTGGGTATGACGGTGATTGGTGCGCTGGTTGCGACTTATGTTCGCCTGTCTACTACCGCAGAAATCACTGCCGGTGATGCGGTCGTCAAACTGCAGGCAGACGTTATCGACAAACTGATGCCAGCTTTCCTGCCATTGGTTTACACCCTTTGCATGTTCGGCTTGGTGAAACGCGGCTGGAGCCCAGTGCGTCTGATCATCATCACCGTCACCATCGGTATTGTCGGCCGCTTCGCAGGCATCCTGTAATTCTCAACGCTCTTTGATTCACACAATAACGCAAACAAAAGTATGAAGGTCGGGAGGAGCAATCCTCCCCCTCTCTCGACAAAAAGGAATCAAGATGATTGGAGTCATTCTTAGCGGTCATGGCGGTTTCGCCAGTGGGATCAGTCAGGCACTGACACAAGTGATCGGCGAGCAGCCACAGTTCGTGGCCATTGACTTCCCTGAAGCGATGACCACCGCACAACTGGACAATGCAATGCGTCAAGCCATCGATCATGTCGACGGTGGTGAAGGCATCGTCTTTCTTACAGATTTACTCGGCGGTACACCGTTTCGCACCGCATCGCTACTCAGCCAGCAGATAGACAATATTGAAGTGGTCACTGGCACGAATTTGCAGATGGCAGCGGAAATGCTGCTTGAACGAGAAGGCCTGTCACTGATTGAGTTTCGCCAAGAAGCCTTGCAGTGCGGGCATCGCGGCATCACTTCCCTGTTCGATCAAATGGAAGAAAAACAACGAGAAGAGATCACCGCAGACGACGGGATCTGAGTTTGAACACAGGGTCGGTGTCGCCTTTCACATCGATACAACCACCAGCGCATGTGTTGGTGAAAACGAACAACGTCAACGGCACGGACTTTCCTTTCCGCGCCCGCAAAGATAACGATTTTTGGAGCCAAACTATGTACCTGATTTCTTCTCGCGAAATGCTAAAACGTGCTCAAAAAGGCGGATACGCTGTGCCCGCATTTAACATTCACAACCTTGAAACCGTTCAAGTTGTCGTAGAAACGGCAGCGGAAATGCGCTCTCCAGTGATCTTGGCAGGGACGCCAGGCACCTATGGCTATGCAGGTGTTGATTACATCGTCGCCATCTGTAAAGAAGCAGCGCACAAACACAAGATGCCCTTGGTGCTGCATTTAGACCATCACGAGGAGTTTGCAGATATTCAAGCCAAGGTCGCCGCAGGGATACGTTCGGTCATGATTGACGGCTCGCATTATCCGTTTGAAGAAAACATCGATATCGTGTCCAAGGTCGTCGATTACTGTGGTCGTCACGATGTCAGCGTAGAAGCAGAGCTTGGGCGTTTGGGTGGTCAAGAAGATGACTTGATTGTCGACAGTGCCGATGCAGCACTGACAGACCCAGCCGCCGCGGCCGAGTTTGTAAAACGCACGGGCATTGATACTTTGGCCGTGGCGATCGGCTCAGCGCATGGCCTTTATAAAGGTGAGCCAAAGCTTGATTTCGACCGTTTGGCCGCCATTCGCGAAGTTGTCGATATTCCGCTGGTTCTGCATGGCGCGTCAGGGATCCCCGATGCCATGGTAAGACGCTGCATCGAGCTTGGCGTCTGCAAGGTGAATGTCGCAACAGAGCTAAAAATTGCGTTTGCCGATGCGGTGAAAGGGTATTTTGGTGAGCATCCAGACGCTAACGATCCGCGCAAATACATCATTCCTGGCAAAGCAGCGATGAAGGAGGTTGTCGAAGCCAAAATTAGAATGTGTGGCAGCGAAGGAAAAGCCTAATCATTCGTGACACCAAAATGGGAGTGCCCCCGCTCCCATTTTTCTTTTGCGCACGCGACGGATTCTCTATACCTTGTGAAAAACACGTTTATCTTCTCTAGCTCACACCAACTTATTGATATTCATCATCTACAATTATCCAAAGGCGAACCACGGTCACGGCGCAACGAGTGCGCGTTAAAAATGCTGTGATAGAATAAAGCCTTCAGCCTGATTTCTGAGGTCTTATGGCCAATCTTGCACAGCTAATTACCCGAGCGCAGTCACTATGCGAACAACGCGGCGTGCGAATGACGACGCAACGTGAGCGGGTTTATGAAATTATTATCCAGAGCAAGCGCGCGATCAGTGCGTACGACTTGCTGGATAAACTGAGAGAAACCGAGCCTCAGGCTAAGCCGCCAACGGTTTACCGAGCACTCGATTTTCTGCTTTCTCAAGGGTTTGTTCACAAAGTAGAGTCGACAAACAGTTTTATTGCCTGCTGCCATATCGGTCACGATCAGCATTGTTCTCAATTGTTAATCTGTGATTCGTGCGGTACGGTGGAAGAGTGTCACGCCGATGCGTTATCGGAGGCACTGCAGGAAAGAGCAAGTCAGGTTGGCTTTAAAGTGAATCATCACGTCGTTGAAACACATGGAACTTGTCACGTCTGTCAGACGTCGACACAGAAAATGCAGTAGGACGGTGAACTAACATTATGCGCGCAGAATTTGTAAACCCTTTTTTGTCTTCATTGGTCAATGTACTGACCACAATGGCGCAACTCGACATCACGCCTAAGAAGCCACAAATAAAAAAAACCGAAGTTGCGAAAGGCGACGTATCGGGTCTTATTGGGATGGTAGGGGCGCAAACCAAAGGCTCTTTTTCAGTGACGTTTGAAGAAGACTTGGCCCTTGAAATCATGAGCCGCATGTTGGGTGAGCGCCCAACGTCTATCAATGCGGACGTGACCGACATGGTAGGTGAAATCACCAACATGGTGACCGGCGGTGCAAAACGCATTTTGGCCGAGAAAGGTTTTGATTTCGATATGGCGACACCGATCGTTGTATCTGGCCGTGAGCACACCATCACCCACAAGAGTGAAGGTCAAATCATTATCATGCCGTTCGAATCAGAATATGGCCGAGCTTACATCGAAATTTGTTTCGACTGATCTTGAGCTCAACTAATAAAAAACGCCGCATCATGCGGCGTTTTTTTGTTTCAACGTTTCAACACGCGGCGATTACGCGCGCCATTGTTTGAATGCGTTGATCAGACCATTGGTCGAGCTGTCGTGGCTGTCCACTTCTTCTTGGTCAGCCAGCTCAGGCAGGATTTGGTTCGCCAGTTGTTTACCCAGCTCTACGCCCCACTGATCGAAGCTGAAGATGTTCCAGATAACGCCTTGAACGAAGATCTTGTGCTCATACATGGCGATCAGTGCACCCAGTACGCTTGGCGTAACTTGTTTCACCAAAATAGAGTTGGTTGGACGGTTACCTTCAAACACCTTGAATGGAACCAGTGCCGCCACGTCTTCTGCTGATTTGCCCGCTGCTGCGAATTCCGCTTCCACTTGCTCGCGAGTCTTGCCGAATGCCAGTGCTTCGGTTTGCGCGAAGAAGTTTGCCATCAGTTTAGGATGGTGGTCGCTCAGTGGGTTGTGGCTGATTGCTGGTGCAATAAAGTCACAAGGGATTAGCTTGGTGCCTTGGTGGATCAGCTGGTAGAACGCGTGCTGACCGTTCGTACCTGGTTCACCCCAAATGATTGGGCCAGTTTGGTAATCAACAGGGTTGCCGTCGCGGTCAACGTATTTACCGTTAGACTCCATGTTGCCTTGTTGGAAGTACGCTGCGAAACGGTGCAGGTACTGATCGTAAGGCAGGATCGCTTCAGACTCTGCGCCGTGGAAGTTGTTGTACCAAATACCAATCAGTGCCAGCAGCACAGGCAGGTTTTCGGTGAATGGTGTGCTTTGGAAATGTTGATCCATTTCGTGCGCACCAGACAGCAGTTCGATGAAGTTGTCGTAGCCGATAGACAGGCAGATAGACAGGCCGATCGCTGACCACAGTGAGTAGCGGCCGCCAACCCAGTCCCAGAACTCGAACATGTTTTCGGTATCGATACCAAACTCAGACACAGCGGTCGCGTTGGTAGACAGCGCAGCAAAGTGCTTCGCTACGTGCGCTTGGTCTTCTGCTGTTGCCAAGAACCAGTCACGCGCTGACAGCGCATTGGTCATGGTTTCTTGCGTGGTGAAGGTTTTAGACGCGATCAAAAACAAGGTCGTTTCTGGGTTCAGGCCTTTCAGTGTTTCCGCGATGTGGGTGCCATCAACGTTAGACACAAAGTGCAGGTTAAGGCGAGATTTGTACGCAGCCAGTGCTTCGCTCACCATGTAAGGACCCAGATCCGAACCACCGATACCGATGTTCACCACATCCGTGATTTCTTTGCCGGTGTAACCTTTCCACTCACCACCGATAACGCGATCAGAGAAAGATTTCATCTTCTCAAGTACCGCATTAACCGCAGGCATCACGTCTTCGCCATCAACCATGATTGGCGTGTTGCTGCGGTTACGCAGTGCAACGTGCAGAACTGAACGGTCTTCAGTTTGGTTGATTTTGTCGCCACGGAACATCGCGCTAATCGCGTCTTTCAGCTCGGTTTCATCTGCCAGAGCGAACAGCTTGTCCAGCGTTTGCTCGCTGATCAGGTTCTTAGAGTAGTCCAGCAGGATGTCGTTACCGAACTGAACGGAGAATTTGTCAAAACGGTTTGGATCGTTGGCAAACAGCGAGGTGAGGGTCAAATCCTGCGCATCTTCAAAGTGAGCAGTCAGCGCTTTCCACGCTGCTGTTTGCGTCGGATTGATAGACTTCAACATAATTATTGTTCCTTCGTAGACAGAGTCTGTGCGTGGATACTGTCATTCCACGTTTTACAGAGGTCGACCGCTTTTCATAAGCGGCCGCCAGATTCTTCGCGTAATGTTACGATGTCATTCGCACTGATGCTAGGGTCTATACAGAAACAGCCCTTGGCGCTAAACCGAAACAGGCAACATCTTCATTTTGAGCGGGTGTAAATGTTGTCAGAATTATAGGGTGATAATGTTGCGCTAGGTCAGTGTTCGTATCATCACCAATTTAGTATTCATCGACGCCCAAGACTTTAACCAGTTTCAGAACAGCAGAGTGTTTTAAATGTGGAAACAAAAAACCTTTAATCTCCGTGCTCGCCCTCGTGGCTTTCATCTTGTCACCGAAGAAGTGGTGCAACACCTCCCTGAGCTTCGCGATATTAACGTCGGCATTTTGCACTTGTTTATCCAGCATACCTCGGCAAGTCTGACACTGAATGAAAACGCTGACCCGACGGTTCGCAGCGACATGGAAGCCCATTTCAACGAGTTCGTCCCAGAGCGTGCGCCCTATTACCAGCACACTTACGAAGGCGATGACGACATGCCAGCTCACATCAAAGCCTCCATATTGGGTGCCAGCATTACCGTACCCATCACCAACGGACGATTAGCAACAGGCACATGGCAAGGCATTTACCTTGGCGAGCACCGCGACCACGGCGGCTCGCGCCGCTTGGTCGCGACGATTCAGGGCGAATAAGGCCTTTTGCCACGCACTTGCAGAGACAGTGATATTCAAGTCATAAAGTGAGCAATATATTCAATAGGTTGCTCACTACCACCTATACTTTTTACTGAGTTTAGGGAGGTTGTATGCTTGAGAACGTTAAAATAACGAAGAAGCTTCCGCTGGTAATCATTTCTTTTGCGCTTCTTTCTTCGATAGCCACTGGCTTTATGAGTTATAAATTTGCTTCCGAGCAGCTTACAGCCTCTGCGGAGTCCAAGCTGATCGCCTTGCTCGAGTCGCGAAAAGAGTCGCTTGAACAGTATTTTGAAACCGTTCAGCGCGATTTGTTTATCCATAGCCGTTCATTGCAGACTCGAAGCGCACTGGTTGAGCTCTCCGTCGCTTGGGAGATGTTAGAAGAAAATCAGACCTCCAAGCTGCAAAACGCGTATATCGAAGAAAACCCCTTCGATGTTGGCGAAAAAGAAGCCCTGACTGATGCCAAAGATGGCACCGTGTATAGCGAGCGGCACAATAAGTACCACCCCTTCTTTCGAAGCCTTGCGGCAGAGCATGGCTATTTCGACATTTTCCTCGTCAACACCCAAGGCGATGTCGTTTACTCGGTGAAAAAGGAAGAGGACTTCGCCACCAATCTTTTAAACGGGCGATGGCGAGATACCCACCTAGCCCGCGCGTTTTCCATCGTAAATAAGAACCCGTCACAAGGCGTTTCCTTTCTGACGGATTTTCAACGCTATGAACCCAGCTTTAACCAGCCGGAAGCGTTTTTTGCGGTGCCCGTTCATCGAAACGGCGAACAGTATATTGGTGTATTGATCTTTGAAATGCCCATCAAGTACATCAATAGCGTCATGCAAGTCAGTGCTGGCATGGGAGAAACCGGTGAAACCATTCTTGTCGGCTCCGATGAGCTGATGCGCAGCAATTCACGCTTTCTCAACGGCGAGAACATTTTGGATGCCTCGGTACATACCGAATCTGCTGGCAAAGCCTTAAAAGGACTAACAGGGGCACAATTCGAGACCGACTACCGTGGCGTCGAAGTGTTGAGTGCTTACACCCCGTTTAATTTCATGACACTGAACTGGGCAATCATTGCGGAAATCGAAAAAGCAGAGATCCTCGCGCCGCTCAACGCCTTCGTATCGGCACTGGCGATCTCCGTCACCATAGGCACAGTGGTCATTTTCGTGGTGGGTTACATCCTCGCTAATAACATAGCAAAGCCCATCGCCAGCATGTCGCAGATGATGCACCGCCTCGCGAACAATGAACTCGACATCAATATCTCTGTGTCAGAGCGCGAAGACGAGGTGGGCGACATGGCGAAATCCCTCGAAGTCTTTAAGGGCAACGCCATTGAACGGGACAAGCTCCAGAAAGAGCTGACTTATATGGCACACCACGACATGCTAACGGGCCTTCCTACCCGAGAGCTCATTACCGAAAAGCTGCAAGACCTGACCAAAGACTACAACCGGTCACACTTACCATTTGCAGTCATGTTCGCCGACCTTGATAACTTTAAAACCGTGAATGACACGCTTGGACACCACATTGGTGATGAAGTATTGAAGTCTGCGGCGCGTATTTTTGAGGGCACATTAAGAGAGGGTGATTTTGTCGCGCGTATTGGCGGTGATGAGTTTGTGTTGCTTATCACAAACATCAGCAATGCCGATGAGGCGTTGGTCATTGCAGAAAGGATCGTGGTCGCCATTGAGACTGGCCTGAAGCTAGTGAGTGCGACCATTCCGGTCACATTAAGCCTTGGGGTAGCGGTATGTCCTGAAGACGCCGAAGACACCACCTCGCTCATCCGCCATGCCGATGAAGCCATGTATCGCGCGAAACAGAAAACTAAAAACTGCTGCAGTCGTTAAACAAAAAGGCGAACCTCAGTTCGCCTTTTTTAAAATCAATTCTTAAAACGGTTGGTTGATCATCACGCGGAACAAGCCCTCTTCGCTTCCCCACGCCATTTCTGAGCGCACTACCACGCCTTCGACTTGAAAACGCATCGCCGCACCGGCACTCCATTTCATGTCTTGATGCAGGGTTTTCAGGTTGTAATCATCCGCCACACGGCCAACGTCAGCAAACAGCACCCATTGCCACCACGGCACGTCATACCAATTGAACACGGGCACACCGCCCAATGGTTGCCACTCAGGGATCACGCGATATTCCATGCTGTAGCTCAGCGCGGAGCGGTCGGCATAACGGCCTGTTTGGAAGCTTCTTAGACGGTAAAGGCCGCCCAGTCTGACACTGGAAAATTCCGGCGGTCGATTGAACGCCTTTTTACCGTCAATCTCTGACGTGTCGTTCCAGCTTGGAGTATCCGCGGTGTAGATGTTAAAAGCGAACACCTGCTCTTTTGCCATCTCCTCCCAATCACCAATGCTCCAATACCAGCTTTGGCTGGCTTCCCATTTCCACCAGCTCGCGCGACTGTCAGAGCCTGGATCGACCGTGACGATAAACTCACTCAGACTGCCTTGGGTTGGATTGGTGTTGCTGTCGCGGTTATCCCACTTAAAGCGCGTTTCCACCCCCCACGTTTCTGACGCATCGGAAAAATCGCTTGGCGTGTCAGCACCTATACCTGTCAGGTGCTGCGCTTTGTAGAAAGGACGGAAGTGACGGAGGAAACGCCGCTGCTCCATGGCGCATTGCCTTCGACATGCCGTTTCGGGCTCAGTGCAGCACGGATGGGTGACGACTTTGCAGCGCCCCAAGGCAGAATGTAGCGAAAAGAGAGATGGTGCTGCGCTTCTCGGCTGTCGAGTTTGATTCTGTCGTCAAAGGCAGAATCGTTCGAGGCCGCGTCACCGAGGTAGTAATCAAACTGTTTATAGTCTGCTTCGTAAAACTGACCACCAAACAGCCAACGGCTGTCAGCCGCAAGCGCATAGTTGTTGGCAGAAAGAAACGTCAGCCAAGTGCCTTTCGACGAGCCAAGACCCGCAGCAAAGATAGACGCTTGTGGCTGCCCCGCCCCTTTCCAAAGTCCTGCCACGCCCGCAGAGAAGCCCATGGCTTCGGTGGAGAATGCAAAAGGAACAAATTCGATATCGAGGGCTTTCGGAGCCTCGCGGTCTGCTTGCGCCAAAACCGGCGAGCAAAAGAAAGCCGCAACCAGCGTTGCGGCTTTAGTCAGAGATTTTTTCAAAACAACCTACGGCATAAATCAGGTGTATACGAGTTTGACGCGAGAGGTCAGGTTGGTCACCAGCTCATAGCCGATAGTGCCAACGTGGCGCGCCACTTCTTCAACAGGAAGGCCATCGCCCCAGAGCACGACTTCATCGCCCACGCGGTCCGTCGAATCAGGGCCTAAATCAACGGTGATCATGTCCATCGAAACACGACCTGCCAGCGCAACGCGACGACCATTGACCAGCACAGGCGTGCCATCAGGTGCTACGCGCGGGTAACCGTCACCGTATCCGATCGCCACCACACCAATTTTGGTATCGCGCTCGGCAAACCAACGCGCACCGTAGCCCACAGGCTCACCTTTCTTATGCTCACGCACAGCAATTAAGCTCGATGTCATGGTCATCACTGGCTTTAAGCCAAAATCGGCACCACAACGTTCTGCCATCGGCGATACACCGTAAAGGCTGATCCCCGGACGTACATAGTCAAAATGGCTTTCTGGCCAGATCAAACAGCCAGACGAGGCCGCCAGCGACTTAAAGCCAGGTTGTCCATTGGTGAGGGTTTTGAAGACATCAATTTGTTGTTGAGTGAACGGTTTTTCCGGCTCATCCGCACAGCCAAAGTGGCTGATAAAGTGCAGCGGCTTGGCAACGTTCTGGCAAGCATTCAAACGCTCGATAAACTCAGGTACGCTCTCTGGACGAACGCCAAGACGGTGCATGCCGGTATCAATCTTTAGCCACACTTGCAGCGGGTGCTCCAAGTTGGCTTTTTCCAGTGCTTCCAGTTGCTCGGTGCAGTGCACGGCCGTTTGCAGGTTGTGCGCTTGCAGCATCGGTAACTCCGCCGGCGAAGAGAAGCCTTCGAGCAACATGATAGGCTTAATAACACCGCCTGCTCTCAAGCGAACAGCTTCTTCAAGTCGCGCGACACCGAAGCCATCCGCTTGGCACGACAGGCTTTCGCCACTTCCACCAAGCCGTGACCATAGCCATTGGCTTTCACCGCCGCCCACGTGCGACTGTTGGGTGCCATGGCTCGGATAATGTCGATATTGTGGTTCAACGCACCAGTATGGATAAGAGCGGTCGCCGCTTTCATAACACCTCAGACTTACTCTTCATCAAATGCAGGGCCAGCGTAGTTATCAAAGCGAGAAAACTGGCCTTGGAAGGTCAGTCGCACCGAGCCGATAGGACCGTTACGCTGCTTACCAATGATGATTTCTGCAATGCCTTTCAGCGGACTTTCTGGGTGGTAAACCTCATCACGGTAGATGAACATGATAAGGTCAGCATCCTGCTCGATTGCGCCCGATTCACGCAAGTCGGAGTTAACAGGACGTTTATCGGCACGTTGCTCCAGCGAGCGGTTAAGCTGCGACAGGGCGACAACGGGCACGTTCAATTCTTTTGCCAGTGCTTTCAGCGAGCGGCTGATTTCCGCAATCTCAAGAGTACGGTTATCTTGCAGACCCGGTACACGCATCAACTGAAGGTAGTCGACCATGATCATCGACAGACCGCCGTGCTCACGCGCCACACGACGCGCACGCGAGCGCACATCCGTCGGCGTCAAACCAGAGCTGTCATCGATGTACATATTGCGCTTTTGCATCAAGATGCCCATGGTCGATGAAATACGCGCCCAGTCTTCATCATCCAACTGGCCGGTACGGATCTTGGTTTGATCAACGCGAGAAAGCGATGCGAGCATACGCATCATCAGCTGTTCGGCGGGCATCTCGAGGGAGAAGATCAGAACGGGTTTTTCCTGATCCATCGCGGCGTTTTCACACAAGTTCATCGCAAAGGTGGTTTTACCCATCGACGGACGCGCTGCCACGATAATCAAATCCGACCCTTGAAGACCCGCGGTCTTCTTGTTCAAGTCGGCAAAGCCCGTCGACACACCTGTCACACCGTCTTGCGGAGATTTGAACAGGATTTCAATACGCTCAAGGGTTTTCGACAATACGTTGTCGATGTTCTGCGGACCTTCACTTTCTGACGTGCGAGATTCGGCAATCGCAAACACCTTGCTCTCTGCCATATCCAGCAGATCTTCTGAGGTACGGCCATCTGGCTCATAACCCGCATCAGCGATTTCATTGGCCACGCCAATCAGATTACGCACCATCGCTCGTTCGCGAACGATGTCTGCATAGGCTACGATGTTTGCCGCACTTGGGGTGTTTTTCGCCAGCTCTGCCAGATAGGCAAAACCGCCAACATCTTCCAGCGAACCGTGCTTTTCAAGATGCTCGGACAAGGTGATCAGATCGAGTGGATGGCCATCATCGAGCAATCGCTTGGTGCTTTCAAAAATCAGACGGTGCGGCCGACTGTAAAAGTCGCTAGCAATCACCTTCTCAGACACACTGTCCCAACGCTCGTTATCGAGCATCAGGCCACCCAGTACCGATTGCTCCGCTTCTAATGAATGCGGCGGCACCTTCAGGGCATCTACCTGACGGTCTTTTGGCTTGTTGGAATTAAATTGCTTGCTGCGTTGCTCTGCCATATCACTTCATACCTTGCCTCTACGCAGGTCATTATATCCGAATCGCTTTCAGACGCACGACCCAGTGCATGGCTGATTTATTTTTTAGCCAATTTAACATCTTGCTGACGCACAAATGAAAGATTCAGATAGAATGTCGCTCCTCGTATTGTAATGGTAACCCATATGGCGTCTGCGCTGTCGAATGCATCTCTGTTTTGTCTGGTGACACTACCAGTTTTTGCGCACGCAAGTGTTTCTGACCCGTGGCAGTCCGAAGTGGAGCTGGGGTTTCAGGCACTGACGGGCAACTCAGACTCGATGACCATTAACAGCCGCTTGGCGAGTGACTATATCTCTGGCCCGTATCGACACACTTCAGAGGCGCGTTTTTTGTTAGTCGAGAAAGATGGCGAGGAAGACAAACGAAAGACCGAAGCGGAAAGTCAGGCTAACTACAAGTTTGACCCTAAACGCTACGTGCTGGGCAACGTCAGCTATTTGGATGACAAGTACGGCCCCTATTACACGGACCTGACCTTTGCGACTGGTTTGGGTTATCAGGCCATTTGGCGAGAGGATTTGTCGCTGCTTTTGGAGCTGGGCCCCGGCTACCGTTACCAGCGCCCCAACATAGATGAAATCGATGATGATGACCTCATCATGCCCTACGACGTGCAGGAGTTCATTGTGCGTGGACAGGCGGAGCTTTCATGGCAAATCAATAAAAACGCCAAGTTTGAAGGCCGTATCACCATGATTTCAGGCTCAAGCAATACCAGTCTCGAAGCAAGGGCGTCGATGGCCACCAGCCTTATCGCGGACTTGGGCATCAAGCTGTCGACGACCCAGAAATACATCAATGACGTCCCGCCGGGCTTGAAGAACCTCGACTCGATTTTCACCATCAATATGGTGTATGCCTTCTAAAGACAGGCAGTCTCAGCATCCAGTTCGTCGACGCCAATACTCAAATAACAGATACAAAAAAACCGGCCCAAAGGCCGGTTTTTTCAAAGCGACGGTGTGTCTGAATTACTCAGCAACAACGTTCAGCTTAACAGTAGCGAATACTTCAGAGTGCAGTTGCAGGCTGATTTCGTACTCACCAGTGTTACGCAGTGCACCTTCTGGCAGGCGAACTTCGCTCTTCGCTACTTCAACGCCAGCTGCAGTTACAGCGTCAGCGATGTCACGAGTACCGATAGAACCGAACAGTTTACCTTCGTCACCAGCTTTAGAAGCGATTTCTACAACTTCCAGAGCAGCAACTTTCTCAGCGCGTGCTTCTGCAGCAGCCAGAGTTTCAGCAACTTTTGCTTCCAGTCTGCACGACGAGCTTCGAAATGCTCAACGTTAGACTTAGTAGCCATTACTGCCTTACCTTGTGGGATAAGGAAGTTACGTGCGTAACCAGACTTAACTGTTACCTGATCACCTAGGCCACCCAGGTTAGCGATTTTATCAAGCAGAATAACTTGCATTATCTATTCCTCTATTAACTTGGACAGTGCCGATTACTGATGTTTGTCAGTGTATGGCAGCAGAGCCAGGTAACGTGAACGCTTGATAGCGCGTGCCAGCTGACGCTGGTACTTAGCACGGGTACCAGTGATACGGCTAGGTACGATTTTACCAGCTTCGGTGATGTAGTTTTTCAGAGTCGCTACGTCTTTGTAATCGATCTCTTGTACGCCTTCTGCAGTGAAACGGCAGAATTTACGACGACGGAAGAAACGTGCCATGGGGCTATCTCCTGATCTAAATATCTATGATTTCGTCAGCATGTAACACTAATTTGCCTGCGCCGTTACGGCCGGTCTGATAAGCGAGAAACCCACCTACCTTAATGCTACTGCCTAAAGCTAAATGCTGTGTTTTGGTTTGCGACCCTTGCCCGCTCATCACTACCTGTAATCGGCAGTAGACTTGTCTTGGCAATCCAGCTTCCTGTTGTTCCGAGCGATGCTCTATCACAAAGTGACAATGCGGTATCCCGGCAGGACTCTGTTTTCGAATCGGGCCTTGGGTGAGAACACCGGCTAGCTCAATCCGATTGGTCATCAAATCAAATTACTCAGCTGCTGCTTCGTCTTCAGATTGTGCTTCTGCACGCTCTTCGCGACGTGGTGCGCGCTCTTCTTTAGCCTTCATCATTACAGATGGCTCAGTGATAGCGCCTTTGGTACGCATGACCATGTTACGGATCACAGCGTCGTTGAAGCGGAACGCAGTTTCCAGCTCATCAACAACAGCTTGGTCAGCTTCAACGTTCATCAGAACGTAGTGAGCTTTGTGCAGTTTGTTGATTGGGTAAGCCAGTTGACGACGGCCCCAGTCTTCTAGACGGTGGATCTGACCACCTGACTCTTTGATAGAACCAGTGTAACGCTCGATCATGCCAGCAACTTGCTCGCTTTGATCAGGGTGCACCATGAATACGATTTCGTAATGACGCATTGGTTGCTCCTTACGGATTATTCAGCTTCCAACAGTGGCCCGGTCAAAACCAGCGGAAGCAAGGAACTAAAGTAAAAGACCGGGAATTTGGAGGCGGAATAGTACAGAGAATCGACGATATTAGCAATCACTATTCGCGGTTGAAGACGAAACTCCCACCAACTGATTGCCAGAAGGCAACAATTTTCCAGTAAAAACGCTTTTTTGTGATGGCACGCAGATTCCCGTCTACAAACTGGAAAGGCAGCATTAGCCATTTTCATCACGTTTTTTTGGGGGATTCCCCCTAATTTTCTTGCGCCCTTTCACACTTTTTTCCGGATTTCCCCCAATTTCCGCCTCGTTTCCAGTTTGAAGTGGAAAAACAGCGTCTGCTCCAACGTGCCCTTCCACTTTATCTTTCACTCAACGCAACAAAACGTCTGGAGAGACACCTTTGCAAACGGCAACGACCCTAACCCCAGATAGCACTGAAATCGTGGAACACGGTGCATCTGTAACTGAACGCGCGATTGTGCTGCTTGGCGAAAACGGCATCTACCCTGATGACCTGCAACAAAAAATGCTGGCAACACACATCAAAGCAATGGCATGGCGCTCACACAGCGGCGAATCACTGCCAGAGCTAGAGCTGGAAATGTTCGAAGAGATTTCTTCCCTGTCGCTGAAACTTGCTGAACAAGTTTGCGGCTTGATGGACAACCTGGCTTACGAAGAAGCACACCTTTTATCTGTCCACTTTGAAGTGGCAAAAGAAAACGAACTAAGCACTGCCAAAGGAGAATAACCATGTCTGTATTGAAACTTGTAATCGGCGACCGTATGGGTAAAGGCCAAAAAGTAGGTGCTGGCGCAGAAGCGGCTGGTGCAGAAGTGACTGTGATCCCAGGTATGGCTGCGGACATGAAGCTGGGTGACATCATGAACCAGCAAGAAGCGCACATGGGCATTTCTTTCTGTGGCTCAGGCGGTGCAGGTGCAATCACTGCACAAACCAAATACGGCTACAAGTGCCGCTACGGCATGCGTTCTATCGAAGAAGGTATCGCAGCAATCAACGAAGGCTGCGTCGTGCTGGGCTTCGGTTTCATGGACAAAGAAGAGCTGGGCGAGAAACTGGTGAAAGCGTTTATCGCGAAACACGGTATCGGTGCATGAAACAACAGCTGACCACTGAAGTCATCGTCAGTGGAAAAGGCGAAACAAGGCAGCAGGCATTTGCTGCTGCCTTTAGCCAGATTCAACCGACTTTGCTGAAAGAAAATCAGAAAGTCTTACTCCGGATTGAGCCTCAAGACGTCAAGGTTCTGGAAGCCGAAGAGAAGATCACGATGGACAAGTTCCTGTTCTTCTTTTTACCCAGAGAACGACGCCAGTGCCGCGTCAAACTGGAGGTTACCGTCAGCCTTACCTACATCGATGTGGAGCAAGTTGACTTCCAAATCTTACGTTAATCTCTAAGGAACCCATGACATGTTCACTGTCATTCTTTTGAAGTCCCTCATTATTGGTGGCTTAGTCGGCATCGGTGTCGGCGTCGGTGCAGCGCGAATGTTCCACGCACCAACCGTACAAGGTATGGGTGCTTTCCGTACTTTGGGCGAGCTGAACTCTTGTGAAGGTGACCCTGCGTCTCACTTCTCTTTCGGCCTTGGCTTCTTCTTCAACGCATGGGCATCAACCGTTGCTGCCGGTGCGTTTACGCAAGACATCGACCACCGCGTACTGCCTCACTGGGGCGCAGCGGTACTGATGATGAAAAACCGCGATTTGGCGACCACTCTGCACGATCCAAAACGCATGGGTATCACCTGTGCCATCTTGGGTGCGTTGGTTGTTGCGTTCCTTAACACCACGGCAGCGGCAGTTCCTGAAGCCCTTCAGGTAACGGCTGTGAAGGTACTTGTTCCTGCGGCAAACCTGCTGGTAAACACTGTGATGCCTGTCATTTTCTGGCTGGCAGCGATTGAAGCGGGCAAGAAATCTGGCTTCTGGGCAACCATCTTCGGTGGTCTGGCTCAGCTAATCATGGGTAACGCCGTACCGGGTCTGGTACTGGGTATCCTGATCGGTAAAGGCGTAGAAGACGGCGGCTGGAACAAAGTTACCAAGATCATGATGGCAGCCATCATCGCGCTGTTCGCAATGAGTGCTTTCTTCCGTGGCTTCGACATGCAACTGATTAAATCTTTCCACATGGAAGTTCCAATGTGGCTTGAAAACATCCACCTCATGATGAGCGGTAAATAAGGGGAACTACCATGGATGAGAAAATGAAGAATAACTTCTGGTACGCCGACTGGTCTTTCCCAATCATCGTGGGTCTGCTGTCTGCCGGTGTATTCGCGGGTACGCACATGTACTACTTGTACGGCGTAGGCGCATTCAACGAAGTGGCTTTCGTATCTATGCTGCGTGCAGGTATGGATACCGGTGCTTACGGCGCGGTAGCCGCATTCGGTGCAAGCTTCCTGTTCGCCCGTATCATTGAAGGTTCACTGGTCGGTATCTTGGATATCGGTGGTGCCATCATGACTGGCGTTGGTCTGGGTATCCCTGCACTGCTGCTGGGCGCGGGCATCACTTACCCGGTTGAGAATTTCCCAATGGCACTAGCAACGGGCATGGTTGCAGGTCTGGCTATCGGCGCAATCATCATCCTGGCGCGTAAGTTCACCATCAACCAAAGCAACTCTACCTACGGCGCTGACGTCATGATGGGTGCAGGTAACAGCTCTGGCCGTTTCCTGGGTCCTCTAATCATCCTGTCTGCAATGGGTGCGTCAATTCCAATCGGTCTTGGCTCTCTGCTTGGCGCGCTGATCTTCTACGTATGGGGCAAGCCAATCACCGGTGGTGCAATCCTAGGCGCAATGGCACTAGGCACCATGTTCCCAGTCGCTCTGTAATACTTCTACCCCGCCTTCGGGCGGGGTTATCGAGATACCCCTATGTACGATTTCCTGATTAAAAACGCCCGACTTGTCTCAGGCGAATGCGCAGACATTGCCATTCAAAACGGCAAGATTGCAGCCATCGGCGAACTGGCCGATGCACAAGCCACTAAGACGCTGACTCTGAACAACGACGTCTTCGTTAGCGCAGGCTGGATTGACGGACATACACACTGCTATCCAAATTCTCCAATTTACAATGATGAGCCAGACGCAATTGGCGTGACTGGCGGCGTCACTACCGTTATCGACGCAGGCAGCACAGGTGCTGATGACGTGGATGACTTCGCAGAGATTGCGAAAAACTGCAAAACCGAGGTACGCGCGCTTCTGAACATTTCGCGCATTGGTCTGCTACGTCAGAACGAACTGGCTGATAAAAACGATATCGATCTGACCTTGGCAAAAAACGCGGTGGAGCGTCACCCTGACTTCGTGGTTGGCCTGAAAGCCCGCATGAGTGGCAGCGTGGTCGGCGAGAACGGCCTGACGCCGCTGAAATCTGCAAAAGCACTGCAATGCGAATGCGGATGCCTGCCACTAATGGTTCACGTAGGTAACGCGCCACCAACGCTGGACGACATTGCTGAACTGCTGGGCGAAGGCGACATCCTGACGCACTGCTTCAACGGCAAACCAAACCGCATTTTGACGCCTGAAGGCAAGCTGCGTGATGCCGTCAAAGCAGCGATGGAGCGCGGCATGTTGCTAGACATTGGCCACGGCAGCGCAAGCTTCAGCTTTGACGTGGCAGAGATGTCGATTGCTCAAGGCATTTTGCCGGACACCATCAGCTCTGACATTTACTGCAAGAACCGCATCAATGGTCCGGTATATGGCCTGGCACACCTGATGTCGATGTTCTTCACCCTTGGCCTCAGCCACGAACAAATTATTGAACGCGTGACCACCAAGGTTGCCCGTGCACTTCGTCTTGAAACCAAAGGCCAACTGGTTGTCGGCTGCGATGCAGACCTGACCCTGTACAACATTGAACACGCACAAGTGACCTTCACCGATACCGAGGGTGATACCCGCACCGGTGAACAGCGCTTTGCACCTCTTGCTGCCATCGTGGGCGGCGAGATGACACTGACAGAAAAAGGACAAACTCACCATGTCTTCAATTCTTGAAAAATATAACCTGAAACAGGTGATCAATGCGTCTGGTCGCATGACCGCGTTGGGCGTGTCTACGCCACTGCCTGAAGTGGTAGAGACCGTTAACTTCGGCATTAACAGCTACTTCGAAATGAAAGATCTGGTGAACAAAACTGGCGAATACATTGCCCGTTTGCTGGACGTAGAAAACGCGGTTGTCGTCTCTTGTGCGTCAGCCGGTATCTCACAAAGTGTGGCTGCGGTGATCGTACGTGGAGACGCATACCGCTTAGAAAACCTGCACGCTCATGCGCACGACGTTCCATCTGAAATCGTGATGCCAAAAGGCCACAACGTAAACTTTGGTGCGCCGGTCGGCACCATGGTGAACTTAGGTGGCGGCAAACTGGTGGAAGCCGGTTGGGCAAACGAGTGTTCGGCAGCGCAACTGGCGGCAGCCATCAACCCTAACACCGCAGCCATCCTTTACATCAAATCTCACCATTGTGTGCAAAAGAGCATGTTGACCGTAGCTGACGCTGCTGAGGTAGCAAAAGCACACGATCTACCACTGATTGTGGATGCGGCGGCGGAAGAAGACCTGCGTCTTTACTACCAGCAAGGTGCGGATCTGGTCATCTACTCTGGCGCAAAAGCGATTGAAGGCCCTACCAGCGGTCTGGTGCTGGGTAAGCACCAATACGTGGAGTGGGTGAAGCAACAATCCATGGGCATTGGCCGCGCAATGAAAGTCGGCAAAGAAGGCATTCTGGGTCTGACTCACGCGATTGAACTTTACCTCGAGCGCGAGCAAGAAACCGGCGCTGCGATGGTCGACAAGATGAGCGCATTCATCGATGGTCTTAACGCGCTGCAAGGCATCACCTCCCGTGTGGTGTGGGACAGTGCAGGCCGCGACATCGCCCGTGCAGAAGTGAATTTCGACGCAAACGCCTTCGGCATGAATGCCAAAGACGCGGTTGCCAAACTGCAAAACGGTAACCCAGCGGTTTACTGCCGCGCTTACAAAGCCAACGAAGGCACCATTGAATTTGACGTCCGCAGCGTTTCAAAAGAAGAACTTGAACAAATTCTCGCTGCCATGACCAAGCTGACTCAGGAGTAATTAACCATGTCTTTAAGCCCAAAATATATCGCTGACCGCGTTTGTCTTAACGTTCTGGCTGGCTCTCACCAAAACGCTGTGGATGTTTATGAAGCGGCAGAAGGCCACGTGCTGGTTGGCATGCTGTCAAAGAACTACCCAGACGTACCAAGCGCAGTGGAAGACATGAAAGCGTGTGCGGAAAAAATCAACAACGCCCTGTCTATCGGTCTGGGTGCTGGCGATCCAAAACAATCTGACATGGTGACTGAGCTGGCGGGTATTCTTCAGCCTCAGCACGTGAACCAAGTGTTCACTGGCGTGGGCAAAAGCCGCAACGCACTGGGTCAAAATGAGACCGTAGTAAACGGTCTGATTTCACCAACAGGCACTGTTGGCATGGTGAAAATCTCTACCGGTCCTAAGAGCGCAGAGATGCAAGATGCCATCGTCCCAGTTGATACCGCTATTGCCATGTTGCAAGACATGGGTTGCAGCTCTGTTAAGTATTTCCCGATGGGTGGACTGGACAGCCGCGACGAATTTGAAGAAGTGGCAAAGGCCTGTGCACGCAACGGTTTCTGGCTGGAACCAACGGGTGGGATAGACCTAGCAAATTTCGAAGAGATTTTGCGAATTGCTTTGGATGCTGGCGTTGAGAAAGTTATACCTCACGTGTACAGCTCTATCATCGATTCTTCGACTGGCGAGACCCGCCCAGAAGATGTAAAAACACTGTTAGAAATCTCTAAACGCCTGCTTGCTCGCTAAGCATGTGTCGGCACGCAGCATAAGCTGCGTGCATTAAAGATTTTAGCTTTGCCGGGACAGCACTCCTTCTCCCCCTTTACGTTGGACCTCCCCGGCAAACTGGCAGTGCAGCAACAGGAATACGCAATGCCGAAATTACCGCATCCTCGCCTTATTCGTCTGCTTGACGCCGTCTCCAACTCACCTTTAACCCAAGAAGAAATTGCTCAGCGTCTGAACGTATCAACCCGAACCGTTCGCACTGACGTCGCGACCTTAAACAATGTCATGGTCAACCACGGCGCGCACCTTATCCACCAGCGCGGCTCTGGCTATCAACTCAAAATTTATAACCAAGAAGCCTTTGATGCGTTTCAATTGGCCGCGCGCGATTCCGACCCAGCGCCACGCACCAGTAAAGAACGTATCGTTCAAATTCAGGTGCTGCTGCTGACCGCCGATGATTGGGTGAAACTGGAAGACTTGGCCGATACGTGGAATTTAAGCCGGGCCGCGGTGCAAGGTGACATGGCGGATGTGCGCGCACAGCTCTCCCCGTTTGGTATTAGTATCGACAGCAAGCCGCGCCTCGGCATGCGCCTTAAAGGCAGTGAAACCGCCATTCGTGCAAGGCTGTCACAAATCATCTATTCCGAACACAAAGAAGCCCAGCGCGCTCGCGGCCTGATTGGCACTCTTTTTCCAAGCAAATCCCAAGAAGTCTTCGCCGCCCGCTTTCGTGAAATCCTCTCGGCGAACAAGCTCTACATCAACGATGATGGCCTACACTGGCTTTCCGTGTACGCGGCTGTCGCCCTTCAGCGCCTTGCCAGCGGACAAGCACTCGAAGACTTCCCATCGGATGATGTAGTGAATGAAATCCTTCCTGTCGCGAGAGTCATGTTTGATGCGCTGCCGACACTGCTGCCCGCAAATGAACATGAGATAGCAGCCCTTGCCATCAATATTCAGGCGCGTATCTCCGCCAGCCAACACGCCCAGACCATTCGCGGTCAGATCGAGGCGGAAAAGCTCGTTAATCACATTCTGGATTACGTGCACAGGCACTACCCATACGACATTCGCCAAGACATGCAACTTCGCCGCGATTTGCAATGCCACATCAGCAAGATGATTGTGCGCGTGAAGCATCACGTGGCAACCGTGAACCCGCTCGCCGAACACATCAAACAGCACTACCCGCTAGCCTACGACATTACCCTTGCGGCCATTGCAGACTGGATTCGCGAAACGGGTTATTGCATGACGCAGCATGAGATTGGCTATTTGGTTATCCATGTCGGCGTCGGGCTTGAGCGAAACCACTACCTCGGTCATCGCGCGCCCAAAGCCATGCTGTACTGCGATGCGGGTAATGCCATTTCACGTGGCTGGAAGCCATTATTCGCCGCCATTACCCGCAATTGGAGTTAGAGACGGTGCACTCTGCCGAGCTACTGCGGATGGCGCAGCAACCACAGGTGGACATGATCATCACGACTAACGTGCCTGACGGTGTTTCTGTGCCGGTGTTTGTACTCGATCCTTTCCCGACTCAGCATCAACTTGAAGAGCTGGGTAAGCTGGTGCTGGTCGACCGTACCGGTCCTTACATGCTGGAGAAATACTTCTCTGCCGATCAGTTCCTTTATATCGACGAGCCTATCGACCAGACTTCTTTGTTCGACATGGTGTGCGAGCAATTGGAAACAGAAGGCTTGGTGGAAGCAGGCTACGGCGACTCGCTCAAGGAGCGCGAAGTGATTGTCTCGACCATGATGGGCGAGCACATTGCCTTGCCTCACTCGATTGAGCTGTTTGCAAAACGTTCCTTGGTTTATACGGTGGCGGCACCAAAGGGCATCGATTGGGGCAATGGAGAGAAAGCCTACTTAGTGTTCTTTATGGCACTGAGTAAAAACGACTATGAAGAAGCGATGGGACTTTACGATCTCTTCCTGACCCTGGTGAACAACAAGGCGGGGAAAAACCTGTCACAGTGCAGTGAGTTCCAATGCTTTAAAACCCTGGCGCATCAAGAGTTGGTTTAAGCAGAACGCCAGAAACAAAAAAGGAGCCATGAGGCTCCTTTTTCATTGCTTGGCGTATTATCCGCGGCGCTGACGCACGGCTTCAAACAAACAAATACCGGTGGCTACCGACACGTTCAGGCTTGATACGCTGCCCGCCATTGGGATGCTGATCAGATCGTCACAGGTTTCACGCGTCAGACGACGCATACCGTCACCCTCAGCACCCATAACAATAGCCAGAGGACCAGTCAGTTTCGCGTCGTACACATCGTGCGTCGCTTCACCAGCGGTACCTACAAACCACACGCCTTTTTCCTGTAGAGCACGCATGGTGCGCGCCAGATTAGTTACGCGAACCAAAGGCACGACTTCTGCTGCACCCACAGCCACTTTGCGCGCGGTTGCGTTCAGTTGTGCCGATTTGTCTTTTGGTACGATAACCGCACACACACCTGCGGCATCTGCGTTACGCAGACATGCGCCTAGGTTGTGCGGGTCGGTCACACCGTCCAGTACCAACAGCAATGGGTTTTCTTTACCATCCAGAATGATGTCCAGATCGTTCTCGTTGTACTGACGACCCGGCTTCACGCGGGCAATCAGACCTTGGTGAGACGCACCTTTCGCTTTGTCATCCAGCGCTTTACGACCCATTTCCTGCATGGTGATACCAAGGCGAGTCAGTTCGTTCAACACAGGCAATACACGATCGTCTTGGCGGCCTTTCAGCACGAAGACTTCGATAAAGCGAGACGGATCAGACTCCAGTACGGCTTTGACGGCGTGGATGCCGTAAATCATTTCATTGCTCATGGATTACTTCTTACTTTTATCTGCTTTGGCAGCTTTGCCTTTTTGCGCTTTTTTCTTGCGCACCTTTTCAGCCTTGGTTTTCTTTCTAGCCGGATTCGCAGCTTTTGGTTTCTTACCTTTGCCGCCGCGCTTACCTTCCGGAGCCTTATCGCCATCCACTTTTGGAATCGCGCCACGCTTCAGTTGCTGACGCACTGACAGTCGCTCTTTGCTGGCCTCGGCATTTTTGCCTGACTCAGCACGACCTTTCTTGGCATGTTGACGAGCGGTTTTACCTGCTCCTCGTGCCTTGCGCGTGGTTCCTTCAAGTTCGAAATCGATCATCCTTTCATCAAGGTTGACGGATAATACTTTGACTGTGACCTGATCGCCAAGTCTGAAAATACGACCCGAGCTTTCGCCCACCAACTTCTGACCCACCATGTCGTAGTTGTAGTAGTCGTTATCCAGATTCGAGATGTGCACCAGACCATCAATGTGCAATTCGTTCAAACGCACGAAGAAGCCAAAACCCGTCACGTTAGCAATGGTCCCTTCCATCACTTCGCCCACGTGGTCTTGCATGTATTCACACTTCAGCCAGTCTGACACGTCACGGGTCGCGTCATCCGCACGGCGCTCAGTCATTGAACACTGCTCGCCCATTACGTCCATGTCATCCATGGAGTAGTGGAAGCCACCGGTTGGGGTCCAACGGTCCGTATTCCGGCCTTCTTCTTTCGCGATCAGATACTTGATGGCGCGGTGCAACAACAAGTCTGGATAGCGACGAATTGGCGACGTAAAGTGCGCGTATTGCTTCAACGCCAGACCAAAGTGGCCCGAGTTATCCGCTTGATATACCGCTTGCTTCATTGAGCGCAGCAACATGGTCTGGATCAGCTCTTGATCCGGACGACCTGCAATCGCGTGCGCCAGTTTTGCGTAATCGGTTGGCGATGGCTCCAAACCACCTTCCAGTGCCAAACCCAGCTCTTTCAGGAAGTCTTTGAAGCCCGTCAGGCGCTCTTCGCCCGGCGCTTCGTGTACGCGGTACAGTGCAGGCTCGTTGGCCTTTTCCACGTAACGCGCAGACGCGATGTTGGCCAAAATCATACATTCTTCGATGATCTTGTGCGCATCGTTACGCTCAAGCGGCACAATGCGTTCAATCTTGCGCATCGCATTGAAAATGAACTTGGTTTCTACCGTTTCAAATTCAATTGCACCACGCTGTTCACGAGATGCACGAAGCGCTTTGTACATGTTACTCAGCTCTTCAAGGTGCGGAACCAGCGGCGCATAACGCTCACGCAGTTCTTCATCACCTTCCAGCATCGCCGCTACTTTGGTGTAAGTCAGACGAGCATGGGAGTTCATTACCGCTTCGTAGTGCTTGAAGCCAGACAGCTTGCCCGCTTCAGAAATGGTCATCTCACACACCATACACAGGCGATCAACCTGCGGGTTCAGCGAACAAAGACCATTCGACAGCACTTCCGGCAGCATTGGAATGACCTGAGACGGGAAGTACACCGAGTTACCACGGTTAATTGCTTCTTTGTCCAACGCTGAGTCTGGGCGCACATAGTAGCTGACGTCAGCAATCGCGACCCATAGGCGCCAGCCGCCAGATTTTTTCTTCTCACAGAACACGGCATCATCGAAGTCACGTGCGTCTTCACCATCAATGGTGACCAGCGGCAGTTCGCGCAGGTCTACACGACCTTGCTTCGCCTCTTCTGGGACTTGTTCGGTGAAGCCTTTAATTTGTTTTTCAACGTCCTGTGGCCACTCGTGTGGGATGTTGTGGGTACGCACGGCAATCTCGATTTCCATGCCCGGTGCCATGTTCTCACCCAGCACTTCTACCACGCGACCAACAGGGTTGTGTTGACGGGTTGGGCGTTGGAAGATTTCCACCACCACAACGTTACCCATGCGTGCGCCCTTGCGATCCTCTTGAGGGATCACGATGTCTTGGCTTAGGCGCGAGTCATCCGGCACGACAAAGCCCATGCCGTTTTCAACGAAGTAACGGCCAACAATCTGGCCTTTGCGCTCTTCTAGCACACGCACCACGCGCGCTTCTTTGCGACCACGTTTGTCAGTGCCCGCAGGTTGCGCTAGGATAAAATCGCCATGCATCACTTGCTTCATTTGGTGATGCGGCAGCAGCCAGTCTTCACGGTTGCCTTTACCTTCTGGACGCAGGAAGCCAAACCCATCACGGTGGCCAATAACAGTACCTTTTACGAGGTCTAGACGCTCAGGCAGCGCATAACACTGACGGCGGGTAAAAATCAGTTGTCCATCGCGCTCCATGGCACGCAGACGGCGGCGTAAGCTTCGTATTCTTCGTCGCTTTTCAGGCCCAACACTTCGAAAAGTTGGTCTCTGTTTACAGGTGTCGTGAACCCTTTAATCACCTCAAGCAAATGCTCGCGGCTAGGAACTGGGTTTTCGTATTTTTCTGCTTCACGACCGCTAAACGGATCGTTGCTATGTAGATGTTTGTCCTTAGACATATATGATTCCCGTTAGCGATATGTGTTACTCAGTATATCGCTTTGTGTTAAAGAAAATGGGTGCCCGCCACGATTGCGACAAAAAACTCTCTAGTCGTCTCAATTTCTGTGTTTTAGGACGGGCGAACCGGGATTAGAAGATGGCGCAGGTCATCGTTGCCCGCCACCATGTCATGAAGAGTGTGTTTGTCCATTTCAGCCAAAAATGCGTTTGCGGCATCGGCAATCGCTTTTTTCAGGCGACAGGCAGGTGTGATATGGCAATTATCGGCACCACAATTAACGATTTGCAGTGGCTCCAACGATCGGATCACCTCACCAATAATGATCTCTTCCGCTGGCTTACCAAGCCGAATCCCCCCGTTCTTGCCACGAACAGCCTCAACGTAGCCGGCCTGACTCATACGATGAATGATTTTCACCATATGGTTTCGTGACACCCCATATTTCTCTGTGACCACAGTAATACTGGTCAACTCATCGGGAGGAAGCATAGCCAGATACATGAGCGCCCTCAGGCCATAATCTGTAAAACTGGTTAATTGCACGTTTTCAAATCTCCTCGGCGCCATTGTACTCTGATCTGAAGCAAAAGGCGCGTGCGCTCACATTTTTTTCAATTGCTTACCCTACCACTGAATTAGAGCACAACCACCGCAATCAAAACATCCTTACTCAACAACTATCTCTTTTGGCTCACGTCTTCTGGCGTTGTTTTTCAAACCTTACTTTTAACGGTTGATCTAAACATTCATTTCAGATACAACCTTAAAGATGCATTTTAAATGTCACTTTAAAAATATAAAAAGGTCTTCATATGCTCAACGCGAAAACTATCGAGATCGTAAAATCTACTGCCCCTTTACTTGCTGCTACTGGCCCAAAACTGACCGCGCATTTCTATGACCGCATGTTCAGCCGTCACCCAGAGCTCAAAGACATCTTCAACATGAGCAACCAATTCACGGGTGCCCAACGAGAAGCGTTGTTTAACGCCGTTCATGGCTATGCAGCAAACATTGATAACCTCGAAGCCCTGCTGCCAGTGGTGGAGAAAATCGCCCAGAAACACGCAAGTTTCGCCATCACACCAGAAATGTACGCCATTGTGGGTGAAAACCTGTTGGCGACCATTGATGAGATGTTCTCACCTGGTCAAGAGGTGCTGGATGCATGGGCGGAAGCCTACGGTGTGCTTGCCAACGTCTTCATTACCCGTGAAGAAGAAATTTACCAAGAGAAAGAAAACGAGAACGGCGGCTGGCGTGGTACGCGTCGCTTCCGCGTGATTGAAAAGCGAAAAGAGAGCGATGTAATCACCAGCTTTGTGTTCGCCCCTGAAGATGACAAGCCAGTCGCGTCATTCAAACCGGGTCAATACATTGGTATTTACCTCGAGCCAGAGGTATTTGAGAACCGCGAAATTCGTCAGTACAGCTTGTCCGATAAACCAAACGGCAAGACCTATCGCATCTCGGTCAAACGCGACCCACAAGGCACGGTATCCAACTACCTGCACGACCATGTTCAAGAAGGTGATGTAGTTGAACTTGCGCCGCCAACAGGCGACTTCTTCTTCCAATCGACAAGTGACACACCTGTCGCGCTGATTTCAGGTGGCGTTGGACAAACCCCTATGTTGTCGATGATTGAGACCCTGACAGGTAATCACCAAGCCGGCATCCATTGGCTGCACGCTGCCGAGAACGGTCAGCACCATGCGTTTTCACACCGCATTGGTGAACTAATGCACCAAGACACCAATGTACAACGCGCCGTGTGGTACCGTGAGCCGCAAGATAACGACCAACCGGGTGAGCACTTTGACCACTCAGGAAACATGGTTCTGACGCAAGTAGAAGGCCTTTTGGACTCAACGACCCGTCATTTCTATCTGTGTGGCCCTGTTGGCTTTATGCAGTATGTCGCCAAGCAGCTTACCGATGCAGGTGTCGCCGCAGATCGCATCTTCTACGAGTGCTTCGGCCCACATAAAGTGATTGGCTAAGCCCGATTAACAGACACAAAAAAGCCCACCTAAGTGGGCTTTTCTTTGGGTATGGGTTTGCGCTTACAAAGACACGAAAATACCTACGACGGTGGCCGACAGCAGGTTTGCCAGCGTCGCTGCCAGCAGCACACGCATACCGACTTTGGCAATGAAGCCTGACATTTTCGGGATCATAGTGCTGAGAGCGGCAACGACCATCGACACCGAGCCAAGGTTGGCAAAGCCACACAGTGCCACAGTCACGATAGCCACAGATTTCGCCGACATCGCCTGACCTGTCGCTTCTACGATTTCGCCGCTGATGTAAGGCGCAAAGCCTGCGTATGCCACAAACTCGTTCAGTACCAGTTTCTGCGCAATGAATGAGCCTGCAATTTGCGCTTCCGCCCACGGCACACCAATCACCCACGCCACAGGTGCAAACAGCACGCCCAGAATGCGCTCAAGGGTTAGACCTTCGATACCAACTTGCAGGCCAACCCAACCTAAGAGACCGTTAAACATCTCAATCAGGCCGATACAGGCAATCAAAATCGCGCCCACTACCGCCGCAATTTGCAGGCCCGCAATCGCGCCTTTTGCCACCGCATCAATGAAGTTTGACGGCTTTTCATCATCCGGCAGCTCTGGCACGTCGTTCACTGGTGTGTCGACTTCCGGCATCATTAGTTTGGCAAATAAAAGGCCTGCTGGTGCACTCATAAAGCACGCCATGACCAAGTATTTGATTTCTACGCCCATGCCCGCAAGACCGGCCAGAATGGAGCCTGCGATAGATGCCAGACCACCCACCATGATGGCGAAGATTTCTGATTTGGTCAGATAAGGGTGCCAAGGTTTAACAAAAAGCGGGGCTTCCGTTTGACCACATACCGTGTTGGCAATGGCATTCATTGACTCTGCTTTTGAGGTACCCAGCAGCTTTTGCAGCGCACCACCAAAGATACGAACGAAGATCTGCATGATGCCAAGGTAGTGCAGCAGGCTGACCAATGCGCCTGTGAAAATGATGGCAGGCAGCACTTGGAAAGCAAAGACGAAGCCGAGGTTTTCCACCTGAAACGTCACCAGGTTACCGAATACAAACGCGATACCTTTCGACGCAAATCCCAGCACGTTCGACACGCCGTTTGAAATCGACAGCAGCACATCTGCACCAAACGAAGTAGAGAGTACAAAGCCTGCCACCACAAGCTGAATAACCAGTGCACCACCTACGGTACGCCAATTGACGCGGTCTCTCGCCGACGAGCACGCGAAAGCGATAGCGATAAGGATCGCTACACCCAAAAGAGATTGAAGCATGGAGAAACTACCCGTTAAGAAATGTGTTGTTGAATGGCCGCTTTCAGTTTTTCTGCGTGTGCCAGTGACAAGGTGTTAACCAGAGATTTATCGCCACCTTCTTCGACGATCGCGTTCATTTCGAAGGTGATCACCTCATCGACGATATCCATTTGTGCCGCGTTAGCTGGGTGCATCGCCGCATCCAGGTAACGCTCTAGTGCGAAGAAGTTAAATTCGCCTTCCGCATAAGAGTTCTCGGTCGCGCCACAGGTGATAGACAGGATCACCTTTTTGCCTTTCAGCTTGTCCCCTTCTGGGCCAAAGGCAAAGTTATAGGTAAACACAGCGTCAAACCACTGCTTCATGATGGCTGGGTAGGTTGACCAGTAAAGTGGGAATTGAAAAATGACCAACTCAGCGTCCACCAAAGCCTGTTGCTCGGCGGCCACATCAATATCAAAAGAAGGATAAAGCACATCCAGCTTACGCACGCTCAGATCAGAGACGTTGCTCAGCGCATTAAGGATCGCAATATTAGCGTGAGAAGCTTTCAGATCCGGGTGACCTGAAACCAACAAAATACGACTCACTGTAACTACACTCCGTACATAAACACTCTGGGACGTTCCTTGGAGATCGCGAACATCCTGTTCATGACGTGCGTGTACATCGTCATCTTTCTGACCCACTCAAAATCGGCGAGAGAATATGTCAAAAGCGGACAATCAAATAACGAATTTGTCGCGAAATGTCGGTGAAATCACACCGAAAATCGGCGTTCTTTTGAGAAACAACGAGTTAGATTTTTAGCTGAAAATAGAAAGGGTTACTGGCTTACCAGTAGGTGTCACGGCGTTTTGCGCGAGCGATCACATTACGCGGCATTTTGTCTTCGAGTGCTTTTCGCAACGAGGAAATACGGTTGTGCGTGGATTGGTCTGCAGTGATAGTGTGATAGAGCCAGCGATAGGCATCTTCGTAATCGAGTGGACTGCCGTAATCGTTCACCAGAAGCTCGGCAAGTTGCAGCCTTGCGCGGGTATCCCCCAAAGAAGCCGCTTCACGGAAATACGGAATCGCGCGTTCTCTGTCTTGCTGCACCAAGGTGCCACGAGAGTAATAACGGCCAAGCTGCTCTAATGCGGCTGGCAAGCCTTGCTGAGCGGCCAACTGCATATAGTAGATACCGTTTTCCACATCACGATCCACACACACGCCCCAAGCCAGCATGTCGCCGTACAGGAACTGATACGCAGGGGATTCGACACGCAGCGCACGTGCTTCGATATCTTGTAAAAGCTGACAGTCGTCGTCTTTCACTTTATTGAGGTGGGTATTGGTTTCAAACAGTCTAATCAACTGCGAATCATCATACACAGGTAAAGCAGGCCCCACTTCCGCGCGTGCCGTGCCACTGGCTAATATGATTGATAAAAAGAGTGTTCGCAGTTTCATGCATTCCCACTTTTGACGGTGATGTTATTTGAGACTGTTCGTCTTACCTAACTTGTATCGGCACCAGTCAGAGCAACTTTACCTTTAATGACAATTTTTTTCGTGCTGCTTGTTTCAAAAGTATAGAACCAGCTGGATAAAAAAAAACCAGCCGTGAAGGCTGGTTTTTCTCAATCTCGAACCGATTAAGACGCGAACGGATGAACCTTGATGATGGTCTCGTTGCGGTCTGGGCCAGTAGAAATGATGTCTACAGGCACGCCAGTCAGCTCTTCGATGCGCTTGATGTAGTCCAGAGCTGCTTGTGGCAGTTCTTCGATAGACTTAGCACCGAAAGTCTTCTCGCTCCAACCAGGAACGGTTTCGTAGATCGGAGTGATGTTTTCGTACTCGTCTGCCGCCATTGGAGAAACGTTCAGGATAGTACCGTCAGCTTTTTGGTAGCCAGTACAAATCTTGATTTCTTCCAGACCGTCCAGAACGTCCATCTTAGTCAGACAGAAGCCTGAGATAGAGTTGATCTGGATTGCACGGCGCATAGCAACGGCGTCAAACCAACCAGTACGGCGCAGACGACCGGTAGTCGCACCAAACTCGTGGCCAACAGTACCCAGGTGCTTACCAACTGGATCTTGTTTTTCCTGACCATCGTACAGCTCAGTCGGGAAAGGACCAGAACCTACGCGGGTGCAGTATGCTTTCGCGATACCCAGGATGTAACCCAGGTGGCGAGGACCAAAACCAGAACCAGAAGCAACGCCGCCAGCAGTGGTGTTAGAAGAAGTAACGTATGGGTAAGTACCGTGGTCGATGTCCAGAAGCGTACCTTGTGCGCCTTCGAACATGATCTTGTCGCCACGTTGACGTGCGTCGTCAAGCTCTTGAGTTACATCGATAACCATGCTGGTCAGGATGTCTGCTTGTTCCATCACTTTCGCCAGAGTCTCTTCGTAGCTCACTGGCTCAGCTTTGTAGAAATGCTCCAACTGGAAGTTGTGCAGATCCATCACTTCTTTAAGCTTCTCGGCAAACGCTTCTTTATCGAACAGGTCGCCAACGCGCAGACCGCGACGTGCAACTTTGTCTTCGTACGCAGGACCGATACCACGACCGGTAGTACCGATTGCTTTCGAACCACGCGCTTTCTCACGAGCCATGTCCAAAGCAACATGATAAGGAAGAATTAGCGGACAAGCTTCTGACAGGAACAGGCGCTCACGAACCGGGATACCGCGTTCTTCAAGGCCACCCATTTCTTTCATCAGTGCGTCAGGAGAAAGTACAACACCGTTACCGATGATACATTTCACGTTGTTGCGAAGAATGCCAGAAGGAATCAAGTGCAGAACGGTTTTTTCACCGTCAATGACAAGAGTGTGACCTGCGTTGTGACCGCCTTGGTAGCGAACCACGTACTGAGCGTCTTCAGTCAACAGATCGACGATTTTACCCTTACCTTCGTCACCCCATTGGGTGCCGAGAACGACTACGTTATTACTCATCTTTTCCAGTCAGTTGATGATTAAAACGGGATTCTAGCACCTTCGATTAAACGATGCAGTCATTTTTTAACCGTCGTCCCGTTCTCGAGCATCCGACTGTCACATTTCTTTCCAGTATTCATTTACTTAGACGGCCACATCATATATGCGATCACCGCCCCAGCCACGACCAAACAGCCACCAATTCGGCGTAATGTGGTATCAGGTAACGCACTCATTTCGCTGACCATCTCACGCCACTTTTTCGGCACTAACATCGGCCCCAAACCTTCAACCACCAGCACTAATCCGAGTGCAACTAACAGCGTATTATTCATATCACCCTCAATGTTCAGGCAAAAAAAAAGACAAGGCATTGTGCCTTGTCTTTCTTGTCATCGCAGCGTCTTAGTTGAGGCTTGCGTTTGGCTCTTTCATGTACTGGAAGAACTCACTGTTAGGGTCAACAACCAAAATGTCGCCCTTGTTGTTAAAGCTCTTCTCATACGCTTGCAAAGAGCGCAGGAAGTTGTAGAACTCAGGCTCTTGGTTGAAAGAGTCTGCGTAGATACGTGCAACTTCTGCGTCTGCTTCACCGCGTGTTACACGCGCCGTTTTTTCCGCTTCTGCCAGCACAGTTGCCACTTCCAGTTCAGCCTGAGCACGGATAACTTCCGCTTTCTCACGACCTTGTGAACGGTGACGACGCGCTACTGTTTCACGCTCTGCACGCATACGTGCGTAAATAGATTCACTGATCTCTTCTGGCAGGTTGATCTTCTTGATACGAAGGTCAATCACTTCGATACCAATGTCGTTCGCACTTGCCTGAACTTCAGTCAGAACGTCAGCCATAACCTGCTCACGCTTCTCAGACACGATCTCTTTGATGGTCTTAGAACCGATTTCTGCACGTAGACCATCCGCCACTTTACGTTGCAACAACGCTTCTGCAGTCAGACGGTTACCACCACCTGTAGACAGGTAGTATTGGCCAAAGTCTTGGATCTTCCACTTCACGTAGGAGTCGATGATCACGTCTTTTTTCTCTGACGTTACGAAACGGTCAGATTGGTCATCCATGGTTTGAATACGCGCGTCCAGTACCTGAACACGGTCAAACAATGGCACTTTAAAGTGCAGACCTGGTTGATAGATCTTCGCCAGATCGTCATCGGTTTTCAGTACTCGACCGAAACGGATCACGATACCACGGTCACCTTCATCCACGACGAACACAGACATCAAGCCCACGACAATCGAGACGATAATGAGAGGAATTAATAGTTTACGCATAATTAATATCTCCCCTGACGCGTTGTCGACTGACGGGAATTGTTATTCACTGGCGCAACTGGCTGTGAGCTTTCCAGCTCAATACCGTAGTCACTTGCCGTGTTATCTACCGCCGTACGCTGTTGAGGCGATTGAGACATCAACTTGTCCAAAGGCAGGTACAGCAGGTTGCTGCCGCCTTCTGACGAATCGATCATCACTTTACTTGTGTTACCAAAGACGTTTTCCATCGTTTCCAAGTACAGGCGGTTACGCGTTACTTGCGGTGCAGCCTGATACTCTGGCAGCAGCTTGTCGAACTGAGCAACGTCACCCTCTGCCTCGTTAACGATTTTCTCTTTGTAACCCAATGCTTCTTTCTTCAGACGCTCAGCACGACCCGTTGCTTTTGGCAGGATGTCGTTGCGGTATGCTTCCGCTTCACGGATGAAACGCTCTTCATCTCTCGCGCAGCAATCGCGTCATCGAATGCATCTTTAACTTGCTCTGGTGGACGTGCAGCATCGAAGTTCACGTCAACAACCAACAGACCCATGTCGTAGCGGTCAATAATGCGGTTGATTTCCACCTGAGTACGTTCACGGATTTGTTGACGACCCGTCGTCAGGATTTCATCCATTTCTGCGTCACCGATCACCGCACGCAGCGCAGAGTCGGTCGCTTGACGAAGGCTGTCATCAGCATTTGTCACCGAGAACAGGTATTTTTCCGGATTCGAAACACGGTACTGAACATCCATTTCGACGTTGACCATGTTTTCATCTTTGGTCAGCATCTGACCCGAACCACGCAGCGAACGAATCGCTTCAACGTTAACTGGGATAACCTCGTCAACGAAGTTTGGTTTCCAGTTCAGACCCGGCTGGACAATGCGGTCGTATTCACCAAAGCGAAGAACAACGCCACGCTCTGCTTCACCGATGGTGTAGAAACCTGACACACCCCATACAACCAAACCCACAACGGCAATTGCGCCCAAACCAGCGGCACTGCTGCCACCGAAAGACGGACCCTTGCCGCCAAACAAACCACTCAGCTTGCGGCTGAGCTTGCCAAACACCTCATCGAGGTCAGGCGGTCCTTGGTCACGACCACCGCGGTTATTGTTACCCCACGGATCTTTGTCCTGACCGCCATTATTTCCTGCTCATTCCACGCCATTAGAGCACTCCATCAGTATGATATGACGATAGTTTTTATACTTTAACAGCCTACTAGCTGACGATAAAGTCGCCTAACTCGCTGCCTTCCCGTTTTTTTAACCTCAACCAATCGGTTTGAGGTAACCGCACATCGATCAGCAAATGTCCGTCTTGCTCGTATTCTTCATGCAAAATACAACGCAACTGACAGAATTTACTGTGCATTCTGCCAATAGCTGCAGGTGGGATACGTAAACGATAGTTTACCATAGTCCCCGACAGCCTCTCGGTCAGTGCCTCAAAAAGAAGATCTATGCCCCGATCTGCAAGTGCAGAAACCCATACAACACGTGGAACGCCTTCGTCGTCACGTTCAATACGTGGCTGAGCATCTTCCATATTGTCGATCTTGTTCATGACCAACAAGACAGGCACTTCGTTTGCTTCGATCTCTTCGAGTACAACGTTTACCGCATCAATGTTTTCGCGAAATCTCTCATCACTTGCATCGACAACATGTAGCAGCAGTTGTGCTTCTTGTGTCTCTTTCAACGTTGCTTTAAATGCAGCAACCAAGTCGTGTGGCAAGTGGCGGATAAATCCCACGGTGTCCGCCAGAATAACATCACCCACGTCTTCAACATCGATTTTACGCAGCGTCGGATCCAGTGTCGCAAACAGCTGGTCAGCGGCATAAACACCCGCTTGGGTGATACGGTTAAAGAGTGTTGATTTACCGGCGTTGGTGTATCCAACCAATGATACTGTAGGTACTTCTGCGCGGTTTCGAGCGCGTCGGCCTTGTTCTCGCTGTTTTGCAACCTTATCAAGTCTACGCAAAATCGCTTTAACGCGATCACGCAGTAAACGACGGTCTGTTTCAAGCTGGGTTTCACCCGGGCCACGAAGACCGATACCGCCTTTTTGGCGCTCAAGGTGCGTCCAACCACGAACAAGACGGGTAGAAAGGTGACGCAGCTGTGCAAGTTCAACCTGAAGCTTACCCTCGTGTGTGCGCGCACGCTGGGCAAAGATATCCAAGATCAAGCCTGTACGATCGAGTACACGACATTTGACCAGACGTTCCAGGTTTCGTTCCTGTGCAGGAGACAGTGCGTGATTGAATATGACAATCTCGGCACCGGTCATTCGAACTGCATCAGCGATTTCAAGGGCTTTACCTTCACCGACGAAGTATTTGGAATGCGGGGCTTGACGGCTGCCAGTAATAGTTTGCAGCTTCGTAACCCCCGCAGACGACACCAGCATTTCAAACTCGCTGAGGTCTTCCCATTCGCCTTCTTGGGTGAAGTTGATATGAACTAAAACAGCCTGTTCACCGGCTTCATAACGGTCAAACAAGCAATCAACTCCTTACCAAAGGATGTTTACTCCTCTGTCTTTTCTGGGCGATCGCCTTGTGGACGATCTGTATTGTTGTGATGGTGATTCACTGGGCGAGCAGGGACCACTGTTGAAATGGCGTGCTTGTAAACCATTTGGTTAACAGTATTTTTCAGCAGGATCACGAATTGGTCAAAAGATTCAATCTGGCCTTGAAGTTTAATTCCGTTTACCAAGTAGATAGAAACAGGTACACGTTCACGACGCAGTGCGTTCAGGAATGGGTCTTGTAGAGATTGCCCCTTAGCCATTTTTAATTTTCCTTATTGGTTTGTAGTTGTATAAAGCAACAAAAAATTCAACAACGCTGCCAACAACCAGCCGAGTATACCCTGCTCAAACAACGATCAGGTCAAACTCTTTGTGACTGTTTGTAACGATAGCTGAGCGTCGTCGCTATCAAGCCAAGTCAAATTCTCCCAGCTACGTAGCCAGGTGATCTGCCGCTTGGCCAACTGACGAGTGGCGCAAACTCCGCGATAAACTGCATCTTCAAGTGAGCAGCTACCCGCCAAATGGTCCCACATCTGTCGGTATCCCACGCATCGGATCGAAGGCATGTCAGGGTTGAGATCACCTCGATCGTAAAGCGCACGAACCTCCTCCTCAAAACCGGCTTCGATCATCTTGTCGAAACGCAGCTCAATTCGGCGATGCAGTTCTCCCCTTTCCTTAGGGGCTATTGCAAATTGGTGAACCTCATATGGCAACGGTTCACCCTTGGTTTCGGTCAACTCAGTCAGAGTTTTACCCGAAATACGAAAAACTTCCAGCGCTCTAGACAGGCGTTGCGGATCATTTGGATGGATCCTCGCGCCTGCGACAGGGTCAATACGGCAAAGCTCGTCGTGTAAGGCTTGCCAACCCTGTTCTTTAGCCTCTTGCTCAATTTTAGCTCGGATCACCGGATCCGCTGATGGTAAAGGAGATAATCCTTCCAACAATGCTTTGAAATAAAGCATGGTACCACCAACCAAAAGAGGAATTCTCCCTTTTGCGACAATCTCTTCCATTTCTCGCAGGGCGTCCGCACGAAAATCTGCGGCGGAATAGGCCTCTGACGGATCTTTAATGTCGATCAGGCGGTGCGGTGCCAATGCCAACTCTTCTGCCGTTGGTTTGGCCGTACCTATGTCCATACCTTTGTAGATCAGCGCACTGTCGACACTGATGATCTCCACTGGAAACTGCTTTCTCAGTGCGATTGCTAAATCTGTTTTGCCTGATGCGGTCGGCCCCATCAGGAAGATTGCCTTCGGCAATGCGTTACTCATGTTTAAAAGCTTCTATTGCTGCCGCCACGTCAACCGGACGCAACAACAGTGAAAAATGTGCTGCCAGCTCACCTTGCCAACAGTTTTCCAATTCCGTGATCAGTGTAACGGCTTGCGATAGCCCATAGGCGTCTGTTTTTTGCGTCGCTTGGCTTGCCAACCACTGGGCGAGGTTGCCACTCGACAACATCTCTTGCTCGTCCAACTGCTTTAGCTGCGCCAACAATGCCGGTACAAACTGCTGCAGATTGTGTCGGCGAAACGCCTGACACACTGCCATCACCATGATTTGATTGGTGGATTTTTGGCGAATTATGATACCAAACTGTGCCAGTAAGCCATCACATTTCGTCAATAACGCGATCTCTTCAGAAGATGATGGGATCGCTTGCGGGATCAAAAGCGGCTGGGCTTTCAGTCCCTCTTGCTCCCCCGCGCGAAACTGCCCGAGCATATTGAGCTCAGTTGCCGCATCCAGATCCAGCAGTGCCAACCCATCCTGACGCTGGAGCAGCAGGTATTTGGAGGACATGATGGTCAGTGCCTTGCCCAATCCTTTGTCAGCATGCCCCACAGAAACAGGCGCAAAGCCGTCGGACGCTGGGGTTGTCTCTTTTGGCGCTGTCTGTTCCGCCGCCTCATGCGGCACAACGGGCGTTGTCATCAGTTCCCGGTAAACGCGCTGCTCGTGCTTGGACGGCGCACTTTCACCAAAGCGTTCCTGACGAGGGGAAGAGTGACTGCCTGACGCGCGGTTTCCTGATGATTGACCGCCTGACGAATACCCTTGTGAAGCACCACTGCCCGCATAGCTATCACGGCCCGCATAGCTGTCGCTGTTCGCACCATAGCTTGAACGCTCACTTGTGCTGTAGCTTGCCGCGCCGCGAGTCGCAGATGACGGCGTTTGTGGACGCCAAACTGCTTCTTGGTTTGTCGCAGAGTATGACGCCTCTGCCACTTCAGCCACATGATGCGAAGCGGTATAGTTTGCCTCTTCATACCCTTCGTTTGAAGACGTGTAGTCAGACGCGTCTTGCTTCTCTGGCTGCTGCGCGTCTTCCGACGCCATACCTGCCAGCTCGGCTTGTTGCTCCGCCATCACTTGCATCAGTGCATCAGCAACGGCCTGATAGATAAAGTCGTGAACGAGACGGGCTTGATGGAAACGCACTTCATGCTTGGCTGGATGAACGTTAACATCCACTTGGTGCGGGTCAATGTCTATATAAAGCACGTAGGCCGCAAACTGATCAGGGCGCAGCGACGCCTCGTAGCCTTGGCGAATGGCATGGTTGATGAGTTTGTCTTTCATCATGCGCTGATTGACAAAACAATGCTGAATATCGTTTTGCGCGCGAGCACCTTCCGGCGTACAAATCCAGCCGTGTAGCGTCAAACCTTGGTGTTCAAGGCTCACCTCTACGGCCGTTTTTACAAACTGGTTGCCGCAAATGGCCGCCAATCGACGTTCTTTTTGCACCGCATTGGACGCAGCGCGATATTGGCGCACCACAGTGCCGTTATGACGAAGCGTAATGGCAACGTCGAATCGGCTCAGCGCAATGCGCTTTAACAGCTCATCAATGTGGCCAAATTCTGTTTTGTCTGTGCGAAGAAACTTGCGACGGGCGGGTGTATTAAAGAATAAATCCACCACTTCAACCGTTGTGCCAACAGGGTGTGCAGCGGGTTTGACTTGCACCGCCATATCACGACCTTCCGCATACGCAGACCAGCTTCGGCCTGCGCCACAGTACGTGAGGTCATGGTTAAACGGGAAACCGAACTGATACTCGCCAATGCTTCCCCGCGAAAGCCGAGGCTCATGATGGCTTCAAGATCGTCAAGACAGGAGATTTTGGACGTGGCGTGGCGGCTTAATGCTAGCTCCAGCTCCTCTTTAGGAATACCGGAGCCGTTATCGCGAATGCGAATAAGTTTACTGCCGCCTTTTTCGATGTCGACATCGATGCGGGTTGCGCCCGCATCGATGCTGTTTTCTACCAGCTCTTTTACCACCGAGGCAGGGCGTTCAACCACTTCGCCTGCCGCTATCTGGTTGGCCAGACGCGCAGGTAATATCTGAATTGCCATGACTAACTCCCGGGGATGATCAAGGTCTGGCCAATCGCCAACTCATCCGAACGCAGCTTGTTGGCTTGTCGGATGCTGTCGACGGAAACGCCGTAATTTGATGCAATCTTACCCAGATACTCGCCACGTTTCACTTTGTGCTTTTTGTCTTTCGGCTTAATGCCAACGATTTTGAGCTTCTGCCCGATCGCCAATTCATCCGAACGCAACTTGTTGGCACTGCGAATACTTGCTACTGACACATCGTATTTCGCGGCAATCTTGCCAAGGAACTCACCACGTTTAACCGTGTGTACCGCGGAGGTTGTCGCCGTTGATACGGACGAAATCGCCTTGCTGCTGGATGGTTTTGAGCGAGATGAACTCGACAAGGCATCAAGGTTCACGTTTGGCACGGTCAGCACCTGACCAATGCGAAGCGAGTTTGATTTCAATCCGTTCGCCGCTTTGATTGCAGACACTGAACTGCCGTATTTGCTCGCAATCACCGACAGCGACTGACCCGAGGTCACTTTGTGTTTGATGCCGTTCTTTCTTGCAGCCATCAAGGTGCCATCTGGCGGGAATTCTTCGAAGTAACCCAAGACACCTTTGTACACAGCATTCGCGATTTTCTGCTGGTGACTCGCGCTCAACAGCAGCTTCTCTTCTTGCGGGTTCGTGATAAACCCTGCTTCTACCAAGAGCGATGGAATGTCTGGCGATTTCAGTACGGCAAGACTTGCGTGCTCAGGGTTCGCTTTGTGTAGCTTGGTGACCTTGCCCATTTCTTTCAAAACGCGCACTGCCACGTCATAGCCTTCTTTTTGCGAGTTACTGAACTGCAAGTCCAGTACCGCTCGGCTTAAGTATTCGTCTTGGTTGTCATCAAGCAGCGCACCACCGCCCAACAGGTTTGACTGCTCTTCGTGCTTCTCAATCCAACGACCGATTTCACTGTTCGCACGCTTACGCGACAGGACCCACACCGATGCGCCGTTTGGTTGCGGTTTATGAAAACCATCTGCATGGATGGACACCAACAGGTGCGCACCTTGCCTGCGGGCAATCTCTGAGCGCTTGTTAAGGTCAACGAAATAGTCGCCATTTCGCGTGAGTACTGCTTTCATCCCCGGCACAGCATTGATTTTCGCAGCGACACGTCGAGCGATAGAAAGCGTGACGTGTTTTTCGTATTTTCTGCGAGGACCGATAGCGCCTGGATCGTTACCGCCGTGGCCAGGGTCAATGGCAACGATGATGTCATCGGTACCAAATGGCAGGGCGGCCTGCGTTTCAGTCGGCGTTGGCTTTTTCGCCACAGGAGGTGGCGTTGCAGCTTTGCCATGCGGCAAGTCAATCACCAGACGGTGACCGTATTCGCCACCCGGTGCCAGCGTGAAAATACGCGGCAAGCTTTTGTCTTTGAGTTCAAAAACCAGACGGTAAGTGCCTTTTTCTGGCGGACTGCTTTTGCGGATCTTGGTCAGGATTTTACTGCCAGAGACCGCATGCGGCAGTTTCATCCCCAAAGACGTGTCTTTGAGATCCACCACCAGGCGATTAGGTTTGGTCAGTGTGAAGAAGGAATAGGCAGGCACATCGGCCATGTCCATCACAACTCGTGTTTCATCCGGTGCAGGCCAGACTCGAACGTTTTCCAATGCGTTCGCCCACGCAAGGGACATCGACCCTACCCAACACAATACTCCTGCCAGCGCGCCCCGCCAAAGCATATCGTCAGTTCCACTCCAGTTTATCTAGCAACGCTTCCCCGGCAGATGTGTTCGCCACTACCTGCACAGTGCGTGTTTCACCGTTATATTTCAGTGTGATATCAAGATCCGGCTCAGGCAACAAACCCTGGCCTTTTTCTGGCCATTCGACCAGACATAATGCGTCAGGTGTGAAGTAGTCACGGATCCCCATAAACTCGAGCTCTTCAGGATCGGCAAGACGGTAAAGGTCGAAGTGATAAACTTGCCAGTCTGCCAGTTGGTAAGGCTCTACCAAGGTATACGTTGGGCTTTTTACATTTCCCGCGTGACCCAGAGATTGGATAAAACCGCGAGAGAAGGTGGTTTTACCTGCGCCCAAGTCACCGTGAAGGTACATGGTTGTTTGTTGGTTACATGCCGCGGCGATGGCCGCGCCAAAAGCGACAGTCGCCTGCTCATCTGCAAGCGCAGTATTAAAAATCTTGGTCATGTTTCTCACTGCTTTTTCGCCTGATGGGACCTTCCATCAAGTCGGCATTTGATTTATCTTTTTTCCCAGCAACGGCAGTAAATCACCCGCGAGTAAACCTCGCTCCCCTTGCTGTGCAACGACATCAGCGGCATGGCTATGTAAGTACGCGCCATAAACCGCTGATCTGCTTATATCTTTTGTTTGGGCGATGAGCGCGGCAATGCAGCCAGTCAGCACATCTCCCATGCCTCCGGACGCCATCGCGGGGTTGCCTGCGTTCACGACCGAAAAAGTGGTGCCATCATAAACGATTGTGCCTGCACCTTTAAGCACCACAACACCACCGTAAACGTTATGTAACTCTTTGACGGCAGAAAACCGATCCCGTTCAATTTCTCTTACGCTTTACTCAATAGCCGAGCTGCTTCTCCCGGGTGTGGTGTGAGCACCCAATTTCCGTAGCGACACGGATACTGCGCAAGCAGGTTTAATGCATCGGCATCGAGCACCATTGGCACGTTCATCGCCAATGCCCCATCGAACAGATGACGCGACCAGCTCGACAATCCTAGACCTGGACCAATCGCGATAACGTCACCCCAAGACAGAGTATGTTCGAGTATTTCTCCGCCTTGTCTCTCCCGCCAAAACATGGTCATCAACTCCGGTTGGCGAGCCAGTATCGCGGGCATGTTCACTTCTGCTGTCAGCAAAGAGACCAAACCGGCACCAGTGCGAAGGGCGGCTTGGCCACACAAAATGATGGCACCGCCCATGCCTTTTTGACCGCCGATGCAAATCAAGCGACCGAGCTGGCCTTTATGTGCGCTGCGTTTTCGCTGAGGCTCTAGGTGTTGAACATTGTCTGCAAGAAGGAGCGTGGCAGAAGGCGCGATGTTTGCTTCAAAAGCTGCAAAGATACCCAATCCATCAAAGACGATATCACCACAATAATCTCTGGCGACGCCAGTAAACATGCCCTGTTTGAGGGCAACGAAGGTGATGGTCGCCGTGGCGCGCACCGCCTTGCCGAGCACCACGCCTTTATTGGCATCCAAGCCACTCGGGACATCAATGGAAAGCACAGGACAAGGACACTGATTTATCGCGGTAATCGCTTCAGCATAGTCAGGGGAGACAGGTCGATTCAATCCCGTGCCGAGAAGCGCATCGACGAGAAGATCACACGCTATATCGGGAAACGATCCTCGCTCTGCCTTTCCGCCCGCGGCTACAAACGCTTTGAATGCCAGTTCGGCATCGCCTTGCAGCAAAGAAGGATCCACTGCGGCCCACACCTGCACGTTAAAGCCCGCTTCAATGGCTAACTTTGCGACCACGTAGCCATCGCCACCATTGTTTCCGCCACCACATGCAATCAGGATCGTTTTCGCCTCAGGCCAACGTTCTTGTAGAGTCTGAAAGGCGGCTTGTCCCGCTCGATCCATCAAGGTGTACATTTCCACGCCAAGATCTGCTGCGATCTTGCGCTCTCCGTCTCGAACCTGATCCGTTCGGTAGAGTGAGTATGGTAAACTTGCCGTCATCTTCAGCTTTCCATTCTGATCTTATGTCCGACTCTCGATCCACATCGTCGTTCAACCTAAACCACCTTGTTGAAAATATCAGGCAGTGGGGGCATGAACTAGGTTTTCAGCATATTGGTATTGCTGATGTTGATCTCCGTCAGCATGAAGCCCTTTTACAGCGTTGGCTTGATGAGGGATATCATGGCGATATGGATTGGATGGCACGCCACGGGATGATGCGTGCAAGGCCACAAGAGTTAGTCGAAGGCACCGTTCGTGTGATCAGTGCGCGTATGGATTATTTACCACCGCACGCAGGTTTTGCCAAAACGCTCGGTAACCCAGACATCGCTTACATCAGTCGTTATGCGCTGGGACGCGACTATCATAAGTTGGTGCGTAATCGCCTGAAAAAATTAGGGGAGCGTATTGAAGAAGAAGTCGGCAAGTTTGGCTACCGCCCTTTCGTTGACTCTGCGCCCGTATTGGAACGTCCACTGGCTGAAAAAGCCGGACTTGGCTGGACAGGCAAACATTCTCTGCTGCTAGATAAAAATGCGGGCTCGTGGTTTTTCCTTGGTGAGCTGCTGATTGATTTGCCACTTCCTGTTGATCAGCCCGTTGAAAACCAATGCGGCAAGTGCGTTGCTTGTATGACGTCATGCCCCACAGGTGCCATCGTGGGCGAAACCATTGTGGATGCCAGACGCTGTATCTCTTACCTCACGATCGAACTTGACGGTCCTATCCCTGAAGCGTTTCGTAAACCCATGGGGAATCGCATTTATGGCTGCGATGACTGCCAATTGGTGTGTCCTTTCAACCGGGAATCTGATCTGACAAAAGAATCGGATTTTTATGCGCGCCCGAGTCTTGCCCAGCAATCTCTCAAAACGCTTTTCTCATGGGATGAAGTCACATTTTTAAAAGAAACTGAAGGTTCTGCCATTCGTCGCATAGGCCATGAAAAGTGGCGCAGGAACCTGTCTGTCGCTATGGGTAATGCCCCCTATGATCCAGAAATTGTTGCGCTTTTACAATCGGCGCAGGGATCCTCTGCTATGCTTGATCAGCATATTGATTGGGCTATCACCCAACAATTGAAAAGTAAGGAAGCACTGGCCATTGATGTGCTGCCAGCCTCAACAAAACGATTGGTCCGCATAGTCAAAAAGGGATTGCCGCGAGATGCCTAATCCATTCAAACCTTGATAGCTAACTCAATTTTCCAGAGACATTTTTCCAAAAATAAGACACATATTCAGTTCTGCTGCGCAATGTGGAAAACCTTTTCAGTACACCGTAATCAGGTGCATATCGATAAAGTTAAACACACGCTGTGGGTAGTTAATGACGCACGTCACGGATAATGAAGAAGCTGGGGATATCAGTTTGAAAAGCGAACAAACTCTAGAATAAAGCTCATTATAAACATATAGTTACAGAAAAAGTTACACACATGCGTGCGCAGTGATCTGATCAACTTCCGCTCAAAACACACCGGATAAAACCACTTCATTAAATATTAATCAACGACTTTACCCACAGGTAGCCCTGTGTGGATAACTCTGTTGAGAAACACGAAATAATGGTGCTTTGACGCTAAGTTAGCAGACGGCGACAAAGAAGATTGACTGATTGTAGTGGGCTAGACCTTGCCCAGAGATAATGCTTCACAGCATTAAAGACAACGACTCGCCGTATCCTGTAAATCAACTGATACGTTTATTGCGAAGTGTTGGTGCTTACAGGTGATTCCCTGTAAGGAAATTGGAGCGACACACGAGGTTCGAACTCGTGACCTCAACCTTGGCAAGGTTGCGCTCTACCAGCTGAGCTAGTGTCGCATTCAAAGAGCGTCCGAAATGCTTCGGTAAACTTGAATCAAACAGCGATGTTCGCCATTCGAGCTTTCTTATCGAAAGAAAATTTGGAGCGACACACGAGGTTCCCGATCTTCAAGGCTTAGGCGTGACCTCAACCTTGGCAAGGTTCCTTGCGTTTCGCACTTCCTAAAGGAAGTAAAATTGGAGCGACACACGAGGTTCGAACTCGTGACCTCAACCTTGGCAAGGTTGCGCTCTACCAGCTGAGCTAGTGTCGCATTGTATTCCAACAGTGTTGGATTTTTTATTGTTTTTAGCAGCTTAGGCATTGCCTGTACTGCGATTCCCAAAAGGGAGC
>NZ_LNTY01000054.1 GCF_001559595.1 Enterovibrio coralii | reverse complement strand
TTGGTCAAATTGTTAAAGAACGTTGACTTCGTTGCTGGCTTAGTGCGCCGTGCCCCGTGTCGATGGGGCGCAGTATAGGGACTTCAGAAAATCGCGCAAGTGCTTTTTTGAAAAAAGTCACACTTTCGCGTTCAAGCGCTCAAATATCGAACGAAAACCCCATTTTCGCACAAATTCTGTGCGGATATTACAAGGATCAAGGCTGATCGAGATCATGCATATCGATCTTCTTGTCAGCGGCATGTCACTTTAATGACTCTTGTGTGACCGCAAGACTATTCAGTAAAGCACAATCTGACGATTCCGCACGGCTATTTTTCACTAATCTCATTGATGGCATGCTGTCTTGTAGGTCAGTAAAAATGCGGATCTTGGCTAACTGTTTCTTTAAGGTACAAAAAAGCCCGCTTTCGCGGGCTTTTTCTATTTCCGATGGGAAACGGGATGATTACATCATACCGCCCATACCACCCATGCCGCCCATGTCAGGCATTGCTGGGCCATCTTGTTTTGGCAGTTCAGTTACCATTGCTTCGGTAGTGATCATCAGACCTGCTACAGAGGCTGCGAACTGAAGTGCTGAACGAGTAACTTTAGTTGGATCCAAGATACCCATTTCAATCATGTCGCCGTATTCGCTCGTTGCTGCGTTGTAACCGTAGTTACCTTCGCCAGCTTTCACGTTGTTCGCAACGACAGAATCTTCATCACCTGCGTTCAGTGCGATTTGACGGATAGGTGCTTCCATTGCACGCAGTGCAACGCGGATACCAACGTTTTGTTCTTCGTTGTCACCTTGCAGGTCAACAACTTTGCTCGCTGCGCGGATAAGTGCAACACCACCACCAGCAACCACGCCTTCTTCAACTGCTGCGCGAGTAGCGTGCAGTGCGTCTTCTACGCGGTCTTTCTTCTCTTTCATTTCAACTTCAGTTGCTGCGCCAACTTTGATTACCGCAACACCGCCTGCCAGTTTAGCAACGCGTTCTTGCAGTTTCTCTTTGTCGTAGTCTGAAGTTGCATCTTCGATTTGCTGACGAATTTGAGATACACGGCCTTGGATAGACACTTCATCACCTGCACCATCAATAATGGTGGTGTTTTCTTTAGTGATAGAGATGCGCTTCGCCTGACCCAGATCTTCCAGCGTTACTTTCTCCAGTTCCATACCGATCTCTTCAGAGATAACAGTACCTGCAGTCAGTGTCGCGATGTCTTGCAGCATGGCTTTACGACGGTCGCCGAAACCAGGTGCTTTAACAGCAGCTACTTTCACGATGCCACGCATGTTGTTCACAACCAGTGTCGCCAGTGCTTCACCTTCTACGTCTTCTGCGATGATCAGCAGAGGGCGTGAAGATTTTGCTACTGCTTCCAGTGTAGGCAGCAGTTCACGGATGTTTGACACTTTCTTGTCAACCAGCAGGATGAACGGGCTTTCCAGATCAACAGAACCAGACTCTTGGTTGTTGATGAAGTAAGGAGACAGGTAACCGCGGTCAAACTGCATACCTTCTACTACATCCAGCTCGTCTTGCAGAGACTGACCTTCTTCAACAGTGATAACACCGTCGCGGCCTACTTTTTCCATTGCTTCTGCAATGATGTTACCTACAGTCTCATCAGAGTTTGCAGAGATAGTACCAACCTGTGCGATTGCTTTGGTATCCGCACATGGTACAGACAGTGCTTTCAGCTCTTCTACTGCAGCAACAACGGCTTTGTCGATACCGCGCTTCAGATCCATTGGGTTCATGCCCGCTGCTACTGCTTTCAGACCTTCAGCAATGATTGCTTGCGCCAGTACAGTTGCAGTTGTGGTACCGTCACCCGCTGCGTCGTTTGCTTGAGACGCAACTTCTTTAACCATTTGTGCGCCCATGTTCTGGAATTTGTCTTCCAGTTCAATTTCACGCGCTACAGATACACCATCTTTAGTGATAGTTGGTGCACCGAAAGATTTGTCCAGTACTACGTTACGGCCTTTAGGACCCAGAGTAACTTTTACTGCGTTTGCCAGAACGTTTACGCCTTCCAGCATTTTTGTGCGTGCATCATTGCCAAACTTAACGTCTTTAGCTGCCATTTCTCTCTTCCTTTTTAAATCTGTTCTTCAGTGATGAAATAGTAATTACTCAACGATAGCCATGATGTCGTTTTCAGACAGGATCAGGACTTCCTTACCATCGATTTTCTCAGTCTTGGTGCCGTAGCCTTCAGAGAAGATAACGGTATCGCCAACTTTAACGTCCAGCGGTAGCACGTTGCCGTTTTCAAGCACACGGCCTTTACCAACTGCCAGTACAACGCCGCGAGTAGATTTCTCAGCAGCTGAACCGGTTAGAACGATGCCACCAGCAGATTTTGATTCAACTTCCTGGCGTTCAACGATTACGCGATCGTGTAGTGGACGAATGTTCATTGGTCGTCTCCTGAATAAATGTAGTGATCCATGTGATAAATAGAAAAGGAAACTGCCACACTTTGCAGGTTCCGAAATCTGTATAGCCCCTATCGACATTTTGTCGACGGGTTTAACGCAATTTGCGTATAAAGTGGGGATGGGTTATCTCAATCCCAAGGGGCAAAAAGCAAATTTTTTGGTTTTTTTTAACCAATACCTTTTGCTCCATCACATTCTATCGATTAGGGTAGCCCTGCCTTGTTTTTTCAAGGATCTACTCTGCAATACATTGAACCACCCATTTTTATTCATTTCCTTTCATAAAAGCCGTTGCTGAGAGTGGTATGAAAGACAAGCATGGCCTGTTGTCAGGCTCAATAGATCAGACTCTGAAAAACATGACGATCCCGATGGTGTTCGGTCTCGTTGCGATCCTTGCCTTTAATCTGGTCGACACCTTCTTTATCTCTTTATTAGGAACAGATGCGCTCGCCGCCGTCAGTTTCACGTTTCCGATAACCTTTGCGGTCAACTGCATCACCATGGGGATCGGTGTGGGTCTCTCTACCGGCGTTGCTAGGCTCCTCGGCCAAAATGCACAGCGAGATGCGGCACGGGTGTCGGGGCATGGTCTGATTTTGGCGGTACTTTTAGTGGTGGTTGCCAGCATGATTGGTCTTGCCACCATCGATCCACTGTTTCGCATGCTGGGTGCACACGAGCGTTTACTCCCCCTCATTCATGAATACATGAGCGTTTGGTACCTCACGATCCCTCTATTAGTGATCCCTATGGCAGGGAATTCCGCGATTCGCGCCACTGGAGATACCAAAACACCGGCAAAAATTATGGTGCTGGCAGGGTTCATTAATGGCCTTCTCGACCCTTTGCTTATCTTTGGCTTAGGCCCGTTTCCTGAACTCGGCGTAAAAGGGGCAGCCATTGCCAGTGCCATCAGTTGGGCAGGCGCTTTGGTCGGCTCACTGTACGTACTGATAAAGCGTGACAAGTTACTGGCGTGGCCATCACCTCGCACAATTTGGCAAGACTGGAAGGACATCCTTTCGATTGGTACCCCCGCGGCGATGTCCAATGCGCTGAACCCGATTTCCGGTGCCATCTTGATGGCGTTGCTTGCCAGCCAAGGGACTGCCGCCGTTGCAGCGTATGGCGCGGCGCAACGGTTGAGTCATTGCTGCTGATTGTGATGATGGCATTAACCTCTGCACTCACGCCTATCATGGCGCAGAACTTTGGCGCAGGTAATCCAACCCGCGCGTTTGCTGCACTGTTTCGCGCGATGCGTTTTTCTATCGTGTTTCAGTTCATCATCTTTATTGCCATGGTGCCGCTCAGCTTGCCGATCGCCTCTCTGTTCAGCCAAGAACCCGCGGTACAAGACAAGCTGTGGCATTACTTGATTGTTGTCCCCGCCAGTTACGGGATGCAGGGTGTGATGATGATGTTGGTGAGTGCACTCAATGCGATGAAAAAGCCCGTCACCGCGTTTGCGATGAACCTGATGCGTCTTTTCATCCTGTTGCTGCCAATGGCATGGCTCGGCAGTGTGTTTGACGGCACGGAAGGCATGTTTGTCGGCATTGCTGTGGCGAACGCCATTGCCGGTATTGTCGCTTACACCGTGGCGGTCTCCATGCGCCGCCAGCTCTTGGTAGAGAAAAGTGTGGCAAAGGAAAGTTAACGCTAGCCTAACTCCCGAGAGCGGGTTTGCAGCGCATCGAGTGCGTGATAAAGCACTTGGTACTCTGATTCAGACAAACCCGCCAAGATATCCCGCTCCCACGCCAGCACCTTCGGCACGACCCGTTGATACAATTCCAAACCTTCGGCAGATAACTTGATAACAGCCGCGCGCTGATCGTTTTCATCCACGGAACGCGCCACTAAGCCCTTCTCTTCCAGCTTCGATAATATCCGCGAGACTTTGACCTTATCCAATCGCGTCTCCTTGGCAAGGTCTTTGGAAATCACCCCATCGCGCGCACCGAGTGAGGCAATCACCCGCCATTCCGGACGCGAAATCCCAAACTCCGCCTCATAACGCGATGCCAAGCTATCAGCCACCAGCTCCGCGGTTTGCACCAGTTTGTATGGCAGGAAATCGTCTAGTGACAGGCGTTGTCCGTTCATGGTTCTCCTTATCTTTCCTTCAAATTTGCATTCTGGCCAATCTGACCAATACTCAAAAGATAGTTTCATTTGAAACTATCTGCCGTTTTCTTCGTTTTAATCTGTGCAGGAGAGCATCATGAGAAAGTGGTTTTCATTCCCGCTCGTGGAAGGTGAAGCGTCCCGACAAGCCCATTGCGATTTGCCGGAAGGCACCTATGAAAGGGAATGCGGTAAGGAAGGTTTCTTTGGTCCGGCAACCCATATGTATCACCTGCATGCACCCACTGGCTGGACGGAATGGGAAGGCGAACTGCGCCCTCATGCGTTTGACACAAACAAGGTCGAAGACACCACGAACAACCCCATGACCGCGCCAGTCTTGCTTTCTAACCCCAATGTCCGCGTGAGAGTCTGGCGATGTGAAAACGAAATGGATTATCTGGTGCGAAACGGTGATGGCGATGATTGCCTGTTCGTGCATCAGGGCGAAGGCTCGCTCTATTGCGATTACGGCCACCTTCATTTCTCTGAAGGCGATTACATCATCATTCCTCGCTCGACCAATTGGCGCATTGAGCCAAGCTCACCGGTTACCTTGCTGATGATTGAAGCCACCCACGGATCCTATCTGGCGGCAGAAAAAGGGATCGTCGGCGATCATGCAGTGTTTGATCCTGCGGTATTAGAACACCCGAGGATCGATGATGAGTTCGTTGCCCAACGCGCAGAACCCAGAGACTGGCAGGTTTATCTGAAATCGCGAAACGCCCTGAACCGCATTACTTACCCTTTCAACCCGCTTGATGCCGTGGGTTGGAAAGGTAACCTCACCGTATTCAAGCTCAACTGGCGTGATATCCGACCGCTGATGAGCCATCGCTACCATTTGCCGCCTTCAGCACACACCACCTTTGTCGCACAAGGCTTTGTGATTTGTACCTTTGTTCCCCGTCCCATTGAAACAGATCCCGGCGCGCTCAAAGTGCCCTTCTACCATAACAATGACGATTACGATGAAGTCATCTTCTACCACAAAGGGGAATTCTTCAGTCGAGACAACATTCATCCCGGCATGGTGACACATCACCCCTGTGGCTTCCCGCACGGCCCACACCCCAAAGCGTTTGCCGCCGGTGCGCGCGCCACTAAAAAAGAAACCGATGAAGTCGCGGTAATGATTGATACCCGCATGCCTTTAGATATGGGCGATGCGGCGAAACAAACTGAGTTAACGGATTACGTTCTGTCTTGGCGAACGCCTCCCACTGCCTGACAGAGACTAACGAGACAAGGAGAGAACAATGAAACTGGCCTCTTTGAAACACCGCCGCGACGGCAAATTGATTCTGGTCTCCCGCGATCTGAGCCAAGCCGTCGATGCCTCCGACATTGCCTACACCCTGCAAGACGCATTGGACGAATGGGACACCCTATCTCCGTTACTGCAAGCACGTTATGACGCCTTGAACGACAACAAGGTGGCCGGGCGATTCCCGTTTAACCCGAAAGATTGCGCCTCTCCCCTGCCGCGCGCCTTTCAATGGGCGGATGGCAGTGCGTACGTGAACCATGTTGAATTGGTGCGAAAAGCCCGCGGCGCAGAGATGCCTGCAAGTTTCTGGACCGACCCATTGATGTACCAAGGTATGTCAGACCGTTTCCTTGCCCCATGTGATGACATTGAACTTTGCGATGAAGCGTGGGGATGCGATTTTGAAGCCGAAGTTGCGGTGATTACCGACGACGTGCCAATGGCAACCGCCGCCGATGCTGCAGGCAAGCACATTCGCCTTCTGATGCTGGTCAACGACGTTTCACTCAGAAACCTCATTCCCAGTGAACTCGCAAAAGGGTTTGGCTTTTTCCAATCCAAACCTGCGTCCGCGTTCTCGCCTATCGCCATTACCCCTGATGAACTGTCTGATGCGTGGGCGGGCAACAAAGTGCATCTTCCTCTTGAGGTACACCTCAATCATGAACAGTTTGGCGCACCCGATGCAGGGGTAGACATGACCTTTGATTTCTCAGAGCTGATCGCCCATGCCGCCAAGAGTCGACACCTGTCTGCGGGCACCATTGTCGGCTCCGGTACTGTCTCTAATTTGGATCGCTCAAAAGGATCTTGTTGCATAGCAGAGAGACGAATGTTGGAAATTCTGGAAGTGGGTTCGCCTAACACCCCCTTCTTACACTACGGTGATAGAGTCAGCATCGAAATGCATGACTCACAAGGACGTTCGATATTCGGACGCATTGAGCAGGAAGTTGTCCCGTTCAAGTAGGCATGGAGAGACGAGATGAAGCTCTTTGATTATAAAAACTCGTCCGCGTCATACCGTGTTCGCATCGCCCTCAATTTGAAAGGACTGAGCTACCAAGCCCAGTCCGTTTCGTTGTTGGACGGTGACCAACGCAAGGACAGCTATCGCGCGCTGAATCCCTCGGGACTGGTGCCAACCTTGGTCGATAACGGACAAGTGTTGACGCAATCGCTGGCTATTATTGAATATCTGGAAGAGGCGTACCCTTCCCCTTCAATTTTACCTGCCGATCGCATCGCACGCGCCAAGTGTCGCGCCATCGCCTTGGATATCGCTTGTGATATTCACCCGCTCAATAACCTTCGAGTCTTGCAGCACCTGACCGGCGCAATGCAACACAGCGACGATGACAAGTTGCAGTGGTATCAGCACTGGGTCCGCAACGGCTTGGACGCTCTGGAAAAGAAACTGGAGAGTTCTCAAACTGCGTTTTGTTGTGATTCGGTTCCAACGCTCGCGGATATCTGCCTTGTCCCCCAGCTGTTCAACGCGCGTCGGTTTTCTATCGACCTGACCCCATACCCTACCTTGATAGAAATAGAACAGCGCTGCCAACATCTGCCCGAGTTTGCAAAAGCGCACCCAGACAATGTTTAGGAGAAAGCATGTCACACGAGCCTCTTTGGCGACCGAGCTCATCACGACTCGCCAATGCCAACCTGACGGATTTCATGGATGTGGTAAACCGTCAATACAACCTGAAGCTTGTTAATTTCGCCCAGCTGTACGATTGGTCAATCACACATAACGATCTCTTTTGGACCGAATTGTGGGATTTCGGCAACGTAGTCGGCGAGCGCGGTGCCCGTATCGTCGATATCCCAGAAAAAGACCCACACCAGCATAGCCGCTGGTTTCCCGATGCCGAGCTGAACTTTGCAGAGAACCTGCTGCAATGGGCAGCCGACATGCCGGACAAAGACGCCATCGTCTTTTCCGGTGAAGATGAAATTGCCACCTCAATCACGTGGCAAGAATTGGTGCGCCAAGTGGGTTGTGTTACTCACTACTTGCGCTCGTGCGGCGTCGAGCAAGGCGACGTGGTAGCGGGTTATCTACCCAATATTGCCGAAACCGTGGTTGCCATGCTGGCAACGGCATCACTCGGTGCTATCTGGACATCAACCTCGCCTGACTTTGGTATCGACAGCGTATTGGATCGCTTCGGCCAAACGCAGCCGAAAGTCCTTTTCACCACAGATGCTTATAACTACAACGGTAAGTCTCACGATAACCTCACCAAAGCGCGTTCAGTCCGACAAGGTGTGGAAAGCATGACCCACATGGTGGTCATTCCGTATGTCAACACCGTCGATATCAACGATGATGAAGAGACTGGCTGGAAATCCTAGATGAAGACGCGCCGCCGCTGCGCTTTACCCGCGTTGGATTTAACGCACCACTGTATGTCTTGTATTCATCCGGCACCACGGGTAAGCCAAAGTGCATCATCCACAGTGTCGGCGGTATGCTGCTTAATCATTTAAAAGAGCACCAACTGCACTCCGATGTGAAGGTCGGCGATCGCGTGTTTTACTTCACCACCTGTGGTTGGATGATGTGGAACTGGCTGGCCAGTGCGCTGGCAAGCGGCGCGACATTGGTGCTGTTTGACGGCTCCCCGTTTTATCCAGATGCTGGCGTATTATGGCGACTGACCGACACCCAAAAAGTCACGCTATTTGGCACCTCAGCCAAATACCTTGAAGCCCTTGAGAAGCATCACTATTACCCAGAACAAGAACACTCGCTGTCCACGCTTCGCACCCTATGCTCAACAGGTTCCGTGCTGGCACCCGAGCAGTTTGATTATGTCTACATCCACATCAAGCAAGACTTGCAGCTTAGCTCCATCGCAGGTGGCACCGACATTTGTGGCTGTTTTGTGTTGGGCAGTCCCATCTCGCCAGTTTATCGCGGGCAAAGTCAGGTGCGCGGCCTTGGTTTAGCAGTAAATGTCTTTAACAGTGACGGCCAAGCGGTTGTGGATGAAAAGGGTGAGTTGGTGTGCTGTAACAGCTTCCCGAACCAGCCTGTCGGCTTTTGGAATGATGACAGCGGCGAGCGCTACCACAACGCTTACTGGGCAAAGATGGAAGACATCTGGTTCCATGGCGATTATGTCGAGCTGACCAATGAAGGCGGCATGGTGTTCTTTGGACGCTCAGACGCAATTTTGAATCCAGGTGGCGTGCGCATTGGCACGGCGGAAATCTACCGTCACGTCAACCAACTCGACGAAATCATGGATTCGGTGGTGATTGGGCAAGACTGGAACAATGATGTGCGTGTGGTGCTGTTTGTGAAACTGCGCGAAGGCGTCTCCTTGGATGACGACTTGGAGAGAAAAATTCGCTCCACCATCAAGATCAGCTGCACACCACGACACGTCCCCGCCAAGATTGTCACGGTCACGGATATCCCAAGAACCAAATCAGGTAAGCTGGCAGAACTCGCAGTGCGCGATGTGGTGCACGGACGGGAAGTCGCTCAGCTCAGCGCGCTGGATAACCCTGAATCGCTGGAGCAATACAAGCACAGGCCAGAGCTTCAAGCGTAGTTTTACTTCTATCTTAGAAAACAAAAAGAGCCTCTTCGTTCAGCGTAGAGGCTCTTTTCATCTATTCATTGCAGACTCGCTTAGCGGCGCGTCACCTGATGGATATTGAACAAGTCACTGTTGATGGTCGCGACCGTGTATTCGAATGGCGTGCCGTCATCAAACGATACCACCTCTCGAAGCTCTATCATCGCCTGTCCTTCGTCCACATTGAGCAGCTCGGCCAACTCGGCATCACGCAGGTTAAAGGCTGAAATGTCCTGCTCACGCGTTTGTACCTTTTTACCGGTCATCTGCTCCATGTAGCCATACTTGGAGTGTTCTATCTGGTTGAACTGAAAGCCATCGCAAACCGCCACTGGGATATGCGTTTGCTCGAACGACACAGGCATGCTGCCAAAGCTCATCAAGCGCTCGATATAGTAAACCTTTTCGTTCGGTTTAATGCGAAGCGCATGCGCGATTTGGACGTTAGGCACTTCAATGATGGCACTGGACATCACACGGCGGACGGCACTTTCTCCTGCCTTTTGTGCTTGTTCATCAAACGGTGACAACACATGAAAATTGCCGCTGGGTGATGCCTGACCTGAGCCGACGTACAAGCCCGAGCCTTTCACGCGATAAACCAAACCTTGCTCAACCAAATAGCGCGTTGCTTCACGCACGGTCACACGGGTGATACCGAGGTGTTTGGCGATACCGGCTTCGGTATCCAGCTTGTCGCCGGGAGATAGGCTAGCACTTTCAATTTTGCGCTCAATGAAGTCGATGACTTCTTGCTGCTTCCCTGTCACTTTAAACGTCATAGCGTCTCTTTTTCGTTATGTATTAGCCGACTGACTGCTTGTTGTTTTATGAGGTTTTATCTTTCGCAGACAGAAACGGCGGATCTCAGATCCGCCGCTTAGTGTATACCCAAACGACCTAAATATGCAGGATTCAGCGAGTTTGACTGGTGTGGTGATCGCGGCGTCCCTTTGCAGATGTAGTTCACCTACATTAAAAAGGGACAACAAAGAGCACGACGCCAGTTAACTCGCCCAAAGGGAGGGCCTCAATGCGTCCACTTCTTCGTTAAATTCCACGGAAATAGAACGACTATTTCTCGCAAAATTCGCCTCGAATTGAACGCATTGATGACCTCTGAACTCGAGCATATTTAGGTCATTTGGGTATGTGTTATCGCTAGGTGAATACAAACTGTCACCTGCATTTCGCGATATCCGAGCGATCACGCACTCAGCAATGTGGTGCAGAAATCTGCAATACGCTCCGCGCTGATGCCGTAAACATCTTTCAAGAAATCAAGCGACCCCACCTGTCCGTATTGCTCCTGCACGCCAAGCTTGTTGAAGCTTTGCAGGGCAACACCGTGAGACAAGAGCTCAGATGCCACTGCATCACCGAGACCACCAATCACATTGTGGTTTTCAATGGTCACCACACGGCCGGTCTTACGCGCTTCCGCGACCAGCAGCTCAGTATCCAACGGCTTGATAGTGTGCATGTCGATGACTGCCACGGTTTTGCCCGTGTTGGCTTCGATCTGCTCCGCCGCTTTTAGCGCATCATGCACACAGATACCCGCCGCGATGATGGTCAGATCCGCGCCTTCTTTTAGAAGGTTACCTTTACCGATTTCAATGTCGTCTTCCGAACCATAGATCGCCGGCAAGTCTTTACGGGTTGAGCGAATGTAGTTCACGCCTTTATTGGCATAAGCAAAACGCATCGCGGCACGCAGTACCGACTCGTCGGACACATCAATCACGGTTGCGTTTGGTACCAAACGCATCAGGCCTGTGTCTTCAAACGGCATATGGGTGCCGCCATTTGTCACCGCGGTCACGCCTGCGTCACTGCCAAAGATATTAATGTGCTGACCTGCATAGCCGCCCGCGAGGAAAATCTGATCGTAACAACGACGGGTTGCGAAACAGCCAAACGAGTGAACAAAAGGTACTTTGCCCACTGCCGACAAGCCTGACGCCACACCCATCATATTGGCTTCTGCAATGCCGCAGTTCAGGAAGTTGTTTGGAAAGGTTTGCGCGAATTTCTTGGTGCTGACACTGCCCATCAGGTCGGCTTCCAGCACCATCACGTTGTCATGCTGCTCTGCCAGTTCCATCAACATTTCTGCGTGGATAACGCGAAGTTCTTTGCTCATTTCAGCTCCTCGATTTTTTGCTCTAGTGCCGCAATGTCTGCTTCAATCGCTGCACGCAGGTTATCGTCTAAACGCAGATGGTGGTTTGCTTCAATCGCTTCAACGGTTGGCATGCCCTGACCTTTTTCTGTATCCAGAATGATCGCAGTTGGGCGACCTGTCTCTGCTTTGGCCGTTTCAATCGCTGCGCAGATGGCTTCAATGTTCTTGCCGTCAACGCCGATGGCGTTAAAGCCGAAAGACGCAAACTTTTCACGAATATCGAAAGACGCCTGAATCTCATCAATGTAACCATCGAGCTGACGCTTGTTGTTATCGACAAACACAACCAAGTTCGACAGCTTGTGGTGCGCCGCGAACTGCGCTGCTTCCCAACACTGACCTTCTTGCAGCTCACCATCACCGACGATGGTGTAAACCGTCGAGGGAGTGCCAGCAGCCATACCGGCTGCGCAAGAAATACCTTGTCCTAACGAACCGGTTGTCATGTCCACGCCCGGCGTTTTGTTCATGTCAGCATGGCTTGGCAGCTTGGTGCCGTTGGCGTTGATGGTTTTCAGCCATTCGATATCAAAGAAACCGCGCAGTGCGAGGGTCGCGTAAAGCGCAGGGCCCGCATGGCCTTTTGACAGCACAAACAAGTCGCGGTCTTGCATGAGAGGGTTGGCAGGGTCGTGTTTTAAGTAGCGACCATACAGACAAGCCAGCGTTTCAGTGACGGACAGACAACCACCAAAGTGGCCGTACCCCATGTTCAATAAAGCCTTTGCCATTTCCTTTTTGATAGACAGATTGAAGGCCTCAATCTGACGCAGATCGAGTAAAGATTGCATAGTTACCTCGGGAAGATGAGAGAGTGCGGGCTGGTGTCAGCCCGCACTGAAATTAGATGTTTTCTGCAGTTTCGGCAGGTTTCTTGCCAATGAAGTTGGTGCCCAGTACCAGTGCTGCGACCGCTGCGACGCCCAGAATCACCGCTTCTTTACCCAGCATTGCCAGATAGCCTAGGAAGATACCGGTAATGGCGAAGTCAGAATCAGAGAAGGTGGTGTTGGCAAAACCAAGGTCACCCAGAACAGGCAGCAGCCACAGGGTCAGGAAGGTGATCACGACACCGTTGACGAATGCACCAACCGCAGCACCGCGACGACCGCCTGTTGCATTACCAAACACACCTGCTGTTGCACCTGTGAAGAAGTGAGGGACCACGCCAGGAAGGATCAGCGTCAGTTCCATCATGCCCAGCACACCCATGCTCACCAGACCGCCAAGGAAACTACACAGGAAGCCAACCAACACCGCGTTTTGTGCGTAAGGGAAGACGATTGGGCAATCCAGCGCAGGTTTTGCGTTCGGTACCAGTTTCTGAGAAATGCCAGTAAACGCAGGAACGATTTCTGCCAGTACCAGACGTACACCTTGCAGGATGACGAACACACCCGCCGCAAAGCCAATCGCGGTCATGATGGCGTAAACAATCGGGTTTTGACCGTTACTCAAGTTTTCGGTAACGAACTCACTGCCCGCCGCCATCACAAGGATCAGATAGATGATACCCATGGTCAGCGAGATAGAGATTGAAGAGTCGCGCAGGAACACCAGGTTCTTCGGCAGGTTCATTTCTTCGGTGCTCTTAGAGCCTTTACCGACGACTTTACCTACCAACGCAGACGCAACATAACCGACTGTCGAGAAGTGTGCGAAGGCGACATCATCACTGCCAGTGATCTTACGCATGAATGGCTGAGCCATTGCAGGGAAGAGCACCATGATTAGACCCAAAGACACAGAGCCAAGGAACACCAAAGACGCGCCGCTGAAGCCTGCCACGCTCAAGATGATTGCAATCATACAAGCCATGTAAAGCGTATGGTGGCCAGTCAGGAAGATGTATTTGAACTTACTGAAGCGCGCGAAGAAGATGTTCGCCACCATACCAAACGCCATGATAAGCGACGTTGAGGCACCGAAATCGGCCATAGCAGTTGCGTAGATTGCTTCGTTATTCGGAATAACGCCGCGAAGGTTGAACCCTTCTTCCATCAATACGCCCATTGGGGTCACGGCACTCACCAGAATGCCAGCACCACCGCCAATAACGATGAAACCAAGGATGGTTTTGATCGAGCCTTTAATCACATCTGAGCTCGATTTTTTCTGGATAGCAAGACCAATCAGGGCCACGATACCGATGAGGATCGCAGGTGTACTTAAAATGTCAGTGATGAAGTCGAGCATAGCGAAACCCTCTATTAACGGTTCATGTAAGCGACGAGCTGTTCTTTCATTGCGTTCTTGTCGGTGATGTTAGGAATAGAAATCACGTCACCGGCATGAATGCTGTCTGCCAAATCACGGGTACAGATGAACACATCTGCCATGTCTGGCGTCACTGAACCCAAGTCGGTGTGGTTCACTTCAGCCTCGACACCCAACTCACGCATAACTTCCTTCACTTTCATCTCGATCATGAAAGAAGAACCCAGACCTGTGCTACAAACGGCCATGATACGCATAGTGTTACCCTCAATATTTTTTAATAATTTCAATGATGTCTTGTGTGTTCTTTGCTTCAGTGACGGCATGTACGTCTTCGTCGGAGCAGAAGAACTCAGAGATTTTGGTGATGAGCTCGATGTGCTGATCGCTGTCTTTCGCGGCCAGCAGAAGCAAAAGCTTCACCGGATCGTTTTCTTCACTGTGGAATTCGACGCCGTTACGAACGACGAGAAGAGAAAGTGCGTTATTGTTCACGCCCTGCTCAGGACGGGCGTGTGGCATGGCAATCATAGGCGCCAGCACGTAATAAGGGCCAAGAGACTCTGTGGTGTCGACAATCGCTGACTCATAGTCAGGCTGAATGTCGCCAGATTTCACTAACGGAGCACACACTTGATGGATAGCGTCTTTCCAGTCAGCAACAGAATCTACCACCGCAATACGGTGCTCGGAGAGTAAGGTTGAAAGCATACAATTCACCATGCTTATACAGCTAATAAGTTGTCTATACAGGTGGAATGTACTTGTTTGAAAATAGGTTTTTCGTGACCAAAGTCTAACCTGCCATCAGATGGCCTTTCGAAATTCCCACAATGTTTTCATGGTCACAGTGGCGACTTATTTCGTACCACATTAGATTTAAAGTGAGATCTGCTGCTGGGAATTTGGCAAATCTCAGTGGTACGCGCGGGCATAAAAAAAGCCAACCTTTCGGTTGGCTTTTTATCTATTCGGTCAGGGCTTAGCGCAGACGGTGGTTGTCATCGTCGTTCTTGCGCTCGTATTCACCTTCGAAGGTGTTACCGCCTTGTGAGTTGTCACGAAACGGACCTTGCTGGTTGAACGGGTCGTTGCCAAACGGGCCTTGTTGTTGGAAGCCACTTTGGAAGTTTGCCACCTTCACTTTGCTCATCAACTGCTTTGCCAGCCACGCACGCGCCATGGTAAAAGCACCGCCATACCCATGGCATCAGTCATAAACCCTGGTGTAAGCAGCAGCACACCCGCAACGGCCAACATCACACCTTCAATGATTTGTTGTGCCGGCAATTCGCCTTGGTGCAAACGCTGTTGCACCGTCAGCAGAGTTTGAAGGCCTTGGCTTCGCACCAACGACGCTCCCACTACCGCGGTCAGCAAAATCAACGCCACGGTCGGCCAAAGTCCCAGCACACCACCCACTTGAATAAACAGGGCGATTTCAATGACAGGAACCGTAATGAACATCAGGAGCAGAATAGGAAACACAGCAAGGACCTCTTTTAATCTTCTAACCCATCATACCACTGGATGGAGAAATGATTGAGGGGTGATTAGTGTGAAGATGTGTCACGGCGTGACAAGATAAGTGTATGAATATTATTAGACAGTTAACAATGCGTGAGCCGAATCATTGAGATGAAGATCGTGATCACAGAACCATTCAAATCGTGGTTCTTAATCTCAATTGGTGATCTCACTCATGTTTTTGCTGTAACGTACGAGTAAAATTGCCTGCAATACGTCGGGTACAAAAAACTGGATACCCAGGCCAAACTCTCTGAATGAATGGACTCTACAGCGAATTTGTTGGCTAACAGAATAACCAATATAAAATTCTTTTAGGGCCATATCATGTCACAAACGATTGATTTCGAACAAAATCTGACAACCCCTCAAATTGCAACTCGCATCGAAGAAGACCTACTTGGCGAACGCCATGTACCGGCTGATGCGTATTACGGCATTCATACTCTTCGCGCTGTTGAAAACTTCAATATTTCTAAGACCACTATTTCTGATGTGCCTGAGTTTGTACGCGGCATGGTGTTCACCAAGAAAGCTGCGGCAATGGCGAACAAAGAGCTGGGCGTTATCCCTGCTGATGTGGGCGACTACATCATCAAAGCCTGTGATTTGATTCTGGAAACAGGCAAGTGCATGGATCAGTTCCCTTCTGATGTTTACCAAGGCGGCGCAGGCACCTCTGTAAACATGAACGCGAACGAAGTGATTGCGAACCTTGCTCTGGAACTGATGGGCAAAGAAAAAGGCGATTACGACGTGGTTAACCCTAACGACCATGTGAACAAGAGCCAATCAACCAACTGTGCTTACCCAACAGGTTTCCGTATCGCGGTATACAACAGCATTCTGAAGCTGGTTGACTCAATCACTTACCTACAAGGTGAGTTCGCAGCAAAAGGCACCGAGTTCGGTGGCATCCTGAAAATGGGCCGTACCCAGCTTCAAGACGCAGTACCTATGACTGTGGGTCAAGAATTCAATGCCTTCGCTGTGCTTCTGAAAGAAGAAGTGAAGAACCTGAAATACACTGCAGAGCTTTTGCTGGAAGTGAACCTGGGCGCAACCGCAATCGGTACAGGCCTGAACGCAGCAGCTGGCTACCAACAACTGGCGGTTGAGCGTCTGGCGGAAGTGACTGGCCTGAACTGTACCCCGGCAGAAGACCTGATTGAAGCGACCTCTGACTGTGGTGCGTACGTAATGGTTCACGGCGCACTGAAGCGTCTGGCAGTAAAACTGTCGAAGATCTGTAACGACTTGCGCCTGCTGTCTTCTGGTCCTCGCGCGGGCTTTAACGAAATCAACCTGCCAGAAATGCAGGCGGGCTCTTCAATCATGCCAGCGAAAGTAAACCCAGTTATCCCAGAAGTGGTTAACCAAGTTTGCTTTAAAGTTATCGGCAACGACACCACGGTAACCTTCGCAGCAGAAGCGGGTCAGCTTCAGCTGAACGTGATGGAACCTGTGATTGGCCAAGCGCTGTTCGAATCTATCGACATCCTAGCAAACGCATGTGTGAACCTGGGTGAGAAGTGTGTAAACGGCATCACTGTGAACAAAGAAATCTGTGAAGCCTTTGTTTTCAACTCAATCGGTATCGTGACCTACTTGAACCCGTTCATCGGCCACCACGAAGGTGACATCGTTGGTAAGATCTGTGCGGAAACAGGCAAGAACGTACGCGACGTTGTGCTGGAGCGCGGTCTGCTGACCGAAGAGCAACTGGATGACATCTTCTCGATTGATAACCTGATGCACCCGCAGTACAAAGCAAAACGCTACAACTAATTCGAAACAAGATGGGTACTCAACGAGTACCCATTTTTTTTACCCCTGTGCAACACTCAATCCGTGTTACATTACGCGCGCTTTTTTGATATCGCATCCCTAATTCCGAAAGTCCAAACGAAGAGACTTATTTCGACGTTTTTGCGCTCTAAAATCCACACCAACACTATGGTGATAAAGGCCGTTTGACCTCGAAGACAGTGGCTCCGTTTGTTCTTTTTGATTTTTAGCTTTAACAGGAGTATTCCATGATTGTATTGGAGTTATTCGTCGTACTCGCCTTTATCTTTATTGGCGCACGTATTGGCGGTATTGGTATTGGACTTGCCGGAGGTGCAGGTGTCATCGTCCTCTCACTGCTACTGGGTATGCCCACCAGCCAAACCTTTATCCCTATCGACGTTATCCTGATCATCATGTCTGTGATCACCGCCATCGCGGCCATGCAAGTCGCTGGCGGTCTCGACTGGCTGGTTGAAAAAGCCGAAAACTTCCTCCGTAAAAACCCAAAACACATTACGTTTTACGCCCCGGTAGTGACTTACTTGATGACGCTGATGGCAGGCACAGGCCACACCGCGTTTTCAACATTGCCAGTGATTGCTGAAGTGGCAAAAGAGCAAGGCATTCGCCCTTCTCGCCCACTGTCGATTGCCGTGGTTGCCTCTCAGATTGCCATTACGGCTTCGCCAATCTCCGCAGCGGTGGTGTTCTTCTCTGGCATTCTTGACCCTGTTGGCGTGGATTACCTGACCCTTCTGGCGATTTGCATTCCAACCACCTTTATTGCGTGTATGGTTGGCGCATTTGTCGCGAACTTTATGGGTTGTGAGCTAAAAGATGACCCTATCTATCAAGAACGTCTGGAAAAAGGTCTGATCAAGCTTCAAGGCGAAACCAAACGCGAAATCGCGCCAACGGCGAAAAAAGCGACCTACATTTTCTTGGCAGCTATCGTACTGGTTGTGGCTTACGCGGCGGCAATTTCTAACTCGATTGGCCTGATTGAAAACCCTACCCTTGGCCGCAATGAAGCCATCATGACCTTTATGCTGGCAGCCGCGACCTTGATTGTTGGCATGACGGGTATCGACGCATCGAAAATCCCATCTGCACCGACTTTCCGCTCAGGTATGACTGCGTGCGTCTGTGTTCTGGGTGTGGCTTGGCTGGGCTCGACATTTGTTAACGGCCACGTTGATGGCATCAAAGAAGTCGCAGGCACATTACTGCAGGACTACCCATGGATGCTGGCACTGGTGCTGTTCTTTGCATCTATGCTGTTGTACTCACAAGGCGCAACCACAGTGGCGTTGATGCCAGCTGCACTGGCGATAGGCGTGGCTCCGGTCACCGCGATTGCATCGTTTGCAGCGGTAAGTGCGCTGTTCGTTCTGCCGACCTACCCAACCCTGTTGGCAGCAGTAGAAATGGATGACACGGGTTCTACCCGCATTGGTAATCTGGTGTTCAACCATCCGTTCTTTGTTCCGGGCGTGGTGACCATCACCACCTCAGTGGCACTGGGCTTTGTGGTCGGCGGTATCGTCCTCTAATTTCCAAACCTTATGGTGAAAGGGCTCCTCGGAGCCCTTTTCTTTTGCCTCAAATTTGCATTCTTCTGGAAACGATTTCGGGCTTGTCCGGTCTCAGTGATATAGTTCCTTTAATGCTTATTCTTAAACCATTTTGATGAAGGCCATGTCGACAATAGGCACCCGAATATTCGCGATTTTTGCGCTAGCACTTTTTAGTGCCCTCCCAGCGAAAGCAGAGTTTTCGCTGTTCAACAGCCCCACTCCACAGGTTGGCAATGCGCCGTCATTTGTCCCTGTCGATCAGGCGTTTCCGTTCAATTTTACCCAGCAAGGCGATCGGGTTTACCTCGATTGGCAAGTTCTGCCGGGCTACTACCTCTACCAAGACAAAATCGAAGTCACACCGAGTGCTGATGCCCAGATCGGGCCTTTGGATATGCGCCAAGGTCAGCCGTATCACGATGAGTTCTTTGGCGAAGTATCGATTTACAAACAGCCTCTGACGGTGACGGTGCCATTGCTGGCATCAACCGATAATTCGTCGCTGAAAGTGACGTATCAAGGCTGCGCGGAAGCGGGGTTTTGTTATCCGCCAGAATCCATCACCATCCCGCTCTATACGGTCTCTGGCGCAGCGTCTGACTCAGGCAATACACCAAACAAGACCGAAACGGCTACTGAGCTTCAAGCCAAGACGTACAAACTTCAGTAAGCCCCGCGACAGTCAATAAGGTGGCACCTGCGACAAACAGTTCACAAACCCAAGTCGGTAGCCTGAGTGACAATTGGTGGCAGCCGCTGCTGTTTTTGGGATTGGGTATTGGCCTTGCCTTCACACCGTGTGTATTGCCTATGTATCCCATTCTGACGGGGATAGTGCTGGGTGGCGGTAAGAAATCACACGGTCAGACTTTCCGTCTTTCCATGCTTTATGTGCAAGGTATGGCACTGACCTACACCCTGCTCGGCTTGGTAGTGGCATCGGCGGGTTTGCAGTTTCAGGCGGCGTTCCAGCATCCGTATGTGCTGATGGGCTTGAGCGGCCTGTTTGTCCTACTGGCACTGTCGATGTTTGGCGTGTTTAACCTGCAGTTACCCGCTAGTTTGCAAACCAAACTCAGCGAGATGAGCAACCAACAGCAAGGTGGCAGCAATCTCGGTGTGTTCTCCATGGGTGCAATTTCCGGTTTGATTTGCTCACCGTGCACCACCGCGCCGCTCTCCGGTGCACTCTTGTATGTGGCGCAAAGTGGCGACCTGCTAACCGGTGCTGTCACCTTGTACGCACTGGCACTGGGTATGGGTATTCCGCTTATCCTTGCCGCCATGTTTGGCAACAAGCTGCTGCCAAAAGCAGGCGCATGGATGGATCGCGTGAAGACCTTCTTTGGTCTGGTCTTGCTTGCTGCACCTATCTTCTTGCTTGAGCGTCTGCTACCTGAAACCGTGAGCGTGTGGTTGTGGGCGGCGTGGATGCTGGTCTCGCTCGGCTGGCTGTATCACATCAGCCGTACACTTCAGCCAGGCAAGCTGGCGAGCACCTTGGGCATCATTGCCATTCTGGGGTTGAGTGGCGGTGCGGTGTATACCTACAACGCCATGTTTACCACCAGTGCAAAAGCAGAAGTCCCGTCGGTGGAGTTCATCAAAATCTCCACCATTGACGATCTCAACCGCGAGCTGGCATCAGCCAAAGCCGCAGGCAAACCCGTGATGCTGGACTTCTATGCCGACTGGTGTGTGGCATGTAAGGAGTTTGAAAAGTACACCTTCCACAACGCTGAGGTTGCGCCAGAGCTGCAAAACTTTGTGTTGCTTCAAGCAGATGTCACGGCCAACCGTCCACAAGACATCAAACTCCTGATGTCTCTGAATGTCTTAGGGCTACCAACACTGGACTTTTGGGATGCCAACGGCGACCCACTACCGGCAGCACGACTGACGGGTTTTATGGAAGCCAACCCGTTCCTTACCCATCTTGAGCAAAATCAGCTGATTAAATCCAAAGGCTGATTGCAGACAAACTTGATCCTCCCGACATTGCCCACAAATGGCGGGGGATCAAGCTCTTACTTCCCGCTTATGCAAATTGATCAATCCTTCTGTGAGTGTTAGCGTTTTTGTTAAAGAGGTATTAACGAATTCGCTATGGACGCTCAATACACTATCGTCATCGCTGATGATCACCCGCTGTTTCGCAATGCGCTGTTTCAATCGGTGCACATGGCGATCAGTGGAGCCAACTTGTTAGAGGCCGACTCGCTCGACAGCCTTAGCGCGTTGCTAGAAAAAGAAGCCGACATCGATTTGTTACTGCTCGATCTTAAAATGCCGGGTGCCAATGGCATGTCTGGTCTTATCCAACTTCGCGCGCAATACCCTGAACTGCCTATCGTGGTGGTCTCTGCCAGTGAAGAAGCCTCGGTCGTTCGCCAGGTCAAAGCCAACGGAGCCATTGGCTTCATCCCCAAATCCAGCGACATGCGTGAGCTGGTCAGTTCATTAAATACCGTGCTTGAAGGTGAGCCCTGTTTCCCTGAAGGCATTGATTTTAGTGAATCCAGTGAAGAAGAAACCTTGCTGGAGAAAATTGCCTCGCTAACCCCACAGCAAAACAAAGTGCTTAATATGCTGTCAGACGGCTTGCTCAACAAGCAAATTGCTTACGAGCTGGACGTATCAGAAGCCACCATCAAAGCGCACATGACAGCGATTTTCAGAAAGCTGGGTGTGAAAAACCGCACACAAGCGGTGATCCTACTGCAGCAGATCGACCTAGATCAGTAAGCGCAGCTGCCGAACCTCAATGTTAGGATCCTTGCTTTTCTCGCTAACATCCTAATTTGATGCCACTTTCCCACTTCCGGTTGATACGTTGCATTCGTTGCAGTCATTCCCTTGCCCTCTATCAGACACGCCATTTTCTCTTAGCCTAAAGCCTATTAGACCTTTGGCTAACTTAACATCCCATTAACACCATCAATAGTTGCCAGTCATCACATAAAACCCTGACATAACAAGCTTTGTGACCAAAAGCCGGTCGACTAAAGTTGCAGTGTTTCCTTGAAATAACGCTGCTATTGTCAGGGCGTAACAATCCGTTAACGTGTCTGATAAGGAGATGGCAATGGCGTTCGAAACAAAGGAACAGTCACAAGCCTACTGGAACAAGAACCTCAAGCTAATGGTTATTCTGATGACCATTTGGTTTGTCGTGTCGTTCGGTTGTGGAATCCTGTTTGTAGACGCTCTGAATACGATTCAGATCGGTGGCTACAAACTCGGTTTTTGGTTTGCCCAGCAAGGCTCAATCTATGTCTTCCTCGGCATTATTTTCGTTTACGCGCGTCAAATGCGAAAGCTTGACCGCGAATTCGGCGTAGACGACGAATAAGGGGAAAAGGAAGATGGATCTTAAAACGATTACCTACCTCGTTGTAGGTGCCACATTTGTCCTGTACATCGGTATCGCCATCTGGGCGCGAGCAGGATCAACCAAAGAATTCTACGTTGCTGGCGGTGGTGTAAACCCTGTTGCTAACGGTATGGCGACAGCGGCGGACTGGATGTCAGCAGCATCGTTCATCTCGATGGCGGGTCTGATTGCCTTCATGGGCTACGGCGGCTCAGTATTCTTGATGGGCTGGACGGGCGGCTACGTTCTGCTGGCACTGCTGCTTGCACCTTACCTACGTAAGTTTGGTAAGTTCACCGTGCCTGAGTTCGTCGGTGAGCGCTTCTACTCCAACACTGCCCGCATCGTTGCGGTTGTGTGTCTGATCATCGCCTCTGTTACCTACGTTATCGGTCAGATGAAAGGTGTTGGTGTTGCTTTCGGTCGCTTCTTGGAAGTGGACTACGCAACAGGTCTTGGCATCGGTATGTGTATCGTATTCATCTACGCGGTATTGGGCGGTATGAAAGGTATCACGTACACCCAGATTGCGCAGTACTGTGTACTTATCCTTGCATACACCATCCCAGCGGTCTTTATTTCTCTGCAACTGACGGGTAACCCACTGCCACAACTTGGCCTTGGCGGCACCATGCAGGTACAGATGTCTATCTGCTCGACAGGCTCGATCAGGTGGTGACAGAGCTCGGCTTTACTGAATACACAACCTCAGTGCGTGGCGACACACTCAACATGTTTGTCTACACCATGTCTCTGATGATCGGTACCGCGGGTCTGCCACACGTTATCATCCGTTTCTTCACGGTACCGAAAGTGCGTGATGCACGTACGTCTGCAGGTTGGGCACTGTTCTTCATCGCGATTCTGTACACCACTGCACCTGCAGTTGCTGCAATGGCGCGTCTGAATCTGATGGACACAGTAAACCCAGCATCAGGTCAAAACCTGGCATACGATGAGCGTCCTGACTGGTTTAAGAACTGGGAGAAAACTGGACTTCTTGGCTTCGATGACAAAAACAACGACGGCAAGATACAGTACACCTCTGACAGCGCGACGAACGAGCTGAAAGTTGACCGTGACATCATGGTTCTGGCGAACCCTGAAATCGCGAAACTGCCTAACTGGGTCATCGCACTGGTTGCTGCGGGTGGTCTGGCTGCTGCACTGTCAACGGCCGCAGGTCTCTTGCTCGCTATCTCGTCGGCGGTATCGCATGACTTGATTAAGGGTGTTATCAACCCGAATATCTCGGAGAAGAGTGAGCTGATGGCGAGCCGGATAGCCATGATATTCGCTATCGGTGTCGCGGGTTACCTCGGCCTTAATCCGCCTGGGTTTGCCGCCGGTACGGTAGCACTGGCCTTCGGTCTGGCCGCTTCGTCCATCTTCCCGGCTCTGATGATGGGTATCTTCTCAAAGACCATCAACAAAGAAGGCGCAATCGCAGGTATGATTGCAGGTATCAGTGTCACCCTGTTCTACGTATTCCAACACAAAGGCATCCTGTTTGTTGCTGATTGGAAATACCTGCAAGATTGGGGCAGCAACTGGTTCTTCGGTATCGAACCAAACGCGTTCGGTGCAATCGGTGCCCTGTTCAACTTCGGTGTGGCTTACTTGGTATCTCGCGTAACTGCGGAAACCCCACAAGAAGTGAAAGATCTGGTTGAACACGTACGTGTACCATCAGGCGCAGGTGATGCTCAGTCGCACTAATAAAATGTCGGCTTTGCTAAGCGTCACGTAACCGTGAAAAAGCCCCGGCTCGGGGCTTTTTTTATCTCTCGGCTAGGGTATTGTTTAGCCGTAAGCCCAAGGATGGAAGCGTACTACGCCAATAATTATGTTTAAAAACAAGCATGTGATTTTAGCGATGATCGTTGCGCCAATTTTGGCCATCATCGCCTACTTCGGGGTTGACCTGGCAGTGAGTGAAAAGCCGCTTACCGCACAAGAAGGGGAAACCTACAAACTCGCCGCACGTTCAAACTGTCGCTACACCAGCGGACTGTGCTCTATGGTAAACGGAGATTTCAAAGTCGAGCTTCGCTCTGAAACCCTGACTGAAAACGCCGTGATCCTGAAATTGACCTCAGATTTCCCGCTTGAAGGGGCCAAGATTGGCCTGGTTCAAGGCAAAGAGCAGGTAACCTCTCCTGTTGATATGGAGAAAAACAACGCTTCGGGTCAAGAATGGATGGTGGATTTGCCCGCCCCTAGCAATGAGGAAAGCGAGCTTCATCTGGTGGTGAAATCACAGGGAACCCTTTACTACGGCGAAGCACCAACAACCTTCGTGGAATACAAAACCTTCTTCACAGAAGATCAGAAAAGCCAGTAATCCCGCCTCACACTGACTTAAACGAGATAGAGTTTGGCAGCTTTAATCACTGCTGCCACTCTCGCCTCGTGCTCTTGCTCGGTCAGCCAGAAGCTCACGTCCATCCACCCGTCTGTCCCCATCATGGCCAGCTCGGTAATCTGGATCTCTGCGGTGAGCGGATCCCATAGCCCTTCGGCGCGGATCAATCCAGCTTCGGTGTCCAATCGCGGTATTGAAAAAGCTTCCATGGTCAGTTCACTCCCTGCTGTAGCAGTGCACGTAGTTTTATTGGTTTAACAGGCTTGGCAATGTAGCTAAATCCTTGCTCACGGATCATCTGGCGCGTTTCCGGTGTTCTATCCGCGGTAATGATCGCGCCAGTAAACCCATCGCCGAGCAGCTCACGACAACGCTGCAAAATATCCAAGCCTGTGAGAGACGGGGCCAAATGGTAATCACTGAGTATGACATTTGGATTCCAGCCATCTTGAAGCAGGTTTTCCACCTGCTCCATGTCTTCGGCTACCTGAACTTGACAACCCCATCGCGTCAAAAGACTTTCCATGCCTGTCAGTATGTCTTTTTCATTATCCACACAAAGGACATGCACCCCAGCCATTGGCTCGCTATTTTTCGGCTGCGCATCAGCTTCAACGCTTGTGTCTCCTACAAGAGGCATTACCGTCGCGCGGTGAGCGGTAATCGAAAAGACGGTGCCTTCTCCCGGCCACGAGCGCAGCCCCAACGGCTGGGTGAGAATGCGGCTGATCCCGCGAGCAATCGCGAGCCCAAGTCCTAGCCCAAGCTCCGCACCTTTGCGATCAATGCGGGTAAACTCATTGAAAATATCTTGCTGGCGATCTTCAGGAATACCGGGGCCGTTATCCCACACCTCAATGCGCACCTTGTTGCCTTTGCGGCGTGCTCCAAGCAGTACACGGCCATTAGGATTGTAGCGAAAGGCGTTAGTCAGGAAGTTTTGCAGCACGCGACGGAGCAAACGCTTATCCGAGCGGATACGAATGCCGGTTGGTTGAACGCGAAAATCCACGCCCTGCTCTTTGGCAATCATGCCAAACTCAGCTGCCAAGGTGGAAAACACCTCATCAATCGAGAAGTCGCTCACTTTGGCTTTCATCTTGCCCGATTCCAGACGAGAGATATCAAGCAAGTCACTGATAAGATCTTCCGCCGCCCCCAGCGCACTTTCGATGTGTGAAGACATCTTCTGCACATCTTTATCCTGTGCCATTTCACTGAGAGAGGAAGCGAAAAGGCGCGCCGCGTTCATCGGCTGCATCAGATCATGGCTTACCGCCGCCAAGAGTCGGCTTTTCGATTGCGACGCTTGCTCGGCTTTCGCGTGGCAGAAAACAGTCGGCGGTTCAGGGTTTCAAGCTCTTGGGTACGCTCAACAACACGCGCTTCCAATGTTTCATTCGATTGCTTCAAGGCTTCTTCGGCATCACGGAAGGCAGTGATGTCGGTAAAACTCATTACAAAGCCGCCGCCCGGCATGGGGTTGCCTTGCACCTCAATCACGCGTCCATCGGGGTGTACGCGCGATGAGGTATGAGACGAGCCTTGGCGAAGGTAAGAGACACGCTTTTCTACGTGCTCTTCAATATCACCCGGACCACACAAACCACGCTCTGCGTTATAGCGCACTACATCCGCAATAGGTCTGCCCACTTGGATAAGATCGGGCGGGAACTTGAAGAGCTCAACATACCGTTGATTCCATGCCACCAGCCTGAGTTGTTTATCCACCACCGAAATACCTTGGCTGATATGCTCGATCGCACCTTGTAAAAGACCGCGGCTAAAGTCGAACAGCTCGGAGGCTTCATCGACGATAGTGGCAATTTCCTCAAGCTGCATGTTTCGACCTTGCAGTGCCGAGGTTAATACTAGCTTGGCTGACGACGCTCCAAACACACCGGCGAGCACACGTTCGGTATGACGAATCAGAGCTGCACTGGCCTGTTGCTGCGGCAATAAGGTTTCACCACGCTGCTCGGCAAACATGCGGAAGTTTGGCGCATGCGGGTGCGACCCACAAACGTGCCGCCAGCATTTCAAGCTCTGCCACTGTCACGCGGCTTTGATAAAGGCTGGAATCATCCCCTTCTGGCAGCGGCGTGCCGACAAAGCTTGCAGCTTGTAAGCGTTCGCTTAGCGAAGGGCGCGTGGCCATTGAAACCACCACAAAGCAGGCGGTATTGACCATAACGCTCAGCACCATGCCCCAATCCACCGGACTCAAGGAGCGGAAAAACGGCACGTCTGGCGGCGATAGAATCCACAGCACCAAGTTGCTGTGCGCGTCCCCGGCCAACATGCCCGTTTGCATCATCAAGGTCATCAGCCAAACGATAAAGCCTGCAAAAAGCCCGGCATAGACCCCTTTCTTGTTGGCTTGTCGCCAGTAAATCCCCGCCACCAGCGGCGGTGCAAACTGCGCTATCGCAGCAAAGGAGAGAAAACCAATCGCAGACAGTGAAGGCACTTCGAGGATGAGCTGATAAAAGCCCCACGCTGCAATCAAAAGCAGGAAGATCAGCGCGCGGCGGACATTGAGGAGAAGCCCAGAGAATTGGGTGAAATTGCGGTTGGAAATGCGCATCCGGCGCAGCAACTGTGGCAACACCAGATCGTTAGAGACCATGATGGCCAAAGCGATGGTAGAAACGATAACCATGCCACTGGCCGCCGATGCGCCGCCCAAAAAGGCCAATAATGCGATACTTTCATTGCCCATCGCGAGCGGCAGTTGAATCACATGGGTATCGGCAGATGCTGACGGCAGGAACACTTGCCCTGCATAAGCCAGCGGCAGTACAAACATCCCCATCAACAATAAGTAAACCGGGAACACCCAACGCGCCGTGTGCAAGTCCTGCGCCCGGGCATTTTCCACCACCATGGTATGAAACTGGCGCGGCAGACAGATGATAGCCGCCATGGTGAGTATGGTGTGCACCAATAAAGAGCCCCATTGCGGCGTGCCGACAACGTTGGTTTCTTTTAATGAAGGCAAAGGCACGGGTGCTTCCCACAGCAAGGTCACAGCAAACACACCGACGACCAAAAATGCCACTAGCTTGACGATGGACTCAAACGCCACCGCCATCATCATGCCGCGGTGGTGCTCTGTCGAATCGATGTGTCGTGTCCCAAAAAGGACGGTAAACATCGCCAACGACACACACACCAACCAAGCAATTTGTCCCTGATTAAGCCCTGCTTCTTTACCGATATCGGGCGCGACTACATCCAGCCCCATGGTGATGCCACGAAGCTGCAACGCGATATACGGCAAGATACCGAGCACCGCGATGATGGTGACCATGACGCTAAGCCTTGTGATTTTCCGTAGCGCGCCGCGATAAAGTCAGCAATGGAGGTAATGTGCTCGCGCTTAGCGATCAGAATAATGCGGGCGAGAAAACGCCAGCCAATGGTGAATACGAGGATCGGAGCAAGATAGATAGGAAGGAAGGACCAAGCTGACTCGACGCCTGCCCAACGGTGCCGAAGAAGGTCCAAGACGTACAGTAAACGGCGATGGAAAGGCTATAGATATAGGGTCGCCAGCCACGCAGCCATCGCGGGCGATTATCCCCATACCAGGCGATTAGAAACAAAACGCCTAAATACGCCAGTGCCACCGGCACCACTATCCATCCTACTGACATAAATCCTTCCATGATATGCAGTTATGGGTAACGGCCTCAAAGCGAGGCGCGTTGTTCATCCAAGTGCTTGTTTACCATGACACTCGCATCACAACAACGCCACGCTTTCGCGCCGTGATGGAGCTCTCTACTCCCCTTGCGCGATTTCTGCAGATTTCGCGGTAACCCCGACGTTCTGCTCCTGATTTTTCGGTAAGGTCAGGAACAACGCAGGCACACCCAACGCCGCCATCACGTAGAAAGCATCACCTTGTAACCATGAATAAAGCTCGCCGCTCACCATGGTAAGGATCGCCATCACTGCGCCCAGCGGAATCGCGTTGTACAAAGCTTGCATCGCCATCAACTTGTCAGACGGTTGATGCTGGATATAGCGCATGGCCGCAATGTGCGCCAAACCAAAGGTGACGCCATGCAGCGATTGTGCAAACACCAGCACACCCACGTCGATTGACCAGCCCGTCAGTCCCCAGCGAACAATCACAGCGAGAGCCGCGAGGCGAAACAAGGATTGCACTTGCCAATGGCCAAACAGACGACGGCTTAGCGCAAACATAGTGACTTCCACCACCACACCGATACTCCAGAGGTAGCCGACAACCGCGTCTGATACCCCTGACTTAATCCAGTGGACAGAGCTGAACGCATAGTACGCAGCATGGCTACCTTGGATGAGCGACACCAAAAGCACAAAAACCAGCACTTCTTTCGAACGCATCACCGCAGAAAGCTTCGGCCTGACAGGTTGGGTTGCCGTGTCGTTTTCTGGCAACACGCTTGGTTTCAGAAGCGTCCAGAACCCCGTTGCCAATAAACCAAACGCCGCTAGCAAAATGATGGCTTGCGGGCCAAACACTTCCACCATCTTGCCCGTTACGGTAGAGCCCAGCACAAAGGCAAGCGATCCCCACAAGCGGGTTTTTCCGTAATCCAAAAGATTACGCTGGTTGTAGTGATTCGCGAGTGCATCTGACACAGGCACGGAAGGGCCAATCGAGCAGTTGATCAGCACGGATAAAACGGTCAGCCACAATAAATCTGGCGTCGCCGCCAAATGAAGAAAACCGAACATGGCACCGACAAAGGAGAAAAGCCGGATGGCGGGCAACAAGTGCGTTGGCAGGTGAAAACGCGGCGTGACACAAAGGTTCATCACAAAGCGGGTCATGACACCCGCACCAATCACGATACCAATGTCATCAGCGGATAGCCCCATATAGGCGAGCCACACCGACCAAAACGGCAAGTAAACACCGTAGGCGAAGAAGAATGTCCCGTAATAAATGGATAACCATGAAAAGGGAGAGGGACGGAAAATGTTCAACGAATTGCATCCTAGAAAAGCACTGAAAAAGTTGCGGCTATTTTGACAGCGAAGCGGTCTAACTTACAGCGAGTTTAGTTCCAAAATCACGCTGACACTGCCTATTTTCATAGACTAAAGTCGGCTGGCGCGCTCTGGTTTGCTAGGACACACTGAGTGAAGACGATGATGCAAATACTGCGTATGTTTTTGTAAAGGAAAGACCTATGCCTGAACCCTTTGATCTCTCCTCTCCACCATTCAACCGTTTAAATGGGCAACAAGCGAAATTGCTGACGTCTTCATTAGATGTGGCGTATTTTCGCCGTGGCGATGTGATCATTGATAAGGAACAGGCGAACGAGTCTCTCTATGTGGTTATTAAAGGGCGGGTTCAAGAAATTCACCCAGAGACTAAAGAGGTGCAGGCGCAGTACATAAAGGATGATTTGTTCAACGCCAAAGCTCTGATTAAAGGCCACGCGCACCACCGCTACCGCGCCGTCGAAGACACCTTATGTTATGTCCTCCCCAAGCGCGTGTTTATGACGCTCCATCGGGAAAACACGGCTTTTTCTGACTACTTCAGTACCAGCTTTAGCCAACGCAAACGGCTGATGGAAAAAGCGCAGCAGCAACAAAATCTCGCCGAATTTATTCTGACTGAAGTCGATGAAAGCAACATCCAGCCGATTCAAACCATCGCGCACAGCACCTCGATTCACGATGTGACACGTATGCTGAGAAGGCATCGACAAGATTGTGCCTTGGTTGCCTTAGAAACCGGAGAGAGCGAGGTGGGTATTATCACCCGCACTAACCTGCTTCATGCGCTAGTCGAAGATGAAAAAGCCCTGACCGATCCGGTTGGCGACATCGCCACATCTCCAGTCATTGGGGTCGAGATTGGTGAATACCTGTTTAACGTGATGATTTTGATGACCCGTGACCGCGTCAAACGCGTGCGCGTCACCAAGGACGGTGAAACGGTCGGCATGCTCGACATGACCCAAGTGCTGAGTCTTTTCTCGACCCATTCTCACGTGTTAACGCTGCAAATCAATCGCGCACATACCATTGAGGAACTCGCTCTCGCTGCCAACAACCAACAGCAACTGGTGGCGACGCTCACCAATAATGGCATCCACACACCGTTTGTGATGGAGCTGATTTCTGCCGTTAACGAGCAAATCATCGAAAAAGCCTTTCAACTCACCATGCCGGAAGCCTTTCAGTCCAAGTGCTGCCTGTTTGTGATGGGGTCGGAAGGACGCGGTGAGCAGATCCTCAAAACCGATCAAGACAACGGGCTGGTATTGGCTGACGACACCCATTGGCCTGACATTGAACATTACATGGACCGTTTCAGTGAAGTGCTAAACCGACTCGGCTATCCGCCGTGTAAAGGTGGCGTAATGGTCAATAATCCGCGCTGGGTGAAATCGCAATCAGAGTGGAAGTCCACCATCAGTGCACTTTGCAAAATCTCCGATGAACGCAGTTTGATGGATCTCGCCATCATCGCTGACAGCAAAGCCGTTGCGGGCAATAAAGCCTTGTTAGACCCCGTGATGCAACGCCTTCGTGAAACCTTGTCAGGCAACATGCTCGCCCTCAACACTTTCGTGCGTCCTTGCCTTGCTTTTCGCGTGCCATTGACGCTTTTCGGTAGCCTCAAGACAGAAAAGGAAGGGCTGGATATCAAAAAAGGTGGCATCTTCCCGCTTGTTCACGGCATTCGCACGCTGGCACTGGAAAAAGGCCTCACGGAAACCAACACCTTCGAGCGTCTTACTGCGCTTACCGCGTGTAATGCGTTGGATGAAGAAACGGCGAGCAACTTGGCTGAGGCCTTGAAGCTTTTCGTCAAAACACGCCTGCAACAACAACTCGATAGCGAAAGCCACGGCAGCAATCAACTCGATGTGTCGAGGCTTTCCCGCAGTGAACGCGACTTATTGCGAGATTGCCTGTCTGTCGTCAAACGCTTTAAAGAGCGCTTGGCCTCTCACTATCAGGTGAGGGATTAACATGAATCCTTTCACCCGATATTGGTATCGCTACAAGTACCGACAGACCATCTATGCGCCGCTATTCGACAAGCCCTCGCATGAAGAACTGGTTGCCCTCGATTGCGAAACCACCAGCCTAGACCCTCATAAGGCGGAACTTGTCAGCATCGCTGCGATTAAAATTCGCGGCAACACGCTGGTGACCAGTGAGCCTTTGGTCCTGTCACTACGCGCGCCGTCTTCGCTCAATGCGCAATCGGTCAAAGTGCATGGCATTCGTCATCAGGATTTGGTTAACGGCATCAGTGAGAAAGATGCCATGCTTCGGCTGATTAATTACATCGGCAACCGCCCCATCGTGGGTTATTACATTCACTATGACAAAACCATTCTCGATCGCTACGCCAAACGTCTTCTCGGATTTAAGCTGCCCAACGCAGAAGTGGAAGTGAGCGACATGTATCGCAAGCGTTTAGAACAAGCCCTGCCAAATGCCTACTATGATTTGAGTATGGAGGCGATAGGACACCACTTAGAACTGCCACTGTCTGGACGGCATGATGCACTTCAAGACGCCATCAGTGCGGCCTTGATTTACGTGCGTTTAAAATACGGGGATGTGCCAATCCCCACTTATTACTAAATTGTGCGCAACACCTTGCATTCAAATGCGAGGCAGAACACGAGTTCAGTGGCGTGGGTTCACAATTCTCAGAGAAATCGTAAGTGTCATCCTAAAGTCTAATTGTCGAGAAACCCCAACTGACCGACCTTATTAGGACGCAATTGGATTACCGTACCCTGTCTTATACCAATCTGAGTAGGTAATGAGTCAGAAGCGACTCAACGATTCGTCTGGTTGGTTTCGATTACTGCAGTCAAAAAAAAGGATGTGCTCAAAAGCACAACGCAGGAACACAAGGAGAAAGAGAATGAGTGAGGTTCACCTGCACCCGGTCATGCCGGACATTGAAGCAAAAGCCCACGTAAACAACGACCAATACCGTGAAATGTACCAACAGTCTGTTGTTAACCCTGAAGGGTTCTGGCGTGAGCACGGCAAGATCGTAGACTGGATCAAACCTTTCACTAAGGTGAAGAACACTTCTTTTGACACCGGCCACGTCGATATCAAATGGTTTGAAGACGGCACGCTCAACGTGTCTGCAAACTGTATCGACCGCCACCTTGAAACCAAAGGCGACCAAGTGGCGCTGATTTGGGAAGGTGATGACCCAGCCGATGACAAAACCCTGACTTACAACGAACTGCATATCGAAGTGTGTAAGTTCGCCAATGCTCTGAAAGGCCAAGGCGTGCGCAAAGGCGACGTAGTCTGTCTTTACATGCCAATGGTCATGGAAGCGGCGATCGCAATGCTTGCATGTACTCGTATCGGTGCGGTTCACACCATCGTATTTGGTGGCTTCTCTCCAGAAGCGCTGGCGGGTCGTATTGTCGACTCTAACGCCAAAGTGGTCGTAACAGCCGACGAAGGTGTGCGCGGCGGCCGTGCGGTACCGCTGAAACAAAACGTAGATGCGGCACTGGCAAACCCTGCCGTTAATTCTGTTGAGAAAGTGGTGGTTTACCAACGCACTGGCAACAACATTGAGTGGGTGTCTGGCCGCGACGTATGGTGGCATGATGCGACAGCAGTTGTTTCCGATAACTGTGAACCAGAAGAGATGAACGCAGAAGATCCTCTGTTCATCCTTTACACCTCAGGCTCTACCGGCACGCCAAAAGGCGTTCTTCACACCACAGGTGGCTACTTGGTTTACGCCACCATGACCTTCAAATATGTCTTCGATTACCAAGAAGGCGAAGTGTTCTGGTGTACGGCGGATGTGGGTTGGATCACCGGCCACAGCTACCTGATTTACGGACCACTGGCGAACGGCGCTAAAACCATTCTGTTCGAAGGTGTGCCGAACTACCCTTCCACCGCGCGCATGAGCGAAGTGGTCGACAAGCACCAAGTTAACATCCTTTACACTGCACCTACTGCCATTCGCGCGCTGATGGCGAAAGGCAACGAAGCGGTGGAAGGTACTAAGCGTGACTCGCTGCGTATCATGGTTCAGTAGGTGAGCCTATCAACAGAAGCGTGGGAGTGGTACTACAAGACAATCGGCGACAGCAAGTGTCCTATCGTGGATACCTGGTGGCAGACCGAAACTGGTGGCATCTTGATCACCCCACTGCCAGGTGCAACTGCCCTGAAGCCAGGGTCAGCAACCCGTCCGTTCTTCGGTGTTCAACCTGCGCTGGTTGATAACATGGGTAACATCATCGAAGGTGCCACCGAAGGTAACTTGGTGATGCTGGATTCATGGCCGGGCCAAATGCGTACCGTTAACGGTGACCATGAGCGCTTTGAGCAAACCTACTTCTCTACCTTTAAAGGCATGTACTTCACCGGTGACGGTGCACGTCGTGACGAAGACGGTTACTACTGGATCACTGGCCGTGTGGATGACGTACTGAACGTATCAGGTCACCGCATGGGTACTGCAGAAATCGAATCTGCACTGGTTGCGTTCGACAAGATTGCTGAAGCGGCGATCGTAGGCGTACCGCATGACATTAAAGGTCAGGCGATTTACGCGTACATCACGCTTAACGCGGGTGAAGTGCCAAGCGCGGAGCTGACCAAAGAAGTGAAAGATTGGGTGCGTAAGGAAATTGGTCCTATCGCAACGCCTGACTTCATTCACTGGACAGATGCCCTGCCGAAAACACGTTCAGGTAAGATCATGCGCCGCATTCTGCGTAAGATTGCAACGGGTGATACTGGCAGCTTGGGTGATACATCTACGCTGGCAGATCCAAGCGTGGTTGATAAGCTTATCGCTGAGAAATCGAGCGTGGTTTAATCGCCCATTGATAATGAAAAGGCCGCATTTTGCGGCCTTTTTTGTGTCTATTTCTCACCCTTTTGACGGGTGAGCATACGGTCAACTTTACAGAAACGTCGCCGAAATTCGCTGATAGCGCGCAATGTGGGACGGATTTAACACTTTCTTTCTCAGAACTGTTTATTTTCTGAACTCTTTACGCAAACGCTATGTCATAAGACGGTAATCTATATCCGGAAATGGCAAAATATGTCTGATAAGACCAGTATTTTGCTGCCATTTGCGGTGATTTCTCTATAATTGCGATTCAGTACATGGCTGGAGTGCCATTTTTACGGTTCTCAAACCACTTGGTGCCAGAAAGCAGAAATTAGGGACTTTTCGCAACAAGAACAGGAACAAAGCGATCAAGATGACAGAAAATCGCAACGTTTTACTTCTCAACGGCCCCAACCTCAACATGCTGGGCGTTAGAGAACCAGGACACTACGGACAGAAGACTCTCGACCAGATCGTATTCGATCTGACCGCGCTCGCTTCACAACTCCAGTTGAATCTGGCGCACGTGCAGTCAAATGCGGAACATGTCTTGATTGAAACCATCCATCAAGCAATGGGCAATGTTGATTTCATCATCATTAACCCAGCCGCCTTCACGCACACCAGTGTAGCACTCAGAGACGCAATTCTGTCTGTTGGCATCCCTTTTATTGAGGTGCATTTGTCCAACGTTCACGCACGTGAACCTTTCCGCCATCACTCTTACTTCTCCGATAAAGCCGAAGGCGTCATCGTGGGACTAGGACCAGATGGCTACGAATTTGCTTTGAGGGCAGCGGCAAGCCGTCTGCAGTCAAAGACCAACTGAACAACATATTGAAGAGATAAGACACCATGGATATTCGCAAGATCAAAAAACTGATTGAACTGGTTGAAGAATCAGGTATCGCTGAGCTAGAAATCTCTGAAGGTGAAGAATCGGTACGCATCAGCCGTGCGACCGCTCCTATCGCTGCACCTGCACAAGTTTACGCTGCACCAGTACAAGCAGCAGCTCCTGCGCCAGCTCCAGCTCCAGTAGCAGCAGAAGCACCAGCGGCAGCAGCTCCTGCTGCACCAGCAGAAGTGGCAGGTCACAAAGTATTGTCTCCAATGGTAGGTACTTTCTACCGTTCACCAAGCCCAGAAGCGAAATCGTTCATTGAAGTTGGCCAATCTGTAAACGTTGGTGACACTCTGTGTATCGTTGAAGCGATGAAAATGATGAACCAAATCCAAGCTGACAAAGCGGGTGTGGTTAAGGCAATCCTGTGTGAAGACGGCCAGACCGTTGAGTTTGACGAAGCACTGATCATCATCGAGTAATCGAGGACAGCTATGTTAGATAAAATTGTCATCGCTAACCGCGGTGAAATTGCGCTTCGTATCCTGCGTGCGTGTAAAGAGCTAGGCATCAAAACTGTTGCTGTACACTCGACCGCTGACCGCGATCTGAAGCACGTATTGCTGGCAGATGAGTCTATCTGTATCGGTCCAGCTTCAAGCGTAGAAAGCTACCTGAACATTCCTCGCATCATCAGTGCAGCGGAAGTAACTGGCGCGGTGGCTATCCACCCAGGTTACGGCTTCCTGTCTGAGAATGCGGATTTCGCTGAGCAAGTTGAGCAGTCTGGTTTCATTTTCGTGGGTCCTCGCGCTGAAACTATCCGTCTGATGGGTGACAAAGTGTCAGCTATCAACGCGATGAAAAAAGCGGGCGTTCCATGTGTACCAGGTTCTGACGGCCCACTTGATGACGATGCGTCTCGCAACAAAGCGTTCGCAAAACGTATCGGCTACCCAGTGATCATCAAAGCATCTGGCGGCGGCGGTGGTCGTGGTATGCGTGTGGTTCGTTCTGAAGCAGAACTGACTGACGCAATCGCTATGACCCGCGCAGAAGCAAAAGCAGCGTTCAACAACGACATGGTTTACATGGAGAAATTCCTAGAAAACCCACGTCACGTTGAAGTACAGGTTTTGGCTGATGGTCAGGGCGGTGCAATCCACTTGGGTGAGCGTGACTGTTCTATGCAGCGTCGCCACCAGAAAGTGGTAGAAGAAGCACCAGCACCGGGTATTACCGCAGAAATGCGTAAGTACATCGGTGAGCGTTGTTGCCGTGCATGTATCGAAATCGGTTACCGCGGTGCGGGTACCTTCGAATTCCTGTACGAAAACGGTGAGTTCTACTTCATTGAAATGAACACCCGTATTCAGGTTGAACACCCAGTAACTGAAATGGTGACCGGCGTAGACCTGATCAAAGAGCAACTTCGCATTGCTGCCGGCCAACCACTGTCATTCACGCAAGATGACATCCAAATCCGTGGCCATGCTATCGAGTGTCGTATCAACGCTGAAGATCCAGTTCGCTTCCTGCCAAGCCCAGGTAAGATTGAACGCTTCCATGCGCCAGGCGGCATGGGTGTGCGTTGGGAATCGCATGTGTACTCTGGTTACACAGTGCCACCACACTACGATTCAATGATTGGTAAGCTGATTTGTTTCGGTGAGAACCGTGACGTGGCGATTGCACGTATGCGTAACGCGCTGCAAGAGACCATCATCGACGGCATCAAAACCAACATTCCTCTTCAGCTGGAAATCATGAAAGATGAAAACTTCCAGCACGGTGGTGCGAACATCCACTACCTAGAGAAGAAATTGGGGCTGCAAAAGTAATCCCAACACCGCTCGATAAAGCTGCGCTTGCGCAGCCTTTTCTTTTTCACTCTCCGCACCGCTGTCACATTTCGCCGACATTTGTCAAAATAGGCGACCTTAATTTCCTGTATGACGAAAGCAGTCACGCTCTTTTGCGTCACGCTGCTTGGAGGCTTCTAATGAAAACGCTTAGCAGCCGCTACCGCCAGGCACATAAAGAAGCGAAGTGGGCCATTGCCCTCGCGCTTGCCTATTTCCTGTGGTGGTACGGTTTTGCCTATGGCTTAGCTCCGGAAGGCATTGATCAAGCCATGCCAGAACTTTACTTTGGTTTGCCGCTCTGGTTTTTGATGGCCTGTGTTATTGGCCCCATTTTGTTCACCGTGCTCTGCGCACTGATGGTGAAGTTCCTTTTCAAAGACATGTCGCTAGATATCGAGCAGGACCCAGAGAATGAATAGTCAGCTTCTTATTCCTATGGCTCTGTATCTGGTTGCCGTTTTTGCTGTTGCGTTCTATTCACGCAACAAAGGAGACCGCAGTGGCGGCTTCCTCAATGAATACCTGCTGGGCAGTCGCAGCATGGGCGGCTTTGTGCTTGCCATGACCTTAGCAGCCACCTACGCCAGTGCCAGCTCCTTTATCGGCGGCCCAGGTGCTGCGTACCAAATGGGCTTGGGCTGGGTGTTGCTCGCCATGATCCAATTGCCCGCCGCTTGGTTAACGCTGGGTGTGCTCGGCAAGAAATTCGCCATTGAATCTCGTCGCCACAGCGCGCTGACGCTCAATGACATGCTGTACGCGCGCTACAAAAACCGTGGTGTGGTCATCTTCGCGTCACTGGCACTGCTCTTGGCGTTTTTCGGCACCATGGTGGTGCAATTTGTCGGTGGCGCACGCCTGCTGCAAACCGTCACGGGCCTGTCTTACACCCACGGGTTGATGCTATTCGCCCTGACCGTTGGCGTCTACACCACCATTGGTGGCTTCCGCGCGGTGGTGATGACAGACACGGTGCAAGGTATCATGATGATTGTCGGTACCATTGCGCTGCTGATTGGTATCGTTCACGCAGGCGGCAGCTTGGGTGAGATGATCACTAAGCTTCACGACATCGATCCAGCACTTGTGACACCTTATGGCCCGAATGAGTTCCTCACTGAACCTTTCATGCTGAGCTTCTGGGTATTGGTCTGTTTTGGTGTGATTGGTCTGCCGCACGCAGCCGTTCGCTGTATGTCTTACAAATCGAGTGGCTCGCTTCACAAAGGCATGGTGATCAGCACAGCGATGGTGGCTTTCCTAATGCTGGGTATGCACCTGGCAGGCGCGCTGGGGCGCGCAATCGTGCCGGAAATTGCTAACCCTGACCAAATCATGCCGACGTTGATGATGACAGTGCTACCGCCTGTGGTTGCTGGCATCTTCTTGGCGGGGCCAATGGCTGCCATCATGTCGACGATTGACTCCCAGCTCATTCAAGCCTCTGCGACCTTGCTAAAAGATTTGTACCTCAACTACATCAATCCGAAAGCGGCCAGTGCACCAGAAACTGAAAGCAAGCTGCCGACGCTGTCTTTGTGGGTCACCGGTATTTTCTCACTGCTTGTGTTTGTTGCTGCCACCAACCCGCCGGATATGATCATCTGGCTAAACTTGCTCGCGTTTGGCGGCATGCAGGCAGTATTCCTGTGGCCACTGATTCTGGGGCTTTACTGGAAAAAAGCGACCGCAGCTGGAGCCCTTTCTTCCATGGTGACAGGCCTTGGCTCTTATGCCGCGCTGTCCACCTTTAAGCCAGACATGGGTGGCATTCACGCTATCGTGCCATCGCTGGCTATCAGCTTGGTGGCGTTTTTGATTGTTAGCACAGTGCAACATCAGCAAGGCAAGGCCGTCGAAGCCTGAGCAAACTCACCACGAAATCACAATGGGCAGCGTAATCTGCCCATTTTTTTTGGGGTTTCTTACCAATGACCTTACGCATACCTATGCGACCTGACTACTTTTTATGCTAGACTCCGCCCCCTAAAAACGTAGTTAGACGAATAAGTGAAGAAACCATGCCTTGGATTCAAATCAAACTGAATGCGACCGCAGAAACCGCTGAAGCAATTGGCGACGTGCTAATGGATGAAGCCGGTGCCCTGTCAGTGACTTTCCTTGATGCCAAAGACACTCCTGTTTTCGAGCCTATGCCGGGCGAAACCCGTCTGTGGGGCGCAACAGATGTTGTGGCACTGTATGACGCAGAAGCTGACATGGATGCTGTCGTGGCGATCCTGAAGTCGAGTCCGCTGCTGGGCGAAGATTTCGCGCACAAGATTGAGCAGCTGGAAGACAAAGACTGGGAACGCGCTTGGATGGATAACTTCAAGCCTATGCAGTTCGGTAAGCGTCTTTGGGTTTGTCCAAGCTGGTGTGAAGCACCCGATCCTGATGCAGTAAACATCATGCTGGATCCAGGTTTGGCGTTTGGTACAGGTACACACCCTACAACGTCTCTTTGTCTAGAGTGGTTGGACGGTCTGGACTTAACTGGCAAAACCGTTATCGACTTCGGTTGTGGTTCTGGCATTTTGTCGCTGGCAGCGCTTCTGCTAGGCGCAGAGAAAGTCATTGGCATCGATATCGACCCACAAGCGTTGCAAGCGTCTAAAGACAACGCAGAGCGCAATGGCGTTGCGGATCGTCTTGAGCTGTACTTGCCGAAAGACCAGCCTCAAGATCTGAAAGCAGAAGTGGTTGTCGCAAACATCCTTGCGGGCCCGCTTCGCGAGCTGTCTTCTATCATCAAAGGCTTGGTTGCGCCGCAAGGTGTATTGGCAATGTCTGGCGTGCTGGACTCTCAAGCTGAGTCAGTCGCGGACTGTTACCGTGATGAACTAACGGTTGATGAGATCGTTATTAAGGAAGAATGGTGCAGAATCTCTGCACACCGCGCCTAAAGATCATATTAATTGAGCGTTTTTTGTACTAAAAAATTGAATTATTTGGCTTTTTAGAAAATCAAGATAAAACGCTCAAATATTGGCCTTTTCAGACTGGGAAAAAATGCGTAAAATGCGCGCCCTTGCTGACATAGAAGGTGTTCCCTTGCAGATCGGACCTTACAAACTGGAAAACACGCTTATCGTTGCGCCCATGGCTGGTGTAACCGATAGACCGTTTCGTGAACTTTGTTTACGCCACGGTGCAGGTATGGCGGTGAGCGAAATGATGTCTTCCAATCCGGCGATGTGGCATACAGCCAAATCGAAAAACCGAATGGTTCATCTGGATGAGAAGGGAATTCGCTCTGTACAGATAGCTGGTGCAGAACCAGCACTGATGGCAGATGCCGCGCGCTATTGTGTTGAGAACGGTGCGCAAATCATCGATATCAACATGGGCTGCCCGGTAAAAAAGGTCAATAAGAAGCTGGCTGGATCAGCGTTGTTGACCCGACCAGATATCATCGAGCAGATCCTGAAAACAGTCGTTAAGGCGGTTGACGTTCCCGTCACGCTGAAAACACGTACAGGTTGGGATACGGACAACAAAAACTGTGTCCAAATCGCCAAAATGGCCGAAGACTGTGGCATTCAGGCGCTGGCCCTTCATGGCCGTACGCGCGCTTGTATGTATAAAGGGGAAGCCGAGTACGACAGCATCAGAGCGGTCAAAGAAGCGATCTCCATCCCCCTTATCGCTAACGGGGATATCGATTCGCCTCAGAAAGCCAAACACGTGCTCGACTACACAGGTGCGGATGCGTTGATGATTGGTCGCCCAGCACAGGGGCGTCCATGGATTTTCCGCGAAATCCAGCACTACCTCGCTACCGGCGAAGAGCTTGCTCCACCGCCGATGGAAGAGGTCCAAACAATTTTGTTGGGTCATGTTCAAGAGCTTCACCAGTTTTATGGTGAACTCAAAGGTCTCCGTATCGCACGTAAACACGTGGGATGGTACCTGAAAGAACATGATCAAATTGGCGATTTTCGCCAGGCTTTCAACGCTATCGAAGACGCTCATGAGCAAATCGATGCGCTGCAAGATTACTTCGAAAACGTTGCATAAATACGAGAAGAGCTGACAGAGTATGTTCGAACAAAACCTGACTTCAGAAGCATTGACAGTGACTACTGTGACTTCACAAGATCAAATCACCCAGAAGCCACTGCGTGACTCAGTAAAAGCCTCCCTGAAAAACTACCTAGCGCAGTTGAATGGCCAGGAAGTCAACGACCTGTACGAGCTGGTACTGGCAGAAGTTGAGCAACCACTGCTGGACACCATCATGCAGTACACTCGCGGTAACCAAACTCGCGCTGCAACCATGATGGGTATCAACCGTGGTACTCTGCGTAAGAAACTGAAAAAGTACGGCATGAACTAATTCAGCTGTCTTACAGTTTTTCGCAAAAGCCAGGCTCTTGAGTCTGGCTTTTGCTTTATATGCCCTTTATAAAATCCCTCACAACAAAACCCACACCTCTCCCCTGCCTCTTAAAGTCGCTTCGTTATATACTCCCACTACAATTGGGTCGTCCGCATTCACGACCGCTTTACTTTGCGATATTTCAGCCGGGAGAAACTCATGGGGCAGAGCCAAGCCACCCAGGATAACCACACCATCGCCGACACCAATAAGCCAGCGATTTTGCATATCTGCCTGTCTACAGGCTGGGGTGGCCTTGAGATGTATCCTTCTCGCATGGGTAAAGAGTTCGTTGAAAAAGGCTATCGCGTCTATGGCCTTGCGACTGAAAACTCGCGCGTTGCCAAGGCGATGACAGACGCAGGCATGGACGTTTTCACTGTGCCGAAAAAATCTGCCCTGTTTGGCCCGACGCTACTGACACTCAACCGCTGGCTGAAAGAACGCAATGTGCAGATTGTTCACTGTCATAAGTCAGGAGACATTCTGATCTCGGCGTTGCTGAATATGCTGCAGCCTCGCTTTACGGCGTTCACTGAACACATGGGCGTGAAGCGCCCGAAGAAAGATATTTACCACCGCTGGGTTTACCGCCATGTGGATCAGGTGCTGTCTATCAGCAACGAAACCTATCAGCGCAATATCAAGGCGTTGCCAGTCTCAACCGACAAGATTGAAAGACTTTGGCTCGGCACTTACATCGAAGACAAAACCTTCAGCGAAGATACGCGTCCACATGTACTGGCAGACGAATACGGGCTTGCTCACGACACCCGCTTTATCGGCTCGGTCGGCCGTATTTGTGACGGCAAAGGTCAAGCTGACTTATTGGCAGGGTTTGAACGGATTGCCGATGCCTACCCTGACTCCCATTTGGTGCTGATTGGTGGCCTCAACGGAGACGAAGGGGCTGACGTGGCGTTTTCTGAGAAACTACAAGCACTGGCAAAGGCATCACCTTTTGCCAATCGTATTCATTTGGCGGGCTATCGCAGTAACGTAGGCACCTTGCTTGAAGAAATGCAGATTGTCTGCCTGCCTTATTGGAATGAAGCGTTTGGTCTGACGGCCATCGAAGCCATGGCGCAAAACTGTGCGGTGGTCGTATCCAACACCGGCGCATTGCCGGAAATTTTGGAAGACACAGGCGTGTATTGTACGCCGCAAGATGCTGCCTCAATTGCTGAGGCCTTGAAGCAGTATCTGGATGAACCCGCGCTGTTGGCAACAAACGCGAAAAACGCTTACCAACGCGCACTGGCACATTTCTCTATGCAAGGCCATGCCGACAAGCTAGAGCAAATTTACCAACGTGGCGTGGCAGCTAAAAACGTTTGAGCCAGAGACTAAAAACAGAAAAAGCGCCCATCGGCGCTTTTTTCATGTCTGGCGAACCTTATAGGTATTCGCAGAGGTATGCGGTTGTTTGTTCAACCTTCACTTGGAAAGATGACTCGCCCGGGACTTCAAAATCGTCACCTGCGCCAAACGTCAGCCAATCAATGTGGCCTGGCAGCTTAACGGTCAACTCACCTTTAATGACTTTCATACGCTCAGGGGCTGCGGTGCCAAAGGTGTATTCACCCGCTTCCATCACACCAATACTCACTGGGCCTTTGTTTTCAAAACCGATCGACTTTACGTTACCGTCGAAATACTCGTTAACTTTTAACATCACTGTCCTTAACTATTGAATTTTTTGATCCTTTCGGCTTTCTTGACGCTATCACACTCTCTGTGGGTTCCCAACTAATATTTTATTAGCGTCAAATCTTCGTATCCCATTACTAATTTTTCATCGCATCAGAGCAACGTAAGTTTCACATACTGAACACTTACACACTCAAAACCTGTGACACAATGTAGCGCGTTCGACATAACTTAAAGGAGAGAACCATGTCAGAAATTCTATTCCAAGGAAACCCGATCCCATTGGCTGGCAACCTGCCAGAGGTTGGAGCAGCAGCACCTGAGTTTACCCTCACTGCGGCAGATTTAACCGACCTGACGCTAGAGAGCCTCCGCGGCAACAAAGTTGTGTTGAATATCTTCCCAAGCATCGACACCCCTACCTGTGCATCCAGCGTTCGCGCGTTTAATGAAAAAGCAGGTTCGATGGGCAACACCAAGGTGGTGTGTGTGTCTGCAGACTTGCCGTTTGCCGTCAGCCGTTTTTGCGAGCTGGAAGGTTTGAGCAACGTTCAACATGCATCAACCATGCGTAGCCCTGAATTCATGAAAGACTATGGTGTGGCAATTGCCGCAGGTCCATTGCTTGGCCTTTCGGCACGCGCAGTCGTGGTATTGAATGAAGGCGGTGTGGTTAAGCACGTTGAGCTGGTTAACGAGCTGAGCGACGAACCAAACTACGACGCGGCATTGGCTGCTCTCGCCTAAGAAATAAGGAGGTATAGAGGGACGCCTCTATACCTCTGATTCCGACGCCAACGCTTCCAGGATAGAGCAGTGGCTGGCATCGTCATCCACGTGCCCACAGCACGCATCGTTAAGTTTTTTCAAAGCGGTACGTATTTCGGTCAGCTCCGCGATTTTCTGATCAATTTCATCCAGCTTCTTTTGCGTAATGCCTTTGACTTCCGCACAACTGTGCTGGCTGGCTTCAAGGCGAATTTCCAGCATTTCCTGAATGTCTTCCAGCGTCAAACCGATACGTTTAGCCTTTAAGATAAAATGCACCCGAGAAATGGCATCTTCACCGTAAAGACGGTAGCCACTTTCACTGCGCGACGAGGGCGTGATCAGCCCTACCTTCTCGTAAAACCTCAAGGTATCACCGGAAACGCCGGACAGTTTAGCAAGCTGGCCAATTTGCAACATCTTCATTTACTCACCTATGTTCGCCAGTCTCTGGTCAAAATTGTGACAAAACCATAAAAGCAATCGATTGCGTCAGTAATTTAGGTTAGAATATGCGCCGAATCAATCAAGGCTCTGCCGTAACGGGTATTTGGCAAAGCGGCTCTCCTAAAGCGGTTTTGCCAAATATCTTATCCCCACAGTTGAAGAGATGGTAGCAATGGAAAACGCTCGTCCTATTCGTCGCGCATTGATTAGCGTATCTGATAAAACCGGTATTGTTGAGTTTGCAAAAGCTCTGGCAGACAAAGGTGTTGATATTCTCTCGACCGGCGGCACTGCACGCCTGCTGGCAGAGCAAGGTCTTAACGTCACGGAAGTGTCTGATTACACGGGCTTCCCAGAAATGATGGACGGACGCGTGAAAACGCTGCACCCGAAAGTGCATGGTGGCATTTTGGGGCGTCGCGACACGGACGATGCAGTGATGGATAAGCACGGCATCTCGCCTATCGACATGGTGGTCGTGAACCTTTACCCGTTCGCAGAAACCGTGGCCAAAGAAGGCTGCACTTTGGAAGATGCAGTAGAAAATATCGATATCGGCGGCCCAACCATGGTTCGCTCAGCGGCGAAAAACCACAAAGACGTCACCATCGTTGTAAACGCATCAGACTATGATCGCGTACTAGCAGAACTGGATGCCAACCAAGGCTCTCTGACTCTGCAAACCCGCTTCGATCTCGCTATCTCTGCATTTGAGCACACTGCGGCATACGACGCATGATCGCCAACTACTTCGGCACCATGGTGCCATCTTACGGTGACAACAAAGAAGGTGATGACGAGTCGAAATTCCCTCGCACCTTCAACCAACAGTTCATCAAAAAACAGGACATGCGCTACGGCGAAAACAGCCACCAAGCGGCCGCGTTCTACACCGAAGCAAACCCAGAAGAAGCGTCAGTTTCTACCGCGACTCAGCTGCAAGGTAAGGCCCTGTCTTACAACAATATCGCAGATACCGATGCGGCACTGGAATGTGTGAAAGAGTTCGTTGAGCCAGCCTGTGTCATCGTCAAGCACGCTAACCCTTGTGGTGTGGCATTGGGTGACAACATTCTTGAAGCGTATGACCGCGCTTACATAACAGACCCAACCTCCGCGTTTGGCGGCATCATGCTTTTAACCGTGAACTGGACGCAGAAACTGCACAAGCGATCGTTGACCGTCAGTTTGTCGAAGTCATCATTGCACCAAGCGTATCTCAAGCGGCAGCAGATGTGGTTGCGGCGAAGAAAAACGTGCGTCTGCTGGAGTGTGGTCAATGGAACACACAAACCACAGGCTTTGACGTGAAACGCGTTAACGGCGGCTTGCTGGTTCAAGATCGCGACCAAGGCATGGTATCGATGGACGACCTGAAAGTGGTCTCTAAACGTCAGCCATCTGAAGACGAACTGCGCGATGCACTGTTCTGCTGGAAAGTGGCCAAGTACGTGAAGTCCAACGCGATTGTTTACGCAAAAGGTAACATGACCATTGGTGTGGGCGCAGGCCAAATGAGCCGCGTATACTCAGCGAAAATCGCGGGTATCAAAGCCGCTGATGAAAATCTGGAAGTGGCAGGCAGCGTGATGGCATCAGACGCATTCTTCCCATTCCGCGATGGCATTGATGCTGCAGCAGAAGCAGGCATCACTTGCGTGATTCAACCAGGCGGTTCAATGCGCGATGACGAAGTTATCGCTGCTGCAGACGAGCATGGCATGTCCATGGTCTTTACTGGCATGCGCCACTTCCGCCACTAAGCGATTTTTCAGCCCAATGCCTTTGTATTGGGCTGCTTTGATTTAAGGATTGAATATGGACGTATTGGTTATTGGTGGTGGCGGTCGCGAACACGCGCTGGCGTGGAAAGCGGCACAATCTGCAAAAGTGAACACTGTCTATGTTGCGCCAGGCAATGCGGGGACCGCGCTGGAGCCTAAACTTGAGAACGTCGCCATTGGCGTGGAAGACATTGCCGCGCTGGTTGCGTTTGCTCAGGACAAAAACATCGGCCTGACTATCGTGGGCCCAGAAGCACCGCTGGTGATTGGTGTGGTTGATGCGTTCCGTGACGCTGGCCTGCCTATCTTCGGCCCTACCGAAGCCGCTGCGCAGCTGGAAGGCTCAAAAGCGTTCACCAAGGACTTCCTTGCGCGTCATCAGATTCCAACGGCGGAATACCAAAATTTCACTGAGATTGAGCCTGCCTTGGCGTATGTGCGCGAAAAAGGTGCACCAATCGTGGTGAAAGCGGACGGTCTTGCGGCGGGTAAAGGCGTGATTGTTGCCATGACGCTGGAAGAAGCGGAAAACGCGATTCAAGACATGCTGGCGGGCAATGCCTTTGGTGAAGCGGGTCACCGCGTGGTAGTCGAAGAGTTCCTCGACGGCGAAGAAGCAAGCTTCATCGTGATGGTCGACGGTAAAAACGTCTTGCCGATGGCCACCAGCCAAGACCACAAACGTGTGGGCAATGGCGATACAGGTCCGAACACTGGCGGTATGGGCGCATACAGCCCTGCACCGGTTGTGACGGCAGAAATCCACGATCGCGTGATGAACGAAGTCATTTTCCCAACCGTACGCGGCATGGAAGCAGAAGGTCATCCTTACACTGGCTTCTTGTACGCGGGTCTGATGGTAATGGCCGACGGCACACCGAAAGTGATCGAATACAACTGCCGTTTTGGCGACCCAGAAACTCAGCCAATCATGCTGCGCCTTCAATCTGACTTGGTGGAACTGTGTGAAGCTGCAGTAGCAGGCAAGCTGGATACGGTTGAATCTCAGTGGGATCCACGCGCGTCTATTGGCGTGGTACTGGCCGCGGGCGGCTACCCGGCGTCATACGACAAAGGTGACGTGATTTCTGGTTTGGAAAACGCAGAAATGGATGCGGCGAAAGTGTTCCACGCGGGCACCGCAGAGAAAGACGGCAATGTCGTGACGGCAGGCGGTCGCGTGCTGTGTGCAACCGCATTGGGCGATAGCGTTTCTGAGGCCCAGAAGCGTGCCTACGAGCTTGCAGCAAAAATTAGCTGGAACGGCATGTTCCACCGTGATGACATCGGTTACCGTGCGATTGCGCGCGAAAATAACCAGTAATCACTGCCCTTCATGAAAAAAGCCCTTATCTCGACGAGATAAGGGCTTTTTCTTTACTTGTCACTGCCGCTGTCGGTTTTCTCGCCTTAGCGTCAGGCTTTAAACGTTGGCCTTGCTAGGCAGGCAGCATCGCCACCTTTTAGCATGATGACATCGGAGACGGTGTTGGTTCTTCTGCCTACTGAACCGATTGCGGCCAAGTAGTTACTCTTTTGATCGAGACTTTGCAGAAGGTAGTCAGGAAGCACAGTATCAAACGTCAGGCTTTTTTCTCTGTCGCTGCCACACTCTTCAAACGTGCCAGCTTTCCAATACCCTTGGAAAAAATCCTGCCCCTCTTTTCCAAGTGTTTTCGCACTTTCTAATGCTTGCTCTGCCTGTCGACGGTATTTCACCAGTTCCGTGCTGCGGATCGGCAACAGATCGCCATCCAAACGGTATTGCTGGTAAACAGCCTGACCTTCGGAGTCATAGCGAATAAGCAAAGAAAACGGTTTGAGTTTGCCGTCATCCAGCATGGTGCCGGTACGGTGAATTTCTCGCACGATACCTTTTCGCCAACGGTATTCAGACTGATATTGACCATAATCACCCATCATCACGATTTCGGATAAGGTTTCAGGAAAAGTCTGCTTTTCGTCGAGCCAGTAGATGCTGGTCGCATCACCTTGCACTGCGGCGGTTTGGGTCGTTTTTACAGGGACGATTGTTTCTGTCGAGCTACAGCCCGCCAGGACAATGGTAAGGAGTGAAAATAGGGGTACTACAAATGTGCGCATAAGAATCCGCCAAAACACAAAGAATGCTTTGGCGGAGTATAACTTACTTAACTGCGTCTTTAAGCGCTTTGCCTGCAACAAACGCTGGAACGTTTGCAGCTGCAATTTGAATTTCCTGACCAGTTTGTGGGTTACGGCCAGTACGCGCAGCGCGGTGGTTAACTTTAAAAGTACCGAAACCGATCAGTTGAACCTGATCACCGTCTTTCAGCGCACCTTCGATACCAGCCAGAGTTGCTTCCAGTGCTGCTTTCGCTTGTGCTTTAGACAGGTCTGCTTTCTCTGCAATCAGGTCGATCAAGTTGGTCTTGTTCATTAGGTCTTCCCTTCTTAGGTTTTCTTTGAGACAAGGCAACTCTAATTCAAAAGAAGCCCGGCTGGCAAAGGTTTGTGGCACTACAAGTGACTGTATGCAGAGTCTTTAACCATAAACTGAGCGCATCCTCACAAAATATTGGGTATATTTCCGCTTCAACACTTGTATTTACTGCGCTGAGACCCGATTCTTGCCGCTACTATTATTACTGTAATTTACTCAAACGCTGGAAAACGATGATCCTGCTTATCATGTTTGTGACGCTGTCTATCGGTGTCTCATTTATCTGCTCAGTCCTTGAAGCGATTCTTCTGAGTATCACTCCTAGCTATCTAGCTCAAATGCGACAGAACGGTCACCCAGCGGCTGCCCGCCTTCAAGAGCTCAAAGATGATATCGATCGCCCGCTGGCATCTATCCTGACCCTGAACACCATTGCTCACACAGTTGGTGCAGCGGCATCAGGTGCGCAGGCAACCAAAGTGTTTGGTGATGCATGGCTGGGTGTTTTCTCAGCGGTACTGACATTGGCAATCCTGCTGCTGTCTGAAATTGTGCCAAAAACCATCGGTGCAACCTACTGGCGCCAACTGGCTCCGGGTGCGGCTTCTATCCTGCGTTGGATGGTGTGGGCACTGACACCGTTTGTCTGGGCATCCGAGCAATTAACCCGTCGTTTGGCTCGTGGCAAAGAGCAACCAAAGCTGCGTGATGAAATTTCGGCGATGGCACTGCTAGCAAAAGAAAGCGGTGAGCTGGAAGATGATGAATCGACCATGCTGACGAACCTGCTTAGCCTGCGTGACGTCCCAGTGACCAAACTGATGACGCCACGTCCGGTACTGTTCCGTGTGGATGCATCGATGACCATCGATGAGTTTTTGAAGCAACACCACGACACGCCGTTCTCGCGTCCTCTTGTCTATGCAGAGCAACGTGACAACATTCTGGGCTTTGTTCACCGCCTTGAGCTGTTCTCAGCAAACCAACATGGTAGAGGCGACCAACCGCTTGGCAGCATTATGCGTCCAATCCCAGTGGTCCACGATTCAACGCACGTGCCAAAAGCGTTTGACCGCTTGATGGCGCAACGTTCGCAACTGGCACTTATCGTGGATGAGTATGGTGACGTTCAGGGCATCATCACCATCGAAGACATCTTTGAGCACCTGATGGGTAAAGAGATTGTCGACGAAGCGGACAAGACGTCGAACATGCAGGCACTGGCGCAAGAGCGCTGGGAAGACTGGAAAGAAACCCACGGCGTGATTGAAAGCAAAGATGACGACGAGGACGAGGCACCAAAGGCCACCGCAGAATCTGACATCGAAGCGGAAGACGCGAAAGTCGAGCCTCAAGAAACCAACGCTGAGGGAGAAGACACAAAGTCTGACGCTGAAGCAACCACGCAAGATACGGCAAGTGATGCCAAAGAAGCGGACGCGAAAACCGCAAAATAAGACATAAAAAAAACGGGCCGATGGCCCGTTTTTTTTTCGCGTTGCCTACCTTAAATCGATAGACCCAGATTGCTCACGCCATCTTCACGAAGTTCATTACGAATGCCGCGGATCATCTCAATGTCGCGCTCAGTCGCTTCTTTCAGTGCACGGAAGATCGCCCACTGTACATCCCACTCAGCGCACACTACTCAATCTCTTTCTGATTTTCGTCAGTCACTTCAACGCCAGTTTGCGCTTCTTCAAGTTGCGCCACGCTTGCCACTGATTGCTGGCTGATTTTCAGCACAGATTCCATCACGAGATCGCGGTCTAGCAAGGTGTGGATCAGGGTCGACATTGCCACACAAGCGTCAATCGCTGGGTAAACCAGGTAGATGTCGAACTCTTCGGTGGTTGGGATCAGCTCTTCCAGTTTCTCCAACTGACGTTCAAAGTCGACCTTGGCGTTTTTCACCGTCAGGACTTCCCATACGCAGTCGAGCAGCGAACGAAACGACTGTGGCTCGGCGAAGTCAGTCTGCTGACAGAACGCCGCATAGTTCGGATACATACGCTCCACCAGCGCCGCCATAAAGGTGATGTGCTGCCATTGCTCGAGTTTTTCGAGTCGCAGCTGGATCGGATTTTTTAACATGGTCTGCCGTCTACACTGATTACCGACGTATAATGCCGGAAAGGATTTCCGCGCAAGTGTACTTTATATACTGCGCCAGCAAAAGGAACAGATATGCACCAACTCTATCTTTGCTCTGCCAAACATGACCATTACCGAGCACTGCTAGAGGCGGTGCCTTTACCCGAACTGGTGCTGACCGATTCCCTTGAAGACGCGACAATAATCTTAGGCGATCCACCCAAGCTTGCAGCGAGAATTGAAAAGGCCACCCAATTAAAGTGGCTGCAATCCACCTATGCTGGGGCTGATGCGCTACTTAACGCGCCACGTAGGGACTACATACTCACCAATGTGCGCGGCATTTTTGGTCCTTTGATGTCGGAATATGTGTTTGGGGAACTTCTCTCCCTTACCCGTCATTTGCCTCATTATCGCGAGATGCAACAGAGCGCGAGCTGGTCACCTACGCCGTATAAAGGGCTGACGGGAAAAACCATGGTGGTATTAGGAACGGGTTCTATTGGGGCACATGTGGCGTCCACCGCTCGCCACTTTGGTATGAAGACCATAGGTGTCAGCCGCTCTGGCCATACCATCGCTGAATTCGACAAGGTGCTGAAGACTCAAGATATGTCCTCGGCGTTGGCAAATGCGGATGTGATCGTTTCTATACTGCCTTCAACGCAAGAGACGAAAGGCATCCTCAATAAAGAGACTTTGTCAGTCTGCCAGGATGCCATTTTGTTCAACGTCGGACGTGGCCCAGCAGTGGATGAGCAAGGGCTGTTGGAGGCGATCGATAGCGGACACATTCAACATGCGGTCTTGGATGTGTTCTGCCAAGAGCCTTTGCCGGCGTCGCACCCATTCTGGCAACATCCCTCAATCTCGGTTACGCCCCATATTTCTGCAGAAAGTTTCCCCGAGCAAGTCTTTGACATTTTCGCCGATAATTACCGTCGCTGGATAAAAGGCGAGCCGCTGAATTACGTGATGGACTTTTCGTTGGGGTATTAATGACCGACATTGCACTGCTCACTCTGCTGGATGAGGTTCGACGCTGCAATCACTGCGAAGCGCACTTACCGCTTGGCCCTCGACCTGTCGTCCAAGCCAGCAGCACTGCGAAACTCTTGATTATTGGGCAAGCCCCCGGCACCCGTGTACATGAAACAGGAATCCCGTGGAATGACCCAAGCGGCGATCGCCTGCGCGAGTGGCTGCAAATGGGCAAAGACAGGTTCTACGACCCAACTCAAGTCGCCATCATGCCGATGGGCTTTTGCTATCCAGGTCGTGGTAAATCCGGCGATTTACCGCCAAGACCGGAGTGCGCGCCAAAATGGCACACGTCAATTTCTTCGCACCTTCACAATGTACAACTGACTTTGCTGATCGGTGATTATGCACAGCGTTATTACCTCAACGGAAAACCCAAAACGCTGACTGACACGGTCAAAGCAAACACACAGTGGGCACCCGATTCTATCGCGCTTCCCCACCCCTCACCGCGCAATAACCTGTGGCTAAGAAAGAATCCATGGTTTGAAGAGAAAACGCTGCCTTTGCTAAGAAATCGTATTGATCAGCTTTTTAACTGACATTCAGCTTTTTCCTGAACGCCATCTCGATCATTAACACAACAACACTCTAAATAACTGATATAAAAACACTTAATAGCAGCGTGCAGCTTTCTTGGCGATTTCCCCAGTAAACCTGATCAACCCTAAATTAAGGAAAGAATGCCGAAAATATCTTTATTTCGCATGCGATCAGCTTTTCTTATGTCAAACAGCTTTTTCCTGAACAAAAATTCACACCAAGAACGCGCAAAGACATAAATAACTGTATTTAATGCAATTTATTGTCATGTACAGCTTTTCGAGGAATATTCCTAACGAACCCTGTACGAACTGCAGAAACAAAAAAGGCCGACAATATGTCGGCCTCGCAATCTTGCACTTGGATTACTTGTGGTATGGCCTTGAAAGCTCGTGTACCGCATCCACAAACACACCCGCGTTTTCTGGCGGCACGTCCAAATGGATACCGTGACCAAGGTTGAACACATGGCCAGAGCCCGTGCCAAAACCTTCAAGAATGGTGGCCACTTCTTCGCGAATACGCTCAGGTGAAGCATAAAGCATTGATGGGTCCATGTTGCCTTGCAGTGCCACTTTGTCACCGATGCGACGCTTAGCCTCTGCCATGTCGATGGTCCAATCCAAACCCACGCCATCACAACCTGTTGCTGCGATTTTCTCCAGCCACATACCACCGTTTTTGGTGAATAGCGTTACAGGTACACGGCGACCTTCATTTTCACGGACCAGGCCATCAACGATTTTGTGCATGTATTGCAGCGAGAAATCGTTGTAATCACGTGGCGTCAGTACACCGCCCCAAGTATCAAACACCATCACAGACTGCGCGCCCGCTTTGATTTGCGCATTCAGGTACTCAATCACGCTGTCTGCCAGCTTATCCAGCAGCAGGTGAAGCGTTTGAGGGTCTGCGTACATCATCTTTTTGATTTTGGTGAACGCTTTAGAACTGCCACCTTCCACCATGTAGGTCGCAAGTGTCCAAGGGCTACCAGAGAAGCCAATTAGAGGCACTTGACCGTCCAGACCTTTGCGGATGGTACGCACAGCGTTCATCACGTACTGCAGTTCACCTTCTGGATCAGGCAGACCGATTTTTTCAACATCGGCTTTACAAGTGATTGGACGCTCAAACTTCGGACCTTCGCCGGTTTCGAAGTACAGGCCAAGACCCATCGCATCTGGGATGGTCAGAATGTCAGAGAACAGGATTGCCGCATCCAGATCGTAGCGGCGCAGCGGTTGAAGGGTCACTTCACACGCGAGCTCAGCGTTTTTGCACAATGACATGAAGTCGCCAGCTTGCGCACGCGTCGCCTTGTATTCTGGTAGATAACGGCCAGCTTGGCGCATCATCCATACCGGGGTGTAATCTACAGGCTCCTTGAGCAAAGCACGCAAATAACGATCATTCTTTAGTTCTGTCATTGTCTACTTCCTGAAATTTGTTCAGCAGTATTGTAACACCCTCAGAAGGCAACTAAAGCAGTCCTTTGTGGAGATGATCATAAATATTTACACTCAATGCAGCTGGTATTTGCTGATAGATTAATCACATGTTAAAAAATTGAACAAATAACAAAATGTCTATTTAGACACTACCCATAATCGCATCTTACCCCCGCCTCCCTACGGCGGGTTTTTTTTGCCTGTTAACACCTCATTGTCACTATACCGCCTTGCGATACCTGCTTTCTTGATGCGCCTGTGCACGGTAGAGCGATCGACCCCGAGTGCTCGGGCCGCTTCAGAGATGTTCCACCCACAGTTCTCAAGGGTTGCCAGTAAGGTATCGGTAGCCGCTTTGTCCTCGACGCGCTTGGGCGCAGCAAGCTGGATGTGATCAGGGAGATGCTCGGAAAGAATTTCACCTTCAGGCAAAACGCCAAGGCAAACTGGAGGATATTTTCCAGCTCACGGATATTCCCCGGCCAGGCATAGTTTTCCAACAATGAGCCCGCAGCTTGGGAGATAAACACCGAATGGCTGTTTTTGGCGATGATGGCATCCGCAAGCCAGAGTATGTCTCTACGCTGTCGAAGCGAAGGAATATCTAAGGTTGCGCCGTTGATGCGATAAAAAAGATCTTCTCGAAACGCGCCGCTTTGCACCAACGCAGGCAAGGATTTGTGGGTAGCAGCTAACACCCGAAAAGACACTGGCACTGATTTGGTTGCGCCCACAGGCAGCAGTTCTCTTTCTGCTAACACCCTTAGCAGCCTTGCTTGCAGTGGCAACGGCATGTCGCCGATTTCATCCAAGAACAAGGTGCCGTTGTTGGCTTGCTCTATCAGCCCTTTCTTTCCTTTGCTCCTCGCTCCCGTAAACGCGCCATCGGCATACCCAAAGAGTTCACTCTCAATCAAGGTTTCAGGAATAGCAGCACAATTAATGGCCACAAACGGCCCTTTTTTTCGGGCAGAGCTTTGGTGAATAGCGCGGGCGAGATACTCCTTACCTGTGCCGGTTTCACCATTTAACAGCAAGGGTAAATCAGACAGTGATAAGGTGGTCGCCTTGTTAGCAAGTTCAGCCATCGCGTCATCATCGCCGTAAAGTGCGGATAAGCTGCCACTTATCACCTTCTTACGTCGCTGCACGGAAGAAGGCTGCGGGGCAATCGCATGGGCAAACCAAAGGTCGCCGTTTTTCGTAGCCACCAGCCTTTCTTCGGTGGGTAGTGCACGACTTAGCGCGGGAAGCTCGTTGATATCGAGGTTAAAGAAGTCCGAAAACAGCGCGCCAAGCAAGCGTGCCGGATTACGCCAATCGCTGTTACCAATGCCGGACAACAATCGTTGGGCACTGTGAGTCATGCCGATGATCCGCCCTTCGCAATCCACCGCCATCGCGCATTCAGGGTCAACGTCCAAAAATGCCGGCGATTGACTGAGTCTGACAATCCACTCCTTGCGAAAGGTATTCATCAATGCCGCCATTTCAATGCGACGGGTACAGGCAGTGACAAGCTGAAGTGTGAGTGCCTGACTGCCTTCGGCACAGGGCTTTGCAACGCGGAAATATCTAAGACGGCGGCAAGGGTGCCATCGACATCGTAAATAGGTGCTGCTGTGCATGACAGCGGCGAATGAGTGGCATCAAAGTGATCGGACTGATGCACGGTCAATGCTTCCCCAGTGAAGATACAAGAGCCCACGCCACAGGTGCCCGCGCGCGCTTCTGACCATTCCGCCCCAAGATATAGGCCTGATTTTTTTAGCTCCCACGTCAGCGATGCATCACCTTGAAAATCCACAGTGACACCATCGGCATCGGTCAGCATTAACACATAACCGTGATCGGCCACTTGCCGATAAAGTGAATCCAAACCGTATTTGGCGGTTCGAATCAGTTTATCTAGCCGCTCTCTGTGCTCTTTTAACTGAGTGTGGGGGACGATATAGGCTTCTTGCAGCACCACAGGATCAAGAGAATAGTCATCGATGCATCGTGCCCACGAGCGTGCGATGACTTCATCACGCGCACTCTTCTCGCCCTCGACAACACGCTGCACTTCCCTGATGTGTTCATTGACGTCCGTTGTTACAGCCATACGCAACTACTCCTGCTTTCCCTAAGTATTGTTCTGAGAAAGCGAGAACCGTTAGCCAGCCACCTACTCACTTAGCGGTACTCTCACCAATGACACAGTGCTAGCCGCGTTGGTACAGCCTTAGGTGCTCGGTGCCACACCTGTTGCACTGTGTGGCAGGTGCGCCACACCCTTCCAGTTACATCAACGATGTTATCACTTTGAATTTTTTCGATTACTCAGAGCACCGGCAGTTGGCACACATTTTGACCTTAGCACTGCACGTTCACACGAAAAGAGGCAGGCAAGTGACAGCGCATACCGTCGGTATCATTGCGAACCCCATATCAGCCAGAGACATACGCCGGGTCATTGCCAAAGGCACAAACCTTCAGCTCACAGACAGAGCCAACATGGTGCTGCGCATTTTGGCAGGACTGGCGCAAGGTGGCGTAAAACAGGCGGTCATGATACCCGAGCGAGCGGGCCTGAGAACCCACATTGAACGCGGCCTGCATCAGGCAACGCTGGATAACATCACCATGCCCGCTGTGCGATGGCTGGATATGCCAGTGACCTCGACCGCACACGATACCCTTGCGGCAACACGTACCATGCGTGATATGGGAGTTGCCGCGATTGTGGTGCTCGGTGGCGACGGGACGCATCGCTTGGTCGTCAAAGCCTGTGGCAACATTGCGGTTTCTGGTGTCTCTAGCGGCACGAACAATGCGTTTCCGCCACTGACTGAACCTACCATTACTGGCATTGCAACCGGGCTTGCCGTGTCAGGCAGCATTCCGCCCTCACACGCTTTTCAAGCCAACAAATTGTTGGAGATCTCAGTCAACGACACCCAGGACATTGCGCTTGTGGATGTCGCCATCGTGCAAGAGCGCTTTATCGGTGCACGCGCGGTATGGCGACCCGACAGCATCAAAGAGCTGTTTGTGACGTTTGCAGATCCCTCGCTTATCGGTCTGTCTTCCATTGCAGGACTTATTCAACCCATTTCTCGCCGTGCGCCGTTTGGCCTTCATCTGACTATCGACAAGCAACAGGCGGCGTTTAACGTGATGGCCCCTCTGGCTCCCGGTCTGCTAACGCCCGTTCCCATTTCACATCACTGTCTTTTCGAGCCAGACAAACGCCTCATACCCACCAGCGTTCGTGGCTCGTTTGCACTCGATGGCGAACGAGAACTGCCGTTTGGCGACGACGACTCGGTCTCAGTCACGCTCAAACATGACGCCTTCAATACCGTCGATGTGCCGCGCTGCATGGCCTATGCCGCCGAATACGGCTTACTTCGACAACCTCTGACTCAACCACACCATCAAGGAGAACATCATGAGTGACAATCCTTTTCCACTCTCTCGTGAAAGATTGCTGGATGCATACCGAATGATGAAAACCATTCGCGACTTTGAAGAACGGCTTCATGTCGATTTCGCTCGCGGCGATATTCCGGGCTTCGTGCACCTTTATGCCGGAGAAGAAGCCACGGCCGTGGGCATCATGATGCACTTAAACGACAACGACCGTATTGCCTCCACGCACCGCGGTCATGGTCATTGCATCTCGAAAGGCGTGGATGTTCACGGCATGATGGCCGAAATCTACGGCAAGGAAACAGGCTCTTGTCGCGGTAAAGGCGGCTCCATGCACATCGCCGATCTCTCGAAAGGCATGATGGGAGCCAACGGTATCTTAGGGGCTGGCTCACCGTTGGTTTGCGGCGCCGCTCTGGCCGCCAAGCAACTGGGACACGGCGGCGTCGGTATCAGCTTTACTGGTGATGGAGCCTCCAACCAAGGCACTTTCCTTGAAAGCCTGAACCTCGCCGCGGTCTGGCAACTGCCTGCCATCTTTGTGATTGAAAACAACGGCTATGCCGAGTCGACCTCTGTCGATTGGGCGGTGGCCTGTGATTCGTATGTCGACCGCGCCACCGGATTTGGCTTACCTGGCGTCACCGTCGATGGCACCGATTTCTTTGCGGTGTATGAAGCCGCAGGCGAAGTGATCAAACGCGCCAGAAATGGCGGTGGTCCTTCGATGCTGGAATGCAAAATGGTGCGGTTTTTCGGCCACTTTGAAGGCGATGCCCAAACATACCGCGCCGATGGTGAAGTGGATGATATTCGCACCAACCGCTGCTGCTTGAAGCTTTTCCGCCATCGCGTGGAGGAAACAGGATTGATAAGTGCTGACGAATTTAAGGCTATCGACAGCGAAGTCGGTGCCTTATCGATGATGCCGTTCGCGCCGCGATTGACGCACCGCAACCTGCACCATCTGCCCTGCTTACCGACGTCTACGTCAGCTACTAAACACAACAAGGAGAGTGATTATGGCCAGAACATTATCCATTAAGGACGCCATTAACGAAGCGGTCGATCAGGAAATGTCCCGTGACCCAACAGTGATCATGATGGGCGAAGACATTGTAGGCGGCGCAGGTGCGCCCGGTGAAGACGATGCGTGGGGCGGCGTGTTAGGTGTAACCAAAGGGCTTTATGCCAAGCACCCAAACCAAATGATGGACACGCCCCTGTCAGAAAGTGCCTATGTCGGCGCAGCGATTGGTGCCTCCACCTGCGGGCTTCGCCCAATTGCCGAGTTGATGTTTATCGACTTTATGGGCGTGTGTTTCGATCAAATCTTCAATCAAGCTGCCAAGTTTCGCTATATGTTCGGTGGAAAAGCCGAAACGCCAGTGGTTATCCGCGCGATGTGCGGTGCAGGCTTTCGTGCCGCCGCCCAACACAGCCAAATGCTGACCCCTCTTTTTACCCATATCCCTGGACTCAAAGTCGTGTGCCCATCCAATGCCTATGATGCCAAAGGGCTGCTTATTCAATCGATTCGCGATAACGACCCGGTGATTTTCCTTGAGCACAAAAACCTCTATGCAATGGAAACCGGTGTGCCGGAAGCCCCTTATGCGATTCCGTTTGGAGAAGCCAATGTGCTGCGTGAAGGAAAGGATGTCACGCTCGTCTCTTACGGCCTGACGGTCACTCGCGCCATGGACGCGGCCGACAAACTCGCAAAGCAAGGCGTGCAGTGTGACGTGATTGACCTTCGTACCCTGTCTCCGCTCGATATCGATACGGTAGTGGAAAGCGTCGAGGAAACCGGTCGCTTAGTATGTATTGATGAAGCCAGTCCACGTTGCTCTATCGCTTCAGATGTGTCGGCTCAAGTTGCTGAGCTTGCATTCTCCTCGTTAAAAGCACCTATCGCTATGGTGACGCCACCCCATACGCCTGTGCCTTTCTCCCCGTCGTTGGAGGATGTTTACGTGCCAACGGTCGACGACATTGTGGCAGCGGTTAACCGAACCGTGGGAGCCTAAGTATGAGTGAGAAAATAATCCCCGTGGTTATGCCGAAATGGGGACTTTCGATGAAAGAAGGCACCTTAACCGAGTGGCATGTGGATGAAGGAGACACGATAGAAGTCGGCCAAGTGATCATGGATGTGGAAACCGACAAGATTGCCAGTGAAGTGGAAGCCCCTGACGCGGGATTGCTGAGAAGAAAAGTCGCGGAAGAAGGCGATGTTTATGGCGTGCAAGCGCTGCTTGGCGTATTGGCACCCCTGGACGTAAGTGATGACGAAATTGACGCCTATATTGCCGCTTTCGTTTCCGCCACCAGCGAAAACAATGAGCAGGAAGAAGAAAGCACCAGTTACGCGTTTGCTGAGACTTCATCAGGGCGCATTCGCTACAGCTTTTTAAATCCTGATGCTGGCGGCCCACCCTTTGTGCTGGTTCATGGCTTTGGCGGAGATCTGGATAACTGGTTGTTTAACCTCGATGCGCTGGCAGAGAAAGCACCGGTACTTGCATTGGACCTCCCCTCTCACGGGCAATCAGACATCAAGGTCGACATCGACTTTGGTGCACTGTGCCAAACCGTGTTGGAGGTAATGGATACACTCGACATCGCCAAGGCGCATTTTGTCGGTCACTCGATGGGCGGGCTGATCAGCGCAAGTTTAGCTCTACAATTTCCCTTGCGCATTGCTTCTCTCACGCTCATTGGCAGTGCGGGACTTGGCAAAGAGATCAACACGGATTACATCCGAGGATTTGTTGATGCAGAAAGCAGGAAAACGCTAAAGCCCGTATTGCAGCTTCTCTTCGCCGACAGCGGCTTGGTTACCCGCGCTTGGTAGATGATGTTCTGAAGTACAAGCGGCTAGATGGCGTTACAACCGCACTAGATAACTTGTCGCAATCGCTGTTTGTCGATGGCGTGCAAACCCAGTTGCTTGATGTGTCGCAATTGGTTTCGCCCCTCATCATATGGGGCGCATCCGACGCGGTGATACCCGCATCGCATGCCGAGAGCATGGCGAGCGCAGAAACACATATACTGGCAGACGCTGGGCACATGGTGCAGATGGAGCAAGCCACGGCGGTAAACGCGCTTATCCTTGCGCACACCCAATAGAAACAGGGATGCATTGCATCCCTTTCTTTTAACCTGTCACAGCGTCGATAAGGCGTCTCGCGATGGTGCCCTCTGGTGCCACCAGCGGCAAATCATCGGCATCAAACCAACGCGCATCCGTCAGCTCTTCGTAATCAGGGTTTATCTCGCCGCGTTGATAATCGGCAATAAAGCCCATCATCAAGTTAGACGGAAACGCCCAAGGCTGACTGTCAAAATAGTGAATGTTGGTCACCTCAATCCCGGTTTCCTCTTTCACCTCTCTCGCCACACACTCTTCGAGGGTTTCACCCATTTCGACGAAGCCAGCAATCACGGTATACATGCCGTTTTTATGTCGAGGGTGCTGAGCCAGTAGGATTTGGTTTTCTTTTCTCACCGCCACAATCACGCACGGTGAAATGCGGGCATACGAGAGGGTATTGCACCGTTGGCAAGACATCGCCAAATGCTTGCTATCAAACAGGTTCTCACCACCGCAGCGGCTACAAAAACCCAGTGAGGCTTGCATGTGATCAAGCTGTATCGCCTTTCCGGCAAGATTAAACAGCGCAGGTGGTAACCCTAGCAGGGTGCGAAGTCCCTCGAAGCTTTCCGGGTCGAGTTGCTCCGACGATGGCACGTAGTAAACACTTTTACCGTCATGCTGACCAATCACGTAGTGCGTCGGGGAGATTTTATCCAATTGATATTTAGAGATTATTGGCAAGCTGTGATCAGATAGCCACAACTTACCGTCACTTACACAACATAAGTACACAAGATCATTTCGATCAGACATAACGCAGTTTCGATCCTTGATAACCGCTGCAATTTGCGGCAATCTAAATTCAGTAACCTGATGTTAGACAATTGAAGGCCTGATTGATATGGCCGAAATCCTATAAAAGCGCTCAGGTGCGCTGATCATGAGGACGTGGTCATGCTTAACAAACTCGAAAAAGCACAACAGCAGTGGGGTGGCTACAGTGAAGTCATCGACTACTGGCTGACGCTCAGACAAGAATTGCTTGTCGAATACTCCAAGGTGGCTGGGTTAACGGGCGGCAACAAGAATTGCCTACCGACCGAGCAGGCGTTGAATCGCTTCTGTGAATCACTGGTTGATTATATCTCAGCCGGTCATTTCAAGATTTACGACATGGTAATGGCACGCTGGAAGTCGACTGGCTTTTCAAGCAATGCTGAAATCGATTCCTTGTACGCCCGCATCGTTGAAACCACAGAGCCTTTACTGACGTTCAACGACAAGTACAGCGACTTTACCATCACGGAAGATAACTTCACTGGCTTTGACAGCGATATCTCCCGCGTTGGCGAAATCATGGAACTTCGCTTTGAACAGGAAGACATGCTGATCCAGCTGATTGCTGACAGCCTCGCGATTCCACCTGGCGCGTAAGATTGCTTTTACTTTCATCCGGTTGATGTCTCCCATCAGCCGGTTTTGTTGACTTCGCTTCTCGCTTCTCGCTTCTCGCTTCTCGCTTCTCGCTTCTCGCTTCTCGCTTCTCGCTTCTCAGGGATTGTTTCGTTTGCTAAATCGCAGGCAATAAAAAAGGCACCCTATTGGGTGCCTTTTACTATCTAGCTAGCGATGATTAGTTTTCGTCGCTCAGACCAGCGTTCAGCAGGGCTGCCAGATCCTGAGATGCTTGTTCAGCATCGATTTGCGGAGCTGCTGGCTCTTCTACCACGTTGCGACGCGCTTGACGCGACTTGTGGTAAGCGAAACCAGTACCCGCAGGGATCAGACGACCAACGATTACGTTCTCTTTCAGGCCGCGCAGTTCGTCACGCTTGCCAGATACAGCTGCTTCGGTCAGTACGCGAGTCGTTTCTTGGAACGATGCCGCAGAGATGAACGATTCAGTTGCCAGAGACGCTTTGGTGATACCCAGCAGATCGCGCTCGAAGCCAGCAGGTGCTTTACCTTCTGCTTCCAGCTGACGGTTCGCGATAGTTACGCGAGAGTATTCTACCTGCTCACCTTCCAGGAACTCAGAGTCACCTGAAGATGTGATAGTTACCTTGCGCAGCATCTGACGAACGATAGTCTCGATGTGCTTGTCGTTAATCTTAACGCCTTGCAGACGGTAAACGTCTTGTACTTCGTTAGTGATGTACTCAGTTACCGCACGTACGCCACGCAGACGCAGAATGTCGTGTGGAGATTCTGGACCGTCGGCGATTACGTCACCACGTTCTACTTTCTCACCTTCGAATACGTTCAGCTGACGCCACTTAGGAATCATTTCCTCGTATGGCTGGCCTTCAGTTGGCGTGATGATCAGACGACGTTTACCTTTGGTTTCTTTACCGAAGGAAACAGCACCTGTGATCTCTGCCAGAATTGCAGGCTCTTTAGGCTTACGTGCTTCGAACAGGTCTGCTACGCGTGGCAGACCACCGGTGATATCTTTCGTACCGCCAGATTCCTGAGGAATACGAGAAAGCGTGTCACCCACACCTACGTTTGCGCCGTCTTCCAACTGGACAATTGCTTTACCAGGCAGGAAGTACTGTGCAGGCATGTCAGTACCTGGGATCATTACTGCGTTACCAGATGCGTCAAGCAGACGAACGGTAGGACGCATGTCTTTACCCGCTGACGTACGCTCTGCAGCATCCAGAACAACCATTGAAGACAGACCCGTCAGCTCATCCGTTTGACGTTGAACGGTAACACCGTCAACCATGTCAACGAACTCGATGCGACCTTCTACTTCAGTGATGATCGGCATTGTGTGTGGGTCCCAGTTAGCAACGGTTTCGCCCGCTTTAACTTGGTCGCCATCCAGCTTGCTCAGAATACAACCGTAAGGCAGCTTGTAGCTTTCCTTAGTACGGCCGAACTCATCAACGATAGTCATTTCTGATGCACGTGAAGTGATCACCAGCTTACCAGCGTTGTTGGTAACGAACTTCGCATTGTGCAGGTGCATAGAACCGTTGTTCTTCACCTGAATGCTGCTTTCTGCTGCCGCACGAGATGCCGCACCACCAATGTGGAACGTACGCATCGTCAGCTGTGTACCTGGTTCACCGATTGACTGTGCAGCGATAACGCCCACAGATTCGCCGTGGTTAACAATGTGACCACGTGCCAGGTCGCGACCGTAACAGTTTGCACAACAACCGAAGTCAGTTTCACACGTTACGACAGAACGCACTTTCACCTGGTCAACAGAGTTTTGCTCCAGGATGTCACACCACTTCTCGTCAAGCAGAGTGTTGCGCGGCGCCAGTACTTCTTCAGTACCTGGCTTCATCACGTCTTCTGCAACCACACGGCCCAGAACACGCTCACGCAGTGCTTCTTTAACGTCACCACCTTCGATTACCGCCATCATGTTGATACCTTCTGAGGTACCACAATCTGTTTCGGTAACAACTACGTCTTGCGCTACGTCTACCAGACGACGAGTCAGGTAACCGGAGTTCGCAGTCTTCAGTGCGGTATCCGCCAGACCCTTACGAGCACCGTGCGTCGAGATGAAGTACTGGAGTACGTTCAGACCTTCACGGAAGTTCGCAGTGATTGGCGTTTCGATGATAGAACCATCTGGTTTCGCCATCAGACCACGCATACCCGCCAACTGACGAATCTGAGCAGCCGAACCACGAGCACCTGAGTCGGCCATCATGTATACGCTGTTGAATGACTTCTGTTCTTCTTCTTCACCGTCACGGTTAATAACAGTGTCGAAAGACAGGTTATCCATCATCGCTTTAGCTACTTGTTCGTTAGCTGCAGCCCAGATATCGATAACTTTGTTGTAACGTTCGCCCGCGGTAACCAGACCAGACTGGAACTGCTCCTGAATTTCAGCAACTTCAGCTTCTGCTGCTTCGATCAGGTCGTATTTCGCCTGTGGGATCACCATGTCGTCGATACCAACAGATACACCAGACAGTGCCGCGTATGCGAAACCGGTGTACATGATTTGGTCAGCGAAAATTACGGTGTCTTTCAGACCCAGCTTACGGTAACAGGTGTTCAACAGAGCAGAGATTTGTTTCTTGCCCAGTGCTTGGTTAACGATGCTGTATGGCAGGCCTTCAGGCACGATTTGCCACAGCATTGCACGACCAACTGTGGTATCAACCAGACCAATGTTTTCTTGGCGGTTACCCAGTTCATCTACCAATACTTCGCGAACACGAACTTTTACGCGTGCGTGCAGTTCTGCGCAGCCGGTACGGTATGCTTTTTCAGCTTCCGCAGGACCAGACAGGTACAGACCTTCACCCTTCGCATTAATCTTTTCACGGGTCATGTAGTACAGACCCAGTACAACGTCCTGAGAAGGTACGATGATTGGATCACCGGACGCAGGAGACAGGATGTTGTTGGTCGACATCATCAGAGCACGTGCTTCAAGCTGTGCTTCCAGTGTCAGAGGTACGTGAACAGCCATCTGGTCACCATCGAAGTCGGCGTTGTATGCCGCACAAACGAGTGGGTGCAGTTGGATTGCTTTACCTTCGATCAACACTGGTTCAAACGCCTGAATACCCAGACGGTGAAGTGTCGGTGCACGGTTCAGCAGTACTGGGTGTTCACGGATAACTTCATCCAGGATATCCCAAACTACCGCTTCTTCGCGCTCTACCATCTTCTTAGCAGCTTTGATGGTGGTCGCTAGACCACGAGCTTCCAGCTTGCCGTAGATAAATGGTTTGAACAGCTCAAGTGCCATCTTCTTAGGAAGACCACACTGGTGCAGACGCAAGTATGGACCTACGGTGATTACCGAACGACCAGAGTAGTCTACACGCTTACCAAGCAGGTTCTGACGGAAACGACCTTGCTTACCTTTGATCATGTCAGCCAGAGACTTCAGAGGACGCTTGTTCGAACCAGTAATGGCACGACCACGGCGACCGTTGTCCAGCAGGGCGTCAACTGACTCTTGCAGCATACGTTTTTCGTTACGTACGATGATGTCAGGTGCAGCCAGATCCAGCAGGCGCTTCAGACGGTTGTTACGGTTGATTACACGACGGTACAGATCGTTCAGATCTGAAGTCGCGAAACGACCGCCATCCAGTGGTACCAGAGGACGCAGGTCCGGTGGCAGAACTGGAAGAACAGTCAGGATCATCCACTCAGGGTTGTTTCCAGACTGCAGGAATGCTTCAACAAGCTTCAGGCGCTTGGTGAGTTTCTTGCGCTTAGTTTCAGAGTTGGTTTCTTCCAGCTCTTCGCGCATCAGTTCAGCTTCAGCTGCTAGGTCCATGTTGGCCAGCAGAGCTTTAACTGCTTCGGCACCCATACGAGCGTCGAATTCATCACCCCATTGCTCCAGCGCGTCCAGGTACTGTTCTTCAGACAGCATTTGGCTACGCTCAAGATCGGTCATGCCTGGTTCGATCACAACGTATGATTCGAAGTACAGAACACGCTCGATGTCACGCAGAGGCATGTCCATCAGCAAACCGATACGGCTCGGCAGTGATTTCAGGAACCAGATGTGGGCAACAGGTGAAGCCAGCTCAATGTGACCCATACGCTCACGACGTACTTTGGTCTGAGTAACTTCAACACCACATTTTTCACAGATCACGCCACGGTGCTTCAGGCGCTTGTATTTACCACAAAGACATTCGTAGTCTTTTACCGGGCCAAAGATACGTGCACAGAACAGACCGTCACGCTCAGGCTTAAAGGTACGGTAGTTAATGGTTTCTGGCTTTTTAACTTCACCGAAAGACCATGAACGAATCATGTCTGGTGAAGCCAGACCGATTTTGATTGCATCAAATTCTTCGGTCTTATGCTGTGCTTTCAGAAACTTAAGTAAGTCTTTCACATTCGGCTCCTGTGAGGAGTTGACCCATAAAAGTGCAGGTTACCTGCACCTTCATATTGATACCGGAACATCCCTCCGCCGCAAAGCGGAGGGCGTCACGATTAAGCGTTGGCTTATTCGTCTTCCAGCTCGATGTTGATACCCAACGAGCGGATTTCTTTCAGCAATACGTTGAAAGATTCCGGCATACCCGGTTCCATGCGGTGATCGCCGTCGACGATGTTCTTGTACATCTTCGTACGACCATTCACGTCATCCGACTTAACAGTCAGCATTTCCTGCAGGGTGTATGCTGCGCCGTATGCTTCCAGCGCCCACACTTCCATCTCACCGAAACGCTGACCACCGAACTGAGCCTTACCACCCAGCGGCTGCTGAGTAACCAGGCTGTAAGAACCGGTAGAACGGGCGTGCATCTTGTCATCAACCAAGTGGTTCAGTTTCAGCATGTACATGTAACCAACGGTTACTGGACGCTCAAACTTGTCACCGGTACGGCCATCGAACAGGTTCAGCTGGCCAGACTCTGGCAGATCACCCAGTTTCAACAGCTCTTTGATCGCTGGCTCTGGTGCACCATCGAATACTGGCGTTGCGATCGGAAGACCTGCACGCAAGTTTTGGATCAATGTACGCACTTCGTCATCAGTCATAGTGCTGATGTCGACTTTCTGACGCGTATCACCCAGGCTGTAAACCTTCTGCAGGAACTCACGGAATTTCGCCAGTTCTTGCTGCTCTTTAAGCATCTTGTTGATCTTGTTACCGATACCTTTCGCCGCAAGGCAAGGTGGGTTTCAAGGATCTGACCGATGTTCATACGAGACGGTACACCCAGTGGGTTCAGTACGATATCTACTGGCTCACCATTTTCATCGTACGGCATGTCTTCAACAGGGTTGATCTTAGAGATAACACCCTTGTTACCGTGACGACCTGCCATCTTATCACCAGGCTGGATACGACGTTTAACAGCCAGGTATACCTTAACAATCTTAAGGACGCCCGGTGCCAGATCGTCACCCTGAGTGATCTTACGGCGTTTGGTGTCGAACTTCTTATCGAAGTCAGCTTTCAATTCGTCGTACTGCTCAGCCAGTTGCTCCAGCTGAGTTTGCAGTGCTTCGTCGTCAAGAGTCTGAGACAGCATCGCTTGGCGATCCATGTTCGCCAGTTTCTCTTGGCTGTAACCAGCATTTGCCAGAACGCCGCGAACACGTGCTACCAGACCACCTTCCAGAATAGAGAACTCTTCTGTCAGGTCTTTCTTGGCTTCTTTCAGCTGCATTTCTTCGATTTCAAGCGCACGCTTGTCTTTCTCTACACCATCACGGGTAAATACTTGTACGTCGATAACCGTACCAGATACACCGTTAGGAACACGCAGAGAAGAGTCTTTAACGTCAGACGCTTTTTCACCGAAGATTGCGCGTAGCAGTTTCTCTTCTGGTGTCAGCTGAGTTTCGCCTTTAGGCGTTACTTTACCTACCAGAATGTCGCCGCCTTTCACTTCCGCACCGATGTATACAACACCAGATTCGTCAAGCTTAGACAGCGCAGCTTCACCCACGTTAGGGATGTCAGCAGTGATTTCTTCGCTACCCAGTTTAGTATCACGCGCCACACAAGACAGTTCTTGGATGTGGATGGTAGTCAGGCGGTCTTCCTGTACTACGCGCTCAGATACAAGGATGGAGTCCTCGAAGTTGTAACCGTTCCAAGGCATGAACGCGATACGCATGTTCTGGCCAAGTGCCAGTTCACCCAGGTCTGTTGAAGGACCGTCAGCCAGTACATCGCCGCGCAGCACAGGTTCGCCTGGCATTACACATGGACGCTGGTTGATACAGGTGTTCTGGTTAGAACGGGTGTACTTCGTCAGGTTGTAGATGTCGATACCGGCTTCGCCTGGTACCAGCTCATCTTCATTAACCTTAATAACGATGCGTGATGCGTCTACGGACTGAACCATACCGCCGCGTTTCGCAACAGCTGTTACGCCCGAGTCAACCGCTACTGCACGTTCAATACCAGTACCTACCAGCGGCTTATCAGCGCGCAGAGTTGGTACGGCCTGACGTTGCATGTTCGCACCCATAAGTGCACGGTTAGCATCGTCGTGCTCAAGGAACGGGATCAGAGAAGCTGCCACCGATACAACCTGGTTGGTTGCAACGTCCATGTACTGAACATGGTCACGTGGGTGCAGACCTGATTCACCTTTCTGACGAGCAGTGATCAATTCATCTGTGAAAGAACCGTCTTCGTTCAACGCGGCATTTGCCTGCGCGATAACGAACTGACCTTCTTCAATCGCAGATAGGTAGTCGATGTCATCGGTCACTTTACCGTCAACAACTTTACGGTAAGGCGTTTCCAGGAAGCCGTACGGGTTAGTACGAGCAAACGCTGAAAGCGAGTTGATCAGACCGATGTTTGGACCTTCAGGCGTTTCGATAGGACACAGGCGACCGTAGTGGGTTGCGTGTACGTCTCGAACTTCAAAGCCTGCGCGCTCACGCGTCAGACCGCCTGGACCCAGTGCAGAGATACGACGCTTGTGCGTTACTTCTGACAGCGGGTTGTTCTGGTCCATAAACTGAGACAGCTGAGAAGAGCCAAAGAACTCTTTAACTGCCGCAGAGATAGGCTTAGCGTTGATCAGATCCTGTGGCATCACGTTGTCGAGATCGCCAAGGCTCAGACGCTCTTTAACCGCACGCTCAACACGTACCAGACCTACACGGAACTGGTTCTCAGCCATTTCACCAACAGAACGAATACGACGGTTGCCTAGGTGGTCGATATCGTCCACCTCACCGATACCGTTACGGATATCGATCAGCTTGCGCATTACTTCGATGATGTCGTCATGGCTCAGTACGCCTTCACCGGTCATCTCTTCACGGTTTAGCGAGCTGTTGAACTTCATGCGACCTACCGCAGACAGATCGTAACGATCTTCTGAGAAGAACAGGCTTTCGAACAGCTGTTCTGCTGCTTCACGCGTTGGTGGCTCACCAGGACGCATCATGCGGTAGATTTCAACCAACGCGGTCAGACGGTCAGTCGTGCTGTCGATACGCAGAGTATCTGACATGTACGGGCCGTGATCCAGGTCGTTGGTGAACAGGGTTTCGATCTTCTTGTGACCAGCCTGAGACAGAAGCGCCAGAGATTCCAGGCTCAGCTCTTGGTTAGCACCAGCGATGATCTCACCAGTTTCCTCGTTGATGTAATCGCGTGCAGCAACTTTGCCCACGATGTATTCAACAGGGACTTCAATTTGTGTAACGTCGTCTTTTTCAAGCTGACGAATGTGGCGCGCAGTAATGCGACGGCCTTTTTCGATGTATACCTTGCCGTTTGCTTCGATATCGAAGCTTGCGGTTTCACCACGCAGGCGATCAGGTACCAGCTCCATCACTAGAGACTTGCCTTTTACTTCGAAAACAATTTTCGAGAAGAACAGGTCTAGGATTTGCTCAGTAGTGTACTCAAGTGCACGCAGAATGATCGATGCAGGCAGCTTACGACGACGGTCAATACGTACGTACAGCAGGTCCTTAGGATCGAATTCAAAGTCCAACCATGAACCACGGTATGGAATGATGCGCGCGTTATACAGCACTTTACCTGAGGAATGGGTTTTACCCTTATCGCTGTCGAAGAAGACGCCCGGGCTACGATGCAGCTGGGATACGATAACCCTCTCAGTACCGTTAATAACAAAGGTACCATTGTCCGTCATGAGTGGAATTTCACCCATGTAGACTTCTTGCTCTTTGATGTCTTTTACGGTGCCAGCAGGTGCATCTCTATCAAACATCACTAGACGCAGTTTAACGCGCAGTGGTGCAGAGTAGGTTACGCCACGGATCTGACATTCTTTAACATCGAATACTGGCTCACCGAGACGATAGCTAACGTATTGCAACTCAGAGTTGCCGTTGTAGCTCTGAATCGGGAAGACAGAGCGAAAAGCAGCTTCAAGTCCGTATTGCCCTTCTGGATCCTGCTCGATGAATTTCTCGAAGGAATCTAGCTGGATGGACAGCAAGTATGGCACGTCCAGAACTTGAGGACGCTTACCAAAATCCTTACGGATACGCTTTTTCTCGGTATAAGAGTAAACCATAGGGTTCCTCAGCTCGCTGATAAGTGACCCAAACTGTCCAGACTGATGGGACAGTAACTATAAACCGCCGTTTACTGTAGGAACATCAGAGGGTTAATTCCGATGTTTTTTGCTAGGAGAATAGTGACTAAACGGGGTGTAAAATTCACTACTGCCCTACAGCGCAAAAAGGCCGGTGGCTAAAAAGCCACCAGCCATTAGCCAATTAAGGCTAAGAAGCTAAGCTATAATTACTTAACTTCAACAGAAGCACCAGCTTCTTCCAGTTCTTTCTTCAGAGCTTCAGCTTCTTCTTTAGAAACGCCTTCTTTCAGAGGAGCTGGAGCGCCGTCAACAACTGCTTTCGCTTCTTTCAGGCCCAGACCAGTTGCGCCACGTACTGCTTTGATAACAGCAACTTTGTTCGCGCCTGCAGCAGTCAGGATTACGTCGAACTCAGTTTTCTCTTCAGCAGCTTCAGCAACAGCACCGCCAGCAACTACTGCAGCAGCTGCAGTAACGCCGAACTTCTCTTCCATTGCTTCGATCAGCTCAACAACTTGCATTACAGACATTTCTGCAATTGCGTCTAGGATTTGCTCATTAGTGATAGACATAACAATTCTCTTTAAAGTCAACAATTAGTTTAAATAGCAACCAGCAAAAAGCAATGCGAATTACGCAGCTTCTTTCTGATCGCGAACAGCCGCGATAGTGCGAACCAGCTTGCCAGCAGACGCTTCTTTCATGCACATCATCAGACGTGCGATAGCTTCGTCGTAAGTTGCAGCGTCGCCAGAACGTCAGCGTTAGTTAGTGCGCCTTCGAATGCAGCAGCACGAATCTCGAAGTTCTTGTTCTCTTTAGCAAAGTCTTTGAAAAGACGTGCTGCAGCACCAGGGTGCTCAGTAGAGAACGCGATCAGAGTAGGACCAACGAAAGTGTCTTGCAGACACTCGTAGTCAGTACCTTCTACTGCACGACGAGCCAGGGTGTTACGAACAACTTTCATGTAAACGCCAGCTTCACGAGCTTGTTTACGTAGAGAAGTCATCGCACCCACGGTTACGCCGCGAGAATCAGCTACAACTGCAGACAGGGCACCAACGGCAGCTTCGTTGACTTCAGCAACAATTGCTTTTTTGTCTTGAAGATTTAATGCCATTTGGATTTGCTCCTGGATTATATGTACACCACTCGCTGCTTCACAGCAGGAGAGTAATTACGGTGCAGATCCAAGAAAGATAATATCTATCATGTTCCTGGCACCGTCTACGTAGGTAGTTATTAAGTCTCCATCTAGGAAAGAGACGCCTACGGTCTTGGACGAAGTTCGGTAAAACCGAACTTAGCCATAAATTTGAAGCGACGAATTATACAGCAACCCGCCACTTCAATCAATTAGTTTGCGTTCGCGTCCAGAGTGTTCTGGTCAACCGCAACACCTGCACCCATAGTGGTAGAGATGCTTACTTTCTTGATGAAAGCACCTTTCGCTTGAGAAGGTTTAGCCTTCTTCAGAGCTACCAGCAGAGCTTCCAGGTTACCTTTCAGCTTGTCAGCGTCGAAGTCAACCTTACCGATGGTGGTGTGGATGATACCGTTCTTGTCGTTACGGTAACGAACCTGACCAGCTTTAGCATTTTGAACTGCTTCAGCAACGTTAGGAGTTACAGTACCAACTTTCGGGTTTGGCATCAGACCGCGAGGACCCAGGATAGTACCCAGTTGACCTACAACGCGCATTGCATCTGGAGATGCGATAACTACGTCGAAGTTCATCTCGCCTTTCTTAACTTGCTCAGCCAGATCTTCCATACCAACGATGTCAGCACCAGCAGCTTTAGCAGCTTCAGCGTTCGCACCTTGAGTGAATACCGCTACGCGGATGTCACGGCCAGTACCGTGTGGCAGTACAGTTGCGCCACGAACGTTTTGGTCTGATTTACGTGCGTCGATGCCCAGGTTTACAGCAACGTCAACACTTTCAACGAATTTAGCAGTAGCCAGTTCTTTCAGCAGAGCAACAGCTTCGTTGATGTCGTACTCACGAGTTACATCAACTTTTTCGCGGATTACGCGCATACGCTTAGTCAGTTTTGCCATTGTCTTAACCCTCTACTACCAGACCCATTGAACGAGCGGTACCAGCGATTGAGCGTTTCATCGCTTCAATGTCAGCACCAGTCATGTCTTTCGCTTTAGTTTCCGCGATTTCCTGGATCTGAGCGTCGGTAACAGTACCAACTTTCTCAGTGTTAGGACGGCCTGAACCAGACTTGATACCAGCTGCTTTCTTCAGCAGAACTGCTGCAGGTGGAGTCTTCAGTTCGAAAGTGAAAGAACGGTCGCCGTATACAGAGATAACTACTGGAGTTGGCAGGCCTTTCTCTAGAGATTCTGTACGTGCGTTGAACGCTTTACAGAATTCCATGATGTTCACGCCGTGCTGACCCAGAGCTGGACCAACTGGTGGACTTGGGTTAGCCATACCAGCTGCAACTTGCAGCTTGATGTAAGCTTCTACTTTTTTAGCCATTACTAAATACCTAAATTTGGGTTCAAACGTCTGTCTTATGAGAACAGACTCCCCGTTTAACAAAAGGGCGCGAAATTGTATTCAAATTTCGCGCCCCTCGCAACTATTTCCGAGCAAAAAACGATCAGCTTTTTTCTACTTGACCGAACTCTAGCTCTACTGGTGTAGCACGACCGAAAATAGATACAGAAACCTTCACGCGGCTCTTCTCGTAATCTACTTCTTCTACTACACCGTTGAAGTCCGCAAATGGGCCTTCAGTAACGCGAACAACTTCACCTGCTTCATAAACAGTTTTATGACTGGTGATTCACTCGCCTTCTCCAGACGGTTCAGGATTGCATCCGCTTCTTTGTCAGAAATCGGTGCTGGACGATCTGGCGTACCGCCAATAAAGCCCATTACACGTGGAACGCTGCGAACCAAGTGCCATGACTCATCGTTCATGATCATCTGAACCAGTACATAGCCTGGGAAGAACTTACGTTCACTTTTACGGCGCTGTCCGGCGCGCATTTCGACGACTTCCTCAGTAGGTACCAGTACCTCACCAAAGTAGTCTTCCATCTCGTGCATCTTGATATGTTCTTTCAGCGACTTTGATACTCGGCCTTCAAAGCCAGAGAAAGCCTGAACAACATACCAACGTTTTTTCGGAGCTTCGCTCATGTAGTTAACCTCACACGCCAGTGAATAGGCGGACCAGACGGACCATAATACCGTCGATGCCCCACAGGATGAGCGCCATGACGACAGTGACAGCCAGAACGATGAGAGTGGTCTGCAAAGTTTCTTGGCGAGTAGGCCAAACCACTTTACGCACTTCCATACGCGACTCACGTGCAAAGGTGATCGCTGCTTTGCCTTTCGCTGTCAGGGCGGCAACACCACCAGCTGCAGCAACAAGCACAACTACAGCAGCAGCTCGAAGCACGACAGACATATCACTGTACAGGCTATTTCCCACTACCGCAGTTGCCAGTAAGGCAAAGACCACAACCCATTTTAGGGCGTCCATTGACCCGGTTGGGGCTTCAGCATTCGCTTTCATACATTCTACCTGTAACTAGTCTATTTCATAGACGACAACAACCTCGCGTCAGCGAGGTAATAGATAAAGAAAATAATAACGGATGTCCGTTTACGCGTATTTTCTTATCCCAAAATAGTTATCACTGCGACCAATTGGCGAAAAAAAGTTCAATCCAAAGTTTTGGTGCAGAAAAAGGGCATCAAATGATGCCCTTTTTGTTAGTGTGTCGTCAAATCTTATTCGATGATTTTAGCAACAACACCCGCACCTACAGTACGGCCACCTTCACGGATTGCGAAG
>NZ_LNTY01000053.1 GCF_001559595.1 Enterovibrio coralii | reverse complement strand
CGCAGGGTATCACTTCATGCATCATCCGGATGCTGAGTGCTTCGTCGGAAACGGAGCGTTCGTCCTTGGAAAGGCATATTGCCTTAAAGAGGTGTAAATAATGATGGCGCGACCGGAGGATTCGAACCTCCGACCGCCTGGTTCGTAGCCAGGTACTCTATCCAGCTGAGCTACGGTCGCACAACATATTTACAAATGGCGGTGAAGGAGGGATTCGAACCCTCGATACGGCTATAAACCGTATACTCCCTTAGCAGGGGAGCGCCTTCAGCCTCTCGGCCACCTCACCGCACAAATCATGGCGCGCTCGGAGGATTCG
>NZ_LNTY01000052.1 GCF_001559595.1 Enterovibrio coralii | reverse complement strand
GCTGTTAACGAGTGGGGCCCTAACTGGGGTGACGCTTCAGCGCGCATCATTGATGGCACACTGAATGACAGCCCAGCCAAAGTGATCACGCTGGGTGCAGGTCAAACCTTCGCAGGTATTGACTTCTCATCAGCAGCCTTTGATGCAACGGGTTACACCACGTTCAACATGCAATACAAAGTAGAACCTTTGTTAGCAGGTCAAGTGGTGAACATTAAGCTGTCTAACCACGCAAACGGCGCAGGTGAGACCGGTGCGATTCAGTACACTAGCGTACCAACAAGTACTGACGTTGTGACTCTAGCGATTCCGTTGGATGACTTTACTGATGCGAGCGGAAGTGGTGACTTATCACGAGATGCGATTGCACAGATTGTTATCTCTGCGGCAAGAGCAGA
>NZ_LNTY01000051.1 GCF_001559595.1 Enterovibrio coralii | reverse complement strand
TGTTAAGGTGTGAGCAACGCAATACCGAAGCCATCGCATAACACCTTAAACACTAAAACCAACGCATGGTAAAAATGCCACGCGTTGCGAATCACTCTTAAACAGTTTGTTATGTAAATTTCTGAAATTAAACGATATATAAACCACAGTTTTCGTCAAACTGAAAATGTGTATTAGGTTTTGAAACTTCTTTCGCTTTATTGATACAGCGATTTATTCGATTAGTTAATTGAGTTTCGCTGACATTCCTTACAAGTGATACTGAAAAAGAAAAGTCGTAGTCAGGGCTAGTAAAACTGTAATGTCTCGCAGATAAATCTGATTCTTCAAACTTTTGTTCAAGTTGAGCATCCAATAGCTCGATTATTTTCGCTTTAATTTCTGATAATTCCATCTCAATTCTCCTTATTTTCATGATTTACATAACAACTTATTAGCGGGCAACTTGCCCGTTTAGTACAAAACCGGGACGCCCGATTAGTCCGCTTACAGCTGTTCTTGTTTTCTCTTATCGTCATATATATCTGAGACTTACATCAATCTCAGTTCATTCAAAGTGCAAAAAACGGGCATCGCTAACTAAAAATGTGCGATTTTTACTATAAGGCTTTACCTGTTCATTTAAACAGCGGTTTAGACTGCAATTGTGAGGCATGCTCTATAATCTCTCTGACTTGTTTTTTCGCCCCCGCTACTGCAAAAAACAATCCCTCTGCTTCTCACGCTACAATCTCCCCTTTCCCCGCCGAAATACGTTAAGGTATTGAGAGCGTTAAACAGTTTGGAGAACCGTATGTCCGCACCAAGTTGGGATTTTTCTTTCGTCTACACCAGCCTTCAAGATCCAGCCTTACTTGAAGACATACTAAATGCAGAGAGGCTTATCGCTTCTCTGGGTAAATTGTCGCCCGACAATGTTGAGCAGTGTCAGCAAGCACTGACGCGCTTTGATGACATCAAAACCTTGCTGCTGTCAGCCTCAAACTATGCGGCCTGTCTTTCTTCCGTGGACGCCACCAATGCCGAGGCAAAATCACTGGTGGTGAAAACAGATGTGTTGCTGTCTTCTCTTGCGCAAGCTTTCAGCCCATTTGAAAGCGAACTGGCGAGTTGTGATGACGACGTGTTCCAGTCAGTGATGAAAGGCAGCGATGAGCATGGCCTCTTTAGTCGCCATGAGTTCCGATTGGAGCAAATCAGAAAGCAGCGTGTTTACCGATTATCTGTGGCAGAAGAGCAATTACTGTCTGCCATGCAGGTGGATGGTAAGAACGCGTGGGGACGCCTTTATGACAACATCACGGGTGATATGAATGTCACTCTCACGCTTGCTGATGGCACGAAAGAGACCATTGGGCTGTCGCAAGCGGCAAGTATTCTGTATGGCAGTGACGCTGCGCGCAGAGAACCTGCGTGGCGAGCTATTTATGAAGGAATGGAAAAGCAAGAAATTACCTTTGCAGCAATTCTTAATGCGCTTGCCGGTAATCGACTGACGGAATACAAGAAAAGAAGCCATACCGAAGCACTGACCTTCTTACAACCCGCCCTGAATGGCAGCCGCATCGAACAATCAACGCTGGATGCATGATGCAAACCGCAAGGGAAAGCCAACCTATCTCCCGTGGTGCCGCGCAATCTATGGCGAAGCTGTTCAAAACCGACGCTTTAACGCCTTGGGATGAACTGGCGGCGATGCCACCGCTAACCGACGCAAGCAGCGAAACCTTTCCTTTCGAGGAAGGGATTGCGATCATCAAACAGGCATTTGGTGAGGTTGACCAAGAGATGGCGGATTTCGTCGATATGATGGTCGAAAACCATCTTATTGATGCTGCACCGCAACCCAACAAGGTCATGGGTGCTTACTGCACCAAAATCCCGAAAACGCGCACGCCGCTGGTGTTTATGAGTTATGGCGGCAGCATGTCAGATGTGCTCACGCTGGCACACGAACTCGGCCATGCATTCCATAACTGGGTAATGCGCGATATGCCGTATGTCGAAACCACGTATCCGATGACACTGGCAGAAACTGCTCTATCTTCGCGGAGAATGTGGTGCGAGATGCCTTGTTGGCGCGAGCGAAAAACGATAACGACAAAATGTTGATGCTGTGGGAAGAAGCGCAATCTGCAGTGGCCTTACTGCTCAACATTCCGGTTCGCTTTGAGTTTGAGAAAGCGTTTTATGAGCAGCGTGAAAGCGGTGAACTCTCACCTTCCGACCTGAAAGCTCTGATGGCATCGACGTGGAAGGATTGGTATGGCGAGGCGTCGTCCGAGCCGAACGACTTGTTCTGGGCGAGCAAACTGCATTTCAGCATCGCGGAGATCAGTTTCTACAACTATCCGTACCTGTTTGGCTATCTGTTCAGCACGGGCGTTTATGCGCAGCGTCAACACAAAGGAGCAAGCTTCTATGGAGACTACAAAGCCTTGCTGCGCGATACAGGCCGTATGACAGCCGAAGACGTCGCTGAAAAGCACTTGGGCGTAAATTTGCGAAACGGCGACTTCTGGCAGCAAAGCGTTGCATGGTGGCCAAGCGGATCGAAGCATTCCAAAAGTTGGTCGATGAGATTTAAGCCACTGTATTTTTGACACAAAAAAGCCGCTCAATGAGCGGCTTTTTTAATGCTTGTCGGCAGCGATTAGTGCTCGATACCACGAGACTTAAGGAACTCAGAGTAAGTGCCTTTGAAGTCGTGGATCTTGCCGTCACGGATCTCAAGGATACGGGTCGCCAGCGAGTCTACGAATACGCGGTCGTGCGAAACGAAGAACAGTGTGCCTTTGTATTGCTCAAGCGCGGTGTTCAGCGATTCGATAGATTCCATGTCCATGTGGTTCGTTGGTTCGTCCATCAGCAGCATGTTTGGTTTGTGCATCATCAGCTTACCAAGCAGCATACGACCTTGCTCACCACCAGACAGGACTTTTACAGACTTTTTGATGTCGTCTTGAGAGAACAGCATACGACCCAAGAAGCCACGAACAACTTGCTCGTCTTCGCCTTCTTGACGCCATTGGCCCATCCAATCCATCAGGTTCATGTCTTCTTCGAATTCATGCGCATGGTCTTGTGCGTAGTAACCGATGTTTGAGTTTTCTGACCACTTGTACGTACCCGTGCGTGGTTCAAGAACGCCAGCCAGTGTGTTCAACAGAGTGGTTTTACCCACGCCGTTCTCACCGATGATAGCAACGCGCTCGCCCACTTCGAAGATACCGCCGAAGCCCGCGAACAGATCGTTGTCAAAACCTTGGCTCAGGTTTTCAACTTCCAGTGCGTTACGGAACAGCTCTTTAGACTGTTCGAAACGAATGAACGGGTTCTGACGGCTTGATGCCTTCACTTCGTTCAGCTCAATCTTGTCGATTTGCTTCGCACGAGAGGTTGCTTGTTTTGCTTTAGATGCGTTTGCAGAGAAACGCGCTACGAAGGTTTGCAGCTCAGCAATCTGTGCTTTTTTCTTCGCATTGTCTGCCAGCAAACGCTCACGCGCTTGTGTCGCTGCTGTCATGTATTCGTCGTAGTTACCAGGGTAAACGCGTAGTTCACCGTAATCCAAGTCAGCCATGTGAGTACATACTGAGTTCAGGAAGTGACGGTCGTGCGAGATGATGATCATGGTGCAGTTACGCTCGTTCAGCGTATCTTCCAACCAACGAATCGCGTCGATGTCCAAGTTGTTCGTTGGTTCGTCAAGCAGCATGATGTCTGGGTCAGCAAACAGAACCTGTGCCAGAAGCACACGCAGTTTCCAGCCCGGTGCTACCGCGCTCATCAGACCGTAGTGCTGTTCAACAGGAATACCTACTGCCAGCAACAGTTCACCCGCTTTGGACTCTGCCATGTAGCCGTCCATTTCAGCGAATTCAACTTCCAGATCCGCTACGCGCATACCATCTTCTTCGCTCATTTCTGGCAGAGAGTAGATGCGGTCACGCTCTTGCTTCACTTCCCACAGTTCTTTGTGGCCCATGATAACAGTGTCGATAACGGTGAAGTTTTCGTAAGCAAACTGATCCTGGTTCAGCTTGGCAACACGCTCATTAGGGTCGACGCTGACGTTACCGCTGGTTGGTTCCAGTTCACGGCTCAGGATTTTCATGAATGTTGACTTACCGCAGCCGTTCGCACCGATTAGGCCGTAACGGTTACCTTCGCCAAACTTGACGCTGATGTTCTCGAAAAGCGGCTTGGCGCCAAATTGCTGTGTGATATTAGCTGTACTAAGCAAGGTGATAATCCTGAACATAGAATGGAAAACGCCGCAAGGGTACAGAGATTGCCCCATTACTTCAAGCAAACTGCGTATTGAGTCACAGACATAGGGATAAATTTAATGCAGACGTAATGTAAAAACCGAGGTCGATATGAGGCACTGGTATGGCTTTGCAGCGAAAAATCGCGGTAATGGTTTAAAAACACACAGATTTATCGACTCCCACTTTATTTGTCTTTCCCGCTAGAACGCTCGCTAAAAACCAACGGAGAAATCACGCCAGATGCACGGCTGTTGGAATTGTCACTGTCTGACATGATGGCGATAGCACTGACCTTTTTGATGTCGAGACCAAACACGCGTTGGAAGTCTTGCTTCACGTTTCTTTTTACCTCTCGCCACTCGCCCGTTGCATCTCCCGATGAGACATTTATCAACTTAAACTTCTTCGGTGAGAAGGGACTTGGCCATGAGGCATCTACGTTGTCATGTGGTGACCATACATACACAATGGTTTGACTGCTCATCATGGTGAAGCCCGTTCTCGCCGTCACCGACACCCGAAGCGCGTAGTCGTCATTCTTTTTAGTTTTTATCGACTCAACCGTTGGAAAGCGTTTTATTTCCCAACCCCAGCTCAGTAAGGGTGTTTCATCGAGGGTAATATCCACTTCCCGATAAAGCGCAGACGCACTGCCTTCACTTTCTGTAAGCAGCCTTCCCTCGCCTTTCGCTTTATCAAACGTCGGCTGATAGGCGGTTGCGCCAATGAATGTCTGCTCTTTCCAAGCGTCTAACGGTGAATAAGGAAAAATAGTGCCCTGCAAGGCCGCGCTTTCGTCACCCAAAGCCGGATACGCTATTAGCCCAACACTCACCACCAGCATAGGTATTTTCATACGCAACCACCCGCAACTGCCTGTTCCAACATATCAAGTATGGCAAGTTGTGAGATTTAGATTCATTGGAACCTCGAAATCTCTTTTCCTCTCGCAGAACAATTCACATTTCAATATGAAACTGCAAGATATGAACACACTTCGCACTTTGACCTAATCTATTGAGATAACGCGTGAATCTATATCTACACTTAACCTTCATTGCGATAAGGAATGCTGTCCAATCACACTGAAAGTGCCCACACTTCGCGCTTTCTAAAGGTGTATTGATAGCCGTCGCCTTTTGGGAATCTGTGTGCTGAGTAATGAGTGAATGATGACTAGTCTTATAAAAAAGCGGCTTACTGCCTGAATAAACACGCTAGGTTTGTACACTTAATCGTTATCTGCTGTCTGGCACTGCCAATGAATGCCAGTGTGTCGGCCTCGCAAATCACTGGCATCGAAGGCGATGCGCAACACATTCTGTACATCAACTCTTTCCATCGTGGGTATGGTTGGAGTGATGAGCTAGAAAGCGGGTTAAGTGAAACCCTCTCCACCTCTGCTACACCGATTGAGCTTTCTGTCGTTTACCTCGACAGCCGACGCTTTGACCCGACGACGACCAACCAGAAAGTGGCAGAGATCCTTGCTCTAAAGAATGTTGAGCGAACGATTGATTTGGTGGTGACCTCGGACATGGCCGCCATCGAATTTGCATTAGAAAACCAACGCTCTCTTTTCCCTACCCAGCCGATTGTCTTTAGTTCTATTCACACCCAGCCTTCTGCATTGATTGCGAAGAATGAAAAAGTCACAGGAATTTCTGAATACACCGATTACATTCAATCTATTGAACTTGCGTTGTCGCTGCACCCCAAAAACCAAGCCATTGCTTTCGTGGGTGCCTCAAAAGAATCCTATGACCGTAACGTGTTGGATATCGTGAAAGCGAACATCGCGCCAACTCTGGAAAACCGTTATGACGTGGAGTTTTTAACCGACATGTCCGTCGATGAGGTGGATGCCGCGCTTGCGAATATGCCTGCAAACACCTTGGTGTTTATGCTCGCAAGCACGTTGCCAAAACAAGAAGGCGGGCAATATAGCCCCGCTGAAACCGCGCGTATTCTGTCATCCATCACACCCCATCCTATTTATACCTACTGGCACTCGCACATTGGCATGGTGCGTTAGGTGGTCAGATCGTGACGGGATATAGCCAAGGTAAAGCAGCAGCATTGTTAGCGATGGAAATCCTTGAAGCAGGTGGTACTGTGCTCCCTGACTTGCGCCCTGCACCGTCATCGCTGTTCTTCGATTTGGATGAAATGAAAAAACTTGGGATTGAAGAATCTGCGCTACCGCCAGGCACGCGCTTTATCAATTACCAGCCGCCTATTTGGCAGGAATACAAGATTGAAGCACTGGCGACGTTAGTCATCATGTTCGGTTTGGTGTCTGTGGTATTGGCTTTCTTCTTGTTTACGAAAAGACAGACTGAAACCATTCATCAGATCAGTGATGAAAACCTTGAGCTTAATAATGCGCTGGAGCACAACCAAGAAGTGTTGGAAGACGTAACGCATCAGCTTGAAGAAGTGACAATCGTTGATGACTTGACGGGTTTAACCAATGCCCGCCACTTCAACAACATGCTCGATAAAGAGTTGCGCCGTGCCAGCCGCTATAAAACGCCGCTTAGCTTGCTACTCATTTCCATCGACGACTTTGCTACTTACACCAGAAATTACGGCGACGAGAAAGCCAACGAACAACTCAGTGTGATAGGGAAAATGTTCGCGCAAACCTGTCAGCGTTCATCAGATGTGCTGGCATACCTTGACCATGCGCATTTTGCCATCATCCTTCCGCATACTACGCGTGAAAACTCACTGATAGTTTGCAAGAAGCTGCATGATACCTTGCGTGAGACGAATCTGCCGTTTGTCGCTTCCAATACAGGCGCACTGACGCTGAGCATTGGGGTTTCTTCGTTAGAAGGCACAGATGAAAGAGTCAGCCCTCAGCACATGTTCAATACCAGTGAGGTTTTGCGAGCTGGTGCAGAAAAAACCGGCGGCAATATCACCAAGGCCGATATTATCAGCACTAAGTTTGATTCCTCTGCGGGCAGATAGCTGCCCGCATGCCATACCGGCATATCCCCATTTATTCTGCAAATAAACCTTTCATCTCTAAATATTGACGTTTATCTCAACGCTCAACAATTGACGACTTACTTTGTTATTGTTCGTCTCGTTGGTTGTTTTTCCGAATTTGTGCGTTGAGCGCTTGGAAAAGCTACTGTGCATCCGAAATACCTTATCGAAAGGCGCACAAGTTTTTTGATGCGCCATTTTTTTATCTTTCGACTGTGATAAAGAAATAGCCAAGGCGTGACAAGGTGCTAAGGAATACCCTACTTCTTTCATTTCCCAGTTGTTTTTCAGCGCAATTTCTCGACCCTAATCACAGCCATTCATAATGTATAACCACAATAAAATCATATAATTATGCTGGCTAAAATGACGTGTAGGTAAAATAACAATGATTAAAGCTTACCGATATCTCGAACCCGTCCACGTATCCATCGTTATCGTGGTTGGTTTCATTATCGCTTACGTAACAGAAACGCTTCTCGGCGGTGGCTACCTATTCCACCTACTCATTTCACTCGGTTACGGTGCCATTTTTCTTTTCTTCAATATCACGTTAAAAAACCACTTCCCCGAATGGCCCTTACAGAAAGTTATTTTTCTTGGCACCCTTCTTGGTGTGATATTTGGCACCCTCAATATGCTGGTTTGGATTTACTTTAAACGTGGGATTTGGCGATTAGAGCTGGTTACGCCATTCATCATCGCAACGACGGCTATTGCGTTTTTCGTTGCCTATATGATTTTTAACCGCGAAAGAGCACTAAGAGCCGAATCAGAATTGAAAGACATTCAACTGCGTCAAACCGAGCAGGAAAAGGCACTGATCAATAGCCAGCTTCGAAACCTGCAAGGACAGATGGAACCGCATTTCCTTTTCAACACTCTCGCCAACATACAAATCCTGATTGATACCGACAAAGACAAAGCCAAGAAGCTGTTGGTTAAAATCACGGATTTGCTCCGCGCCAGCTTGAAGCAACAGCGTAAAGACAAAATCACCTTGTCCGAAGAAATTAAGCTTCTCGACAGCTATCTGGCGATTCAGCAAATCCGTTTGTCGGAGCGCATGGAATACAGCATCGTGCTGGATGACAATGTGTCACCCCAAGCCTTTATACCGCCTTTCTTGATTCAACCTGCGGTAGAGAACGCTGTCGTTCATGGCATTGAGCCGTCGGTAAAAGGTGGGCACATTCAAATCAAGTTTTCGATTGTCGACAATCAGCTGTTTATTGAAGTCAGTGACAACGGCATTGGTTTTAACGAAGCCTCTAAAGGAAACGGACTCAGTATGAAAAACGTGCGCGAACGCTTGAACGCACTGTTTGATGGTAATGGAAAGCTTGAACTCATCATGCAAGAAGGCGGCGGCTTTATAACAAGGATGGTCATACCATGCGCATAATCATTGCCGATGATGAACCTTTGCTTCGTCATCATTTAGGAAAGTTACTGGAAGATATTTCACCCGATTTGCAAATTGTCGCCAGTGTTGGTGACGGCGCGCAAGCGTTGGAACAAGTCACGTCGTTACAGCCTGATGTGGTGTTTTTAGATATTCGTATGCCCGGTCTTGACGGGTTGCAGGTTGCATCTGAGCTAAACAAGTTGGATTTACAGACAAACATCGTGTTTGTCACCGCATACGATGACCATGCGATTGAAGCGTTCGAGGAGGGGGCGATCGATTATCTCGTCAAACCTATTGATGAATCACGCCTGCTGAAAACCATCCGACGCCTTGAGAATGCTCAGCACAGAAGCATGCCCAATGAGGACCTCATCACTCTCATTCGACAAAACCAAACGCAACATCTCGAACCGCTGACGTGGATAAAAGTCGCCAAGGGTGAAGATATTCATATCATCCACGTCGATGAAGTCATGTTGTTCAAGGCAGAGGACAAGTACGTTACCGTTGTTACCAAAGACGCTGAATACATCATCCGAACACCGCTTAGACTGCTTTGTAGGCAGCTTTGTGGCAACACTTTTTGGCAGATACATCGTTCTGTCATAGTAAGGATCTCAGCGATTTCGCGTGTATCAAAGGACGAGCTCGGCAAAATGTTCGTTGAAACCACAATGGGACGCGCACGATTGCCTGTCAGTCGAAGCGCCCAATCGCTGTTCAAACAAATGTGACCAAGTGCCCTGTGTTCTATTGATAGAATTGTCTAAATATTCAGTCTGCGATTTATCCCATTTATCGCGCTATTAAGCAATTTGTCTCATCGCACTGTACAAAAACTGCAACAGAAATAAAGTAGCATTCGAAATCGTTGAAGCGAAATCGTTACCCCGGAGAGTCACCATGTACGTTGCTGATAAAGCCATCTACACCATCATAGGGATTTTATCCCTGATTGTGGTGTCTGCGATGTCTTTTGACCTCAAGCACGCACATGCCAGCCCTGTCGGGAAAACGTTGCAAGACAGTTTCGTTGAGGCTGCCTCCGGAGACAAACAGTCAAATGACCAAGTGTTGAAGGCGGTAGAAAATTTGCTGCTTCAGTATCCGCAAGATCCATTGCTTACGGCGTATTACGGCAGCACCTTGGCAATAAAAGCCCGAGACGCGTGGGTTCCTTGGAACCGACCAAAATATATGAAAGAAGGGCTAAACAACCTGAACAAAGCACTACGGCTTCTAGACAAAAATGCATATACAAAGCCGTATTCTGGACTCAACGAAGGAATATACATACAGTCGCTTGCTGCCATCACCTTCGTTAATATGCCCACGTTTCTTCACCAAGAAGAAAAAGGGTACGAAATGCTTGTCGAGATTTTAAATTCGGAAGGATTTCGCTATTACCCGTTTGAGCCCAGAGCCTGGATACACAGTGGTGCCGTTAAAGCTGCGTTGGTGCTAGGAAAAAACCAACAAGCCGTGGAATGGGCGGTAGAAATGTATCGCCTTGCGCCAACTCACCCGCTTACGGTTGAGGCCATGGAGCTCGTTGGGAAGTAAAAATATACAGGGCTGACTGATCCATATCACCCGAAAAACCATATTCACCTCTCGCTATATCTGGTCACTTTCGCTTGCTGCCGCTGGAATAACGAGAGGTGAAACTATGGATATCAAACAGTTTGAAGTAGGCATGTTAGTCGAACACAAATCTGGTGTTGGACGCGTCACCGCGATAAACGTGGAAAACGAAACCGTCGTTGTAGAATCCCTTTCTGCTGACAACCCATCGACAATCCCCTGTCACGAAATTCACTACCAACCTCAACTTCATCAGGATTGCGACCAATATTACTGATGACACACAGTGGCGGTGAAAATCGCCACTTCAAGGCAACTTTTCTCTACTCATTGCGGTCTACGTTATAGTTACTTTCTCGTGACGCCCTTAGTGCGTCCGCAACAAGGCAGGCACCATGCGTACTTTTATCCCTTTTCTGTTTTCGATTCTCTTGGCGGGATGTGCCAACAATGTTTACACGGATCTGAATCAACAATATCCGTTTTCACAAATTGAAACGTACGACGTTTCCCTTCCACCTTCATCAAAACCTATCTCTCTTGACGATGAACGCGTTAAAACCGCGCTAATTCAGTCGCTTGACGCGAGAGATCTAACGGAAGTTGCAAGCAACCCAAATGTGACCATTAGGTACTATATTGCGACAAAAACGGAGCAAATTGCCTACGGACCGTCATTTAGTTTTGGGTACGGCTATCGAAACTTTGGCTTCGGCTATGACACGCCCGTCAGAATTGATGAGCGAGATTACGGTCAGCTTGTTATAGAAATGATTGACCCAAAAACAAATACTGTCATTTGGAAAGCAATGTCTCGCCAAAAGCTCACTGAAAATATGTCGAGCAAGAAAAAGCAAGAGTTGATCGTGGAACAAGTCGACGAGATGCTAAAAACCTTACCTGAATCCGTAGGAAAGCCATCGGTTAACATCTAAAAACCAGCAACTCGATAAACAAAATCCCTATAACTGCCATTTTCACAAGTAATCACCTAGGGAAATGGCAGTTACCGCTCTCAACTATCGCGGTTCTCATTCAAAAAGGACATTTGTCCTTTTTTAAATAGAGAAATTGTTTGGTTTTGCCACTCTGAAACAAAAGTTATCAAACGCACGTTAAATTTATGATGAAACCAGCCGCAGTAACCGATTACACACCTCAATAAGCACAAAAAACCTATGTGAAAGTGAAAATTTAAAATCAATAAATTCAAACAATTAAAACCAAACACAAGCTAAAAGCCACCATACACACCATTTTGCAATTGACTTCACACTTTTACCCTTTAGAATACCGCGCCGTTTACCTAGCACTTACGTTTGCGTAAGTGGATCAGTCTTTGTTTTAAGGGTGTAAAATGGCAGCGGATAATAACTACAGCTTGGGACCGGTTCCTCAATCAGCGCGTAAAGGCGTTCTCTCTCTCACCATGGTGATGCTGGGATTGACCTTCTTTTCAGCAAGTATGTGGACAGGAGGAACACTCGGCACCGGCCTTTCATTTGATGACTTCTTCCTCGCTGTTCTTATTGGTAATCTTCTCCTCGGCATTTACACTTCTGTTCTCGGTTATATTGGCGCCTCCTCTGGTCTTTCTACTCACCTTCTAGCGCGTTTCTCTTTCGGTACCAAAGGCTCTTGGCTTCCTTCTCTTCTTCTCGGCGGTACACAAGTTGGTTGGTTTGGTGTTGGCGTCGCAATGTTTGCCTTCCCTGTTCATAAAGCCACTGGCATCGACACTAACATTCTTATCGCTGTCGCAGGCCTTGCAATGACAGCCACTGTTTACTTCGGCATTGCCGCCCTCATGATTCTCTCTGCTATCGCTGTTCCTGCTATTGCCCTTCTTGGTGGTTACTCAGTGATTGAAGCTATCAACAGCGTTGGTGGCATCGAACAACTCCAGTTGATTTCTCCTGAAAGCCCAATGAACTTCTCCACCGCACTTGTGCTGGTCGTTGGCTCATTCATCTCTGCCGGTACACTGACTGCTGACTTTGTTCGATTCGGCAAAAGTGCACGTGGCGCAGTTATCGTGACCATGGTTGCCTTCTTCATCGGTAACAGCCTAATGTTTATCTTCGGTGCAGCGGGCGCGGCGGCAACTGGCCTCTCTGACATTTCGGATGTCATGATGGCGCAGGGCCTTCTAATTCCAGCCATCCTCGTACTGGGTCTGAACATTTGGACCACCAACGATAACGCGCTGTATGCATCTGGCTTGGGCTTCTCCAACATCACTGGATTGCCAAGCAAATACCTATCTGTGATTAACGGTGTTATCGGTACGCTGTGTGCGCTGTGGCTATACAATAACTTTGTTGGCTGGTTGACGTTCCTGTCTGCTGCTATCCCGCCAATCGGTGGTATCATCATTGCCGACTTTATTAAGCATCGTGAGCGTTACAAAGACTTCGCGAACGCTAACTTTAAAACCGTAAACTGGGCAGCCATCGCTGGTGTCGCGGTAGGTGTGGCTGCTGGTCACTTCCTGCCAGGTATCGTGCCTGTCAATGCGGTTCTGGGTGGTGCTATCAGCTACCTGGTTTTGGACAAGTTAAACACAAATAAGAACACTGAATCGGCTCGCGCCTAAGAGGAATACCTTAATGTCAGCAACCATGCTCATTAAAAACGTTGTCATTCGTGGTGAAACTACCCCTTCTCAGATTTTGATTGAGAACGGCGTTATCAAAGCAATCGAAGACAACAACGCAGAGTTGAAAACAGACGCACCAATCATTGACGCAGAAGGTGGTATGGCATTGCCACCTTTCTGTGAACCTCACATCCATTTGGACACCACGCAAACGGCGGGCGAACCAAACTGGAACATTTCAGGCACCTTGTTCGAAGGCATTGAGCGCTGGGCAGAGCGCAAAGCCATGCTGTCTGTAGAAGACGTGAAAAAGCGTGCGAAACAAACACTGAAATGGCAAATCGCGAACGGTGTTCAACACGTTCGTACCCACGTTGACGTTTCTGACCCAACGCTGATTGCACTGAAAGCCATGCTGGAAGTGAAAGAAGAGATGAAAAAGTGGGTCGATATTCAAATCGTAGCGTTCCCGCAAGAGGGCATTCTCTCCTACCCTAACGGCAAAGAATTGCTTGAAGAGGCAGTGAAGCTGGGTGCAGACGTTGTCGGTGCTATTCCTCACTTCGAATTCACTCGCGAATACGGCGTAGAGTCTCTGCACTATGCATTCGAACTGGCGCGCAAATACGACCGTCTTATCGACGTTCACTGTGACGAAATCGATGACGAACAATCACGTTTTGTTGAAACAGTAGCTGCACTGGCGCACAAGTACGAGATGGGTCACAAGGTCACGGCGAGCCACACGACGGCAATGCACTCGTACAACGGTGCTTACGCGTCTCGTTTGTTCCGTCTGCTGCGTATGTCAGGTATCAGCTTTGTTGCTAACCCGCTGGTGAACATTCACCTGCAAGGCCGTTTTGATGATTATCCGAAGCGCCGCGGTATCACGCGCGTGAAAGAGATGCTGGCATCAAACATCAACGTTTGTTTCGGCCATGACGATGTGTTCGATCCTTGGTATCCGCTAGGCACTGCAAACATGCTGCAAGTGCTGCACATGGGTCTGCATGTTTGCCAAATCATGGGTTACGACCAGTTGAACTCGTCTCTGGATCTGATCAGCCATAAATCCGCGCGTACCTTGAACATTCAAGACAACTACGGTGTAGAAGTTGGCAAACCGGGTAACCTGCTTATCCTGCCTGCTGAAAATGACTTTGATGCACTGCGTCGCCAAGTGCCTGTTCGCTACTCAATTCGTAACGGTAAAGTGATTGCTGAAACGAAACCAGCGCAAACATCACTGCACTTGGAAGCTACTGAAAACGTAACGTTCAAGCGTTAATTCAGACTTCTTTCGATGTAAAAAGCCCTGCTCTTTTGAGCGGGGCTTTTTGTTTTCACCTTACCATTTTGTTTTTATTTTGAATGAACCAACGCTTAGTTCAGTTCATCAAAACCGTTCACCGTTAATGGCGCACCGCCGTTTTGGGCGTCTTGTGCAATGGCGCCGTAGAGCTTGCCGCCTTCAAACATGACATTCAATGGACCAATCGCCACTGTCTTTGAGCCTGCTGGGGTCACAGATACCACTGCATCACCCGGTGCGATAGCTACACCTGTCACAGATTGTTTGTACTCAAACCCCGCAATGGCTGGCGTGGCTGAAGAAATATCCGCGGTTGGCGTCACATACACATCAACGGTTCCTGCTGACACTGAACCATGCACCAAAGACAGCTTCGCTTCTGTCGCCACTTTACGTCTGTCTTCTTCTACCGCTAACAGCTCGACATCAAAGGCATCGCTCGCATCCACAGACCCCAAGGCGATAGCATTGTAGAAAACGCCCTTGTCGATGTTCACTGCTTTGTCTTGAATAACGGGTTGGTTGTTACTTTGCACGGCAACGGTTACCGTTTGCTCGCCAGAAGGTACTGTCACAAAATCGGTTTCATTCAAATACTGAAGCCCAGTGACAGCAGGTGTCGCTGAGTTGTTTAGCGTGACGTTCACCGCTGGCGCATCAGCCACAGCATGAACGACGCGAAGATCACCGCCCGTTCCTTGGTCAAGAATCACCGTTGCACCTGAACCTGACGCAGCCAGCAAGGCAACAGGTACGGTACTGTTACCCGCGTAAACATTGGGAATTGCCACGAAGAGCGAGTCAGAGCCAGACGCTAACGGCGCAGTGCCGCTATCGTAAACGACGGTTTGTGAACCGGTAGGCGTAATCCGAATTTGATAGTCACCTGCAGGGACCGAAATTTGGTCGCTAAATTGACGATAACTTAGGGTTAATGTGGGAGAGCTGAGCGCACCGCCGGGTGCCGTCACATACACATCAACAGTGGGTGCCGCAGGCGTACCATGTAAGACCTGAACGCGGGCATATCCACTTGCAACCGGTTCATCGGCGTTTTCTAACACCACAATTTCTAGCGTGCTGTCTGCGACACTGCCAACAGCAACCGCGGAATAGTTTTTCTCTGCCCCTAATGCATAATTTTCTTGAATCACCGTGGTGGTCTTATTGTTTGGCAGGACGGCATTAACATCGACAGCGTAAGATTGAGCGTTCACAGTCGCAAAGCCGCTGCTACTGCCATAATCAAGGCCGCTGACGAGTTCGGTACCGCTGGCCGACACATTCACTTTTGGCGCATCAGCACCCGCATGGATCACTCTTAACTTCGCTTGGGTGTGAGGATTGTTTCCATTGCTATCACTCCCGCCACAGCCGACGAGCGTTAAACCCAAAATAACCAGTGCAGTTGAATACCATTTCTTCATTTCCATTACCTCTTTGGTTGAACGGTGAAAAATTTACCCGTTCGAGGCAACGTCCGATCACGGTCAAATCCGGAGGGATGTAAGTGTCATTTCAGGGGCAATTATTTTTTGAAAGACAGAAATTTAAACAAAGTGATCTTTTTCAGAACGTCATATTTTTACCTATCAATATGATTAATTTGAATATTGATTCATAACCAGCGTTTTGTTTTAAAAACCCTAAACAATTAGGCAAACAGGTGTCATGAAATCTTAATGTTGATGTTTCTTATATTTGAGAGGCTAACTGCAAAATGTATTTACACAAATGTGTGAGTAACACACCAAATCACTGGCACAAGGCTGTACAACACAACCTCATAAGAATTTAATTGCATAAAGCCTCATCTTTAGGGAGTTCATGATGTTGCCGCAGATAATTGTTCTCAATGGCACAGGAAGCGCAGGAAAGACTAGTCTTGCAAAAGAACTGATTGAAATGCTTAAGGTTCAATATTTGAACTTCAGTATTGATAGTGTGCTTTATGCACTCCCAACCAGCGATCTGCAAAAGATGATGGAAGGCAAAGCTATCACAAGAGACGGCTATCACTATCCAACACTTGTTGAAGGTTATCACCAAGCCGCAAGAGGCCTTGCTAAAACAGGATGCAATCTGGTCTTGGACAATGCGTGGGGTATTGATCGTGAAAAGCTCGACATGCTTGATTCGCTCGAAGGTTTTGAAGTGTGTCTGGTGGGTGTTAAATGCCACCTTGTCGTTGCCTCTTTGCGAGAGAAAGAACGCGGTGACAGAGCCATTGGCTTAGCAGAGAGTGAGTATAATCTCGTTCATCAACACCTTCGCTACGATGTGGAAATCGATACCACGCAGCAAACACCAGAAGCCGCAGCCAAGCAACTGTTTAACTATCTGAATACGAAACCTGCGCTAACAGGCGCGAAGGAAAGTCGCGCCATTCTTAGAGCGCATTGCCGAACTAACGTCGCATAGTTAACGCTTTTCGAATCACTATGGGTAGCATGAAGAAAATCAGATATCCCATGCTACCGCCACCGCCGCCTCCACCAGACACCGACGATGTGTTAGACGACGAGTTCATTGACAGTGTCGCCCCCTCAAAGGCAGTCGAGCCATACACCATCACGTAGTAAACACCCGCAGAGAGATTGGCGAACGTACAGGCTTCTTGATTGGACGACGAGATAGATCGGCAATCATAAACTGTCGTTGTTGGTGCCGACCCCGCCCTCACATAGAGATCAGCATCACCCTGCCCACCAGAAAGTGAAATGGTAACGGTGTCTCCATTTAAGGTCGACGCCGACAATGCTGATGCATTTCGAGAAGACAATAAGCCCGCACTGGTTACAGTGAAGGAGTAGTAAACCGCGTCACCCGCACTACCCTGGATATTGGATTGCGGTGTCGTAGGGTCAATCGGATCGGCGCGATCTTCCGGTGGCTCAGTGTTTGTTGTCTCGGCAACGAGTGACACAGATGTGTTAGCAAATGACGAATAGCATGAAGCATGATGTAAAACGCGTCGCCCGGAGAGCCTGACACCGAACAGGTTTCTGAGTTACCCCAAAAGTATGGGCGGCAATCGTATTCTGTTAGGCTTGGGGTTGCGCCTTTTCGAACATACAAATCAGCATCACCCGTGCCACCAGAGAGTACCACCCTGACACCGCTGCCATCTTCTGGGATTGCGAAGCGGTAGAACAAGGTATCGCCTCTGGATCCCGACAGGCTGCCAACCGTTTCACCAATTGCGATTTCTTGTGGCGGCGATTCCACGTAATCCATTTGAATAGACGCGCCGCTAAAGTCTGTTTGTGCCACAACAAGAACATTGTATTCACCGCTACCTTGCAAGGTAACATCACAGTATTCATTGTTGTCACTGGTAGTAGAGGCACAATCGTAATCTGTGGTGGTCGGCCAGCCATTAAACTTCACGTACATGTCAGCATTGCCCGATCCGCCAGTCAAAGCCACACTAGCAGAATCCGTATTCGCAGGAAGACTGAAGTAGAAATAGGACTCTTCACCAGATGTGCCGCTAACGCCGGATACTGGCGTGCCATTCGTCAACTCAGTCGCATCCAAGCAAGCGTAAACCCCTACCTGATTAAAAGCATTCACGACATCTGTTGTGTTGTAACCTAAATCGCTTGCGGCTTGCACCACGCCACAGCCACCTTCATCGAAGTTGGAGTCCGCTTGCCAGTAAAGCTTATTTGCAAACGCAAAGGCTTCAAACGCCTTTCTCACGTCCCAGCCTGACGTGTTTGCCAATAGATAGAAAGCACGGTTAAACACACCACTTGAGTAGTGAACATCTAAGCCGTTGTAATATTGATTCGCATGGTCAATCGACACGCCGTCATCAGAAGGTGTCTCAAAATATCTGAGTGCGCCGCTGTTCTTGTAAATATCACGCCCAACTTGCCAATCGACAGAGCCTTTCCAAAAATACTCCGCCGCTTCGCCCGCGATGTCAGAGAACGCTTCGTTGATCCCACCTGACATGCCTGAGTAGATAAGATCTGAGTTTTGATCGGTAAAACCATGACTGACTTCGTGCGCAGATACATTCACATCTACCAAAGGGTAAAAACGCGTGTAGCCGTCACCAAATGTCATTGAGGAGCCATTCCAAAATGCATTTTCGTAGTTATTACCGTAGTGAACACGCATAACGAGCTGGAAAGACAATGGCGACAAGTTTAGCCAGTCTTTGTACATATCAAAGACCAGTTGCCCGAAGAAGTGCGCATCGTTGAGAGGCGAGTATGCTCCATTTATGGTTTTGAATGTGTTGGTGTTTAGTGCGTCGTTACAGCCATAAGAAAATGCCGTTGAGCCGGATGTACCATGTGCCAAGTTGACAGTTTTGACATTGGCCGTTTCCAATGTGCAAGTCGTGCCTGTTTTGTCGATAGTGAACGCAGAATAATCCGTACCGAAATAATATTGCCCTGTTTTCTCATTGCCCCCCGGCCCTTGACCGAGGTCCTCAATTTTCGTCAGCCCTTCCCATGTTTTGATCATTTCACCGGTTTTAGCGTCGATCAGTGCATGCGGACGTGATGGTTTCTTCGCAGGAAGGAAGAAGCTCACTTCATATACCAATCTCGCTCCACCCGCGTCATCCATCCAAACAACAAGCTGGCTTTCTTCGTTTTCAGGAAAGACGATTTCCGCAGCAGGTGCTTGATAATGATGAAGCGATTTTAGCCGTTGCAGCGCTCCCTCTCGGCTAATCGCGGGCGAAGCTGACGGAATGGCACCACTCAATCCCATGACTTTCTTGCCGTGCACGTCTTTATTGCTCACTCCCTCTTTTGTCGAGACGGCAAACCCTTTACGCACTGGCACGCCATTGTGGTACTGGCGGTATTTTGTTTTCACTTTGCCGTTGGGCAACACGATGGTTTCGACGGGTAAAAAGCCGTTGTTTGACGAGTTGGAGCTAAACGAAGATTTCTGGGGAGCTTGCTCAAGAAGAGAAGGATCACTAACGCTATGAATTTCAATCGCATAGGTGTAGCCAAACGGAGCGAGAAGCAAAAACAAAGACCGTTTAAACATTGTATCGAGCCGTGCCATGCCCCCTCCAGCGTTACTACCAAATCAGAATTGAGATGCATGTCTCATAAATAAAAGTGGCAGACAGGTTCTGATTGATAAAGAAAACACTGGTGAAATTTCACACAAATGTCTCATTTGAGAGACTCGATCACATCACCTATGAAAACGGAACAGCATTCGTTTTATCTCTTAGGAATTTCGTGCATGAGCTTTCTGGCAACCAAGAGTGGCTTAAGCTTGATGAATTGACAGCATGAATATCTAAAATCAATGTGTTAGTTGATATTAATTACTGAGCTATTGTTTTATTGATTGTCTTCATTTCACCTTGCGAGCTATCGCTATAGACTTTACTGTACGTAGCAAATTTCCTACAAAACGTAAGTTTGGAGAGGACAAAGCACTTCGCCTTACGTGATTAGAGAGATGAATTTCTAACTTTCCCTTAAGCATGCAGGATCTGGCTGTGGAATATCTTGGAACCACGATCGCTTTTTTTAGCGAACACAAATTTCTATTTACCCTTGTGGTCTTTTCAATCTTTTGGCTTGTACGTCGCCTTTTAATCAAATGGATTTGGGGAGATGCCAACTTCCTAAGCGAAGACCAAAGAAAGTGGATTTCACGAACCAAAAACGGTTCGTTCACCCTGCTTCTTGTCGTCATGTTCTTACTGTGGCGCTCAGAAATTAATGAGTTTGCATTGTCACTGACGGCCATTGCAGTAGCAGTGGTGGTCGCTTCGAAAGAAATCATCTTGTGTTTTACAGGCTCGATTCAACGCGCGAGCTCTCGCTCATTTCAAATCGGCGAATGGATTGAAGTAGGCAATCTGTGTGGTGAAGTGATTGAACACAACCTGATGGCTACGAAGATTCAGGAAATCGACCTACACCACGGCACCTATGCCTACACGGGCAAAACCGTCACATTCCCGAACAGCTTGTTCTTCACAACGCCAGTCAAAAACCTGAACTTCATGAAGCGCTATGTCTACCATGAATTCCATATCACGGTGAAAGAGACGGCGAATCTTTATCCGCTGGTTCCAAGCTTGTTAGCAAGAATTGATGACCACTGTGAAGATTTCTACGAAGTGGCAACGCGATACAACCATGTGATTGAGCGCCATGCGGGTGTCGACCTCCCGGGGGCGGATCCTCACGTGCATGTCACAACCACCAGCTTAGGTGACCCTCAAGTGCACGTACGTTTATTCTGCCCAACAGAGCGTGCAACAGACCTTGAGCAGTTGATTCGTGAGGACTTTATGACCCTCTATTGCGAACGCGTGCTGAAGCAAGAGCCTGTTGCTATCGCTGATGACGATCTTCTCTCCGAGTTAGAATCTAAAGCACTACACTGTTGATATGCATTTCAATGCAATGGGTGTCTGACTTCAACGGCACCCACTGCAAAAAGCCGTCTAACTATCTAAACGAAACCGCCATTCCAAAGTAAAAATTTTATCTTCCCCCATCATAAAAGTACTTTTCTTCACCGTTTTCGTTCACCTTTGCCTTTTTTTGTACTTTCATTGTTACATGAATGTTAACGACAGGCCGTTACACATCATCACGACAATGAGGAATAAAAAATGTTGTCTAAAAGGAAAACACTTACCGCTTTCGCTACTTGGTGCGCTGCACTCTCGCTTCCTGCTTTCGCAGTGACGGAGTTAACCATTGCAACGGTTAACAACGGCCACATGATTGAAATGCAGAAACTCAGTGAAGAGTTCGAAAAACAAAATCCTGATATCAAACTCAACTGGGTAACGCTTGAAGAAGGTGTGCTTCGTCAGCGTGTCACTACCGATATCGCCACCAAAGGTGGCCAGTTTGACGTCATGACTATCGGTATGTACGAAACCCCAATTTGGGGTGAAAAAGGTTGGCTAAAAGAAGTCGAAACCGACGAAGCTTATGACGTGGACGACCTGTTGCCAGCCATGCGTGCTGGTCTGTCTTACGACGGAAAACTCTACGCCGTGCCGTTTTACGGTGAAAGCTCAATGGTCATGTACCGTAAAGACTTGGTCGACAAAGCAGGCATGACAGTGCCAGACCGCGCAACATGGGGCCACATTCGCGATGTTGCAGCAGCTATTCACGACCCAGACAATGGTGTTTACGGTATCTGTCTACGCGGTAAACCAGGTTGGGGCGACAACGCTGCATACATCACCACCATGGCAAACTCCTTTGGTGCGCGTTGGTTCGACGAAGACTGGAAACCACAGCTAACTTCACCTGAATGGCAACATGCGGTTAATTTCTATGTTGACCTGCTAAAAAACTACGGTCCTCCGGGTTCTTCATCCAACAGCTTCAACGAAATCCTTGCCCTGTTTAACGAAGGCAAGTGTGGCATGTGGATTGATGCAACCATCGCAGCTTCTTTCATCTCCGACCCGAATCAAAGCAAGGTTCATGACAAAGTCGCGTTTGCTCAGGCACCTGTTGCGGTAACAGACCGCGGTGCAAACTGGCTATGGGCGTGGGCATTGGCTGTACCTGCTGCAACCCAAAATGCGGAAGAAGCACAGAAGTTCATTACTTGGGCAACGTCTAAGGATTACATCAACCTCGTCGCGAAAGAAAACGGTTGGGCAAATGTCCCTACTGGTACGCGTCAGTCAACCTATGACAACCCGAACTTCCAAGAAGCCGCTGTATTTGCAGAAGCTGAGCTTGCCGCGATTAACTCTGCGGACCCATCAAACAGCACGCTGAAACCAACTCCATATGTGGGTGTTCAGTTCGCTGCTATCCCAGAGTTCCAAGCCATTGGTATCGCTGCTGGTCAGCAATTTACCTCGGCATTGGCTGGCAAAGTGTCTGTTGAAGATGCACTGAAAAATGCAAACAAGTCTGCAGACCGCGAAATGCGCAAATCTGGCTACTACAAGTAATCATCTCATCGCCGGGCAGGAAACTGCCCGGCATCTCTCACAGCTTTACTGGTAATTTCTAATGCAAAAATGGTTGCCTCGGCTGTTGGTTGCGCCGTCCTTTGTCAGCTTGCTGCTTTGGATGATCGTCCCTCTCTCCATGACGATCTACTTTTCAACCATCAGATATAATTTGCTGTATCCCGGAGACAACGAGTTCATCGGCTCGATGAACTTCGAATTTTTCTACACGGACGAAGCATTCTGGCCCGCGATCTTCAACACGCTGACGCTGGTAGGAATGGTATTGGTCGTTACCGTCATTGGCGCACTGATCATCGCTATCGCTCTCGATAAGCCTTTTTTTGGCCGCGGTGTGGCACGTGTTTTGCTAATTTCTCCATTCTTCATCATGCCAACGGTCAACGCGTTGATCTGGAAAAACATGATGATGCATCCCGTATACGGTGTTCTTGCAGCGCTCTGGGAGAGTGTTGGCTTAGAACCCATCGACTGGCTCGCGCAGTTTCCGCTCGGCTCTATCATTGCGATGATCAGTTGGCAATGGATGCCCTTTGCACTGCTGATTTTTATCACTTCGCTGCAATCGATGGACCACGAACAAAAAGAAGCGGCATTGTTAGACGGTGCCACAGGTTGGCAGGTGTTTAGATACCTGACACTGCCACATCTCGCCCGTCCGATTGCCGTGGTCATGATGATTGAAACTATCTTCATGCTTTCAATTTTCGCAGAAATCTTTGTCACAACCGGCGGTGGCCCTGGGTACGAGTCCACTAACCTCGCCTTCCTGATTTTTGGTCAGGCACTCATGCAATTTGATGTCGGCGTTGCGTCTGCCGGCGGTCTCATTGCCGTCATTCTTGCCAACATTGTCGCGTTCTTCTTGATCAGAGCGATCGGCAAAAATCTGGTGACCTAGGGAGGAGTTATGGCAAAACATGTATCTTTGATTGATCAAACAGGATGGCTCCGCCCCATCATCTGCTGGGCGTTAGCATTGCTGGTGTTCTTCCCTATCCTGATGATGCTGATCACCGCGTTCAAAACTGAACAACAGGCGATCGAAGTGCCGCCCAGTTTCTTCTTCGAACCAACCGTTGAAAACTTCGGTTTGGTACAAGAGCGAAGCGACTATTTGAAGTTCGCCATTAACTCTGCGATCACTGCCTTTGGCTCTACGATTCTGGCACTGATCATCGCGATCCCTGCTGCATACTCGATGGCGTTTTACCCGAAAAAGCACACCAAAGACATGTTGCTTTGGATGCTTTCGACCAAAATGCTACCAGCCGTTGGCGTACTCGTGCCGATTTACATCTTGTGTCAGAAAACAGGGCTGCTCGATACGACCTTGGCACTGACCATCATCTACACACTGATTAACTTACCGATTGTGGTCTGGATGCTGTTCTCTTATTTCAAGGACATCCCAAGAGACATTTTGGAAGCAGTGAGACTGGACGGTGCTGATACCCTTGGCGAAATCCGTTACGTGCTGCTGCCGCTCTCTTTAGGTGGAATTGCATCGACAGCGTTGCTTTCTATTGTCCTTAGCTGGAACGAGGCCTTCTGGTCCATCAATTTAACCTCCGCGAATGCCGGCACGCTCGCCACCATGATTTCTACGTATTCCAGTCCCGAAGGGCTGTTCTGGGCGAAGCTTTCTGCCGCATCCACTCTGGCCTGTGCGCCTATCGTCATTCTCGGTTGGTTCTGTCAGAAACAACTGGTTCAAGGATTAACCTTTGGGGCTGTAAAATGAGTTACTTACAAGTCAAACATCTCTATAAAAAATACGGCGACACCCTCGCGCTAAAAGACATCGACTTTGAAATCCAGAAAGGCGAATTCGTGGTGTTCGTTGGACCTTCCGGTTGCGGCAAATCAACACTGCTGCGCACCATTGCAGGTCTTGAGTCTTCATCCGGCGGTGATATTGAGCTGGATGGGCAGTCAATCATTGAAACCCATCCCTCAAAACGCGATGTCGCTATGGTTTTCCAAAGCTACGCGCTTTACCCGCACATGTCGGTCAAAGACAACATGTCTTTCGCGCTAAAGCTGGCGAAGAAACCGCAAGACGAAATCGAAGCCAAGGTCGCGAAAGTGTCTAAGGCGCTGAAGCTGGACATGCTGTTAGACCGAAAACCTAAAGCCCTTTCCGGTGGTCAACGTCAGCGTGTTGCCATTGGTCGCGCTATCGTTCGAAACCCAAAAGTGTTCTTGTTTGATGAGCCGTTATCGAACCTTGATGCCGCATTGCGTGTGGAAATGCGTATCGAGCTGTCGCGCCTGCACCAAGAGCTACAAAGCACCATGATTTATGTTACCCACGATCAGGTCGAAGCCATGACATTGGCCGACAAGGTGGTGATCATGAGCCAAGGTGAAGTGGCACAAATCGGTTCTCCACTGGAGCTTTACCACCAGCCCGCAAACCGATTTGTCGCAACCTTTATTGGCACACCGAAAATGAACGTGCTGCCTGTCGATAAAGCATCTGCCAATGATTCCACATTGAAAGTCGACTTTGGCACAGATGCGAGCATTGAACTGGATGCGTCGCTCTATCAAGCGTCGGCAGAGTCCGCCAAAGCCATTGGTTTCAGGCCTGAGTCTCTTTCTTTTTGCGATGCCGCTGACGGCGATTTGAAAGGTGACGTGGAAGTGGTTGAGCAGCTCGGTTCAGAAACCTTGACCTATGTTCGCACCTTAAGTGGCGAAACTGTGGTTGTACGAGCCGATCCTAAATACACGCCGGCCTTGCGCTCAACTGTCGGCATTAAGCTCGACGCTACACGCGTTTACTTGTTCAATGCAGAAGACAATGCCCTCAATGTGTATGGTGAGGTAAGCCATGTCTGAACATAAGCGTCTTGTTCATTTTGGTATTGGTGCCTTTCACCGTGGGCACCAAGCTTACTATCTGCAAAAGCTAAATGAACAGCTGCCAGAGAACGAGCAGTGGTTTTATACCGATATTAACCTGCGCGCCGAAACGCGTAGTATTCCTGAAGCCCTGAAGCAACAACATGGCCGCTACCATTTCAAACGCATCGCGCCAGATGGCAACGCAGAATACATCGAGATCCATTGCATTGACCGTGTGGAAGACGCATCCTACGACTTGAGTGTGATTGGAGAAGTGTTCAGTGACCCACTCGTCAAAGCCTTGACCATCACTGTCACTGAAGGGGGTTACTACCTCAATGACAACGACGATCTAAACGGCGAGCATCCTGAAATCAAACATGACATCGAAGTGATCCGTCAGGGCAATGGACACCCCAAAACGTTATACGGTTATCTCGCATTGGCTCTCCAAACCCGCGAAGCACTCAGCGAGGGAGCCATCACAGTCGCCACCTGTGACAATCTTCGTGATAACGGAAAACGCCTTGAAAAAGCCTTCACGCAGTTCGTTTCATTGGCAGGCTTAACCACACTTTCAAACTGGATGAGTGACAACGTCACATTTCCATGTTCAATGGTCGACCGAATTACGCCAGTGCCACCTGCTGACTTGCCGCAGGACGTACTCAAAGCAACCGGTGTTCAAGACAATGCGCCTATCATGGGTGAAGATTTTGAGCAGTGGGTCATTCAAGATGTTATGGCCGCTGACTTCCCGCCATTGGCGAAAGTTGGTGTGACCTTTACACACAATGTCCATGCGTATGAAGAAGCCAAGATCCGCGTTCTCAATGGCGCGCATTTCCTGCTTTCTTATATCGGGGCTTTACGCGGCTACAAATTCTATGACGAAAACATTCGCGACTCTGAACTCAACGAGCTAATTCGCCAATATCACCAAAACGAGGTGATCCCGACGATCTATGACCGTCCATTCGATATGGAAGATTATCGCGCCATCATCATATCTCGTTTTAGCAATGCCTATATCGCAGACAGCATCGAACGTATTGCGATGGACAGCATCAGTAAATTTCCTCAGTTCGTGTTGCCAACCATCAGATTGAATCTGGAAAGAGGCTATATGCCGCAAGCGGGAACCACGCTGATTGCGCATTGGTACGCGTTTCTCGCCCTCTTGATTGAAGGCAAATTTAAGTTCAACTACCGCGACCCCTATTTGTATGTGGCCGAGGGTTGGATGAAACAAGCGGATCCCATTGATGCCTTCATTAAAGACCCTGATATTTGGCAAGGGCTGCATCGTCGTTTCCCGCTGTATGGAGAAACCTTGGCGAAAGAAATTGAAACCGTACTCAATGGCTATCAGGAGCGTTACCCATGACCATTTCTCTTGAACAACATGGTAAGCCGCTCTTAGAAGGAAAAGTTGCGCTGCTAAGTGGTGCTAACGGCGGCATAGGATTAGCCGTCGCGTATGCCTATTTGGCAAGTGGTGCACAGTGCATGATCACCGATCTTCCACAAGAACCCTCTGCCGGTGTTGCTGCCCTTCTGGGTAAATACGGTGACAACGTGGCCTACCTTCATGGTGATATTACGGATGCGGAAACCCGCCATCATCTCGTGACATCTACGCTATCACGCTTCGGAAAAATTGATGTGCTGTTTAACAATGCAGCCATTTTCGATATGGGGCCTTTGTTAGAATCAACCGAAGCCCAATTCGATAAGCTGTTTAACGTAAACGTCAAAGCCATGTTTTTTCTGATGCAAGACGTGGCGAAAACCATGGTTGAAAACCAGCAAGGCGGCAAGATCATCAACATGGCGTCTCAAGCTGGCCGGCGCGGAGAGGCATTGGTTGCCCATTATTGCGCCACCAAAGCAGCGGTGATCAATTACACCCAATCCGCGGCACTGGCACTGGCGGAACATGGCATTACCGTCAACAGTATTTCGCCCGGCGTGATTGATACTCCTATGTGGGAACATGTCGATGCCTTGTTTGCGAAATACGAACACCGCGAGTTGGGTGAAAAGAAAAAACTGGTGGGTGAAGAAGTCCCCTTAGGACGCATGGGTGTGCCGAATGACATTGCGGGAACGGCATTGTTCTTGGCCTCTCCCTTGTCCGATTACATTACCGCTCAGACCTACAATGTCGATGGGGGTAATGTCATGAGCTAACCCAAGCTAGCTCTTCAAGATCCCTTTCTCCGTCAATTAAGATGGACGCTGCTGAGAATGACTCTCTCAGCAGTGAAAGCACAAATTGGAAAGAAGCTATGTCTGTTGCCAAAGACCCAGTATGGGAATTTATTCAAATTGATGATGAGTCAGTACGCTATGTCGAACATGGTGTGCCGCACGAGCGCATTCATTGGCATGTGCATGAGGAATACGAGCTTCACCTCATCGTGAAAACCCACGGCAAGGTCATGATTGGCAATTACCTCGGGCCGTTTTCTCCGGGTAACTTAACCTTGGTTGGCCCTTGGCTTCCTCACAATTGGGAGAGTCAGCTTGCGCCGGGGGAGACCCACCAGCTAAGGGACATGGTCGTTGTTTTTAAGCCCGATCTGTTTGATGGTGCCGCGCTTGTGTTCCCTGAGCTTATGCAGTTCACACGTCTTTTGGAACAGGCAAAGATGGGCATTGAGTTCTTGGATGTGCCTTTCGACAAAGCTGAGGAGAATTTTCGTAAAATACGGGAAAGCCAAGGGGTGACGAGACTGGTTAACTTCCTTTCGTTCATCGATTACCTGAACTCACGCAGTACACGTGTCTTGTCAAATATGCCCGCGTCGGAAACGAAAGATGCCAGCACAGTGCAAAGCAGGGTCAGCGATGTGGTGAACTATGTGATGCAAAATTACCAAACACCTATCCGACTAAAAACCGTTGCCGACATGCTGGGTATGACAGAATCCTACTTCTCGCGATTCTTTCATCAAGCATCAGGACACCGTTTTACCGACTTTGTAAACCGAGTCCGCATTCAGCGTGCTTGTGTGCTTCTAAGAGAAAGTGAAGACACCATTGCTGACATCAGCCAAACAGTGGGCTTTCACAATTTGGCGAACTTCAGCCGACAATTCAGGCGTATCAAGGGCGTGAGCCCTCTGGTTTATCGAAAGAAACACCCGACACTGGTGCGTGAGCGTTAGGTTACTCGGTCGACGCAAAACTCTGAACTTGCCCGTCTTTCGCCGCTTGAGACATATGGTGCTCTTTGCGATCTAAGTATTTCGTCAGTGCCAAGGTTGCATCGCAGTAACTTTGCTTTTGAGAATAAGCTTCTCTCGCCTCATCAATGCTCTCTTCGGCAAATCGGCGTTCTTCGGGAGAATTGTGACTGTTGCTAAAGGCAATCTGCTGCTCCAGCAACTTTTGACGAAGGCTCGAACGACACACCGTCTCACTCGGCACAATTTGATGATAATCGTAAGTCACCTCAGACTCGGTACCTACATCCTGACTGATGGATTCGCTAGCGGCCACGTTTGAGCACCACACCAACAGGGCGGACAACAGCCAACGCTTTCTGATAATCATTAACGGTTTGAATTCAACTTAAATGAGTTCTAAACATCGCTGTATTATTCCATAGAGACACAGCGATGTTTAGAGGAAAGGCGTCGGTAAATGCAAGAAAATGCAACAAGATCAAAATTTAACCATCACGCGTATTCACTCAGCGTCACACGCCACCCGTCACATCAAGGATGCTACCCGTCATGAATGTGGATTCTGCTGACACCAAAAAGCAGATAACAGACGCCACTTCTACTGGCTCTCCGCCACGCTGTAAGGGTATATTCTTGGCCAATCTGTCGACGCGATTCGGCTCTCCGCCATCGGCATGAATGTCTGTGTAAATAAAGCCGGGTCTGACACCATTCACGCGTATCCCTTGGCTTGCGACTTCTTTAGCCAGCCCTACCGTCAACGTATCAATAGCCCCTTTACTTGCGGCATAATCCACGTACTCATTTGGTGAGCCTGAACGCGCGGCACCGGACGAGACATTCACAATCACACCGCCTTTTCCGCCTCTTTCCACCGACATTCTTCTCACTGCTTCCCTTGCACAAAGGAAAGAGCCAGTGACATTCACACTAAAGACCGTGTTAAACCGCTCTACCGTCATATCTTCCAGACGGCTTTGCGTAAAAAGCACGCCACCATTATTAACTAAGCAAGCCAAAGGCCGCGCTTTCGCATCGATAGCGGCGAACAAAGCAAGCACTGCGTCTTCGTCAGAAATATCAGCTTGAATCGCAAAAGCCTCACCCCCGTTATTTTGAATGGTTTTCACCACGGCATTCGCTTCTGCGCTGCGTGAGCGGTAATTTACACAAACTGTGTAGCCCATTTCAGCAAGCTTTAGAGACGTGGCAGCACCGATGCCTCGACTACCGCCTGTCACTAACGCGATTTCATTTTTCACTGGAGCCATCTTCTTACTTCCCTTGGGTTGGTCGGTAATCTTATCTATATCGACAAGCTGCCAAGGACGCCCTTCGTTTCGAAATATCCGCTTGTTTTTCCTTGGGTAGTCCGCTTCATCATGAGCGAGACGCTCACCAACCACGAGACAACGAAGCGTCTGTGACCCCGTGTTTTTCATCACGTGAGGTAAGCCATTCGCGGGGTACCCAATAAAGTCGCCATCGGCAACCGAGAAAACGTCGTCACCTATCGTCACTTCCGCTTCGCCAGATAAGATGAAAACACACTCATCTTCGAAATAGTGAACATGGTATTCCGTCGACTCATGGCCAGGCTCAATCTCAACGAGGTGAAAACCAAAGCCAGTGATGCCAACAAGGTCACCCAGTGACTTGGCATGTCTCACCGCATTGGGATTAAGGAAGTGTGTTTTTGTCACCCCTTCCATCTCTTCTATCTGTTGTTTAGTAATGATGTATTTGATCATCACGGCTCCATGCTTTTTCTATGACGATATGACTGAGGCATCGTCTGGTGTATCCATTGATTTCCAACATTTCAATAACATGAAGAAAAGTCGCACGAAGTACAAGAGCCGCACTGAGGATCTGGCCGAATTTCTTAAAGCAGAATGGTCTGTCTTTTGGCAATCACTGACTTGCGATTGCCTAAGACGGGTTTTGAAGAATGGGATCAGTGGAATTTGGGTACGAAAGAAGGATCGAGCTCTAACCGCTCCCCCTCCAACGAATGCGGGTTCATCACATCATCAAATCGTGGATCGGACAGCATTTTCTCCATGCCTCTATCCCTGACTTCACGAGACGGCCAAATAATCCATGAGAAGACCACCACACCTTTCGCCGTTTCGTAGTCCTCTTGTGTGACATTTTGATGTGTCGGCTTGTCACTACAGTGCACAACCTGAATCGCGCCATACGAACGCATCAGGGGAACTGCATCTTTTACCAATTGTTGGTAGGTATCTTTGTTTTTGGCAGGTAAAGCAGTCACCAGCCCATCAACGTACAGCATGATCGTATTCCTCTGCCGCACGGCACACGTGCTCGGCGGTTATGATCAAGCCACTGACAATGAAAGAATTATTTCTGTACCTTTCTGAATACGGTCGAACGTTCAGATTGGCCTCTTATCGGGGCATAATAACCGCGAAAGGATGGGGGTTTTTGGCTCAAATTTAAGACATGCAAGAAGTCGCTTATAGATGAGCCGTAACACTATGAGGGATAAGTAGTAATTCAATAGGGATGTTATTGCATCCCTTACAGGTTTGCTATTCCTTAGCTGATAGCAAGGCGGATACCCAAAAAGGTGAAAATGGCACCGACGATTTTGTCCATCCAACGACTGATGCGTTGGCTATTTCGAATCTTGTCTGCCAGTTTGTCAGCCGCCAGAACATAAAGCCCTTCCACCACAATCGCCACCAGCACCACAATAAAACCCAGCACGAGCAGTTGTACCGGAACAGGCCCCTCGCCTTCTCTAACAAACTGAGGCAAAAATGCCATAAAGAAGATGGCAACTTTCGGGTTTAGAATATCAATCAACACACCCTGTTTGAACGCAGCCCAACCAGAAACTGCTTCAGCGGATGCGGCTTCTACATTAAGTTGGGTGCCTTTGGAGCAAAACGCCTGCCACGCGAGATAAAGAAGATAGCAACGCGACATATTTAACGATGGTAAACGCCAAGGCGGAAGATACGAGGATTGCGGACAAACCGATTGCAGCCGCTACGACATGAAAGAGCGCACCGGTACATACACCCAGTGCAGCAAGAAAACCCACTTTTCTGCCGCCAGTAACTGTTTTGGTGAGGATGTATAAAAGGTCAGGGCCAGGTGCAATATTCAGCACCACTGCGGTGGATAGAAATAACATCCAGAAAGAAACGTCGTCCATGAGCTGCCTCTCTTTGATTGAAAAGGCAGCCTATCATATTCCACTTTTCTTGAAACACTTCAGACTTGTTCAAAGTCAAGACAATCGGATTTTAAACGCCTGTCACCACGTTTTTTTGAATTGCTCGATGAGGTAAATAATATCGGGGCCAAGTTCTTCCATGTCTTTTTCAGAGAGTGCTTTATTAAAGATGGTGTTATAACCACGCACTTCACAGCTATCAAAGGTTTCTAAGTTTTTAAAGCCCATCGACCAATCTGGAAACGCCCGCCGAGTAATATCACTTCTATCGATGACAACAACTGAGGTATGCCTTTCATCTTGCTGGATTTTGCAGTAAAGCTTTTCAACTGCCTGTTTTTCCCCTTCCAGCACTTGAAAGAAGTTCCCTTTGGCATACAACAACAAGCCACTAATATTTTCTTTTTGGTTATTTGCTCTTGCTTGGCCAAGCAACTTCATCAGTTTGCTTTCTGTAAACTCCGTGGTCGCTGAACTTGCATAGATCAACCTAATCATTATTCCCCCTAAAATAAGTACTTATAGTTGTTATCATCATTAACTATAGAAGCTTTCATTCAGGGAGTAGTCGCAAAGCTGTCTAGGGAATGTTGGATTGGAATATTGAGACAGGAAGCATCGAATCCTTCCCGGACTCTAAGAAAAGCTGATAAGCAGCAGAAATTCTGTGCCCACCATCTTGCAGAATATAGGTTTTCCCACACGCACAATTGATCAGCAAAATGGCTTCTTGGATGCCATCTCCCTTACGAAGGCTTTTTAAAATGGCGTTAAAGCGCGCATCCTTTCCTCTGATCCAATGCAGGTCAAGCTCAATCAATTTTGTCACTGGCATGTAATCCATTGCCCATCCCCTCTCTTAGTTCCTTTAGTATTGCGGAGATATAAGGTGAGAGGGGCTCAGGCATGAGACCAGAGAGTGACCTTTATTCGTTAGCAATAAGCCATTTTCGCAGCAGCCCAGCCAATTGCTCTTGTTCATCGAGCGAAAGACTCGACAGCATTTGACGTTCATTTTCCACGTGTGCATTGACCACTTCGTCAATGAGAGTCGTCCCTGACGCCGTCAACGTAATGGTGCAACTACGTCTATCGGTTTCACTGGCGTGGCGCTCTACAAACCCGCGTTTCACCAAGCCATCAATGCGCGTGCTCATCGCACCCGATGAAAGCATCAAGGTCTGATAAAGCTCCGTTGGTGTCACTGGCGAGCCAAAACGTCGCATCGAGGCAAGAATATCGAACTCTACACTGCTTAACTCAAACGACTTGAAAACCGAGTCCAACTTAGGGTTAACAATCTGTTTTGCGCGAACTAGACGCCCAATCACTGCCATCGGAGAACAGTCTAAATCTGGTCGTTGCGTCTTCCACTGCGCAAGGATTGTATCGACATGATCAGCCATCACCACATGCTCCTTAATTTATCTTTCGAAAAAGATACTTGAAAAAAAGAGACAAAGCGAATAATTTATCTTTTAGAAAAGATACTTTTTTAGAAGATAGTGTGCGATTTGATAATGTATGCACACTGAGGAGCCCAAAGTGAAAAACTACATACTCGCTGCACTCGTCCCCCTACTTTGGGGCAGCACCTATGCGGCAGTGGGATTGTACCTGCAAGACATGACACCATTTTGGGTTGCTGTGTGGCGAGCATTACCGGCTGGCCTACTATTGCTGTTACTAAAACCGGGCAAGCCACCATTGCCTTGGTCGAAAATGACCCTGCTTAGCGTGCTGAACATTGCCTTGTTCTTCCCTTTGCTTTTTATTGCCGCATACAGATTGCCAGGTTCGGTGGCTGGCACACTGGGCGCAACATTGCCTTTGCAACTGATGTTTATGCAGTGGCTGGTTGAAGGTAAAAAGCCTGAATGGAAAATGTTGGGCTTGGCCATTATTGGCCTGAGTGGCGTGATGTTGATCCTCAACCCATCAGCAGATATCGACCCTATCGGTGCCATTGCGGCACTTACCGCCACAGCACTTGTTGCTCGCGCGTCGCTTTGGCTGAAAAGCTGGCCTGTAACAGACATATTCCGACTCACAGCGTGGCAACTGACGTTGGGCGGGCTGCTTCTGTTGCCCATTGCATTTTTGGTAGAGGGCGCCCCCAAAATGGTCACCCTTCAAGAAGTACCGGGATTAGTTTGGGTCAGCCTGTTTAACACTGCCTTTGCGTACTGGGCATATACTCGTTCTATCAAACGCATTGGCCCAGATGCTATGGCAATGCTGGGCATGGTTAACCCAATTGCTGCGGTTACCCTTGGCGTCGTCTTGGTCGGTGAAGTGTTGGGCCCATACCAGTGGATTGGCATTGGGTTGGTGTTCCTCAGCTTGGGTTTGATGATCCGAGCCAAGCAAAAGAAAGCCAAAACACTGCCAGCGCAAACTCACGAGCCACAAACCTGTTGATCAATAAAAGCCTCTTCGGAGGCTTTTTCTTTTCCATGGGAACTTCGGTTGTACATCCAATGCATTCTGTGACCGATATCGAATGATGTACCGATTCTTTTCTTTATCTCTCACTGCTTCCAAAATTTTTTCTCTCTAGTTTTCACCATCTATTAAGCATTAAATCTCATACAAACCTCTCTAAGCAGACAATTCAAAACGTAGAAAAGCCCCTGTTCACCGTTTGCAATGCTTTCAAGCCACTTGGACAAACCCGTCTTCACGTGATAAATGCAGGGAGGTTGGTTTTTCGGGAGTGTAGAAAATGGAAATTCGTATTGATGATTTGAGTGGAAGCGAAATTCAGGAACTTCTTCTCGAACATCTCAAGAACATGCACGAAATCAGCCCACCAGAAAGTGTTCACGCATTGGATCTCAGCGCACTTCAGCATCCCGATGTGACTTTATGGAGTGCTTGGATTGATGGCGAACTCGCAGGATGTGGCGCATTGAAGAAAATTGGCCCTTCGCACGGCGAGATAAAATCGATGCGTACATCGCAGAAGTTTGTTCGTCGAGGCGTGGCTGCGAACTTGCTCGCACATATTCTTCAAGAGTCGCGCAGACGTCAGTTTTCCCGCCTAAGTTTAGAAACAGGTACTGAACCTGAGTTTGAACCGGCAAGACGTCTTTACGAACGTTTCGGTTTCGAACAATGTGCGCCGTTTGCCGATTATAAAGAAGATCCAAACAGTGCTTTCTTTACGCGCACGCTTCAGCAGTTCAGTAACGTTGTTTAACTTTACTTAGCCTGAGACTGCGTCGTAACCTTATGAATCGTGAAATTGTTATAGTCGATTATCATCCGCGCTACACCGAACAAACCATCGAGATGTGGCGCGAAAGCAAGGAAGCAGCTCTGGGCATACCAGAGTTGCATTCGCTAGATTCACACCGTTATTACCTAAACCGTATCCTTGCACCTTCTCATCGAATTTATCTCGCTGTTGAAAAAACCACGGACACCGTGCTGGGCATGATGGCAATGGACGATGTTTACATCTCTCAGCTTTATATTCATCCCGACCACCAATGCCGTGGGATTGGTTCTGCCCTTGTAGAGCTCGCGCAAGAGAACACAGACCATCTAAAACTCTATACCTTCGAGGTCAACCTTCCTGCACGAACCTTCTGGGAGAAACATGGCTTCAAAGAATGCGAGGTTGGACAGCATGACAATGAAGAAGGCCTCGCAGACATATTGTGTGAATGGAAGCGAGAGCCAGCCTCGATCGCAATGCAATTTGCCATGTAGCCTCTTTCTATAAATTACATCTCGTCTCTTTATCTCAATAAACTGCACCTTGAGCGTGAGCTATCCTCGAAAAGAGGAAAAGCAAACGCTACAAGGTGACTCCATGGATCCATTTCACACATATACTGCACTTTCTCACCAAGAGCTTGGAGACCGTCTTTTTCAAGGCGAACTGATCATCTTCTCCATCGCTGACGAACTAGCTCCTTTCCTCAACCGAACTAAGCAGCTCATCAATAAGCACTTCGGTATTCCAGATCCCCAAAAAGCACATTTAGCACTCGATGAACCCACGTACGCAGCGCGTGCAAGCGAAACCATGACGGCTTTTGAACGAGACCCTGAAATTAAGTCTCTCTTTTTTAGTGCGCTTGAGACCTGTGGAGTGAATCGCGAAGAGAATTTTTATGACAGATTGGTCCTTCGGATCGTCCCTTGTGTAACGTCCTACGACAAGGGCAGACAGGCAAGCGTGAAGCACCACAGAGACACGTGGGGCAGTAACATTGATAGCCAAATTAACTGGTGGCTGCCTATCTTTCCCCTCAGAAAAGCGCGTTCTATTGCTCTGTATCCTGACTACTGGAACAAAAAAGTCGCCAACACGACGTCGGACTGGTCGTTTTCTCGCTACTTGGCAGAAAAGAAAGCAACGCCTTCAGGTGAAAAAATTGCCTATCCAAGCTCGCCACAAGCATTGGAATCTATTGATGAACAAGCGTGTTTCACGCCAGAACTTCAGCCCGGCGAGATCCTAACGTTTGCTTCCGCACACCTTCATGGCAGCAAATTCAATCTCACGGACAAGTTTCGCTTCAGCGTAGAAATACGGACAGTGAACATTCACGATGTAAAACACGGCAAAGGTGCGCCCAATGTAGACAACGCGGGTAACGTCCCTATGTATCAGTGGTTTAAACAGATAAAAGATGACAAAAAACTCGTTTTATAAACGAACTGCCTGACCAAATTTGCGGTCAAAGAATATACATTCATACTCTCATCATGGGCGATACAACCCGACAGCGTAACACCGAATATGGACCAACTGGGCGAGTAAGCTAATTATGTGATTTTCTGGCGATTAATAATTTTATCGATAAATTATTTTGATTATCACAAATCACAAATTGACTTGTCGCTTGCATTGCAAAGCTGTACCTTGCGCGCTCTTTGGTGCGGTGCTGAGAAAGTGGATGATTAAGTGCGCCGCCGGAGTGAAATACCCATGTGGCTTTGAACGCCACAGTATTTAGTAATTCGATAGTGTTGATTATTCAATCAGTTCTTAGAAATGTGAGCGGAACATCTCCGCAAAACAGCTATCGTTTACTTGAGTAAGTCAAAGATTGATGCGCTCACTCCATCCGTACGAAATTCACTACCTGGGGCATTGACAGTAATGACTGACAAAAACACAGCTCGACCAGCAGTCGAGGACTCTAACCACGCAAATTCAAACGACAGAATGCTGGTTGGCTGGCGAGAATGGGTAGCCTTACCAGATTTAGGTATCTCTGCGATCAAAGCGAAAGTTGACACAGGTGCACGTACTTCATGTCTGCACACTTTCGGTATCGAAGAGTACGAGAAGGACGACGAGAAGTGGGTGAAGTTTATGATCCACCCAATTCAAGACGACAACGTGACCGAGAAAGAATGTCACGCAAAAGTAAAAGACATGCGAACTGTTCGCGATTCAGGTGGTCATGAGACGTTCCGTTACGTTATCGAAACCCCATTGGTTATTGGTGATTTGACCTACCCAATCGAGATGACGCTGACAGCTCGCGACACTATGGTATTTCGAATGTTGTTGGGCCGTACTGCCATGGAAAACCGACTACTTGTCGACCCAGTACAATCATTTATCGTTCAGGTGCCTCAAGGGTAATTATATGAAAATTGGAATTCTATCTCGTAACGAAAACCTGTATTCAACCCGTCGTCTGATCGAAGCATGTGAACAGCGTGGCCACGAATACAAGATTATTGATGCTTTGCGCTGCTACATGAACATCAACTCTACCCAGCCTTCTGTTCACCAAAACGGTGAAGATCTGGTGGGTTTTGATGCCATCATTCCTCGCATTGGCGCGTCTGTAACATTCTACGGCTGTGCGGTTCTTCGCCAGTTCGAAATGCTTGGCATTTACACCGTGAATGATTCAGTGGCGATTCAGCGTTCTCGTGACAAACTACGTTCACTTCAGCTGCTGTCTCGTAAGAATATTGGTATGCCGATCACAGGCTTTGCGAGCAAACCGGGCGATATTAAAGACCTGCTGAGCATGGTCGGTGGCACACCAGTTGTTATCAAACTGCTGGAAGGTACCCAAGGCATTGGCGTTGTTCTGGCAGAGACCCGTAAAGCAGCGGAAAGTGTTATCGAAGCATTTATGGGCCTGAAAGCTAACATCATGGTTCAGGAATACATCAAAGAAGCGGGCGGCGCAGATATTCGCTGTTTCGTTATCGGCGATAAAGTAATCGCAGCAATGAAGCGCCAAGCGCTGCCAGGTGAGTTCCGCTCTAACCTGCACCGCGGTGGCAGTGCATCACTGGTGCGTATTACTCCAACTGAGCGTAAGACTGCAGTTGCTGCTGCGAAGGCAATGGGCCTTCACGTAGCGGGTGTGGATCTTCTTCGCTCTGAGCGCGGACCTCTAGTGATGGAAGTGAACTCCTCACCAGGTCTGGAAGGGATCGAAGCTGCTACAGGAAAAGACGTAGCAGGGATGATCATTGATCATATTGAGAAAATAGTCTCAACTCCGAGGACAAGGACACGTGTCAAAAGCAAATAATAAAAATAAAGCTTTCGAAATCGGCGGGATGACCATCCCGCCTGGTCAACGCGCTAGCGTTGAATTTGAAGTCGCAAAACTCTATACGCACTCTCCACTTTCTGTCACCGCAGAAGTGATTCACGGTAAGAAGCCTGGGCCTGTGTTAATGATTAACGCAGCGATCCACGGCGACGAACTGAACGGTGTTGAAGTCGTACGCCAAGTTCTTGAGCGTATTAACCCAGCAACACTAACAGGTACGATAATCGCGATTCCAGTGGTTAACGTCTTTGGCTTTATCCACAAATCCCGTTATCTACCAGACCGTCGCGACCTGAACCGTTGTTTCCCAGGTTCTGAGCGTGGCTCAATCGCAGGCCGTATGGCTTACCAGATCTTCGAACAAATCGTTCGTCGCTGTACCCATATTCTTGACCTGCACACTGCGGCGATTTACCGCACTAACCTGCCACAGATTCGCGCAAACCTGTCTAACGAACAAACGTACGACATGGCTCTGGCGTTCGGTACGCCTGTTGTTATCGACGCAGCACTGCGTGAAGGCTCTCTGCGTTCTGAAGCCGAGAAAATTGGTATCCCAGTATTGACGTATGAAGCAGGTGAAGCACTTCGCTTCGAACCTTATGCGATCACTGCTGGTGTGAAAGGCTGTAAGCGTGTTATGCAATACCTAGGCATGATCCGCAAGAGCAGCAAGCGTAAGACGGCTGTAGAGCCTGTTATTGCGCGCGCAACTCGCTGGGTGCGTTCAGAAGCCGATGGTATCTTGCGTTCACACGTTGCACTTGGCCAACGCGTAAGCAAAGGTCAATCACTGGCATCGATCAGCGCGCCAACGGGTAGCGAAGAAATCCAAATCTACGCACCAGCTGGCGGTATCATCATTGGTCAGCAGACGCTGCCTCTGGTGAACGAAGGTGACGCAATCTTCCACATTGCGTTCTTCGAAGAGCCAGATCGTTTGGTTGAGCAGCAGGTAGAAAACTACTTGGATGAAGTGACTGACGATATCAGCAACGAAATTAAGTTTGGTATTGGTGTTCAATAACACCATCCCTAACGGTAAAAAGGAGCGCACCGCGCTCCTTTTTTGATCTCAATCCCACTCCACCAAAACCAAGATCACATTTCATTAACATTCTCACCGTTTCTCACTGTTACGACAGAACGCGTTGCAAAGCGATAGCTAATATAGGATCGACATCAGAGGACTGACCAGAGGAAATAATTGTGAAAGGATTGCTCTTCTCCCTCGTAATGATCTTGCTTCAAGCCCAGTATTAGCGGGTTCTACCGCTTCCGGCTCATCAACAACCGGATACACCCAAACCAAATACCCTATTGTGCTTGTTCACGGTTTGTTTGGGTTTGATAACATCGCCGGCGTTGAATACTTCCACGCGATTCCGCAGGCACTGACTCGCAGCGGTGCTAAAGTGTTTGTCGCCCAAGTATCTGCCACCAATAGCTCTGAAAAACGCGGCGAACAGCTTCTGCGCCAAGTTAGATGGGTACTTGCAGTGACCAACGCCAAGAAGGTGAACTTAATTGGTCACAGTCACGGTAGCCCGACTGCGCGCTATGTTGCCTCGGTTGCGCCTCAACACGTTGCGTCTGTCACCAGTGTGGGTGGTGTCAACAAAGGCTCGGAGTTTGCAGATGCAGTAAGAAAAGCCTTCCCTTCTGGTTCGTTAGGTGAAGCAGCAGCCGTCGGCGCAGCTAAAGCATTGTCAGGGTTGATCAGCTTCCTCTCCGGCGGAAAGCATCTCCCTCAAGACCCGCTGGCATCACTGCACTCCCTGACAACCAAAGGTTCGCTCGCGTTTAACGCAAAATACCCAGAAGGCGTGCCACGTTCACGTTGTGGTGAAGGAGCTTATCGCGCCTCGAACGGCGTGTATTACTACTCATGGTCTGGCACCAGTACCGTCACCAATATTCTCGATCTTAGTGACCCTGCCTTCTTTGTGACTGGCCTATTCTTCTCAGAGCCGAACGATGGTTTAGTCGGACGCTGTGCAACCCATCTTGGCAGAGTGATTCGCAGCAACTACCGCATGAACCATTTGGATGAAGTTAACGGTTTCTTCGGTCTACATCATTGGTTTGAAACCGATCCCGTCACGGTTTACCGCCAACATGCGAATCGACTGAAGCAACAAGGACTGTAACGATTCGCGACAGACATAACCTAGCAGGAGCCTGCGAATGAGAATTTCATTTACCGGTTACAAAATCGCACTCATCGTCGTCGCAGGCATTCTGTTTGGCTTATTGCTGTATTGGCTGATGAACGGTGACGAGAACAACGGTTCGCAGGCTCGCTCTCACCAAGGTACTAGCGTGGATATCTCGAGCGATAGAGATACATTCGAGTATTTCCTCTCCACATTGGGCGAACGAGAACTCAATGACGTCCAGCGTGATTATGAAGCGTTTGCAGACTCAGTCAGCTATGGTGAAAATCAAAAGTCGCTGTTCGCTAAATATCAGGCGTACAGACAATCCCTCGACAACATTTCGCCTTCAGATTCGTTATCAGGCATCGATTATCTCTATTTTATTCAAGATCAAATCCATCTTAGACAGGCTGAACTGTTTACAGAAAGTGAGCAGAATAAGCTTTTTTACGTAGAGAACCTCGCCAGAGACATGACCATCAAACGTCTTGAATTGGAAGCCTTAGGCCTGGATGAAAATGCAAGGGCAGAACAATGGCAAGACGAATTGGACAAACTGCCGCCGGATATGAAGGAAAGCTATCAAAATGCTGCGTTGATAAGCCAAATCGGTGCTCTCGATAACATGTCTGCTTCAGACTATGACTCGGCACTCGACCAACTGGTTGGCACGGAGGCTGCTTCGCGCATTCGAGCGTACGAACAGGAAGAAGAAGCATTCGAGCAAAACCTCGCTGCTTACTTTGCTGAAAAACACGCGTTTTCACCGACTTCCTCACCATCACAACTTCAAGCCCTTAAAGATAAGTATTTCTCCGCCGATCAACAGCGACGCGTTACCGCACTGGAAAATGTTCAAAACAACACCCAGTAACATGGAAAAAACAGCGCGAAAACAATAAGAAAACAGCCTGTAACCGTAAATTCAAATTGCATCCCTTATTCAGCCTGTTAAGGTAGAAAAGCATCGAGACGATGGTGAGCGACTAGCAAATTCCTCTGCCATTGATGCTATCTCGTTGCTTTAGGGATTGAATTTGCGTTCCAAATGACAGGAGTCACTGGATTTTAATGCTGTTAGATAAAATTAAAGCCCGCGAAAGCGGCATCATCCTTTATGGATTGGTTCCACCGAAGAAAGGCACCGAATCAGAAAAAGTGACCGAAATTGCCTCTCGCCAAGTTGCCAGACTCCAAGATCAACCGATAGATGGCCTTATCGTTTACGATATCCAAGACGAAGCCACACGCACATCAGAAGAACGCCCCTTTCCGTTCATGGAAACACTGGATGGCGTCGAATACAGCCGCGACTATCTGGCTGACATTAAGTTGCCGCGCGTTATCTACCGATCGGTTGGCAAATATTCAGAAGCCTCGCTGTCGCGCTTTCTGGAAGACTCTCACCCTGCCGATGAACTGTCTGTGTTTGTTGGTGCATCCTCAGCCGATCAATCCGTGACGATGCCAATGTCTGAAGCCTACGCCCTAAAAAAGCGCGTCAACAAAGACATGCTGCTCGGCGGTGTTACCATTCCTGAGCGTCATTTGGTGAAAGGCGATGAGCATCTCCGCGTGTTCAGAAAGATAGAGGCTGGCTGTTCGTTTTTCGTGTCGCAGGGTGTTTATGACGTGCATGCGTCAAAAGACTTCTTGTCTGACTATTACTACTACGGCAAAAAACATGGCATTCCTTTGGTGCCAATTATCTTCACCTTGACGCCTTGCGGTTCTCAAAAGACGCTGCAGTTTATGAAGTGGCTGGGAATTAACATTCCTCGTTGGCTGGAGAACGATTTGATTCATTCAGACGATATCCTCCAACAATCGGTCGATTACTCGGAGCAAAGCTGGCGTGAGCTGAAAGAGTTTGCCGACGAAAAAGGTATTCCGATCGGCTGCAACATTGAAAGCGTAGCAGTCAGAAAAGTCGAAGTTGATGCCTCCATCGAACTGCTAAATCGCATCAAAGCCATCTAAAGAAAAAGGAGCCAAGGCTCCTTTTTTCATACTCTGAGACTTTCAGTCCACCAGCTCCCCTTCAACTGTTCCCCAGCGCAACACTGGCCATTGGTATTCTCTCGCTTTTGCCAGCAGCCTTTTGCAAGGGTTCACTACTTTCACGCTGTCGGCAAAAAAGCACATTGGTAGGTCGTTAATGGAATCTGTGTGGAAGCTGACATGCTCAAAATCATGTCCTAAGGCGTAAATCCATTCCGTGAGTTTAAAGACTTTACCTTCACGGAACGTGGGCTCCCCGTCGGGTTCAGGCATGTACTTACCATTCTTTGTTTTCAATTCAATGCCCATCGCGGCATCGACACCCAGCATTCTCGCTATCGGTTTTACGAGAAACGCCAAGGATGCTGAAACAATAATGATAGTCGCACCGCTCTCTTTAAGTTCTGCCAACGTAGCGCGTGCTTCGTCATAGACATATTCGGGCATGATGTCTTCAGCAAATTGCGTTGCCAACGCGTCAACTTCTTCGGTAGTCAGTGACGTTAGCGGAGAAAGGCTGAAAGCCAGATAGTCAGCAAGGTTTAGCGTGCCAGCACTGTAGTCACGCATAAACGCTTCATCTTTTTCCATGAAGTCCGCATCTTTTGTGTAGTGTCGGTCTAGCAAATATTGATGCCAAAGTGCCATGGAATCGGCAGAGACAAGGGTTTCGTCTAAATCGAATACTGCGAGGTGTGGAGCCATAGTCGTCGTCCAAGCGAGGGAGATACTTCTTACTCTGTCACTTCTCGCCGAGAATGCCAGCACCACGTATTGATTGCGGTGTATTGATCAAATATCAGTGAAACTCTGAGACCGGTGCCATCAATGAGACGCGAAAGCGCCCATTTCCTGCAATGGCTTGATGAAGTTGATGTTGGGTTTGCTTCGATTCATCCAGCACTTCAAAACCAATCACTTCTTCGAATGGATTCACGTAGAGCCTAAGATGCCCAATATAGATAACGCGATCATCTACCGAATGAGAAATTTGAACGCTTCAGGGAGAAGCAATGGTAGATAAACTGGTTGGTCATTAACTGCCTTCGCCCGTTCTAACTTTTGCAGGGCAACGTTCTTTTTGGGTATGGCATAAGAAAACGTCTTACCCCACGCCGCCGAAAGTCCCAGCATGTCATCTGGTTGAGATTTGACGTTACGCTTAAACGGACTGAGCCACAACAACACGCGCTCATCAGAAAAGAGATTAAGTGTGTCTGTCTCTTGCGATGTCTTCGTAGCAGGAACAGGCACAACAGACACCTTTCCCACCAACAGCACTTCGTCATCTTCAATCTGAGAACGACCAGTCATGTCGACTGAGCTAGGGTTATCGGATGCACAAGATGAGGTAAACAACACCAACCCGAATACGCATAGCACGCGTCTGCATGCTAAGGGAAAAAAGACTGTTAAGAAGGCAAAGGAATGAGCGGTCATGGGATCCTGTTTTCAACGCCATGCGTAAACCATAGTACAAATCAAACCGCTTCAACGTCTGAAATCTTTTGCTTGAGTATTCGGTCTGTTACACACCTCTTTCGCAGTATCGAATGAGGGTTTTACGTATCAAGGGGGTAGTATGCTTAACTGGGAATCAGTAATAAACACGGCGAAAAATGGGAACCCTGTGGCTCCTCGTCGAGTAGAAAAGTCTGAACAAGAATGGCGAAGCCTGCTGACTGAAGAGCAATTTTACGTTACCCGTCAACACGGTACAGAGCGTCCATTCAGTTCGCAAATGTGCGCCTTATTTGAACCCGGTATTTACGGCTGTGTTTGCTGTAAAACATCACTGTTTAATGCGCAGGAAAAGTTTGACTCTGGCACTGGCTGGCCATCTTTCTCAGCGCCGTTAGAGGAGAATGTGGTGGCCTACAACATGGACATATCCCACGGCATGACCCGCGTCGAGGTGACATGCAATGTCTGTGATGCGCATTTGGGGCATGTTTTCCCTGATGGCCCGCTTCCGACTCGCCTGCGTTTTTGTATCAACGCTGTGGCACTTGAAAAAGAAAAGTAGTCACTTCAGCGACCACGCAGGCAGACTCTGCGTGGTCTCTTTCCATTGGCTCCTCCGTTGGGTGGCTTGAAGGCAAACTCACCCTATACTCATAGAGCGGAAGTGGTAATTGCTTGTGGTGCAGTGATCCGCCAATAACAATAAAAACAGTCGGTAAAGTCAGTAGGGAAAAGGGCCAAGGGGCCGAGCCACAAGCCAGTAGTATTGGAAGTCTATTTCGCATGACTCGTGGTTCAGACGCATGGATAGTCGCCGGATCATTTCTTTATTTCATCGCTGCATATTCTGGTGCAACGCCATTAAGTCTGCACGACGCAAACATCGTACAGCTCAGCGTCGCATCAGGAATCGGTATGATCACCTGTCTCCATGGGGGTATTCGTGCACTGATTGCACTTTCTATCGCTTCCGCCGTTGCTATCCACTTGCGATTTATCGTTGGGATGCGTCCGCCTCCCTGCTCCCCGCAATCATCTCTGGGGTGCTTATACCTTTGGCGTGTTATCTTTCAGCCAAAATATGGGTTACCCGTTTTAGCAAAGAAGGCTTACGGTTTGAGACCTTGTTTTCGTATCTTCTGAATGTCTGTTTATTGCCAGGGCTATTGCTCGGCTCAGTCAAATCGTTAGATATTCTCTACGGCGGTTATACGGGCAAAGGCGGCTATTTCTACGATCTGTATGAAATCACCTCCACCTATGCGCTGGGCATCTTGCTCGTCGCACCCTTCTATTACATTTGGACGCGCACCGAAAAACCGCTATCACACTTAAATAAACAAAACCTCAGTTATATTGGCGCGTATCTTCTGATAACTCTGGGTGCATTCATCTTTTCGCCCGGTCTGATATTCATTGCACCTGTCGTGCCAATGATTTTGGCATTTAAAGGAGAGGAGCTAGCATCTCTGCTCGGATTACTCGGAATGGGACTGATTGTCACAGCGATTGCACCGTATGATCTTGGCCCCTTCAACCTGCCGGACAAAACTGAAGGACACACCGCGCTACTGACGTTTGTGCTGGTCAGTATGATCACCCCTATCGCTATTGGCTTGCACGTTCGACGCCTCAATGTCGTTTCTCGTTCAAGGGATCGTTGGCAGACCAAAGCGCAAACCGACCAATTAACGGGCCTACCTAACCGTTACGCGTTTTTCCCTGAACTCACTAACCACTGTGAAGCAGCTGACGATGCCAACACTGATCTTGTGCTTGCCGTTATCGATATCGACCATTTTAAAGTCGTTAATGATACCCACGGTCACGCGGTCGGCGACAAAGTCTTGCTTGAAATCGCTGAAATCATGCGTGACCAAATGCGTGAATCAGATTTTGTCGCCCGTATTGGTGGTGAAGAATTCGCCATCTTGTTGCCCGGCGCGACCACGCAACAAGCAAAACGCGCGTTGGACCGGCTCAGGCAACGCTGTGAGCACCATAAGATCACCCTGGCTGATACCGAATTGACGGTCACCATCAGTATTGGGGCAACGCACTACCAACTCTCTGAATCGCAAGATACCTTGATGGAACGTGCAGACACCCTGCTCTATCAAGCCAAAAACACAGGACGTAACCGCGTCGTGGTGCAGTAAGTCCTCATCTAGTCGAAAAGACTGTCTCGCGCAGTCATCTTCCCGTACCATAGGCAGGAAAATTACGCTCTCCACCATTCGCTTTAAGCAAGGCTTTGAATTTATGAATGAAGATGACATTCTGACCAGCGAGAATCTAATTGAAATCGTTGAAAATCAGTTAGCAGACAACAACCCTAAGAAAGTGAAGGAAACCCTGATGCGTTTGCGCATGACCGGTTCTTCACAGGAAGAAGCAATGGAATACATTGCCTGCGCACTGATGGTTGAAATCTACGACGTGGCGAAATGCGATGGCGAATTCAACCTGAAGCGCTACGAAGAGCATTTGGACTTGCTGCCAGAGATGCCTTGGCAACAAGACTTAGAAGATTAAAAAAAAAGCGCCGTCAGGCGCTTTTTTCATGTTGTACCCATCGACACCACATCGTTGTAAATGTCGCCAAGCCAGTAGAGTAAAAACAGGTGACATATCACCACAACGGCCGTTAATGCCGCTCTCATTAGCGTGTACCAAAAAGGGTAAATCCCTTTGAACATCAATCCCACTTCGAGCGCGAACAAAACGACAAAGGACGCGATAAGTAAGTAGATGGAATAAGGAAACGGAATCAACAGTGCCCCAACGGCCACCAGCGAAAACACTATCCCGACAGTCAGTCCGTTTGTTGGCTTTTCTTCCTTCGCGCCACTGATCGTCATTCCCCACACCGCACCTGACAAAAAGGCGAGTATGATAGCACTGTAGCTATTAAACATATGGACAAGGCCTGCTTGCCAATCCAGCGGCCATATGGGCAACAGCATGCCAAACGCGACGAAGGGGATAAGCCCAAGAAAACCATACGCTAACGCTGTCTTTTTCATCATGCAATTATCTCCCCTTTAGAGCCAAATCTGTCAATCGTACGCGCTGTCAATCATGTTGGTTCAACATCAGTCACTCAAGAGTGGATGCCCATCTGGCAACTGCTTATGAATCCAAAGTACCAGTTTGTGCTTCATGTTTGGGCCGTCTTCCTTGTCTGACGCCAATGGCGTGAGCACCTTGTCCTCTACTAATAAACGATAAATGCATTCGATTTTTATCTTGTTGGACGTGCCCTCATCGAAGTGCGCAAACCCTCTTTTACGCGCGTACTGCTCGCCAATCTGCAGTGCCTTTTTCAGTAGTTGAGCTTCATGTTTTATTTTCTTCATTTGATGACTCCAAAGCACTATTTTCAGCCAGCATAGCAGAGTAAGTCGTTGGAAACGGTCTCAAGGAGCACGTTTGGGATGACAAAACTGACCCAGTACAGCCCCGCTTAAATGTGCGCGAGATCACCAAAAATTCGCTGTACGAAAATTACAGAAATTTTAATGCGATTCATTTCACTTTATTTGGCGAGATAATTAACAATTTTAATGTGATCTGAATCACTTTAAAAAATTCTTCGGCCTCTAATTTGATTCAATAAGTGATCAAACTCACAAGAAATATTCGCGTATGACGTGTGAAAAAAGAGAGATGGATCATCATTAGAATTAATGAATTTTGTTGACTTTTGAGATGATGGGAATTTGAAAGAAAACTACAGCATAAATGTGAGATTATTCTCACTTTTTTCTGTGACCTGACGGCGATTTAGTTGACGAAAGTCACAAAAAACCCGTCATCAGTGCCTTCATTGAAGAGTGTGGTAATTTGTAATTGTGCAAAAACAAACCAGCGGTTTTGGCGAACCGCTCCACACAAATCTAAAGAGACTTCAGACGGGTAATTCTTATGATATCACCAGATGCGAAGATCAAAGTACAAAATTTTGGTCGGTTTCTCTCAAACATGGTTATGCCCAACATTGGCGCGTTTATCGCGTGGGGTATTATCACAGCTCTATTTATTCCAACAGGTTGGTGGCCAAATGAAACATTGGCAGCTCTTGTTGGCCCAATGATCACCTACCTGCTTCCACTGCTTATTGGCTACACGGGTGGCCGCTTAGCGGGCGGCGAGCGCGGTGCCGTTGTTGGTGCAGTGACCACCATGGGTGTCATTGTCGGCTCAGACATCCCCATGTTTATGGGTGCGATGATTGTTGGTCCAATGGGCGGTTTGGCCATCAAAACGTTCGACAAATACATGGAAGGCAAAGTCAAAAGCGGCTTTGAAATGCTGGTCAACAACTTCTCTTCCGGCATTATCGGCATGCTATGTGCGATCGTAGCGTTCTTCCTGATTGGCCCATTCGTTAAAGTCGTTTCAAACATGCTGGCATCTGGCGTTAACTTCTTGGTTGAAGCGCATTTGTTGCCTCTCACATCCATCCTTGTCGAGCCAGCGAAAATTCTGTTCCTGAACAATGCTATCAACCATGGCATCTTCTCTCCGCTGGGTATTCAGCAAGCGGCAGAAACCGGGAAGTCTATATTCTTCTTGATTGAAGCAAATCCAGGCCCAGGCTTAGGGATCCTTCTCGCATACATGTTCTTTGGTAAAGGGACCGCGAAACAAACCGCAGGTGGTGCATCGATTATCCAAATCTTTGGTGGTATCCACGAAATCTACTTCCCGTACGTATTGATGAACCCTCGGCTGCTTCTGGCGGCGATCGCGGGTGGTATGACTGGCGTGTTTATTCTCACTCTTTTCAATGCAGGACTGGTCTCGCCCGCCTCTCCTGGTTCTATCTTCGCCATCCTTCTGATGACACCGAAAAGCTCGTTAGTGGGTGTGTTGTTGTCAGTTGCTGCCTCGACAGGCGTCTCCTTCTTTGTTGCTTCTCTGCTGCTTAAAGCACAACGTACAGAAGACGAAGACGACGAAGATGCGCTTACCAAGGCCACGTCACAGATGAAAGACATGAAAGCGACATCTAAAGGCATGGTGGCTCAGAAGAACAATAACAGCCGTGTTGATATGGCGAACGTGTCGAGCATTATTGTGGCGTGTGACGCGGGCATGGGTTCAAGTGCCATGGGCGCGGGTCTGCTGCGCAAGAAAGTGCAAGATGCAGGATTAGAAATTAGCGTGACAAACGTGGCTATCAACAACCTGCCGCAAGATGTCGACATTGTTATTACACACTCGGATCTTACCGACCGTGCGCGCAAACACGCTGAACACGCACACCACATTTCGCTGCAAAACTTCCTTGATAGCGACGTTTACAGCAACCTCGTCACGCAATTGTTGGCAGCGCAAGGGCCGAAAGCGGCGAACGATGCGGAGTACATTAAAAAACCGCTGCTTGCCGCAAACGACGAAACCTTAGAGCCTCAACCGACACCCGCCTTCCAGCTGGAGAAGAAAAACGTTCACCTTGGTCTGCAGGCCAACTCCAAAGAAGACGCTATCCGCTTTGCCGGTGAGCAACTGGTGGCTCTTGGTTATGTTGAGCCTGAATACGTCGATGCCATGTTTGAACGTGAAAAATTGGTGTCGACCTATCTCGGTGAATCTATCGCTGTACCACACGGCACTATTCAGGCCAAAGACAAGGTGAAGAAAACTGGCATTGTATTTTGTCAGTATCCAAGCGGTGTAAAGTTCACCGAAGACGACGATGACGTAGCGAAACTGGTTATCGGCATCGCGGCGAAAAACGACGAACACATTCAAGTTATTACCTCCATCACTAACGCATTGGACGCTCCAAACGCCATCGAACGACTTGCTTCCACGCAAGACGTTAATGAAGTTCTGGAAATCCTGTCTGCGACTGAGGCGGCGTAAGCCCCAAAAGAATGGAGTCAGCACGTTCTGGCTCCTTTCTGAACATTGATGAGGTAATGAAGATGAAAAAAGCTGTCCATTTTGGCGCAGGCAATATCGGCCGTGGTTTTATCGGGAAATTGCTTGCAGATTCAAACGTAGCGGTGACCTTTGCCGATGTTAACGCACCGTTGATTGACCAATTAAGTCACGAGCAAAAATACAGGGTTCGTGTCGTAGGCAAAGACAACAAAATTGATGTCGTAGAGCACATCACGGCGGTGAACTCTCTGAGCAAAGACGTGATAGATAAAATCACTTACACCGACATGATCACCACCGCAGTTGGCGCAAATGTACTGGATAGAATCGCCAGAACCATCGCTGAAGGGTTGCAGAAACGTTTTGAACTGGGCAATGAGTCACCGTTGAATATCATTGCGTGCGAAAACATGGTGCGTGGAAGCACACACCTGAAAGCAGAGGTTTACGCCCACCTCAATGAAGAGGAGCAAAACCAAGCAGAGCAATATGTTGGGTTCGTTGATTCCGCGGTAGACCGTATCGTGCCTCCCATGGATGCAGCGAATGACGACCCGCTTGAAGTCACTGTTGAAAGCTTCAGTGAGTGGATTGTGGATGACCAGCAATTCAAAGGCGATATTCCTTCAATTGCTGGTATGGAACGCACAAGCAACTTGATGGCGTACGTGGAACGCAAACTGTTCACCCTTAACACGGGACATTGCATCACGCTTACCTCGGTTGTTTGGCGGGGTATCGCACCATTCGAGAGGCCATTAGCGATCCAATCATCCGTATGGATGTGACAAAAGCAATGAAAGAGAGTGGCGAAGTGCTGATCTTGCGATATGGGTTCGACAGGGAACAGCATTACGCCTATATCGAGAAAATTCTCGAGCGATTCTCAAATCCATTCTTAGTGGATGAAGTTAATCGAGTGGGACGAGAGCCCATTAGAAAACTTGGCAGGAATGATAGATTAATCAGACCGTTACTCGGTACAATTGAATATGGTACGTCAAACGACGCATTGCTCAAGGGCATAGCAGCGGCACTGAAGTATATCAATGCCACAGATCCACAAGCCGTCGAGTTGCAGACCTATTTACAAGAACACGGTGTGATGAAAACGCTCGCGAATTACTGCGGCTTAGAAGCAAACAGCAAAGAGGCGCAGAGCATTGAGTCAATCTTCAGCCAGCTTTAAACCTTCCCCTTTGCTGGAAGGGAACACAAAAGGAGGGCGAAAGCCTCCCCAAAGAAAAAAACAACTAAGGCAAAAATGGTATCGCCGATAAACGAAACACAAATATTAGAAAAGCTAAACGCTGCGCCGACTGTGCGAGGGTTCTTTATTGCCTCCGTTGAAGTATTTACCGACGCCATTGACCAACTCATCCAACGCATTTTCCGTAAGGATGATTTTGCTGTGAAGTCTGTTGTTGGCCCATTGCTCGACGATACAGGGCCGCTTGGCGACATCGCGGTTCGCCTTAAATTACTTTATGGCTTGGGTGTATTACCTGACCCTATCTATCAAGACATTAACGAAATCATCAAACTTCGCAATCAACTCAACAGTGACGGTGAAGAGTACACCTTCACGGATCCCTTTATCATCAGCGCCATTAAGTCGCTCAACTTGGTGGAAAAAATGGGAATGGTGAGGCTGGAAGTGATGCAGCCGGATGACGATGTCGACCTGGAGTTCTATCAATTACAGCTCAAACGTCAGCAACAAATGATTGCTTCAGGGCTCTCCCTCGCCATCGTCGAAATCTGTAACGAGCTTAACAAAGAGAGTCCGTTCTAACGCCATCAAAGCCGATATACTCTCGCCACTTGCAACAGACAACAAAGTGAAGATGCATGGACGCTCGCACTCAACGCTATTTAAACGCTTACCTCGACACCCTTACCCCAGAAAAACGCGCCACTTATGTCAGTTTCTCTGCCGACTACTTTTGCGCTGATGAAGACAACGCACGTATTTGCGCAGACCTAATAGCCAGGGGTGAAAAGCGCGCCTCTTGCAGCATGGCGATTTGGTATCACCAAGAAGGTGAGCCCTACCCTCAGGTTGGCCATCTTCAGGTTGTCACTGACTTTCACGGTGTACCCAAGTGCATCATAGAAATCACAGATGTCACCACTTGCCCTTTCAACCAAGTCACCGAAGAGTTTGCAGCCGCGGAAGGCGAAGGTGATAAAAGCTACACCTGGTGGCGAGACGCACATTGGGCGTTTTTCTCTGCGGAATGTGAAGAGCTGGGTATACCAATGACAGAAGAGACTTTGCTCGTTCTTGAGCGATTCGAAACGGTTTTTGTCTCAAACGACAGCGAAAGCTAGTTTTTACGCTTCATCCCACACCGTTGCGCACTCCCAAGGTGCCACCACTCTGGGAAAGTCACGTTATGACACAAAATACTGCTCCAGTTTTCGTTAAGCTTTGTGGTTTAATGCGCCCGTAAATCATCACAGCTCTATAGGTAATCCCTGTGAACCAAGCTCCAACTAAAATCACCTTCTTTGAATGGCTGACGCCACTTGTTGCTTCTGGCAAAAAGACCATCACTATTCGTGACGAGTCAGAAAGCCACTATGTACCGGGTACGCGTGTTGACGTGCATACGCTAGAAAAAGACGAGTATGTTTGTCAGATTGACATCCTGAAGGTGGAACAAATTTCGTTTGATGACATCAACGAAGAACACGCAGCGCAGGAGTTCCTGGCGCTTGACGAGCTTAAGCCACTGATCAGGAAGATCTACCCAGACGATAACGTATTCTATGTGATCAGTTACAAACTGGTGGACTAAGCAAAAAGCCGACGTAACGTCGGCTTTTTCTTTTTATTGCTTGGCCAATATGACCTTCGGGCTTAGCAACTAGAGTATCTGATGAAGTGCCTCAAAGAATGTGTCAATTTCTGCTTTGGTGTTGTAATGCATCAAGCCTACGCGAAGGATGCCCCCTTTCTCCGTCACCCCAAAAGCATCTGTTAGGCGATCAGCATAAAGGTGACCACTCCACACATAGATTTGTCTTTGTCCCAGAGCCTCAGCAATCTCAGCCGGATCTCGCTCGCCAAATCGAAGCGCAAACGTCGCAGTCCGCCCCTCTACCGCGTTCAAACCGAAAAGCTCTGCACTCTCCACGTCTTTCAGCTTTTGAAGAAAATACGCAGCCAATTCATCTTCATAGCAATGGATGTTGTCATAGGCTGACACAAGGCGCGCGCGAAGCGAGTCACCCTCACCAAGAGACGCCAAATAGTCAATGGTCGCCACCACGCCGCTCAATGCTTCAAAGTTCAATGTGCCCGTTTCCCAGCGTTTCGGTGTCACATCCGGAGCGGGTGCCACTTTATAGGGCGTAAGCGAAGACAACCACTCAGCTTTCCCGTACATGATGCCCAAATGCGGACCATAAAACTTGTAAGCCGAGCATGCGAGAAAATCGACATCTAACGCTTTCACATCCACCAACTGGTGTGGCAATAAATGCACTGCATCAACAAACACCTTGCTGCCGACCTTTCGGCACTTATCGATGACCACATCTAAATCAGTTTTGTTACCTGTGATATTGCTGGCCGCTGTAATCGCGACCAAGCGCGTATTTGCATTTAACAAACCGTCCAGCTTTTCCAGATCGAGTGCGCCCTGCTGATCAACGATCGGCAAATGTTGAACGGTGACACCTCGATCCTGCGCCGCCATGATCCAACTCGATCGATTCGCGCCGTGATCCGCATCCGTAACGATCACTTCATCGCCTTGTTGCCACTCCTGACACAGGGCGCGGCTCAAGGTAAAGGTAACTGACGTCATGTTCGCGCCAAAGAATACCTCCTCTTTTGACGCGCCCAACAATGCCGCAACGCCCTCTCTTGCCTTAGCAACAATGGCTTCGGTTTCTTGGCTGACAAGAAAACGTCCACCCAGATTCGAGTTCCCGCCGCGTAAGTAATCACTAATGGCAAGGATCACTGACTCAGGCGATTGGGTGCCACCCGGGCCATCAAGGTAGGTGGGTGAGTCCCCCTCAATTTTTCGCTGTAAGGCAGGAAATTGACTGCGAATGACATCAACATTATCTGAAGTTAGCGGAAAGCACTTAGCCATAAACGCTCCTTTTCTCTTGAAATGACGTCAGAGCAACTTTGAACTGGCGTGAATATGAGGCTAAACAGCCTCCAGCAAATCGTGTTAATCCCTTGTTAATAATCTTATGGTATGGCTGACAAGACTTTCAACCAGCCAGGCGTAATAAAGCCAGTCATGTCGGAATTTAATACTACTCTCATCGTCAACCAGAACGAATGAACTGTTTAGCCACATGTAAACAGAATGAACATCTAGTGCTACAACCACCTGAGGGCTAGCAAATACGTACAACTCGCGCTTTCATGAATAACACTGTTTTCTGTAGGTTGAAATTCACTCGCCGATCTCTTTGACTATACCTATGACCTTTTATCTCTGTTGCTCACCATGACGCCAGAAAACACCAAAGAAAACGTCAATATGGACGACGAACTGCACTGTCAGACCATTACAAGCATTAAAGACGTTACGGCTGATGAATGGCATGCATTGGTGAACTCTCGCTATCCCTTTCTACGGCATGAGTTTCTTCTCGCTTGGAAGAGACACAAGCCGTCGGCCTCAAATCAGGTTGGATACCACAATACCTTGTTGTTTATCGCGGCGACGAATTGATTGGTGCCGCACCTTGCTTCATCAAAACGCACCCTTATGGCGAGTATGTGTTTGATTGGGCATGGGCCGAAGCCTATGAAGATGCAGGGTTGGAATACTACCCCAAGCTCATTTGTGCCATCCCATTCACACCAGCGACAGGGCCTCGTTTTCTTTGTCGGGACAGCGAGGACGCTCAACAAATGCACCGCTTGCTCGCCAATGCCATGCGTTCAGTGGTCGATCAAACCGCCTGCTCTGGTGCTCACATTCTCTTTCCAGAGCAATCACTGTGCGTTCAAACCAAGCCAATTGGCTTCTTGGAACGTCGCGCGGTGCAGTTTCACTGGCAGAACAAAGACTATGGTTGTTTTGATGACTTCCTCGCTCAAATGACAGCGAGAAAGCGCAAAAACATTCGTAAGGAACGCCAGCGCATTGAACAGCAGCAGATTGAGGTGGAAATACTCGAAGGTGACGCAATCACTCAAGAACATTGGCAACTATTTGCACGCTTTTACACCAACACTTACCTCAAACGCTCCGGTCACACGGGCTATCTTAATGATGAATTGTTTCATCAACTCGTCCAAACCATGAGCGACGCATTGGTGATGGCACTCGCCCGAAAAAATGGTCAATACATCGCGGGCGCGCTTTACTTCAAATCTGATGACACACTCTACGGACGCTATTGGGGCTGCTCACAGGAGTTTGATAATCTCCACTTTGAACTCTGTTATTACCGCGGTATCGACTACTGTATTCAGCATGGCTTTAAGAAGTTTGATGCTGGCGCACAAGGCGAACATAAACTCCTTCGAGGTTTCGAACCTGTGATCACCTATTCCGCACATTACCTCGAACACCAAGGATTCCATCAAGCCATTGCAGATTATCTGCAACGTGAGCACAAGCTGATTGATGGATACGTTGAAGACGCCATCGCACACTTACCTTACCGACAAAATGTCGAGTCGCACGATACTCACAACGAATAAAGGTGGTTTATGTCAGAGCTAACAATACGCTGTGAATGCGGCACCCTGACTGGTGTGTTGGAAGATGTCTCTCCAAAGAGAGGTAATCACATGATGTGTTATTGCGACGACTGCCAACGTTATGCACGCTATTTGGGTGACGCTGAAAAATGGCTCGATGAATGGGGTGGTACGGAAGTTTTTCAGGTCGCGCCCGCCAAGATAAAAATCTTAACTGGCGCAGACCAACTAAAGTGTGTCCGGCTTAAGCCCAAGGGTATTTACCGTTACTACGCGAAGTGTTGCCGCACACCCATTGCCAATACCATCAGCTACAAAACGGCCTTTGCCGGCCTTCCCGTAGCAATACTTCATGGCGAAAATAAAGACGCTTTATTGGGGCCGATAACCCATGCCGTCATGGAACTTACGCGAACGGTGCTCCGCCTCTCAATCCTCACCCAAAGTTCTCTTTTGGCTCTATTGTGAAAGTGATGGCGTTAATGCTTACCAACAAGATTAAAGGCAACAATGCCCCAACACCCTTTTTTACGAGCGATGGAAAATCGGTCTCGCCGCCAGAAAAACTCTAGATACCGTTAGCTGGTGGACTGTCTATTTAGCCAAGCGTCTTGAGTGAGTGAATACAAACAATGCATGGAGCAGCGATGGCTCTCTTCTATCAACGGATGCGCGAATTGCTCGCCCGTGTTTTCCATCCCCAAGCTTTGCATTACACCTTGTGACGGCAAATTATCGAGAACCGTAAACGACACCACTTTTCCGATATTCATTTCTTCAAACGCGATGCGTAACGCTTCTTGAGCAGCTTCCTTGGCGTAGCCTTTGCGTTGATGCTTGGGTGAAATACGCCAACCAATTTCATAGACATATTCACCGAGAACTAAATAGTCTGTGAAGTTGATCCCTACCGTACCAATAAATTCATCGGTGCTTTTTAACCGAATTGCCCAGTAAGAAATGCCGTACTCTTGCCACTTACGTGATATACGCAGCAGCACATCATCACTTTCTGCATGGCTCAAGGTTGCAGGAAAATGCTTCATCACATCAGGGTCGGCATTGAGTGCCGCAAAGGGCTCGCGGTCTTCTTCGGTGAAGGGGCGCAGAAGGAGTCGAGCAGTTTGTCTATCCATGTACAATCTCTAAAAACAAAAAAGGTGGCTATCTAGCCACCTTTATAAAACGATAGTTAACGTTTAGACGTCAAGCTGTTATGTCGTTTGCAGACGCGCTTTCACAGCTTCAATGCGCTTGTTCCAAAACTCGCGGTACTTGAAGTAAGCATACGTCGAGACCAGAGAGAAAAATAGGTACGACAGCGCAAACACAAATGGAGACGTGATCAGCTCACGCTCAAGGCTCCACATAACACCAAATATGGTGATCCCCATTTTCACTGCAAACCCAGAGATCAGCAGCAACAGGGCCAGTTGAGGGTATTTCGTGTGACGGAAGCTCAACCAGTAACAACATCCCACAGCGATGGTTGCTAGCGAGAAGCCCACCATAAATGAATGGAAATGATCACCCGCGAGAATACCACCAACAACAGAAAGAAAAACAACCACGAAAAAGGCCATTTATACTCCAACAACTAAAGTTAATGAATAACTGAACACATTTTGTTCAACTCGTTGCTATTTTTACACATCCATGCGCAATAATCCAAAAACATTAATGCCACATTCATTCAACATTTATACCGTATTACAACAGGTTAAGAACCAGCATTTGTTGATATATCTGATAGTTATGTACGTCTAAACACGTTAATAAAATGTTGTTTTGTTGCAATTGGAAACATTTAATTACATATTTGAATGGCGTTTTTTGTGAGGTAAAACGAAATTACATCAATAGCCTTTAAATACTGAGGTTTCCCAACCTTCAAAGTGTCTCTAAAATGTAACAAGAAAAGCAGCGACTGTATGGGTTTACGCGAAGAACACTGTTGGCGTAAAGAAGTGTAGAAAGGCGAATCTTAGACACGAAAAAGCCGAGCACTAAGCTCGGCTTTTTGTTACGTATTCAGCTTCAAGCAAGAGAGCACAACGCTTGTGCCGCAGCTTGTTTCTCAAGGTAGGCTTGGTTTAAGGCACTCACATTGACCACTGGCCCCAACATTTTCACTCGCATCATCGCGCCGTGAGAACCCGAGACTTCCGCGATCCGTCCTTCCGAGTAGTCATTCTCATAAGAGAACGTCTCAACAGCAAGGTGAAGCAAATTGAAATCCTGTCGACGCACAGACAGGAAAGAGCGCCACATCAATGCATCCAACACCTCACTCGTGTTGTGAGCTCTAATTACAAACCGCCAACCCCGATCTTCTCCATAGAAGTCCAAAGGAAAAAACTTGCGGATTCGTTTGTTTATTTTCAATGTCGTATCTCTTTTCTCTTACGAAAACCGATGCACACGAGATCTGAGTATAGAAGCTGTTTTCATATCCGCCATAAAAACGACCGCAAATAACTGATTGTTTTTATTGCATTCGTTTCTTTATATTTATGAGATTTGGGTCTAACCCTCCAGTGAGAATGACGGTGAAAAATCGGCATGAGCAAATTTCTTATCATCCCTTTGTCAGCGGCAACATGAAACAACAAGAATCAAGGTAAATCGCCTTTCTCGGCTTATACTTATTCAACGTCGCGATAAATTTCGCCTCTGTACTCGTCTCAGTCACCGAGAGGGCAAGCAGTTTACATGAAACTCAAAGTTTTCCGATGGATAATCGTTGTTGTTTTAGTGATTGGTGCTTTTGTGCTCGGAATAGAATATGAGAAATTCACAAACCTGAATTCCTGTTTGGATATGGGCGAAAAAACCGCACAAGGCAGCCATCGAATCTGCCTTACTCAAGATTCGCAATAGCCTTAAATCTCGCTCCGCACTGCCATTCTTGGCGAAAATACGTGCAATCAGCACTTTCCTTTGCCAATTTGGTGCAATTTCCAAATGTTTTTTGGCCTTTTTAAAGTAACATGTGGCTATATGCTATCGATGGGATGAATAAGAAATAAAATTCTTGCCCGGCGCAGTAATAACACCCTTTGAAATAGATAGACCTTTGATTCCACGAAAGCACAAATCGGGCTTTGGGAATAAGTAAAACAAAGGCTCATTGAAGAAGCACTCTAGTAAGGCGTTTTATTGAATAGGATATTCATCGGTGACGACTTAGCGGTTTCGTAAGTAGTCCTTATCACGTTGTTTATATCCTATTGAAGTGACGAACCAGACATGTTGAAAAAATTACTCAAGTCGCACAAGAGTATACAAACTCGGCTTTCCGTACTGGTTCTTGGAGTAAGCTTGCTGTTTGCTGTGGTATCAGTGAGCGTGCAACTAGGCCGGAACTACACTCAAACCGTAGAGTGGACGACCCAAGCATTAGAGAAACGCACAGCCAGTGCCGTATCTGTTATTACCTATTCGTTGAAAAAAGACGATACCGATCTTCTCGTTCAACAGCTGCAAGACCTCGCTAACACCCCTTTTGTCAGCAATGTCCACCTCACCAGCCGTGATGGACAAGAGTTTTGGGCGGATAACCTCACCAAGGAATCAGAAGTTAATCACCATTTGAAATACGATTTGGTGACTGACGGGCAGGAAATTGGTGATTTAGATATATACCTCGACCTTGGTGCCATTAAGGTTGTCGCCATGAAGAATGCCGCTCCCGCTGGCATTATTTACCTGTTTGAAGCATTGGCTGTTGCCTTTCTTTTATTGCTTGTCCTGAAAAAAACCTTCACCAGCCGTATCCGAGCACTTGTCGATAGCGTGGACAGCATCAATCTTTCCCGTGTCAGCCGTCTGACTATTCCTCAGGCTTTGACCGACAGTGAAGATGAGATTGGGCAGGTCGCCCGCTCTATTCAAAAATTGCATGCGCGTATCCGCGCAGACGTCATCGAAAAGAAGCTCAAAGAACGCACCCTCAAGCAACACAAGTCTTTGCTCGTTGACGAAGTGAATGCAAGAACCAGCGAAATTGAATGGCAAAGTCAGTCAAACAAATTACTGGCAGATTTATCACTTCGCTTGTTGCAGTGGCATAAAGCCGATGTTGAACATGATGTTCGTCTTGCGCTGCACCAAATGAGCCTGTTGCTGAACTCAGAACAGCTCTATTGGTTGTCCTTTGATAACGATACCGTGAGATACCGCGCCAGCTACCCACAGCAAATTCCGCTCCCTGTGGTCGAGCTCAACGACATGTACAAGATGAAACGTTGGCTATTGAGCTCACAAGACGTCGCGATAGTGGACACTCACCTTCTTGATACCCACGCGCAAACGGAAAAAGAGCTTTTGGAAAACGCAGGGATAAGCAGCTTAGCTATTTTCCCTCTGACTGACGGACGCAAGAGCTTTGGGGTTATTGCTGCGGCAAACTCAGACAAGCCGTTAGTGTGGAACGACAGTAAGAAACTGCTGTTCAAACGTTTCGCGACCATGTTGAGTGAACTCACCATTCGTGAGCGCGATCATCAAGCAATGACTGAACTGCAAGAAGAGCTGATCCTCGCCAATGAACGCCTGCGTGTCGAAGCGGAAACCGACGAGCTAACGCGTCTGCTAAACCGCCGTCCATTCAGTCGCCTTTTGAGTGCTTCACTGTATGACGCTGTCGACGAGCATTCATCCTTGACGGTGATGATGATCGATATCGACCATTTCAAAGCCTACAATGACATCTACGGACACCTGCAAGGCGATAAAGCCCTGCTTTACGTATCTCGTGCGATGGGGCTGGTTGCTAAAGAATGGAATGCGCCACTGGCACGTTTTGGTGGCGAAGAATTTGCCTTACTGATCCGCGGAAACGATCAGGCACAAGCGGAACGAATCGCGTGGCAGCTTTGTCAAAACGTTCGCGATCTGTGTATCCCACATCAAGGCAGCAGTAGTAGCGGTATTATCACCATCAGTATCGGGGGCATCATTTGCTACCCAGACGAGAATACCAATTCAAACCAACTGCTTGAGATGGCCGATCAGTGTTTGTACAAAGCAAAACGCGCCGGACGCAACCGTGCTGAGTTAAAACGTCACCAAGTCTCAGAACTAAGCAGCTAGTATCATAGCCCTCGAATAGCCCCTAGTTTTAGGGGCTTACGTTATCTCTCTTTCCTTAAACATCCCTGCTGAACCCCGTCTCTCCTGTTTGTCTCTTTTTTCGGAATTTGCCACTTACGCAATTGTGCGAACATGTCGTCGTACCAAGGTGTTGTTGGCCGAAGTATCTGGATAGTCAAGCGTTTGGAGTGGAAATTCATGTCGGCAGTTTCATCCACGCACATCTGCCATATCGTGAGTACATACACGGATGATGTGCTAAATCGCCAGTTATTGAGCAACCTGTCTTGCTCTATGTCCAAAGACTATGAACACACGCTCGTGGTTCTGAGTAAACATCAAGGACAGAGACTCACACTTCCCAATGGTGTTAGCTGTATTGAGCTTAAAAATACCAAGCCGTTATGCTGGCGTTCTTTTCGCGAGTGCAAGAAAATCCTCAGCATCCTTAAGCCAGACATCTGCCATACCTATGGTGAAGTGCCACTTGCCATGCAATGGCTTGCTCACCGAGCATCTATTTCGGTAAAGCTTCATCAATTAGCACCTGCGCAAACTGAAAAGGACGCAAGCTGGCTCTCACGTCTTTATTTGTCAGCTCTGTCGCACTCCACCGACGTTTTCATCTCATCATCAAGCGATACGTATGTCTGGCTAAAAAAGAGGGTGAAGATCGCCCCTGAACAATGCCGTCTCATTCGGCCTGCTATCAATGCAAGACGTTTCCGTCCCGCGTTACAACAGGTTGATGCAGAGAGGACGAATTCCTTTATTGGGACAGTTGCCATACCAACCAATAAGTTCGTCGTTGGCACGGACATTACTCATCACGCCATTGAAGATGTGATACACCTGATCGACGAGTTTGCGGTTGCTTGTAAACTGTCGCCGGAATTTAAGCACAATAGCGTGCTGCTCATTGCAGGAAACGCGCGCTTCTTGCCCCTGTTGAGAAACGAAATTCAAGCCAGAAATATCATTGAAAACAACGTTCGCTTTGCAGGTGAAATCTCTGACTACTATCCCTTTTTCAATGTGATTGATGCATTGGCCATCCCTACAGAAATAGACACACGTTCTGCCCTCTTACTGGAGCTATGGCGATGGCAACACCCGTGATTTCGGTGCGCCCCAAAGCCATTGCCCGCAGAAATGAACACCCGCTCAAATGGACAGATAAGAAAGGACATTGTCGCGTTCAACACCAATTGTTGGATGTGTTTACTGACATGACGAAACGCCTTCGTTTAGGCCGCGAGTCGAGGCTCTATGTGCAAGAAAAACACTGTGCGCGTGAGTATGAAACCCGCTTGCTGTCACTGTATGAAATGGCACGACACGCAGAGCACACGTCACTAGATGAAAGTGCCCCGAGACGCTATGCGGCCTCACCAACCTCTCGGCGAGAGTGAGCGTCCACTTACCTACAACACTCACAGAACGCGGATAAATCCAGCATTTCAGTAGAATTTGGAGAGTCTGTCTAAATAACGGGCTATTGATGGACTATATTTTAGTCATGTGACTCAATTTAGAAGCGTTCGATACCATGAAAATACTGGTCGTTGATGATATGACATCAATGCGGCACGTCATGTTGAACTTGCTCAGAAGCATCGGCTACCTCGATTTAGAAGAGGCAACAAATGGCTGGCAGGCTTTTCAAATGCTGAAGAAAAATCCCTACGATTTGTTGATCACTGATCTCAACATGCCAAAAATGGACGGCAAAGAGTTACTCAAGGAAATACGAAGGGACAAGAGAATTGGTCATCTTCCTGTGCTCATCGTGTCATGCGAGCAAGATAAAAACCAAATCCAAGAGTTGATTGACTATCGTGTGAATGGCTTTGTGGTTAAACCCTTCAACGGGGCAACGTTACAAAAGCAACTTCAACGAATCGAAAAGCAAAACCAGCATCGACAAGCGGGCACCTAATGCCAACGCACCCCTGCAAGCTGGATGATCTGCATACGCTCTAATTCGTGGATCAAACGACGGGCGTACTCAGGGTCGCACACTGACAGGCTGACAACGCCGCACCTAAAGGAAGGTTTTTCTCAATCAAAGAGAGGAACACGCTGGTCGCGCTATCACACACCATCACATCACCCGTGACAGGGCTGAACACAACAAGCTGGTCGCCTTTCTCATAGCAACACACATCCAAAGAAAAGTCTTCTGCCAGACACACATCGACATCCGCTTTCAGCACCAAATTGTTATCAATCAGTTCACACATTCTCATCCTACTGCTCCACTCGATCGTGCTGAACTCGTGTATCACCTAACATGGCTCAAATAACCTGGCTGTCTGACAAAAAAATTCAGCGAATTCATATCGCCTTTTATAACTTTATACGCTCCTGTCACTTACCCATGTTCAATTTGGGGATACTTAACCTCGAGTCGCAGCCTCAAGACGCTGATGAGGTGATGACATCATCGTTGTAATGAATATTTCTCTATGAGCGTGTATAGCGTCGGGCGAGACACGCCCAATAATGTCGCCGTTTGCGACATGTTTCCCTGCGCTCTCGCCAATGCACGCGTCACTGCGTGGCGCTCTGCCTCCTCTCTGACTTGGCGGAGATTCAACGGTAACCCACTGTCTTTTTTGTGATCTTTGGTCAAGGAAAGATCCGCCGCAGTGATCTTGTTGCCATCAGCCATGATCAATGCGGACTTAATTTTGTTTTGAAGTTCTCGTACGTTCCCCGGCCAACTGTGACCGATCAACGCTTCTATCGCATCATCGGAAAAACCGGAGATATTGCGATGCATGGTTTGATTGAATTGAAGCAGGAACGTCTTGGACAACAGAAGAACATCATCACCTCGCTCACGAAGGGGCGGAATCGTCACCATGACGTCACTGATAAGCTGAAGCAAATCTTCCCGAAACCGGCGTTCATTCACTCTTTGTCCCAAGTCGTGATAACTCGCACTGACCACTCTGACATCTACCGGAATGCTCTGCTCGCCGCCCTGTCGAGTGACACTGCGCTCTTTGAGACACTTCAACACACTGGCTTGAAGCCCAAGCGGCATGTCGCCAATATCATCCAAAAACAGGGTGCCGCCGTTTGCCGCTTCAATCTTCCCTCGCAGCACACGGTGCGCCTCTTCACCTATGATTTCTTGACCAAAAAGCTCTGCGCCGAGACGATTTTCTGGTACGGAAGCACAATTTACCGTTACAAACGGTCCATCACTGCGGGCACTTCTGTCGTGTATCGCTCGTGCTAGCAAGGCTTTACCTGTGCCGCTTTCTCCCGCCACCAAGGTATCCACACCCGAAGCTGCGATTCGCTCAACCATTCGCATCAGTTGAACCATTTGCGAACTGCCACCGACGATCGACTCTTCTCGTCGCTCAAATTTCTTTAAGCGCTCCACTTCATTTTCTAATTTGGATACGTGCTGTGCGCGACGAACCATCAGCCGCAAGAACTCATCACTGTAGGGTCGGTCAATAACATCAAACGCGCCGGATTCCATGGCCAATACTGCGTCACCATCAGTGTCATTGTCCACAATGACTAAGACTTTCGTTTTTGGCGCGATGGTTCTGAGTTCTTTTAATAAACTGATGGCGGCAACGTCGCTCTTACCTAACACGACAATAGAGGTCAGTAACTGGTGTAGAGCTTGGGATATATTGGAAAATTGTGCGGTAACGATGGACGCTTCACTTTCTAACGCTAGGCTCAAGCGTTTCTGGGATTCGGGATCATCATCAATGATCAGCAGCGATCCCTGAGCTGAAGAGACATTGCTCCTTGGTGTTTCAAACATTTCTCCCCCTTATCATGGTAAATCACCTGACATAAAACCGCCTCAGGCCAGTTGCGCGTTGAGTATCGCAACAGGAAGCAACATGAATCTCGTCATGTTCGTTGCCGTTTTGGCGTCAAATCTTGGCGTAAAAATGAGAAGAACAATCGCACTCCGCGAGTGTTTCGTTCTCCTTTACTCACACCAAGATTTTTGAGTCACAGGTGTAATGTTTCTTTGGTATGCAATCCTTCTGATACCAAAGTGTCTTTCCGCTTAACCACACAATAAGAACTTCGTGGAAGAAAACTGACGACGCATTCAGTTCTTGTACTTGGGCACATCCTCATCGGTGTAAGCAATGGATAAAGCCAAACTCACGTTCCCTGACAGACAACATCACATCTTGGTGACGGCTGCTTTGAGTTATTAATTTTTATTGGCGGGATATTTAAGAGCGGTTGCGCCGACTTCCCCGCTCGTCATTAAAATAGCAGGGGCACTGCGCGCAGGGTTGCAGCAAAAGGAGGAAATGTTGTTAATTCTTACTTTGTAGGCACTTTCTCTCAATCAAAATGCATGAAAACGCGCTTATCTCGGAGAACACTCTGTCCCAAAATCAGCGCAGAGGATGACTCAGGATACATGTCTCGCATTGTTAGCCAGCATCAACCTGACATCCATTAGAATCAGACCGAGTTGGTTGAGGCCATCACCCTTTGCCCCATCGCCCCAAAACGCATCAACACTGGAATGCTCCACCAGCAATGCATCATTGGTGGCGAGTAACGACGTCCTTAACGCAGGATGTTGCGTGAACTTTTGCTCGACCACATGGCGCATCACCTCGCAGCGAACGTCCATCCACTTGCTGTCGACCTCGTCAGCAAATTGTCGGCTTAACTGAAACGCTTCGTCCGGTGAGCGCGCATGTCGAATACGCTCTTGAAGAGAAAAAGACGGGAATTTTTGCGCTTGATAATAGTGCTCGGAGGTTAACCAAACACGGTCATCAATCGTTAAAGGCGCAATAAAGAAGTTAGACAGAAAGCCGTACGCATCGTCTGGCTCGTAAAAGTAGATTGTTCTATTTGTCATACATCTACGACCTTGGCTCACAAAGGTTTCTGCCTTTAATCATAGTCAAGGATGTCAAATATTCCCTCGTTAAATGGATTCTCTTAGCCTCGAAAATCGCGCTTTCTCTCCGCCCAAATACACTGTACTCTCACTCTATATTCAGGCACTAACACACACAGGAGTTACCGTGGTAAGCATTGAAAATGGCGAGCAGTATTACGATGAAGTGTTTTCAAAGCTAACCCTTCAAGAAGCCAATTTCACGGGTATTGAATTTGAAGAGTGTGAGTTTCGAGATTGCCAATTTACAGGCACGGTTTTTCGTGACTGCAAGTTCATCAATTGCACTTTCCGACGCTGTAACCTCAGCATGGCAAAGTTTCCTTTCTCAAGGCTCACTGAGCTGGATTTTGAGGAATCTAAACTTGTGGGAATTGATTGGACAATGGCAGATTGGCCAGCCTATCGAAAAGATGCCGAGATGAGATTCAAAAACTGCATCCTCACAGATTCCAGCTTCTTTGGGTTGACCTTAAATGAGCTTAACTGCACAGATTGTAAGCTTCATGATGTCGACTTTCGTGATGGGGATTTTGCTAGTTCCACCCTCACTAATTGTGATTTTTCCAATAGCTTGTTTATGCGAACAAACTTGTCTGAAACCGATTTTACCGATTCACACAATTTCTCAATCAATGTGTTAGAAAACAACCTCAAAGGTGCAACCTTCTCACGCTATGAAGCACTGGCTTTGCTAGAGAGCCTCAACATTGAGCTGGTGGATTGAGGTGGTTTTCAATGTGTTCGGCCAGTTGATGAGTGTGCGACGCATTGGGGATGAGTGGCAACTCTTCAAAGAGTCGCCAACAGCGATGCGAGTGCGTGTTTATGATGTTGTTATTCCCAATGAGATGACAGAAAACGAGCTTCTCACTTACCTTGGCGATATCTACCATGAGCATGCCAACGCAGCTCATCCCCATGTTCTTAGGGTGTCTTAGCCAAACGCTTTAAAAACATCGCTCAGTGCGAGTAGCCCTTCTTCAATGTCATTCAGCGAGCTATTGCCTATCCCTGCCACCAGACAACGATGTATCCATTCTGGCATCTGGTGCAGGGATTCCTCATCGCAATAGTAATCCAAGGTACGGAGGGTAAATCCCTTGTCCGCCAGTGCATTTTTGACCCAATACGCATCTGGACCACCTTGCCATCTAAACGTCACATGTAGCCCCGCGGGTTGGCTTACAACATCGATATTCCCGCCATACACGGAAGATAAACATGCCACAAATTTGGTGTGCTTTTGCTGGTAAAGGTGGCGCATCTTCTTAATGTGACGAAGATAATCACCCGGCTTAATGAACTCGGCCAAGGCTTCCTCAATGTGAACGGGGGAGCACCCGGTGGTCGCGTCTTTCAGTGATAAACAGGCGTCCACAAGACCGTCTGGCACCGCCATGTAGCCAACACGAATACCCGGTACAAACGCCTTTCCAAAGGTGCCAATGTAGATAACATTTGCCCTTTCACCCTGCAGTTGAGTCGCCAACCCTTGTAAAGACGGGTAAGGACGATTGGCGAACTGAAATTCACTGTCGTAGTCATCCTCAATGATCCAACCGCCGGTTTTCACTGCCCACTCAATGCAACGCATTCTCGCTTGTGTATCGATACTATGCCCCATCGGGTATTGATTGCTGGGCGTGAGATATAGAGCTTTTCCGTTGAAGTTATCCAACATCGATAAATCATCGTTGAATTGGCTTGCGAGAGAAAAGTAAGAAACGTTCGCACCTGATTGCTGCAGCACCTTGCGCATTTGGGTATAACCCGGATTTTCCATCAGCACTTTGTCACCACGTCTCACAATGGCATTGAGTGCGATAAACAAGGCTTGTTGTGCGCCTGTTGTAATAATGATGCGATGCGCCGGTGCGACCACTGAGCGGCTTGTCAGGAGATACTCACTCAACGCCTGGCGAAGCGCAAAACTACCCTGAATATCATTTTGCCCCGCTAACACTGCGCGCTGCATTTGGATTTGAACCAGTCTTGCCCATTTTTTATAAGGAAAGTGGGCAAGGTCGGGCACACCTGGCGAAAACGGTCTATTCCTCGTACTCGAACTGAACACCGTTTCACCGGATTTGTCTAAATCAGCCGAATCGAGTGCCGCAGCTTGTGTATTCAAATAATAGTCGGGGTGCAGCAACACAAAATAGCCCGCGCCCGGTTTGCTATCAATGTAGCCTTCCGCCTTTAGCTGCTCATAAACGGCCGTTACCGTGTTGCGACTCAGCCCCATCTCCGCTGCCAACACACGGGTTGCTGGTAACCTCGCCTGGTTTTTCCATTCGCCACGAAGAATTTTTGATTGGATGGCGAGATAGAGCGACTGCTGCTTTGAGCCGACACTTTCATCCAGCACGAGGTCTCCGATGTCGATGGGCTGCATATTGGATCCATTAGCTTGTAAAAATTGGTTCTATATAAGGTGCCACCTTTGTCTTAAATTTCAAGTTAAGGAATCAGACAATGAGGGGAAGCAAACAATGTCACTCAGTTCAACGGCACGAACAACGCTTAATAAAGCCGCGCACAAAGGCGTTAAAGATCAAGAAGCGCTCTACGTGATCATCGATGAATCAAAACTGGCGCATGTCGCCATTCACGATCATCGTGGTCCAACTGTCATTCCAATGTTGGTATGGCGCATCGACGATAACCTCTATATTCACGGCGCAAAGAACAGCCTTTGATGAAGCACTTGAAGAAAGGTGAAGATTGCTGCCTGACTTTCACTCTTTTTGATGGCTGGGTGCTAGCGAGATCGGCATTCCACCACAGTGCTCATTACCGTTGTGCAATGGTGTTTGGACAATTCGAACGCGTTGAAGACAACCAGCAAAAGGCAGTCGCATTGGACGCGTTTCTCGAGCAAATCGCACCGGGCAGAAGCCAAGAAGCCAGACCGGGCAATGAGAAAGAACTAACCGCGACAGAATTGCTGGTTATGCCAATACAAGAAGCCTCCGTAAAAATCGGTCGTCACGGGGTGAATGATGACCTCGCTGACATGAAGCTTGATGTCTGGGCTGGCATATTGCCCTACCGCACAGTTGTCGGGCCTTTGATTGCAGAAAGTGACTTGAAAACGGACGTCGAGCCTGACTATTCATCCGCCTATGGAGAGCGTTGGTTCGATAGATAAAACTTATGCATTCCTCATGATGTTTTAAGCACTTGGGGAATGCCTACCTCCCTGATATATTGACTGTTCGTCTATCAGGAGAGGACAAGGATGAAGACTTTTAATCGGGTAGCCATTGTTGGCGGCACCCACGGAAATGAATTTAGTGGCGTTTATCTTTTGAAAAAATGGCAAGCGACGCCTGCGACCATCAGCCGCCCTACTTTCGAAACAGAAACCCTTTTTGGCAACCCAAACGCGCATCGTGACAACAAGCGCTATTTAGACTGCGACCTGAACCGTCAGTTTCTTCTTCACGATCTTGCCAACCCTGAGCTTGGAAATTACGAGCAAAGCCGCGCCAAAGCGATCAATTTGCAACTTGGCCCGAAGGGTAACGCGCGTACCGATCTCATCATCGATCTTCACAACACCACCAGCAACATGGGCCCAACGCTGATTTTGCTGAAATCTGATGCTTTCAACACACAGCTTGCTGCCTATGTCGCAGAGCGCATGGATGATGCGGTTATCCTCTTTGAGGATCACTGCTCGGTAGAAGAGCACTACTTCCTGTGCTCGATTGCAGAGCAAGGTATCATCATCGAAGTAGGTCCTCAGCCTCAGTCAGTGATCCGCCAAGATGTGTTGGATTGGATGGAAGAAATGACGCTTCACATCCTCGATTTCGTCGAGCTGTACAACAATAACAACGTACCTGAGCTGCCAGACACGATTTCCGCATACCGCTATACAGAAACGCTGAAACTACCTGAAGACGAGAAGGGTGAGCGCATCGGCATGGTGCACAAAAACGTTCAAGATGCAGACTTTACACCGCTGCGAAACGGTGACCCTATCTACACCCTGTTTGATGGACAAGAGATCTGCTGGGACGGTGACTACGAAGCCTACCCGCATTTCATCAATGAAGCGGCGTACTACGACAACAATCTGGCGATGTCGCTGGGTAAGAAGGTCGATATCAAAGTTATCAAATAGTTGCCTTCGCAATCCTCAACAAAAAGCACCCTTTTCAGTGGTGCTTTTTTTGTGCTCACGCCAAAATTATGCAAACAAATGAATACGCTATAACCTCACTTTCAACACTTTTAGTTACTATCACGTATAATCCAAAAAACGATCCCATCATTGTGACCGAGATCCCTCGCACGCATTTGCAGTTTACTTAGACTAATCGCACTAACAAAAATGAACAGAATGCCTAAATAAAAAAACAAAGGCATCACAGAGAGAGACAATATCACTGGCCCTTTACGCAACAGGATGATTTTAAAGGGCGATACGTAGAAGAGAGTAAACACAATGAGCGACGTTATCCTTGCCCTATTTGCTGGCGCACTGGTGGGTTTTCTATTCAGTGCTATCAAACTGCCACTGCCAGCACCGCCCGTTATCACAGGTATTATGGGAATAGTGGGGATTTACTTAGGCGGTCAAGCTTACCACGCCATCGTCGCGCGCTTTTTCTCTTAACGACGAACAGTAAAAAGCGTTAAAACTCATTGATTTAATCCAACATTAAACACTGAGCGTACTAAAAGGAATGAAGCGTTCACGGAGTGGGAATACCCTTTCCGTCAGTAGAGAGCACCACGCTCTCGATGAACGCCCGTATGGTGTTTATCAAAAACATCCTGACAGTCATTTGCATTATAAATTTCGAGGAGGACTGGTGTCGCCAGGTAAATTAACGTCGACAGCAGATGGATTAAAACTCAACGGTTGCAAGCTGACACCACATCAACCTACCCAAATCGACAGCACGGAGTTACTTCTCCAACCTATCGATTTTGGTGGCACGATTGGCTTAGCTTCAATGAATCATTGTAAAACATTGGCGTGTCGAAACTTTGGGTTGAGTGACAAGAAGTACTACTTGCTTCAAGAAACCGATCCGTCTCGTCCCGGCTTAGTTTGCCGTGAGTGCGGTGCCTTTCCTCCTCTCCTTGATAACCGAGCGTTGCTCGAAGAGGTTTTTCGAACCAAGCAGCAGGACTCGGCAAACCTTGCTGCGTGTTCAAATCACGATTGTTCTTCGTTTGGCAAACCCGTGTTGACCCATCGCGAGCTCTACCACGCATTTGGTTATAGTGGTGAAAAACAGCGTTACCGCTGTAAAGAATGCCAATCGACCTTTGTTGATAAATGGTCGAATGCCAATCCTAAGCTAGAGATCCAACAGCGCTTGCTTGGTCTGGTTTTTACCGGGCACGCCGTACGCGAAATCTGCCGCAAGCTCGCCATCAATCCCAAAACCTTTTACGACCACCTCGCGCAAATTGCGCTCCGTTGTCGCAACAAACTGGCGGCGGTTGATGCGCGATTTGTTCAGCTTTGCGATTCAACACCTTTAGCTGCAACCATTGCGCCTTTACAACCCAACAGTAAAAACGGGGTCAACTGGCTGGCAACGGGCGATGCAAACTTTGGCTATGTCTTACAGCAAAGCTTGAATTACTCGGCCGATGAAGATAAGCCAGTTACATTCTCAGCCACACAGAAACATAGCCGTTTAATGCCTGATGATTTTGTTGCTCCGAGTGAAGTGCCGGCTCCGACACCACAGGTGTTACTCGATAAGGTCAATGCAAAATACAGCGACGTCTTGTCTCGCCAGAACGTTGAAGATCCGTTTACCAAAGCGATTGATGTGAACTACCCTGCAGTCGGCAGTTTAGTGCGCCCTCAATACACCACCTACGCCCATTTTATGCGTCTTGTCGAAGCAACCGCTCACTGGGAAACCGTCACGCTGTATCTACCTCAGGAGCCGCTTCTTCGCTCTGCGGTGGTCTCTGTGTTCAAAGACAGAATGCTTGGAAAATCCTGCCACCCTGTGTATGTGGTACAGAATGCCTATTGGCACAAACCAGATGAGAGTGCCCCTGTTGATATCATGCTGTTAAGTTGGTGGAGAGACAGATGGGCATTTACGAAAAGTGGAGAAGGCAATAAAGCGATTTGCCACTTAGGGCGAGAAACGGATAACGAGCGACATTGGCTGGAGTGTGCGTCTACCGAACAACTGGAAAGATACCAATCTCGATTCCATCAATGCTTTAAAAGCGTTATCGATGAGCCAAGGCGTCGTCTGCGTCCAGGTGGTTTGCTACCGCTTTTGGATATCTATCGCGCTTGGAACAACCTGTGTCATCAAGACAGCAATGGCATTACTCCGGCACAAGCGTTGGGACTGGCTCGCAAGCCCTATTCACTGGCTGATTTATTGAGCTAAATAGGCGTTTTTGCTTAGAGCAGAAATAAAAAAAGCGAACAATTTGTTCGCTTTTTTTCCGCATTTTCAGCCGATTATTCGTCAGCTTCAGCTTCTGAGTAATCTTCAGCAGCACCGTTACGAGATGTCGAGCACAGGTTGTATACAACGTGCTTGTGGTTGATCTCTTTCAAATACTTCAACCAACATAGAGCGTATTGTGATTCAGCAGCACGGCGACCGTTCACTTCATCAACAAACTTCTGCTGTTCTTCATCTTGTGGAACCATCGTACCTTCAAACAAGGCTTTCATAGTACGGCCACTGGTTTCCAAAAGTTGCGCTTCCTTGATGGTGAAATAGCCGGAACGAGCGAAACCTTTTGGAAAATGCTTGTCATCAAAAAACTTTTGACCACTAAACATTATTTAGCTCCTTAACAAATTTGCGCAATATTTTTCATTAAACCATTAAGGTGTAAAGCAAAATATTGTTAATCTGACGATAAAGAAAATTAATGCTTCACGCGCTTTATAGCGACGTTTTTAAGTTCTGTCGAGCTTTTGAACACCTATTTCCTATCTCATTTATAAGCCAAAATAGTCAATAAATACGGAGAGGTCGAGTACGTAATGCGTAAATCATTGTAACAATGTGAAAACGGTCATCATTCATTTTTCAACCGCGGTACTGATCGCAGTTTTTCGGCTGCAAGCCGCTACCCGCTTACACCACAGCAACATTTCTGTAGCGAAAGTGAAGCCAAAATGGAACTGTCTATGTTTTTTCATTCTTCATCTATTTTTCTAATCACAAAGGACGAATTTTTTCGTTTTATTTAATCATCGCGCTGAGCTTATGCTTGAGCCGACTGCGGTATCACACTGATGCCAATAAAAGTTCATGAAATTGACATGGAGCGTGAGCTATATTTCTGCGGGTAATGCATTAATGAAATATAGTCGCATTGAAACACCTAATAGTTTTCTTTACACAACAGTTAAACGAACAGGGTAAATACGATGGCCAAGTGGGATCAGTGGCTGAAAAACGACACAAACAAAAAAGAGAAATTTCACTCTAAATTCAATGATGAATATAGCGATAGACCTCAACGAGACAGAAAGCGTCGTAAGCCGCGTTCTGGTCGTCCTACCCACGAGGACTACCCATTCGATTAATACCGCAAAGCATTAAAATCGAACTCACAGCATTCGCTGACTAATCCAAACGCTCGTCGATACACCCTTGCCCAAGGCAAAGACCTAATGTGTATAGCGAGCGTTTTGCGTTTCTCCCCAACACCCATGCGCGCTGCCCCCCTCGACTCAGCAAGAAACTTTGCGTTGAGCGTGCGTAATTGGTTAATTCTGGTAATATCGAAATCAGATGTATTAAGAGAACACACCATGAACATAGAATCCGTCGCTAAGGCACTGAAGGAACTTGGGCATCCTACTCGCCTAACGATATTCAAACGTCTCGTTAAGGCCGGACACAACGGCATTGCTGTAGGTGTTGTACAAGAAGAACTGGGGATTCCGGGCTCGACACTGTCACACCATCTATCCAGTCTGATGTCTGCGGGTCTTATCACCCAGCGTCGTGAAGGTCGCGTGCTTTATTGCACCCCAGAATATGACCAGTTAGAAGGCGTACTCGCGTTTCTACGCGACGAATGTTGCCGCGACGAAACCTGCAATTAAAAAAGGCAAGGTATTCACCTTGCCTTTCCTTTCATCATTCAAAAACGCCTACTACGCCTGACGTTCTTGCCATTCAGCATTGTAGGCTTCAATTCGCTTGCTGATTTCTTTCCATTTTTCGGTCGCTTTAAGCTCTTTCACGCTGAAAGACTGACGTTTTGCCAACGATGCGGCTTGTGGCACTTCTGTAATAGAAAGGCCATCAATCGCTTCAATTGTCGATTGACGGTTATTACACAGCAAAAGCATGTCACAGCCCGCTGCCAACGCTTGACGACAACGCTCAGCAGGCCCTCCCATAACAGTCGCGCCTTCCATGGAGAGGTCATCCGAGAACACAATGCCTTTAAAGCCAAGCTTGTTTCGCAAAATGTCTTTCAGCCAATATGGCGAACCACTGGCTGGCAGGTCGTCGAAGTGCGGATAGATAACATGTGCAGGCATCATCGCATCGAGTATGCCTGCATCAATCTGCGCTTTGAATATCGCCATGTCTTGCTCAAACAGACTTGTTCTATCATCGATAGGGCTTTCAAAATGCGAGTCCGCCAGCACCGCACCGTGCCCAGGGAAGTGTTTGCCGGTCGTTGCCATACCAACGTCTTTCATGCCCTGCATATACGCGGTCGAATAACGCAGCACAGTGTCGTTGTCGTCGCCAAATGCGCGGCTGCCAATCGCCTTACAATCGAATCCGCGATCCAGAACAGGAGCAAAGCTCAAATCAAAGTCATGCGCAATCAACTCAGCTGCCATCAGCCAGCCTGACTCACGGGCAAACTGCTCACCGTTGTCCATCATTGCGAACGATTGGGCTGGCGGAATAATGCTGAATTGCTCTCTAAAACGCTGAACGCGGCCACCTTCTTGGTCAACACCAATCAGGATCGGGCGTTTTGCTGCTTTTCTTATCGCTTTGTTCAATGCAGCAAGCTGTTCACTGTCGTGATAGTTACGAGCAAAGTGGATGACGCCACCAATCAAAGGGTGTTCAAGTAGTTCTCGTTCTTCAGCGTCCAGCTCACAACCGGTAAGGTCAAGCCACAGTGGGCCCATGGTGCTCTCCTGTCATTTCTTAAATCTACGCGACATATTACGTTGAGTCGCACACTCTAGAAAGAGTGCAGTATAAATTGATATTGGAAATGCTAATCCTATGAGAAACTTACCCGCATAAAGACGCCAATTTTGAGGTGAAATTGTGAGCATTTACATAGGCATTATGAGCGGTACCAGCTTGGATGGTATTGATATGGTCGCGGCTGAATTTTCTGGCGACGACATTCGTGTTCTGCACCAGTCAATGTATCCCTTTCCTGCCGAGCTCGTAGAAAAGCTGATTTCCCTTAGCCAAGGCGCACCAGTGACATTGGAAGAGGTTGGCACGATTGACCATTTCCTTGGCGTTACTTACGCCAATGCGGTCAATCGCTTCTTGGATGAGCATCAATTGCCGCCAGCATCTGTCACCGCGATTGGCTGCCACGGTCAAACCGTTTTCCATAAGCCAGATGGTGACATGCGCTTCACTATGCAGCTAGGTGATGCAAACATCATCGCCGCGCAAACGGGTATCACAACCGTTGCAGATTTTCGCCGTAAAGACATGGCATTGGGCGGACAAGGCGCGCCATTGGTGCCCGCATTCCACAAAGGGCTATTTTCCGACCCACACCTTTGCCGCGTGATCCTCAACATTGGCGGTATTGCCAACATTTCTGTCTTAGAGCCAAACAAGCCAGTGATTGGCTATGACACGGGTCCAGGCAACATGTTGATGGATAGCTGGATCAAACAGCATAAAGGGCAAGGTTATGACAAAGACGGTTTATGGGCAGCTTCAGGTACGGTAAATACCCAGCTATTAAATCAAATGCTGTCTGAGCCTTATTTCGCACGCGTTGCACCAAAGAGTACGGGACGCGAGCTCTTCCACGCAGGCTGGCTTCGTCAGCAACTCGACATGTTCGGAGAAGATCTCAACGAGGAGGACGTGCAAGCGACCCTGCTTGCACTTACCGCACAATCCATAGCAAATGATGTCGCCAAGTACACGGCAGGTGAACTGCTTGTCTGTGGTGGCGGGGCGCAAAACATTGCTCTTATGAGCGCAATGCAAGCTGCATTGCCTACTTGGAAGGTTTTGACAACCGATGAACGTGGCGTCGATGGCGACTCCATGGAAGCACTCGCCTTCGCATGGCTGGCCAAACAAGCGATCGAAGGAAAGCCGGGGAACCTTTCTGAAGTAACGGGCGCGAGCCGACAATGTCGACTCGGTGCCATTTATTACCCGGACTGAGAATCTCGGCGGATACGATTTGCTGGCGCAGGCATTTGCGTGCACGTGCGCTTCAAGTAGATCAAATACTGGCTGAAACTTAGGGGTCGAGAATAGTGATAGCCTTGCGCGATATCGACCCCATAGCGTTTGAGCACAGAGACGGTTTCAAGGTCTTCCACCCCTTCAGCCACCACCATCAAACCCAGTGATTTCGCCATTTCGGTCGTCGCACGCACAATGTTCTGCTGACGAGGGCTGCTGGTGAGCGATTGAATAAAGCCTCTGTCTATCTTCAACTCCGTAAACTGCAATTGCGACAAGTAGGTCAGCGAGGAATACCCTGTTCCGTAGTCATCGATAGAAACCTCAATATCGAATTGAGACAACTTCTCGATCACCTCATGCAGCCTGTCGTAGTCAGACACCATGGTGGATTCTGTCAATTCAAGTGACAGCAATCCGGTTGGCACTCTGTAGTTATTGGCAAAGTCACAAATCCTGTCGACAAGATTTGGGATAGCAATATCAGACGCGCTCACATTGATAGACAAACGGCGGCTAAAGCCCATCTCAATCAGCTTGCTCTGTTGGTAGAAGGCGCGCTTGATTACCCACATCGTCAGGTCATTAATTAAGCCAACTTCCTCCGCCAACTTCACAAACACTTCTGGCGAAATGTGACCGTATTTCGGATGCTCCCACCGCAACAGGACTTCTGAACCGTGAATGGTGCCTGTACGCAAATCGACCTGTGGTTGGTGATACAACGAGAGTTCGTCGTTCTCAATCGCCTTTTTCAAGTCAGCCACAAGTGACATGTTCAAGGTGCGGTTGAAGTTATCCAGACAATCGTAGGTGTTAACTTTCTTCTCAAGCGGAGAGGTCTCTGTCACCGCCTGCAGGGCTTTGTTGATAAGGACGTCAGACTGACTGCCATCTTTCGGGAACAGGCTCATACCGACGGTGCCCTGCGCTCGAATACTGTAGTTGTTCAGCTCGATGTAACCTTCTACTTCATCAATCACGCTAGAGACAAAGAGGGAAACGTCTTCTTCCACCGCGGACAGAACGATAAAGCCGAAGCTCCCTTCTTTAATACACGCCACGCGATGCATGACCTTGTAGCCACGCTCCAGCTCATGGACATCGTCGCTGTCGAGAGCGCGAGTGAGCCGTTCACAAATCGCGTTCACGAATCGTGCCTTTTCATCTGCCGACATGTAAGGCGACAGACTTTCGAATCGGTCAACTTGGAAACAGCACAGCGTAAAAGGTGTCGCTTTGTCGACAAGCCTGTCTACCACAAGGCTCAACACATTGAGATTAGGCAGTTGAGAAACCACATCATGGGTAAGTTGGAACACTGAATCTTGGCGTTGCTGACGAAAACGCTCGGCGAGAGCCAACGCCATAAAGAACACAGCGAGCACAGTACCCATCATAAAGGCGTAGCGTGTCGTCAAGGTGTATTCAATAACCCCCAACGCCAGCAGTGGCGGAAATACGCCCGCAATGATGAGCGGCACCCAAGAGACCATGAACATCCGGCCCCAGTTTTTACCAAGTCGCCATCTGCGCCACACAATGGTGCCAATGAGCCCGTAGAAAAGCGGTTGAACGGCAATCAAGAAAGTGCCCGAGATATGCTCAGGTAAAAATAGCGATACCAACATCAACCCGCTGAGCACCATCAAGCCATAGTGAACGACCTGACGCAGTAGACTCGGAGTTTTATGTACCCGCAAATAGAGATGAGCGAATAATAAAGAAAGAATGAATAGGCCAAAGGTCAGCGCAACCAGATTTTTACTAAAGAAGGACTGCACCGCTGAAGGGAAGAGATAGGCACCAAACCCATGCAATGCCCCCAATTGAACAATCGCGGTTACGACGTAGGCGGCGTAAACCAGATAAACTCTCTCTTTGAGCGCGACAAAGACTGCGAAGGTATACACCGCCACAATACCCAAGATGGCGACAAAGCCGCCCCATACTAAATGCAGCAGTTGGGTGACTTGATGAAACTCTTGTTGATCCAAGAGCCAAATGGGCATCACTGGAATGCCCGTTGTGCTCACCTGCAAATACATGGTCGCACGTTCGCCAATGTCTAGCTGAAAATGCACCGCTGGCGGCATGTCGCCCATTTCATAGCCACGCTGCGCACTGTCACCCAGCCACCACTGTTTCACCAACACACCACCTGATGAATACATATAGATGTTGAGCCTGTCTATCAGTGGCGTGTCGAAGTAAAGAACGTGGTGCTTGTGCTCGTCCGCGATGTTTTGCAATTCAACTTTGACCCAGTAAGACTTTTGACCGATGGTCCAAGGGATTTCAGAGGGATCATCGATATTTCGGAAAATCGCAGAGCCAATTACATAGCTCAGGATATGGCTGTTGCTATTGTCGATGAAATAGCTGTATTTCGCTTTCAGACTCTCGCTTTGCGATGACAAGGCCGGAAAAAATGACGAGAAGCGCGCAGAGGTTAACCCAAAGAGGATAACCAAAAGCAGAGACGCCGTAACCCAGAGCGTTTTATTCGGCACCAAGGACACATTCCTCATACGTCATGCCTTTTCATATGACGAACAAACGTCGAATGTGTGCGCAAATACACAAAACTTTGAAAAATTTTTTCCATAAGCCAACTCGAGAAGAGAACATCTCACCGAAAATAAAGAGAAAATGCCGTTAACATTACTGTTTCAATCAATATCAACTTAGTTACGAGTGGCTACTTTTTCAAACACAGATCACTTTTATTCGCCAAATATTCATACTCGATCAGCACGCGATACGTGAACAAATGTATTTATTCCGAACATTTGTTCATTGTTTGGAAAACGAGTAAACTCTCGCAGATAACCCTAGCCGAGAAGCATGATGATCACGACCCGCGCACTGAGCAGCAATTTCGAAAGTCTATTGGATGACACTAACCTATTGACTGAAATAGCAATTCTTTACTATCAACAGAACACCACGCAGGAAGAAATCTCCAAGAAGTTTGGCATAAGCCGCGCCAAAGTAAGCCGATTGCTACGCCGCGCGCGTGAAGAAGGCATCGTTGAAATCTCTGTGAAGTTTCACCCTGTGCACAGTGCGCAACTCGAACAAAGATTAATGGAGCGGTTCAACTTAAAGCGCGCATTGATTGCGCTCGACCAGCCAAGCGTTCAAGAGCAACGTACCCAAGTGGCAACCCTTGTCTCTTCGTTTTTGGACGGCAGCTTGCAAGATGGCATGGTCGTCGCGGTTGGTCAGGGCCAAAACGTCGCCGCCATTGCCGATCACCCGGGGCTTGTCTCACATCGCAATGCCCGCTTTGTTTGTGCCATTGGCGGTACACACCGAAGCGGTGACATCATCAATGCTGACCACATTTGCCGCCGTTTGGCGAAGAAATTTGGGGGCTCCAGTGAAACCTTGTACGCCCCTGCCTATGTCGACACACCCGCGATCAGAGATGTCTTTATTCATCATCCAAACATCGCAGAAACACTCAGTCAGGCGAGAAAGGCGGAGTTCGCGCTAGTGGGTATTGGTGACATGGATGAGAACAGCCATATGGTGAAACTTGGTTGTTTCTCAGCGAAAGAGTTTGTAGAAGCACGTATTAACGACGGCATTGTGGGCGACATCGGTGGTTTTGACTTCTTTAAATTGGATGGCAGCCGCGCCAATACTCTGATGCGCGACCGTGTTGTTGGACTGGAAATGATTGATTTGGCGAGAATTCCCAATGTTATTGCCATGGCAAGTGAAAGCCGCAAGGCACTTTCTATCCTCGGAGCATTGAAAACAGGCACCATTGACGTGCTTGCCACAAGTGCAAGTTGTGCCATGGCATTACTTAATATGGTGGACGCTGAACAATCGTTTAAGTGACTGAACATTTGTAACAGCAAAATCCCGTTAACAGCGCGCTGAGCAGAATTTGAAAATAAGGTCAAGAGCGGTGAGATCTGGGGAAAAAATCTTAGATCCAGCCGTTGACTTTATCGCGGAAAAACACAAACATGACCATATCATTTGCTCAGGTATGTCGCATTTGTTCAACTCATGCAAAAACACCATGTTTGTGAACAATTCGAACCTGAAGCAGCATCAGGTTGCCACGCGACCAAAGTGAAACTCTCTACAAAAGGTTCTGAAGATGAGCACTAAACTTGAACAACTACGCAAGCTCACGACTGTTGTTGCGGATACTGGTGATATCGATGCTATCGCGAAGTACCAACCACAAGATGCAACCACTAACCCTTCTCTGATTCTTAAAGCTGCCGAAATCCCGCAATACGCGCCACTGATTGATGACGCTATCGCATACGCAAAATCAAAAAGTGACGACATCGAACTGCAAGTTGCAGACGCAGGTGATCGTCTGGCAGTGAACATTGGTAAAGAAATCCTGAAAGTGATTCCAGGCCGTATCTCTACCGAAGTTGATGCACGTCTTTCTTACGATTTCGAAGGCAGCGTGGCAAAAGCACGCAAGCTGATCAGCATGTACAACGAAGCAGGTATCAGCAACGATCGTATTCTGATCAAACTGGCATCTACGTGGGAAGGCATCCGCGCGGCTGAAGTGCTGGAAAAAGAAGGTATCAACTGTAACCTGACGCTTCTGTTCTCATTCGCTCAAGCGCGTGCATGTGCAGAAGCAGGTGTTTACCTCATCTCTCCTTTTGTAGGCCGCATCATGGACTGGTACAAAGCGCAAGAAGGTCGTGACTTTGAACCAACAGAAGATCCAGGCGTGCTGTCTGTAACCAACATCTACAACTACTACAAAGAGCACGGCTACAACACAGTTGTTATGGGCGCAAGCTTCCGTAACATCGGTGAAATCCTTGAACTTGCAGGTTGTGACCGCCTGACTATCAGCCCGCAGCTTCTGCAAGAGCTGTCTGACGCTGAAGGCGAAGTCGTACAAAAACTGCAAGACGACGTGGAAGTGAAAGACCGCCCAGCAGCAATGTCTCACGCTGAGTTCCTGTGGGAACACAACATGGACCCAATGGCAGTAGAGAAACTGGCCGAAGGCATCCGTAATTTCGCGGTTGACCAAGGCAAACTTGAAGTCATGATCCGCGAGCGTCTGTAAGCGTCAAATCACTTTTCTGAAAGCGGCACTATTGCCGCTTTCTTATTTCTTATATGATCCGGCTGAAAATTCCCGGTCTGATAACTTCGATTTAACAAGGTAAGCCCAAGATGGAACGTAAAACCCTTGCCAATGCAATCCGTGCGCTGAGCATGGACGGTGTTCAACAAGCTAACTCTGGTCACCCAGGTGCACCAATGGGTATGGCTGACATCGCT
>NZ_LNTY01000050.1 GCF_001559595.1 Enterovibrio coralii | reverse complement strand
CCGCGTTTGATACCAACGGTGATGGCATGCTCACGCAGCAAGATGGCGAGGGTGGTGCAGACGTCAACGGTAACGGTGTCGATGATCGGGCAGAAGACTCTGATGGCGATGGACTCTCTAATCCAAACGACGAGGATGACGACAACGACGGCACCTTAGATATCTACGATGCCTTCCCGTTTGATCCTAACGAAGACACAGATACCGACGGCGATGGCGTGGGCGACAATGCCGATGCTTTCCCAACGGATGACACGGAGACCAAAGACACTGACGGTGACGGTGTAGGCGATAACGCGGATGTCTTCCCTGAAGATGCGTCTGAAACAAAAGACACCGACGGTGATGGCGTGGGTGATAACGCTGACGATTTCCCGAATGATGCCAATGAGACGACTGATGCTGATATGGATGGCGTTGGTGACAACGCAGATATCGACCGCGACAACGATGGTTTATCAGACGAGCTTGAACTTCGCACCGAGGCCGCTATTACGGATTGGCCCGTGTTGTACGGTTCAAGCTTCAGCAATGGTGAACTCTCGGCGAATGGCGGTAGCTGGACGTATCAGGCAAACTCCAAACGTTTCTCAGAATACGGCTATCGTGACAACTACCGCTTGAACTTCAAAGTGGTCTCGTTGGGTGCCAATAACATGTTTGGCTTGGGCAAGGTCGAGAGTGGTGCCTACTACTCGGACATTGATTACGCTTCTACATTGTTAACTCCTACCTGTACCTCTACGAGAGCGGCTCTTACATCACTAACTTTGGCAGTGGTAGTGTAGCTGTCGGCGATGTACTGTCGATTGAAGTGAGCAACGGCAACATTACTTACCGTCGTAACGATGATGTGCTGCGTGAAACCACCTACAGCGGAGAAACGCCGGATTTCTACGTCGACTCAAGCTTCTACAACGGTGCAATCCGCCTTACCGACATCAAGTTGACGCCAGCGTCTGGCTCAGGCTTCGCCGTTGATGCCGACAATGATGGCGTAGCGAACGATCTGGATTTGGACTCAGATAACGACACCATCCCTGACGTGGTGGAAGCGGGTCTTGCCGACGCCGATGGCGACTTGATGGTTGATCAAAACAACCTGCAAGGCACAGTGAACCCAGCACCGGATTCAGACGGTGATGGCATCCCAGATTACCTCGACCTCGAAAGTAACAACCCAGAGAACGACGGTACTGCCTTCGACATGCATGGTTATGACTTCGCCGCTTTTGATACTAACGGCGACGGCATGCTTACGCAGCAAGACGGCGAGGGTGGTGCAGACGTCAACGGCAACGGTGTCGATGATCGCGCTGAAGACTCTGATGGCGACGGTATCTCAAATCCAAATGACGAGGATGACGATAACGATGGCACCTTAGATATCTACGATGCCTTCCCGTTTGATCCGAACGAAGACACAGACACCGACGGTGATGGTGTGGGCGACAATGCTGATGCCTTCCCAACGGATGACACGGAGACCAAAGACACAGACGGTGACGGTGTAGGCGACAATTCAGATGTCTTCCCAGAAGATGCGTATGAAACCAAAGACACCGACGGTGATGGTGTCGGTGATAACGCTGACGATTTCCCGAATGATGCCAATGAGACGACTGATGCAGATATGGATGGCGTAGGCGATAACGCTGATATCGACCGCGACAACGATGGTTTATCAGACGAGCTTGAACTTCGCACCGAGGCCGCTATCACCGATTGGCCCGTGTTGTACGGTTCTAGTTATAGCAATGGTGAACTCTCGGCGAATGGCGGTAGCTGGACGTATCAGGCAAACTCCAAACGTTTCTCAGAATACGGCTATCGCGACAATTACCGTCTCAGCTTCACCGTTGCAGGGCCTGGCACCTACAACATGTTCGGATTAGGTAATGCAGAAAGCAGCGCGTCTTATACAGATATTGACTATGCCTTCTACATCGCGGGCAGCTATATCTACATCTACGAAAGTGGGACCTCTCGAAGCTGGTTTGCGCAGATTGCTGTCGGTGATGTGCTGTCAATTGAGGTAAATAACGGCTCAATCGCTTATTACCACAATCAAGATTTGCTGCGTTCGGTGACTTATTCGGGCGAAACGCCAGACTTCTATGTTGATACAAGCTTCTACAGCGGTGCAATCCGTCTGACGGACATCAAGCTAACACCAGCATCAGGAGCTGTGCTCAACACCGATGCAGACAGCGATGGTTATGCCAACGATCGGGATCTGGACTCTGATAATGACACTATCCCAGATATTGTCGAAGCAGGTCTGACTGACCGCGACGGTGATATGCAGGTCGACTATATCTTCCAGCAAGGTATTGTCAGCCCAGCACCTGATAGCGATGGAGACGGTATCCCAGATTTCCTTGATTTGGAAAGCTTGAATGCAGCCAACGACGGCACCGACTATGACATGCATCGTTTTATCTATGCGCAGTACGATACCAATGGCGATGGCATGTTGAATCAGCAGGACGGCGAAGGCGGAGCTGACACCAATAACAATGGCGTTGATGATCGGGCCGAAGATGCCGACAGGGATGGGGTGCTTAACGGCAACGATGATGATGACGACAATGATGGAACCAGGGATCTAGATGACGCATTACCGTTTGATCCAAACGAAACCCGAGATTCAGACGGTGACGGTGTTGGCGACAATGCCGATGCCTTCCCGAATGATGATTCGGAAAGCAAGGACACTGACGGTGATGGCGTGGGGAATAATGTTGATTTAGACAACGACAATGATGGCGTGTCAGATCTCGTTGAATCCCATGCCGATGTGGCGATTACGCGTTGGCCTGTGTTGGTTGGCAACGCCAGATATGGCGATGGAAAACTCAGCGCAAACGGAGGATCTTGGACACATCAAGCAAACTCTGACCGTTTCTCTACATTTGGATTCCGTCGTGACTACCAGTTCAGCTTTGTACTCAACCAATTGGGAACGTACAACATGGTAGGTTTGGGTGACCAAGAGACGAGTGCTTCGTATACCGACATTGATTTCGCGTTCTACTTTGTAGGTTCGACAATTTATATCTACGAAAACGGCAGTTCTCGCGGCACCTTTGGCACCGCAACGGTCGGCGATACCTTTGCTATCAAGGTCAGTGATACAGGCATCAGCTATCTGCAAAACGGCAATGTTCTGCGTGAAGTGAACATCGCGCAGACAGAAGTCGATTACTACGTGGATACCAGCTTCTATAGTGGAGCTTTCGAAATCGGTAACATGAAACTCAGCAGACTATCTACGACCTCGCTAAGCGATGATATGGATGGTGATGGTATTCCCAATGCGCTCGATTTGGACAGCGACAACGATGCCATTCCTGACTTGATTGAAGTAGGACTGCCTGATGCCAACGGCGACTTGAAAGTTGACACTGCAGATCTCGAGGGAAGCGTGACGGCACCACAAGATTCAGATAACGACGGTATTCCTGATTATTTGGACTTAGAGAGCCTCAACCCGGCGAATGATGGCACTGCCTACGACATCGACAACAGTGGCTATTCCTTCTTCGACACAAATGGAGATGGAATGTTAGATGGCACTGATGAGTTTGGTGCTGACGGCAATGGTAATGGTATGGCTGACATAGCGGAAGCTGCGGGGTCATAACTTAACGCCCTGAAAACAAAAAGGGGATGGCATGCGCCATCCCCTTTTTTGTTTAGAACGTCACAATTAAAATCGCTTTTCATTTTCTTGAGTGATCAAATTCTCAATAGCTGTTTTTATTGCATTGTCGGAATTCGACATTGATATATATTTGAAATGTCGAATAACAACGAGAAAGTGATATGGACAATCTGTCACTCACAATAAACAAAGAACAAAACCCTGATACCCAAATGCTTTCTGAGCTTCCACTCATCGAGATGCTTTCACTGCTTAATCAAAATGATGCCGAGGTACCAAAGGCGATTAAAGCAGAGCTTTATAGTATTGAGAAAGTGGTTAATTTGATCACTGAACAGCTGCGAGCTGGTGGCCGCCTGTTTTATGTGGGGGCGGGGACCAGCGGCCGTTTGGGTGTGCTTGATTCCGCAGAATGCCCACCAACGTTTGGTACCGATCCGCAGTTGATCCAATCCATCATTGCGGGTGGTCAGCAGGCCATGCTGCAAGCAGTGGAGAACATCGAGACTGCACGGACTCTGCTCCGAATGAATTACAATTGCGCGGCTTAAACAGTAACGATGTTGTTGTTGGTATTGCTGCAAGTGGCAGAACGCCGTTTGTCCTATCTGGCCTTGAATATGCACGAGAAGTGGGGGCGAAAACCGTTGCCATTACTACGCGTGGACATGGGCTTGTGTGTGAATATGCGGATCTCTCAATTTGTCCCGATGTAGGCCCAGAAGTATTGGCAGGCTCTACTCGAATGAAAAGTGGCTCTGCACAAAAGCTTCTGCTTGGCATGATCAGCACCTCAGTGATGATTCAGCTTGGTAAAGTCCACGGCAACTTGATGATTGATGTTAAGCCGACCAACGAAAAACTCCGTGTTCGCGCCCAACATATGGTGATGCAGATTTGCGATGTGAAAGAAAGCGTTGCGCAAAGACTGCTTGAAGATGTTGGTTATAGCGTTCGCGCCGCAGTATTGCTCCATTCTATTGATATTTCGCCTGCAGAAGCAAAAGCGATTGCTTCTGAACCTTATCGTTCGCTCAATGAGCAATTGGACCAAGGAAAGTAGTATGGCTAATAAGATTGAACACCTAGAAGTCATTGCAGATGGTATTGAACAATACATCGGTGGTTTTGGAAACGTCGCAACACTGACCAATTGTATGACGCGTGTGCGCGTGGTGCTAAAAGACCGTTCAATGTTTAACGCGGATGAGCTTAAAAAGATTGAAGGCGTAAAAGGTGTCGTAGATGCCGGTGAACAATTCCAAATCATCGTCGGTATGGGCACGGCTGCAAAAGTGGCGGGTGTGCTCACCAAACGTCTAAGTAAGCTCGGTGTCGCTCCTTCAGGTGCAGAGGCAGAAAAGCAGCCTATGACAGTGCGTAAAGCCCTAAATACATTGGCAGCGATATTTGTACCAACTATCCCAGCATTGATTGGCTGTGGTCTCGTTCTGGGTATCGTGAACATATTCAAATTGGTATCGCCTGATTTTGTTGCAGCCCATGCCAGCATTTTTGAATTGTTCAACGTGGTTGGACGCGCTGTGTTCGCGGTGCTTTCGATCATGATTGGTATGAACACAGCTAAAGAGCTTCAAGCCTCTCCAGCGATAGGTGCGGTGATGGCAGCCATTTTGGCAAGCCCAGCGTTAGCCAACATTGAACTGTTCGGCGCAAAAATGGTGCCGGGTGGTGGCGGTATGTTTGCCGTTTTGTTGGTGTGTATCTTCTCGTCGAAATTTGAGCTGTGGTTCCGCAGTCGTGTAAAAGAAAGCCTTGACCTCATTTTGACACCAACCGTTACCATCATTGTGTCTTCAGCCGTTGCGTTGATGATCCTTCAACCGATCGCGCACTCAGTTAACATGTGGCTCGGTAACGTTGTCTCTGTGGCTTTGCTGAACGATTCTGCAGGTTCTGTTGCGGTAGGTGGCGTATTAGGCGGTGGTTTCCTGTTCTTATTGCTGACAGGTTTGCATCAAGGTTTGATTCCAATTCATGCGCAAATTCTTGAAACTTTTGGTTTAAACTACTTGTTCCCAATTCTTGCAATGGGGGGTATGGGTCAAGTGGGTGCAGCAGCGTACGTGTACCTTAAAACCAAGAACCAACGCTTGAAGAAAACCATTACAGGCGCGTTGCCAGTGGGTATTTTAGGCGTTGGCGAACCCTTGTTGTTCGGTGTGTCTCTGCCTCTGGGTAAAACCTTCATCGCTGGATGTATCGGTGGTTTTGCGGGCGGTGCGGTCATGGCCGCGTTCAAAGTGGGCATTATTATCCCATTTGGTACCGCAGGCTTGTCGCTGATCCCACTGGTGGGTGAAGGCCAAATTCTCCATTTCATGCTCGCGGTATTGAGTGCATGGGTAGTGGGCTTCATCGCATCAATTGCGTTGGGCTTTACAGAGCCGAAAGAATAAGAAAGGTCAGGATCCGGTGACGGCCGGATCCTATACCCAAGCTGCTCGTGCGCCCTTAAACATCAACGCACAGGGGGCTTGGTTATAGGTGACAAAGTGATAGGAAGCGGATGAACACTCTGGTAAATAAAGTTAAAGCGTTGCTCTATTCTACGAATGTAAATGAGCAGAAAATCTCCCAGTTTATTGTCGACCTTGGTTTTGATCTGGCGGAGCAGAGTGCAACAAAAGTTGGGGCGCAATTAGGGATCAGCGATTCCTCGATTATCCGTTATGCAAAAGGCTTAGGGTGTACCGGTTTTCCCGATCTAAAACTCAAGCTGGCTGGAGCTGCGGCACAACAGGTTGCTACACAAACGCCTTCCCACACCATTTACGAAGAAATCTCTTCCAGCGATAGCACTGACGTCATTCTTGGTAAATCTAAGCAATTGTTTACCGACAAAATTGAGCAGTCATTGAGCCTGATAGATCCAGAGGTGATTGACCAATGCGCTGAGGCGATTCTGACGAGCGGTAAAATCGTACTAACGGGTATTGGTGCCTCAGCAATTGTGGCGTCTGACATTAACCACAAACTGATTCGGACCGGTTTAAACGTTCACTTCAATTCGGATTACCATTCTCAGATTGTTCAGGCTTCTTTGTTGACGGAGAAAGATCTTCTTATCGTAATCTCTGCGCGAGGTGAAACGCCTGAGGTCATTGTGGCTATCGAAAAAGCGAAAGAGGCTGGGGCGAAGGTGCTCGCTTTGACGCGTTTTGGCAAAGGTAAAGTCGCTCAGATGTCGGATTATGTGTTGCCTTACAGTTACTCAGAGACACATGAACAGTTAGGGATGGTGACATCGCAATTGCTACAAATGGTGGCGTTTGATGTGTTGTTCTTCAAACTCAATACCCTCATTGACCAAGGTAAGATGTCCAAGGCGCTTCGTACCATTCGTACGATTCAAAAATAGGTGAATCGACATGAAAATGGGAAAAGAACCTGACTACCGCTTCTCGTTAGCCAATGAGCGCACCTTCTTAGCGTGGATACGCACATCACTGGCGTTTTTGGCGACGGCTATCGGCATTGATATTCTTTCCTCACAAACGGGGGACACCTTTCCAATTTACGCAAATTGGTTACCTGCGGTCTTGGCGTTGGTGTCAATTGGAACGGGTGGTTGGGCGTTCTATCGCTGGTATAAGAATGAAAAGGCGATGCGCTTAGACTTACCGTTTCACTACAGCAAAAGCTGGTGGCACTTACCATTGTGGTGTTGTTGGTGAGTGTCTCCATTGCGTTTGTGAGCATGGCATGACAAGTTGTGTAGAGCGTGATCCTGGACTTCAGCGAGAAAGAAGTCAGTTGGCATGGACACGCTCGGGCTTAACACTGTGCGCTGCTGTCGTTTTGCTGTTAAAACTGCATATTTTGTCGATGTTGGGCATTATCACAACACTTTGTTTGGCATGGTTTGCCCTGCGCACGGTCGTAAGACGTAAGCATCTGATTGCAATCCAACTGTCTGTCGTGGGGCGAACGGAATTACTGCGAAAAGTGGCACTGTCGCTTTTCGTAATATCCATGGGTGTTGTTGCTTTTCTTTCTTTTATCATCCCGTTGATTCGCCAGCCCGCTTGATGTCAACCCACGGCCTTTCTCATTTGTGAAATAGCCTCGCTTTACAGACTGCCACATCGTTGCAACACTTTAGTGAGTTGTATGAGGTGAAGTAGTAAAGATGAGCGCGTATTATTCCACGTTGAGCGGCTGGATAATCCCTGTAACTCGAGCAATGAAAGCTCTGGATATTGAGCCCAACAGTACTCTTGAACAATTCAACATCGACCCCGCAGAAGTCAATGATCCTGAGGGGCGCATCTGCGTAGTGAGTTTGGGTAACCTGTTCGAGTACTGCAATAAGCAGGTGCCAGATCGCCAGTTCAACATCGAAGTTGCGCGTCATTTTCACCCATCAGCTTTGCATGCCTTAGGGTATGCCGTTCAGTCTGCTTACAGTCTCCAAGAAGCACTAGAGCGCGTCTCACAGTACAAACGTGTTGTATCAAATTGCAGCAACATGGAGACCTACGAAGATGGCGATGAACTTGTCGTGGAGTTTAAAGTCTATCGCTATCCTGACAGCGGACGCTATGTGCTTTCTCCAGACTTGATTGAGTCGTTTCTTGCGACGTTGGTTCAGGTGGCGCGTGATTTAGTGGACGGTGGGTTAGACCCGCTACGAGTGCAGATTGCAGTGCCAGAACCTGTCTCAAACAGCGAATCCGTTACAGCCTTTTTTAATTGCCCCGTAGAGTACAACGCCGACCGTATAGCCGTGATTCTTGATTTGACGCAAGCGAAGCAACGCGCGTTAGGCAACAACCCTGTTATGAATCAAGTGCATATGGAAATGCTCAATCAGTCATGAGCCGTGTAGACAGAACAAATCTGACTTACCTCATTGAAAATAAGATCCTTGAAGATCTTCCGGTCGGCGCACCGTCTCAAACAGATGTTGCAAAGCATTTGGGACTGAGTTTACGAAACCTCCAGCGCAAACTGAGTGATCAAGGCACCTGTTATAAAGACATCCTTGATTCCACTCGCAAGCGCTTAACCTTGAATTACATCAAGCAGCCACACCTAAGCATCAGTGAAATCGGCTATCTAGTCGGTTTTTCTAATGTCGCTAATTTCAACCGTGCATTTCGTCGTTGGGTGGGGTGTGCGCCGGGTGAATACAGACAAAAATACCTCGCAGAAAACACGATTTCTGACGTCCCTCAAGCCGCACAAGCGTCACGATAAGCAACCGCAACTAAGTAACTTTATGACTATTTAATAGATAGTTAGGTACGCGTGTGCTTGTGTCTTTCCATTCTCTTCAATGACAAACCTTTGGCGTGAATGAACAATGGCAAGCTGCTGTCATCACTCATAGTGTTTACTCGAGCACTTTCTGAATATCCGCTCTGACATGAAAAGGGGACTGGATTTGGAAAGCCCGCGTTTGACACGAGGAGTATTCAATGACAAATGCAGAGCACATCTCTGAGATTGCAACGTTAGATAATGTCGTCAGTCCAGACAAAGTACGTCTCCTTCAACTATTGCAAACCCAGAAAGCGGCGTTTCTTGCAGAACCTTATCCTAGCTATCGATCGCGCATTGATGATTTAAAGCGGCTTAAAGCCGCGATATTGGCATCAAAAGAAACACTGCTATCGGCGTTAGAAAAGGATTTTCACTACAGAAGCCATGATGAGAGCCTGCTTGGTGATATTTTTTCGTCGCTGTCGAGTATCGACTATGCCACTAAACACCTTCGCCAGTGGATGAAACCACAAAAACGCCACGTAGGCGTTGTTTTTCAGCCCGCTAAAGCTGAGGTACTTTATCAACCGCGTGGCGTTGTTGGGATTATTTCTCCTTGGAATTACCCTGTCTTTCTCACCATAGGCCCTCTGGTTGCCGCGATTGCCGCGGGTAATAGAGCAATGATCAAAGTATCCGAATTTACGCCTCATACCAACACGGTACTGAGACATCTGTTGGGTGAAGTGTTTTCTCAAGATAAGGTTTGCGTCGTTCATGGTGAAACGGACGTTGCCCAGGCTTTCTCCTCACTACCGTTCGACCACCTCCTGTTTACGGGATCAACACAGGTAGGCCGACATGTTATGAAAGCGGCCTCAGAAAACCTCGTTTCCGTTACCCTCGAACTTGGGGGGAAATCTCCCGTCATTATTGATAACAACATTTCACTTGATGCTGCCGTGTCGAGATTTATTTACGGAAAGACGATGAATGCAGGACAGACTTGCGTGGCACCAGACTACATTTATTGCCCCAAAAACCGGGTAGATGAATTGGTTGATGCGATTAAAACACGTTATCTCGCGATGTATCCGTCAATAGATGGATGTAACAAGCGCACGCGTGTGATTAATCATCGTCAATACACGCGATTGCAAGGGTATCTCGAAGAGGCGAGCAATTTGGGGGCAAACGTCATCCCGCTCGGAGACGTGGCATCTGATGAAACGAGTTGCTTCATGCCACTGACGTTAATCACTGGCGCGGATCAATCCATGGCCGTGATGAGGGAGGAAATCTTTGGACCGATATTACCAATTGTTGCCTACGACAACATTGAACAGGTTATTGCTTCCATCAATGAAAACTCTCGACCGCTAGGGCTTTACATTCAAAGCCATGACAAAGCTTTTCAAAACAAAGTGCTAAGAGAAACCCATGCGGGAGGTGTTTGCATTAATGATGCGGCGTTCCATGTTGTGGTTGATGATCTGCCATTTGGCGGGATCGGGGAGTCGGGCATGGGAAGTTACCACGGTGTCGAAGGCTTCCGAACTTTCTCGCATGCCAAATCCTTGTTTAAACGTGGACGAATTTGCTTTAGCGACATGTTATTTCCCCCTTATGGGAAGAAGATCCACGACTTGTTTTATCGCTTTTTCATTCGATAAAAGTTAGCTGCTATGACGGAGGAATAGATTGTGAAGGATGACAATACAGCGAGAGAAATTCGAAATTTGGCCAATTTTGTAGAAACCGCATGCGAACATTTTGGTGACAAAACGGCGTTTGTATGCGGAGAGGACGTATTAACTTATAGAGACGTTGAAGAAAAATCCCGCGCTTTGGCGAGTTGGTTTCAGCACCACACCTCGTTAAAACCCGGAGACAGAGTGGCAATTCAACTGCCAAATATCTTGGGATTCCCAATTGCGGCATTTGCTGCGTTACGAGCAGGTCTGATCTTGGTGAATACAAACCCACTTTATACGCAGAGAGAAATGCTTCACCAATTCAAAGACTCTGGGGCGAAGGCGATAGTGATTTTTACGCCGCTTTCTCGCAAGCTGGCGGCCATTATCGATGAAACTGACATTAGTGTTGTCATTCACTCTCATTCTGAAGAGTTTCCGACGATGATGGCGCGTCACAGAGTACAGCAAATTGATATGGGGAGTATTTTGGCTGGCGGCGGAGGGATGACCTTAAAACCCGTCAACATACTACCCGATGATATTTGCATGCTTCAATATACCGGAGGGACTACAGGTTTAGCGAAAGGTGCTTGCCTGACAAACTACTCGGTCATCTATAACATGTTTCAGACAGCAGAAAGACTGGCTGATACTTCAGACCCAGGAAGCGAGTTGTATGTTTGTCCGCTTCCGCTTTATCACATCTATGCGTTTTCAGTGAATTTGATCCTTTTCTTCTGTCAGGGAAATACAAACATCCTGATCCCCAACCCGCGAGACCTCGACAGCTTTGTAGAACTTATCAAACCACATAAATTCACTGGCTTCGCCGGGATAAATACCTTGTTTGTCGGGCTTTGTAACCATGAGGGTTTTAAGCAACTCGACTTCTCTGAACTCAAACTAACCCTTTCTGGTGGCACTGCTCTTGTAGAAAGTGCAAGGCTTGCATGGAAAGAGGTGACGGGTTGTTCCATCACAGAAGGTTACGGGATGTCAGAAACGTCCCCAGTGATTTCATTGAATTACCCAGGCGAGGAGCATTACGGGACGGTTGGTCCTCCGTTGAATGGGACTCAACTCGAAATTTGGGACGTGAACAACAAGTCTTTGCCCGAAGGTGAGGTTGGCGAAATCGTTATCAAAGGTGACTTGGTGATGCAAGGGTATTGGAATAACCCTGAAGAAACCAAGAACGCCATTTCCCCAGATGGTTATTTTAAAACCGGAGATATGGGACGGATCTTAGAAGACGGATGTATTGAAATCGTGGATCGTCTGAAAGACATGGTGATTGTCTCTGGTTTCAACGTCTACCCAAGTGAGGTGGAACATGTACTCTGCTCGCATGGCGATGTGCTTGAGGCCGCGGTGATTGGTGTACCTGATACGCAAACTGGAGAGTCAGTTCGTGCCTACATTACTGCTAATCCAGAGCTAGACCTTGCTGAGTTGACGGCGTACTGCCGTGAAAATCTGACGCCTTATAAGGTGCCAAAGGAAATCGTTATTGTTACTGAACTGCCAAAGACAGCGGTAGGTAAAATCCTTCGTAAAGACCTGCGAGCCATCGCAGAGAAAGTCGCAACATAATCTTTTTTGTCCTAGCCGTTGTAAGTTCGCCCCGAGTCCGTCGGGGCTTTTTTTGTTTGTAGAAATGTCGTTGAACGCGAAGGCATTGCGCGCTGTTAAGTGAAGAATATAGGCGAAGTGTTGGATGTGCCGAACCTAAAAAAGCCCGCTAAGCGGGCTTTTTGCTTACATTCGTCAGTATCAGAATCGATAGTTTACCTGTGCGCCCAAAATTAGGAGGTGACCTTTTGTCTGATAGCTATGGTCTGCCGCAAACAGACTTGTTTCTGTATAGGTTTCGTCTGAGCGGTCCATGTAAGCCAGCCCTACGTCAAGCGACCAATCAGATGAAGGCGCGTAATTCATGCCGACCGAATACCAATATGCGTCTTGGTCAGGAATGCTCAACGTTGTCTTGCCAGCCTTTTCATCTAACGCGAAACCCGCACGAAGTTTGATAATTGGGTTGAGCTGATATGTTGCTCCAATCGCCCAACGCCAAGCGTCGCTATATTCCTCAGGTTTTCTAAAACACACACCAGCATTAACAGAACAACCAGAGCCAGTGGCCTTAAACTCTGTGTACTCGCTCCATTGTGTCCACAGCGCGCTGTAGTGTATGGCTAGTTTGGTATTGAGTTGATGGAAGCCAGATAGCTCAATGATAGTTGGGAGAGGCACTGTCGAACTGGCAGATACTTTACCGCCTCCCGGTACGGCAACGACACCGGGTGTAAAGTCCGTAAAGTCTCCGTCCAGCTTGAGATCAACGCTCGCGCGGTAAGAGAGGCCAAAGCGATTGTTCTCATCCAGTTCTACCAAGCACCCGCATTCCAGCCAAACGCCCAATCTTCACCTTTCCAGCTTAGTAACGGATCAGATGCATTCTTACCAAAATTACCCGCACCACCACCAAAATGACGATTCACTTCACCAGTGGCGTAAATCAGACTAATGCCAGCACCGACACTCAGCATTGGGTTCACTTTGTAAGCCACAGCAGGATTAAAGTTCACCGAGAGCAATTCTGTGTCACCTGCAATATCGCCAGCGAGGAAGTTATCATCGAAATCTGTGCCTAGGCCGTAATTTGAATACACACCCAAGCCAACAGCCAGCCTATCGCTAAGAGGATGCACGTAATAAGTAGCTGGAACGACATTTGATGGCACCGTATCTTTAGATGATTGCAGGGCATTACTGCCGGTTACATCAATGGATGCGTCAAAGTAGATTAATGACCCTGACAACTCAGGGCGGTCAAACAGCGTCATTGTTGCAGGGTTTCTCCCCATTGATGCTGCGCTGTCTCCAATGGCCGCCTCGCCAGCGTATGCGCGTCCCAGACCACCGACGGAATCAAATGCTATCTGATACCCTGCAGCATTAGCGGTTCCTGCAGTGAGTGTAGTAACCACAAAAAGTGCGGTACGTGAAAAAGTAAACTTAGAATGATGTGACCCTACCATTTTTACCTCCATGGTAACGTTCCAAAATTAGGCGGTGTTTCCTTGTTAGAAATAGTGCCAACTTGATGGTAGAAGTCAGTAAAATCAGGGGTTAGTCCGAGCATGCCACGCCACTGTCTCTCGGCGTATTTTGTTGCGAGCTATCAATAATGAAACAGTGAAAAATGACACCTCTAATTATCTGAAAAATAGTGTAATTAACTTCATTATTTTAGTTTTGTATAATTTAAATGCTGCTGACGACCTAAAAGAGAAAAACCAGACTGATTTGATCAGTCTGGTTTTTATGCTCACTCAATTTTCTACTATGCGTGTACGTAACGTATGAAGTGATCCATTAACAAAAACTCACTTTGAAGATTGGAGAACATGGCATCGAATTGTGTATCTTCAGGGCTGTTCTTCACAATCTCTTTTGCGAAATCGACAATTTGTTCATCCTTGACAGTTTTGGACTGCAGGACATTTCGCTTCACGGTGACAAAGACTTCTTGTTCAGCAGGAGAGAGGTTTAAGTGTGCATACTCCTGCTTGAGCTGTTCTTCAATCGTTTGGCGAGACGTTGCCATCACTTCGCGTTCAGGGTTAGTGGACATGTTTACCTGAGAAAGTACCGCACATGCACTGGTAGCGATCGCGATTTTCTTCATGGAGTCACGACGGGAAAGATCGACCTTTTTCATTTTGCGTCTCCTCTTAGTTCCAAGGACTAACAGTGATTGTGGATGGCATTCTTAAGTCATAGGACCAGCGACGGCGACCATTTTTCTCACGGATTTCGTCGTCTAGTGCTTTCAAACTTGTTTGGAATACATCCAATAGTGGGTAAACGTTTGGATCATGTTTGAACTGACCTTTTGGATACTTACCCAGCGATCGGTGCCAATCTTCAGGTAAATCTGTAAAGATGCGAGAGAAGAAGAACAAGCCTGCACCGACGTTCATTGGTGGGCATACGTTTAACCAATCTCGCTCTGTATAACCGACATTCGGGTCAATAGGGTGGTCGCGATAGAAGCCCAGAGAACCAATCTTCATGTTCGACACTAGACTTGCGAACCCGTGGTTCACGGACATCCAGTAAATGATGCTGGAAACGATATTCACTAATTCCTCAATCGTATCAGCGCGGCTAGGGAAGCCTTTTACTTGACCAAAGTGATTGGTTTCGTAAAGGAACATCTTTAATTCTTCATCGTTTACCACGTCAGCGTCAGAGTGATAGTACAGGCGCAAGTAACCATCGACCCATTCACGGATGATAGGCATCAACTTGTTATCATCGTGCTGAGGGTAGTCGTCAATTTGTGCCAGAATCGGGTCGCTATTTTTGTCTACGGGTGTGCTGTGTTCAAAGAAGTGATAGTGATTTTTACGGCGCAATGTCGACATCACAAACGTCTCACTACTAAAGCCAGATAAACGTTCAATAGCACCTGTCAACAGACCATTAAACGGGTTTCCATAGGTAGCGGGCTGCCCAGCAAGCGTTGCGCCAACTTCAAAGATACCAGTGTGGTTATTGGTGACCAATGCCATAAGGTGGGTATCCAGCAAGGGTCTCAGTGGATGGTACTCGGTAATGTTACGGAAGTAAGCGATAGGAATTGGGCCCAGATATACGTGGGTAGACAGGTGATCTACCACGCCTGCCATAGACAGCATGGTGGTTACTGAGCTTTTCGCCATTTGCCATGCCCAGTAGTTGTCACCCGCAGTGATGATTTTAGACGGTGGATTCTTGTTGCCGCCGTATCCAAATATGCCGAGGAAGAACCAACCAATGTCTTCCCAAAAACCACTATGCTGGGGCGTTTGCGTAGGCTGAATAGCAACGGTTTTAAGCTGTTTACTTCCTTGAGGTATCGCAAACAAAGTGATGCCTGCATGTAAGCGGGCACCCCAATTATCCCAGTTTCTAGCGGCGACGGTTTCTTTGTGGAAGTCTTTGAAATCCAGTAAGAATAAACGGCCTTGTGCCATGGCTTGGTCGAGATCGTCTAGCTCAAATCCCGGGGCACGGCGGAACTGTTCGTTTGTGATCGGGAAATTGCTTTGATGCGCAGTAAAAGGCTTCAAGTAGTTAAATACGGGCGTAGGCGTTGCCGTCACGAGCCACGAAACTAAATCATCGGATTGGTGGTCTCGGTCGTATGGTGCGCGCGGCCATTGCTTAATACGATCTTCATAGTAGGGGTGTGTGGTACAAAAAGTAGGATAGAAGTCGAGTTCTTGAAGGTTGTTACATTTGCGACTTGGAAGTAATACGAGAATAGGGTCCATGATCTCGATGCTTATCACTTCAGGGCTATCAACCCACTGACTGTATACAGCGGTGAGCAGTTTTGAAATTTTTGCGGCAATACCTTCAGATGTAACGATGGTCCAGAAATTCTTTTCGATGTAAGCGATAGTGCCTTCGAAGAGGCGGACGCCGGAAAAATACTCTGAGGCATCGTCAACACCAAAATTGTACTCCAACTCGTCTAAGGCTCCGCGGTGGCGCCAAATCTTTGCATTCTGGACATCGTCACATGTCACGTTGCCGTGAACGACGGCTCCGGGAAGCTCTAGATACTCATAGGTATTATCGCCCCTCGCTTTTACGAGAGCTCTCGCTCGGGCATCTGTGCTAACAGTATCGTGTTGAGGTAGTGATACGGGTGGATAGCCAGGTGTGAGTTTTTCGTCACCACCCAGTCCGACTTCCGGCCCTCCTTGCAGAAGTTGTGCGATTGGACTTAGCCCATCATGACATCTTGGTTTGTTGAAAAAGCGGGCAGAACGTTGTTGCGCTGCTGCTTCCTCCGCACCTTTTTCTGGTACGTTTAACAGCTTTCGCAGTTCCTCGATTTTGTTATCGCTCATAACTTCATCCCTATATTGCTCGAAGATGACTTTCTGATGATGTTATTCAAGCGCGGACAAGAAGTTGTTTAAAGCAATGCCGTACTGTGTCTAACAAGTATTCAGAAAGTATCCAAACCTTCAGATATACAAAATAAATAATGTTTGGCTTCAGCAACCTACTTGTGTTTTATCTCATCAATCAGACTGATAAAAACGCAAGCCTATTGTTGCATTTATGTAAAGCACCAAAAGACGTTAGCAGTACAGGGGATATTTCTGTTTATCTAAACATGTATAAAAGTTGTCTCAACACTCCGAGTGTAATAATGAAAGAGAAAAATATAATGTTTTATAAAACTACAACTTCATGTTTTTATTATTCAAATCGATTGGTAGCACTCGATCTATAACGCAATGAAAACAAGTGACAAAGTACATTGCCTACGCTTTCTTCTTTCCCTGTGCGATAAAGATTATTGCTGATAAGTGGCAGAACTGCTGTCTCATTTGTGATTATTTTGCCCGTCCTTTTCCTTATTGTTTCTTTCGTGAAAAAGTGTTTAATTAACAATAGTTTTTAAGTGTTTAAAAGTAATGGTGGTATAAGATCTGTAAAATTAACCGTCAGTCAGGGCCTGAAATAGTTAGGGTGTAACTGTAGAAGTTATAAGGTGGACGAAACGAGTAAATTCGCGAAATTAGAATGAATGGCATGTCTTGCAAACTGGCTATATTTTGTTTTCTTTGTTGAAGACTCTATACGTGAATTATGAGAGTCTTCTGGCGTAAATAGATAATGGAAAGGCAAGCCCACTGTAAGCGGGCTTTGTGAAAGTTAATGTGTGGATTGTTGATGATCTTCTAAGAAAATAGGCTGAGAGTATTCATCAATCAATACGGGTTCCATCTCAGACATCACAATGTTGATTGCACCTTTGAGTATGTGTGCATTGAGCACATTGCTTTGAGATTGGGCCAAAATGCCAACAGCGTGAAAGAGAAGTGCAGAATCTGGCAAGTCTTCCGCTACGAAGTCTTGGCTTGTCATCTCTAAGGCTTGAAGCAAATAAGTAATGAACTCATTCGTTGTGTAGTTTGCTGTAATTTGGCTTCCAATAGCGCGGTGCAGTGAAATAGAAATTTCTTTGCTCGGTTCGTACTTCAGAATATCTTGGCTCGATGGGTTCCAAAACAAAGATACTGACTTGCCAAAGTCGTCTTTTGTGATCACTTGCTGCTCTAAGGCCAACGCCGTGATTAAAGAAAAAGCTTGGCTTCTGGCGTTCGGCTCTTCCTTTTCAAGATACTCAATGACGACGTCTTTTGGCTCCAAACCACATTGGCGCAGCTTTTTTACACTATCGACAATACTGATGAGCTCTTCCGTTGGTGAACTCACAGAGGACAGAGCCATTGCAGCTTCATTATTTATTATGACATCCACGGCGTAATCATCTTCCTTATCCGAGTTATTAATAGCATATCGTTTCTGTAGATTTTCGCAGTGAAGCCATTCAAATAAACCATAAAAATGTCAGCGACTTAACGGTCGCGATAAAATCTGAGTCAGATCGGTGTGAGGCGTTACGTATTCTCGCCAACTTTGTCGGAAACTTGATACAGCAAAACAGGCAAATTCTCACTATGTTTTCTTCGACGCTCCCTGATAAAGCAAGGAGGAGACATGAATGAAACTGATGCTGTGACGGCGGTGATCGATATGCATCACCAAGGCAAAAACAAACTGGAAATTGCCAGTGAACTGTCGATGCAGGGTTGGGTGTTTTACGATGCTCTCGAGTTCACAGAAAGTATCTACGAGTGTGAATCGCTTAGAGACCCCATCCGCATGGGAAGCTCGTTGGATGAAATGCGAAAGCAACCCCCAATAGATCTCTAATGCTGACAAAGCCCGACACGTTCGGGTTTTGTTTTCTCGAAAAAGCCTTCCAACCTTAGCGTTTGTGATACTTCCGAACCCGTCTCAATATTGGGTTTAGCGACAGTGTCGCTCAAATAAACATCTACTTGATCACACAAATGAAAAGCTCTGGTTTGTTTTTGAGCAGCCACTGATTATCTTATCTTCATTATATTGAAGAATGTGACAGTCAAGCGTTTCAGTAACTGCCACGCTCTCACGATATGTAAGGCAATGAGAGTTGCTTTTTATTTGGTCTTATTCCTCAAAATAATGAGGATTAAGACTGGTGCAATGTCATGTGGAATCGTTCAGGGATTTGCGGGCTCGTTGAGATTGAAGAGGCGTTACACCCTGTCGAGTAGACGAATGAAGGATGTTTTATGAAGAAGATTGGGATCGCTGGTTTGCAGCGCGAGAAAATCAAAGCCCAGATCGAAGAGAGCGCACCAGGCATGTTCGAATGCCACATTCTCAATGATATGGATGCAGCCATGAAAGTGAAATCTGGGCAACTGGACTACTACATCGGTTGCTGTAACACAGGGGCAGGGGCTGCGCTTTCCATCGCTATCGCGATTATCGGTTTTGCCCAAAGTTGCACCATCGCAAAACCTTCCATCCAAGCAAAAGCCGAAGAAGTCGAAAAGTTCGTTAAGGAAGGCAGAGTGGCTTTCGGTTTATCTGTTGAACATGTTGAGCATGCAATTCCGATGCTCGTAAAACAACTCGCACATCAGTAGTAAGGACGCAGTTATGGACTTTATGCAGTTAGGTTTAATTTCCGTTCTTTGTGCCATGACAGCACTCATTGCAAACATGAGTGCTGCGGTTTTCCACGATGGTATTCGTCCCGTTCTCCCTCAACTCTTTGAAGGAAACATGACGCGACGCGATGCCGGTTCAGTCGCGTTTGGTCTTTCTATTGGCTTTGTTGCCTCAGTCGGTATCTCTTTCACTTTATCAACGGGTTTATTGAACCCTTGGCTCTTGTTCTTGCCGACTGACATTCTTGGCGTGATGATTGCGAGCCGCTGGCTGGCCGCGTTGGCTGGTGGCTTGTGGGGCGTGTTGGTTGTTACGTCTCTATCTGGTGTAAACGCTGTGTTGACGGGGCTGCCGGTTGACGCCTTGGGTGCACTGGGTGAATTGGGTACGCCAGTTATTACAGCGTTTGCGCTATTCCCACTGCTGGCGATTTTTACTCAGTTTGGTTGGAAAGCAGGTGCGATTGCCGCTGTTGTTATCCTGATGTCTCGCTTGCTAACCATTAAGTTTACGGGCATCTACCCAGAATCTATTCAAATCTTTGTTGGCATGCTGATGCTGGTGGGTACTGCGATTCACAAAGACATTCAGGACAAGAAAAACGGCATTGCGCCGCCTGATATGTCTGGGCTTCACAGTATTTTTGAAGAACGTACTAAGCGAATCATGAAACACCTGCCGTTTTTGGCAGTAACAGGCGCGTTAATTGCCGCAGTATCCAATGGTGGTTTCTTTGCGGGTTCTGAAGTGTCTATCTATTCTCTGGCTGAAGCTTACAAGATTGCTGACCCTGCAGAGCAAGACGCTGCTATCCAACAAGTAGCTCTGTCTGAATTGATGCGCGGTCTTGGCTTTATTCCTTTGATTGCTACCACAGCACTGGCGACCGGTGTTTACGGCGTCGTCGGTATGACCTTCGTATTTGTTGTGGGTTATCTCTCTCCAAACATTCCCGTCGCAGCCGTTCTCGGTGCATTGACCATCTGTGTGGAAGTCTTCTTGCTTCGCCGTATTGGTCGTTTTCTTGAGCAGTTCCCTTCCATTCGTAACGCGTCAGACAACATTCGCGATGCGATGAACACGCTGATGGAGTTTGCTTTGTTGATAGGCGGTGTACTCGCGGTCATGAAGATGGGTGGCACAACGGGACTGACCATCTTCGCGATGTTGTTCTTCCTCAATGAAGTTTTGGGACGTCCAGTATTGAAGATTGCGGCACCAGCGGTCGCTGCAATTCTCACGGGTATTCTGCTCAATTTGTTCCATGTATTTGGTCTGTTTGCGGTGTAACTAACCCGCTTAGGTAACACATTAACTCAGCCCGTATTCCTCCCCCTATAAGGGATATGGGCTGCTTTAAAGAAAGCGTAAAAAAGGAATAGCTATGTTTCTTGAGGCACTTAAAAAACAAAACTCAGAACTGATTCAGAGTGCCATTTTGTTATTACGTCAGGGAAAGATCCTTCCCGACACCTATGTCATAGATGTCGACCGTTTCAGGGAAAATGCGAAGAAAATTAAGCAAAAAGCGGACGAGTGTGGTGTGAAGCTTTTTGCGATGACAAAGCAGCTAGGGCGTAACCCGATATTGGCCAGAATTTTGATTGATGAATGTGGCTTTGAAGGTGCAGTCTGCGTTGATTTTAAAGAAGCCCTGAGCCTGCATGAGCAGGGCATTAAGATTGCTCACGTTGGTCACTTGGTTCAACCTCCCAAGCATGTGCTCGAAAAGCTTATCTGCGAAATAAAGCCTGAGATCATCACGGTTTATTCGATAGAGAAAGCCCGTGAAATCGCTGAGGCCGCATCAGAATGTGGTGTGGTTCAGGACATAATGTTGAAGTTCTACCAAGAAGGTGACCACCTGTATCCCAATCAGGAGTCGGGGTTCAGACTCTCTGAACTCGATGAAGTCATCGACCAACTCCAGACACTTCCGAGCATCAACATCGCGGGTATTACGCATTTCCCATGCTTTCTTTTTGATAACGAAAGCCAAACAACCCGTCCTACCCAGAATTTGGTTACGGCGCAAAAAGCGATTGAGAAGCTCAGTCAAAAGGGCATTGAAATCACTCACCGTAATTACCCTTCAGCGACCAGTTGTGAAACCTTGCCGCTAATTAAAGCGCAGGGAGGAACACATGGTGAGCCTGGACATGCGTTAACTGGAACGACCCCTGCCAATATTGGTGGCTCTCAGCCCGAAACCATAGCAATGGTGTACGTCACGGAAGTTTCTCATGTGCATGAGGGACGCACGTTTTGCTTCGGCGGCGGTAATTACAGCCGCAGTCAAATCGAAGGTGCATTGGTCTTTGCTGATGAGTCAAACGACGGAGATCTTTTTCCTGTTTGCCCGAGCGACCTTTCAAGCATTGATTACTACTTCCAGTTAGATGGAGAAGCGAGCGTAAGCAGCCCGGTTGTTATGGCTTTTCGCACGCAGCTTTTCGTCACGCGCAGTGATGTTGCATTGGTAAAGGGTATTTCGACGGGGGCACCACGGTTGGTCGGCCTTTTTGACACGCAGGGAAGACAAATTCAAAGGTGACAGGATGTCGAAATTTATCGTTGTTGTGCTGGATGGCTTTGGCGTTGGTGAAATGCCGGATGTTGCTCAGTGCAGACCGCAAGATCTTGGTGCCAATACCGCTGCAAAGCTTGTGAGTTATTTCTCTGATCGCAGACTGCCAACGTTAGAAAGACTTGGTCTGATGAATGTGTTGCCGAATGTCCATTCGGCAATGAAGCCTTGCATATCTGCAAACTGGGGAAGGGCGATGTTGGTGCATGAAGGGTGTGACACCTTCATGGGGCATCAGGAAATCATGGGAACAAAACCTGAGCCACCGCTGGTGATGCCGTTTAGCGAATCCATTGATGACATTGAACAAGCACTAATTGGGGAAGGCTACGACGTTGGCCGTATTTATGTGCAAGGTTTGCCGCTTCTGTCTGTGCAAGGTGCAGTCGTGATTGGCGACAACTTAGAAGCTGATTTGGGACAGGTTTATAACCTTACGGCCAACTTCAACCTGATTAGCTTTGATGAAGTAAAGAAAATTGCACGGGCGATGAGAAAAGCCAATAGCGTGAGCCGCAATATTGCCTTTGGCGGTGTCATTGAGAGTATGGAACGCATCTATTCGGCAATCGAAGTGAAGACCGACAACGAGGGGAAAGCCAAGTACATTGGCGTGAATGCACCTAAGTCAGGCGCGTACCAATGTGGCTTTCAAGTTGAACACCTTGGATTTGGTGTGGATGCTGAGACTCAAGTTGCTCAGCAGCTCAAAAAGAAAGGCGTCTCAACGTTTCTTTATGGAAAGGTGGCGGATATCGTGCAAAACGAAGGAGGTATATCTTATCTTTCCGTTGTCGATACCAATGATGTGTTTTCGCTTTTAATTGAGGATCTCGCTAACAACAAGCAAGGTTTCTTCTGTGCCAATGTCCAAGAAACCGATTTATCAGGCACGAGCAAGACCCTGAGCGATACTGGCAAGTGCTAGAACGTGCCGATAATGGGCTGCAGCGTGTGATTGCTGAAATGTTTGGTAATGACATGCTGGTGGTGATGGCTGATCATGGAAACGATCCTTTTATCGGTCACGCTAAGCATACCCGCGAATTCGTACCTGTCTTGGTGTATCAAAAATCTCGTGAAGGTGTTGTGTTTGGCACCTTGGAGACGCTTGCAGATGTCGGTGCAAGTGCCGCTGCTTTCTTTGGCGCGGACTTACCACAATTCGGTTCGCCAACGCTGTTATAACTCGCAACGTCCGACTGATTTAGACCTTGTTGTCGATTTGTCGGCAAAGAAAAAGGCTCTCCAGATAACACGGAGAGCCTTTTCATTTTTGTATTGCTGAAAGCCTTGCTACTGGGCTTGTTCGCTTTGCCCTGTGCCAGTATTAAAAGACTCAAGCATACGATTTGCCTGATGAATATTCACCGACATGAGATTGAGGATCTCTTGCAGTGTCGTTGAATCGGGGACGTTACCGTTCTGCGCCTTGCGTTCGTTATCTTTGGCGAGACGCGCCAAATTGCTGATGCCGAGATCCATGGCCGTTCCGCGCACAATGTGGAGGGTTTTGAAAATTTTCACCACGTTGTGTTCAGTAAACGCCTGAATTAAATTGTCAGAGGAGCGCTCAAATTCCTCAACCATTAGCCTCAGCAAATCTTGAACAACTTCTGGTTCTTCAGCGAAGGCTTTTAAGTTCGCACTGGTTGTCAGCTCTTCCTCTGTGAGTTTCAATTCTTTTTTGGGCAGACGAGAGAGGGCAACAACGTTGTCAGACGCAACGGGCTCATCACACTCACTTTGCTGGAGCTTCTTATCTAGTTTTTCAAACTCGTCCAGATAGAGGTAAATGGCTTCTTCAAGGCTATTTTTTTGCATTGGTTTTGTCAGGACGTGATTGGCTCCGATCCCCAACAGCTCATCGTGCGCCTCGCGGAATACATCAGCGGTACAAGCAAATATAATCGTATCTCTGTATTTTTGATTACGAATTTGCCTAATGGCATCAACACCGTCCATTACCGGCATGTGTTTATCCATCAACACCAGATGGTAGTTCTTTTGCTTCAACGCAACGACGGCTAACTTACCATTTTCTACCGTGTCTGCTTTGTGGCCCAGAGATTCACAATGGCGTTTGGCGAGCATAGCATTGACTGGGTTGTCGTCAGCAATCAGTACATTCAGCGGAACCTGTTTTACTTCTTCAGGCGCATGCAGTGTCGGTACTTCAATAGGTTGTTCGGCAGACTTCCTCATGACTTCAATGGGTAAGGAGATGTAAAACTCTGTTCCTTTTCCTACCTCACTGGTGACGGTGACGCGACCGTTCATCTGGGTGATGATTTTCTTGACGATAGAAAGGCCTAAACCCGTTCCGCCAAATTTTCTGTTGGTCGAGGATTCGGCTTGTCTGAACGGTTCAAAAATCTGATCGAGCTTATCTTGGGGAATGCCGACACCCGAGTCTTTAATCCAAAAGTGCAGCCAATTGTCGTCGGCATCAAAATCGCTGGTAATGCGGACAAAGCCGTTCTCAGTGAATTTAATTGCGTTCCCAACAATGTTGAAAATGACTTGGCGTAACCGGGAGCTATCACTGAGGAACAGCATGTCTTGAGGTACGTTGCTGCCAATTTCGAGTTTTACGTTTTTGTCTTCTGCGACGGAGTGAAGTGAATTGGTAACGGGGTCTAGCAACTGCGAAAGACTGAAAGAGACTTTTTCGAATTCCATTTTACCTTGCTCAACTTTTGAAAAGTCGAGAATGTCATTCAAAATCGTCACCAGGTGTTTGCCTGACTCCCCAATGATTTTGGCGTGCTTGCGAGTAATTTCTTCTTTGGTTTCGTCAACGATGAGTTCTGCCATTCCAAGAACACCATTCATGGGTGTACGAAGCTCATGGCTCATTGTTGCAAGGAACAAGGTTTTAGCCTGATTCGCACGCTCAGCTTTCTCCGTTAAACGAGTCAGATCTTCATTTAGTTTTTTGAGTTGGTTTTCACGTGCCCACGATGAAAGGAAGATATAAGCAATGAAACTACACAGTGCCAAGACGAAGTAGATAAAAGATGTTTGAAGCGCACTCAATGCCATGTACTTAATCTGATTTTCGGTGTTCTCCACGAAGGCGGCGTTTTTCCCAAGAAGTATTTCATCGAGCAAGTTCGACACTTCGTTTTTGAGCAACAGATACCTTTCTAAGTAGCTGTTTTCTGTTTCTGACTCTTTGGATAAGACCGTCGGTGATGTAGGAGCCACGTCAGCAAGCACTGCATCGCGCATATCGATGGAGGTTTTGGCAGAGTCTCTGGCGATGATCAGTGCGATGAGGTTATCGATGCGTTGAGACAAGTTAATGTGTTGGGCAGAATAACGTTCAATAACGGCTTCGACCTTACTGCTGTTCGCGCTGAAAAAGCCAAACGCATTGTTTTGTGCCATAGCAGTGAACTTGTCTAAATCCCTCTCATTTTGAACCACTTGTTGCGCTAGAACATAAGGCGTTATTGCGTAACCAGAGTTGAAGGCCACGGCTTGGTCTCGCAATGCTAATACATCGTGGCCAAGCTCAGTCAGTTCAATACTGACCGCCGTGTATTGTCGTTGTGCGACAAACCCATTGATGGCGAAAACGGTTAAAACGAGTGAGAGTGCGAGGAAAGAACGGCTCAACAGGATGAGGTTATTCATTTTCTAGTACCTCAAGAATAGCGGGTCTGGGTGCACTCAGAGCATGTAAGAATGCCACCAAGTTATCGACGGTTTGTGGCTCTAGTTCTCGCCCCAGTTGAATGTTCGCCATTATATTGATGGCCTCTTCCAGCGTTTGGGTTTGCCCATCGTGGAAGTAGGGGGCGGTGTCAGCGACGTTTCGAAGGCTTGCGACACGAAAGATGTATTTATCCACTTCTTTGTTTGTAAACTTGTGGCGCCCGGTGTCATGGTCGCGAATTTCAGAAAGCGGTTTGTCCGTTGCTTGGTAATAGCCGAAACGCTGCATGATACTCCCACCAATGTTCTCGCCTTGGTGGCAATTCACACAGCCCAGTGATTGAAAATCTTCCCAGCCAGCTTTCGCTTTATCGTTCATGGCGTTCATTTCGCCTTTTAAGTAACGGTCGAAGGGAGAGTTTGGTGTGAGTAGTTGTTCTTGAAAGGTGACCAATGCATGTTTGATGTTGAAGTCTGAAATTTCAAGTCCGGCAGCGTTGAACAACCCTTGATATCTCGTCGAGGCTTCAACGTAGCGGTGAATATCTTCCCAAGAAGAATCCATTTCTGCTGGCGCATGTATGGGGCCATCAAGTTGTTTGGTTAAGGTATTGGAGCGACCATCCCAGAAAAAGCGGTAGTTTAAACTGGCATTGAAAACGGTCAGGGAATTACGGTCGCCGGCTCCGCCTACTCCGTGGGAAACGGGCGTAATTTCAGCGCCGTTGGTAGATAGGTTATGGCATGAAGCGCAACTGACAGCATTGTTAGATGAAAGGTTGGGGTCATTAAAGAGCTCCCATCCTACTTTGATCAGTGCCATCTCAGCCTGTTCCGGGACGGGAACCGGGACAACGAGTGCTTGATTATCAAGCTGCTCAGCAGAGGCATGCGTATCCCCGTGACCGTGTTCATGGTCATGATGCGCGTCATGGCTAAGCATGTCTGTCGTCGTCAACGCAATCACGCCAAGGCCTAACAGGCTGGCGACAGCAACAGTGGTGGCAACTCTAGTGTCTATCATATGGGCCAACTGTATTATTGGTATTACAGTTAAGCTTAGGATAAAAGGCCTCGTTGTCTAATTATCTGCTCAGTGCGCTATTGATGAATTTCTCTTCAATAAGAGTGAATTATCAGTAAAAGGGGGAGGGAACTTACCTTAAACCAAACGTAAATCTCCTGTATTATTGGACTCTTTCTCCCCAGCTTGGAAATCAGCATGTCTGCAAACTATCTCAATGCTTTGAATACTGTGTTTGGCTTTGAAAGTTTGAGAGGAGGACAACAGCGTGTTGTTGAGTCTGTCTTAGCGGGCAACTCATCTGCCGCAATATTTCCAACGGGATCAGGGAAATCACTCTGTTATCAACTCCCTGCGCTACACCTTCCACATTTGACGCTCGTGATTTCTCCTTTGCTGGCACTGATGAAGGACCAGTTGGACTTTCTAAAAAGCAAAGGCATCACAGCAGCCTCGATAGATTCATCTCAAACCTTTGATGAATCAAAAGCCATCATGCAAGCCGTAAGGGCAGGTGAAATCAAGATCTTGATGATCTCAGTGGAACGTTTAAAAAACGAACGCTTTCGGCAGTTTATTGGCTCAGTACAGATTTCACTGTTAGTCGTTGATGAAGCGCACTGTATTTCTGAATGGGGCCATAACTTCCGACCTGATTACTTAAAACTACCGAGTTATCGTCAGCAGTTGAACATCCCACAAGTGTTGCTTTTGACGGCCACGGCGACACCGAAAGTTATCGACGACATGGGTGCCAAGTTTGGCATTGAGAAGCAAAACATTGTGGTCACAGGCTTCTATCGAAGTAATTTGGATTTGAATGTTATCCCTTGTGCTGAGGCTGAAAAGAGCAGCACGTTGCTGGATGTGCTCAACCAAGGCTTACATCAGCCAACCATCGTTTATGTGACACTGCAAAATACGGCGGAAACCGTAGCAGCGTTTTTATCCCGCAATGGCTATCCGGCGAGTGCTTACCATGCTGGTATGGCGAGTGAAGATCGTCAGCGGATTCAACATCAGTTTATGAGTGGTGAAGTGAACTGTATTGTCGCGACGATTGCCTTTGGTATGGGCGTAGACAAGTCAAACATTCGGGCGGTTGTGCATTACGACATGCCAAAGTCGATTGAAAACTACAGCCAAGAAATTGGGCGAGCAGGGCGCGATGGTCTGAACTCAATCTGTACGGTGCTGGCAAACCGAGAAGGAGTCAGTGTCTTAGAGAACTTTGTGTATGGCGATACGCCAGATAAAAGTGCAATTCGCCACGTGATTGAGGATATTGGTGGAGCACCAACCAATAATCAATGGGAAGTGATGACAACCCGTTTGTCTTCGGACAGCAACATACGACAACTGCCGCTTAAAACCTTGTTGGTATATCTCGAAATGGAAGGCGTTATCGAGCCGCAATATACCTATTTTGCTGACTACCGATTTAAAACCACCATGTCGCCGGAACAGATTGCAAACCAGTTTGAAGGGGAAAGACGTCACTTTGTCGAAGCACTGTTTGCAGCATCACCGAAATCGCGTGTCTGGCATTCCGTCGATTTTGATGCCCTTTGGCACGTGCATCATGCTGATCGTAAACGCGCGGTTGCTGCATTGGATTACTTTGCAGAGAAAGGGTGGATAGAGCTAGAAAGCAAACAAATGACGGATGTTTATCGTGTATCCAACCGCAATGCGTGCCTTGGCGAGAATGCTGTTACGTTAAGTGAGCGAATTCACCACCTGTTCTCATCCAAAGAAGAAACGGAAATACGCCGTGTTCACGCCATGCTCGATCTCTTCGAGACACAAACGTGCTTGAGTCACCGTCTTGCTCAGTATTTCGCGGATACAAATGCGCCAGCCAGTGTGGGCATTGTTCGGTATGCCGAGGCCAGATTGCGCAGTTACCGACAACGTCAGATCTGCCTGATGTGTCAGTGAGTCAAGTCGGGCAATGGAGCCAGTCTTTTACTCACGCGGTTAAAGCACTTAATGTGGAACTTACTGCGGAAACGGTAACGCGTTTTCTGTGTGGTATCAGCACACCACTGATGACGAAGGTAAAAGCATCCAAAATGGAAGGGTTCGGTAAGCTTGCCCAATATCCGTTTGAAGATGTAAAGAAATTATACGAGAAAACCTCTTTGCTTTAACGTTACGTAACGCATTGATAATAATTAACTTGTTTGAAAAATTGAACGATTATCAATGCGTGAATCATGCCATTAAAAAGTTTGTTGTCGATCGAAAAAGTGATCCGAACATTACATCTCTACGCATCTAACTGTGAGAAGTAACTGATTTTAAACTCATTAAAAACCTTACCATCGTTGCGGTTTTAGTTTAAACGATGTCATCAAGGAGTTTGATGTGTTTTTAATTGAGTTTTTGATTGTTTTGGGATGTATCCTCGTCGGTGCTCGCATTGGCGGTATCGGTCTGGGTGTTTTGGGTGGTGTAGGTCTTGCGATCCTTGCTTTTGTGTTTGGTCTTCAACCAACGAGTCCACCGATCGATGTAATGTTGATGATCATGGCCGTTGTTGCAGCAGCGGCAGCGATGCAAGCATCTGGTGGTCTTGATTACCTCATCAAAATTGCTTCAAACATTCTGCGTAAAAATCCTCGTCATATCACTTTTATTGCGCCGCTTGTTACTTACTGCTTTACCTTCCTAGCAGGTACAGGTCACGTAGCGTATTCAGTGCTGCCAGTGATTGCAGAAGTTAGCCGCCGCAGTGGCATTCGCCCAGAGCGTCCACTGGGTATGGCAGTTATTGCTTCTCAGTTTGCTATCGTGGCAAGCCCAATTGCTGCAGCGGTTGTTGCGCTGGTGGCATTCCTTGAGCCTCAAGGCATTACATTGGCAGATGTGCTGATGGTGACAATCCCAGGTACGTTCCTAGGTTTGGCACTGGCATGTGTCATTGTGAACAAGCTGGGTAAAGAGTTGAAAGACGACCCAGAGTACCAACGTCGCATGCAAGATCCTGCTTTCCGTAAGGAAATGGAAGCAGAAGTGCAGGTTGAAGAGATCGTTGTTAAGCCTGAAGCGAAAAAAGCGGTTGGCCTGTTCCTGTTTGGTGCGTTGGCAGTTGTTATCATGGGGGCATTCCCAGCATTGCGTCCAAACTTCAACGGCTCACCAATGGGCATGGCACACACGATTGAAATCATCATGCTGGCGATGGGTGCACTGATCATTCTGATCTGTAAGCCAGACGGCAATGAAATCACGCAAGGCTCTGTATTCCATGCTGGTATGCGCGCAATTGTCGCGATCTTTGGTATCGCATGGTTGGGTGACACTTTCATCGCAGGTCACGATGCAATGGTGAAAGAAGCGGTATCTGGCATGGTTGAAGTGGCACCATGGACATTCGCGTTCGCACTGTTCGGTCTATCTGTCATGGTTAACAGCCAAGGTGCAACAACGGCGGTTCTGGTACCAGTAGGTATCATGCTGGGTCTGCCAGTAGAAGTGATCATCGCGACCTTCGTTGCGGTTAACGGTTACTTCTTCATTCCTAACTACGGTCCAATCATCGCTTCGATTGACTTTGACCGTACGGGTACCACGAAGATTGGTAAGTACATCTTTAACCACAGCTTTATGATCCCTGGTCTGCTGAGCATGATCTTCAGTATTATTTTTGGCTTCGTGTTCGCGAGCTTCGTACTGTAATCTCCTTGTAACCAACGTATATAAGTCACAAGCCCTGTCAGTAAACGCTGACGGGGCTTTTTAATTTATGTAGGAAGCCTTGGATATTTTCCTAACTGTTATCCTTCATTGTCCGTCTAATGGTATTATCTGGCTCTGAAATCTTTGCATGCATAGCGTCGACCAAGACGGAGTTAAAATGGCAAAACTAACCTTACAAGAGCAGATGCTCCAAGCTGGCCTTATCGATAAAAAGAAAATGAAAAAGGCGGGCAAATCTTCTAAAAAATCACGCACACTCGCGAAAGAAGCCAAGCAAGCCGTTGAAGAAAAACGTAACGCGCAATTGGCACAAGACCAAGAACTGAACCGTCAAAAGAAAGAAGAAGCGGATAAAAAAGCAATTGCTGCCCAGGTGAAGCAGTTGATTGAAATGAATAAAATCGACCGTAAAGATGGTGACATCGGTTACAACTTCACTGATGGTACCTTAGTGAAGAAAATCTACGTCGATAAAACCACGCAAGACCAACTGGTTAATGGTCGTTTAGCGATTGCACGCTACATGGACGGATACGCCGTTGTTCCAGGTGTTGTAGCTGACAAAATTGCTCAGCGCGATGAAGAGTCGATTGTTCTAAATAACACAGTCGCAGAACAAGAAATGGATGAAGATGATCCATACGCAGACTTCAAGATCCCTGATGATTTGATGTGGTAATCAATCAGTATAATTGACCTTACCCCAAGTCTCTGCACGTAGGCTTGGGATTTCACTTCTTTGCTTTCGCTAAACCCTCCCATCATAAAGTACTTCGTTATCTAACTCAGTAAGTTAGAAAACAGTGATGTTGCTTCAACGCCATTCACATGGTTTTTCAATTTAATTTCAACAAATTGTTAGCTCTCACCTTGTAATGTGATAAAAAACGACAACACTTACAGCGAGCATATTTCTATCTAAGTGACTGTCTTTATGAGAATAACAAAAGTTGCTTTACTCTCCACCTTCCTCGTTGGTTGCGAAAAGGATATTACAGAAGAGGATTTTTGGGCGCGCTGCTTAAATGAGTTGCGGGAATACAACTTCTCTTGCCACGGTAAGCGTGTCGTCAATCTTGAGGGGACAATTGTTGATGCATCCCATACCCAGCTTTCTGTCAAAGTGGGAAGCGAGTTAATGGTGCTGCACTTTCCCGGTAACTATGACTTCTCTACGGAAGTTGAATTCCACTATCTCCGTTATCTTCCCGTAAAATTTACGGGTGTGATTCAAGAAGGGGCTTGGGCAACTCGAAGCTATACCATAGAGAATCCAAAAATTACGAAGTATATGCTTCCTTCTGCAGAACATATTGCCGCAATTGACAAAGAGCTGGATGCAATGGAAGACATAACGGGCCCCCGTGGCAATGAATCGTCGGCTTTGGATTATTGCATCTCTCAGGCAGAAAGTTTTTATCAGGCAGATTGCGACTCTACAGAGAAAGAGTTCGCAGAGTCATTTTGGAGCAAAGACATACTCTACACACAAATAAAGTGTATAGGTGAAACGGGCGTTAACATCACCTACGAATGCCAGACTTACGATGGTGCAACCGTACTTGAAGCCTACTGGAATACGAGATGGTAGGGGCGCGTCTATCGAAGCGTCATTTGAATACAGGTTTAGGGTGACGCTAGTCTGTCACCCAGATAATATTTCCTACCTGATAGTACGTCCCCCACGTATAAACAATTCAGCAAATCTCAGCCACGTAGGCCGCTTCCTACATCAAGCCTTTTCAAGTGCCAGTCGATTTTGACTTTAATGTTATGTTATAACATTGCAGATGGTTGGGTTTGAACCAAGACTTGAATTCAACAAACGATCGTAGCCAGTGATGTTGTAAGCATCTAAACGCTTCATTCTTTGTTGGAACGTACCGTGAAAAGGAGGGAGACAGTGACTGCGAAGTGTTTAGAGAAAGCAATAGTCGAGAATGTCGGTACACATTGCTATCGAGAAATGGCGTCAGGAATCAACCCCAGTGTTCTGGCTGATATTTATAACCAGAACGTAAATATTGCCGTGTGGGAAAGGGACTTGCCTCAACGCTTAAGTGATGAAGTGACTAGGCTTCTTGAAACGAAACCAAGCTTTAGAGCGTCCGTGATTGTTGAACCTGAGAAGGTCGGGGGGAGTCTGGCAGAAAAACTTCACCCCGAACAATATCCGTTGCTGTTAGGAGATATAGCAACCTTGGTTGACATGTTCTGTTGTTTGTTTGGGCTTGAGCGTGCGGGTCTAAGAATAACCGCTTTGGATGGACCAATGTGTCCTAAGTTTCATGTCGACAAAGTACCGTGCCGATTAGTGACGACTTACCAAAATATTGCTACTGAATGGCTCCGAGACAGTGCAGCAAACAGAAAGGTGCTCGGGCTTGATAATGAAGGCAAACCTCAAGGTTCTGTTGCTCCCCAGCCTGAGGCTAGCGAAATCCATCAGTTGTCGTGTGGAGACGTTGCTCTGCTAAAAGGCGTTTGTTGGGAAGGCAATGAAGCGTCTGGGTTAATACACCGTTCTCCGGCTATATCGAATGAAGCCGGACGTTTACTGCTGACTCTGGACTTTGCGAATTGAATGAAGTGTATTTTCTTTGGACGTTTAGCTGGTTGACTTCTAGGTTCTACGTTGGCGAGTTGTTTTAATGATTTTAATTTAAGGGTTTTTAATTAAATTAATTTCAAATTTAAAGTCTGATTCATTAACTAACTTTATTATGTAATCTTAAGTCAATATTATCGTTGTAAGTATTTTCTTACCTGCGAAGTTGTTGAATTGGCATAAATAATCTTTAAGCTTTGTTTTGCGTTAAAAACATCCCTTTAGCTGAATGCAACTGGTGTCAGTTGGTCATTTGGTTATTGGCATAAAAGGTTATTTATGAATATCAAAAAAACAAAACTAGCTTCGGTTATTTCATCCGCATTATTCTTGGCGGCTGTTTCAAATGTCGCAACTGCTGACGTGTATGTAGGTGCAAAGTATGGTTGGAATGACACAAACAAAGATTGTATGTCTGACAGTCGCTGCGAGAGTGATGGACAAGTAGGGGGTATTTTTACTGGCTACGAGTTTAACGAGTACCTTGGACTAGAGCTGAATGCTGACTACTTAGGTCAAATGGATAGCTACCAAAATGGCAAACTCGCTGACGACCTCTATGCAATTTCGCTAGCACCAAAATTTAGCCTACCAGTAACTGAGAGTATGAATGTATTCACCAAGCTAGGCGGCGCATACGTTAACTTTGATGGTAATCAAGAAGACTATGTTTTCACCGGTGCGGTTGGTGCTGAGTACGCTGTGAACTATAACTGGAAAATTCGCGGTGAGTACCAGCGCTTTGAAGATATAGAAACTCGAATGCTGTCTTCTGTTGATGCCAATGCTTTCACATTAGGCGTTCAGTACAAGTTTGGTTCACCGGCACCAGTATACGTTACCAAAACGATTCAAGTGACCGATGTTGTTGAAGGCACTGAGCTTGTCACTTACACGCACCCAGTCGTGCTTAAGACGGTACAGTTTGGCTTCGACTCGGCGATGATGAATGATTCTTCAAACCTTCGTGAAGCGGTAAAAGTTCTAAAAGCGTACCCACAAGCTAAGGCAAATGTGATTGGCTTTACTGACAACACAGGCCCGCAAACTGTGAACCGTCTACTGTCTGAGAAGCGTGCGAAAGCTGTAGCGGAATATTTGGAGCAAGATGGTGTTTCATCAAGCCGCCTGAAGGTTGAAGGAAAAGGCGATGCTGACCCTGTTGCTGATAACGATACAGTAAAAGGCCGAGAAATGAACCGCCGTGCTGTGGTTGAAGTCCCTTCGTTTGATTATCAAGTTGAAGAAACGGTGATGAAAGAAGTGGTTCGTGATGTCACTGTGACTGAAGAAGTTATCGCGGAATAACTGACGAACTTATATCAGACCATTTAATGTGGTTTTGAATTAATACAATTAGAGGGAACAGCGTGTTGGATGTTCAAGTCGACAGGATGTCGAACCTCTATGATCCTAAAATCTCGTTCCTGCATTAAATCATCATTCTTTATCCATTCTTTTCCATGAATCGTCTACATAGCCCGATTTCAACACGTCCGAGCAATATAACTTCCCTCGTTGTTTAAAATCCTCAATGTAAACACAAACCAACGGTCACTAATGGCACGAGTGAATTGAAAATAGCTCTTATGAACAGTGCTTTTTCCGTTTAATACCGTCGACAAGTTTCTCCATTAAATGAACTCGAAAACGTAGAGCAAAAATGGATTACACGAATAGAGAATGATGGGTTAGGTGCCTGTCAGAAGATTCTGTTGTTTACTGTAGAAACGCTCCTAACAGGCACTAAGTTTCGGTCTAGAGGACTCTGTTTGGTGGGATTATTGGCAAATTTGAACGTTTAGTGTTAGCCCGCCGAGTTGCTCGTTGGGTTGATTTGTTAATTTTGTCCAACGCGCGTTTAAGCACCATACGAACTTCTTCGGAATCCTTGCGACGTTTGCTTTCTACGCCGGGTTGTGTGGATGTTGCCACGTCAATTCTGATATCGAAGATCTCAATCTCTTGATGTTTCCTTAATTGAGCTCTTACATATTCGAAAAAAGCTCGGGCTAGCGTCATTGACTCTAAATAACATCCTTCGTCTGTCATTCTGCCTCGGGTCGTGACGCCAACATCTCGTAGCGTATCATCTGGCACACCGTACTCTCTGAGTTGCATGAATTTGGGTGCGTATTTGTTACGTACGACAATCGTAATTTTTGCGAACTCCACCTGAGCGATGTTTTCGAAATCTCCTACGCTTCTAAACATAGTTCCTCACAAAATAACGTGGAATGAACAAAGAAAGCCGCCAATTAGATAGCGGCTTTGAAGATTAGTCTGTCTTAGTTCTCTGTGTCTTGAGCTTCAGTTTCATCATCATTGTCTGTTTCAACTTCTTCTACAGTTGGGTAGTCGATGACGATAACTGGCCAGTCAGCGGCTTCTTCGTTTGACTGTATACTCACAATTTCAACACCTTCCGCGAGGTTCAGGTCTTTCATTAGGACTTTGTCGCCAGCACCTAGCTCTGAAAGGTCTACACTGATTTGGTCTGGCAAATCTGATGGCAAACAAGAAACCTCAATGTCTTGAATGACCTTGTTAGCCACAAGGCCTTTTTTCACCAACTCATCTTCACCTAAGATGTTTAGTGTCATCGTGATTGTCACTGCTTCGTTTCGTTTGATGCGCAGAAAATCCAAGTGCTGAATTAACGGTTTAAAAGGGTGTCGTTGTACGTCTTTCACGAGAACTGATTCAAGAGCACCATCGATATTCAAATGGATAATGTTGTGGAATAGCTTATGGTTAATTTCTGCATGCGTTACTTCGGTATTGCGGACCGAAATTGAGACTGCGGCCTTATCCGCGCCATAAAGTGTTGCTGGAATCAGTCCCATCTTGCGTAGCCTGCGGCATGCACCAGTCCCAATTTCATTTCTATTCTTAGCATTTAGTACAAGCTTACTCATTACTTTTCTCTTATTTTTCTTGTGTATTTAATTAGAACTATTTTGTCGTTCCTTGAGCACATTACATCGAAATCAACATGACAAACTGTGTCAAAAACGATGCTAGATAGATGGAGGATTTATATTGGTAAGCAAACTCACCGGGGTGGGCGGGAAATATAATTTCACCTTATTGATATTTTTAGTTATGAGACGAATTTATAGCGAGAAGCATGGTTCTTTATTTAAGAGCTGCGAATAGCCTGATAATCAATGTTTTTAATAGAAAGCAAGGAGTGAGACAGCATTACTTGAAAATAAAATCCAACGATATGCATAAACACAATGATAAACGAAAGGATACAAATGATGAAAAAAGCACCTTTGCTCGCGGCGTTAACACTACTGACGTTTAACGCGTCTGCGGAGACGAAGTCGGTTGAGATGGTCGACTTGAACTCTGGTCAGGTAGTCGGCGTAGTTGAAGTGAGTGAAAGCAAATATGGGACTGTCTTTTCTCCAAACTTAGACAAGCTTCCACCGGGAATGCATGGCTTTCATCTTCACTCGAACGGTTCTTGTGAGAGTAGTTTGAAAAATGGAAAGAGGGTTCTTGGTGGGGCTGCTGGTGGTCATTTCGATCCTGAACACACAGGTCAGCATGGTTTTCCTTGGGCAGATGACAACCATTTAGGAGATTTGCCTGGATTGTATGTTGATAGTAACGGTAAGGCCGCTGTACCCGTTCTAGCACCTCGTGTGAAGCTAAGTGACATAAGTGGAAAAGCGATTATGATTCATGCGGGTGGGGATAATCATTCTGATCACCCAGCAAAATTAGGTGGTGGTGGCGCACGTATCGTGTGTGGTGTGGCTAAGTAAAAATGCCAATTTTAGAAATATTATACTTATTTATGAAGTGTATTAAGAGTTGAGGGGTAAAAAGGGGGGCACTGCCCCCTTTTGTGGCTAAATTAATTGTAATTTGCTCTATGTACTACGATTTGATCAAACTGCGTGCAAGTGTCATTGCTGTCTCTGACGGTTACGCTATTTCCAATAGCCATTGCACTATTGAGAAGGCCTAACAGCGCTGGACCTTGAGGGTTATCAAGGTTTAGTCCAATATCTAACAGTTGCTCTTTTGCAATACCTTGGAACTTCACAACGATTGTTGATTTGAGATTATTGAACTCAGCCTTTTCAGTCTCACCGACTCGAATCCAATCAATAGTTTTTGCTGTCACACAATCTGTCATTGCAAAAGACTGTGGAGATGAAATCAAGAATATTGCCAATAGTAACGCTTTTTTCATTTTTTATTTCCATATTTATGAATGAATTCACCAGATTGCCACTCCAGAGTGGTTTGGTGAGGGGGTATTCAATAGTGTAATAGTTGGTTTTATTATGCTTTATTTTTTGTGGTGAATAATTATTTGATCAAATTGTTCGCAGTTATTGTTGCTGTCTCTGACAGTAACTGAGTTTCCTAAATTCATAGCACTATTTAGAATGCCTAGGTTAGCTTTTCCTTGTGGATTGTCTAGATTAAGTCCGATATCCAATAATTGCTCATCTGCAATATCATGAAACTTAACGACAATGGTGGACTTTAAATCGTTGAAATTGGAATTTTCCGTCTGACCTACACGTATCCAATCAATGGTTTTTGCTGTAACACAGTCAGTCATCGCAAAAGACTGGAGGGGAATTGCGAAGCTAAAAATTAAAGTAAGCATGTATTTCATATGTGGTTACCTATTAATTAATTGAAAAAGATTGCATTGACAGCGATAACATTGTGCGTCAGGTATTCTTCATAATAGCTTTGTGTATAGCTTTCACATGTAAACAAATCTGTCAGTGAGCGAACCCTTCTTGAACTACTTGTTGATGGCAACGTGCAGGTTGTAAATAACGGTTGTTGCTGTTGATTTAGGTCATCTAAAAAATCACCTAAATCAGGGATTTGTGGCAAAGAGACATTGAAAGCAATTGAGCCCATATTTGGTTGATGCGCAACCGGATTTAGAGATGCTGCAACAGCATGCTGAGTTACGACTCCTGCAGGTACTTCGTATGATGAATCTCTTCGCCATGCGTTTGCACTGCGATCCCAGACCCATTGCGATACTTCCAAAACAGATTCTTGATTTATATGCGAATACATATATGTCGCATAAGGTCTAGCTAAAGCGCGGCGATAAGCTTCTTCTAAATCCAGCATCTCTCTCAGCAACAGTTGAAATGTTAACAACGCGGGGCTTAAATCGGTCACTCCTAGCATATGCTGTGTAAACTGTTGCGCCCCTGGAGTTCTTATATTCTGGATAGTTAGCATATGAGCAACACTGGCGGCTTGTTCATTCAAACTTGAAAGAGAACGCAATCGCTCGTTGAAAGCGAAACTATATGCTTCGGAAGCACGGGACAATGTCCTGCTGAAGTTTGCTCTCACTGTGGTCAATCGCCCTCCATTTGCATGTGGTGGGAAATTCTGCACCATTCTTGATTCGTCAGCTGGAACTACACCTACGATTACGCTCGAAGGAGTCTCGCGTCTTGCTGCACTCATTATGTTACGGTTGGTCCCTCGGGGAGATATCCCGTTAGTTAAAGCTTGAAAAGGGTCTGTGGCAGATATGAACACATACTCAACAGCGATAGCTTTTTGGGATAACAAAGTTAGCAATAATACCCCTAGTACATTTCTCGTTAGTTTAAGACTCACTTGTCTTCACCTCCTGTGAGTGATTTCTATCGTTACGTTTTTTGAACATCGATTAAATGCCCGCAACTATTTTCAGGGAATTCGTTGTCAAATAATTTCTTTTTAGTACGAAAGTAATCAGTACAGTGAGATAAAAATGCTTATAAAGGGGATGAGGTGGTATGAACAAGAAAGTGGAAGTGGTGGGGTTCTCAACAATGACATTGACTCGATGGATGCTCAATAACTGCTTAGCTTTACCTTTGTTTCTTTTTACGAAAAAAAATGGCCTCAATGATCGAGGCCATTTATACGCTTTTAGATTATATCTACTGTTAATTCACAGTATTGAAGATCTTGACGAGTTCAAACATTGAATTGATATTCAACTTGCTCAGTATTCTCGTTTTGTAGGTACTCACTGTTTTTTGGCTGATATCCAACTCGTTTGATATTTTTTTGTTGGTGTACCCAGCCAAAATGTACTTCGCAACGGTGGCTTCGCGACTCGACAGTTTTGAAAACAGCGTCGTTAAGTTTGAAGAAGATTCGTAAGTATCAGTCATCGCGCTATATATGGCGTTAGCGGTTTCCGTCACTGTTCGAGATTTCCTGATGTATAGGATGTCGTTGTCTTCATCCTTAAGCTCATCAGTTTCTTCTTCGTAAAATGGCAGCAATAAGAAAATTGGGCCATGATAAAACGCTTTCACGTGTGTGATGACATCAGAAATTTCTGTGCTCGACAATCCCTCGCTTTCAAGGATCAAGGATTGAATGGCATTGTCCCTAAGTTGCGTTGAGACTTCGTCTGTTGTGTTCACTTGTATCGTGTCTATCAGTTCGTCGTGCTTTTTGATTAGCTTAACAAGTGGGGTAGAGCGTTGATTGTCGATATCAAAGTAAACGGATTTCAAACTCTTGCTTTGTGGAAACTGATTTCCTAGTTCAGCGCACTTATGTTTCTGGTACAAGGAATAAAGATCCGGTGCGCCAATAGGTTTGGATGTGTAGTAACCTTGGCAAGTATCGATGCCTATTCTTTTAGCGAACAAGTAAGCTTCTTCATTCTCGATACCTTCAACAACACAGTGAAGCCCCAACGAATGCGCAAGCAAAAGACAGATCTCTGTGATCTGCTTGTTTTTATAGTTGCTGTGTATGTTTTCTAGAAACGCTTTGTCAATTTTTAGCTCAGTGAAAGGTAGTTGTACGAGCTGACTTAACGAAGCAAAACCAGTACCAAAATCATCAATGGCTAGTCCAACACCTGAAACCCTCAATCGGGCCAAATTAGCCAAGGAATCAATCGAGCATTGATAGACATCTTCTTCCGTCATTTCGAGTGTGAGCTTATTGAGCGGGAAGTCATATTTTTTGCAGGTTGCTATCACTAAATCATAGATATCCGTCTCTAAGCACTCTTGAGAGAAATTTACAGAAAGCTTCAACTCCTTGCTCATTGACGCCATCAGCTTCACTGATTTGTCCAAGACAATCTCAAAGAGTTGGTTTTTACATCCAAGATCACCAATCAGGTCCATAAAATGGTGTGGCCCAAGCACGCCATATTCCGGGTGAGAGAAACGGACCAAGCTTTCAACACCCGACAAGTTGCCGTTTGAGAGATTAAATTGAGGCTGATAAAAGCAGAAGAACCGGTCATTCTCGAATCCGTCAAACACATCACGCGAACCGATTTGGATCTGAGGTGAGGAATGTGCGTTCTTTTTACTCATAAAACTCGAGTGTTCGAGCACGATGTTTTCCAACACCGAATCGGATATCGGTTTTTGGATAGCACGAACAAACTCGAATCCAGCCATGTTACACATATCGAAAGTGATCTTTAGGATGGCGTCTTCAACTGAACTAAAAATCACAATACCTACGTCAGGAGAGATCTTGTTAAGTTTTGAAAGAAACGACACACCGTCCATTCTTGGCATCTGGATATCACAGAACAGAAGGTCGATATCGAATTTTCTACATACATCTATTGCCTCTAGTCCATCCTCTGCAAAGTGAATGTCTGACACAGAAAGATGAGACAATTGCATTTTAAGTCTTGTGGCCTGTATTTTATCGTCTTCTACTATTAGCACTTTCATTGTCGTACTCCTGATCAAGCCACGTTTGGAAACACTCAATAATGTTCTTCAACTCATTCTTGAGCCGTAACATATTTTCTTTTTCTAGTTCTACAGATTTACTGTTCAGTACATTGTCAGCGTGCTCGGCTAACTCCTTTAGATTCAGTGCTTTTGCCGAACCTTTGAGCTTGTGAGCATGCTCTTTCATTTCAATAGATTCGCTTTCTTCAATCTTAGCTAACTCTTCCACAAAAGTGAGATGAGATACCTTGACGATTTCCAGCACATCTACATCGTTAAATGCTTGAGAAATCGCGTTGATATACCGATCCTTGTTCATTTCTTCAGTTTGCGCTGAGTGTTCCTCCTCAATGACGATAAGCTTGTCACTCGCGGTAATGTGTTTGGCCAATACGTTGAATAGCGAAGCCAACCTAACGGGTTTGTAGATGAAGCCGTCAAAATTTTTTAGATTTGAGTCCAAGTTAGTGAGTCTCGAGTCCTCTGCCGTACACAGCAGGATTGGCTTCTCTTTGAAAGCTGTAATGCTCGAGCGAATTTCTTTTGAAAGAGTGACGCCATCCATAATAGGCATTCGATAATCTGTAATGAGAAAATCGTAATCATCGGGACTTTCTTTTAATTTCGTCAGGGCCTCGTAGCCATTTTTCGACAAGGTGACATCAACCCCCAATTGAATGAGCTGGCGCTTCATCAGCATTCTGTTGATTGGGTCATCCTCTGCAACGAGAGCACTGCCTTTTAGCTTCCCTACGTTACTTGTGCTTGCAGAACCTGATACATTTTCTTTGTTTTCCAAGAGTTGGAAAAAACCATCGAGGTAGAAGTTTTTGTTGGCCTCAACTTCGCTTATCGTGTCGTAAGTGATAGTCACGCCGAGTACTTTTCCCCAAGCGAGTTCTTTTTTTACTGCGGTAGGGACGTAGATAGTCGTACCGTCATACTTGTCGATCTTCGTGCCAGTAGATGGGATGAAAAATGACACTTTAGTCCCTTGTTCTGGCTCACTTTCAATTTCGATGGTTCCGTTCATTAACTTCACAAGATTAGCGACAATCGTCATCCCTAACCCTGTGCCGCCATACTTTCTCGATATAGAGCTATTTGCTTGTACATAGGGTTGAAACATCTCACCTAACTTACTTTTTTCAATCCCACAGCCAGTATCTTTGACAGTGACCGTGACGCCGTCACGTTCTGCATCTACCGACACGACGACGCGTCCTTCATCGGTAAATTTCATGGCATTAGATAGGATGTTCGTGGCAATTTGCCCGACGCGAAACATATCAATATCGAAAAGTAGGTAGGGTGTTTCTTTCCATTTGACGATGAAATCAATGTGCTTCTTCTTTGCCTGAGCATCAAATGGTCTGAATACGACGCTCAATTCCTCAAAAATATTGGTTGGTCGACTTTCGAGTTGGAGCTTTCCTGCCTCTATTTTCGAAAAGTCCAAGATGTCGTTAACATGGCGTTCCAGCTTTTCTGCCGAGATAGTTGCGTTACGTATTAAGAGCTTATCTTCCTTTTCAGACACGCGACTCCTAAGCAACTCTAACAGGCCAATCATGGCTGATATGGGGGTTCTCAATTCGTGAGAGACGATGGCCAAAAACTCACTTCTCGACGCCATGACTGTTTTCGTTGTGATCACCTCATTGCTCGTGTCTAACACCAACTTATTCAGTGTGCGTATGCGAAAGATGACGATAATTGAAACGACGAGCAAAATCGTGACAACGATAAGGACGTAAAGCAGCAATGTCTTTTCATCGATCCCATATTGGACTTCAGGCAGTGTTTCATTGCCCTTGAGTCTATCGAAGTACTCTTGGCTATAGGCACTCAGGATTGTTGAGAGGTACCCAAGTAAGTTTTCATTGTCTTTCCTCATCGCCATCGTTATGTCGACGCTGTTCGGCGCGAAACTCTCATCAATAGATACGACTTGCTCGGAAATATCTTGTTTGATGAGGTCACTATCCACGATAGCCGAGCCGATAACCCCTTGCTCTAGCGCTCTGATTGTTTCGAAGTAACTGGTAAACAGCACAGTACTTTCGCTAGGCTTTCTTACCGAGTCGAAGATCATCGGTATACCGATCGTTGCGTTGTCTTCGTCCCCGTCGAGCGTAATTTTTACGAGCTCTAAACTGTGGTAAGGTTTGGTAACCAAAAAGCCGAGATCGTCGAGTTTGTTGCTGAAGTAGACGGGCACAAGGTCGATAATCCCTTGTGAAAGCATCAGGTCGATGTTTCTTCCTTCAGACGGCACGTATTTGAATTTTACGATGCTTACATCCTCAATATCCTCAAGGAACTCTCTGACGTAGCCGCCCATTTTGGATGAGTTATCGTTCTTGTAGGATATTGGAAATAGACCCTCAGGAAGGGAGTACTTCACTACGGTTTTTATGTTTGGGAACTTGAGCAGTTTCAGATAACTTGTTTCACTGAAACTAAAGATCTTTAAAGATTTGAAGTTACCACTAGTACTATCAGATTTTATGTCCTTGATAAGATCATTGAACTGCGTGGCCAGTTTTTCATTTGTCGTTGCGATCGTTTTTTTGTTAAGCCCCAAACCAATATCAAAGATGGTCAATCCTCGACTTAGTTCCTTGTTGCTTAAGTTTGTAAGCAGCGAGATAGGGGTTGTGATGGTTGCGTCTGCTTCTCCCTCTTCCAGTGTTTTGAACATCTGTTCATAACTGTTGCTCAACTGAATGTTGTTGTAGCCTTGCCTCTGGATGAGATCGCAGGCGATGCTGTTTTTTACACATATCCATCGCTGCTGAGCGAGAGAGCCGTTATCGACATATTTCGTGTTGTCAGAAAGAAAAATAACGCGAAGCTCTGTATAGACAGGATCGGTCATGTAGAGCTTTGTGTTTGTCTCCATCGCACCAAAGGTGCCCTGATTACTGAGCGCAGCGTCAATGTCACTATTGTTAAGTGCAGCTTCCAACGAAACCAGGCTTTCATATTCGGTGATGTTGTAGTTTCTTCCCAGCGCGCTACCGAAATCTTCAAGGATATCGATATTTAGAGATGACCCTCTCGTCCGGGAAGAATTGTAGTCACTTCTAAGTACGCCGAAATGCAGATTCTCAGTATCGTCTTTATTTACAATCTCTGCATCTTGGGTAGTTAAAGCTAAAGAAGGGATGGAGAAGCTATACAGTACAAAAGCCAGTAAAGCGTTCAACATCATAAGTAACGTCGTAAAGGATGTCTTTTGATGCCTATGGGCCATGACATATTTCCGTAGTTGGGCTTGATTCTTGCGCGTTGATGTCTTTTTTAGAGATGACAAGTGCCGTTTGGTTTTCTCAATGGCGACTATGCGTCTCAGTGTTTGGGTTCTTTTTATAGCATTTGGCTACAATCAACGTATTAGACAAATGTCTCTTTTGCAAATGTGATGCTTATGAAAGTCAACACTCATCAATGTCTTTCCATTTTTCTATATTGTTTGGGTTGCATTGTAATTTATTGGGTTCTTAAGTTGTAACTTCATCCGTGTGGGAAAAATCTTACCGCTCATGATTCGCTTCCTAAAACAGTGATCGTTATAAACCTTTCCTTTTCTTTTGTCGGTATATTCCTACAAACAAAAACTTTTATATCCATTCATAAATTATTAGCATGTATTGATGTTGCGATTTTATTCGCTTAGAAGAAAAAAGAAATGGGTGGATTAATGGCTAATTCTAGTAAAGGTTTATTTTATAAAAGGGTTACTCATCACGCCATAATAGGGTATGACTACCAAATGGCATTGCCGAATTTGTTTGCGCCAAATTTCGATGAGTCGGTCGATATGATTTGCGGCTATATATTGCGAACCTACAAAGCGGCAAGGAAAGTAAAGCGCGATATGCATAGAACGTTGAGGTTTGGTGTTAACTCAAAGCTATCACTAGATGCTATTCATAGTGTAGGTAGTATCAATCCTCAAAACGTGAAGAATTTTACCCAAAAGTTTGATATCGACATTTTCTTAGATGTTGATGCTCATTGTTTAGAAAACGGCATGTTATTCGAGTCTTGTAAGAGGCTCAAAGAGTCAGGCTTCTCAAGGGTGTACGTGAATGCTGGTATGGGGCTGATGCTTGTTCCAGAGCATGTTTTGGATCTTTGTGATGGCGTTAAGCTCTCTAACACCTTCTTTTTAGAGACATTTAAAGGTGATAGGAAGTTTTTGACTGACTGTCTTGTGTATCTGTGCAAGAGACACAAGGGAGACATCATTGTTGACGGTGTTAACAACCACCAGTCCTATGCATTCCTGTCAAACTTTCCTGTCGCCATGTCAGGCTCGTACTTTTTTTAAGAGGTTGGTCATTACTATGGACGCTATTGCAATTAAAAAACTTAAAAAAGTAGGAAATGACTTGTCAGAACTCGATGAGTTAACAAGAAGCTATTTTTCTACTTTCATTCAAGAGGTTGTAGTTCCATTTACAAAGTCTGATGTAGAACGGTCATTAGAAAATATGGATAAATCAACGAAACAGGTAATGGCCCAGTTTAAATACCTAAACCCAGAACATTGCTTCTATGGTCATGTGGTTCCGTATCATATGGTTATCGTTGTTGTTGATTATTCTGACTCGGAAAAGAAGAACTTGGCAATTCCAGTTTGGGATAATGAAGAATTTAGTATTTTTAAAACAAAGGTTTTACTCTCACTACAACGTAGTATTAAGTAAAAATATCTGTTTGTTATAAGTTCACGTAGTCAGAAAGTCGATGTGCTTACTTAAAGCATGTATGACTGTAGGAATCATCTGACTTTTCAATAGAGCGCTCTGTGAGTACAGTTAGCGTCATCAAGTGCTTTGAGCTGATGTCGATTAAGCGTGCGCATCTTAAATTAAATGATGCAGCTAAATATAAATAGAGAGTCTATTTAAATTAATTCGAATTTTGGTTAAAGCGCACGTCGGGTTTTTACCTTAAATATAGAGTTAATCAAAGGGTGCTGAGCTCAGCATCTTTCTATTATTGCTGGGGGAAAAATGTTTACTAAATCGTACAAAACATTTTTGTTTATTTTATTCACTATGGTACTCGCTGCCTGTAATAGTGACGGTAAAGGTGCATTTTCAGATAGTCAAGTTAAAGGTGGTTCGGGATCAAACTCTAGCCAGGGACTACTGAGTATTGCTGTTACACCTCCTTATGTAGATCTTGCTGTTGATACGCAAGTAAATCTAACCGCGACAGGATATTATTCCGACGGTAGCTTTCGAAACGTAACCGGAGAGGTGAAGTGGTCGGTTGAAGGCACAGCAAAACTGACAAATCAAGGCAACGGAACGTTTCTTGCTGGAAAGAACACTGGAAAGGTGAAAGTTTCTGCAAGTTTAGGAAATGTGACGAGCACTAATACCGCGAGCGTGAATGTTGTCGATGTGGCGTTGGTTTCATTGCAAGTTACACCGCCAAGCTTTGATGTCATTGAAGGTGAAACATATCAACTTCGCGCTGATGCAAACTACAACAATGAATTGAGCGTCAATGTTTCTGCAAATACTGCAATGATCAATTGGGTGAGCTCAGATACAAGCGTCGCTACCGTTGATGCAACGGGTTTGGTAACAGGTATCAAGAAAGGTAAAGCACAAATATCGGTATTGCTAAAATCACAGCCTTTGGAAAGTAATAAGAGCGTCGCGAATGTTTTGGGAAACCAGGTCAAGAGTATTCAACTTACGACTTCGGATAGCACAATCGCCAAAGGTGCATCCGCAAGGCTGACAGCACAAGCAACATTTCAAAACGGCAACGTTGTCGATGTTACGTCGCTTGCTAGCTATAACCGAGATAACGAAAGCTTCTTGAATGTTGTGACAGGTGGGGTTGTTACTGCCATCGCGGATAGTTCAGGTACTGCAACGGGTATTACAGCGACTTATAAAGGCGTAACTAGTAATAAAGTGGATGTCGTAACGACAGCTGCTGTTGTTTCAAGCTTGGCATTAACGCCGGAAGGTACGCGCAACTTGCCGCGAGGCAATACGCTGAATCTTTCTGTAGAGGCGACTTACAGTGACGGAACAACAAATTCAGTAACGCCGGTCTGGACGATTTCAGATTCGACAAAAGTGACGATTTCAGCCGGCAATTTGTTGACGGCAATTAGCTCTACAGCTGGAACGCCTGTAACCATCAAAGCCTCTTTTGGTGGAATAGATAGTAACGAAATCTCAATTAACGTCATCGATGCGGTGTTGATGAGCGTCTCAGTAACGCCAAACACAGCTGTTAGCTTGGCGAAAGGACTAACGAAACAGTTTCGAGCAACGGGTAGATACAGTGACGGTTCAGAACTGGTTTTGAACAATGTGACTTGGCAAAGCAGCGAAACAAGTGCGGTGACGATAAATGCTAGCGGGTTAGCAACGGCTGCAAGCCCAGGTAATGCAAATATAGTTGCAACGGCATCAGGTGTTAATAGCACACCGGTAAACGTGACAGTAACAGCGGCAGAGATTGCGTCTCTATCTGTAGGAATCGACGTTACGTTACCCAAAGGACGAGCAACGCTGGTCGCTGCTCTTGCAACATACACTGATGGCACCGTTAGTAATGTTGGAGCGAATCCAGCCATCAATTGGCAATCGAGTGACACAAGTATTGCTACGGTAAGCAATGTTGGTTTGGTAGACCCGAAGACGGTCGGCGACGCAACGATAACCGCGACAATTAACGGTGTATCTGACTCGCGTGTTGTTCACGTAGTTGCTCCGGTTGTTGATTCTATTGCAATTAGTGGGCTGCCTGGGACGGTAACTGTAGGTACGAGTCAGTCTTTTGATGTTATTGCAACTTACTCAGATGGCACAAAGGGTAGTTTGTTTGGTGATAGCAACTTACGTTTCAGTTATAGCATTGGTAGCGTCATCAGCGTAAGCAGTTCAGCGGCGAACTATAGCCTTTCACCGTTGGTAGGTGGCAACACAGTCACCTTGACGGCAACACTTGGCACAGGACCAGGAAGCATTACGACAGATAAAACGCTGATCGTTGATAATGCGACTATCGTGTCGCTAGCTGTGAGAAAAGCAAATGTGGTTAGTGGGCTTAATGCGAAGTCACGTTTCCAATTTATTGCTGAGGCAACATACAGTAACGGACAGAAAAAAGACGTAACGACTAAGACAGACTGGACCACGAGTAAATTCTCAATTGGTTCCAAGACGACTGATGTTACAGATGGAGTACTTGATACCAACTCAGGTGTTGATGCGGGTATGGAAGGCGTAACTGCGGAAATCTCTGCATCTATTGTTGATGTGAACAATGGTGGCGTGACTATTCGCTCCAATGTAGAGAGTATTTCTACGGTGACTCCGAGGAATGTAAGTTGCTACAGCCAGATTACTGCTGGTGGTTTGACTTTGAGTTGCCCATCAAACGACTTTACAAGACCTGCGGGTTTGACAAAGAGAGACTTTGTTTACACCGGAGCATCAGTTGGTGTTTATGAAATTAACCAACAAGTGACAGATAAGCTCACATACAGTGAAGCGGTTGCTTATTGTACAGCTGTGGGTGGGCGACTACCGACGAGAGAAGAACTTGGCACCATTTATTTGGAAGTAGATAGAGGGGTGGATAAGAACTTTAAAGTTTATACAAACTACGGTTATCCAACCTATATAAAATATTGGACGTCAGATGTTGATCCTGACAATTCAGCGAATCGAATTGTGGTAAATATGAGCCGAAACATTCCGGCCACAATGGTTGAAACCGGCTATGGATATGCGGCATGTATTTTGTGATTGAATACGACTGATCGCATTACAAACATAAATACATATATTGAGCACCTAGATGGTGGTTATCCATCTAGGCCGCTTAGAGATATTCAAATATTTATTAAGAATAATTTGTATGAAAAAGCTAAATTCACTTTATCTGTTGATCTCTTTAAATATGTTGTCTGTCTACTCAGTTGCTTCCGCTGAAACAGATTTTCCTTTTGACCCATTTGTTGAAGTCGTCGGGGGTTACAGTAAGGCTTTAGATTCTGGTGCTGATCTGTCGGAAAATGCTGGTGTATACGGACTTGGCTTAGGTATGGAGATATACAAGAATGTAGATCTAAAAGCCCAATACCAAGACTATTCAAAAATTGATGTAGATAGCAAAAATCTGTCAGTTAAAACGAAAATATATAATTACGAGCTTTCGTATCGCTATCCGATTGGTCATGAAGTAAGTGTTGTTGCTGGTGTAGGGGCCGGTTATTGGAAGATGACGAAGTACCAAGGTAGCACCACAATTATGGCGAATGGTGTGGCACCAATGGCAAGAGTAGGGCTGGACTACGATATCAATAAAAACATATCGGCAAGCCTCTCTTACCAATATGTAAATGCCATAGGTGATCTGTTCACTGGCGAATATGATGCGCACAACATGCTGCTTGGTGTTAAATATTCATTTGGGGGGCGCGAAGAAATGACGCCGACTCCAGTATTGGAACAAGTGGTTGTTGAAGACTTCGTCGTTGAAGAGCAACCAGTGCCTGCAATCGGTGCAGTTGTGCCAATGACATTCTGTAACAAGATAGTCACGCCAATTATGTTTAACTTCGATGAAAGCGTACTCAGCGCCAACAATAAAGCAGAATTGCGGGCTGTAATCCAATACATGAAGGCGAACAACCTCAATGGCGTAACATTGGTCGGTTACACAGACGATAAAGGCTCTGAGAACTACAACTCGTCTCTGGCTAAACGACGAGTGGATGCGGTTGAAAAATTCTTTGAAAACGAAGGGTTAACCGTACATCGCAACATTGCAAATGGTAAGGATCGTACTAACTTTAAGAGTGACTATGCAAAAAGACGCGTAGACGTTTATGTAGATGCACTCTTGAACAAGGAAATAGCCTGTGACCAAAAGTTTGGTTTCTAAAATTACGCGCTTGTCTTTGGGTCTTTTGTTTCTGTCGCATCTGAATGGGTGCGACAGTAGTTTTTCTGTGCAGGGAACCAATACTGGCGCTAACGATGTCGACAGCAGTGTAAAAGCTGTTAACTCAAAACTATTGATAGACAATTGGAACGCGTTTCTTATCGGGCAGCCATACATGTTCGAAACAGACGGTTTCAGTAAGTTGGCAGAAGGTAAATCAGCAAACGGCTTAAAACGCTATGAACAGATGGTTTTTAAGGAAAATGAAATCTTCGAGGGCGTCGAATTGCTCGACAGCAGTGGGGAAATAAACCCGGCCGCCGTTCGAACAACGTTTCAGTACCTTCTTTTTGTCGCTAATGCTTATTACATTCCGAATAACGAACACAATTTTAATAGCCTGTATCGAAACCCCGAAGTATTGGAGAAGATTGTCAGTGCTACATGGGAACTGTTTTCGAATTACTACACCGTTGACAGCAAACACGTTGGAAACTGGTGGTACTGGGAGATAGGTACCAACAAAATACTAATGGACTTTCTAGCGTTAACCTACCTTGATCTTCCACCTGCATTATTTAGCAAGGGTATTGAAATTTCCTATGCTATGGCTCCGGACCCTAAGTACATTTTCAACAGTGCAGGTACTTCAGATACGCGAGTTCCTGAGCTTTCAACGGGTGCAAATAGGACGGATCTCGCCCAAATAAATATGTTGCGTTCTGTGCTACAAGGCAATATGACGCAAGTACAGGAGTCGGTTAACTTAATCGCGAGCACCTTAAAAATAGTAGATAGCGGGGATGGTTTTTATAGCGACGGCGGCTTGGTTCAGCATATAGATTATCCCTATATTGGCGGGTATGGTGCGGTATTGTTGGAAACGGTCAGTAAAGTATCTTACGTGTTATCAAACACAGATAAAAATTACGATTTGTCTCCCTTCAATTTTATGTACGACCGCATTTTCGATACTTTTGAGCCATTCATCTTTAAGTCGCAATTGGCTGAGGGTGTAAGGGGGCGTTCTCCATCTCGTGGGTGGGCGACTTCTCGAAAGGAAACACAAAATATCGTTCAGTCATTTTTGAGGCTTTATCCTTCAGCACCACCTGAGTACAAAAACAAACTTGGTAGGCTGATTAAGGAGCAATTGCTTAGTCCGGAAGAGCAACGGGAGCGTTACTTCATTGACTACTACGCGAACGATTTTGTTCCGTTGGCAATTGCCAACGAGCAAGTTCTGGGAGATACAGAACTCGCTCCACGTGGACCACTTGTAGGTAACTTCTTGTTTAACTCGATGGACAGGGTTGCACACAGAAAGAGTGATTGGATGTTTTTGATATCTGCCCACTCATACCGTTCCGGCAACTACGAATGTATCAATGGAGAGAATCTGAAAGGATACAGAACTGGCGATGGTATGACGTACATCTACGACAGTGACCAAGAGCAGTATTTTAACTATTGGCCAATGCTGGATCCGTTGCTGCCCGTAGGAACCACTGAAGATATTTCAATTACTCCGGAAGATTGTACAGACATAGAAACTGGCTCATCGAAAAAACAAAACATGAGATGGGTTGGGGGGATAACAACAAGGGAGCAAGACCAAGTTAGCGGTGGAATCGGTAGCTATGGAATGCATTTCTTTAGTTACGATGATTCTGTCGAAATCAAAAAGTCTTGGTTTATGCTTGAAGATATGATCGTCGCACTTGGCGGCGGTTTGACGTCTGCGGAATATGATTCGACCAAAACGGCGGTTGAGTTTAGGAAGATTAAAAGTTCAGCAGGTAACAAGATCTACATTGACGGCGTGAGGTATCCATCCGGTTTGACTCCTGTTGATTACAGCGGGAACCCCAAGTCTATTTTCTTGGAAGGCGACATAGTGAGTTCGTCGAGAGGCTATGTATTCTTGGCTAGTGATAACGTCATATTCGAGAAAAAAATAGACCAAGCGGGAAATTGGATTGAAGTAAACACAGTCAATGAAGAGCGTATGCCTAACCCTTACATGGAATACAATACGGTTAATATCGACATCGTGCATGGTGTAGATGGAGGTGTAAATGATAAGTACGCCTATATCATCTTACCTTCGATTAGCTTAGCGGAATTTAACGGTAAATTAGCCGTAAGCGATAAAGTTGGTGTGGATGTTTTAACCGTATCCGGTGACGCGCACGTCATATCGGTACCTACTGCAGGGTTAGTTGCGGCTAACATTTTTTCAGAAGATGGTTACGTCAGTGACGTGTTGGAAGTCTCTGCACAGTCAGCTGTGATTTTTGAAAAGAAATTGAACAAAATCAAAGTCTGGGTATCAGAGCCAACGCGCTCACAAAACCAAATCAGCTTGCTGTTTCCTAAAGAGAGTAACCTGATATTGGAGTCGGTTTATCAAAACATAGTAAGCGTTGAAGATGATCACTTCATCTTAGATACAAGCGCAAAGGATGGCGAGACAATCTATTTTGAACTAACTATTGATTGACGACAGAACCAAGAAAAAAGCCTCCCTACAACAGGGAGGTTTTTTTATGTTGGTAGAAAATGACTTAGAAACGTCGTCTTATCTATATTGCGAGTTTCAAGCAGAATATCCTGGATAGTTACCTTTTTGTGGGAGTGTTATGTGACGTGTGAATGACAAGAATGCCTTCCAAAAAAAAAGCCATCGATTCGTGAGAAATTACGCTGGCAAAAAGGACTATACATTAGTAGTTGTAGACAACACCAACTTCAATCTGATAGTGATTGAAGTTATTATTACTTTATCTGTAGTTGGAACGAATTTTTATTTTATTTTTGATATTTCATGTTTGTTGGATGAATTGGATCGTCAAAAAATAGTCATCTAGTTACCATCTAATTTATACAATATTGTTGTGATAAAAGTTTATCAATTCCCATTGATAGGTGGCTTGTTCAATAAAATATGACATCTGACGTGAATTGAACTGTAGTTAAAAACTATGACTCATAAGTGAGATTTTATGACCGCCTATTATAAAAGCAATCGAACTTAATTAAAGTCGTATTAATGTATTAGTGATGTGTATTATATTATTGGTAAATTTATATTTATGTCCATTTAAAACAATGGGTTAGATCTTTGTTCGTTGCCGTGCGTTTCTTCTATTTATGTTTTAATGATAACGAGTTTAGATGATTTTTACATGTAACTTACTATTTTCTATTAGATGTATGCAACCAATTGGATTGACGCTATTTTGAGCCATTGTTAGCCTCTGACTAAGGGAGAATGCAAAAGTTATCGATGACTTATGTATATAAGTTTGAGGGATTGAAGGTAGTGACATGAGCGTTTTTTTAGAAAAAAAGAAGTATTTAACAGAGTCGATACTAGCAGAGGTTTTGAATCGATTAGAAGCGGAGTCAGAAAATGCAGTTGCCGCTAAAGACATTCTACCGACGATGTCTCTTCGAGACGATTTAGGCATGGACTCCATGCAAGCAGTGTCATTGACCCTAGACTTAGAAGACTCGCTGTCGATCTCCATTGATGACGAAGATTTAGTCAAACTCACTACAGTGAATGATCTCCTTGAAATCATTGAACTAAAGCTAAGCGAAAAAGATGGATAATCGTAGACGTGTAGTAATAAGTGGTGTCGGTGTTGTTTCTTCAATTGGTAACGATTTTGATACTCTCACCGAATCGTTGAAACTTGGTCGAAGCGGTATCCGTGCAATAGAGTCTTGGTCTGAATATGGCTTGACCAGTCGTGTAGCTGGCTGGGTAGATCTAGACGAAACGAAAATACAAACTGCGAACATTCCTCTTAAACTCCGCAAAGCAATGCCAACTTCAACGCTCTACTGCAGTGTTGCTGCTAATGATGCAATTCTGTCGTCTCGTTTGAGCCCCGATGAACTCGCCGACCCTAGAACTGCTTGCCTTGTTGGCAGCGGTGTGGCTGATGTCAGTGTCATACATAGGGAAGGGGTGAGGTATTACAACGGACAAGTACGTCGCTCAGAACCCTACACCGTGCTCAAATCCATGAGCAGTACACCAAGCGCAATACTGACAAAACTCTTTGGCATCACAGGCCGAAGCTATTCTATTTCATCTGCTTGCGCGACAGGCGCACACAATATCGGACATGCTTACGAACTCATCCGTGATGGCGTAATAGACCGAGCCATTACAGGCGGCTGTGAAGAAGTAAACGAGCTAATTGTTGCTTCTTTTCAAGCATTGAGAATGGCACTTTCAACCGGCTTTAATGACACGCCAGAAAAAGCGTCGCGTCCGTACGATCGAGACAGAGATGGCTTTGTTATTAGCGGCGGGGCGGGTGTGCTTGTCTTAGAGTCACTTGATTCTGCATTGGCGCGAAACGCGCCGATCTACGCAGAAATCGGCGGTTATTCAGCAATTCAGACCCTCATGATTTGGTTCTGCCTCAAGCCGATGGCGGTACGTTTGTCGATTGCATTTTCAGCGCATTAGACGATGCGGAAATTTCCCCGGCAGACGTTGACGCGATTAATACGCATGGCACAGGCACTGGTCCGGGCGACGTAGCGAGGTGAATGGTTTACGCAGAGCTTTCGGAGAGAACGTACCGAGATTCTCGTCAACGAAATCGATGACTGGCCACGCGATTGGCGCAGTAGGGGCGATAGAGTTGATTGCTTGTATTGCAATGCTAAAAGAAGGCTTCATTGCGCCATCTATCAATATTGAAAACATTGACCCTTTGTTTGCCGATGCACCAATCGTGCGCGAGCCCACGCCGGCTAATTTGGAAACGATGCTTTCGTTGAACTTTGGTTTTGGTGGTACGAACGCGGCCACTGTTATTCGAAAAGCAGAATAGCCAATATATGAATAGACGTTTCATTGATGGATTGAGGGACTCACAAGGTTGGCTGCATAGAGAAGCCGTTAGCTCAATTTTGCCTTATGGTGATGCTTTCTTATTTGTTGATTCAGTTAGTCAATTAACCGAATCAGGCGTCGTGGCACAATACAATATTCCCGTGTCTTCATCTCTTCTCGACGCGCATTTCAAACACGTCAGTATGATGCCCGGTGTTTTGATGGGGGAGGCCGTCGCGCAAGCCGGTATTGTTCTAATTCATTACCGGAGCGAGTTTGAAGAAGAGACGGATGTCGTAGCCAGTACAGTCAGTCAAATGCGTTTTAAAACGCCGGCTCTACCGGGGGATACGCTAGAAGCACATGTCAGTATTAAGGCGATCAATCGTTTGGGAGCGAGGTTAATGGGTAAAGCCTATGTTAATGGACGTGAAGTCTTGTCGGCGACGTTTGATCTCACCTTCATAAGGCGAAGAAACCTTATTGAGCATGTCTCTCAATATGGAAATAACTGAAAACTCAGCCTGAAGCTTGGGACTTCTGACCGTTTAGATATGCATGGAGATTTGAGTGACGTTTAGATTAGCTGCTGTTGATGATTTTGTGGGTGTAGGAGCCTCAGGTTTTAAGCTTTCTAGCTATAAAAACCTTGCTTATCCATTGGGTTGTTCTAAGTCGGAACTGGACTCAGCGTTAGGGGAAGGCGATTTTGTTGTGTTTGATAATGCAAAAAAAATCGGGTTCATCAGAGTGAAAGCCGTGTTCTCTGGTATTGCCTATCTTGACGTCCATTTGCTGTGTGATTTCGCTGATGACGACATTCAGGCTGTGCTTAATTGGTTATCCGAGCATTACGATATCGGTAAGTATTACATCCAGTTACTTCCCTATGAGCAGCAAGAAATTGAGTGCATAAAACGTCTGGGTTTCACAGAGGAAGCACGATTAAAAAGCCAACTGTTTGTTGAAGGCCAGTATCACGATGTTTTGATGATGGGAAGCGAGGATAAACGTGTTTGATAGTGTTAGCGGAATCTATTGCGCTATCCGTCGTCCGAACCTTGACGATCTGGATACCATTACTCGTTGGTTAGACGATCCCTACCTCAATTCGACAGTCTTTGATAACTCCACCTTTGTCGATGGAGCAAAAGAACAAGCAATGACTTGGCTTGAACAGAACGCAGCTGTCTACGGAGGTGACAACCTTTTGGGGTTGGTGTGCTCGGTAAAGAGTGGCAAGCCAATTGGAATGGTCTGGTTTAATAATATTGATTGGAAAAGTCGCACTGCTGATCTTCGCTACTTAGTGGGGGAAGCGGAGTATCGTACCAGCGTGTTCGGACCCGAAATTGCGTTATTAAGTCTCCAAATGGCGTTTAACGTCATGAATCTACATAAAGTCTATGGCTACGTTTTATCAGGTAATGAAGATTCAGTTCGCCTTGCAGAGTTTGGTGGAATCAAAGAGGGCGTATTGAAAAATTATCTCCCTGTAGGCGATGGCTGGAACGATTATCACCTCTATGCCATGTTTTCAGACGACTTCCGTGCTTTCCTTCAAGAGCACAAAGAGGGTGTACTGCGCCGTCATTTTAAAGCCGGGCTATTGTAGCGGTGTTCCTGCTGGCATTTCTGTTTTGCTTAGTTGTCGCGTTATCTTTTCTATACCCGAAAGTCATTGGTGATCGTTTCGGGTTCATCATGATGTTACCTGTCATCGCTTACACGACATTTTACTACCTAGATTGGCAGTTGTTGTCGCTGCTTCACTTTATTGCGATTGTTTTAGGTGGAATCGGTGTCGGCATAGGATTACTGGTCGCTGGTTTGCCTTTGAGCTCTCCTCAGCCCAAACAATTTATTGTTGATAGTGTCCGTGGATTTAGAGTTCTTAAAGACCATAAAAACTATCTTCTATTTCAACTGGGAATGACGTGTTATGAAGAGCTTATTTGGCGAGTGTTTTTGGTTAGCTCGCTGCTGCTGGCACTTCCAGCTTGGGCTGCTATTTGTTTGTCATCAGTATTGTTCTGGACTGTTCATGAAGAAAACAGGCCGCTAGGGTGGCACTCCCTAGAATTCTTTATTTTCGCTGCGCTTCTTGGTGTTAGTTACGTTGTCACTGAATCCTTGCTGTTTGTTTGGATTATTCACCTAACCAGAAATGTCCTTATCTTGTCCGAGTCGCTTAGTGAAAAAGAGGGAGCGAGCCTTGGCTAACGACCAATTCTCATGAATCCCTGAGTGCGTCCACTGGCTTCATCTGCGCCGCTCGACGTGCGGGTAGATAACCAGCCACCAAGCCAACCAAAATGGATACACAAAGTGCAATGCTTATGCCTCCAATGCCCGGAAACAAAGGAAAGCCGGTAAAGAAATTCAATACAAACCCAATAAGTAAGCCGACAGCTAAACCAATGAAGCCGCCAATTAGGCAAATGAACACTGACTCGGCGATAAACTGAATCATGATATGGCGTCGATGAGCACCAATAGCGGCACGAATGCCGATCTCCCTTGTTCGTTCAGCGACAGCCGTACTCATAATGCCTGCTACGCCTATGGCACCAACGATCAAGGCACTAGACGCCGCAATAATGCCGATAACGGTGACGCCCCCAAGAATGTTGTCTGTCGTTGCTATGTAGGAGGCGAGGGTGCTGCTTTCGTATTCAAAAACACCTTGGTAGCGTCTCGATAGCACGCCTTTTAGTTGGCCTGTCGCGGCTTCAGCAGTTTCCACCGATTCGGCTTCAGCTTGCAGGTAGCTAATATCGCTATTTCCGTTGAGGGCTTGAACTAAGGGGTAGCCTACTAAAATGCGATTATTCACGTCTCCACCCGAAGAGCCGATACTGGTGAGCAAGTCGCGGCTTTTCGAGCGCAAAACACCAATCACCTTATATTCTCGACCTGATATTCGAAGCGAACGTCCTAAGGGATTAGAGATACCAGGGAATAAATTGGACGATACGGTTTCGCCAATCATAGCGACGGGTCGACGGTTTTGAACTTCTACATCCCTTAAGCTTCTTCCTGCGCGTAACTGGTCATTGTTGATGGTTAAGAAGTCTGAATTGACACCTGTGACTTGCGCATTACTGTAACGATTTCCTGCTTGGACGATAGGTTGTTGACCATTAGGTGTCACGATGGGCTGATGAGACTAACGGAAGGACAGCAATCACCTTGAAGCGCGATCAAGTCATTATTCGTGATGCCTGTGCCCGCACGCGTTCGTTTGTGAGGATCTTTACTGCTGTAAGCGCGAAATACCCAAACGGACTTGAGACCGAAGGTCTCTAGTTCCTTCATGACGAAGGCTCTGCCTCCAATACTGACTGTATCCACCGTCATGACGGCCGCAATACCCACAGCAATACCAATCATGCTCAGCAGCGATCTTCCCCAATTTTCAAGCATGGCAAGCCGCGCTTCTCTAAATAGATCAAGTAAAACGCGCCATCCCTTCATATCACAATTCTACCGTCCTGCATGTGAACGACTCTGTCTGCCGTCTTGGCTAGGTGTGCATCATGGGTGACCATAACTATGGTATTGCCTTCGGTGTGCAGCTCTTTAAAAAGCGACATCACCTGTTTTCCCGTGCTGCTGTCTAGCGCTCCGGTCGGTTCATCTGCGATCAGTAGTTTAGGTTTGTTGACCAGTGCGCGTGCAATCGCCACACGTTGTTGTTGACCACCAGATAACTGGTTGGGCAAATGCGTTGCACGATCTGCCAGTCCGACGCGCTCAAGTGCCGCTAAAGCAAGGGCATGTCGCTGAGAAGGTGGGGTGCTTTGATACACCAAAGGAAGCATGACGTTTGCTAAAGCATCTCGCCGGGAGAGCAAATTGAATGATTGGAATACTGTGCCAATTAATGACGAACGGAGCGTTGCAAGCCCATCATCGTTGGCGAGATGCACGGCCGTTCCATCCAAAAAATAGCGGCCTTTATCCGCATTGTCCAAGCAGCCAATAATGTTAAGCAGGGTACTCTTTCCAGAGCCAGAGGCACCCATTATGGCAACAAATTCTCCCTGTTCTATCTTTAGGTCAACGCCTTGAATAATGGGGAGCGAGTTATCACCGCGTACGTAGGACTTGTGCAAGGATTCAATTTTGATCATCTTCAACCATCAACCTTGCTGTGCGCCCATTTTCTAGGTGATCGTGGTCAAACAGCGCAACCCATTGACCTTCTTGAACACCGCTTTGTATTTCTACATGTGTGTCCGTTTCTAATCCTGATTCGACAGGCTGTAAGCGAATAGTCCCTTCTTCAACAAGAGCGACTTCAAAGGTGCCGGGCTCACGTTCACGTAAAGCACTGTAAGGTAGGCTAAGAACATTTCCTCGTTCTTCGATGACAATTTCAATATCGAGTTGCTGCCCTAAGAGTAGCGGGGGGGCTTCTGAACCTAATCCCATACGAACGGGAAACGTATTTAAATATCGCTCTGATGTGCGTTCGATAGCGGGGCCAATCCAATGAATGTGGGTTTGCCAAACTTGGTTGGGAAAGGACTCAGAGCTTAGCTTAACCAACTGACCAAGGTGAATTCTTCCACTATCGACGGCATCCAAATTGGCTTCGATTTCCCATCCTTCAATCGCGACGAGTTGGAAAAGCTCTGTTCCGGCTTCTACCCATTGTCCTGATTCTGTCGACTTGTCGATGATTACGGCATCAAAGGGGGCATCTAGCTTCTGCCAATCTTGTTCAAGCGCACTCATTTGGGCATCGGCTTTAGCGATAGCAACGGCGGCTTGGGCGGTTTCTAGTTCATATTGCGCTTGGTCTAGTGCTTCGACTGAGACCAGCTTTCTGCCAGAAAGCTCTGATAGTCTGTCATAGCGTTGTTGCTGTTCTTTTAAGCGTACCACCTCTTGCTGGACAACGGCTTGAGCTCGTTGGAGCCTCGCGATAGAGGCGCGGTTATCCATAGATGCTAAGGTGTCATCTTTATTTACTCGATCACCGCGCGCCACATAGACCTCTTCAACACGACCATTCACGAGTGCTGTCAAAGACACGGTACGGTCATTAATGACCTCTCCGGTGACTCGCACAATATAGGCCATATCGTTTCGGACGACTTGAACGCCGGATACATCAAGAGGGGACTGGGGATAGAAAAAGTAACCTGCAACCAACGCAGAAACGAAGATGAGGACAGCGAATGTGGTTTTAACATAGCCTCTCATGGACTGCTTACCAGACTGCTTTAACTTCATAAGAGGTGCGTCCAATTTCCTTTCCCTAATGCTTCACAAACGATAAAGCGGTTGATTGTTTTCTGTTTCGGTAAATGTTGCTCTCATAGACGAAGCTTTCATCCAGCTAACCCTCTTCGCTGGGCGTTTCCGTTACGCGCGTAGCGTTACGGAAGCTATCGTTCTCGAGGTAAACAACGCGATCAACCGCATCAAAAAGCCGATCATCATGGCTGACAATCACTACAATCTTGGATTGCTTTTGAGCCTGAATAATATTGATCAACCGCTTCACCGCTTCACTGTCCAAATTATTGGTTGGCTCATCCATCAACAAAATGGGTGTATCCCGCAATATGGCACGTGCCAGACCTAGCTTTTGTATTTGGCCGCCAGAAAGCTCTGAACGCGCATCTTTTATAATGTGGTCAATGCCTTGATCGAGGTGCTCGACCCATTTGCCTAGACCGACGTGATGCAGTGCCTTTAGGATTTTATCTTGGTCAACGTCCATCCCAAACGTCACGTTGTTGCGAATGGAGTCAGAAATAATGTGGATTTTCTGGGGGACCATCGAAATCGACTGAGAGCGATTTGGTAGACCGTTTAGGTCGGTGGCATCGAGCTTTATATGCCCTGACAGAGGCTGAAGTTCCCCACTTAGAATTGTCAGTAGTGTCGACTTGCCTGCACCGTTGCCACCATTAATCAAATGGGCTCGGCCTTTGTTGAAGGTTAAGTCTAGGTTGGAGAACAACGGTGAGTTTTCATGATAAGAGAAACTCATGTCCGCTAAAATCATTGCTTCAAAAGAGGGTGATTGCTCGGAGTGTCGCTCTGCATTAACAGAGGAATCATGTTCAGACCTAATCAGACTTAAATCGCACAATTCCTTCACGCGCATTAGGGCGGTTAATTCATTGGGGATGCTTGAGGCGAACTCGATGATTCTGATCAACGAGGGAACCATTAAATTCAGCGTTGCGGTATAGGTGATGATGAGGCCTATAGTGAGCTGCTCCTCAATGACCATGGCACCGCCAAGGTACCAAATAATGACCATGGCGAGCATGGGAATGCCCATAATAATCATGCTCACTTTGGTGTCGTATAACTCTCTGATGAAACGTTTGTGTTCCAAACTTTCAACGGCTTTGCGACTATGGCTCAAAAAGAAATCTTCAGCTTCATAGATTTTTATCTCGCGTCTGACTCTATGGTTTCATGTATGACTGTCATCTTTCTGGCTGATGCATCCGTTTCTTCTTTAGATGATGACCACAGCGCACTGTCGAATTTCATATATACCATGACGGCCGAAGGCAGGAGCACCAGCAGTATTGCGCTTAATTGCCAGTTCATGAAAAAGACGATGATTAGTAAGACCACAGACAATACGAAATGGTGAACAGTGCCAGATAGCCCGTAGGGCATAATGACTTCAAACTGGTCTATGTCTCTTGTCACCCGAGACAGTAGGTCACCGTTACTGACGTTTAGTCTCTGGTTATAATTCATCCCCAGAATGCTCTTTATCACGTCCTGATTAAAATCAATCATGATCTCTCTGCGCACCTTGAGGCGAAACCATGCGTTGATATAACTCAGTATCAAGTAACCGCTATACAGAGTCGCGAGCAAAAATACAGTTTTGAGCAATAGACTTGAATCACCACTCGGTAAGATTTGGTCGATGATATGACCAGAAAGGTAGGGTAGAGGTGCCTGAAAAGCTGTTAAAAATAGTGCTAAAATTACAAAAGACAATGATTGACATTTTCTTTTTTGGTAGATGATTTTGTATAAGTAAGAAAATTGGTTCACAGTCTTGTCTGAGTATTATGAAAACTATTCTCTAGTTAAGTTTTAAAGGTGATTAATACTTATTCCTACACTCATCTCATCAATAAATGGGGATAGTCAGATATCCCCATTTAGCAGTCAAAATACCAAGTTATAGCGTAAATCTTTAAATGGTATTATGTGACTAGTTTAGAGATGTAGAACTTGCTGTAAAAATACTAAGGCGTACAGCAAGGGCCTGGGCCTGGGCCCGGACCTGGATCAGGCTTGCTAGGCTTTTTCTTTGTGGCCAGTACTGGTCCCTTTTTAGCAGTAAACTTAAGTTTCTTCATTTTCCTTCCCTTGTGTTAATTAAATTAATGATTAACGAAGTCAATATATGCATTTAGTTTTATTGTAAAAAACAAATGCGACCCTATTGTTGTAAAGGTTTATTCGAAAGTCAAATTCACCAAAATAGGTGGGGTTTTTGTTTGTATTTTAATCGTTTAAATAATGAGAATATTCGTTGTTTATAAGTCATCAAAGTCTCTTTTTCTCATTATTTTATCAGCGGATTGCTATTGGTTTACAATTAATTCCTAATTTGCTTTAATTAGTTATTCATTTGTTATTATGAAATTTGGCTTAAATGGCTGGCGAAAATATTGATTGTTCAGAAGAACATGATTTGCAGTTTTTTTGGTAAAGCATTGATAAAAAACATCTAATTTAAAAAATGCGAGTTTTAACCTTCGATTGTAAGCGATGGCATAGGGCGAAATAGTCTATTTATGGTGATCAGCACTTTCGAGCTTGGTTCCACCTGTTGTGTTAGGTAGCGCCCTGATGGTTTGATGATGAATATAAGTGGTGGAATCGAAAAAGCCGACACAAAGTCGGCTTTTCCATTGGTACTCGAGAAAGCGTTCGCCTAGTCGATAGAGACGTCACCTTCGAGATCTTTCAAGATCATTTTTTGAATGTCGATACCCATCGTCATAACGATGAGGCTCCAGTTCAAAAATGGCAGCGATCCATTCTTAATACCGTGCGCAAAGTTAGATGCATTCCAATTGAAAACCGTCGAAAGCTTCTCAGTCGTTAATGAATCGTAGTTTTCATTATCAATCAGGTTACTGAACTGCTCTTGAGTAGGACAAAGGAACTTGTCGTTCGGTCTAAAAGCGGTTGGCTTGAAGTAAGACAACACCTTTCTCACATTCACTTCAATAACGTCACCGTTACTTTGAATGTTTGGCTTACCAACCAGCGCACACAAAAAACACCAGCATGGGTATGGAATGGAGGAAAGATTGTCTGGCTCGTTTTTATAGCGCGCAGTCCATACATTGATATTCTTTGGCTGCAATCCTGTTACTTTGGCCAATTGAACGGCATCGTAGCCGTTATCTTTCAGTAAGTTAATGATTGCGGCAACTTCTGAAACTAGGGGTTTAGCCCAGTTTTCATAAGGTACGAGTGTGTTGTCTCTTATCATGATTGCGTGAAATCTTATCTGTAAACAAACAGTAGGTTTGCTTCATTGTACGTTGACCGGAATCATACGTGCCTTGCCTTATAAGTCCAGACTTATCGGCAAGTGTGTAAACCTTCCAGCGCAACCTTGCGGCTGCGCTGGTGGCACTCATCAATCGTTCAAGTATCGACTGATCAAATGTTGCTTAAAGTACTCAGGGTTGAGCGGTTCACCCGTTGCTTGTATCACTAATTCCTCAGTTGACAGCGTAGAGCCTTTAGACCAGATATTTTCCTCAAGCCACGCACTGATTGGCTTCATGTCAAGATTGCGAATGCAGGCATCAACATCAACGTCTTTACGCATGGCATGCATAAACTGCGCGGCATACATGGCTCCCAGTGTATAACTAGGAAAGTAGCCGAAGGAGCCGTCGGTCCAGTGAATATCCTGCATACAACCGTTGGTGAAGTTACCTTCAGTGCTCAATCCCAAGTAAGCTTGCATCTTCTGGTTCCAGAGTGCGGGAATGTCATCTACTTCAATTGTGCCTTCAATCAGACCCCGCTCAATTTCGTAGCGAAGAATGATGTGCGCAGGGTAGGTGACTTCGTCTGCATCAACACGGATGTATCCAGGCTGAACGCGCTTATACAGTGCGTTCATGTTGTCGAGTGAGAAGGCTGAATCATCCTGTCTGCCAAATTCTTCTGCCGCCATGCTCGCGACATGAGCAACGAATTCTGGCGATCGAGCAATCTGCATTTCAAAAAAAAGGCTCTGGCTTTCATGAATACCCATTGAGCGCGCTTCTGCAGATGGCAGACCAGCCAATGCTTTCGGCAGACCTTGTTCGTATCGAGCATGACCCGTTTCGTGAATCACGCCCATGATGGCGGAGGTGAAATCTTCTTCGTCATAACGCGTTGTGATACGAACGTCTTCTGGTACGCCTCCACAGAAAGGGTGGACGCTGACGTCCAGTCGACCATGGTTAAAATCGAAATCTAGGATCTCCATGAATTTTCTGCCCAAGCTTGCCTGTAGCTCGGTTGAAAATGGGCCTTGTGGCTGTTGAATAGCATGACTTTTTTGTTTCTCGATGATCTGCTGGGTGAGTTCTGGCAGCCAAGATTTAAGGTCATTGAATAGCGCATCAAGCTTTTCGGTCGTCATGCCGGGCTCGTACAAATCCAGCATGGCGTTGTAAGGGGAGAGTCCTGTATTTTGTGCGCGTTTATCTGCTTCTATTCGGGCAAGTTCGACCACTTTTTTGAGGTTTGGTGCGAATCCTTCCCAGTCATTTTCTTTACGCTGTGCGCGCCACTGGTGCTCGCATTTGGAGCCTGCTTGCGATTTCGCTTCGACAAGGTCTGACGGCAGCACGGTTGCATGCGCCCAATGGCGTTTAATTTCTCTTAGCGACACTTTCTGTTCGTCGCTCAACGCTTCTATTTGCGCTTCTGCCGAACGAATCCATTCACCCACTTCTGGTGCGGTTAAGGTCTCATGGCAAAGTACCGCTAGATCGCTCATCGCGTTGGCGCGGGCTTCATTTCCGCCGTCTGGCATCATAGCGGCTTGATCCCAGCCACAAATTGCTGCGAGATGCTGGTAGCTAGCCAATCGTTTGAACTGTTTTTCGAGCTTTAGGTAGGCGTCCACGTAAAAATCCTTTACAAACAGCGACGAGAAAATGTCGCAGATAGGTGATAATTATATTTTACTTGTTAATAAGTCTATCAGCAGAGTTGAAGGTGGAAAAGCTATCGCTTTCATAGGGTTCGCCTGTTGACAGTAGCATGTGAATTGAGAATAGTTCTATGAGAAGCAGTAATTCCAAAGGGCAGTATGTACATATTTGGCTATGGCAGTTTAATCAATGAAGACTCTCGTCAATTGACGGGAGACACAGGCAAAGCGATCCCTGCAACGGTCTCTGGGCTTGAGCGTCATTGGGGTAAAACGGGGTCGCCCGTCATGTCTCATTTAGTGGTGAGAGAAGGGACTGGCCAGTGTAATGGTGTCCTTATTCACGTGGATGATGACTTGCTTGAGGTTTTTGATATTCGTGAAGCAGGATATCAGCGCATTCGGCTAGATTCGGAGCGAATCAAGACACTAGACCAAACCATTCAGCTTGATGGTCCAGTGTTTGTGTACGTCACAGATGAAGTTGTATCGCCTTGTTATGTGCAGCCAATTGCCCAGAGCTATGTTGATACCGTGCTTGCCGGTTGCCTTCGTTACTCTGCAGAGTTTGCTCAGTCTTTTATTCAAAACACGCATGGTTGGGACTATCCGCGGATGAATGACAGGGCACAACCCGTGTATCAGCGAGTAGCGGGTGTGAGGGATGAAGACAGGCTGACAATTGATCAACTGCTTCATGATAAGCCGCCATGCATTGATTAATGCAATTGACTAAACAAAAAAGCCACGCGATTGCGTGGCTTCTTTAATTTTGGTTTGTGTATCCGATTACTCTTCGTACACGAACTCAGGAGAGTCGATTTCAACGCGACGGTTTTTCGCGCGACCATCTTCTGTGTCATTGGATGCGATAGGATCTTTCTCACCCATGCCAACAACACTCAGGCGATCTGCACTTACGCCGTTACTGGTGAAGTAGTCAGCAACAGATTGTGCGCGCTCTTCAGACAGTTTTTGGTTAAACGCTTCTGAACCTACGCTGTCAGTGTGACCGATGATGATCGCGGTCGACTGAGGGAAGTCTTGAAGACGCTTCAGCATTGGCTCTAGGTGCGTAGCTGCACCCGCTGAAAGAGATGCTTTACCGAATGCAAACAGCTCAACTTCATCAGCTTCTGAGAAAACGTAACGTTTTGGCTCAACAACTTCTTCAACAACGACCACTTCTTCTACAACCACATACTCAGGCTCTGAGTGACGGCCGAAATGGAACGTCAGACCTGCTGAGATGAAGTGATTGTCTGCATCGATATAGCCTTCGTCCATTTTAGGAATGTATTGGTATTCCAAGCGAACGTTAACCAAATCATTTGCACGGTGATCAAGACCCAAAGCCGTCAGCAGAGAGATATCGTCTTCGCTGCCACGGTTGCTGTCGAAGTCCCACCATGCCACACCGATTTTACCGTAGATGTCGGTAGCGTCAGTCAGGCCGAAGTTTAGTTTTGGTGCCAGCGTGAAAGCGGTCAGATCACCACTGCGTTGCTCGCCGACAGAGTTATAGTAAGTCTCGAAGTGACCGAGGTAGTCGTAGGTTGATTCGATAGAAAAACCGTTTGCGAAGTCATAACCTGCAATCAGGCCGCCACCGACTTCTTGGTCATCACAACTGCCTGCTTCACAAGCATCTTCGAGAGTTGAGGAACCTACGCGAGCACCCAGATAAAAGTTCGCATCATCTTGGGCATAAGCGAAAGGCGAGAGTGCCATCATAATTGCCAGGCTAGTCACTGCTTTTTTCATTTTTACTTTCTCCATTCCTTCTAGAGAGGGTTTTGAACAAATGACTTATTGAGTTGGCCGCAAGTCACTGTTCAAAAGTTTGCTGATCGCAAATCTTCTCAATCATCAACGATGTGATGATTTAATAACCTAGGCTAGGGATGGCTACCTTGCAATACAAGGGCGAGCATGGAAATTCAGGCTTTTTTAATACAACACTGTTCAAAAAAGCGTGATTTTGGGTAGGAGCTTGAAATGCAAGTAAATGGAATTGGATAGGGTATGAAAAGCAGTGCAGATGCGGAAAAATAAAAAAGCGCCTATGCAAGGCGCTTTACTTCTCTTGCCCCAGATACGGGACGGCTGACGGAAATTTGCTTCCCTTTTTTCATGCCTTTTTCATAATCGTCAGTGATGGCTTTCATTGCTTCCTTCAATTGTTGCTTGAAGGTCTCACGGTCGATATTTTTGAACTGGCTGTCGATGTAGTCTTTGATCTTTTTATCTGACTCATCGCTTGGCGCAATCAACGGCAGTTTTGCCAATGCGCCTTCAAGCCAACCCATGGTGAATGAAGAAACACGACGCGTAAGTTCCATCTGGGACGTTCCCGTACCTTGGAAGCTGTTTCGGAATTGACCGATGTGCTCGTTCATTTCACGGTACACAATATCAAAGGCAAACGCGGCGAAGATGGCGCGGTCTGCATCACCGATAAATTCGGCTTTCTTCAGGCCTTTGTGATTGGTCAATACACACTCAACACCAAAGCGGGTGTTGATGCCGCGAATGATCTTCAGGATAGAATCGCTGATTGACGAAGGCAGAAGTGTTTCTGAGGTGGTTTTCCCCATACTGATGAAGTCGATATCGTCTTGATCAAGTCCATACTTCTTCATCAAACGTTGAGCCATTTTAATAGCTTGGGCTGCTTCGTTGATGTTCGATGAGTTGCTCAGTTCAAGACACTTAGCAATTTTCTTAAGAGCTTTGCGTTTCGCTTCAGACATTCAGTTCACCACTAAAAAACGGGAGCAGTATTTTACATTCAACTGGCCGATTTACCAAACGCACATGCGAAATTTAAAGGGCTGTAGCAAAAAATAGACGAATACAGCAATGAACTTTTTGGGATTCTAGTAACACGGTGAAAGATATACGGTAATCCTGCGGTCTCTATTCTCGACAACCAAAAGGATGATTGCGACCATGGCACTAATAGCAAAAAAAGAAATAACAAACTCTACGATGGCAATGCTTGCGCTGTTGTTTTTTGCTGCTAACTCAGTGCTTTGTCGCATGGCTCTGGCGGAAACCGATATTGATCCTGCTTCGTTTACCAGTATTCGATTGGCGTCTGGTGCCGTGATGTTATTTGTGTTGGCGTGGATTGATTGCTGGCGACGCGGCGATGACGATGACGGCTGCAAGCTCATTCATCGTCCCACAGAGCACTGGATTGCAGCCGCAATGCTGTTCCTTTATGCCGCGAGTTTCTCATTTGCGTACATGTACCTCGATACTGGTGTTGGTGCATTGGTGCTGTTTGCGTTTGTTCAGCTCACCATGTTTGCTTACAGCCACCACAAAGAAGGTGGTGCTACGGGGCTAGAATACATCGGTGCGTTGACGGCGATATGTGGTCTCGGCTACCTGGTTTCTCCGGGTATGCACGCGCCAGATATGTGGGGCGCGTTTCTGATGGCCATTTCGGGCATTGCTTGGGGGGCTTACAGTGTTTTAGGGAAAGAGATCAAACTCCCTCAGCTAAAAGCAAATTGCATCAATTTCCGCTTGAGCTTGTTCTTTGTCGCGCCATTTTTCCTGCTCAACATCCCGATGAACACATTGTCGAAAGAGGGCGTGTGGTTGGCCATTGCGTCGGGTGCTATCGCATCAGGTGTGGGCTATGCCATTTGGTATTGGGTGGTGAAGCAATTTAAAGCAACGCAAGCGGGTGTGATGCAACTTACCGTGCCTTTATTTGCGGCATACGGTGGTTACTTGTTCCTTGATGAGGCATTGACCATGCGTATGGCCATTGCGGCAACCGTTATCTTGGCCGGTATCGCGGTCACTTTCCTTGCAAAAAATCGTAAGCAATCAACGGCCACACAATAACGACGCCTTACCACGAGGAGAATGACGCTGCGTTTTCTGAGAGCATCAATTTCGTTGGTATCAAAATGACGCGTTGCGGTAACGGTTCTCCTTCCAGCAAAGTACGAGCAACGCTCACGGCTTCTCGGCTCATTTTATCGGGAAATTGAGTTGCAGTTCCTAGCCATGGTTTACGCCTATTCAGTAAAGCACCGCGCGCTTCAGGACTCCCATCTACCGACATGATTTTAGTATTGGCTCCTGCTTGAGAGATCGCTTGTTCTGCACCTAAAGCCGTGCGGTCATTGATTGCGAAGATCCCGTCGATAGGGCCAAACGCTTGAAGGGCATAAGCCATGCTTTCCAAACCGCCTTCGACGCTTGCGGTTCCATCTAGGCTTTTGTCGAGAAGGGTGATCTCTGGAAATGCGGATAGAGAATGGGTGCATCCATCAACACGCTCAATCACCGACGATACTTGCGGCCCATTGATGATGAGTACATTACCTTTCCCTTTTAAGGCTTCTGCTAACCCAAGACAAGCAATTGCGCCCGCTTGACGATTGTCCGTGGTGACAGTTGCTGTTGCGTTTTTTGCTCTCACATCAATGGCAATGACGGGGACGCCTGAATGCGTGATAGATGCCACGGCAGGACCAATTTCTTGCTCATCAGAAGCGACAAGGAAAATGACATCGACACCTTCTGCCGCAAACTCTTCAAGATGTCTGATCTGGCGCGGGATGTCGTAGGCACTGGAACGGACTAAGAGTGTACTTTCAGGGCCAAAGATGTGGTGCATCTCATCGCGAATACTGCGAACCATAGTAATGAAATAGGGATTGGTAAGGTCAGATACACTAACACCTGCCCGCACGCTAGCGAGGGCAGGTGGTATTGTGAATAAAAATAGCAATACGGCAATAAGTGCCCGAATCATCGTTAAATTAGTTGTCCTCTTTGCTTCCAGATGTCCCCGGTTCCATCGCTCCGGTCATGATCGCGACAGCATCAGACATAGTGTGGGTGGAAGGTGTAATGATGTCCACTCGCTTGCCTAAACGATGAATGTGCACGCGGTCTGCCACTTCAAATACATGGGGCATATTGTGGCTAATCAATACCACAGGCAGCCCTTTGTTTTTCACTTCAATGATGAGATCGAGTACGCGTCGCGACTCTTTTACACCAAGGGCAGCGGTCGGTTCATCCATGATGACCACTTGAGTACCAAATAATGCAGATCGCGCAACGGCAACGCCTTGTCGCTGGCCGCCTGAGAGGGTTTCAACAGCTTGCGTGATGTCTTGAATGGTCATCAAACCCAGCTCAGTGAGTTTCTCTTTGGCTTTCTCACGCATCGCTTTTTTATCCAGCATACGAAGCCATTTTCCTCGCCAATCGTTGCAGCGGATTTCCCTTCCCAAAAATAGGTTGTCTGCAATATTCAGGGCGGGAGCAACAGCAAGGTTTTGATACACGGTTTCAATACCAGCTTCGCGTGCTTGCATCGGGTTTGAAAACTTCACGCGTTTTCCATCAAGGGTAATCTCGCCAGCATCTGGAATTAAGGCTCCGGAAAGGGCTTTGATTAAGCTGGATTTCCCCGCGCCATTGTCGCCAATTACCGCAAGCACTTCACCGGGCATTAAATCGAAGTCAGCACCGTCTAATGCCGTAACACGACCGTAGCGTTTGACGAGACCTCTCGCTTGTAGAACAGGTGTTTTTTCGGTCATGACGCGACTCTCCGAATCCATTGGTCAATACTCACGGCCACAATGATGAGCACACCGACAGTGAACTCTTGCCAAAGCACGTCGACGCCAAGCAGGGCTAGGCCATTTCTAAACACACCAACGATGAGAGCGCCAATCAAGGTGCCGAATATTGAGCCACGTCCACCAAACAAGCTTGTGCCGCCAATTACTACCGCGGTGATAGAGTCGAGGTTAGCGGTGTAACCCGCCTGTGGGCTGACAGAGCCAATTCGTCCAATCAACACCCAAGCAGCGAGGGCACAGATAACACCAGCAATGACATACACGGAAAGCAACACGCGTTTGGTGCGTATACCAGCAAGACGCGCCGCATCTGGGTCATCGCCCGTCGCGTAAACGTGTCTTCCCCACGCGGTCCAATTCAGTGCATACCAAATGATGACAAAGAGCAGCAGCATGAATATCGAGCTATAGGCAATGCGACCACCAAACACTTCGATGGTGTTGCCGAGCCATTGCAGAAGAGGAGCCTGTTGGTCGATCACTTGGGAGCGAATGGTTTGGCTATTTGAATACCACAAGTTGAGTGCGAAAAAGATGTTCCAGGTACCCAGTGTAGCGATGAAAGGTGGAAGCTTGATCCTTGAGACCAATAAACCGTTTATCAAACCTGCAAGGGCACCAACAGCCATACCACCAAGGAAAGCGATCGTGGGCGGAAATCCATAATCAATCGCAAAGCGCCCCATGACGACAGAGGTCAGAACCATGATGGCACCGACGGATAGATCAATGCCGGCGGTCAAAATGATCAATGTCTGGGCGATGCCGATAACACCGATGATGGTGACCTGTTGTAAGACAAGAGACAGATTAAATGGATGGAAGAATCTATCGCCAACAAGGTAGAAAAGACCACAACAGCCATCACCAACACGAGGAAGGGAGCAGCAGTCGGGTGGTTATGCAAATAGAGTTGGATACGTTGTCCAACTGAAAACGAATAGCCTTTGATCTCGTCGCCAGCGAGTCGGTTCTTATCAGGCTCTGAGGCTTAGAAGGTGACGACATTAAGTGCTCCTGCAAACGCCGTTATAACTGAAAGGTTTGATAGAGGAGGGCGAACCCTCCCCTCAAGGTATTGGGTTTAACCCCAGCACTTAGACTTGGCTTCTTTGGAGTCGGTAGAGCTAACACCTGATACTGGTTCGTCAGTAATCAGCTCAACGCCTGTGTCGTAAAAGGCTTTGCCCGGTGTTGCACCTGGCTTAACGCCAGATTTGGCGTATTCAACAACTGCAGCAACGCCCAGTGATGCCATACGCAGTGGGAATTGCATGGACGTTGCACCAATCACACCAGCCCCTACGTTATCCACGCCAGGACAACCGCCATCAACAGACACAATGATGACATCATCCTCTCTGCCTACGGCTTTCAGAGCTTCATACGCGCCTGCTGCCGCGGGTTCGTTGATGGTGTAGACGAGATTGATAGTCGGATCTTTTTGAAGCAGGTTTTCCATGGCTCTGCGGCCGCCTTCTTCAGAGCCTTGGGTAACATCGTTACCGACAATGCGAGGATCATCTTCATCTCGATTGATGTCTGGATTACCTGTATCAATGCCAAAACCCGTCAAAAAGCCCTGATCGCGCGCGACATCAACTGTTACATTTGCTGTGCTTAAATCCAACAGGGCAATCTTGGCGTTTTTCGCATCGTCACCCATTTTGGCTTTCGCCCACTCACCAATCAGTTCGCCGGCTTTAAAATTGTCAGTAGCAAACGTGGCGTCGGCGACATTGGCAGGAGAGAACGGCGTATCCAGCGCGATGACCAATACACCTGCATCTCGAGCGCGTTTCACGGCCGGAGCAAGGGCCTCAGGATCGCTCGGTGTGATGAGAATACCAGTTGCACCCGCTGCAACCAGATTTTCAATCGCCTGAACTTGTGAATCTGTATCCCCGTCAAATCGGCCTGCAAACGAACTCAGCTTCGCACCCATGGCATCAGCTTGCTGCTGCGCACCTTCTTTCATTTTTACAAAGAAAGGGTTGGTGTTGGTTTTAGTGATAAGGCCAATCAGCACTTCTTCTGCGGAAGCCTGTGCAAGAGGTAGGGCGGCAATCATCGCGGCCAAAAGGGATTTCTTTACAAGGTTTTTCATACCAGCTCTCCTTGAGGTGTCGGTAACAAAACCGTGGCAGACATTTGCGAATGGAAGGTTTCAACTGACGAGATTTTCCATTCACAATTGAAACAATCGCGCTATCTCTTTGAGTTTTGGTCTGAAAGAATTTTTAACAGTTGATGATGAATAATGGGTTTTGTGATCAATACCCAGTCAGGTTCAAAGCCATAATGCGCAATAAGGTCAGATTTGGGCAATCCTGACATGAGGAGAATGGGCAATGTTGGGTGGGACACCATGAGTGCTTTTTTCAAGTCTGTGCCTGTCATGCCATCACCTAAGTTGATGTCGCTGATAACGACGTCAGGTGTGACGCTGTCACAATATTTGATGGCATCTTCCGCCGTTTTAACGTCGTTCACTTTGATATTATGGAGCTTCATCAAGTCGATAAGCGGGCTTGCGACATTTTCATCATCTTCTACCAACAGTACAGTCATACCCGCCAAACTTGCGATATCTTCGCCTGAGGCACTGTCTGAGCGAGAAGTATTTGGGCTGTCACTATCAGCAATTGGCATGATGAGGGTGAACTGTGTTCCTTTGTTGAGCTTGGATTGCACGTCAATATGTCCTTGAGACTGCTCAACAAAACCATACACCATGCTCAAGCCCAGCCCACTGCCTTGACCTTTATCTTTTGTGGTAAAGAAGGGTTCCATCACTTTGCTCAAAAGATGCTCAGGAATGCCAACTCCCGTGTCACTGACATCAATGACTACGCCTGCTTTACCCGAATCAATCAAGGTACAGGAATGTGTTGAGATCTTCACGGTGCCCCCTTCAGGCATGGCCGCATTGGCATTAATCAAAAGGTTCATCAGCGCGCTTTCTAAACCGCTCTTGTCGACAAAAATTGTATGGTTCTTTTTGTCCAAATCCATTGAAAGCAGGCTTGCTCCTTCTAGCGTGTAGTCGAGAAGATCTTGAAGCTCCAGCAGGGTGTCTTCGAGGTCCACCGCCTCAGGGTGCAGTGGTTTGCGACGGCTAAACGCCAATAGGCGTTCAATCAATTGGCTGCCTTTTTCTGTCACGGTCAGTGCGCGATTAAGATAGACGCGGTTTTGGTCAGAGAGCGGTGCGCTCAATGACAACAATTCCAGATTTCCGCTTAAGGCCGATAACAGGTTATTGAAGTCATGGGCAATGCCGCCTGTAAGCTGTCCCAGCGTTTCCATTTTTTGCGCATGTCGAAGCTGTAAATCGAGCTGTCGTTTCTCCGTGAGATCGCGATAAAGCGTGATAAATCCGCCTGAAGGAATGGGCTGGCTGCGATATTCAACGATTCTGCCATCAATGAATTGGCGTTCGAAGCTAAGAGGCTTGGATTGGCGCTCAATGGCAAGCGTTGGATCCTCGGTAGTGCTGAGGGTTTTCGGCAAGAGAGCTTGAACGGAGGTGATGGGCATACCGACATAGAGTTTTGATTCATCAATCCCTAGAAGAGCGGCATAGCTGCTGTTCCACGCGAGAAGCTTGGTATTGGCATCGTAGGCGCTTAACCCATCCTGCATTTCATTAAACAGGGTTTCGAGCAGCGTCTTTTGACGATAAAGGGCTTGAGTGGCGTGGACTTTATCAATCGCGTTTCGTTGAAATGCACTGAATGCGTTTGCGAGCTGGCCTATTTCATCCTGTCTGTTTAATTTGACTGGGGTGATGGCGGTGTCACCTTTTGCGAGATTCAGCATCTCATCGGTGACGGCTTCAAGGTCGGTCGCCATCTTGTTGTTAAAAAGAAAGAGATAGAAAACGCCGGCCATGAGTGAAATCAATATGCCCGCCATCACTAACGTAGCGTGCGTAATGGCTTGCTTGGCGAGTGTTTGTTGCAGGCTTACTGATTCGCGATGGTCACTGACTATGGTGTTTACGTATTCGGCCATGCGGTCTGATTGCGCACGAATAGATGCAAGCAAGAAGGCGTTTTCATTTCGAAGTTCATTCACATGTGTTAGTCCGCGGCTCAACGAGGCAAACACTGGCATCACCATGTGCCGCTCATGTGTGGTGTCTGAGCGTTCGACGAAAAGGGTGGAGACGTTATCAATCCAGCCTTGAGAAATGTAGGTTGGGTTTTGCGAATAGGCGGCAATAAAGGCGCGTCCAAAACGATAGCGCTGTAACGGTTCAAGATTAAATTGCTGCGCCAGCAAGTCCTCGCGGATATATAGCTCGCGTTCTACGTTGCCCATCAGTTGTGCCAGCAATTCCGATACCTTATCCACGCGCTGTGATAATTCAGCTGCGTAGCGCGGGTCTGAAAGCTCTGCGGCATGTTCAACCAATGTGTCTATGCGAGCGGTTAACTTTGCTTTTTCTTTTTGGACTTGAAAAGGGCGTGCGGAGGTGGCGATATAGGGCGCAACAGCGGCAATTTGGGCGACGTTTTCTGACAATATCAGCGAGGTTTGTGTGTCGGCCAAGGTAGAGGTTGTCACGTCTTCCAGAAGGTGCTGGTTTTGCCACAGTGTATAGAGCGAGATGGCTGCCATTAGCGATGTCAGCAACAAAAGTGCCGATAGCGTCATCATCAGCCGAGGGCGAATGCTCTGTGTGTGCATACCGGCTAACTCGCGGGTTTGGTGTGTTTGGTGACTGACGTGTTAAAACGATAACCAATGCCTCGTTCCGTTTTAATAAGTCTGGGTATTCTCGGGTTCTCCTCGATTTTGCGGCGAAGACGTACCACTAACACATCTATGGTGCGATCTTGGGAGTCTGAACCGTATCCGTGGGTCTTCTCCATCAATTGCTCTCGGGACAGAACGCGCTGTGGTGAAGTGACAAGGGCTTCAAGCAACGAAAACTCGCCGTGAGTGAGTGTGGGTTGGCTGCCATCAGCGCGAACGACAGTGCGTTGCGAGAGGTTTAAGGTCCAGTCTGCAAACTGATAAAGGGTTTCGTGACTGGCTATCGGTGCTGGTTGGGCGGCATTGCTGTTACTGCGTCGGAGTAAGGCGTTGACCCTTGCGGTAAACTCTCGGAGATTAAACGGTTTGAGCATGTAGTCGTCCGCGGCGACTTCCAAACCTATGATGATGTCCGTTTCATCACCTTTCCCCGTCAGCATCATGATGGGAATGTCACTTTGTTCTCGCAATGATTTGGCGAGGGTCAGTCCATCTTCGTTGTTTAAGCGTAAATCAATAACAGCGAGATCGGGCTTTTCGGCGGCAAATAGTTCAATACTGTTTCCAGCTTTCGTGACTTTGTGACCGAGCTGCTGAAGCGCATCAGCGAGCACATCACGGATGTCCTCCTCATCATCGACAACAACGATATGCGAGACATGATTGTTCATAACTACTCCTAACAAACATGTTTCGAGTGTAGCAAGGGTTCGTGTATTCGCCTGAGTGGGCGTAAAAAGCGCGATCTCAGCAATATGTTGAAAGAAGTAAAGTAGGCTTTCAGGTATACTTCGAGGGTAATAATCTGCGTTGAGGCGACATTGCAATATCAAGATGGCTTTTTAATCAGTCGACACAGCCGAGACATTGGCGACCGCACTGAGCTTGTATTTTGGGTTCAAACGCCTTCAGGGCCAGCAAAATTGTTGGTTCATGGTGAAAAGCCCGTTTTCTTTGTCGCGCAAGATTCTGCTTCAGAAGCAGAACGCCTTCTGACTAACGCCGCTATTTCTTTTACGCAAAAGACACTCACCTTAAAGAACTTCGATTACAAACCTGTCGCAGGTTTCTATTTCTCGACGATTTCAGCGTCTACCCGAGCGGCACGAGAGTTGCTGGTGGAAGGAATTGATGCGTTGGAATCTGACGTGCGCCTCGCAGACCGCTATCTTATGGAGCGGTTTATTTGCGGGGGATTAACGTTCGCTGGCGAAGCCGTTCAGCGCAAAGGCTACATTGAATATCGCAACGTGAAAGCCAAAGCGTCGGATTACACTACCTTGCTGTCACGTGTGTCACTGGACATCGAATGCTCTGAAAAAGGCGTGTTGTATTCAATCGGTTTAGACAGTGACGTGGACAGCCGAGTGATCATGGTTGGCGACACGCCTGCCAACGCAGATGAAACGCCTTGGATAGACTGGGTGCCAAACGAGTTGGAGTTGCTGAAAGGGCTCAATAGCTGGTTTGAAGCCTATGATCCTGATGTCGTGGTGGGCTGGAGCGTTGTCGACTTTGACTTCAGGTTGCTCGTTAAACGTGCGGCGTTTAATCAAATTGATTTGCGATTAGGACGAGGAAACGAAAAAGCCCATTGGCGTGATTCCAGCAACAGTCGCCAAGGTTTTATCACGCTTCCTGGTCGCGTGGTCATTGATGGAATCGATGGCCTTAAATCCGCCACATACAGCTTTCGCTCTTGGTCATTGGAGTCTGTCTCTCAAAACATGTTTGGAGAGGGCAAGGCTATAGACAATCCATACGACAGAATGGATTCAATCAATCGTATGTTCCGAGAGGACAAGGTCGCGCTCGCGACCTACAACCTTCAAGATTGTGTTTTGGTTAATCGCATATTCCAAGAAACCCATTTGATGGAATATCTGATCCAACGTAGCCGATTGACGGGGATCGAGCTAGACCGGATTGGCGGCTCAGTGGCGGCCTTTACAAACCTCTATTTGCCAAGGCTTCATCGGGCGGGTTTCGTTGCCCCGACGTTGGCGAGCGAAAACTGGATTGCGAGTCCTGGTGGCTATGTAATGGACAGCAAGCCGGGATTGTATGACTCCGTGCTGGTGTTGGACTTTAAATCGCTGTATCCGTCTATTATTCGCACCTTCTTGATAGACCCACTTGGTCTTATCGAAGGTTTACACACTCCCGATGAGTCTGAAACAGTACCGGGTTTTCGAGGCGGTATTTTCCACCGAGAAAAGCATTTCTTGCCGTCCTTGATTGAAAACCTCTGGCAGGCGAGGGACGAAGCGAAACGTCAGGGTGAAAAAGCGTTCTCGCAAGCGATAAAAATCATCATGAACTCGTTCTATGGCGTGCTTGGTTCATCGGGCTGTCGTTTCTTCGATCATCGGCTGGCATCTTCAATCACGATGCGTGGGCATGAAATCATGAAAATGACGCGTGAACTGATTGAAGCGCAGGGATACGAAGTTATCTATGGCGATACAGATTCGACCTTCGTGTCTTTGGGCAAGCAATATAGCAATGACGATGCTGATGCGATCGGTAACGCCTTGGTCGAGCACATTAACGCGTGGTGGACGAAGCATCTTACCGACGAGTATCAAATTTCATCGGCGTTAGAAATTGAATATGAAACCCATTACCAGAAGTTTCTGATGCCAACGATCCGTGGCCAAGACACGGGCAGCAAGAAACGTTATGCAGGGCTTGTCGATAAAGATGGTGAACGCCGAATTGTTTACAAAGGCTTGGAGACGGTTCGGACGGACTGGACACCTCTCGCGCAGGAGTTTCAACAAACACTCTATCAACGTGTGTTCGACGGCGAAGACATTGAAGAATATGTGCGGAACACGGTTGAAGATACGTTACACGGTCACAATCATGATAAACTTATATACCGTAAACGCTTGAGACGAAAGCTTTCTGACTACGAGAAGAACGTACCGCCACATGTTAAAGCTGCGCGTAAGGCAGATTTGCGCAATGAAAAGTTGGGGCGTTCCCTTCAGTATCAACACGGTGGATGGATTGAGTACGTCATCACGGTCAATGGTGCAGAGCCACTAGAGGCGTTAGAGAGCCCTTATGACTACCAGCACTATGTTGATAAACAACTCAAGCCGATTGCGGATGGCATTTTGCCCTTCATTGGAAAACGTTTTGATGAACTTGCTATGCCGCAATTAGGCCTGTTCTAAAACGAAAACGCCGACATCATCGTCGGCGTTTTGCTTAAGGTCAGTTGCTGACAAATTAGAAGAAGTCGACCTTAGAAACAAAGGGACGTGATGCTACAACAGGGTCAAAGCACACCGCGCCGCGGTTTGGCGTACATACTTTGAAAATGTCGCCACAGTCGAAGATAGCGAGAACAACTTCGTCGTCACAGCCAAAACACGTAGGAAGCTTCTCACCAACGCGGGCAGTCACTTCTCTGCCTTCATGTTCCCATTGCAGAGTAGAAATGCGCGCGTCAGAAACAGGTGCGTCGACATGTTTAGCGATTGCGGAATAGATGGATTCAGCTTGATCCTGAGACTCTGCCGACGGAACGAAAAATGACATAATTCCTCCTAAATTACGTTCTTCCCTGAAACCAATCATCCATAGCCAAACCGACTAATCATATGGGGTAACAATGTTTGGTTATGTTCTGATAATTGGCGTATAACCAACAGGTTATTTTGTTAACCTAACAAACTTAGACTACTAAACGCAATGATATTTTGTGCAACTAGGGGAAATCACCTAGTTGGAAAAATCGCTATTATTGCTGATTTCTTGAGATTCAAGGCTTTTGACTAAATACTCAAGATATTGTTATATAAAGAAATTGGCGGCAAAGTTTGCATTTCATCGAAAAAATCGCTTGAATGAAACGAACCGTAACGATCTCTAGGCAGGTTTGCACATGGAACAATTAGACTTTTTTACTGTGCCCAGCCCTTGTATCGGGGTCTGTCAGGCGAACAATAAAGGCTACTGTAAAGGCTGTCTGAGAAGCCGTGAAGAAAGATTTCACTGGAATGACTTTACCAGTGAGCAACGGCGTAACGTCGTAAGGTTGTGTAAACAGCGTTACCAACGAGTGATGAGAGCGAAGTTGGCTCAAGAAGCCGCCCAGAACAGTGCAGAAGAAGCCAATCCACAGCAGTCTTTATTTGGTGATGAAGAATCGTAAAGAAAGAAGAGCTGACAGGTTTTTCAGCTTGATAACGAAACGAAGAATTAGAGACAAAAAAAGCACCCAATGGGTGCTTTTTTCTTTCAAGCTCAAACGCAATTAGATGCGGATGAAGTCCATGTGCTGAACTTTTGGCTTGAATGGGTGACGTTGGATGTCTTGAGGCTTAACCTTAACTTCCGCGCCGTCGATTACCAGAGTAATCGCTTCGTAGAATTCTGGCTTGTCCATTTGGTTGATTACTGCTTTGTGGTCCAGAGCGATTGCAACTGGAGCTGCTTCACCACCGTAAACAACTGCTGGGAATTGCTCAGCGTGACGCAGGCGGCGGCTCGCACCTTTACCCTGCTCAGTACGTACTACTGCTTCGAATTTCATAATAAATACTCTTAATAGAGATTGGAATAAAGCACCTAGATTTGCGACCAAACTAGGTACCAAGTAAATCGAGCGCGGATATTAACACTCGACCTAGTGCATAACAAGTGAAAATGCGAACTTACATCGATTCTTATGCCTGTTTGCCGCCTTTCTAGGCAAACTGGAGGGGATTGAACCAATATGTTCTAAATTCAATCAGCTAGACTCACGCAACGTCCGACAGCATGTTGTTCACTTCTTGCTGCTAAGCGAATTGTGTGAGGTCGAAGATCTTGTCTCGGATTGCCCAAAATCGACCATTTTTTCTCGCCACCACAAAATCAGGGAAGCGAAGACGGTGTTCTGCGCGCTCTACTTTCGAGGGCGCAGTATCGGTGAAAGGGCGGTGGCGGTCAATCAAGTGCGGGTTGATAAACTTCGCCAAAAATTCTTGTTTCTGACGTTTGGTGGAAAGCGGCCAGACTTCGTGGATCTCTGCGCCATCATGACCGACGTACGTTACTTTTAGCTGCGGCTTATCAAACTTGTTTTTCCCTGTCTCTAAACGCATGTCAGCACACGCCATGATTAAAGCGTCTTTTAGCTTCAAAGCATCACGTAGCTTTTTGTCTGGGTCTACCAAGGCATGATCGCACTGATGGCAGTGACGCGCGGCAATGTCGTTATCAGCACCGCACTCGCTACAGAATTTAGCGCGAAAGCGATACCCACAGATTTCACGTTCACCGTCATCATCTTCAAAGAAGCCTTGGCAACGGCGGCCATAGTGCTCAATAAGAAAACCGTTACTGTCCAATTTACCCCAGAAGTTATTGTTAAAGCCGCACGCCGGGCAGGGCACGGTGACAATTTCACTGTCGCTGTCTGGTTTTGGGTCGCCAATTTCAGGCTGATACAAGTCGTAGACATTACCGGCGTAATCCAGGATCAAACAGTCTGTTTTACCGGGCGATAATCGAAGTCCGCGTCCTGCGATTTGCTGGTAGAGGCTGACAGATTCTGTTGGACGAAGAATTGCGATTAAATCGACGTGCGGCGCATCAAAGCCTGTCGTTAAAACAGAAACGTTTACGAGGTACTTTATCTCGCGTCGTTTAAATCTTTGAATGATATTGTCGCGCTCGTCTTGCGCGGTATCACCAATAACTAAAGCAGACTCTTCTGGTGGAAGTAGAGTGAGGATTTCCTGCGCATGTTTAACGGTTGCGGCAAACACCATCACACCATGGCGATCTTTGGCGTAATCTAGCACTTGGGTGACGATTTGCGGCGTTGCCCTTGGCGCGTTTTCGATAACACGGTCAAGGTCTGCTTCTTTATAAAAACCCGTTGGTGATGCCTTTAAGCTAGAGAAGTCATAACTTAATACCGGTGCATCAAGGATTTTTGCCTCGGTGAGAAAGCCTTCGTCGAGTAGAAAGCGAATGGGAAGTTCGAAGATACAGTCTTTGAAGAAGCGCGGCTTCTCGCTGCGCACTCGACCCGCGGTATGGAACTGATAAATCCAACCCATACCTAAGCGATACGGTGTGGCGGTTAAACCGAGAACCTTTATGCCAGGGTTTACTTCCTGAAGGTGCGTGATGACTTTGCGATAGCTGCTGTCTTCATTATCTGGAACGCGATGACATTCATCGATAACGAGCAACGAAAATTGATCTTTAAATGCATCTAGGTTTCTCACCACAGACTGCACTGACGCGAAGACCACCTTGTCGCTACTTTCTTTACGCCCAAGCCCGGCAGAGAAAATCCCCCCTTTGAGGCCATAGCTTCATATTTCTCGTGGTTTTGCTCAACCAGTTCTTTTACATGAGCAAGTACAAGCACTCGGCCACGAGCCAGCTTAGCCAATTCAGCGATAACAAGGCTTTTACCTGCACCAGTAGGCAGGACAGCAACCGCAGGAGAGCTGTTTTTTCGGAAATAGTGGACGACCGCTTTTACGGCGTCTGCTTGGTATGGGCGAAGGGTATACATGAAACTAAAAAGGCAGCCATATTAGGCTGCCCAGTTTAACGGTGAGACGCTACAAACGCCAGATTAGCGCGTGAGGCGTTTTGACATGATGCAATGCTGACGGCGTGGCATGTAATCGAACTGCTCGTAGAATTCTCGCGCGCCACTGTTACCAATGTTCACTTCTAGGATAACCGCATGACAGTCTTTTTCTGTTGCATGCGCTTCGATATTTGGCAGTACGTGCGAACCAACACCTTGTCTACGCCATTCCGGCGTCAGGTAAATTTGGTCAATCACTGCTATTTGACCGCCTAAATCGACGCTAAAGCTATAGCAAAGCACCACAAACCCAATGATCTCTTGTTCGCCATCATGATCAACCGCCACTAAAAAAACATCACCGTGATTTGGGTGAGAAATCAGAAAACTAAACGCGGTCGTGACGTGTTCAACGTCAAAAGAAAGAGCTTCATGATCGTGTAGCTGTTTGGAGAGGTCTAAAAGGCGCGACATAGAGTCTACAGACGGCGATAACAGCGAAATATTCATAAATGCTTACCTGATCAATAGGTTATGTGATTAGAGATTATAAACACGAATCAACAAACTACCAAAATAAGTCATTCGATTAATGTCAGAATTTAGACTGTAACGAAAATGTTAAGTTCACAATCTCTTAGTGTTGAACATACCTCGGTGAAGTGCAATTTTACCCTGCCAAAAGATAAGACCGATACAGGCTACTTAGCAATTCAAAGAAATTTGCGGTCTCTTTTAGGCTGGAAGGGTCGCTGGGCAAAGAAATGTTGTTCTAGAGCCTGCCGGACATAGAGATTTAGGTATATACTGCGCGGCTAAATTGCCTTCTGGATAAGTTTTAATGATCAGGCTAGATAAATTTCTGTGTGACACCGTTGGCGTGACACGCAAACAAGCAGGCTACTTGCTGAAAGAAAAACGCGTCACTGTAGACGGTGAAATCGTAAAAACTGGCGCAACCAAAATTGCAGAAGATGCAGATGTTGAATTTGACGGCGTGTCTCTGCGTTTGTCTGGCCCTCGTTATTACATGATGAACAAGCCAGAAGGCTATGTGTGCTCGCACGACGACCCGCATAACCCAACGGTGTTTATTCTTATCGACGAAGTGGGTGCAGAGAAGCTGCACATCGCAGGTCGTTTGGATTGCGATACTACTGGCTTGTTGCTTCTGACTGACGATGGTCAATGGTCGCACCGTGTCACTTCACCAAAACATAAGTGCGACAAAACGTACCGTGTTTGGTTGGATGATGCGATTTCTGAAGAAACAGAAGGTTTGTTTGCTGAAGGCCTAATGCTTCGCGGTGAAAAGCAAGAAACCTTGCCGGCACAAATGGTCAAAGTTGATGAGAAAGAAGCGCTGCTGACAATCCACGAAGGTAAGTACCATCAAGTGAAACGTATGTTTGCCGCTGTTGGGAATAGAGTGGTTGGCTTGCATCGTGAGTCTGTTGGTGAACTTGTTCTTGATGAAGAACTGGAGCCGGGTGAATACCGTCCGCTAACAGAAGAAGAGATCGCACTTTTCTTGCCGAAAAAGGCATCATAATTTCAGCGTCACGTTTGAATCCATTGTGGTAACTGGGATTCGATTCAGCACTAACGTGGGTCCAATGAACGTCAAAAGCACTGCATGCAAAATGCAGTGCTTTTTTATGTCCCGTCGCTCAAGAGTGTGATGATGTGCATCTGAGAACACGTTGGGCTAAGAATGTTGTTTTCAAACACGGTTTTTATCTAACTATCTGAGGGTTAGCGGTAAAATCGTTTGTATCCAACTAGAAAGTCATTATTTCCTCAAGGGAATTAATCTAAGTGTTATTATGTGAACTCTGACCCGTTTCGGTCGGCAAAGCCAACTTCTTATTTCACCTTTTCTTACCAAGCGTCCATGACAACGAATGCTATAAATCCGCCAGCGCAACAGCTGACATTCTTATTGATCCTTGTGCTTGGTGCTATTTCAGCACTGACTCCGCTTGCCATCGATATGTACTTACCGGCAATGCCAGAGATAGCGCGAGATCTCGTTGCGACGCCAGGGCAGGTGCAAACCACACTCGCTGCGTACACAGCCGGCTTTGCTATTGGACAGCTTATTCACGGACCAATTTCAGACAGCTATGGCCGTCGACCTGTGCTGATCGTCGGTACCTTGTTGTTCTTGGTGGGTGCCGTTGTGAGTGCTTTGGCATCCGATATCGACACACTGACATATGTGCGTGCAGCACAAGGCTTCTGTGGTGCCGCTGCAGCAGTTGTTATTCAAGCCTTGGTACGTGACATGTTCGACCGCGAGGATTTCGCCCGCACCATGTCGTTCATCACGCTTGTTATGACAGTTGCACCATTGGCAGCTCCAATGATTGGTGGTTATCTTGCTGTGTGGTTTGGCTGGCGCTCTATTTTCTGGTTGCTGGCAGGCTTTGCAGTCCTGGTGACGATTTTGATCATCACTTTGATCCCTGAAACTTTGCCCGTAGACCGTCGTCCGCCTTTGAGAATCGGTGCAACACTCCGAAACTATCTGAAAATTCTTCGCACCAGAAAGTCAGTGGGTTACATCTTTGCATCCGGCTTTTCCTTCGCAGGAATGTTCTCATTTTTGACTGCAGGCTCGTTCGTTTACATCGACTACTATGGCGTAAGCGTTCAGAACTTTGGTTATCTGTTTGGTCTTAACGTGGTCTGCTTGATCTTCATGACCTCGTTCAACGGCAAGTTTGTACGCAAGCTTGGCAGCGAAAAAATGCTGAAGATTGGCCTGACAATTCAACTGTTGGCCGGTATCGCCCTCATCGTCGGTCAGGTGTTCGAACTTGGTCTGTGGGGCACGGTGATTCCGGTTGTGTTCTTCGTTGGTACTATCTCAATTGTGGGTAGTAACTCAATGGCGTGTGTATTGAGCAGCTATCCTGAACTTGCAGGTACAGCCTCTTCGCTGGCAGGAACAATGCGATTTGGGACAGGCACATTAGTTGGTGGTATAGTCGCGTCGATTCCGGTTCAGTCAGCATGGCCAATGACAGGTGCCATGGCTGTTTGTGCCATTCTATCTGCCCTGTTTTACTGGGGTTTAGCGAAAAAATAAGAACATGAGTTACATTCTAGATATTAAATCACTGGTAGATTCTGCGCTGGCTGAGCTAGAAGAAGCGAAAGCTTCGGGCAAAATTCAGAGCAACCCAGTGAGTGAAGAGTCGTTCCTGTGCCGCTGGGTCGCGCAGGCGATGAAAAAGCAGCGTTTCAGCAATACCGTTGCGAAAGAAATGACTGCTTGGGTACAAAACGGCCGTAGTCTTGGTAAAAACGCGAACATCAAAGGTCAGATGCTGCATATCGCGAAGGTATACCACACGGTATATCCTGAAGGTGATACACATTCACCCATCACCCGTGCGCAGTTTGATGAGCTTGTTGAAAAGCTGAATGCCGAAGATTGGATGATCCACACCGAATACGAAATCAATCGTAAAGTGCGTGTGATTTCGGACGGTCAGCATTCTTTTGCGGTTTGTAGTAATGCATTGGCGAAGTGCTTTAATGAGGCTGGCGAGTTGGTTAAACCGTTGAGCTGTATGTTCGTGGCCCTGAGCCTTGGTTTTTGGAAACCGTGCTGGAAAAGGGCATGCTGCTTACCAAAGTCACTGATTACAAGTCGATCGTGAAATACCACGGCGAATACGTGATGTGGCCGAGCAACCAAGCAGATCGTTTGGTGGCCTTGCCGCAAAGCCTTAAACCTTAAAATTAGGGCAACGTTCGCTGTCAATTATTGAGGGCGGGGCGAGGGAGAAATCTCTGTCGCCCCGCTTTTTTTTGCAAGCGCGAACGCCATGCCTCTGAAAATAAAAAGATGCGGAATCATCATGGCGAACCAGTAAAGTAACCCCGGAAAGCCCGCAGGGTGCCACCAAGCCTGAATATCGAGTGTTCTGAAATCACCGTGTTCTTCAATCGAGAACTCTAAGCGTCCGAGCCCTGGAGCTTTCATTCCGAATAGCAGTGATAAATGCTTCTGTTTGTCACACTGAATAACTTTCCAACTGTCTATGTAATCGCCAACGCTCAGAGTGTCAGCGTTAGGACGACGCTTTTTCAGCGCCTCACCACCAATTGCTGCATCCATATAAGCACGTAATTGCCATAACCAGTTACCAAAGAAATAGCCTTCTTCGCCACCGACTTTTTGTATGTTTTTCCAGAGTGCACTTGCGCTCGCATTTGTCTTTACAGTAAAGCCCGCTTGCTTGGGATAGTAGCCATAACTTTTGTGCCAACGCGCAATCGCATCAGGGTCATATCCCCAAATCTCGCTTTTTACGACATCACTCTCGTTGGCAAGAGCTACTTCAACAGCAGCTTCAAAGTTAATGGCGGGTAAGGGGATGAGAGAAGAGATATCTGGCTTATCAGAGACCAAGTTGTGAGATAGACCTTCTACCAATGCAGAAGCGACAAATGTGGGGACAGAGGTAACCACTGAGAGCAGCGATGCTGCCATCTTGGGTGTCAGTAGTGGCACTTTAAAAATGGCGATGCGTTTGTTGAGAAGCCGAGCGAGTCGCCGCATTTGTTGCTCGTAACTTATCGCTTCAGGCCCCTTCATTTCTAAAATAGGCGAGGCTTCGAGTGACAACGTCACTAAACGAAGCAAATACTGAATCACGGTCTCCAGCGCGATAGGGCAAGATTGTGATGAAACCCACTTGGGTACTACGACGATTAGCATGTGAGACACCACATCCCGCATCACCTCAAATGCAGCAGATCCTGACCCAATGATAATGCCGGCTCTTAATTCGATAACTTGAACGCCGCTTTCCCTAAGAATGTTGCCAGTTGCTTTACGTGCGCTTAAATGGGAAGACGATTCACCATCGGGCTGAGTCGCCCCTAGGTATACAAGACGAGAAACCTGACTTTTAGAGAGTGCGGTTGAAACTTTTCGTGCAATGGCCAGTTCATAATCATGAAAAGAAGTCCCTGATGCCATCCCGTGTACCAAATAGTAAACCACGTCGATGCCGAGAAGGGTCTTTCCAAGTAGCTCGGCGCATTCCTCAGCGAGGTCGAGTTGAACAAGAGAAACGTTAGGGTGCGCATGCCAGTTTTGTTTTTCTAGTTGAGCGAGACTGCGACTTGTTGCGGTAACGAAATGCCCTTCGCGCAACAAAGCGGGAACGAGATTGCTTCCAACATAGCCATTGGCACCAATAACAAGGATTCGAGAAGGCATTGAAAGCTTTGTGTCTTTCATTAGGCATCCGCTTTTTGGACGGTAAAAACTAAAAATAAATCTTATCCAGTTTACAAGGCAGTTGAAGTGCATTTCTCAGAAAATGTGACACTTCAAGCCAGTTAACTCGTATTGTTATTGTGTGGAACACGTAAGAAAGTGTTTGTGCTGTAACACCATTGAAATGAAGGTGAATCTGTTAATTCTGAGTGACTGCACAAAGCGCGTGTGAATATTTGTATGATGAATTGGTCAAATCCACCTTATGTCAACATTCGTCAAAATGAGTACTTGGTGCAAATCCCTTTCTTGACAGCCAATATTGCGGTAAATTGCATCACCAATCTTTTGCGTATAAATGACGTAAGCAAAGGAAATTATTCAGAAAGGGGACATGATGTTAGAGCTGGTAGGTCTTTGCAAAGGTTATCTCGATGGTGGGGAATTCCACCCGGTGTTGCAAGGTGCCGAACTGTCTTTAACTAAGCATGACCAAATGGCCTTGATGGGCGAAAGTGGCTCAGGAAAAAGTACGCTGCTTAATCTCATTGGCGGATTGGACAACCCAGATTCCGGTGAAATCTGGATTGATAAAACACCGCTTCACGACCTTTCCGAACGCGAACGTACACGATACCGCCGACACAACATTGGTATGGTTTTCCAGCAATTTAACCTGCTACCAACCTTGACCATCGCCGATAACATTCGATTCTGCCGCCAGCTAAAGGGCCTTCCTGAAGACGATAGCTTATGGCGTCAAATTCTCTCAGCGTTAGATCTTATGCCGCTACTTGGCCGTTACCCTGAAGAAGTGTCAGGTGGTCAACAGCAGCGTGCAGCGATTGCACGTGCTTTATATATGGAACCAAAGATCTTACTCGCGGACGAACCGACCGGGAGCTTGGATGAGCGCAATGCTGAGGCCGTGATGCGTCTATTGACATCACTGACCAAGTCACTGGATTGCGCATTACTGATTGTGACGCACAGTGAGAAAGTGGCTGACCATTTAGGTAATCGTGTGACCTTGCAAGGGGGCGTTCTCAATGTACGTACCCGTAGCTAAAGCCCTTTTCGGACATTACCGCCGACATCCTTTTCAGGTTTTGTTGGTGTGGTTAGGTCTGACCTTGGGGGTGGCGTTGCTGGTGGGTGTTATGTCCATCAACCAACATGCGAAAGACAGCTACGAAAAAGGGGCCAATTTATTTACCAATCCTTTCCCTTACGTACTGCAACACCAACAACGCGGAAAACGCATTCCTGAATCTCTTTATGTCTCATTGAGACGAGAGGGTTTCGCGCAATGTGTGCCGATTGATTTTCTGCGCACACGAACGGCAGACGGCGAAGACATCCAACTGATGGGTGTTGATACCGTTGCCATGTTCTCCTTCAACCGCGCAAATCCGGATGCCATCAAAAACCAACAGCCACTTTCACTTGGTTATGAGTCGCTTTGGGTTAGTCAAGAATTAGCAAATCACTTTGGTTGGAAAGAAGGCCAGAACCTCAAGCTTGAAAGCGGCCAGACAATTGGTCCGATCAAGCTGATGGAAGCAAGGCACATTGGTGCAGGTACCCGTATATTCGGTGATATGTCGGTTATCCGCTCGCTTTCAGACCACAAAGGGTTCAAACAAGTCTATTGTGGCGAGATGTCGAAAGCGGAAAGGGATGCACTGCGCGCATTTGTTCAGCCGACTGCGATGTTGACTCGCACAGAATCGGCGCAACTTGGCCCACTGACACATGCTTTCCATCTGAACTTGTTTGCGATGGGGCTTCTCGCGTTTGTCGTTGGCCTGTTCATTTTCTACCAAGCCATCTCTCTGTCGATGGCGCAGCGTCAGCCTTTGGTTGGCACCATGCGCGAACTCGGTGTTGGGCGTAAATCGCTTGCTCTGGTTGTGTCACTGGAAATGTTGATTTGGCTATTCCTTGGCCTCATTGGCGGTAATGTTGCAGGCCTAAACCTAGCGCAAAAACTGATGCTACAGTCGCAACTACCCTGAGCGATCTCTACGGTGCAAACATCGACCTTACGCTCAAATGGCAATGGGAATGGGGCTTCTACAGCTTCTTGTTGGGTGTGTGCGGATTCATTTTAGCGTCAGGTTGGCCGCTCTATCGATTGCTCACCACGCCGCCAGCACATTTGTCCAAGCGCATGTCTTTGGTGCGTTTTTCTGGCAAAGAGTTTAAGTGGCAAGCGGGTATCGCGATCCTCCTCATCATTGTGGCTTTCTTTGTTTACAGTGCCCCGCAAAGCCAGGCTCAAGGCTTCACACTGATTGCTTTGATTTTGATCAGCGGCGGTTTGCTGTTGCCTTACTTTATGTGGAAGTCGTTCTTGTTGGTGTCAGACAAAGTGAAATCGGCAAGATTGCGATGGTTGATGTCTGATGCTTCAGCCAGTCTGACTTACCGTGGTATTGCCGCCATGGCGTTTATGATGGCGATTGCCACCAACATTGGTATGGAAACCATGGTAGGCAGCTTCCGCAACACTACCGAAAATTGGCTGCAGCAGCGTCTCGCCGCCGATGTCTACATTCGCCCAGAAAAAGCCACGGTTGTGACGTTATCTGACTGGCTGAAAGGTCATCCAGATGTAGAGCAAAACCTTGTTCAATGGCGACACGAAATCGATTCGTCACGCGGCGTGGTTGAAATTCAAACCATTGGTAGCAGCACTGAAGAACGTGAAGCACTCGCGCTGAAAGTGACCGTGCCGGATTATTGGAACATGTTGCATCAACACCAGTCTCTCTTAGTGAGTGAGTCGCTGGCGTTAGAATATGATGTGGAAACGGGCGACGTGATCCAACTTCCTGCTCCCTTTACTGACCAGTGGACAGTAGCAGGGGTGTATTTCGATTACGGTAATCCGCATGGCCAAGTGATTGTTTCCAACCGCTCCGAACTGCTTCCTTGGATTGAAGACCAAGGTCGTGTGGGCGTCGCGGCAAAACTCAAAGACGGTTCTGATGGTGATGTGTTAGCGAATGATCTCAAACAGCAATTCGGCCTATTAGATTCACAAATCAGCAACCAGCGCGACATTTTAGCCATGGCCATGCGCATCTTTGATAGAACATTCTTGGTGACGGATACCTTGTGTACCTTGACACTGATTATTGCTATTTGTGGGTTGTTCTTCTCTACATTGGCGACCGAGCTTTCTCGTCAACGTCAGTATGCCTTACTTCGTTACATGGGTATTTCCGGTAGAGAATTGGCGTTTGTAGGTGGCGGACAACTCATGTTGATTGGTTTGTTCTCTGCGTTGTTTGCTTTGCCGTTAGGCCTGATCATTGCCGAAGTATTGGTGAACATCGTGCTGAAATACTCCTTTGGTTGGACAATGACGGTGTCTTACTTCCCATTTAGCTATTTCGTCACCTTGGGTGGCGCGTTGGCGTCATTGTTGATTGCTGGCTGCTGGCCGGTTTGGCGACTCATCAAGCGCTCCGCCATTTTGTCTCTCAGGGAGGCGCAATAATGACAAGCAGAGAGCCAGAAAACGCCCTTATTCTGCGCATTATAGGTTGGAGCGCGGTCATCGTTCTATGTGTTATCGCTTTCTTTGGCAGCGTCTTATTTAAAAGTACGCCACCTGAGCGTGGAGCTGTCGAAATGCTACTGGCAGACAACGAGAAGGGGTTTGCCAATGTAGAACGCGGATATGAAATTCGTTTTCCTGATGATTACGGCTTGCATGAAAACTATCGTCAAGAATGGTGGTATGTCACTGCCAACTTGAAAGATAGCGAAGGCAATGAGTACGGTGTTCAATGGACAGTGTTCCGAAGTGCTGTATCGCCTAAGAAAGGCGAAGCCTGGAACAACCAGCATATCTACATGGCACATGCGGTACTAACAACCAAAGACGTGACGTACAAATCCGAACGCTTTGCGCGTGGCGGTATCGGTCAGGCTGGCGTTTCATCAAGTCCGTTTTCTGTGTGGATTGATGATTGGCAATGGTCGTCATCCAGCGAGTCACCTTTCCCTGCCACCTTGATGGGGGGCGAGCAAGACTTCTATTTCAACCTGGATATGCAACTGACGCAGCCTGAAGTGCTTCAAGGTGAGAAGGGTTTTAGCCAAAAACATGCGACGCAGAATGTCGCATCGTATTACTTCAGTGTGCCAGCAGTTGAGTTGTCGGGTACGTTGAACATTGATGGTAAATCTGTCGCGGTTGAGGGCAAAGGCTGGATTGATCGTGAGTGGAGCACAAAAGCACTCAGCGATGATCAGAAAGGATGGGACTGGTTTGCGCTTCAGTTCGACGACGGAGGCTCACTCATGATGGTGCAAGTTCGTAGCGAAAATGGTCCTTACCGTTTTGGTTCTATTACCAGTGCCGCTGGTGAAACGCAAAGACTTGAGTCCGACGAAATTGAAATGACACCTGTCTCATTCACCAAGGTCTCTTCCGGACGTTATGTGCCGACGCATTGGCAGTTAAAACTGAAAAATTATGACCTTTCAATCGAGACCACTCCGCTCAATGAGCAAAACTGGTTACCTTTTGCTTTCCCATACTGGGAGGGACCCGTTGACGTCTCTGGCTCAAAGCAGGGAGCTGGCTTCATGGAAGCGACTGGCTATTAATACACGCCAGCATCAGTAAAAAAAGGCACCTCGGTGCTTTTTTAGTTCACACCTGAGAATCTGTTTAATTTCCCCATAAATTCCTTTGGTTACCACGAGTTTCTTTGAGCAATACACTGACAAAGGCTATGGTTAAAAGTGGCATTTACAAAAACATAACACATCCATTTTTACTTTCGACCTAGTCACCGAGGTACTTTCATGTTTCCTGTTATTTTGGGCACAGCAAAATTTGGAACATTTACTGATAAAGAGCGAAGCTTTGACGTGCTAAACCGCTTCATGGAATTGGGTGGTGAGCGATTAGACACAGCAAACAACTACGCGTGTTGGCATCCAGATGGCAAGGGTGGCGAGAGTGAATCGCTTCTTGGTGAATGGCTCAAAGAGAAGGAAAGATCAAAGGTACACATCATCACCAAAATTGGTGCACGCTCCGTAGACGGATTTACCTATCAACAACTTGATGGCTTGTCGCGGGATAACATCCGACGCTCTGTCGATGAAAGCTTGACGCGCTTGCAGACAGATTATATCGATACGCTTTATGCCCACGTTGATGATCTGAACACGCCATTGCTTGAAACGTGGAAGGAAATGAGTGCCTTGGTCGAAGAGGGAACGGTGAAACACTTAGGTATCTCAAATTATACCGAAGAGCGCATGCTTGCTTTGGTTGATGTTATCAATGAGCATGGATTGGTTCCTTTTGACCAAGCTCAGTACCGTTACTCGTTGATTACGCCAAATTCTGATGCCGACTTTGGCCCACAGGTTGTCATGAATGAACACTTATTTGGTGCGTTAAAACACCTACCGTTCAAAACAGAAATCATTGGATATAGCCCATTAATGGATGGATGCTTTGAGCAGTCTCCGGACGAACTTCCTGAAGAATACGATAACCTGATCAACTGTATTTTGATGGAAGATTTACAGGCGGAAGCGCGAGAAGAAGGGGCGTCTACGTCAGCACTGGTTCTCAAGCATATTCATGAATACGGGATAACCCCAGTCACCGCGACATCTACACCTGATTTACTCAATCACAATTTAAAACTGCTTCTTTCGTGACTTAACGCGATTCTGGTGTGGTATCTGAACTGTATGAAACAGTTTGAAAACTCTTAGTCTAAGATAGAAGCATATGCTACCTTGTGGCTATGTTGAAACTGACATTAGTGATTAGAAACAGGTACCTACCATGAAAGCACTAGTTCCTCTTCTTGCGGCTATCGCCGTGACGGGGTGCTCCTCACCCAAAGATCCCGTCGACGAACGTATTGATACCTCGATAAAACTTTGTCACAGTGATAGTACGAAAGCTTTTTCATATACTGGAGATGGCCTTCGAATAATGTGTCATAACGGCAGTTCTTACATTATTCGCGGTGATATTACGGTCGACAATGTTGTCGAAATGGACCGTATTTATTGCTCCAGTACAGGCATTCGCGATTTTCAATCAAGCAAAGACGGTGATATTTTGCTGTCTTGCAATGATGGCTCTAACTACGTTCTATAAAGAGAAAGGATAAATGAAAAAAATACTAACTATGGCTGCTGCAGCACTTGTTTTAGGAGGTTGCTCCTCAATCGAAACGGCTGAGTCAATGCCAAATCCTGATCAGCGAGTCGTCGATAGCCGCCTTAACATTTCAACCGATTTGAATGCTACTTATTGTGAGGGAAAGGGCTTCGAGAAATACATGGAGCGTGAAAAGTACTACACCTTCACCTGTAAAGATGGATCTTTCTTTAATATCGCTAAGTAAGCCTGTTTAAACGTGTTAAAAGCGCATCAGTATTTGCCTACTGATGCGCTTTTTCGATCGGCTTTCGAATAACGTAAACAACGCGATATAGCGGTATTTCAGAGGGAATAAAGCCAATATCGTCTGACGTGATACTGCGAGCATGATTGCCTTCAAACGTTGCACCGATTTTCGGCAAGTGACCTTTGAGCTTCTTAACTATCCAGCCGTAATCACAATGGCTGAAAAGATAAATCGACGATCGCCGTTTCGGCCACCATGCAGGCTCCCTGACTGCGACGACATAATCACAGTTGTTTATGCCCGGAGACATAGAGTCCCCGGTGACGTGCATTACTTTGATGCCAAGCATTTAGGGCTTGAGGTCAGGATACACAGTTGGCAACGATGGGAGATAGGGGCAGTCTGCCGTATAGACTTTCACGCCTTTGGTCGTCCAGAAAATCTCCGCAAAACGATTCACCTTATCAAGCAATGCCAGTGCATCATCTCGGTTCAGTTCCTGCTTTGCCTTTGATGCAAGCAACATGATTTCATGGGTTAGGGCGTGTATTTCAGGGAACTGGTCAAACTGAGGTTGTTTGAAGTAATCGCCCCAAATGACACGAATTTCTTCCTTCACTTTTCTCCCGTGTTCTTCTTTCTGCTCAACGAGACGACAAAGCGTCGATTGTTGACTGATGGAGAGGTTGTTGTCAGGTAAATCAGCAATCAAATCCATCATTCTAATAATGGTTAGTGTTGCGATTTGTGCGTGAATAGGATCATAGATCTTACAGGGAATATCACAGTGGGCCGAGACACGCTCAAGGCTGACAATCTGGTCAACGCGCTTTATGAGTGAGTGCAACATACTATTTCTCTCCTGAATTTGTTCTCTTGTCCAAATAGTTAATCGCCAGAACAACAAGCACAGCCCCAATAATCAAAGGTGCTATCCACAATAAATGAACAAAACCTGCCAACCAATGTGAGTGATCATGGCCACCGTGTGCGGAGGCAATGGCACTAAAGAACGACACAGAAAGAAAAGTCAGTATTCGTATATCCATATGGCTGCTCTCCTTTAGCAACTAGGCGGATGTTTCCAAAATGTCTTTTTCAAAAAGATACAGTTCGTTGAGTCCCGTCTGATATGCCTTTAACAGCTCAATAAAGAACGATTCCTCAGGAGGGGTTGTTTTTAAGTAGCCTTCTATCACTTCTAACGGTGTTTCGAGATGAAAGCGTGCTAATTGAAGTTGATTGTCGAGCTTATAAACGGCAGAGAGATTATGGTGGCAAGCCAACCAGCCAAAGAGTTTCTCTTTTTGGCTAAACACACTTTCCTGTTGATTGTTTAAAAGTGTCAGTGCGTCAAAGTAACTGTCTTCGGCTTCGTTATACTCGAGTGAAGAGAAAAACTGGTTTCCTGTTCGGAGTAAATGCATCCAATCATTCATAGCAATATTTGGCTCGATAATGATAATCACTATCATTATCGTTTATGGAATGAGAAAGTAAAGGCAAACAACGAAATTGCTCTTGATATGCTGTATCAAGAGCAAGAATTTGTGACGTTTAGGGGGGAATCAGAGAGGGTATTATCCCGTTACAAGACAGTCGTTCTGTTCATGTTGACGTCGGATTGGGCAAGCATGAATGAAATATGTAGCTCAACAAGCGTTTCACTCTCTCTCAGCCATTCATCGCTCTTTTGCTCCTGACAAAACTCCATCATGGTAACAATCGCACGCTCCAAGCGTTTAATGCTCCAACGGCGCACATCGAGATCCGAGTCGGTCTGAGTGGCAAGATGTTGAAGCTTGGCATAGCCGTAGTGTAAGTAGCTATAGGCCGAATCAGTATGAATAAGTGCTTTTTCGTGACGGTGTAACATAGAGCACCCGTCAAAGAAGTACGCCAAGGCATCACTTTTGTCTTGGGAGTAAGGGGGAGAAAACAGGTCTGCGGGTGGCTTGTTTATCAATGATGCTAACGTAGCGTATTCACGGTGTTTATCGCCGTACCATGCATTGATGTTATTCAACCAATCCGAGACTTGTTCCATAGAAAGCTCCTAAGTCAGAAATGTGGACAGAGAATGAAATGTATTGATGCCGAAAGATGAAAGAGGGCCAACAATGCGTGTCTGTGCGGAGCTGGCCCAATAACCGAAGGGATATGTAGTCGCGTTAGATGCCCAAGTCGTCCGTTAAAGAAGTGGACTCCTTAGTGGATGACTTTTTTGACGGCTTTTTCTCTTTGCCTTCCAGTTGTTTGGCAATTTCGGTTTCCAAAATTGCATCTGGATTCACTTCGTCACCTTCTTCGAATTCTTCAAGCTGAATGAACTCGGTGCGCTCCATAGAGAGCTCAAGATAGAAGATGTTGTTGTCTTCGGTACTGAAGCTCACACGTCTTGCCTGAGGGCGTTCAATGTTGCTGTCTACAGTCACATTGATGTTCTTATTAATCGCCATCATTTTGGGCTGGTTCTGCGTGATATTGGTTTGCAGTGAGCGTTTAACTTTGCCGGTGAAGTCACCAACGATTTGGTTCATCAACTCACCTAACACATCGGCAACTTCGTCTGAGGTGTGAAGCGTTGCGAGTTCTTCTTGTGGTATTCCCATATGGGACATGTATTTTTGGTAAACCTCGAGAGCGGCTTTGGCTTCGAAATTAATCACGACTAACCCTGAGAAGCCACCGTCAAACAAAACGAAACAGCCGAAGTCAGGTTTTAGGCTGGTTTTGCTTATCTTCTGTACCATTGCAGAATGGTGGACCTGCGTGTCCGTGGCCTTTGAAAGGACAGCAGTCACGGATTGGCAAAGCTTTAGCAAAATGTCTTCTGAAGTGACGATCTTTGTCTTTCTCATAGTTCTTCCACTTGTCTTTGTTATTAGCGCATCGGTATAAGTGTGGCACTAAATTTTAAAGACTGCCGAAATATGACGACGGCACATATATTGGCTTTGTGAGATGTAGCGAAATAAGAGGGAGATCAACGAGTAGGAAGGGAAAAAGAAGCCTTTGTCCTAGGTGAAAAGGCTTCTTGTTTTGCTTAGCTAGCACTTTCTTTGGCTAACTCTTCTTTGAGTTCTTTTTGCTTTTTCTCTATGGCGTTAACCGATATTGTCAATTCGATACCGAGTTTGATTAATTCTCGCCCAACGCGATTATCCCGCTCTGTACTGGCTTTTTCTATTTCAAAGCAGATATCAGACAATGCGCGTGCACCGATGCTTCGTGATGACGTCTTTAGCTTGTGTGCGGATGCTTTTATCGTTTCAAAGTCGAACGGCGCAGATGTGTTTGAGAGCTCTCTGAGCTCAGGTAAGCAATGATAGTTAAATTGCTCCAGCACATCAAAGTAGGTTTCTTTATCGCCCCAGAACAGCTTTTTCAGCACTTCTGGATCTAGCTCTGCTTCTTCAGTTGGAGTAGGACTGGTGAAGGGCTTCGCATAAACACTGATCATACGCTCGGGCCCGACTTTTGGTGAATCATAAGGCTTGCTTTGAGATATCCATTTATCCAGCACTGATTGAATAACATCAATTTCAACCGGTTTAGCGATGAAATCATTCATCCCCGTTTCGATACAGCGCTCTGCTTCGCCCACCAAGCGTTAGCCGTGAGGGCGACGATAGGAACAAACTCGCCACGTTCTGCTTGGATATCACGAATCGCTTTTGTCAGTTCGTAACCGTCCATGTTTGGCATATGGCAGTCTGTGAGCACGAGCGAAAAGGCTTCTTTTCTATACGCCCTAAGTGCTTCCTGGCCGTCAGATGTCATCACAACACTGAAACCTAAGTAAGTCAGTTGCTTCTCGATGACCACTTGGTTAGTGACGTTGTCTTCTGCGACGAGAATGGTGCCACTGTTGGTGTTGGCGCGCTCAATGAAACTCTCTTTGCCTTTGGTATCCAGTGCGGGGTAGTCAGGGCTTTCCAAGCCGACACAAATACGCAGACCACTCAGCAACATTGATAGCTTGAGAGGAGAGGCATATATCGCAAAGACATCCACGCCACCATAACGGCGAACAGGCAAGCTCATGTTGAGCTCTAGATAGCGCGTGTCAGCTCCTGTGTTCTTAGGTGGCATTAACTGACGTGTTCTCAAGTAGTCACGACAGATAATGACGTATTTCTTATCTAACTCGGCGAAGGTTTCGGTATGTAAGCTTTCAAGGCTAATGTCGGAGAAGGGGATCTCCAGTTCTTTAAGGTAAGCATCAATGCTTGTTTTGAGTGCGCCGTTCTCCAATGTATTGATGCAAACCACATCTTTTAACGACGCTGCAGAAGCTTGCAGCACTTCGATTTTGCAATTTTCCGGTGTGTTTTGGTCTTCTGCAATGGCAAGAACGAAAGATACTGTGAAGGTAGAGCCGATACCTTCTTCACTCGATGCTTCAATTTTACCGCCCATCAAGGTCGCGATGTTCTGACAGATAGCCAAGCCCAGCCCAGAGCCACCAAAACGACGTGTTGTCGAATATTCCGCCTGAGTAAAAGGTTTGAATATAGCTTGCAGTTTGTCTTGGCTAATACCTATACCGTTGTCTTTGATAGATATGGAAAGCTCTTGCTTACCATCGGCTACCTCGGCGGCTTCTATGGATACATTCACTTCACCGCGATGTGGTTGACCTCCGGAGAACTTGATGCCGTTTCCTATCAAGTTAAACAAAATTTGTCTAATACGTGTTGGGTCACCGAGAAGGGAAGAAGGCACGTTTGGATTTACGTAAAGGATCAGTCGTACGTTCTTTTCATTGGCTTCACTGGCCAAGTTATCCATAACTTGTTCTGCAATGCTACGAACGCTGAGTGGCACTTTGTCGATGCGCATTTTCCCCGCTTCGATGCGAGAAAAGTCCAGAATATCATTGATGATTGAGAGCAATGACAGAGCAGATTCGCGTACCGTGGTTGTTACACTCAGTTGCGTCGTGTTGAGGTTTGATCGGCGCAGTATGTCTATCATCCCAATGACACCATTCATAGGTGTACGTATCTCATGGCTCATTGCGGCAAGGAACTGGGCTTTTGCCTTTGAGGCCGATTCAGCGCGTTCTTTTTGGAACAGAAGCTGCTCTCTTGCTTGGTTCCTCGAGATGATGTGGTCACGGAACGAGCTCAATGCATGAGAGATTTGTCCGACTTCATCAGAACGATCTTTGTAGTGAATCGGGATTTCGGTGTTTCCATCGGAAAGCTTGAGCATGGTATCAGCAAGCCTTGCAATGGGCTGTGTGACCTTTTTGTAGATGTAGACAGTTAGGGCGACGCTCGAGAGGATCATAACGGCAAACAATGCGACGAAAAACAACTGGTTTGTTTTCAGAATCTTGTGCAAACCTGCCATAGAGTTTGCCGCTCTGAAGCTTGTCTCTCTGGAGAACTCAGTCAGCGAGGCTTCCAACTCCTTATATTCGCCGTCATTGATACGGCGAAGCGTGTTCGTTACCGCCTCTTTATCTGCTGGGTCGTAACGTTCCATCACAAAGTCGATGCGAGAAATCAGCCCCTTGCTGAGTTCGTGTATCTGATCCAGCTGCTGGCGTTCTTTCTCGTTGATGGCATTTCGACTGAGATAGAAAAGCGACTTGTAGAAATTGGCCTTGTTCTGAATAAACTCCTGACGGCTAGCAGAGGCATTAGCCAGATAATAGAAAAGGAAGCCGATCATATCGTCCGCTTCTTCTTTCATTAGCAAATAGTGGTAATGCCGTTGTTGTAATGCAAAAGGCACATCCTGTACGTCATTTTCGTAAAGCTCTTGAATGGCTTTATCCAACTCAGGGGCGAGCATCGCAGTAATGGTGCGTTTCTCAACCATCGCCCACTTTTCTAACGTTGGGTCATATTCTTCGATGATGCCTTGTTCAATCTTACGGACAAAGGTGTCGTAATTTTCTGAGATGCGTTTTAAGTGGCTCGATTGCGCACCATGGATACGCTTTAGCTCACCCAATGACGCATCAAATTGATTCTTGTTGTAATGGTATGAATCTAACGACTCAGGTTCGCCGAGCGCGAAGCTGAACATGCTGCGATTCATTTCTCCGGCAAAGCGGAGCATAGAAACCGACAATAGGGCGCTGGGAATTTCGAGTTCACTGGTTTTGGTGGTGTCACTGCTGGCACTGTCATGTGTTAGGAATGCCGATAACGCGAGGAGCATCGATACTAATGTCATCGATGCCATGATAAGGCCGACTTTACCAACAATGCTTTTCGGGAAAGGGAACTGGTTAGCGCGTTCTATCCTTCGCTCTCTCATTACTCATCCTTGAATGACTTCATAAAACAGCCGTGAATGTCCTCACGAACTCATGCTGAGCGTTATTTTTATTGGTTCTCTTGGTGCTTTTTTAAGGAAAAGCATCGCTGATTATGAGCGTGAAAATCAGCGTGTCTCAGCAGGGAACTTATACTGTAGTCGGGGGCGTAACAAAAGGGATACTTAAGGTTTAAAAAAGTGACATGCGACGAAATAATGGGTGTTAATTTACTTTTAAAGACAATAGAATTGAGCCTAGACCTTGTGCGTTTTGGAGAGAAAAATGGTCGTCGAATCAGATGGGTACGCAGCTCTTATCGAGTACTTTATCGATAACTTGTCAGCGTTTTCGTCAAAAGATGAGAAAGTCGGTTCTGAAACAATCGACGAACTTGTTCATGAATTGGTTGCCAGCCAAATTATGGCAATTTGTGATCAGAACAAAGGGATGCCGCAATCAATGCGATTCGAGGTGATGAGTGAAGCGGACAAGATTGTTGCTGATCTCGAAGAAGTTCTCAGCTCTGTCTGGAACCAAAAACCTACTTATGCACAAATCAACGTGCTGGAAGAGTACATCGGTCTGGTGAAAAACCTGTTCGATGCTGCCGTTTCGGAATGTGTTTAAAAACAGCGTTTAATAAACAGCATCAGCTATAACGCTTGCACCCCAACCATCCCCGACTACAATGCGTCTTTAAATTTTCTTAGGCGCATTTCATGAAACTTCACGCAGTACATCATCTCTATGATCAACGCTTAGCCGCGTCGACCAAGCCTTTCAAAGCGAGAGGGGCAAATGTTGATCGTTGTAAGTATTGTATGTTGGTGAAGTCACTGTGCGTCTGTGAAGAAAAAACGACCCTAGACACGTTCTCTGGCTTTGCTCTCGTCATGTACGACGACGAAGTGTTGAAACCAAGTAATACAGGGCGACTCATCGCAGATACGGTGAGTGATACGTTTGCTTATATTTGGTCTCGCACAGAACCCAATGAAGAGATGCTTGCTTTGGTTAATGATCCCAAGTGGCAGCCTTTTGTGGTGTTCCCTGCGCAGTATGCAGAAGAAGAGCGTGTCGTTACCTCTGTAGAGGTCAACGAGGGCAAACGTCCTTTGTTCATCATGATTGACGGTACGTGGCAAGAAGCGAAGAAAATCTTCCGTAAAAGCCCTTGGATGGCAAACTTCCCAGTTTTGAGTTTCAAGGCAACAGAAATTTCGCGATATGGTGTACGTGAAGCGTCGGGAGAGAGCCAACTCGCAACAGCTGAAGTCGCCGCGAAGGTGCTTTCTTTAGCTGGAGACGTGAAGGCGGGTGAGTGTTTGGATGCTTGGTTCGATGTATTTAGAGAACATTACATCACAGGAAAACGCCAGAAAACCTTGCCTGTACCGGGTGCATTGGACAGATACCGCGAGATAGCGAACGGCGAAGCTGCTGATTTTTGCGATCAACCCATCAAATGTGACGGTGGTAAACGGATATACAAAGAGGGACTTTGTCTTGTATCACATTCAATTCCCTCGGAAAACGCGATAATTCGCACAACTAGAAATACGTGTTTTGGAACAATGGAGTAAAGGATGTATTACGGCTTTGACGTGGGTGGTACAAAAATCGAGTTTGGTGCATTTGACGAGAAACTCGTTCGTCAGGCAACTGAGCGTGTACCAACGCCAGGTGATGACTATCAAAAGCTTATCGAAATCTTGGCTGGGCTGGTGGCGAAATATGACGAACAGTTTGGCTGCGAAGGCACAGTAGGTATTGGCATTCCTGGTATCGAAAAAGCAGAAGACGGCACAGTTCTGACAGTGAACGTTCCTGCAGCAAAAGGCAAAACGTTGCGTGCGGACCTAGAAGCAAAGATTGGCCGCAGTGTTGCGTTAAACAATGATGCGAACTGTTTTGCCCTGTCTGAAGCGTGGGATGAAGAACTGCAAGACGAAAGTGTTGTTCTTGGCCTGATCCTAGGTACTGGCTTCGGTGGTGGTATTGTTATTGACGGTACGGTTGTGTCGGGCCAGAACAATGTTGCTGGTGAGTTGGGCCATATGCGTATGCCTATCGATGCGTGGATGCAACTGGGTGAAAACGCACCGATTTTTGACTGTGGCTGTGAGAAGAAAGGTTGTATCGACAACTACCTGTCTGGCCGCGGTTTTGAAATGCTGTACGCGCATTTCAATGGCGAAAGTAAGAAAGCCATTGAGATCATCAATGCCTTCTATGAAGGTGAAGAGACTGCGTCAAAATTTGTCGACAACTACATGGAGATGTTGGCAATGGTATTCGGTGGCATGTTCACCGGTATCGACCCGAACGTTGTGGTTCTGGGTGGCGGCTTGTCAAACTTTGATTATATATATGAAGAGATGCCAAAACGTTTACCTAAGCATCTTCTTTCTATCGCAAACCCACCAAAAATAATCAAAGCAAAGCACGGTGACTCAGGTGGTGTTCGCGGTGCAGCGTTCTTAAACATCAAACGCTAACCATGCTTTAAATCTCAGCGAAGGCTCAACGTGGGCCTTCGCTGAATGCAGTGCGCGTTGATTGGGGTATAGAGCTGAAAACGACATTCTAAGGGGATGTTGTCGCTCTAAAGTAGTATCAACTCAGAAAACATCTGTTGGTTAGTTTGAATCAGAATTTTTCTCGAACTGTGTTCGTTCTTTTTGTGTTGGCATTTTTCTCGCTGGCAGCAGTCACCTGGTTTTATGTTGGTGGCGCGAAGTCAGAATATGTCATTTCTCCTTCTGACTATGATTTTCGATATATCGATGACACACCGCGAGGTGGTGATACCCTAGGTACTGTTTCGTCTGCCAAAGACGGTAAAGGTGCGGTATTACAGTGCACGCTAGGTGAGGGGTATAAATGGCCATTTTGTGAAATCGCCATTAGCCTGACTAAGAAAATCCAAAATGGTATCGATTTATCGAACTACCATTCCATGGTCATTGAAGCGTCTTACAAAGCACCAGCTCCAGACCAAAGGCTTCGTGTATACCTCAGAAACTACAACGAAGAGTATTCAAATACCGAAGATCCTGTGTCCCTCAAATTTAACGGTATTGAATATGGGCCGTCTGAGACGATGGGCGAGTTCGTCCTACCGCTAAACTCATTCCAAGTGTTGTCTTGGTGGATTTCAGATCTCAACGTGCCACTAAAGAATGCCGGCCCAGAGCTAAACAATATCTCTTTGATAGAAATCGCGACAGGCAGCGCCCCAGTTATTGGTGACCACACCTTGACGATCAAAAGTATTCGATTTGAAGGTTTGATGGTAACGGAAGCGCAATTGTTCCGCACCCTGACCTTTATGTGGATGACGGTCGTGATGATCATTCTGGGACTGAAATATTGGCAAAGCCGTGTCACGTATGCCAAAGAGCGTAGACGTGCAGACAAGCTGAAAAAGATTAACTCCTCGCTCAGACAACAAAGTGAAACATTGTCTGTCTTGGCGACAACAGATGCATTGACGGGCTTGCGAAATCGCACCGAGATTTACCCAGTGCTACACAAACACCTCAAGGCATCGAAAAAGCAACATTGCTCGGCTCTTTGTATCGATCTTGACCACTTTAAAGCGGTTAACGACACTTATGGGCACGATATGGGGGATAGGCTGCTTGTCGATACGGCGCAGATCCTCCGAGATGCGACGTCGACCAGTGACATTGTTGTGCGTTGGGGAGGGGAAGAGTTTGTTGTGTTTTGTCCGACCAGAAACCTCGCGCAAGCAACATTCCTTGCAGAAAAGATTCGTTATGCCTTTGAGAACTACAGTTGGTCGCATGGTGAATCGATGACATGCAGCGTGGGCGTAGCTTCTACATCAAACAGTAATGTGGCGGCGTTGATTGCCGATGCGGATGACGCTCTGTACCAGGCCAAACAGGCAGGGCGAAATCGCGTTGAAGTGTATGTTGAAGCACTGATGGCGTCGTAGATGCTTATCGTATTCGAACAAAAAAGGCAGCCTAGGCTGCCTTTTGTTTTATTGGGGAAGTACGCTACTTGTTCGCGTTTTCCTGACAATGTCTCACCGCATCTTCCAACAGCTCAAGTGCGGTTTTGTTGACTGGTTCTAGTTCAGCATCTGACGTCGAAACAGGCGTTGTACGAGCACCCCAGCGAATCACGCCAGCTCCCCAAGTGAGACCGGCACCAAAAGCAGCAACAAGCATAGTACTGTTTGGTTTGACTGCGCCTTCTTCAACGGCTTCACACAAAGCGATAGGAATGGTCGCAGCAGACGTGTTGCCGTATTTATGGATGTTCACAAATGCTTTATCCAGCGGGATCTTAGCGTGATCGCACAACGCCTCAATGATGCGTTTGTTCGCCTGATGCGGAACAACAAGGTCAATATCATTGGGGGTCATGTTTGAACGTGACAACACAGCACCAGCGGCTGAGCCCATACCTTTTACGGCGCGTTTGAAGATCTCGCGCCCCACAAAGTTGAAGTCAAAGTAACCGTTATCTTGGTCGAATCGCGCCATGGCCGTACCGAATTTTGGCACTGCCAGTACATCGCGGCCTTCTGCATCACAACCTAGTTTGGCTTCAAGCAAGCCCACTTCATTTTCTGAACGGCTTAAGACCACGGCACCTGCGCCATCACCAAACAGGACGGCAGTATCTCGCTTACTCCAATCTAGATACCAGCTGAGTCGCTCTGCACCGATCACGATGGCATGTCGATAGGCTCCAGCCTGAATCATGCGTGTGGCCGTTTCTAAGCCATAAAGAAAACCAGTACACGCAGCATTAAGGTCAAAAGACGCTGCGTTTACTGCGCCAAGCTCCAGTTGAACTTTGGAAGCGATATTCGGGATGAGAGTGTCCGGAGAGCAAGTTGCAACAATAATAAGGTCGATATCTTCAGCATTGACACCTGCAGCGGCTAGCGCACGTTTGGCCGCCACCGTTGAAAGATCAGAAGTATTTACGTGACTGATTCGTCGTGCCTTGATGCCGGTACGGCTAGAAATCCATTCGTCCGATGTTTCAATAATGGTGCTGAGATCGTCATTTGATAATTCTGCTGGCGGTAGACATTTTCCCCAGCCAGTAATTTCTGCGTATGGCATGAGCTTCTCTTATCGTTGTTTTTGAAATTTCAGTGTACCCACGAAACAGGTGTGAAACAAACTGCTCGATCATGTATCGAACTTTGTTCAAAATTTTCCACCGAGTGCTGTGTCGTTTTAAACGAATAAACGAGAAGAGAGATTTGCAAGAGCGATGATTTAGAAGGGTAAAGAAAGCCGCACGAAAAGGGAGAGAACGTGCGGCTTTGTCTTACGTGTTTACCAGAACAGCCATGCGAACATAGAAAGAACGATGATACAAACCAGATTTAGGTAGAAACCAGCGCGCATCATTTCAGATTGCTTGATATGGCCAGAGCCGAAAACGATGGCATTTGGCGGTGTTGCTACAGGCAGCATGAAGGCACATGACGCTGCGACTGCAATCAATGCTGACAGCACGACGGGCGATACGCCTAATGCTTCAGCAACCGTTGCGAAAACCGGTACCAGCAACGCTGCACTTGCCGTGTTACTTGCAAACTCTGTTAGGAACACCACGAAAGCAACAACAGTTAGCAGAGTAAAGAAGATGCCGGCTGATGAGAGGAATGTGCTCAAAGACTCGGCCAAAAAGACACTGGTTCCCGTGGCTTTAAGTACGTTGCTCAAACACAGACCACCACCGAACAAAAGTAACACGCCCCAGTCTGTTGTCTTTTCAATATCTTTCCACTTAATCACGCGGGTTGCGCCCAACAGGACAATTGCAGACAGCGCAACCAGGGAGTCAAACTTGCTTAAACCACCAAGCATGGAGTTAATTGGCTTGCTGAAAATCCAGCAAAATACAGTCAGGCCGAAGATAGCAAGGGTCAGGCGACGTTCGTTTGTCCATTCGATCGGTTTGTGGTCGAGCTCGAATGTATGCTTCAAATTTGGCTTTGTGATGTAGTACAGCAGTACCACGGTCAAAGGCAGCAGTGTCAATGTGATTGGCAGACCCAGAGCCATCCACTCAGCAAAGTTAAGACCGGTTTCTGCTGCTGCAATGGCGTTTGGTGGGCTACCAACAATGGTTGCTATACCGCCGATACTTGCACAGTACGCCACGCCCAACAGGACAAACACATAGGTGCCGCGTTCAGATTTCGCATTTACTTTGCTAAGTACACCCAGAACCAAAGGCAGCATCATAGCGGCTGTTGCAGTGTTCGAAATCCACATGGAAAGGGCAGCTGTCACACCAAAAAGCATAACGACCGCTACGCTCATCTTTCCTTTAGCAAGCAGCAGAACCTTATCTGCAATAGCTTGATCGAGCTTTTGAACATGAAGAGCTGCTGCCAATGCAAAACCGCCAAGGAAAAGAAAAATGATTGGGTTGGCGAAGTTTGCAAGTGCGGCAGGCGTTTGAAATACCCCCAAGCCGACGGCAATCAGTGGAACCAGTATTGCTGTAATGCTGACGTGCAGAGCTTCTGTGAGCCAAAGGATGGCGACAAATGTCAGTAGGCTAAGGCCAATGACGACATCTTTTTCATAGGGCAGAAAATTGTAGAGCAATGCAAAAAGTACAATGTCGGCGATGAGAATCATGCTGTTGCGATTCAACAGCCAATCTCTAACCGCAATAGTTAGCGCTGTCATAGTGACTTCCTCAAACGTATGTAGGGACTCTTGGTTTGCGTTAATTATTTGTTTTAACGTTGAGGCTATTATCGCCTTGTTTGGTTAAATGAAATTGGCGAAAACGCACAATATTAACAGTGTGTTACGTGGATGTTTTGAAGTGGGATGTGTTGAATTTTAAATGGGTAGTAATCCACCCATTTTTAGTAAGGGAATGGTGCTTAAGTCTGGCTGAGCGTATACGAAAGGGAGCTTATTCCTTTTCTTCGGATGTTGGCGATAAGAGAGGCTCCATCGGAATGGACTCTTTCGGGCCCAAGAACTTGGGTTGTTTGTTTAAAACATAAATATCCAACACCGCTTTTACTCGTGCCAGTGTTTCCCTCGCTCGGATCTTCAAACCTGACAGGCCGGATGGGCTAGGGACCGCCATACAAATCGCATCGATATTGTAATAATCGGCAATAAACAGCGCGCGCTCACAATGAAACGCTTGAGTGACAAGGGTAAATTCATCAGCATCAAATACGCGTTTAGCGCGGATGATAGAGTCAAGCGTCCTAAAGCCAGCATAGTCGAGGAAGATACGATCTTCTGGAATCCCTGCCTTTAACATGTCACGTTTCATTGTCCACGGCTCGTTGTAAGAACGATGGGCATTGTCGCCACTTAAAAGCAAGACATCGACTTTGTTTTCTTGATAAAGCTGCTGAGCGGCTTCGATGCGATAGGTGTAATACGGGTTGCGGGTTTTCCCAATATATTTGCTGGTACCCAGAACAAGGCCAATGTGACGTTGGGGTATTTGTTCGATTGACGTATAGATTCTATCAGAGGCTTTTAGCGTGACCCACAAATCCATCCCCACGATGGAGGCGATTGAAAGTATGAGAAAGGCACTGAAGGCTATTAAAACTTTTCGCAATGACATCTCGACAAGAAAGGCATTAAAATTGCGCAGAACCAGCAGGTTATACGAAAACGCGTGAAATAACAAAAAGAACCTCCGCGATATTAGATAAAGCGGAGGTTCAGTGCGTTAATGCAGTATGACGTTAGAATGATGTACGTTTGTACTGGCGGTACTTCGGTTGCCAGAAGATAGCATCGATACGTTCTAGCAGTGCTTCCTCGGTCAACTCAAGGGCAACACCTTGCTCAATCGCTTTTTTGGCGACGGCGAGTGCAATATGGCGTGATACTGACTGGATTTCTTCAAGTGAAGGCAATAGCGGGCCTCGGCCATATTTCGCGAGTGGAGAACATTCTGCAAGTGCGCGGCTTGATTCCATCAGCATTTCATCGGTTACGCGCTTCGCTTCAACAGCCAATACGCCCAAGCCAATACCTGGGAAGATGTAGCTGTTATTGCACTGTGCGATAGTGAAGGTTTTGCCACCATCCAAAACGACTGGCTCGAACGGGCTACCGGTCGCAACCAGCGCTTCACCGTTAGTCCAACGAAGAATGTCAAACGGCGTCGCTTCTACGCGGCTTGTCGGGTTAGACAGAGGGAAAACAATTGGGCGCTCACAGTGACTGTGCATAGCCTTGATGATTTCTTCACTGAACAGACCTGGCGCACCAGACACACCGATCAATACGGTTGGCTTGGCGTTGTTTACCACGTCCAGCAATGAGATATTTTGGTCAGCAAGTTCCCAATCTTTAATGGCTTTAGATTTCTGAACCAAACGTTGTTGGAAATCCAGCAGGTTTGGCATTGCATCAACCAACAGACCCCAGCGGTCGACCATGAACACACGTGAACGAGCTTCAGCATCGCTGATACCTTCAGAAACCATCTGAGCAATGATTGCTTCTGCAATACCACAGCCAGCAGAACCTGCACCCAAGAAGGTAATACGTTGTTCAGACAGCTTAGTGCCCGCCGCTTTACATGCTGCAATCAGAGAACCAACAGTCACCGCTGCAGTGCCTTGAATGTCATCGTTGAAGCAGCAAACGCGATCTTTGTAACGCTCAAGAATAGGCATTGCGTTTTTCTGCGCGAAATCTTCGAACTGGATCAATGCATCAGCCAACGGCGCTGTACGGCTTGAATGAACTCTTCGATGAAATCGTCATAGTCTTGGCCCGTTACGCGGGTATGACGCCAACCCATGTACATTGGGTCTGACAAGCGTTGCGGGTTGTTTGTACCCACATCTAAAACGATAGGTAGGGTATACGCTGGGCTGATACCGCCACATGCGGTGTACAGAGACAGTTTACCGATTGGAATGCCCATACCACCGATACCTTGGTCACCCAAACCCAAAATACGCTCACCATCGGTTACAACGATAACTTTTACGTTGTGGCGTGATGCGTTGTTCAGCATTTCATCGATACGGAAACGGTTTGGGTAGGAGATGAACAAACCACGACCACGACGGTAGATCTCAGAGAAGTTTTCACATGCCGCACCAACAGTTGGTGTATAGATGATCGGCATCATCTCGGTAATGTGGTTATTAACGAGACGGTAGAATAGGGTTTCGTTCGTGTCTTGGATATTTCGTAGATAGATGTGTTTATCCATGTCATTGTCGAAACGCATGTACTGCTTGTACGCGCGTTCAGCCTGTTCTTCGATAGACTCGATAGCTTCAGGCAACAAGCCTTCGAGGTTAAAGAACATGCGTTCTTCGACAGAGAAAGCACTGCCTTTATTCAGAAGCGGTGTTTCGAGCAGAGCAGGCCCTGCGTAAGGGATATATAGGGGACGTTTTTGATTATGCATGGATGAAAACGGCTCAATTTGTTTCAGTTCGATAGACAGGCAAATGCAATTCGATAATAGGAACCAAGAATTGCCCTAAGAGTGTAGTGTCCAAGCCTGTTGTGATTCAAGGTGAAAATAGCATTGATTTGCAAGGGGATTAAAATTAGTGACGTTGCCCAATGTTGACGGGTGGATTACGACACATTTGTACAAAATATGAAATTGCTATTAACGAGCCTGCAAATATAAGTATCAGAAATAATTGTGAATATTGTTGCCTAATGTCGTGGCACGTAAAAATTGTTGGCGACATTCATTACAAAGCCAAACAGCCTGATATTACGTTCGTTTAGGTATAAACTACGGCAATCTAAAATCGCGCAAAATGAAAAATAATGACGATGGCAACATCTCTTTCTCTTCCCATAGATTCGTTGAAATTGGATGTAGAACGAATCATTCAATCTCGAAATATTATTGTTCAGGCAGACACGGGAACCGGTAAATCGACACGATTACCCGTTTGGGCGTCGACGCTGGGGAAGGTGCTTGTTGTTGAGCCACGCCGAGTTGCTTGTACGTCGTTGGCTGGATTTGTTGCCGACACCTTGGAAAGCAAGGTTGGAGAGAAAGTCGGCTACGCCATCAAATTCGATTATCGCTTCAGTGAAAATACTGACATCGTTTTTGCAACTCCGGGTGTTGTACTTCGTTGGTTTGCAGAAAACGAATTGGCTCACTTCGATGTGGTCATGATTGATGAGTTTCATGAGCGTCGAGCCGAAACTGACCTTCTCGCGGCACTGCTACTCAAACATGACCAACACCGACTGATGGTGACCTCTGCGACGTTAGACAGCGTAAAGCTAGCGAGCTATTTCGATGCCGAAGTGATAAAAGCGAACGCCAAGAGTTACGGTGTCACGATTTCATGCCATGCACGCGACTCGCAGTTCATGCCAAATGGCATAGACGTAGAGCAACGTATATTACCTCTCGTAGAGACGGCGTTAGAGCGGGGCGGAGACGTCTTGGTGTTTTTGCCAGGCAAAAAGAAATCAATACGTGCTTGGGGCAACTTAAACATCTTGATGCCGACATTATTCCGCTTCATGCCTCGGTGTCGGACTCTGACAGAAAACGCGCACTTTCGCGTGGCGAAAATCAACGTGTGGTTCTGGCGACAAACGTGGCTGAAACCTCATTGACCATTCCGGGTGTGGTAACGGTCATCGATACCGGCCTTGAGCGTCGTACGCATCAGAGGAACGGACGAACGGCTTTGGCTCTGCATGCGATATCCCAAGCCAGTGCGAAACAGAGAGCGGGCCGTGCTGGACGAATAGCCGCGGGTTATTGCGAAAAACTCTATGGCGAACACGCACCCTTGGAGCTGTTTACACCGCCTGAGCTAGAGCGTGAGGACCTAATTGAAACCATGTTGGCGGCAGCATGTTGCGGATATCGTCTCGAAGAACTGCCTTTCCTGTCTACGTTGCCAGAAAAATCGCTGTCTTCCGCTGAAACCCGTTTGAAGAAGATGCAAGCGATAGATGCTGAGGGGAAGGTAACCGCGCACGGAAATCTTCTTTATCCATTGCCGATTGACTCGTTATTTGCGCACTTGATCACTGGCATGAAAAGCAAAGCCAATCGTGAAGCCATGTGCGATCTAGCGGCGGCACTTCAAACACCTATGCGCGTCTGGCAACGACAGAGTGGAGAGTTGGCGTTAGATGCTTATAAAGAATGGAATAAACATCTGTGTGACGTTGTCACATCAATTGCAGTCATTCGTGGCGAACAACCGGATGAAGTGATTGTTGATGAATTGGCACTCAACGAAGCGAGAGAGCTAAGCGCGTCGTTAAGAGAGGCATTGGAATTGCCACAATGGGAAGCGGCTTCTCGATTCGACCGTGAACAGTTTTTGCGAAATGTCATTGAGGCTTCACCAGAACTTGTTTTCGCAAGAAGAGAGCGTCGCCAGCAAGCTTTTGGAAACGGATACAGCGAAGTCGTATTGAGCCGTGACAGCGACTTTCCCGCGGAGCCACAAGCTGCCCTTGTGTTTGACCAGTTTCATTTGGCAGGTAAGGGAAGCAAGCAAACAACCTCTTATGCGACATGCCTTGCACCTATTCCTTTTGGCTGGATTGCAGATGCTGACCTCGGCGAGTGGGAAGTGATTGATCATCACGCCCTTAACGGTGTCATCGTTGACAGTAAGCAACGTGTCTACGCGGGTCGAATCATCGAGCAAATACAACAAGAGGCCGAGGGTGAAGGGCTAATTCAGGCTATCAGTCAGCAAATCATGGACGGTGAGTTGTTTCCTGGCGTTGGTTCCGAAATCCAAGATGCTGTAGCGCATTGGAACCTTTATCAGCAGTTTGAAGCCATTAACCCCGAACCACTTATTGATGCTTCACATTGGTTAGCTTCACGCGTTGAAACCTTAGGCATTGAGTCTCAAGAAGATTTAGCCCTGATTGATGCGTCTGATTTGCGTTTTGAGGGTATTCCTGCGTGGGAATTTGAGGATTTCGCTGCAAAGTATCCGCTAAGACTGACACTTCCTGAGCTGCACGTTGATGTTGAATACAGCAGAGCAAAACGTACCGTGGTGCTGCATCACACTAAAGGAAACAGAAAGGATGGCCCAAAGCGTTGGGAATTGCCGCAATGGAAAGGCTGGAAGGTTCAATATAAAAAGGCCAGCCGTGTGATAACGATTAATTAGTCCCGATCGTTTAGACAACAGATACAAAAAACGCCTCGTCAAAGAGGCGTTTTTCATTCCGAACCGATAATTAGTCGCGGAAGTTTTCGAACTGGAATGGTTGACCCAAATCAGCGTCGCGGATCAACTGCATCACTTGTTGCAGATCATCACGCTTTTTACCCGTTACGCGCACTTGTTCGCCCTGAATCTGAGCTTGAACTTTGATTTTCGAATCTTTAATCATTTTCACGATTTTCTTCGCAACAGTGGTTTCAATACCGTTTTTGAAGTGCACATCAGCGTAACAAGACTTACCTGAGTAAACATAGTCTTTTGGCTCCATAGAACGGGCATCAACGCCACGTTTTGCCAGGTTGCCGCGCAAGATTTCCATAAGTTGATTAACTTGGAAATCTGATTCAGAGGAAACTTTTACAACCTCTTTTTTAAGTTCAAAGCTTGCTTCTACGTTACGAAAATCAAAGCGAGTAGCAAGTTCACGAGTAGAGTTGTCAACGGCGTTGCTTAGTTCAACGCTGTCGATTTCCGATACGATATCAAAAGAAGGCATTGGCTTTTCCTGATTATTACCTGAAAAATGAATCGAATAGTATCACAGAGTGTCTGTTTTGGCATTTCGCTGCGCGACGGCATCGGACAGCATTTGCAGCATTTTCTCTGTATCTTCCCAGCTTAGACAAGGATCAGTAATTGACTGACCGTAGGTCAATGCGCCGATATTGTCTTTGTCGACGGCTTGGTTACCTTCGGTGATGAAGCTTTCCGCCATGATACCTGCAATGTAGATGTCACCATCTATGATTTGCTGGCAAATATCAGCTGCAACGTCCATTTGACGTCGGTGTTGCTTCTCACAGTTAGCGTGGCTGAAATCCACGACCAGTCGTGGGAACAGGTTAAACGACGCTAAGTTTTCCGCAGCATTGACGACATCGTCACGCTTGTAGTTCGGCTGATGACCACCACGCAGAATGACATGACCATGAGGGTTGCCACTGGTGCGATAGATGGTCATTTGACCTTGCTTGTTTGGCGAGCAGAACAAGTGAGAGGTTTGGCTAGAGCGAATAGCATCGATTGCAATCTTAATGTTGCCGTCGGTACCGTTTTTAAATCCAACCGGACAAGAAAGGGCTGAAGCCATTTCACGGTGAATTTGCGATTCCGTGGTACGGGCACCAATTGCGCCCCAGCTGACCAAGTCTGCGATGTATTGACCCGTGATCATGTCAAGAAACTCAGTGGCCGTCGGCATGCCGAGTTTGTTCACATCGAGCAAAAACTTGCGCGCTTTAAACAAACCTTCTGGCAGCTTGCAGCTACCGTCAAGATCGGGGTCGTTAATCATACCTTTCCAGCCCACAACGGTGCGTGGCTTTTCGAAATAGGTACGCATCACAATGTGAAGGGTTTCTTTGTGCTTATCTGCAAATGCTTTAAGGCGCGCAGCATAATCCAAGCCGGCTTTAGGATCGTGAATAGAGCAAGGGCCAACCACAACCAGCAAGCGGTCGTCACGTCCCGTCAGAATGTCTTCTGTTTGCTTGCGCGCTTGAGCGACGTGCTCAGCGACAGCATCAGTAATCGGAGACGCTGCTTCTACTTCTGCTGGTGTCGGCAGAGTGTCTACAGGTTGTGTTCTAAGTTCGTCAGTTTTAATAGGCATGGAGACTGCCTTCCTTACATCGGCTTTGTTGCGAAGGCAGTAAGATAGCAAAATTTCGTTCACATAGAAGTATCGATGTGATCTTTCATCGATTTATTCTCTTTGTTGCTCTAGTTTTGTTCGCTCAATGGAGTTTTGAGGGAATTTTGTTCCTATGTGATAGACGGGATGTAAATTTAATATTTTCACTTGTAACGGTTTGATGGTGTGGGTATGTTCTCTATTAGATGGACGAAAATCAGGCGGTTGCGAGTAACAACCTCATCGTTATCATAAAATTGAGCCTTTCAGGCATGTCTGTTTTTTCTAGGTAGTATTGGTGCGTTATGTCTCAAATGGATTTGAATTCTTCACTTTTGCTTAAGCAGTCGTCTCAATTGGATGCCGCACAAGCAACATTGGATTGGTGTCGCTTGCGGGTCTTTATCAAGAACTTGTGGGTGAACATCCTTCAGTGCTTTCTGATGTGGAAGGTGCGATCAGCGCACTTGTCGAGGCACTTGAAAAAGCGAGTAAAGTGAACGGCGGAAAACCTCTTCGTGTGTTGTTAAACGACGAAGGTGCTTTGTACTTTAGTGCGTTAAAGGGCGGAGAAGCAGAGCCTGCAGAAGCAAACCCTGCAATGGGGCTGCGCGGTGTGTCTCGCTTTGCGAGTGAAGTGGGTAAACCAGGCTTTGTCTTTGAGTGTAATGTGCTGAAATCTACCATTGAAGACAAAGGCATTGCCATCGAAATCGTCGTGCCTTTCATCCGTACGTCCAGTGAAGCGGCGACAATGATTGATCTGTTGGCAGAGCAGGGTCTTTGCCGCGGTGCAAAAGGACTCAAAGTCTTGTTGGCCTGCCAGCTTCCGTCAAACGCGCTATTAGCAGATTCCTTGCTTGCCTACTTTGACGGCATCATTGTGGATGTAGATTGTCTTGCCAGCTTCACGCTTGGCGTGGACTTTGATTGCACGGCGTTGCCATATACTTTCACCAAGCACAATGAAGCTGTGAAAGGGTTAATCCTAGATACCATTAAAAAGACGCTGTCTGCCGAGAAGCCAATTCTTGTGCTGTTAAATAAACACGATCAGAAGGTCGTCGAGTTGGTCGATGGTGTCGGTGTAGAGCTGATCTTCAAATAATCGAGATCGCCACACTCTTCTGAAAACGCCGCCATTGTGTGGCGTTTTTCGTTTATGAAGCAGTGGTTACGCCCAGAAAAGGAACAATAAAAAACCAATCGCACACGAGTATTCAAATTACTGCAACGCTCTTTGCGTAAATCTCGTATACTGCGCCTAATTGAAAAAGAGTGAGTAAGAAGGTCAATGATTAAGATCGGTCAGGTGAACACCCTAACAGTAGTCAAAGAAGTGGATTTTGGCGTCTTTGTTGACGGTGGTAAAGAGTACGGCAACATCCTTTTGCCTAAACGCTACGTGCCAAAAGGAACGCTTCTGGGTGACGAAATTTCTGTGTTCATTTATTTCGACTCTGAAGACGACATCATTGCTACCACTGAAAAGCCACTGGCTGAAGTGGGTCAGTTCGCGAAACTTAACTGTGTGAACGCAACAAAAGTCGGCGCATTCCTAAACTGGGGTCTGCCAAAAGATCTTCTGGTGCCGTTCAGTGAGCAACGTTCGCGCATGCAGGAAGGCAACTCATACTTGGTTTACCTGTATCTGGACAATGCGTCTGGTCGTATTGTTGGTTCGACCAAGTTCAACAAGTTCTTGGATAAAACACCTGCACGCTACGAAAAGGGCGAGCAAGTGCATATCACTGTGGTTGAAGAAACAGAATTGGGCTACAAATGTGCAGTGAACGACATGCACTGGGGCTTGCTGTTCAAGACTGAGGTGTTCGGTAAGCTGTTCATCGGTAAGAGCCTGAAAGCCTACATCAAGCAAGTACGTGAAGACGGCAAGATTGACTTGGCACTTCAGAAACTGGGCAAAGGCAAAGTAGATGACCTGTCAGAGAAGGTCATCCGCACACTTAAGATGAAAGGTGGATTCCTTCCAGTTAGTGACAAAAGCAGCCCGGCACAGATTTTTGAATTGTTCCGCACCAGTAAAGCGACATTCAAAAAGACCATTGGTGGTCTTTATAAAGAGCGTCGTATTCGCATTGAAAAAGACGGCATTTACTTGATTAAGTAAAACCAACCGCTAGAAAAAGGCTGCCAATGGCAGCCTTTTTTGTGACTGTCATTCTGGCAAAGTCGGTATAAATAAAAAGAGCCCGGAACGATTCCTGTTCCGGGCTTAGGGGAATGGCTCGTAAGAGCCTTGCGCTAACTGGTTTAAATGGAGATTTGTAACACTTCAAACTTTAGTTGGCGCAAGGTGGCGGGAGCGTTTCAACCATGAGACTTTTAAAAGCAATCATGCAATAAACAGATTTACGTCTCTAACTAGCTCTCTTGGAAGGCCATTTTTAATGCGATTGCCTACCCATTTACCAATGCCGATAGGTTGCTGGCGGTAGCAGACAATGACTTCACCTTTTGTTGGCGTGATTTGAGGTCGAACATCTCGTCCCATGTACCATTCTTTGGCATCTTCTGCTGTAAGCTCAACACAATTTGCTTCTTTACCGGTCGCAAGTGCCATCACGGTTTCGTGTTGCCAGCGATAGCCATTCTTGTGCGTTTCAGCGAGCTTAAGGCCAATACGGTCAAATTTGATTTCCAACAGAATATCTTCGATCGCGGCAGGGAACAGCCACACTTCTTTGTCGCGAACCCAGACGTTAGAGGATTCAGGAATAGACAGCTGAAGGCTTTCTTTTAATGCCTTTGCTGCCGCATCGGCATCTTTGCGGCTGGCTTTTTGGAATGGGAAGTTGCGAGGACGCTTTTTCACCATTTCGCTGCCTACGCTTTGCGTTTTTCTCAGGCGCGCAACGAAGAAACCTTCACTGTCGAAGATTTGAGGAAACACGTGCAAGAAGCCTTCTTCGGTACACGCATCTCCCGCGTTTTCGAACAAGTGGTTCAGTGGTTCGAATTCAACCGCATCACCAAACAACGATTTGATGTGGTGGCAGACATCTTGGTTTTCTTCACGGCTGAGCGTGCAGGTTGAATAAACCATGACGCCACCCGGCTTTAGCGCATGGAATGCGCTTTCAATCAGATCTTTTTGAGTGTCTGCAATTTCATTGATGGATGCGAGACTCCAATTCGCAAAGGCATCCGCATCTTTTCGAATGGTGCCTTCGCCGGAACACGGCGCGTCAAGCAAGATGGCATCAAAGGTTTCCGGCAACCAAGTACCGAAAACACGCGCATCGAAATTGGTCAATGCCGAGTTGTAAACGCCACAACGAAGTAAATTCGCGTGAAGCACTTTGACTCGGCTTGCGGAATATTCGTTTGCAACCAATACGCCACGGTTTTCAATGGCGGCAGCAATTTGTGTAGTTTTAGAACCAGGAGCAGCTGCCATGTCGAGAACACGCTCAAGTTCACGGTCTTCTTCCAACAAAGCCGTCACTGGCAGCATCGAGCTTGCTTCTTGGATATAGAAAAGACCTGACATGTGCTCGGCAGTATTGCCAAGTGGCACTGAATCGTCTTCTTCATCAATCCAGAATCCGGTATCACACCAAGGTACAGGTGACAGTGACCAACCTTTCTCCGCTGCGCGGACTTTGAAATCTTCAACAGAGATTTTGAGCGTGTTAACACGAATGCTGCGTCGCAATGGGCGTTTACATGCTTCGATAAAATCGGTCATTGAAAGATGAGAAGGCAGGGTTTGTTCCATGTGTTTTAGGAACAATTCCGGGAAGACGATATTTGGATGCACCTGAAAGGTCTCGCATGAAGTTCTATTGAACCGCGAAGTTTATAACGTTCCCCACGGGTCTACAAGGCAGCGCGAAGCCTGATACATGCGAAAAAAAGGCGTTTTGAGGTTATCAAAACGCCTTTGTAACAAATACTGATTAATAGGACGGTATTGCCGTTCTCCATTGCTCCCATTCATCTTTTGGAGAGCTGTGGAGCAGGAAGTGTTGATCCGAGCGTGCTGGTTTGGCTAGCTCAGTGCCTTCCGGTGTCGCAAAGGCTATGCCGCCTTTAATCACACTCTCAAGCGTACCGCTACGCACGGTTGCACCTGTTAGGCCAATAGAGACATCAATACCTGAATCATTCCAGAATACGGTGTTCTGGCGAACCAGATGTTTGTAGTCGTCGCTGATCTTAATTTCAATCAGCACGCGATCCGCAAATCGGCCAAGGCGCACATCTGTAACAGCTCCCACTTCGAAGTCTCTGAAGAGGATAGGGGTGCCAACAGCGACAGAGCCGCGCGTTTCGCTTTCCAATACAATGGTCAAACCGCCGGCGTATTCCGCTGAATTATGAAGCGTGAAGTCTTTGCGTTGCTACCTTTACCCGGTACAACAGAAATGTATGCGCCGAATAGAGAATCGAGGTTCTCGGTTTTTGTGAGGCTCAGAGACGGTTGTGCCACCCAGAAATAGCTGGTTGCTTTAGCAAGGCGAGCAGAGTATTCAGGGTAGATGATTGCAGAGACGACGACACCGTCGGTATCAAAATCAGGTTTAAGTCCGGTCACTTCACCGACGTTAACACCTTGATAGCGAATGTTACTGCCTTCACTGAGGCCATTAGCTGCGTCAGAGGCAAAGGTAATCGCAAGGCCGTAGTTTTGCGCTGAATTCAAGCTGTCATAGAGGATCCAGTTTCGACCGTCTTTATTGTCGATACCTTGGATATCACCAAAGGCGATGCCGCCAGCAACGATGGACTTCAAAGAGCCGGTGTTGACTTCAACACCCGACAGGCCGGCTTTGACGTCGATGCCTGATTGATTCCAGAAGACTGTGTTTTGATTGATCAGGTGTTTGTAGCGATTCTCTATTTCAACAATCACTTCAATGCGATCTTTCATTAGAGAGAAGTTCGAAACTTTACCGACTTCGAAATTCTTGTACATCACTGGGCTGCCTTGAGAAACAGAAGGTAACTTGTTCGCAACCAGCTTGTACTCGGTTACGCCTCGCTCTGCTTCTTTGGCATTGCGTGCTTGGATTTCTGTTTTGAACAAGTGGTAGCTTTCCGCAACTGCGTCTTTGCCTTCGCTGGTGAAGCTAATGGCTGGGTCAGCAATTTGTGCGAAAGCAGGGACGGAAAACTCAACGCCTTCAGATGAAATGCGCCCGCTTACACCACCGACAATAAAGAAGCGCGAATCTTCTTTAACAAGGTGTCGGTTTTTCGGGTAGATGACCAGTTCCAATTCAACCTTGTTAGGACTCAACTTCGTTGAATTGATGAAACCCACTTGCAGGCCACGGTAAAGCACCTTGGTGTTTTGCGCGAGGCCCCAAGAGGTCTCTGCTTCCAGTTTTACTTTCAGCGAGTTCGGGTCATCGGCAACAATCGACTCTTTTGTTTTTGCGGCAAAGGTTCGTGCATCCTGTCCATCACCAGGATAAAGCGTCAGTGTATTCCCAGTGAAGAGGTTACCGAGGTTCTTAAAGCCACTCAGGTTAATCTGCGGCTTTTCGATAATGAACTCGCTGCCTGATTTCAGCATCCACGCCATTTCTGGGTTGATGTTGCTGTCGCGACGGTGCCAGAAAACGAGTCGTTAAAGTTGATGCCGTTTAAACGGCCAACTTCCAAACCTTGGTAAAGAATCGCTGAGTGAGCATTCTTGATGCCATGGTCAGCAGGGAGGTTCAATGTCACTGAGATGCCACGATCTGTGTCATTGATGGATTTGTGTAATTTGAACGTTTGGAGTTCTTCTGCGGGCTTTCCACCTTCAGGGGAATCAAATGCAATCCCGCCTGCGATGACAGAGGCTAAGTTTTCGACTTTAACATCAAGGCCATTCAGGCTGATATCAGCATTGATACCGCTGACATTCCAAAATTTCGACGCGGAAGTGACAAGATTAGCGTGTTCTTTCTTTACTTTTAGTGACAGCGTCACGCCGCTTTTGTCTTTGTTTAATTGATAGTCGTATACTTCACCAACCAGAATCTTTTTGAAGTACACGCCTGAACCAATGCTCAATGAGCCTAAGTCTGGCGCCTCAAGTTGAATGTGAAGGCTATCATCATCAAAGGCGTCTTTCGGTGGTTCATCCGCAGCAATAAAGGTCGTGCGATCTGCGCCAGAGCCCGGTTGCACTGCGATGTAGTTACCTGAAACAAGCGCATCTAGACCGCTGATGCCCGTGATCGATGCTTTTGGTCGAACAACCCAAAACACGGTGTTTTGGCGAAGTATCTTTGTCGCTTCCGGGTAGATGTCCGCTTCTGCGTAGATGCTTTTTAGGTCGTCAGAAAGAGTGACACGACGAATCATGCCCACTTCCAAACCTTGGTAACGAATGGTCGTACGTCCAGCCTGAATACCTTGTGCATCAGTAAAATAGATTTGAATGCGCTCACCCGCTTCACTGACGGAGCGGTAAAGTAACCAACCAGCGAGAACAAAGGCGAGAAGGGTAAAAATCCAAAGCGGCGATATGCCGCGATCCTTCTTCACTGTTGGCTCAGTCACTTGAGAATCATCTACGTTGCTCATACTTGTCCCAAATAAGTCGAGAATCTAGGCTTTCAGCGGCAATCATTGTTAATACAACAACTAACCCGAAAGCAATGGCACCGGGGCCCGGTGTGAAATCAAGAAGATTACCTCGGTCAATCAATGACACCATGATTGCGATCACGCATAGGTCCATCATCGACCATTTTCCTATCCATTTAACGAAACGGTAGAGTTTCATACGCTGCTTGCGTCCCGTTTCAACTTTAAAGTGGATACAAATCAATATGTAAGCAAGGGATACGATCTTCGCGACCGGTACGATGATACTGGCGGTAAAGATAATAATGGCGATGCCGTACATGCCTTGCTTAATCAATGCCGCAACGCCGGAGAAGATGGTATCTTCGAGCCGTTTGCCGTTCGTAATCAGAATTGAAATAGGGTAGAAGTTGGCAGGGAAGATAAAAACGACGGCCGCAAGCAAAGATGCCCACGTCTTCTGAATACTCTGAAACATTCTTGCTGAAAGCGGCGAGCCACAGCGTGTGCAGTTCGAATGGGAATCACATTGCGTCAATCCACAATGAATGCAGCTAATGACGTTACCTGTGTTGTGGTTGTCTTGTGTATCAACACTGGCATCTTCTCCCTTTCTTTCGCTGTAAGCATCCCAATAACGTTTAGGTGAAACGCGTGAAAGCAAAATAGCGACAAGCACTTGAAGCACGACAAAGCTAAACAGCCCTTGGCCAACCATGATGTCAGCGTAGTCGCGCACCTTAAATGCCGCGATAGCTAGGCTAACCAAAAAAACGTCGATCATCACCCAGTGACGAGCAACCTTAATAAAATAGGTTGAATAGTAGAGTGCCTTTGCGTTTAGGTGCTTTAAAGACCAGTGAGAGGCAAAGATTGAAAGCAAATATACCAGTGGGCAAAACGCGGTACAGAATATGACTAAGGCTCCCACGAACGGGAACGAGTTCAGAAGTGTAAATGCACCACTTGTTACTGTTGTCGAAATTTTTACGGCAAACAGCTCAATCACAATAAGTGGAAAGACCTGCGCGGGGATAAGCAATGCAAAAGCCGCCAGTGCGATTGCCAACTCTCCAGAGAGGGAAAGGGATGATTTCTTTACAACTCTTGCGCCGCACTTAGGGCAGCATGCACTTTGGCCAACAGAGACCGGGACCTTCTTTAACAGTAGATCGCAAGACGTGCATCTAAGGACGTGCATATTCTAAACCTGGCAAAATGTGCATGCAGACCTTTAACAGTGTACATCCCATGTAGAGAAATCTAGTGGGATTGTCATAGACATTGGATAGCGAAACCCTAATCGTTCTTTATATTTAGGGCGTGAATTGTCATCCGCGTGTCGTACATGCTTGCTTAATATAGGCAGCTATCTTAATCAAACTGACGTCTTTACACATCATTTTTCAATGATTTAGTTGTGCTCTTTGAAAATGAACACGGCTTTTGGTGTTTGAGAGTACAAAAGGCAAGCAGGGCGCACAGAAAACGGTCATCAATCAAAGGTGGCATTGAATAATGTCTTGTTCCGTTTTAAGGTTGCACACAATTGAGATGGAAGCAGTAACACCATGGAAAATAAAGTCGATTTTTATGCCACCCTTACCCGACAAGCAGCCGCTTTGGTAGAAGGTGAGCCAAACCTCATTGCTAACCTTGCCAATGTGAGCGCATTGTTGTTCCAAGCATTGCCCGACATTAATTGGTCTGGTTTTTATCTGGATGATGGTGACATGTTGGTTTTAGGCCCTTTCCAAGGCAAACCAGCATGTGTGCGCATTCCTTATGAAAAGGGAGTTTGTGGCAGTGCTTTCACCAAGCAAGAGGTGGTGAGAGTGGAAGATGTGCACCAATTCGACGGTCATATCGCATGTGATGCAGCAAGCAATTCGGAAATTGTTTTACCTTTGTATGTCAAAGGAAAACTTGTTGGTGTATTGGACATAGATTCGCCAAATATCGGCAGATTCGATCATGATGATGAAACGGGTCTCACTTTATTGGTCACTGAATTGCAAAAACACCTCTAAATTTAAGCTTCTTTGTGGTTTTTCACACAGAGGTATCTATAATACGCAGCACTTAATTTGTTAACCCGTACACTCTCTATTGTGTGCTCGTAACACAAAGAGACAGGAAGAAAGATGGAAAACACTGAAAAACTGGCCAACAGCAAGCAAGTTATCGCCTATATTGCTGAACTTTTCCCAAAATGCTTCACATTGGAAGGTGAAGCCCGTCCTCTGAAAATCGGCATTTTTCAAGATCTGGCTAACCGCCTTGCTGATGATCCTAAAGTCAGTAAAACTCAACTGCGTGCAGCTCTGCGCCAGTATACTTCTTCTTGGCGTTACCTTTACGGTGCGAAAACTGGCGCGATCCGCGTTGACCTTGATGGCAACGATTGTGGTGAGCTAGAGCAAGAGCACATCGATCACGCTCAAACTGCACTAGCAGAAAGCAAAGCGCGTGCTAGCGAGCGTCGTAAAGAGCAAGCTGCAAAGAATGGCGATAAAAAGCCAGGTGCAAAAGCGAAACGCGCACCAAAAGCAAATAAATCAACAGCTAACCCTTCAAAATCTCGACCAGCTAAGGCAAAAAATACTAAGCTAGATAATAAGCCTGCTGAACCACGTCGTGAACTCAAGGCTGAAGACATTGTCGTAGGTAAAGACGTAAACGTTAATATGGGCAATGGCAACATGCCTGCTACGATTGTAGAACTTAATAAGGACGAGGTACGCGTTCGTTTGAGCAATGGCCTGACCATGCTAGTGAAAGCGGAGCACCTTAGTTCGTAAAGGGAGAAACCTCGACGCATGATCTGTCGATTCCGCTTTTCCGCGATTGCTGCTAGCTTAATGCTAGCAGCATCCGCCCAGCCTTTGAGGCCAAGTATAACACCGCTGATATTCCTACGCTGGTTTCAGAACCCCAACACAAAACCGCGAGCAAACGCATTACTCGTCGTTTTGAAAAGTCTCACTATAAGCAGTTCTTGCTTGATGACGAGTTCTCTCAAGAAGTTTTTGAACGCTACCTAGAAACGCTAGACTTTAATCGTTTGTTTTTTACACAAAAAGACATCGATGAATTGTCTAAATGGCAGCTTCAAATCGACGATCAACTTCGCTCAGGCGACACTTCAGCCGCTTTCGATATCTTCAATAAATCTCTGCAACAACGCTTTGACCGATACCAGTACGCATTAGCATTGCTGGACAACGAGATCACGTTTGATGCTGAAGAAAACATGCTCATTGATCGAAGCGAAGAGCCTTGGGCAAAAGATAAAGCAGAGCTTGATGAACTGTGGCGTAAGCGTGTTAAAAACGATGCGTTGAACTTGAAGTTGGCGGGTAAAGAATGGCCTGACATTCAAGAAACACTTCAAAAGCGCTACAACAATGCCATCAAACGTTTGACGCAAACGAAAAGTGAAGATGCTTTCCAGCTTTACTTGAACGCATTTGCACGAGAAGTAGATCCGCACACAAGCTATCTTTCTCCTCGTAATGCAGAACAATTCCAATCAGAGATGAATCTCTCTCTGGAAGGGATCGGTGCTGTACTGCAGGTTGAAGATGACTTTACCGTGATTCGCTCATTGGTTGCCGGCGGTCCTGCATCGAAGTCGAAGAAACTGTCTCCGGGTGATCGAATCATCGGTGTTGCTCAGGACAAAGACAAAGTGGTCGATGTTATCGGCTGGCGATTGGATGATGTGGTTCAACTGATCAAAGGTCCGAAGGGCAGTACAGTGAAACTGGAGATTCTTCCTGAAGGAGCGAATTCCAAGAGTTACACTGTCACACTTGTGCGCGACAAAATTCGTTTGGAAGACCGCGCCGTTAAATCAGAAGTGATTGATGAAGGTAACGCGAAAATTGGTGTTATTTCAGTACCGAGTTTCTATGTCGGTCTTGCTGAAGACACCAAAAAAGAAATCGCAAACCTGAAGAAAGACAAGGTTAGTGGTATTGTTATCGACCTTCGTAACAACGGCGGTGGTGCATTAAGCGAAGCATCTGCATTGACCGGATTGTTCATTGAAGGTGGTCCTGTTGTTCAGGTTCGAGATAGCTACGGTCGAGTAAAAGTAAATAGCGACAGTGACAACGCAATTTACTATGACGGTCCACTAACTGTCTTGATTAACCGTTACTCTGCGTCTGCATCTGAGATTTTTGCTGCTGCATTGCAAGATTACGGAAGAGCCGTGATCTTGGGTGAACAATCATTTGGTAAAGGCACGGTTCAACAACACCGTTCGCTGAACCATATCTATGATCTGTTTGATAAACCTCTCGGTCATGTTCAATACACGATTCAGAAGTTCTATCGCATTAATGGTGGCAGTACTCAACACTTAGGTGTAGTTCCTGACATTCCATTCCCAACAGCGATTGATCCAGAAGAAACGGGTGAGAGTGTTGAAGAGAACGCGTTGCCGTGGGATAGCATTACACCTGCTGCCTACGAGACAGTTAACCAGCTGACACCATTGGTGAAAAAGTTGGGAACTGCGCATGAAACTCGTATTGGTAAGGATACTGAATTCGGTTTTATTCTCGAAGACATCGCTGAATATAAAGCGTTGAAAGATGACAACGTCATTTCTCTGAATGAGAAAGAGCGAATCAAAGAACGAGAAGACACCGATACTAAACGTCTTGGACGTTTGAATGAGCGTCAAGCATTGCTTGGTAAAGAACCATTCAAAACGCTAGATGATGTGCCGAGTGATTACGAAGAGCCAGACGCGTATCTTGATGAAGCAGCCATGATCACGCAGGACATGGCGAACGCACTCCAGCGAAGCTAAATCCTCATAGACGAAAAAGGCGAGCATAATGCTCGCCTTTTTTCAATCGCCAAAATATCATTTTTATTATTAACAACCTCGTAACCTGTGATATTTGTCTAAAATATATAAAGACATAACGAGTTAGGAGAAGCGTATGAAAAAATGGTATGGCCTTATCTTTGTTATCTTCTTTCTTGCAACGCCTGCAAAGTCACAAGATCTCACTCAACTCGACTTCCCACTTTTGATTGGTGATTGGTATTGGTTCAGTCCGGATCAATCGACATCAACATCTGGGGAAAATGCGTACAAAGCGATAAACATCAGTTTTAAGTCCGACTTCCGTTTTACCGTCAAACTTTTAAAGAGAGATGGTACGGTGGAAGAGGCGGTTGGAGAGTATGACCTCGATGAATCAACGTTGGTTTTAAGCGATGACTTCGGGGAAACACAACGCCACTCATACCAACTCAATCACAATCAACTGTCGCTTCAAGGTGCACAATTTACCAAAGTTTTGCCAAACAACCTTTCTGGCACTTGGTACAGTGATGTGATTCAAGGTAAAGATGTTGATGAACGTGTTTCAGACCTCGCGCTGATTTTGCGTCCTGATTTTCTTTTTTCTGTGAAAGTCTCTGGTGTAGAAGGGCGTTCGGTGACACATCGCGGTGTTTATTACCTCGAAGATGATCATCTTGTTTTGATTTATCGAGGTGGCCAACAAGACTCCGTCTTTGAATTGAATGCAGATACACTCAAACTCAGCAACAACCAATTTGGTATGGAAGCGGTATTGAAACGTGACCAACCTTAGGTAATAAGATTGCTGATAACGCGCTAATAAAAAAGGACGCATAGCGTCCTTTTTTATTAGATATTGAAAGCTTTTCTTAGCTCACTCAGGTATTCCGTATCTTGGCAGATCGATTTACCTGGTTCATCGGAAATTTTCGCAACGGGTTTGCCGTTACACGTCACCAACTTGATCACCACGTTTAACGTTTCAACGTCAGGGAGGTGACAAGTAAGTTGAGTGCCAATGCCGAAAGATGTATTGATACGACCGGTAAAGTGCTGATGAATGTTAATCGCTTTCTCAAGCGTTAGGCCATCAGAGAAAATAAGCACTTTATCAAGAGGATTAATGTTCAAGTTCTCATAATGCGCGATCGCTTTTTCACCCCAAGCAATCGGGTCGCCGCTGTCATGACGGAGGCCAATAAATTGCGCACTCAAATGTTCGTTGAAATCATTCAAGAATGCATCCATGTTGATGCAATCGGTGAGGGCAATTCCTAGTTTGTCTGGGTATTCTTGTAACCAACGATGAAGGGCGAGTTGTTGTGAATCCGCCAGATCACCGGCCAATTGTTGGTGAGCTTGGAACCATTCGTGCGCTTGCGTACCAACAGCCGGAATACCGTGCTGCATCGCAAGTGCGAGGTTCGATGTACCTGCGAAGTGGCCGCAATGACCAACCAAATGTTGGACAATAGCGTTGTGAACATCTTTAGAGAAACGACGACGCGTGCCAAAGTCAACAAATTGAAAGTCTTTGCCGATGTTGGAAAGGGACGTCAGTTTTTGTTCAAGCAAGTCAACTGCTTGTTCAGGCGTTGATGTTGGGTAATTTCTGTTACAACGTAACTCGCAAATGATTGCCAGTAACGGCACTTCCCACAAGATGACATCTAACCATTTGCCTTCGATGCGAATAGCCAGCTGGTTGTCAGCAACGGTCACCGAAACTTGTTCGGCGTTCAGTGAAAAACTCTCTAGATAGGAAAGGTAGTCGGCCTGGTATAAACCCAATCCTGAAAGATAAGTGATTTCTTGAGAGGTAAAGCGTAAGTTTGCCAGCGCCTGAACTTCTTGTTCTATTTGATTTTTGAGGTCAGCGAGGCTTTCATCGCTGCGGCAATGAAACTCAGCAGCAACATCGACTTCCGGGTAATGATGGAATATCGCTTGTTGCATATTTAGTTTGTAGGCATCCGTGTCTAATAGTGACGAAATAATGGGCTTAAGCATGCCTTAAAAAGTACCTCTGAAACGGTTTAGCTGAGATCTTCGATTTGCTACCCATAAAATGCAATTCTGGGCATAAGGGAGCAAATTTAACGTCAAATAGGGCAGTTGAGTCAACCCATTGATTACCCAATTTCCATCCGAAAACTAGGGGCGATTGAGTTTAATTGGTCACGCATTGTGCAGGGAGTTGGTAGCAATGAATTATGTTTATGAGTATCTTAGGTAATTATCTCACATAATTAGCTCTCTCTGCATTTTCTTTTTGATTGAGAGCGTTGGCGTGAATATTTAAAGGAAACCGTCATGGCACAACAACCTCAGGCAAAGTATCGTAAAGACTATAAAGCCCCAGACTTCACTATCACTGACATCGATTTAGATTTTGATCTTGGCGCAACAAAGACAACAGTGATCGCCAAAAGCAAGGTGAAGCAATTGACGCCGGGCAGTGATACCTTAACGCTTGATGGAGAAGGGTTTATCCTTCGTCGCGTTGAGATTGATGACAACGCTTGGACGCATTATGAAGAAACCGCTGAAGGATTAGTGCTTTCAAACCTGCCAAGCGAATTTACACTTCTGATTGAAACTGAACTCGATCCTGCTGCTAACACGTCTCTTGAAGGACTCTACTTATCTGATGGTGCATACTGCACACAATGTGAAGCGGAAGGGTTCCGTCGTATAACCTATTACCTTGATCGCCCAGATGTTCTGGCAAAATTCACCACGAAAATCACCGCGGATAAAGCCGCTTTCCCATTCCTACTGAGTAACGGTAACAAAGTGGGTCAAGGTGACTTGGATGCAGGACGTCATTGGGTTCAATGGGAAGATCCATTCGCAAAACCAAGTTACTTATTTGCTTTGGTTGCTGGCGATTTTGATTTGCTGCAAGACGTGTTTACCACGCGAAGTGGCCGTGATGTGGCGTTAGAAATCTTTGTTGATAAAGGCAATTTAGATCGTGCTACACATGCGATGACGTCATTGAAAAATTCAATGAAGTGGGATGAAGAGCGTTTCGACCTTGAATACGACTTGGATATCTACATGATCGTTGCTGTCGATTTCTTCAATATGGGGGCGATGGAAAATAAAGGGTTGAACGTCTTCAACTCGAAGTTTGTTCTCGCCAACTCAGACACCGCAACGGATACCGATTACTTGGGCATTGAAGCGGTTATCGGGCACGAGTATTTCCATAACTGGACAGGTAACCGAGTAACTTGCCGCGACTGGTTCCAACTTAGCCTCAAAGAAGGGTTGACTGTTTTCCGTGACCAAGAGTTTTCGTCTGATTTAGGCTCTCGCGCAGTCAATCGCATTAATAACGTTCGCATCATGCGTGGTCCTCAATTCGCCGAAGACTGTAGCCCGATGGCGCACCCAATTCGCCCTGAAAAAGTAATAGAAATGAATAACTTCTATACGCTAACCGTCTATGAGAAGGGCAGTGAAGTTATTCGTATGATGCATACCTTGCTGGGAGAAACCAACTTCCAAAAAGGCATGAAACTTTACTTTGAACGTCACGATGGTACGGCTGCGACGTGCGAAGATTTTGTAAAAGCGATGGAAGATGCATCAGGTATCGACCTTGGTCAATTCCGACTATGGTACAGCCAGTCAGGCACACCTGAATTGACAGTCAGCGCAGAGTACCAGACAGATGCAAAAACGTTAACCCTGACAATTAATCAAAAGACACCGCCAACAGCAGATCAAAAAGAGAAAGCACCGCTTTTAATCCCGTTCGATGTAGAGCTTTATGCCGCTGATGGCAGCGTTGTTGAGTTACAGTGTAACAATAAAAAAGTAAGTAGCATTCTGCATGTGACAGAGGAAACGCAGACGTTCGTCTTCGAAAATGTCAGTGAGAAACCTGTCATCTCAATGCTTCGCGAATTCTCGGCGCCGGTGAAATTGAATTTCGATTACAGTGATGAAGAACTCGCGTTCTTGATGGTTCACGCTAGAAATGAATTTGCGCGTTGGGACGCGGGACAAATGCTCCTCGCGAAACATATCAAACAGAACGTTGCTCGCATCCAGCAGGGTGAGGCGTTCGTTTTGCCTGGCGATGTCGTTGATGCATTCCGCGGTGTGTTGCTTGACGGCAAACTGGATTCAGCATTGATCGCAGAAGTACTTACCTTACCAAGCGAAAATGAAATCGGTGGCTGGTTTGATGTTGTAGATGTTGATGCAATCAATACCGTTCGTACTGCAATCAAACATCGTTTTGCTACTGATCTTTCAGACGAGCTGAGCGCGGTTTACCACACACTAAACCAAGAAGACTACAGCATTGAACATGATGCAATTGGCAAGCGTAGTTTACGTAATGTTTGTCTTGGATATTTAGCGCACATTGAAAATGGTAATGATCTGGTTCAGGCGCATTTCGACGGTGCGAACAACATGACAGATACTGCCGCGGCGCTTGGTGCAGCAAACCATGCTGAACTTGCATCTCGCGAGTCTTTGATGAAAGCGTTTAGTGATAAATGGACACATGATGGCTTGGTGATGGACAAGTGGTTCATGCTGCAAGGTTGTAACCCGGCGACAAATGCTTTGGAAAATGTGAAAGCACAAATGTCACATCCAGCATTTAGTTTGAAAAATCCAAACCGTACCCGTTCTTTGGTTGCGTCTTTCTGCAATAACAACCCGGTTCATTTCCATGCGAAAGATGGTTCGGGCTATGCGTTTTTGACCGAGATCCTGACACAGCTAAACACATCTAACCCACAGGTCGCTTCTCGTTTGATTGATCCTTTGCTCAAGTTCAAACGATTCGATGAAGATCGACAAGCTCTGATGAGAAGCTCGCTTGAACGTTTGGCGTCTCTGGATAACCTCGCGAAAGATCTGTACGAAAAAATCAACAAGGCACTCGACGCCTAACCTTGATTAAATTCTGTAATTAAGTAATTTAAAGCCGTCTTATTAAGGGCGGCTTTTTTATGAACTCGAATGTGTATTACTTTTCCGTGGATATTTCTTACCACATTTTCCAACAACATTATGCCGGAGTGGCATCGACCGTTGTTGTTAAAACCGACAATGGATTAACCCTTCAATTACCGGCGTCTAGACTCCGACCATATTTAAGCCAATTGGGTGTAAAAGGGAGATTTCGCCTTACCGTTGATGAAAACAATCGTTTTAAATCGCTCGATAAAATTGTTTAAACCGTACGTCAATCACATAACTAAAAAGTCGCATTGGATTAACGTTTTTTCATGTAACGTTTTTATTAACAAGGCCGTAAACTACTTCATAAGTCGCAAAGACTGATTAACCTCTATACTCATAGCGATTACATAAAAAATAAATGGAGTAGGCCATGACCGCGCGAGACCCAATTGTGCCGGTGTTGCTAGAGAAAGTTTATCACCTGATTGCTGAGAAACTGGATAAAAAACAACAGCCGCTTGTAGAGACTTTGGCGAAAAGGATTTTAGGACCCATTTCGGACGATGACCTTCAAGAAAGAAATGAGTCTGACCTTTACGGCGCTGTTTTAAGTCTCTGGCACCACCTCAATAATTACGATCAATCCACCATCTTTGTAAAAGTCTTTAACCCTACGCTCAGCGGTAATGGCTGGCAATCTACACATACCATCGTAGAAATACTCACTCCAGACGCACCGTTCTTGGTCGATTCTGTACGAATGGCTCTTAACCGCTAGATATTGCAACGCACTTGATGCTCAACGGTCCGCACCGCATCGTAAAAGATGCGAAAGGAAACGTCGTTGAAATCGGTGGTGAGAAAGGCGACCGCCAGACTGTCTTCCATATTGAAATCGATAGGATGACAAGTAAAAAAGAAATGGCGGCGTTAGAAAAAGACCTGACGGAAACATTGAACGATGTGGCGTTGGTTGTAAATGATTGGCAACCAATGCAAGAGCAGGTCAAACAGATCATTAGCACGCTGAAAAAAGAAAAGCCTGTTGTTGAGAAAGAACGTCAGGAAGAAGCGATTGAATTCCTTGAGTGGATCGGCTCGCACAACTTTACCTTTATGGGGTACAAGTATTATGAGCTGAACGCTATTGAAGGTGACCACATTCTGGTGCCTTCAAAAGACGCGGGTCTTGGTCTGGCTAAAAAACTCGACTTGAAACGCCCGGGACTCAAGTTGTCCGACATGCCTGAGTCGGCGAGGGCAACCGCTCTGAGAAAAGAGATCCTTATCATTAATAAGGGCAGCAGCAAGTCACGGGTTCACCGTCCTGCCTATATGGATTACATCGGGGTTAAATGCTTCGATAAGAAAGGCAACGTCATCGGCGAGCATCGATTCCATGGCCTTTATGCTTCCTCTGCGTATAACCAATCCACCAGCAACATTCCGGTACTGCGTAACAAAGTAAACCGGATCCTAGAGATCAGTGGCTACTACGAAGGATCCCATTCGTGGAAAGCACTCGCCAATATCATTGAAAACTTCCCACGCGATGAGTTGTTCCAAGCAACTGAGATGGAAATGCTCGATATCGGTATGGGCATTGTGCAGGTTCAAGACAGGGATATGCTGCGAGCCTTCGTTCGTCGCGACCCGTTTGGCCGATTCTTTTCCTGCATGGTTTATGTGGCGAGGGAGCGCTACAACACTGAATTCCGACGTGCTACACAGCGCATTTTGAAGAACTACTTCGGCTCTGAGCAAGAAGTTGAATTCAATACCTTCTTCTCTGAAAGCCCACTCGCAAGGACTCACTATATTGTGCGTGTCGAGAACAATAACTTTGATATCGACGTGAAGAAATTGGAGCAAAACCTGACTGAAGCGGCGTCCTCTTGGGATGATCGTTTGCAAGAAGCCGTTATTGCGAACTTTGGTGAGAACAGCGGTACGCCGATTGCGAAACGTTTCCTCCGTGCTTTCCCACGTTCATATAAAGAAGCGATGCTGCCAGGTTCGGCAGTTGCCGATATTGAAAGGCTGGAAAACCTGAGTGACGATCATAAGCTGGATATGCTTTTCTATCGACCTCAAGAAGAGCCTTCAGCCTCGTGTGCAGTACGTTTGAAGCTGTTCCAGAAAGATGAAGCGATTCACTTGTCAGACGTGATGCCGATGCTTGAAAACCTCGGTCTGCGTGTGATTGGTGAGTCACCGTATAAAGTAGAAACGACATCTGGGGATACCTATTGGATCCTTGATTTCTCGATGCTGCATTCTGCTCGAAACGGTTTTGACCTTTCAGAAGCACGCGATCGTTTCCAAGAAGCGTTTGCGGGTATTTGGTCTGGCCGTTTAGAAAGTGATGGTTTCAACCGACTGGTTCTGAATGCAGGTTTGAGCGGAAGAGAAGCAACGATCCTTCGTGCTTATGCCCGTTACATGCGCCAAGTAGCATTCCCGTTCAGTCAGGCATATATCGAAGAAACGCTGGCTTCGCATGAAGATCTGGCGCAATTGCTGGTGAATCTATTTACTAAACGCTTCGACCCAGAGAAAAACAGTCAAAAAGAGCAAACCAAACTCATCGCTCAAATCGAAGAAGAGTTGGAACACGTCGAGAGCTTGGATGATGACCGTATTATCCGACGCTACATGGAAATGATCCTTGCGACGCTGCGTACCAACTACTTCCAAAAAGACAAAGAGACAGGTTCATACAAGGACTATATCTCTTTCAAAATGCAGCCTCAGAATATTCCTGAGATCCCTAAACCAATACCGGCATATGAGATCTTTGTTTACTCGCCAGACATTGAAGGTGTCCACCTTCGTGGCGGCAAGGTTGCGCGTGGTGGTTTACGTTGGTCCGATCGCCAAGAAGATTTCAGAACGGAAGTGCTGGGCTTGGTGAAAGCGCAACAAGTTAAGAATACGGTGATTGTCCCTGTTGGTGCGAAAGGCGGGTTTGTTTGTAAGAAGCAACACCATCTCACCAACCGTGACGAGATCTTCGCAGAGGGGCAACGTTGTTACCGCATCTTTATCAAAGGTCTGCTCGACATTACGGACAACATCATTGAAGGTGATTTGACTCCGCCATTGTCAGTGGTGCGCCATGATGAGGACGATCCGTATTTGGTTGTTGCGGCGGATAAAGGGACAGCGACTTTCTCCGACTTAGCTAACTCGGTGTCAGAAGAGTACAACTTCTGGCTGGGTGATGCGTTTGCCTCTGGTGGTTCAAACGGTTATGACCACAAAGCCATGGGTATTACCGCAAAAGGTGGTTGGGAATCGGTTAAACGTCACTTCCGCGAAATCGGTATAAACTGCCAAGAAACCGACTTTACCTGTGTGGCCATCGGCGACATGGCAGGAGATGTATTTGGTAATGGTATGTTGCTGTCGAAGCATATTCGATTGGTCGCGGCCTTTAACCATCTGCACATCTTTATTGATCCAAACCCAGATTCAGCAAAATCATGGGTAGAAAGGGATCGTCTGTTTAAACTGCCTCGCTCCAGCTGGGAAGACTATAACGCGAAACTCATCTCTAAAGGCGGTGGCATTTTCTCTCGTCGCTCTAAATCAATAGAGCTGACGCCTGAAATCCAGAAAATGCTCGGTGTGAGAAAGCAAACCATGACGCCGAACGAGTTGATCAAACAGATCCTTAAATCAAATGTGGATCTGCTTTGGAACGGCGGTATCGGTACCTATGTTAAAGCGGAATCAGAAACCCATATTGAAGTGGGTGACCGTGCCAACGATGCACTGCGTGTAAACGGCAATGAGCTGGGGGCGCGAATTGTTGGTGAGGGCGGTAACTTGGGTATGACCCAGCTAGCTCGCGTTGAGTACGCGATGAATGGCGGCCTGGTGAATACCGACTTCATCGATAATGTTGGTGGTGTTGATTGCTCGGATAACGAAGTTAACATCAAGATCTTGCTCAATAGTTTGGTAGCAGCAGGGGATCTGACATACAAACAACGTAATGAGCTTCTTGTTCGTATGGAAGATGAAGTCTCTGACATTGTTCTGGATGATGCCTATTGCCAAAGTGAGTCTATTTCTGTCACGGCAGAGCAGCAAGTTGCCTTGTTGAAAGAGCAGATCCGCTTTATTCATTACCTTGAAAAAGAAGGTAAGTTGGATCGTCAACTTGAGTATCTGCCTGATGACGAAACCTTGGCAGAGAGACAGCTCCACGGAAAAGGTTTAACCCGCCCTGAAATTGCGGTGCTGGTGGCCTACGGCAAGATGGTGCTGAAAGAGCAGTTGGTGATTGAGCAAATCACGCAAGACGATCATTTCGGTAAGTTACTGCCATCCTACTTCCCAACGGAGTTACAACGTAACTATCGTGATGCAATGGAAACACACCCTCTGAGAGGGGAAATCATTGCAACCAGCCTTGCAAATCAAATGTCTAATGACATGGGCTTTAACTTTGTCACCCGTATGCAAGATGAAACGGGCGCACGCGTTGGCGACATTGCAGCCGCGTACGCGATTGCTCGAGAAGTCTTTGAGTTCGGTAAGACTTTTGAAGACATTCGTGCTCTTGATAATGAGTTGCCTGCTCAGGTTCAATACGCAGTGATGTATCGCTGTCGTAGAACATTGCGCCGTGCAACGCGTTGGATCCTACGTAATCCGATGAAAGAAAAGGGTATCGAGCAACTCGTTGCCTTCTACAAGCCTGCGGTGAACAACATTGCAGATAATCTTGAGAAATACCTGGTACCTTCAGAAATCAAAGAGCATGAACAACAAAGCAAAGAGTACACAGACAAAGGCGTGCCAAAAGCGATTGCTGATAAGGTCGCCCGTCTGAGCAGTCTGTTTGCGGGCTTGGATCTTGCGCAGGTTTCCGACCAAATGGACAAGCCGTTCGATGTGGTGGCGCGTCTCTACTTTGTGCTGGGCGATACTTTGTCGCTGCACTGGTTCCTCAAGCAAATTACCAATCAGCCAGTTGAAAACCATTGGCAAGCATTGGCAAGAGCGTCGTTCCGCGAAGATCTCGACTGGCAACAACGTATGTTGACCGCCATATCTTGGAAGGAATGAAGAAAGGGGAATCTGCAGAGCTTGGACTTGAGGCGTGGATGGTTGAGCATGCAGTGAGTTTGGGGCGCTGGGAGAGTATCGTTGCCGAATTTAAGGTGGGTACAGCCCATGAATTCGCAAAATTCTCTGTAGCATTGCGAGAACTCACACTTTTAAATTTGAATTAATCCTCCAAACCGTTGATAATACAGCCCCGTTTATTCGGGGCTTTTTTTTGGAGGTTACATGATGTACCGCCTCGCCAGAACGGCAATATTCCAGTTGGACCCAGAGCATGCTCATGATCTGGCAATGAAAAATCTTAATCGCTTTACTGGCACTCCTCTCGATATTTTCTATCGTCAAAACCTTCCTCCTCGTCCTACTCAAGTAATGGGACTGCATTTTAAAAATCCTGTAGGTCTTGCTGCCGGTCTTGATAAGAACGGTGAGTGTATTGGCGCATTCGGTGCAATGGGTTTTGGCTTTATCGAAGTAGGTACGGTGACACCTCGCCCGCAAGATGGAAACGACAAACCGCGTTTGTTCCGTGTTATCCCAGCAGAAGGGATCATTAACCGCATGGGCTTCAACAACCATGGGGTAGATGCGCTGGTTGAGAACGTGAAGAAAGCAAAATACGACGGCATTCTTGGTATCAATATCGGCAAGAACAAAGATACACCGCTTGAAAACGGTAAAGATGACTACCTGATTTGTATGGATAAAGTCTATGACCATGCAGGGTACATTGCCGTGAACATTTCTTCTCCAAACACCCCAGGACTTCGTTCACTTCAGTACGGTGAGGCACTGGACGATCTGCTTTCTTCGCTTAAAGCACGTCAGAAAGAATTGGCAGATTCACGTGGTAAGTACGTTCCGCTCGCATTGAAAATTGCACCGGATATGAACGAAGAAGAATTGGTTCAAGTAGCAGACTCTCTCGTTCGTCATGGTATCGATGGTGTTATCGCAACAAACACTACATTAGATCGCTCGCTGGTGGAGGGGATGCCTCATGCACACGAAGCGGGTGGTTTGAGTGGTCGTCCTGTTCAGAACAAGAGCACTGAAGTCATTCGTCGTTTGCATCAAGAACTGAATGGCAAGCTGCCTATCATTGGTGTAGGTGGTATCGACTCAGTGATGGCCGCAAAAGAGAAAATGATGGCAGGCGCAGAGCTTGTTCAAGTTTACTCTGGTTTCATTTACCACGGCCCACGCTTAGTCAAAGACATTGTCAGAAACATTTAGTCCGTAAAACGAACAAATCCAGAGAAAAGGGGAATTTTGTTTCCCCTTTTTTTTTGTTTTTTCGCTATTAAACTTCTGAAAAAGCACCTTAATTTCAGTGGTCACGGACCGATTCTCTGCAGGCGCAGGAGCGAATTATGTTGAAACCCAATAACGCATGGAAGTGGTACTTCGATAAAGAAGCTGAGCTGTTAATGCTAGATTTGGGTCAAGATATGGTCTTCCGTGTCGCCATTGAAAAGAAGCATCTTATCCCCGATGCGTTTGTTGATACCCCATTTTCAGTCGATGACGCATCACTCTTTCAAGCTTACTACGAAGCAGTAAGCGTATTACCGCTTTCAAGCCCACGCAGGGCGGAATTGGTATTAAACGCAGTGGCAGCAAACCGCTTCCATAAACCGTTACTTCCAAAGAGTTGGTTTTTCAAAACCGTAGAAGGCCATGCAACGCCAGCTGCAGGCTCTATTGTTGAGCTACAAACCGACCTAGGCAGCGAAGCTTTCCTGGTGATTGAGAACTCTGGATGCGCCTCTTTGTGCATGCATGCAGGGGAATCACCATTGGCTTTGACTGAAACAAAACAAATGCGGTTCTGTGAAGCGATAAAAGTAATGAATGACCGACTATCAACATACGAAGAGCAATACGATAGTGGCAGTGGTCATTATGCGTTGGTAGGCTGATGCAGCGATGCATCAGCCTTTTTCTTTCCCCACCCAGTAGCTTCTTAAACATCCTTGACTGTTCCCCAAAAGGCGGCCCAATCAACGTTTGATAGGGCGAGCTTTCTGCGTGTCTTAATCTGTATTGCATCTGTCAAAAGCAGGAATACAGCACGGTGATACACGAAAAATCGCCGCATTCAACCATCAAAACCCTAAACACTAAAGTGATGTTCATCACATTAATTCATCAATTCTGATTATTTTCTCTGCGTTCACATCGCGTAAAACTCCCATTTTCTACTCAAAATAAGAAACAAACTTGTCCATATTTCCGCATTTATATCGCGAAATTCGCCACTGGTATATACCAATAATAAAGAGGTTTAACTGGTTCCGCTCAGGAAAGAATTGATTGAGATTGTTGACAGTGCTTGTTTTGAATCGCAATGCAAATAGTGAGGTTGTGGATAAGTGTGTGCTTACTTAGTGTTCCATTAGCTTGAGAGGGAGTAGCTTGATTTGGGGTGTTAATTGCCGCGTTTAGTCTTGATGTGATTGTTTCCTGGAGTAAACCTAATTTCACCTGTGGATAACTAAAGTTGGCGGTGGAGTTGATGATAGATAGAGTCAAATGCCGGCTCCGTGTGTAGCAAACAAATGACTTATTGAAGATTAATCCCAGTTAGTAGAGCGCGGCACTGGCATTTCAGTTATAATCGCGCGCAACATTCCTCAGCATCCATATCCATGAATCAATATTTAGCAATTACTTCCCGCGGTTTAGAAAACCTGTTAGCCGAAGAACTAGAACAACTGGGCGCCAGCAGCGTTAAAGCAGTTAACGCCGGTGTGCGTTTCCGCGCGGATGAGAAAACCCTTTACACGTGCTGTTTATGGAGCCGCACGGCATCGCGATTCATTCTTGTTCTGAGTGAGTTCGCAGTTCGCGATGACATGGACCTGTATCTTGGTGCAACGGCTGTTAACTGGCCGCAGTACTTCAGCGAAAATAAACGTATTGCTGTCGACTTCAACGGTACTAACCGAGAAATCCGTAACAGCCAATATGGTGCATTAAAAGTAAAAGACGCCATCGTTGACCGCTTTGTGAAAGCGGACTTAGCGCGCCCAAGCATCGACCGTGAACAACCGGATCTGCGCATTCACATGCGTTTGTCTAAAGAGAATGGTCTGTTGGGTATCGACATGGTTGGTAGCGGTTTGCACCAGCGTGGCTACCGCACCGAAGCAGGCGCAGCACCTCTGCGTGAAACCAATGCTGCGGCTCTGGTGAAAAAGAGCGGTTGGACATTTGATAAGCCATTGCTTGACCCAATGTGTGGTTCAGGCACCTTGCTGATCGAAGCCGCTATGATGGCAGCTCAGGTGGCACCAGGCCTAAAGCGTAAGCGTTGGGGCTTTGAGTCACTGAAATCCTTCAAGCGCGAAGAGTGGATGGAAGTGCATGCGGAAGTCACTTTCAAATCGAAGAAGGGCCCTGCAACGTGTAACTCACGCTTCTACGGCTTTGATAACGATCGCCGCGTGCTTGAAACTGCGAAAGCGAACGCACGTCGCGCTGGCGTTGCTGATCTGATTGAATTTGAACTGGCTGACGCGGCTGATCTGACAAAGCCAGAAGGCTTCGAAGAAGGCGTGATCATCTGTAACCCACCTTACGGTGAGCGTCTCGGTACGACGCCAGGTTTGATTGCGCTTTACACACAATTGGGTGTTCAGCTTAAAACAAACTTCAAGGGCTCTATCGCATCAATTTATTCAGGTTCAGATGAACTGCTGAGCTGTTTGCGTATGCGTGCAGAAAGCACCTACAAGCTGCGTAATGGTGCGCTTGATTGTGTGATGAAGACTTACCAAATCACAGCACGTGGTGAGGTGACGGCGTCACAAGAAGGTCAACCAGCACCTGTTGCAGACGTTGCGCCAGAGTTTTCAAACCGTCTTCGCAAGAACATTAAGAAGCTTGAGAAGTGGGCGAAACAACAAGACATTGAATGTTACCGTTTGTACGACGCTGACCTGCCAGATTACAACGTGGCCATCGACCGTTACGCGGATCAAATTGTCATTCAAGAGTACGCGCCGCCTAAGTCGGTACCTGAAGAAAAAGCCCGCCGTCGCCTGTTGGATGTTGTTCGCGCCACGATTACGGTTACTGGCGTTAACGCAAACAACGTTGTGCTGAAAACGCGTGAAAAGCAAAAAGGAACCAACCAGTATCAGAAACTGGGTGAAGCAAAACGCTTTATGCAGGTTCAAGAGTACGGTGTGAAACTGGAAGTGAATCTACAAGATTACCTAGATACGGGTTTGTTCTTGGATCACCGTTACACCCGTAAAATGCTGGGTGAGAATGCAAAAGGTAAAGATTTCCTTAACCTGTTTGCTTACACCGGCACAGCAACTGTGCATGCTGCAGTTGGTGGTGCGCGATCAACCACGACCGTTGACATGTCCAAGACATACTTGGCTTGGGCAGAGCGCAACATGAAGCTTAACGGTAAAGTAGGTCGTCAGCATCAGTACATTCATGCTGACTGCTTGAAGTGGCTATCAGAAGAGAAAGGCCAATATGACCTTATCTTTATCGATCCACCGACGTTCTCGAACTCTAAGCGTATGGAAGATACCTTTGATGTTCAGCGTGATCACATCAAGCTAATGACGGATCTTAAACGTATGCTTCGTCCACTTGGCGAAATTGTTTTCTCTAACAACAAGCGTCATTTCAAAATGGACATGGAGCAACTGGACGCTCTAGGTCTGAAAGCGCAAAACATCACAAACCGCTCAATTCCAATGGACTTTGAGCGTAATAAGCAAATCCATAACTGTTGGATCATTACACACAAGGAAGGTTAATGGCCTTAGTCCTTTACAGCACGGAAGGCTGTCATCTTTGCGAAGATGCGAAGGCGTTGTACGAAGCAGTGGGTAACACCACTGCTTTATGCATTGTAGATATTGCCTTCAACGATGAACTCTTTTCTCGTTACGGTGTCACCATTCCCGTACTTTCTCATCAAAATGAAAGCGGTTCAGTTGTCGACGAACTGGGCTGGCCTTTTGATCATTCCGAATTAGAAACTTGGTTAGTGAAACATGGCATTAATTAATATCACCAACGCTCAGCTGGCGTACGGAGATAATCCTCTTCTTGATCACGCAGAATTTGTTCTTCAGCCGGGCGAACGCGTTTGTCTTGTAGGCCGCAACGGTGCGGGTAAATCGACCATGATGAAGGTAATTCATGGTACCGTGCAGTTAGATGATGGTAGCATCATCCGTCAGCAAGATCTTAAAGTCTCTCGCTTAGAGCAGGATCCACCACGTGATGCTGAAGGTACTGTGGTTGATTACGTGGCTGAAGGTTTGGCACAAGTGGGGGCTCAGCTAAAGGAATATCACGAACTGCTGGCTTTGATTGAAACTGACGCAAGCGAAAAGAACATTAATCGACTCGCACGAGTACAAGATCAACTTGAGCATTCTGGTGCATGGCATTTTGAGAACCAACTTACAGCTGTTCTGGGGGCGTTGAAACTAGACGGCGCTAAAAAACTGTCGGAACTCTCAGGTGGCTGGCAGCGCAAAGCAGCACTAGCTCGTGCTCTGGTGTGTGAGCCTGATGTGCTGCTACTTGATGAACCTACTAACCACTTAGACGTGGCAACTATTCTGTGGCTTGAAACCTTCCTGAAGGACTTCAAAGGCGCAATCATCTTTATCTCGCACGACCGTGCCTTCATTCGATCAATGGCTACGCGCATCGTTGATTTGGATCGCGGCAAGCTATCTTCTTGGCCGGGTGACTATGAGAAGTACCTTGAAGGCAAAGAAGAGATGCTTCGTGTAGAAGCCGAGCAAAATGCTGAGTTTGATAAAAAACTGGCGCAAGAAGAGACTTGGATTCGTCAAGGCATCAAGGCGCGTCGTACCCGTAACGAAGGTCGTGTGCGTGCCCTAAAGCAACTTCGACGCGAGCGTTCAGAGCGTATCGAGGTACAAGGTAACGCAAACCTGCAACTCGATGAGGCCGTTAAATCTGGTAAGACTGTCTTCGAAGCTGAGAACATTGCCTATCAGTGGGACGGTAAGAAACTCATCAATGACTTTAGCTTCAACGTTATGCGCGGCGATCGTATTGCACTGATTGGTCCTAATGGGTGTGGTAAGAGTACGCTGCTTAAGTTGATGCTTGAGCAACTCAAGCCAGAATCGGGTCGCTTCCATGTCGGTACCAAACTTGAAGTGGCTTACTTTGACCAATATCGCGAGAAGCTTGACCCTGAAAAGACCGTCGTTGATAACCTGGCAGAAGGTAAACTCGAAGTTGACGTTGGTGGTCGTAAGCGTCACGTACTTGGTTATCTTCAAGACTTTTTGTTCCACCCACGCCGCGCTCGTACGCCGGTTAAAGCACTGTCTGGTGGTGAGAAAAACCGTCTTTTGCTGGCGCGTATCTTCCTTAAACCGTGTAATCTGCTTGTTCTCGATGAACCAACGAACGATTTGGATATCGAAACGTTGGAACTTTTAGAAGAATTGCTTGCCAACTATCAGGGTACCTTGCTGTTAGTGAGTCACGATCGTCAGTTCGTCGATAACACAGTGACTCATAGTTGGATTTTCGAGGGTGACGGTGTCATCCGAAAGTTTGTTGGTGGCTATCACGATGCGATGCAGCAGCGTGAGAATTACTTGAAAACAATCGAAGCAGAAAAGCCAAAGGCAAAAGAAACGCCGAAGGCGGAAGAGCCGAAAAAACAAGCGAATAGCAATAAAGCAGGCAAAAAACTGTCTTACAAGTTGCAAAGAGAGCTTGAAGCGCTTCCACAGATGCTTGAAAACCTAGAGAATGAAATCGCGCAATTACAGGAATCGGTGAACGATCCTGCGTTCTTCCAGCAAAGCAACGAAGAAACGCAACCTGTTCTGCAAAGACTCAGTGAAGCAGAAGCAGAACTGGAAACGGCGTTTGAACGCTGGGAAGAACTCGAAGAAATGCAAAAGGAATCGTAATGCAGTTCAATACATTCAAATTATCAGCGATCGCCTTGGCGGTCGCTAGCCTGCCAACTATCGCAAATGCCGCTGTATACACAGTTGAAAGAGTAGATAACGCGTCAGCATCCGAGTCCGCAAAAGCTACGGCAATTTCACCAAACTCTAGCAGTGTGGGGTATGAAATTCTGTCTGGACCAGAAGGGATCGACTATTCTCAGGAGAATCCTTACTTTATCGATAATGAACACTTCATCAATAATTGGAGTGATCTAGAGAGCTATTGTTCTAACTATCTAGGCTATGCAACTTGCTCAGAATGGGCGAACGAACAGTGGTATGGAGTAAAGTCTTCGGGGGAGATCTGTAGTGCTGAAGATCATGACGCGAATGTTTGCCTGGGGGGCTTAAAGTCAGAGATTGATGCTTGGGGTGAAGGATACACAAGTAACAGTCGAGCTTTTACTACTGTTCAAATTAACCCTTTTGGGGATAATGGTGTTTCCAACCCACCATCAGGTACTAGACTCTCGAACTCTACAAATGTAGTTATCCATCAAGTTGATGATTCCGGTACGGCTATTGGTTCATCAAGTAGCCCATACTATCAGTCTTCAAATTTCGCTAGAGCTTTCAAATTGCGTGGATTTAATGGTTCAACAGAACTACTCCCACCAACAGGTTCATCGCAAGTGATCACCGCAATTGGCCAAACCAATGCAAATGGTTCAATTGACCTAGGTAGTGGCCGGATCATTACCTTTGGTTCTGCATCTGTGCATAACATGGCAAATCCTGGCTTTGATCAAAAATGGCCTGAAGGGGCAGGTGTAAATCTTTTCTCATGCTCCCAAACCGCAAGTTATTCAGATAGATCATGCCAATATTTCCAATTTGCTAATCAAGCATCTGTTTGGGTTTCCGACTTCGGTAGTCCTGCAAACGCCCGAACAATCGTAGATTTCCCGAATGGGTTTGTGAGGAATGACGAGACGGCTCAAGCCTCTATTTACGGTGCGACATTTGTTAATGGGGCATCGTCTCCAACGCTTGTTGGGTACAACACATACGATAACGATGCTTCTTTACGCGTGCCGTAAAATATACGCCAATTGCCGATTTCGCAAATTGTATCGACGATTTAAATACAGATTCAACAAAGCGCTGCTGGACAATGACTCTGATTCCAAACATCGATGTTCGGAACGGTAATAATGAGCTGATTTACAGTTATACCGTAGCGACAGACATCAATGATACTGGAGTTGTGGTTGGGGTTGCCAAAAACTACAACCTACAAAATGGTTCTTATGCAGAGAATATTTTTGTGAACAAGGATAACAACACGACAGTTCTCCAGTCTTCACAAAGCAATCTATTCTTTTACGGCTACAATGCGACTGCTGCATCTATCAACAACAATAACGAGCTAGTTGGTAAAGTTGATATTGAAAACGTTCAGGATCGCTCTCGCAAGCAACGTGGGTACATCTATCTCAATGATGACGCTCAGTATCTAGCTACTACTTTTGATAATACGAGAGGTTGGTTACTAGATGATTTGACCAACGATGGTAACGTCAATGGTGAAGCTAATAAGTACCGTATAGCAGAAGCTTTTGATATCAATAATAACGGCGACATTTCAGCATCCGCTTTTTACTGTGCATCTGGCTACAGCTCTACGGCACAAAATTCTTTGTGTAGAGAGAATGAGCAGCTGGTGGCAGTGAAATTAACACGGAACAACAGTGGTGATATTACTCCTCGCTCCGAAATCAACGAACCAGTACAGCGCAGTGGCGCAAGCTTCGGCCTAGCGGGCTTAGGTTTGCTGGTGTTGGGCGGTTTGTGGCGTCGTAAAAAGTAAGACTCATTTTTGGCTCATCTTCACAAATTTTTAGCGGGTGAGCCAATTCGCGCTTGATTAATTATCGACCATGTTTGACTCTTAATAGGTGCGGTTCATAAAAGATCAACTTGAATGAAACTGCACTGTAAAAGATTCATCCATCCAAGGATAAGAGGGCGGAAATATGAAGAGACAGAAGCGAGATCGTTTAGAGCGAGCACAAGCGAAAGGCTATCAAGCTGGTATGAGCGGTCGATCCTCTGAAACATGTCCCTATCAAGCCACGGACGCGCGAAGCCAATGGCTAGGTGGTTGGCGCGACGGCAGAGATACTAAAGCCACATCCATGAAATGAGACCCATCTTTCCACACTTTTAAGCCCCGATAAGGGGCTTTTACTTCACCTCATAGTGCACTATAACTATATGCCAATGGATACATTGCTTATTTAGGAATGGTTTATAACTATGCGAAATTGTTGAAATTATTTTCGTTGGACTTTTTGAAAGGTAGAAAGATGGTCCTCAGAAAAGAAGGCAATAAAAAACCGCCCATTAGGCGGTTTTTTTCAATCAGGCATTCTTTAGAAAGAAGAGGTATCTTGGAACAGACCGACTTTCAGGTCTTTAGCGACGTAGATTTCTTTACCATCTACCAGTACACGACCATCAGCAAGACCCATCACCAGCTTACGGTTAATCACGCGTTTCATCTGGATTTCATAAGTTACTTTCTTTGCTGTTGGCAGGATTTGACCAGTGAATTTCACTTCACCAACACCAAGCGCACGGCCTTTACCTTCGCCGCCCATCCAACCAAGGAAGAAACCAACGAGCTGCCACATAGCATCCAGACCCAAACAGCCTGGCATTACTGGATCGCCCGGGAAGTGGCAATCAAAGAACCACAGATCAGGAGTGATGTCCAACTCAGCGATGATAAAACCTTTATCAAAATCACCACCTTCATCTGTGATGTTTGAAATGCGATCCATCATCAGCATGTTAGGGGCTGGAAGTTGAGGACGACCTGGTCCAAAAAGCTCTCCCTGGCTTGAAGCTAAAAGGTCGTCTCTGTCGTATGAGTTGCGTTTCATTAGCATTATACTGCTCCTGCGAAAAGATAGGGGCAGATTAGCGTACACGTGTACGCCAAACAACTCGGATCAGTGGTGGTTTAACCAGTTTTTCAGCTTATTTATTAATGATGTGTGACGTTGCTCACCATGATGGAAAACGTCAATTCTGTTAGCTATTTTATCGAGAAGTGTTTCCGTTTCGCTGTTTTCGTCACCGCTAAATGGTAACCCGGTGATAAGTGGGAATGCTTCTTCAACGTTCTCCACTGCCCAAATATGGAATTGTCCTTCACGAATAGCATCAGCGACATCTCTAGTGAGGCACAACGCATCAAGATTAGTCTTAGGCAGAATAACGCCTTGTTCACCTGTCAGACCGCGATGCTCACAGATATGATAGAAGCCTTCGATTTTCTCGTTAATACCGCCTACGGCTTGCACGCGACCGAATTGGTCTACGGCGCCAGTAATTGCAACACTTTGGTTGATCGGTGTCTGAGATAGGGCACTGACAAAGGCACACAGCTCAGCTAGAGATGCGCTGTCTCCATCTACCTCACAGTATGATTGCTCGAACACAATTGATGCAGAGTAAGGAAGCGGCTCATCCAAATCCAATGCTGCACTAACAAAGGCTTGCATGATCATCATTCCTTTCGCGTGAATGTTGCCTGCAAGTTCCGCTTTACGTTCTACGTCAGAAATATCGCCATCACCGAAATGCACTACACAGGAAATACGCGCAGGCTCACCATACGCCATTGGGTGTCCGGGCATTTCAATCACTGTAAGGCCGTTAACCTGGCCAATATGTTCGCCACGGGTGTCGATAAACACTTGCCCTTTGTGGATGTCATCAACGGCGCGTAGAGGCAGGTAAGACTCACGGTAATATTTCGCTTCAATCGCTTCTTGAACATCATCCTGAGTGATTTCAGCACCTTTAGCGTGGAAGTCTGCTTCACGGAGTAGATTCTGAATCCACAATGGGCAGAGAGGCATACGAGACTGATCTTCGCAGTATCGTGCGCCAGCTTGCATGAAGCGTTTGGCTGCGGCTGATGTCAGTGGCTTCAGGCCATAACTCTCTTGGAATCCTTTCAAGACAGACAGGTAATCTTCAATTGTATCTTCGGTGAGATAGAGGTCTTGCTCGTATTCGGTATAGATTGCGAGTTTGTGAAGTTCAGGCTCGCCAGATTCAAAATCTGCCATCAGAGAGCGATCGCCGACTATCACGACGCGAACGGAAAGCTGCTCAGGTTCAGGTAACTCACAATACACATCCGGCTTTGCGCTTTTCCATGGGAGAGAGTTCGTCGAAAGTACAGACTTCAAACGGCTCCACATATTAGGATAACTGACGATTGACGTCAGAGAGAGTAGAAGCACGCCGCCATTTGCTTTGTGAATCAACCCTTCAACTTTGCGTGACGTTGTCACATCATCAGTGTTGGGATAAACTGTGCCAAAGAGTTGAGTTTCATCAACAAGTTCCGCCACAACCACGGGCATACCGGAATCAGATACGTTGTTATCAACGATAGATTTGAGAATAGAAAAGTAGTCTGCAACATCTGGCGCTGTAACGAGTAGCAAACGAGGGAAGTGTTGCTCGTGAACCAATCGCTGAACGCTATTTCTCAGTCGTGGCTGTAAAGTGCACGGAGAAGCAGGGTTGAGCGATGCGAAATTTTCAATGTGCTGCTCAACGTGGGAAAACTGAGGAACAACGGACTGCCAGGATACTTCTTGCATACGTTTGTGATTCAACTTTAATTTAATCGTCATTACGCGAAGTATAAAGGAATCCGAGGCTGCAAAATAGCGAAGATAAGCACCTGTAAGAAATCGGGAAACCGATTGACGAAAGAGCATCCTCAGGCAGAACAAAAATACACGGGTAAACCGATCAATGATCGCAATATTCTCTCAAAGCGGTTTGATTAAAATATCATCTACTGTTACGCTGTAACTGTATTTCACTATTAATTTTGCTCTCAACAATAACAATCGAGTTATTATGAAATATCAACAACTTGAAAACTTGGAAGCGGGTTGGAAATGGACTTACTTGGTCAAGAAGCATAAAGAGGGAGCCAACGTCACTCGATATGTTGATACCAGTGAGATTGATGCTTCGGTGAAAGCACTTCTTGCTCTAGAGCATGAGCCAACCAAAGTGATTGAGTGGATTCAAGCGCATATGTCACCGGCACTTGATGTAAAACTTAAGCAGGCAATTAGAGCGAAGCGTAAACGTCACTTCAATGCCGAACAAGAGCACACGCGCAAGAAATCGATAGACCTCGACTTCCGTGTATGGGAAAAACTGTCAACGAAAGCCCAAGAGCTCGATGCGACGCTTTCTGATACCATCGAATACCTGCTTTCTGAGGCGAACAAATCCAAAAACGCCAATAAGAAAGTAGATGCACTGAAAAAAGATCTGAGTAGCTTGTTAGATTTGTAAGGTGAGGGTATGGAGTACTTTCTTGCAGCCAGCTTTATCGCGCTATTTGTCTATATCGCCATCGATCGTCCAATCGTTCTCATTCAGTTTAAAGATGGTGAAATCGTTAAGAAGAAAGGGAAGATTCCGCACGGGTTTCTCAACGATTGTGCAGAAATAAGTAAGCGTACGCCGTTTACTGGCACGATTAAGGTTTACCGAAATCGCTTCAATCCCGCCAAGTTAGTCTTGTCGAAAAGCATTGATCACAAGGTGCAGCAGCGCATCAAGAATGTATTTCCACACAAGTCCTTCAAATGACGCTAGTGACGCCTTTGGCCTTTCGCTTAACGCGAGGGGCCGATCTTAAACTATCCATCCTTTCTGCTGTTCAGAACAATCAAATCTCTGCAGGTTGTGTTGCATCACTTGTGGGTTGTCTGTCCAAACTCGTCATCCGTTTAGCTGATGGTTCATCAGAGAAGGTGTTCGACGAACCACTCGAAATCTTATCGTTAAATGGAACTCTGACGCCCAACCATGTTCATTTGCATATCAGTGTCTCCGATTCAGAAGGACGAGTTTGGGGTGGCCATCTTATGGAAGGCAGTATTGTCAGCCATACCGCAGAGGTGTGTTTGTTTTCTTTCCCTAGAATGTCTTTCTCAAGAAATTTCGACGCATCGACCGGTTACACAGAGCTGGTGGTATCTAAGCTGCTGAACGAACAGTGAATAATTGAAATATTCATTTTTATGATTGTATATGCACTTGTGTTAGAAAAAACTCGGGAAAATAAAAAACAAAAATGACATTGTACTCACTAATTCGCATAAGGTACTGGTGGGTAATACTTTTCTTTGAATCTATTCTTTTCACCTTAATGCACTATAACTATTAAGCGTTAGCCTGTCTTTTTGTCGCCACATTTTGCCTTTATCCATCACAGTTAATCCCCGAACTAGACAGATTGATTTGGTTTAATTTGCGAAATCTAGTGAGAAGCAGGGTTGGCAAATGTACTCATTCAAAGTGTTACGTGTTCGGATAATTGGCTCTCTGGCTGATTGGAGCCTCGCCATTGTGATGGCTTTTATCATGTGCGGTTCGGTTCAGGCTACTGAGCAAGAAAAGGGGCTATTCATACAATCTACTGATGAGCCAGAAAGCGTGTGGACGGAGGCTCCACAACTTTCGACTGAAACAAACATGGTCATTAATGGCATCGTTAATCGTGCTGAAGTGACACAAACCTTCACCAATCCAACTGAAGAATGGGTAAATGCCAGGTATGTGTTTCCTTTACCACAAGAAGCGGCAGTAGACAGGCTATTTATCCGTGTTGGTGAGCGTGTTATCGAAGGCGAGATCCAGCCTAAGAAGAAAGCTCGAGAGAGTTTTAATCAAGCGGCGCGTGAAGGAATGCGTGCCTCACTTGTAGAGCAACATCGCTCTAACTTGTTTTCGACCGCAGTTGCAAACGTTGGTCCGAGAGAAACTATCGAAGTCACGATCGAATACCAAGAACTCGTCACCTATGAAGATGGTGAGTTCAGTCTGCGTTTCCCAACTACTTTCACTCATCGCTATATACCATCTCGAGGAGCGGCACCTCTTATTTCAGAGAGCAACGCGCCGCTGCTCAAGTTACAAAACGGTTGGGCAGTAGCGAACACTCGTGTACCTGATGCTAATGAAATTACGCCAAATCAGCGAGCCCCGTTGTTAGAAGATCCGATTTCGTTCGACCTGTCGATAGACATAAACATGGGATTGCCTATTGAAAATATTGATAGCGACTCTGCGTCCTTGAACATCACTGAAATCTCTCCAACGCGTTTTGGTGTGACACTTAGCGAAGTTGATATCGCGAACAGGGATTTCGAACTGACGTGGTCGCCAGTTAGCGACTCAGCACCGACTGCCGCCATGTTTGTAGAAGAAAAGAATGCCGAACAATTCGGGCTTTTGATGGTAGTGCCGCCAACTGAATTGTCTTCCAGTGTGCTGAACAAGAACACAACGTTTGTCATTGATGTATCCGGCTCAATGTACGGTGAGGCGATGGAGCAAGCGAAAGAAGCCGTTATTTATGGTTTAAACCGACTCAGTGCCAGTGACCATTTCAACATCGTTTACTTTAATGATCAGGCGTTTCGACTTTCGCCTCAACCTTTGCCTGCATCGTTATCGAACATCGCCAAAGCCACGCAATTGGTTAGACAACTTCAGGCTGATGGTGGCACTGAAATGTTGAATGCGGTTGATGTGGCCTTCGACATTCCGACCATGGAAAGTGCGCTTAATCAGATCATATTCATCACTGATGGCGCGATAGCGAATGAGGCCGAACTCTATGCGGCGATTTCTAATGGATTAGGCTCACGACGTTTGTTCACTGTAGGTATTGGTTCTGCGCCGAATAGTGGCTTTATGCAAAGAGCTGCTATTACAGGAAAAGGGACATTTACCCACATTGGAAATCTACGCCAAGTCAGCAAACAGCTGGAGCTCTTGTTTCAGAAGCTTTCTCGCCCTGCGATGCAAGATATCGTAATGAATTGGCAAGACGGTTCTAACGTTGATGCATGGCCTTCACCCATCCCTGACTTGTATTCCGAGCAGCCACTTGTTCAGGTTTTCAAAGTTGCTGATGGCAAGAACGCGCTGGTGATTAACGGAAAACTGGGCGGGCAGACATGGACGCAAGTGGTTGACCTTTCTTCAGTACAACCGAGCAAAGGGACAGGGCTCGACGTGCTGTGGGCTCGGAAGCAAATTGAGAGTATTGCTTTGAACCCCAACTTAGATACCGCGGTGAAAGTACAAAAAATCACTGACCTTGGATTGGCACACCATATCGTTACTCAACATACTAGCTTAGTGGCCATTGATAAGACACCAAACAGACCGCGAGATATAGCACCTCAGTCACATGAGATTAAACCTATGCCGCCCAAAGGAAGTGGAATGATGATTCAAAGTGGTTTGGGGAGTGATCGCTCAATAATTCTCGGTGCAATTCTCCTGATGCTTAGCGTTATAGGGTTCAAGGTTTTCAGCAAAACAAGTGACAGTGCTAAGAATAAATGCATCCAAGAAGGAGTAGCCCAGTGAAAAACGTGATGAAACTAGGCTGCGCAGCGTTATTGGTTTTAGGAACTATCACCATGTCACACGGAATCTTTATCAAAGCGAAAGCGCAACTCGCTCAATATCTCATCAGCCATGCATGGGATAAGCAGCAAAACAGCAGAGTAAACGAAAAACCATGGCCTTGGGCCGACACATACCCCATTGCCAAATTGAAATGGGGTAACCTGCCTGAACAGCTTGTGTTGTCGGGCGCGAATGCCAGAAATCTAGCGTTCGGGCCGGTACTACAAATGAATACGGCACAACCTGGAAGAAGAGGGAACGTCGTAATTTACGGACATAATGACACGCACTTTTCAACACTGAGCAACGTCACTGTGGGCGACCAAATAAAGCTGGAAACGAAAGTAGGGACGCAAGTGGTTTATGAAGTGTCGTCAGTGCATGTGGTGGATGAATCTGACACTTATTGGATTGAAGACCTTGGGGATAATCGGTTAACGCTTGTCACCTGCTATCCATTTGATGCTCTTGAAGTGAACGGTCCCGACAGGTACGTCATAGTTGCTCATCCAGCATTTGATATAGAAGATTTCAGCGACTTTTCTTTTGGTACAAACAATCAATTCCTCGCGAACAAAGGCAGTCAGCTACTCTAATAAAAACAACCTAATGCACTATAACTATTTGGTCGTCATGTTCAAACTAACCAAAAGATAGAGGTTTAATCTATCACACCGATAAACGTAGGAACTGATGATTAAACACCTAAAATTTCATACAAAAAAAAGGACGCATTTGCGTCCTAATGGGAGGTAACAGAGACAGTAATGTAGTTATTGTGCGCAGCATATCAGATTGCCCATGCGTTTCATAACTCATTAAAAACACACAACTTACTGATGTCGCTATCCTGTTAATCAAAACTTAGTACATGGGCCAAGTACCACAAGTTGAAGCTTCAAATCTTCGACGTTGATTCATGAAAAATGTAAATTCATCGGACTCGGTAAACACTCTCGCAGCATGATAGCCATTATGCGAACTATTGCTATCAGTTTATGCAATAACGATAACTGTGGGCTATTTAAAATTCATATCAAGCATTGCATTGTGTTTGACTACAGAGTAAAGCCAAGGATGGCCCCCTAGAAACCCAGCTTATTTTGCCTGGTTTTTTATACCTGATGGAAGCAATTGTGCAGCGCGTGGAGAGCCTGCTTTTGAGTGCCTATAAAATAATGATGACAATGTGAAATATTGTTATCACTTCGCGCAGTAAAATGCATAAAATAGTGATTATGTTAATGTAGTGTATTACATTAAATCCCGGCTAGCTCTGCAAATAAGTTCCTCTATAACAATAATAGTTCTCTGTTGATAACTCTTTTCCCAGCTAATAGTCCCTTAGCTGGGTTTTTTTATGCCTGTAAGGCATGTATAAAAACATATACCTACTACCTAAAGGCGCGCAACGAATGCATGCTACACGTTTAGTATCAAAGTGGTGTTATAAAAGCTAAAAGGGATGCCGCAAGATAATCACAGCCTCATCACAATAAGTATCGATGAACTTCCGCAAAAGGTGGAAGATAACTCGGATTTGTGTCAAACAGATCGATTAACGACTAGTATTAACACTGCCTTTAGCTTGGCTAGAGTTGTTATAGATCAGCTCTTTGTCATTCATAGTTACCAACATATTTCTTATCCTTTAACGATTATTCGTGTAAAAAACTAGCTAAGGGAGACACCTAAACTTTGCAAAAAAGTGACATTACAACTTTCCCTTCACCTTAAAAGTTCGCTTTATCTATATTGAGAGATTGTGGCTGCTACAGTAGAAAATTGCTAGCAGATGCCGGTAGTACCTATGTGGGCGGCTTGTGAGCATCATCGGATGAGACAAAGGAACCTGTAATATAATGGCGACAATACGAACTATTGTCATTACATTGTGCAATCATCCATTCAAGGTAGTGCTTCTGTTCATGCGTTGTATTACATTTATTTCTAATAAGCATACTAATAAGTTCCTCTGCACTATCATCTCCTGTCGATGATGATTCCTTGCCCAGCTAAGCCTCCTTAGCTGGTTTTTTTTGCCTGTCAGGCATTAAAGCGGTAATGTCGTTATGCATGCTCATGCCTTTGCGTTAGCTAAGCAGCTGCAGGACGTCGAGTTTAGGAGGGAAGGGCGAATTACAAACGTCTTACTCTTTTCTTTGAGTTAAAGAAGAGGTCGGCCCAACAAGTTTGTTTAACATAAGGTGTTAGCACTCCCAGACCTTAATGATTTTCTGATATTAGATAACGTTAATCGGCTCGTCTGAAAGAAGACAAAGGCGGCAAATTGCCTGTGTTTTGATTCATACCAAACAGTCCTAAACAGTATAAGCTTATTTGTCATATCACTTAACCACTCGAATGCTATCTACATCAATCGTTGTGTAGTTAAACTCTTTGTCAATTCCGCCTAGGATAGCGACTTTGGTTTTGGGCGTTATTTGCATCTTGGTCAATCTCCACATGAATCACGCCAGTAACATCTTGAAAAATATAGATTTCACCACCAAGAGATAGGGTAATATAACCCGTAATTGATACAGGTTGATCATCGCTGAACATACCTGACCGTCCCAATAACATTGACTGGACCTGAAAATCCGCCCATAGCTGGAGGGACAACATTTTTAGCAAATACACCAGCAGAGAGCGTTGTTCCGAGAGCTAAAGCAGAAGCACAAAAATACGTTTTCTAAATAGCCTCGTTGATGAAAAGTTTCAATTTCGAGACAGCGCAAATCTACAACGGATTGTTTTACGAGTCACTTTTCGTTTCTGTAAGGTTACAATTAAGGATTAACCATCTGAATATGTTGAACTAACTTCCATTAATGTCAAACCTAAGTTCGCGTTAACTGATCAGAAGGATCGCACCTGGCACACTAGCGAAGCATTAGCCGATGCCTATAGCGGCCTATTTGAGTAAGCTTGCGAGAATCATCGAACGCGGCAAAGGCACTCGTAAATGTGAACTCTATTGACTAAATTACTGGCCATTTGTTGGCATACTTGGAAGCAATATCTAAGTTTATCTTATGTGAACGCCATATATATAGACAGCACTTGATGTTTTTGTAAATAATGTGAATGAAGGGTTTTAGAGGACTCTTCATTCATATGACTAATCAAAACTTTGTTTTGTCCCAGCCTTTACGGCTGGGTTTTTTATGTCTTTAGGTTATACCTTCAGTTAATTACACTTTTAAATTATTGATTTAAATCGAATAAAATAATCATTCAAGCCTTGTTAACCCGTTTTGCGCTTCAGGTGTTCAAACTATGAGTATCTTTATTCATCACGGTGCCCCAACATCAGGAGCTATCTGGTTACGCTTGCTGCCTGCAGTAAAAGCGGGGCGTTTGATTGCCACTAACGTTTGGGGAATAAACTTGGGGCGTATCAAGCTTGTTAAGTTCTGGCACTGGACACCGAAAGATGCCTTTCCGCTTATCGATGAATGCGAACTATTGTTATCGTCTTGCGTGATCTTCTTTCCATAATGACATTAATGCAATCAATTACATTACCCGCTTTTTTTACTAATGTGCATAAAGGCATTCAAGAGGTGGCTAGATTGATAGATGAACGTAATATTGATAAGCTAGTTAACGTAATCAATGAGATGATCACTAACAACCTAACATCTAATGGGTTTGTTGATTTTAGCTTTTGCTGCGGTGAGGAATATACGCCAAGCATAGCAAATGAAGCTACTCGAATTTTAAAACAGCAGTATGAAAAATTATCTTGGAACATCAGCATATCACTTACTAATAAAAACAAATGCATTCAAATCGTCATACAATAACGTTGATACTGATTTGATAACATACCAGTACGTTAAAAATGACAAACCCAGCCTTTATGACTGGTTTTTTATATCTTTAATTTGTATGATTAATCTTCACATTTAAAAAATGACGCACAAAAAAGTAGTCAATCTGTGGTTTGTATTTTAAGACAAAGCTAAAAAGCTTTGTGGTCAGTTGTATTAATTTGAAGGTGAAAAATGACTACGCATTGCTAGGTAAACAAAAACGCACAATCAAACGGTGATCATGAAGTTCATACTGGCACATGCTCTCATCTCCCTCAATTACATAATCGTCACTACCTTGGCTTATTCACGAATTACCGTGATGCGGTAAATGAAGCAAAGAAAACAGACTCAAAATCAAATGGCTGCTGCATCTGCAGCAATACTTGTCATACAGATTAAATATACAATGGCAGATAGAAGACCGATTAACCCTAACGTCAACGTACCTAAACCCGGCGGTGGAGAACAACCACGGGACCGAAACAATGATGGAAAGCTTCGCAAATAAAGAGAAAGGGACGTTAACACGTCCCTTTTTTCATGCCTTTTAGGCATAGAAGCAAGCGCGCAGCAAGGCACATGCCGAGCTCCTTGCTTAGTACCCTCAGAGCCAGAAGCGGCGTGTAGTCTACTTAGAAGCGTTTTTACGCCGTCTCATACAGTCCTGCTAGGCTGCTTTTTGTCCTTTTCATTTGCCAATACGTTGCGAATGGCTTCCGAGTCACGGCGAACCTTGTCCCTTGTTCCTTGATGCTTAGAGCTTCGGACATCTATTCGAATATTATGAATATAGATATTGCCACGCCGTCGAAATGTGCGACGCGCATATTCTAAAAATTCCCTAGCAAGAGTCATCGATTCAATGTAACAGCCTTTTTCGGTCAAATTACATATGGTCGTAACACCGATGTCTCTCAGAGTACTCTCAGGAACGCCATATTCGCGCAATTGCAACTTCTTAGGTAAGTACTTATTGGGAAGAATGACGGTGATAACTGCATACTCGACAAGGCTTTTGTCGTCGATATCGCCGGGTTGTTTGGGCATTGTTCCTCGTTTGGTAGTGGGCTGGGGCTAAAAAAGCCGCATGCTCTAATAGCGACTTTTGGTCTCAATATAATACTTGTTGCTGTTTCGTTAATTGTTCAATTATTTTTGCTTGTTCATGTATCGTCTTTTGGAGTTCTCGTACTTCGCCTTCTACTGAGTAAATTCTCCCCATGAGTTTTTCTTTATAACGTTAAAATCGAAGCCCACAGAACGTGGGCTTTTTTGTATGAATTACTGAACGATTCGAATGCTATCCACATCAATCGTTGTGTAGTTAAACTCTTTGTCGATTTCACCCAGGATAGCGACTTTGGTTTTTGGCGTTACTTGCTGACCAAACCATTTGTCATGGTCAATCTCGACATCAATCACGCCAGTAGCATCTTGAAAGGTATAGGTTTCACCACCGCGAGATTGGGTAATATAACCAGTGAGTGATACAGGTTGGTCGTCACTGAACATACCTGCATCTAAAACAGCTTTGACTGTACCAATCGCATTGACTGGACCAGAGAAACCGCCCATAGCTGGAGAGACAACATTGTTAGCAAATGCGCCAGCAGAGAGGGTTGTTCCAAAGATTAAAGCAGCAGCACAAAAATACGTTTTCATAAATAACCTCGTTAATGAAAGAGTCTCAAAGTAGAGACAGTGCAAATCTACAACGGTTTATTTTGCGAGTCACTTTACATTTTTGTAAGGTTTAGGATTTAGAATTAACCATCTGAATATATTGAGTTAATTAGTATATTAGTGCGCATTATCTGGTCTGGCGTTATGTTGAGGGATTGCGGTTGGCAAGGTTGCAAAGCGCTGGCCGATGCCGATAGCAGCTATGTGGGCGAGCTTGCGAGGATCATCGGACGCGGCAAAGGCACCCGTAACATAATGGCGATAATGCGAACTATTGTTATCAGTTTGTGCAATAACGATAAGTGGGGCTATTTGAAACTCATATTTAGCGTTACATTGTATTTGACTACAGAGTAATGCCAAGGACGGCTCCCAAAACCCAGCTTATTTCGGCTGGGTTTTTTTATACCTGCAAGGCATAGAAGCAAGTGCGTAGCGCGCAACGAGGCACAAGCCGAACGCCTAACCTAGAATCATCCTCAGAACCAGAACCAGCGCGTAGCCTTCATTGACAGGTTCTCGCGTGTTTTTTTATCGTTCAACTTTTCATGCAGCAAGATCATCCTGATGGGGGGCTTCCTTTTGTGGGCACTCATGTCATAGAGCGCGTTGATATAGAAACAGGCAAAAAACTCCCACCTAGCGTAAATCAAAAGATTTTAGAGGTTCATTCACCACTAAGCTAACAATCCGCTGTAACGGCAATAGAGTGCGCGTAGAGGGGAATCCTTCACGTTGGCAGCGTACGGTTTTACGTCTATTGATGACTGTGTGGCGATTTATAACCAAGTTCTCGCGAATTGAGACCAGTCCTTCGATACCGGACTGGCGAAACTGATTCATTAGCCGTTGAACCTGACGCTCAGTCAGTGACAACAGAGCAGCAGCAACTTTGCGTCTACACATACTGTTCGCATTATCTATCTTATGTTAAATGAGATATGCAGCTACGCGAAATCTGGTTCTCCACTGTCTGTAATGACCCTCTTTCTTCAACAATTTCAGTCTATTAAACGTAATTATCTATTTACCATAAAATAGATAATTACCAGCTTATTAATAAGCTGCCACTAAACATGGTTTACTGTCAGCTTCTTCATTCTCTGATGAATTATCTGGATTTGGACAAGTGCTGTTTGTGGAGATCGGATTCTGACGGGTTTGGATTGTGATATCGCTAAATCTAAACGCAGTTAGCGCGGAGATTTCTCGGTGCGCCGTATTCGCTTGATTACCTCTTACCTAAGGCCGGTACTTTTAATTGTCCTGCATTGTGCTCGCGATATCTTTTGCCAGTTTGTTCAAGGTAGCGCTCAACGCATCCACCAGTGCGGGATATCCCTCTGTTGCTAATGGCTCTTTAATCTCGAATCCTTTTGACATCACAATGTCACCGTTGGCATTCATCAAGGTCCATTCGCCTGCAATCGTGGCGTTTCCTTGGTAATCCCCATCAAATTGCACAACGTTAACTTGTAACGTCTTTGAGTCTAGCGCATTAAGTGCTGCGCTTGGCTCTGTTGGCCATATCGCTGCGTTTGTTCTTTTTAACTCTGCAGTCAACCGTTCGGAGATTTGTTCGGAGACATCTTCACCCCATAAATTATATTGCGCGATGACGACTTCGTTCTTTGCTGTCCTGTAAGCAAGGCCATTGTTAGAGAGATAATCAGCAACCTTGACTGGCTGCACGACCAATATGGGCTCTCCTTTTTTATAGACTCGTTTGCTGACATCGACAATTGGCAACAAATATGTTGTTGTCTTTGGTGTTGGCGTACTGCTGCAACCAACGAGAGAGAAAATTGCCAGGCTGAATATCAGTATTTTTTTCACTGTTTTCTTCCTTTTACAGGCATAGGATCCCCTTCAGGACTCTCTCCAAAGATTAACGAATCAGGCTTTTGATTAAGTTTTTGCATCAGCGGACCAAACTCATCCATGGCATCATTGAAGCTTTTCATCGTTTCTTGAAGCTGTTGATAAGACGCAGAATCAGGGCTAAACCCTTTCAACGTGATTTGCAGTTGCTGCAGCGTTTCACGAATTTCCTTCGGTAACTTCTGTGTTTCGTCTTTTTTCGCCAGCGTATCGAGACGCTTAAGAAGTGAATCCAGCTCCTTAGCCGCATTGTTTACGCTGCCTATCGTCTCTTGTGTGACAATCAAAGTATCATCTAAAGAGGTCAACACTTTCTCGACGGGAAGATTGTTCAACTTATTGAGAATGCTACCGATTTGGCGTTGAAATTGCGTAAAATCACCAGAAACGGTCGGAAAGTTACGATAGCCACGGTAGTTTTTTAGGTAGTCTTTATCGACTTCATCTTCATAGAAATCGGTGTCGATATACAGTGCCCCTGTCAGCAAGTTCCCTGTTTTTAGCGTGGCTCGCAATCCGCTTTTGAACTCGTTATCAAAGTCATCGATGAGTTCATTGGCTGTGATCGTCAGTGTTGGTTCAAGGATTCGTTCGATTTCAATGTGAATAAGCACTGGGATTTGTTTAGATGCAAACCCATGTTTTTTATCATTTAAATGAAGCGGTACTTTCTCTACGGTACCGATGCGAATGCCCCGATACTCAACCGGTGCGCCGGGATTTAGTCCTCGTACGGATTCGGAAAAGAGCAACGCATATTCCAGATAGTTATCGTACATCTGCTCTTGCACTTGCTTGATATCGTCAAACAATCGGAAGCTCGTCATCTGTTCTGAAATTGGGTATCCCGATGGCTGTCCTTTTGGCACTGCAAAGGTAACGCCTCCGCTAATCAAGGACTCTAATGACGCCACTTCCACGTCAAATCCTTGCGCATTGAGCTTAATGTTCAAGCCTGACGTCAGCCAAAAGCGGGTTTCGCTACGAATGAGTGAGTCATAGGGTTGAAAGATAAAAAGCTGATAAGCTGCCTTTTGCTTTTCGATATCAAAGTCCACATTTTCCACGCGCCCTACTGTGAATCCATCGAACAACACAGGGTCACCGACAGAGAGCTTTCCGGCTTTTTGCGCGTTGAGCACGACTCTTAAGCCTTTTGCATCAGGCGGTGCGACGGGTGGCACCTCGAGCACCGTAAACGCGTCTTCCTTTTTGTCGGATTGCCCGGGGCGCAGCGCGATATACGCTCCCGAAAGCAGGGTTTGTAAGCCTGACACGCCCTCTTTTCCTATTCGTGGTTTCACCACCCAAAAGGTCGAGTCTTCAAGTAACATTCGGTCGGCGTCTTTATCCATCCTAGCTTTAAGACAATGGCCGAGTAATCCTTATTGAGTGATACTTCTGTCACCACGCCAACTTTTACGCTCAGGGCGCGAATCTCGGTTTTTCCTGCTTCTATGCCCTCAGCCGTTTGAACATACAGCGTAATCAAGGTGCCTTGACTGGTTTGATATTGGTAAAGCATCCAAAGCCCAATTGCCAAAGAAACGATCGGCAATATCCACACGGCGGAGAATGACCGCCCTTTTTTAACTGTCGCTGTGACATCCTCTTGTTCATTCATTAGTCATCACTCATGCTGCTTGAACAGTTAATGCAGATGTTTCATTTTGCTTATTTGGCACGTAAGGTCCCCAAAATGTTCGAGGGTCGAAAATCAACGCAGCACACATGGTGAAGAACACCACTAACGCAAAATAAAGTGCCGCTGGACCTGGACTGATTGTCATCAACCCTTTCAAATTCACTAATGCAGAAAGCAGCGCGACAACAAACACATCGATCATAGACCAGCGCCCTACCAACTCTGTGAATCGGTAGTATTTGAGCTTTTTCATGGCATTACTATCACTCTCATATGTCGTCGCTTTTGATGATCGTAATAACCAAATCATGATGAACATCTTTGTCATCGGGACAAACACGCTCGCGATAAAGATGATCGACGCGACGGGATACGATCCTAACTGCCAAAGCAGGATAACGCCGTCCATGATGGTGGAACGTTCGGTGCTTCCGAGGCTAACTGTGTACATCATTGGATAGAGATTGGCCGGTATATAAAAGATGATTGCACTGAAGAGAAAAGACCACGCCCAGCTATCGTTTGTGCGCGGCTCATAATGATGCAGTTTACTGTCGCAACGGCAGCAATACGTTGGCAGTTTTCCCTTCGAATGAGGATTTATTTGATGGCACAAGCTGCAAGCGGTGTGATTGCTAGAAAGGTGCGTATCCCCTGTTTTTACATCGCCCGTTGAACAATGAGGTAACAGATTTTCCCAAAGCCATTCTTTGTCGATGGCGCGTGAAAAGAGCACCACGAGCGCGCTGTAAGCGGCATAACTCCAGAATGCACTTCCTAACTCTACGTCTGCCAACGCCGCGATTTTTACCAAGCTAACAATGACACCAATGAGAAAAATATCGACCAGCAACCATATTTCCACCCGAAAGACTAAGCGACACAGACGTTTGGCCACGTGATCAGGTGTTAAAGTGGCTTTCCCTTCCACCTTTTTCTCAGTTAATGCGAACAAGTACATCACGACAACGATATAAAGTGCCGGCAGGAAAATGACGGTAGAAAGCAAGAGTGCTGCAAGCGCATTGTTATCAAAGTGGCGAAATACCTGTAAGGCATCAATCAATGAAATTTGGTGGCTAATACCACCTGCGCTGAATGACATAAATGGAAAGGAACAACTCAATGCCAGCATCACCAAACATGAGATGCCAAACGCGGTAACTTTCGCAGAACAGTTTTCTACACGTCTTGCCAATGTGTGACCGCATCGCGGGCACGATGCTTTATGGCCGTTTCCAAGCGGCGGGATCGCAGATACCAGCCCACACTCGTGACAAGCGATTAATGTGCGTTCTGGTTTCGACATAAGCGAACTCGTTTAGCATGAAGTTCAGATAATTATATGAAGAGTAACTGGTTGCTGCGTCTTATCCCTGATTCAGCGTCGACTAATATGACCAAAGCAAAACGTTGAAATGTCACTTTGCGCCCTATTTTCCATCGGTTTTCTAGTCTGTAAGCCAGATATTCATTGCTCTACCAAGACGAAAGGCGCAGAATAGCGCCCCTTTGTCCCAAAGCACGCCGAACTGTCGGCGAACGCTCTACATTGAGCGTCATCTTGTTGAGAAGTATATATATGGGTTTTACCTCACTCGGTCTCTCTGCTCCAATTCTTCGTGCCATTCAAGATAAAGGCTACGACACGCCATCTCCGATTCAAGCTCAGGCAATTCCTGCCGTACTTGAAGGTAAAGATGTAATGGCTGCAGCACAGACGGGTACGGGTAAAACGGCGGGCTTCACGCTCCCTATTCTTGAGCGTTTGAGCCATGGTCCGCGCGTGAAAGGAAACCATGTTCGTGCGTTGATCCTGACACCGACGCGTGAATTGGCAGCACAAATCCACGAAAACGCGATTGGCTATAGCAGTCACCTGCGCTTGCGCTCTAGCGTTGTATTTGGTGGCGTGAAAATCAATCCACAAATGTTGAACCTGCGCAAAGGTACTGACATTTTGGTGGCAACGCCTGGCAGACTGCTGGATTTGTACCAACAAAATGCCGTGAAGTTCTCTCAACTGGAAGTGTTGGTACTAGACGAAGCTGACCGCATGTTGGACATGGGCTTCTTCCGTGACATCAAGAAAATTCTGGATCTGCTGCCTAAGAACCGCCAAAACCTGCTGTTCTCAGCAACGTTTTCAGACGAGATTCGTGCACTGGCTAAAGGCTTGGTGAACAATCCAGTCGAAATCTCAGTGACGCCTGCAAACTCCACTGCGCGCACTGTTGAGCAGTTTATCTACCCTGCAGACAAGAAAAAGAAACCAGCAATGCTTTCGAAGCTGATTAAAGATGGCGAATGGAAGCAAGTGTTGGTATTTACCCGCACCAAACATGGCGCAAACAAGCTTTCTCACTTCCTGAATGATGAAGGAATTACAGCAGCGCCCATTCACGGTAACAAGAGCCAAAGTGCCCGTACAAAAGCACTGGCTGATTTTAAAACCGGTGATGTTCGCGTATTGGTCGCGACGGATATTGCAGCACGTGGGATTGATATTCCTCAACTACCTCAAGTTGTGAACTTCGAAATCCCACACGTTTCAGAAGACTACGTGCACCGCATTGGTCGCACAGGTCGTGCTGGCGAAGCAGGTAAAGCCGTATCCTTGGTTTGTGCAGATGAAGCCGATGATCTGTTCGGCATCGAACGTTTAATTCAACAAGTGTTGCCTCGACTTGAATTGGATGGTTTTAAAGCAACAAACACGTTGCCAGAGTCAAAACTGGATACGCGCCCTATTAAGCCTAAAAAGCCGAAGAAACCTAAGAAGCCGCGCGTACAAGGCGCAGCGCAAAATAATGGCGAAGCGAAACACACGTCTGCAAACGCAAACAATGGCCATAAGGATAAGCCAGCACAAAAGAACAAACCGTCTTTTGGTAGAGGCAAGCCACGTCATGCAAACGCTGAAGGCAAAAAAGAAGGTCTGTCAGCAGAGGGTAAACCGCGCCGCCCTCAAGGTAACAGACCTGCACGCCGTGAAGGTGACGCAGCGCAACCAAGCCGCAAGCCACAGGGTAACCGTGCAAATCAAGGAAACCGCGAAAGAACGAACGATCGCGACGGCCAGAACAAACAAGGTCATCCACAAGCAGCGCAGCCTAAGCAAGGTCAATCGCGCAAGCCTGCCGCTAAACGTCGCCCTTCTGGTGACAATGTGAAAGTGAATTGGGGTAACTACTAATTCACACAGTAACATAAGAAGAAAAGCCAGCAATCGCTGGCTTTTTTGTTGTTCAAAAACCGTTGAGAAACATCAAACGCTTTGCGGGATTTTGTCTTCCAGCCAACTATCCCATAGCTCAAAGTATCGCCCTGTTGACGCAGCAATGACGCTTCGCGGATGTAAACTGCAATGAAGCACCTCCTCGCCTTGGAAGGTTGAAGATACACCTCCCGACTCGGCCAAAATCAGCGATCCCGCGGCATAGTCCCAAAGCTTCTGGCTCCCGTGAAGGTAAATCTGGCATCGGTTTGATGCAATCCAACACCAATCAAGCGCACTGGCTCCAAAACTTCGCTGAGAGCGATACGGTGGTGATGCAGCAATGCCAGACGCTAAAGGTGGCGATAGCCGTTTGAAATCGATTAACGCCATGGTTTGTGAAAGCTCAGCCGTTTCTTGCCATTCTTCAATCGCATGGTTATTAATGAACGCCCCACTCCCTTTTGCCGCGAAAAACGCCTCATCACGACAAGGGTCGTAGACCAATCCCATCACAACTTGGCCATTGATGATAAGCGCAAGAGACGTGCAGAAATATGGAATGCCTGCGGTAAAATTGCTGGTTCCGTCCAAAGGATCCAATATCCACAACGCATCACTGTTGTCGCTCAGTACCTGCTCCTGTTCTTCAAGTGAAAGCTCTTCGCTGAGAACCGGGATACTCGGCCATTTCTCGATGAGCTTTTCGGTTATTACGCGTTCTGCTTCCTTATCCGCAAGCGTCACCAGCGATTGATCATCTTTGTGTTGAACATTAAGTGCTGCAGTTTTGAGGGACGAAAAACGGCTCATGATGGAGGTTTTCGCCGTATCTCGGACAACGTTCTCCACATAGAGTGCGCACAGTTCTACCGGCATGCCTAATACGGCGTCGAGCTCTTGATTTCCGTTTTTCATCAACATTCTAACCACCTACTTCCTTTGTTAAGTGATCACATTGCCCACTACGCGATCATTTTGGGAATGCTCGCGAGGTTATTTATCACCGAGTCCGGATTCGCACTGCTGATATCAATGCCATAGTTGTAGCCGTATGAGACGGCAACCACTGAACTTCCCGCTGCTCTCGCGGCTCTGACATCGTTGACAGAGTCCCCAACCATCAACACATTGATGGCATCCACCTTCATGTGCTCAGCAGCCTCAAAAATGCCATCAGGAGAAGGCTTTGGCTCTGCGACCGAATCCTGTCCCAGAACCACCGTGAAATAGTGACGAATACCAAGATGGTCGAGCACTTCATAAGCTTGCGCTGTGTTCTTATTCGTCACACACGCCCTAGGAATCTCCATGCTTTCCAGTCGTTCAAGACATGCTGCAACGTCAGGATAAAGCTGTGTGTTCTGATACTGACGGCTTCTTAACGCGCGATGAAAAATCGGGTTCGCGATGTTGTAGACATTCTCTGAGACTTCACCATCGAGGTGACGCGTAATGATCCTGTGGATCAACCGTTCGTGACCATCTCCCACCCAACTTTTGATTTCATCAACACCACCAAATGGAAGCCCGAGTTCTTCCATCATTTCCTCTGCGGCGTGAGCAAGTCATCCGCTGTATCCACCAGCGTACCGTCGAGATCAAAACAAATTGCGTGAATATTATTGAGTTTCAGCATGGGTTGCTCCTTCTCCTTTGGGGATGAAAACAACACAGACGAGAACAACTAATTAGCTTGTCGGTGCGGCGGAGAGCCATTTAGCTCCTTGTCCATTTCGATGTGATAGCGATGTACCCGCTCTACTTCCTCCTTGGCTCCTATAACGACAGGAATGCGCTGATGTAAATGTTCTGGCTGGACTGACAGTATCCTTTCTCTCCCTGTCGATGCCGAGCCACCAGCTTGCTCGATGATGAAGCTCATTGGGTTGGCTTCGTACAACAAACGCAGCCTACCTTTGGTTACGTTGTCACGATTATCTCGTGGGTAAAGGAAAATCCCTCCGCGCATCAATATCCTATGCACTTCCGCAACCATTGACGCCACCCAACGCGTGTTGAAGTTTCTCCCTCTGACGCCGTCTTCGCCGGCAACCACTTCATCAATGTAGCGTTTAATGGCGGGTTCCCAGTGTCTCTGGTTCGACATATTGATAGCAAATTCGCTGGTACGCTCAGGAATGGTGAGCTTAGGGTGCGTCAAAATGAACTCACCAATATCCTGATCAAGGGTAAAGCCATTTACGCCCTGTCCCGTTGTGAGCACCAGATTCGTTGCTGGTCCATAAAGGACATAGCCTGCACAAACCTGCTGCGTTCCCGCTTGGTAAAAGTCTTCTTCTTTGGGGTCAGTAATCCCATCTGGACACCGCAAAATGGAAAAGATGGTGCCAATTGAGACATTCACTTCCGTGTTTGAGGAACCATCAAGTGGATCAAAGACAAGAAGGTATTTACCTTTCGGAAACCGACTTGGAATGGAATACATGGTTTCCATTTCTTCGGAGGCCATTCCCGCTAAATTTCCGGACCACTCCATGGCTCGAATCATGATTTCATTGGAGATAATATCCAGCTTCTTCTGCGTTTCTCCTTGAACATTTTCGGTGTCTGCGCTGCCAAGGACATTGATCAACTGCCCGCGATTAACATCATCTGAGATTTCCTTGCAGGCCGTGACGATAGAACTGAGCAACAAGGTAAACTCACCTGTTGATTCAGGTATTCGACGCTGCTCTTCAATAATGAAGCGCGTAAAGGTTGTGCCTTTTCTCATCATGTCCGCCCCCTACACTGGCATTTCACGTTTCGCGAAGCGATCGTGAGTAGTCGCGACACTGACTCGGTTGGAGCCGTTATAAACCAGCTCTTCAATGAGCGGTTGCATGATCAACTCCATCGCAAATCCCATTTTCCCGCCGGGCACAACAATGTTATTTCGACGAGACATAAACGAGCCGTGGATCATATTGAGCAAGTACTGAAAATCGACGCCCGTTTTCTTCGGATCTCTAAATCTGATCACCACCATACTTTCATCCAACGTAGGAATATCTCTCGCGATAAACGGGTTGGAAGTATCCACCATAGGCACGCGCTGAAAGTTAATGTCAGTCAGCGAGAACTGTGGCGTGATGAAATGAACGTAGTCATGCATACGTCGAAGAATAGTATCCGTTACAGCGTCACGGCTATAGCTCGAACATTCGTATCCCTATGAATTTTCTGGATCCATTCAAGGTTTACGATGGGTACAACACCTATTAGCAGATCCACATAGCGAGCAACGTTATGTTGAGGGGTCACCACACCGCCATGAAGGCCTTCATAGAAAAGCAAATCTGAACCCTCTGGGATTGCTTGCCAATCGGTAAAGGTGCCCGCTTTTGCGCCATGTAGTGCCGCTTCTTCTTCGTTATGAATGTAATAGCGTCTTAACGCAGAACCTGATTCTGCATACGCAGCAAAGGTTTTTTCTAGCTCTCCAAAGTCATTCCCTTCTGGACCAAAATGACTCAGGTTTTTACCTTTATCATGAGCCCTTTTGAGGCGCTCTCGCATTTCTGCTCTGTCGTACTTGTGGTAACTGTCTCCTTCGATAACCGCTGCATTAAACTGGCTGCGACGGAAAATCTGTTCCATTGCATTTTTAACCGTTGATGTACCCGCGCCAGATGAACCAGTCACAGCCACAATTGGGTGCTTAATAGACATGGCAAACTCCTTCGATAATGTGTTTGTGGACTCAGCTCAACGAACCGAAGGATCCAATTCGCCACGCGCATAGCGAGCAGACATGGTTTCAAGGTTAAGGGCTTTTATTTTCGACGCATGACCTGCACAACCAAACGCTTCATAGCGTTCTTTGCATAGCTCTTCCATGGCTTTTGTCGCGGCTGTCAAAAACTTTCTTGGGTCGAAGTTACTTGGATTCTGAGCAAGGAAACGACGAACAGCCCCCGTACTTGCCATACGTAAGTCAGTATCAATGTTTACCTTACGCACACCGTGTTTAATCCCTTCGACGATTTCCGAAACCGGAACGCCATAGGTTTCGCCCATATCGCCGCCGAATTCGTTAATGATCTGAAGCCAATCTTGAGGAACAGAAGACGAGCCATGCATGACAAGATGAGTATCTGGAATGCGGGCATGAATAGCTTTAATTCGATCGATTGCGAGAATGTCACCTGTGGGTGGACGCGTAAATTTATACGCCCCATGACTAGTGCCAATTGCTATGGCTAATGCATCAACACCGGTTCGGCGTACGAAATCAGCCGCTTCTTCAGGATCTGTCAAAAGCTGATCGTGAGTCAGAATACCTTCCGCGCCAGAGCCGTCTTCCTCTCCCGCTTCGCCGGTTTCCAATGACCCCAAACAGCCCAGCTCACCTTCTACAGATACGCCGCCAGCATGAGACATCTCAACCACTTGGCGGGTTACCGAACAGTTGTATTCGTAACTTGCAGGCGTTTTCATGTCTTCGAGTAAGGATCCATCCATCATGACGGACGTAAATCCTTGTTGGATGGATTGAAGACACACACCGGGAGACGCACCATGGTCTTGATGAACAACAACGGGGATATCTGGCCACTCTTCTACAGAGGCAATCATTAAGTGACGAAGAAATCCTGCACCAGCATAGGTTCTTGCACCCGCAGAAGCCTGAAGAATGACGGGACTGTCCGTTGCACTTGCAGCCCCCATAATGGCGTGGACTTGCTCCATGTTATTAACATTAAATGCGGGAATGCCGTAGCTATGTTCGGCGGCGTGATCGAGTAATTGCCTTAAGCTAATCAAAGCCATAACGCTCTCTCCTTGCAATCGCTGTAATTTAAATTCCAAGCTCTCGCAAACGTTCTAATCTGCAAGAGAAATATTCAGCGGGCTTGCTGCGATAAGCGTTTGGGAACGAAGAAATGTAATGGTTTACCGCAGCCCTTTTGAATCACATTAAGGGGAAAGCGCAAAGGCGACCAATCAGGAAAAAGATGAGAAAGCATAAGCAAATCTTATACTCGGGGTGCGGAGTTAGTATTTCTCTTTTAATTCATAGTGATAGCCAAACATAGCAGTAAATAAAATTATCTTTCCCACACAATCAACAATGTTTTTATTCCTATATTATTCATAAAGATAAATAGCCGCCGTTTTCTATTTCCTTAAAAAACAGCCATTACTAAATGATTTCTTATCATCATCATAAATAGAAGCAATTTCACTTCCTTATCGAATCCCTTAACACTGTTTCTAAGCCAACAACAGGATGGCTGACGACAAGCATTCCTCGAAAACAAAAGGACAAGATTATGGCCAAAAGTTATCAGGCAGGTGTAAAGGAGTATCGAGATACGTACTGGGAACCACATTACATCCCAGCAGACACAGATATCCTCGCATGTTTCAAAATAGAGCCTCAACCGGTGTACCTCGTGAAGAAGCTGCTGCGGCTGTCGCAGCAGAATCATCAACGGGAACGTGGACCACTGTATGGACAGATTTGCTTACCGATCTGGAATACTACAAAGGACGCGCTTACGCGATTGAAGACGTCCCAGGCGACGACACAACCTTCTATGCCTTTGTGGCTTACCCCATTGATTTGTTTGAAGAAGGCTCGGTAGTTAACGTACTGACTTCACTTGTGGGGAATGTGTTTGGTTTTAAAGCAATCCGTGGTTTGCGTTTGGAAGATGTGCGTTTTCCGATTGCTTACGTGAAAACCTGTGGCGGCCCACCAAACGGTATTCATGTCGAACGAGACAAACTCAACAAATATGGCCGTGCTCTGCTGGGTTGTACCATTAAACCCAAATTGGGGCTGTCTGCGAAGAACTATGGACGCGCGTGTTATGAAGGCCTTCGTGGTGGACTCGACTTTACGAAGGATGATGAGAACGTAAACTCCCAACCTTTCATGCGCTGGCGAGATCGTTTTGAGTATGTGGCTGAAGCCATTCATCGTGCAGAACGTGAAACGGGCGAACGCAAAGGTCACTACCTCAACGTAACGGCTCCAACACCGGAACAAATGTACGAACGTGCAGAGTTTGCGAAAGAACTCGGTATGCCGATCATCATGCACGATTACCTTACTGCGGGGTTCACCGCCAACACCGGCCTCGCAAACTGGTGTCGTAAGAATGGTATGTTGCTGCATATTCACCGCGCCATGCACGCCGTGCTCGACCGTAATCCGCGCCATGGCATTCACTTCCGGGTCCTTGCTAAGTGCCTTCGTTTATCCGGTGGTGACCATCTTCACTCGGGCACCGTTGTCGGCAAGCTTGAAGGTGACCGCGAGGCAACCTTGGGTTGGATTGATTGCATGCGTGACCGTGTCATCAAAGAAGACAGATCTCGCGGTATTTTCTTCGACCAAGACTTTGGCTCTATGCCTGGCGTCTTCCCTGTTGCATCCGGTGGTATCCACGTTTGGCACATGCCGGCTCTTGTTTCCATCTTTGGTGATGATGCCGTATTCCAATTCGGTGGCGGTACCTTGGGACACCCTTGGGGTAACGCAGCAGGCGCGGCAGCAAACCGTGTTGCACTAGAAGCGTGTACGCAAGCGCGTAATGAAGGTCGAGTGCTGGAGCGCGAAGGCAAAGACATTCTTACTGCAGCGGCGAAACACAGCCCTGAACTTAAAGCCGCAATGGAAACGTGGAAAGAGATCAAGTTTGAATTCGACACGGTCGACAAGCTCGATGTTGTGCATGCCTAGGGGCAATTACCCCTAATGTGCAGTGGAATGATTTGAACTGATAAGGAGAACGCCATGAGCGAAGTGATGGACTATCCGTCGCGTCTCACCGACCGACACAGCCGAAAATTTGAAACTTTTTCGTATTTGCCGAGAATGACCGCCGATCAAATTCGCCGTCAGGTGGAATACATCGTCAGCAAAGGCTGGAACCCTGCGATTGAGCATTCGGAGCCAGAAGAAGCGAGCGGTTCGTTCTGGTACATGTGGAAACTGCCGATGTTTGGTGAGTCCAACGTCGACACAATCCTGAATGAAGCACAGCTCTGCCATAACCAAAACCCTGAGCATCACGTCAGATTAATAGGTTATGACAACTATCGACAAAGCCAAGGTGCCGCCATGGTGATTTACCGCGCCCCTGGTTTTGAATAATCCCCCTGTCTTATCACGGTAGGGCTTTGACTGGAGATTGCACCGTATGTCCTAGCATCTCCAGTCTTTTTTCAGCCTGCTAGCTTGATTTAGCCAACGGCAGAGAAAGCGTAAATCGCGCGCCGCCATTAGCCACATTGACCACATCCAAGCTTCCATTGTGTTCCATGACGAGCTGATAGCTGATTGCCAGACCCAGTCCGGTCCCTTCGCCGACATTCTTCGTGGTAAAGAAAGGATCAAAGATTTTGCCAATTTGCGCCTCATTCAAGCCCGGGCCGTTGTCCGTTACCGTAAGCCACCCATAAGCATCATTTTCGCCCACATCAATATCTACCCGAGGCTCATCAGCAATTTTGCAGGCATCCAAGGCATTGTTGAGTAAATTGACGATCACTTGTACCAATTGTCCTTTGTGCCCCAAAACGACAGTACTTGCAGTCGATTTGAAATGAATCGTGTTTTTAAGCTCTCGATTCGCAGAAACCCACTTAATGGCAAGGCTGATGACATCACTGAGATCCACTGGCGACTTCTCGGCTTGTTGCGCACTCGAATAGCTGAGGTCTTCCACGATGCCACTCACTCGCCCGGCCGCTTCCATGACATCTTCAATCGTCGGAGCCAGCTCATTCATCACGGCATCGATACGTAGCTCGTCTTTTAAGCTTTGGTGTTCTTGGCTTAGGTCTGTTTGTACTGAAGAGAGATAGGTTTCAAGCCGTTCGGCGTTGCGCTTCAGGGCATGGACGTTCCCGATAATAAAACTGATGGGGTTATTGATCTCGTGGGCAACGCCTGCGACCAGTTGCCCGAGTGAGGCAAGCTTTTCGGCTTGCACCAATTGCTGCTGCGCTGACTTTAATTGATACAGAGTGTCTGCAAGTTCAGTATTCCGATTCTCTAATGCCTGCTGGCTATGTTGCAGTGCCTCCTCCCGGTGACGCAGCTCTGAAATGTCAGTCGCCGTTAATAAAATGCCTTGTAGCTTTCCTTGGTGACTATAAAACTGCTCCCCCTTAACCAAATAGACGGACTCCGTCAGCGTACCGTTGCTACGGTACAACGTCGTCTCAAACTCAAGGTGACTGCGTTGGGTAATGTATGAAACGACGAAAGATTCGAGCTGGAGTTTCGTCTCTTTGTGAAGGTGGGAAATTATTGCTTTTGGAAAGAGACTGTCTACATGAATGTGCGAGAACTCGTCTTCCGTCCAGCCCAAATCCTCCATGAAGACGCGGTTGACCTGAGAAACCATTCCATCAATACCAACGACGATCAAGATGCTGTTCATCGCGTCATTGATACTTCGAATATAGGCATTCAATTCGAGCAGTTGCTTGTTCTTCTTCTTGAGTGTATTTCTTTGATTTTCCACTTCCAGAAGAATGTCATCCATGGCATGTGTTACCGCCAGAAGCTGTTGCTCTCTCGCCTCTGACGCTGCATGAAGCGCATCGATTTCTTCGCGGAGCTTTTCATTTTCTTCCTCCAGCGAAAGAAAGCCTCGTCTGAGTTTTCTGGAAGACTCAGTCATGAGGATGCCAGCCTTGCAGCGTGATTTTGTGATTGTTGATTTGCAGATACGTAATCAACGATGATTTTTTCGACCTCGTCCAATGCAGATTGAAGCAATGGCGAAAGCTGGGGCTCAAAGGTTTGCTGACATGCTGGTTGAATAGCGAGAATATCGATATGAGGCATTGGTTTTACAATAGCTCGTACAGCTTGAAGCAAATAACTGATACCTCCCATATGGTCAGCATGATTCGTTTCATCAAGTTCTTTGGGTTCGATAAAGCAACATATCCCTGGCGTTAAGCCATGTCCGCCGCGTCGACGATCAATACCCGCTCGCAGTTTTGAAACAACGGCATGGCATTCAATCCAGTAATGCCGACATCAAAGACTTCCACAGACTCGGGCAACCCTGCATATCTAAGCCTTAAGGCCACGGCAGAACCAATGCCATCATCACTGTGTAGCGAATTTCCAAAGCACAGAATTCGAAGTGTTTGCATGACTACACCCCAAACCGGAGTTTTTTGCCGGTCGGTAACATGTGTACGGTGCACACTAAGCAAGGGTCATGAGAGCGGATGACATGGCCTATCATGCGAGGATTCTCAATATCTTCTATCGGCAATCCAATAACGCTTTGCTCCCAGTGTCCATGTTGACCATCTGAATCTCGTGGTGAGGCATTCCATGCAGTTGGCGTAATGATTTGATATCTGTCTATCACACCATCTTTAATGCTGATCCAGTGCCCCAATCCACCTCTTGCAGCTTGAATCATTCCAAACCCTTTTCCATCAACCTCGTCTTGAGGATTAGGTGGTAGGAAAAACTCCCCGTTGATGTCTTCACTCAATGCGTCCACAAGTTGCTTCATTTGCATCAGGCTATACCCGATACGTCGAAGACGCGAAAACTGGCGCAGCATGTCGATGCGCCCTCATTTAGATGAAATGCCGACACGAGAGGATCGCCACTGATAACAAGTTCAGCCATTGGACCCGTTTGCATCACTTTGCCGTCATACCTTGGTGCCTTCGCCCATGTGTAGCGATCGGATTCATTCTGGTAATCTGGAATGGTTTCCCCTTTATGCGGATGTCGACCTCCCTGATATTGTCGAAACCAAGAATAGCGGACATGCTCTTCAATCAGCGATTGATCCAGTGCCTGAATCTGACCGCTTTTCGCATCATAAACACCCGATTTCGTTGCATACGTTGCGGTATTTAAAGGCTCACCGACGGCACCAAAACTCAGCATATTTCCGGTGCCAAACCCCGTCTCGTGTAAACTAATCGATCGCGAAAATCGGGTGAATAGCCCAAGCGCACTTTGCGCTTTAAGTTCGTCGCTCTCAAGGGATGCCAGATAGGCATCTGCAGAAGTTAGAGTCATCCAATTATCGAGCGAATCGCCAATCACCGCGCTTTCATACCAACGGGTCAGCTTATTAATGATGTCTCGGGATTCGATGACCTTTCGAATGGTCGGTTTACCCACTACGCCACCGGGCAACATGTATGAAGAATGGGGCCATTGACCGCCAAACAAGGCAACGATACCCACGGCATCACGACTTTGTTCCAGCGCGCCGAGATGATGTCTTCCTTTGAAAGGCTCAAAGGCGGACATGATGTCCTGATACAAAGGATGAGAGCGGTACGCGTCGTGACAGAAATCGACCAGAAACATCAGAAAGCTCTGGCGGATATCATTCTGGATCCCTTCCGTAAGAAGGCAAAGATTTCGAATATAGGTGGCGTTCGGTGGCACCTTCACATTCCAGATCTGTTCAAGTGCTAATGTCGCGGCATACAAATGCGCGGTACCGCAGATGCCACACACTCGGGGCGTAATGACTGCCGCATCGCGTGGCGTTCGCCCAATCATGATTTGTTCAAATCCGCGGTACATCACGCCAATACAGCGCGCATCCACGACTTTGCCGTTCTCGACATCCAGCTCGAACTCCAAATCCCCTTCGACGCGGTTAAGATCGATATTGAGTGTTTTTCTTACCATCACGCTCCATCTTGCGCTTTTTCACGCGCTCAGGGGCTGCCGCTTTCGCAAGATTCTTGTAGGCGATGTAATTTGCCCGCTCGACGCCAACGGGAAGTTTGGAAGGAATAGGTCCTAGCTTTTCAGTTTTAAACAGGCTTTCGTCTTCAGGAAAACTGGGTGACGTGCAGCCAAAACAAGGAACGCCAACACGCGTTTTGCTACTTCGTCCGTTCCAGAGGTCGGTATTACACGTCGCTTGGGTAAAAGGCCCTTTGCAGCAAGATTGAAGAACATACAACCATTGGTGCCGAACTCGGACTCTTCGACGTCGTATTCGTGGTATTCGTTCCTTGTGCAGCCTTGGTGAACCAATGAGCTGAAGAACTCTCTCGGACGGTTCAAATCGTCTAATTGCAAGATGATGCCACTGGCAATCATTGCCAGCGTTTTTGTCATGGTATTGGGATGAACAGGACAACCAGCAAGATTGATGACGGGATAACCCGCTCCGCTCCGCCACTCGGGGGCAAGCAATCCTCCGGACTGTTCTTTATCCATTTGAAGTCCAACGCAATCAGAAGGATTGGGAGGAGCGGCATGAACGCCACCAAACGCCGAGCAGGTACCCATTGCGACAACATATCGGGCTTTATCCGCCAGCTTAAGCACCCAATCTTTCTTGGCGGTTTGACGAAACACATCAAACATGCCCGTCCCGTTAGGCGCGGTGATGATACTGCCCTCGATACAAAGAATATCGAGTTTAAGAGAACCCTCGATGATTTGATTCATCATCTCATGGAGGTTATTGGCACTCTCAATGGACAAAGAAGGCTGCCAAAGAAGCTCAATCGGATAATCATTGAGAAGATCTGAAAATGACGGACGGTCTGCACTTAACAATGCCATGGTGTCACCGCCACAACTTCCTGTCTGAAACCACAACAATGTCATTTTGTCTTTTGCCATGACTGCTTTCCCGCAAAAAACCTTTATTGATTATGGCCTAAGCTTTGTTTCTCCGTGTTTCCCGAAAGAGACACAGCCGCAGCTATTAATGCCTGACCAAAGGCCAATCCCCCATCGTTGGCGGGAATTTGACGGTGGATGAGAACCTCAATGCCTTGCTGTTTAAGCGTTAGAACGGTTTGCTCTAGCAACATCTTGTTCTGAAAGACGCCGCCACTAAGCACAACGTTTGGAGAAATATCGAAAGTATTTCTCAAATGAATAACCATCTCTTTAATGGCTTCAGCAAGACCAAAATGAAATTTTTTGGCGATCACAGTGGCTGGCATACCTGCGGAAAGATCTTCAAGCAAGGCAGACCACATTGGTGTCGGATCTAGCTGGGTCGGAGAGCCAGACCGAATCGCGAATGGATAACCCGTCAATTCTTCATCAGTAACGTCTCTATTTGCGAGAGCTTCCAATTCAATGGCTGCTTGTCCTTCATAGCTTTGTTGATGAATACACACGCTCAATGCTGCGGAAACAGCGTCAAACAAGCGCCCTGCAGAAGAAGACATTGGCGAGTTCAGCCCACTCTCGATCATCGCTTTGAGCGTTTTTAATGCGTTGCCGTCGAGATTAAGCTGAGCATACAACGCATCTTTTTGTTTATTCTCTACATGCCCATGGTTCAACCAAGCAACCAGATTTCGCCAAGCTGGATGATCGCTTGTGTACCACCGGGAAGTGGAACAGGAGAAAGATGACCAACGCGCTGGAAGCCACGATAGTCGGCAAGAAGAAATTCACCGCCCCATATCGTTCCATCTTCACCAAAACCCAAACCATCGAATACCACGCCAAGTACCTTGTCATGCTCTAGAGGCAATAGGTTGTCGCCCATGCAAGCGGCAATATGAGCGTGATGATGCTGAATATTGATGACGGAAGCGTTGTCGAAAGTGGCTTTGGTGTATTTGGTGGCAAGGTATTCAGGGTGACAATCGACCGCGACGCGTTCAGGTTCAAAGCGATACAACGACTGGAAATGGTTTAGCGTTCGTTGAAAATCCTCCCACACTTTTACGCTTTCCAAATCACCGATGTATTGGCTCAAAATAGCACCATGTTCTGACAACAAACAAAACGCGTTTTTCACTTCACCGCCGAGTGCCAATACATTAGGTGATTGCTCAAAGCCTTTTGGCAGAGGGCTCGGACTGGGTGCAAATCCTCTTGCACGCCGAATCACCTGAAGTCCCCGTTGAGTTTGACGCAACACGGAATCATCTGCCCGGCTGACGATATCGCGATCGTGTATCAGCCAAAAATCGGCGATACCTCTGAGGTCAGAAAAAGCGTCTTCGTTGTCGGTGCATTGAGGATTGCCGCTGAGGTTTGCTGACGTCATCACCAAGGGAATATCCGCATCATGACAAAGTAGAAGATGTAACGGTGTTGACGGTAGCATCACACCTAACTCCGTCAAATTGGGTGCTACTGAGGGGGCTATTTTAGATTGAGAAACCTCTTTGCGTGACGCTGTCACAGGTTGTGAAGGCATTATAATGACTGGGCTCGCAGCACTTTCCAAAGAATTAATGCTCTCTGTCGATGGCTGACAATAGGTAAATACCTTTTCCGTGTTCCCTACCATCACAGCAAAAGGTTTCGAAGGCCGCTGCTTGCGACTTCTAAGCTCAGAGACCACATCATCGTTTGTAGCATCACATGCCAAATGAAACCCACCCAACCCCTTTATCGCGACAATTTTTCCCTGCTTCATCAAGCTGGCCGCAGCTTGAATAGCATCGATTGCACCTAGTGAACTTGGTGCTACCTCACTCTGGCTATCATCACATAGCTTGAGCGTTGGGCCGCATTCAAAACAGGCAACAGGCTGCGCATGAAAACGACGATCGGCAGGGTCGCTGTATTCCTTCTCGCAAGCCTTACACAAAGGAAATGTTTCCATACTGGTTTTGGGACGGTCGTAAGGCAATGCACGAATAATGGTGAGTCTGGGGCCGCAATGGGTGCAATTTGTAAAGGGATAACGGTAGCGACGGCTGGTAGGATCGAGCGTTTCTTCAATGCATTGAGAACAAACAGCAGCATCAACAGGAATACCTGCGTTTATTTGGGCAGATTCATCACTCTCAACGATGTCAAAACTGTTTGGTGGTGGAGTACTAAGCGAAACGGCATCCATTTCGACCGACGTGATATTGGCAAGCGGCGGGCATTCGAGCCTTAAGAGCTCGACGAACCGAGTAGCAAGAGAATGATTACACCAGAGTACAACCATCACCCCTTCGCCATCATTCAGTACATGCCCTTTTAGCGACAATTCGCGCGCTACGCGCCAGACGGTAGGCCTAAAACTACCCCCTGAACGACACCGCGGAACCTGATTCGAAATCCTGTCATAACGCCCTATGGCATGAGCAACTGATAAACGCCGCTAAACGCAATTAAGCCGCCGGTCATGGGCATAATAAGTCTTGTCGCCTTATTTCTCGTCCACTGCTCAATCACCAGACTGCTGCGCCATACCCAGAGAAGATGAGCAGTGCTGAAGCGAACAGGAAACCTGAAAAATAACCGGCCACATCCACTGAAAGTGGCATTTCTGTGCCGTGGGCCGCACCATGCAACAGGGCAAACATTGTGGTCATCGGAAGCGTAATGCCCAGAGAAAGTCGCTGACCTGCCACCAGCAAAACACCCAACAATACAATGGAAACGCCAATACCCATTTCGACCAGCGGTAACGCGAAACCTGAAAATGTTAGTACTGCGCCGAAAGCCATCATGGCAAGAAAAACTGACGGTATCATCGAACTACTCTGTTTGATGCCAGCGTCTTTAAGCATGAACGCCCATATGCCAACCGCAACCATGGCAATAAGATGATCAATTCCCGTCAACGGGTGGCTAAAGCCTGCAATAAAACCACTTACATCATGTCCAGTATGGGCAAACGAGCTAAGCGGTATCATGCCACTCAGGATCGCGGCGAGTTTTAATCCATTACCTTTCATCTTCATCCTTCCTATTTCGTTTGACTAACAAATGCGTGGCAATTGATCGCCCGTCAGCATGTCGATCATGCGTTCACTGCCAAAAGAGGTCTTCATCGATACACCAGCACGCGGTCTGATGTCCGTTATCGGTTCAACTCGGCCAATAATGCTGATTGCTCTGCGCCCGGAAGCTTTCTTAATGCGTCGACCGCATGCTTGGCATGTTCCTCTGGAACAATCGCCAGAAACTTCCCTTCATTAGCGAGATAAAGCGGATCCAGACCCAGCAGTTCACACACGCCGCGAACCTCATCTCGGACTGGTATGGCAGATTGATCCAGCATGATCCTTACGCCGCTACTCTCCGCGAATTCGTTCAATACGGTTGCGATACCGCCTCTCGTTGCATCTCGCAGGCAGTGAATTTCGCTCGTACACATCAAGGCACAAACCTCTTGATAGAGGGAGCGGCAATCTGACTCAACGTTCGTATCCAAAACTAAATCACCGCGTGTGGCCATAACCGTTGCGCCATGGTCACCCACCCAACCGTTCACGATAACCACATCTCCTGGTTGCGCCTGAGACACACGAAAATCCATACCCTGAGGAATCACACCGACACCTGCTGTATTGATAAAAAGCTTATCTGCTGCCCCTCTGTGCACCACCTTGGTGTCACCAGAAACAATGGCAACACCTGCTTCATCTGCTGCCTTTTTCATACTGGCGAGAATGCGCCTTAATGTTTCAAGCGAGAGTCCCTCTTCTATGATGAGGCCACATGTGAGGTACAACGGCCTTGCGCCACTCATGGCGAGATCATTGACCGTGCCATTCACTGCCAATGTGCCAATATCACCGCCGGGGAATTCCAAAGGATCAACGACAAAGGAGTCTGTGGTCATCGCCAATCGATCACCAAGTTGCGTTAACTCACTGAGATCAAGACGCGCTTGATCCTCTAACTGAGAGAGATGCGGGTTAGAAAAAGCGGCCACGATTTCCCTTTCGACAAGCTGGCGCATCGCAATCCCACCGCTGCCATGAGCAAGCGTGATGCGCTCAGTATTTTCGGACGACTCAGCGAAAAATTGTTGCTGTTGTAAGGCCATAACTTCTCTCCTTCAATCGCGATTTAAGCTGAGTGCGAGGCATCGACAACAGCAATCCGTTTCTGACCGCTGTCAGGTGCTCGGAAACCATGGTTGTAATAGGCAGAACATGCTCCTTCTGTAGACACCATTAATGCGCCAAGTGGAGACTGAGGCGTGCAGGACTTACCATACATTTGGCATTGCCAAGGACGAATCAGACCTTTGAGGACTTCCCCACATTGGCATGTATCTGGGTCGTTTGAGGATTGACGTGAAACCACGAACTTTTGCTCGGCGTCCCACGCGGCATAGCTCGGACGCAGACGGACGCCCGCATCACCAATTTCCCCGAAGCCTCGAAGCTCTGTAACCGGATACGTGTCATAGACCTTCTTAATGGCGGCTAAACCAGGATCGTTTCCGTTATCTTCCACTACACGTCGATATTGGTTTTCCACATCACAACGTTGTTCGGCAATTTGGGTGACTAACATCAGGATCGACTGAAGAATGTCGAGCGGTTCGAAGCCAGTGATGACAATGGGTTTATCGTAATCCCTTGCGATAAACTCAAAAGGTTCCATCCCTATCACCATGCTCACGTGTCCAGGCGCAAGGAAGCCGTCCAAATTCAGATCTGGCTCATTCAAAATGGCATCAATAGTTGGTGCGGTCGTAATGTGATTACAGAAAAGCGAAAAGTTCGTCAGCCCCTCTTTCTCCGCTTGTAGAACCGTCAAGGCAGTGCTTGGCATGGTGGTTTCAAAGCCGAGCGCAAAGAACACAATATCTTTGTCTGGGTTCTTTCTGGCGAGTTCCAGCGCATCTAACGGGGAATAAACCATGCGGATGTCGCTACCTCTGGCCTTGGCATCAAGCAAGCTACCTTTCAGACCCGGCACACGCATGGCATCACCGAAGGTGGTAAAAATCACATCGGGATTGGCAGCAATCTCTATGCAGTCGTCAACACGTCCCATAGGAAGAACACAGACTGGACAACCTGGCCCGTGCACCATTTCAATACGATCAGAAAGTAGGTTTTCAATACCGTACTTGAACAGCGTATGGGTATGACCGCCACAGAACTCCATCAATTGGAGCGGTCGCATTGGCTTTCCTCGTCGCTGTTCAATGACATTCAACTGGGCATTTATGGCTTCAACAATGCCGCTCACAACATCAGGGTTACGAAATTCATCAACGTACTTCATGATTGTTTCCTTCTTGCCCTTCCTGAGACGTTGAGTGCTTCATGGCATCCAACTCTTCCTGCAGTTCACCAATCTCTGCTAGCAATGCGAGCGTTTTCTCCGCCTCTTCACTATCAATCTTGCTCATGGCAAAGCCAACATGGACCAATACCCATTCACCCACCGTTTCTTCTGGCGACTCACCATTAAGAACACAAGCAATGTTCACGGGCCGGCGCACACCAGATATTTCAACCGTCGCAATGCAATTCGCATTGTCTTGAATCGCAATGATTTGTCCGGGAATTCCAAGGCACATTCGCAATCTCCTTATCTTGTCCCGCTATGAATGGCTCAACTTGTCTTGGTCGAGTCCATAGCGCTCGAGTTTCGCTCTCAGTCCCACACGGGAAAGCCCCAACTCCAGTGCTGCCTTGCTTTTATTCCATCGATGACGAATAAGCGTCTCTTTCAATATCCGTGCTTCCAAACTTTCAACGCGATCTTTCAGACTGCCTTCATCTACTTCGCCGAATACGTCAGCTAACTCGTCACCTAACACACCGGAACATGCTCCTCGGAGAACTTTTGGAGAGAGCAAATCCGCGCCAAGACATGTCGCATCGGTCATAACCAACATCCGCCTAACTTCGTTCTCAAGTTCTCTGACATTGCCCGGCCACGGGTAAGCGACCATGCAGTCCAGTGCTTCTTGAGTAAAACCTTCCACTGCCTTGTCATAAGCCAGCATATGGGTTTTCAGAATGCTGTTTGCGATAACGGGAATGTCCATGCTTCGTTCACGGAGCGGCGGTATGTGCAGCGGTACAGCAGCGAGCCGATAAAACAGATCTTCTCGAAAACGCCCCGCACGCACTTCTTCTTCGAGGTTGCGGTTCGTCGCTGAAATGACGCGAACATTCACCTTACGGCTTCGGTTACTGCCAAGCGGACGCATTTCACCTTCTTGTAAAAAACGAAGCAGCTTGACCTGAAACTCCAGCGAGGTATCGCCAATTTCATCAAGAAATACCGTTCCACCATCGGCTTGTTCCAGCAAACCAATACGTTCAGAGGTGGCACCAGTAAACGCTCCCCGCGTATGTCCGAACAGTTCGCTTTCCAAAAGTTGAACCGGCATGGCACCGCAGTTTTCCGTCACAAAAGGCTTATCAGCACGGTGGCTTGAATAGTGAATCGCGCGGGTAATCAACTCTTTCCCTGTTCCGGATTCGCCCGTCACTAACACGGGTATATCAAAAGGTGCTATTCGTGCGACGTGTTCACAAATCCCTTTCATTGGGCTTTGCTCTGCACAAATAATGTTGTCGAAGTGGTGCCGTTTCTTTAACTCTTCACGCTTACGTTTTAGCTGGTCATCGACTTGGGGCGCAGTGACTTTAAGCTCGACATTAAGAAGCTCGTTTTCTCTTTGCAGCGTATGAAGACGCACGGCATTTTTCAGTGTGAGAATCAGATGCTCAGGCTGCCAAGCTTGGGGATGAAGTTATAAATGCCCGCTTCGTTAATGGCTTTGATAAGGTCGGACGGATCGGTATACGCAGAGATGATAATGCGGATAACGTCAGGCCACTGCTTACGCACTTTGGTCAGAAACGCTGTCCCTGTCATGTCTGGCATACGCTGATCAGAAACCACCACTTGTACGGGGATTTCTGTGAGGACATTCTCAGCATCTAAGACGTTTTCTGCGGTCAAAACCGTGAAGTCTTCTTCGAGGATCCGACGCATCGCATGCAGTGACATCGGCTCATCATCAACAACCAGCACTATAGGTAATCGAGAACTTTGCATAACGACAGCACCCGTTACCTATTTATTTCCCGCTGAATCGAGTCGCTCTTCAATAGCCTCAATCTGGCTGAGAAGAATGGTTTTCTGATGCGTCAGGACAAGGTTTTTCTGCGCGTTTAACCAATCAAACCAATGCTCCATGCCTTCATTCGTCGTTGCAGATAGCTCGATGATTGTGGCATTAGGATTTACCTGATGGATGTGTTCTCTGCAGCGTGCGACATCAAACTGCACATAAGGAAGCAAGTCGATTTTGTTGAGGATCACCAACTCAGCCGCCGCAAACATGTTTGGGTACTTGAGAGGCTTGTCCTCGCCTTCAGTGACGGAAAGAATGGCGACTTTACAATGCTCGCCGAGATCAAATGCCGCTGGACACACGAGATTGCCAACGTTTTCGATAAACAAAAGCGAATTTGGCACTAACTTAAGGTCGTGTGCGGCATGACCCACCATATGCGCGTCTAAGTGACAGCCTTTGCCTGTGTTCACTTGAATCGCTGGCACACCCGTTTCACGGATGCGCTCTGCATCGTTCGTGGTTTGTTGATCGCCTTCAACCACGGCCATCACCAAGGTCTCTTTCAATTGATTGAGCGTGTTGACCAAGAGCGTTGTTTTGCCTGAACCAGGACTGGACACGAGATTCAATGCTAGCTGGCCATTTGTGAGGAAATGGGTGCGGTTTTCCTCTGCATAGTGGTCGTTTTGCGCCAAGATATTTTGCTCGATACTGACCATGCGAGCTTGCGACATGCCCGCCACGTGCACACCCGCAGGGCCTTTTCCATAGTGATGCGTATGACCATGGTGCTCATGGTGGTGATCTTGATGTTCATGATGATGATTTTCGATACTGCTATCTCCGCAGCCACAGACCGTACACATTACTCGACCTCCACATTGGCTATGCGCATTTCTTCACCCGATGATATTGATAGCCCTTGGCTGCCGCATTGTTGGCACGAAGAGTATCGCTCCAGCATGTCTGATGAGCTTTGGCATACCTCGCACCAACCGGTTCCAGATACCAAGGTAATCTCCATTTCAGCATCTTCAGCGACCGTGCCTAGTGCGACAATGGGAAAGCAAAAACGTAACGCTTCAATCTCAACACCTGCGAATTTTCCAATCTCCAATCGCAGTACTTTTACGCGAGAAAAGTCTTGAGTCTCAGCATGTGATTTCAATGTACTGACGATACTTTCGCAGATGGATAACTCGTGCATATCGTGTGTCCCTTGATGCTTGTTTCGCGCTATTTTGGTTTGTTCTACTTGGTGTATGAAAAGGAACAGAGCACGTACTGTGCCAAACACGGGCTGTTGCGTAATTTCAATCGCTAAACCCAATACTGACGCGCCTTCAAAGTAACCATAATAAAACTAGGTATAAACGAAATTTCAACACGCGGAACTGTCATTGAAAGGTAAGTTTCCGATATTCTCAATTTATGGAAACTTTCTAATCAGGTGAGTTTCCGTTTGCCCAAAAGCAAAAAAATCCCCTCATCGCCAAAGCTCAGAAGGGAAAACCGGAAAGAAATTTATAAGACAGGTATACCCATTCAACGTGAAAAAGGAGGCTGTTTGGGTATAGAAAACGACAGTTTCTAAAAGCGTCCTTTTCCTCCTGTGGCGATGTAATCCGCCAATTCCGCTTGTTGCTGACCAATTGCGGTCACGGTGTGATGAACCCGTTTCACGACCGCTCGCATAAAATCAAAGACCAGTTTTGGGTGGGACGTAATTAAAGGGTCAATATCTTCTCGGTGAAAGCAAAGCACAGTCGCTGCTCCGAGAGCCTGCACTGAAATACTCCTTGGTTCACCGTCGATAAAGCTGAGCTCACCAATCAAATCACCTTGATGGAGTGTGTGCAGCAAGTTGATCTTTCCTGAGCTTTTGTTTTCCCGACAAAACGCCAGCCGTCCAGACGTTACGATATAAAAGCTGTTGGCAACATCTCCCGTTCGATAAAGAAACTCTCCATCATTAAGGGATATTTCTGTCGCCGCTTGTTGAGCGAGAATGCTGGCTCCGGACTCCCCTATGTATTGCCCAATCGGCGCTTCCAATATCAGACGTGCAACGTTTTCTTCGTAGGGTATGTTCATGTTGGTATCCTTGTGCATTCAAAAGAGGTTGTTCTCAACGGGTCGACAGATTGCCGTGAGCTCTAAGTATTCTTATCGCGTTCAACATCGTCTTTGCGTTCCGATATGCCTTCAGACAACAAGCCTTCCAGCGCGAGTTTGAGATTGGCATCGGCCTCCTTGGTCAAACCAAGTGAAAGCTCCCAGCTTGTTCCTTTTATGGTCAATAACCAAACATCGGGGAATGACTGATAGCACTGGTGGCACATCGCGACGATGGATTGAACCGATATAGCATGCGAGGTGAAGGAGTCATCCAGCTTTGGCATCACGCTTTCGATTGCATATCGTGACGTTGTCACCTCTTTGGTTGCATCAACAAACAAAACACGCTGATGCCGACGCAGTAAATCCACATCTTCAAAGAAAAGTTGATAGTGCCGGACCAATTTGGCGTTAATTTCTTTCATGGATTCAATCGCATCGACAAATGCCCAACCAAGACCATCATCTTCCCGCCCGACATTACCAATCCCGTAGATCAAATCGAAATCGCTTAAGCGAAGAGGCTTATCTGAACTTTTCATCAATCAGGCGTCCTTTTGCATCAAGCAACGAGATTTGAAGTGGCATTTGTCCCATGGCATGCGTAGCACAGCTTAGGCATGGGTCGTATGCACGGATCCCTACCTCTATCGCATTCATCATCCCTTCGGTGATTTCTGCTTTTCCTGAAATCCAATCCTGCGCAACTGACTGCACAGTACGGTTCATTACTCGATTGTTCTGAGTGGTAGACACAATCAAATTGGCAAACGTCATGTTGCCGGATTCATCTGCACGATAATGGTGAAGCAAAGTGCCACGTGGAGCCTCAACCACACCCACGCCCTCACCTGTCCATGCGCCTTGAGCTGGCGTAATAATGAGGTTGTCACCTTGAAGATCAGGATCGTTGAGCAAGTCTTTGATTAGCTCTGCAGAATGGAGGATTTCAATCGCCCGCGCCCAGTTGGTATGCAGGGTCATGTTGTTGGCTTTTCCCTTGGTATACGCGTGAAAACGCTCCAGAGCTTCTTGCGCCAAAGGCGTGTTGTACTGTCGCGTTACATTCAAACGCGCCAGCGGGCCAACGCGCACAGAGCCAGCTTCCCGTCCCATGGCTTTTAGGTAAGGGAATTTCATGTAACTCCACGCTTCTGTCGCTTCCGAGAAATGGTCAAGGTAATCGTGATAATCGGTTTCTAACACGACATCCTTGTTTTCGTTAATGACACGCATCTTGCCGTGGTAGTAATCCACATCGCCGTTATCATCGACAAGGCACATATCCAGCGCATTGACGACACCAAAGCTATCAATCTCATCGCGATGCTTCTCGTGATAGGCGTAAAACAGGTTGAGTGCGTCCTGCGCATAATCGATGACTTCATCGATCGAAAGCAGATCTTCATTGCCTTTCAGAAACCTATCCCGCTCTGCGATACTGAGATTGTTATTTACCCCACCAGGAATAGAACTGATGCCATGCATCCGTTTGCCCAACACAGCGGCAATCAATTCCTGCCCCCACTTACGCAGCTGGATCACGCGTTTCACCAGCTCGGGGTTGGCTTCGGCGAGCCCAAGGATATTGCGTTTTTCTGGCGCGGATTCGATTCCAAACACCATTTCTGGTGCAATGAGGTAGAAATACGCTGTCACGTGCGATTGCAGTTGTTGCGCGTAATGGCCCAGACGTCGCACTTTCTCCGGCGTCGGCAGCATTTTAATGCCATCTTTCAAACCTACGCCAACCATATCGTCTAACGCTTTGGCACCGCACAGATGGTGACTAACAAAACAGATTCCGCAGATACGTTGCAACAACATCGGAGCTTCCCAATATGGGTGCCCTTGAATGAATCGCTCGAAGCCACGAAATTCAATAACCTGTAATCTGGCATCCGTCACCTTGTTATTGTCGTCTAATTGCAGGGTGACTTTGCCATGTCCTTCTATCCGAGTAACCGGATCAATGACCAGTGTCTTGCTCATTATCCTCTCTCCCTTAGTCGTAACGGTTAACCGACGTTGGTAAATCTACCTCGCGTCCATTCACTAAATCGTCCAGCACTTTGAAGATGGCATCGCCATCTGGTGGACAGCCTGGAATGAAATAGTCCATCTTGACGACTTCATGGGCCGGATAAACTTTGGTGGTGATTTTGGGGACATCAATATGGGGAATAACGTTGTCAGAATTCGCTGGGCGGGTTGAAGAAGAAACATACGCTTCATCTAGGCACTCAGTGAGAGAAACCTGATTCCGCATGGCTGGCACACCGCCCCACACCGCGCACGCTCCTACCGAGATCAAGATGTCGCAGTTCTCACGAAAATGCTCAAGGGTTTCGATGTTTTCTTCGTTGGCAACGCCACCTTCAATAAAGCCAATGGTGCATCGCTCTGGGATGCGTTTGACGTCGGTGATGGAAGAGCGCGTCACCGTGACTTTGTCGAGCAAACCCAGAAGTCGCTCATCCATATCTAAAAATGACAATGTGCAGCCCCAACACCCACAAAGGCCAATCATGGCGACTTTGATTTTCCCTTCACGCTGGGCTTCTGTTTCTTTATCCAGCGGTGTGCGAGGAAGATCGTGGGAAAAGATATGCGTGCTTTCTACTGAACCGATACTCATTTTTCGCTACTCCCTGTCGCGCGATCACGCACTGACGAAATGTCGAATTTGCGTTGCCCAATTGGCGCATCAAACCCTACAGCTTTTTTCAAAATGCACCCGACAGGACACAGTTCCATCGCTTGCGTTACCTGCTCATCGCTCATTTTGTTGGCCAGTTCGATATCAATCTCAATCCGCGCTTTCGCGCCACGTCCATTGATGTTGAAGATCTTTTGCCCTGTGTCTTCGTCTCTCACGAACTCAACGCATCGTTGGCAGAAAATGCATCGGTCTCGCTCCAGCCAAATTTTGTTAGAACGAAAATCCACTTCAGTAACCGGGAAACGGTAAGGAAAACGAGAAACCATCATGCCAGTTTCATAGCCCACAGCTTGAAGGTCACAACGGCCGCTTTTCTCGCAACTTGGGCAATTGTGTTTGCCCTCGACAAACAGCATTTCAATCAGTGCCTTGCGAATGTCTTTGGTTTCCGGTTCGTTAACCTCCACCACCATGCCATCTGAAACTGGCACCGTGCAGGAGGCAGCGTTGTTGCCGTTCACTTTACAGGTGCAAACACGACAGGTGCCCAGACAAGGTCTGCCACGCTGGTAGCAGAGTGTGGGGATATAAACGCCGTTATCGGCCGCCACATCTACCAGCATCTGGTTTTCTTCTGCGGTAACTTCCTTTCCATCAATCGTCAAGGTAATGCTCATTTCGATCCCTCCACTGTCTGCGCCGTTTCGGCTCCTTGAAGCGTGTTGGTTGCAACGGTAAATTCATGCAATGCCGCATTCAAATCGAAAGAAGCAAGCAGTGGCCCATTCTGTTCAACCAATTTTTGTTTGTATTCTTCAGGGAATGCTTGCAAGGAAGTGATGATGGGTTTGGGAGACGTAGTGCCAAGACCACAGCGGCTGGAGCCTCGAATGATCTTTGCCCATTCAAAGATCTCTTCAAGATCTTGCTCAACAGCACGTCCTTCAATGACGAGGGACATCTTGTTATACAGTTCAACGTTGCCCGCGCGACACGGCGTGCAAATGCCACAAGATTCTTCTACGAAGAAATGGATAAAGTGCCTAACGATCTCCAGCAGATTTCGCTCATAACTGAACACCATCAAAGAGCCATTGCAGGAGAGGTCTTTGTAAGAAAAGGTGCGATTACCCTCTCTGGCGACGGAAACACACTCACCAGATGGCCCGCTTATTTGTGCGACGCGAGGGTTTCTTGCTCCTACTAGCTCGAGGACATCTTTAAGAGAAATTCCCCACTCAATCTCATAAATACCCGGCTTTTCAACATCTCCCGACACACTGATAAGTCGTGTGCCCGCAGATTCTGCCGTTCCCATCGCTTCATACCATCGCGCCCCCTGTTCGAAGATCTTGCGACGTTAGCCAATGTTTCGACGTTATTTACAGCAGTCGGACATCCCATGAACCCTTGGTGCACGGGGAACGGAGGCTTAACACGAGGCGTACCTCGCTTACCCTCACAAGACTCAATCAAGCCGACTCATCACCACAAATATAGGCACCGGCACCCAGTTGAATGCGAATATCGAAGCTGAAGCATGCATTACCACCAACACTGGTTCCCAGCAAGCCACGCTGTCGCATGTCGCTGAGTGTATGCTCGAGATACCTCACCAAATACCGATATTCATAACGTAAGTACAAGATCCCTTCTCTGGCTCCCACGGCGTAACCGGCGATGATCATTCCAGCAAACACTTGCTCGGGAGATTCCGTCAGAATAACCCTGTCTTTAAACGTGCCTGGCTCCCCTTCATCTGCGTTACAAATGACGTATTTGGTGTCACCTGGCGCGTCATGACACAATCGCCATTTCAAGCCCCCGGAAAAACCAGCACCGCCCCGGCCACGCAGCTTTGATGTGCTGGTGGCTTCAATAACTTCAGCGGGTAAATACGTCACAACGTCTTGAATCACGTTGTCGATATCCACGCGTTCTCGAAAGAAAATGGGGCCAGATTGGCAAATATTTGAATCGACCAGCGAGTGGACATAAGACTTGGTTTTGCCGTCTACATTGTCTGGATTGGCAAGCACTTCTGGTGAAACACCCGCTTTCAATGCTGCTACGACAGTTTTGACTTTGTCTGGCGTCAAATCCGTAAAGGGGATCCCGTCAACCAACATGGTTGGCTCTTGATCAGAAAGGCCGATACATTGGGTGTCAAACAATCCAAACTCACCGTCATCCGTCACCTCTCCAAATGCACAACCCAGTGCTTCAGTGAGGGCCTCTTTCACCCACTCGTAACCTTTCATACGGGCGATAACGGTATCCGCTAGATAGATTTGGTGTCTACCTGCGGGGGCGTCGTGAAGGAAATGGTAGAAAGAAATGGTTTCCCTTACGTCTAAGGGAGAGATGTTTAACCCTGCGGCTAGCGCACTTACTGAGGAACTCGATATGTAGCCGTCCAATTCCTGTAGCGCTATCAACATGTCCAAGAGCCTTTCCCGGCGATGCAAGTAGCGCGACAGAATCGTTTCTACGTTATTGCTCATTGCTTACTCCTTTATGCCTCTCTTATGTTGTAAACGCTCTACAACAACTTCTTGAGGGAATATGGATAAAGCAGCATCTTGTATGCGATGAATTCCTCGCCTAAATTGTCAAAAATAAACATCACATATCTTCGTCGGCAACCTAATTAACCACCAAAGAAAGCTGTTATTTAAATCATGGATGCTAGCTTTATTTCCATCAGGAATTGCAATGTTGAAGCCACATTTCCACAAAGATGAAAAAAGCCAATAAAATCATGGTAACAAATAAATTCTTTCAAACATGCCGTTTAAGCCGCCTGTATTTCACCTTCCGTTTCATCTAAATAGTGGATAGTTGCTTTCCATTAAAATTACATGTATCCGCAATACCTATAGAACCATTTATCCATCTGTTTTTATTGGGATTGACCAACACTTAAAACAGTTACCCACGCAAGCCAGTAGAAACTTTTAATTATGATTGTTATAAGAAGTTTAAATTTCACTTCACTGACGAAATAAATGACACTGGCTTTTAGATAGCATTTTGATTGTTTGAAAACCTCCTTAATGGGCACTAAGAAACTCAACGCATATATACGAAACAATCACTTTAGCCGTCTCCTTCATTAGAAATAATGATTAGATTCAAAGGAGTAAAGCATGTCTCAAGCCGTGAAAACTGTTAGCGAAGATAGTCAGTATATAATTGCCAGTGAACCTTATTATCAAGAAGCTGGTGACGAGATTTCATTATTTCAAGCCGCCTATGATTCTCGTATCCCTATGATGCTGAAGGGCCCTACAGGTTGTGGTAAAACACGATTTATCGAGCATATGGCTTGGCGGTTAGCTCGCCCACTCATCACCATTTCCTGCCACGAAGACATGACTGCATCCGACTTAATTGGTCGTTATCTGCTCGATGCAAACGGCACTTATTGGCAAGATGGGCCATTAACAACAGCAGCGCGAATTGGTGCAATCTGTTATCTCGATGAAGTTGTAGAAGCGCGTCAGGATACTACGGTCGCGATCCACTCTTTGACAGACTATCGCCGTACCCTTTCTCTTGAAAAGAAAGGTGAACTATTAAATGCGCATGAAGATTTTCATTTGGTGATCTCCTATAACCCTGGCTACCAAACGTTAATGAAAGATCTCAAAACCTCGACCAAGCAACGATTTGCAGCGTTGGAATTCTCTTACCCAGATGCAGAAACAGAAGCCACTATCGTTTGTCATGAAACAGGTTTAGACAGAGACACTGCTGACAGACTGATTCAAATTGCAAAGCATGCGAGAAACCTCGTCGGACATGGTTTGAACGAAGGTATTTCTACACGTCTATTGGTTTACACCGCGCAACTCATTCAAAAAGGCATTCCTGCTGTTACTGCATGTCAAATGGCGTTGGTTCGTCCATTGAGTGATGACGCTGATATGCGCGACACCTTGGAAGCAACCGTCCAAGGATGTTTTTGAAGCACGATGTTTGAATCATCAGGAGGTTTAGGATGAATCCCATACAGTTTTCAGCCGTTAACAAACTCAAAACCGCACTCCAAAAAAACATTGAGAGTGAGAAAGATCTCGCCTCTATCAACGTGTGGTTTGATGAAGCTTACGTCCTGATGAGCAAAAATGAGTTCGACGATTACCTTGCATCTTTAAAGTCATTATTTTATAAAAAACAGAATATTACGCTCATTCAAGCCTTTGCTAAGACCATGCCAAACCTGAGCAGATTCACAAGTGACGGCGTCACGCTAGAGTGTTACAAATCCCTCGACACACTCTCTCAGTGGTTGGGTTCAGAGCGTTTAATCCAATACATTTCAGGATTACCCGCCATTGCAGACCGTCTTCGTTCAAACGATGCCATGTTGGTGTATTTTTCTCTGGTTACAGAGTTGGCGACAACGGCACCACGTTGCCTAAATGTATTTCTGCTAAGGGCAGATAGATTGTTAGCATCCGTTAGTATTGGCGGGCTTCGCTATTGGGCGTTAATTGGAGCAAAAACACATGCTCACGAAAACAACGCCCTCAATGCCTACTTCACCCTGACATCGACGGAAAGCAAAAGCATTTTCCAACGTCAACGGCCCGGTGTTCTTCTGGTTGATGTTCAACGACATTTGCAGTTCTATCTGCGCGCGATTTGGAATCAAGACTTTTTTATTCGACCTCGTATTACACTCGCCCACGATGAGAGCGACGAAACTGATGTTGTAAACGCCACCATTGAAGGTATGACACTTTTTCTACCTGATGCGCTTGATAGCTCTGAAAGTACCGATGCCAAAGTACTTTATCGCGCAATGGCAGCGCATTGCGCGGCGCAACTCAAACATGGACAGCGTAGACCCAGAGATGATTTTTCCGAGCAACAACGGTTTTGTATTGGGTTAGTCGAAGACGCAAGAGTCGAGTATTTCGCCATTCAGGAGTTTTCGGGGCTTAAAACACTTTGGCTTTCTCTCATTTCATCAAAACTCGTCACATCCTCGTTTGAGTGCTTTTTGCAAAAACTCGCCAAGACGTTACTGACACTTGAAACACCCTGTACTGACAACCCTATTGTCGTGCAATGCTTTTCAAAATTTCGAGAAGTGATTGAAGAAAAACTGCCTTCTGAGCAAAGAAAGAAAGCTGAAGCATTGGGTTGTTGGCTGGCGGAAGAAATCGAAACCACATTCAAATTAGGTGACAACGTCACCCTTCAATTCTCTGAATTATATACGTATCGAGATGACAATCAGTCGTTGTGGGTAGATAGAACCGACGCGTTTGACGAGTGGCAATTAACCATGGCGGAACAAGTTCAACGCCACGTGAATGTCATGGAGATGGTGAACGAAATTGACTGTGAACTTGCCGACGATGATGCGCAGGAAATATGGCGTCTGGAGTCAGAATTTTTCCGCGATGGCGATCCGGAGAATGTCAGTATGAACGAACTCGAAGGTCGTCACCAAATCTCCGCCCCCTTCTACTATTCAGAATGGGATTACACGTCAAACAGTTATAAGCCGAATTGGGTAACGCTTACTGAAAGGTCTGTTACCAAATCAACTAACAAAGACATCGACTCATTGTTGAGTAAGCACAAAACATTGCAACGAAAACTGCGCGCTATGATTGAAGCTCTACAACCCAAAGGATTAATTCGGCTGAGAAAACAGTACGAAGGCGACAGCTTAGATCTGGATGCTGCCATTGAAGCGATCAAAGAGATTCGTCGCGGCTCCTTACCTGATATGAACATTGATCAACGCCTAATCCGCCAAGATCGCAGCTTATCGGTGCTTGTTCTCCTCGATTTGTCGCAATCAACAATGGAAGAAGTGTCAGGCCGTGACGACAAACTTACCGTGCTCGATATAGCAAAAGAAGCCACTGCCATTTTGGCTGGTGCCGTTGACGAGATTGGCGACCCCTTTGCGATTCATGGGTTTTCTTCCAATGGCAGAAGCGATGTTCAATATCAACGCGTCAAAGATTTTTACGAAGATTACGACGATTCGGCCAAAGCAAGACTAGTGGGTTTAAAAGCGGGTTTATCAACACGTATGGGATCGGCGTTGCGACATGCAAAAACATTTTTGTCTCAACAACCTCAACGCAAAAAGCTACTGTTGCTGTTAAGTGATGGCGAACCCGCTGACATAGATGTGCGTGATTCCCAATACCTTCATGCCGATACAAAAAAAGCGGTAGATGAACTGAATACAGAAGGCATTATTCCATTTTGCCTCACCATCGACCCGACCGCAGATGATTACGTATCCCAAGTTTTTGGTAAAGGACATTACTCTGTGCTCGACGGTGTAGAACATTTACCAGAAGTCTTGCCCTCACTATTTGCTTCTCTAACTAGAGGGGCGCATTGAAGCCAACCGTTTTGCTCTTTCTTAAAAGATGGTGTCTTTTTTGCGTTGCTCGATTTTGGTTAAGGACACCTTATGCATTTGACACTGAGACAGCTAAACATTTTCCAAGCCGTTGCCACTCACTCTAGCTACACGAGAGCTGCTGAAGAACTTCATCTAACCCAACCCGCTGTCTCAATGCAGATCAAACAACTTGAAGATAATATCGGGCTCCCTCTTTTTGAACAGTTGGGCAAATCTTTGTTTCTGACAACCGCTGGAGAGGAGTTGTTGGGATACTGCGAACGTATCTCTCAACAACTTCGAGATGCTGAAGATGCCTTCGCAAACATGAAGTCACTGTCGAATGGCAAACTGAGTATCACAGTTGCCAGTACTGCCAACTACTTCGCCGCGAAACTCCTCGCTGCATTTTCTCAACAGCACCCAGACATCACGATCAGGCTTAACGTGACAAACCGAGAAAACTTGCTCAAGGATTTAAAATTCAATAACTGTGATTTAGCAATTATGGGAAAGCCACCGGCGGAGTTGGATTTGTCTGCAACGATTTTTATGGAGAACCCGTTAGTTGCGATTGCACCGATTAATCACCCTTTCTGTCAGGCGCAGAAGATTCCGTTAGAAACTATCGCGAAAGAACCCATGGTAGTCAGAGAACAAGGATCCGGTACGCGCTTTTCTATCGAGAAGTTTTTCCATAATAAGGGAATGGCATTGAACATCGCCGCTGAAATGACAGCAAGTGAAGCGATAAAACAAGCGGTATCTGCGGGGCTTTGTTTGGGAATTGTGTCTAAGCACACCATTGAGCTAGAACTCGAATCAAAGCGGCTTTGTGTTCTCGACGTTGAGGACTTTCCAATCTTAAGAAATTGGTATTTAGTACACCGGAAAGAAAAACGCCTCTCGCCAATAGCGGAGGCATTTCAAGAGTTTGTACTCGGAAACAGTGATGAATAAAAGTGTTACAGCATCACTTTTAATGGGGTTTTAACCATTTGCTTCCGTTCGTGTTACGTTACGAAGCAATGCCTGTTTCAAAACAACCGAGCGAATAGGTTTAGTGATGAAATCATCCATGCCCGCACCCAGACATTTTTCTTTGTCTTCATTCATGGCGTTTGCTGTCAGCGCGATGATCGGCAGTTCACACCCTTTTTCTCGCAATTGTAATGTCGCTTGAATACCACACAGAACTGGCATAGACATGTCCATAAGAATCATATCAATCTTACCGGACTCGCCTTCCAGAATATCGATGGCTTCTTGGCCGTTGTTAGCGACAACGACACGGTGACCCGCTTTTTCTAGCATCAGTTTTACAACCATCTGATTGGCTTTACTGTCTTCAGCCACCAGGATGTTCAGCGAATCCATTGTTTCTTCTTTGAGGGAATCGTTTTTCATTTGCTCGACCTGAGAAGGCTTAACCAGAGGGATATCTATATTAAACGTGGTTCCCACCCCAGGTTCACTCTCAAATTCGATACTTCCGTTCATCATTGCCACGAGCTTTTTACAGATAGACAGGCCGAGCCCGGTTCCACCGTATTTGCGGGTAATGCTGCCGTCGGCCTGAATAAATGGTTGGAAGATTGCCGTTTTTCGATCTGCCGAAATACCAATACCCGTGTCTTTGACCGACAACATGAGTCGGTCATTTTCAGAATGCATGGATACTTTGACGCCACCTTCATCAGTAAACTTAACGGCGTTACCTACCAAGTTCAGCAAGATCTGTGCAAATCGATTCCCATCTTGGAAAATAGTTTCCGGTACCGAGGCATCGATTAACGACTCTAATGCTATCCCTTTCGTATCACAGGCATCTTGTAGCTGGCTAAACACAGTAGTGACACTGTCACGCGGATCGACATTTTCTGGATGCAAAGAAAAGCGTTCTGATTCAATACGAGATAAATCAAGAACATCGTTAATGATAGTAAGTAGCAGTTGAGCAGATTTATCCATCTGCTTGACCCAAGTGATTTGCTCACTGTCGAGTGCAGATTCTTCCAGCGCGTCTAGAAGACCCATTACTGCATTCAATGGTGTTCGAATCTCATGACTCATCATCGCCAGGAATTGAGATTTCGCCGCATTTGCGGATTCCGCCTGCCTACGAGCGAGTTGCAGTTCTTGTAAACGTTGTTTACGCGCAGTGATGTCTTTCGCTGTACCGCGGAAACCCAAACACTGACCTCGGTTGTCATAGTAAGGACGACCGGACAAGCTGATCCACTGCTCTTTTCCATGCTGGGAAACCATCCACTCCACTTCGGAGAAAGGTTTTTCCATTCGGATCAAATCAAGCAGTTTGTGTTTTACTTCAGGCTGGCGATTGAGTTGCGCATGATGGTTTGAGGTTCAGCGGTATACGACTCGTTTGAAGGTGAAGACAAGTAAGTGAACTGAAGGTTGTTATTGATTTCCCAGAACCAGTCCCCCGCTGTCTTTGCAAAGTCTCGGAAACGCTGACGACTTGCCGTTAACTCTTGTGTTTTGACAGAAACCAGACACTGCAATCTCTCGCGATAATCGATATCGATAATGGTGCGTTCAATCAAAGGACGAAAACGTTCAATAACCTGCTGCGCCTTGGGATCAAATCCACCACGCTCAGATGAAAACAGAAGCAGGATTGACTCACTGGCATTGACCGCCATGCCCGTGATCAGAGCTGAACGGCAAAGTTGAAAGTCGCCTTCAGACAATAACGAGAACTCGTTTACACGTTCTGGCGCATAAAGGATGACAGTTTGGCCGCCTACACAGCGGGAAAAGGTATTACCATCCCACCAAGAAAAACGCTCAACATCCGGTGACGTCGATACCAAGCACGAATAGGTATCTTCAGTATCTTTATTACGCGTCAACACCAAGGCATTATCAAACGCGACGTAACGCTCGATTACCTTTAGCAGTGTGTTAAAGACTTCAATCTTGTTACTGGCACCGGACATGGCCGAAATTGCCGACAGAATGGCGCGGTTTTCTTCGCGGAATTTCTGTTCTCTTTCTTCCACGCGGTTGAGTTCAAACAGCGTTTCCTGAAGTTTTTCCGAGACTGCGCCTGTCATAGTTCATCCTTATGGAATAAAACTGCGGAAATCATTAGATTGCCGTGTGCAATTTCACCACCCAAGAACTGACCTTGCTCACCGAACGTGAACGGACAGATAAACGGTGCTTCATGCATCGACAAACTCATGTTGGCCGCCACATCATGCAAAGAGTCCTTCACATGAAGCATGCAACCTGCGCAATAAATTGCGATGCCACCAATCGGGTCTCGCTTCAGACTGTCGTGTTCATTCGCGGAGTCCACAACACGGCCCGCTCTTGATACCAACATCTCTGTCGTCCCAGACATAAGGTGGACGTCTCACCCTCTTGGATGTTACAGAACATCTCAATGCCATTGTCTTGAGAAACAACCGCCGGGTGCGACAAAGTATAGTATGGCATACCGTGGATCTCTCCGGTCTGCCTACCTAAAGGGAATAAGGTTGATTCGGAAAAGAGAGCTTCATTATTGATGGTAAGCCCCGTCTCTTCGCGATACCAGTCGCATAAACCAGTGCTGCTGGTTGGCCATCTAATTCAGTAAGTACACGACCGTTGACGCGTGTCGCAACGGCACTTTTCCCTGTTGCAGCATAGCCACTATGGAATGCATAGCTGACACGTGCTGTCGGGAAGAACACCGCCATTGAGATGCCATTGTCGGTGATTGTTTCGTTGTCAAACAACGACCAGTTACCCACGACGGTGTTATCTGCCGCCGTACCACCAATGATGGGAATGTTGACACCAAGCTCGTGACGAATCGCCCGAAGCACCGTTTCTTCATGACCCGGTGTAGTATGGAGCGTAATCAAAGCAGGGAGTTCGCCAGGACGTCCACTATTTCGAAGTGCTACCTGAAGCACTTCTTGTGCTTGCGTGTGGACATCAATATTCGGATTCAACTGAATCGCGGCAGAACCATAAGCCCCGTGCGTATCTTTGATTGCCAGTACAGATAGGTTGTGCCCGCTCAGGTAACCTTTATCCGTCATTGTTCCCTGACAAGATGAGCAACCTAAAATTTGTGCAGAAGGGAACGCCGCTTTTAACTCCGACTTGAGCGTTGCGACATCCTGCGTTTCTGTATAGTACGCTAGCACCAAATCAGGCGTGGCGAATGAGCGAAGAATGTCTGTTGACACGTCCTTCACTGCTTGAACTGCGTCGTCATTGATAGACGAAGATGTGGCTATTCTCATAGAGTCGGTTTTGTTGCTTTGTTTAATGAAGTAATAATAACGCCCTAAGTTCTGATAACTCCAGCCCTAGACACTATTCTTTACGTTTAATCACTGAAAATTCGAACAATAGTCGATAGAATAGTCGAATCTGACAGGAATCTTTATTAGTGCGATGGAAAGCAAACTCTATATCGTTATAAATGCGAAGCAGTCACTCGGCCAATCTTTAAGCAAACGATTAGCGGCACGTGGAAATACCGTGGTATTTTTGGGTGATGATGAGCAAGCCGGATATGCCCTCGCAGCCGAAGAGCCAAGAGTGCGATTTCGTCATTGTCAGTCGCTTAGTGCTAAGGAAATTGCGACTGAATTTCTCTGGTCAGAGCGTTGTATTTCAAAGGTACATGGTATCGTTGTCATGGTGCCGTTCAGCCAATCTGTCTTATTAAGTGAGGAATATTACCAATCCCTTCTCGCTGAAATTGGCTCCCCAATCACCGACGCTGAGTCCCCTCTGACGCTCACTTATGTCGTCTTTCCTGAGAAGGATTCAGAAGCTGACAATCTAAAGTCACTGCACCTTTCGCTTTGCCAACGTTCCCACGACGTCAAAAATGCAGACAGCACGCTGAGAATCAATCACGTCTTCGTGTCTGATTCCGCTGTATACTCAAGTGAAGATTGTGGAAATTTAGCAGCAGATACGTCAGAACTTATCCACTATCTCACGTCCACAACATCACACTGCCTTCATAGCCAAGCGTTCTATTTTGGAAACGTTTAAAACTGTAAGCCAATAAAAAAGCAGCCTTCACGCTGCTTAGTTAAAAAATTGGACACTTCATCGCCAAATTATCAGAAAGAGTCCAATTGTTATCATATTTCGCACAAATATTAATTTGCGGTTAAAAGTTAATTTCAACTTGATCCTGATCAATGATCAAATTTAACTTTCCGTTTATTAGAACGGCGTCCGTATTATTCACGCCATAAATATATTTCGTATTTGCAGAGTCAGCCTCCGACGAAATATCCGCGAGAACAATTTTGTTCTTCCCTTCCAAGGCGGTAACAGACTGTGGTTTAACGTTTGAAACCACTTCTACGCGCTTCAGTGTATCTTCTTGTTTAATAACAGATATGACTACTGTATCATCCTTGATAGATACACTACACGATTGGTCTTTGAGTACGCAGCTTAACTCTTTGGATTCTGGAGAATAATCCAAGGTGCGCCATGTGAATGCGGTGATCAAAACGGCCAAAACAACCAGTATTTGAACAAGCCTTGCTGTGGTTAATTTTTCTGCAGCCATAAAATTTATGCTATTCCCGTGTTACAGAGCTCAAAGTTTTAATAGAAATGTTACCCAAGAGTAAACCAACTGTGGGCATAACCCTGTATTTAACTGACTAAGTGCAGTATCATCTTTGTGGAAAATGCCACTTTTACAACAAAATAGCAATGGAATGCATTAAGTGGACATAATTCAAGCACTATTCGCATTGCATTGCTTCTGGGTGGCATTGTGACCATTGGGTCACCTTGTATACGTGAGTGTAGTAATCAAAAAGTGGAAGCATGCAATATGAGCCAAGAAAAGCAGCTTGAACTGGAATACAACTACCGCGTTGTCCGTCAATTTACCCTAGTAACAATTTTGTGGGGCATTGTGGGCATGGGTGTTGGTGTTCTAATTGCCGCTCAGTTGGTATGGCCTGCGCTAAACTTCGACGTTCCTTACCTGACATATAGCCGTTTGAGACCGCTGCATACAAACGCAGTAATCTTTGCATTCGGTACCAGTGCGCTGTTCGCAACATCTTACTATGTTGTGCAACGTACCTGTCAGGTTCGTCTGTTTGGAGGCAAGCTAGCTGAATTTACCTTCTGGGGATGGCAAGCAATTATCCTGTCTGCGGCGATCACTTTGCCTCTGGGTTACACCAGTGGTAAAGAGTACGCTGAGTTGGAGTGGCCAATCGATATCGCCATTGCCGTCGTGTGGGTATCTTATGCCGTCGTGTTCTTCGGAACCATGATCAAACGAAAAACCTCCCATATCTACGTAGCAAACTGGTTCTTCGGTGCCTTTATCCTTACCGTTGCCGTTTTGCATATCGTAAACAGCATGGCAATTCCTGTATCAGGTCTTAAGTCATACTCGATTTACTCCGGTGCAATCGATGCGATGATCCAATGGTGGTATGGTCACAACGCTGTAGGCTTCCTTTTGACTGCGGGTTTCTTGGGGATGATGTATTACTTCGTGCCTAAGCAAGCAGGTCGTCCGGTTTACTCCTACCGCCTGTCCATTGTTCACTTTTGGGCTCTTGTATCTCTTTACATCTGGGCAGGTCCACACCACCTTCACTACACCGCGCTACCTGACTGGACACAGTCCTTGGGCATGGTTATGTCGGTGATTCTGTTTGCACCGTCTTGGGGTGGCATGATCAACGGTATCATGACGCTATCAGGTGCTTGGCACAAACTGCGCTATGACCCAATTCTTCGCTTCCTGATCGTTTCTCTGTCGTTCTACGGCATGTCAACGTTTGAAGGCCCGATGATGGCAATCAAGACAGTTAACGCACTGTCTCACTATACCGACTGGACAATCGGCCACGTTCACTCAGGTGCTCTGGGTTGGGTTGCGATGGTTTCTATCGGTGCCGTTTATCACTTGGTACCAAAGCTGTTTGGTCAAGAGCGCATGTACTCTCTCAGCCTGATCAACGTTCACTTCTGGCTGGCAACCGTGGGTACGGTTCTGTACATCGTAGCGATGTGGATTTCAGGTGTGATGCAAGGTCTGATGTGGCGTGCAGTTAACACTGACGGCACACTGACGTACAGCTTTGTAGAGTCCTTGGAAGCGTCTTATCCGTTCTACTTCGTTCGTTTCGTTGGCGGAGCTATCTTCCTGTCTGGCATGTTCTTGATGGCGTACAACACGTACAAAACCATCACGGCACCAAAAGCCAGCCTGAAAGCCGTCGAGCAACCAGCATAAGGAGACTGACGAATGAGTCTAGCCGTCACGAAATAGTAGAAAAGAACGTTGGTCTCTTTGCCATCCTTACCATCATTGCAATCAGCTTTGGTGCGCTGGTAGAGATCACCCCGCTTCTGTTCCAAAAACAAACGACTGAGCCTGTCGATAACCTGCGCCCTTACACAGCATTGGAAATGGAAGGCCGTGACATATACATCCGCGAAGGTTGTAACGTTTGTCACAGCCAAATGATTCGTCCTTTCCGTGCTGAGACCGAACGCTACGGCCACTACTCTGTAGCGGGTGAAAGTGTTTGGGAACACCCATTCCTATGGGGTTCTAAGCGTACAGGTCCGGATCTGGCACGTGTTGGTGGTCGTTACTCTGACGAGTGGCACCGCGTTCACCTGATTGATCCTCGCGCTGTGGTTCCTGAGTCAAACATGCCTGGCTTCCCTTGGTTGGCAGAAAATGTTCTGACTGGCGAACACACGCAAGAGAAGCTGACTGTTTTCCGCGACATGTTTGGCGTTCCTTACACCGAAGAGCAAATTGCTAACGCGAAATCGGATGTGGAAGGCAAAACAGAAATGGATGCAATCATTGCTTACCTTCAATCTCTCGGCCACGCAATGAAATAAGGGGTCATTATGGAAATCGCATCATTCCATAGTATCTGGACACTTGTTCTCTTTTTGGCATTTGTAGGGATTGTACTTTGGGCATACAGCAGCCGTCGTAAAAAGGATTTCGACGAAGCCGCAAACCTTATCTTCGCCGATGAGGAAGAAAGCCCTAAAAAGACAGGAGAAGATAACAAATGACGACATTTTGGAGTCTATTTATCACTGTCATTACCCTCGGTACTATCGCCGGGTGTGCCGCGCTGATTATTTGGTGTAGCAAAGACCTAGACGGTATTGCTGAAGGTGAAGATATGGGCCACGAATACGATGGTATTCGTGAGCTGAATAATCCACTTCCAAAGTGGTGGTCTTACATGTTTTGGGCAACCTTGGTGTTCGGCATAGTTTACTTCGCGCTGTACCCAGGTTTAGGTAACTTCAAAGGATTGTTTAACTGGCAGAGCTCTGCTCAAGACGTTAGCAACCTCGAAGAGTCCCGTCAGTTGCTCGCAGACAGCAGCGGCATCGACCAATATGCACGTGAATTGACCACTGCGAACGCCATTTTTGGGGAAACGTACCGTAAGCTTGCTTACAAACCAGGTACTGACGAGCTACAAGACATTCCTGAGATTGCGAAGAACCCAGAAGCAATCAAAGTGGGTCAACGCTTGTTCATTCAAAACTGTGCCCAGTGCCATGGCTCAGATGCACGTGGACAAGCTGGCTTCCCTAACCTAACTGACAAAGCTTGGTTGTATGGCGGTGAGCCACAAACCATCAAAGCAACGATTCTGCACGGCCGAATCGGTAATATGCCAGCATGGTTAGATGCAATGGGGCCGGACGGCGTTAAAGAAGTTGCAGCTTATACACTTAGCCTCTCAGGACGTAAAGTAGATGCGCAAGAAGCAGCAAAAGGTAAAGCTCGCTTCGTTGTGTGTGCAGCTTGTCACGGTACAGACGGTAAAGGTAACCCAGCATTCGGCGCACCTGATCTGACTGATAATGTATGGCTGTTTGGTGGTTCGCGCAAAGCGGTTGAAGAAACCATTCGCTACGGACGCCAAGGTGTCATGCCAGCGTGGGAAAACATTCTGGACGAAGACAAAATCCAGCTTCTTTCTGCGTATGTTTGGGACGTTAGCAACGCTGACAACCGACAATAATTATTAGCAGTACTTTAAAGCCCCTGCTTGCAGGGGCTTTTTTACCCAAGAACGTTGTAAAACAGGAAAGCGATATGATTAAGCCTTGGTATAAGCAGTTTTGGCCTTGGTTCCTGATTGCCCTCCCCGGCACGGTTGTCGTTGCCAGCCTTTTCACTTTTTCATTGTTCAGTAAGAACCAAGTGTCACTCGTTGCCGAGGACTATTACAAACAAGGGAAAGGCATCAATCAGGATCTGACTCGTTTGCGTAAGGCGGATGAGCTCAATATCTCTGCGTTTCTGTCTGCCGATCAAGAGAAAGCGACTTTCTCTCTAGACAAAGGTGAACTCACTCAGTTCCCGACTCTCCGTGTCACGTTCCAGCACCGCACGCTGGCGGACAAAGACATCGAAAAAATGGTAAATGCCGATGCATCAGGCAATTATCGAATCGCGCTCACCGAACCGCTTCAAGGCCCATGGTATATTGAACTCAATGCATTTGATGGAACTTGGGCACTCAACGGACGCGCAAACTTCCCTTCATCTGATCCAATTAAGTTGTATGGTTCGAGCAAGGAATGACGAAAGACTGTTACCACTGCGGAGAGCCGGTCTTAACCGGCGACTCCTATCAAGTCGAGATCCTCGGCGTTAAACAAATCATGTGTTGTCCAGGCTGCCAAGCCGTTGCCAGTACTATCGTGGCAAGTGGACTCACTTCTTATTACGAATACCGCACCGCGCCAGCAGAAAAAGCCAGCCTTATCCCGGAAGAACTTCAATCTCTCAGCCTTTACGATAACCAAGACGTACAAGAAGAGTTTGTACGACACGAAAATGGCATTGATGAAGTTGTACTTTCAGTAGACGGAGTATCTTGCGCAGCGTGTGCATGGTTAATTGAAAAGCAACTTGGCTCTCATGAGGGTGTTGCACGTATTCAAGTTAACACCACGACGCACCGCGCGACGCTCCGTTGGGACCCATCAAAAGCCAAGTTGAGTGAATTGCTGAGTAAGATTCACGCATTGGGCTACAAAGCCGCCCCATTTGAAGCCGACAACCAAGAAGCGCAGTATCACCAAACAATGAAGCAATACCTCTATCGTTTAGGTATTGCGGGCCTCGCAACCATGCAAGTGATGATGCTTGCTGTTGCTATGTACTTCGAAGTGTTTGGCGACATGGATGAATCCTTCAGGAACTACTTCCGCTGGGTCAGCCTTATCTTCGCAACGCCAGTACTTCTCTACTCAGGCATGCCGTTTTACATCAATGCATGGCGAAATCTGAAAGCACGAACGTTAGGTATGGATGTGCCTGTTTCCATTGCACTCCTTTTTGCCTACTTCGCAAGTTTGTATGCGACGGTGACTGAAAAAGGTGAAGTCTTTTTCGAATCGATCGCCATGTTCACCTTCTTCCTTTTAATCGGAAGATTTCTCGAAATGCGTGCCCGCCGAACAGCCGCCGCAGCCAGTGCAAACCTTCTAAAGCTCGTTCCAAAGCTTGCGCTATTGCAATCCGGTGAACAGATACCGGCTAAGTCACTCAGAGTGGGCCATGTTGTTCGCGTCTTGCCCGGTGAACCCTTCCCTGCTGACGGCGTTATCGTTGATGGCGTAACGACCGTGAATGAAGCCATGCTTACTGGCGAGTCACTGCCTGAGTCTCGCAATGTTGGCGATGCTGTTTTCGCAGGCACCATGAACATTGATGGCAACATTGATGTAGAAGTCACAGCAGAGAAAAAAGACTCACTGATCGCCCATATCGTCCAGCTTCAAGACGAAGCGCAACTTGCCAAACCGAGAGTGGCAGAAATCGCCGATATCGTCGCACGCTACTTTGTCGCTGCGATTCTGGTTATCTCTGCGTGCACATGGTGGTATTGGCAAGGTCACCGTCCAGATGATGCCTTCTGGATTATGCTTTCCGTCTTGGTTGCAACCTGCCCTTGTGCGCTATCGTTAGCAACGCCAACCGCACTCACCTGCTCTACGTCCGCGTTTGGTAAGCTCGGTATTTTGCTACGCCGCGGTCATGTTTTCGAAACACTGACCAAGATAAACAGAGTCGTTATCGACAAAACAGGTACGCTGACGGAAGGAAACATTTCGATCGCTGAGACCTCAACGTACGGTGACGTGACTGAAAGCGAAGCACTATCAATCGCTGCCGCTTTGGAAGGTTATGCAAACCATCCTATCGCAGAAGCCTTCAAGCAACATGACGCTATTGACGGGATAGCACACGTAGAAAACGTCATCGGTGAAGGCTTAAAAGGCACCTTCAACGAGAAAGAATGGCGTATCGGAAAACCGTCTTTTGCTCTGCAAGATTCCGCTTTCGCAAATGAAAGCACGCATCAAATTTGGTTGTCTTGTCATCGTCAGCCTATCGCTTCTTTTGGCTTGATAGATCCGGTTCGACCTAGCAGCAAGGCACTCATTGAACAATTCCATCAAGCAGGAATTCGCGTCACCATGCTGACGGGAGACAATGCTCAGGCGGCAGCGTCAGTGGCTAACGATCTTGGCATCGATGAAATCGTCGCTGATGTTTCCCCGCAAGGGAAACTGGCATACCTTCAGTCTCTGCCAAATGATCAAATCACCATGATGATTGGTGATGGCGTGAATGATGCGCCGGTACTTGCGGGCGCGCACCTGTCTGTTGCGATGGGAAGCGGAACAGATGTCGCGAAGTCCTCTGCTGACATGGTGTTATTAGGTGACGATCTAACAAAATTGCTGGATGCTCGAAAACTCGCCGCTTTCACCCAAAAAATCATTCGTCAGAATCTTGCTTGGGCTTTAGGATACAACCTAGTGATTTTGCCTCTGGCAGTCGCAGGTTTTGTTGCGCCTTATATTGCGGTCGCCGGCATGTCTGGAAGCTCTGTGATTGTCGTGACGAACTCACTGCGTCTTTTCAGAAATGACTTGCTCGATAAGCTTAAGGATGCCGACTAATGGAAAGTTTGTACATTCTCATCCCCATTGCCATTTTGCTGGTTTGTGTGGCTGTTGGTGTGTTTATTTGGGCGGTTAAATCTGAACAGTTTGAAGACCTTGAGCGCCAAGGCATTAACATTCTGTTAGATGAGGATGAAAAGTCACCTTCTCGCTCTCAATCTAGCGAGCAACAGGAAAAGTAATTGATGCCAGTTTCCGACTTTATTGCTGCCTTCATGGTAGGTTTACTCGGTGCTGGTCATTGTCTTGGTATGTGCGGCGGTGTTGCTGCCGCAGTCACCATTGGCACACCGCAAAATAAGAGCAAACTTCCCTACCTTCTTTACTACAACGCTGGCCGGCTCCTTTCTTATGGCTTAATTGGTGCGATCGCGGGTGGCGTGATCTCAGGCATTGTCGGCGTAACATCCTTTACGCAAGGGCTACTTTGGCTGCGCCTCGTCGCTGCTATCATGCTCATTTTACTTGCACTTTATATTGGACGTTTCTGGAATGGCCTTTCACATATTGAGAAGTTGGGCCAACACATCTGGAAACATATCTCTCCCCTAGCATCCAAGCTGTTACCTCTGAAACATGCTATTTCTGCACTGCCTTTTGGCATGGTGTGGGGTTGGTTACCCTGCGGATTGGTCTATTCAGCACTGAGTTGGGCCGCGGTGGCAGGAAATGCCACACACGGTTTATTGATAATGCTCGCATTTGGATTAGGAACTCTACCTGCCATGATTCTTGTCGGGAGTGCGGCTGAATATATGAAGGGGCTGCTTAACAATCTGATATTTAGAAGATTCTCATCATTGATACTTCTAATGTACGGATTAATTACCGCTTACAATGTGTACAATCAGTTTCACTAAGACTCGCTTTTACACGTAGAAATGGTAAAATCTTGACTCAAATCAATTTGGCTAAGCAGGCTCATGATTCAAGAAAAAATCATTACCAAACGTGTTCAATCTGGCGGGTGTGCAATTCATTGCCAAGACTGTAGTATCAGTCAGCTTTGCATTCCTTTTACGTTAAGCGAAACTGAGCTCAATCAGCTTGACCAAATCATTGAACGCAAAAAGCCAATTCAGAAAGGACAGCCGCTATTCCAAGCAGGTGATCAACTGCGCTCTCTCTATGCTATCCGTTCTGGCACCATCAAGAGCTACACCATAACCGAGCAAGGTGACGAACAAATTACAGCGTTCCACTTAGCGGGTGATTTGGTAGGTTTCGACGCCATCAACCACATGTCTCACCCAAGTTTTGCTCAAGCCTTAGAGACTTCTATGGTGTGCGAAATTCCTTTCGAAATTCTTGATGACCTCTCAGGTAAAATGCCTAAGCTTCGCCAACAAATCATGCGATTGATGAGTAGCGAAATCAAAGGCGACCAAGAAATGATTCTGCTGCTTTCCAAGAAAAACGCTGAAGAGCGTCTGGCTGCTTTCCTGCACAGCCTTTCTACCCGCTTCTCTCAACGTGGTTTCTCTGCAAAAGAATTCCGTTTGACCATGACTCGTGGTGACATCGGTAACTACCTTGGCCTGACTGTTGAAACCATTAGCCGTCTTCTGGGTCGATTCCAGAAAAGCGGCATGCTGAGTGTAAAAGGTAAGTACATTACCATCCTTGATCACGATGAACTGAGTCGTTTGGCTGGCATCACTCGCTGCTAATCGTTCGTTACAATCAGCAACTTATTGAAATGGCACTTTTGGTGCCATTTCTCTTTTTTAACTTATAATTATCTGAATTTATCGCAACTTTGGTTGAGATTGCGTTACATTAAAGTATCGGCATCACACAGCTGGAGGTTGTTATGAACAGATATACCAACTTGCTTGTCGCTATCGATCCCGACCACGAAGAACAACCCGCACTATCGCGCGCTCTGGACATTGCGAAGAAGTCGTCTGCGCCTGTTAAATTGACGCTATTTCTCGCTATCTATGATTTTTCCTACGAAATGACATCCATGCTTTCGGCTGAAGAACGTCAGGCCATGAGAGCCGGCGTATTGCGTCAGCGCGAGGAATGGGTGACATCCCTTCTCGAACAACACGACACTTCTGACGTGACGATTGAAAATCACGTCGTTTGGCATAATCGCCCCTATGAGAGCATGATTGCGCAGGTCTTTGATGGCGAACACGATCTGTTAGTGAAGGCAACACACAAGCACGACAAACTCGGCTCCGTCATTTTCACGCCTACCGACTGGCACTTACTCCGTAAATGTCCATGTCCGGTACTACTCGTAAAAGAACATGGCTGGCCAGTAAACGGCAAAGTTCTTGCTGCCGTAAACGTTGCGTCAGAGAACGAGGCTCACGAACCTCTTAACGACAAATTGATTGATGAAGCGAACGCAATGAGTAAATTGCTGGAAGCAGAAGTCAATCTCGTCAACGCCTACCCTGCTACACCCGTCAATGTCACCATTGAGTTGCCTGAGTTTGACCCAGCATCTTACACAGATGCGTTCGTGGTCATCACTTGCTACAAATGAAAGCTCTGCGACAAAAACATGGCATTGATGAAGCACAAACCCACTGTCAGGAAGGGTTACCCGAGGACGTCATTCCTGCTGTAGCAAAAGAGTTGGATGTAGAACTGGTGATATTGGGAACAACGGGTCGAATTGGCCTCTCTGCATCTTCATCGGAAACACGGCGGAACACACCATAGACCAATTAGACTGTGATGTTTTAGCCATAAAACCGGATGGTTACGTCAGTCCTTTGGCACCAAACGTTAGCTTGGGCTGATAGAACCGAAACGTAGTGACACATGTCGGTGCGACAGAAAGCAAAAGGGGAACAACGCGTTGTTCCCCTTTCTTATTTCAGTATTCGTATATCGATTTATACGTTAGTAACGTCAATGAACAGCGACTCATCGATATTTGACGAAGACACCGTCGCTTCACTGAATTCGTATTCGCCACGGTCACCTTCGCGATCTAGCGGAAGGTTCACAAAGTCAAACAGTTCACGGTCTGCAAGCTGACTTGGGCTGACGTTCTGAATGGATTTGAAAATGCTTTCTACGCGACCAGGCGTCTTTTTGTCCCACTCGATCAGCATTGCTTTGATCGACTGACGCTGCAGGTTCTCTTGCGAACCACACAGGTTACAAGGAATGATCGGGAACGCTTTGTGCTCTGCGTATTTGATCAGATCTTTTTCACGGCAGTAAGTAAGCGGACGAATAACCACGTTACGGCCATCATCTGAACGAAGCTTAGGTGGCATCGCTTTCAAGCGTGAACCGTGGAACATGTTCAAGAACATGGTCTCAACGATATCGTCCATGTGGTGACCCAATGCTAGCTTGGTTGCACCAATTTTCTCAGCAAATGAGTAAAGCGTACCGCGGCGCAGACGTGAACACAGACCACAGGTCGTTTTGCCTTCTGGAATTTTCTCTTTTACTACTGAGTACGTGTCTTTATCCACGATGTAGTAAGGAATGTTCAGGCTTTCGAAGTACTCAGGCAAAATATGCTCTGGGAAGCCTGGCTGTTTTTGGTCCAAGTTTACTGCAACCACGTCGAATTTAATCGGAGCAGCGGCCTGTAGATTCAGCAAGATATCAAGCATAGCAAATGAATCTTTACCACCACTGATACACGCCATGACGACATCATTTTCTTCGATCATATTGTAGTCAGCGATAGCACTACCAACATTTCTCCTCAAACGCTTTTGGAGTTTGTTGAATTCAAGTGTCTCTTTTCTTGTATCTTTCTGATTCATTTGTTGTTCTCAAGTTGTCGACCAAGCCGACCGTGGAATTTAACAGGCGGGCGATTATACGTATCTTTTACAAGCGTTGAAATGCCTAGATGAAAAATCCACGTACTTTGCAATTTAGAACTGTAGGAGAAGTGTAGCCCCAGCAGAAAATCTCACGCTGAGGCTGGGTATAGCGGCGTTAGCTTTGCGGGATCCAAGGCGTCACTTTTAGCGGAGACTGAGCGAAAGCGACTTTCTCTCCGTCTTTAAGCTCATCGAGCTTAATCACCGCGACATTACCTTTTACTGCAATCTCGCGACCGGAAGACGTTGAGAGAGCTGACACTGGCTCAGCGAAATGCACCATCACACCTTCTACTTCCGGCATAAACCATGAAGCAAACATGCCACCAAGGTCTTGCATCATCTCAGTCATTTGTGGGACGAGTTTTTGAATATCGTTAGCACTGATTTCGTCATTGAATGACTCTTTCGCCATCACTTGGTATGAAACGTTACAGGTTTCGTCCCCTGCTGTTTCAATGAAGACGTCAGGATTGACTTGGCGAAGATGCTTATCAATGGGAAGTGGCAACTCTTGCGATGGTGGAATCGAAAACGCTTCGTAGTGTTCTTTTTTCACCATCCACGCTTTTGTAATTTCGCACACCTTGCCTGTTTCCGGGGAAACGAGAAAATAGCCAATTTTCACATCAGGATGGTTTTCACCATGGTTATGTTTGAGTTGGCTAAATAGACTGCTATATCTGAGTTCGACCTGCGCGGCGGCGACAGGTACTGAAATTACAGCTGCCATGATGGCAGCCGTAAGTCCTTTGATCATCCTTGGCTCCAATACTGCTGGTTGTGGCTTATCATGCCTTGAACTTCGTTCACATAAGCCTGACCACGTTCGGAATAACTCAACAATCCATTCGCCAATGCTGTGCCGGTGACAGGCTCGTGCTCTTTTCTAAGATCAGCACGAATGTCTCTCAACTCTGAGTAGGCTCTGTTGCGGTTCACATTCAAGAAATAGGCGCGAATCGATTGGAGTGGGTCTTTATAAACGGCGACTTCGTGAAATTTGCCTGGGCTACGTGCACTTGGCACCATGCCGCAGCCCTCAGTGTAACACCACTGCCCGAAGTAGTTATTACCTTCGCGAGCAAAGCGTGATGTACCCCACCCAGATTCAATCGCCGCTTGGCTGAGGACCAAATCCATTGGGATTACGTCTACACGTTTGAGAGCTTCTGCATACCACGCTTTGTCGACGCCAGCTTCTGGGATCGGCAAATTAAACAGCTCAGCCACTTTCGCTAAGAACTCATTGTCACTCTCTGTCAACGTGGTAGTTGACGACAGAGAAATGAGTCGAGTACGCGCATTTTCAATCAGGCCATTAATGTAATTAACGCCCGGTTTTAGATAATCAGCAAACGCTTGCTTCTTTTCGGTCACGATTTTATATGACGCGAAATCCGGCTTCTGCACCATTTCTGGTGGCGGTGAAGCCGGTTGGAGTTGGTTTACTGTGGTAACTGGGGTGTGTGGTGCCTCGCTACAGGCAGAAAGTAATAGAGCCGAAGCCAAAACAGCAAAGGAAAGCTTCATTTAAGCGTTGAAAACCTCTTTATTACCGTCTCCAGAAGAAGAATCATCATCCCCTTCTTGTGACACGGTCACTTCTATACCAACACCGAACATCTCGCGATATAACACGCCTTTGACATTGAACATGAAGGGCAACGCCCAGACGAGGGCTATACCGGCTGTGGCATAAGAAAAGAGAAAAAGCACAGCGATGACGATGTAAACAAGCGTCAATGGTATCATTTTTTTTGTGATCGCCCTAAAAGAAACGATCATCGCCTCAACAGGTCGAAGCCTTTTCTCACAGATAAGAAGGATTGTCATAGAGAAGGCAATACCAAGGAAAATACCTAACAACGGCAGTATCTGGTTACCAAAACTCTGTAACGCAGAGATAAAGCCCATTGCCAGAGTGACCGCCATCGCATAAGCCAGCCCTTTGATGATGTGACGAGGTTTGGTTCTAAAGCCAATGGCATGGCTTAACCCCATCAAACTCGCACCTGCGTAAAGAGGTGCACTCAAGACAGTTGCGGCGAACAGGGCGATTCTCCCCGCGGCTAACATGTCCGGCGTCATCTGTGTTTGCCCGATGAAACCCGACACCACCTGCCTGGTGATTCGATCATGAACGACAAAACGACAAGGAATATCGCGAGATTTGCTCCAGCCAAAACAATCGTAGCGGGCAAAAAACGCCAAAAGTGTTTCTGTGTCAGCTTAACGGCTTCCTGAACCACACTGGAAGCACTGAGATTGTACTTACCTGAAAGTGCATTTTCTAAGGTGCCACCAACATGAAGTGCGTTGCTCAATTGTTGTTTATTCATAGCAAAGTAACTTTTGTCTTTAGCCTAAGAAAGTTCCCCACTTATAAAGTTATAGGTGATTTTTTTTAAACGCGTCTCACGCTGATGTATTTTTAGCCAGACACGATTGGAGCTATACTAAGCGACGCTTACTTGCTGCATTTCGAGATGTGGTTCACAACACGCCGATTTGGTCGATGTTTCTACACATCTCTGTGGCGATGGATTTTTTGGGCAAAGTTTTACTGTTAAATCAAAAAAAACGCTTTAACTTCATGGTTCGCACGTCTATCATGCGCCGTCTACTTTTTAGGGGAATTTTTACTAGCTAATCGCCCGTGGTGTAAGGAGAGAGAGTAGAATTGAACGCAACACAACCAATGAAAAAACCCATTGTTCAGCTTAAAGGGCTTTGTAAGAGTTTTGATGGCAAGGAGATCATTTCTTCTTTTGATCTCGAGATTAACAATGGCGAGTTTTTGACAATCCTCGGTCCGTCAGGTTGTGGCAAGACCACAGTTCTTCGTTTGATTGCCGGTCTTGAAGATGCAGACGATGGCCAAATTATCCTTGACGAGCAAGACGTAACCGCTATCCCCGCGGAACAACGCCACGTCAATACCGTCTTTCAGAGCTATGCACTTTTCCCGCACATGACTGTGTTCGAAAACGTAGCTTTCGGTCTGCGTATGCAGAAAGTAGCCGAAAGTGAAATCGAACCGCGTGTAATGGAAGCACTGCGCATGGTTCAACTCGAGAAATTTGCACCTCGCAAACCTCATCAGCTTTCAGGCGGCCAACAACAGCGTGTTGCTATCGCACGTGCAGTTGTTAACAAGCCAAAAGTACTGCTGCTTGATGAATCGCTTTCTGCGTTGGACTACAAACTGCGTAAGCAGATGCAAATCGAGCTTAAGCAGCTTCAACGTAAGCTGGGTATCACCTTCATTTTCGTTACTCACGATCAAGAAGAAGCCCTTTCAATGTCAGACCGTATCATCGTTATGAAAGCCGGTAAGGTTGTTCAAGATGGTACGCCACGTGAGATCTACGAAGAGCCAGCAAACCTGTTTGTTGCTCGCTTTATCGGTGAGATCAACGTGTTTGACGCACATGTAATTGCACGTATCGACGAAGAACGTATCACTGCGACTGTTGAAGGCCGTGAATGTCAGGTTTACTGTAAACTGGACGTTTCTGCTGGCGACAAAGTGAAAGTGCTGCTGCGTCCTGAAGATTTGCGTATCGAAGAAATCGGCGCAACGGAATCAGGCAACGGTATCGTTGGCTACGTTCGTGAACGTAACTACAAAGGCATGACGCTGGATTCAGTTCTTGAACTGGAATCAGGTATGTCAGTGATGGTTAGCGAGTTCTTCAACGAAGACGATCCTGATGTTGACCACTCACTGGATCAGAAAGTTGCAATTACCTGGGTTGAAAGCTGGGAAGTGGTACTGCCTGATGAAGAAGATTAATCTCCAGAACGCCATTATCGGTGTTATCGTAGGTTGGTTGCTACTGTTCGTGTTCATTCCGAACTCGATGATTATCATCACCAGCTTCCTGACCCGCGACGATGCAAACCTGATCGAGATGACCTTCACCTTGAGCAACTATGCCAAGTTGATGGATCCTCTTTACGCAAAAGTTGTTTGGCACTCCTTCTATATGGCTGCCATCGCGACACTTTTGTGTTTAATGATCGGTTACCCGTTCGCCTATTTCATCGCGCGTATGCCGCAGAAATGGCGTCCAATCATGCTGTTCATGGTGATTGTTCCGTTTTGGACCAACTCCCTGATCCGTACTTACGGCCTAAAAATCTTTTTGGGTACACGCGGCCTGCTTAACGAAGGTCTGCTAACGCTGGGTTTGATCGACAAGCCACTGCGTATTATGTACACCGAATATGCCGTAATGATTGGTCTGGTTTACATCCTGCTGCCGTTTATGATTCTGCCGCTGTACTCAAGCATTGAGAAGCTGGATAACAGCTACCTTGAAGCAGCAAAAGATTTGGGCGCAAGCAAATTGCAGGCATTCATCAAGGTTATTCTGCCTTTGACAATGCCAGGCATTATTGCGGGCTGTCTTCTGGTTCTGCTTCCAGCTCTGGGCATGTTCTACGTGTCTGACCTGCTGGGTGGCGCGAAGAACCTGTTGATTGGTAACGTCATCAAGAGTCAGATCCTCAACGTTCGTGACTGGCCGTTTGGTTCAGCTGCAAGTATTTCGTTGACTGTCTTGATGGGTCTGATGCTGCTCGCCTACTGGCGTGTTGGCAAGCTAATGAACAAGAAGGTAGAGCTGGAATGAGTCGTTTCTTCAAAACCGGCTTTATGTCGCTGGTTTATGCGTTCTTATACATCCCTATCATCATTCTTATCGTTAACTCGTTTAACGAAAGTAAGTTCGGTATGGATTGGAAGGGTTTTACCACCAAGTGGTATACCCAACTGCTGAATAATGACAGCTTGGTACAAGCAGCTGGAAACTCGCTGACCATTGCAGTGTTTTCTGCAACTGCTGCAGCAATCATTGGTAGCCTGACAGCGGTTGCGCTGTATCGTTACCGCTTCCGTGGCAAAAACTTTGTTAACGGTATGCTGTTTGTTGTAATGATGTCTCCAGACATCGTCATGGCGATTTCGCTTCTGGCACTGTTTGTACTGTTGGGTGCTCAGCTTGGTTTCTTGACCCTGCTGCTATCTCACATCACTTTCTGTCTTCCATTTGTGGTTGTAACTGTTTACAGCCGCTTGAATGGCTTCGATCTGCGTATGCTTGAAGCAGCGAAAGATTTGGCAGCAAGTGAGTGGGTTATCCTAACCAAAATCATTCTGCCTCTTGCGGCACCAGCAGTAGCTGCTGGCTGGTTGTTGAGCTTCACCCTGTCACTGGACGACGTTATCGTGAGTTCATTCGTAACAGGCCCGAGCTACGAAATCTTACCACTGAAGATTTACTCAATGGTTAAGGTTGGCGTATCTCCAGAAGTCAACGCGCTGGCAACGTTAATGCTGATCGTTTCTCTCGTACTAGTCATTTGCTCTCAACTACTAGCACGCGATAAGGTGCGATAAGCACAAAGGGCAGGCTTAGCCTGCCCTTTTGCAATTTCGCATTTTTCAGTCACGGCTGGCGTTGTGCAGCCGTTATCCTAACCTATCAATACCAATATAAAACTGCAGGAGTTGTCGATGAAACCCTGGTCTAAGTTTGTGCTGGGCAGTTCTCTGGCCGTCTCTCTTCTCTCAAACACAGCACTGGCTGCTGATAACGAGCTTTACTTCTATAACTGGTCTGAGTACATCCCTACCGAAGTACTTGAAGAGTTTACTGAAGAAACTGGCATCAAAGTTATCTACTCTACGTACGAATCTAACGAAAGCATGTACGCAAAACTGAAGACTCATCCAGAAGGTTATGATCTGGTTGTACCTTCAACGTACTACGTTCAGAAGATGCGTGACGAAGGCATGCTGCAAAAAATCGACAAGAGCAAACTGTCTAACTTCGACGGTCTTGATCCAAACCAGCTGAACAAGCCTTTCGATCCAAACAACGAATACTCTGTACCGTACATTTGGGGTGCAACGGGTATCGGTGTTAACACTGACATCATCGAGAAATCCAGCGTACATTCATGGGCTGACCTGTGGAACCCTGAGTACGAAGGCCAACTGCTGATGATGGATGACGCACGCGAATTCTTCCATATCGCACTGCGCAAGCTGGGCTACTCTGCAAACACGCAAAACCCAGAAGAAATCAAAGCTGCTTACGAAGAACTGAAGAAAATCATGCCGAACGTGCTGGTATTCAACTCAGACTTCCCTGCTAACCCATACATGGCTGGCGAAGTTGCGCTAGGTATGCTGTGGAACGGCTCTGCGTACATCGCACGTAGCGAAGGTGCGCCAGTAGACATCGTTTGGCCGAAAGAAGGCGCGATCTTCTGGATGGATAGCTTGGCAATTCCTGCAACAGCGAAAAATGTCGATGCTGCGCACAAGATGATCGACTTCCTGCTGCGTCCAGAAAACGCTGCGAAGTTGGCTATCGAAATTGGCTACCCGACTCCAGTTAAAGCGGCTTACCCACTGCTACCTAAATCGTTTAAAGACGATCCAAGCGTATACCCACCACAAGACGTGATGGAAAGTGGCGAGTGGCAAGGTTCTGTTGGCAAAGCAAACGTGCTTTACGAAGAATACTTCCAGAAATTGAAAGCAGGTCAATAATCGAATTTCGGTTATTCAATGCGAAAAGAAAAAGCGGCTGATAAGCCGCTTTTTTTGTCTCTTGGTTTAGGGTTATTTGCCCATGTTCAATAACTCTTCAACTAACTCCGGCACGAGTACTGTCGCTTTGCCGTAGCGTTTTTCATCAAACTCGCTTTCCACCGCGCTAGGCTCTAGGTTCACTTCTATCGTTCTTGCGCCGCCAATCGATGCTTCATGAACGAAGCCAGCAGCAGGATAGACCGCACCTGACGTGCCGATTGAAATGAACAAATCTGCTTCCATTAGCGCGTCGTGGATCTTATCCATCGCAATAGGCATCTCGCCAAACCATACGACATGAGGACGCATAGCCGAAGGTATTTGGCAGCAGTGACACATGTCATCGACCATGATGTCGTCTTTCCAATCCAACACTTGATTAGAGCCACTGCATCGCGCTTTAAGCAATTCACCATGCATGTGGATGATGTTCTCGCTGCCCGCACGCTCATGCAGGTCATCAATGTTCTGAGTAACGATGGTCACCGTACCGTCTAGCTCTTTTTCAAGCCTCGCTAACGCTTCATGAGCAGCATTTGGTGCAACGCCTGACTGTAGTTGTCTGCGACGCGCGTTATAGAAGGTTTGAACCAACGCTGGGTTTCTCGCGAAGCCCTCTGGTGTCGCGACATCTTCGATATGGTGCTCCTCCCACAATCCATCTTGTGCGCGAAATGTCCGAATCCCAGATTCCGCAGAAATACCAGCACCGGTCAGAATCACGATATTTTTGTGGGGAAATTGCATGTAGAGCATCCTATCTCGTTAATTTAATAACCTTTATAACATTGATGGATAGTCCATGACAGGCCAAGCGGGCTAGACCATAGTCGAATTCGATTAAGTAATGCGATTTACCCAGTGAAATTCGAAAAATGTCTTATATTTAATAAACGTACCGATTTTGATACCGAATGATGCCACTGCCACGACAAACTCGCTTGCTTGGACCAGTTTGTGTTGCCCTCCTCGCGTGCAATAGTGCGATCGCGAGCGATAACTTGCGCGTCAGCGGTTTCGGTAACGTCAGCCTCATTAAATCCGGCACAGAAAACCTCGGTTTCAAATACGACCTCACTAAAGAAGCTCTGTACGACGAATGGAGTTTAAAACCCGGCTCATCACTGGGTTTGCAGCTAAATGCGGACATCTCTGATCAATTTGATGCGGTCGTTCAAGGTGTTTTACAAGACAGGCTCGATAACGACCTCAATAAAACCATCACTTGGGCATTTGTTAGATACAAAGCGAACCCCAACCTGACATTCCGAGTTGGACGAATAGCCACCCCTATCTACATGCTCTCTGAATATCGTGATGTCGGCTTTGCCTATCTTTGGACCAAACCCATCACGGATTTCTATTCCTCCATCCCAATTACTTATGTGGATGGCGGAGACATCACTTACAACACCCAACTTGGCGAGGGTATTTTCGAAGCGACATTATTTGGCGGCACCTCAGACGTTACGATTGAAACGATATTTGAATCTTATGAGGTGACACTGTCACCTATGATTGGCGCAAAGTTCACGTACTCTCTTGAAGATTGGTTATTTTCCGCCGTTGCGGCAACGACAAAAGTAAAAGATGGTGAACCCGCTCAAACCCTGACCGCAAACATCGATAGCAATCCGACCATTGCCGCTGTGTGGCCGGAATCAACCTCATTTTCTTCCGATTTCATGTTCCAAGATACACGCGTTTCCTATTACACCGTGGGTGGACACTACGAATCGGGTCTATGGAACGCCCAAGCTGAACTGAGCTATACCGACGCTGATTGGCCTTTCTTCCCAGACTTGGCCGCTGGGTATTTTAGTTTGGGACGCACCGTAAACAACACCACCTATTATGGGTTCGCATCCAAAGCGAAAACTGTCGATGACCTATACGAGGTAGCTGCCCCTTCTACGTTTGGGCTTTCTATTTCACAGGTCGCCGAAGCCTATCAACTGATTAACAGCAACGTTAACGCGCGGTTTATCGACCAAGAAACGCTTGGATTCGGTTTACGCATTGATATAACGCCGCAAATGGCATTAAAAGGACAAGTAGAACGTACATGGTTGAAGAACGATCAAATTGGGGGCTGGCTGCAGACCATACAAGGCCTAAGTGCAGCTGCGCCTGATTACATTGATACCTACTCGATTAGCCTGAGCTTTGTGTTCTGATATGAAGAAAACAGTATTAGCACTGCTCACATACGCCACCTTAACCTGGGCAAACGCCGCTCAGGCGGGGCTAGTCGTGGTCGTCAACCAAGCCAATCCCGTAGAAGAGTTATCATCACGACAAATCATGGATCTCTACATGGGACGCTATACCGCTTATCCAGACGGTTCATCAGTGAAAACAACAGACCTCCCCGACAACAGTCCCTTACGTGAGGACTTTTATAATCGCCTCGTTGGTAAATCTGTTGCTCAAATTAATGCTTACTGGGCACGGCTTCTCTTTACAGGTAAGGCTGAGCCGCCCCAAGCAAAACCTTCAGAAAAAGACGTTGTTGACTACGTACGCGAAAATCGAAACGCAATTGCGTACATCATGGAATCGGACGTGGCCGACGGCTTAAAAGTGGTGTTTAGATTTGAAGATCCTAAATAAAAAGATTCATATACGCGTTGCCGGAGGCGTGGCCGGCGGTGCTGTTATCTTCTCAATCATCGCGTCGTTGATATGGTTCTATATCTCGTACCATCAGGAAGTTGACCGCTCTCGAAGCCAAATTAAGCAAATTATCACTACGGTAGAGCAAACTGCATCAATCGCCTTGTACCTCGGTAACAAAGAACTCGCCGACGAGGTGTTAAGTGGCTTGGAAGCCAATGACATCATTTCTGCCGCGCGTTTAACGAGCCAAGATGGTTTAACCGCGTCATTCGAAAATCGTGACGTTATCAGCCAGTCAGAAACTGCCGTCGTCTTCCCTATCGTCTCTCCTTTTGATAACACCGAATACGTCGGTGACCTTTTGGTGTACCCCAATCAGCAGTACATCGAAAACAATGCGATTTCGTTAGCAAAGATTCAGGTTATCGTGCTCGTCACCTATTCGATCATCATTGCGCTTCTTACCTTGTTTATCGTCAACAAAATCCTGACGGAACCGATGAAGAACATCGCAAATCGATTCCACTTGATTACCCCTGGTGATTCAACGCGTATCGACGTACCTCTCGCCCACCAAAACAACGAAATTGGTGCTTTGGTTAAAGACATCAACGGCTTGTTAGATGCGGTGAACAATCAGATCGACAATGAACGAGATCTACGTGCCGAAACCGAAAACCTCTCGAAAAAATTCCGGCTTATTTTTGAGCGCGCCAGTGCTGGCATAGGCCTTCTTGATGCGAACAATCAATTGATCGTGGCTAACCCTGCACTACTTCGTTTATTGGGCCAAACCTTTATCGTCGATACCGAGCGGTTTACCAAATCTGATTTCACGGGTTATTTCTTTGACCCGCAGGAAATTAAAGAGTTTATTGAAGATTTTTGGGCGAAACCGGGTAACCAGTTCAGTGCGATTGACGTTCAACTTCGCCACAAAGTTAGAGCCGCAGACCGATGGGTACACTGCCTTTTCTCCAAAGTTGAAGACATCAACAACCCTGATGACAGCTTATTGGAGGTCGTTGTATACGACATCACTGAACGGGCTGAGCGTGAGCAGAACATCATTTACGAAGCAGAGCACGATGCCATTACCCTGCTGCTTAACCGCCGAGCAGGCATGAATAAGCTTGAAAACTCTGTCGTTGAAGCGGAAAAGAAACAGCGTAATTTCGCGGTGCTGATGATCGACTTAGATGGCTTCAAACACGTAAACGACACTTACGGCCACGATGCGGGTGACAAAGTCATTATCGAGGTAGCGAGGCGGATAAAACAGTTCTTCAGAGGGTCTGATGTCGTGGCTCGCTGGGGTGGCGACGAGTTCTTAATTGGCTTCTCTTACAACCCAAGCTACGAAACAGCAGTATCAGACATTGCCGCTGACCTTCAGCATCAAGTCTCTTTGCCGATTGAAATTGGGCACGAACAAACGGCGACTGTCGGCTCCAGTATTGGCATCAGCCTCTACCCTGATAACGACAGCACCATCAGTTCGCTAATCGAGAAAGCCGACGAAGCCATGTACTACGTGAAAAACCACGGCAAAAACTTCTACAAATTCTACGAGCCCGACGAAACCAAAACTGCCGACAGCAAAACGCTCTCAACCCACAAATAAGCCATGCGCCCTTGACGGGGCTTCTCTGGCTAGTAAGGTTTGTACCATAAGCTATCAATATGGACGTTGGAGAATAGATGCATCCTTTAAGAGTGTCGGTGCGCGCCGTTTGCTATCGCGAGGATTCGATTCTTCTCGCAGAACACCGTGATGATCGTGGTTTGTGGTATATCCTTCCCGGTGGCGGCATTCAACATAATGAAACGCTCTCAGAAGCATTCGACCGAGAATTGCTTGAAGAAACGGGCGGAAAAGCGGAAATGGGCGACGTGCTTTTTGTCCGAGAAGTTATCGCTGATCTTCTCGACACAACCTACTTACCAGAACACTTGCACCAGATAGAGTTATTCGTTGAAGCCAAACACTTTGAACCGGTGACGACACCACAAGAACTCGACAAAGACCAGATAGGCATGGTTTGGATGCCTTTGGAAAAACTACCTGAACTTATCTTCTTCCCCAAAACAATGGTGCCTAGTCTTCAAAACAAGACATTTGAGCGCATTTATCAGGGGCATATTTTGTAAGTAGCTCCACCAGCAAAAGCCACAGAATGACGGGGAAAAGTGTCATTTTTCAACCAATTCCAGGTCGTCCAACTGGCTAGACCATTAAATTCAGTTTAGTCAGTTACAATGCGTCCCAACTTAAACTGTGTACAACCACCAGAACAAGAACATGCAGCTAAACAATTACTTCAGTCAGAGCAACGGTCAGTTCGTATTTACGCGTAAACAAGCAAGCCACTTTGCAAAACTCGTCGCTGGCGATTTCAACCCTATCCACGATGAAGATTCAAAGCGATTCTGTGTACCGGGTGATCTGCTTTTCTCTGTATTGCTTGCTAAAGCTGGCATCAGCCAAAAAATGCGTGTCTCTTTTGCTGGCATGATCTCTGACAACGTTGGCTTAGAATTTCGCGATTCTGAATGTGGCGGTCTTGAAGTGACTGACACCAACGGCAAGCTTTATCTCACGATGTCGCGTGAAGGCGATAACCTTGTCGATGAATCTTTGGCGGCCTGTGTGGCAGAAAACTACGTGAAGTTTTCAGGCATGAACTTCCCACACATCATGGTGCCTTTGATGGAAGACAGCGGCATGATGATTAACCCAGAACGCCCACTGGTGATCTACGAAAGCATGGAATTAAACTTCCATCACCTTGACTTCAAATGCCCTACCGTTGAGCTAACAGATTCCATCATGGATGTTTCGGGTAAACGCGGCACTGTGACGCTGGCGTTTTGCTTTAAAGAGAATGGCGAAATCATCGGTGAAGGTAAAAAGACCATGGTGTGTAGTGGTCTTCGTGAATACGAACAAACCGCTGTAGAAGCGCTGGTAGACAAGTTCAATTGCCGCAAATCAGAATTTTTGTCTGCTCAGGCAGTTTAAAAACGAATGTAACAACTGCCCCGATTTCTTCGGGGTTTTTTATACCCGTCAATGTCTTACATATAAAATTCCGGCGCATTATTGATACTCTGTTCTATATTTAACTCATGGTTACACAGCGGAGTCTAATATGGCCACGGACGCATTACTTTCTCACGTAGACAAGCTTCCAAAAATTCCCAAAGTCGTTCAAGAACTCATGGACTTGGTGAACAGCGACAATTCAGACATGACCCAAATTTCTGACAAGATTGCTTTGGATCAGGTCATCAGCGCTAGGGTGCTTCGACTATCAAATTCTGCACACTTTGGCCGCGGTAGAGCCGTGGCTTCAGTGGATGAAGCCGTTATTCGGTTGGGTTTAGGCCCAATCAGAACATTGGTGACAGCATCAGCTTTAATGAGTACTTTCCCTAAAATCGAAGGCTTTGACCTGAATGAGTTTTGGGGAACTACTTTTGAAGTTGCAACGCTTTGTAAAGTCATTGCCAAAGAAGTGAAAGCTGACCCGAATGAAGCGTTTACTGCCGGCATGCTTCATAACATCGGTGATTTGCTTATCTACACGGTTTATCCAGACAAAGCTGCGAAGATCGAACTGCATGTTGAAGCAGGTAAAACTAAGGATGAAGCACAACGTGTTGTATTAGACACTGACTGCGCGCAACTTGGCGGTGCACTTGCTAAGAATTGGAAGTTTGCAGACAAACTGATCAATGCAATCGCTCATCAGTATGCTGCGGTGCAAGGTGATGAATTTTCACAACTTGCAGCGATCATTAATCTGTCACGTAAGATCGATGAAAATTGGGACAAGCTCTCGAATGATGAAGCAAGACAGACGTGGCTCAACCATCAGCTTGAGTACAGCATGTTAGGGCTCGACGAAGACTTACTCGATGTGATGGACAATAACCGAGGCATTGGTCGCGAGATGGCGCGCTCACTGGTTTAATCAGGTAAGACTGCATATTTGAGAGCCGCTTCTTGTGAGGCGGCTTTTTCTTTTGTTGCAGAAAACTATGCGTCGCTTAAAAGTAGTAAGCAATATCGAGGTAACGCTGCCGAACATGCTCGATCAGTGCTTTAACCTTTTGAGAAGGGTGTTTGGTATAAGGATAAACCGCATAGATTCCCAACTTCTTCGCGACCTGCTTAGGTAACAAATCCATCAACGTCCCCTCTTGTATGTCGTGATACACCAAACATCTCGGTACATACACAATGCCATGACCAGCAAGTGCTGCTTTCCGTAGTGCCGCTGCATTGTTTGTAGAAAAGTTGCCCGAGACTTTAACGATGCGCTTGTCGTCAGTACCTGACGCAAAAAACTCCCAATCTCCGGCTCCAGTCGATTGGTAGGTGTAGTGAAGACAATTATGGTTTCGTAAAGCATCCGGTGAATCTGGTCGCCCATGCTTTGCTACATATTCTGGCGAGGCACACACTATCCATTGTGAATCCAGGATATGTCGCGCAACAAGGCTGGAATCTTCAAGATAACCCGTCCTAATCGCCAAGTCATACCCTTCGTCGATGAGGTCTACAAAGCGATTGCTCAACGTGACATCAATCCTCAGCCCCTCATGCAAACTGGTGAATTCAGCTATAGCCTCTGCAAGCAGGAGATCACCGGAAATGGTAGGGACCGACACATTTAGCCTACCCTTCATTTCCGACGAGAGCTGATTCACAGATTCGACAGCATCAATACTGAGCTGAGCAAGACGCTTTGCTGTCGGTAAAAGAGATAGCCCCGCTTCAGTCAGTGACAACTTTCGCGTAGTTCGATGCAGAAGTTGTACGCCGAGATCCTTCTCAAGCCGCTGAATTCGCTTACTCACAACGGAGTTCGCCAAACCAAGCTTATCCGCAGCAAGCTTGAATGAACCTAGCTCTGCAACGTCAGCAAAGAGTATTGCGTCATCGGTTTTCATTCATTATTCCTATTTTGGAAATAATCATTTCATTTAATGCTATTTATTCTCAAATCTCAACCTCCTATGCTTTTCTGAACGCGCTATATCCTTGATAGAACCCAAAAATAAAAAAGCGCGACCAATAACGAGCAATGTTAGCGAGGACGCCTAATGTCATCCCCTCGAATGTACCCAGCAAAACCTGAGAAGGTTTATCTCTATGCCACTTGTCTGGTTGATGCGTTTGATCCTGATACAGGAATCGATGCCATTGCCATGTTGGAGACGATAGGCATTGAGGTCATTTATATTCCAAAGCAAACCTGTTGTGGGCAGCCTGCTTATTCTTCCGGCTATACCCAAGAAGCCATTCAGGTTGCCCAATCCCAAATGGCATTGTTTCCAGAGCCCTATCCTATCGTCATCCTGTCTGGATCTTGCGGCGGAATGATGGTGCATCACTATCCAAGGTTGTTTAAAGATCAACCGAAAGAAGCAGAAGCTTTGGCATTTGCAGATCGCGTCTTTGAGTTCACTGAATTTCTCAGTTGTGTTTGCCATATTCGTCTTGAAGATGTTGGCGACCCGACCCAGATTGTCGTGCATACCTCCTGTGCCGCTCGTAGAGAAATGAATGTCCATACTCACAGCGCGCACCTTCTCAATCAACTGAACAAGGTTGATGTTAAGCAAGTAAATTACGAGCAAGAATGCTGCGGATTTGGTGGCACTTTCTCGGTTCGCCATCCCAACATTAGTGAAGCGATGGTGGAGGATAAATCTCGACACTTACGTGAGACTGGAGCCATAGAGTTCATCAGTGCGGATTGGGGCTGTATGCTCAATATAAACGGCGCGCTAGAGTACCAAGCCAAACGTTTAAAGGCCGACACATTGCTCGTTTTCTCGCAGAGCGCACGGGTGTTGTTGGAGGTAAGTCATGAGCCATAACTCGCCTGAACGTATTCATGAGCAAGCGAAAGAAGCCCTCGCAGATCACGCGTTGAGACAGAATTTTCGCGGTGCTATGGATTACCTGCGCAACAAACGCGTTGAAGCGTTTCCAGACAAAACAGAAGAGAAAGCGGTAAGAGATCGCGCCGAAGCTATCCGTCAACGGTGTTTAAGCAAACTCCCCGAGCTTTTAGAAAAGCTAGAAGCGCAATGCCTTCGTAACGGAATTCAGGTTCACTGGGCGCAAAATGCAGAAGACGCGAATGCCATCTTCGCGGAGATAGCGACGCGAAAACACGCCACGTTGATGGTAAAAGGCAAGTCCATGGTAAGCGAAGAAATTGAGCTTAACCACCACATGGAAAAGCGCGGGGTTCACTGCCTAGAAAGTGACATGGGTGAATATATCGTCCAATTAGATGGCGATACACCGTCGCACATCATCATGCCCTCGATTCACAAAAACAAGCAGCAGGTGTCCGACACCTTCGAACACAACATTGCCGACTTCAAACCAACCACAGACGTCGATTCTTTAATTCAGACAGGAAGACGAATGCTACGCCAAGCATATCAAGATGCTGAAATTGGCGTATCCGGTGTGAACTTTGCGGTTGCCGAAACTGGCACGCTGTGCCTTGTTGAGAATGAAGGCAATGGGCGCATGTGTACCACGATTCCAGAAACCCATATCGCCATCACCGGCATTGAAAAGGTGGTCGAGTTCTTAACGGATGTGCCTCCGCTATACAGCGCATTAACGCGCTCTGCGACGGGCCAGGTCATCACCACCTACTTCAACATGATTTCAGGACCGCGCAAGGAAAACGAATTAGATGGTCCCAAAGAAGTGCATCTTATCTTGCTCGACAACGGACGTTCTCAGGCATATCACGACACCGAGATGAGAAAGACGCTGCAATGTATTCGTTGCGGTGCTTGCATGAACCACTGTCCGGTTTATACACGCATCGGCGGGCATGCTTATGGCACCGTCTATCCGGGACCAATTGGAAAAATTATCTCTCCCCATTTGATGGGGCTTGATAAGACCAAAGACCTCATCACTGCATCGAGTCTGTGTGGAGCCTGTGAGGAAGTTTGTCCGGTAAGGATTCCTATTCCTTCCCTGCTCCAACGCTTGCGCCAAGAATCAAAAAATAAAGCCGACAGTGACCATGAACCGCTGAACGGCCAGGATGCCGCCAATAACACACTCGAAAAAGTGGCGATGAAAGGCTTTGCATTCGCGGCAACCCATCCAACGGTTTATCACACGGCACTTGATACCGCGCGTAAGATGAACGGTGTTATTCCGAATAACCTCGGAAGTTGGACGCAATGTCGAACCAAGCCCAAGCTCGCCAAAACATCGCTAAAGAAAAAGCTCGCTCAGCGTGGAGAGAAATCATGACTACAGAACGTCAAACACGCACCAATGCCGCACGTGAGGCCATCTTCGCTCGTCTCAAATCGGCACCACGACAACACATCGATGTTCCCTTGCCTGATTGGCAAGCGTGGCAATCTGACGACCAATCAGAACGCACGCAGCGGTTTATCCAAAAGCTGTCCGCGAGTCATGCAGAGATAATAGAAACCACGGAAACTGATTTGGCAAAAGACGTGGCGACCTTTATCAATGCAGAAGGATTCAGGCAGGTTCTAGCAGGAAAAAGCAATCCTCTCGCCGATGCGTTAGCCTCGGCATGCGAACATACGCAGATCCATGTTTATGACCAAACCATAGACACGTTTAAGCATGCCCTGTTTAACGACATCGAGGCAGGAATTACGTTTGTCGGTGCGGGCATTGCCGATACAGGCACGCTGGCTACGGTAACTGGTGAACAAGAACCTCGAGCCTTGTCACTCGTCCCGCCCACTCACATTGCTATCATACGGGAAAGTGCCATTGTTTCGCATTTTAGCGAGCTAATGACTACACCGTTTTGGAAACAGGCAGGATGGGAAACTACACCGCCCACAAACCTGCTTCTGATTTCTGGCCCTTCAAAGACCGCCGACATCCAACAAACGTTGGCGTATGGCGCACACGGGCCGAAACGCCTCATCGTATTTATCGTGAAGGAATAAGCAAATGGCAGGGAAGCGAGAAAAGAAGATTACGACGCGCTGACATCACGTTTACGCGAACGGATACCTGAATCACGCATCATCAACGACGATGCTAAGCGTCTGGCTTATGGCACCGATGCCAGTTTCTACAGGATGATCCCAGAACTGATTGTTCAGGCAGATAATCTCGAAGACATCGTTTTTATTATTCAAACTTGTGGTAATGCCAATATTCCATTCACGTTCCGAGCCGCAGGCACCAGCCTTTCCGGTCAAGCCGTTTCCGATTCCGTTTTAATCACCCTTACTGACAATTGGCGTGACCATGAAACATTGGAAGACGGAAAAAGGATCAAGCTCCAACCCGGGGTGATTGGCGCAGATGCCAATAAATACCTCATTCCTTTCCAGAGAAAGATTGGCCCAGACCCCGCTTCAATCAACAGTTGTAAAATTGGCGGTATCGCGGCAAACAACGCCAGTGGTATGTGCTGCGGCACAGCGCAGAACACCTATAAAACCGTCGATGCCATGACCTTAGTGCTTCATGACGGCACCGTATTAAATACCGGCGATGATGAATCAGTACGCCAATTTAGAAACAGCCATAAAGACCTGCTGGATGGCATTGCGACACTTTGCGATGAAGTGAAAGCAGATTCGGCACTATCCGAACGTATCCAACATAAATATCGACTCAAAAACACCACCGGATATGCATTGAATGCCTTGGTTGATTTCAGCGATCCCATTGATGTGCTCACCCATTTGATGGTGGGCTCTGAAGGTACACTCGGATTCATTGCGGAAATTACCTATAACACCGTCATTGAGCACCCAAACAAAGCGTCTGCACTCCTTGTTTTTAATGACATTGAAAGTGCATCCAATGCCGTGTCCATTCTGGCGAGCACGCCAGTGTCAGCGGTAGAAATGATGGACGGACGCGCTCTTCAATCCGTCGCCGATAAGCCTGGCATGCCCGATTTCATGCCAACCCTTACGCTTGAACACAGTGCCCTGCTGGTCGAAAGTCGAGCCGCAAGTGAGGATGAACTCTACCAACAATGCCGAACCATAATGGCGGCGATATCCGCATTCGATATTCCACATCAAGTCATGTTCACATCCGATGCCGACACCGTAAATACACTCTGGGGCATTCGCAAAGGTATGTTCCCTGCAGTTGGCGCCGTTAGAGAGGCAGGCACAACTGTCATCATTGAAGATGTTGCGTTTCCTGTTGAACGTTTGGCTGCGGGTGTGCGAGAGCTTCAAGCCTTGTTTGATGAGTACGCCTACAACGAAGCGATCATTTTTGGCCATGCCCTTGAAGGAAACCTGCACTTCGTTTTCACTCAAGGTTTTGACTCCGAGGTGGAAGTGGAACGCTACGGAGCCTTCATGGATGCCGTGGCACAGCTTGTGGCAGTGAAATACCAAGGTTCACTCAAAGCAGAGCACGGCACGGGGCGTAACATGGCTCCGTATGTAGAACTAGAATGGGGAGCCCACGCCTACAGATTGATGTGTCAAATTAAAGCCCTGTTTGACCCCAAAGGCCTGCTTAATCCAGGAGTGATCATCAACGACAATCCGAATGCGCACATTACTCACTTGAAGCCGATGCCAAAAGCTGATGCGTTGATCGATCGCTGTATCGAATGCGGCTTCTGTGAAGCAGTATGTCCTTCCCGCACTCTCTCTTTATCTCCACGCCAGCGCATCGTGCTTTATAGAGAAATGCAGCGACTCAAACATGATGACCAAAGTGAAAAATACAAAGCATTGGAGAAAACGTTCAACTACCTTGGCGTTGATACCTGCGCAGCAACGGGCTTGTGTGCCGATCGCTGTCCCGTTGGAATAAACACTGGCGATTTAATCAAGCAAGTGAGAACCGAGAAATACAAGCGTTTCACGCCTATCGCGTCTTGGACTGCCAATCACTTCGGTGCAACAACCGCAATCGCGCGCTTTGGACTCAAAGCCAATGCAAGCATGCAAAAAATACTTGGCGAAAAGGCCCTTGATAAAACCGTCAACGGATTACGAAAACTATCCAACGGCAGCACACCAGAATGGCACCCAGATTATCCAACCGCGAACACTCATACACCGAAAACCAGCGAGTCATGGAAAGCTAAGCGCGTTGTTTATTACCCTTCTTGTGCCAGTCGTAATATGGGCAATGACATTAAAAGTGATGAAGACAGAACCCTAACAGAAGTGACAATGTCACTCCTAGAGCGCGCAGGATATCAAGTCATTATTCCCAAACGGCTAGATGAACAGTGCTGCGGCATGCCTTACGACAGTAAAGGCATGAAGGACATTTTCAAAGAGAAAAGCTACCGCCTAGAAGCCGCTCTTTGGCAAGCCAGTGAGTTGGGTAAGCTCCCCGTTCTCATAGATACCAGCCTTGCGTGAAAATCAGTAAAGAGCAGTTCTCTTTCCCGCTTGAGATTTATGAACCTTCTGAGTTCGTGATTAAGTTTTTACTGGAAGACTTAGCGATTACGCCCGTAGATGAAACCGTGATGCTTCACATTACCTGCAGCACACGACGCATGGGCTTAGCGGATTCATTATTAAACCTCGCAAAAGCCTGCGCTAAACGTGTTGTCGTACCCGAGCACATTGAATGCTGCGGTTTTGCCGGCGACAAGGGCTTTTTTACGCCCGAACTCAATGCGGCAGCCACAGCCCCTTTGAAAGATCAGATACCCGAAAATTGCACACGCGGCTTTAGCAACAGTCGAACCTGCGAGATTGGGTTAACACATCACGCGGGCATTCCATATAGCTCTATTTTGTATTTACTCGACGAGGTTTCTTGTCCTGTTTCGAGAAAACCGCACAGAGAAGTCCCGGAAGCCAAAACAGAAGTGATGAGTGAGTAGCCCTCGCCAACCCTTCAGAACGTTTTATACTGACAAAGGCTGAATTTTCACCCTTTGTTTATAGATTGAGCAATGGCACACTCCTTATGTGTGACATTGCTTCAAGTCTCTGATTTTCAGAGCTTGAGTTAGCAAAACCCCGACATTTCCCTAGAAATCCCCAGACAATCCAAAGCTACATTCCGCGCGCGTTTTCAACACCCCATTCTTTATAAGGCTTTCAATATGAAACGTTACGCGCTTTTCCCTCTCTTTACTCTCGCATTGACAGCGTGTGGCGGTGGCAGCGATAGTGGCAATACCACCACGTCTCCTGCTTCTGCCATGTCGGTTGAAGGCAAAATTGAACAAGTCTCTGGTTCAAGAATCACGGTTAATAACCAAACTTACGACGTTGGCACCGTGGCTTATCAAGGTCAATCGCTACAAAACGACATGTTGACGCCAAACATGATGGTAGCTCTGAACACCAACGGTCGATCAATCACGAGTGCAAACGTCGAGTTAGACCCAACGTTCACCGGTAAGATCACGCACATAGACCGTCTTCAAGGCACATTTAAGGTCAGCGGTGTTGAACTTAAATTTATTTCCCTGTCTCCAAAAATCCAGAATGGCGATTGGGTAATGGTTTCGACCCTGCCGTCCGCAAACATGGGTTACAAAGTACTCTCTGTTGTTAAGTTCGAATATGACTCAAATGGAATGGCTGAAGCAGAAGGTCGTGTTTCTGCAGTTAACTTTGAAAATAACACCTTCAAATTGGGCAGTTCACTCACCGTCTTATTCGATGACAGACTGGTGAACAACATCAAAAAACTGCGCAATGGTGCGTGGGCGGAAGTACTGGGAAGCTATAACGAGTCTACGGGCCAGTTGATTGCTGAATCTATCAAACTGAAAGCATTTAATAGCATCAACGGCAAAGGTGAAATTGAGGGCGTCGTGACTTGGGTAGCGAACGATTACAGTCGCTTTGAAGTGAACTACCGTGGCCAATTTGACATCCTACCATCGACTGAATTTGATGATGGCAGCAAATCCCAGTTGCGCCAGGTGTGAACGTTGAAGTTGAATATGTCACCAAGAACCAACGCACCGTGGCAAAAGAAATCGAATTTGAAGACGATTTTGATTTCGACTTTGATTGGGACGATTACGAATTCGATTTCGAAGGATACATCAGCGATATCGACAGCGATGCAAAATCCTTCAAAATGAAAGGTAAAACCATCTTCACAGACGCCAACACTGAGTATGAAGACGGTTTAAGCTTCGACTCACTCATTGGCAACAAGGTAGAAGTTGAAGGCATGATCATTGGTAATGATCACGTCGCACGTAAGATTTCATCTGAAGACTAACCGAAATAAAAAGCCCCTGAATTCAGGGGCTTTTCTTTATGATTTACCTATTACGCATACATGTCTCGATACGAGCGAAATTCACGGTGCTCTGCTGCTAAACCAAAGTCAGCAGCAAGTGATTCTAATTCGCTCTTATACGCATCCAATAAGCTTTCATCATCCGTCATGATGGCGAACTCTGCGAAATCACCAATGCCTTCAAGGGCATCTACCGTGATATGAAACTTACCCACAAAGTAAATACTTCTGGTTTTCTGCGCTTTTAATGACACCTCATAGCCCATCGTTTGAAGCATGCTCTTTGCGTTATCCGCATTTGTAATGTTCGTCGCTTCGCATCGGTCAGTTTCAGGGCCTTTCACAATCCAAAGCTTGATCCCCGAAGGTTCCATGGTGCGAATACACACGCTCTTTCCTTGGGATTTCAATACCCTGTCTGACGTGTCGAAATACCAATCACACTCTGTGTTATCTTCAAGCATCACCTCATGAGGAATGCTTTTTAGATGCGCTAAGAAGGCGTCTTTTGATGTGAGTCTGAACTTTAATTCAACTTCAAACTTACCTTTAAAATGCTCGTAAATCATAAGGAGCTATCAGTAAAAAGGATAAGTATATCATGAGCATGAAATCCAATACGTTATCCATTTTTGTACAAGCAGCTACCCCAAATCTCTTTTATCTTGTTCAAGCATCTCTCGGATAGAAGCCTCAATCTGTCCGCCACAGTAGAGCTTGCCGTAAGCCTCCTCTTGTCCTTTGACAAATGCTGCAAGCGATGGGTGTGCACCAATTTTCTTGCAGTGGGCGTAAACGCCTGGCGCATGCGCTTTCAAGTCTGCATCTAGCTCTGGTAAACAGCGTGTCATATTGCCAAACAGCGCGAACACGCCAATATCAGCGTAACTCACTGCAGGTTTTCCAAAATGGCCTCTTATAAGCATTTCTTCAAACACCGTCATCCATCTAGGAAGGCGTTTGGTTCGAAAGTTTCGCCAGCTTTCACGATCCCACATCATTTCGCCGTTATAGCGACAAATTTCCATCAATACATCATTGCAATCCATGAGTATTTTCATGCACATGGCAGCATCAAATTCGTCTTTCGGCTTCAAGCCTAAAAGGCCAGAAACATACAAAACAATTGCAGGTGTTTGGCTAATCGATAGACCCGTTTCTTTTTCAATCAGCAAAGGCGGACCAGTAAATGGCGTGTTTTCTTGCTCCGAAGGTGGTTTTGATATCAAGCCGCGTATCACATCATGGTCAGTGAACATCTCTAGCGGTTCGCCTTTATAGGCAAATAGGTAACTGACGAAACAACCACGAAAAGGCAATGGCCAATAGTAGAGCTGAAATTTAGACTGAGACATAAATGCCTGCTTTCTCAATTGGGATAGAGAGTAACCATAGGCCTACACACAGGAAAAAGAAAAGGCCTCATCGGCCTTTTCTTTTTTGGAGTAATCTGGCTAACCTTGATATCCCATCAGCCTTGGCATGGTTAGCACAAGGTCTGGGAATAAGATCATCACCAACAAGGCACCAAGCAGTACGAAGATAAACGGAATCACCTGTTTTATAATCCCTGCTAACGGAATCTTGGTGGTGCCATTTATCACGAAAAGCAGCACGCCATAAGGTGGTGTTATAAGACCAATCATTAGGTTAACAATGGTCACCACTCCAAAGTGAACCAAGTCGATCCCGAGTTCACGACAAGCTGGCACAAATAGCGGCACGATAACCAAAATAACCGTCGTCGCATCAAGCAAGAAGCCCAGCCCTAAGTAAATCAGGTTTACGATGAGCAAGAACTGCAATGGCGAAAGGTCTGCTGCTGCAATCAGATTTGCAATCGACGTGGGTACGTTTTCAGTCGCTACGATGTAGTTGAAGATCAGTGCAGAACCAATAACCAAACCGACAGAAGCGGAGGAATAGGCACTTTCTTTCAACGCCATGTAAAGCTGCTTAAAGCTAATAGAGCGATATGCCACCGCGAGAATTAACGCATAAGCTGCAGCCACTGCCGCCGCTTCAGTTGGCGTGGTTACGCCTCCATAAATACCAAACAGAAGAATCGCTGGCATCATCAAGGTAGGCAAGGCACGAATGGTGATCCTTGGAATATCCTTCGCCGGTGTTTTTGGCTCTTTCGGGATATCCATTTTCGTCGCCATGTAGGCGTTTAGTCCCATCAATACCACGCCCATCAACAGACCTGGCACCAAACCAGCGATAAACAGATAGCCGACTGAGGTATCTGATACTAAGGCGTAAATTACCATAGGAATCGAAGGCGGAATGATCGGGCCAATGGTTGCTGATGCTGCCGTAATGGCTGCTGCATAAGAAGGCGGATAGCGGCCGTCTTTGGTCATCATATTAATGATAACGCGCCCCACCCCAGCAGCATCTGCTACCGCAGAACCTGACATGCCTGAAAAGATCAAACTAGAAACGATGTTAACGTGCCCAAGACCGCCACGAAAATGGCCAACCATGGCGACACAAAATTGGAGTAGTCGATCTGTGATGCTGCCTGCATTCATGATATTCGCAGCTGCAATGAAAAGCGGAACTGCCAGCAAGATAAAGCTGTTATAAAAGCCCTGAATAATCTGCTCGCCAGCCAGTGCTAAATCCTGACCACTGACGGCCAAATAGACGATGGCACCAATGATCATTGAGAAAGAGACCGGCGTCCCAAACGCCGCCAGTAACAGTACCGTTACCAGACAAAGTGTTAAAGCTAAACTCATTCTTCCACCTGCTCATCCTTGTCATCTTGCACTTTGTAGTTCGGATCCAAGTACTGAATCAGTGCAAGGCCATAGCGGAGAATAATCGCGCCGAGGAATACGCCGTATATGCTGAATACATAGTCGAGACGCCATTTCAAAATGGCACTTTTCTTGATCTTGTAGAACGTGATGTAGTCCCATGTAGGCAGAAAGCTCATCCCAAATCCGATGATGATGCCTAACGCCGACAAGATAAGAAAAATACGTTGCACCTTCCCAGGCACACTTAAAAACAGCAGATCAAAGCGAATATGATCTTTGTGACGCAGACAAAATGCGCCAGCCCAGAAAATCACCCATAGCCAAAGCGTCAGCAGGATCTCTGCTGACCAGCCAATCGGTTCATTCAAGACATAGCGAGCAAAAATCTGCGCACAAAAAATTAGGAACATTGCTGCTAACATAACAACCGCAACGCCATCCGCTATCCGCTGTAACCAAAGCAGAATAGTTTTCACGCCATCACCTCTCAGTTGTTACGCGTTTGTTTCCAAATCCATTTTGGAGGCAGTCGACACCTCCGCCTTTGAGTACTTCCATACTTCACTCCCTTGCTATCAGTGGCTTAGTGCCGCTTTTCTGTGCGCAATTGATTTCGCGCTTTGTGTAACTTGTAACTAGCCTAGCCGATCCTTTCTGCCACTTAACGGCCAAATGTGTCTCAATTGTTAAATCATCCCCAATTTTTCATTTTGAGGGATATTTTGTGATTTATAGTGAATTCATAAAAACGAGACAAAAAATTGCAGATGCGGAAGCGAGAATGGAAATGTACCAAGCACACGCCTCACTGACGTGACTTGGACATCTGACGTTGCACTCTCAAAGGGATTGAGCACATGACGCTGTACGAGACACTTCGCACTGACTTGCTCAAAGGGGAATTCGAACCCGGAAGTCGGTTAAGGATGGAATCGCTCAAAGAACGCTATGGAAGTGGCGTGAATCTATTGCGCGAGTGCCTAACCCGCCTCTCTAGCGACGGGCTCGTTATCGCTGAAGGTCAAAAAGGCTTTCATGTCGCGAGCTTCTCTATTCAAAAAATGGAGGAGCTCACGCGCCTTCGCATTCTTCTTGAAACGGACGGGGCAAGAGCGTCGTTTGAAAATGGTGATATGGAATGGGAAAGCAACCTCGTTGCAGCGCACCACAAACTCGAACACGTAGAGAGCAAGATGCGCGAGAACATCGATGAATATTTCATGATGTGGCATCGCTGTGATTACGAATTCCATGCTGCCTTGATCGGTGCCTGCCAATCAGAGCTCCACATGCATTACCACCGCCAGATTTACGACCAGTTTCGTCAGTTTGTTGTGATGGAGCTTCGTACTGAGGGATTTCGAGGGAAATACGTCGTTGATGAACACCATGCAGTACTTGAAGCCGCATTGAATCGCGATCTACAAGCCTGTGTTGATGCACTGGAAGCGCATCTTGGTGGCTTTTTACGACGAATGAGAGAAAACAACACCCACAAGAAGCAGTAACAAATAATCAAAAGACAATAAGGACGTTAGTCAGACATGGAGAAACCAAGAATTGCGGTCGTTGGCGCAGGGTTGATCGGAAAGAACCATATTCGCTTGGTATCGGAGAGCGAGCACTGCCAGTTAGCCGCTATCGTTGACCCATTTGAAGCCAGTAAAGGGTTAGCGGAAAAATACGATGTCCCACATTTCGACACGCTTGTTGAGTTATTAGAAGCTGGACTAGCCGATGGCGTTATCCTCGCCACACCCAATAATTTGCATGTCCCACAAGCCAAGCTGTGCATTGAATATCGCATGCCTGCACTCATAGAAAAACCCGTTTCTCACACAGTAGCAGAAGCGAATTCGCTGTTAGATATCGCCACGAAAGAGCCGGGAATTTGGGACACTTTGCTTGTCGGGCATCACCGCATGCACAGCCCGATCATCAAACGAACGCGAGAGATCATAGATTCTGGCGCTATCGGGCAGTTAGTTGCCACTCATGGCAGTGCGATGTTCTACAAACCTGATGACTATTTTGCAGCAGCACCTTGGCGAACGAAGGAAGGCGGCGGCCCGATTCTGATCAACCTCATTCACGATATTGGGAACCTTCGTTATCTCTGTGGCGAAATCGTCGCTGTCCAATCAATAGCTTCGCACCGACGCCGCCGTTTTGAAGTGGAAGACACGGTTTCCATCAATCTGAGTTTTGCCAATGGTGCACTAGGAACATTTTTGCTGTCGGACACCGCGGGATCAGGCCAAAGCTGGGAACAAACTTCGCAAGAGAACAAAGCCTATTCCAGCTATCCCGACGAAGATTGCTATCACATCGCTGGCACCAAAGGTTCGATTTCTGTGCCCACGATGCGCCTCAAGTATTACCAAAATGATGAGGATCGCTCGTGGTGGAAGCCCTTTGTGTGTGAAAACGTCTCTCTGGAGCGCAAAGACCCGCTTGTCGAGCAACTAAACCACTTCTGTCGCGTGATCCGCAAGGAAGAAAAACCGTTGGTAACTGTCCGTGACGGCCTTCAGAATTTAAGAGTAACTGAAGCTGTGGTTGAAGCCGTGAAAACTGGTCGCACTGTTTACATCGACGACATTGCATAGAGAGACAAACGATGAAATCCATATTGGTAATGAACGGGCCAAACCTCAACATGCTCGGTCAGCGAGAGCCAGGTCTTTATGGCCACAGCACCTTAGCGGACGTCGAAACACTCTGCCGCAACACGGGAAACAAGCACAGTGTGCTGATAGAGTGCTTTCAAAGTAATCATGAAGGCGAACTCATTGAAGCCTTCACAGCGCAGGTCGTGCTGTGAAAGAAGGCAAAATGATTGGCGTTGTGTTTAATGCCGGTGCATACACCCACACATCAATAGCGATATACGACGCGATAAAAGCAGCCGAAGTTCCTGTTATTGAAGTACATATTTCAAACGTCCATGCTCGTGAATCATTCCGGCACCACTCTTATCTTTCTCCCGTAGCAGAGGGCGTGATTGTTGGTTTTGGCATAGAGGGATACGCCCTAGCCATTGACGGTCTTATCGCAAAGTTAGGGAAGTAAGTCATGATTTACTCCATCGCCACGGTTTGCCTCTCAGGCACGTTAAGACAGAAAATCGAAGCCATTGCCAAGGCAGGTTTTAGAGGTATCGAAATCTTCGAAAACGACTTAATCACCCACAATGGGTCAGTGCATGAAATTCGAAGCATGCTCGACGATCACGGGCTAGAAGTCGTCACCTATCAGCCGTTTAGAGACTTTGAGGGACTTCCTGCGCCTTACCGTCAAAAGGCGTTTGACCGCGCAGAGCGAAAGTTTGATTTGATGGAACAGTTGGGTACAGATTTGTTGATGGTGTGCAGCAGCGTCTCTCCTCATGCTTTAGGCGGTATTCAGCGTGCAGCAGATGATTTTCATGAACTGGGTGAACGCGCATCGACGCGCAATATGCGTGTTGCATACGAGGCATTAGGATGGGGTAAGTACGTTTACGACTATCGCGATTCCTGGGAAATAGTGCGACGGGCAAATCACGAGAATGTGGGCTTGTGCTCGATACATTTCATATCTTCTCTCGCCAAACCGAACTCGACACCATGCTCAACATTCCCGGTGACCGAATCTTCCTCGTGCAAGTTGCCGATGCACCAAGCCTTTCGATGGATCATTTAAGTTGGAGCCGCCACTATCGTTGCTTCCCAGGACAAGGCGACTTACCACTTAATCATTTCGTAAAAAACCTTCATGCCACTGGTTACGATGGTCCTTTCTCATTGGAGATCTTTAACGATCAATTTCGAGCAGGTTCTACCGAAAAAACGGCACGAGATGGCTATCGCTCCTTGGTTTACGCCAACCAAGCAGCAGAGAAAAACACCACAACAGAAACGGCGAAGATACCAGATGTATCCTCTCCCAGCGAAGTGCAGTTTATCGAGTTTGCGGTGAGTGGGAACGAAAAGCTTGGCCTGACCAAACTGCTTTCGCAGCTAGGCTTCAGTCACGCGGCGACCCACAAGCGCAAAGAAGTAGAACTGTGGCGGCAAGGCAATATCAATCTTGTGATGAATATGGAGCCGGACAGCTTTGCGCAAAAGTTTCATCAACAGCATGGAGTTTCCGTCTGTGCTGTTGGGCTGACATGCAACAAGGTCGAAGACATGCTTGAGCGTGCCAAAAAACTAGAGTTTAGGCCGGTGTATGGCAATCCAGAAACCGACACACATGGTATTCCAGCGATTTACGGTCCCGGTGAAAGCCTGCTTTATCTTGTTGATGATGCAGAGCAACCTCCTCACTGGGAGCGAGAGTTTGTCTGGAATCATGATGCCGTCACCTTCGCTTTTCTAAACGGTGTGGATCATGTCGCTATCACCATGAGCTATGAAGAAATGCTCCACTCTGTGCTGCTTTACCGCTCAATGTTCAAAATGAAAACCATGCCGACTGTCGATGTCTCTGACCCCGGCGGACTAATCAAAAGTCAGGCTCTTCAAACGCCAGACAAAGGCGTCAGCTTTACACTGAATTCCAGCCAAGCTTCGCGTACTGTATCCAGCCGTATTCTTGACCAATACGCAGGGACTGGCGTCAACCATATCGCGTTATCGACAAATGATATCTTCGCCACTGCTGAGTTTATGGAAAAACAGCAAACAACCACCATGCCAGTTACTGCAAATTACTATGACGATTTGGCGGCACGTTTTTCCTTGTCTGATGAAACCATCGATAAGCTAAAACGCTTCAATATTCTTTATGACGAAGACGAGCATGGAAGCTTCTATCAGCTTTACACCACGATGTTTGCAGGACGATTCTGCTTCGAAATTGTGCAGAGAAATGGCTATCAAGGCTTCGGAGCAGCGAACAGCCAGATGCGATTAACCATGCAGGCGAGAGAATTAGCGGGATAAGAAGATAGCCGTCATCTGACGGCTATCTTCTTGATTAAACGTGAACACAAGCCAGCAATGCGGACTCAAGCGATTCATCCACATTTTCCGCAATCAGCTCAATGCGGCTCTCACTACAATCGTCGAGTTCGACCTCTGTTAAGCCATCTGGAGTTAGGTTATAGCCAAACACCCCTTCGCTCGTGATAAACACAGCTTTCATACGTTCAACATTTAATGTGCTCATTAAAGAGGTAAGCTTTTTACGTTCAAATACCTTTCGGGGAGAAAAGCGCCAGCCAACACTATTGAAACCTTCCCCTGAGTTTGTTGCCTTTAGAAAGCCTTTTTCTGGCATCAAGAGATCTGCAACCAGAGGCTTTAGGTGCCCATGATGGTGATGATGCGCTGACGAGGCATGATGTTTCGTTTCCCCTTCAAATTCTGAAAATGGAATGTCTCCGTGCTCTGCAAATATTACGCGCGTGTTTGCGGAACCCTTTTCACTCACATAGTCACAAAGCAGGTCTCGCTCACCCTCTTTATAAAGATCGTGTTTATTTCCTACCACGGTGTCTGCAATTGCGATTTGTTGATTGAAGGTGTCATGGTCGGTATAGCGCGGATCGTTGAGCTTTCTCGCATCCACAAGTGTGATGGTTTTCTGGAGAGAAAGTATGTCTTGGTAGTATTCCGTCGAGAGCGTTTGTAGTACTTCCTTAGGGTGACCAAGACCTGTGGGTTCGATAAGCAATCGATCTGGCCTCGCCTCAGTCAATAATTGGTTTAATGCAATTTGCATTGGCAAACCCGCAGCACAGCACATGCAACCACCTGGCACTTCGCGGATAAATACCTGCCCTTTCTCGCCACGTTGCCCTTCAAACAAACTGCCATCAACGCCAATTTCCCCGAATTCATTGACGAGCACAGCCCAACGTTCATCCTCTGGTTTATTTTTCATCAAGTTCAGAATGGCTGTGGTTTTTCCGACACCAAGAAAACCGGTAAAGATATTGGTGGGAACGCCACGAATGGGCTTTGCTTCAAAGCTCATTGGCAATTCTCCTGTAACCCTGCACCAAGGTGTGATTGGCGGAAACAACAGATTCAGAGAACGCCGAGTATTCTGGTGGCACTTTGGAGATGCTATTTAAATCAAAACCAGAACCTATATTTGTCATTGGCGGTACATGGAAGTGTTCAGGAAGGTCGAGCCCGTCGATGACACAGTTATGCCTTATCACGCAGCCTTTTCCGATTTGAGCGTTAAACACCACTGAATTGAATCCGATAAAGACATCATCACTAACGACACAGGGTCCGTGGATGATTGAGCGATGTGCAATCGACGTTCGTTCACCGATTGTCACTTCAGCTCCCGCTTTTGAGTGAATCACAACACCATCTTGAATATTGGTGTCCCTTTTAATCAGGATTGGCTCCATTTCCCCGAATTCATTGACTTCATCTGCACGAATGACCGCATAAGGGCCGATAAATACGTTGTCTTCGATAATCACTTTCCCACAAATAATCGCAGTGGGATCGACAAACGCATTTTCCGAAACAACAGGCATGTCACCGGTTGGATTCCTTCTTAACATAGTGAGTTCTCATTGTTTGATTTCATTGGGTGTCGAACTATTGGGTAGGATTGGGTACTCTCAGAGTGCTTACTCTTTGCAATCATCACAGACACCGGTTATTTCGAGTTGTGGACTCGTAACAGTGAAGCCATCTTTCCGCGCATTAGATTGAAGGCCATCGATAACCGAAGGTTCGATGATCTGCTCTTTGATTTTGTTGCACTTTGAACAAATCAAAAACTGAGGGACGCCATGCTCATGAGAGCACTGCATGTGAGAGCAAGCGATAAACTTGTTAGACACTTTTAGCTTGTGCGCTAAATGCTGTTCTTCGAGAAAGTCGAGTGTTCGGTAGACCGTCATGGCTTGAATTTGCTTATCAAATTCAGTCTTACAGTAATCCACCAGTTCATAGGCAGACAGTGCTTTACCAGAATGAATAAGTGCTGACAGTACCAACTTCCTTTTCTCAGTCAGAGGTTTTCCACGCTTCTTACACTTCTGCTCTACATTTTTGATCACACTGTCAACGTCAGTCATGGTCCACCTTCTCGCAACCTGTTTGGTTACAACTCAAAGCACTCATGAAATGTTATAACATAACATTTCATGAGTGCAATAGTCTGGACAGTAAATGCGCAGAAGAGTGATTTTCGACTTTGTGGGTATGCGTCTAGCTGTTTTTAATCAACGGCCGCAATACACTCAACTTCAATATTCGCACCCAGTGCGAGCCCCGTTGAGCCAAACGCGCTTCTGGCAGGATATTTTCCCGTAAAGTAGGTTTTGTAAACGTTGTTGAATGTTTCCCATTGAGAAATATCCGTCATCATGACGGTGCATTTAACAATGTCACTCATGGTAAAGCCGTGTGCATTCAGAGACATTTTTATGTTGTCCATGGTCTGGCGCGATTCCGCTTCAAGTCCACCAGCAACAAGTTTGAGAGTCCCTGGCAAGATGCCTATTTGACCGGACAGATAAACGGTATCATCTACCCTAACGGCCTCAGAGAATGGCAATGTTGTTGGAATGACTTTGCCTGAGTTGAGATACTCAATATCGTCAGACTGGTGGGAGAGGACAGAAAAGGAGGAGACGAGCAAGAGACTGCCTAGTGACATTTTAACGGTACTTTTCATTGTTATGCCTTACGCTTTCGTTACCAACCAAGAAGGTAACATTCGCGTAAAGCATAAAAGTTATTCGCCACCAAGCCGTGTCTATATTTCAATACTCGATATCATTCAAACTACGAACGGAACAACTAGAAAAGCAGTCACTTAAAACAATATCAAAGCAGTATTACTCGTCTATCTCCAACCCTTTTGGAATGCCATTCGCGATAAGAGCTTCTATCGCGCGATCTTCTTCCTCTTTCGTGGAGTACTGAAAGCTCGTACTGAATGTAGAGCCTCCACCTGATTTGAATTTTTCCTTACCACGATAAGCGAAATCAGAAATGGTTATCTTGTTCGGATAGATTTCAAAAGAGATGTAAGTATTCTTTCGAAGGTAAGATTTACCGCCCAACGTCCAATTTACGTTGGGTAGACAGCGATATTCAGTCACTGTGTACTCACCGGGCGGCAGATTGTCCGCAATCACATAAGGTGGTTTACTCCCCACCGGAAGAGAACGTGTCAACGCCTTGTCTAAATCACGACCTGAGCGAAACTTCTCTTTGATATCTATAACTATCGTGCGACAAGCAAAGTTCGTGGCAGCCCCTCCCATATCGATCGTCACTGGGAAAACGACCGCCCCTTTTCCTTCTTCAACACTGATACTGGTGGATTGGCAACCCGCGATAAAGAGGCTTGAACTTATTGCCACAAGACTTAATGATTTGGCCAACTGCATTTGCATTTTCCCTATGCTTTTTTAAGAAAGTCTGAGATTTCTTTTTTTCAATTCAAAGCGTAATTGCCCCTATGAGGAACCAAAGCTTCAAAGATAAGAACAGACTGTAAATTTCTCGAAAAGCCTACTGACACATCCTGACAGCCAGTATCACTAAACTTATTTCTCACCGACTATTTGAGAGTTACCCATGTTTAAGATTGATTCGTTTGTTTTGTACGTGTCTGACATTCAGGCAAGTAAACATTTTTACGCCGAGCTATTTGAAATTGAACCTTTGGCCTTATCGCGTCTTTTGTAACTTTGGATATTGCTGATAACGTTAAAGTTACACTTAAACAAGCAGACACTTTGGAGCCAACAAGTTCTGTGAGAGGTGGCGGTGCGGAGCTTTCTTTATCGCTGCCTCAGCGAGGCGCATTTAACCGCTTGTATGAAGATTGGAAATCAAAAGGTGTGCACTTTCTACAAGAGCCCAAGGAAGCGATTTACGGTATGAACTTTGTTGTTGCCGACTTAGATAACCACCGCATCCGGGTGTTTGTTTCAGAGTAAATCCTTAGTTGCCACGCTGCACAGCGTGGCATCGGCAAAGTGTTCTGTATGGGCGTTCGTTACTGGATAGAACATTTGGCACTCAGGATCCAAACAGTGACGGTTTTACAAACTCAAATCCCCTTCGTTCGCACTCTTTACGGTATTGATGTTCCTTGTATTGCCATACGAACAGAACGATTGGAAATGCGAGAACCATAAACAAAATCCAGTAGAAGGATTCAGAAAAGAAATCCACCACCGCATCAACGCCATTAAATATCGCCAAGCCTGCGATAAAGAATGATAGAAGCATGGAGCCTTTCGTCACTTCCCCTAGAAAATAGTCGAACTTACCTTTTTCACGAATTGCTTTCCATGCATAGAAATCATCGTCGTTTTTCATCAGCATTCCTTTGCCTAATAGTATCTGTCTTGATGTCTACCTCTCTGCTACCTAACAACGCGCAAAATAGGCCAATGTTCCAACCAACCTGTGGTTTGAACACGTTTATCAACGGTGTTTCAGACAAGATTTCTCACGAATTCGGCGGCAATATAGCAATCTGGTAGTTCAAGTTAAAATACCAGTGCCAGAGCTTTGATACTGGCAGGATCAGCGTCTACCAACTCAACAATGTTCTTCACAGAGTTGTGAACTGTCGCCATGGCTTTTCCTTCACTCGCCAAATACTGGTCTGAAAAAGCTTCGCTCATAGCTAAGGATGCAATCCGTTTGTTCTGCGAATTTGAACGCTTCCTGACACTCAGGGTCTTTCAACGAGTCAATTCGGTAGGTCTCGTAGGCCGTTAAACTTTCAAAGGTAAACAAGGCCAACGCAACATTGTTCGCCCCTTCAGACGGAAGGAAGTAGCCGTTATGCTTCCCACCAAACTTTTCCACTAATGGGATCCACATACGCGCATAGTCCTCAAATTCTTTTGTCTTCTTTGGGTCAATGACATATCGAACATAACAGGTGATCATGGTAAGCAATTCCTTTTAGTTTGTTCCTTGATGCATCCATACCGCGTTGCTTGTTAAGGCTCAAGCATGGCGGGGATGAGGTTTAATTCTCTAAAAACTAACAAATTTAGTGCTAGTTCAAAACTGGATATCTAGACAGCATCCACTTCACTGAAAGAGCCTTATCATCCGCACTTCATTCCAACCAAGTACTGACTCGAACATCCAAACTTGTTATAACCTCTCTACTTGCTGACAAAACAAACAAAAAGATATGGATATCAACTTCGAATGCCTCATCGTGGGTAGTGAAATTTCAACATTGAATGTTGAAAGCTGGACGATTGAAAACAATGAATCTTGGGCGGTATTCAGTACCGAAGGCGACATTGGCTCTGTGCTTGGTGGTGTGCTTTGTGGCACTGTCGAATTCGAAGGTAGTTTGTCTCAAAGTGAAGGCCATATTTCTCAAGTGTCTTTAGTTGAGCAACAGAAGTTATTGGAAGAAGAACGAGCGAAAGATGACACCGACTTCCTTGATAGGATAGATACAGGCACCTCCGTTTATGACCTCATTTTCGAGCAGTGCGACGATGCAGCACTGACTTTAAAGCTAGTTCAGGACCTTGACTTAACGCACTTAAAGGACAGTGGCTTTCGCGTTCTTTCCACGGGAGAAACTCGTCGTGTCATGCTCGCTCGGGCGTTGGCGGAGAAACCCGATTTTATGGTGCTGGATAACCCATTTACCGGTCTGGATATCGCGCACAGACAATCACTGGCCGACTACCTTAAGAGTCTGTCTCAAACCGTGCAGATGCTCATCGTTTTCGCCCGTGATGAGGATTTGCCAGATTGGATTGACCATGTCGCCATGTTTGAACGTGGAAAGCTGGTGGAAGCGATTGATAAAACGAGTTGGGACAACCATCCGATCATCCAGCAAATCGCTGCGCAGTCTGAGAAACAAAGTGAAGAGATGATGACGCTGATCCGAAAGTATCAATACGACACATCCTTCGACAACCCAATCTTCGAATTAAAAAACGGCAAAGTTGAATATACGGATAAAACGATTTTTACCGATGTAAATTGGCGCATCAACAAAGGTGAGCATTGGCAAGTTAAAGGCCCGAATGGCTGCGGGAAAAGCACAATTTTAGGCATGATCTTCGGCGATCATCCACAATGCTACAGCAATGACATTCACATCTTTGGCAAAAAACGTGGCTCAGGCGAAACGGTGTGGGAAATCAAAAAACACATCGGTATGGTCTCCTCTGCGCTTCATCTCCAATACCGAGTGAGTTGTACTGCGCTTGATGTAATTCTCTCCGGTTTCTATGACTCTATTGGCTTGTATTCCCAGCCAAGCATTCAGGAGAAAGCGATTGCACGTGAATGGCTGGATATTCTTCACATGGGTCAATATGCCAAAACGCCTTTTCGTAAACTCGAGTACGGTCAGCAACGACTGCTGCTAATCGCACGTGCAATTGTGAAGCAACCTACCCTGCTGATTCTGGATGAACCTTATCAAGGGTTGGATTATTTGGGGCGACGGTTGATGAAAAATACCTTGGAGTTAATCGCGAGAGAAAATCTCAGTCAACTTCTGTATGTTTCACACTATCAAGATGATGAATTGGAAAGTATTCGCAATATGCTCATATTTGAGTTTGATGAAACTCGCAAATGCTATCGCGCAGAAACCTCTCTTAACTAGTCAGATATCTCTCAATTGAAAACGGTATTGGTTTTAGCGCTCGGTGGTTAAAACCATACTGATGTTTCACTTCTACTGTTTTGAAATCACCCGCAATCACTACGCCTTAAATTGACGATTCACCTGCACCTTGTCATGCTAAAAATAACATATATTCAATAGCATAAATCCTAATGACATCTTGCGTGTGCTCAACTTAGCCAATTCGGGGTAAGGGAAAAAGATGAGAGTAAACGACTTCAATACTGACAGCAAAGTGTTTCAATTTAAGCATGATGAATACGCGCTATCGAAAATCCGCAATGCTCGAGTCAAAAAACTCAAGCTTATGGATAACCTAATCTACATTGTTTTCTGTCTGCTTCTTTGGTCTGGTGGGATTTGGCTTGCTATTGTGCAATTTGACGTCAGAGAAGGGTGGGTAATTTCACTGGCACTTGCGTTGACTGCAATTGGCGGCTTTTCAATCTTCAAAACCGCGAAGTATGCGCTACAGCTAGAAGTTGAGCATAGCGACGAGACAGGATTGCAATGGGTGACTGTTGTAAAAACAAGCAATGTCGGAGATTTAGCCATACTCGATAAGCAAGTTTTGGCAGTTAAGAGCGCGATATCTTAGGAAACACCCATAACGAACTAAAGCACCACGCTAATTTGCGTAAAGACGCATACAGCAGTAATTAATTTTCCACCTAGTAACCCATGAACTTGTCGATCAGTGTCTCAAGTTTACCTTCAAGTTCAGCTTCAAAATCATCCAAACTCTTTTCAAATTTTTGCAAATATTTCCCCGCTTGCTCGCGGTTCATTTTCTTCCCAAGCACGTTGAATTGCATTTCTGGCAAAGACTTATCGTTTCTTGGCACAACGGCTAACGAAATAAATGCTGTGTTCAGTGCATTCATTTCTTCCAAGATGTACTGACAAAAATCGTCAATTTTCGAGGCCCCTTGTGGGCCCAAGCAACCAGGTTCCAGTCGACAAATGACGTTTAGTTTCATTTCTTCTGGCACCACCGCCGCGCTTCCCATAAATATGCACCTTTATTTATATGTTTAACAATTATCCTAGTTCAAATGTCAAAACTCTTCATTGATGTCTATTGACCTGTCTATTGGTGCAGCTTTATCGTCTATTCCTACTTGAGAGTGCAATGTAAGGAGATCATCAATGAACCAAGATTTCATCGCTTATACAAAGTCCCTGCTTTCCGACTTACCTGACGACAATGCTTTTTCTGCAAATGACGTGAATATCACGGACACGCGGTCGGTGGAGCACTCGCATACGATTTCTGTGAACTTTTCGCCGACTGAAGCAGCCTACTTGTTTACCGGCTTGGGTGAAGTGATATGGACAGAGAACTGGAAGCCAGACTTAATCCGTGGAGACGGTTTCTCTCGAAACGACATCTTTTTGAATAAAGCGAGTGGAGACACGCTTTTCGTCGTCACAAACTTTGATGTCGAAGGCGGTCATATATCTTACGTTCGACTTGCGCCTCAAAAAACAGTGGGCACGATAGATCTTCAGCTAAAACAAGAGGGACAAGGCTCTCGCGTGACCATCACTTATCGTCTTACCGCGTTGAGTAAAGAGGCGGAAGCAGACTTAAACGCCCTATCAGCCGAGGCTTACCGTACAGAGATGGAGACCAGGGAAAGCAATATTGCAGCAATGGAAAGTGAGATTGAAAAATGGCTACATCACGCGCAATCAAACATGATGCAGCCGAAATAGTTAGTCGCGATCTCTTTCCGAGTCCATCACTTTTATCTGAGCTTCGCTGTAACGCGAACCGATGACGAGGTCATCGTGAATCAAGGCGGAGAGATGCGACACAACTTCAGGCGAGATATTGACCTTAAGTGCGCCAATGTTCTCTTGCATGTATTCGATGTGTTTGGTGCCAGGGATTGGCACTAGCGTTGTGTTGCCCTGACGATTGGGCTGATGAATCAACCACGCTAACGCGAGTTGCGCCAAGGAGCAGTTCAGTTCTTTGGCCATTTCTGCCATCGGCTTTAGCAGTTCGCTGTTTTTTGCAAAGGCGTCAGCATCAAATCTTGGTCTTGCGTTATTGGTACGAATGTCTCCTTCGGTCAGAAACGAGGCGTCTTGGGCTTTCCCCGTCAGAAATTGACGACCGAGCGGCGCGAATGGCACAAAAGTAGTGCCCAGCTTTTCGCAAACATCGAGCATTTTGAGTTCAGGCAATCTCGTCCAAAGCGAATATTCCGACTGTACAGCCGCAATGGGATGAATAGAATGTGCGCGTCGCAATGTATCGCTGGATACTTCAGACAGCCCGATTTCGCGGATCTTCCCTTCCCTGACCAGCTCTGACAGCGCACCGATACTCTCTTCTATCGGGACTTTCGGATCGAGTCGGTGCAAGTAGTACAAATCGATAACGTCGGTTTCCAATCGCTTTAGGCTGGCCTCACACTGAGAACGAATGGTTTCCGGCCTGCCATCTATCGTGGGCTTTCCGTCTTTCTTAAAAAGCGCGCATTTACTAGCAAGAACATATTCGCTACGACGATGTTTCACTGCCTTGGCAATCAGTTCTTCGTTTCTGCCCCCGCCGTACATTGTGGCGGTATCGAGGAAATCATAACCGGCGTCGAGCGCTTCATTGAGTAACTGGATGGAGGTCGACTCGTCGCTTGGGCCATAGCCGTGAGACATGCTCATACAGCCAAGTCCAATCGGCGATACTGCCAGTGAGCCAATGTGCCGCTTTTCCATAGGTGTCATTCCTTCTTGTTTTTCTAATTCTTTGGTTGAGTTACTGACCCAGTACTTTGTCGATGCGATCCAGCACCTTCATAGCAATCAATGCCTGATTCACACTGGCGTTTGGCTCGCGTCCTTCGCGGATCGCAGCAATAAACTCGCGATCTTGAAGTTCGATACCGTTCATAGACACATCGACCTTGCTGACATCAATGGGGTTTTCTTTACCGTCAACCAAGTCGTCGTATCTCGCGATGTAAGTGCCATTGTCGCAGATATATCGGAAGAACGTACCTAGCGGGCCATCATTATTGAACGACAACGACAAGGTACACAGCGCGCCAGAGGTGGTTTTCATGCCGATGCTCATATCCATGGCGATACCCAGTTCTGGGTGTTTTGGTCCTTGCATGGCCATCACATCCACAATCTCTTCGCCCGTTTGATAAGCAAACAGGTCAACCGTGTGGCAAGCGTGGTGCCAAAGCAGATGATCGGTCCAGCTGCGCGGCTGACCCAAAGCATTCAGGTTTTTACGACGGAAGAAATAGGTCTGCACATCCATTTGTTGAATGTTCAGTTCACCCGCGCGGAACTTCTTGTTCAGATATTGGTGGCTTGGGTTGAAACGGCGGGTGTGACCTGCCATAGCAACCAATCCAGTTTCTTTCTGAACATCACACACGGCTTGGGCGTCAGCCAGAGAATCCGCCATTGGGATTTCTACCATGACGTGCCTGCCCGCTTTCATCACTTCGATGGCTTGTTTGGCGTGAATAGGTGTCGGCGACGTAATAATTGCCGCCTCAACGCCCGGTTGAGCCAACGCTTCCTGTAAGTCCAATGTCCAGTGCGCGATCCCATATTTTTCGGCCGTTGCCTTGGTGCTTTCTTCTACACCGCCGGCAATCGATACGATCTCCACATCGTCAATGTTCTTTAGCGCATCCAGATGCTTGTGACCGAAAGCGCCTTCACCCACCATTATGATTTTCATTGTCTATTCCTTAAATGTTTGGCTCTTTTGACATAGTGCCTTCCGTGACCCTGTCACTCGCATTCTCTAAAATCGTCAAGCCATAATGCGAGTTTGAAACCGGGGCATGGGTGAATCGGTAAACTTCGTCCACCTTTTCATCAAGCGCACCGCGCATTACCAACCACATAATCGCCTCGATGCCTTCTGAACCCGTTTCACGCAGGTATTCAGTGTGGGAAACTTTCTTCGCGGCATCAGGATCATTAACCATAAGATCGAGCCAGTTGCAGTCATACTCGACGTTGATCAAACCTGCACGCTCACCCTGTAATTGGTGAGAAAGGCCACCCGTGCCGAAGATGGCCACTTTGGTGTCATCGGGGAAACTATCGACCGCTTTGCGAATGGCTTTGCCCAAGTTGTAGCAACGGTTTCCGGTTGGCTGCGGGTACTGAACCACGTTGACCGCCAGCGGAATCACCTGACAAGGCCAAGCTTTGGGTTGCCCATAAGCCACAGACAGTGGGACTGTCAGGCCATGGTCGACATCCATCTCGTTCACAATGGTCATGTCGAACTCATCCAATATCAGTGATTCGGCAATGTGCCAAGCCAGCTCGCTGTTACCTTCACAAACTGGCACCTGACGCGGACCATAGCCTTCATCCGCAGGGTTAAACTGCGGTGCAACGCCGATGGAGAAGGTCGCAATAGATTCCAGCGAAAATGCCGACGCATGATCGTTGTAAACAATCAGGCAAACATCTGGCTTCACCTCTTCCATCCAATCACGAACAGGCTGAATCCCGTTTACAAAACGTTGCCAGTATTCCCCTACCATGGTGCCGTTATCCATGGCTGCGCCTATCGATGGAATATGCGACGTCCCTATTCCGCCAACAATCTTACCCATCGTACTGCTCCTTGTTTTCAGGCTTTTCGTAATACTCAGCCCATTCCGCTTTACTGCGGTTGCCTTCAATGGGACGACCGCCATTCAGCATCATCTGCTTGAAGTCTTCAAACGTCATGTCATTGCCTGACATCGCGGCGCCGGCATGTTGCATTGTCATGCCATCAAAGATCGCGATTTTAAAGGTGTAGTAAATGTTGCCACCCAGACGCAGCATGCCTAGCCAATCGCGTTTTAATACAGCATCGCGCTGTTCAGCCGTCATGGGGAATTTACTGATGTATGTGGTCTCGCTCTCGCGGAATTGGTCGCGATTTTCTGCTTTATTCAGCGACATGCAAAACATGTTCAGATGATATCCTGCACGCGACATTTCCCCGTCAAAGACATAGGTGCCCGGAATATCGTCATAATCTCTGTGTTCACGCATTACTGCTTCCTTCTCAGATCAATCCCACTTCTTTTAATCTGGCATCCATGCGGGCAAACACATCACGGGTGTTGCCGTTGAAGACTTTCGCTTTGTCTTCATCGTTAAGCTTAGAACCGTCGATGTAACGTTTGGTATCGTCGAAGTAATGCCCAGTCATCGGGTCAATACCACGCACTGCACCAATCATTTCTGATGCAAACAAAATGTTTTCGATTGGCACGACTTCCAACAACAAATCGATACCTTCCTGATGGTAAACACAGGTATCAAAGTAGATGTTGTTTTCGATGATTTCTGTCAGCGACGGCAGATTCATCATGTCACACAGACCACGGAATCGACCCCAGTGGTAAGGCACTGCACCACCACCATGTGGAATGATGAACTTCAGATCAGGAAAGTCTTTAAATAGGGTTTTCGACATCATCAGCTGCTGGAACGCCGTGGTGTCTGCACCCAGATAATGTGAACCTGTAGTGTGGAAACAGCGGTGACAACAGCCACTTACATGGATCATTGCTGGCACTTCCAACTCACACATTTTTTCGTAGATTGGGTAATAAAACTTGTCGTCTAGCGGCGGTGCTGTCCAGTAGCCACCTGATGGATCAGGCTCAGGTTACAACCCACAAAACCAAACTCTTTGACGGTGCGTTCCAGCTCCGCGGCACTGGCTGTCATATCCGCATTTGGTGATTGCGGTAATTGCGCTGCGCCGATGAAGTTTTGCGGATAAAGCTCCGTAATACGGTAGATAAGCTCGTTACAGTGTTCCGTCCAATACTTACTAGTGGTTTGGTTACCAATGTGGTGCCCCATCCAGCTTGCACGCGGAGAGAAGATGGTGACATCCGTGCCGCGATCGTTTTGCAACTTCAGCTGAGCGCCTTCGAGACTGTCACGGATCTGGTCATCAGAGATGTTCACAATCCCTTTAACGTGGTCAAACAGAGGATCAATCGCCAACTCTTTCTTTTGCTGTTCACGGTACTCGCCCAATTCATCCGGTGCGGTGGTGTAGTGACCGTGACAGTCAATGATTAACGGTTCCTTGCTCATTCCAAATCCTCCAGCTTATCCACGTAGCGAAATCCTGCTTGTTCTAACTTTGGGCGCATGTTGTACATGTCTAGCCAAGAATGCCTTGAGCCAGCATGCCGCGTTTTGTTTCTTCGTTTTCCATCCGCATTTGCGCAGATGCCAGCACAGTTTCCGCTGTTGCACGTGGCACAACACACACACCATCATCATCTGCAACAATTACGTCGCCAGCATAGATCGGCTGGTCACCACAAATCACAGGCACATTGACCGAGCCCAACGTTGCTTTTACGGTCCCTTTGATGGACACCGCTTTTGACCACACAGGGAAGTTCATTTCCGTCAGGTCTTTGGTATCACGGACACCCGCATCAATGATCAGTCCCTGCACGCCTCTCGCCTGAGCCGAGGTCGCCAGCAAATCCCCGAAGTAACCGTCGGCACATGGCGATGTGGTCGCGATCACCAGTACATCATCTGGCTGACAAAGCTCGATAGCAACATGCACCATCCAGTTATCACCCGGCTGCGCTAGAACAGTCACTGCGCTTCCCGCAATTTGTGCGCCTTTGTAAATCGGACGCAGCTCATGGTTTAGGTTGCCTGTACGTTGTTGCGCTTCATGTACGGTCGCACTGCCACAAGCCGCCAAGCCTTCAATGACGTTGGCATCGGCACGTTCTATATGTTTAACCGCTACGCCTTGAATCGTTCTCATAGACATACTTCTGTCCTTCCTTGCATTCTTGACGGGTAAAGCCAATCAGTCGTCAAATCCGTAAAGTCTTGCTGGGTTATCCACCAGAATCTTTTTCTGGGTGGTTTCATCGCGCGCAATCAAAGGCACGAGATCCAGCAAATCCGCATCGTTGGGCATGTATTTTTTGATATTAGGGTGCGGATAGTCAGTACCCCACAGCACGCGGTCTGGCGCCACTTCCACCAAGCCTTGCGCATATGGCACTGCGTCATAGAACGGCGGAGCCATTGCAATTCGCTCAGAACCACACACTTTTACCCACCAGCTTTCACGGCGCATAAATTCAAGCAGGATCTGATATGCCTGCTGCCCCACACCCTCTGAGGTAGGCACGCGTCCCATATGGTCAACCACAATGGTCATATCGATACGGTTGAAGAAGTCTTCGTACTTGATGATGTCTTCCGCATTCACGTGAATGACCAAGTGCCAGCCGTATTGCTTCACACGCTCGAGCACTCTCGCCATCATTTCCAGGTTTGGCGCACCGCCCAAATGGGTCACAAAGTTAAAGCGAATACCACGAACACCGCCTTCATGTAGTTCTTGAAAATCGTTATCCGTAAAGTTGTCATCGGCCATGCAAACACCTCGGTAAGCTCCGTTGCTTGAAGCAATGGCATCCATCATGGCGTGGTTGTCGCGGCCATGGCAGCTCGCCTGTACCAACACTGCACGCTCAATTCCCAGCTTGTCGTGAACACGTTTCAGCGCATCTTTTCCTGCATCAGGCGGCCAGTAGGTCGCTGTTTCCGCATAAGGAAACTGTGCATGCGGACCGAACACATGGCAGTGAGCATCACACGACTTCGGTGGTGCCACGAAGCGCGGTATTCGCGTGTTGTTATCTGGCGGCATACAGCTTGGTTTGGTCATTCCATGACTCCTCATTCTTTTCTTTTTTATATTTTGATAGGGACAAAGAGCTCACCTCTGGCGAGTAATCTTGCTGATCTGAGTAAGCCCGCTTTGGTAACATTTCCTTGGCTGTCAAATGTCAGCGTCATTGAGAACTCGCCAGACGGGTGCTCGACAGAGATGGTCTTCACGTCCCCGTCGGGGATCTCGGCTATGCCTTCGGCGACATTTCCTGAAATCGCAGCTGCGGTTGCCACAGAAACAGCACCAAGTACTCCTATCGCTGTGTGGCAGACTCTTGGGATAAAGGTGCGTGAGCAGATATGCCCACCGTCTGCAGGTGGTGCAATTAGGCTCATCTTGGGAACAACTTTTTCAGTCACATTACCCAGATTCATTGCCTCGCCCGCCTGCAAGCGAATTGATTCGATTTTGGCTTTTAAGGTTTCGTTGGTATTGAGTTCGTCAGCCGATTCATAACCTGACACGCCAAGGTCTGATGCACGCATTAGGACTACGGGCATACCGTTGTCGATACAGGTGACTTCTACGCCGTCGAAGGTATCTTTGATATTTCCGGTAGGAAACAAGCTCCCAGTAATCGAGCCTGCGATATCTTTGTAGTTACAGATAACAGGCGCTGCAGTGCCTGGCACGCCATCTATCCCGGCATCACCTTCGTATTGGACTTTCTGATGAGGCGTTTGAACGTCAAGGTCACAGCGGTTTCCGCTGTTAAGCATGTTCACTCGAACAGTCGTGATGCCATCTTCGGCATCGACCAAGCCTCTTTCGATAGCAAACGCGCCAACACCGGCAAGAATATTGCCGCAGTTCGGTGAGGTATCGACGCGATTCTCTCCCACCACTACCTGTACAAAGAGATAGTCGATATCGCATTCGGGCAGAGAAGACTTGGAAACGACAGCGACCTTGCTTGTCAACGGATGACCGCCACCTAGACCGTCTATCTGACGGGCATCACGGCCAACCGCATCGAGAATGACCTGATCGCGCAGAGCTTCGTTTCTTGGCAAATCAGAAGCGAGAAAATAAAGCCCTTTTGAGCTTCCTCCTCGCATTTGCATGTAGGGAACTGCCAGCATCTCTCACCTTCCTTATGTTCAATAAGGAACAGCTTAGAGATGATATCGCTCTCAATAAATTCAACTTATTTACATTTTGTTGTACATTTTTAACATCAACATTTCGAAGGATTGGCCTTGATGTCCGAAATACCTCATTACTTTCTCTACGGTGAAGAACTGCCTGACACAGCACCTGATTACATGCACATTGCACGCTTGGAGCAGTCTTTGCCCAAGCACAACTGGGAAATTCACCCGCATCGTCACGACAACCTACACCAGTTAATGATCCTTGAGTCTGGGTCAATGCATGCGCAAATCAGAGAAAAAAGTGCGGAATACGCTGGTCGCTGCGTTCTTTCTATTCCTGCGAAGGAAGTGCATGGCTTTGCACATCAACCCGGTGTGACTGGTTTCATCCTTTCCGTCTCACAACCCTTTATGATGAGCCTGTTCAATGATGCTGAACGTCAAAGCTTAGCCTCGCTATTTCGCGAACCCATGGTCATCCCTCTCAGTGAAGCGCGAGATAATGGCGAAATCAGCCGTATGGGCGAGAACCTTCTCAATGAATTCCACCATCCACAACATGGTCAGGCATCGATCATCGGTGCGTTTTTGAAGATCATCTTCGTGCTGCTAGCTCGAAACCAGCAACACAACGAACATCAAGAAGTCTCTGAAGGGAAAGCCGTCTTGTTTGAGCGGTTTGTAGATTTGGTTGGCGAACACGTCACAGAGCACTGGCAAATAAACCAATATGCGGAGGCATTAGGGTTGAGTCAGGGACAGTTAAATCGAGTATGCCAGCGCGTGGCAGGACAAAAAGCCTTGGCGATTGCACATGAACACCTGTTGGATGAAGCAAAAAGGTTATTGATATTTACGCAGCTTTCGGCAAAGGAAATAGGCTATCAACTCGGATTCAAAGACCCTGGCTATTTCTCTCGTTTCTTTCAAAGACACACTGGCCAATCCCCAAAACAATACAAAAATTCCGTTCTTCAAAAGCAGAAACAGTTATAAAAGCACTTCCAGCATCTGCTGCCCCAACATGAAACATCCCTAAATTCCTCTCAGCCTATCTAAAGTTTCCGTGCATTTTTGACAGGTAAATGCAGCGTTTTAAAACTCTAATATTCATATATTTAGTTCATCAACCTCTCTAGATTCTCTGACATTCCCTCAAGCTTAAATGATATTTTTCTATCATTTTTAATGCTCTATTTGTCTCATTTTAAATACCGTTAACATCTTGCTAACACTTTTTTTCGCGACCAATAATGAAACGGAATGGAATGCAAACCAACAAACACAATGCAGGGGTAATAAGCATGAAACCGACAGCACTATTGGCACGACCAAAACTGAAGCAAGTGGTTACAGCGGCAGCTATGGTCGTTGCAATGGGCGCAACTTCTCTCGTTCACGCGGCGGACACAAAACTTCGCATGTCCGCTTCTGCGTCTGCGACAGACCAACGCGCAGTTGCGATGACCGAAGTTTTTGGTCCAGCCGTTTCCGACTTTGCTGAATTCGAAGGACACTGGAACAGCTCTCTTTTCAAGCAAGGCACTGACCTTGAAGCGATTGCGCGTGGCAATCTGGATATGACCATCACTTCTGCTCAGGAACTTGCCGAATTTATTCCTGCGTTTTCCATTTTCTCGGCAGGTTATGTACATCGCGATGCCGCACACCAACAACGCGTTTTCTCAGCAGAATTTATGGAGCCGTTAAAAGAGGAAGCAGAAGATCTGCTTGGCGTTAAACTGCTTAGCGTCATGTACCTCGGTCGTCGTCATGTAAACCTTCGAGATGACATGAAAGTAGAAACACCCGCTGACTTGAAAGGCGTGAAGCTCCGTATGCCAGGCAGTGATGCATGGCAGTTCTTAGGTAAAGCGCTTGGCGCAAACCCGACGCCAATGGCATTTGCTGAAGTATACACCGCCCTGCAAACTGGTGCCGTTGACGGACAGGACAACCCATTGCCGACTGACAAAGACGCCAAGTTCTACGAAGTGACCAAACAAATCGTGTTGACGGGTCACTTGGTCGACCTTAACTACATCGCAATCTCTAAAAAGGTTTGGGATAGCTTCACACCAGAGCAACAAGCCATTTTGCAAAAAGCGTCTGATGACGCCGCAGAATCTGCGCGTCAGAAACAGTTGGCTCTGGAAGATGAGCTAGTGCAGTTCTTCAAAGATCAAGCTTGGCCGTTTACGAACCAAACTTGGACGCCTTCAGAGAAACGGTTCAAGGTGCATACCTGAATTCAGATTACTCTGAGCAATGGCCTGATGGTCTTCTGGAGAAAATCAACGCGCTGTAATTCTTACAGGCTGACCGAGTAAACCAGGCATCGTGGCAGCAGTATCGCTGCGGTGCCTTTCTCATCTCCCTCTATGAACGATGAAACAAGTGCTATTTGTGCGCTGTGGTTTTGTACGCCCTGAGGTTGGTGAATAACGCATAGAGCAAATCCCAAGCAACGAGAACAAACATGGAAAAGTTTCGAATCGGCTTAATCGGATGTGGTGTCATCAGCGACAAATACCTGAAAACTTGCAAAGAGTTCGACTTCATCGATATTGTCGCTTGTGCCAGCCTGAATATCGAAGAATCAAAACAAAAAGCCGAAACTTACAACATCCCACGAGTGTGCCCCCTGATGAAATCATTGATGATACTTCTATTGATTGTGTACTGAACCTTACGATTCCTGCTGCCCATGCGCAGATTTCCATCGCAGCATTGAACGCTGGAAAACACGTTTATTCTGAAAAACCGTTCGTGACGGATTTAGCCGATGGAGAAGAGATTCTCGCCCTTGCTAAGGCAAAGGGCCTTTACGTGGGCAATGCACCAGACACCTTCCTTGGCGGAAGACTCCAGACTTGTAAAAAGCTAGTGGACCAAGGTGTGATTGGTACGCCCACCGGCGTGATGGCGTTTGTACCAACCCGAGGCGTCGAGCGTCACCACCCTAACCCGGACTTTTACTATCAAAATGGCGGTGGCCCTCTACTGGATCTGGGACCTTATTACCTGACAGCCATGGTTGCTCTTCTTGGTCCAATCACCCGCGTTTGTGGTTTGGCCAAAAAGACGCTGGATGAGCGTTTGATTGAATCCAAGCCCCGCGCTGGTGAGAAAATCCCTGTGAATGTGGATACACATATCAACGCCCTTCTGGAGTTTGAATCCGGCGTTCAGGGCTCATTGATGGCAAGTTTCGATGTGTGGGATTCACAAACACCACGCATGGAAATTTACGGCGAAAATGGGACACTTTGCATCAACGACCCCGACCCAACAGACGGCTTCAACATCTTTGGCGGTCAAGTGCTTTATAAAACCCGAGAAACAGCCCGATGGGTTTACCGCCCTCGAACACCAAACCTTGAGTTTTGGTCAGTGGTCGAGAACACCCATGGTTTCAATCAGGAAGCGCGTGGACTCGGGTTGCTTGATCTTGCCTACGCAGTGAAAAACAGGCGTCCCGCTCGCGCGAGCGGTGAGCTTGCCCAACATGTCTGTGAAGTGATGTTTGGCATTCTTGAGTCGGCTAAAAGCGGACAGTTTGTCGAGATAAAAAGCCGCTGTGAATCACCAAGCGCTTTACCTGAAGATTTCCCCAGCAGTGAAAACGGAGCCTGATAGTCATGAGCCTAGAAACATTGGATTTTGCGGATCCGTTTTTCACCGTGAAGTACATCATTGATGAGCCAGAGATCATCATTACCGAACGATCCATCGTCTTGAATATCGCTGAATCCCCTCTTTATATTGCAGGCATGTGGCTGGCACCTTTTCAGTCGATCATCGCCAAAGATATCACGTTATATAACGTCGAGAAGTGTGTTCTCGTTGAGCGTTTTGATGATTTTGAAGACGAAAACGTGCTGCTGGAGAAAGTGCGCGGTACCTGGCCGCTGGCCTATGAAATTCGTCGTGAAGAGCGATTGAAAGGCGTTGGACACTATATGTCGCCCAAAAATACCGTTGGGAATATTCAATTCAGTATGTATCACGCATCTACAGTGCCTTTGAATGTGGGTCTTCACAAAAACCACGTGCACTTGGGCGGTGAAGAGCCTCAAGAGGTGCATACCCAAATCGTTGGGTTCGGCAAGATGCAACAATGCCGCGAGAAAGACATATCAACCCTGTTTCTCGAAGAAACCATGGCTCCGGGTTGTACGCACAAACCCATGTTTGATGCAGAGCTGAATTACCCCTGGCATCAGTATGAAACCATTACACCGGGCATTTTTATGGCGATTGAAATTCTTACGTCCGGCAATCCCATTCCAAGCCAGCGTTAAGCCAAGAAAGAAAAGGATAAGAAATGGCAACACGATTACTTCCAGAAAACATAGATTTTGAGGGTGCATTCCCTGCGCTTTCCCGTCGTCTGAGAATTGGCATAGTCGGTGGTGGGCGTATTGCAGTGACGCAAGCTATGGCGGCCAGATTAAGCGATCGATGGGAAATCACAGCGGGCGCGCTTTCTTCCAACCCAGAACAAGCCAAAGCCAGAGGCGCACAGTGGTTTTTGTCGGAAGACAGGTGTTACTCCTCCTATCAGGAGATGGCAGAAAAGGAATCCCAACGTGGGGATGGCATTGATGCGGTGATGATCACGACGCCAAACCATGTTCACTTTGAAGTAGCCGAAGCTTTTCTGAATGTGGGTATCGATGTGCTCTGCGATAAACCCCTGACTAATGTTTACTCGGAGGCCGCTGACTTAGTCAAACTTACCGAATCTACCGGACAAGTGTTTGGTGTCTGTTATGCCATGTCCTGCTTTCCCATGATTCGCCAGGCAAGAGAAATGGTGAAAGACGGCGCGATTGGCAAGGTGGTACAAATCCACGTTGAGTTTATGCAGGACTGGATGATCCCGGATGATATTGGCGAAGCCGCGCATGTGAAGTGGCGGTTAGACCCGAAAAAATCTGGCTCCACCAGCTGTACGGGGGACATTGGCACACATGCAGCCCAGCTAGCGACATTTGTGTCCGGCCTCAACATGACGGACCTCCGCGCTGAAATGCATATCTGCGGCGCACCAAAGCCTTTGGAAGACACTGTTTTTATGATGACTCGGTACGAAGGCAATGTGCCAGGAACCTTGATGGCAACGCGTATCGCTTCCGGTAACCGCGGCGGGTTACGTCTTCGCGTCTTTGGTAGTGAAGGCGGCATCGAGTGGGATATGGAGAATGCAGAGCAGCTCAAATACAACAAGTATGGTGAGCCAGACCGTGTACTAAGCCGAGGACAAGGCCATGGCATTTATCCTGCTGTTGAACGGTTCGTCCGCACTGGCCGTGGTTTCCCTGAGGGATTGATAGAAGCTTGGGCAAACCTTTATACCGAATTTGCAATGGCCGTTGCCGCTAGAAAAGATGGTGTGTCCGCTCCTGAAGGTTGGCTCAGTTATCCGACAGTGGAAGACGGTGCAAAGGGTGTAAGATTCATTGAAGCGTCTGTTGAATCAAATACTTCAGGCGGTGCTTGGGTTAATTGCCAATAATGAAAACTGTGGCGGGATAATCCCGCCAAACATAAGGGGGCGCGATTGCCAAAGCGAGTCACGATAAAGCAAATCGCCGAATATGCGAAAGTCAGTGTTGCCACAGTTGATCGTGTCATCAACCAGCGTGCGCCAGTAAAAAGCGCGACGGCCAACCGTATTATCAAAGCCGCGAAAGAATTAGGCTGGCGACCTCCTGCCGTTTTTGAAAATGCTATCCATGACATTGACACTTCAACAACGCTGAATGCCGCCGTGTTGCTGCAAAAGAACATTTCTCCCCTTTGTGCAGAATCCTTTGAGCGTCTGTCTCACACCGAGTTGGATCCCGACAGTTCGTTGTCCGTTGATTTGATTGATGACTTGGACCCTGAAAAAATCGCAGCGAGGCTTCTTAAGCTTGGAAAGAAACACGATATCATTGCGGTCACAGCCATCGATCATCCTTTCATATCCGAGGCTATCGATAAGCTGAAAAGCAATGATGTGCCTGTTATTGCCCTACTCTCTGATCTCACTGCACCCAATTTGGCTGGCTACGTCGGCACAAACAACAGAAAGCGAGGCCGAACTGCAGCTTGGGCAATACACCGTTTTTGCCGCGACAGAGGCACTATTGGCGTACTGATTGGCAGCCACCGCTACCTCAGCCAAGAAGACAGAGAGATAAGCTTTCGGAGTTATTTCAGGGAAAAAGCGCCCGCCTTCAAGTTGCTTGAGTCCGTTTCTACATTAGATGACGAAAAACAGGCCTACGAAGCAACAAAGATCCTCCTCAGAGAGAACCCTGATCTTGTTGGTTTATTTAGTGCTGGTGGCGGTAGTTGCGGTGCCAGAAAAGCAATTAAAGAGTTTGGGCGCGACCACCCTCCCTTTTATGTCTCGTTAGAGTTTGCGCCTCAATCTCGTATTGACTTACTTCAAGGCGGCATTGATGTGATCCTCTCTGGCGATTTTGATCAAATTGCTCAAGAAACGGTCGCGATGATGACGGAAATAAAACGAGATGGGAACACAGAGAAAAAGAGCAAAGTCCTGCCTTTCCACCTCTATACCAGCGAGAATGTATAAGTTGAATGGGTCGGAGTGAACATTCGGCTTTCCATCTAACGCACGTTCAGCTCAGAGTTGGCAGATGGGTGTTGCCATTTCTGCTTCAATGCAAATCAGTGTCTAGCGCAATTTAGGGCTGAACAAACGTCCTAAAACCACACTTTTTTCATTCATCACCCGTGCACTTCCACTTGAACACGCAAAGCATTGATGTCACATTCCTACACATTAATTGACCCGTCGCATTAATCGGATTCCGCCGACCTGCCTGCTGAATCCAAACTGTTCATAGTACTTTTCCATTTCAGGTAAACAGTAAAGCTCAAAATGTTTAACCTTTTTCAGCTTTTCATGCGATTGAAGTGCTCGGATTATCATAGATCCCAATCCACAACCTCTTTGCGAAGGGCAGACAATGACATCAAAAATTATTGCTTTGAATATAAAGTCACTGATGGCTCGTGCAAAACCTACTACCTCTTGATTTTGGTCTATCACTCCAATACATATTTGAGAACCCTCTATACAACTCATGGTATCTTCGAGTGTTCTACTTTTGCCCCACCATGTATGAGCATAAAGTTGATGAACTTGCGTTAATTGCGCTGGTGTAAAATCATAAATAAGCTTCATACTCAACCTTAATGTCTAATGCGATTAAACTTTTGTGAGTTCCTCGAACCAGCAAAACGTAACCGCTTTTTGTCCATTTAGAGTATGGGATGTTAGGCTTTAACTCAATGAAATAAAATGCTTTCTATTGAACTAACAAAAAAACAAGTGTTGTATATAACCTCAAGGCCCCCCTCTTTTGTTAGCTTCTACTAATAAGTTGTCGTTGCAAGGTATAGGCAGAATGCACCGTTACTATTCTTAACAACATTATTTACTTCTGTTTTTTTTGAAAGGTTAGGTAGGAATCTCATAATTGTGATGCTTCATGTGCATTAGCAACACGTCATTACCCTCATGGTTAGAGCGTATCTCCTTCGCATAGATCTCGAAACCAAGCTGTTTGTATAAGCGTAGCGCGGGGGTATTACTCTCAAATACGGATATTGAAGCGTTGGTTTGAAGCTTGTTTGAAAGTTGGCTAAGCATGTGCTTTAACAATGCTCGGCCAACTCCTTGTCGACGATGGAACGGAGAGACAACCACATTTCCGATAAATACTCTGCCTTCTCGATTGAATATATTGGCAAACGCTACAACTTCAGTCCCTTTAACACCAACCGTCAATTCTGCTCGTTCACATGAAAGTTGTGTAATGCGCGACTCATCCCAAGGGAATCGTCCCTTGGGATCTACTAGAAACGCCTCTTCCGGTGACGTAATTAAATTGACAATTTGCGAGTAGTGCTCTGGCCTAGCGGTTATAAACTCAAGCATCGTCACTCCTCATTTTCTTGGTTTAAGAAAAAAAACGCCTCATTCATTTGGAGTGAGGCTACACATGCCCATGTACTCACCCCACAACTCCCTATACTTCAATAGCGGAACGCAATGCCTGCTCCAGCAAATCAAAGCCTTTCTTCATGGCGCTCTCAGAAAGATTTAAAGCAGGCATAAACCGTAGCTTATCGGCTCTGGGATTGTTGATCAGCAAACCTAAATCAAATGCCGTTTGTACCACCTTTGCACCAATTGGACGGTTCAACTCAATCGCCCATAACATCCCTTTCCCTGAGATGTTGCCCAATGTGAACAGCTTCTGTAACCTTGATAACTCCGATTCAAACTGTTGACTACGCTCACTCAATTGATGTTTGAAATCGTCTGTATTCATGACATCGATGACTAACTCTGCCGCCGCCATCGCCAACGGGTTTCCGTTAAACGTTCCTCCCTGATCGCCCGGCTCAAAGCACATGATAGCCTTGTTGGTGAGCAGAGCTGATACTGGAACCCCGCCTCCTAATCCTTTACCTAATGTAATGATGTCGGGTGCAATACCATAGTGTTCACAGCATAAGGCCGTACCGGTCCGATAAACACCTGTCTGTATTTCATCAACGATTAAAAGAATGCCATGCTGGCGACATAGTGCCACTAGTTCGTTCACAAACTCGTACTGAGCCTCTACAACCCCGGCCTCACCTTGAATCAACTCCAGCATCACTCCTACAGTACGAGAAGAGATCAGACGTTCAACGCTATTAATGTCGTTGTATGTAGCATGATGAAACCCCGGTGTTTTAGGCTCAAATTTATCACCCCAGCCTGATTTCCCAGACGCTGCCATTGTGGTCAAGGTTCTCCCATGAAACCCATTTACAAAAGTGATGATCTCAAAAGCACCCTCTTTATTCTGCTGACCCCACTTACGGGCCAATTTTATCGCTCCTTCATTGGCTTCTGCACCAGAATTAGCAAAGAACACATAATCCATACCACTTAAAGAAGCCAATTTACTTGCCAGTGAAGACATTTTTCGGCTATGAAAAGCGGGGCTGCAGTTGATCAGCCGATCAGCTTGGTTAGCAATGGCACTGGTCATTGCTGGGTGACAATGACCAAGCCCATTAACCGCCCAACCCTGAACCCAATCTATATACGCCTTATCGTTGCTGTCATAAAGATAGTCCCCTTTGCCGGCGACAAACTCGATCTCCGGTCTATCGACGATAGGCATTACATTCGTTGTACTTTCCATGATGGCTTTCCTTGGTGAAACTGTTTTTGAGATGTTGAAATAAAATGTTTATATAATTTAGCGACTTTAGCAGGCGAAATTTGGTGAAGCGCATGGCCGCCTTTCAAGGTAACCACGTGCGCAGATAAACGGTACCGCAGCAATGCACTGCGCTTGATGTATCCGCTATTCGCACTATGCAGCACTAACTTGGGAACTTTGATTGCATTCCAGCGACGCCACATATTGCGATTGCCGACATCGCGCAACCAACGTAACCCAATATGTGGGTTAAGGTTCCAAGTGTGTTTCTCACCCAACCAGCGAAAAGATCGTTCAGACAAATATTTGAATTTGCTCGTCAGGAGTGTGACTTCTTGCTGGTTGAATTCGGTTTGGTCCAAAATACCGCCCAATTGGGACTTCAAGTAGTCAGCTGAATAGTTGGATGTATCCATGGTCATATCGACGAGAGTCAAGGACAGCACGCGTCGACCTAATCGATTTGCCATCAGCACGGAGAGTCGACCTCCCATAGAAAACCCAAGCAAATGAAACCTGTGACAATATCGAGAGACCGTTTCAACTAGCAATTCGACGGATTCATCTATGGAAACGATAGATCTATTGCTGTCTCGACCATGGCATGGCAGGTTTAGCGATAAGACATTAAAGTGCCCCTGGAGGTATGGGCTTATTCTCGAGAAGCTTTCAGGCGAGTCAAATAGGCCATGCACTAGTACGAGCCAGGGTTTGGTTTTACTCACAAAATCTATCGATTCGACCAAACCGAAATCGATACGTCGCTTATTCAATGCAAAATGAGAGTGACTATCGCTCACAATTCCCCCTTTGATGATGGGCGATGGCGCTGCTGAGCAAACGCATATCCAGCATTACATAACTCAATGTTTGGCCCCGCTCTCTCCGGTGGCATAGTTTGCGAAACCGCTGGTGACATATGATCGATGGTTAAGTTATCGCACACTGCTAAATAGCATCCCAGTAGGAAAAAGTTTGCCCCTTTGGGAGGAATTGAGAGCGCTCTGATTTCCTCAGGTGTGACCATGTTTGAGCGAACCATGTCGGCCAGTTTCCATTCTAGGTGGCCTTGTTTACTGATTGTCAGGCTATCAAAAGAGGCAGCGTCACTCACCACCCCGTCAAAGCGATGAGGAGCGTCGAAAAGACGGATATCGCACCTTACTGGCCCACCGGTTTGGGTCGACCCCTTTGACAGTACCATGCTAGGAAAATAGCCAGTAAAAAGGGCAACATTACATAATGCTCTTCCTAGAGTAACGACACCTTGGCCACCAAAGCCCATAACCCGTATATTCAAAGCATTTCCTTCTTTGTTTTGATTGCCCCGTGTGCACACAAAGACGCACAGGCTCCACACCCGTTACACATCTGTTCATCAATATTGGCCTTGATGGTATAAGGGTACTTCATGTCAGGCGTATCTAAGGAAAGCGCAACACATTGGAAGTCGTGCTGGCAGCGAAATTGACAACGACAAGAATTCGCAACACACAAACTGGTATCAACGGCATACGTTGGGCTGTGGGTTATGCCTTCATAGAGTTGACACGGTGCGCTTACCAGCAACACAGTTAGCTGATGTTGTGAAAGTGCATCCAGAATGGAATGAGTAAGCTTATGCATGTCATACGGTTGGACTACATTCACTTCAATGCCTAGGCCCTCAATCGCTTGGCTAATTGAAACGTCAGTGGAGTTGACAGTTTGTTGCCCACCGGTCATGGCAGTTACATGATTATCCAAGACCATCACAACTAATGGCACCGAACGTTTTTTTGCTTGGATTAATGCAGGGATCCCAGCGTGGAAAAACGTTGAATCCCCTATCACTGATATCACCCGTCTAGGCTCTTTACAGCGTTGATATTGTGACTGTATGCCAACTCCTAGTGAAATACTTGCTCCCATACACATAGCTGTATCAAAGGTGTTATAGCCAGCATCGCCGATTCCCATCGTGTAGCAACCTACATCTCCAATCACTGTTAGAGCTTCTGAAGACAGTTTTTTCGCCATGTTAAGAGCATATAAAGAAGATGAGTGTGGACAGCCAGCACAAAGGTGCCCTTTAATTTTTTGTTGATTCTTGCTCGTCTCTTGAATGGTGAGTTCAGGTTGCACGTAGCCTTCCAACAGCTCTGCTACCAAAGTCGACGTCAGTTCACCCACGGTGGACTTTAAGTAGAGTGGTCTTGCGTTATGCTTAGACGGAAGACGACTTTGACGACTGACGACACTTACTGACGTTACTCCGCAATTAAACAGTAGCCGTTTAACTGAGGTTTCAACAATATCATCGCCCTCTTCAATCACGATGATGGACTCATACCTCGTTAGGTGTTGAGCCAGATACTCATCAGGAAATGGGAATATTGTCAGCAGCCTAATATGGTCAATGACGTCACCTTTGGAACGCATCATCCACTCGTCTACCATCGCCGTTGCCCGACCACTCGAGATAACGAGTCGCTTACTGCCTTCGCGATACTCTGAGATGTTCAACCGGAGGTATGTGTCCATACTTTCGATTTGGCCCAGTTTTTCTTTTTGCTTCAAATGATATTGGTCAGCGGGTGATGAGAATATCTTTCCTGGAAGAGGGGTTAGCTTTGGAGCGGCTTTTTCAACTTTAACATCACCTAGTTCGACTGTGTTCTGTGGAGTTGAAGCGTAATAGCTTTGCAATAGCCGAGTTGTAGTGCGGATAATCACCGGCAGCGAAAAATTCGATGAAAGCTTAAAAGCGCTCTCAATTACGTCGTGGAAATTAGCGTCTAGGGAAAGTTCTATGACAGGAACCCCAAACAATGCACCATAGTGGCGAGAGTCCTGCTCGCTTCGAGAGGAGTGCCTGATGGGTCATCTCCAACTAAGATTAATAGCCCCCCTGGTAAGTAGTCGGTTAACGCAATCGCCGCTAAGAAGTCAGCACAGACATTTAACCCATAATGTTTCATGACACAGACTGAGCGTAAACCGAGCATTGCTGACGCGCCCGCTTCCTCTAAAGCTACTTTTTCATTAATCGCCCATTCGACATCTAATACCTCTGAAGCCATAGATCGGAACGATTCAAAAATAGCGGTAGCTGGAGTACCTGGGTAAGCACGAGCACAGACTGTGCGAGCACAGTGCAGAGCATTCGCTACTCGCTCTGCACCGGAAATCAATTTGGGGACGGTCTTCATTGCATGGCAATCTCTGCAGGGGGTGCCAATGTATCAACGGCCTGCCCAATCACATAAGCGTATTTACCATTCCGTTGCATGGGTATCTCTCGGACTACCAGCACCTCCACTGGCAATCCGATTAATGCCGAGACTTTCGCATCAATAATCTCGGGCAAGGATTCTTTCTCATCGCTTGGACAGACCAACAACAGTTTCGGCCTTGAGTTATCAGTTTGATCCAATTGGTAATAATCTACCTCCGGATATTGACTGAGCAACCGGTCTAAAGTGCGTAGTGAAAGAGCCTCTTCCTTTCCAACGATGCGTTCACGCTGGCGTCCTTCAAGGCTTTCGATATGAAATGAACTAAAGTCGCAACTGCATAAACCCTGATTAGAAACCTTGACTAAATCTCCGGTTCGGTAGCGCACTAATGGCATCAGCGGATTTCGTACCGAAGTTAGAACCAACTCACCTACTTCACCTGGTAATGTCGGCTGTCCGTCATTCAATACTTCAGCATAGAGGCCTTCCTCAATAAGGTGATAGTGCCCTTGAGAGCATCGGGTGAACGCGGTAAATACCTCCGTTAATCCATATTGGACACTTATATCGTCGGCATCCCAATGTTTTGCTCGGTCTATACAGATATCAGAGACAAAATCATAAGAGAAGAATATCACCGGGACATGAGGTGCCGACTTCCCATTTCGTTGCAACCAACGGTCAAAATGAATGAAGTAGAGAGGATGCGCCGTCAAGACTGTCGGTTTGAAACGCACAAGTTCATCTAACATTCGCTGGCATTCTTCATCATTCCAATGCACAGGAGAGATGGAACGATTGAGAAGTAAACGATGTCCTTGGATACGCTCCTCGTAATCCGAAAAAGGAAGATTGCACTGGGAGCGAGAGCAATTTAAGGTGGTTAAAATCGCTTCTTTGACGTCAGGTGACTCATAAACCTTATGATAACGATGTGCGGCTGAAGTCCAGATTTTCTTAAAGTCTAACGGTCGAATGACTTGTATCTTATGCTCAGAAGTGCCTGATGATTCGACGATTTCATTCTGACTGGGATCAAAGATCGCATCAGAGTCTTCAGAGAAAAAGTTAAATGGAAACTTTTCAATAATCTGTGTTTTATCTAACAGTGGCAGTGAGTTGAACCATGAAACCTTATCCTCACTTGGTTGGCAGTTCGGATAGTTCATATATATCGGCGTATCCTTGATCGCCTTGTTTAGTTTTTCGAAGTTAGCTTCAAAAAAGGTCTGCAAATGTTTACCTTCGATCACGATTGACTCCAAAAATCTTGCGCTTGCTTGATGAAACTTCCCACAAACTTCATGCCGTCGTCACTGAACTGAGCGTCAGTAATCGATGAATTAAACAAGTTCACGATGTTTAGGCTAACTTCAGGGTGGCCTGATGGGTCATAATCGGCAAGGTGTTATGAGTCATTCCTTGATTGATGACACCATCGCCGCTCAATAATGTATGGAACGAACTTGGACAACCGAGGACAATATCTTGATGATATGCGTAACATGCAATCTTGGCGGCTTTTGGTGCCAGTCCCTCTATGTCTTGCTGTAACTCTAACGTTACCATTCCTTCATGGTGGCGACTATCTGACTCAACTTTTGCCCCAGCAACTTGTGCAATGATCTGATGACCAAAACAAACACCAAGTAAAGGGACAAAATGACTAGGATCCATCGCAGTTCTTGCCAGCTCTTTGACAGCGGCGATCCAGTGTTCATCATCATTCACAGAAGACATGCTGCCAGAGATAATTACAGCAAGCGGAGATCCGAAATCCTCGATTTCAGAAAAGTACCCTTCTACGTCGATCCCTTCATGCGCATTGATATCGACAAATTGATAGTCAGGAAAAGATGCAGACAGATGTGAAACAATAAGAGAGCCGACATCTTTACCAATGCAATTAACAAAGTGAACAATCGGCTTTTTCGTGTCCGTCCCTGCGTATCTTAGTTTCATAATATTCCCTCATTAGCCCATAAGAAAAGTGGACAGTCTTTTAATAACGCGTGCCATGATGTCTATCTCGGCTTTCGTGTTGTAGAGATAGGCAGAAATTCTGATTGCCCCTTTCGAATCTACTTTGTCGAAAAAAGGGTGAGCGCAAAGCGATCCAGAGCGACACATGATGCTTTCTGTGGTGCTTAATAACTTGGCAAATTGATCGATATCGACCGTATCTTTAGCCAAAGTAAAACTGAATATCGTTTTGATTCGATCTGGATTATCAATGCCAATTGGAATGACACCCGGAATGGCCGACAGTTTCTCTTCCAAGTAGCCCCCGAGTTGCTCCAGATATAACTTGCCGGAGTCTTTTATCTCAGTAAGCATGTTAAACGCAGCCCCCAAACCTAAAACGCCCTCGATGTTCGGTGTCCCTGACTCGAATCGCCAAGGGGCTGGGCGCAGTTCATAGTTAACACCATTGACTCGGTTAATGGCTCCGCCCCCAAGGTACCCGACATCAAGGTTTTCTATAACTGATTGTTTAATAAACATAAAACCAGTACCACTAGGGGCCAGCATCTTGTGTCCCGAGACAAGGTATACATCACAATCAATATCGCCTGGACCAGGAAGTAAGTGGGGCGCGGATTGGGCTGCGTCAATCACCAATAGCGCATTGTATTCATGCACAAGTTCTGAAATTTGCTTGATCGGTTGCACCACACCAGTGACATTTGACGCTTGTTGAATTGCCACGAGCCTGACCCGTTTTTTTTGCAATAGGTCTCTCAGTTTATTCAAATCAATCAACCCGTTATCGTCTATTGGGCATAGAACGACCTCAGCGTCTGTCCAAGGCAGGATATTGGAGTGATGTTCAAGTTCACTGGCGATGACAGTATCGTTTTTGGTGAGATGTAATGATTTTGCCAGCAAGTTCGCACCGTGGGTAACGCCATAGGTGAAGACAATTTCTTTCGGCAAAACGTCGTAGTAGCGAGCAATTGTGGAACGGACGTCTTCATACTTGCTCGAAGTGATTTCGGAGAGCGAATGTGCCCCGCGATGGATATTAGCGGTGTGAGAATGGTAAAAATCACAAACCGTTCTAACAACAACCTCAGGCTTCAGACTCGTTGCTGCATTATCGAAATACAGTATCGGCTGTTCGCCATTTAAAATTGGAAACTCCTGCCTAAACTTCTCCACATCGAAGCGCCTTTCTTCACGCAAACTCATTATATACAAACCTGTTATTTGATTTTTGAAATAGGATTAAACTGATAAACCGAGGGAGTGGTGATTTCTGGATAGAAAACTTGCTCCTGCGTCTGTTCGTCCGGAGACTTCATATTCATAAGGTGTAATTCGACGTATCTTTATGTCTTCACAGTACTGAGAATCAAATTCACACGCTACGCAACTAGGAAAGGCCATATTCTTTGCCTGTTGATAATCTAGGCAGATGTGTTTGTCCTTTGCATCTTTGAAGCTCCATTCGCCGCCCTGATATCGAGCGTTTTTTATTGGACGAGAAACGCCCATTTCTCGCATCCAGCGAAGTAACTGATTTCGGTCGAGAATGACATCACACGCCACGGAGACTGTCAGACCAAGCTTGGCTGAAATTGGGCCATACTTGCGGCGCTCACCCTTTAACGCGAGTGCTTCGCAGGGCGTACCTATCAAGTGGATAGTGCTGTTGCTTTTCAGTAGCGAAAACACACTTGCTAGGGTCGGACTTCGGCAAGGGTGAGTAAACCTCAACCCTTCAATGTCAGAGTCATTATCCAATGTAGTGGACATTGGCGTTAGCGCGTCCTCAGTGGATATTGCGGCCACCAACTTGTCGTCTGGAGAACTGAGCAGATGTCGGGCGATCGTTTGCAACAGGGACTTTAGCTGACGTTGTCCAGAGTCGTACCGATAAGTCAAAATCGTCGCATGCTCTCGGCCGGCATCGGGTGTGATTTTCGGACAAAGTGTCTGACAAAAGCCACCTTGACGTTTACATCCACCTGTCACTGCAATTTGGTCTTGGTAAGCGGATATTTGACCACACATTCCGACGCACAACCCGCACAAACAGCAGCCCTGTTCAGTCAGCATGCTGAGTCCAAAACGCCTTGGTTATTTGGTACATATTATCGATAAGTTGCTTGCCGGCCTCGGTATTAAACGACTCAGGGTGGAACTGAACAGCATGCGTGGGTTGACCGACGACACTAATAGCCATCACTTCACCATCGTCCGACACCGCAGTCACATCAATATCTGGCTGTGCATCAATGTCATTCGATATGATTAGAGAGTTATATCTAACGACGAACAACTCATTCTTGAGTTTTTCAAAGACTCCTTTAGCGTTATGTACTATCCGGCTCAACTTCCCGTGCATGGGTCTTTTTGCGTGTGTTAGTAATCCGCCATGGGAAACGCCGATGCATTGCAACCCTAAACAGACGCCAAAAATGGGCAGCTTACCGGAAAAATGTTGAACTAAATCTAAAGAAATACCGGCATCCTCAGGCTTTCCAGGCCCTGGGGAGATAACGAGCAGCTTGATTGGCAATTGTTCTAGCTCTTCAATCGAGACTTGGTCGTTTTTGAAAATCTTAATAGAGTCGCAGTGAATACCAAACGCTTGCGCTAAATTATGAACGTATGAATCGTAATTATCGATGATAACAATCATGACATTTCCTCCTCAGTGAGAAAGACCTGACTTAACTCGCTATTAAACAGCGATACGATGCCCTTTCCCTTATCCAAAGTTTCTTGATATTCCTCGGCAGGGACAGAGTCAGCGACAATACCGCCACCTACACCAATCATGCGTCATTCCCATCAAAGAAAATCGAGCGAATTAGAATTGACAAGTCAATACTCTCACCACTGACACTCCGCCTGCCCAAACACCCTGTGTAGTACTCACGGTTATAGCCTTCAAGTGAATCGATAATGTTCATCGCGCTATACTTGGGCGACCCCGTAATCGAACCACCCGGAAACGTTTCGACAATAATGTCCTTAAGTCTGGTCTCTGGTAATAATTTTCCTGCCACTCGCGACACCAGTTGAAAAACCGTCTTGTATTTTTCGATATAAAATGACTCTTCAACATTGACGCTACCATACTTACAGATTTTGCCAATTTCGTTTCGCAGCAAGTCGACAACCATGGTGTGTTCGGCCATCTCTTTTACTGAGTCGAGCAGATCAAGGTAGTTTTTCTTGTCCTGTTCCGGCGTAACACCTCTTGGCCGAGTCCCTTTGATCGGCTCTGTAGAAATTGAACCGTCATTGACATAAATGAATCGTTCTGGAGAAGACGACAGAATCGAGACATCCGGTGTGATCACCATGGCTCCAAAGGGCGCTGGGTTTTTACGACGTAACTTCTGGTAGATGTCGACTTTGTTCTCGTTTGATTTGAAATAAAACGGGTGTGTCATGTTAGTCAGATATACATCCCCTTCAAAGATTGAAGTTCGGATCTTTTCTACCGATGAAATGAAGTCATCTTTACTAACCAGATACTTAGCATCAAAGGAGTTGATAGTATCGTGAGTGCTACATTCGGTATGAACAAACAGTCGCCGATACCTTTCTTTCAATGCTTTACCTTCTGCATGTACAGACCAGTAAGTCGATTGCTTCCGATGCCAATCAATCACAACCTGATCTGCGGTCAACCATGCAAAAAATAGCGGCTTCTTCCCTTGAGGACTGTCGTCACCACTGCCAACAATGTTTCGACCAAACTCGTAAGAAAACCCCGTAAACCATTGAGGTTCACGCTCTGGGAAATGAGGGTTACAAGCTTGCTCGTACTCTTGAAACAGGGCCTCTAGTTGCTCTAGCGCTTCTTGAGGGCCGGCGACGGGCACAGTAACTTTATTTCCAAGTGCTACATTAATTAACGTAACATGGTCACGATAGGCGAGCAGACCGAATATCGGGTTGATGCCTATATAGCTGTATCGACACTTACTTGATAGGTGATCGTTCCCGTCTGCAGAATAACTTGAATCCAAAAAGAACGTAAAATCTTCGTTTCTCCGTGAAGTCAACCAAGTAGAGATTTCAACCAGATCATCTTGTTGAACAGAAGCCCAATTTAAATTAGATGTTTTCATCTTCGCACTCAATTTCGTCCATTACCTTCGTTTGATAAGTGCACGCATGCTCTATCAGGGCTTTGAAAATATCTTTGGCTAGATTAGCTGGTAGACCTATAGAGGTAGAGAGTACCTCTCGTTTATTTAGTATTTCTTCCACTCTACTTGATTGCATCATAGGTTCTGAATGGCTAACTTTTAATTCACCAACAGTTTTAACAACATCAAATCGGTTTTTCAGTAATTCGATAATTTGGTTATCGATTAAATCAATTTCTTTTCGACACTTATTTAACTCCAAACGAAAACTGCTCATACTAAACCCCTATCTATTCAACATTAAGATACTCAATTTCTTTAATTGCACTCGAGTGAGCGGCACTAAACTTATCTACGATTTTCTGTTTAATCGAAACTGACTTTTCGGCAAACTTGAAACAATGCTTACACTCGGTTCCACAACCAATATCTCGGCAGTTCATTCGAGTAATAAATTTTAAGAATTTGTCCAATTTCCGGTTATCGACGTAGATGTTATCTAAGTATTCTTCTGGCTTGACTAAATCTCTGTATCCCCAATGCTGAATCAGTTCCAATAGGTTTCCGTCAAAATGGCGCTCAGAGTAAGCCTTGGCACGCTTGATCATGACATCTTGCGGTGTCGCTCTGTCAATGATCTTGAAAAAGTCATAACCGATTTTTTCGTAATAATGGAGGTCTTCAGGCCTGATCCAATCGGCAATGATCCAGGCTTCTTTGTTGTAGATTCGCTCTTGAGCACATCTTTTGATGTAGATGTAATCATGGGAAACTTCCTTGTTTTCGCCCAGTTGAGAACTATGACCCAAGAAAGTTTGGTGGGCTGATAATACAGGGCATTGCCACAAGCAATTGTTGTTAACTATCAGTTCTAAATCGCAGTCCGTACCTTCTCTAATCGCTGATAAAGTCTCGAAATCGCGGTTGACCTGCATCGGATCAAGTACGATGCAGTCTACGCCCATGTCCTCAAACTTTCGGGCTTTAGAGAGATTATCAACCTGCATGGTCGCAGATATTTTTACATCGAGTTCGGGATAGTGCTTTTTAATTGAATCAATCAGAAAATAATTTGCTACTGTGACTTCGTTGACACCCACCTCTGTAATATAGTCAAGCAGTTCCCTTATTTCTCGCTTACCCGATAATGTATATTCTTTATTCATTAAGGAAGGTGCATTAAAGGTATAATTAAAGGTCAGGCCTTTCTCTCTGACATGCTTGACGTGTTGTTCAAAAACATCCCTACTTTGAGTATTTTTACTGATCAAGTGATTTTCAAGTCCACCCCCTATACAATCGTTCGTCATCTTCCCAAAGACTTGAACTACATTGGTATCTTGTAAACCATCGATCAAACTATTATCCATATTTGTAGAAACAGAAAGGCGCACGTTATTCTCCCTAATCGGATTACGCAATAATAAATTTTAGTTTTTAACTAAGAAATAATAGAAAACTTTCCTGAGGATTCAGGTGTTAACCAGTCAACTATACTAATTTCAAAATCCAAACCTGTCTTTTTCTTAAGAAAACGAAGTATGGATTTTCCTCTAATTAATTTTCCGCTAACTACAAGTTTTAATAGATATCGATTGTCATTTATTTCAATCTGACTGCACAATATGTTTTTGTAGTTTGATTCGAGGTCATTTATTAATTCCTTGTAGGTAGTGCCGTTATCGAATGCAAATCCATGAAACCTTCTTCCGATAAATTCGATATCACTACCTTTAACCTTTACTACATCGTTGCTTTGATAACGATAAAGATTATAAAGTGTGTTCCTAGAAGTCGTCACTAAAACCTCATAACAAGACCCATAGCTTTCTATTGGCCTTAACTCTAAGTAAATATCGGAATAAGTAGGTTTCTTGTTACTGCCGTATTCTCTAAGCCAAACTGGGCCTACTTCTGACATTCCATACAATTCATATACTTTACAGTTAAAGAAACTTTGAATTCGTAGAGCCGTATTTTTCATTAGCAAACTATAAGAACAGACTACGACGTCAATTTTAGGAACAGTCAATCCAAATTCTTCAGCCCAAACAATAAAACGCAGCAGATAGAATGGGTCTACTCTAAGTATATCGGGCTTTAGGTCGTGCAGCTCTCTATATATACGTTTTAAGTCTTCTTCTGACCACTGTTCACAGGAGCGAGGAGGCGATAAGAAATATTCATTATTTTTTAACTTCCTTGCTTCTATGTCATCTTCAAGAACAATACCTTTGGGTCTCAGTGAAGGCGATGCTAAATGCAAGTACATAAGATCATCAATTTCAACACCAAGTATTTCACGATAATAACGTTCAATCAGAATCTTGTGATAATCTTCTGGGAAAGCGATGTTTGCCGGTAATCCCGTCGTTCCCGATGTTTTCCACCACACAACAGATTTGTCGAACGTGTTATTGTCAAGCCATCTCGTTAAGTCACTTTTTGTTAAGACATCTGTTTCATCCTTATTGATATACAGACTTAACGGGGATAAAGTCGAAAATGATAAGGAACTACTTCCAAAACTTAACTCAGTCATAATACAAAACGGTGCACTGATTCTTAATATCGTTGATCGTTCGGGTTACTTGGTCATTAGTTGTATCGGTAGCAATAATGCTAAGCACTCTATCGCGATTGTCTCCCAACCCTGGAACAACACTACCCTGATCTTTGCGTACAAAAATTCTAACATTGTCATCATTAATTTCTGGAACCGTGACGTTCTTGATTGTTCCTTTCGCCCCGAGTAGCCACCCAGTGGAAGTATAGCCTTTTGGTGAAAGCGAGTTGAGGCCAGATGGACGTCCGAGAGCGTTATTCATTGATACTTCGAACAAATCGACACCTGTGGCAAGGTCATAAAGGTCCGAAAGGTGGGCCCCACCAATTCTCGGATTGATTTCAATCACTTTTGGGCCACTGTCAGTCAAAACAAATTCGCAATGACTGAGGCCATGATCGATATTGAGGCAACCATACACGGAATGGATGTAGTCTCCGATCTTCTTTTTGTCATCCTCTGAAAGTGACGTCGGAATAAAAAATCCGGTTTCGAAGCTAGATTCCTCTTTATTAAAGTGTTTTCCAGTAATGCCTAATACAGTAATCGTACCCGCTTCACACAGAACCTCCGCTGAGTATTCCGTTCCAGTCAGGCACTCTTCAATTAATACTTCTGAATCAAAATTAACATTAGAGGAATAAGACAATGCACCATTAGCTTTCTTCGCATAATCTAACGCTTGTTCATGATCATAAGCACGAACAACGCCAATGCTGGCAAATCCTTTTTCGGGTTTAACTATCAGGTCTTGGGATAATTTATCCAGTGATACGCCATCTTGAAATACAACAAATCCCGGTTGATCAATGCTATGTCTATTTAGTTCCTTTCGCATTTCAATCTTACTAAGACATTTTAAAGCTGCCTCGTATGAAATGGATGGAAGTGAAAGGGTTTCACAGATTTTGGACACAAGTGCCACATGGAATACATGCCCTGGAAGAATAGCACCTACCTGAATACCATCAAGTGAGTCGAGTATTTCTCTATAAGCATTTTCACCAGTTAAGTTGACATTAATAACTCTATCTACACGAGAATCATTCTCAGCTTTTTCACAGTCACTCTCTATTACAACTACTTTGTGCCCATTATTGTGCGCTACCCTGATATAATTGTCAGCAAAGTAAAAGTAACCCAAAATTACAATATTCAAAATGCAAGCCTCAATTTCAATAACCACACTACTATTATGGAAATATACTTGAGTAGAGTTTAATGAAAAGATAATAATTATGCATTTAAAGTTATATGCGACTTGATTCAAACTAAGTGGTCAATTAACATGTCACTCTATTACTCACGTAGAAGTCGTTAGTTAGTTGAATGCTCAATACATCTTCTGTGGGTGTGACATTAAATTCTTTATACCAAAAAAGTCAGCGATTTGGGTAAAGAACTTGAAACTACTCATGACCAATCGTGCAACACTCCCGTATTCGTCACCAGTCTACTAAAGAGGATACTGCTAGAGGTTTGATGGTTAATCAGCTGTTTATAAAATTGGTTATCAGTCTTATATTATAGATGACTTGCGTATATATCTAAGCCAAATGCCGACCAGAAGATCGCGAACATATAACGACTGTACTGATTTTCATACCTATAACACCTGTTCTGGTCAACTCCAGCCTGACACTTTCTTTAGAGACCTTTCTTAAATACTTAACGACATATCATTGTTCGCCGAATGCAACCTTTCGAGGTTGTAATACCTCATGTAGGCTAAGACATCTTCCTTCATATGCTCTCTGGTTGGCTGGTGCACTCTAAACGACCAGTCGTGCTTTAAGCTTCCGAAGAACCGCTCGCACGCATGCCATAACCCTGTAGCTGTTCGCGATATTGTCTGCTCGTATACTGGGAGCCTTATCGCTGTGGAACGCGAGCCCCTTTCATAGTTGCCTCAATTTATATGCCTTTATTAGTGCCTTGCTAAACAAGTCGGTGGTCATTCGCCTATCAATATGCCTACCAACAACTCGCCGCGAGTACAAGTCCATGACGATGGCTAACTCCATCCAGCCTTTACCTGTTTTCAGATAAGTAAAATCAACCGCCTAAACCTGATTAGGAGCAACTGGATTGAAGTCCCGGTTCAACAAATTATCGACTATTACATCACTGTGTTTGCGCTTCGTCGTGACTTTGTAAACGACTCGCTGAGTCTTTTGGTCTGATAATCATCGGACTCTTCTATGAGCTTGTGGATTTTGCTTTCTACATTGGAAAACTGGTTTTTAAATACGGTCAGCACCGCCTTCATGGATACATGAAGGTGCTTGGGTAAGATTTAAAGGCGGTTTTTCTCCATGATTTGCATGGTAAGAAGTTGATTACGTCTGATGACTAAATCACTCATTAAACGAATGGATTCGTCAATTGGCAATCGCATTCTTTTGGCTGCGTCAGCAGCCAAAAATTTCGAACAACAAAGCCGTCTACTTCGTTCTGTCATTTCCGCCATTAAGTCGTTGCTTACGGCCAACACATATAGAGCGACTCTTATTGCGGTCTCACCGCTGCCTGTTGTTCTAGAGACAGGGCCAGACTAGACGTCTCCCACGACACTATTCGGTTAACCCTGGCTGGCGCTTTTCAAGATGAAGGCCAACCAAAGCAAAATAGCTTGGACAGGGAAACTAATTACGTCGGGCGTTCTACCCCACCTATCATGTCGTTAAGGCGAAACCAAGGTCTCTCCTTCATCGATTTCAAAGTCCAGGGAGAGACTTTGCGTTGTATTCCCTTGAATCATCTCCAACAACGCGTAAGTGGCCTTTTCACCTGTTTCTCTGTCTGGCGTGACGATGCTAGCCACTCTGGGCATCATTGACTGACCGATATCTAAAGCATGGACACCTGCAATTCCCATTTCTTCTGGCACCGAAATATCCTGATTCTGGCATTCCAGCAAAACGCCCGCCGCTAATTCATCATCCGTACAAAACACGGCATCCGTTTCAGGATAACGATCTAACACTTTTCGCATCATTTTGCGGGCTAATGACACTGACGATTCAGATTTCGCCGATAGGCTTTTGGGTACCAAGCCCTCTTCTTCCATAGCGGCGATATAGCCTTTTATCTTGGTGTCCGTTTGAATGCCTTTTCTGGCACTCAGGCATACGATCTTCTTGTATCCCCGCTCTATCATCAGCGCCACCATAGACAACGCGGCCAGTTCGTTGTCTATGCCAACACGGGGACTTTCCTCTCCTTCCTCAGCATCAAGGACGTCGATAAAGGGAATACCTGCAGTTTCGATCATTCTAAGGGAACGCTGAGAATGGTGACTTTCAGCGAGAATCAGCCCATCAACATTGAATGAAAGCAAGGTCTGGATCCGTTGCTCTTCTGAATCCAGTTCAAACCCACTGTGTGCCAGCATGACTTCATATCCTGACGCTTCTGCGGCTGCTTCTATCCCCTCGATGACATATTGAAACACGGGATGTTTCATCGAAGGAACAACAACACCAATCGTCCGGCTGGCACCATTGGAAAGAATGTCGGGGACACGGTTAGGAACATAGCCAAGATCATTAACCGCCAATTGAATACGTTTACCTGTTTCTTTCGCCACCCTCTCGGGGTTACGTAGGTAACGGCTCACGGTCATCTTGGTGACGCCTACTAGCTCGGCAACATCTTGCAGTGTAGGGCGACGGTTTTTTTGCATATACATGAGCTCATCTGGCTAAGGTAATCTATCCCATAAGTTTTTAACAAACTCGACGGTTCGCCAACGGTATTATGCAATTTGTGACTTACGCTATTGTTTTGTCTCATCAACACGCACAAATCGTGCAAACTTGGGTATGCCTCTCTCCGTGTAGCCATTGTAGCGATAGGTGACTTTGGTTCCTTCCTTAGGCGGGTTTTCTCTCTCTTGATCGGTAAAGCCAGTGCCTATTTTGAACGTCTGCCCGTTCTCCATCTTTACAATTAATGCTCCCATTCGCCCTTCGTGTTTTCCTTTCCCGTCAACATAACCAATCACCTCTGCTTCAGCATCCTGCGCGACTGTCATCTTCAGTGTGCCGTCACTGCGACCTGAAACGTAGAGGCGCTCTTTAAGCCGAAGCATGATCCCTTCCCCTCCCTTATTGTTAATCTCCTTCAGTTTCTCATCCAATTGACTTTCAGAAACAACGGCAAAATGCGGGATGTAGTCAACATGCTCTACGGAAAGGTTTTCGACTAGCTGAATAGCTTTCTTATAGCGATCAGCAAACGGCTCTGGGGATAAAGGTAAGTCGAAAATCATAAAGCGTATGCTTTGCCATGCCTTTTCGTCTGGCTCGTCATCCATCACCACTGACATGACATGCTCAAACTGGCCTCTGCCTGACCAAAGCTCGCCTTCAATCGGCACATTAGGCAGCGCTGCCAAAAACCAAGCTGGCGCGGCGATTGGGTTACCTGAACGAGTGAGGAGTGACTCGCCATTCCATATAGCACGTATTCCATCGAGCTTTTCACTGTAGAGAAAGCGTTCCCAGTTATGATGTTTTGCGGGTTGGTACTCTTTCGCGAGTTGAGGATAAATGACTCGCGTTTCTTTTTCAGAGGCACTTACAGTAGCAGAAAGAGCAAGCGTAATCGCCAGCGGCAATGCAGATAGGTTCATTGGATTTCCCTAGAAAAGTGAAGCTAGAGAAATAACGCCGAGAGAGTTAGACGTCCACTTTCAGTGGCAAGGGTTTGAACAAAAACAGAGTGCGTTGAAATTGACTCATTGAACATTCAATAAAAAAGCGCGACGGGTAAAGTCGCGCTTTTATTGTTCTGCCCATTTATGCAAAGGCATAAATGTACGTGCCGTCTTTAATGGTGTTTATCACTTCTTTCGATAAATAGGTTGGCAATGCCGGGCAACCCCAACTTCTCCCTAGCTGTCCCGTTTTAGAAATCACTTTCGGGTTTGCATAGGATGCACCGTGAATAACGATAGCACGCTTGCGTGCATTGTCGTTGATCCCTTTAGAAAGTCCGTCGAGTCGAAGTGAATAGCCGTGTTTGCCGTAATAAGTTTCTGCTGCACGGAAAACACCAACGGATGTTTTGTGGGAACTGACTCGGTTGGAAAATTTCGTGGCGTACAAACTGCCGCTGTTCTTACCGTGAGATACATACGAGGAATAAAGCACTTTTTGTTTTTGTGCATCAATCACCCAGAAACGCTTCTGAGAAGACGGTTTTCCATAGTCAATGATGGTAAAAATTGGCTTTTTGGTTGGGTGCGCTTTGAAGTTGTCGTAAGCCTTCTCAAACTTGTCATAAGCCACTTGATGCGTCAAACCGAGTTCTTTATACATCACGTGTGCGCCGGGATAACCCGCCGCAAAAGCCATGCTTGAAACACAAAGCAAGCACAGCGCGATAATCGCTCTAATCGCCTTAAACATCGTTGTCCCCTAAAAGGTACGTAATTCAACAAAACCGTAAAATGGGCTTTAAAAGCGCCGCTTTTCTTGAGTGACATACCAAGTTTCGTGCCAGTTGGCGTTCCGTCACGAAGAAGTGTTGTGTATCAATAAGTTGTTTTTTCTTACTCATCGAAATACGCACTAGAGGCGAACTTTCCCGAGTGTTAGCGCAAAAGAAGCGGCTTTTCTTTGCCGCTTCTGAACAATATTGCCATAGCGGTTATAAATAAAAAGCCAGCACTTTGGCTGGCTTTAGGTTTTTAAGTTGATGTGTTTCTGTTTTGAAACGCCGCTGTAAAAACGATTAGATTGTGTCTATCGCGTTCTTGATCCGCTTATCAGAAATTGGGTATGGCGTGCCCAATTGCTGCGCGAAATAGCTGACGCGAAGTTCTTCAATCATCCAACGGATTTCTTTCACAGCTACTGGCACTTTCTGCCCTTTAGGAATTTTATTCAGCAGCTCTTTGTAGTCGTTCGTCACTGACTCGATCTTTAGCATGTGCAAACGGTCTTTGTTTGGATCAATTGGTAGTTTTTCCAAACGACGTTCCACAGCAACCAGATAGCGTTGAATATCTGGAAGACGCTTGTAACCGCACTCAGTGGCAAAACCTTTGAAGATAAGCCTTCAACCTGCGCTTTAATGTCTGACAGCGCGAACGCCATGGTGAAGTCTATTTTGCCCTTCAGCTTCTTGTTGATGTTGAACGCGGTTGTCAAAATTTGCTCGACTTGTTTGGCGATCTCCACAACGGTATCGCCAAGCTCCGCACGCACATACTCTTTCAGGCCTTCAAACTCTTCCGGCTGCCATTTCAGGCCGCCTTGTGATTCGATGAGCTTATCAACACCACATGCAATACAGTCATCAATCAAATCCAACACGCGGCCGTACGGGTTAAAGTACAGACCCAACTTAGACTTATTCGGCAGATTGTCGTGCAAGTACTTAATCGGCGAAGGTACATTCAACAAAATCAAACGGCGTTGACCTTGTTGCATGGCTTGATTCTGTTCTTCTTCCGTTTCGAACAGCTTGATGCCCACTGAGTCTTTGTTATCGACGATCGCTGGGAACGCTCGAACTTCAAAGCCACCACGTTTTTGCTGGTACATCTGTGGCAGCGAACCAAAGCTCCACGTTGTCAGACCTTGTTGTTCGATGTCATCATCTGCTACTTGAGACAAGGTCTCTTGAACCTTCTCTTTCAAGCCATCTTTCAGCTCGTACAAGTCAAAGCTCTCGTTCAACTTGCGGTTCTTATGGTCGACCGCGCGGTAAGTGATCTTCAAGTGCTCTGGCAGTTGGTCTAATTGCCAGTTTTCACGCAGCACGGTAGTGCCTGTCATGCGCTTCAGTTCTTTTTCCAACGCATCCAGCAATGGCGCTTCCATTGGTTTTACACGCTGAAGGAAAGCTGTCGCATAGTTAGGCGCAGGCACAAAGTTACGACGTAACGTTTTTGGCAGGGATTTAATCAGCGCAACCACCAACTCATGACGTAAGCCCGGAATTTGCCAATCAAAGCCTTCCGGCTCAACTTGGTTCAAAACAGGTAATGGAATGTGTACCGTCACACCGTCATGATCTTCACCCGGCTCGAACTGATAGCTCAGCTTGAGCTTCAAGTTACCTTGATACCAGAAGTTCGGGTAATCGAGTTCTGTCACATGGCTCGCGTCACCCGCCAACAGCATGGCTTTTTCGAAGTTCAGAATGTCAGGTGTTTCTCGCTGACCTTCTTCCACCAGGTATCGAAATGACGCCCAGAGACAACGGTATGGTCGATACGCTGATCGTAAAACTCATACAAGGTATCGTCATCTACCAGAATATCGCGGCGTCGTGACTTCTTCTCAAGCTCTTCAACTTCAGCCAACAGCTTACGGTTTGATGATAGAACTTATGCTTGGTCTCCCAATCCCCTTCTACCAACGCAGAACGTACGAAAATCTCACGGCTGACTACAGGGTCAATGTTGCCGTAATTTACTTTTCGCTTAGGAACGATCGGAATCCCGTAAAGCATGATTTTTTCATAGGCGAAGACAGCGGCTTGCTTCTTCTCCCAGTGTGGTTCGCTGTAACTGCGCTTGATTAGATGCTTGGCTAGCGGCTCAACCCATTCAGGTTGAATCTTCGCAGCGACGCGACCCCAAAGCTTGGCGGTTTCCACCAGCTCTGCAACCATCACCCATTTTGGCTGTTTCTTGAATATGCCTGAGCCTGGGAAGATGCCAAAGCGCGCATTACGTGCACCTTGGTATTCATTCTTCTCTTGGTCTTTTAGACCAATGTGAGAGAGCAAACCAGCCAACAGAGCAACGTGTACTGATTGGTAATCGGCAGGCTCTTGGTTGATCTTGTACCCCAACTCATTCACTACCTGACGGATTTGGTAATGCACATCTTGCCATTCACGCACACGCAGGTAGTTCAGGTAATCTTTCTTACACTGTTTGCGGAACTGATTGCCTGACAATTCTTTTTGCTGCTCTTTGATGTATTCCCAAAGATTCACATAAGACAGGAAGTCAGATTCTTTGTCATTGAAACGACGATGCTTCTCATCCGATTGCTGTTGCTTATCCGAAGGCGCTCACGCGGGTCCTGAATCGACAACGCAGAGGCAATCACCATCACTTCATGCAATGCACCAAGTTTGGCCGATTCCAACACCATACGCGCAAGACGCGGGTCAATAGGCAAACGGGCAAGCGCACGACCAATATCGGTCAAGCGTTTAGGATCGTCCTTCGACTTCCCTTCTTTCATCGCGCCCAGTTCTTCCAGCAGGCGGACACCATCAGAAATATTGCGGCTATCTGGCGGCTGTACGAATGGGAATGCGGCAATGTCACCCAAACCAATCGCGGTCATTTGTAAGATAACGGACGCCAAGTTGGTACGCAGGATTTCTGGGTCGGTAAACTCTGGGCGCGACAAGAAGTCATCTTCCGAGTACAAGCGAATACAAATACCGTCAGACACACGACCACAACGGCCTTTGCGCTGGTTTGCACTCGCCTGAGAAACAGGCTCGATCGGTAGACGCTGCACCTTAGTACGATAGCTGTATCGAGAAATACGCGCTGTACCTGGGTCGATAACGTACTTGATGCCCGGAACTGTCAGCGATGTCTCGGCCACGTTGGTTGCGAGTACAATGCGACGTCCAGTATGGGTTTGGAATACGCGGTTTTGCTCTGCAGATGACAAACGCGCGTATAACGGCAAAATTTCCGTATCACGCAGGTTTCGCTTATTCAGCGCATCAGCGGTGTCGCGAATTTCACGCTCACCGTTCATGAAGATCAGGATGTCTCCCGGACCTTCATCATGCAGTTCATCGACAGCATCGAAAATGGCTTGTAGCTGGTCGCGATCGGTGTCGTCACTGTCTTCTACCAGCGGGCGATAACGCACTTCCACAGGATAGGTGCGGCCTGACACTTCAATGATTGGCGCACCACGGAAGTGGTTCGAGAATCGCTCAGGATCGATGGTTGCAGACGTAATGATCAACTTAAGGTCGGGACGCTTCGGCAGAAGCTGTTTCAGGTAGCCCAGAATAAAGTCGATGTTCAGGCTGCGTTCGTGCGCTTCATCGATAATGATGCAGTCATACTGATTCAAGTAGCGATCATGTTGGATCTCTGCCAGCAAGATACCGTCTGTCATCAGCTTAACGCGCGATTCTTCTGATACCTGATCGTTAAAGCGAACTTTGTAGCCGACGGTTTTACCCAGCTCGGTTTCCAGTTCTTCGGCGATACGCGTTGCCACCGAACGTGCAGCAAGACGACGAGGCTGTGTATGGCCAATAACACCCGATACGCCTAGCCCCAACTCCATACAAATTTTCGGAAGCTGAGTGGTTTTACCCGAACCCGTCTCACCCGCAACAATCACAACCTGATTGTTCGCGATCGCTTCTGCGATGTCGTCTTTCTTATGGCTAACGGGTAGCAGTTCTGGGTAAGTAATGTTTGGTGTTGCGCTCTGGCGAGCCATGCGCACTTGCATGGATTTGGCAATATCCAGCGCGATTTCGTCAAAGACAGCCTGACGGGCTTCGTCTTTCTTGATGCGCTGTGCACCCTTGATGCGTTTGCTGAGACGGAACTTGTCTTTCAGCATACAATCATCAAGCGCACTGAATAGTGTCTTAGCGTTGTTTTGATGGATTGAAGCGGTCAATTCTGTATCCGGAAATGCTTTTAGTGATGAAAATCCATTCACGTTACGAGTGCCCTACACGGCTTGGCTCAATAACGTCTGAAAAATTGCGACGATTCTACCACAAGAATTCGCTATAGATTCAGAGAGACGTTGAATTCAGTCACGAGAAAGATACTAGTCAGCCTGTCATTGAAGAAAATAAATCAGGACCTCGAACATGACAGCGAATGCAGAACCTTCTCCCCTTCAATGTGATTATCATCACAACTAGCTTGTGATATACTCGCCGACCTTACAAATCAGAGTATTCGATCGCCATGAGCATGAAACAAGAGCTACAACAACAAAAAAACCGTCTGAATAAAAGCCAGCTAAAACTGGATGCCGCTAAGTCTCGTGGCGACGACGCAATGGTGACTAAATTCACCAACGATATCGAAGATATAAACAAGAAAATCAGCCAACTGACCCATAAGCAAAACTTTGCGCTAAACAAAGAGCGTAAAGCACTGTTGGATATGCCATTTTCTCGCGAAATCACAAAGCAAGAACAAGCTGACATGGGCAAACTGAAAAAGTCGGTTAAAGGTCTGGTTGTTGTTCACCCACTGACAAAGTTGGGTAAAGAACTACGCCTTGAAGTTGTTACCGGTTTTGCACCAAAAGAGTTCTAAACAACTGGTTATTGGCGCCATTCTTCTTTTTATTTTGATGAAGAATGGCGTTGAACCTTACCCCTTTCCTTCAAACTGCAATGCCTCCCTTTCAAATAAACCTTCTCGCTCTGCCTCTCCGTCCATATCAACACCTATCGTCTCTCATAAGTGGCACTTCTCATCCCCTAGTCGGTTTCAGATCCTCGCGAACAGCTACGCTGTAAAAAGATCGTATTTCATCGTTTCGTTATTCTCAGAAACTCGCCGTGAGTACATCGACGAATTTGGTAACTTATTTTACCTCATTTACATTTAGTTACATTCTGACTGGTGGTATGCAAGAATACGCCGCCTGTGATGTAACCCAAGGTTTGGTTCCCCCTATGAAGCGTCAACTCTCTTCCGCTTTTTTCATTTTCTGCATCGCCTTGTTTTTTGCCTCAGTGCAAAACACCGCATTGTGGCAACATCTTTGGCAAATTCTCTCAGCGTCACAGCGTTTCGACGTTGCTTTGTTGCAACGTTGCCAGTGCTTATCCTGGCCTTGTGTTTTGCTATTTTCACATTGCTTGTTTGGCCGATTATCTACAAGCCCGTTGTCATTGCTCTGTTGGCATGCTCGACACTAGCAACCTACGCCATGGTCTCCTATGGGCAGTACTTTAACTACAGCATGATCGTTAACATCTTCGAGACCAATTCCAGCGAAGCCAGCAGCTACCTTTCTGTTTCCGTTTTTCTGTGGCTCTTTTTCTTGTTTTTCATTCCAAGCATTTTTGTTTTACTGGTTAAGCTGCGTTTCCCCTCAACATTTCGCGGATTATTGCTGCAAAAAGTGCTGATGCTGTTTGTGTCCGTTGCTGTTGTGGGTGCCATCGCCTCTGTTTATTACAAGGATTATGCCTCTTTGGTCAGAAATAACAGCGAGATCAAAGCACTCATCAACCCGACGAATTACTTAAGTGCGTCTTTCCGTTATGCCAAATACCGACTGTATGAGAAAAACATCCCTTTCCAATCTCTAGGCACAGATGCCACAGATGAACGCAAGGGCGACAAGCCTAACGTTATCGTCTTGGTTGTTGGCGAAACATCCCGCGCGATGAATTACTCGCTAAACGGCTACCAAAGAGATACCAACCCTCACCTTTCGAAAGAAGGTGTGATCAGTTTTCAGCATGTCACGTCATGTGGTACTGCAACCGCAGTCTCTGTGCCTTGCATGTTCTCCATCATGACTCACGGTACGTACAAGGCGACAACGGCCAGACACCAAGAAGGCGTATTGGATGTACTCAAACATGCGAACGTGGATGTTAGCTGGATTGATAATGATGGTGGATGTAAAGGCGTTTGTGACCGCATCGAACATGTAAACATTGAAGCCAAAGACTTTCCGAAGGAGTGTGCCCACGGCACGTGTTATGACAGTGTTCTGCTCAACGGTCTCGCTGATCGAGTTAAAAATGCCCAAAGCGATACTGTGATTGTATTGCATCTCATTGGTAGCCACGGTCCAACATACTTTGAGCGCTATCCACCAGAGTTTCGTGTGTTCACACCGACATGTGATACCGCAGATATTCAAAACTGTACGCGTCAGCAAGTGGTGAACACGTATGACAATACCATCGTGTATACCGACTACGTGCTAAGCCAAGTCATCGACATATTACGAAGCAACGACAACGCTCACCAAACCGCGATGTTGTATCTTTCTGATCATGGAGAATCTTTGGGTGAAGACGGTATCTATCTGCACGGGCTCCCATATGGCATTGCGCCGAAAGAGCAAAAGTCCGTGCCTATGATCCTGTGGATGTCGCCTGCATTTCAACAGGGACACAATGTGAATGAAGCATGCCTTAAAGAGAATGCAAAACAGGTTCCTTATTCTCAAGACAACCTGTTCCACACTTTGTTGGGAATGGCATCAGTATCGACGAAAGTCTACCAACCTACGCTAGATATGCTTAGTCAGTGTGAGAAGCAGTAAAGAACAAATACCCGTTACACCAAGCTTTATTTAAAGAAAAAATAGACAGAGTTTCAGATGAAAAAAACACAGCCTAAAGGGCTAACGCGGATTTTTAATGCAGGTAAATACTCTCTGAAGGGATTGAAAGCCGCTTGGCAAAACGAAGCGGCCTTTCGACAAGAAGTTGTGCTCTTGATTGTGATGAGTGCGGTAACACTCTTCTTGCCCGTTTCTCATTTAGAACAACTCATTATGATTGCGAGCCTTTTTCTTGTTGTGATAGTCGAGCTCATTAACTCGGCAATTGAGGCGGTTGTCGATCGTATTGGCCCTGAGCATCACGTCCTCAGCGGCAGAGCAAAAGATATTGGTTCAGCGGCTGTTTTTGTTGCGCTAATTCTAGTGCTCATCACTTGGGGAAGTATCCTCCTTTTCTGAGCACATCAAGTAATAGCGGATGCATGCCAAAACCATGCATCTGTTGGCATAATTTTACAGCGTCTTATCTCCTTAATAGGGTTAGTCAAATCTTAAAGTGATTAACCCTCCCTTCCTATCTACATGATTTTATGAGAACTCCTAAAATCGCAATGACTGACACCTGTACGACTTTAGGATGATGTCACGACATTGAGACAGATACTGCGACCTTCTCGATATTAACCTTTTTGCAACATAAGAGCATCGCAACGCCATCAATCGTCAGTTTGGATTTGATACTCAATTTGAGCAAAGGACGTAACGAGATGAAAAAGCACATCGCTTACAGCATCGCAATCTGCATTGGGTTTTCCGCGCCAATTGCATCAGCAACCACTGCAGAAGAACTCGGAAGTATTGGCGCATTTCTCGAAGCCGTTTTAAAACCCAACTACACCTACACAACGAATGACACCAGCATCATCTATTCATCTGACAAGCCACCTTCAGTCAACCATGCTAAAGCGGCTTTGCCTTATCTAGAACTATCTGAATATGTCTACCGAGCGAACGGCGCACCTAACGGTTGGCAGCTACGAGAGATCGTGCAAGATACCAGCATTGGCTTTCACTCCGCTGTCTACACCAGTGGCAGTCAAGCTGTGATTGCCTTTCGAGGCAGCGAATTAGGCACGGCTGATTGGGTAAATGATGGTTTGCTGTCCGCCGGACTCGTGCCACCCCAGTTCGCCACCGTTATTCGCGAGTCGGAATATCTCGCTGACAAATACAGTGAATATAACGTGCATTTCACTGGCCACAGTTTGGGCGGCGGATTAGCGACCGCAGCAGCCATCCGTACGGGTAAATCTGCCACTGTCTTTGATGCAACAGGCGTGAATAAAGCCGTGCTCCAAGCCATAAAAAGCGCAATTTACAACGACGGAGACAAGCGAAAAACGTGGCGTAATAACGCCAAAGGCATTACCAATTACAATTTGGTGGGCGAATTTGTCTCTGACATGGATTTACAACAAGATGCGGATACAGCAGGCGTAGATGCACAACAATACGGCACCATTTTTTACCTCTCTTCAGCTCGTTTTATGCCGTTGCCTTTGGTTAAAAATCCTCTGACGTTGCATTTCACCGTTCCATTGAAAGAGGAGCTTCAGTTCCTGTCTGAACCTTTCTACAGGCATAACATCTGGGATCACGACAGTATTGATAACGATATCGATGGTATCCGTTCACTGTTCTATATCGATTGGACAGATGACACCCTCGATGTCATAGCATGGCAAATCCAATACGCCATCAACTCTTTCCCAAGCTTTATCGCTGACGTTTTCAAACAACGGTAATTAAAGACTTCATCGAAACATCCGTGTTTCATTTGTCCTTTTTGGCGCACTTTATGTGCGTCTTTTTTTCTTTTGAAATCTTGGATTTCAAAACAGGCCTTTAAAAGTCAGTGTCAGGCGTTACACTTGGGTAAATGCTAAAGGAAAAGTTAGGTTTATAGATGTTTTCAAAGTTGTCTTCGATTCTTCGTGAAGTCTTCAATGAGGAAGGTGGAAACGCTGCTGCAAATGAAATGCTCTACCAAAACGCGATGGCAGGCTTGCTTTGTGAAGTCGCCAGTGCCGACCATGATCTGGATGAGCGCGAAGAAGCTGCCAAGATCAAGATGCTGAGTGCTCTGCTAGATATTGATACCGAGCAAGCGACCTCTCTGGTGCAGGACGCTCAAGTCAGCTCTAAACAATCCGTTTCTCTTTATGACTACACCGATAAGCTTCGCCAGCTTGAGCAATCACAGCGTTATGAGCTCATCAAAGCAATGTGGGAAGTGGCGTTTGCAGACGGGCGTATCGACCCATTAGAAGAATCTGTTATTCGAAAAACGGCAGAGCTTCTCTATGTCGACCATGCGCTTTTCATTAAAGCGAAAATTGAAGTGTCAGGGCAATCCTGACACTTTTTTAGATTCAAACGCTATAACGCTAGGATTAATGGCTGACCTTCCACATTGATGCGTTTTAGCTGAGTATCAAATGCTTTTTCTAAGGTCTCTACATCCATGACCTCAGTAGGAACACCTTGAGCTACGATGTGGCCATTTTTCAGCAATACCACCCTATCTGCATCTGTCAGTGTTCTGTTTATGTCATGATTTGACATGATCACTGTGATGCCTTTCTCCGCCAGACAACGGATCATTTTGTACATCGCACTTTGCTGTGCAATGTCTAATGCTGTAGCCGGCTCATCAAGAAGAAGCAGTTTCCCATCTGGATTAATATCGGGCCAAATCTGGAGGCACACGCCGGCGAGTCTCACGCGTTGCCATTCACCTCCAGATAGCTGTTCAGTATTGCGATTCAGCTTGTCTTCGATACCAAGCAGTTTACAAATATCCAAAACCGCTTTTTCTAACGCGTCTTTGTTTGTATCGCTCAGAGGAAACAGGCTCAAACTTAGGTATTGATAAACACCAATTGCAAATGCGGGTTTCTGCTGCTGGCTAAGGTAAGCGCGTTGGCGTGCAAGGTTTCCGCTAGACATTGTGGCAATATCCTTGCCGTCTAACGTAGTACATCCCTGCCCTTCAGTTAACCCAGAAAGCAGCTCTAGCATGGTACTTTTTCCGCTACCATTTGCGCCCAGTAAGTGGACGATTTCCCCCTTCGCTGCATGCAGATTTAAAGGCAGAAGGCGTGTACCTAAGGCAATGTTCTTGGCTTCAATCATACGCGCCTCATCAACATCCAAATAAACAGAGGTGCACCGATGGTCGTTGTTACCGCTCCCACAGGCAGCTCCGCTTCTGCTATCGCCAAACGTCCAATGGTGTCAGCAAGCAACATCAACGAAGCACCTGCCAAAGCGGATAGCGGCAGCAAAAACTTGTTCTCCGTGCCTAGCCAGAGTCTCAGGAAATGCGGGACAACAAGGCCAACGAAACCAATGACCCCTGCCATTGCCACGGAAGCACCCACAAGGATGCTCACCATTAGAATGAGCTGCCAACGCAAGGTTTGAATATTCAAACCCAACTGTCTGGCATGAGTTTCCCCTAGCATCATCAAATCTAGATTTTTACCTTGAGTACATAGCCAAAGCACAGCAGGTAAAACAACCACAGAGAGAGTCAGCTGCGTCCAATGCACGCCAGAGAGGCTTCCCATTAGCCAGTACATCAACTGACGCAGGTTTAAATCAGAGCTGAAGTAAAACGCCCAAGTGACAACCGCCCCTGACAAGATACCCAGCGCAACACCGATAAGAAGCAACCTAGCAGTCGACATAGTGTGCTTTCTGGCTAACCACACCAAGATGCCCGTAAAGACGAGAGCCCCCATCATCGCGGCGGCCATCAACCCGTAGGGACTGGCTAGCGAAGGGAAAATAAAGAGAACGATGACCAATGCGAGGCTGGAGCCGCCAGATATGCCGAGAACGCCTGGCTCGGCAAGCGGGTTACCGAGAAGGACTTGAAGTACGCCGCCAGACACGGCTAAGGACGCACCAATTAGAATGGCAGCAATCACGCGCGGTACGCGCAATTCCATTAATAGTGTTTGCTCTAAAGGCGAAAATGCCGAAAACGGAGAAATCCAAATTTCCCCTGCAGAAAGAGACAACATCACACAGGCGATAAGAAGCGCAATCGCTAAGCCGAGAGCTGTGTGCCAACGCCGAGTCCGGCGTTGGACAAGTTGAAGTAAGTGCATGGTTTTTTGAGTTCTAATCGCAATAGCCGCCAACCATACAGAGAACAGCAAAAAATGAAAAGCACTAACTGGCCGCAACAGGCCCCGGCTCGCTGTCTACGTTCACAAAAAGAGGAAGAGACAAATCAGGTGTATAAGGTTGCACCAATAAGCACGCTCTTTGACCAATTGCCACGTTTGCATTTGGGAATACGACAGCTTCCCCGCCCTCTATCGCCCAGTACGACACCTCGTTCTCGTGCGCTAACTTTTCGCCAGACGCGAAGTAGGTAAAGTTCGCGGCATCATTACTAAACGTGAATGAAAAGTTTGCATCCGTTTTGGTAATCGTGCGCGTTACTTTGTAGATAGAGAATGGATGCTCATCGTCAATCTGAGGCAATGGCTGTGCGGCGATCAATGCGACTAAGGCAGATTTAAGCGGCTCAAACTCGCTCATATCATTTTCATACAATTTGGCCACTCTTCCCATTTCGAACGTTGCGGCCAACGCGCTGAAATTTTCTGCACTCCACCAACTAAACGTTGATGATGGCGTTCGGCTAAGCATGATAGCATCCATTTTAGCCGCCTGAATAAAGGACACCAAAGGACGAATGTCGGTTGCCGGGGTCGATGCGGGAACAACACCAAACATGTAGTGTTTAGAATCTCGAATGGCACTGTGAAGATCAAAATGCCACCTTTGCTCGCCTTCTTTGGCTGAATGGAAGAACTCAGATACATGCGCTTGAAGTCGATTCGCTATCAAGCACTCTTTGTTTCTCTCAGGGTTTTCTTTGGCGAACAGACGATTAAGGTTTTCCTCAATAAAACGCGTATGCGCGTGAATGGCATCAGGGTGACCAATAATAAAAAGTACGCGCTCTGACGGGGCCACACGCTCGTTAAGTACATCATGAACTATGTCTTCAACAAGCTCTATCGGTGCTGTTTCATCACCATGAATACCCGAAGAAATCACCACATGGTTCTTTGCGTTGTTGGGTGAGACTTCTAATACACCGATGTCTTTATGGGTTACCAAAGTGCCATTAGACAGTGTGATGCTTTGTGGTTGGAAATCTTTTGGTGGATACAGGGTGTGTTTGAGGAAGCTTTCGAAAAGTTGTTTTTGCACTTCTAACAATCCTTCGTTTTGTAGTGATCGTATTCTTTGTTTTCGTTCTATTTAGATACTACAAAAAGACCGAAGTGCTGAACATTTCCGAACGAGAAAGAGTGACTTAACCGACAAGAAGGAACGCTAATTGGTCATATTGACCGCTAACGCACTAAATTTTGGCAATAAAAAACCGCAGCGAAGGCCACGGTTCTATAGTCATTGCGAACAAACTTATTTGTCGACTTTTGCGTTTTCAACGCGAGCTTTTAGTTTTTGTCCCGGTCGGAACGTAACGACTCTACGAGCAGTGATTGGAATATCTTCACCGGTTTTTGGGTTACGGCCAGGACGTTCATTCTTCTCGCGAAGATCAAAGTTACCGAAACCTGACAATTTAACTTGTTCGCCACTTTCTAGTGCTTTTCGAACTTCTTCGAAAAACGCTTCGACAGTTTCCTTGGCGTCCCGCTTGCTCATCCCGACGTTTTCAAACAGGTTCTCAGCCAAATCGGCCTTGGTGAGCGCCATAGGTCATTCCCTCAAAGAAAATGTTTAACACAAATGTGATACGTCGTATCTACATCACGATTTTACGTTGCATTGGAAATATTCACATGCTCCTTCGTCGGGCAGCATATTTCCAATCAGCAACTTACGAACAGTGTAAGCCAACTGGCTGATTTGCGCCAACTTTTTTCCTTATCATTATTTGGAATAGTGCTCTGTTAATGAGTTTTCCATGTTTAAGACGTGCATAAAAATTGAGACACGCTCAGTTAGATACCATCTTTACGTGATGTTTTTATTCATTTTTTATGCGAACACTAACGACTTTCACATTGGACCTCGATAAAACATAGATTTATCAGAGCACTAGGTGTTAGAACTTTTAGACATAAAAAAAGCAGCCTTAAGGCTGCTTTTTTCTTAGAGACTGTCGATTAATCGCGTAGCGATGCACCGAATTTCTCACCAAGAAGCGCAACGACTGAAGCAACTGCTTCAGAAATATCGCTTTCTTCCAGTGTGCGTTCAGTAGATTGCAGTGTCAGCGCGATCGCCAAGCTCTTGTTACCATCCTCTACGCCTTTACCTTTGTACAGGTCAAACAGCTTAGAACCAGTGATCAGAGCATTGTCAGTATCCAGACATGCACGTACTACGTCTTCAGACGCAACGTCGTCAGCAACGATCACAGCGATATCACGACGGTTCGCAGGGAACTTAGAAATCACTACCGCTTCTGGGATAACACGTTGGTTGATTGCATCCCACTCGATTTCGAACACGATAGTGCGGCCGTTCAGACCGAACTTGCGCTCTAGTTCTGGGTGTACAGTACCGATGTGACCTACTACTTTGCCATCAACTTCAATCGCTGCTGATTGACCTGGGTGCAGTGCTGGATGTTTTGCTGCTTTGAAGCTGTAAAACAGTTCGTTAGCAGTCAGTTCCAGAATCGCTTCCAAATCGCCTTTCAGGTCAAAGAAGTCAACAGTGTTAGTCGCGATGTCCCAATGCTCTTCTGAGCGAGGACCCGCAATCACACCTGCCAGCATCATTTCCTGACGCATGCCGTTTTCAGCAGTTTGCTCAGGGATGAAACGCAGACCTGCTTCAAACAGGCGAACGCGTGGCTGTTGGCGTTTTTGGTTGTACGCTACTGTGTTCAGCAGACCCGTCCACAGGCTCAGACGCATTGCTGACATATCTGCAGAGATTGGGTTTGGCAGAACCAGAGGCTCAACGTCTGGCACGATCAGTTTTTGTTGGTTTGGCTCAACAAAGCTGTAGGTGATTGCTTCGTGGTAACCACGATCAACCAGAAGATCACGAACGCGTTTCAGAGGCAGGTTTGCTTCTTTGTATTCGTTCATGGTCAGTGACGCTGCAGGAGCTTGGTTTGGAATGTTGTCGTAACCGAAGATACGGCCAACTTCTTCAACCAGGTCTTCCTCAATCGCCATATCGAAACGCCACGCTGGTGCTTTCGCTGTCCAGCCAGCTTCGTTAGCTTCAACTTCACAGCCTAGACGCGTCAGGATCTCAACAACGTCCGCATCTGGAATCGCATGACCCAGCAGTTTGTCCAGCTTGGTGCGACGCAGAGAAATAGTTTTCGCTTTTGGCAGGTGCTCTTCAGACTCCTGACCAACGATTTCACCCGCTTCACCGCCACAGATAGCCAGCAACAGCTCAGTTGCACGCTCCATCGCTTGAGTTTGCAGTGATGAGTCAACACCACGCTCGAAGCGGTGTGATGAGTCAGTGTGCAGACCGTAGCTACGTGCGCGGCCACGAATTGCGTCTGGTGCAAAGAATGCAGCTTCCAGCAATACGTCAGTGGTGCTTTCGATGCTAACACCAGAGTCCTGACCACCGAAGATACCTGCGATTGCCAGTGCTTTGTTGTGGTCAGCAATAACCAGTGTGTTGTCGTTCAGTTCTGCTTCGTTGCCGTCCAGCAGAACAAGTTTCTCACCTTGTTTCGCCATGCGAGCCACGATACCGCCTTCGATCTTCGCCAGATCAAATGCGTGCATTGGCTGACCTTGCTCCAGCATCACGTAGTTAGTGATGTCTACGATTGGGTCGATAGAACGAATACCGCTACGGCGCAGTTTTTCTTGCATCCACAGTGGCGTTGCCGCTTTAACGTTAACGTTGCGAACGACACGGCCTAGGTAGCGAGGACACGCTGCTGGTGCTTCGATAGCAACAGAGATTTTGTCTTCAATCGTTGCTGCTACTGGCGTGATAACTGGCTGACAAACTTCAGCACGGTTCAGAACGCCTACTTCACGCGCCAGACCTTTGATGCTCAGACAGTCTGCACGGTTTGCAGTCAGATCAACATCAATGGTTACGTCGTTCAGTTTCAGAAACTCGCGGAAGTCAGTGCCGATCACTGCGTCTTCTGGCAGTTCCATGATGCCGTTTGATTCAACATCAATACCCAGCTCAGAGAACGAACACAGCATGCCATGTGAAGGCTGACCGCGTAGTTTTGCTTTCTTGATTTTGAAGTCACCTGGCAGCACTGCACCAACAGTTGCTACAGCCACTTTCAGGCCAAGACGGCAGTTTGCTGCACCACAAACGATATCCAGCAGCTCTTCGCCACCTACGTTTACTTTGGTTACACGCAGTTTGTCAGCATCAGGGTGTTGACCACACTCAACCACTTCACCAACAACAACGCCGGTGAACTCACCTGCTACGGCTTCAACGTCGTCTACTTCCAGACCAGCCATGGTGATTTGGTGTGCCAGTTCTTCGCTGTTTACAGCAGGATTAACCCACTCGCGAAGCCAGGATTCACTGAATTTCATTTATCAATTACCCCAATGCTTACTTGAATTGTTTCAGGAAACGCAGATCGTTCTCGAAGAACGCACGCAGGTCGTTCACGCCGTAACGCAACATGGTCAGACGCTCAACACCCATACCGAAGGCGAAACCAGAGTATTTCTCAGGGTCGATGCCAACTGCACGCAGTACGTTCGGGTGAACCATACCGCAGCCCAGGATTTCCAGCCATTTGCCGTCTTTACGACGAACGTCAACTTCCGCTGAAGGCTCAGTGAATGGGAAGTATGAAGGACGGAAACGCACTTCCAGATCTTCTTCAAAGAAGTTGCACAGGAAGTCGTGCAGGATGCCTTTCAGCTGTGCAAAGTTAACGTTCTCGTCAACCAGCATGCCTTCAACCTGATGGAACATTGGGGTATGTGTTTGGTCGTAATCGTTACGGTAAACACGGCCAGGTGCAATAAAGCGCAGTGGCGGCTGATTTTGTTCCATGGTGCGGATCTGAACACCAGAGGTGTGCGTACGCAGCATCAAATCAGGGTTAAAGAAGAAGGTATCGTGATCAGTACGCGCTGGGTGATCTTCTGCGATGTTCAGTGCATCGAAGTTATGGAATGCATCTTCGATCTCTGGACCAGTTTTTACTTCAAAGCCCAACTCGCCAAAGAAAGTTTCAATGCGTTCGATAGTGCGAGTAACTGGGTGAATACCGCCGTTCTCGATACGACGACCTGGTAGAGTAACATCGATAGTTTCTGCAGACAGTTTCGCTTCCAGCTCTGCGCTTTCCAGTGCGTTCTTACGCTCTGCCAACGCTTGCTGAACTGCTTGCTTCGCTTTGTTGATGCTTGCACCAGCTTCACGGCGTTCTTCCGGTGGAAGTTTACCCAGTTGCTGAAGTTGAAGCGTCAGCTCACCTTTCTTACCCAGGTACTTAACTCGTACCTCATCCAGTGCCGCAACAGAGTCAGCTGCTTCAATGGCTGACGTTGCGTTGGATAGAATCTCTTCTAGTTGTTGCATCGTTTCCTCATCTACCCATTTGGGCAGTGTCCTACGGGAGTAAATTAATATACCCAAACTACCTAAAGATGCAGATAACAATCCCACTACATCTTGAGGTTGTTTGGGTATCTATCCTTTCTCGTCATGCATTTTATTCACGACGCGACCTTGTCGCTCAAACAAAACACATCACAAAAATTGGCATAAAGACGTAACGATACATAGTAAATAAAGCGAGGCGTAATGCCAAACTGAAATGTCACCTAAGTGCCCGTCATGACTAATTCCTCACCATTTTTTATGCACATTTTTGTCGCTGAAGAAATTTGAACAGAATCAAGGGATGTTGGTGTCTTTTTTCCTGACTTTCTGAGCGATTTTTGTGCGTGCTTCAAACCCAGAATTGAGAACTTCAACCGAACCCAAAACCGTCACATTTGAAACTTGCATTGCGCTATTTGTAGGCCGTCTAAATTCTTCGAATTCACAACTGGTTATGCCGAGATTTCTAGCCACGCATGTCTACTGTGATAAAGGTGTGCCACTGCACACATTCCGCACAAACAACAAAAATCAGGGTATAAAAATGAGAATATTAGATTGGCAATTCGGATGCCTCACCAACAAAGAGTTAAGAAAATCGATGTGCTTAGTCCCTCTCCTTCTCGCCTCTCCTACATTTGCTGATGACCAGTCTCAGCCTCCCTCTCAGCACTCCCCAATCAATACCGCAGAAACACCCATGTTTGTTAGCTTAGGGTTTGACGACAATAACGATGCCGATGGCTTGAAATGGGTATTGGAAACATTGAGCCAATACCAAAACCCAAAAGGTGCAGACAAGCATGCTAATAAGCCGCTTTCCGCCTCATTTTTCATGCTCTGCGGGCTATCTCGTGGAAACGCTGAGGTGTTAACACTTTGGCGACAAGCAGCGCAAGCAGGTCACGACATTGGCAACCACACAGAGACACACCCAGATGACAAGGTGAATTGGAATCCGCTAGAAAGCTGGATGACCGCAGAGCAATGGCAAGAGGAAGTTTCCCATTGCAATGAACTGTTGAAAGCGTCCGTCGATGACGGAGGAGTTGGGGCTTCTAGTGTGAATGGTTTTCGCGCCCCTTTTCTGACCTATGACGACGACACGCTCAACGCCCTAGTGGCAAATGGCATTCGTTATGATGCGAGTTTCCCAGCAGGCATCACCGCTGAACATGACGGAACAAACAATTTCTGGCCACACACTCTGCACAACGGTAGCCCTGAACACGACTTAGCTGTTAATCAAGGCTGGAAGCCCGCTATCTCAGCTTTTCCTCTGTGGCAAATCCCGATGCATACTCTCATTGTTCCGCCGGATGCGTTGATGGAAAAGTATGGGCTGCCCTACTCCCTTCGCGACAAAATAGCGAAAAATGTGCCATGGTTCGACTTTGTCTCAGGCAAAGGCGATAACTTTGATTGGAACCTCTACTCAGAGCCAGCATGGGGTGCAGCAGGTCTGTCCGGCGATGATGTGTTCGCGATTTACGCCTATAACCTTGACTTAAGACTTTCAGGCAACAAAGCACCGTTAGCGCTTGGCCTTCACTCTGCGTTTTATGGTTTGGTTAATGGTCAAGAGCCCATTGGCATGCCAGGCTCAACCGTCGAGACACGGCGCGCGGCGTTGGAACGTTTTATTGAATATGCGTTGTCAAAGCCTGACGTCAGATTTGTAAGTCATATCGAACTGGTCGATTGGATGCATTCGCCAGAGCCGATGACTCTCTGCCCAAGCAGCGAATGGGATGTGTATAAAACCTATCAAAAAGGCGACAGCGTGAGCTATCAAGGAAAGGACTACGTCGCTAAATGGTGGACTACACAACAAATACCGGGGCTTTACGAAAATTCTCCGTGGGAAGAGATTGAGGCGTGTACGGTAAGCCCTATTTGAGCAAATCTCGCAGGGGAAGCTTCGGCTTCCTTTTTTACAATTTGTTCTATAGCTTTGTTCTTAATCGACTTTTGGACAAGAGAAACCGCTATAAGATTTGTTGGCGGTCTAAATTATCAATTAGACAATTAACTTTACCTACCTTTTGGGCAGAGTTGTCTAATAAATTAATCAGCGACACTTTTCTCATTTTCAAACGGCGCATTATTTCTATGTCAACAAAGTCGTGCATTAACAACCATACAACTCGTTTACCATTGCAAACCTCCCCACTCGCTGTGGAAGACACCCCCATGTTTGTCTGTTTGTCTTTTGATGATAACTACGACGCAAATGGGCTCAGTTGGGTACTTCAGATGCTAGAGCTCTTTCAAAATCCCTGCGGTTATGATGTATTTTCAAGTAAGCCTTTATCAGCGACATTCTTCGTTCAAAGTGGCCCTTCATGGGAAAGAGAAGACATGTTAACTCTTTGGCGTAACGCACATGAGTATGGACATGACTTAGGGAATCACACAGACGCACATAGTTTTTGGGATCCTTTTGAAGGCGATGTTTCTCAAAACTTCTGGCGGTATCAAATTGGATTATGTAATGACTTCCTCACTCTTCCTTTAGAAAAGGGAGGAGTAAACCATGGCACAATCTCAGGCTTTAGAGCCCCATTTATGCGTTATGACGACAATTTATTACAAGTGTTATTAGAAAATGGGATGAAATACGATTCGAGTTTGCCTGCTGGCAACACGCCTTCTCATGACGGTACTAACAATTACTGGCCGTACACGTTAGACAACGGCAGCCCGGAACACGACATCGCTGTAGAAAGTGGCTGGAAAACCAAAATATCTAAATACCCCGGCCTTTGGGAAGCTCCCACGCATTGTCTTATTGTTCCGCCGAACCAAGAGCTTGAAAAATTTGGCATCAATTATTCATTGAGAGAAAAAATCGCCGACAGAGTTGACTGGTTCGATACAGAAACGGGCAAGGGCGAGAATTTTGACTGTAATTTGTATAACAGTCCTGCGGAGGGTGGCAGCGGTTTAACTGGTCGGGATGTTTTCGCTATCTATGCACATAACTTAGATTTACGCCTGAAAGGCAACAGAGCGCCATTAATATTGGGCCTGCACTCAGAGCATTATGCTTATTTTGGTTACGAGCCATTTTTCACAACACCTGAGTCTTCGGTAGAGGATAGACGCATTGCCCTAATGCGCTTCATAAAGTATGCATTGTCAAAACCTGAAGTGCGCTTTGTTAGCTTAAAAACGCTCATCGATTGGATGGAAGAGCCGACACCTTTGAAAATTCGAGCGGTTTAGGTTTTATCCACGAAAAAGGGGAGCCTGAGCTCCCCTTTTAACTTTCAAATTCTAATCTGTAATTAATTACAGAGCAGCTTTCGCTTTCTCAACAAGTACAGCAAATGTTGCTTTGTCGAATACTGCGATATCAGCCAAGATCTTACGATCGATTTCGATAGACGCTTTCTTCAGACCGTTGATGAAACGACTGTAAGACATACCGTTTTGACGAGCCGCAGCATTGATACGAGCAATCCACAGTTGACGGAATTGACGTTTTTTCTGACGACGGTCACGGTAAGCGTATTGACCAGCTTTAGTAACTGCTTGGAAAGCTACGCGGTAAACACGTGAACGTGCACCGTAGTAACCTTTAGCTTGTTTTAGAACTTTCTTATGACGTGCACGAGCTTGTACACCACGTTTTACGCGAGGCATTATGTCTCTCCTAAACTAAATTGTTAAAAATACTAAGAAAAATTATGCGTATGGAAGCATACGAGCAACTGCTGCCACTTCGCACTTAGGCAGAAGTGAGTTTGGACGCAGTTGACGTTTGTTCTTAGTAGAACGCTTAGTCAGGATGTGACGCTTAGTAGCACGCTTAAACTTGAAACCACCAGCAGTTTTCTTGAAACGCTTAGCAGCACCTTTGTTTGCTTTCATCTTAGGCATGATGAATAACTCCGCATTGTATGCAATTAATAACAGTGTAATTTGGCGAACAAAGAGGCTATGCCCAAGGGCATAGCCTCTTGTGTTACTTGTATGCCGAAATTACTTCTTCTTAGGGGCAAGAACCATGATCATTTGACGACCTTCGATTCGCGTCGGGAAGCTTTCTACCAAACAGATTTCAGCAGTGTCTTCCTTCAGACGATTCAAAACGTCAACACCGATATCCTGGTGCGCCATTTCGCGACCACGGAAACGGATAGTGACCTTGACCTTGTTACCCTCTTCAATAAAGCGAACCAGGTTGCGTAGTTTTACCTGATAGTCGCCAATATCGGTGCCAGGACGGAATTTGATTTCCTTAACCTGAATAACCTTTTGTTTTTTCTTCTGCTCTTTCGTAGCCTTGCTCTTTTCATAGAGGAATTTGCCGTAGTCCATCACACGACAAACTGGCGGCTCGGCATTAGGCTGATTTCAACCAAGTCTACTCCCGCATCTTCAGCGGCTTTCAGAGCTTCTTGGATTGAAACAATACCAACAGCCTCACCGTCAAGACCAGTCAAACGAACTTCGCTGATACCGCGAATTTCGTCGTTCAAACGATGAGCATTTTGTTTAACCGGGGCTTTTCTTGCGCCTTTAATACCTTATTCCTCCAAAATATTGAGCGTTCGGGCACGAACTTCATTCTCGAGCAGAGAAATGAATTCATCAATCTTAAACTTACCCAAATCTTTACCTTTGCGAGTACGTACTGCGATTTCACCAGCTTCCATTTCTTGGTCGCCGCAAACCAGCATATATGGTACGCGCTTCAAAGTATGTTCGCGGATTTTAAAGCCAATCTTCTCGTTTCTCAAGTCCGCTGACGCTCTAAATCCTGCTTTTTGCAGTTTTTTCGCTACTTCCTGAACATATTCTGCCTGATTGTCGGTGATATTCATCACAACCGCTTGTTGCGGAGCCAACCAGGTTGGGAAATGACCAGCGTATTCTTCAATCAAAATACCGATGAAACGTTCTAGTGAACCCAGAATCGCACGGTGAATCATAACTGGCGTGTGGCGTTCGTTGTCTTCGCCAACGTAAGTCGCGCCCAAACGTTCAGGCAGAGCGAAATCGAGCTGAACAGTACCACACTGCCACGCACGATCCAAACAATCATGCAAAGTAAATTCAATCTTAGGACCGTAGAATGCACCCTCGCCTTCCAAGATCTCGAACTTGATGTTCATTGAATCCAGTGCTTCTGCCAGTGCAGTTTCCGCGCGGTCCCACATTTCATCAGAACCTACACGCATTTCAGGGCGTGTAGACAGTTTTACAACGATCTCTTCAAAGCCGAAGGTCTTGTAAGTGTCGTAAACCATCTCAATACAAGATGTTACTTCTTTCTGAACCTGTTCAGGAGTACAGAAGATGTGAGCATCATCTTGAGTAAAGCCACGAACGCGCATCAGACCGTGCAGTGCACCTGATGGCTCGTTACGGTGACAGCTACCGAATTCCGCCATACGCAATGGCAGGTCGCGGTATGACTTCAGACCTTGGTTAAAGATCTGAACGTGACCAGGACAGTTCATTGGCTTCAGTGCATATTCACGGCTCTCTGATTGGGTCGTGAACATGTAATCTGCGTATTTTTCCCAGTGACCTGAACGTTCCCACAGTACACGGTCCATGATCAACGGACCTTTTACTTCTTGGTAGTCATATTCGTTCAGCTTAGAACGGATAAACACTTCCAGTTCACGGAATACTGTCCAGCCGTTGTGGTGCCAAAATACCATGCCTGGTGCTTCTTGCTGCATGTGGTACAGGTCAAGTTGCTTACCCAGTTTACGGTGGTCACGTTTCGCCGCTTCTTCTAGACGAACAAGGTGAGCTTTCAGCTCTTTCTTGTCGTAAAACGCGGTGCCGTAGATACGTTGCAGCATCTTATTGTCGCTGTTACCACGCCAGTACGCACCCGCTACGTTCAGAATTTTGAAGTTCTGACAGAAGCTCATGTTTGGTACGTGCGGACCACGACACATGTCGATGTATTCTTCGTGATGGTAAAGACCTGGACGATCATCGCGAGAAACGTTTTCATCCAAGATTTCCATCTTGTAAGTTTCACCACGTGACTCAAACGTGTCACGTGCTTCCTGCCAGCTTACGTTCTTCTTGATGACCTGATATTTGGTTTTCGCCAGTTCCTGCATACGCTTTTCAATAGCGTCTAGGTCTTCTTGGCTCAGAGAACGATCTAGGTCAACGTCGTAGTAGAAACCGTTGTCGATGGTCGGACCGATCGCCATTTTCACATCTGGGAATAGTTGCTTGATTGCATGACCCAGCAGGTGAGCACAAGAGTGGCGGATGATCTCAAGACCGTCTTCATCTTTTGCAGTGATGATTTCCAGTTTCGCATCGTTTTCAATCAGATCACATGCGTCAACACGTACGCCGTCTACGCGACCAGCAATACATGCTTTCGCTAGACCAGGACCAATGTCCGAAGCTACGTCATAAGTTGAAACTGGGTTGTCATACGAACGCTGACTACCGTCAGGAAGGGTAATTACAGGCATTATTTCGTCCTATTTTACAGTGGTGTTACACACGCAGTAACACTTGTTTGGAATTTACCCCTTACAAAACAATACGTTAAGGTAAAGGGTTTGAGTGAGTTAGGCTTTTTGGTACATTTTTTGGTACAAATCAAAATGAACGTACGCAAGCCGGAATGAATTGTAACCTCATCATTTAATAACGCAACCAGTCATAGTTACTTTCACGTTTTTACTGCGTTCTAGCGATTTGAGACGCATTTAACGATAGGCAAAATACCTACATTGCCAGACCCCGATATGGCGTGTGAAATCCAAAAAGCCATTTCACCTGGTTTCCCTTAATACTGACTGCTATTGACTGGGGACTTCCAACGCATTCAGCACACTCATGAGCGTGCGTCTTATCCAGACTTTGGAACCACTCGATAACTCCCCTCTTTTTACATAAATGATATTCAATGACTGTCAGCGTTTATCGCAGATTTTGGGCGAACGTCAGTGGAGCGATCGCTGTAATTTCTATGAAAAAGTGCGGATAAGTAAGGAGATAAAAGACAGATAGGCATTCAATGTCACTAACTTGGTAAAGCACGAGTAGCTATAATCAGAAGTAAATTTGCAAATGGAATGTGTGTAACAATCCAGCTGAAAAGCCGTTCTGACTGGCTAATCTTTTTCCACAGAGCAAAAACCGTTGATACGCTTGATATCATGCTAGATGCAGCACTTAAGAAACTTCATTCGCCCATAGAGCAAGCCGACGCCATTTGGGGACAAGAAGACCGTCTTGATGAAATCGAAGAATTTAATAAAGGTTAAACTGTAAGAGCCCGTAATTTTTCTTCATATGATATTGGGACGATCACACACGCATTATCACTGACAACCCCATTCAATATTTCGCTCTTACCCTGCTCTTAACACCCTAGACGCTTAAGCATAGAGTCGTTTATCTTGAACTCTGCAAGTCGATAGCCAACACGCTTTATTAACTCATCAAGGGGCACGTGCTTATCGCAGTATGTTGCAGTGCGCAGTATCTCCTGCTCCGCACGAAATGCTGCAGCTCTCCTTTTTTATCATATACAACCTTATAAAAACCAGACGGTACTGAATGGTCTTTATCTCTTGGGATATTGGCCATAGTCTTCTCATATAACGACCCGTTTATAACAAACAGTGATTCTCCATAACCCAATCCATCACGGATTATTGCCCATTTTCGACCAGGGATTGGGCCAAAGTTAACGACATCAACTTCATAGGCCGCCCAGTCTGCAAACTTGGTTGTGGGGATTTGCGAGAGTGCGTAAATATGAGTAAAGACTAGGTTGTTCCCGCCTCTTACTTCCGGGCAACCTAATGGGAAAAACGGAGACTAGATATTAGCGGAAGCAAAGCTAGAGAAAAGAAGTAGAGCAATGATCTTAGTTGCCGATCTCATGTGGGCATCCCTGACTAAATAAGTTACCTTTACTCTCGCACTACTCAAAAAAATATCAGGATACAGCGAGTTTGGTGTGTAATTGTTCACAGAGGGATGCGACTTGTGCGATTGCTTAGTTAGTCCGACTCTAAGTTGACGTCAAAAAGGAAAGTGAAAAAATGAAATTAGGGAAAATATTACTGCTACTTTCAGCGATACTATTGCTGTCATCGTGTTCAATACCTTCATACAAATCAAAAGGGCCTAAGTACTCAGACCCTTTTGACTCAGCTAATCACCTTGCGTGTAGTTTGCGATACTCAGGTCAACCAACATACTGCAGTTGCTTTGTGAAAGTGATGTCGGAGAATACCCCTGAATCTTCAAAAACAAAACTGTTGATTAAAGATGACTCCTATATGACTGAAATGTTAGCAGTCATGCAAAATAACAAAGAAAAGCTCGATGAATGTGCTGTTCTAGGTGCGGTAGATCTAAAGATAAATAAAGATAACATTCCGGAAGATGTCCTTAGCATCGCCAAAGCCAATAAAGGTAAACTAATGACACCAGAAAACAGGTTATCGCTAGTTCCAGCACATGGCATAGGATATAAATTTCAATTCATTGACTTATATTTAACTGAGAAACCAGACACTTGGCTTGTATTGGATGACAGAGAGGATACAGCGTATTACTTTTCCATTTATAACAATGAAGGGGAATTACAAAAAGCACAAAGTTATTATAAGTATGATCAAGGTGTGAAATACTATCTAAAGGATGGCAAATATAAAGAGTATCTTTCTGAGAGTTGTACATTTTCTATTGGCAAATGTACATTTGAAGAAGATGGTAAAACTGGGGTTGTGCTGACTGAATTTGTCGATGGAGTTTGGGTTAGCAATATACCGACAATTGTCGGCGCTGGTCGGAAATACACCTATAGTGTTTACGGTTCTGACGGCCTCCCTATCTATTTAAAGATAATGTATATGGGGCAGATACATACCGTGAAGAAAAGAGTAACACCAGAAGACTATCCTGATTAACCTTTTCGTTTAGCGCCTAATCAGCAATGCTCTAGGCGCTTTTCTTTTTCTGTTACGTTAAATCACGCAAAATCTCCGTCACACGTATCCCTTTCTGATTCTTCTGGCGCGCTCGATGCCTAGCTTTCATAGACCGACGCAGTACTTTTGCATCAATCGCAATACCGCGATGGGCAACGTTAAACTTCATAATCTGTTTCTTCACATCCAGCATCAACGCTGTATCGGCTTGTTTAGTCGCTAGCCAGTATGCTCTCATCAGGTCTCGGCCTCGGTCTAGTATGTGTTTCTGATAGCCATTGATTGCATTGTTCTGCTCATACTGCTTCATCAAGTCATGCTCCGAGAAGCAATCACTCGGATTTGGTTCTCGATTTTCCATTATAGTTTTGCACCACTTCCCCCTACTCTCTTAAGCTATGCCGACTTTTTGCTAGACGAGCACTCGAACAAGAAGCCAAGTCAGAATTAGGAAGATCGGTCAAACCTCATGTTAACAAAAGGAACGAAAGCAGCGCTCTGGATGGGGGCAATTTGCTCTGTACTTATGATCGGTAAGTTGGCTTTCCGAGCATTTATCTACAATGACATGTATATCGCCCCTGGCGAACCCGTTGGGATCTCTGATGTCATCGTCCTCTATCTTTACTTGTTGCTATTGCTGCTATTTATCGTATCTGTGCTGTTGGCAATTGCTCTGTTTATCTGGGGAGAGCCGCAAAGCAAAAAGTCAGGATTATTACTCGTACTATTCTGTGTGGTGTTGTTTTTTGCCTCCCCCTCATTGTATAGCTTGGCGGGTCGGCTTAGTTCATAAGAGCGTTCAGCACCTTTCCACTACCAAACCCTCACACTTCGTCGTGTACTGAGGCGTTAAACATTCACGCCGCACGCCCCACTTCTGTTCAAATCCTTGTACAACCATGAAAAGGCACCAGCACAACATTGGTTTAACGCGTCAGGTTGCGACCGCAACGCTTAACAACTGACCACTCAAACCGGTTACAAACCACTTACAACACACTTTTACAAAGCAAAGCTTGGCGTTTGAGGTTCCTATTAGCATTATCTTCAATCACAGCCGCAAAGAACGGCCGTTTATTTATTCATTAACTACTTGCTGTTATTGAGACTTTGTCATGCTGCGTTATTTTTACTTCGCTTCACTATCTATGTTCTGCTTTTCAAACAGTGCGCTTACACATGTGGCTGATTCAGAGCACAACATCAAAGAACACCAGCTTTTTTATCAAGAACTCCTTGCTAACCACTGCCCTGCTATCGAAAACACCAAAGACCTTTCCTCAGTGTCGGTTAACAAGGTTGCGTTAGCGTTAGAAGAGGCAGAGCAGATGGACAAAGTCGTCGTTTTGGAAAAAGGGCTTTTGGAACAAATGAAAAAATTGCTGCCGCGTTACGTCGACTGCGAGCAAATTAATGCTTCTCCTCTGCTTGACGTCATGGACGGTATCATCGCGTTTCTAGCGGTGAATACGCAGATTCCAAGTGAAGAACGACGCGCATACATTCAATACGCCATGAAGCTTTCTGAAATCGAGAATCACTAATTCAAATCTAATGTGAACCGAATCGAAATCACCCGCGTAATAATGTCTGATGTTGCAATGCTGTAGCTTGAGGCCTTAGGAGTGTCCCAATGAGGCCTCTTTTTTATTGTGCGAATTTCGGATTAATTCTGCGAGCTTTTCTAGTCAATGTTCATGCAATTAGCATAGTAAGTCGTCGTTGCGGGCCAGTCAGAGAACACGCCGATTACACCCACGTCTTGCGCAAGGACATCTAGCATCACCAATGTATCCCCGTCGTTGTTAATCGCATCTTTTACTGTTTGGTAATACCAACCCCCACCATTCGTCAGCGAGCCTGAACGTTCTAGCGTCCATGCAATCATGTCCAGCTCCGCTTCTTTTGCCAACTTGGCATAGTCGGACGGTACAATTTCCCCGTCTTTACTTAATGTGACAAGCGCAAACAAAGGCGGAGCAACAATCTCTACACCCGATGATTTTAACGCCTTCATGTCAGAGAGTGTCGGCTTCCAGCTTCTGTCGTTATACATTCGGGCATCAAGGTATACTGCTTGCTTTCCAAACTCAGGCTCTGCGTCTATCCAATACTTCACATCATCAATGTTGAAAGATTGCGGGTAAACATCTTCAGGCTTTACGCCAGCCTTTTTATATTCATCGATAAGTGCTTGCGCATAGTCTTGCTGGCTATAACCATCAAACGGCATATCGACTTTGGGTGCTTTAAGCTCTGGCGTCATTTTTACATCGAGTGCCTTGAACAGCTCGATGCTTTCAGCATGTGTCATCAAGGTTCCACGACTTGAATACAAATCGGTACGCCAGTCAGGTGTGCCTTGCATATAGGCTTCTGGCGTGGTTGCCATCTTGTTGGCACCATCCATTTTTCCTTTTAGCTGCTTAAATTCCGCCAGTGTGAAATCACTGGTTCGGCATTCTACGTTGGCCGGTTGTCCCAAAGCTGGATTGGCGGGCGTGAAAGGAACTGTGCACTTCGCTGCAAGTTCAGGGTGAGCGAGGACATCCGTTGTTGTATGAAGGTCGTTTTGGGAATGGCGGCAAACCAGTACTTTGTCTTTTGTGAAGGTAACATCACACTCGACAATCCCGGCCCCCATTTGTGCGGCAGCCATGTATGACTCTTTGGTGTGTTCTGGGAACATCAATGCTGCCCCGCGATGACCAATAGAAAACGTGCTCTTTTGGGGCGTGTTATTAAAGCAGCTCTGAAGCTTCTTCTTTAGCGCGCCATCATCCATATCCTCTACGAGAAACATGGGTCGAGGCCCCAGTGTTATCTCCGAATCAGCGGCAGATGCTCGATTGAATACAGAACGGGTGAGGCCAACATCACCACTGCGGAAACTGCGAGTACGCCTTTCATCTTCTCTTCCTTTAACTGTGAGAGGGAAAGCTGGAGTATGGTCAGCATGTATGTCGCTCAGTTTGCAAATACTTTACGGTTAGATTTTTATTCTATTCCAACAACCTCAGGCCTTTCGCCGCCATCACTCCATTCTCATTTTTAATCAATGTGGCTAAATAGTAAGGGCTGAGAACGTCAATGATCTGGTTGGCATCTTATGAAACTAATTTGGCGTCCTGTGCAACTCACGGCATCTTTTGGTTTGCATACTCCTTTGAATAGCACAGCTATCAATCATGGCTACCTGAAGGAGTGAATTACCATGACAAACCACGCATTTAAAACAGGAATGAACGAAATAGGCGTTACGAGTGATGGCTTCAAGCTATCAGCACTGCTTTTCGTTCCAGAAAACGCGGATGCTGAGCAACCAAAACCAGGCATCGTTATCGCTCGTCCCGGAACGGGCGTTAAGGAGCAAACCGCGGCGGTTTACGCTGAAGCACTGTGTAAATTGGGCTTTGTGACGCTGGCTTTTGATGCAAAAGGGTTTGGTGACAGTGAAGGTCAGCACAAACAAGTCGAAAACCCATATTCTGTGGTCGAAGACATTAAAAACTGCACGTCTTTTTTAAATTCACTGGCGATTGTGGATAGCAGCAAGCTCTTTAATGTGGGGATATGCATGGGGGCGGGCTATGCCTACTATGCCACTGCACTGGATGCACGAGTAAAAGCGGTCGGCATGATCAGCCTTATCTGAATGCAGCAGAACAAAATATCGCTGCTTTTGGCAATGTGAAAAATCTGCGTGATTACTACCTATCTGGCACGAGTGCTGCTCGGCAGCTTCATTTTGATACGGGAGACGACACATACTTTTCACCCGTACCAGAAACCAAAGAGGCAGAGGCGTCAGTTCTTCCTATTGCTGCGGGCATGACGCAGTACTATCTCCCGGGACATCCCGGGGCAGAATGCGGCAAATGGAAAAATGAGCTTAACCTCTATAATGCGGAATCCATCCTCACATTTTCCGCTTTCAATGTCATTTCGCTGATGGATGACATCCCGCTATTTATGGCATTAGGTAGCGAAGCCTATACGGCTGACAACAGTCTGTCGTTCTTTGAGCAAGCCTCAGACCCTAAAGAATTGCTTCTTTTCGAAGGGAAAGGTCATTTTGATTTGTATTGGCAGCCAGAGTGCGTCGCACCCGCGAGTGAAAAACTCGCTGCATTTCTGTTGAGCCATGCCTAAACCAAGCAACGGCGAGCGTAATCATCACCCTCGCCGCTTTTTGTTTGGGGTGGTGGCATGAAAAAGAGATTTCACCTTTACTTGAATAACGTGTTTTTACATCACAGAGTGCAGTCGTGAAACACTTTAAGCTGAACCTAAACTGGATACTGCTTTTAAAAGATTTGTCTATCGCGCCAGATAAAATCGTTCTTGATGCAAAACTGCCAACGCAGGCGTATGACGAAAACTATTATTTTACCGTCGAGCAGTATTATCGTTTTTGGAAATCGCTTCGAAACGCCATCGACAAGCCCGGATTTGCGATTGATGTTGTCTCTGCCTTTCGGCCAGAAATGTTCAGCCCTCCAATCTTTGCCGCGCTCTGCAGTAAAGATTTTTCTCAGGCACTTTCACGCATTCAAGCTTATAAGTCGCTTATTGGCCCGATGACGCTAAACGTCGTCGATGATGGCATGACTATCAAAGTCACTATCGACGGCCTTGCCAATGAGCCACCTCTGCCAACAGAACTGATTGAGATGGAGCTTGTATTCTTTGCTCATCTAATTCGAATGGGCACGCGAGACAACATCGTACCCAGATATGTAGAAACCTCCGCTCAGATTGAAGACATCGACATCTACAACCGCTTTTTCGGCACTGAGGTCAAAACCGGCAAACAGAACACCATCTGGTTTGAACGTTCAGATACGATCAAACCCTTTCTCACTGAGAACAGCGACATGTTGAAGTTGTTGGAAACGAGCATTGGAAAACTGATGCTGCTAAACGGCTTTCCGCCAACGACTTGCGCACTCAGAACCTATCTCACTGGCCATTTGAGTGCGGGATTGCCCTCGATGGAGACCGCCGCGAAACACCTAGCCATTAGCTCTCGGACGCTACAACGCAGACTTCAAGATGAAAGTACCCAATTTAGTCAGGTCGTGGCGGAATTACGTGACGACCTCGCCAAGTATTATCTAACACATTCCAACCACGATATTGCGGAGGTCGCGTTTTTATTAGGCTACAAAGCGCAGAGCTCGTTCTTTCGTGCCTTTGCATTAAGAAACCAAATCACACCCTCACAATTTCGCTCTCAAGCGCGTAAGTTGTCCGCGTAACTTGATTTAATCTGACCACTCCACCATAGTATTTGTATACACAATTATTGAGTCTTCATCTATTCATGTCTAAAGCACCTCGCTTTCAACAAATAAAACAATTTCTGGAACAACAAATTGAATCCGAGAAATGGCCTGTGGGAACCCGTATTCCTACAGAAGCGGAGCTCTGCGAACAGTTTTCGGTAAGCCGGATGACCGTAAATAAAGCAGTGCGAGACATGGTGAATGAGGGCTGGTTAGAAAGAACCCCGCGTCTTGGCACTTTCGTCTGTGAACGCAAAGCAGAAAGTCCGTTAATGGATGTACGCAACATCGCCGAAGAAGTGCGTGCAAGAGGACAAGTTCACCATAGCGAAATTGTTAGTCTTGCCCGGATTAACGCGTCTGAAGACGTCGCCATGCGCTTAGGGTTGAGGCTAGGAAGTGATGTATTTAAAAGCGAAATTGTTCACTTCGCTGATGATAATCCCATCCAATATGAAATCCGGTGGGTTAACCCTAGATTCGCGCCTGAATACCTAGAACAGAACTTTTCAAAAATCACTCCGAATCAATACCTTGTTAGCGCATGTCCGGTGAGCACAGTTGAACATACCGTTGAAGCGATGTTGCCATCTGAGCCCATCGCGCACCTGCTCCAAATGGATACGGCACAACCCTGCCTTTTGCTTCACAGACGCACGTGGAGCGATAATCAATTGATCAGCTCTGCGTTGCTATACCACCCTGGTGATCGCTACAAGCTCAGCGCAATCGCCCATCTTTAGGACTATCCCAAACAACTGTCCCACGAAATTTACACCCGTCCGTTCATAAAATCGCCGCACGTTTTTGCATCACCACATTTATTTGTCTATACATTTGTATAGACATTTAATCTTAAGGTAAGTGATGAAACGGATGTTCACTGACTGCCTTCTCGCGACGGCAGAAGATTGCTCAAGTCAATCAAGCGGCTTCGACGTGCAGCACGGCATGATGATTGCTGTCGAAAATGGCGTGATAACAGCTATTGGCCAAACACTCCCTACGAAAGGTTTTGAATGCATCTCGCTTCAAAACCGACTCGTCACGCCTGGACTAATCGATAGTCACACACATTTAGTCTTTGCCGGCGACCGGTCGCATGAAATGGCACAACGGTTAAGCGGTGTGCCCTATCAGGACATCCTCGCTAACGGTGGTGGCATACTTTCCACGGTTAACGCCACACGAAAAGCCGATGAAGATGAGCTACTCGCTCTTGCTATTCCTCGCGCTGAAGCTCTTATGCGTGACGGCGTCACAACAATAGAAGTCAAAAGTGGATATGGCTGACGGCCAAGGACGAACTTAAAATGCTTCGTGTGGCAAAGGCACTTGAGAGCATATTACCCGTCAACATCGTAACCACCCTGTTAGCCGCTCACACAGTCCCGCCTGAATATTCGTCATCCCCCGATCAATACGTCGACATGATCTGTAATGAACTGATACCTCACGTAGCTGAAAATGCTCTAGCCGATGCCGTCGATGTGTTTTGCGAGCATATCGCGTTTAACACCGCCCAAATGGAACGTGTTTTTGACTGTGCTTTGTCTCACGGACTGTCAATCAAAGGACACACAGAACAACTGTCAAACTCTGGCGGCAGTGAGTGCGCAGCCAAGATGGGCGCGCTGTCTGTCGACCATATCGAGTACATCAATCTGTCAGGGGTAGAAGCACTCGCAGAAAACGGCACCATTGCCACTCTGCTGCCGGGTGCTTTTTATGCGCTGAAAGAAAAACAACTGCCGCCTGTTAATCTTCTTCGTAAGCATGGCGTTCCCATGGCAGTCGCCACTGACTTCAATCCCGGCACTTCGCCTTTTGCCAGCCTCACGCTAATGATGAACATGGCCTCGACCTTGTTTGGACTCACGGCTCAAGAAACGTTTTATGGCGTAACCAATTATGCGGCAAAAGCACTTGGCCTTCGCCAAAAAGGACAAATACAGGCCGGATTTGATGCCGATTTTTCGGTGTGGGACTTAACGTCACCTTCGCAACTCAGCTACATGATTGGCATGCAACCACTCCACGCACGATACCTCAAAGGAGAGCTTGCACATGACAGTTGATATGAGCATTTGGCAAGGCCGCGTCGACGAAGTAGACGGTGAACTTGGTATCGTATTCATCAAGTTGTGGAGTCAGCAGCGTCTGCACACGAGCCCGGTACCATGTTGATCGGATTTGCATGTGATGAGGGCGTATCTCGAAACAAAGGACGCGTTGGTGCCTATGCCGCACCCAATGAAATTCGCCGAGCACTTGCAAACTTGCCTTGGCATCACTCGGGGCATCTTTATGATTTCGGCAATCTTTGTTGCGACGACCATGACTTAGCCAAAGCGCAGAAGCAGTTGGCCGACACAATTAGTGAAGCATTGAGACAAAAACACGCTCCGATTGTGCTCGGAGGCGGTCACGAAGTGGCTTGGGGATCATATCAAGGTCTCGCCAATCACTTTTTACAGAAGAACCAACAAAATGCGCCTCGCATTGGCATCATTAATTTTGATGCGCATTTCGACCTCAGAACGCCACATGGTTTAAGTATTCAAGGGTCTTCCGGCACCCCCTTTTCTCAAATTGCTAACTTCTGCCAAAACCGAAAGTGGCCATTTCACTATGCGTGCATCGGTGTTAGCAGAACAAGCAACACGCAAGCTCTCTTCAATAAAGCCGACGCACTTTCTGTTCTGACAATTGAAGACATTTCGCTGCATGCCGACTCAGCTTTCGAGGCAAGAGAAAAACTGCGTGCCTTTATTGAACAAGTAGATCATCTCTACCTCACCATCGATTTAGACGTATTGTCGGCAAGCTCCGCGCCCGGTGTAAGTGCCCCAGCCACTCATGGTGTGCCTTACCCGTTATTGGAGCAACTCGTGCGAGACGTTATCTACGCCAAAACCAGCAACGGGAGCCGCAAGTTAATACTGGCGGACATAGCGGAGCTGAATCCGAGATACGACATTGATAGTCAAACCGCGAGAATCGCTGCGCGATTGGTCTGGACTATCGCCAATGGACTCCATCATCACCCTCTTTGAAAGACATGACGATTTAAAAAGGAACATAGCCATGACTGATTCAAGAACGGACTTAGACCAAACAATCATCGCACCAACAGGTACCGAGCTAACTGCAAAATCTTGGCTAACTGAAGCTCCTCTTCGCATGCTCATGAACAACTTACATCCCGATGTTGCAGAACATCCTCATGCGCTGGTGGTATATGGTGGTATTGGGCGAGCAGCCAGAAATTGGCAGTGCTTCGATAAGATCGTTGATGTATTAAAGCGTTTAGATGATGACCAAACCTTGCTGGTGCAGTCAGGCAAACCCGTGGGCGTATTTCCCACACACAAAGATGCACCAAGAGTGCTAATTGCTAACTCCAATCTTGTTCCTCATTGGGCAAACTGGGAACATTTCAACGAGCTCGATCGCCAAGCTTGATGATGTATGGCCAAATGACAGCAGGCAGTTGGATTTACATTGGTTCCCAAGGCATCGTTCAAGGCACCTATGAAACTTTCGTTTCTGTCGCGAAAAAGCATTTCAATGGTGAAGCAAAAGGTCGTTGGATTCTCACGGGTGGTCTTGGCGGCATGGGCGGTGCACAGCCACTCGCAGCTACCATGGCGGGCTTCTCAATGATTGCGGTGGAATGTGATGAGAGCCGAATCGACTATCGCTTGAGAACAGGATATGTCGACAAAAAAGCCACGAATTTAGACGATGCTTTGTTCCTGCTTCAAGACGCTATCGACCAAAACACGCCTACGTCCATTGGCCTTCTGGGTAATGCAGCGGACATATTTAACGAATTTGTTGAGCGCGGGATTACACCAGACGTAGTAACGGATCAAACATCGGCACACGACCCGTTAAACGGTTATCTGCCTCAGGGTTGGACAATGGAACAAGCGGCTGAACAGCGTAAAATCGATGAAGCGAATGTGGTCGATTCCGCCAAGCTTTCCATGGCGCAACAAGTGCAAGCTATGTTGACGCTACAGGAAAGAGGTTCAGCAACCCTCGATTACGGCAACAACATTCGCCAAATGGCCCTCGAAAAAGGCGTAGAAAATGCCTTCGATTTCCCTGCTTTGTACCTGCGTACATTCGCCCTCTGTTTTGTCAGGGCATTGGTCCGTTCCGTTGGGCCGCGCTTTCCGGCGACCCCGAAGATATTTATAAAACCGACCAAAAAGTCAAAGAGCTAATCCCTGACAATCCACACTTACACAATTGGCTGGATATGGCACGTGAACGTATTCAATTTCAAGGGTTACCAGCCGGATCTGCTGGGTAGGCTTGAAAGACCGTGCAAGACTTGGGCTCGCCTTTAACGAAATGGTCAGAAATGGCGAACTCAAAGCCCCTTTGGTGATTGGCCGAGACCATCTCGATTCTGGCTCCGTTGCAAGCCCCAACCGTGAAACCGAAGGCATGATGGACGGTTCCGATGCCGTGTCTGATTGGCCACTGCTAAATGCATTGCTCAATACCGCATCGGGAGCGACTTGGGTCTCACTGCACCATGGCGGCGGCGTGGGTATGGGTTTCTCTCAACATTCGGGGGTTGTCATTGTGTGTGATGGCTCCGAGGATGCCGATAAACGGATTGCGCGTGTTCTGCATAATGACCCGGCAACTGGCGTAATGCGTCACGCAGATGCCGGCTACGGAATTGCGATTAACTGTGCCAAAGAGCAGCAACTGGATTTGCCATTGCTCGATCTTCCAAACACACCGGTCAAGAAGTAAGGGGACGCCATGCAAACACTCACAATTACTCCCGGCGCGCTAACACTTTCTGACCTTCGTCAGATCAGCGAGTCAGCAATAAAGCTGAATTTGCCGCCTGACACAGAAAACATCATGGCAAAAAGCGTCAAAACCGTTGGAGACGTGCTGTCGGAAGGCCGCGTGGTTTATGGCATCAATACTGGCTTTGGTTTACTCGCAAACACGCGTATTGATCTTAAAGATCTAGAAACGCTTCAACGATCCATCGTGCTTTCTCATGCTGCTGGCATTGGTGAGTACATGGCGGATAACACCGTTCGCTTGATGATGGCGCTGAAGATCAACAGCTTAGCGCGTGGCTATTCCGGTATTCGGTTTGAGGTCGTCGACGCGTTGCTTTCTCTCATCAACGCTGACGTATACCCCTGTATTCCGAAAAAAGGCTCCGTAGGCGCATCTGGCGATCTGGCACCACTTGCGCACATGAGCACGCTCCTTCTTGGCGAGGGATATGCTCGACACAAAAACGAAGTAATCTCCGGAGCATGGCATTAAAAATTGCGGGACTAGAACCTATCACTCTGGGTCCTAAAGAGGGTTTAGCGTTGCTCAACGGAACACAGGCATCCACCGCCTTTGCACTTGAAGGCCTCTTCCACGCAGAAGACTTATTTGCCTCTGGCGTGTCCGTCGGTGCCCTTTCCGTTGAAGCGGCCCTTGGCAGTCGTAAACCGTTTGATGAGCGCATCCATGCCCTTCGAGGACATAAGGCGCAATGTGATGCCGCAGCCGCATTCCGAGAATTACTGCAACCGCAAAGTGAAATTGGTGACAGTCACCAGTCTTGTGAAAAGGTTCAAGACCCCTACTCGCTGCGTTGTCAGCCTCAAGTAATGGGAGCCTGCCTCCAACAAATCCGCGCTGCTGCAGAAGTGTTAGAAACGGAAGTGAATGCGGTATCCGACAATCCGCTGGTCTTCTTTGAGGATGGTGACATTCTCTCTGGTGGAAATTTCCACGCAGAGCCCCGTCGCCATGGCGGCAGATAACCTCGCACTTGCGATAGCTGAAATAGGTAGTCTTTCAGAAAGACGAATGGCACTTCTGATCGACAGCTCTCTGAGCAAATTGCCTCCATTTTTGGTTGATAACGGCGGTGTGAACAGTGGCTTTATGATCGCACAAGTGACCTCCGCAGCCCTTGCCAGCGAAAACAAAACACTCGCTCATCCCGCGTCGGTTGACAGCCTTCCGACGTCAGCCAATCAGGAAGACCATGTCTCTATGGCGACATTTGCTGGAAGACGACTCGCCGAAATGGCTGAAAACACAAGAGGTATTCTCGCGGTTGAAATGCTTGCGGCTTGTCAGGGATTGGATTTTCGCGCACCGCTCAAAACCTCTAACAAGCTTGAACAGATAAAAGCAGAGCTTCGCGGGCATGTGCCGTTCTATGATAAGGACAGATACTTTGCGCCAGACATCGAAAAAGCCGTCAATCACTTGGCATCAGCATCACACACAAAGTTTATGCCGAGGAAGCTGCTTCCAAGTAGCTAGGACATAAGAAAGCTTTCTTTACTGACAACGCGGCGTGATTAACAAAATATTTTTGAGTGGCTTTCGGTATTGTGGCGTTCAACACATCTCAGAATCGTCAGATTACGCTACTATTTTGTTATAACGCCAATTTTGCTGATCAGATTGTCGAGGTAAACCTATGTGCACTCCCTTTCTGTGCAACTTTCCCTAGTCCTTGGACAGCAGTTCGAGGTTGAGGAAAAAATGCCGGTTGAAGGCGGTGATATCAACGAATGCTATGCCATTAGCAGCGGGGATATTCGCTTCTTTGTGAAGATAAACTCCAAAGAATCTCTGCCAATCTATGAAGCTGAAGCTGAAAGCCTCAGGCATTTAGCAAATAGTGGCGAAGTTTCTGTCCCACAGGTTATCTATATCGGTGTAATCAAAGAAAAAGCCGTTCTTGTCCTCGATTACATACCCATGAAGCCCCTCAACGAAGAAAATGCCTATGTATTGGGTAAAGAGCTTGCTCGTCTTCATAAGTGGGGAGAACAACTCGAGTATGGTTTCGACATTGATAACTTTATTGGTGCCACAGAACAAAGAAACAGCTGGCACCGCAAATGGGCTTCCTTCTTTGCCGATCACCGCATTGGTTGGCAGCTCAAACTGGCAGAAGAAAAAGGCATGTCTTTTGGGGATATTGAATCCATTGTCGACACGGTGAAAGTCAGACTCCACGGCCATCAACCGAAAGCTAGCCTTGTCCATGGCGACCTTTGGAGTGGTAATGCATCCATGACCATTAACGGCCCTATCGTATATGACCCTGCAAGTTACTGGGGAGATAGAGAAGTCGATGTGGCGATGACACAGCTTTTTGGCGGTTTCCCAGAAGAGTTCTACAAGGCTACAACGAAGTTTGGCCGTTAGATGAAGGTTACGAAGACCGTAAAGACATTTACAACCTTTATCATTTGCTTAACCACAGCAATCTTTTCGGTGGACAGTACATCGAAAAAACCGCTGCGTTGATCAACAAACTGGAATTGGCTTAAGCAAAGTGAATTGCCGAATACTGACAATTTAATCAAAATACAGGGGATGCTTCGGCATCCCTTCTTTTTTCGTCTGCGCATGTAAGGGACGCAATCTTCATGATCAAAGCTGCAATTTTCGATATGGACGGTCTTCTCGTCGACTCTGAACCGTTCTGGCAAGATGCTCAACTGCTGGTATTCAAAGAACTGGGTGTCAACATCACTCGCCAAGACACCATTAACACCACCGGTATTCGCATCGATCAGATCGTCAAGCACTACCACAAGACACAAGGCTGGGAAGGCCCTTCATGTGATGACGTGTGCGAAATGATTTTGGATAAGGTGATTGAATTGGTTGGTATCAAAAAGCCAATTATGCCGGGTGTCATGCATGCATTAAGCCTATGCAAAGAAGCGGGATTTAGAATCGCGTTAGCATCTTCATCGCCGATGCGACTCATCAATGCAACGCTTGAAGCATTAGATATCGAAGACTGGTTTGAACAACGCTATTCGGCAGAGCACCTTAAATACGGCAAGCCGCATCCAGAAGTCTACCTCAACGCGGCTAAAGGCCTGGGTGTCGACCCTAGAGAATGTATTGCATTCGAAGATTCATTCGCAGGCTTACTCGCGGCGAAATCAGCTCAAATGCGAACGGTTGTCGTCCCTGAACACCAAGTGGCAGATAAACCACAATGGGTGATTAGCGATGTTAAACTTAGAACGCTAAACGAATTAAGTGTCCAAGATTTAACATCCTGAGCGTGAAATTTGTGCAGTTTTCCGGATAATTTATCCACACTCTCTTCGTTCCCTGAAGCAAGGTCACGTTAATTGTATATTTTCTAACCCATTGAAATCATTTGTTACGTATTGATGATTACGAGACAAATGATTTCGTTGCAAGCCATCAGCAAACGGAATGTTTCCCAACATTTTTTTGTCTGAACTCAAGTTTTTCCCTTATTTCACTGAGCGAAGCTTCTTGAGTTCTTACAATGAATACACATGAATGGTTGAGGAAACAGCTATCTTTGCACCGTCATGTTGCTGGCTCGCAGTTCAGAAAGGGAGTAGAACATGCAAAACTTCACTGAGAGAGGAATCGATTGTCCTCATTGTGGACACAGGATTCGCATTACTTTGGATACAAGCGGTGGCGATCAGGAGTTTTACGACGATTGCCCGGCGTGTTGTAACGCTATTCATCTAAACCTGAAAATCGATTCATTACACAAAACCATCAATCTGTTTGTGGATGCGGACGACGAACAAATTTTTTAACCGACCGGAACCAGAAGAAAAAAGCCAGCTTATGCTGGCTTTTCTATTTTTGGGCGACGTACTTATTGTTTAGCTGCGAGGACACGTTCAACGGTATCAACAACCGCTTGCGTCTGTGGGTCGACTTCGATGTTGACCTTATCGCCGACTTTGCGCCATCCCATGTTCGTGCGTTGAAGCGTTTCGGGAATGAGATTTACACAGAAGCGGTTTTCTCTGACTTCACCAATGGTCAAACTGATCCCGTCAATGCCAATGTAGCCTTTATCGAACACGTACTTAGTGATGTTTGCTGGCACTTCAATCCAAACTTGACGATTGTTTTCGGAGTCAATCACGTCCACCACATCCGCAACACACATGATATGGCCGGACATGGAGTGGCCCCCGATCTCGTCACCAAACTTCGCCGCGCGCTCCAAATTAACTTTATCACCTTCTACAAGCAGCCCTAGATTGGTCAGCTTTAACGTTGCTTGCATCAAATCAAACCAAACGATATTACCGTCAACTTTTGTCACCGTTAGGCAGCAACCATTGTGCGCGACAGATGCGCCCAAACTGAGTCCAGATAGCATCTCGTCTGGAAATGCCACGGCATGGCTTTGGAAATCCGTTTTTTTGACGATGTCGGTGACTGTCGCTGTCGCTTGCACAATTCCGGTGAACATTCTTATTCCTGCTTGTTGCTAACACTCTTTCCGTCAGTTTAAAGCCTCGTTAAAAAACGTCCATAGTTTCATTTATATAGAGAATGATTTTCGCCAGTTACGCATCTGAGTCAGACACTTATTTTAAGATCTTGTATTTTCTCCAATACATGGATTGTTCACACAACCTTTGAGCGTATAATGCGCTGTCCTTTTTCTTGCCTCATTTTGTTGTTGGAGTCACTTAGGTGCAAAACTATCGCCTAGAAGCCAAATCCATTATTAAGTTGGGTATCCCAGTATTTATGGCCCAACTTGCCCAGACGTCGATGGGTTTCGTTGATACCGTCATGGCGGGTGGTGTCAGTGCCACTGACATGGCTGCCGTCGCAGTTGCATCCAGCATCTGGTTGCCTTCTATTCTATTCGGTATCGGCATTTTGATTGCGATGGTACCTATCATCGCTCAGCTAAACGGCTCTGGTCGTCAGCACAAGATCCCGTTTCAGTTTCAGCAAGGTGCGTACATGGCAATCTTGCTGTCCATTCCTATTGGTCTTGTGCTGTTTAACGCTGGTTATATCGTCTATCACATGGACGTAGAGCCTGCGCTTGCAGAAAAAACCGTCGGTTATCTTCACGCTGTACTTTGGGCTGTGCCTGCTTACCTGCTTTTCCAAGTGCTGCGTAACCTTTCTGAAGGCATGTCGCTCACAACACCTGCCATGATCATTGGTTTCATCGGCCTTGCAGCCAACATTCCTCTGAACTGGATTTTTGTTTACGGGAAGTTTGGCGCACCTGCACTTGGCGGCGTAGGTTGTGGTGTCGCAACGGCATTGGTGTATTGGCTAATGCTGATCGCAATGTTTATCTATGTGATGGTTAACAAGCGTCTAAACCGCATCAAAGCGTTTTCAGAGTTTTCCAAACCAGACGTAAAAGCACTAGTTCGCCTATTCAAAATGGGCTTCCCTGTTGCAGCAGCACTCTTCTTTGAAGTGACGCTGTTTGCTGTAATTGCGCTGCTTATCGCTCCGTTGGGTTCTATCGTTGTTGCTGCGCACCAAATCGCAATCAACTTCTCTTCAATGATCTTCATGCTTCCAATGAGCTTGGCCACCGCGGTAAGTATTCGCGTCAGCCACCAATTGGGCGAGAAGTCTACTGAGGGCGCGGCGCGTGCCGCTAAGCTTGGTATCATCATCGGTCTGATTGCTGCATTTATCACGGCTGCACTGACGGTGATTTTCCGTGAGCCAATCATTCACTTGTACAACAAGAACCCTGAAGTGGTCGGCATTGCCGCAAATCTAATGTTGCTGGCGGCGGTATATCAATGTACCGACTCGATTCAGGTAGTGGCAGCTGGTGCACTTCGCGGTTACAAAGACATGCGCGCTATTTTTGAGCGCACGTTTGTGGCGTACTGGATCTTGGGTGTGCCGATGGGTTACATCTTAGGTATGACAGATTGGATTGTTGAGCCAATGGGTGCTTATGGTTTCTGGATCGGCATCATTATCGGCCTGACATCTGCGGCCATCATGCTAGGCATGCGCCTCTATTGGATTCGCAAGCAACCCGACGAATTCCAGCTCGCAATGGCTGAAAAATAATACTTCTCTTAAAGCCTCGCCACTGCGGGGCTTTTTCTTTTCGATCTTCCTTTTCGTATACTTCGTAACACCTACATTAACCTTTTCTAAGAGAATGACCTTGAAAGTTAAACCTCTGCTGATCGCTCTATTTAGCTTGGGAACACTTCAGGGCTGCTTTGATAACGACAAAGCGGCTGGGCTATTCTCTGATTATTCTCAACGCCTCGCTAACGTCGTTGAAACCGAGCCAGTCACCCCGCCCGAGTCCAACGCCATTAAACTTCCTCGAAAGCGTGATTTGATTTTGCCCATAGAAGATGTGCGCATGGGGCTGTTAGATGCATATGAGCTGCGCCAATGTGGTTTGTTCCAGCTAATCGCTGACAGAAACTCAATTTTGGGCAAAGTGCAGGATGCCTTCAGGCAGCTTAACTACGAAATAGCATTGCTTAATACCTTGGAGCAGTGCCTTGATGACGTAACCAGTGAGTCTCTGACAAAAGAGTTGGCGCGTATTCAAACGCAAAAGCGCGCCGAAATTAACAAGGTCTACTGGAATACATTTGCAGGCAGTGATGCATGGCGAAGTCAGCTCACGCGTCATCAACTAACATGATATTGCCCGATGCCCCTTTCCCGCATAGCGAAGCATTGCTGGCCATTGAAAGTTTTTCAAACCTACTTTCTACATCAGCAGACAATGACGTTGTTGCACTTCAGGAGCCCATTGAAAAGCAGCGATACCTCGGTGCCCTTTTCTATTCCATGGATGAAAGCACGCGATGGCTCAACGCCGCTACAGAGCAACTTGAGCGGGATAATGCGCTGATCATTTGTGGCCCAAACAGAAACACAACACGCTTCAAGTACCTTCAAAACGTATTTAACAAGTTCTTCATTGGTGGTGTTCAACCTTATCTGTCAAAACTCAATGGTCTGTATCTTGACGTGCAACCCTCGCTCACTAATTTACATATGCGGTTCGATGGCATCCCGGCTTTTTCTGAATACAACGATGCTTACTTTTCAGGCAAACGCTACGAGGATTTTCAGAACGCGGTAAAAAACCATGTCGCGTATTGGCAATCTTTGTTTAAAAGATGCGGCATCCAGATCGGTCAATGACACAAATCGTTGCGTAGCAAAACCAATAAAACGCGATTAAACGGCTGAACTCACACCAATTTGTGCACCAAAGCATCAAACAAACACGAAAGCGCAAAAAAGTCAGGTTTTACGCTTGCGTGCGCTTCCTCTACTCGCTAATATTCAACCCGCTTTCAGGGAAGCTTCGCTGTATATCAGTAAGATATGCGTCTGT
>NZ_LNTY01000049.1 GCF_001559595.1 Enterovibrio coralii | reverse complement strand
TGTTAAGGGGTGAGCAACGCAATATAAAAGCCACTGCAAACCACCTTAATCACTAAAATCAACGCATATTGAAAATGCTACGCGTTGTGAATCCCTCTTGAACAGTTTGTTAGATTTTAAATGCTATCTACCAACTCTTTGATTGCAGACGCTTTCCACACAATCCCTAAATCTGACTCAGAGTTAATACGACCACTATAGACACCCAAGAATTTGGTAACTGGTCCTGAAAAAATAGCCGTGTTACCGTCTTTCATTGCAACTGAACCACCACTACGATAGGCGATAACAGCAGACCCCGATTGCCCTTGCCTACTGCGGCAATCTATTAAGAAAGTAGGTAGTTCTTTAAAGTTAACTTCAGGCTCTGAAGCCATAAATCCTGTAGCCCATACTGCTAATGAGCCACCCGCTTGGATTCCAAATGGAAAACCTACAACACTTACTGAATCTGCTGGGCCAATATGCATGTCCGGGCCAGTGTTATTTAAATCGTAAGCGTAAAGTTCTACACCTTGGAGGTTTGTTAATGGCAAAGCTACAAAATCGGCTTTCTTGCTAGAACAGGGTGTTCTATCCATAGTGGGTTGTCATTTGCGTCCAAAATAGGCTCGACAATACCAACCCATTCACCAAGTGCCCTTTTGCTGTTGTGAACTACAACAATTTCATTAGGTATGCCACCTGTTTTGGATAGTGGTTGATCTGTTTCTTGATGCCTACCTGTTACGTTGTGTCGATTAGTGATCAATAAAGGTCCAGTTCTCCCATTGACGACAAAGGCAGTACCAGTAGACAAAGTTTGTCCATTAAACCTCATTTCTATAATGAGTGACTGAACTGAAGGCTGAGCTATTGTTGTCATACAAACTCCAAATAAAATCTAACATTGTATTAGATGACAAAATGTCGGAATTAAATACGACATTTTGTCTTTTAACACCGCAACCCACCTACCTCTAACGTATCATAACACTATGTTTTAAATGAACTATTCACACGATCACAGATCTAGCCACATACAAAAAAACGACAATCTGTCCAATTCCACGCATCACAAACCTTTTAAAACCGAAAATAAGCATTCGCCTGAACAACAGTATCTGTCTTTGAATAATCCAATTCTTCTATGCTGCCATCGAGCCCTAGCATTCCAGCGTCGACATTGAGCGTGAGTCGTTCGGTGTAATTCAAATTGATACCCGCTCCTAGACCCCAAAGAAATGCGTTGTCGCTGCCTGAGCCGTCTGGCAAATAAGGGTCGGTGACTTGCGCGCGTTCAAAGTGGTTAGACTCCCACCATAAACCGCCGATAGAACCTCTGATATAAACGTCGCTGAACCCATTGGAATAGAAGGTTTGTTTTAGGTTGGCGATAAGAAGGGTGATTTGGTTGTCGTATCTATCCCAATCACTCTCTTTGTATTCGGTTTCGAGATAGCCAGCTTGAAGGTCAAAGGCTAGGCCATTGGTGTAGTTCACGCCCAGCGTGACGGTGGGTATCAACTCGCTGTTCACATGTAACGCACCAGCACCGACATATTGGCCTTCTACATCTAGTGCAAAAGCACGCATTGGCATCGCCAACAAACACATTAAAATTAGCTTCTTCATCTCGTTACCACGCTTCTTGTTTCTATTCTGTACGACTACTTCACACACCACAAAAAGTACACTGCACTTTATTTAAGTAACGTCATCCCTTCTCTGGCGGGCTTGCAGGAATGGATATCGTTATAGCGTTACTTATCCACTTTAAGAGGTCGCTGTATTTTAATTAATGAAATGCTAACAACTCTAAACGTTCATCACCAGAAAAGTTATAGACCGATTAAGCATAAGAATCAGATTTATATAGCGAAAACAGCAGAAGACAGGAGTGAAGAGCTCCTAATAAAATCGACAGCTTCTAACCGGAAAGCGGGCTGTACCTATAAAAAAGCGCCCTACTCTGAGGACGCTTTTAAACCGAAAAAGGTGGTCATTAGGCAATAATGATCTGCGCTAAGATGTAACCCATCACACAGCCACCGATAACGCCTATCAAGCCCACTGACATAAACGAGTGGTTGAAGTACCACTTGCCGATTTTGGTGGTGCCTGAGGTATCGAAGTTGACGGTTGCGATATCTGACGGGTAGTTAGGAATGAAGAAGTAACCGTAAACGGCGGGCATCAAACCAATCAACAGCGCAGGCTCCAAGCCCAGGCCCAAACCGACAGGCAGCAGCATACGCGCGGTTGCAGCTTGCGAGTTTACCACCACAGACACGATGAACAGCGCCAGTGCGAACGTCCACGGGTAGCTGGTTACCATGTCTAGAATACCCGCTTCGAACTGCGGCATTGCGTATTTGAAGTAGGTGTCTGACATCCATGCGATACCGAAAATCGCAATCGCTGCCACCATACCGGATTTGAACACCACGCCGTTTGGCACGTTGCGCGGGTCGGTATGGGTTGCCAGTAAGATGACACCACCGAAACACAACATCATCATCTGAATGATGACGGACATGCTGATCGGTTTCGCGGCATCACCAATGGTACGGATTTCTGGGATCATCGCGATGATAACAATCGCGACAATCGACGACAGGAAGATCAATACCGCGTTACGTGCAGAGGTTGGCAACGTTTCATTCAATGTGGTCGCGGTGGTATTCAAGATACGCTCACGCCACTCTGGGTCTTTCATACGCGCTTGGTATTCAGGATCGTCTTCCAGCTCTACACCGCGCTTCATGCTGTAAAGTGCTGTCAGCAAGGTACCGAACAAGGTAGCAGGTACGGTGACTAACAGAATCGACATCAAGGTAATGTCCGCTTGGATGTCTGAAAGCTGCGCCAAGTAGTACACCACGGCCGCAGAGAGCGGAGATGCCGTGATCGCAATTTGCGATGAAACCGATGCCGCTGCCATTGGTCGCTCAGGACGAATACCGTTTTTCAGCGCAACATCACCAATGATAGGCATGATGCTGTAAACCGCATGACCTGTACCCAGCAGGAAAGTCATGGCGTAGGTCACGAACGGCGCAATCAAGGTGACGCGTTTTGGATTCTTACGCAGCAAACGCTCAGCCACTTGTAGCATGTATTTCAAACCACCCGCCGCTTCAAGAATCGACGCACACGTCACGACCGCCAAGATGATCAGCATTACCGTGACAGGTGGCGATGTCGGTGGCATCTGGAACACGAAGACTTCGATAACCAGACCAATACCGGACACCACACCCAGACCAATACCGCCATATCGAGAACCGATATACAGCATCAAAAGAAGAAATAAGAACTCTAAGTACAGCACTTTCTAATCCCCAAAACATAAACAACTGACAATATTGTCAGCCGAAACCCGCGGGAAAAAACGCCAACGCATCACAGTCCTAATTGGTTAATTTTTCGAAGTTTTTTAATCCGACTCTGCCCACATTTACTGGCACTTTCGTAATCCAGACAAAGACAGTTTGTGATGAAGCTGAAAGCAAGCGGAAACCATTTCGTTAACCGCCATCCATAAAAATGTGATGTGCATTTTTTATTCGATTTTTGTAGGAACGATTCGCACCGCTTGACCTTCGCTGGCTTGCAAAAAATCTGTCGCGTTTCAGGACGTTTCATTTTTGTTGCATGGCACAACGGAGAACGGTAATATCCGGCCAATTTTTCGGGCATGGATGTCTTTTGACCACCCCCGACAGCAGATTTTTCGACACTTATGTCGACAACGAAATTCGGCACTGCCGATATATACGCAGGGAACTTGTTGTCTCTCTGACATGATTAATGCGCCCATAAAACGGGCCTTTGGAGGTGGAAACCGCTAATGAAAAAATGGTCTTCAATTCTGGCCGGCACTGCTTGTGCAGCTGCTCTTTTCTCTTCGTCTGCAATCGCAGCTAATGATCAACTCATCTTCGCCAACTGGGGTCCTTACATCTCGACAGAACTGAGAGAACAGTTCACTCGCGAGACTGGCATTAAGGTTATCTACTCTACTTACGAGTCGAACGAAACCCTTTACGCAAAAATGAAAACGCATCCAGATGGGTATGATCTGGTCGTGCCATCTACCTACTTCGTTGCAAAAATGCGCGATGAAGGCATGCTCCAGAAGATTGACCAAACCAAGCTAAGCAACTTTGCTGAGCTGGATAAGAACTATCTTGATAAACCGTTTGATCCGAACAACGACTACTCTATTCCACACGTTATTGCGATGACGGGTCTGGCGGTAAACACTGACATGTACAACCCTGATGACTTCAAGAGCTGGGCCGATCTATGGAACCCTGAGCTGGAAGGTCAGATCATGCTGATGGACGACACGCGTGAAGTGTTCCACATTGCATTGCGTAAACTGGGTTACTCGGGTAACTCGACCGATCCTAAGCAAATCGACGAAGCATACGAAGAGCTGAAGAAGCTGATGCCAAACGTATTGGTATTCAACTCTGACAACCCAGCCAACCCTTACCTGTCAGGTGAAGTGGGTCTGGGCATGCTTTGGAACGGCTCTGCGGCAGCAGCGCAACGTGAAGGTCTGCCAATTGAATTGGTATGGCCGGAAGAAGGCGGTATCTTCTGGGTAGACAGCCTGACCATTCCAAAGAACGCGAAGAACGTTGAAGCGGCACATAAGATGATCGACTTCCTGCTTCGCCCTGACATTGCAGCGAAAATCAGTGCTGATACGGGTTATCTGACAGCAGTTGAGAAATCTAACTCTGCATACAAAGACAACCCAACCCTGTTCCCACCACAAGCAGACATAGACCGTGGTGAGTGGCAAGACGCGGTTGGCGACCTGACTGAGAAGTACGAAAACTACTTCCTGCGTCTGAAAACTGGCGAGTAATTTACTTCGTCCGTTAGACAGAAAATCAAAAAGAAAAACACCCCCTGGCCGAGGGGTGTTTTTTTTGCAACTTGTAAGTGGAACAGACTTACAAAACACCCTGCTTATGCCGGCATGGGCTCCATCATCTCTTCAGGCTCCGCGAGCTTTTTAATCCACTTCCCGCTTCGAATTCTCAATGCGACCGGAATGAGCTTGAGTGTTTCTTCAAGCAACACGGCGGCATAAACATATTGCACGGACAACTCAAACCAGAACGCCAGAATCAGCATCAATGGAATGGCTCCAAACCATTGTGCCACCATATCCAAATACATCGCGAACTTGGTGTCTCCGCCGCTTTTCAACACCCCTGACATTGCCGTCATGGTGACGGAACGAAGGAAGATAGACGCTAAGATGAACGGCAGCAGCAGATAAACGGCATCCAGCACTTCTGCTCAACGCCATCAAACAAGCCAACGACCAGATCTTGCTGACCCACAATATTCCGACGATGGTGCCGCCCACTGCAACGGAAGATACCAATCCCGCGCGAATATACACACTGAGCGCGTCATATTGGTTCGCACCAATCTTCTCACCCACCAATACGCCAACCGCCGCTGCGCAGCCCCAACTGAATGACGCCAACAGGATCTCGACTGGTGCCAATATCGACATTGCTGCGAGCGCAGTACCATCAATGTTGCCGTAAATGGTGTGATACGCCGTGATCCCACCGCTCCAGATGATTTCCCCACCGATGATTGGCAACGCGATTTTCACGAACGCGATGTTTTTGGCTTTCGCCTGCGCCGCAGTAAACGAGGTTTTAGACAGACTCAACACACGTTCGAACGCATGCACGTAGAAGAAGAGAATGAGCGTGGATGATGCTCGGGCAATCAAGGTGCCCAACGCAGCCCCTTCCAACCCCATTGCAGGAAAACCGAAGTGACCAAAGATCAGCAAGTAGTTGAGCGACACATTCAGCAGCAATTCAAACACGAACAAATACAGGATCAGTTTTGGCTTTTGAATCGCGCGAAGGCCCGCGCCCCAAATCACTGATAAACTGGTGACCAGAACACAAAGAATCGAAATTTGAATGTAGTTACCTGCCAGCGCAGCAATCGTTTCATCGTTTGTCATCAAGGACGCGATTTGCTCTTTGAAAACCAGCACGCAGATTACCAATACCACCGACGCCACAATCGCGTGGAGCATGCCAATGTGCAAAGAAACACTCAGGCTTTTATTGTCTTTCGCGCCCCAATGTTGAGCGCAGAAAATGGTGGTTGCGCCTGCAATACCAAACATGATGTTGGACACGAACCAAAGTATGCGGGAGCCAATGCCCGCTGCGGCGACGGTATCACCGCCTAGCACTGAAAGCATAAAGGTGTCTATAAAGCCGAGGCTGGCAAACAACACACTATGAAGGGCGATGGGAATCGCGAGGAACAAAATATCTTTGTAGGGTTTCATAACAATCCTTGTTACGTCTTGTATTTCTAGGCGGGGTATTTTGGCTTTATTTTCAGCGTCATATTGATACGTTTCATTCAACCTTAGATAGATTTCGGTCTATTCAACGCCTTCAGAATCATCAGGTATAATTTTGTTGTTGACCCGTCTACAAGTGTCGGGTTGATACTCCGACCTGTTCCAACGACAAACAAGGTTCATCATGCTATCTGTCACTCAACTGGCTCGAAAAACCGGGATTTCCCGAACCACGGTGTTGTATTACGAACGGGCGGGATTGATCACCCCTACCAACCGTTCTGATAACGGCTACCGATGGTATGGCGATAACGAAATAAAGCGCTTAGAAACTATCGTCGCTTATCGTGCTTATGGTTTGCCTGTTAGCGAGATTGCCAGCTTGTTGGAACACAACGACACAATCACGCAGGAGGTTGTTCTTAAAGAGCAGTTCAATGCGTTGGAGTTGGAGATTAAGAAGCTTCGACAACAGCAAAAGGCGATTGTGTTGCTACTGGAACAGAACATTCAATCGGAGCAAGAAATGGTTAATAAAGATCGCTGGGTAGCAATTATGGAAGCTGCAGGTTTCTCTGAGCAGGACATGCACAACTGGCACATTCAATTTGAAAAGATGGAGCCACAAGGCCACGAAGATTTTCTGAAGTCTCTGAGCATTGATGACGACGAAGTGAAGAAAATCCGCCAGTGGTCTCAACAGCCTGCGCAAAAAGCGTAAGTGAAATAAAAAAGAACCCCTGCAACGTCGCAGGGGTTCTTTTTATTGGTTATTCGATTGCTCGCAAGGGCAATTAACTGCGGCCGTAAACGCGCACACCCGCCGACGAGTTTTTCGACTCACCAAAGACTTCCAACTTCTTCACACAACGTTTGTACGCAAACTTGCGCCAATCCGTTGTTCTGTCTTCTTTCACGTTACGATGAAAACGGATAGTTTTGGTGTCACCGTTATTGAACGTCACCACCACTTTACGAAGGTGTAGATCTTTTCTCGCTTCTACCTGAATCGCGTCGGTGCGGCGACAAACCAGCAATGGAATTTCAGCGCCATGATTGGCATTTTCAAGCAGAATTGTTCTTCCCAATGTGAATTTGTCATCTGCGTGTGCCGCAGAAGAAACGCCCATCAGGCCAGTTAAAACGCAAATAACAGACAACAGCGTTTTTTTCGTCATTTACTTCAATCTCAATCAAGTCTTCACGAGGGAATCGCCCCCGAACGTGGCGGAGTGTAGGCGTTTTTCAAGATTAAAATGACAGGTGAATGCAAAAAAATGATCAGATTAATTAAAAGATTGAGTCCTTTCAAAATAGCGATATGATTCAGATTCACCACGCCCCTTCAGCAGTATGAATCATAGGAATAGGAATGATTGACGTAAACCGCCTGCTAAAAAGCGACATTCACTTGCTGTTATGCCTTCATGTCTTGCTTGAAGAATCGAGCGTGAGTAAAGCAGCAACCAGACTGCATTTGACGCAATCTGCCGTGAGTAAGCAACTGACACGTTTACGCCAATTGTTCGATGACCCTCTGTTTGAACGCACGTCGAAAGGGCTGAATCCTACACCGAAAGCCCTATCACTGGCACCGAGACTGCGCAACGCATTGCAACAAATCGAAATGCTTACACTGCCCGATACGTTTGATGCCCAAAGTAGCCAACGCATTTTCAATATAGATTTGGTCGATACCGCGTACTCTGTGCTCTACCCCAAATTTATGCCAACGGCATTAAGCGAAGCACCTTTGATTACCATCAACAGCGAGAGCTGGAGTGAACTCAGTTTTCAGCGCTTGCTGAAAAGAGAGATCGACTTCGGCCTTGGCGTCTTTGAATGGGATGAACGTTCCAAACTCTATGTTGACACTATCCCCGAGGAACTGAGTTACATTGAGTTAAGAAGTGATCAATCCGTCTGCTTGCTACGCCGCGGTCACCCAGCACTTGATGAGGAATGGGGACTCGATACCTTTTTAAAGTACCGACAAATACACGTGACAACTGGCGGGGTAAAAGAATGGGTGGTTCAGGAAGTATTGGCATCACAGGGGCTGCGTATCGACAATGCCGTCAATGTATCCAGCATCACCAGTGCCATTCAATTGTGTAAGCAGACCGATCTCATCATGTATTACCCTTACGAGCCCATCCGTGAGTACACGTTAGATGGTAGCTTGATTGTCAAACCCGTCCCTGTTGAACACAAACCCGGCGCATTATTTCTGCTTTGGCACAAGCAATTTGAATCAGACTCCGGTCATCGCTGGCTGCGAGAGCTGATCATTGACCAATGTATTGGGGAGTAGCGCACTCTCGCATTGGGATGCGCCAGTTCGGCTCGACACCTATCGATTACACAATCCCATACGGCACAACTGCCTGAAATCTTTCGGGCTGATTTCCGTGTGTCGTTTAAAGAACTTGGTCATGTTGGTGGCTTCGTTGAAGCCGAGTTTTGCCGCAATATCTGCAATCGAATACTGACTGAAAGCGAGCAGCCGCTTTACCTCCACCAGCACGCGGTCATCCACCAAATCTTTGACGCTGTCGCCTGTGTTTGAGCGGGCGAGTTTATCCAGTTGTTTGACGCTTTTACCCAGTGCGAGAGCAATGTCTGTTGTGGAAGGTCGCTCCGCAAAGTTCGCTTCAATGTATTGCTTCAGGCGTATGAAATCCGCGTTGGCATTGGTCGAAACGGGCATGCTTTGCATCGCCACATATTCTGGGACAACACACTTGAGTAATAAGGCGCGCAGTAAGCTTCGGATGATTTCAGCTTTCAACTCTGAGGTCGACGCAAATTCTTCCGCAAGCAGCTTGATAAGGCCCCCCACTTCTTCGCCAACATTGGGGATACGATTAACCTGTGTGATGGCATCAAGCATGAGATCGACGTGAGGATCGTCTGGGCCATTCGAGAGGTACGAGCAATTAAACGGAATAACGAAGCCATCTACCGTCCGCTCTTGCGCGAACCCGTGGATTTGATTCCTGCCTATGGTGATTAGCGTGCCGGGTTTGAGGACATACATCTGGTGGTCAACGTAATGTACTCCCTCCCCTTCTGTCACATAAACAAAGGCACTGAAATTCAATCGATGCGGGCGTGATACGTCATGCACACCGCGAGAGGCATACAGTTCTGAAATACGAAAGCAGTTGGGATTGACCAAGGCCATTTCCGAGCGCATACGCTCGACGGGAATGTTTTTCTCTACCATGTAACGCTCAAAAGGCGTTTAGGGATGCCCTAAACGCCGAAATATTATTCTTATTGTTGCGCTGTGGTCATTCGGTATGAACGAGCCTCAGTACTTCTCTTCCTGCATGTCCTGCGCCATTTGCTTGAAGTCCACTTTCGGCTTTTCGACCACTTCTACAGGCACCACATCAATGTGACGACTGACGGTATGAATCAAGCGATTTTCGCTTTGCTCTTCAGACAGTTCTATGACGTTGGACATCAATTGAAGCAAAATCAGCACGGTCGCGGCGCAAAAGAAAACCAAAGAAAGTTTCTGTCTCATTCTGCTCCTTCCTTACGCGCACGCGGTTGGCGATTTTTCTTCTTCGCTTTGCTTTGTGTTTGCTTGAACCAGTTCTTGTTGAACACAATGAAATCTGTCATCGCGTTGATTGGACACAAGCTCTGACACCAAGGGCGACGCACCACCAAGGACGTCAGCAAAATCATCACGGTCAGTACAAACAGGTACATGCCGCCAATCATGCCGAAAGCAATACCAAAGGGCTCGTAAACAAACCCGGCTGGGTTACGGAAATACGCGCCAAGGCATAACGTTGCCAACAGCAAAACACGTGGCATCCACACGAAGAAGGTGTGACGCACCGGAGAGGCTTTTGCCTTACCCACTTTCGCCAAACATTGTTGAACCGCGCCGAACGGACACAAGCTTTGGCAGTACACATTGCGGTTGTAGTACAGGATGTAACCAATACTCAGCACCAGCAGGATAAACGGCGTGTAGTTCGCCACACCTGTCAGCCAAGAACCGAAGATCAGGCCACCCATGGTGGAAGCGGAATACAAGGCCGCAGCATGGAAACCGAATACCAACGTGGAACCCGCAAGCAAGGCTGCATTCAATTTTGCTTTGTGCGGAGAACGGGTTTGGTTAATCCAAACCGCAGCCGCGAAGAACAAGAGCGCAGCGGCATCTAGCCATTTCAAATACGCCAGCAGAGACGCTTTTTCTGTCAATTGGAAGTTGAACAGTTGTTGGCGCACTGGATCCGCTGCTTGGTCCAATGCCGAGCTGTAGGCTTCAGACGTTAACGTCGCTCCAGACACACCATCGACATACAAGGCTTTGCGGATGTTTTGCTCCAGCAAGGCTTCAGGCAGCTTTTCATCAACCACTTTTTCAAAGTATGACGATGTCTCTTTTGACGACAGCAGCGAGATGGTTTGTACCTCACCGCTTGGCATAAACACACCACCAACAGTCAGCGAACCACCGTAACCGATGCCAGAACCAAAGCTCACCCATTTCAGTGCCTCTGCCTGTTCTGCATTGTCACCGTTTGGAACGATTTTGTAGAGCTGTGGGCTCACCTGAACAATTTGTTCACCTGAGCCAGTAATACTTTCAAAGAATTGTGTTTGCGAATTATTGGTGCGCAATCCACCCAGAAACCAAGCCAAGATCAGAACAATCACGGAAGCGACGCTCAATATCTTCTCAAGGTTCTTATTTCGATTAGCGGGTTTCTTATTCGTCATGATCTCTTCAGATCTCAGGCGATCGATTCCTTCGAATACACCTGAGATCTGTTCCTTTCGAGGTTAAACCGTCACGCCATTACAGCGTTTTTGGCTTCAGGGCCACCAGCACACGCAAGATCACTGCACCTGCAATGATAAGTGCCGTACCTACGAAACCGAGGAAGTACCAGCCAGCAAGACCTTCGTTCTCACCCAGCAGCGTGAATGCGCCAGCGACGGTCAGAACAAACGATGCCCACCAGCCGCCAACCATGCCCCACTTCCACCAGTTCATCCCAAGGTTGAACTGCTTCGCCCATTGGTTAGCACCTGCGAACACCAGAACTTGAAGTGCACCAAACGCCATCCAAAATAGCGGATCTAATACCGTTGATTGTGGAAACATTAGAAGCCCTCCCAGTTACCGTCGTATTCCCAAGTCTTCTCGACCTTCATGTAGTTCTCGCTACGCATCCACTCTGGTGGTTGGTGGTAGCCAGCGAAGCGACCGCCATTCCAGTCACCGTGGTACGCTTCTGCTTCTGGGTAGTAGAAGAAGTTGTGCTGCATCGCGAGCAGTGTCTTACGCGTCATGCCTGTTGGGTCACGCGGGTCGGCTTCTTTCACCAATGCGTGGATCCAGTTGTTCTTACGGGTGTAAGGACACACGGCGATACACACGCGACAGCCCATTGCGGTTTCCGTTGGGCCTTGACGCCACATGGTCCAGCAACTGTCTTGGTTGAAATCGAACTTACGGTAACCACGAACCACAGCATCAGGCTTGTCGGCTTTACTGATTGATTCACTTGGGCAAGAGTCTGCACAGATCTTACATTCTTCACAGAAGTGCTTAACCTTGGTGTCGATTGGCTTGTCTGCTTCCAAATCCAGCTCGGTGATAACTGCCGCTAGACGGATGTTTGGGCCCAGCTCAGGCGTCAGCAAAATACCGTTACGTGCCGCTTCACCCATACCCGCTTGAATGGCCAAAGGTGGAACCACGATTTCGTAGTCTGAACCCGGCCATTGTGGGCGTGCTGCATAACCCAACTCACCCAAGAATGCAGCCATCAGACCCGATGCGTTTTTCGCGCGGAAGTAGCCGTCGTAAGAGGTTGAGTAGCCGATCGCGGCGTACATCGGATCCCAGTTCATTGGGGTGCCGAAGATGATCACGTTCTTCCAGTGTTTAGGAATGCTTTCATCCCAATCTGGCATGCCACGCATGGTGTTCTTGAACACGAAGTTCGGATCCATCTTGGTGATACCAACGATGCTCATACCGAACTTGAACGCCATTTTTTTGATCAATTCTGACGCGTGCTTAGGCGATTTGAATTCTTGTTTCGCGCGTTTTACCCACTGGAAGTCAACCACATCTGGATGACCTTGTGGTTTTGGCGGGAAGTCGCTGTACACGCCGCGCATGTACGCAGCAGAGTAAGCCCAGCCGATAGCGAAGCGAGAACGGTGTTTTTCAAAGTTAGCTGCGTGCTCGGCTTTTTCTTCAAACGATTGGTACATGTCTGCCCAACGCTCTGGGTAACGCGAGTAGTACTCACGCACGCGTTCGTTAGGAATGTCACGCCAGTCTTTGGTTGGAATCCAACCGTTTTTCATTTCAGCAGCCAGAACACGGGTACGGTGGAACAGGAAATCACTCCACTCAGGACGAATGAGCGGCCCTGCCACTTCCATGGTTGGTGCCACGTCTACACGGAAAGGTTCACGGTTGAAGAACATGTCGTGACCAGATTCAGTGCGGCCCCAGCCCACGTTTGCGTCAGGATCACGACCCAGAACGAAGCCTGCACCCGCTGCTGCGCCAACCGTTACGGTTGCTGCGGCAACGCCACCCAGCTTCAGAAAATCACGGCGTGAATTGCTCTTAACGCCTGTATGATTTTGCGTATTCACATTTGCTCCAGATAGTTATGATAATTCGAGAACGTCGATGCTCAGCTTTTTCTTGATCGTGTTGAGTTCATCGCGGTAGGTAATCTTGTAGCGTGGTGCCAAGCGGTTTAGCTGCACCATGACGGCCTGTGCTTCGTTCCAGCGTTCTGTGTGGAAGTAGCAAAGGAAAAGCTGTTCTAACGACCATTCGTCGTTAGGTTCAAACACACGCAGTTGGTTAATGTCAGCTTCAAGCTCGACGTAGAGTTTCAGTTCGGCTTTCACATGCGCACGGATATTCAACACGTCGAAGCTTTCTGGGTTGTGCTCCAGATAGTGATTCAACGCTTCCAGTGCTTCTTCCAATCGACCGTTTTGGTGAGCGGCAATGCCTGCCAAACGCACCAGTTCCATCGACGACACATTGTTTTCAAACGCGTTGTTGATCCATTGGTCCGCTTTGTCTTTCTCACCGAGTGCGAGGTAGCTACTCACGGCAGTGATGTAGGTCGAAACCAACGACGTGTCCTTGCTGTAAGCAAGCTCGGCATTTTTTGCAGCTAATTCAAAATCGCCATTTTGATAATGAACGCCTGCTAGATTTTGGTAGCCACCAACAAAGTCAGGCGCGATATCTGTGCTTTGCTCAAAGCACTGGATCGCTTCTTCTGTGTGGCCTTGAAACAGGAAGTTGAAACCAAGGTGGCAAAGCGTCATCGGGTTTTCAGCGTTCAACGCCAGTGACTCTTCTAAGCTGGACTTCGCCATGTCGTAGTCGCCCAACTGTTGGTAGACCAAGCCGCATTTGCACTTAAAATCATCTTCGCTAAGCAACATTTTGTAGGCATTGATCGACACCATCGCCAACTGGCAAAGTTGCGCGGCCATCAGGGTTTCAAACAAAAACGTGAGTTGAGATTTCATCAATGGCAGGTCTTGCAACACGTCGCTCATCACCAAGGTGAATGCTTCGTGCTCTAGCCAGTCATGCTGACTTTTGTTCTTTGCCGTTTCGTTGGTCACGAACTGCGCACTGAGGAACATAAACCTGTCATTCAGCAGTTCCACAACCTCGCTTTCTTGAGGGAGCGATTCAATGTGCTGTTGAATGTATTGGTAAAGTTCTAACCATTTGTTGCTGATCATCGGGAAATCCACACTGCTAATTCGTGCTCAATTTCCTTTATTAATAAAGTGGTCAAAAGGTACAAAATCACCCAAAAATGGTAGAAATTCTCCCTTTGGAAAGAATCATGATTTTGATCAAATGAAGGTTGTTAGCGGGAATGTGGCTGAGGTGTTATTGAAACGCCTGTATGAAACAAGATGTTTATAAGTAAGTTAGAATGTAAGACATTAGTAAAGCCTAATTTACATAGTCTCTTAATTTTGGGACGCCTACATGAGACAAAATCAAAGGATACTCCTCGATGCTGTAACGCATTGAAAACCCTAAAACCTTTCAAGGTGTAGGGTTAATTTAGTAGGAGTCTCCTCATGCGAACGAACGTCAAAGCTATTGCTTCTCTCATCGCGCTGGCATCCCTGTCTTCAGCCAGTGCTTATGCAAACTGTTTCGGCAATGTGTATTCCATTAATGGTGGTCGAGGTGAAGTGGGTCTTCTTCTCGATATTCAAGAATCAGACAGATTGACCGGCTATGCAAATCCCGGTTCTCGCGCTCTGCTAGAATCTCGAGCGTTATTCAGCAGCGCCGCGATGGCTTATGATCCAGACAGAAACCGAACGTATTATGCCAACGTCATCGCGCCCACGTCTTACCACGTTCAAGGTGTCGAGTCTGTGGTATCGGCAGACGAATTCAAAAGCCTCTCGCTACACCTTGCGACATCGACACCCAGCCAGTTGGCTTACTATGACCACGACACAAAGCAGCACACAGTAGTGGGGAATATCCCGCTTACCTACCGCATGGCTTACGACCCGTCATCACAGACCTTGGTGGCATCTGGCCAAATTGATATTTTCTCCATCGACCCGGCTGACGGCTCCGTCACCCAACTCTCTGAGTTTGATAATGACACGCGCTTTAGCGGGTTTAGCTCTTGGGGTGATTTTCTCTACCTTGATGGCGAGCTGCTTTACATCACGAATAACCGCACCTTCGCACTCAACAAGAACACTGGCGGCGTGACGCTCAAAGCCTTTCACAATATCGATTTTGTCACCTCCGCGACTCTCGACCAAAACGGACAAGTTCTCGTAGCAGCGAAGAACCAGAACGTCACCAGTAACGTGAACAGTACCTGGCTGTGGCGCTTGAATGTTGAAACTGGTGAAATTGTGCAAGCAGGGCTTTTCCCTTCCCGCGTAAATGCCCTTTCTACCAACACGCAAGAAACGCACACCTGTTACGACCCGACCGAATTCCCGAGTGATAAAGTCATCGTCCAAGGCGTATCAATGACACTGTCACAGAGGGCGAAGTTGGCAAACTCACCGTGACCTTCGATAGCCAAAACAAAGTGGAGCGAGACCTTACGCTCGCGCTTATCAACGGCACAGCGACAAGCGGATCTGACTACAACCGCACCGTGAAAATCATCTTCAATGACAACACAGAAACCACCGCATCACTCAGTGAAAGCGGCACTAAGGTTTCAGTGCCTGCGGGTATTCTCAGCCTGACGGTTGAAGTACAAACCATTGAAGACACCACAGAGGAAAGCACAGAGTCAGCAACCTTGTCTGCGTGGTTTAAAGATGACAAAAGCGATTTGGAATCCGGCACGCTTACCATTGAAGATGATGACGAGCCAATGGATCCAAACATCTGTGGCACTAACCAACGCGTGCAAGTCAGAACCAATGGCGCGTATGTCTTTGTGGATTGTAACAATGGCCGACTCGGTGGCCCTTCAATCAGCGCGCAAAGCATTTCAAAACGCGTTTCGTGGTCAACCAACAGCTATGGTAGCGGGTCGCAAAATGATTGGAACACCCAAATTGGGGTGACAGAAGTGGGCGATCTTCGCACCATGTCGTACCGAGGAAGTGGTACCAATAACTCGTCTGTCTGTAGCAACGGTGGTACGTCAGGTACACGTATCAACACCACGATTAACGGCAGCATTTCCGTTAATGCTCAAGGTGTGTTGTCTTGTCAGATCACCCTGAACGAAACCTTCTGTAACGGCAGTGGCGGACTCCGCTACACCAACTACAGCAGTAACACCTGTGAGTTCTACTAACCCAAAAAAGAAGCGCTAAGGGCAGCCTTAGCGCTTTTAACACATGCTTATGCCCACTCACTAAAAACATAAGGCTTGTGTTAAACCACAGGCGTGGTTAAGGGACTAGAAAGATTAAATGAACATGATTAGAAAGTGACGACTACCCCTAAGGCTATGGTGTCATTTTTCTCAGTGCGACCTTCATTCACCTCAGTGCGGTTGTATTCGCCAACCAAGGTTAAGTGGTCATTCACTGTGTGGAACCAGGCAAACGCAGCGTTATCGTATTCCAACGTCTGCACACCAGATGTCTTCACTTTTGAGTTACCGTAGGAAAGCACGAAGCGCTCTTGCCCAAAGCTGTAAGAACCTTGCAGCAAGTACCCTTTCGTTTTGGTGTTTTCAGACGTGATGATTTGATCTAGCCCGGCTACATCGCCAAGCCCTTTGCTCTCAAACCCAGATGCGTTAAACGCAAAACCCGCCACATCAACACGCACACCGCCACCTAAACCGTTGGAGCTGGTTTCGCCCGCACTGTCTTTAGAACTTTGCTTGACACCGTTGAGATAGGCTTTCAATCCGATGTCATCAAATTGATTGGTGTATGAGATTTCACTTTCGAATCGAGGGTTATCTTCAGAGCTGGTTTTGCTTTTCTTGTTCGGGTCCATCACCCCAACGGCAACCTGAAAGCCCGATAAGTCTGGCGTTCGATAAGTGATTTGAGCTTTCGGAAACGGGTAGGTATATCCCGCGCCAATATTGCCGAACGAGACGTTACCGCCATCAATCAAGCCGTAAAAATCGCTGGTTTGTCCGTGCCCCAACAACAACTCGTCGGTAAGGATGTTACTGCGAGAAAACAAGCCAAAGTCTTTACCGAGCAAGATTTGTCCCCAGTCCGCATCAATGGTTGCGTAGAACTGGCGAACATCAATGCCTGAACGGGTGCCTAGACCTTCCGCACCGCGGTTGATGTCGGTGTCATTCAGCGTGACCCAAAACGATGAGCGCGCACCTATTTTTAAACCATTTGCATCCGTGTTGAAGTTAAACCCAATGTAGTTGGGTAAAAACCCGATGCGAACACGCGATTGATCGCGGCTTTCTAACCCACTGTTTGGGTCATTGGCATCTTTCAATCGATCATTGCTTGAATGGGTGTAAAACACGTTAATCAACAAATCGGTCGACACTGTGCTGTCGCCATCATCGTATAAAGTTACGGCTGCTTGTCCGCTCGACGCGGCAAGCATTGCCGTCAGCGACAATATTCCTTTTGTATATTTATTCATACTGCATTGCACTCCTGCTTGGGCTAAAAGCAGCTCTGATACTGAGTGGCGAGCTGCTCGTGTTAGCGTCAACACATGCTAACCAGCAGAAGAAACTCGCAGAATTCAGAAACGGAATGAAAACAACGGGTCTTTGGTAGGAGGGGCGACTTACGCAGCCATATAGTCAAAAAGATGAATAGAAATGAAAAGTGTGTAACGATAAACGCGTGTTATAAAAGGATGAATGACAAGATTTAGCGACGACAAGGAAAGTAGAAATGCTGGAAATCAGACCCAACTGCGAATGCTGCGATAAGGACTTACCGCCAGATTCCACCGAAGCCATGATTTGTACCTATGAGTGCACTTTCTGCAAACCGTGTGTGGATGATGTTCTCGAAAACGTCTGCCCAAACTGTGGCGGGGGATTTATGCCACGTCCCATTCGACCCAAAACCGCGCGTCGCCCGGGACTTAGCATTGGGCATCAACCGCCGTCCACCGAACGTGTACACACAAAGTATTCAATAGAAGAATTGAGAGCATTTGCCGCAACGGCAAAGCATATCAAGCCAGAAGAGCGTTAATGCTGGGCGATGCCCGTTCTCCACTAACGGTTTACTAGGCCTTAAACGCAAAAACCACTGCACGTAGCAGTGGTTTTCTGATTGCGATAACACGCTGTTTTAGTGGTTTTCGTCGATATGACGAATCAACTTCGCCGGTGTGCCACCGTAAAGGCTATCGGGTGGGACATCCGAGTTTACAACAGAGTTAGCCGCGATCACTGAACGCGCACCGATCGTGACGCCTTGGTTAATCACCACGTTGCCACCAATCCATACGTCATCTTCAACCGTGATTGGTTTGCAATACGTTTCCCATTGACGACGCTCCAGATAGTTCAGTGAATGGCTCGCCGTGTAAAACTGGGTATTCGGGCCAATCAGCACATTCTTGCCGATATTGATTTTTGCGCCATCAAGCATCGTCACGTTCATGTTGATGAAAGTCCCTTCGCCAATAGAGATCGTCTTACCAAACTCACAGTAGAACGGCGAACGGATGATAGAAGATGAAGGAATCTCACCCATCAGTTGGCTGAGTAATTCGCTACGCTTTTTTCCATCAATGGTTTGATTCAAGGTTTGTAGCAAAGTCGCAGCGTTGTTACGGACAGCATCAACACTCTGATCGCCACCGTCAAAGTCTTCACCCGCCATCATTTTTTCGAATTCGGTCATTTTATCTAAGCCATGCATTATCGGGGCTAATTGATGTTGGTTAGCTCGCCCCTCGTTGATCCTACAGGACGAACTTTAACGGCTAAGTGATATAACCAGAAGTGAATTCTCGTCACTTCTGAGTTGAGGGTTTGGAATATCATTTACACCATGAGATTGACGAGGATGAAGAGTACGCATTTAAAAATGTCCCGCTTTTGCAGGACATTTTAGTTTGAGGTGAGCAAGTTACGTTCTAACGATTTGCTTGATTACTACTGATATACCGATAACGTTTGCTGGTCATCATTGAGTGTGAACGTTAACCGTCGTGGCGACTTTTCATTCCAGAACAAAACTTCAATATCGTAACGTCCCTTTTTGAGCATCATCCCCGGCTCGTAGCGGTCCACAATATTCATAATCCTAATTCGTTTTGCCTCGGGATACGTCTTTATTTCCAGAGGGAAGGTTTTTTCGTTTCTCGGCCAGAATGTGACATTTTCTTCGACCTGCAAGCCTTTACGAACCTCGATTTTGCGCTCTACGCGAGGATTCAGTTCACGATGCGTATCCTGCTCGGCTACTAGACGATAGCTAATAGCGGGCAAGGTAGCATTGTCAAATACCGACAGCCCTAACCTAGTGTTACCAAAGTAAATACGGAATTGTGCTTTGGTATCCGAATCTATCTTCAGTGTGCCTGCTGCTGGCGTAGCGGACACAATTCGATATTTATTCGCTTCAATCTTTCTTTCCAATAAATCGACACCCGGAACTGCTGCTAACCATGCAGCCGCTTCGGCAAATACTGATTCTTTCGCACTATCTTTAATGTCATTGAGCGCTGAAGCAGATACTTGGTTTGTCACCATCACACATAGAGTAAAGAGAACCCACTTACGCATTATTTAACTCCACCGTAGCTTCTACCGCAGTTGCTATAACATCTCCGAGAATATCTGGTACTGGGATGAGATCAGCATAGTTTTCCAAAAGATGTGCGAGCACTTCCTGCTGGCCAGCGGATTCAACCATTGAGTGAATATAACTATCGATGATGCCTTGATTGAGGCGATATAGCTCTTCGGACGACTTGTTCAACAGTTCAGACAAACCTTCATCTCTCAAGGCCGTCTCGATTTGTTCGTTGATTTGATTCAACGCCCCTTCTGCTGCGTGGATAGATGCAAATGTCTTCTTGTCTATTTTTAGCCTTGATTTGTTAATGGTATCTGCCGAAATCCCCATCATTTGCGCAAACCAACTGTTAATACAAGATTGTCCATTGGCATCAAACAAATTCTTTTCTACCGCATCTTTGCTCGGGATTTCTCTGCCGGGAAAGCTTGTTGTAGATATATAGTCCCTGTCGGGAAAGGCTACGTGTTTGAACTCGTCAACTGTCTCACCATCAATGACCAAACGACAAATAATTAGCATACCTAGAGAATATGTCGTCACGGCTCCGCCATCCTTCTCCTCTCCTGCAATTATGCATGGTTTATAGCCAGCACCAGCACCCATTCCAGCAGTCCGTTTCCAACCATAAGGAGGGCTCATGGTGTGAAAAGGCGATAGAACAAAACAGTTAAAATCCATTTCCAACACTGCATCTGTTGCGCTGCTGGAAATAGTGAGAAGTTCTTGCCCAGCAAATTTTCGAATGCCTTCAGCCATCGCCTCGTTTACTGACTTTGTAATTGATTCTTCTGCGTAGTCTGGTGATGGAGGCAGAAACGTCAGATAAGGCTGGCTGTATGGCAGCATGGAAACAGATGTGCCGAGGTTGTAATACGGGCACTCTTTGAGAAACTGCATCGAGTAATCGTAAAGTAGTTGGTGCTTTCTCTCTTGATCAACCAACATGTTTGCCAAAATTTTCTCTGGTAATTCCGTTAACGGTTCCTTGTGATATAGCCCTAATGGTTGGGTATAAAACGTCGAAATATCAAACTTAGTCTGATTGTGCCCATCATATTTAACACGCACAGACAGTGCTCGCTTACCTGAATTAGATAGCTTTTTAGCAATGCTGAGAAAGTGCGGCTTCACACCGGCTTGCTGAAAACCTTTGTAGTAGGTGTCTAATTTTAATACTGCGCGCTGGCGAATACTTTGCATGTATTCTTCAGCCATTGCTTGTTCGTCACGAGTATAAAAACGTCGTACGAAGTTGCCATTAGCCCAATCAAGGAAATGTTTATACCCACCAACCGTATCAAGTCGTTTAGCATCTTCCCAACGCTGTGTGATCGCGTGATGGCGAGAAAATACCGCTAGAACCGATAACATGGAAAAAAGATAAACCACAAAGTAAACAGGACTAAAACCGCTCTGATAAGGGAAGCGCTCTGCTAGCCCTGCAACTAGCTGTTTTGGCACATCGTAAACTTGTTGGAAATCTGAATTCAGGAAAACTGGCTTAGCAAATACTTCTATTGGTAAAGGCCTGAACTGTTCCCACGCAAAGACGACGGGGTTACCTTTCACTTGAGTAGTATTGAGGCTGTCGGCATAGATAAGATATTTCTCTGGACCAAAGGCAAGTGCAAAAATAACTAACATTACGCCTAACCAAATGAGAAGCGCAAAGCGTCGAATATGATTGTGGACACCCACTTTCTTTTTAGTGCGCTGCCTAACAAATAGATATAGAACCGTAACAGCTAAGATTAATATTTTTAACATTGCATTGATTCAAAAAGAAATTTTTGAAATAGTATCAGCGAATAGTCCCAATGAAATATTTAAAAATACGTCGAAACACTCAAGTGTTTAAAAAACAACCACAACACCACTAGCTTGATTAAAAAAATATATGAGTGAGATAAAGACTATTTTATAACTAACACTTTTCCGCTATGAGAAGAGTAAATAGAAGGGTGCTTTATCGTAATCAGACTACGTACACTCTCTCGTTGTTGTTAGTCACTTGATTGTTGTGCTTAGTGCGCCGGATTACTTAGGTCGGAGGCATCAATAATCAGGTATTTCAGCCTCCGCACTTTGCCTTTGCGCTCTCTTGACGAGCTGTGACTTGTAGTAGCCCCAGCCTAGGGCGCGAAACTTAGCGTGTCGCCTTGCTGTGGGAAGTGGAAATTCACGCCTAAGGTGTTGGCTTCTTCAAGCTGGCGTTTGATGATGGTTTCAGGGGACTCACCCTTTTTCAAACTGTATTTGATGTGGCTGATGACAACATCTAAACCTTTCAAACTGCCTTTTCCGCTCAAGCTTTCCAGCGTCTTCAGTTCTTCGAGCAACCATTTAGGCGTCAGGTGACCGAACAATTGTTTATCTGGGGTTTCGTTGCGGAAGGAGACTTCAATGACGATGCCTTTGAGCTTGTCGTTTTTGACATGCTCTGAGAGCGACGACCACACCTTTTTTAGCGCATCGCTTTTCTCTACCGCATCCGGTCCTGTGTCACCAAAGTAAGCAAACATATCGCCATCGGTATCTTTCATCACGAATGCTGTCGATAGACCACCAGAGTGCGAGAGGGGCATGGCTTTGACGTTTAAGCTTGTGCCTGCCACAGGCTGCCATTGTGCTTCGGGTAAATCGGTATAGGTGTACTTGCTGAGTTTGAAGCCTTTACCTTCATTGCCAAAGTTTGGCCATGCTGACCAGTTGAAGTAGTTATTTTGCAGGTCGTCATTGGTCGCAGACAAGGCATAGATTGGCTTGTTGCTGTCATCTGGCGAACTGATGATCATTCCTGCTACGTGGTCTAAGTGAGCATGGCTGATGAAGTAACCTTTGATGCGTTCTTTTAGTAGGTAACCCACTTTGGTGTAGGGCGAGGTTTCTGGCACCTTGATATCAGAAAACGCCCCCTTTTCATCAGAGACAATCAAGCCGTTAACAACAGAACCTGCATCCAGCATCACGTAGTTATCGTCTTGGTCGCTTTTCAGCATAAACGCGGTGAGATTACCGTCTTGAATGCCACCTTTACTTCCCAATGTCACCAAATCGTACCCAGCCGCATTTACACCAAACGACAGGCACCCCACCAAAACAGCAAGCTTACGTCTAAACATGTTCATCCTTTTCTTTGGCCGCGACAGAAACTAGAAAGGCGCGCCAACCTGTTATGTTGAAGGCCGCCATTTTAGTCTTGGGTCACTCAACGCCCTACGGATTTTTCATCACGGTTCGTGCGCCAGATTCCATTCTGAGAAAGAAGGTTTAGGCAGAATATTGTTGGATAAAGATTCGCAGAAATTTCTCGCCATCCTCACCATCTTTGAAGGCTTTCCAGCAATCAAATATCGCGGTTTCATGATCGGCAATCAATGCATAGGCGTCTTGGTTGTTCTCGGACTCCATCGCCCATTCTCGGTATTTCACTTCGTAAGGCTCTACCCAATCTGTGAGGGTTTCAGTGAGTTCATCCCAAGGCATCGCAATCCATTTTTCAGCATCAACAATACCCTTTGCCTGCATTTCCACGTCGTCTCTTTTGAAAGGGATAAACGCGGTGCGTAAGTGTGGCTCAAGCAGGTTTGCCGTTAAGGTTTCCACTTCAATCAGGGTTTGCCATAAGGTTTGGCGTGATTTGTCGGCGTAGTTTTTGGCGAAGTAAGAAAAGAAGGCGATACCGTAGATTTCACCGCGATAGGCAGTCAGCAGTTGAGCGTTCATATGCAAGCCACATTTTGTGTGTTTCAGTCGATGTCAGGATTATACTCAAGCTTTGTCTAGATGCTACGGATACAAAAAAGCCGAGCAACCGCCCGGCTTTTCCTAATCAATTTTGCGTATTAGCAAATTTGACCCGCACCAATCACTGCGTCTTTTTTGTTTGTCAGCGTTGCTTGTGCTGCGACACGCAGACCTTCAACGATGGTTTCCAGTGACATAGAAGCCTGATCAGTAGCCGCAGCTTGCTCTGGCAGCAGAGGGATATGATGAAACCATGGCCGATATCCGTCTCGCGTAGGAAGTGCTGCACGCCATAGAACACGTGGTTACAAACAAATGTACCTGCAGTGTTAGACACCTGACATGGAATGCCGCTGTCTTGCAGTGCTTTGGTGATTGCCTTAATTGGCAATGTGGTGAAGTACGCGTCTGGGCCGTCTTCTACGATTGGCTCATCAATTGGTTGATTGCCACCGTTGTCTGGAATACGGAAATCATCCACGTTGATCGCCACGCGCTCAGGGGTAATCGATGCACGACCAGCTGCCTGACCAACAGTGATCACGTAGCTTGGTTTGTGTAGTTCGATTGCCGCTGTTACCGCTTTAATCGCTTCATAACGCGTTACCGGCACTTCACAGGTAACGATTTCACCGCCTTCAAGTTTCACACCTTCTAGCTTTTTCACCGCTTCCAGAGCTGGGTTGATAGCTGCGCCACCAAACGGTTCAAAACCAGTAATTAGAATTTTTTTCATCGCTTTCCTCAGAATGCAAAGCTGTACATAACGAAGATGTTAAATGCAAGGATGATCAGACCAGGAATCACCTGCATCATAATAACGTGGTGCTTGTTTTTCAGTTCAAGCAGTGCTGCTGGAACCACGTTGAAGTTTGCCGCCATTGGCGTCATCAAGGTACCGCAGTAGCCAGACAGCATACCCAGAACACCGATGATTGCCGCATTACCGCCAAACTCCAGTACCAGCAACGGAATACCAATACCTGTGGTGATTACAGCAAATGCCGCAAAAGCGTTGCCCATGACCACAGTGAAAATCATCATACCTGCACAGTAGGCAATCACGTTGATCAGCAACATGTTTTCCGGAATCATCATCTTGACGATTTGTGCAACGGTATCGCCCACACCCGCCTGATTGAACAGGTAACCCAGTGCAGCAAGGAATTGCGACAAAATTGCCGCCCAACCGATCGAGTCAATCAGACGACGACCTTCGCTCAGGCTGTGCATTGGTTTGCTCTTGGTGATCATCAGCGCAACGATAATCGAAGCGATCGATGCCAAGCCCAAACCCACCAGCGCGCCCAGAGACGTAAACTGGCTGATGGCAACCGTACCTACTGGCACAATAGCCGCAGGGATAAACAGTTTGTTTTTCAGTACAGATGCGGTCTTTTGACGTTCTTCATCTTTCGTGGTGCCGTAGTTGCCCACACCCATGAATCCACCTGCTGCCAGAGCAGTTAGTGCCAGAACCATCAAGCCTGTCACCCAGTTCGGGATCATTGCGCCAAAGATGAACGTCACGCCATAAATAAGCCAGAACAGGCCAGTACCTAGGCGTTTCGGGTTTTCTTTGTCCAAGAAGGTTTGGAAAGAGAAAGCAAGCAGCAACAAACCCGTGGTTTGATAGATATATTCCAACATGGTGCTTACCCTTCTTTTTGTGCGTCAGCGTTTGCAGCCACTGATGCATCGTTATTGCTTTGCGATTTCAGAAGGCGCGCTTCTGTGATTTTGCTGAAGATGACGAACACCACGAAAGACGCGATGGCTGTTGGCAGTGCCCACAACGCCATGGTTTCCAGCTTCACATCCAAGTTGTTGTCTGTCATTACGCCTTTGATCAGCAAGATACCACCGGTACCGATGAACAGTAGCTGACTGAAGAAGTTACCGAAGTTTTCACTCGCCGCAGACAATGCGCGAATGGATTGACGTTTTTCGTCAGAAAGGTTTGGTGACTCTTTCTCTGCCGCTGCTTCCGCCATAGGCGCAATCAACGGACGAATCATTGCTGGATGGCCACCAATACTCAGACCCATGCCGTTCGTGACTTTACGCAACAGCAAATAGGTCATCAGAATCTTGCTTACAGAGGCTTTTTTCATTGAGCCGATCATTTGCTCTGCACGTTGACGCAGGCCGAAGCGCTCAAGGATACCAATCATTGGAAGGATAAGGATGAAAAGAGACATGTAGCGGTTTTGGGTGAAGGATTGACCTAAAATAGAAAGGATGTCCATTACCGCTATATCGGCGACTAAGCCAGTTGACACGCCAGCAACCAAGATAACGAGTAGAGTGTTCAGTTTTAACGCTAACCCTACCGTTATAATCACAATGCCAATCAATGGCCAAAAATCAATCATAGGTGTCCTCTACACGACCTTTATATATAAATTGCGATCCATGATGTAAAAATCATCGACGCTTCGACTATACAAGAGCCTTATAGCGACCTGCAATTAGAGATTTTTGTGTTACCAACCAATTTATCTACTTGATACAGTGAAGAAACAAAAAGCCAAACAATTCACCTTAGTTTAATCAATAAATCTCCTAAATAACCTGACATTTGTGAATACAACGAAACTATAGATGGCAGCACATCCAGCTCAAATATTGTTCATTTTACTTATTACGGTTGATTTTTAATCTGTACTTCATGAAATAACAACCTTTCTACAGCCTCAGCCAAAAAAGTGCTTTTCTGTCTCATTTGAAGAACATTTAGCCTAGGGTTCTCAAGGATATACTGCGTGACCACCGCATTTCGTAAGCGCTTTCTAATCAATAAGGACGTATGATGAACGCGACACGTAGCATTTTTGGTGCCTTGTCTGTAGCACTGATGTCAGCTTGTACGATTCAAACAGATCCCGCAAAACCTCTTCTCATTTACACAGCAAAGCAGGCAGTAAAACTCTCCTACTGTGATGATTTGGCAAATACGGCTTATCAAATCGCCGAAGAAAAGCGCGGCGGTGCCACCAAACAATCGCTGTTTACGGCCATCACCAATGACAGCTCTGCGGAAATCAAAGCGGCTTTAGTCGACGATATCTATCGGTCAGATCTTGAAAGCAGCTGGGCTTACGCAACCAATGTGTTTTCTGAATGCGCAACCAAAGTGGCAGATATTCCCTCGGACAATATCGAGGTGGCTTCGCTTTGCGCGCAGAAATCGCTCGTTGCCCTGGGAGCTGGCGAGATGTTCCAGAGAAACGAAGCCAAGGTCGATGCCTACACAGCGTTTGCGCCTTACAAATCGGTGAGGCCCTTTGTCGTGGTAGATAAAGTGTATGAAGAGCGGCTCAACAGCCAACAGGCCAGCGATTGGGCATGGGATTACTGCATGAGCACAGTGTCTGATTGAAAAATGCTGACTATCAACAATACTGACAATTAAAACCATTCAGGGATGTTATGAAAAAGGGACTGATTGTTTTGCTGCTTGCGCTCTTTACCACTCATGCGAATGCAGATGATGTCGGCGAAGAGAGCACGCTCAGCGTCCGGGTGGATAAATCTGCGCGATTGATGTTTTTGCTCGAAAACAATCGCGTCATCAAATACTACCGTATTGCGCTGGGTGCCAACCCTGAAGGACACAAACTACGCGAAGGCGATAAACGCACACCAGAAGGCAATTACACCCTCGATCTGGTCAATGAACAGTCCCGCTTCTACCGCTCAATTCGCATCAACTACCCGAACACCAATGACATTGCGCGCGCGGCACGCTTAGGTGTCAGCCCCGGCGGACAAATCATGATCCACGGCCAAAAGAACGGAAATGGCCCCCACCCTAGCGAATCACGCGGCGCAGATTGGACTGACGGATGCATCGCTATCTCGAATGATGAAATGGATGAGTTTCTGAGCCTGATCCCAGTCGGCACACCTATCGAGATTGTCTGGTAAACAAAAAGCCCGAATCTTCGCAGACTCGGGCTTTCGATTTAGTGCTTCTTGTTCAGCATTAAATTATTGGCAGACGAATGGACCTTTGTCGCTCCACGCTTCTGGTGATGTCGCTGGGCTGCTGTTTACCCACCAGTTCGCTTCGTACAGGTTACCTTCGAAAATGACTTGGTCGCCGCCGTTGTAAGCCTTGCCAGATGTCCACGCCACTGGCATGTTGCTCAGCAGTTTCCACGCATCGCTGGTTTCTGGTGTTGCACCCTGAATCCAGTATTTCGCTTCGTACACCAGACCATTGAAGTTCACTTTCTCGCCGCCAGTGTACGTCGTTTCTGCAGACCATGCAGGGTGATTAACTGCATCTGGGTCAGTGCCACACTGCTCGCCTTTTTCAACAAGGAAGAAGTCCAGCATTTGCTGATCAACCATATTGCCTTCCACATCTTTCACACGCGTTACCAGCATATGGTGACCCGCTTTCGCGTTGGTCAACGTCATTTCTACCGCTTCAGTCATACCGTCTGCGATAGCCAGTTTTTCGTAAGCCAATGCATCTTGCGCGTGGTTGTAAACGGTCATCTCGACGTTCACATCACCCGATGCGCTTACAGCGAGATCCAGCGTCACACCCTTGTCGCCGATTTGGTATTCGTTCGCCAAACCATCAACTGCCACATTGTACTCAGGTACCGTTGTGTCGATGTCATAACCCACTTCAACACGGGAAACGCCGCTGTTCGCTTTTACAAAAATTGGGTTCGCGCCGAATACCGGGGTAAACGCATCATCATTCGCACGCTGACCTGCTTTGATGTTGTCGTAACTTGCGTTGATTTTGGTCGCCAGATTGTAAGACCAGTTATTTGCGATACCCGCTTTTTCGCTGTCAATCTTTAGGCGTACTGACATTTCTGGACGTTCGCCGTTTGCGTCAAACACGCGAGTAAAGACTGCATCATCTTCGCTCAGGTTCATGCCCGGGTTGATTTGACCGCCTTGTGACCACGTTGGTAGCACAGGTAGATCGCCATCGAACTGAACGTCAATCACGTTGTAGAACGCCGCTGCGGTATCACCCACATCCCAGACCGCCAGAATCACTTGGTAGCCTTCACGTGTTGGTACATCACACGCGTGAAGCATGTTCTTTGGCGGCTTCTGCATGTTGCCTTCAACAGTACAGAATGGGTTCAGATCGAAGCTTGCGCGTGTCAGTGGCTGGTTTGGATTCCAGTTCTGTTGTGTGATGTAGTATTTCCAGGTGCGCGTAACGTGCGGCGCGGTGAACGTCCATTCAAAGTGTTGAGGACCGGCTGCCATCGGCGTTTTTACCCAACGCGATGACGTTTGCTCATCCAGCGCAGAAAATTGGATCAAACCCGCACTGGCGATTTTGCCGTCTTCAGGACCCAGTTCTGGGAAACCTTCCGGACCTTCAACACTCTGTGGTTCCCATTGCACTTGGCCACAGTTAGTGTTTTTCTCACCGTTAGCATTGGTGTACTTACACAATGCAGCACGGCCAGGTGCTGCGCCGCCTTCAACAGCACTGACATAACCGTGAGACATCGCGCCCGCACTGAAAAGTGCTGCCGCAACGGGCAGTAAAGTTGTTCTTAGTTTGAGCATGTTTGTTCTTCCTGAGTGTTTTATTGTTTTGTAATCACACACGCACGGACAAACGTCGCAAAGAGGGCATTCTCTGGCGAGAATGGCGGCCCCGCTATCATAAGCTCAAACAATGAAGTGAGCCCTTAGACCGGTGGCTTTGCGTCCTGTTTTTTCAAACAGTTTGCCGATAAGAGTGGCACGGCGAAGAATAGTCAGAAATTTCTGACAGGCAATTCCATCTTGCTTTAGTTCACATTTTTAATGCAACAATATGAACCAAGATCACATTTTCCCTGTTTTGCTATTCACATTCACCATCAATATCAGTGAAGCAATATCTCACTAACAAGTTGATTGAATTAAAAAAGCCAGACATGATGTCTGGCTTTTTAGTCTCTCTTTCTATCTGGATAAATGCTTTATCATTCGAAGCAATACCCAAGTCTCACCTTCCACGACACGAGACTTGGTTTGGCCGTCATCCCGTTCAAAGCCTAATGACTGATAGCACCGGATTGCCGCATCGTTTTGCTCGAACACTGCCAAACTCACGGTGGTGACATCGCAATCTTCTTTAGCAACGCCGAGGGCAAGCGATACAAGCTGTTTCCCCCATCCTTTGCCTCGGTTGTCATCATCCGCGACCAGCACGCGACACAATCGGCGTTCTTGGCGGGACACATTATACAGCTCGACATATCCCACTGCCCTTTGCTCATGTAACAACAAGAACGCGCTGACTTCCGGTTTAGCTAGGTGAGTCCTCACTTGCAATTCCGTAAGCGGAAATTCAAATGTTGGTCCACCCCAGAGCACATTTTGCTGTGGACTTTGAATCCAGCCACACAACAAAGGGGCATCTTCATCAGTGAACGGGACTAACAGCATCAGGCTGGCTTTTCCTCGCCCGGTTGTTCACTGCTTTTGTCTGCATCGTCTTCAAAATCATCAAGATAGTTTTTCGGTGGCGGTGTCCACTCACGTTCTGTCATCGCATGTCTGTCCATTCGGTCAGCATCCATCGCCTCTTTGATGGTTTCTTCCAGCTGGATAAACAGATGCTGATAGTGAACATCATACGATTGCGACTCTTCGCCACCCATCCATGTTTCGTAGAGCGTTTCCGAGCTTTCTTTCTCGATACGGTTAAACGTCGCTTTCTTCTGTTCAACCTCAAATGGATGCACGCCAAGTGAAAGCAGCGCTTCACCACCCATCGCCAATGCGGAGCGGTAGGTTTCTTTAATCACATAGTCCGCACCGGAATGACGCAGCATGTAGGCATGCCCACGGTCGAATGCTCTCGCCAGAATCTTCACATGCGGGTAAGTGTGTTTTACGTACTCCACCAGTTCTGTAGAGGCTTCTTGGTTGTCCATCGACACCACCAAGATAGCGGCTTCTTCAATGCCTGCGGTATGCAGCAAGTCAGGGCGTGTGGCGTCACCGAAGTAACTCTTAATGTTAATCTGACGGAGGTTTTCAACTTGCGTTGCCTCATGGTCCAATACCACGGTTTTCACACCATTCGCCGTAAGAAGACGGTTTACGACCTGACCAAAGCGACCAACACCGGCGATGATCACCGTGCCTTGTTCATCAATTTCATCCGGCTCACGATCATTCGATGCCTTCTCGTAACGCGGCAAAATCACTTTATCGTATAGGATAAAGAGACCCGGCGTGAGGAACATCGAAAGTGCCACGACCAGAGACAAAAGCTGCGCCAACTCTGTTGGGATCACGTGGTTTTGCGTTGAGAAGCTAAGCAGCACAAAACCAAACTCACCGGCTTGAGCCAGACTCAACGCAAATAACCAGCGCGCCGAGCCTTTGATGCGAAAGATGAACGAAAGCAGCAACAACACCAAGGCTTTCAGCACCATCAAACCTAGCGTCAGGCCAATGATGACGAAAAAGTCGTTGAACAGAATGCCGAAGTTAATCCCTGCACCCACGGTGATAAAGAACAAGCCAAGCAACAAGCCTTTGAACGGCTCGATGTTAGATTCCAGCTCATGACGGAACTCACTGTTAGCCAACACCACACCCGCAAGGAAGGTACCCAGCGCAGGGGAAAGCCCAACAAGGCTCATGAGCGCGGCAATACCAATCACCAGCATCAACGCCGTGGCAGTAAATATCTCACGAAGACCTGAGCTTGCAACAAAGCGGAAAAGCGGACGGCTAAGATAGTGTCCCCCGACGACCACACCAGCGATGGTTGCCGTAATAACAAGCCCTAACGCCCAGCCCGGCAAACCCGCTACCAAGCTCAATTGTTCATGGTGTTCAGCAGCACCGGCCGCCGCGGCTTGCGCCTTTTCAACCAATTCAGGTAGTGCCAGCAACGGGATGAAGGCCAACATGGGAATAACCGCAATGTCTTGGAACAAGAGTACCGAGAATGCGCTGCGGCCACCTTCTGTTTTGGTCAGGCGTTTTTCATTGAATGTTTGCAACACAATCGCAGTTGAAGACAATGCGAAGATCATGCCGATGGCAAGTGCAATGCTCCATTGGAGTGACAAGACGAGCGCGATACCCATGACCGCAGCCGCCGTGATACCCAGTTGCAGACCACCTAATCCCAGCAGTTTGTTGCGCATCGCCCAAAGCATTTTCGGCTCTAGCTCCAAACCGACCAGAAATAGCATCATCACCACACCAAACTCAGCGAAGTGTTGAATGGTTGTGGTTTCAGAACCGACCAGCCCAACAACAGGACCAATCACAACACCTGCAATCAGGTAACCAAGCACGGAGCCCAGTCCCAGACGCTTGGCAATCGGCACAGCAATAACAGCAGCAATCAGATAGATGAATGCCTGAAGAAATAACCCTGTCATGCCACACCTTCCTTAAATACTGAATGCACGTTGGTGGCAGTTACTTTTTCTCGCTTTGCCAGTTTATCGGTGTCCACACCGTCGGCCACAAACGCTTCCAGCAACTTTTTATAACACTCGGTATGACGGGCTACTTTGCCGTCTTCGACCGCAGTCCGTGAGCCAAACAATGCAAACGGCGCCAGGTAATCCATGCCCGTTAGGTTCGCCATTTGCTCCAGCGGATAAAGCAGCTCTCGAATTTTGAAGTGGTTAAAACCATCAGCCTTGTAAGCTTCTTCTTTACCACCTGCTGTGATCGCACAGATGAATTTCTTACCGTGCAATGCTTTGCCTTTAGAGCCGTATGCAAAGCCGTATTCCAACACCAAGTCTTGCCATTCTTTCAAAATGGATGGCGTGGAATACCAGTAAAGCGGGAATTGGAAGATGATGACATCGTGCTCAACCAAGCGTTTCTGCTCTCGGTCGATATCAATGTGGTAAGTGGGATATTCTGCATAAAGATCGACAACCGTGACGCCATCGACCTGATTTGCAACGTTAAAAAGCGGCGCATTCACTTCTGATCGCCGCTGTGAAGGGTGTGCAAATAGCACCAGAACCTTTTTGTTATCGTTTGCCATGGTGATCCTTTAAATGTTGGCAGACCTTAGCGAATTTAAACGCCGTACTTCTCTGTCCATTCTTTTAATTCTTCCAATACACAAAGTGCTGAGCGACCAAACTCTGTAATTTCATAGCTCACGGCAATGGGGCGTGTGCTTAACACATTTCTACGCACCAAGCCGATCTCTTCCATTTCCTTCAGCCGTTGGTCGACCATTTTTTTACTCGCGCCACCTAACTGACGGCAAAGGTCATTGAACCTGACCGGCTCATCCTTTAGATGCCAAAGGATTGATGCTTTCCATTTCCCACCAAGGATTCGCATTCCTCGCTCGATGGGACAAGGCTCCAAGCACGTTGACTTACTGCTTTTCGCTGCACCACTTTCCTTTGTTTGTCCTGCATTTGACATAGTTTCGCACTAGGTTACTAAAAGTATACTGGTTGACAGTTGTAACCAAGTGTAACAAAGTCATTGCGCAATTATCAACCAGAGGGATCACCAATAAATGAACGTACTCATCATAAATGGTCACCATTTTTATCCTTTCTCAGAAGGTAGACTCAACGGTAAATTGGTTGATTTAGCGTTAGAAACCCTGTCTGAAATGGGAACGAACGTGCGCTTATCTGCTGTCGACAGCGATTACAACGTCGAAGAAGAAGTTGAAAAACACCAGTGGGCTGACGTCATCATCCTCCAATCACCGGTCAACTGGATGGGTGTATCTTGGAAGATGAAAAAGTACATGGACGAAGTCTACACTGCGGGTATGGGCGGACAGCTATGCAGTGGCGACGGTCGACATCGTGATACCGACGATCAATACGGCACAGGTGGCACGTTGACGGGTAAGAAATACATGCTTTCTTTAACGTTCAACGCACCAAAGGAAGCGTTTGACGATAAAAGCCAATATTTGCTGCAAGGCAAAAGCGTTGATGACATGTGGCTTCCCATGCACTTGAATTTTCGTTTCTTCGACATGACGGCGTTGCCAACGTTTGTTTGCTACGACGTGATGAAAAACCCAGATATCGAAAACGATCTGGTGCGCTTTAAGCACCATCTGATTTCAGAGCTAGGAGAACAGTAATGGCTTACACCAATAAACTGGCTGCAGGAAGCGAATTTCCTGCCATTACCCTAAACGCACTCGATGGCACAGCGCATACTCTCGGTAAACCAAGAGACGGTGCCACTTGGCAGATGGTGGTCATTTATCGTGGGAGGCATTGCCCAATGTGTACCCGTTATCTCAATCAACTTGAAGGCTTTAAAGAAAAACTGGCCGAGATTGGTGTGGATATCATCGCAGCGTCAGGTGACAGCAGCGAACAACTCGAAGAGCATCTAACTAAATTAGAGGTCTCTTTCCCGTTTGTATACGGTCTCAGCGAAGACCAAATGAAAGCACTAGGCCTGTGGATTTCCATTCCTCGCTCAGAGCAAGAGACAGACCATCACTTCGCAGAGCCTGGTCTGTTCGTGGTGAATGAACACGGTACGGTGCAAGTCGTGGATATTTCAAACAATCCTTTCGTGCGTCCTGATATCGAAACACTGGTCAATGGCCTTTCCTGGATTCGTAACCCAGATAACAACTACCCAATTCGCGGCACTGCGCCTTATTAATGCGCTGCGACAATACCTTGTTTGATCAAAAAGCCCCGCGTTTTAAGCGGGGCTTTTTCAGTTAACACTGAGGGTCATTTGGTCGTACTGGTGAACAACAACTTGATCCCAAAGGCCAACATCACTGAACCTAAAACTCTATCTACCCAATGGCCAATTTTCTTGAACTTCGCCTGAACCGAAGGCTTGGATAAAATCATGGCCACAGAGCCAAACCACACCATCTGAATAAACATCATCCACGCGCCAAGCAATGCAAGTTCACTGACTGGCATTTCCGGCGACAACACCAAAGTGAAAACTGACAGGAAATAGAGCGGTGCTTTTGGGTTCAGCGCATTGCACACAAATCCCATACTGATAAGTTTCATCGCTGAGCGCGGTTTCACTGTTGTATTTTGGTCGTTATCACCCACAGACGCTTTACTGCGAATGCCTTTCCAACCTAAGTAAATCAGATACGCTGCTGCCAAGTATTTCATGATACTCAACACCATCGACGACTCGCTGATCACCGTCGCTAGGCCAACAGAAGAATAGATGATGTGAATGGAAAGACCGAGTGCAATACCTAGGCTAACGAGAAGGCCTGCGCGACGCCCATGCACGAGCGATTGTTGTGACACCATCACAAAATCAGGACCTGGCGAAGCCGCTCCCAACAAATGCACCAAGGTCAGCGTTAAAAACGCTTGATAAAATTCCATTTCCCTTCTCCTTCTGCTCAATGTTACAAAGGTGTTATGCTGTTAATCCAAATGAAATTCAAGGCCGTAAGATAACTTGTTTTCATGCCAAAGGAACCACGAGATGAAGTTCACACTTTTTTACGACGGAAGCTGCCCATTGTGCGTTGCGGAAATGGGAAAGTTAAGAGAGCTGAACAAACAAGGCGCACTTAGCTTTGAAGATATTCTTGCGCCGGATTTCTCGGACAGATATCCGGACATCGACGTGAACAAAGCCAACCAAATCCTTCATGGATACACACACGAAGGTACCTTGTTGCTGGGGCTGGATGCAACACATAGAGCATGGAGCCTTGTTGGCAAGAAACCGTGGATTGGAATCTTAAGATGGCCTGTCATCCGCTGGTTTGCAGACCACTGCTATTTGTTTTTTGCCCGGAATCGCTATGCAATATCTTACGTGTTCACTGGACGTTCAAGGTGTGAACAAGGCGTCTGCTACAAGGACAAAAGCGCGTCTAAATAGCCCTTGTAGTGCCGTACATTACTGATGGGTTTGGCACTAACCTCCCACTTATTTGTGCGCCGCTTCAATGTATTGATGCCGCGAATACCACCAAATCACAATAACGCAGTAATATCAGCATCTTAAATTTGCGAATCAGCCAATCCAGCGTTCTGCGTGACTGATTCTATGGGTTAGATAATTCAAAGCATTTAATGAATACCACTGATACACTCGCGCCCGCCGCTTTTCTGCCTACGGTTGCTGTCGGCACTGCCCTTTCATTTGAACTCAAATACAAAGACAGAATTAGTGCCTTTACGGGGGCCTCAAAGCTGATTGGTTACCGTGATAAGAAATACATTCTTCTCGAAACGCCGCCAGATCCAGAGCTAAGCAAACTGCTAAACGATCCATCAGGATTGCAGGTTGTGATTAAAGGCCTCAATGCTTCGCGATTTGGCGAAATCTTCGCGTTTAAATCTCATATCCTGAGCGTCATGCATCGACCTGAGAAGATGTTAGCCATCGCCCTCCCTGATGTCGTGAACATTCACCGGATGCGAAAGTATGCGCGTTATCCCGTCTCTCGTATTGTTCAAATCGAAATTGACAGCAAAAACACGCTAGCAAAGTTAGCTGACTTCTCCTTGGGTGGCTGTGCTATTCGTACCTCTGCCAATCTCTTCGTTGACCAAGGTGAATCGTTACGTGTTGTTATTAATTCGCTGTTTGATGATCCGATATTCTTTGATGGAACCGTTGCGACAGTCAGTGGACATGGTGAAGGGATCCAGCTTAGCATCAAGTTTGATGAACCATGCTCAGAGATGCTGAAAAACACACTGGGTAGGCTGATAGTTCAATCAGATATAATTGCAGAAACTACAACGTCAAATGAAGCAACGACTGCTTAAATACGGTAAATTCGACGGATGATTTTACGGCAACGCTTAACGGACGCCATTCATGCAAAAAGAATTTGTCAATCAAGGTGTGCTTTTTCGCCAGCACACCTTCTCGCTCCCTCTCGATTACAACTCTCCTGATGGTCGCAAAATCTCCGTTTTTGCACGAGAAGTGGTGCCTGTTGGAAAAGACAACGCCAGCCTCCCTTGGCTGGTTTATTTTCAAGGCGGGCCGGGCTTTCCGTCCCCAAGGCCTGACGCTGCTAGTGGTTGGCTAAAACGCGCTCTTCAAGATTATCGCGTTCTGCTTCTCGATCAACGCGGTACAGGTTTGAGCTCACCGCTGACATTACAGACGCTTTCACATCTGTCATCAGAAGCGCAAGCCGACTACATTGCCCATTTCCGCGCGGACAATATTGTCAATGACGCCGAAGCGATTCGCACGCAACTTGGCATTGATAAGTGGTCGATACTGGGACAAAGCTTCGGTGGCTTCTGCGCATTGACCTACTTGTCTTTCCATCCCCACGGCCTAGAGCGCGTTTTCATTACCGGTGGCGTCCCTTCTCTGACACGTCATGCTGACGATGTGTATCGTGCAACGTACCAACGAGTGCTCGACAAGAACGCGGCGTTTTTTGCGCAATTCCCAGCCGCACAGACACTGTGTGCAGACATTGCAGACTACCTACTAAACAACAACGTCCTCTTGCCAAACGGGCAACGATTTACCGTTGAACAGTTCCAACAAATCGGCATCAATTTGGGTCGAAGTGGCGCAAATGTACCGATGTATTACTTGCTGGAAGATGCGTTTGTAGAAACAGAGAGTGGTAAAACGCTGAGTCATGCGTTCTTGCTGGCCATGCTGAATGAGCAAAGCTACCAAACCAACCCAATATATGCCTTTTTGCATGAGCCGATCTACAACCAGAATGAAGCGTCAAACTGGTCAGCACATCGCATCCGCAATGCTGAATTCACTGAGTTTAATTACAGCAAAGGGACCCCGTTCCTGTTCACGGGGGAAATGGTGTACCCGTGGATGTTCGATCAGATGGAAACGCTTAAACCACTTAAAGGTGCAGCCGACATATTGGCCGAAAAACAAGACTGGGGACAGCTCTACAATGTGGATACCTTGAAGGGAAATAAGGTTCCAGTTGCTTGTGCTGTCTATGCAGAAGATATGTACGTCGAGCTCGATTACACGCGTGAAACGCTAAAGGGCATTCCAAACAGCAAAGCGTGGATCACCAATGAATACGAACATAACGGTTTGCGTGCTGACGGCGAACGCATCTTGGATACATTGATATCCATGTCTGACGAGATTGCGTTTTTACCAGCAAACCGATAAAACCCAAAAGGTCTCGGGCAGGTGCCTGAGACCTTTTCAACTGCGTATTCCTAGCTGTTGCCCACCAAAGACCACGCGTAGATTTCTTTGTTCTCAAGCATCTCAATTCTAACCAGCGACAACTTAGCGGCGCAAATTTGTGAGAGCAGTTCGCTATAAGGAATCGCTTCAATATCGAAGCAGGTCATGTAGAGCTTTTTCTTTGTTTCGACAGCCATTTCCACCAGCGTGAACAAGTCATCACTACGCAATGTATGGGCATCAATGACGGCGATAAAAGGACAATCACGGGTGGCAATTTCCTCCCACTCTTCATCCAAAATTGCAGGATTACCCCCGCTGTATGCCTTTGACGCTTTATTCACATCAATACAAGGGCTATTGTCACCGTACTGCTGAACGACAAACTCCGTTTTCCCTGAACGATGCGGCCCGATAATAATCGCCACATCATGTGACTGTAGGTGGGGCTGCATTTCATTCCAATTCATTCTTTCCCTATTCTCAAAGCTGTCTAATTGTCGTTCAATTTTCACAGACAATGCGTTTTTCACAAAGCCTTTAAGGCCCTGATTTGTGGTTTGATCATGGAAATAGCCTACTTATTCTCCATGACATTTTAACGTCACTTATTATCCAGAGAGGCAAACAAAACTCGCGTGAATGGTTCACGCTATTAAAAAGCAGTTTTCTTCTTGAAAAGCTGGTTTGTAAGGTTAGGTTGAGCGGGAGTTTTCGTTACCAAAAACAGGTTTCAATTTTGAAACATTATTGTTTAATCACAGTAAGTTATCGTTACACCATAAAAACCTAAACATCTGTTTTTACGTGTTATTTATCCGATACAAAGACAGCTTCTAATAATCGTCTGTTTATTACTTTACAATTGGCTAGTTCGCTATACAATCGCGCATCCTTAACCCCTTTTTCTCTCAGGTATTACTCGATGAATCCCGCACGTTATGGCAACGTGATGGCGGCGATCGCCTTCGTTCTTTGGGGCTCGCTACCGCTTTATTACCAATTTTTACCCGATGCTGCCATGGGTGAACTGCTGGCATTTCGCATTGCTGCGTCTGTGCCTTTTCTGATCCTGATTTTGCAACTGAGAAAGGGACATTCTCCGAACTGGAAATCATTGGTGGCGGACAAACGTTCGTTCATCTTCGCGTCAATTGCATCGGTCGCCATGTGTATTTCGTGGACCGCATTTACATGGGCAATGACCAATGATCGCGTGCTTGATGCAAGCTTGGGCTTTTTCATCAACCCACTCTTAGTGATCGCGTTGGGCGTCATTGCCTTCAAAGAAAAGTTGTCGCTGGGTCAATACGCTGCCGTCATTTTTGGTGCCTTGGGGCTCAGTTACCAAATCTGGCAATACGGCGAAGTCCCTGTTGCGGCGATGCTAATGGCAGTCTTCTTTGCGGTGTACGGATGGTGTAAGCGTTACGTGAAATACGATGCTATCTCCAGCCTTTTGGTGGAAGCCATGGTTCTGCTGCCGTTTGCTGCCGTGTATCTGTCTTACAAAATGGCGACAGGCACCAGCCAAGCCATGTCGGGCGACATGTCTACCATGCTGCTATACATAGGTTCAGCACCTATCACATTGCTACCGCTTTTCTTCTTTTCAGAAGCGGTCAAGCACGCAAAGATGTCTATGGTTGGCCTAATGCAATACATCGAACCTAGCCTGCAATTCCTGCTAGCTGTCGTAGTGTTCGGTGAAGCGTTTGATAGCGTAAAAACCGTCAGCTTCGGTCTGATTTGGCTGGGTCTGGCTATCACTATCATCGAAAGCCTAGTGAGAGTGAAACCCAAGCCGGATTTACCACAACACTAAGCCATACTTTTATCGGCCAGCATGAATGACCTCTGCTGGCCGTGTCGTTTGTATCCCTCTAACCCTCAAATAAACCGCATCCTCTTTAGCAGCAACACTTCCAGTGCCACCACGACCAAAAGCGCAATACAAAACACAGTAAATGCCAACGGGTTATTAATCCCCGGCATCCCGCCAATATTCACCCCAAGCAGCCCCGTAAAGAAACCCGCGGGCAGGAAAATGCCTGCCACCACCGAGAAAAGGTACGTGTTTCGGTTCATCACTTCCGATTGTTTTTGATTCACACTGGCTTGATAGAGATTGATTTGGTCGATGTAAAACTCAATCGATTCGTTGATGCGAGAGATGGTGTCCAGACAGTTTTTTACATGGTTTTTCTGTTGTTTCAGCACAGGTAACCGCGCGTTAATCAAGTCGTCAAACGCATAGCCCTGAGGTTTGAGATAGCGTCGCAAACGCAGCAACCGCGAATAAAGTTGATTCAACTCTTGCGCGGTAATGGTCGCGTTATCATCTAAGTCATCAATGGTGTCTTCTACTGGGTCAAGAAAGTCCGAAATTATCTGATTTACACCGTTAAACATACCGAGCAGCAAAGAAGGTAAATCTTTCGGTCCAATCCCGTTTTGCAGCTTTTCGAGCAAAGTAGACACGGCTTTGGAAGGCACCTTACGGGTGGAAATTATCGCGCCGTTAAACCAAAGAATTCGCAAACTCATCATGTCATCGGGGTCAGATCCCTCATTCATGTTGATACTGCGCAAAATAATCAGAAAACAGTCATCACTAAATTGCTCAAAGCGCGGGCGCGTGTCGTCCGCCAGCAGTGAATCGATGATAGCTTCCGGAATGTGGTTTTGCGCGAGCCACGCTTGGCCGCCGTCGCCATCTCGTTGGCAATGAAACCAATGCCCTTTTTCAATCCGCACAGGCTTGGGATCCATTTGTTTTGCCGTGCCTGATGAGAAATCCCAGCTCGTGACGATAAATTCGCTCATATTCCGCCTCCATGTCGGTCAGTCGCTATGGAAGCTAACATGGTAGAAATCCGCGAATAAATCCAATTCAAAGCCGTGACTACAGCGAAAATAAGACAAAAAAAGGTGCCCTGAGGCACCCTTTCAATCATTGACTGAAATTAGTCATCCAACTCAACCAGTTTCGTTGAGCCACCGTGGTGCTTCTCACGAAGACGCTGAATAAGCGCGAAGAAGCCAGGGATCAGGAAGGTACCGGCCAACAGTACAAACAGCAGACCACCTGTCAGCGAGATACCCAGAGAGTTCTGACTGATATGACCTGCACCGCTTGCAAAGATAAGAGGCAAGATACCCAGAATGAATGACCAAGATGTCATGTTTACCGCACGGAAGCGAAGCTTACCGCCTTCAACCGCCGCATCGTTGATCGACAGCTCTTTCTCTTCACGCTCGTACTTACCGAATTCAACGATAAGAATCGCATTCTTCGCGGCAAGTGCAATCAGAAGTACCAGACCAATCTGCGCATACAGGTTCAATGGTGTGCCCGTCATCGCGAGGGCAAGGAACGAACCTAGTGTCGCAACGGGAACCACGAGGATGATAGCCAGAGGAATACTCCAACTCTCATACTGCGCGACCATGAACAGGTAGATAAAGATCAGTGCCAAAGCAAACGCGTAGATAGCAAGGTTACCCGCTTGCTTCTCTTGGTACGCCATACCTGTCCATTCGAACTGGTAGCCTTGTGGCAGCATGTCAGCGGCGATACGTTCCATCGCAGCAATCGCATCACCCGACGAATAGCCCGGCGCTGGAGAGCCCTGAATGACGGCTGAGCGGTACATGTTGTAACGCCATGCAACATCGGGCTCAAACACCTGCTCAACATCAATCAAGGTGCTAAGTGGGATCATCTCACCCGACGTAGAGCGAACGTGGAAGCGACCTAATGAATCCAAGTCGTTTCGGTAGTCGGTATCCGCCTGAATGGTCACGCGGTAGTTCTTACCAAACAGCGAGAAATCGTTGATGTACATACCCGCCAGGTTACCCTGAAGCGTGGTAAAGATTTCTGACAGAGGAATACCCAGCTGCTTCGCTTTCTCACGATCTACGTCGATGTAGAAGTGCGGTACGTTTGCGCGGAAGGTACTGAAGGTTCGGCCAATTTCTGGCTGCTCGTTCGCCTTCATCATGATTTGCTGCATCAGCATCGCCAAATCACTGCGCGAACGTCCCAATGTATCTTCAAGTACAAACTCAAAGCCTGATGCCGCACCCATGCCCGGAACCGCTGGCGGTCCCATCGCAAACACTATCGCTTCAGGCAACTGCATTGCTGCTGCGCCGTTAATGCGGTTAGTGATCGAGAATGCATCGTGCTTGCCTTCAAGTGCTTGACGGGTTTCCCAATCCTTCAACTTGATAAACATCGACGCACCGTTTGATGCTGCCGCGCCGGTCAAGAAGGCAAAGCCATTCGCTACCGTTGCCGCTTCAACACCCGGCTCGTTTTTCACGATTTGGGTCAGCTTACGTGTGACTTCTTCCGTACGTGACAACGAGGCTGCATCTGGCAACTGAATGTTTACCAGCAGCACGCCTTTATCTTCCTGCGGAACAAAGCCCGTCGACGTGGTCTTCGCAAAGTAACCTGCTGCACCCACAGCCACCACAAACAGCGTACCGAGGATCAGCGTTTTACGTACGAGGAAACCTGCAACCGCACCGTACTTGTCAGTGACTTTCTCCAACCCACGGTTGAATACAGTAAACCAGCGAGCGTGGTTGTCTTTACCTTGTCGTAATACCAACGCACACATTGCCGGAGACAGCGTCAATGCGTTGATGGACGAGATAAGTACAGAGATACAAATAGTCAGTGCAAACTGGCGGTACATGATCCCGGTAATACCCGGCAGCATGGCAACTGGCAGGAATACCGCCAACAGAACCAATGTTGAGGTAATAATTGGACCTGTTACCTCTTTCATCGCAATCAGCGTTGCTTGGCGCGGCGTCAGCGATGGGTCCTTGGACATGTTGGTGTCCACGTTTTCGATAACGAGGATGGCATCATCCACCACGATACCGATAGCGAGGATCAGACCAAACAGGGTCACTGTATTGATAGTAAAACCTGCGGCTAACATGATGGCAAAGGTACCAATCAAGGACACAGGGATCGCAACAACAGGGATCAGGGTTGAACGGAAGCTACCCAAGAACAGGTAGGTAACTGCGATAACCAGCAATACCGCTTCAACCAACGTTTTCACAACGCCTTTGATAGATTCAGAAACGAACAGCGTGGTGTCGTAACTGGCCTCATACGCCATGCCTTCTGGGAAGCTTTCAGAAAGCTGCTCCAGACGCTCCATGATCAAACCGCCACTTTCCAATGCGTTCGCATCAGATTGCAGGTTCAGGATCACGATAGACGCCGGGCGGTCGCGGTATTTACCGTTACCTGAGTAGAATTTACGGCCTAGAGAAATGTCTGCGATGTCTTTCAGGTAAACCATGGTGCCGTCAGCGTTTGCACGAACAACCACGTTTTCAAACTCTTCCACCGAGCCAAGACGGCCTTGTGTCACCAGCTTGAAGGTCATTTCCTGAACACTGTTGAACGGCGGCGCACCGATGTCACCCGCTGCGACCTGAACGTTTTGCTCAGCCAACACAGTGCGAACATCCGATGTGGTGATGCCTAAGTTCGCCATTTTTTCTGGGTTCAACCAGACACGCATCGCGTACTCACCACCACCCACAACGTTAACCTCACTGATGCCTTTCACACGCGCCAGCTGGTCTTTAACGTTTAGGTTGATGTAGTTTACGAGAAACTGATCATCGTACTTACCTTCTGGAGAGTAGAAGTTCAGTACCATCAGCAGGTCAGGCGAACGCTTTTTCACTGTCACACCGACCTGACGCACTTCTGGCGGCAGCTTAGATTCAATCTGTGCCACACGGTTTTGTACGTTAACCTGCGCCATGTCAGGGTCGGTACCGATATCAAATGTTACGTTCAGGCTATACGAACCATCGTTCGCACTCTTTGAAGACATGTAAATCATGTTTTCAACGCCGTTCACGGACGTTTCTATCGGGTCGGCAATCGCTTGCTCAACGACTTCAGCACTCGCACCTGAGTAAATCGCCGAAACGTTTACTGATGGCGGGCTGATCCGTGGATATTCTGCCACTGGCAGGCTCATCAATGCGATGGCACCTGCTAGTGTCAGAATAATCGAAATCACCAGCGCGAATTTAGGACGCTGGATAAAGAAACGACTCAGCATCTTCGTTACGCCCCTTCACCTTGCAGGCGAACAGTCATGCCATTGCGCACACGCTGCAGGCCCTTCGTCAGAACCTGTTCGTTTTCTTCAAGACCTTCACGAACAATGATGCCCTTGTCAGTCTGCTCGCCCAGAATGATGTTGCGACGCTCAACCTTGTTACCTTCTTTCAGCACCATCACAAAATCGCCCTCAAGGTCAGTCTGCACTGACAGGCGCGGAATGATAATGCTCGGAAGCGGCTTCTTGTCTTGAACGATAACTTCAACGTACTGACCTGGCAGCAGGCGGTGATCTGGGTTCGGGAAGCTAGCACGAAGGCCAATGGTGCCCGTTTTCACGTCGATACGGTTACCGAGGTAATCAATCTTACCTACTTGGTCATAGTCGTAACCTTTACCCAAGCGTAGGTAGACTTCTACCGAGCCACCGCGACCTTTGCCGCTGCCAGATACCATGTCTGCGCCCATTTCCAAGCGTTGTTTTTCACTCATTGAGAATGATGCTTGCATAGGGTCAAGGCTAACGATCGTGGTCAGTACACCGGTTGATGGAGAAACCAAATCACCCAAGCTCGCATTGCTCTCGCTGATGCGGCCAGTAAAAGGTGCAACGATAGTGGTGTGAGACAAGTCCAACTGTGCCGCAGCTAACTGCGCATCGGCAGACTTCACGGCCGCTTCAGCTTGCAGTTTCACAGCGGTAAGACGGTCAAACTCAGATTGGCTGATACCGCCACGAGGCAACAGATCTTGCCCGCGCTCGTAGTCCAAGTTGGCGTTATGAAGGCCAGCTTCTGCTTGAGAAACCGCAGCTTGTGCACTCGCCACTTTCGCTTCGTAAAGGCCTGGGTCGATTTTATAAAGGAGTTGGCCCTGTTGAACCAATTGCCCTTCTTTGAAATAGCGCGCTTTCAGGTAACCAGACACCTGCGGCACGATACCCACATCTTCAACCGCTTCCGTTCGTCCGACAAAAGTTTGGATGGGTTGATAATCAATCAACTCAGCAGATTGCGCACTGACGAGAGGAACAAAAGCGTTATTTTGTGGTGCTGGCTCTTTTCCGCAACCAGCAACAAGAGCGGCGCTGATAAGCGCAGGAAGCATTAACTTCCGGTTGATCATGGTGTTCTCCTTCCCTAAATCACGAAGCAACGAGCTAAACGTAAAAGGAACCTAAAGGGGTAATAAAAGTTCTTTGATATTCAGCTAGCGGCAAACAGATTTGACTGCATTATCAGCAATTTGAGCAAAAATCAGGCACCCAAACCTATTTACCGCATTATCGCAGCTAGTATGCATAGGAATCCTTTCTCAAAGCTGTACAGCGTTATAAAAGCCTGCCGATTTGAAACCAATCAATAACAGTCATGAAAAGAAGCTGAACGAAATGTCTGGAGGGTAAAAACACACCACGTGGACAAGGTTTGCGCAGTCAACCTAACTGATGTTTGGAAATTAACGTATGTCATTCATTTCATAACGTTTCCAAAAATTATTTTCTGTTATCAATCAACATTATGCATACATTTCGTTTCATGTGTGAGTCATTGAGCTCAAAAATGCATCAATGCTTAACTACACTTTTGATAGTTATCTCCAGAACAAACAAACTTTTAACAAACAAACGAGTACCAAGGTAGACGATATGATGGGTGTGAAAATATTCTTTCGAATGATGCTGTCATTGCTCCTGTTCGTTCCAATGGGGACAATCGCTAAACCCGTTGAAGGGTCACATTTAAAAGTTTTTATTCCCAGCCTGCCTTATATCTATATTTCCCATTCCATCAATGCCGCACTCCTAAAGCCTGCGAATAACGAAAAAGGCTGGGAATACGACATGGCCGTGTCGCACCGGAAAATCGATGACAAGACGTACGAATTCGATCTGCGTCGAGGCGTGAAATTCCAAGACGGATCGCCATTTAATGCCGACGCCGTTTTACTGAACATGGAATATTTTAAAAAAGCTCCCTTCCTGTTCACCAAAATTGATACCGTTTTTGATTACGCGGAAAAAGTTGATGACTACACCGTCAGATTTCATTTGAAAGAAAAATATGGCCAGTTTCTAAACGACGCCATTTGGATTCAGTTCTACACCCAACCCTATCTCGAAAAGTTTGGTTGGAATGGAAAAGCGACCTGCCCTAATTTGGCTGAAGCTGGGCCTTACGGCTTGGGGCCTTACATGCTGAAAGAAGGTTACATAGAAGCGATCGCCAAACACCGAAAGCCGTGTTGGTTGCAAACCCGAATTACTGGAACCCTGAATACCCCAAAATCGAAACCGTGACTGTCTACACTGAACTCGACAGTAAAGTAGCGATTGAAATGGCATTGGACAATGACGGCCAACTCGACATCATGCCGATTCCGGTATCAGAAAAAGACAGAGTGACCAGTTCACGTTACGCAAAACTGGTTACCGCACCCTCAACCAACAACATCGCCATCCACATGAATATGCGCACGGGCAATGAAAAACTGCTCGACCAGAACGTGCGCGTTGCATTGAACAAAGCCATCGACCAACGTCGCCTGCTGAACAAATATTACGACGGCGAAGGACAGATCAGCCCCACGCTCGCCGCACCGCTCTACCCTGGCGTAGATAAAGTGGTGAAAAACCTCAAAGCCTACTCGGAAGTGCAAGATCCCAAGTCGATTCGCGATGATCTGAAGAAAACGCTAAACGGTCTCGAACTCAATGTATTTACGCAAGACCGTTTCATGCACATATGGAAAGGAATCGACCGCGACTTGCGCAAAGTGGGTGTGAAACTGAACTTCGATATCACCTCAAGCGAAAAAGAAGTGTTCGGCCAATTGCTCAGCACCAACGCGAAAAAGAACACCAAAGAGTGGGACTTGCTCGTCTGGGGCGATGATGACTGGTACTACAACCACCCTTGGTCGGCATTCTTGGTTTATAGAACGCACAACTATTGGAGCACTATTTTCCCTGATGGCCAATTGGACGGGTACATTGAAGAGATGTTCCAAGAATCTGTCGGTACGCCTCAATTTGATGCGGTATCAGAGAAGATCATGCGACACGTATACAACAGTGGGTACATGCTGTTTGTCCCAACGCCCAACAAAGTATTGGCCGTGAATAAAAATGTCAGTTATTCCCCTTACAAGATGGCAAACATGCCACTGTGGGAAATTGAAGTTTCTCCTGACCACTGGTCAGTGAAATAGAGGCCTCAGGCTCAGCACTTGTTTTTCATTTGCATGTAGGAAAGGCAATTTGCCTTTCCTCACTGCGTGACGGGAAGGGTGAACAATGTTTGGAAAACTGAAGTCAAAACTATTACTCATATTTCTATTTATCGGCGTCCTGCCGATATTAGTCGTCGGGTATTTAGCACTCAGTAAGACCAGTGGGGCTCTCCAACAACAAGCATTCGCCCAACTCGTCAGCATGCGTGAAGTAAAGAAAACCCAGATAGAGACCTACTTCAATCGCGCATTTAACGACATTCGTATTCTCTCAGGCAGTGAAGATGCAAAACAAATTCAGAAATTAATGCAGTTCTATGCCGTCGATGAAGAGATTAGCGCGGCTGACGAATTCATTACCGACACCTACGAATACGAAGAAATCTGGAACACACACGGAAGCACCCTGGTCGATTACGTTAATGTTTATGGCTACGCCGACGTTCTGATCATTCAAGCTGACACGGGCCATGTGGTTTATACCGCCAACAAGCACGGTGATTTGGGACAAAATCTCTACACCGGCGACTTACAAGACAGTCCGCTTGGTAACGTGTTTAACAAAGTGCTCGCCTCGCAAGAAACCTCGGTACAAGACTATGAACGCTATGTGGTGAAAGACAATCAGCCCGTCGCATTCATCGCAAGCCCAATTAAAGATCTCACAGGCAAGATGCTCGCGGTTGCGGTGCTGGAACTCTCCTTTGACGAGATCAATCGCATCATGCTTCAGCGAACGGGCATGCGAGAAACCGGTGAAACCTATCTCGTGGGGCCGGATTATTTAATGCGCTCAGATTCCTACCTTTCTCCCGAAACCCATTCTGTTTTGGCCTCTTTTGAGAATCCAGAAGAAGGCGAAATGATAACGAATGCATCAGTAGAAGCGCTGGCCGGACAAACCGCGTATGAGGTCATCGAAGACTACCGTGGCGTCAAAGTGCTCTCTGCTTACACACCGATTGAATTTGGCGATAACACCTGGGCGTTGATTGCCGAAATCGATGAGTCCGAAGCGTTTGACTCCATCGCTAGCCTCAAAGACTTGGTGCTTATCGTTCTCGTTGCGGGCGTGGTGATTATCTCTGTGATTGCGTTGCTCGTTACGCGCTCTGTGACTAAGCCAGTTCAAGAACTGACTGACCGATTGAGCGACGTTGCGGTTAACGGCGATTTTTCAACTCGCGTTGAAGTGAAAAGCAAAGATGAGATTGGTCAATCCGCCGATGCATTCAATACACTCATGGACAGTATGCAAGCGTCCATCGGAGAGATCCGCGTCGTCATGGAAGGCCTTGCAGAAGGCGATTTCAGCAAACGTATTGAATCGGAATATAACGGGGATTTGCTGCTGATTAAGCAGGCAACCAACACCTCATTAGAAAACATCGAAGAGTCAGAACGCATTAAAGCGGACCTTGAACATGAAGCCAAGATTCAGGCTGAAGAGAATGCCCGTGTAAGACAAGCTCTCGATAATGTTTCCACAAACACCATGATTGCGGATCGCAACTACGACATTATCTACATGAACCGGTCGTCCAAAGAACTGATGCGTGATGCGCGTGAAGACTTTGCGACCTTGGTTCCTCACTTCGACCCCGAAAATATCCTCGGGCAGAATATCGATTTCTTCCATAGAAACCCGAACCACCAACGCCACATTCTGGAGCACCTACAAGGCACTCATAACATCGAACTGCCAGTAGGCACGCGAATCATGGCTATCGCAGCCAGTGCCATCATTGATGACAATGGAGACAGAATCGGTACCGTCATCGAATGGACAGACAGAACCGCTGAGGTCGCGATTGAACGTGAGATTGATGCCGTTGTTGATGCAGCAACCCGTGGTGACTTCTCCAAACAACTTTCGCTTGAAGACAAACAAGGCTTCTTGCTTAACCTTGCGCAAGGCCTCAACTCGCTCACTGCCAACACAGACACAGCCCTTGGCGATGTGCAGCGTATACTTGCGGCAATGGCAGGCGGTGATCTGACTGAGCGTATCGAGAAGAGCTACGCAGGACGCTTTGGTCAGCTCAAAACCGACACCAACTCGACCATCGAGAAACTCACTCAGGTAATCAGTGATATTCGCCGCGCGTCAGCCACCATCGCTAACTCTTCCAATGAAATCGCGTCGGGTAACCGAGATCTCAGTCAACGTACGGAAGACCAAGCGACCTCTCTGCAAGAGACAGCAGTCAGCATGGAAAACATGACTGATACCGTTAAACAAAGCGCGGAAAATGCCGTGCTTGCGAACAAACTCAGTGAAGAAGCTCGCTCAAAAGCCCGCGAAGGCGGCAGCGTAGTTATGCGTACCATTACCGCAATGGATCAAATCAGTGGCGCAAGTAATAAGATATCCGACATTATCGGCGTTATCGATGAAATCGCCTTCCAGACCAACCTGCTCGCGTTGAATGCGGCGGTCGAAGCCGCACGTGCTGGTGAACAAGGCCGTGGCTTTGCGGTGGTAGCAGGTGAAGTACGTAGCCTTGCACAACGTTCAGCAGAGGCGGCGAAAGAAATTAAAGAGCTTATCCGTGACACCAACAAAAAGGTGGAAGACGGTGCGCAACTCGTCAGTGAGTCTGGCGATACGCTGCAAGAGATCGTCAACATGGTTGAAGAAGTCGGTATCAAAATGGCCGAAATCAGCGAAGCGGCGCAAGAACAAAGCTCAGGCATCGAGCAAGTTAACATCGCCATTGCCAGAATGGACACCATGACCCAACAAAACGCGGCTTGGTAGAACAAGCGGCGACGGCGGGTGAAAGCATGCTCTCCCAGTCTCAGGACATGAGCGTCATGATGGAATTCTTCACCGTGTCTGAATCGGCTGAAGCCATCAAATCGCCCGTGCTCAAAACGACGAAGACAGCCAAAAAAGCGGTAACGAAAAGAAGGCGTAAGGCAGAGCCGCCGCCGGAAGAAGACGACATCCAATGGGATGAATTCTAAGCAGTAAAAAGGGGAGCAAAAGCTCCCCTTTTTCATTGCGTTTATGCCGGTGCCAAGTCTGGCGACGGGGCAACCGTGCGTTGCTTAAGAATATGACGCCACATGATTGGCAGAACAATGGAAGCCAACACGACGTTCGACAACGGCATCGACATCCATACCCCAGTAACGCCATAAAGCTTTGGCAATACCGCAAGGAATGGCAGCTGAATAAACATGTTACCCAGTGAAATTGCCAGTGATGTTCCTCCCTTGCCAACAGACAAGAAGTACATCGAAGCCAAAATGATCAAGCCATCCAGATACATGGCCGACAAGTGAATGCGGATGCCAGTTGTTGCTTCTTGGATCAGCGAGTCATTGCCAGTATTGAACATACCAATGACAAAATCTGGGAACAGGTTTAGCACGGCAAGCCAGAGTACACCTGCAGCTAAAGACACCATGGTCGCCAGCTTTGCCACCTTCACAATGTTGTTGTATTGCTTTGCACCGTGATAGAAGCTCACCTGCGGTTGCATACCTTCAGCAATGCCTTCAGCCACCACGTAGTAAAGCGTCATCAAGTAACCCACAATCGCAAACGCCGCCACGCTGACGTTTGAGCCGTATTCCACAAACAGCTTATTGTGGAAAGCGACAAGCACCCCGTAGTACATGAACATCGCCAACGACGAACTGCCCAGCACCACAGTTTGTTTGGCGTCATTTACACTGCTGCGAAGCGGATGCTTGAAGATTGAGAGGTAAGAGTGCTTGGACGCAAGATACGCCAACGCCATTGCAATCGACATAAGCTGAGCAACGACGGTACCAATTGCAGCACCCTCTAGACCCCACTTAAACACGCCGATGAACACATAGTTCATCAAGATATTGGTTAATGCGCCCGCCACCATCATTGATGTTGCCACAATCGGGCTATCGTCATTTCGAATCAAAAATGGCAATGCAGATGCGGCGACGGTTGCTACCGAGCCAAAGATAAAGACATTCAGGTAATCGTTGGCAAAGCTTCAGCCAGTCCAGTTGCGCCTTGCAGATCCACCAAAGGTTTACCCAGCAAAAGAATGTACAGAGAAGCCAACGCGCCAAAGACAGCGGTCAGCAGCAACCCTGTGGTCATTGCATTGCGGGCAGCAACGATGTTTTCTTCACCGCGGTAGATGGAAATCAGGCTGCCTGCGCCCATACCAATCATCAAACCCGCGCCGCCGATGATAGAAATAACAGGCCAAGCAATGTTGATTGCTTCAAGCCCTTCTGCGCCCACAAAGTGGCCGATAAAGATACCATCGACAAGGTAATACAAGCCGTTCACAATCATCGCGGCAATCGCCGGAATCGTGAAACGCCAGAACGTTTTAGTTATTGAAGCATTGGGGTTTAAATCACTGGTGTGCATAAAATGTGTCACATAGAAAAGTCTCGCGCTATTATCTTCAGATATCAGATAGAATAAAGATTAAAATCATCCTCAAAACGGATAGGTTAGACCACTATGCAATGGACGTTAGAACAGCTAAAAGCCTTTGTGGAAGCCGCAGACAGCGGTTCATTTTCTGCCGCGGCAAGAAAATTGGGAAAGGCACAATCTCGCGTTAGCACCGCCATTGCAAATCTAGAAATTGATTTGGGCTTTGAGCTCTTTGATCGCACGGCAAAACGTCCAGTGCTGACCGAAGAAGGCAAGGAGATGCTGATTGATGCTAAAGCGATTCTTCAGCAATGTCAGCGCATGAATGCACGCGCAATGGCAGTAACCGAAGGTGACCCAGTCGCCTTTACCGTAGCAATGGATGAAGCGGTACCGATGCAGACCTTCGAGACCTTGTTTGAATCGTTGGCCGAAACGTTTCCCGACTTAAAACTCACCATTCTCAACGGCTCTCAAGATGACATCGCGACATGGGTGAAAGACGAGCGCGCTGACATAGGTTTTATCTTTCGCGTTAAACCCATGAAAGAAACCCTGGATTGGTATGACGTAACCACCATTAATCAGGTGTTGATAGCTGCCAAGGACCACCCTCTCGCCCAAATCCCGCACCCGCGGGAAGACGATTTGGTGAATTACCGTCAACTGGCGATTGTAGACAGTTTGGGTATCTCGCGCGAATTGCCTATTTCGCCAAGGTATTGGTATGTGGATAGCTACTTCTACATATCCAACATGGTGATGCGCGGTGTGGGTTGGGCATTTGTTCCCCAGCATATTGCGCAAATGGAGTGGGTGGAAGGCAGTTTAAAAGTGCTTTCCACCAGCGAGCTTTCCAGTCCACCACTGCTGACATTGAGCGCAATTAAACGAAAAGCGCGCGGATGGGATAAAGTCATGCAATGGATTGACTCCAAGCTTAATACCCTGTTCCCAGAGCCATAAAAAAAGCACCCTTTCGGGTGCTTTCTCACTTAATAATCGTCGTAGGGTTGTATCTCCAGCCCTTCCAACAAGTAACCTGCCTGTGCCAGTTCATGGGACACAGTTTGCGTTTTCAGCGTACCCACAACATAAACGACATCCCAAAGGTCTTGCACTGGCGCGCCTTTATCGAACTTCACATAAACGATTTGGTTTGGTGGCGGTGGTGGCACGTGAATACAAGCACCGAAGAATGGTACCAACAAAAACTCAGTCACCTTGTTCGCATCACCTTCCAAGGGAATAACAAAGCCCGGAATTTTCACTTCGCTGTTGTTCAGTTCAGGGCGAATATTACCGACAAGATTTTGTGCTGGCTGGTCATTGTTATGGTCAATGATTGGCATGCCTCTCTCATTGAACTGGTTGCGCTCTTTCTCTGGGATCAGGTCAAGCCAGTCCAGTGTTAACGCTTCTTCAGCGAAGGTTGCTGTTGAGAAGCACAGCATGAGAGATAAAAACCACTTCTTCATTATTAGATCCGTATAGTCATGCCATCAGAAAGTGACTGGCGATAAGCGCGAAGTGCCGGCACACAACCGACGATGAAGCCAGCAATCAAAACGATGCCGAGCAACATCCATTCGTAGCTCGTGAGTAAGCCAAAAGAAAGCTGCAACCCGTACTGACTCAGTACGAACGGCGCGGCCATTTCAACGAGTAAAAACAGTACTACGACACCCGCCACAATGCCACAAATCGTTAACAGTAATGCTTCACTGACGAGCAACAAGAAGACATGCAAAGGCCTTGCGCCAACGGCACGCAAAATGGCCATTTCTCTGCGTCGTTCATTCAAGCTGGTCAGCAAGCTTGAAAGCATGCCCAGTAAGCCCGCTACGACAACAAAACCTGACACCACAAGCAGTGCTTGTTCAGCAACGGACATCAAGCCCCAGAGCTCATGCAGTGCAATCCCCGGCATAATGGCCGTGAGCGGCTCAGCTTTGTATTCATTGATGGTTCGCTGCAAGGCAAATGTCTGAATGCGACTTTTCAGACCAACCAGAACAGCCGTTATTTGTTTGGGTTGAAGCGTACTAACGTCAATGTCTTCTGCTTTGATATTGGCACCCATGTTCGCGCCGCTTTCCCAACCAATGTGAATCGCTTCAATCGCGGGCAAGGACACATGAACACTGCGATCCACAGGGGTCCCCGTAGGCGCAAGAATACCGGTGATGACGAACGGTAAGTTGTCATGGCGACTGAATTTTCTGTCCGCCAAACCATGCGCTATCACCACTTCATCGCCCAGTTTGTAACCCAGTTTTTTGGCGACTTCTGAACCGATAACAGTGTCAAAAAGCCCTTCAAACGGTTTACCCGCAGAAAACGTTAACGGTTGTTTTTGACCATATTTGTAATGCTTAAAGTACTCGTCTGTTGTTCCAACGACCCGAAAACCACGGTGAGAGTCACCCAGAGAAATGGGAATCGACCACGCGACCGATGGGTGATTTCGGATATCTTCCGCACTTCGCCAATCAATATTGTTTGTGGCATTACCAATACGGAACACGGAATAGAGCAATAAGTTAACCTGCCCTGCCCGCGCACCGACGATGAGATCCGTTCCTGAAATGGTGTTCGCGAAGCTGTCCTTCGCCTGTGTGCGACACGCTCAACCCCAATCAATAATGCCACGGACACAGCAACCGTGAAGACGGTCAGCAACGCCGTTGCTTTGCGGTTTTTAAGGCTTTGAATCGCCAGTTTCATGATTGTCATGCGGCCTCAACTCCCACCACACTTGCTGCGTTGATCTCGCTGAGCGCGACGCTGCGGTCGAAATGCGATTCCAATGAATGGTCATGGCTGACAAACAACAGTGCCGCACCTGCTTTTTCACACTCTTTCATCAGTAAGGAAACAAAGGTATTTCGAGAATCGTAATCCAGAGCGGATGTTGGTTCATCTGCAAGCACCAGCGCGGGTTTACCTATCAAGGCTCTCGCTGCGGCGACTCGCTGTTGTTGACCAATACTTAACGAGGTAACCGGTTTATCCAAACAATCTTCTGGCAACGCCAGACCCAACAACAAACGTTTCGCTTCCACTTCCACAGTGTCCGACACTTGCTTGGCGCGATGCCCCGAAAAACGACACGGCAAGGTCACGTTGTCGAGCACAGACAGATACGGCAACAAATTAAACTGTTGGAAGATATAACCCAGATGATCAGCTCTGAATGCATCACGCTCAGCATTTCGCAGTGCCGTGACATCGGTTCCCATGATGTTTAGTTGACCAGATTGCGCCGCATTGATACCTGAAATTAAGCTCAGCAGTGTCGACTTACCACTTCCACTCGCCCCTTTAAGAAAGACTTTTTCACCCTTTCCAACAGAGAATTCCGCTATATCAATTTGCAGGTCTTGCTGTCCTGGCCATCTGAACTGAAGGTTTTCTATATGCAACATAAAGATAAGCAAAGGCCTCATTACGAGGCCCCCAATTAAAACTTAAACGAACGTGCTGCAGGAGAAAGATCGCCAGCAACCACACCTTTGTCAGTTAACGCCTGAACAGTGATCTTTTCAGTCGTGCTAAAGGTGTCAAACCAGTTGGTGGTGACCGTTTTGATTTCCGCTGGGTTGCTACAGCTAAAGGTGTATTGCGCAGAGAATTCGCCATGAGAAGATTCTTTGCCATGGTCATGCTCGTCATGGTGGTCATGACCCGCGTGGTCGTCATGGTCACCGTGATGATCATCATGGCTGTCTTTGTGTCCGTGATCGTCATGGTCGTCATGATGTTTGTCGTGGTCATCATGGTGATCGTCATGTCCATGAGCATCATGGTCGTGCCCATCATGATCATCATGTTCTTCCATCAAGGTTTGCGTGACATGATGTTCTGTCAGTTTGCAGCCCGCTGAGGTATTGATTGCAAACAAACCACCCACAGCAGCCAATGTTTCTTCGGCTTCATGGATCAGATGTTCTTGTTCTTTGTTTTCCGGTGCGTGCTCAAACCCTACAACATCGGCACCCGGCGCAGTAATCTCTACCATAAGCAAATCGCCATCTTGCGCGATATGCCATTCAACCACGCCATGCTGATGTGCTTCATGCTGACGATGACCCGCTTCTTCTGCCGATACCGTCGCTGACATACCCAATGAAATCGCGCTCAGCGCAAACAAACCTACTTTTTTCATAAATACTCCAAAAATTATTACGTTAACTATAGAAATCTTTGAACGTTATGAAAGGTGGATCGCGCGCATTTGCTGCTGTCTCGTCCAGTGATAAAGATGAAAAGAGATAGTCGAACTCTTGGGGGAAAGTCGCTGGTGAAACAAGCAATTCGGAGGTTGGCGGTGTCGTTGACGGCAGACCTAGTGCGCAAAGCACACAATGGTGGTCAATAGATGCCTCGTGGTGATGCGAACCCTTGTGCTCAGCAAATGCAATACCTTGCCAACCGATCATCACGGCGAGCAATAAAGGTAATACGTTGCGAAGCAGTTTCAGCATGGTCCATCAAATACGCCAGAACAGTAATGTTATAATATAACATTACAATCCACTCCGTTTGAACCCTTTGACCACACTTGAGTTTTTCTTGCTTATAAATCGAACAAGAAAATACCGTGCACGTCACTTTATTGCTGAAAAATCACTACAACCGAACTCGCTTAATCCTGCATCTTCAGGTTATTTGGGGATATAGGAACAAATGAAAAAGAAAGGGGTGGCTGGATAGATTGGAAGTCTGAAACGAAAAAGGCCTCGTCATTCGACGAGGCCTTGAAATTTGGCTCCCCTGCATGACTTAACGGGGCTGCCTAGGCTTGCGACATATCGCGAAGCGATACTCTCAAGCGGATGATTCGTACTTAAACAAATCATTTGAATTTGGCTCCCCCTGCAAGACTTGAACTTGCGACATACGGATTAACAGTCCGCCGTTCTACCGACTGAACTAAGGGGGAATTGCTGTGTTCCTGAGAACGATTCAGATATTATGGAATGCGACTGATGCTTGCAAGCACTAATTTGCCCATTAGCACTATTTTCGTGTTAAGTGTGCATTTTCCAACCAAAAAGCAATTCAAAACAAGCAGTAGTCTCTAACTTTTCAGTATCTGCTCCATCGCCCACGTCGTGTTCCTGCCGCAAATCCCCATGCTTGGGTGCGTTTTCTCACCCTTTATATGCGCAATGAGGTTTTCGACATGAAAGTATTGAACAGCGTCAGGGTTAGCAACGTTGGAGACAAGGTGCTCTTTACCTTCCAAAACGAACTCATCTTCTCCAAATACAGAGCAAATGATTTTCCCTTCACTGCCAATGATTTCGACTTTATCTTCTCGGTTAGCTGCAGCAAAATTCCAGTACCCTGAACCCAAAACACCCGATTCAAAAGAAAAGCACGCCGTTACCGCGTCTTCTGCTGCATAGAATCCCTGCTGGTTAACTGCTATGCCTTTCGCGACTGTGATGTTGCCAAACCACTGCTGAAAAAGATTCAAACCATGACTCGCTAAATCCACAAAGTAACCCCCACCCGCGACATTTGGGTCAACGCGCCAATTCGCTTTCCCCGCGACATCATTGGGGTTGGGCGGACGATGATAGGTCCAATGGATATGACGCACCGTTCCGATTTTTCCTTTTGCAATCCACTTTTGAATGACATCAAAACGCGGTAGAGAGCGACGATAGTAGGCAACAAAAAGTGGGACGCCTGCCTTTTCGAAAGCAGAGAGCATGATGTCACACTCTTTGGTGTTCAAGGCCATCGGCTTTTCGACGACACAAGGCTTTCCGACCTCGGCAGCCATCAGCGCATAGCCCAAGTGACTATTCGGCGGTGTCGCTACATAAATCGCATCAACATTGGGGTCAACCACTAATTCATGCGCATCTGTTGTGTAGCGCGCTATGCCATGTCGAGCACAATAGTCTTTCGCCTGCTCCTCACGGCGTGCCATCACCATTTCTAAAGAGGAACCCTCAACCTGCCAAAATGCAGGGCCACTCTTTCGTTCTGTTACACTGCCACAGCCAATCATTCCCCAACGAATGTTATTCAAAGTCATGTTCGATCTTGTCCTTTCACGCATTAGCACTTCATCGAAGAGCATTAAAACAACTCTCATATCTCAACAATGAGACGAACAGTGTTCGATATTTCCAATAATATTGCCGGCTCTCTTTTTCATCAGAACCCGTCAGGACGCTCTGCACCACGTTGCGTGACGCATTTCCCGGAAGAAAAGTCTGTTGAATGTATCCACTTAAGATTTTTTTGGAGGACATCAATGCAGTATAGATCCCACCAAAGCCACGTCATTTTACGCGCACTGTGCCACTTTTTCTCTATTGCGCTTCTCGTTGCCCTGCCTGTGCTTATTGTACAAATCGACATCAACGTTTTGCATAACGGACTTTCTGAGCAATCTCTCACGGAGTACACGGAGCATTCAGTACTTCTACTAATCGTAGTCTGCTATACAACTATCTTGTTGAAAAAGCCCGACTTCAGACATTTTGGCGTCCTTGTAGCTGGCTTTTTCCTTTGCTTGTTGATTCGTGAGTTGGACAAATGGTTTGACGACACGTTTTGGCATGGATTCTGGGTTTATCCTGCGGCCATTGTTGCGGCGTCTTCCTTGCTTTACGCACTCACGGATCGCCACAGTATGCTGCGAAGCTTTTCCCAGTTCGTAAAAAGCCGGAACTTTACGCTGCTCTGCCTAGGGCTTGCCACACTACTGGTTTTCTCTCGCCTTTTCGGTATGGGTGCGTTATGGCACGGTATTTTGAGCGAAGGGTATGTACGCACTGCCAAAAACGTCGCAGAAGAAGGTTCCGAACTTCTCGCCTACTTTATGATTCTTTACGCGTCGGTCCGTTACGTGTGGGATTATTGCTGTCATGGCATACATTCGCACGAAGCCAACCGCCGAATGATGTGCAAGTAAGATAACTGCTCATTGACGTATCTCATCTCCAAGCCTCTGACTCTCACAGTCGAGTGGCTTGGTCATATCTCAAATTCAAGACCATTGAAACAATTTCAATAATCCCAGTTTTGAGAACGCATCACCCTATTCATCTGATTTTATACTGGCGTTTTCTCCAGTAATTCAAGGAAGATGTATGAAGTGGTTACTTCCTGTCGTGCTCTTTTCGGCAATGGGTTGCACAGAAGATGTAAAGCAACAATACACCCAATGCCCGACCATCCAGAATTACTCCGAAGCCTTCCTTGAAAGCGACTTTTATCGTGGCTGGCAAAAATTGGAGAAAGGCAAACACCCTAGACAGCATTGCGAAATCGCGATTCCTTACTTCGAATCGGCCGTCCAATCGAAAACGGTTTTCGAACTCTCGACGCTTTATCTCGACTTCTGTCAGGCAGAACAATCAACCACTTCGCTTGACAACAGCAGTATCTACAACAATCAACGAATGCCCACTGGCGTTGACTACGATGAATTTAAGTGGATTCTCGACCTCGCGCTTTGCAGCAGCCCAGTAGAACAGTATGCGCTTGGCAGTATGCTGTATAACGGTTTCATTACCGATCAAGACCAAGAGAAAGGTATCTACTTTTTAACGCTGTCTGCCCGCCAAGATCACCAACAAGCACAGATTTCTTTGGCAAACGCGCTCGATGATATTGGAGAGAATGATATTGCGATGCACTGGCGAGAAAAAGCATCAGAAGACTCATTGGTTCAAGGTGAGCGCACAGAATAAATAGCGGAGCCACTACAAATTCAGTGCTAACGGACGTAAAGTGATGGTATAGACGAAGAAATCAGAGAATCTCATGCCATCTTCTTTGCCCTTGTTCCTTGCGGGGCCGCTTTTAAGACGCGCCACGAAAAACGAGATTTGCCTGTGGGCAATCACCTCTTCACGCTTGGAAGCTGACTTCTCGCTTTACGCTTCTGAGTCATCGACGCCGCTGTTTTCAGCCTCACTCGCTAACACGCATCAAATACAACTTGGTGAGTCATGTTTTGCCCTACTCGCCGAATTTAAGAGTGAAAGTGGTTTTCCATTGGATACGCCACTTGATTACGACATCGAAATGGATGGGCAATCCTTAATTGCCGATCTTGAGGCTTCTTGTATCCCGGAGAAACGCGTCCCTCATTTCTAGTTTCATCAACCGCCACGAACATTGCGCATGGCTCTTGCCGACACCCGCATCACCACTGTGATGATGCCTTGGCGGCTCTCGATAGAAAATACGCAGAACTCGATGTTCCAAAACGCGCAAACATGCTGATCATGAGTGGTGATCAGATCTATGCCGATGATGTCTGCGGGCCTTTAATGTCTGCTATTCGTCAAAGTATTACCTTGCTTGGCCTCTATGACCAAGCCTTCGACGGCGAAGTGATTAACGCGTGCAGTGACTTGGTGACAACGAAAACACCGCTCTATTCACGGGCAAACATTTTGCCAACAACGCGCGTGAATCACGGTTTTATCAAACGCTTTCTCAATGCGGCGCCTGAGCCTGTGTTCAGTTCTTGCACCTTGGACAATCACCTGATCAGTTTTAATGAATTTGTGGTCATGTATGTTTTGGTGTGGTCGCCTTCACTATGGCGAGACATTACGCTGCCAAACGGCGAAGCCATCGGCTTCCCCGATGCAAAACAAGCCACCCGCTGGGACACTGAGCTAGCTGAACTTGAGCGGTTCAAATCCTCGTTACCGAATGTTCGTCGTCTGATGGCGCACATTCCCACGTACATGATCTTTGATGACCATGATGTCACTGATGACTTTAACCTTACCGTGGGCTGGGAAAAGGGTATAGACAGCTCAACGCTCGCGCAGGCCATTATCACAAACGGCATGCTCAGCTATTTCCTTTGCCAAGGTTGGGGAAATCACCCGGACGTGTTCGACGATAAATTTATGGAGACCGTGAACACCTTCGTTACCGCCCCAAATCTAGAAAACTTCGGGCACGTTTCCGAACTTCTTCAGCATTTTGAGCAGTGGCATTACACCATACCTACTTCACCTAAAGTGGTGGTGATCGACACACGCACGCGCCGCTGGCGCTCTGAGTCCAGTGACAATAAACCGTCCGGCCTGATGGATTGGGAATCATTGATGGATTTTCAACACGACGTGTTTAACAACGATGCCGTGGTGGTGGTGTCGCCTGCCCCGATGTTTGGCGTGAAGTTTATCGAAACGCTTCAGCGTATCGTGACGTTTTGCGGCCACCCGCTGGCAACAGACTCTGAGAACTGGATGGCACACCCTGCTCTGCCAATGCATTGCTGAACATATTCAAACACCCTAAAACACCAAAGAACTTTGTCATTCTCTCCGGCGATGTGCATTACTCCTTTGCTTATGACATTCGTCTGCGCTTTAGAAAAGGTAGTCCGCGTATTTGGCAAATCACCTGCAGTGGTTTTAGAAACCAGTTCCCTGAACCGTTCATTTCCGTGTTTGAATGGTTTGATCGCAAGTTGTTCTGGCCCGAATCCCCCCTCAATGTGTTTACGCGGCGCAAGCGGATGCGTATTGAACGCCGAAGACCAGACAATGGAAGCCCTCAATATCTCGTGAACGCTGCCGCGGTTGGCGAAGTCACGTTAAATCTTGATGGCTCACCGGCATCGATAGGGTTGCTGACGGGAAAAGGTGAACAGATAACGTTTCTGCCCAATGAAAAAGCGGAACGCCAAGAGGCAAAACCCTCGTTGGATTCCCTCACTCGGGATTGACTTCACAGGGGCGGTAGGAAATACTCCGCCCCTTAAATTTTGCAACAGGTGCCGTTATGTCACGTCAACTTCAATACATCTATAAAGGTGAAACGAAAGTCATCACGTTCTCGTTCCGCCAGTTTCACTCTCCGCACGAAGCCGCTGCTGCTGCAGAAGGCATCGACCTGAGCAACTTTTTGAAGATGGAACGTCAACTGGAAATGGTTGCCGACGGCAAAGCAGTGAAAAACCATCGCGACAGCTATTTCAATAAACTGGGATTTGGCAAGATTATTCTGCTGAAGAAAGAAGCCGAGTCAATCAAAGACAAACGCTAGTCGCTTGATAACGAGCTCAGTGGTGTTCTCATCACCATTGGGCTTGAAACTGCTCCACTTCCAAGAATTCGCGTCCTAACCTCAAGACATTCCAACATATTCTGCCGCCAAGACCTACACAAGCCCCCCTCGCCCTTTTATTCTCGCAACACCAAATTAGCACTTGCTAAATCAACATTATGCATGCAATTGGTTATCTCGATTCTCGTCATAAAAAGACAAAAATCAGACAGAAAATGCACCATATTGAATCAGCCAAATTGCAACGCTTCTAAGGTCGCAACATTCGCCCAGGAACCGTGAAAAAACGGCTATCTCTAACTACGCTTATCTACAAAACCTTATGTGTTGCAGATACGCATTGTTTGAGTGACAGGATGTGGGACAGTGCTGAGATAACACCAATTCAATTGCAGGCGTTACAGTTAGGGAAGCTTATTCAATGTCCAAACGCGTTATTCACTTTTTCACTTTTCTTGTTTTACTGTCTCTTCCACCAGCCTCGCTTGCTACCGTAGAAAAAACACAATCTTTCGAGAAAACCCTGAACGGCGTTCAGTCCATTCTCTATTCGGTGCCCATCAAAGCGAAGGCACTGCTCACAGAGCTTGAAAAAGTCGAATTAAAACAAAACCAACCGCTACCTTTGCTGGTGCGTTATTACCTGCAAAAGTCGACGGTAGAGCTTCTCCTGAACAACCCTGATGCCGCCATTGAATCTGCCGAGCAAGGTATAGAACTTGCCAAAAACGATCCGCTTCTAAACGCCGACCGCTACATCATGCAATTGCGCCTGAGCCAAGCGCGTATTTTGAAAGGCGAAGAAGCCTTGGTATTGGACCAACTGGACAATCTACTTTCGGAATCACAGGCGTTAAACGACCCAGCATTAACGGCTGAAATCCTGTTGGTTAAAGGGCAAGCGTACAAAGCACAAAACGACTACGACGTGTCGATGGCGGCTTTGATGAGTTCTTTAGAGGCAGCAAAAGCGACCGAGGATCAGATTCTGATTGAACGCATTGCGTCTAACTTGGGTAGCATTTTGGTGCAACTCAACGGCTTTGATAAAGCCTCGCTCCTGTTAGAGCAGTCCTATCAATTCTTCCAGACCCGCAAAATGTCTTTTAACCAACTTCTGGTTAAACTCGACATGGCGGAGTTAGCACGCAAGCAAGGTGACAACAAACAAGCACTGCTCGAATACAAGCAAGCGCTTCAAATTGCACAAGTGCTCGGTGATGGCTCCCACCGTTTTCGAATTAACCTACAAATCGCCGATCTGTTGCTCGATGCTGGTGACACGAAAAACATGATGCGCTACCTGAAATCGACCGATAACCTCAGAGAGCGCGAAACCATTCGTTATTACATCAGCAAGTACAACTACCTTAAAGCGAACGAAAGCCTGATCAATGAAGACTATGCCAAGACGGTAGAAATCATCACGCCTTTGATTGCCGAGTTGGCAACCCTTCCGCGTCTATATCGCTCGGAAATCGCTTTGTACCTTGTCGCCTCCAAGGCCTATTTTGGCCAAGAAGACTATAAAAATGCGTATCTGACGCTTCTCGACTACCAAAATCGCTTCAATACCTTCAGCATGGACGAGCAGGTCGACAACCTCGAACGTCAACAAATGCTGTTTAACCTTGAAAAGCTCAAGGCTGAAAATCAGCACCTGAGTTGGAATAACGTTTTGCAGACACTTGAGCTCAAAACCAACGAGCAGAAAGTGGAATACCTCAACCTCTTGGTAGTGTTAGGCATTGCAGCCACCGTCATCGCATCTCTTGTGGCCCTTTGGATAAACCGTCGCAGAATTCGTTGGGGAAAAATTGCCAACACCGACAGCCTGACAGGGCTTCATAATCGACGTTACTTAGCGGGGCAACTGGAGCGACTACAAAAAGAAATGTGCAGCAGCGACATGCCTGTTGGCTGTTTGCTGCTTGATATTGATTACTTCAAAACCGTCAACGATACCTATGGGCACCCTGTTGGTGACAAAGTGCTAGTTGGCATCTCGGAACTGTTCAAAAACAACCTTCGCCGTGATGACGTTTGCTCGCGGGTGGGTGGTGAAGAGTTCATGATCCTTCTGCCAAACAGTGGCATTGAGGAAACCAATACCATTGCAGAAGACCTTCGCCAGCAAATAAGCGCGTTAAACTTTACCTCAGAAAAAGGAGAGGTGTTTAACGTGACATCCAGCTTCGGTACCGTCGCTGTCGCCAACAGTCAAACGCTGTCTGAGCTGTATAGCATCGTCGACAAACTCCTTTATCGCGCGAAACAAAACGGCCGAAATCGTGTCGAAACATATGCAGATACCAGTGCGACGGGGGCGTCTTCTCAGGCGGGAGCCGAAGAGGCAATGACGATAAACGCCAGGTTCTCTCGCAAAGTAAGAAGACTAAAGTTTCGAGTCGCACAACATTTCAGTTGATCGGGCTCATTCGCAGAGACGTAAGGTGCTTAAAAGGCAGGCGTTTCTCTGCGCGACCACCTCGGCGAAGGAGCATATCGAAAGGATTCACTATGATTAAGCATTTACTGCTTGCAGCAACGGCGTTTGCGTTAGCTCCTGCCGCTAACGGCGACGTCATCCAGTCAGACAAACACACTTACAAGGTGGAGACTGTCGCGAGTGGTTTGAACCACCCTTGGTCGCTCATTTTCTTGCCCAATCAAGATATGTTGGTCTCAGAGCGCAATGGCCAAATTGTCAAAGTCGATAAGCAAGGGAAGGTCACAAAGATCAGCGGCCTGCCCGACGAACTTGTCGCACGAGGCCAAGGTGGCCTCCTTGGCCTAGCCCTTGCTCCTGATTTTGAAACGTCCGGCACTGTATACATTGCATTCTCGGAGGCAGGCGAATTTCGAAAATCTGGCACTTCAGTTGCAAAAGGCACCTTGGCAGGCAATCAGCTCACCAAGATCCAAACCATTTTCAGACAAAACCCAAAACTGGGTGGTGGGCGTCATTTTGGCGGAAGATTGCTGATTACCGATGATGCGCTTTTCGTGGCACTCGGTGACAGGGGTAATCAAGACAAGGCTCAACAGAATAATTCCCATGTCGGTACGCTGGTTCGTCTTACGCTTGATGGTGCCGCCTACCCAGAGAATCCTTTCGAGGCGCGACCAATACGCAGCCAGAAATCTACACCTATGGGCACCGTAACATTCAGGGCATGACCCTCAGCAATGATGGTCAAACCCTTTGGACCCATGAGCACGGCCCTCAAGGTGGTGATGAGTTAAACAGCATTCGAGCAGGCGCAAACTACGGTTGGCCAACTATTACTTATGGCGTGAACTACGGTATCGGTACTTCAATCGGCATTGGCACCGAAAAAGAAGGTATGGAGCAACCTGACCACTATTGGGTGCCCTCTATCGCGCCTTCCGGTATGGAGATGGTTGAAGGAACGGCGTTTTCCAATTGGACAGGCGATATTCTTCTGGGTTCGTTGAAGTTTGGGCTGTTAGTGAGGCTTGATATTGAAAACGGCAAGGTGGTTGGCGAAGAGCGTATGCTCGACGGAAAATACGGCCGAATAAGAGATGTCGTTGAAGGGCCAGATGGGTTCATCTACCTCCTTACCGACAGCTCCAACGGCAAGCTGCTACGCTTAACTCCAACCCAATAGCTCACTAATTAAACAGCAATGTAAACAATTATTTACAAGCATAGATTTCCAAATTTGCTGCGAATTAAGCACAACTTTGGAAGTGCATCTCCAAGAAATTTATGCAACATAATTTGTTGCATTATAAAAGTGATGCCCAGCCCAACATTTAACAAAGGTTATGCAACCCGTAGACAGGCATTTCTCAGAAGTCTATAGTTTCAGCATACAAACAAAAACAAAGATATCTTTGCTTGCTGAAAACGACAAAACCCCGCTAATGCGGGGTTTTGTTTTTCTGTTTTTTTACTTTTCAAGGATAAAAAAACACCGCTCGTTAGCGGTGTTTTTTTATAGAAAGTTCTATTAGTTTTTCGCCGTTTTGCTTTGCAGCACTTCAGCCATTACTGCAGATAGCTCATCGTTCGGATCGCCCGACAGTTCCCACGTGAATACGCCAGCCAGACCTTGCTGCTTCGCCCATTCCGCTTTTGCTTTCACTGAACGTGCATCTTCAAACGAGATGAACACTTTCTTCTCAGGGTTCCAGAGGTAAGGGGCTTCAGACTCTTCGTCGTAACCATATTGGTAGCCTTGTGCTTTACCGTAGTTTTTCTTCAAGTCCCAATACATGAAGTAACCCGGCTCACCCGTACCAAAGCTCGCACCTTTTTCAGACGCAAGGTCTGACGATGTCGTTGTGCCATCAAACTGAGAGCCTTCCCAACCGCGACCATAGAACGCCGCACCCAAGACCAGCTTATCTTTTGGCACACCTAGGTCGATCATCTGTTGAATGAAGACATCGGCACCCATACCCCACCAGCTACGATCGGTAGCGTGTAGATTGGTCAAGTGACCTGTTTGCGGTCCCCATCCACCCAAGAAGTCATACGTCATGGCGTACATGTTGTTCATCAGCGGTGCAACCGTTTCCCAATCCATGTAAGCCGCTTTTTGGCCTACACCGACAGCGGTTGAAAGCTCGTAATCCTTACCCGTTTTCGCGGATAGCGCATCCAATTCTGCTCTTAGCGATTTCACCAGAGTCGTAAACGCTTCTTTTTCCGCAAGTTGCTGAGCTTCTTCCATTTTGGTTTCTGGGTTCCACGGTGACGTGGTTAAGCCACCGCCCCCCGGGTATTCCCAGTCCAGATCAATACCACCAAAGAAGTCATACTTCGCAATCAGCTCTACCGCTGTTTTTGCAAAGTGTTTGATGGCAGCATCATCTTTCGCCATGGCATGGAAAGGTTCAGACATTGTCCAACCGCCAAATGAAGGCAGAATCGTCACGTGTGGGTGCTCTGCTTTCAGATCAGCAAGCTGACCAAAGTGGCCTTCATACGGCACTCTTGCGCGCACACGGCCGAAGTCTTTCTCTAGGGCTGCTTCTTGGTCAACAACGATCGCGGTGAAAGGTTCTTTTCCCTTACATGCTTTTGCGACTTGTTCTTGCACCAACTCAGATGCGCCAGTGTGTGGTCCACACATACTCAAAAACGCATAAATGATGTGAGTTAGGTTTTCTGCAGGGATATCATCCACGACATACGGGTTGTCTTTATTGGCATATTGCCAATCCGCAAAATAGCCGCCAACAACGTGATTATCTGCAAAAGCTGGTGCTGCCAAACAAGCACTCAATGCTGCACCTGCTATTATTTTCTTCATACGAACTCCTTGTGCTAGATGCCCAGTAAACGACTAATTATTAATCACTTTTGACGATTGAAAACATTGCGTACCCAACGATTACTGCATTCATAACAGTTACGCTACAAAGTTTGCGAGCATATTGGTTTTTAGCTTTTGAAACCTCTGCAACAGCCAGAAAATTTGGACTGAAGCGCACATTTTTAGGCATCACCACGTATGGCGGCAGGAAAGGAGAACTGCGGAGTGATTCCGTTTTGAATTTTGACGCGGTATTCTCTCTATCTCACTGAAAACACATTTATGTTGATCGTTTATCAACATCCAAGGAAAAGACATTGAGTAATCAACTCATCAGCATCGATGTTTTTTACGTCATAGAAAGATTGTTACCGGGTAAGCGAACCGTTGAGCTTTTCCGACAAAATACCAAGCATATGCCAGTGACCACGTTGACACTGGAGCATTGCGACTCCGCCTCTGCGCTTCAACTGGCACTTTACAAACACTGCAAAAACTACGCATCGTTCTCTCAAGGGCAGCCTTTATCAGATGCCTACTCCATTGATGGAAAAGATGAGGAAATCCAACCGGCCACCAACATCATTGCAGCCTTTATCCGTGGGTCATATTGGTGGGTTGAACACTACTTGGAAATCTACCGCAATGACTGGAGCGAAGATCAAAAGTCCCGCTGGTTGCGCGATTTGAAACTACTTGTTCAAGTCATCATTGGCATTGGGAACGCGAGAAAAGCAGAGTGGATCATCCGAAATCACGGTGCAATTAAAGCACTGACATACAACACCCACATCACACCATTTCTGCAGCACTACGATTAAAAACGGTTCGCGGCATAGTGCGTTACGCATTGTGCCGCTTACCTCTTCACACTGTCGTCTAATCGTCATCTTCCCCTTCTATACTTTTGATTTCTTACCTCATTTTGTCTGAAGACACAGGTGAAACGGCTTAAGCGTTATCAATACGAACGTTACGCGATCCTATGCAGAGACGCGTATCCGAAGACATTTGATCACCTCAAATATGGCTTTTCACCTCAAGGTCGAAAAGACATCAGCAACCGTTGGGGACAAACCATTATTCGCGTTTTGTGGCGCGAAGATGGCGACGTTGTCGTTGTTTTTAAAGGCTCTCAAAGTATCTGGGATTGGTTACTCAACTTAGTTGTTGTTCCAAGTCGCGTTGACGCACCTCGTCATGTTGGACACGTACATTGGGGGTTTCAGTTTCTGCTGCGGCAACCCAGTCGCGTAAAACGGCGTTTCCTTAATCGCGATTTCGAAAAACTCTCATTGAGCCAACAAGCAGATCTCCAGCAATCTATGCAAGGGGGTGACTTCCAAGGTCATAGCGTCATGGAAGCGTTGGAGTCGAGTGTTTTCCCCTTACTTCAAGAAGGTAAACGGCTGTCAATGACGGGTCACTCTTCAGGGGGCAGCATGGCGGTCATTGCAGGGGAAATTCTGGAGCAGAAATATCCAGGCGCGATAAAACGCATTGTTACGTTTGGACAGCCCGCTACGGGATACTGGAACTTCAAGCGGTTATACGGCCTCAAACACAAAACTTACCGTATCTGCTGCGACGTCGATATCGTCACATTCCTTCCTGGCATTCCTTTGCTTTTCTGGCATGTGGGAGAGTTGCTATGGCTGCACAACAATCGCATCTATCACAACATGCCATCGCTCGTGCGTATCATCCGTGTGCTGACAAGCTGGCTTTTGCGCCCTATCGCCTACCACTTTATGGACAAGTATATTCGCCGCAAAGACTACTTCGATAAGCATTAACTAATGTATGAGTTCTTGATAAATAAGCACTTGTCTTACATATGGTTATTATTACGAGGGTTTGTTTACATTTTGAGTCAATCGTCAATAATCCGCCATGCGATAAGAACCTACTGAACAAATATTAATTTCAGCGTTCAGTCTTTTTTAATCACTCTCGTCATACTATCGACAGACAAGTCCAATTTTCGATTCACCTGTTTCTAATTCGCCCTGTCTTTGAGACTTATGGTGTTTTAATTAAAAAACACTAAAAAACTTAATGTCTTATTTATGAGAAAGACATCCCTTCTATTCACAAATACTCTCTGGGCAGTTGGTTGGAAAACACCAATCACATATTTAATTTTGTCTTACTCGATATGGAGATAACCGGGGAGCCGGCAAAGGTAGGACCTAAAAGGTTTCTTGTTCGAGAGTAAGGTTCGCTAATTGGAAGGGATAAGGTAACACCATGATGAAGAAGACTCTGATATCTGCAGCAATCCTCGCTGGCACAATGACATCTGTGCAAGCGATGGCGAGCTGTGCGGGTAACGTGTATTCCATGAATGCTGGCCGTGGTCACATTGGCTTGTTGATGGACGTTCAAGAGCTGAAGAAAATGGGTTCTGACTACTTTGGCGATTCATCTACTCGTGAGGAATACCACTCTCGCGCCCTGTTCAGTACATCAACCATGTCTTATGACCGCATTACTGACCGTCTTTACTACGCGAGCGCGCCTCAGCCTACCTCTTACCATATCAAAGGCCCCGAAGACGATGTGACCGCAGAAGAGTTCAAAAACCTGGATCTTCATGCACGCACGTTGAAAGCATATCAATTGGGTTACATGGACCCTGCCACTGGCAATCACGTTGCAGGTCCAACAACGAAGAAACAAATTCTACGTATGGCCTTCAACCCAGATTCGGGTGAATTGTTTGCGTCTGACTCTCAAACCATTTTTAAAGTCGACCCTTCCACAGGCACAACGACCCATGTTGGTAACTTCCCGCAAGATCTGAAAAACGGCGGCTTTACTAACTGGGGTGACTTCGTTTACCAAGACGGTGAGTTGCTGTTTGTTACTAACAACCGTACCTTCTCGGTGAACACCACCAATGGTGCGCTGACAATGAAAGCGTTCCACTTTATTGATTTCGTTACCTCTGCGACGCTCGACCAGAACGGCCAAATGATGGTGGCGGCTAAAAACCAAAACGTATCGGGTAATGTGAACAGCAACATGTTATTCCGCTTGAAGCCATCAACCGGTGAAAAAGTATTGGTAGGTCTGTTTCCAAGCCGTATCAGTGCAATGGGTACCGTGACATCCGAAGATCACACTTGTTACGAGACCACCAAGTTCCCTAGTGATGAGAAATCTGAAGTATCAGGCCTCACCGCAAATGCGAGCTCGGTAAACGAAGGCTCAACCGCTTACTTCACCGTGAGCTTTGATAAAGCAACGGCGAATGACACCACCAAACTGACACTGGCGTTGGTCAATGGCAGTGCGGTGCTGAACAGCGACTACCGCAATTCTGTGGCATTGCTCTACTCTGACAACACCACAGGCACTGCGACGCTGTCGTCGTCAGGTACGCAAGTAACCTTGCCTCAAGGCGTAACTAACGTTCGTGTTGGCGTGCCTACAGTGAATGACACTACGCACGAAAACAACGAGTACTTCACGATGCAAGCGTGGATCAACACTGATAAGAGCGATCAAGGTTCAGCGAACGTCACTATTATCGATAATGATCCAAACATCGATACCTTGCTGCAAAATGCAGCCAACAACAGTGGCGTATGGTGGCACGGCAGCCGCGGCGGTAACTGGGGCACCAAAGATCAGTGGATTCGTGGTGTACACGCGAGAATCAACGGCACCATTCCAGCAGGTACGACGCTTGAGTTCTACAAAACAGGTGGACATCTCCGTAGCATCTCCATCAGCAGCGGCGGTCTGTACTATGAGCAACATTCAAACCATGAGCGCTACTACCAATCTGGTGATATTGCGTGGGCACGCCTGAAAGGTCCGAACGGTAAATACTACAACGTGAAAACCGGTCACCGCGCTCAGCTGCATCACAACAAAGATGTGAACTGTTCAAATGGTTGTTGGAGCAAGATTTTCAACTAATTGAGAACAAACGAAAAAGGGAGCCTTCTTGGCTCCCTTTTTATTGTATTCAACTCAACCGTTAACGACGGGCTTTGCTGCGCTGCAAAAACTTATCGAGTTCATTTGCAAACATTTGGCGGTCTTGTTGACTTATCGCCGCAGGCCCACCCGTTTGAATACCACTCGAGCGCAAGGTATCCATAAAGTCTCGCATGTTCAGCCGCTGACGGATGTTCTCTGGCGTATACAACTCACCACGAGGATTCAGGGCTACCGCAGATTTTTCGATGACTTCTGACGCAAGCGGAATATCTGCAGTAATCACTAAATCACCCGCATTCACTCGTCTCACGATTTCGTTATCAGCGATATCAAAGCCCTTTTCCACCTGAATGCTGCGAATAAAACGCGATGGCGGTGTTCTCAGACCTTGGTTCGCCACCAGTACCAACGGCGTTTCAGTGCGGTCTGCTGCGCGATAAAGGACTTCTTTAATCACTGTCGGACACGCATCCGCATCCACCCAAATCGTTGTCATAATGATCTATCTCGAAAAAATTTGGGTGCACAGTATCAGCGACCACATTGAAGCGCAATCAAAGCTTATCGGCAGTAAGTGGATTGCGCGGTTTACTTCCTCATCCAATCAACAAGATGCAGCAACGCAAAAATACCATGGCCATAGAGGTAAGCTTCAATAGCCCCTACTGCTGTTTTGTGTATTGAAAGAAGCAATGGTGCAGAGCCATCAAGAGAGAAGAAAACATACCATGTCACCCCTGTTGCAATTGCTAGAAGCAATGCCAGAAGCCCCAGTCCCTCAACGGTCGCCGCTAGCCCTTTGGGGCGCGCTTCTGGCAATTGTAATTTGAGCAAGGTTTGCAAATCGTCTTTGATGACCGAAAAATCCAAGGACAACCACGGATACATATTGCTCACTGAGCGACGTTTCAAAATCACACCACAGAAAACCAGCGCAACAGGGGCTAATGCTATCCCACTGTACATGTGAAATTTGTCGATGAAGGTAAGTGCAGACGCCGGCGTGTCACCATGGACATGCATAGCAAACGACGATAAGAGTTGCCCAATCACCCAAACCACAACGGCGAGATGAAACCATTTCTCGATTTTTGGCAGGCTAGCAAAAAGATATGAAAAGCCAGCAGAGAGGCTTTTATTGGAGGTGGTAGCCATCGGCGAGTACCTATCGCGTAACATCTAGTAAAGCGTAAATACTACTCCTGAAGCACATTGATTCAATTGTCAGAAATTCAATCTTAGTTATTACTAATTTATGTTTTTGACGGTTTCATGACTGGATTTTCAAGGCTAACCCTGCTTGTATACTTAGTCATTAGAAACGCGCACAGGAAGCGGTAAGCTGGCCGTCTAGTCGTCATATCCAATGCATTTTCAAGCTCCCCCACACACGTGAAAGGCGCATGGAGGAGAGATTGAACCTATGCATTAGCCGCTAAGATTGGCCGATTTGCGCAGGGAATATCACAAGACGAGAGAAACAGGTGATGCTGCCGTTACTCGGGTTTTCCTGCAGGCTGCGATGCGTAAAATGCCGCAATATCAGCCATGTCTTTTTCTGACAACGGCTTCATTTGCTGCTGCATCATTAACCCCATTGGGTTGTTCGCTCACCCTTTTGATACGCCAGCATCGCGTTATAAATGTATTTGGCGTTTTGACCGTTGATGTGCGGATAACCGTCGACGTTAGCGTAGCCCGTTGCACCATGACAAAACTGACAGGTGTAGGCTTTTTCTTGGCCAAGCTTTGCATCCCCCTCCCAATCGGCATTCGCCATGGTGGATGCAATAAGAAGAGGGAATACGGTGAAGAGTTGTTTTTTGTTGAGCATGCTATTTTCTCCATAAAGCACACATAGCATGTCCTACAACCTTGTAAATCGCCTTGTGTCTGATCAACCTTCCGCCACGTTTTGTCCCTCTTATCCTCCTTGGTGACGTTAACTCGATCACGCTTATACTGATCAATATGCGTATTTTCTGCTGCTGCATCTACCAATATTTAGTGTAAGTCGCTCACATGACATCTTTTCTTCATGGGTTTTTCACTAATTTTTAACACGAAGGCACCAGTATTCGCCTTCATAACAAATTAAACGTCTACACGTCGTGTCAACAAAATGAAGGAAGACATTGTGAGCGAATATAACCAACACAACGATCAACGTGAGCTGGACCACGAGCCCGAATTTAACCGCTTTATCGACGCGGCAATGAACCGTCGTAATTTTCTCCGAGCAGCAAGTGCTGCAGGGACAGTGGCCTTCTTTGCTACAACACCTGTCGCAAAAGCGGTTGCTGGCTCTATGGACAAAACTAAGCTGATGGGTTTTGAAGCTATCCCTATTTCGACTGCTGATACGGTTGTTGTTCCGGATGGCTACGTGGCTGAAACACTGATTTCATGGGGCGATCCACTATTCCCAACCTCTCCTAAATTCAGCCAAAGCAACGACTCTAAAGCGCAAGAAATGCAGTATGGTGACAACACTGACGGCATGACCTTCTTCCCACTCTCAGAAGATCGTGCTGTTCTCGTTGCAAACAACGAGTACACCAACAACGAATACCTTTACACCCACCAAGGCAAAAACATCACGGCTGACGATGTGCGTAAATCTCAAGCCGCCCACGGTGTGTCTATCATCGAACTGGTGAAAAAAGACGGCAAATGGCAGGCGAATGTTGATGGTCGCTTGAACCGCAAAGTGACTGCGTATACACCGATGGAAATGACGGGGCCAGCCGCTGGCAATGACCTACTGAAAACCGCTGCCGACCCATCAGGCAAGAAAATCTTAGGTACCTACAACAACTGTGCAAATGGCCAAACGCCTTGGGGTACATACCTTGCGTGTGAAGAGAACTTCAACGGCTACTTTGCTTCATCAAAAGAAGTAGAGCTTACCGACGAGTACAAACGCTATGGCGTGAAGAACAAAGACTGGGGTTACGACTGGTGGAAACATGACGACCGTTTCGACATTTCCAAAACCCCTAATGAGCCAAACCGTTTTGGTTGGGTAGTTGAAATCGACCCAATGGATCCAACGTCTACGCCGAAAAAGCGTTCTGCTTTGGGTCGCTTTAAACATGAAAATGCAGCACTCACCATCAATGATGACGGCCATGTTGTGGTGTATCTTGGCGATGATGAGCGTGGTGAGCACCTGTATAAATTCGTCTCCAAGAACAAATACAAGCCAGGCGATTTGGCAGCAAACCGCGATCTTCTTGAAGAAGGTACCCTATACGTTGCGAAGTTCAACGGCACAGAAGGTGAGCTAAATGGGAAAGGTGAATGGGTAGAACTCACCTTTGGCAAAAACGGCCTCACGCCAGAAAATGGCTTCAACAGCCAAGCTGAAGTGATGATTTTTGCGCGTAAAGCCGCCACACATGTTGGTGCAACCACCATGGACCGTCCTGAGTGGGTTGCCGTGCATCCGGATAACAAAACAGCATTCTGTACTCTGACCAACAACAAGTACCGCGGTGTGAGAGAGAATCAGCCACTGAACATTGCTAACCCTCGCGAGAAAAACCCGTACGGCCATATCATCCGTTGGGCACCGAAAGGTGGCAACCACACAGCGTCTGATTTTGATTGGGACATCTTTGTCATGGCAGGCAACCCTGAAGTCCAAGAAGGTCTGATGGCTGGCACCGCCAACATCAACAAAGACAACATGTTCAACAGCCCAGATGGTATTGGTTTTGACGCCGCAGGCCGCTTGTGGATTCAAACCGATGGTAAATACTCAAACGAAGGCAACTTTGCTGGCATGGGTAACAACCAGATGCTTTGTGCAGACCCGAGCACAGGTGAAATTCGTCGATTCCTGACCGGTCCAATCGCATGTGAAATCACAGGCCTCGCATTCTCACCTGACCACAAAACCATGTTTGTCGGCATTCAGCATCCAGGTGAAGACTTAGCACCGTCACACTTCCCTGATGGCGGTAACTCTGTCCCTCGTTCAACCGTCATGCGTATCACGCGTAAAGACGGCGGCGTCATCGGCGCATAAGCCAACTCACTAGAAGACCAAAGCCCCGACAATTCGGGGCTTTTTCTTTTCAGCAATTTCGCGCAGAGGCACTGAACTCGTTAAGATTCCGACCGCGTTCTCAAGCGAACAGCACGCATACTAATGCTGCCATGGGCGAGCCCTAACACGGGGAAATCAAGCGCATCATTTTGATCACGCATACCTAATGTGTACAGCAGCGGCCAAAAATGGTCAGGCGTTGGTATCGCCATTCTGACTTCCTCGCTAAGCGAGAGATAATCCAGTAGTGGGTCGACCTGTCCTTGCACCAGACAATGGGCAATTTGGCTGTCAGCTACCAACGCCCAAGGGTGAGCGCGCTCTTCATTTTGATCAAACAAGGTAAGATTATGAACCGCGTTACCGCTGGCAATGACCAAGATATTTTCTTCCCGCAAAAACCGCAGTTGCTGACCCCGCTGGAAGTGCTCTTCTTCACTGAGTGTCATATCTAGACTTAGCTGTAAGACCGGCACATTTGCATCCGGATACATGTGCCGCAGTATGGTCCAGCTTCCGTGGTCTAAACCCCAGCGTTTGTCCAAAGACAACTCAAAAGGCACGTTTTCAGCAATGTGACGCGCAATCTCTGGCGCGCCGGGAGCAGGATAATCAATCGTTTCTAGACGGGCGTCGATCGGCCCAAAATCATGGAGGGTTCTTGGGTTTGCCAACGCAGTAATGCGGGTTCCATTCGTGACCCAATGGGAGGAGATGCAAAGAATCGCTTTGGGTGTAGGAATATCGTCGGCAATGGCTTTCCATGCTTAGTATACCGATTCCCCGTTAAAGTGTGGGTCGGCGTACCGTGGCCTATAAAAAGCGCGGGCAGGAGGGCATGTCGCTCAGTAGACATACTCATCTAAACGTCCTCATAGAGTTCTTCCAATATTGGTGCCTTGATTATTTTTGTTGGCACCTTAAACGCTCACACTAAATTCCCAGCCATTCCCACACTAACACTCAGGTTTTTAGAAAAAAACAAAATGAACCGAAATGACTATTCGTCAAAATAGAACAATCACGATTAGGTTCTTTAAAACAGAGAGTTACGAAGTTGACGAATCGCCAACTTCGTAGGTGTTTACAACACGCTATCGCTTGGTACGAGTGTCATTCTTGTAGACACTGCATGCAACGCAATCAAATGCAGCATTTCAGATACCGTCGTACACAAGTCCGGCAAAATAGATACATCGTACTTCTCTGCAGCTCTAGAAATCGCCGTGTGTGTCACACAGTTCTGCGTCATCATGCCCGCAACCCAGAGCGTATCTACACCCAGTTTTTGCAACGTTTCTTCCAATGTCGTTTGTTCAAAACTGTCGGCAAAGTGCTTAATCACAATCGGTGCATCAGGTGCTACTGCAAGCACGTCTGGGTGAATATCGGCTCCTTCAGTGCCTGGATTAAAAAATGGTGATAAACCCAAGCTTGGGTCGGCAATATGTTGAACATGGATGATGTTCACGCCCGCGGCTTTCGCTTTTTCTACAAAAGATACAATGCGGTCCTTTGTTTCTGTTGCTTGCCACAACGGAAACGCACCTTTTTCAAAATAGTCATTTTGTAGGTCGATAAGTAGCAAAGCTGTTTTGCTCATGAGAGTCTCTCCTTGTGCTTTTGGAGACGGGTGTAAGGTCTTTGAAAGTAGAGACAGTATGGCAACAAATCTTCAAACCCATCAGTGACCCAAAGGACATAGAACGCTAATATTGGGCCATAGTGTTCGATAAAGCGTGAATCAAATGAAACGTGTTGCATTACTTGCCTTTGAAAACATGAGCCCCTTTCACCTGTCTGTGCCTTGCGTGGTGTTTGGTGATGTCTCCAAAGATTTCGCATTGACCGTTTGCGCAGAGACTGATGCTCCACTTTCCACCACTGCTGGATTTCACCTCAGTACCACGCATGATTTACGGGCTTTTGATGATGCCGATATCATCATTATTCCAAGCTGGCACTCTCCCTATCAGCCACCATCTGACTTACTCATCAACGCACTGCAAAAAGCGCACCGAAAAGGCACGATGATCATTGGACTATGCTTGGGAGCTTACGCTATCGCGGCGGCAGGAATATTGGATGGAAAGAAAGCGACGACGCATTGGGCGTACTTCGAAGACTTCAAAGCACGCTTCCCGTTAATTGATATTGAATCGGATGTGCTCTACCTGCAGCAAGACAACGTGATGACGTCTGCGGGCACTGCGGCAGGGTTAGATTGCTGCTTGCATGTTGTTAGACAAACATTGGGCAGCACCGCCAGTAACAATATTGCACGTTATCTCGTGACGCCACCGCAACGTCTCGGCGGGCAAGCACAATACATTGCAACGCCGATCCCAGAAAAAGGCAGCGACAAAAGGCTCGCAACCGTGCTGGATGAGGTTCTTCAGAGCCTTGACCAACCCCACTCTATTGAGCAACTTGCCGAACGCTGCGCAATGAGCCGTCGTACCTTTACCCGTCATTTCCAGGCTGTCACGGGGAAATCTTTCGGCCAATGGTTACTCTCAGCACGCCTTTCACACAGCCAGCAATTACTCGAAACCAGCACTTTCAGTATTGAACATGTTGCAGCGCAAAGTGGCTTTAACACCCCCACTACCCTCCGCCATCACTTCAAACGCGCTTTTGGCATTTCACCCAGTGTGTGGCGAAAAATGTACGTCTGATCTTTCTTGATTAGTCCCCTCTTATGCACCTCGGCTCGGTAAAATTCGAATAAATTTGTCGCTAAAACAAGAATCTGGTGAATCGTCACAGGGTTGCAACTGAAAAAATGCCTACACCTGTTAGCGTTATTTCTGGACAGTGATTCAGAAATAATCCTGACCCACAAAAAGTCCACGTTATTCCTAGCTACAAGAAAGGTATCTCAACCTCACTTACCCAAAAATCTTTTAGTCAAAGAGGTTAGCAATGAAAAGGACATTACTTGCAACACTAATGTTGGCTGCTGGTGCTGCGACACCTGCGATAGGCGCAACGTGTGATGGCGACCTATTCACAATGAATGCAGGTCGAGGGGATGTAGGCGTTCTCGTTGACGTCGACGAAGGTGCGGCGCGCGCCGGTGGCGATTACTTCACCACCGCCTCTCAGCGTGCAACGTTAAATTCACGCGCGCTGTTTGCAGCGTCTGCAATGGCGTATGACAGCTCGACAGATCGTATCTACTATGCGAACACACCAACGCCGCAAGGCTATCATATCGCTGGCTCTAACAACGGTGATTTCACCGATGAAGAATTCCAAGCACTAGGACTTCATGCGAAGGCCCTGAAGCCTTTTAAGCTGGCGTATTATGATGTTCAAACGGGCACACACCATGAAGTTGGCACCACCCGATTTGAAATCAAACGCATGACGTTTGACCCTGATACAAACACCCTTTACGGTTCTGACCGTGCAAGACTGTTCACCATTGATCCTTCCAACGCCGACCAAAGCACTGTCGGTTTTCTGGATGCCAATATCCGCATCGTAGGCTTTACGAACTGGGGCGACTTCGTTTTCTCAGGCGGTGACTTGCTGTTTGTGACCAATACTCGTGCGTTCTCAATCGACACCAGCGATGCGAGCAGTCAGTTGGAGTTTTTCCATAAGATTGATTTCGTCACCGCAGCAACCTTGGACCAAAACGGCGAAATTTTAGTTTCAGCCAAGAGCCACAATGTCTCTGGTTCGCCAAACACCACCAACCTTTGGTTGCTAGACCCTCCAGCGGTTCAAGGTGACTTTGCTGCCGAGTCTTACGGTGGTCTTGTACCGATGCGTGTCGATGCAATGACCATGGTGGAATCAGGCTCAAGCGATTGTTATCCACCACGCTTCGTGGATTAACCTTTGATATTTAGCCCAATCTAGTACACATAAAAAACGCCAACCTGCTTGTTGGCGTTTTTTCTATGCATTGTCATGCGGTGTAAGGGGAAAGAAGAAATGGAAAACCCATGCGGGCCCTATCAAGAGGAATTGAACATCCTTAAAGAAGGATGGCTTTTTGCCCTCTATGTGATGTCCAACAAACTGAAGGATCCAAAGCACAACAAACAGCACAATAGATATCATCAGAATATTAAAATGAGCACTCTGTAGTTCTACCAACACCATGGTGCAAAACGCAGAAGATGCCGTCATCACCACAAAGGCCTTGAACGACAGAACGAGGTAGAACAACAATACCAACGCCAATATTTTCGCACGGTCCGAAACAACCCGGCAATACCAGCAGCCTGGTCTAACTAAGGATTTTCAACAATAAGAATTTAATAATTTTAATATTTGATAAAATAACAACTTTAGCTAATCGGAGTTGTAAAAAATAATCAGCCTGACAGTTCATCCATGATATTCATCAATAAAACCTCCGCATCAAAGAGCTTCATACGCCGACAAAAATTCAACTCAAGCGAAAGCAGCATAATGATATGATCAATAAGTATGCCGCGCTCCAAATTAGAGATTTTTTTAGTTCTTAACGAGAGAAGATTAATCAACAAACAAATAACGTCGAGTTCTTTTGACTCTATGGAAGTTATTTCTTTATATTCTAGGACTTTTCCAAGTAGCAGTTTATCTTTCATTATCAGCACAAACTATAAATTAATATAATAGCCCATATCTATGGGCTATTATATTCAGAATTAGAAAGAGTTTAGAGCACGTTCATAGTCAGGTTCATTAGTAATTTCGTCTACCAATTCACTGTGCACTACTACTCCGGCAGCATTGACACAGACAATCGCACGTGCATTTAAGCCACGTAAAGCACCATCAATGATTGCTACACCATATTCTTTTGAAAAATTGGGATTACGAAATGTCGATAGATGGCTAACATTTACAAGAGCTTCAATTTCGCAGAAACGACTAACAGCAAATGGTAGGTCTGCAGAGACACACAAAACTTCGGTCTTACTACATGCAGCGACTCTAGAATTAAACTCTTTCACACTTAAAGCACACACCGGAGTGTCAATGCTTGGAAAGATATTAATAACTAGATTTTTTCCTTTAAAATCCGAGAGACCTTTTTCTGACAAATCAGAGGATGTCAGAGAGAATTCAGGCGCATTTTTACCAACCTGAGGAATTACCCCTTCAGTATTTAGACCTTCACCTAAAAATGTCACTTGAGCCATTTTTTACTTCCTTATTAAAGTTATGTGAATGCAGTTCTCATTTTTTAATCCGAACCACGAGAACATTTAACAGCAAAAATCAAACGTTGGTCAACCATTTTCATTTGATATTTTCAGCCAGAAAGAGACAATCGCAAAATGCATAATTTACAACTCAATCACGCGCAAATAAAGCCACAGTTCATGAAAATATCAAATTCAATTTTTATCAATTACCCACAACCATTATAATGTTATTCCATTGTTGGCATATCTTCATAGATATATCATTTAATCAGTAGGTGTTTTAATTATCAGTCTAAATCCCTGCCCTATTGTTTGAGGTATAGCCCTTACAGGCCTCATGCTAGACTACCTTCGTTTGTTACCAGAAATCGAAGGAGTAGCTAGCTATCTTTCGGTGTAAGTGCCATATAATCTGGATGCTCAAGTACCGATTTAAAATTCTAAAGGAAAATGTAGAACATGACCTGCATCGATGTATCCATGCTCTCTAGAACATGAAGAAGTGCAGAATAGTGAATAGCCGCCAACTTGATAGACACACTTTAGTTAGACATGATGACTAACAGACGAGTGTTTATGAGCGGTAAGAAATTTCCAGAAGAATTCAAAATCGAGGCAGTAAAGCAGGTCACCGAAAAAGGCCACCCTGTCTCGAATGTTGCCCATCGTTTAGAGACAACAACATATAGCCTTTATGCGTGGATAAAACGCTATGGACCTGATGCATCTCATCATCAAGCCAAGTCTGATGAAAGCGAAGAAATTCGTCGCCTCAAAAAGGAGCTGAAACGCTTCACAGAAGAGCGCGACATATTGAAGTACATCGCAAGCCAGTCCGACTGAGGTACGCCTTTTCCTTGATCACCAAGCGATTTGACCTATCAGATTGATGTGTCACGTCCACGGCATTCATCCCTGTGGTTACTATGCCTGAGTTCAAAAATCCTGATTGCCAACAGGAGCAGCGGCAGAAGTATCTCCTCGGACGTATTAAACAGTTTTGGCTTGAGTCTGTTGGTATCTATGGCTACCGGAAGATTTTCAGTGACTTTCGAGAAGAAGGAAAGTCCTGCGTAATTAATCTCATTCATCGTTTGATGAAACGGAAGTTTAATCCTACGGCACCGAATAAATCGTGGGTAACAGACATTACTTACATCAAAACACATGAAGGCTGGTTGCATTTGGCAGTGGTCATTGATTTGTTCTCAAGACTCGTGATTGTGGTCGATCAAGAGTCGGATAACCTGAGAGTTGGTGTTAGATGCGTTGCTGATGGCGATTTGGCGTTGTTCCCCAAAAGAGAAAGTACTTTTACATTCTGATCAGGGCAATCAGTACACCAGTCATGATTGGGATAAACTCCTGACTCAGCATGGCTTGGAGTCAAGTATGAGCCGTAGAGGCAACTGTCATGACAATACTGTTGCTGAAAGCTTCTTCCTGTTATTAGAACGAGAACGTATCAAGCGAAAAATCTACTCAACGAGAGAAGAGGCTCGCATGGATACCTTCGAATATATTGAGATGATCTACAACGTGAAACGTCGGCATGGTTCAAACGATCAAATATCACCTGTAGAGTATGAAAAACAGTACGAAGAGAAACTCAAAAGTGTCTAATGAGTCGGTCCTTATTCATCGTGGAGTTGAATGTTCTGATAGAACAGGTGCACTTGTTGATAAGAACACCAACAAGCTTGAGTTTCGCAGAGTTAGTAGTTTTATCAAACGCCGAACCGCGATAAAGCTGTTTGCCAAATTTCCTTACTTGAGGAAGGAGAAGTTGTGGGGGAATCACTTTAGGCAAAGAGGGTACATTGTTGATTCGGTAGTAGCGAATGAATCTATCATTCATCGACATGTAAGACATCAGGAAAAGCAACCAAAGAATAAAATCCCTCCAGATTGGAATAAATACTCTAAGTAGAAGTAGTTAGCTAGCTTTTGGGGTGCATTTTAAAGCTACCTATCTTGTAGACATCTCTTGAGATAACTCAAAATTTTAACTTTTAAAAACACTTTATGAAAAGGAAAAGCCTCCAATGTTAAACCTTAGGCAGTTTGTAAACCATAAGAAGCTCCCTAGTGCTGATTCATTTTAAAGCCTATATAGCTTTATTTACATAGGGACGTTGATTACATTACCCTAATAAGGATTTCCCAATTTAGTACATCTACAGGGTTAATGAAAATCAAATCATTGGAATTGAACCATACTTATAGCAACACTACCATCAACAAAACGGCCGTACATTTAGTAGGTTATTAAAAACCTCTTTAAACCCACCATAGACACTAAGAGAATAGCCCGCGTGACATTTCATATTTTAGCATATTTAGATTAAATGGCTTTTCTATAAAAGTGGTACATATGTTTATATTTTCGAGTGCCAATTCAAAATTCTTTCTAGATTCTTGGTCAGTGTATAACACAAATAAATGGGATTGTTTCTCTTCGCACAAACGTAATAACTCGTCACCTTTTTGATAATTACTCTTACTAGCATTATATACATCCTTGGTAGAATCCAAATCATACACAATTACTTCTATAAATGTTTGAAACTCCACATTAAAGCATCCTTTCCATAACAATGTCTTTTCGATAGGTAGAAACTTACGTGGTCTTAACACTACCACATCGTCGAACAGACACAAACTATTCAAAACCGTTTTGCATGCGTAGGAAATCAAATAGTGCTCAGAACAAACCACCGCGACCTTTTTTATTTTCAAACTTAAAACTACTTTCTAAATTATTCAGACATCAAAGCTGCATGCCGTTCAAGCCGACATGCACTACCAGAAAAGGATTACAGCTAATTTAACAAAAAAACAGTAGACACCACAATGCGTAAACCCGCAAAATTAGCGCTTAAACATTGCCACTGATGATATGGAAAACAACACAACGACACTTTGCCATTTTTAATTTAGGGCTAATCAAATACTAAAATTGCCAGCCCACTATTTAAATGAGCCAGCAACATTATGCATTTACCAGTGCCATACCAAGTAAAGTTTCCTTTTTAAAGCACGACAAAACAGTTTGCCAGTTCATTGATAAGTTCGACGCGGGAATACTTCAACTTCTCGATGCTCTGCTTCTCAGCCTGTTAAGATATACGATCACTTTAAAGCTAGCGGAAATAGACAACAACAGACTTAGTACCAAAAATATCGGTAAAAATAACAAACTCTCTAGCCCGAAAACTTCGGACATTTGCCTCAACACCACTAGCATATAACACCATAAATATTTTAACCGACAATTCAAGCAATAACAAAGCGTCTAGTAGGACTTCTCGGAAACATTCTACTCGCGTTTTAACGGCAATGCCTAAATCACCAACATGCGCCACGCTTTAGTTCAGCGGAATGCACAGCTAAAGATCCGTACTGCTTTATGCACATAACGTTCGCTGTCCCTCTTTCTCGTTCAATATGGTAATTTTTCCCGGAGTAATGAAGCGAACCGTTGTGCCAAATTTCTATCCAAACTTCAGTGGCATCACCGGGTATGGGCAAGTTATTTGCTCCCCATTGTTTAGACCACCTAAGGTTTCGTCCGCCCTGTTTATAGCCGTAGTCATAACGTATAGCAAAACTCGATCCCGTAGCAGTTTGTAGCACCCATGGCTGCAGGTTGTTCCAACCATTACAGGTATCCTCCGAGCAATTACTGCTTAATTTATCAGTAACTAAACGGTCAATCGCACCCGTACTAGGAAGCAGGTCGGTGTACCCTTTAGCGGCCAATTTCAGTGCTCCGTTACTATCGGCTCGATACCAATAACGTTGGCCACGACGAATTAAGCCTCTTTGATACAAGTTTTCAAGTTGACCAAGGGTAGGGATCTTCCATTTATTTTCACTCCTCCCCTCTAAGATGTAGTCGCGCTCAAGCTTCTCCGCATCGTTTCTTGATAGTGATGAGTAAAATGCTTTATCTTTATCTTTAGCACTTTCCGAATAATACGTTGCTTTAAACGTTTCCCCACCGATATCTAAAGAAAATGAGCCACAATCTGCGTCGGAGATACCATCTGCTCGACATAGACTATATGGCGCATTAAAAATCATGCGTGGAGACAACAATCCACCATCAATACGAGAAGACTTAGACTCATAGTCACCATTAAAAGCAATAGCTGACTTAGGGAGTAAAATCATCATAACAGACAGAACTTTAAGATACCGCATACTAAAACCCAGAACCAAGTTTATCGACTAAGCTGAATATAGCGCCAAAAATCCAAATAACTGAGGATGCCAGAACAATCAAGGAAATATTCTTAAGTATCGCACTTAATTTAGAAATGTCATCCATTATTTTACTATCGATTTTGTCAGCCATCTTTTTAACCGTATCGGAAAATGAATCGAGCCCGGAATATATGTTAATAGTTAGCAGCATATCGTTAGTAACAAAACCAGTCTCGAAGGAATCCCTATAACTCTTCCCTTTTTTCATATTGTCATTGATTAAATCTAAATGTGATGACATCCATCTAGACGTTCTGTTATTAATGAGCTTTATGGCTTCCGACATTGGCACTTTATTTACCATCAAAGAGGATAGCATTCTAAAAAAAAAGACCTAACTGTATAACCCGATAATAGTTATAAGGCGGAATTTTATCTAGCACTTCGTTCCTAAAACGCCCTTTCAAAATAGGCATTGATGAATAAACAATGATGGAGATGCCTATTGCAACACCAAAAATAACAACCATCCCCCCGTTAGCGAGATACTCACCAAACGAGTAAAGACTTTTGGTCACTCCTGGCCACTGTTCGAAGGGTAGCACCCCTAGAAAGGTAGGGAATACCTGAAGTGAGTAGCCCATAATGACGAAAAGCACAACGCTAAACAGAATAATCGGTGCCATTAGCGATTTTTTTAGTGCTGAGCTAATTTCATCATTTTTCTCGATCATCTCAACCAGCGTTCGCAACCCTGAAGACAATTGTGCAGATTCCTCTGCTGAGTTGATGACCATCAAATCCTGAGGAGGAACCAAACCAACCAGAGCATCTGTCACTGATGATGATTTTTTCATGTTGCCGATTATAATATCCATTTTCTTTATGAAAGTCTTTCCATAGACTTTCTCACCTTCTTTATTTTTTAGCATTTGCAATGCGTTATAAAGAGGGACGCCATCATCGATTAGGTCAGCCAAGAGTTTATAAAGCTCCAGTCTCCCTTTGCGACTTAAATACTGAAAAAATAAGTTCTTCATCGTCAGATTCCATATGGCCAAATGATGATTTGAAATATTGGTCACAAACAAGGCCATTTAAAGTTAATGCGTATACCTTATCTTTAATTGAATACCCTTGTCCCATTTCACTATGCGACCTATTCGATTTTATATAAGAATAAATATCGACCCATCGATGCTCAGACGTTAGCTTGAGAACATGTAGGTCAGGAACCAAATATTCAACTACTAATTTTCTTCCTGTGACACCCTGCTGCTTACAGCTAACACAGCCTTTTCCCTGTCTCTTGACAGCTCTACCGTAGTCGTTGACGGCATCCTCCGAGCAGTGAGGACAAACCGTGGTTACGAGTTTTTGGTTCATAATACCGGCAATAAAGCCAGGGGTAGCTAATTTGTCTATGCTGATCCCGAGACCGTGAATTCGCTGGAGTACGCCTACAACATTACCCGCGTGTACTGTTGTTAAACACAAATGTCCGCTTTCTACTGCCGATGACAGGGCCTGACCTGTTTTAGTATCACGGATTTCACCGATCATGAGGACATCCGGGTCCCTTCGCATCGCGGAGCGCACTGCTTCTGCAAATAGGTTCGTGCTATCGTTTGACTTAACAACTGAAGATTGCTGAGAGCCAGCAATGACGTACTCAACAGGATCCTCAACAGTTAAAAAGCATCCCTGCTCGTTGTATTTGGAATAATACAGATATTCCATGAAATTTTTTAGAGACGTAGATTTCCCCGAACCAGTTACGCCAGATACAACAACCAGTCCCGAGGGGTTTGACAACATATTCTCTACTAGATGCTGATCAGTTGAGTTAAGCCCCAATTCGTTGAGTTCCCGACACACACTATCTTTTTGATTTGGGTAAATCACCCTAACCACAGCATGATAACTCGCTCCGCCCACACCAGACGAGAATATAGGCATATGTGCATACCTAAATCGATATTCATCCTTGTTTACTTCAAGGATAATATTTGCGTCCTGTGGGCTTTTAGTGTTCCAGGTCGTTTCTTTGGTAGAGGCCATCACGTTGTAAAGTACGAAAAGCATCTCATCGCAATCGGTTGCTAAAAGCTCTTGCTGAAACTGCATTTTCCCGTTTACTCTAAACTTCACTTTGGAAGTGTAGCTATCTCTAATAAAGTGTATATCTGATGACCGCTGAGCTATCGCCTTTTTAAGAATCGTTAATATTCGTTCTTCTGATTTACTTTTTGCCGATAGGTCGAGATCATCACCTCCGGCAAGTTTCACTTCTAATAAACTATAGTGTTCGTCAGTTGTGACCAGAAAGTCCTCGGAATACTCTTCATCTGTTTCAAACTCCATCAACAATTGAGTGAGCTTATCAGAAGAGACCAATCGATATAGTGAGTCGCCGTGACTAGCTAAAATATTATTTCTTTCTCTGAAGAAATGATATTGGTCGTTATCCGAAAAAAAAAGAACTCTCATAACTCGACCGTGTTACCTTTATTGCCCAGAAAAACGGTCCTATTTTTTATATTTACGCGCCAACCGTGGTAATTGTCACCATTTTTAACGTTTGCTGTTCGACCTTCGTAGGACAGCACGGCTTCGACCTTTTCTCCATTGCCAAAAACGTAAAGCAATTCGACAAGTTCTGGGTTGAATCTCTTTTCTTTCTTAATTTCGACTTGAACATGAGCTTTAGGTTGATCGACAGTAGGCACTGTTACCTTAGGTGTAGGCTTTAGCTTCTCACCCCCTTCTTTAAGCTCGATTCTTACTTGCTGGATTTGTTTTTGCAATTCGAGTTGTTCAAGTTTTACTTTCAACGATTCGATATTTTTGAGTTCTTTTTCATAGCTATTATATTCGTTTGCTTGCGCTTGTAGAGAAAAAGATAGAAGCAACAGTGTGGCCGAGCCGTATCCTATTGTATTTTTCATTTAGACCTCAGATACAAAATGCGTTTAATTTCATGGAGAAGGTAGAACCATTCATACTATAACTATCTACGACTATATGCTCGTCGCCAAAGAAATCTTTAATAAGTTTTGGTGCCAGCATATTTTGATAGCTAACATCTATACCAAATTTCTTCAATCCCTTATGGGTAGCCCAGCTATAATCTTTAGGAATTGCGAAAACAAATTGTGGCTCCCCAACTCCCATATCTTCGACCAGGCGACCACCTAAGGTAGTTTTAAGTTCATAAGCAAGTGAGATTAAGTCTGTACAACTCTGAAACGCAAACTCCTCATGAATGGGTTCTTTATCGTCTGCGAACTTTACGTTTTCAAAAAGCAATTCATTTTCGCCAAATATTGGCGTGTATACTTCCCCAGCTCGCTTTATCTCCACATATTGAAAAATGGCGTTTGGTTCTCGGGAAAACTCAACATTACAATAGGTAGGATCACAGTCAAACCCTGAAAGGCTCCAACCTAAAGGCTCCATATCAAGTTTGGTTGTGTACATTTCCTTCTGTAGCTGTTCAATATCAGAGAGCGTGCTCGATGAACCAAAAGTAATCATTCCATCACTGTATTGCGCTTTATGGTTGCGCTCCAAAGCTTCGGCCTGATTCCTAGCTGCTTGTAGCACTTTTTCATCGGCTTGCTTCTTGTAGGCTATACCACCAATTACAATAACCGCAGCAATAGCAATACCAGATACGACGATTGTCTTTCGTCCGAATTTCAAATTTACTTTATCTAAAATAACCACCAGTACGCTCCTAAAGCAAAAAGAATGAAAACAACTAGTGTACCGATAATATAAATTTCATTTCCAAAATGGGTCTTTGCAGTGATGTTTGCTGAATTTACTATCTCTAACATCGCTTCGTTTGTTAAGACCTTGTTTTGGATAGATTGCCCTATCTTCGATTGAAGCACTGATGAGGCGCAATCTTCCATGAAAAAGCACACTTTGTCTCTCCAATAGAAAGCTTTACCTTCCTCTTCAAGAAAAATCAACATGTCACTATAGTCGCCATCAACAATGCATATAGGAGCAAGAAGTTGTGTTTTCTGCAGTTCAGAAAGTGTGGTTTTTTCTTTTGTCAAACAATAATAGAGTTCACCTGATGTCGTTTTTAGACTTAATACAGGATGCCAAGACAGTCGCTCAAATTCTTTATATGCTGGGTCATTTTTTTGCACCCAAACACAGTTCGATAAATGCATCACTTCCTCGAAACTATACTGTCAAGTTTATAGCTATTGGCCCCAACAAGAACAGCGATCACTTTATCTTCTAAAGCGTCTTCATAACCCGCTCCAAATAGCTTTGCCGCTTTTTGTGAGTTATTTGCATTTCCACGGTATAAAGTGATTAATTCAACGTCTCCGGAGTCAATTGTAACGGTAGAAAGTGTTTCGTTTTCGTCGACTGTCGGCAACTGTACGCCATCTACCTTTGCTAGCCCCACAAGCTGTTTTCTTGTGAATCCCGACATCAATTGAATTCTACCGTCTTCTAGCACTTTTGGAAGAATCAGCATACTTAAACCAGTCTTAATCTCTGCAGTTTTCACTGCCGTTGTAGACTTTTCAATAGTATCGCTATCCGTCTTCTCAATTTCTGAGATGTAAGATGAAGTCGTCGTCAAGTTAATCGGCATTATGCGATTCGGTAATCCAACAAACTGTCCCTCACTCACAACATCTTGTCCAATCTGTTGAACGATAGCATCAAGTCTTCCACTTACCGATCTTTTAGCGAAAGAAACACCTGCGGCTGAAGCATTCGAAGATATCAAATCAACAATGTCACTGGTAACTGTGAAATTGTCTCCTGTTTTGTTAATACCAAGATTGAGTGCCAGATGGTCAAGTTTAGACTGGTTGAGACTAATAACACGGTATTGGACAGATACCTGCATTTGGCTTTCTGACTTTATTTTATCAAAAAGCTTGTCGATCTCTTTTATCACCCAAGGGCGAGCTTTGACATTTACAATGGCAAAATCTTCTAAGATCGTTGATGTACCATCGTCCCCGATCGTCTTGTCTAAATAGTCGGATATTTTTTCCCATGTATCGCTTTCAACAGTTTGCTCAGAAGATGCACTGAAGCCAGCAGCTGCGCCCTCGCCACCACCAACAGATAGACTAGCTGACGCTTTTGTGTTGTCGATAAACTGGTCTAAACTATATACTTTAGTTTGGTAGAAGCTAACATCTAGCACCTTATTTTCACCGACGTTAATGACAACGCCGTAAAGGTTCCCAATATAATCGAAAAATTCGCCTATAGTTCCTTCGAACGCGACCTTTTTTGTCTCTTTATAAATCTTAGTGTTTTTTTCAGATACGTCATGCAAGTCAGTTAGGTAGTAAGGTACATTGAATCGGTCCTCAACTACCTCTAACACCTCTTGTATGCTCAGCGGCGCAACACTGAAAAAGCTCATTGGTGTATCTAAGAAGTCATTCTTTTTAGTTGTTTCAGTTACCGATAAATATGCGCTATCGTATTCAGCAAAATTCGCTGATTTTGAATCTCGAGCTGCGGCAAGAGCTTTTATTTCGTTATCAGTTATTTCAAAAGAACTTTGTTTATCCAAACTACTACAACCGCTTAGTACCAGAACAGCTCCTACAAGTAATTTTTTTTTCATTTTATCCTCTGACTGAATAGACTAGCACTACGTTATTTTTGGTGTAAACATTCATGTGAATATCGATACCCGAACGAGCCAACTCATCTGAAATTTGTTTTAAAACAAGTAAAATGGTGTCGCCTTTGTAAGTGATGTTACCATCAAATATTACATTTTTGTCTGTTTTCCAAAGTAATTTATACCCTTCAGAATTCAATACTTCATTCAACTGGTGCTTTAATGACTCACCTTCTTGGAAATTCACCTCTAACTCAGGGGGGGTCTCCGGCGTTGCTACTTCTTTTACACCATTACTTGCCAACTGTATTTTTTCGTAATCAGTTGGCCTGATTTTGTTCTCTTCTGAAAAACCACCTTCGTTTTCGATATCGTCAGAATGGAATGAAAACCACTCTTGTCCGAGTTCATCACTATTCTCGTCTTTGCTAATAACTAGCGATGCATTACTTTTACCGTTATTAAAAAGTGATTCATTTTCATTAAGCATATCACTTGTATTGTTGAGCATTTCTATATTTCTAAGAGCTCGAGTCTGATTTTGTTCTAGATTATCTACGCTTGTATTATTTTCTATACTTAAAGTATTACATCCCGACAATGCTACCGCTATAGCCGGAAGGATGAACATACGCATTTTATTATTCCTCTTCGCACCACTGCATTGTAACAAACGACATCGACCTAGGATTCTTAAGCACTGACGAATCGCCATTATCCTTTTTGTAAGCCCCATCTATTGCTACAGCACCGTTAATCAAAAATACTTCTTTGCCGCCTCTAGTGCCCTTCTCCCACTCTAATGAAAGTCCTGATAGAAAGGCGTGTTTACCTCCAGCACCTTTAGTACCCTTACTGACAATAGACGCAGGGTTGCTAAAATCAGTACCAGCTTCGGAGCCCGACGAGAAAGAGCTGTTCAATGCCACTAATTGATTGGTCCAATTAGACCCTTCTTCATTAACCGGACAAGTTAAAAACGGCACTTCTACTGGCCCGCCGCCACTTCCAAAACTATGATATTGAACAGTGACAGGAGTGCGTTTTTTCTCCACACCAAAAGCGAATCCGCTATCAACAACCAAATAGTCTTGCTTCGGGAACCCGCGTTTGCTTTTCAACCTAATACAAGGTCGACTTTCATCGTTAGCACTGTCCCAACACATCGGCGCATTAAGAGCAAGCGGAACAGAACCGTCACGCTTCAATGTTACTTCAGAGTCATAGAATATTTTAACTTTCGCGCCTATCGTTTTATCCGATGCCTTCATTTTTTCAATAAATGAATTAACTTCGTCTAAGTTGGTTGTTAGAACATTTGAAATGGTTTTCCATTCTCCGATGCGAGTGATCGTGTCGCCAGTTATTTCCATCTCACCAATTTCTATGTCTGTATTTGCCAGACGAAACCCATCAACACTATTTATATTTGGTATTTTACTGATTACATCATATGCATTTTCGAACTCGTGCCCCCTAAAGCTATATATACTATAACCGTTAACTGCGATTCTTTTAGCTCTTGGAAAAGCAAGATTATTATATGCTACGAAGTCAAACCAACTCCCCTGATATGTTAAGGAAAAAGTATCAGGCTTGTATGAGCAGTCTACATATTTCCTCTTGACATCGGCTGGCACTACCCCAGGCACGGAGCATGAGCTACTTTTCATCCATTCAAGGTCAGGAGCTTGTCTAATGTTTTTTCCAACCACAGAACTAGCAAGTAAGGGGTTAACAACTTTTTCACCAACTCCTTCTTTATCAGTCGTTAAATACACTTGGGAAATGTACTGCATTATGGTCTTTTGCAATTCAACAACTTTAACGGCAGACTTTTCCACTTCCTTTTCTTTCGCTGCTTTAACTAGTTGGGCGCCAGCGAACGCCAGCCCCAACCAATAACAGCAGCGGCTAATATCGCCTCTAGTAGCGTAGCTCCGCGCTGTTTATTTTGCATACGATTATCTATTACCTAGGAAGATGTCGTAATAGTTAGTCGCACCTGCATCACCACCACAAAGGTTAGTTAGGTGGTCCAAGTTAGTAATATCGAACTGGTTTGCACCACCCTTAGTCGACTTAATTACGCCAGTCGGTTGGTTTGCCGTAGGGTCCACGTACATATCGGCTGCTAGTGCTGAACCTGCTGCACCAACCTCAATGAAAGCGAACAGGTCAGAACTACTTGAAATTAGTGCGCGACATTGAGCCTGAGACATGTTTGCTACTTTTATCGCAAAACCTCTATTGTCTGCCTTATTGTCTTTAGTGGTTAAGACCTCTAACGTCTGACCAGTAAATGGATTGACCAAATCAGACTGAGTCACTTTACCCATAGAAACTAGAGCTTTATTCAGCTTTTCTGAATCAGCTGTGGTTTTAACAGCTGGGTAAGATTTTTGGCTGCGGTAACTCTGAACCATTGCCGTCTGAATAACGTTTAGTGCCTGAGACAGCTTAGTTGTATTCTGATTATCGATAGCTCTTTGAGCGAGCACAACGACACCAGCAGCTATAACACCCATAATGCCAAGGACAATAATTACCTCAAGAAGAGTCATGCCTTTTTGAGACTTATAAATATTAGCTTTTGTTTCGCTACCTTTTTATTGCTGTTGTTTTCTTCTATTTTCATTTTTTATCTCTGTTATTGAGCATTTCTGAATAAGTCGTCGAAGAGCTTAACGCTTCGCGAAAGACCGTTTAGGTTCACCGCGATAATACACCCATGCACTTCTGGGACCGATATCACAGTGCGCAAAGTTACACCCACTTTGTGCAGACACGGTTGAATGAATTGTGACTGAACGTCCCACGATTTAGGGAACACACAGTCAGTCCATAAAGGGGGGGCTTATGCAGACCTAAAAATCAGGAAAAAAGACAGCCGAATATTCACGAAACTTTAAACGTAAAGCGTTGGAATGGGTCTTTCAAAATCACCGTACAGTCAAGTCAGTTGCAGAAGCATTAGATATCCATCCGTTTATGCTTTCGAAGTGGCGACGCACTTACCTTGATGAAGTATTCGGTATACCTAAGTCCCCTCCCAAACCACAGAATAAGCCAAAAACACAAGATGAAATATCCACATAAAAGCGACGCATTACTGAGCTTGAAGAGGAAAATGACATCCTTACGAAGTGGCAACGATTTCCGGCTGACCAAAGAGGCAATCCTTCGGATTCATAAAGACATTCACCGGCGTGTATACATTGAAATTGATTGTTTACACGTTAATGTGTCAGCCAGTGGTTATTGCGCTTGGCTGCACCGCAGTGTTTCTAAGCGCGCACAGATAGACAAGATACTTGGCGAAAGATTCACGTTATTGCACAAACGTAGTGAAATCAGATATGGCAGCCCGAAGATACATAAAGCGTTGAAGCAAGAAAGCGTTAGCGTCGGCAAGAAACGTGTCGGTCGTGTGATGAAAGAGGCAGTATTAAAGGCACGTGTCGACAGAGTATAACGTCGTAAGAACAAAAGCTGATCGCTCTTCAGGGGCTATAAAATCGTCGTAGAGAGTTGTCTAAGCCATTAAAAATTAAACAGTACTGGTCATCGATCATGACCTACATTCGAGTTAGAAATAAGTGGGCTTACCTAGCTGTTATCATTGATTTATGTTCGCGGAAAATTGTGGGTTGGGCTTTAAGCAGTCGACTAGATATGGACTTGACCATGCTCGCAATCACGAAAGCAGTTAGGTCTAGGAAGCCCAAACACGGATTATCATTCCATACAGATAGAAGTCGTGAATATTGTGTGGGTCGTGTGCGGTATCACCTGAGCGGTATTGGTGTGATGCAAAATAGGAACCGTTCTGGTCGTTGCACAGATAATGCAGAAGTGGAGTCCTTCCTCAAAACGCTGAAAGGCGATTTGATTAAGGATGTCTTTATTGGTCGTTTAGTGCAGCTTGAAGAACAACTCCGGCGATACGTTGATTACTTTTACAACCGATCACGGCTTCACGGTAGTATGGGTTATATTTATCCAATAGCGTTTTAGAAACAACAGATATAGATAATTCAGTGTCCGTTTAAACGGAGGAACATCAAAGCACCGCCCTCTCTATAAACAAATAGAGAAACCTGTCAACAGTGCTTTCTAATTCGTGTAACTGCTTAGTGTAATTTAAAAATTTCAGAAATAAACCCCAAATATTTGAGTTTGTTATCTATCGCAGATTGTTTATAGTATAACATCTCCACATTCACTTTATAATTAGAAAATAATTCCCCAAGAGCCACTCTAATAGAATAAATACGTAATTTAGCTAAAGCTCAACGGCTAACTCTAGATTGCCCATATTATTCGTGCGCGCTTCCAATGTGGTTAACGTTTAGTTTAAACCTTAACGGATAGACATCTATCCCATCAAGTTAATGGCAGCCTCCGTTTTATTTTCATTGGTTATCTGCCTGGCTTTCGACAACATTCTGACGTTTGTCATTCTCTGCTCTCTTATTAACTTCAGGCTAGCCATATGATTATCATAAGAAAGTTGACGTTTACTTATCCTTTGCGGCTGAGTAAAGCTGTGTATTTCCCTAGGCCGAAAAAGATTTTTTTTTTGCCCTTTAGCCTTCCACTGACTTTCTACCAAAGCAGCCAAAGAAAGATGCCCGTTAACTTTAAATGACTTCCTTAAACTACGGAAAAATACAATTTCCAACCTTTCTGAACGATTAAGATTTTTACATTTCTCTTTGGCAAGAGTCTTAGGTTTATTTTCAAATTTCAAACATCCCCCTTCATTGGGTTAGTTAGGTGATGCGTAAAAAGATCATGCTCACAAAAAAAACAGTAGATGATGCATGATCTTTACGTTAAAAAATAAACATTCACATAAAATTTCAAGCTTGTTGAATGGCTCTCATTAAAATATAGCTATTTCAAAGATTCAAAAAGATGCACAGTTTCACTCAACGAATGTGAATATTATTGGAATCACATCTAAAAGTGCCACGAGGCCCCGTTGTTGCGCATTCAAATGTTGTTCCAATATTAGACTCCCAAGCTACCATTGCTTTAAACGATACTGTCGAGCTGTTTCTAAGGCTTCCGTTTTCCCATTGTTTTGACGATGAGTTATACCACAGGTCAGCGGTGTGCCCACTTGTATGCAAACGTACTCTCACCGCCTTAGGTTGCTCAAAAGGAAATTTCATTGTCGTCCCCGTTGACGTACTGGTTTGCATGAAATCCACAAAAGGGTGCTCTACGAGACATGATGCGCCCGAACAGGAATCACCTGCGTATGTATTGGCAACCAAGTAAGGTAAAGCGTACCTATTTGACGAAGGAACTGAGCCTATGCTGACAGGAGCAAATACACCGAACCTATTTCTACTCCAGAACCCTTCGCCTTGCTTTGGGGTTATTTCTCCATCTTTTACAAGGTGCTGTAATTGTTCTAAGGTTGGGATGACAAAATTGCGCCCTTGAAGAGTAAATTTTTTTTCAACTTGCAATAACTCATCAGCATCTAATTGGCTATAGTCAAAACTCGCAATATCTTTATTGGCATATTCCTTGAATGTTTTTTCACCTAATGGGATTGAAACATTTTCACACCTGGTTTTGTCTGTGATACCAGCAAGTCCACATAGAGAATAGGGCAAATTAGCAGCAAATTTATTACTTCCAACCGAAGCCCCAGACGTATTCGAGGATTCATAATCAGCTTGGAATGCATACAATGGCATGCTAATCGTAAGCAATAGTAAACTCGTTATCTTAATGTTAGGCACTTTGATGCCCCCCCTAAACCGTGTAAAGCAGATAAAAATCAGCATAGCGAAAATTTCGAATGAAGTAATAAGCATCGATTAATTGAGTATTCATATTTCTCAACAGACGTTGCTATCATCACCTATGTATTTGTTTAAGTGACGCAAACAGGTCGACTCATCGCTGCATATCATTGTTATAATGCCCCATTATTCCCAATGAAGTCTTAATAATGACGAGACCTTTTTATGCCTCAGTACATTCGTTTTTTTGCTTCAAAGAGTGTATTCATAAGCATTTCAAGATCCAATCTATGACTTTAAAAGGAAAAATTAGTAACATGTCAAACATTGATAACGATGACTTCACTGGTAAAATTTCAAGAGTTAAAGAGACTATAGCTATTAGTTTTAACCCGCAAGCACAAATGATTTTACATAGACAAAGAATCCCACAATTAATGGAATTCTTTAATTTGAGATTAGAGCAAGGCCAACTATTCTTATTGACACTTTATTTATGGCACCCTCCAAGCTTTTAATGGTTCTTTGTTTAGAGCTAGCGCTGTCAATAGATCGACTTTCAAAAAAAGAACGATTCGAAATCGCTAATACTTTATGTTCTACAGATTTTCTTTTTGAGAAACACATCAAATGAAACACTACTTGCATTGAAACTTCGGAGATTTAAATCTATATTCAAATAGTTAGATTAGCCATACTTGTCGGTTGAGAAAGCAAGAAACCCTGTATGGCACAGTGCTTAGATATGTTTCTTACGGCATCGTATTGCGCGTTTGTTTCCACCCCTTCATAAGTTATTTGTTCAATTTTCATAAAGTCGAGAATCCCAACGATAGATTTTAGAATACGTTGTTTTTCAGTGTCGGAATCAACATTAAGCACCAGGGACTTATCTATTTTGATGTTTTTTATGCCAAGCCTAATAAGGTTGATAAAGTTTGCATCTTTCACTCCAAAATCATCCATTATTACCTTTACCCCAGCCACCTCCAACTTTGATATATTTTCCTTTGCGCTAAGATAGTCAAGCGGGTACCCGTCTTCAATTAACTCCAAATATAGGTTGTGTTGGAGTAATGTAGAACAGCAAAAATCCACGAAATTTTCGTTGCAAATGCTGGCAGCACTAACGTTAACTGAAATGGGAAAGCTAGGTCGATGTATTTCTATTTCAGAGATCACCTTTTCAATAACCTTCTTATCAAAAGCTAAGGCATCCGCTTGGCTTTTGATAAAACTCTCCATATCTGAGACCTCATCATTCCGGAAAAGGGCCTCTGCATATGAAATATTTTTGTCAGTATAGATAGCCTGATAATGCATGTAAAAACTCATGAGACTTCCACAATAAGTATTAGTAAACCACTTGTTAGTACATACCTAGTATTACGCACTAGAACATACTAATTATTTTTAAAATCAAGCCACCAAGCTATTCTGCTTTTGTTTCTTTTTAAAAGATGACAGAGATTCTCCGAAGCGTTTACTAAACACTCGATTAGCAGACACAAGACTTTTAAAGCCACAACTATGTGATATTTCTTCCAGATCAATAGCGTAACATTTAATTACCTTATCATATAATCGACTGACTCTAATATCATTTATGCATTCTAGAAAGTTCTGGCCATTTCTTGCTAACACATACTGAACCTTTCGTCTTGACATATATACACAGCTCGCCAAGCTCTCTAGGCAGAAATTTGGGTCTTGATAATTTTTTAAAATAACCGTTCTGATTCTTTCGTAATCCGTGTCTAGTACTTTTTTATAAATACCTATGGCAACCAAATTGGCTATTGCATTTAAGTCATAAAGTGGGCACTCTGAAGACGTTATGCCATCTAATAAAACAGTGACAATGTCTTCATGAAGTATATGCGCCTGTCTCACCCTCTCTCCCGTCCTATCAAACGCAGAGAGAAAGCTTTCTCCTAGTATGAGAACTATACACTTTTCATCAAAGTCAAAGTCATCAGTATTAGAATGTATTTTGATCGTTTGTTTAATGCTGGCTGTTCTTTCTCCAGTACCACCTATCCGCTTCTCGTAACAAAGTGCAACGTAGTTGCCAATATATAGTGACATCCTTGCAGCCTTTATTTGCCCAGAAGCACCAGAAAATAGAAATACGCTCTCAGTAGAGACGCAAATGTAGCTAGAACCTTGTGTAAGGTTCATTATCAGAGGTAACCTGTTTTCCATAGCATCATCTAAACCAAGTGAAAACAATAACATTTGCTGTATCAAAAATGCTACATCCGTCGCAAAGAACAGTAAATCCCACAATGCGCAAACATAAGTTGCGTGAATTGATGCTTTTTTTTGCACCGAATAGCATTTTGCTTGCGCAGCAAGCTATTCATGTACAGTCGAAACTTAGCAATAATTCAGCCACTATTTTTCTTAACTCATGCTTAATGATATGCTACTCACAGAACTGATCGACCATTTGAACCAGCCCGCTTTTCTCACAGATATGGTGACGCGAAAAATCCTTTACTCAAACACTGCTCATGAGAATTTAATGAACAGTGTTGCTCTCTCTAGTACATCGAGAAACATCGATAATCTAATTCTACAGCAGCCATCCCCCCTCATTGTGGCAGAGTTGGAGTATTGTAAACACGTTGAAAACACCGCGATAGAAAGTATGTCCACCACAATTGCCAGAGAAATATTCGGAGGGCAGGTTTACTTTACTTTGAGGACTGTTGTTTTATTCAACGAAAAGCCAGCACTGTTCTCGTTAATATTCAAAAGCGAAACAATAGATAAAATTAGCTGCAATGAAATGGAATCTTTTGTCATATAAACAGAACCGCAAAAATAGCTAAATTTGGTCGAGCTGTTTTTTGCTACTGCAGCAAAAACAATTTTCACACCATGTCGTTGGTAGAGTCGGCCACCCCAATGTACTGGGGTGACGCAGTTCAAGACAAAGTTGTTTTCGCAAGAAGGTTAGCTAAATTTCCGGCAAGTATGCAGAAGTTTGCGCAGAAAGTCGGAAAAAGAAAAGGCATGGCTAAATGTACGTCTAGTTAACACACACGGATTACTTTAAGCTTCAAACCTATCTTAAGACAAATAGTTATTCAGCTGCATTTTGTTATCACGCTCATACCCTAAGGAGAAGCGTCGAGGTTATGCGACACCGTTGCCTTTTGACGCGACCCAAATGCGATACCACTGCTCGTGTGACAAGCTGATTTTGGTTGCTTCCACCGCCTCTGCAACGCGCTCGATTTTGCCGCTACCAATCAATGCAACTGGGTTTGAAGGCAACTTCATTACCCAGGCATATGCCACTTGGTCGACGCTGCTCGCGCCAACTTCTGCGGCAACTTGCTCAAGTGCAGTACGAACACGCAGCGTTTGCTCGTCATTGCCGTTGAACAAACGACCACCGCCCAAAATCGACCACGCCATCGGTCTGACACGAGCTTGTTGCAACATGTCTAAAGAGCCGTCTTCCAACGCCCCCATGTTGAATGGGTTGATTTCAATCTGGTTAGTAACCAGCACATCTGACAGGCGAGATTGCAACAGAGCCAATTGTGACGGCGTGAAATTTGAAACACCGAAATGGCTGACTTTTCCGCTTTGCTTCAGCGCATCAAACGCTTCGACCACTTCATCGGCATCCATCAACCAATCAGGACGGTGGATAAGAAGCACATCGATGTTTTCAATGCCCATACGAGAAAGCGACAGGTCTACAGACTCGAGAATGTGCTGACGGCTGGAGTTGTAATGAGAGACTTCTGGTCGACCATCAACTGGCGGTACAGGCACGATGCCGCATTTAGTGATGATTTCAATCTCATCGCGAATGCTCGGCTCGAGTTTCAATGCTTCGCCAAACAAAGTCTCGCAAGGCGGCTTGCCATAGACATGTGCATGGTCAACGGTTGTGATCCCCATTTCCATGTGAGATTTCAAAAAGGTCAGTCTTTCCTGCGGGCTCATGCCCCACTCGGCCATGCGCCAGTAGCCTTGCACAAGCGATGAGAATGATGGCCCCTCAGGCGACATGAGAACTTTTGAAATTAAGGACATAACAACTCCAATTTGCTAGTTATGAATCTTCGTGACTGAAAAAGGCTCGAAGCTTTACTCGCTCACGCAGATAAAGATAAAACGGCAACCCAAAAGAAACGCCAATGGTTAGCGTGCCAGCAATGGCAAGGGAGCGATAACGGATATCATGCTGCCGTCCGTCAGTGATGATGAATACTATCAGGGCGATAGCTGAAATAACAACGTCAATCCAAGCAAAAACACTGATTGGATTCGCTAACAGATCGGCAAGAAAAAGGGACGGATTAACGCCATTCTCGATGACCCAAGGTACTAACGCTGCATACGGGAATAGCGTCCCTAAAATCGCAAGTATCAGATAGATAGCAGGCATCCTTGCTCCTTTTCTTTATCCGTCTTTGGCTAGACCATATATAGCGTGATCAACAATACGGTCATTCAGGTTTTCTGCCTGAGTGATTATGCCTTCCAAGGTAAATCCCAGACGTTCACACAACCGACGGCTTGGCGCGTTGCCTGTGGCCGCTGCAATTTCAACTTTCGTGAGTTCCAGTTGATTAAACGCCATATCCACCAGCGACGCTACACAGCGCGACGTGATGCCGTTACCTTGAAAATCCTTACTCAGCCAATAACCCACCGTCGCTTTCTTAAGTGACTTGTCGATCGTATTAAAGCTTACGTTTCCCACGACCTGTCCTTTGTACACCATGGCACAGGTCATGGATTTACCTTCCGCGTAGCCCTTGAGGGATGATGTGATAAACGCACTGAAAAACGCCTCTCCATCAGCATGAGGCGGCCAAGCTAACCACGTAGAGAGGTAATCTCGTTCTCGCGCGACAATGTCAAAATACGTCATGGCAAAAGACGGTTGCACAAGCGCGAGGGAAACCTCTTCATCGATTTTATATACAAACATGGCACCACCTTAGTCCGAGAAAAGACATGTGACCCCGTGAGCACGTCAATAGCCACATGTTCACAAAACACATGAGAAAGAGAACAGCGACGTCCGAAATTTACGCATTGAGGCGAAAATTCACCGCTAAAACTGCAAATAACGACATTGAATCTGACTATAAACATGACTTCTATCAGGGTGTTAGCGACAACGCGATAACTTTTCTAACAAAAGTGTTCGTATTCATCACGGCTCGGGGATAATATGACGAAAGTCACACTTTGTTCTCAACATGTACATCGTGTTCACATTGAGTTCGGTGACCCTCCTTTAAAGCCTAAACAGTCAAGAAACGATATCAGCTCAGTTTTTCGCGCTTAGCGAACCATTTTAGATTTCTTTCTTGTGTTTAGGATTAACAATTACGATGAACTTGATTGATTTTTCGGACTCCGCTTGGTCCGTTTTTCCGCCCCTTTTGGCGGTGATTCTTGCGATATCTACGCGCCGCGTACTTTTGTCCCTTGGTGTGGGCATTCTCTCGGGCGCATACATGCTCAGCGACAACTCCGTGCTCGGCGGACTGCACTACCTTGCCGAAAAGTTGATCAATTTGGTGTGGACTGGCGGTCAGGTTAACGCTGACAACGTAAACATGATTATCTTCATGTTGCTGCTCGGCTCACTCATCAGCTTAATGAGTATCTCTGGGGCCACGCAGGCTTTTGCGAACTGGGCTGAGAGAAAATGTGCAACGCAGCGCAGCGCAAAGTCGCTCACCGGTTTGATGGTCTTCATCTTTTTTATCGATGACTTTTTCCACTGTCTTTCCGTTGGCGCGATTTGCCGCCCAATTACAGACCGCTTTAAGATTTCTCGCGCAAAGCTCGCTTACCTGTTGGACTCGACGGCAGCCCCTATGTGTGTGCTGATGCCGATTTCATCTTGGGGTGCGTACATCATCGCGTTGATCGGCGGCGTACTCACGGCATTGAGCATCACTGACATCAGCCCTATCGGTGCGTTCGTTTCAATGGTACCGATGAATCTCTACGCTATTTTCACGCTTATCATGGTCGTGAGTGTCATTGCGTTCAAACTCGACATCGGCGCGATGAAAAAACACGAAGACATGGCGATGGAAGGTCAGTTGTGGGACGAATCTAAAGGCCGACCAAAAGGGCTGGATGTGCAGGTAGAAAACGCAGGTAATGGTGGCATGATTGATATGGTGCTTCCGATCCTGACACTGACCAGCGCAACCGTGTTTTTCATGGTGCAATCTGGCGCGGCATACTTATCAGCACATGACATGCCATTCGCCCTTATCCCTGCCCTTGAACACACCAACATTGGTTCTTCACTGGTTTACGGTGCGTTGAGCAGCCTTGCAGTTTCTATTGTGCTGGCGATGCGTTTAAACCTCAGCACCAAAAACTGGCTACAGGCACTGCCAAAAGGCGTCTCTGCCATGCTACCCGCGATCATCATCCTGTTCTTTGCATGGACGATTGGTGCGGTAGTACGCGACATGAAAACCGGTATGTATTTAGCGTCTCTGTCAGAAGGTAACTTGCCTTCCGCATTGCTGCCAGCGGCCATCTTCCTGCTTTCATGTGTCATGGCATTCGCTACCGGCACGAGCTGGGGAACCTTCGGGATCATGTTGCCACTAGCGGGTGATATAGCTGCTGCAACAGACATTGCAATGCTGCTGCCTATGATGTCTGCGGTCTTGGCGGGTGCTGTATTCGGCGACCACGCTTCGCCCATTTCGAGCACCAGTATCTTGTCTGCCACAGGCGCAGGGTGCCACCACATCGACCATGTGATGACACAGCTTCCCTACGCTGCCACTGTCGCCTTTGGCGCGCTCCTTGGCTACCTTGCGATTGGTTTCACCCACTCAGCGTGGATGGGCTTCGCAGTCAGCAGCATTTGGTTTGCCACTTTCTGTTTGTTTGCCCTCAGAAAACAAAAAAGCACAAGCGCAGAGCCAGTGCTTTCATAAACAACCAGAATGATAAAGGGCGTGAAAACGCCCTTTTTTTCTGCCTATGACAGGTAGTTAGACACCTCAATCAAGTTGCCGTCTGGGTCTCTAAAATAGAGTGACACAATCGGCCCTTGAGCCCCCGTGCGGCTAACCAGCCCTTCTTCTATTTCAACGCCCTTTTCGAGAAGTTGCCGCTCAATCTCTTCAATCGAAGAATCTGCAATAAAACAAAGATCTGCACTTCCAGGTTGCACATGCATGGCATGCGGCTTGAATTCGTTGTGATGCTGATGAAGATTAATTTTCTGCTGCCCGAACGATAAAGCGACCCTACCTTCGCCAAAGACAAGCTTTTTCATCCCCATGACACTTTCGTAAAAGTTCACCGTTGCATCAATATCCGCAACGGTCAGCACAAAATGATCGAGATGGGAGATGTTCATTAATGACTCCGTTTTGCCATCGGATGATTCGGGTTTAGTTGCAGCAAGTCCCAAAGGTTGCCATACAAATCTTCAAATACCGCGACTGTGCCATAGTCCGCCTCTTTCGGCTCTCGGATGAATTGGATACCGTCATCAACCATTCGGTTGTAGTCCCGCCAAAAATCATCTGTATTGAGAAACAGAAAAACGCGTCCACCTGCTTGGTTGCCGATAAAGTCGATTTGTTCTGGTTTTGATGCTCTTGCTAACAACAGGGTCGCCCCGGTTGAGCCAGGAGGAGAAACGACAACCCATCGCTTGTCTTCTTCCGGTTGATACGTGTCTTCAAGCAGCTCAAATTTTAGCTTGTTCACATAGAAATCAATGGCTTCATCGTAATCTCTAACGACGATAGCCACGTGAACCAAAGATTGTTTCATCTCAGTTCTCTCTCCTTCATTTGGGTTCGACTGTATCTCACTAACACACAGCTTACTTTAACGCTATCTCAGCCTGTCAAAAAAATTAGCATCCATTCTCAAATTTCCACATAAAAAACACGTTGCATATATTGCTAAAGTATCACTAAAACGTGAGTAGGAAATTAATTTTGGACTAGAAAGCCAGATGAAATCCAATATTTATAAAACATTACAAAGCAGAAAATAACCAACAATATTAGTGAGTTAATACACCTAATTTAAAACCAGACATCCATCATTATTGTCTTTTCCAATCATCGCAATCGAAATAATCATTTTTATAATTTCAATTTCTTATTTCTATAATCAAAAAGCCGCAATAACTGAAAGGACACTGAACTAAACAAGCATTTCAATTGCATGTAAATCATAAAGATAAAACCCAACCATCGTAGCTTGATGAGAGGCTGACGTTGTTCTTTTTTAATTAGAGAGCACTAACATTCGCTGCGCGAAAACATTTCTTGCTTGGTTGAATAATTAAATCAAGCGTCTCAAGTCGTTCAATGAATTTGAATGGCACTTATTTCATATAACAACCAAACAATTAAATCAATACGGTTGCAACACGGAAGAGGATATGAGTATGTTTCGAAAAACACTGTTATCTCTTGCCCTATCTGGCGCACTGATTTCAACACCTTCGTTTTCGGCTGGTGAACCGAAATCAAACCAGTTTTGGTGGCCAGATCAATTAAATCTTGCTCCCCTTCGCGACCATGGTCAGGAATCTAACCCAATGGGTGATAATTTTGACTACGGCGCGGCCTTTGAAACGCTGAACCTTGACGACGTGAAAAAAGACATCGCGACCGTGCTGACCTCGTCCCAAGATTGGTGGCCAGCTGACTACGGTCACTACGGGCCATTTTTCATCCGAATGGCATGGCATGCAGCAGGGACATATCGTGTCAGTGACGGTCGCGGCGGTGCTGGCGGGGGTCAACAGCGTTTTGACCCTCTCAATAGTTGGCCAGACAACGGTAACCTTGATAAAGCCAGACGCCTGCTTTGGCCCGTCAAACAAAAGTACGGAGCTGCACTGTCATGGGCTGACCTTATGGCATTGACAGGAAACGTTGCACTTGAGTCGATGGGCTTCAAAACCTTCGGCTTTGCCGGTGGTCGCGAAGATGACTGGGAGCCTGATTTTGTATATTGGGGACCGGAAGAAGTGTGGCTGGATGACCAACGCCGAGATGAAAAAGGTAACCTTATTCAAGGGTTGGGTGCAGTCCAAATGGGTTTAATCTACGTCAACCCTGAAGGCCCGGGTGGAAATCCAGATCCTATTGCCGCAGCAAGAGACATTCGTATGTCGTTTGGCCGTATGGCAATGAATGACGAAGAAATTGTCGCGCTTATCGCAGGCGGACACACCTTCGGTAAAGCGCACGGTGCACACAAACCAGAAGAGTGTTTGGGTGCTGCGCCAGCAGGTGCACCAATCGAGGAACAAGGCTTTGGTTGGAAAAACAAGTGTGGTGATGGCAGCGGTAAAGACGCGATTACCAGTGGTCTTGAAGGTGCGTGGACAGTAACACCCACGCAATGGACAACGAACTATCTCGATAATCTTTTCAATTTCAATTGGGTGTTAACGGAAAGCCCCGCAGGGGCCAAACAGTGGATTCCTGATACTGATGCCGCTGCACAAATGGTGCCGGATGCGCACGATCCTAACAAACGACATGCTCCTATCATGTTCACAACCGATCTTGCCATCAAGGAAGACCCCGGTTTTCGCGCCATTGCAGAGAACTTCCGCGCCAACCCAGAGGCCTTTGAGTTAGCGTTTGCCAAAGCATGGTTCAAACTGAATCACCGAGACCTTGGGCCACGTGCTCGTTACATCGGCGGTGAAATTCCTGCTGAAATCCTTGTCTGGCAAGATCCTATCCCAGCCGTCGATCATCCGTTGATCACTGATGCGCAAGCAGAACAGCTCAAACAACAAATCCTGGATTCGGGATTGAGTGTCCCAGAGCTCGTGCGTACGGCATGGGCATCTGCGGCGAGCTATCGCGGCACGGACATGCGAGGCGGAGCCAACGGAGCTCGTGTCGCGCTCGCGCCACAAAAAGACTGGGCGGTGAACAACCCTCAGGAGCTTCAACGCGTCTTGAAAACACTCGCAAACATCCAATCCAACTTCAACAAGTCATCGGGTGACACCAAGGTCTCACTTGCCGACTTGATCGTATTGGCGGGTAATGCGGGCGTTGAAAAGGCAGCGAAAGCGGCCGGATATTCAGCAGATGTGCCGTTTATGCCTGGTCGAATGGATGCCTCGCAGGACATGACGGATGTGGAATCTTTTGCGGTATTGGAGCCAAAAGCCGACGGTTTCCGCAACTACTATGATGCATCTGCGAACTACAAATCCCCGGCTGAAATGCTGGTTGAAAAAGCCGATTTGCTAACACTGACAGTACCAGAGATGACAGCACTCGTAGGCGGTATGCGCAGTATGAACACCAACAGTGACGGTTCGGCAAACGGTGTGTTTACGGATAAGCCGGGTTCGCTTAACAACGACTTTTTCGTCAACCTACTTGATATGTCAACGGCTTGGGTACCGTCCACCAGCCAAGAAGGCATTTATGTCGGTTATGACCGCGCGTCTGGGGATCAAAAATGGACAGCAACACCGGTTGATTTGATCTTCGGTTCAAACGCAGAGCTTCGTTCCATTGCAGAAGTCTACGCGTCAAACGACGCGCAACAGAAGTTCGTGAATGACTTCGTGACGGCATGGACTAAGGTCATGAACAACGATCGGTTTGACGTCAATTAGATCCTAGCGATCATAAGGTTAAACGCCCTGACCGGCTCAGGGCGTTTTCTTTTATTTGGCGATGTGTTTTTTCCAGTATTGATGCAAGCCTTCAATATCGGCAGAACAAAGCTGGGCCATGCATCCTTTCAATTGTTCATCTGTCCAATCCCACCATGTTATTTCCAACAACTTTGCAATCTCGACTTCGGTGAATCGAAACTTGATGTGTTTGGCGGGATTCGACCCAACCACTTCGTAAGGCGCGACATCTTTCGTGACTACCGCTCTGCTGGCGATGATGGCGCCATGACCCACTTTGACACCCGGCATGATCATGCTTCAGAGCCAATCCAAACGTCATTACCAATAATGGTGTCACCCATGCGTTGAAACGCATCAACGGCACCGTTGAAGTTCTCGTTATCTTGGTAAAAGAAGGGGAAGGTACTCACCCAATCTGAACGATGGCCTTGATTGCCCGCCATCATAAACACCGCGCCAGAACCAATAGAGCAAAAGCTGCCAATAACCAGCTTGTCGACATCGTTCCGGTCAGGTGCAAGATAACGGGCGCACTCGTCAAAACTGTGGCCATGATAATAGCCGGAGTAGTAACTATGACGACCAACAAGGATATTAGGGTTTGTTACCTGCTCACTGAGCAGTTTGCCCGCAAATGGCGATTCAAAGTAATTCATGCTGTTTTTCACGATATTGGAGAGTAACGTTATTTTTTACTTGGGGTTAGCACTTCAGCGACGTCTTGATCATACATATCGATGACGCTTTCAAAGCCATATATTGGTGTCCAGCCCAACTCTTGCTGCGCCAAAGACGAGTCGTAAACACGGTCTAAACAGCTTGGTAATTTCCACCCTCGTTCAGCGAAAACAGCCGCGAGATCTGGCGAAACCCCTTCCAGTGCTTTGTCTGCTGAATAATAGAGCGTATGGCAACAATCGGAGGTGAATGGTGTCTTTCCTGAGATGATGTAACGTCGAAATCCCGCTAATCGTTTTTCAATCGCACAAAGGTGTGCAGAGGCCACATCGCGCGCATCAACACCTCTTGTCATACGATATACCGCCATCAAATCGACAGGCTCAGGAAAACATCGCGACATCTGAAGCACAGTCACGGGCAAGTTAAACAGGTCGCTGATCGTTTTAAGCTTATGCTCAGCACTGACTTTACTTTTGTGATAGACACTTTTCGGCTTGGGTTCGACGCTTTCATCTATCCAGCCCGCTTTGTCTTTGGGTGTCGACGCATGCCCATACAATGCCGTGGTACTGGTAAATACAAAGTGCTTAATTCCAGCTTTAACGCCTGCCAAAGCCAACTTTTCCGTTGCATTTACATTGATGCTTTCAAAGTCGTCATCTGACATCAAACCCACATGTGGCGCATGAAGTGCAGCGGTGTGAACGATAACATCAACGCCTTCTAACGCTTTGCCTATCAGCACTTCATCTCGAATGTCGCCAACAAAGTCAGCGGTTGAGCAAGGTGTACTGTCAATCCCCACGACATCATGGCTTTTCATCAACTTGATATAGATAGCTCGACCCACACGTCCGGCGCTACCTGTGACTAAGATTTTCAACGTTCCAACCTCTTCAAGCGTGGTCTTTCCCATGCTTGTGTTATCACTGTTATCGTTATCGCGCGTATGTTGCGCCGAAACTCGCAAAATAGCTACAGATGGTTAGAAACCTCAGTTTTAGCATTTCCTACTTTGCTGTTTTTGTGGGTAATTCATGGAATTCAGGCCGTCATCAACAATTTCTTTCTCCAATCAGTGGTAGACTTGCCGACTGCTAAATTGGCACCTGCTAACTCAACACATAAAACCTGAAGGACTTCTTGCTGGTGAACCTGTTCTTTTCCAGAATGCTTGCTGTATTGGGCGGTATCGTGACGTTTTGGGGTTACTACGCCTTGCTACACAGCCCGTTCAGTATGCGTGCTTTTGAACCCTTTCTGCTGTGGCTTCTTGATTTGCCATCGATTAGAGCATTCATTGGCGAAAACCCAGATATTCACTTTTCCACTCTGTCCGCAGTCACCAGCGCATTGCACGCCACCGTGGTTTCGTTGATCTTTGCTTGCGCTTTCTGGGTCTTGTTGAAGCTGCGTCCCGTTTTGAACAAACTCAGTGACTACTTCGTTTTAGGCGCACTGTTGGGTGGCATGTTTTACATCGCAATTGCCATGTTGGGATACCGTCTCGCGCTCATCACCGACCCTATCGGTCGATATTCTGACTATTCGTACGGCACGTTGATCAGTGTTCTCACATGGACGCTACCCTATGTGCTAACGCTCTTGTTCGCGTCCTCAATGGCGCGAAAAACACTCATCAATACCGATACGATTGCATCGCGCCAAGCCAAGCCAAGCCAAGCCAAGCCAAGCCAAGCGTGACGCTTTAAAGTGCCACGCCAAGTGCTGCTAGATCTTGTCTGGCTTGCTCAGCACTGACAAACAGGATGCCGTGAAACCCAACCGCTCTCGCGCCATCAATGTTCCGCTGAACGTCATCCAGAAACACTGACTCTTCTGGCTCCACATCGTATTTGGCAACCAAACGTTGGAATATGCCGGCGTCCGGTTTTAGACAACCCTCTTCCGCAGAAACAATGGCCCCATCAAACAGCGGCCAGAAGTCATAACGCGCTTTAAGTTGCGCCACAATTTCATGCACGTTATCCGTAAGTGCAAATACCTTGTAGCCTTTCGCTTTGGCATCGTTTAACAGCTTTAACGAGCCAAACAGCAAGATTTGCGTTTCTTTGATGTAGTAAAACAGTGCATCAACCAGTGCGGCTGAAATGCCTGACAATGCCATTATTTGCTCTTTTGCCTCGGCCTCAGTGAGCTCACCGCGGTTCAACGCCAGCCAAATGTCACTGCGAAATATCTTCTCCGCTTTCGCCTGACCATCAGCACCCTCTCCAAAGGTTAAACGCGCAATTTCTGCCGGTGACCAACGCACCATGACGTTGCCAATGTCAAAGACGATGTTCTTGATGGGTGTCGTCGCCATTTAGGCTTCTCCTGAAATAAAAAGGGGGCGTATTGGGATTGATACGGTTAAGCATAGCCAGTTCAACTTACGCTTAATTGACCAACTCTCTAAACATGCGTGCATGAATTCGCATCATTCTCGCGCTGTTCTCTGTGAACAAAAGTCTATTGTTGATCCAATCTCAAGCAATAAACCACCGAGCACGTCATAAATATCAATCGATTATTGCTAATCCCGTCGGCCTTGTTTGTGACAGTAAGATTACAAGACACTTTTCCAATAAGCCCCGTATTCACTCGACCAAAAGGCTCCTAGTCTGAGAAAACTACCCGAAATGGATTTACCCAAACGGCCTGAAGACCTCTGGGTATTGCTTACGGGTATTCATACGCTTCTGAATTGAGGTGAAAACATGTGGAAAGCAATACGGAATCTCATTGCTAAGGTGTTTCCTATGACTGTATCAATCCATCCTGCGGTTGACAGGGGTGTCAATCACACAGATGTCCCGGGCTTTGCTGGTGGCACGCTGACATGCCACTGCTCAGACAATCCCGTCGTTGTCAGCGTTACCGCGCAGACAGCGCACAATCACGTTTGCGGCTGCTCTAAATGCTGGAAACCACAAGGCGCGACGTTTTCTCAAGTCGCCGTGGTATCAAAAGACAATGTGTCGGTGGAGCAAAACAACGAAAAGCTCACCATTATCGACACCAACGCCGCCATTCAACGGCATGCTTGCACCTCATGTGGTGTGCACATGTATGGCCGCATCGAAGACACGAATCATCCTTTCTATGGGCTTGATTTCATTCATACCGAACTGTCGCCTGAACAAGGCTGGTCTGCACCGGAATTTGCGGCGTTTGTGTCTTCTATTATCGAATCCGGCACGCCACCGGAAAATATGGATGCGATTCGCCATCGACTCAAAGAGTTAGGGCTTGAGCCTTACGACTGCCTGTCGCCACCATTGATGGATGCCATCGCTACACACGTGGCAAAAGCGCAGACAGCGCACTAACTCTGTTATCTACATTCTCCTTTCGGGGTGGCTCTTACACCCCGCTTTTTCGCACCCCACCTTTTCGTTTTGCTGTTTAACCTTTTTTGAAAGCAATCAAGACAAAAATCATTGCCGATGTAGCAATATACAGACACCCTGCTATCACCACTTGGCATAAATTCGTATCTCCACTGCCTTTCAGGGATACGACGCAATGCCACAGTGTTCACCGCCTCCATCACAGCAAAGCTTTTTTAGACAGTCCGTTAATAACGTCATCACCATCATCACACAAACGTGGAATCTTTTGGTTCGATGGATACTCAGCCTGTTTGAGACAGGTGAAATCACCATGGACTTGGAATCCATTGGTGAGAGTCCCGAGCAAGCCAAAGCAATGTGGCGAAACAATCGCGCGGCCGTCATAGCCATGGCGGAGCGCAACCAGATCAAGCTGGAGCAAGCGTTGCGACTTAGAGACCGATTTGGCGAGTTGGTGCCTCCGACCAAAGAACGTTTCGATTTCAATGTGGTCATGGGAAAAGGCTACTTTCCCATCCTTGGCAATTTGCTTATCCCAGTTGGTGCTGGCACCTTTCGAGGACAAGGTTGTTATGTGCGGAGAAAAGCCCTTCCCTCTGCGTTTAAGGGCGTTACCACACATCCAACGGCACTTTGCCCGATTGGCGGTTCAGATAACAACGGCATCCTGACACAATGTGGTTCCAGTCGTGTGTTTGATTTTGCTATCAGTGGTTGTCTTAAAGGAGAGGGAGACGGCGGCAACGGCATGATCTTCGGTCACACGCCGCCAGAGCCAGAAGCCGTGGGCAGTGCCAAGCCAAACGTTGCCCAATATTGGGCAGGTCAGCCCAATCGTATGCCAGAAAAACGCTTCGGTGCGCCGCAAGTATGGCTAGGATTGACAAGCTTTGAGCTTCGTAACGATAAAGCGCAGACTGTCATTACGGTTCCAGCAAAAGGCACCTACTCCAACCCGAAAGACGTACTGCTGGATGATACCGTTGATATCCCGCTAGTGAGATGGGTCAGAGCATTCGACGCCAGCGGCAAAGAAGTCGCACGATATGCCAACAGCGGGAAAAAACTCGACGGGAAGCTAGTCGCATTAACGCCGATGACCGCCAAACGACGGGGAGGCCAAAAGCAGAAGGCGAAACACGTGTTTATAACCTTCCCATCAAACCCACAGACACAACCACCACTGTTATTGTGCCTCTGGGCTTGCCTGCCACAACGAAAACCGTGGAAGTTTCGTTTTACAACTTCGTGACTCACCATACCCTTCTGTCGCAGATGACGCCGTATCTCACCGAGAACTTTTACACCAATGCCCGCGCCTCTTATAACGAGTTCGTGAATATTGTGGTGGAGGAGATGCCGTGGAATGGCTTTGTGGGCATAGATGGTGCCTACAACACCCATATCGATTTGATGGCGAGAGAAAACGGTTTAGACGGCTGGTATTTCCCGGGTGGCTACGAAGACTATATGCACAACAGCTTTATCGGTTGTGCCGCCGTGAACAACGACGGTTGGGGGCTGTACCTGTCAGAACCCACACTTGCCAGCCGTAATGGTGCTGACAATAACCAGTGGCCAAACGCGCAAGGCGAACTCAAAGTGCATCGAAAATGGACGTACATTGCTTCCTCTAACGACTTGGGTAACTTTGATTGTTACGGCAACCGTGGTGGTTCACTGTACATGGGCGCAAGTTCTAACTCGATGCAAACGGGGAGCATGGAGCACCATTTCGATAGCCATAACCTTGACCCGTTTGGCACCTCGACATTGAGAGAACGCGCCGACTGGAACCCCATGCGATGGACCAGCCTTGTGGTCTTCACCGCTGATTCCAGACAAAATGACATTGTCATTACCAGCACGCCGACAGATTCTCGCCGTGTAACCTATTGTAAAGCGCGACTTGAACACGAATCCGCTTCCCCGAGCAATCCTGACTCCAATATTTACAGTGGGTTAAGTGGGAATCATTATTGCCACCCAAGACCAGATACTTTTGGTTCACTGATAGATGTGCGACCGCCATCTATCGCCCATTTGCATCTCACGCCTTATGATGAACATGAACGCGCAGGGGGTGACTTACAGGCCAAACCGGGTGGGCCTGGCGAACTGCAAGGGCTATTCTCCGGGATTCGTACTGTGCTTTTCCGCCCCTGGGTTTACGAAATCACCCCCATAAAAAACCACCTTCCTCATGGCTGGAAGGTCGTGTTTTCGGCCAAAGACAAGAGCCTGCCAGGAGCGGGGAAAGATGTCACACTGAGTGCCGACTCCATTGGTATTGCCGGTCAGCATGCGCTCACCACCCTGCACTTTGGCTCCCACCCTTACAACATGAAAGGCTTCGGCATTGAACCGGGCCAAGTAAAAACGCTGACATTTGATATCACCAAGCTCAGCGAAGAATTTGACGATATCGACATGAATCTTCTGAGCGTGACAGTGAACTACCTGTTTGATGAACTGAAGAAAACACCCGGTACACCTGCCCCCAAACTGCCCGCAAGTTTGCTTTTGATGCCCGCACGCGTGCGGCTTTGGAAGAACGCTGCGGGGGCCCAAAAGTTCTATGTGGAACTCCCCATTTTCAATACAGACAGTAAAGCATTTAGCTATCCCAGTACGGCAAACCAACTGCATTACTTCAAGATAAAAGTAGAGACCGCCAAGGTAGATACTGCGATATGACAGACAGTTAATAAGCGAAATATCAATCACATTGAGGAGCAATCACTCTTTCCTGTGCGGAAAGAGATTGCTGACAGAAATTCCTCAATATAATTAGAAGGTTGCAGGGATAATGGCAGAACAAGGAGTTCATTCATGCCAGACAAATTTCCCATCCGCCCCGTCTTGCTCGCTTGTCTGATCGTCAGTATCGGTCAGTTAAGCGTGGGGTTGTTGTTCCCTGCGTTGCCCTCTATTGCTCAAAACTTTTCGTTAAACGCAGAACAAGTACAACGCTTAATTTCTTACTACCTATTGGGCTTTGGACCGTCGCAGCTTTTCTACGGTCCACTTTCCGATGCCATCGGTAGAAAGCCTGTATTGCTGACAGGTATTGCCATTTCAATCGTTGGGCTTGCCCTCACTGTTTGGGGTGGCGATACCTTCGCATTGCTTCTGTGGGGACGCTTTCTTCAAGGGTTAGGTGCAGGTTGTTGTTCCGTCTTATCGCGGGCGTCTCTGCGTGATAGTTATTCCTACCAACACTTAGCGCTAGCCATGACGTGGTTGGGGATTGTTGCCTCATTCAGCCCTATCATTGCACCGGTTATTGGCGGGTTTGTTAACCATCATTTCGGTTGGCTGGCCGTGTTTGTCGTGATGCTCAGCTATATCGGTTTGGTATGGATGATTCTCGCGGTTTCATTCAAAGAAACGGTGAACACCAAATCCCACGTACCGCCAATGAAAACCGTGCTGAGCGATTATAAAAAGCTTATCACCTCGAGCTATTTCATCAGTTTCTCCGGTATCGGTTGGCTCAATTACAGCATGGTGGTGGTCGCCATTTCCGTGATTCCATTTGTTATGCAGGTTCAAATTGGAATGACCAGTGACCAATACGCCATGTGGGCACTCATTCCTGCATTTGGCCTCTTACTTGGCGGTACCATCTGCAACAAACTACGCCCACGCTTTGGTTCAGAAAACATGCTCAAGGTCGCACCTTGCTTGCATGCATTGGCCGGCATTTGGCTCATCGTTGCACCTCTCACGCCTGCTGCCATCATCGCAGGGCAGTTTTTGATGGTCGTTGCCAACGGTATTGCCTTCCCATGCGCTCAGTCTCAGTTATTGCTTCCGTTCAAAAACAAGGCCGGCACAACCGCTGCATTAGGGGGAGCCATGCAAATGGTCACCGCTTCGCTTCTCAGTATGTTCTTGATGATGTTGGGTATGAGCAAAGCCTGGCACTTGGGGCTTCTTCTCGTATGTGTCGGCATACTTGGCAGTGGCTTAGTGCGAGCTGGATTTTCTGAGAAAAATCGCCTTGATGATGAGGGGAACTTCCAACAAGACCGGCCGTGAATTAAGAACCGTTTTCTAAGAAACTTCTGGTGAAAACCACCAGAAGTTCTCTCCCCTTTCTACTGATGAAGATCTTACCTTTTCGGGTAATGATGGAGCACACTTTTTAGATTCTGTGAACCTTTGAACAGTCCAGATAAAACGGCTAATTCGGCACTTCACGCCCCAGTTTCTTCTTGATACTAATGAAATGTGGGAATCCCAAAAGGAACGCAAATGTTCGAACCTATCACTGAAGACGAAGAAGCGCGTATTGGGTTGGCTGGCGCATTTATAGAAACCCACAACGACAGTTTGTTCATCTCGGGCACACATCTTTGTGACGCTGAAATTGAATCAAAAAACCTAGATTTGCTGTTGGTCAATGGCACTGAAGTGCCAAATGCTAAACAGTTATGCGAAGGTTTGAGAGTGGGTCGCTGCATCGTCGCCTGTATTGAAAGTCTCGACGGAAACGCAGACACGGTGAGACATGTGATAAGCAGCATGAAAGGTAAGCTGGACTCGAAAGAGATGCCAAACAATGTGGATATTGCGGACATTAGGACCTTAATGGATAACGCCGATAACCTCTATGCCTTTGATGACCAAGCCAGGCTGATTGATTTTCTCACCTTCAACGCAATCGGTGATGCCACTAGCATTCTATATCTTGCACATGGTGATGTTGATTTGGAGGACTATGGTGCAACCAACAAAGCCATATCAAACGCGCTGCCGCCTTATGCCTATTTTCAATCCAGTGTTTTCTTCAAAGGCAAGCAGCAATGCTCAGCGATCGTGGGTGTTCGACGGTTCGTTTCTCACAAAGGCTAGAGGAGCACAGAATAAAAAACCCCATCGGATCGAGTGTCGACCCAATGGGAAATAAGCACCCTATTCTGCCACGGCAGCCAAGGCAGAAACCTGCTCAATAACCGCCTTAATATCTCCTTTCACCGCTGTTGCACGAAAGCCTAAATCTGGCGGCGTTGATGTATGGTCCAAATTCACACGCACTAAGTGTGCATCGGGGAAAGCCCGAGTGATCTGCTCCATTGGATGGCGAATCACCGTTGGTGTATTAAAACCCGACCCTAGGTCTAACAACACCACCTTCTTCTCACGATTGCTATCCAGCCATGAAATCAAAGCTTCTCGCTCACCTTCATGTACTTTGTCGACAAAAGAGCCATCAACACGCGCATGGATAAACATCGTCTCTCCACAATTTGGGCACTTTGGCACCCCATCATCAGAGGTCAAGACTTGCTCGACGGGGTCGAAATAAGGATCCATCTGCGCCAAGAAGGGTTCAATATCCCACACTTGCTCTGAGCACGGCGTGGTACATTGGATCTTACCGTAATCGCCTTGAGGAGCGTAAAAACGCTCGCGGGCGAAACCACTTTTATAAAACAATCCATCAACGTTAGACGTCATGACAAAGTAGTCCTTGTCTTTGACGAGATCGAACAGCGTTTGGTAAAGCGGGTTCGCGCTCTGAGAGAAATACACATACTCAAGATGCACTTTGTAGTAACCCCACTGTTCTTCTTGAGACCAGTATGGATAACCCATGAGTTCATATTGCGCATTGAATCCTTTCTTCTGCCAACCCGGATAGACCTCAGCGAATTTCTCTCGGTCGAGATAGTTGATACCCGCCGCAGCAGTTAAACCTGCGCCTGCTCCAATCAAAATCGCGTCCGCATCTTTTATCAAACTGGAAATGTTTTTTAGTGTTTGAATATTTAGTTGTTGCATACAAACTCCTCCAATTCTGATTGGTAAACATCGTAATCACGTTCGCTAAATACGTTGAATACCACCACGTCTAACGCGTCAGGGTTTCGATTCAACCATTCAGCCACCGTTTTCAAGGCCACTGGCGTTGCTTTTTCAATGGGATAACCAAAAACCCCTGTCGAGAGCGAACACAATGCCAAACTTCGGATGTTATCGACGGATTGCGTTGCACTCAGTACCTTGGTGTAGGCTTGCGCAAGCAAACGCTCACTTTCCTCACTCACCGCGCCTTGTACAATCGGCCCTACGGAATGAATCACATATCGCGACGGCAAGTTATAACCTCGAGTGATCTTGGCGGCTGCGGTTGGCTCTTCGGCTCCTTGCAAACGAATGATCGCGTCGCAATCCTCACGTAGTTGCACACCAGCTCGGTTGTGAATCGCGTTATCAATGCATTTGTGATGGGGAAGAAAACACCCCAGCAACTGACTATTGGCCGCATTCAGAATGGCATCCACGTTTAACGTGGTGATATCGCCGCGCCATAAAACAATGTTGGTCTTCCCAATCGTTACAAACGGCCGTAACGCATTGGCATACGTGATATCGCGTTTTTCTCGCTCTTTAGTTAGCAGCGCATCCAGTGCTGCTTTTCCCTTTTCATTCAATCCGTGAGGGGGCAAGACCGTAATCGCTGCATCCAATAAGCTCCGCTTTTCTGCAGCGATCAACGGTGTCGTGTCTTGAAGACCAAAACCTCGTAGAGTTGAAGACAAGGTTTCCAACAACACATCGACAAGCTCAGCTTCACTACACTGCGGGAGGGTTGTCGACTCAAATGGCTGATGAAGCTGAATCTGTTTTGCGTAATCATTGACGGTGAGCGTTCTCATGCAGACCTCCCGGATAAAAAGAGGCCACATTAAATGTGGCCTATTGATTCAAGAAAATAGGTTTACTGAAAACCAAATTTTCCGTTGTCATTTTTCCACTCACTGCGAGGTGGAATGGTTTCAATTGTGTCCCAGTGTTCCACGATTTTGCCGTTATCTACGCGGAACAGGTCGTAAAATGCCACGTGTTCGTTAAGGAACTTGCCCTCGCTGATCGCCAGCACAAAGTTACCCTGACCAATAATTTTGTGGTTGGCGGAGTAAGACATTGGCATACCTTGCTCAGCCAGTGCTTTTAACGCAACACCCAAGCCACTCAGGCCGTCGGCAACCATCGGGTTGTGTTGCAAATACGCCGAGTCATCGTTATCAATGAAGTCATTGATGCGCGCCATGTTGCCTTCCATCAAGATGGTTTTAACAAAGTCAGCCACTAGCGCTTTGTTAGCATCAGTCTTGTCCAAATCTGTCACTTGTGTCGTACCATCAAGCTGTGTGCGACGCTTGGGTTTGGTGGTGCAATCTCTTGAAGGTTGTCCCAGTGCTCTACAATCAGACCATCTTCAAATCGGAAAACATCAAACCCCACTTTTGGCCCGAAAAAATCATACTCTGTATGCAGCACAACGTAATCGTCATCTTCAAAAGCACGTTTCACATCCGCCTTTGCACTACCTTCTGGCAAGGCGTTCATCACTTCACCAAATCCCGCCAAGCCATCTCCCACTGCCAGATTGTGCTGGATGTATTTATTTGGATTGATATAAGCGATCGGTGTTTGGTCGCCCGTTTCAATGCTGTTGATCAGTGCAACGGCTTTGTCTTTATTTGAAAGCGTGTCTTCCGCTGAATTCGCGCTGCAAGCCGCAATGCCCATTACACCCGCTACGGCAACAGATCGTAGTAATTTGTTTGTTGTATTTTTCATTGTCTTGTCCTTTTTGTTTTCGGCGTGGAGACAATGCTAGGTCGTTGTGAGGGTATTGAGCAGAGTGAAAATAGGCAGAAAAATGGTAGATTTCGAACGCAATGAAACGAGATTCACAGCATCTACTTTACATATTCAGTACTTACGATAGTGGTTTCGGAACGCACTTGGCGTCATGCCTGTTTCCTTTTTGAAGTACTTTACAAAGTTGCTTGGGTCTTCAAAGCCAAAGTCGTAGGCGAGCTGCTGAGAGGTGACTTTGCTGACAACCAAACGACGTTTGATTTCAATGATCGTGAAGGCATCTATCATCTGCTTGGCGGTTAATGACGTCGATGCTTTGCAAATTTGATTGAGGGTTTTATACGTGGTTGCTATTTGATCCGCATACCAATTGGCATCACGAACACGCTCAAAATGCTGCTGGAGCAAAGTCATAAAACGGGAGAGTATCCGGCTTTGAGAAGGCGAGAGGCTTTCCACTTCACCCACCGTTTTTAAGCGTCTATGCAGCAGACTCAATGCTGAGAAGAGATACATAACAATCAATGGGTCGCCGTCTTCACACGCTAGCTCTGCTGAAATCTCTGCAAACAGCGATTGTGTGCGAGTAAGGTTGGTCTCGTCCAATGTGAACATTGGGGAATAGTGGTCATGTAAATGGATCGGCGTAAAGCTCGGCAGGCGCATATTGGCATGCACGTTATCTAAATAGTCTTGCGTGAAGAGTAGCATTTTGCCTTCTGGCTTATCGGTGAAATCGAAAGCTGTTACTTGTTCTTGCTGCACACTGATCACCGTGCCTGGTGCGAAGGCATAGTCTTTAAAGTCCACCATTTGCTTGCCACTGCCCTTTTCAAACAATACCAACATGAAAAAAGACAATCGATGAGGATCCTGCGGGTCGTGATTGTTAAACGCTCGCTCGTACAGGGTGGACAGCTCGATAACTTCTATTTGGGGCTGCAGCGCGTCACGCTGTTTGAAATCAATAAGAGGTATTGCCATGAACATGGGAGATCTGATGAACGAATAACACTATTTTAGTTCATCAGACACTCCAAAATGTTCTCTACTCTCAGATAATTATCCAATCGCAGGTTATTTTCAGTGCGCGAGGCACTAGCTGAGTAATGCTCAGCATTCAGCCGTCGCAATGTCATGACACTCGGTTAAGTGCTCAACCAGACAAGCAAACACGTTCTCATCCAGTTTTCGTTTCATGACCATTTCTTTCATCAGAACAAGCGTCTTATCCGGACTTAACGCTTTTCGGTAAGGACGGTCTTGTGACAATGCCTGAAAAACATCGGCGATGGCGATAATTCTTGCAGGAAGTTCGATAGATTCGGCTCGCTTGCGGTTTGGATAACCTGAGCCATCGAGTCGTTCATGATGATCGGCTGCCCAACGACAAATCTTTGAATCAGAGAACACCTTGCTAAGTGCCAGTTCGGTGTCGGTTGTGTGGCGCTTAATGTGAACAAACTCTTCGCTGGTGAGTGGGCCATTTTTATCCAGAATCTCGTCTGGCGTTCTAAGTTTGCCAATATCGTGCACCAAACCCGCTACATAGATCATTCTCTGCTCTGTTTCCGATAGACCCATTTCTCGTCCAAGAAACATCGCTAAATCAGCCACTTTCTTGGAATGCTGAAAGGTAAAAGGACTTTTCGCATCAACAATCTTGGCGAGAAACATGCCCACCTGAATCATTTCGTCCAATGACAGAAGCTGGTCGTATTCAGGGTCATTGTCAAAAGACACGGCGAGGGACTCGATGTGGTCAATGTCCATTGAAAACCAGAATCCATCTTGGTGAACCAAGCTGCACATCACTTCAACCATGTTGCTATTAAACAAGGTACCAGAGAAAGACCGTAGGTTTTCGGCGATGTATGATTCATGCAAGGTCACCAGGTTTTCATGTTTGTCGCCGATATATTTCGCCCTTAGGAAGTCCACTCGGTCACAAAGGAAAATCAGAGCGGCGACATCTTTTTCATCCTCGGTAAGGCCATGATTTGGGAGACGCTCCCATGGGGTATGGTGATAACGCACTACGTTGGCAAAGCTTGCTAAAATATTGCATTGTTTCAATGCGTCATAGCCGCGTTCACAATGCGCTTCTGCGCCTTGCGGAACCATATTTTTGAGTAAATGCAGTCGCTCATGACTTTGGGATACGCCGCAGTCGTGAATAAGACCAGAGAAGAAACAGAACTGGATTTTCTCTTTTGACCAACCCAATTTCTCTGCGCATTTATAGGCGATATACGCCACACGATGTCCGTGAAAAAGATCATCAACGCCAACGTAATCAAGTGCCTTTGCGAATAACAACAGTGCATGTCGAAGGTCAATCTGAAACTCAGTTTCTTCTTTCTGTTTCAATAGTGCTGTCATTCGTTGCCTCTCCCTTTGCATCTGTGTGTGACGCGCATTAACCATACAAATAGTAATGACATAAGGTTAGCAGCGGTAACTATTAACAGCTTTGTTATTAGATGGTTGCGCGAATTCAGCGAGTTTGATGGGAGGTGCGCTCGTAGCGTCCCAACTTAGCAAGACAGTTTCCTTTCGTATCGCCCGACAATGTAAATGACATACCCAACTTTAAATACGCCTGCAAATATGATTGTCCCGATGTGGGCAATCGCTTGCTCGATAATCGTAAAGTGTTCGGCATAAGGAAAGCTGATGAGTATGGTGGCCGTCATCACAGCCGAAGAGAGAAGCATTGCTGCACCACCAACACCACTGATCGTTTTGAAATCCATACCGCCTCCTTAACATGCATTTTATATACAACTTAAAAGATGCACTGTAGCACGTCAAGATGACACGCAGAATTTGCTGACCTGCCGCCGTATCGGTTGTTTTCAACGTTTGATAGAAACTTGCTTTTTAACAGCGTGTTAGCAGATGCTAGTCACCATCTAGGCTGATGAAAATTTATTCTCACGGGTGAATTATTCGGCTTGGTCAAGCGGTTGTATCTGGCAGAACTATCATCCTGCCAACAACCCACTGAGCTTTCCAACCTGTTTAAAGCCCAGCTTCTCGTAGAGAGGAACACCTGCTTTTGACGCTTGCAATGTCACGTGCGTACACGCTTTCTCTTTAGCGAACGCCAGGCTGTGAGCCATCAATGCGGCAGCAACGCCGCGCTGTCGAAAAGCTTTGAGCGTTCCCAGTTGATGCACACCCATTGTTTTCCCTGTTTGATACAACAAAACAGTGCCAGCAATCTCCCCTTCTTTATAAAAAACAAAAAGATGGCAATTTGGATCCTTGTGTATATGCACTATTGCAGCAATATCCAATGCGTAGCCAAATGCATTGCCACATGCTTCAGTCCACGCTTGCATTTGCGCGTGGGAGATAACACGTTCTATATCTGGCTGACGTTGAAATGTGCTCTCCGATTCGAGTTCTAGCGTCATGATTTGCAACTGAAACAGCTTTTGAAGTTCAAGTCCGTTAGCACGACTCAGCGCAGACAAACGCTCTTCATCGCATTCTTCAATTGTTGATGCTCGCTCGCCAACCGCGAAAGTGACGTTATTTAGCGAGAAGTCTGGTCGCCAGCGTTTGTTTGGCCATCTTGTGTGGCGATATATTTCCCCGTCTTGAACCGGGTTCAGCGCAAGCCAGTATTGATGCAGGTTGTCGAGATTGTGTTTTAAAGCAAGGCTCATGAATAATCCTTTCCTCTACGCCGTCCTTATCATCGTTCACCCAGTGCCAACCCTTGCCTTCAGAGACATTTACATACAGGGTAAGGCCCACTCTGCGTCGATTCTTCCTTGAGAGGTTTCCATGGTACGTGAGACATGCTCATCACTTGTTTAGCAACCACTGTTTTGCGCGCCACTTAACAGGTAGTAAACACCGAAAAACATAAAACTCACCTGCTGAACACACATTGAGACGGAAACAATATTCTTGATATAAATCAGTCAGTAAATTAACGCGTCATCGCTTTAAATTACTGAAAAATGGGTGGGATAAGCTGGCTGATTATTCTGAACACAGATAGACTGACAAGCTTATCAACTGAAAGTCAGAGACTTATGTTAGTCAACGCAGTTTATCTGTTAACAGGCGCATTCGGTGGCACCATCATTGGAGCATTAGGCAGCGGAAGCAGTTTGGTTATTCTTCCTATCCTGACGCTAACGTTTTCGAGCCTTTTTCCAGACACCTTGGCATTGAAATACGCCGTCGCGACATGCATGGCGACCTTAATCGTCGGCAGTATCTCGGGGGCAGCGAGTTACATAAAATCCAAGTTGTATGACAAGAGCATCGTAAAATACAGCTTGCCCGGTGTATTGGTGGGTTCTTTACTCGCCCCGATGCTCTCAAACTACATTCCTGCGGATGTTCTTCGTATTTACATCGGTTCGCTGATCTCACTCATCGCCGTTTATAAACTGTTTGCCAGCATCAAAAACAAAAACTCAACGTCAAAACCAGCAAAGGCGCTGTTTCTGATGATGACGAGCTTAGTATGCTCAACCTTGAGCGGTTTGGCGGGGGTAGCGTTAGGTATTTTGATGATCCCTTACCTGTCAAAATACACGGATCACCGCAGTGCACTGGGTTCGAACTTAGTGCTTGCCGTTCCGTATTCAATTGTGGGTACGATGGGCTATGTGGTTGCCGCATCCCATGCAAGTGTCGAAACACACAGCTTCACATTGGGCTACGTCTACTTACCCGCCTTCATTGTTATCGCCATTACCATGGCAATATTTCCGCCCGTGGGACTCAAAATCGCCAAAAACGTTAGCAGTCATATCATGCAGCGCATCTTCTATGGCTATTTGCTGCTAGCGGGCATTATGATCCTTGCCTAATAAAAAACTCTGGCTTCTTTTTGGAGGCCAGAGCTTGTCAAAACACTTTAGTGCGCTTATCCCGTAATCTTTATTCAGATTGTGTAATTGTTTTTACGAATCGAATCTAATTATCCCGCCACAACCTGCACTGGGCCATGATCGTCACAGTGACCATCATGCTGATGGTGCAAGCGACCATCAACGATATAGTCAATGTGGTCACCGTGTTTCACTGCTTCGTGACCACAATCTGGCCCATGGACATGATCGCCACAAGAATGCGCTGCATTACAATCGTTCGGGTTCTTCGCGCCCACTTCAAGTACATGATCGTCGCAGTGGTCACCGTGAGGGTGATGCAAATTTCCATCTACAAGATAGTCAACATGATCACCGTGCTGAATTGCCGTGTGGCCGCAATTCGGACCGTGAACATGTTCTGGGTGTGAGTGGGTTTTTGAACAAGACATTCTATCGCCTCCTAACGTTATCGATTCATCATCAATACTAGGAAAACCGTTCAACAATTGACCACTCAGATAGACGAAAAGTAAAAATAAACATACAAACCCCGACTAGGCTAACATCTCCCATATTGGGATTTCAGTGTGTTTAACCCTTTCGCCACTGAAAATCTAATAACGCAAAATTGCTGCTGCAACAATTCCTGACACGTATAACCCGAGACCGAATACGCTGTGATTTACCAAGCTCTGAACTTTCGCTCCGTTTGGGTTAGGCGTTCGAGATGCCGCAATACCAGCACCCATTCCTGGCTGCATAATAAAGAAGGGAGCAACAACCGTTGCAACACCCACGAAGAGCGCGGGTAACAATGTTGGGTTTTGTATCCAACCTTCGCCAAAAAGGCCTATCAGTATCGCTGCGAAGCCAATTCCAATCAGATAATGCGCGCTCCAACCTATAAGGCTCTCGCCCCTTACTCGCTTTGCTGCCGCTATCGAGTCATGACGAAACTTGCCTTCAAGCATATGCCCAAGCCAACGTCCTACTAGGGCGAAATTCAATGCCGGTATGCCAAATAGCTTTGCTCTCACAATGCCCCATAGATCCATTGTCGCTGTAGCACCTGCACCGATCAAAATCGTAAATAGTATGGTATTCATCTCACTTTCCTTGCTTGTTTGAATTCTGAGCAAGTGATAGCGTACAACTTCAAGTTAACTTGAGGTCAAGCGTCAAAATGGACATTTCTGAAGTCGCAAAAATATCGGGCTTACCGGCCTCTACGTTGCGTTTTTATGAAGAAAAAGGACTGATTCAGTCGGTAGGCAGGAACGGCTTGCGTCGGGTCTTTGCACCTAGTGTTGTGGATCAACTTGCGCTCATCGCACTGGGTCGTGCATCCGGTTTTTCCTTGGAAGAAATTGGCCAAATGATGCCGGTAAATGGTCAACCCGACATAGACCGAGTGATGCTGAATCAAAAGGCAGATGAGCTAGATAAAACCATTCAGTCACTGATTGCGATGCGAGATGGGCTCAGACATGCTGCGGTTTGCAATGCGCCCAGTCATATGGAATGTCCCAAGTTTCGACGCTTGATGGCTGTCGCAGCAACCAAAGCTGCAAAGATTGCAGGGAGTTCAAATCGGAAGAAGAGATCGTGAAATAAGGCCAACTAGAATTGGTTGGCCTTGATTAGGTATTACCTACTACGACAAATCTGCTTTGTCCGCGGCTGCGATTTGTTGCTGCGCTTTATCAGATTCTGATTGCAGCAAATCAAACCACTTCTTGCCATCTTCTACGTTCTCTTGGAACCAGATGTACACTGGTGCAGCCGCTTCTTGGAAAGCCGCTTTTTCTTCTGGTGTAGGTACATAGAGTTTACCGCCAGACTTTTTAAACGCTTCATACGCAGCGATAGACTTGCGCTTAGGCGACGCAAAGGTTGCTTGTTGCAGAGCACGGAAGCCATCGACCACCACTTTGCGAAGATCTGCAGGCATGTCCAAGAACACTTCATTGTTCATATACCAAAGTGCTGACATGTAAGCGTGTCCATCAAGCGTTACATACTTCAAGCCAGCTTCCGGGAACTTCATGCCCATGATGTCGGTAATGCCGTTTTTCGACCCTTCAACCACTCCGGTTTGGAACGACGTGTAAAGCTCTGGCCATGGAATAGGTGTTGGGCTGGCACCCAGTGCTTTTACTAGCTCTTGAGGAAGATCTGCCACTACGGTGCGGATTTTCAAGCCTTCCATATCACCTGGCGATTTTACCGTGCGCTTGGTATTGGCAAAGTTACGCCAGCCACCTGTGTTGCCAATTGCCATCAAACGAAGTTTGTTGTCGGTATCCGCAAGAATGGCTTTGCGCAACTCACGCACAAAATCGCCCTGCAATACCGCTTCAGCGGTGCGGTCATCAGGCAATACGTAAGGTAAATCTAGCACCTGAATGTACGGGAACATATTCGCTGCACCGCCAGACGTAGAAATGTAGATATCAACAGAACCGTCTTCTACCGCTTGAATACATTCAGTGCCGTTGCCACAAAGCTGAGTACCAATGAATAAATCGACTTTGATTTTGCCGTTAGAGTGCGCTTCCACGAAGTCTTTGAACACAATAAGGCCATCGTAGTCCTCATCGTTTTCGTTTGAATTCGCCACCGCACGCAGGTTGAAGTCTGCGGCCATAGCTGGCACTGAAAGTGCTGCCGTGGTCATCATCCCTGCCAACAGCGCGAGTGCACTTCCCTTCAATGCGTTACGCATCTTGCTTACTGTTTTTTTCATACTTCACCTTTCACTGCCGTGAGCGTCGTCCATGTCTACAGCGACGCAATTTAAGGTGAGAACTCACGTTCTCAGTTGCTTAAAACCGCACTCAACCGTCACGCCAACCCTAACCAACGTGGGATTGTCATGGAGAGCGACGGGAAAAACGTAATCAGGAAAATTACTGCAACCTCAACCGCCAAGAACGGCAAGATTGCTCGCGACAACGTTTCGACTTTTTCACCAGAAACGCTAGACGCCACAAAGAGCACCAATCCCATGGGCGGTGTAGCTAACCCCACTGTCAGGTTCACACTCATAATGATGGCGAAGTGAACCGGATCGATACCCAAACTGATAAATACAGGGGCTAAAATCGGCCCCAGAATGATGATGGCCGGGCCTGCATCGAGGAACATACCGATGATGAAAAGCAGGATGTTGATAAGAAACAGCAGCACCAAAGGATTGTCACTAATACCGAGTGTCCATTCCGCCATGGACTCGGCTGCATGAGAGAGCGATACCACAGTTTTGAACGCCAGTGCCGCTCCCACTAATAACAGGATCACCGCGGATGACTTGGCACTGCTGGTAAAGATGTCAGGAATGTCCCTGAGCTTGACCGTTTTCAGCACAAACATGCCAACAACCAAGGTATAAAGCACAGCCACCGCGGATGCTTCTGTCGGCGTAAAAATACCGCCAAGGATGCCACCCAAAATGATCACGGGCGTTAGGAGCGGCCAGAACGCTTTCTTCGTCGCGGTGCCACGCTCCCGCCATGTCGCTTTTTCACTGGCAATGGGCAGATTCTGGCTCTTCGCATCAAGGCAATCAAAAGCATCAAACCGCCACCGATCAATAAACCCGGCACAACGCCTGCGGCAAATAGAGCAGCCACAGATATTTCCATGGTGTAGGCGTAGATGATCATGATGCCAGAAGGCGGGATAATCGGGCCGATAACCGACGATGCCGCTGTTATCGCTGCTGCAAATTTGCGGCTGTAGCCGTTCTTCTCCATCGCAGGGATCATCATGGAGCCGATCGCCGAGGTATCTGCCACTGCTGAACCAGAAAGCCCCGCAAACAACATGCTCGACATGACGTTCACGTGTGCTAAACCACCTCGAACGTGTCCAATTAACGACTGGGAGAAGTTCACCAAGCTCAGCGTGATGCCACTTCGGTTCATCACTTCACCAGCGAGCATAAAAAAGGGAATCGCCATTAACGGGAAGGAGTCTATTCCGTTGTATATATTGCGAAATAGCAGGGGAATATCGCGATCCATGCCTTCGGCATAAAGCATCAATCCCGGCGCAGTGAGCAGTGCAAAAAACACCGGCATGCCAAAGCATGAGGAAAATCAGAAACAGCGGTAAAAACAATATCAACATCTACAACTACATCCTTGTGTCTCGATGACTTATCCTTCGCCCGCTTGGGCGCGATCGTATTTTCTTTTTGCGGCAAGATCGCTTTTAGGAACAGTTCAATATTGGCAAGTAACATGGTGCCAAAGCAGACAGGCATCGCGAGGTAAATCCATGCCCTTTTAAGCGGGAAAGACGCCGCGCGCGTGCGGAATCCTCTATCAAAAAACTCCAGCGCGATAACGAACAATTGAACCAGCACAGCGAAAGCAAGCAGAAGGAGCAGGATCTTAATCGCTTTCCCAATCGTCGGCGGCAGGTAGTTGTAGATCATGTCGATCGATACAAACATGCCTTTGCGATAGGCCGATCCCGCGACCAGTGCCATCATCCAAATCATCAAGCCGCGCGCCACTTCTTCCGGCCACGGCAACGCGGCATTAAATACATAACGACACACTACTTGCAGCAAGATGCTGGCAACCATCAATGCCACCAGCACCCAGGCGATAGACGCACCTATTCGGCCAATCCAATCATTCAGTGATGACAGAAAACTCACGCTCGATTTCAATACCGCCATCAAGCAACTTCTCCAAATCGTCCAAACCGGCTGCGCGCAAACACCAAGCCTTCGCTGTCTTGCTGAGAGCTAAATTCCGCCACTTTGCCCAAGAGAATATCGTGATCACCTGCTGAAATGACGCCATTCAAATCGCAGTCAAACCACGCTACTGCACCTTCAATGATGGCGCGTCCGCTTGGTGCACGCGTAATCGACACATCGCGAAAGCGTTCTTCATGGCTGTCATTGCAAAACTTCATCGCAAGATCGGAGTGATCCGCAGCAAGCACACTGACGGTGTAGCCACCGGATTCAAGGATCGGGGCTTTGCTTGAAGATGTACTGTTGATGCTCCACAACACAATGGCAGGATCCAGCGATACTGAATTGAACGACGAACATGTCAGCCCGTAGTCTTTTCCCTCGTGATTCGCGGTAATCACGGTCACGCCTGTAGCAAAGCATGACAGTGCGTTACGCAATTCTCTGCTCATGCGACTTCCTCCCCTGCTGCTGCGGTCAGCAGCTCAAACCATGTTTCTCTGTCCATCTCGACGTCGAGTGCATTACTCGCAGCACGAATGCGCTCAACATTGTTGGTGCCGACCACAGGTAAAATGCCTGCCGGGTGAGCAAGAAGCCAAGCCACCGCAACAGCATCTATACCAACGCTAAACTTCTCCGCTTCCCTTGCCAGCAGCGGTTTGACGCGCTGAGCCGCTTCCCCATTGCCAAACAATGCACCACCCGCCAGAGGTGACCATGCCATGGGTTTAACCCCGTATTGCTGAATAAACTGCATGGTGCCGTCAGAAAAGCTCTCTCGCGCAAGCAGACTCAATTCAATCTGATTGGTCACCAACGGATGCTTCATCGCTGACTGCAACAAATCCCAATCCCAGCGATTAAAGTTCGATACGCCTACGGCTTTAACCAGCCCTTCATCCACCAGCGCGTCTAACGCTTTCCCTGTTTCAATGTGGTCCATAAACGGGTCGGGACGGTGTATCAGAAGTAAGTCGAGATGATCGGTATGCAAATTCGTCAGCGATTGGGTAACAGACTGACGGATATGACGTTCTGAGGTGTCGTAATATTTAACGCGGCGGTCAGGATAGTTATCTGACAACAACATGATGTCGCATTTGCTCACAAGCTGCATTTGATCTCGCAGTGACGGTGTGGCCGCTAAGACCTTTCCAAATAGAGCTTCGCAACGGTAATCGCCGTAGATATTCGCATGGTCAAACGTCGTAATTCCCTGCTCTAAACACGCGTCCACTTTCGCGCGAACATGCGCTTCTGATGTGTTGGCATCATCAGCCAACCGCCACGCGCCATAAACCAAACGGCTGAACGCAGGTAAGCTGGCATGTAACTCGGTGTATTTCATTTATGCATCCTTTCTTAACGTCGCCATTATTTGCGTTCACCAACGCCAAGCGGCGTCGCTGGCGTGGTTTCTGGTACTCTTCCGTATTCATGGGGCAACGAGCAGGTTTTCAACTCGGGAAGTATTTTTTGCCCCACGATTTCGCATTCGTCTCTGTGCGGATAGCCAGAGAAAATAAAGGCTCGGATCCCCATCTTTTGGTAACGCTCAATCTTCGAAAGCACCTGATCAACACTGCCCACCAACGCAGCCCCACAGCCAGAGCGAGCCCGACCAACACCCGTCCACAGGTGAGGCTCGGTATAACCAAATTGGTCAGCACTTTCGCGTTGTTGAGATTGCAGCGCAACACCCAAGCTCTTTGAATCCAATGCGCGGTTGCGAATCGACTGACCAAACTCATCGTCCAATTTAGATACCAGCGACTCGGCGTATTCTTTTGCTTCAGCTTCTGTGTCTCGCACTACCATATGAACCCTAAGTCCGTAATCGAGCGTACGACCATGACGCGCAGCAACTTCGTTTACGGCTTTCATGCGTGATGCCAGCATGTCTTCCGTTTCCGGCCACATCAGGTAAACATCACACTCGGAGCCACAAAGCTCTAACGCATCTGGCGAGTAGCCACCGAAATAAAGCAAAGGGCCGCCATTTTGCTGATAAGGCCTGACTGGAGCGGTCGATAACTCACTTAGCTTGTATATCTCGCCGTCATAACGAATTTCATCTTGAGTCCACGCTTGGCGAAGTATCTCCACCACTTCTTTCGAGCGACGGTAGCGATATGCGCTGTCTTCTTTCTGTCCAGGGAAGTCAGATGAAATCACATTCAGCGTCAAACGCCCTTTCATGATGTGATCCAGCGTCGCCACCGATCTTGCCAGCATCGCTGGGTGCAGCTCACCACAGCGAATTGCGGCAAGTAGGTTGATGCGTTCGGTTAACGGGCCCATTGCCGACGCAAATGTCATGGTGTCTTGACCCACCTGATATGACGACGGACACAAAATATTTCTAAATCCTTGCTGCTCTGCGGTCAGCACAATGTCTCTGGTGTTTTCCCAACTGCTTCTTATTCGCCCTTCCGGCACACCGAGAAAACGGTAGTCGTCACTGCACAACGGCGCAAACCACGATACCTCTGAGGCTTCCAGCCCTTCACTGGTAATGGGCACAACGCTCATCTTCTCTCTCCTGATAGTTATTGTTTCATCCTGTTGACGATGCTTAGTTTTCTCACGCTCAAATGAAAATCATTGGTGAATGAATTGTTAATAAATGCTATAAGAGAAATAGAAAAAGTAAATCAATGCTGAATGAATTTACGCCCTGATTTTGGTATTCAGCGAGAAAGTGAGTCATAACTAACTAAAAGAAAAGCGATTATCTTTTTTGAGAATTTGAAGCAATGAGTGAATCAACCCGATTACCCATGTTTGTTCAGATAAGTGAACTGTTGCGTAGAGAGATCGCCGCAGGTTACTGGCTACCCGGAGAGCGTTTGCCAACCGAAGCAGAGCTTGCGAAAAAGCTAGGCGTCGCCGTCGGCACTCTGAGAAAGGCACTGGCTGATTTGGAAGAAAGTGGCCTGCTAGAGCGAAAACAAGGGTCTGGCACCTATGTTAAAAACGCACAAGACAAATGCGCCGTTTACCACTTCTTTCGCCTTGAGCTGACCAGTGGCGGTGGACTGCCCAATGCAGACATTCTGAGCATTGAACAACACACCAACACGTATGTGGCATCTTTATTGGGATTGCCCTCTAACGCGCCACTGTGCCGATTTCGACGACTCAGAAAGCTCGACCAGCAACCCGCTGCAATGGAAGAAATATGGATTGATGGCAAGCACTTTGATGCGATTCGCAGCGAAGATATCGTCGAGTCGCTTTATGTCTATTACCAAGAACAACTCGGTTTTTGGATCTCGCGCGTTCAAGACAGCATTACTGTCGCCCCAGTACCAGACTGGAAGCACAAGGACTTTGGCCCGGAAGCTGGCTCGGCAGCGGGATATATCGAAAGGTTGAGTTGGTCAAATCAAGACAAAATTGAAGAAGTCTCTTTCACCTGGTATGACCCAGAAACCGTGCGCTACGCAGCGCGATGGACGTAATCACATTCACTAAGACAAGGAAGAAAAATGGCAGACAATGCGCTGGTTCGATATGGGATCCTCGGCTGTGGCATGATGGGGCAAGAACATATCCGCAATATTCAATTGTTGGACAAAGCCGACGTCACAGTGCTTGCTGAGCCCGACAGTGACATGCGGAAGAAAGCGCAATTGCTGGTACCCAATGCCAGAGTCGTGAACGGAATTGAGGCGTTGTTAGACTCCCAAGACATTGATGCGATCGTCATCGCCACCCCTAACTACCAGCACGTCGACCAACTTATCACTATTATCCAACAGCGTTCTGCACTGAGTAGCCCTATTCCCATCCTTGTCGAGAAGCCTATCTGCACAAACCTTAATGATGTGTCGCGTTTACTCGAAGTGACGAGCACTTATGGCGCACCTGTGTGGGTTGCGATGGAATACCGTTATATGCCGCCCATCACCCAACTTATCAATCTCATTGATGATGGAGAAATAGGTAAAGGGCACCTCTTCTCTATTCGCGAGCATCGCTTTCCGTTCTTGGAGAAAGTGAACGATTGGAATCGGTTCAATCAAAAAACGGGCGGGACACTGGTTGAAAAATGCTGTCACTTTTTCGATTTGATGCGACTACTCACTAAAGCCAATGCCGTCAGTGTTTATGCCTCAGGTAGCCAAGCCGTTAACCATCTTGATGAATCCTATAATGGCGAAACACCAGACATTCTCGACAACGCACTCGTTACCATGGAGTTTGATAATGGTACTCGGGCTAGCCTTGAGCTTTGCATGTTTGCTGAGGGATCCACCTATCAAGAGGAAATTGCAGCTGTGGGCGATAAAGGAAAAGTGGAATGTCTTGTGCCCGGCCCAGACCGTTTCTGGCCTAAAGAGACGTTAGGCGACGCGCCCGTTGCGAAAGTCATCTCAAGCCCACGCAATCCAAAGGGCCCAAAATCTGTTGATGTTCCCGTCGACCCTACCTTGCTCGAAGCTGGCGACCACAATGGTTCCACCTTCTATCAGCACCAAAAATTTCAGCGCGCTATTTGGGGACAGCAAGATGTTGAAGTGACCATTATAGATGGACTGAAAGCGGTCGTGATTGGCTTGGCCGCACAAGAATCCATCCGAAAAAAGCAGGTGATACGGCTAAAGGATGATGGCTTGAGTTATTAGCATTTCGGGAATGCTGAAATGTAAACTTGCGCAATGATAATTATTATCATTGAATAATTAACTATCAATCCGTATGGTAGAGTCAGGTAAAGCAGTAAAAGGTCTGAACATAACAATGAGAAAACCAACCCCTACCAAACTGGTTGTTCAGTCATCTGTTCAACTGACACCAAACATGCAACGCATTGAGCTGCAAGGCGAAGGCTTGGCGCGTTTTCCTCGTGATTGTGAAGGCGGGTACGTTAAGTTGATGTTTGCGCCAGATGGCAGCACGGATTTGAGCAAGTTGGGAGACAACGAACGCCCTGCTCTTCGCACCTATACCATCCGCAAGCTGGATTTCGACACCCACACACTCACGGTCGACTTTGTTCGCCACGTTACACATGACAGCGGCTGTGGTCATGCCGCTCGCTGGGCGTTGAATGCAAAGCCAGGTGACGAGATCAATATCGCGGGCCCAGGCACCATTCAAGAAATCAATCAAAATGCAGATTGGTTCTTCATGGCCGCAGACATGACGTCACTTCCGGCACTGTCTGTCAAAATCGCTACCCTCCCAAAACATGCAAAAGGCTACGCGGTGATTGAAGTGCTCTCAGAGTCTGACATCCAGCCACTTGACGCGCCTAAAGCTATGGATATCGACTGGGTGATTAAAGGCCAAACATCCACCCTTGCAGACAGTGTTGCTGAAAAATCCTGGCTAGAGGGTAATGCAGCCGTTTGGACAGCGTGTGAGTTCGACGCTATGCGCTCGCTCCGACAATATTTTCGCAACGAGCGAAACGTTGAACGGGACAATATCTACATCAGCAGCTATTGGAAGAACGGTGTGACGGAAGAAGGTCACAAGGTCATCAAACGTGAAGATGCAGAAGCTGAAGCGTAGTAAGAAAGAGAAGAAAAGGATGTCGCAAGACATCCTTTTTTTGTGGCTTTTAGCGTGTGCGGACGTAGTAGTTTTTGACGATGCAGTCGAGCAATTGTTCTGACTTGGTATGCTTAAACTTCAGAGGTTGAGGTAGGTCTCCAAACAGTGGGATACCGCCACCCAAGACAACGGGAATGGTTGTGATGATCATTTCGTCGATCAAGTCTTCTTTCAGAAAGCTTTGGATCGTCAAACCACCATCGATATACAAATTCTTGAACCCTTTCGCGCCAAGCTCGCTCACAATGTCTTTTAGCTCACCCTTCACCAGATAGATTTTGTCCTCATAGCCAGCAGGCACCGTTGTCATGGTATTACTGAGTACGAAAACAGGTTTTGGATATGGCCAGTCACAATCAAAACTCAACACCATCTCAACCGTGTTTCGTCCCATCACCAAGGCATCAACACGGTCCATGAATGCTGCAAAACCGAAGTCTGAACCTTCCGGGTTGGGAATCTCGTGTAACCAATCCAGATTGTTGTTTTTGTCTGCAATGTACCCATCAAGACTGGTTGCGATATATACGATATTTGCCATGAAACACTCTCAACTTGTGGCGATGCCGAATTGTCAGTAGAATTATTTCTACAACGTAGAATTAGTTTATAGATCGATAGAAATGAGTGTCAAGACGAAAAAACGAGGTCGCCCAGCCGGAACAGAGAACCAGCTCGGTAGTGAAGCCATCATTGATGCTGCTAAAGGATTGATGCTTAAAGAAGGAAAAGTGCCCAGCATACGCGCGCTGGCTCTTTCTCTTGCGGTTGACCCTATGGCCATCTATCACTATTTCGCCAACAAAGCTGCGTTGCTGGAGGCCATCACAACGTCTTTGGTAGATGATATTTATCAGCCAGCAACAGAAGACGACTGGGAGGTAGAGTTAAACAAACTCTGCGAAAGCTACCTATCGCTTCTCGCGCACTACCCAGGACTACTGGAAACGCTGTTGTCCATGACATCTCTAGGTCCCGCAGAGAAGTTTAGAGAAAGGTTTCTGACTGTGATTGCGCCACTTAATCTTGATGCAATCGCAACGAGCAATGCTGAGGCGCTGCTGATTGACTATTTGCATGGATTCGCACTTGCCATGAAATGTAATCAGACGCAAAGCCCTCTGAATCCCTCACATTTGTCGGGGCCGCTCTCACTATACTGCCGAGCCTTACGAACTAAAGATTCGTGACGATTAAAGTTGCTTAACAAGAAAATGGGTGGCGGTTGATACTGGGTAATCATCAAGCGTTAACTGGCAAACGTAGCCTTGTTTTTCGTAAAACGAGCGAGCTTGGAAGCTGAACGTTTCCACCAGCGATTTTTGGCAGCCCTTTGACATTGCATGGTTTTCCATCTGAACCAGCAATGTTTTGCCCAACTGATGAGAACGGTAGGTATCATTAACCCAAAGCAGCTTGATAAGGAGCCATTTGCCCCAGATTTCAGCGGTAATCCCAGCCACCTTGTTTCCATCATCGTCAGTAACAAAAATGGCTGCAGGCTCCTCTTGAACACCATTTAGCTTTTCATCGTTGAATCGAATAAGGTGCGCGCGGATCTCCTCAATGTCTGCGGTTGTTGGCTCTGTCGTCAAAGAAAACTTCATCGCTTTTCTCCCTCACACGTTTTGGTGAAGATACTCATTAATGCACGCATCAAGACACGTTAAGACTTAACAGGGCCTTTTTCGAACTGCATCAAGTCATCGTTTATGTCGTTCCAGGGTGCTTTTGAGCCCGTAAACACATGGAAACTCGGTCGATGAGTTGGCACATCATCGAGAATCCCCAATCGAACGTTATGCTTGCCCGTTTTAAGCTTTTTAGAAAATAAACTCGAACCGCACTCGCCGCAAAAACCCAATTCTGTCTGGTCGCTTTTCGGATAGATTCGAACAAATTCGTTGCCTGAAACGACAGCAAATTTCTCCGAGCTTATACCACCGACAGACGAGTAATCTGAGCCTGTGAACTTGCGGCATTCTGAACAATGGCAGTTACCCATGTATTCAAATTCATCTGGCAGTTCAATTTTTACTTTCTTGCATAAGCAAGAGCCATGAAGTGTTGTCATCCGTCCCTCAACAATATCCTTGTAAAAACACCTTTCGAATCACTCTCTCAAACCTGTTCCCATTGGGCGATATCTTCAGGCTTATTCATTGAAAAATGTGACGAGTTTCAATGTTGACTCACTGATGAGCTAAGAATCCTGACAAGTATTTCATTTGAGACGAATCCAGATTCAGCAGCCGAGTAACCTAAAACTGCGAACCCATTTCTGACGCACTCTACACCAGTTGTTCTAGTCGGAAATGACAGGTTCGCAGTTCATCATAAAAAGGAAAAAACTTGAATCCACACGGAGGGAAGTATCGTGATTCGAGGAAAACTCATTTTAGTCTTAACATGTTTCGCCTTGTTAGGCGGCTGTTCAACCACACTAAAAACAACGTCAGTCAACACAGATACCGGAGAATTCGAAACCAGCCATAAAATCAGTCATGGCGGCGTGAAAATCGCCGAGCCGTTTGAGGAAGGCTATGCCAACATGGTCTATGTAAAAACGGATGAAAAAGCACAGGAATACAACGACTTCTTTATCAATTCAGTTAAGAATTCAAATAAGTTCAACAAAGTCATGAGCAAACAAGACATGGAGTCTCTCGTGCTCAGAGAAAAACTGACTGATAACGTTTCGAGCGTGTCTGATTTGATTGGTCTACACAACCTTCAAAAACACATAGGCAACTTTTTGATCCTTGAGCCTTATGTTGAATGGAAAGGGGGTTATAACTACACATCTAGCCTTAAAGCCATTGATGCGGAAACGGGCGAAACGGTTCTTTATCTTGTGAACGATGCCTTTAACTGGGATGGCCTTGATCAACCTTTGTTCTATCCACTTTTTAACGGTTTGATCCAGTGGGCAGATGGACGTCCTATCAATGAAGAGCGTGAAATAAAGAACTAAGAATAAAAACGCCTAGCCGAATTGACTAGGCGTTCTTTTACTCATCACTGAGGATTACTTGCTTCCATATTCCATCGCCAATTGGTTCGCCGCCTGTTCAGCAATGCTATTCAGTTCGCCCTCTCCAACCGCATCAAACAAGCTTTCTTTCATGTCTCGCGACCAAAATCGGCGAATATGAGACGCCACTTCGGCCACTGACTCTTCATCACTGCGTCCATGTTCTAGGTTATCCGCAATCTGATTCGCCATGTCGTACAGGCGTTGTGTACGGTGTGTTTCTCCGTCCATTGACACTCCTTCAGTTACGAATTGTTATCTTGTGTTGCAGCCGATAGATGCGCCTGCTGTTGCTCATCAAACTCTTTGAATCGGGTTTGCCAATCCGCTTGTTCTACAGCAACTTTCACTTGCACTGCCGTGACCTTGTATTCCGGGCAGTTAGTCGCCCAGTCCGAGTTCTCTGTCGTTACTACATTCACCCCTGAAACAGGATGGTGGAACGTGGTGTATACGACACCGGGTTGCATGCGGTTACTGATTTTTGCAGGTAGTGAAATTTCTCCCGCGCGACTCGCGACCCGCACTAAACCGCCGTCGGTAATACCTCTGTCTTCTGCATCAAGCGGATGGATTTCAAGCACGTCTTCTTGATGCCAGTGCGTATTGTCAGTGCGTCGCGTTTGCGCACCCACGTTGTATTGAGAAAGAATACGGCCTGTAGTGAGCAGGAGCGGGAAGCGTTTGTTTACCCTTTCTTCTGTCGCCACATACTCAGTGACGACAAAACTGCCTTTACCTTTCACAAACTGGCCAATGTGCATGGTGGGTGTCCCTTCTGGAGCCTCGTCGTTACAAGGCCATTGAATGGAACCCAATCTATCCAGCTTTTCGTAGCTCACACCGTGGAACGTTGGGGTGAGTTTGGCGATTTCATCCATGATTTCTGAAGGATGCGAGTAATTCATCTCGTATCCCAGCGCATTCGACAAGGCAACCGTGGCTTCCCAATCCGCCATACCAGAAAGTGGAGCCATGATCTTTCTAACTGGAGATATGCGTCGCTCAGCATTCGTAAATGTGCCGTCTTTCTCAAGGAATGTCGCCCCCGGTAAGAACACATGGGCAAACTTGGCCGTTTCATTAAGGAAGATATCTTGCACGATCAGGCAGTCTAGTGAAGATAACGCGGCTTCCACGTGTAGGATGTTTGGATCAGATTGCGCAATGTCCTCACCCTGCACATACATACCTTTGAATCGACCAGCGATAGCGGCATCAAACATATTCGGGATGCGAAGACCCGGCTCATCATCAATGGTCACACCCCATGCACCACCAAATAGCGCGCGTACGCCAGGGTCAGAGACATGGCGATAGCCTGGCAATTCATGAGGAAACGAACCCATGTCACAACTGCCCTGAACATTGTTCTGCCCGCGAAGTGGATTAACACCTACACCTTCACGCCCTACGTTGCCTGTTACCATCGCAAGGTTGGCGATTGCCATCACCGCGGAGCTACCTTGGCTATGCTCCGTCACGCCCAAGCCGTAATAGATGGTCCATTGTTGCCATTGGCGTAGATCCGAGCTGCATCGCGGATCAGCATCGCAGGCACGCCTGTTGCGCTTTCCATCGACTCCGGCGAATGCTCTTCCTGAGAAATGAAGGCTTTCCACTTGTTGTAAGCCTCCATATCACAGCGTTCATTGATGTAGCGGCTGTCTTCCAATTCTTCTGTGATGATCACGTGCGCCAGCGCGTTTAGCACCGCAACGTTGGTGCCAGGCCGCAATTGAATATGGTATTGCGCCCGCACATGCGGGGCATTCACGATATCAATTTGGCGTGGGTCAATGACAATCAGCTTTGCACCCGCTCGTAAGCGACGTTTAAGTTGAGAAGCAAAAACGGGGTGTCCATCCGTCGGGTTAGCACCAATAACGACAATGACATCGGCTTTTTGAACGGATTCGAAGGTCTGCGTACCTGCGGATTCACCCAAGGTGGTTTTCAATCCATAACCTGTCGGTGAGTGACAGACACGGGCGCAGGTATCAACATTGTTGGTACCAAATCCTGCACGCACCAGTTTTTGAACCAAGTAGGTTTCTTCGTTAGTACAACGTGAAGACGTGATACCGCCCAGCGCGTTGGCACCATGTTGCTCGCGGATACCTTTCAGTCTGCCAGCGGCAAAAGCGATGGCCTCATCCCAGCTCACTTTACGCCAAGGTTGATCGATTGATTCTCGGATCATAGGGTCTAGCACTCGGTCTTTGTGCGTTGCATAGCCAAAGGCAAAGCGCCCTTTCACACAAGAATGTCCCTGATTCGCTTTACCCGCTTTATCTGGCACCATGCGGATAAGTTGGTCACCACGCATTTCCGCGCGGAAGGAACAGCCAACCCCACAATACGCGCACGTAGTGATGCGATAGTGGCTAGGCGTGCCTTGTTCGATCACGCTGTTTTCAGTCAATGCAGCCGTTGGACACGCTTGAACACACGCACCGCAAGACACACATTCTGAGTCCATAAAGTTGTTATCACCAGCGACAATGCGCGATTCAAAGCCTCGCCCTTCCACTGTCAGCGCGTGTTGACCTTGAATTTCTTCGCAGGCACGTACACACCGTGAGCAAACAATGCATTTGCTGGTGTCAAAAGTGAAATACGGATTGGACGTGTCTTTTTCCATATTGAGATGGTTTTCGCCATCAAATCCATAGCGGACTTCACGAAGGCCAACCGCACCGGCCATATCCTGCAGTTCACAGTCGCCGTTCACTGCACAGGTCAAACAATCCAAAGGGTGGTCGGAAATGTACATCTCCATTACGTTACGGCGTAACCTTTGTATCGTTTCGCTTTGCGTTGTGACGACCATGCCTTCGGCAACAGGCGTGGTACACGCCGCAGGTTTTCCGCGCATGCCTTCAATTTCAACCACGCAAAGACGACAAGACCCAAACGCTTCTAAGCTATCTGACGCGCAAAGTTTTGGGATTTGGATGTTGAGCATTGAAGAAGCACGCATCACGGACGTGCCTTCTGGCACGGATATCGGCCACCCGTCGATGGTCAGCGATACGAGTTGTGCACTTTCATGCTCTACTGGTGGGGTGCCGAAATCCTTTCGGCCTTCCTCAATGGGGATGTAATACTCAACCATTGTCTCTCTCCTTGACGCGTTTAACTCGCGTCATTGCTGACCTTTGTTTCAAGGCCAAAGTCTTCCGGGAAATACTTGAGTGCACTTTTTACTGGGTACGGCGTCATGCCGCCCATAGCGCACAGCGACCCGAGCTCCATCGTCTCGCACAGTTCGGTAAGCAAAATCTCTGCTTCTTCTTTCTCACCCGCCTCAGCGGCAACAAGCTTGTCGATGACTTCAACACCTCTCACCGCACCAACCCGGCAAGGTGTACATTTACCGCACGACTCTTCAACACAAAACTCCATGGCGAAGCGTGCCATATGACTCATGTCTGTTTGATCGTCAAAAGCCACAATACCGCCGTGACCTAACATGGCACCGCGCGAAGCCAGTGCTTCGTAGTCCATATCTGTCGACCATTCTGTTTCGGGTAAGTAAGCACCCAGCGGGCCACCGAGTTGAACCGCTTTGAGCGGACGCCCTGTTTTGCTGCCACCACCAAAGCCGTAAAGCAGTTCTCTGATCGACACGCCAAACGCTAGTTCAAACAGTCCACCTTGTTTAATGTTGCCTGCAAGTTGAATCGGCATGGTGCCAAGTGAGCGACCTTGGCCAAAGTCTTTGTAGTAGTCGCCACCTTTCGCAAGAATGGTAGGAACGGAGGCCAACGAGATAACGTTATTAATGACAGTCGGCTTGCCAAACAAGCCGCAGATTGCGGGCAACGGCGGCTTACTTCTCACTAAGCCACGCTTGCCTTCAAGACTCTCCATAAGCGACGTTTCTTCGCCGCAAATATAGGCACCCGCGCCCATTCTCAATTCCAAATGGAATCGATGTCCTGAGCCACATACATCCTCACCGAGATAACCTGCCTGCTCCGCAAGCTCAATCGCGCGTGTAAAGATGTCACACGCAATCGGATACTCTGAGCGTGTGTAGACGTACCCTTGGTTTGCACCCACGGCGAGTGCGCAAATGATCATGCCTTCAATCAAGGTGAAGGGATCGCCTTCCATCAACATGCGGTCCGCAAACGTGCCTGAGTCCCCTTCATCGGCGTTACAAATAACGTATTTGTCGCCTTCCGGCTGGTCAGAAACGGTTTGCCATTTTATCCCTGTCGGGAACGCAGCCCCGCCGCGGCCTCGCAGCCCGCTTTCTTTGACCTCATCAAGAATGGCTTGGCGATGCATTTCAAGGGCATTCTTCAACCCTTCGAAGCCGCCATGCGCACGGTAATCATCGATACTCAGGGGATCGATAATACCGACACGGGCAAACGTTAGGCGCTGCTGTTTTTTGAGATACGAAATGTCTTCCGTTAGCCCAAGACATAGAGGGTGCTCTTGCCCTGCACTACCAGATCCGTCGGGGTCATAAAAACGCAGTGCGAGTAGCGCATCAACATCATCTGGCGATACAGGCCCAAACGCGATACGCCCTTCTGCAGACTCCACTTCGACCATGGGTTCAAGCCAAAACAGGCCTCGCGAACCCGTTCTTACAATCGTTAATGACTCACCAAGATTGGCTGCACTGTGAGCGAAACGATCAGCAACGTCATTCGCACCTTTAGAAACAGCAGACGTATCTAATGGGATATATATGCGATAGCTCATGGCGATTTCACCTCTATCACTTGCGTTATTAGCTGCTCAACGAGGTCATCGAATTTTTCGTCGGTCATGTCGCCATAAACATCGTCATTCACCCTTATTGCTGGGGAGTTCATGCAGTTGCCCAAGCAATAAACAGGTTCAAGCGTGAAATTGTTGTCGCGCGTTGTTTGATGAAATCCGACGCCAAGACGAGAACAAGCATGTTTGACTAACGCATTCGCACCGAGTGCCTGACAGGATTCGGCTCTACAGATTTGGATGACGTTCGCACCAGTCGGTTCATGACGAAAATCGTGGTAGAACGAGATCACACCATGCACGTCCGCTTCAGAAAGGTTGAGTTCTTGCGCGATAAGAGCGACAGAGCCTTTCGGCACGTAACCAATACGCGCTTGAATGCTATGCAAAACAGGCAATAAGGGACCTTGCCTGTGGCGATTAGAATTAAGAGCCTGAATGACGGAATCTGTCTCTTCACTGCTCATTACGCTTTTATATACTTTGCTATCCATTTCAATCACCTGACTTCCATTACTTTTGAGTGTAGCGGTAAAGCCCTTGGTGAATGTCGACGAAATGAGACCTAAAAGTGTCGATTTAAGACCTAAAAGACGTAAACGGGCGAGCGAAAGAACAGTAAAAGAGAACTTTCATCTTGATAACCAACGCTTTTTTCAGCGTCGAATTCTGAGCAGAATGTTGGCAACATGTGCCGTGCTCTAAGCAAAAAAACACGGCAATTGATATTTTCCAAACGGAGCACTAATCGTCGATTGACATCGAATTTTGCAACATTTTATTTACAACTCTAAGTATTCTCGACTTGCCAAATTGCGTCACGAACTGTCCCATCTTCGATAATTTTCCTTGTTTCACACCGCTTAGCACAGAAAATCCGTAGTTCAACCATGGTTTTTTATTTTTGCATTTTACTTTTGTGGATCCCTGTCCTACGCAGAAAAGAGAAGACGCAATTGGGTTAGCTGAAATCTCTACGAACTGTAATGAATTTGCACTAGGGAAAGGGGATCCACTATGGGGTCAGTATCCTCGCTACGCCAGCCAGTCAGAATAGGTTTTTACCTCTGCAACCGCTTTACCATGATCGCCATGGCCTCAGCCATTGAGGTACTTCGCATGGCCAATCAATTATCCGGTGAAACACTTTATAAGTGGTGGACGCTCAGTGATGACGGCAATCCTGTCACCGCAAGCGACAACATTACCATCACTACCGATGACAAAATTCCCAGCCAACACGAGTTTGACATTGTCATTATCTGCGGGGGAATAGACATTCAGCAAAACTACTCTCCCAAAGTTCTCAGTTGGATCGCACAGCAAGACCGGAAAAACAAAACCATCGGTGCGATATGTACTGGAAGCTACCTGTTGGCTAAATCAGGCGTCATGCATCAAAAATCTTGCTCGATTCATTGGGAGAATCTGGCCGGGTTTCAAGAGGCATTTCCTACCATTCGCGTCAGTAACAAGCTCTTCTCTTTCTGTGAAAAACGCATGACCAGTGCGGGTGGCACTGCTCCCATGGATATGATGCTCACCATGGTATCGCAAGAACATGGCGGTAGACTGAGTGCGGCGATATCAGAAATGTTTATGTGCGAGAGAGTACGAAGCAGTGAAGATGTGCAAAAGGTTCCACTCAGAAACCTGATTGGGACATCTCAACCCAAGTTGCTTGAAACCGTCTCCCTGATGGAAGCTAACCTCGAAGAGCCCTTCGCCATTGACGAACTGGCAAGCCTGGTTCAGCTATCACGACGTCAACTGGAGAGGTTGTTTCAAAAACACATCCAGTGTTCACCGTCTCGATACTATCTACACCTGCGTTTAACGAGGGCAAGACAACTGCTTACGCAAACTAATTTGTCGGTTATCGAGATTTCCATCGCGTGTGGATTTGTCTCTACCCCTCATTTCAGCAAGTGCTACAGAGATTACTTTGGCCTGCCTCCTCGCGAGGAGCGCCAAGGACTCAAACAAGCGGCAACAGCAAACGCCACAACAGATCTTATTCCGTCGGCAAACGACGCACAGATAGCTATCTAGTTAACATTCCCCCAATCATAGTGATTGGGGGGATTAAGCTTGCTTCGCGCCCCATCTCGATTCCCTCTAAATACATGTGGTCATTTTTTAACCAGCGTATATATTGAGAACTTGATGTCATCTGTTGCCGTTTTTTTCAGACGTGACAGTAAATCGATATTCATGACTGCACATATAGAGAACGAGCTAAAAATCGCCTGATTTCGCGTTGTAAATTAAGTGGCGACTGTCTAAGGAATATCGGAGAGAATCCGAGTATTTGTGGATTGCAGGCGAGCTGTTTGGATCGTTTTTGTCTTAATCCAATGTTACCCAAAGAGTTATCCACCGTTTCTGTGGGTAACTTTCTTCTCTTCTCGTAATATATTGAACGTCAATGGTTATTTTTCGACCACTGGCACTTTCTCGACATACTTCTAAGATTGCGTACGGTAAAATAACCTTTATATCAATGACATATAACATGCCCAAAACATAAGGCAAATTTAGGAGCAGGGATATGAATCGTGTTTTAGTCACGGGTGCCGGGCGAGGAATTGGCTTAGAAACGGTCAAACAATTGTTGGATCGTGGTGACTTTGTAATCGCCACATACCGAGGAGCTGAGCCGCCCGCCTCGCTTGCCGCGTTATCCTGCCCCCAATTGCTGCTTTTTCCGCTTCGCGTCACTGAACAAGGTGACATTAATGCGTTCGCTGCCCACCTCAAAAACCAGCCCATTGATGTGTTGATTAACAACGCCGGGATTATTGGCCCCGAACATCAGGCTTATGACGATATGGATGTGAAAGGCTGGATGGAAACGTTTGAAATTAATACCATTGCGCCACTGATGATCACAAGCGCACTTATCCCCAACTTGCAGAAAGGGAACAACCCACGAGTATTGACCATCTCGAGTCAAATGGGCTCGTTACATCGAGAGGCTAGAGGCATGTTGGCGTATCGCAGTTCTAAAGCTGCAGTTAACAAAGTTATGCAAGTTCTCTCGCTCGAGCTAAAAGACAAAGGCATAACCGTTTGCCCTGTCCATCCGGGTTGGGTAAAAACAGACATGGGCGGCAGTGAGGCCGACATTACAGCACATGAGAGTGCTGCCGGTATTATTGCGCTTGCCGATACCCTCTCCATAGAAAAATCCGGGAAATTCTTTACCTGGGAAGGACATGAGCATGCATGGTGACAGTCATTTCACTATCCAAGAAATTAAACGCGATTCGCTGCTTTATCACCAAGCAGTCAGTCTCAGATACGCACTTTTCTTTGAAGCGTTGGGATTGCCAAAAAGTATTGTTCACGATGAAAAGGAAGCTAAGAGCTTTCACTACTCAGTTTCAAAAGACGACACCCTAGTTGCCTATGGCAGGCTCTCGGAAACGGATGTGGCACAAATGCAGATCTCACAGATGGTCGTCTCACCAGAATTTCAACGGCAAGGCCATGGTGAGTCGTTGTTGAGATATATGATTGAGCAGGCGAAATCAACAGGCGTACGAAAACTTCACTTAGCCGCGCGTTTGCACGCAGTGCCGCTATATACAAAACTGGGTTTTGAAACGATTGGAGAGCCCTATAACTCAGTATTAACAGATGTCGCCCATATAAAGATGGTTAATACGACTGATTGAACACCCTTAATTGGACACTTTTATGCTTAGAAAAACGAAATGGATCATCACATTGCTTTTAGGGAGCGTTTTCAGCACCTACTTGCATGCAGAGATAGTGTGGGTAGATGTCAGGAGCGTGGCAGAGCACCAAGTCGATAGTATCGATGGCGATTTACGTATCTCGCATCCGCAGATCGTGACGGAAATCGCCAAGCTTTATCCAGAGAAAGATACCGAGATCCGGCTATATTGCCGAAGTGGCTTTCGTGCGAGCAAAGCCCAATCTCTGTTGAACGATGCAGGGTACGTCAATGTATTTAATGAGGGCGGAATTCATGATGCAAGAAAAGTGCGTGGAATACACCCAAACAATTCGAAAAAATAAATATACAAAGAAAAAGGCCAGCAAAGACTGGCCTCATCCCCGAACGTTATAAACCGCTTTATAACGCTCTACGCAACATACCGATAATTTAGATTAACCTGCTATTATCAAGCAGAAATGAAATAACTTATGCGAAAGATTCGTCTTTCAATTCAACGTGTGCTTTATTTGCACCGTTAATTGAAATTGACTTGGCTTTCATCGCTTCTGGAATATGTTTTAGAAGCTTGATGGTTAATAAACCATTTTCTAAGTCCGCACCCGTTACTTCAATATAGTCAGCAAGGTTAAACTTACGTTCAAAGGTACGATTCGCAATACCTTGGTATAGGTAGTTTTTGCCTTCAGCTTTGGCTTTTTCGCCACGCACAGTCAGCACACCACGCTCAACTTTAATATCTAGCTCTTCGTCAGTAAAGCCAGCTACAGCAAGCGTGATCGCGTAGTTATTCTCTTCAAGAGCTTCGATGTTGTATGGGGGATAACCTGCTGCAGCACTTTCTGCACGGAATGCGTTATCCAACAAAGAAGCAAAACGGTCAAAGCCAATGCTGTTACGATACAGTGGGCTCAAATCGATAGTTTTCATCATATATCCTCCAAGGAAGCGATAATTTAACGTCAGTGCTTAAACACCTATCAGGCTGCCTAAATACCGACTAACATTTTCAATCACTGAGGCTGCACGATTATCGCCACAACCTCTTCGCTTATAGATTTGGGGATTTGCCAAAATGTTTTCAAGCGTTTTTTGAAAATAAAATGCATTTTATTTTTAAATCAATGAAAAAGATGATCTTTTATTTTTCACCCATCCATTGACTTTATAATCCAATGTAAATTGGGTAATTAATACTATATGGGGACGAAAGAAGTACATTTCAAGCGGTGATAAACAATTAGTGTGTCGTTTCTTTTCTTACTGTGAAATGCTCGGTAATCTTAAGTGCCATGGCGGCTTCTTCCGGTTGGCAAAAGCGCTTCGCACAAGCATGCAGACAAAGCGTCTGGACGATGTGTTTTGACTCTGCATTGAGGCAGTTCAACTTGGCCGCACAGAGTTCTCCTCGAAGAAAGAGCGATTCAAGCGTCTCCACACTTATCTCGACTTGCACTTTTTCCTGTCGATTCATCTGTTGAGCCGACGTGCTGCCCATCCCAGCTCTGTCCTTGTTTGCCATTTCCAACTCTCATCACGGATTTATCTTAAAAATAGATGAGAATGGTTATCATTACAATAAATTAAAGTAATTTGCTTGAATTACACTGTAAATTGAGACGCACGCTAAAGGTACCGACCCGGCGTGTGTCCTGTCATCTTCCTGAAATAGCTAATAAAGGCACTGTCACTGGAAAATCCCAGTTCGCTGGCAACATCAGACACACTCGCGCCTTTCGATAGCCTCTCGATAGAAGCCTGAAGTCGCCATTGCTGCCGCCAAGATTGGTATGGCATCCCGGTTTCCCGTGAGAAAATCCGACTTATGGTTTTAGCACTCGCACCAATGTTTAAGGCCATTTCTGCCAGGTGCTCAGGGATTAAAGATCCTTCCATGACTTGTTCAAGCCATCTCTGGAGTCGACGATCAGTAGGAAGCCGAAGCGAGAAATGTTCCTCCTCGCAAAGAAGCAATTCTTCACAGAACAGGGCAAATGTATTGACCTGCTCTTCCACAGGTTTTTTCCATTCCCAATGCGCCATGCGCTCAATGAGCTCCCTCAACAAGCCACTGACAGAAAGTATCTTTATTTGTTGAGGAAACAGCGGTGATACATCAACGTCAAAATACAAGGAGCGGTAATCGACGACATTTCTCATCACTGCGCAATGCTCTACCCCTGCGGGGATCCACACGGCGCGCGAAGGAGGAAGCACGCACCAAACGCCGTCTAGGTTGATGCTCATGCACCCCGAGGAGGCGAATAATAGTTGATGCTTCCTATGCTTGTGCATGCCCGAATCATGCTTGCCAATTTGTGTCGCTACACCAATCACAAGGTTATCGAGTGCGTCTGCATTGAAATGCGTGTTTTCGCTGATTACTGCCATTTGTCCTTATCTTGTCATTTAAGGTTCTGTTGTCGATATTAGGCCAGCCATATTACACCGTAGACTGCGCAGCGTTCACCGTTTTTTGTTTTTGGAGTTGTTATGAAAACGCCCCCACTTTGGCTGCTCAGTAGCTTGATGATGTTCCCTCAGGTCGCCGAAACGATATACAGTCCCGCGCTACCTGACTTGGCGAACGTATTTGGCATATCTTCTGATACGGCATCTTTGACCTTGTCGGTTTACTTTTCCGCATTTGCAGTCGGCGTGTTTGTTTGGGGAAGACTGTGTGATGTGATTGGTAGACGAACAGCCATGCTCGCAGGACTGCTGACCTATGGCACTGGCTGCGCGCTTGCAATCGTCGCGAACGATTTCTCTTTAGTGCTGCTGGCTCGCGTTATTGCAGCGTTCGGTGCGGCAGTGGGCTCTGTTATCGGTCAAACCATTCTCCGTGATGTGTTTGAAGGCCCCGAATTAGCCAAAGTATTTTCAATTATGGGGATGGCGGTCGCCATCAGTCCCGTATTAGGTTTACTCGCTGGCGGTGTGCTTACAACACATTGGGGGTATTTGGGGGTCTTCTTTGCCTTAATGGCAAGTGCCGCCACCTTGTTTGTTTTCTCTGCCATGAAGCTGCCAGAGACCAAGCCGTCGTTTACTCAGCGTGTATCCCTTTTTAGCCTTGCCGTGAATATGGCCAAAGATCTCAGCATCTGGCGCAACGCATTGCTTATCGCCATGTTTAATCTGCTGTTGTTTGGTTTCTATGCAATCGCACCATTTACGTTTGAGCGTTTGGGGTACAGCACCATCGAATTTAGCTACAGCGGGTTTGCCCTAGCGGCGGGTTCATTTATTGGTGGATTCATTAACAAATCGCTTGTTCAACGCCACAACAACCTCGACCGCATTGTCGCCATATCTTGTGGATTGATGTTAGTTGGAAGCCTCGGTGTTTGGGTACTTTCAGACAGCATATGGCTCCTTGCGCCAATGATGCTGGTCGTGACGGCAAACGGTATCGCCATTCCAAATGTGCTGGGACGCGCATTGGCTAACTATCGCGATGTGGCTGGCTCTGCAGGTGCGCTGTTTGGCCTGATGTATTACCTTATGCTTGGTGTTGCACTCGGTATTGCAGGCACGTTCCAACATTTGGGCGGTACGCTCGTTATCGCAGCCTTGATTGCGGTTATTTGCTCCCTACGTATACCTCAACTGAGCCGAGGAGTATTTTCTCCAGCGAAGTGAAACTGACAAACAACCCGCCTAATTGGCGGGTTTGTTTTTTATTTTACAGGGACGCAAAACGTAACTTCAGCCACCTTGGTGAAGGGCATATAACTTCCGTAAAGCTCAATACCTGCTGCCGACTTACTCAATTCAAAGCCTGCATCCTTGATAAAAGCGTAAAGGTCTTCCCATGCACTCCTATACTCTAACGAATGCGAGATCCTTCGTTTTATCGTTGCAAATCTTCCACCAGCAAAAGGGATTATCTCAATACCCTTTTCAGCTTGTGTATCTATCGGCACAATCAGGCAGACATCTGTCCGACACTTTGCGTCCACGGTTGTTTTTGGATCATCGTGATAGAAAATCATCAATTCACCATCATTGAAGTGGTCTTTTTCCGCCCATAATGCAAGCGTGTCACAGGCCTCTTCAATCCCCTTTCCATATGCACCTTGAAGGCGAACACAAGCAAGCGTCGCTTCCTCAAGCACCATGATGTCCAGCATACGAATTTCTCTCAAATCTAATGGAGAACGAAGTGCCTTTTGTTGGCAAACACGCTCACACTCAAAGGGTTATTTGATAGCCGTACAAAAAGTCACATCTGCCGTACAAGGATTCTGGCCAATGCTATGATAAAGCTCGAAGCACGGTCTGTTGTCTGCTTCAAGCCCGGCAGCAATAATGCCTCTCGTCAATTCTTCCCATTTCGCCGCATACTCCGAGGCATCAGTCACTGTGTGTCTTACCGTGCTGTATTGACCTCCAGGAAAGTCTTGCAACTCAATACCATTTGGTACTTCGATGTTATCGTCGACCATCAGGCAGATATCTGTACGGCATTTATCCTCAGGCGTAATTTCTGGGTTGTCGTGATAAATGAAAATACAGGTGTTGCCTGCCTGCCCTTTGCTTCCTGCCCATTGATATAAGCGGCCACAAGGTTCTTGATAACCTTTGCCGTAAGGCCCAACGACACGAATATACGCAAGTTTTGATGCAGTGAAGTGTTGTGTTTCCATGTGCGAACTCCTGATTTGTAGATAGGAGTCAGTATATGGAGAGGCAGACGATCTGACGTTTCCGTTCTTGCGCAGTGCGTGTCCAATCTTGCTGCTTCGAGTCAGAGCCGAAAAGGCGTCGTAGCTTTCACACTCTCTGAACGCAGATGGCGTGACGCCAAAGTTTTGCTTAAACGCCTTCGCCAAGCTCTGAGAAGAGGAAAACCCATAATCTAACGCGACGTTTAATACGGGTTCTTTGCTGCGAAACAAATCGTTCGCAGCCTGTTCCAAGCGCAACCTGCGTATAAACTCCGCCAAGGTTTCGCCTTGAACCGCTTTGAAAATACGGTGGAAATGATAAGGCGACAAGTTAGCCTGAGCAGCGACTTCATGTAAGTTAAGTGGCTCATTGAAGTGTTTTTCTAAGTATCGGATGACGGGCGTCAATCGCTTGTCGTAGTCTACTTTCATCGATATTCGCAGTGAGAAAACCTTTCGCTCTAGCCTAAACAAATTGCCGTAGCGATCAATCTGACTATCGTTCCAAACCCCACAAATTCAAGGCCTGTCGCGTCTTTACTCACCAACGACCGATTCTTCGAGAGCGCGGTCACCAATTCCATTGATGCTCATAGGCAAGGTCACATGTTGCGATATAGTGGGCGCAACACGTTGTAATTAGTGATTTTAAATGAGTTTTGAGCAACACCTAGACAAAGCCCATGCTTTGTTACTGAAAAAAGGCTTTCTAGCATCTTCTATCAACCCGGTGATCTATCGCCTTGCGCGAAAAATCGGTCTGAAAGTTCCGCCACCTCAGTTTGCTTCTTTCAGCATTAACATGATGCTGAGCACCATTTGGTTTGGCCTGCTTTGGGGCGTGATCATGTGGTTCATGCAGTGGAGCAGCCTCGGCGTATCAATCATCTACATGTTCAACGCTTCGTTGACCACAGGCTTAATCTTCGGTCTGCTGATGGCACTCTGGTACAGATTAAGTGCGAAACGCAAAAGCCTGCCAAATTGGGCTGACATCTAACAAGCTTGGTTTGCCAGTTACCGTCATTAGGGGGAATGGGTAACTGGCAGGCCAACTTACTATTCTTCAATACCTCTCATCCGCGCGCTGCGACGTCTCAAAAACTCTAACGTTGTCAAAAGCGCAATCGAAAGCACAACCAGTAACGTAGCGGCCGCCAATATGGTCGGACTGATCTCTTCTCGAATCCCTGCCCACATCTGTATCGGCAATGTCGTTTGTTCCGGCCCCGCAATGAAGAGCACTACAACCACTTCATCAAATGACGTGATAAAGGCAAACAGTGCACCAGAAATCACGCCCGGTGTGACTAGCGGCAGAACTACCTTAAAGAAGGTTTGAACAGGATTTGCACCCAAACTCGCAGACGCACGCGTTAACGAGTGATCAAAGCCACTCAGCGTTGCCGTCACGGTAATCACCACAAACGGAATCCCTAATGCCGTGTGTGCCAGGATAACGCCAATATAGGTCTGGGTGAGTTGGAAGCGAGAAAAGAAAAAGAACATCGCTGCAGCGGAGATGATCAATGGCACGATCATTGGTGAAATCAGAATAGCCATGATCACGTCTTTGTACGGCATGTAGCGGCTCGACAAGCCAAGTGCCGCAATCGTGCCAAGCACAGTCGCTAAAATCGTCGATGCGATAGCCACAATGATGCTGTTTTTCACGGCAGTCTGCCATGCATCTGACGTGAAGAAGTCGTCATACCATCTGAGAGAGAACCCCGCAGGATCGAAGCTCAGCATTTCTGGCGTAAAGGTGAAGTAAGGTTCGGCGTTAAAGCTTAAAGGGATAATCACCAACAGCGGGCCAACCAAAAACAGAAAGATTGCCGCACAAATCAGGCGGAAAACCACATACCACACTTTTTCGCCTGTGGTGGCGCATTCAGGCATTGCCATGGTATTCCTCCTACCCTAACTTCACATTATCTACACCGATCAATCGGTTGTAGAGCCAATAAAGAACAATGACCACCACCAGCAAAATCGAAGCGATTGCTGCTGCAAGCCCCCAGTTCAGCGAGGTTTGCATGTGGTAGGCAATGAAGTTGGTAATGAATGTACCATTTTGTCCACCAACCAAAGCAGGGGTGATGTAGTAACCAATCGCGAGAATAAAGACCAATATCGACCCCGCACCGATACCCGGTAAAGTCTGCGGGAAATAGACGCGTCGAAAAGCCATAAACTGCGTCGCCCCCATTGAACGCGCCGCTCGCACATAGCTTGGTGAGATGGTCTTCATCACCGAATAAAGCGGCAATATCATGAACGGCAGGAGTATGTGGGTCATCGCTATCAACGTGCCGGTTTGGTTGTAGATCATCTGAATCCGATTCTGATCATCCAAGATCCCCATACCAACCATCATGTCGTTCAACACACCTTGCTGCTGCAAGATGGCAATCCAAGTCGCCGTTCGCACCAACAGCGAGGTCCAGAAAGGCAACAGAACAAAAATCATTAAAATGTTGGCATGCTTGAGCGGCAAATTTGCGAGTAGGTAAGCCACCGGATATCCCAGTAACAAACACAAAAACGTAATCGCCACGCTCATGTAAAGCGTGCGCCAAAACAGGCCGTTATAGATTTGGAGATGCTCAGGTTGAGCAACAATGTTGCCTTCATCGTCGAATCGATGATCGACAGCATTCAAGTAATAAGAAAGGGTGTACGTTGATGACTCTCGCTGAATCAGACGCCAGACGCTGATGTCTTTCCAGCGCTTATCCATTTTCTCAATCTGCGCTTTGTATGGGCCTTCATCGATTCGTTTTGATTTGCGCGCGGACTTCATTAGAAGTGAGCGCATGCCTGATTTTTCATAGTTCAGTCGCGAGGCGACCTTGCCTATGTTTCGTGCTTTGGCACCGACTTGAAGATCTTCAACCAATGCTGCGTATACCGCTTCATCGGGCAGTTGCTGGCCATCCCAGTTTTCTAGTGCAACTGTCGTTCTTGGGAGATAAGTAGAGACTTCTGGGTTCTCAACACTGCGCTGCAGCATATCCAAAATAGGGAGAACAAAGGCAACCAAGAGAAAGGCTAATAACGGGGCAACAAGAAGGAATGCCTTAATCTTGTTTCTACGGATTGAACGCTGCTGGCTAACTCGAAGAGAAACACCGTCAGCGGTTTTAATTTCATTGGCTGGACTTCCCTGCACCAGACCTCCCACTGCTTATAAAAACGAAAAATGGCGGGCATTCATTGCCCGCCATTAAAGCTTTACCTTACTGCGCTAACCACGCGTTAAAACGCTGTGCCAGTTCATCACCGTTGTCAGCCCAAAACTCATCGTCTTTAGGAATTGCAGTCACGAAGTTAGGTGCGTAAGTCGGCATGTGAGGTTTCATGTCGATACCTGTATCAGCATGCGTACTTACCATGCCCGCAGAAGAGTTACGTGCTGGACCGTAAGAAATGTACTTAGCCTGATCGGCCAGACGTTGAGAGTCTGTCGCAAAGCGCAGGTAGTCCTTCACTTTGTCCAGTTTGCCTTTTGGCACAACCCAACCATCAAGCTCAAACACCTGACCATCCCAGATAATGTCAAACGGCTGCTTTTCATTAACCGCTGCGTTAAAGATACGACCGTTATATGCCGAAGCAAACGCCACTTCTTTATCTGCCAGCAACTGCGGTGGCTGTGCACCTTCTTCCCACCAAATCACAGAGTCTTTAATGGTATCCAGCTTTTTAAACGCACGCTTAACGCCTTCTTCGGTAGAAAGCACTTCGTACACTTCTTCAGAGGGAACACCGTCAGCAACCAACGCCCACTCTAGGTTGTTGATTGGCTTTTTCTGCAACGCACGTTTGCCTGGGAAATTTTTCAGGTCAAACACATCATCAATTTTTGATGGCTTCTTGCCATTAAATAGCTCAGTGTTGTAAGCGATAATATTGGAGTAAACGATGGACGGTACGAAACACTCGGTCAGAGAGCCCGCCAAGAAGTCCTTAGTCGCCACCGTGCCGTCTGGCGCAGCCGCCAACAACACGTCATGGTCGAGCGGCTCAGCCAGCCCTTCATCACACGCGACAATCGCATCCGACGGTAGAATATCGACTAAATCCCACGTGACGTTGTCAGATTCAACCTGCGCACGCAGACCAGAAAGCGCGTTCGATGACTTATCGATGTTAACGATTTTCACGCCCGTCTTTTCAGTCCAAGGTTCGTGGTAAGCCTTAGTTTGGCTTGCCGTGTATGCGCCCCCCCAAGACACAACATTCAACGTCTCGTCAGCGACAGCTGTGGTCGCCAAGCTAGCACACCCTGCAAGGATTGCGGCATGTAACGCTAGTTTCTTCATTGTTTTCTCCTCAAGTCTTTCGCTTGTTAAGCCTGAGCAGGACAGGAATTCACTTCTGCACGTTACTACGGCACAGAACTACTGCGTTCATCGCAATCCATATTCAGTACTTTCGCTAGCCATGGGCGGATGTCCGCCGCCTCATACTCAGCTAATTCCGTAAAGTCGATGCCTATGATGCATCTAAGGCTCGGCAGTCTTCTTCGGACCAGCCAATCCTAATCATGTCGCCACGACGTAAATTCGGATGCCCTTCGGCATTCGGTGTTTTTATAATAAATTCATCGCTTTCACACACTTTCACGCGCGTGCGCAGGTGATCACCGAGGTAGATAACTTCTTCTACCTGGGCATCAAAAATATTGGGGAGCGTTCCCTGAGACGGGTTGATGATGATGCGCTCTGGACGTAAGGAAAGCGTTGAAATCTCGCCCTCTTTACCAACTGCAACGGGTTTAGCGGTTATCACGTCACCATTCGGTACTTTAACTTGACAACGTTGGCTATCTAGCGAAATCACGTCGCCTTTTAAGCGGTTATTCTCACCGATGAATTGAGCAACAAACGCATTCACTGGGCGTTCATAGAGTTCTTCAGGCGTTGCGAGTTGCTGTACGATCCCATCGTTAAATACCGCAATACGGTCTGACATGGTGAGTGCTTCGGATTGGTCATGCGTTACATAAATCATAGTAACGCCGAGATCTTCCTGAATGTGTTTGATCTCATATTGCATCTCTTCTCGCAGATTTTTATCCAACGCGCCCAAGGGTTCGTCCATCAAGACCAGCTCAGGCTCGAAAACCAAGGCTCGCGCAACGGCAACACGTTGCTGCTGTCCACCTGAAAGATGAGCAGGTCGGCGGTGACCAAAGTCAGAGAGACGCACCATGTCTAATGCGCGCCTCACTTTGTCTTCAATTTCCGATTTGGATAAGTTACGAACTTGTAACGGGAAGGCAAGGTTCTCTTCCACCGTCATATGCGGGAAAAGTGCATAGTTTTGAAAAACCAAACCGATGCCCCGCTTGTGGGGTGGCAAGGTTTTTATTGGATTGCCGTTGAGGTAAATTTCACCGTGGGTAGCTGTTCAAAGCCAGCCATCATCATGAGTACCGTAGACTTTCCTGATCCGGACGGCCCGAGCAGGGTAATAAATTCCCCTTGATCAATGTCCATTTCAAATCCTTTGACCACCAAAGATTTGCCGTCATAGCTCTTTTGGACATTATCGAACTTAACAAAAGGAAACCCTGAGTTATTCCCGCCATTACCAGATTGCATACTTAATGATTTCCCTTACACCTCTAAACATATAAAGCCTATAACAGGGTGTTAACATTAATCAAAGTCCATGATCTCTAGTGAGAGACGGATCAATACAAGATGTAGTCAAAAAACGCATTACACTCCAATTAATAAGGTTTTCGCGTCACTTTCATCACATTTAAAAACAATTTGGCAACAATGATTACATCCAGTTTGTTATCTTAGACAGGTCTAAAACAACAATACTCTTTTGTCTAAATCGGAGATTTCTGCCATGCATGCTCGCTATCTCTCGCTGCCGTTACTTGCCCTCTCTCCTTTCGTTTCTGCTGAAGAATGTGGCGATGTCACCATCGCAGATATGAACTGGAATTCCGCCACCTTAATGGCGCACGTTGATCAATTCATTTTGGAACATGGCTACGACTGCAATGCTGAACTCGTTCCCGGCGATACCATGCCGACAGGCATTTCAATGTCTGAAAAGGGCGAGCCGGATATTGCCCCAGAGTTTTGGAGCAATTCGCATAAAGAGATGCTTGAGAAAGGGCAAAAAGAAGGTAAGTTGCGTTTCGCAGGTAAAGCCTTTACGGAAGGTGGCGAAGAGGGCTTTTGGGTTCCAAAGTACATGGTGGATAAAAACCCAGAACTCGCCACCATTGAAGGCATTAAGGCCAACGCAGCATTGTTTCCTCATCCAGAAGAAGATGGCGTTTCTGGCTTTATGACATGCCCTGCGGGGTGGACATGTCAAATTACGGCAGGTCATTTGTTTGATGCTCTTGAACTAGAAAAAGCAGGCTTTGAACAAGTCGACCCCGGCTCAGGTGCAGCGTTGGCAGGTTCTATTGCTCGCGCATATGACCGTGAAAAGCCTTGGTTTGGCTATTATTGGTCACCAACACCCGTGCTTGGCCGCTATGAAATGGTTAAAGTGGATTTCGGCGTTGCACCGGATCCTGCACATTATGAGCAATGTATTACGCAAGCAGATTGCCTTGAGCCGAAGGTGACGGCTTATCCACCCTCTGCCGTAAACACCATCACCACAGAAAGCTTCGCTCAAGAATCACCTGCTGCTTACGCCTATATCAGCAACCGTTCATACTCAAATGCAGACATGAGCGCGATGATGGCTTGGATGGAAGAAAACCAAGCAGATGGCGAAATTGCAGCGTTTGAATTCCTCGAAAGCTATCCGCAAGTCTGGACCCAGTGGGTGCCTGCAGACGTGGCGGAAAAAGTAAAACAAGCACTGTAGTCTTTCACATCTTGTATTGAAGGAGGCACATTGCCTCCTTTTTTAGTACCTCTGTTCAAGATCCTACCCTATAAAACAACACCTTACTTACCCCTTTAATCAAATCGTCCCAACTTGGAAACACAACCATTAAAACCCTTGCTTATACTTCTGAGTGAACTTAAAGCATAAATAGAGTGAATATGAAACAACTTGATTATTTGCTTCACGTGTTGGCGAATCTCAGACCTGACTCACTCAGCGTGTTTATTTGTGTCTTTCTCAGACACGCAAGATCCAAAACTCTCACCAAAGTAAACACTTGGAGAATCATCAGATGAATAGATGGGTATTAGGGATGATAGTGGTCGCTGTGCTGGCTTTTGGCACTGTGATTGGCTTTAACCTTTTCGTGAATAACAAAATTGAAACCGCATTGGCTAACCTTCCAGAACCAGTTTACCCCGTGTCTGTTGAAAAACTTGCGCCAACCGTTTGGCCCCAAGGTATTCAGGCAATTGGTTTATTGAACCTAATCAAGGTGTTGACGTCTCCAACGAAGTATCTGGTATTGTCACTGCCATTAACTTCGACAACGGGGCTTCTGTTGAAGCCGGAACCGTTTTGGTGAGTCTGGACTCTTCTGTTCAGCAAGCCGATTTAAAAGCGCAGCAAGTACAACTCCCGTCCGTGCGCGACGACTTTTTACGACTGCAAAAGCTCTACAAAGAACGCTCAGTATCAGAGCAAAGCCTTGAAACAGCGCAGTCCAAATATGAATCTTTGCAAGCGAACATCGAAAGCCTCCAAGCCACCATCGCGCAGCGAGAGATCAAAGCACCGTTCAACGGCCAACTAGGTATTCGTAACGTCAACCTCGGACAATATGTTTCAGCGGGTACCGACATTGTGCGTCTTGACGATCTTTCTTCAATGCGCGTGCGCTTTAGTGTGCCTCAGGCGGACATTGGCAAAATTGCCATCGGCCAGCCAATTTCTTTGACGGTTGAGGCGTTTCCAGGCCGTGTCTACGAAGGCAAAATCAACGCGATTGAGCCTGTGGTGAACAATCAAACCGGTTTGGTGATGGTGCAAGCGGAATTACCAAATGACGACGGTACACTTCGTGGCGGAATGTTTGCCGATGTAAACATTGCGCTGACCAATCTCGAAAAACAGTTTGTTGTGCCTCAAACCGCGATTGTCTTTGCGCTGTATGGCAACTCTATCTTTGTGGTTGAGAAGAAAGACAACGACACACGCGTTAAACAAGTCACCGTTGAAGTGCTTGAAAGAAGCGGCAACAACGCGCTGATTTCAGGCGATTTGAAGTTTGATGAAGAAGTCGTCACCACTGGAATTTTGAACCTTGGTAACAACACTAAGGTCGACATAGTTCCAAACCCAATCTCCGTGCCTGACAAAATGCCGCAACTGTAAGGAGCACGGGAATGAAATTTACCGATATCTTCATATACCGCCCCGTGATGGCGGCATCGCTCAGCATCTTGTTGCTGTTGCTTGGGCTCAACGCGCTAAAAGACCTACAGGTTCGTCAGTACCCCGACATGACCAACACGGTAATAACGGTAGCGACCGCTTACCCTGGCGCAGATGCTGAGTTGGTAGAGGGTTTTATTACCCAGCCGTTAGAACAAGCGCTGTCTCAGGTTGATAACCTCGACTTTATGACATCCTCTAGTCAGCTAGGGGCGTCCAGCATAGTCTTGAACATGCTGCTCAACACCAACCCTGAAGAAGCACTTGCCAACGTGCTTTCGCAGATAAACTCAGTCGCAAACCAGCTACCGCAAGAGGCCTACGATCCGTCCGTGACCTCTTCGACCGGTTCCACCACCTCCATCATGTACATTTCGTTTTTCAGTGGTGAGTTGAACTCAAGCCAGATTGCAGACTACCTCGAACGGGTTGTGAATCCGCAGCTTTCAACCGTGAATGGCGTGTCGAATATTGCCATGATGGGCGGTGCGCCCTTTGCGCTACGTATATGGCCAGATCCTGAAAAACTCGGGCAATACAACCTGTCCACCAGCCAGCTCATCAGTATTCTTCAGCAAAACAACTACCAGTCCGCCGTTGGTCAGTTCAACAGCTATTTGACCATTTTGAACAGTACCATCGACAGTCAGGTAGACACGGTTGAAGGGCTGAAAAACTTGGTCATCAAAAGCCAAGGCGGTCAGGTCGTGCACCTTCGTGATGTCGCTGAAGTGAACATGAGCAAAAGCTCTGACAGCACGCGTGCACTCGCGAATGGACGTGAAGCGGTTATCGTTGGTGTTAATGCCACACCAACCGCTAACCCGCTCGATGTTGCCGCAGGTATTCGTGTTCAGTTTGAGTCGATTCATCGCAACCTGCCGTCAAACATTGACGCCTCAGTGCTCTATGACTCCACCGAAGCAATCACTGACTCCATCGACGAAGTCATCAAAACCATTGTTGAAGCGGCAGTCATTGTAATTGTCGTTATCCTGCTTTTCCTTGGCTCTTTCCGTGCGGTTGTCATTCCTATCGTCACCATCCCGTTGTCACTGATAGGCGTGATGTTCGTGATGCAAGGCTTTGGCTTCACACTTAACCTGATGACACTGCTCGCCATGGTGCTCGCAATCGGTCTGGTGGTGGATGACGCCATCGTGGTGGTGGAAAACGTCGACCGTCATATCAAGATGGGTGTGAAACCGTTTAAAGCCGCGGTTGATGCCACACGCGAAATCGCCGTGCCCGTAATCTCGATGACCATTACTCTCGCGGCAGTGTACGCGCCGATTGCTTTGATGGGCGGGATCACGGGGTCGCTGTTTAAAGAGTTCGCATTGACGCTGGCAGGCTCAGTGTTTATCTCCGGCTTCGTGGCGCTAACGCTGTCACCCATGATGTGTTCGAAAATGCTCAAGCCACACACCAAGCCTGACAAGTTTGAGGAAACGGTAGAGCGCGTCCTTTCAGGACTGACGAACAAGTATCAACGTGGCTTACACGCAGTGCTCGACCACAAAAAGACCGTCGTCTTTTTCGCGCTCATCGTGTTGGTGTCTCTACCTGTATTGTTCAGCTTCATTCCCTCACAGCTTGCACCAGATGAAGATCAGGGCGTGGTCGTAGTGATTGGTAATACGCCATCGACCTCAAACAATGACTACATTCAGGCCAACATGGAGCTTATCTCGAAGATTCTAGGTGAGCAGCCACAAGCGGAAGCGTCGTTGGCATTGATTGGTGTGCCGACGAGTAGTCAGGGTATTGCAATTGGCCCCTTGATCCCTTGGAGTGAGCGTTCGGAAAGCCAAAAAGAGATCTCTGATACCGTCAACAAAGCCGCGAAAAAGCTGCCTGGTATTAATGCAACCGCATATCAAATGCCCTCGCTGCCGGGTGCATCTGGCGGTTTGCCCATTCAGTTCATCATTACCAGCCCAGCGGATTTCGAAACCATCTACAACATAGGTAGCAAAATCCTCGACAAGGCAAAAGCCAGCCCACTATTTGTGTACTCAGATGTGGATTTGAAATACGACTCTGGTTTGGTTCAGCTTTCCATCGACCGTGATGCAGCGGGTGCGTATGGCGTTACCATGCAAGCTATCGGTCAAACCTTGGGCAGCATGATGAGTGGCGGCTACATCAACCGCGTGAACATCGACGGTCGCTCTTACGAGGTTATCCCTGAGTTGGTGCGTGAAGACCGCGCGAATCCGCATCTCATCAGCAAGTACTACGTGACGGCCCAAAACGGTGAGGCGATTCCACTGTCGAGTTTGGTGAGTTTCTCGGTCAAAGGTCAGGCGAAAACACTGCCTCACTTTAACCAAATGAACTCTATCAATATCTCTGCGGTTCCTGCGCCTAACGTTGCCATGAGTGATGCGATTAGCTTCTTCGAAGGCATTGCTGCTACCGATTTGCCGCAAGGTTACACCTATTCGTTTGGTGGTGAGTCTCGACAGTTCGTTGAAGAAGGTAGCTCGCTATACGTGACCTTTGCTCTAGCACTGGCGATTATCTTCTTGGTGCTGGCAAGTCAGTTCGAAAGCTGGCGAGACCCGTTGGTTATTATGTGTACCGTTCCGCTGGCGATTAGCGGTGCCTTGATTGCATTGGGCTGGACGCATATCTCCGGAGAGACCTCGCTGAACATCTACTCGCAAGTTGGTTTGATCACCCTTGTTGGTCTAATCACCAAACACGGAATCTTGATGTGTGAGGTGGCCAAAGAGGAGCAAATCCACAAAGGCGTTTCTAAACAAGATGCGATTGTGGAAGCGGCGACAGTGCGTCTTCGCCCTATCCTGATGACCACCTCCGCAATGATTGCGGGTTTGATTCCATTGCTGTTCGCAACAGGCGCAGGTGCAGCCTCTCGTTACAATATCGGTCTGGTTATCGTCGCGGGTCTCGCCGTAGGTACGCTGTTCACCCTCTTTGTGTTGCCAGTGCTTTATACCTACATTGCAGGCGGACACCGTTTGCATGAAGGGGATTTAGACGAAGAGGAAGAAGTTGAGCTTCAGGAGGAATTGGAAGATCAACCCAAGCCCAGTACTTGATGGCTAGAAATAGAAAAGGCAGGGAAATCCCTGCCTTTTTTGTTTTTGTCACTACATTGACGACTTCGAGAAGGTTCGATGACTCCAGGTAGCCTGCGTCGGTTGCTTACCACAGCACAGCGCCATGATGATGCCGAAACATGCCCCTTGGGTGATCATAGCCGTACCACCATAACTGATAAACGGTAACGGGCTCCCCATCACAGGCAGCAAACCACTCACCATGCCCAAGTTAATAAAGGCATAAAGGAAGAAACTCATCGCCAACGCACCGCTCACCAAACGCGAGAAAGGTGCAGGAGCGTTAGCAGCCAACCACAATGCACGACCTGCAATAAACAAGTAGAGCAAGATGATCACTACGCTGCCAATAAAGCCCCACTCCTCAGCAAAGGTCGAGAAAATGAAGTCTGTATGGCTTTCAGGAATAAACCCAAGCTGACCTTGAGTCGCATTCATAAACCCTTTGCCTTTAAAGCCACCGGAGCCAATCGCGATCAGCGATTGGATGATTTGGTAACCCGCACCGAGTGGGTCAGATTCCGGATTCAGGAACTGGGTAACACGCTTTTTCTGGTACTCCTCCATAAAGAAGAACCACATCAAAGGTACAGACGACGCAACGGTTATCAACACAGAGCCAATGATTTTCCAGCTCATCCCGGCAAGGAAGAGCACGAACAAGGCATACATGACAGTGAAGATGGAGCCATCAAGGTCAGGCTGAATAACAATTAAACCTGCAGGCACCGCCGTGACGAGCGCACAGAGAATAATTTTCTGGAAATTCGGCCTGCCGGGGTCTTTCACAATTAACCAGGCCACCATCATGGGCACGGCCACTTTCACCAGCTCAGAAGGCTGGAAGCGAACAGGACCAAGGGCTAGCCAACGTTTAGCACCGTTGGTGGTATCACCAGCAATGATAACGCCAACTAACAAAATGACGGCCAAACCGAATAGGTGCGGTGCCAGATCTTTAAATTTCTTGGCTGGGATAGTAGACAATGCAAGCAAGGCAAAAATAGCCATAAATGCTCGCGCTAAATGACGCTCAATAATCGGAACGCTGTAACCACTCGCGCTCCACACACTCATGGAGCCTAAAGCGATCAATGTGCAGATTGCAGCAAACAGCGGGTAATCGAGCCGAGGGCGAATCATCGACACGGAAGGTATCTCTTACAACAACAAGGCGAGGCACTAGTATATTGGGTTCTCGGAAAAAGTAACGATTCTTTTCGAAAATACAGAGGTGTTCTCTACTGTTGCTCCGTAAAACTTTTTCAATCACTACGTGGTTTTTGCGGAATTATTCACCTTTTAACAATGAATTCAAAGAGTAAGATAAATCTATCGCCACTCACATTTGGATTCCATTATGTCCAGCATTGTCACCACCTCACCCAACCTACTTCGCCGATACTCGACCTTATTGCTAGGTGTCGTGTGCACGCTCTTCCTCGCTGGCTGTTTTGAGCCAGAAGAACACCATGCGCTCGGCTTGATTGAAAAAGACCGCTATCTCGCCAAGAGTCCGGTATCAAAAACCATTACCGAACTTTTGGTTTCAGAAGGAGAAACCGTAAAGCAAGGTGACCTCATCGCGCGATTGGATAGCACGCAAGCAAGACTCGATGTGAACAATGCGTTAGCACAACTTGCAATGACTGAAGCCAAACAAGCAGAGCTTATGGCGGGGCCTCGCCAAGAAGAAATCGCGAAAGCAAAAGCCACAGTGGACGGCGCACAAGCGGCACTGGTTGAAGCCAGAAAAGCGTTTACGCGCACGAAATCACTGGTCTCCAAAGGCATGCAAGGCAAAGCCGATTTGGACAGCGCGCGCTCGTCCAGAGACCGCTGCGAATCTGCACTCGAAGAAGCCGAGCAGTACCTTGCCCTGTTGTTAGCAGGCACGCGAGCAGAGCAACTCCAACAAGCCGAGGCCTCGGTTGCCCAAGCAAAAGCCTT
>NZ_LNTY01000048.1 GCF_001559595.1 Enterovibrio coralii | reverse complement strand
TACGTACCCAACAGCTTGAGGCATCATCGCTGTTGCCATAGCGGTCCCACGGGAACTGCACTTTAACGCGCCCATGTTCATCACAATAGATTTCTTCGCTCTCTGGCCCTGTGACGGTGGCGATTTGTGGCCCTTGGACACACGGTTTAGGTTGCGGAGTAGGTCGCCACGGTCGGTGGTTGGGAATGACAGAGAAGGTATTGTGGAAGGAGGTCATGCCCTCAGTGCCATGCTCTTCCAAGGCTTGTGGTTGCGTGCCTTCAAAGGTGGTACTGACCACTGTCCACTTACGGTTATTGCCAGGGTTCGGGTGTTCAATCAGTGAAAAGACGTGCCCAGGATACAGGCACGGGACATTGCTGGTGGCATTGGCCGTTATCGCATTGCTACGAAGGTGTTCAAGGCGGTATTGGGTGAAGGGCTTGCCAGTCGTGTCAGATTTGTAGCGACCGGGGTAATCAAAGTGCTCATAGGTACCCCGTTGAAAGGCCATCTCGGTTCCAGAGGCGTCGTGTAAGAACCCATAAGCCGGCTTTTTGAAACTGTAGTCTTTGAGCTGCACCGAAGAAGGGCGTACTTGTGTGACATCTTGCCAACCTTTGATAAAGGGCTGGCGATGAAAACCCCCTGACGTGGCGTTGTATTCCAAGGGCTCACTGAGGGTTGGTAAGGCCTGCATTTCATCGGTAAAGAGCACCGTATGGCCGTTTTCATTGTGGAAGAAGGCATAGAGCAACCCCTCTTCAGCCGCGATACGCTCGATAAACGCCAAGTCTGATTCGCGGTATTGCACACAGTATTCTCTGGGCTCAGGCGTACCTGAAAGCGAAAAGGCGTAATCATCAATACCCATTTCTTGCAGCAAAATACTGATAATGTCCGGCACAGTCTGTTGTTGGAAGATACGGCTGTTTTGACGCAATGAAAGTCGTGAAAGGGCAGGCACCATGTCTAGTGCATAGTGAGTGTGATGTGCTCCGGTATCACCAACCGTAAACGCGCGCACCACACCGTGAAAGCGTTGCTCAATCTCGCCGTCTTGCCAAATCGACAGGCACACATTGCAATCGACCGTGTCCATGGCCGTGAGCGTTTCAACCCTACTGGCAAGTGACACTTGAAATTCAAAAGGTGCTGAGAGTGACGCATGGCCACT
>NZ_LNTY01000047.1 GCF_001559595.1 Enterovibrio coralii | reverse complement strand
CACGTACCCAACAGCTTGAGGCATCATCGCTGTTGCCATAGCGGTCCCACGGGAACTGCACTTTAACGCGCCCGTGTTCATCACAATAGATTTCTTCGCTCTCTGGACCCGTGACGGTGGCGATTTGCGGCCCTTGGACACACGGTTTGGGTTGCGGCTTGGGTCGCCACGGTCGGTGGTTGGGAATGACAGAGAAGGTATTGTGGAAGGTAGTCATGTCCTCAGTGCCATGCTCTTCCAAGGCTTGTGGTTGCGTGCCTTGAAAGGTGGTACTGACCACGGTCCACTTGCGGTTGCTGTCGGGATTCGGGTGTTCAATCAGTGAAAAGACGTGCCCAGGATACAAGCATGGGGCATTGCTGCTTGCTGTGGCCGTTATCGCATTGCTACGAAGGTGTTCAAGGCGGTATTGGGTAAAGGGTTTGCCAGTCGTGTCAGATTTGTAGCGACCGGGGTAATCAAAGTGCTCATAGGTACCCCGTTGAAAGGCCATCTCGGTTCCAGAGGTATCTTGCAAGAACCCATACGCTGGCTTTTTGAAACTGTAGTCTTTGAGCTGCACTGAAGAGGGACGTACTTGCGTGATATCTTGCCAACCTTTGATAAAGGGCTGGCGATGCAAACCCCCTGACGTGGCGTTGTATTCCAAGGGCTCACTGAATGTTGGTAAGGCCTGCATTTCATCGGTAAAGAGCACCGTATGGCCGTTTTCATTGTGGAAGAAGGCATAGAGCAAGCCCTCCTCAGCCGCGATGCGCTCGATAAACGCCAAGTCCGACTCACGGTATTGCACACAGTATTCTCTGGGCTCAGGCATGCCTGAAAGCGAAAAGGCGTAATCATCAATGCCCATCTCTTGCAGCAAAATGCTGATGATGTCGGGCACAGTCTGTTGTTGGAAGATACGGCTGTTTTGACGCAATGACAGTCGTGAAAGGGCAGGCACCATGTCTAGTGCATAGTGAGTGTGATGGGTTCCAGTATCACCAACCGAAAACGTGCGCACCACACCGTGAAAACGTTGCTCAATCTCACCGTCTTGCCAAATCGACAGGCACACATTGCAATCTACCGTGTCCATGGCCGTGAGCGTTTCAACCCTACTGGCAAGCGACACTCGAAATTCAAAAGGTGCTGAGAGTGACGCATGGCCACT
>NZ_LNTY01000046.1 GCF_001559595.1 Enterovibrio coralii | reverse complement strand
TAGGCACTCCCCTACCTTGTAAACAGCTATTTTTAAGGATTTTGTTCGTTTGGGCAGAATCAGATCACATCGCTCAAAAAGAATATCATTTCTGGATTATCCATAATCAACGTAAGGCTAAATACTTTGTCGGCTTGTTTGATTTCAATGCGGGTTGATCGGTTGTTCTTGGGGTTAGAGAGGGAGATGCTGCATGTTGAGATCGCATTGCGACCAGTGAAAGCATTGTTATATTGAATAAATGGTGGGGATGCGCAGTTCAGCCTAACGAGCCACTGGGGATGTACTCGTCCAAGGCTCAAGCCGCAAGCTCGTGAGAGTCCTAACTCCAAATTCAATACATACAAAAAAGCCCCAGCATTTCTGCT
>NZ_LNTY01000045.1 GCF_001559595.1 Enterovibrio coralii | reverse complement strand
GCGTTGCTTTCGCAACCCTCAAAACACCTTGTTGACTTGCCTCGACGGAAGCTTTTCCGTTGAAGCGGGCGGCCATTTTACTGATTCATTCAAACGCGTCAAGCGTTTATTTTCATTCAGTTTTGAAGGCCTTTTCGCCGTACCGATTCAGTGGGCGTTTCCTTGTTGGAAGCCGCTCTCCGTGTCGGTGAAGCGGCATTATAGGG
>NZ_LNTY01000044.1 GCF_001559595.1 Enterovibrio coralii | reverse complement strand
AGAAGTAGAAGTAGAAGTAGAAGTAGAAGTAGAAGTAGAAGTAGAAGTAGAAGTAGAAGTAGAAGTAGAAGTTTGAACGGGCCTGTCGGTTAGGCAAGCAATTTCTCGCTATTTAGAGATATAACGACGGATTAAATTATAAAAAGCATAGAAAAATAAAAAGCCAGGCAAAAGCCTGGCTTCTTATTCGAACGGACCGAGAGATTACTCAGCTGCTTCTTCTGCAGCTGTCTCTGGACGATCTACCAACTCGATGTAAGCCATAGGGGCTTTATCGCCGGCACGTACACCGCATTTCAGAATGCGAGTGTAACCGCCTGCACGAGAGGCAAAACGTGGACCCAGTTCGTTGAACAGCTTCGCTACAACTTCGTCGTTACGAGTGCGAGCGAACGCAAGACGACGGTTAGCAACACTGTCGTTCTTTGCTAGTGTAATCAATGGCTCAATTACGCGACGCAGCTCTTTTGCTTTAGGCAAAGTAGTTTTGATAACTTCGTGAGTTACCAGAGAGCTAGCCATGTTGCTGAACATCGCTTTGCGATGGCTGCTGTTGCGATTGAGTTGACGACCACTCTTACGATGGCGCATGACCTAATCCTTCTAACTAAGTAATCAGAATCTGATTAATCTTCAGCGATTGATGCTGGCGGCCAGTTTTCCAGGCGCATACCCAGCGACAAACCACGTGAAGCCAGCACGTCTTTAATTTCAGTCAAAGACTTCTTACCAAGGTTAGGCGTCTTAAGAAGCTCAACCTCAGTACGCTGTACCAGATCACCGATGTAGTGGATCGCTTCTGCTTTCAAACAGTTAGCAGAGCGAACAGTTAGTTCAAGATCGTCTACAGGACGCAGTAGGATCGGATCGAACTCTGGCTTCTCTTCTTTCTCTTCAGGAACTCGTACATCACGCAGATCTACGAATGCATCCAGTTGCTCAGCAAGAATAGTTGCTGCGCGACGGATCGCTTCCTCAGGATCAAGCGTACCGTTGGTTTCCATATCGATAACCAGCTTGTCTAGGTCCGTACGCTGTTCAACACGTGCTGCTTCAACATTGTAAGCAATACGGTCTACTGGGCTGAACGTTGCATCAACAAGCAGACGGCCGATTGGACGCTCGTCTTCTTCAGTGTGAATACGCGCTGACGCTGGTACGTAGCCGCGACCACGCTCTACCTTGATTCGCATGCTGATTTCAGCGTTAGAATCAGTCAGATGGCAGATTACGTGCTCTGGGTTCGCAATCTCAACACCACCGTCGTGGGTGATGTCGCCTGCAACAACAGGGCCTGCACCAGACTTGTTAAGAGTAAGGATAACTTCATCTTTACCCTCAACCTTAACGGCCAGGCCTTTAAGGTTAAGCAGGATTTCCAGGATATCTTCCTGTACGCCCTCTTTGGTGCTGTACTCGTGCAACACGCCATCAATCTCTACTTCTGTCACTGCGCAACCAGGCATAGACGACAGTAGGATGCGACGTAGAGCATTACCTAGGGTGTGACCAAAGCCACGCTCTAGCGGCTCAAGAGTTACTTTTGCGTGCGTCGAGCTTACTTGTTCGATGTCAACTAGACGCGGCTTAAGAAATTCTGTTACAGAACCCTGCATTGTGTCCTCTCTTTAGTTTAGCCTTACTTAGAGTAAAGCTCGACGATCAGGTGTTCGTTGATGTCAGCAGACAAATCTGAACGCTCTGGCAGGCGCTTGAAAGTGCCTTCCATTTTGTTGCTGTCTACTTCGATCCAAGTTGGCAGCTCGCGCTGAGCAGCTACTTCAAGTGCTGCTTTGATGCGTGCTTGGTTCTTAGCTTTCTCACGAATGCTAACAACATCGTTCGCAGTTACGTTGAAAGAAGGAACGTTAACCACTTTGCCGTTAACCAGGATCGCTTTGTGGCTTACCAGCTGACGTGCTTCTGCGCGAGTTGCGCCAAAGCCCATGCGGTAAACTACGTTGTCAAGACGACCTTCCAGAAGTTGCAGCAGGTTTTCACCTGTGTTGCCTTTCAGGCGTGCAGCTTCTTTATAGTAGTTACGGAATTGTTTTTCCAGAACGCCGTACATACGACGAACTTTTTGCTTCTCACGAAGCTGAACGCCATACTCAGACAGACGGCCACGACGAGCGCCGTGAACACCTGGGGCGTTATCAATTTTACACTTGGTATCAATCGCGCGTACGCCTGACTTCAGGAACAAGTCAGTACCTTCGCGACGGCTAAGCTTCAGCTTAGGACCCAAATATCTTGCCATGATCTTTCTCCAGAATTCTAAGAAACAGCGTTATACGCGACGTTTCTTAGGTGGACGACAACCGTTATGTGGGATTGGAGTCGCATCAACAATGTTGGTGATACGGAAACCAGCCGCGTTCAGAGCGCGAATCGTTGATTCACGGCCTGGACCAGGACCCTTAACCATAACTTCCAGGTTCTTCAGGCCGTATTCTTTAGCCATCTCACCACAACGCTCAGCAGCAACCTGTGCAGCGAACGGAGTTGATTTACGAGAACCACGGAAACCAGAACCACCTGCAGTAGCCCATGCTAGAGCGTTACCTTGACGGTCAGTAATGGTTACGATTGTGTTGTTGAAAGACGCATGGATATGCGCTACGCCATCAGCAACTTGCTTGCGTACGCGTTTACGTGCGCGATTTGGTTGTTTAGCCATAGTACCCTACCCCGATTATTTCTTGATCGGCTTGCGCGGACCCTTACGGGTACGAGCATTGGTCTTCGTACGCTGACCACGTAGTGGCAAGCTGCGACGATGACGCAAACCGCGGTAACAACCAAGGTCCATAAGACGCTTGATGTTCATTGAAACTTCACGACGTAGATCACCTTCTACAGTGTACTTGGCAACGCCATCACGCAGTAGATCGATCTGCTCTTCAGTTAGTTCACTGATCTTAGTGCTTTCAGCAATACCAGTCTCAGCTAGGATAGCTTTCGAACGGGTTTTACCGATACCGTAGATCGCAGTCAGTGCGATTACAGCATGCTTCTGATCAGGAATGTTAATGCCTGCAATACGGGCCACTATTCACTCCTAGTACTTTTTCAAGAAGAACCGCTGCAGAGCCCGTTCAGGATACGCAGCGGCTATACCACTTCTTTTGCACACACAAAAGGTGGGCTGGCTAATGTAGCCAGCCTGCCTAAATTTTGCAAGAAAAATATTCTGCTATTAGCCTTGGCGCTGCTTGTGCTTTGGCTCACTGCAGATCACGCGAACAACACCGTTGCGCTTGATCACTTTACAGTTACGGCAGATTTTCTTAACGGAAGCACGAACTTTCATTGCTAAACTCCGTAAATGTCAATCTGTTAACGGCCGTAGCCTTTCAGATTGGCTTTCTTCAACACGGACTCATATTGTTGAGACATCAGATGTGTCTGAACTTGAGCCATAAAGTCCATGATTACTACAACTACGATTAGTAGGGAAGTTCCGCCAAAATAGAAGCGTACGTTCCAAGCAATCATCATGAACTCGGGGATCAGACAGATAAAGGTGATATACAACGCACCCGCAAGGGTTAGTCGAGTCATTACTTTATCTATGTACTTTGCAGTCTGCTCGCCCGGGCGAATACCAGGTACGAATGCACCAGACTTCTTCAGATTGTCTGCTGTCTCACGCGGGTTGAAAACCAACGCCGTGTAGAAGAAACAGAAGAAGATAATCGCTGCTGCATAAAGAATTACATACAGTGGTTGACCTGGGCTCAGTGCCAAAGACACATCAGCAAGCCAGCCAAACTGCTCACTCTGACCAAACCATTGGGCCAAAGTGCCTGGGAACAGGATAATACTTGATGCAAAAATCGCTGGAATTACGCCGGCCATATTTAATTTCAATGGCAGGTGAGTGCTTTGCGCTGCGAAGACACGACGGCCTTGTTGGCGCTTTGCGTAGTTAACGACAATACGACGTTGGCCACGCTCAACAAACACTACGAACGCAATTACTGCGAAAGCAATTACCGCAATCAACAGAAGAAGAAGCACGTGCAATTCACCTTGACGCGCTTGCTCGGCTGTTTGTCCGATAGCGGATGGTAATCCAGCAACGATACCAGCAAAAATTATGATGGAAATACCGTTACCGATTCCTCGCTCAGTGATTTGTTCACCTAACCACATCAAGAACATGGTACCGGTGACCAAGCTCACGACAGCGGTAAAGTAGAACCCAAAGCCTGGGTTAACCACAAGCCCTGGGATCATACTTGGCAAGCCCGTCGCGATACCAATCGCTTGGAACGTTGCCAACACCAGCGTACCGTAGCGGGTGTACTGACTAATCTTACGACGGCCAGACTCCCCTTCCTTCTTCAACTCAGCCAAGGCTGGATGAACTACCGTTAGCAGCTGGACAATAATCGATGCCGAAATATACGGCATGATGCCCAGCGCTAGGATAGAAGCACGCTCAAGAGCACCACCAGAGAACATGTTAAACAGTTCAATGATGGTACCTTGTTGCTGTTCGAACAGATCGGCAAGTACAGCAGCGTCAATACCAGGAATTGGCACAAAAGAACCGGCACGGAACACGAGCAACGCACCTACCACAAAGAGTAGACGGCTTTTCAGCTCCGCAAGTCCACCTTTTGCACTTTTAAAATTTTGTCCTGGTTGTTTTGCCATCTGTACCTCGTCCTCGAGCTAATTATTCCTCGATTTTACCGCCTGCAGCTTCGATTGCAGCTTGTGCGCCTTTAGTAACGCGAAGACCTTTTACAGTCACTGAGCGAGCAATCTCACCAGACAGTACGATTTTCGCCGTACGGATGTCTTTAGTGATGATGTTTGCAGCTTTCAGTGTCTCTAGGCTTACAACGTCACCTTCAACTTTAGCCAGTTCGCTCAGGCGAACTTCAGCTGCAGTCAGGCTCTTGCGAGAAGTAAAACCAAATTTTGGCAGACGCTGTTTCAAAGGCATTTGACCGCCTTCGAAACCTGGGCGTACAGAACCACCTGAACGTGATTTCTGACCTTTGTGACCACGGCCACCAGTTTTGCCCAGGCCTGAACCGATACCACGACCCAAACGCTTCTTAGAAGGTTTAGAACCCGCAGCCGGAGATAGAGTATTCAGACGCATTGTGATTACTCCTCCACTTTAACCATGTAGTAAACTTGATTGATCATGCCGCGTACGCAAGCAGTATCTTCAAGTTCAACAGTGTGGTTGATGCGACGTAGGCCCAAGCCACGCAGTGTAGCTTTATGCTTCGGCAAACGACCGATAGAGCTACGAGTCTGAGTTACTTTGATAGTTTTAGCCATGTCGAATTACCCCAGAATTTCGTTAACTGGCAGACCGCGCTTAGCAGCTACCATTTCTGGAGACTTCATACCACCCAGACCATCAATCGTTGCGCGAACAACGTTGATTGGGTTGGTAGAACCGTATGCTTTCGCCAGAACGTTGCGAACACCCGCAACTTCCAGAACCGCACGCATCGCACCACCGGCGATGATACCCGTACCTTCTGAAGCAGGTTGCATGTACACTTTAGAACCAGTGTGGCGACCTTTAACAGCGTGGAACAGAGTACCGTCGTTCAGCGCAACAGTAACCATGTTACGGCGCGCTTTTTCCATTGATTTTTGGATAGCAGCAGGTACTTCACGGGCTTTACCGTAACCGAAACCTACGCGACCATTGCCATCACCAACTACAGTCAGAGCGGTGAAGCTGAAGATGCGACCACCTTTAACCGTTTTAGAAACACGGTTAACTGCGATCAGCTTCTCTTGCAAATCACTTTGTTGTTTATCGTTAGCCATCTTTCCGCCTACCTTAGAATTTCAGACCAGCTTCACGAGCAGCATCTGCTAGTGCAGCCACACGGCCGTGGTATTGGAAACCGGAGCGGTCAAAAGCAACAGTTACGATGCCTTTTTCCAGCGCACGCTCAGCAATAGCTTTACCTACAACTGCAGCAGCGTCTTTGTTACCGGTGCCTTTTACTTGCTCACGGATCGCTTTTTCTACGGTAGAAGCAGCTGCGATTACCTCAGAGCCATTAGCCGCGATAACCTGTGCGTACACGTGACGTGGAGTGCGGTGTACCACTAGGCGAGTCGCACCCAGTTCAGCAATCTTGCGACGCGCTCGGGTCGCACGACGGATACGAGCAATTTTCTTATCCATAGTGTTACCTTACTTCTTCTTAGCTTCTTTAGAACGCACAACTTCGTCAGAGTAACGGATACCTTTGCCTTTGTAAGGCTCAGGTTGACGGTATGCGCGGATGTCAGCAGCTACTTGGCCAACCAATTGCTTGTCTGTACCAGTCAGAACAATCTCAGTTTGGCTTGGGCATTCTGCTTTGATGCCTGCAGGCAGGTCGTGCTCAACAGGGTGCGAGAAGCCCAGAGTCAGAGCTACTGCGTTACCCTTCATTGCTGCACGGTAACCAACACCTTTCAGAATCAGTTTCTTGGTAAAGCCTTCAGTAACACCAACAACCATGTTGTTTACCAGCGCACGTGCGGTACCTGCTTGAGCGTTAGCTTTCACAATACCTTCACGCGGTGCAAACGTCACAGCGTTGTCTTCTTGGCTTACTACCACTGCGTTGTTGATAACGCGGGTCAATTCACCCTTGCTACCTTTAACAGTGATTTCCTGACCGTTCAGTTTCACCTCTACGCCGGCAGGAATTACTACGGGTGCTTTTGCAACACGAGACATTTCCTACTCCTTACGCTACGTAGCAGATGATTTCGCCGCCCAGACCCGCTTTGCGAGCTGCACGGTCGGTCATCAAACCTTTAGAAGTTGATACTACAGCAATACCCAGACCAGCCATTACTGAAGGCAGCTCATCTTTTTTCTTGTAGATGCGCAGACCTGGACGGCTAACACGTTGGATTTGCTCGATAACTGGTTTGGCTTCGAAGTACTTCAGAGTAACTTCAAGCTCAGGCTTAACTTCGCCAGAAATAGCGTAGTCAGCCACGTAACCTTCAGCTTTCAGCAGCTCAGCAATTGCCACTTTCAGCTTTGACGAAGGCATCTTAACAGCAACTTTAGCTGCTGCCTGACCGTTGCGGATGCGGGTCAGCATATCCGAAATCGGATCTTGCATGCTCATAAGTCTTTACTCCCGTGATTCAATTACCAGCTCGCCTTACGCAGACCCGGAATCTCGCCTTTCATGCAAGCTTCACGAACCTTGATTCGGCTTAGACCGAATTTGCGCAGGTAGCCATGTGGACGACCAGTCTGGTTACAGCGGTTACGCTGACGAGACTTAGCAGAATCACGTGGTAGAGATTGAAGCTTCAGGACTGCGTCCCAACGCTCTTCTTCTGACACGCTAACGTTTTTGATGATAGCTTTAAGTGCAGCACGCTTCTCAGCGAACTTTGCTACCAGCTTCGCGCGTTTTACTTCGCGCGCTTTCATTGATTGCTTAGCCATTACAGTAACCCTTCACCTTACTTACGGAATGGGAAGTTAAAGGCAGCCAGCAGAGCTTGACCTTCCTCATCAGTCGCCGCTGAGGTCGTGATAGTAATATCAAGACCACGGATACGATCTACTTTGTCGTAGTCGATCTCTGGGAAGATGATTTGCTCACGAACGCCCATGCTATAGTTACCGCGACCGTCGAAAGATTTCGAACTAACGCCACGGAAGTCACGCACACGTGGAAGAGCGATAGAAATCAAACGCTCCATGAAATCCCACATACGCTCGCCACGCAGGGTTACTTTACAGCCAATTGGGTAGCCCTCACGGATCTTGAAGCCAGCAACTGATTTACGTGCTTTAGTGATCAGCGGCTTTTGACCTGTGATAGTTGCCAGGTCAGATGCTGCGTTTTCAAGCAGTTTTTTGTCGTTGATTGCTTCGCCCACACCCATGTTCAGGGTGATCTTTTCGATCCTTGGGACTTGCATGATACTCTTGTATTCGAACTTTTCAGTCAGTTCTTTTACAACAGTCTCTTTGTAGTAATCATGCAGTTTCGCCATAGTGTACTACTCCAGAATTACTTAAATAGTTTCGCCATTCGATTTGAAGAAACGAACTTTTTTGCCGTCTTCGAATCGGAAGCCTACACGGTCTGCTTTACCAGTTGCCGCGTTGTAGATAGCAACGTTAGAAACGTCCACTGCAGCTTCTTTTTCTACGATGCCGCCTTGGATGCCCATAGCCGGTACCGGCTTCTGGTGTTTCTTAACTAGGTTGATACCTTCAACGATAACTTTACCAGTTGTCAGAACCTTAGTTACTTTACCTTTCTTGCCTTTGTCTTTGCCGACAAGAACGATAACTTCGTCGTTACGACGGATTTTAGCTGCCATTTTAACCGCTCCTTACAGAACTTCTGGCGCCAGAGACACAATCTTCATGAACTTATCGCCACGAAGTTCGCGTGTCACAGGGCCAAAGATACGAGTACCGATAGGTTGCTCGGTAGTGTTGTTCAACAGTACGCAAGCATTACGGTCGAAGCGAATGACAGAGCCGTCTGGACGACGAACGCCTTTACGGGTGCGAACTACAACCGCCTTCAGCACGTCACCTTTTTTAACTTTACCGCGTGGAATTGCATCTTTAACGGTAACTTTGATGACGTCGCCAATGTGGGCGTAGCGACGGTGTGAACCACCCAGCACCTTAATACACATTACGCTGCGAGCGCCGGAGTTATCGGCTGCATCCAGCATACTTTGCATTTGGATCATTGTTAGTGCTCCGCTGTTATTACATCTAGACCCATCTCGGGTCGGGCTGCCTCATTACAAGGGCGGCGAATAATAACACTATTTTTTTAAGATGGGTAGATAAAAAATAAACGGCCCCGAAAAAGGAGCCGCTTGTATTTTAACCGTTGGAAAGTAAGCCTTACAGGCGTGCTTTCTCAACTACGCGTACCAGAGTCCAAGACTTAGTCTTAGACAGTGGACGACACTCACGGATCTCAACGGTATCGCCTTGTGCGCACTCGTTGTTCTCGTCGTGTACGTGCAGCTTAGTTGTGCGCTTGATGAACTTACCGTAGATTGGGTGTTTCACCTGACGCTCAATAGCAACAACGATAGACTTATCGCCTTTGTCGCTAACTACACGGCCTTGTTGAGTACGGATTTTGTCGCTCATTATGCGTTGCCCTTCTGGTTCAGAACGGTTTTAACACGTGCGATATCGCGACGAACAGTCTTCAGAGTGTGAGTTTGCTGAAGTTGACCAGTAGCCGCTTGCATGCGCAGGTTGAATTGCTCACGCAGCAGACCCAGCAGTTCTTCATTCAGCTGCTCTACGCTCTTTTCGCGAAGTTCTTGTGCTTTCATCACATCACCGCCTTAGTTACGAAAGTGGTTTTGATTGGTAGCTTACGTGCAGCAAGATCAAATGCTTCACGAGCTAGGTTTTCAGAAACACCATCCATTTCGTACAGGACTTTACCTGGTTGGATTTGTGCAACCCAGTAGCTCACAGAACCCTTACCTTTACCCTGACGAACTTCCAGTGGCTTGGTAGTGATTGGCTTGTCTGGGAACACACGGATCCAGATTTGACCCTGACGCTTGATGTGACGAGTCATAGCACGACGTGCAGCTTCGATCTGACGTGCAGTGATACGACCGCGGCCAACAGCTTTCAGGCCGAAGGTACCGAAGCTTACGTCAGTACCTGCAGCAAGACCGCGGTTACGACCTTTAAAAGTCTTGCGGAACTTAGTACGTTTTGGTTGAAGCATCGATAGACTCCTTACTTACGGCCTTTACGCTGCTTCTTAGGCTTCTCAGCCTGTGGCTCTGCTACTGGCATGCCGCCCAGAACTTCGCCTTTGAAGATCCAAACTTTAATACCAATTACACCGTAAGTGGTGTGAGCCGAAGAAGTTGCGTAATCAATGTCAGCACGAAGGGTGTGCAATGGCACACGACCTTCACGGTACCACTCGGTACGAGCGATTTCAGCACCGCCAAGACGGCCGCTTACTTCCACTTTGATACCCTTAGCACCCAGACGCATTGCGTTCTGTACCGCGCGCTTCATAGCACGACGGAACATAACACGACGCTCTAGCTGAGACGCGATGCTGTCACCAACCAGTTGTGCGTCAAGCTCAGGCTTGCGTACTTCTGAGATGTTGATCTGAGCAGGAACACCTGCCAGTTGAGCAACGCGAGCGCGCAGTTTTTCTACGTCTTCGCCTTTCTTACCGATAACAACGCCTGGACGAGCAGTGTGGATAGTCACACGGATGCTCTTCGCTGGACGCTCGATAACGATACGAGAAACAGACGCTTTAGACAGTTCTTTAGTCAGGAACTGACGTACCTTGAAGTCGCCGTCTAGGTTGTCAGCGAAATCTTGGCTGTTAGCAAACCAAGTGGAATTCCAAGGCTTACAGATGCCAAGACGAATACCATTAGGATGTACTTTTTGACCCATTGCTTTCTCTCCTCGTCTCTTAGCGGTCTGCTACAACAACAGTGATGTGGCTAGAACGCTTCAAGATGCGATCGGCACGGCCTTTTGCACGAGGCATGATGCGCTTCATGACTGGACCTTCGTCAACGAAGATTTTTGCAACAGACAGCTCATCGATGTCTGCGCCTTCGTTATGCTCAGCGTTTGCAATTGCAGACTCTAGAACTTTCTTGATCAGATCAGCAGCTTTTTTGTCGCTGAAAGTCAGAATTTCTAGTGCTTGTGCAACGTTCTTACCGCGCACTTGGTCTGCTACCAAACGTGCTTTCTGAGGCGAAATACGAGCAAAGCGATGTTTAGCAATAGCTTCCATTTCTTAACTCCTTAACGCTTCTTAGCTTTCTTATCAGCAGCGTGGCCGCGATAAGTACGTGTTGGTGCAAATTCGCCCAGCTTGTGACCGATCATTTCATCAGTGATGAAAACAGGTACATGCTGACGACCATTATGGACAGCGATGGTCAAACCGATCATCTGAGGGATGATCATTGAACGACGGGACCAAGTCTTAACAGGCTTTTTGTCACCGCTTTCCAACGCTTTCTCTACCTTCTTCAGCAAGTGCAGGTCAATAAAAGGACCTTTCTTGAGAGAACGTGGCATGGCGTATCCTCTTTAAAATTACTTATTACGACGACGTACGATGTACTTGTCGGTACGTTTGTTCTTACGGGTCTTGAAGCCCTTAGTTGGCATACCCCAAGGTGATACTGGGTGACGACCGCCAGAAGTACGACCTTCACCACCACCGTGTGGGTGATCCACTGGGTTCATTGCTACACCACGTACGGTAGGACGAACGCCCTTCCAACGAGTTGCACCAGCTTTACCCAGTTCACGCAGCATGTGTTCTGCGTTACCAACTTCACCGATGGTCGCACGACCTTCAGAAAGAACTTTACGCATCTCACCTGAACGCAGACGAATAGTTACGTATGCGCCATCGCGAGCTACGATTTGTGCGTATGCACCAGCTGAACGAGCCAGCTGTGCACCTTTACCAGGCTTCAGTTCAACGTTGTGAACTGTAGAACCTACTGGGATGTTGCGCATTGGCAGGCTGTTACCTACTTTGATCGCAGCATCTGAACCAGATTGGATCTGGTCGCCAGCTTTCAGGCCTTTAGGTGCAATGATGTAACGACGCTCACCGTCTGCGTACAGAACCAGAGCGATATTCGCGCTACGGTTTGGATCGTATTCCAGACGCTCAACTTTCGCTGGGATGCCGTCTTTAGTACGTTTGAAGTCAATCAGACGGTAGTGTTGCTTATGACCACCACCGATGTGACGTACTGTGATACGACCGTTGTTATTACGACCGCCTGACTTCTGGTTTTTCTCCAGAAGAGGTGCGTAAGGCTTACCTTTGTACAGGTCAGCGTTAACAACTTTAACAAGGTGACGACGACCCGGTGAAGTAGGCTTACATTTAACAATTGCCATTTTCTATTACTCCTCCGTCTTACTCAGCGCCGCCAGCGAAGTCGATGTCTTGACCTTCTTTCAAGATAACGTACGCTTTTTTCACGTCTGAACGACGGCCTTGGCGCATACCTTGACGTTTGGTCTTACCTTCATGATCAGGGTATTTACAGACTTAACTTCAACTTCGAACAGTTTCTCAACTGCTGCTTTGATCTCTCTCTTAGTTGCAGTCATCGCTACTTTGAAAACGATAGTGTTACCGTTCTCAGCAGCCATGGTTGCTTTTTCAGAGATGTGCGGAGCACGCAGAACTTTCAGGATACGCTCTTCAGTGATCATCCCAGCATCTCCTCAACTTGTTTAACTGCAGCTGCAGTCATAACTACTTTGTCGAAAGCGATCAGGCTAACTGGGTCGATGCCTGCTGCATCACGTACGTCAACCTTGTACAGGTTACGTGCCGCAAGGAACAGATTCTCATCAACTTCTGCAGTTACGATCAGAGCTTCTGTCAGCTCAAGCTCTTTCAGCTTGGCGATCAGCTCTTTTGTTTTAGGTGCTTCTACTGAGAAGTTGTCAACAACGATCAGACGATCTTGACGAACCAACTCAGACAGAATGCTTTTCAGAGCACCACGGTACATTTTCTTGTTAACTTTCTGGCTGTGGTCCTGAGGACGAGCTGCGAAAGTTACACCACCCGAACGCCACAGTGGGCTACGGATTGTACCTGCACGTGCGCGACCAGTACCCTTCTGACGCCATGGCTTAGCACCGCCACCTGAAACGTCTGAACGAGTTTTCTGCGCACGAGTACCTTGACGGGCACCAGCTGCGTATGCAACAACTACTTGGTGAACCAGAGCTTCGTTAAACTCACGCCCGAAGGTAGTGTCGGAAACAGTCAGCGCGTCAGCGCCTTTTACTACCAATTCCATTACTATCTCCTCGACGTTACGCTTTAACGGCTGGTTTAACGATCACGTTGCTACCGGTCGCACCTGGTACTGCACCTTTGATAAGAAGCAGTTTGCGCTCAGCGTCAACACGTACGATCTCAAGGTTTTGAGTAGTAACCTGCTCAGCACCCATGTGACCTGCCATTTTTTTGCCTTTAAACACGCGACCTGGAGTTTGACATTGGCCAATTGAACCCGGTGCACGGTGAGACAAAGAGTTACCGTGGGTCATATCTTGAGTACGGAAGTTCCAACGCTTAACAGCGCCTTGGAAGCCCTTACCTTTAGATGTGCCAGTAACGTCAACTTTCTTGATTTCAGCGAAAAGATCTACATTCAGCTCAGCGCCTACTGCAAACTCTTCACCACTTTCCAGACGGAATTCCCACAGACCGCGGCCAGCTTCTACACCTGCTTTCGCAAAGTGACCAGCTTCTGGCTTAGTTACGCGGCTTGCTTTCTTAGCGCCTGAAGTTACTTGGATAGCAGAGTAACCATCTACTTCAGGAGTACGTACCTGAGTAACACGGTTAGTTTCTACTTCTACAACGGTTACAGGGATAGAAACGCCTTCTTCAGTGAAGATGCGAGTCATGCCCACTTTACGACCGACTAGACCAATCATTATAAACTCCCCTCTTAACCTAGGCTGATTTGAACATCAACGCCCGCAGCAAGGTCAAGACGCATCAGAGCGTCAACAGTTTTATCTGTTGGCTCAACGATGTCGATCAGGCGCTTGTGAGTACGGATTTCGTACTGGTCACGCGCAGATTTGTTTACGTGCGGAGAGATAAGAACGGTAAAACGCTCTTTGCGAGTTGGCAGTGGGATTGGACCACGTACCTGCGCACCAGTGCGCTTAGCGGTTTCAACGATTTCCGCAGTAGACTGATCGATCAAACGGTGATCGAACGCCTTCAGGCGGATACGGATACGTTGGTTCTGCATTAGACAGAGCTCCAAATTAAAAAATTACACAAACAATATCGCCACTCTACCTCATCAAGACGAGGGAATGCCGATTGATTTATGTGAAACCGTAGTATCAAAATCTGATACATTGTCAGCCATTTAAATATGACTGCGAACATAAGCGGAGTTTACATTACCGACCTCGTTAGGCAGAGCCTACAGCAACGGGTCTTCCTCCTGTGCTCATTGGTTCACAACTGCATACATGAGAGCAAATGTCTCAAGCAGTGGAGCGCATTATACAGATCACAATTTGCTTTGCAAGTGGCGTTCAAAAATTAATCATGGATTCTCGAAAGCACTGCCCTAGGCCGCTGTTTTTGCGTGAATTGCAGGTTAAAGCGAAATCATGAGACGGGCTGTTCAATAACCTCACAAACAAAAATGCGACCCAATGGGCCGCACTTTTGTTTGAATATTTGGATGGTTTTTATCAGCAAGCTTGTTGAAGCACCAAACCGGACACGGTTTCTTGCAACACTTCTTTTGCTGTGCGGACACACTTTCCACACTGAGAGCCAAGTGGCGTCACTTTACGAATTTCACGGATATCCGTGATGCCCTGTTCATGAGCCAGCTTCTTCAGCACTTTGTCAGAAATCCCATGACATACGCAAACGTACATTTTCACTCTCACCTTAAAACCTTATAGCAAGAATATAAACGATAATAGTTTGCATTACCAATCTTATTATTCGATTGGTGCTAGCCCTTTTTGAGAGTTTTACGTAAGCAGCGGAAAGTAAGACAGAAAAGAGAAAAAGTGATGATGAGATTTTTGAAGTGAATAGAAATGAAAAAGGACGCCGAAGCGTCCTTTTTCTAGCATTGTGCTATCAAAGCTTAAAATTAAGCGATGATTGAAGCAACAACACCCGCACCTACAGTACGGCCGCCTTCACGGATTGCGAAA
>NZ_LNTY01000043.1 GCF_001559595.1 Enterovibrio coralii | reverse complement strand
GTTTTTTCGAGGATATATGAACGACTGGGTTCGATTTGAAAGTATAGAAATAAAGCGTGAAGGCTATTACGTAAGGTATGACCCAATGGTGATTGGCTTCGAAAAGAGTACACCTTTTGTTTCAGTTCGAATTATTGATGATATACCTGTCTCAAGGTGTAAGGAAATTGCTGAACTAGAGTATCAATATTGGTTTAAGAAATTTCCCATTCCATTACAGGTCAATATTCGATACGAAAAGCCTAGAGACAACTACAGCGAACAGATAACAGGCTGCTCTTATATTTGCGGTGAAACTCTCACCGAATATAGGTGGGGTGGTTTTAATCAGGATGAGCTAAACAAAGAAATGCCGCTTGAAACAAGGATAAAACGGATTTACGAAGGACTAGAATGTTTTACGTCTTCGGAAGGTCGAGTAAAGAGTAAGCAAGAAAGGTTAGCTAGGAAGCTGCTTAAGTTCTGGGCTGTTGTGAGCTTAGTGGTTTTTCCTGCAATCGTGGCCTTTTTAGGTTGGTCGACTCCAGTTTTTGCCGCGATATCTCTTATGTATGCATGGTATAAATGTGCAGATAAGTTGTTGCTCATTAATGGTCAAAAGCTAAAAACAGCAAAGGAAATTGAAAAAGAGAAGAAGCAGCAGTTAATGGAGCATTACTATTATCACTGCAGTAAAAATCCTGAAGCATTTGAAGCTCTAAAACTGGAAAATTTTCAAATCAATCAAGCGAATAAACGTAATTCTAAGTTGAATGAAATGAAGTCGTTCCCCTTAGAGCAAAACTAATAAGCAATTTATGAGGGATTCACAACGCTTGGCACTTTTGGTTCTACTTCCCCTTTAGATGTGGGTGGTAGCGTTGTCACCCCTCCCCTTAATTGGGCGTTGGAACGGTACAAATAAGGCAATTAGTAACGATGAATGATTTCTTCAACGATCCTGCTTTGAAAGCGATTCGAGCATTAGATGATTCGCCCGCGATGCGTGCAATTCGCGCCGTAGAGGATTCTCCCGCTATAAGAATGATACGTGAGCTAGACGACTCGCCAGCTCTAAGAGCTATGCGCCAGTTTGAAAATTCACCGGCAATGCAGGCTATTCGCCAATTTGAAAATTCCCCCGCAATCCGAATGATGCGAGATTTAGAGGATTCAGCTGCGCTCAAGGCTATAAAAAGCCTTGAGGAATCACCAGCTTTCAAAGCTATTCAACAACTTCAAGAGCCTCCTGTCTTAAAAGCTTTGCGTGGATATCAAACGAGTCCAGCTATGGAGGCTTTTTCAAGAATCGCGGATCAAGTAAATCATGGTTATGGGGCGCTGACATTTTCAGAAGCTTATGAGCTACTTGCAGATGAATACGAGCAACAGACAGACCCTGAGCCACTGAATGTTTTGTCTGGTGAGGTACAGAAAAGAGCTAGTTGTGCTCCGCGGAGCGCTCTAAGTGCCGAGTTCTATTTAAACCTTGTATTGGCATTATTTCTTTTCTACCTATCCAAAATGTCCGCGGTGGAGTCAGAGGAAAAAATACTAGAAAGATTTAATAGCTTAGAGCAAACAATTGCCACGCAATTAAGCAATCTAAACGAGTTGGAAAAAGATCAATCTTTTCTTGTTGCAGATCGGTCTATGAATCTTCGCTCTGGGCCAGGTGTGGACCACGAGGTCATCGGCGGCATATCAAGAAATCAAAAGTTATTGGTGCTTGAGAGAGAGCGCGATTGGGCGAAGGTCGAGTATTTTGATCATATTAATAACAAAAATATAGCTGGCTGGGCGCATAGTCGTTATCTATTAGTGGTATCTACGAGTGGTCAGGAGTGAAATGCTCTAACAAATAAGAATAAGTGTCGCGCAGCCGACACTTTATTTGGGTATTGAACAAGCCCTTTTCTAACCACAGGATGAGCACTCCCCTAAAATCAAGTTATCCGAAGCAGATGCTTTCGAGTGCTAACCCTAACAAACTTCTGTCCAAAACCAATAAACCCACACAAAAAGGGAGCCAATCGGCTCCCTTCATATTTTCCACTTATTAGCGTTTACGCCGTTTCCACTTTCACGCGGAAGAACATGGCATAGAACAGTGGTATAACAACCAACGTCAGAATTGTTGCGAACAACAGACCAAACATAATAGTTACCGCCATACTCTTGAAGAACGGGTCAATCAAGAGCGGTGCAACACCCAGAATGGTGGTGAATGCGCCTAACAATACTGGACGAGCACGGCTAAGTGCAGCATCGATAATGGCAAAGTAAGGTGCTTTTCCGTCTCTGATTTCCACGTCTGCCTGATCAACCAGGACGATGGCGTTTTTCACCATCATACCAATCAAGCTCAAGAAACCGAGGATGGCCATAAACTCGAACGGTGTCTGGAACACAATCAAGCCCACGGTCACACCGACAACAGCCAGTGGTGCGGTCAGCCAAATAACCAGCGGTTGACGCAGGGCGTTGAACATAAATATCACCGACAAAATCATCGCCGCAAAGCCATACGGTGCAGAAATCACCAAGCCTTCGTTCGCGTCTTTCGATGCTTTGTATTCGCCGTACCACTTCAGTTCATAACCCGGTGGCAATTCAATCGCTTCAATCTCGCTGCGTACTTTGTTAAACGCATCTACTGTCAGTACGCCCGGTGCTGGGTCTGCTTGAACCAGTAGGGTAGGCATACGGTCGATACGACGAAGGATCGCATCTTGGTAAACGACATCAACAGAATCCACCAATTGGCTCACCGGAATAAACGCGCCAGCAGTTGGGCTGAAAACTTCGGTGTTTTCAATCGCACGTTGATGCTGACGTTCGCTTTCTGGTGAACGCACCACGATAGGGATCAAATCATCACCTTCACGGTACACACCTACACTGCGGCCATTTAGCGTTTGTGCGATAGCTTGGTTGATTTCCTGCGTCGTCAGGCCGTAACGCTGTGCTTCTTCCGCAGAGTAAACAGGGCGTAATACCGGCACCTGTTGACGCCAATCATCTTGAACAGCAATCAGGTTACTGTCGTTCAGCATGATGGTTTTCGCTTGTTCCGCTAATTGACGCAGCACAGCACTGTCTGGGCCTTTGAATCCTGCTTCAATCTTCTTACCGCCGCCGCGACCTAGCATGAATTTCCATACTTTGATCGACGCGTCAGGGTATTTCGCATCAAGCTCTTCTTGAAGCACACCCATCAGCGGCGCGATTTTCTTGTAGTCATCAATATCAATCAACAACTGACCGTAAGCTGGGTTACGCGCTTCTGGTGAGTAAGTCAGCATGAAGCGAAGACCGCCGCCGCCAATAAAGCTTGAGATGTTCGTAACGCCATCTTTGGCTTTTACATCTTCTTCAATGCTCGCAATCACCGCTTCTGTGCGCTTGATGTCTGAGCCTTGTGGCAAGTAAACATCAACAACGAACTGTGGACGTTGTGAGTCTGGCATAAAGCCCGGCGGAACAAACTGCACACCCCAAATCGCAGCTGCCAATGTACCGAACAGCAGGCCACAGCTAATGATGCGGTGCTTCAATACCCACATCAGCAAGCCTTTGTAGGCAGTCACGGTGCGGCCTGGCTTTTGTCCTGCTTTTACTGGCTTCACTTTTAGGAAGTCGTAGCAAAGCATTGGTGTCACGGTAACTGCAAATACCCAGCTCAGGAACATGGAGTAAAGGATTACCCAGAACAGTGAGCCTGCGTATTCACCCATGTCTGATGGTGACAGACCGATGGCGCTGAACGCACAGATACCTACAACGGTACCGCCAAGCAGAGGCCATTTGGTTGAGTTCACAACCTCAGAAACTACCTGCTCTTTGTCGGCATCTGGCTCTTGTTGGAAGCGAACCAAAATACCGTCTGTGACCACGATGGCGTTATCAACCAGCATACCGAGCGCGATGATCAATGCACCGAGCGAGATACGCTGCATGGCAATGTCATCAATCAACATGATGCAAAGGGTGCCCGCCACAGTAAGCAGCAGAACGAAACCGATGATCACGCCTGAACGCACGCCCATGAAGACCAGCAGTACGATAAATACAATCGCAACAGCCGCAATCAGGTTATCAATGAAGTTGGTAACCGATGCACGTACAGAGTCAGACTGCATAGAGATAACATGCAGTTCCATACCCAATGGACGTTGGCTATCTAGCTCAGCAAGGCGCGCTTTAACCGCATCACCCATATCAACAACGTTACCGCCAGAGACGTTGGAAATACCAAAGCCAACAGCGCGTTCACCGTTGTATCGCATCAGCATGGACGATGGCTCTTGATAGCCGCGCGTTACGTCAGCGATATCACCCAAACGAAGCACAGTGTTGTTGTCACCCACACTCACTTGCAGGTTTTTGAGGTCTGCAAAGGAGTCGATGCTTGAACTTGGGATAACAGGGATTCGCATTGAATCGGTTTCGATGCTGCCTGCTACGGTAACCAAGTTTTGCTTTTGCAGCACTTGATAAACTTTCTGCGCAGAAACGCCGAATTTCGCTAAACGCTCGCTGGAGATCTCAACAAAAATGGTTTCTTGTTGTTCTGCAAGCGTTGCGGTTTTCGCCACACCCGGTACAAGCACAAGGTCACGACGCAACGTATCCACGTAATCTTGTAGCTGCTTGTCGGTAAAGCCTTCGCCAGTTACTGCGAAGAAGAGGGCGTAAACATCTGCAAAGTCATCGTTAACAATGGAAGGACCCGCACCCGGTGGAAGCTGACGCTGCACATCAGACACCTTACGGCGAAGCTTATCCCATACCTGTTGTAGATCCGCTGCGCTCTTGGCGAACTCAAGCTTAATCTCAACGGTAACTTCAGACATGCCTTGCTTGGAAACCGACTTTACTTCTTTGAGTTCTTGAAGCGACTGAACCGCGCCTTCAATCACATCGGTGACTTCGTCAGAAACTTCCTGTGCGGTTGCACCCGAGTAAGGCGTATTGATTACAGCCTGACGGATAACAAACTCAGGATCCTCAAAGCGACCTAATTTCAGGTAACTGATGTAGCCACCGAGCAGAGTCAGCGCAATCAGAACCCAAACGCTGGTGCGTTTAGCGATGGTATAACGTGCAATGTCCATCGATTATGCTCCAACGCGGGCGTCAGTGTATGGACGAACCGTCATGCCTTCTTTCACGCTAGACACACCTGCAATGATGACACGCTCACCGATCTTCAAGTTGTCTTCGATGACGATACGGTTTTTCAGTAGCGCACCGACTTCGACATAGCGTTTTTGTGCTGTGTTATCGTCGCCCACAACCCAGACAAACTGTTTGCCTTGGTTATCGGGTACTACCGCTGTCAATGGCAGGGTAATGTTTTCCAGAGAATGGTTGCTGCCGTTTGCAGGAACGACTTTAACCGCCATACCCGGCAGAACGCGGAAACCCTTCAGATCAGAGAAACCCAGCACGATAGGGTAGGTTTGAGACACTGGTTCTGCTTCAGTCGCGAAGGTACGCAGTTCCAATGGGAAATGTTGACCCGGAATCGTTGAAAGCACGGCAGTGGCTTCACTGCTGCTTACACCAGAAAGCATCACTTTGTGTGGGATGTTGATAACCACTTCCAAATCGCTCAAATCGTGCAATACGATAACCGGCGCATTGGCTTGAATTTGAACATGGTTGTCGACCAGCTTACGACCAATGATACCGTCGAACGGTGCTTTCAACTCGGTGTATTCCAGTTGGCGTTTTGCATCTTCAACGCGGTTTTTTGCCAAATCAAAGCGCGTGGTGAGCGCGTCTAAATCAGACTTAGAAATGGCCTGACTTTTCTCGAAGATCGCTTTTGCACGTTGGTATTCCAGCGTGGTGTTTTTTAGCTCCAGTTCAGCAGATTCCAGTGCTGTTTTTGCATCTCGTGCGTCAAGCAGGGCCAACACTTGGCCTTCTTTCACCTGATCACCTTCTTTTACAAGGATCTCTGTGAGTCGACCACCGACACGGAAAGCAAGGTCAGCGCGCTCTGCAGCACGCACGACACCGTTAAAGCTCAGTTCGTCACCAGATTGGGTGCTGACAATTTCAGTCAGTGCTGGCTTGATCACAGGAGCAACCGTTAGTTGAACGGGTTCTTCTCCACAACCCGTCAAAGCGAGGGCAGACATAGCAATGCTTGCTGCAAGTGCATTGGCTTTAAATGATGCCAATGGGGACTTCTTAACAACCATCTTCACCTTGTTCTCCAAAAAAAGAGGGGTCAGGCTCGACCCAAAATTGTGTTTATGAATTCGAAAGGTGAACTTCTGATCGCATCAATCGACCAAAAGTAAACTCGTGAGTTTATATTATTCGTCTTTCTGAAAAAGGTAAACTCAAAAGTGTACTTTTTTGTTTCAACTTGTTAGAGTCGCCGTGTGTACATTAGGAGATATGAAATGACACGCTCAGAGCTAAAACGCTTAGCCATTGTTACGGCAGCGAAAGAAGAGTTTATTCAGCATGGTTTTATTGCCGCCAACATGGACAGAGTTTGTACGGCTGCTGAAGTGTCAAAGCGCACGCTTTATCGTCATTTTGAAAGCAAAGAAGTGTTGTTTGAGTCAGTGCTGACCATTATTCAATCGTCCGTTGATGAGAACCTGCAATATCCGTTCGACAGCACCAAAAGCCTTCATGAACAGTTAACGGAAATTAGCTTGAAAGAAGCTGAGATCCTTTACCACACCTATGGCATCACGCTTTCACGTACCATCGTGATGGAGTTTCTCCGCCAGCCAGATATGGCACGTAGTGTGATCACCAAAATCTACAGCAAGAAGGCGGTCACGCAGTGGTTTGCTGAGGCCATGGAAGCGGGCAAACTGAAAAAAACGGATCTGAAAGAGATCACGAATATCTATACCAGCCTTTTCCAAGGAACATTGTTCTGGCCACAGGTTTTTGACATGCAGCCTATTCCGAGTGGGGAAGAACTTCATAAAAAAATTGAGCACGTTGTTTCTGTGGTTTTAGGTGCCTGCTCCATCTAACGTCTTTTATTAGCGAGACAGCCGTCTCGCTAACCTCCTGTTTATTCTCCTGCTTTAATTCCCTTACCGACAAAGCCAATTTTTAAGGCAAATCTAAACGCAACACGTAACGATAATGCCAATACTTCTCATTAAACTAAATGTTTGAAAATCTTACACTTTTGATTTGCGATTAACAAAAAATTTACTTATCCTTTCCCCTCAGTAGTCAAGACAACACGAAACAAGGAATGCTGTTATGAAAGGGCATCAGGAAGTCATTGTTGAGCTCAATCGGATATTGACCTCTGAATTGACGGCGATAAACCAGTATTTTCTCCATGCACGCATGTTCAGAAACTGGGGTTTAGAAGCGTTAAACGAAGTGGAATACAAGAAATCCATTCAGGACATGAAGCACGCAGACAAACTGATTGAACGCATTTTGTTCCTTGAAGGTCTTCCAAACCTCCAACACCTGGAGCGTTTGCGCATTGGTGAAGATGCGGAAGAGATGCTGAGCTGCGATAAGGTGATGGTCGAAGAAGAGTTAGTCGAACTTCGCGCCGCTATCGCAATCTGTGAAGAGAAAAGAGATTACGTCACGCGAGATATTCTCAACGAATTGTTGGAAGACGAAGAAGAACATCTCGATTGGCTGGAAGCACAGTTTGAGCTGATTGGCCTGACTGGCATCCAAAACTACCTGCAATCACATATGGACGATGACTAGGGGCGACCATGAAAGGCAATCAAGAAGTTATTGACGCACTCAACCACCTGTTGGCCCACGAATTATCCGCTATGGACCAGTATTTTGTGCACGCACGTATGTACGATGACTGGGGTCTGCAAGAGCTGTACGAGCGCATTAACCATGAATCAGATGATGAGCGTGAGCACGCCTCTCGTTTGATTAACCGAATTCTGTTCTTAGAAGGCACGCCAGACGTAGCCGCACGTGAGCCGCTGACTATCGGCAAAAACGTTGAAGAGATGATCAACAACGATCTTCAATACGAGTACAAAGTGGCTGCCGCGTTACGTGAAGTCATTGGCTTGTGTGAAGAAAAGCAAGACTACCAAACCCGTGAGATTCTGGTAGAGCTGTTGGACGACACGGAGTCTGACCACATGTACTGGCTTGAGAAGCAGCAATGGCTCATCAAGAACGTGGGTCTTCAGAACTACATTCAATCCAAAATGGGCAAGCCTGCATAAGTTGGTTGCGTGATGATGAAAAGAGCCGCTCATTTGAGCGGCTTTTTAGTTTCTGATTCGGTGTTACTTCTGGCACTTGAAGAAGATGAAGTTCGGGTTCTTACGAAGACGCTCGTAGGTTTCTTCACATATGTTCTTCGCTTCTTCTGACACTTGGCCTTCAGACATTTTCACGATTGAAAAACCAGCGTTTGTAATCGCATCGCAGATTTCGGTAAGAGAACGGCGGTAGAAGGTCACTTGAACCGGTTCACCCACCGTGTTCCATTCTTCTTGAACGAGTTCACGGTCGAAATAGTTACCCGTGGTTGTGCATTCAAAGTCAGCAAAAGGGTGGTGCGTAGAAAATGCAAAGACGCCACCTGAGCGAAGTACGCGATAGACCTCTTTCATCACCACATTCAGATCTTCAATGTAGTGAAGCACCAAAGGACTGGCGGCAAGGTCATAGCTGTCGGCTTCTTCTTTTGGTAAACCTTTGGACAAATCTTGCTGATAGGTACGTACCTTGTCGCCGAACTTGTTTTCGACAATGGCCACCATGTCATCTGAGAAATCTAAGCAGGTTAAAGAACGCGCGTTTTGAGCAAGAAAATACTGGGCGTAGATACCTGAACCGCAACCCAGGTCGATAACGTCTTTTCCTTCGACACTGTCGAGCATAGATTGCAGGGTTGGACGTTCTAATAACGCGTTGTAGATATTGTCTTGCACGACAGCGTCATACTGCTGCGCAAACGTCGAGTACATATCAGATTTCATGGAAGCATCGCCTTGAAAAGAGGGAGAAAGACGGCGGGATCATAAATCAAGGTAGAGCCTCAGCATATCTTTATGTTGTATCCCGTTTTCAAAAATCGGCTCTGGGTAATTGTCGAGGAAATGATCCTTGAGAATACGGTCTACACGAAATCCCTGACGCTGATAGTAGGTTAATTGATAACCAAAACTGCCCGTGCCTAGCTCTATTCGGCTCACGCCTTTTTGTCGAAGTTGCATCAAGGCAAATTCAAGGAGTTTGGTTCCTATGCCCTGTTGTTGGCGGTCTGGATGCGTGGCGATATTGAAGATTTCAACGACATCGCCATTGAGCGGTTTCACGACGCAAACACCAATGATGTCGTCGCCTTCTTGCACGACGTAGCACCACGAGTCGGGCAAGTATGATTGAATGCTCGACTCGGAAGGATCTGCCTCTAAAAGGAGGTTGAGAGGCGCAGTACTTGGGTCTACTTCGAGGTATTTCATAAGGCTCACTTGATTACCGCTGGTGGATCTTTGAAAGTGTAGAAGTCGCTCTGATGATTATCATTTGTCTCAAATGAGAAGTACAAGACAAATGACAATCACAATCCGGCAATAGCGGGAAGCTAAAGGCTTTTCTCCATGAGAAGCAGGGTTCGTCCTTCGAATGAGGATGTAGAAAACGGCTGATACCCGAGCTTGGCGTAAATATGCTGACCGCGTGCGTTATCTTCGAAGACATCCAGCCAGATGCGCGCTTTATGCAAGGTATCCTTACAGTAAGCTTCCATCGCTCTAATCGCTAGCTGACCAATGCCTTTCCCCTTATCTGCAATCACAATGCGCTTAAATTCCACACTGCTATCGCCATCGAGTGCAAGGATGAAAAATCCACTCAAGGTGTTATCAACGAGGATAGAGAGGTAAATAACGCCGGGCTTTTCGCTTTCACTTTTGTGCTTCTCGGCAGTGTAAGGAATGATCATCTGACAAGTATCCTGTGACGCTTCCATTTCGCTAAACCGCAGGAACTCATTACCCTTACTCGGTCGAAGGTGCAATGCTTTGTTGGCTTCGGTCATGAGCGGTTACCTTCTGTATCATCGCTAGACCGAGTGATTTGCAAGTACGTTCTAATGAGTGACGTGGGTGCGAGGTGCATTTCCTCTTCAGGCAATTTGTGTTCTTTTGGGGTTTGCTTGTTCACTTCAATCATTTCTTTCAACAAACGTTGATGCCCAAACCAAAGGTAGGTGGTTAGCCCCGGCAACAAGATGAGTTTGGCTGCCATCGTTATCATGTGAATGCGCAGCTTTTGCTTGTCGCCTTGCAACAACTCTACGGTGAACATAAAGCGCGTTGCTCTTAACAGAAACACCAAAGTCAGTCCGAACGACAAATACGCGAGGAGGGCGAATAACGCACTTTGTTCTCGCCAAGCGGTCACAAGGGAGAAAGCGAGTAGGGCGGAAAACACTGCACTGAGTAGAAATCCATTTCTTCTGGAAAGCAGTAAAAACATAAGGTTAGGTTAGCCGTCATGTGGAAACGCACAATTAGGATATTACGGCCATCGAGCAATTCTGTCAGCAATTACTCATTGATTATCAAGATATTATCTTGCGGAAACTTTGAGAGAAATAAAAAAGCCGCCCAATGGACGGCTTTTCAATATCTTGCGTTATTTCACTGACTGAAAGCCGTTCAATACCGCAACGGTGTTATGGCCTAAGTCATCTACCGCGTAACCACCTTCAAACACGAACAAAGTTGGCAAGCCAAGCTCACCCAACATGGTGCCTATTTGCAGATAGTCTTCCAGCTTCAGTTTGAAGTGGCTGATTGGATCGTTTTCGTACGTATCCATACCCAGTGAAATCACCAGCGAGTCCGCGCCGAAGCTGCGAATCTTCTCGATAGCGGTTTCCAGCGCAGGGCGGTACAAGGTCCAATCTGTTTTACCTTGCGGTAATGGCAGGTTTAGGTTGAAACCTTCGCCTTTGCCTTCACCGGTTTCATCGGCAAAACCCAAGTAATGCGGGTAATCGTAATCTGGGTCGCGTGAATAGAAGTAAACAGCACGTCGTCGCGATCGTAGAAAATGGTCTGTGTGCCGTTACCGTGGTGGTAATCGATATCCAGAATCGCTACTTTGTCATGACCTTTACGACGCAGACCTTCAGCTGCAATCGCCGCGTTATTGATGTAGCAATAGCCGCCCATCAAATCCGGTGCCGCGTGGTGGCCCGGTGGACGACAGAGTGCGAATGCTGCCTTGTCGCCGTCGATGAGCATATCTACGCCAGTGAGTGCACAATCAACCGCTGAAGCAATCGCTTCAAAGCTGGTTTTTGTGATCGCAGCGGTCATATCAAAGCTGTAGTAACCCAGCTTACCTTCGATATCTTTCGGCACTCGGTTACGCAGGTGGCGAGCAGGGACAAAGCAGTATGGAGATGCATCACGCTCTGGGCCGTAAGTCGCTTCCCACTCGTTCCATGCGTTTTGCAGGAACTCAACGTAATCTTCAGTATGAACCCAAAGCATTGGCGCTATGCCAAATTCTTTCGGTGCGATCACTTCATAACCTTCGTTTGCATTGATGGCATTTAATACCATGTCTGCGCGCTCAGGCTTTTCAAAGCAAGGTGTCGCTTCACCGCTCAGGAATTCATATTTAACACGGTGAAGGTTTTGCTTTTCGCTGTAGATGACTTTCATTATCGCTTCAGTTCCAGCCAGTATTTGTTGTAGATCGATACTGCATCACCGATGTTAGACAGGAATTGACCTTTTTGCTTCACGTCGGTGGTTGGGAAAATCACTTCGCTGTTGCGAAGTTCGTCTGGCAGATGGTCTAGTGCGCCCAAGTTAGGCACCGCATAACCAATCTCTTGTACCAGAATTGCTTGATTCTCTGGCTTCATCAGGAAGTTGATGAATGCGTACGCAGCGTCTTTGTTCTCCGCGTGTTTTGGAATCACCATGTTATCCATCCAGAAGATCGTACCTTCTTCTGGGTATACGTATTGGATAGATGGGTTTTCAACCATAGCGCGGTAAGCGGTACCATTCCACTGCATACCTACATTTACTTCACCCATGATGAGTGGCGTGTGTGGTGCATCAGAGTTAAACAGCGTCACGTTTGGCTTGAGATCTTTAAGAAGCTCATAGGCTTGGCGAATTTCAGCTTCATTTTGGCTGTTGACGCTGTGGCCATTCATGATCAGTGCCATGCCGAACACGTCACGAAGGTCATCAGTGAGCAGCAACTGGCCAGCGAACTCGTCTTTCCAAAGGTCTGCCCAACGTTTTACGTCTTTGCCGTCAACCATGTCGCTGTTGTAGCCCATACCCGTGCTTCCCCACATGTATGGCAGTGAGTAGCGGTTTTCAGGGTCAAAAGACTGGTTGAGGATTGATGCATCAAGGTTGTTAAATGCAGGGATTTTGCTTTTATCCAGCTCGTGAAGAAGGCCTTCTTCGCCCATGATCGAAACGTAGTAAGTAGAAGGAACGATCAGGTCATAGCCTTTGGCATCCAAAAGCTTCACTTTCGCATACATGGTTTCATTACTCTCAAAGGTAGAGTAATTCACTTTGATGTCGGTTTCTTTGGTGAACTTTTCGATCAATTGCTGAGGAAGGTATTCAGACCAGTTGTAAATATTCAGGAACTGATCAGCGTGCACAGAGGCGGAGAAAAGCAGGCTGGTGGTAGCCGCAATAACAAAGTTTTTTTTCATCTACGTAGTGTTATCCGAAAACATATTATCAATAAATGGAACGCAACATTGCGCGCGGGAATTAAATAGGAAAGTGAGATATACCGCAAGGTAAATCACTGAAAGTTATTGAGTTGTGAAGACTTGGTGAAATCAAAAAAATTAAGGAAGGTAAAAGTGCGATTGGTGTTGCAAATTTCAAGCATGTCAGTGCTAATAAAAACATGGCGCCAGAAAGCAATTCCAGCGCCAAGCGGTGATCAGTTAGCGGTAGGGTGAATCACAAGCTCAAGAGGTTTGCCACTGTCGATATCAATTTGGAGTAGGTAGCTTCCCCATTCATGGGTATTGAAATGGTGCATCGTTAAGTTGCGATCTGGGCATTGTAGATTGGCGACGTCAGTAATAGGCGCATCGGCACCTTTAATGTTGATTTTGTAGTTGCCATTGGTCGCGACAACAAACTTCTGATTCCATTCTGTGATTGCCAATTGCTGATAGACCGTTGCTTTTTCAGTGTTGGCAACGCGCAAACCCAATGTGTCGGTGGCATTGAGTGTCTTTTCGAGTTGTGGTGCAGCGTCTTGGGTTGTCGCGATTGTCACGGTTTCAAGTGCTTGATTGCAAATAGCTTGGTAGGCAGACGCGTAGTGTTTATTGATATTTTGATTTTTGGTGGTGTTGACGTCGTCACTTGCCAGTGCAGACGCAGACACAAACAGACCAAGGCCAATAGTGATTACCGATGTATTTTTCATTCTGTTGCAGCTCTGTATGGTTCGATGCAGTTTGGTAGTTCCGTTCTGTTCTTCAACTTGATGAGTTGGCAAAACGGAGACTGCGTTTGTGCTTTGAGTTGTTCAAAGTTTTCTATAGTTAGCGTTTCAAGAAAAGCTATAAGATCGCTTTTCTCATCTTCAGTAATAGTAAAACCTTGGATTGAAGGGTGTTTCGCAAAACTAAGCTTTCCATCACCCACATTTGCGCCGAGGCTGATTTTCCTTCCGCCACGCGCATAGCTCTCAATCACTGCCATAAGCGATAGATAGCTACCATCATGACCCCAAGGGCCAGTGTTGGTCACGTTGATGAGGGACGGTGTTCGGTATTTTCCGTCATCACCTTTTGTTCCTGTTGTCTTTCTCAGTCCATTCTCTGACGACGGGTAAAAGTACTCTCCGTTGGTATGAATTCCGTACAACCCCACGTTGTAATGCTCAACGTGTTGTGATGCCTTAGTAAGGTTGAGTTGCTCACCTGCGTGACAAGATGTGCAATTTAACCTGTCACTTTCAAATAACGCTAAACCACGTCGCTCTTTCTCGGTCAATGCAGTGCGTTCACCTTGTTTGAATCTGTGGTAGCGAGTCTCCATCGATGTGATTGAGGCGGTGAAGGCCGCTAGCGCCTGCGTTGCTCTTTTGTAGGTGATTTTATTGTCACCGTAAGCGTCCTGAAAAAGCGGTGCATAGAGTGTTTTGGCATCCTGTAGTCTGTTAACCACCATTGAAGGTGTTGCGCCCATTTCTAATGGAGCGGTCGAGAGAAGCGGCCTTGAAACGGCAGACTCTAAATCGCGTACATTGTATGTACTCACCGTGAAGTTATTGCTGTCAGCGACGTTGAGTAAAGAAGGGGTGTTTAATCGTGATATATCCCCTTGGATGTCAGGCACTTTATTGAAGCTATTTGTCCAATGAATATCAGGATTATGGCAAAGCGCACAGCTTCGATTACCTTTCAAAGAAAGACGGACATCATGGAAAAGATAACGACCAAGCTCAATTTTATCTTGAGCGCTTGCAGTGCTTACACTGGTCTCAGAATGGGCAGAATGCACTGCACTCAGTAAAGCAATAGAGATAAATGAGAGTGACTTGAACATCAGGAAATTGTCGAGTGAAAATGGCGAATACAGAAGTAAAGTAACACAAGGCTTCAAAAGAAAAGAGCAACATCTCTCGCAAGACATTGCTCTTTCTTTCAAGCTATACTGAGATTACAGCTTACGCCATACACCCCATTCACCAGTTGTTCCTGGTTCTTCGCCTTGGGTGTACCAATGTGCTTTCCAGCTGTCGCCGTTGTGAGTAACAACGTCGTTTTCGTAGTAAGTAGTGCTTGAAGACCATGCTTCAACGCTTGGTACTTCACCTTCGCCTGGAGTGTGTTTCCAAACTTGCGCCTTACCTGGTTCTTCGTTTTGAGTCCACCAGCCAGCTTTCCAAGTTTTACCACCATGAGTTACTTCATCACCAGCAACGTAAGTTGCAGTCTTGTCCCACGTACCACCTTCAACAGGTGGCTCTACTGGCGGCTCAACAGGTGCTCTACTTCGCCTTTGATGATAGAAACTTGGAACGAGTATGATTCGTCAGTTGCTACCCATACTTTGTTCGCATGCAAGTTAGCAGTATTGAACTCGTATGCGTTAGTTGCGGTATTCCAAACACCAACAAACAGTTTTTCTGGCTGTTGAGCATTGATTTGAGAAGCCAGCTCAGTTGCCCAAGTCGCTTGGTTTGCTGCAGTGATTTCGATGCTCATATCCATCACATCAGAACCCGTCGCACCAGCCATCAGACGGAAACGTGCGTTGTCGCCAGCTTCTGCTGTCAGGCCCGGCTGTACAAAGTAGCCATGCAGTGAGGTTAGGTCACCTTCTGATGGTGGAGGCGTTACTTCGCCGTCGCCTTGTTTGATCACGATGTCGCTACAGTTGTAGAAACCTTCACCCGCTGGGTCTTCACGCTGCCAGCGAGAGTAAAGTACTGCTTCTGAACCAACGCGATCTTGTGGCAGTTTAACCTTGAAGCGGTAAGTTTTGTATGGAGAACCAGCAGTTGGTTCTACGTTACCTTCGGTATCAACCAGTTCCAGATCGTCCCAAGTTAGAGGGCGTGAACCGTCGTAAGAAGGTTTAGACAGGTAGAATTCCCAGAAAGATGGGTTGTGTGGTGCAGTAGCAGTCCAAACGAAGTTGAATTCACCGTTCTCATCCAGCACGACGTCAGTGGTCTGCCAATCAGCAGAAGGAACGTCTAGGCCGCGTTTACCAGACATGCCAGCAGAACACAGTTGACCGTCTGGGATGTTTGCTTTCACAGCGTTGATATCGTTGTAGCTTTCAGTCAGTGCTGCAACTTCGTTACGTTGAACGAAAGGTTCGGTACCAGAAATATCAAATGCATCTTGACACGCAGCGTTAGGAATTTGGTTCGCCCAAAAACCGCCATCGTTGTAACAAATGTTCTGACGAGCACTTGGGAATTCTGCCCAACCGTGAGCTTGTACACTTCCTGAAATAGCTGACAATGACAGCGCAATGCCGATCATTACCGATGCTTTATTTTTATTAAAAATCATTTTTTATTGCACCTAAAATTATTATTTGCCTTGGTGAAGCGAGATATAATTTCATCTCTCTTTCGCTGTGTAATTTACTCTAAAAATATTTTTTAGTCTCGCTTTTGATTTTGTGATCTTGCTCTAGATCACACTTTTGGTTTGATAGAGGGGTTTTTTATATAAATCCTTATATATCAATGGCATGTGCTCATTTTCTGTATTGAAATTTTGAGCGAACTTGGAGGCAGGAGGCGATGAAGCACTCTATTTGAAATTGTGTTCATATATTTATGGTTTATTTGCGTGAATAACGGTCCAGTTAGAGATTTAATACTATTTAAGTGTGGTGTTTTTAGCTTTTAAAAGACCCCTATAAAGGGGCCTTTTATATGTAAAATTAATTTATACCAATGCACCGGTTACTAAAGATACATCTTCTTTTTTGCGTTTATTTTTTAATGCAAGTAGCAGTACAAATGCCGCTGCAAATATTGGTAGGTGGCCTTCAACTTCTTGCACTCCATGAATGATGGCGGTTGTCACAAAGGCAAATGTCGCCATGAGCATTGTTAGTCGATTTGCCACACCAAGCGCGAGTAGTAGGCCCAATGCTAGTTCACAAATACCTACGAAGAATACAAAGTGTAGGTTAGTACCCATCGGTAAGCCGATTGTCGGGAAGATGTTGTAGAAAGGGAACATCTCGATGAACACGACCGCCAGACCCGGATAAATCAGTTTTTCTGTCATTGCTAACACAGCAAGCTGCAAACCAATACCAACTCGAAGCACGAGCAGCGCGTTATGCCATAGTTGCTCAGCTGAAGGTAGGCGAAGTTTTTGAACCAATTTGCTGTCAATGCTAGATACATGCGAACCACAGAAAATCATGAACACACCGATGGCGACAAACTCTAGGGCATAGTTAATCCAGATAGTTGCCGGTGTCATTGCGATCATCAACAAGGTCGTCAGCAGCACAAAGATACCAGAAACCATCACACTGACAGACGCGCTAACTACCACGCCCAGTTGCAATGCAATACCGAGTGCGAGGTACTCTGGCGGTAAAACGATATTAGGGGCTAGAAAACCACCGTTAATCACTTGCAGTGAGAAGAAAATAACCTGAATAACAACAAACACCATGACGAATGCACGTTTACTGATGTTGATGTTGCCAGAAACAATGGCATTCAAAAATGCAGGTTTGTTTTTTAGGTTGGTAATAATCAACGCTAGGGTGGTAAAGAATCCAACAAAGACAAAGGTTGCTAGATAAAATGAATCGAATTCAAAGTAAACATCTTTCATTTCCTCAGGTGCGACGAACCACTGTACGTGCGCATGACTGAGAGGTGAAAAGATAACGGCTAACAGTAAAAAGAGTTGGCGAAAATTCATTGTACTTCCAGTAAATAATAGGGCTCATTCAATGTATTTAAGAATGCGATTAATTGTTTTCTTTGATTTGAGCTCATTCGTAATGGTTTTACATCGACATAGTTATACATGTATCCGGTAGGATACATGTAATAGTGAAGAACTTCTTCTAGTGTTGCGAATCGACGGTCATGCATAAAACTATTAGCTTTATAAATATTTCGTAAAGAAGGGACTTTAAATGCACCTGCTAAATCTTCGCCTTCTTTCCGCATATATATATATTCAATGCAGTCTGTTTCATCATTCCACTTCTGACAGGAATATTCAGAAGAAAGATACTTCTCAATGCCTGATATTCTGTCAGAGTCACTATTTACACCTGTACCAATTGCATAAAATCCATCGTTTGAAAATCGACTTCCACTATGGCAATCAATACAGCCTGTTTTTTTACGATCTAAGAATAATTTAAGGCCTTCAATTTCATCATAAGAAAGCAGTGTGTTGCCCTTATGATCATTAATTAAATATTGATAGACATATTCATCGAACCGAGACCAAGAGTGATCGATTGTCGCGATATAGCGTGCGATCAAATCGCCAATCTTCTTGTACTTTTGTTCTTCACTATCGTTAGAGTGGCAGAATGCAAGTTCATTGTGGTTTTGCGAGCCATAGAATTCACATACACGGCTAACTGTTTCCTGAGGAGATAGTCCATGCTCGTTTCTGATGGCTTCTAAGCTTTGCGACCAGAGTGAGTCAGCGCGTCCATCCCAGAAAAACCAAGACTGTTCGTGTACACCTCTTAGGCTTGGTGCTTTGACGTCTCGACCTGTTACATCGGCCGTTACATTATCCAAATCATGAAAATTGTCATCGGGGTTATGGCAAGTGACACAGGCGATATCGTTGTTCTTACTTAATCGCGTATCGTTAAACAGCTGCTCACCAATATCTATCTTTATCCGTTCTTCTGACGTTTTCGCTAATGCTCGTTGATTCTCAGGGAGCATACCTTGGGAAAGTAGTTGCTCTTGTTGTTTGTTAAATATTGGTGTGTTATTGATTGTTGTTAGCCAATAAAGTGCAATTACTGTGGGAATTAATAGAATTTGACTAGTTAACTTGGAAAAAATAGCTCGCAACATTGTCACTTCCGTCAGTAATGTTGATCTTCCACTGACCTGGCATATTGAAATAGATTCCTTCTATTAAGCATGAACTCTTAGATGATGCTGATATTTGAGGTTCAGTTGGTAATCCATGGGAATGACCAAACATAAACCCATTTACTTCAAGTTCATCACATTCTTTTTCTTTTCCATTAATGAGGAACTGATAAAATTTATTTTGCTGCGTTTCAATTTTGATCTCTTCGTTTAACAACAAGGTTTCTGCTGAATACGAATTAAATGAAAAAGCAGTAAGGAAAATAAAAAGTGAGATAAGTGCTTTCATACAATGTACTAGTTTAATCTTCTACTGTTTCCTAGAGGATTATTTAAATCCCTCTTTTCTATGGGTGAATTTGAACGTATCTGGGTACCTTCATTCAAGTTAAAAATCTATTATTTTCGTATGTGCTTTCAAAAGTGCGGCGCCCATTCCAGTATTTGCCAGATAAGTCTGGTAAATACTGGTCTGATGACTGCAACTAGCCATGTAGTGATGCAACTCTAATTTTATGCTGGCGTTACTAAAGCAGGTGGTTTTCGTTATGGTGCTGCTGTGATGTGAAAGGAAGGGGATGGAAGTGTTATGTGGTCATCATATCGATGACCACACTGTTACGGTAAAAAGAACATCATAGCTGGTATGTAGATCAAAGAAGAACGATCTGGTGGCGTTCGCACTCTTCAATCATTTCGTCAGGCCAGATGGAAGATTGGACTTCGCCAATGTGCGCTTTTTGTAGGAAGAACATACAAATGCGTGATTGGCCGATACCACCACCAATGGTGTATGGCAGTGTTTTTTCCAGAACGCCGCGGTGGAAAGGAAGAGAAGCGCGGTCTTCACAACCTGCGATATTCAACTGAGCTTGAAGGCTATCTTCACACACACGAATCCCCATAGATGACAGCTCTAACGCACTGTCTAACACAGGGTTCCAGAACAATAAGTCGCCGTTGAGGTTCCAATCATCATAGTCTGGAGCACGGCCGTCATGGCGTTCGCCGTTTGACAGTGTGTGGCCGATGTTCTGAATAAATATGGCACCGTGTTCCTTACAGATTGCGTTCTCGCGCTCTTTACCTGTGAAGTTCGGGTATTTCTGTAGGAGTTCTTCAGAAGTAATAAAGGTAACTTTCTCTGGCAGACGCTTTTTCAGAACAGGGTATTCCTGATAGATATAGTTTTCAGTCTTCAGGAAAGCGTTATAGATTTTCTCTACCGTTGCGTGCAAGTAAGCTTCGTTACGCATACCTTTATCAAGCACTTTTTCCCAGTCCCACTGGTCAACGTAAATAGAGTGAATGTTGTCGAGCTCCTCATCGCGGCGAATCGCGTTCATGTCGGTATATAAACCTTCATCAACATCAAAGCCGTAGCGACCAAGTGCCATACGTTTCCATTTCGCCAATGAGTGCACGACTTCAACGCACGCACCATTGTCATCCAGCAAATCGAATGCAACTGGGCGTTCGGTGCCGTTCAAGTTGTCATTAAGACCGGTTTCTGGTTTTACAAAAAGTGGTGCAGATACGCGAGTCAGGTAAAGCTCGTAGGCCAGCGCGTATTCAAAGTAGTCTTTTAGTTTTTTTATCGCGACTTCCGTATCGCGAAGTCCAAGAAGTGGTTGGTAATCAGTAGGGATGGTGAGTTGCATGTAACGTCCTTTGTATCGTTTTATTTCTTTTCCTTCCAACACCTTACACTTTGCATGGTTAAAGCGTCTACTAGTTTTCCACGCTTTTATTCCGGTTAATGCTTTTTCTCCCAAAGAAGGTAAATCAGCCTTGAGAAGCAAAGTGTTTCTGCCTGTTCCGGACACTGATTCGGCCGTTTGCACGCAGTAGGTTGAATTTCCATGCCCTTATAAAGTAAGGTGTATTTTATGTGGTAATGAGAAAAGGAGAAAGATGATGACGATATTTAGATTGGCTGAGCGAAAGGACGTTGATGCTTTGGTTGCTCTTCAAGTGGCATCGCATATTTCAAATGTCGATGGAGATTGCCAAAAGCAGGGTTTCTTAAACACTGTGTTACCTGCCGAATGTCTCGAGAAAGCCATGGACAGCGAGAAGGCTGTGTATGTCGCGGAGCAATCTGGCGAGGTGGTAGCGATGGCTGTTTGTGCCAGTTGGGATTTCTGGGCTTTTTCTCCTTCGCTTTCAAACGTTGCTACTGAACTTCCTAAGCTGACACCGGAGCAGAGTTTGAATGAACATACTTCTGTGTTTTGGGGGCCAGTTTGTGTGGCGCAGCACTGCCGAGGACAGGGTATCTTCGAAAGGCTTTTTGCTTATGTTCTTCGTGAACAAATAAACAAGAAGCCTTTCATTTTCACGTATGTCCATGAAGACAATGAGGTGTCATTGACGGTGCATCAGAAGAAATGTCGCATGCTTTCTGGCACGGCATTGAACATTAATGGTCAAGCGTTCCGTTCACTCTATATCGCCATTTGAGTTAGCTCTGCGGTGCGAGATTTTGCTTTGCACGTTGAATCATCCAAACACCGCTTAAAATGACAACCATGGCAATGATGTCTAACGTGGTGACAGTTTCTCCAACAAAAATCGCACCTATCGCCAGTGCGACAACAGGCGGAATATAAGTCGAGCCTGAGGCCTTGATGGCACCCATCTGCTCAACGATGTAGTAATACATCATATATGCCATACCTGTCCCGCAAACGCCCAATCCAATGACAAGTGCCGCTGCGGCGCGGGTATCATGGGTGATGTTTGTGATGCCATGCCAATCTGTTGTAACGCCGAGCAATATTGTCGCCAAGCCAATCTGATATGTCGCCAAAGCAACGGGCGGAATACCCAGTGTCGAGACGAATTTTTTCGCATACACAAACGAAACGCCAACGCTGAGCGCACCCGCGATCATATAGCCGACACCCGCAAGATTGATTGAACCTGACAGGCCTTGCCAAGGCTGCGCGATGAGGAGAACGCCAATAAATCCCAGCGACGTTCCCGCAAGCGATAAGCGTGTGAGTGGTTCAGAGCGCAGAAATATGGCGGCGGTGACAAAGGTGAATAATGGGATCGACGCACTTAGCATGCCCGCAATGCTGGAAGGTAACAGGGCTGTTCCTTCAGCGAAAGCGTAGTAATACAAAGCCGTAGCCAGTAGCGACATCACGACAAAATGCGGCCAATGTTTGAGGTGGTTTCGGCTGAGTTTTCCTGTCCATAACGCAAAGGCCAAGAGGGGAATAAAACCAAAGAGCACACGAAGAAAAGCGACTTGATCTGGAGAGATGTAAGCGGAGGACCACTTCATGAAGATAAAGTTGCTTCCCCAAACGAGTCCAAGCACCCAGAACGCGACCATAGCAAGAGACGGCATACCACACCCTTATAAACTGAAATCTGGTGTATTTGTAGGACGCAAAGGTAAAACCTTAGAGGACTAACCACAAGCGCAAATTTCTTGTGCTAGTGTGAAGAAAAACTTCTCTCAGGTTTTTACAATGAGTTCACTAAACGTCAATGCTCTGCATGTCTTTGAGGTTGTCGCAAGACACCGCAATATCCGGTTAGCGTCGGAGGAGCTTTTTATTTCACCCAGTGCGGTCGCTCAGAGAATAAGGCGACTGGAAGATGAGCTGAGCTGCCAACTTTTCATTCGCCATTCCCGTGGCGTTTCGTTAACCGACAAAGGTAAGCAGTTACAAGAAGATGTCTCTAGTGCCCTGTTACTGCTGCACAAAGCGGTAAACGACATAAAGCGTGAGGCGGGAGCGCTAACAGTCAGCGTGCCGCCTACGTTTGCAAACAAATGGCTGATCCCAAAACTGCCTATGTTCAGAAAAGCATTTCCTTCTATCGAACTTCATATCATCGCGACGGACGACATCGCAAATTTCAAAAGTGATGGTGTCGATATCGCGGTACGCCAATCATCAGAACCTCAAGACAGCAGTTTAGACGTGAATGTGCTTTCGCAGTCTGATCTTGTGATTGTCTATAGCCCTAACTATGTGAAGAGCGGGACGAGCTTGCCGCAAGTATGGAACTTTGCAGGACATTCTCTTATCGATGATGGCCATTTTAACTGGAAGTTATTGGCAGACAGCGAACCTGCATTTGTCACCGGTTCGCTGTTGCAAGTTAATCAAACCGGTATGGCAATCGATACGGCGTTGGCAGGCGAGGGGTTTTGCATCTCTTCCCAGTTGCTCATTCAAGACCACATTGATTCAGGTGCTCTGAGGGTGTTAAGAAAACTCACGATTCAACCACAAATGGGCTTCTATCTTCTTAGCCCAAAGGCAAAGAGTGAGAACCCAAATGTGAGTCAGTTTAAAACCTGGTTGTTGAGCATGATAACCGACGGTTAGATTTAGCTTTTCAACGTCTGGTAGCCCGCCCAGATACGGGTGGCGGTTGTTATCCAGCACAGTGCACCAAACGTCCACGCGATTTCAGCAAAGTGCTGAGGTAAGAGACAGAAAAGAACGAAACATGCGATGGTCTCCGTCCCTTCTGTTAACCCGCCAATGTAGTAGAGCGATTTGCTCTTGTAGACAGGGTTTTCAATGTTTCGCTTGCTCGCCATGATGGCAAAAGCAAGGAAGCTAGAACCCGTCCCCATGAAGGAGAATACCAAAAAGGTAGCCGCGACGGCGTTCTGCTCTGGGTTTGCCAATGCAAAAGCAAACGGGATCATGGAATAGAACAGAAAGTCGAGGGTGATATCGAGAAAACCGCCCGCATCTGTGATGCCTTGTCGCCTCGCCAAGGCACCGTCTAATCCATCAAAAATCCGATTGAAAACGATAAACAACAGTCCTAACCAGTAGTGTTCGTAAGCAATCGCAGGTAATGCAAAAAGGCCGAGCACAAATCCAGACAGGGTGACTTGATTGGCAGTTAAGCCCATTTTGTCGGGAAGTTTAGCCGCTTGCTTGAGTGGCCAACGAATGACTTCAATCGAGTAACGATCAAGCATGCTTCTGCTCCGGTTTAATGGCGTTACTTGTGCTTTCTTGCTCGTAAACTGGCCAGTTCAACAAGGTGCTTTCCATAGGCACATCGCTGTCATCATGTGTCACCATTACGGCGGCGATGTTTCTCGCTTTGATTTGTTTGAAAACAAACGCACGGAATGCTTTACGAAGTGGTTTATCGAGTTTACTGAACGGCTCATCGAGCAGGATAACTTTTGGGTGAGAAAGCAGTGTACGCATCAAGCTAACACGCGCTCTTTGACCGCCAGAGATTTGGTCGGGGGCTTTGAAAGCAATATCCGAGAGCTCGATTTCCTGAAGTGTCGCAAGAGCCCGCGCTTTCTTCTCTGCTGCTGTCATGGTGTCTGGCAGACCAAATGCCAAATTTTGCCAAACATTGAGGTGAGGGAAGAGCAAGTCATCTTGAAAAAGTATGCCTACCGTGCGCTTTTCGGCTGGCAAAGCAAGAATGCTGGCCTCGTTAACGCTGATATCACCATGGCACTCAAACTCAGGAGACAAATGGCCAGCGATGGCCGAAAGCAACGTGGACTTTCCACAACCGCTTGGACCCATGATGGAGAGTACGTCACCATTTTCAACCACAAAGCTCATGTCATCTAACAGAGTCAGTTGCGGCGTTTTAATAGTGAGGTTTTGTACGGACAAACTCATTGTTTATCTCTCTTTGTTCTGTTTGTTTGGCGAGTCGACGCTTGGGATCAGCCAATCGACTTGCTGTCAACGCGATGGCAAAAAAGACCAAAGGTAAGAAGGCTTGGATAAGTCCATAAACGGCACTGATCCTTCTGTCTTGACCACTTGCCAAGCTAACCGCTTCCGTTGTGAGTGTGGTAATGCGACCCGCACCAAGGAGCTGTGTTGGCAAGTATTGTGCGAAGCTCACGCTGAGGCCGACTGCCCATGCGAGCAAAATGGCGGGAAGCACATTCGGCAGTTTGACCGCGCACCAAGCTTTGAAGGGACTTTGCCCCAAGCTTCTCGCCGTTTGTGTCAGCCGTTGGTCGAACGATTTCCATGGGCCATCCAGAGCTAGATAGACATACGGAAAAGCAAAAAGAATATGGGCCCAAATGGTCGCCGGTACGTGCCATTGGCCCGGCAACATGTAGATAGCCACTTGTATCCCAAACAAAATGGATAGTTGGGGAATAAGCATAGGAATGGCAATAACCAGTTGGGGAACGGACTTGTGGTATTTATCTCGGTACTCCAAACAGCCAATAGCAAAAATGAGTGCCACGGAGGCGGAGACAAGCCCCAGTATCAAGCTGTTAATTGCAAGCTCTACAAGGTGGCTGCTTTCTTGTTCCCAAAAGCGTGTACTGAGCCTTGTCGGCCAAATGTCGGGAAACCGCCAGCGTAACGCGAAAGACCAAATTAACAGGACCGGAATCATCAAAAACGGTACCAGCGCGATAACGTTGAAAAGCTGTTTACCGGGCAAGGAGATATGTTTGCTGCCGCTAAACTGCCAGTTCTGCCAAAAGCGGACAATAACATGCTCAAATCCGCGATAAATCAGCAAGACACCAAAGCAAAGCAAGAACAAGGATATGGCACCTGCTGCCGCTCGCGGTAATAGTTGAAGATCTGGGTCGTTAAACCAATGCCAAACCAACACGGCGAACGTGGTCGGTGATGTAGGGCCAATGATCATTGCGACATCGACAACGGATAAGCCGTAAGCCAAAACGGCATAAATCGGGAAGCGCATTTTTGGCAACCACTGAGGAAACACCACTTTGAACCATGCTGCTCCTCGGTTGTAGCCGAGGCTTTGAGAGACGGTCAAAAGCTTATCGACCTGCATTTGCTTTAACACAGATAAGCTCATCAGAAGGAGAAAGGGTGTCTCTTTGATTGCCAGCGCAATGATAAAGCCAATGCCATATTGGTCTTGAACCAGTGACCAGTGATAAGGCTCAGTCTCGCCCGAAAAGAGTGCTGCTAGGCGAAATAGCCAACCAGAAGGCGCAAAGGTAAAGGCAAATCCGATAGCAAATGCAACGTGAGGCATGGCAAGCAACGGCGATAGCCATTTTTCAATCCGTTGCCATCGTTTCGTTCCCCAGCAAGCCTGAAGGATCAAAAAGGTAAATAAGACGGCGAGAATGGAAGCGGAAATACCCGTGTAGAGGGTAATTTTCAGAGAAACCACTGTGCCAGGCCAAGCCATCATGGCTTGCCAACCAGCAATATTGGGCTCATCGAGTCCAAGGACTGGGAGGTAGCTAACTGCGGAAAGTAACACGCCTCCAAGCCCTGGAATAAGAGGTAAACAACACACGGTCAGCGTCAGGATATACAGCAGACGTAACATGTTTACCTCTCAAACAACGCCGAAAACTTCTGGCGCGAGTTATTGACCATATCGCTCCAGCCATGCTTGTTCTAATGCAACTTGCCAGCTTGGATGTGGTTCAGGTTGGGATTTGAACAATGGCTTTCCACCCACACTGGTCAGTTTGACCACAGCAGGGTCTCCCCAGACATCGCTGTCTGCTTTACGTGCCTGTGCTTCTTCACTCATTAGGAAGTTGATAGTCACCAGTGCGCCTTCTTTCGCGTTAGCGTTCCAAGGGATCCCCATGAAGTGAATGTTAGAGAGTGCTCCTTTATCAAATGCGAACGCTTTTGCCGTTGGTGCCAATGTGCCGTTTTTCACCGCAGTTTCTGCGGCATTTGGATTAAAGGTGATCGCCAATAGCAGCTCGCCGTCATCCAGCAATTGCATGGTTTCGGCACTGCCTGCAGGGAACTGCTTACCACCGCGCCAAGCAACGCCGTGGAGCTCATCTAAATATGCCCAAAGCGGTGCGGTAATCTCTGCAAACTGTGCTTCATCGACTGGCTTGTAAAGCGGGGCAGAATCATTGGCCAATTCCAACAATGCGGCTTTTAAGAAGCTGGTACCGTGGAACGCAGGCGGCTTAGGGTAGGTGGTCTTGCCTGGAAAGGCTTTTGCCAAACTCAGTAATTCCGTGAAGGATGCTGGTGGGTTGGCCAGTGTTTTTTCATCGTGGATAAACACCAATTGGCCAACGCCCCAAGGTGCTTCTAGCCCGTTTGTTGGCTCGGTGAAGTCTTCTGTAACGGGCAGCGACTTATCAACAATTGACCAACTTGGTAAGTTTTCAACAAAAGGCCCGAAAAGAAGGCCGTTTGATTTCATCGATTTAAAGTTTTCACCGTTGATCCAAACCATATCGACGCTGCCGCCTTCGTTCTTACCTGCCGCTTTCTCAGCAACCAAACGGTTCACGGTTTCTGCAATGTCTGAGACTTTGACGTGTTGAAGTGTGACGCCGTAACGTTCTTTCAATTCATCGCCAGCCCAACGTAGGTAAGCGTTGATTTCCTGACTGCCACCCCAAGCATTGAAGTAAACAGTTTGTCCGTTGGCGTCTTTTTTGATTTCTTCCCAGTTCGACAGGTCAGCAGCGACGCTTGTCGCGCTGAAAGCCAGCGCGCAAGCGGTCACGATTGATTTGTAGTTCATGGTGATTAATCTTCCTTAATCATTGTCTGTGAGCCATTGTTTTTTGGTTCGTTACGCATCCATGCATGGAATTTCTCTACCCATGCCAGCAAACCCTGGGGGGCGTTGTTTTGTTTCCAAACGCCCGCCGTGTATTTTGTTGCTTCGCTCATGGTTGGGTAAGGATGAACCGTACCAAGAATTTTGTTCAATCCAAGACCATGACGCATGGCGAGGGTGAATTCTGCGAGCAAGTCGCCAGCATGAGAGCCGACAATGGTGGCACCAAGGATCTTGTCTTTCCCTTTCGGTGTGATCACCTTGATGAAACCATGATCTTCACCATCCGCAATGGCACGATCGAGATCGTCTATACCGTAATGCGCAACTTCATACTCAATGCCTTGTGCAATCGCTTCTTTCTCGTTGATACCGACACGCGCCACTTCTGGGGCTGTGTAGGTCGCAGCAGGCATAACAGAGTGGTCAGCTTTGAACTTCTTAAAGTCGCCAAACAATGCGTTCACGGCAGCATACCAAGCTTGGTGACCCGCTGCATGGGTCAGTTGGAAAGGCCCTGCAACATCACCAACGGCAAAGATGTTCGGATAGTTTGATTGAAGGTATTCGTTTACCTTCACGGTGCCACGTTCTGTGAGCTCTACGCCGATATCCTCAAGGCCAAAGCCTTTCGTATTTGCAACACGACCTAATGCCAGCATGACATGGTCAAACTCAACCACCACTTCTTCACCATTGTGTTCGAGGTAAGCGCGTTGCACGTCGCCGTCTTTCTCAAAGCGTGTGGCTTTATGGCCTAACAAGATGTTTACGCCATCTTCCTTGAGACCTTTAACGACCAATTCGGCGGCGTCAGCATCTTCACGGATCAACAGTTGGTCTGCCATCTCGACCAGCGTGACGTCAGTCCCCAATCTCGCAAAGCTCTGTGCAAGCTCACTGCCAATAGGTCCGCCGCCCAGTACCAGAAGTTTCTTCGGTTGATCTTCCAATTCCCATACATTGTCAGACGTGAGGTAGCTGACTTCTTGGAGACCAGGAATGCCTGGAACAAGTGGACGCGCGCCCGTTGCGATAACGATATTGCGGGTTGTTAAGCGTTGACCATTGACCTCAACTTCCCACGGAGAAAGGATTTTGCTTCGCCTTCAATACACTCAACACCTAGTTTGGTGTAACGCTCGACAGAATCATGCGGCTCGATATTGGCGATAACCTTGTGTACGCGGCCCATAACTTGCTTAAAGTCGACCGATGGCTCACCCGCAGTAACACCAAATTCTTGGGAGCGTTTAATTTCGTGGACTGCGTGACCTGCACGGATTAGGGCTTTTGAAGGAACACAGCCTGTATTCAAACAATCGCCACCCATTTTGTGCTTTTCGATGAGGGTAACTTTCGCTTTAACGGCAGCACCGATATACGTCGTAACAAGACCACCTGCACCTGCTCCAATCGCGATCAGGTTTCGGTCAAATGAATTAGGTTTCTGCCATTTTGCATAGACACGACGTTTCTGAAGAAAATTCATAACTACCTTCGCAATGATTGGGAACACGCCCAGTAAAACCAGAGATAAAAGCACGCCCGGAGAGACAATACCGCTCAATGAATCAATTTGAGCCAGTTGGGTACCGGCATTGATGTACACAGCAGTACCCGGGAGCATGCCAATTTGGCTAACAATATAAAACGTAGCGGTGCGGATTGGCGTTAAGCCATCAGCAAGTTAATCAGGAAAAACGGGAACACAGGAATGAGGCGCAGTGTTAACAAGTAAAAAGGACCGTCCTTTTCGACACCTTGGTTAATCGTCGCCAGCTTGTTACCAAATTTACTTTGAACACTGTCTTTGAGAAGAAAGCGGCTTACCAAAAACGCAAGCGTGGCACCGATGGAGCTCGCGAAAGAGACCAGAAGCAACGCCCACCAAAAGCCGAATAAAGCGGCACCCAGAAGGGTTGCAATAGCAGCACCGGGTAAAGACAAGGCGGTCATTGCCACATACACAACAAAGTAGATGATGCTTGCGCTGACAAAATTACTGGCGATGGAGTCTTTCAACGCTTCATGCTGCGCTTTTGCATTTTCCAGCGTAAACAGCGCACCGAGATCGAAAGCAAACCAAGTGACGAAAATCGCAGCGATAACGACGATGATGGCTAGCTTTTGTTTATTCATCTTTTGTCCTTACTAAAAAGCCAAGTTGCGTTGGAGCACTCGGGCAATCCATTCACGTGAAGATAAGCGACTATTCACAGAATAACTATGGCAAAACATACGTTTGTCATAAGTATTTTTGTTAACAATCCAGTGAGTTAAGTGAATTTGTTGCCAATATTGTGACTCATGAAGATTATGAGCTTAAGCAAAGGGTGGAGGTGCGCGCGTTTCCGTTCTTGCTTGGTGGATATGACCGTGGCGTAGAGAAATAAATTACACACTTCATCAAAAATTTCGAATCAGTTTGCACTGACTATCAATAGATGTGCGGTATCTATCTGTTTTAATTGATTTAGTTATTTGAGTAATTCGTGAAATAGCAACGGCTATAAACAGTACACAGAGTATTGAAATGCCAGTAAGGAAAGGGGGACAAGGGCGAGGGTAGTGGTGCCTGCGATGTGATAGTTTCGATGCCAGTAGCGTCGGGCGAAGCTGTTAAGTCTCAAGCCCCAAAAAACAACCATGGCATTTATGGAAAAGAAGAACATGACCAAAATGCTGAGAAAAGAGGGTGCAAAGGTGCCTTGGACAAGTGCAAAGTAAAATGACAACGGCATGAAGAAGCAGCAGAACACCGTCCACTTAAATCTTCGCGGCCACTTACTAAAGTGGTCTCGAAAGATCCTGTCAATTTGGTCTGGAAACGGTTTGTTGTAATGCATCTTATTGTTGCCATTCAACTCTCTCTCTTTTCACATAGTCCAGAATGCGTTGAACTGATAATCAACGAGGCACATATAGTCTCATATGTGTGACGCATGTCACAAAAGGTGTCTTTGGGGTGATTTTTGAATGTTGTTATGTCGATTGGTTTATTAAAGGGATTTTTCTTAAATTATCTATTGCGGATGCTTGCTATCACAGCGATGGAACATGGTAGTACTTTCCATTTAGGAAGCAAAGAAAGGACAAAACAGGGTGCTATTACTGTAAATTATAAAAGTTACAGTATGCAGTGCGAATGAGGGTGACGTGAGAGTGATTTAACGCTCTCAGCTCTATACTTAGAGTTGAACTGAGAGCGATAGTTCCGCGCAGAGAAAAAAGCGTTATTGATCGAGATGTTGGAGTAGTTCGTCTCTGCGAGCTGGCGTGATAACGGACCAGTGCTTGCCTTCGATAGCACCTTCTAGTGCCCAAAGCATTTCAAGGCTAACCGCGTCATTGTGTGAACGTTGAAGTGCTTGGAATGCGCCTACAGAGCCAGTGTCTTGCAGCTCTTGAACTGACCCTATACCCGCTTTTTTCAGCATGCGTTCGGTTGCCAGCCTTAAGTTAGGCAGGTCTTTTATACGAGCTGGGACGGCAGTCTTCTTTTCATGTTGGTCTTCACGTGCAATGTCCAGAGCTTTGACTGCATGTGCCATCAGGACCTCTGGCTGTTCCCACCACATTTCTGGAATAGCGTAGTACTTTGTAACAACGGGGAAACCACGTTTTTTGTACTCGTATGGCTGCATTTGAAGTTTAATAAATTCGACTTCATTTTGTTGGCCGGCTCTAAGGTGAAGCTGGTCATGTACAACGAGTCCAAACATGGTGTCGTTGCAAAAGATGCCGAAACCACCAAACATTGAACGTGATTTGATTTTTCCTAAAGATTCAAAAAACTTAAGTGTGTTTTTTAGAGTTGGTTTATCCATATGACTCATTCTCAAACATAACGTTGTAAGACTATTGGTCAAGGGGATTAACGTAGCGGGACAAATTCTGTGAATTGTCTTTAACCAGAAGTTTTCTGGAGAGGAGATGCTAACGTCATCGGTAACTCCGCTACCAACACCGCAACAAAGATTGAGGTGTGAAGGCCGGAAGCTTTGCGTCCCATGCTTTCGCGATGGTTTGCCTTTTTCTTGACTTAAATAGCTTAACCCAATTTAGTAAATTTGTCGTTAATACTGGCCACCTAAAGTGTGATCTTGGTTCAGGAAATGATTTGGTTGAATCTTAAATATTCGAGGCTAATCACTGTAATGGCGGGGTTTCGAGCGATTTTGGCAAAGGATAGAAATATGGCATGCGAGCCTAAAATATTAGGCATTTTATATTCGTTATAGCTCATTTGATAATGCGACGCTTTTGGAACGAACATTAAATAAAAAACCCGAGTCAGAGACTCGGGTTTCTTGTGTGCACTGAATAGGCACTAAGAGGATTATGCGTTCAGGTCTTTTACTGAACTGCGAACAACCAACTCTGGTTGCATTTCAAACGTCTGCTGCTCGCTTTCTTTATTCACCAAACGCTCCAGTAAAAGCTTGATAGCGGTTTTACCCAAGCGATTCTTTGGCGTGTGAATCGTGGTCAGCGGTGGCGAGAAGAACGCAGCTAAATCGATGTTGTCGTAACCGATCACAGAGATATCGTTTGGCACATCCAGTCCAGCCTGGCGGAATGTACTGATCGCAGCCAATGCCATGATGTCGTTAAAACAGAAAACCGCAGTAGGGCGTTTTTCTTGTTCAATCAGCTTCTTCGCCGCAACAACTGCTGTGTCACACTCGAAGTCAGCTTCGACAATCCACTCTGGTCTTTCTTCAAGACCCGCTTCTGCGAGTGCCTTTCTGAAACCACTCAAACGTGTTTGGCACGTAAGGCGGTCCAATTGGCCAGAAATACATGCGATGTCTTTGTGGCCGCAATCAATCAGGTATTTAGTTGCTAGGTAACCACCAAGCTCTGCATTGTCTTGGATACAGTCGGTGTTTACATGCTCGGTGCCCCAGTTCATCACAACCATTGGCAGGTCTTGTTTCTTTTCAAGCAGTGCCAACAGTTCTTCACTGATGTCTGAACACATCACCAGAACACCGTCTACGCGCTTTTCAGCAAGCATACGCAGATAATCGCGTTGTTTAGCGATGTTACCTTCGGTGTTACACAGAATGAGCGTGTAGCCTTCGTTATAGCAATATTCTTCGACGCCATGTACGACTTCAGCGAAAAATGGGTTCGTCGATTTGGTCACCAGCATACCAATGGTGCGGGTAGAGTTGCACTTTAGGCTTCGCGCAACCGCACTTGGTGCGTAGTTCAGATCGTCGACTGCAGCCCATACTTTTTTCGTCGTGTTTTCTGCCACAAAACGTGTCTTATTGATCACGTGGGAAACTGTGGTTGTAGATACACCGGCGAGTCGAGCGACGTCTTTAATTGTTGCCATTGTAATCTTCTTATCGTTTTCATCGGCAGCCCGCTTCGGAGCTGCTCACATGTTTACGCCGCTATTAAGAAGCGGCGTACTAAATTCAAATGATGCAAAGTATCGAGTGCTTTGCCTATGTGCATATCGCCGAGCGATATGTCTGTCTTTAATTGCATGATTTATGCACGGCGAAACGTTTAAAAGTGCTTATGCAACATTGCACCAAATTCTCAATGCCAAACGCTTGCGTTCACAGTTTACTGGGTGTTTGGCAGTGTCGCAATTATTCTATTGTTACGACGTAAATAAGCTTGATGCGTGTCAACCTTAATAGGCAGCAACACATTCTTTACCACCCTTAGAGATTTTTAAAACATACACCCAATCTCTGTATGTGTTTGCGCGCCAATAAAAAAAGCCGGACTCAGCCGGCTTTTTACTCTGCCAGTTTTTCGTTTATTCGCCTTTCAAAAACGCGACATCTAAAGCGACAAATGCAGCCAGTAGGTTTGCCGCCGCTTTATAGAAACCAAAACGGTCGAAATCATTCACTGACTTTTGGAAATGGCCCAACCAAGGCACCAGCATAGTGTCGAGGAAACGAAGTTGCTCTTGCATCATTGCTTCTTGTTTCTCTTCGCTCTCTTCTTTATTCGCAAGAATGACAAGGTTGCCCATAAAGTCGAGTTGCACTGCCAGGTGGTCAAACGGTTCGTTGAAGTCTTTGCGTTGCGCGATACCGTATTGGTTCATCCACGCTGCCATCTCTTGCGCAGGCTTATCATTCAGAAGGCCAGTTGTACCGATATACATAGAGGCATACGGCAGGGCACCGCTCTTTGGCGTGCTCAGGAACAAACCGCAAAAGTCGGCGGACAATTCAAGCTGAGCGTCTTCGCGCAGCTTCAGTTTGCTCAATGCGTCGCGGAACTCAGCAATAGGTGCTTTCAGTTCTTCGGTCATGGCCAACACAGAATAGTAGTTGTCCATGTCACCGCCGTGATAATTGTCCAAGTCTTGCTGGGTCAATTCGGTTGCAAACAGTGAAGACATCCACCAGTAGAACTCGGCGCGTTGTTCGTTAATGGCAATAAATTCTTGCATTATCATTCCGTTTTTCGAGATGCGTTAGAGTGTATACCCAAACCGTATTCGTCTTATGTGGGCTTGGGTATAGATTCTATAAGTGTATAGAAGTTGGAGTAAAAAAGGGCAGCTAAGCTGCCCTTTTTCTCATCACTGTCTCTTATGCGATATCCATCGCTGGGAACAGTGGGTTTACATCGTCAACTGCGATTGGGCCGCTGAAACCAGTTACTGCTGGAACTTTGCCAGTGTATTTCTCAATTTCAACCAGTGCAGTGTGTGCAGACGTTGCTTGAGCCAGTTTCGATGTACCGATATCAACAGTCAGAACGTTCGGGTCGCCGTAAGTACATAGAGTACCTGACTTGCCGCCTTCCAGAGGCGCATACCATGCACCTTCGTGGATACGACATACGCCTGACATGTAGTCGTCAGTAACAACAGCACCTGCAAGTACTTGGCCACGGTCGTTGAATACACGAACGATGTCGCCAGACACGATACCACGTGCTTTCGCATCTTCAGTGCTGATGTAACAAGGCTCGCGACCAGCAACTGCATAGGTACCGCGGTGGTCGTCAGACGAACACAGCTGCGAGTGCAGACGGTGGTTCGGGTGACAGCTCTGCAGGTGGATCGGGAACTTGTTCGACTTAGGACCGCCGTGGCTACGTTCAACTTTTTCGAACCACATTGGGTGGCCCTGACAGTCGTCGTAACCCATGTCAGCGATAGTCTTACAGTAAATCTCGATCAAACCAGTTGCTGTGCCCAGTGGCTCCAGATCCGGTTCTTTACGGAATGCTGCGTGACGTACCCACTCTGAACCTTCTGGGAACGGGATAAATTGCTCTTCTTCCCAGAACTTGATGAAGTTAGGCATACGAACACCGATACCACGGCCTTGCAGACGCGCACCGTTGTAGATCTCTTCGATCCACTCCATCTTAGTCTTACCGCCAGTGAACGCTTCTTCGCGGTCGTAACGGGTGCACAGTTCACGGAAGATATCGAAGTCATCTTTCGATTCGAACATAGGCTCAACGATTTGTTTCATCGCGATGATACCTTTGTTCGAGTGGTTACCGAACTGCTCGATGTCGTTACGCTCGTAAGTGGTCGTCGCTGGCAGAACGATGTCTGCGAAGCGGCAGCTTGCTGTCCACTGGTGATCAACAACAACAACGGTTTCCAGTTTCTGCCACGCATTGATCATACGGTTACGATCTTGGTGGTGGTGGAATGGGTTGTTACCACAGAAGATAGCCATCTTCATGTGTGGGAACTTCACCTTGTGACCATTGAACTGGATGGTTTGACCTGGGTTTTCGATACAGTCAACGAAACGCGCTACTGGAATGTAGGTCGAGTAACCGTTGTAGCTACCTTGGTGAATTGGCTCAACGCCAGTCACTGAGCTGAAACCAGACATCAGTGGACCCGCAGAGGTGATAGTACCTGCGTCGTTGTAGTGCCAACCGAAACCGAAGCCGCCACCTGGTAGACCGATTTGACCCAGCATTGCTGCCAGAACAACGATCATCCATGCGTACTGTTCGCCGTGCTGCATACGCTGCAAACACCAGCCCGCGATGATCTGAGTACGGCCACTTGCCATGGTACGTGCCAGTTCGCGGATTTGGTCTGCAGGGATACCACAGATCTTCGCTGCCCACTCTGGTGTCTTCTCAACGCCGTCTTTCTCACCGGTCAGGTAAGGAACGAATTGGTCGAAACCAGTGGTGTAATCAGCCAGGAATTGCTCGTCGTACAGCTTTTCAGTGTACAGAGTGTGAGCAATCGCCAGCATCAATGGAACGTCAGTTTGCGGGTTCACTGGAACCTGCTCGCCGCCGAAGAACTTGTAAGATTCGTTCTTCACTGGGTCAACGTGGATAACGTTGATTTCACCAGCTTTCACTTTATCTGCCAGTTGTTGGTAGTAACCGTAAACGCTGTGATCAGGGATCAGCCAGCCAACTTGCAGGTTTTTGATTGGGTCTGAACCCCAGATAACGATGTTTTTCGCGTTTTCCAGAACCAGAGGCCAAGACGTTTGCTGTTCGTAAACTTCCATTGCACCAGCAACGTAAGGCAGAACAACCTGCGCAGAACCGGTTGAGTAGTCACCGATCTTCGCTAGGTAAGTACCGTGCAGGCTGATCGCGCGCTGCATGATGGTACCAGCGGTGTTCAACTTACCACATGACTGCCAGCCAGAGTGACCTGCGTACAGCGCACTTGGGCCGTAAGTGGTTTGAACACGTTCAAGCTCGTGGTGGAAGAAGTCCAGTGCTTGTGACCATGGCACACGTACAAAGCGGTTATCACCACGTTGAGATGTGTCAGATTTCCAGCCGTGCTTCAGCCAGTCCAGACGAACCATTGGGTATTTAACACGAGATGGGTTGTAAACCACTTCGCGAACACCGTTCAACATTGAAGTTGGGTGAGGGTCGTTTTCGAACGCAACGGTATCGATCCAGATGCCGTTCTCAACTTTCGCGCGGAATGCACCCCAGTGTGAACCGTGAATTACTTCGCCAGAGAAAGTGCTTTTCGCATCAGTCGCGGCCATAGCCTTGCGAGGCGCCAGAAGGCTGCTGCCGATAACGGCACCAGCACTGGCGGTCAACATGCCAGATAGAAAACGACGGCGGGTAATGCCTTGTTGTTTTTCAGTCGCCATGTAGGAATCCTTATTAATTTAAAGTCGATAAGACAGGCGCTAATGCGCCTGCCGCTTTAATTCGTTATTAGTGGTGACCTGCACCGCCAGTGTCGCTACCGTGGTTCTGCAGATACTTCAGCAGGGTGCGCTCTTCAGTCTTGCTCAGGCGGTAATATGCACTCATCGCTTTCAAGCTTGAGATCCAGCCGTTCGCAGTGAAGTGGCCAGGAGCCGGTGCTGCGTGACACGAGTTACAAGAAGACGCGTACATTTCTGATGCGTAATCCCATACAGGCTGAATGCTGTCCAGCATGCCGTCTTTGGTGACGTATGCTTCAACGGCTACTTGTTTCCAAGCGATGTTGGTTGCTGGGTCTACTTCTTCAGAGATAACGGTTTCAGTTGCTTTAACATCACCACGTACTGTTGCCTTGAATACACGTTTACCCATGTACTCAGTCATTACGCGGCCTTTACCGTTTGTTTCGATCCAGCCTTGAACGCGAACTTTCAGCATGTCGCCTTCTTCGCCAATCACTTCAACTTCTGAAGCTGGCAGCAGTTGGCCTTCAACTTTGCCATTTGCATCAGCAGCAGCGAACAGGCTCTTCTCTTCCAGCGAGTACAGCTTCTTCGCACCAGCAGGAGCAACTGCGGTCGCGCTCAGCGTTTCGAATGTCTTACGGAAGCCACCTGCCATGTTTGGCAGTTCGTGCGCGATACCTTTGTGACATTCAATACACGCCATGTTTTCTTTCGCAGCAGGGATCATCTCTTTCATTGCTTGAACAGATTGCTTGCTGTGATCCATTGCGTCGTATGAGTGACAGGTCGTACAGGTTTTGTAGTTCTCGTCAGCCATACGGTCCCAGACTTTCTGGGCGAGTTCGAGCCGGTGTTCCTCAAACTTTTCTGGGGTATCGATCTTGCCAGTGATGAAGTGGTGGTAAAGGTCAGTTACTGCACCCATCTTACGCCACACTTTGCCAGCGAAATCTTTTGGCTGGTGACAGTCAACACACTCAGCACGAATACCTTTCGCATTGCTGTAGTGGATAGATTGCTTATATTCCTCGTAGTTCTGCTGCATGGTGTGACATGAAGTACAGAACTCAGTGGAAGAGAAAACTTCGAAGGCTTTGTTCATTGAGATCACGCCGGCGACCGCAATAACAGCACCGACCAGAACCAGCGCAAGGATTGGGTACTTTGCGCTTGGCTTCATCAGCTTTTGCAATAGCTTTTTCATAAAAATGGATACACCCATAAAATGTGTTTGTAGTTAGTGTTGGGCCCAATCCCCGTCTCGAAGTTGGAAAGCAAGCCAGCGCACTATAGCTACATGTTTTTGATGCGTTATTTCGAGTCGCGCATGTTAGCGATTGGATGTGAATATGGTTAGCAATGAAAGTGAATGGCTAATTTGAAAATATGAATAGAATGTGAACGGGTGGGTGTTTTGCTTCGTAATGTGGGTAATATGTGCTTCTAAATGTGCCAAAAAAGCACAATTTGGTGTATAACTCGCAAAAAAATAGTGTTGAGCATTAAAAATTGTGATTTATCTAACGGATAGAAAAGTGCAAAAACCATGAGATAAATCAAGTTTGCGGGTAATTTTGCTGGTACAGTGCGCTCCTCATGACGATTTATGAACAGGTTTTCAGTGACTCATCACATACTGGTTGTAGAAGACGAAGTAGTCACCCGGACAATGGTTAGTGGTTACTTTGAAAATCAAGGATATAGCGTTAGCCAGGCTGCTGATGGCAAGGAAATGCATCAGATAATAAACCAGCAACACGTCGACCTTGTGCTGCTGGATGTGAACTTACCCGGTGAAGATGGTTTAAGTTTGACCAGAGAACTTCGCGGGAAGTCTGACGTAGGCATTATTTTGGTCACCGCCCGGACCGACAGCATTGATCGCATTGTTGGTTTGGAAATGGGGGCTGACGACTACGTCACTAAACCGTTTGAACTCAGAGAGCTACAAGTTCGCGTAAAGAACTTGCTGTGGCGCATTTCTCGTGCGCAAAAAGCCCCAAACCAAGTAGCGTCTTCGGGTCGAGAAGATGATAATATTGTCAGCTTCAACGGTTGGACGTTCGACATCAATCGCCGTGCTTTGAGCAAAGGACACGAGACAGTGAAGCTCACCAAAGCTGAGTACGAAATGCTCGTTGCATTTACGGCAAACCCGAACAGGGTTATGAGTCGTGAGCGTATTCTGAATTTAATCAGTCATCGTGTCGATGCACCCAATGACCGAACCGTTGATGTACTGGTTCGCCGATTAAGAAACAAAATTGAAGTTGAGCCTAAGAAACCGCAGTTGTTCGTGACTGTTCATGGTGAAGGCTATATGTTCGCGGGTAAATAAGCGTATCCGCGAGCTTTGAGAGAATTATGAATTACATTTCCCTGGAAGATTACAAGCGTAAGTGGATTTTCACCCACCAATCCATGCCTGTTTCAGAAGAAGACTATGAAGAAATCAAACCAATGGCTGAGGCACGTGGTGCGCAGTTGTGGCGTGATTTCATCAGCAACCAAAGCCCAACGCCAGATCACTTTGGTAAAGGCGACTGGGTTATCGCGAAAGACGTGTGGGAAAGCGACGTAAACTGGCAGAATGCGTGGGATGAAGAAGGTGATTTACCTGAAGAGATCGTGGCGCATTTTCCTTGGGAAGATAACAGCGTCGTCTACTTTTGCTATGACAAAAGCAATGTGATTGAAACACGCTGGGGTGTGTTCAAGAAGTACTGGAAAAACTTCCTGTTTTACGATGATAAGCCTTTGTTGATTGGCAAGAAGAAGAAAGAAACTGCCATGTTTGAACAAAACGGCTCAGTGAAACTGGGTAAAAGACCCTAGATAACGTCAGCGGTTGTTGCATTAACAACCTGAAAAAAACATTAAAAAAGGCAGAAAGTATCACTTTCTGCCTTTTTTCTATTTTCTACTTACAAAAGCGTTTAAAGCTTATTTGTAGAAAGCTTCAACTTTGCCTTTCAGAGTGATCAGAAGAGGCTGACCGCGACGGTCTAGAGCTTTAGGTGAAGGGATTTTGATCCAACCTTCGCTCAGGCAGTACTCTTCAACGTCAAAACGCTCTTTGCCGTTGAACATGATACCGATGTCGTATTGGAAACACTCAGCAACGTGGTGTGGGCTGCGTGGGTTACCAGACAGACGATCTGGCAGAGCTGGTTGCGAAGTAGTGTCGTTCATAATCTTGACCTGTAATAAGTAAAAAGCGCGTCATTGTAGTCTAGAACCAATCAAGACGCACTTTGAAAAAAACATGAAACTACACCAAATTGTTCACTTTAACGGCTTAGAACACTTCATTGCCTGACTTTTCACCGCGTTCAAACGCCTGAAGGTTAGTGAGCGTGGTTTCTGCAATGTTCCCAAGTGCTTCTTCGGTCAAGAAAGCTTGGTGACCGGTGAAGAGCACGTTGTGGCAAGCGGACAGTCTGCGGAACACATCGTCTTGAATCACATCGTTTGATTTGTCCTCGAAGAACAAGTCTTGCTCGTGTTCATACACGTCGATACCCAGTGCCCCGATGCGGCGACTTTTTAACGCTTCAATCGCATCTTGGGAATCGAGTAAACCACCACGGCTGGTGTTTATGATCATCACACCATCACGCATTTTGCCGAAGGCTTCTGCGTTCAGCATGTGGTAGTTCTCTTTCATCAGCGGGCAGTGTAGGGAAATAACGTGAGACTGTGCGTAGAGTTCATCCAAAGAGACGTATTTCGCACCCAAAGCAACTGCCTCTGGGTTTTCATACGGATCGTGAACCAGCAAGTTCATTCCCAACCCTTTCAAGATGCGAAGCGTCGCAATCCCAATTCGACCGGTGCCAATAATGCCAGCGGTTCGGTTGTGGAAGTTAAATCCGGTTAAGCCTTCAAGATTAAAATTCGCATCGCGTGTGCGTTGGTACGCGCGGTGAATATGGCGGTTAAGACTCAGCATCAAACCGACGGTGTGTTCTGCGATTGATTCTGGTGAGTAGGCAGGAACACGCATCACTTGAATGTTTAGTGCCTTAGCCGCTTCAACATCCAGTTTGTCGTAACCTGCACAGCGCATGGCTATCACTTTCACGCCATGACTGGAAAGCTCTTTAAGCACATTGGCATCAAGATCGTCATTCACAAACGCACAGACAGCATCGAAGCCTTGTAATAGTGCCGCGGTTTGCTCGGTTAAACGGAAATCGAAATAGCTGATGTCATGGTTAAACTTCGGGTTCATGGCATTAAAAGAAATTTCGTCGTAGGACTTTGCACTGAATACAGCCACTCTCATTGGGGACCCTCATTTTTGTAGTCGAAAAACTAAGTTCGTGAATAAACCGACATAGTGAAAATGTGGGCGAGGGTAGGGGATTCTTCAATTGTCGAGAATGCGAATTATTAAAAACTTAGTTTGACGTTTTGGCGAGGGACGTCCAAACATGGCGTGAAAATTGCTGCTAGATTTACTATTGCCGCTTGAAGAAAACTCAAGGATTAAAAGGACATACAATGAAACGAATCGCTACAGTGCTTGGTGTTGCGTTGGTGCTGAATGGTTGTACTTTCGCCACAAGCTATGGTGTTCACGGTGCGCTGTTTGAGGCTGAATCTAAGATTGTCAATTGCGAGCTTGAGTCGGCACTCGATACGTTACAACGGTTTACTGTGGTTGGCAGCAACAAAGAAAAAGGCATTGCGTTCGAATACATGGGTGTCGTTTACCAAGAGCAAATGGATCTTCAAGCCTTTAATCACACCGTTGACCGTTTCTTATTCAGTGAGATGGGAAGGGGCAAAAATCGTCAAGAAACCATTCGGCAATGGAACGAAAAAAGACGTGAAATCCGTGAGTTACGTGTCTACGAGCTAGGTAGAGCGGAGTGCGCAACGGACTTTGTGACAGCTTTATGACCAGAAGGTAGTGAAGTCGTGTGATATCGATTCCATGGTTGAACTTGGCTCGCAAAATTACTGCATCTCTTTATTTAATAAGGAAACTTTCTGGATAGCCTCACAGTTTTCTTATTCATCAGATACTAAATTAGGCCTCGTGTTCAAAATCAGTCAGTAATGCATGGCCGCCACTTACAGACTGATTCTGAACCAAAGACTTTCATTTCTTTCTGTTTGGTTTTATTCAACTGAAGGAAATTAATGAGAGGGCGGAGTTAAATCGCCGTCAGCTTAAAACACGAGGGAAACCAGTGTCGGTATTGGCCTATCGCACTGGTTTTTTTCATTTTAAGCACGAGTGAATTGACTTTCCCTGAAGAACAAAAAAGCGGCCATGGTTTGCCGCTTTTTTATTTCCACATTGAGGCTTAGCTACGAGTAGCGATAAGGCTTCCCAGCTTTCTCCATCACCCCTGCATACTCTTTGAATATCTCTATCACCCTTGCGTTACGTGGGCTGGTTTCAGCAACTTCGTCCCAGAATTTATAGCTTCAAGTTCAACCTGACGCCATTCATCATCTGGAATGGTAGTAAGCTGCATCTTGGTACCTTGGGTTCTGAGTTTCGCTTCGCCGCCCCAGTACCAGTGCTGACGATAGTAATGGGACATATCCATCATCATGTTAAACAAGACTTTAAGATGGTCTGGCAGTGCATCCCAGCGCTCTGAGTTCGCAAAGAACGAACCACACCACGCCCCTGAAATGTTATTGGTCAGGAAGTAGTTGGTTACATCAGCCCAGCCAACGGTGTAGTCTTCGGTGATGCCTGACCATGCAATGCCGTCCAATTCGCCCGTTTGCACCGCCACTTCGACATCTTCCCAAGGTAAGGTCACAGGGATTACGCCGAAGCGCGAAAGGAAACGACCTGCAGTCGGGAAGGTAAATACACGCTTACCTTTTAAGTCTGCCAGGCTACGAATGGGATCCACGGTTGCGAAATGGCAAGGATCCCACGATCCTGCGCTTAGCCATGTCACGCCTTTTACTTCGCCGTATGCTTCTTGCCAGATTTCCTTGAGGCCGTATTCTTCAAACAACACTGGCACATCAAGGCTGTAACGCGTAGCGAAAGGGAAGTAACCGCCAAATACTGAGATATCAACGGGGGCTGCGATTGAGTCATCATCACTTTGAACCGCATCAATGGTGCCTTTCTGCATCGCGCGGAACAACTCACCCGTCGGTACAAGTTGGTCTGCGTAATACAGCTCGATCACCATTTCACCGTTTGCCGCGATGTTGAAGGCATCAACAGCAGGTTTGATAACGTGTTCTGCCAGTGCTGGGCCCGCATAGGTTTGTAGTCGCCAGCGAATTGGCTCTTTCGCTGAGACCACGGCAGGTGCACCAAGAATGGCGGTTGCACTACCTGCACTGACCATACCGGCTTTTTTCAAAAAGTCGCGTCTATTGCTCATAACGGTATCCTTATTCCACGTAACTGTGAGTTTGGGTGTTTGCATCAGTTCATTGAAAAGATGCTTCCTTTTTCCGTCCTAAATCTGCATCCGCTATCGGCTGTAATGCCAATCAGGCAGCCACAAGGCGACTTGTGGGAAAGCCATAACGATTGCCAGCGCGCAAATCATAATGAGTACAAAAGGGACTATGGATCGATAGATGTCGCTCAGTGACACTTCTGGTGGTGCCATCGCGCGCATCAAAAACAGGTTGTAACCAAATGGCGGCGTCATGTATGCGATTTGGCAGGTGATGGTGTAGAGCACGCCATACCAAATCAGGTCGAAGCCGAGCATTTTGACCAAAGGCACATAAAGCGGCGCAACGATAACCAGCATCGCCGTATCGTCTAAGAATGTGCCCATGATGAGATACGAAAGCTGCATCAGGATCAGGATTTCCCATGGCGTTAATCCCAAGCGATCGACAAAGAAGGCTTCGATCGCTTTAACGGCTCCGAGCCCGTCAAAGACTGCGCCAAAACATAGCGCAGCGAGAATAATCCACATGAACATACAGCTAACCGCGAGGGTTTTACGGAGCGTGTTCTCCATCACCTCTTTCGTCAGTCGCCGTTTGATGATGGCGGCAAGCGTCGCTGCTGTGGCACCAACCGCGGAGCTTTCAACAAGGCTGGTGATACCCATCAAGAAAAGACCTGTCATTGAGAAGAAGATCCCCAGAGGGAGAATGCCCGCTTGCAGCAACTTGAGCTTCTCTGCAAACGGCACATTACGCTCTTCTTTGGAAAGGGCTGGACCAAGATGAGGCTGCATTTTACAGCGCACAACGATGTAGATGATGAACATGGTAGCCATCAGCAGACCAGGGAAAACGCCTGCAAGCCAAAGCTGTCCAACAGGCTGACGCGCAATCATGCCGTACAGAACCAAAACGACGCTGGGCGGGACAAGGATCCCGAGCGAACTACCGGCCTGTATTACGCCCGTGACCATGATTTTGTCGTAGCCTCGCCTCAATAGCTCAGGAAGCGCAATACTGGCACCAATGGCCATACCTGCCACGCTCAAGCCGTTCATTGCTGAAATAGCCACCATCAAGAGAATCGTGCCAATGGCGAGGCCGCCATGAATTGGCCCCATCCAAACATGGAACATCTTGTAAAGATCGTCGGCTATCCCTGATTCAGACAGCATGTATCCCATGAAGATGAAAAGCGGGAGCGTCAGCAATGGATACCACTTCATCAGCTTCATCGCTGCGCCAAATGCTATCTCTGAGCCGCCATCGCCCCAAAGCAGCAAAGACGCAATGACTGCGACGGCCCCAATAGCCGCAAAAACCCGCTGACCCGTTAAAAGCATGATCATCATGCTGGAGAACATCAGAAGGGCAATCATTTCATAACTCATTGCACGTCCTCCTGTTGGTCTCTAGGCATGCGCAAACGGGCGATGTCTTTGAGCATGACCGCCGTTGCTTGCAACAACATGAGGAAAATAGCGATGCACATGGTGACCTTGATTGGTGCCATGTAAGGACGCCATGCTGAATAGCTTCGCTCGCCGTACTCCAACGCATAGGTGGTGCTGGAAATGCCGCCGTAAAGTAAAACGCCGAGATAGACGATCAAGAAAAGCACGGTAAAACAGTCAACCAGCCTTTTCGTGCGAGGCTTCCAACTGCCATACATCAAATCCATCCTAACGTGGCCGTTGAGCTGCATGGAGTAGGGGCCACCTAACATGTAGTACGCCACCATCACAAACTGCGCCATTTCAAGCGTCCAAAGAGAGGGGAGAAAGAAGGTTTTGGTGATGGATGAGTAAATCAAAATGCCGAGCATAGCGAAAATCAGATACATCGCGAATCGACCAACGTAGTAGTTAATCGATTCGACGAATCTGACGTAGGCTGCGAGCGCGGATGGCAAATACGCTAAGCTGCCATCGTCTTCGGGTCGCCTGGAGTCCATATCGTTACACCTGTCCTTTTAAGAGCTTGCTATTCCACACTATTCACTGCTTTGCCTGCGCGAGAAAATCGAGCATCCAGCGAGTGACATCGTCACTGTCTGTGGTTTGTTTCAATGAATCTTGTCCTGCGTTGATAACACGTTCAGGAATTCGATCTCGCCGCGATTCCATCAAATCAAATGAATAAGCGCGGCTGAATTCGGGATGCCCCTGAATCGCAAGAAAGTGGTTGTCTACGGTAAACATGCCGATAGGGCAAAAGTCACTGCTGGCAAAGGTTTGGCTGCCTTCTGGCAATCGAGAAACCTGATCTTGATGACTGACAACCAAGGAAAACTGTCCTTTGGTGTTACCCATCCAATTGGCCGACTGAGTGAAGTCGCTGGTGGCAATACCCACGCCCCAACCATTCTCCGAGCGTGTGACTTCTCCGCCGAGGGCTTGCGCCATCATTTGGTGACCAAAGCAAATGCCTACGGTGGGGATTTTGTTGTCGTAAAGCTCGCGAACAAAGGCTTCAAACTGCTTAATCCATGGGTGGTCGTCATACACGCTGTATCGACTGCCTGAAATGATGTAGCCATCGTTTTCAGCCAGATCCACAGGGTATTCAAAATCCATCACGCGGTAGAATCGCAACGTGAGTGAGGGATCTGCATTTAGCAGGATCCCCGCGAACATATCCGGGTAGTTTTGATGCTTTTCCTGCAACTCAGGTTTCACATCATCACAAAGTAAAATGCCAATGCGCATAAGGCCTCGCTATAAACCTTTTCCGTGTACGGCATCGGAGAAAATCTGGCTGTATTCTTCAGGGGTGAATGGGATCGGATTTCCGCCTGCAGACGGGTCACGACTCGCCATGTCGCCAATAAGTGCGGCCTCACTGTCATTGATATTGATTTCTGCCAATGTGTGAGGAATACCAAGACTCGAGCGCAACGACAGCACCCAATGCAACACGGCATCGGTTCCCGTCCCTTCCAATGCTAAGTAGCTGGAAAGACGCATCATCTTTTCTTCTATCTTGGTGCGATTGGCGTTTAACACATAGGGCATCAAAATGGCATTCAGCAGCCCGTGGTGTGCGTTATAACGTGCGCCCAGACTGTGCGCGATTGCGTGCATGGCACCCAACCCTTTTTGGAATGCGGTTGCGCCCATGCTTGATGCGACGAGCATTTGCATGCGTGCATATTTATCTGCGCCGTTTTGGAAAACGACCGGCAAGAAGTTGTTCACCAAACGAATGCTTCAATCGCAATGCCTTCCGCCATTGGGTGATAACTTGGCGAGCATAATGCTTCGAGGCTATGGGACAGAGCGTCCATGCCAGTCGCGGCGGTGATATGTGGAGGCAAGCCGAGGGTCAACTCTGGGTCAAGTATGACCTGTTTGGGCAACATGTCTGGGTGGAAGATGATGATTTTTCGCTTTTCATCTTCATTGGTGATCACTGATGCTCGGCCGACTTCTGAGCCAGTACCAGCAGTGGTTGGCAGCGCAACAACAGGTGCAATTTTGCTTGCATCTGCGGCCGTCCAGTTATCGCCAATATCCTCGAAATCCCACAAAGACACATCTTGTCGCGCTGAAAGTGCAATGGCTTTGGCGCAGTCCAATGCTGAACCACCGCCGAGCGCGATCACGCCATCATGGTTTCCATCCACAAAGGCTTTGTTTCCCGCTTCAACATTTGAACCAGTCGGATTGCCTTGCACATCGCTAAACAGAGCAATCGCCAAACCTTGATGCGAACACATTGACCGCGCTTGCTCTGTCATCGGCAACTGCGCAATGCCTGGGTCGGTCACGAGTAAAGGACGTTTGATGCCGAGCGATTCGCAGGTGGTCGGCAATTGGCTTAACGCGCCCACACCACAAGACATGGCGGTAGGGTAGTTCCAGAGAGAAATAGACATGTTTCGCTCCTAACCGTGCTTAATATGGAAAGATTTAGGACGAGTAAGATGTTCAAAGCCGATTTGAGAAAGCGTACAGCCGCGGCCACTGTTTTTAACGCCAACCCACGCGAGTCCAGGATCAAGATAATCACAGCGGTTGAGAAACACGGTTCCGGCTTCCACGCTGTCGGCTAACCGTTCACCTTCGTCAATATCTTGCGTGAATAGCGCAGCGGTTAGGCCAAATTCGCTGTCGTTCATCAGCGCAATGGCTTCGTAGTCGTCTTTGACTTTTTGAATGCCGAGCGCAGGGCCGAAGGTTTCTTCTGTCATGACACGCATTGAATGGTCAACATCAACCAAGAGTTGTGGCGCGAGGTAAGGCGTACCTAACTGGTTACTTTTAAAATGCTGGGAAGAGATGAGGGCTTTGGCGCCTTGTCTTATGGCTTCATCCACTTGTCCACGAACGAAATCTGCTGAGCTGTTCGAACCAAAGGCCCAAGATTGGTTGATGTATCATCAGGACGTCCAAGTTGATACTGATTCACTAGCTCAACGGACATATCAACGACGTCGTCATAGATGGACTCGTGAACGTATAAGCGTTCCATGCCGCAACAGGATTGGCCTGAGTTGAAAAATGCTCCGTCTATTACGGTTTCTACGGCTTGTTCTATGTTGGCATCGGCACGGATGTAAGCGGGGTCTTTGCCGCCAAGCTCAAGACCTGCACTGATAAATCGTCCTGCGATAGCCTGTTCAACCACTTTGCCGCCCGGTACTGATCCCGTAAACGCCACATGGCGAATCAGATCATGTTGCATCACCTTTTCAGTATCAGCGTGCGTGAGGTGAAGATACTGGAATACGCCCTCCGGCAAACCAGCTTCCTGAAATGCTTGTTGTAAGCGTTCGGCGCAAAGCGGTGTTTGAGCAGAATGCTTCAGAATTACGGTGTTGCCAGCCAACAGAGCCGGCATGATGGCGTTAATCGCCGTGAGGTAAGGGTAATTCCATGGCGCAACGACAAATACCGTCCCCAATGGGACACGCTTGATATAGCGTGTAAATCCCGTTTTCTCGGGTAAGTAAATCGGAGCTAAGGCTTCAGGCGCGATGTCTATCATGTGCATCGCACGCTCAACAAACCCTGCAATTTCGCCCGGTGCTTGCGAAACTGGACGTCCCATCATCCAACAGATTTCTTCAGCGATTTCGGTTTGGTGAGAGACGAAACATTTCACCGCTTCTCGACAAAACGACTGACGCACTTCTAACGGCTGATCTTGCCAAGCGGCCTGCGCACGATGCGCGGCACCTAATACGCGATCAATCTCTGAGGGCGTGGCGAAATTCCTTTCCACGTACACGCTGCCATCGACAGGTGTAATCGTTTGAAAACGTTCCATGTTGATGTCCTAAATAATTTCGAAGTAGCGGTCGAGTTCCCAGTCCGTAACGTGCTTTCTGAACTCTCTGTCTTCCCACTCACGAGATGCGGCGAAGTGTTCTACGAACGCGTCACCCAGCATGGCTTTGGCCGCTTCAGATTGTTTGAAGGATTGGGCAGCTTCCCAAAGTGTACGAGGGAGCTGTAACGCTTCATCGTGCGTCATGTCGTACGCATTGCCTTTGATTTGCGCATGGGGCTCTAACTTGTGCTCGATACCGTATAAGCCAGAGGCAAGTGCTGCGGCCAATGCCAAGTAAGGGTTGGCATCGGCTGCTCCCAAACGATACTCAATACGCTGAGATTTGTCTGAACCGGGGATGACGCGAAGTGACGTTGTGCGGTTTTCTACACCCCAAGTGGCATCTGTGGGTGCCCAGTAGCCGGGGATCATGCGTGTATAGCTGTTTACCGTCGGCGCAATCATGCAGAGGAACTCGGGCATGAGAAGCTGCTGACCCGCAAGAAAGTGGCGTTGAACGTCGCTCATGTTGAGTTCTGCATCTTCTTTGAAAAATGCACTTTTCCCCGTCGCCTTGTCACGCAGTGAAATATGGATGTGACCACTTTGGCCGGGGTAATCGTTGGTCCACTTCGCCATGAAGGTCGCCATCATGTCGTTCTTCTGAGCGAGGACCTTCATGTAAGTTTTGAACAAAGCCGCTTTGTCGGCTGCATTTTTCGCACCATCCACCGCGATAGCAGCTTCGATGACGCCTGGGCCTGTCTCGGAGTGAATACCTTCGATGGGGAAATCCATGGTTTCACCCATGTTCAAAATCGCTTTGTACAATCCTGAGTAGGTTGAGTTTCGGATCATCGAATAGCCAAACCAATCTGGCGTAATGTTCTTTAAGTTGCGAAAACCTTTTTCACGCGCTGAGTGCGGTGTTTCATCGAAGATAAAAAACTCGTACTCAAAGGCAGCGAAGGCATCAAAGCCCATGTCTGCAGCTTTGTCTAAAACGCGGCGCAGTGTCGCGCGGGGACAAACGGATTCTGCTTCACCTTCAAATTCTGCGATAAACAGCACCATGCCGTCCTCATCGAGCACATCTCGGCAAGTATCAGGGAGAATACGCACAGGTGCATCAGGGTAGCCGGTGTGCCAACCTGTGAATTTTGCGTTGTCATAGAGTTGGTCTTTTACGTCCCAACCCAAAACGACGTCACAAAAGGCAAATCCACCTTCCAGAGAAGAAAAGAATTTCTCCTTGGACATGTATTTGCCTCTCATGACGCCGTCGTTATCGAATAGGCCAACTTTAACGTGAGTGAGCTTTCGTTCTTCCACAATGGCTTTGGCATCCGCCACTGTTTTTACTTCGCGCGCATCCATATTCGCTCCTGCGTCTTTGGTTTCCCTGAGTGAGAGTCAAATTTGTGGTGACTGGCTGAGTTAGAAAACGCAGTACCATTACCAAACGATAGTCGAAACAGGCTGAAGCACATTGCTTGGTACCAGAGTCTGACGATCGGTAACGAACTGATGAAATTAAGGTAGGTGAGGGAACAAAAAATCTGCCACAACAATCACGCTGTGTAAGACACTACTATCAGCAAAATTAATAGTGTGAGTTTAGGCGTATTTACCGATACGGATTTTCTCGTTAAGCCAAGGGTAATGCTGGCGAACCTTGGCCAGAAAGTGTTGGCGCAGAATTTTACATGCCCCGTCTGCGAGCTTTTCTGGCAACTCTCCGAGCTCGTTTCTGCGTGAAATGAGGGTTAAGTAGCGAAAGAAAGTGTCTGATTCTGGGAGAGAAATACAGCTAAGTTGATGGCGAAAAACTTCGCCTTGCATCAGGCACAGCGGGGTGGTCAGCGTCCAACCTAACCCTTGTGAAACCGCAGACAACACTGCGAAAGTATTGTCGAACTGCATACGATTTGGCACTTCGAGACCTTGTTGGTGAAGATATGTCTCGATGCTTTGGCTAATGAGGCTCTGTTCACTGTATCGCACCATATCCAAGTGTTTACTTAATGCGAACAGGGATTTGCACACTTCAGGAAACTTATTGGCGTAAGCGCGGGGAAGAACCAGCACGAAGGGCTCTTTCAGTATCTGATAGCGCTTTAAGTTGTCTTCTTTCTCCAGCACATCATCAGAAATAATAATATCTGTACTACGACTCAACAGCCCGTGCTGATGGAGGTGTGAGTAGCCTGTCATCATCGACCAGTTTTCCGTGTGGCTTTTGATAACGTCAATTAGAGGCTTTCCAACGGTCGCTGCCAGCGAGTCCACCATGGCGATTCTCACTAAGTGCAAGCTATCAAAACTGCCGCGAGAGATAACGCGCTGGGTTTTGTTTGCCTGCTCGAGAAGGTGCTCAGATTGGTCGTAGAAGTAACGACCTGCGACAGTGAGGGCAATGGGGCGGACGCTTCTATCAAGTAGCTTTACACCAAGGCTTTCTTCGAGGTTACTGAGGATTTGTGATACAGCGGATTGCGAGAGATTAAGCTGTTGGGAGGAGACGGTCATGTTGCCTGTTTTTGCCGTGGTGACGAACACATCCAACGCTTTTAAATCAAACCCCAGAGACCGCATGCCTATCTTCCTTGAATCAACAACTCTTGATATTTAGCGTAGTCATTGATTTACAAGGACGAAAAAAAGAGCCGCAAAAAGCGGCTCTTTCATTTGATGCTTACAGACACTATCGAGTGAGGATTTCTTCAGCTTTTGCTAACAGCTGCGGCAGCGCGATGGTACTGGTTTCTGCAATCGCGCGCTGTTCGTCTAGCACTTCCTGAAGGATCTCTTGCGTCGTCAGCGGATTTGCGAGCACTACGCGAAACACACTGGTCGCTTGTCGACCATATTTTTCAGGCTTAAGCGTGGTGCGCGACACGAAGGTGTTGCCTGCTTCACGTTGACGCTTTTGGATGAAAATGGTGAGGTCATTCAACAGTGCGTTGAGTTGTTCAACGTCTTCAGGCGTTGCTTGCGCCAAGGCTTTTTGAACTGCGTCAGGCGCATAGCGATAGGTGAGCAGGCAAAGCTCAGGCTCAGTCACCAATTCAAAATCATTTCGGTTGGCGACCAAGTTGGAAAAGTAGCTCGCTTTTTCTACGCTTTGGTCGATAAGCAATTCATAACCTTCTCGACCAATGATATTAAGGCAAGCAAACAGCAGCATTGCCATACCACTACGAGAACCCTCTAGAGTGTGGCTACCCAGATCTTTTGAGCCTTTTCGCAGGATGTAATCCGCATGGTGTTCGATGGCAGACACCTGTGAAGGGTCTTTGAAAATCACCATTCCCGCACCCATAGGAACGTAAAGCTGTTTGTGCGCGTCGATAGTCACTGAATCTGCACGCTCAATGCCTTTCAGTTTTGGACGCTGATTGTTCGACATTAAGCTCGCGCCGCCCCAAGCTGCATCGACATGGAAATGCATGCCTTCACGCTCTGCAATGTCGGCCATGGCATCTAGAGGATCAATATTGCCTGTCTCTGTGGTGCCAGCGACACCAACTAAGGCAAACGGCTTCACGTTGCGTGCTTTAAGCTCGGCAATGGTTTCTTCTAGCTTATCCAGTCGAATTCTGTTGTTGGCATCCGTCGGCACTGCAACGAGTGATTCTCGACCTATGCCTAATACGTCCGCGGACTTTTTCAGTGAGTAATGTCCACGTTCAGACACCAAAATTGCTAGGTCATCATAGCCATAGTACTTCATGGCACGAAACAGACCCTCTTCCGCCACGCCTTTGAAGTTGTCATCTGGCTTGAGTGCGCTGTTTCTTGCCACCCAAAGTGCGGTGATGTTAGCGATGGTGCCACCGGAACAAAATGCACCCAGCGAATGATGAGCACTGTGCATACAAGATTCGTAAAACGTCTCTGGCTGCGAATAAATGAGTTTGTGCAGCATGCCAAGCACTTGTCGCTCAAGGGGCGTAAAGGCTTTTGATGTTTCAATCTTCACCGTGTTCTGATTCAAGCCAATCATGATTTTTGATAGTGGCATCAGAAAATAAGGAAGGGCGGACGTCATGTGCCCAATAAAGCGCGGTGAGGATGTATGGACAGATTGAGAAACCAATTTATCGAGCAGGAACTCTGTGTGGTCTGAAACGAATGTTGGCTGCTCAGGGATCGCGGGGTTACTGAAGTCCTTTTCGATATCAGTCAGCGAGCGATCAGTCGCCGCGATATGGTCTTGCAAGAAGCGATTGAGGTTTTGCGAAATCGCCTGCTCGATGCTTCCTAGTGTTGAATTCGGGGCTTCTGGAACCGTGAAAATGCGTTGAAGGCTTTCTAAAGACGCCTCTGCCTTCTTTGTATCTCTAACCATCCGGGGTACGTTCTCAAAGAGTAGTGCGAAAGAATTACACGATGGGAGCCGATTATTCAACTCAGAATTGATAAGGGTACTGTCTAAATATCAGTGGATTAAACGCTGAATTGGGAAAAGCAGCAGGGCTATGCTGCTTTTCCTAGGGGTAAATTACGCAGATTTGTCGCAAGTGGTTTCGGCCAATTTTTGCATTTCGCCGTTGTATTTTTGCAGCGGTACTTCAATTTCTTTTGGATGACTGAGCAAATCTGCCAATGCCGAACGAAGGTCGTAGTTGCCTTTGTGCGCTTCCCCTTGGCGGAAGTTAAACACTTTCTCTGCTTGAGGCGCGAGAGGTGTGCTGGATTGGCTTAGTGCTTTCACGTCTTCTTGTGTCAGGTTCAACCAAGACTCAACCGGTGCGTCGAAATTCAGCTTGCTTGGATCATTCTCCAAGTAATAATCGAACGCTGCTTCGTTCAGCAAGAAATGGTTGCGGCGACCGTCCAAGAACCAGGTTGCAACACTTTGAAGTTTCGCGTCTTTTTGGATTGATAAGTCTACGAGGCTTTCGTACCAGTTAATCGAGGCATCGATGTAGTTATGATACTTCTGAGAAGCACACAGTGTATCAATATCGTTGATGTCTTTAGCAAACGCTACGCCGGGTAAGAGAAGAGTAAGAAAAATATAGGCTGAACGACGCATTACTTAAATCCTTTTGAGTCGGAAGTTTATTTTCCGGCGATGTGGGCGCGGAAGTTTTTTATAGCTGTAATGGTAATGTTAGTGAGATTGGAAAGAAAACAAAAATTTTGCGTGAAATTAGCAAATTGAGGCAGTCCACACTTTCCAACAGTGAGTTTACGTGTGGACTGCAAATGTCTCGTCATTGGACGGGATTGTGCTGAGTTAAATCTCGATGCGCTTTTCCGTCTCCCTATCGAAAAAATGGATGTTTTTGTCTTCAATGGTAAGGGGTAATGTAGAGCCATCTTCGACATGAACATGTCCTTCAAGACGAAGTGTCATCGTCAGAGAAGTACCCGATAAGGTGCCATAGACCAAGAGATCCGCGCCGAGCGATTCAGTTAACGTCACATCCATGGAAAGTAATTGTGATTCCGGTGATTCTGCAATCTGCAAATGTTCAGGACGAAGGCCGACGTACGCAGGTCTATCGGCAATGGTTGTTTGTCCGAGCACACTGTCGTTTTCCAGTTTGAGGAAACCATCTTCGATTGAAACCGGCAGAATGTTCATCGAGGGACTGCCGATAAAGGTGGCCACAAAAAGAGATGCAGGGCTGTCATACACCTCTAGCGGGGTGCCAACTTGTTCGACATCACCACCATTTAGTACCACCAATCTGTCTGCTAGCGTCATGGCTTCAACTTGGTCATGCGTCACATAGATAGATGTGGTATTCAGCGTGCGCTGTAACTTTTTGATTTCGAGGCGCATTTGCACACGAAGCTTGGCATCAAGGTTGGACAAGGGTTCGTCGAACAAAAAGGCTTTTGGTCGTCGTACTATTGCACGTCCCATTGCAACACGCTGACGTTGACCACCAGACAACTGAGACGGTCTGCGTTGCAGCAAGTGGTCAAGTTCGAGCATTTTGGCGACGTCTGTGACCGTGGTTTCTATCTCATCTTTGGGTACACCACGGTTTCGAAGCCCGTAGGCCATGTTGTTGAACACTGTCATGTGCGGATAAAGCGCGTAGTTTTGGAACACCATGCGATATCTCGCTCGCCGGGTTCTTTTTCATTAACGCGGTCGCCGCCAATATTGAGCGTCCCATCGCTGATTGTTTCTAAACCCGCAATCATGCGTAGCAGTGTCGATTTACCGCATCCGCTCGGGCCAACGAGTACAATCATTTCTCCATCATCAATATCTAAATCCACCCCGTGTATGGCCTTAAAGCCGTTCGGGTAGACTTTCTTAATTTTTTCTAGCGTCATTGTTGCCATTCACGTGTCCTCTGTGAAAAGAGCGGTTTCCATCTCTTATTTTTCTGTCTCTACAAGGCCTTTGACGAAAAGTCTCTGCATCCCTAATACCACGAGCACGGGTGGAATCATTGCCAACAGTGTTGTGGCCATGACTTTGTTCCATTCCACTTCACCGTCACCAACCGCCAGCATGCGTTGAATACTCATGACGATGGTGTAGTAATTGTCATCCGTGGTGATGAGAAGCGGCCATAGATACTGGTTCCAGCCGTAGATAAAAGTGATCACGAACAAGGTGCAATGTTGGTGCGTGATAAGGGAAGCAAGATGTCGAAGAAGAACTTGATGGGGCCGGCTCCGTCGATTCGTGCTGCTTCCAACAACTCTCCTGGGACGGTGAGGAAAAACTGCCGGAACAAAAAGGTTGCGGTTGCACTGGCAATCAACGGAATGGTTAACCCCGACATGGTATTCAGCATGCTTAAATCAGCGATGACTTGGAAGGTCGGCATAATACGCACCTCGACAGGCAGCATTAAGGTCATAAATATGACCCAGAACGCGAGCATTCTGCCGGGGAAGCGAAAGTACACAACCGCATAGGCTGACAAGATTGAGATCGAGAGTTTGCCGAACGCAATCCCTAACGCCATGAGCGTCGAGTTCCATAGCATGCCCGCAACGCTGATGTTCAGCTCACGTGACGTGCCTTCGGTGAGTACTTCATTGAAAACATCAAAGCCTTTATCGCCAAACCAAAGCGGCGTCATACCGCTGACGAACTCTTTGCTGTCGTGTGTTGCCGCAGTGAGCGCAAGCCAAACGGGCAGGGCAACCGCAAGTACACCCAAGATTAAAATTAGGTGACTGAAAAGGGTAAGTAGTGGGCGTCTTTCTACCATCAGTAAGCCACCTTCTTCTCAACATATTTAAATTGAACGACGGTTAACGCGCCTACCAAGAACATCAGAAGCACCGATTGTGCAGCGGAAGAACCAAGGTTCAGTCCCACGAACCCGTCGGAATACACTTTGTAAACCAAGGTAGTGGTTGAATCGCCGGGGCCGCCTTGCGTCATGGCGTGAATAACACCAAAGGTATCGAAGAAGGCGTACACCAAATTCACCACTAAGAGGAAAAAGGATGTGGGTGAAAGAAGCGGGAAAATGATGGTGAAAAAGCGCTTAACAGGCCCCGCGCCATCGATGGCAGCGGCTTCAATCAAGGAGCGTGGAATGGATTGCAGTCCCGCTAAGAAAAACAGAAAGTTGTAGCTGATCTGTTTCCATGTGGCGGCAACAATCACCATAAACATGGCATCGCCACTGTTTATAAAAGGGTTCCAGCCAATGCCAAGTGCCGCCATTCCATGCGCCAAGACACCGACTGTTGGATTAAACATGAACAGCCATAAAACACCGGCTACGGCTGGAGCAACCGCATAAGGCCAAATCAATAGTGTCTTGTAGGCTGTTGCGCCTTTAATGGCATGGTCTGCCATGACCGCTAAAAGCAAAGAAACACAAAGGCTAATCCAGCGACAGCAAAACTAAAAAAGAGGGTGGTGCCGAAGCTCGAAAAATAGGTGCTGTCTTGAAGGAGTTCGAAGAAGTTCTCTAAGCCGACAAACTCGGTACTCAAACCGAAAGGGTCTTCAAGCAATGCGGATTGCCATACAGCTTGTCCTGCAGGCCATAAAAAGAAGATGAATGTGATAATTAGCTGTGGAGCAAGCAGCAACACAGGTAGCCATACATTATGAAAGACGGGTTTGTTGTCCATAACAACCTGCTTTAAACGAAAGAGAGAAAGGGGCGGTGAGACGCCCCATAACAACCCAAGCAACCTGCACGCATGTGCCTTCAAGCTGATTGGGTGTGTCGTTTACTTATTTGTTTGCTTTCGCAAATTTTGCTAGAAGTGCATTGCCGCGTTCGGTGGCTTTATTCAGTGCATCTTGCGCACTCGCTTTACCTGCCCAAACATTCTCAAGCTCTTCGTTGATGACATCGCGGATTTGCACGAAGTTACCCAGACGGATGCCTTTAGAAGCCGGCGTTGGTTCAACAGACGTCATTTGCGTAATTGCTACGTCAGTGCCTGGATTCTTGTCGTAAAAACCTTGCTCTTTGCTCAAGTCATACGCGGCATAGGTGATAGGCAAGTAGCCAGTGAACTGGTGCCAATCTGCTTGAATCTCTTGGCCTGACAGGAATTTGAAGAACTCAGCGACGCCTTCATAATCCTTTTTGTCGTGACCTTGCAGAACCCAAAGGGTTGCACCACCAATGATGGAGTTTTGTGGCTGTTTGATTTTCGATTCCCAGTAAGGAAGCTGTGCTACCCCAAACTCGAAGTCTTTCACATTGCCTTTGATGCCGGCATAAGATGCGGATGAATTGATGTACATGGCACATTCGCCACTGTAAAACAGCGGTGCGCTGTCAGAGCGGCGTCCACCGTATTTGAACGTACCGTCTTTCTGCCATTCTGCGAGTTGATTGATGTGATCGACAAAGATCTTGTCGTTGATCGTTAGCTTCGCGTCAGTGCTGTCAAAGCCATTGTTGGCAGTTGCAATCGGCGCGTTGTGTCTTGCACCGAAGTTTTCAATTTGTGTCCATGACTGCCAACCTGTGGTGAAACCACATTTCGCTCCATTTGCTAGCAGTTTGTCGGCGACTGCGTCCATTTCTTCCCATGTTTTTGGTGGCTCTACACCTGCTTTTTTCAGCAGATCTTTGTTGTAGTAAAGAACGGGAGTCGAACTGTTAAACGGCATTGAAAGCATATTGCCGTCGCTGTCGGTGTAGTAACCGGTGACAGAAGCAAGGTAGTCCGCTGGGTTGAATTCGGTTTTGGTATCCGCCATCAGCTCATACACGGGGTAAATAGCACCTTTGGCGGACATCATGGTTGCCGTACCCACTTCGAACACTTGAACAATTTCTGGCTGTTGCTTAGCCCTAAATGCGGCAACTGCACCTGTCATGGTTTCTGTGTAGTTCCCTTTGTAAACGGGCTTGACGACGAACTCAGTTTGGCTGGCATTGAATTTGTCAGCGATCTCATTCACTTTTTCGCCGAGGTTGCCACCCATGGCATGCCACCATTCAATTTCGGTCGCTGAAAGGGCGGGTCCTGAAAACGCCAGTGAAAGAGAAGTAAGTAAAGCTATGTTGCCCAGCTTCATAGATAACTCCTTGTAAGCCTGTTTTTATGCAGTTAATTGGTTAGTTTCTAACGAGCATATATATGTTCGAGTGAGCACTATAGAGTGTTTATATGAGCGCAATGTTACAATTTTGTTATAACACCGCTACAAGGAAAGTGTTACGTGCACAGATCACGATGTGGATAATTTTGCGGACAAAAAACGGGTTTCTTAAAAACTAGATGCTTGAGAAAAGAGCGAGATAGGAGGAATGAGAAAGTTGCTGGAAATGTGAACTAACCAGCAACTTTCGTTAGGGGCTGTCAGAGTTTATCGGCAAGCACTGCTGCGCGGATATGGCGCATGGTTTCGTTAATGTCGACGTTGTCGTTTTCGTAAAAGCGGGAGATGACATCAAACATGGCGATTTGAGACGCACGCCCAATCGCCATATTATGCGAAAGGCTGGCTACGAGGTTATCTGTAGCAGCAGCGCGCAAAAAGGCTTCCATAGATTGCTGTGCGCACCCATCAAAGTCAGTCATGTCCATATCAACGCGAACCGGGATCGAACCTTTTGTTAGGTTGAATTCCTTCTGAAACTCCGGCTCTAAGATTAACGTCGCCAGTGCTTTCTGAGATTTGATGGTGTCTGGGTCGCCGTTTTTGAAAAACACGAAGCTATCAACGTTGAAAGAAAACTGATTCGCCGTTCCCGGCGCAGGAATACAGACATAATCTGTGCCTTCCTGTTTCTTCGCAGCAATGAACTCGCCTTTCGCCCAGTCGCCCATCATTTGCATGGCCGCTTTGCCTTCTATGACCAAAGACGTGGTGTCACTCCAGTTTCTCCCCGGTGCATCGGCGTCTGTGTATTGTTTCATGCGGCGGAAGATCTCAAGCGACTCACGCAGTTTGTCGCTCGACAACGCTTCTGAGTCACCCTCTATAAACGCTTTTCGGAATTGGTCTGAGCCCATGACAGCGAGAGCGATAGATTCAAACAGGGTAGTTTCCTGCCAAGGCTCGTTACCCAAAGCAAGGGGAATGTAGCCTGCAGTTTTTATCTTCTCCGCAGCGACGAAGAAATCATCCAATGTTTCTGGCAGTTTTGCGCCAGCTTTCTCGAAGATTTCCGGGTTTGCCCAAAGCCAATTAACGCGGTGAATGTTAAACGGCACAGCCACAAACTTATCGTTGACCTTTAAATAATCCGCGACACGGCTTGGCACCAATCGGCTCCAACGCTGTTCCTCAGCAATGTCATTGAGGTCGGTAAGAAAGCCCGCTGTGCCCCATTCTTGGATCTCCGGCCCCTTAATTTGCGCGACATCCGGTGGATTGCCCGAAAGGGCGCGGATACGCAATGTGTTGGTTGCGCTTTCACCAGCTAGGCCCGCAACCGCGAAGTCCTTCCACGGACGGCCTTCTTCTTTCATTTTTTGCTTCAGAGAATCTACAGCGGCCGCTTCGCCGCCACTTGTCCACCAGTGAAGCACTTCAAGTTCTTGGTTATCTGATGCGAATACAGGAAATGCAATGCTCAGCGTCAGTAACAATGGCTTAAGATTCATTGCTATACCTTGGGAAAAGCTATGTCGATTTGTAGACCGCTGCTCGGTCGGTTGGACAAAATAATCTCACCACCGTGTGCACGAATAATGTTCTTCGCGATACCTAATCCAAGGCCTGTGCGTGAAGGTCGGTATGAAGGCGGAAGTAAGGGTCGAAGACCTTCTTTAAGTACTCTTCTGGAATACCTGGGCCATTATCGATAAGCGTGATGTCGAGAGACTTATCGCTGTCATGGATGTACACCGTGACTTCATCGCCATATTTCACGCCATTGTCGACCAAGTTGGTCAGGCAGCGTTTGAAAGCCAACGGCTTACAAGAGAACGCTTGTTTTTGGACACCACGAATAAAGACGCGCTCACGTTGTTGGTTGTGAACTTCAGCAATGCTGTTCAGTATCTGTAGAACGTCTAATTGCTCGACATTCTCATGGATATCCGTGTCTTTTACGGTCTGAAGTGCGCCTTTTACCATGATTTCAAGCTCATCCAAGTCTTTGTTTATCTTGGCAGCTTGCACTTCATCATCGATCAACTCAGCACGAAGGCGTAAGCGGGTGATCGGCGTTTTCAAATCATGAGAGATAGAACCAAACAGTTTCTCTCGGTCATGCATATAACGTTGAAGACGCTTTTGCATTACGTTGAATGCTCGGGTCACGGTAGCAATTTCTGAAGCACCTTCTTCAACCAGTTGTGGTTGTTCAATGTCAGTACTTAATTTGTTTGCTGCTAACGCAAGACGCTTGAGTGGGCGCGTTTGGTTTCGGATCAGCGTGTATGTGAACAACAAGAGAAGGGTTGTGATCACGCCGAGAAAGACAATCTGGTCGGTATTTACAATCTCATTATCTAGGGTGACGTACGGTGCAGGAAGTACTGCGGCCAGATATACCCATTGCTCTTTCGCTAATTCAATTTGAACCACCAAGATTGGTGGGTTCAGAGGTTCCATTGTCAGCGTATGGTGCGCCCAAGACTTAGGAAGGTCTGACAGCAGAAGGTTGTTGTTTAACACGCGCAGTGTTTCAGGCTGAGAAAACTCCACCAACACGTCTTTTACGTTTGGCAGTTTGCGTTCAAGCACCTGTTTAATCGCAGAGACAGCTTCTTCTTTCGCTGCATTCTCAGGAATCGGATCGATGCGGATTTCTTCTTTATTAAAGGACACGAAGAAGCGCGCACCACCCATGTTTCTCAATTGGTCGAGCGCGATGTGTCGGTATTCCACAGGCAGTGATTGGAAGAATGCTGTGGTAGAGGCAAACATCTCCGCCATGCTTTCAGAGGCTGCGCGTAAACCGTCGATCTCTCGCTCTTTAGATTGGGTATACCAGTAAACACTGGCGATACCTTGCGCGAGGATCACGGAAAGGACGGTAAGGACAAGCGTTCTCGATAACAGAGAACGCGGCCAGAAGTAGTGCTTGAAATTAAGATTCATAGGTAATGTCTGCTACGAACATGTAGCCGTTGCCGCGAACCGTTTTAATGATGGTGGATTGCTTACCGTTGTCTTTAAGGCGCTGACGTAGGCGGCTGAGTTGCACATCAATACCACGCTCCTGAGGTTGTGCATCGCGCCCTCGAATGGCATTAGAAATAGCATTTCTATCCAGCAAGGTTTGCGGGTTTTCAAGAAACAGCATCAGCAACGCGAAATCTGCCGAGGTCATCTCGACTTCTTGCCCCGTAACCTGATGGTTCAATCGCTGAGTGACGGGATCCAAACGCCATTGTGCAAAGCGAATAGCCTTGGGCTTGGACATGGTCGTTTCTTGAAGTTGTTGCGTACGGCGGAGTAGGGCGCGAATACGTGCAACCAATTGACGCGGGCTGAAAGGCTTAGCGATATAGTCGTCCGCACCCAACTCTAGACCAATGATTTGGTCTGTTTCGTCGGAAACCGCCGTCAACATGATGATAGGTACGCTAGAGTCTTGGCGAACGTATTTACACAGCGTAAAACCATCGTCGCCAGGCAGCATGATGTCGAGAAGAATAAGGTCTGGGTATTGAACGGCCAGCTTGGCTTTCATTTCTAACCCATTTTGTGCTGTTGTGACGTCGTAACCTGCTTTAGACAAGTATTCTTGTAGCAGTTCACGGATCTCCAAATCATCGTCAACAACCAAAATCCGCTTCTGATTTAGCATGCGGAGCATTCCTCTTATTCTTTTCAGTAATTGGCATATTATCTTTGAGAATAAAGTGCAGTGCTAGCGTGAGAGGTGCATTTTGCTTAATGGAAGTCAAAAACTGACGAGTTAGGTGATTTCAGCATCAAAAAAGCCCCGCGAAGAGCGGGGCTTGTTCAGTTTTGTGTTTACTTGCTGGCTTTGATTGCTCGGCTGATACACCAAGCCGCTCCGCCCCAAGTGATGCCGAAACCAATCAGCATCATGATGATTGCGCCTGTTGTCATGCGTTAGCCTCCTCAACTTGTGCTGTTTCTTTCGCTGGACGTGAAGCCACGTTAACAACGATACCGACGATTAGCAGTGCTGCAGTGACACCCCAACCTAGCAGCATTAGGTCGCTTTGTGCGTAGCCGCCGTAACCTTCGCGGAAAGTGTTCAGCAGGTTGGTGCTTACGATCCACGCCAGCATCAATGGGCTCAAGAAACGAACACAGATTTCCAGCCAGATACCTACAGAGAACTCTGAAACACTGTTAACGTGCGCACGGATGTCAGAGGTTTTGATCAGCCAGCCGATGATAATCAGTTCAACCAGACAGCTACCCAGCAGTGCAACGTTGTTCATGAAGTAGTCAACCAGATCAAGCAGCAACAGACCGCCATTCGTTGCGAACGCCATGGATACAACGAAACCTACACCACATACGACTGACGCTGCTTTCTTACGGCTTACGTTCAGCTTGTCGATGATCGCCGACGTTACTGCTTCAATGATTGAGATGTGAGAGCTGATACCCGCAACTGCAAGAGACAAGAACAGCAGTGGGCCTAAGATATAAGGTGCAGGCAGCAAGTTAATCGCCTGTGGCAGAGTAACAAATGCCAGACCTACGCCCGCACTGACGACTTCTGTCACGGCTTTACCTTGCTCTTGGGCCATGTAGCCAAGGATAGAGAAGATAAGGACACCGGCCATCATCGAGAAGCCACAGTTAATCAGAACCGTCATACAAGCATTGTTGTTAACGTCTGATTTAGATGGCAGGTAGCTTGAGTACGCCAACATGATTGCGAAACCTACAGACAGGGTAAAGAAGATCTGTCCGTAAGCGGCTGACCATACTTTCGCATCGCCCAGTTTACTGAAATCAGGCGTGAACAGGTAGTTCAGACCATCTACTGCACCTGGCAGGAAAGCAACACGTGCGATCAGAAGAAGAATCATGATGAACAGTAGAGGCATCATGATCTTGCTTGCACGTTCGATACCGCCTTTTACGCCGGTAAATACAGCGGCAAAGGTAATTGCCCAAGCCAGAGCAAGCGGCAACGCAATGTGCCATTGGATGCTACCCAGTTTGCTCGGAGAGTTGTCACCGCCTAATTGCAGGTACTCACCAAAGAAGAAGGCGTTAGTGTCTGCGCCCCAGCTTTGTGTAAATGAGAAACCAAAGTAAGAGAACGCCCAGCCGATGACTGCCACGTAGTAAACTGCGATTGTCGCCGCAATACCTACTTGGAACCAACCCAGCCATTCATACTTGGTGTTGAGTTTTGAGAATACAACCGGTGCAGAGCCACGGAACTTATGGCCCATGCCAAATTCCATGATCATAAAAGGAATACCAGCGGTCAGCATGGCAAAAAGGTAAGGGATAAAGAATGCACCGCCGCCGTTTTCGTACGCCATATAAGGGAAACGCCAGATGTTCCCCAACCCGATAGCGGAGCCCACTGCCGCGAGGACAAAACCTGCGCGAGAGCCCCATTGTTCTCTTTTCATAACTTCTCCTTGTTGTTGCTAACACCAGTCCATGGTGACTCAGCGCAAAGCGCATCATTTCGCAGAGCGTGAGTGATTGTGCTTGGGTTGTTGGCAGTATGTTTTTTTTGTGTTTCTGCCTGCTAAACACATTGGCTTCGTGGTGTTAGGTCAACCTTGTTGTGTTTGGAATTGTTCCCTTACTGATATGCAATATATTCATCTACAAGTAAGGTTGATAGCAGAGTAAGCGTTGGTTATTGACAAATCAATAGCAAGAATCTCTCACCTTTATACTGAACTAAGGGAGATGATGTTAATAAAACGTTCTTGTGCGAACTATTCTAAATGTAAATGGAATATGTATGGTGTATTGCGCTAATTAAAATATTTCGCTTGGTGAAATGTAGTAATTTCACTTCAACAGCCAACTGGGTGAAAAATGCACAAAAATGCGTTTTAGTTCGAATTTTTGATTAAGTGCTCAAAATTACATCAGTAGGTAAGAATGAAGGTGCAAAAGTGTGAAGGCTGTTTGTCTGAGCATAGATTTTTGTGCATTGTAACTCGCTAAATAATAATGAGAAAAAAGTGAATATATTTAGAGGTCAAAATAAATGTGCCTGTTAATTGTTTGTGAAAATAGGTGCGGGTTTCTATATTTTTCTCACCACATAAATGGTGTTTTTAGGTGCTTAAACTTGAAGTGATATTTCGCTCATTATGCGGTGTAACACTTTGTGTTCTGGTTATTCATTACGACAGTTTTTCTAGTCAAAGATTCTGATAAGTACTGGTGTGACTGGCTTTATGCATTGTGTCACATTTTGAAACATAACCTTTACCTTCAAAGGGGGATAGTTTCAAATTGTGTGTATTGCTGCTTGATTCGGCGTTAGCTCTACATTATGTATATGTAAAAGCAATGTTGCTTGGCGTGGTTTGGGAGCGGAAAAAATGGACACGAATTTAAAAATTGCTTTATTCACTGCATTTGCAGCACTTGCAGGCATCATCACCTTTGCGACGGTCGCAATCGTCTATTCATAATGGCGTTGTTGCACAAATTGTTGGCTCTGTAGCAGCGTCCTTGAGTAGAATGGTTCGGAATTTAGAACGGCATTCTCTCCGAGGTCGGTGTGCAGAGCTCCAATGTAAAGAAAGGTTCATCACTAACAGTCGATGATCGGTACAAACGTCACCCGTATCTTTCCTCTACGCCTCAACGCAAACTAAGAGTCGCTCTTGTCGCCCAAGGTGGTGGTCAACGAGGTGTCTTTACCGCAGGGGTTTTAGATGCTTTCCTTGAAGCTGACTTTGACCCCTTTGATTTATACATAGGCACGTCTGCAGGCGCACTCAACCTCTCGTCATACATCACGCGTCAACGTGGTTTTGGCTTTCGCTTCATTACCGAATACACCACACACGAACGATTCTTTAATCTGATGAAGTACGTGCGCCGCCAACAGTTTATGGACTTAGACTGGGCATTAGAGGCGGCAGGTCCTAACCATCCAGATGGATTGCGTGTCGAGCAGGCGCAGCAAATTCTTAAAAATCGCAAAGCGTACGCCTGTGTCACCAATACGCATACATTGGAAGCCGAGTACTTTCATCTGCTAGAAGAGAATTATCTCGACGTGTTGAAGGCCACGTGCGCCATTCCACTGCTTTACCCTGAAAGTGTTCAGATTGGAGACCATCACTTTGTTGATGGTGGTGTGAGTGGAGCGATCCCCGCGAAAGAGGCTTACCATCGTGGTGCGGATATCATTGTTGTTATTCGTACAGAGCCAGTGGAAGAGGAAGAAGAGGAGCACCCAGTCGCGCCTGCTTTCCTTGATAACCTGAAATCACGGATGGAAGAAAAGCTGCCACAGTATTTCGAGAAATTTAACGTCGAAGACAGGCTAGAGAAGCTGCAAGATTTCCATGGGCATGTTCAACAGCATGTTCATACACTTAAGACGCGTTATAAAGAAAACCACCAAGAACCAATTTGGCATAAACTCAGAGAAATGGTGCCAGATAAGCTGAACAAGAACGGCGGCAGATGGTTGTTTGGTGGTGAGTCTATTTATCGTCTTCAGGCAATGAGTGGACATCGCGTGAGCGCGGATATGTTTGATATGCTGACGAAGCACTATCAAAGTTACCATGATGCCATCGATTTTATGGCGAACCCGCCGGCCCGCACATTGCTGATGCAAATTGCGCCGGATGCGCCACTTGAAAGCAGTGCGTTACTCAGCAAATCATTCCAATTAAAGCTGGACTACTTTCAAGGGCATGAAATGGGCAGAGCATTCTTAAACCAATATGCCAGTGCGCTAAACACGCTCTCTACCGTCGGGAAGTAGAGACCTACTTTTTCAGGGAAGAACTTTGACTGAATTTGAAAAAATGCAGCAGGGACTGCCATACAGTCCTGCTGATCCAGAACTTACTCAATTTCGTTTTGCTTCTAGAAGGCTTTGTCAGGAGCTCAACGCGGTTGATCCTGCCGACACCGACAAGCAAGACATGGTCATCACCAAGTTGTTTGCGAGACGTGGAAAGGGGGTTGTGATCGAGGCTCCCTTTACGTGTACGTACGGGATGAACCTGAATTTGGGGAACAATGTTGCCTTTGGCCCCAACTGTACAGTTATTGATAGTGGGCACATCGAAATAGGCAATAACGTGCTGATTGGACCCGCAGTTGGCCTTTACACGACGACCCAAGGTTTGTTGCCGCTTGAACAGCAAAATGGCGATAACGAGATCTCATTGCCTATAATTATTGGCAACAACGTAGTAATTGGCGGTAACAGTGTCATAAAAGCTGGCGTATCGATTGGCGAGGGAGCCGTGATAGATGCAGGGTCAGTGGTGGAAGGCGATGTTGAGCATTTGCCGTTGTCGCGGGGAATCCGGCGGCCGTAGTAAGACGCCTGCGTTGATTCGTTACTGGCAGTGGTGCTGGACTTCTGTTACGATTGCCCGCCACATCGAGAGAAGCGTTATATTATAACAATTCTGACATCGATGTCGCAATATAGGCAGTACACCTCGGTTAACGCCGACATAACAGAGTATTACAGTCGATGGCAAAAATTAGAGCAAGAGTCCCGTTGAATGTTGGAGTGGGAAGTAAGATTCCTGCTGAAATCCTGTCATTCGATGGTTTGAACTCGAATAAAGAGCACGTCGCAATCATCTTCCAATGCGCTGACAAACAGCAGGGTGCCCCCCTGGTTCGCATGCACTCAGAATGTCTCACTGGCGATGTTTTCCATTCGTCTCGTTGTGACTGCGGTGAACAGCTAGAAGAAACCATCCAGAAAATGGGTGAGCAAGGCGGTATTTTGCTGTACTTGCGTCAAGAAGGTAGAGGCATTGGTCTTTACAACAAATTGGATGCGTATGAATTGCAAAGTCAGGGCATGAACACCTACGAAGCAAACAATCACCTAGGCTTCGCAGATGACCTGAGAACTTTCGAAGACGCAGCAGACATGCTGAAGGCTTTGGGAGTGAGTACAATCCGTCTTATCACGAACAACCCTAAAAAGATCAAAGATATTCAAAGCTACGGCATTGAACTAGAAGCGGTTGTTGGTACAGAAGCTCACCTGAAAGACGGCAACAAAATGTACCTGAAGGCCAAGGTGTCACACGGTAAACACAAGTTGCAGTTGAACTGACAAAGCACAGCATCTAGAACATACTCAAAAGCCCAGCATATTTGCTGGGCTTTTTCTTTGGCTGAATATCACGGCTAGACATAGTTGATGCGCGGTCTAGTTATCTAGGCTTTTCAGGTCTAAAAATACAACATCGGTTCAGTGAAGTAACTCGCAATTGCAGTGAGAGCAATTGGAAGTTTGCAGCAACCCCTCAGTCTTGATCTCAAGTTAATTTAACTGATTGCTATAAAAGCGTTTTTCGAAGATTTTACGCGGAGTTTACTCCTCCAACTTCGAGGCTTAATAATGATCAAAAACAATAAGAAAATTAAACACCTGTTCGCTGTTTCTGCCCTGGCTTTTGCTGTTGCTCAACCGGTAATGGCACATGAGTATGTAGTGACGCCTGAAATGGCTGAAAGCTATGGTTTAACCATGCCAACGCTGACTGCCGATATGGTGAAGATCCCTTATTCCTATCTTGTGTATGGTGGCCAAGTCGAGTTTACCTTGAATGGTGCTGAGTTAAGCACGACTGACATCAACGTACTTCGCAATGCCATCAGTGTTTCAAGTGACAACCGTTTGGTACCTTATCGCGCTACGCCAACCTCTGTAAGACTCCGCGTTTCGGGTGACTTTGACCTGCGTGCGTTGAACTTTGTCGATTTCACCATTGATTCGAGCGTGTTAACGGTGCCACAGGACTTGTCTATTAGTATGCCTGTTGAACACGATATGCCAGCACCAGACACCCCGCATGAAGACGCTAATAAGGTCGCTGAACTGAATGGTGTTTCGGTGAATGCGACGGATTTTCTGTCGGGCTCTGGCAAGGTGTTTACTATTAACTTAAAAGAAGGGCAGTTCCTGCCAGGTTGTACAGACCCGATTGCTCATAGCATCATTAAAACCAGTAATGTACAGGGCATCGTGCGTATCTGGCGCAGAACCAGTAACTCAGTGGACTTTATTGTTGAAGGTGGCTACCACACAACCAGCAGTGGTAACTGGAATTTTGAATTGTCACCAGAAACAACCACTCTGGCAAGACACTTCACGTAAGTACGCCAATCATTCATTAATCTTCTTAAAACCTCTATAGAAAGCACTCAATGAGTGCTTTCTTTTTGTTCTAAATTTACGCATTAGAAAAACTAATCCTTTCTATGATTTCTTATCGTGTATGAAACACGGGATTTATGTTGTTTAAGTCCACGCTGGCCACTAATATCTGCGCAAAATCCTGAGGGGGATTGAAATACACTGTCGCTTTCTCCAATAAAGTCCTTTTTCGTTCGTCTCCCTCGCATAAAAGAAACTTGGTTAATTTTGCTTGCTTAGGGAGAACTGGTGATGTCCTCGACAACGCCTTTGTCCAAAATTCTTCTCATGATCATCATCTTGGCTGCTGTCGGTCAGATGACTCAAACGATGTATGTTCCGTCTATGGCATTGATGGCGGACGACTTCAGTGTGTCTCCAGCACTACTCCAAGCTGTTATGGCTTGTTACCTGATCCCTTATGGTTTGTCGCAGTTTGTTTATGGCCCGCTGTCAGATCGCTTTGGCCGTAAGCCGATTATTCTTGTTGGTCTCGCGATCTACCTGGTTGGTACGATTGCTGCGTTATTCGCTGATTCGTTCAATATGTTTTTGGCAGCGAGTGTGATTCAAGGTGCAGGTATTGGCTGTGGCGGTGCGATGGCGCGTACGCTGACACGCGATTGTTTCGAAGGCAGTCGCCTGCATCGTGCTAACAGCTTGGTGAGTGTGGGTCTGATCTTCTCGCCGCTGGCTGCGCCCGTGATTGGTGGCATGCTAAGCACCTACTTCAACTGGCAGGCGAGCTACGTGTTCCTGCTGGTGTTGGCGGCGGTGGTATACCTCGTTATGTCACTGTACTTTGAAGAAACATTGCCAGAAGAAAAGCGCCGCAATGACTCTGTGGTTAAGCGCTACCAATATGTAATGAGCAATCGCCAATTCCAAGGCTACCTGATTTGCCTGATTGCTGTGTTCTCTGGCATTGCGGTTTTTGAAGCGGCTGCAGGTGTGATCCTTGGCAGCACCTTGGGTTTAAGCGCGGCAATGGTGAGCTTGCTATTCGTTCTGCCACTGCCAGGTTTTATGCTGGGTTCATGGCTATCAAGTGTGATTGAACAGCGTCTGTCTGCCGCGAAGTCTTTGGTCATTGGTACGGTCGTTCTTATCATCGGTTCGCTAGTGGTGTTCGTTCCCGGTATGAATGGCCTAGTCACAATAGAAACACTGATTGGTGGTGCGTTCATTTATTTCCTAGGTGCAGGCATTCTGTTTCCTTCTGCGACGACAGGTGCTTTGTCTCCGTTCCCACACCACGCGGGTACTGCGGGCGCGGTATTAGGTGGTGTGCAAAATATGGCTGCGGGTTTCTTTACACTGATTGCCGCAAAAATGAGTGTCAATGACCAGTTTTCGCTAGGCGCAATTCTTTTGGCTATGGCGGTTGTGACGGGATTAGGGCTTCTGATGTGTAGAAACAGAAAAGTGGCTCCGGATTTACCCATCACAGCGTAAAAAAGCGTGGTTGTTTTCTAATCGCTAACCGCAGGAATTACAAAAGATATTCCTGCGGTTTTTGCGTATTACCCGTCTGTATTCCGTTTTATCAACTATGAAATCTTAAGTTTTTGTTCATTTATCATTTGCGGCAACGCCGGATTTGGTGCAGTCTGTACGACCTGCGGCGGAGACTAGAGAGGAAAGGAGGCCCCGATATTGCCCCGCCAGGCTAATAATAATAGGCGGTATAGACAAACATGAATGCAAACACTCAGGCAACTTGGCTTGGTCATCCTCGCGGATTGTTCCTGCTCTGTGGTACAGAGTTGTGGGAACGTTTTTCCTTCTATGCAATGCGCGCCATTCTGGTGCTTTATCTCACAGACAAAACCATTAACGGTGGTCTTGGTTGGACAACACAAGACGCACTGAATCTCTATGGTATCTATACCGGCTTGGTTTACCTGACACCTGTGCTAGGTGGCTGGTTAGCAGACAATTTCCTCGGTCAGCGTCGCTCTATCATTATTGGTGGTGCCTTGATGGCGATTGGTCAGTTTACACTGGCATTGCCTAACAGCATTATCGACCCTTATGAGCTGCATGCTTTCTACGTTGGCCTTGCTTTCCTTATCGTTGGTAATGGTCTGTTCAAGCCAAACATTTCAACAATGGTTGGTCACCTGTACAACGAAGGCGATAACCGTCGTGACGGCGCGTTTACCATCTTCTATATGGGTATTAACCTTGGTTCGCTGCTTGCGGGTATCATCGCGGGTACAGCTTCAACAGAATTCGGTTGGAAAGCTGGCTTCTTGTGCGCGGGTATCGGCATGTTGATGTCGCTGTTGATCCAGATGATCTTCGCGAACAAATACCTTGGCAGCATTGGTATTGAACCAGCAGCGAAGAAGCAACTTCGTGAATCTGGCGCACAACAAAAGCAGCCTCTGACGAAAGTAGAGCGCGATCGCCTCAAAGTTATCGTTGTGATGAGCATGTTCGTGATCATCTTCTGGGCGGGCTTTGAACAAGCAGGCGGCTTGATGAACATTTACTCGCAAGAGTACACAAACCGCATGATTGGTGCGTTTGAAGTACCAGCGGCATGGTTTCAATCGCTGAACCCATTCTTCATCATTCTACTCGCTCCAATGTTGGCAGTATTCTGGCGTCGTCTAGGTGCGAATGAGCCAAGCTCACCGATTAAGTTCGCGATGGCGATGGGCTTCTTGGCGATGGGCTTTGTGTGCATGGTGGGTGCAGCAATGCAGCAGGGCGGAGACATGTCAGTCAAAGCGTCCATGTGGTGGCTGGTAGGTGCGTATTTCTTCCATACTCTGGGTGAACTATGTTTGTCGCCAATCGGTCTGTCACTTATCACCAAACTGGCACCACTGCGTCTGATGTCAGTGATGATGGGTACCTGGTTCTGTGCAAACGCCGTCGCAAACTATGTTGCGGGTCTGATTGGTAGCCACGTCGGCGATGCGGGTCCTCTGGCAATCTTCGGCGGTATTGCAGCAACTGCAGGTGTTGCAGGTATTCTGTTGGTACTTTGCTCAAGCAAGCTGGTTGACTGGATGCACGGTGCAGAAGGTACGAAAGCATCTGCGGAAGAACAGAAAGAGCCAACACCAGCTACTGCGTAATATTCAGTACTGTGTAACTACTTAGACAAAAAGCCATCCTAGTGATGGCTTTTTGCTATATCCGCGTATTCAGTGCATTCATTTCCATACCAAGTGTTAAATCACTCATTCTTTCATCACGCTTACGTATTGTTTTGGTGCTCATTACTTTCTAATGCTGATCCATGCTTTCATCATGATCGATTAAAAACTTTCCCTGCCTTGTCCTGAAAATCCCCTTATTTCTCACTTATAGTCTTGATGCGATGTGGCTAATCAACCAGTCTGAGTGCCATATGAAACAGGGCATACGTCAGAAGTTTTGTGGTTTCGTGGCCCTCACAAAAAGCAAGCAATAGGACGAAGTAGAGCAAAAGCCAAACCTATCGTGAGGTGGGGACGGAAAGTTACAGGTCTCTCTAAGCAGGACTAGAGATGGCTGGGCTACCTCGAGCTGGTTAGCATACGAGGACAAAACTCATGGCAACAATTACGGGTACCAACGGATCTGATACGCTGAATGGCACATTGGGAGATGACACAATCACCGGTAAAAACGGTGATGATACGATTTACGGTGATGTAGGCTCAGGTGGTGGCTCTTCAAACACTGGCGCAGTGTTCGTGATGGGCAAGGATTTCACCATGAACAGTGGTAATTTCCACACTTGGTCTTTCCCTCCAACACTGAACTTTACCGGTTCGACATCCACAGTGAAATACAACGATGATGATGGCCAATTGAATGGCGATGACCGTTGTAATGAATACTCTGATGACAAGTCACAATCTGTCGAAATTGACGGCCAAGAATACGGCGTAAATGTCGATTACAGCCTGAAATACTGCGACAGCGATGGCAATGTTTACACCTTTGCGATTGTGGATGTTGACCTTGATGGCAACGGCCATCACTACTCAAATCTGGGCGAAAACGGGAAAATCCTGATCCAGATCGATGGTCCTGAAATTACATCAAGCACCGATCTGAGCATCGTACCTAACTCTTACCAAAACGTTTCTAGCCTGAACTACGATGACATCACAGAGCCAACGACCGTTGATCCGTCAGTCGGTGGCGATGACAACATCTCTGGTGGTAATGGCAATGACACCATTTACGGCCAAGGTGGCGATGATTACATCGAAGGTAACAACGGCCAAGACAAGCTGTTTGGCGGCGATGGCGATGATGTAATCTACGGCAACACGGCGTCTCCAAACTTTGGCGGTGGCGATCCATGTGTGACTGTTTTCCAAATGGGCAGCGACTTCACCATGCCGAAAGGCGGTGAGTTCCACACTTTCTGCTTCCCACCAAAACTGTCGTTTGATGGCGGTTCGACTAAAGTCACTTTCCAAGACGATGATGGCGTACTGAATGGCGACAACATCTGTAACGAATATTCAGACGACAAATCTCAAACCGTTACGATTGATGGCAATACCTACCCAGTCAACCTTGATTACACGCTGAAGTACTGTGATTCGGACGGTAACATTTACACCTTCGCGATTATTGATGTTGATTTGGATGGCAACGGTAATCACTACAACAACCTGAGCGAAAACGGTCAGTTGTTGCTGCAAATCGATGGTCCAGAGATCACTGACGCAACGGACCTGTCGTTGGTGGCAAACTCATACAACAACATTAATTCACTCGACTACGAAGACATCGCCGAAACTGAAACCATGATGGCGAATGACGAAGACTACATCGATGGCGGTGCAGGTAATGACACCATCTATGGTCAGTGGGGGGATGATGAAATCTACGGTGGGGAAGGCGATGACCTGATCTACGGTGGTACGATTGGTACGCAAACTATCGATTGTGACCCAACAGCGAAAGTCTTCATCATGGGTGATGATTTCACCACACCAAAAGGCGGTGAGTTCCACACCTTCTGCTTCCCACCAGAGTTGGCGTTTGACGGTGAATGCACAGAAGTGACTTTCCACGATGACGACGGCGTACTGAATGGCGATAACATCTGTAATGAATACTCAGATGACAAAACCCAGACAGTGACCATCGGTGACAAAACGTACAACGTGAATCTCGATTACACCCTTCAGTACACGGATGGCACAAACACCTATAAGTTTGTGATCATTGATGTGGACTTGGATGGCAACGGTCACCACTACCACAATCTGGCTGAAAACGGCAAAATCTTGCTGCAAATTGAAGGCCCAGAAATCACAGCATCTACCAATCTTACGTTGGTCGCGAACTCTTACGACAACATTCGTGAGCTTAATTACTCTGAGTTTGCTGACACTACCAAAACGGTCGAAGTCAGCGACAAAGATACCATTCATGGTGGTGAAGGTAATGACACCATCTATGGTGGTGATGATGTCGATTACATCTACGGCGACGAAGGTGATGACACCCTCTTCGGTGGTAAAGGCGATGACTTCATCTACGGCGGTGAAGGCAACGATACCCTGCTCGGTGGCCCAGGTAAGGATGAACTTTACGGTGGCGCAGGCGATGACATCTTGAATGGTGGCCCTGGCAGCGAAGTAATGATCGATGGTGGTACAGGTGTTGATGAATACATCGGTAGTAACGGCGATGACACCTTCGTGTTCGGTGCAGACGATTTCGTTGGCCTGACAACGACCAATCCAGCTGGTCAGACAGTGAATAAGTCGATGTACAACGCGGATAATGGCTTCGACAGAATGCTGGTAAATGGTGATGCAAACGTGGATTTCACCGGTGCGTCGTACCAGACTGACCCGAATGTGAAAGGGAACGTGATGGCGCAGATTGAAGCGGTTATCGGTGATGACGGCGATCAAGATGTGACCATTAACCCTAACGAAATCTGGGCGCAATCAGACGTACCGTTTGGTGAAGAGCTGGGTATGCCGGATGACTGGGATGGTTTCGTTGCGCATCTCGGTGGTGGTGATGACTCGTTCAACCTCGTTGGTCTGCCATGGAGCTTCGATGAAGATGGTGCTGTTAACGCGCCGCTGTCTGCAGAGATGATCAGCATCATGGGCTTAAATGATACGCAGGTTGGCGAACTGAAAGCATATGTGTTCACGCACGATACGCAAGATCGCACCATCACAGTGTGGACGGATGCAGAAAGTGTCACCCTGAACGGCGATGACATTTTCTAAGTTGCCAAAATAGATAAGCAAAAGGCTCACCACGGTGAGCCTTTTTTTGTGCCCGCAAGGTGGCAGTTAAAGATTAATTCAACGATTCGTGTTCAAGATACAAAAGGGTGGCAGCCATGCGTGATTCGACGCCGAGCTTTTTGAGCAGGTTTTTCAGGTGAACTTTTACCGTTGCTTCAGAGATGTAGAGGTGTTCGCCGATTTGTTTGTTTCGAAACCCTTTGGAGACTTGCTGAAGGATTTGCATCTCACGTTCCGTCAACACGCTTAGCGGCGAGGTCTGATCTTGAGTGCGGTCCAGAAACGCCTTCACTTGCTCGCTATATGCCTTTTCACCTTTCATCGCCGACTTCAATTTATCGACAATATCTTCAGGTTCGCTGTCTTTTAATAGGTAGCCATCGGCTCCCGCTTGAACGATTGCGTGAATATCGTTGGGGCTGTCCGAAACGGTCAGTATAACAATGGTTGAGGTGCAGCCGTCCGAGCGCAACGCTCTCAGGGTATCAAGGCCCGATAAGCCTTTCATATTGAGATCAAGAATGATCAAATCTGGTTCGTGGCGAGCCGCCTCTGCGATGGCATCTGCTCCCGAACTGACTTCAGCCACGGAGCCAATCTCAGGCTCAAACTTCAGTAATTGCGCCAATCCCTTTCGCATTAGCGGATGGTCATCAACCAAAAGGACATTCCAAGCGGTCATTGTTATCTCCAGCAATTTATTTCAGCGAGAACGTGAGAGAGACTTTGCACCCGTTGTCAGGTGAAGACACTATACTCAGTTCTCCGCCAAGTAACTGCGCGCGTTCTTGCATAATGTTTAAACCATAGTGGTCAGGTTTTTCTTCACTCAAAACAAACCCTTTTCCGTTATCAATAATGTCGATGTGGGCAAATTTGTTGTCCTGGTGACATTCAATCAGTATTTCGTCCGCATCCGCGTGTTTTATCGCATTCGAACAAGCCTCGCGAATGATTTGCAAAATGTGCATCTGACGCTGCGCATCCATTGAAACTGCATCAATGGAAGAGGAAACGGTAATCGGGGCAGCTATCTGCGTTTGTAGCGTTTTTACCATTTCGTTGAGTGCTAAGCCAAAGTCACTGTTCGTGAGTGACAAACGGAATGCATTCAACAGCTCGCGGAGCTGGTTATAGGCAATGCCAAGTTGTTCATTGATTTCGTTAGCTATTTCGTCGCAATCCTCGTTACCAATCAATTTCAAATGTCGCTTCAACAACGTCGTTTGAATTTTAAGATAGGACAGGGACTGAGCAATTGAATCGTGCAGTTCACGTGCGAGCGTTGCACGTTCTTCCATTACAGCTAAGTGTGTAGCCTGCTTTTGGGCGTGATTGTAGTAGATACCGCGCGCCATGACAGACGCTAAATTTGATAGCAAAACAGTATCTGCGGTTTCTATGTCCCCTTGCCATTCGAGGGTACCGAGAGGCTCACCATCTAGCTTAAGCGGTTGCGCGTACCAAGATTCGTCGGATGCGTCTCCGGCTTCTAATTCCCACTCAGACAGGTTTGGGTTATTGACTCGTAAACGCAAGGCACGCACACCATCAGCTTTCAAAGTAATTGCCAACATATTAGAAAAGCTCTTTCTTGTCAGAAAGCTCGAAGAGAGTTGCGTGGAACAGTCATACAGAACATTCAAGGCGCGGTTGGCTTTGGTGAGTTTCTGCGTTTTTAACTCTATCTTGGATTCTAAGTCGGTGTAGAGTTCTTTGAGCTCGTTTGCCATCAAACCGAAACTGTCGGAGAGGACACCCAGTTCATTGCTTCGTGCAGTGGGCAGTTCGACATCAAACTCGCGGTTTTGAATGTTCTGGCTTGCTTTCACCAACTGATTCAGAGGATTAACGATGCGTTTTTGGGTGTAGTGAATCAGGAATATGACGACGGCCAGTATTAGCCCCAAGCCGACACTGCTGACTAACGCCAGCACCTGAAGCTTGTTTTCTGAATGTTTTTGCAGCTCAAACACGAAGCGGTCAATCTCATTAACGAAGAGCCCCACTTGTTCGAGATAGAAATTGCGGTCGGGTCCTTCTAGCTCGGGTCTTAGCTTGAGCCATTGGGCGATCAGCAAATCATACCTCACACGAATTTCTTCGGGCACGGCGAGGTTATCCAGCAGTTGAAGCTCCGGTGAAAAGAGGGAAGTTTCAAACATCTGAATGTGTTCTGGGTAACGAGGTGAGTCAGTCACGATGTCGTAGGCAATACGGTAGCTTTGCATACGCAAAGAACCGGAAGTATTGACCGCTGCGGCGTCATTGACTCGACGCCAAGGTGATGATAGAGAAACCTGTGATGATGACTGCAAGGGTCAAAATAGTCAGCAGGGCACGGGCGACAGTCGTCGTCACAGAGTTTTTCACGGTTGCAGTTGTGTTCAATTTGGGTTTGCTCATGACACGGATACTTGCTTTGATTTCGCCATAATGTGATTTACGCCAATACAAGAAATTGATCTAGCGCAATACCACCCCCCATATACCCCTTTCGAGGTATATATCCACCTCACAAAAATTCTTACGGTGTCTACATTGTCGCTAAGTATTGGCGAATAAAGAGAAATCTCAAGGTTACTCATGGTAGACACGCAACGCCGATTTTTCCTCAGAAGTAAACGCAGGGTCAACCTGCAGGCATTGCCGTGGGTGAAAGATGTCGCGAATTTTACCGATTTGTGCACCCGATGCGGGAAATGCCAATCTGCTTGCCAAGAATCCATCATCGTCGCGGGGGACGGTGGTTTTCCGACCGTCGATTTCAAAAAAGGCGAGTGTACCTTCTGCTATGACTGTGCGAGTGCCTGTCCTGAAAACCTGTTCAATGCTGAGGAAAACGCACCTTGGCATCAAGCGATCACTATCACTGAGACATGTCTTGCGCAAAACGCGGTGGAATGCCGAAGCTGCGCTGATGCATGTGACACACGTGCAATCCAATTTCGCATGACGCTGGGCAGCGTCGCTCAGCCCCAAATTACCACTACCTCATGCACAGGGTGCGGTGCCTGCATCTCACCTTGTCCCGTATCTGCAATTTCAATGGAGCAACGAGTTTGAACGAGTACCACATAAGCAGCCTGATTGTTCACGCTGCCGCCGACCAAATTGAATCCGTGAAGACAAGCATCGAGTCGTTTGAAGGCACAGAGATCCCAGCATCTTCTGAAGCAGGAAAACTCATTGTGGTTGTCGAAACAAACAATCGTGCACAGCTGTTGGATTTGTTTGACCAAATTAAAGCGTTGCCGGGCGTACTGGCTGCAACGCTTGTTTTTCATCAGGTCGAGAACGAAGAGCCTGAATCAGCAATGTAAGGAGAGGGCAATGAACTTAACGCGTAGAAAGTTCCTAAAAGCCAATGCGGCCGCTGCGGCGGCAAGTGCGGCTGGAATTACTCTGCCCGTTTCTGTCGCGCAAGCAGCAGGGAATGACGAGCAGGTGAAGTGGGATAAAGCCCCATGTCGTTTCTGTGGTACGGGTTGTGGTGTACTGGTGGGTACACAAAACGGTCGTATCGTCGCATCACAGGGTGACCCAGATGCGCCAGTTAACCGCGGTTTGAACTGTATCAAGGGCTACTTCCTGCCGAAAATCATGTACGGAAAAGACCGTTTAACGCAGCCACTCCTGCGTAAAACTAACGGTGTTTACGACAAAAACGGCGAATTCACCCCAGTGTCTTGGGATGAAGCCTTGGACTTGATGGCGGACAAGTTCAAAACCGCAATTCAGCAAAACGGCCCAACAACAGTCGGTATGTTCGGCTCAGGCCAGTGGACGGTGTGGGAAGGCTATGCTGCTTCGAAGTTGATGAAAGCAGGTTTCCGCACAAACAACATTGACCCGAATGCTCGCCATTGCATGGCTTCAGCGGTGGTTGGTTTTATGCGTACCTTTGGTATGGATGAACCAATGGGATGTTATGACGACCTAGAACAAGCGGATGCGTTTGTACTTTGGGGATCGAACATGGCAGAAATGCACCCGATCCTTTGGTCTCGTCTGGCTGACCGTCGTTTGTCTGCACCACACGTAAAAGTTGCTGTGCTCTCCACCTTTGAACATCGCAGTTTCGAGCTGGCAGATAACGGCATGATTTTCACGCCACAAACCGATCTGGCGATCCTGAACTTTATCGCAAACTACATCATTCAAAACAATAAAGTCGATAAAGCCTTCATCGAAAAACACGTTAACTTCCGCAAAGGTGCAACAGACATCGGATACGGCTTGCGTCCAACACATGCGTTGGAAAAAGCAGCGAAAAATGCAGGAAGCGGTGCGTCAGATCCTATCGATTTTGATTCCTTCGCGAAATTTGTTGCTGATTACGATGTGAAGTCTGTGTCTGAGCTATCTGGTGTTCCTGAGGATCAACTGGTGGCATTGGCCGAACTTTACGCTGACCCGAAAGTGAACGTGGTGTCTTACTGGACCATGGGCTTCAACCAACACACGCGTGGTGTGTGGGCGAACAACTTGGTTTACAACATCCACTTGTTGACGGGCAAAATCTCCAAGCCAGGCTGTGGCCCGTTCTCGTTGACCGGGCAGCCATCTGCCTGTGGTACTGCCCGTGAAGTGGGTACATTTGCTCACCGTCTGCCAGCAGACATGGTGGTTAACAACCCTAAACACCGAGCGTTCTCAGAAGACAAATGGCAACTTCCAGAGGGTACGATTCCGCCTAAACCGGGCTATCACGCCATTCTTCAAGACCGCATGTTGAAAGACGGCAAGCTCAATGTGTATTGGGTGATGTGTAACAACAACATGCAAGCGGGTCCAAACATCAATGAAGAGCGTCTGCCGGGATACCGAGACCCACGCAACTTCATTATCTGCTCTGACCCATACCCAACAGTGACTGCAATGGCTGCTGACTTGATTCTGCCTACCGCGATGTGGGTAGAGAAAGAGGGTGCTTACGGTAACGCAGAGCGTCGTACGCAGTTCTGGTATCAGCAAGTGAAAGCGCCAGGCGAAGCAAAATCTGACCTGTGGCAAATCGTTGAGCTGTCTAAGCGTATCAAGGTGTCGGACGTTTGGCCGCAAGACCTGATCGCGAAGAAACCAGAATTTGGTGACAAGACCCTGTTCGACATACTGTTTGCCAACGGCAAAGCGAACAAATACAGCTTGGATGAAATCCCAGAAGATCGCCTGAACGACGATGCGCGCGATGCGGGCTTCTACATCCAAAAAGGCTTGTTTGAAGAGTACGCCGAGTTTGGACGCGGCAAGGCACACGACCTTGCTCCTTTCGACATGTACCACCAAGCGCGCGGCCTGCGTTGGCCTGTGGTTGACGGCAAAGAAACCCTATGGCGTTACGCCGAGGGCTACGACCCGTATGTTAATGCCGGTGAAGGGTTTGCCTTCTATGGCAAGCCAGACAAGAAAGCGGTCATCTTCGCACTGCCATACGAGCCAGCTGCGGAGTCGCCAGATGAAGAGTTCGACATGTGGTTATCCACGGGTCGTGTTCTTGAACATTGGCATACAGGCACCATGACACGCCGTGTACCAGAGCTGTATCGCGCCTTCCCAGATGCGGTGGTTTACATGCATCCATTGGATGCCCGTGCTCGCGGTCTGCGCCGTGGCGATGCGGTGAAAGTCATTTCTCGTCGAGGTGAGGTCACTACCCACGTTGAAACCCGTGGTCGCAACCGTGTGCCAAAAGGGTTGGTGTTTATGCCGTTCTTTGATGCGGGGCAGTTGGTGAACAAGCTGACACTGGATGCGACCGATCCGTTGTCGAAAGAGACCGACTACAAGAAATGTGCCGTGAAAGTCGTGAAGGCTTAATGGATTAGCAGGTCACACGATGAAAAAGCGCACAGACACATCACACACGGCAAATGAGGCAGAGAAAAAGGTCGGTATGTTTGATACCAGCCGACGTCGCTTCCTCCGAGATGCTGCTCGCACCGCTGCGGGTGCAGGCATTGCTGTCACTGTTCTTGGCTTGCAATCCAAGCAAAGCCAAGCGCAGGGCGGTGTGCCCATTCGCCCACCGGGTGCGTTAGAAGAGAACGAGTTTCTCAATGCTTGTGTGCGCTGTGGTTTGTGTGTCCGTGACTGCCCATACGATACGTTGAAATTAGCGACGCTCTTGTCTCCGGTTGCTGCGGGTACGCCGTATTTCGATGCCCGCAGCATCCCATGCGAGATGTGCGAAGACATTCCTTGTGTAAAAGCATGCCCAAGTGGGGCGCTAGATAGAAGCCTGACGGATATCACTGACGCAAGAATGGGGACAGCGGTACTTATCGATCACGAAAACTGCCTTAACTGGCAAGGTCTTCGTTGCGACGTCTGCTATCGCGTCTGTCCTTTGATGGACGAAGCTATCACGCTGGAGCCGATGCACAACCAGCGTACCGGTAAACACGCAAAGCTTATTCCTATGGTAAATGCAGAACGCTGTACGGGATGTGGTTTGTGTGAACACGCGTGTGTGTTGGATGAAACCGCCATCAAAGTGGTGCCGACCAACCTCGCGCGCGGAAAACTGGGCGAACACTATCGCTTAGGCTGGGAAGAGCTAGCGGCGAACGAGGGCGAAAGTCTTGTGCCTCGTCAACTGACGTTGCCGACACGTAAACCAGGGGAGGGGCTTTAATGGCCAAGAACCTTGCGGTTAATGCAGGCAAAGATGTGGTTAAGCGTCTTGGTTGGTGGCGAGCACATCGTTTTCTAATCCTACGTCGAATAACACAGCTTGCGGTACTTCTTGCGTTCCTCGCTGGTCCTGTGGGGGCGTGTGGGTATTGAAAGGCAACCTGTCTTCAAGCGTCTTGTTTGATGTCGTGCCGTTTACGGACCCTCTCATTGCTGCGCAGTCTTTGGCGACAGGGCATGCGTTTGAAGCGGAAGGGTTCATTGGACTCGCTGTGGTTGTTGCGATTTACGCACTGATCGCACCACGCGCTTTTTGTGGGTGGGTCTGTCCAATGAACGTGGTGACGGATGCAGCCGCATGGCTAAGACGAAAACTCAATTTCAAAGCGAGTTTTCATATGTCCTCATCCATTCGCTATTGGCTGTTGGCATTGCTGGTTGTGGGGAGCGGTGTATCTGGCACTTTGCTTTGGACATGGCTCGACCCAGTGTCTGCCTTGCATCGTGGGCTGATATTCGGCGTAGGAGGCGGAATTTGGCTGGTGGGCTCGGTATTCATACTGGATCTCTTGCTGGTTGAACATGGCTGGTGCGGACATCTTTGCCCGCTGGGTGCGATGTACGCAGCAATTGGTGAAAAGAGCGTGATGCGAGTGACCGCGGTTAACCGAAGCGCGTGCACAAAATGTATGGATTGTTTCAACGTCTGTCCCGAACCACAGGTGCTCAGACAGCCGCTCAAAGGCGGTGATAAGCGTGTCATGGACAGAAATTGTATGAGTTGCGGCCGCTGTATTGACGTGTGTGCCGAACAAGTTTTGGAATTCAGAAAAAGATTTGGAGCCGAAAATGAAGAGTAAAAAAGCGGTTTCGCTGCTGTTGTCTGCCCTAATGGGCGTGGCGGTTTATGCAAATGTCGTAAGTGCAAACGAAGAAAAGATCACTGAGGAAGCAGTTGTTGTTGAGTCGTTACGTGGCTCAACGGGCATCGAAGAATCAAACGTTCTGCCAGAGATAAAAAGCGTCCCTAAAAATCAGGAACGCTTTGCACTGAACTACGTAAACCAGCCACCAATGATCCCGCACAATATCGATGGATATCAGGTTAACCAAGCGAACAACACCTGTTTAGAGTGCCATGATGTCGACGTTTACCGTAAAACCGGTGCACCTCGCGTTAGCCCAACTCACTTTATGGATCGCGATAACCGTGTGCTAACCGAAGTCTCTGCGCGTCGTTATTTCTGTCTGCAATGTCACGTACCGCAGGCCCAGACAGAAGAGTTGGTAGAGAACGAATTCGTTCCAGCAGGCAAGTTTGGCCAATAAGGGGAAAAGATGAAGATTCCTAACGTTATTAAACGCGCCTGGAAATGGTTTAGAACACCGAGTCATTTCGCCATTGGTACTGTGCTTATTGTCGGCTTTGCTGGCGGTATTATCTTCTGGGGTGGTTTTCATACCGGTATGGAAATGACCAACCAAGAAGGTTTCTGTATTGGCTGTCATGAAATGCGTGACAACGTGTACGAAGAGTATGTCGGTACGATTCACTACACGAACCGAAGTGGCGTTCGCGCGACCTGCCCGGATTGTCACGTGCCAAAGGAATGGGGGCCGAAAATGGTGCGTAAGATCCAAGCGAGCAAAGAGCTTTATGCAAAAGCATTTGGCATCGTTGATACGCCACAAAAATTTGAAGATCACCGATTAGAAATGGCGACGAGAGAATGGACACGCATGAAAGCGAACGATTCGCAGGAGTGTCGTAACTGCCATAACTTCGAGTACATGGATTTCAGCACGCAGAAAACCGTCGCCGCGTCAGTGCATGATAAAGCAGAAGAAGCAGGGCAGACCTGTATCGACTGTCACAAAGGGATTGCGCATAAACTGCCAAAAAACTTTGATGCGAGCAAAGAGTTCAAGTTTTAAGTTGATTGGGTATAAAAAAGGCCAGCAATTCGCTGGCCTTTTTCGTTGTCACACGTCATTCCTGTTCTGCGCGTTTCCACAGCATGTGGCAGAACTTTTGGTCTGGGTCGCGACTGATCAACATGCGAACGAGCACGTCATCCAGTGAGTCACCGGATGTCAGGCCAATGCGCACTTCGACAAAAACTTCACGATCGACGTCGAAGCCAACGTGGCTTTCCCAATCGTTCAGTGCATCGACAGCAATGCCTGCACCTTCGTCTTCAAAGCGGGCTTCATAGGCTTGAAGATCGTCGTATTCCAGATTGTCTTCCGCCATTTCGTAGAAAATGTCGAAAGCCGTTTCCAGCGTTTCATCAATTGAAAGCAGGGACGTTTCCATGATTCATTACCGATTTGTTCAATATAACTGTATTAGAGCATGTAAATGCGGTTTCCCCAATTCACATTCAAGTCATTTCAGGCGGTTTTCTTTTACTAGACCTCATTTTTCGACGCTGAATGACTGGTTGGCACTAGAAACAGCCATTAAAATAAAGCGTTAGCAGATGCTGTTTTTATATTTCAGGAGCTCAATTTGTACCAATCGCAGCCACGCCGAGGATTATTGCCAGAACTCGACAATAACGCACCGCTTCAGTCCGATTTTGTGGCTCCAGTGGCGGCGGCGCTTCGACAAATTGGGGCGGCATTGGAAGACGTCATTCACAGTGTTTATCTTTCGGGTGATGTGGCAAGAAGAGCGGCGGACGAGAAAGCGGAGCTTGAGTTCACTTTGGTGACGCAACGTATGTTGAATGTCCAAGAGTTCTCTGCGCTCAACACGATTCGTTGGCGTGTTGAGCAGTCTTCTGATGCGGTAAAAAGTGTGTCTTTCGAGATTGTTCCGCTTAAAGAAGCCACCAACTTCGCCAATATTTTTCGTTGGGGTTTTTTCTTTAAACACTGCACGATCTGCCTTAAAGGCGACAACTTGGCGGACAGTTTTGGGCATTTTGAGGTCAGTTGGGAAATCTCGAAAGCCATGAACGAAGACCTGATTGTTCGCTTAAAGGAGTTGAGACAAAAAATCGCCCTTGCTACCAAGTGGGGCACGCAATTGGATGCGGCAGAAGAAGTGGCCAAGCGCCTGATCAGGGCGAGCTTTGGTCTTGTTGCGCACCGCACCCATACGTGGGAAGTGAACCTAGAACAATGCTCTGCTGCTTTTCTGGAGTTTTATCCAGACAAATCCCTCGAGATGGAACGCCTTTTCTATCTCATTCAACGTAAGCCCGTCAAAAAACGCGCCGTCGTTGCACTCATGGATGCCTTTGGTGCATGGGTTAACGACGAATACGCAAAAATCGACCGCAAAATTGGATAATTATTCACTTTCGTGAGTATCTCGTTTGGTGGGTTAAAATCAGCGTTAACTCATTGATCTGCCCAAAGTTCAAATTAACCAAAATAACATTATCGCAACATTTAATTGGTTAATTCTGTTTATTAAATGAACTAAAAGTGGTGAAAATCCTTAGATTTAGCAATTTATTCAATATAAGTGACTATTTATTGTTTACATTCAGAAATTTATCCATTAATCTTGCGCTCAATTAGTCACTTTAAGTGAATATCTATTTTTCTTGCCCTCGCATCGCTCAGGAAGTTTCGCTATGCAGAAGACAACTAATATTGCTACAGATTCATCATCAACACGGAATGTGTTGATGTTCCTTATTCCGTCACTACTTGGCATTTTGCTGTTCATGACGCCAGTGATCACGGAAGGTGGTTTTACTATTCCTATTGCTGTTTTAGCAAAGTCGTTCCGTAACCTATTGGGTAACTACTCAACATTGGTTGTAACGTCAATTGTACTGATTAGTGCAATGGGTTCTTTGCTGGCTCTCGCTACAAAACCTCGTTTTATCACCGAATCAAAGTTTCTCACTGGCCTATTTTTACCTTCACCTGTTTGGCTGGTTGTGCGACTGCTTGGTGCAGTGTTCGTTTCAATGGCGTTCATTGGTTTTGGTCCAGAGCACGTTGTTGGTGGTGCAACGGGTGGTTTCGTTCTGGCTGATTTGCTGCCAACGCTGTTGTCGGTGTTTGTCTTTGCGGGTCTATTCCTGCCACTACTCACCAACTTTGGCTTGCTAGAAATGATTGGCGCATTCATGACACGTATCATGCGTCCGCTATTTGGTCTGCCAGGCCGTTCAGCGGTTGACTGTGCGAGCTCTTGGTTGGGCGACGGCAGCGTGGCTATTCTGATGTCGAGCAAGCAATACGAGCAGGGTTACTACACCGAGCGTGAAGCGGCTGTTGTAGGTACAACATTCTCTGTAGTATCAATCAGTTTCAGCCTAGTAGTCATCGCGCAAGTGGGCTTGGAGCATATGTTCGTTCCATTCTACCTCACCGTGTGTTTGGCGGGCTTTGTTGCGGCAGTTGTTGTTCCTCGTTTGCCACCACTGAGCTGGAAGAAAAACACGCTGGTAAATGGTGAAGAAAAGACTTTCGAACATGAAGCATTGCCAGAAGGTGAAACGCTGTTCTCTTACGGTATTAAGTCTGGTATCGAGCGTGCTTCTCACATCCGTTCTCTGTCAGATGTTCTGAAAGAGGGTTTGGAAAATGCTGCGGACATGGTTTTTGGTGTCTTGCCAGTTGTAATGGCAATCGGTACGTCTGCATTGATCATTGCGGAATACACACCAATCTTCACCATTTTGGGTATGCCTTTCGTTCCTCTGTTGGAATTGCTGCAAATCCCTGAAGCGGTGGCTGCATCTGAAACCATGCTGATCGGTATCGCGGATATGTTCATTCCAGCAGTGCTTGCAGCGAACATTGATAACGAGATGACACGTTTTGTTATTGCCACGCTGTCAGTCACTCAGCTAATTTACATGTCAGAAGTTGGTGCGCTTTTGCTGGGCAGTAAAATTCCAGTGAAAGTATGGGAATTGGTGATGATTTTCATCCTGCGGACATTGGTTACTCTGCCTGTTATCGCGGGTGTTGCTCACCTGATTTTCTAATCAATACGAAATATAGAAAAAGCGGCCATTGAGCCGCTTTTTTGTTTTTAACCTTCTATATATTAATGATATTTCTCTATGTTGCTATGCAATGTCTTTTCTTCGCACCATATCAACATCAGATAAATCGGTTGATCAGATAGCACCCTATAACTACAACCCCATCACTACGATCTTTGATACAAGCGGCTTGGACAATGCGTTAACGCCGATTAAAGAGGTCTGCAATTGGGAAGGTGTGATTTAGGCACCTGACGGCGTGAGAAACTAAGTATCAGTCTTTGTTTTTTCTTCCATCTCTTTCATTTCGGCTTCACCCTTTTTTATTACTTCTTCAGCATCTTTAGCGGCATCATCGCCCAGTGTATCGAGTTCTTGGACGCGCTCTTTCTCAACCATCTCAGCCGTTTTGACTTCTTGCTCGTCAGCCAAGCTGAGCGATGATAATGATGCAAGAAAAAGTGTTGTCACCAGTGTCGAAACCACTCTCATGTTGGTGCTCCTCTGAAACGTAGGACGTTTTGTGCTCGAGTTAAACATACGAAACGAGAGCATCGACCCGCTGTAACAAGTTCAATACTTCTAATCTGTGAATAGAGCCCGTATTTCAATGGCGGTTGAATGGGATAAACTGCTGGCGACGTTGTAAACATCGTTCTCATGCAGGAAGGACAATAACAATGAAAATTATCTTGCTACACGGCTTGTACATGCATGGTATTGCCATGCACCCATTAAGTGGGCGGCTTGAGGAAGCAGGACACGACGTGCTGAATTTGTCTTACAACACGGTTAAGCCTGATCTCCCCGCGCTATTTGGCAAAATGGACGCCTTCATTAATGGTGAGGAAACCGCGATTGTTGCTCACTCAATGGGCGGCGTTATTTGTCGAACATACCTAGAGTCGGGTGCGGCAATGGCTCAATATGTCACTAAGGTTGTCACGCTTGGAACACCGCACAAAGGCTCACAAGTTGCGGCTTTTTTCCAAAAGGTCGGAATCGGTGACTTTATGTTTATGGATGCGAGCAAGTATTTGTTGCCAGATCATGAACCGAGTTGGCCAAAAGGGTCTGAGCTCTACAGCATTGCTGGTGATCTTTCGATTGGCCCCGCAACGGTGCTGAATCGAGGTGTGCCATCAGACGGTACCGTTCTGATTGAAGAAACCAAGATTGATGGCATGTACAGCATGAAGTATTCCCCCTGACACATACCGCCCTGATTTTCGCAAAACGTGTTAGTGAGAGAATTGAAGAGATATTGGCCTAATTAATACTAAAATTAAAAGGCGGACTATCTAGTCCGCCTTTTTCGTTCAGCCATCCCAAGGCTATTTAAAATCTCAGCAAGCTCTCCGAAGGAGTCGCGGTGGCCCATTTTGCAACGAAGCTGCCATCAGGGTCGTAATCCTTGGCTTGCTTTTCCAAGTTGAAATGGCGCTGACCACGAGGATCGGCACCGACTCCTGCAAGGTATTGCCAGTTCCCATAGTTAGTCGCCACATCGAAATCCAACAGCTGTTGTTCGAAGTAAGCCGCACCAAAACGCCAGTCAACACCAAGTTCGTTAACCAAACAGCTGGCAACAATTTGTCTGCCTCTGTTGGACATATAACCCGTTTGATTGAGCTGACGCATACAGGCGTTCACTATGGGGTATTCCGTCGTACCTTGTTCCCATGCTTTGTAGTTCTGACAATAAAAGCTGGTAAGTGGTCGTTTTTTCTTAATGCCATCGAAGGCAAACATGCTTGAGCCAAAGAAGTGCATCATCCACTGGAAGTATTCACGCCAGAGTAGCTCTGAGTACATCGCTTCGGTGGAATCGCTTCTTCCATGGCGATACTCATAGTTGTCGAGTTCAGCCGCCACGGTTCTCACGGAGAGTGTGCCGTTAGCCAGCCATGCTGACAGGCGAGAGGAGAATTGCCAGCCATCAAAGCCGTTTCTCGTCGCTTTGTAATTCTTGAGTCCCTGCGTTTTCCAGAAAAACTGATTGAGTTGAACCAGTCCTGAATCTTCGCCGCCGTGGTAGGGCGTTAAGTCATAGACGAACTCTTGGCCGCCCCACAAATCTCTGCGTTCATCGATAAGTGTGGGAAGAGAATCAGGCTTTGCGATAGGGATACAAGGTAAAAGGTTTTGTGCGCTGATTTTCTTTTTAAATTGAGTAAATGTTTGTGGAAAATCTTCCTTGTTAAAGCTGATTTGGTTTTTGAGAAAGAGGTTAAAGCTCTCGCTGACCATGACCTCGCAAGACAAGGTTCGATTCAGGTAGGCGAGTTGTTGACGCTCATAAACGCCAGGATGGTCCGTTGCGGCGACGAGGTCGATATCGTGCTTCTTGCAAAGCTGTGGGATGATTTCTAAAGGGTTACCCACTTTCACGACGAGTCGTTGCTTAGATTTTTTCAGTTCCTTTTCAAGTGCACGCAGGGATTGGTAGAGGAATTCTTCTCTGAATCTCCCCATGTGTTTGGATTGGTGATTGGTTGGTTTGAACCAAGAAGGATCGATGACGTAAAGCATCAGAGCTTTGCTGCATCGTTTTGAAAGCGCGACGAGTGCCGGATTGTCTGCCAGTCTTAAGTCGTGTCTAAACCAATATAGCCCATTCATTCCGTCTCTCCTTAAAAACGATGATTGATTATGAGCGTGAGATGTAGCGTCGAACTGGGACAATGCCTCCCTTAGTTTGATACGCGATAACGCGTGATTTAGGTGAGAATGCGAGCGTGAATTTTGTCTCTAGAGACAAGTGACTCACAAATTAAGCGTAGCACCCTCAAAGTTTGAACAAGATGACCATCCGGTGAAATGTGTACAAGATCAAACTGGTAGTGGAATATTGGGCAGGTAAAACGAGGCATATCTCGGCGGTGGTGCTCGTTCTTCTACTGGAAGTTTGATACTTAAGTTGGCTTTTTAGTAAGACATCTTTGGGTAATATTGCGCCAACTTCTGATTTGCGCGTTTAAGAGTTGTCAGCCTTTTTTACGGTTTTAGAGGGAATGTTATTAAAGACGACTGAAGGGTGCGCCGTCTTTCTCTATATTGGCGGATCATGTCATGAATAAAAGAGAGGTTGGCGTGGTTGAGTATCCTTTATCCCAATCTGTTCGAAAGGCACTGCTAGGTATCTCAGGCATTCGGGAAGAATGCGATAATGGCACTTTCTATTTCTCTCAATATGGACGACTTTTCGGCATCGTTGATGCCGATGGTATCTCGCTGGTTGTTGGCGAAGAATGTCTGGAAGAGGCATTGCGCCGTCCAGGCGCCAAATTGGAACATCCAGGTGGTAAGCGTTGCAAAGGCGTGGTTAAAGTCTCGGCAGCGAAGTGCACAGAAACTGACTTGGATTTTTGGCTGTTGCTTGCGCTTCCAACCAACCAAGGCACGATAGACCCAATCACTTTCCATTAAGATCTATCAATACACGAAATAAATCGGCCCCGCATTAAGCGGGGCCGACCGTTTCGGTGTTTCTATTCACTTTGCTGCAGTGGAATAAATCGTCCACTTCATCACAACGCTTTCTTCTGAGGCCGCGACTGCCGCTGTGACGCGACGGCTCAAAATCTCCGTCTGGCGCTCAGAGTCTGACGCGACTGGGTCGCTTTCGCCAAATCCCATGATCACAACACGATCCGGTGAAATGCCTTTACGAACTAGAGCTTGTTTCACCGCGTTTGCACGTCGCTGAGAAAGAGCGAGGTTGGCTTCCGCACTGCCAACCGTGCTGGCATAGCCTTTCAGTTCAACATGGGTTTGCGGGAAGCTTTTCATAAATCGAGCGAGCTGATCGACTTCGCGAAGAAAGGTGGAAGGAATGCGAGACGAATTGTTCGCAAACAAAATGTGGAGGTTATCGCGAGCGCTCAACTCAAGTACTTCAGCGCAGCCACTATTGTTAATGTCTGCGCCAACCGGTGTGCCAAGACACTCATCGCGTTGGTTAATAACGCCATCGCGATCGGCATCTTGCAGATCTGCCTCCTGTTTCGCAACAGGAGGAGGGTCGACAGAAAGGGAGCAGCCTGCCGTGAGCAGAAAGGAGGCAGTGATTGGCAAAATCACCGCCTTTTTGAACTTGGCTCTATTGAGCCAAACAGCGTTCATCATTCGTTTTCTCCTTGTTTATTAGAGTCATAGACTGATGTTTGCCATTCTTCTGGTGTTGCAACTCTCAATTCAGAAAGGAGCAAGCCTGTGGCATTTAATACTCGGTAACGGGCGAGTATTCCCGAAAAATGCGCGTCGAGATAAGAACGGCGAGCATCAAACAGTTCATTTTCGGTGTTGAGGAGATCCAGCAAGGTTCGGCGACCGATGAGGTATTGCTTCTCGTAGGCTTTTAACGTGTCAGATGCGGCATCAACATGTTGCTGAAGGAAGGTGGTTTGCTTGTCTGCCAGTTCTTTGGCTGACCATGCCAGACGCGTGCTTTCATCTAACAAGCGGTGTGCGTTATTACGAATATTTTTGGCTTTGTTCACTTGGTAGGCAGCACTGCGTGATTCCGCGGCATCCGTTCCACCATTGAACAGGTTATATCGCATTCTCAGCATCGCCTGAAATTCGTCCGTATCACCTGGTGTCCCGTCCAACTCTTCGCCCCACTCTTGTGACGCTTCGATGGTAAAGGTCGGATACATATCGCCTTTGGCTTGGTTGTATTGGAATTTCGCAGCATCAACATCGTGGTGAGCAACCTGAATCACAGGGTTGTTCTTTTTGGCGATATTGAGAGCTCAATAAGTGAAGATGGAATAAAGAGCGCGTCAACGGCGGGTGTAACGAGTGTGTCGGGTGAATCACCAACCACTTGCTCAAACTCGGTGATAGTGTCGTCTAGATTGCTTTGCGCTGAAAGCACGTTAGCGTGCGCTTGTGCCAAACGTCCTTGGGCTTGAGTGAGGTCAGATGTTGAACTGACGCCGCTTTCCGTGAGTTTTTTTACATCAGCAGCGATTTTTTCATGGGTCTCAAGGTTGGAGAGCGTGAGGTCTAGAATTTGCTGCGATCTCAACACTTCCAAATACACTTCAACCACGCTGAGGGCGGTATCTTGTGCGTCTGAAAGGAGCTGGTAACGCTGCGCTTCGGCTTCCGCTTTCGTGCGTTTAATGTCGTTGTAAGTGATGGCACCATCCCAGATCAGTTGGCGTAAGCTGAGCGAACATCTCTAGGTTTGTACGTGCCGTTGTTGCTGTCATTGTTGTAATCCGAATAACCGATACCCGCCTCGAGATCGAGTGAAGGCAAGTAACCACCTTCTGACGCGTCAATGTTTTCGTGGCGACTTTTGTATTCGTTATACGCTTCTTTTATCAATGGGTTTTGAGTGAGTGTTGTTGCGACTGCTTGTTCTAATGACTGAGCAGAGGCAGACAGCGAAAAGAGGGTAGTGGTAAACGTTAACGTGGCGACTCCAAGGATTTTATGTAGGAAGTGAGTCTGTTGTTTGAAGCGAGTTGAGTGACATTGCTGTTTTGCTAACTGCCGTCTCTCATGGGATGTTGACTGATTCATGAATGCTCCCTGAAAGCGTCAAGATTGTCCGTTGTCATATGAAACTTGGTAAAACACGGCAAATCTGCCCAGTGGAGGCAAAAAGGTCCAAATATGGAGCTTTTTAAGACGAACGTGAGATATGTTCGTCATAACCGGACAAAAAATGCGTGATAAAGCAAGAGAAAGCTCTGTTTCCTTTGCCCGTTAAAAGTAGGGCAAGTTGATGCGTATGTGACCCCCTGAATAGGCTTTATCGCGTTTCTATCGGAAATGAGACAGGTTGAGACACATAAGTGACAGCAAAATTGTTAGAAAGACAGTTTCTAAGGCCTTTGCGGGTTGTTTGTCGCTTGAAAGTTAAAACCTAGCGATTTGTTTTTATCCGCAGGCAGAAGCTCGTTAAATGAGATTTAGAGCAGGAGGATTGCTGAAATTCTGAAAAGAATTTCGCGCCTCCTGTTTTGCTTATGTAAGGGGTATAAGCGATGACGGAACATAACAATTCAAACCAAGGAACAGTCGAAAAAGCGAATGAACCGGACACGCATCTAACCGTTAAAAACGGGCAAGTGTTTGTGATTCGAGAGGGTGTGTCTAACCCAGTACCTTTCTCTACTAACGTCCGAGCTGACGATCTGATCATTGCCAATCCAGCCGCCCGATATGTAGTAATGAAAAACGGTGTTCCTGTATTGGTCGATGAGCCCTGCGCCACGTGTGTTCGTGTCGATGGCGAAGGAACCGATGTTATCGGCTTAGCAACTAATATTGGTTTTAATGAATCCGCGTCCGCACTGACCTTACTCGAAGACGACATTGCCGCATTGCAAAGAGCCATATTGCAAGGTGTCGACCCAACGGAAGAACTGGAACCACCTGCTGCAGGTGGCGTTGTCAGTTCGTCAATCGGTGGTTTTGCCGTTATTCACTATGACTATTCTGCCGTGCTTGCGACTGCTGGGTTTGAAACGTCATTTGTTCGTCAACGCTTTCCCTTATTTGATGACGATGATGCGCCGCTGATCCCCGCGTTGGGAGGAGGCGATCTCGCGGTCACTGTTCGAGAAGGAGAACTCTCCAATCCTGCTGAGGGCAGTAGTTATCCGGTCTCTGGTAGCAATTCGATTCTTGTTGCTGCGAGTACATTAGGTCTAGATGCTTCTTCCTTTGTCTTTGAGTCGCTCTCCGTGAATGAGGTGGTGAGTGAGCTTTCCCGTGAAACCACCACTTCTGGCAAAAGCGTTCAGTACACATTGAGTGATGACGGACGCGAAATTACGGGTACCTCAGAAGGTGAAACCGTCATCACTATTCTTCTTGAACCTACTCAAGCAGGTCGAGACGTTGAACTCAAAACAACGGTGACAATTCATAAGCCGCTTGATCATCTTGAAGACGATGCCTCCGGCTTAGTGCGAGTGGTCAATGATGCGTTAGAGATTGATTTATCTGTTCAAGGCACAGATAACGGGGGTAACGCGTTACGCGCTCCCGTCGACGTTGTGATCACGATTACAGACGGTGACTTACCCACGATTGAGCCTGTCAGCACGGAACACAATGAAAATGACTTGGGGTTTGTGTCCAAACCCATTCCGTTGAATATTGCGGCGAACTCTGACGAAATTGCTGACGTGAAGTTTGTGTCATCGCCCGCATTGCTTGCTGCATTAGATGGGTTAACCAGTAATGGTGCTGCAACGACCTTTGAAATCACAGACAACCTTATCTCTGTATCGCTGGCATCTGACCCATCTGTTGTCGTTTTTAGCATTGCTCTGCAATCATCCGGCGATGAATACAATTATGTCTTTTCGGAAAACGCGAGTGTCGACCAAACGGCCAACGGTGAGTCTCACCTTGTGCCCGTCACTGTTGCTGTGACCGATTACGACAAGGATACAATTGAGGGGCAATTTTCGGTAACCATTACCGATGGGAACAACGCAGACGGTGATACGGCAACGGAATCCGGTACCTTCGATGTCACAGAAGGCAGAATTGAAAACGGTGTAGTACCAAAGCAAACGGCTGAAGGGGAAATCGACATCAATGCGGGTTCCGACAGGCTCAAACCGGGTTCTTTGCTTATCTCAAATCTCACTGAAAGTGGTGGAGTACCGGGTTTAATCAGTGAACTTAACGAGCTGACCTCCAACGGCGAAACACTAACATTTGCTGTCTCACCTAACTCATCATCAGGAACGGTCATTCTTGAAGGTAAGTTGCCTGATGGTTCAGTCGCTGTCTCAATCACGCTGGTGGCCTCGCAAGCAGCGGGGGCTGGTGCTGCGGGCGTTTCCGTGTCATCCACATTTGAGCTTAATCAGCCACTTGATCATCAAGATACGACGAAATTTGCGGGTAATCGATGGGTGACATTGAGTGACCAGTCGGGGAATGCTGTTTTCAATATTGAACTTGAAGTTCAACTTGAAGATACGGATGGCGATTCGCTGGATAATCCAATATCGGTGAAATACGAAGTGGTAGATGGCAACCGCCTGATATCCAAACACCCGATACTCAACTCACCGATCCTGACGCAAATGCCGCACCAGTGACAGAAACGTCCACATTAGGTTTGACTCTTGGCAGCGATGAAATTGCGTCACTGGTTTGGGAAGTGGGGAACGATTTCCAAACCTTCGTCGCGTCTTTAACCAGCAACGGTAACGCGTTATCGGTTATTCCATCCAATGCCCAGATTACTGGCTCTAGCGATCCAATAAACATTGGTTATCAAGATGGAAGTGGCTCTACCGTGACGGTGTTAACCTTCGAGTTGCTGCCAAATGCTGGCCAATATAAAGCCACGCTGAACGATGCGTTGGATCAGCCAAACAGTGAAGAAGTGCTGTTCAATCTCGGTGTCAAAGTCACTGACTTTGATGGTGATAGTGCTTCAGATACGTTTGTTGTCACAGTGAAAGATGGCAAGGATTTGTCACTCGATCCCGTTGATGCTGATTTAACAGATCCAAGTGTCGGTAGTATCAGTGAGCAGGCAAATCTAAGTTTGGGACTCACGTTGGGTGCGGATGCGCTGAAAACCTTGGTTTTCATTGCACCTGCTGGATTGGAGGCTGCACTCGATGCCATCACAAGCAGCGGTTATCAAACCAGTGTTCAACCTCAGCCGTTTTCGTCGCTCTCTGACAGTATCGCCATTGTGATTGATGATTCGACCTCACCAAATAACGGTGAAACTGCATTAAGTATCGTTTTAAACAAAGATGCCAATGGTGTTCCAGATGGAACGTATACCGTTAAACAGTTTCTAGCTATTGATGAACCAAGTGATGTGATCAACTTGCCGATTGGCGTGAGGGCGACTGACACAGATGGCGATGCGATATCAGCGGAGTTTACGGTATCAATCAAAGATTCTGATGCATCCGGTATTATCCAAGCGTCAGGAACGGTAGAACTAACTGAGCCTGATCTCACACCGGACACCGGCGGGCAGGGTTATCCAGATTCGGCAGATACGGCCATTCAAATCAGAACGCAAAATGACCGTTTGCTTCCTAACACTGCTGGCATTGAGGAATCTCAAGTTGCTACCGTGCTTAGTAATCTAAATGGGGTTCTAACCAGCGATGGACATGCTGTCGTCTTTTCTTACGATGCAACGACTCGCACGCTGACAGGGACAGCGAACAATGAAACAGTCCTGACTGTTACGTTCCCTGCTGTACAAGGTGCCAATGGGTTTGATGTTGTTGTTTCCCCGACATTAACCTTGTTGAAACCGCTTGACCATGATGAAAATGGCACAGCGAATGCCAATATTTCTATCAACGGCACGGATATCTCTATCGTTCTTCCCCTTCAGGTGAGTGACTCCGATGGTGATGCAGTAACTGGCGGCTCATCTGTCGATTTGGTTATTAAAGACGGTATTGGTCCTCAAATAACGACCGTACCAGAATTGAACGTCGAAGAGAGTGATATCAACCAAAATGGAAGCGGGACGAACAGTAATCGACCCGGCACCACCCCAGGAGGCGTGGGAACGGATGAGGATACGGATTCTGGGAAATTAGTGATTAACAGTGGCAGTGACAACGTCAAAGATATTGCATTGGATGTGTCTGCGTTTGCCGCTAACAACACGTCAAATAGTCAAAACTCAGCGGGAAATGATGTTCCGCTCAGTTCCAAAGGCGAACCAGTCACCTTGCATCTCACCAGTGATGTCAATGGCGTTAAAACCTACACTGGGCTTGCTGAGTCTCGCCAAGTCTTCACAATCACGCTCGATTCAGATGGAAATTATACCTTCACGTTACTTGGTGCGCTGGATCATCCTCTGGGCAACGAGAAAAACACCCTGACAATCAATTTGCCTTTGGTGGTGACAGATGCAGACAACGATTCGACCACCAGTATCATCAAGGTAAATGTGACGGATGATGTACCATTCTCGCTAGAGACCGATGGCGTGGGTGTTGGCGGCGGTGCTTGGTGACAGAAGAAGGGGAGCAGAGCTCGCGTCAGACGATCCTTCCTGCCCGAAACCGTGGTGCAGATGATGCTCACATTAAGTCAGTGACCATCAATGGCGAACAGCATGAATTGAATGTTGGCGTGAACAACTTCTTCACCGTCAGAGAAGGGGCAGGTGGACAAGTGTTAGGGACTTTGCTGGTGCAAAGTTCAGGCAACGTGCAATTTACCGCAGCTGATGACGTCGACCACAGTGGCTCGACCAATAACCGTATCGAGGAGTCATTTAGCTACGAAATTCTGGACGGTGATGGTGACATTGTTGTGGGTACGACACAGATTGTGATTGTCGACAGCTCGCCACAGATTATTGTTGAGAATACAACAGGTGTGGAAGACCAAGGCAGGCTCGCTGACCCTGATGATGATGTCGTCGACAACCCTGCAAATGGTATCCCCATCAATATGTCAGTCAATGTGGGAGATAGCGACCAAGGCGAGGTTGTTGATCGTGTGGTCATTACGCTGCCCGCGAATGCCAATGGTTCCTTCTATGCAAATGGAACCTTACTCGCGGTGTCAGCAGGGCAAATCACTTTGCCTGCCAATCTATTCACACCGGACGCACAAAATGAAATCTGGACACTTCAGGGTGTCACCTTTGTACCCAATCAAGACTACTCGGCAGCAAGCGGTATCCCGACCTTCTCAGTAACTGGGTTTGTGAAAAATGGTGATGGTTCTGAGCGAACGTTACCAACGCAAACTTTCACCGTAACCGTGGAAGGCATTGCAGATGTGCCGCAATGGGATGATGCCAATACCACACTGTATTACAACATCGACGAAGACAGTGATGGCGCGACGTTGGATATTGAGGCTGACCTTCAGGATCTTGATGGTTCAGAAACATTAACCTATTTCCTCACACTGGATAGCGGTGAGGCAACGTTGCTGCTAAACGGCAATACGCTCACGCCTACCAATGGAAAGTATGAGGTATCCGCCAGTGACATTAACAATGTTGTTGTGAAGCCCAATGCGAATTTCTCTGGGGATATCGTTCTGACAGCCGTCGCGCAAAGTAAGGAAACGTCTAACTTTGTCGCAGGGTACCAAACCGCGGATTCGGCATCCCGAACCATCACGATTGCTGTCGATCCGGTCGCGGACTCTACGACGCTGAAAGTCTCTCGGGTGAGTGGTGAAGAAGACACACTGATTCCATTGGGGGATGCAATTAGTCTCACCGAGACGGTCGACACAGATTCGTCAGAAACTCTGTACGTTTGGATTACGGGGTTGCCTGAAGGTGCAGAGTTGATTTTGGGTACCGACAAGCTTGTACCTGACGGAAGCGGCCTGTATGAGGTGCTTTATTCACAAATTGCCGATTTGAAACTGGAGCCACCACCGGAAAGTAACGTTGATTTCGCCATTTCTGTTAGGGGGGTTGTGAAGGATACGGCGGTTATCACGAATTCATCTGGCGTTGACCAAACTGTGGTTCAGGTGTTTGAAACCGACCCGAAAGTGTTAAACGTTGCGTTGAAAGGGGTAGCGGACGAGCCTGATATTGAGCCCGATCTCGGTGATATTTGGCAGCCTATCGTGCAAGGTGGCGTTGAAACGGGTATAGAAACAACTATCGACGAAGACAGCTCGGTGTCATTGTCATTCCAAATCAACTCTGGGGAAGATGGAAACAAACTCCCCGGCGATAATTCAGAAACTCTCACTACCCTCATCACCAAAATCCCTGAGGGTGTGACCTTGCTGGATACGAACAATCAAAAGGTCAATTTGGTCTACGCAGGGCTAGATGATGAGACACCGCCGCAGCCACAGTATCAGGCGAGTATCGACGGCCTGTCTGACATCAGATTGATCCCGCCGCCGGGCAGTACCAAAGACATCACGATGACGGTGAGTATTGTGGTCACAGAGAATGACGGTGACTCGCTGACCGTTAACAAAGACGTGATTGTGCATATCGAGCCGAAAATTGATGCGACCGACTATGCTCTGGCCACCACAGGATTCGAAGATCAGCCTATCAACGTCAATTGGCGACCCGACGAGGACAACGGCTTTACGGACAATCGCGAAGAAATCGTTGGCATAACTTTCTCCATGTCTTCGGTTGCAATAGCGGCGGGCTATGAGCTGACGATAGAAGGCGAAACAACACCTTTGGTATTTTCGGGTGGGGAAGTCGTGCTCACCAGTGCGCAAGTGGAAGCGCTTGTTAACGGTGCGAAGCTCTTAATGAAAGCCCCGCCAAACAGCGATGAAGACGAAAATATTGGCCTCAGTGTGAAGCTAACCGTCGAGCAAAAAGACGAAGATGATCCGTCGATTATTGACCGAGTCGAGGTCACAGGGGATCTCAATGTCCGTATTATCGCGACAGTCGAAGACGGCGAAATTGAGGTGGTGAATAGCAGTGACACGAAAATAACTACTATCAGCGATGACGGCACTGGGTCGATATCATTGTCAGAAACCGACCACAGATTGGTATTTAGAACGGCTGAAGGGATCAATACCGACGGCAGTAGCGAGGAGCTCATTACGCAAGTCGTTATTTCTTTCGTGCAAAACGCGCAAGGCGACCCGTTTACTGGTGAAAACCAAGCGTACTTCGATCAATTTTACATCAAAGGTGGCATTAATAACGGCGATGGTAGCTGGACGATACCCGAATCTGCGCTCGCCGATTTGGAAATTTCCACATCCACTCCTATCACAGCCCCGGTTTACATAAAACTGATAGGGACAGTGCAAGACCAAGGTGATGCGGGAGAAGGCGATAAGAGTGCGAAAGTAGAGCAAGAGCCGATCGTTCTCACTTTGGATTTCACTGGCAGTAACCCAAACACCCAAGAGGCTGGCGCGATCACTGTCTCTGCGGGTGATATTACCGGTGTTGAAGACCAAACCGTAGATTTAGGCAGTCAGCTAGACGGGCTGATTTCTATTGACCCTGCCAATGCAGGAGATGACGAACTCACTGTCGTTATCACGGCAGCGTCGTTGGCGTCTGCTGGGGTGACTGTTTCGGGAATGGAGTTTAACAGTGAAACGGCTGAGTACGTCGCAAAAGTGAACGTGGCTGCTGATGGCAGTGTTGATCTTTCGGGTATTACGTTAACGCTTCCTCAGCATTTTGCGGGCGATTTTAATCTCCCTGTGAAACTGGTGACGACGGACCAAGAAAGTGGCGACACCAAAGAAGTTGATACCACCATTGGCGTTGTGATTACGCCAGAAATTGACGGCATCAAAACCACAGTGACTGTCGTTGAAACGACGGGGTTAGGCAGCGACAAACAACCTGACCCTGGCAGTACCACCGTCTTTCCGAACGAAGCCCTTGAAGATGGGATTATCAAGCTCAGTATTGCAGATTCCTTGTTGGATCCTGATACAGATCCGACAAGAGGCGTTGAAACCATTACGTCCGTGGAACTCAGTGTGCAGGGGAATGCGGGGCAGTTCGTCGACGCGTCGGGTCAAGTCGTTGAAGATCAGAATGGGGTTTACACCGTTACTCTTACCCAGCTCTCTGACATCTATTTCAAACCGACGGAAAACTACAGCGGCCCGGTGAATGTGAATGTGAAAACATTCATAACGGATACTGCGAAAAATGATGACACAGGCAAACCTGATTCTTCTGTTTCGGGCTCGGTTGATTCGCAAGTCTCTTTCACCGTCTTGCCTGTGAATGATCCTATTACGTTCTCTGGCAACACCAACCCGATATCTGGCGATGAGGATTCGCACATCGCGCTGACGGGGATATCTGCAAGTGTCCAAGACACGGATGGTTCAGAAGAGATTGTGTCTATCCAAATCACAGGCGTGCCGGATGATTTCCAGCTCGTATCTAATGGCTCACAGCTTGTTCAAAACAGCGGCGGTGGAATTTGGACCATCAGCGTGCCAAGTGGCAGCCAATCCATTAATCTCAATGATATCGCCTTCGTTCCGCCTAATAACTTCAGCGGCTCGATGACAGTGGGTTTGGTTGTTTATGCCAAAGAGCAAAATCTTGATATACCAGAAAAATACGAGAGCAGTATAAGCGTAACCGTTGACCCGATAGGTGACGGCGTTGATACGGATATCACTACATCGGTTTCCGGTACAGAAGACGAGCAGATTGCGTTACCACTTGATATCAGCGTGATTGATGATGGGCCAAGCTATGACGGCACTGGGCTTTCAGTGACCGAGAATGCACCAGAAACACTCCGTATTGTACTCACCAATGTGCCGGATAGTTCGACGCTGAGTTTACCCACTGATGCGCCTTCTGGCAGCACCATCGAGAAACAAGCCGATGGCTCTTGGATAGCGAACATTAATGGACAGACGTTGTCTGAACTGATTTTTACGCCGGGCGATGCCAATGAAAACAATTGGGATGGAAAACTCGAGATTTCAGTGCGAGCTGTCGATAACGGTGTCGAAGCGGTGAGTTCACTTTGGGACGACCAAACGATTGACGTGACTGTCTCTGCCGTGAATGACGCGCCTGAATTAACCCTGCCAAGTATGCCTCTTTCTGCTGAGGAAGAGACTGAACTTCTGATTGAATCCATCCGAGTGAAAGACATTGATGCGAATGAATCACCGACTGGAGTGATTGAAGTAAGGCTGAGTGTGCAAGATGGGGCGATAGGAATACCAAGTGGCACGACACCTAATGGAGTGACGGTAAGCGGTGCGGGAACGGGCACAATGACGTTAGAAGGCACGCTTGATGATATCAATGCCTTGCTTACGTCTGGCGTCACCTATACTGGCGACACAAACTTTTCCGGTAATGATTTGCTCACCGTCACGGTTAACGACAATGGCAACACTGGCACGGGCGGAGCAAAAACGGATACAGAGTCGGTGGCGATCAATGTGGCTCCGAAACCTGACATTCCAAATTTAACCCTCAGTAATGCACAAACGGCGGCTGTTGGCGGAAGTATCGCTGCGGTGATTCCTCTACTAGGACTGGCTGCCGCGCTCACCGATCCTTCTGAAACCTTGTCAGTGGAAATTCGCGGCATTCCATCCGACCTAACCTTTGTGGATGCTGATGGCGTGGCCATTGGGACTGGGCCAGTTTCTGGTGTACTCACGCTAACGCCAACGGAGTTGACGCAATTGCATGTGATGGGGTCTTCCGTGCTCAATGCCTCCGTCAGCGTTGTTGCGATTTCAACGACATCTCTGGGAGAAGAGGCGGAATCTAATCCCATCGCGTTAGATATCAATATTCTCAATCCTGCCGATGGTGCAATCAAAGCGCAAAATGATGCACTGGAAAATGTGGTTGTTTCTGGTAGCGAAGGAGCAACACTGGAAGGTGGAGCGAACAATGATTCCCTGATTGGTGGTTTAGGGTCAGACATTCTCATTGGTGGCAGTGGGAATGATGAGCTCTACGGAGGTAAAGACGGCGCGGATACGGTCAAAGATACCTTCGTATGGACAACCGCGGACTTGGGCTCTGCTGACGCACCTGCCGTTGATACAATTCAAGACTTTGAAGTGGCTCAGGATGTCATCGACCTCAGCCAAGCGGTGAGTGTGAGCAATCTCGCCAGTTTCGATGATCTTACTAGTCAGCTTTCGCTGTCTGAACAAGGGGGCAATGCACAGCTCAACATCTTGAGCGGCGGTAGTGCTGTACAAGAGATCGTGCTCACTGGCATTGGGCTAAACGCACTTATCAATGGTGATGCATCTTCGCTGTCTCAAACCGAGCAGCTTGAAGCTATCGTCAACAGCGGCGTGCTCCACCTTGGTGACAACATTGGTACTGCAGCAAATGATTCTTTGGTGGCTGAGGCTGGTGGTCAAAGCTTGTTTGGCATGAGTGGAAACGACACGCTTCAGGCCGGAACTGGCGACGACATACTCACGGGCGGTGAAGGTGATGATGTGTTTACTTGGCTGGAATCGTCACTCTCTACGCCAAAGAATAGTGACACTGTCACTGTTTTTGAGCTAGGACAAGACAAAATCGATATCACCGATATCCTGCCAGACTTAGGGGCATCGCCAACCGCGAATGATTTGTTACCACACTTTGATGAAGCCGAAGTGGATGCGAACGGCACTATTACCCTACAAGTGCTTTCAGGGGCGAATGAACAGACCATTGTGATGGAAAATATGGATATATCTAGCTCTGGCCTTGATCTCGCAGCAGGCGCGCAAACCAGTGAGATTATTAATGCACTTTACAATCAACAAGCGTTCAAACTCGACTGAGCTGGTAACAAGATATTGAATTCATGAACAACAAATTTCGAACATTCGATCATCAGTCTTAAGAAAGAGACTATGCTGAAAGAGGAAAATTTCAATTTGCCTCTTAACCGTATCGAGATTTGGCATGAGTACAGAACCAAAAAGTTCAATCTTGACTGAAAGTGGTACCAACGAGCTTGAAATTATCGAATTTCGTCTGGAAAAGCGTCTTCCAGAAGGCGGTACCAAAGTGTGTTATTACGGAATTAACGTAGCAAAAGTGCGCGAAGTCATTCGTGTACCCGATACAACCGACTACCCCAATGCACAGCCGAATGTGCTGGGTGTATTCTCTCTGCGCGGCAAGCTTATTCCTTTGGTGGATTTGGCAGGCTGGTTGGGTGTACCCACACCTTCAGATGTCGATAGCAAAGTCGTTATCGTGACGGACTTCAACAGAATGTCCAACGGCTTTCTGGTGGACAGCGTTTCACGTATACACCGTATCTCATGGGAAGAGGTCGAATCGCCAAGTCAGTTCTTAGAAGCCTCCGATCAGGATTGTGTGGTTGCTGTTGTTAGGCAAGAAAAGAACCTGATCATGATCCTCGATTTCGAGAAGATCATTGCCGACATCAACCCAGAATTGAGTATGGAGAAATACGACGTCACCAAAGACAAACGCGTTGTCATTGATGATGCGATGGTGGCCAAACGTGAAGCCAAAACCATACTGGTCGTTGATGATTCTGCGTTTATCAGGCGTCTTATCGAAAACACCTTGCGTTCGGCAGGCTACAACGTGATTACAGCCAAAGATGGCCAAGAAGGCCTGGACAACATGATTGAGTTTGTTCGCCTTTGTACCGAAGAGAACCTGCCAATCTCAGAGTTTGTCGATGGCGTGGTGAGTGACGTGGAAATGCCGAAAATGGACGGCATGCATTTGGTCAAAAGACTACGTGAAATCGAAGAATACAAATCCATCCCTATCGTTATGTTTTCTTCTTTGATGAGTGACGATAACCGTAAGAAAGCGATGGATCTTGGCGCGAACGATACCATTACCAAACCCGAAATTGGGCGGATGGTAGGGCTAATGGACAGCTTTGTGCTGAACGACAAGCCCGGAGAGTAAAACTAAAAAGCACCCAACAGGGTGCTTTTTTTAACCTTCAAAATCAGGCGGCTTGTGGCTCTGCGTTTCGTTTGCTGAATACCAGTAGTGCAAAGAACGCTGCGGCCGCGATGACTCTCACAATCAAATCCAATCCCGGCCACATCATGGCTGCGGCAAGAGCAAAAGCGATCAGACGGAACACGATATTGATTGGGCCCTCAAGATAGCCTTCTAATCCCGCAATAAGTGCCCAAACACCAATGATGGCGAAGACAGTCACAATAAGAACTTGCTGGAAATCTCCTGCAACCAGCGGTGTGTAGGCCATAAGCAAGGGCACGAGATACAACCCTTTTGCGATTTTCCATGCTTTGAAACCTGTTGCCATTGGCGGCGTTTTTGCAATCGTGGCTGCGGCAAATGCCGTTAAACAGACTGGTGGTGTGACGTTACTGTCCTGAGAAAGCCAGAAAATGATTAGGTGTGCAGCAAGGAGCGACAATCCCACGGTGACGGGGCCAAGGCTTTGCTCAAGCAAGGTTGCTTTGAAGTCATCCGGCACTTTGCAACTAGCTCAATCGCGGTCTCAAATGCCATGGGTGAACCTAACGCAGCAAGCTGTTCAGGAGCTATGAGCATGAAAATGGTTTTCGCGTCTTCCGGTAGTTGGCCTGTCACTAGCAGCTCAATCAGTTGTTGTTCAGCGATGAGCCCATAAATGGCAGGGGCGGATAGTGTACCCAATACAATATAAGACGCGGTAACGGGCAAGCCCATACCAAGAATGAGCGAGGCTAACGCAACCAACACCAGCATGATGAATAAACTGCCGCCGGCCCAATCGTTGATCATCAGTGAGAAGGTGTTACCGATACCTGTTGTACTGATAACGTTAACCACCAAACCTATACCTGTCAGCAATACTGCCGTTGTCGCCATATTCCTTGCGCCTTGCGCCAGTGCATCAAAGATATCAGCGATACCCATGCGGTTTGGTGAAAGCCAAGAGGCGACGACAACGGAAATGATCGAAATGCCAGCGGCATAGGTTGGGGTAAAGTCCATCACGAGAAGCGTGACGAGTACAACCAGCGGGATCAGATAGTGCCAGCCGGAAACCAGCACTTTAAGCATTGGCTCAGTGTTGGCTTCCACTTGGTGAACGCCAGAACGTTTTGCTTCGATTCGAACAAAGAAAGCGACAGACAAAAAGTAAATCAGCGCAGGGGCGAACGAGACTGCGATGATTTCGACATACGGAATTTGAGTGTATGACGCCATGATGAAGGCACCTGCCCCCATAACCGGCGGCATGAGCTGACCGCCCGTTGAGGCAGCAGCTTCAACACCTGCCGCGAATTTGGGCGGAAAGCCCGCCTTTTTCATGAGCGGAATCGTGATAACACCAGTCGATACCGTATTGGCGACACTGGAGCCAGAGACCGAGCCCATCAAACCGGAACCGAGTACGGCGACAAACCCTGGGCCGCCAATGATTTTTCCTGCGGCAGCGCGTGATACATTGATGATGTAGTCACCCGCACCAGATTTCACGAGGAAGGCACCGAATAGGATGAACATGAAGACGTAGCTCCATGAGATCCTCGAAATCGGGCCGAACATCCCCTCAGAACTGTAAAACGCTCGATAGAGCATGGTTTCTGCAGACAAGCCGGGGAAGGAGAAAATGCCGTCAATCCAGCTACCCCACCAAACCACATACGTCAGCGCGACAACGATTAAACAGGGGATAAACCAACCCATGGTGCGTCGGATAAGCTCTAACGCAATCAGAATGGCAAGGATGGAGAATATCCAGTCTGTCGTGACAAATTTCACGCCACGATCATAGAGTGCATCTTCCCCAATGATGATGTAAATGAGGCAAGCAACGGCGGTAATCGCGATGCCGATATCTATCGCCAATGCGAAGCGACTTTTTCGCCATTTTGCAGCTGCTGGATAAGTCAGGGCACACATTACGGAGAAACCAGCGAAGTGCGCTGCTGATACCCACAGCTCGGGCAGTGTTGCCAGCGTATTAAACCAAATATGAACGAGGGAGAGGAGTATTCCGATAACAGTGACACAGCGTGTAAGTAGGGGAAAATCAGTTCGCTGCGTCAATTCAAATTGGGAAAGACCATCACCGATGTCTTCGTCGGCAGCATCCTTTGCTGGTGCGTTCTCTTTCATGATGCCCTCTACTGTGCTTTGAAAGCACGACGTCCTTGGGGAGAGTCGATTGAAATGCGCTGACCTGATTAGGCCAGCGCATTGTTGCCACTAAACAAGGGAAGGAATTACTCAGCAACCAAGTGCTCAGGAATTGTCAGACCTTGTTCTTTGTAAAAACGTGCTGCACCTGGGTGCAATGGTACTGGCAAGCCATCAATGGCTTTTTGCAATGACATGGCTTTCGTTGCTTTATGAATACCATTCAAGAAAGCGAGGTTTTCATAAATGGTTTTGGTCAGGAGGTAAACGTCTTCATCACTGATGTCCTTGCGAACCGCGAGGAAGTTAGGTTGTGCAACGGTTTCTACTGCTTTTGTTTGACCTGGGTAGGTGTTTGGTTCAATTACGAAGCGAGTCCAGAGGTTATAATCGCCATTTGCTTCCTTCATCTGCTCATCAGTGAAGTTCAAAATCGTGATCTTATCGCCCATGGAAGCAAAGGCGCGCGTAACAGCACTCACTGGGACACCCGCAGGTGTGTTCATCCCGTCAATTGTACCGTTCTGGAGAGCATCAGCACTTGCGCCATAACCGAGGTACGCAAGGTTGAATTTGTCTGGGTTAATGCCAAGGCCATCCAGAATCTGGCGGCCAGAGCCTTCAGTTCCCGAGTTCTTCTTACCGATAGAGAACTTTTTGCCATCCAGTTGCTTCATATCATCCATGTTGCCAGATTTGGCCAGATCGCTCAGCACCACAAAGTGCTCAACGTTTTGCCAAAGCATGGATACCGAGCGCAGTTCCTTCTGAGGGCCTGCTTGCTTCAGTTTGCCTTCGCCGCTCCATGCCCAAGCACCATAGAGGCCTTGAAGGATGGCGAATTGCGCTTCGTTTTCACGAAGCAGTTTGACGTTTTCACCTGAGCCGGCTGACTGATCGCAGAGAGAGAAAACTTGTACTTTGGCTCGAGTTTTACCTTACTCAGGGTCGCAAGTGCGACACCCACAGGGTAATACGTACCGCCAGTAGACGCTGTCGCCAGAATGTAATCACGATCTTCGGCCGCAGCCGCGTTAATCCCTGTGAGTGAAATCGCTGTTGCCAGCGAGAGCGTCTTAAATAGAGCCTTAATCTTCATACAACTCTCCAATGTTGGAAGGGGGCTTTGTATCGAGAGATGAGCCTAATTGCAGACCTCGATATCGACTTGTTGACGTATCTCTTTGATGTAGCACGAGAGTTTTACATCAACGCGTGTTTAAATTTCCAACAGAAGGATAGCTGAGAATGTGAATGGCTTGTTGCATTGAGGTGTATAAATATAAGCCCGTTCTCAGTTTTCTTAACGATCAACGCATGAAGTGTTAGTTGGAGCCGGAACGGAGATTCGATAAGATCGCAGGAGGAAAGCAAAGAGACAAAAAATGGCAAAACCTAACAAGAAACTTCCAGAGCGTTCTGTCGACATTCATTGCGGTAAATGCAAAGCGTTACTCTACAAGTACAAAAAAGGCGGCAAAGGAGCTTTGGTTAAATGCTTTAAAGAACGCATTGTTGAAGATCGCACAAGTACACCGTGTGAATGCCCAGAGTGTGGCAATGTATTCGCAAGAGAGACTTTGGTGAGAGGCGCACCTGCTTACAAAATTATCGGGAATAAAGCGGTAATGAAGTGAGGGGAGAGAAAGCACTGCAACGGGAGCTGCAGTGCCAAAAAATCTTAGATACCAGCGCGTTTGAAAAGGCCAGCCATCAGGCGAGAGTTAGATTTAACGCCAGAAGATTTACCTTTGAATTCACCTGCCAGTTTGGTGTTACCAATTTCACGGGCAATGTGTTGCATGGTCAGGTACATATCTTTCGCTGACTGCATACGGTTTTGATCGTTCAGAGGGGTCAGCAGCTTCAACATATCTGAGCCTTTCAGATTGTTAGTGTTCGCATGCTCTTCAATTGCTGTAAGTAGCTTGTCTAGATCAATCGTTGCTTCGTTACTTTCAATTCCCGCTTTTTTCATCGCTTTCAGGTTGCGTTTGCGGATTTGATTGATGATGAAAGTAGGTTTGTTCATACGCTTGAAGCCCCAGTAACCAGCAGCGATTACCAGTGCAATACCGCCAACTACGTATGGCCAGATAGAACCAGAAGACTCAGCAGCAGTTTGGGCAGTAGCCGCCACTTCAATGGCAGCAGAAGGTACGTCAGACATCAATATTACCTTAGTGTTCTCGTTGATTAGGCGTAGTGTCGCACCGTAGCACGAAAAAACGCTGTCGCAAGTCACATTAAGTGAAACTAGGGCATTGATGCAAGTGCGTTCGCTGACTTTTTATGCAAATTTACATGCCGATTACGAAAGGAAAAAGCTAGTCGTCGCTAACTGTCTGAATAGTGAACATGAATTCGTGAATAAAGCGTATATCGCCATGGTTTTTTGCGTTAAAAACAATGGCGATTTTTGTCAGGCTTGTTTCTTCATTTCTGATTGAAGGAACTCTTGCCACTCCCGCATTTTTGCCGTCAAGCTGGCGGAGAGTGAACTGAATTCACTGCACAGTTTCATTTTTTCACTGGCGGCTTCAACGTCACCATTAAGTGCAAGAGCCAATATCGAGCCCGCTTCTCTATGGAATGCAGCGTGCAGACTAACGACTTCTTCATAATAGGGGGAGGCTTTGTATTGCTCTTCAATACGATAGTGTAGCCATTTTCCGAATGAACAATTGTTGTCTTGTTTTACCCGTTCTGGTGTTGACTCACACTCCCCTGTATTTATTGCATTGCGTAGCTTTTGCTTCCACGCCCCATGTGCACCTACAGCGGCATCAATTTCTTTGATAATTGTCATATCGATTCTCACTTTCACGACACATCGAAATAAGAATAGATAGCAGAAAAGAAAACTGACAATGCGACGAAAGGATAAGATGAGACGTTGCTTAGGACAGCCTGAATGGTGTCACCCAGGCTGTTTATTGGGGGATTACATTCCGCCTAAGCAGATGTATTTGGTGTTCAGGTATTCATCCAGCCCTTGGCTTGCACCTTCGCGGCCAATACCCGATTGTTTGACCCCACCAAATGGTGCGACTTCCGTGGAGATCACTCCCTCGTTAACGCCAACCATGCCGTAGTCGAGTGCTTCTGCAACGCGGAAAATACGGTTGATGTCTTTGCTGTAAAAGTAGCTAGCAAGGCCGTAAATGGTGTCATTTGCCATTTCGATCAGTGACGCTTCATCACTGAAGCGAATCAATGGCGCGATTGGGCCAAAAATTTCTTCTTGGACGATCGAATTGGTATGGCTGACGTTGGTCAGAATCGTCGGTTCGAAGAACTGACCTTCGAGTGCTTTACCGCCAACGGCTATCGTTGCACCTTCGTTCACAGCGTCTTGAAGAAGACGTTGCGTTTTTTCTTTGGCTTTGTCATCAATCAAAGGACCTATGGAAACGCCATCTTCGAGTCCGTCACCAATCTTCAATTCAGACACTGCCTTGGCGAACTTTTCAGCAAACTCGTCATAAACAGCATCATGAACATAAAACCGATTAGCACAAACGCAGGTTTGGCCTGCATTGCGAAACTTAGACGCGATTGCACCTTTTACGGCCAAATCAATATCAGCATCATCAAACACAACAAAAGGCGCATTGCCGCCGAGTTCCATCGACACTCGCTTCACCGTCTCGGCACTTTGACGCATCAAAATGCGTCCGACGTTGGTTGAGCCTGTGAACGAAATCTTTTGAATGTCGGGACTTTGGCAAAAGAGTTCGCCTACCATGACCGCATCTTCAGTGGTAACGACAACGAGCAAGTCGTCAGGTAGGCCTGCTTGCCTAGCCAACTCTGCAACAGCGTAAGCTGAAAGTGGTGTTTGGACGGCAGGTTTAACGACAAAACTGCAACCTGCCGCCAGTGCAGGTGCCGCTTTACGTGTGATCATGGCAATTGGGAAATTCCATGGCGTAATCGCTGCTGCCACGCCGACAGGCTGTCTGATTGTCATGATTCGGCGATCGGCTAGTGGCGTAGGGATGGTTTCACCATATGCTCGCTTGCCTTCTTCTGCGAACCATTGCAGAAACGATGCGCCGTAAGCGACTTCACCGCGTGATTCGGCCAGCGGTTTTCCTTGCTCCAGCGTCATGATTCTTGCGAGGTCTTCTTGGTTGTCCATCAAGAGTTGATACCAACGCTGCATGATGTCGGCACGTTGTTTTGCCGTGGTTTTTGCCCAAGACTTTTGCGCAGTTTTTGCTTTTTGGATCTTGTTTTCAATGGCGAGTTTGTCATGGGTGGCGACAAACCCAAGTGTTTGCCCATTGGCTGGGTTCACAACTGGAATAGAACTGGCTGTTTGTTCAACGAGGCAGGACAACAGCGACATGTTTGAAATATTTTCCATGGTTCCTTCTTCCAACAAGTGTTTGATGTCATCCAGCCTAGCGAGCCGAACGAAAGGAAGCAATGCGGGAGGTCGAAAAGTGAAATAAAAAAGGCCAGCAGGTGCTGGCCATTATTTTGAACAGAGTCGGTTTACTTAGCGACGTTGCCCGCCACGTTCATGATGTCCCATGTACGTGCAAAAGGCGGTGCGTAAGCAAAATCCATCATGCCAAGCTGGGTTGTTGTCACGCCCATGGAAACAGCAACTGCCATAGCATCGATACGGTGCACTGCGCCTTTGTAACCGATGATCTGCGCGCCGAGAATTCGTTTGCTGTCGGCTTCGTACACCAACTTCATGTGCATGTCAGACTGACCAGCGCAGTAGTTGGTGTGGCACTTGTCTTTGATGACGGTGGTTTTAACGTTAAAACCTGCATCAATGGCTTCGCGCTCTGAAAGGCCAGTGCGACCTGCTTCCAAACCGAGTACGCGGACACAACTTGTGCCCAGAGAGCCCGGGAATGTTAGTGGTTCACCTTCAACCTGTGCGATGTTATCGCCAATCATGCGGCCAAGCTTGTTTGCGCCAGTTGCAAGCGGGATGTAAACATCTTTACCTGATACAGCATGCCAAATGGTTGCACAATCGCCCGCAGCCCATACATCGGGTAGAGAAGTCAGACCCTGACGGTCAACGACAATGGCACCGTTTGGCAGGGTAGTAATACCCGTTTCTTTTAAGAACTCTGTGTTTGGTTTTACGCCCGTACAAACCACCACAAGGTCGGTGTTGTAATGACCTTTGTCTGTCACTATGCCAGTGACAACATCGTCGCCTTCGATAGACAACAGTGATTCAGAAGTCAGGATTTCAACGCCTGCTTTTTCTAATTCCGTATGGAAGTGAACGCTGATCTCCGCGTCAAATGCGTCTGGGATCAAACGTTCAGCACGCTCGATAAGACGCACTGACTTGCCCTGATGAATCATGGCTTCGGCTACTTCAAGGCCGATAAAGCCAGAGCCAATAACGGTAACATGGCGGCATTCATTATTTTGAACCGCCGCTTTTAAATCTAAACCGTGTTGCATCACGCGCAGGGTATGAACGCCTTTCTTATCAAGACCTGCAACAGGCGGCATGACTTCTTTCGCGCCGGTCGCAATCATCAAACGATCGTAGTCGGCTACGAAGGTTTCACCGTTCGCAGTGATTTCAAGTTTCTTGTTTTCAGCGTCTACTTTAGTTACACGGTGGCCAGTTTTAACCGTAACGCCACGTTCTGCAAATTGAGCCGGGGTAAACTCCGCCATGTAGCCTGAGTCTTGGAATTCGTCAGCAACATAGTAAGGCAGACCACATGCACCGAATGAGATGATTTCAGATGCTTCAAATACGGTGATTTCTGCGTTTGGGTTAACGCGACGCGCTTTTGCTGCCGCGCTCATGCCGGCAGCTTCGCCACCGATAATCACAATTTTCATAGTTTTATCCAGCAAACTAAAAACGGGGAGCGCAGGCTCCCCAGATAGAATTTTAAACGTTGCGGTTACGCTGTTGCGTCTTCGCTATCAAGGTTCAGAGGTTGGTCGTCATTAAACACATTCATGTCAGTTTGACCCATCACTTTACTGGTGACTGCACCTGCCGTGATTGAACCAGATACGTTCAGTGCCGTACGACCCATATCGATCAATGGCTCGATAGAAATCAGCAAACCTGCCAAAGCGACTGGGAAGTCCATCGCCGACAGTACAATCAGAGCCGCGAACGTCGCACCGCCGCCGATACCTGCCACACCAAATGAGCTGATAGTGATGATCGCGACCAAGGTGACGATAAAGCTGATGTCTAGTGGGTTAATACCCAATGTTGGGGCAATCATGACTGCCAGCATGGCTGGGTAGATACCGGCACAGCCGTTTTGACCGATGGTTGCACCAAAAGAAGCGGCAAAGTTTGCGATACCGTTTGGAATGCCCAGCGCTTTTTCTTGTGTTTGTACGTTCAGAGGAATCGTTGCTGCACTGCTGCGAGAGGTGAACGCAAAGGTCAGCACAGGAATCACTTTCTTCAAGTAACGTACTGGGTTCAAGCCGATGAATGCAATGATGATCAAGTGAATCGCAAACATGGTGAACAATGCACCGTAAGACGCAAGCACGAAGTTCGCTAGGTTAACGATGTCCGCATAGTTCGAACCAGAGATAACCTTGGTCATCAGTGCCAGTACGCCGTATGGTGTCAGGCGAAGTACCATTGTGACCATACGCATAACAATGGCTTGAGCAACCTTGATGAAGTTCTCGAACGACGCATAAATCTCAGGCTTTTTCGCTGAAATGCCAGTAGCGGCAAGACCGATAAAGATAGAGAAGATAACAACCGCGATGGTTGATGTTTTGCGCGCGCCTGTCATATCAAGAAACGGGTTCGCAGGGATAAACTCAAGCACCATATTCGCGAAGGACATGGTCTCTACTTTACCCAGGTTAGTTTCTAGTGACGCGCCACGAGCAACTTCTGCTGCGCCCGCCGTCAAACCTTCCGCGGTTAAGCCAAACATGAGCGACCAAGCAATACCTACCAATGCTGCAATCATAGTAGTGACAACAAGCACACCAATACTTACACCACTGATCTTGCCGATGGATGAGCCACCATTAAGCTTTAAGATTGCGCTGATGATAGACACCATTACCAGAGGAATGATGATCATTTGAAGCAGTTTTACATAGCCGCGGCCGACGATATCAAAATAGTCGATGCTGGTTGCAATGATGTCTGAACCAGCACCATAGAAAAGTTGAAGAATACCACCGAAAACAATACCTAAACCTAAGCCGGCAAATACGCGCTTAGTAAAAGGAACGTATTTCGCTTGAAGTCGGTAAAGAAAATATATTAGAGCAATAAATATTGCGAGGTTAAAAATAACACTCATCGCCATTATTTTATTCCTTATTGAATTAGCATGCCTTTAATTGGGCAATTAATGATGTAGGGTGAAACAAACATTAGAATTCGATTTGTTATACGGAAACACGCTGTTAACAAAAATATCTATAGCTATTCACGCACACCAAAAGGCCCATGGATAAAGCCATGAAAGCAAGGCAGCACTGAATGCGTGGATATTAATAGATTTAAATGAGCATATAGAATGTAATTTATATATCTAAAAGTTCTAAGTTATAAGTAATCTTATTTAATGCTTAAAATGTGCACAGAAAAAAGAAATTACTTCTTATTTGTTTTAATTATGTAAATGCGATGTTTTGGTATTTCTATTTATAAGTCTGACTATTCATTCTTTGTGTCTGTAAATATAAACACTTTTGTTTTATGAAAGAGTGAGGACTGTCTTACTCGTTATACGACCCAAAATAATCTTTTTAAAACCTTCGACGAGATCACGGAGAAATCGGTGATGGATAATCTGGTCGATGTTAGCGAATGTAAGACTGTAAACCTTGTTCAAAAAACTGGGATCAGAATCACTCCAAGTTCCTAAATTCTCCTCCCGATGATGGACTAAATTGATCTTTATCCGACGAAAAAGCTAGGTGGCCGATGAGGTGGTTATTCGCGTAACTGCTCCACTTAATACTTATAAAACAATCGTTTGAATGCTCAATGAAAGTGCGCTGAGGGGTTAACATGCATAGATTTAAAAGCACCATTGTCTTTATGACGATGGCGTCACTACTTACAGCTTGCCAGTCTACGTCCGAGCCGCGACAAGTAGCTTCAAAGACCAATGCCGTTTCCACACAAAACCAAAACACGATGGCGTTGTATGACAAAGCGAAAGCAGATTACAACGAGTGGTTGGCGAAAATGGAAGAGAGTAAATCACTGCAGCTCTATGATGCAGATGCTGTTGAGGACATGTTTGATGATTGGGACGATGCCGTCGATGTTTACGAAGACTTCGCGTCGAATCCAGCGAAAGTGACAGAAGATTACTCGTCGTTTTCTTCGGGTACGTATGGTGAGGTTTTCGAAAAACGTCTAGCTAAGGTGCAGCAACAACATGCTGACCTTTTAACGCTAAAACAAACCGCCGATGGTTTGCTGGCCGAAGCGATTGCACAAATGGCATACCTTGATTCTATCGATGCACAATCCGTTTTCCCTAACAAATACAAAAGCATTCATCGAGATTACAAACGCCTGTATGGCTATGTGGCTGAAAACGACATCGAAGATGCTCAGGTAAAACAAGCTGAGTTTTTAACGAAAGCGAAAACGTTAGAGAGCGACATCGCCATGCAAGTCAATTTCGTACCGCTTTCCAAAGAGTTGGCCCTCCTCAAGCGGGAAGGCTTTAAATCAGTGGCACCCATCAGCTTCACCAAAGCGAGTGCTACGTTGGAACAAGCAGAAGCTATTGTCAGGCTGAACCCGAGGGACACGGCAGCCATCAACAACGCCGTCGATGACGTGACGTTTGAAATTAGTCATCTCAAGCATATCGGGCAAGAAGTGAAACGCTTTAGAAGCATTGACGACGGTAAATACGAACCGCTGATCCTTGAATTGGAAAATCGTCTCCACAGCATTGCTCAGGCGATGGGGGACATTGACCTTCGCAGCAAGCCCATGCAGAAACAAACGGAAGAGTTGGTGCTTCGCGTTGGCAATTTGAGTGATGTGCCGGACGTTGATCCTAGGCTGGAAGCTTTGATAGCGAGGCTGGACGCAGTGAACTCTGATCTCTCGTTCAGTGACACTGAAAAAGATGAGCTGACGGCGGAAGTGACCAAGCTAGAAAGGCAAAACATCAAATACGAAGGTATGATCAATGAACTGCGCATGATGGTTTACGATCTAAAACAATCGCCAAGTGGGGCAAAGCAACCCGCTTATTTGTCGATAGAAGACGAACCAGGCATCTAAACCATGCATCCAAGTAATAGATAAAAAGAAAGCACCGTTTAGGTGCTTTCTTTTTCTAACCTTGATTGCTAAAGCGTCAGTTCGTCAAGTACATCAGCTTGTTAAGTAATAGTGATGGTTAGCTTTTTTAGCGAGCAAGCCTTTTTCCATCATTTCTTCAAACAAGGTGTCTACATCATCAGACGAAAGCAGGAAGTGTTTAGCCACCGCTTTCTTCGAACAGGTGATGATGCCTTTCTTAACCGCACTTTCAACACGCTCTGCCATGGTCAATGGTTCGCTTTCTTCCTCAACGACCTCGGTTTCAACCTGTAGATCAGGTTTATGCTCCAAATAACCAACTGGCTTTGTCACTTCCTGAGGCGTGATGTCGATTTCAGTGTGGTGTTGATAAAAACGGCGGAATCTCAGCTCTTCACCAATCACGCCAACGAAAAAGGCTGCAAACAAATCCAACAGGATGGAAAGAAATACCACCAGACCAAATTGTGCGGTCTTTTGCGACACATCAAACGCGTCTGCAATACCATCAATCAAGCCAATGGCAGAACCTTGGGTGACAGGTGGCAATGAATCGCGTTCTTCAGCAAGGCGAATTTGCTCTTCACGAAGCTTATTGTTTTCAGCTTGGATGCGGCTCATGCCTGTGGCAATGCGCTCCATCTCAATGTATTTCTGTGCCGCCAGATTGTTGAGTGCGATTTGTTTCTCAATCGCTTCGATCTGACGATCATAGGCTTCAACTTTGGCTTCTTGAATTGCAATCACACCTTGCGCTTTATTGGTGGCACTGTTGATGCCGCCGACACTGCCGCCAATCGAAATGGCCGCAAGCACGAGGTAGAAAACCAGTGCGGTTACCGCGCCAGTATAGTTGCGGTGAGCACGACGCTCCCCGTATTCATACCATGCATAGAACTTACCGGCTTCGAAGATCACCGCCAGTGTTCCGAACAGGAACTTCATTAACGGGCTGTCATCAATTGAAAGAAAAAGCAGAAGCGAAAACACGGTTGAAGTAACAACCGCAGCACCAGTAAAGCTGTAAACGCTGAACATGGCGAATGGACCTTTGGGATAACGGTATCCCAACATGTTTTTATAATGCATATGATGTAACAAATCGCGCAGCCCCGCGCGCAGCTCTCTTGCCAACAAACAATCTTCAGCACAAACGCCGAACGTAAACAGAGCCTAGGTGATACGCGGGGTTATCAGTTTTATTAAAGGGCAGGGAGGATAACCCATTGATGGGTTGGTTACTTCAACCTTCTCTTGAATTAGGGTTTGAGTGTTGAATTAGTCAGCGAATTGTTAATGTTTTGAGCAATATGCAATAGGAGAGCGTCAATGCACTCTCCTAAAACAAGTAGAATCACGAGTGGTTAGTATGCCTTGTCGCTTTCCATCGCCCACAGATGAGCGGCTACCAACGCTCGCCAAGGCGCGAATTGTGCAAGCCATTGTTGGGTTTCCTTCTGCGAGAGGGGCTCTTCACTGCCAAGGAGGCGTTGCAGACTTTTTCTAACAGCGACATCTCCTTGAAGTGAACCATCTAACCAACCAAAGCCACGCAGAAGGGTGTAACTGACTGTCCATGGGCCAACGCCTTTGATGGCAAGCAAGGTCTTTTCTACATCTTGAGGGTCATCATCAATAGATAAGCTGAGGTCACCCAAGGTAATCATCTCTGATACACGTTGAATGGTCTGTGCTTTGGCATTTGAGAAACCACACGCGCGATATTCACTGATAGGTAAAGCCGCGAGCCGTTGGGGACTAGGTTGGCACCATAATCCAGAGCTGTGCTGAATACCCGCAGCTTGTATCAGCCTGCGTCGTATTGAAACTGCCGCTTCGACACTGATGAGCTGTCCGGTGATGGCCCACACAATGGCTTCAAACGGGGAAGTCGTTTGAGGGATTCTTAGGCCTGCGCTGTGTTTGAGCAATCGCGAAATATCGGGATGAACCATGTATTCCGCTTCAAAACTATCTGTTGCCTGACTGAGCCCTAGCATGCCAGTCACTAACGTCTTAAGGCTCTCATCGTAAAACGAAGTCAGTTGACCGTCTGAATGTAACGTCGCAGTAGCGTGGGAATCGGTAAGTGTGAGTGAGAGGAGAGAAGGCTGTCCATCGATCACCAGTCCCTTTTCGATGGCGTTGCCTTCAACGCGTTCTGCTAAAGAGCACTTATCCCTTCGATGGAAACCAAAGAAATACTCAGACTGAAAACCATTGGGGAGTGACACTGTCACTGAAAGTGGGTTGCTCATTGTTCTTTGTCTCTCCGTGACAACTGACTGCCAAAATCCGAATGTAATGCACTATAACTGAATGCGATTAAAAGGAAGTAAACAAACCAAATGGTTTGAAAGAATACTTTGATGAAAACACATTAGGCCGTCGCTGCTATATAACGTCGTTCTGGTCTGCCAACACTACCGTAATTTACGTGTGCTTGCAGCTCATGCGTGCTGACCAAATACTCAAGGTAACGCCTAGCCGTGGTGCGGCTAGCTCCGATAAGTGTGCCCACTTCCTCTGCGTTTAGTGGGTCATCCGAATCTGAAAACACACCGCGTATTTTATCCAGCGTAATGACATCAATACCCTTGGGTAACCGCACACCTTGCTGCAATGTTTCGCTGGTGGGTGTTTGAATCGATCGTTGCGGCAAAAGGGTATCTACATCGGTTTGTGCCAGTGATTCCATCGCTTTCAGTTTGTCCAAATGTGTACGGTATTGCCCGATGACTTCTTGCAGTCTCTCAAAGACCAAAGGTTTGAGGATGTAATAGAACACACCACCACGCAGTGCTTCACGCAGCGTATCTACTTCTTTGGCGGCGGTGATCAAAATGACGTCAGTCGCGCTGTTTTCAGCCCGAAGCTTTCTTAACAAGTCGAGTCCGGTGCCGTTAGGGAAATGATTGTCCAAGAGCAGCAGCTCAGGTTTGAACACATCGACAAGGTCTTCTGCATCTTCGAGCGAATGGGCAATGCCGACAAGTTCGACGCCATCTATTTTCTCCAGAAAGCGTTTTTGAATTTCGGCGATTTGAATGTCATCTTCAGCGATAACGACGCGAATATTTTGAGTCATAGGTAATACTGCTTCCTTTCTACTCATTAGAGTTTATACCCAACCAATATGAATACGAGCATCTTCAGGTTGTTTGGTATATACCAACCCAACATAGGGGCTGTGGATTCGAGCATGCTCGTGCATATCATTCCGCCCCTTTGGGGATATAAACCGTAAAACGACTGCCGCATTCCTCACCGGGCTCAAGCAAAATAGTGCCTCCCAGCTTTTGCAGCAGTTTTTGAACCAGATGCAGGCCATAGCCATGACCTTCACCTTCTTTGCTGGTCACGCCTTTGCGGAAGATGTTGTCTTGTTCTGATTCAGGGATGCCAACGCCTTCGTCTTCAATCTCGAAAATTAAGTCGTTACCCAAATCTGTCATCGACAAGCGTACTTCCTGTTTTTGGTTTTTAAGCGTGGCTTCCAATGCGTTATCGATCAAATTGCCGATAATGCTCACCAGCTCTTCACGCTGAATGTGCTCAGGAATGGCTTTCATACTGCTTTCTGTGTCAATTTCTAAGCGAAGGCCTAGCTCTTTTGCGCGATTGTATTTACCAAGAAGACAGCCAGCGAGAATAGGGTCTGGCACGGCTTCTACCAGCAGCTGTATCAAGGCTTGATGGCTTTGCGTCTCTTGGCCGATTAGCGTCAGGGCTTCCTCGGTTGCACCGATTTCAATCAAACCTGCGATGGTATGAAGTTTGTTCGAGTACTCATGGGACTGGCTTCTTAACGTGTCGGCATACTGTTGGATTTGGGTAAGCTGCTTGCTGACTGAATCCAGTTCGTCTTTACGGCGAAAGCTCGATACAACCCCCGTAATTTCATTGTCTTGTAGTAAGGAAGGCGGTTCACGATGAGGTTTCTATCTTGAAGCCAAATTTCGCGGTCAAATTGCGGTTTACCGGATCTCAATACATCCATTAATCGGCTGTCGGGCAAGACTTCTTCGATTGGTTTTCCAGTCAACTGGGTGTTGGCATCTAGGCCTAACGTTTCGACGGCAGCGCGGTTAAATGTCGTGATTTTTCCTTCGCTGTTGACCGCGATAATACCTTCACGCACAGATTCCAACGTTGCGTTTCGCTCTTGGAATAACCGCCCAATCTGTTCTGGTTCAAGGCCGAAGATGGCTTTTTTAAAGTGATTGGCAAACCATAGCCCTGTGAAAATACTCAGCGCAAAACTAAGCAGGATGACGACATAAAGCGTGGCTTTGTAGCGTTCGATAATGCCTTCTACTGAAGAAAGCATAAATCCCACACTGACAATGCCGACGACTTGCTCGCTGTTTTGATCGAAGATCGGGGCCTTGCCGCGGACCGACGCGCCTAAGCTACCAATCGCCTTTTGTATGTAAGGTTTCCCATAAAGCAGTGCAGGCTCGTTGTAGTCACCGTCATCGTCATACATGGGCTTTCCCACGCGTTCCCAAGAAGGATGCGCGAGACGAATGCCATTTCGGTCGCCAATCACAACGAATCTCGCATCATTGATAGACGCTAGGTCGAGGGTGAGTGGCTGCAGCAGTTCGCTATCTCGGCTTTCAACCGCTTCAACAACTTGAGGCATGGACGAAATGGTTTTTGCTACGTGCAGCGCGCGTTGACCAATCTGCTCATCAAGAGAATGGCTGAGATAGGCAAGGGTGAAGAAACCAATTAACCCGGTTTGCAGCAGCGCCATCATGCCGAGAATCAGCATCATGCGGGTTTTTAGTTTGAATGAGCGGAGCGACAACATAGCCATAGTATAGGTTTACACGTCCTTTACATCTTGTTTGGGAGTCACATTCACAAATTATGTATCTCACTGAAAGGACGAAACTTTGCTGTCCGTCACGTGCGTGAACTTTATGAGCAAAATGTTTTTTAAAGTTTAAAAAAACATTAAACGCACAATCTTTCCATTGCTTAGAGCTGCAAATAGTTTTGAAAGGGTAGGTAAACAATAAATACATCTCGTCCATTGGACGGAACGACACGAGGAAAACCCTATGATTTCAGCTCTTTTCGCGAAGAAACGCTCTCTGGTAGCAGCATTGGCATTGTCGTCAGTGCTGGGTGCGGGCGTTGCAAATGCGGCGGTAGAAGAAGTGCACTTTCTTATTCCTGGCGGTGCTGGTGGCGGCTGGGATGGTACCGCTCGTGGTACCGGTGAAGCGTTATCAAAGTCTGGTTTGGTTGAAACCGTTTCTTACGAAAACATGTCTGGCGGTGGTGGCGGTAAAGCAATTGCTCACCTGATTGAAACCTCTGACCAAGCAGACAACACCTTGATGGTGAATTCAACGCCAATTGTTATTCGTTCGCTTTCTAAAGTTTTTCCGCAGTCATTTCGTGACTTAACCCCTATTGCAGCGACAATTGGCGATTATGCAGCGTTCGTGGTTCCAACCAGCTCGAAATACCAATCGTTTGAGCAACTGGTCAATGACTACAAACAAAACCCTCGCTCCGTTTCCGTAGCGGGTGCTCATCACGTGGCGGTATGGACCACTTGGTAGCAGCAATGGCATTCAAAGCGGCTGGCGGCGATCCAAAGCGCGTTAAATACGTGGCTTACGACGCAGGCGGTAAAGCGATGGCAGGCATGCTATCTGGTGAGACACAAGTGCTTTCAACTGGCTTCTCAGAAGCGCTTGCTCTGAAAAACGCGGGTGAAGTACGCATTCTAGCCATGACTGGACCAGAGCGTTCACCGGCGGCAGCAGATGTACCAACGCTGAAAGAGCTGGGTTATGACGCTGAGTTCACCAACTGGCGTGGTTTCTTCGGTGCGCCGGGTCTGACGGATGCACAAGCTGACGAGTATGCAGCAGTACTGGAAAAAATGTACGGCACTGATGAGTGGGTAGAAGTGCGTGACCGCAATGGTTGGACTGAAATCTTCAAGCCTCGCGCTGAGTTTGTCACCTTCTTGGAAGGTCAGGAGCAAGAAGTAGGCGGCCTGATGAAAGAGCTTGGCTTCCTTCGCTAAATAAAACACATCTAAAAATGCCGGGCTGAAGGACAACGCCCGGCTCTTATCAAAGATGATGGGGCTTCCCATCTGCTGTTGTATTCAAGGAGTGTCTGATGATTGTCACTAAAGACCATATCGGTGGTCTCGTATTTCTCTGTCTTTCGGTGGCATACGGTGTATACGCACGCGAAATTCCCATGTTTCCGGGTGACGAATATGAACCTTTCAACGCACAAACATTGCCAATCGCGCTGTCTTGGATGGGGAGCGTACTCTCCATCTTGATGCTGGCAACAGCAAGGCGAGATGCAGCCAGCAAGTTGTCAGTCGCAGGGCTGGATTTCGCGCTGGTGGCGAAACTCTTAGCACTGATTGTCGCGTTTGCCTTTGCCCTTGAATGGGTCGGGTTCACCTTATCCACCATCTTGTTTTTGGTTGGAGGCTATTGGGTGCTGGGCGAGCGAAGACCAAAGACACTCTTTATAGCATCTGTACCGTTCGCAGTCGGTATCTGGTTTGTACTTGCGAAACTGCTGGATATATATCTCGCACCGGGTCGTTTGTTTACGCAAGTTTTAGGAGGCTAGCATTATGTGGGACGGAATCTCTACAGGCCTTAGCACGGCGATCATGCCATTCAATATTTTAATGGTTGTCGTTGGTTGTTTTGCGGGTACCTTCATCGGCATGCTGCCGGGGCTGGGCCCTATATCAGCGGTTGCGCTGATGATCCCGATTACTTATGGGCTTGATCCTGCATCAGGCATCATTCTTATGGCTGGTGTTTACTACGGTGCCGTATTTGGCGGTTCAACATCCTCCATTTTGATTAACGCTCCAGGCTGTGCGAGTACCGTTGTAACCGCGTTTGACGGTTACCCAATGTCGCAAAACCGTCAAGCGGGTAAAGCACTGGCATTGGCGGCGTACTCGTCATTCACCGGCGGTACTATTGGCGCAATTATTCTGTTGTTTGCCGCACCTGCGTTGGCTTCAGTTTCACTCAGCTTCCAATCTTCTGACTACTTTGCGCTGATGATCCTTGGTCTGACAGCCGTTTCTGCTTTCGCGGGGAAAGGGCAGGTACTCAAAGCAATGGCAATGACGGTCTTTGGTTTGATGATTGCGACCATAGGTACTGACGCCATTACCGGTGCACCGCGATTCACTTTCAATAATATCGATTTAGTCGATGGCATCAGCTTCCTTTTGTTAGCGATGGCCACCTTCGCGTTGGCTGAAGTGGTCACAACCGTAATGAAAGGTCAGCACAAAGAAGAAGAGCCGGACATGGATATGGCGGCACTCGGCAGCATGAAACTGTCCAAGGACGAAGTGAAAGAAGTGGCTCCGACCGTGGCACGTTCTTCGTTATTTGGCTTTATTGTGGGCGTATTGCCGGGCGCAGGGGCGACGATTGCGTCTTTCCTTGCTTACGGTCTAGAACGAAACATCGCGCCAAAACGTCTGAAAGAGAAGTTCGGTAAAGGTGCGTTGCGTGGTTTGGCTGCGCCGGAGTCAGCGAACAATGCCGCATCTACAGGGTCATTTGTACCTTTGCTGACCCTTGGTATTCCGGGGTCGGGTACGACAGCAATTATGTTGGGTGCGTTAATCGCTTACGGTATTCAGCCTGGGCCGCGCTTGTTTGTCGATAACCCAGACGTATTCTGGTCTGTCATTATTTCCATGTACTTTGGCAACATGGTGCTGCTGATACTTAACTTGCCGCTCATTCCTTACATCTCGCGTTTGTTGGCGATCCCAAGACCTATCCTGATCCCGCTGATTTTGTTCTTCTCAATCACGGGTGTTTATCTGGTGAGCTTCAATACCTTTGACATCAATATGATGGTCATCATCACTGTTGTGGCGATATTCCTGCGGTTGTTGGATTTCCCAATGGCGCCGATGCTCTTGGGCTTCATCCTAGGCGGAATAATGGAAAACAACCTCAGTCGGGCACTGATCATCTCTGACGGTAGCTTGAGTTTCTTGTGGGAACGTCCTCTTACGTTAACCATCATGAGTATCTCACTGTTTGTGCTGTTCCTACCGCTTATCCGACGTGCGTTGGATAAGTTGGGTATTCGTACCGGCATTCAAACATCAGGTGCGCAAGTTGACCGCGGTGATGGCTAACAGGAGGCGAAATGCAGAAGGCTCTCGCTTCTTTTAGAGTGCTTGATTTAACCAATGTGTTGGCAGGCCCTTTCGCCTGCCATCAACTTGCCCATTTGGGTGCAGAAGTGATTAAGGTCGAAGTACCGGGATCTGGCGATTTAGCCCGTCAGTTGGGTGCGGACGCTGAACTCAATCAACAACACATGGGCATTTCTTTTCTCGCTCAAAACTCGGGGAAACGCTCGATTACCGTCAACCTTAAGCACGCGCAGGGCAAGGCTTTACTGAAAAAGTTGGTAGAAGGTGCGGATGTGCTGGTTGAAAACTTCAGGCCCGGCGTGATGAAACGTTTGGGTCTGGATTACGAGGAACTTAAAAGCGTCAATCCTAGCCTCATTTACTGTGCAATTTCAGGATACGGTGCTGAAGGGCCAATGAAGCATCTACCTGCCTACGACCAAATCATTCAAGGCATGTCAGGGGTGATGTCGATTACTGGTGCACCGGACAATGCGCCTTATCGTGTGGGCTATCCCATTGCCGACACGATTGGCGGGATTACTGCTGCGTTTGCGATTTCCTCTGCGTTGGCGGGGCGCTCGCAGTCGGGAAAAGGCAGTTATATCGATGTGTCTATGCTCGAATCGACCTTGACCACCATGGGCTGGGTGGTATCGAACCTTCTGATTGCAGGCAAGATGCCGGAACCCCTGGGCAATGACAATATGACGGCCAGTCCGTCAGGGTCGTTTAAAACCGCGAACGGTCTCATCAATATTGCTGCCAACAAACAAGAGCAGTTTGAAGCAGTGTGCGACGTGATTGGTCAGCCAGGACTTAAGCGAGACGCCCGATTTTCTGAGCGTCAGGCGAGGCTCAAAAATCGACAAGCATTAACCGAGATACTGGAAGCCTGTTTTGCTGAGCATGATGCGGGTTATTGGGAAGACAAGTTGAACGCTGTCGGTGTCCCTGCTGGACGAATCCTCACGGTTCCTGATGCACTGGAATTAGAACAGGTATCTCTGCGCGAATTTGAGGGGGCATTTCAGGATGTCGAAGGCGTAGATAGAGAAGTGAAGATAGTGCGCCCAGGCTTTTTAGTTGATGGAGAGCGCCCGAAAGTGGATAAGCCCCCACCAAGTCTTGGGCAACACACAACGGATATATTGGCGGAACTTGGCTACAGCGAAGAACAAATTACAGAACTCCACCGTTTGGGGGCGATATGACGATTAGAAGACCGACGGAAGGTCCAGAAAAAGACGTCTCGGATTGGTGGAAAACCGCCATTATCGATATGGAGCCGGGTAAAATCGCTTATCACGGTTATCCCATTGAAGAATTAATAGGCAACGTCAGTTTCACCCAGATGATTTGGCTAATGGTCTTTGGTGAATTGCCACCTCAGAACAAAGCCGCGTTACTCGATGCAGCATTGATGTCAGCCGTCGATCATGGCCCTCAAGCTCCTAGCATTGCGATTGCAAGAATGGCGTCAACCTGTGGTGTTGGATTGAACAACGCTATGGCTTCTGCTGTTAACGTGCTGGGCGATGTGCACGGTGGGGCAGGTGAGCAAGCTGTTGCTCTCTACCAAATGATTGACAATATTGCAGCAGAAAAGCCGCTGACTTTCCAAGATGCGGTCACTGAGGGATTATCAGAATACAAAGAGCTGCATGGAAAGTTCATTCCCGGATTTGGTCATCGGTTTCATCCTGTTGATCCTCGCGCTCCAAGACTGATGGAACTTGTAGCGGAAGCCAAAGCCAGCAGTGTTGTCGAAGGCCGTTATCTTGATATTGCTTTGGAGATTGAAAGTCAGCTTGCATCCAGCAAAGGGAAACCCATCCCGATGAACATAGACGGCGCAACCGCGGTGATTTATGCCGAGTTAGGCGTACCCGCAGAACTCGCGCGTGGGTTGTTTTGTTTGTCCCGCTCCGTTGGAATATTGGCTCACTCATGGGAGCAAATGCAGCAAGGTGGCAGAAATAAAGGTCCCATTCCAAGGGACTTACTGTGGACGTACGACGGAAGTGCAAGACGAGCCGTGAAGAAATCTGATTGAGGTGTGACTTTATAGGCATCAACCTTATCTATAATTGAACGGTGTTTTATTTTGGGTTGGCATGGAATCTCAGAAGGGGTAGCATGTTAATCAATAGATAACGGAACGATACCGAGATACGGAGCGTGTGACGTGCTTTGAAACACCTCTTCACATTGTGTAGCGATAATCGCTGCTACAGTGAAAGCAATCGTCGCAATACAGGGAAGCCCCGTTGAAAGAAGTGAGGACGGTCAGATGATGAAGAAATCAGTCTTATTGTTAACAGCGTTGCTTGCCATGCCATTCGCTGCAAACGCTGAGCAAAATGACCCAAGCAGTTGGGACAAAGCCAAAGAAAGCGCAACCGAAGCTTGGGACAAAGCCAAAGAAGCGGGCAATAACGCGTGGGACGCTACGAAAGAAAAGGGCGATCAACTGCTTAAAGATGCAGAAGAAAACGGCGGTACCCTATGGGACAGCGCAAAAGAAAAAAGTGCTGAACTCTGGGAGAAAGGCAAAGAAAAAGGCGCAGAGCTTCTTGATGAAGCTGAAAAGAAAGCCGAAGAATACACCAAGCCAAAAGACGCGGAGCCAGCACCCGTGACGCCGCTTGAACCTGAACCGGATAGCCAATTTAATCAATCAGCGTAATGCGGGCAGAACTAAAAACACCAGCCTTTTTTCGGCTGGTGTTTTTTTATTGGATTTCCGCAGCTATTCAAACTTACCTCTAAAGACTTTTGATATGCCCTGAAACAGTGAGGTGCGTCGGTGTCATTTCGTTGAAAGACGGAAGCTAACCTTCAAAAGGGTATAGTGAAATAGAGAAAGGGAGAGTTAGCTTATGATTAAAACCGTGGGTAACACGCCGATATTGGAAAAGCACCGTTTAACCTGTCATTGTGGCGGTGTCGAAATTGAATTGAGTTTGCCAAACGGCATCGAGAAACCGCGTCGATGTGATTGTTCAATCTGCCGCAGAAAAGGAGCGGTGGTTGCTTCGGTGAAATTGGATGGCATTGACATCCTGAAAGGTGCCGATCTGCTCAAGCTTTACCAATTTAATACCCAAACCGCAAAGCACTACTTTTGCTCTGAATGTGGCATCTACACGCACCATCAACGACGCTCAGATCCGTCGGAATATGGTTACAACGTGGGTTGTTTGGAGGGCGTAAACCCTTTTGATATCGACAATGTTGTGACTAACGACGGTGTGAATCACCCTGCGGACAGGAAATAACGAGAGAGGGATAAAGGATGCGAATCGCACTCTTGTCAGACATTCACAGTAACGTTTATGCCTTAGACGCGGTGTTACATGATGTTTTCAAGGAAAGTGTTGATGTTGTCGTAAATCTGGGCGACATCCTTTATGGCCCCATCGAGCCTCGTGCTACATTCAATCTGTTGATGGAAAATGAGATTGTCACGATTCGTGGTAATCAAGACAGGCAGATTTACGAGGCAAGGGGAACGGAGCTTACTTCTAATCCCACGCTACAGTTTATCTTCGATGATTTAGGCGAAGAGCCGCTTTCGTGGGTGAAAGGTTTGCCGCCTGTCTTGCAATACACTGACGATGTATTTTTCTGTCACGGTACGCCTGACAATGATTTGGTTTATCTCTTAGAAGATGCATCAAGCGGCAAGCCTGAGCTACGCGCTGATGCAGAGATTATCAATCTGTTGTCAGGAAACCAAAGTCACCTAATTTGTTGTGGTCACACCCATTTAGCGCGTTCAGTTTTGACCAGCAGCAATCAGTTAATCGTAAATCCAGGAAGCGTTGGGTTACCAGCGTATCAAGATGATGAGCCTTGGATTCATGCGATGCAAAGTTATAGCTACCATGCGTCCTATGCCATTGTGGAAGGACAGGGCGACAAGTGGAACGTGAGTTTCAAACGGGTAGATTATGATAAGCACAAAGCGATTGATGCTGCGTTGAAACGAAATAGAACCCATTGGGCACAGTTCCTGAGTACAGGGCGTGTCGCTGTCTGAATGGTTTACCGTGATTTTTCAACCAGTAAGGGACGTTATGGCCAGAAAATTTCAGTTTTTCACCTATCCAGATGCAAATCGCAAGAACTTTACCTTCCTAGATATGGCGTCACCAACCTTCGCGGCAGAGAAGTCTGCATTGCTTGAACAAGGGCTGGTGGTGACTGACGACGCAATCTATGCGGAAAACGAGAAAGAGGCCGTTGAGAAGTTTAAATCTCACTTCATCTATGTGATGGAAGAGTACAACGCGTCGACCAATCCGTTTTACAGCATCCAATTTGCGATACAGTGGTTGTGGCGCAAACTGTCTGGCAAAAAATAGCAAGTAGAGAATAACGGGGTTTCATTCCCCGTTTTTCATCTCATCCGCGTTCCCAATCCAAATTGACAGAACTCAGCTTCGTCGTAGAGGGGTTTCATGACACAGTATTTAAAAAACAGCATCGTACCTGAAGAGTTCAAACACTATTTCGATGACTGGCATTTTTCTCCCGTTATCGAAAAAAATGGGACGTATTACCTATCAGGGGTGACGGCAGCGAGAAAAGACAAACCCATTAGTTCAGATCCCGAAGAACAATTCCATGATGCCTTTTACAAACTGGGTGTCTATTTAAGAACTGCAGGGCTGGACTACGAGAACATATTGGAAATAACGACCTATCATGTTGATATCAAAAAGCATATTGAGTGCTTCTCGAAAGTCAAAGATCACTATATTAGGGCTCCTTTTCCTGCGTGGACGGCCATAGGTGTTGTGGAATTTATCCCTGATAACGCACTGGTGGAAATGCGTGTCGTCGCAGCTAAGTAAAAAGAGCACCCTAAGGTGCTCTTTTCCGTTATGCGTCTTTGCCTGTGCTTGGTGGCAATTGACCCGATGCCATATGTAGGTGGACATCTTGTTGTGGGAAGGGAATAGAAATGCCTTCTTTATCAAAGCGCATTTTCACTTCTCGTGTCACATCCCAGTAAACGTCCCAATAGTCGTCGGTTTTCACCCAAGGACGCACAATGAAGTCTACCGAAGAGCTATTTAGCACATGCAGTTTAATCATGGTTTCTGGGGCACGAAGTACTGCCGGGTGGTTAGAAACGATGTCGTTCAAAACTTTTTCAACGTGTTCGATGTCATCGCTGTAGCTAACGCCAAAGACCATATCAACACGGCGCACACGCTCATGTGTCACGTTTTTAATCACATCACCCCAAATCTTACTGTTAGGTACGATGATGATTTGGTTATCAAAGGTTTTGATCGTGGTATTCACCAAGCTCATGTGGCTAACTTTACCTTCAACACCACCTGCCGCAACGAAATCGCCGACATCAAAGGGGCGATAGATAAGCAGCATCATACCCGCCGCGAAGTTGGATAAGGTGTCTTGTAACGCAAAACCCACGATAACACCGGCGATACCGAAACCCGTGAGAATGGGGGTGAGGTTTAGACCGATTTGAGACAGAGCAATCAGGATACCGATGAACCACACAGCCTTGCCTGACATTGAAATGAAGAACTCTTGCATGAGTTGCGAGAACTTCAAATTCTTAGAGGCGACGGCACGCTTAACCACCTTGCGTGTGATGTTGGCAATTTGACGCGCAATCAACAAGATGATCAGGAAAACAATAAACTGGAAAATATGCTGAGGGGCATTCTCTGCTAACCAGTTCCAAAGTTGCGTTGACCAGTTCTTGATGATGGAAAGAATAACGTCTGAACTGAGTAGGTCTTGGGTAACGCTGCCCGTCACTTCGAAATAGAGGCGTTTGTATTCTGCCGTTTCGATGCCTTCTTTGTCAGAGATATCAATCATCACCTTGAGGCTGGTGGTTGCAATCTCCATACGGCGTTGCGTGATCAGCTGACTGAGTTGCAGCGTTGCTTTTTCTGACTCCGGTGCGACTTTGATCTGTGCATCCATGGCACTGAGTTGTTGGCGCATGTACTCAACGTTTGCGGCGAGCTGCTCTGTTCGTCGGGTGATCTCTTGCTTTAAGTTTTCTTCCGCTTCAGTTGAAAGTGCATCAAGCTTTTTCAGCCAGCCTGCATTCTGAGACTGCTCCTCATACATGCTGTCGAGATATTTACGAGACTCTTCATAGTCACTGAGTAAGGCAAATTTATCTTCACTCTTTGCGGTACCAAGCTCTTCAGAAAGTTTCGTCGTGCGCTGGGTGAGATACTTAATGCCTGATCTGCATAGGTATCTTGCTGCTGTATTTGTTTGATTAAGAAAGCTTTATCAACAGAAGGGTCTTTTACCAAAGAGCCAATCAAAGAACGAAGCTGTTCATTCTTTTGGAACATTTGTAACTGCAAGGCCAACCGATCTTCACCGGATGACTGCTTTTGCATGGTGACGAGTTGGCTTAATTCGCTGTTTAGTTGGTTGATTTGGTCTTCAGGTTTAACCGAAGGGGCTGCCTGAGTTGCTGGCGCGGTTGGCTCTGTGTTGGCAAATGAACTGGGTGAGAAAGCCAGTAGTAAAAAAGAAAAAAGAAAAGGTATCGCTACGGGCAATCGCCAGTGAGTATTCATTGAAACGTCTCCTTCATTTCACTTTGGCGGATAACTCAATTGAATGCGAAGTTATCGAGATAAAGAGCAAGTATGGCATTTTGGTTATAAATCCCCAAGAAGCTAAGCGTCATAGTTGTGGAGACAATGCCAAAATAGCGAATCCTGTTCGGTTCTCATGTTGTGATTTTTGAAGAGATATCGAGCGTGTAAATAACATGTTGTCGAATGGTTCGAAGTTTTTACTTTACTTTACATTCACATGGTTGTTCAAAATCTGCTCAGGGCGCAAAATAACCACAAAATTATAAGGTCAAACAGGAAGTATTATCTTATGAGTAATGTGTCGCAGCTGTCTAAGCAAACCATCTATCTTCACTGGCTAGTTGCCATCTCTTTTATTGCCGTTCTCGCTTTTGGTCTGTACGTGGAAGATCTCCCTCGTGGTCCAGAAAAAGGCGAAATGATTGGCCTGCATAAATCTTTCGGCTTTCTTATTCTCGTTCTCGCTTCAGCACGCATTTTATGGCGTGTAAAAGAAGGTGCGATTCCAACCATACCAGGCTCTCCATCTTGGCAAGAAAAAGCCGCCAAAGGTATTCATCATCTGCTTCTTTTGGCGACGGTTCTTATGCCGATTTCCGGATCATGATGTCAGTAGGTGGTGGTAGAGGTCTGGATGTGTTTGGTGTGACTCTGATTGCTGCTGGCGAGAAAATTGAGTGGTTGGGCACCGTTGGCCATACCACGCATGAGATACTGGCAAATATTGTTATCGCAGCAATTGCTCTTCACGTGCTGGGTGCACTGAAACATCACGTTGTCGACAAAGACGCCACCTTAAAGCGTATGACCGGGCGTGAATAAATCGAATGGCTTGCTCGGAAAAGCCCGCGTTTATATCGCGGGCTTTTTATTGGCTGCGTGAATTCAAAAACCTCACAGGGTGTTCATGCATAACCTCTCTATTCGAGACCTAACTACATGTTTCTTCGCTATATGCCTGATATGCTTTGTTGAGTCTGCACAGTTCGTGGTCGTGCTTATTATTTTTAAGGGATGACGACAACATGCGTAGAATTATCTTTAATCAAAAAGGCGGGGTAGGTAAGTCCAGCATCACAGTGAACTTGGCTGCTCTCAGTGCGGCGAGCGGGTACAAAACGCTGGTGATCGATCTTGATATTCAAGGTAACAGCTCGCACTACTTAGGTGTGGATATCAATGGCAAGAACGACAAGAGTGTGGCCGAGTTACTCGATCAAACCGTGTCTTGGTTTTCTGTGTCGACGCCCATCAAAGATTTCCCTCAATCAACCGCTTATGAAAACCTCGACATTATTCCTTCAAGCCCTCGTTTAGCCTCTCTCGAACCGGAGCTTGAGCGTCGGTACAAGATCTACAAACTGCGAGATGCGCTAGATGAGCTTGAAAAAGAATACGACCGCATCTACATCGACACGCCACCTAACCTCAATTTCTATTCGAAAGCCGGCTTAATTGCCGCGCATCGTCTTTTGATTCCGTTCGATTGTGACAGCTTTTCTCATCAAGCACTTTTAACCTTGATGGACAATTTGGCTGAGCTCAGAGACGACCACAATAAAGGGTTAACCTTGGAAGGCATTGTGGTGAATATGTTCAATGCTCAAGCAAAGTTTCCCGCGCAAATCATTGAGAACGTGCGTGAGCTAGGTTTGCCGCTTTTAGATCCATTCCTCAGTCATTCAGTGAAAATGAAAGAGTCGCACTATCATCAAATGCCACTTTTGCACTACGCGCCAAACCACAAGCTCTCAAAGCAGTTTTCTGATTTGTTTAACCAAATGGAAGTTGAAGAGGCGATGCCTGTGAGTGATGCTTCAGCGTAACTTTTGACAATGTTACATAAATAGGTAACATTCGATATTGTTACTTCAATATGTAACCGAGGGTATATGAAGTTTGCAGGTGTGATTACTGGCGATATCGTGGGGTCGATGACATTGTCTGAAGCTGCGCGTAGAGAGACCTTAGCGGCACTGGAAGCGGTGTTTTCCTCATTTGGTGAGGACATCGTGGCTGAGATCTATCGTGGGGATGCATTTCAAATTTATACAGAGAACCCAGAAATTTTATTGCGCGTTGCCTTAGCGATTCGTGTGAACTTGCTGAGCCAAGAGACTCAAGCCGATGCTCGCTTATCATTGTCCGTTGCGACTGCAACGGAACGCGAATTGCCTGTTCGACTCTCCAATAACAGCAAAGCATTTCTACTGTCCGGTCACCACCTCGATAAGATGGCGAATGAGCGGCTTGTCTTCAGTGCAGATGATAATGAGCTAGATGACGATGTGAAGATGGTTGTCAGTTTACTTGACGGCTATATCTCTACACTCACCGCCAAAATGGCATTCGCGTTGAAGCGTTGGATGGAAAATCCTGAGCTTTCTCATGCAGACCTTGCTGAAAAGGTAGGAATTAGTCGCAGCGCGTTCACAAGAATCATCAATAGAGCAAATTATGTGCGGATCGATGAAACGTGTCGGTGGTACGCTGGTCGAATAAAGCGTTACACGGAAGCACATAACTAAAAGGCAGCACTGCTGCCATGCTTGGCAGGAGGCGCGCAGATGATTCTAACTCTGGCTATCACACTGGTAGCCGTGTACGTGATATTCGAATTTTACCTGTTCCCCATTGAAAAACGATTTGCCAAGCAATTGCTGACGTTACCCATATTGCTCAGTGCGGCATGGCTTATCGTATTTATTTTCTTTGCTATTCCTCTTATTCCAGCTTTGGCTGCAACCTTTGTTTTGGCTGGCTTTTCAGTCGGAATGAATATGTATTCACTCAGAAACAAAGATAACCTCCGTTTGTTGTTTGCAAAGCAAGGTATCGTCATCATCGCGCTGACGGCGGCGAGTTATGTCGTTGCAAATGCAAATGAAAAGACATTAGCTGAGCAAGCATTCTTCAATGCAGACTGGTGGAACCTGTTTAGTTGGGTGCTGGCATTTTTGCTTGCGATGAAGCCTTCGTCTTTGGCGATCTCACTGCTGCTAAAAAACTGGACGGATGAGCTCTTTCGTACCGATGGTGTGCCAAAGCAAAAGCCATTGAAGGATGCGGGTGCATTTATCGGCTACTTCGAACGTGCACTTATCGTTATCTTTGTGCTGTGGGGTCAGTTACCAGGGGTTGCTTTGGTGCTGGCGGCGAAGTCTGTGTTTCGATTCGGCGACTTGAAAGATCATGGTAGCCGCATGTATACGGAATATGTGCTTCTCGGGACGTTTGCCAGTGCATTGTTTGGCATTGGTAGTGGCCTAATCGGCGTGTATTTAAGTGCTATGTAATGTTGAAAGATAGAAAAAAAGGCACCGGATTCGGTGCCTTTTTCGTGGTTAGTGCGTTAACGCTTTGTCAATCTGCTTTTGCTTCCAAATCGAAGCAAGGATGCCGACTGTCAGTGATACCACAATCACTCCCAGAGACACTGGGGTAGGGATAGCGAACGGTGTATCGATCAACAGCATCTTCGTACCAATGAAACAAAGCATAAATGCCAGTGTATGATGCAGATACGCGAACTTGTTCAGCATACCGCCCAGTACAAAGTACAGAGAACGCAGACCCAACAGGGCAAATACGTTAGCGGCCAGCACCAGATACGGTTCTTGTGTTACGGCGAAAATCGCTGGAATAGAGTCCAGTGCAAACATAATGTCTGTCATCGCGATAACCATAACCACAACCAGCATTGGGGTAGCCAGCAGGCCGATAGAATCACGGATAACCAGTTTGTTGCCGTGGTAATCGTCGCTTACACGCAAGAAGCGTTTAACCAGTCTTACTGCAACACTGTCAGAGAATGACTCGTCTTCTTCACCGTGCTGTTTCCACATCTTGTAACCTGTCCAGATGAGGAAGAATCCAAATACGTAAAGCACGATATGGAATTTCGCGATAAGCGGTGCACCCACCGAAATCATGATCGCACGTAGAACCAGCGCACCGACAATGCCAAGCATGAGGACGCGCGGTACGTTGTTCTCAGGCACTTTGAATTGGCTGAAAATCAGGGCGAAAACAAACAGGTTGTCGACGCTTAATGACTTTTCAAGTAAGTAACCGGTGATAAAGCTGTCGCTGCTTCACCATTGGTGTAATGGCTGGTCGGAGCCATTTGAGGCCAGAAAAAGTAAATGGCTGCGGCAAAGGCGAAAGCCAAGGCAAACCAAAAAATGCTCCACATAACCGCGCTACGAAAAGTAATTTTTCCGCGGGTGATGAGAAGATCAATACCTAACATACATAATGTGAGGATAAGCAGGCCGTCATAGCCTGAAAATAGTTCGCTGAGGAACATTGATACCTCCGTGTGCGGAGGAAAGGCGAGATCAGGAAGCCATACCAACCGCACATCTATAAGCAAATAAAAGCGAATAACTGGCGTTGGTCTTGTCAAAACATCCAAAGTGGATGTTCTCGCGGGCCGGATGCATAAATGCAACGGAATGACGACTTCGCGACTTTGTGACTACTCCCCAATACGGCGCAATAGTAGTGCTTTTTGTTAGATTTTGAAACTACTTTTTAATAGGTAAGGTCAATAGTTGATAGGGTGGCTAAATCCGCATCGAATAGAGGGTAGAAGCACTTATGAAGCGGCGTTTATTTATACAAAGTTTGGGGTTGGTAGCGATATCTTTTCCCGCATGGTCGAGCAATCTACGAACGCCAGAACAGGCGGAAGGACCTTTTTATCCTGTTAAACCTATTCCGTTAACCAAGAGCTTGGTGTCAAGCGCGACAAAATTGCTGGGTGAGCCAATGGACTTATCGGGAGAAGTCAGAGATACACATGGCAATCCGATGCCCGGTATCCGTATCGAATTTTGGCAATGTGATGCGCAGGGTCTATACGATCATCCCATGCAGCAAAATACGGAAAGCTTTGACCCTGCCTTTATGGGAAGTGGGGCAGTGATGACGGATAAGAGCGGTAACTACGACATAGCAGTGCTTTATCCTGTGCCTTATCCGGGCAGACCTCCACACATTCACGTCAAACTCTGGAAAGGCAAAAAGCACTTTCTTACCACCCAGCTTTATCTGAAAGGAAACTCTGGTAGCCGATGGCTAAGTCGTGATCGTGAGTTTCTCTTGATCGACCCGCAAAAGGTAAACGGGAAATTCCAAGCGAACTTTGTTTTCGTTGTGTAGCTGGAAAAGAAAAGGCTCCGAATATCTTGCTGTATTACAGAGCCAGTATGCTAGCTAGGAGTAAATGGTTAGATTTGGAACTTCGCGATTGCTGAGGTCAGTTGCTGATTCGAACTTGCCAGCTTCTGCACGTTTGCCAATGTCGCTTCACCACTTTCATTCAAAGAAGCAACCATTTCGCGGATTGAATTGATGCTGTTACTGATATCGCTGGATGCTTGACTCTGCGCATTGGTGATTTCTGTAATATTGCTGTTGAGCGTATTAATTTCTTCCACCGATGCCGCCATGACATCGAGATTTGTGTCGACCAAATCTGTTTGCTCAACCGCTTGGAGACAGCTCTTTTTCGTGTTTTCTATCGACTTCACGGCATTATCGGTACCCGCATTCAACTTGGCCAACATATCGTTGATTTCGGAGGTGCTTTGTTGCGTTCGGCTGGCAAGCGCTCGAACTTCATCTGCAACCACCGCAAAACCTCGCCCTTGTTCGCCCGCACGTGCAGCCTCAATGGCCGCGTTAAGTGCAAGCAAGTTGGTTTGTTCTGCAATATCGCCAATAACACTCAACACTGAAGCGATTTTTTCTGAGTTTTCACTCATGATTTGGATGTCACTTTCCATGTCAGAGATCTCTTGCAGCAGCGCATTTACGCTTGCAACAGACTGTTTGACCTTCGCCTTTGACTCTGATGTTTGTTGGGTGGTTTTCTGGGTGCAACTCAGTGCTTCCCCGGCACTGTTTGCAACTGAATCCACCGTTGTGTTCATGCTTTCGACTTTAGAGACCATATGCTCAGTGACTTGTCCGTGATGTCCCAGAACACCATGATTCTCTTCGGTCTTTTCTTTTACATGGTTCACTTCAGACGAAATCTGGCGTGTGGCTTCTGAAATGCCTGTAACAATCTCCTGAAGACTTTGCGCAACATCATTCATTCCGGTACCAATTGCACCGATTTCGTCGTTCGTTTTAACGTCAACGCGTGCTGTTAAATCACCACGGGCGAGACGTTTCATGGCACGCATGATGTCAGAAAGCGGAGAGAGCATCTTGCTGACAAGAAAGAGAGCAATCAATGAAACCAGCACTACTTGAGCGACGGCAAACATCAATGAATCAACTCTGCTCGCTGCCACAGACTGGAAGGCATATTCCTTGTTCAACGCGACAACCAAATACCATGGCGACCCACCAATAGCCTGAATATCAAAAAGATATGGGGTAGTTCCAATGGTTAACTCACTGATTGCCTTAGCACCTGCGAGGGTAGGCAAGGCTTGAGGTGTCAGCGATTCTGATGCTTCGGTTGCGGGCTTCAACGACATTGCAGAGTCCATGCTGGCAAGAATAGTGCCTTTGTCATCGAGCAAAAGTGCTTGAGTGTTGGCTGTGCTGATGCTGTTTACATAGCTAATCAGTTGATCGATTTTGATATCACCCGCGATAACCGCCGTTTCCCCATTGGAAAGCGTAAACTTCTCAGCGATTGTCACAACAGGCTCACCCGTTGCAGAATCTTTGTACGGCTCTGTAATTACGGGGCCTGATGCGTTACTCGCTTGAATGTACCAAGGACGTTGTCGAGGATCGTACCCCGCTTTTGATGGTTTCGCGTTATAGCGGAGCATCTCACCGGAAGACGTTCCCATATAAACAGACAAGAAGTTTCCAGAGACTTTGGCTTGATCTAAATAGCCATAAACCGTTCCACCGCTTGAACCAAGTACGCTTTCTTTGGCACCTTGGATAATCTCAACTTTGGGGTTTACCCAATTCTGAATCCCTTTTGTACTGGCAGTACCCACTGATTCAATAAACCTCGCGACAGAGTCGTTGGTGTATCTCATCAATTGTTGGTCCTGTCGCATGTACTGTATCGCGGCCATGATGATGATGATGGTAGCGATAGCGAGGGAAATTTTATGCTTAATAGAGCGGGGAAGGATCATCAGTTTGTCTCTTATCCGAAATGAATGGATTGAAAATTAAACATTAGATCCAGCATAGAACAGGGTACGGGAATGATCCTGTTACATGTGATTATTGAGATACTTGAGTGCAGAAATGAAAAAAGCCTGCTCGAAAGCAGGCTTTTAAAGTGGTGGGCGATACCGGGCTCGAACCAGTGACCCCCTCCTTGTAAGGGAGGTGCTCTCCCAACTGAGCTAATCGCCCGAATAAACGCTTGGGAGACCCAAAAGGGTAGTGCGTTTATTGGAATTTGGTGGGTCTAGGCAGA
>NZ_LNTY01000042.1 GCF_001559595.1 Enterovibrio coralii | reverse complement strand
GGAGGGTATTACCCAATCAGTGAAATCATTGGCGAAAAGTGCGCAAGAAGTGCTGGTTCTGCGCTTCGAGCATGACCTTTCTCTTGAAGAGATCAGCAACGTGCTGGGGTTAGGTTTGAGCGCAACCAAAATGCGCTTGTACCGCGCCATAGACGCAGCTGAGAAGCATGTCGTCAAAGAAGACCGGGAGGTTTATGCGACGGCTTGAAAGAGAGAGTAATACA
>NZ_LNTY01000041.1 GCF_001559595.1 Enterovibrio coralii | reverse complement strand
TGCAGACGTTAACGGCAACGGTGTCGATGATCGCGCGGAAGACTCTGATGGCGACGGTATCTCCAATCCAAACGACGAGGATGACGATAACGACGGCACCTTAGATATCTATGATGCCTTCCCGTTTGATCCGAACGAAGACACAGACACCGACGGTGATGGTGTGGGCGACAATGCGGATGCCTTCCCAACGGATGACAGTGAGACCAAAGACACTGATGGTGACGGTGTGGGTGATAACGCGGATATCTTCCCTGAGGATGCGTCTGAAACCAAAGACACTGACGGTGATGGCGTGGGTGATAACGCGGATGTCTTCCCGAATGACGCGACAGAAACCAAAGACGCCGACAACGACGGCATTGGTGATAACGCAGATATTGACCGTGACAACGATGGTTTGTCTGACGAGCTAGAGCTTCGCACTGAGGCTGAGATTGTAGATTGGCCCGTACTCTATGGTTCAAGCTTCAGTAACGGTGAACTGTCTGCAAATGGCGGTACATGGCGTTACCAAGCGAACTCAGCGCGATTCTCTGAATACGGTTACAGCGACAACTACCGTTTGAACTTCAAAGTGGTCTCATTGGGTGCTAATAACATGTTTGGCTTGGGCAACGTTGAGAGTGGTGCCTACTACTCCGACATTGATTACGCCTTCTACATTGTTAACTCCTATCTGTACCTCTATGAGAGCGGTTCGTACATCACCAACTTTGGCAGTGGCAGTGTTGCGGTCGGGGATGTGCTGTCGATTGAAGTGAACAACGGCAACATTACTTACCGTCGCAACGATGATGTGCTGCGTGAAACCACTTACAGTGGTGATACGCCAGATTTCTACGTCGACTCAAGCTTCTACAACGGGGCTATTCGTCTGACGGATATTAAGCTGACACCAGCATCAGGTTCGGGCTTCGCAGTGGATGCTGACAATGATGGCGTAGCGAACGATCTGGATTTGGATTCAGATAACGACACCATCCCAGATGTGGTGGAAGCGGGTCTTGCCGACGCCGATGGCGACTTGATGGTTGATCAAAACAACCTGCAAGGCACAGTGAACCCAGCACCAGACACTGATAACGACGGCATCCCCGATTACCTCGACCTCGAAAGTAACAACCCAGAGAACGACGGTACTGCTTTCGACATGCACGGCTATGACTTCG
>NZ_LNTY01000040.1 GCF_001559595.1 Enterovibrio coralii | reverse complement strand
GAATTTTAGATGAGCCCGTTGAAGACAACGGGCTTTTCTTTCGCTCCGACTGATTGTAATGTGAGCGACGTCAACAAAAGATTTTTATGCTTCATCTTCGGATGAAAAAAGATGAAAGTTTTTTCTTGACTGAATATCAGAATCGCGTAAGATACGCGGCCTGACTTGCTGAAGCGGCTAACGCTAAGGCCTTGAAAGTCAACGTTCTTTAACAATTTGACCTATGCAATCTGTGTGGGCACTC
>NZ_LNTY01000039.1 GCF_001559595.1 Enterovibrio coralii | reverse complement strand
TAGATCAAATTGTTAAAGAACGTTCTCAGCCTTGCTGAGCGGAGTGAGATTTAAACTCAACTCTTTTTTCGAGTCAAGCACTTTCGTGCTCCTCGTGTTCGCAGCGAACTTTGCCGTGCCAACGAGGAGCGCATTATAGGGAGAGATTTTTTGTTGGCAATACCTTTTTTATAAAAAAATCGCTTTTTCCCTAAAAAACCGCTCAAGTGTTCAAAAGATCATCAAATCGATATAAAAACGGCCCTTTCGGGCCGTTTTTAACGTTGAAAACTGTGTTTATCCTTTAGCGGATTACAGTGATTTCAAGAAAGCTGGAACATCTGCAATGCTATTTAGCACGGTTGTTGCCAACGCTTCACCGTCTGCTGTGACATCTTTACCGGTACGAACAAGCACCTTGGTCGGGATACCCGCTGCGTCAGCCGCGCGCATATCATCGGCTTTGTCACCAATCATTACTGATTGTTCCATGTCTATCTTCAGATAATCACGTGCTGAGAAGAACATGCCTGGCTTTGGTTTGCGGCAATCACAATCTTGCTTATATTTACCTTCGCCATGTTCTGGGTGATGAGGCAATAATAGATGCCATCAAAATCGACGCCTTTGTCTGCGAAGTTCCAATCCATCCATTCTGTCAGCGACAGGAAGTCATCTTCCGTGTAGTAGCCACGAGCAATACCAGATTGGTTGGTGACCAACACAAGCAGGTACCCCATTTCTTTAAGCTCACGACAGGCGTCAAACACACCTTCTACATATTCAAAATCATCAACCTTACTGATGTACCCGTGATCCACATTGATCACGCCATCTCTGTCGATAAATACCGCTGGTTTGGCCAAAGTTGTGCCCTCATTAATCTCTTACTCTGGGATTATGACATGCATTCTCTCTTCAATCACCAGACATCGCACTCTCGCCTTTTGTGGTAGAGTCTTCGCCAATAGCAAGTACGAGTTTTTAACGATGACCTATACCCTCAACCCTATCGGTAAAATCCAATCTCCTTATAAAGAGAAGTTTGCCGTTCCTCGTCAGCCAGGATTAGCACCGAGCGCGTTGGCCTCTATTGCACTTGTCGGCGATGCAAACAATGAAGACACAGTCAGAGGTATCGAGCAATTCTCCCACCTTTGGGTGTTGTTTTTGTTTGATCAGAATTTAGAGCAAGGTTGGACACCTACCGTCCGTCCACCACGACTTGGCGGAAACGAGCGTATTGGCGTATTTGCAAGCCGCGCTACGTTTCGCCCGAATGGGATTGGTATGTCTGTCGTCCCTTTAAAAGGCATTCGTAAAGTAGGCGCACAGGTATTCGTGGATATTGGCAGTTGTGATTTGGTGGATGGCACACCGATTGTCGACATTAAACCTTATATCCCTTATTCAGATTCAGTGCCTGAAGCACAAGGCGGTTACGCATCGGATGCACCTTCTACATTAGCCGTGACGTTTTCCGATGTTGCGATACAGACTCTCGCAAAAGATAAAGACGGCAGTCATAAAAAGCAGGTGATTGAAGAGGTGCTGGCTCAAGACCCTCGCCCTGCTTATAAGAAAGGCAAAACGGATACCAAAGAATACGCAGTTCATCTGTTTAACTTCAATGTGAAGTTTACCGTTGATGAAGCTGTAATCACTGTCACTATGATAGAAGCCTTTGGCGAATAGTGATCTCGCTGGTAATATGACGCCCTTACACCCTCCATATTGTAATTTAATAAACGGATAGCTTAGATGCGTACCAGTAAATACCTTCTTTCTACACTGAAGGAAACGCCAAACGACGCAGAAGTCGTCAGCCACCAGCTGATGCTACGCGCCGGTATGATCCGCAAACTGGCTTCAGGTCTGTACACCTGGTTGCCTACCGGTTTGCGCGTTCTGCAAAAGGTTGAAAACATCGTTCGTCAGGAAATCAACAACGCAGGTGCGATTGAGACTCTGATGCCCGTGGTTCAGCCGTTTGAGCTATGGGAAGAGACAGGCCGCTCTGAAAAGATGGGGCCTGAGCTGCTTCGCTTCACTGACCGCCACGAGCGTCCGTTTGTTCTGAGCCCGACGGCAGAAGAAGTGATCACTTCTCTTGTTCGTAACGAAGTGAACTCTTACAAACAACTGCCACTGAACCTGTACCAGATCCAAACTAAATTCCGTGATGAAGTGCGCCCACGTTTCGGCGTAATGCGTGCACGTGAATTCTCGATGATGGATGCTTACAGCTTCGACATCGATAAAGAAGGTCTGCAAAAGTCTTACGAAGCAATGCATATTGCTTACTGTGCAGCATTCGATCGCATGGGTTTGGACTACCGTCCAGTTCTGGCTGACACCGGCGCTATCGGTGGCTCTGCGTCTCACGAGTTCCACGTACTGGCTAACAGCGGCGAAGACACCATCGCGTTCTCTACCGATTCTGACTACGCAGCAAACGTTGAAATGGCGGAAGCGATTGCACCTGCGGGTGAGCGAGCGGCACCAACTCAGGAAATGACGCTGGTTGATACGCCTGATGCGAAAACGATCGCTCAGTTGGTAGAGCAGTTCGACCTGCCTATCGAAAAAACAGTTAAGACTCTGTTCGTGAAAGCGTCTGACGCTGTTGACGCAGACCTGGTTGCTCTGCTTGTTCGTGGTGACCACGAGCTGAACGAAATCAAAGCAGAAAAACTGGCGCAAGTTGAAGCTCCTCTGCAGTTCGCAACGGAAGAAGAAATCCGCGCGATCGTTAACGCAGGTCCAGGCTCACTAGGTCCAGTTAACCTGACTGTTCCATTCATCGTTGACCGCAGCGTTGCCTCAATGAGCGACTTCGGCGCGGGTGCAAACATCGACGACAAGCACTACTTCGGTATCAACTGGGGTCGTGACGTAGAGTTGGGTGAAGTTGCTGATATCCGTAACGTGGTTGAAGGCGATCCAAGCCCATGTGGTCAAGGTACTATCCTTCTGAAGCGCGGTATCGAAGTGGGTCACATCTTCCAGTTGGGTACAAACTACTCTGAGAAAATGAACTGTGGCGTACTAGGTGCTGACGGTAAGAACACCATTCTGGAAATGGGTTGTTACGGCATCGGTGTGTCTCGTGTTGTTGCTGCGGCGATTGAGCAGAACCACGACGACAACGGTATCATCTGGCCAGACGCAATTGCACCGTTCACTGTGGCAATCGTTCCTATGAACATGCACAAGTCTGAGCGCGTTCAAGAAGCGGCTGAGAAACTGTACGCGGATCTGACTGCGGCTGGTATCGAAGTTATCTTCGACGACCGTAAAGAGCGTCCAGGCGTGATGTTCTCTGACATGGAACTGATGGGTGTTCCACACACTGTCATCATCGGTGAGCGCAGCATGGACAACGGTGTGTTTGAATACAAACACCGTCGTGGCGGCGAGAAAGTGCCAGTAGAAATGGATCAAATGGTTGAGTTCGTGAAAGCGAAACTGGCTTAATCCAAGTCTTAGAAAAAACGCCTCCAATCGGAGGCGTTTTTTTATGTCTGAATTTCCCAATGTAGTCACTACAAAAAGGTAATGCAGTTTCTTCCATTGGCTTTCGAGGTATATAACGCATCGTCAGCTCGCTTAAAGTAGTCTTCGACGCGCATAGCGTTATCTATGGTATCAATCAAGGTTGCGCCGAAACTCATGGTCACAGGAATATGGGTTTCTTCGTGCTGGAACGGGTGCGCGGCAATCGCGAGGCGTATACGCTCAAGCACCTTTTCGGCATTGTCTTTATCATCAACAGCAAAGACCAATAAGAACTCTTCACCACCCACGCGCCCCAAACGATCATAGGGTCGAAGTTGCTGTGTCAGTAGTTTTCCCATTTCGTTGAGAATGGCATCTCCAGCCGGGTGGCCATAGTTATCATTGACCTGCTTAAACCAGTCGATATCACACACGGTAAAACATAAACAGGATTTGGTTCGGCCTGCTCGCGCGAAGTCTTCGTTAATGCGCTCAAACACAGCGCGTCTATTCATCAAACCGGTTAACTCGTCGTAGCTCGCCAATTTGTCCAAGCGCGACATCGCACTCATCAAGCGGTCTTGAAGTTCCAGGGTTCGTTTACCCACTTCAACACGCGCCCTCAGCACTTGCGTGTTGAATGGCTTGGAGACAAAGTCATTCGCGCCTTTGTTGAGCCCTTCAGCAATGTGCTCCGCACTGTCTCTGGCGGTACAAATAATGATGTATGGCGGGTTATCGGTGTCGATTTCTCGAATCTTCTGACAAAGTTCAATGCCACTGTATCCTGGCATTTCCCAATCGAACAGCAACAAGGTAGGTGGTTCATCTTGCATCATGATTTCTAATGCTTCGAGACCATCATGCGCGACAACAGCTTCCACGCCCCATTTCTTTAGGAGCACTTCCACCAGCTTGGCAGTCGCTTTGTCATCATCAGCAATCAGCGCGGTAATTGGCACAGGGACCTTTCATTTAAACGAACCTCATTGAACAAAAATATAACACTTCCTGTTCTACTCTATTGAAAGGATTGCAGTACGCCATGCGAGATTTAGCTCTAGGTCACAATCAGCGACGCAAAGAAGTACAACTATTCGGCATATAAAGCGTATTCCTCCAATCCTTATAACTTGGTTCATACTAAAAGAAACCGAATAACTCCTTGTGAGAACTGGGTTTACATAATGAAGAGACCATCCCCTGACAATGCACCTGTACAGAAAACTGCGCTCTTGCTGAGCGGAGGTGGTGCACGTGCTGCCTATCAGGTGGGTGTGCTCAAAGCGATTTCAGAATGGTACCCTCGTGTTCATCCCAGCCCTTTTTCTATCTACTGTGGCACGTCAGCTGGCGCACTAAATGCTACCTCCCTCGCCTGCCATTCGTCATGTTTTCGTCTCGGCGTCAAAAAACTGACCTGGCTTTGGTCAAACCTCAGCACAGAGGATGTGTTTAGAAGTTCATTGTCTGGGATTGTTCATCATTTAGGTCGGCAGGGATTTGCGCGCATGCAAGCGCAATATCACTGTGCGCCGCCGTTTGGACTGTTAGATAACCGCCCGTTGCGCGACTTGCTTCGGCGGGTACTCAACTTCAATAAGATTGATCACCAGATACTATCGGGTCACTTGCACGGCCTTGCAGTGACAGCCTCTAACTATCAAACCAGTAAGTCTGTGACGTTTTTCCAAGGGCAGCCAGAAATCGAACAATGGACTCGCTCACGAGCGATTGGCATTAAGAGCCAAATAACGACAGAGCACTTGTTGGCTTCCTCCGCCATACCCATCGTGTTTCCGGCATCCCAGATTGGCCACAGCTATTACGGTGATGGCTCTGTTCACCAAATTGCGCCGTTAAGACCCGCGCTCAAACTCGGTGCCGAGAAGGTCTTAATTATCGATCTCGCCCCCAAGCAAACATCGAGAGAGCCACTTATTGCGCACGCCCCCGGTCTTGCGACTTTGGGCGGGCATTTAATGGATGCGATCTTTGCGGATACGCTGTCAGCAGACTTAGAGCACCTCGATCGGATGAACACCCTCGTTGGTTCATTGGATAAAAAAGCAGCCGAAAAATTGGCACTCCGGCAAGTTGATGCCTTTCAACTTTCCCCTTCCTCACCGTTTGAACCCCTCGTAGAACGCTACTACTGCCACATGCCTATCGCAGTGAGAAGTTTGATGAGATTTTTAGGCATCAGTCCCATAGATGACGCGGCGATCACCAGTTATCTGTTGTTTGAACCGAAATATATCAATCACTTAATTGACATGGGATATCAAGACGCTCAGAATCTACGATCCGATTTGATCGGGTTTCTCGGTATAGAAAACTAAGACGGAATACTTCCACACGGCTATCCATTCCATGATCTGGAACGTTACTTGCTTACTGGTTAAAGCATGGACAATCATGGTTGTTGGTTTCTGAGGCAATATCGATGAGTACGCAACTGGAACAATTAAAAAATGCCGCGATTCAATCGCGTCGTGTTCCTCTTGGTGCGGATCAGCGGCTTATGGTGCTGCAGAAGCTTCAAGGTCGATTGGAAATCGATCAGCTGTTTGAAGTTTTTATCCGAGAGCTGGAAAAACAAATCGACATTACCCGGTTGATTTGGGATCACGAAGATATTTCCCACATTGTCAGACGCGGGGGAACGACGGAGTTTCGTCAAACCTTCTCGATCAAGTTCTCCCAAACTTCTCTCGGTATGCTGCAATACAGCACGCCCTACAAACTTGATGACGATGAGATCAGCCTCATCCATACCTATCACCGTCTATTGGCAGGTCCATTAAGAAACGCCATTGAATATAATCGCATTCGAAATCTGGCGTTGCTTGATAGCCTCACAGGTCTGAATAACCGAACCAGTTTCGAGCAGGATATCCGCCAAGCTGTTGCACTTGCCGAGCGTAAAGATAATGGCCTTATCCTAATGATCTTCGACATGGATAACTTCAAGCAGGTCAATGACACATACGGACACCTTGATGGTGACAAAGTATTACGTCGTTTTGCCATGTTACTCAAGCAAGCTATCCGCGCATCCGACCGTTGCTATCGCCTTGGCGGTGATGAGTTTGCCGTATTACTTACCCCTGCGACCAGAGAATCTGCGCAATTGGTCAACGATAGGCTAAAAACTCTCGTTGCTGGCGATGAGCTTCTGACTTCGCATGCCATCAGCAGTTCTGTGGGCTGTTCAGAGTATCGCAATGGCGACAACACCAACTCTCTGTTCGAACGCGCTGACCGCGGCATGTACCGAAATAAACATAAACGCCGCTAGCAGTGAAACGCGCGACAAAGGCTCCTTTAAGGAGCCTTTTTTGTTATATTGCTACCAGAGTTTTTCAAGGAGTGACTATGAAAGTCTACGATTGTTGTGCGCTGATCCGTCAGCGATATGCGGAGATTGGCAGTGGCGAGCAAGGCTACATTCCACAAGCCATTACCTGTGCCATTAAAACACTGAATGCCGTTGCTTCAGATGAAACGATTTCTGACGAGTTGCGCGAGCAAGCTGCATTTGCCGCAGCGAATCTTCTGATCAGTGACCACGAGGACGCATAATGGATCTTAAGAACTTTCAAACCATGGACACGATTATGCTAATGAGCATCGTGAACATGAAGCTGCGTGACGAGTTCGACTCACTGGAGTCATTGACCAAGTTCTTCGAAATTGATGCAGAGGCATTGAAAGAAAAACTGGCGACCGCTGGCTTTGAGTACATGGCTGAGCAAAACCAGTTTCGTTAATCTTTAATACGATAGAAAAAAGGAAGCCAGTGGCTTCCTTTTTTGTTTTGCTCGGTTTAACTGCGCTAGATTGACATCCAAATCACAGCAGCAACTAACGCAGGACACACAAACTTCACATAGGCTGGCCAGACTTTCCAAAACAGGCCTTCTTCGAGGTTGTCGAAACCTTGGCGCATCTCTTCCAGCTGCTTGTTACGTTTCCATACCCAGCCACCGTATAGGCAGAATAGCAGTGCTGCAATCGGCTGAACGTATTGGGTAGCAACCGTCGCAACCAAGCCAAACAAGTCACCAAAGTTAAAGATAATCACCGCACTGAATGCTGCAATGGCACCACCAAGCATCCAGCTTGCCACTGTGCGCGACGTGCCTTTACGTTCGTTCAACAGTGCTACCGGACATTCCAGCATCGAAATCGATGAGGTCAATGCAGCAATGGTCATCAGCACAAAGAACACTAGTGCCACAAACACACCCGCCAACCCTAGACCGTCAAACAACATTGGCAAGACATCAAACACCAAGGTCGAGGAGCTCAGCAGCGCGCCATTCGCATCATAGATTTCAACGCCTTGTTTCATTGCCGCAAACATGGCTGGCATGATGACCAGACCTGCAATCACTGCCACTGCGGTGTCCACCAGCGTGACATTCAACGCCATTTTTGGCAGGTTTTCTTTCTTGCTGAGGTATGAGCCGTAAATCAGCATGGAGCAACCACCAATGGTCAGCGAGAAGAAGCCTTGTCCCATTGCGGCTAGGATCAAGTCACTGTCCATGATTTTCGAGAAATCAGGCACCAAGTAGTGCGCCAAGCCTTCGGTCGCGCCTGGCAAGGTCATCACATAGACAAACATCAAGCCAAACAGAACAAACAACGCTGGCATCAAGCGCGTTGACCACTTCTCAATACCATCTTTAACACCGGCTTGAACAATCAAAATGGTCAGAAGGTAGAAAACTGCAGCACCAAAAAGATTACGCTCTACCGAAAAACCTTTCAGCCAATCCGACACCGATGTCATGCCCACCAGATCAGCACCCGCCGCCAGCATGAATGACACCAACCAACCGCCAACAATGCTGTAAAACGCCAGTACCAGACACGGCACCATTAAACCGATGAAACCTACCCCACTACCCAGCTTTTTGGTAAGCGGTGAATTGCCCAGCTTTTTCATGCTGTCGATCGGGTTTGCCTGACCTTGGCGGCCAATTGCCATTTCTACCACCAGCATAGGGTATGCCACGATCAAGATCAGAAGCAGGTACACCAGTAAGAATGCACCGCCACCATTGCTGGCAGCTTGTGTTGGAAAGCCCCAAATATTGCCTAAACCTACCGCTGCGCCTGCCGCAGCGAGGACAAAACCAAGGCGGGAACTAAAATGCTCGCGTCCTGCAGCCATTGCGTTAACCTCTTACAATGTATCAGTGAGCTAGTACATTAGTAAAAACCAAATTTTTTAGCAATAGCAGAGAATCTGTTCGAGCAAAAAACGAACAGTCGAATTTTAAAACGTGTGAATAGACTCGATACAAACAAAAAAGCCATCGCAAAAATGCGATGGCTTTTGGAAGAAGATGGCTGTTACTTCATGTTCGCGTAATAAGCGGCAAGGTTTGCCATGTCAGCATCGCTAAGCATGGTTGCTTGCGGCTTCATGATCATGGCTTGAGCACCGTTACGTTCACCGTTTTTATACGCTTTTAACGCAGAAACAATGTACTGCTCGTTTTGACCCGCAAGATTGGGGTACCCAGGAATCACCGCGATGCCATTTGCACCATGGCATGCCGCACAAATTGCCGCTTTCGCTTTACCTGCTTCAGCATCGCCCGCTGCAAATGAAGGTGCTGCCAGCGTCATCGCCGCCAAACTTAGAGGTATTAGTATTTTCATTGCTTCCTCGCTCTTTTATTTCCAGTTTTTATAATTGTTGCATGCGCATTTCAATCACGCATCAACGATGTGGAATTTGTCCCAGAGTAGTTCACAATCCTGACCATCGAACCCTTCGCAAACGAACAAACCTGCTACGGCCGCGAGTTGATCACCAAAGTAGATTAATGGTGTTCTACGTCGCTCCCACGTTGGCACTCGGTATTCTTGGAACAGTTTTTTGAGTTTGCGCTTGCCTTGTCGACCTTTAGGATGTGCAAACACACCCTCCGGATTAAAACGAACACTAACCTTTTCATTGCCTTGCGGTGCGCGTAAAGCTTGCCCCTCACCCGATACACCATGGGTAAGCAACAGCGTCCCCAAGCCATCTGGCAACACACATTGTGCATCCCTGTCGATATGCTCAACCCATGCCGTCACATCGTGGGTGGGTTTGACGACAAAAATCGCATCATCATGCGATGTACCCACCAATCGCCAATTTTTAGCTTTGGATTGGCATCAACAGCCGAATCAATTACTGCATTGAACAGCTCTTGCAGTTGCGCTAGTGATGGCACAGACGACGTTTGGCTTTTGAACCACCTACGCACAAGTGCAGTTTGAATTGGCATTTCCAGCTGCTTCAGCCGCTCAATCGACACACTCTTGTTTGGATTGACCACGTCTTTGTCAAACTGGCAAAGCAAAACATCAATCAAAGCTTCCTGCTCAGCGCATAACTGCGCAGTGCGGTTGATAGCCTTTGTGACGCCAGGCCAACGCGCTTTAGCCGAAGGTAACCATTCGTTTCTGATGAAGTTACGGTCAAAACGGTTATCGCGATTACTTTCGTCTTCAACCCAAGATAAGCCTTTGTCCGATGCATAACGTTCGATCTGCTCTCTGCTGGCACTGAGCAAAGGACGTAGCAATTGGGCATGACCCATTTCTCGAAGGGCAGGCATTGACGCTAATCCCGCAGGGCCACTGCCTCGTTTTAAGGCGAGCAAGAAGGTTTCGGCCTGATCGTCAGCATGTTGCGCGGCCAATATCAAAGCGGCTGGCTCCACGTTATTTACGATGGCGTTGTACCTGGCTTCCCTCGCCACTTTCTCCAAGCTTTCACCCTGGCTATCCAGACTGACGCGAATGCCTTTGAAAGGGATTGCCACTGCTTTCGCCCAGCCTTCACATTGCGCTAACCATGTATCCGCATTGCTGCTCAGCCCATGATGAATATGAATCGCCAAATAGCGGTGCTCTGGGTGTTTATCGCGATATTGCGCCAGAAGATCGAGCATCACGCGGGAGTCGACGCCGCCACTGAACGCTAAAACAATCTGCCTTGGCGACGTGGCATGAAGATTCAGGGTCTTTTCAAACAAGGAGAACAGCATAAGAGCCTCAAAAATAACGCGTTGCCGTCATGATAGCACCACATCCTTGCGTTGAAGTACTGATGCGCTATTCAACAAATCGGTAAAGGAGATATTTCCGCCACAAAAAAAGGGCCTGTCGGCCCTTTTTCATCGCAAGCTGTGATTAACAGTAACCGTAGCTCAGCAGACGTTGGTAGCGACGCTCACGCAGGGTGTCAGCATCCATTTGCTCCAACTCTTCAAGCTGAGCCACCAGCAGTGCTTTGATGTTCGCTGCTGTGGTTCCGTAGTTACGGTGTGCGCCGCCCATTGGCTCTTCAACGATGTTGTCGATGAGGCCCAACTCTTTCAGGCGAGGTGCAGTCATGCCCATGGCTTCCGCCGCTTGAGGCGCTTTGTCAGAATCGCGCCACAGGATAGACGCACAACCTTCTGGAGAAATCACCGAGTAGGTTGAGTATTGCAGCATGTTGACGTAATCACCCACACCAATTGCCAGTGCACCGCCTGAACCACCTTCGCCAACCACGTTAACGATGACTGGCACAGTCAGACCTGACATTTCTTTCAAGTTACGCGCAATCGCTTCAGACTGGCCGCGTTCTTCTGCACCCACACCTGGGTACGCACCCGCGGTATCGATGAAGGTGATGATTGGCATATTGAAACGCTCTGCCATTTTCATCAGACGCAGTGCTTTACGGTAACCTTCAGGTTTTGGCATACCGAAGTTGCGTTCCACTTTCTCACGTGTTTCACGGCCTTTTTGGTGACCGATGATCATCACTGGACGACCGTCAATACGCGCCATGCCGCCAACGATCGCTTTATCGTCTGCGTAAGCACGGTCACCCGCCAGCTCATCGAACTCGGTGAAAATCAGATCTGCGTAGTCCAATGTGTAAGGACGACGTGGGTGACGAGCAAGTTGCGCCACTTGCCATGCGCCAAGGTCACTGAAGATTTTCTTCGTCAGCTCAACGCTTTTTGTCTCCAGTTGCTCGATTTCTTTATCAAGATTGACAGCCTCAGGACCATCACCGCGTTTTGATACGACGCGTAGGGCTTCAATTTTTGCTTCTAGTTCAGCAATCGGCTGTTCAAATTCAAGGAAATTAAGACTCATAGAGAAAGAATCCTGTTTAGGTAATTAAATTGCCCTGCCCCTCACGGGCAGAGCAAAAGTATCAGTCAAATTCCAGCTCGACCTGTTTATCGCCAAGCAGGGTTTTCAAATTGTCGATCAGCTTGTCGTCTGGCGTAATTCGCCACTCTGTTCCTAAGACCAGTTTCGCGCGCGCATCGTCACGTTGATAGTAGAGGTTCACCGGCACAGTACCGGCTCGGTGCGGCTCCAATATCTCGCTGAATCGTTCAAAAAACTTGTTGTCAATTTGCCTGTCGGTCACTGAGATAGCAAGACCACGCAGGTACTTTTCACGTGCTTGAGATATATCTAGCACTTCTCGTGCCGACATTTTAAGGCCGCCGTTGAAGTCATCAAAGCTGACCTGTCCAGAAACAACCAAAATTCGGTCTTTTTCGATGAGATCCAGATACTTTTCTAACGCATCTGAGAACAGCATCACTTCCATACGGCCCGAGCGATCGTCCAGTGTCAGGATACCAATCCGGGTGCCACGTTTGGTTGTCATCACACGAGCGGCGATCACAAGACCTGCAACGGTAGAGACCACATCGCGTTTGGTCGCATGCGCATCTTCCAAACGCCATGTGATGTAATGCTTCAGCTCTTTCGCATAGCTGTTGATAGGGTGGCCCGTTAGGTACAGCCCCAAGGTTTCACGTTCACCTTCAAGCCAGACTTTGTCCGGCCATGGTGGCACATTTGCGTATTTGTGTTCGACTTCTTCCGGGGCATCGGTCAATACACCGAACATGTCGGCCTGACCAAACGCCTCTGCCTGATGGTGTTGGCTTGCAGATTTGATGGCGTTATCCAGCGACGCCATCATGGCGGCACGGTGAGGACCAAGGCGGTCTAGCGCGCCAGATTGGATCAGTTTCTCAATCACGCGCTTGTTCACTTTCTTGGTATCAATGCGCGCACAGAAGTCGAAGAGGTCGCGGAAGTACCCGCCCTCTTCACGTGCTTTTATGATGTTTTCAATCGGTGCTTCACCCACACCTTTGATCGCGCCAATACCGTAAACAATCTCGCCTTTTTCATTGACGTTGAAACGGTAAAGGCCTGCGTTGACATCCGGTGGCAGCATGGTCAATCGCATACGACGACACTCTTCCACCAAGCCAACGATCTTGTCGGTGTTGTCCATATCGGCCGTCATTACCGCCGCCATGAATTCTGCTGGGTAATGGGTTTTCAGCCAAAGTGTTTGGTAGGAAACCAGTGCATATGCCGCCGAGTGCGATTTGTTGAAGCCGTAACCTGCGAATTTCTCCACAAGGTCGAAGATCTTCATTGCCAGTTCGCCGTCAACGCCGTTTTTCACCGCACCGTCTTCAAAGGTGGCACGCTGCTTCGCCATTTCCTCTGGCTTCTTCTTACCCATTGCACGACGCAACATGTCTGCGCCGCCAAGGGTGTAACCCGACAGGACCTGTGCAATTTGCATAACCTGTTCTTGGTAAAGAATGATGCCGTAGGTAGGATCCAGAATTTCTTTCAGCGACTCGTGTTGCCACGTGGCATCGGGATAAGAGATTTCTTCTCGGCCGTGCTTACGGTCGATAAAGTTATCAACCATGCCTGATTGCAAAGGGCCCGGACGGAAAAGGGCTACCAGTGCGATGATGTCTTCAAAACAGTCCGGCTGCAGACGTTTGATCAGCTCTTTCATGCCGCGCGATTCAAGCTGGAATACTGCGGTCGTCTCTGAGTTCTGTAATACGCGGAACGATGTTGCGTCATCAAGCGGAATAGACTCGATACGCACAGGCTCTTGCCCGCTGCGCTCAAGGCGTGGGTTAATCAGCCCCAGTGCCCAGTCGATGATGGTCAGCGTTCGCAGACCCAAGAAGTCAAACTTCACAAGACCTGCAGTTTCAACGTCGTTCTTATCGAACTGGGTAACTGGGAAGTGGCCTTCGGCATCCGCGTAAATCGGCGCAAAGTCGGTAATGGTGGTCGGTGAGATAACAACACCGCCCGCGTGCTTACCGGCGTTACGGGTACAACCTTCCAAAATTCGGCAGGTATCAATCAGCTCACGAACTTCTTCATCCGCTTCATAGATTTCACCCAGTTGCGGCTCTGCATCAAAGGCTTTTGACAGCGTCATGCCCGGATCAGGCGGCACTAACTTTGAGATGCGATCAACGAAACCGTAAGGGTGACCCAGTACACGACCAACATCGCGAATTACCGCTTTCGCCGCCATGGTACCAAAGGTAATGATCTGTGATACCGCATCGCGACCATACATTTCTGCTACGTGATCAATAACCTGGTCACGCTTATCCATACAGAAGTCGACGTCGAAGTCGGGCATGGAAACACGTTCTGGGTTCAAGAAACGTTCGAACAGCAGATCGTATTCAAGCGGATCAAGGTCGGTGATCTTAAGCGCATACGCTACCAGCGAACCTGCACCCGAACCACGGCCTGGGCCTACAGGAATCGCGTTATCCTTTGACCACTGGATGAACTCCATAACGATCAAGAAGTAACCCGGGAAGCCCATGTTGTTGATTACTTCCAGTTCGACCTCAAGACGTTCATCGTATTCTGGACGACGTTTCAGACGCTCTTCTTCATCCGGGAAAAGAAACTCCAGACGCTCTTCCAAACCTTCTCGAGATTTCATCACCAAGAATTCAGTTTCTTTCATCCCTTCTGTTGGGAAGGCTGGCAGGAAGTATTCGTTAAGGCGAACGGTGACGTTACAGCGCTTGGCAATCTCAACCGTGTTTGCCAAAGCTTCTGGAATGTCATGGAACAACTCGCACATTTCTTCTTCAGTACGAAGATATTGTTGCGGGCTGTAGTTTTTCGGACGACGCGGGTCTTCCAATGTATAACCGTCGTGGATCGCCACACGAATTTCGTGCGCGTCAAACAAATCTGACGTTAAGAAACACACTTCGTTGGTAGCAACAACGGGCAGGTCATTTTCTACAGCGAAGTCGAGCGCGAAGTGCAAATAGGCTTCTTCGTCTGGACGTCCAGTGCGCATTAACTCAAGGTAATACGCATCGGGGAAATGAGTTTGGTAAAACGCAGCACACTGATTTGCCAGAGCGACATTGCCTTTCAGCAACGCTTTACCTAAGTCACCTTTTCGGCCACCCGACAGGATGATCAAGCCTTCTTTCAGCTCAATCAGCCATTCTAGATCGATAACTGGCTGATGCTGGACATGTCCACGTAGATACGCTTTTGAGATCAGTAACGTCAGGTTTTTATAACCGACATTGTTTGCTGCCAGCACAGTCAGCTGAGTTAAATCATCACCAAAGGCATCCGATTGAACTTTGAAATCTGCACCAATGATCGGTTTTACGCCAGTACCTTGCGCCGTGTTGTAAAACTTCACCAAACCACACAGGTTGGTAAAGTCGGTGAGTGCCATTGCTGGCATGCCCATCTCGGCAACTTTTTTTACCAAAGGTGGCACTTTGCCAAGGCCATCGACCATGGAAAAGTCACTGTGAACGCGAAGGTGAATAAAGCGTGGGTCTGACATAGTACTCTTACGTTACTGATTAATTGTTAGATAGTCATTGAGGGAGAGTCCACTCCCTCAACGGGCATTATGCTATGCCTAGAGCCTTCTTAACAGGTTTAAAGCTCTTTCGATGCTCTGGGATCGCACCGTGCGCTTCGAGTGCTTCGAAATGCGCCTTGGTTGGGTAACCTTTGTGCTTCGCAAAGCCATACTGTGGATACTGGCGTCCAGCTCTTCCATCTCACGGTCGCGAACCACTTTTGCCAGAATCGATGCGGCACTGATTTCGGCCACACGTAGGTCGCCTTTAACAACGGCTTGTCCCGGCACTTTCAGTCCTTTCGGCACGCGGTTTCCATCAATCAGGACAAAATCTGGCGTGATATTCAACCCCGCTACCGCACGCTCCATCGCAAGCATGGTTGCAGACAGAATATTGATATCATCAATTTCTTCAGGCTCTGCGCGACCCAGAGACCACGCCAGTGCTTTTTCTTTGATTTCTTCAAACAACACTGCGCGCTTTTTGTCTGATAGCTTTTTCGAGTCCGTCAAACCCTCAATCGGGTTGTTTGGGTCAAGAATAACGGCGGCGGTAACAACCGCGCCAACAAGCGGGCCACGACCCACTTCATCGACACCAGCAATCAGGTTGGCATCGGGATAGATAAACGGTTCGAAATCCATCGATTAACGTCCAATCAAATTCAATACGGCACGCGCGGATGATTTGTCCGCGTCACATCGGATAATGTCATGCAGGTGCGTAAACTCAGCCATCAAAGCGTCGTTATCGCCATCAAGGTACTGACAAACATCATTTGCCAATTGCTCTGGCGTACAGGCTTCTTGCAGCCTTTCAGGCACTAGCTCTCGACCAGCGAGGATATTCGGCAACGACACAAATTCGGTTTTCAGCATGCGTTTCGCCAACCAAGCGGTAATCGCATTCACCTTGTAGCCGACGACCATTGGACGCTTCACCAACATGCACTCTAGTGCAACAGTGCCGGATGCAAGTAGCACAGCATCTGAGGCCGTAATCACGTTGCGCGCGGTATCATCGACCAGCGTAAACTCAAGATCTGGTGCAGTTTCCTGCCAAGCGTGTTCAAATTGAGCACGACGTTTTTCATTCACCAATGCAACAGCAAACCCCAAGTCTGGGTGCGTTCGTTTTAAAAGCTTACAGGTTTCAATGAATGTCGGTGCAAGCAGCTTCATTTCGCCGCCGCGACTACCGGGTAACACCGCTAAATAACGCTTGTCTGCCTCAAGCCCCAACAGTGCCTTGGCTGCTGCTTTATCACTGACCATGGGAATGTCATCAGCCATGGTGTGGCCCACGAATTCACAAGGTACAGAGAATTTGTCGTAGAAGGCTTTTTCAAAAGGAAGTAGTGCAAGCACTAGGTTGGTGGCTTCTGCTATACCGAAAATGCGTTTTTGACGCCATGCCCAGACGCTAGGACTGACGTAATGAACAGTTTTGATGCCGTTTTCTTTGAGTGACTTTTCCAGACGAAGGTTAAAATCTGGCGCATCAATACCGACAAACACATCCGGTGGGTTTGAAGAAAAGTAATCCACCAGCTCACGTTTTACCTTCAACAGGCGCGGCAGGCGACCAAGCACTTCAACGATCCCCATCACGGCAAGCTCTTCCATATCAAAGAGAGCTTCACAGCCCAGAGCTTTCATACGTGGGCCGCCGATGCCAACAAATTCGGCATCTGGGTATTGTTCTTTAACCGCTTTAATAAAACCGGCACCTAAAATATCGCCGGAGATTTCCCCGGCGACTATTCCTATTCGAAGTGGCTTAGCCATTAGCGAATAATGCCTCGCGTTGAGTTTTCGAAGAACTCAACGAAAAGATCCAATGCTGGTTCGTCTTTCGCCGCTTCAACAATGGTTTTCTTCGCTTCTTCCAGCGTTTTACCTGAACGGTACAATTCTTTGTAAACGCTGCGAATCGCTTTAATCGCGCTCTTTTCAAAGCCACGACGCTTCAAGCCTTCGACGTTAATACCGAATGGTGCACAGTGGTTGCCTTGTGCCATCACATATGGCGGCACATCTTGAACCACAATCGAACCACCACCCAGCATACAGTGACTACCAATCACACAGAACTGGTGAATCGCTGTCATACCGCCAACAATCGCTTGGTTACCCACTTTTACGTGACCCGCCAAGGTGGCGTTATTCGCAAAAATACAGCGGTCGCCAATCACACAGTCATGGGCAACGTGTGCGTTCACCATGAACAGGTTGTCATTGCCCACTTGGGTAATGCCCTTGTCTTGCACCGTACCACGATGCATGGTCACGCTTTCGCGGATAGTGTTGCGATCGCCAATGATCAACGTCGTTGGTTCGTCCGCATATTTCAGATCCTGACATTCCTCGCCAATCGACGCGAATTGGAAGATCTTGTTATCACGACCAATTTTTGTTGGACCTTTGATAACAACATGGGTCTTCACCTCAGTTCCTTCACCGATCTCTACACCAGCACCGATAAAAGAAAAAGCACCAATCTTTACATTGGCACCTAAAACCACGCCATCTTCTACAACAGCGGTAGGATGAACTTGTGCGGATTCATGGATCACGATTAGAACTCTCTTCTGGCACACTTCAGGTCAGCAGAACACACAACCTTGCCATCAACCTTAGCAACGCCGGTGAATGCAGCAATACCACGACGTTCTTTTACAAACTCCACTTCCAGAACCATCTGGTCACCTGGTGTTACAGGCGCGCGGAATTTTGCATTGTCGATACTTGCAAAGTAGTACAGCTCATTTTCTGCAGGCAGACCAAATGTTTTGAATGCCAGCAGACCTGTCGCCTGTGCCATTGCTTCCAGGATCAGAACACCAGGGAACACTGGTAACTGTGGAAAGTGGCCAGTGAACTGAGGTTCGTTAACTGACACGTTTTTGATTGCATGCAGGTATTTGCCTTCTTCGAAGTCAATAACACGGTCAATCAAAAGAAAAGGATAGCGATGTGGCAGCAGGTCTTTAATTTCGTTAATAGTCAAAACGTTGTTTTCGCGACTCAAGGTAATATTCCCGTATGAAAAGCTTATTATTCGTCGTTGATAACGCAAAATGGCCCACGCTGCAGACCACGGTCAAACTGAGGACAACTCAATACGCCGTGTGCCACCAGAGTAGGCCATCAAAAACAGGATTTATTCGCTGTCTTCCAGCTGTTTTTCAACGGCTTTCAATCGTTTGTGCATGTCTTCGATCTTCATGACGCGCGCAGCAGTTTTTCGCCACTCTTTATTGGTCTGAAGAGGGATACCCGAAGAATACATGCCAGGTTCGGTGATTGGACGCATCACCATTGCCATGCCGGTGATTGTAACGCCATCTGTGATTTCCATATGGCCGTTAAAGACACTCGCACCACCAATAATACAGTGCTTGCCGACTTTAAGCTGCCCGCCATAACGGTTGCGCCAGCGATGGCGGTATTTTCACCGATCTGCACATTATGCGCGATTTGGCACTGATTGTCGATTATCACGCCGTCTGAGATGATGGTGTCATCCAGCGCGCCGCGGTCGATCGTGGTACATGCACCAATCTCAACGCGGTCACCAATCACTACCGTACCAACCTGTGGGATCTTCACCCAACGGCCCTTGTCGTTCGCGTAGCCAAAGCCGTCAGAACCGATAACTGCACCTGCTTGGATCAGACAGGACTCACCCATTCGCACATTGTGGTAAATGGTCACGTTCGCCCAAAGGCGTGTGTTGGCACCCAGCACAGCGTTCTTACCAACAAAACAACCAGCACCAATTTGTACGTTATCACCCAGCGTTACGCCATCTTCAATGACCGCGTTGTGACCAACAGATACGCCTTCACCCAAAATGGCGGTTGGCGATACATATGCACTCGGCGCAATGTCTGTTGCACACGCAGGTGTGGTATCCAAAAGCTGGGCTGTTAATGCGTAACCCAAGTACGGGTCACGCATCACCAACGCATTACCACTGCAATAAGCGAGGTCGGCTTCCTTGACCATCACTGCACTCGCCTTGCACTCTGCAAGGTGTTTACGGTATTTGCTGCTAGACAAGAAGGTGATTTGCCCTTCTGCTGCCTTGTCCATTCCCGCAATCGAACTGATTGTGACACTGCCGTCACCGTGCAACTCGGCACCCAGTTTTTCCGCTAAATCAGCGAGAGTAATAGAAGCCATTTTCTACCTTATTTTACTGCTTTGAGTACTTTTTCTGACAAATCATCTGATGGGCTAGCAAACAGCACGGCCTGACGATCCAGTACCATGTTGTAGCCTTCTTTCTTCGCTACAGACTGGATTGCCTTTTGCAGCTTTTCAGCCAGCTTGCGTTGCTCTTCTGCGCCACGCTTACGCTCATCTTCGCGAAGATTTGTCACTTCTAGTTTGTATTCTGAATCCATTGACTGAAGACCACGCTGCAGTTTTACGCGCTCATCTTCACTCATCAATTCACCATTACGCTTCAGCTTGTCGAGATCTTTTTTCATTTTCGCTTCAAGACGTTCGATCTTCGCAATGCGATCTTTAAATTCTGCGCGCAGTTTTTCCTGCACGTTGCTTTGCTTTGCCAACTGAGCCATCAGTGGACCTGTCGCTACATAACCCACTTTCTGCGCTGCTTCAGCCGCGTGTGCAAACATGCTTGAGGTAAGGATCGCAAGGCCAAGACCTGCCGCTTTGATAAATGGTTTCAAGTGTTTCTCCTAATATTGAAAATCAGAACGTACGGCCAATGGTAAAGGTGAAGAATTCCTCGTCATCACCCTCAAAGCTCTTTATAGGTTTAGCAACTGAGAATACTAGCGGGCCCATTGGAGAACGCCATTGCAGTGCTGCACCATAAGAAGCTCGGTAGTTCATCGGATCACTGTAGTCATAAATATATTCTTGGCCACTAATTACCCGCGCACCTTCTAGATCGTATTCTGTATCCCAAACAGACGCCGCGTCGACAAATACACTGGTTCGGATGGAGTTTCTCCAATCCGCCGATACAAACGGCGTTGGGAAAATCAATTCAACGCTTGCTAGAGCTGTCGCGTTACCACCGACTGAGTCGTTACTGCCAACGAGGCCAGGGTTATTACCAGCCCCTTGGTCATAAACCGCCTTTGGACCAGCTGTGTTAGAACGGAAACCACGTAAGGTCGAGAAGCCACCTGCGTAGAAGTTCTCATAAAACGGCAGCAGATAATCATCTTCACCATTACTGCCATAGCCGTTTCCGTAGCCTAAACGCCCTCTCAACATAAGTGAAAACTCATGGGATTCAGTCAACGGGATATACTGTCGGGCATCGTATTGCATCTTAAAGTACTGAGTATCAGAGCCCGGGATCGTCATCGTAAATGACGCTCGCTGATAATTACCTGCTGTTGGGAAGAAACCGCGATTAAGGTTGTTTCGCGTCCAGCTCACCGACCAGTCAAAATCGTCTACAACCAAGCCACCATCATCGGTAACGCTGTCCCCCATTGAATCAAGGAATTTCTCAATCTGGTAATAACCCCCTAAATTCTCAATCTGACGGTGTGTATATCCCAGAGAGAAATCGAAGTAGTTCAGCTCGTCGAATGGGAAACCCCATGTCAGGCTGGTACCGTAGCTTTTATCTGTGTAATCGACGATGTTTGCGTCAGACGCTTCGAATTCGTTATAGAAAATTTTCCCGCCCAGACTAATACCGTCTAATGTCCAGTATGGGTCACGATAATCTAGCGTCAGGTTTTTCTGGTAACTGTTGATCATGGCATTGATACCAAATCGATTACCTGTACCAGCAAAGTTATCCTGTTGAATACCTGCTTGGAAGCTCAAACCCGATTCAGTACCATAGCCTACGCCGAAGTTGACGCTGCCTGAGTTAGTTTCTTTCACCACGTACTCGACGTCCACTTGATCATCAGTACCTGGCACGCGCGTGGTACGCACATCAACGGTTTCAAAGAAACCCAAACGGTTGAGGCGCTCTTTACTGGTTTCGACCGACTTGGCATTTAACCATGAGCCTTCCATTTGACGCATTTCACGACGCAACACTTCATCTCTGGTTGTTTGGTTGCCAGAGAATCTGATGTTCCGAACATAGACGCGTTTGCCCGGATCAACATTGACATTCAATACGACCGTTTTCGCTTCATCATTGAATTCTGGAATGGTAGAAACTTGAGGGTAAGCGTAACCCTGTTCACCTAACGTTTTCTTGATGGCATCTTCAAGTGCAGTAACCCTTGCTCCGTTATACACTTCACCATCTTTAAACGTCACCAGTTCTTCATATTGTGAGCTGTCTTTACCGCCACGGAAAACGACATCTGACACGGTGTAAGGTTCGCCTTCATCAATATTCAGGGTGATGTAAACACCCTTCTTATCTGGAGAAATTGAAACGTTAGTTGATTCGATCCGGAACTTAAGATAGCCGCGATTCAGATAAAATGAACGCAGTGCTTCCAAATCACCTGCCAATGCCTGTTTCTGATAGTTTTCATTAGCCAGAAAATTCCACCAAGGAACATCGGCTCTTAACTTAAAGTTTGAAATGAGTTCTTCATCAGGAAAGACCTCGTTTCCAATAAAGTTAATCTGTCGAATAGCAGCAGAAACACCTTCGGTGAAGACAAATTTCACGTCAGCACGATTACGAGGAAGTGGGGTGATCACCGTATTCACCAGCGCGTTGTACTTACCCACGCTGTAGTAGAAATCTTCCAAGCCTTGTTCAATATTGGAAAGCTTGGTGCGGTCCAACGCTTCACCGACACGTAGACCCGATGCAGAAAGGTTCTCCTCGAGCATCTCCTCTTTAATGGCACTGTTGCCAGAGAAAGAAATGCTAGCGATTGTTGGACGCTCGATCACCTTAATTACGAGGTCGTCACCATCACGGAAAACGCGGACGTTTTCAAAGTTCCCGGTTGAGAACAGAGATTTGATAATTTCTGCGACATCTTTGTCACTGATGCTGTCGCCAACGCGAACAGGCATTGCGAGAAGTGCAGCACCTATGCTGACACGCTGAAGCCCCTCAAACTGAATGTCATCTACTACGAACTGTTCAGCCGTAACAGAGCCCGAGAATAAGAGTGAGGCCAGTAAAAGTTTTTTCATCGCCATTGTTGCTCTGACTTTTCCTTGCTAAACGCTGATTTACAGCCGTGCGACATCATTAAAAATCGCGACGGCCATCAGTACCACGATAATGGCTGAGCCAACTCGGTAACCGATATCTTGTACCTTTTCAGAGACAGGGCGACGTGTCACAGCTTCAATGCCGAAGAACAACAGGTGACCACCATCCAGTACAGGTAACGGTAAAAGGTTAATAATACCCAAATTCACGCTGATCAGTGCGAGAAAACCAAGAAAGTATACCAAACCAAAGTCAGCGGTCATCCCTGCGCCTTTGGCAATGGAAATTGGACCGCTCAGATTCTTCACCGCCACGTCGCCAGTGAAGAGCTTTTTAATCATTTCTGCCGTTAGGACGACCACTTGCCAGGTTTTATCCATGGCTGCTGGGATTGCGGCTAACGGACCGTATTGCAACGTAAACTGGTAAGACTCTGGCCAAGCAGCGACTTCTGGTGAGAAGCCTGCGTAGCCAATTTTCAGCTCACCTTGTTCACGGGAGTCGGGTACCAGTGAAAGTGTCATATTTTCACCGTTACGCTTAACACCCAGATCAATAGCTTGCTCCGGATGGGCACGTACCACCTCTACCACAGAAGTCCAGTCAGTCACTGGCGTTCCGTCGATGCTTTGCAGCGCATCACCTCTTTTCAAACCAGCGCGCTCTGCTGCACTCCCTTCAACAACCTGAGCGATTGTCGTCGAGATCGCAGGCGTAAACGGGGTAATACCTAATGTGCGCAGTGCTGATTGCGACTCAGGGTCAAACGACCATGTCGCTAAATCTAACGACTTGTCTATCGAGTACGCGGCATTGTCATCTGGTTTCACCGACAGCGTCATTTCATCATCACCAATATGTGAAATAAGCTGCAGATTTACTGATTCCCAATCCCGAGTTTGGATACCCGAGACCGCTGTAAGTTCCATCCCTGGCTCAATTCCCGCATTTGCGGCAATAGAATGTTGAGCGACATCACCCACAACGGGTTTGACGGCAGGTACACCAATTACCATCACCATCCAGTAGGCCACGATGGCAAAGAGGAAATTGGCAATGGGGCCAGCGGCAACAATTGCGCTTCGCTGCCACAGTGGACGATTGTTAAAAGCACGAGGTTCCTCACCCAGAGGAATATCATCCACGCGACCATCGAGCATTTTGACGTAACCGCCCAATGGAATCATCGCCAAGGTATATTCGGTGCCGTCTTTACCAATTTTTTGCCAAATCGCCTTGCCAAAGCCGATAGAGAATCGCTCTACTTTGACGCCACAACGTCGAGCAACCCAAAAATGGCCGTATTCATGAACGGCAATCAATACGCCCAACGCAACTAAGAAAAACAGAAGGTTCCAGAGAATTCCACTCATGCCGTTAGCCTTTTAATCCAGTTTCTCGCGACCTGACGCGCCTGTTCATCGGTTGAAAGCAAGTTTTCAATACAAGACGGCTCCGCAAGTGTGACATCTTGTAGTACCGCGTCATTGATTTGAGCGATCTGCATGAAGCCGATATGACCCTGTAGGAAAGCATCAACCGCAATTTCATTCGCCGCATTTAGGGTCGTGGTCGCTGCTTGCCCTGAGTAGCACGCATCAATCGCCAGCTTTAAGCATGGGTAGCGATTAAAGTCAGGTTTAATGAACGTAAACTCTCCCACCTCACTGAAATCGAGCGGCTTAACACCAGCCTCAATGCGGGACGGATAAGCCATCGCATAGGCGATAGGCGTACACATGTCTGGGTGCCCCATCTGCGCCAACACAGAACCGTCACGATATTGGACCATAGAATGAATGACAGATTGCGGATGAATAATCACGTCCAATTGTTCGCGTTTGGCATTAAACAGCCAACGCGCCTCAATGTACTCAAGCCCTTTATTCATCATAGTCGCTGAGTCAACGGAGATTTTTGGCCCCATCGACCAGTTGGGGTGGGCAATAGCTTGCGCTGGTGTTACTGCAGCAAGCGCGTCTATATCGGTGTAGCGAAATGGACCACCAGAGCCGGTCAGTAGAATTTTGCTTACGCCCTCTGCACCGAGGTCACATATACCCGGCTTTAGTTGAATAGAAGCTGGCAGACACTGAAAAATGGCGTTGTGCTCGCTGTCGACAGGCAGAAGTTCGGCACCATAGTGATGCACTGCGTCGATAAAAAACTGCCCTGACATCACCAAGGCTTCTTTATTCGCCAGCAAAATACGCTTGCCCGCTTTCACTGCCGCCATGGTAGGCACAAGACCCGCAGCGCCAACCACCGCTGCCATGACAGTGTCGACATCATCGTGAGACGCGACAGCACAAAGGCCCGCTTCACCAGCTAATACTTCGGTTGGACAGCCTTGGTTGCTCAGTGCCAGACGCAATGCTTTAGCTGCATTCTCATCCGCCATTGCTGCGAACGTTGGTTTCCACTTCAAGCAAAGTAGGATCATTTCGTTCACGTTAGCATTCGCAGCCAACGCAAACACTTCGTAGGCGTGTGGATTCTTTTCTACTACTGAAAGCGTGCTGCTTCCTATAGAGCCAGTCGCACCAAGAATCGTTAACTTACGCATAGAAAACTCTGTTTAAAATTGCCGTTGTAGATAAGACTCACCGGCTTTCGCCGGTGAAATCATTATGCTAACCAGAAATACAATACGGTGAAGACGGGGAATGCAGCGGTTAGGCTATCAATTCGGTCCAAAATCCCACCGTGTCCCGGCAAGATACTGCCACTGTCTTTCACGCCCGCCACGCGCTTAAACATACTTTCTGCCAAATCGCCCAGAACAGAAGCAAATGCCGTGATCAGTGCAACCAAAGCAAGCATAGGGAGAGACGAGAACGGAATGGAGAACCCCTTTGCAGCCAACAGCGTCACACCCACAGAAGCGATCAAACCACCAATCAGTCCTTCCGTGGTTTTGTTTGGGCTCACCGCAGGAGCCATTTTTCGCTTACCAAAGCGCTTACCTGCAAAGTAGGCTCCCGTATCTGCTGCCCATACAAGCAGACAGACCAGCAATACCATTTTGGCACCCATGTAAGGCGTCGTTTCGTACTCGAAGGCACGAAGCAGTGATACGCTCCAAAGGAATGGGAGAAGCGTCAATACGCCAAACGCTTGTTGCAATAACGCGCTGTTAGACCACCATGATGTCGCTTTTGGGTACTTCAGCACCATTGCTGTCGCAACCAACCACCACAGTGCACCGACTAACGCCAACACACCGCTATTTAAACTAGACAGTTCGAGCCCATGTTGAGTCACGGGCCACAAGCCAATCAAAGATGCAACTAAGATCAGTGAGGGAAAAACGAACGCTTTCACGCGAGATGAAGACGCAACAAACTTAGTCCATTCCCAATGACCGAGAAGGGTTACGCCTGCGATGGCAGCAATGAAGAAAGGTAACGGCAAAAAGAAAATAGCTGCGATAACGATTGGTGCTAGCACAGACGCCGTTAATACACGTTGTTTCAGCAAAGGAAACCCTCTATTTTTCTACTTGTAACATGGCCTGAATCTGCTCACCAGTACAGCCAAAACGGCGTTCTCGGCTCACATACCAAGCAATGGCTTCAGAGAGGCTGAGCTCATCAAAATCCGGCCAAAATTGTTCGGTAAAATACATCTCAGCGTATGCACCTGCCACAACATAAAGTTGCTGATGCGACATTCACCACTGGTGCGGATCATCAAATCCACATCCGGCATGTTTGCTGTCGTCAAATGCGCGCCAATATCTGCTTCGGTCAATTGCTCTGGTGTCAATTCACCGCGTGCAACTTGCCCAGCAAGCTTTTGTACAGATTGTAAGATATCCCATTGACCGCCGTAATTGGCAGCCACGTTAAGAACCAAGCCCGTGTTGTTTGCAGTTAGAGCTTCAGCAGATGCAATTTTATCTTGTAGTGATTTACTGAATCGCGTTGTGTCGCCAATAACTTTGAGCTTTACGCCATTTTTATGAAGGCGTTTCACTTCACGTCCCAAAACAGTGACAAAAAGTTCCATCAGCAAGCTGACTTCTTCTTCTGGGCGACGCCAGTTTTCACTGCTAAAAGCAAAGAGTGTTAGAACTTTAATACCGAGACGGTTTGCAGTAGAAACCGTTTTTCTGACAGCGTCAACGCCGGCTTTGTGCCCAAACATACGGGCTTTGCCTCGCGCTTTCGCCCAACGGCCATTTCCGTCCATGATGACAGCAATGTGTTTTGGGAGAAGGTTGGTGTCTATTTCTAGATAGGAAGACTGAGAGCTCATCATTATCCTTCGCAAATAAAAAGCGCTGTACTGCTAGCACAGCGCTTTGGCAATGGAATCAGAGTGTAGCCGGAATTATACTTCCATCAACTCTTTTTCTTTCGCTTCAAGAATCGCGTCAATTTCTTTCACTGCCGCATCAGTCAGCTTCTGGATGTCGTCTTGACCACGACGCTCGTCATCTTCAGAAATCTCTTTGTCTTTCAACAGAGCTTTCAGGTCGCTGTTTGCGTCACGACGGATGTTACGTACTGCAACACGACCACCTTCCGCTTCAGCACGTACGATCTTAACCAGATCGCGACGACGTTCTTCAGTCAGCGGTGGCAATGGAACGCGAATAACCGTACCTGCAGACATTGGGTTCAGGCCCAAGCTAGAGGTCATGATCGCTTTTTCAACAGCTTGAGTGATTGACTTGTCGAATACAGTGATCGCCAGTGTACGTGCGTCTTCTGCTACGATTGAAGCCAGTTGCTTAAGCGGAGTCGCTGAACCGTAGTAATCTACTGACAGGCCATCCAGCAAAGCTGGGTGTGCACGACCAGTACGGATTTTGGTTAAGGTGTTCTTCAGCGCTTCAACGCTTTTGTGCATGCGCTCTTTCGCATCTGCGTTAATTTCATTGATCACGAGAGTATCCTTGAAGATTCTTTTTTCTAACGAGTGGAATTATGCCACTAATTTCGATTAACCGTTATTAATTAGTGTGCCTTCTTGCTCACCCATCACAACTCGACGCAACGCGCCTGGCTTATTCATGTTGAAAACACGGATAGGCATCTTGTGATCGCGAGCCAGAGTGAAGGCAGCTAAGTCCATCACTTTCAGTTCTTTTTCAAGAACGTCTTGGTAAGTCAGGTTGCTGTACAGTTCAGCATCTGGGTTTTTCGCTGGATCGTCAGTGTAAACACCATCTACCTTGGTTGCTTTAATCACAACGTCTGACTCGATTTCGATACCGCGCAGACACGCAGCAGAATCGGTCGTGAAGAATGGATTACCTGTACCTGCAGAGAAGATCACCACGCGACCGTTGCGCAGTTGGCTGATTGCTTCTGCCCAGTTGTAGCTGTCACAGACACCGTTTAGAGGAATTGCCGACATTACCCGCGCGTTCACATAGGCACGATGCAGTGCATCACGCATTGCCAGACCGTTCATCACAGTCGCCAGCATACCCATGTGGTCGCCCACAACCCTGTTCATACCCGCTTCTGCAAGACCTGCACCGCGGAATAGGTTACCACCACCAATGACCAGACCAACTTGTACGCCAAGTTCTACCAGTTCTTTAATTTCTTGCGCCATACGATCAAGTACAGCTGGATCGATACCGAAGCCTTCTTTTCCTTGGAGCGCTTCGCCGCTCAATTTAAGCAAAATTCGTTGATAGGCTGGTTTTGGATTTGTAGTCATGCTCACTACCTTTAGGCACTTACTTCTACGGATGGGATTGTAAAAAGACCGCAGGGTTCTGCGGTCTTTTGGGTTCTCAAAGAGGAATTAACCTTTCTGAGCGGCTGCAACTTCTTCTGCGAAGCTCATGCCTTGAACTTTCTCGATACCTTCACCCACTTCTAGACGGATGAAAGTAGAAACTGACGCGCCTTTTTCTTTCAGGATTTCGCCTACAGTTTTCTTAGGTTCCATGATGAAAGGTTGGCCAGTCAGTGAAACTTCGCCAGTGAACTTCTTCATGCGGCCTTCAACCATCTTTTCAGCGATTTCTTTAGGCTTGCCTTCGTTCATTGCGATTTCAACTTGAACTTCGCGCTCTTTAGCAACTACGTCAGCTGGAACGTCAGATGGGTTCACGTACTCTGGGCGTGATGCAGCAACGTGCATTGCGATGTGCTTCAGAGTTTCTGCGTCGCCTTCACCAGCAACAACAACACCGATGCGCTCGCCGTGACGGTAAGAAGCAATCGCAGTACCTTCAACGTATGCTACGCGACGGATAGAGATGTTTTCACCGATTTTAGCAACCAGAGCAACACGTGCTTCTTCGAATTGCGCTTGCAGTTCTTCAACAGATGCTTTGTTCGCCAGAGCAGCTTCAGCTACTTCGTTAGCGAATGCAGTGAAGTTACCATCTTTTGCTACGAAGTCAGTTTGGCAGTTAACTTCTACCAGAGCAGCAACACCATCAGCTTCTTTGATGATGATCGCGCCTTCAGCAGCTACGTTACCTGCTTTCTTAGCAGCTTTAGCAGCGCCTGACTTACGCATGTTTTCAATTGCCAGCTCGATGTCGCCGTTAGTTTCTACCAGCGCTTTCTTACATTCCATCATGCCTGCGCCAGTGCGTTCGCGCAGTTCTTTTACCAGGCAGCGGTAACAGCCATTGTTCATTCCTCGATTCGAAACAATTAGGGTAAAAATCAGGGCCGATAGTGGGCCCTGCTAACCTACTTAGCTTACAGTGCTGTCTGTGACAGTCTGATGGCTAAGAACGCTCACAAGGAGCAGTTGTCTTACTCAGCTACTTCAACCAGCTCGTCTTCTGCTTGAGCAACGATGTCCTGGCTACGGCCTTCTTTGTAAGATTGAGCAGCAGCGTTCAGGTACAGTTGAACAGCACGGATTGCGTCGTCGTTACCTGGGATAACGAAGTCAACGCCGTCTGGATCAGAGTTAGTATCAACTACTGCGTATACTGGGATACCCAGGTTGTTCGCTTCTTTGATCGCGATGTGCTCGTGATCAGCGTCGATTACGAACAGTGCGTCTGGCAGACCGCCCATGTTCTTGATACCACCCAGAGATTTCTCAAGTTTTTCCATCTCACGAGTACGCATCAGAGCTTCTTTCTTAGTCAGCTTCTCGAAAGTACCGTCAGTAGATTGAGTTTCCAGATCTTTCAGACGTTTGATTGACTGGCGAACAGTTTTCCAGTTGGTCAGCATACCGCCCAACCAACGGTTGTTCACGTAGTACTGGTCACAGCTTTCTGCAGCTGCTTTAACAGATTCGCTAGCGGCACGCTTAGTACCAACGAACAGTACTTTACCTTTGCGCTCACCAACTTTAGTCAGTTCAGCCAGTACGTCGTTGAACATTGGTACAGTTTTTTCTAGGTTGATGATGTGAACCTTGTTACGTGCACCGAAGATGAACGGCTTCATCTTAGGGTTCCAGTAACGAGTCTGGTGACCGAAGTGAACACCAGCTTTCAGCATGTCGCGCATTGAAACAGTAGCCATTTTAATTCCTCTTGGGGTTAGGCCTCCACATATCCCATACTGCCGACCCTTAAGGGCACCCCGGCGCATGTGTCGATATGTGTGTGAGTTAAATAAATAGTATTTGGTGAAACCACCAGCATAGAACCTGTTTTCAAGATTAACCATGAAGGCGTATTTCGGCGCGCTTTATACCATAAAAACTGCCATCAAATCCAGCATAAAAAAGCAGTCACTTTATCTCTCACGGTTCCCACATGGCGATGCGATTGATAATATGTAGTAAATGCTGTCATACATTCTTTCGTTGAGATAACCATCAATAACGAGAGAGCTAACCGAGAGAAAGCAATGAGCGCCAAAATCAAAACGGCTGAAGAAATTGAAAAAATGCGTGTAGCCGGTCGCCTTGCAGCCGACGTACTGGAAATGATCGAACCTCACGTCAAAGCAGGCGTGACCACCAAAGAGCTGGATGACATTTGCCACAAGTACATCACTGAAACGCAAGAGGCAATTCCTGCGCCGCTGAACTACCACGGTTTCCCTAAATCGATCTGTACATCTATCAACCACATCGTATGTCACGGCATTCCATGTGAAGGTGATGTGCTGAAAGATGGTGACATCATCAACATCGATATCACTGTCATCAAAGACGGTTACCACGGTGACACCTCTAAGATGTTCCTGATTGGTGATGTGTCTGCAGAAGACAAAGCACTGTGCCACGTTGCGCAAGAAAGCCTTTATCAAGCCCTGAAAAAAGTAAAACCAGGTGCACGAATTGGCGATCTGGGTACTGAAATCCAGAAATTCATCAAAAACCGTCCGCGCCGCTACTCAATCGTAAAAGATTACTGTGGTCACGGCATCGGCTCTGAGTTCCACGAAGAGCCGCAAGTGGTTCACTACAAAAACAGCGACCGCACTGTGATGAAAGCGGGCATGTGTTTCACCATCGAACCGATGATTAATGCAGGCAAATTCGGCACCATCTTGGATGAAGATGATGGCTGGACGGTATACACCGTTGATGGCAAGAAATCAGCGCAGTGGGAACACACCATTCTGGTCACAGATTCAGGTTGTGAGATCCTGACGCTGCGTAGCGACGAGTCGCTGCCACGAATTTTGAACAACGCCTAAAAATCTAGAAAAAATAAAAGTCGGCCTCAGTGCCGACTTTTTTTAAACCTGTATACGCCAAGGAAGACAATGAACGACGTTTTGCTCTCCCCGAATGAATTGACGGCTGATCAACTGGATCTGCAAACCCTCAAACAGCAGCTGACGCTTTTCGGTGAGCAGCAAAAAACCGCTTTTCTCAATCATGTCTCCGTCAACGATTTGGTTTACGCCCGTTCAGATTATATGGACGCCTTGCTTGCTCGCCTTTGGCAGCATTATGACTTCGACCACCACCCTAGCCTTTCACTCATTGCCGTGGGTGGTTATGGCCGCCGAGAACTTCATCCCCTGTCAGACATTGACCTGCTTATTCTCAGCGAAGGTTGTATCGACAAAACCTACCAACAGAAAATCAGCGAATTTGTCACCTTGCTTTGGGATTTGAAACTCGAAGTCGGCCACAGTGTTCGCACGCTCACAGAGTGTATGGACGTGGGCATGGACGATTTAACTGTTGCCACCAACTTACAGGAAGCACGCCTTCTGTGCGGCAGCGAGCGCATTTATCACGAACTGAAAAACCGAATTCACTCGGAGCAATTTTGGCCTAGCGAGAAGTTCTTTAAAGCCAAAGTCAAAGAACAGACCGATCGACATGCTCGCTATCACGACACGGCCTACAACCTTGAGCCTGACATCAAATCAAGCCCCGGCGGCCTTCGCGACATTCACACGTTAAGCTGGATTGCCCGCCGCCACTTTGGCGCCACTAGCTTCGTGAAATGAGCAAATACGGCTTTTTGACGGATGCAGAGTTTCGCGAGCTCGACGAATGCCAAACCGTACTTTGGCGTATTCGTTTTGCCTTGCACCTTGAGCTTCGTCGTTATGACAACCGTCTGACCTTCGCTCATCAGCCTTCTGTCGCAGAGACCCTTGGTTATCAGGGCGACGGAAACCGCGGCATCGAAATGATGATGAAAGATTTCTACCGCACCCTCGGCCGCGTCGCAGAGCTTAACAAAATGCTGATCCGCCTGTTCGAGCTAGAAATCAATGACGAACCAGATAACAAAAAGATAGAGATTCTCAGCGACGACTTTCAACGAAAAGGCCGTCAAATCGAGGCGCGAAAACCGGCACTGTTCCAAGCACGTCCTGACACCATCATTGATATGTTCCTGCATATCGCCAATGACAAGTCGATAGAGTCAATTTCCGCGCCAACCTTGCGCCAGCTTCGCACAGCAAGACGCCGCTTAAACCGCTTCTTGTGTGATATCCCTGAAGCCAAAGAAAAATTTATTGCCCTCACGCGCCATCCTAACGCGTTGCACAAGGCCTTCCCTCTGATGCACAAGCACGGGGTATTGTCAGCGTATCTTCCGCAGTGGAGCCAAATTGTCGGCCAAATGCAGTTCGATCTGTTCCATGCCTACACGGTGGACGAACACACCATACGTTTGCTCAAACACATCAACCGCTTTGCCCAAGAAGAAAACCGCGACAAACATCCAATTTGCTGCGACGTATTGCCAAGGCTCGCTAAACCGGAGCTTCTGCTGCTGGCGGCTATTTTTCACGATATCGGCAAAGGGCGTGGCGGCGATCACTCAGAAATTGGTGCTGAAGAAGCCTACACCTTCTGTATCGACCACGGTTTCTCGCGCCCCGAAGCGAACCTGGTCAGTTGGCTTGTTGGCAATCACTTGCTGATGTCAGTGACCGCCCAACGTCGCGACATCTACGATCCGGAAGTCATCACGGATTTCGCCCAAAAAGTGCGAGATGAAGAGCGTCTAGATTACCTGATTTGCCTGACCGTCGCGGACATCAACGCCACCAACCCAGAGCTTTGGAATAGCTGGAAACGAACCCTTCTTGCAGAGCTTTATTACTCCACCCAAAAAGCCCTGCGCCGTGGGTTGGAGAACCCGCCAGATGTACGTGAGCGTATCCGTCACAATCAGCACTTAGCTTCCGCACTTCTCAGAAAACATGGCTTTGCGCCGCGTGACATTGAGCTGCTGTGGCAGCGCTTTAAAGCCGATTACTTCCTTCGCCACACGCACAAGCAAATTGCATGGCACAGTGAGCACATCCTCAACCACGAAGCAACGAGCCATTGGTGTTGGTCAGTAAAAACGCGACGCGCGGCGGCACCGAAATCTTTGTCTACAGCGAAGATAAGCCCAGCCTCTTTGCGCGGGTTGTTGCGGCACTGGATAAGAAAAACCTCAGTGTTCATGACGCCCAGATCATGACCAGCAAGGATGGCTTTACCCTCGATACCTTTATGGTGCTGGATGCCAACAACGAGGCGATTCAATCCGACCGACATGACACCATCCGCGATGGCGTGCAACTGGCTTTAATGCAAGACGGGAAAATCACCATCCCCGTCAAACGCGCACCGAGAAAGCTGATGGCGTTTAACGTCAAAACGCAAGTCACCTTCTTACCAACACGCACAGGTCGACGCACCTTGCTAGAGCTGGTTGCACTCGATATGCCAGGGCTACTGGCTCGCGTAGGGGCGGTTTTTGCGCGCCAAGGCGTCTCGCTTCAAGCCGCAAAAATCACCACGATTGGCGAGCGTGCAGAAGACTTTTTCATTGTGACTGACGGTGATAGGCAGGCTTTATCGGAGGATGCACAGCAAGCGTTAAAAGATGCCCTATTTGATGCGTTAAATGATGCGCAATAGCCGAATAACACACTAATTTTGTACAGCTAATTAGAACGTCTGGCGATCTCTTCCACAAGTCTCAGACATTGATCATTACTTCTGTTGGGGATGGCACCAAGGTGCTGCTAAAGTGAACAGTAAGTAGTTGAAACCAATGTCTGAGCAGACGAAGAGAGGCAGTTATGTACCAGAATCTTAAAAACATCGGTATCGAGAAACCTGAAAACATCGAACGCTACACCCTTCGTCAGGAAGCCAATTCAGACACGCTGAAAATCTACTTTCACAAAGCGAAAGGTGAACTGTTTGCCAAAAGCGTGAAATTCAAATACCCACGCCAGCGCAAAAATGTCGTGGTCGACAGCGGAAGCGGTCGATTTAGAGAAGTCACAGAGATAAACCGTAGTCTTTCTTTGGTGGTGGATGAGCTCGATAAAATCGTACGACGCGAGCAAACCGAGCAAGACACCAAGAAAAAGATCCTGCGAGACCTTCGACATTTGGAAAAAGTGGTCGCAAGCAAGATCGCCGAGATCGAGGCCGATCTGGAAAAGCTCTAAGCACTTTTCAAAGCAAAGAAAAACCGCCTTCACGGCGGTTTTTTTGTCTTTAACGGTTCAAAGATGATCGTGTAAACCTAAACCGTCGAGCACACGTCGCCATACCGAATCCACGTTTGCCTCAATCACTACCTGCTCTTGTGTTACAGGATGCGTAAACTCGGTACGCGATGCGTGAAGCAGCAACTGATGGCACTCAAACTCTTGTCGGAATAAGCGATTGTGTCGACCATCACCATGGTTCACATCACCCACAATATGATGACTCAAGTGATGCATGTGACGACGAAGTTGATGCTTGCGTCCGGTATGCGGTTTCATCTCCACCAGCGTATAACGGCAGCTTTGATAGCGTCCCATCGCAATGGGCAATTCCGCATGTGCCAATGGTCGGTACTCCGTGATGGCTTCTTTGGCTTCTTTGGCTTCTGGTTCTGCCGTGGCAAATTTGTCTGCCACTTTATCCAGCTCTTCTTTGAGCGGATAATCCAGCGTCGCCCCTTCCTGAATCCACCCTCGCACAATCGCATGGTAGGTTTTGTGAATATCACGCCCAGCAAATTTCGGCATCATTTCTGCGGCCATCTCCGAGGACAAAGCAAACAAAAGCACGCCAGATGTCGGTCGGTCTAAACGGTGGAGCGGGAAAACATGCTGCCCAATCTGGTCACGCAAGGTTTGCATAACAAAACGGGTTTCACCTTTGTCCAACCACGAGCGGTGGACCAGCATGCCGGAAGGTTTATTGACCGCAATGAGCCACTCATCGCGGTAGACAATTTCAAGTTCGATTTGCATGGTACTTATTGGGTATCGCTACTGAACAGGGCATCGATGTCTGTCGATACCTGAGTAATTTCCAAGTGTCCGTCTGTGCCTTTCAATGCTTCTTCCACATAAGGGGAGATGCTAAAGGACGTCGGCAGCGGGAATTGATGATCAACCAAGAACTGCATCTTGGGGATGAAAATCCACTGCAGCCATTCGGTGCACGACAAGGTATCAATGGCAAAAGGCTCACTGCTCGCGAGCTTGTCATCAGCGGGTGCCTCATCTTGCCAATGGCCGTGTTGCTCAAGGACGGTTTTGAGCTGAAGCAGGAGTACACCGACTTTTTGGTGTTTGCTCATGAAATTACTCTCTTCTTTGGCTGCATGGGTTGAAATTCGTGTTGCGCGCAAGCATATCAAAAAATAACAAAGTCGGTATGTATACTGACGCTCTTTTCATCCACCGCCACGTGCGGCAACAACAATAGAAGTAATATGGACAATTCGCTCTCTCTTCACGTCATTCTCGAGCAGGCCAAATGTGATTACGTCATCTATGACCTCAGTCGTCGCGTGACTGAAATCAGCCAAAAGGACTTTGTTGCCATCGAAGAAAACCGCGTGGCTTATCCCTATCCTGTGCAGCAACATGCGCAGTTCGGTATTGCATTTGGCCAAGCTGGGCAATCGCCTTGGATTTGGTTTCTGAAAATGCCTCTTGATGAGCGCGGGCTACTGAACCAAGCGGCACTGGGCGATTTTATCCAATACGTTGCACAAGCCATGGGTGCCACCTTGGATAAAACGCCAACGGAAGAAGAGCAAGAAAAGCTTGCGAACAACCCGTATACCTTTAACCCGCAAGACGACAAGAAAGCCATGTTCCATGCTTTCTTAACCGCGCGCCTGAACCAGCCAGCCAGCCAGTACTACGACCATGCGCAGCATTACCTCTCAGGCGAGTTGGGTTGGACTGAATGGCAAGGCGTTGGTCTTCAAGGGCTGGCGGATTTGTGTGCCCGCATGGACAAACACAACAATACCACCCGTATTCGTAAAGCCTTGTCCCAGATGCCAGAGACTCCGCGGTATGCGCTGCTTGGCTGCTTGGAGCACTGCCAATTGCCGGAATCCATTGCAGAGCGTATCGAAGAACAAATCTCTTCAATGCTTAACGCTGACGAAGCCGATCTCTTTCTGCTCACCGCCTATTTGCGTGCCCTGTCTGGCGCAGAGCATGCGCGATTGCAATCGATGGTAAGCAAAGTGTTGTCGGAGTCATCACTGCGTCACCGTGAAATGCTGATTGCGATTGCGGGTCGTTGCTGGTCATCGTTGACCGACAATGCCCTTTTGGACAAATTCCTCATCGCGGTTGCGGATCAAAACGATCAAGCATTCTTCCAGCAGATGATCGCTGATCTTGTGATGATCCCAAACTTGCGTCCACAAGTGTTGGCACTGCTTCATGGTAGCGCATCTCAAGAGCTGATGAACGCCGTGAAGCTATTGCAACAATCGGTGCGTCAATCATGATCGCCGATCTGTTGTGGATTATCGCAATCGCTGTTGTCGGAGCCTTGTTCTGGCAACAGCGCAGTCAAACGGAAATTGCGCGACAATTTATTCAACGTCGCTGCCAGCAGGTTGATGTGCAATTGCTTTCGATTGCGCGCGGCAGTCATTCGTTTGGCTGGCCAAAAGGGCCATTAAATATTCAAACGCGCTATTACTTTGAGTTTTCCGTTAATGGACTGGATTGCTACCAAGGCTATGCCGTGATGAAAGGGAAACGTATCCAAGAAGTGTACATGCCGGCGTATCCGGTGCAGGAACCGTAATGGCTTTAGACCTTTGAGTGAGCAATGTGTGCGCGCAATAGGTCATTGGGAAAATGATTGTTCTTTTTCTGGGAGCCAGAAAGAAGAACGGGCGCGACTTACGTCGCGCCCTAAGGTCTTACTTGCAGCTATCCGGCTACGAAATGTGCTCCCTGCATCATTCCTTGATCAGTGCTGAATCCTTCAGCGTTATCCTTATCTCTCCTTCCTGGAGGTGTCCTTCGGTCTTACCTTGACCCATCGAGCCATCCTGTCTCGATTCTCGTCCTCATCCTGAGGGTGTCCATTACTTCTTCCTGAAGTGGTTCCTTAAGCCCCCATCCTGGGTTGTCCTAAGTGTCGTCCTGACCAGTAAACATCCTATTTACCGCTACGGTTCCATCCGTGTCCCTAATTCCGCATTCCTTGCTGGTAACACATTCCTTGCATTACCTGCTCATCCTGAGCGACCAAAGTCCGTGGTGTTAGTTCCTGTTCCGTTTGTCAGTTCCTTCCGACACCGCAAAGATTACGCGAACCAAATTTCAAAACAACCAACTCACAGGTGATCAACATCACACTTTGGAATGCACAAATTAACCAACCAATCAAATAACTGAATTTAAAGGCTTTTTATTTTATTCGATTCCAAATTTCGGCAAACAAAACCGTGCTTTCCCACAGCCGTGTAAGAGATCTCTCACAAGCATGTAAGCCATCAGCACAATATAAAATTTCTGTTTTAATCGGTTAGGCTCAGTTTAAGAAGAATATCTGCCTAAATTGGCTGGATCACACAGTCAAAAAGTACATTTAAACCGTTGGAATCTAAGAGGAAATGACATAGTGAGAGAAGAATTAAAATGCGGTGAAAGTTAAATGACAGAAAAAAGAACGGGCACGACTATCGTCGTGCCCTAGAGGTCTTACTTGCAGCTATCCAGCTACGAAATGTGCTCCCTGCATCATTTCCTTGATTAGTGGCTGATTCCTTCAGCGATGTCCTTAACTCTCCGTCCTGGAGGTGTCCTTTAGTCTTACCTTGACCCGTCGAACCATCATGTTTCGACTCGCACTCGTTCCTGAGCATGTCCCGCCTTCTTCCTGAAGGTGTTCCTTTCGTCTTTCCTTCGACGAGTCCGTTGTGTCTTCCTGACCAGCAAACATCCTGTTTACTGCAAATTCCTTCGTCCTTGATACGTCAATCCGTGAGAGCAGTTATTCCTTAACTGCTTGCCTTCCTGGCCTCGGTGTCCGTTCCGTATCCTATTCCGTGTGTCAGTATCCTGCCGACATGAAACAGATTACGCGAATACCCCTTCGAAACAACCCACTCGATCTCGATCGATATCACATTTTAATTCCAGAAACGCGAATTTAAAAATAAGCAATTGAAATTAAACACATTTAAATCTCAGCAAAAGAGATTTTCCAGTGTTTAAAGATACATATTCCTACCGCTGTGTAAGCGATCTCTCACAAGGTCTAAAGGCGAATAAGTCATGAGCCCAACTATACTTTGGAAACACTCACCGCAGAGGGATGTTCATGGAAGTCTTCAACCACAATTTGGAAAGCTTGTTTCAACAACTGGGTCTACCGTCAGACAAAACCTCGATTGACGATTTCATCGGCCGACATGCGCTAGAACCCGGTGAAAACCTGACCGCCGCTTCATTTTGGTCGACAAGCCAAAAGCAGTTTCTGGAAGAGGCCAAACTTCAAGATGCCGATTGGGTGGAACAAATAGATATACTCGACACCTTATTGCGAAAAGCCTGATAGCCATGTCATGCTTGCCAGCATCCAAAGTAAGAAGACGTTGTTTTGGAAAAGTCTTTACGCGTTGTAATAAGGAAGAAACGTGAGCACTGATTTTACCCCACTGTTAGAAAATGCGATCAGCTCCTTGGTTAACGATGGCAAAGAGCCCACTGTGGCTCTTATCAAAGGCAGACTGACGTCTCCGGTGCCAATGCCAATTATTATCAGCGCGCTTCAGCGATGGAAAAAAAGCGGCACAGTACCCAAAGTCGAAAAAGTGGAAGCACAGAAAGATTCAGAAACGCGCATTGCCGAGCTAGAGCAGCAAGTGAAAGCACTCACTGAACGTCTAAACGCCTTGGAACAACGCGTAAGCTAAGAAGATACCGCAGGCGATTCTCATCGGCTGCGGCATTTTTTATTGAAAGTCCCAGGAAAGGTTCGAAACGATACGGCAATCGTCGCACTTGAAATGGAACACATCGTGAATCGGCGCTTCTTGCAGCCAGTCTCCGCCACATTTTGGACATTTACGCGCTAACTCCGCATCCAAACTCTCGCCGCCTACACGGTACTGGTAATAGTAAGTCGGCACTTTCGTGAGGTATTCAATACGCCCGCGAATATCCCAGCCTTTTCTAAACAGCAAGCTGTCGGCATCTTGAATTTCTGCCAACGCAGCATGCTCGGCTTTAAACGCCCCCGCCATCTGAATTTCATCACATGCTTGCCATTCCGTTTGCCACTTCACTTCTGCTTTGTGGTCGCCATTAAAGGTCGCAGGAATACGATAAAGCGGAATAGGCAACAAGGTTTCACCGCAGCGAAGCGGCGAGCACGTGTGCACATAGGTGGTGTAAAGCACTTGCCAAGAACGCGCTTCGTCCGTCGCACTCTCTTCCGAGTTAATGTCACGTCCCAACACCTTCACTTTTGGTGAAAGCAGGCAGGCATCCGAAAGCTGGCGAAGCTTAGCATTCACCTGTGGACTGTTATATTTGACGCTTAAGGCATCTTTTTCAGGGCAAACCGCACGAACGTGGAATTGACCATCGCCCATCACCATAGGGAACTCACGTCCCAGTACCTGCCCGTTATAACGCAATGCGTCCATTAATCCGTTTACTGCGCGGTCAACGGCGGAAATGGTCGTGTCATCAAAACACTCGAAGGTAAGCTCTACAACGTACATTCGCAGTTAAACCTCAGGTGTCAGTTTCGACAAAAACTGCTCAATGTTGTCAGCCAACAAGGTGCGCTGCTTCGTGCCAATACGCTCTTTGATCACTTCACCGCTGACATTACAGATAGACACTACATCCAGCTCATCATGGGTGGCGGCAATAAACACGGTCGGATTTTGCTTTAAACGCTTTTGCATTAAAAGGTGGCCCAAGATGTTTTCTTGCAGACGCGGCAAATCTTCATCACTCCACACCTGAATAAGCTCAAGGTGCTCGCCATCTAGCGATGCCGTCATGTCGCCACAATACTGTCCGGCATAAAAAGACTTAATGTCTTCATGCAGCGCAATCCCGATCCCCTCTTCCACATTCGAGAAATCGGCCAATTCTTGACGCTTTACAGGCTGCCAAATCACCACATCATCTGTTTCCTGCGCAACACAAGGCGATGCAAGCTCTAAATAGGCATCACTTTGCGGCAAAGAGCCATGTTGTGATTGCCAAGCGTCAACAAAGCGCTCGCTGAACGACCAAAGCGCAGTAATGACAGAGTGATTCATTAGCAAGATTCCTCAAGATTCAGTAAACTTTGCGCATTCTAATCGATCCGTGGCAAAACCGTATGAGCAAATATCAAGATGCAAAAGAACTTGCTGGCCTAACGTTGGGTCAGAAAACGGACTATCAGGAACACTATGCACCTGAACTGCTGCAACCTGTACCTCGAAGCCTTAACCGTGATGACCTAGATTTAGGCGATTCACTGCCTTTTACCGGGTACGACATTTGGACGCTCTACGAACTGTCTTGGCTGAATGCGAAAGGCCTGCCACAAGTAGCAATTGGCGAAGTGCGTTTGCCAGCCACCAGCCCTAACCTGATTGAATCCAAATCCTTCAAGCTTTACCTGAACAGCTTCAACCAAACCAAGTTTGAAAACTGGCAGGAAGTGGTGGATACCCTGGCGAAAGATTTGTCAGCGTGTGCCGGTGCGGATGTAGACGTGACGATTCTTCCTCTGGAAGAATTCAGCAATGCGTCGGTTGTTGCCTTTGGTGGCGAAAACATCGATGAGCAAGATATCGCCATCGACAACTACGAGTTCGATGCCTCCTTGCTGGAAGGCGCTGCTGAAGGTCCAGTTGTAACTGAGACATTAAACAGTAACCTTTTGAAGTCAAACTGCCTAATCACCAGCCAACCAGACTGGGGTTCAGTACGCATTGCGTATAAAGGCAAACGCATCAACCGCGAAAAACTGCTTCGCTACATCGTGTCTTTCCGTCGACACAATGAATTCCACGAGCAGTGTGTTGAGCGTATCTTCACTGACTTGATGAAGTACTGCCAGCCAGAGCTTTTGACCGTTTATGCGCGCTACACCCGTCGCGGCGGCTTGGATATCAATCCGTACCGTACTAACATGGGTAAAACGCCAAGCGAAAACAACCGTTTGGCTCGCCAATAATCGAATCAGCAGGCCTCGGGGCCTGCTTTATTTTTTAAATGGGAACCATGCGCCTACTTCCTGCGGCTTTCTGCTTGATTTCATTGCTGCTGACAACACACGTCAGCGCGAAACTCTATTCCACGCCAATATTGTCTGACGCAGAATCGATGCTCCAAACCACGCCGGAGAAATCCATCGAGATTGCCGAGCGTTTTCTTGTGCAACGACGCCTGTCTGACACCACTAACCGCTTGCACACTAACAATGAAGCTGACCGCTCCATTCGTTCGCCGATGAACACAGTGCATGCGTATATCGTGCTGGCAAAAGCGAACAGTGTTATCGGCAATCATGCAGCGGCATGGAATGCGCTCGACAGTGCAAGAGCCATGGTAGAAGAGAACAACCTCTCGCAAATGTCCTATGAGTTGGCGTTTGTCGAAGCGTCGCTGCTCTACCATTTGGAGAATGAACCCGCAAAAGCCGAAGAGAAGCTCAACGAGCTCTTCGCCGCACTACCTCCAAAAGATGCCACTCGATCGCGTAACCTCAACTATCTCGCGTTTGAAGCCGCCCTTCTCAAAGCCGTTATCGTTTCCAAATCCAATGGTGAGAAAGCCACACTGGATCAGTTCGACTTGGCCTATCGAGAATTGGGCACCGAGCCTGACATGGAACAGAAGGTGCGCTACCAGATCGCGCTTGGTAACTACTTTTTACAAAAGCAATCTTATGAGCGCGCGCTAGCAGAGTTGTTAAGTGCCTACTGGTTAGCCAGTGAAAACGACCTGACACCAGAGATTGCGAGCTCCAACGTATCACTGACTAAGCTCTATCGCGAGCAAGGTGTGCTAGACAAAGCACTACAACACGCCAATCAGGCTGCAGAGTTCTATGAGCACTTCGATTTAAGCCGTGGCCTGTCACAAACCCAAACCTTGCTGGCAGATATTTACAGCCGTCAAAGCCGCTACAACTTTGCCTTGGTGCACTACTTCAATGCGTTAGACATTGAGAACAACCTCTCGCGAGCACCGCGCATTGCCAACATCAAGATCTCGATTGCAGACACCTATTTAAAACTGCTGCGCTACAACCAAGCGGAGCAGTATGTTGATAACGCCATTAGCATTGCATCCAGCTCAGAGCTGATCGAGCCACTGACGCGCGCCTTGATCCTTAAAGGTGAGCTTGCGCTTCGTACCCATGATAACGACGTGGCACTGGATTCCCTAAAGCAAGCACTGCAAGGTGCTGAAACCATTAAGAACCGCGCACTCATGCTTGAGTGCCTGCCAAAACTGTCTCAAGCCTATGAGCAAAAAGGGCTCTTTGAAGAAGCTTTGCAGGTTCAGCGCCGCTTTGATTTGCTCAACCAACGCAACGAAAGCCGTCGCCAACTTCAAGAAGCCGAGTCGTTTAAACACCGTCAGCGCGTGATTGAACGCCAGCTGCAAATCGAAGACATGCAGAAAAAGCAGGCGCAAGACACCAAAGACATGGTTGAGCAGAAAAAGATAAACCTATTCTTACTCGGCAGCCTGAGCATCATTGTGCTCATTCTTGTACTGCGTCACCGCACCGCAAATACCCGTCAGTCGCAACTCGAAGAGCTGCGTGAAGAGCTTTACACACACCCACGAAGCGGCCTTCGCAACCTGCGTATGCTCAACGACAGGCTGTCGAACTCATTGGCCAAAAGCAGTGCCCACTTCGAGCAGTGGTATCTTGGGGAAATGATCCACGAACCGCTGAGCGACAAACTCAGTTTCGCCATGTTTGAAGTGCCATTCCTCAAAGTGGCCTACCTTCAACACGGCTACTTAAAAGGGTTGGAGTTAGAGCGAGATCTGGGTAACTACCTTAAAGAACATACCCTAGAGCCTGCGCGTCTCTATCATTTCTCAGACGCGATGTTTATCTACATTGAGCACAATGCCAACAAGCCAAACACCCCTGCGGAAATGGCGGACAACATTCAGGCTCTTGTCGACGGTTTTATCAAAGAGCATAAACTGGTGGATGTGGATGATCGCCTGCGTATTGGTATGGCAGATTATCCATTTTTGCCACGCGCATTTACGTCCATCAACGACAAAGAACTCATTGATATTCTATTAATGGCCACCAGTGCAGCACGCCAAGCATCGAAAGCAGAAGAAACCCGTCAGTGGTCTATTTGAGTGCTATCGAATCCACACCTGCTGCTTGTTTCGCCGATACCAATGTTCGTCAGGCATGCTTGATGGCATTAGCTCTGGATTGATAAAGGTTAAAACTTCGGCAACCGGTGGAATTAACTGGCAGACGGTTCACGAATCTGATAAAAACTGACGCCAATTTATTGATAACCCTAGTAGTTAACCGTTATAGCTAGACGCTGCGCCTTAGCGTTTGGAATTAGCAGCCCTTATTTTCAGTGCGTTTTTTCACTGATGGGCTTGGAGATGTAGTCGCGTTTTATGTCCAACTTCTCATCAGATGAAGATGTCATCACACTGACAGAAAAGTTGCAGCATTCTCAGCTGGTCGCCCGTGATTTGGCACTTAAATCACGGCGTGAAGCGACGATCCTGAAAAGGCTAATTTCACGTCTTATCGCTGCATCACAAGCGCAAGATGACCCTCTCATCAACCAAAAGCTTTCTCAGATTCAACGCGATCTTGAAGCACAGGAAGATGTGGGGAGATTAATTCCTCAACTGGCTTTGGTAGAGCGAATGGTCAACAAGCACACGCATGCGCAAGAAAAAGCGAAAGACGCACTAGAAAACCAGTTTCAGCAAAGCGGGGAAACCTTAAAGTGTTTGCCCGGTTTGCCGGCACAGCTAAAACGCGATTTACGCAACCTAATCCAACGTCCTACGACTGAGTCGCACGGCAACACAGAGAAAATCGTCGCGCTGCTTCAGCTGTATGAACGCGCCCTAAAGCTTCTCTCCTTGCCCGCGAACGGACTGACAGCCAAAGAGCTGCTCAACATAGACCGTATTAACCAGCTCGCGAGTGAGTTGCAGCATCTGGTTACTGAACTGGACTTTGATGGAGAAGTGGGCGATCGCCTGCTCGACATCCGCAATCGCCTCTTGCTGTCGCCTGACGCACAAACCTTGCTTGAGCTGACGCTTGAATCTGTCCAACTGATCCTCGAAGGCACACGTAACGAGCGCAAGGCCTCACAAAGCTTCTTAAACCAGCTCAACGAAGACTTGTCGGTTTTGCAACGCCATAACGGCCGCTCAATCGATGCCACGCAAAGCCTTACCGATCAGCGCACATCACTGAATGAAGAGCTTTCTCTTTCGGTCGATGAAATGCAAATTCACCTCAACGAGGCTTCTTCTTTGGAAGAATTGCGTCCAAGCCTAAATAAAGTGACGGACAACCTCGCATCAATCGTGGCAAGAAATAAAGAGCTGGAAGAAAGAGAGCAGCAGTTGCTGGAGCAGCTTCAGCACAACGAGCAAAAACTCGAGGCCCTGTACACCCAAACCATGGATTACCGCCGTCGTTTGGGCGACCAAGAACGGAAACTCTTGCTCGACCCGTTGACCAAGGTTTACAACCGTGCAGCACTTGACGATCGCTTAGAGCATGAATACCGCTGTTGGCTGCGCTATCAATCTCAGTTCTGTCTGGCAATGATCGACATTGACCACTTTAAGTCGGTCAACGACCAGTACGGTCATTTGGTGGGTGACAAAGTGCTAAAAGTTGTCGCGCGTACCATTCACCAATGCCTGCGTGATACAGACTTTATCGCCCGTTTTGGCGGAGAGGAGTTTGTGGTGCTGTTACCCGATGCTGACGAAACCACCCGCACGGACATTCTCGATAGTATTCGTGAAACCGTGGCGCGTTTGCCGTTTAAGTTTAAAAACAAACGTCTTACCGTGACCGTGTCCATCGGTGCCAGCATGTTCATGGACAAAGACAACATCGTCGATGTGCTTGAACGCGCTGACAACGCCCTCTACAACGCCAAGCATAACGGCCGTAACAAGCTGGTCTGGGCGCAATAACCCCTTCCCTCCCAGACTCACTGCTGTGAGTTTGGTCCAGGTCTGTGACCTATCACCTGTTTCACGTGTCGTTTACCTTACAGCATTCTCTTTTGTGACCCAGAACTGGCTAAACCCTATATCTATGTGTATGTTTAATTAACACACTGATTTTTTTGGGGATGCCCCCAGCCATTACTAACAACGAAACGATAAACGAAATGGTGTCCTAAGAACGCCTCTCTCTTTCCAAAGTGTGTTTCTCTGCACAGGAGGTGACTATGATCACGCACATCAGCCCAGTCGGGGCCATGGATCTTCTCTCTCAACTGGAAGTCGACAGACTCAAAGACACAGCGAAAAGCGACCTGTACCGCTTGTATCGCAACTGCTCGCTCGCCGTTCTCAATTCTGGCAGTCACACGGACAGCTCCAAGGAGCTTTTAGAGCAATACAAATCGTTCGATATCCGCGTTATGCGCCGAGAGCGTGGTGTGAAGCTTGAACTGATCAACCCGCCAGAGCATGCCTTTGTGGATGGGCGAATTATCCGTGGTATTCAAGAGCACATGTTTTCCGTGTTGCGTGACATCATTCACGTGAACGTTCAGCTTGAGCACGCCAAAGTGTTCAACCTGACCAACTCCAGCCATATCACCAACCTGATATTTGATATCTTGCGTAACGCAAAAGCGTTGGTGCCAGGCAAAGATCCGAACTTGGTGGTGTGTTGGGGCGGTCACTCTATCAATGCCATCGAATACCAATACACCCGTGAAGTCGGTAATGAATTGGGGCTTCGAGAGCTAAACGTCTGCACAGGCTGTGGACCCGGTGCGATGGAAGGCCCTATGAAAGGGGCGGCCATTGGTCATGCGAAACAGCGTGTGAAAGGTGGACGATTCTTGGGTCTGACTGAGCCATCCATCATCGCGGCTGAGCCACCAAACCCTATCGTCAATGAACTGGTGATCATGCCGGATATTGAAAAACGCTTGGAAGCCTTTGTCCGCATGGGCCATGCCATCATCATCTTCCCAGGTGGTGCAGGTACGGCCGAAGAGCTGCTTTACTTGCTCGGTATCTTGATGCATCCAGACAATGCAGATCAGCCGATGCCAGTGGTGCTAACAGGGCCAAAAGAAAGTGCCAACTACTTCCGCGTCATCGACGAGTTCATCCGTGACGTGCTCGGCGAAGAAGCCACCAAGTATTATGAAATCGTTGTTGATGATCCTGCCAAGGTGGCGCGCATCATTAAGCAAGGCATGCCTGCCGTAAAAGAACACCGTCAATCAACCGGTGATGCTTACTCGTTCAACTGGTCACTCAAAATTGCACCTGAATTCCAGCTGCCGTTTGAGCCAACCCACGAGAACATGGCAAACCTTGATCTGCACATGAACCAACGACCAGAGCTTTTGGCATCCGCGCTTCGCCAAGCCTTCTCGGGCATCGTTGCGGGTAACGTGAAAGAAGAAGGTATTCGCGAAATTGAGCGTCATGGACCATTTAAAATCAACGGCGACGCCGTACTGATGAAGAAAATGGACAAGCTCCTGCGTGGTTTTGTCGAACAACAGCGCATGAAACTGCCCGGTACGGCTTACGTGCCATGCTACGAGATCGTTCAAGGCTCAGGCGGCCGATAGCGAAAACCTCCTTTCATTTATCTTCCAACAAATTAGAATGGCCGTATCAGCCATTCTTTTTGGGTAATCCATGTCAATTCATCTTGTCATCATTGATGCCATGAACCTCATCCGTCGCGTCCATGCCGCGCAACCGAACCCGGACGACATTGCAGGTGCAGCGCAAGTTTGCTGCCGTGCTCTGAACAAAATCATCAAAGAGGCCGAACCCTCTCACATGGTTGCCGTGTTCGATCATGCCGAGCAAGACAGAGGATGGCGCGCAGAATTGGTACCTGAATACAAGCAAGGCAGAAAGCCAATGCCTGAAGCTCTTCAGCAAGGACTGGATAAAATTCAGGATGCGTTTTGGGACATGGGCATTGACTCACTGCTGTCCTCTGGCGATGAAGCAGACGATATGATTGCAACGCTTGCGATGAAAATAGCGAGTCACAATGGGCAAGTGACCATCATCTCAACGGACAAGGCTATTGCCAACTGCTGCACCCTACCATCCGTATTCGCGATTATTTCCAGCAGCGCTGGCTGGATACGCCATTTATCGAGAAAGAGTTTTCCGTGCTTGCCTCTCAGCTTACCGATTACTGGGGCTTGGTGGGGATAAGCTCAAGCGGTGTTTCGGGCGTGCCAGGCATTGGCCCTAAAACCGCATCCACCTTACTGCAACGTTATGGCACCTTGGAGCAGTTGTTTGCCGCCGATGACGTTGAGCCCAAATGGCACAAAAAGCTTGATGGCAACGAAGCGTTAGCCCTTCGCTGCAAGCAGGTTGCGACACTCAAAACCGACATTACGCTTGGGTTCAACTTGCAGGATATCCGCTTCAACCCAAGTGCTTAGCTAACTGGTAAATAACAGGGCACAGAAATGAAAAAAGGCAGCCTAAGCTGCCTTTTTCTTATTTGATCACGCGAATGTGAACAGTCACTTCTTCACGGTCGTGATAGAGGTGTTTCGCTTGCATCTCAAAGCGAATGCCATTTTCGATCAAGAACTTCTTCAAGTTCTGCAGATCATCTTTTACCTGCTCATAACGGCGGTTCATTGGCAACTTAAGGTTGAAGATGGTTTCTTTCGCCCAACCGGCAATCAGCCACTCACCCATAAGCTGAGCAACACGATACGGTTTTTCGATCATGTCACACACCAACCAAGTCACGTTCTTTCTTGGTGGCTCAAACTTAAAGCCGTCCACCGCGTGGTGTTTCACCTGACCAGTTTCCATCAGGCTTTCAGCCATTGCGCCGTTATCCACCGAGTGAACGAACATAGAACGCTTAACCAGTTGATACGTCCAACCGCCCGGACATGCGCCCAGGTCAACGGCCCACATACCCGGAGCCAAACGCTCGTCCCACTCTTCACGTGGAATGAAAGCATGGAATGCTTCTTCCAGCTTCAGCGTTGAACGGCTTGGTGCCTCTGGTGGGAACTTCAGACGGTGAATACCCATGTAGTGTGGCGAATTATTGTTGCTCAGTGAGTAACCCACCAAGCAGCAACCTGGTGCGGTAAAGCAAACATGCAGTACAGGCTGCTTCGCATTTTCTTTTGCCAGCAACACGCCGCGTTTACGCAGAGCCTGACGCAATGGCACTGTGAATTTACGGCAGAATTTCAGCAGCTCTTTTGCTTGCGCTGTGTCCGGCGTTTCCACGCGCACGTCGCCACATTTTGGCAACTCACCACCCAACGCCAGAATCGGCGAGATGCGGTCGCCCGGGTCAAGATCGCTTAGGGTATCAACCACTGCAATCATTTGACGCGCAAAAATCAGAGACGTCAGCGGCAACTTCTGAAGCAGTTTTTCTGCATCGCCTTGCTGGTAACACTCAAACAGCACGTAGCCGGTGTTCTTCTCCACGCGAGGAAAACCATACACTTCGACTTCCGTTGCCTTGTCCTGAATTTCACCCGCACACTCTTTTTCAAAGCCTTGGCGGCAATACAATAAAATCTGGTTCACGCTAGGCCTTTTCTACCCTGGTAAAAATAACGCGCCATTATCGTCAAGCAGCCCCTCCAACTCAAGCTTTGCGCCACAAAGACCATGCAGCGATACCCCAGCCAATAAGAAAGCTGGTGCCACCAAGTGGCGTAATTGGCCACAACCACCGCCAATCGGTGAGTGCCAAGCCATATAAACTGCAGCTAAAACACAAAATGCCGACGCCAATAAAGCACGATGCCACCACAAGGCTACGCTTAGGCGCGACATCTTGCCAAAGCCCTAATCCAATAAGTGCCAAGGCGTGCCAAAATTGATACTGCACGCCTTTCTCAACGATGGATAACTCGTAAGGCGTCAGTTGCGCTTTAAGGCCATGTGCGGCAAAGGCGCCAAGCGCGACGGCAACACCCGCCACCATGCAACCTACCGCTGCGATTTTTCTTCCTGTCATGCGCACACCTGCTTGATAAAGGCCACGATGTTATCTGCTGCTAGTTGTCGATTGTCGGCCTCTGTATAGCCAGAGGCTTTTCGTGCTTGAAACTATGGTCGCCATCAGGAATAAACGTCAGTGCCACCTTGTCTGAAAGCGGATAGTTTTCCAGCTCGCTACGATTGCCAAATGTATCTCGTTCACCTTGTAAAATCAGGGTTGGCATTGCCAGTGTTGCCAGGTGTTCGCCTTTGTCATTTTCTGGTTTGCCTGGCGGGTGGAAAGGAAAGCCAAGACACGCGATGCCTTTCACCTTATTCGAGTCAGACAAATGACTCGCCATCCGTCCCCCCATGGACTTACCACCGATGACCGTATTTTCACTGGCATATTCCTCAATCACAGCGTTAAACGCATCAAGCAGCTTTGGCGCGCGATCGGGTGGACGTTTCTTACCGTCTTCTGCACGCTTGACCATATACGGGAAGTTGAAACGCACAACACGAATGTCCTGCGCGGCAATACGCTTGGCGACATCATCCATAAAATCATGATCCATGCCCGCCCCTGCGCCGTGGGCGAAAATGAAGGTATATGCGGCCTCTTCTGGGCCATCAATTAACACGTGATTCATGCAGAAATGCTCTCCTGTTCTGCGGCGGCTTTGGCCAGCACCCACTCACGAAACGCACTGATGCGTCCAGAGTCGGCATCCTTTTGCTGGCTGACCAGATAAAAAGCGTTCTTACTCATTAAGAAGTGATCAAACGGACATACCAAACGACCAGATTCTAATTCCGGTTGCGCAAGCACATTGTTGCTCAATGCCACGCCTTGCCCCAAGGCTGCCGCTTGCAACACCATGGCAGAATGACTAAAAATCGGGCCATAGTTAAGATTAATGTCACTAATCTGGTAGTGTTTGGCGTAGGCTTTCCAATCTTTGCGCGAGCGATCGTGTAACAAGGTGTGGTGCTTGAGATCTTCCAAACAATTCAAAGGCTTGGCGCTGCTCAGTGTCGCAGGACTACAAACGGGCAATAAGAATTCTGGGTAAAGCTCGTCACAGCGCAATCCCGGCCAATTTCCTCGCCCGTAATAAATCGCCACGTCCACGTCGTCAGTCAATGACCCGTCTTCCAAATCCACGGCTTTAATGCGCACGTCAATTTCAGGGTGTTGCTGGTTGAAGTCAGCCAATCTTGGTACCAACCATTGAATAGCGAAACTTGGCGGTAAACTGATGGTCAATGCCCCTTTTGCACCGCGCTCCAACACCCGGTCGGTGGCATCGGCCAACGCAATCAAAATGTCTTTGATATCGAGGAAATAACCCTGCCCTTCTTCGGTGAGAAGCAATGAGCGATTTCGGCGCCTGAATAGTTTCAGACCAAGAAATTCTTCTAAGGCTTTTATCTGATGACTGACCGCGGCTTGGGTCACAAAGAGCTCTTCCGCGGCACGCGTAAAACTCAGGTGGCGCGCGGCTGCTTCGAACACACGCAGGGCATTTAGAGGAGGTAATCGACGGGCCATTCTTCACCCTTAATGATAAGTTTTTCTAATGCAAAACATTATAAAATGTCCATTGTTCTGACACCAGAGAAAACCTATAGTTTGCTCGCAACGCAAAGCCCGCATTTTTGCGAATCTCTCTTTGTGGTTGCGATGTTGTGTTTGCATATTTTTGGCTAATGCCAGAACCCGGTAGTGATTGCTACCCTAATACTTGCTGTATTTTGAATCCGATCTATCAAATGATTTGTCGTAGCACTGAGTGAAAACTCGGTGCTTTTTTTTATCTTTTGATTCCCCATCCTACCTGAATCCGCCTGCCAAGCGCCAATACGCTGACTTTCACTTGAGTTAACTCGACAGAAAAGCGATCATTCCTGCCTGTTCCGTTCTGTTTTAAGTGATTTGCCGACAATGACAACGCGTCCTTTTGAAATTGAAGCGATTCGCCAAGCGTTTCCTTCACTAAGCCACCATGCGAGCCAGCAGCCTTTGGTGTACCTCGACAGTGCTGCTACCTCTCAAAAGCCGAAGCAGGTCATCGACGCGATCAGCCAATACTACTCTGGTGCCACTGCGAATGTGCACCGTGGCTCTCATGCACTGACAACTGCTGCAACAAACCGTTTCGAAGCAGCACGTAAAACCGTGGCTGACTTTCTTGGTGCACCCGTTAGAGGCATTGTCTGGACGCGCGGCGCAACGGAAGCACTGAATCTCATCGCACAGAGCTATGCAAGACAGAACGTGAAAGCGGGCGATGAGATCATCGTCAGTGAAATGGAACATCACGCCAATATCGTACCTTGGCAGATCGTCGCCGAGCAGACAGGTGCCACCATTGTAAAGTGGCCCGTTGATCCGACGACTTGTACGCTAGACCTCACAGTGTTCGAAACACTGCTTAGCGAGAAAACCAAACTGGTTGCTATTGGCCATGTTAGCAATGTGACCGGCACACGAAACCCGATTGAGGCCGTAATCCAAAAAGCCCATTCCGTCGGTGCTGTAGTAGTGGTTGATGGTGCGCAAGCTGTTGTGCATGAGACCGTGAACCTGTCCGAGCTAGATGCTGATTTCTACGTATTCTCTGGTCATAAACTCTTTGCTCCCGCAGGCATTGGCGCGCTCTATGGCAAGCCTTCACTTCTCGATGCAATGCCACCTTGGCATGGCGGCGGAAAGATGGTAGAAAAAGTCAGCTTCAGCGGTACACACTTTGCTGCTTCACCAGCAAAATTCGAAGCAGGCACACCAAACGTTGCCGGCGCAATTGCTCTGGCGGAAGCATCAATTGGTACAACGAGATTGATCGCCTTGAAGCCGAAAAGCACATCAGCACGCTTCAACATCGACTGGTAGACGGCATTAAAGACATTGATGACCTGCGCATTATCGGTCTGCAGCCACACGCCAGCGTGGTTGCGTTTGATGTCGAAGGCGTTCATCACTCCGACATTGCTACACTGCTCGATCAGCAAGGTATCGCCGTTCGCTCTGGACACCATTGCGCTCACCCTTTAATGGATGCGCTGGCGATTAACGGATGTGTGCGCGTCTCAATTGCTTTGTATAATACAGAGGAAGAAATAGATCGCTGCATTGCTGCGATACAAAAAGCCTGCGACTTACTCTAAATACGGCACATTATCATGACGTCATTTTCTGCCCATCCTTTCGGCACCGAGATCACCAGCGACAATATCCTTGAACAAATGGGAAACTGTCGCTCTTGGGAAGATAAATATCGCTTGGTCATTCAATTGGGGAAAAAGCTTCCTGCAATGAGTGATGAACTAAAAGCACAAAGCATTCCTGTGACGGGTTGCGAAAGCAAAGTGTGGCTTTCCATGCAGGAAAAAGAACACCGATTTTATTTTTCGGCAGATTCAGATGCGCGCATTGTTAAAGGGTTGTTAACAATAATTCTTGCCGCTGTTGAAGGGAGATCGCGCGAAGAAATTCAGTCATTTCATTTTGACGAATACTTTAAATCGATGGATCTCATGAATCACTTAAGCGAATCTCGTAGCAACGGAATTTATTCGATTATCGAGCAACTTCGCACTATTTAACACCGCATTGGTTAAGGATTATTCAGCTTTTTCACCAGTTTAGCTGACCACCTTACCGTACAAACGACACTATAAAGCTGAGACTTTGGTCAATTATTCTGATATTTAGTTTGCCAATTTCTCAGTTTATTTCTTAACTATTTGTGATTGTTTTTTGAACACACAAATGGAAGGAAATTGCCCATCTAAATCGCAACACTTTTCCTTTGTGATTATCAAAAACAAAGAAAATCCATAAATAAAACACAATAAATACCGAAATTTAACATCGAGTTAACTTTTGGGGTGATATTGTGGATCGAGATCTTGTTTCGATAATTCTCCCGCCATTCGTTTTGCCTTACTCAAAAGATTGTATATCTTTAATCTCGGTGGTCACAAAATCGCCATAATAATAATTTATCTTATTCTGAGACTAAAATGAGTTTCCTTAGTCTCAACCCTTATGCGCTAAAAACAAAACATATCGGTGCCTGTATTTTTGGACTTCCAGATGCAGTTACAGGGGTCAAATTAATGCTTGTTGTTAAGAATGGAGTCATCAATGAAGAAACTCGCGCTCATCACCGGTTCGAAAGGTGGTATCGGCTCAGCGATCACAGAAAAGTTGGTAAGTCAGGGCTATCGCGTGATTGCAACCTACTTCACCGGAAACCTGCAATGTGCTGAGCAGTGGTTTGAAGAGAAAAATTTCAATTCAGACCAAGTGCGCTTATTCGAACTGGACGTCACCAACACAGAGGAATGTGCGGAGCGTCTGCCAAAACTTCTTGAGGAAGAAGGCACCATCGACGTGCTCGTTAACAATGCGGGTATCACTCGTGATGGTCTGTTCAAAAAAATGGCCGCTGAGAACTGGCGTGCTGTTATCGATACAAACCTCAATAGCCTTTTCAATGTAACCCAACCTCTCTTTGCAGCTATGTGCGAAAAAGGCGGTTGTCGTGTTGTTAATATCTCTTCTGTTAACGGTCTTAAAGGTCAGTTTGGTCAAACCAACTATTCTGCAGCAAAAGCTGGCATGATTGGTTTTACCAAAGCACTGGCATTTGAAGGTGCGAGATATGGCGTTACGGCAAACGTTGTTGCCCCTGGCTACACAGCAACCCCAATGGTAGAAGCAATGCGCGATGAAGTGCTTGAATCTATCAAGGCTGAAATTCCAATGAAGCGTCTTGCTCGTCCGGAAGAGATTGCCGATGCCGTCGCTTACCTTGCAGGTGATGCTGGCGCGTACATTACTGGGGAAACGCTGTCGGTCAACGGCGGCCTGTACATGAACTAAGAAGGGAAAGGTTCACATGGAAAAAGTGTATATCGTTGCAGCCAAGCGTACTCCTCTTGGCGCGTTCACAGGTTCATTGAAAGACACACCTGCAGGTGAACTTGCTGCTGTCGCCATTAAAGGCGCGTTGGAAGCAGGCAACATCGCACCAGATGCGGTCAACGAAGTTATCTTGGGTAACGTCGTTTCAGCAGGCCAAGGCATGGGCATTGGCCGTCAGGCAGCTATCTTCGCGGGTCTGCCGGAAACTGTGCCTGCATACGCCATCAATATGGTGTGTGGCAGTGGCATGAAAGCGGTCATGGATGCCGTTGCTCACATTCGCTGTGGCGATGCCGACGTTGTCGTTGCTGCCGGCGTAGAAAACATGTCTCAAATTCCTTTTGCTGCTTCGGGCTCTCTTCGTGGCGGACAAAAAATGGGCGATATCAGCTCAAAGATCTGCTGATCAATGACGGTTTGACTGACGTCTACAACCAATACCACATGGGTGTTACCGCAGAAAACGTTGCGAAGCTGGTCGGTTTAAGCCGCGAGCAACAAGATGCGTACGCTCAGCAAAGCCAACAAAAAGCCGTTGCTGCGATTGAAGCAGGTCGATTCAAAGATGAAATCGTGCCTGTTGAAGTGAAGCAACGTCGCCAAACTGTTTCTTTTGATACTGACGAATATCCAAAAGCAGACTGCACACAAGAAGGTCTGGCGAAGCTTCGCCCGGCATTCGACCGTGAAGGTACGGTCACTGCAGGTAATGCTTCCGGCCTTAACGACGGTGCAAGTGCCATTATCGTCGCGTCAGAATCTGCAGTTCAGCGTCTTGGTCTCAAGCCGCTGGCTGAAATCACCAGCTACGCACAAGTTGGGTTAGATCCGAAAATCATGGGCCTTGGCCCTGTGGGTGCAGTAACCGAAGCTCTGAAAAAAGCAGAGTTGTCGATTTCCGATATGGATCTGTTCGAGCTCAATGAAGCCTTTGCTGCTCAGGCACTGGGTGTTGTTCACCAATTGGCGGACACGCACAAAGTGACCCCTGAGGCCATTTTGGAAAAAGCAAATGTAAACGGTGGCGCAATTGCATTGGGTCACCCACTCGGCGCATCAGGGAACCGCGTTTTGGTCTCCTTGATCCACGAACTGGAAAAACGCGAAGGTACATACGGTGTAGCTTCGCTATGTATCGGTGGCGGCATGGGAACGGCAGTTGTCGTTAAACGTGCAAACAGCTAACGAACGTTAAACCCCCTTGGATCTAATTACTACTCTCAGGAGAAACACCATGTACACAGATATGTTTAAAGCGTTCTCAGAGCAAACTGAAAAAACTCTGGCACCTTACGTAAAATTCAACAAGCTGGTTGCTAAAAATGTTGAGACTCTGACTGAGCTTCAACTGAGCGCAGTGAAAACTTACAGCGAAATGGGTCTGGCACAAGTTAAAGCAGCAAGCGAAGTGACTGACGTGACTTCAATGACTGCTTACAGCAGCCAACAACTGGCAGCTCTGACTAAACTGTCTCAGCAAATGATGGACGACAGCACTAAGCTGCAATCTCTTGCAAAAGAGTTCAAAGACGATCTGGAAAAGCTGACTGCTGACAACCTGAAAGCGGCTACGCCAGCTTAATCAAGGTTACCCGCCCTCAGTATTTGCTGAGGGCGGTGTTGTTTCCGATCTAGAGGGTTTACACATGTATCAGAACTTCTTTTCGGACTACCTTGTAAAACTCCAAGAGAGTAACCAGAAATGGTGGACGGATCTCGAGCAAGGCAAGGCGGCCGTAGACACACCCTTTAATAAAGCACTTCAAGAACTTAGCATGGACGATACGGCTAAGCTGCTAGAAGGTGCTGCTAATCAACCCGCCGCGATGCTGCAAATCCAAATGCAGTGGTGGGAAAAACAAATGCAAATCTGGCAAAACGTAACACTGGCCGCGAATCAAGCGGAAATTGTTGCACCAGCAAGAGACGACAAACGTTTTCAAGACAAGAGCTGGCAGGATGAAGTTTGCTATAACTTCATGAAACAATCCTACCTGCTGTTCGGTCGCACATACCTCGAAACCATTAATTCGGTTGAAGGTCTGGATGAAAAGGCCAAAGAACGCCTAACATTCTTTGCTCGCCAAACAATCAACGCCATGTCACCAAGCAACTTTGTGGGTACTAACCCGGAATTGCTGAAACTGACCATGGAAAAGAATGGCGAAAACTTGGTGAAAGGGCTGCAAACTTTCCAAGAAGACCTTGAGTCTAGTGCTGATATTCTCAAAATTCGTATGACGAACAACAATGCGTTCCGTCTCGGTGAAGACGTTGCGAACACCGCAGGTGATGTTGTTTATAAGAACGAATTGTTTGAGTTGATCCAGTATCGTCCACTTACTGAAAAAGTGAACGCGACGCCACTGCTAATCGTGCCGCCTTTCGTCAACAAATACTACATCCTGGATCTTCGCGAGAAGAACTCCATGGTGCGTTGGTTGGTAGAACAAGGCCACACTGTGTTCATGATGTCGTGGAGAAACCCAGGCATTGAACAACGTGACACCGAATTTGGCGATTACGTTACCGAAGGTGTTGTCAAAGCGGTTTCTGCTATCGAAGACATTACCGGACAATCGCAAATCAATGCGGCGGGTTATTGTATTGGTGGTACAGTTCTGGCGAGCACTATTGCTTACTATGCGGCAAAACGCATGAAAGCGAGAATCAAGTCCGCGTCATTCTTCACGACAATTCTGGACTTTTCTCAGCCAGGCGAAGTCGGCGCTTACATCAACGACAGCGTTGTGAGTGCAATTGAGCTACAAAACAACGCGAAAGGTTACATGGACGGCCGCTCACTGAGTGTGACATTTAGTCTACTCCGTGAAAACAGCCTCTATTGGAACTACTACATCGACAACTACCTCAAGGGTAACAGCCCTGTCGATTTCGACCTCCTTTATTGGAACAGTGACAGCACCAACGTTGCGGCTGGAACGCATAACTTTATGCTGCGCGAGCTCTACCTGAATAACAAACTGGTTCAGGATAAAGGCGTGAAGATCGGTGGTGTTTGGATTGATTTGAACAAAATCAAAATCCCAAGCTACTTTATTTCGACGAAAGAAGACCATATTGCACTTTGGCAAGGCACTTACCGTGGCGCGCTGAATGTCGGTGGCAACAAGACCTTTGTACTGGGCGAATCCGGTCACATTGCAGGGATTGTTAATCACCCTTCAAGAGAAAAGTATGGCTACTGGGTCAATGAAGAACTCAATGAGTCTGCCGAAGAGTGGTTTGAAGCTGCAGAACACAACACCGGTTCTTGGTGGTTACACTGGGACAAGTGGTTGTCGGCATACAGCCCGAAAGAAAAGATTGCGCCTTACCAGCAAGGTTCGGAAGCATACCCAATTCTGACGGTTGCTCCAGGTGACTATGTGAAACAGGTTCTACCTATTCCGCAAGAGTCAAAACCTGCCGCGAAAAAACCGCGCTCTAAAGCTGAAGCATAATCGCAAACGCTTAATGACAAAAAAGGCCGCATCGCGGCCTTTTCTTTTTGTTCTTCAGCGGGCTTTATTTCTTCGCCGTTAGCTTCGCAATAATACGCGATACCGCGACAAACCCGAACGTCGCCGTCACCATGGTCGCCGCGCCAAATCCGCTTGCACAATCCATACGCTTTGGCCCTTCCGCCGTGGCTTTGGTTTCACACACGCTGCCGTCTGGCTGTGGGTACTTCAACTGTTCCGTCGAGAACACACAATCAATGCCAAATTTGCGGCCCTGCGTTTTGGTGAAATTATGGAAACGGCGCAAGTTGTTACGCAGCTTAGCGGCTAATGGGTCTTGAATCGTCTTTGTCAGATCCGCCACTTGGATTTGCGTTGGGTCAATCTGACCACCCGCACCACCCACGGTGATGATCTTGATCTTGTTACGCTTACAATACGCGAGCAGTGCCGTTTTTGGTTTGATGCTGTCTATCGCATCCAACACATAGTCGAAGTCTTTAGTGATGTACTCTGGAATGTTGTCTTCAGAGATAAAATCATCAATCAAGTTCACTTTGCAGTCAGGGTTGATAGCATTAACACGCTCTGCCATCACTTCAATCTTGCTTTGACCGATGGTGCCTGACATCGCATGGATTTGACGGTTCACGTTGGTGACACAAATATCATCCATGTCGATCAACGTCAGCTCGCCCACGCCGCTGCGCGCAAGTGCTTCCACTGCCCATGAGCCAACACCACCAATACCAATCACGCAAATATGCGATTGGCGCAGGATCTCTAGCTCTGTGGCACCATATAGACGGCGCGTACCACCAAAACGTTGTTGGTAGCTTTCCGATGCTGGAGAAGGTGTTGTCATAGCAATTCACTCAATATTGAAAAAGACCAATGGAGTGCGGTTTATACTCGTTTGGCGTCGAAATGTCCATGTTGAGCAAACCTCATTTAGGCAAGTGAATACCGCGGATCACTTCTCTGCGAAGCCAGTCAATCACTTGCTTCACCGGCCCAAGGCGTCGCTTGTAGCCGTGACTGAAAAGAAAGTAACCATAGTGACTGTCATAAGCCAGCGAAACTGGGTTCACCACCACCTCCTTCTTTATATATTCCTGCACGAGAAATTCAGGGATTAGTGCCATGCCTTCATGATGCCTTACCGCTTCTAACGCCATGTAAAAATGTTCAAACCCAACACCATATTGAGGCGAGTCGGGAGACACGCCGTGTTCATGCCAAAACTGATTCCAAATCTGCGGCCTTGTAATGTGGCTAATGGCATTGAGCAATAGCAGTGCGTCAATATCTTCCACGTCACTGACCAACTCGGGCGAGCCCACCAGCAATAATCGTTCTCGGATCAACAGCTCTGCATCTTCTTCATGCGTTGAAAGCGGCAAGCAGTGAATGGCGATGTCACTTTGGTAACGGTTTTGACCGTCTGCTGTCACGCTTGCACGCACCACCAAATCAATATTGGGGTGTGCACGGCGAAAACTGCTGAGTCTCGGGATCAACCACATGCTCGCCATGGAAGGCGGAACGGAGAGTTCCACACGGCTTTTGGTCTCCGAAGACTGCATGACAGAAGATGTGGCGTGTTGCAGATTCTCCAGTGCTTCTACCACAGAAGGAAGATAGCGACGCCCTGCCTCAGTCAATTCCACTTTTCCGCCATTGCGCTCGAACAAGGAGCAGCCCATTAACTCTTCCAATTGTGCAATCTGCTTGCTGATGGCACTTTGCGTCAGGTTTAACAAAGCCGCCGCTTTAGAAAAGCTGAGCGTTTGCGCCACCACACTGAAGGTACGCAGGGTTTTGATTGGCGGAATTGGCATACTCATACTGTCTATGTCCCTATACGTATGAATTTTTGGAATACCCTCTGAATTTATATCGTTTGCTGTTCAATTTCCAACCCGTTAATACTTAAAGACACAAACATTGAGTGTTCTTTCTATTAGGGCGGCGCAAGGAAACGATGACCCATATTTTACAGCGACACTGCCACGCGAAATTGCCTTTCGTAACAAGCGGTGAAGGCGTTTATCTTATTGATAGTGAAGGAAAGCGATACTTGGATGGATGCGGCGGCGCGGCCGTTTCTTGTCTCGGGCACAAACACAGAGACGTCCTGGATGCCATTCAAACTCAGCTGCACGCTATTCCATACGCTCATACTGGCTTTTTTACCTCTCCGGTTGCCGAAGAGCTCGCCGACCGACTCGCGGATAAAGCACCTGGCCCTCTCAATCACGTGTATTTGGTCAGTGGTGGCTCCGAAGCTGTCGAGTCTGCATTAAAAATGGCGCGCCAATATTTTATCGAAACTGGCGAACTGACCCGAACCCGCTACATTGCACGCAGACAAAGCTATCACGGCAACACCTTAGGTGCGCTAGGTGTTGGCGGAAACATGTGGCGAAAAGAACCTTTCGCACCGCTTCTCGTCAACAGTGATTTGATTGCACCTTGCTACGCGTACCGCGACAAGAAAGACGACGAAACGCACTTTGAATACGGTCAACGCGTGGCTAATGAGTTGGAAGAACGGTTGCTGGCTGTTGGCCCAGAAACCGTGATTGCATTTGTCGCAGAGCCAGTTGTAGGCGCAACCGCCGGTGCGCTTGTCGCAGAGCAAGGCTATTTCAAACGTGTCAGGGAAATCTGCGATAAATACGGCGTCCTGCTTATCCTTGACGAAGTCATGTGTGGAAGCGGCCGCACCGGCACCTACTTTGCCTATGAACAAGAAGGCATAGTGCCCGATTTGGTCACCATGGCCAAAGGACTCGCGGCAGGTTACCAACCAATTGGAGCTGTGATGCTTCACGACAAAATCTACGATGCTATCTCTAGAGGTTCAGGCTATTTCCAACACGGTCACACCTTTATGGCTCACCCTTTGGCATGCGCCGCTGCCTGTGCCACGCTTGATGCATTAGATGCAGGAGTGTTGAGTCAAGTGACTGAACGTGGCAACTACCTAGTCAAACAACTAAGCACGACGTTTGGCGATCATCCTTTTGTTGGTGATATACGCGGTCGCGGCCTGTTTTTAGGCATTGAATTGGTCGAAGACAAAAACACAAAACAGCCCTTCTCGCCAACCCGTCCACTTCATGCAGAAGTGAAAAAGACAGCGATGCAAGAAGGACTGATGTGTTACCCAATGGGCGGCACCATTGATGGAAAGCAAGGGCACCACATACTGCTCGCCCCGCCTTTCATCATTAGCGAACAAGAAATTGACCAACTGGTGAGTAAACTCAGTCGCACGCTGGATAACGTTTTTTCATAAGGACTTGGTGTGGAAAAAGGAAGAACCATTATTGTCGCGCCAAACGGGGCGCGACGAGGCAAGAACGAACACACAGAACTTCCCCTTACGGTCGATGAAATGAGCCATTGCCTAACAGTATGTGCTGACGCAGGCGCGGCAATGGCGCATATGCATGTGCGAGACCATGGAGGTAAACACTCGCTCGATGTTGCTTTGAACCATGAGTGGCTCACTGAAATGCGCAAGCGACACGACCAAGAGCTTGTCATCCAGCTTACTACTGAAGCTATCGGCTTATTCAAACCCCAAGAGCAAATGGCACTGGTCAGAGGCACCGAGCCAGAAGCCGTCTCTTTGGCATTAAGAGAGCTTCGCCCCAATGCCAGTTTTGAACGCGACGCCAGTCGTTTCTTCTACGAGCTTGCAGAGCGCAACATCTACATCCAATACATATTGTACGACGCGGCAGATTTGTCGCTTTACTTTCAGATGCTTAATGACGAAATGTTGCCGAATAGAGGTCATCACCTACTATTGGTACTAGGCAAGTACAAAAAGGACATGTTGTCATCCCCTACCGATCTGCTCGATTTTGACATTAAACGTATAAGCAGTGAGGGAATTTCATGGGCGACATGTGCCTTTGGCGAGAATGAACATCAGTGCCTTGCCGCAGCCATGTCATTAGGCGGCGATGTGCGAGTAGGATTTGAAAATAACCTAGTAAATTTAATGGGCAAGCGTGCGATAAACAATGCAGAACTCGTCCAACAACTCGCGATCTTGTCTCAAAAAATGGGTTTAAATATCAATACTGCGGAAGATTTAAGAAAAAATATCTCTCGCAGCTTTGAATCGTGAGGTATCTCTCTTGCTATCGAAATTGTTCCTATCACATAATTTCGGGGCGAAATTGACTCACATTTTTTTAACGGTGGATTATCACCCCGTTAGCAATCACATCATCGACAAGGACATAAAGCATGAAAGCGTTAAAACCAACTCTGGCCGCAATGAGCTTTGCAGCTGCTTTAACTGCCGTACCTGCTCAGGCTAATCAGTTTGTAACCATAGGTACTGGCGGGGTCACTGGTGTGTACTACCCTACTGGTGGTGCAATCTGCCGTCTGGTTAACAAGTCGAAAAAAGACCACGGCATCCGTTGCTCAGTAGAATCTACAGGCGGTTCTATCTACAACATCAACACCATTCGCGCTGGCGAGCTGGACATGGGTATCGCTCAGTCTGACTGGCAGTACCATGCTTACAACGGTACCAGCAAGTTTAAAGACCAAGGTGCATACAAAGATCTGCGTGCAGTATTCTCTGTTCACCCAGAACCGTTCACGGTTGTTGCACGTTCAGATGCAGGCATCAAAACGTTTGACGATCTGAAAGGTAAGCGCGTCAACGTGGGTAACCCAGGCTCTGGTCAGCGCGGTACTATTGAAGTGCTGATGGATGAAATGGGCTGGACCATGGACGACTTTAAACAAGTTTCTGAGCTGAAAGCAGCTGAACAGTCTAAAGCACTGTGTGATAACAAGATCGACGCAATGGTTTACACGGTTGGTCACCCAAGTGGCGCAATCCAAGAAGCGACTACCGCGTGTGATAGCGTGATCGTTGAAGTTAACAACGAAGCTGCGAAGAAGCTGGTTGATGCAAACGACTACTACCGTACAGCGACCATCCCAGGTGGCATGTACCGCGGTAACGCTGACGACACCACTACCTTCGGTGTAGGTGCGACATTCGTATCATCAACTGAAGTGCCAGATGACGTTATCTACAACATCACTAAAGCAGTGTTTGAAAACTTTGATGACTTCCGTCGTCTGCACCCTGCATTTGCAAACCTGAAGAAAGAAGAAATGGTGGCTGACGGTCTGTCTGCACCGCTTCACCCAGGTGCTGAGAAGTACTACCGCGAAGTTGGCCTGATTCAATAATCACAGCCACTAGCAGAAACAAAAAAGGCGGGACTCAGTCCCGCCTTTTTCTATTTGGATGCTGTCTCGCTCGACACGTCAGCCTTTGGTTGCGCGACCTCTACAGGCTCCGTCACTGGATTAGGTTTGGTCAGTTTCCACACGCGACCAAAATGCTTGTGGTGACCCGCCTTGATACCCGCTTCTTCTCCCATGCCGTGGTAAAGGTCAAGGTGGTTCTTTTTCACCGCTCCGCCAGTATCCAACGCCATCAGAAGTTTCAGGACATGTTGACCGTTCCAGTTGCCCTCTGCATCTAGCTGAGGCACTTCCGCCAGCAACACGCTGCCCATCGGCAAGTATTCACGGTCAGCCGCCACTGATGCACCAGCATGCAAAGGAATGCCCGCCGTACCGGTTACCGGATGCGCCGATTTTGGCAAAAAGAACACATACGATGGATTTTGGTTAAGCAACTCAATCACCGTTTGCTCATCGTGTGCTGCCACCCAATCTTTGATGGCTTTCAACGACATTTTCTCGCGCGGTACTTCGCCACGCTCAATCAGCACTTTACCGATGCTGACATACGGATGACCGTTTTTGCCGCCGTAAGCGAAATACTCAAGCTCGTCATTGTCACCAAAATGGATAAAGCCGCTGCCCTGCACTTCCATGATGAAGTTATCAATCAGGGACGCGCTGTACCCCAGCTCCAGACCAAGGCCATCTAACGCGCCATTATAGATTTCTTCACGCGTCGGGCATTTCTCGTCACACTTAGGCATCGCATACACAGGGTAACGGTATTGCGCATCTGGCGTGTGGCGCATCTCAATCACAGGTGAGAAGTAGCCAGTGAAAAGGACGTTACCGTAACCATCCCCCCACCCATTTGTTCAAGGTTGATGCCGTAATCGGTCAATGCCGTTGGTTCGCCACTTTCTGACAACCAACGTTCCACACTGTCATACAAAGACTGGTGAGAAGCAGTCAAAGACGGTGAGCGCGTTTCCACTTCGTCCAACTGTGCTGAGAACAGTGAGTAGTCTTTGGTTTTGTCTGACGCGATCTGCTCAACCGGGTTGAGAACGTCATCAAAACTACCATCAATATATTGCTGTCCACGATCAGTAGGACGAGCACAAGCGGTCATAAGCAGAGAAAGACCGACAACAACAAGTGTGCGTTTCACGGGAATTCCAGAGTATTCGTACATGCTCACGAGGGTGACAGAAGCACGCTCACTCTGCAACGAAAACGGCAAAAACCCGCATAAATACTGGCAGTTATAATGCGATCAAGAGCATATGAATCACTACATGTAATATTTTGTCACATTTCTGTCACACTAATTCGTTTAAATTCAGTGAAAAGAAAGTGTCTTAAAAGTTAAACAATCTCTGTAAGGATTAATGAGATGGATTTTAAAGTTGGCAGAAAAACACTATTAGACCCCGAAGCGATTGAGTACCAATGGATAAGAACCCTCGCCAGTGACGGAAGTACGGATGAAATGATCAACAACAGCATTCGTCGCTGCCTGGGTGGAAACGATGATGTGCAGACAGAATGCGTCGCGTTGCCCTCGGCATGTGCCTATTACCGAATTACTGCGTATTCTTCCTGCGAGTTATTAACGGACTAGCGTCGTTTCTCAAATGGCGTGCTGTAGTGGTAAGGTTTTTCGCGTTGAAGTGTGTCTGCGCCTTCAACAACGTAGAGGTAGGTTTTGTTTCCCACGGTATAGATAAGCTTGGTACCGGTGAACTCGTAGTGGCTCGTTGCTCTTGCACCTTTCATGTAGATGCCGTCTTTGCGCACCTCAAACTTATCTGCCGCATACGGCGCAACACCCTGCTCAATCCATTCGCCATAAATGGTTGACTGGTCCACCTTAGAAAAAATGGGGACGTCGTTGGCCACAAGGAACCCGATTGTTCCAGAAACCAAAGCGACAAACAGTGCAATTGATTGCCCTACAATGCTCACGTAAGCGACTCACCAGTATAAAAAAGCGATTTACCAAACAATCTTATTATAGAAACGCTATCACTGCCGTTAAAGTCGGACATTCACACTCTGAACTAAGCTCACACCCCTTGCAAACTCAAGAATAATTAGTCAATATTTAAGCATAAACAATCATTCTTATGGAGCAAGGTGTTGAAACTTCGTAGTACAGCACTGGTAAAAGGATTTAGGCAATCAGCCCCCTATGTGAATGCCCACCACAACAAAACCATTGTGATCATGTTGGGTGGTGAGGCGATCGCGGACAGTAACTTTGGCAATATTGTCAATGATATAGCCTTGTTGAACAGTCTAGGTCTTCGCTTGGTTGTCGTCTATGGGGCGCGCCCACAGATCAGCCAAAACCTCGAAAAGCACGGACTTGAAACCCCTTACCACAAAGGCATTCGGGTTACTGATGCTTCGGCATTGGAAGTGGTCAAGCAAGCCGCGGGGCAACTTCAACTCGACATTACCGCCCGCCTTTCGATGAGCTTGAATAACACCCCTATGGCGGGCGCTCAGATCAACGTCGTCAGCGGTAATTTCGTTATCGCTCAGCCACTTGGTGTGGATGAAGGCATAGACTACTGCCACAGCGGCAGGATCCGTAGGATCGATATCGACGGCATCCACCGCCAGCTCGATCAACAGGCGATCGTCTTACTCGGCCCAGTGGCAAGCTCAGTCACGGGAGAGTGTTTCAATCTGACATCTGAAGAAGTGGCCACCCAGCTTGCTATCAAGCTCAATGCCGACAAGCTGATCGGCTTTTGTTCCTTGCAAGGCGTTATCGGCCCGAAAGGCAATGTGATGTCCGAGCTATTCCCGCATCAAGCTGAAGATATACTCACACAACGAGAGAACGCGGGAGATACCAACTCTGGTACCGTGCGCTTCCTACGCGGCGCGGTAGCAGCGTGTCGCTCTGGCGTGCCAAGAAGTCACCTTCTTAGCTACAAAGTGGATGGGTCGTTGATTCAAGAGTTGTTCTCGGTGGAAGGTATCGGTACACAGATCGTGACCGAAAGTGCCGAGCGTGTGCGTAAAGCAACCATTGATGATATCGGCGGCATTTTGGAGCTGATTCGCCCCCTTGAAGAACAGGGCATTCTGGTACGACGCTCTCGCGAGCAGCTAGAACAGGAAATCCCCCGCTTTACTGTCATTGACAGGGACGATCGCATTATCGGTTGTGCTGCACTCTACCCTTATCACGAATCACAAAGTGGTGAGATGGCCTGTGTGGCTGTGCATCCTGATTACAGAGACAGTGAGAGAGGCACGCGCCTGCTGCAATACATTCAACAGCAGGCGCTGCAAGAAGGATTAAAAAACATCTTTGTACTCACAACGCGAAGCATTCACTGGTTCCGTGAGCACGGCTTTATTGAGGCGGATATTTCGGCGTTGCCGGATGCCAAGCAAGAGCTCTACAACCTGCAACGCCGCTCTAAAGTCCTCACGCTTGCCCTTAACGGACACCTAAAGCGTCAGCTAGCCCGCTAAAGCGCAAGGTTTTTCGTCTCACTGCCCGCTCCAGACTGGAGCGGGTAGCAAATACATCCAATCTGTCTTTGGCGCGAGTTACCCCGGTATACACCAACTCTCGCGTCATCACTGGGGAATGGGTTGGCGACAGCACCAAGATGGTGTGACTAAATTCAGAGCTTGAGACTTGTGCACTGTCATCGCATATGCGGTTTGGTGTTCTGGCAAACGGCTCGGCAGAAACGCTTTGATGGTGCCGTCAGAAAGTTCAAACACCACACGTAGCCCTTCATCTTGTCTCACCACAATGCCGATATCACCGTTATACAAGCCCAAGCCGTGGTCGTTTTGCGTCACCATCACTGGGCGTCCAGGGTAAAAGGTCTCCTCACCCGGCGCGATAAGGTGTTTGTCGGTGAGTGCGTTTTCTATGGCCGTGTTTAGCCTTTCACACCGAATGGTCCATCCGACAACGCACACAACACACGGACGTTGGCAAAATGCGACAAGACAGCGCGATAGTCATCGCCTGCTTTCAGTGCTTCAAGGTACGCGCGATAGCCTTCCACCGCTTGCACGATAGCTCGCTCGTAAACATCGCCATTCAAGTCATGAAGCTCGATGTCGGCATAGCCACAACGCAAAACATTTTCCAGAAGCTTGGTATCACCCGCATTGATGGCATAGGCAAGCTGCCCTACACCCGATTGCGCGTGGAATCGGTAACTCTTTCTCAGCAAACACACACCGTCGGCGACCGCAGGCACATTGTCACCGCCAGACAGATTAAAGCCTGTTAGTTGCGACAGGTGCGCAGCACGTTCTTGGCTATAACCCTTATCGACGCCCAAACAAATGTCACCCAGCACGGCACCCGCTTCTACCGACGCCAATTGGTCACGGTCGCCAAGCAAAATCACACGCGCGTGATCAGGCAAGGCCGCGAGCAATTTTGCCATCAAAGGCAAATCCACCATGGACGCTTCATCCACCACCAAAATATCGAGGTGGAGGCGATTGTTCTGATTGTGGCGGAACTCTACGCGATTCGGAATTGCCCCCAACAAGCGGTGAATGGTTGACGCTTGTACCGGAATTTTCGTGCGAACATCGTCGTTAACCGGTAACGCGGCAACCGCGCGGCCAATGGACTCTGTCAAACGGTTCGCGGCTTTACCCGTGGGTGCCACCAGCTTGATTTCAGGACCTGACGGCTTGTCGCTACTCATAACAAGTGCAGCAAGCAATTTGGCAACCGTGGTCGTTTTCCCCGTCCCCGGCCCACCTGAAATCACAGAGAATCGATAACTCAACGCCGCCGCTGCGGCTACTTTCTGCCAATTCAGTCGCGCAGATTCTGGCACATGGCGAAGAATGTCATTGGAAGACTGACCTGCATCCAACGCGGTAAGCAGCGCAGACATGTCGACGCTCTCTTCATCGACCACATCAAAGAAGTCCAACACACGCTGCGGCTTGTCTTGCTGATCCCATCCGTTATACAGCTTTTTCAGTAGGGCAGTATCAGGCTCAAACAGCGTATCTAACGTCACCCTTGCGCCATCAGAAAGCAAAATAGGTTTGCAGCGAGACATGATGCCTTCGGCAACCCGCTGCTCTGCTTGCCAGTAGCGGTTCAAATAAAGGCGTGAGCCATGCACAATTAATGGTGTCGCCTCTCCACCCGTCCCAACGACGGATGACTGTGCCATGGAACTCAGCGCATGTTCTGGCTCCAGCAATGCTGCGATTTGCAGCGCGTCAGCCGCGGGGAGATCAAACAAGGTCGCCGCCTCCAGAGAGGCCAAGTCCACACACACATTGCCTTTACCCAGCTCAAAGCTCACCAAGGTTGCCCATCCCACCATCGGGTGGTCTTGGCTGCCAAGCTGCGCACCAATGAATTGACCAAACTGGCGGTCGATAGCGCGGATGACTTTGCGCTGATAGAGGCTCTCCAGCAAATTACTGATCGTCATCTTGGCGATCTCCATGTTCAAATTGCGCATCAAGACCCGAGATCAGCTCAAAGCTTGGTTGAGTGTAAAAAATGCCGTGTTGGGTATTGGCTTCAACGCCTCTGACAAAGAGGTAATACACCCCGCCAAAGTGCTGGTCAAAATCGTAATCAGGAATGCGTTGACGTAAAAAGCGGTGTAACGCCAACGAGTAGATTTGGTACTGAAAATCGTAGCGATGCTCAATCATCGCCTGCGCCAATGCATCAGGTGTGTAGTCAGCAGATTCGCCGCCAAGGTAGTTCGATTTCCAGTCGAGGACATAGTATTTACCCTGCCAGCAGAACACCAAGTCGATAAAGCCTTCAGCATGCCTTTGGCGGTATCAAAGCCTAGGTCACCCGCACACGCTGATAATGGGTCATGTGCTTTGATAAGACGGTTAACCTTAGTGCTGTTCAAATGCTCAACCGGCATCACGAACTCCATCTCGGTTAAACGCGCATGTTCATCAATGTCTGAGAGTTTCATGCCCTCGTCATTCAGTGATTGCGAGAGGACGTCGGTCATCATGGTTTGCAATACAGGCAACCATTGCTCGTCATAGTTTTCGATCGCCAAGTTGTGACGAATCATGTCTGCCACGTCGTCACTTTGCATATCGTGGGTGAAGTCGACGTTTTCGAACAGGGTATGCAAAAAAGTACCGGGACGCGCGCCGCGCGGGAATTGGAAAATAGAGCTAAACGGCACCTCTTCGATCACTTCATCGTCATCGCCTTCATTGGCGGCATCGACATCAAAAGCTGGCAGCGCCGGCAATGCAGAGCCATGCCCTTGTTTCACCAGCCCTGAGTAACTGGTCAGTCGCCAATCTCGTTGGATGTAGCGGTCAAAATGCTTCGCTTCAAGATCATCAGACGATTGCGCCAAAACGATCAGCTTTTCATCCGACGTTTCAGGCGGCACGGCAATGTCCATAAAGCCCGCATTCTGCCCCACCAGCGTCTCCACGTCCTGACGTAAACCTTCGCCGTCTCTTATCTCACCTCGTTGAATGAGGTAACCCAATGCCGATTTATGCACGCCTGTCACGCCATCTTTGGTTTTTTTACCGTCTTGAAGCGGCGCCAAACCGATAAAGCAGCCATACACTGCGCGTGTCAGTGCAACGTAAATCAAACGCAGATCTTCAGCCAAACGCTCTTTGTCTGCCGCTTCAATGGCCATTTCTGGGTTGTTTAGCTCTAACGTTGGGGCATGGTTTTCGTCATGGTAAAACGGTGCATTTGCCTCGCGAACGCTGCATACAAACGGCAGATACACAAGGTCATACTCCAAGCCTTTCGATTTGTGAATGGTGACTATCTGCACCAAATCACGCTCGGACTCCAAGCGTACCTGTTGCTCTTCGCTGCTGCCGTTGGGGCTGTCGATATGGTCAGCTAACCAACGGATCAATGCATGGTGACTTTCCAGTGTTTGACTGGCTTGCTGCAGTAATTCGCCAAGGTGCAATAAATCAGTAAGTGAACGCTCACCTTCTTCGTCACACAAGAGTCTTTCTGCTATCTGACGGCGTTGAATAACCTGACGCAGCATGGGTAAAACGCCACGGGAAAACCAGACACTTTGATACGTGGTGAACTCGATAACGGCGCGTTCCCACTCTTTTTCGTCTTGGTTGAGGGTATCGATTTCCTGCGCGGTCAGGGCAAACAATCCACTTGCTAACGCGGTGCGAAGTGTTCGCTCACTATCTGGGTTTAATACAGCTGACAAGAGACGCTGCACATCGGCAGCTAACGAACTTGAGAACACGCTGTCGCGGTTAGAAAGATACACAGAAGCAATACCTTTTCTGACCAAAGCGCGTTTTACTTTTGCGGCTTCATGTCCGGTTCTGACCAGCACAGCAATGTCGCCTGCACGAATTGCGGTCTTGTTTTCGCCTTTACAGAAAAAGCTTTGGTCGCTGGCCGATTGATTCAACACATCGCGAATACTGATGGCTGTCGCTTCCGCCATCTCGTTCTCATAAGCCGCTTTGCTTTTTTGCTCCGTCTCTTCAGGAAGCCAGAAGGTCATCGCAGCTTGCTTTTGACCACTGACCTCCCAGCTACGTGCGTCTGCACCCGGTGCTGAGTCTACAGACTGGAATGGAATATCATCGTCGTAGATAAAGGGGGCGTTCGCATGCGTGAAGACGCCATTGACTGCGGATACCATCTCCGCGGTAGAACGCCAGTTCGTGCCAAGGTTGTAGTGATCCTCTACCTGTCGGCGTGCATGGATATAGGTAAAAATGTCTGCGCCACGAAACGCATAGATCGCCTGCTTCGGGTCACCGATCATAAACAAACCACATTCCGGTGACTCACCGTAAACATCACTAAAAATCTGGTACTGCTGCGGGTCGGTATCCTGAAATTCGTCAATCATAGCGATGGGATACAAGGTACGAATGCGCTCCGCCAAAATGCCGCTGCTGTCATTTCTCAATGCTTCGGACAGTTGTGACAGCAAATCGTCAAATGACAACCAGCCAAATCGCTTTTTCTCTTGCGCCAGCAGTTGGCGGACTTCATTGATGGCATGGCTCAGCAAGGCTTCTTTCATCGCAGGAGGATTGGCGATGAGTCTGTCTATCTCATCAAATACCGCGTGTGTCGGCACCTCGCCTTTTTTGGTTTTCTCACTCAATACGCTGGCAGAGAATCGGCTGAGGTTAGTCGGTAAATCGTAGCTGTTGGTTGGGCGACTCGCCCACTCGCCTACTTCAGCAAGCCAATTTGGCAACGTCCGCTTGCTGTAACTGCGCTTGTCCACACCTGATGCGCTAATAATCGCCTCTAAATCAGGTGCCGCCGCTTTCCATGCGGTCTTCAGATCGTCAATCTTATCGAGGTTTTCTTGATGCTGTTGCACCAAGTCTGCCGGCATCACAGGTGCATTAATGTTGACCAAAGGACCAGAGAGGTAGACGCCGATGTCTTTGAGCAGTGCAATCGGAGATGACCAATAGCTTCTCACCACGCCCGCGAGTGATTTTGGCAATGGATAAAACTGACGACGCCAAAAGTCTGCCACCGCACGTTCGCGCAGGGAGGACTCGTCGGTGATGAATTCATTGGTGAACAGACTGCCCGATTCAAATGCGTTTTGCGTCAGCATGCGCTGGCAGAAGCATGAATGGTATAGATGGCCGCCTCATCCATTTGCCTTTCCGCTTGAAGCAACAATTGCTCAGCGTGTTTGTGATCGCTGAACTCCGCAATCAAAGGCGCGATGACCGGGTCTTTACTTTCTCCTCGGCTAAACGCGAGCCGCGCATCATGAATACGTGCGCGAATGCGGTCACGAAGCTCTTGTGTAGCCGCTTCGGTAAAAGTCACCACCAGAATCTTTTCGACGCTCAACGGGCTTGCATGCGCCGTTTCTTCAGAGCCATGTCCAAGCAACAGGCGTAAATACAAACCCGCGATGGTAAATGTCTTGCCGGTACCCGCCGAGGCTTCGATAAGTCGAAGACCATGAAGCGGAAACGTCATGGGTTGAAGAGGTTGCGTTGGCATGCTTTTTCAGCTCGTTCTTGTCGGAAAGTCCTTAGTTTATCAATGGTTCGCGCATTTGTAATTGTTCAATCGGCACTGGCTAACTCGACACTTAACGATTGAAAACTTAGGCATTTATCTCTGAATCCAAAACTATGAGATCGAGATCACCGCACAAACCCTCTCAATCATCGCCTTTCTATTGATAGTGCAGACAAATTAAGTAAACCTCACGTTTCACTTTTGTTACGGACAACCCGAAAAACCGGAAATAATAAGTATGAAATTTGTTTCAAATCTATCTGTGCGATACAAGTTGCTATTGATTGTCGTTATCTCGGTGATAAGCATTGCGCTACTCACAGCATTCCAAGCAAGAAGTTTGTACAGCGACCTTTTGCAAGAGCGAAAAAGCAATTTGAAGCAAACAGTAGACATTGCTTGGCAAATCGTGGATGTAAAACACAAGCAAGATCCTTCAGAAGCCGGATTGAACAGTGCACTGGAAGCCATTCAACCTTTGTTTTTTGGTGATGATGGGTACTACTTCATTATTGATGGTTCAGGCACCATGGTCGCTGGCGCAAGCAGTTGGCTGGGGCGCGACTTTAACGTGTTTAGAGACAGCAACGGCTCACCCGTGTTGAGTGAGATGCGTAAAGCCGCGCAACCCTATGACGGTGGATTTAGCAGTTATTGGTTCGCAAAACCGGGCGGCTCAAAAGCATTGGAAAAAGTCAGTGCCGTTAAGCGCTATCAAAACTGGGATCTGCTGATAGGTACTGGTATTTACATCGATGATCTCGAAGCTCTAGCATGGAAAGAAGCAAGCAAAGTTGCACTTATCGCAGGTTTAGTGACCTTGGTGCTTATCGCACTGGCCACGGTTCTCTCGAAAATGCTGATCAATGCAATTGAAGACATCCAGCGAGCACTCAGCCGACTATCACAAGGTGATTTAACGGCACGCGCATCGGTGAAAAGCCAAGACGAACTCGGACAAATGGCCACTAACCTCAATCACGCGTGTGAGCAGATCCAAACCCTGATGCTCAATGTCGATTCAACGCTCCACCAACTCGACAATGACAGCAAAACCATGGCAGATCTTGCCACACGCTCGACTAACGGCATTCGCACCCAAAGCCATGAATTGGACTCAGTAGCAAGTGCGATGGAAGAAATGTCCTCCGCCATCAAAGATGTGGAAGCCAGCACCCTGACAGCGCAAGACAGCACTCGCCACTCTCGCCAGTTGGTGGATGATGTCGGTGTCGCCTTAAGCGCTTCACTGGATAAGTTTGAACAAGTGAATACCGATGTGATTGATGCCGAGCGTAGCATTCGCGAACTTGCCGCTTCGAGTGATGAGATCAGTGATGTGGTGACAGTCATCAATGACATTTCAGAGCAGACCAACTTGCTGGCATTGAACGCTGCCATCGAAGCGGCACGCGCAGGCAGTGCAGGTCGCGGATTTGCGGTGGTTGCCGATGAGGTCAGAAAGCTGGCGCATTCCACCAAAGACTCCACCACACAAATCAATGCCATCATTGAAAAGCTTCAGGAGCGCGCGCAAGTTGCCGCAAAAATCATGAGCAGTGGCACAGACAAGACTGCGCAGAGCTTAGATCAGGCCCGTCAGGCACAAACACAATTGAATGCCTTATCAGAGTTGATCAATGAGCTTGAGCAAATGAACACGGCAGTCGCAACGTCGACATCGCAACAAGCCAGTGCGTCTCAGGAAGTGGCAAGAAGTGTGGTCAGTGTGAGTGACATTTCCCACACTAACCGTGATGCGAGCGAAGAAACACTGGGACTGAGCGATCGTGTTAAAGCACTGAGCGACACAGGCCGAAACCAGCTATCTCAGTTCAAAATCACCCAATAACGCGCTTTTACACGCGATGAGCAACGACCGCTGTGAGAAGACTGACAACTGTCAGTCTTCTTTTTTCTCCCCGTTTAACGCGGGCAGTAATACGTCTCGCGCCAAAGCAAACACATCGTCCAACAATGCCTCGCTGGCTGATGTCCAAACACGCGCAACATAAGCATTGTCGCCTTCACCCGGCATAAATCCGCTTTCAAACGCCGCACGCATTTTACCTTTGGCCTTGTCCAACGTGTCTTGGTCATCGTGCCACTCGCCTTTTCTGTCGAAGCACGCTTCCAGCCCTGCTAACGCTGTTTTCGGCAAATACGCACTTGGTGCTGACAACCCATCGAAATAATGATCGAGATAGACACTGAGCCATGTCAGTGCTTCATCACGCGATATCGGCGAATACACCACTTGCGCGTCCAAACCAAAGAAATAGGTCTCCAGTTGATCGCCTGCCGCACATTGGCACAAATGGTCAATCCACGCAGAAAGACGGTCTTGCGCTCGCACCTTGCCGCTGCGATACAGCACACGTCCTGCGCGGAAGCGATCATCCAACCACCCTTGCAACTGGATTGGGCCGCGTTTGGTGGGCACAGTGATATTCACTTCCAACGGTTGTCTTGCTTCTCGAATGAAAGGCTCTAACGTACCGTATTGCGCCAAGATGCCACCCAACTCACTTTCCAGCTCCAACTCGCCAAAGTGATCAACGGGGAGTGTGCCGCTCGCTTTCTGCCGTTGGTAAAAACTATCCAATGACGCACTGTCACTGCCATGTGCTAAAAGGTGTGCCAGCAAATCATCACGCAGGCGGTAGCTTTCCAGATTATCCAGCGCAAATGGCTCAACGTCTTCCATCGCCCCTGCTGCATTTTCAAAAAACACCTTAAGGCGGCGGTTGAAGAAATACTGCACGGGCAAACGCCAAAAGCGCTGCAGCTCTGCCAATTCAACCACATTGGAATCCGCATCCAGATCCAACGCCAAGGCATCGCCCAGGAAAGCCTCTGATGCACTACCTTCTCCTTTTGCAGCAGGCAGCCATTCAGCGGCATAACTTGCTCGGCCACCCAAAAACGCGGCGCGACTGAACGGCACCAAGGGGTTTTCATGGCAAAGATGATGGCGAAGGTTTTCACCCGATTCATGCTCAGGCAATACATTGTCCCCTTCCAGACAATAGCCTTGGCGACAATAGTCGAGAAGCTCGGTCACCAGCACTGACGGCACTTTCACGCTGTTGTCCTGCACAGACCGCCCTACATAACTGATGTAAAGTTTGTCCTGCGCAGATTGTAGTGCTTCGAGGAACAGGTATCGGTCGTCATCACGGCGCGAACGGTCACCCGCTCTTGTTCGACCAGCCATCAAATCAAAGCCCACGGGGGCAATCGTGCGCGGATAGTCACCGTCATTCATGCCAAGTAAACAGACGACTTTAAACGGAATCGAACGCATTGGCATCAAGGTACAAAAGTTCACTTGCCCAGCAAGGAAGCGCTGGCTGATCCGCTCGCCACCGAGTTTTTCTTTGAGGTAATCCCTGACAATCGACAATGACAGCGTTTGTGAGAACCCCGCATCCGCGAGTTGCACCAGCCAGTTGTCGAGTTGGGTGCGAAGCATTTGCCCCGCGGGCTCCTCGTCGGTATCAAGCGCGAAAATATCATCAAACATAGCGGTCAGAGCTTTCGCCCACTCATCACCCGCCAGTGTTTGATTAAGCTGGCGCTGAATATGGCTCATCACGCGGAAGAATTCACCCAGCTTGCCTGCGAGATCGGCTTCTAGCCCCTGCACTTCGTCATAGGCCAGCACACCGTTATACAGCCCGCTGTCACTTGGCATGGCATAGCCAAGCATCATGCGATCAAGACCAAACTGCCATGTGTTTTGCGTCTGTCCCGGCAAGGAAAAGTGTTCAGCTGTGCTCTCATCCAATCCCCAGCGAATACCCGCTTCCTCAACCCAGACTTTCACTTTTTCAAACTGACTGTTATCAAAACCAAACTGTCGAAGCACCGCAGGCACTTCCAGAATTTCCAGCAATTCAGCGGCACTGCAACGGCTGTCCGGCAGGCTCAAAAGGCTCAAGAAGGTCGTCAGGATAGGACTTTCCTGATCGGCGGTGCGGTCAGAGATGGAGAAAGGAATGAAACGGTCACCCGGTGCATTGCCAAACACAGCTTGAATCGCGGGGCTGTATGCATTGATATCCGCCACCATGACAATCACATCACGCGGCGTGAGCGTCGGATCTGCGGCCAGCATATCAAGCAGTCGATCGTGCAGCACTTCCACTTCACGCATTGGGCTATGACATACTTCGACCATGAGTGAGGTGTCATCTGCCGTGATGGGGCGTTTGCTGTCACTGGAAAGCGTTTCTTGAATGTCACCTGGCTCTTGAAGATCAAGAATATCGGCCTGAATGTGATGAAGCAGTGAGTTCCGCGTAACGTCTACAAAGCCTTGGTCCACTTCGTTGCACTGGAGCTCAGAAAGCAAGAGTAAGTTGTCTCGACCCAGTTTTCCCATCGATGCCAACAAGCTGTTGCCAATCTCGGCACTGTCATCGTCATGTAGCGGCAGCGCAAACTGTGGTGGCTCGTTGTTATCTGTTGCGCGACTGATGCGACTATCCATCGCTGCCGCACGTCTTGCTAGGTAACGCTTATCGCGAATGTCTCCCCAGTAAAAACGACAGGGTTGGTAAACATGTAATGCACATCGATGTGTTCGCCAAGTGCTTTCAATGCATCGAGATAACGCGGTGGTAGTGCCGAGATACCGAACACAAAGACACGCTCAATGCCTTTGAGTCCTTCCGGCTTGGTGGATTGAGACATCAAGGCATCAATGAATTCTTCATACAGGTTGGCACGGTGGAAGGGCGACTGGCCTTGCTGAAGCGTGTAATCGTATAGTGCTTGCCACAGTTTTGGCTGCCACGATTTCTCACCTTCTAGCTCAAGTACGCTTTGCTCGTTTTCCCACGCTTTGATCCATTCAGGGCGGTACACCAAGTATTGGTCAAAGATATCCGCCACTTTGCCTGCCAATTGGTAAAGCCTCTGTTGGTCCGTATCATCGCTGAGGTAGTGTTTTAGCTCGTCAAAATCCGCATCGTCCAACATGTCTGGAAGCACTGTCATCAGCTTCCACGTCATGGCTTCTTTGTTGAAAAAGCTTCGCTGCGGTACATCATCAAGAATTTGGGTAAACATCTGCCAAATGAAAGTAGCAGGCAGCGGAAACTCAACGTTCGCCACAATGCCTTGCTCTTTAGCCATCTCCAGCTTTAACCACTGCGCCATCCCCGGACTCTGAACCAAAATCAGTTCTTTCTGGAACGGGTTACTTAATGGCTTTTGCTCGACGATCGCGACGAGCAGACTTTTGAGCAGATCCAATTGGTTGGAGTGATAGACAGTAAACACAGATGAGACTCATGAAACGGACATTGGAGAGATTGTGGCGGAATGGCTTCGAGAGTGCAATTTCAATGCATTAGAAATGAAAAAGCCCGCAAGAAGCGGGCTTTCGATTATGCGTTCGATACAGGCTGTTTCCACTGTAGCGAGATAAAGCGACGATAATGCATCGCCACATAGCCAACCACAACGGTTGCGACAACAAGCTCAATCAAGGCAATCACAGACACTTGATGCACGTATTCTGGTGCAATGCCGACTGACTGCATCCACGCCGCGGTTTTATAAAGTGCTGTTGAACCAATCACCATTGGGAAGGTGAACGCTGCGTAACCTGGTGAAAACGGCAAGCGCATCAAGTAAGCAAACGACACATAGATAACCAAAGTCATCAGCAGCGCGATACCCAGCAATACCGCCACAATCAGAGGCGATGGGTTTTGGCTCACTGTCAGATACCCCGCCAGTGACAGGCTTGCAGGTGCCGCCATGATAGCAATGGTTGGTTTCGCTGCATCTGGCACTTCGCCACAGAAAATCAGACGATAAAGCATCAAAGGCAACAGCACAGCATAAGCCAGCAGACCGAACAACAACACGGCATCAGCGACTGGGCGAAGCATTGGGTTACCCGAGAATGCCACGTCCGCCACAATCAAACCGACGGGTGGTACGAACCAGCTCGGCACCATGTGACTCAGTGAGAAATCTTTCGCGCGGTGATACACAAACGAGCCCAGGAACGCGACATGTGCGGCTACTGCTGCTAACCAAAGTGCGTCACCTGTCCAAGGCAGCACCTTGCCGATCGCGTTTGAAACAATCATTACGCCCATGGCGAACGTTGGAACAACGCTACCCACCACCGGGTGTTGTAAATCAGACCACAGGCCTTTTGGCTGATCATAAATTTCAGGGCGATCATCAGCAGCATCACACCACCAATCACTGCACCTACGATTTGCGCCGAACCATGAAAAGATCCCGCGTTTTCCCAGCACCAACCTAAGCTGGCAATTGCCAGAGCCAGACCCGCCATTGGCGTTGGAAGAAGATTGAGACGTCTACGCATTGCACCATCACGTCATAAGAAAAGGAACACAGGTAATATTTTAGAACGTGATTTTGTTTTAATATATCTGAATATATTTAAACCACCTTTAAGTTTTACTTAACCTATGTCGATTTCACTTCGCCAGCTACAAGTCTTCGTCACCGTCGCGCAGGAAAAGACCATTACTGCGGCGTCGTCATTGCTGTTTCTTTCTAAGCCAGCCGTCAGCATGGCGTTGAGTGAATTGGAAAGTCAGATAGGTCATAAGCTTTTTGAGCGCGCCAACAACCGACTCATCATCAATGAACACGGAAAGCGTCTTCTGCCGCTTGCCGATGAACTTCTGACTCGGAGCGATGAGATAGCAAAAGTCCTCGATAACACAGGCGCGTTAACAGGATCTTTGCGCATTGGGGCCAGTGACACCATTGGCAATCAGTTGATCCCTTTCCTGCTTCGCGATTTTAGGGCGACGTTCCAGCACAATGAGCAGTCTCTGAATATCTCGAACAGCCAATCCATCATTGATCAGCTTGTGGCCTTTGAGTTAGACATCGGGTTTATCGAAGGGCAAGGTGAAAGCAAACATCACCAAGGTAATTCTGAACTTCTGATGACACCGTGGCTTTCTGACGAGATGTGCATAGCCTGCGCCATCGACCATCCCCTTAGGAAGAAGAAAAAGCTCACCTTGTTTGATTTGGAGAATCAGTCATGGATTGTTCGCGAATCTGGCTCGGGCACGCGTGAGCACTTTTTGTCGCGCATCGCGCCGCGTTTGGAGCAATGGGATATCGCCTTTGAACTGAGAAACACGGAAGCAATCATTAACTGCGCAGCAGCAGGGCTGGGGCTTGCCTATCTATCACTCTCACCGCCCGCCATGTCGTCGCCAACAACCGACTGCATTTGATAGAGCTGCCTTTGGATTTAAGGCGACAATATTGGCTGGTTCATCATAAAGACAAACATTTGTCGCCTTTGCTTGAGAGCTTTATTCAGTTCAGCACCGCATGGCAGCTCGAAGACTAACTCAGTAACTGTTGTCACCAACGCTGTACGCGATAATTTGGCTAATTTGACACAATGGGCGGCCACTTTCTTCTTGCCAATGATTGAAGGCCTCTTGTGCCGCCTGCAGCGATTTTCTGGTATCTCTGCCACCATCAATGATCTTGTAGGCGCGCAGATAGCTTTCCACATCACCTGACAAAATAAATGTGTCCTTGCCCATCAGCCTCAGTGAGTAAGGTCCAGTATTCCCACCCAGTCGACTGCCGTGCTTTTTGAGGTAAGCCCACAGACCGACAATGTCTGATTCCGGCCAATCAGCAATGAAAGCGGCAAAGCTACCGTGCTCACGGGCTGCCCGTTGAATCATCTGTGCATTGTGCGGAATCGTCATGACTTTGCCGAGGTGGCGAATAATGGCTGGGTTCGTGGCTTTCTGCTCCCACATTTCTGGCGGCGTCAAACACATCTTCTCGATATCGAAGCCCCAGAACACTTCTTCAAAGCCAGGCCACTTGTTCCTCACGACTTGCCAGTTCATGCCCGACTGGAAAATCTTCTGGCTCATTACCGCCAGCCAGCGATCGTCCGTAATACTTTTCAGCTCGTCGGCCGACTTAGGGTGCGTGAGTCTTTGCTCCAGCGCACTGTTGCTTCCCTTCCTTGTTGCTGCCCTAAGATAAATTTCTGAGAATTTTTCCAATGCCATCACACTAATCACGGTTAAACTAGACACGTATAATTACTCTACTGTATAAACAGACAGTAAACAAATAGAGAGAGGTTAACCATGGCCGTTATCGTCAAATATGTGGTTGAGCGCAACGGAGAAGAGAAGATGACTTTTACCTCTAAAGCGGACGCAGATGCTTACGACAAAATGCTTGATATGGCAGACGAAATGTTCGAACTGCTGAGTAAGAGTGAGGTTGTTGGCGACGAAGCGCAACGTGAAGAGTTGTCTCTTTTCCTCGCACAAAACCGCGAAGAAGTGCTTTATGCGCTGGGTGCAAAACGCAAACCAACGCCTAAAGCGACAAAGAAAAAAGCTGAAGCACCGAAAGAAGACGACGCAGAAGCTGCATAATTTTAGAAGACGCCCTTTTCGAAGGGCGTTTTTTATATCGAATTTGTTTGAATGCTCGGTCTAATTGTCGAGTATTTACCTAAAGACGCGTTAATCTGTGGGAATCTCTTTTTCCACCCTTCAATCTTTCCCGCCTTCACTTTAAGATAACCTCAACATTTACTCGTATTGACCAGCCTCTGCCTCTGCAGTTTTCTGGAATAGAGACAAGGAGATAATCTCATCATGGCAAGTTTTGCTCTAGCATTTGGCACCGCGACCAAAAACAAAGACGGAAAAATCATCGAAGCATTTTTCCCAACCCCTGTACTGAATCCAACAGACTCTCTGGTCGCAGCACTTGCTGACATCGTCTCTTACAAAGAAGGCAACGACGTCTTTGAAATTGAAGCGGCGCAATGCGAAGCCATCTCTGCAGCATTCGCTCAAGCAGATTTGGAAGCAGCAGCGACGTTTGCAGCAAAAGCAGCAGCATCCGCTCAACCATTGGTACTGGTTATCTTAGCAACCGACGAGAAGCCAGCAAGCGTTGCTGAAGGCTTCCTGAAGCTACAACTGATCTCTCACCGCCTCGTGAAACCTCACGGCACAGTGCTTGATGGCATCTTTGGTCTGCTGCACAACATCGCGTGGACAAACAAAGGTCCAATCGACCTGCCAGAATTGGCCGACCGCCAAATGGAAGCACGTCTGAATGGTGAAACCATCACCGTAGACTGTGTCGACAAGTTTCCTAAGATGGTGGATTACGTGGTACCAGCGGGTGTTCGCATTGCGGATACCTCACGCGTGCGTCTGGGCGCACACGTAGGTGAAGGCACCACAGTAATGCACGAAGGCTTCATCAACTTCAACGCAGGTACTGAAGGCGTGAGCATGGTTGAAGGCCGTATTTCCGCAGGTGTTGTTGTGGGTAACGGCAGCGATATCGGCGGTGGCGCATCTATCATGGGTACACTGAGTGGCGGTGGTCAGCTTGTTATCTCAATTGGCGAAAACAGCCTGTTGGGTGCAAACGCGGGTCTGGGCTTCCCACTGGGCGACCGCTGTACTATCGAATCAGGTCTGTATGTTACCGCGGGCACCAAAGTGACCATGCTGGATTCATCAGGCAAAGAAGTAGAAACCGTGAAAGCACGCGATCTAGCTAGCAAAGCAGACCTGCTGTTCCGCCGCAACTCTGTGACCGGTAAGATCGAATGTCTGACCAACAAATCAGCGGTTGAACTGAACGCAGAGCTTCACGCAAACAACTAATCAAACACGCTTTTGATGCAGAAAGACCAGCCTAGTGCTGGTCTTTTTTATAGTCCCAACTTGGTGAACTCAGAGCCTTCCGGCCTCCAGCCCTTGCAGCCAGTTTTCTTTGTATATCCATCCTGTTGGTGTGTCGTCAATACACACTGAGTTACGCGGCTTCTCTAAGATCCCCGCACGATACGCATTTTTAGGATCGCAATAGACTTTTACATGATCTTCAAATGCGTCTTGATAAGTTTTTTGAGCCTGCTCACTGGTCGCTCCCAGTTTATCGAGTTCTTCTGCAGAGCGAGCCTTGTGCCCATGCTCTACATCGTAATAAGCAAGCCCGGTCCAATTATTGGATTCAGAATACTTAGCCACATAAGGATTCGCGCACCCTGCGAGACCAATGATCATAAACAATGCTATCAGAATATTTCTCATGACAACCTCCTCACATCCGTCCATAGAGTATATGGAATAAATCTGAATATTGGGCATACAGATATGCAACTAATGGTTCAATCTAAAGAGCCAAAATTAGAAGTGTGAGTAAGCATACAGTTGTAGTCCTTGGTTTAGATGCCCAACCTAGTATCAGCTATCGAAAACAAGGTAAAAACTCAAAAGAAGAAGGCGTTAAGGCATCCCAAGCCGGCTTTTATAGCACTGAGGTTTTTAGATTCTAGAAA
>NZ_LNTY01000038.1 GCF_001559595.1 Enterovibrio coralii | reverse complement strand
TGAGCATGGCAATGACGTACTCGTAGGTGGTCACGGCAATGACACTCTTCAAGGCGGCACTGAAGATGACAAGCTCTATGGGGAATGGGGTAACGACCGCTTAGAAGGCGGGAACGGTAATGATGCCCTGTATGGCCAAGACGGAAACGATGTCCTCATTGGCGGCCACGGTAATGACCACCTCGATGGTGGCAATCATGACGACAAACTTTATGGCGAATGGGGCAATGACCGCTTAGAAGGCGGGAATGGCAACGATGCCTTGTATGGGCAAGATGGCAATGATGTTCTCGTCGGCGGTCACGGTAACGATCATCTCGATGGTGGT
>NZ_LNTY01000037.1 GCF_001559595.1 Enterovibrio coralii | reverse complement strand
CAATCTGTGTGGACACTAGCATTAATAGTATCGTTAAGGAGGTGATCCAGCCCCAGGTTCCCCTAGGGCTACCTTGTTACGACTTCACCCCAGTCATGAACCACACCGTGGTAAACGCCCTCCCGAAGGTTAAGCTATCTACTTCTGGTGCAGCCCACTCCCATGGTGTGACGGGCGGTGTGTACAAGGCCCGGGAACGTATTCACCGTGGCATTCTGATCCACGATTACTAGCGATTCCGACTTCATGGAGTCGAGTTGCAGACTCCAATCCGGACTACGACATACTTTATGGGATTCGCTCCACCTCGCGGTCTTGCTGCCCTCTGTATATGCCATTGTAGCACGTGTGTAGCCCTACTCGTAAGGGCCATGATGACTTGACGTCGTCCCCACCTTCCTCCGGTTTATCACCGGCAGTCTCCCTGGAGTTCCCACCATTACGTGCTGGCAAACAAGGATAAGGGTTGCGCTCGTTGCGGGACTTAACCCAACATTTCACAACACGAGCTGACGACAGCCATGCAGCACCTGTCTCAGAGTTCCCGAAGGCACACTCGAATCTCTTCAAGCTTCTCTGGATGTCAAGAGTAGGTAAGGTTCTTCGCGTTGCATCGAATTAAACCACATGCTCCACCGCTTGTGCGGGCCCCCGTCAATTCATTTGAGTTTTAATCTTGCGACCGTACTCCCCAGGCGGTCTACTTAACGCGTTAGCTCCGAAAGCCACGACTCTAGGTCACAACCTCCAAGTAGACATCGTTTACAGCGTGGACTACCAGGGTATCTAATCCTGTTTGCTCCCCACGCTTTCGCATCTGAGCGTCAGTCTTTGTCCAGGGGGCCGCCTTCGCCACCGGTATTCCTTCAGATCTCTACGCATTTCACCGCTACACCTGAAATTCTACCCCCCTCTACAAGACTCTAGCCTGCCAGTTCAAAATGCTGTTCCCAGGTTAAGCCCGGGGCTTTCACATCTTGCTTAACAAACCGCCTGCATGCGCTTTACGCCCAGTAATTCCGATTAACGCTCGCACCCTCCGTATTACCGCGGCTGCTGGCACGGAGTTAGCCGGTGCTTCTTCTGCAGCTAACGTCAAATTACGCAGGTATTAACTACGTAACCTTCCTCACTGCTGAAAGTGCTTTACAACCCGAAGGCCTTCTTCACACACGCGGCATGGCTGCATCAGGCTTGCGCCCATTGTGCAATATTCCCCACTGCTGCCTCCCGTAGGAGTCTGGACCGTGTCTCAGTTCCAGTGTGCTGATCATCCTCTCAAACCAGCTAGGGATCGTCGCTTGGTGAGCCATTACCTCACCAACTAGCTAATCCCAACTGGGCCCATCCGATAGCGAAAGGTCCGAAGATCCCCTCCTTTGGTCCGTAGACATCATGCGGTATTAGCAGTCGTTTCCAACTGTTATCCCCCTCTATCGGGCAGGTTCCCAGCCATTACTCACCCGTCCGCCGCTCGCCGCCCTTAACGTCCCCCGAAGGTTCAGTTAAGTCGCTGCCGCTCGACTTGCATGTGTTAGGCCTGCCGCCAGCGTTCAATCTGAGCCATGATCAAACTCTTCAATTAAAGTTTTGGCTCAA
>NZ_LNTY01000036.1 GCF_001559595.1 Enterovibrio coralii | reverse complement strand
CCTTAGCTCATCAATGAAAAGTGGCGGAGGGATAGGGATTTGAACCCTAGATACGCTATTAACGTATGCCGGTTTTCAAGACCGGTGCTTTCAACCACTCAGCCATCCCTCCGTAGGTGCGGCGAATGATATAGGCTACCTGAAAAGCTGTAAATCAATTTTTTATGCAAAACTGTTCGAACGCTTATCTTTGAATCAATTCGGTCAATTGCACAGCAACTGGTGCATATATCGCCCAACGTTTTCATGAGCTTGGAATAATATGCAGTTTTTGTTTGCATAAACATCTATTCAAATTGCACACAGCAATCTAGTCATTTCCAAAACGATTAAAAATATCACTCATCCGCCGAACTTAATAAAGATGAATGCTTCATAACAATTTATTCAAGATTGTGTACGTAAAAACAGTACGTTACGAACGTGCTTCAAGACATTTTCTAGCGATAAATGTCTCATTTTTTCAAAGATCATTGCATAGGTCACACCTCTAGCCTGTTCGATTTGCAGCCAAACGATCCGATTCTATACTGAGGTTTGTTAATTTGATGTTAACAATGACTTTAGTGTGGTTTTGTGGGGTTCACTCTACTTTAGGCAGCTTGCCTCCAATGAACCTCACCCACATACGAGCAACCAGTAATAACCAAAAGGATTGATAGGTATGGTTAATAAAAAGTCGACATTAGGGCTTGCGGTTCTCTCCGCACTGCTTCTCGCAGGTTGTGACTCTGGTGGCAACAGTGCAGAGAGTCAAAAGCAAATCGATGGTCTGAAGGATCAGGTAGCGTCGCTTGAGAAACAACTCTCTGAAGCTAAAGCAGGCTCTTCTCAAGCTCCGGCTCCATCAGCTCAAGGCGAAAACACGCTAGATAAAGTGAAAAGTGCTGGTGTGATCAGCTGTGGCGTAAGTACTGGTCTTCCTGGCTTCTCTAACCCAAATGCCAGTGGTGAGTGGGAAGGCATTGATGTCGAGTTTTGCCAAGCTATGGCTGCTGCAGTCCTTGGTGACAAGAGCAAAGTTAAATACGTTCCACTGACGGCAAAAGAACGTTTCACCGCGCTTCAGTCTGGTGAAATCGACGTTCTGTCTCGTAACACCACATGGACATTGCAACGTGACGGTACGCTAGGTCTGAACTTCGTCGGCGTAAACTACTACGACGGTCAGGGCTTCATGGTGAAGAAAGATCTGGGCGTTAACAGCGCACTGGAGCTTGACGGTGCATCGGTTTGTGTTCAATCCGGTACAACGACAGAGCTGAACCTTTCTGACTACTTCCGTTCAAACGGCATGTCGTTCAAGCCAGTGGTTTACGATACGTATGATGCAACAGTTAAAGGTTTCGAATCTGGCCGTTGTGACACACTGACCACTGACCAATCGGGTCTGTACGCATCTCGTATCAAGCTGTCTGATCCAGACAGTGCTGTGGTACTGCCAGAGATCATCTCTAAAGAGCCGTTAGGCCCAGTTGTTCGTCAAGGCGACGATAACTGGTTCAACATCGCGAAGTGGACGTTGAACACCATGATTAACGGTGAAGAGTTCAACATCACGTCGGCAAACGTTGATGAAATGGTGAACTCTAAGGATCCAAACATCCGCCGTATCCTTGGCCAAGATGGTCCAAAAGGTAAAGGTTTGGGCCTGAATGATGACTGGGGTTACCAAGTCATCAAGCAAGTGGGTAACTACGACGAGAGCTTCCAACGCACTGTCGGCTCTGATTCTCCACTGCAAATACAACGTGGTGTGAATGCCCTTTGGACTGATGGCGGCATTCTTTATGCGCCACCTATCCGCTAAGTAATATCGCTACAAACGGGGAGCGTATAACGCTCCCCAACGCTCACGTTCAAGGATAGAGGTGCAGTTGTATGGCATCCAAAGATAATGCATTAAATTCTGAGGCGAGCACTCGTCCAGAAGTAAAGCAGAGTCTCATCTACAATCCGACTTTCCGCTCCATCATATTCCAAGCTGCTGCGATCATTGGTCTGGTATTTTTCGTCTACACCATTGTAAACAATGCACTGACGAATCTGGACGCTCGAGGCATCGCAACCGGCTTTGGTTTCTTATCTCAGGAAGCGGGATTTGGGATTGGTTTGACTCTCATCGAGTACGATGAAACGTATTCTTATGGCCGAACCTTTTTTGTCGGTCTTCTCAATACAGCCCTGGTTTCTGTGCTGGGGATCGTCTTGGCAACCATTGTTGGTTTCCTTATCGGTATTGCACGCCTCTCAAGCAACTGGCTATTAAGCCGTTTTGCGGCTGTGTATATCGAGACGTTCCGAAATATCCCACTTTTACTCCAGATTTTTTTCTGGTACTTCGCTGTGCTCCAAGCACTGCCCTCGCCCAAAGAAAGTATCAGTGTGGGTGAATGGCTGTTCCTTAACGTTCGAGGTCTCTATTTTACGCGCCCTGTTTTCGAAGAAGGAGCCATGCTGATCGGTATCGCCTTAATTGTCGGTCTGGTTTTCAGCTTTGGTTTGTCTCGCTGGGCGAAAAAGAAGCAAGATGCAACAGGTCAGCAAACGCCGGTATTCACATTGTCGCTCATCGCGATTATTGGTTTGCCGCTGATCGCTTTCCTTGTACAAGGCATGCCTATTTCGCTTGAGCACCCTGTGCTTAAAGGCTTCAACTTCCGAGGTGGTATCTCCATCATCCCTGAGTTGGCAGCGTTGACGTTAGCCTTATCAATTTATACTGCGTCTTTTATTGCCGAGATTGTGCGTTCTGGTATCAATGCGGTGAGCCACGGGCAAACTGAAGCGGCAATGGCACTTGGCTTGCCACGAGCCAAAACGCTGAGATTGGTCATCATCCTCAGGCGATGCGAATCATCATTCCACCGCTCACCAGCCAGTATCTAAACCTGACGAAGAATTCTTCGCTCGCGATGGCAATCGGCTATCCCGATCTGGTTTCGGTATTTGCAGGCACAACGCTAAACCAAACAGGTCAGGCGATAGAAATTATCGCAATGACCATGGCGGTATACCTTTCGTTGAGCCTTTTGACGTCGTTCTTGATGAACATTTACAACGCAAAAGTCGCATTGGTTGAGAGGTAGGATATGACTAAACAGCATCAGTTTCAGCCAGACCTGCCGCCTCCACCAAATACCGTGGGTGTCGTGGGTTGTTGAGAAAAAATCTGTTCTCAACCCCGCTAAATTCCCTCATGACTATCGTTTTAGCCTTTCTTGCTATCAAAGGTCTGTGGGCGGTTGTCGAATGGGCATTTATCAATTCAGATTGGGTGGGTTCAACTAGAGACGATTGTTCCCGTGAAGGGGCTTGTTGGGTTTTCATCAACGTCCGCTTTGAGCAGTTTATGTTTGGCTTCTACCCTCAAGAGGAATTGTGGCGACCTAAACTGTTCTACGCGGTGCTTGCTATCTTCACCGGGTTACTGATCTACGAGAAAACGCCGAAGCGTGGATGGATCCTTCTTCTCTTTGTTGTCGCGTTTCCTCTGATGACGACCTTCTTGCTGTTCGGTGGTATGGGCGGCCTGCCAAAAGTGGAAACCCACCTTTGGGGCGGACTCCTGATCACGATGATCATTGCCATCGTCGGTATCGTTATCTCATTGCCAATCGGTGTGGTTCTCGCCTTAGGACGTCGCTCTGACATGCCGATCATTCGAAGCCTATGTACGGTTTACATCGAAATCTGGCGTGGTGTACCACTCATCACTGTGTTGTTTATGGCGTCAGTTATGCTGCCATTGTTCATGGCTGGCGAATCTGAGACGAACAAACTGGTTCGCGCCTTGATTGGTGTGGTGATGTTCTCCGCGGCGTACATGGCTGAGGTCGTGCGTGGTGGTCTTCAAGCGATTCCAAAAGGCCAGTATGAAGCAGCAGATGCGCTGGGCCTGACGTATTGGAAGAAGATGAACCTCATCATTCTTCCTCAAGCATTGAAAATCACCATTCCATCAATCGTGAACACCTTCATCGGTTTGTTCAAAGACACCAGTCTCGTTCTTATCATTGGTATGTTTGACGTGCTGGGCATTGGACAAGCGGCGAACACTGACCCGCAGTGGTTAGGTTTCGCAACAGAGAGCTACGTGTTTGTGGCATTGGTCTTCTGGATATTCTGTTTCGGTATGTCCCGATACAGTATTTATCTAGAGAACAAGCTTCACACTGGTCACAAACGCTAAGAAACAAGGATTGTATTATGACTCAACAAGTAGACTCTCCAGTCATTCAACTGACCGATGTGAACAAATGGTATGGTCAGTTCCACGTTCTCAAGAACATCAACCTTTCGGTCTCGAAGGGCGAGAAAATCGTTATCTGTGGCCCTTCTGGCTCTGGTAAATCCACGATGATTCGCTGTATCAACCGATTGGAAGAGCATCAGCAGGGATCCATCATTGTTGGCGGTACAGAACTCACTGACGATTTGAAAAACATTGAATTGGTCAGAAAAGAAGTTGGCATGTGTTTCCAGCATTTCAACCTCTTCCCTCACCTCACCGTGTTAGAGAACTGTACGCTAGCCCCGATTTGGGTAAAGAAGATGCCGAAAGAGGAAGCAGAAGCGATTGCCATGAAATATCTGGAACGCGTGAAAATTCCTGAGCAAGCGGACAAGTTTCCAGGTCAACTCTCGGGCGGTCAACAGCAGCGCGTAGCGATTGCACGTTCGCTTTGTATGAATCCAAACGTCATGCTGTTCGACGAACCTACATCCGCACTCGACCCAGAAATGGTGCGTGAAGTGCTAGATGTTATGGTTGAGTTGGCAGAAGAGGGCATGACCATGCTGTGTGTAACGCACGAGATGGGTTTTGCTAAGGAAGTAGCTGATCGCGTTATCTTTATGGATGCCGGAGAGATCATTGAGGAGAACGAACCCGAGCAGTTCTTCAATAACCCTCAATCTGACCGAACGCAGCTCTTCTTGAGCCAAATCTTGCACCATTAAGGCTAAAATTGGCCGTTAACCACGGTAGTTAACGGCCGATTAACACTTGTTTACAAGTTCGCCTGAAATCTCATTTCGAGATATATCAGTGTTCTCAAGGGTTAAGAGGCTTTATTATCACTTCTGCGACAATTGGTACTTGAAAAATTGTGCCACAAGCGCAATAAATGACGTATTAGAAATAAACCGTACCCTACCGGGAGAAAGATATGAACGATCGTTTCGTTTCCACTAGCCAAACGCAAGAAAGTGTACTGGCTACTAACAAAGTACTGCGTAACACCTACGCACTGCTTTCTATGACACTGATCACCAGTGCTATTGCCGCTTTCATCGCGTTGGTTGTTGGCATTAGCCCAATGATGTCACTAGGTATGACACTTGGCGCACTGGCGATTGTTTTCTTTGTACTGCCTAAAGCGGTCAACTCTTCATCTGGCATCGTTTGGACATTCGTGTTCACCAGCTTGATGGGTGCGTCATTAGGTCCAACACTGGCATACCACCTCAACCTTGCTGGCGGCCCTTCAGTCATCATGCAAGCACTGGGTACCACTGGTTTAGTGTTCTTGGGTCTGTCTGCTTACGCAATTAGCAGCAAGAAAGACTTCTCATTCATGGGCGGTTTCCTTGTAGCTGGCGTTATCGCGCTGTTGGTAGCAATGATTGCAAACATCTTCCTTGCAATCCCAGCTCTAAGCTTGGCTATCAGCACCATCGCTGTTCTGATTTTCTCTGCGTTCATCCTGTATGACACCAGCAATATCATCAACGGCGGCGAAACTAACTACATCCGTGCGACAGTTTCTCTGTACTTGGATATCTTCAACATCTTCGTTCACCTGCTAAGCATTCTTGGCATTATGAACAGCGACGACTAATCGCGAATAAAGATGACAAAAAGCTCCTTCGGGAGCTTTTTTTGTTTCTGCTTGATGCCAACTGAGCAAGCCGATATGCTTGGCGCGTTCGAAAAATGAGGTTATCCATGTTGGAATTAAACGGTAAACAGATTGAGACCGACGCTCAGGGCTATCTAAAAAACTTCGCTGATTGGCATGAAGAATTGGTACCAATGCTTGCAGCAGAAGAAAACATCGAGCTGACTGAGGCGCATTGGGAAGTTGTTTACTTCGTTCAGGATTTTTACAAAGAGTTCAATACCTCCCCTGCTATTCGTCTTCTGGTGAAATCCATGGAGAAAAAATACGGGCCGGAGAAAGGCAACAGCCGCTACCTGTATAAGCTCTTCCCTAAAGGTCCAGCGAAACAAGCTACTAAATTGGCAGGTCTGCCAAAGCCAGTTAAATGCATTTAAAAAAAGAGGCGCAAATCGCGCCTCTTTTTTATTGAATAGAAAAACCGTCTATCGCTTTCCAATCTTCTAGGTGGTGGACGAGATTGGTGACATTTGCCGTTGGTGGCCCTTTCTCAAGCCAACTCAATAAGGCGTTTACGTTATTCTCCTCCCCGCACATCAACACCGTCACCGTTCCATCAGACTCATTTTTCGCAAACCCTGTGAGCGACAAACGCAGCCCTTCATGGGCGGTATGAAATCTGAACCCCACACCCTGCACACGACCTGAAACGGTCGCTCTAACACAAATATGTGACAATGATCTCACTCCATTGTTTGGTCTAACCAGTGGTCGACAGTGTAATATGCGCGGGATCAGATTGAAGCTGATTGCGCACTCGATAAGGATCTAATCAAGATGAAAGAAACGCCGTTCCGCTGGGTAGACCAATACCTCATCCGACTGAGCCTCAAACAAAAATTCTATCTCCTTTATGTACTCTTTTTTGCTTTAACTGTCGCAACTAGTGCCATTTTCTACTCCGCATCAAACGCGCAGCTTAATGACGCGCAAGAAAAACATAGTGCAGCTTTGAACACCTTGCTGTCTCACTATGATATTAATGCTAACGAAGCTTCTCAGTTGCTCGCTCACTCAGGCGTGAACATCGAACACCAACGTCGTTCTTGGGAAACCGATACAACTACCGTTTCCGCGAACGTTGAATCTGATTTTTGGTCTTTCATCGACGTGTCTTCATGGGGGCTTCTTGCACTGCTAGCTCTGCTAAGCACCATGGCTCTTCATTACGTATCAAGCTTCATTGGTGGTGCTATGTACACCATGAACTATGCGTTGCAGCGTATGCTAGATGGCGATTTGACCAGCCGCATGAACTTCTTCCCTGTTCGAGACGAATTCAGCATCATCGCGAACACCGTCGACAACATCGCGAACCGTGAACACAGCTTGGTGAAAGCCATTAAAAATGCGGCATCACTGATGGAGCAGTTGTCTGCTGACCTAAGTTCACGCGTGAAAGACAGCGAAAGCTTGTCAGCTGATCAGCGTACTTACTTAGATTCTCTCGCCAGTGCTACAGAGGAAATGGCGGGCTCGATTCGTGACGTCGCAACCCACGCAGAAGACACCTCTGGTGAAATCATGGCTGCGGGTGATGCTTCTAAACAGAGCCGCAATCAAGTGAATCAGACACTCCAAGCGATTCAAGCATTGAGCACCGAGATTGAAGCGGCGGCACAGGCTGTATCCTCTCTTGAGCAGAATTCCAATGAAATCGGCAGCATGGTTGCCACCATTAGTGCCATTTCTGAACAAACGAACCTGCTGGCACTGAATGCCGCAATTGAAGCCGCACGCGCGGGTGAGCAAGGCCGTGGCTTTGCAGTGGTTGCAGATGAAGTGCGAACGCTTGCGGGCCGCACTCAGCAAGCTACCGTAGAAATCCAACGCATGATTCAAGACCTTGGAAACAACACCGGACATTTGCGCGGTGTGATGCAAGGCACCGTTGATAACGCGGCAGCGAGTGAATCGCTGATGCAAAACATTGATGCTGAAATTGCGTCAATCTCGGAGCGTAGCATTCGAATCACTGACCGAAGCACTGAAATCGCAACCGCTGCAACACAGCAAGGTAGTGTTGCAAGCACGATTTCTTCTGACGTAGAGCACGTTCGTCAACAAGCATGGCAAGTAGCAGAGCTTATCCGCCACACGTCAGATAGCGTGGTTGATCTTCAGAAGCAGTCACGCAGTTTGACGTCTTTAGTGGATGGTCTTCGCACAGAATAAGGCTTTTAGCCAAGAAAAAGCGGCTGCCCTGTGGCAGCCGTTTGCATTATTGGTGCTGTTCTCAGACAATACGGCACCTTTTGTTGGCTTTTGGCATTGTTGCTCAAAGTCAGAGATATGAATTTAGGAATAACCAATGAATCCTTCTGTTTATTTGGTCAAGGGCCGCGAAAAGTCGCTGCGCCGTCGTCATCCATGGGTTTTCTCCCGCGGCATTCAACGTGTAGAAGGTAAACCTTCACTGGGTCAAACCGTTGACGTTTATGACCATCAAGGCCAATGGTTGGCGCGTGGTGCGTTTTCTCCTAATTCACAAATTCGTGTGCGTGTTTGGACGTTCGAACAAGAAGAAATCAACGTAGACTTCTTCAAAAAACGTCTGCAGCAAGCACAAGGTCTGCGCGACATTCTTGCGGCACGTGATGGCTTGACGGGCTATCGTCTGATTGCTGCAGAATCTGATGGACTTCCTGGTATCACCATCGACCGTTATGAAAACTTCCTCGTTTGTCAGCTATTAAGTGCAGGCGCAGAAGCACAAAAAGATAACCTGGTTGAAGCACTGGTTGCTCAATACCCAGAATGCAGCATCTACGAGCGTTCAGACGTGTCTGTACGTAAGAAAGAAGGCCTGAAGGAGCGCACTGGTGTTCTGCATGGCGACATGCCACCAGCCTCTGTTATTATTGAAGAAAACGGCGTGAAAATCAGCGTCGATATTACTGGCGGCCACAAAACTGGCTTCTACCTTGACCAGCGTGACAGCGTGAAGCGGCGGTGAAGTATGTGAACGGTAAGCGCGTGCTGAACTGTTTCTGTTACACCGGTGGCTTTGGTTTGTACTCGCTGAAAGGCAACGCCGCTGAAGTTATCAACGTAGACGTGTCGCAACCTGCGCTAGACATTGCTAAATCCAATGCAGAGATGAACGGCTTTGACACCTCTAAAGCGCAGTTCGTGAACGCTGATGTATTCAAGCTGCTGCGCGAATACCGCGACAGCGGTGAACTGTTTGACGTAGTTATCATGGACCCACCAAAGTTTGCAGAGTCTAAATCTCAACTTACAGGTGCATGTCGTGGCTACAAAGACATCAACATGCTCGCTATGCAGATCCTGAAGCCAGGCGGCATGCTGCTAACCTATTCTTGCTCTGGTTTGATGGACAACTCACTGTTCCAGAAAATCATTGCTGACGCAGCACTGGATGCGCATCGTGATGTTCAGTTTATCGAGCGTTTCGAGCAAGCTGCTGACCACCCTCTAGACAGTGCTTACCCAGAAGGTTTCTACCTGAAAGGCTTCGCCTGCTACGTAAAATAAAAACCGTCTGCCCAGTTCAGCTGGGCAGCTTTCCATATAAGTTAAGGGATTAAGATGAGAAGAAAGCTGTTTCTCGCTTCCGTTTTTTCTGCCGTACTGCCATTGGCTGCGCATGCTGACGTAACACTTCACTTGGACAGAGGCGTTGAGCTTCTTGCATACAACGGACAAGAGTATCAATCCAAAGTATTCGGTGACGACGCGAAAATTACCCTTGAGAATGGCACGCAACAATTGGCGTTTCGTTCGGTCGCGAGCTTTGAAAAAGGCAAAGAAGTGTCTTTCCAAAAATCTGATGTCATCGTGGTGAAATTCGATGCTTCTGATGAAGATGTTTACTTCGACCTGCCTGCGTTCAAAAGCAAGCGTGAAGCCATGGCGTTTAACAAAAACCCAAGCTTCGAGATTGTTGACGGTGACCAGAATCCGATTGCCTTTGAACAAGGTAAACTGATCAAAAAAGGTTTCCAACTGAGTCGTGATTATTTGGCTGAGCTTCAACGCTACAACGAAACCGACCAGCCTGGTTCACTGCAAGTTGTGGCTATCTACGAGCCAAAACACGAATCTCGCTCAAGCACCGTTGTCGTTAACGAAAGCACAGTCACGAACGAAATCGAGTACCAGCTTCACTACTGGTATGGAAAAGCTGACGCAGCAACCAAGGAAAAATTCAAATCCTTCGTAAACGCGCAGTAAAAGAAAAGCCGCTTCTCTGAAGCGGCTTTTTGTTATCAAACACTGTCTTTGTTTTCTTCGAGTTCTTTAAGTTGCTGTTCTAACTCCAGTAAGCGTATTTCCGCTTCCAGTTCAGCAACCCGCTTTTCAGCATCAGACCGTGTATCTTGTTGGATTGCGTCAGCAGTGATCTGCGTTTTCTCTTTCGAGCGCGCATCTTCCAAGTCTTTCATTGAACCAGCGACACCACCAGCTACGCCACCCGCAACGGCACCTTTCACGGCAAGTTCAGGCTCGCCCAACAACAGTCCCATGGTTCCGCCAAGCAATGCTCCACCAACCGCACCACGGTTTCTGGACGCATTGTCATTTTCAACATCGAACTCTGGTGATGCACAACCCGCAAGCGTGATGGCAAAAACCGAAGCAAGCAAAGCGCGAGAGGTTTTCTTTGATAAACCCATAACACACCCCAAACAGTAAATTTAAGCAATGCTCAAATTATCCAAGCGTTGGTGAGTGACCGCTAATTAGTGCTGCTTACCTCCGTCATAATCGGTACTTATTAGACAAGGGCTTTACTAATGTCTTCCAAGCTAGCCGGATCATCAATCGTAGAGGGCACGGTGTAGCTTTCGCCATCAGCAATTTGGCGAATGATTCTACGCAAAATTTTACCTGACCGCGTTTTTGGTAGCCTGTCGACAATCACCGCTTTATGGAAGCATGCGACAGGACCAATCTCATCCCTGACCTTTTGAATGAGTGCTTTTTCGAGATCTCCATCCGTAGAGAAATACCCATCTTTTAACACCACTAACCCGAGAGGCACCTGCCCTTTGAGTTCGTCGTAAGCTCCAATCACGGCACACTCAGCAACCGCTTCGTGTCCACCCAATATCTCTTCCATTTCTCCCGTGGAGAGACGGTGACCCGATACATTGATAACGTCGTCGATACGCCCCATCACAAACAAAAAGCCGTCTTCATCAATGTATCCACCATCACCAGACACGTAATAGCCCGGAAATTGCTGCAAGTAGCCAGAATCAAAACGGTCGTGATTACGCCACACTGTTGCTAAGCAGCTTGGCGGCATCGGCAGTTTTACAGCAATAAAGCCTTGCTCATTGGCACCGCATGGCTGGCCTGATTCGTTGAGGATTTGCACATCAAAACCCGGCGTTGGTTTAGTGGCTGAACCGGGTTTGGTGACGAAACTTTCTAGACCAATCGGATTGGTCGCAATCGCCCAACCCGTTTCCGTTTGCCACCAGTGATCGACCACAGGTTTGCCCGTATGTAACTCAACCCATTCTAGTGTCGGCGGATCAAGTCTCTCACCCGCCATAAAAATGGTTCTGAGCTTTTCCATTGGGTAGTTGAGAATCGCTTTCCCTTCGGGGTCTTCCTTTTTAATGGCTCTAAAAGCCGTAGGTGCGGAGAAGAGCACTGACACACCGTACTCATTACACACGCGCCAAAACGCGCCCGGATCTGGCGTACGAACTGGCTTTCCTTCAAACAAAATCGTCGTACAGCGTGAATGAGTGGTGCGTAAACAATGTAGGAATGCCCAACAACCCAACCGACATCTGATGCCGCCCAATACACCTCTCCGGGTTTTACGTTGTAAACCGTCGACATGCTGTATTTCATTGCCACAGCGTGGCCGCCATTATCACGCACAACGCCTTTTGGCTTGCCCGTAGTACCAGAGGTATAAAGGATATAAAGCGGGTCGGTGGCGTTTACTGGAACGCAGTCATGAGGTATTGCTTTCTCAAACAGCGTCGCCCAGTCGGCATCGCGCTCTTGGTCAAGCACCGCTTCTGCTTCCGGCCTTTGGCACACCACAACGTGTTCTGGCTTCCAACGACTGTCCATGATGGCCTTATCCACCATAGGCTTGTAAGGAATAACTTTTGCCACTTCAATGCCGCAAGTAGCCGTCAGTAAAACTTTTGGCTCCGCATCTTCAATTCTCACCGCCAGTTCATTGGGCGCGAAGCCACCGAACACGACCGAGTGAATCGCACCAAGTCTTGCACACGCCAACATCGCTATCGCCGCTTGTGGAATCATTGGCATGTAGATAATGACGCGGTCGCCTTTCTCCACACCAAGCCCTGCTAACATGCCCGCACATTTGGCCACTTGGTCTCGCAATACGCGGTAACTGTATTGTGCTTTTTTCCCAGTAACAGGAGAGTCGTAGATCAGTGCGGTCTGATCTCCACGCCCATTGTCGACGTGATAGTCGAGGGCTAAATAGGCCGTATTTAACTCGCCATCTGGATACCAACGTTCTATGCCGTTCTCTCTTTTTGCAATGCGACTTTCGGTGGGGTGTACCAATCGATGTGCTTGGCGTTTTCCAACCAGAAAGCGGCTGGATCAGAAACTGAACGCTGAAAAGCGTCTTGATAGGACGACATTGCCTTGCTCCTTGCCGTGCTTTACACGGTGTCGTTCGCTGAACCCTGTATCTTCAGATTGTTTGGGTGGGAGAACCACTCTGGCGATGTCCACACCGCCAGAGTCCCTGCATCAGTTAATCGAAAACATCTCCATAAAGGTGTTTACGGGTGTTTTCATAAGCGCATCTTGATCGCTACATAGCGCAAAAATCTTGTCTGCCTGTGCCGCGGGGAAACGCGTCAACAGATTGCGTTTGAACTTCGCTTCCAACACTGGAATGCCTTCTTCTCTGCGGCGGCGGTGTCCGATTGGGTATTCAATTTCCACTTTGTCCGTGGAAGACCCGTCTTTAAAGAACACTTGGATCGCATTAGCAATTGAGCGTTTATCCGCATCCAAATACTCTTCGGTATAGCGGGCATCTTCACTAATCACCATCTTGTCACGAAGGGCGTCAATTCGCGGGTCATTGCGGTGAAAATCATCTTCATAGTGCTCCGCAACGAGATCGCCGTAGATCAGAGGGATCGCAATCATGTACTGCAAGCAGTGGTCGCGATCGGCAGGGTTCGCCAAGTCACCGACTTTTGAGATGATGCGAATCGCTGATTCATGGGTGGTGATTTCGATGCGATCAATATCATCCAATTGCTCGCTGACGTGTGGATGCAGTGCCACAGCACATTCCACGGCGGTCTGAGCATGGAATTCGGCAGGGAAGGAAATCTTAAACAGAACATTCTCCATCACGTACGAGTCAAACGGCTGATTCACCTTAAAGCTTTCGCCCTTGAACAATACATCGTAGAAACCCCACTTATCGGCCGTCAGCACAGAAGGCAGCCCCATCTCCCCTTTCATGGTGATCATGGCAAGACGAACAGCGCGAGACGTTGCATCACCCGCCGCCCAAGATTTTCTTGACCCTGCATTGGGTGCATGGCGGTAAGTACGCAACGCGCAGCCATCTACCCAAGCTTGCGACAAGGCATCAATCACTTGATCGCGCGTACCACCAAGCATGCGAGTCACCACACCCGTCGATGCAACCCGCACCAAAAGCACATGGTCCAATCCAACGCGGTTGTAGCTGTTTTCCAATGCCAACACACCCTGAATTTCATGCGCTTTGATCATGGCGGTGAGCACGGCTTCCATCGTTAACGCCGGCTTCCCTTCGCTAAGCGCCAAGCGGCTTAGGTAATCTGCGGTCGCCAAAATACCGCCGAGGTTGTCAGAAGGATGTCCCCACTCTGCTGCCAGCCACGTATCATTGAAGTCCAGCCAACGGATCATGCAACCAATATTAAATGCCGCGGTAATGGGGTCTAACTCGTGGGATGTTCCCGGTACACGTGCGCCATTTCGCACTGTTGTACCGGGTACCAATGGCCCCATGTGTTTGGTGCACTCAGGAAAACGAAGTGCCAACAGACCGCAACCTAGGGTGTCCATCAGACAGTTGCGAGCAGTGTTGTATGCTTCTGCGGAGGTGATGTCTTTTTCGCATACATAGTCTGCAATGGTTTGAAGCAATTCATCCGGTGCGGGTCGCTGGTTAAAATCAACGTTCTGTGACATGTTAAATCCTTCCCTGAGTTAATTAGTTTCGTTTCTCAATCGGCAGCCAGTTTTGGTGGTCTGGTCCTGTGTAGTCGGCACTTGGTCGAATAATTCGGTTGTTCTCACGCTGTTCAAACACATGCGCGCACCACCCTGTTACACGGCTCATCACAAATATCGGGGTGAACAATTTGGTCGGAATACCGATGAAGTGATACGCAGAGGCATGATAGAAATCGGCATTTGGAAACAAGTCTTTCTCTCGCTTCATCACCTGTTCAACACGCTCAGAAACGGCATAGAGGGTTTTCTCCTCATCGGTTTCTGCAAGCTCTTTGGACCATGCTTTGATCAGCACATTTCGAGGATCAGATTCGCGATATATGGCATGCCCAAAGCCCATGACTTTTTCTTTTTCAGCCAGCATTTGCATCAAGGTGGATTCGGCTTCATCTGGCGATGTCCAGTTTTCGATCATGGCCATAGCGGCTTCATTCGCCCCACCGTGCAGAGGGCCTCGTAACGTACCAATGGCGGCGGTCACGCATGAATGGAGATCTGAGAGTGTCGATGCACAAACTCGGGCGGCAAATGTCGAGGCATTAAACTCATGCTCTGCGTAAAGCACGAGCGAGCAATGCATAACGCGGGTGTGAAGATCCGACGGCTTATGGTCAAACAACATATCGAGGAAATATCCGCCAATGCTGTCTTCCTCGCTAGAGGCTGTATTGATACGAACACCGTCATGAGAGAATCGGTACCAGTAACAAATGATGGCGGGGAGATGTGCCAGTAAGGTATCGGTTTTGTCCGACTGCTCAGAAAAATCCAGTTCCGTATCAAGGTTTCCTAGCATGGAACAACCCGTGCGCATCACGTCCATGGGGTGTGCATCTGCAGGAATGTTTTCAAGAACGGCGCAGAGAGAGGTCGGCAAACCGCGTTTTTCCATCAAGCGTTTTTTGTAAGCATCAAGTTCAGATTGCGTGGGGAGCTTGCCCTTTAAGAGTAAATAGGCCACCTCTTCAAACTCCGCGTGATTCGCCAAGTCCGTAATGTCATAGCCTCGATATGTCAGTCCTGTCCCCGTTTTGCCTACGGTACACAACGCGGTACTGCCTGCGCTTTGACCTCGCAACCCTTCTCCACCAAGCGGTTTATTTTTGTCTGGCATGGTTCGCTCCTCCTTATTGATGACTTACATCTCTCTAATGACGCTTCCTTTCTCTTTCTTCTGTGATTGCTTTGTATTGCTGGTGACCGTGGCTCTACTAGCTCACCATCTAATTATTTTCATTGAACAGCTTGTCGAGCTTTTGCTCGTACTCGTGATAGCCCAAGTAGTGGTAGAGCTCTTCACGGGTCTGCATAGTTGCGACGACGTTTCGTTGATGACCGTCGACTTTGACTTGTTGATAAACATTCAGTGCCGCTTGGTTCATGGCTCTGAACGCCGATAATGGATAAAGGACTAGTGAAACACCTACCTCGCCAAGTTCGGGCACGGAGAACAGCGGTGTTTGCCCAAACTCAGTGATGTTTGCCAGTACCGGCACATTGACCGCATCAGTAAACTGTTTGTATTGCTCAAGCGTATTCATCGCTTCGGGGAAAATCATGTCAGCCCCCGCCTCCACACAGGCAATTGCCCGCTCAATGGCCGACGCCATGCCTTCAACGGCCAAGGCATCGGTCCGCGCCATGATGACGAAGTTTGAATCTTGTTTGGCATCGACGGCAGCTTTCACCCTGTCCACCATTTCGCTTTGGCTCACGATGGCTTTGTTCGGACGATGTCCACAGCGCTTTTGAGCCACTTGGTCTTCTATATGCACTGCCGCAACACCCGCGCGTTCCATTTCCTTCACTGTGCGCGCAATGTTGAACGCCCCGCCAAAACCGGTATCAATGTCCACCAACAGCGGTAAACTTGAGGCCGCGGTAATGCGTCTTGCGTCTTCAAGTACGTCGTTCATCGACGTCATACCCAAATCCGGCATACCAAAAGATGCATTCGCAACGCCGCCACCCGACAAGTAAATGGCTTGGTGCCCGACTTGCTCTGCCATCATTGCGGTATACGCATTGATGGTGCCCATCACTTGTAAGGGCTTGTGCGCCTCAACAGCTTGTCGAAATTTCTTCCCTGCACTCATGACGCTTTCTCCCTAAAGTCCCTCAGCCTTTCGGCTGCCAGTTGTCCGCTCCGGCGAATATGACGACGCATCAACATTTCCGCCAATTCCGCATCCCTGTCTTCCAACGCTGTCAGTATTTGAAAGTGCTCGTTCAATGCTCTTTCCGGACGCGCTTGCGTTCTTGTCGCTTGCTTTCTGTACATGCGCACTAAGTGATACAGCTCGTCACAAAGCAGTGCGATTAACTTGCTGTTTCTGCTGGCTTGAATGATGCGATAGTGAAAATCGAAATCGCCTTGCTGATGGAAATAAGACGCGCCGTCGACTTCATCGATGTGTTGTTGATGACGAATCAACAACGCGCGCAGCCCGTCCAATTCTCTTTCTGTGATGTGCGCGCATGCTTGACGAATTGCCATGCCTTCTAACGCTTCTCGCACAGCGTAAATTTCAGAAAGTTGAGCTTCACTGATAGTGACAACACGCGCACCGACGTGAGGCACACGCTCTATCAATCCCATTGCTTCCAAGCGCATCATGGCTTCTCGAAGCGGACCACGACTGACATTGAGTTCACGAGATAATTCGGGCTCCGAAATTTTACTGCCCGATGGGAATTTTCCAGAAACAATGGCTTCAATCAGCCACTCGGTCATTCCTTCTGACTTGGTCACATCCTTCAACGCAAAAATCCTCTAGCCATCACTACATTTTGTTAACCACTCTCGCAAATACTTTCTTATTGTCGACAATGTGGTCACCAATGAATAATTTATAGCCGAATAATTGGGTTTTATCTAATTTATTGTCAACAATCTGACTTAGACATTAGTCTACATACCGTTAACATTCAGTGCGTACTTGTCGCACAAATTGTTATGTCGTATGGGAAATTTGCGCAGTTGAAACTGTGAATCGCTACCAGAATGAACAAGATTTAGCAGGTCGTTACCGATTACAGATCTAACTCTGACGAAATCTGCAATGTTTCCTCGAAAGAACTCATCTACTTTATTTATTGCGCAATTTAAGTTGCGCTAATTACATATAAATCAATATTTAAAAATACTTTTTCTCGAGGGATTTACAATGGATGTTTCACGCTCAAGCAAAGGGTTCACGCTGTCGGCTGTCGCCGTCGCGTGTATGTTTGCTTTCAACGCGCAGGCAGCAACCGATTGTTCGACCATCGAACAATGGTCTGCCGACAAAGCCTATGGTGGCGGCTCTAAAGTTCAACATGAGAACAACGTCTACACCGCAAACTGGTGGACGATGGGCAACAACCCATCAACCTCTTCTGGTGATTACAAAGAGTGGAAGTTGGTCGACCAATGCGAAGGTGGTCCGATTGACCCACCACCAAACGAAGCACCAACGGTTTCTCTGGACTCACCATCATCGACCGATACCATTACAGATGGTGACGTTGTCACGTTAACCGCAACAGCTGCAGATGTTGATGGTACCGTGGCTAGCGTTGAGTTCTTCGTTGATGGCGTGTCTGTTGGCGTTGATACCACCTCCCCTTACTCTGCGACATGGACAGCAGCAGAAGGTAATTACACCCTTTCTTCAAAAGCAACCGACGATAAAGGTGCGGTAACAGAAAGTGCGGCCGTTAGCGTAACCGTTCAAGCAGGCAACATCTTACCCGGCAATGAGCCACCTACGGTTTCGGTAACCGCATCACCACTCTCAGTTGATCAAGGCGCAACGGTCACCTTGACGGCAAACGCCTCGGATACCGACGGCACCATTGCGAAAGTCGACTTCTATGCAGCAGGTCAACGTGTTGGCTCTGCGACATCTGCTCCTTTCACTTTTGACTGGGTCGCGAATACTGCCGGTAATGTTTCTGTTTACGCGAAAGCCACTGACAACGACGGCGCATCAACCGATTCTGCGCTTGTCACTGTCAACGTAACTGGATTGCCAACAGTGTCCAACTGTCGTCCAGAGGGGCTTTACCAAACAACGGGCGTAAACGTTCCTTACTGTACGATTTATGACGCGGATGGACGTGAGAAGATGGGTGCCGATCACCCTCGCCGTATCATTGGTTACTTCACTAGCTGGCGTTCGGGCGATGACCCGCAAGCGGCATACTTGGTGAAAGACATCCCTTGGGAACAATTAACCCATATTAACTATGCGTTTGTGAGCATCGGTGCTGACGGCAAAGTCAACATTGGTGATGTTAACGACCCAACGAACGTAGCAGTGAACAAAGAATGGCCTGGCGTTGAAGTTGATCCGGCATTGGGCTTCAAAGGTCACTTTGGTGCGCTCGCAACGTACAAAGAAAAACATGACGTTAAGACGCTGATTTCTATCGGTGGCTGGGCAGAAACCGGTGGTCATTTCGCAGCAGATGGTACACGTGTTGCTGACGGTGGTTTCTACACCATGACGACCAATGCTGACGGTTCAATCAACCATGCTGGTATCCAGAAGTTTGCAGACTCTGCGGTTGAAATGATGCGCCAGTACAAGTTCGATGGTTTGGATATCGACTACGAATACCCAACCTCAATGGCGGGTGCGGGTAACCCAGACGATAAAGACTTCATGGAACCTCGCCGTGCTTACTTGTGGGCTTCTTACCAAGAGCTGATGAAAGTACTGCGTGAAAAAGTTGACCGTGCTTCTGAGCAAGATGGCATTCACTACATGCTGACTATTGCTGCACCGTCTTCAGGCTACCTGCTGCGTGGTATGGAAACGTTCGACGTAACTAAATACCTCGATTACGTAAACATCATGTCTTACGACTTGCACGGTGCATGGAATGACCACGTTGGCCATAACGCTGCACTGTTTGATACAGGTCTGGATTCAGAGCTGGCAGCTTGGAATGTTTACGGCACCAGCCAATATGGTGGTATCGGCTACCTGAATACTGACTGGGCATACCACTACTTCCGCGGTTCAATGCCAGCAGGTCGCATTAACATCGGTGTTCCTTACTACACCCGTGGTTGGCAAGGCGTGACCGGCGGTGACAATGGTCTGTGGGGTAAAGCAGCACTGCCTAACCAATCCGAGTGTGCACCTGGCACAGGTGAAGGTGAGAAGAACAACTGTGGTAACGGTGCTCTGGGTATCGACAACATGTGGCATGACAAGAACGCCCGTGGTGAAGAAATGGGCGCAGGCTCTAACCCAATGTGGCACGCGAAGAACCTTGAGAAAGGTATCTACGGTACTTACACCGCAGCGTACAACCTAGACCCAGCAACGGATCCTACCGATGTACTGACTGGCACCTATGAGCGTAACTATGACGCAGTCGCTGTTGCTCCTTGGCTGTGGAATGCAGATAAGGGCGTGTTCCTGTCGACTGAAGATGTTGCGTCTGTGTCTGTGAAGTCTGATTACGTCATTGACAAAGGTATCGGCGGCATCATGTTCTGGGAACTGGCGGGTGACTATAACTGTTACGTCTTTGACGCGAACGGTAACCGCACCAGCACCATTGATGAAACCGAAAATGCCTGTGCAACCGGCAACGGTGAGTTCCACATGGGTAACAGTATGACGAAAGCGATCTACGACAAGTTCGCAGCCGCTACGCCATACGGCAACAAGTTGTCTGAAACGGCTATGCCAACGGAAGCAGTAGATATTGCAGTCTCTGTAGGCGGTTTCAAAGTGGGCGATCAGAACTACCCAATCAACCCGAAAATCACCTTTACAAACAACACTGGTACCGACCTGCCAGGCGGTACTGAGTTCCAGTTTGATATTCCAACGTCAGCACCTGACAACGCGAAAGATCAATCTGGTGGTGGCTTGAGCGTGATTGCGTCTGGTCATACGAAAGCGAACAACATTGGTGGTCTCGAAGGCACTATGCACCGCGTATCCTTCTCGCTACCAGGTTGGAAGTCACTGCCTGCTGGCGCGACCTATGAGCTGGATATGGTTTACTACCTGCCAATCTCTGGTCCTGCTAACTACACGGTTAACATCAACGGCGTCGAGTATGCGTTTGCGTTCGAATACAGTGATCTGCCTCTAGCAGACCTGAGCAGTGGCGGCAACGGTGGCGGTGGTGACCCAGGTACGTGTGACACGACTGGCCTCGCGGTTTACCCAGACCTTCCTCAGAAAGACTGGGCAGGTAACCCAAGCCACGCGAACACTGGTGATAAAGTGGTACACGAAGGCTCTATCTACCAAGCAAACTGGTGGACAGCGTCTGTACCAGGTAGCGATGGCAGCTGGACCAAAGTGTGTGGCTAACAACCGCTAAATCAATGCGTTAAATTATCATCAAACCGGCCTTTTGGGCCGGTTTTTCTTTTCTAATTGCTTCATAAACGCCCTGTTATTTTGTGCTTGAGGGCGTATGATATGACCTCTTAATGACCACTTTTCCCTACACACTTTCGAGACCGACTCTGCATGATTTACAGACTCTTCGAGCGGATCACATTGGCATTCCCGCAAGCAGACCCTGCTCAGCCGCCAAATTCACTGCTGGCTTTTTGTCGCCATTACACTAAAGGCTTCGAAAAACCGCTGATTCTTATGTCGTTGTTAACGGCCATGATCGCCGTTGCAGAAGTCACGCTGTTTGGCTTTTTAGGTCAGCTCGTTGATTGGCTTTCCAGCCAAGAGAAAAGCACCTTTCTAGCAAATGAAGGCCACACCCTTTTCTGGATGGGTGCGCTGATACTCGGTATGCCTTTGCTTGTTTCGCTGCACTCGCTTGTGCTTCACCAGTCACTTCTGGGTAACTACCCGATGTCGATCCGCTGGTTGGCACACCGTTACCTACTCAAGCAAAGCATTGGCTTCTATCAGAATGATTTTGCTGGACGCATAGCAACAAAAGTCATGCAAACTGCACTCTCAGTGCGGGAAACAGTGATGAAACTGTTGGATGTGGCCGTTTATATCTCGGTGTACTTCTTCAGCATGCTGTTTGTGGTCGGTCAAGCCGACATCCGCTTGATGCTTCCGCTGCTGGTTTGGTTGCTTGCGTACATAGGTATTCAGATTTACTTCGTGCCAAAACTAAAAGCGGTTTCTACGGAGCAAGCCGATGCGCGTTCACTGATGACTGGGCGTATCGTCGACAGTTACACCAACATCGCGACAGTAAAACTGTTCTCACACACAGAGCGTGAAACTGCCTATGCAGAAGAAGGCATGGAAAGCTTCATGGATACTGTGTACCGACAAATGCGTTTGGCGACAGGTTTCAACATCGCCGTTGAGATCATCAACTACGCCCTTGTATTTGCCATCAGTGCGATCTCAATTTGGTTGTGGCTGGACGCCAAAATCACCATAGGTGCAATTGCAATAGCTGTCAGTCTTGCTCTGCGGATTAATGGCATGTCCAAATGGATCATGTGGGAGATAGGCTCACTGTTTGAGAACATCGGTACCGTCGTTGACGGTATGGGGACGCTGTCTAAACCCGTCGAGGTGACAGACAAAACAAACGCACCAATGCTTGATGTACCAAAAGGTGAAATTGCCTTTAACGACGTCACCTTCCATTACGGTGAAAGCAAAGGCGTCATCGAGAAGCTCAACCTTCGCATCAAGCCCGGCGAAAAAGTGGGTTTGGTCGGACGCTCTGGTGCGGGCAAATCAACCATGGTGAACTTGCTGATGCGTTTTCACGATGTTGAAGGTGGCGAAATTCGCATAGACGGACAAAACATTTCCGAAGTTACTCAAGACTCGCTCCGTGCCAATATAGGTATGGTGACGCAAGATACCTCGCTCCTTCACCGCTCGATTCGCGAGAACATCCTCTACGGCAGACCAGATGCCACAGAGGAGGAAATGCTGGACGCGAGTAAAAAAGCACAAGCGCACGACTTTATCGAAACGCTCAATGACCCACATGGGAATCATGGTTACGATTCTCAAGTCGGTGAACGTGGTGTGAAGCTGTCAGGAGGTCAACGCCAGCGTGTGGCAATCACGCGTGTGCTACTAAAAGATGCGCCAATTTTGATCCTTGATGAAGCGACATCGGCACTCGATTCAGAAGTCGAAGCTGCGATTCAGGAAAGCCTGTACCAACTGATGGAAGGCAAAACTGTTATCGCCATTGCACACCGACTGTCCACTATCGCAGCCATGGACCGTTTGATTGTCTTGGACAAAGGTGAGATAGCCGAAGAAGGCACACACCAAGAGCTAATTGCTAGCGGAGGCATCTACGCCCAGCTCTGGCAGCATCAAACCGGCGGGTTTATTGGAGATTGAATCTGATATTTAAGGGTGCGTTTCGCACCCTTAGTTTTGTCGCAGAGTTGAGAATTCTCTCCTACCCTTAGCGAAAGACCATCGTTAAATTGAGGAAGACACCATGCGACTCACCCTACTCGCTGTTACCGTTTTAACGCTCTCAGCTTGCTCCGATTACGACCCCATCCCTGTAAGCCAGTGCAACAAAGTGGTCAGCCATGCGCAAAAAGTCCTTGGGGCGCTAGCACCCGCTGCCAATGAGTTGATGAGCCAATGTAAAGCCGCTTCTGACAGCGAGCGTGGTTGCGTGCTTGCATCAACAAAGAAAGGCCAATTAGCTCAGTGCCTTTAAGCCACAGCACCTAAATCAGCCCTACTAGTAAAAAGCCAGCGTAGTGATGTCGCTGGCTAATATTCTCCTCAAAGTCTCCGATTATTCCCCGACAAATCAAAGCACTTATTTTTGTTGTGGGAATCACAAAACCAAAGCATACTCAGAACGTTGTTGTACCCAAGGATGTGACAAGATGGCTTGTCGGGGTGCGATTGAGGGATGTGATTTTGAGTACAGGATGTTTGGCTTTTCCCCCACGCACAGATCTTCGCTACGCAGCGAAATTGGATGATGCGCTATTCTCACTGGTTAATGGCATTGAAATTCTCTCCGCGGTTAGCCCTCTTAATTACAAAGAACAAAAGGCGAATTTTTTTGACCGCCACTATTCGTTTGAGCCCACTTTCACCTACAAAGAATCTGTAGCCAACGCCTTTCAACTCAAACGACAACTATTCAACCTCCCTGTAGAAAAAGTGGAAGATCCCGATCTTCAAACCATCTACGAGGATGTCATCGTTTCTTACGCTGATAAGGTCGATCAGCTTCAAACCATTGGCAGTAATGAGTTTCTATATAACTCACTACGCTACTTTGGCGAGCCGAGTGAGAAGGATATTCGTAACGCCACGTTTATTCTTCACCTTCCAGACACAGATGATGAAGACAGTGCCTTTGTCGACGCGACTGGCATCCAACAGATGATGGAAGCCTTCGCCAAAAAAGAAGGCTATGACTACCAGTTAATCATTGATGACAACATGATCGCCAATGCGCTGGTATCCGGCACGTCAGTAAAAATCAACTCATCCGCGATCGTGCCCTTGGTCGAAGCGAACGCCCTCGCGCATCACGAACTTGGCGTTCACCTAGTCACCACGTTAAATGCTCGCGCTCAACCACTAAAAATCCTATCTCTGGGTTGTCCTGTTAACACCATGACCCAAGAAGGCATGGCAATCCTCAGTGAATACCTTGCGGGTCATCTGACGATTAAACGTCTCAAGATATTGGCACTGAGGGTATTAGCCGTTGAGTCGATGATTAAAGACAAGTCATTCCGCACCACCTTCATGATGCTAAAAGAACAGTACGGCGTGGAGCGAAACCTTGCTTTCACCATTACCGCACGCGTTTACCGAGGTGGCGGTTTCACCAAAGATTACCTCTATCTCAAAGGCTTTCATGAAGTGCTAAATGCCTACGAGCAAGAAGAAGGTTTCTTGAATTTGCTGTGTGGAAAGACCGCGCTGATGCACTTGCCACAAATCAACCGATTGGTAGAAAAAGGCATTTTCATTCCACCGCAGAAAATCACGCCTTCTTTCAACGCACCACAAGACAATGACGAGATCCGTCGATTTATCACGCATGCCATCAAGTGAGGCGCTAACGCGCTATCACTTTTCATCGCCTATCCCATATACTGGCTCCGATATTTTTCAGGAGCCGTATATGCAGCGTTCAACCCTTATTGGTCTTAAGATTGGTCTTCTTGCCTTACTAGCCTTCATTGCTGCCATTGGCATGAGCGTAAACGCGCCTGCATCGCAATGGCTAAAGGAAGCGTTTCTGGGGCTGAGTTTCGGATTTGGCTTTGGATTGGGACTGCCTGATGCAGCGGCTTATGGCGCAGCAACTCTCATCTTCGTTGCGGTGTTCTTTGCTGGGTATTTCATCGGGAAAACAGCCACCAAAAAGCTTGATGGCTAAACTAAACCACGCTTAGTTCAACGTCACATCTAGCCATACTAGGCGATGATCTGACGGCGCATCGAATGACAATCGGCCTCGGCTGTCCGTGATCAAACTGTGCAAAGGCTCTTGGCGACTTGGCCAGAAAACACCTTGATTCAGTATGTTAAAGTCTGTTGATGGCAACACATAATCGAGTCGTAAACCTCGGTTATGTGTGGCAAGGGCTTTATTTTCGCCTTCTCCATGCGAAAGGTACTCCACTGCCCCGTTGCTGCAAGGTCGAACCGATTTTTCTGTTCTTTCATGATTGAGCAAAGACGCTATGGCTTCTTTGTCACCATCACCGTTTACGCTGTCAGCATTAAGATCGCCCATTATGACAAACGGCATATCCTCGGTAACACCACCAGCTTTTCCTTCATCGTCAACCAAGTAAGCTTCGTTGCTGATGATAGCCTCTAGCAACTTCAATTCATCAGCGTTACGTCGATAGTTGCGCTTCTCTGGTCCATCAAAAACAGGTGGCGTTGGGTGGCAAGCGACCAGTGTGACAACGTGTCCGTGGATATCAATGGGAAGTGCAATATGGTTCTTAGACGACACTCTCCGATGTTCTAAAACGTCATCAGAGTAATAGCCTTTGGGGATTGCATTGTTTGGTAAGTCTTTCCAAAGAAAGTGCTGCCACGTTTTGACCTCATCCACCAGCAGAGGAAATCGGCTCAAAACAACAAAACCGTATTGTCCGTGCCATCTTCCAAACCCCTGCGCTTTTTCTGGTGATTGAGAGGCATCATCTGAGGAAAAAACGGGTAAACCTGTATTGGTAGGCGGAAGATAGCGGTGAGGATAATACACAGGGTCCTGACCAAACTGCCCCACTTCTAAATATCTTTCGCAAAACAGTGCCAACGAGCCATCATCCCCGCCTTTGCCAGGATGGTCGAACTCGCATAACAGCAGAACATCAGGACGACACGACTGGATGGTGGCCGCGAGTTTTTGAATTCTCTTACTATTGCTTTCTAGTTCACTGCGTATCTGTCCCGGCACATCAGCGGACAAAGAGACATTAAAGGTTGCGAAGTGAATAGGTGTGTTTTTTGTCATGATAAGAACTGCGTGAGAGACCCAACGCCCATGGTAACTCACGCGTTCACATTAAGAACAGCTTTGCCGATTCAAAAGCTTAGACAGTGCATCTCGAATATACTTGGCGTCGGCTTCTGCTCGGTGAGGCGCAGGGCCAAGTGCATCCAATGCTGAAATGAAGTCTGACTTTTGAACACCTTCGATGCGTTGAAGCCAATGACCTACTTCTGTCAACGTAAAGGTTGGTCTCATGTGTGCGGCTTTGTACAAACGTCCCAGCCAGAACAAATCCCACTGACTGTCACAAATAACATCATCATAAAAACACAAGGTGCTGTTAAGATGCGTACACACATCAAACACTGACATACCGTTTGAGATGATTTCACCTCGCTCAAACCGTGAATTTCGTTCTCGGCGTATTCATCCCAGTATTGCCAATTTTCAGAGGAAGATTCGGGGTTGATTAGCAAGCTCACGCTTGACCCATCAGGAAGACTGTAACCAACTTCAATCGGATATGAAGCTTCAGTGAGGCCTGAAGCTTCAAAATCGAGTGTAACCCACATATTATCGCTCCGTGATAATCAGGTGTATCTGCATTAATCGAGTCTGCTTCTAGCCAACTCATGCTCACAATCGCTTATCCATAAGAACTTTGTGTGCATGGAATACTTGCCCAGCCAGGCCCGTATTGGTGTGTATTTTAGAGAACAACGATTAACTAAGACTAACTGTAGTGCCTCTTTGCCATCGTGCACGTCTTAATCTTGTACGCGCACTGATTTATTTTGGACCTTATCACTTTTTAGAATGACACATTTCATTTAGGGCAACGAAGATTATGGAATCCAACAAGTTAACTCCGGTTATCGGCTTTGCCGGATTCAGTGGCTCAGGGAAAACCACGCTACTAGAACAAGTTATCCCGCATTTGAAGAACCAAGGCCTTCGTATTGGCGTGTTAAAACATAGCATCACACCATAGAACCAGATCCACCGAAAAAGGACAGCTACCGTCTCCGCTATGCGGGCAGTGATCAACTTTTGCTGGCAACCGCCAAACGCCACATGTTGTTTTTTGAGTACCACGACGCCGAAGAAAGAGAGCCCGAACTGAAAGAGTGCTTGGCACAACTGGACCACTCACGCCTCGACCTCGTGATTGTTGAAGGATTCCGCGACGCGACGCTGACAAAAATTGAAGTGCACCGTCCAAGCTATGGAAAATCCCTTCTGCACATCGAGGATGAAAACATCATCGCCATTGCGTGCGACGAGACATTTGAGTCTGGCGGCAAACGACGTGATGTAGAAGTGTTAGATCTGAACCAACCAGAGTACGTCGCCCACTTCATCCTCAATTGGCTTGAAAGTGGCAATAAAGAACAAAAATACCTCGCTTACTCGGATAATTAGTGCTTTCTGTCACGAGTATCAGCTATCCATGGGTGATTAACGAAAACAGACATGTCACAATCGATGCATATGCGTCACGGTATGAATAGCAGATCCCTGTCGGGAATTTAGTCCTAAGTTGTCGCAGATAGCCGCTCACTTCCTTCAGAATGTGCTTTCTGTTTTCTCTATAAATAAAGAAGTTAAGAATGAAGTCCACCACTCGAAAAGTAGATTCACGCAAACAAATCGCCCTTGTTGCTCACGACCACTGTAAGTCTGAGCTCGTTCGTTGGGTGAAAGAAAACAAGGAAGCTCTGGCTCAACATTCACTTTTTGCTACCGGCACAACGGGAAGTCTACTGAGTAAAGAAACCGGACTGACAATTACCTCTTTGATGAGCGGTCCAATGGGCGGCGACCAACAACTCGGCGCAATGATCTGCGAGAAGAAAATTGATGTTCTGATCTTCTTCTGGGATCCATTAAGTGCAGTACCTCATGACCCAGATGTAAAAGCCCTGCTTCGTATCGCAGCAGTTTGGAACATCCCAGTCGCCATTAACCGTGCATCTGCTGGCTACCTCATAACGTCGCCAAATATGTCGCAAGAAGTTGAGATTGAAGTGCCAGATTACGACGCATATCTGGCTGAGCGCATTTAATCTAACGACGATTACTGCAGGTTAGACGCGCGAGATGTTGATTAATAACGTTAATTTGGCATCTACAAGCAACAATATCCATATCAAATAACGCCCTAGCTTGGGCGTTTGTTTTTCCTTTTTTCGCCGTTTTACGTCTCTCATCAACCCCAACGTTGAGCCATCAGTTCTTAATAAATACCTGACACGATCAACTTCACATTCCCTGTGCTATTTTTTATTAGTAAGTAGACACTTGTCTCGATAAATCAATAGCAATCAGTACGTCGTTTCGCAGTTTGTTTTTTGCTGCGGTGAGATTTAGGGAATGTTATGGCTAACTTCAGTAAACGTTTCATCACCCAACTTAGTGTGAAAGCCAAAATTGGTATTGTTGTCTCTTTGCTTGTGGTCGCTATCTCGTACCTCATCGCTGCGGCGGTACTTCAGCACATCTCATCTATTCGTGGACACGAGCGAGAGCTCAGTGGCCTGCAGCTTATTTGGCCTGTCTATGAGCTAATCACCCCTATTCAACAAGTGCGCGGCAATACCAATCGTTATCTCAATGGCGATGAAAGCGTGCTTCCCGACATTCGAAATGCGCAGCGTAACGTTGACGAAAAGCTATCCGCCCTGTTTTCACTCGCAAACTCCAGCGACATCAAAAGCAATGTCGACATCATCAATGAAGTCAACATTGTTCGCGTCCAATGGGAAAACCTAAAAAGCACAGAGTTTGTTGGCACACCAGACGAAGTCTTCCAACGCTACACGGACGCCATTCAGAACCTGCGCCAACTCTTAACTAGCCTTTCAGACAAGTCGGGGTTGTCGTTTGATTCTGAAGCCACCAGTGCCTACCTCATTAATTTATCAACCAATTTCGCGCTACAACAACAAGAGCTCATCGGTATTACTCGCGGTAAAGGCTCTGGCATTTTAGCCAAATTAGAATCTGGCGAAGAGGTCTCTAACAAGCAGTTAAATAGTCTGACAAAAGTGGCCGCTGGGATTGGTATGTCAGAAGTATCGTATCAACTCAAACAGGTATTTCTCGCCGACCAACGCATGGACCAAGCCCTTCGAAGTTATGCCACTGAGGCGCAAAGCTCTATTCAATTGTTCTCCCGAGAAATGCTGTCGTTTCTTTCTAGCGGGCAAACTGAATTGTCTTCTGACCAAATTTGGGATGATGGCACCGAAGCCATTTCAAGAGTACGCGCATTGGTTGCCGAATCTCTCCCTTGGGTAAAAACCATCATTGAAGAGCGTATTGAACGACAGTACAACCAGTTTTATTGGCTATTGCTGACGTCCTCTATTGCCGTCATTGTTGCTCTGTCGTTCGCTGTTTGGATTCTTGGCGATCTGAAAACCAAGTATGAAGAAGAGCGCGAACTCGCCATTCGTCTAACCCAAATCAAGCAAGCGCTAGACAACGTAAAAACCAGCGTCATGATGGCGGATAACGACCACAACATTGTTTACGTGAACAATGCTGCATCTCACCTCTTTAAACGTCGTGCGCAAATCTTGGCTGATGAAATAGAGAACTTTGAGGCAAAGGCATTAGTCGGCTCATCCCTGACTATGTTCAAGACATCTACCTTCTTACAGAAACTTGCGCTCAATGAAATGACCCATTCACACGTCGAGGAACTTGAACTCGGCAATCTAAATTTCATCATCACTGTGGTGCCTGTATTAAACGAGGCCAAAGAGCGCATAGGTACGGTTGTCGAGTGGCAAGACAAAACCAACCAGAAAGTCTCTGAGCGCGAAATCAAAGCCATGATTGATCAGGCCAAAGGTGGTCAGTTGACGTCTCGCATCCGCACGGAGGAAAAAGAAGGATTCTTCCTCTATGTTGCTGATGGTCTTAATGAGTTGATGGACGTGCTGCATAACGCTTTGTCTGAAACGGTAAACGTATTCGACGCACTTTCTCACGGCAAACTCGATGTCGAAATTGAGGGAGAGTACGAGGCACATTCGCCAAACTGCAATCAGACGCCAATGATACGATCAGAAAACTCGATCAGGTCGTTGTCGATATGCGCCAGTCGGCTTCCGGTGTGACCACAGGTGCGGAAGAAATAGCCGCAGCAAACCAAGATTTAAGTAAGCGCACCGAAGAACAATCTTCAAGCTTGGAAGAGACAGCGGCAAGCATGGAGCAGATGACAAAAACGCTCTCTGACAGCTCAAACTCTGCAACCCGCGCCTGTGAACTGGCGCAGAGCGCGGATGAGAAAGCGAAAGAAGGCGGAAAAGTCGTCTCTTCTGCAGTTAAAGCCATGGAAGACATCAACCAATCCAGCCGCAAGATTTCAGAAATCATCAGCGTTATTGATGTGCTCGCCTTCCAGACCAACCTTCTCGCACTGAACGCCTCAGTCGAGGCAGCACGCGCCGGCGATCAAGGACGCGGGTTTGCAGTGGTTGCAGGTGAAGTCCGCTCGTTGGCACAACGCTGTGCCACGGCGGCAAAAGAAATCAAAGTGTTGATTGAAGATAGTGTCGCTAAAGTGGAAATGGGCTCTGAGCTGATTAACCGCTCTGGCGATACACTGGGTGACATTCAAAAGGCCGTCAGCGATGTGAATGACATCATCTTCATCCTCTCTGAAAACGCAAGTGAACAAGCACTTGGCATTCAACAGGTCAACAAAGCCGTAAACCAGATGGATGTGATGACGCAGCAAAACGCCACCATGGTTGAGCAAACTGCCACGGCGAGTGCCACCATGGCATCTCAATCAAAATACATGTTGTCGCTGCTGTCTTTCTTTTCAACAAAAGACGTAACGCCAAGATCGCCTTTAGGGCTGGTCAGTCATCCTGAGCCACCAAAGAAGGTTGAGCCAAATAACGATTGGGACGATTTCTAAGGCGTTTCGACGGGGTAGTTCAACGTTTCTTTGATGGAAGAGAGATTTTTCTTCACCCAGGATTTGTTGATCGCGCCCCAACTCGAAATTTCGTAGCCACCATTTTTGTTGGCTCCGACAAAATGCACGTCGACATCCAACTCTCCGAGCGCATCAATGGTGTCTTGCGCGGTGCGCCTTGGCATACCCGTTTCTTTCATAATGGCCGGCACGGTATTGAAGCCTTGCTCAATCAAATACGCGACGAGCAGTCGACGATAGAAGCTGGTTTTTGTTTTACTAGGCAATGACAAACGTTTCCCTCCTGTTTGTTTTTATTCAGTGTAACGCTAATAGTTTCAACAGGAAGACATCATAGAAAGATTGGTGCCGATGCTCACAGAAGTCCACATTGAGCCATATCATGAATCCCTAAAATTTAATTCCCTATCTCAGCATTGAAACGCAATCAAACCACCACAAAAAGGGTTTAGTGCCAGACTTGGTGGTGTCTAAATCCATTGAATAACGCAATTCCACTAGAGGACTACGCCTTAATAACACTCGCCTCCCGCGAACATTGTTATCGGCTATTGCCCCTGAAGGAAAGCGAAGAATATCGAACGCCACCGAGAACTTATGTTTCAGTTTTCCCACTGCTTTACCGCGTTTTTTCGGCGTTACAATGAAATCAAGTTAGGTAATAAATCCTTGTAAACAAACAGCTAGCACTAGCAGGAGGCCATTATGGCACAGCAAAAAACCAAAGTGTCTACTCATGAAACGATGGAACATGCTTATGGCGAAGGCGTAGAGCACAAACATAACAAAGATCATATGGATTACCGCGAGCACGAGCCAAGTCATGGGCATCATTTACACGGCGGCGTAAACGCGCACAAAGGCACTCATCACCACCACCGCACCACCCATCATCACCATCACTATTACGGCCCTGTCACGATCGTGATGGGACCTGATGACGACGAAGAATAGTTTTCGGTCAGTGAGAACTTATCTTTCAAGTTTCTCGCTGCTGTCCAGTATTTCTCTGGAAATACGATGACAGCGATTTTAATAAGATAGCTTTATTTCCACGCTTCTTAGAGGCACAGGAATAAGCAAGTTTGACTGACGCTCTATTGATCTAGTCGCTCCATTGTTTCCATGAACAGGAACCATCATAACAACAGCGTCAGTCACTCCTCCCTCTGAACAGGAGCACAAACTTGCCCGACTCTCTCCTCTAAGTGTGCATGGTAAAGCTCCCATCTCACTAGGGTAGGTAGCAGATATGGGTGGCGAGAACAGTAATTTCATACTTCATATTTTCGATGTTTTCTTTAACATGGTTTGGCAAATCTATTGGCCGCTTGCGTTTGGTTTGATGCTTTCATCTTTCATTCGTAACTTGCTTCCTGTCGACACCGTGTCATCCAACCTTGGACACACCAACGTAAGAAGTCTTTCCATCACCACCATGCTTGGTGTTGTGTCTTCATCGTGCTCTTATGCAGCCGCATCCCTTTCCCACACTTTGCTGATTAAAAAAGCCACTATTGCTAATGCGATGGCGTTTTTAGTGTCGAGTACCAACCTGATACTCGAAATGTTTATCGTATTGGTTGCTCTGCTCGGTTGGACGTTTCTTTGGGGAGAAATATTAGGTGGCATTCTTCTGATCATCTTCGTCGCCGTCCTGTTTAGCCAATTCTTCCCTAAAGATGTGGAAGACGAACTCAGGGAAAAACTGGCGTCAGAAAATGCGCCCGCTGCAACGCACGACTGTGGCATGGATATGGGAGACATGGCTCATCACGACCATATGCACATGACGCACGATGAAAATCATGCAGATTGCGGCATGGATATGGGCGAGATGCATCATGAAAGTCATCAACACATGCACCATGAAGGTCACGACCACAACCATGCGCAAGAAGGTACGCACCCTGAAAGCAGCATGAGTGACTGCGGAATGGATATGGGTGGCAAAGACATGGGAAGCATGAGCCATCATGATCACGAACATATGCATATGGAGAACTCTGACACGGGTTCATCCATGGCAAAAATCACCAAAGCTGCCAGCTTTTTCCATATGGATTTAGCCATGATTGGCAAAGAAATCTTGATTGGTGTCGTGGTGTCTTCGCTTTTGATTGCCGTCGTTCCACTGGATGGCTGGCGCGCATTGTTCATCAGCAGTGACGCTAACCTTCCTATTTGGCTGCACTCTTTCCTCGATGTGATTATCGGGATATTCGTCGCCATGATTGCCTACGTCTGCTCGGTAGGTAACTTATTGCTCGCAGCAGCACTTTGGCATGGCGGAATCTCGTTTGGCGGTGTGATTGGCTTTATCCTGGCTGACGTGCTGACGATTCCGATGATGCGGGTTTATCAAAAGTACTATGGTCATCGCCCTGCAAAATGGATGGTTGGACTCCTGTTCGTGGCTATTCTCATGACAGGGTTGTGCATTGATGTTGTCTTCCATGCGTTGGGATTCGCCGTCAACGACTCGTCCTTAAGACCGCTCATTCAGGATGGCTTTGGTATGAACTTCACCACCATCATGAATCTGATTTTCATTCCCCTTTCCTTCTGGTTCTACAATGTTGGTAAAAAAGCCAACGCTGGCATGGGAATGAGTATGTAAACAAAACGGGGCTAAGTAGCCCCGTTTTTATTATGGACGTGAGTTAGTGGTCGATGGTCAATTGAGCTTGAAGCATCATATTCACCAAGACGAGCGAGCTCACTTCACCATCTGTTTTCCCCGATGTATCAATCGAGTAAGCGGCCGCCATGTCAGAAACTGATAAGTTATCAAACACGATTTGCTGGTCGACTGAACCATCACCATGGCTTGAGATACTGATAACCGCGTGTCCCGAACCATCATCAAGCACTGACAGGTAGTCATCTAACGTACCATCGCTCTCATCCTGCAATAAGTCCGATAAATCGAGCACATCGCTCTGCAAATCAAAGTCGGCAATGTGGTCAATCGTAACGCCAGTCGTGCCTTCCACGTCTGCATGCAGAAACTTAAAGGTGTCTGAGCCACTGCCGCCAGTGAGAGTGTCTCCACCCGCGCCGCCAACTATCAGGTCGTTTCCAAGGCCGCCATCGAGTGTATCTGCGCCGCCGCCACCAAAAATGGTTTCGTCTGCAGAAGTCCCGGTAAAACTGTCGTCAGAGCCCATGCCCGCAAAAGAGATGATAGGGTCATCCACGATGCTCACGGTGACGGTTGAGCTTACTGATTCTGATGAGTTTGAAACGTTGTAGGTGAAGACCTCTGTTTCATTGCTGCCATCACTGGCTGTTGTGAGATGAAACTGAAATTCGCCAGCGCGGTGCACGCCATAGTTTTCCGTGTATAGCGTAAATTCGCCGTGGTCTGTAGGAATAACAATGACACCTGAACCGTTTGGATTGTAAGTGGTACCGTTCCACTCGACCGATGTGACTTCGGCATCACCGGTGATACCAAGATCGTTATCAAGCACATTGCCTACACGATAGTGGAGATCAGCACCGACCTCTGACCCGTACGCCAAACTGGATTCGTAAACAGACACGACATCGGCGACAGCAGTCATCGAAAGGTCATGGGCGATGGTTAGCACCGCAGTATCAGAGTCTCCGTCATCATCCCCTAAGGTGTATGTAAATAGCTCATCGCTGTAAGGACCAGAGCCCGACACTGAAGAGACAAAGGAGTAGCTCCCTTCAGGGTTTATCGTCAGTGTCCCGTGCGTTGCTGTTATCGTTGTCGCACCGGAAATGAAATAGGTAGTCCCGTCATAGAGAACGGAGGTGACTTTAGCATCGGAAGCGGCCGAGTCTGTGCCGCCACTGTCTGAGATGACGTTGCCGTAAATGGTTCCTAGCTCGCCCACACTGTCACTGTCATCATTGGCAGTAATGTCCATATCGTCGACATTCAACGCCACCTTAGTCCAACTGCCGTCGCCTACGCGGTAGTAGAAGCTATCCTCGATGCTTGATGATGACGTATGGTCCAACAGTGGTGCGGTGTAGGTAAATGAGCCGTCAGGATTCACCGTGACCGTTCCCCCTAACGTTGTTGTCAATGTCACCGCAGCAGACACAGTAGATGCATCGCTACCACTGTTGTCCGTCGCAATCTCAATGGCGTTGTTGGTATCGCCAGTATCATTGGACAACAGACCCGAGCTCGCATTTACGGTGAGCGTTCCCTCTTCTGTCGCAGAGTAGGTATCTGCAACAGCAGAGAAATCATCAGTTAGAGTGATACCGAACGTCTTAATGGACACCGAACCGCCACTTGAAACGGCTCTCACTGTCACCGTTGGATTCGGGTCAGTTTCAAAATCGAGTTTGGAATTATCTCTGACTGTCACAACACCCGTGCTTGAGTTAATTTGAAAAGCACCGTTGTGATCATCCGTCAATGAATAGGTCACGCTGTCCTGTGTCGTGGATTTAGAGATCTGGTAGTTATTCCAAGGGTCTTGGAAGTGATAGCCCTTGGCAACATTGGACGTCATGCCATTGTATGTAACCGTTGCCCATACATCACTTCCGTTTGGAATGTTGTCTGTACCACTTGAGTTGGTACCGTACACCTTGTAATCACCATTAGTGGTAACTGTGTGAACCACAGTGTTTCCCACATAGAACTTCACCGTTGCTCCAGACGGTATACCACCAACATGCAAGCCTTGAATGGTATTACCCATGTGGCCGTGCCAAGCAACATACGTATTATCAATCCAATTAGATATGCCCCCTGGTGTTGCGGCCGCCGTGAGATTCACAGCTGTCCCGTTTGCAGCACTTTCACTGACGGAGTTGGAACCTCCATTGCTGTCCGTGATATTTGAGATGTTTGAACCAACCGTTTCGGACGTCACGTCTATGGTGTATTCCTTAGAGACGTGCGTACCATCTCCGGATGTGGCTTTGACTTCAATGGTCACTTGAGGATTTGTCGAGGCGTTAAGCAATGAATGATTTGCCACATAGACTTGCCCCGTTGATGCATTAATGCTGAAAGCGCCACCGTAGTCATTTGTCAGGCTATAGGTAACGCTGTCTCCATCTCCATCAACGGCTTGCGCTTGAAGATAGGTATATCCATTGCTCGCATCACCAACAAGGTTTTGCATCGAATCCGCATCGGAAAGCTCGCCAATACCTCCATCAATGATGTCGATATCAAAATCTTTTGTGCTGCTGGAGCCATCGCTTGAAGTCGCCACTATAGTAATGGTTTGCGTGGTATCGGTTAACGTGCTCACATCCGCAGCTATCGTCACCACACCCGTTGAGCTATTGATCGTGAACAGACCACTCGCATCATCAGAGAGGCTATAAACAATGTTGTCGCCGTCTGCATCAATAGCGGACGCGTCAATGCCAACGGTGTCGCCAATACTCGCCGTGTCTGACACTTGGTCGACGTCGGTATCTGTGTCTGTAATGGCACCAATGCTATTGTCAGTATCACCCATCGACGCATCCGCATTGGTCACGTCTATCACAAAGGATTGATTGTTAGTGCTGCCGTCTGAAGATTTCGCTTGAACAACGATGGTGTGCTGAGTCGCGGATTCATAGTTAAGGTTGCCATTGACCGTCACCACACCGGTTTTGGCATCAATCGCAAACATACCGCCTGCATTGTCGATAAGCGTATAAGTCACCGTGTCGGTTGCATCACTGTCAGAGGCACTTAGCGTCACTCCTACCTGAGAACCCACAGCAGCGTTTTCCGATACCGTATTTGCTCCAGAGTCGGTGTCTACCACCGCCGTAACAGCGTATTCGCTGGTGTCATCCGTCAAACCAATGGTGAGCGTTTGGGTACTGGTGCTCCCGTCCGTTGACGTCGCTAAGACGGTAATAACATGTGACGTGGCGGTCTCGTAATCCAAAGTGCCGTTGACCGTCACTTCCCCTGTTGATGGATTGATGGCAAACAGGCCACCCGCATCGTTGGTTAACGAGTAGGTTATCGAGTCTGATCCATCGCCGTCTTGAGAATGGAATGTCACGCCCACGGAGCTACCAATAGTAGCACTTTCGGACACGCTGTTTGCGCTAGCATCTGAGTCCGTTACCGCTGTCGCTGAAAACTCAGATGTATTGTCTGTCAGATTGATGGTGACCGTCTGAAACGTGGTCGAGCCATCGGTCGATTTGGCTTCAACGGTAATGTCGTGACTGGTCGCAGTTTCGTAATCTAACGCGGCAGCAACGGTCACAACGCCTGTCGTTGGGTTGATGGCAAACAACCCGCCCGCATCATCTGACAGTGAATAGGTTACGGTATCGGACAGATCGCTGTCACTCGCGGTGAATTGAACACCTACCGTGGAACCAATCGCCGCCGTTTCCAAAATCACATTGGCAGTTCCGTCAGTATCCGTCACTGCGGTCACAGAGAATTCCGTCTTGTCATCTTCCACTTGAATGGTGAAATTTTGGGAAGAAGAACTGCCATCGGTCGAGGTTGCTTTGACAGTAATGGTATGGTCAGTCGCGGTTTCATAATCTAGCGAACCATTTAGCGTAACCTCTCCCGTCGATGCATCAATCGTAAACAGCCCGCCTGCATCGTCGGTCAGTGTGTAGGTGATGGAGTCCGTGCCATCACCGTCTTCCGAGTGAAAATCAATACCCACACTCGCACCGTTTGCCGCACTCTCAGAGACGCTGTTAGCGGTAGCATCGGTATCGGTGACGGTTGTGGCTGAAAACTCGGAGGTATCGTCGGTGATGTTTATGGTGACGGTTTGATTGGTTGTTGTGCCGTCCGTAGATGTTGCTACAACGGTGATGTTGTGACTGGTTGCCGTTTCATAATCCAATGCGGCTGCGACCGTGACTTCACCTGTCGTCGAATCGATTTGGAATAAACCTCCAGCATCATCAGAGAGCGAATAGCTAATCGTATCCGAAAGGTCACCATCCGACGCAGCAAAGTTGACGCCAACGGATGTACCGATTGCAGCACTTTCCAGTACGACATTGGGGTTGGCGTCATTATCTGTTACTGCGGAAATGCTGAATTCAGTGTTGTCGTCTGTGAGATCAATCGTAAAGGTTTGTGTGGTGCTGCTGCCATCCGTCGACGTTGCTTGTACCACTATGGTTTGTGATTGCGCGATTTCATAATCAAGCAGTGAGGAGTCTGCCACCGTGACTTCACCCGTTTCACTATCGATTTCAAAGGTACCGCCTGCGTCATCAATCAGTTCGTACGTAATGTAGTCGCCATCTTCGTCAATGGCACTGACAGTCAGCCCCGTGGAACTGCCATTGGTAATACTCTCAGATACTTCACCTTGCACCCCATTTATCGCCGAAATGGATGACACCGCATTGTCTGTGTCTCCCTCTTCTGGAGAGCTGTCGGTCAGTGAAATCGTAAAGGTTTTCGTCTGGGTTTGATTGTCTTCCGAGGTTGCCGTGACCTCTATTTCGTAAGACGTCGCTGTTTCATAGTCTAAATTGCCTGCGACTGTGACGACGCCTGTTTCTGGGTCGATGGCAAAGAGACCACCCGCATCTTTGCTCAAAGAATAAGTAACTTCACCGTGCCCATCGTCAAACTCCTTTGCGGCTCTAATTCCTACCTCATCGCCAATCATGGCGTTTTCGCTAATGATATTCTCACCGTCATCGAGGTCGATGATTTCAGCCAGTGGGAACATGCGACCAACGAGATCGAGTTGGAAAGGAGAGAGTTCGCCGAAAATACCCTTGGTGTCGAACCCTGCCATGTCAGACATGGCGACACCGCTGTTCAAGCACCCTTCAATGACAGAGAGAGGCACGCGCGTCTCATCGTGAGATTCGTCGTCTTCATCGTCGTTTTTTCTGCTGATTTGAATGCCAGAGTTGGCAAGACCAATCACAGAGGCAATCCCTGAATTAGGAAACGACTGGGACATCACATCGTCCAATCCGTCATTAGCAATCGCGGAGAACACAGGCTGTGGGCCATAGTCTGCAATCACGAACGCAGTGGCGCGACTCCCCAAACCCGGATAGTCGGTGCTTCCTGGAGAGGCCATAAAACTGGCGTCGTGAAAGGCAATGATCAAATCACCTGCAAATCCTACATCGTTCCCGTTAACAACACGAAGTTCACCGTCAGGAGAAACTGCAATCATATCCCCAACCTCAAGGTCAAAAATGGCTAACCTAAATTCCGCGCTCCCCTCTGTTTCCTTGCGCTAGGCCACACTGAAAATCACGCAGACACACTTTCCTTCATTAAAAATAGTACATATGTCTCACTATTGGTCAGATGAGTGTTTGGACCATTATTTTCGGCCTCGCCACTTAGCCCGCGATGCTGCCGTTTACCACGCTATTCTTCCACTTACCTTTTGAGCCACTGCTCTCTTGCCTCAAACCCCGTAAATTAGCCACAGTGCATTAACTCAATAAGGACGATTGCCATGATGTGGTTCCTCTTCTGCGTAGCAGCCCTTGTCGGCGGCTACTTCATTTACGGAGCTTTTGTAGAAAAAATCTTCGGTATCAATGAAAACCGCAAAACCCCCGCTCACACTAAAAACGACGGCGTTGACTATGTGCCAATGTCGACACCAAAGGTTTACCTCGTTCAGTTGCTAAACATCGCAGGTGTTGGCCCGATTTTTGGTCCTATCATGGGGGCGCTGTATGGCCCAGCAGCGATGCTTTGGATTGTGGTGGGTTGTATCTTCGCGGGTGCGGTTCACGACTACTTCTCTGGCATGCTGTCTATCCGCAATGGCGGTGCTTCGGTTCCTAGCATCACAGGTCGCTACCTGGGTAATGGCGCAAAACATTTTATGAACATCTTTGCCATTATCTTGTTGCTTCTCGTGGGTGTGGTGTTCGTTTCTGCGCCAGCAGGCATGATCACTAACTTGATCAACGAGCAAACCAGTCTGACGGTCAGCATGACCTTCATGGTTGTCGTCATTTTCGCGTACTACATTCTGGCGACTATCGTTCCTGTCGACAAAATCATCGGCCGTTTCTACCCGTTCTTTGGCGCACTGCTGATTTTCATGTCTGTCGGCTTGATGACAGCAATTGGCCTGTCAGATGAACACACTGTGATGGGTGGCTTCGAAATCTCGGACATGTTTACCAACATGAACCCTGACGACATGCCGCTGTGGCCTGCACTGTTTATCACCATCGCATGTGGCGCAATTTCTGGCTTCCACGCAACCCAGTCTCCACTGATGGCACGTTGTATGGAAAACGAAAAGAATGGTCGTTTCGTGTTCTATGGCGCAATGATCGGCGAAGGTATCATCGCTCTGATTTGGTGTACCATCGCTCTGTCTTTCTTCGGCTCACTGGAAGAATTGAACACTGCGGTTGCTAACGGTGGCCCAGGTAACGTTGTATACGGCGCGTCGTTTGGCTTGCTGGGTGTATTCGGTGGCGTTATCGCCTTCTTGGGTGTGGTTATCCTGCCAATCACGTCCGGTGATACCGCGTTCCGCTCTAGCCGCCTGATTTTGGCTGAATACTTCAACATGGAACAAAAGACGCTGCGTAACCGTCTGATTGTTGCCGTCCCTCTCTTTGTTGTCGGTGGTATTCTGACGCAAGTCGATTTCGGTATTATCTGGCGCTACTTTGGTTTCGCGAACCAAGCGACTGCTGTAATGATGCTGTGGACTGCATCAGCTTACCTGCTGCGTCACAACAAACTGCACTGGATTACCACGCTGCCAGCGATGTTTATGACAACCGTGTGTGTCACCTTCATCCTGAACAACAGCACCTTGGGCTTTGGCTTGCCAATGAACATTTCAACCGCTGCTGGCATCATCTTCGCACTGGGTGTAACGGGTCTTGTCATCAAGACCTCAAAAGGCAAAGGTGAAGACGATCTGGCTGACGAAGAAAAACCAGAAGTTGTGACCAAAACAGCGTAATGAATCATTAAGACGAAGAACAAGAGCCTGCACTGTCAGGCTCTTGTTGTTTCTACCTCAGACGAGAATAAAATAGCGAAAACTCCCTGTAAGGCCTGATATGGAACTTGTCATCTCCCTACTTCAGCAGATGTGTGTTTACCTTGTACTCGCATACATGTTGAGTAAAACGCCCATTATTCTTCCGCTGCTGAACATTTCGTCCCGTTTAAGCCACCGCATTATTTGTTATGTCCTTTTCTCTGGCTTTTGCGTATTAGGCAGCTACTTTGGGCTGCAATTTAACGACGCCATTGCAAATACCCGCGCCATTGGTGCCGTCATGGGCGGCCTCTTTGGCGGACCTGTCGTCGGCTTTTTTGTCGGACTGACGGGCGGACTTCACCGCTATTCTTTGGGTGGGTTTACAGACGTCGCCTGCGCAATTTCTACCACGGCAGAAGGACTGATTGGCGGCTTGCTTCACGTCTATTTTGTGCGGAGAAATCAGCTTACTGCCCTGTTCAATCCGGCGGTCGTTTTCTGTATCACCTTGTTTGCTGAAGTGGCACAGATGCTCATCATCCTCTTGGTCGCTAAACCCTTCGACCAAGCTTATGCATTGGTGTCTGCCATTGCAGCCCCGATGATCATCGCCAACTCCATTGGTGCAGCCTTGTTTGTCAGCATCCTTCAGGATCAAAAAACCATCTTCGAAAAATACTCCGCGACCTTTTCCCGTCGGGCACTCAAAATCGCAGAGCGATGTGTCGGCATTTTGCATAGCGGATTTAACAGCCAAAACGCGGGGAAAATCGCCCGCATCGTTTACGAAGAAACGCGTGTGGGTGCGGTTGCCATTAGTGATAAGGAAAAAATCCTCGCCTTTGTAGCATTGGCGATGACCACCACTTGCCAGATACCGTGATTTCCTCGCAAGCAACCAAAGACGCAATCGCGATGGACAAAATTATCTACCACGATGGCAGCGAAAATCCCTATCAGTGCTCTATTTCTCCCGACTGCAAACTGGGCTCAGCACTCATTATTCCTTTGCGTTCTGGCGATGAGGTCGTCGGAACCATCAAGCTTTACGAGCGTAAGCACAAGCTGTTTTCCACCATCAATATGTCGATGGCAGAAGGTATCGCGCAGCTGCTGTCGAGCCAGATTTTGTTTAGCGGCTACTTACAGCAGAAGTCCTTGCTGACACAATCAGAAATTAAGCTGCTTCAAGCACAGATTAACCCGCATTTCTTGTTTAATGCTTTGAACACCATCAGTGCGGTTATCCGTCGCAATCCGGACAAGGCACGCGAACTGATTCAAAACTTGTCGCAGTTCTTTAGAAGTAATCTCAAGCAGAACATCAACACGGTGACGCTTCGAGAAGAGTTAGCGCATGTGAATGCCTATTTGAGCATCGAGAAAGCGCGCTTTACCGACAGACTGAATGTGGTCATCGATATTCAAGATCACTTGCTGGATATCGCACTTCCAAGCTTTACGCTTCAGCCGTTGGTGGAAAACGCCATTAAACATGGAATATCGCAATCCCTTGAAGGTGGAGAGATTCGTATTTTCAGTGAGGAAACTGAAAATGGATTTGCCATTGTCGTCGAAGACAACGCCGGAACATATCAGCCTCCAAACCCCGACCATCAAGGGCTGGGCATGGAAATTGTGACTAAACGATTAGAAAACCATTTTGGCCGTGATGCATCGCTAAAAATCGATATGCAACCAAACCAATTCACGCGAATGACGTTTATCATCCCGTCCGTTATAGCTCACAAGAGTATTGAAGCAACATGCTAACCGCCCTTGTTATTGATGACGAACAGTTTGCCCGAGAAGAGCTCACCGAGCTGTTGACGGAAACGGGGATCGTAAATGTCATTGATGATGCCCCAAACGCGATCATTGGCTTGCAGAAAATAAATGCGTTCCGGCCAGATGTCGTCTTTCTTGATATTCAAATGCCTCAGGTATCTGGCTTAGAGCTTCTTTCTATGTTGGACCCGAATAACATGCCTTACGTGGTTTTTGTAACGGCGTACGACGACTATGCTCTGCAGGCATTTGAAGATAATGCGTTTGATTATTTGTTGAAGCCTGTCGAGCCGTCTCGTTTACAAAAAACCGTTCTGCGGCTTCAAAAAAGCCTCAATACGCTGACACAACAACAAAACTTCTCACCGCTGGCGTCCAGCTCACTGGCGCAAATACCTTGTTCGGGTCATAACCGTATATTGCTCGTGCCCACCAGCGAAGTTGAGAGCGTTAAGTCAGATTTAAGCGGTGTTCATATTCAATCTTCACAATTGAATGGCACCACGCAACTCACGTTGAAAACCTTGGAAGAAAAAACCCCGCTGATCCGTTGCCATCGACAGTATTTGGTCAATGTGAATCATATTCGTGAGATAAAATTGCTTGATAACGGGCTAGCGGAAGTTACAACAACAAGCCGCTTTCAAGTTCCTGTCAGCCGCCGCTTTCTTAAGCCACTCAAAGAGCACATAGGCATCTCTACCTAGCAAGCTCGCCTGCAATTTGTCCTATCGAAATCATTGCCGTGTTGCCGCTAAATATTGAGCATCACGGCATTTGTCACTGATCCGCGTCATATGCCCTCAAACAGATGAACTATTCTCCTTGATACTGAATCGCAGTCGCCCCAAGGAATACGGATGTCAGACTCAAATCCTCTCCATCATCACAGGCATATCAGCATCTGGGGCGTGGCAGCATTAGGTATTGGTTCGATGGTGGGTGCAGGGGTCTTTGCCTTGCTCGGCCAAATTGCAATCAATGTCCGGGGAGACACCTGGATAGCTTTTGTGCTCGCCGGCATCGCAGCTCTGTTTTCAGGATACTCTTACGCCAGACTCAGTGCTGTTTACCCATCCCGCGGTGGTGTTACCGATTTCTTTGCGCTGGGAATGGGCTCGCCCGTTGTTGAGCGCGCGCTCGCTTGCCTTTATTTGATTACCTTAATACTCACGCTCGCGTTGATCGCGAAGGCCTTTGGGGCATATGCCGCACGCATTCTACATCAGCCCGAGCACAGTGATTGGGTCAATATTTACGCTACAGGCATCATGGTGTTACTGACCATCATTAACTTGCTTGGCTCAAAAACAGTTGGGCGTGTCGAGCTTGTTTTAGTGGCAGTGAAACTTATCATCCTGTTTCTTTTCATCGTGGTCGGTGCGATTACGCTCAAACCAAGTATGCTCGATGTGCATCAAGATGTTTCTTCCTCCATGATGTTTTCCAGCATTGGGCTGGCCTTCTTCGCCTATTCGGGATTTGGACTCATGGCCAGTGCCTCAGCCGATGTCTCCAACCCAGAAAAAGATATGCCTCGCGCCTTTATGCTCGCCATTGGGTTAGTGATTGTACTTTATGTGGTACTGGCACTGGTTGTGTTGGGCAATGTGAGCCCAGAAGATCTTATCAAATACACTGACACAGCCGTCGCGCAAGCCGCTGCACCAATACTCGGGAGCTTTGGCTTTTTCCTTGTGTCTGTCGCCGCGCTCTTCGCGACCGCCTCTTCCATCGTGGCGAATGTATTTTCTATGTTAAACGTGTCAAAAGAGATGGGAGGCTCAGGCATTCTGCCATCTGCATTCAGACAAACTATGTTTGCAGGGGGCAGTAAGGGGTTCTTTTTACTGATTGCGCTGGTTATGCTGCTGACTAACTTTTTCAACCTCTCCTTCATTGCCAATGTCGCCAGTGCCACTTTCCTTGCCTGCTACATCGCTGTTTTTGTCGTATGCTGGCGCAGGCGAAAGGCGTGCCATGCGAACGCATTGCTTCTAGCGATCGGTTTCATTTTTATGGTCGGGATTTTTACGACCTTTATCGCTGAAATGATCATGCTGGCCTTTGGCTACAATGTGGGACATTGGCAGGTGCCATTTTGCTTAGCTTGGCAATTGGCTGGCGTGAACCGAATACCAATAACTCTGACTAGCAGAAACCGATGTTTGCAACCCTTTCAAGCAGGTTGACTGGCCTGCAAGGTGAATCCAAAGGACGCCTTTACACGCTTATTGGCGTAATGATTTTAAGCTTTGACAGCTTGTTAGTGCGCTTGATTGATAGCGACCCATGGACGCTGATCTTTTGGCGTGGCTTACTGCCCTCTATCGTTTATTTTCTCGTTCAGTGGCACAACGACAAATCGATCATTGAACAGCACTTTTTCAAGCCCTCTATTAGTACCTTGCTCACGGCTCTCTTGCTCGCCGCATCCACGATTTGCTTCGTGTTTTCCTTGGACAATACCCAAGTCACCAGCACCTTAGTGATCGCCAACACCGCGCCATTGATCACTGCTGTTCTGGCTTTCTTTTTCTTGAAGGAGAAACTTGCGCGCTCAACCGTTATCGCAATTCTGGTGTCCGTTGGCGGCATATGGCTAGTATTTGGCTATCAACCAACCACCGCCGAGCTTGAAGGCGATTCGTTAGCTTTGGTTACCGCGTTATCCATGTCGGTGTATCTCATCATGCTGCGCAAAACACAGGCGCGGTATGCCACGGTATTCTTGATTTATGGAGGGTTATTTACAGCGGTAATTGCACTCATAGCAGGGGCGAAACCTTTTGAATTACCCCCCCTACATGCTGTATTCGTGTTTATGCTTTGCTGCGTTGTGTTGCCGTGCTCGTTTCTGTTTATCAACCTAGGGCCACGTTACTTGCCCGCCGCAGAAGCAAGCTTGATATTGCTGTTAGAAATCCTATTTGGCCCTTTGTTGGTTTGGTTGATACTTGGTGAAGCTCCCTCGCTTTCTGTTGCGCTCGGCGCGGGGATTATTCTGACAACGCTTGTCACCTATACCCTTTACGGCCAGAGGCACAGGTAACGACTTAGTCCTCTTTCATCAGCCCTTTGCCTGAGCCAAGAAGCATATCAAGCAGCTGGTCGTTATCTATTGACTCGCCAGACAACACGCTTGCCAGAATCATGCTGCCAAACAGTTGAGGTGAAATAAGCACGTCCGCATTTACCTGCTTCACCTTGTTCAAGTTCTTGGCATCATTCACTGCCGCCACCACTTTAATGTCTGGCGAGATGGCTTTTACCGACAGCACAATAAAGGCGTTGGTCGCATCGTCTTCTGTGAGTGCCAGCACAGCACGACATTGCTCTGCACCGGCATTGGTCAGAAATTCACTGTCTGTGCTGTCACCGGACAAGATGTCAATTTTCTTGCCGATACGCTGTTCGATCGCCGGGAATTTGTCCTCGTCTTCAATGGTAAGCAGTGTGACGGGTAAATCCCGCTTGGAAAGCTGCCACACCGTACTGACTGCCAGCACAGATGTGCCACACACGAGGAAATGATTCTTCCGATTCATTGGCTTCTGCGCTCCTTTTACCAGCTTGTTTAAGCCACCTTTAATGATTGGACCAAAAACTGTCGTTAACGACGTTGCGAACACCGTGATACCCGCAATGATGACAGAGACGGTAAACAACCTCGCCGTCTCCGTTTGAGGAATGATGTCGCCATACCCAACGGTAGTCATGGTGACCATGGAGAAGTAAAATGCGGTCATCAAATCATGAATTTGCGGGTGGAACCCACCGCCGAAATACAGGGCTCCGTAAGTTGAATAAAACAGCAATACGGCAAAACTGATGAAGGCTGCGATCCCCCCCGCCGTCGCACTCGAACGGTGAAAATCTTTGCCCAACATAAAGAGCAAAACTGCTGTCCCAGCACTGAGGTATAAGTGCTTTCCTAAGTGTGGGAAGAAGTGCCAGTTAAACGTGAACGCAATGATGAGCAAAATCAGACTCACCGCCCAAGCAACGCGCGCGCGATATAACAAGCCCAATGCATTGAGCATCAGAAACACGCCGAGTAACAGCCAAGGGCCATTTGCGGCATGTGCCCAGTCTATGTTGGTGAAATTCTTGATATTGAAGAGAGCAACAAGGTCGAGTTTTTGACCCCATACTGCGCGAAAGATGATGACGCCATTGATAAAGACGAGACCGGCAATCAAGATGTGTCGAAGGTAGAGTAACAGGTTAACAACCTTGTCCCATTTGGCTTTATCCCACTTCAATGCGTCTTCTCTCCTTGGCCTTTTATTGAAGGGAGTATAGTGGCTGTAGCGACAAGTATTTGTATATTCGGCAAGATTTGAACCCCGAAAACACGCACAAAATGCCGTTTAATCTGGCGCCATAGACAGACTTGGGGCGATAGAGATATGGACGGTATCGCTATACTTTCCGCCAGCTTTACGCTCTGTATCCCCAATAATGATTTGAATCGGTAGCGGTGTGCCGGCAGTAGAATGACTCCTCGTCCATCGTCTTTGCGTTCCGTCGAGAGGAATAGCTTCATTAGCAATCAGCATCTGATAGTCCAAATCCCACATCGCATTTTGAGATTGATGGCGAAGCTTGCCATTAAATTGAGAGTCTACAGAGAGAGAATAAGGTGCCGTGCTTTCCACCCACAATCTTGGTGCATAGTTAATGATTTTGTTCGATTTCAGCGAGCCAAGATCGAGATTGAAGTGACGCTGCGACAGACCATAAAACTGAATTCTTGCACTGGGCAACACCGATACTTCGACATTTAACGTCATCTGATCCATTTCCATCGCAGAGTTCTCCTTGAACAGCGATGCGCGTAACCGATTCTTATAGGTACCCGCTTCAAGCCATTGCCCGCCAATGAATCGAAACTCAAATTCTGCCTCAGTGTTTTCACTATCCAACTCAAGCAACCATTTGTCGGCTTGCAGATACCCTTCGGCGGCGTACCAATCAAAGCGCATGCTTTCTCGCGTGGCATTTGTCAGTGCGGACACATCGTTTTCCAAATCTAAAACGACAACGACTTTACAGCCCTCAGATACTGACGTGCGCACTTTAAATTGCTGACGAAGCGGATAATTGCCCGTGGCGAAAACATCATAGTTTGCCGCGCTGTTTGTGGGCTCTAAACTGACAACCGACGCTTCACAAGCTGCATTTACAACACCTGAATAACAAAGCATCAGCCAGAAGAAGGCGAGTTTTCTAATCTGCATATAGATCTCCCAAGCGCATCAGCGTGTCGCCGCTGTCTTCTATCTCAATATCTATTTCTCGTTTGGGGTTGGTTTTCAAGAGTAGCTTGTACTTGCCTGGGCGCATTCCCGATATCGCGAATCGTCCCTTGCGATTAGTGAAGAATTCCAAGGGAGCAACGCTTTCATCATCTAGATAAATGGCTTCTCCAACAGTGAGAGGCACTGGTTTCTTGCTGCCTTTAAACTTCAAAATGCCCAATGCGGTAATCACGGCGTCAGAGCCGATTGTCAGTTGATAGCCCTGCTTATAACCGGGGTTGACCGAAAAAACACCTTCTCCCAAGTCATAGCCGGGTGGCAGATTATCAACGTCATAGCTGATGAACTGAGGGTTATAAGCGACGAGATCAGGAATTAGCACATTGCTGGAAGAATTACTGATAACGCGGGAATAGCCATCTGTTGTGGCAGGGTCTACATCCACGATGTTGTCCGCGAGACTTTTATGTTTGCTCACTATCGCAAAGGCCTCCCCTACTTCCCGCCCAATGGCGAATTCCGAACCAGAGAACGCAATCGCACTCGCGACCTGAAGGCGTGTGTTGTGGCTTCTTACGTCATCATTAATGTTTTCAAAGCGCGTGAAATGATCGGCGCTGAATTGAAATCGATTCCCCGTGTAGTCGAACGATCCATTGATATTGGCGTCTCGACTGTCATCTCGCTCAATGGACGCGAAGGCTGACACTCCGCCAGTATTACCAATCCCTTCACGATAGCTAACATCCACCCCCGCAAAGTTGTTTTCACTTTGCACTCGGCTAACAACACGCGTGGCTTTGCCAAGCGGCCAACTTAGGGTCAAGGTAAGGCAAAACGCGTCATCACCCGAGCGAAATTGCTGGTAGTCAGCGCGCGTGCTCCACGTTGCACGGGTTGCAAACAGTTGGCCTGAGAAACTAGGGCTGATAGACCAGTAATTGTTGGTTTCTCCGTCCCCTTTTGAGTAGGTCAGCGACAGCGAAGAGCGCAGTGTTGATGTGAGGTCGAATGAAGTAAAGAGTGACCCAAAATGCGTCACTGAATTCAGTGGTGAACTCATGCTGTCTAATGAGTCAACACCACTAAAATTTGGGCTAATGTAATCGTAAAGCACACTCACCTGCGTTAACCAAGTTAACGCTTCTGGGATATCCGCTTCGTGAGCAAAACGATAAGCATAACCATCCCCCAACGTCGGGTGGTCACTTTTACTGGCAACGAGTTCTGTAATACCTAGAGAGGAGGCAAACAGCACCGACCCGCCAAATTGGTAAAGCTCTTCTCGCTTTTGTCCATTAATACCCAAGGTCAACCAAGGTGCGACGCCAACATCAACGTAGCCGGACAGAATCCGTTGTTCCGTATCATATTTAATCTCATCATCTTCAAAGCGCGCAGGCGAACCCAATAAAAACGCATATTCATATTCCCCGCTCGCTAACAGTTCATTTCCCGTCGCAACCGCAAAGCTGATGCGTTCCTCTTCACCTGACGCGTCGGTGATGATCAACTCAACGTCATTGATACCCTGCACGATCGGAATGTCATTGAGGTTATATGTGCCTGCATTTAGGGTGAATCGTTGAACGACCGCGCCGTCAACAACAACATCCACACTAGAGGTACGTGTTAGAGTAAATGTCTGTGCCGCTTTAGGGCGGACATTGCGCGTTGGAATGAGTGAGAAGTCTCGCGAGAGACCAATACCTGCAATATCAACACTGTCTTGAAAGACGGTTCCCGTGTTGAACATATCGCCAACCACAAGGCGCGTGCCATATGACGGAAAATCCAGATTTAAGCGTGTGCCTTCTCTTACATAGACACTTTCTAGCCCTTCTGCGTCGCTAAACGATGATTCATATTCCAGTGATAATCTTCGATAGTTCAAGCCAGCATCAAAACGGTGGTTGTAGTGGCTCAGTTTTTCATCATCCGCATCAGGCAACTGTATCAATGAGTTTGAAACCGACACATTCAGATAGCCGTTAAGATTTGATGGTTCTAGAAAGGCGACATTCGCTTTTTGACCTTCAACAGAAAGCTGTTGTGTTTTCATCAAATCGGTTGGTATCGCGATGACGCATTCCAAACTTGAAAAATCAAAGGTTAACGTCAGTCCCGCCGCTTCAAAGTTCGAGGATGCAAGAAGGTTTTTTTCAACCGATTGCAAGGTTGCAAGGACATCGTCATTGACCATGTCCGACAACGCCGTGATCGTCGATGCTTTGGGCAAGAGGATCTGATCGTCCGCAGTTATAGTGAGTTCGGTTTCCCCAATGACACTGTCACTTACGCGCAACAGAGATGTGAGCGTGATGTCTCGCCCTGTCGGGTTAATTTTTTGATTCGGCCAAACGGGCGCAGACAACAGCAAGCCAATAACCAGCAAGTACAAACAGCGTTTCATCCTTCTCATCGCTTTTCGCCCACATATCGGCCTGATTTAACTGACGGAAGCACATCAACAGCGATTGTGGAAAAAGGAGGAAGAAACCGCTCACCAAACACGGTTTCAGGTGATTCGATGGAAGGTAAAGCTTCACTGTAAAAGCGGATTTTACTGAGAAAGGTGTATCGATTACCTCTGTTGGATATGGCTGCAGCCCCACTCTCGTCAACATCCAGCGTCACAAGAGGTTGTTGATTCGAAGAAGAAAGATGCACAAGCGCGTTATAATGAATTTCAACAGCTAGTGCCGATCCTGCTGATTCATCCAACTCTTCTATCGCGGGCTGAGTAAAGCGAATAAAGACACTTTCAGACTGAGGTAGTTGAGGTTGCCCAACCCATTGGAGCCGAAATATCTGAACGCCACCAGGTGCTAACACCGCAGCGGGCGGGAACACCATCAAGTCAGAATCATCTGCATTTTCAACGTTAAAATTGCCATTTTCATCAAACACTAACTTCCTGACAGCAACTTCAATCGGTGTCGGAGATAAGCTGGTATTTTCTAACCGTATTTGAGCAGAGGACTTTAAATCCGTGCTCAACTCCAACACGGTTGGAGAAATGGTTAACGCACCCAATTGAAACGAAGAAAACGCGACCGCTATGCAAAACAACAACCTATGCATAAGATTCTCATTACTATTTTAATTCGACAATTTCAATGGATGTTTTGCTAGGTGAGAATCCGTTGATGGGTTTCATTGGAAACACGCGCGAAGATTTTGGCAGTACTAAGGTTCCTGTGACGTATTGTTGAATATCCCTACCTCTGACTACGACAGATTTTCCACCTTGCTTAATTGTCCAGATGCTTTCCGTGATTCTTCCGTAACTGTCTCCATCATTTTTCACTTCGACAAACCATCCGTTGTTGCCTTCCGATACTTTAATCACCGATAAGCTTGGAGACGCTTTTTCTGGCTTGACGTTCATTAACGTGTCAAAGCGCATCAGAAGCCCGATATCGTTTTGACTGCCAAGGACATTTACTTGCCTTACGGAGATACGGTAAGCGTTTGAATTTTTTATCTCAGGATCGCCAATATATCTGACTAAAACAGACTGAGATTTACCCGGTTCAATGACAGCAGTGACAGGAATAACCAACAAATCATCATCTGCTGAAGACAAGGTTTCTTGCCCAAAGCGATCCATCGATAGCTTTAAAGGCACCAGCTCAACGGTCAATGGGAAATCATTGGTGTTATCGACGCGCATCGAGAGCTGAGCACCACGGCCTAGCGGCGTCATCTCTGCGATCATCGGCGTCACTTGATAGGCAATCAAATACGTAGGGAAAATAAGAACGAGAAAACCAAGCACTTTGCCGAACAAATTCGTCATCCCTGAATACTCCTCTGGATTGAAAGGGGAGCACGGCTCCCCCTCAAGACACGTTTCCTACTGCTGAGCAATAGTGATGGTTAATGTATCTGTGTAGTCGCCAGAGAATACGGTTCCTGTAGGCACGTTGACTGAAAGGTCACTTGTAATACCAGCAGCCAATGCTGTCGCACCGCCACCACCATACCCTTTAGTCACAAAGGTGGCTGAAGATGTATCAAGTGTCACAGGGTCACCTGCCATATCGAGAGACGCTGTGTAATTAAGGATCACAGGTGAGCTAGGATCGGTACTTTTCAGGCCTTGATTGGTGCTAGTTAAGGTGACATCCGCGCCTGAATAGTAGTTGCACGTCACCGTAATAGCATTCACCGTGCCGCTATTACCAGACCCAACAGGACCCACATGAAGACTGGTGCTAGAGTGCAACCCCGTGACCGCACATACGGGGTCAACATTACCTGAGATTTGAATTGACTGAGGTGCTGCGTACACAGCAGACGCAAACAGTGCAGATACTGACATTGTTGCAAGAACTAGCCTTTTCATAATTTTTCTCCAAGAGATTATTTAACTTACATGTATCGATTCAAAAACCATCTTGAACCGAACTCACTGCATGACTGCAGAAACTTATAAATCATTAAAATGCGTCGTTAATTGAAGGCGAAACATCAATGGTAATCACATCCAAATACTCTCCAGAAAAGAGCAACCTATCCTGCAATGTTATTCTCAACTCCCCATTAGAAATAAAAGGGACGTTATTTGAGCCATTAATATATTGAGGCGTAAGTAAATCTTTGCTGTTAAATGTGCTATTAATCCCCACGGAAGAGACCAATATACTCAAGTCGTAATACGTAGAGTTATCACCAAAGTCGCTCGTCAACTTTAGACCGCCGGATCTTGAAGAGACTGACATTGCAAATGGCTGATTACAGTCGACAATAAACGGCAAAGAGTGTTGCTTACTCTCTGTAATATTGACGACATTCCCAGCATTTAATTTGATATCACAACGAGTTTCGATCTCACCAGACATCGTCATCGAAAGTGATTCTGAAACAGCGAACGCCGTTTCTGTGTGAATGATACATATGCCAACCAACAATACTGTATTAACGCGAGAATACATATAACCTCCCGCTTTTTATATTTTATAAACTGCAAATGAAAATGTAGCCCAACACAGTATTACTTGTATTAAACATGACTACTAATTAAGTGCTAATTAATAAGCATGAGAAAAATCTAAGACTAAAGTCGAATGGAAATATTATTTTTCATTACTCATAACGAAAATGAGACAGTAAATTAGGGGGAACTAATTTGACTTTTGGAGATTTTTTGACTAATCGTCATGTTACATTTTGGTTAATTAAAAAAGCAATTAAAAAAAGGGAGCAATCGCTCCCTAAATAGATAATGACTATTTCGGTTTAAAACAGGTAATTAATACCCACATAAACACCGTCATATGTAAAGTCGACTGTTTGAATTTCGGCTTTTGCCACTTTATAGCCTAGGTTGAAGCCGAAGCCAGAATCCATTTCATAACCAGCCTCAACACCAAACTGGATACTGGTATCAGAATCGCTCGCAGATCCGCTTGAGGTATTCAGTTCAATCTCCATCGATCCCAAACCGACCAAGCCACCAACGTAGAAACTCTTGTCGTCATCAACATAGAACTTTGGTTTCGCGTTAAAATAAAAAGCAGAACCTTCCATTTTTAAAACGTTGGCAAAGTCTGCTTCACCAAACGAACGAAACTCAAGTTCCAAGCCTAAGTTGATGTGGTCCGTAAGTTTCATTTGATAGCCAAGTTGCGCATCAAAACCAGTATCTGCATCTTCACTAAGTGCTACACCAGACAACTCAAACTCACTCTGTGCTGCAAACAAGATGTTTGCACCAACATAAGTGCCTTCATTTGCATTTGCAGTGCCTGTCAAACCTAAGGCCAATGAGGCCGCTAAAAGTCCAATTTTTCTCATTTTCGTCTTCCTTACTCCATGACTACAAGTGGCTTTCGAGAGGCGTTCCTTACGCTCCCTAACGCTGAAATAAACCGATTTGGCATTTGCACAGGCTTTATTGCAAGAGGCCAATGTTCACAATAATGATGATTTTATTTATTAGAATAATCATTATTACTTTCTGTTTTGAAACCAATAAGTTAAATCTTGTTATCAGAAGATTAATGGAATCTAGCCAAGTGGCACTATACAAGTAACTTGAATTTGCGTGAGGGTTCACAGAGCAACGCATTGAGGTCGGCTAAATGCCTAAAGAAAGCAAAAAGGCCGCTGATAGTTCAGCGGCCTTTTCTAATTTGGCGGAGAGATAGGTTATTTACTCGGCCGCTTCGCGTCCTCGCCCTTCGGGCCGTTGCTTTTCGGCTACGCCGAGCAACGTTGTCTCGCTTCGCTCGGCTGAACCCTGGCTAGGGCTCTGCACCCCTATCTCATCAAGGGTTAAAAAAGCAAAAAGGCCGCTGATAGTTCAGCGGCCTTTTCTAATTTGGCGGAGAGATAGGGATTTGAACCCTAGGTGCGCTATAAACGCACGCCGGTTTTCAAGACCGGTGCTTTCAACCACTCAGCCATCTCTCCTTCGTTGCGGCGAATACTACTGAGCGAATCGTCGAGTGTAAACCCTTTTTCTTAAAGTTTTTGTTCAAAAGCCTAAAAATAGAGCATCTACATCTTGTTAGCGTTGATTCTTAAAGTATTCACTCCAGACAGCCACACAAAAACAACAAAGAGAAAACAAATGCCACTTTTTCGTAAACTAGCATTGATACACTTGCGTCATCAGATACAATGCTCGCAAATGCACCTATACATTAATGCTTTATGAAACAACTCTTTCTTTGCTTTTTGCTCGCAATAGTGAGCACAACGTCTGCACACGCAGCCACAGAAATCGCCAATGTTAAAGGCGCGGCTTGTTTAGTTTCAGACGAATCAGGTCGAGTGCTAGTAACCAAAGATATTTTGAACAATCTTATTGCCATTCCTGGTGGTTATGTCGATAGCGATAACCCAGCCGATGCAGCAATCAGAGAAACTCGCGAAGAAACCGGTATTGATGTAAAAGTCGTTGGTGAACTAGCAAGGCCTCGAAATGCCGTTTTGTATGATTGCGTCGCTCTGGCACCCATCCCTGTCCACACGGGTACAAATGGCGAAGCAACGGTCGCTGCTTGGAAAGCCGAGCACTTTGGCCGAGAAGTACGCGCGGTTTACATGATGAAACCTGACGAAGATATGTTGGAAAATGCACGTTTTCCTGATCAAGTCGCCATGTTTCCAGAGCTATTGAAATCATCCTCTAAAAGCCCATTGGATGAACAAGATAACTTCTCTTACCTTGCTCATGATTTTTCTGTTTGGAATGCGGGCGTCAACCAGCAACTACAAAATGCCGTGAGTGCCTTACCACAAACAATCAGTGGTTTTGTAGGCAGTGTTTTAACGACTTCGTCAGCATTAGGAAGCGGCGCATTATTTTTCCTGCTTCTACCAATTGCTATCGCCACAGGCGGGATTAGGCGAGCCAGCGAAGTCTTACTTGTCACCGTAGTCGCAACCGTGATTGTAAGCTTTGGAAAGCTTTACTTCGGTGTCCCAAGACCGTTCCATATCTTCCCAGAGTTGCAATTAGCCGAAGCGTCCGGGTTTGCTTTCCCTAGTGGCAATACCGCAACTGCTTTTGCCGTCTGGGGCTTACTCTATCATTGGTTAAAACAAGCAGGTCATGACCGAATTACCCTCTGGCTAGTGCCGTCGTTGCTTGTCGCTCTGAGCCGAGTGTACTTGGGTGTGCATTATGTCACTGATGTCCTAGCAGGAGCGGTTATTGGTGCTCTAATCGTGTTTATCGTGACATCATTGAACCGCCGTCAATGGCGCGACAAGCCACTTCTGGTTCATCCTGCGTTTTGGTTTATCGTTGGTATCCTTACCCTACCTTTCGCTGCCACACAAATTCAACCATTGTTCCTATACTGCGCCGTGTTTTCACTCATCTATGCCGCAATGTTGCTTGGCAACCGTGTAGCAATAACCCGTGATTCTGGGATGGGATTAAAAGCAGGAATACTCACGTTATTCGTGATTTTTGCTATCACAGGGATGGCTTTTTGGGGTGGTCAGGTGTCTAACTCGAGTATCGAAATTTTAGCCATGAATTGCCTCGCTGTGGCTTTCTTGGCCATGTGGATTGGCAGAGGCGCATGCTTGGCAACCCGATAAAAAAAGAGCACCGAAAGGTGCTCTTTTTGCTCAGGTTAGGCATCAGCTTTTCGCTGCGTCTGCCAACTCTTTTTCAGCGTCGTGGTCTATCTCAACACCTGAAATCACTCCCGCTGTTGGGTCGTTGTAGATAGATTCGTCCAGCTTGCCTTCACTTTTAGCTACAATACAGCTTACTGCTGCATCACCTGTCACGTTAACCGCGGTACGAACCATATCCAGCAGTCGGTCTACACCCAAGATCAAACCGATCCCTTCAAGCGGCAACCCAACTTGCGCGAATACCATCGACAGCATGATAAGCCCTACACCCGGCACACCTGCAGTACCGATGGATGCAAGAACGGCCATCATGATTACGGTAAGAAAGCCCGCAACACCAAGGTCTATGCCGTAAATATTTGCAATAAATACCGTCGCGACACCTTGCATGATCGCCGTACCATCCATGTTGATGGTGGCACCAAATGGCACGGTGAAAGAGCCGACAGAGTTTCTTACACCCAAACGCTCTGTCACGGTGCGCAGTGTCACTGGGATCGTCGCATTCGAGCTTGCAGTACTGAAAGCGAACACTTGCATGTTGCGCACTTTCTTCATGAAAAGACGCAGATTCAGACCAGAGAACACCTTGAGAATGGTTGGGATCACGACAAACAAATGAAGCAGTAGCACAGCAATCAAGACCACCACATAGCCAATGAGCTGTGCAAAAAGTGCCAGTCCCAAGTTTGCCATCGCTTTCGCTATCAAACAGAACACCGCGTAAGGTGCGATTTCCATGATAACGGTGACCATTTTCATCATGATTTCGTTGAGCACTTCCACCAGCTCAACCACTTTTTTGGCGGGCTTGCCAACCATCAAAATACAAATACCCATCAAGATGGCGAAGAAGATGATTTGAAGCATCTCACCTTCAGATAACGCATTGACTGGGTTATTTGGAATGATGTCGATAAGCACTTGAGAAAGTGGCGGTGCTTCACGACCAGAGAATGCCGTGTCTGCCGCCATTTGCATGCCAGTACCAATGCCACTGAGTGAAGCAATGGTAATCGCAAAGGCAATTGCGATTGCAGTAGTAAGAAGGTAAAGGCCAAAGGATTTTGAACCTACCCTTCCCAGTGTTTTGATGTCTCCAATCCCGCAAACACCGCATATCAGTGAAAACAGAACCAGTGGAACCACCAGCATTTTTAACGCGTTCACAAACATTTTGCCCACTACGTGGAACAAGCCGTTTGTAATGTAAGTATCAACAAACCCTCCAGCAGGGTTGAGTCCTAGTATATTGATTGCAAGTCCAAGAATAATACCTGTGACAAGGCCAATAATGACCTTGGCTGTCAGGCTTAATTTTCCATCATTTGATGCAGAGTTTTGCATAACGCCTCCATGACTATTTTTCTAGTACGTCACGAGGTTCTTGACTCTTGGAACATTCCCGAACAATGGGCTCTATGCCCCGGCTAAAAGAAAAAGTTTTTTAGCCGACAAATACCGAGATTTGACGACTGAAAATTGTTTTAGCATCAGAGTTAGAGGGAAATGAGCAAGCTTATGTCAGGAAACCTTCACAACGTGACATAGATATATCCTGAAAAGCTTAAATGCTTTGTCTCGAAAATGAGCCTGAATGAAAGTTTTGTTATTGGATTGTTAAATTATAATCTTAAGATATTGATACACAATGAAAAGCGCACCTTTGGATGCGCTTTCTTTTTGGTATTAAACCGCGGCAAGCTCTTGAGAAAGGTTTAAATGATTCTGCGCTGTCATATAGCTAACGTGCGCTTCTATCAATGATGTTGACTCTCGTTCCCAATAAGAACTTTGCTGACGCTGACAAAACTCTAAAAGCGTCACAATGAGCGCGTCCATCCGCTTTAGACACCATTTTTTAACTTCAATGTCATGGCTAATATTGCTGCCCATTTCCTGCATTTTGCTGTAAGCGAACTGTAGGAATGCATAGGCACCGTCTCTGTCATCCACCGAATTCAAATGATGATGGAGCCTGACACACGCATCCAACCAATAGCCAATGCCTAAGCTCTTATCTTCATCAATGCAAGGAGCAAAAAGGTTTGCTGGTGCCTCTATAACCAACGATTCTAACCCACGCATCTCATTGATGTTTTGGTTGCAGTACCAGGCTTGCATGCAGCCAAGCCATTCTGGGATTTCTCTTACGTGCTCTTCGCTTTGGGTCATGCGGCAGACTCCCAGCAACGCACGAAGTGATTCTCGCCCACTTGGTTTATCACAGGTTGCAGCCGTTCACTCAAGGTTCGGATTTCGTCCGCATTCTCCGAATAATTCGCCGTATCTTTAATCAAATCAGCAAAAGGCAGGTCAGGGTCAGGCACCGCCGAAATCAAGAGCTTGGTATACGGATGTTGAGGGTTAGACAGAATTTGCTGCGTATCACCCCACTCTACAATTTGGCCCCGATACATCACCGCTGTGTCTTCAGCAATATAGTGTGCCGTTGCCAAATCATGGGTGATGTAAAGAAATCCGATCCCCATTTCTTGCTTCATACGTTGCATCAGGTTCAACACACCTAGGCGAATGGATACATCCAACATAGACGTCGGTTCGTCCGCCAGAATAACCTGCGCGCCCACACCCAATGCACGCGCGAGATTAATGCGCTGGCGTTGGCCCCCACTTAACTGATGTGGAAACTTTTCCAAACAATCTTCGTCAAGCTCAACGAGATTGATCAACTCTCGCTGGCGTTCACGAATTTCTGCCTCAGTCAGTTTGTCATGATGAATGCTAAGCGGGCGTGCAATGTGATGACCGATCCGGTGCGCGGGATTTAACGATCCAAACGGGTCTTGAAAAACCATTTGAACCTGACTTCTGTATTCGCGAAGGGCTTTCCCGGATTTGATTTCTTCAATGTTCTGTCCGTTGAACAGAATATTGCCAGAGGTAACATCATGCACTTTGGTGATCAGCCTTGCGACCGTGCTTTTGCCACAACCCGACTCGCCAACAAGTGCTAGCGTTCTGCCTTTGTAGAGGTCAAACGTCACACCGCGCAGCGCATGAAATGGCTCTTTCTTGGCAAAACCACCGCCGGTAGAAAACGTTTTGGAGATGTCTTGTACCTGAATGATTGGTTGGCTCATGACATGGCACCTTCTTCAAATTTGGTTTTGCTATGTTCTCTGTCGTGAATGTTTGGAAATGACGCCCAGAGCTTTTGCGTATACGCGTGCTGTGGATTATTGCGGATCTCCTTCGCTGAGTTCACTTCTACGATTTCGCCATGGCGCATTATCGCAATGCGATCGCTAAGTTGAGTCATTAACGCCAAGTCGTGAGTAATGAACAGAACAGAGAAGCCAAACTCCTCCTTGAGCATGAAAATTTGCTGCAGGATCTCCCGCTGAACCACCACATCCAGAGCGGTAGTCGGTTCGTCCATAATGATGAGTTTTGGGCTCAGGCTTAGCGCAATGGCGATAACCAAACGTTGGCGCATCCCGCCACTAAACTGGTGCGGGAAGTCTTTAAGACGGTCTCTTGGAATGTTCACCAAATCGAGCATCTTTTGCGCACGATTGATGGCTTGTTCTCGCGTCCAGCCTTTGTGATGCTGAATCACATCCACAAACTGCTCTTCCACGGTCAGTACTGGATTTAAAGAGTTCATGGCACTTTGGAACACCATTGCAATTTCGCTCCAGCGAATTGCCGACATCTGGCTGTTTGATAATGTTCGGAGGTTCACGTCTTCCAACCATATTTCGCCACCAGAAATCATCGCAGGTGGTTTATGCAGGTTGTTTACCGAAAACGCGATAGTGCTTTTTCCACACCCCGACTCCCCCGCTAACCCAAACACTTCCCCGCGACCAATGTCGAAACTAACACTCTTCACTGCTCGAAAGTGTCCATCATCCGTGATGTAATCAACGCAAAGGTTCCTGACTCTAAGTAACGGATCCTCATGAAAAGCATGTTCTTGTCCCATGTGCTTTCACTCCAAAACAAACATTGAATGCAAACTATTATCATTTGCATTAATCGTAAAGCTTGTCTGCCGAAAGAGTGAATCGGATCGCAAGAATCTCAGTATGAGATAACTTTTAAGGCGTCCAAACGGCTTAAGTTGAGCCGACGAGTCAGTTAAGATACGCCGCTAACGTAAAAATACGCTCTGGAAGTCGTGCGAAAGAATGAAGAAATGTCCTGAATGTCATGTTGAAGTAGCCTGTACAGCAGATTCCGGCACCTGCTGGTGTATGAGTTACCCTTCCGTATTGCCAGTTTCAGAGGACGATAATCTCTCCTGTCTCTGTCCTAGCTGCCTCGCAAAGCGCGTTAACACTAAGCTTGGCGAGATCTACCAAGAATACACCACCAACGATCTTATCCGCCTCGCAAAGCCTTACGCGTCAAACACCCAACTTGTCGAGAACATCGATTACACCATGGAAAATGGCTACATGGTTTTCTCCGCTTGGTACTTGCTGAAACGTGGAAAATGCTGCGGCAACGGCTGCAGAAACTGTCCTTATGGCAGCTTATCGACCAAGGATGCCAACAACGTGGGCTAAATCACGGACGCATTCCAAATCTTAAAGCACAATGCGCGCCCTCAACCGTTTGGCTGAGTTGGAAAAAGAAGAAGAACGAAAAATGAAAATTGTCGCTGTAACCGCCTGCCCGACAGGCATTGCCCACACCTATATGGCCGCTGCCGAACTCAAAAAAGCCGCACAGCAAGCAGGCATTCATATCAACGTAGAAACACAAGGCGCAATGGGTATTGAGAACCCACTGAGCGTAATGGATATCGCCCGTGCCGATGTGGTCCTTATCGCATCAGACATCGAAATCGAAGACCGCGCGCGCTTCACTGGCAGTAAAATACACTGTGTCACCATTGAAGAAGTGCTTACCGATCCGGTTAGCGTGTTGGAGCGTTGTAAAACGCTATGATCACCCGCAGGATCACGTTTCTTGTTGGCGAAGAAGGGCTGGCAGCGTGGCGATTGGCAAAGCTTAAAACACTTGCGGCCTATTTCCGCTCTGTCACCATCCTTAGTAACCTCTCGCAACGTAAAGAAGCGAGTGTTGAGCATCCAATGAGAATCATGAGTCTGAGTGCCTTGCCTGGCGATTTGTGCCAGCTTCTCATCGAGGGGTCAGATGCCGAATTGGCATCTATGGTGCTAACAAACTTTATCGATGAACATGCCACGCTGATCTCTGGCGGGAAACGCACTGTCTCTTTCTCGCCATCAGATTTCGTTACGTTACCCTTTGTCTTCCAACGTCATCGTATCAACGCATCACCGCTGGACAAGCATGCGCTGTTGGCCGAGTTCGCCAAAAAAGTCTCTGCTGAAGAAGACATTGAGCACGAGACGCTGTTCAACGCACTTTATAAACGTGAAGGCGTATCCTCAACGTGTATGGGAAATGGCATCGCGCTGCCCCACGTGATGATTGCTGATGTTGCCAATGCCCATATCTTGATTGCATCAACCGCAGAGCCATTAGATTGGATGTCTAACCATGGAGATGTGTCGCGGATTGTTGGCTTGGTCTTACCAACACCACCCGTTCGAGAGCAAATCGTTGCCTTTTCCGGCTTTTCTCAGCAATTGCTAGACCCAGAATTTTGCCGATACCTCACCGAAAACGCCGACATGGATATTGTGGAGACCATCATTCTCCACACGCTGAGTACGCCGTTTCGCTAGAGCCTGTTGACCTTAATCTATTCCACGGTATTCCGACGGCGTCATCCCTGTCTTCGCTTTAAACACACGGTAGAAATAGTTCACATCCTGAAACCCGCAGCGTGTGGCCACTTCCCCTAACCGAAAGTCATAACGTTTCAACATAAACTTGGCACGGTCTACCCGAACCCAAGTGATGTAGTCCGCCATTCGCATGTGACCCTGTTGCCTGAAAAGCCGAGAAAGATGATTGGGTGTGATGTTGAAGCGCGCGGCAATCGTCTCACGCGTGATCGGTCGGTGGAAGTTTTCCTGAATGTAGATACAAATCCCTTGATAGAGATCTTCAACACGATTACGCGTACCCACAGCCGGTGCCGCCAGCATCGTTTGGCAATAGCTCATTAGGGCTTTGAGCAGATAACCATCCATCGGCGATTGAACAGACTCTTTTGGCAACATGTTAAGGGCATTCAACATGTGGTCAATGGAGTGGCCGGTACGGGTTTGAATACTGTGCTTTTGCACGTCATAAAACCCCGGCTGATTCTTTGCTTTACCGACCAAGCTAAAACCAAGTTGCCGCTTACCAAATAGCAAACTAAGCACCGAGCAATCGGTATCCCAGTTAGGTTTATTCCAGCTGTTAGGCGGTACATAAAGGACTTCACCGGGACGAAGAATTACCTCGTTAATGGATTTGTCTTCGCTTTCCAACAGGTTGGGGTATTCACCGCTCAGCACCAGCTCAACACGCGGAAAATTAACTTGATAGCTGAATTGCGGCGGCGTGACTTGGTCACGAGCAAATACAATACGGCTTACGTGCTCACTTTCAGAAAGCAGGTTTTCTAAAAGGAGATGAAAAACCTGACCCATTTTTCCTCTAACGCGTTGAAAAGTCCGGTTGCATTATCCTGTTGCAAAATGTTTCGAGCTAGCTCTTATCTCATTGAGCTTCAATTGCGTGATTGCAGTCACCTAATTTTCACCACAATATCTTCATATAGCGTTACTAATTTCTAGCACCCAAAAACGCTTCACCGAATTCAAACCACATCAGAACCCAAAAACAAACATATAACCTTATGTTTAAATTGAATTATCCATGATATTACTCATTTTATTTAACAACTCTCGAAGTGAGAATGAGATCACACTAGAGATTCAATGTTACAAATATCCAGTAAAAGCCTTATCTCTCCTCTATCTGAAACATAGGGGAAAAGCGGAAAATTACCTCATCGGCCATTGCCGCATTAACAACACATTACTAGGGGTAGCAATCATGATTACGTCGCTAATCAATGAAAATCTGATTTGCCTGAACCTGAGCGCAAAGACAAAAGAAGACGTCTTCGTTGAGATGATCGAACTTCTGCATGCGCAAGGTCGCGTTAACGACAAAGCACAGTTCCTTGCGGACATTTATGCTCGTGAAGAACTGGGTAACACTGGTTTTGAAGATGGTGTTGCGCTGCCGCACGCAAAAAGTGCTGCGGTTGTAGAGCCTGCTGTCGCTATCGGTATCAGCCGTGAAGGCATCGAATACGGCGCAGAAGACGGCCAGCCTTCGAAACTCTTTTTCATGATTGCTTCGCCTGACGGCGGTGCTAACCACCATATCGAAGTATTGGCGAAACTGTCTTCTAAGTTGATTGAAGAAGGCTTCATCGACAACTTCATGAGCGCGGAAAATGCCAAAGATGCACTGGCTCTGCTGCTGGAAAAAACGGAAGAAGAAGCGGTTCCTGAAGCAAACAAAGGTCTGCTGATTGGTGTAACAGGTTGTCCTGTTGGCGTTGCGCACACTTACCTTGCTGCAGAAGCACTGGAGAAAGGTGCGGCTGAACTGGGTTACGAAATTAAAGTAGAAACCAACGGTTCAATCGGTGTAAAAAACAGCCCAACCGCGGAAGAAATTGCGCGCGCTGAAGCCGTCATCGTTGCTTGTGACCGCCAAGTGGATACCAGCCGCTTTGCAGGCAAACGTGTTATTAAAACGGGCGTAAAAGCACCTATCAAAGATGCAAAAGGTGTGATTAAGCAAGCACTGGAAGCACCTGAATACGTGGCGTCTGCTGAAGAAACCGCTGCAACCGAAAGCAATGCATCATCAGCGCGTTCAGATCTTTACCGTTGCCTGATGAACGGTGTATCTCACATGATCCCGTTCGTTGTTACTGGTGGTCTTTTGATTGCACTGGCACTGGCAATTGGCGGTCAGCCAACTGAGGCAGGTATGGCGATTCCTCCTGGCAGCCTGTGGAACAAAGTACTGGATGTGGGTGTTGTTGCCTTCACTCTGATGATTCCAATTCTGGCAGGTTACATTGCTTACGCGATTGCTGACCGCCCTGCTCTAGCACCGGGTCTGATCGGCGGCTGGATTGCAAACAACGGTTCTTTCTACGGCGCTGACGCAGGTACTGGTTTTATCGGTGCTATCGTTGCTGGTCTGCTGGTTGGTTACTTCGTGAAGTGGGTTGCTACCCGTAACTACCACAAGTTCATTCAACCGCTTGTGCCAATCATGATTGCGCCAATTACGGGTTCTCTGTTCATTGCTGGTCTGTTCATCTTCGTTATCGGCGCGCCAATCGCGGGACTGATGGAAGGTCTGAACACCATGCTGACCAACATGAGCACGGGGAACGTTATCCTGCTGGGTATTGTACTGGGTGGTATGGCTGGTTTCGACATGGGTGGCCCATTCAACAAAGTTGCGTTCCTGTTCTCTGTTGGCATGATTGCAAGTGGTCAAACACAGTTCATGGGTGCAATGGCGTGTGCGATTCCTGTTGCTCCACTGGGTATGTCACTGGCAACTGTTATCGGTCGCAAGTTCAACATCTTCGAAGATTCTGAAATCGAAGCGGGTAAAGCGTCAGGTGCAATGGGTCTGGTAGGTATCTCTGAAGGTGCTATCCCATTCGCGGCACAAGACCCAATGTCAGTGATTCCTGCGAACGTTATTGGTTCAATGGTTGCCGCTGTTATGGCCTTCTCTTTCGGCATCACCAACAGTGTTGCTCACGGTGGTCCGGTTGTAGCCCTGCTGGGTGCAATGAACAAACCTGTTCTGGCACTGGCATGTATGGCTGCAGGTGCTGTAGTTACCGCTCTAGTAGCAGTTTCTCTGAAGAAGATGCGCCAAGCGAAAGCACAAAAAGAAGCAGGCGACGTAGCAACCGCTTAATTTGTTTCCCCCTGAAATCGCTCCCTTATTCGTAAGGGGGCGTTTTTCTGTTTTAGATCCAAATCTTTCAATGTGATTCTGATAGACTCACGCACAGATTAGATACATCCGAAGAAGAACAATGACCAATAACTTTTACCCACTGAACAACATCATTCAGGACTACGCGTGGGGCAGCCACGACGCTCTGAATACCCTTTTCGATATTCCAAACCCAGAGAACAAACCACAAGCTGAGATCTGGATGGGTGCACACCAAAACGGTTGCTCAAAAATTACCGTTGAAGGCAAAGAAACCCTTCTTTCTGATTTTATTGCTCAAGATATGCCGAAAATGCTCGGTGCAGACACTGCTGAAAAGTTTGGCGAGTTGCCTTACCTGTTCAAAGTGCTGTCAGCAGAAAAGGCACTTTCTGTGCAGGTTCACCCAAGCAAAGCGCAAGCTGAAGAAGGTTTTGCGAAAGAAGAAGCGGCTGGTATTCCACTATCAGCGGGTTTTCGTAACTACAAAGACCCTAACCACAAACCGGAACTCGTTTACGCGCTGACTTCCTACAAAGCCATGAACGGCTTCCGTGACTACAGCGAGATCCTGAACTTCTTCCACCAGCTAAACATTGCAGAGCTTGAAGGCCTCGTGAGTGCTTTAGAAGCCAACCAAACTGAGCAAGGTTTGAGTGCATTCTTTGAAGCGATGCTGTCCCTTGATGGCGAAGCGAAAACCGCAAGTCTTGACCAACTGATCGCCTTTGCAAAAGCAAACCAAGATGACGAGCTTTGTGCGCTATTGCTTGATTTGTCTACCCAATATCCGGGCGATATCGGCTTGTTCTCACCGCTTATCCTCAACACCATTACATTGGTACCGGGTGAAGCTATGTTCCTTGATGCATGTACCCCACACGCCTACATCAAGGGCACGGGTCTTGAGATCATGGCAAACTCAGACAACGTGCTGCGCGCAGGCCTGACGCCAAAATACATGGATGTGCCTGAGCTTATCTCGTGCACGCGCTGTGTACCGATGGCGAAGGATGCAATCCTGCTTCAACCGACGGTTGTTGGTTCAGCGCAGCACTACCCAATCCCTGTGCCTGACTTCAAGTTCAGCGTGTACACAGCAACCAGCAATCAAACGCTCTCCACTGACAGCGCAGAAATCCTGATTGCCATCGATACCCCACTGACTGTGTCACACAGCGATGGTGAAAGCGTCACACTGGAAAAAGGGCAATCTGTATTTATCCCTGCATACGTCGGCGACTACGCAGTAAGTTGTGAAGGCGCATTCGCTCGCGCTTACAACTGATCAGCACAAATCCATACGCTATTCACAAACCCGGAATTGCCGGGTTTTTCTTTATATGTGCTTTGCTTATGGTGATCTATAAAGTCGATTTTTCGCGCAAGTGAGAACCCCCTATCGCAGAGTCTTACGTTAGTATCGATTGTTGGTTTATTGCTTTAGCCTTAAAAGAAAGCGCTTTCAATACTCAGCAGCAAGGCTATCGCCAGTAAGAAAAATGAAGAACATGTAAGGAAGAACACCGTGTCAGGCAAGGAACTTTCATCCATTAGCATTCCAGAACAGCAGAATTCAAAGGTTCCCTACTTTCCTGATTGGCCTCGGGTTAAAAGCGCGATCGCAAAAGACCCCGAGATTGAAACAAAGATTCTGGAAATTCTGGGTCAAATGACACTGGAAGAAAAAGTGGGCCAGATGATCCAGCCTGACTTACGTAGCGTCACGCCTGAAGAAGCAAAGCAATACAAACTGGGTTCGATTCTCAATGGCGGTGGTGCTTGGCCAAACGGCAATAAATACGCATCTGCAAAAGAGTGGGCAGAAGAGGCAGATAAATACTTCCTCGCTCTGGAACAGGCCTATCAGGGTCGAGGCTTCCGCATTCCGTTTATGTGGGCAACCGATGCCGTTCATGGTCATAACAATGTGTTTGGCGCGACAGTCTTTCCGCATAACATCGGCTTAGGTGCAGCTAACAATCCCGCGCTTATCAAACAAATCGGCCAAGCAACGGCCAAAGAAATCGCCGCAACAGGTTTGGATTGGACGTTCGCCCCTACCGTGGCAGCTCCCCGCGATTACCGTTGGGGTCGGGTTTACGAAGCTACTCCGAAGACCCTGAGATCATCTACCAGTATGCCTCTCAAATGGTGGAGGGCTTGCAAGGTGACGCTCAAGGATTGAAATCAGACACTCATGTCATTTCAAACGTTAAGCATTGGCTTGGCGACGGCGGCACTAAGCAAGGTGTTGACCGTGGACAGAACCATTACACGGAGGAATACCTTCGCAATATCCATGCAACAGGCTATTTTTCGGGGCTGGATGCAGGCGCACAGGTTGTAATGACGTCGTTCAACTCTTGGCACGATGACGCCAACTACGACGTCATGAACACAAGCGTCTACAACAAAAAGCTCCATGGCAGTAAGTACATCGTCAATGATGTACTGAAAGATAAAATGGGCTTCGACGGCCTAGTGGTGACGGACTGGAACGGCCACAGCGAAATAAACGGCAGCACCGCAGGGAATAGTCCTCAAGCAGTCTTGGCGGGTAACGACATCTTTATGGTGACGGCAAGAAAAGACTGGCAAGCCTTCTATCGAAATGTCATCAAGCAAGTCAACAACGGGATAATCCCCATGTCCCGTATCGACGATGCCGTCACGCGTATTCTTCGCGTAAAAATGCGCGCAAATCTTTGGAACAAACCTAAACCCACTGAAAGAAGGCTCGCTGGTAAGCAAGACATTCTTGGCTCAGAAGCACACAGGGCTATTGCACGTCAGGCCGTCAGCGAGTCTCTCGTGTTGCTAAAGAACAAGGACAACATTCTTCCTCTCTCTCCTGATAACAAGTACCTCGTTGTAGGCAGTGCCGCCCATGACATTCAAAAACAAACTGGCGGCTGGTCATTAACTTGGCAAGGGACAGAAAACACGCTGGAGCAAGACTTCCCTGGCGCAACTACCATGCTCATGGCCATGACAGACGTGGTTGGCAGCTCGAACGTCTACACCAACCCAGCCACCGCGCCAAAGGATGCCATCGCAGTTGTGGTTATTGGTGAAGACCCCTATGCAGAAATGTTTGGCGATATTAGTCCGACCAAAACGTTAGAATACGCGACGTTAAAGCCCTCTTACGCCGATGATCTGCACCTTATCAAAGACTTGCATCATCGTAGTTTTGATATCGTGACGCTATTCTTCTCTGGCAGACCGCTCTACGTTAATGAAGAAGTAAACATGTCTAACGCTTTTGTCGCTGGTTGGCTGCCGGGAACAGAAGCCTTCGGCATCACAGATGTCCTGTTTAGTCAGAACAACCGAGACTTTAGCGGGCGTTTGTCCTTCTCCTGGCCCGGAACCAAATGCGCGACGACAATCAACCGCAAAGCACCAAATCTTGTTGATTATCAAACACCAGAGACAGAACAGGATCTCGATGGTGACCATGCGCCCCTGTTTCCTTATGGCTATGGCCTTTCCTACGATGTTGAACCACATATTCAGATCGATGCTGATCTTGATAACCTCCCTCTGGATCCAAGAGAGTATGGCTGCGGAATGAATATGCCCGGCAACGGCATTGCTGCGATCAATCTGGAGATCTTCGGCCGAATGGCATCGGGCGAGTTTACCGCTCGCATTTCAAGCGAAGCAAACCATTGGGACGGTGTTTCCGTGTCGAACAACACGCCGACCACAATCAAAGGGATCCGTACCACGCCAATTGATCACCTCCACCAGCAAGACGCGATTCACGTTGAATTCAGTGGCGATGTTCCCGCACAAGTCTATTTGCAAACACCGGATGAAGCTGTCGCAGACAGGTATGACTATTTGAATGCAGATGCGACGTTGCAGTTTGATATCGACCTAAAATCCCCTGCACCAAAGAGCATGATGCTGGCGATGCACTGTGGTTGGCCATGTTTGGGGCAAATCCCAATCCACAACATTCTGCCTTCTCCGTCAGATGAAAACGAAACATCATGGACAACCATCAAGATCCCGCTCCAGTATTTCGCAGACGAAGGCATGAACTTCTCGCGGCTCAATACTGCGTTTTTGATCCACTGTGATGAACCTGTCGACTTCAACCTTGGCGAAATTCGTTTTGTTCCTCACAGTCAGGATCCGGCAGATGAAGCAGTCACCCATGATGCATTAAACATAGAGACGATACCTCCGCTAGAGGGCGATGACATCAACCTCTGGACACTGATGCAACCTAACCTTGTCGCGTGGCAAGCACACACCGCCGACTGGACACCATTGCATGACCACATGCTTGTCAGTCAATGTGAAGCAGATGACACAACCCACGAGTTCTCTGTGACCTACAACAGTGCGAGTCCTGAAGACTACAAAGGCGTTGTGCTAATGCAGGGCATCACTCAAAACCTGAGTGCATTCACGTCAGGTCAGCTCGTGTTTGACGTGTATATCGAAAGCTATGGTAAACCCGCTACCTTCGGTGAGACGCAGTGTGAAACGCTGGTCGTGAAAATGGAGTCGCCAACAGGTTCAGGAAATGACTACCCGCTTGGTCCACTGGAGACGGGTAAATGGCATTCGGTCTCTGTTCCTATGTACGAGCTAAACACGGGTGCGCTCGATATCACCAAGGTAAACAAGCCCTTTGCCACCTTGGCGGAATGGGATGCTTCTCAGGCGGGCGTAAAATATCGGATTCGAAATATACGCCTGAAGAAATAGCAGCATGGAAACGCCCGCGAACACCGCGGGCTTTTTTATGCACCAAGACGGCTACCTCGGCGGATAATGCGAGAGCAACAAAGGAACTGCGCTTCATCACTATCACTTACCTTCACATGCGGCGATACTGATAGAAATGGATGTGGACGCTACGCGATGACCAATGCACTGAGTATTCGTGCTTACACAAAGCAAAAACAAAAGCACACACACAACTTCCACCAATTGGTGCTACCGATTCAAGGTGCGATTGACATTGAACTGTTAGATTTCTCCGATACTGTGTCCATTGGCGAGTGTGTGGTGATCAAATCTGGCGTTGAACATCATTTCAACGCCGATGATGCGGCAAGGTTTATTGTGGTCGATTTAGAATCGCTACCCGAGCACATTTCACAGTCCGATTTTGTCTTATTTGCCATCTCACCACCTTTGCTAAGCTTCCTCTATTTTGTCGAAAAACAGCTCGAATTTAAGGTGGACGATGCGCTGGAAACCTCTCTGTTCAAGCTGTTCTACTTGTTACTTGAGCAGCAAGAAATCAGTGCTGTCATGGATAGCCGTATTCGAAAAGCGCAAGCACATATTCTCGAAAATATCGCCGAAGACTTGTCCATAGACGCCCTTTCACGTATTGCCTGTCTCAGTCCCACACAATTCAAAAAACGCTTTAAAGAAACCGTCGGCAACACCGTACATCAATTCATCACGCAGCAGAGAATGGAGAAAGCCAAAGCGTTGCTAGTGCATACCGATCTGCCCGTTCAGATTGTGGCCGAGCGTGTAGGCTATTTAGATCTGTCCGCGTTCAGCCGGCGTTTTTCAAAAGCGTTTGGTGTCCCACCTAGTCGTTGGAAGTCAAAATCCTAAAACAACGGGACGTAGAGAACATTTCCTTACTTTTGTTTGCCTTACTCCGTCCCAATTGTTATCTAATAGTGAATACCCAACGTTTGACGGATACGGATGATAAGGAGGTTTCATCATCATGAGTCAGGGAAAAAGAGACATTACGCTGCGCTTCTTGGCAGAGCCTGGAGATGTAAATTTCGGCGGTAAAGTGCATGGTGGTGCCGCCATGAAATGGATTGACCTTGCAGCTTACGCCTGTGCCGCAGCATGGAGCGGTAAATACTGCATCACGGCTTATGCAGGCGGTATTCGGTTCGTAGCCCCGATTCACGTTGGTAATTTGGTCGAGGTAAGTGCCAAGGTTATTTATACCGGAAAAACGTCCATGCACATCGCCATTGACGTTCAAGCAAGCGATCCGAAAGTGTTGAAAAATCGCCTCACCACGCATTGCATCGTCATCATGGTCGCAGTCGATGAAGAAGGCAACCCGACATCCGTGCCGAAATGGGTGCCAGACACTGACGAAGATATCGAACTCGAACAGTCAGCCATTCGTCTAATGAACATGCGAAAACAAATTGGCGAAGAGATGGAAGCGCATGTGAAATACTTGAAGTAGCATTCGCCAACACGGTTGCGGCAAGTTTTAGTCTAAATAAACTTGCCGTGATTGATTTATTCAAACGTAACTTCCGTCCTCTTAGACAAACATACCGTCCTTTCTGCACAAAAAAACTCTCCTATTTCGTTAGCATAAATCCTAATCGAACTTGGCAGGACACAAACGACATGAGAGCAGCCCTTTTATCCATGGACACCATGCTACAAGGTAGCTTGGCGATTCTCTTCTCTTCTGTTTTATGGGGAACAACGGGCACGGTTGCTAGCTTCGCGCCACAGGTAAGCCCGTTGGCTGTTGGTGCCTTTGCGATGGGTGTTGCTGGCTTGCTTCTTGGTGTCATGTACCGAAACGCCATCAAATCCGATTGGTATGTACTGAAAAACAGCCCACTACTATTAGCAGTAGGTGCCGTCTCTTTGGCGATATATCCCCTCGCGTTTTATTCGTCGATGCGAATGGCAGGGGTTGCAGTGGGCACTGTCATCTCTATTGCAAGTGCGCCCTTTTTTGCAGTGCTCATTGAGCAAATATTTGGACGAAAGCAAACACTCTCCACTCGCTGGCTGATCAGTGCCGTGGCAGGTACCGCTGGCATCATCATGCTTACGCTTGCCGAAACCGCGCATAGCAAAGGAGCAGCTGAAAATGACCAACTTATTCTGGGTGTGATATTGGGACTGGTTGCAGGCTTAACTTACACACTCTACGCATGGGTGGCGAAACAATTCATCAACCAAGGTGTCGAGTCAAAATCGGCCATGGGTGCCATTTTCCTCCTTGGCGCGTGTATCTTGCTGCCAAGCCTTTATTTCACCGGCAACAACCTGTTCTCAACCATGGAGAATACCCTTGTCGTCACCTACATGGCTCTCGTACCTATGTTTCTTGGGTACGTCGCATTTGGCTTCGGTCTGAAGTTTGTTAACGCCAGTAAAGCCACATTGCTCACCCTGTTTGAGCCTGTTGTTGCTGCCGTACTAGCCATAGTGGTGGTAGGTGAATTGATATCGCCAATAGGTTGGTTAGGCATGGCGTTGATTTCTGTTTGTTTGCTGTTGCAGGCAAGCGAGAAAGGCGAAACCGCACAATAAAAAAAGCAGAGCCGTTGCTCTGCTTTTCTAGCATGATTTCTTAGCGGTGTGCCTTTTTCCTCAACCACATTCTTAGCGGTTGCGCGCCACGGTAAATCAGAAGCGAAGCCAGAATCAGTGCGCATCCCATGATTTTATGGGCTGGCATGGCTTCGTGATACCAAACCACACTGAGTACAACCGTCCAAACTGGTTCCAAAATCATGATGATTGCCGCATTGGCAGGGCTTGCACCTTTCTGCCCCAACGTCTGCATCAAATAACGCAAACTTGTCGCTACCAGTACACTCAACGCGAACCATACCCAAATTTCCATCGGGATAGACGCTGGCCACGTTTCCTTGAGCAGCGACGCAATGGAGGCAATCACGCCTACAGAGAAAAGCTGTACACAAGTCAAAACGAGTGCTGGAATACGCTGCGCATACCGGCTGTTCACATTGAAATGCAATGCCAAGAAAACCGCAGCCAACAAGAACCAAATTTGGCTAGGCGACAACTGCCAGCCAACGCCGCCTAAAGACAGCATGGCAAGACCACATACAGCAATCGGCATTGATATCCAAAAGATACGCTGTGGTGCCTGTTTGAACAGTACCCAAGCCACCAGTGGCACGATCAGCATGGACAGACTCATGATGAACGCCCCCTCGCCGAGCGAGGTGCTCACTGACATGGCGTAAATCCAAAATAGCAACGCACAAGAAAGCAGACTGCCCACGCCCGACGCACGTATCAAATCGCCTTTATCGACCTTTTTTATCTTTGAAAAACAGAAAGGTAGCAGACATAGCGATGCCACTAGGAAGCGTAGTCCTACAAAGCCAAATGGCGGTAGTCCTTGAATGGCTTCTTTAGAAAAAATCCAACCCCAGGCAGCGAGAATTGTTACAACAAGCAAAATTAAAGACGCGCGTCTTTCCGACAACATGCAGCACCAGCAAAAATGAGTAGATAGAAGATTAGCGGCCGTATTATTTCATTGCTTGCACGGTTTTAACATGGATATTGTGAGATAAATCAGGTTAATTCAGTCGAGGATCAGCTTGCGTTTAAGCCATTTACAAGAGGGATTTATTGATGCTTTAAAATGCCAACAAGATAGCAACAATTCAGCATTGAATACTCTCTACAGCCTGCCCAGCCTTCGCCTTTTCACCCTCGCGTTAATTAACTCTTCAAGCTGTCGTTGTTCGCGTTTTGCTTGTTCATAGCGTTGACGAAGCGTCCAACGCTCCATCGCTTTCTCAAGGCCAAGCACACGCGCATGGCGATGCTCCAACTCTTTATGTACAGCATTACATTGGGCTTGTAGCACTGCCTGTTCTTGTTCGCAGTGCGTCAACATTTTCTGCAGCATGATGTCGACATGAGTAAGGTTCATCAAAGACGCGCTGTTAAGAGATGGGCCACTCGTCGCTGCCGCACCAGCTTGGTTTTTCAGTTCACCCAGCTGGTCCAATTTACTCTCGATGTGCGCATGACGTTGTCGCATGGAGGCTAACTGGACGCCGACCGTATCTCTTCGTTTCTCTTCAACTTTTTGCAGCTTTCCACATGCTTTTAGTTTGGCATCCATGCTCTGTCCTTATTGTGGCGATTGAAAAAGCTGTGCAAGTGATGTCAGGCTGGTGACATAGTCAGATTGTTCGTCCACGGCTTGGACCAAATAGTTTTTCAGAAGGGGATACAAGGAAACAGCTCTGTCGAGTTCGGGATCCTGCCCCGGCTGATATCCGCCTAATGGCAGAAGCTCTTTCACTTGCAGATAGTTTGAAACCATGGCGCGAAACTGATTGGCAATAGTAGTGTGAGAGCTTGGGTACATGCTGACATACAGCGACTGATCGACGCGTTAATGTCTATTGCAGGAAAGTGCCCTTGCTCTGCGAGCTGACGCGATAAAACCACATGCCCATCGAGAATCGCCCGTGCAGAGTCCACAACCGGATCTTGCTGATCATCACCTTCAGCCAATACTGTGTAGATAGCCGTCAAGCTCCCTTCTTGGTTTTCACCATTTCCCGCTCTTTCCAATAACTGGGGTAACAGGCAGAATACCGACGGCGGATAACCACGAGATGCAGGCGCTCGCCCAATGACAATGCAATTTCTCGCTGTGCCATCGCGTAACGCGTCAATGAGTCCATCAGCATTAGTACATCTTTACCTTGGTCCCGGAAGTACTCAGCAGCTCGGTGACAAAGCAACGTGGCACGAAGACGCATAAGCGGCGATTCATCGGCAGGTGCCGCAATAACGATCGCTTTCTTTCTCGCGTCTGGTGTCAGGTTTCGCTCGATGAATTCGCGCACTTCTCGTCCACGCTCACCGATGAGCCCCACCACAATCACATCCGCTTCCGTGTTTTTGGTGATCATGCCCATCAAGACGCTCTTGCCAACACCACTGCCCGCCATCAAACCAATCCGTTGCCCTTTGCCGATAGTTAGCAATCCGTTAATGGCACGGACACCAACATCCAACGGGGAATCGACAGGACGACGTTTTAGCGGGTTGATCGATTTTGGCTCAAGCGATACTCGCTCACCGCCTTTTATTTCTGGACCATCGTCGATGGCTTCTCCCTGGCCATTTAGCACACGGCCAAGCCACTGGCTGCTGATTTGAACCGTGCTGTCGCCCTCCAACGGAATCACCTTCGCACCGGCAAAAAGGCCACCAAGACGGCGAATTGGCATCAAGAAAGCCACATTGTGCTCAAAACCCACAACCTGCGCTTCAATCATGTCACCTTCGGCAGTTTCTACGAGGCAACGCTGCTCCAGCTTGAATCGACACCCTACCGCTTGCAGCATGAGGCCATTCACTTTGATCAGGCGGCCTGTCACACGAGCAATAGGCACAGAATCGAGTGAAGCAATCGCTTCACTCATTCGCTCTGACAACAGTTCGTGAGCCAGTGCCTTACTCACTCACCACCTCTTCTAATTCAGGGTGCACGTTGACTTCTTCCAGCAGGTGTTGCTTTACGTTATCCATGCAAGCTTGCAGCCTTGAATCGCAACTGGCATCCGCTTCTGCATCTTCTGTCACAAGATGCACACCACCGACTGGCAACTCAGTGTTGGCCACCAGTTTCCAGTTAGACGGTAAATCACGATTGATATTGGTGATACGTTCTAGATCCTGAGGGTTGAGATGCACCGTCACTTTCTCCGACTTGCCTGGCAAAGACTCTAGTGTTTCGTCCACCAGTGTCAGTATTTGCTGTGGCATCAAGGTCAGTTCGGCGCGGATCACCTGTTGCGCGACCTTTTGTACTAACTCGCAAATCATATGGCGTTGCTGCTGTTCGCGTTCTGTTTGCCACTCGGAAAGGCGGTGGAACAATTCATTGACTGGCGTAATAGCCTCGATGAAAGCCTGTTTGCCAGCGTGCTCACCAGTAACTAAACCTTTTTGAAATCCTTCATTTTGGCCTTCTGAAAAGCCATGCTGCTTACCCTGTTCAACACCTTGACGGAAACCTTCTTGATGACCTTGTTCAAGCCCTTGTTGGAATCCCGCTTCTAGTTGCTGCTGAATATCCAACTGCGCATCTTGCCAACCTGCATCCATGCCCAGTTCAGAAGGTGCAGCAACCAAAGGTTTCGCCAAAGGAGGAAAGCGATGCACACGATAGCCACTTGGGGGCACTTTCATGAATTTATTGGTCATGCCTTACTCCACCGTGACTTCTTGATACAACATCAGCTCAATTTCACCGGCTTCGCTTAGGCCACGAACCACATCCATGATTTCTTGACGTGCCGTTTCAACACGGCTCAGAGGCACAGGCCCTCTCGCCTGCATGTCGTCTTCCAACGCCTTCGCCATGCGTTGTGGCATAGAACGTTTGATCGCCTGTTGAAGCGTGATTTCGGCACCTTTAAGCGCAATACTCCAAAGCTCAATTGGAATTTGCTGCACCATTTTGTCGAGTGTTTCTTCACTCTGACGGCCAAGCACCATGAAGTCGAACATATTCTGCTCAATTTCATTCGCCACGGATTCATCATGAAGCTTCAACATTTCCATCAGTGTTGCACGGTCGCCTTCAAAGCGGTTGATGATGTCAGCCACTTGCTTAATACCGGACAGCGGTGCTGCCTGAGTCACGGACACTTGAGCGATACAGCGTTCAATCAAGTCATTTAAATCATGCACAACCTGATGGTCGATATCTTGCAATCTCGCAATGCGATAAAGCAGTTCATCGTGATAGTCCACTGGCAGATGCTTTAACACTGCCGAGGAGCTATCGGCAGGCAAGTAGCGAGAAAAATGGCCTGCATTTGTGGGTGTTCATTCGCAATGAAACGCGCCAGTACTTCAGATTCGACCCACTGCAATCGCTGCATGTTGTTTCGAATTTCATCGCCGTACAAGTTGTTCAGTAGGCTTTCGCCAAGTCGTTACCCAGAGCTTTACGTAGCGTATTCGACAGGTATTCTTTTGATGCACCGCGAATACCACTGTGCAGACGAAAGTCTTCGAAAAACTGTTGAATGATGGTTTTCGCACTGTCACTTTGAATGCCCGACAGATGCGCCATAGCGCGTGTCACTCGCTGCGTTTCTTCTCGGCTAAAGTGTTGAAGCACCTTCGCCGCCGCATCCTCACCCATGCCAAGCAACACCAGTGCGGTGCGCTCGACGTGATTAAGCTGTTGTTTCTGCTTTGACTGTGCTGTGTTCATTCACATTTACCCATTGTTTCAATATTTCAGCAACGCGCGCTGGTTCTTCATTTGCAATCAATTGAAGGTGCTTCAGTTGAATTTCCAACGGTGAACCCGGAGGTGGCAGCATTTCATTGCCCACATCCAAGCCAGAGCTCACAGCGATACCTTTTTCTGAAAGACGACGGTTAATCGCTTCTTCTCTCTCACGTTCTTCACGTGTTTGCAGATTTTCGTAAGTGATGTCTTCCGGCGCATCGGCAAACTCCAACTCTTTGTTGCGTCGGTCAGAGCCCGTGAGGTGCATGATGAGAGGGCGCAAGACGAAGAAAATCATCGCCATGCCTAGCATGCCGCCAATCACGTAGCGAAGAGGTTGTTGAATTGCCGAATCTTGCCACCAAGGCAATGCTGCAGGCGCATCGATCTCGATTGGCGTAAAGTTAAAGCTCATCAGGCTAATGCTGTCACCACGCGCGGCAGAAATACCCACCGCGTCAGACAACATGGTCGATATTTGGATGCGCTCTTCGTCTGTCCATGCAGTGCCGTTGGGAGCAACCGCCGAGTTTAATAGCACTGAAACGCTCAGTTTTTCGACCTGTCCTTGTTGGTATTGCGTACGACGAATGCTGCTGCCTACTGCATATTGGCGATTGATTTCAGAACGCGCATTGGTGTTGGTACTGTCTTCGGTTGGTACTTCACCTGTCACTGGCGGTTGATTGCTCAGCGAGCCCGGCATACCCAACGCAATTTGGTCGATAGAGTTGTTCTGAATAGTGTGTTCGTTACGCACCACAGGCGAGGTATCGAGGATTTCTTGCGTTTCCTCAACTTGGCTGAAGTTCATGTCTGCCGCGACCTGCACACGGAAATTCGCAGGACCCACAATCGGCGTCAGCATGTCAGAGGCACGTTGGATTACCTGTTTCTCAACACTTTTTTGATACTCCAAGTATTTTGCATTCACTTTCCCAGCTTCTGCCGAGGCAACGTCTGCGCTCAGCAATCGACCAAATTGGTCAATCACAGACACAAACTCAGCCTTCATTCCCGTTACGCTGCCGACGACCAAGTTGATGATGGCTTCAACCTGTTCAGGTTTCAGATCTTCTCCCGGTTTGATTTCCAGCATCACTGACGCAGAAGGGTTTTCGGCATTCTGACGAACAAACAAGGTTTGACGAGGAATCGCTAAGTGGACGCGTGCATTTGATACAGCGTTCAGCGAAATGATAGTGCGGACTAACTCCCCTTCTAGACCGTGTCTGTAGCGCGCCGTTTCCATGAACTGGCTCGTACCCAGTGAGCTGTCTTCTTTCAATGAATCGAGACCCGTTGGCAGTTTGGCTTTTACCCCTTTGGCAGCCAGCAGCATACGAATGCGCGCCACCTCGCCTTCTGGCACGAGCACTTGTCCGTTCTGCTCTTGCAATCGGTAGCTGATCCCTTCTGTTTCCAACACAGACACAATCTCGCCAATGTCGAAACGTTCTTGCTGAGAATACAGAGGTCGGAAAGTCTGAGACGAGCTCCATAACGCAACCACAATGATGGCGGCTACGATGGCTGCCATGACCGCTGAGAGCACGAGATTGCGTTGACTGCTAGACCAGAGGTTCTTGGCTTTCTTAACCCACTCGTTATCTGCTTTTGCGGAAGAGAATTGCGAAGAAGACGGAACAGATGTTGGGGACGTTGCTATTTGTGTTGAAATTTCAGACATGTATTACACCGGCATCTTCATGATTTCGTCAATTGAGCTCACCACCTTGTTACGCACTTGCATCAAGGCATTGAACGACAAACTCGCTTTTTGGCTGGCCACCATGGCACCGACCAAATCATCACTTTGCCCCAACTCAACCGCAGTCATTTTTTTGCTCGCATCTGATTGGTGTGCGTTAACCGCATCCAAGACATTCGAGACAGCTTGGGAAAAAGAAAGTGGCGCGTTGTTGGTCATCTCGACTCGATCGAGCGGGTTTGCCGATACCACGAAATCAGGTTGAACATGCTGTTTCATCATGTCCATCTTCGACAACATGAGCTGCTCGGCATTCATCGCATTGGTTATAGAGTTATTTGCCATGTTTCACCTCGTTTACGCAGCCGAACCCAGTGCCGACTGAAGATCAATTCCTTGTTCACGCATTGCCGCCAACTTGTAGCGCAATGCTCGAGTAGTGACGCCTAGCGCATCTGCCGTTTTAGTGCGGTTGCCACCAAACTGACGCAGCTTTTCCAAAATGAATTGGAATTCCGCATGCTTTTTCGCTTCCACATGACCCAAGTGCTCAGTGCGATGCAAGGGTTGGACTGAACATCCAGCGCCTTCAGGCAACATCAAGTCTTGCGCTGTCACAAAGTCACCATGGCGCATTACCAAAGCACGTTGAATCACGTTTTCGAGCTCTCGGATATTTCCCGGCCACTCGTATTGGCTGAGCGCAGAAAGGGCATCAGAGGCTAGGTGGCATTTGCTGCCGTCTTGGTATTTTTCAATGAAGAATCGGGCAATAGGGAGAATGTCCTCCTGACGCTCGCGCAAAGGAGGCCAATGCAATGGCAACACATCGAGACGGTAGTAGAGGTCCTCTCGGAACGTCCCTTTCTGCACTTCCAAGCGAAGGTCTTTGTTGGTGGCGGCGATAACGCGGATATCGAGCTGAATCGCTTTGTGGCTACCTACGCGTTCAACCTCTCGCTCTTGAAGAACACGCAATAGTTTGGCTTGAACCGCTGGCGACATTTCACCGATTTCATCGAGTAAAATCGTACCGCCGTTGGCTTCTTCAAACTTACCACTTTGTGATTGCAGCGCGCCTGTAAACGCACCTTTTACGTGACCGAACAACACTGCTTCTAGCATTGATTCTGGGATTGCCGCACAGTTAACAGCGATGAAAGGACCATGTTTACGGGAGGAGTGCTCATGGACATATCGTGCCAGCACTTCTTTGCCCGTGCCTGACTCACCCGTGATCAGCACACTCGCGCTCGTGCACGCTGCGCGATGCGCTAACTGTAAAACCTGCTTGCTTCGCCAGGATTCAGCAACGATGTTTGCCATCGGACGTCCCAAAGCCTCAACACGTTGCAATAGATTCAGCAGTTGGTTCGGCTCGAAAGGCTTTAACAGGTAATCTGTGGCACCTGCTTTCATGGTGTCCGCCGCAAGAACGCCTCATCTTGCTCAACAATCGCAATCGCGACCCCTTTGGTATCTTGTCTTTGGTGACATGCCACCCAGTCGCGAACACTCATGTCAGGCAGGTTAGAACTGACCAACGAAATCGTCGCTGATTCTCCCAATAAAGCACTGCGTCCCGTGCGCGCATGTTTTACGCTGTATCCTGCTTCTTTCAGCACATCAATGACAGATAGCGCAACGTGTTCGTTTGGCTCTACCAACAGAATGTCCGTTTTCTTCATTTTTGAACCTTTGCCGTTTCGTTGGTTGTTGTTTTTGTTGTGTTTGCTTTGTCTGCTTCGCTCGTCACACGGTCGGTGTCCATCACCAGCCTTAGTGTGACGCGTCGATTTTTTTGTCTGCCTTCTGCATTCTCATTGCTGGCAATCGGGTATCTTTCTCCGTGGGCTCGCACTTCCAGCATTGCTTTATCAATGCCCATAGATTCCAAAACACGGGCAACTTCATCCGCACGCGCTTTGGGACGTTTTAAGGTTTGCAACGCGACTGCCGATGGCATCCGTGTGACCATCGATCAGTACTTTCTCGACAGATGGGTCGAGCACAACGTAGCTGCGAAAGGCAGAAAGAATGTTTTTTTGTTCTTGGAGCAGCACTGACTGTCCATGCGCGAAAGTCAGCTCAAGTGTTCGTGCATCTTCATACGCCATTTCTGGCAGTTTTGCTGTGCATGAGGAAAACGCCGTGACAGCGTCACGGACTCTGATGCTGGGAATGACAAGATTCAACGCAGGGGCTTGCTGGTTCTGGAAACTGACCTGAATCCACTCTCCATTCGCAACATGGTTCACAAGCTCCTTAATGCCTTGGGAAAACACATAGTGGCCAGAACCGTTCTTCGCCGCAGAGGCTGAAATAAAACGTTTCTCAGCCAAGTTTTTCCAAGGAGGACTGATCGTGTAGAGGTTTGTGCCGTGGTAAGTGTTATTTTCTTTGGTTTGAATCTCGAAACTAATCTTATTACCCGGAAGAGAGCGGAAGTAAAACTTCCCATATTTTGTTTCCGCATGGGAAAGAGAACATTCGTACCACTCCCCTTGATAAAACCAAGAAGAGATATCCATTGGAATCACGATCTCATTTTTCCCTTCTGCCTGTACATCTTTTACGACTAGAGAAAGAAAAAATAAAGGCAATATTACCTTTAGATTCGATCGAATATTTTCAGTCAGAATATTACCCAACTAATTCGTCCTACAATCGATAAATAACTTTTCACTCATGGAATGAAGATCACAGCACCATGCTGTCCTTCAAGACACTTAAGCAAGCTAAAAGTAATTGATATTTATTAGTAAACGACCAGGTAAAGCCCTAGTTGCCTTTATTAATATTTATATTATTAGAGTAATTCTTGGCGAGTTATTAACATTATTGGTGTAAAAATGTCACTAAAACAAAACTCACCATTTGGATAGCACACCGGAAGTTACCTGCTATTTTATTTTTATAAAAGTGCTTCAATTAGGATAAAACGAACATGTGAACTAAGGTCACACTGTTAAAATCAATCACTAAAATCAAAATAAAAACCCTGTATAAACTGAGTCTCAATAAAAGCCACACCCATATTTCGGTTGTGTGTCTGTATAATTCTAAGTGGTAACTACGTTAATGGTAATGACAGCCCCATCGTCTAAACCAGAGTTTCAATCGGTCGATTTAGAACTGCTGGGTAAACCTATCCATACTGTTCGAGATAACCTTGAAGCGATTATTCACGCCTCCTGCCTATCCTTGTCGAATGCGCTACAAAGCTGGCTAAAAAGCAGTCTGATTGAAGTGACCTTAAATAGCGTCGCCCTCCACACCTTTCAAAACGGCAACGTTGAAAAAAGTCATGTCACCACCATGCGTCACTCAGGGAACGGCACGGCTTACCTAAGCATTGAACCTAACTTATTGGTGTCTCTGGCAGACCGCTTTTACGGTGCGACGATTGAGCGTGCAGAGCCAATCTTGACCAGTAGTGATATTCGACTGCAAGAACGCATTGCTAAGTTGGTGACTGCATGGATTGCGCCAGAGGAAATGTGGACAGTCAGTCCCTATGAGTTTGCAAACGGCATGGGGCTGCAGGCACGTTTTACCATCCAATTTGGCCAAAAGACCGGACACTTCTCTCTCACTCTCGAAGGGAAGCTCATCCACTCACTGATTGAGCAGCTTGGTCTAGAACGTCCAACCAATGTCGGAGAAGCATTCAACGACAAACTCACAACCACATCCGTGAGGTTGAACGTGCTGTTGAGCAAGAAAACCCTGCCATTGAGCGACGTTTTGTCCCTAAGCCCTAACGACATTTTGCCCATTGAGTTGCTTAACACCGTGCCCGTCAGCATTGGAAACGAGCAGCTATTTACAGGACGCGTGGCTGAGCAAGACGGCCAACTTGTATTGATTTTGAACGACGACTGAGGATTTTGACGTGAGTGCTATGCCTGAAACACCTTCTTTCAACGCCGATGACCTGAATTTTGATGATTTTCAGCTGGAAGATTTTGACTCGCCTGTCGCCGAAGCGGTGAAGTCCGTTCCTGAGCGTGATTTGAGCTTCTTTAAGAAAATCCCTGTGACCGTCACCCTAGAAGTTGCCAGTAAGGAAATTGCGCTGGGCGACCTGATGAAAGCCGGAGAAGGCTCGGTGATTGAGCTGGACAAGCTTAACGGTGAACCGCTGGATGTAAAAGTGAACGGGTCTCTGATGGGCCACGCTGAAGTCGTTATCGTGAACGAAAAGTACGGTCTCCGCTTGATCAATGTTATCGATTCAGCACTCGCGGGAATGGGTAAATAAGTTTAATTCACATGGTCATGTCTCGTCTCTTGCAATGGGCAGTACCTGCCCTTCTGATATTGTCTGTTGTTTCAGCCTTCCCCGCGTTGGCATCGGAATCTGGCCTCACGATTTTGTCGGTCACCGACGGTGACACTCAGCAAGAATACAGCGTAAAACTACAAATTCTCCTATTGATGACGGCACTGAGCTTTCTGCCAGCTTTCATTCTGATGGGGACCAGTTTCACTCGCATCATCGTCGTGTTGGCCATTTTGCGTCAGGCACTTGGCCTTCAGCAAAGCCCGCCAAACCGAGTACTGGTTGGCATTGCGCTGGCATTGACACTGCTAATCATGCGTCCGGTGTGGACGGACATTTACCACAACGCATTCAAACCTTACGACAAGGGTGACATCACGCTAGTACAGGCTTTCTCGAAAGCAGAAAAGCCCGTGCGTGATTTTATGTTGGCGCAGACACATCAAACCGCACTTGAACAAATGCTGCGGATTGCTGACGAGCCTTTAGACCAAAACGTTGAAGATATTTCCTTCGCAGTGGTGCTTCCGGCATTCGTTATCAGCGAGCTCAAAACCGCATTTCAAATTGGATTCATGTTGTTTATTCCTTTTTTGATCATCGATTTGGTGGTCGCTAGTGTGCTCATGGCAATGGGTATGATGATGCTCTCCCCCCTTATCATTTCGTTGCCGTTTAAACTGGTTGTCTTTGTTCTCGCTGATGGCTGGACAATGACAGTCGGCACCTTGTCGGCAAGTTTCGGGTAGTAACGCGCATGACTCCCGAACTTGTCGTCTCCCTTTTATCAAACGCCGTCTGGATGATCATTTTGATTGTCGGCGTACTCGTCGTACCCGGTTTGGTCGTGGGTTTGCTAATTGCGGTGTTTCAAGCGGCAACGCAAATCAATGAACAAACGTTGAGCTTTTTACCTCGTTTGATCGTGACGCTCTTGATGGTGATATTTGCAGGCCACTGGATGCTCAGAAAGCTGATGGAAATGTTCGCCTACCTGTTCGAAAACATCCCGGGAATGATTGGATAATGGCGATGACCTTTGCCGACCTTTCCGCGATACTCGGTCAACTTTGGTGGCCGTTTTTTCGTATTGGGGCTGCTTTTCTCTTCATGCCTTTTTTCGGTGATGGCCTTATTCCGTTATGGGTAAGAAGCCTGCTCGCATTGTCTATCGTCGTGATAACCGCTCCGCTCATGCCTACCATGCCTGCAGTGGATTTGTTTTCCTTCACCTCACTTTTTCTGGCATTCGAGCAGGCAATATGGGGTGTTTTCTTTGGCCTAATCTTGCACCTCTTTTTTGCCGTTTTCACCATGCTAGGGCAAATACTGTCGCTCCAGATGGGCTTGGCGATGGCCATCATGAACGACCCCGTAAACGGTGCTTCTGACGCCATCATTGGCCGTATCTTTCTGATTTTCTGTACCCTTCTTTTTCTCTCGCTTGAAGGGCATCTCATCGTTATCGATGTACTCATTCAAAGCTTCATCGTCTGGCCAGTTGGCTCTGGGATTTCGCACCTCTCGCTGCAAGGTGTCGTCAATATCTTCGGTTGGATGTTTGCAGCCGCATTGGCGTTAGCCTTACCGGCTATCGTTTCCATGTTACTTGCCAATATCAGCTTTGGTGTGATGAACCGAGCGGCACCGTCTCTCAATGTCTATGCACTAGGTTTCCCTATGACCATGCTATTGGGCCTGTTCAGCACCCTAATCACCATCACAGGTGTGCCAGACCGATATACGCAATTGGTACATGACACACTACGTCACTTGAACAGTTTTATGGCGGGGTCGCTATGAGTGAGCAATCCTCGCAGGACAAAACAGAAAAACCCTCGTCCCAAAAGATTAAAAAGGCACGAGACCAAGGACAGATCCGCGCGCGAAAGACTTCACTACCGCGATTATCTTTCTCGCGGTGAGCGTTTACTTCTATGCCAACCTTGATGACATCTGGCAGACAATCAATGGCGTGATGCGCTACAACATGTCACTGACCAAAGAAGATCTCGAAGACCCATTACGCGGCATTGAGCATGTTGGGCACAGCTTAGGCATCATCATCGACATTCTCTTGCCGATGTTCGTCATGATTATTCTCGCCGCGGTACTGAGCTCATTGATCCTTGGCGGTTGGATGTTTCGTCCGGCAAACGTTTTACCTGATCTCACCAAACTCAGCCCGCTCAAGGGCATCAAACGCATGTTTTCAACCCGTTCCTTGGTTGAATTGGTGAAATCCACCTTGAAGGTCACTGTGATTTCCGCCGTTCTTTACCTCTTTCTGAGCGACAACCTGCTGCCACTCTTGGGCATGCAGAACCTGCCGTTAAGCCAAGGTGTCGTGCAAATCATGGGGATCCTTTTTGAAGGTCTGTTGCTCATGGGGTTTGCCCTGCTTTTGTTTGGCGTCATCGATATTCCTTATCAACAGTGGGAACACGTGAAAGGACTTCGCATGACCAAACAAGAACTCAAAGAAGAATTCAAAAACAACGAAGGGCGACCTGAAGTTAAACAGCGCATTCGCCAAATCCAACAACAGTTTGCTCGCCGGCGTATCAACAAGGCTGTGCCAAATGCAGACGTAGTGATCACTAACCCAACGCATTATGCCGTTGCCCTGAAATACGACACCTCCATGTCTGACGCGCCTTTTGTGGTGGCCAAAGGCATCGATGAAACGGCCATGCACATTCAACGCATCGCCAGAGAAAACAATGTAGAAATCATTAATTCTCCCCCGCTTACGCGCGCCATTTATCACACAACGGCAATCGAGCAAGCCATTCCCAGCCAGCTCTATGTCGCCGTTGCGCACATTCTGACGTACGTGCTCCAGCTAAGGGCATTTCGTCAAGGAAGGGGCGACAAGCCCATGCCGCTTCCACATTTTTCTATCCCTAAACACCTTCAGCACTGAATGGAATGAAACACTAAGGACCACTCGATATGCTCAAACGGTTTAAACAATTCCAACAATCAGCCAGGGGACGACTCGTCATCCCTGTTGTGCTGCTCATGTTGCTGGCAATGGTCATTCTCCCGTTGCCACCACTCTTGTTGGACGCCTTGTTTACTTTCAACATTGTGTTGGCGATTCTCGTCTTGCTGGTCAGCACAACCGCGAAGCGACCGTTGGATTTTTCAATTTTCCCGACCATTTTGTTGGTTGCCACACTACTTCGCTTGGCCTTGAACGTCGCCTCAACCCGTATCGTTTTGCTAGAAGGTCATAATGGGCCAGATGCGGCTGGTAAGGTAATTCATGCTTTCGGTGAAGTGGTTATTGGTGGTAACTATGTCATCGGTATGGTGGTGTTCGTCATCTTGATGATCATTAACTTTGTCGTGATCACCAAAGGTGGAGAGCGTATTTCTGAAGTATCCGCGCGCTTTACCTTGGATGCGCTTCCGGGCAAACAGATGGCGATTGATGCCGACTTGAACGCGGGACTTATCGACCAAGAAACCGCCCGCCTTCGACGCAAAGAAGTGGCGAACGAAGCGGATTTTCATGGTTCGATGGACGGTGCATCTAAGTTCGTGCGAGGCGATGCTATCGCGGGGATGTTGATCCTGTTTATCAACCTGATTGGTGGTGTCAGCATTGGTGTGTTTGACCACGGCATGACAGGTTCAGAAGCAATGAAGACCTATGCCTTGCTCACCATCGGTGACGGCCTGGTTGCTCAGATCCCATCGCTGTTGCTGGCAACAGCCGCCGCAATCATCGTTACACGCATCAATGATTCTGACAACGACATGTCAGAAACGGTACGTAAGCAGTTACTCGCAACCCCTGCAACGCTCTACACCGTGGCGGGCATCATGTTTGTCATGGGTATCGTACCGGGCATGCCACATCTGGCATTCTTCTCTTTTGCAGCTGTGCTCGCGTTTGCGGGGTGGCGTCAAAGCAAAACGCCAGTAAAAGACGCGCAACTGGATGAAGTAGAAGCCATCTCCAAAGCCATGGTGCGTGAAGAAGAAACGCCGCTGAGCTGGGAAGACATTCCATACGTTCACACCTTGTCACTCGCCATTGGCTACCGCCTTGTTCATTTGGTCAACAAAGACCAAGGAGCCCCGCTTACCCAACGCATTCGCGGTGTGCGCAGAACCCTATCAGAACAGATTGGTTTCTTGCTCCCTGAAGTGCGTATTCGCGACAATCTGAGTCTTAAACCGAATCAATACACCATTGCGCTTAATGGTGAAGTCGTGGAGCAAGGCTTTATCGAGCCGGACCGTCTAATGGCGATTGCCGTGGGTGAAACCTACGGAGAGATTGACGGTATTTTAGGCAGCGATCCCGCCTACCAATTGCCAGCGGTTTGGATTGAACACAAAGACAAAGCAAAAGCCTTGAACATGGGTTATCAGGTGGTTGATGACAGCACCGTTATCGCGACACACATCAGTAAGGTGATGAAATCACACTTGGCCGATTTGTTTAACCATGATGATGTGGAAGCCATGAACCAACGCCTCACGCAACATGCGCCTAAACTCGCTCAAGCGTTGGGCGCAGCGTTGACGCCCGCACAGCAGCTTAAAGTCTACCGTCAGTTGCTGCTTGATCAAGTGCCGCTGCGTGACATCCGTGCTATCGCCAACACCATGCTGGAATCGTCCGAGAACACCAAAGACCCTATCCTCTTGGCAGCAGATGTCCGTTGTACGTTACGACGCACTTTGTTCAACCTGATTGCGGGACAGAAAAATGAGCTCTGCGTTTATACCTTGTCTGATGAGCTTGAAAAGATGCTGATGGCGTCCCTCCAGCAAGCACAAGCGAGTGGCCCCGTGATGCTCGACAGTTTCCCAATTGAGCCAAATATTTTAGGGCAGTTCCAACAAAATCTGCCGCTGATTCGCCAGCAACTCAAACAACAGGGCTTGGCACCTATCTTGTTGGTGATGCCGCAATTACGCCCACTGATTGCGCGATATGCACGTACCTTCACGCAAGGACTTGCTGTCCTTTCATACAATGAAGTCCCTGAAAATAAAAACATTAATGTGGTAGGTAACCTTGGCTAATTTCCCTCAGCTTATCGCAATGCGCCACACATTCAGGGCATTGATCAGAAAGCATGCAAAAACTGATGATGACAAATTGCTTTACGAGGCTTTGTCACAAAATGATGTTCATCATGTTTGTCAGGCGATTCGTGAAACACAGTCTGGTGAGGTCGCGTTTCAACACATGACTTTGCGCTTTGGAAGCAAAGGCGAGCAGAGTGTCTATCAGTTCGACTTGTCACAAGAGCTTAGGTACGCGCTGGATGTGTTCAGCTTGTACCTCGCGCTAAGGCAAAGTCGTTTTCAACTCGATACGTATCACCCTGATCTCATAAATAAAATTGTGGTGCCTGTCGATGCTGAAGCCCTGACATGGGCCAGTGGTCAAAGATTGCTAAACCAGATGATTAAATGCGATGCCGAAGCCTTTTCGTTTCTGATCCCATCACTGATCTTGCCGGAAGAAAAAGAAAGCCAGAGTGCCGTCGTACCCTTGTTGTCGAAGATGCGCGCGCATGCATCGGCACTTTGCTTTGATATTACCGAACCGAATAAAGATCTTTCTTTCATGGGGCAGTATTTACCTGACATGGTGAAGCTTGCGATTTCTCTTGAGCAAAAAGAAGACCGAGCGGCACTGTTGCCATTTATTCGCTTTTTTCGCTCACATCGACTTCCTTGGATAGCGGGTCGCGTCGCTTGCCAGAATGAGTTGAATCAATATCGCTTGCTGGGTGCCAGTCATTATTTCGGCTATTTCAGCGATATACCTACATCGATCTCGTTTAAAAGCTTCGAAAACTACGCCGATGAGCGCACTCAAAAACGGAGCGATAGCGAAGAAAGCAGCCAAACCGTGGAATAAAGATCACCGAATTGAACCAAAAACACGAAAAACGGTAATTTTTTAAATTAGTCAGTTAATCAACAACAATAAGCGTCCGCCTCTAGATAGTGAACAGGGAATATCCCGAAGCCTGTAAAGACAGTTAACCAAGGAGACTTACGATGGCTTTATCAATGCACACTAACTACGCGTCGCTTGTTACTCAAAACACGTTGAACAACACTAGCGGCCTGCTGAACACTGCGATGGAGCGTCTAAGCACCGGTTACCGCATCAACTCAGCAGCTGATGATGCAGCAGGCCTGCAAATCGCTAACCGTCTGGAAGCACAAACCCGTGGTATGAACGTTGCGATGCGCAACGCGCAAGACGGCATCTCTATGATGCAAACCGCGGAAGGTGCAATGGATGAAATGACCAACATCGTTTACCGCATGAGCGATTTGGCTACTCAATCTATGAACGGCTCTAACGGCGTTGATGAGCGTAACGCAATGGACGCAGAGTTTAAGCAGCTGTCTTCTGAGCTTGCAAACATCATGGAAAACACCTCTTTCGGTGGCAACAAATTGCTACAACAAGGCGCAGGCTTCGGCCAAACCACCAGCTTCCAAATTGGTGCGACCACGGCAGAAAAACTGACATTGAACGTTTCAACTGCACTGAAAAACATCAGTACCGCAATTACAGCTCTTGCTAGTATTTCTACTGCGGCTGCAGCATCAACGGCTCTGGCAAAACTAACCAGCACCGGTGGCCTTCTGCAAACTCTGGGTAATGCTCGTGCACAATTCGGTGCGAACATTAACCGTCTTGAGCACACCATCACCAACCTGGGCAACATGACTGAGAACACCTCTGCAGCAAAAGGCCGTATCACGGATGCAGACTTCGCAGTTGAATCTTCAAACATGACGAAGAACCAAATGTTGATGCAGGCAGGTACGACGGTACTGTCTCAGACTAACCAGCTACCAAGCATGGCAATGTCACTACTGCGCTAATACTCAGCTCTTCCAACCCCATCTTAGGATGGGGTTTTTTCGTTTGAATCACGGTAAACCATGACACCAATTTACTCCCAACACATAGAAACCATACGAGCACGTTGGCCAGATGTTGCCCAGAAACTGGATGATGCCTCAGTCGACACTTTGCATTTTGAAGTTATCGAAAAGAAGACGGTAACATTGACGGTCAACGGTATTCAGCTTGGGAGTGCCTACGACCCGATAGAAGAAGCCTTTCATTATCGAAGCCTCACCGAAGGAAGCGATTACCACGTTTGGGGGCTAGGAATGGGCAACGTGCCGACCTTGCTTTCGCATGATCAACATGCCTCTTCCATCAAGGTTTACATCTACAACGTCGCGCTTGCGAAGTTGGTACTGTCTTTGATCCCGCAAGCTTGGCTCAACGACCCTCGATTTACCTTAATCGTTGTCGAACAATCTGACAGCGATATCAACGCCCATGTCGCCAGTCTGACATGGCCGGGATGCATTATCATCAATGCAGACAAGGCTATCTCGCGCTTTTCTCACCAGTGGCTTTATTTTCGCATGGAAAACCGTTTGTTCGTTGCTCACGCCAATGCCAACTACTCACACAATGACGACAAATTCCTTCTGATTGAGGAAGAAAACAAGCCACTGCTGAAACGACTACAGTCCATCGATGTTTACATGCTATACCCTGTCGAAGACGCCATCTGTATTGGTGCTGGTCCTTCTCTGCTTAGCCATATCGAAGAACTCAAGCACGTTTACAACCGACCAAACAGACCGAAATTTATTGCTGCCGCGACAGCGTGCAGATGTCTTTTGGAGCACGGGATTAAACCTGATGTTGTCTTTGCTGTGGATATCGACATCCCGGATTCTTACATTCCGTATGACATTGCCAAAAACACTATCCTTGTTTTCGCAAGCAGGATGCCGAAGCGCATTTTCCAAAACTGGCAAGGTGAAAAATATTACTGCCACTTGGCAGAGCACACTTATGACCGTTTTGCAGAAACCTTACCTGTCGGCTTCAGACCTTTCGCCTTTGGTTCAGTGATTCACCCGCTTATCCATTGCACCTTGATGCAAGGTGCTAAGCGCGTGTCCTTTATTGGTTGTGACTTCGGCTTCCCCGGAGACATCATCCACGCTGGCATGGAAAACGATCCTAACGATCCGCATACAACGATGACTGAGCGCGTTGAAAACGGGCATGGCGAGCTTATCAAAACCTCTCCTGCTTACCGGATGTTTGGAACCGGCGTTGAAAACCTCATCAGTGCGTTCCCACAAACTACCTTTTTCAACTGGAGCCGAATGGGTGCCAAAATCTATGGCGCAAGCTACCTGAATGTGAGCGAAACGTATGACTGATAGCTTAATTTACTCAATGTTAACCAGAACATCAGACGTTTATTACTGTGGAGATCATCTTAGTGGCGACATCATGATGGCACAGTGTTTGAACCTGTTAAGCAAAACGTTCGCTGTAGAAACGCAACGCGGAAAGTTACTTGAAATATTGGCTGATATTAAAGAAGCGCGAGCCCGACAAGACTTCACCGCCTTGGGCGACATTTTCCGTCATGAAGTGATCCCGTATTTGTCACTACAATCCGAATGACACAGAAAAAACCTCCTCATCGGAGGTTTTTTTTCGAACCAACATCACCCTCCCCACCTAAACACTTCCCTCAATTCTGTCGCCTTACTAGGGCATACCTTTTGTGAAATCAATGGGAATAGGCGGAAGGCTCAAAGAGGAATGTCATTTTCCGCTTTGAGTCCATGCAACCAGTAACCCATTGATTTTAATTAACTCAACCACTGGCATACATCTTGCGAACTGTTGGCATTACAGCGTAAGCGAAACGGCGAGATAACGCGGAGACAGATCAATGAGCTCTTTAGACCCAATCACTATGGCGACCCAATTAGCCACATTTGACGTTGCGCCTTTTCAACAACGCTATCAAATGCAAGCGGACAAATACCAAGCGCAAATCAATGCGCTCGGTAAAGTTGAAAGTGCGCTTCGAGATTTTCGCAATGCCGTTAATGAAATGAACGGTTTTGGCAGCAGCATCATCAAGAACACTGCCACCACATCGCAAGACGGTTTCTTTACGGCGAACGCCGATGCGAGCGCACTTGGCGGTAACTATCAGGTGTTTGTTGAGCAGGTTGCATCAGCCCACCAAATGTCCGCCAACATGCCCACAGACATGACAGCAGACACCGAAATTCCAACAACCGGAGAGCTAACCTTTACCGTCAATGGCGAGTCCATGACGCTCGACCTGTCCACCGTGGATAAGGACGGTGATGGCAAGGCGACAATGCAAGATCTGGTGAAAGCCATTAACAACGACAGTACCAACCCTGGTGTTAACGCCACGCTGGTTCGTTCAAATGGTCAGACTCACCTAATGCTCTCTAGCACCGAGACAGGCGAAGCCAATCGCGTGCAAGTATCTGCAACGGGCACTGGTGCAGCGTGGTTTGAAGACAGCTTCACCACAGCGAAGACAGTCACCGAACCCAAAGATGCCGTCATTTGGCTGGGCGCAAAAGATACAGGCCTTAAGTTAACCAACAGCAGTAACACGTTTGAAGGTGTAATTGACGGTGTTGATATCACGGTGACAAAAGCCCAAGACGCTGGCGAAGCCCTATCACCATGACTGTCGGCGCGGATGCAGAAGCGACCAAGGAGCAAGTCACCAAGTTTATTGATGCTTACAACTCGCTTGTTTCAACGTTAGACAGCTACACCTCTCTTGGTGGTGAAGGTGAAGAACGTGGTGCGTTAGCAAACGATCCAACGCTTCGTTCTATTGAAAGTCAGTTGAATACCTTACTTCGATCGGAATTCAACGGCATGCGTTTGTCGGATGTGGGTTTGACATTAGATCGTTCGGGCAAGATGTCACTGGACGAAGATAAGTTTGCTGAAGCGCAGAAAAACGGCGGTCTCGCATTGGAACAAATGTTTAATGGAGACGGCAACTTGCTCGATAGCATTGATGGCTTGATGGAACCTTACTTGTCATTCGGTTCCGGCATCTTCAGCTCACGTAAAGAGTCCCTTCAAGGCAACATTGAACGCATTGATGACAAGCAAGCACAGCTCGAACGCAAGTACGAGATGTCTTACGACCGCTACCTCAAACAGTTCACTCAAATGAATCAAATCATGACCCAAATGAACCAAACCATGACGATGTTTGGTTAGGAGTAATTCCATGTTTCTAGAAAACGGCTACGACTCATACCAACAAGTCGATTTGGACGCGCAAGCCGCGTCCGCTTCCCCTCATCAGTTGGTTGTCATGCTGATAGACGGCGTGTTGAACGAGATAGAGAGAACTCGTGGGCACATTGAAGCAGCAAGGTTAGAGCAAAAAGGCACGAGCATTGCCAAGTGCATGAATATCCTCATTGGGCTCGATAGTGCATTAGATCTCGAAAATGGCGGCGAAGTGGCAGAAAACCTGCACCAACTCTATGACTTTTGCCAAATGGAGCTTTACCAAGCCAGCTTGCATAACGATCTTGAGCGACTCACCAACGTTGAGCGTGTTATGGCAAACATTCGCGAAGGATGGATGAATTTTGGTCAACACGCATAGTTACGCTGCAAACCAAATCAAAGCCCTTTCAAAGCACATCCATCACGCAGCAAACGCAGAAGATTGGGATGCTTTGAAACGCTTGGATTTGCAAGTTAGGAAGTTTTTAGAGTCACATCCTGAATACCTTTCCTCTAGTGCCCTTTCCCAAGAAATGGCGCAGCTAAAGCATGTCTATCAAAACGCGTTCTCTCAGTTAAAAAACAACATCGCCAAAATGGAAGTTGAGTTGAATGACATGCAAGCGCAACAAGAACGAGCAAAGGCATATCAAATGGCGATGACAATGGAGTATGCATGGTAGCTTCCCCCATTCAGTTGGCCACGACGACATCAAAAACTAACGATGTCGGATTTGGAAACATCAAACCCGCAAAAGGCTTCAATACTGCCGTTCAAGGAGCGTCAGCATTGCCGTTTTCTACGCAGCACCCTTTGCTAACGGCATTCACTCAAACAGAAGAGCCTGCCGAGAGCCTTGATGGCTCGATGACTTTTCTGCCAGAGCATGGGCTTGAGAGCACAGACCCCACTCTAATGATGGGTTTACCCGCAAACAACGCGTCAATACAAAACGCACCTGTTTCAAGCTTGACACTACCAAGAGCAATCGGCATGGGTTCAGCAACTGACACCCCTTTCGTTCAAACGCCATCCACCCAACCGATAGCGAGAAACACTGGGGAAGCATTGTCGTTACTTACGACACAGCAGACGTCAACGGACGCCTTGTCCACATCTCCTGCCCCAGTAACAACGAAAGTGTCTGACGCGTTGAATGCATTGCTGACGACTCAACCCTCGGTGATCACCAATATTACTGCGGCATCAGGTGTCAGCGCATCTCAACAAGCACAACACGTTCAACCTGCGCTCACGACCCTATCCCAACCAACCACTGAATGGGCACCCATTCGCGTGGATACACAAGGGGGAAAATGGGGTGAGCAAATGATGCAGGTATTACAAGACCGCGTCTCTTTCCAAGCTCAGCAAAACTTGCAAGAAGCCCGCATCCGTTTGGACCCACCAGAACTTGGCAAGTTGGATGTGATAGTCCGCGTTGAGGGAGACAGGCTGAACGTGCAGCTAAACGCAAGCGCGGTTGCAACGCGTGAAGCACTGGTACAGCTCTCAGAGCGCTTACGCGCTGAACTTCAAACTGATCATTTCGTGCATGTGGATGTCAACGTCGGTGCAGAACATCACCAGAAAAAACAACATGATGATGACGACGAACACGGAAGCATCTATGCAGCACGAGACGTCCAATCTGACAACGACACTCACGCATTTTCTTCTGAGCACTGGCTCAATGTTCACGCCTGATTGATGAAGAGGTACAGGTAATGACAAAAAAACAACTTCTCGCCATTACTGGCATCATGTTTGTCTCCAGCGCAATTGTTTCAGCGGCAACCGTGTTCGGCGGCGTGTGGTATTTACAACGCGCAACCCAGTCACAACCTGCAAACGAAGGGCTTTTCTCTTCGTTTGAAATGCCGACATTCTTTACCGAAGAAGAAGTCAGCCAAGGGCCAAGCTTTCATCCTTTGGAAAAAATTGTTCTTTCTATAAAAGGTAATAATCAAACCCACTTTGTGATGCTTGAACTGGCGATAGAGACCCGTTATCCAGAGCGAATGACGGCCATAGATAACTACATGCCTGTTATTCAAAACGCGCTGCTGAAGCTGTTTGCTGACATGCACTACAACGATCTTCAAGAAGAAGGTGCTATCGACAAGCTACAGTCTGACGTGAAAAACACCCTGATTACAGCTTTCAACAAAACCGATCTCGTAAGAGATATAGATGATGTTCTGCTGACCAAATACGTTGTGCAGTAAGGACGTATCTATGTTGGATATGGCCTTTAACGATGGATATACAGAGACCGAACTGAGTGTCAGCAATGCCGCGCCAGTTGATGAGAATAAGCTTCTGCAGAAGCACCAGATTCTCGTGAAGCGGATTGTTAACCAACTGCGTGCCCATGCGACGACACATTGCAGTGTCGAGGATATGCAGCAAATTGGTCTCATTGGCTTACTTGAAGCGGGTCGACGGTATGGAAACGTCGATGACCCGCAATTCCCTGCCTACGCTGTGTGCCGGATTCGCGGCGCGATTCTCGATGAGCTACGCCGATTAGACTGGCGTTCACGGAAAACACGTCAAGATGCCCATGAGCTGAACGATGTCACCCGAGATCTCATGCGATCATTAGGCAGACAGCCCACAGATGCAGAAATCATCAAAGCACTCGGCACCTCAGAGCAAGATTACTATGCAAGACTCAACGCCTCTCTCGCCGGCGAGATGCAAAGCCTTGATCAGCTGCTCGAAAATGGTGCCGAAAACCACATTGGAGATAGCTACGACGGTGTATCTCATGAGGAAGCGCGTATTAGCCTTGAGTCTGCGCTTTCTAAGCTGAACCAGCGCGACCAATTGCTAATGACCCTGTTTTACCAACACGACTTAAACCTGCATGAAATCGCTCTGGTGCTGGACCTGACACCTCCCCGGATCTGCCAGTTACACAAGCAGGCTCTGAAACAACTTAATCTCTACCTGACTGCCTAGGAGTCAACGATGCAAAAACTACTTGGAGCACTCATCATTTTGGGTGGTGTATTTGGCGGCTACGTCATGGCAGGCGGTAAGCTCGGGGCAATTTGGCAACCCGCTGAGTTTGTGATCATTATTGGAGCAGCTTTAGGCTCTTTGATTATTGGTAACCCATCCCATGTACTCAAAGAAATGCGCACGCAATTTGCCCGTATTCTTCGCCGTCCACAGAACGAGCGTGAATACTACATGGAGTTGATGGCATTGCTTCAATCTCTTCTTGAGGCCATCCGAAATGGTGGATTCAAATCTCTCGATAGCCATATTGAAAATCCCTCCGAAAGCGCAATTTTTCATCGTTATCCACTCGTGGCGAAAGATTATCGCCTTGTCGCCTTCATAACTGACAATTTGCGTTTAATGGCAATGGGACAAATGTCGCCTCATGAATTAGAGGGTCTGCTAGAACAAGAAATTGATGCGATAGAAACCGATTTATTGTTGCCATCTAAATCGTTGCAACGCACTGCTGAAGCTTTGCCTGGCTTCGGTATTTTGGCAGCTGTTGGCGGCATCATCATTACCATGAGTGCCATTGACGGCTCCATTGCCATGATTGGCTATCACGTGGCAGCAGCCCTCGTAGGTACATTCTTAGGTATTTTTGGCTGCTATTGCTGTCTGGACCCTGCAAGTAACGCCATGGCGCAGCGCGTAAAACGCGAGATGTCTGCTTATGAGTGTGTACGCGCAACCCTGGTCGCTTATGTGGCGAAAAAACCGACTTTGCTCGCGATCGACGCGGGACGAAAACACATTCAGCTAGATATCAAGCCCACGTTCAATCAAATGGAGCAATGGCTGGCTGAACAGGAGGGATAATGCAAAAGCAAGAACACGTCGTCTTCAAACGTGCAAAACATAAATCGCATGATGACTTTCATGGTGGTGCGTGGAAGGTTGCGTTCGCTGACTTCATGATTGCGCTTATGGCACTGTTTTTAGTGCTTTGGGTAATGCAAGTGGTCGACAAAGAAGAGCGAAAAGCCATCATGCAAACTTGCACAGTGCCAGCGTGTTCGACAAAAGCTTTGGTAACCCTTTTGATTCTTCACAAAGTATTTCGCCTATCGACTTGGCATCAGATTCTTCTGTGCCAAGTCAGCATAATTCGACCCACTCTGTAAGTTCGTTTTTTCAGGGCAATGGGAACGGCACTCAAACGGATTCTCTTATCCTTGGCAAGTTCGACACCCAAGAACAACTGGCCGCCCTTGCCAAGGTTGTAGAGGAGATGACGAAGCAAATCAACGCGCAAGGCAATGTAAACGTCACAGTCACGCCACAGGGCCTTCGCATCGTGTTGCAAGACGATTATAAGCAACACATGTTCAGCCGCGGCGGATCAGATCTAACGCCATTTTTTGAAGACTTGCTGCTTCTGCTCTCCCCGATTTTTGAACGGGTTACCAACCCGCTAATCATTAGTGGGCACACAGATGCAACGCGTTTCAAACAAGCATTCAGCTCTAAATCCAACTGGGAGCTTTCGGTCAACCGTGCGAACCAAGCACGGAAAACCTTGGTCGAAGGTGGCATGCCAGAAGAGCGCGTATTGCAGGTTACGGGCATGTCAGACCGAGCCTTACTCAATAGCGTCGACCCAGAATCATCAGAAAACCGACGTATTGAATTGTTCGTGCTTACCACACCAGCTGCAGAAATTATTGAGTCTTTGTTTGGCACGCAAGGAACGAGCGAATTAGAAAAAGCCAAAGACAAAGCACGCTTCAACCAACCCGTTTATCGCGAAGAGATCGTAAGGAGTGATGTCACCAACTCACCTGGACAAAGTTAGCAAGTAACCGCTTCATGTCGGGCAATGACGAGTACTATTCCGATTGTAGTAATGCCCGACATGCTTTTTCTCACTCACACTTTCTTTCATTGTCAGCACGTAATCGACCATGTCACGTCCAGTCTCATCATCAACTGATTCCATCAAAAAGGTTTTCCTGTGGCTTGTCGTCATCGACTACTGCTTGTTGGGGCTTTTTCTGTTTCTGCTGCCGGATTTAACACTGAGCGGCGGCACCATCATCAGTGCCTTATTGATGTTCTACAACCTGTTGCTGGCTTTCCTTTGTTTTCAGCGTCCTTCCCACCAGCATAGTCATATCATCTACCCTGTAATTTCAGCAACGTTGCTCGCGTTTGTTTGCTTTCTCTATTTTTTCTTCCTAGTGTGACGGGCGAACACCAACGTCTTGTCTATCTTGAAACTCAAGGCGTTATAGACCAACACTTATAGATAATGTCTTTCTTAATTCGGGGGAAGTCATGCTTCGTTTGTTCACTATTGAATCCGGCTACATCACTGAGATTCCCATTGAAGAAGCTCAGATATCACCACGCTTGTAGAAAAAGCCATGTGGATTGACGCCCATGAACCCACTGACAGCGAGCGCCAACTGGTGAGTTCGCTGCTAAAAATCGACCTTCCTGAATCTGACGATGTGGAAGAAATTGAAACCTCGGCGCGCTATTTTCTCGACAAAAGTGGCCTACATGTTCACTCGCTGTTTCTGGCTCCAAGTGAAGGTCGCCACAACACAGTGACCGTCGCTTGCATCCTACAAAGCCAGCGACTCATTACGATCCGTGAAGGTGAAGTGGCCGACTTCAGACTTCTGCGCTTCAGAGCGCGAAAACGACAGGTACGCTGTAAAGACGTAGAAAGCCTCTTAGTGACACTTCTCGAGCAGAAGGTCGAGAACCACGCGGATACCCTTGAGGACTTGCACAGAGAGTCAGAAAAGGTCAGCCATGCTGTTTTGGAAGACGACGACTCAGACCTTGAGGAAAGCATTGCGCACTTGGCAAAACTTGAGGACAGTAACGGAAAGATCAGGTTGTGTTTGATGGATACCCAGCGCGCGATTTCGTTCTTGCTGCGTCACCTTCAAAACCGCAACGAACACCGTGAAACCATGCACGAAATCAGCCGCGACATCGATGCCCTGATGTCACACACCACCTTCCTGTTCGACAAGATTAACTTTCTGATGGACTCCACGCAGGGCTTTATCAACATCGAACAGAACCAGATCATAAAGATCTTCTCCATCGCCGCCGTTGTATTCCTACCACCTACGGTTATCGCCAGTATCTACGGTATGAACTTCGAGTTTATGCCAGAGCTGCATTGGAAATACGGCTTCGCCTTCGCCATCACCCTGATGATCGCATCAGGCGTCGCACCACTGATCTATTTCCAAAGGAAGGGGTGGTTGTAGAGGCCTCCAAAAAGAAAAAGCGGCTATCTGCCGCTTTCTTATTTCAACAACGCCACTACACTGTGCCGCTTTACGTTTGCTTGCGCATTGAGGGCTTCAAACGTTTTTGTAAACTGCCCAGATGACGCTTGGAAGTTATCAAGCACCTTGTTGACGCCGTCAATGTCGAGTGACTTTTTTGCATCACGCAGTGCTGACATATCTGAAGACAGTTGTTGATGGAAAGCGCGCGCTTCACCAAAGCCAACGTGAACTTGCTGAAGATGCTGATTCACTTTGTTGATGGTTTGTTTGATCCCATCTCGGCTACTGAGATCAAAACTCAGCTCTGCGATCCCTTCAGGATCGGGCTTGATATTGAGCGCATTGGGCTGACCCGCAGGGAAACGGTAACCTTGTCCTGTCACCATCACCTTGCTTTGCATTTGACGGTAAGCACTCTCCTGCGCTTCAAACAGGATTGAACCGTCATTGCCCAAAGTTGCTCGCATTCCCATTGGAATAAGGCTTCGATCGAGCATTTTCAGGGTTTTCATTCCATCAGACTCACCATCAAAGTTGATCATAACTGATTGACCCTGAGGGAAGTCTAAACGGATTTGCTCAGCGCGTTCGCTTAAACGGTGGATGTTTAAGCCCGGAATGGCAAAGCGGCGAATGTCAGCACTATCAAGTTTCACTCGCAGTTCATTGTCCACCACACGCTTACCTTCATAGCGTGCTTGATTGAGAATCCTCTCAATTGCTTGCTTTCCTTGAGACAAACCGTCTTTTAGACCAGGAACGTTCTGTGAGCCAACCGAAAGCGCCTGCGTAAGGCTGCCTTTGATTTTGCTAAGTTCCTTTCCAACCAGTTGAAGGGATTTGGACGCGATTTGAACAGATGTTGCCTGTTGCTGGCCTTGGGCAAGCAGCATCTTAGAAACGGAATAGGCTGACGGTGCGTCAGCCTTTTGGATTGACGTTCTCGGTGCAACAACATTGCTTTGGTCCGACGAACGAGATGGAGAGATAGAAGTCTGCTCATGGCTCGTTAAACGAATGCCCTGAGGTCTTACTTCTACTGTGCTCATCACCATTAAAACTTACCTGTTACTTAGATTCGGTCGAACAAATTTAGGTCGTTGATTTTAACGTAGCTTGCTTGTGTTGCTTGCAATGCCGCGAGGTAGTTGTTGAGGCGAACAGACGCTTCACCGTAATCCAAGGCAGAAATGTCACTATTCACCTTATCCACGAATAGCTTGTTTTCGCTGTGAGTGCTTTCCATCAAATCCAAATTATTGATGCGACCACCCACTTCAGTCATCGCGCCAAGGACGTTACTGTGCGTACTATCGATAGCACCTAAGGTCGCATCGACTTCTGCTTGGAAGTTGTCCGTTGGGTTTTTGAACTCTTCAATCATGGCGTCAATTTGGTTGAGGACATTGTTACCGCCGCCCAAATCCACGATGTCCGCGGCAGTCATGTTGGACTCCATGGTGACACCCTTTGAGACAGTCACAACGCGCTTGTCGCTGTTGCCATCAATCACGTAACCGCCACCGGCATTAGAAATTGCTGGCGCATTCGTATTGGTGCCCGAAAACAGGTAATTGCCTTCTTCATCTTGTGCGTTAAATGAAGAAGCAATGGAGTCTCTAAGGATCTCTAGTTCAGCAATCATACCTGCGCGGTCATCTTCACTTAAAGAACCGTTAGAACCCCACAGCACCAGTCACGCATGCTTTGAAGGCTCTCTTCAACAGAATCGAGATGAACCTCTTGGCTCGACAGCGTGGTGTTCACGTTTGCGATGTTAGTTTGATACTGAGCAATAGCTGCGCTTTCACGCTCTAGATTCAGCAGTTTGATAGACGCCATCGGGTCATCTGATAGTTTTGTGAGTCGATTGGACGTCGACATTTGCTGCAGCACATTTCCCAGCCCAGCGTTATTTACTTGAAGGCTGGACAGCATCATTTGGCTGAATTGGTTGTCACTAATGCGCATGATTAACCTTTATCCTTAAAAAAGTTGAAGCACAGAATTGAACAGCTCGTTCGCCGTGCTGATCACTTTCATGTTGGCGTTGTGCACATTGGCAAACATCATGAGGTTGCCCGCTTCTTCATTGCTGCTAACTGCACTCACGTTATTGCGTTGCGTGAGTGCTTGTTTATTCATCGCGGCTTTCGCTTCATAATCCGCGGCAGCTTGGCGTGATTTAATCGCAGTTTCACCCACCATCGCGGTGAAGGCATCGTTTAAAGAGACGTTGCCAAAGCCAGTCACCGATACGGGCTTATTACTCAACGCAATCAGATCCTTCAACACATCACTGTTACCTGGGGTACCGTCCGAGGAGAACGCCAATTCTTCCGCAGCAATATCAGTTATGGTCAGGCTATCTGCGGGATTGTTCGGGTCGTAAGTAAATAGTGGCGTACCAGCATCACCATTCAGGTCTTTACCTGTCGCCAGCACAGCATTGACTTCATCAGCCAATGCTTTCGCCATATCGTTGATAGCAACCTGATTCGGCTTCAATACCGAGACCTGATAGTCATTCAACGCACCCAACTCGCCGCCGACAGAGTCGTTCACCGCAAAGCTTTGATTGCCAAACTCCACATACAAGTCAGCCATATACGCATCATCAGAATGTGGCATAGCTTTAAGCTGGCCAGCTTCGCCACCCATGATAAGTGGCTGACCGCTTGCCAGCGTAACTTGCAGTGAGCCGTCCGATTGCTCCGTCGTTTTAATTTCCATGACTTTGGAAAGCTCGCCAATCAGCATGTCTCGGGTATCTAAAAGCTGGGCTGCACTGCCACCTGTGCCCTGCGCTTCCATCAGTTGTTTGTTGATGTCAGCGATGTTGTTCAGCAAGCTGTTTGCATGGGACACCGCTGCATTGCGTTGGTCATGCATGTCTTTATGCTGGCTGTACATCGCATCATTTAGCGCATTGAAACGACGAGACAAGGCTTCCGCTTCATTGATGATTTGCTGGCGAAGTGGCTGAGATTCAGGTTTCGTTGTCGCTTCATTCAGGGCGGCGAAAAGCGAGTCCAGTCCTGCTGACAGGCTAAAACCGTCTGCACCCAGCGTATTTTCTAAATGACTCATGCTCGACGCATAGTGCGAAGCATAAGAGGCTGTGCTGTTTGTAGACCAAAGCTGCTTAACCAGAAAATCGTCTGTTACGCGACGGATACTGGTGACCTCAACACCCATGCCCGCACTTAGTTTGTCAGACACCGAGCCTCCCACGGAGGCCATGAGTGCTTGCTGACGGCTATATCCTGGCGTATTGATGTTGGCAACGTTTTGCGCCGTTACGCTGAGCGCAACGCTGTTCGCATTTAGGCCAGACATGGCGATATTCACGAGGTTCATTTAGGGCTCCAGTGTTCGAATTAGCGGTTGAGCAAACGCAGTGCTAGATGCAACTTCAACCTGCTGTCTTGTTATATTGGCGACCTCAGAGACGCGATTATTAAAGGATTCACAGCCATTAAACCCAGGTGCGATGTGTGATTGTGATCTTGATTCCGCTTTAATTACACAGGACTCATCATTCGCTGCTGGGGCGATCAACTCCTTCAATACAGCCTGCTTTTGCACTTCTGCATCAGCAGAGTTTATGGCGTTTGTTTTGTCGGTTTGAAATGCTACAGGTGATGCCATTGGCCCCAATTGTTTAACCAACATCTCGGCAATTCCTGCGTGCTGCTTTTTCGCCATTTCAATCGCCAATTGCCCGTCATACATATCGCGAAAAACACCATATTGCTGACTGGAAAACGGGCTATTTTCATCCGCCAGCGCGTCACTGCTGCTGCGCATTTGACGAAGTACTAGCTGCAAAAACATCGCTTCAAATTGGCCTGCCACTTGCTCCAATGCCCCTTGCTGATCACTGCTGTGTTTAATATTGGTCAGGGCTTTGTTGTCGTGATACATCATGGAAGACCACTGTGCTTGTTCTTTAAATCCGTCTATGTTCATCTGCATGCCCTTTAAATCACCACCAGCTCAGCATTCAACGCGCCTGCCTCAGACAATGCTTGCAAGATGGACATCAAATCTGTCGGTGTGGCACCCAAGCTATTCACCGCATTCACAATGGTGCTGAGTTCTGTGCCTTTTGGCCAAATCACCATTTGCGCCTCTGCTTCATCGATATCGATTTCAGAATTATCGACAGTGACAGTTTCACCATCTGCAAACGCATTCGGCTGACTGACTTGCTGGGTTTCAGAGATGGTGACCGTCAAGCTGCCATGACTCACTGCGGCCTCCCCCACTTTCACGTTTTGACCAATCACTACCGTGCCAGTGCGTGAGTTAAAGACCACGCGCGCTGGCTTGCGTCCCTCGACCACGCTCATTTCTTCCAGCATGGAAAGCATGATGACACGCTGCTGCGTATCTTTAGGGGCTTGCATTTCTATGCGGCCGTTATTGATTGCCGTTGCGACATTTGGCCCAAAGGTATCGTTTATCTCACGCGCAATGTTCTTGGCTGTAGTGAAGCTTGCTTTGCGCAAGTTCAGCGTGATGTTTTCTTTGGTATTGAAGTCAGAGGCAATTTCACGCTCCAAGGTGGCCCCATTTGGAATTCGACCCGACGTAGGCGTGTTCACTGTAGTTTTCGAACCGCTGCGACCTTCAGCCGTGAGTCCTCCAACAACCACATTGCCTTGCGCCACGGCATACACTTCACCATCGATACCGCGTAACGGGGTTAATAGCAGTGTCCCGCCACGTAAGCTTTTCGCATCACCAATGGATGACACCACCACATTGAGCGTTTGTCCCGGCCCTACATTTGGTTCCACCACCGCAGTGACACTGACAGATGCAACATTGCGAAGTTTCGGGTCGGAGTTAGCGTCAATCTGAACACCGAATTGGCGCAGCATATTGGTGATCGATTGAGACGTGAACTTCACCTGATTTCGGTCACCTTGACCATCAAGACCGACAACCAGGCCATAACCCACTAACTGATTTTGTCGAATACCTTGGATGTCGACCAAATCCATAATGGGGATTTTAGTTTCCGCAGACGCCGTCGTTGCTAACCCCAGCGATAAACACATCAAAAGTGAAGAAAAAAGGGTTTTACACTGCATCATTAAAACGGCATCCATGGAGAATTGAAGAACTGGGTAAGCCAACCGGAGGCGTTGCTGTCTGCCAACGCACCACGGCCTGCGTAGGTAATGCGTGCATCACCGATGCGCAGAGATGAAATCTGGTTGCTGCGGTTAATATCATCAACGCGAACAATGCCAGTCAGGCGGATAAATTCGTCACCTTGGTTGAGACGAAGCCACTTTTCGCCACTGATACGAAGGACGCCATTTGGGAGCACTTCATGCACGGTCACTGTGATGGCACCTTGCAGTTTGTTGCCCTGTGAGCTTGAAGCACTGCCATCGAAATTCCGGTCTGCATCTATATTCACCGCCGCATCAATGCTGCTTGAGCCAAACACGGGCGCGACAAAGCCAACACCCGCATTCTTGTTGTAGCTGGTGTCGGCTTTTTTGCTTGATTCGGTTTCTTCAGAAAGCAACACGGTCAGGATATCGCCAACACGGTACGCGCGGCGATCCTGAAACAATGTCATGGTGTATTGGTGACGATAAAGACTGCCGTCCTTGGCTTCTGGGAGTGAATAGTCCAATACAGGCGGCGCGTAGTCCTCGCTGTCTGGCTTAGGTGGCGTAAACTCAGGACGTGCAGCGCATCCTGCCAGCCCGAGCAACAGCACCATCCAACACTTACCAAGGCGAGGCATTGCGCCTCTCGTCTTCTTTACCATGTCATTACACCTTTTGCGCTGCCGTTACACTGACTGAGCAACAAACTTCAGCATGTCGTCAGCCGCCGAAACGACCTTCGCATTCATTTCATAAGCACGTTGCGTGGTGATCATGTCAACCATCTCCTCTACAACTTGCACATTCGATCCTTCCAGCGCGCCTTGCTTGATACTGCCAGCACCGTCTTGACCTGCAATTAACTCTTCCGCCAACCCACTCGCTTCCGTTTCACGGAATAGATTTCCGCCAACAGCTTCAAGACCCGCCGGATTGATGAATTTCGCCAAGGTAATTTGACCAATATCTTGCGGTGCAGGGTCGCCAGCGGTTGTTACAGTCACGCGGCCATCTACACCGACAGACACTGACAGCGCGTTATCAGGAAGCTGAATTTGAGGTTCCAACGGCAGGCCTTGGCTGTTCACCATCAAGCCTTCTGAATTCACGTGAAATTGACCATTTCGCGAGTACATGATTTCGCCGTCAGAGTTTTCAATTTGAAAGAAACCCTGCCCCATCACAGCCAGGTCTAACTCTTGGCTGGTGTTTTGCGTGTTGCCTTGGGTAAACACTTTTTGTGTTCCTACCACACGAACACCGCTACCTAACTGCACGCCACTTGGCAGTTGGTTAATGTCATCGACCTGCGCACCAGGCTGACGTTGAATGCTGTAAAACAAGTCTTCAAACACCACGCGGTCACGCTTAAAGCCCACCGTGTTCACGTTCGCAAGGTTGTTTGAAATGGCCGTCATTTTAGTGTCTTGCGCGGCCATCCCTGTTTTACTTACCCATAAAGATGAGTGCATGTTTACTACTCCTTTTTAGACAGCGATTAACGCGCTGCCATCAATTTGTTACCTGCCTGCGCAAGGGTTTCTGCGGTTTTCATCATGCGAATCTGCATTTCAAAGTTGCGGGTCAATGACATGACGCCCACCAGCTCATCAATGGCTGATACGTTACTGCTTTCAATGTGTTCCGACGCCACTTGAACCATCGGATCAACATCAAATGGCTCACCATCAAGGCTATGCAGCAGACCATCACTCTCTTTTTGAAGCTGATTGATTTGAGGGTTAACCAACTTGAGCGTACCGACCTGCATTTCTGCGCCACCGCCTGGCGGCAGAATGGTCACCACACCGCGCTCACTGACTTCCACTTTTTCGAATTCGGGCAATACCATTGGGGCACCGTCTGCACCCACTACCGGAAACCCGTTCACATTCAATGCACCAAAGTTATCCACTTTGATGTTACCAGCTCGCGTGTAAGCTTCGTTGCCAACAGGGGTTTGAACGGCAAAGAAACCGTCGCCCATGATGGCAACATCCAGTGGCCTGCCTGTTTTCACTGCATCACCCGCGTCAAAACGGGTCATCGCAGAGTTGGTCACTGCCAAGGTTCGGCCATCAAAGCCAGAACCTTGCAGTTGCATGCTTTGCACGCGTTCCATGTCTGCACGAAAGCCTGCCGTATCGGCGTTCGACAAGTTATTCGAACGCACGTGTTGGGCTTTTAAAACGCGGCTGGCACCTGAAGCTGCAGTAAATAGCAAACTGTCCATGTCGTGCTCCGTTAGATGGCGTTAAACAGAGCCTGAGTTAACTGGTCGCTGGTCGAGATGGTTTTTGCATTGGCTTGATAGTTGCGCTGCGCCGTCATCAAATTCACCAACTCGCTGGTCAGGTCGACATTAGAGCCTTCCAGTGCACCCGGAGTTAAACCACCTAAGGTGCCAGAGCCTGGAACACCGATAATTGGCGAGCCAGAGCTGTAACTTTGCGTCCAACCTGAGCCATTCACGCTCGCCAAGCCTTGTGGGTTAGCAAAATCTGCCAGCACTACCTGACCTTGAAGCTGAGACTGACCATTGGTGTATGTCGCGTAAACCATGCCGTTATCTTCGACGCGAATGCCCGCCAGATCGCCAGAGGTGTAACCGTTTGGATTGTTGGTGCTCACACCAAAACTCGCGCCAAATTGGGTGCTGCCCGCCAAGTTGATATCAATGCTCACTGGGTTCGCACCCGCGGCAGGGAAAGAAATGTTGTAAGCCCCTGTTGGCGTGTTAAGCGTGCCATCTGCATTGAACGTGACATCGATGGTATCAACTGGGGTTGGGCTACCATCTACCTGCACATTTACTTCCCACGCATTGTCTGCCGTTTTGGTGAAGTACTGCGTCACGGTGTGAGAATTACCCAGAGAGTCGTAGACTTTTGAGGTGTAGGAAGAGTTAAACGTGCTGGTATCATTTGGGTCAAACGGCGTTGCAGTCAGATCAATCACTTCAGCACTTGCATCAAAGTTAGCGACAAAATCCAATTTGTCGGTTGCCTTAGCAGCCAGTGAAGATGTAGACACTTGCATGTCACCGACAGAACCGGTCAGCAAATTGCCATTGCCGTCGACACTGTAACCTTGAAGCTTGGTGCCCATGTTTGACACGATAAAGTTGTCTTTGTCTGTGCCAAACACGCCTGCACGTGTATAGACCTGCTGTCCTGCCGAATCTTTGGTGACAAAAAAGCCCGTACCGTTGATAGCCAAATCCATCGAACGACCAGTTCCAGACACTGAACCATTTTTATCAAAGTTTTGCGAAATCGACGCCACTTCAACACCACCTGGCTGCATGCCGTTATACACAGCAGCAAATTCTGTGCGCGCACCTTTAAAGCCAAACGTTGAAGCGTTCGCAATGTTGTGGCTGATGGTGTTCAGTTCTGTGTTGGTCGCATCCAGACCACTCAGTGCAATATTAAAACTCATGAATTACCTCTGACTTGTGCTTGGTTATGCGCCAAACTGCGTGATTTGATAGAAAGGAACGTTGCCGACACCGGTAATGTTGACCAATGCTGCCCCGCCTGTACTTGGAATTCTGACTTGCTCCACTTTGCCAGCCAGCAAGATGTTCGGGCTGTCCTGCCCTTCTTGTACTTTCACCGACACGGTGTATTCACCCGGCTTGAGGCCCAACTCAGCGGGGTCAATCGAGAAATCAACATCCCCTGCTGGATGCGCGCCCAACGGCACTTCTTTGGTCTGCCCGTAAGCATCTTTCACCACCAGCGTGACTTGGTTAGAAGCATGAGCAAGTTCGATTTTTCCGTTTTGCACGTCTTCACCTAGCTCAAACTTGTCGCTGGAGACATACACGGTTTCACCCACCAATCCCGCCGTGGAAAGCACCTGCATGTTGTCGAGCAACACCATGCTGTTTTGCATCAAACCCGACATGTTCTCCATGCTCTGCACCTGAGAAAACTGTGCGAGTTGGCTGACATACTCGGTGCCATCAAGTGGGTTAAGCGGATCCTGGTTTTGGATTTGCGCCACCATCAAGGTGATGAATTCGTTTTGAAGAGATGAAGAACTGTTCATGTCGATTGGGTTGTTCGATACGCTTGCTTCTTCGCTGTGTGCATTAACTGGCGAGTCCGCCGTTAACGCTGTGTAGTGCGCAATACTCATTAACTGCCTTGTCCCAGTTTTAGCAGCCCTTGCTGCATGCTTTTCACATTCGCCATGACTTCAACATTGGTCTCAAATGAACGCGTGGCTGACATCATGTCTGCCATCTCTGACACCACGTCGATGCCTGGGTAATAGACATAGCCTTCATCATTTGCCAACGGGTTGTTTGGCTCAAAGCGCTTCTCTGCCTGATTTTGTCCTTGAACCACGTCCACAATACGAACCTCTGCATTGGGATACATGTTCTCGCCAGCCACCAATTGGGTATTGCTGTATACGGTTGCGAAAACAGGTTTTAGTGCCTTGTAGGCATCGTCTGGATTCGCAGAAACCGCGTCGGCATTCGCTAAGTTACTGGCGACCGTGTTCAATCTGACGGTTTGTGCGGTCATCGCAGAGCCTGCGATGCTGTAGATATCGGTGAAAGCCACGATTAACGTCCTTCAATCACTTTTGCCAGCCCGCTGAATTTCATGTTGAGAAACGTCAGGCTGGTTTGAAAATCCATGTTGTTCTGAGTGAACTTTGCTTGTTCAACGCCCAGCTCAACCGTGTTCCCGTTTTTACTGTTCTGATAAGGAATCGAGTACTTGGCAGAAATCTGCATTTGAGGGAGCGGTTTCCCAACGCCAGATGGCGATAGCTGACTCATCACAGTGGTAAAGCTCAGGTCTCTGGCGAGATATCCCGGCGTATCAACATTCGCTAGGTTACTCGCGAGGACTTTGGTAGCTGGACGCGAAAATTTAACGCCTCTGGATGCACACCTAACGCATTGTCAAACGTGATTGCCATGCGTCTCTCCTTCATCGTGTTTCGAATACTGAGAGAAATAAACAATTTGCATGCCAAAAAATAAAACAAACAAATACAATGACATACAATAAAGAATGGAAGCCAAACTTCCGCTTATCGGAAGTTGAAGCGAGCAGAGGGAAATGGCGTATTTCCATAGGATGCATCATGCTGTCGATGCTTTTTATACCGCCCTTGGTTTCAGCAGAATCCGTCGAAAAAGTGGATGAAAATGCCTTCAGATCTTGGCTATTGGAAGCCCACAAGCAAGAAGTCGCAGAGGTCGCTCAGTCTCACAATTGGCCTGACTATTCCTTAGACAGCACAATTCGAGTCCCCGCTTCTGTCGGCCACCTTCCGGTTTGTAAAATGCCGTTGAATACAGAGGGAAGAGACCATCAATCTCTGCCAATCGGCAACCTTAAACGCGCCGTATCCTGCAGCGATAAGAACTCGTCATGGCGAATCAACGTGGCAATAAAAAGTGCAATCACTTTGCCTGTGGTGTTTCTCAATAAAAGCTTACAGCGTGGTGATGAAATCACACCTTCTGCTCTAACCATCAAAAAGCACACTCTCAGCAAAGGTTATCCATTCTTCACTAACAAAGAAGATGCCATTGGCTTGCGCACTATTCGCAGACTGCGCAGCGGAAACGTACTAAATGCATCACACCTTGAATCCGTGCCACTTGTTATGAAGGGCAATGAAGTCTTGTTAGTAGCCAGCAAAGGGGATTTTCAAGCATCAATGAAAGGTGTCGCACTGGAAGAGGGTAAGAAAGGTGAGCAAATCGATGTACGTAATTTGTCATCGAACAAAGTAGTACGCGCAGTGGTGACAGGAAAGAACACCGTCAAGACGCAGTTCTAGAAAACACAGAAAAGCTCATTTTTACCTATAATACCACCATCATTGAGCGTTAAAGTGAATTAAACATTACCTTAAAGCACTAAAGTGCTCTCACCAACACAAGGAGAGCCATCATGAAAATTAAATATATTGTTCCTTTTATCGCGGCCATGACGTTTGGCGCGCATGCCATGACACTGACCAGCAATGACATTCAAGAAGGCAGCCGTATGAGTGATACATTTGCTTTCCAAGGATTCGGTTGTGACGGCGACAATGTCTCACCACAATTAAGCTGGCGTGGCGCACCAAAAGGGACCAAAAGCTATGCGATCACCGCTTATGACCCTGACGCACCAACGGGAAGCGGATGGTGGCACTGGGTAGCTGTTGATATTCCAGCCTCTCAACATAGCGTAAAACAAGGTGCATCCGGCCATATACCTTCGGCTATCGAAATGAAAAATGACTACGGTACGCAAGGCTTTGGTGGTGTATGTCCACCGAAAGGCGATGGCATGCACCGTTACCAATTCACCGTTTGGGCACTCCCAACTGAAAAGTTAGCTCTACCAGCCAATCCGTCGAATGCGCTAGTTGGTTACATGCTCAATAGCACTGCGTTGGACAAAGCAACACTGACCGCAACCTATGTAAATGAATAAGGAAACAACGCGATGAAACATGTCGTGCAGACAGGACAATTTCGTGGTCAATCAAAACAGCCGCTGAGAAATGTCTATATCTATGCACCGACTATCATTTGGGTCAACAAAGGCAGCAAGCAACTTTGGTGGATGATTCATCGCGTGGCTACACGCCAAGTGACTGGTTGGTGATTCCCGCCAGTCACTACCTCACTTTCGTCAATCTCCCTGAGCACGCAGATTTTTATTCACGCACACTCACTTTTTTTGAGCCACCATCCGACGAATTGCTAACCCGCTCTCGGCAAAAAGCCGATCAAGCGGAGCCGCGTGTCGAAGTCACACCACAACTCGCGTTTTGCTTTAACACCCTTTTCAGCATGGTTGAAAAAGGGCTGTCTCAAGACGCCCAACGGCATTTCCTCGAGGGGTTTTATACTGAGCTTGCGGAAACGAATGCGCTGCATTTGCTTTTCCCAGGTGGCAATCGCTCAATGAAAGAGCGCGTTGCGCAGTACCTTAGCGTTAACCCTGGCGACCCTCATCCTATCGATACCGTTGCACAGCATTTTTCCATGAGTCGAGCAACATTGACTCGTAAGCTCACTGCGGAAGATGCATCATTTCGTCAGGTGCTGACACATGTGCGAATGGTATATGCCCTGTCCTTGATGCAAGAGTACGGTACGCAAATTGATTTGGCGTTGAAATGTGGATACCAATCTGAAGCGCGTTTTTCTCTCAAATTCAAAGAGACGTTTGGCATCACGCCAAGGCAGTACATCAAAACGCTCTAGCTCCATACCACGCATCTCAAACGGGTATTTTTTGACTGAGGTTGGCATTTTTCGTCGCACCTACTCGGCAAAGCCTGCACTTTTTGTGTAAAACGGCTAAACGACAGAAAAATCTCTTCTGGTATTTAATGCATTCGTCGTAATGGTCGCATTCATCCAGTAAGCGTTGAATTACCTGATGAATAAGGACGATTACCATGAAAATCGATAAAGTCTCCAGTGGCCATGTTCCACAAAGTTCGCTTCAACAAGCATCGAACAAACCACTTGAAACACCAACTCGTCCTGCCCCTGTTGAACCACAAGTTAGCGTGAATACTGCGGCTATCGAACAAGCACAGAAAGACATGTCTTCGTTACCCGATGTCGACATGGCCAAAGTGGATGCCATTCGCAATGCCCTTCACCGTGGTGAACTCAGCTTGGACATGAAAGCGTTATCGCAAGCTGTGATGAAGTTTCATACCGGAAGAGAATAATCCACACGCCAACAAGGACTCCATATGGCACCGAATGCAACACAGCTTATCCAGTACTTTTTGCAAACCGTCAGTCACGACATCAAACACTATGAGCAGCTACTGGATCTTTTGAAACGCCAACGAGTCCTCTATGTTTCCTTTGACGCAGTTGCGTTGCAGGAAAACCTTGCCGCGCAACAACCGTTGTTGAACACCCTTAAAACCTCATCGCGACAGCGACAAGATTGCTTAAAGCAACTCGGGCTTGAGGATTCGAACAGAGGCGTTTCTCGCCTGCAAAACGCATTGCCTTCCGCGTTGAAAAAGAAAGCGATGGTGCAATGGGACTCGCTTCAGCGCCTTGTCGAGCAATGCCAGCAATACAACAATGACAATGGGCAAGTATCCGCTTCTTTCCATGAAATGATTTCTGGTGTGATCAAGCCTGCCGCAGATATCTACCACGAACAGCCATAAGCCCTTGCTCAACGTCTTCCTCAAGCGTTGCACGCTCATATTGGCTCTGGGTGTTTGCCTCATCAGCACCCCAAAACCATTACTAGCCAAACCTTTGCCAGAAGATGTGTCAAAAGAGCATTCAATCCTCGCGCCTTACCAACAACAAATAGAAGCACGATTTAACGCCTATTCACCGCTTGTAAGCCACATTTTAAAGCAGCTAAAAGCACTGGGCTTACCGGAGCAGTTTGTTCTCATTCCAATGCTTGAATCTTCATTCAATGCCAATGCCATTTCCCACGCCAATGCGGCAGGATTGTGGCAACTCATTCCTGCCACCGCAGAGCGATTTGGTTTGAATGTCACGGAAGGAAAGGATGAACGTTTTGATGAATTCGCAAGCACAGAGGCGGCGTTGAAATATCTCGCTTTCCTTTACCGAAAGTTTGAAGGCAACCAGACGCTAACACTGGCTGCGTATAATGCAGGGGAAGGCCGCGTGCAGCGTGCTATTCAACGCCAAAAGCACACTCATTTCTCTTCGCTATCGCTTCCCACAGAAACCAAAACATACGTCGCACGGTTTTATGCATTAGCGTCTCTGCTCGATATCGACGCATTGCACCAGCATCATTTCCAGCCATTCTCACTGTTTACAAATACACCATCCAAAACCACTCAGCCTTTAGTGGATTTCTCTTCTTTACCACCGTTGATATCTCTCTAAATAAACCCATTCACAAAACATATACCTCACACTAAAAATAACCTTAAAAACGAATAATTCATCATCAACACAAAAATTACCCTCAAAGAAAAACCTCTTAAAAATCATCATAAATCACTTATATATAATCAGTTATATGAGATTAAATAAATTAAACTTAAGATATAAAACACCACAATAAGTGAATAATTTAGCATTTTTAATGAATTTATATTTACACAATAAAAAGAATTGGATTATAGTCATCAACAGGTCATAACGTATTCATTTAGAGAGCAATTTATGAAAAAAATCATTGCGGTACTTGGACTCTCGTTAGCAGCACTGACGGGTTGTGGCGAAGAAGAAAATGTTCTGGTCGTCGGCACAAACGCATCATTTCCTCCGTTTGAATATATCGGTGGTGCAAACGGTGACGAGATCATGGGATTTGATATCGATATCGTTAAGAAAATTGCCGAGGACAGCGGCAAAACACTGAAAGTGGAGGACATGTCGTTCGATTCTTTGATCGTTGCACTTAACGCGGGCCGTATCGACATGGTCGCGGCAGGCATGACTATTACCCCTGAGCGCCAAGCCAATGTTGACTTCTCTGACCCTTACTATGAAGCGACTCAGGTAGTTGTTACTCAAAACGGTGACACCAGCATTCAATCTATCGATGACCTGAAAGGTAAAAAGATCTCCGTTCAGCTTGGTACTACGGGTGACATCATGGCGAAAGAGTTTAGCGACCAGGTTGTTGCGTTCAACACGGGTTTTGAAGCCATGATGGAGCTTAAAAATGGCCGCGTTGATTTGATGCTTTTCGACAAAGCTCCTGCGGCTAACTTGCTGAAGAAGAACCCAGAACTAGAGCTTCAAGAACTGCCATTCAACCCTGAGTACTACGGTCTTGCGGTGGCGAAAGGTAACGTTGAACTGCAAAAACAAGTCAACACTACACTTGCAGCAATGAAAGCCAATGGCGATTTCGACGCCCTGCTGACCAAACACATTAAGTAATTCCCCCACCAGTGGTCATCGCAGGTACTTCCCCTTTCCTGCGATGACCGCACAAAAATGAAGTAGCAGTATTGATGCAAGCAATTATAGATTCGTTATTCACCCCCATCGGCTCCGATGGCATGATCGGTATCTTACTGATCCTAAACGGCTTAAAAGTCACGCTCATGGTGACCTTCTTTGCATCATCCTTGGTTCCATTCTTGGCGTTTGTACAACGCTGATGAAAATGTCTGGCAAGTGGTATCTAACTTGGCCTGCCAATATCTACGTTAGCGTTATTCGTGGCACGCCAGTCGTCGTTCAGCTTGTGATCCTTTACTTCATCGTTCTTGCATCTTTGGACGTCGATAAAATCACTGCCGCGATCATTGCCTTTGGTTTAAACAGCGGTGCCTATATTTCAGAAATTATCCGAGCAGGTATTCAGGCTGTCGATAAAGGACAAATGGAAGCTGCTCGCTCACTCGGCCTTTCACACAGCCAAGCTATGCAGGATGTTATTTTCCCACAGGCACTAAAAAACATCCTTCCGGCACTAGGTAATGAATTTATTGTGCTGCTGAAAGAGACTGCGGTAATCGGTTTTATCGGTGGCGTAGACTTGATGCGCGCTGGGGAAATCATCCGAAGCCGTACCTTTGAAGATGTCGCCCCGCTCTTTACCTGTGCGATTATCTACTTGATTCTGACGTACACCTTTACGTTCCTTTTAGGCAAATTTGAAAACAGGTTGAAGCAAAGTGATTAGAGTTAACAATCTTCAAAAAAGCTTTGGGGAACATCAGGTTCTAAAAGGGATCACTGAAACCATCAACCAAGGCGAAGTGGTCAGTGTTATTGGCCCATCAGGCAGCGGAAAAAGCACCTTCTTGCGTTGTTTAAATCTTTTGGAAGTGCCAACAGGCGGCGACGTATTTATTGATGACGACGCGATCACCGCACCGGGTGCTGACATCAACAAGCTTCGTCAACGTGTGGGCATGGTGTTTCAGAACTTTAATTTGTTCCCACACAAAACTGTTCTACAAAACATCACCATGGCACCCGTCAAACTGGGGGTTTTGGCACCGGCTGATGCGGAAAACAGAGCCTTGGAACTGCTTGCGCAAGTTGGCCTTTCAGACAAAGCAAACGCCTACCCTTCGAGCCTTTCTGGCGGGCAAAAACAACGTGTAGCAATCGCGCGCGCACTCGCAATGCAACCAGAATTGATGTTGTTTGATGAACCAACATCGGCACTAGACCCAGAAATGGTTGGCGACGTGCTGGACGTGATGAAGTCGCTGGCAAAAGCAGGCATGACCATGGTTATTGTCACCCATGAAATGGGCTTTGCCCGTGAAGTCTCTGACCGCGTATTGTTTATCGATGGTGGCGAGATAGTTGAAAGCGGTCCGCCAGAACAAATTTTCAGTGCACCTGTCCACCAGCGTACACAGTCGTTTTTAAGCAAAGTGCTGAGATAAAACTGCTTAGTTACTCGCAAAACCGCCGACCTTTGGCGGTTTTGTTTTTTCATGCTTTTGAATTCAATCAGCAAATCATTCAGACTTTGCCCCACCACGCACTGCCGCAAAGGACAAGGAGTCCGTCATCGTCTACAAAGCGGTTTTATGGATGTCCGTTGCACTTGGTTCGTTTTGCCTTATGGCCGTTGCAGCTAAGGAACTCAGCAGCGAGGTCGACACCTTTCAAGTTCTCTTTTTCAGAAGCCTTATTGGCCTACTGGTCATTACGACCATCATTTTTGCATCGCGAAATACAGCCTCCCTGCTTAAAACCCAGCGCATCAAGTTACATGGCCTTCGCAATTCGGTGCATTTTATCGGGCAAATGGCATGGTTTATCGGCATTAGCTTGTTACCGTTAGCGGAAGTTTTTGCTCTGGAATTTACCGTCCCACTTTGGACAGCATTGATTGCCGCGTTGTTCTTAAAAGAACGTCTTACGCTTAAAAAACTGCTTTCGATAGCATTCGGATTTGCCGGTGTGCTCATCATCGTCCAACCAGGCGTTAAAGCACTTGATATTGCCTCTCTCGAGGTCCTAGCTGCAGCTATTGCTACGCCATTGCCCACACATGCACAAAATCGCTTTCCACCACAGAGCATCCACTAACCATTTTGTTTTACATGAGCCTTATCCAGCTACCAATTGGTCTAGCACTGGCTCTGCTCAATTGGAAAATGCCGGAAGGGATTCAATGGTTCTGGCTCACCGCCATCGCGCTCACATCATTATTGCTCACTTCAGTATCGCCAAAGCTATGCAAAATGCAGAAGCGACAGTGGTAGTCACCATGGATTTTCTCCGCTTACCACTGATCGCTGTGGTTGGCGTACTGTTCTATGCCGAGCCGTTTGAAGTCGCGTTGTTAATGGGGGCAATGTTGATGTTATGCGGGAACTTAATTAACACACTTCATTTAAGAAAAAGCATTAAAGGAGGACAAAGAATATAAACTAGCACACCAATTTTTCACACCTCAATTAACTTACAACATTGTAAGTTATACCCATCCCTCTCATTTTATTTACATCCGATCGCATTTGATAAAAATAAAATAATAAAAAACTGAGACAAAATTAATAATGACAAATGAAATCATGCTTAATCACAAAAAGTTCAATAATGAAAATACATTTATAATAGGAACACTATGGACATATCGATTACGGAAGATGAAGTTAATGTAGTAAACGTATTAAATAATGAACCAATGCTCTGTAAAGTCCCCTTCAATCAAATCTTGGTGACACCCAACGCTGATGTATATTTATGCTGTGGCTCTCATATCATTAACATGCCTCCCAGTGCAGGCAACCTATTAAGAAAAAGCGGCCGAGAAATTTGGAATAACGAGATCTACAAAAAGTTTCGTATGTCATTTGCTGACGGAAGCTTTCGTTATTGCAACACAAAGACATGCTCAGCTGCTGCTAAGCGACATGACCCTTCTTCACGATTTATGATCCACACAGTGAGTGAGATTGAAAACGATGAAACCCTGAGAGATAGCAACTTTCAGGATTATATAGACGCTCCGGAATCTTTTGATGGCTCGTTAAGAGGCATGCCGACTCGTCTATACCTTGGAATGGATAACAGCTGCAATCTAAAATGCCCTTCTTGTCGAGAAAAGCTAATCATTGAAGACCACCGTAATGGCCGTTTAGACAAGCTTTATGAAAATCTTAGAAGTATCACAAAAGCTGTTGAGTATTTAGAAATTGATGGAGCAGGCGATGTATTTGCGAGTAGTTGGTACCAACGGTTTCTCAAAAATTTTCCAACCGAAGATTTTCCAAATCTAAAAGAAATCGGATTTAGGTCAAATGGGCTACTCTGGACGAAAAAAAACTGGTATCGAATACATCCTTACTTTCGGTCTAAAATGATTAATGCACTAATATCAGTGGATGCAACGACTGAGGAAACTTATAAGAAAGTTAGGGGTGGGTGCTTTCATAGTTTAATGGAAAACTTGGACTTTATTCACTATCTCTTGAAAAACAAAGAAATCAATTGCATAAATCTTATAATGGTTTATCGAAAAAGTAATTACAAAGAGATCCCTCAATTTATAGAGTTAGGGAAACGACTTAGTGCCAGTTATATTGTTATTAATCCTCTTCAAGCATGGGAAGAGTCTGCTTATGTCATTAACGGTCAATATGACGACGAAGCTATCCACCTTCCCACCCATCCAGAGCATGATGCATTCAAAGACTGTCTAAACACTCATGGTGTTAAAAATGGTAAGGATGGCGAGATGTATGTGGATTTTTCTTGGTAATCCAATCTAGATTGCCAATTACGCAAAAAGGAGACCCAATGGTCTCCTTTTCTATGTGCTTGCTATACCAACAATTACAGCGCGTATTCGCTTTCCCACACGATACGGCGGTAGCGGTCAGGTTGGTGTCGCCTTCGGTGCTGAACAGCAGGACAACAGACTCTTCATTCAAACCCATTTGCTCTGCAAACGTTTTGTGGGTGTCGTCTTTCAGCAGAAGGTATAACAGCCCCATACAAATCGCGCCGGACTCACCGCTGGTGACTGTCTCGTCACCTTTCAGTGGGTTGCCTAAAATACGCATACCCGTTGCCGCAACCTTATCTTCGACTGATGCAAAGGTATAGCTGCAATCACGCAGGACTGGCCAAGTGACCGGATTTGGCTCGCCACATGCTAGACCTGCCATGATTGAGCTTAGATCGCCGGTTACATTTACCATCTCGCCTTCTTGGCAGAACGGAAAATACAATCCGCTGCGGCAGGCTCAGCGATAATAGCTTTGAAGCTCTCTGCACCAAGCTTATCTGCCAGATAGCCCAGTACACCGCCAGCCATTGCACCTACACCTGCTTGCAACATCACATGGGTCGGTAGCTCGGTAAGTTGCTCAACCGCTTCATCAGCCATGGTCATGTAGCCTTGAGAGATCCACGTTGGGATCTTTTCATAGCCTTCCCATGCTGTGTCTTGAACCAGCATCCAACCATTTTCATCTGCCGTTTGGCTTGCCAAACGTACCGTGTCATCGTAGTTAACGTCTGTCACGATACACTCTGCGCCTAGACCTTTAATACGATCAACGCTTGCCTGTGGAGAGCCTTTTGGCATATAAACCACGGCTTTTTGTCCCATTTCTCTTGCTGCCCAAGCAACACCGGTACCGTGGTTGCCTGCCGTTGCCGTTGCAAACACCAGTGGTTTTTCCAGCTTGGAAGCAACGGTTTTCAGGTCAATGTCACTGATATCAACGCTCAGGTGTTCAGCCAGTTGGCGTCCTAGCGCATAAGAGCCACCCAACACTTTAAATGCATTCAAACCAAAGCGTTTTGATTCGTCTTTCACCAAAATGCTTTTTACGCCCAAACGTTTAGCCAGGTGTGGCAATGACACCAATGGTGTTGGCGCGTAACCTTCAATTTGTTGGTGAAACGCGCGCGTTTCTTTCGCAACATCGGCAGAGAACACTTGGCTTGTTTGGCCGGTATAGTATTTATTTTCAGTGACTTTCAACATGGCAGCTACTTCTAACAAGAGAATGGGGATGCGGGTTCACCGTTGAACCCGCCGATGAATCTAAAACAAGTGATTAGCGTTTGATGAACGCAATGGCTTCAACTTCTACAAGCGCATCTTTTGGCAAACGCGCAGCTTGTACACACGAACGCGCTGGTGCCATCTCAGTACCGAATACTTCAGTATACACTTCGTTAAATGCGGCAAAGTTTTCCATGTCAGACAAGAAACACGTGGTTTTCAACACAGTATCCATTGAAGCACCTGACGCTTCCAGAATCGCTTTTAGGTTTTCTAGAGACTGACGAGATTGCTCTTTGATACCACCTTCAACGAAAGCCATGGTCTTTGGATCCAGTGGCAACTGACCAGAAGTGAATACGAGGTCTTGGAAACCCATTGCTTGAGAGTACGGACCGATCGCAGCTGGTGCAGATTCTGTGTGGATTTTTGTTTTTGTTGTCATGATGTTTTATCTCTTTCTCAATAATTTACGACTTAAACTCGCGCAAGTATTTGTAGATAGCGTGGCGAGTGATACCTAACCGTTCTGAAACAATGGCTGTTGCTTCTTTCAACTCGAAAATACCGCCTTCAAACAGTAATTTCGTGATTGCTCTGTTCTTACTTTTGGCGTTAATTGAAAGGTCTTTTTCTACTTCTGACGTTGCATGATCTAACGCTTGAGCGATGACATCATTAGCACATGCACTGAAGTTTTCGCTCACCGACATAGACGAATTTGTCATGTCTGGCATCAGGGTCTTGATGATTTCAGGAAATGGAAAAGACAAGTTCATGTTGATACAGAACATACCAATAGGTTTGCCCTCTTCCCCCTCTAGAATACAGGTCGTGGACTTTAGCAAAGAGCCATCTTTGCTCTGAGCAAAGTAGCTTTTTGGGGTTACATTCCCTGACTTTTCAAACGCGCTAAGCATGCGAAGACCCAGATCAGTAATAGGTGAACCCACTTCCCTGCCGGTGTGATGACCGTTAACAATCTTTACTACAGATTTTTCCAAACTTTCAAAGGAGTGAATGACCACTTCGCAATGTGGCCCCACAAAATCTGCGATGGTGTCAGCTAAGCGAAAATAGGCCGCCAGCTTTTCGCGATCATTAGATGTAAATTTTGTGGTTAATTCACTAATACTTATCATGGTGACTGACGTTCCAATGGTTAACTTAAGTTAACTTCAAAAAGTAGAGAAATCGCATTTCTCTCAAGCCAAACAATTAACTTTCGGTAACTATCTGACGCCAATTTTGCGTTTCAATCAACAGAAAAAACCACCAAAGTTTAAATATGTTGACCGAAATCACCTTTCAAAACAAAGAGAGGCCACTTAAGTAAACTTTAGTGAACCGCGAGAGAATGGTCACATTATTTAACTCAATTATTCGTAAACTGCACACCATAACGTTACCGATAGTGAACGCAACCTCAAGAATAGTTCACTTTGAGTAACTAAAATATTGAGTGTAGAAGGATACTGAAATGATTGATTATCTAGCCCGTGGCTTTGAAGTAGCAGAATTTGAACAACGTACCGCTCGTGCTCAACAAATGATGCGTGAGATGAAACTGGACGCAATGATCCTGACTACTGAACCAAACGTTCGCTATTTCACAGGGTTCTTCACCCAGTTCTGGCACAGTCCAACACGTCCTTGGTTCGTTGTTATTCCAGCGGAAGGTAAGCCAACAGCAATCATCCCAGAGATCGGTGCAAGCGGCATGGCAGGTACCTGGGTAGATAACATCATTACTTGGCCTTCTCCACGCCCAGAAGATGACGGTATTAGCTTGGTCGCAAGCTACTTGAACTCACTTCCATCGCGCTTTGGTCGTGTTGGTGCAACGCTGGGTATCGAATCACACCTGCGTATGCCAGTGAACAACTACTTGAAACTGACCACCATGGTTAGCAAAGAGTTTGTTGACGTGTCACTGCAAATGCATGAAATCCGCCAAGTTAAATCAGCTGCAGAAATCGCGAAGGTAAAAGAAATCTGTCGTATCACTAACGTTGGTTTCGCAAAAGTACCTGAGTACGCGAAAGCGGGTATGACTGAACGTGAAATCTGTAAGCAATTCCGTATCGACATGCTGTTGGAAGGTGCTGATGAATGTCCTTACATCATCGCAGGCTCAGGCCCAGACGGTTACGACAGCATCATCATGGGTCCCACTGACCGCGTGATCGAAGATGGCGACGTACTGATCATCGACACGGGTGCAAAACGAGACGGTTACTTCTCTGATTTCGACCGCAACTGGGCATTTGGCTCAGCAAGCGAGCAAACCAAAGCAGCATATCGCGCCGTTTACGAAGCTACTACGGCTGGCTTTGAAGCTGCCCGTCCGGGTGCCACCACGTCAGATATCTACAACGCGATGTGGAAAGTGCTGGAAGCGAATGGCGCACTGGGTAATGACGTAGGCCGTTTAGGTCATGGTCTAGGCATGGAACTGACCGAGCGACCATCTAACACTGCAACCGATAACACCTTGCTAAAACCAGGTATGGTGATGACGCTGGAACCAGGCATGGTTTACGCGCCAGGCAAATCAATGGTCCATGAAGAAAACATCGTGATCACCGAGAACGGTGCTGAGTGGCTAAGCGAACGCGCTGAGCCAGAACTCATCATCATCAAGTAAAAAAAAATCTAAAAACTAAATAAGATTTTGGGCCGACGTTCCCCCTGTGTCGGCCCCTTTTGGACGCTGTACCCTATGAAGACTGTAGAAGAATTTAAAACATTCGAAATACCACTGACCTACCAAGCTGCACCTCGCATCAATCGCACGCACATCGGTTTAGTGCAACTTAGCACGGACCATTCGCTCGAGATGGATTGGGCAAAACTGATTGGCACACAAGCCGCTGTTTTCAGTAGCCGCGTGTTTTACAGCAGTGAAATGACGCCTGAAGCACTGGATAACATTGCCAATGGCATCAGCGAAGCATCCGATCTGATTGCTTATGGCTTGCCAATGGATGTCATGGCGTTTGGCTGTACATCTGCATCCATCATTATCGGTGAAGACCGCGTAGCAGAGTTACTGACGAAAAACCGTGGCGACATCCCAGCGACTAACCCTTGGACGGCGGCACAGGCAGCATTCAAACGTCTTGGTGCGAAGAAGATTGCGGTTTTCTCGCCATACCCAACAGATGTGAACTTTCCACTCTACCAACAGCTGACCAAGGCAGGATTTGAGGTGGTTCGTCTGGGTTCTTTGGGCATCGAACGCGATACTGACATTACCACCGTATCACGCGAATCCATGTTGGAAGCATTGGAACAACTGCTTCCAGACTCAGGTGCTGACTTAGTGTTTATGTCATGTACTAACCTGCGTGTACTCGACCACATTCAAGAAATCGAAGATCGTTTCGGCATTCCTGTCGTTTGCAGTAACTCCGCCATGTTCTGGCATGCGATGCACCTAGCAGGAAACATCGCGTCATGCCCGGGCTACGGCCGTTTGCTCAACCTAGACGCCTCACCATACCCAATGGTTAACACCCGTAAAGACGGTGAAGGCGAAGGTGTCGAAACCGCGGCGTAATGTCGCAACAGAAAACAAGATTTAGCTCTACCGGTTACTGAGCACTCCCATTCCTCTCTATCACAGGCATATAGATGCTTGCGGGCGTGCTCATCTCAAATTTATCGATTTAAAAGGAAATAGATATGAACCGTACAGCAATGGGTTGGGCAGCAGCGATTTTCGTCGGCTTACTGTGGGGTATTCCATGGATTGTCGGCACACCAATTCTCGAAGTTATGGATGCGCAAGTCCTCGTTTGGGCGCGCTATACCGTCGCATTTATCACTCTAGCAATCATTCTTAACGTCGGCATGGCATCTGGGAAACTGGAAAAGAAACGTGACTTCAAACTGAATTGGGAAAACCGTCACGACATTATCTGGACTGCAGCGTGTGGCATCATCGGCCAAGGCGCATTCAGCTTCCTGTCATTCCTGTCTTTAGATTACATCACTGCATCTGAAAACGGCGTGATTCAAGGCTTGATCCCAATCTTGATCTTAACTGTTGGCTTTGTTCGCATGGCGCACGCTTTAACAACCTACAAATGCTGTCGGCACTTGGTGCCTTCGTCGGCGTAGCCATTCTGGTTATGGATCCGAACTCAGAAACTAACGGCTTCAACATCGGTCACCTAATTTGTTTTGGTAGTGCAGCAAGTTTCGCAACCATGGCCTATGCACGTGCTGAACTGGCAGAAAAGTACGGCTCTGTCGCGACCATGTTCCACCAGTTTGTCTTCGCTTCAATCGGCTTTGGTTTGTACCTACTGTTCACCGGTGCTGACCTGACGTCTGCATTGGGTATCTTCAGCTCTCCACTGCGCATTGCATGTATCGTCATTCTGGGTGTTGGTATCTCGGGCATCAGCTACCTGATCTACATTTATGCGATGGAACGTGTCGGTGTTGACGGCACAGGTATGGCACTGAACCTAATGCCACTGTCATCGTTTGTTCTGGCCGTCTTCGCGCTGGGCGAGTCAGTGACCCCAATGCGTCTGCTGGCAATCGTTGTGGTTATCGGTTCAATGATGATGTTCATGAAGTTCGGCAACGATAAAGCGAAAGAAACAGAAACCCAATTAGAAGCTCAAAAAGCGTAAGTTAAGTTAGTTACACGGCGCAGCTAGACGCTGCGCCCACTTTATAATGAGGAACACCCATGACCATTAAGCAACTCGTAACTGAATGGCGCCATCACATTCACAAGCATCCTGAATTCGGTTTCGAAGAGGTGATGACATCAGAAATGGTCGCAAACAAACTGGAAGAGTTTGGCATTGAAGTTCACCGCAATATCGGCAAAACCGGCGTTGTAGGTATTTTGAAGTGTGGTGATAGTGACCGTTCTATCGGTTTGCGTGCAGACATGGATGCACTTCATATTCACGAAAAGAACACTTTTGACCATTGCTCAGTACATGAAGGCGTTATGCATGCTTGCGGTCATGACGGCCACACAGCAATGCTGTTGGGTGCTGCACATGAACTGGCACGTACAAAAGATTTTGATGGCACTGTGTACTTCATTTTCCAGCCAGGAGAAGAACACGGTGTTGGCGCAAAGGCCATGATTGCAGACGGTCTCTTTACGCGCTGGAAGATTGATGAAGTGTACGCCATGCACAACCTGCCAGGTATTCCTGCGGGTCATTTCGCAACGCGCCCACATTCATTAATGGCGAGCGAAAGCAGCTTTGAGATTGAAGTTATTGCCACAGGCGGACACGCTGCAATGCCTCACATGGGCACTGACCCTATTGTGGTTGGCGCACAAATTGTAACCGCCATGCAGACCATCGTTTCGCGTAACCTGAGTGCGATTGACGAAACTGCGGTTATCTCGGTCACCGAGTTTAAAACCAACGGTACAGTAAATGTCATCCCTTCTCGCGTGACCATTAAAGGGGACACGCGTAGCTTCACCGATCAAGCATTGCATAAGATTGAGAAAGCGATTGAGCGCGTTGTCGCAGGCCAATGTATGTCTGCTGGCGTGGAATACACCTACAAGTTCAATAACAGTTTCTTGTCGACCATTAACAGCGCGACTGAAACAGAGCACGCGGTAAAAGCGGCTATCAAAGTCGCAGGTGAAGACAAAGTAAATGGCAGCTGTGCGCCGTTCACCATCAGCGAAGATTTCTCTTTCATGCTGCGTGAACGCCCAGGTTGCTACATTTTGGTTGGCAATGGTGTTGGGGAATGTGGCGGTACGGCATTGCACAACCCGTTCTATGACTTCAACGATGAAATCCTGATGTCAGGCGTACAGTTCTGGCAGACATTGGTCGAAGATCGACTCAATAAATAATAATAACGGAAATACCCTACGAATTTGCGCCCATCCGGTGGGCGCTTTTTTCGTTTTTATTCAGTTCAATACCTTGCTGTACTTAAGCCTCTGACTTGTACTCGCGAAGGTATTTGTAAATCGCATGACGGGTGATCCCTAATCGCTCAGATACGATCGCCGTGGCCTCTTTTAATTCAAAGATACCGTTTTCAAACAGCAGTTTGGTTATGGCTTTGTTCTTACCTTTCGGCGTAATGGAAACATCACCTTCTACTTCAACGATTGCTTGGTTTAAAGCCTGGTCAATCACGTCACCGGCACTTGCACTAAAGTTCTCGCTGACTGACATTGACGAGTGCGCCATATCTGGCATCAGGGTTTTAATGATCTCAGGGAATGGGAATGATAAGTTCATGTTGATGCAAAACATGCCTATCGGTCGCCCTTCTTCACCTTCCAAAATACAAGTTGTCGATTTCAGCAACGCGCCCTCTTTACTCTCCGTAAAGTAACTTTTGGGTGTCACATTGCCCGTTTTCTCAAACGCACTGAGCATGCGCAAACCTAAGTCCGTGATAGGAGAACCCACTTCGCGCCCTGTGTGATGACCATTAACGATTTTTACAACCGACTTTTCCAGGCTCTCAAAGGAATGAATCACCACTTCACAATGGGGACCAATGAAATCAGCAATGGTGTCGGCCAAGCGAAAATAGGCCATCAACACGTCGCGGTCCTTCGGCGTAAACTTCGTAGACAAGTCACTGATACTGTTCATGAGCACCATATTTAATTTAGTTAACTAATGTTGACTATATTGTCATGCGTCGATGCCCAATTTTCAACCTATAAAATCATCATCATTCACTAAAGCAAACTATCCGACCTCATAACTCCTTGTTTGACACTCATTAAGTTCAGTTTGGTTGACCAAATTCACTACTTTGAACAATGGAGTGCAATTTCAGTTAACTAAATTAAACCGCAAGCTATAGGTCACATTATTTAACTGAGTTATCAGTAAACTTCCCTTCATCCGTTAATCGGCACTGACAAACAAGTAATTCGTAGCAACAAACATGAATTCATCGTCAGTACCAAACATGTTTAACCGACCGAATCCCTACAAATTTAAATAAGGAATGACAATGCAGAATCGTCAAGGCAATGCCCTTCTAGGATGGATAGCAGCAATCTCTGTCGCGGTTATCTGGGGTGTCACTGGTGTCGTATCTAAACCTCTTTCTATGGCGGTTGACCCGCTAACTCTCGTCTTTTTTAGATACGTGACCGCAGTGATTGGCCTTTCCATCATTTTCTATTTCACGAAGAAGAGTGCATCGTTGAGCGAAGACTTAGGCTCCTCTTTGCGTATTGAGAAGAAGGATTATCTGAAAATTGCGCTTTGCGGCATCATTGGGCAAGGTGCATTCTCTTTGTTTAACTTCCTCTCTCTTTCGCACATCGGTGCGACCGAGAATGGCGTAATCCAAGGCATGCAGCCATTCGCGACCGTATTCTTCGGCATGATGTTCATGAACTTCCGAATGAACAAGGTGCAGTGGGGCGCATTTATTGTGTCAGCGCTATGTATCTATGCCATGAGCGTTGGCCCAACAAATAACATTGAAGGCGGTAATCCACTTCTTGGCTACGCCTACGTAACCGGCTCTATGCTTTCACTGGCATGGACAGCTCACCTTCGCGCAAGCTTGGCTAACAAGTACGGTTCGGTCGTTTCCATGCTGTACCAATACATTTCTGTTGCGGCATTGGGCATCGTAGTTGTAGTCGCGATGGATTTAGATCTTTCACAAATCAACATCATCCTTTCAAGCCCACTGTTGATCGCACTGTTGGTGTTCTTGGGTACGGGTATCTCGGGCGGTAGCTACCTGATCCAACTGTACTCGTTCAAACAAATCGGTGTTGAAAAAGCGACGATGGCACTAAATCTGATGCCATTGGTAGGCTACGTTGTTGCAGTAATGACGCTGGGTGAAGAGTTGGTGTTCAGCAAGACTGTGATTGTTTCAATCATCGTAGTTGCGCTCTATGTGTTCACCAAGTATGAAAACAAAGAGCCGCAGGTTGAACTGAAAACTCAAAAAGCCTAATCACGAAAAACTTAAAACAACACCAAGAAAATCCCTGACTCCCTTGCGCCCATTTCGGGCGCATTTTTTTGTTCCAAATTCAACGCACAC
>NZ_LNTY01000035.1 GCF_001559595.1 Enterovibrio coralii | reverse complement strand
TGCTTTTTTACAGATTTCTTATAAAAACGGCGCGTTCGGTCACTTTTCACACAAAGTGGGTATAAAAGGCATAATATCGTCGAATAATTGCACTCTCACGCTCATGCATATAGTCTGTTTTTCATATTCTCCTAATGGATTTAGCTATGTCTTCTGTACTTCGTAGTTATAAAGGTATCTACCCTGAGGTAGGTGAGCGCGTTTATATCGACCCGACTTCTGTATTAGTAGGTGATATCACGCTGGGCAATGATGTCAGCATCTGGCCATTGGTCGCCGCGCGCGGTGACGTTAACCATATCCGCATTGGCGATCGCTCAAACGTTCAAGACGGTTCGGTCTTACACGTGACGCATAAGAATAAAGAGAACCCTGAAGGCTACCCGCTGATCATTGGTGAAGACGTGACTGTGGGTCATAAGGTAATGCTGCACGGCTGCACCGTTGGTAATAAGGTGCTGGTCGGTATGGGAGCGATTGTGCTTGATGGTGCCATCATCGAAGATGAGGTCATGGTCGGTGCAGGCAGCTTGGTACCACCTGGGAAACGTTTAGAGTCTGGCTATCTTTATGTTGGCAGCCCAGTCAAACAAGCGCGTCCTCTTAAAGAAGAAGAACGCGCCTTTTTGCAAAAGTCGTCTGATAACTACGTGGCGACCAAAAACGACTATATAGAAGAGGCTAACTAACCCAGATTTCGCCATCGCCATTGAAGTCTTCATCTTCAATGGCTTCTTCGGCGAACTCTTCATAGTCAAAGCGGTACTCATTGAAGGCATTGAGTATCGCCTCTTTCGAGTCGAGCTTACTGCCCGAGCGTTTTTCCAAATCACTTACCAGAACAAAGCATGGGATCAGTGCCCCGGCTTGCTGCGCTTGAAAACTCACGGCGTTACGCGCGTCATCCACGGTTTGAAGATCAGGAAATAGAATATTTTGGTTCATGCTACTCAGCCAAATTTCGGCGTAATTCTCTGAGCACCTGACCCGTCCCCGGTCGGATACCTCGCCAAATGGTAAAACTCTCTGCGGCCTGACCCACCAGCATCCCCAATCCATCGATCGCGCGGGCGGCCCCATTGTCTAACGCCCACTGGTTACTGCTTGTTACCCCTGAGCCATACACCATGTCATACACCACTGTGTTTGCGTGCATGACACTGGCAGGGATTTGTGGACGCTCTCCCGACAAACTTGCCGATGTGGAATTAATGATGACATCAAAGGTCTGTCCTTCCAACGCATCAAAGCCTGTGGCATCAAGGTTACCGCGCTCTGCAAACAGTGCTGCCAAAGTTTCTGCTTTGCTGACGGTGCGATTGGCAATCACTAAAGAAGCCGGTTCGTGCTTTAGTAATGGCAGCACCACGCCGCGCGCCGCGCCACCTGCACCAAGAAGTAGGATTTTAGCCCCTTCTATTTGTACATGATGACTAAGAAGGTCTTGAACCAGCCCTTCGCCATCGGTGTTGTCGCCAAGAATGCCACCATCATCAAGCTTTTTCAGCGTATTCACGGCACCAGCAAGCTTCGCCCTTTCGGTCAGCATGGTTGCCATGGCATAGGCATTCTCTTTAAACGGTACCGTGACGTTACACCCTTTTCCACCGTCATTGAAAAACGCGGTGACGGCCTCATCAAACCCGCCCAAAGGGGCTTCTAAGGTTTGGTATGTCATGTCCTGCGCAGTCTGACGCGCAAAGAGTGTATGTATAAAAGGAGATTTGCTGTGCGATATCGGATTGCCGACAACAACGTACTTGTCCATTGCTTACTTACCAGTCCCTTGGTTTAAGAAAGTCGTTATAGAGTTTGGCTTCTGGTGAGCCGTCTTCTGGCACAAAGCCATATTCCCAGCGAACCAACGGTGGCATCGACATCAGAATCGATTCAGTGCGTCCGCCACTTTGCAGGCCAAACAGGGTGCCGCGATCGTAGACGAGATTGAATTCCACATATCGGCCACGACGGTATAGCTGGAATTGGCGCTCGTGATCACCGAACGCTGTCTCTTTGCGCTTTTGCACGATAGGCAGGTAGGCATCCAAATAGCCTTCACCTACTGCTTTGATGTAATCGAAGCTGGCATCAAAGCCCCACGCATTCAAATCATCAAAGAACAAGCCACCAACGCCGCGGGTTTCATTGCGGTGTGGTAAGAAGAAGTAGCGATCGCACCACGCTTTGTGCTCGGCATACACATCATCTCCAAACGGCGCGCAAATCGCTTTGGCGGTGTCATGCCAGTGCTGACAATCGTCTTCTACCGGGTAGAAAGGCGTGAGATCGAATCCTCCCCCAAACCACCATACGGGTGCTTCACCCTCTTTTTCAGCAATGAAGAAACGTACATTGGCGTGTGATGTCGGCACATGCGGGTTATTCGGGTGCACCACTAGAGACACGCCCATGGCTTCAAAGCTACGCCCGGCCAGCTCAGGCCTGTGCGCCGTCGCTGAGCCTGGCATCTTGTCACCGTAGACGTGAGAAAAATTCACGCCGGCTTGTTCAAACACCTGACCGCCACGCAATACCCGGCTTCTGCCGCCACCGCCAGCTTCTCGCTCCCACGCATCTTCTTGAAAAGAGGCCGCACCGTCCTCGCGTTCAAGCGCGGTACAAATGGTGTCTTGTAGCGAAAGCAAAAAGCGTTTGACCGCTTCTTTATCTACCTGTTGAGGAAGCTGTTGGTTTTGCACGCGATTTCCTTGTATTTGTTAGCCTTGACGTAGCACCTTACCAGAACGTGCATCGCGGATCTCGGTAGGATTGTCACGTCCACCTGTTTTACCTTGCAAGACGCACGGTACGCGCTCGCCAAGCTGCGCTTCGACTTCTTCGACGCTGCGGCAGGGCTCTTCACCGCTCAAGTTAGCACTGGTAGAGGTAATAGGTTTGCCGTATGCCAGACACAACGCCTGCACATCCGGGTGATCAGAAACACGCACCGCAACAGTCTCGAACTGACCTGTCACCCAATCTGTGATTTTTTTGCCCGCTGGCATCACCCAAGTCACAGGTCCCGGCCACGTGGCCAGCACGTCTGCTTTCACCTCATCGCTCAAACTGTCGAAGTCGATGTAACCGTCTAGCTGAACAAGCGTTGCTGCAATCAGGATCAGTCCCTTTGCTTTGTCGCGCTCTTTCACGTCCAGCAATGCCTGCACGGCCGCTGGACTGTCCGGGTCACATCCCACACCAAACACACCTTCTGTTGGGTAGGCGATCACTTCTCCTCGCGTTAGGGCTTCAACGCACTGTTCAACACTTGCCAATGGGGTTCTCCAACTCTTTTTTCTCATTCACGCCTACTATGACTAACTTTACCTGACGTTCTCAACACTTTTGTCACAAATCGAAACAGACTTAGCGTTATTTCTGCATTTGTGCGAATGATAAATCGCACCAAACTCACCGACGCAAACGTTTTCCTCAGCGTTTTTTGCCGATATAATGGCGCCAATTTCACCTAACCCTCTCTTTTCTCAGTAAGGGAAACCGGTTTGAGAACAGGACACCGGGGTTGCAGTACACGGCAGTTACAGGAGCAACTATGAAAGTCGGCATCATCATGGGTTCAAAGTCAGATTGGCCAACCATGAAAAACGCAGCAGATATGCTGGATCACTTCGGTATTGCTTACGAAACCCGCGTGGTTTCAGCACACCGCACGCCTCAGCTCCTTGCAGAATACGCTAGCAACGCAGCATCACGTGGCCTGAAGGTCCTGATTGCGGGTGCAGGCGGTGCCGCTCACCTACCGGGTATGACGCGGCGTTCACCAGCTTGCCTGTACTGGGTGTGCCGGTGCAATCAAAAGCCCTGAAAGGCATGGACTCTCTGCTGTCTATCGTGCAAATGCCAAAAGGCGTGGCTGTCGGTACGCTGGCAATTGGTGATGCAGGCGCAGCAAACGCAGGCCTCCTCGCAGCACAAATTCTGGCGACCGGTGACGATGCCCTACTGGCGAAAATCGATACCTTCCGTCATACACAGACGGAAACGGTTCTGGCTCACCCTGACCCATCGGTGGAATAACCATGAAAGTGCTGGTACTCGGTGCCGGACAACTGGCACGTATGATGGCACTGGCAGGTGCCCCATTAAATTTGAAAATCAGTGCGTATGATGTGCGAAGTGGCAACCTTGTTCACCCAGTAACACTGGAAGTGTTGGGGCAAGGTCTTGAGAACGGTATCGCTGATACGGATGTCATCACGGCTGAGTTTGAACATATCGCGCCCGATGTCCTTTCCATCTGTCAGGCAAGCGGCAAGTTCTACCCAGGCGAAGAAGCAATTCTCACTGGCGGCGATCGCCGTAAAGAGAAAGCCCTTCTCGACAAAGCTGGCGTCAATAATGCCCGCTATCAAGTGATTGAAAGCAAGGATGACTATGACGCGGCTATCGCAACTATCGGCCTTCCGCTTATTCTGAAGAGTGCGCTCGACGGGTATGACGGCAAAGGTCAGTGGCGCTTAAAGCCAGACTCGGATTTGGATGCTATCTGGCAAGACATCGACCAATTTCTCAAGACGTCGCCTCAAGGCAGCCGCCAATGCGTCATTGCTGAGGAATTTGTCCCGTTTGATCGTGAAGTATCCTTGATTGGCGCACGAAACGCCCAAGGCAAACTGGAAATCTACCCGCTGACCGAAAACATTCACACCAACGGCATTTTGTCTGTGTCTGTGGCCGCAGGCGATGACGATGCGGTGCAATCACAGGCGGAAGCCATGTTTAAAGCCGTGGCCGATGCGCTGAACTATGTCGGCGTGCTGGCCATTGAGTTTTTCGACGTCGGCGGCACCTTGATGGTGAACGAAATTGCGCCCCGCGTGCACAACTCGGGCCACTGGACGCAACAAGGCGCGGAAGTTTGTCAGTTTGAAAACCACCTTCGCGCTGTATGCGGTTTGCCGCTCGGCAGTGCCAAACGCGTTCGTCCCACTGCGATGATTAACATTGTCGGTGAAGTGACGGTACCGACCGATGTCATGGCTCATGCCCATGTGCACTGGTATGACAAAGCCCCTCGACCAGGTCGCAAGATTGGTCACATTAACCTGTGTGCAGAATCTGCGGCTTCTTTAGGTGACGCACTAGATACTGTTTCCCAGCATCTCGCAGACGATGAATTTCCGGCGTTAAAACCCGCGGCTGACAGCTTGCGATAAGCCTGAATAAACACAAAAAAAGCCGCTTGATGCGGCTTTTTCTTTGTCACAAGGCTTAGCCTTGTTTGTGCTGACATTTTTTGTCTGCGCAGACTTTAACAATCCCCGCTGCCAGTTTCTTTTCCAGCAATAACGGGTAACCACACACTTCGCACACGCCTTTCAGCGGCTTGAGGTTGACGGCGAACTTACACTTCGGATAACCATCACAGGCGTAGAAGCTTTGCCGAAGCGAGATTTTTTCTCGTGCAGATGCCCGGTTTTGCACTCTGGACACGCGATGTCCATGGTTTCCTGCTCGGGCTCCTGATCGCGCTTTTCAATGTGCTGACACTCAGGGTACGACGAGCAGCCAATGAACATGCCAAAGCGTCCTTGACGCAATACCAACTCATTGCCGCATTCAGGGCATGGTAAACCCAGCTCTTTAACGATATGACCATCGTTATGGTGCAGGGATTCTACAAAGTCACAGGCAGGGTAGCCGGTGCAGGCTTTGAACGGCCCACGCTTGCTGTGCTTAATAACAAGAACGCTGCCACATTTAGGGCAGCGTTCTTCTTCATTCAATGCATGTTCGTGTGCACTGAAGAGTGATTCGTCAATTTTTCCAGCCAAAACTGCTTAGCCTCAACGACTTAGAAATAAAGGGTCAGTGAAGGTATTCGTCTTCTGCTGTCGCATAGAGGAGTTCTTCCATCTGATCGTACGCGCTTTCATTGCCCGGCACGTTGAACAGCACCATCAGAATTACCCACTTGAGATCGTCCAGCTCAAACTCCAGCGTTTCCAACTCCATCACGCGATCAATCACCATCTCGCGGGTTTCAGGGCTGAGAACATTGATTTGCTCAAGGAAAATCAAAAAGCCGCGACTTTCAGTGTCCAAACGGTCCATTTCTTTCGGTGTAAAGATACGTACTGAAGTCAGCGCATTCGCGGTGAGATAAGGCGTTTTGTCAGCATCTTGCAACAGAGCCAGCTTTTCCAGCCAGTTCAGTGCCTTGTAAATATCGTCTTGATGAAATCCTGCTCGGGAGAGTTCATCAGCCAACTCGTCCTGATCGACCATCAGCTCAACATCGCTGTGGATATAGGTCTCGAACAGGTACATTAGGATGTCCATCATGCTAGCCCCTCCTCGTTCTGATATAGCCTCCAGGTACTGCGGTAACAAGCCCCTGTAGCTCTAGTTCTAACAACTGCATCATGATTTCGTGAACGGGTTGATCGCAGAGTTCTGCAAGCACATCGACACACCTTGCTTCATTTCCTACGTTAGCCAACAGTTCAGGAAATGGCAATTCTTCTTGCAAAACTTGAGCCTGCGTCACGTCTAATTGATGATTTATTGCACAGCCTGCAAGCGTTCCCACCTGCTCCAAAATATCGTCTACGGATTCAACAAGAAATGCACCTTGTTTGATGAGCCCATTGCTGCCTTTTGCATAGGGGTTGTTCACCGTGCCTGGCAGCGCAAAGACATCTCGTCCTTGTTCCAATGCCAACCTAGCGGTGATGAGCGAACCACTTTTCATTGCCGCTTCGACAACAAGCACCCCAGTAGAAAGACCGCTGATAATACGATTACGTTTCGGAAAGAACGCCGGTTTAGGTGGCGACCAAGGCCAAAGCTCTGACACCAAGGCGCCGCCTGACGCGCTAATGTCACGGGCAAGGGCCTTGTGTCTGAAGGGATAAATTTTATCAAGACCCGAGCCCAACACGGCAATGGTTTTTCCTTTGCCATCTAACGCGCCGCGGTGCGCCCTGCCATCAATGCCTAACGCTAAGCCGCTGGTCACCGTCAGCTCATGACGCACCAACTGATAGGCAAATTCATGCGCAAGCGAGAGACCATCGCTACTGGCATGACGGCTGCCGACAATGGCAATTTGCGGCGATGACAGCGCATCGGCATTGCCTTCGACGAATAACAGTGGCGGTGCAGAGGGAATGTGTTTAAGCAGGTATGGGTATCTTGGGTCGGCAAGGGTCAAAATATGCTTGTCTGGCGCATCTTCCCACGCCAGACAGTTTTCAATCATGCGCTCGTCAGGGTGGCGAAACGCATGGAGCTGCTCGGGTTTTAATCCAGCTGCCTGCAACTCATCATCAGTGAGGGTCAGAAGCTTGTGAGGTGGGTACGAACTCAAGAGTTTACCCAGAGATTTCGCACCCAAACGCGGGATTGCCGCTAACCTCAGCCAGCTTTCAACCATTGTTGCCATTATGAACTGCCGCTGGCGACCACAGGCATGTTTGACGAAAGCGGCTGATCGGCATCGGCCACCATGGCCAGACTAAAATGCGGATAGCTTCGGATCACCAACAACTGACCAATCGAGCGGGAAGGTAACGCCTTAACCACGGGATCTGGCGCGTTATCGACATCTTTTTCGTAGCGCATCGCCCCTTTCTTGCCACGAAGTGCCGCGCTTTCTTGCATCACTGAAAGCACATGGCCGGGTTTGAGACCGTCTTCGTTACCGCGGTCAACCACCACTATCTGGCGAAGACCGACATATTTACTGCCATAAAGGTGCCCGACCATTTGTCCGCTTAGGCCATCGGGTGCCATTGACGGATGGAAAATCTCACCGGTTTTCGCCCCAAGCGATGGCAGCAAAATGTCATTGGGTCTGACTTCTTGCGACTGCTGAGTCAGCATCATCTCAGACATGCCATCCACCACTTTAACGAGCTTGGCTTCCGCCACTTTCTTGAGGCTCACCATCTGTATTGACGTTTCATCCATGGCACGGTCGAAAGTTTCCACTTTGCGGTAAATAAACCACGAGTCGTTCTCTACTGCGGCATCTATATAGAAAGGCGCGCGTTTGGAGATATAACTCCAACCTTCATGATTTCCCAGCACCCGAGGCGCGAGATCCACTTCTGCCACACCCATCAGCGTGTCATAGGTCAGATATTGTCTTAGTACCGACGCAGGGGTACTGGCGATCGGCGCAACCGATAGGTCACCGTTGGTCGCATGAGTTAAAATCGGCTGACCGTTTTCCCACTTCAGCTGAAGGGTGTCACCCGGGTAGATAAGATGGGGATTGGCGATACTGGGGTTTTGTCGCCACAGTGAAGACCACTGCCACGGCGCATCCAGATACACCCCGGCGATGTCCCAGAGCGTGTCCCCTTTTTTCACGGTATACGTGGCCGGGGCGTCATCGGTCAACGCCAGTGAAAACACATTAAAGACAGGTAAAGCCATTGCAGAGCAAACGATAATGATTAGCTTTTTAAACATCCTATGTCTCCAAAAGCATACTTTCGACTTGGATGCTGTCATTTGATTTGCAAAATGTCTAGAATTAGCCCAATTAGCGACGCCGGATACGGCGCAGTTCAACATATTTAAGAGACGTATATGAGTGTATTACAGGTTTTGACCTACCCGGACGATCGCCTACGCACGGTGGCTAAACCGGTAGAGAGCGTCACGCCAGAGATTCAAAAAATTGTCGATGACATGCTGGAAACCATGTACGACGAAGAAGGTATCGGCCTGGCAGCGACGCAGGTAGATATCCACCAGCGCATCGTTGTTATCGATCTGTCTGAAACCCGTGATGAGCCTATGGTGCTGATCAACCCAGAGATTCTGGAAAAACGCGGCGAAGACGGTATCGAAGAAGGCTGTCTGTCTGTACCGGGTGCACGTGCACTGGTGCCACGCGCATCAGAAGTGACCGTTCGCGCACTGGATCGTGACGGCAACGAATATCAGTTTGACGCAGATGACCTACTGGCAATCTGTGTTCAACACGAGCTAGACCACTTGGAAGGCAAACTGTTTGTTGATTACCTGTCGCCACTGAAGCAACAGCGCATCAAGCAAAAACTGGAAAAAATCAAACGCGCCAACCAAAAAGCCAGCTGAGGTGTCCTTGAGCGACTCACTTAAAATCGTATTTGCCGGTACGCCGGATTTCGCCGCCCGTCATCTGGCGGCGTTGTTGTCTTCACACCACGAGGTGGTTGCGGTTTATACCCAGCCAGACCGCCCTGCGGGCCGTGGCAAGAAGCTAACTGCTAGCCCAGTGAAAATGCTGGCGCAAGAGCACAACATTCCGGTTTACCAACCAGAAACGCTGCGTTCAGAAGACGCGCAGCAAGAGTTAGCAGCGATCGGTGCTGACATCATGGTCGTGGTGGCTTACGGCCTGCTGTTGCCTCAGCCAGTGCTGGATACCCCGCGTCTGGGTTGTATCAATGTGCACGGCTCTATCTTGCCGCGCTGGCGTGGTGCTGCACCTATCCAACGTTCAATTTGGGCAGGTGATGCTCAAACAGGCGTGACCATCATGCAGATGGACATCGGTCTGGATACAGGCGACATGCTGAAAATCGCGACGCTGGATATTGATGCGAAAGAAACCAGCGCAACCTTGTACGAGCGCCTTGCTGAGCTTGGCCCTGATGCACTGGTTGACTGTCTGGGCGACATCGCCTCTGGCAACGCTGTCCCTGTTAAGCAGGATGACGAGCAAGCGAACTACGCGAAAAAGCTGAGTAAAGAAGAAGCGTTGGTGGATTGGAACCTGAGTGCGGTTGCGATTGAACGCTGCATTCGTGCCTTCAACCCTTGGCCAATGAGCTACTTCACTGTGACGGCGAACGATGCAGAGCACAACATCAAGGTGTGGGATGCAGAAGTTGACGCAGAAAGCAGCGACAAAGCTCCTGGTACCATTTTGTCTGCGGACAAAACCGGTATTCGCGTGGCAACGGGCGACGGCGTGTTGCGCCTGACCGCTATCCAGCCACCGGGCAAGAAAGCCATGAGCGCAGCAGACATTCTGAACTCGCGCCGCGAATGGTTTGAACCTGGCAACACCCTGTAATGAGAAGGCCAGCTTGCTGGCCTTTTTTAGTGGCTCGCATCCAAGCGGGCAAACACTGAGGTAACTTCATGAACGTTAGAGCTGTCGCTGCACAGGTCATTTATCAAGTGGTCGACCAAGGACAATCCTTGTCTGCGGCACTGCCACCGGCACAGCAGAAAGTAGCCCCCCGCGACGGTGCCTTGCTGCAAGAGATCTGCTACGGCGTCCTGCGCTGGCTGCCACGACTGGAGTCAATTACTCAGTCGCTGATGGACAAGCCTCTCAAGGGTAAGCAGCGTGTTTTCCACCACCTTATCTTGGTTGGCCTTTACCAATTGAGCTACATGCGTATTCCTGCGCATGCCGCGGTGGCAGAAACCGTTAACGCCACCAAGGTGCTGAAAAAGCCCCAATTGCGCGGCCTGATCAACGCCGTTTTGCGTAACTACCAGCGCAACCAAGAAGCCTTGGATGTCGCGGCGGTGTCGAACGATGCGGGTAAATACGGTCACCCTGGATGGTTATTGAAACTGCTCCAGCAAGCCTACCCTGAACAATGGGAAAGCGTGGTAGAAGCCAATCACGAGAAAGCCCCAATGTGGCTTCGCGTGAATCGCACTCACCACACCCGTGACAGCTACCGTACACTGTTGGATGACGCTGGCATTGCGACCGAGCTTCACCCTGAAGCGCAAGACGCTTTGAAACTCGCCTCACCGTGTGACGTAACCGCACTGCCAGGCTTTGCCGACGGTTGGGTATCCGTGCAAGATGCGGCGGCGCAGCTTTCTGTGGGTTACCTGCAGCCACAAGCGAATGAACTGATTCTCGATTGTTGTGCAGCACCGGGCGGTAAAACCTGCCATATCCTTGAACATCAACCCACTGCGAAAGTGGTTGCGATGGATGTGGATGCCACTCGCCTGAAACGCGTGGAAGAAAACCTCTCGCGTTTGAAGCTGAACGCACAGGTGATCTGTGGTGATGCGCGCTACCCACAAGATTGGTGGAAGGGTGAACAGTTTGATCGTATTCTGCTCGACGCACCGTGTTCAGCGACCGGCGTTGTTCGCCGCCATCCTGATATCAAGTGGCTGCGTCGCGCGGAAGACATCGCACAATTGGCGACCTTGCAGTCAGAAATTTTGGATGCAATGTGGGCGCAATTGAAGTCTGGTGGTACGCTGGTTTACGCAACCTGTTCCATTACACCGCAAGAAAACGGTGAACAGGTGAAAGCATTCTTGGCGCGCACCAGTGACGCAACACTGGAAACCGGCACGCCAGAGGCACCGGGTCGTCAGATCCTGCCGGGACAAGACAACATGGATGGATTCTATTACGCCGTCCTTAAGAAAGCGTAATAGAGACAATGCTGGTGGGTTCGCCCACCAGCGATAAAAATAAGAAACGAACCGAGGTTCACGCAGACGTTATGAAAATTATCATCTTGGGGGCTGGACAGGTCGGCGGTACATTGGCCGAAAATCTGGTTGGCGAAAACAATGACATTACCATTGTCGATAAAAACCCCGAGCGCCTCAGAGAGCTGCAAGACAAATACGACTTACGTGTCGTTCAAGGCTACGCAAGTCACCCCTCAACCCTGTTAGAAGCCGGCGCACAAGATGCCGACATGCTGGTCGCCGTCACCAACTCTGACGAAACCAACATGATTGCCTGTCAGGTTGCCTTCACGCTCTATAACACGCCAAACCGCGTTGCGCGGATCCGAAGCCCAGAATACCTCGCGGCGAAAGAACAGCTTTTCCAAACCGATGCTTGTCCTGTTGATCACCTGATCGCACCGGAAGAGTTGGTCACGCGTTATATCCATCGCTTGATTGAATACCCGGGTGCCCTGCAGGTAGTAAACTTCGCCGACAACAAAGTCGGCCTGGTGGCGGTAAAAGCCTACTACGGCGGCCCACTGGTGGGTAATGCCCTGTCTGCCCTTCGCGAGCACATGCCACATGTTGATACCCGCGTAGCCGCCATTTTCCGTCGCGACCGTCCTATTCGTCCGCAAGGCACCACCATCATCGAAGCCGATGATGAAGTCTTCTTCGTGGCGGCGAGCAATCACATTCGCTCGGTCATGAGTGAACTGCAACGTCTTGAAAAGCCATACAAGCGCATCATGATTGTGGGTGGCGGTAACATCGGTGCGGGCCTTGCGAGAAGCTTGAACGTTCATACAGCGTGAAACTGATTGAGCGAAACCCGCAACGCGCCGAACAGCTTTCTGAGATTTTGGAAAACACCATCGTGTTCTGTGGTGACGCGGCTGACCAAGAGCTTCTAAGCGAAGAGCATATCGATCAGATTGATGTGTTTATCGCGGTCACCAACGAAGACGAAGCCAACATCATGTCGGCCATGCTGGCAAAACGCTTGGGTGCCAAGAAAGTCATGGTGCTTATCCAGCGCGGCGCGTATGTCGATCTGGTCCAAGGCGGTGCTATCGATGTGGCTATCTCGCCACAGCAAGCGACCATCTCTGCGCTTTTGACCCACGTGCGTAAAGCGGACATCGTGAACGTGTCGTCGCTACGTCGCGGCGCGGCAGAGGCCATTGAAGCCATCGCCCACGGTGATGCCAACACATCGAAGGTAGTCGGTCGTGCCATTGGCGATATCAAACTGCCACCGGGCACCACCATTGGTGCGATCGTGCGCGAAGAAGAAGTTCTGATCGCCCACGATAAAACGGTGATCCAGCAGGACGATCACGTGGTGATGTTCCTGGTTGATAAAAAGTATGTTCCGGATGTGGAAAGGCTGTTCCAGCCAAGTCCGTTCTTCCTCTGATGGCTTGAAGTATGGTTAATTTAAAGCCGGTACTTTTCGTAATAGGGCTGGTCTTGTCCAAGATCGCCCTTTTTATGTATATCCCGACCCTAACAGCATTTTTTACCGGCACCTCGGGATTTCTTGATTTCGGCATGTCCGTCATCATCACGCATATCGCAGCATTCGCCTGCTTAAGTGTGGGCAAAACAGATAACTTTCGTCTCAATGCCCGCGATATGTTCGTTATCACTACCTTGGTATGGGCGATCGCCAGTGCCTTTGCTGCACTGCCGTTTGTGTTTATCAACCACATCAGCTTTACCGATGCCTATTTCGAAACCATGTCGGGGATCACCACGACTGGCTCTACCGTGTTAAGCGGTCTCGATAAAATGGCGCCGGCGATTTTGCTGTGGCGCTCTATCTTGCAATGGCTTGGTGGCATCGGCTTTATCGTGATGGGTGTAGCTATCCTGCCGTTCTTGAACGTCGGTGGTATGCGCCTGTTCCAAACCGAGTCTTCCGACTGGTCAGCCAAATCCAGCCCGCGCACCAAAAGCGTGGCAGTCAGCATCATGAAGATTTATCTCATCTTGTCTGCGGCCTGCTTTTTCTCGTACCTGCTGGCAGGCATGTCACCGTTTGATGCGGTCAACCATGCCATGACCACGTTATCCACGGGCGGTTACTCTACCTCCGACAGCTCAATGAACCACTTCAGCCACTCCGCGCAGTGGGTCGGTACTGTGTTCATGTTCGCTGGCGGTTTGCCGTTCTTGTTGCTGATGCAGGCACTGAGACGCCGTGATGGCAAAATGATCGTGATGGATGCGCAGGTGCGTGGCTTCACCTATCTGGTGCTCGCCACCTCCTTTATGGTGTCAGTCTGGCTGGTGCTTACCCGAGATTACAGCGTGGCCGATGCCGTGCGTGTGGCGACCTTCAACATCGTCTCTGTGGTCACCACCACAGGCTTTGGTTTGGATGATTTCACCGCATGGGGGCCGTTTGCTTCGGTCATCTTCGCCTTTATGTTGATTGTCGGCGGTTGTTCAGGCTCCACCGCAGGTGGCGCGAAAATCTTCCGCTTCCAAATCGCGCTGGCCTTGCTGAAAAAACAAATTCACCAACTGGTGCACCCGTCAGGTGTGTTTATTCAGCGCTACAACGGCCGCACGGTGAACGAAGACATTGTACGCTCAGTCGTGGCGTTTGCGATTACCTACATACTGACCATTTTGGTGATTGCCATGATCTTGGCAGCTACCGGCTTGGATGGCATTACCAGCCTGACAGGTTCAATGACTGCAGTAGCAAACGTGGGACCGGGGATGGGACATGTGATTGGTCCAACAGGCAACTTTTCTAGCCTGCCGGATACCGCCAAGTGGGCACTCAGCATAGGTATGTTGATGGGACGCTTGGAAATCCTCACCGTATTGGTTCTGGTCTTCCCAGCCTTCTGGCGCGATTAAGTCGCGCCAGCTTTACCTCACACTGGCGTGACGTATAAGTAGATCGCCAGAAAGTGCAGCACCGTTCCGCCCAACACGAAAAGATGCCAAATGGCATGGTTGTACGGAATGGTGCGTTTCACGTAAAAAATCACCCCAAGCGAATACACCAGCCCGCCTAGCGTCAGCAGAATTAGGCCAGACGCTGACATCACCTGCGCCAGTTGATACACCACTACAAGCGACAACCAACCCATCGCCAGATACATCGCAAGTGATAGCGATTTAAAGCGATACACAAACGCAATTTTGAGCACCACGCCAACCAAGGCGATTGCCCAAATCAACGCCATGACGCCAATAGCAAGAGGCGTACGCAGACTTATCAGCATAAACGGCGTGTACGTGCCGGCGATCAGTAAGTAAATGGCGCAATGGTCGAAGGTTTTGAGGGCGCGCTTGGCTTTCTCAAACGGAATGGCGTGGTAAAGCGTGGAAGCCAGGTAAAGCAAAATGATGCTAGCACCATATATGCTGTAGCTGGAGATAGTAAGCGCATCGGCACCGTCGTGCACCGCTTTTACCAGCAGCATCACCAAAGCGACAATACCGAAGATCACGCCAAGGCCATGACTGACACTGCTGGCAATTTCTTCTTTTACGGAATACGTGGAGCTCGCTGAAACGTGACTCGACATCGGGCATCCATCCTTTGTGTTCTTTGAGTACCTATCGTCAGCGAGTATGACACATTTAAGCGTACACGTGTAAGCTAAAAATCGTTACGTGATTTTTCCGAGCAACTCCTCAATCGATTGGGCAATGGCATTCGGTGCGCTATCGGCAGGAAAACTCAGGGTTCGGTCCAGCTTGTTTGCGCCAGTCAGGTGCCCAGCCATGTGTGCGAGCCCCTCCCCTTTAATGGAAAACCGAAGCGACAAGGACAACGTCCCGTCATCGGCACTTGCCACCATAGTGAGCGAAGACCAATGCGCGTTGTAAGGCGCATTTATCGGTGCCAATGTGAAGGTCTGCTCAAACGGATGTTGGCCCTTTTTCGGCTGCTCGGTGGTTTCTTTTTCAATGCGAAAACCGAGACTTTCAAAGGCGCTCAGCGACGACTCCAGCGCAGAGGAAGGCACAATGGTCAAAGGCAGCGTGGTGTTGGCATCTTTTGCCATCGGAATATCAAGCTCACTTCCAGCCACACATTTTCGTTGCCAAAGGTCACCGGGGTTTCACGCGGGACAAACACCTCAGTAGTCAGCGTGCGCGTCTCGTTTTCACTTAATGCAAAGGCATCCGGCAAAGACCACGATGACAAGGTATGGGATAGTTTCTTCCATTGGCGCTTTTTCCCCTGCTCGCCACCGGTGCGAATTTCTTCCCAGCCCATGTAATGACAGCGAAGCGAGCAATGCACGGCATTGACCTGCTGCGCGACCTCCCCGCCGTTGACCGTTATCGTCACGCCGGCGGTGCCACCTTGCATGAGCGTGCCATCATCCAGCGTTGCTGACACACTGGCACTGCCGAATCCCACCCTTGCTAACGTTTTCTTAAACCAACTCACGTTCCGCTTCCTCTTTGTCTGACCATCGCTTTCGCGTTATCGCTGCGTTGAGTGTGCCCAATAAAACCACCAACTTTCTGTTAGGTGTCTCAGTAATGCGAAAAATTCAACTAAGCTTATTACACTGGTGAACGGTGGATACCGGATATCTGCCTAAGACGGAGAATAAGCCAGCTATGTCACAAGACACGTTTACATTATCTGCTGGATATTTAAAAAAAATCGTTCCATTGCTGATGAAGTACCAAGTGCCGGCGACGCCAACCAATTACGCCCTTTGGTACACCTATATTGCCCACACCGACGCTGAGTTGGCAAAAATCATGACCGACGCCATCCGAGAGTGTGGTTCGGTCAGTGCTGCGCAATGTGAGCAACTCTATCAAGATCATATCGCAGAGAAGCACGACAAAGACTTTCATGAACTCCAGACCAACTTGCAAGCCATGGCGCAAGAAATGGGTAACACCATGGTCGACACCATGAAAGACACCGATGTATTCCAAAACACCTTGGACAAGTCATTCAAGCAGCTCGCGCGTGTCGGCGAAGAAACCCTGACCATGGAAGAAACCATTGCCTTGGTGCGTAATGCGGTGAAAGGGTCGAAGGAAATCAAGCAATCCACCAGCTTTTTCAAAAACCAGCTGGCAGAAGCGCAGAAAGAAATTGCCCGCTTGAAGGAAACCCTCGCCGAAGCCAACGAGCAAGCCGTCAACGATGCGTTGACGGGTATTCTGAATCGCCGCGCGTTTGATGATCAGCTTGGCACTATGATCAGCAACCCGCCGCCAAAAGGGTTTTGCTTGCTGCTGTGCGATTTGGACCATTTCAAAAACTTTAACGACACCTACGGTCACCTAATGGGCGATCAGGTGTTAAAGATCACCGCCAAGCGCCTGTCCGACTATTGCCGCGAAGGCATTCAGGCATTTCGATACGGCGGGGAAGAGTTCGCCATGCTGGTACCGAACCGCGCACTCAATGGTTCTCGCCGTGTGGCTGAAACCATTCGCGCCAGTATCGATAAGCTGGTGATCAAAGATAAAAAGACAGGCACCAAACTCGACAACATCACCGTTTCAATCGGGGTGGCGGAGTTTGAAAAAGGCGATCATGCCAAAGCCCTTATCGAGCGCGCAGACAAACAGCTTTATGAGGCAAAAAACTTGGGAAGAAACCGCGTGATGCCCATCGCTTAAGGCGAAATTTGCCTTTGTCTTCAGGCGGCCAATGGCCGCCTGAATTTATTTTCAATTGGTGCTTTTTTCGTCAGTTTTTTTTGTTTATACTCCGCGCGAATTTTACATTCCCAGAGTGATAACGCAGCTAGGCACGACGCCATTGGAATCCCTGACGCCACTCTGCTTTAGATAACCGTCATGGATGCGCAATTCAATGAGAAACCTAAATGCGCCCAGTAACTGTTCGTCCTATTCGCGTTACCCGTACTCCAGCACGTATGCGTGCAACCTCATTTGCACCGCGCTTTAAAGCGAAAACGCTGCAAGACACCACGCCAGATCTGAGCCTGGTGCGTCCAACGCCTATCAACACGCAAGCACCAGAAGGCGAAGCGGCGTAAGCTTGGTCTCGTGTGACAGAATCTGATACTGTACGCAGATAAGTCATATAAAAACTAAGGCTATTCGCCAAATTTGGAGTCTTCAATGAAATGTCATCGCGTAAACGAACTGATTGAGCTTTTGCACCCTGAGTGGCAAAAAGAGCCTGAGCTCAATCTGATGGAAATGATTGGTAAGCTGGCAGCTGAAGCAGGTTATGAAGGCAAGCTGGAAGACCTGACCGATGACGTGCTTATCTACCACCTTAAAATGCGCAACAGCAACAAAGACGAGATGATCCCAGGTCTGGCAAAAGACTGTGAGGATGACTTCAAAACCGCCATCCTGCGCGCACGTGGCATTATCAGCTAAAACCAACTGATTCCACAGAATACTAAAGCGAAGCCCTCGGGTTTCGCTTTTTTATTTCAAAACAATTATCTGTTACACGTAACGCCCCCGTATCCCGACTATTTTTCCACCGCACGCACAGAATTCCGTACTGTCACTGCGGTATAATCTGGCGACTATTATTAACAAATCAAACATAAAAAAATCACAGACAAGGTCTCTGTGAATTAAGGGTGATACGCCCTTTTGCCCCAAGGAATGCAGGTGTCATGAGCAAGGATAAAATCGACGTCAAAGACGTCACACCGAAAGAGTTCAACCCCAAAACCCACAAAGGCGGCGGCGACAGATTCAACCCCAGTAACCGCATCTATGTGCGAGCAATGAGCGGCGTCTACCAGCAACTTCGAAGAAAAATGGGCTGGTTCTTTATGCTGCTCTTCGTGTTGACGCCGTGGATTCCTTATGGCGACAGACAAGCCATCTTGATTGATATCGGCAAACAACAGTTCAACTTCTTCGGCACCACCCTCTGGCCGCAAGATCTCACCTTGCTCGCCACGCTATTTATGATTGCCGCCTTTGGGCTGTTTTTTATCACCACCTTTTTAGGGCGAGTCTGGTGTGGCTACCTGTGTCCGCAAACCGTCTGGACCTTCATCTACATCTGGTTTGAAGAAAAACTCGAAGGCTCAGCCAACAAGCGAAAAAAGCAAGACTCCATGCCGCTCACCAAAGCGCTGTTACTGCGTAAAACCGCCAAGCACATTTGCTGGTTCGCGGTGGCATTGCTGACTGGCCTCACTTTTGTGGGCTATTTCGTCCCAGTCAAAGAACTCTTCGTCGACTTTTTTACCTTCAACGCCAGCTTCTGGGTGGCATTTTGGGTGCTGTTTTTCAGTGTTTGTACCTACGGTAACGCGGGCTGGATGCGCTCCATCATGTGTATTCACATGTGTCCGTATGCGCGCTTCCAATCGGCAATGTTCGACAAAGACACCTTCATCGTGGGCTACGACACAACTCGCGGTGAAAAGCGCGGGCCTCGCTCTCGTAAGAAAGACCCGAAAGAGCTAGGGCTTGGCGATTGCATCGACTGTAACCTTTGCGTGCAGGTGTGCCCAACGGGCATCGATATCCGTGACGGCCTGCAATACGAGTGCATCAACTGTGGTGCCTGTATCGACGCCTGTGACGAAACCATGTCGAAAATGAACTATGCCAAGGGACTGATTAGCTACACCACAGAGCACAAACTCGACGGCCACAAAGTGGACGTGGTGCGCCCGAAATTGATTGGCTACGGCGTGGTCATGGTGGCCATGTTTGGGCTGTTCTTCTTCTTATTCTCACAAGTTCAGCCGATGCGTTTGGATGTCATGCGCGACCGCACTCAGCTGTTTAAAACCAACAGCGATGGCTTGGTTGAGAACACCTACACGCTGAAGATTTTGAACAAAACCCAGCAGCCGGAAACCTACTCTCTGTCCGTGTCAGGTCTGGACGGCATTGAGTGGTACGGCAAAAAAGAAGTCACCCTGAGTGCTGGCGAGATCTTTACTCTGCCAATCAGCCTAGGTGTCGACCCGTATGAACTCGACAAGCCGATTGCAGATATTACCTTTGTGCTTGAGCGCCATTCGGGCGAAGACAAGAAATCTGTGGCAACCGAGAGCCGCTTTATCAGCAAGCTCTAGCCTGCTGTTCTTGTCGTGACGTCACGCTGAAAAAGGTGCCCTCGGTGCCTTTTTCTTTTTGTGACAACACGGAAAGTGCATTTCTCTGTTACCATCCTTAGCAAGATATCGCCAAGAATTGTCAAAATGAGTGACGCCCAGTTTTCCTTTGAACACCTGACACCGGACATGCTGATCAATGCATTGGAATCGGTAGGTATTCGCCCAGAATCCGGTTTGCTGCCTCTGAACAGCTATGAAAACCGCGTATATCAATTCCAAGATGAAGAACGCCGTCGTTTCGTGACCAAGTTCTATCGTCCTCAGCGTTGGAGCAACGCGCAAATTCTCGAAGAGCACCAGTTTGCGTTCGATTTAGAGCAAGCAGACATTCCGGTTGCCGCGCCTATCTCCTTAGACGGAAAAAGCTTGTTTGAGCATGAAGGTTACCGCTTTGCGGTCTTCCCAAGTGTCGGTGGCCGCACCTTTGAAGTGGATAACTGGGATCAGCTAGAATGGTAGGTCGCTTCTTAGGGCGTATCCATAAATTGGGCGCCAGCAAGCCGTTTACCGAGCGTCCAACCATTGGGTTGGATGAATACTTGATTCAGCCGCGTAAAATGCTGGAAAACAGCAGCTTTATTCCGCACCACCTAGAGACGGCCTTCTTTTCAGATTTGGACAGACTGATAGAGGTATTGTCTTCACGCTGGCAAGACAACTGGCAATCCATCCGTCTTCACGGGGATTGTCACCCAAGCAACATTTTATGGCGTGATGGCCCGATGTTTGTTGATTTGGATGACGCGCGAAACGGCCCAGCGATCCAGGATATTTGGATGTTGCTCAACGGAGACCGTGCCGACCAACTCGCGCAACTGGATACCATTGCCGATGCTTATTCAGAGTTTTACGACTTTCCGCACCAACAATTGCAACTAATCGAGCCACTTCGCGGTCTCAGAATGGTGCACTACATGGCGTGGTTGGCAAAGCGCTGGCAAGATCCCGCATTTCCTCGTGCATTCCCATGGTTTGCTGAGGCAAAATACTGGGAAAGTCAGGTGCTTGCTTTTAAAGAACAACTCGCAGCACTTGAAGAACCAGCACTCACGCTGACGCCTCAATGGTAAGCTGAAAAACTATTACAATCAGGGAGAAAGAAAGCTATGTTGAAAAAACTGTTCGCAGTCGCCGCAGCAGCAATGTTGGCGTTTTCTGCGCAAGCAGCACGTTTCAATGCGGGCGAAGATTACCAAGTTCTGGATTTACCAAAATCTGAGTCGCCAACCGTTACCGAGTTCTTTTCGTTTTATTGTCCACACTGCTACCGCAGCCAAGGCTGATGACGGAACTGAAAAAGAACATCCCAGAGAACGTGTCCTTCAACAAAAACCACGTGTCATTCATGGGTGGCGGCATGGGTAAAGCGTTGAGCAAAGCGTTCGCAACAGCAGAAATGTTGGGTGTAGCAGACAAGATTGAACCTGTGATTTTCAACCGCATTCACGTGCTGAACAAGCCACCTCGCAACGAAGAAGAAATCCGCCAGATCTTTATTGATGAAGGTGTGGATGCGAAAAAATTCGACGGCACGTACAACAGCTTCGCGGTTAACGCGATGGCGAACCGTTTTGACAAGGCCTTCCAAGAGTCTGGCCTGCGCGGTGTACCGGCAGTGATCGTCAATGGTCGCTACCACGTGACACCAAAAACCATCAACAGTACCGACGAATACTTTGAGCTGGTGAACTACCTGCTGACACAATAAGTGTCGAGCAAAAAAAAAGGGCCGTGAGGCCCTTTTTTATTGCGTACTTACCGAGCGTTGCTCGGCGACGGGGTCGGAAATCCGCGCCGGACGCTCAGCATAAATCGCCTCAAGCTCGCGGTCTTTTTCTTCCCACACCGACGTCAGCCATTGATGGAATTGACGCTTGAATACCTTGTCATTGAAGTAATCACCAGTCACTTTCTCATCCACTGGCAAGGTATGAATGCGTACCACCACCTTTTTCATCCGCCCTGAGAGCAGGTCTTTAAATGGCAAGGTGCGATTTTCCGGATAGCCACGGTCACATTGATAATGGCATCAAACTGCTCGCCCATTGCGCCCAGCGTATACGCAATACCGCCGGTTTTCGGTGCCAGAAGATGGTCAAACGGAGAACGCGTCTTCTTTTGCTTTTCAGGGGTGTAGCGCGTGCCTTCCACAAAGTTCACGACTGTGGTCGGTGTATGACGAAAGCGCGCACAGGATTTGCGCGTCGTTGCCAAGTCGCTGCCGCGTTTTTCCGGGTGCTTCAAAAGGTACTGGCGCGAATAACGTTTCATAAACGGCATGTCGACCGCCCAGCACGCCATCCCCAAAAACGGCACATACAGAAGCTGCTGTTTTAAGAAGAACTTCGCCATCGGGATGCGGTCTTTGAACACCGAAAAAACCACCACGATATCGGTCCAGCTAAGATGGTTGGCAATCAAAAGGTACCAGCCGTCCTTATCGAGGTCTTCGCCGCCTTCTATGTCCCATTCCACGTTTGAGGTCATCATCAACAGCTTGTGGTTAAGGGTCGCCCACGCCCACATAAAACCGTTGCACAGTTGGGTGATCGCGCGTTGCAATGGCGGGATCGGCAGCAGCAATTTGAGCAGCGCAAAGCAGCAAATCAACACCGACCATAAGGCGGTGTTAAGGCAAACCAGCAGAGAATTTAGAACGAGTAACAACAAAACCAGTATCCCGATGCGTAGTAATATCAGACGTTGTCATAAGGTCGTAATGATACGCTGCACAAATAAAAAACACCATTCAGTTGCCAGTGGTCAAATCAGTTCAGCCGCGCAACTGTCTTTAACTGGCCAGAGCCGTGAGCTGTTTGAGTAGCCTGTCCATTGAGCGATAACCCAAGCTTCTGCCAGGTGGCCGCGCTGAATGTTGGGCTCACCGGCCAGATCTGCAATCGTCCTCGCCACCTTGATGATGCGGTGATATGCGCGTATCGACAGCCCAAGTCGATGCAACGCCGTTTCAAGAAAGTCCGCATCTTCACGCGCAAGCGGACAATAGGTGTCGATTTCTCGGCTCGACAGCTGTGCGTTCACCTTGCCTGCGCGCGCCAGCATCACAGCTCTCGCCTTATCCACCCGCGCTTTGACCACGGCCGTCGGCTCACCACGATCGCCACCTTCAGTGAGCGTGCCGCGAGGCAAAGCTGGGATTTCTATCGACAAATCAAACCTATCGAGGAAAGGACCAGAAAGGCGGTTGAGGTAACGCAGCGTCGCCTGCGGATTAGAACGAGCAAGTTGCCCTTCGTAATGCCCGGTTGGGCTTGGGTTTAACGCCCCGATAAGCTGAAAGCGCGCTGGAAAGCGGGTTTTACCGTTAGCCCTAGAAATCACCACTTCGCCAGATTCGAGCGGTTCACGTAGTGAATCCAACACTTTTCGCTCAAATTCCGGCATTTCATCCAAAAACAGCAGGCCGTTATGCGCCAGTGAGATTTCACCGGGTTTTGGCACTGTACCGCCGCCCACTAACGCGGCCATCGAGCTTGAATGATGTGGCGTGCGATAAGGCCGCTGACGCCAATTACCTTCATGCAGTGGCTTTTCAGTAAGAGACGTAACAGCCGCGGTTTCCAAGGCCTCGTCGTCACTCATTGGTGGCAACAAATCCGCCATGCGCGACGCCAACATGGTTTTTCCTGTGCCTGGTGGCCCAAGAAACAGCAGGTTATGACTGCCTGCTGCCGCAATCTCCAACGCGCGTTTTCCTTGCTGCTGACCGATGATGTCTTGCAAGCAACGCGTCGGCGATTCATCCAACCGCTCAGCCTCATCAGGCTCTTGAAGCGTCAGGCTGCCTTGACCACAAAGGTGGCGACAAACGCTGATGAGATCGGGTGCAGAAAGGTGTCGCTCTCGCCCAACCAAGGCAACTTGCCCGCCATTGTCATCCGGCACAATAAGCTTTCTCTCTGCTTCTCGGCTCGCCACGCCAGCCGGCAGCGTGCCTTTTACACCACGTAACTGGCCAGATAACGCCAGCTCTCCCACAAACTCGTAGCCGTTAAGCTGGGTCATGGGAAGCAGCCCAGAAGCAGCAAGAATGCCAAGGGCGATGGGTAAATCGAACCGTCCGCCCTCTTTGGGCAGATCGGCCGGGGCTAAATTGACCGTGATCCGGCGGGCAGGAAACTCATACCCAGAGTTGACGATGGCACTTCGAACCCTGTCGCGTGCCTCTTTGACTGTGGTCTCTGCCAAGCCCACCAAATTGAACGCAGGAAGCCCATTGCTGATATGCACTTCAACGGTCACCGAGGGTGCACTGACGCCGACGCAAGCACGACTGTGAATAATAGATAAATTCATGGATGCAGCTAACTATTTAATTATCAATAACTTAATGGTTTAATTTTTAAGTATTACTGCATCATTAAGCAGATTTTGGGAAAACTGCTCATTTTTTGCTTGTCATGCGACGAAGGTCTGTGATACCACTATGAGCGGACAACATGTATGCAAACAAACGTTGACATAAACATACACCGCCGACACAAACGGCGAAGAATGAATCAAAAATGAATAAATTGAATCGCGCTCTAGTCATTATTATTTCAATTATCGTGGTGCTACTACCGCGAGGGGCAGCGACGGTTCGAAAATAGCAAACAAACATCGCAACCAGCCCCCGCATCGAAAGGTCCGGGGGCTTTTTTCACATTTGGACACACGGTTACAAAACGCAAAAGGATAACGCGGTATGGAACCTTTACAGGAAGCAGAGCAGACACAACTCTCCCACGCATTGGTAAGTTTCGGGAGGTCAAAATGACGGGTGCACAACTGGTCGTTAGCGCGTTACGTCAACAAGGCGTCACCACCATCTTTGGTTATCCCGGCGGGGCTATCATGCCGGTGTACGATGCACTGTATGATGGCGGCGTCGACCACGTTCTATGTCGACATGAACAAGGCGCAGCCATGGCCGCTATCGGTTATGCCCGCTCCACAGGTGGCGTTGGTGTATGTCTTGCCACTTCAGGCCCTGGTGCCACTAACCTCATCACCGGCCTTGCCGATGCCATGATGGACTCTGTGCCTATCGTTGCCATCACAGGCCAAGTTGCCAGCCCGCTCATCGGCACCGATGCGTTTCAAGAAGTCGATGTACTCGGTCTTTCCCTTGCTTGTACCAAACACAGTATCCTTGTCACCGACACACGCGATTTAGCTTCTACACTGGCAGAAGCCTTTATTGTGGCCAACGAAGGCCGACCAGGCCCAGTGCTGGTGGACATCGCCAAAGATGTGCAACTCGCGCAATTGGATGAATTCACGTTACCAAGTCTGCCTACGCCCGCTTTTCCGACTGTTGAAGAAGCGGCATTACAAACGGCCAACGCGCTGATCGCTGACGCTAAGAAGCCGATAGTCTATGTAGGCGGCGGTGTGCAATTGGGTCATGCCACCGACACTTTGCGTCAGTTCTTGGCGCATAGCCAAATCCCCGCCACCAGCACACTCAAAGGCTTGGGGTCAGTCGATAAAGACTACCCGCATTACCTTGGTATGCTTGGCATGCACGGCACCAAAGCGGCAAACCTTGCGGTGCAGCAATCGGATCTGCTGATCGCCATCGGCGCACGCTTTGATGATCGCGTGACGGGCAAGCTCGATACCTTCGCACCGCACGCTAAAGTGGTGCACATCGATATCGATGCTGCTGAGTTCAACAAACTGCGCCGCGCCAATGTTGCTTTGCGTGGCGAGCTAAATACCGTATTGCCGCAGTTGGGCGAGCCTGCTGATATTCAAGCGTGGCAAGATGACATTACCGAGATGAAAGCCAACTTCGGCTGGCGTTACGACCACCCTGGCGACCCGATCTACGCACCTTTGCTATTAAAACAACTTTCCGACACCATGCCAGATTCAACAGTGGTCGCCACCGATGTGGGTCAGCACCAAATGTGGGTTGCCCAGCACGTTGAGCCACGTCGTCCTGAGAACCTGCTGACGTCTGCAGGATTAGGCACCATGGGCTTCGGTTTGCCAGCCGCCATGGGCGCAAAAATGGCACGTCCTGACGACGAGGTCGTATTAGTTTCGGGAGACGGGTCGTTTATGATGAATGTTCAGGAGCTTGGCACCCTGAAAAGACGTAATATACCTGTGAAGATGGTGCTATTGGATAATCAGCGCCTCGGGATGGTTCGCCAGTGGCAGGAATTGTTTTTCGAAAAACGCTACAGTGAGACCAACCTGTCGGATAACCCCGACTTCGTTGCCTTAGCCAAGGCATTTGATATTCCGGGTAAAACCATTACCCGTAAAGACGAGGTCCAGCCTGCCTTGGAGGCAATGCTGGCCAGTGACACAGCCTATCTGCTGCATGTTGCTATCTCAGAGGAAGAGAACGTATGGCCACTGGTTCCACCAGGTGCCGCCAACCAGGATATGTTGGAGAGAACATGAGCCAATCTCACACACTTCTCATCAATGCTGACGACAAGCCGGAGTTGCTTGAGCGTCTGCTTCGCATTGTTCGTCACCGCGGCTTTCGCCTCACCAGTTTGGATATGCATCATAGCGACAATGGCAACGCGGTCGAAATTACCTTGGCGGTACAAAGCGATCGCCCGGTTTCAAATCTTCAGACTCAATTAGACAAATTATGGGATGTCTCACGCGTACGTCTGCTCCCTCAAGAACAACAGTAATGCGTTACTTATAAGGATTAATAACAATGGCAAACACCGCGGATTTTATCTGGTCAAACGGCGAACTGATCCCTTGGCAGGATGCCACCGTTCACGTTTTGACTCACGCCATGCACTACGGCACGTCTGTCTTCGAAGGTATTCGTTGCTATGACACGCCAAATGGCCCTGTCGTATTCCGTCACCGTGAGCACATGCAGCGTCTGAAAGACAGCGCGAAGATTTATCGCTTCCCTATCCCATACAACGTGGATGAGTTGATGGAAGCGTGCCGTGAAACGCTGCGCGCTAATAATCTGCGTTCTGCCTACATTCGCCCGCTGGGCTTTGTGGGGAATGTAGGTTTGGGTGTTTGCCCGCCACCAGAGACCAAAATGGATCTCATCATTGCTGCGTTTAGCTGGGGTTCATACCTTGGCGAAGAAGCACTGGCGAACGGTGTCGATGCGATGATTTCAAGCTGGAACCGCGCAGCACCAAACACGATTCCAACCGCAGCAAAAGCAGGCGGTAACTACCTGTCGAGCTTGCTGGTGGGCGGCGAAGCACGTCGTCATGGCTATGCTGAAGGTATCGCGCTGAGTGTCGATGGCTACCTGTCTGAAGGTGCCGGTGAGAACCTGTTCGTGGTGAAAAATGGCGTGATTTCAACGCCACCCGCGACCAGTGCCATTTTGCCGGGTATTACCCGCGACTCCATCATGACCATAGCCAAAGACATGGGTTATGAAGTGCGTGAAGAAAATATCGCGCGTGAAGCACTGTACCTTGCCGACGAAGTCTTCATGACAGGTACCGCCGCAGAAATCGTACCGGTGCGCAGCGTAGACCAAATCACAGTGGGTGAAGGCACACGTGGCCCAATCACCGAAAAAGTACAATCCGCGTTCTTTGGCCTGTTCAATGGCCAAACAGAAGATAAGTGGGGATGGCTAGACCCGGTCTCTCCGGAAGCCAAGTAAGCAGTAAAAGAGGAATAAGGAAATGCCTAAGTACCGTTCAGCCACCACCACCCACGGCCGTAACATGGCTGGTGCTCGCGCCCTTTGGCGTGCGACCGGCGTAAAAGATGAAGATTTCGGTAAGCCAATCATTGCCGTGGTGAACTCCTTCACCCAATTCGTGCCTGGCCACGTTCACTTAAAAGATCTGGGCCAGCTGGTTGCCAAAGAAATTGAAGCTGCAGGCGGCATCGCAAAAGAGTTCAACACTATCGCCGTTGATGACGGCATCGCCATGGGGCACGGCGGCATGCTTTACAGCCTGCCTTCTCGCGAGCTGATTGCTGACTCTGTGGAGTACATGGTGAACGCCCACTGCGCCGATGCATGGTGTGTATCTCTAACTGTGACAAAATCACCCCAGGGATGCTGATGGCGGCAATGCGCCTTAATGTTCCGGCGATTTTTGTCTCTGGCGGCCCGATGGAAGCCGGGAAAACCAAGCTTTCAGATCAGATCTTAAAACTGGATCTGGTAGACGCGATGATCCAAGGTGCCGATCCAAACGTGTCTGACGAGCAAAGCGAGCAGATCGAACGATCCGCGTGTCCAACGTGTGGCTCATGCTCAGGCATGTTCACCGCGAACTCCATGAACTGTCTGACCGAGGCACTGGGTCTGAGTCAGCCAGGTAACGGTTCGCTGCTGGCAACCCACGCTGACCGCGAAAAGCTGTTCGTCACCGCGGGTCAACGTATCGTGAACCTGACCAAGCGTTACTACGAGCAAGACGATGCGTCAGTGCTGCCGCGCAACATCGCAAGCAAGGCTGCGCTGGAAAACGCCATGGCACTGGATATCGCCATGGGCGGGTCAACCAACACCATTCTTCACCTGCTGGCCGCCGCGCAAGAAGGTGAAATCGATTTCGACATGACCGACATCGACCGCTTGTCGCGTCAGGTACCACACCTTTGTAAAGTGGCCCCATCGACACAGAAATACCACATGGAAGATGTGCACCGCGCAGGCGGCGTCATGGGTATTCTGGGCGAACTTGACCGTGCTGGCCTTCTGAAAACCGACGTGCCTAACGTACTCGGTGAAACCTTGGCCGATACACTGGCGAAATGGGATGTCACTGTCACCAACGATGAAGAGGTGAAAACCTTCTACCGCGCAGGCCCTGCAGGTATTCGTACCACCAAAGCCTTCTCGCAAGAATGTCGTTGGGACACCTTGGATGACGATCGCACCGAAGGCTGTATCCGAACCAAAGAAAATGCCTACAGCCAAGACGGTGGTCTGGCGGTGCTGACCGGTAACATCGCTATCGACGGCTGTATCGTTAAAACCGCGGGCGTAGAAAAAGAAAACCTTACCTTCCGCGGCCCTGCTCATGTGTTTGAAAGCCAAGAAGATGCCGTTAACGGTATCCTCGGCGGCGCAGTGAAAGCCGGTGAAGTCGTGGTGATTCGCTACGAAGGCCCTAAAGGCGGCCCGGGTATGCAAGAAATGCTGTACCCAACAACGTATCTGAAATCGATGGGTCTTGGCAAAGCCTGTGCGCTTATCACTGATGGTCGATTCTCTGGCGGCACCAGCGGCCTGTCCATCGGTCACGTATCTCCAGAAGCGGCGAGCGGCGGCACCATTGGTTTGGTCAAGCAAGGCGATATCATTGATATCGACATCCCGAACCGCAGCATCGTACTGGACGTGAATGAGGACGAGCTTGCTGCGCGCCGCGCAGAGCAAGAAGCCAAAGGCTGGAAGCCAGCATCACGTCAACGTGAAGTGTCCTTTGCCCTGAAAGCCTACGCGAGCATGGCGACCAGTGCCGACAAAGGTGCCGTCCGCGATAAGAGCAAACTGGAGGGGTAATCATGACTCAGGCCCGCCAACAACAAGAACCAGCACCGCTTAGCAATGCGGAATACCTGTGCGATATTTTTCGTGCGCCTGTGTATGAAGTGGCCATTGTCAGCCCGTTGCAGGACATGCCGCGAATTTCCCAGCGATTGGGCAATACCATTCAACTAAAGCGTGAAGATCGCCAACCGGTGCACTCGTTCAAATTGCGCGGGGCCTACAACATGATGGCCCAGTTGACCGAGGCTCAGAAAAAAGCAGGCGTCATTGCGGCGTCTGCGGGTAACCACGCCCAAGGTGTTGCCATGTCGGGTAACAAGCTGGGCGTGAAAGCCACCATCGTCATGCCTCGTACCACACCGGATATCAAAGTGGCGGCGGTACGCGGCTTTGGCGGTAATGTGGTGCTTCACGGCAATAACTTCGACGAAGCCAAAGCCAGAGCGGTCGAACTTGCCAACGAGCACGGCTATACCTTTGTCCCGCCGTTTGATCACCCGTCGGTCATCGCCGGACAAGGGACCATTGGCATGGAAATGCTCCAGCAAAACGGTCACCTTGATTATATTTTCCTACCTGTCGGCGGCGGCGGTATTGCCGCGGGCGTGGCGGTCATCGTCAAACAACTCATGCCTCATGTGAAGCTAATTGGCGTGGAAGCAGAAGACTCTGCGTGTCTTAAAGCGGCGTTGGATGCGGGCGAGCCAGTTACCCTCGACAATGTCGGCACCTTTGCCGACGGTGTGGCGGTCAAGCGCATCGGTGATGAGTCTTTCCGTTTGTGTCAGGCGCACTTAGACGACATGGTCACCGTCTCCAGCGATGAAATTTGTGCCGCAGTCAAAGATATCTTCGAAGACACGCGCGCAATTTCAGAGCCTGCGGGTGCCCTTTCGCTCGCCGGTTTGAAAAAGTATGTCGACCAACATCAGGTGCAGGGAAAAAACCTTGCCGCGATCCTTTCCGGTGCCAACACCAATTTCCACAGCCTGAGATACGTCTCTGAGCGCGCGGAGCTGGGTGAAAAACGTGAAGGTTTGCTGGCGGTAACGATCCCAGAGCAGACCGGTGCCTTTCTCGAGTTTTGCAAAATCCTCGGCGGACGCGCGGTAACCGAGTTCAACTACCGTCACAGCAACGATGCGCTGGCCAACATCTTTGTCGGTGTGCGTTTGCTAAACGGTCAGGAAGAGCTTGATGGCATCATTGCCGATCTGCGCAAAGGCGGGTATCCGGTGGTGGACTTGTCAGACGATGAAATGGCGAAGGTTCACATTCGCTATATGATTGGCGGCCGTCCAACCAAAGCAATGAAAGAACGCCTCTACAGCTTTGAGTTCCCGGAATACCCGGGTGCCCTGCTGCGTTTTCTCAATACATTAGGTACGCATTGGAACATCAGTATCTTTAACTACCGCAACCACGGTGCCGATTATGGCCGTGTACTGTGTGGTTTTGAGCTCGATGACAAAGACTTGTTGTCTTTTACCGCGCACTTAAGAGAATTGGGTTATTCCTGGAAAGACGAAACGGACAACCCGTCCTATCGATTCTTCCTCGCCAAATCCTCATAAAGAAAAAGCCCAGCATTCGCTGGGCTTTTTTACTAGAGAGTTTCGTTTTTCTCAGTGTCTTGCTTGGCTGGCATATTCACCATGTATTCGGCAAACAACAACGCCTGCTCCATCACGAGATCACGCGCCGATTGAGGAAGACTGCTAAACAGGGTTAACAATCGGTTCAACTCTTCTCGGTGTGTAAACGCGATGTCACTTCGTGAGCTTTCGCCGTATAACAACCAATTCAACGGACGACCAGTTACTTCAGCGATCATGACCAGAGATGACACTTTGGGCTCCGTCTTCCCCGACTCGATATCGAGATAAGTCTGGCGCGCCACGTTAAGGTACTTAGCCATCTCTACTTGCGTTATATCGCGATATTCTCGCGCTTCACGAATTCGCTGAGCAACATGAGCTTTGACAATCAACATCGCTTATTGCCCCACAACTCGACGTTACTCCACCAACTATCCGTAGTCGGTTCTCATAACGCGCTTAACTGCTAGATCCTGCATTATGCACAGCGTGGTTGCCTTCACATGCAAAGCGTCATTGAATTGTGAAATAAGGCTGGTGTTGCCTAAGCCATATGACAACGTATATGTGCAATACCCATTTTCGCAGGCAAGGCTATACTTGGCTCTCCAAGTAAGTAAGTGCTCAACCCCTTTGCGCTGGTTTCGAGTAATTCACCAGGAAAGACGCCATATTGACACTCTGATTTAGGATAGCCGTGCGTGCTTCATGAGGCAGTTTAGAGAAGTGCTCAAGAAGACGGTTTACGTCCTGTTTGTACTGCACATCATGCAATTCAACGTCGGCGTCACCGTAAACGAACCACACCAGTGGACGCTCAGTAATTTCTGCGATTTCAGACAGCATACGAACGCGAGGTTCCGTCTTGCCCGTTTCGATGTCTAAATACGTTTGGCGTGCAACTTCGAGAAGTTTTGCCATTTTCACCTGAGTAATGCCTTTCCACTCACGTGCTTCTTTGATGCGTTTTGCTACTTGCGATTTTGAATCAATCATACTTCAATCCCTACGACATACAGCTTTGATTATTCTTGTGCTGTTTTATCGATAATATGCACAATACGCGCCAACTATTTAGACAAGAATAATTCAATTAAAAATCATAGATTTATATGCAAACATGCATTTAGTGTTCACCTTTCTAGGCGCGATGTCTTATTAAGAATGCGAAATGATTTGCAAAATGCAAATCGCACATTGGATTTCCAAGTTGCAAATAGCAATCCACCGTCACTGTGTCGTCTTTCGGATACAAAAAAGGGGCTAACGCCCCCTCTTTTCTTTGTGGTGTGACTCTCTTAATCACTCAACAGTCACGGCTTTGGCCAGGTTTCGTGGCTGATCCACGTCTGTTCCTTTAATCAACGCCACATGATATGACAGTAATTGCATTGGGATTGTATAGAAAATCGGCGCACTTACGGCATCGACATGTGGCATCGCAATGATTGACATGCCATCCGTATTTTCAAACCCGGCTTCTTTATCAGCGAATACATAAAGTTGGCCACCGCGCGCGCGGACTTCCTCAATGTTTGATTTCAGCTTCTCAAGCAACTCGTTGTTTGGTGCTATCACTATCACCGGCATATCGGCGTCAATCAGAGCAAGCGGCCCGTGTTTAAGTTCACCTGCGGCGTACGCTTCTGCGTGGATGTAAGAGATCTCTTTGAGCTTGAGTGCAGACTCCATCGCAATCGGGTAAAACTCGCCACGCCCTAAAAACAGCGCATGGTGTTTATCGGCAAAGTCCTCGGCCAACAACTCGATTTGCTTATCCAGCACCAGTGCTTGCTCAATATCGTTTGGCAGACGATGCAGAGCTTGGACGATCTTTGCTTCTTGATCGCGATCGACATGCCCTTTGATCTTACCGACCGCTGTCACCAGCATCAGAAGTGCCGCAAGCTGGGTGGTAAAGGCCTTGGTGGATGCAACACCAATTTCAGCCCCGGCGCGGGTCATAAATGCCAAATCGGATTCGCGCACCAAGGATGAGCCGGCAACGTTACACACCGTCATGGCTGCCATAAAGCCGCGCTCTTTCGCCAAGCGAAGTGCTGCAAGGGTATCGGCGGTCTCTCCGGATTGGGAGAGCGTGATAAGCAGGCTATTTGGGCGAGTGACAAAGTTGCGATAACGAAACTCAGAGGCGATTTCCACGTCACAGCTAATGCCAGCGATGGACTCAAACCAGTATTTCGCCACATAACCCGCGTTGTACGAGGTGCCGCAGGCAATAATTTGAATGTGCTCTGCACGCGCCAGAATATCAGACGCACCATGGCCAATGCTGTCGACGCGCACTGAGTCGTTATCAATGCGCCCTTCGAGGGTGTTGATGATGGCAGAGGGCTGCTCAAAGACTTCTTTTTGCATGTAATGACGGAATTGGCCTTTGTCGGCTGCGTCATGCTCAAGCGAAGACTCGTGGATTTCTCGGTTGACAGGCTCGCCTTGCAAATTGCAAATATTCACTTCACGACGGGTAATTTCAGCCACATCCCCTTCTTCAAGGAAGATGAAACGACGGGTCACCGACAGCAACGCCAATTGATCGGACGCGAGAAAGTTCTCACCGATACCTAACCCAATGACCAGCGGACTGCCTGAGCGGGCGGCGATAAGTCTCTGCGGGTCTCGGCGGTCCATCACTACTGTGCCGTACGCCCCGTCCAACTGACTCACGGTACGTTGAAAGGCTTGCAACAAGGTGCCGCCCTGAGACAACTCCCAATCCACCAAGTGGGCGATGACTTCTGTATCGGTTTGGGACGAAAAGACATACCCACGAGATTGCAGCAAGGTGCGCAGGGATTCGTGGTTTTCAATGATGCCGTTATGAACAACAGCGATGTTCTCGCCTGAGGTGTGTGGATGCGCATTCGCCTCACTTGGCTCGCCGTGCGTCGCCCAACGGGTGTGAGCAATACCTGTGCCCCCAGTGATAGCTGCTCAGCCAAGGCATCAGAGAGCATTTTCACTTTGCCGACACGACGCGTGCGGGTTAGCACCTTGTCGCTATCGACAACAGCCAGACCTGACGAGTCATACCCTCGATATTCCAATCGACGCAGCCCTTCCAGCAAAATTTCTGCAATGTCGCGCTGCGCAACAGCTCCCACAATTCCACACATAATTAACCCCAATCAGTATTAAGGGGCGCAGATCACCTCTGTGCCCATCTTTTCAATGGCGCGTTTGGTGGTGTCATCGATACAGCTGTCCGTAATAACGGTCGTAATCACTTGCCAGGGCAACTCAAGATTCGGGATTTTCCGTCCTATCTTGTCTGACTCAATCAGCACGATCACTTCACGTGACACGTCAGACATCACGCGGCTTAAGCCGACGATCTCATTAAATGTCGTTGTGCCACGCTCTACATCAATGCCATCGGCACCGATAAAGAGCTGATCAAAGTCGTATGCGCGCAATGCCTGCTCGGCCACTTGTCCCTGAAAAGCTTCAGAATGCGGGTCCCAAGTCCCGCCCGTCATTAACAACGTCGGTTCGTTTTCCAACTCTTTGATTGCCTGAGCAACATTGAGGGAATTCGTCATCACGACCAAACCTCGTTTATGGTTTAGCAGTGGAATTAACGCAGCCGTTGTCGAGCCGCTATCCACTACTATTCGATTATGGTCGCGGATCCGACTTACCGCCATTTTTGCGATCGCTAACTTTTGTTCCGAAACTTTTACCGCATTTTCCGAAACCATTTCATGAGGAACCGGAACAGCACCGCCATAGCGTCGAAGCAAAATTCCGTTTTTCTCAAGCTCAGCAAGGTCTTTACGTATCGTTACTTCCGAGGTTTCAAATAGCGATGAGAGTTCATCAACACTGACTTTCCCTTTTTCAGTCAGCATAGCAACGATAGCATGACGCCTTTGTTGAGTATTACGTTTCGACATGTAACCACCAAACTTTCGTTTCGAAAGATATTATATAAGTTAGCGAGAGATCAAGATTAAAATGCGAGCGAAATCACGAAGAGTTGATCCGGAGCACAAAAAGGAATTATACAGAGATTCGGGGAAAGAGACGCAGTGCGTGCAGGGATTTGAAAAGTAACAGATAGAAAAAAAGCAGGCTCAAGAGCCTGCTTTAAATCATGGTGCGGAAGGAGAGACTTGAACTCTCACACCTTGCGGCGCCAGAACCTAAATCTGGTGCGTCTACCAATTTCGCCACTTCCGCAAATTGTTTTACCCAACCCTCAATGAGGATTAAGTGATGTTTGGTGCGAAGGGAGAGACTTGAACTCTCACGTCCGTTAGGACACTAACACCTGAAGCTAGCGCGTCTACCAATTCCGCCACCATCGCAATTTTGCCGATATTGAGTTTAGTACTCGTAGACACTGGTAAGGTGTCTTATCTAGCAGAAAGTCATGAGACTTTCGAATAAGTGGTGGCTACGACGGGATTCGAACCTGTGACCCCATCATTATGAGTGATGTGCTCTAACCAACTGAGCTACGTAGCCAACCTGAAAAATGGCTGGGGTACCTGGATTCGAACCAGGGAATGGCGGCATCAAAAGCCGCTGCCTTACCGCTTGGCGATACCCCAACAGCAACCACGCTCGAAAGCATGATCTTTAAATAATGGTGCGGAAGGAGAGACTTGAACTCTCACACCTTGCGGCGCCAGAACCTAAATCTGGTGCGTCTACCAATTTCGCCACTTCCGCATACAAATTGTTATCTCAACTCCATTGAGGAGGAGATGGCGCGACCGGGAGGATTCGAACCTCCGACCGCCTGGTTCGTAGCCAGGTACTCTATCCAGCTGAGCTACGGTCGCGTTCTGGCTGGGGTACCTGGATTCGAACCAGGGAATGGCGGCATCAAAAGCCGCTGCCTTACCGCTTGGCGATACCCCAACAGAGGCGCGTATAATATTGCGGATTGGGTAGGGCGTCAACCCCCATTTTTCCGTTTGCTTATGTTTTAAGCTAAAAATGAAAAAACACCGCTTTTGCGGTGTTTTTTCTTGGATTTTGGCGATTATTTGTTCTTGGTAGGACGTTGCCAGCCGTCAATCGCTCTTGCTTTGCTGCGGGTAATGATAAGTTGCTGTTCACCCACATTGGTTGTCACTGTGGTGCCCGCACCAACTGTCGCACCTTTTTTGATGGTTACAGGTGCCACAATCTGGCTATCGGAGCCAACAAACACGTCATCTTCGATGATTGTCTTGTGTTTATTCGCGCCATCATAGTTACAAGTAATGGTACCCGCACCGATATTTACGCGATCGCCAATCTCTGCATCACCGAGGTAAGTCAGGTGGTTCGCCTTAGAGCCTTGACCCAAACGCGCGTTCTTCACCTCTACAAAGTTACCAACGTGAGAGTCTCCCACCAGCTCCGCGCCAGGGCGCAAACGGGTAAATGGACCAACAGTACAATCTTCACCCACGGATGCGCCTTCAATCACGCTGTAAGGACGTACAACAGTGTTGTCGTCAATCTCACAGTCTTTCAGCACGCAGCCTGCGCCGATGAACACGTTGTCACCCAGCGTGACTGAACCTTCAATGACAACGTTTACATCAATTTCTACGTCTGTCCCACATTGCAGCTGACCACGAAGGTCGAAACGCGCAGGGTCACGCAGCATCACACCGCTTTCCAACAGCTTCTCCGCTTGCGCCGCCTGATAGGCTCGCTCCAAACGCGCCAGTTGAATGCGGTTATTCACGCCTTCTACTTCTATTGCGCTTTCTGGGTGCACGGCTTCTACTGCACGGCCTTCCTCGTGTGCAATCGCAATCACGTCAGTCAGGTAGTATTCACCCTGTGCGTTTTCGTTTTTGAGCGCCGACAACCAACGGCGCAAGTCGCGACCCGTTGCAACCATCACACCGGTGTTGATCTCTTTAATCAGCTTTTGTTCTTGTGATGCGTCTTTATCTTCTACGATTGCCACCACAGGACCGTTACGGCGAACAATGCGGCCGTAACCTGAAGGGTTGTCCAACACCACAGTTAACAACGCGATACCGCCAACAGGCTGAGCGTCGAGCAGGTTTTCAACCGTTTGCTCAGAAATCAGTGGGACATCACCATAAAGGATAAGCACTTGCTCATCGTCATTAAACTCAGGTGCTGCTTGCGCTACCGCATGGCCGGTACCCAACTGCTCAGCTTGCAAAACCCAATTTACAGGCTCTTCCACCAGCGCAGCTTCATCGCGTCGCCGCCATGGCCGTATACCAAATGCAGGTTTTGAGCCCCCAGAGAGGTGCATGTATCAATCACATGCTTGACCATTGGCTTACCCGCCAGGGTATGAAGCACTTTTGGCAGGTTCGAATACATACGGGTCCCTTTGCCCGCAGCCAAAATCACAGCACTGAAACTCATGGAGTCGACATCCTTTGTATCTAGGTTACACGTCAATTAAGTGTCTTATTGTAGCCGCTTAGGTCACCAAACGGGATGATTCTATGAAGAAAATTACAATTTGAAGACACACTATCAGAGAAAATAGACAGTTCTCTCATTAAATTGAAGATATAAAAAAGGCGACCCAAGGGTCGCCTTTTCAGCTTTGGTGCGTTACCTGGTTAGCGTGCCTTTTTTGTCAGCTCGATTACTCGAAGCTGGGCAATCGCTTTGGCCAGATCACTGGCCGCCTGAGCAAAGTCCATATCACCGTGCTTGTTGAGGATACGATCCTCTGCACGACGCTTCGCTTCTTCAGCCTTTGCCTGATCCAAATCAACGCCGCGGATTGCGGTGTCGGCCAACACAGTGACTGTGTTTGGTTGCACTTCCAGCATACCGCCAGAAAGGTAGATTACCTCTTCATGGCCGTGTTGCTTGATAATGCGGATCATGCCCGGCGTGACGGCGGTCAGCAGCGGGGTGTGACCAGGATAAATACCCAGTTCACCTTCGCTACCAGTTACCTGAATCGTCTCAGCACGGCCAGAAAACAGTTGTTTCTCTGCGCTTACAACGTCCAGGTGGAAGGTCATCGCTGCCATATCGCCTCCTACCAGCTGTTACAGGTTCTTCGCTTTTTCCAGTACTTCTTCGATAGCACCACAGTACAGGAATGCCTGCTCTGGGATATCGTCGTACTCACCATTCAGCAGACCTTTGAAGCCTGTGATAGTGTCTTTCAGCGAAACATACACACCTGGTTGGCCGGTGAAGACTTCTGCTACGTGGTAAGGCTGAGTCAGGAAGCGCTCAATCTTACGTGCACGTGCTACGGTCAGCTTATCTTCTTCAGACAGCTCGTCCATACCCAGAATTGCAATGATGTCTTTCAGCTCTTTATAACGCTGCAGAACAGTCTGCACGCCACGAGCAACATCGTAGTGCTCTTGACCGATAACCAGTGGATCAAGCTGACGAGAGGTTGAGTCCAGTGGGTCGATCGCTGGGTACAGACCCAGAGCTGCGATGTTACGAGAAAGTACAACGGTTGCGTCCAAGTGAGCAAACGTGGTTGCCGGAGACGGGTCAGTCAAGTCATCCGCAGGTACGTATACCGCCTGTACAGACGTGATAGAACCTGATTTGGTTGACGTGATACGCTCCTGAAGTACACCCATCTCTTCTGCAAGTGTAGGTTGGTAACCTACCGCAGATGGCATACGACCCAGCAGTGCAGATACTTCGGTACCTGCCAGGGTGTAACGATAGATGTTATCGATGAACAGCAGAACGTCACGACCTTCGTCACGGAAACGCTCAGCCATTGTCAGACCAGTCAGTGCAACGCGCAGACGGTTACCTGGTGGCTCGTTCATCTGACCGTAAACCATTGCTACTTTTGATTCTGCTGGATTCTCAACGTTTACAACGCCCGCTTCCTGCATCTCGAAGTAGAAGTCGTTACCTTCACGAGTACGCTCACCAACACCGGCGAATACTGACAGACCAGAGTGCTGCAGTGCGATGTTGTTGATAAGCTCCATCATGTTAACGGTCTTACCTACACCTGCACCACCGAACAGACCGATTTTACCACCCTTAGCGAATGGACAAACCAGGTCGATAACTTTTACACCGGTTTCCAGAAGGGCAGTCTCGTTTGACTGATCTTCATAGCTTGGTGCACTGCGGTGAATAGAGTAACGCTCTTTCTCACCGATATCGCCACGCTCGTCGATTGCGTCGCCCAGAACGTTCATGATACGTCCCAGAGTTTCCGTACCTACTGGTACTTCAATCGGCTTGCCAGTGTTCTCAACTTCCAGTCCACGACGCAGACCATCAGACGAACCCATAGCGATGGTACGGACGATACCACCACCCAGCTGCTGCTGAACTTCCAGCACCAGACGCTCGCCTTCACGTTTCACGTTCAGTGCGTCATATACCTGAGGTACAGACTCTTGTGAAAACTCTACGTCGACTACCGCACCGATGATCTGAACGATCTTACCTGTAGCCATCGTTATTCCTCTAAAAATATTTCGTTGGCCCTTGCCTTACACAGCAGCTGCACCGGAGACGATCTCCGACAGCTCTTGGGTAATTGCAGCCTGACGGGCTTTGTTATACACCAGTTGCAGTTCGTCAATCAGATTCCCTGCATTATCTGTTGCAGCCTTCATCGCAACCATTCGCGCCGCTTGCTCACAAGCGAGGTTTTCCACTACGCCTTGGTACACCTGAGACTCGACATAGCGAACCAGCAGGGTATCCAGCAGTGGTTTTGGCTCAGGCTCATAGATGTAGTCCCAAGCATGGTTGCGCTGCATTTCCTCGTCTTCTGACTTAGGCAAAGGCAGCATTTGATCGATCACTGGTTCCTGCGTCATGGTGTTTACAAACTGGTTGTAAACCAGATACAGGCGATCCAGTTGGCCTTCATCATATTTTTTCAGCATCACACCGACCGTACCGATCAGGTCTTCCAGTGTTGGGCTATCGCCCAGACCAGATACTTGTGCTGAAACTTTACCGCCGTAGCTGTTAAAGAATGCAGTCGCTTTTGAACCGATCAGGGCAGTTTCAACTTCTGCACCTTTTTCCGTCCACGCTTGCATATCATTGATGGCACGTTTGAACAGGTTAATGTTCAAGCCGCCACACAGACCACGGTCTGAAGATACGATGATGTAACCGACGCGCTTGGCTTCACGCTCTTCCAAATATGGATGGCGATACTCAAGGTTACCAAGTGCGACATGACCGATCACTTTGCGCATAGTAGTCGCGTATGGACGGGAGGCTTCCATTGCGTCTTGCGAACGACGCATTTTAGAAGCGGCAACCATTTCCATCGCTTTGGTGATCTTCTGTGTACTTTTAACACTTCCGATCTTGTTACGAATTTCTTTTGCGCCGGCCATCGTTACTCTCCGTTATCAGAAGGCCGCCTAAGCGGCCTTCCACGCATTACCAGGTTTGAGTTGCCTTGAAGTCTTCAACCAACTTAGTAAGTTGAGCTTCAATGTCGCTGTTGTAGTCGCCAGTCTCATCGACAGTCGCAACCAGCTCGGCAAACTGACCTTTCGCATATGCAAGCAGAGCCGCTTCGAAATCAGCCAGTTTGTTCAGCTCGATGTCTGACAGGTGGCCTTTTTCTGCTGCGAAAATCATCAATCCCTGTTCGAAAACAGACATTGGTGCATATTGCTTCTGCTTCATCAGCTCGGTAACTTTCTGACCGTGGTTCAGCTGCTTCTTAGTCGCTTCATCAAGGTCTGAAGAGAACTGTGCGAACGCCGCCAGTTCACGGTACTGAGCCAGTGCGGTACGGATACCACCAGACAGTTTCTTAATGATCTTGGTCTGAGCAGAACCACCTACACGCGATACCGAGATACCTGGGTCAACGGCAGGACGGATGCCTGAGTTAAACAGTTCGGTTTGCAGGAAGATCTGACCATCAGTGATCGAGATAACGTTGGTAGGTACGAACGCAGATACGTCACCCGCTTGGGTTTCGATGATTGGCAGTGCGGTCAGAGAACCGGTTTTGCCCGTCACTTCACCGTTGGTGAATTTCTCAACGTAAGTTGCGTTAACACGTGCAGCACGCTCCAGCAGACGAGAGTGGAGGTAGAAGACGTCACCTGGGAATGCTTCACGGCCTGGTGGACGACGCAGCAACAGAGAAATCTGACGGTAAGCAACAGCTTGTTTAGACAGATCATCGTATACGATCAGTGCATCTTCACCGCGGTCACGGAAGTATTCACCCATCGCACAACCTGAGTATGGTGCCAGGTATTGCAGTGCCGCTGCTTCAGAAGCAGATGCCACAACAACGATGGTGTTTTTCAGTGCGTCGTGCTCTTCCAGTTTGCGTACAACGTTAGCGATAGTTGACGCTTTCTGGCCGATAGCAACGTAGATAGAGTAGATACCAGAGTTCTTCTGGTTAATGATCGCATCGATTGCCAGTGCTGTTTTACCAGTCTGACGGTCACCGATGATCAGCTCACGCTGGCCACGGCCGATTGGATCATTGAGTCAACCGCTTTGTAACCGGTCTGTACTGGTTGGTCTACCGACTGACGTGCGATTACGCCAGGTGCAATCACTTCTACAGGAGAAGTCAGTGCTGCGTTGATAGGACCTTTACCGTCGATTGGCTCACCCAGGGTGTTAACCACACGACCCAGCAGTTCTGGACCTACTGGTACTTCAAGAATGCGACCAGTACCGGTTACTTTCATGCCTTCCTGAAGGTCAGCATATGGACCCATAACAACCGCACCTACAGAGTCGCGCTCAAGGTTAAGCGCCAGTGCGTAACGGTTGCCTGGTAGTTCAATCATTTCACCTTGCATTGCGTCAGCAAGGCCATGGATGCGAATGATACCGTCGCTGACTGACACGATGGTACCTTCGTTGCGAGCTTCACTAACAACGTTGAATTTCTCAATTCGCTGTTTGATCAGGTCGCTAATTTCCGTGGAATTAAGTTGCATGCTCCAATTCCCCAAATCAAGACTGCAATGCATCGCTCAGTCGGCGCATACGGCCGCTTACTGAGTTATCGATGACCAAGTCTCCAGCTCGAATCACAACCCCGGCAACCAGGGTCTCGTCTACACTACAGTTCAGCTTCACTTTGCGCTCAAGGCGGGCTTCTAGCTTGCTGGCAATAGCATCCAGTTGCGCTTCATCCAGCGCGACTGCAGAAACAACGTCAACGTCGACTTGCTTCTCATAGTCATGGCGAAGAACCATAAACTGGGCACATACGTCAGGCAGTGCTTTTAGGCGTCCGTTTTCAGCCATCACCTTAATCAGGTTCTGACCATACTCATTGAGCTGCTCACCGCATACTGAGAGAAAAATCTCAGTCAACTTCTCAGCTGAATGCATACCACCAAGGAAATCCTCGATGGTTTCATTGCGGGCGACTTCGGCAGCGAAGGTCAGCATTTCAGACCATTGGTCTAATTCGCTTTTTTCCACTGCCAAGTCGAAGGCTGCTTTAGCGTAGGGGCGTGCGATAGTAGTCAGTTCAGACATAGCTGCCCCTCCTTGTTAAAGTTCTGCAGTGATTTTATCGAGAATATCTTTATGGGCATTCGCATCAATCGAACGCTCTAGGATCTTCTCAGCACCGATAACGGCCAGAGTTGCAACTTGTTTGCGCAGTTCATCGCGGGCACGGTTACGTTCAGCTTCTAGCTCAGCCTTTCCTTGGTTAAGGATATTTTCGCGTTCCACAGATGCTTCTTCGCGGGCTTGATCCAGAATTTGTGCTTTACGCTTGTTTGCCTGATCGATGATCTCAGTTGCAGCGCGCTTTGCTTCTTTCATTTGATCAGAAGCGTTAGCCTGGGCCAAATCCAGGTCTTTTGCGGCACGCTCGGCTGCCGCAAGACCGTCAGCAATTTTCTTCTGACGTTCTTCAATCGCCTGCATGATGGGTGGCCATACATATTTCATGCAGAACACCACAAACATAAAGAATGCGATCGCCTGGCCAAATAGAGTTGCGTTGATATTCACAACAGCGCCTCCCAGTTAGTTAGCTACAGGTACGATACAGGCGACTTAACCCAGCTGACCGACGAATGGGTTTGCAAAGGTGAACAGCAGTGCGATTACGATACCGATCATTGGAACCGCATCCAGCAGACCAGCGATGATGAACATCTTAACTTGCAGCATAGGAGCCATCTCAGGTTGACGAGCAGCACCCTCAAGGAATTTACCGCCAAGCAGTGCGAAACCAATCGCAGTACCCAGGGAAGCAAGACCTACAATGATGCCAACGGCAATTGCAGAAAAGCTCAATAAAGTTTCCATCACTATCTCCAGTTTCTTGTTGTCGGCCTACTAATTTACGCCGGAAGGTCTAACAAAAGTTGCTTACTTAAAAACGTATTAATGTGAATCTTCATGCGCCTGAGACAGGTACACGATAGTCAGCATCATAAAGACGAACGCTTGGATGGTAATAACCAGAATGTGGAAGATTGCCCACGGTAACGAACCCAACCATTGCGCCCACCACGGCAGAAGTGCCGCAATCAGGATAAATACCACCTCACCAGCAAACATGTTACCGAACAGACGCATACCCAGTGAAATTGGTTTCGCCAGCAGCGATACCACTTCAAGAAGCAGGTTGAACGGATCATGATTGGGTGGTTGAACGGGTGAAGAGCCAGTTCTTTAGCAAAACCGCCAAGACCTTTCACCTTGATGCTGTAGTAGATCATCAAGAAGAAGACACCTAACGCCATTGCAAGGGTGATATTTACGTCTGCCGTTGGTACTACCTTCATGTAAGGAATACCAAGCAATTCCGCTGGATAAGGAATAAAGTCGATAGGCACAAGGTCCATCGTGTTCATCAAGAATATCCAGACGAAAATGGTCAGAGCCAGAGGCGCAATCAGTGGATTTTTGCCGTGGAAGGTTTCTCGAACGTTTTCGTCAACGAATTCGACCAACATTTCCACAAAACACTGAAGCTTTCCTGGTACTCCGGTGGTTGCTTTCTTCGCCACAGAGCGGAACAGCCAAAGAAAGCCGATACCGATCAGGACAGAGAAAAACAGGCTATCAATGTGCACCGACCAGAAGCTACCCTCACTCGCCAGACCCAGCTTGTCCGTAGACAGGTTGGTCAGGTGGTGAGAGATATAACTGGAAGGTGTAAGCGCTTCACCTGGCGCAGCATAACTCATCCTATTTGTTGTTGTTAATGAATAAAACTGGCGCAAGGATATTAATTCCGAGAACCAGCAAATAGGTCAGTTTGAGGGGAACAAGTTCCACCTCGGCATACAGGTAAACAACGGAGAATAAAACGACGGTTAGCAGAATCTTGAGCACTTCACCGCTGTAGAATGATGCTACAACCAGTTTGGCCGCTCGAGCCCCACTAAAAAGGAAAGCACACAGCGCAAACGCTGCGTTGGCAACTACAAAGATGCCCCCGCCAATTAATGCGGAAATTCCCCAGTCGACATTGATGGTGGTCACCATCAAGATTGCCGTTGCTAACACGACGCACGCTTGTAACAGCAGCAACCTTTTCGCAAGCTTGCGACCTGGTCGCGCGAGCGTCGATACCATGTATTCGTTCCTCGATTCCTTTCCTCTTTGCACTGTCGTGCTGGGAAAACTGCAAAAATTATACGGGTCGCCCTTTTGATTGCAATCTGATTGCACCAAAAAGGGAGACTAAATTTTACAACAGAGTAACCTGATCACAGTAAGAAAAAATATGTAACAGAAAGCTAACGCGTGACGTCACACTTCCTCACCCATAGTTGCAAGAATTTGCAGTAATTTTTCCTGATGATCGAAGTTAATTGTGATTTTGCCTTTGCCACCTTTCGCTTGGGTAATGGTGACATTGGTGCCGAGACGATTTACCAGCTTTTCCTGAATCGCTTCGAACTCTGGCGACAAACTATTTACCACTTTATCAGTAGCAGGCGTAAGCATTTTCTTCACCAATGCTTCGGTTTGGCGCACAGTCATTTTTTTGTTCACAGAGGCAAGCGCGGCTTCAATTTGAGCTTCACCTTCCAGTGCAAGCAGGGCACGCGCATGGCCCATTTCGAGCTGACGGTTCAAAAGCAGCTTTTTCACGCCGGCTTCAAGGCCATTTAAGCGGAGAAGGTTACTGATGGTCGTTCTCGATTTACCCAACGCCTCAGCCAATTGCTGATGTGTAAGAGAGAAGTCTTGGACAAGCTTTTCTAGAGCTTCAGCCTCTTCCATGGCATTGAGGTCTTCGCGCTGAATGTTCTCGATCAGCGCAATGGCACTGGCTGCTTTATCCGTTAAATCACGTACCAAGCACGGCACATGCGTCAGCCCAGCCATTTTGGATGCGCGAAAACGTCGCTCACCCGCAATAATTTCATAGTGTTGAGCCGTCTGGCGCACCACCAAAGGCTGAATCACCCCTTGGGCGCGAATGGACTCAGCCAACTCTTCAAGTGCTTCAGGGGCCATATCTTGACGAGGCTGATAGGTACCCGGTTGAAGCATGTTTAACGACAAATACTGCAACTCACTGTTGCTCGCCGTTTCGCGTGATTCGGCGTTCAAATCTACGCGCGATTGTGCTTGAGCACTGGTCGCAAGTAGTGCATCGAGCCCTTTGCCCAATCCACGTTTTGTTGCGTTCATTGGCGTTCCTTTAAGACACGTTGGCTATGTTTTGCGTTTGTCGCGCTTGCTCTTCACGTCGCAATATCTCGCCTGCCAGTGCCAAGTAAGATTTCGCGCCGCTAGAGTGTTTGTCGTAGTACATGGCAGGTTTACCATGATTGGCGCTTCGGCCAGACGAACATTACGCGGAATAACAGTACGGTATACTTTATCGCCAAAGTGCTTTTTGATCTGATCAGAAACTTCCGTCGCCAATCGGTTACGCGGGTCGTACATGGTGCGCAGTAGGCCTTCAACGTGAAGATCTGCGTTCACCACACTCGCCAACTTGCTGATGGTGTCCATCAGAGCTGTCAGTCCCTCCAGTGCAAAATACTCACATTGCATTGGTACGAGGACGGAGTTCGCCGCGGTCATGGCGTTGATTGTAAGGAGGTTCAGAGAGGGCGGACAGTCGATAAAGATGAAATCATAGTTTTCACGAATGTCAGCTAACGCGTTACGCAGCCTAACTTCTCGGGCAAACACTTCCATCAATTTGATTTCCGCCGCGGTGACATCACCGTTGGCCGCAATCAGATGGTACCCGCCCGTTGTGTCCGTGACCACCACATCGTTGAATGGCGTCTCTTCCACGAGCAACTCATAGGCAGTGGCGTCGACATTGTATTTGTCCACACCACTGGCCATGGTGGCGTTCCCTTGCGGGTCGAGGTCTATAACAAGCACCTTACGCTGTGTTGCTGCCAAAGAGGCAGCAAGATTTATACAGGTCGTCGTTTTACCGACGCCCCCTTTCTGGTTGGCAATTGCTATGACTTTTCCCACAAGTAAACCTCGCCCAAAAAACCTATCTAGCCAAGATTACTAGATGACGTTGACCTTCCAATCCCGGAACAGTCAAAGGTTTGATATCGGTCACAGAACAATCAGCAGGCAAGTCGTCAATTTCGACCTGATCCACTTGTCCTTTCAGTGCGAGGAATACGCCGTTTTCATTTGGCAGGTGATGACACCAGCTCACCATGTCATTCATCGATGCAAATGCACGGCTCAATACGCCATCAAAACCCACTTCTGGCTGAAACTCTTCCACGCGGCTTTGAACCGGCGTGACGTTTTTGATTTTCAGCTCATGAAGTACCTGACGGATAAAGCGAATTCGCTTACCCAGACTATCCAGCAACGTGAATGACTTATCTGGGTTAATGATCGCCAATGGGATCCCCGGAAGACCAGGCCCTGTGCCCACGTCGATAAAGGTTGATCCTTCCAAGTGCTGACTAACCACGATGCTGTCCATGATGTGTTTCACGATCATTTCTTGCGGATCGCGTACCGAGGTCAGGTTATAGGCTTTGTTCCACTTGTGTAGCATTTCAACATAGCCCAGAAGCTGGGCCTGTTGATCGGCAGGGATATCCATCCCTGCCTCAGAAATTAATTGTGCAAGACGTTGTTTCACAGAGAATTACGCTCCCTTCTTGAGCATGCCTTGTTTTTTCAGATGCACCAGCAGAATCGAAATTGCTGCCGGCGTAATACCAGAGATACGAGATGCCTTACCAATGGTTTCAGGGCGAGCGTCTTGAAGTTTTGCCACCACTTCATTAGACAAACCTTTGATTTGCTTATAATCAAGCTCCATTGGCAACTGAGTATTCTCGTGACGGGTAGACTTCTCAATCTCGTCTTTTTGACGGTTGATGTAACCTGCGTATTTCACTTGAATCTCAACTTGCTCGCTGGCTTCTTTGTCTTCCATCGCCGGTGCAAACACTGGATTTGCCACCAGTTGGTCGTAAGTCACTTCAGGACGACGCAACAGATCTTCGCCGTTAGCTTCACGAGACAGCGGGGCTTTCAAAATAGAATTGATCGCCTCAGCGTGCTCAGATGTCGGATGAATCCACGTGCTGCGAAGACGCTGCGCTTCCAACTCGATGTTTTCCAGCTTCTCGTTGAAACGCGCCCAACGTGCATCATCAACCAGACCCAGTGCACGGCCGGTTTCGGTCAGACGCAGATCGGCATTGTCTTCACGCAGCAGCAGGCGGTATTCGGCACGCGAGGTGAACATGCGGTACGGTTCTTTGGTGCCCATGGTCGACAAATCGTCAATCAAAACACCCATGTACGCTTGGTCACGACGAGGACACCAGCCTTCTTTCTCTTGTGCAAACAACGCTGCGTTCGCACCCGCAAGCAGACCTTGCGCTGCGGCTTCTTCGTAACCGGTTGTGCCGTTGATTTGGCCAGCGAAGAACAAGCCTTTGATAAATTTGGTTTCAAAGGTCTGTTTGAGATCGCGAGGATCGAAGAAATCGTACTCGATCGCGTAGCCTGGGCGGATCACACGCGCGTTTTCAAAGCCCTTGATCGAGTGGATGATGCCCATTTGCACATCAAACGGCAGGCTGGTGGAGATACCGTTAGGGTAGAGCTCATGCGTTGTCAGGCCTTCAGGTTCAACAAAAATTTGGTGTTTATCTTTGTCGGCAAAACGCATCACCTTGTCTTCAATCGACGGGCAATAACGCGGACCGATACCTTCAATCACGCCCGCATACATTGGGCTGCGATCCAGGTTGGCACGAATCACATCGTGTGTTTTTTCATTGGTGTACGTGATGTAACACGGCACTTGGCGTGGGTGCTCAGACACATTACCCATGAAAGAGAATACAGGGCATGGATTGTCACCGTGCTGCTCTTGCATCACGCTGAAATCGACCGTACGCGCGTCAATACGCGGTGGCGTACCGGTTTTTAGGCGATCAACACGGAACGGCAATTCACGCAGGCGATCCGCCAGTGCGATCGACGGTGGATCACCCGCACGGCCGCCAGAATAGTTTTCCAAACCAATATGAATTTTACCGCCCAGGAAGGTTCCCACAGTCAAAACGACTGATTTTGCGCGGAATTTAAGCCCCATTTCGGTCACAACGCCGGTCACTTGATCCTGTTCAACAATCAGATCAGTAACAGCTTGTTGGAACAACATAAGATTTGGTTGGTTTTCCAATGCTTCACGCACCGCAGCTTTGTATAGCGCACGGTCTGCCTGTGCACGCGTTGCACGAACAGCAGGACCTTTTGATGCGTTCAAGGTGCGGAATTGGATACCACCTTTGTCGATCGCACGCGCCATCAGGCCGCCTAATGCATCGACTTCTTTCACCAGATGTCCTTTTCCGATCCCGCCAATGGCTGGGTTACATGACATTTGCCCTAACGTATCGATGTTGTGAGTCAACAACAAAGTCTGTTGACCCATTCGTGCTGCGGCCAGTGCGGCTTCTGTACCTGCATGACCACCACCAACGACGATGACGTCAAAGTTATCCTGGTAAAACATGGTGTGACCTCAAAAAAGAATGAGTGGATCGGTTTGTTGAGCAAAAGAGGATCATTCTACCGCTTTTCATTATGCGAGAGAACCAAAAGTGTGATCTTTGATCGAAGGGGAAAGCTCTTAAATATATATAAAGATCTTTATATAGATCTTTTATTTTGATCTTTTATTAGAGAAGACGATCTCTGTGGATAACTATTAAATGATCAACATGATCATGCGTTTATTGAAGATCATTTGTTGTGAGTTGCTTTGGATCTAATCTGGGAAAGGCTGGGATCAAAATAGCACTTTATCAACAGGGGCTAGGAGAGGTAAAAGTTGTTATTGGGATAACTATAGGTTGATCACCGTTTAGATCTATAGTTATCCACAATGTGATCGGGCATTTTAAGAACAAATTTTAATGCTCGACATGAAAAACTTATTCACACAACGCAGTCATGTTTTGGGATAACCATGCTTCTGCAGGTTCTTCTGGCAGCGGATTTTCCAAAATATCGATGTCTAATCGGGCCGCTATTGCCTTCGCACCCAGCTTGGAAAGCAAGGTATCAGCATGGATGCCCGCACCGCAAAACGTGTCATAGCTAGTGTCACCAATGGCAATAACGGCGTAGGAAATATGGCTCAAATCCGGGGCATTTTCTGCCAAGGCTTCCATGGCCGGCGCAAGGTTTTCTGGGTAGTCACCGGCACCGTGTGTCGAGGTGATCAGTAGCAGCTTTTCGCTGTCGGTGATGTCAGAAAGCTCGGCTTCGTTGACGATCTTCACCGTCTGGCCCTGTTGTTCTAGAAGCTCTGCGAGATGATCACCCACGTATTCTGCACCGCCTAAGGTGCTGCCAGTGATCAAGGTAATTGCGCTCATAGCATGATCTCAATATCAGTCAGTAAGACCGCTAGTATTGAGGGGCGCGCGCGTTCAAGTCAAGCTAGCTCGGACGACAGTAATCCCTATTATTCATTGGGTTAATGTTGGTGGGAGAGACAGATTGGATTTTGTTTTTACCACGACGTTTGGCGTTTTTCATCGCTACTAGGGCTGTGTCGATGAGCTGATATCCGGCAATACAGCCCTGATTTGAAGTACTTACGCCTAGACTGGCGGTACGTTTTACCGCGGTGTGCTCAAGCAGAACCACGCTGCGACTGATGGCAATTTTAAGCTCTTCTGCCAAGGCAACTGCTTCTGTGGCATTGACGTTATTGAGCAAAATCACAAAGGTGTCGGCATACAAACGGCTGATAGGCGTGCCGGGAGTGATGTGTTCTTGCAGCAGGTTGGCGTAGTGAATCAGCACCTGATCGCCCGTACTTCGCCCATGCATATCATTGATTTGCCGAAAGTCATCGAGATTGATGGCAATGACAGACAAGGGGATCTCTTTCCGCTGGGCTTGGAAGTAAAGCTCATCGGCCTGGTTGTAGATGCTCTGGCTGTTCGCGGTTTCGGTCAGCAAGTCATCGTGTACCAAACGGCGCGATGACTCATCAATCGAATGTAAATCCACCAAATAGAAGTCTGTCAGTGCCACGGAGGCGAGCACCAGGATCAAAATCACGCACAAATAAGCGGCTCGCGCGTTGCGTCGGTTAATGCCAATATGGGATCCGCGGAGGGGATCGTTTTCGCCAGAAACAGTAGGACGATCGCGATCAACGACAACCCATAGCGAGGCAGCCTTTCTTTGGGATCAAACACCAAGACCACCGCCGTGGGTACCACCAGCAGCAGCATTTCTGTTTCAAAATTGTCCGATAAAACAAAAAGCGGCAAAGAAAACTGCTGAAAAAAGAAGGTGATAAACACCCAATACTTGGCAATTTTGAGCAGGCCCTCGCGGGTCAGCACAAAAGAGATCATATAAAGAAGGGCAAACAGGCCATTGAGCAGCGCAACCGATGGGCTTCCAAAGGCGAACCAGAACAGCGCAGAAAACAACAAGGTCCCGCCCGCACACAATGCGGCCAGAAGGTTGACCATGCGCAGGTGATGGATCTGAAGCTTGTCGTAGCGTTCTAAGCCTAAGTTTAGAAGCGGGTTGAGGCTGCTTATCATCTCTTCACTTGTTTGCGTGAGGTTGCTTCAAAGTGTAGCAAAGGTGAGATAAAGCGAGAGAAAAGAAAAAGCTGCCCGGAGGCAGCTTTTGGGGGTTATTTACCGATACAGAAGGAGGTGAAGATCCTGCCGAGCAGATCGTCAGAGCTGAACTCGCCCGTGATCTCGGAAAGGTGTTGCTGCGCAATGCGAAGCTCTTCGGCCAAGATCTCTCCGGCCATGTAGCCTTCAAGTTGGTCTTTGCCCGTGTCCAAATGACGTGCCGCGGCATCCAGTGCTTCCAAGTGGCGACGACGTGCCATGAAACCACCTTCTGTTGCGCCAGAAAAGCCCATACAGGCCTTTAAGTGCTCGCGAAGGGCATCGACACCATTGCCTGTTTTCGCGCTTAGGCGAATAAGCGTAGGCTGGCTGGCATGGCAAATACCCAAGGTTTCGCCCGTCACATCGGCTTTGTTTCGAATAACAGTCATGCCGATGTTTGCAGGCAGACGGTCGATAAACTCTGGCCAGATTTCTTCTGGAGAGGTGGCGTCCGTTGTGGTGCCGTCCACCATAAAGAGCACGCGGTCTGCTTGAACGATTTCATCCCACGCACGCTCGATACCAATGCGTTCAACCTCATCAGAGGCATCACGAAGGCCGGCGGTGTCGATAATATGCAGTGGCATGCCATCTATGTGGATATGTTCGCGCAGCACGTCACGGGTGGTGCCCGCGATGTCGGTGACGATGGCAGAATCTTTGCCTGACAGGGCGTTAAGCAGGCTCGATTTCCCCGCGTTCGGACGACCCGCAATCACCACTTTCATGCCTTCGCGCATGATGGCACCTTGGTTGGCGGCTTGCTACATCAGACAAGGAATCAATGATGGCATCCAGATCGGCGGCGACTTTACCGTCAGACAGAAAGTCGATTTCCTCATCCGGAAAATCAATCGCGGCTTCGACGTAAATACGCAGATGGATCAGTGATTCCACCAGCGTGTTAACCTTGTTGGAAAAAGCACCTTGCAGGCTTTGCAGGGCACTTTTCGCCGCTTGCTCTGAGCTCGCATCAATCAGATCAGCAATCGCCTCGGCTTGCGCCAAGTCGAGCTTGTCGTTCAAAAATGCGCGCTCGGAAAACTCACCTGGACGGGCTGTGCGTATGCCGTCGATTTCCAGAATACGCTTTATCAGCATATCCATGATCACCGGGCCGCCATGACCTTGCAGCTCAAGCACATCTTCACCCGTGAATGAGTTCGGTGCTTGGAAGTAGAGGGCAATGCCCTGATCCAGCGCGTTACCGTCAGTGTCTTTAAATGGCAGGTATTCTGCGCGACGGACAGGTAGCTCTTTTCCTGTTACCGCTTTCGCAACCTCAACGGCCTTAGGGCCGGATACGCGAATGATGCCAACGCCGCCGCGACCGGGAGGCGTTGCCTGCGCAACAATAGTGTCAGTGTGGTTCATGTGGGATACCTGCTGCTGTAATTCAAGCTAGTGTATACCAAATTTTGAGTTTGGCAGTGTCACGTTCAGAAAGAAGAAAGGCGGCCTGTAGGCCGCCTTGTTTAACGCATTTTGCAATTACTTGCGGCTGTGAAGGCCTTTTTTCTCCAGCGCGCGGTAAATCAGCGTCTGCTGGATTAGCGTTACGATATTCGATACCAACCAGTACAGAACCAGACCTGCTGGGAACCACAGGAAGAACACAGTGAACATCACAGGCATGAAGTTCATGATCTTCTGCTGCATCGGGTCAGTCACAGTGCTTGGGCTCATCTTCTGAATCAGGAACATAGATGCACCCATCAGTAGCGGCAGCACATAGTATGGATCTGGCGCAGACAGGTCGTGAATCCACAGCATGAACGGCGCATGGCGCAGCTCAACAGATTCCATCAGTGCCCAGTAAAGTGCAATGAAGATTGGCATTTGTAGAAGAAGAGGTAGACAGCCACCCAGCGGGTTTACTTTCTCTTTCTTATACAGTTCCATCATTTCCTGCTCATGCGTTGACGGTCATCGCCAATACGCTCGCGCATTTCTTGCAGTTTTGGCTGCAGAAGACGCATCTTCGCCATCGAGGTGTACTGCGCTTTGGTTAGCGGGTACATCGCACCACGTACGACGAATGTCAGGATAATGATGGCCACACCCCAGTTACCCACGAAGCCGTGAATGGTTGACAGCAACCAGTGCAGCGGGCTCGCGATAAACCAAAGCCAACCGTAATCCACGGTCAGGTTCAGGTTAGGTGCGGTTTTTTCCATTTGGTCTTGCAGCTTAGGACCTACCCACAGGGTTGAATCCAGGTTCACGGTTGAGCCTGCAGCCACTGTTGTTGTTGGGTAGCGAACACCGATAAAGCCTTGGCCGTTTGCGGTGCGGGTGAACAGGTTCACGTCAGTTTGGTCACGAGGAACCCATGCTGCAACAAAGTAGTGTTGCATCATCGCTGCCCAGCCGTCTTTCGAGATAGTCAGGTTCAGGTTTCTGTCCTTCATATCGTCGAAGCTGTATTTTTCGTATTTCGCATCGTCAGCTGAGTACACACCACCGCGGTAGGTAGGCATGGTCAGGCTGCCGCCATCATCCATCAGGTTTTGTTTAAGCTGAGCATACATCTGAACAGATGCCGACTTGTCGCTTTGGTTGTCGATGGTGTAATCCACATCCACTGCGTAGCTGTCGCGCTTCAGAATAAAGGTTTTGGTGTAGGTGATGCCGTCTTTAACCAATGTCATTGGAACGCGCAGTTCATCTTGGCCATCAGCCAGAGTGAAGTCGGTGCCATTGGTTGTAAATTGTGCACGGCCGTCCAGTGTATCGATGCCGTTAGGACCAATCAGGCCACTTTGTGCAACGAACGTATGGTTAGGCTGGTTTTTCAGCAGAACAAATTTGTTCTCAGAGCCGAACTCTGCGTCATATTTGTTCAGTTCTGCTTGAACAATGTCACCGCCTTGTGTGTCAACGGTCAAAGTCAGCACATCACTTTTTAGGGTGATCAGCTTATTAGAGACAGAATCCTGGGTCAGAGGCTGAGAAGCATCTGCGACGACAGGAACATCACCACTGTGTTGTGCTTGCTGAGTGACGCCCGGACCCTGTGGTTGAGGGTTGGTTGACTCGTTCCAGTTGAGATACAACATGAACGATACAAACATTAGGGCAATCAACAGGATATTGCGTTGAGAATCCATTGTTAATTGTCTCGATTATTAGGATGATGCGGGGGTACAGGATCGTACCCACCATGATTTAGAGGATGGCATTTTAATAAACGTTTGCCTGCTAACCAACATCCTTTTATCACACCGTGACAATTGACCGCTTCTATGGCGTATTGGGAGCATGTCGGCGTAAAACGACAGCGAGGCCCCAGAAGAGGGCTGATGAAGAGTTGGTACCCGCGAAACAGTCCAGTGACTATTTTTTTCGCGGCGGTCGTGACAAACGTTGCCATAACTTATCAAGCAGCGCGCTCAATTCCTCGTTACTAAGCTCATTGGCACTTTTCTTAGCAATCACAACAAAATCCTTCGCTGGCAGCGCGTGCTGACGCAGACGAAAACTTTCACGAACGAGACGCTTAAAACGATTTCGGTCGACGGCAAGTTTGATTTGTTTTTTTGGCACTGCCTGACCCAAACGTGGGCGGTCAAGAGTGTTGTTGCGGGCAAGAATAGTTAAGTGTGGAGAGCCAGCGCGATGAGGTTGCTGGAAGACAGAGTTGAAATGTTCGGGAGTTAACAGACGTAACTCCCGAGAAAAAGCTAGCTTATTCACAAATCACTGAGGATTATTTTGAAAGCTTGCTACGGCCTTTCGCACGGCGAGCGGCAATAACCTTACGGCCGTTCTTAGTTGCCATGCGCGCACGGAAACCGTGAGTGCGCTTACGCTTTAGAACTGAAGGTTGAAAAGTGCGTTTCATGGTTTCTACCTTATTACTGATCAGTTTTTAGGTTTGTTAACCCGACGTGGGACAAAAGTCCGACGCCTCTCAACAAAGAGGGCGGATTGTAATCACTGACTGAGTTCTAGTCAATGTTAAAACCAACTTCCGCGTCTCTTGGGCGCGCAATTATACGTGGTCAATTGATAAGCGCAAGGATCCTTTTGCGATCTTATCCACTTATGCTTGTGATTGACGTGTGTATTTTAGGTGGTTTTTGGGTGGATAAGAGAATTTGTTGCGATCTGAAGCAAAAAATTCATCAATGATCGGTGGTGAAAATCCGTGAAAGTCATGGCAACTAAATGTGACGGTCTTTGCACAAAAATTGTCAGAGTTCTAATAATTCTGTGAGTAAGTAGGGTGTTACTTGTGCTGATCGCACGGTTTTTTGTGCGATCTGTGTGTATAACTACGATCTTATTCACTGCAAAAGGGATCTTGTCGCTAGCGATCCTTGCCGTAGAAGTATAAAATTACTTCCCTTTTCATTATTCGAGTGTGGAGTCAGACGTGTCATCTTCGCTTTGGTTGCAGTGCCTTCAGCGCCTTCAAGAGGATCTCCCTGCAACGGAATTTAGCATGTGGGTTAGACCGCTTCAGGCGGAGTTAAATGACAATACCCTGACTTTGTTCGCCCCAAACCGTTTTGTTTTGGACTGGGTGCGCGATAAGTACATAAACAGTATCAATAGTTTACTGAACGAGTTTTGCGGTAACGACATCCCTATGTTGCGCTTTGAAGTGGGCAGCAAGCCTGTCGCTCCGATTGCGCCACCCGCGCCACCGGTATCTGCTGCGCCAGCGGCAGCGACAATAAAGCCGAGTGCGGGACGCACGTGGGAACCTGCACCTTCTCCTGTTCAGTCAGATGTTAACCATCGCTCGAATGTGAACCCAAAACATAAGTTCACTAACTTTGTTGAGGGTAAATCGAACCAGCTTGCTCTGGCTGCCGCGCGTCAAGTGGCGGACAACCCGGGCGCAGCATACAACCCGCTGTTTCTCTATGGCGGTACCGGTCTAGGTAAAACTCACTTGTTACATGCGGTAGGCAATGCAATCAGCGATCGTAAGGTCGATGCGCGTGTTGTATACATGCATTCTGAACGCTTCGTTCAAGACATGGTGAAAGCCCTTCAGAACAACCAAATTGAAGAATTTAAACGCTACTACCGTAGTGTTGATGCGCTGCTTATCGATGACATCCAATTCTTCGCCAATAAAGAGCGTTCGCAAGAAGAGTTTTTCCACACCTTTAATGCGCTGCTTGAAGGCAATCAGCAAATTATCCTGACATCCGATCGCTACCCGAAAGAGATTAATGGGGTAGAAGATCGTCTTAAATCACGTTTCGGTTGGGGTTTGACCGTCGCGATCGAGCCACCAGAGCTTGAAACGCGCGTAGCAATTTTGATGAAAAAGGCGGAAGATCATAATATTCGCCTGCCCGACGAAGTGGCATTTTTCATTGCTAAACGTCTGCGCTCAAACGTACGTGAGCTAGAAGGTGCACTGAACCGTGTGATAGCGAACGCTAACTTCACCGGTCGAGCGATCACCATAGATTTCGTTCGAGAGGCACTTCGCGACCTGCTGGCACTGCAGGAAAAGCTGGTGACTATCGACAACATTCAAAAAACCGTGGCTGAGTACTACAAAATCAAGATGGCGGATTTGCTGTCTAAACGTCGCAGCCGCTCTGTGGCACGTCCTCGCCAAGTGGCGATGGCACTGTCAAAAGAGCTGACTAACCACAGCTTGCCGGAGATCGGTGATGCATTTGGTGGCCGCGATCATACTACGGTACTTCACGCATGCCGAAAAATTGAACAGCTGCGCGAAGAAAGCCACGATATAAAAGAAGATTACTCAAACCTGATCCGGACCCTGTCGTCTTAATATGAAATTTACTCTAACTCGTGACCAATTTTTAAAACCCCTGCAGCAGGTTTCTGGTGCACTTGGGGGACGACCAACGCTGCCGATCCTCGGAAACATTCTTCTGCAGGTGCAGTCCGGTCAGTTATCCATGACATGTACCGACCTTGAAGTAGAACTGATCGCGGCATTGCCGCTAGAAGGCGACGCGCAAGACGGTGCGGTGACGGTACCGTCTCGTAAGTTCTTGGACATCTGCCGCGGCCTTAACGACAGTGCGCCAATCCAGTTTTCACTGGAAGGTGACCGCGCCGTTATCCGCTCGGGCCGCAGCCGCTTCACGCTGTCGACCTTACCTGCTGCCGATTTCCCGAATATTGAAGACTGGCAAAGCACGGTTGAATTCACGCTGCCACAAGGCAAGCTGCGCCACTTGATTGAGAGCACCGCTTTCTCAATGGCAAACCAAGACGTGCGTTACTTCCTCAACGGTATGTTGCTGGAAACAGACGGTAAGACGCTTCGCTCAGTGGCGACAGATGGTCACCGTATGGCAGTCGGTATCACCGAACTCGACGACGAGCTTGCGGGTCAGCAAGTGATCGTGCCGCGTAAAGGTGTGACCGAGCTGATGCGTTTGTTGGATCAACCTGATGCGCCAGTGACTATCCAAATCGGCAGCGCCAATATTCGCGCGCAAGTGAACCAGTTCATCTTTACCTCAAAACTGGTTGATGGCCGTTTCCCGGATTACCGCCGCGTGATGCCGCAATCGTCCAGCAAGATCATGGAAGCCGATTGCGACGAACTGCGCCAGGCGTTTTCACGCGCTGCAATTTTGTCGAATGAAAAATTCCGTGGCGTGCGTTTGAACCTAAGTGCCGGCCAGCTTCGCATTTCTGCGCACAACCCTGAGCAGGAAGAAGCGGAAGAGTTTGTTGACGTGAACTACGACGGTGATGAACTCGAAATCGGTTTTAACGTCAGCTATGTGCTGGATGTACTGAACACGCTCAAGTGTGAACAAGTCCGTTTCTCGATGACAGACGGCACGGCGAGTACACTGGTTGAAGATTGTAACAGTGAAGACGCCATGTACGTGGTGATGCCAATTCGTCTGTAAGATGGCACTGTCCCGATTATCGATACACGATTTGCGAAATATTGAAGCCTGTGACCTTAGCCTGTCATCAGGCTTCAATTTTCTTGTCGGCGCAAATGGCAGTGGCAAAACCAGTGTTCTGGAAGCTGTGTATTACCTTGGCCATGGCCGCTCTTTTCGAAGCCAGCTTACTGGCAGGGTGATCCGCCACCAGCAAGACCGGCTAGTGGTGCACGGCAGGGTAGATGTTGGTGAGTCAATTCTGCCTGTCGGTATTCAGAAAAACCGAGACGGTTCGGCAGAAGTAAAAATTGGTGAAGAAAAAGGCCAGAAACTGGTTCAGCTTGCCGAAGTCTTACCGATGCAGTTGATCACCCCTGAAGGGTTTGAGCTGCTGACTGGCGGGCCTAAGTTTCGCCGTGCATTTATCGACTGGGGCGTGTTTCACGCAGAGCCTCAGTTTTATCCGGTGTGGTCGCGGGTTAAGCGCCTGACCAAACAACGCAACGCCTTGATGAAAACCGCCAGAAGCTACCGCGAGCTCAGTTACTGGGACGCAGAGTTAGCCCCACTGGCCAATCAAATCGATACGTGGCGTCGTGAATACATAGAGAAACTTTCTGCTCGTGCGTCTTCCTTGTGTGAAGCGTTTTTGCCTGAGTATGAAATCAAACTGAATTACACCCGTGGTTGGGACAAGGACGCAGATTACGCAGAATTATTGCGTGAAAACTTCCTCCGCGATCAGCAACTGGGGTATACCGTCAGTGGTCCGCACAAATCGGACTTAAGACTGCGCGTGGGCGGCACACCGGTTGAAGATGTGCTTTCCCGTGGTCAGTTAAAACTGATGGTGTGTGCCTTGCGTTTAGCGCAAGGACAGCAGCTTACCGAGGACAAAGGTAAGCAGTGCATTTATTTAATCGACGATTTTGCGTCTGAGCTGGATAGTCGGCGACGGGCGTTACTGGCCGAGCAGCTAAAAGCCACTGGCGCACAAGTGTTTGTCAGTGCCATTAGTGCCGATCAGGTCGCTGAAATGTGCGACGAAAATAGTAAGATGTTTCATGTGGAACACGGTAAAATAGCCGCAGAATAAATTAAGCGAGAGTAACTCAATGTCCAACAATTACGATTCATCGAGTATCAAGGTACTCAAGGGTCTGGATGCAGTACGAAAGCGTCCGGGGATGTACATCGGTGATACCGACGACGGTACCGGTCTGCACCACATGGTCTTTGAGGTGGTCGATAACTCTATCGATGAAGCTCTCGCCGGGCATTGTAGCGATATTATCGTTACCATCCATGAAGACGGTTCTGTTTCAGTAAAAGATGATGGTCGTGGTATCCCTGTCGACATCCACGAAGAAGAGGGTGTGTCAGCAGCGGAAGTTATCATGACGGTACTTCACGCTGGTGGTAAGTTCGATGACAACTCGTACAAAGTGTCTGGTGGTCTTCACGGCGTAGGTGTTTCGGTAGTAAACGCCCTGTCTGAGAAGCTTGAGCTGACCATCTGGCGTCATGGCCAGATCCACCAACAGGTTTACCACAGTGGTGTACCAGAAGCTCCATTAGCACCTATCGGTGAAACGGATGAAACCGGTACCCGTATTCGTTTCTGGCCATCAGGCGAAACGTTCAGCGACCTGCTTTTCCATTACGATATTCTAGCGAAGCGCTTGCGTGAGTTGTCATTCCTCAACTCTGGCGTTTCGATTCGTCTTAACGACGAGCGTGAAGAAGACAAACACGACCACTTTACTTACGAAGGTGGTATCCGCGCATTCGTTGAGCACTTGAACCGCAACAAAAACCCTATCCACCCATCTGTGTTCCACTTTGAACACGAGCGTGAAGACGGTGTGACTGTTGAAGTGTCTATGCAGTGGAACGACGGTTTCCAAGAGAACATCTACTGTTTCACCAACAACATTCCTCAACGCGATGGCGGTACTCACCTTGCAGGTTTCCGTGCTGCGTTAACGCGTACTTTGAATACCTTTATGGAAAAAGAAGGGTACTCGAAGAAAGCAAACGCAGCGACGTCAGGTGACGATGCGCGTGAAGGTCTGACAGCCGTTGTTTCGGTTAAAGTGCCAGATCCAAAATTCTCAAGCCAGACCAAAGACAAACTGGTGTCTTCAGAAGTGAAGTCAGCGGTTGAGTCTGCAATGAACGAGAAGCTGAGTGAGTTCCTGATTGAGAACCCTCAAGATTCTAAAATCGTTTGTACCAAGATTATCGATGCGGCGCGTGCGCGTGAAGCAGCACGTAAAGCACGTGAGATGACACGTCGTAAGGGCGCACTGGATTTAGGTGGCCTTCCAGGTAAGTTGGCAGACTGCCAAGAGAAAGACCCTGCGCTTTCTGAACTTTACATTGTGGAAGGGGACTCTGCTGGCGGTTCAGCTAAGCAGGGTCGTAACCGTAAAAACCAAGCGATTCTTCCACTGAAAGGTAAAATCCTTAACGTCGAAAAAGCGCGTTTTGACAAGATGCTGTCTTCTCAAGAAGTGACAACGCTGATCACTGCCATGGGCTGTGGTATTGGCCGCGACGAATACAACCCAGACAAGCTGCGTTATCACAGCATCATCATCATGACTGATGCTGACGTCGATGGTTCGCACATTCGTACGCTACTGTTGACCTTCTTCTATCGTCAAATGCCTGAGCTGATTGAGCGTGGTTACATCTACATTGCTCAGCCACCACTGTACAAAGTGAAGAAAGGCAAGCAAGAGCAATACATCAAAGATGACGAAGCCATGGAGCAATACCAAGTTGCTCTGGCCCTTGAAAATGCATCTTTGTTTGTGAACCAAGATGCGCCAGCATTGAGTGGCCTTGCACTTGAAGAGCTGATCCAGAAATACAACAGCGTGATGAAGCTTATCAAGCGTATGGAACGTCGTTACCCTTCTGCGTTGCTAAACGAACTGGTTTATCAGCCACGTTTGTCTGTTGATACGCTGCAAAACGAAGCGGACGTTCAAGCATGGATTGATAACATTGTGACTGTACTGAACAAGAACTCTACCGGCGAAAGCCAGTACCGTTCATTGGTTAAATTCAGTGAAGAACACAATGCTTACCAACCAGAACTGGTTGTACGCACACACGGTGTTGATCACGAATACCTGATCAGCTACGACCTGCTGAATTCGAAAGAGTACGGCAAGATCGCAAGCCTGTCTGAAGCACTTGATGGTCTGTTAGATGACACGGCGTTCATCCAACGTGGTGAGCGTAAGCAGCCAATTAAGAGCTTCGCTGATGCGCTGGCATGGTTGATTAAAGAATCTAACCGTGGCCTTTCCCGTCAGCGCTATAAAGGTCTGGGCGAGATGAACCCTGATCAGCTTTGGGAAACTACCATGGATCCAGAATCACGTCGTATGCTTCGCGTGACTATCCAAGATGCGGTAGCGGCAGACGAGCTGTTCACGACGCTGATGGGTGACCACGTAGAACCACGTCGTGCGTTCATCGAAGACAATGCCCTGAAAGTAGCTAACCTGGACGTGTAGTCAAGTATCGCTACGTAAATTCTGAGTATCAAACGCCGCATTAGCGGCGTTTTTTTTACGTAGCGCAACCTGGTGGTTTAACTATCTGATTTTATTGATTTTAAAGCGGAAAGAATGGTGCGTTCTAGCTGGTGGTGTAGTGGAAGACGCGGATTGTTGTAAGACGCCAAGTTTTCTTCTAACTCTCTCGGCGTTTTTACTAGCACGTGATTCATGTCTTCACATCGTGTGACTCTGGCAAGGTCACCGAGTGCTTCTCTAAATACCTCACCGTTTTCTACACTGACTTGAACGTCATTGTCACCCTGAATGACATGAACAGTTTGATTAAGTGACGTAGCTATTCTCGTTGGCTCGATAAAAAAGCACGAGGCTATGTAGGGAATGACGGAAGGCCTAAACGCCATTTCAATGTGTTCGTTGGAATAGCGAACAGCATGACCACTTTTGATGCTTGCGAGGCTGCTTCAACGTCATCGGCAAATTCGGGCGCTCTTTCTCGGTATTGTTTTGTAAGTGATTCGCTCATAGGTATTGCCGGCGTAGCCAACAGTACGAGTTTATCTACTTGCATCTTTTGCGCTGCCAAAAGGGCGATAATGCCACCTTCGCTATGGCCAATAAGATTGATGTTTCTAAAGCCATAATCGTGTCTGAGCGTTTCTGCGATAGCCAGAATATCCCTTACGTAGACGTCAATCGTCAGGTCACTTTCTGTTAGTAATGGAAAAACAGATTGGCCAATGCCGCGCTTATCAAAACGAAATGTTGCGCAGTCATTTTCAAATAAGCAGGTGGCAAGCTTCTTCAAGCTGTCATTGTGTAAGCCCGCTTGATTTCCATTTCTGTCTGTCGGTCCAGAACCTGAAACGATGATTGAAAGGGATGGGGTGATAGGACGTTCAGGCATGAGCAGTGAGCCACTGAGCTTGCCGTCGATTCTCTCAATAATGATTTCGGTTTCTTTACTCATTGCGGCGTCATACTTCTCAACGATATGTTTCACGTGAAACATGGGAATAGAAAATTGGCACCGTCTCTCAGCAAAGGTGCCGGATTTAAGAAGTGCACTTACCCTCCAACTCTCGCTTTACTGAAGCGACCGTTGGACAGGTCAACATCTCAAACTCAGGATTTATACATCCCAATATATCTGAACAAACGAAGTGAAAATGCGAGCAGGCGAGTTGAATTGAAAGGGAAGGTTAGACAAATTTCTGAATCAACT
>NZ_LNTY01000034.1 GCF_001559595.1 Enterovibrio coralii | reverse complement strand
ATTAAGTTGTGAGCAACGCTGCCATAGACCTAAACCATTGCGCCTTACTCACTAAAGCTGATTCAAACCAAAAATGCCGAGTGTTGCGAATCAGCTTGAATTGCTTGTTAGGCGATTTTACCCACCAAGTCTCGAAGTGTCTTCATTTCAAGACGCTCAAGCTCTGACTTAACCTCCGAAGTCATTAACGCACTCTTCACCCTCATTGAGACAAATAGAATACCAAGAATAATAGCCAACTGCGGTCGACTCTCGAGTAACTGTCTATAAGGTTCACCAGTATTATCAATGCACATTGAGCGATATTTAATATTTGCTTTGTTTGGTTCTAGTTTTTTAAAATATTCACTGAGTGTCATTGCTACATACTCAAAATTGTGAGCATATTCATTGCGGATAGATGCGACCTCTTGAATAAAGGAAACATGGGTTTTATCAAGCAAGCCCAAGTTACGAGCAATAGCAACCTTACCTGTATTTTTGTTTATTAGAGGTAAATGTTTAACTACTGCTAACATTGTGTCTTCAGAAAGCTGCTTGGTGATAGCATTCGTTAAAACCAACTCGATATAAGCAGTAGCTTTGATCATAAACGCCCAATCACTTTTATCATCCAGTATGTTAAACAGTTCAGTAATGTCCTCATTAAGATCCACTTCAAGTGAATCGAGTTTCTCGAACAACATTTCAAAGGATTCCTCTTTATTGAGGTACATGACATTCTCCTTATCGCCTAACAGTGTATTAGATGACAAAACGTCCTGTTTAAACACGACATTTTGTCTTTTAATAACAAGACATTGTACCTTAGTCGTTCGTTACTATTTGATTTCACGTCAATTTTTGAACATTTAAGATATCGGTTTGTGAAAAAGCCCCAAAATGGCTTTTTTCATCACTAAGAATTGGCTTCTTCGGTGCTGTAAGTCAGTTAGGTTCAGATCAGAAACGTAGGTTCAGCGTGGTATCTCGCGCCCAAGCAGAGAAAAAACCTCAAAATGTGATTGCCTCTTGATTTGCAAACATACAGCTGAGTGCAGACTCATCCACCGTCACCTCTGCCATTTATTCGCTTTCCGCTCGACCTAACAGCCGGAAATCCCATCGCTCAACATTATTGCTTTCAAGGCGCGCGTTCACTTTAGACATCCAACTGTTTGATAACTTTCGCTGCTGTTTTAACGTCAACAGCCTCTCCTTGTTGAGCGGATCCCCAAAGAAAATGTCACACGTTTCATGAAGTGTCATTGCATTCGGTTCTTGGGCAATCAGCTCCAACGGCTCCGTCACGCTGACCATTCCCGGTTGGATAACACGATAAAGCCAACCACACCGACTTATTTCCTGCATATCAACAGAAAAACCTTCGATCCCCCAACGCTTGTTCAGCTTAAAACACGGTGATCGAGGTTGGCTCACTTCAATAATTGCCTCTCCCCATTGATAGCGGTCTCCCAGACAAACATTATGCTCAGTCATGCCTTCCGCACTGATGTTCTCGCCCATCCCTGGGGCGACCCAATCAATGTCTTCGCCATACTTATCTCGCCAATATGCATAATGCTCTAACGGGTATTGATGTAATGCCCGTTCTAAACCGCCGTGATGTCGTAAATCCGCACACTCGTCACCGTCTAGCCCTTCAAGTGATAGGTAAACGCGGCCTGTAATAGGGGTCTTATTGATCGCGGTTTGCAACCCATAACACGAATTTACTTTTCCTCGGTAAATGCCGTTTAGAGTGTGCTTATTTTTCATATCAGCCTCATTCATTTACTGCCCGCACTTTCGTAGCAGCATTACGAATAACATAGCATCGCTCATGTAAGGGTTTGCCACACTCCAATGCGACATAATGCGACGTGGTTCTGCTGTGAAATCTTTCAATTAAGACTACTCCAGCCACTCGCGATACGCGGTTTCTGCATCGCCCAGATAATCCAATATCCAGTTAATCGCGGGATTTTCTTTATCCGTTCGCCAAGCGATACAACACGGGCTTTTGGCTGGCGGTTCAATCAGCTCTTTCTCCACCAGCTCGCCTGACGCAAGAAAGGGTTCGGCCATGTGTGACGGCATGGCACCAATGCCTAACCCACTTCGAAAGCACTGAATCGCACTGTGCCAGTTTGGCACGGTTAGACGGCGCTGGTTATCAAGCAGCCAAGTTGCACGCTTAGGCAAAATACGCGAGGTATCTTCAAGACAAATGGCAGGATAAGCCATGAGTTGTTGATTACTCAGTGGCTCTGCTTGGCTTGCTAATGGATGATCCTTCGACACCACAAATCGCCACGTCAGAATGCCCATATCGCGATAGCTCAAGTTGCCACTTACAGGTACCGCTGCGGTTGCACCGATAGCGATATCGCGCGATCGTACGCCAGTGCGTCCCACACGCCATTGAACACTTCCATCGTCAGCAGCAATTCCACGTCAGGAAAGGCATCATAAAAGTCACGTACCAGTGAATCGACTCGGTCTTCACGTACGACATTATCTAACGCCAGCGAGACACTGCGAGTCCACCCATTCGCGACACGCTGCGTTTGCTCGCGGATTTCATCCATACGTTTCATGAGCGACCGCGCTTCGTCGACAAAGAACTCGCCCGCCGGCGTTAAACGCACTGCACGGTGCAGTCGCTCAAATAAATTCACAGCAAGCTTTTCTTCCATTTGACGAACGGTATAACTCACCGCACTGGGCACTTTATGTAGCTCTTCTGCCGCCGCGGAGAAACTTCCGCGCCGTGCTACCGCGTCAACGACCTGAAGATCTTGATAAGAAAACATATTTTGAATCCGCTCAATGAATGAAAAATCGCCTGAGTTTGAACACTTTTTACTTCAAATCAAATTTTTTGAAAGCAGTAGAGAAATATTAGCGTTTCACAGAGCTTTTCGCTACAGATAGACTCCGCAACCAAGGTAAATGAACGGACAAGTAAAATGAAAAATTCTGTTCCAATGACAACTATGATTTGGTTCGCTGGCTTGAGCATGCTCGGTTTTCTGGCGACTGATATGTATCTGCCCGCTTTTGAAAGTATCCGTCTTGAAATGGGTACTACTCAGTCGATGATCGGCCTGTCTCTGACCGTATTCCTGTTGGGTATGGCGCTGGGTCAAATCGTCTATGGACCGCTATCAGACCGCATCGGCCGTATTAAGGTACTGGTTGGCGGTATGGTGCTGTTTACAGTAGCAACTGCAGCTTGCTTCATGTCTAACAGCATTGAAATGTTCTTGGCATCTCGCTTTGTGCAAGCTTTGGGTGCATGTAGCGCATCGGTAATCTGGCAAGCGGTGGTTATTGACCGTTATGACAGCAAAACCTCTCAGCGTGTATTTGCGACCATCATGCCACTAGTTGCGCTATCTCCAGCTCTGGCACCTCTGGCAGGTGCAGCACTGGAAGCACACACTGGCTGGCGCAGCATCTTCATCGCGCTGGTAGCGTTGGGCGTTGTTCTGGCGGTAGCGACACTGCGTCAACCAGAAAGTGCGCCTGTTGCTAACTCTGATGAAAAAATTGGCGCGAAACTGGTTAGCGATTACAAGCACATCATCAGCTCTCGCAAGTTCATCGGCAACATGCTGATCTTTGCTGGCTGTTCTGCTGCGTTCTTCGCTTGGCTGACAGGTTCACCATTCGTGATGACTGCAATGGGTTACAGCGGTGCTGACATCGGCATGAGCTACGTACCTCAGACTATCGCGTTCATCGTGGGTGGCTATAGCTGTCGTGCACTGCTGAACAAATATGATGGCTCAGCTCTGTTGCATGGTTTGTTGGTCTGTTCGTAGCAAGCGTTGTGTCTATCTTCGTTGTTTCTTGGCAGACAGACGTGACCAACATCTGGCCTGTGCTTATCCCATTCTGCTTCCTAGCGGTAGCAAACGGCGCGATTTACCCAATCGTGGTAAACAAAGCACTGGAAGAATTCAAAACGTGTAGCGCAACTGCAGCAGGTCTTCTGAACTTCCTGCAAACCATGATCTGCTTCGTAGCAAGTGGCGTGGTATCTGCAATGGCAATCCACGGCTTGCTGACTGTGTCAGCGGTAATGATGGGTGCAGCAGCAGCGGTTGTACTGGGTCTGGCACTGAGCTGGAGCGGTAACCGCGTCGTGATTGAAGACAACGCGCAAGCGGCTTAAGCCTAAATAAAAATTAAAAACACCGCCTACGGTTTCGTAGGCGGTGTTTTTTTTGACTCTGACAATCGCGTTTTCTATTCACGCCACTCGCTAAAATGCGCCAACAAATAATCGATTGCAAGGCGTGCTTTAAGCGGTAAGAAGCGGCGATTTTGATACACTATCCAAGACGTGATGTTGTCGGTCCAAAATGGCTCTAGGATAGGCACTAAGCTCCCTTCCGCGATGGATTGTTGGAAACTGCTTTTCGGCATGTAAGCGATACCCAATCCCGCTTTACACGCATCTACAATCGCTTTCGCATTGTTGCATCGAAAACGGCCTGAAACCTTCACAGGAATTTCTTTGCCATTTTGCTCAAATACCCACGTATCGTTGTTGGTGATTAAACATGAATGTTTCGCCAATGCTTTAGGCACGTCTGGCTCACCGTTATCTAAAAGATACTCTTTTGAAGCAACAGCCATCAGGCTTCTATCCGCAAGCTTTCTTGCCACCAAGCCCGAATCTTGTAAGCGACCGTAACGGATCGCAAAATCAAACCCATCCTCAATGAAGTTGACACGTCGACTACTGAAATCTACCTCGACTGTGAGTTCAGGATGCAGCTTTGCGAATTCAACCAATGCAGGTGCCACAAACTGTTCAGCAAACGACCCAGCCATGCTGATCCGCAACGTGCCCTGCAATTCGAGCTGTGAACTCGTTACCGATTCGTTGGCTTCAGAAAGCCCATTAACTAATTCCTGACATCGTAAATAGTATTGCTCTCCATTTTCCGTCAGCTTGACCGAGCGTGTAGAACGCGCAAACAAAGCCGTTCCTAGTCGTTGTTCGAGACGAGAAACTTGGCGAGATACGTGGCTAACAGAACAACCCAGTCGACGCGCGGCCTCACTGAATCCTCTGGCGTCCGCGACAGTCACAAATTCTACAATGCCTTCAAAGTTGAGAGCGTGCTTGTTCATTTCATTATTGCCATATAGCAAAGACGGTTTTCAATTTTAATGGATTATCACTCTTATTGCGAAAGTATACAGTGAATTCATCAAGCGATTAGACGTCTCGCTTTTCGGTCACATCAAAAGGATTACAACATGAAAAAGGTTCTGATCATTGTCACCAACCACGCTACGCTGGGTACCACTGACCAAGCAAACGGTACGTATGCGCCAGAGTTAACTCACGCTTTGGACGTATTTCTAAACGCAGGTTTTACCTATGACGTTGCCTCTATCCTTGGTGGCAAGGTTCCTTTCTACGGTGAAAACACCGAAGATGACGAAGTGAACACCCGAATTTTCAACAACGACGAATTTCAATCTCGTGTGAACAATACGATTCCCGTCAACCAACTCAATGCTGATGATTACGACGCGATATTCTATCCGGGAGGTTTTGGTCTTCTCTCTGACTTAGCAAGCCATTCACAGACAGCAGCGTTCACCGCGAGGTTATATGAACGTGGTGGTGTTGTAGGTGCGGTATGTCATGGCCCTGCGGCTTTGCTGCCTATCACGCTGAGCGATGGTCAGCCAATGATTGCGGACAAAACGGTCACCGCATTTACCCGCGAAGAGGAAGTGGATTTCGGTACGATCAACGATATTCCATTCTTACTTGAAGAGTCTCTGACGCGTAAAGCTGCAAAATTCAGTAAGATTCAGCCTTGGGGCGTACACGTGATTGTCGACGGCAAACTGGTAACGGGTCAAAACCCGGCGAGTGCGCATGGCGTGGGTCAAGCATGGTCGAGTTGTTGAAATAATTAGTAGCCTCATTAAGAAACGTCAGTGTTGAGCGATTTACTGTCTGCTCAACACTGACAGTTGTACATTACGCTTCTGATGTTTTTCTATGTAGCCCAAGAGCTGTGGACAACGCTGTCATTTTCGCCATGGGACCACCAAATTGGTGAAGGCTAGGAAAAATCGTGTTTACTCCCGCCTCGCTCAACCCTAGCCACTTCACCATGTAAGCGGCGTATTGTTCGTGGCTAATCTTAGGAATCAAGCGACCATCACCGTTATCATCCGGCCCATTACGTTTGAATACTGGGTATTCGCCAAAACAACTTCCCGATGTAACACCACCACCGAAGATATATTGGCCGCCACCCCAGCCATGATCGGTGCCTTTTCGCGAGTTATCGTGAAGTGTGCGCCCAAACTCTGACAAGGTGCAGGTCAGCACTGCATCCGTTTTACCTTCTTGCTCTAGCGCGTTGTAAAAACCAGCAACGGCTTCTGCAAATTCTTTCATCAGCTTATCTTGGCGACTGAGTTGATTGTCATGCGTGTCATATCCACCCACCGCAAGATAGAAAACCTGCCGGTTATGGCCGAACATGCTCGCTGCATCCATCATCTGTTTAATCGCTCGGAACTGTCGCCCCAAATTTGTTTTGGGGATCCGATTATCCAGCGGGAATTTAGCCACCACTTTGGCCATTTGTTTCTGCGCGGTAATGGCTTCCGCTACAACATTGGCATAGCTTTTCGCAAGTGGCGATGCATAAGCGTCATTCGCGATGGTCTGGTAAGTGTTCCGCATTGCTGGGCTGGTCAGCCTTTCAGAGATTCAAAGCCATTTTTGTTCACATACATGGTTTGATTTGCATGCCCGTCTAGCAGGGAGTTTGCGCCCGTGAAAAAGCAATTCGGCATGCTCCCAGTTCATCCATCAAGACATCGGCCGTCATGCCAAGCCAACCCGTCTTGCTGTAGTCGTCGCCCTGCCAGCAGTGCTGCCACGTTTCTTGCTGCTTGTTATGAGCAAACAAGTTTGGAGGCAAAACGGCGTTGCCTGACGATATACCCGCTCGCGTCGTCGGTTGAGTCAAAGGCCCAACATTTAACACCAAGTCTGCTTTGCCGCGTTTTAGCAAAGGCAAAAGCGATTTCATCGATTGATGCAGACCCAGCTCTATACCTTGTTCATCTTGAATGCCTGTTTGAAGCAAGCGAGCTTTTGGCACGGCTAACTGCTGGCGCACCTTGGCGTAGTCTTGATATTGCGCGTTATTCAACGGGACGACTTGATGGAAGAAGTCATTCCCGCCTTTGAGGAACACACACACCAACGCTTTGTAGTCATCCGCATCGCTAGCAAACGTGCTAAAGCTTGCCGGCACCATCGCCGTCGCACTCGCTGCACCTAAAGACTTAATAAAATCGCGTCGATTTAGTGTCATGCACGGTTCTCCATCACATGAAAATAAGGTGATGACAGAGCGAAAAAAAGAAGCCTCTGCACCCACTTCCCTGCATTGAGTTTCACGCCATTAAATTGCGCTTTGAGGTGATGCTGTAATTCGTTTGGCATTTGCCCATTGAAAAAGCGCATCGATACTTCATCAATAAACCCATTAATGTCACCACGATTAACATGCGCTTTTAAGGATTCAACATCGACATAAAGCTGCTTTTGATTGGGTTTATCCGGCCCTTGGAGGTTAAGTCTCGTCATCGCAAAAATTTGATTGTGCACATAGATAACATGCGACCAATCAACGATTTCCATTTCAGGTGCCACCAGCCCCTCGTTACTGACAATTCCTTGAGGCGCATAATCAGGCTGATAAAAATTGAAGACGGAAGGTGAACCAAGCGGATATTGGTTGCACGTGCGCAGGTATACCAAGTCGGTTCCCACCAGCGGGTTGTTGCCTCCTGGTTTCGCATTCAAGGCGCGATAGATATACACCAAAGATAACCAAGGCTCTCGAACTTTACTGATGGCGGGCGAAGACTGAGAGAAGACTTCCTCATCTGACAATATCGCCCAGAATACTGCTTTCATGTCGCCACGAACACCTTTTCCGTTGTCCACAAACACTGAAGCAACGCGCTTTACATAAGCAGGCGATGGATTGGAAGTCACTAGCTTCTGAATAAGGTTCTTACAAAGGTTTGGTGGTGTCGACGGGTGCTGAAGAAGGATCTCCATCACTTCATCCATCTCCGCTTCTGCAGACACACCAGCCTCAAAACGGTGACCGAGGATTTGCTTTTCTCCTCGGTCATGGAACGTCTCGTTCGTCGTCATCGGTTCGATGAGCTTTTTGTCCTGACTCACCCATCCGGTAAACACGCGAGCCAGTTCTTGAATGTCCTTCTCGCTGTAACAAGGCACTGGCTGTCTGTCGGCATCTTGCTTCAACGTTCCATCAAGGTTGCGTTCATTAAGACCCATGGAAAACAACTGCATGACTTCGCGTGCGTAGTTTTCATCAGGCTTTCTACCGGCAGCATCACCTTTCTTGTTATCAACCATGGTGAGGTAGTGCCCCATAACCGCCGAGACAGAAACAGCCTTGAGCAACACTTTGTAATTATCAAATGCATGACGGCAAAGCAGATCGTTATAAGCCGCCATCGCTTCCGCTTTTTTACTCAGTGTCGCGTCTCGGTCTGACGCCACAAAGATCTGGCTCAGCACATACCCAAGCCTTTGTCTAAGCTGATCCTCACCGTAGAAAGCGATATCAAGCCAAGCGCGAATACGAGACGATCGTGAAGGGATCTTACCTTTGTCCTGCGCGCGAAATTGTCTGAGAATTTGTTGATGATGAGAGCTAGGCGTCAACGCGATTTGCACATTAAACCAGTCGCGTGGATATTGATGGATAAGGCTTTGCGGCTGGCCGTTATGCGGGCCAAAAGTAGCTATGTCTAGCCATCGTGAAGCTTGAGAAAATGTGGTGAAACTGGACTGGCTGGGTTCAAACGTTGACATTTTCTCGCCTCAAATGAAAAGAGAGGCTGGGATTAAAGCCCCAGCAACCTTCTCATTTTAATGCGAGTCATACCTCAATGCGAGCAAGCCTTAACCACCTCTGGTTTTATGGAGCAGGTCTGAAGGTGATCTCATGAACAGGCTCACCCGGTAACAATGGCGTTGAACCCTGCTTGGCATATTCATCAAACCCTCGACGATAAAACGCCGACAATGGATGCCCACTCTGACCACCCGGCACTGTCAATATGCCTTCTTCTTCATTGCCCGGTTGTACGATCAATCGCTGCGACGCACCGAAAGCGCGCCCCTGAACGGCTGGCATGTAACGGTCGCCAAAACCCTCTACGGAAGGCATATCAAGAAGTTTGCTCAGCATTGGTATTTGCTGACTGAAAGGATGCTGCACTTTCAACGTATTCACATCCCCCCAACGCAATGCGTTCAATGGGCCGTGAGTATGCCCTGTCATCTCAAGCATCAGGTTTTGCTTCATCGTTTCGTAGGTCGAGATAAAGAACACATCCCAATCGTCGAATCCCTTTGGCAGCCAACTTTTCGGGGTTTGGCCGACTAGCTGCCACAGCGCGGGTTCAAGCTGCCTTTCAACCACCCAAATGGATGCTTGTTGATTGCGAAGCACGGTTTCTACTGGTGCAAAAAGGCTGTCCATTAATGCATCACGGTATTTTCGCACCAAGGTATAACCGACGGAATCCGCACAGGCGCAGGCTTGCCAGTCTTTTAATGCTTGAATATCTTGCGCGTACAACTCCGGCTTTTGTTGGAGTTTTTGTAATAGCAATTCATGCCAGCGCGCGAGGAATCGCGCTTCATTGTCGAGCTGGATTTGGTAGAAATCATTCGCCGAGAAGCTTTCCTTTTCTCGCAATCTGTCGCGAATTTGCTCGCTTCTGGCACCCAGCGCATAACCACCGTTTCCGAAACGTGCATCTTGTTCAACGCTCACCACTCGGCTGTTACCCGTCCAAATTCGTGCGTCTTCAGGGTTCACCGCAAATGGCACGTCTGTGGCTTGGAAAAACCAATCGCGATCGAACTGCGAGGCGTTGACTGGCATTGATTGTGGTGAGCGTCGATTAGGAATGGCTCCTGTCGCTTGCCAGCCAATATTTCCCTCTGCATCTGCCAACACCATATTCTGGACAGGAATTCCCGTTTGCTTCGATGCTTTTAGGGCATCATCCACCGTCTCAGCAGCTTCAAGATTGAAGAGGTTCAGGTTGACGGCGTAATCTTGATATGCCACCCACGAAACGGCGTAACGTTCTCCGTTCATGTGTCGAACAGGGCCAAAGTCACTCATCTCAAGCAGGTAACTCACCTCTCTCGATTTCGTTGGGATTTTCTCCGTTATGAATTTAGTGCTGTCCTCTTCGGAGAGTTTGTACCAATCCACTGAATCGATGTACCCATTCGTGAATCCCCACGCGACATGTCCGTTGGTACCGACCACCACAGCGGGTGCGCCCGGCAAGGTGACACCCGTGATTTGGCGCGTTTGCCCATCTTCTTTATAGTTAAGCTGCGCGCGATACCAAATGATTGGCACATTCATTCCCAAGTGCATATCGTCAGACAACATGGCCTTGCCCGTCTCAGTCAAGGTGCCGCCGACTGCCCAGTTGTTGCTACCAACAAGCGCTAGCTTCTCAATTTCCGTCACAACAGCCGTTTGTTTATGTTTTGGGTCTAGTTCAGGAATGCGTGCAGGGTTGATTTCAAACTCACTGCCGTCCAGTGCCGCTTGATAGGCCGATGGTTGACTGACAAATGCCACCATGTCTGGTCCAAAGTGCGCATTCAACATATCCATCGTGATATCGCGGTCGATACCTCGCCCTTGTAAATCAAGGTACATGCTGAAAATCACCAGCAAAGAATCTTCTGGCTTCCACGGTTTTCTTTCCGCGCGCGCCAGTACATATTCAAAAGAAGGGTAAGTTTGATGGCTTAGGGCGTCGTTCACACCTTCAGCGTATGCTTTTAGATGATCTTGATGCTCGGCAGGAAGCCCCTTAACCAACGCTTCACTGCGTTTACGGAACAAGTGGAAACGACGTTGCTTATCGATGTCTAGCGCGCCATCACCAAACAGCTCTGCTAGCTCACCAGCCGCGTTTCGGCGAAGCAAATCCATCTGAAAGAAGCGGTCTTGACCATGGGCATAGCCAAGCAAGTAAGAAACGTCTTTGCGGTTTTCGGCAATAATAATAGCCGTACCAAGGTCATCTCGCTGAAGTCGTCCTTCTTGGGAAACACCGTCAGACACGGTCGTACCAGACAGCGTGGGAAGACTCATGGTGAGGATCCCATACACAACGGCGGTTGCCAGAAGTGCCAGCAAGATCAGAACAATAAATACGGCTCTGATTTTTCGAAACATTCCCTTGCCCCTGTAAAAAATTTCAGACCACAGCGTTTAAAATACAGACAAAGGTCGTAAACGCAATGTGACGACTTTCGTCATGCGATCTTCGAGGCAAGAAATACGCGAAATTAGTGACTGTGGATCCCGATTTTATTTCCTTCGCTGTCGAGTATGTGTGCGTAAATACCAAACTCACCTATGTCGGTTTTTGGCTCAATAATGGCCTCTGCTGGCACTCTCGCCAAAACGTCATCGATACTCTCAACGCCGATGTAAATCATGATGGATGAAGCCCCAGGCACATAACCTTCGCCGGCAATCAAAGTGCCGGTCGCACCATAAGCTACGTCCTTTTCGACAGGAAACCACGCCATGTCTGTGCCCTGCATATCGTGGCGTTGTAACGTGAAATTGAATGTTTTTTCGTAAAACGCAATGGCACGCTCCATGTCTGCCACCGCAATTTCAAACCAACCTACTGGATTCATGCTTGTGTCCTCTAGCCAATGGATATTCTATGAATCCAATAACACTAGCAGCCAGAAACAAAAACGCCTCCCAATGGGAGGCGTTTTCTTCTTTATTCGCATGCGTGATTACAGGTGCTCACCACGGCGCAGCGCATCGATACGTTTGTCCAACGGTGGGTGAGTCATAAACAGCTCACTCAGCGATTTCTTACCGTTGATACCAAACGCCATCATAGAGCCTTCCAAGCGGCTTTCGTGGCTCACTTTGAGGCGCTCAAGGGCTGCAATCATCTTCTCTTTGCCCACCAGCTTCGCAGAGCCTGCGTCAGCTTTAAATTCACGATGACGGCTGAACCACATGGTCAGAATGCTCGCCAACAGGCCGAATACGATTTCCAGAATTGACGATACAATGAAGTACGTCATCCAGCTACCGCCTTCACCTTCACCATCTTCATCACTGTTCATGCCGCTGATTGCGCCAGCGATCAGACGAGAAATGAAGATAACGAAGGTATTCACAACACCTTGCATCAGTGCCATGGTCACCATGTCGCCGTTAGCAACGTGGCTAACTTCGTGCGCCAATACGGCTTCTGCTTCATCGCGCGTCATGTTTTCCAAAAGACCGCTTGAAACAGCAACCAGTGAATCGTCACGCTTTGCGCCAGTTGCGAATGCGTTGATGTCATCTGAGTAGTAAATAGCAACAGTCGGCATACCGATACCCGCTTGCTGAGCTTGACGGCTAACCGTGCTCATCAGCCAGTGTTCAGTTTCATTGCGTGGGTGTTCGATAACCTGACCGCCAACAGAGCGAAGTGCCATTGATTTCGACATCATCAGCGAAACCAAAGAGCCACCAAAACCAAACAGCGCAGCCATTACCAGCAGACCTGAGAGGCTGCCTGGTTGCATGCCCGTTACGGCATACACAATGTTCAGTACGATACTGAATACAAACAGAACCGCGAGGTTAGTTAACAGAAATAAACCGATGCGTTTCATTAGTTATCTTTTCTCCGATTGATAGAAGCGCTCACTCCCCCAGATAGTAGGGTCAAACAGGGGAAAAACAACCCTGTGTAACAATTTAAAACACAAATTCTTGCAACTCGCTTTTTCTTGCTATGTTTATACCGGACGCTTGACGACGAAAATTTTCACATCTTAGACTTTGGTCGAGTTGAAATTTCAACGCAGAATACATAACGTGTTGGAAAACGGGAAGCGTGTCGACGAACATGCTATTGCGTCCTTAGGGACGCGATTCTAAGGAGAGAGAAACATGGCTGACAAAGAAAATTATCGAGTAGCAATCGATATCCTTTGCTGTCACTTAGGAATGAGCTTTGATGAAGCCTGTGCAGAGCTCGGTCTTGCTGACGACGAAAACAGAAAGTTGAAACAAGTTTCCGAAATGCAGCAATCACTTATGGGTCTATTGCCAGAAGACAACAAATAGTCTGGTAATACGCTGTACCAAATACTAAAAAGCCAGCTGAAAAGCTGGCTTTTTCTCTTTCTGATTACAAACTCATTGGTTATAGACCCAGAGGTTTGATATCAATGTACTCGCTCAAATCGCGAGATTTGACTGAGCAAAGATATGGGATCTCGCCCAGCTTAGGCACCTGTAAGTGATGCTCTAGCGTTTTTACGATGTCGCTGTAATGTTCAGTGCCCGGATTGACGCGGTTCGCTATCCAGCCCACCACTTCCAATCCATCTCTGCGCACTGCTTCTGCCGTCAAATAGGCGTGGTTCAAGCAGCCAAGCTTTACACCTACGACAAGAATGACAGGGAGTTTCTCTTCCTTCACCCAGTCGGCCAGTGTGCTGTCGTAACTGACAGGTACTCGCCAACCGCCCGCGCCCTCGACCAAAGCAACGTCTGCTTTAGATTGAATGTTTCTCAATCCGTTCGACAAAGTGCTGAAATCAACACTTCTATTTTCCAATTCAGCAGCGATATGTGGTGAACATGCTGCATCCAACAGACATGGGTTTACCTCTTCATAAGCCAATTCGACGTTCGATGCTGCACGCAATCGAATGGCATCTGAGTTCATCAACCCTTCATCTGTTTCTTTACTGCCAGCCGCGACCGGTTTGTAGCCAGCGATGCGATACCCTGCCTTGGCTATCGCCTGCATCACTGCCATCGATGCAACTGTTTTACCTACTTCTGTATCCGTGCCTGTCACGAAATAGCTTTTAGTCATTGTGAATCGCTCCAAAGCCAACCTGATATGTTGCGGGAACCGTACCGTCTTCAAATTGGAAAGCACGGTAGGCATTTTCTAATGCCGAAAAGCGCGCCTTTCCACTCAGTCCCGCATTTCGTCCTTCAGACAAATGTGTTGCTCCAATACCCTTCAAATCACGCATAAGAGCCATTGCAGAAGGATACCTTTCAACAAGTGGCTTACATTCTAGGGTGTAGTTTTGCGAGCCAGATTGAGCAAGCGCAAGCTTTACCTGATTTAATGTTAAGAAGTCATTAACGTGTTGATGCAGATCAACGAGTTGCCACGCCTGTTTCAGCTCTTGTAACGATCCATCAATAAGTGTTGAAAATATAACCTTACCACCAGGTTTCACAACGCGGCGCAACTCTCTGAGAGGTATAGATAAATCATTACACCATTGCAGTGCTAGTGAGCTAAATGCGATGTCAAAACTGTCGTCATCAAACGGCAAGCACTCCGCATCGCCAGACACGTACTCAGCACTGCCTCCGCAACGCAAACGCGCCTGATCCAACATTTGCTCAGACAAGTCGAGTGCCACTACGTTCGCGCCTTTATGCAGCAGTTGCTCGGTGAAATAGCCTGTGCCACATCCTAAGTCGAGCACTCTCTTGCCGCTCCATTCTTCTTCGAGATCCAGCAGTGCGTGCCCAACTCGGCGTTGAAAAGCCGCACTCTTATCGTAAGTCGCCGCAGCGCGTCCAAAGGCTGCTTTGATGGCGGCTTTCTCTTCATTTAATTGCTCGACACTGTCAAACGTCAGAGATTCTGCTTGGCTCATACTTCCTCCGCCGTTAATAAGTGCCGTAACGTTGAAGCAAATTCTCTCACCTGCTTTTCGCAATGATTAACCGACAATGTTGCTCTAAGACGCGCACTGTTTACTGGCACCGTTGGCGGTCTGATAGCCCCGGTCCAAAAACCGTGTGATTTTAAGGATGAAGCGATGCCTTGCATCTTCTCCACATCACCAATAATCACGGGTTTGATCGGCGTGCGTGTTTTCACGATGCCAAAGACATCGTCCAGCACCTCATGAAATACCTCGGATAGGGTGGCAAGCTTCTCTCGTCGCCAACTCTGCGTCCGAATGGCGGACAAGGCATGTAACAAGGCATGTGCTTGCGCAGGCGGCATCGCCGTTGAATAGACATAGTGACGGGCAAACTGCGTCAGGTAATCGTGGAGGTCTTGACTACAAAGTACCGCCGCTCCCATCATGCCGAACGCTTTACCAAAGGTCACAATCAAGATGTCCGGTTTAATTCCTGCATTGTCACAGCTACCGCGACCTTCATTTCCCAGCACGCCCACACCGTGAGCATCATCAACCATCAGCCATGCTTTCTGTTGTCGACAAATAGGATGGATATCAGCAAGCGGTGCCAAGTCTCCATCCATGCTGAACACCCCTTCTGTCACCACAAGCTTTGCCGCTGAGGTGTTATCTGACATCAATGCCGTTCGGAGTTTTTCAACATCATTGTGCTGAAATCGCTTCATCTTTGCTTCTGAAAGCATGCCAGCTTCCATCAGTGAGGCGTGATTTAGCTTGTCTTGAATAAGGAGGTCATTTTTTTCGAGCAAGGAGAACAAGACGGCTTGGTTGGCAGAAAAACCACTGCTAAACAAAATCGCGCGGTCAAAACCAAGCCAGTCACTCAATGCCGCTTCTAGCTCTTCATGAGGTTTGCTAAAGCCCGTGACTAGCGGTGACGCAGTGCTGCCCGCACCATAAAGCGTCAGCCCCTCTTGCCAAGCATTTACTAATGCAGGTTCAGACGCTAAGCCCAGATAGTCATTGCTGGAAAAGTTAATGAAGTGCTGGCCACTTCTATCGATAAGACCAGCACTATTTTGTTGGAAGGTGTTAACCTGCCGATGAAGATTCTTCTGCCGGCGATCTTCAAGCTTTTGCTCGATACGGCGATGCAACTGGCATGTGTGCGTCATGGTTTAGGCAACTCCCTAAACGTTCGCTTCGTAGAACAAGTCATCTTTACCAGGACGCGACGCCACGCGTTGCGCCACTTGGTTCATCAATACTTCTTCTTGCACTTCATCGGGCTTTTGACTGGTTTGCTCGCTATTGATACCCAGCTTTTTGAATAGCTGCATATCCGAATCTTCGTCAGGGTTTGGTGTGGTCAGCAATTTGCATCCGTAGAAGATGGAATTTGCGCCCGCCATAAAACACATCGCCTGCATCTGCTCGTTCATGTTTTCACGACCAGCAGACAGACGAACAGCGGATTTCGGCATCATGATTCGAGCGACAGCGATAATACGCACAAAATCGAAAGGCTCAACGTCATCGACAGACTCAAGCGGGGTGCCTTTCACTTTCACCAACATGTTAATTGGCACGCTCTCTGGGTGATGCGGCAAATTCGCAAGTTCCACCAGCAAACCCGCGCGGTCCGAGGCACTTTCGCCAAGACCAATAATGCCACCAGAACATACTTTCATTCCTGCTTCACGCACATGGGACAGAGTGTCTAGGCGATCTTGGAAGGTACGGGTTGTGATGATATTGCTGTAGTGCTCTCGGGAGGTATCGAGATTGTGGTTGTAGTAATCAAGGCCAGCGTCCGCAAGCTCTGTGGCTTGATCGGACGTCAACATCCCCAATGTCATACAGGTTTCTAATCCCATTCCTTTGACGCCTTGAATCATGTCCTTGAGGTAAGGCATATCACGCGCTTTAGGGTTTTTCCACGCGGCTCCCATACAGAAGCGGGTTGCGCCAGAACGTTTCGCTTTTTGTGCAGCATCGAGCACACGCTCTACTTCCAATAAACGCTCTTTTTCCACGTCTGTGCGGTAATGCGCGCTCTGTGGGCAATACTTACAATCCTCTGGGCAAGCACCTGTTTTGATGGAAAGAAGTGTACTGACTTGCACCTGGTTCGCAGGCTGATACTGACGATGAACTTGTTGCGCTTCGAACATCAAATCCATAAAGGGTTTTTCAAAGAGGGCCTGCACTTCCTCGACAGTCCAGTTATGGCGAACTTCCACCTGTAGTACCTCGAATTGGTTGATTGATATACCGAAAAAAACTCTGACACTTTTCGTAAGTGTTTTTCGGTATAGCTTGTTCAGTCTAAAGTCCGCCTTTACAATGTCAACAGAGAACGAATCACATAGTTTACAATTGGACATTATTTATACATGGATATTTCTTTCGACCGCGACCATATTTGGCATCCTTACACGTCTACTCTTGAGCCCCTCACCTGCTACCCGGTAACACACGCCAATGGCGTAAACCTCTATCTCGAAGACGGTACAGCTTTGATTGATGGCATGTCTTCATGGTGGGCGGCTATCCACGGCTACAACCATCCTGTGCTTAACCAGGCCGTGACCGAGCAGTTGAGTAAAATGTCCCATGTGATGTTTGGCGGGATCACACATGATCCGGCGATCAACCTATGTAAAAAACTGGTTGAGATGACGCCTGACGCGTTGGAGAAGGTCTTCTTGTGTGACTCGGGATCAATCTCTGTAGAAGTGTCTTTAAAAATGGCATTGCAGTATTGGCACGCAAAAGGCACACCTCGGGCAAAATTTCTTACCTTGCGACACGGTTATCATGGCGACAGCTTTGCCGCGATGTCAGTGACCGACCCTGATAACTCAATGCATAAGCTCTACAAGGGCTTTTTACCTGAGCACATTTTTGCTGATTCGCCGACTTGCGGTTTTTTCGAAGACTGGCAAGAGGAAGACATCCAAGATTTCCAAACCAAACTGATTGAAAATAAAGATACGATTGCGGCAGTAATTCTAGAGCCTATCGTACAAGGTGCCGGTGGCATGCGTATTTACCACCCTACCTATCTAAAACGTGTTCGCGAATTGTGCGATGAATTTGGCATCTTGCTGATCTCCGACGAAATTGCCACAGGCTTTGGTCGAACAGGAAAACTGTTTGCCTGTGAGCATTCTGATATCACGCCAGACATCATGTGTGTTGGTAAAGCCCTTACCGGTGGCTACATGACAATGGCCGCCACGATCACCACAAAACACGTTGCAGATACTGTTTGTGGTGGGGAAGCGGGTTGTTTCATGCATGGGCCAACGTTTATGGGTAATCCACTTTCCAGTGCAGTTGCCAATGCCAGCCTGCAACTCTTGCAGGACACTAACTGGCAGGAAAAAGTGTCGAATATCGAAAGCGTGTTTGCTTCAAATCTTCCGACATTGGCAGAGCATGACAAGGTCAGCAAAGTGAGATGGCTTGGTGCGATTGGTGTCGTGGAGTTACATGCCCCCGTCAATCTCGAAGAGATTCAAAAACGATTTGTCGAGCACGGTGTCTGGATTCGACCTTTTGGTCGACTGGTTTACGTGATGCCGCCTTATGACATCAGTGACGACCAATTGAAGCAACTTATTGATGCTATTGCCTCTTGTATCTGACAAGTTGAAACACAGATGTGATCGCTCCCGGAATTGCCTCCGTATTTTTGGAGGTAATTCACGGAGGTATAAATGCAATTAGGTCTTTTCCCGCTTCCCATATTTTTGCTCCCAAACGGCATTACGAAGCTGAGAATATTCGAGCGAGATACGTGCGTTTGGTGAAAGAATCGATGGCGGATAACCGCGGATTCGTTCTCGCTATGAAAGACGGCGATGCCATTTGTGCTTATGGCACATTGGTGCACATTGTGGACTTCGAAACCCTGCCAGATGGCCTTCTCGGCATCACGATAAAAGGTGCCTCACGCGTTCAAATTACCGATGTTACACAACAGGACTCTGATGGGTTGTGGAAGGGAGATGTGTCCTTTCTACCTGAATGGCCCGCGTCCACTGAAAATGCTGGTGTGTTGGGACAAGCACTTGAAGCACTGTTCGAATCTCATCCAGAACATGCTGCGCAATACAATCAAACCCTCGATATCGACAATCTCTCTTGGGTATGCCAGCGCTGGCTCGAAATCCTCCCCCTTGGCAATCAACAACGACAATGGTTTATGGCGCAATCCGACTTGGACGAGGCCAAGAACTTTATCTCCATGCTCCTGATTGAAGAAAACAATAGCCCCGAGTGATCCTTTTCCCTCTTCCATTCGTTTTGTTAAGAAGGTCAAGAAACGACAGATATCAGGATATAGGCATCATGGAAAGGATTGAAAACACGTATAATCCTACTATCAAGAATCGCCCAAGAAGTCATTCTTCTATGTCAGCACCTTCACCAGAACAACTGGCTGAGCTTTTACAGCGCGTCGCCGTCGATAGAGACGAACCTGCTTTTGCAACCTTGTTTACATACTTTGCTCCCAAGGTAAAGGCCTACGGGCTGCGGCATCTTCGAGTTGACGGTCAAGCCATGGAGCTTGTGCAAGAAACGATGACGCTGGTTTGGCGCAAAGCGCATTTGTACGATGGCTCTAAAGGTGGCGCGTCCACCTGGGTCTTTACAATCATGCGTAACGTTAGCTTTGACATGCTGAGAAAGGTAAAGAGCAACCGCGAGGATTGCCTAAGCGGAGATATCTGGCCTTTGATAGACGGAGAGAGCGGCGAGCAGGAAGATGAAGCGTTGCAAGATCAGATTCAAACGCAGCTTTTGTCTTACATTGATTTGCTCCCCGATTTACAGCAACAAGTCGTTATAGGTGTTTACCTCAAGCAGCTCACACACCAAGAGCTTGCAGACCAACTCAATGTTCCCCTAGGCACGATCAAATCGCGCCTTCGCCTTGGTTTACAAAAATTACGCACTCATCTGGAGGTGAATGATGATTAAGTACCACCCGTCTGATGACCTCCTGAAAGAGCATGCAGCAGGATCGCTACTCGCATCCATGTCGATTGCCGTGTCTGCACACTGTGAAATGTGCGAACACTGCCAAGCAAAAGTGATTCAGTTTGAGAAAGAATTGGCTGCTGAAGCATTCGACAAACAAGAAGCTGCAGCACAAGAAGCGCAAGATGAATTCGCTGGCATGATGTCAGCCATTATTAATGACACCAGCGCACCCTTGACTCTCGTTAGTCCATCCCCTGCGTCTGAAATTGATGTTGGCGGTGACAGATACACGCTACCTATCGCGCTGCGACGCTATCACCATCTTGGATGGAGCTCGATTGGTGCCATTAGTCGTGCTCGTCTGCCGTTAAACGAAGGCGACATGAGAGCAAGTCTTTTGCATATCGGCATGAACGGCAGTGTACCAAGCCACACTCACAAAGGTATGGAAGTCACCCTGCTGCTCAGCGGACACTTTGAAGATGAGCACGATAGCTATGTGCCCGGTGATTTCATTGTGCTCGATGCCAGCAACCATCACACGCCACATACCCATGACGGCTGCCTATGTTACACGGTTGCCGACGCCCCGCTTCACTTTACAAAAGGCGTCAGCCAATTGCTCAATACCGTTGGCAGAGTGATTTATTAACACACACCGTCTCAACGGCGAAAAATAAGCGTGAAAAGCACCTTCGGGTGCTTTTTTTGTCGCAGGAGAACTTTTTATTAACAATAAAATCAACAATATTTTACATTGATTGTTATCGTTTGATTGTTATTAAATCAGGCAATTGCGATCTAAGAAGATATATTATGTTACTTTCTGCTTTACAGATTACTCCTTGACCTGATTTAATCGCTTCGATTAACAAGCGTTAACACAACTATACCGAAACATCCTCAAGCCTTATTTGTCACGAATGACCTTTCATAGTGAGCACATTGACATGATGTCGATGCGGCGCGTTGAGGCGGTTTCAGTATAAAAAACACAGTGAAGTGAGAAAAAATGAAGCAAACACAATCACCTTTCGCGAAAATTGCCAATACCAGTCTGGTCGTCCAGATCCTGGTAGGTATTATCGCAGGCGTCGCGCTAGCTAGCGTTTCGCCAGACAGCGCAAAAGCCATCGGCTTTTTGGGTAACTTATTCGTAAATGCCCTGAAAGCAGTTGCTCCAATCTTGGTTTTTGTTCTTGTAGCAGCCTCTATCGCCAACCAGCGTAAAGGCCAACACACCCACCTACGCCCTATTATCACGCTCTACCTTATCGGCACATTTTCTGCGGCGATTACAGCGGTAGCACTCAGCTTTATGTTCCCTACGGTACTGACGCTGACACCATCACAAACAGCTGTAACACCGCCAGAAGGCATTGTTCAAGTTATCACGACCTTGCTTTACAGCGTGGTTGATAACCCAATTCATGCCCTGATGAACGGTAACTTCATCGGTATTCTGGCGTGGGCAATCGGTTTGGGTATCGCGCTTCACCACGCATCAGACACAACCAAGACCGTGTTTGGTGACGTAGCAGAAAGCGTTTCGTTCATCGTTAAGAACATCATCAAGCTGGCACCAATTGGTATTTTCGGCTTGGTAGCAAAAACCTTTGCAGAAACAGGCTTTGAAGCTCTGTTGGGTTACGCGCACCTCTTGTCAGTATTGCTGGCATCCATGGCATTCATTGCTTTGGTTGTAAACCCAGTGATCGTTTGGGTGAAAACGCGCACCAATCCATATCCTCTGGTGTTCCAATGTCTGCGCGAAAGTGGCGTTACTGCCTTCTTTACTCGCAGTTCAGCGGCAAACATCCCGGTTAACATGCAACTGTGTAGCAAGCTGAACCTGGACAAAGATACGTACTCTGTGTCGATTCCACTGGGTGCGACCATCAACATGGCAGGTGCAGCAATCACTATCACTGTGCTGACTCTGGCTGCGGTTCACACCATGGGTATTGAAGTTGATGCAGCAACTGCACTTCTGCTGAGTATCGTCGCTGCGGTTTCTGCATGTGGCGCATCAGGTGTTGCGGGCGGTTCTCTGCTGCTGATCCCACTGGCATGTAACCTGTTTGGTATCCCAAATGATATCGCTATGCAGGTTGTTGCGGTTGGTTTCATCATTGGTGTTGTTCAAGATTCTGCGGAAACAGCATTGAACAGCTCCACTGACGTTGTGTTCACCGCTGCGGCTTGCCGTGCTGTAGAGCGCGAAGCTATGCAAGCACGCATCGCGAAATAGAACCTAACATATTCTTTTAAAAGGCGCTTCGGCGCCTTTTTTATTTATCTCAACTCTGATCCCATCGCACCCTCAAATTTGTGTCTATTCTGATTTACAGGATTTTTTAGACGTCTAGACTCTTAGCTTTCCTTTCTGGGCCTTTATCCTATATAATCCCGCCTCTTTTTTGTGAACCACTTAAAATTTTGCATGAGATGCGGCTTAACTCGGCCTTCTTCGCATCCTAAGCAAAGGAACAATTATGAATTTCTCTGCGAAAACAGTCGTTATTATTGCCATCGGAGCGGCACTTTACGGTATTGGCGGTTTACCTATGTTTGGTATCCCGGTATTTGCAAATACCACGCTTAAACCCGCGATGGCCATCCTGGCTATGTTTTCTGTATTGTTCGGCCCTGTCGTTGGTTTTCTTGTTGGCTTTATCGGCCACTGGGTTACTGACCTTTTCGCGGGCTGGGGCATTTGGCTGAACTGGGTACTAGGCTCGGGCATTGTGGGACTGGTTATTGGCCTTTTCCCTATCCTGACCAAAAAGCGCCTTAAGTACGGCAACTTTTCAGCATTCGACGTTGTGCTGTTTTCGTTTTTAGCACTTCTCGGCAATGTGGTTGGCTACGGCATTTCTGCATTCTTGGATACCGTTTTGTACGCTGAACCTTTCACCAAGGTATTTTTACAGCTTTGCATCATCGCATTAGGTAACGCACTTCTTGTGACTGTTGTTGGCTACTTCATTCTTCAATCTGTCGCCAAACGCAATAAACAGTGCCGTAACCTGACCGAAGCGTAATTTTTGCTATGACCATCGAATTTAATAACTTCACTTTTCGCTACGACGCGCTGGTTAACCCGACTCTGAAGGGCATTAACCTCACAATTAATAAAGGCGAGAAAGTGCTTATCGTCGGCCCAAGCGGCAGCGGTAAATCCACCCTTGGCCAATGTATTAACGGCCTCATCCCGCATTCTATTGAAGGTGAATCGTCAGGTTCTTTGCTGATCAATGGCCTAGAAGCCAAAACGATGAAGCTTGTTCAATTCACCGAACAAGTCGGCACAGTTCTTCAAGATACCGATAGCCAGTTCGTAGGCCTGAGTGTGGGCGAAGACATCGCCTTTGCGCTTGAGAACCAACGTATGTCGGTTGCTGAAATGTACCCGCTAGTGAAGTCCACAGCACGTATGGTGGAGATGGAAACCCTTCTAAACCATGCACCGCAAGATTTGTCTGGCGGTCAAAAGCAACGTGTTTCTCTGGCAGGTATTCTGGTCGATGACGTTGACATTCTGCTGTTTGACGAACCTTTGGCTGCACTTGACCCGAAAACGGGCAAGCGCACTATCGAGATCATTGATCAACTGCACCGCGAAACCGATAAAACGGTCATCATCATCGAACACCGTTTGGAAGATGTGCTGACCAAACACGTTGATCGCGTGATTCTGATGGACGGCGGACAAATCGTTGCTGACATGGAACCAAATGACATGATGATGTCTGGCCTGCTAGAAAAGCATGGTATCCGTGAGCCACTTTATTTCTCTGCGTTGAAGCACGCAGGCTGTCAATTGAAAGCAGAAGATAAGCCTGCTTACTTGGAGCAAATGGACATCAACACCTTTGCACCAACGGTTCAAGCATGGCATTCAACTTATGCAAAACAGGACGTGCCAGAAGCTGGCGACACGCTACTGACACTAGAAAATATCACCTATTCCTATGACGGTGAGAAAAACGCGCTGGAAGACATTTCGTTCTCAGTGCGTCGTGGCGAAATAGTTTCTGTGTTGGGTAAAAACGGTTCGGGCAAATCTACGCTGACCAAGCTCATCATGGGTGTGATTGACCCAGATGCAGGCAAAATCACCTTCGGCAATGACAACTTTGCAGATTTGAGCATTTACGAGCGCAGCAAAAAAGTTGGCGTGGTGATGCAAAACCCAAATCATATGATCTGTCATCACATGATCATGGATGAAGTGGCGTTCGGCTTCGTAATCAAGGTTTAAGCGATGCAGAGATTGAAGCGCGTGTGTTGGAAGTGCTGGAATTTTGTGGCCTGAGTAAATATCGCCACTGGCCTGTCGATGCACTGAGCTACGGTCAGAAAAAACGTGTCACCATCGCTTCTATTCTGGTGATGGAACCAGAGCTTCTGATTTTGGACGAACCAACAGCGGGTCAAGACTATCGCAACTACACGGCGATGTTGTCGTTTATCAAACGTCTGAACAAAGAGCGTGGCGTGACCGTAATGATCATTTCTCACGATATGCATTTGGTGTTGGAATACACAACCCGTTCCATTGTGATTGCAGACAGCAAACTGATTGCCGACGCACCAATGACAACAGTATTCAGCCAACCTGCGTTGTTGGATACCGCAAACTTGACCACCACCAGCCTTTATCAGCTCGCCGAGAAGTGCAACATCGCTGATATCAATGGCTTTATGCAGCAGTTTATCGACGCAGAGAGCAGTGCGAAATGAAAACCTCTAAGATGAAATTTGGCATTAACTACGTTGATACCAAGTCACCATTGCATACGCTCAATGGCATCACCAAGTTCGCACTCTTAATGGCATGGATCACCGTGGTTCTCACAACCTTTGATCTGCGCATTATCGTGGCGATGATCCTTCTGGGACTGATACTGTTAAAGACCACAGGCGTGGCATTTCAGGTCTATAAACCACTGCTGTTGGGTACGCTGAGTGTCCTGACCACCAACGCCATCTTTATGTTTATGGTGGCGCCTCAACAAGGGACAGAAGTCCTTGGCACCACAACAGAGCTTGTGACGTTACCGGGTAACTATACTCTTACCCAAGAAACACTGTATTACCTGCTGACGGTAACATTGAAGTATTTCAGCATGTTCCCTATTGCGCTGGTGTTTGTGTTCACAACACATCCAACAGAGTTTGCTTCTAGCCTTAACCGTATCGGCGTGCCTTACAAAGTCGCCTATGCGGTTAGCCTGACCTTGCGCTATTTGCCGGAAGTGAAGAATGACTTCATCAACATCATGCATGCGCAGCAAGCTCGCGGTGTCGATTTTTCGAAAAACGCCCCTTTGATGGCACGATTCAAAGGCGTCACCAAAATTCTGATCCCGCTTATTTTCTCTAGCTTGGATCGCGCTGACGAAATATCTAATGCGATGACGCTGCGCGGCTTTGGCCGTCACAATTCACGTACTTGGTACAATCAGCGCGCGCTAACCAGTAAAGACTGGGCGCTACTTGCTGTCCTTGCTTTGTTAGTTACGTTGGCTTTGGTGAAGCGCAATATGGAAACCGCGATGATGTGGTACCCATTTAGCTAACTCACCATTAGCAACCCAAAGTAAAAAAGGAGCCAAAAGGCTCCTTTTTTGTATCTATTGAATCACCAATTACCCTTCTAGCACCTTCATCAACAGATAGCCGTCATACATGGCACGCTTCACCAAGGCTGCGCCTGGCATGGTTGCTTGTGTGTAGAAAAAGGTTCATCCAACTCAAGATGCTCAAAATAGTGAGGCAAAGTCTGGTTCTTAATACGATCCATGATAGCGGGATAAAGCACTGATTTTGCCTGATTTAATTCACCACCAATCAATATTCTTTGAGGGTTGAATAAATTCACTGTGATAGCGATTGCTTGACCGAGATTGTGACCCAATTCTGTGATCACGTTCACGGCCACAGGGTCACCTTTCACCGCAGCTTGGCTCAACAGGTTTATTGATAACTTTCTTCCTTGCAGAACACTCTCGTGCCCCTGATCAAGAAGAGCTTGCGTGTCTTCCAATACAGACTGCAAGCTCGCCACGGTTTCCAAGCAGCCATTGTTGCCACAGAAACAGCGTTTACCGAACGGTTTGATTTGGATATGTCCCAACTCGCCGATGTTTCCAATCTGCCCTTCCAGCACTTTACCGTCGATCATAATGCCGGCACCAACACCATGGTGAATCGACACCAAGATGGAGTTTTCAACATCACGAGCGTTACCAAATAGCTTCTCTGCCAAAGCCCAAGCACGGGTGTCGTTACCGATAAAAACTGGCAGACCCGTTGAGCGATGAATCGCCGCGCCTAGAGGCATATTGTGAACATTAAAGTGCGGCATTTGAATCACCACACCTTGCGCGCTGTTGACTAAGCCCGGCAGAGAAACGGCAACAGCAGTCACTCGGTCAACAATTTTGGCGTGGGTAGAAAAGAAAGTGTTGATGCGTTTTTGAATGAGTTCGAGGAGTGGTTCTTGGTCGAGAATATCAATCTCTTTTCGCTCTTCAACCAGAATGCTTCCGCCCAGTTCATGCAGAGCCAACGTGAGATAACCACGGCCTAAACGAAGAGAGAGGAACTGCCACCCCTCATTATCCAATACCAAACCAATGGCGGGACGACCGCGGCTTGCTGGTTCCCCATATTCGGTCTCTTTCACGAGGTGAGCATCAATCAACTCTCGCGTTATTTTAGTAATACTTGCGGGAGCCAATTGGCTTCGCTTTGAAAGTTCAATTCGGGAAATAGGCCCTAGCTGATCGATCAACTTATAAACTGCGCCAGCGTTGTTACGCTTTATGTGATCTATGTGTCCTGGCTGGGCGAGAATCATCCCAAAATCCTTTTTACTTTCGTTAATAATGAATTTTTTTACTTTGCGAAGTAATTGTGAAGAGGCAGAAGGAAATGCCGTGATACACATCACGAGCAATTTATTTCAATTGCATTTCATTCAACCAGACAGCCAAAAATCAAACAGTTATAGACGCCATATTCTGGTCAGCATGTATCAGAATATTTCTACCCAAGACAGTTGGTTGTGAAACTGACATAATCCTGCCCCATCTATGCATAAGAACGTTAAGCGGTATGTACAACGTCAACGAAATTTTTGAAACCATTCAGGGTGAAGGCACATTCACAGGTGTTCCTTCTATCTTCGTACGCTTGCAGGGTTGCCCTGTTGGCTGTCCTTGGTGTGATACCAGACAGACGTGGGATACGTTAGAAACGGACAAGCGTGACTTTGGCGCTGTGATTGCCAAAACAGGAGACAGCCCGCTGTGGGCAGAAACGACAGCCGATGAAATCGTGGATTACTTGAATAAAAGCTACTCCGCGAAGCACGTCGTCATCACAGGTGGAGAACCTTGTATCTTTGATCTTGTACCACTCACCACGCGTTTAGAAGCTAACGGTTATCGCTGCCAAATCGAAACCAGCGGCACTTACCCAATAAAAGCGTCTGAAAACACCTGGGTGACGGTCTCTCCGAAAATTAATATGCGCGGTAAACTGCCAGTTCAGAAATGCGCCTTGGCGCGTGCCAACGAGATTAAACACCCGGTAGGTACTGAGTCAGACATTGAAAAGTTGGAAGCCTTGTTGGCAGATGTAGACGTGTCCGGCAAAGAGATTGCTCTCCAACCTATCAGCCAAAAGCCTCGCGCGACGGTATTGTGTATTGAGACATGTATTAAGAAGAATTGGCGACTGTCGATTCAAACCCACAAGTATCTCGACATTGCTTAAGCGGTAGATGTAAAAAGCGAGATCAAAAAAGGGCCAAACGGCCCTTTTTTATTGCAACTTACTCGCCAGTGTAAATACAGCCTGCGGTGCAAGTTTCTTTAATCATGATCTTGTTAAGGCATGGCAGCGCAGGTTTCAGTTCATCCCAAATCCACTTTGCCAGCACTTCGCTGGTTGGGTTTTCCAAACCCTCAATATCGTTGAGGTAGTAGTGGTCTAGGCGGTCATAGATAGGCTGAAACGCTTTCTTGATCTCAGAAAAGTCAATCACCCAACCTGTGTGTGGATCCACTTCGCCAGCAACGTAAATACGCACTAAGAAAGAGTGACCATGCAAACGACCACACTTATGACCTTCTGGTACGTGTGGCAGTCGGTGGGCCGCTTCAAACATGAATTCTTTGAACAGTTCAGTGTGCATTTCGTGCATTCCTGTGTTTGTGATTTAAAACTTTGCGCGGCGATGCTACTGAATTATGTCTGCAAGCTCAAACTGAATTGCGACCGACATTACGAATTGGCTCTGTCTTTGCCGTCGAATTGTTGTTTTTCATCGCTCTGTTGCCTGTTCACCAGCAAAGAACAGGTAAAATCCGGTGGCTTTTTGCACAAATTTCAGCCGAACGTAAAAGATAGTGAAGCCTCGCCAATTCTGCATCTTGAGGTAGTTTATGTATGCGGGTAAACTCTCTTGTCCTAGTGCGAATTATCCTAGTCCGATGACCACAGATGTCGTCGGATATTCTTCAACGGAGTTAGATGCAAATTATGAACTATGTGCCTGTAGCAGACGTCCTGCACGGCAAAGCGGCAGTAGACACAGAAGTCACTGTTCGCGGTTGGATCCGCACACGTCGTGATTCAAAAGCCGGTATTTCTTTCCTTGCCATTTATGACGGCTCTTGTTTTGACCCAATCCAAGCGGTTGTTCCTAATGAGCTGAATAATTACAACGAAGAAGTACTGCGTCTTACTACTGGCTGCTCTGTAGAAGTAACAGGTAAAGTTGTAGAAAGCCCAGGACAAGGCCAAGCATTCGAACTGCAAGCAACTAACGTAAACGTAGTTGGTTGGGTTGAAGACGCTGACACCTACCCAATGGCGAAGACACGTCACTCAATCGAGTACCTGCGTGAAGTTGCTCACCTGCGTCCACGTACCAACGTAATCGGTGCGGTTTCGCGTGTTCGTAACTGTCTGGCGCAAGCTATTCACCGTTTCTACCACGAAAACGGCTACTTCTGGGTTTCTGCTCCGCTGATCACTGCATCTGATGCAGAAGGTGCGGGTGAAATGTTCCGCGTATCAACGCTGGACATGGAAAACCTGCCACGTACTGACAAAGGCACCGTTGATTACAACGAAGACTTCTTCGGTAAAGAAACCTTCCTGACTGTATCTGGTCAGTTGAACGCAGAAGCGTATGCATGTGCGCTGAGCAAAGTTTACACCTTCGGTCCTACTTTCCGTGCAGAAAACTCAAACACCAGCCGTCACTTGGCGGAATTCTGGATGGTTGAGCCAGAAGTTGCATTTGCAGAACTGGACGACGTAGCGAAGCTGGCTGAAGACATGCTGAAGTACGTGTTCAAAGCAGTTCTGGAAGAGCGCCGTGACGACATGGAATTCTTCGCACAACGTATCGACAAAGAAGCGATCACCCGTCTGGAGCAATTCGTGACGTCTGACTTCGCACAAGTTGATTACACTGACGCGATTCAAATCCTGCTAGATTCAGGCAAAGAGTTCGAATTCCCTGTTGAGTGGGGTATCGACATGTCTTCTGAGCACGAGCGTTACCTGGCAGAGCAACACTTCAAAGCTCCAGTTATCGTGAAGAACTACCCGAAAGACATCAAAGCGTTCTACATGCGCTTGAACGATGACGGTAAGACAGTAGCGGCAATGGACGTACTGGCACCGGGTATCGGCGAAATCATCGGTGGTTCTCAGCGTGAAGAGCGTCTGAACGTTCTGGACGAGCGTATGCGCGAAATCGGTATCGACCCAGAGCACATGGATTGGTACCGCGACCTGCGCCGTTACGGCACCGTACCACACGCTGGTTTCGGTCTGGGCTTCGAGCGTCTGGTATCTTACGTTACTGGTATGGGCAACGTTCGTGACGTTATCCCGTTCCCACGTACGCCACGCAGCGCGAACTTCTAAGACGTTTTATTGCAACGCTTATGATTGTAAAAACCTCCGCATCGTCGGAGGTTTTTTTATGCCTTCTTATTCTCTACCCTCTTCCCTTTCTTTGTTTCTGAAATCTTAGATTGAGGCCACCTCATCCCAAGGCAACAGTGCTACATTGAACGCATGTGGGAAAGCAATTAAAGAAATGGAAAGAGGCTATCATGAGTAAATATAACGAAAGCGATATTCACTACCACGGTGAAACCAACGGCGTGCATAGCTGGAGCCTTTCAATGGGACAACCTTATTATTGGCACCCAGATTGGCTACATATTGCAGAAGACATGACAGGGCATGTCCCGGTCGAAGAAGCAAAACTGCATGTCGACCATGGTGAGCAGCCAACCAAAGAACATGCTGTTCAAGCCATTTTAAGACACATCAACGAATGGGCACATAAATCAAATCATTAAGCCCGTTTGCTCAACACCCTTAGAATATCGAACAACTTCTCGTGACTCTGAGGAGAATTAGGCCACCAATAGGTGGTCTTTTTTATTGGTTGTATTACACCAAAAATGCCTACTTAATTTTCATGCCTTGCTTGGTTATCACTTTTTCGAGCTGTGCCATACTTTTGATTTTGGGCGCAATCTCCTCTCCTTCACTTGCCTTATTTACAGCTGAATCACGGGCTTCGACGCATCGAATTTTACGCTGACGTTTCGCTTAATTGTCATTTTGCGTTCGTCTTAATCAATCACTATTGAAATAGTTAAAATTTCCGTTTTATTACAACGATCCAACATGGTATAAAAAAAGCAGTGTCAATTAACAACGCCATGGATGAACGAAGATGTTTGAAAAAATTGTTGCGGCTCCCGCCGACCCTATTCTAGGCCTCACTGAAGAATTCAAAGCGGATCCACGCGCTGAGAAAATTAACCTTGGTGTAGGCATTTACAAGGACGAATCTGGAAATACCCCTGTTCTAGCTACCGTTAAAAAAGCGGAAGCGGTTCTTCTTGAAAAAGAAACCACCAAATCTTACCTAAGCATTCCAGGTACACCTGAATACGGTCTGGCAGTTCAAAAACTGCTGTTCGGTGAAAACGCGCCAATTATTGCTGACAAACGTGCTCAAACTGCACAAGCGCCAGGTGGTACAGGTGCACTTCGTCTTGCTGCAGAATTCATTAAACGCCAACTGGGCGACGTAAAAGTGTGGGTAAGCAACCCAACGTGGGCAAACCACGTTGGTGTGTTCGCAGCTGCAGGTCTGGAAGTCGCGCAATACAGCTACTACAACGCTGAAGCAAAAGACATGGACTTTGCTGCCATGGTTGCGGATTTACAAACAGCAAGTGCTGGTGACGTAGTTCTGCTGCACGGCTGCTGCCACAACCCAACTGGTATCGACCCAGTTGCAGACCAATGGCAAGAACTGGCTGCACTGTGCAAAGACAAAGGTTTGTTGCCTCTGTTCGACTTTGCTTACCAAGGTTTTGCTAAAGGTGTTGAAGAAGATGCTGCAGGCCTGCGTATCTTTGCAGAAGTGTGCCCAGAGCTTCTCATCGCAAGCTCGTTCTCTAAAAACTTCGGTTTGTACAATGAGCGTGTAGGTGCTTTCACTCTGGTAGGTAAATCTGCGCCAGAAGCAGCAACAGCGTTTAGCCAAGTGAAAAGCATTGCGCGCGTTATCTACTCTAACCCACCCGCTCACGGTGCAGCAGTCGTTACAGAAATCCTAGGCGACGCAGCTCTGCGCGCAGAATGGGAACAAGAAGTCGCTGACATGCGTGACCGCATTCAAGCAATGCGTGAGCTGTTCGTTACAACGCTGAAAGAAGAAGGCATCGACGCTGACTTTAGCTTCATCGAGCGTCAAAACGGCATGTTCTCTTTCTCTGGCCTGAACAAAGACCAAGTTGCTCGTCTGAAAGATGAGTTTGGCGTTTACATCGTTGGCTCTGGCCGTGTAAGCGTTGCTGGTATGACTCGCTCTAACATGGGTCCCCTGTGTAAAGCGATTGCTGCGGTTCTGAAATAAGAACCTGTAGTGGAAAAGAAAAAAGCACCCTCGGGTGCTTTTTTTGTGTCTGTGCTTTGGAGAGTTAGTTACATACCAATGCCGTGCAAGAACTCTGCACGGGTCGCAGCGTTCTTCTTGAACACGCCGCCCAGTGCTGTTGTCGTTGTTGCACTGGTCGCATCCATCACACCACGTGCCTTCACGCAGTAATGCGTCGCGTTCATATGTACTGCCACGTTATCCGTTTCCAGCAACGTCTGAAGGGCAACCAAGATTTGGCGAGTAAGACGTTCTTGCACTTGTGGACGCTGTGCAAAGAAACGAACGATACGGTTTATCTTCGACAGACCAATGATCTTGTCTTTTGGCAGGTATGCAACGGTGCACGAACCATCGATCGTGACGAGGTGGTGTTCACAAGTGCTGGTAAGCGTAATGTCTTTCACTCTTACCATTTCGTCACACCCCATTTTGTTGTCGATGACGGTGATTTTCGGGAAATTTGAATAATCCAAGCCCGAAAACACTTCATCTACATACATTTTGGCAATGCGTGCAGGTGTTTCCATGAGGCTGTCATCTTCAAGGTCGAGATCGATAACAGTCAAAATCTCACGCATGTGATATTCGATTTTTTCTTTCTTTTCTTCGGCGGTCATAGACGAACCGGACTGCATTGGAGTCTCGATACCACGCGCAATTAGCGCATCACGAACTCGCTTTGCAGAATCGCTCAATGCTGTCATAAAAATCCTCGGATCGTTCCAATGTTGTTATTGTTACCAGAGCGATAAAACAGGCTGACTTCAATATCTTCAAATTGCTCGGGTATTGTTGTTACTCGCCTATTCAGGACAAGGATCAATTTTTGTCAGATTTTTGAAGCATAACGTTAATAGTAATAAAATTACACCTTGAAATGCATGCGGGCATTAGTTTCGTCCTACAAAGTCTGAGATAATGACCCTTTGCTCTGCTGATAGCTAATTTATAGCCTAAAACTATCGAGAATTTTTTATGGGTTGTTGCGATACTCCTGGATTGATGCCCGTTTCTGCGGCCATTGAGACCCTCCTAGAAAACACTGCATCTATCACGCATTCCGAAATTGTCTCACTTACCGATGCGCAAAACCGCATCACTTCAGAAGACATTCGTTCTCCAATTAACGTGCCGCCTTTTGCAAACTCAGCGATGGACGGTTACGCCGTTAGATGTGCAGATCTTGCATCTACTCAAACACTGCCGCTGGCGGGTAAATCTTTTGCGGGCGTTCCTTTTGAGGGTAATTGGCTGCAAGGCACCTGTATCCGCATCATGACAGGCGCAGAAATCCCAGAAGGCGCAGACGCTGTAATCATGCAGGAACAGACAACGGTTGAAGGTGATAATGTCACGTTTACGGTTCTGCCTGCCGCACAGCAAAACATCCGCCCAATAGGCGATGATGTAAAAACTGGCGATGTGGTTATCCCAAAAGGTACCTTGCTGACGCCACGTGAAGTACCTCTGCTGGCAACCTTGGGCATCGCAGACGTGCCTGTGATGAGAAAGCCGAAAGTGGCGTTTTTCTCTACTGGTGATGAACTGCGCCAAGTCGGTGAAACCTTGGGCAAAGGTGAAATCTACGACAGCAACCGCTACACCATTCGCGCAATGCTTGAAAAAATGCACTGCGAAGCGATTGATTTAGGCGTTGTGCCTGATTGCCCTGAACAGTTGCGTGAGACCTTCCTACACGCCGCTGACATTGCCGATGTGATTGTCACGTCAGGTGGTGTAAGTGTTGGCGAAGCCGACTACACCAAAGATATTTTGGACCAAGAAGGTGAAGTGGGTTTCTGGAAAATCGCGATTAAACCAGGCAAACCATTTGCTTTTGGCCGCGTGAAAAATGCCCTTTTCTGTGGTTTGCCGGGCAACCCTGTTTCTGTACTGGTGACACTGCATGTGTTGGTTCAGCCTTTGCTGGCTAAATTGTCAGGTCATACGCAATGGAAACCAACCATTCCCCTTAAAGCCAAAGCAGAAACACGCTTTAAAAAGTCGCCAGGCCGAGCAGATTACCAACGTGCAGTTTACCGCTTAGATAAGAACGGCGATCTTGTGGTAGGTACGACAGGCAACCAAGGCTCCGGTGCTTTCAGTTCATTGTCAGTTGCCAACTGTTTTACGGTGTTGGAGCAAGACCGTGGCCACGTTGAAGTTGGTGAAACCGTCACTATCGAACCTTTCAACGCAGTGCTGAGCTAAAGGAATAACGTGGATATTCTCTCCTCGGAAGAAGAACTCCGATACAACCGCCAGATCATTTTGCGTCAATTTGATTTTGAGGGCCAAGAGGCCCTCAAGCAAAGCAAAATGTTGATTCTTGGTGCTGGCGGCTTAGGATGCGCCGCAAGCCAATATCTCGCTGCTGCGGGTGTGGGCGAACTGACGCTGATTGATGACGATCGCGTTGAACTGTCTAACCTGCAACGACAAGTGCTTCACAGCGACGCCACCATCGGTGAGCTGAAAGTAGACTCAGCGGCGAAATCGCTGCGCACACTGAACCCACATGTCGTTATCAACACGGTATCAGAGCGTTTAGGCGATGACGCGCTATCGGATTTGGTTAACCACCACTCGATCGTGTTGGATTGCAGCGACAACGTTGACACCCGCAATCAGCTAAACCGTCTTTGCTTTGAACATAAAACACCGCTCGTCAGTGGTGCTGCTATTCGCCTCGAAGGTCAGGTGGCAGTCTTCACCTACGGTGAAAATGAGCCGTGCTACCAGTGCCTGAGTGCCATGTTTGGCGAACAAGCATTGAGTTGTGTTGAAGCGGGGATTCTGTCACCGGTTGTTGGTGTGATTGGTGCAATGCAAGCTTTAGAAGCGATCAAAGTCGCGACACATTTTGCCCCTATCCCTGCTGGAAAACTGATGATGTTTGATGCCATGGACAGCCAGTGGCGTAACTTCAATCTGATGAAAAGCCCGACATGTACTGTTTGTAATAGTTAACACTTGTTAGCTAGAACAGTGACATTGTTCTCAACATTGCTATTTCTCAGCTACATTTAAGAATATCTCGGCTGCCATGCCCTGCATGACAGCCACTTTCTTTTCATGACGTGGGCTGATAGCAATACGATGTTGAAATCGATATCAATAATCCTCGTGCTCCTTGGCATGCTTGCCTGATATCCGCCTTACGATCCTCTATCTCCCTTTATCAAAAAGACCGTCGCCCTTCGACGCTCAGCTTCATTCCCGTCATGCTCGGCTTTGTTCTCGGCTATGTCGTTTTTACGGCATACATGGCCATGACACCGAAAGTCAGCGTGATTGAGTTCATCGTCTCCATGGTCTTTTTCGGTGGGGGCATCTTCTGCGTCATGATATTCAGCGTGGTATCACAAAGCATGGAACGTATTGCTTTTGCTGAATTCCAACAGCGCCACAATGAATCTCACGATAGCCTGACCGGACTTCCAAATAGGCGCTTCTTGCTCCAAACCATTAATCAGCACATTTCGGATTTTGAAACGACACAACAGCGTTTCGCTGTCGCCACGGTAGACATCAACAACTTCAACCACATCAATGAGATTTTCGGCCATCAGGCCGGAGACAGCGTGCTCTATCAATATTCGGAGCGTTTAAGGGAATTCGTTGAGCAAGACATCTTCCTTGCTAGAACGAGCGGAAATCGTTTCACCTTTATCATCACAAGCCCCGAAACAACCAATGTGACCCAATACATTGAAACTATACAAGCCTATCTGGATCACCCGCTTACGATTAATGACCACGATGTGAATCTCACCAGCACAGTAGGTGTTGCGCTCTACCCAGAACACGGAGCCACGGCCGAAGACATTCTGAAACGTTCTGAAATCGCCATGTACAGTGCCAAACGTATTCAAGTGCCCTACGCCGTTTATGAAGCAGCCTCCTACAGACAGTTTTATGACAAAGTCGAACTGGCTCAGATGCTACAAGTGGCGATGGAGAACATGGACTTCGATTTGTACTTTCAGCCAGTGCTGAACGTCAACAAAACACATAAGACAACATTTGAGGTACTGATCCGCTGGCCGCTTGGCAATGGCTGCAGTGTGAGCCCGGATGAGTTCATCCCTATCGCTGAACAGACCAACGTTATTCAACAAATCACACGTTGGGTATTAAAGAAAACCATTACTCAGCTTGCCGAATGGTCCGAAAAAGGGATGTCTCCTCATGTTCAAGTGAACCTGTCGGTCAAAGACATCGAAGATGACAGCCTTGAACCCTTCCTTAGTCAGTTGTTAAAGGACTACACCATTGACCCTTCTCAACTCACATTAGAGATCACCGAAACCAGCATGATGCAGAACCCGAAGAAGGCGCAAACCGTGTTGGAGAAGATCAAGAAACTCGGTGTGTCCTTGAGTATCGATGATTTTGGAACTGGGTTCTCATCCCTGTCAATTTTGAGCAACATGCCCATTGATGAAATCAAAATTGACCGCAGCTTCGTGACAGATTTGCTCTACAGCAGCAACCATGAAGCCATTGTAAGATCAACGATTTACCTTGCTCATAGCCTAGAATGCTCAGTCGTTGCTGAGGGTGTAGAAACCGAAGCATTGGGCCAATACCTGATGTCGATTGGCTGCGACAAGATACAAGGATTTTGGTACGGCAGACCGATGAACTTGGCGCAAGCTGACACTTGGCTTCGCGATGTTCACATGATTAACCACCGTGTTGCCAGCCAAAACTAAAGCCATAAATCCCGCCCAATAAATAATCAGCAGAATATATACCTGTCTATTTTTGATACAACCGTGTCATCAAAGTTACTTTATCTCGTCATGAATGCTTCAATTAACTGAAACATGACTGTCATATAACTTACCTAAAGTTGCCATCGTTGATTCAAACAACTCCTTCGAGAAAGGCAACGATTAAGGAAAGTTACAATGAAATCAAAAGTTTTTACTGCTCTATGTATGGCGGGTGCTCTGGTAGCTAACACAGCTTCTGCTCAAGAAACCATCACAGTATCTGGCTCTACCTCTGTAACAGAAGTCATGGAAGTTCTTGCAGAGACTTATCAAAACCAACACACCGGTACCTTTATCGAAGTTCAAGGTACAGGATCTTCTGCTGGTGTTAAGGCAGCTAAAAACGGCACATCAATGTTCGGCATGGCATCTCGCGACCTGAAAGAGTCTGAGAAAGAGCCAGCATTGAAAGAAACAGTGATTGCACGTGACGGTATCGCAGTTGTAGTAAACAACGCGAACACACTGGAAGACCTAACTATCGAACAAATCGCAAAAATCTACCGCGGTGAAGTGAAGAACTGGTCTGAAGTGGGTGGCGAGAACAAACCTGTGGTTGTTGTAACACGTGACACTGCATCAGGCACTCGTGGCGCATTCGAAGACATCATGGGCCTGAAGCGCAAAATCAACGGCACAACGGTATCTGCAATCTCTCAACGCGCTCAAGTGGGTAACGGTAACGGTGTAGTGAAAACTATCGTTGCAAACAACCCATTCGCTATCGGCTACATCTCTCTGGGTTCTATCGACGAATCTCTAAAACCTCTGAAAGTTAACGGCGTTGAACCTTCTTCTGAAGCAGTAGCGGCTGGCGACTACAAAGTGGCACGTCCATTCCTAGTACTGAGCAAAGAAGGCAAACCTTCTTCTGCAGCGAACGAGTTCCTGGACTGGGTAGTATCAACTGACGGCCAGAAAATTGTTTCAAAACAAGGTTATGTACCTGTTAAGTAAGTCTAACTGAATACCTTGCCTGACGCAGTTAGTCAGGCCTCTTTTAAGGAAAACCTCCCTGCCAGATATTGGCAATAAGGAGTGAGAAATGACCATCGCAAACGAACAAACCATTGAGCTGCCAGCACGCAGTTTGAGTCGTCGCCAAAAACGCGACTGGCGTGAAGATATCTTCCGCACTCTATTTCTGACAGCAGCAATTCTTGGCGTGCTTTCTCTAGCAACCATTGGCTACTTCATCTTCCTAGAAGGTATGCCAGCGATTAAAGAAGCCGGTGTAACAGGCATCGTCGCTGGGTCTGAGTGGCTTCCACCAGCACTTTACGGTATTGCTCCAATGATTGTTGCCTCTCTGGCATCAACCGCTGGCGCAGTTGCATTGGGTGTGCCAGTTGCCGTACTGACCGCAATTTTTATCGCTGAAATCGCACCGAAATGGTTAGCGAACATCATCCGCCCAGCTGTTGAGCTACTGGCAGGTATCCCATCAGTGGTTTACGGCTTCTTCGGCCTGGTTATCATCGTCCCACTGATTCAAGACGTATTTAACGTACCGGCAGGTAACACACTGCTTGCAGGTATCATCGTACTGGCAGTAATGATTCTTCCAACCGTTATTGCAGTATCAGAAACTTCACTGCGCGCAGTACCAAAAGCTTACAAAGAAGGCTCTCTGGCACTGGGTGCATCACAAATGTTCACCACCTTTAAGCTGCTCGTTCCAGCTGCACGCTCAGGCATCATGACTGGTGTCATTCTGGGTATTGCTCGTGCACTGGGTGAAACCATGGCAATCATCATGGTAATGGGTAACGCCCCTGCGATGCCAAATGGCCTGCTGGAATCAGCCCGAACGCTGACAGCAAACATAGCGCTTGAAATGTCCTACGCATCAGGTGTTCACGCAAGTGCACTGTATGCCACTGGTATCGTTCTGTTGGTCTTCATCATGGTACTGAACGCTGCCCTGCTTTACCTGAATCGTGAAAAAGCGAGGTAATTACGATGCTTTCACGTCAACTTAAAGACAAGATTTCTCTGGCGACCGTATGGGTTGCAGCTGGTCTGACCGTTGGTTTCCTGTTCTGGATTATTTGGTACATCCTGAGCAATGGTCTGCAATACGTAAACTGGTCTTTCATCACCAGCAACTACACGCGAATTGGTGAGGAATCAGGCATCTGGCCGATGATTGTTTCAACCATCTACATGGTTATCGCTTCCATCTCAATCGCGGCCCCTATTGGCATTATGACGGCTATCTACCTGACAGAATACGCAAGGTAGGCAGCAAACTGGTTAAAGTGATTCGCTTCTGTACTGAATCTCTGGCAGGTATTCCTTCGATTATTTTCGGTCTGTTCGGTATGACCTTCTTCGTTGCGGTACTGGGTCTTGGCTTCTCGATTCTGTCAGGTGCACTGACGCTGAGTATCCTGATTCTGCCAGTGATTATCCGTACGACTGAAGAAGCCCTGATGGCTGTACCACAGACCTACCGCGAAGGTTCATACGGTCTGGGCGCATCAAAAATTTACACGATTTGGAAGCTGATCCTTCCAGCAGCAATGCCAGGCATCGTGACCTCAATCATTCTGAGTGTGGGTCGTGTAATCGGCGAATCTGCACCGGTATTTCTAACTGCAGGTATGGTTGCGCGTATCCCAGAGAGCGTTATGGACTCTGGCCGAACCCTGACCGTACACCTTTATAAATTAACCCAGGAGCTCTACACAGTTCACGAGTGGAATCAGGCCTACGCCACCGCCACTGTACTGATTGTTGTTGTGCTACTCATCAACATGCTGACCAAGATTATCGCCAGCAAATTTAGCAAAGCCACTTACTGAGCCCGGGAGAGAATACAATGTTGACTGCAAACAAATTTGAAATTGAAAACCTGAACCTTTACTACGGAAACGGCGCGAACCACGCACTAAAAAACATTAACCTGCCGATCCCTAGCAAGAAAGTAACTGCACTGATTGGTCCTTCTGGTTGTGGTAAGTCTACCCTGCTGCGCTGTTTGAACCGCATGAACGACTTGATTGAAGGCGTAAAAATTGACGGTCGTCTGGAACTGGACAACGAGAACGTCTACGGCAACATCGACGTATCTAACCTGCGCATCAAAGTAGGCATGGTTTTCCAAAAGCCAAACCCGTTCCCAATGAGCATCTATGACAACGTGGCTTACGGCCTGCGTGCTCAAGGTGTCACTGACAAGAAAACACTGGACCAAGTGGTTGAAAAAAGTCTGCGCGGTGCAGCACTTTGGGATGAAGTTAAGGACCGCCTGAAGCAACATGCTTTCGGTCTATCTGGTGGTCAACAACAACGTCTGTGTATCGCTCGCACTATCGCGATGGAACCTGAAGTTATTCTGATGGATGAACCAACATCAGCACTTGACCCAATCGCGACCAAGAAAATCGAAGACCTGATGGAAGAGTTGAAGAAGAACTACACCATCGTCATCGTTACGCACTCAATGCAACAAGCACGTCGTATTTCTGACCGCACTGCCTTCTTCCTGATGGGTGAACTGGTTGAGCATGATGAGACAGCAATATCTTTGCTAACCCGCGCGATGATCGTACCCGCGGTTATGTAAACGGTGACTTCGGTTAATCGAATCGTCCCGAAACGAATTCCAACAATAATTAAATTTATGCGATGGTAACACTTGCCCCCTATCTCGATAGGGGGCTTTTTTATTCAATTCTTCCTGATTTGCTCAATTCACCAACATCAAATGGTATGTCCGCCCATAATTCGAACAATTTTCGACGTAAAATGATGAGGTTGACCATATTCTGACTTGCGTCGTTCTTTAGAATACGAATAATGACGGAAGTTTTTTGGTGGGACGCTAGGGAACCCATCCTCAACTACAATGTCATTTAGATATCGGCCACAGTATTCGGTGCATTCCTACAAACTGAAATGTGTGTCGACCGACTCATAAATCTGGAGTACAAGATGAAAAAGATGGCAATCGCAATGCTGGTCGCTCCAGCAATTCTGGCAGGCTGTTCAACCGGCTCGTCTCTAATGGGTGACTCAATGGAAGTGTCTCAAGCTAACATGCAACACCATAACTGGACGCTGGTTAGCATTGATGGTCAACCGCTGAACCTACCAGAAGGCTTTGCTGCACCTAATTTGGAAATCGGCGAATCATTCACTGCGAATGGTCACGCGGGTTGTAACCGTTACTTTGGTCAAGCTGAGCTGAAAGACGGCCAGTTCCGCATCGACAACATGGCAACGACCATGATGGCGTGTCCAGAGCCAGCAATGGCTGTGGAAGGCGTAATGACTAACGTTCTGGGTAACTGGAGCGAAGTGACGCTGGAGAAACAAACGCTGGAACTGCAAAACGGCGAACACACGCTGAGCTTCCAACTGCGTGATTGGGTTAACTAAGTAACCCTCCCTCTTGTTTTCTAAATCAGCCTCTTTCTTGAGGCTGATTTTTTTCTGGCGCATAAATCCAATTTGCTTGGTTACGCCCCAGCGCAATCGCCTTACTCAGCGCAATTTCCGCGTAAGCAATCAGCTTAGAAGCATCGACATTTTCACTGTTCGAGACCGTCACGCCGCCCACGCTGATGGAAATCATGTTGCCACCTGCCTCTTTATCAAACGGCAATTTCAAGGCTTGAACGGCTTAATGCAGATATCTGCCATTGGCGCACCATCACGTGTATTTGGCAGTAGAATCGCGAAGGTTTCACCGCCGTATCTCGCGAGTAAATCACTTGGCCTTTTCAGCGTGTCTCCGACCGCTTGCCCCACCAGCCTGATGATCTTGTCACCCGCCACGCGCCCATGTTTCGCGTTGTAACGAGACATATTGTCGATCTCGACAATGAGTAGACTGATAGGAATTCGATCGCGGTGTGCTCTGCCCACTTCACTCTGCACACTCATCTCGAAATAATCTCGGTTGTAGTACCCTGTCAAACCGTCGCTCTTCGACATCTTCTCCAATTTTTTGTTGGCTTCTCGAAGCTCTCGGGTTTTTGCATCAACACGTTTTTGCACGCTCAGCGCGCGGTGCTGAAGGATGTATATGAGATAAGCAAGTAGCGTAAAAATCACCACGCCAACAAAGAAAATCATGTGAGGGAAAATGCTCATGCGGCTATTTACATAGTCCGCTGACGGCGCACCTTGTAACACCCACTCTCTGCCTGCGAAATAAATAGGCTCAGAGGTGTATGACAACATCATGTTGGGCGGCTCAGACAAATCCACCGTACTTTGGTAAATCACCTGATTGTTGGCATTCAGCCCATGTCCAGCAACGACAGATTAATGGACTCTTTCACCGTATTGTTAATCGCAAGCTGGAAAATATCTTTAACGTCGAAAAGTGCCAGCAGAAAGCCTCGCAACGCATCTTCTCTGTCCGCATCCGTTTCAGGCTCACCATGGAAGACAGGCAACAACATCAGAAAACCGCTTAAGTCCTCGTATTCCCTTTTCAGACGTATCGCTGGTGTCGCAATTGGCACACCGCGATACCAGCTCATTTCCAATGCACCCTTCATCGTCGCACGAGAAGCCAAGTCAAAACCTAAGACGTTTTGATTGTCTTCATATGGCGTGATGTATTTGACAGGAAAGTAGCGCGCACGGTTTTGCGCTTTCACAAGGTCGCCGGTGTCACTAAGTTCAACGATTTCAAACAACGCAAACTCAAGTGCCGCTTCTGCTTCATATAAGTCTCGATCACGACTATCAACCACTTCCGCCCATTCCATTGAGCGAATGTTGGGGTGTCTGTCCATGATGCTTTCAGCGAATGTCACGAAAGTTTCTTCATTGACTTCATCGCTGGCAGTGAGTTGGTTTCGAAGGGCATAGAGAAGCTCAATCGCAATGTTCAATTCTCTACCGAGAGACAGTGCCGCGTTCTCCACGTCTTTTTGAACTTCGTGCGCAACTGATTGTTTTTCTGACTGATATAGAGAGACGGCGGCAAGGAACGAAAAAAACAGCCCGACGAGAACTGTTACAATCGTTGAATATAAAACGCGTCTTGCCATCAAACTACACCTTCAAAATATGTTAACTAATTGTTGGACATATTTTGAGATACCGCCAGAAAACAGACCTTTGCAGTCACTTAGAGCAATCCTCTCAGTGAGTTGCAAAGGCCTTGGTTTCTAACCGGAATGTACCGAATTTGGCGTTTTAGTTAACGGTTTCTCGCAGTGTTTTCGCTGCGTCTACCAGACTGGTCAGTGCGGCTTCAACCTCTACCCAGGAGCGGGTTTTCAAGCCACAATCCGGGTTAACCCAAAGACGCTCATCAGGGATGGTCTTACGCGCCTTCTCCAGCAAACCAACAATGCTTTCTACACTTGGAATGTTAGGAGAATGGATGTCGTACACACCCGGACCGATTTCGTTCGGGTATGAAAACTCTTCAAACGCTTGCAGCAATTCCATGTCCGAACGAGACGTTTCAATGGTAATGACATCGGCATCCAGTGCCGCCACTGAATCGATAATGTCATTGAATTCGCTGTAACACATATGGGTGTGGATTTGTGTTTCTGGTTTCGCACTTGCTGCTGACACCTTAAACGCACGTACGGCCCAATCGAGATAGGTTTTCCACTCACTCGCTTTCAATGGCATACCTTCGCGAATAGCAGGCTCATCGATTTGAATGACCTTAATACCAGCCTCTTGCAGATCTGCCACTTCATCACGCAACGCCAGCGCAATTTGCTCCGCAATGTCTTTTCGCGACAAATCTTCACGTGGGAATGTCCAACCTAAGATGGTCACAGGCCCAGTTAGCATACCTTTTACTGGCTTGTCAGACAGACTTTGTGCATAGGTTGCCCAACCCACAGTAATCGGTGCCTCTCTGGAAATATCACCTGTGATGATGGCCGGTTTCACACAACGGCTGCCGTAACTTTGTACCCAACCGAAACGTGAGACAGCAAATCCATCGAGGTTCTCAGCAAAGTATTCCACCATGTCATTTCGCTCTGGCTCACCGTGAACCAAAACATCCAGACCCAGCTTCTCCTGACGCTCGATAGCATCTTTGATGTGTTCTTGCATCGCCGACACATAATCGACCTCTGAAAGCTCACCTGATTTCAGTGCGCGACGTTGCTGGCGGATCTCTCCCGTTTGTGGGAATGAGCCAATGGTTGTGGTTGGAAACACTGGCAGAGACAGTGAAGCCTGTTGTGCTTCTGCACGCGATGCATATGGCGCATCACGTTCTGCGAGCGCATCAGTAATCGCATTCTGGCGAGCTTGCACTTCAGGCTTGTTAACACGCGAGCTTGATGCTCTTGCCAACACAGCCTCGCTGTAGACTTTGGCGCTTTCCACAGCAGATTCTTTACCCGAGAGAGCATCAGAAAGCAGAACAACTTCGCTGACTTTCTGCTTGGCAAATGCCAACCATGACTTCACTTCTTCATCAAGCGACGTTTCTAAATCGAGGTCCACTGGCGTATGCAGCAATGAACAGCTGCTAGAAACCCAGAGTCGGTCACCGAACTTCGACGCGACATCACCGAGTTCACTCACCCATTTGCCCAAGTTTGATTTCCAGACATTTCGACCGTTGATCACACCCAGTGACAATGTCCAATCAGACGGAATGGCTTCAACCACGGCACCCAGTTGTTCCGGGCCAGCACTGAGGTCGACATGAAGACCATTAACGTTTAAACCGGTAATCACATCCAGTTGATGTTCAACAGACTCGAAGTAGGTCGTTAGCAACAGCTTCACATCACCGCCAATCACTTGATAAGCCAGTTTGTATGCATTGCGCCACTCAGGAGCCAATTCCAACGCCAAAATAGGCTCGTCAATTTGTACCCATTCCACACCTTGAGCTTTCAGCTTACCGAGGATCTTCTGATAGACAGAGAGGAGGCGAGGAAGAAGATCCAAGCGGCTAAATCCTGCTTCTTTTTCTTTACCCAGATAGAGGTAAGAGATAGGGCCAAGAAGAACAGGTTTCACTTTGTGTCCCGCTTTCTGCGCCTCGTTCACTTCTTCAAAAAGCTGATTCCAACAGAGCTTAAACTCGTCGTCCTTTGAAAACTCAGGAACAATGTAGTGGTAGTTCGTGTTAAACCACTTAGTCATGTCCGATGCGGCACAAGCGCAACCAGTGGGTGCTTTACCACGCGCAATGCGGAACAAGGTATCTAAATCCGGATGTCCGCTGCGGTGACGCTTGGGAATATGACCCAAGGTTAAGCTGGTTTGAAGCACTTGGTCATACCAAGCAAAGTCACCAACGGTTACAAACGACAGACCGGCGTCAGCTTGTACATTCCAGTTGTGATGACGAATGGTTGCACCGACATCCAACAAACCTTGTTGGCTTAAATCACCCTGCCAATATTGTTCGAGTGCAAACTTCAGTTCCCGTTTATTACCAATACGTGGGTATCCCAAAATATGTGTAGTGGCCATGCTTCCCCTCCAAATTTAGCCGTCCAGATGTTTACATGTCCAAGATGATTGATTAGAGTTCATAAAACAAACTCAAATAACTCAAACGGATGTTGAGGAATTTTCATGATTGAGGTGAAGCACCTACGCACATTGGCGGTACTAAGGGACACAGGGTCTTTAACAGCAACAGCAACCCAACTGTGCTTAACGCAATCAGCGTTATCCCATCAGCTCAAAGACTTAGAGCAAAGAATCGGCTCTCCGTTGTTTCTTCGTAAAACGCGACCCGTCCGATTTACTGCTGAAGGCAATGTCTTGTTGTCGTTGGCCGACGATGTGTTGCCACGCCTAGCCAAAACGGAAGCGGAACTCTCTGCATTGAAAGAAGATGCGCAAGGAAGGCTTCACATGGCCATAGAGTGCCACTCATGCTTTCAATGGCTGATGCCCGCATTGAAGGAATATAAATTGAGTTGGCCACTCGTCACGTTGGACTTCTCTTCCGGTTTCGGTTTTGAACCTCTTCCTGCGCTGGCAGGCGGTGAACTGGACTTGGTGATCACCTCTGACATCTTGCCGAGAAGTGAAGTGCACTATGAAGCACTGTTCGATTTTGAAATGCGTCTGGTACTGGCTGACACGCATCCTCTCGCAAGTAAAAAGGTCATATCGCCGGAAGATTTAGCGGGAGAGACCTTGCTCACCTACCAGTTCAAAAACAGAGAATGGACATCATCAAACATTTCCTTCAACCCGCAGATATTGAGCCCGCCAACATAAAAACCGCAGACAATACCCTGATGCTCATTCAGATGGTCACGGCAGGCTTGGGCGTCGCGGCTCTACCAAACTGGGCAATTAGTGAGTTCTCTCGACAAGGTTTGGTTGTTGACCGCCCTCTTGGTGAAGGGCTTTGGAGAAGACTTTACGCGGCGGTGCGCGCACAAGAATCAAAACGCCCTTATTTGCAGGCATTTTTTGCAACCGCTCGCGCCCAATCTCATGCGCATTTGGAAGGAATAAAAAAGGTATAGCACGTTATAAAGATGAAAATACCGAGAGCATTTTCATAAACCACAATAATGTCATGTCTATTTAGTGATGCTGACGAAGAACTTATCTTGGCAATTCACTGTTTGCAGAAAGCCAAGGCGATCAAGATCACAAATATTGATTTGAGCATTATTTGAACAAGTCATTAAAATGCCACAACTTTTATTCATGAGCACACCAAGGAAGGTGTGTTCCTCGTGCAGGATAGCTGTTGTGATTATATTTTCGAACACAAAATGTAAGCATTGTCATGAAACAGAGGGGTTTTATAGACAGCGCAGGGCTTGCTATGAAAGGTACTTGACGCACCGCCATGAAGTGAAAGGAAAGTGCGTCAAATGTGGCAAAGTGAGCTTTCTCGGCAAACATACCTTAGAGCGACGTGTGCTCTTTTATGCATGAGTTGCCACGCCCAGCTTTTGGGCTTTGCATAGATATAGCGTTGGGTTAAATCACTTTTGTCTGAGCTGATTCACCAGAGGGTCGTAGTAGCAGCCCATTTCATCCAGCTTGTGTTGGAATGTTTGGTGATCCAAGCCAAATTGCAGTAAGAATTCGTCAAGGCTCGCGCACTCAAGGCGCAATCTTTCATTGACGATGCCATAAACAATGGCGTTATCTAGGTGCTCAAGATTGTGGATTTCCATACACATCACTCCTATCTGTCAGACCTAAAACCAGTTTAGACTTCTTACCAAGAACGACTGTGACCCAGACACAAAAAAGGGCACTTTATGTGCCCTGTTTCATCCTTTTGACAATCGCTGTCAAATCGCCGTCATAGAAGCAATTGCCACAGATGAAGCGCCAAAGATACAAGCAAATGCCGCCATAACTTGCAAAAGGCTTGGGGCAGCTTGTCTGAACAGATGTGATGCCCAAATCAAGGTACCTACCAAGACAAGCCCCATACAACCCACGATGTATTGAATCACCGCTCCAGTAACATTTGCTGAACCAAATACCGCAAGCACAGCCGCCATCAACATGGCAGAAACCAAACCCGCCACGGGTAAAATGCGATGAAATGCCTGCAAACGAGAACGCGCGCGAATAAGCAACACATGCGCAGTTGCAGCACCAACCAATACAACTTGCAACACCATCAGCAATGACAGTGCAAGACCCGATTGCGCCATTGCGACAACCAGCGCCAAAACGCCAAATGCATTCGAAAGGTGCAATACAGGGATAGGTCCTGACAGTTTCGTCTTACCCGTTTTAGAACGAAGCGAAAAGATACCCAGAGAGATAAAAGGCAATGCCGCAAAGGGGTAAATTGGTGTGATCACACCCCACCCTGCTACCAGAAACCAAAACACTTTATGTAAGCGGCCGCGTTGTCCCGGGCAAATATCACCTTTCAACAACACCAAGGTGAGAACCAACTGCGCACCTAATACGCCCGATAACACCACCGAGCTAAACACATCAATCATATTGCTACCCAAAAATTTGTGTCACGCAATTATACCGAAACTCATTAAAGATGCATGGTTCATAGAGATATCGAAGACGTTTCGATGCTTTTCCTGTAACAAAACTGACTTAAAGAGATCCTGAAAGTAAATTTGTGCAATTTACGTGCAACAACGCTGATAGCCTCACAGATTTAAATGTTACTTTTGCGCTCAAAGCAATTTATATGTAACTGTTTTTATATCTTGGCGATATGCCTCCAAAAAATCACAGAAAATATATTCGAAGCCTAACCATTTACTGACATCCAATCACACCGGAATAAGGGATTACATGGAGTTTTCCGTTCGACGCTTCATTGTTTCAGCCAAAGAGCTTTGGAGTGCTAAACGACATGCCGCAAGCTTCAGTGCGACTCGAGCGACGTATTTACGATCCCGCATTATTGCGCTCTGCTACACCTGGTCTCTGCTGTTGTTGGCTTGGACACCTGTTGATCTCCTTTTTGTTGACGCGCCTAGCGACACCCTTTTCCTACTGCGTTTGGCACTGATCGCTAGCCTGATGGCGATAGTCAGAGGCCTGCGGAGTCACAACTCGCTCAGAGCATGCCGAATTGCCCTCGCGGCGATTGTTCTTTGCATGAACGTATTTTATTTGGCCGCTAACCATGTATTGGGCTACCCGCATTCCATTCATAACATCACATATTGCTATACCCTCTTGCCCTTTGTTCAAATCGTCATGCTGACCATATTTCCGCTGACGATTCGTGAGTCGGTGAATCTCATGATTGCCACCGCGCTGACTCAGGTTTATGTCGATATTCAAAGCGGCGCATTGCTGACATTGGATACATTTGCGCTGTACTGGATTCAAACTGTCATTGGCATCATTGTTATTTGGGCGCAAACCTCAAAGCTTCATATGATGATGCGTTTGTATCGACATGCGACCTTAGACCCTCTCACGGGTGTCTATAACCGTCGAATGCTCCTCACACTGGCTAAACGTGATTTTGAAAACACCCGAACGAAGTCGCGCCCTTATTCTGTCCTGCTAATGGATTTGGACCGATTTAAACGCGTAAATGACAGATACGGTCACTTTGCGGGAGACATGGTGTTAAAGGCGTTCACCACCGCCGTCCAATCCGCCCTCCGAAAATCCGATATTTTTGGTCGCTATGGCGGCGAAGAATTTATTTTGTTCTTACCTAAATGCAGCGCGGAACAAGCGCGAATGGTTGCTGAACGTATTATGGAAAATGTGCGGGAACTTGAAGTGAGATTAGAAGGACTCGCGAAGCCGATTGAGGTAACCACATCCATTGGCATCAGTACCAGTTTGTCGAAAGACGATAACTTCTCATCACTGCTCGAAAAAGCGGACTTGGCCCTTTATCACGCAAAAAATAACGGCCGCGATTGCAGCCGTGATTATGAAGAGTGCGACAAATGTGTGGACGAAAACAGCAAACGTCCGTGGCTTGAGTTTGCTAACTAGATACGAATGTTTTGCTCAGCGGCAATATCAACTTTGTTTTTGACGTTGAGCAAATGAATAAGAAAAAAGGTCAAAATACCGAGCGTTACCGCTCCCATGGTTACCGCTGTCCAACCACCGTGTTCCCAACAGCCGATTAAGTAGAACCCACCAAGACTGCCACCGATGTAATAGTGAACAAGGTAAAGTGCAGTTGCCGCCGCTTTCGCTTGTTTGGCTTTTCGGCTTACCCAGCCGTAGGCCAGAGAATGGGTAAAGAATGCCCCTCCGCTGACAATCAAAAGCCCCAAAACGACCGTCATTTCAGATTCAATTGCTGACACCAGTACACCGAGTAAAGTGATGCTGGTACCGAGATACATGCCAGATATCGGTGAATAGCGATTCGCCCAACGACCACTCAAGCGCGATGAAAATGTGCCTGCTAAATAACAAATGAAAATAGCAGACGCGATGCTTACAGGCAGATAGAACGGTGCTTCGAGCAATCTAAACGTCGTTACGGAATAGATGTTTACAAACAGGGCAAAGTTAAGGCCGCCAATCACCATCGCCACCCATAGAACAGGTGTTCGAAGGTGCGTCACAATCGATTTAGTTTGGTTGAACAAAGACGTCTTGGTGGGTTTGAAGTGCTGTTGTTTTGGTAAAAGCATGTAGACGAATGCGCCGCCGATTGTGGTAAAAATAGCCATTGCTATGACAGCACCATGCCATCCGATAAATTCCGACATGAAACCGCCAGACAAGCGCCCGACTATGCCGCCCAAGGAGTTCGCGCTGATGTAACCACCAACAGCAACGACCAGCGCGGTTGGGCTGAATTCATCAGCCATGTATGCCACAGCAACAGCCACAAACCCTGCAAGTGCAATCCCCATCAGCCCACGAAGGGCAACTAATCCCCAAAAGGAGGACAAAAACAGGGAGAGAAAGCCAACAAGGGGCATCATGATCAGACTAACAGTAATCACTGGACGGCGACCAAAGCGTTCCGACAATAATGCCCAAGGCAGCATACTCACGGACAAGCCCAAGGTAGACGCAGCCAACAACCAATTCACTTTGGTTGCTGACACACTGTAGCTCTCGGCAAAGATGGGCAGCATGGGCTGGAACAGATAGAGATTGCAAAACACCAAAAACGAGCCAAACGCTAAGGCAAATGCGGCTCGTCGATATTCTGGTGTACTTAATTCAATCATTCTCTTACTGCTCAATAAGATCGGGGAATAATTAAAAAGTAACAGCCGTTCTTTGATAAAAGAAGTATATTAATTTTATCGCTTCGAGATCTTTTTGATCTAGTTGAAAGGAATGCTTCTCATGGATTTACGTCAACTTCGCTATTTTTTGGCTGTTGCTGAACAGCGCAATTTCACAAAGGCCGCCAAGCTCCTTCACATCGCACAACCCGCTCTGAGTGTTGCCATTAAAAAGCTTGAAAGTAGCGTGGGCTTACCCCTTTTTGACCGCAATGAAAAACAAGTTCACCTCACCCACGAAGGCGAAGTCCTGCAAGTGCATGCGCAGCGCATTCTCCAGCAGGTCGAGGATGCCAACATGGCCATGGCAGAGTTACGAGGATTGCAAAAAGGTGAAGTACGCGTCGGCGTTCCTGGCATGCTCGGTTCCTACTTCTTTCCCTCCATATTGATGGGTTTTAAATCTCAATACCCTGATCTAAAACTCATCGTGGTGGAAGCGGGTACCCAATCTATTCGGCAAATGTTGTTAGATGGCGAACTCGACATCGGCGTTATCCACAATCGGGATGTGCCATCAGCACTTGAAACGCGGCACCTTATCACGTCACAGATGGTCGCTGTGACGTCTCAAGACCACCCCTTGGCAGAGAACAAGTCCATCAGCTTTCGTGCGTTTTTCGACGAAGAATTGGTGATGTTTAAAAAAGGGTACTTCCACCGCGAGTTTATCGATCGGATCTGCGCAGAACACAACATCGAACCACACCTATCCTTTGAAACCAACTTACTTGCGATGATTTTGAACATTGTCAGACACGGTTTCGCCATTACCGCTCTTTTGGAGTTGGTTACCGAACATGAACCCGGATTGGTAGCCATACCCTTTGAAGAACCTGTAACGTTAGATATTGCTATGGCATGGCGTAAGCAAGGCTATCTCTCTCTCGCCGACCGAGCCTTTATCGATTTTGTGCAACGCAACAAATAGGACATTTAGTGAACACGTTTTCAATCGGCAACCCGAATGCCACGTTCAATGTGTATGTAGAGAAACCCGCTCCCCTTGCCGAGCTCACAGGGGTCGAGCCTGACTTCGGCTCTGTGACGCCATTGAAGAATGGGGATATTAAGGCATTGGGAGATTTGGGCGGTAATGGTTGGCGTAAAGTGTTTAATGTATACGCCAAGCTTTTGTTCGCACTTGATTCAACCTCTAGATGGTTCCCTTCGGGTTACACCAGTTGGCAGGCATTTCGTGACGAAGCATTACTGCAAACCCATTCGGACTTTGCCATTCATTTCAGCAACATAGCTATCGACCAAACCGATAAACAAGGCACAATTCATATCATTGCAGGAAGAACACATGCAATGCACTCTGGCATTGCCGAACAATGCGTTTGGATGAATCAGGAATTCGCCAGACACCCGACAAAACCTATTCTGGTTTGTCCTTATTTTGACTATCGCCAGCTCTCAAACGTGAAGATTGAGTATCTCGTCAACCTCATTTCATCGATTGAAAATTGCTGAATGTCAATTGTATGCAAGATACCGATTTCATATCTGTTGATTTTAAAAGTTACTTGTTAGGATAGGGTTATTAATTAGATAAAACATCGCTTTATGGCGAACATTCTACGGATGGAAACATAATGAATAAGAATGGCATTATCACATGCTTGGCCCTCCTTCCCTTTTGCGCTTCTGCTGGCCTCGCTGAGAGAGGTGGTTTATCCGGTGAAATTTCTGTGCTGGGAGGTGTCGCCTCGACAGATTCCAACTTGTCCACCAATGCCAGCGAAACCAAGTCTGGAACCCTGAACAGTGAGGGAAATCGCGAGACCGATGCGATTTTCGGGCCACTGGGCAGCTTGAAATTCACCTTTGGCCAAAACCTCGATAAGCAAATCTTCGCAGGTACATCGCGTGAAGATATTGCGATCGGTATCGTCGCGTTGGAAGTCGGCTACAAACAAGAATTGGCGTCAGGTACCCAAGTATCCCTGTCATACTTACCAACACTCTTAGCAGAGGATGTGTGGGCAGACCCTTTCCTTACTGGTTCTCCGCGAACTGAAACCGAAAAGACAGGTAATGCTTACCGATTGCAGTTCAGCCGTATTAGTGGCTCTCCGTTTGCGCTGGACATGGCTTACGCACAAACGGAATTCGACAACGAGCAAAGTGGCTCAAGCCTCGGTTTGACGAGCCAGCAGCAAGAAACTCTCGATCGTGAAGGTGACAGCTTCTACACCAAACTCAGCTATCGTCAGTTTTTAGGTGCGGGATTGGGTGTGACACCAGCGTTTGTGTACCTCAAGCACGATGCGGATGGTGATGCAATGTCCCACCAAACGTACGGCGGTGAGCTCACTTACTTCAGTTTCTTGGGTAGAAACAAAATCGTATTAACAGGTAGCTTCAACTACCGCGGCTACGATGCGGTTAACCCGGCGTTTGGCATTGAACGTACAGACAGAGAATACAGTGCTTTCTTGGCGTATGAATACGCACATTTATTCGAGATCCATCCACTATCGCTTGTTTCACTCGCTGGTTACAGCCATATCGACTCGAATATCGATTTTTATAACGAAAGCCAATACCTACTTTCTTTGGGTGTAACCTACCGATTCTAAGTAAAAATGCCGCATTTCAATGAAATGCGGCACCTCTCTGTTAAAAACCTTGTAAAATTGCGGGTTTAATCCTTCTGGCTCTCGCTTGCTCAAGCCGCTATAATTGCCGCCTTGCGAGAAAGAGGTTAAAAAATGCGCAATTCTGTTACTCCAATAAACGAATACCAACCATACTGGGCTGAGTGCTACGGTACCGCTCCGTTCCTGCCGACCAGCAGAGAAGAGATGGACCAACTCGGTTGGGATAGCTGTGACATCATCATTGTCACTGGCGACGCATATGTCGATCACCCAAGCTTTGGTATGGCGGTCATCGGTCGTGTACTGGAAGCGCAAGGTTTCCGCGTCGGTATTATCGCTCAGCCAGATTGGCAAGATAAAAGTGCATTTATGGCACTCGGCCAACCTAACCTCTTTTTCGGCGTGACCGCGGGTAACATGGACTCCATGATCAACCGCTACACCGCTGACAGAAAACCACGTCACGATGACGCATACACACCTGGCAACGAAGGCGGCAAACGCCCAGATCGCGCCGTGTTGTTGTACTCCCAACGTTGTCGTGAAGCATACAAAGAAACGCCGATTGTACTGGGCGGCATTGAAGCTAGCCTTCGTCGTCTCGCGCATTACGATTACTGGTCAGACAAAGTACGTCGTTCAGTGCTTTGCGATGCCAAAGCTGACATTTTGTTGTTTGGTAACGCTGAGCGTGCGCTGATTGACGTTGCTCATCGCCTTTCTCGTGGTGAAAGTGTTAGCACCATGACGCGTATTCCGGGCACAGCTGTCATGCTGAAAAGTGCACCGGAAGAAATGACAGAGATCGACAGTTCGCGTATTGATAAACCAGGCAAAGCCATGGCAATGCCGAACCCTTACGCGACAGAATCTGCATGTGCAACCAGCAAAGAAGAGAAAGCGGCAAAACCTGTGATGGTTCACCCGTCTCGCCATGACGCAGAAAACAGCTATGTGCGTATCCCTTCTTTCGAAAAGTTGGTAAACGACCGCATTCTTTATGCGCACGCTAGCCGCGTCATGCACTTGGAAACCAACCCGTATTCGGCACGTGCGTTGATTCAAAAACACGGCGAGCGTGAACTATGGGTCAACACACCGCCTATTCCACTCACAACAGAAGAGATGGACTACGTGTTTGGTCTCCCATTTGCACGTGTACCGCACCCTCGTTACGGCGATGCAAAAATTCCTGCGTATGAAATGATCAAGACCTCGGTCAACATCATGCGTGGTTGTTTTGGTGGTTGTTCTTTCTGTTCTATCACAGAGCATGAAGGTCGTATCATCCAGAACCGTTCTCAGGAATCTATCCTGAGCGAAATTAAAGAAATCAAAGAGAAAGTGCCGGGCTTTACGGGCGTTATTTCAGACTTGGGCGGTCCAACGGCAAACATGTACCGTCTGGGCTGTTCAGATCCGCGTGCAGAAAAGAACTGTCGTCGCCCTTCTTGTGTGTTCCCGAAAATCTGTGAAAAGCTGAACACCAACCACGAACATACGATTGATTTGTATCGTGAAGTTCGCGGTATGCAAGGTGTGAAGAAAGTCGTTATCGCATCTGGCGTGCGTTACGATCTGGCGATCGAATCACCAGAATACGTCAAAGAGTTGGTGACTCACCACGTAGGTGGCTATTTGAAGATCGCACCAGAGCATACCGAAAAAGGTACGCTGGATCTGATGATGAAGCCGGGTATGGGCACGTACCACCGCTTTAAAGAGCTGTTTGAGAAATACTCGAAAGAAGCCGGTAAGAAGCAGTACCTGATCCCTTACTTCATCGCAGCACACCCAGGTTGTACCGATGAAGACATGATGAATCTGGCTCTGTGGTTGAAAGAAAACGACTTCCGTTGTGATCAGGTACAGAACTTCTACCCATCGCCAATGTGTAACGCGACCGCGATGTATCACGCTGAAACGAACCCGCTTAAGCGCGTTAAATACAAGAAGCGTGAAGACCTGTTTGTTGCGAAAGGTGAACGTCAGCGTCGTCTGCACAAAGCATTCCTTCGCTACCACGATCCAGCAAACTGGCCGTTACTGCGTGAAGCGTTGACTGACATGGGTAAACGCCACCTGATTGGCGATCGTCCTGGTTGTTTGGTACCGCGCGAAGGCAGCGAAGAAGAAATGATGACACAAGCACAGCGTCGTGGTTCAAGCCGTCACGGTGCAAAACGCTTTGCTACCAAGCACCCTAACCAACCGGATATCCGTAAGCCGCAACAACGCAGCAAAAACGGCAAGCCGTCTGGAAATGGGTCTGCGAACACCAATGGCAAAGGCAAACCAGCAATGAACAAGGGCGGTAAGCCAAAAACTTCCAACGGCGGCAATAAGCCGATGGGTGGAAGCAAACCAATGGGCGGAGGCAAAAAACGTCCATCTGGCAGTCGTAACCGACCAGCCGCACGCTAAGAAAACGAAAAAGCGAACCAAACGGTTCGCTTTTTTATTGCCTGTTCTGGCTTCCAGAGATAAGTGTCAGCTAACGCAAAAGCTCAGAGACGACCAGCACCAGAAACGCAATGCCAGCAACCACACCCATTCCTACTACCACTTTCTTCTGTGATTTCTCATCAAGGAACTTAGCCGCTAGAAATCCTAGAACGATGAGTGCCACGATCACTGCAATCTTTACCATCATCCTCTCCTAACCAAGCAACGCATTGATTATTAAACGGTATCACATCGCGAGCCTATACGCGACTAAAGCGCAATCCAACTGCAATGTGACACATAGCATTTACTCCCAGTCTTAACTACGTTTGGCGGCCTGTGGAAGGATTACCTACCCTAAAAGCAAAGGCTTATGTTTGATGGTAGTCCGCGTTATCGTGAGCATAGCTCACACGGCATTAAAACAGGCTTCTGGATTAAAACTATAAAAGGAAGAAATTGTTATGTTGAAAAAGCTAACAGCAGAATTTATCGGCACCTTTTGGTTAGTGCTTGGTGGTTGTGGCAGCGCAGTGTTTGCCGCAGGCTTTCCAGAGCTGGGCATTGGTTTTCTGGGTGTCGCCTTCGCCTTTGGTTTAACGGTACTGACCATGGCTTACGCCATTGGACACATCTCCGGTTGTCACCTCAACCCTGCCGTGTCCATCGGCCTTTGGCAGGTGGTCGCTTCTCTACAGGGGAGCTTCTGCCTTACATTGTCGCCCAAGTTGCAGGTGCTATTCTCGGTGCCTTCACCGTGTATATCATTGCAAGCGGTCAGCCGGGCTTTGATCTCGCGGCAAGCGGACTCGCCTCAAATGGCTATGGCGAACACTCGCCGGGTGGCTATAGCATGCAGGCAGGTTTTATCACTGAAGTGGTGATGACGTTTATGTTCCTTATCGTCATCCTTGGTGCAACGCATCACCTTGCTAACCCTGGCTTTGCGGGCCTAGCAATTGGTCTGTCACTGACACTGATCCACCTTATCAGTATTCCAGTCACCAACACCTCGGTGAATCCAGCACGAAGCACAGGCCCCGCATTGATTGTGGGTGACTGGGCTATCGGACAGCTTTGGATGTTCTGGGTAGCCCCCATCATTGGTGCTCTCATCGCTGGTGCTGTTTATCGTTGGTTGAGTCCTAACGAAGAATAAAAGCAAAAGCCCCGTTAATCGGGGCTTTTTTCTTTTTGGGGGAATACTCGTAGATTTACTCTTTCATCGGACAGCTCATCATCCAGCGAATACCAAACTTATCAGTCAGCATTCCAAAGCGAACATTCCAAAATGTGTAATCCAAGGGCATTACTACTTGCCCTTGTTCAGAGAGCGCGACAAACACCTGACTCTGTCTTTTTTCATCGTCAAAGCTAACGTGAAGTGCAACGTCTCCTGAACCTTGAGCGAGCGAGTCATCGACCCATCAGAGGCAAGAAATGACACCTCACGCGATACGAACTCTGCATGCATGACACGATCGAGAATGTGCTGCTGAAACTCGACAGGAGAATCGTTGAACGTCTGCAGCGTCACGATTTCACCGTCAAAAGCCTGTTTGTAAAAACTCAACGCCTCTCTACACAATCCGTGAAACGTAATATGCGGCTGAAGCTTACTCATAGAGACCGCTCCTTGTTGGTATTGAGATATGAGTAAGACTATCAGGCGATATTTTTTGTCTCGCCTAACAATTAAGACGCGCCGCAGGTTGTTTCATCACGGTCTAAAAGAAAAAAGGAAGCGACTCGCTCGCTTCCTTTTGTATTACGCTGATTTTCTTAGGCAAACTTCAGAAGAATTTGCACAGGGTGGAAGAGTTTCTGGTGTTCAAAGCGCTTCACTTGGCTTCGACAAGAGTAGCCTGTCGCCATACAACGGGAAATTGGCAATGATTCCAATCGAGGCTTCCAGCTTAAACCGTAGATGCCTTTAGAGTTCTCAAGCTTGTCAGATTCATGTCCGTATGTGCCCGCCATGCCACAACAACCGACAGGTACCGCCTCCATGCTCGCACCGAAATGGGTAAAGATTTTGCCCCATTCCGACTCTGCGTTTGGCATCTTGGTTTTTTCCGTACAGTGCGCCAGCAAAAACCATGCGTCTGAATCAGCATTTTTCTCACGTGCTGGCTGGTGTTTGATTTCTTCCATCAGCCACTCATGTGCGGTATTCACAACAAAATCGCCACGCTTATCGCCCAGTATCTCGTTGTATTCATCGCGGTAACAAAGCACCAAAGCCGGATCTACACCCACCATAGGGATGTTCAAATCAGCAACTTGGTTCAAAAACTCTGACGTAGAGGCCGCTGTTTTCGCAAACTTCTTCAAGAAGCCTTTAATGTGTTGCGCTTTACCATTTGGCTTAAACGGCAACAGCATTGGTTTTTTACCCAGCTTTTCAATCAATGCAATGAAGTCTTTCACCACATCTGCTTCGTAAAAGCTGGTAAACGGGTCTTGAACAATCAGCACGTAGCGGCTGCGCTCTTCTTCACTTAGAGCTTGCAACCAAACCAAATCAAATTTGGTGGCATGGTGACCATCGAGCGATTCTTTGAGTGTCGGCACTGAAAGTGCTGGCGCATCCACGTAGCCAATGGCTTTCTGGGTGGCTTTTCTCGCCCACTTTGGCTCGATAAAAGCGTTAACGATAACCGGAGCTTTCGCCATCCAAGGCAGCATGGATTCAATGTTTGCCACCAAATAATCTTTGGCTGGTCGCTGATAACGGCTGTGGTAGAGATTGATAAAGCGCGAGCGGAAGCTCGGCACATCCACTTTAATCGGACACTGGGTCGCACAGGCCTTACACGCCAAACAGCCGTTCATGGCTTCCATGACTTCATGCGAAAAGTCATAGTCGTCTTTTTTCGCTGACCATGTATTTTTAAAGCGCGCAAAGATCTGACGAATCGTTGGAGTTTTCTCCATCAGCTCTTTTTCAAGCACCAGAGGATCAATCCCCTGCTCTGCGAGCAGACGTAACCACTCACGCACGATCCCCGCACGCCCCTTCGGCGAGTGACGGCGATCGTAAGAGATCTTCATCGATGGACACATTGGCGAACTGGTGTCGTAGTTAAAACACAAGCCATTGCCGTTACATTCCATCGCTTGTTTGAAACTGTCACGGATAGTCACTGGAATTTGGCGATCGTACTCTCCACGCTTTTTGTCTTCGACTTTCACCAACTCGTCAGCACTGTTTAGCGGCGTACAGATCTTGCCTGGGTTCATGCGGTTATCCGGGTCGAACGCGGCTTTGACTTTTCTCAGCTCGGCAAAAAGTTCATCGCCGAAGAACTCTGGACCGTATTCAGAGCGGAAACCTTTACCGTGCTCGCCCCACATCAAGCCGCCGTATTTCGCCACTAGCGCAACCACTTGGTCAGAAATGGTTTTCATCAATTTCTCTTGCTCAGGATCGCACATATCCAAAGCAGGACGGACGTGAAGCACACCCGCATCTACGTGACCAAACATGCCGTAGTTCAGCTTGTGGCTGTCGAGCAGTTCACGGAACTCGACAATAAAGTCCGCGAGGTTTTCTGGTGGTACACAGGTATCTTCAGCGAACGCGATAGGTTTCGCCGCACCTTTTGCGGCACCAAGCAGACCTACCGCTTTTTTGCGCATGTTGTAGATGCGGTTGATAGACGGAAGATCTGAACAAACCTGATAGCCGATAACGCCTTTGTCACCTGCTTCGACCAGCACATCAAGACGTTTGCAAAGAGCTTCTACTTGTTCAGTAACTTCTGTTTCATCATTGCCTGCAAACTCCACCATGTTGATGCCTTGCATGTCTTTGCCTGGCACATCTTTAAGGAGATCGCTTACCGTATTCCACACGATATCCTCGCGCGCAAGATTCAACACGCGTGAGTCAACCGTTTCCACCGACAGCGCATTCGCCTCCACCATGACGGGCGCACTGCGCAGCGCAGAATCGAAACTGTCGTATTTCACGTTGACCAGTGTGCGAGCCTTCGGAATCGGCGTAATGTTTAGCTTGGCTTCAGCGATGAAAGCCAATGAGCCTTCCGCGCCACAGAGCACACGCGCAATATCGAACTTATCTGCATCTGGCTGATAAGCATTTTTAAGGTCGTATCCCGTTAGAAAACGGTTGAGCGGTGGGAATTTGGCATCAATTTGTGCACGCTTGCTTTTACAAATCGCGGACACTTCTTTTAGAGCTGTTTCTGCAAACGTGGTTGGCGAAATCGCGTCGAGATCCACCATGTTCTGAGGCTCAGTATCCAGCACAGAACCATCGGCTAGAACCGCTTTCAAAGCCAGCACGTGATCAGACGTTTTACCGTAGCGCAGCGAGCCTTGGCCGGATGCATCTGTGTTGATCATGCCGCCAACGGTTGCGCGGTTACTGGTCGATAAATCTGGAGAGAAGAAGAAGCCGTGCGGTCTCAATGCATCATTCAACGCATCTTTTACCACACCAGACTGAACGCGAACCCACCCCTCTTCAGGATTGATTTCCAAAATCTTCTGCATGTGACGGGACATATCTACAACGATGTGTTGCGTCAAAGACTGACCGTTAGTCCCTGTGCCGCCACCGCGAGCGGAAAAGCGAATGCTCTGATACGTATCATCTTTACAGACTTCACCGAGCAGCGTTAAGTCCTCAACCGTCGTCGGGAACACCACAGCTTGCGGCAACATTTGATAGACAGAGTTATCCGTTGCGACGGCAAGTCGGCTAGCGTAGAAGGTTTCGACCTCGCCTTTAAAACCTTTGCTTTTCAGTGCGTCTAAAAATTGGCTTACGATGGGGTCAACAACAGATTGGTGGTTTAGTGCTGGTAACATCTTGCTCCCTGATGCCTCAATGTCGCCGTTGATCCTTACGGCTTTTGGCGAACTACAGATTTATTTTTATGATGAACACTTTACATCAGGTGTGACGGGCATCAAAGCGCAATCGATTACTTAACGAGCGAAAGCATTGGATTCTCAAGAAAAATAGGAGGCTGTTAACGAATGACTCGATAAGTCCCGCCTCCTCGTTCTACTTCCTTCTCACCGTTTTACATAGCGATAAAACAATCTTGGCAAGACCACCAGCAACCAAACAGAGATACTCCAGAGCGCGATGCAGTTCCATAGCACAATGATCTCGTTAATCGCGGTGTTTGCAGTCAGGTGCTTGTCGAGGTACATCAACGCAAAGATGCCGCCACTTGCGATCGCAAAGAAGGCAATTTTGTATCGTCGACGGACAGGCGAAATATAGACAGGAGAGACTTTTAACCAAATCAAGGCACAAAACGCACCCAGTGTCAGGCCGGACAGGTAGATTAGCTGAGGTTTGTGGATGATGCTGCCGATAACAGCCACAACGACAAAAGCCCCGCCCCAAAAACGCGTAGATGTCAGTACACGCGAGCGGTCTGCGAAACGCCAATCTTTGACTTTCAAAAGAGCGAATGCAGCCAAAACACCCAGCAAGATACTGATGATCATATCTGACGGGTAATGCTCGCCCAGCAAAAGTGCTTTCAAGGAGGATGCGCCGACCAAAACAACGCCGACAGCCGCTACCCAGAGACGTTTTTTAGGATATTTGTCCTCATCCCAAAACAGCCAAGCGCAAGAAAACGTGAACGTAGTCAGTGCCACCATAGAACTGGGCAAGGTAAACCCCAATACATCATGGTAAGTAAAATACGGGTCCACAGAGAGCGGTCTGGGCACATGAATCACAGTGGAAAGCATCAAGGTCACGGTCGCCAAGGTTAGCATGCCTGCACTGAAAATCAGCAATGCGCGATGGCCAAACAAGGTGCGAACAAGAGGTAACATCAGCAGGAAAAACAGCGGAGTAATAATGCTGCCTGTTAGCACCACAACGTTACCAAGCAAAGATGACAGGCCGCCATTGAAGGTCTTTGCCCGTAGCTTTTCCAACCACGCTAACTGTATATCGTAGAAAGCGGTCAGTTCACTGTGTGCATCGGGTGTCTGGCGAAATCGGCTGGGTTCAACAAACTTTACCCACTTATCAAACATCCACTTGTGCTCAGGGAAACGGTATTTCGCGCGCATCGCGCCATCGTCAGGCATTAACATGACACGTGTGACTTCTTTACCGAAATGGGGAGCATGCCAAGCGTAGATCTGACGTTGTCCATTGGCATCGTCGTAATATTCAGGTAGCCCCAGCACTTTGCAGGCATAAACGGCGGAATTGTAGGTTTGCGCGATTTTTTCCCCGACGTCGACGTTCAAACCTGTTTCTTCTAGCGTTTCTCTTTTTGCGGCTTCTTGCGGTGTTTCCTTTCCTATGATTGAGCCTCCAGGAATAGAAAGCTTCCCACTCAGTGCTTCTTCAATCATCAAAATATTGTTGTCATGATCCACGATCAAGCAGTCTGCCGCTTCAATCGGCAAGGTACTGTTGATGGCGTTTGTTGATGCCCAAGACGTAAAAGACGCCAAGCTAATCCATAAGATGGCAAGTATTCTCACTGTCCGTGTTCCTATCCAACTGTTCTGATGTCACCTGAGATGATCATCATTGATGCAGCACCTTGAGTGCTGTCATAATTCTCAAATACGCTCGTTTCATTGATTGAAGACATTCATGACAGACGCAACAGTCACCAATCCGCTTCCACCGCTTTACTATCTCGATAATTTTTATTCGATTTTGGATACTGTTTCGTCTCGTTATCCGGACTTGCTCACGCGAACTGAAAGTGAATGGATTGCCGCCTTTAAGGCTCTTGCTCAACCCGCCCAGCTTTTATTGGTTCGCATGCTTTCACGCAAAGGCAATTGGTTTCGCGAAGACAAGTTTAACTATCCAGAAATCCCTTCCATCGATGCCGCAATAAACGAACTGGCCACTTCAAGCTTAGTCTCTGTCACGAGCAGTCCAACCTTAGACGTGGCATTAGCCATTCACACCAAACCAGAATTGCTTCAACTGTTTGATTCACTGCCACTCAAAGCGTCGGCGAAAAAACCTGAGATTGTCGATGAAATAATGAGACATGCGGGTTCTTGCCCTGTGTTGCCTTATCGATGCATTGAGGTATCTCATGATGTGTTGCCCGTTTTCCTCTTGCTGTACTTTGGCAACTCCAGACAAAACCTGAGTGAGTTCGTGGTTAGCGACTTAGGGATTTACCACTACGAAACGGTTCCACTTAACATCAAAGACCGTCTGTTTAACGAAAGAAGCCAAATAGACGCTTGGCTCGCCCTCTCAAACCTTGCTGATGAATATTGGGAAACGGTTGAATCAAAACAGCGTGCGAAAGTAAGAGAATTGGTTTGCAGATTGCCTGAGCCTTTTGATTGGCCACCGCTAGCATACAAACGCAACAGGCTAGTGAACGCGGTTGCTCGCGACTTGGAGCGTTTAGGCGATATCGACGCTGCGGAGTTCCTGTTTGTAACCAGTGCATTGCCGCCAGCAAAAGAACGATTAGCACGCATGGCGTTGAGCCAAAACGACGTTGAAAAAGCCGCTGGATACGTGGCTGACATGCTGGCATCACCTTACAACGAAGAAGAGAAGGAAATTGCAGAAAGACTGGCGCGACAACTATCAAAGAAAGGTGCCATAGACGCCCCAGCAAAAACTAAAAACGTATTCGAGGAAGAGTGCGTCGCCTTAACGCTTACTCAACGCGTCGAAATGATCAGTGCCGACTATTATCGCGAACAAGGTTGGCAAGTGTGGTATTGCGAAAATCTGGTGTTGAATGCCCTGTTCGGGTTAGCTTTCTGGGACATCATTTTCTCACCAATATCCGGCGCGTTTCTCAACCCTTTTCAAAGAAGCCCGAAAGACATGTACCTGCCGGAGTTTATTGAAAGTAGAGAAGATGTTATCCAATCTCGACTTGCCGATATTCGAGAAAACACGGCATTCGTTCTAGACACTTATGAGCAAAAATATGGCCTGGCTAACGATTGGGTGTACTGGGACTATGTTGATAAAACGCTAATTTCAGCTGCACTGAATACTCTATCGAATGACCAGCTTATCGCCTGCTTTGAACGCATTTTATTTGATAGGAAAAACAACCGGAGCGGTCATCCTGACCTCTTTATGACAAAAGACGGAAAGTGCCGCTTTGTTGAAATCAAAGGTCCGGGGGACAAACTTCAACATCACCAAATCCGTTGGCTCAACTTCTTTGTTGAGCAAGGCATTGATGCTCGCGTGCTGTATGTGAGTCAGCCCCAAGATTGATGCCCCGCAAGGTGCAAACACCCCATTCCGCCTTCCTTCTGAATCACTAATTTGTGCGCTTGGTTAATCGTAAGGCTTTGAACCCGTGCAAATTATCAAATTTAAGACATACTTAAATTCAAAGACGTTTTGCTTTTAACCTTTCCACAAACGGGTGTGGTTTTCGGAGTAAAAGATGAGCGATAACTTAAAACAGATTGTGTACATCAGCAGCGCAGAACATCCGTTTTCGGACGACGAATTGGAAACCATGCTCGGTGCCATTCGACAAAAAAATGAAGCCGCAGGCGTAACGGGCATGTTGCTCTATAAAGATGGCGACTTCATTCAAGTCATTGAGGGCGAAGAAGACATATTGGACCCATTGTTCAAGTCCATCTGTCAGGACAATCGACACTATGGTGTGGTCGAACTGATGCGAAAAACCATTATCGAGCGTCAGTTTAAAGACTGGAGCATGGGGTTTCATCATCTCAGAGAAGACGATCCTCGCTTGGAAGGCTTTATTCGTTTCTTTGATGACAACCCAGAACACGAAATCGACCCTGGTGAAGCGCTCAACTTGCTTCTGGTATTCAGAGAGTAAAAGGCCCAGCGACGCATTTCATCGAATACAGTAACCAGAGTGCTCTGGTTACTTTTCGAGCCTACTTACACTTTACGGATCGCCGTACCTACATCTAATTGTTCAAACCAATCCAAGAATTTGCCCACATTATCACCGGTAAAGATCCGTCCGTGCTGAGGGCACATCATTTGAATATCAAGTTGTCTTGCTCGACGAATCCAATCATTTTTGGCGTCATTGCTTGGCATCCATCGTTGATGGAAACCTTTCATCTTCGGAATATGCTCTTCGAAGTCGCCGACCTCTAGCGGCGCACCTTCCGCTTCTAACGCTGCTCCGACATCACCACTCATCAAGATCTTCGCAACCGGGTCATAAACATGAAAATTCCCTGAGGCATGCAAGTAATGCGCAGGTATAAAACGGATTTCTACGCCGTTTAACACAATGCAGCCGCCTTCATCGGCAATCGGGGCGTATTCGATATTTTGCATACCAAAGTGGCGAATAAACCCTTCCCACAACCAAGGCGCATGCAGCTTGGTGCCGTTAAGGGCGGAATCCCATAAGCCCAACGATGAAATAATGTCAGGGTCTTGGTGTGAGGCAAAAATGTGCTTTATCTGGTTAATCGGCACCTGCTTAACCACCGATGCAAGCATTGAGGAAAATATCTCAATACCACCCGGATCCATGAGTAATGCGTTGCCGGGAGAACGAATCATATATTGGTTGGTATCAATGATCTTTTCTGGCTTGGATTCATCACGACCAAACATGAACCATTGGTGGGTGTCCGATGAAAAGAGTTCGTGCGTTAACATATCCATCTTCCTTAAGGTGGATTCAATCAGTAAGCGTCGTCCGCAAGATCAAAACACAGCGAGCGTGAGACCATGATGTGTTGCTGAATTTTCTCTGCCGCATCAGAAACATTGTCTGCAACAACATTGAGTCCATCTTCGTACTCTTTTCCAGACTGAGACGCTTCCACACGAGACATCGCGGAAAGCACAGAAGCGGTTTTTATTTCTCTTGAGAGGCTTTCTAACAGGTCGGAAAGTTTGTCGACTTCTCGGTAAAATTGCCGTGTCACTTTTGCGTGATGCGCTTTCATGTCTCGCAGGGGATTGAGGATGCTTTCAACATGCTCACCGTCTTCAATAGCTTTAGCAGCTTTTGAGTAATACTCGATTGCACGTTCTAAACGTTCCAACTTCGTCGCTAATTCGCTGACTGTCACTGCTTTGAGGTTGATAATATCAGAGGTCTTCACCGTGCTGTCTGCCAGCATATCGATGAAATCTGTGATAGCGCGAAAGCCTGCCGCGCCTTGCCCCGCACGCAATGCCAGCGCTCTGGCATTACTTGCAGTGAGTGAGATGTTGTTGGCAATTTCCCTTGCCTTAAAAAGCTCCGCTGCCACGACTGCTGCTGTGACGAAATCACTTTCCGAGGTGAGTTCTGTCATTGCTTTTTGCTTCTATTAGGGACCGTCCCGACAGCGTAAATAACAAGGTCAGTCTGAGTGTATTGAAGTACCAGTCCAAATCGCTAATCTAGCTGATTTAAACGCGCACTACGCCTCTTTCCTTGGATTTTTGAATACGTATTTTGTGCCGTCGTAAATAAGCACTGAAAGTAAGCGTCGGCAGTTTGCTTTGCCTGGGTCGTCAAATACCATGCCGTACGTTTGCTTACCCCGTTTTTTACGTCCGTTCTTTATCGCACCGCTTAACGCATAGGTGTCGCCGTTTGCACTGTTGACCACTTCAAGCACGATGCGTTGGTCCACATCGAACTCTGGCGAAATAGCATCAAAGCTAAAACCACAGCCACCAGACGAAACATCTGTGAGTACCACTCGCAATTTACGGTTTGTTAACTGAATATCGCCCGGCAAACGCAACTCGTAGCGAATTTCGTTTCTGAGCAGAACCAGCTTCGCTTGTTGCGGAACAGGAAAGACCAAAAGTTGCACGGGTCGGTAAATGACATGCTCAATACGGGTTCTGAACTTAATGAGTGCCCCTTCCCCTTGTTCCGAAATACCTTCGATGTCGACGTTGAACCCTTCCATAAAGAATTCTTCGTATTCCCCCTTGGACAATTTCGGCATAGTGAAGAAGATGTGTTGCTGGTCGTCAAAGCCGATAAAGTTTGCTTTGAAGTGCAGTCGTTGTCCCAATGGCGTAACGATATCTAGCGAAGCTTCGGTACCATGCTGGATAAAATCCATGGCTTGAAGCCCCATTACGACGCGTTCTTTTTGTTTCGCCGGCGGCTTTTTCATTTGCGTAGAATTCGTATTCATTTAACACCCTCGCCGGTAATGCACAGTCAAGATCGTCGGCACTCTGTGTTTGTCGCCACGATCGATGCGTTGGATTATGTCAGCATTATTTACATGCTCTAGTTGAGAAAACGCATCAAGTTATAGTTTTCGCATTAATAACGTATAGGCAAAAGATGACATTATTTCAATGTGATATGTTGATATAGTTCACTTAATCTGACACCCATTCTTCTCTATTCACACCGTTAAAAATTGCCATCAGAAAAAACAATAAAGTAAGAACATCAAACCAAAAATGTGACAAAGTTCATTTTTCGCAACAAGAGCTACACTTTAAAAGACCAGTCTATGAATATGTTGGGATGGTCTAGTGAAAACGTTAATTCAACTTCTCGCGCTTTCCTTTGTTGCATCACCGTTCACATTGCATGCATCCGATAACCTTGCCGTATCCTCCGAAGACAGTGCCATCAAGCAGAACCTTTCTTTACTGGGTTTTGCTAATGATTGGACGAAAACCGATAACGGAGAAATGCAGATTTTAGAAAGCGGCGGTATATATCTCGACGAGCAAGACTACTCTGCCATTTTGACGTTAAACCAAATGAGCGAAACCACGTTGCAAGCTTCACTCATGCAAGGCATTACCCTTTGTACAAAACTCGGCATGGCGGTAACGGGTCAACAATCTTCCCCTACTTTTAAAGCGTTTGGCTCATTAACTAAGCAAGCACTCAGTCAACCTAATGCACCTGCAACAGGCAGTTACTCTCCTTTTGAATATCGTGTGGTCATTACTGGAGAAATAGACACGCAAGCGTCATTTCAGTGTGGAATCAAGCGCCTGTGAAATTTTGAAATATACTAAAAACATCCAAGGTCTTAATCCTGAGACGCTCATTCACTAACAGGCAAGAGTCGAGATGCAAGAGCTAGCAGAGAACGAAAGCCGCCTTAAGCCGACGCGCGGCATACTCCACTATGTTGCCGCCGTTTGTGTCTTCACCCTATATGGTGCACGCGTCTGCCCTTTTCTCGATACGCTCCCCCCTGCTGTGCTCTTTATCCAGACTGCGACAGTGTTCATTCTGCTTTTTTTCGCAAGACAACTCATACGCGCTGTCACCCACCAAGAGGTGAACATGACAACCAACATGGGGATTTTTGCTTTAGCCGGTATTTGCCTGGCGGGATGGTACAACGCGCTTTATAACTTCCCGTTGGACAGCAACCTGAAAGTCATCTTTGGTTTCCTATTACTCGGCATTGTCATTAGTCTTGACCTCACCATTGCAAGCGTTCGCTATGAGGCCCCCCAGAAAACAACCATTGAAATGCCAAATAAGGTTGTACCTCTCGCCAAACAAGTGGGGTTTGGTGCCATGCTGCTGGTGATTATGGTTACCGTGCTTTTAGGTTTGGTGGTCACTAAAGATCTGCTCTGGCTTGTAGAACACACCGAACACAAGCCCGCCATCTCAGACATCGACAGCATCCTCAAAGAATTCGCTTACGTGTCAATTATTGTGCTCGCATATATCGCCGTCATCACTCAAAACGGTATTGCACTTATTCACAAGCAACTCCAAAAGCAAATTCACTCGATGACCAGCGCATGCAAGGGGGATTTCACACAACTGCTCCCCAACAATCATTCTGGTGAACTGGGCATTGTCGCTTACTACACCAACGTGTTACTTCAAGACCTTCAAACCAGCTACGATGAAATCAACAAAGCGCGAGATGCCACCATCATTGGTCTTTCTACATTGGCGGAAGTAAGAGACAACGAAACAGGCGCGCACATCCTTCGTACTCAGTGCTACGTCAAAGCACTCGCTATTCAGATGCGTAAAACCCCGAAATACGCCGAGTATTTGTCCGATGAAACCATCGACCTTCTCTACAAATCAGCCCCGTTACATGACGTTGGAAAAGTCGGTATTCCCGATGCCATTTTGCTGAAGCCTGGTAAACACACGGATGAAGAGTTCGAGATCATGAAAACGCACGCGCAATTGGGTGCTGATGCGCTTTCCATTACAGAGAAAAATGCGGACGGCATTGCTTTCTTGCAATTTGCCAAAGAAATTGCCGCAACCCACCACGAAAAATGGGACGGTTCAGGGTATCCGAAAGGGTTGGCTGGCGAAGACATTCCCCTGTCCGGCCGACTAATGGCGTTAGCAGACGTTTACGACGCGCTCATATCAAAGCGTGTTTACAAACCTGCTTTCAGCCACGAAAAGGCAAAAAGCATCATCTTGGAAGGCAATGGCACCCACTTCGACCCTGCCGTCGTGGATGCCTTCTTGGTGTGCGAGAAAGAGTTTACCGAGATAGCGGATAGGTATCGTGATAAAGAGGCGGATGCCGCCTAGTATCTTTCGATATCAACGCCAGTATCGCGGTGCTAGCTCAGTGCCAATGCTTTGCGTGAAAGCTTCGACACCACCGGATAGTCTCTCGCCAGTTCAATAACAAATACTGAGGGCTTTTCAGGGTGGCAGCATACCCAACACGCTTTTCTTGCCCTTGTCAGTGCCACATAAAAGAGTCTTCGCTCTTCGGCGTGTTCAAATGTATCGTCAGTAGATAGCAGGGCTGCTTCTAACCCTTCGGCACGACTCTTAGCAGGAAACACCCCGTCATTCACATCCACGATAAAACAATAATCTGCTTCCAGACCTTTACTCGCATGCGCGGTGACATAAGAAAGCTGCAGCGAGGGCCAGTCGCTTTGCCATGTTGCAAACTGGTCGGGTTTATTCGCGTTATTCCGCCCAATAAACATCACTGACGCGGATTTATCTCCCACCTCTTTGGCAACCTTCTCTAAGGCACTTTGAATGTCATCTTCACCAATCAAGGAAACGGCTTTTTTCTTTTGAACAGCAACACTGTTTAGCGGCTTCTCTAGCTGCGCAGGGTTGGCTTGAATAAAGGCGTTCGCGACTGCACCGATCTGAGAATTAAAGCGATACGTGGTATCTAAATAGCGGATAACACCGTTAGGGAAACGCTGCAAAAACTCTGTCGTTAAGCGAATGTCTGCACCGGCGAACTGGTATATCGCCTGCCAGTCATCGCCGACTGCAAACAGTGATGGTGCTCGGTCACGTTTCCCACCACAAACCGCTTCCAACAAAGCCATGCGCGACGGAGAAATGTCCTGATACTCATCTACCATCACGTGGTCGTATTTTGCGCCAAACGTAGCGGATTTTTTAGAAAGCAACTTGGTTGCTTCGCGAATCAGGCCTTCAAAGTCGTACGTTTTCGATGCAGCCAACGTCTCCTGATAGTGCTTTGCCAACGGCAGATAAGTGCAAGTTCACTCTCTGCTTTGACGTCGCCTTTCACTGCTTTTTTCAAATTGGTCAGAGACGTTTTTTGCTGGTTCAGTAAATCCAGTTGTCGCCACAGCCATTTATGCAATCGAGGCTCATGCGCTTGCTCGGCCAACGGTCTGTCCGCGGAAAGGCCGGCTACCTGCCACGGTTCAAGATGCTTTAGCCAACGTTTCTCGGTGGCTGGAACTGACAAGTTTTCCGCCAGCCATAACGTCATCCAACTCATTTTGGCTTCTTCGTCTGTTGCCAAAGGAGAAATAACAGGTGCCTGCCCATTTAACTCTTTCACCACGCGCATGGCAAAGCTATGAAAGGTAGAAACCTCAACATTTGCCAATTGTGCGCGTGCAAGTCGCTCTTGCATTTCCTCACTGGCTTTCTTGCCAAACGCCAACATGAGAATTCTGTCTGCTTGCGTGGTTTTGCTTTGCACCAAGTACTGAGCGCGCGCCATGATGACACTGGTTTTTCCTGAACCTGCACCCGCAAGTAACAAGTTATGGTTGTCGTCCATCAACACCGCTTCACGCTGGGATTGGTTGAGCGGTGAAGACTCCACGCCATCAAACCAGGTGGACCAACGCTCTAGTTGTTCCTCTTTCCAAATGTCGTTTTTCACAACACGCTTCGCATCACCTTGTTGAAGCCACGCATAGAAAGATTGGTACAACACAGGATTCGACGCAGCGATCACTTGTGGAGAAACATCGCTTTCTTCTAGCAGTTTCTCGGCTCGCGCTTTCCAGCCTGTCAAATCCGCATCACGCACAAAGCCGGAAAACTGATTCATCTCATCAGTGAGTGCTTTAAACACAGGTTCAACGAGAAAGAACTTACTCTGCTGCTTAGAAAGCCAAGCTTGATAGGATTCGGTTAGATGCTCGGCAAATGCCTGCAACTGACGCCATGGTAAGCCATGAACAGTAATGGATTTAGCAGGTTGATCAGACGGCGACACGATAAAAGTAATTTTTCCCCACCACAACCCACGGGAGATTCGGCATTGGCCATCCCAAATAGAAAAAGGCACGGTTTCGGTGAAGTGCTTTGATTCGAAGACAAGGTTGAACTCATCAAGCTTTACGCTGAATCGGTCACCTTGAACGAGCCACTGAGCCAAGCGATTGGCACTGAGTATCATGTCGGTAAACTATTGTTGCGAGTCGAAATGCCAGCATAGCAAGTTCTGACCGTATTCTCATGCACTACTGGATAAAACATCAGCATATGCACGGTAAAATCCGAATAAAACAGAGAAATAGCGGACGATTTTGATCTCATCCCTTGGAAGCGCATTCCAATCTGCTATCTTACGGTCATCTGTTATCTCTCTATGCTGTCATGATTTCAAAACGCACTTCTCTCTCTTTTCGTGAGTACTGGGCAAACAGCCGCATCAATTACAGTGTCCGTGTTTTTATTGCGTTAGTCGGTGTTGCCGTTCCCTGTTGGTATTTGGGTGCCTCAGAAGCCATTACCCCGCTTGTTCTGGGCGTAATCGCATCTGCGTTGGCCGAAACGGATGACAACTTTTCAGGCCGCATTTCGGCCTTGTTAACCACCCTGTTCTGTTTCGCCATTGCCACCCTCTCCGTAGAATTGCTTTTTGATTACCCCATTTTGTTTGTACTGGGTTTAACCAGCTCAACCTTCGGCTTCATTATGCTGGGTGCCATTGGCCCCCGATATGCCAGCATCGCCTTTGCATCGCTCCTGATAGCGGTTTACACCATGCTTGGCGCGCACCATTCACCCTCCATTTGGTATCAGCCTTCTCTTCTGTTGGCAGGTGCGGTTTGGTACGGCGCTATCTCTCTGATTTGGCTTTTGTTCTGGCCAATGCAGCCTGTTCAACAAAGCTTGGCCTCGGTCTTTAAAACGCTGTCTGGTTATCTTGAACAAAAGTCCAACATGTTCCACCCGACGCGTGGATTAACGCCCCAGCCATTTCGCCTGCGCAATGCGAAAGAAAACGCCATTGTCGTCAGCGCGTTAAATGCCGCGAAAGCGACCTTACTGCACCGTGTGCGAGGTGGCCGTTTGAGCAGTGAAGGCAGACAGTTCCTTAAGATTTACTTCCTTGCACAAGACATTCACGAACGAGCGAGTTCCTCGCATTATCGCTATCAAGAATTGGCTGACGTCTTCTTCCACAGCGATGTACTGTTTCGCCTTCAACATTTAATGCGATTACAAGCAAAAGCGTGTTTAGAGGTCTCTCAGTGCCTGACTTTGTCACAGCCTTATCGCCACGGTGAAGAGAGTGTGAAAGCACTGGACGAACTCAATGAGTCTCTGATGTACATCAAGGAGCAGAATAACCCGGAATGGAACCCGTTGCTTGGGCAGCTGGATTACTTGTTCCGAAACCTCGCGACCGTTGAACGTCAACTTGCCAACATCAGCAACCCTGAAGCGACGCAAACAGATGAAGACAAAGAGATTGCTGACCCTGATGCACACGGTTTTCGCGATAAGATTTCCCGTATTGCCGCGCAGCTCACCACGAAGTCATTGTTGTTCCGACATGCAGTCCGTTTGAGTGTCGCACTTGCTGCGGGTTACGCCGTTATTCAGGGCTTCGATTTAACCCGCGGCTATTGGATTTTGCTGACTATTCTCTTTGTGTGTCAGGCTAACTACGCCATGACACGAAGCAAGCTAACGGAACGTATTACGGGCACCTTGGCGGGTTTGATTATTGGCTTGCCGTTGCTGACATTCTTCCCTGATCTCACAGGCCAGTTGGTCTTGATGGTGCTGTTCGGCGTGCTTTTCTTTGCTTTCCGTACGACACACTATGCTGCGGCAACGGCATTTATCACCCTGCTCGTTTTGATGTGCTTTAACCAGCTCGGTGAAGGCTTCGCGGTCATACTGCCTCGATTAGGCGATACACTGGCGGGCTGTTTGTTGTCTGTTATCGCGGTGCGTTACATTCTCCCGGATTGGCAGGCACACAGACTTCGCGGGATCATGAAAGATTCAGTCGCGGCAAACCGCGATTACCTAGGACAGATCATCGGCCAATACCGGATCGGAAAACGTGACACTGTCGCGTATCGTGTTGCGCGTCGAGAAGCACATAATAACGATGCACAGTTGACCACCGCCATCAGTAATATGCTTGCGGAACCCGGACGTTACCGCACTGCTATTGACGAAAGCTTCCGTTTCCTTTGCTTGAACCACGCCATGCTGAGCTATATCTCCACGCTAGGTGCCCACCGAATGCAAATGGACGACGACAGTATTCACGAGCTGGTCTCTAAGGCCCATCGCGGTATTCACGAAGAATTAGATTGTTTGATTGAGAAGCTGTCAGGTTCTCGTGTTGATATGACGCCTTGCTTAGACAGCGCACTTGGTAAGCACTTGGAGCGTTGGCGTGAAGAAGAAAGCAGTTCTGCGCGCATGGTGTTGCAGCAATTGCACCTGATCCACCGCATATTGCCTGAAATGCACAAGTTGACTGACGATCTGGCGCAAAAGGCTCTGAAAAGTTCCAAATCCTAACCTAGATCTCCATGCCGAGCGAATGGCAATTCGCTCGGCAACGCAACCCCAAAATTTCATTTCAATTTGGCAAACGTACCATCAGGTTGGCGTGTATACAGACTCGAATCTTTCGCCGCTGTTCTCACTGTAAACCTTGCTACAGGCGCAATGTTACCCGTATCCACATGCACCAGTCGCTCGAAGGCATTTTTGGCACCGACATTGTCCAACACGGTTAGCGTCACCACATAAGCACCTGGCTCTTTGTAACGCCACTCTGGCGAGAATGCCTCGCTGGTTCTTCCATCACCAAAGTCCCAATGCGCCATCACGATATCGCCATCAACATCAAAGCTTTTGTTGTCTGCCTTCGCATCTAGACCAATGGTCTGTACCGTGAAATCTGCTTTCGGTAGGACGTTACCGTCATCAACACTCACCACATGTGAGTAAGTGCTCGATGCACCATCATCGTCATACACGGTCAATGAAATCTCATAGTCTCCCGGTTTGTCGTACGACCAACTCGGCGACTGGTCTAGGCTGCCTTTACCATTGCCATAATCCCAGTAGTGGTGGACGATTTTACCGTCTGGGTCATAGCTGTTATTTCTTGCCGACACATTCAGCCCGTCGACTTCGATATAAAACTCTTCCAGTTCCCCATCTTGGTCTTTTTGAAAACGCAGAGCTTTTCCTGAATTCAGATGTTCCACTTTTGCAGGCTCACGATATGCAATCTCGCGAAGTCGAGAACTAGGTGCATAATAGGCGGCTCGGGCAGGTTGAGAATGGCTGTATAACGCAGTCCGAGCAGGTTCGGCCTCATGATGCGTTCTGACAATACGGGCGGGCGTTTGCGACGTGTACTGACTCGTTTTATTTTCTCGTGCGTTGTCAGAAGGTTGATGCGTCGATGCCAGTGTCGCCTTGTCGGCTGAAGCGTCATTTGGATCATTAATATCCTGCATGTCACTATCTGATACATGATGTACTAACGCGTCGCTCGCGTGTGTCTCTTGGCTGGTGTGATCACTGCGCGCTCGGCGAGGAAGGGAGTGAGAGACACCCTGTTGATGCTGCGCGTTTAACGCCGCTTTCTTCTCGGCATTTGTCTCTGACACACTGTTTAAGCCTGTCTTTGCTGGTGCATTCAGCGGAATGATGTTGCTCGTTGATTTAGCAACAGCAGGCACAGATGACGATACCAACTGCTTTGATGAAGCCAACTTCTCAGGACCAAATGTGTCCCCTGCTTTGGTCGTTAGGCTATTGCGCACTTTTTTGGGCAAAGTACCTTCTGGCGAGTATATGGCGTCGTCATCGGCAGACGACGGTAACGCAGCACTGTATGCCTTGGCGGGAGACACTAAGAAGGGTGAGAGGCTTTTTTCCTGCTCAGGCTGCCCAAGGGATTCAAAATTATCATCAGGCCAAATTGCCGTCATGGATGTCAGCAGCGCAACAGACATCACCCCAATCTTGTGCCATGCGGGCAATTGATGCCAAATACGAAGCAGGTATCGCCAAATTTTCTTCAGATTATTGCGGTTGTAAAATGCCTCATCTTTGGACATAACGTCAAAGTTCCCATTCCAAATAGCTGCTTTATGCAAATCAGAATGTCGCTAGCAACACCTCAACGATGTTCGGTGTATCTCCCTCGCGAGCCAGCCTACTCTAAAATGCGTTTTGTAAATCAACGTCCATTTTTAGCTAGCAGAAGCATGCACAGTCGCTCCAAAAGTGAGACCAAGTAGCAATTCGACCACTCTGCCTCCTTTTGCATTCTTGAAATGTCGAACATCTTGGCGTTTACGTCATGCATACCCAAGAACTGAAATAAAGTTTATTAAAATCAGTTTCATATACATCCAAACAACGTGAACCCTGCATCTTTAGGTTGCTTGAACACATTCAGAAAACAAAAAGGGCCGTGTTACACACAGCCCTTTGAGGGTATCTTCCGGTCGGCATTAGCCGTTTTCGCGCATTGCTCTTAGCATCCAAGCCGTCTTTTCGTGCTCACGCATGCGGTCTGAAACCAGCGACGCTGACGATTCATCGTTGGCATCTTGTGCCACTTTCAACACGTCTCTTGATGTGCGAACAACTTGCTCGTGACCACGAGTCAAAATATCAATCATTTCGTCCGCGGAAGGAACGCCTTCCACTTCTTCAATAGCACTCAATTCTGCGAAGGCTTTATACGTGCCAGGTGCTGCAACACCCAAAGTGCGAATACGTTCTGCAACTTCATCTACAGCCAGTGCTAATGCATTGTATTGCTCTTCAAACATCACATGCAGTTCACGGAATTGTTTACCGGTCACATTCCAATGGAAGTTGTGTGTCTGCAAGTAAAGTGTGTAAGAGTCTGCGAGCAGTCGTTTGAGGCCTTGAGCAATTTCTAGTCTGTCGTTTTCCGCAATACCGATGTTAATCGAAGTCATAGTCATATCCCCTGTTTATTTGTTGGTAGGGTGTTTCCCTTACCTTATGGATACAGAATACGCTTACGACTTCGATAGATGAAATCGTCTCATTGCATTATTGGCATAGGTAAAACCTATCAATTAGAGCAAGGGACGATAACGCGACGGGAAAGACTGACCGATATCAGTGAAAACACCGTCCACACCCCAGTTAAACAACTGATTGGCGCGTGACAGACTGTTCACGGTGTAAACGTTCACCATGTAGCCCTTGTCCTTCATCTCGATAACGCGTTCTTTCGTTACGCTTCCATCTTCCAAGTGAATCGCTTCTGCACCGCATGCTTGGAGGATAGACAGCCAGTCGCTTTGCAATGTCTCTTTTTCAAAAAGACACGCAACCGCAGATTCAGGGCTTTTACGTTTAAACTCAGACAGGGCGAGTGGGTTGAAACTGGAGACCAATAAGTCGCAATCTTGGTGAAGATTTTCCAATCCTTTGATGACACCGTTGATCAACTTCTCCGTCATCGCTTGGCCTGCCGTGCAAGACTTGATTTCTACGTTGATGTTTAACTTGTGCTCGTTGACCAAAGCGATGAGCTGATCAAACGTTGGGATAGGCTCGCCGATGAAAGCATCTCCGAACCAACTTCCCGCGTCGATATCATCAAGATCTTCTCGCGTTAAGTCGTAAAGGCTACCGGTTCGGTCAGTACATCGGTCAAGAGAATCGTCATGACAGACGACAATGGTGCCGTCTGCAAGAACATCGACATCACATTCAATCCAGTTCAGTCCGTGTTCTTTTACGAGTGAGAAAGCTGCAAGGGTGTTTTCTGGAGCCAGTGAGGACATACCTCTATGTGCAAATAACGTCTTCATTGTTCTACTTTTCCGCCAACTGAAAATTCAATATACACTGACACTTCAGTTGTGATTGTCTAATTTCACAATATTTTGGCACAGCTAATAGTTTTATTAACAACGCTCTCTTTCTCGCCAGCAAAAAAAGCACCGTGATTACGGTGCCATTTTTACGTTGGAGAGATTAGTCCAGCGTCAGTGCTTGTTGTTTTATCAGCTCATTAAGAATATCTGAATTGGTTGCACTCGCATCCAGCCCCAAATCATTGAGTCCGACTTCATTAAGCACAATATCCTGCACCACATCCCCACCCGCTGTTTTCGACACATGGAGGGTTAGGTTGCCGCCCGTCACGTCTGGCGTAATGTATTCCAACAGCTCTTCAATGGTGGAACTGCTGCTCACGCTGTCAGGCAAGATCGCTGATATATCGAGCTTGTCTGTTGACGTTGGATCACCCAACTCAAAGTCGGCCACCGTATCTGTGTTCTTAACGGTGTCGCTGACCCCTGCATCTGTCCATTTGAAGATATCTTCTCCTTCGCCACCAACGAGAATGTCATCACCAAGGCCTGCTTGGAGCGTATCATCACCATCGCCGCCGAAGACATGCTCACCCGCATCGTCCGCTGTGAGTGTATCATCGGCTTCGGTGCCGAATTGGATGGTCGTTGGATCGAAAACAATAAGCTGACCCGCCATGAGCATCGATTCCAATACTTCATCTTGTGTCAGTCCCGACGATCCATCCCTAACAATTCGTTGAGGGTGACACCTTCAACGATGATGTTTTGAATAGGTGCACTGGCATCATCAAAGATCTGGATCCGTGTGTCATCACCGACGGTTTGGATGTCGAGTCTGTTCGCCAGATCAGTGAAGGTGAACATGCCAGTCGTATTGAATGCACCCGAGATATCAATGACATCAACACCGGTTTCAAAGTCTTTAATAACATCCGTAGACGCTGCTGACGCCATGCCGAAGTCACCGGACTCCCACTTGAAGGTGTCTTTCACGCCATCACCGGTTCCACCAATGTCGCCGCCCCACGCTTCATCATCGCCAGTACCGCCAGTGAGGATGTCTTCACCCAAACCACCAGCGATAACATCTTCGCCCACACCGCCATAGACTTGAGTCGCTTGGTTTCCATCCACGACCAAATCAGCATTGCCACTTGTTGAGACATCGTCATTCAGCGTTGGTGTGGTGGATGTATCAACCACATTGACGTTCAACGTCATCGTCGCTTCTTTTGGATCGCCATCACCAACGTCTGATTTCGCAATGATGGTGACTGCACCCGTAGGTTGGCCCGAGAAGGTCAGGTTTAGGTCTTCCAGCGTGAGTGTTTGCAACTCGGTTTGATTCAATGTCCAGCTGCCATCACCGTTGTCTGTGCCAACCGGTGTGCCAGACGCATCAACCAGTTGACCAACGGTACCCAGCCCGTCGAACGTTAACGTGAATTCGTCATCCACTGGCTCTACCAAAGTCGCCATCAAGCCAAGTAATGGCACCAATGCCCCAGTTGCAGCACGCATAGATGCAAGCTGAGGTGCGGCATTGAGTTCAGGTGTATCCGCTTTCGGCAACACAACAATCGAGACAGTGTCTTTATCGAATTTCTGACCGCCCGACCCCGTATTCCCTCGGTCACGCGTTGTCATGGTAAGTGAATCAGTGCCTGACGCATCTTCGCTGGTGTAGTTGTACTCAATACCAGCAGCAAGCAAGGTATTGATGGCGTCGATGTCCCCTTCCAGCACCAGCTTGTTCGAACCGTCACCAGTGACTGAAATCCCTGTAGAATCACCCACAATCGCCAGTGAACTGCCAGTACCCACCACCAGTTCAACGTTCATGATGCCCGTGCCGTCCGCCGCATCAACATCAGAAATTTGAAGGTCGGTGATTGTCGCGCCACCCTCGTCGAACTCATAGCTGTCGGCAAGGATATTAACCGGCTCGTCATTCACGGCAGAGATATTCACGGTAACTTGTTTATTCACCACATCCGCCGACACCTCGCCGTTGTCGACGGTTTGAATCGCCAAATCCAATACAAACTGTCCGTTGGCATCAGCCGGTGGGACAAAAGTAAGGTCATTCAGCTGCTGCGCATTTATCGTGATTTGTACATCACCACCTGTCGATGTTTCTGGTGTGACCGTGCCATCAACACCTGCTGGCAACACTAACTTGCCACCAGCAGGGACGCCAGACACGGTAATCAACAGCGTTTCAGGGTCGTTTTCATTCACCACCGCACCCGGAGGCTGAGTGCCTCCCACGCTGTCACTGTCATCTCTGGCTGAGATCTCCAATTCGAGGTCAATATCTGAATCTTCGACACCGGAAGCCGTCGCAACCACATTGGCATTGGCTCCATCGCCAACAGGATTGACTGTCATTTCTACTGTCTGACTAAAACCATCAGGATTGATGACGCCGCTGTCGGACGTAAACACAGTGACGCTGAACTGAACGTCACCACTAAAGTCTGCGGGCGGATTGACCGTGATCTGGGACAAAGAGGTAACATCTGATATCGCCGTTGCTGGGATCAACCACTGTCCGTTTCCTGCATTCAACGCCGGTGATGACAAGGTGAAGCCATTTGGCACATTGTTGATTAACACGGACTCCAGCTTCTCCGAACCGTCCGTATCGACAAACTTGATACCCAAATCAGCCAACGACACACTGTTGTCTTCATCCGTTTCAACTTCAAGGACGTCTGTGTCACCAAGATCGGTGCCGTCATCAGTAAAGGTGACCGTATCGTGAACCGGTTTCACCTCAAACGAGAAGTCGGTATCGATGTCTTTCGAGTCAGTTCCGGTTGTCGCTGTATCTGTGATGGTCAACGACGCCGAAATAGAAACATCGCCGCTGTAGTCCGGATTCGGCACAAATTTGATGTCACCGACCTCGGTGTCTGGCGGTTCTGGTAAGGTAATGGAATCAACCAAGTCACCTGCTGCGTTTTGGAACTTACCCGCACCGTTGGTGACTTCTAATGTCACCGAGGTGACTTTTTCTTCACCATTGGCTTGGTCAGTATCTGCCAGCGTGCTACCCAAGGTTAAGATCACGACGCCGTCTTCCAACGCTTCGCCAGACACCACAGTCTCTGTGTCACCCGGCTCAAGCGGCTGTTGTTCACTGTTCAAACCCTGGGTTTCTTTGACTGTCAGTGTGAATTCAGTGGTGAGCGTGTTATCGCTAGGCTGGTCGTCGCCTGTAGGTGGCGCGACATCGACCAGTGGACGAACATTCAGGTTAACGGTTGTGGTCGTTTCCTCAGTGTCGCCGCTCTTAGAGTCCAAGCTCACAAAGGTTACTGGGATGTTCAAGGTGCCTGCGTAATCATCAGGTGCAGTGATCGTAAGCCCTGACAGATCAAAGCCAGATGCATAAGGGTTTCCGGTATCAACACGTCCCGGCACTTCAAATACATAAGTGTCATTTTCAAGGTGATAGAACGCCCCACCGATAACTGTGCCTGCCGGAATATCGTCTCCGTTTATCACCACAGTGACATAGTCGAATTCAACATCGCCCGTCGTACCGCTTGGCCATGTAACGGCATTGCCCAATGCTTCAAGCGAGATAGGATTGTCTTCATCACCATCAATATCGATGCTGGCAGGAACACCTACTGCTTGCGCCTCTGTCGCATCCGTTGACGCGTTCTGGTAGTTGAGTGTTACCGTTGTGGAAACAGGCTCTGCAAGGCTGGTGTCTCCTTCGCTGTTATCACCTTTATCCGTCACCAGCGCGCTTAGGGTGAAAGTCGTTTGCGTTAATGGCGTATTTGGCGGCGCGACAATCGTGAAATCATCAGGGTCGTTCAGCACCCAACCTTCGTCACCGTCGTATACCGCATTGGTCACGAAGAAACCTTCCGGTAAATCACTGACGTACACCTTAAGCGGTGACTCTTCACTGGTTGGATCGTCGTGAATAAAGTCGATCGCGTTTTCCAGTTTGAGTTGTCCCATCGCATCGGTCGACAGTTCGGAAATCGGCGCGCCCATGTCATCAACAAAGCTAAGGTTGCCGTCTGGCTCAACGACCGCACGAATATCGACATTGACGGTACCGTTGATTTCTTTTTCAGCCGTCGAATTGCCTTCAAAGTCCTCTTGGCGAACGGTCACTTTGGTTGTTAGCACCAAATCTGCGTCACTGTCAGCTTCGCGCATCATCTCAAGGCGATAGCCATCGGCAAGTTGTGCCTCAGTAATCTCAATAGTACCGCTCGCATCTGGTGTCAGTGTGATTGTGTCTGCACCTTTCACCAGTCTCACGCTGTCTGTCGACGCGAAACCTGAAATGGTCGCACCTACCACTGTTTCTTGAACACCTTGCGCGGTGGAATCTGGCGCACCTGTCAGTGCCGCAGCGAGATTAGGCTGCCAGTTCACCTCGAACCACGCGTCTTCATTTCCTTGGGTTTCAGAATTCACGTAGTTGTCATTGGTATCAATCACGGGTGGATCAATCTTAACCTCAATGGTGGTCTCAATGGCATTCACATCGCCATCGTTTTCTGTCGCCACCAACTTGGCACCAATTTGAATGTCTTCGGTCGAGTGTGGCGGTATTTTTAGGTATACGTCGCCACCAGAAAAGACCGAAACGTCAACGGAATAAGTTGGCACAGACATACCACTGCCATCGGTTGTCCAGCCTGCAAACGCCAGTTCAACATCTTCGATATCTGAGCCATTTTTCGTCACAAAGGTGACGCCGTCTGGGACATTGGTCAGGATCATCGTGATGGTTTCAGACGTGTCTGTAGCGGCAAGTGCTTTCTCACCCGAGACCACTTCAAAATCGATGGCAACCAAACCATCACCATCGACGCCATCTTCAGGCACTGTGGTAGACACAACGCCCGTATCTGCATCGTATTGCCACTCTCCTTCATCAGTGCCAGGGTTCGCCACACTGAAGACAGGATCGTCGGCAACACCTTTAATCCGAATATCCAAGTCTTGCGCAGTGATAATGCGTTCATCATCTGGAGAGTTCGTCGCTGAATCGACAACAATGCCTTCAACTTTGAGGGTCACCGTTTCGTTGCTGTGAACCGGCGGCACGAACTCTAGATATTGAATGTCATCAACGGAAACCCGGTCGGTATCCGACAAAGTGGTCAGCGTCCCACCTTTGTTCAATTGAAGGGTTGCACCGTCTGGAATATCAGAAATGCGCACGAACAAAGACTCAGAGCCATCGTCATCTGTCCCGAGCGTCGTTAAGGAAATCGCATTGGCCAGAGAAATGGCGTCGCCTTCGGCCAGATCAGGATCAGCATTCCCTGCATCCTCACTGCCGACAACCTGACGCACCACCAATCTTGCATCGTCTGCCACTGGCTCAACGTGCAGCGTCAATGTTTCGGTCGCTTCGGCGGTTTCCGAACCGGATTGCACTGGCGTACCTTCTGTCGAAATCGCTTTGATACCAAGCTCGATGTCACCACTGAAATCGTCTTCAGGAATAAAGCGCACCTGATTGAGTCTTGAAGGATCGTTCAACACCCACGTGTCACCAACCTTGACGATTTGACCGCCTTGGAATGACCCCGAATCTGGGTTTAATGTGAACTCCAATTTGAGTGTTTCAGAGCCATCGGTGTCTTGCAGCGATGCCGAAATCAAGTCCGACATGACAAACTGCGCGGGATCTGTCAGAGGAGTACCAAATGGGTCAAAGTCTTCTTTAAGCTCAAACACACCATCGGCAGCATCACCAATCAGACTCACGCTTGGCGTGTCAGCAACGCCTTCGACACTGATTTTGATCAGATCACTTTGCGTCTGCGCATCGTGCCCATTTACGTTTACCTCAACGTCGAACTTAATAAGATCTGTGTTGTTGTAATCGGAGTAGTCTGGGTCAGGAATAAACGTGACGTTTTGCAGCGTGAAGATGATAGGTGCCGTCGTGCCCGACGCCGTAAACATATTGCTAGAAAGCACAATGTTTCCATCGCCGTCTTGCGGGATCTCAGTGCCATTGAAGTAGAAGGTGCCGCCCACGTCGGTCACATCTTTTGGCATAATGGTCACTTCACCATCCAACACCAATTGACCGGCATCGTCGTACGCTTCGCCCAAGTCGTTGTCGCCGATATTAAGCTGCACGTTAATAGGAATACCGTTGGTCGCATCGACGCCACCGTCTTCGGTATCCGTATTGAGCTGACCTTGGTCTTCAACACCTTCAATCTCACCGTCGGCATTGGTCGTGACCGTGATGATGGGTGCTTGGTCTTTCAACGTCAGCGTCACTTCGCCTTCAGCGGTATCACCGTCACCGTCTGTTACACGGTAATGGATTGGCTTTTCTAGCACCGAAACAGGGTTATCAATATTTGCGTTAAACTCGAAGGTCATTTCCCCCGGGTTATCACGGGTGTTGAACTTGATAACACCAATCACTTCGCCGTCATGGACGAGGTCTATTTCCTCGTTAGAGCGGTTTCTAACTTCAATCCAAGTGGTACCATCAAAGCTGATATGAGAAATACGTGCACCGTCAGCACCTTGCAAATCGGTAATGTTAGACGGCGTTGTTGGGTCGGTGATGTTGAAGACATCGACTGATGCAGTAACCGTAGACGATGATGAATCCACCACTTCTACTTCAATCGTGTCTTGCGTTCGAGGAACGTCATCTTTGACCGTGATAGGAACACGAATCTTGCCAGACTCGTCGCCATCAGCATCGACCGTGAAAGCACTCAGCTCAAATGTCAGGGTGTTTTCGCCATCTCCCGCTTGATGGTCAAGCGCAGAGAGCAACTCAAACTCAAAGGTTCCGTCTTGATTAAGCGTGACTTTGAATACATCACGGTTGTCGCCAGTGTCTTCATCAAACGCCACCCCGAAATAGGTTTTCGGATAGGTCGTAGAGTTCTCAGGTCGTTGATCGAGAAAGACAGGGAAACCGCTCGCGGTCACTGTATCTCCAGCCTGTGGACCATCTAGCGGATAAGTTACATAGTCAGACTTAAAGAAGAAGTTGTCAATGTCATCGCCAGCTTGGTTGTCTGGGTCTAAATCAAACGCTTCACCACTGTCATCTTCTGTGTCGATATTAAGTGTGCCCGCGCTTTGCGACCCTTCATTTTCACCAGTGCCATCGTCGATGCTGCTTTCTTCCACAACCACTGGCTCTGTGGACGTAATACCGAAGGTGGTAGAGTCGTCATCCACCACTCGCAACGAGATAAGCTGCGGTGCCTCTGTATCTTGATCGTTGGCATCAACAAGCTTGTTACCGTCCGTATCTTCAAGCTGAAGCGGGATATGAATGTCTAAGTGCTTGTCATCTACAGAGACATAGTCTTCATTGGTGATGTGGTCGCTTGCGTCACTTGGGTGAATGAGTGCTTGATATTGTTTGAAGGTTGTAGCGACATCCACGCTTAAATCGTCGGCGGCTTGCGATGCCGTCAGCACGATTTCAAGTGCAGGTTCTGAGCCGATAGTCGCCAAAATAGTAATGGTTTTGCCATCAGGGCTGGTCGTGATGGTGACGTTATCAATCGTGTTGCCTTCATTGTTTTTCAGCAACATCAGGTCTTCTTTAAACGCATCCACATCATCGATAGAAATGGTGTCAGGCAGCAGACGGTCACTCGCTGCTTTTATCTCGACAGTCCCTTCTGTTTCGTTCGGATCGGCACTCGCATCATAGGTGTTTGGCGTTTGACGCTCTTGCAGCGCAAAGAACTCTGTTTGATTGCCATCAGAATCAAACTGCTCACCGCCCGTCGCTATTTCACCATCCTTGATGACGAAGGTAACGGTAGATTCACCGCTTTCATCACCGTCAGCGTCGACCACTTTGTAAGGCAACACAAAGTCGTGTTGTTTGTCGTCCGTACCGTCATCTGGCTGGTCGATGGGGTGATATTGTTTCACTTCGAACTTCGGGGGTTCGCCCGATGTGGTCGATGGTGTCAGCGAAATCTCGAGCGTAGTCTCCTCGAAAGTGCCATCGCCGTCATAATCCGCTTTCAATGTAATAACACTGCCATCAGCAGAGACCGACACCTCTGTCGGGTGCCCATGGCTCGTCACACCCGCAAACTGCGCAGCCGCTTCTGTCGCATCAAAAATGATGCTGGCAATCTCATCACTTCCCAAGTCAATACCGTCTGACGTGGAAGCAGTCTGCTCTTCATCTGGCCCGGCATTGGGTTCAACCATTTCGACTTGTGCTGTCCCTGCCGCGGGCAAGCCACCATCATTGCTTTCCATCGAAATGGTCGCGGGGTTATTCATAAGATCCCCACCGCTGTCAGCAACTTGTAGCGGCATATTGATGGAAATGGTATTGCCATCAACGTTAACGTAAGTGCCTGTGCCGTCTTTATGATCGAGAGGGGCGAATTGCTGAAGTGTGGCGTTGACGGACAGGCCCGTACCGTTTTGCGTAGCCACTAAGGTCAGTGTCACCACGGTTTCGCCATTGGCAGTTCCCGTTAGCACAAAGGTGCCCACGCCATTACTGTCAACGCTGGTTTGTCGAGTGAAGACAACCGGTTCGCCATTAGACGTCAGTGTCGCAAGTTCTGCCTCAAACGCGGCTAAATCACTTGGGGCGATTTGCAGTGAGCCTGGCAGTAAGTTTTCCGTGCCGCCTTCAATCTCAAAACTGCTGACAGCGGGTGCACCGTAGCTGGCATCATCCAAGTCACCCTCTGTAATAGAGAGAGCCACAGACTGACCACCTTCAGCGTCAATGTCTGGTCTTGGCGGCGCAGCAGGCGGTCTGCCACTGCCGTCATCCCCTACGCGACGGAAACCATCATCATCGTCTCCACCAAGAAAGTCGAGCGGATTATCACCACCACTGTTTGGGCCCAAGGTATCAAATCCCGCTTCAGTCAGTGTGGCTGCATTGAGGTACTCAACCACCACAAAGCCTGCGTTAGACGAACCACCTTCTCCACCTGCGGCCGCTTCTTCAAACAATTCGGTAGGATCGATGCCATCCAAAATGAGTTGTTGTAGCTGAGCAACGTCCAAATTCGCAAGACTGTTATCGTCGTAGGCTTCGTCGTTGAAGGTCAAGCTATGAGGTTGTGAGGCGACTGAAATATCCGATTCGGAAAAAGGCACAAGGCATGAGGCGCATTTATCATCAATGACAAATCGCTGCCCTTCTGAAGAAACGATGACGGAGCTGTTTGCGCCTGTCAGCATGACTTGATTTGCCTCAACCAGCATTCCAGCGCGAAGACCGATGATTCTTGCATCGTTTGAAACTAAGTAAGCCTGCCCGTTTACGCTTTCAACCTTCAGTGCTGAGTCAAACTCATGACCTATCATATGTGCTCCCTACCTGCCGACGAGTGTCGCGAATTCGTGTCCAAGTTAATATGCGTTGAGTTTAACGATCAGAGGCTTAACTGTCTTACTATGAGAGAATGAGTTTCTCCGAATACTCAATATTGAGAATTTTGAGACAAACCCCTGCGCTCACTCAGGTTACTTTTCGCACAATTGACACGGATAACATTATTAAGATTAGAAAAATCACGGCAGTTAGATGAAGAAATTGGTCAGAAAATCTTCGATTGAAACAAAGGCACGGAACTGTTTTAACTTGTTTTAACACTAAGTACTTGAATATCGTGTCGCATGACCAGATATTATTGAGACTAATTAGAAAGGTCAGTGCATTCCCCCTAACAATACAAAGCCACTGCCCTAGCACGGAGTACTTATGGCCATCCATGTCGGTATCATAGATCAAGACCCAGTTAGACTGGTCACCGCACTTTTGCACCGCAAGTTCAAGGCCGAGAAGATGATTTTCATTGGTGTTGAGTGTCAGGCTCCGCAATACGAGCAGATGAGTGCAGTTCTCAACCCCAAGGGCATTGAAACAGAATTTTTCCAAATCCCTTCTGATATCAATATCCCTTTGATCAAGGCTAAAATCCAAGAGTTGGCAGAACGTTTAAAACAAGACGGCTTGGATGTTTGGTTTAACGCAAGCTGTGGTTTGCGTCATCGTCTGCTCAGTGCATATGAAATTTTCCGCACTTATCACTGGCCGATTTACGTTATCGAGCCCTTCAGTGATGAGCTTTGCTGGCTGTACCCAGACGGTCGTCAGCAACAACAAGTCGAAGACCACATCAATATCAGCGACTACCTCACCATTTTCGGTGCACGCTGTGAACTTCAAGAAGATGATTCACGAAGCGTTCTCGACTCTACCATCGAAACCTTGGGTCATAAGTGGGCAAGCAATGCCTATGAATTAGGTCCAGGTCTGGCAACGCTGAACTACTTAGCAACGACCTGTCGTAAAGAGCAGAAGCTGGATGTAGAACTGAGCGAGAAACAGCAAGGTTACCGTGAGCTAGGCATGCTGATCGATGACCTGACTCAAGCGGGTCTGTCGACCTATGACGGCGGTATTCTAACGTTCTCAAGTGAAGCGGCACGTCGCTTTGCAAATGGTGAATGGCTTGAATGGTATGTCCACCACATCGTTGAAGAGATCCGTCGCGAACTGTTGACCATCCAAGATTTGTCCTTGGGTGTGCAGGTTTACCGTCAAATCGGCGACAAAGAAGTCCGCAACGAACTGGATGTCGCTACGGTAGTAAACAACAAACTACACATCATCGAGTGTAAGACGAAAGGCATGTCTAGCGATGGTGATGACACGCTGTACAAGCTGGAATCGATTCGAGACCTACTTGGTGGTCTGCAAGCGCGCGCCATGCTGGTAAGCTTCCGCCCTCTTCGTCATCACGACATTACCCGTGCGACGGATTTGGGACTGGCACTGATTGGCCCAGATGAATTGAGCGATCTGAAAACGCACCTGCACAAGTGGTTCCTGCGCGCAGGCGGCTACGAGCAAGTTTGACGTTTTACCTGAATGCAAAACACAAAAAAGCCGGCGAATGCGCCGGCTTTTCTTTTTGTTAGAACATTAAGCTTTCAGAAGCTTACGCGCTGACTCTACCACCACGCTGATCGAGCGCTTTTCAGCCGCAACCAGCGACGCCTCATCGGGGATTTCCTTTTGAGTACGGTTGATGATTACGCCAGCGACACAGCCCGCTCTCAAGCCTGAGCTTGCACACATGGTCAGCAAAGTTGCTGATTCCATCTCGAAGTTCAGCACGCCCATATCTTGCCATTCTTGCATCGAGCCTTGGAAACGGCGCACTACACGACCGCTGAAGGTGTCGTAACGCTCTTGGCCTGGGTAGAAAGTATCACTTGAAGCGGTCACACCAGTGTGCACTTGTGCACCCGACTCCTGCGCTGCCGCTTTCATTGCTGTTGCGACATCAAAGTCTGCGACCGCTGGGAATTCCATTGGTGCAAAGTGCAGACTCGCACCATCCAGTCTTACTGAACCCGTCGTCACAATCATGTCGCCAACATTGATGTTTGGTTGGATTGCGCCGGTTGTACCTACACGCAGGAAGGTGCGAACACCCAGCTGTGCTAACTCTTCAACCGCGATCGACGTAGATGGACCACCGATACCGGTAGAACATACAACCACTGACTCACCTTCCAGTTTTGCAAGGTAAACCGTGTATTCGCGATGGCTGGCTAGAAACTTCGGAGAGTCCATCAGTGCGGCGATTTTTTCTACGCGCGCAGGGTCACCCGGGATAATTGCCAGTTTTGCACCTTCTAAGTCTGCTTGTGTCACACCCAAATGAAAAACGGTTTGCTCAGTCATGATCCTCTCCTAAAAAGTATCTCGCCTAAACACCACAGCGGTTGCGAACTCACAAAAAGAAAAACGCTATGGTGGCGATGAATTTCATAACCACCATAGCGTCTTTTGCAAAAATTAAAGTGACTTAGTTCAAATTTGAAATATGTTCATTTCATTACATTGCAAATATGAGTGATCACGATCACTTTTAATGTGCAACTTTGTGCATTCCTCCGCCACTCTTGGTGTTCCCAGCTTTTTGAGGGCCAGATACGTTGTCTTTCCCGTAGCGAAGCAATCTCAACGCATTCAACGTCACGATCGCAGTCGCACCACTGTCTGCCAAGATAGCGACCCAGAGTCCGGTAAAACCAAGCACACTGGTGACCAAGAAAATCACTTTTAAGCCAATGGCCAAAGCAACATTTTGGTGAACGTTCGACATGGTTGCTTTCGCGAGGCCTACGACGTCTGCAACACCTTCAATTCGATTATGGCTAAGTGCGATGTCCGCAGTTTCCAATGCCACGTCAGTACCGCTCCCCATCGCGATACCGATCGTCGCCGCTTTCATCGCTGGCGCGTCGTTAATGCCGTCGCCAACCATGGCAACGCGTGATGTGCTTGCCAGCTTGTTAACTTCGGTGACTTTGTCTTCAGGCATTAAGCCTGCGCGATAGTCCATGTCTAACTTAGCCGCCAAGCCTGCAGCCGCTTTTTGGTTATCACCCGTCAGCATAACGGAGCGAATGCCATACTCGGACAGCCCTTCAACAGCCTGTTTTGCCGTTGAGCGAAGCTCATCACGCCAGCCCACGGCCCCGATGGCGTTAGCGTCTGCAAACACGATAGCGACGGTCTTTCCTTCTTCCGCTAACGATTGGGCTTGCGTTAGATATTCAACATCAACAAGTTGTGCTTCACTCAGCTTGTCGAGTGCTATCAATGTTACTGAAAGGCCATCGACTGTCCCCGATACACCTTTACCCACTTGTGCTGATACATTGGTCGCTTCACGGCGAGGCGTATTCAATTCTTCTGCTTTGTTCACCAACGCTTTTGCTAGTGGGTGGTGAGAACCCTGTTCAACTGCCGCCGCTTGAGAAAGTAAAGACGCTTCGCTGCCCTGCCAAACAAGGATATCGGTAACCACAGGTTTGCCTTCGGTCAAGGTGCCCGTTTTATCAAAGGCGACCCATTCAACTTTGCTCAACGCCTCCAAGGCTGCCCCACCTTTGATTAACGCGCCTTGGCGAGCGGCCGCAGCGAGACCAGATGTCATTGCCGCAGGTGTTGAAATCACGAGTGCACAAGGACAAGCAATCAGCAGAAGTGCGAGACCACGATACACCCAGGTATCCCAGCTTTCACCAAACATCAATGGTGGAATCATCACGACCAGTGCGGCGATGAAAATCATCAACGGGGTGTACCAGCGACTGAATTTATCAATGAATCTTTCTACGGGTGCGCGACGAGACTCCGCTTCCTCAATGAGATTCAATATTCGGTCAATCGCACTTTCACCTTGCTTAGAGACCACTTCCATATGAACCAGACGGTCAACAGCAATAGCACCTGCAGGGACTTTATCTTTCGTCTGACGCTCAACAGGAATCGATTCCCCCGTTAGCGCACTTAGGTCAAAGCTTGCAATGTCGCCTTTTAGCAAGGCATCAGCAGGCAAGCGTCCACCTGGTGCAATTTCAATCACGTCACCCGGTTGTAAGGAGGAAACAGGCACCTCTTCCCTCGCGCCATCTTTACCTACTTTGATGATGTTGTCTGGTACCAAAGCCATCAAGGCTTGGATACCCGCTCTCGCACGCTGTGAGGCATAGCCTTCCAATCGTTCACCAATTAAAAAGAGCACCAACACCATGGCGGCTTCGACAGTTTCTCCCAAATAGAGCGCACCAAATGCTGCAATCGACATCAACATTTCAATGGAAAATGGCGAGCCCGTTTTTGCCAGCCCAAATGCTTTTTTAACGATCGGCAGAAGCCCCAGCACAGTGGCAAAAGTGAACAGCAGGCTTGCTAGTTCCGGATTCCAGTGAGAAAGAATACCAGCAATAGCCATGGTTCCGACTAAGGAAACGAGTATGCCTTCTTGTTTGATGCGTTGGAGTAGCGTCAGAGGGCGGTCTTTTTCTTTTGGCGCATCAAGTTCACGAAGAGGAAATCCGGTTTTGTCGGCTTGCTGTTTGATCTCTTGTCTTAAGCGGCTGGCGGATTCTGATTCCACCTCAACAACCAGCTTTTCGGTTGCAAACAGCACATTGGCAGTGTTGACGCCTGAATACTGCGAATCGCCTTTTCCAGCTTACTCGCGCAGCTCGGACAGTCCATATCGGTGACACGCCAAGAAAGGCGTTCGGTAGAAGCGGTTGGAGCTTCTGTTGGAAGGCTCTTTATTGCTTTGATAGTTGGGCTGCTGTGAGAAGGTTTACAGCAGCCCCCTGACGCCGGATCGTCAGCTTCCTCTGCCGTAATCTCCGTGGATGAACACGAAGGCGCAGGATTGCCAATGGCGTTAGGTGAACAGCAGCTTTCGCTTTTAACCACGTCGTTTTTAACGTGTTTATGCGAAGCCGTTTGGCATTTAGTGGTATGGCATGAATTACACATGAAGGATCTCCTTGTCTCGATTTCCTTCAGTGTAAACCTTGGAGTTACCTCCAAGGTCAATACGTATTTTCGATTTTCTGTTTTATTTCAAGCGATCCAACACCACTTGTGTATCCAGTGCTTGCTGATAATCGCGGTAATCCAGACCTTTATCGAAAATGAAGTGTGTTACCAGTTTACGCGCTGCGTCAATCAGCGCATCGGCTTGCCAGGGCTTTTCAAAGTAACGTTCAATCGAGGCATTGTTGATTGCCTCAATCGTGTCTGAGTGTGTCGCTTGCCCTGTCAAAAGCACTTTGCGGGTATGACGAAAACGAGGGTCCAGTGCAATCTCACTAAGTAACTCAACACCTGTTTTCTCTGGCATTACATGGTCTGAAATCACCAACGCAATGAATTCACCGTCTGCATCCAAGTCATCCATCAGAGACAAGGCTTCATCCGCTGATTCACAGTCTTCGATATGGAATGTGCCAGAAAGGGGTGCAAGATCCTTCAATACGGCACTGAGCACTTCGCGCTGGTCATCAACGCAGATAATGTTTACCTTTTCCATCTTTATCCCCTGTTATTACTTTGCTTGACGTTACAAGAAGTTCACGAGTCGCAGAATCCAAACCATCACGAAACTTAGCGCGACACCCACAACACCGATGATCACACCGACTTTCGCCATTTGGTTACTAGTAACATGCCCCGTTGCATGCGCTAGTGCGTTTGGTGGTGTACTGATAGGCAACGACATACCTAACGACGCGGCGAAGGTGACAACCAGAATCAATGTAGTCTCTCCGCCCATTGGTGACAGAGACGTCATTGACACACCCAGAGCCGCCATAATTGGCATCAGCAAGTTAGCTGTCGCGGTGTGAGACATAAAGTTCGCCATCAACAGACACAGCGCAGCTGCGCCAATCAGAACGATTTCCGGAGCGTAGTTTTCAAATGGAATACTGTGAACCAACAACTGCGCCAGACCTGTCTTATCCAACGCCAGACCCAATGCAAAACCGCCCGATACGAGCCAAAGCACGTCCCAAGAGATTTTCTTAAGGTCTTCTTTGTTGATGATGCCTGTCATTGAGAACACGGCGACAGGGATAAGCGCAACGGTGTAGGAGTTCATGCCGTGAGAAGAACCCATCAACCAAAGAAGTACGGTGATGGTAAACGTGGCATACACAGTGTAAGCCTTTGATGTTTTCAGGAACTTGCCTTTGATGTCCAGCGAGATAGAAGCTTCATCTGAACGGAACATCACAGAAAGCAGTACCCAAGCCAGCAGCAACATAACCACCACGAACGGTACAGCAAATGCCATCCACTCACCGAAGGTGATCATGTTTTCGCCAGTCAGATATTTCAATGCAATCGCGTTTGGCGGTGTGCCGATAGGCGTACCGATACCACCAATGTTTGCCGCCACAGGAATAGAAAGCGCAAATGCAATCTTACCTGGGTCATTGGGTTTAAATACCGCCAGAATGGGTGTCAAAATTGCCAGCATCATTGCTGTGGTCGCAGTGTTTGACATAAACATGGAAAAGACAGCGGTAATTAGCATCAGACCCGCCATCACCATTGTCGGCTTTTGACCAAATGGTTTTAGCAGCACCCTTGCCAGGTTCACATCCAAGCGATATTTAGTCGCTGCCATTGCCAAAAAGAAGCCGCCAAGGAAAAGCATAATAATTGGGCTGGCAAAGGTGGACATAATGTCGGTGTAATGCAGTAAGTTGCCAAACTCTGGCGTGTTGGCATCGGCTCTAAACCAAATGATGCCTTTGTCTGATAAGAAAAGAAGTTCTAGAACAATCACCACAACAGACGTTGCATAAATAGGCATAGGCTCAAGAACCCAGCACAGTGCAGCCAACAAAAAGAGCGCGATAGCGCGCTGTTGCATGACGGTGAGTGTTTCAAAAGGAAAAGCTGAAGCTGGGAGTAGCAATACCACCAGCGGAACCAAGATAGGCAGAATGTATTTCGCTTGAATGCGCATAATCGCTTGTAATCCCTTAAAGCTAAAAAACGTCCACAATTCATGGACAACGGGATTATTCTGCGCTTAATACGCACATTCGGTACTGAATTAGATCAATAAAATGGGGCGAAATTTATTCAAGTTGCATAGGAAAGTTTCGCCGCCGTCTCGCTCTGCTAACTTAATGAGAATTAGGCTTATTCTCTTTGGTGATGTCTTCCAATAAATCGTCGCCCTCTTCCACCATCATCTCTCGGCAGCTTGTAAACGCCGTGACCGGAACAGCGGGTTCTACGACCAACTCATCCTCGTTTTTCTCTTCATGATCTGTTGCCAATTTCGCGATAAGTCGTTTCACGAGAATGTAACCGGCAATACCAAAGATAACGGAGCCAACCGCTTGACCAATCAATACCCCTTCCGCGCCAGCAATGTGGCCACCAACATAAACGAAAGGAATCGTACCCACGGTTGCTTTGCCGACGTTAAGAATGGTCGACCAGGTTGGACGATTGAGATTGTTAAAAGCCGCATTTGACACAAACAAGGTGCCATTGAAAACAAAAGTGATTGCCAGATAGGTACAGAAGAGAGAAACCATGGCAGAAGCGTCGCCATCCAAACTAAACGCATGGCTGATCAAATCTTGCGCGAGATACAAGATAATGGCGACAACGACACAGTATGCCGTCACAAACTTGATTGAGTCGCTCAGTGTACGTCGAACACGGTCAAATCGCTCGGCACCAAAGTTTTGTCCAAGAATGGGTCCTACCGCGCCAGATAGCGAGAAAATTAGCGCGAAGGAAACGGGCAATAAGCGGCCGATAACGGCGTAACCTGCGACAAAATCATCGCCAAATTTAGCAATCTGCGCTGTCACTATCGCATTACCGATCGGCGTTGCTGTGTTGGTGACGATAGCTGGTACTGCGATGTTACTAATGGCACGAAAATGACGCTTAAAGTCGTCAAAAGACGGCATTGAAACAAGATCGTGCTTGTATTTCACGGCATGGAATGCGACGCCAAATAACACAAATCGTGACAACATTGACGCCGTTGCCGCACCTTCAATGCCCATAGAAAGACCGAAAATGAAAATAGGATCTAGCACCGCATTGGCTGCGCCACCAGCCAGTGTTGCTGACATCGAACGTTTTGCATCACCCACACCACGCAATGCCGCACCACCTGCCATACCCATGGCCATTAAAGGTGCACTTGGTAGCAAGATCATTAGGAAGCTCTTGGCTTTCTCTGCGGTAATGCCTTCTGCGCCAATCATCGACAAGATTGGGTCGATAAACAGCAAAATCGCGAACACTGTGATTGCGCTGACGATCCCTGAAAAAATCATCACACTGCCGGTGATGGCTTTGGCTTCATCCCGTTTACCCGCACCAATCGCGCGACTGACTAATGCGCCCATTGCGATAGCCGTGCCAATAGCGACAGACGTTGAAAAGAACACAATCGTTCCTGCAAAACCGATTGCCGCAGCAAGCTCAACTTGGCCTAGTAAGCTGATAAAAAACATATCGGCCAAATCAACGGTGAACAGAGCCATAAGTCCCACTGCCCCTGATGAAGACATCACGGCGATGTGGCGCATGATTGAACCGGTTAAGAATTTGGCTTGTTGTTGCTGAGGCATGCTACATCCTGGTTGTTTGCGATGTTGAAGTATTCAAAAGCGAGAAGAGATAAACCGATTTCAGAGAAAATTACTGAGTGACCGCTTAGTGACTATGATGACACGAAAAAAAGGTGCCTCAAGCACCTTTTTTGACTCAACTTGTACGAAAAATCTGATGTTGTTATACCGGATGCAAAAAGCAATCATCAATTTGCGCAGCAATTGCCTTCAAAATATCACGGCGTGAGATAATACCCACTAAACGCTCATTCTCGTCGATCACTGGATAAACCTTAGGTTTTCCAGGCAGCATTTCTTCCGCCAGCTTGATGACACTCTCGTCCACCGTCACTGCGGACACTTCTTTGTGCATGCAGTCACCAACCGTATTGGTGTCCTGACAGTAATAACCGACTTTCAGAAGCTTATGGATCATATCTTGTTCAGAAAGGAAGCCCACAACATGGTTGCTCTCATCGACAACAGGTCCACCCGTTTGATGCGCGTTGAGCATTTTTTCCAACGCCATTGACAGGTTCATTGATGCCTTGAAGGTCACGGGTCTTTTGTTCATGTAATCTCCAACCTTGATAGATTCCATGCATCCCCCTTGTATGTTGAAACGTTATTAGAAACAGGGAATAAATCTCTGTACCCATATCCCCAAACCATCTCAAAACGTCGTTACAAACGCGCTTAACTCTCTGATTAGATATCTTTGGGTCTTACTCTACAGTGTCGAACAAGTTAGAAAAATTACTAGCTAATACCTAAACATTTTTATGTCTTGTCACAAATGCGGTAACAACTTTGCAACACACCACTCGTAACTGGGCTGCCGATAAGAAAAAAGCCAGCCTCTTTTCAAAAGGCTGGCTTTTACCATTCAACGCGTTAGCTTACATGAACATCATCATTAAAAAGCCAAGAGGCATACGCTCACCGCTTGGTGAAACCGCTTCTTCGCCTTCGATCTTCGCGCTCAATTTCACGCCATCATTGGACTGGCTAACAAAGCCATACTCTTCCAAGTTCGTGATCATCGGTGCAAGTTGAGGCAATCCTTCCACGTAAGCAGTAGGTACGGTGACGTTCAAGTTGCCTTTAAGGTTGTTCACGACAGCACCAATATCTTGCGTTGCGTTGGTTGTACCCGGTGCCAATGCCAAGTCAAAGCTCGCGTCAACATGACCTTCCGGCGCATCTAGCTCCAGCGGTTGAATCTCAAGCGACAGTCCCTTTTCTACCAACGAGTCCAAAGCCGAAATCAGTAGCGTCATTTCTTCGTTGGTTGGCTCTTCGCCCATTGAGTTTGCGACAGAGCTCAGTGACAGCATTGAGTCATAATCAAGGTCGTTAAAATTCACACCCAGTTTGAAGTTATCAACCGAGAAAGCATCTGAGACGTTGACTTTACCGACTGAGAACATGTTTTTGTTCGCTAAGCGGCGGTCTTGGGTTGCCGTCGCATCTGCACCTTCACCGGCTGCATCCGTCGTCAGATCGTTGCTCACGTCTGCAGAAATGTTGGTCAGCGTAACAACCGAGCCCAGCGCATCATCAAACATTGCTGTTGCTGCATTGAAGTTTTGTTTGCCAATCCAAACATCTCCATCCAGCATGTAGCCAGACCCTGAGCCTGAAATGTCTTTGATGGAAAGCTTCTCGCCCGACTCTGCGCTCGACACGTCAATTGACGGCCAGCTCATGGAAAATACGTTATTGCCTTCTTTGTCCACGGTGCCTGCAAAATCCACTGGCGATGTGGTAAACGTCATGTCGTTATCACTGGCTTTAATGCCCTGCATCACCGCGCTGTATTGCGTGTCACCAAATACTGACGTTTCACTACGGAATTCCACTGGCGATTCACCCGTCGGCCAAAGTAGGTCTGTTACCGCTTTCACTTCTGGCGTCATTTCCAATGTTGTGACCGTCGCAATGCTCAGGAAACCATGGCTCACTTCACTGTCAAACGTGAACGACGTTGGCAGACCTTCCGCTTCAAAATCCTGTTTCAGCGTACCTTGCAGGTTGACCAACGTTTTTACTTGAGAAGAGAGATAACCGCGATCGTAAGAGACTTTTTCTACCGATACATAAGGCGACTCTATGTTTTGCACTTCTCGATTGTAAACAGATTCACCAACTTGACCGGAAGCGAATGGCCAAATCAAAGCCAAAGAGACAGCACCACCAATCGCCGCGTATTTTCCAAAAATCATTCTTTTCCCCGTTTTATCCGGCATTTGTCTCGCTCCAGTGTAAACTAAAGCGACATTGATACCCACGCTGAGGCGTACATTATTTCAGATATGTGCCAGATTGCAGCGTCCTTCTCAGCTTAGCGACGCCGAAACATATACACTCACAAAAAATAATGTTTTGGTAGCCCTATGAATTCCAACGTCATCTTATGTCTTGACGATGACCCAGATGTTCTTTCCCTTCTGGAAAAAGAGCTGGCTCCGTTTAGCAGCATGTTCGACATTATCTGCGCAAGCTCTACACATGCCGCGCAAGAAATCTTAGAGAGCTTGGCCTCATCAGGTCGCCGCGTCGCCTTGTTCATCTCCGATCACGCATTGGGAGAAGATCAAGGCATTAGCCTTTTGATCAACGTCGACAACCATCCGGCTTCGTTTGGCGCGCGCACAGTGCTGTTAAATGACCAACCAAACATTGAAGTGATTATGCAGGCGGTTAACGAAGGCCGTCTTAACTACTGCTTAACGCGACCATGGAACGACGGCGATCTCACCCAAGCCGCACGCAAAGAATTGACCCAGTTTGTATTGAGCTTCAATGGCGACGATTTGCTGAAATACTGCGCCATTTTGGATCAAAAACGACTGCTTGAAGCACACATTGAAAACAAACTCGCGACCTTCCGCAGTGGCTTTATTGAGTCCGCCCTCGGCATTTCTGACGAAGCGCTCGCGCAACAGCTAATCCAAGGGCTTTACGAGCACTTTGACGAAGGCAACGACAAGAATGTGTGTCGCACCTACAGTGAAGACCATCTACTTACCCATGAAGGCACACCCAATTCATTTTTGTGGTTTGTTGTTGAAGGGCAAGTTGCCCTGCTGAAGCGGGATGAAACTGGCGTTTCCCATGAAGTAGCAAGGCTTGGCCAAGGCAGCATTATCGGCGGTATGTCCTTTGTTACTGGAGACGTCTCGTTTTCCACGGGCATCACGCTTGAACCAACAAAAGTTATCAAGCTAAACCGCGCTCTGTTTGCACAAGCCATGCAGGCTCGAAATGACTTGCTGCCGCTATTCACTAGCTACTTGCTTCGCCATTTCAACCGTCGCCTGAAACGCAGTATCAACACAGAAGTTAAACTTCAGCAGACACTTCAGTCTCTTGAACTTGCGCACAAGCAGCTCATTGAAAAAGAAAAAATGGCGATGCTCGGCCAATTGGTCGCTGGCGTTGCGCATGAGCTGAACAACCCTGTCGCCGCCATTATTCGAAACAGTGACACGCTGAAAGACAACATCGGCGAGCTCATCAACATGGAAATGAGCACAACGGCACGCGAGCAAGCCAACGAAATCATGGCCGAAGCCTGTTATCTCGCCCTATGTCCACGGCAGATGCGCGCGCTCAGGCGAAGAACATCGAACCTATCATTGGTAACCGTAACCTAGCCAGAAAAGCGGTGAATATGGGGCTGTCGAACCCCGATGCTGTCAAACAATGGATGCGTAAACTCGACAACGAGTTTGACGCCACGCTCAACCAATGGGACATGTTCTATCAAGCAGGCAGCCTACTTCGCTCCACCAATGTCTGTGCACGCCGTATCGCTGATATGGTTAAAAGCCTAAAAACCTATGCTCGCCAAGATGATGAAACCTTGATGGAAGTCGATATTCACGAGGGTATCGAAGACACCTTAGTGATGTTTGAAAACCAGTTGAAGCGCATTCAACTTGTTAAAGATTACGGGGACTTAAGACCGATTCGCTGCATGCCGATTGCACTGCAGCAGGTTTGGACAAACCTGATTTCAAACGCACTTGATGCCATCGGTGCAGATGGCGAGATCATCGTCAAAACCCGTGAAACGGTCTTCCGCAGTCGCAAAGCGGTGAAGATCAGCGTCCGTGATAACGGAAGCGGCATTCCAGAGAGCATTAAACACAAAATTTTTGAACTGAATTACACAACAAAACGAGAGGGACATTTTGGTTTGGGCATTGGCCTTTCCGTCAGTCGTCAAATCGTAGAGCAACATGGAGGCATGATTGACGTTAGCTCGTCGACCGGTGCATTTACCGAAATGATTGTCACTCTTCCCTATTCTCCCATTATTGCGCCGTCCATGGAGGGCTAATGAGCAAATATCTGATCCTTTGTGTAGATGATGAAAGAGACGTATTGGATAGCGTCCTGAACGATTTATCTGACCTCGAAGAACACTTTATTATCGAAGCGGCTGAATCTGTAGCCGAAGCAAAAGAAATTTTGGCGGAAGCGGCGGCTGATGAAATTAAATTAGCTCTGGTATTGTGTGACCACATCATGCCAGAAGATCTCGGTGTCGACTTTCTAATCGAACTGAACCGTGATGACGTCACCGCACGTGCCAAGAAAGTGCTGCTCACAGGACAAGCTGGATTAGAAGAAACGGTTCAGGCGGTAAACAATAACAGCCTGGATTATTTCATTTCCAAACCTTGGAGCGGCGAGAACTTAAAAGAGATTGTCCGCGAACAGTTATCCACGTACGTTATCGACAATGACAGTAATTTGTTGCAGTGGGTCAGCGTGTTGGATGCTGAACGCATTATGCAGGCGATCAGTGATAACAGATTAAGTTTTTCTGACAGCTAAAACGGGCTCAATTACAGTACGCTGCTGAGTAATTTAAAAGCAAACTAAAGACCCCGCTCACTGTTTGGTCAATTTTTGCCTTATTTTAACATCATTGTCCCTCAAATCGAGGGCTATGATGTTGTTTCGCAAAAGCCAAATCTATTAAAATACTCCAAATTTCTAAATTCACCACGGGACCTCCCATGCGCAAAACCAAGATTGCTGGTATTTTTCTGGCTGCGGCTTCTTCGGCTGCATTCTCGGCGGCGGCTTCTGCCAACGACACCTCAATGAGTAACTTCAGCTACGACTACTTCGAAGCGCGAGTTGGTGTAAGCCCAGTGACTTACGGCGCAGGCTTCAGCACGTCTATTCACCCGAATGCACACATCCGTGCTGAAATTGACAGTGAATTTGAATCAGATTACGACGCAACAGCGGCCATCGGCTTTCATGCACCAGTAAACAACTGGGCGGACGTATACGGTGAAGTTGCTTTGCGCACAGTAAAAAACCCTAACCTGTACAACCACGACACTGAGTTCGGTGTTGAAGTTAACATCGGTGTGCGTCAATGGTTGGGTCCACAGTTGGAAGTGGGCGGTGAAATAGGCCACCTGTCTATTCACGAAGATGACGATGTATTCGGTTCAGTTTATGCGCGTTTCCACGCAACTGAATTGTTCTCTATCGGCTCTCAAATCCGATTCAATGAAATCTACGGTGACCAGTTCATGTTCACGACACGATTCAAGTACTAAAAATAAAGGCCTCGAAAGAGGCCTTTATTTTATCTGGCTTACTGACAACTAATCGCAGTCAAACATGGTATAACCAAGTCCATCTGCTGATTTCAATTCATTTGCGTTTTTATAGCCCGCTTCTGCTGCCAATAGCACTTCTTTTGACGCAATGGAATGAACAATGATTTTCCCGGTTTCACCACCACAAACCGCTGCATTCATGACACCCGTCAAATCGCCACATTGTGCTGAAAGTGATTTAACACCGACTGACGCTAAACGTTTTGTACTGTCACTTAACGTCATTCCCTCTGACTCACATTGAATAGCACCTTTGGGTATATACACTGTGGTGGTTTGAGGCTGTTTAATGGCACAGCCTGATACTCCAAGAACTACCCCGACCAATACAGCAAGTTTTAGCGTCATATTTTTCATTTTAGTGTTCCCGTTAATTCGGATCTGAATCCTTCAATGTTGCGCCGAGTAAGTTCGCCACTGAGATTCCCATTAACTCAATGACAACCTGTTCCCCATACAATGAACAAAGCCGTTGGAAACCCAATGCAGCTTTATGACGCCCTTCTTCATCAGCACTAACCGCACCGATAAGATACCGAACACAATTGGCAAATTTCGCGTCTAATAAAGACGCCTGCCAAGACGACTTAATGCTATCAGCGTTGGTGTCATCAATTTTGTTGGTTACATAACTAAAAACTTGCCCCTGAAACGCCACTATCATGCATTCTTTCGTTGGTACAATGCGTTGAATACCGCTGCGACTAAGGCCTGTTCTTTTGGCAATGCTCCCGTAAGTCACCGCATCCCAGCCACTTTCCATGAAAATGTCCACAATGGTCTGATACACCAAGTGTTCAGTCTGCAATGCGCCTTCTTTGGTATTTTTCGCCATAAGTCTTATGATTCTTTTTAACGTACCTTGTATCTTATACTCTCACAGAGAGAATATACAAAACAATAATGCTACCTTTGATTGCACAAATCACACTTTCACATGAATTAAAGCAATTGACTTAACAGCCATTTTTTAAAAGCCATGATTTTAGCGTTGCCTTCTTGCTCTTCTCGATAGACCAAAAAGTAACTGAATGGTGACTTCACGGGTTTGTCGATCGGTGCCACCAGCTTCCCTGCCTCTAAAAACTCTTTAATGTAAGTCATTCGCCCCATCGCGACACCCATTCCAGAGGCGGCGGCATCCAACGCAAGATCAGCTCGGTCAAAGCTGTGATTGGGGCCATCCAATGAAATACCGTTCGCGTTGGCCCAATACAGCCATTCATCACTCATGCTCGCACTTGCCCAAGGTGCAGCATCATGCAGCAAGTGGCACTCAGCCAGCATTTCTGGGTGAGTATAAAGACGATATGATTCTGCATACTCAGGGCTGCAAACCGGCACCAGCGCATCATCCATCATATGGTGGCTGGTCAAACCGCTGTACTTTCCATGGCCGAAATAGATGGCACAATCGAACGCTTCTGCTTTGAAGTCCACCAAGTCATTGCGAGTGCGAAGATGCAAGGTAACGTCAGGGTAAGCTTTGGCAAACAGATGTAAGCGAGGCAGAAGCAACGTTGCGCATAAGTCGGCGGTGCGGAGATAACGAGATCGCCAAACGGCTTTTGACTGTTAAGTTGGAGTAGCTTCAAACTCAAGCTTGAAAACTGTTCCGCCACAACCTGTTTGAGTTGCTCGCCCTCATTGGTCAATGTCAGGTTTCTCGGCCGTCTGACAAAGAGCGTCATGTTGAGCCGCTGTTCAAGCTTTTTGATCCTATGACTCACCGCACTTTGGGTCAGATGTAACTCTTCCGCTGCCCGAGTAAAGCTCATGGTTTCTGCGACAATAGAGAAACAATGCAAACCTGCGAGCAAAGAAGAAGACAATTGCGGTAGTTTCATAGTCCAAGCCAGTTGAATGAGAAAGAGAAGACGTTAGCAGCAAAGGCGTTGAATTTAAACAGTATATACCCAAGCACGCTCAATCCCTTACTTTCAGGCCATTCAGTGAGATAAGCGAAGTGCAATTCGATTAAGGATTGTTCGAAAAGATGAGGTTATTTCTTCTTGGAACTGACAAAAGAAAAGAGCTGCGATTGCAGCTCTTTTTGACGAGTCAGTTGTAACTCTGATTTAGATTGCGCGCAGGAGTTGCTGTTTCGTTTCTTCGCTCAGAAGCGTCCAGTGAACACCTGTTTGAGCACCTGCAAACATCCATAGCAATTTGATGTCCACGTCGTAGCCGTGTGCCTCTTGAACTTTACGGAAAAGCTCTTCAGGGCTCATTGAGAAGAATGTATCAACGTCTTCGACACCTGCTTTTTTCAGCATACGTTCAATGGTAAGGCGAAGATTTGGTAAATCACGTAAGCGCTTATTAAGCTTGGAGTCGCGATACTCTTTCTCTGCTACAGAGTTCTCTACGGACTTTTTTACCATCGCATCTAGGCAGTCATCCTCCCCATCATACAACTCGGTAATGTCGTAATAGTTTACGATTGCCGTTGAACTCTTTTTAACGTGTACGAATTTTTTGCATTCTTTTGCGATTAGTTTATCTGTGAGCTGAGAGCCTCCACGCAGGTAAATACGGTCCTCTTTTACCAGTGCAAACATCGCACCGCTTACAAAGAAACCCGTTCCACCGAACATTGAACGTTTCTCTGTCTCACCAAATTGAGACAAGTAATCGACAAAGCCGCTTTTTACTTCCAACACAGGTGCCTCCTTTCTCCCCAAAAAGCCAATACCTCGGCTAAAACTTCTAAATTCTCAACGCGAAATAATGATGACTGATTAGGGCACAGAAAACCATGCACTAGATCACCCAAGTCCGAACGATGTACCAAAAACGCCACACGCGTCACGGTAAAAAGGTGTAATTTTTATGTTTCATTCATGTTAAATGCCGCTTAGCGCTCGCAAGACCCTTGTTTTTTTGCACCAATTTGTTCCATCAAACGTTAATTTCCTTCAAAAAATCAGCGCAAATTCTACTGAAACTTGCGTTTTAATAATTAATAGGTGTATCAGCCAAAGCCCATGACGAGTTATCTAGACATCCTGTCGAAATTTGGCGTTTTTCGTTCAATTTTCTGAGTAAATCGGTTTCATTCAGGGCCTTAGACCTTTACTATGCAACGAGACTATTATTAGGCCTTTCACGATGGATCACCTTTCACTATTCTGGGTCTCGCCTGACCGAAACATGCATTTAAAAGCGATTGAATCGGACTTTTTTCAACGTATCTATCGCTCGATAAAAAATGGGACACTTGCACTCCCACCTATTCCAGACGTTGTCGTCAAACTCCAGCGTGTGTGCAATGAACATTCAACAACCATCAGGGATGTGGCTGCAGTTCTGCTTGATGACGCCACGCTCACCGCTGCGGTTATCCGCTCTGCAAACTCAGCGGTTTTCAGCCCTCGCACCAACAGACCTTGCCTAGACATTAATATGGCGGTCTCTCGACTTGGTATTAAACGCGTGTTGGGCATCGCGACAGCACATGCAATTCAAATGCTTAAAAACGAATCTGCCTTTGATGTTAACTGCAACGCCATCTTGAAAAAGAGTGCGGTTTCATCACGCGAGTTTGCGTCGACCATGGCACTTCTTTGTCAGCGTGTAAGAAGTTACGACGAAGAGCACCATTGGTTGGAAGTCGAGAAAGCGTTATTGATTGGGTTGCTAGCAGATATCGGTATTTACAGTGCAGTGAAGGCCTACCAACAATATACCGATGAAGGAAACTACCTCGATTTTAATATCGCCAGCCATGTTTTCTTCAGCCTGAGTAAAGAGACCAGTCGCTTTATTCTTGAAAGCTGGGGCTTTGATGTGGATTTTGAAGAGGTAAGCATCAACAAGCGGATTCGCAATGCAGACGAAGATGTCACCTATCTTGACCTTGCGCGCATGGCAAACCACCTTCTAATGTTTAGAGCCAAAGATGATGATATTGATGAGCATGAGGTAGAAATTACCTTAGCGGGTGCAGAGGCTCTGTATGAACTGTCAAATCTTAACGAAGCAGATTTCCGTCACCAGCTCGATAACATTATAAATAACTGCGGTTTTTAAGCAGTATTTGCCGGACATGGATTGACCAAAATGAATCGCGATTGATACTCTCATCGCGATTGATTTTTCCAATAAGGTTCACGTCCAATGCTACCCGGCATGCTTTATATCTTTATTCCCCTCGTCGTCGGCTATTTAATCCCAATTAAAAGCCCTACTCTTCTCGACAAGATAAACCGCTCCACATCGCACCTAGTGTTTGTCATCTTAGGCCTTATGGGTCTTAGCTTGGCGGGACTTGACGATTTATCCAGCAACCTGAACCAAATTCTCCTTTTCGCAGTCACCTTTTTCCTCTGCATTGGTTCTATGAACTTGCTCGCTTTGCCTTTACTCGATTTGCTCATGAAAACCAAAACAGAGCAGCACAAGCGGGACATTCCACTCTCCGCGATGGCGAAAGAATCGGTGAAACTTGTATTTGTCGTTGTTGGCGGCTTGATTGCAGGCCTCGTTCTGCCAATCTCGTTGGAATGGGTCGACCCTGCCAGTGAGGGGATCCTTCTTATTCTGCTTCTACTGATCGGTATTCAGCTTCGTAACAGCGGCATGACACTGAAACAAATTGTTCTGAATAAAAAGGGACTGAGTGTTGCACTGACAATTATCGTCACCTCTTGGGGCGGCGGTTTGGTTGCAGCTTGGTTCTTAGACTTGCCCTACAACTATGGCTTGGCCATGGCATCTGGCTTTGGCTGGTATTCTCTGGCGGGTATTTTGATGGGCGATGCGCTAGGCCCAGTCTATGGCGGTGCATCTTTCTTGTTGGAACTGGCACGCGAACTCGTCGCCATAATGCTTATTCCTCTATTGATCGGTCGCTACCCACTGACGGCAATCGGTTATGGCGGTGCAACCTCGATGGACTTTACCCTTCCAATCATTCAAACCGCTGGCGGTATTCGTTGTGTACCTATTGCCATCGTGAGCGGTTTTATCCTGAGCTTGTTGGTGCCCATACTCATGTTGTTCTTTGTGGCACTGTAACGTTCTGAACGACAACAACAGAAAAAGAAAAGGAGAGCCTAGGCTCTCCTTTTTCATCAACGTATAGGGGGAATTATGCGTTGATATTAGTTGTTGCGGATCCACTCATCCATGTCTGACTTCAAGTTGTCAGATTTAGTACCGAAGATAGCCTGAACACCACCACCAGCAACAACAACACCTGCTGCGCCCAGTTGTTTCAGTTTGTCTTGGTCTACTTTATCAACGCTTGCTACTGCAACGCGCAGACGAGTGATACACGCATCCAGATTCGTAATGTTGTCTTTACCGCCGAATGCCATGACCAAATCTTTTGCCATGTCTGACGCTTCGCCAGAGGCAACAGCTTCTTGCTCATCGTCTTCACGACCTGGTGTCTTCAGATCCATCACTTTGATAACCACGCGGAATACCACGTAGTAAATCGCAGCGTAGATCAGACCCATAACTACCAGCAGACCCATGTTTTGCGCGTTTGGCGACTGAACGATAAAGTCGATGAAGCCGTTAGAGAAGGTGTGACCGTGTACGATACCCAGAGAGTTAGTGATAACGTAAGCCAGACCTGCTAGAACTGCGTGGATTGCGTACAGTACTGGAGCAACGAACAGGAATGCGAACTCGATTGGTTCAGTAATACCTGTTAGGAACGAGGTCAGTGCTGCTGAAATCATGATACCTGCAACTTTCGCACGGTTCTCAGGCTTCGCTGAGTGCCAGATTGCGAATGCTGCTGCTGGCAGACCGAACATCTTGAACAGGTAGCCACCTGCAAGCTGACCGAAGCCGTTACCCGCTGCACGAGACGCATCGTCTGCAGTCAGGAAGCACGTCATGATACCGTTAGCTGCTTCACCCGCTTTGTTTACACAAGAACCTGCTTCGTAGAAGAATGGTACGTTCCAGATGTGGTGCAGGCCGAATGGGATCAGTGAACGCTCGATTACGCCGTAGATACCAAATGCAGCAACAGGGTTTTGGTTAGCAGCCCAATCAGAGAATGTCGCGATTGCCGCACCGATTGGTGGCCAAATCAGAGACAGAACCAGACCCAGTGCAATTGCACAGAAACCTGTCATGATTGGTACGAAACGCTTACCAGCGAAGAAGCCCAGGTAGTCTGGTAGCTGAATACGGAAGAAGCGGTTAAACGCCCAACCTGCTACACCACCCACCAAGATGCCGCCTAGTACGCCTGTGTCGATACCTGCAACACCGTGTACGTCCGCCATAACTTTCAGCGTCGCCACCATGATGCCGTAACCAACGGTTGCAGACAGTGCAGCAACACCGTCGTTGTTTGTAAAGCCAAGTGCTACACCGATTGCGAACAACAGTGGCATTTGACCGAATACAGAACCACCCGCTTGTTCCATCAAGTGAGAAACAACGTCTGGCATCCAGCTAAAGTTTGCAGCACCTACCCCAAGAAGGATACCCGCTACTGGCAAAACCGATACAGGCAGCATCAGCGCCTTACCGACTTTTTGCGCATTGGCAAACAGGTTCTTAAACATAAATTTGCTCCTGAAAATGATGAGTTGTTCTAGAACTCAAACTCATAACGAGCTCACGACAACCCAGAAACAATGTAATTCGCTGAGTAATATAGGGCTGCGATTTCAGAGACTCTACGTAACACGTGTTAAGTGTTCAGAAACTAAATATAGATCACAAGAATAAGGCGTCTAATAGCACTTTTGATACTCTATAAGTTTATGATTTTATTGTTTTATTTTCGATTTATAGCATTTTCTTGAATTTTTAGTGCATCACCAAACTTGTGAGCCTGCATGTTTTTTAATGTAACGAAATAAGTTGTATTGCATCGGCCGCGTTACGCAGTTATTTGATGAAGATCAACCTATTAGGAGAGATGTGTCAGTGTTTGTAACCGTGTTACGAAACACTGGAGTGACAGCAGCGGAGGCAAATTGCGATTGGAGAACAGATTTATACAGACAAGCTGATATTGCCCCCAACAGCTCGCACAAAAAAGCCGAGCATATAGCTCGGCCTCAGTATTCTTCTGCGTGTGAAGATAAATGTCAGGGGGTGACAGGAGTTACTTTTTCGCTTGAGAGAACAGCGCGAAGAAGTTCTCTGTAGTGACTCTTGCTACTTCGTCGCCAGACACACCTTTCAGTAACCCTACATAGTCAGCCACTTCACGCACGTACGCAGGTTGGTTCTCTTTGCCACGGAATGGGACGGGTGCCAAATACGGTGAATCCGTCTCTACTAACAGTTTTTCCAACGGCAGGCGACGCACCACGTCTTTCAGTTCAGATGCTTTGTTAAACGTAACAATACCTGAAATGGAAATGTAGAAGCCTAACTCAATTGCCGCTTCTGCCATCTCGTAGCTTTCTGTAAAGCAGTGAAGTACACCGCCCACCTTCTGTGCGTTTTCTTCGCGCAGAATCTGCAAGGTATCTTCTCGTGCCATACGAGTATGAATGATGAGCGGCTTATTTAGCTCAACGGCTAAACGAACGTGTTGGCGGAACGCATCCTTTTGCTTTTCAGCCAACTCTGGCTGGTAGTGGTAATCCAGACCCGTTTCACCAATTGCAACAACGCGTTCATCAGATGCCAACGCTTTCAACGTCTCGTAATCAAAGCCCTCTTCGATATCGAGTGGGTGAACACCGCAAGAGGCAAACACGTTATCAAAAGGACGGATAAGCTCCATCATCTTCGGAAAGCTCTTCAGCGTGACGCCGACTGACAGCAGATAATCCACGCCACGTTGTTTTGCGTTTTCGACCACTTCTGCACATCTGTGTGCAAGTTGTCGTAGTTTAATTTATCAAGGTGGCAATGCGAGTCGACTAGCACGTCACTTTCTCCGATTGAGTCTGGGTTGAAAGCTGCGAATTATATAATGAAACTGAAGGAATTTGCAGAGTAACGAGGATGATTGGGTTGGAATGCGCGGCTTGCTTCGACGCAGAGCCGCACTTTACTTAGTCGTGTAGCGTCAAAATTCACTGAGCCAGCGACTGATCATCAATTCGCTGTTAAGGCCCGTATGTTTGACCATTTCCGCCTTCAACTTGTTGAGAGCCATCAATTGGTTCATCACCTTGCTTTGCGGCAGCAGTTTGGCAATTGCTGAAAGTGTTTGCTCACTGTCGCAATGCACCAATGCTTCGTCTGTGCCCTGCTGAATTTTAATGACATCCAACAATAAAAAACTCAGCCATTGCAAACCGTCGCGCTCTGCTTTCACCACACTTTCCGTTACAGAGAAAATACCCTGTTTTTCGGTAAGGTACTTGGTAAAGCCAGTGATGAGTGCTTCATGTTTGGCTGCACTGCCTTGATCGATGAAAGCTTTGGCTGCCAACGGTGCGCCGCGTTGATGCGAATGACCTGCAAAGGCACAGACTCAAACAATTCGGATTCCACCCAACGCTTTGCCACAGCCTCTTCAGGCATTCGCGGTTTCCACTTGTTACAGCGGCTCACGACTGTTGGCAACATGCTGTCCCTGGATTCCGTCAACAAAATAAAATGACAGTTAGCCGGTGGCTCTTCCAAGGTTTTCAGCAATGCGTTAGCCGCAGCTTCACCCATGCGATCGGCATTTTGTACCAAGATGACACGCTGACCACCCAGTTGAGAGGTTTCCCACGCATACTGATTTCCTGCACGGATAGTATCGACGCCTAGCTGTTTGCCTTCGGCTTCTGGCTTCAGCCAATGGAAATCTGGATGAGTGTCAGCTTCAAAAAGCTGACAGCTATGACAAATGCCGCAAGGTTCCGTCGTGCCGTTTTTACACAGAATGGTTTTCGCCAGCATTGCGGAAAGCGCCAACTTTCCGCTGCCTTTAGGCGCACTCAGCAAAACCGCGTGATGAAGTCTGTCCTGACCGAGCAGATGCTGCCAGTTATGCCAGATTTCATTGTGCCACGGGTAAACCTTAGCCTGCATGATTCAGCCAATTCTCCAGAGCAGCTTTGATGTCTTCGGACACTTTCTCGATGGTCTGAGAAGCATCAATAATCACGATGCTGTCATCCGCGTTTGCCATTTCTAGGTAACGCGCACGCGTGCGGTGGAAGAAGTCCAACTGCATCTTTTCAATACGGTCCAACTCACCGCGCGCTTTTGCACGTGACAAGCCAATTGCTGGGTCCAAGTCCATGTATAGCGTAAAGTCAGGACGAAAATTACCCAACACGGTATCACGAAGGTTTTCCATCAACGCTTTATCGAAACCACGGCCGCCGCCCTGGTAAGCTTGTGAAGACATATCGTGACGATCGCCCACAACAAAAGCACCGCGGTTAAGCGCTGGCTTGATCACATTGTCGACAAGCTGAATACGTGCCGCGTAAAGCAACAGGAGTTCTGCCATGTCGGTCAGCGGTTCGTCAGGGTGCCCTTCTTTTACCAGCGCACGCATTTGTTCAGCCAACGGTGTACCACCTGGTTCGCGCGTTGTTTCAATCTCGGCGATACCATATGCTTTCAGAGTTTCAATGACATTGCGAATGGCCGTGGTTTTACCCGCGCCTTCCAAGCCTTCTACGACGATAAATTTACCAATATTCATTTGTTTCTTAATGTCTTTAGATACTGTCTAACCGCACGGTTATGTTCCGTCAGCGTTTTTGAGAATTTATGACCACCTAGACCATCTGCTACGAAATAGAAGTATGGAGTGTCAGCAGGATTCGCTGCGGCCAAAATGGAGGCTTTGCCCGGCATCGCAATAGGCGTTGGCGGCAAGCCGAAAATCACATAGGTGTTGTAAGGCGTTGGCGTGCGTAAGTCATTCTTACGAATGTTGCCGTCGTAATTGTCGCCCATACCGTAGATTACCGTCGGGTCAGTTTGCAGACGCATGCCCTTGTTCAAACGGTTAACAAATACGGACGCCACTTTCTCGCGCTCTGCATCTACTGCCGTTTCTTTTTCAATAATGGACGCCAAAGTCAGCAGGTCATATTCAGACTTGATAGGTAACCCCTGCTCTCTCTCACCCCACGCTTCATTCAACGCACGGTTCAATTGAACGTTGGCGCGCTTCAGAACAGACAAATCGCTTTCACCTGCAACATAGTGATACGTCTCAGGCAGTAAAAGACCTTCCAATTTCTCTTCTTTCAGCCCTAGCTTCTGCGCAATGTCTTTTTCGGAAAGTGCTTGCGTGTCGTGTACAAGGTAGTTGCTGTTTGCCAACGCTTCACGCCATTCTTTGAAGGTGCTGCCTTCTACAAACGTGATGGAAAACTGGTGTTCTTTGCCGGAGCGCACCAAAGCAAACAAATCCGCAAGCGAGGTGCCAGGCTCTACTTGGTAAGTGCCCGCTTTCAGTTTGGTTAATTCAGGATGGGTTTTCGCCGCCCAACGCGCCCAAGGTGATGTGTCTACGACACCTTCAGCAACTAGCTTTCTGGTAAATGAATGGTAGTTCGCGCCGTCTGGCACGACGATAAGGGTTTCATTTTCTGGATTAATTGGGCTGGCAACATAGCTTTCAATTTGGCCATAGGCCCAATAAGTGCCTCCCGCTGCGGCTAACGCCAAAAACAAAATAAGCAGCGCAAGTTTCTTAATCACGCATTCAACCTCAAGGTAAGTACCCTACTAGCGTCAAAGTCGCTGTAGTTTGTTCGTTCTATACAGCGAATTGGTACGATGCCCATCACTGCGTTTGTTATAAATACTTCGTCAGCATCCCACAGCACATCAGGTTTTGCTGAAACAATGTCCACCTGATAGCCGCACTCTGTCGCTGACTCAATGATCTGTCGGCGCATTGTACCTTCTACGCCGGAAAGCGTAAGGTCTGGCGTGAATAAGGTTCGATCTTTTCGCCAAAAAATGTTCGATGCTGAGGTCTCAACAAGATTTCCGTTCAAATCACACACAATGCCATCGTCGGCCCCGCGATCTTCCACTTCGCGTTTAATGAGAACTTGCTCTAGGCGGTTAAGGTGTTTAATACCCGCTAGCGGTGATAATCCAAGACGTGTTTCAAGAAGAATGGTTTTAATGCCTTTTTCTTTCCAAGCGTCATAGCTTGAAGGATAAGCATGAGAAGACACCACGACGTTTGGCGAAGTGCAGCCAGTGGGACTGTAGCCTCTTCCACCGACTCCACGGGAAATAAGCACCTTGATGACGGACTTTTCGTCTGACGCCGTTTCTCTGGCAACCTGTTGTATCCAAGATTCGATTTCCTGCCAGTTTGTCACCTCAATCGAAAGCGCATCCGTATTAGACATAAGGCGCGCGATATGGCGTGTTAACGCCTGCACCTTACCGTGACAAGCCAACATGGTTGTATAGCAGCCATCACCATATTGAAGACCTCTGTCAGCAATATCGATTTGGTTGTTAGGCGAACCGTTTAAAAGAATCATGCATTCTTCCCTGATAAAAAAACGGCCCGGTAATCAATACCGAGCCGTCTTATTCTATCAAAAAACCCAGTTAGCCAAAAAACTAACCCGGCAAAAATCTTAGATTTTCTTGAAGATCAGTGAGCCGTTAGTGCCACCGAAACCAAATGAGTTACACAGTGCGTAATCCATCTTCACTTGGCGAGCTTCGTGAGGTACGTAATCCAGGTCACAGCCTTCACCAACGTTATCCAAGTTGATGGTTGGTGGAACAGCTTGATCTACCAGAGACATTGCCGTGATGATTGCTTCAACTGAACCCGCTGCACCCAGCAGGTGACCCGTCATAGACTTGGTAGAAGAAACCATTGCTTTGTCGGCTGCAGCACCCAGAGCCAAACGAATGCCTTTGGTTTCTGCAACGTCTCCTGCTGGCGTAGACGTACCATGAGCGTTCACGTAACCGATGTCTTCACCAGTAATGCCTGCATCGCGCATCGCGGCTTTCATCGCCAATGCACCACCTGAACCGTCTTCGCTTGGAGACGTCATGTGGTAAGCGTCGCCACTCATACCGAAGCCAACCAGCTCACAGTAGATTTTCGCGCCACGTGCTTTCGCGTGCTCGTATTCTTCAAGGATCATCATGCCTGCGCCATCACCCAGAACGAAACCGTCACGGTCTTTGTCCCATGGGCGTGATGCCGCTTGTGGATCGTCATTGCGGGTAGACAGTGCTTTCGCTGCTGCGAAGCCGCCGATACCCAGCTCGGTAGATGCTTTTTCTGCACCACCAGCAACCATTGCGTCCGCATCGCCGTATGCAATCATACGTGCAGCGTGACCAATGTTGTGCAGACCTGTGGTACACGCGGTAGAAATCGCGATGTTTGGACCACGTAGGCCGTAATTAATAGATACGTGACCGGCGATCATGTTAACGATGGTCGACGGTACAAAAAATGGGCTAATTTTGCGTGGGCCTTTTTCGACATACGCACGGTGGTTAGTTTCAATCAGACCAAGACCACCAATACCAGAACCGATGGCTACGCCAACGCGATCTGCGTTTTCTTCTGTGATCTCCAGACCAGAATCTTTAAGTGCTTGCACACTTGCTGCGATGCCGTACTGGATGAACAGGTCCATTTTTTTGGCATCTTTCTTAGAGATGTAATCTTCACAATTGAAATCATTTACCAGGCCAGCAAACTTAGTTGCGAAACCTTCGGTATCGAAATGGCTGATAGTCTGGATGCCGCTTTGGCCAGCCAGTAGCGCTTTCCAAGATGATTCAACGGTGTTACCTACAGGCGATAACATCCCCATGCCAGTGACAACAACACGACGCTTAGACACGATGATATTCTCCGGAGAAAAGGTGATATTACGAAATTACGGGGTGTTAGAAAAAACTCAGGCGGTCAAGGTGACCGCCTGGGAGGATCTTTTTCTGATTACTCAGACGCGCTAACAACGTAGTCGATAGCTGCTTGAACAGTAGTAATCTTCTCTGCTTCTTCGTCTGGAATCTCAGTATCGAATTCTTCTTCCAGAGCCATTACCAGCTCAACGGTGTCCAGTGAGTCTGCACCCAGATCGTCAACGAAAGATGCTTCGTTCTTAACTTCAGCTTCGTCTACGCCCAGTTGCTCAACGATGATTTTTTTTACGCGTTCTTCGATGTTGCTCATATTAATACTATTCCTTACAAGATTCGCAGATGCGATATGTGCAGTAGTTTATTCAATAACGTGGAAGTTGCAACACCCATAATGCTGGTCAAACCACGATTTGCTCGATAAACAGCCGGATTTTGACCTGAGTCATTTAGAGTTGCAACTTTAATGTTTAAATCATGTACATGCCGCCGTTAACGTGCAGTGTCTCACCTGTAATATATGCCGCATCGTCAGAAGCAAGGAATGCTACTGTTGCTGCAATTTCACGCGGTGCACCCAAACGTCCAGCAGGTACTTGAGCCAATGTCGCCGCGCGCTGATCATCATTCAGCGCTTTAGTCATGTCAGTTTCAATGAAACCTGGGGCAACAGTATTTACGGTAATGCCGCGAGATGCAACTTCACGTGCCATAGATTTGGTGAAGCCCACAACTCCAGCTTTTGCCGCAGAGTAGTTTGTTTGACCCGCGTTACCCATAGTTCCCACTACAGAGCCCACGTTGATGATGCGGCCATTGCGCTTTTTCATCATCGCACGCAGAACCGCTTTAGACATACGGAAGATAGAAGTCAGGTTGGTATCCATGATATCCATCCACTCTTCATCTTTCATACGCATCAGCAGGTTATCGCGAGTAATACCAGCGTTGTTGACCAGAATATCAACGTCGCCAAACTCTTCTTTTACTGATTTCAGTACGGCTTCGATTGATTCAGCTGACGTAACGTTCAGCGCGTAACCTTTGCCATTTTCGCCCAGGTAGTCGCTGATTGCTGCGGCACCGCTCTCAGAAGTTGCAGTGCCTACCACTGTAGCGCCACGCTCGACGAGAATTTCCGCAATTGCGCGACCAATACCACGGCTCGCACCTGTTACAAGAGCAATTTTACCGTTCAGGTTCATGAGTTTTCGTTCCTTAATTTAGCCGCCGACAGAATCATCGGCAGCATCCCAGAAATTACTTAGCTGCTTCCAGAGAAGCTGGATCGTTAACCGCTGCCGCGCTCAGACGCTTGTCGATGCGCTTAGCAAGACCAGTCAGTACTTTACCTGGACCCATTTCTAGCAGAAGTTCAACACCCTCATTTGCCATTTTTTCACAGCCTTCAGTCCAACGAACTGGGCCGTAAAGCTGGCGAACAAGCGCATCTTTAATGTCTTTTGGTTCAGTTGCAGCAACAACGTCTGCGTTGTTGATAACAGGAATCGATGGCGCAGAGAATGCGATCTCTTCCAAAGCAACGGCCAGTTTGTCTGCTGCTGGTTTCATCAGTGCACAGTGTGAAGGCACAGAAACTGGCAGAGGCAGCGCGCGCTTAGCACCCGCTTCTTTACACAGCACGTTTGCACGCTCAACGGCTTCTTTATTACCAGCAATCACTACCTGACCCGGTGAGTTGAAGTTTACTGGTGAAACCACTTGGCCTTGTGCAGCTTCTTCACATGCTTTTGCAATCGCGTCGTTGTCCAGACCGATGATCGCAGACATCGCACCAACGCCCGCAGGAACTGCTTCTTGCATCAGTTGACCGCGAAGCTCAACCAGTTTAACTGCCGCTTTAAAGTCAATAACACCTGCACACACCAGTGCAGAGTATTCACCCAGGCTGTGACCAGCCATCACAGAAGGCATTGCACCGCCTTCTTGTTGCCATACACGCCAGATTGCAACAGATGAAGTCAGCAGAGCTGGTTGAGTGCGGTGCGTTTGGTTCAACTCTGTATCTGGACCGTTATGAACCAGTGCCCATAGGTCGTAACCCAGCACTTCAGACGCTTCAGCGAAGGTCTCTTTAACAACAGCAAATTGCTCGGCCAGTTCAGCCAGCATGCCAACGGTCTGTGAACCTTGGCCAGGAAACACCACAGCAAAGTTAGACATAGTTTAATCCTTACAAAAATCGGAACTGTTCTGTATCCGTCATGACGATACGCTCAAGCAGAAAAGCCACTCTGTCGAAGCTTTTTACTTGAGCGCATTGTCTTAAAATTTAATAAGCGCAGAACCCCACGCGAAACCACCACCAAATGCTTCAAGCAAAATAGTTTGGCCACGTTGGATACGACCGTCACGCACCGCTTCGTCTAGCGCAGTCGGTACAGACGCTGCTGACGTGTTGCCGTGACGATCCAGAGTGATAACCACTTGGTCCATCGACATTGCCAGCTTCTTCGCCGTCGCTTTGATGATGCGGAAGTTCGCCTGATGCGGAACCAGCCAATCAATTTCAGACTTGTCCATGCTGTTCGCTTCCAGCGTTTCGGTCACGATGTTCGCAAGCTGAGTTACAGCCACTTTAAATACATCGTTACCCGCCATTTCTAGCCATGCATCTTCTTCTACTTGGCTGCGAACTTTACCGCGTGATGGGTATTTAAGGTTCAGCAATTCGCCAAACTTACCGTCTGCGCGCAGATGTGTTGAGATCACACCTTGTTCTTCGCTTGCGCCAAGAACCACAGCACCTGCACCGTCACCAAACAAAATGATGGTGCCGCGATCTTCTGGATCACAAGTGTGTGAAAGACGATCCGCACCAATAACCAGTGCGTTGCGTGCCATGCCAGATTTCACGTATTGATCCGCCACACTCAGTGCGTACACGAAACCTGAACAAGCTGCTGCAATGTCAAACGCAGGGCAGCCGCTGATTTCCAGCATTTTTTGTACGTCACAAGCAGCGGCAGGAAATGCGCTCTCACCACTGGTGGTCGCGACAATAATCAAATCGATGTCTTGTTTATCGATGCCTGCTGCGTCAATGGCGTTCAACGCTGCGTGATAGCCCATTACCGCCACTGTTTCATTTTCAGCAGCGATTCGGCGCTCTTTAATACCAGTGCGCGCGGTGATCCACTCATCACTGGTATCTACCATTTTTTCGAGATCCGCATTTGAGCGGATTTGCGCAGGCAAATAACTGCCTGTGCCAAGAATCTTACTGAACATGAAGACTAATAATGCCTCTCGAGTAATACGGCTTCCAAACGGTCACATATTTTTTTCGGTAGTTGCCGTTCGACTTCGTGGATCGCTTCCCCGATAGCATGTTGGAAAGCGGATATATCAGCACGTCCGTGGCTTTTTACTACAATGCCGCGCAATCCTAACAGACTTGCGCCATTGTACTGGTCGGGGTTCAGGTTATTTAAGTGCTCAAATAGGCTACCAAATAACCATTTAGCCACCAATTTCTTAAGAGGGTTGGCGAGAACATGTATTTTCAGACTGTCTAAAAAGAGTCTTGCCACACCCTCGCTAGTCTTGAGGCTTACGTTTCCGACGAATCCATCGCAGACAATTACGTCAGCTTTTCCGGTGTAGAGCTGATCGCCTTCTACATAGCCGATGTAATTGACCGCCGAACACTGTTTTAGCATTTCTGCACAGCGTTTTACTAAGTCATTCCCTTTTATTTCTTCTTCACCAATGTTCAAAAGACCCACTGTCGGCTTACGCCCTAGCTGCTCTTCTGCTAACACTGAGCCCATCACGGAAAATTGGAAAAGTGTATCGGAGTCCACGGAAACATTGGCACCCAAATCCAACAGCCAGCTTTTGTGCTCACCCACGGTGGGTAATTCAGAAACCAGTGCGGGCCTGTCTATGCCAGGAAGCAGTTTCAACATGGAACGGGATAATGCCATGAGCGCACCGGTATTGCCGGCACTGACACAAGCATCTGCTTTTCCGTCGGCGACGAGTTCCAGAGCAATACGCATGGAAGTGCCTTTGCTCGCACGGAGAGCCTGTGACGGACGTGTGTCGTTGGCGATAGAAGATTCCGCATGAATGACAGATATGCGGGAAGAATTGTTCTGACCCAGCGATACGAGCTGGCGGGTGATCTCGGATTGATCACCGACGAGTACTACTTTTAGCGAGGGAAAATGCAACAATGCCTGCACGGAGGCAGGCACTGTTACTTGAGGACCGAAATCCCCGCCCATCGCATCAAGTGCAATGGTTAGACCTGTCAAGGCTCAACCTTACTTGTTGATTACCTTGCGGCCACGGTAGAAACCGTCAGCAGTCACGTTGTGACGCAGGTGAGTTTCACCAGAAGTTGCATCTACAGACAGAGCTGAAGTGCCCAGTGCATCGTGTGAACGACGCATACCACGCTTAGAACGGGTTTTACGGTTCTGTTGTACGGCCATTGACCCTACTCCTCGTTACTTTGCTTTAAGTTTTTCAAAACGGCAAATGGATTCGGACGCTCATCAGCAAGCGGGATTTCCCCGAATACCATACCTTCAGAATCGACTTTACAGTCTTCTTCTTCGTGCATGGCAACCTGTGGCAAAGCCACAATCAACTCATCTTCGATGAGGTGAAGCAGGTTAATCTCACCATTTTCGTCGACTAATGCCGGCTCATAAGCATCCGGTAAATTGCCAACCTGATCTTCATTGAAAACCGGGCTGTAAATAAATTCGATTTCACAGTGGTGTGGAAAAACATCCCAACAACGCTGACACTCTAATTGGACGTCGACCTTGGCGTTTCCGCGTACAATTTTCAGCCCTTGAGCATCAATGTCAAATGAAAGCTTAACTTCACAGTCACTGATCACACCTTCAGTTGATTCCGCAAGTCGCTCCAGCTGCTTGATTGCGAAGATACCATCGTAATCGAGTCGCTTTTGCGCGCTTTTAAACGGGTCAACCTTTAGCGGTAGCTTTACCTTTTGCATAGGGCGCGAATTCTAGCTCCTAAGTGGCCTGAGTCAAAGAAATTTATACCAATACTTCCATCTAAGCGGTTAAAAACCACTTAAAAAGGCGATCAGGTTAGTTTCTGTACAACAGGTACTTAGCTCAATTGAAAACAGAATGGGCCCTAAATGCTCGAGCGCACCGGATGCCCACTCGCCTCCGCAAGTGTAAAACATTACACTGACCGCCGTATACGAATAATCCGATAAAGGTGCATCGTTAGATGAATAAACAGACAGTCGTCCTCGCGTCCGGCTCTAAATATCGCCAATCTTTGTTACAAAAGCTCGATTTACCCTTTGAAACCTGTTCACCAAATATCGATGAATCGGCGATCGAGGGTGAATCACCCGAGGATCTTGTGAAACGGCTTTCACTTGAAAAAGCGAAAGCATGTGCCGTTTCCCACCCCAACGCGCTCATCATTGGCTCTGATCAGATCTGTGTGATCGACGGAAAGATCCTCGGGAAGCCTCATACGATCGAAAGAGCCGTTCAGCAGCTTAAAGCGGCGTCAGGAAAACACGTCACCTTTTATACGGGTTTAACGCTCTTTAATAGTGCGACGGGCTTTGCTCAGACAGACTTGGAACCCTTCCATGTTCATTTTCGTGCGCTTAGCGACCGAGAAATAGAAAACTATGTCGCCAAAGAGCAGCCGTTAGATTGCGCAGGCAGCTTTAAATGCGAAAGCCTTGGTATCGCGCTGTTTGACAAACTTGACGGGCGCGACCCTAACACCTTGGTGGGACTGCCATTAATCCGTCTTTGTGAAATGCTAAAAGAAGAAGGCGTCTCGGTGCTTTAGTCTCCCTCCCTTCTTCAAAGACAAAAAAAGCGCGTATCTCTACGCGCTTTTCTTTTTTATACCGATATACCGAATGCACTTCTATATAGAGAGAAGAGACTCAATATTGTCGATGACAGCAACAGGCCGGTAAGCAGAGAGTGTTTCTTTGTCATGAACACCCCATGTAATCGCGATTGCGTCAACACCCGCATTGTTCGCCAATAACATATCGTGAGAGGTGTCCCCCACCATCACCGCGTCTGCCGCTGTAATACCTAAGCTGTCTAACAGCTCGTGGATCATCAGAGGATCCGGCTTAGACGCCGTTTGATCTGCGGTGCGAGTGCCAACAAACAACTCAGCCGTGCCTGTCTCGTCCATTGCGCGATCTAAACCAACACGAGACTTTCCTGTCGCTATCGCTAAGAGGTATCCCGCTTCTTTTAGTTTGTTCAGCGTCTCAAACACATTGGGATATAAAGCAGCAGGCGTCGGGTTGTCTTCACGAAACTGCTGAGCATAATGCGCTTTCCACGTGTCACGCTTATCAAGAGATACGTCAGGGTAGAGAAACTCATACCCTTTATCTAAGCTCAGGCCAATCATTTGCTTGAGCTCATCACCAGATAGCGTCGGTAAACCGCCCGTAAGGCGAGCGGCTTCATCCAAGCTCGATACGATGCGACCCACAGAGTCCATAACCGTACCGTCCCAATCGAATATAACGAGCTTGTATTTAGTTAACACGTGGTGCTTTCCTCAATCCTTCAAGGGCTTTTTCTAATTGTTTCTCCATTGGCGCGGAGATATCCATCAGTTCTTCTGTTGATGGATGGGTAAACTTGATGTTTGCCGCATGCAGGAACAAACGGTTCAAACCGAACTTCTTCGTGTATGCATCAAAACGCGGGTCACCGTAACGATCATCCCACGCCAATGGGTGGCCAACATACTGCGCATGCACACGGATTTGGTGCGTACGGCCGGTAATTGGGCTCGCTTGTACCAGTGTCGCTTGCTGGAACTGCTCCATAATTTTGAAGCGGGTTTCAGACGGCTTACCGTTAGGGTTCACACGCACAATGCTGTTTACTTCGTTTTTAAGTAAGGGAGCTGTCACCTTCTTCATCGAAGGTTTCCAATTTCCCATCACCAGCGCGAAGTAATACTTCTGAACTGTCTTTTCACGGAACTGCGCCTGAAGATGACGAAGTGCGGAACGCTTTTTCGCGATCAACAGAATGCCTGACGTATCGCGGTCAATGCGGTGCACAAGTTCCAAAAAACGTGCATCCGGACGAAGCGCTCGCATCGCTTCAATCGCACCAAAATGCAGTCCACTGCCGCCGTGTACCGCCGTTCCAGACGGCTTATTGAGAACCAGCATGTGATCATCTTCATAAATCACACATTTTTCTAGTTCAGCCACACGACTTAGCTTGGTATTAGGTGCCTCAGCCTGCGTCGTCTCTGGGATCTTGATAGGAGGAACACGAATCACATCGCCCGGTTGCAACTTGTACTCGGGTTTTATGCGTTTTTTGTTAACTCGCACCTCTCCTTTACGAAGAACGCGATAAATCATACTTTTAGGTACGTTTTTAAGCCTATTTCGGAGAAAGTTATCGATCCGCTGGCCTGCAATGTCATCGGAGATGTCGATGAATTGCACTTGGGTTTTTTCTGTATTCATAGGACGTAGATTCTACATTGCATCAAAGTAGTTTGCTGCAAAAAAGTGTCCCTGCTATAGTTGCGCCGTAACGTAGAAAAGTTTGCACCTTTTTTACGCACTACGGCTAAAAAGCCGACATATAGAGTAAATCTTTACCGCTTTATCCAAGACGATTGACCGTTCACGGCACTATCTTCTAGTAGTATTTGATTCGATGAGAGTTCAAATCGTTTTAATCATGCAGCACTCGGCGTAAGACATGAGGAATAAAGCACCCGTTAGTTTGTTGGCACGACGGGATAAATAACCAGTGTCAAAGAGACTGTCGCCTTTGAAGGCGAACCACCGACTGTGTAAACCGGAGTAACTTTTTGATTTCCGTCGCAGTGGGTCGATGAGTAGTGCCCTAGAGCGTCCCTGATTCCCCAGCCGTGAGGTTGCATTAATGTCAGACTTGGGACCTGGCAGCATTGCGTTCTTTGTCTCGTAACCGACAACTAATAACAACAAATAATCGAGAACAATTTGATATGAAAAGAATGTTGATTAACGCAACTCAAAAAGAAGAGTTGCGCGTCGCATTGGTTGACGGTCAGCGCTTATACGATCTAGATATCGAAAGCCCTGGTCATGAATCGAAAAAAGCAAACATCTATAAAGGCCGTATTACCCGCATTGAACCAAGTCTTGAAGCAGCTTTCGTAGACTACGGCTCAGAGCGTCACGGTTTCCTTCCTCTCAAAGAAATTGCCCGCGAATATTTCCCTGACAATTACAGCTACCAAGGCCGTCCAAACATCAAAGAGGTGTTGAAGGAAGGTCAGGAAGTTATTGTTCAGGTTGATAAAGAAGAACGTGGTAACAAAGGCGCAGCCTGACCACTTTCATCTCGCTGGCAGGTAGCTACCTAGTTCTGATGCCTAACAACCCTCGCGCTGGCGGTATTTCTCGCCGTATCGAAGGTGAAGAGCGTAGCCAACTAAAAGAAGCGATGTCTGGTCTGAAACTGCCACAAGGCATGGGTCTGATCGTACGCACCGCAGGTGTTGGTAAGTCTGCTGAAGAGCTTGAGTGGGACTTGAACTACCTTCTGAACAACTGGGAGCGTATTCAAGGTGCCGCAGAATCTAAAGCTGCGCCATTCCTGATCTACCAAGAAAGTGACGTTATCGCTCGCGCATTCCGTGATTACCTGCGTCGTGACATTGGCGAAGTACTGATCGACAGCGAGAAAGTGTTCAATCAAGCTCGTGAACGTATCCAGGCGACCCGTCCTGACTTCCTGAATCGCGTGAAACGCTATGAAGCGAAGTTCCACTTTTCAGCCACTACCAGATCGAAAGCCAGATTGAATCTGCATTCCAACGCGAAGTACGCCTGCCATCTGGCGGTTCGATTGTTATCGACCCAACAGAAGCACTGACGTCTATCGACATCAACTCAGCGCGTGCAACCAAAGGCTCAGACATCGAAGAAACCGCACTGCAAACCAACTTGGAAGCAGCGGATGAAATCGCACGTCAATTGCGCCTACGTGACCTAGGTGGTCTGGTTGTTATCGACTTCATCGATATGACGCCTGTTCGCCACCAGCGTGAAGTAGAAAACCGCCTGCGTGAAGCTGTTCGTATGGACCGCGCTCGCGTACAAATCGGCCGTATCTCTCGCTTTGGTCTGTTGGAAATGTCTCGTCAACGTCTGAGCCCATCTCTGGCAGAAGCGAGCCACCACATCTGTCCTCGTTGTACAGGTACTGGCGTAATCCGTGATAATGAATCTCTGTCACTGTCTATCCTTCGTCTGATCGAAGAAGAAGCACTGAAAGAGAACACCGCGCAGGTCATGGCAATCGTTCCTGTCCCTGTTGCGTCTTACCTACTGAACGAAAAGCGTCGCTCAGTGCAGCACGTTGAGAAGTACCACAACGTACGCGTCATCATCGTGCCAAACGCAAACATGGAAACACCACACTTTGAAGTGGTTCGTATCCGTGGTGGCGAAGAAAACACAACGCTGTCTTACCGTTTGCCAGAACAACTGGATGCAATGCGTGAAGCAGAGAAAGAAGACGTACCTGCAGAGCGCGTTGTGAAGAAACGTGAAGAGCCTGCACTGCAAGGCTTTGCTGCGCCATCTTCTCCAGCGCCTGTTGCTGCTGCACCTAAAGCAGCGGCTGAAGCGAAACCAGGTCTGTTCTCTCGTCTGGTATCTTTCATCTCAGGCCTGTTCTCAAGCACTGAAGAAGAGCAACCAGAAGCACCGAAACGCGAGTCACGCAACCGTCGTGACCACAAGCGTTCTCAAGATCGTACTCGTCGTGGCTCACGCAACAACAACCAGCGTGAAGAAAACAACAACGGCAAGAACGCAGAGCGCGGTGAGAAGAAACAACAACGTCGTAAAGACCGCGTTGAAGCGACCGAGCGTAACGAAGAGCGTCAGGAAAAGCCTGCGAAGAAACAAAACCGCAAGCAGCAAACTGAGAAGAACGAACAGCGTCAGCAAGCGAAAGCAGCGAAGCCTGTTAAAGAAGACACTCAGGTAGCGAAGCAAGAGAAAGCGGAAAAGACGGAGAAAGTGAAACAACGCCGTCAACGCCGTAAGCTGAGCAAGAAAGTGCGTGTTGGCGACACTTCGCAAGAGCAAGACGTTGCAGTAGCAGCTAACCCATTACAAGAAATGGGCGCAGCGATGGCATCTGAAGCGAAAGCAGAGGCATCAAAAGTAGACGCAACAGACAAGCCAGAAGCGACCAACGAAAATGGCGAGCAGCGTGAAGAGAAACGCCGCAACCGTCGTTCTCCACGTCACTTGCGTGCAAGCGGTCAACGCCGTCGTCGCAACAACCGTGAAGAGAACGAATCAGTATCTACTGAGCAAGCACTAGACCAACTAGACATGATGGAAACCGTTGTGTCTGTGGTTGAGAAACGCAGCAAAGTGGTTCTGAAATCAGGCGTTGCTTCTCCAGAAATGGCAATGGGTAAAGTGTGGCCGTCGAAGACGCAACTAAAGCACCTGTTGTAGCTGAAGTTGCTGTTGAAGCACCAGTTGTAGAAGAAGCACCTGCTCCTGCGGTAAATGCGCCGAAACACGGTGGTGTTGCCTTCCCAGAAATGGCAATGGGTAAAGTGATTGCACGTCGCCCAGCACCAACTGTTCTGGAAGAGAAAGCAAAATCTGAAGGTGCAGATGCCCTGAGCGAAGAGCTGCCAGTTGCAGTGAAAGAAACTATCGTCGAAGACGTAGTGACCGACGCTGTGGTTGAAGTCGTTGCTGAAGAAGCCCCGGTTGAAGCAGTTGCGCCAGTTGCCGAAGAGAAGACAGATGTGAAGGAAGCGATTGACGCAAGTGAAATCGCTGCCGTTGAGCCAGCTAAACCAGCTCAAACACCGGTTATCCGCTACGGCCGTGCGACCGCACCAATGGCAAAAGCACCTGCTCCAGAAAGCAATGCAGCACCGATTGAGGTTGCGATTGCATCTTTCCGCGCTGAGCGTGAGCAAACCAAACAAGCTGGCAGCCAAACCGCAACAAACAGCGCCGCGGCACCAGCAACAAAGCCTAACTACTCGTAATAGCAGTTAGCGCTAGAAAAAAGAGTCACGCATGTCGTGGCTCTTTTTTTATTTCTTCAAATTGCAATCCCATCGCCCCCACTCTTTAGTCGCCCAGCTATATTTCTTTGTAAGTAATTGAAAATTTAACTCAGATCGTTCACAAAACAGTCACCAACATTGAACAAAATCACACTTTTAGGTAGTATCCGCAGGCTTTATTGATTCGCCCAATAACTTAACAATTTGAGAAGTAACCCAATACGATGTTTGAATTTCCCAAGTTTCCACAACATTCTGTGAAAAACGACGTATTGTCGGGACTGACAGTGGCACTGGCTCTTGTGCCGGAAGCTGTTGCTTTCGCATTCGTTGCAGGCGTTGACCCAATGGTTGGTCTTTACGCTGCATTTATTATGGGTCTACTGACCTCTATCCTCGGCGGCCGTCCGGGCATGATTTCTGGTGCGACAGGTGCAATGGCTGTCGTCATGGTAAGTCTGGTCGCAGAACACGGCATCCAATACCTTTTCGCCGCCGTTATGCTTGCAGGCTTGATTCAAGTGCTAGCAGGTGTTTTCAAGCTGGGTAAATTCATCCGTATGGTGCCGCACCCAGTAATGATCGGCTTCGTTAACGGTCTGGCGATTGTTATCTTCTTGGCGCAACTTGGTCAGTTCAAAGTACCGAATGAGCTGGGCGAACTGGTTTGGCTTCAAGGTGAGCAACTTTACCTCATGTTAGGTCTGGTGGCCGTGACAATGGCTATCATCCACTTCTTACCAAAGCTAACCACTGCTGTGCCTTCGTCTTTGGTGGCAATCGTCGGCGTTACCGCTGCGGTGGTATTGTTGGACTTGGATACACGTAACGTTGTTGACTTCCTTCGCTCAATGAGTGGTAACGAGAACGCCACCTTGGCGGGCAACTTGCCAACCTTCGCGTTCCCAACAGTGCCGCTCAATCTGGAAACCTTGTACATCATCCTGCCTTATTCGCTGATCCTTGCAGCCGTAGGCTTGATTGAGTCTCTGCTGACACTGACCGTGGTTGATGAAATGACGGGTACACGTGGCAATGGTAACCGTGAATGTGTTGGTCAAGGCGTTGCAAACGTGACCTGTTCAGTCTTCGGTGCAATGGGCGGCTGTGCGATGATCGGCCAGTCGATGATTAACGTGAAGTCAGGTGGTCGGGGTCGTCTGTCCGGCATTGTGGCAGCAGTCGCGTTGCTGTGCTTTATTTTGTTCACCTCTTCGCTGATTGAAATGATCCCATTGGCTGCGCTGGTTGGCGTTATGTTCATGGTCGTTATCGGTACCTTTGAGTGGGCAACGTTCAAACTGGCTCGTCGTGTACCTAAGCGCGATTTCTTTGTGATTGTTCTGGTAACCGTCGTTACGGTATTTACCGACCTTGCAATTGCCGTCATCGTGGGTGTGATTGTCTCTGCGCTGATGTTTGCATGGGAACATGCAAAACACATCTATGCATCAAGCTACACCAACGAAGAAGGCTCGAAAGTGTATGAAGTGAACGGTCCACTGTTCTTCGGTTCTGTGGCGAACTTCCTCGAATTGTTTGACGCGCAAAATGACCCACAAGATGTGATTGTCGATTTTGGTAATTCTCGCGTTACCGACCACTCAGCGATTGAAGCGATTGAAACACTGGCTGAGCGTTACAGCAAAACAGGTAAAACGCTGCACCTACGTCACCTATCGCAAGATTGTCGTGCACTGCTTACCAAAGCAGGCAGCTTGGTTGAGATCAATCATATTGAAGACCCAAGCTACAAAGTGGCGGATGACTTACTTGGATGATTCCTGACATCATTTGAGCACTGAGTAACAAGAAAAAAGCGAGCCATACGGCTCGCTTTTTTATCTCGTTAACACTCAAACAATGTTGTGTAGATGCGGTAACTTACTGAGGAATAATCACGTTATCGATAACATGAATAACACCGTTTGACGCTTCAATATCGGTCGCCACGACGTTGGCATTATCCACCATCACGCCGTTCGATGTGTCGATTGCGATTGTGCTTCCCTGAACAGTAGGGGCTTCACTCAGCCCTACAACATCTGCCGCCATCACTTTGCCGGGTACAACGTGGTAAGTGAGAATAGCGATGAGTTTGTCTTTATTTTCTGGTTGCAGAAGAGCTTCGACAGTACCTGCAGGCAATTTAGCAAACGCTTCGTTGGTCGGCGCAAATACAGTAAATGGACCCGGGCCTTGGAGTGTCTCCACCAAGCCCGCCGCTTTTACAGCAGCGACCAAGGTGCTGAAATCTGGGTTACTGGCAGCGATTTGAACAATGTCTTTCTTGTTACCATGGTGCTCGGCCTGTGCACTGCATGCACTCAGACCAAAAGCAATAATTGTGACAGCGAAAACCGATTTAAAATACGACAAAACCTTTGCAGAAATCATACGATCTCTCCTTTTATCATAGAAAAGTGAATGTGTTATTTGTGGTTTTTGCTGATCAGCGGGGAGTATTACGAGCCGAATTTTGCTTTGGATTCATTCTCGGCTTCATGACAACGCGACATGTAATGTTGAAAGTTTTTGGCATCGGTTAATTCAAAGCCATTTTCCATCATGGTGGCACGCTGAATTCTATCAACGCGGAAACTTCTGTAGTCCTCCCTCAATTCACACCACGCCACCAGCGTCCAGACTTTTCCCCAATAGACTTGGCCAAGCGGTTGAATCACGCGAGAAGTACACACACCCTCGCCCGTTTCATATTCTATCTCAATTTTTCGTTTTAATGATGTCGCTTCCCGAAGTAACTCACTGCACGTCGCCGTATCACTCTCAACAAAGAATGGCGGCACCGCTAAGGGAAAACACTCAAGTTGCGCCTTTAAATGATCCGGCAGCACAGAATGAATTTTTCGCGATGCAGACTCGGAAGCCGCAGACAAACATTTATCCGACCACGCACGCACCATTTGCATGCCCAGCTCTAACGCTAGCATCTCCTCTTCGGTGAACATCAGAGGTGGTAAATGCGAGCCTTTGCCCAGCAGATAACCAATCCCCGCCTCACCTTCAATCGGCACGCCAGACAACTGCAGGGATTGGATATCTCGATAAATCGTACGCTCACTCACCGACAGTTCTTCTGCCAATGCTTTCGCCGTCACCGCGTAACGTTTGCTACGCAACAGCGTCAGCAGCTCAAACAAGCGTTCCGATTTACTCACTGTGTTTTCCTTTTAAGCAGAGGCAATACACTCACCCATGGCACTCATTCTGACACTCTCATGCGCCATAACAAGTGTAGAGCTATCAATCAACGCCACCAATTTCTGCGCGCCTTCATCTTTCATAAAGTTTTCAGACGCTGCCTGTGCATTGGGTAGGTTGGTCCAATAAACAATGTCCGTCCACTCTTGCGTCGCTTCATTCAAGCTCAAGGAGCGATAAACAAACCCTTCGCAACTGCTGATATAATGAAGCTTCCCTCAGCCGCCGCAAGAAACGCATTCACATCTGTCCCTTCTTTCAGTTTGAATCTTACTGTCTCTACGATGTTATCCATGGTGCTTTCTCCTCTCGTTGGGTTGATAAAAGGTTACTGACACCTACTGACAGAACGTGTCAGTAGTCTATTTGTTTGTCCTGACCGCATCGGTATAATTGCCGCCATCAAAGCACTTATAAGATCTATACCTACATGTCGTTAAGCCCTGAATTAGAAAGTTTGCTCGAACCTGTCCGCGGATTTTTGCATTGCGAAACCCCACAAGGTTGGATAGATGAAGCGATCAAGCCTGAAAACGAAACCATTTTGCTGCGTGACCACGCGAACTGTGAGTTGAAAGCAAGCCAAACCGCGCTGTGGCTGATCCGCAAATACGCAATTGATGCCACCAGCAGCAACCTGTTGCTTGAATGGGCAAAGCCTTATGAAGACTTCGTTTACCGTGGTGTTCGTGACGGCATTTTTCACGCGAAGAAAAACGGCCTGAGTGCGCCACTGACACCCAAAGCAGGATTTGAACACGGTCAAGATTTGATTGATAAGATGGTTCGCCTGATCAAAGAAGAATTTCACCATTTCGAACAGGTTATCGAAATCATGGAAGCACGCGACATGCCATATTCACCGTTGAATGCTGGCCGTTATGCGCGTGGTTTAATGTCGGTAGTTCGCACCCACGAGCCCGCGATGCTCATCGATAAGTTGATCATTGGTGCCTACATTGAGGCTCGTTCATGTGAGCGGTTCGCGAAGGTTGCACCTAATCTGGATGCCGAAATGCGTAAGTTCTACATCTCGCTACTGCGCTCTGAAGCGCGTCACTATCAAGATTACCTGAAATTGGCAGAAGCCATTGCAGGTGGTGATATTAGCGATCGCGTTAAAGCAATTGGCGAGAAAGAAGCCGAGTTGATTCAGACACCTGATGACATGTTCCGCTTCCACAGCGGTGTTCCTGCAAAAGCGGCCTAATTTCGCAAAACCGAGGCTATTCTGCCTCGGTTTTCTCGACTCTCCCCTTGCACGCCCTTTCGAGTTTGTGTAAACAAGATCCTGTGAATTTAACAGGGAACAAGTCGTATGTTCAAAAAGTTGAAAGCCTCATTAGGCATTGGTGCAACCACCGTCGACACCATCCTTTCTAATGACTCTGTCTATCAAGGCGAAACGCTAAAAGGCACAGTGCATATCAAGGGCGGGGATGTCGAGCAGCAGGTAGACGCCATTACACTCAAGCTGTGCACAGAAGTAAAAGTCGAGTCTGACTCAGGTGTAAGCTACCAACCATTCGTTTTGGGACATATCCAAGCAAACGACCCGTTAGTGGTGCAGCCAGGCGAAACGAAAGAAGTGCCTTTTGAGCTTAAACTTCATGATGAAACGCCAATTACCGCCATTAACGCTAAGCTCAATCAGAGCCACGTTTGGCTAGAAACATCTCTGGATATCGACTTTGCCATCGACCCAAAAGACAGAGATTACATTGAAATTCGTCCGCTTCCAGTGGTTCAGCGAATCATCAACACCATAGAGCGCGAAGGCTTCACCATGGTCAAAGCCGACGTTGAAAAAGGTCAGCTTCGTGGCAATGGCTTTATGTCCCGTTCTGGTTGCTATCAGGAACTGGAGTTCAAAAATAGCGGCATGTTTAACCGCAAAGAAATCGAACTGTCGTTCATTCTTGACGGCGGTGTCATCCATTGCCTCGCTGAAATTGACCGCTCATTTGGTCGTGGAGATATGTACCGCTCGTTTACCGTCACTCGCGACGCTTCAGACGGTGAAGTCCAACAAGCTCTGCGCGCAGTGTTGAGTGCATAACCGAACACGCCGGACACGAAAAAGCCTGCATATGCAGGCTTTTTTATTGACCAACATCTCGTTGTAATTTCAGAGCCAGCGTCGCGTCGTATTCATATATTCTTCAAACGATCGCCCAAAGTTTTTCTTCAGTGCCGACTCCTCAGGTTGGATCTGAAACCTCGTCATATATGCCACAAACAGCAAGACGGATAAAACAGCAAATACACTGTCTAGATAGACACCAAAGCCGACCAAAAACAGTGCCATTCCCAGATACATTGGGTTGCGCGTAAACCGATAAATACCGCTTTGAACCAAGCTAGAGCTGGTTTCCGGTTTAATCGGGTTCACCGTTGTTTTCTGAGCCCTGAACGCGGAAAGACCCGCGAAGCAGACGCCTGCGGAAATGACAGTCAATACGATAAACATCGACATTCTAAAATCCGCGCCAAAACCCAAAACAGGTAGATGGGACGAAAGCCACCACATCAAAATCATAAACAAAAAGACCAAAGCGACGGGCGGTACTTTTAACTCAAGCGTCTTCATCGTTATTTACATGTTCCTTCATTATTTATGCAGCGTGACATCCAAACTATTTATCTGTGCTTACTGCCTGTTCTAAATCTCGTAGATAGCTATCCATCTGTTCCGATTGGTTGTAAAACGCGTACGCAAGCAATCTGCGATAGATATTAGGCACATTGGACACTTCCTTCATGGTGACTCTTGTTTCATCACCCTCTTCAACAAATTCGAGAGTGGAATAGCCGCTAAAGCCACCCTCAGACACGATTTCGATTTCATACAAACGCATGGGTTGTCGTTCCTTTTCTTGGAAGGTAATGCTGGGTCCCTGCTTTGGTGTTTCGGTCCATCGGCCAGCATCCAAGTCCTCTTCCACGCTTTCTAACGAAGTTCGCCATTCTGGCTGCGATGCATGGTCGGTCACCGTCGTCCAAACCGTGATTAGCGGTGCGGGTATCAATACCGTTTTGGTCGTTATTCTTGGGTTGGTAAGAAGAAAACCCAACGCCGTTGCCAACACCGTTATAACGAACAGAATAAAAACCAACGTACGCATCGCGAAGCCCTCTAGAAAGCTGAAACAGCAGTTCGCACCCGATTGAGGTGATGAATTATTAAACAAAGAATCGGCCACTTAGTACAGCGATGACACCAGCAAAAAATGAAATATCCAGACGGTATTCTGGTACTACCAACAATGGCACCTTCTTGATTTCATGATCGATTTTTCTGGCATAAACATACAAACAATGTTTTCCGCCATTGTATGTCATACCAATAGGCGTAAACTTTCGACCATTCCTCTCTCTTAGATGGACATAAAAAGATGAAAAAAACGCTGCTTGCTCTGCTGCTGACTGCCAATATTTTACAACCTGCTTCTGCCTGCACAGGTATCTCTCTTTCCACTGTTTCTGACCAACATGTGCATGCTCGTACCATCGAATGGGGTGAGAATGACCTCAACAGTAAACTGATCGTATCACCACGTGATTACAGCTTTACGTCAACCATGCCAGACCAACAAAAAGGCCTGAGCTGGAAGAGTAAATATGGCTTCGTCGGCATTTCGGTCAGCGTCGATACTTTTATCGGTGAAGGCGTTAACGAGGAAGGATTAACTGCCGGTCTTTTCTACTTTAAAGGTTATGGTTCACTCAAAGCCTACAACCCTAAAGACCGAGCTAATAGCATCACGGACATGGATTTTGTGCGTTGGATGCTGTCACAATTCAAAACCGTGGATGAAGTAAAAGCGGCGATGAAATCTATCGACATTGTCCCTGTCTATATTGATGCTAAAGGCCAACCGTCACCAACAGGTCACTGGCGAGTAACCGATAAAGCAGGCAACAACATCGTTATCGAAATCATGGATAACGGAAAGGTCCATATTTACGACAACGAAGTCGGTGTACTCACTAACTCACCAACGTTCCCTTGGCAAGTGACTAACCTGAACAACTTCATCAACTTGCACCCAGGTTCGAGTGCACCGCAGAAATTCGGTGGTGTTGAAGCCAAGTCGTTCGGTATTGGCTCAGGCTTCCTTGGCTTACCGGGTGACATTACCCCGCCATCTCGCTTTGTGCGCGCAGCATTCTTTGTGAATACTGCACCAGAGTCTAAAACGTCAGAACAAGCAGTGTCTCAAGCGTTTCATATCCTGAATAATTTCGATATTCCTATCGGTACCGAATTCAGCGAGCAGTATCGTGAGCACATGCCTGATCTGCCAAGCGCAACGCAATGGACATCAGTGATCGATCAGTCTGAAGGCGTGTTCTACTACAAGACAATGAACGACAGCCAAATCAAGAAAGTGGACTTGAATAAGATTAACTTCGACAACAAAGAAGAGCTAAAACGACCACTGGATACCGGCAGTTTCTCTGTGAAAGAAGTGAATATCTGACGCGAGAGTAGATTGAAGTGAAAAAAGGCCGCTAAGCGGCCTTTTTAGTCGAAAGAGATTTACTGTGCAGCGAATTCTTTTTCGTATTTCTTCACTTTCTTCATCGCCATTTGGCGTTTAAGGGAAGAAAGGTGGTCAATGAACAAGGTACCATTCAAATGGTCAATCTCGTGTTGCATCACGATAGCCAGAAAGTCATCGCTCTCAATGGTTATTGGGTTTCCGTGTCGGTCTTGTGCAGACACCACTACCGAAGCGAAACGTTCCACATCTGCATAGTAATCAGGCACTGATAGGCAACCTTCCTGCCCCATCACTTTTTCTTGCCCCTGCTCCACGACGGGATTAACCAATACTAATGGTTGATCGCGCTCTTCCGAGATATCAATCACGACCACAGATTCCAAACGACCTACCTGCATCGCAGCTAAACCGACACCATTACTTGTGGTGTACAAGGTCTCTAGCAGGTCATCGATAAGAGGTTGTACTGCGTCGAAGTCCGTCACTTTTTCAGCTTGACGCTTAAGCTTTGGATTTGACGCGGTAAGAATATCTAAAACAGCCATGGTTATTTCATACTTATAATCAGAAAGTTAAGCCATTATATACTGATGGCTAATGATGTTGGTTCACTAACTTTGCGTAGAGACCAACAAGCGAATACCAAACGCTCCAAACAAGCCTGCTGTCGCCCTCGCAAGCCAGGTTTTAAAACGTGTGCTCAATCTTACCTTCTTGCTGATCGATGACGATACCCAAGCAATAATGTGGCACCAAATCATACCGTTGAAGTTAAAAATCAAACCCAAAACCAAAAACGCGATCGCTTTGTTGTCACTTTCAGGAGAGATAAATTGAGGCACAAAGGCGAGAAAGAACACTGCGATTTTCGGGTTGAATACGTTAGTGATCAGCCCTGATAATAGATTTTCTTCAACGGCACATGTGACAAAGGTTTACTGTCGGTCACATTCATATTCTGACTTGCGCGAATCATGCCAAACGCCATATACATCAGATACAAACCGCCAATCACTTTAACAACGGTAAAGGCTGTGGCAGAGGTTGCAAGCACAGCTGAAAAACCTAATGCTGCGGCAGCAATATGAATAAGGGTACCTGAACCTATCCCCAGTGCGGCGGCAGACCCCGCCTTAAATCCTTGCGTGGCAGCACGTCCAGCAATCAAAAGTGAATCAGGGCCGGGAACCAAGTTGAGCAAGATTCCGGATAAAACGAACAGCCACAGGTTTTCAATACCAAACAATTGCCTACTCCTCTAAATACGATGACATATCAGACACACTGCTTGGAGCACTAGCATATCGAATACCGCCCATCATTTCGATTTGTATGTTAAAAAACAGATCGCATTTTCTCTCACATTAAATCACTAGACGACTGGTCTAATTTAATTTAGAGTCGTTGCATGAACACTGAAACTCAATCCACACGCCAGCACATTCTGGACGTCGGCTACCAACTGATCGTTGAAAAAGGCTTCTCTAACGTTGGCCTTTCTCAGCTGCTCAGCCACGCCGGAGTACCAAAAGGCTCCTTCTATCACTACTTCAAATCCAAAGAACAGTTTGGAGAAGCACTGATCGAAGATTACTTCTCACAATATAGAGCGCGACTAGACGCCCTATTCAGCGACCCTTCTTTATCCGGTTACGACAAGCTTATGGCTTATTGGAACAAATGGATTGAAGTGAACGATGGTCAATGTGGAAGCCAACGTTGCTTGGTCGTAAAACTCAGTGCAGAGGTTTCAGATCTGTCAGATGCAATGCGATTGTCTCTCCTGAGCGGTGCCAGCAATGTGATTACCATGTTGGAAGATTGCGTTAAGCAAGGCATTGAAGATGGCTCGATTCACGTCTCTGACTCTAAAGCCACCGCCAATCAGCTCTATCATATGTGGATTGGAGCAAGCTTGATGAGTAAGCTCAATCAAAATACCGAGCCCATGGCACAAGCTTTGAAAACGACCGAGAGATTACTCAAAGGTCAGCATCCGTTTTAATCAGCGTCGGCACGTTACTGCCGGCGTCAAACCGCCATTTTGATTGGCGGATTTTTTTACTCAATCACTAGACGACTGGTCTAGTAGAGACATAAACCAAAAGGAAACTCATTATGTCAGCTGTTATTGAAATCAAACGTATTGTGTTGGCTTCACGCCCTGTCGGTGCTCCTGTTACCGATAACTTCCGTTTGGAGTCTCAGTCAGTACCCGTGCTGAATGACGGCGAAGTACTGCTGAAAACCATTTATCTCTCTCTGGATCCTTATATGCGTGGCCGTATGAGTGATGCAAAATCTTACGCTGATCCAGTTGAAGTTAATGATGTCATGGTTGGTGGTACGGTTTGCCAAGTGGAAGACTCAACACACCCAGATTTCGAAAAAGGTGAATGGGTTCTGGCATACACCGGCTGGCAGTCTTACGCAGTATCAAATGGTGATGGTCTGTTGAAACTGGGTAAAAACCCAAGCCACCCTTCGTTTGCACTCGGTATCATGGGTATGCCTGGCTTTACCGCTTACATGGGCTTGCTGGATATCGGTCAACCAAAACAAGGCGACACCGTTGTCGTTGCAGCGGCGACTGGCCCTGTTGGCGCAACAGTAGGCCAAATCGCCAAGCTGAAAGGCTGCAAAGTTGTTGGCGTTGCTGGCGGTGAAGAGAAATGCCGTTATGCCGTTGAAACGCTAGGTTTTGACGTTTGTATTGACCACAAAGCGGATGATTTTGCAGAGCAACTGGCGGCGGCGTGCGACAAAGGCATTGATGTTTACTACGAAAATGTTGGCGGCAAAGTGTTCGACGCGGTCATGCCACTTCTTAATACCGGTGCTCGCGTACCCGTATGTGGTTTGATTTCTCAGTACAATGCAACTGAGCTACCTGCTGGCCCAGATCGCATGTCATTGCTGATGGCCACCTTGCTTATCAAGCGTATCAAAATGCAAGGCTTCATCATTTTCGATGACTATGCACACCGCTACGACGAGTTTGCACAAGATATGTCAGCTTGGCTGGCAGAAGGTAAAATTCAGTATAAAGAGCAAGTTGTCGACGGTCTGGCGAATGCTCCAGAAGCGTTTATGGGTCTGCTTGAAGGCAAAAACTTCGGCAAACTTGTCGTTAAAGTGGCAGAGCCGATTAACGCTTAACATGCTCTAATTTTTGAGATTATTGACGCAAAGCCCGTTTTGACAACGCAAAACGGGCTTTTTTACATCTAGACCCACGTTAAGAGGTGTTAGGTTTATAGTTACTACAAAGACATTGAAGCTAAAAAGGACTTAACTTCATGACTCTACGTCAGCTTATTATTTCAATATTCACCCATGGCTTTGCACTTATTATCGGCTTTGCAGGTGGTATCTATGCCCTACCGATCTTGATTGCGCCAGAAGGCCCTTCCACAGAAATCATTGAATCAACCGCCAGCAACGCCGCTTACACAGGTGAATTCAGAAAAGATTTGAAGGACAGTGACACCTTCCATTGGGGTGAAGGCACCGTATCAATCAGTCCAGATACAATCTCACTCATGGGAGAACTTGCGCCTGGACCAGATTATAAGCTCTACCTCTCTCCCGAGTTTGTGGAAACAGAAACTGACTTTGCCCGCCTCAAACCCCAAATGCAGCGCGTGGGAGACGTGAAAACGTTTGAAAATTTCCTTGTCGAAGTCCCTAACGGCATTGACCCATCTCAGTACAATACCGTTATCGTTTGGTGTGAGTCGTTTGGCGAGTTTATTACCGCAGCTAAATACCAATAGCGCACAGGCTTACTCTTTGCACACATCCACCCAAGCCATCGCTTGAGAGTAAGTCTCAAGCTCAGGAAGGGTCAGCCTGATTGCCGAATTCTGCGCGCCCGCCGCGGGAATAACTTCTTGGTGTTTTTTCAGGGAAATATCTAAAAACACTTCAACAGGGTTCGGCAATCCAAACGGACAAACGCCGCCTACCGCGTGGCCTGTCACATCAAGCACTTCTTCTGCGGAGAGCATTTTTGCTTTCTTCTGGAAGTGCTGCTTGTACTTCTTGTTGTCGATTTTAGAAGCACCAGACACCACAATGAGGATCGGCGTATCATTGACCTTAAAAGACAGGGTTTTAGCAATTTGGTCCGGGTCGACCTTGTGTACTTCGGCGGCTTCATCAACCGTGGCGGTTGATTTTTCCATTACCATAATGCGATTTGCCATACCGAGTGGTGAGAAGTAATCCGTTACAGCTTCCAGCGACATAACCATCCTCTGATTTTATCATCATCATCATGCGAGCGTTTCTCGCTCAGACAAGGATTCACCTTACGACGAAACGGTTAGAAATCCCACACATCAATCGCTTTGTCTCTGACTATTTAATAAGAAATAGCTATTGATAGAATAGACACTAGCTATTTCTCTTCACTCCTCGAGGTTCGTATCCTTACCCCAAGTTCAGATAACGTAGAGACAGTATGCATGACGGGTAAACGAGCATTGGTGGTTGAAGGCGGCGCGATGAGAGGCATTTTTGCCAGCGGCGTGCTCGATGCCTTTTTAGAGGTGGATTACAAACCGTTTGATTTCGCGGTAGGCGTTTCTGCGGGTGCATCAAATTTGCTGGGTTACCTCGCCGGTCAGCCTAAGCGCAGCTACCAAGTTATCACCGAACTGGCTACTCACTCTGATTTTTTCAATCCTGCTCGCTTTGTTCGTGGTGGCAACTTAATTGATGTGCAATGGCTGTTTGATGAGTCATTGCGCCGCTTTCCACTTGATACCGACGCCATGTTTCGCTCAATCCCCCTTCTGGCCGCAGTCACCAACGTCGACTCAGGCAATGCGGATTATTACTGGGTAAATGAGAACAATCTCCCGCATGTCATTGAAGCAACCGCAGCACTGCCAATTGCATACCGACCTACACCTTGTTTCTCTGGTGGCTGTTACACCGACGGTGGTGTTGCAGACTCGATTCCCGTCATCGAAGCCTATCGACGTGGAGCCAGAGACATCACAGTGATCCTCTCTCATCCTGAAAGCTACGAAATGTCACCAATGAAACTGCCGGGATTGATGGATCACTTACTCAAAAAACACCCTACGGTGGCAGAAGCGATGCGTGAACGCGCTGACAGATACAATCGATCACTGGATTTTATTAAGAATCCACCTGCGGATTGCACCATCAATGTCATTGCGCCCCCTGAGCAATTTGATATTGGCCGTTTTACGATGAAAAAAGTCAAGCTGGATGAAGGGTACAAAATGGGTGTAGAGGCAGGCCGCTCACACCTGTTTAGCCAATTTAGAGATACCTTGAAAGCGCGAGTGAGTGAGCTTCAAGCGTCACAACTGCAAAAGGTTGCTAACGCGTAAATTTATAATTTATTGATTATTTGTAAATAAATGGTTGCATCACAAAACTCGATGCATTAGTTTAAAAATTCATCAACACAAAGAGTTAGTTATGAATTTTCCGTCTCTACCACTATGGCTACTACTTCTTATGCCCTGCAGTCGGTAGAGATATCTGTATCCGGCTGTGAGTAGAACAGCCGGATGTCGTTTTCCTCACAGCCTTGTTTTAACCCAGCTCAACAGACTTAACATCGAGCTAAACATCAAGGAAGTGAGTTATGAACGACGCCGCCGTCACTGATCATCCAACCTCTCAATATCGCCAAGGTATTATCTTTGCCCTGATCGGCACCGCGCTTTTTTCTATCAAACCTGTACTCATTAAAATGGCGTATGCGCTTGGCGGCGATGCAACGTCAATCATGAGCTTACGTGCGGTGTCTTCACTTCCTGTTTATCTGGCGATATTGCTCTGGCTATGTCGAGATCCCGGAGAGAGAAGCAAAGTCAGAAAATACGGTCTTCAAGCAGCCGCTGTCGGTGTGCTGGGTTATTACTTCGCCTCGCTGCTCGATATCGTCGCGCTGGAATATGTTTCTGCGCAGCTTGAACGATTACTGATCTTTCTGTTTCCTTCTTTCGTGGTGATGATTTCTTGGATATTCCTGAAAGAGACGCCAAAGAAAGGCACTTTTACCTCGATATTTCTTGGATATGTGGGCGTCGCATGATTGTGCTGCACGACTTCCAGTCGTTTGGCTCTCAAGTCTGGTTAGGCAGTGCATTGGCCGTCGCATCAGCCCTTGTTTTCGCGATTTATCTGGTTCTCAGTAAGAAAGTGATCAGCAACATTGGCGCCCAGCTTTTTACCAGTGTTGGTATGGGCAGTGCTGCTGTTGTGATTATGATGCAGCACCAATGGCAAGGCGCGCAGTTTTCCGCGATGTCGCCTGAACTCATCACCTTAGGTATTGGCCTTGGTATTTTTTGTACGGTGTTGCCGTCGTATTTCGTGGCGGCATCTATGGCAAGACTGACAGCATCGACGCTCAGCCTGACAAGCAATATTGGCCCCGCAGTAACCGCAGTGTTTGCCATTTTGCTGCTGGAGGAAGCGTTCACCGTCTGGCATGCCCTTGGAATGGCATTGGTTGTGTATGCGGTTGTGAAAATCAACCGAAAGAAAGGCACCAATTAGTGGCCAATAATTCTGAGGAGCTTTCCCATGAGTATGCAGAAAAACGACCGTTGGCAGATTGTTCAGCGAGCTATCTGGATGACCGCCATTGCAGTGTCTTTCATCATTGCGCTTCAGCCCTATCGACTTTATCAATCGTATATTCCGCTTGATGATTGCGACACGTTTTTGGGTCGCATTCAGCACGCGAATAAAGAGAAAAACACCCTAGTGATTACGCAATTCGATACAGAGACTAGACGAAAAGTGTCGATGAGTTTGGGTGAATGGCGGCATGATGGAAAAGAATTGAAAGGCAAAGAAGTCACTCTCTATCAGTGCCAATATAACAACCTCTGGCCAATGTATACCCACATTGAGCAAGGCAACACTGTGCTGTATCAATATCAGTCTAAGCAAGCCTTTGAAGCGTTAAGCACGAAAACGCGCTTAGTGTTTTCTTTGGCGATAATGCTGCTCTGTTATTTATCCTACTTGCAACGAATTCAGAGCGGCAATCGCGCAAGGCAAAACAACACACATCCTTGTCAATGAAGATAAAAAAAGCGGGACAAACCCGCTTTTCTATTTTGGCTTAGCACCCAACATCCACCCCGTAGCGAAAACAGGTCTTGAGATGGTCATTTACCATGCCCGTCGCTTGCATGTACGCATAACAAATGGTTGTTCCAACAAATTTGAAGCCAAGCTTTTTCAGTGCTTTGCTCATCTCATCTGATTCTGGCGTCGAAGTAGGAACATCTCCCATGGTTTCCCAATGATTGACTATCGGTTTGCCACCTACAAACTGCCATATGTATTTGTCAAAACTGCCGTGTTCTTTTTGTAGTTCAATGACCAGTTTGGCGTTAGTGACTGTGCCATTTACTTTTAGCTTATTTCTGACGATCGCTGGGTTGTCTAGAAGCTCTGCGATCTTGTCTTCACCATAGGCCGCAACCGTTTCAATATCGAAATGATCGAACGCTTCGCGATAGCCCTCGCGCTTTTTCAGGATGGTGGTCCAACTCAACCCTGCTTGAGCACCTTCAAGAATAAGCATTTCAAACAACTGCTGATCATCATGAACGGGTACACCCCACTCTTCATCATGGTACTGTTGGTCTAATTCACTGACGTTCGCCCATTTGCAGCGTTCCATCTTATCCTCTCCTCGATATTAAATCGCAAATACTGTATATATATACATGTTAATTTAAATTGGCAAAGTGATTCTTTTTTAAATGTGAGATCAAGAAAGATTCCTTTAGATTGCGCCGATTCAGGTTGTTTGGGTTTATCATGTCGGTAATTAGACAATCAAGAATACCTACCATGCTTACCTTCGACGCATTTAAACAAGGTCATGCTGTTTCGCTAAAAGACGGCTACACCATCGCATTGATTTCAAAAGCCGATCTCGAAGATATTATCGAGATGCTGCAAAACCCCAAAGTAACCGAGTATCTGTTTTTCGCACCAGCACCAGAAGAGATGTACCGAGGTTACTTCGGCCCTATCATTGAGGGAACTGAGCAAGCCATTGCAAACAACGAGTGGCCAGAGACTATCACTGTCATCATTCGCGATAACGATGGCAAATACATGGGCATGTGCGGGTTGCCCGCAGTCATGTTTCTATCTGGCAATTATGAAGTTGGCTTCCAATTTGCTGAACATGCTTGGGGCAAAGGTTTAGCGAGCAGCGGTTGCGAATTTCTTTTGGCTTTGGCGTTCGACGAGCTTGGCGCGCACAAAGTGACTGCGGATTGTTACCGTGCAAATGTCGGTTCTTATAAAACGATGGAAAAGGCGGGGCTGGTTGAAGAAGGCTGTCAGATCGCCTATTTCAAAACCGAAAACGGCTTCGATGACCGATTACTCTACGGCATCACGAAAGCACAATACGACGCGAAAACCGTGGTGTAAGACCATATTATTAGGAAAAGAAAAACCCGCCGAGGCGGGTTTTTTTATTGTCTTTATAGGCCAGATTAGAACAGGTCAGTGCCGTCTACTTTAATCGTCTCTGCATCTGTCCAGATGGTGACTGCATCGTTGCCACGCGTGAACACGTAAGCATCCAAATCATCAACCTGAGATTGAGTCAGACCCATGAATGCAATCATATCTGCTGAAATTTCTGCTGATACCGCGGCATTCTCATCAAAGCTCCACGTACCTGCTTCAAGGTTCAAGATGTCATCACCTTGACCCAAGTAAGCGACAAAGCCGTCCCAATCACCTGGATTCACATTGGTGACGGTTTGGAAGTCATCAGACTGTGCGAACACTGAGTTTACGCTGACAGTCACTGACTGGTCGCCTTCATCACCAATGACTGCCTCAACTTGTGCAATTGAGTTAGGGCCGGTGTTGGTGCCGCTTGCAAAGTAAGAGTCACCCACCAAGTCGACATTCGCGTCGCCTTCCACCAACACTTTGTCAAAGCCACGGTCACCGATATACACCGCGCCTTTTTGGCTAGACAAAAACGTTTCGTCAGAGAAGTCTTCTTGGTCGAAGAACATGGTGTCGTTACCTTCACTACCGATGTAAAGGTCGAGACCCGCTTCACCATCCATGATGATGTCATCTTCGTAACCTGCGTGCAGGATGTCATTGCCTTCGCCACCGTAAAGCGTGTCGTCACCACCTGCACCGTAGATAGTGTCGTTACCCGCACCACCGTAGATAACATCATCGCCATTACCGCCATTGATGATGTCGTCGCCGTCACCACCATAGATGGTGTCGTTACCGTTGCCGCCGTTGATAACATCGTTGTCAGAGACAGTCTTTTCTTGAGTAACGGTCACTTTGAACGTGGTGTCGTTAAAGTCTTTGTCACCCAGATTCCACAGGTCTTCCCACTTAGACGTATCGCCATCTACTTTTTCGTGATCTTTGCCGTCACCGTTTTCAGCCGCATTTGAAACATAAACTGTGTGGCTGTTGCCGCCTTGAGAAACGGTTGAAGATGAGCCGCTCAGGTCCAGCGTTACATCACCCACATCAAAGCCATGACGGTCGCCGTTTGGAATCAGGAAGAAGCTCATTTCAACCGCGCCTTCCACGTCAACGTCCATGTTCAACTCAGACACGTTTTTCACGTTATCTGCCAAGATTTTCGCGAAGACAATGTTGCCGTCCGCATCAACACCGTAAACACCTACGCTGTTGTTGTATGCCGCACTGTGAGTAAAGTGGCTCAGGTTAACCGTTACTGTACCTTCACCGTCCAGTGCATAAGTGGTTGCGCCATCAACATGGTTCAGCGTCAGTTGCTGCGTTGATTCTTCACCACCGTAGATTATGTCATCACCGTTACCACCGTTGATTTCGTCATCACCGTGCTGGCCATAGATAGTGTCGTTGCCATTACCACCGTTGATAACGTCGTTGTCACTTTCGTTGTTTTTCGCAGGTGCCAGCTTCACGTTATCGATCAGCGCGCCGTAGCTGTCTGATTTGCCTTTCGCTTCGAAACGCAGAGTGATGTAGTCAATGCCTTGAGGAACAGTAAATTCCGTCATGAAATCTACATAGCTTTCGTTCGACTGCGTGTTGTCGAAAAACTTTTTGTAGATGACGTTGCCATTGGCATCGAACACTTTTACTTCAAACTGGCTGGTAGACTGGTCGTTGCCTCTGTAACGGTTTGCATGGTCAAAGCTCAGTTCCAGCGTTGCGTCACTGTCTGACGTCAAATCCGCCACTTTCACTTCTTGTTGAATCCAAGTGTTACGATGGCTGTCCAGCTCCAGTACCGTGTTGTCGTTTGCATTCTGAGCTGCACCGCCCCACGTACCTTGCTGAAGCTCAATTTTGTTTGTGCCAGGCGTGTACCAACCGGTCACTTGATGATCGTGGAACAGTGCCCAATCACGACCGTCATCGTCACCCCAGTCTTCAAAGTCACCATTGATAAGCAGGTTGTTCTCGCCAGCACCGCCGTAGATAACATCATCGCCATCACCACCATTGATGGTGTCATCACCATTACCACCGTGCAGTTCATCATTGCCTGCGCCGCCGTTGATGATGTCGTCTCCGTTACCGCCATCAATCAGGTCGTTGATGTTATCTGCTGGCGCAACAGTCAGGTCGATGTTGTCAATCAAAGCACCGTAGCTGTCTGATTGGCCTTTGCCTTCAAAGCGAAGCGTAATGCCCGTGGTGCCTTCTGGAACAGTGAAATCCACATCAAAATCAACGTAGCTTTCGTTTGATTGGGTGTTATCGAAGAATTTGCTGTAGATAACATTGCCGTCTTGGTCGAAGACTTTAACTTCGAATTGGCTGGTAGAGTGGTTGTTACCTTTGTAGCGGTTGGCATAGTCAAAAGACAAGCTCAGATCGACATCGCCGTCTTCTGCAAGCTTGGTCACGTCTACATCTTGCTGAACCCAAGTGTTACGTGCGCCATCCAACTCCAAAACAGTGTTGGTGACTGGGTTATCAGGTGTACCACCGAATGATCCTTGTTGCAGTTCGATTTTATTGCGACCTGGGGTGTACCAGCCTGACACTTGGTGGTCGTGGAAAAGACCCCATTTGCGATTCGTGTCGTTACCCCACGCTTCAAAGTCACCGTTCATCAGCAAGCTTTGGTTCGCTCCCGCTGCACCATTCAGAACATCTGCGCCGTTAGTACCTGTTACCTTCGCCATAACCTTGTCCTCTGTCCTTAATCCGTGTCTTTTTCGGTCTTGGAGGTCTTAACGCATCGCTGCGTGTTGTTCACTCCATTGATTCTCGGCTGGCCACTTGAGGTCTCACATTAGAGATAACTAACAATGGCTCACCGTTGTTTGTGACATCAGTTTTAATGACAAGACACTCAGGAACAATAGCTATACAGCAGGTTCGGATGAATCTCAGTGAAGGGGACTAATGAATGGTAAGTGCCTGATGAGTAACGACCCACAAAAGGAATGAGAAAAGGACTAAAAATACGCTAACTTACCGTCCAGCATGCGAAAAATTATTCTTAATTTCGATATATGAACCGGCGAGCAGTGCTTTTTGTCACCACTTTTTACAGTCCATTAATACACCTCCGGCTGAACTCGTCTCAAAAAAGAAGCGAGCCTTTCAGCTCGCTTTTTGATTAACAAATAGTGTTGCTAACGTTCGGTTAGATATCGTTGCCGTTGACTTTGATGGTTTCTGCATCCGTCCAAACGGTGATCTTCTTATCCGCAAAGGTGAACACGTAAGCCTTCAACTCAGTCACTTGATCAAAGCTCAGTCCCATGAAGTTGATCATGGCCGTCGAGATAGCAACAGAGGCCGAGGCATTGGCATCATAGCTCCAGATGCCCGCATCCACGTTCAAGGTATCTGCACCGTCACCAAGGTGAGCGACAAAGCCATCCCAATCACCTGGGTCAACATTCGTGGTTGTTTGGAAGTTGTCAGATTGTGCGTAAATCGCATTCGCGTTCACGGTGACAGACTGATTGCCTTCGCCAGCCACAACCGCTTCGATTTGTGACATTGGCTTCGCGCCCGGCACGACGCCACTTGCAAAGTAAGACTTACCTGAGAAGTCGATGTTGGCATCACCCGATGCAACCACTTTGTCAAAACCGCGGTCACCCGTATAGATATTGCCTTTGCTTGTCAGGAATGATTCATCAGAGAAGTCTTCCTGATCAAAGTGCATGGTGTCGTTTCCTTCGCTACCAATGTAAATATCTTTACCGGTACCACCGTCCATCACGATGTCATCTTCATAGCCAGCTTGAAGGATGTCATTACCTTCGTCACCATAAAGTGAGTCGTTACCACCTGCACCAAACAGCTTGTCATCACCAGAACCACCGTGCAGTTCATCATCGCCGTTGCTACCGTTGATGGTATCGTTACCGCCGCCGCCGTAAATCACATCGTTACCGTTAAAGCCTGTGATCACGTCGTTGCCAGAACAACCATGCAGGACATCATCACCCGCTGTGCCGTTAATCGTTTGGTCACCAACTGCGGTGCCTTGAACAACTCGCATTGAACGTGGCGATGAGAAATCCAGATTCTGACCGTTATACGCACGCACGTTTTCAAGCTGTTTGTTTGGCGTTACACAGTTGAATACCGCTAAACGGTTGTAAGACAGGTTATCCCAATCTGACAGCATTACCGCCGTGCCTTCAGATGGCTCTACATACACTTCGTGTGCACGAATCCAGCTTGGTAGTGAGTAACCAGAACGCTGACCAACCGGCAGACAATATCTCGCACCGGTTTCCAAGCTCACGATACAACCCAGTGGTTTGCTATCGGCAACCACACGCATTGAACGAGGGGCAGAGAAATCTAGGTATTGACCGTTATACGCTTTTACATTGGTCATTTTGCGGTTTTCCGTTGTGCCAGAGAATACCGCCAAACGGTTGTAAGACAGGTTATCCCAATCTGACAACATCACCGCCGCACCTTCATTAGCTTGTACGTAAACCTCGTGTGCATAAATCCAGCTTGGTAGCGAATAACCAGAACGCTTGCCTACAGGCAGACAGTACTTGTCACCCGTTTGCAGGCTGATGATACAACCTAACTTGTCATTACTTGCCACAACGCGCATTGAACGTGGAGAGGAGAAATCTAAATGTTGGCCGTTATACGCTTTAACATTGGTGAGTTCATGATTAGTCACGGTACCGGAAAACACAGCCAGTCGGTTGTAAGACAGGTTATCCCAGTCAGACAACATAACTGCAGCACCTTGTTCCGTTTGCACGCGGACTTCGTGAGCATAAATCCAGCTTGGCAGTGAGTAACCAGAGCGTTGTCCGACAGGCAGACAGTATTCTGCGCCAGTTTGCAGGCTGACAATACAGCCTTTTGGTGTGTCCTCTTCGTTGGCTCCAGCAATCGCCGTATTGCTAACAAATAGTGCCATGGATAATCCGATTATCCATGTAAAGGTGCTAAACAACTTCTTCATAACCTAAGGCCTTCTAAGTTTATTGTCTAATTGTGTTGCTTGAGGCTTTGGTGTGTATATTCCTTTGCTGATTTCATAAATCAGACTTATCTAATTTTCCTTTTGCTAAATAAGCATGCCTTCGTATTACAGCGACTCCCCAGACATACAAGCAAGAAGAGAACCAGACAACCAAAGCTACCTTTTTGAACACTCAAATAATCTTTTCTTTGATAACTTCTGTCTCAAGTTAAATATTTTCCTTTCGTTTTTACGGTATGCAATTCCAATAAAAACAACATGAAAACTTACTTATCAAGACAGCCTTGGGAATTAGAAAACATTACTGAGTGCAAGTGTTTTAAACGGGACAACGGCCTTACGCAAACCTTTGAGTGAAGGTTAAGTAAAAACTCATACTGAAGACGTAGCACTAATGCGCAATAGCATGGATATTTAGTAGGTTTGTTGCGGAAGAATTTATTAATTGCATTGCAAAAATGTCAAAACACTAATCAAAATTTGGGAATAAATAAGAACGTATGCTCGTTATTGCATGGATGTATCAAAAATAACAAAGAATCTGTACAAGTGAGCCCATAAAAAAGTGCGAGCCATTTTGCTCGCACTTCTCTAATTATTTATTCTTAGCCGTATAATTATGCATTTGCAGACTCTTCAACCGTTAGGTTGTTGACCCACTTGCTGCCAAATAGCCTTTTTAAGGTCGGCAATAGTTTTACGACTTCTTCAGAAGTCATCATCAGAAATACATAAGGTAACGGCAAACCAAAGTACATTGCCGCTAAGGCTGTCATGGGTATCGCCATATCCACTGACAAACAACATCCATGTTCATACAAAATTTGGCATCTCCACCCGCACGCAGGACACCCACGATGAGCGTGATATTGATATTTCGAACAATCGTACTGATGGCCAAAACGGGGAAACAAAGTGCTGCTAGTGCGACTACGTCTTCACTCACTTCACTGTAGATAGACAAAATGGCACTTTGCGACGCCAGAATAATACCTGCACAGATAACGCCCACGATAAAAGAGGTTCGCAATGCATACCTTGCATATTTTTCACTCAACGCCAGTTTGTTCGCACCTAATGCGTTCCCGACCACAATCGCTGTTGCCCCGGACAAACCCGATGCAACACAAAGCGACATTGCTTCAAGTGCAGAGATAATCGCCATTGTTGCCAGCTCAGTCTCTCCCATACGCCCCATGATGAGCTGATAGGTGAAGATCCCGCCACTCCAAAGCAAGCTACCCGCAATAATTGGCGCGGTAATATTGAGATACTTAGAGAGCGTAGTGCGTCTGAACGCAAAATCCTGAGGTCTTAAAATCAAAACTGGGTTGAAGAGCTGAATCACCAACATAGAGATAATCACGCGAAGCATCCGCGCAGCAACGGTGCCGTAGGCCGCCCCGATAAGCCTAATGCCGGCGCACCGAAGTAACCAAAAATCAGAATAAAACTCAGCGCAACGTTGGTGCCTATTTCTGCGATGGACATGTAGAGCGTGACTTGGGTTTTTCCTATCGCGCGTAACGCCGCGTCCATCGAGATAGTCGGGCCAGCAAACAAAATAGCGATACTCACGATTTGCAGATAATCAGTCGCGAGCTCCGCCGTTCGTCCCTCGGTGTTAAATAATGCAGGAATGGCAGACGGAAACAGCCATACACAAAGAAAGATTAGCGTTGATGCAAGCGTTGCAAAGGAAGCACCTAGTGCAAAATTTCGGCGATAACCCTGTTCGTCTTTCGCTCCCCAGTACTGGCAAGCAGCACGCCCATACCAGTTCCCATCCCCCAAATAAAGATACCGACGAACCAAAAAACACGCGCTCCGATACTTGATGCGGCCACTTCCTGTGTGCCTAGCTGACTCACCATCAAGTTATCGAGAAAGCCTGAACTACTAAAAAGCAAACTTTGAAATACGAGGGGCATACCGAGTAGAAAAACTCGCCGAAGGAAATACGAATAGGTGCTTTCTGTCATTAAACCTCCTTGTAATGACGCTATTTAATAAACCTTTTTCTTTACCCTAAAGAAGTTAGACATCAAACGCCAATTGTAATTACATGTAATTTCTGGGACTTTTATCGAGCTATCTCACGCCAAGCACGTGTTCTCCACCCCTTGTCATGACGAGCGATCCCTTGCCCATCTGGCACGCACGCTGCGTTCATCAGGCAATTCGCTCCTTTATTCATTCACGATTCTCACCCCACATCTGTCAATTAGTCTGGAATACCTCTCACTTGTGAACTATCTGTTAAATAACTGACAAGTCGCTCATTGCTCATCAGAGCTTGGGATCAGATTCGGCATCAGTGATTGTTTTTACGGAGAGATCAGATCGTATCGGTGTGCCCCAAAAAAGTGCTTTTAGAGATAACCGCACGTCGAAACACGTGTGCCGCTTCCACGCGGCTTTTAATTTGCTAGTTAATGAGAGGTTAGGATGTTAGGCAAACTTAAGCTTGCACAACAACTTACTGTGTCTTTTGCCGCGGTACTGACACTGCTGCTGGTTGTATCTGTGGTAGGTTATGGTGGTCTTTCTGAAGGGTTCAAAAACTTTACCGACTATCGGGGCTTAGCTAGAAGTTCTAACGAGGCGAGCGAAGCGCAATCCGCTTTGCTAAGCGCTCGCCTCGCTGCGCTCAAGTTTTTGAAGACGCAAGACCCAGCTCAGATAGAAAAAGTTGAAAAAGAACTGCGCCACATCGACCAAGTTATCGACAAGATCTTGGTCAACGAAACGGATGCTAACCGCATCAACGAACTAAAAGAATCCAAAAATCTTCTAACGACTTATGGTGAGACATTTGCGCTAGTCGTTAAAGATTTCGCCGACCGTAATGCCGTTGTAAGTGAAGACCTCGACCCAAATGGCCTCAAGATGCGCCAGACGATGACCAAGATCATCGAGGACTCCTCTTCTGACGGTGAAGTGAACTCGCTGTTCTACGCCGCTCAAGCACAAGAGAAACTGTTGCTTGGAAGACTGTTTGCCGCCAAATTCCTGATCAGTAATTCAGAAGCGGATCTCAATCGCTCACTCCAAGAATTGAATAACGTGGTTGCACCACTGACTAACTTGGAGAGACTGCTTGTCTCTCCGGTAGAAAGACGACTGGTCAATGACTTCTCAGAAGCGCACTTAGGCTATATTTCAGCACTTCAACAAACGGCTGAGATCATTAACGCCAGAAACGCACGTATTTCCGGAACGTTAGACGTGATTGGTCCGCAAGTAACTACCAACTTCAACGACTTTAAAGCCTCAATCCGAAAAGCCCAAGATACCCTGGGACCTGAAGCACAATCCGACAGTCAAGCCGCCGTACAAATGGTAATAACAGTTTCTGGCGTTGCCATTCTTGTTGGCATTCTTTTGAGCATCCTTGTCACCCGCGCAATTCGCAAACCCATCGGTGGTGAGCCACGACAGATTGAAGAAATCGCAAGGAACATCGCCACGGGCGATCTCACGCAATCTTTCGATTCTAAAGGGTCACCGTCCGGGATTTACGCCGCAATGGGCGACATGAACACCAATCTTCGTGAAATCGTGGGTCAATTATCAAGCTCCGTCAGCACATTGAACAATGCGTCTGGCACGCTGGTGAATGTGACAGAGGAAACCGCGAAGAACTCCGAGCTGCAAGCCGACCAGTTGGGGCAAACCGCAACAGCGATGCATGAACTGACTGCGACAGTAGATGACATTGCCCACAACGCACAAAAAGCCTCTGACATAGCTATCGAAGCAGACAAGTTCTCGCAAGAGGGGCAAAACGTACTGAATGATACACGTCAGAGTATTAAGAGCTTGGTGGGTAACATAGGTGAAGTCAGTCAGGTCATCGAGAACTTGGAAAATGAAACCAAGAATGTCGGAAGCATCCTCGACACCATTCGTGGGATTGCAGAGCAGACTAACTTACTGGCGTTGAACGCAGCGATTGAAGCGGCACGTGCAGGTGAGCAAGGCCGTGGCTTTGCCGTCGTGGCGGATGAAGTCAGAAGCTTGGCAAGCCGAACGCAACAAAGTACAGAAGAGATTCAAACGCTTATCACCCGCCTTCAGAGCGAGTCAAAACGCTCTGTGGAGTCCATGCGCAAGAGTGCGTCTGAGGCGGAAGAAACCTCGGCAAAAGCCAACAAAACACGAGATGCGCTCGTTTCAATCACAGAGTCCGTTTCCAACATTCGCGATATGAACCACCAAATCGCGGTGGCGGCTGAAGAGCAAAACACCGTCGTTTCGAATATTAATCAAGCCATCGAACAGCTTAACGATTTGGGCAAGAGCACTGCATCCGGCGCAGAGAAACTGTCTAAAGAAGCACACGGTCTGACAAACATCACCAGCGGTGTGAATCAAATCGTCGGTAAGTTTTCTATTGGCTAAGTCATGCTAAAAACCAAAAACGCGCCCTCTGTGGCGCGTTTTTTCGTTTTGCTGTTTGCTATCGCTTACTTGCTGCTCTCACGATGAATGAGATACAAACGCGCATCGAACTCCAACTGGTGGTAATCCGGCTCCATGTGACAACAAAGTTGGTAGAACGCTTTGTTGTGGTCTTTTTCCTTTAGGTGCGCCAACTCATGCACCACCAGCATACGGAGAAAAGGCTCCGGAGCTTCTTTAAACATGGAAGCAATGCGAATTTCGTTCTTGGCCTTCAATTTTCCGCCATGTACCCGAGACACAAAACTGTGTAGCCCTAGCGCATTGTTGACGACATGTATCTTGCCATCGAAAGCAACTTTACTGATCGGCGAAGACTTTTTTAGATATTGGTTCTTAAAGCCCATCACATAGTCATATAACGCTTTTTCCGACGTAATATTGTGCTTTTCTGGGTAGCGTTTCTCTAACCAAGCACCCAGTTTGCCGGTTTCAACAAGTCGATTTACCTGCTCAATGAGGTGCTCTGGGTAACCGCTAAGGTAACGAAGTGATGGATTCATGGGATTTCTTCTAAGAACAACAAGCCCGCCATGCTATCAGCTTACTCAAGGTTAGAATACTGTCACGGAAAACCGACAACTCCCCTATGCTTTATTGAAGGCGACAGTACCTAACCTCCGCGCGACAGACACACCTCATTTTTTACTCAATTTGGATTAATTATCAGACAGATAGTCACCTTTTGAACTACTAAGCTAGATCTTGCGAGTCAAAGAAAAGGAGTACCGCTATGAGCTCGAAAAAGGTAGCGTTGTTTGGATGGCATCCAGATGTCGTGAACTACGAAAAATGGCCTGGCATGTCTGCTGAAAAGCTGCGTGCAGCATTAGAAGGTGATCGCGCCAATCTTCTCAGCTTAGGCTATGAGGTCGATTTACATTACATACGCGATGGCGACACCGCTTACGATGCAGCGTCTGCGGCACTTGCTGATACAAATTACGATTGTGTACTGATTGGTGCAGGTGTACGACGCGACGACGACCACTTTCTGACCTTTGAAAAGCTGGTTAACGCTGTGCACAAAGCCGCACCTCAAGCTACCATTTGCTTTAACACCAACCCCAGTGATACTGCAGACGCGATAAAGCGTTGGACTTGAACGATAAGCAAGCACGGAAAGAGTGAACAGAAAGGGAACGTATCAAATGAAAGCTGTAGAGACAGGATTTAACCCAACCTATCACGAAGATGCACCAGCCTTTGAAGACGTTTCTGAAATTAAGGGCTTTGCAATTATCGAGTTTGGAGCCCCTTGGTGCGGATACTGTCAGGCAGCCGAGCCATTGATAGAACAAGTGCTCTCGAAACACACGTTTCCACACATCAAGATATTTGATGGCAAAGGAAAGCGGCTGGGACGAGCCTTTCAGGTCAAACTTTGGCCCTCACTTATCTTGCTTCATGACGGACTAGAGGTCGGACGTATTGTCCGACCAGACAGCACTCAAGACATCGAAGATTTAATATCGCGAATTGACTGATGCGCTAGGTTGCAAACAGTTGCGCATCAATATCTTTAAAAGACTTAAACTCCAAGGCGTTCCCCGTCGGGTCTAGAAAGAACATCGTCGCTTGTTCGCCAGGCTCTCCAACAAACCGAATGTACGGTTCAATCACAAACACTACGCCCCTCTCTTTCAATCGATTGGCCAGTCGTTGCCAGTCTTCCATTTCCAATACCACGCCAATGTGGGGCACAGGCACCGACTTGGCATCAACCGCATTGTGATGAAGTGTCAGCGTATTAGTTTCACCAATATTCGGGTCATGATGAATCACCAACTGATGGCCATATAAGTTGAAATCAACCCACTCGTCACTGCTTCTTCCTTCTTCACAATCGAGGACATCCGCATAAAACTGACGAGATTCTTCGAGGTGTCTAACAGGAATGGCAACGTGAAACGGTGTTAACGGCATAGCATTCTCTCCCTGATAAGTGCTTTATCTGAGCGTAGCTGTTTTTGAGGAAGAGAATGATGAAGAAATAAGAAGCGCACATTCAGTGCGCTTCTTTTGGCGATTAATTTGCTGGGACGGGATCCAGTTGGAAAGGTGTGTAGCAAGTGCCTGAAGACGCGTCTTCACCATATGTCTCTAAGTTGGCTTCTGCACAATGGTCTTCCACCACGCCAAGTTTACCGTCGGTGGTTGCACCCCACGCCCACACTTCTCCTTTGTCTGTCACCGCAAAGTGGCTGGACGTGTTTGAACTTATCGATACCACTTTGGCATTATCTAAGACTTCAAGCTTCGCTGGCTCAACAGCAATTTGACGCTCAATACCCAGCTCATCAACCTTGTATCCGTTCCCCGCATAGCCCGTACCCATATCACCCCATGAGTAAACATCACCGCCGAGTGTTAACCCATGCGCATTCCGAGAGCCTCCTTGGAAAGCAACGATGCGGTCACCACCTAGCTTTTCTGGCAGAAGATTTTCAATGATTTCAGGTATAGGAAGAGAGGTAATGTCGTTGATTTTATAAAGGGTATTTGCACTGTTAGGCTCTGGTGTGCCTTGGGCAAGAGCACCGTAGTCATTGCTGCCCCAACCATACACTGTGCCTTCAGCATCTACGGCTAAACCATAATCCGCCCCTGTTTCGACAGCGACAATGTTTTTCCCTTCAAGGATTTTTTTCGGCTCAGAACGATCTTGATTCACCGTTCCATCGCCCAACTCGCCACCACGGGCATTATTACCCCAAGAATACACATCCCCTTCAGCCGTCAGTGCGAATACGTGGTGGTCGCGGATCGCGACGGAAACGATGAACTCGTCATCGGGAATATGCACTAATCCAAAGGTATTTTGATCGTCGTCTTTGTCATCGATACGACCGAGTTGTAGGTTCCCATTGTCACCCGCTGAATAGACTTTGCCCGAGCGCGTGACCACATAAACACTCGCACTGCCGCTGGTTGCAAACGCCGGGAGTTCTCCATCAGGAAGCTCAACCTCAACAGGCACATCAATCGTGTCTTCATTACCCACACCAAGCTGTCCACGGTTGTTTGGGCCAAACACGAACAAACGTCCATCTTCTGTCACCATGGTGCCATCGATTTGATCAGTCGAAATGGACTTGAACGCCACGCCATCAATGTCGACCCACGCGGTATAAGGGTTCGATAACCCATACAAACGCTCGTTCAGCAACTCGACGTAGCACTCACCTTCCGCTTCAGTCAGACCCTCTTTTGGTTCGGTGACCAGTTCTGTACCTGCGGGTAGGTATAAGTCAGACGCACGTCCAAGTTTTGTGCGCATTTCCCCATCACAGTATCGATTGGGATCTTCACCATAAGCAAAACCGCCGTAGTTTTCACCAAAGCTGAATGGCTTACCTTCTTCACTCAATCCGAGTGTGTGGTGGTTACCCGCGGCCATCTGTATGTGTTGTTCGGCCGTTGCCCAGTGAATAAAGGCGTAGGTTTTAGCATCACCCGTTTGAGCCGCAATAGCGTCAAATTTGGCTTGAGCCTTTTTTCCTTTGCGCACTTTTCCATGCTCAGGTTCAATAAGGATGCCGTTATACATATCACCGTCCGTATCCATCGCAAGAAGCCCCTTTAACACGCGGAGCGATTTGTCTTCACGCAGGTCTGTCTCACGCGACAGCTTGGCGAATGACACTTCTTTTCGCCCTTTCACTTTTTTCAGTTTGGTTCCGTTTAAGAAGAACTGAATTTTTTCCCCTTGAACGTAATGAAAAGACCCGTCTTCACCGGTTGTTCCCTTTAGAAACCCCGATTGATAACGCAGGCCTTCGACAGGTAAATCTAGCTTCCCTTCCTTGATTGCTGGGCAGCCAGATAACACCATCGCAGCCCCAACAACTGACATCCATTTTCCGTACATTTTTAAATCCACTCCATTTATTGATAAGCATTCGTATTTTTATTTTCAATCTCATCAATAACAATATGATTGGAGAAAATGGAGGCATTAACTCTATCTGCGGCTCTGTTTTAATACGTAGGTCTCGCAATTGATGATGAATTTGTCACTTTTTAAATTCTCGATGACAACGCAAAGATTCGCTAAAACTTCACGTTGAATCCCTTGTTTGGCCAAGGTAGTTTGTAAAGGGGAGAAAACGACAAGGAGCAGCGCGATGAGTATTGAAACTTGGTTGGCATTTTTATCTATTGCGTTTCTTGCTGCTGCATCTCCTGGTCCAGCGATTTTGCTGGTAATGACTCATTCGCTGCGAGCTGGCTGGAAACGCTCGCTCTACACGATTGCCGGTAACGTCACTGGCCTGTTTATCATGTCGAGCTTTTCGGTGTTGGGCTTGAGTGCGCTGGTGCTGAGTTCAGCGACTGCTTTCATGGTGATAAAAACCTTGGGGGCGTTATACCTAATGTACCTTGGCATCAAGATCTGGCGCAATGGGATGGAGATCTCCATCGATGATGTCGACACACGCAAGGTCAGCAAACGCCGAAATTTTTACCTGCAAGGTATACTAGTAGCGTTAACTAACCCGAAAGCGATTGTGTTTACCACTGCCCTTTTCCCCCAGTTTTTGACGATTGACCAACCTCTTCTGCCGCAATTTACGCTGTTGGTGATGACATTTATCGCCTGCTCTATCACTTGCTTAACTGCCTACGGGTACTGGGGTGTCAAACTGATCACGCGCTCAAAAACTGTCGTGGCGTCTCGATGGTTACCGAGAACATTCGGCACGACATTTTTGGGTGCAGGACTGGCACTCGCACTGACAGCGCAGCGTTAACATTAAGCGTGTAAAGGCTAGCGCGACACCAATAACCCGCAGAGAACCATTACCAACACAAACAGAAACGCGCTGAGTCCTTTCCAAAACGTCAGCGGGTCTTTTTCAATAAGAGGGAGGCTTTGTTGCTGTGTTTTGAAACCTGCTGGCGGTTTCTTCAAATCCTGTTCGAACTCAGACAATACTTTGTAACGGGCAGAAGGAATGGAATGGCAGGCCTTTTTCAATGCAGCATCAAACCAATCTGGAATATCGGGTCGGTAAACCGTGGCAGGAACATATTTCCCTCGGGACGACGCGTTAGGATTCGACGCATTCACCGCCTTGTAAGGCAAATGCCCCGTTAGCACCTCGTAAATTGACACACCAAGCGAAAATACATCGGATTCCGTCGTTGCTGCATTCCCTTTTAAATACTCAGGTGCGGCGTAGTTTAAATCGCCAACCGCATAAGACTCTTCACGTTGGCCCGCTAATTCTCCCATGCCTCCTGCCTGCGCCGTACCATAGTCAATAAGCGTGACATTGAGGTCTTTATCTACCATCAGGTTGTCGGGCTTGATATCTCGGTGCACAACAGACATACGTTGGAGTACGCGCATGGCGCGAATTGCACCTTTTGCCAAGGTACGCACTTCCGTTAATGTGGGTCTTGGATTGTCTAACATCCACTGCCTGAGGGTTACCCCTTCCACATAGTCACACACATGGTAAAGAAACGGAGAGTGGCGCGATCTCGGGTGTATTTTCATCACACCGCGTTGTTTTATTTGTTCACCTATCCAGCCTTCTTGAACAAAGCCAGAGAGATAAACTGGATCATCGGCAAAGTTCTGTGACGGCATTTTGAGTACGTACTGCTTACCGTCTAGGTCGCTTCTTGCAAGATAGATATGACTACGACTACCACTGTGCATCACTCTGGCAATGCGGTAGTGATCAATCTGCTGGCCTTCTTTCAACACTGACGGTATTCGTCGTCCGTCGATATCTTGTAATGCTTCATCCAGTGTTGGAGGAGGAACACTGTCAACCGACATCAAAAGACACGTGACGTTGTCGTCACTGCCAGCGTCAAGAGCTGCGTCAGTTAACGCGCGCGAAATCTCTTCAAGGTCGGGCTTGGCTTCGCCTGCCTTGTTTTTGGCTTCATTAAGAAGCGACGTTAACGCCTCTAAGGATAAGGCATCGTGAATACCATCGGTTGTCATCATCAGCCAGTCACCAGCTTCAATCCCGACCGATTGATAATCCACGTTAAGGTGACTATCGATTCCCAACGCACGTGTGAGGTAATGGGTTTTCTTGTGGGTATAACGCCGATGGTCTTCCGTGATTTGCTTTAGAAGATGTTGCCGGAAAAGGTAGACCCGACAATCGCCTGCGTGAAAAAGGTGCACCGTATTGGACTTGATGACCACGGCACCAAAGGCGGCGACCATCGCATTCGATGCACTGCCCGCTTGTTGCCCATGGTGATAAAGCCATTGATTCAAAGAGCGCAGCACCTTTCCCGCCGCATCACGTGTCTTCCATGTCGCCGACGTATCGAGGTAGTCGTTGATAAACTCCGTGACACTCATTTCACTGGCTTTCTGGCTAACATTGCTGGAACTCACCCCATCTGCAATGGCCGCTACAACGCCCTTGTGTTTGAGCACGTGGGTTTTCTTTGGAATACAAACAGCAAAAGCGTCTTGATTGGGTGGTTTGATACCCGCAATAGAATACCCGCCCGCTTGAACGACAAGCTGGGAAGCAACGCTATGTTCCTCCCCAGTAGGCTTCCCTTTAGATAGGTTCGGCGTTGTCTCCAACGCCGATGTAGAAAGGTTTTCTGGCTTCATCCGTTATGCTTTCGCCACGTCAATCATGGTAATGCTACCATCGTCGTTCACTTCTGCGATTTGCCCAGATGGCTCTTCCATAAAGAGTAGTGTCACAAAGCCGATGACCGCAGTGCCCGCAATGATATAGAAGAAGGTGCTGTATTCCACCAGCGACAAAATAGTCAGATAAGTAACTGCACCAACATTACCGTAAGCCCCTGTCATACCCGCAATTTGACCTGTCATTCTACGTTTAATCAGAGGCACTGCTGCAAACACCGCGCCTTCGCCAGATTGCACAAAGAAAGAACAGCCCATCGCAGCAATCACTGCCAGCCAAACTGGCCATGCACTGTCGACCAAGCCCATCACAAAGTAACCCACTGCAAGACCTGCCGTCAGGATAAGCAGCGTCGGTTTGCGACCGAATTTATCAGACAACCAGCCACCGCCCGGGCGCGACATCAGGTTCATAAAGGCATACGCTGACGCCACCATACCTGCGACCACAGGCGTAAGCTCAAAGGTCTCCGCAAAGAACAGTGGCAGCATAGAAACTACTGCCAGCTCAGAACCAAAAGTTGCAAAGTAGAGGACATTCAATACCGCAACTTGTTTGAACTTGTACTGATGCACTTCTGGTACAGGCTTTTCGAAGACATGTTTGTTTACTTTCCACACTTGGGAAACATCAAACAGGTAAATCGCGGCTAAGCCCAGATAAATGAGAGTAACTGTCGTATCAGAGAACATGCCAATACCTGTTGGAGAGAGCTTCCACGCCAGCAGAGCAAGTGCGGCATACATTGGTACTTTCATCACCAGCAGCAAGTAGAAATCACCTTTTGAGGTCACTTCCATCGCCCCTGCATTCTTTGGCTTGTAGTAGGTTGCGCCTTTAGGGGTATCGGTAACACTGCGATAGAAAACGATTGAGAAACACAGGCTCATCAGACCGGTAATTGCCATGCATAACGCCAGCCATCTTCGCCACCAAACATCACGGCAACCGTTGGCAAAGTGAACGCTGCGGCTGCCGAGCCGAAGTTACCCCAACCGCCATAGATACCTTCCGCGGTACCAAGTTCATTATGTGGAAACCACTCAGACACCAAGCGAATCCCAATCACAAAGCCGGCACCAATCAGACCTAACGCAAATCGGGCGATTGCCGCTTGAACAAAGCTGTCTGAAAAAGCGAAAACAAAACAAGGGATAGAACAAACAGCCAGCAACAAAGAGTAGATAAGACGTGGGCCATATTTATCCGTTAGCATGCCGATTAAAACACGCGCCGGAATAGTAAATGCCACATTCAAAATCAAGAGTGTTTTAATTTCTGCTGTGGTTAATCCTAGTGATTCTTTTACCGACTGTAAGAGTGGCGCAAAGTTAAACCACACAACAAACGTAATAAAAAACGCAAACCAACTAAGGTGAAGTATTTTCATCTTTCCCTGAAAAGAAAAGATATTGAACTTTTCACTTCCTGACATTTCGACTTCCTCATCAAGTAATAAAATCCCATACCGAGAATGTAAAATTCTCAGCAAAATATTTTTAATTTGTTTTCAGTGCGTGTTTAAAACGTCTTATTTCATACCGAGTTGTATTTCTCCGTTTTCACGCCTGATTGGATACGTTGGTATAGAAACAGCCTCATCTTCAATGCACTGGCCGCTATCCAGACAGAAATGCTGCTTATACAAAGGCGATGCGATAACGGTCTTGTCGCCAATGGAGCCTATTATTCCGCGGGAAAGCACATTGGCTTTCCCAATAGGGTCAAAGTTATCAATGGCATAGAGGCTATCTGTTCGGCCGCAAAGGAAAATGGCCACTTGCTTTCGCCGAGTCGTGCACACACGCCCGTGTTCTTGACCAAATCTTCCTGCCGACAAATCGTTTTCCACTGGATCATGTTCTCTCTCCTAACTTTCAACCGTGACGACATCGATGCGCTCTGGCGTTACTTCTGCTACATCAATGACCGCGGGGATACGCTGACCGCGCACGGTTTGGTATTTCAAATTCTCGTCGGCTAATTCACTGTTAATGTAGTGACGGAAACGTTTAAGCTTTTCTGGCGATTCAATGGTGGTTTTCCATTCACACTGATATTGCCCAAGGCTGGCCGCCATTTCTTTTTCAAGCTCTTCGCCAATGTTCAACTTGTCGTCGATCACCACCTGTTTCAGATAATCCAATCCGCCTTCTAAGTTCTCTAACCAGACGGACGTACGCTGAAGTCTGTCGGCGGTGCGGATATAAAACATCAGGATGCGGTCGATGTACTTGATTAGCGTTTCTCGGTCTAAATCCGAGGCAAAGAGATCCGCGTGGCGAGGACGCATTCCGCCGTTTCCGCAGACATAGAGGTTCCAGCCGTTTTCGGTGGCGATTATCCCAATGTCTTTGGATTGAGCTTCAGCACACTCGCGCGTGCAGCCAGAAACGGCAAATTTGAGTTTGTGGGGAGAGCGAAGCCCTTTGTAGCGATTCTCAACATCAATGGCGAAGCCAACACTGTCATCCACGCCATAACGACACCAGGTAGAGCCCACACACGATTTAACAGTTCGTACCGACTTGCCGTAGGCGTGGCCTGTTTCAAACCCCGCATCGACGAGAGTGCGCCAGATTTCAGGAAGTTCATGCAATTGCGCGCCAAACAAGTCGATACGCTGACCACCGGTGATTTTGGTGTAGAGGTTGTACTGTTTCGCAACCTGACCAAGAACAATGAGTTTGTCAGGTGTAATTTCCCCGCCAGCAACACGGGGAACGACGGAATAGGTCCCGTCTTTTTGCATGTTACCAAGATAGATATCATTGGTGTCTTGCAGTCCCATATGCTCTTCCTTGAGCACATAGTCATTCCAGAAAGACGCCAGAATTGAGCCTATGGCAGGCTTACAGATGTCACACCCCAGCCATGTCCGTGGCTATCTAGCAGCTCATCGAACGTCTTCGCTTTGGTTATGCGAACGATATCCACCAGCTCTTGGCGGGTGTAATGGAAATGCTCACAAATATCGTTATTCACCTCGTGACCAAGCGCAGCAAGCTCTGTATCCATCACTTGTTTCGCCAGCGCAGAACAGCCGCCACACCCTGTTGAGGCTTTCGTACACGCTTTCAAATCTGCCATTGTTGTGCAACCTGAAGCGACCGCCTCTTTAATGTCACCTTTCGTCACGTCGTAACAAGAACAGACCTGCGCTGTATCCGGCAGATTCGCTAGACCTGCAGCGCCTGCATCGGCATCCGCTGCACCATCAGAAAGCAGCAGGACGGAAGGAAACTCGGGCAGTGGTAAATCATTGAGCATGGTTTGTAACAGGTTCGGATAGCTTTCTGTATCCCCCACCAACACCGCACCGAGAAGCTTTTTGCCGTCTTCCGACACGATAATGCGCTTATAAACTTGCTCAATCCCGTCAGAAAAGGTGTAGAACTGCGCACCAGGCGTGCTGCCTTGCGCATCACCAATGCTTGCAACATCCACACCCAGCAGCTTGAGCTTGGTGCTCATGTCTGCGCCCCTAAAGGCGGCGTCTTCAGAGCAGATATGCGAAACCGCGACCTTGGCCATTTGGTAACCGGGAGCGACCAAACCGAAAATGCGACCTTCCCAAAGGGCACATTCACCGACCGCATAGATGTCAGCGTCGCTGGTTTGGCAAGTATCGTTGATAACGATGCCACCTCGCTCTCCAATCGTGAGGTCATGCGCTTTCGCAAGGCTATCTTGAGGGCGGATACCTGCTGAGAAAACCACAAGGTCAGTTTCTAGCGCGGTGCCATCTGCAAAGGTCAGCTTGTAGCGACATTCATCACCGTCAGTAATTTCTGTCGTGGCTTTCTCCGTGTGAACCTTCACACCAAGAGCTTCGATTTTCTCTTTGAGCAGGTCACCGCCACCTTCGTCCAATTGAACAGCCATTAGGCGTGGAGCGAACTCAACAACATGGGTATCGACTCCCATCTGTTTCAAAGCGTTCGCCGCTTCTAAGCCAAGCAAACCACCGCCAATCACGACACCGACTTGGCTGGTTTCACCTGAGGCTTGAATGGCTTCAAGATCCTCAATGGTGCGATACACATGACAATGTGCTTGGTCGTTGCCTTTGATTGGCGGAACAAAAGGGTAAGACCCTGTTGCTAACACCAATTTGTCGTAAAACACTTCACGACCTTTGTCCGTTACCACGCACTTGTTCTCGCGTTGAATCGCAACCACCTTCTCGTTCAGAAAGTAATGAACGCCTTTTTCGTCGTAAGCCTCTTCACTCGTGAGCATCAAGTCATCTGCTGCTTTGCCTGCAAAAAAGCTACTCAGTTGAACGCGGTCATAGGCGAGTCTGGGTTCTTCCGAAAACGTTGTGATCTCAAAATCACCGTGTGAGTTTCTGTCACAAAGTTCATCAATGAACCTGTGTCCTACCATGCCATTCCCGACGACAACGATACGCAATTTTTCCATTTTTCTTCTTTCCTATGCCGACAGCTGTTCGATTTCTTCTTGAGTTTGAGTAACGAACCAACTGAGTTCTGAAGACAACGCAACCACCTCACCCACCACAATGAGAGAGGGAGAAACTAAGTTTTTATCTTGAATAGCGGTCAACACATCAGAGAGGGTTGAAACAAATACGCGTTGGTTGACCGAGCAGCCCTTTTCAATGACGGCAATGGGCATATTGGGAGCCATACCTTCCGCAATGAGCTTTTCAGAGATGAACTGAAGCTTTGAAAGCCCCATGTAGAAAACGAGGGTGTGATTAATCGAAGCGAGAGCTGACCAATTTAATGCCAACTCTTTCTCAGCATGTGCGGTAACTAAGGTGCAGCCTTGTGAAAGACCACGGTGAGTTAATGGGATCCCCGCATAACTCGTGCAGCCAGATGCAGCGGTAATGCCCGGAATAACCTCTACACTGACGCCCGCATCACGCAGAACCTGCATCTCTTCGCCGCCTCGGCCAAAGATGAAAGAATCGCCGCCTTTCAATCGACACACCGTCCGTCCGGCTTTTGCTTCGGCGACAAGAATGTCGTTAATTTTGTCTTGCGGAACGCTGTGTAAGCCTTTTGCTTTGCCAACATAAATAAGGGCTTTGCCGCTTGGAATTAAGTCGACGATTTCTGCGCTTACCAGTCTGTCATAAACCACCACATCCGCATTTTGAATACAACGAAATGCCTTCATTGTGAGTAGCTCAGGGTCGCCAGGCCCTGCACCGACTAGCACCACTCGCCCTTTTTTTCTTCCGCCCCTTGGTCGACGCTTTGACGTGCACCATTGAGATGCTGAAGAGTGAACTTCGCTTTCGCACGCCTCAAAAACCACCTTGGCCATCCATGCCCCTCAAACTTCACGAAACAAATGATGAAGGGGGAACAGCAAATTGGGTGCCACATCAAAAGTAAAGTAAAAGAAAAAAATTAAATGCCTGTTTTAAATGACAATAAACAACAATGAAATCCCGACATTCGTGCACAAAGTTATTTTTCGCGCTCTCTTTTGGCGCACAAATTGAGTGCAAAGAGAGTGGCGCAACGCACCATTTAAATTCACACAACCAAATTAGCCATCATCGATGCATCAAAATGCGCCACCTTATATTTCATCCTTTCCTCAGACTTTATTATTAATATTCAGCCGTACAACGTAGAAACTAACATATATAAAAGGAAATATTTTAAGTTGGCTTGGGAGTTGCAAAGATAGGTGGAGAAAAAAGGAAATATTCACCTTTCACTTTAGAGAACGTATTTGGTGCAACCGTGAAAAGTCATAAAACAATAAACGCTGACAGTAACTCGACGAATAAAACCTCATCGGGATGGACGAAAACAACCTGCGCATACTGTGGTGTCGGGTGTGGCGTCGAAGCTAAAGTAACAGCCAACGGCAAGTTAGACATTCGCGGCGATGAAAGCCACCCTGCTAACTTCGGTCGCTTGTGCTCAAAAGGCTTGGCTTTGGGTGACACGGTCACAACAGAAGGTCGTCTGCTTGTACCAAGCATAGATAGCCAATCCACATCTTGGGAACAAGCCCTCACGCATGTGGCTACATCGTTCAATGACATTATCGCCAAACACGGCCCGGATGCCGTTGCGTTTTATGTATCAGGCCAACTCCTCACAGAAGACTATTACGTTGCCAACAAATTGATGAAAGGTTTTATTGGCAGTGCGAACATCGACACCAATTCCCGACTCTGCATGGCATCTACGGTTGTGGGGCACAAGCGCGCGTTTGGTGAAGATTGTGTTCCCGGTAACTACGAAGACTTAGAACTGGCAGATTTGGTCATTCTCACTGGCTCAAATTTGGCGTGGTGTCATCCCGTATTGTATCAACGCCTTAAGACAGCAAAAGAAAAACGCGGCACCAAGGTAGTAGTGATAGACCCAAGAGCAACGAGCACGTGTGATATTGCAGACCTTCACCTTCCCCTCTTTCCCGGTAGTGACATAGCGTTGTTTAATGGCTTGCTGGCGTATCTATCGAAACGCAATCAGGCCAACCGAGAATACATTGACCAACACACAGAAGGTTTTGACGACGCTTTGCACCAAGCCAAGCGATTCTCAACCATCACCTCGGTGGCGTTAGCTACGGGATTAAAAACCGCAGATATCGAAACCTTTTATGACTGGTTTCGAATCACGCCGAGAACTGTCACCGTGTTCTCTCAGGGCGTGAACCAATCAACGAGTGGATCAGACAAGGTCAACAGCATTCTAAATTGCCACCTCGCGACGGGGCGCATAGGAAAGCCCGGAAGCACGCCTTTCTCAGTGACAGGGCAACCCAATGCGATGGGCGGGCGTGAAGTTGGCGGACTGGCAAACACCCTGCTGCGCATATGGAGTTTGGAAACGAAGAGCACGCCGCGTTGATCCAAGCCTTTTGGGATAGCCCTACCTTGGCAAAAAAGCCTGGCCTAAAAGCATCGACATGTTTAATGCTATCGAGTCAGGGAAAATTAAAGCGGTCTGGATAATGGCGACCAACCCTGCGGTGAGCTTGCCAGAAAGCGAACGCATTAATCGCATCCTGGCCAATTGCCCAATGGTTGTAGTTTCAGATTGCATCGCTGACACGGATACAACGCGGCACGCGAATGTCCTACTGCCAGCTCAAGGTTGGAGCGAAAAGTCAGGCACCGTCACTAATACTGAACGCAGAATTTCCCGTCAAAGACGCATTATGCCATCTCCCGGCCAAGCCAAGCCCGATTGGTGGATAATCAGTGAAGTGGCTAAACGCATGGGCTTTAGCGATGCTTTCGACTACCGCACAGAGCTGGACATTTTCAACGAATACGCAGCGCAAACAGAGCTTGGTAATCAGGCTAACAACCCTACTCGACAACTCCGATTAGAGAGATTAAGCGACATGTCACCTGAAGCGTATCGTGACTTGGTGCCCGCCCAATGGCCTGTATCTGAAGGAAAAGACGCAACACGTTTGTTTTCTGACGGCCAGTTTTCAACACCGAACAAGAAAGCGCGTTTTATCGCGGTAGATTTGCAACCAACTGCGTTGACGCCTTCTGAACGTTATGGACTCATCCTCAATTCGGGTCGAATCAGAGATCAATGGCACACGATGACCCGAACAGGCTTATCTGCAACCTTGAACACACATGATTCAGAGCCGCTTTTAGACATGCACCCTTTTGATGCGTCCGATCGTGGGATACGTGATAAACAACTCGTGCGCGTGATCAGTCAACACGCAGAGCAGATTTTCAGAGTGAACGTCACTAGCCAAAGTGCCGTCGGTCAATGTTTTGCCCCAATCCATTGGAATGGTACAAACGGTTCAGGCGGTGTGGTTGATGCGCTTATCGCAGCGAACACAGACCCGATTTCAGGGCAGCCAGAGTTCAAAGCCACCCCTATCGAGGTTAAACCCGTCATCATTCGAACAACACTGGATATCGCTTCAAAATTACCGTTAAGCCGCCACATCATTGTGTCCGCCGAACCTCGATACTGGACAAAACGCAAAGCAGACGGTGGTTATGTGTATCGATTGGAGTTTTCACGCAAAAAAGATGACATCTATGAACACGTGAAGTCTTTGCTGCACGAGGAAGACTGTGCGTCCGTCATTTCCGCAAAACCAAACAGCACCTTGAGCGTCGTTATGAACGCGCAGTCCGCAAACCTGGCCTATGTGCTGAGAGAGACTGAAAGTACGTTGGACGAAACCGATGTGTCTGCGTTGCTCGCTTCAGATTTTGCACTGAACGATGTACACGCGTTTTTGAATGGCACATTGAAAGCGCGTTCCCCCATTATTTGCACCTGTAAGCAAGTCAGTGAAGCGGACATTGCAAGTGCTATAACGGATGCAGAAAACAGTGTTGAAGCCATCAGCACGCTTACAGGCGCAGGAACAGGCTGTGGAAGTTGTATGTCTGAACTTCGTCAGTGTGTGAAACGAGTATGTGCCGATAAACCCGCACAAAGAAAAGTCAGTTAAATAACAAAGCAGCTAAGAAAAAAGGCAGCTAAAAAGCTGCCTTTCTTATCTCAACGTGAGTGTTATTTCTTCTTGCGCTTGTCTGTGATTTCCCACTTACCGTCGATAAACAGACCTGTCCAACCAGATGGTTTGCCATCCTCTTCGGTACGGACATAGTTCTCTTTGCTCTTACGGCTAAAGCGAACCACAGCTTTACGACCATCTGGGTCTTCAGTAGGCGCATCTGCCAAGTACTTGTACTTCTCTGGCAGACGTTCTTTGAAGCGAGAAAGCTCTTCAACCAATGGCGCGCGTGTTTCACGCGATTTCGGGAAGTTGCTTGCCGCGAGGAACAAACCAGAAGCACCATCGCGAAGCACAAAGTACGCATCTGAGTTTTCACATGGCAACTCAGGGAAATGCACAGGGTCTTCTTTCGGTGGCGCAACTTCGCCGTTCTTCAAAATCTTACGGGTGTTCTTACAGGTCTCGCTGGTGCAATCCATGTATTTACCGAAACGGCCATTTTTCAGGACCATATCAGAACCACACTTATCACACTCAACAACCGGACCTTCGTAGCCCTTAAGCTTGAACTCGCCTTTCTCAACCAAGTAACCGTCACAGCTTGGGTTGTTACCACAAACGTGCAGTTTACGCGCTTGGTCAATCAGGTACGCGTCCATCGCAGTTTCACACTTCGGACAACGCTTTTTCGCACGCAGTGCAGCAGTTTCAACGTCTTCTTCAAGAACGTTAACAATGCCTTCTTCGTCCATCAGGTTGATGGTGGTTTTACAACGCTCTTTCGGAGGAAGCGCGTAACCAGAACAACCCAGGAATACACCTGTTGAAGCGGTACGGATACCCATCTTACGACCACAGGTCGGACAATCGATATCGGTTAGAACGATGCTGTTTGGCTTCATACCACCGTCAGCTTGTTCCAACTCTGCCTTCTCCAGATCGCCTGTAAAGGCTTTGAAGAAGTTGTTCAGCACTTTCTTCCAATCTTCACTGCCCATGGCGATTTGGTCGAGTTGACCTTCCATACGCGCAGTAAAGTCGTAATCCATCAGATCGGCGAAGCTGTCATCCAAACGGTCGGTAACAATCTCACCCATCTTTTCTGCGTAGAAACGGCGTTGTTCAACACGCACATAACCACGATCTTGAATCGTTGAAATGATCGCTGCGTACGTTGAAGGACGACCGATGCCGCGCTTCTCAAGTTCTTTAACCAATGCGGCTTCTGTAAAGCGCGCTGGCGGCTTCGTAAAGTGTTGTTTAGGGTCAACCTTGTCCAGCGACAAGATCTCGCCCACATCCACGTGAGGAAGCGTTGTATCTTCGTTTTTGCCCATTGGACGCTGTACGCGAGTCCAACCGTCAAAACGCAAAGTACGGCCTTTGGCTTTCAGCGTGAACTCTCCAGCTTGAACAGTGATGGTGCTTGAGTCGTATTTCGCTGGCACCATCTGACAAGACACAAATTGACGCCAAATGAGATCGTAAAGGCGGTGTGCATCAGGATCCATGCCCTGCAGATCGTCAGCTTTCACATCGATGCTTGAAGGACGAATAGCTTCGTGCGCTTCTTGTGCATTGCCTTTTGAACCATATACGATTGCTGAACCCGGCAAGTAGTTTTCGCCGTATTCGCTGCCAATGAAGCTACGTGCTGATTCAACCGCTTCTTTGCTCAAGTTGGTTGAGTCGGTACGCATATAGGTAATGTAACCTGCTTCGTACAGACGTTGCGCCAGCATCATGGTCTTTTTAACGCCAAAGCCCATACGGGTACTCGCCGCTTGTTGCAGCGTTGACGTAATAAATGGTGCAGATGGTTTGCTCGAGGTTGGACGGTCTTCACGGTCAACCACTTTGTACGTCGCTTTTTTCAGCGCGTCCGTCGCAGCCATCGCTTGCGCTTCGTTCAGCGGTTTGAATGCTTCACGGTTTTGCTGAGCAACCACCAGACGCAAGACGTTCTCACTTGCAGTCGTGGTGTCAGTATGAATATCCCAATACTCTTGCGGGATAAACGCTTTGATTTCGTGCTCACGCTCAACCAGCAGTTTCACAGCAACCGACTGTACGCGACCTGCAGACAGACCACGTGCCACTTTTTTCCAAAGCAGCGGCGACACCATAAAGCCCACAACACGGTCGAGGAAACGACGTGCTTGCTGAGCATTCACGCCATCCATATTCAGTTCACCAGGAGACTGGAATGCCTGTTGGATTGCGTTTTTCGTGATTTCGTTAAACACCACGCGTTTGAAGCGGTTCTCGTCGCCACCGATGATTTCCCGCAGGTGCCAGGCAATTGCCTCCCCTTCGCGGTCCAAATCCGTTGCGAGATAAACGTAATCCGCTTTCTCTGCGAGTGCTTTCAGTTCTGCGACGACTTTTTCTTTGCCAGGCAGAACTTGATAGTTCGCTTTCCAGTCACGATAAGGATCAACGCCCATTTTGTTGATAAGCGCGTTTTTCTCTTTATCTTTTTTAATGCGCTCTTTCTCTTCCGTGCTCAACCCTTTGGTTGATACTGGCGCTGCTTTCTTGCCGCCTTGCGCGGCACCGGTAGGCAGATCTCGAACATGACCTACACTCGATTTAACGATGAAGTCTTTGCCCAGATACTTATTAATCGTTTTTGCCTTTGCCGGGGACTCCACGATAACGAGAGATTTACCCATTGACCAATACGCCCTCGCGTTAAAAATTCATTCTATTCGTTCAAATCGCATGCAAAACCTAGGGGGCACGCCACTGACGCTTTTTTAATATTGAGCGACTCGATCTGAATATCAACCAGTTTCTTTATTATTTACCCCGATTGATTGCTGCTTCTCCAGTTGTAAATAAACTGTAAACAGCATTCTTGCCCTTACGGAGGCTTAGCGTAGTCTCACTTTTGCAAGCGCGCTAATCATTACCATTGACCAACGGCAATATGCTATTCGTCTTCATATTTTTCTGGCTTGGCTCACACTAAGCCGTCTCAATGGTGACGAATTCAACAATTTACTTGTCGCGTGCCCATTTTCTTTCAAAGGCGGTATACTGCCGCCTTTCGTATCCAAGCATTCGAGTTATTTATGTCAGAGAAAGCCCAGATCACTGCCGAAGAGCTGCTGGTCATCGCAAACGAAATGATCCGTGACCACGAAGACTACCTTGAAGGTATGCAAGCAGATTCTGTCGAAGAAAAAGCGGGCGTCATGGTATTTAAAGGCGAGTACTTCCTTGACGAGAAAGGACTGCCAACCCCAAAAACCACCGCCGTATTTAACATGTTTAAGTACTTAGCGCACCAGCTTTCTAAGAAATACACCCTCGCGTAACGCTAGATTCAACGAGATAGTGCTTACCGGATTAAAAATGCCACCGCTAAGGTGGCATTTTTGTTTCATGAAAAACTAGGATTAGCCTTCAAATATTGCGGTGTCTTTTTCTTCTTTCTTAACCTCTGACGGGCCGTTTCCGCCTTGGTTATTACCGCCGCGCCCTTTCGGATCAGGACCATAGGTGTTTGGGCCAGCAGTACCGTCCAGAATGCCCAGCTCGACCAGAGCAAACAGCGGACCGATGATAGGAAGAAGCGTGATCACCACAAACCAAGGGTTTCGGTTTCTGTCCTTCAAACGCTTGATGTTTAATGCCACCGAGGCGTACATGGCGAACAGCGTAATGGCAATAGACAGTGCGTCTAACACCACGTTTCCGCCTTGATAAAACAAAGTCGGCATCACCATGACAAGCACTGGAATACTGTATAACCAGTAATCTCGACGTCTCATGCGACCCTCAAACGAGAGTAACGCCCACCTTTGGTTGTTCATTTTAACTCCTAAACGATTGGTCGCTGGCCGCGGCTGATCCACTTGAGAAGAATACGGTCAAAGGCTTCTGCTGAAGCACCCGCCAGTTTCTCTGCCAGCTTTTTACGCTGCACGTATTTCACGCCCAGCACATCTTTTTCTTTCACTGCGGAAACAAGGTAATCGTCACTCGTGCCAATGCTATCAATCAACCAAGTGGCAGCGCTTGGTTACCGAACCAATGTTCGCCAGTGGCGACTTTGTCCAGCTCCAGAGATGGACGATGATCAGCAATGAAGTCTTTAAACAGCACGTGTGTTTCTTCAAGCTCGCTCATGAACTTTTCGCGCGCTTTGTCGGTGTTTTCGCCGAACATGGTTAACGTACGTTTAAACTCACCCGCGGTCAGTTGCTCAAATTCAATATCGTGCTTTTTCAAAAGCTTGTTGAAGTTTGGCAGTTGTGCGATAACGCCAATCGAGCCGACCACAGCAAACGGTGCTGCAATAATTTTATCCGCCACACATGCCATCATGTAACCGCCGCTTGCAGCGACTTTGTCCACGGAAACGGTCAGCGGAATGCCGGCTTGTTTGATGCGGTCCAATTGGGAAGATGCCAAGCCGTATGCGTGAACCATGCCACCGCCACTTTCCAAGCGAACCAAGACTTCATCACCTTCTTTCGCCACAGCAAGTACCGCAGTCACTTCTTCACGAAGTGCGGTCACTTCGCGGGCATCAATGCTGCCTTTGAAGTCCAGTACGAATACATGTGGTTTGCGGCTTGATTCCAATGACACAGTATCCGTCATTTTTTTCGCTTCCGCTTTGGCTTCTTTTGCCTTGGCTTTTTCCGCCTTTTTCTCAGCTTTGTCGCGTGCTTTCAGTGCCGCTTCATCGTAAAGGTGCGACTCCATGGTGTGCACCAAATCTTTATGGTTTTCCGTCAGGTTGGTGATCTCTAAATCGCCTTTCTGCCCTTGCTTCCCACCAGCACTCTTTGCAATTACCAGCACCACAATCACTGCAACCGCAAACGTCAATACCTTGGCAAGAAATAGCCCGTAATCAAGCAAGAATTCCAAACTGTGTTCCTCGTTTATCGTTTGTATTTTTAGCCAATTTCACCATTCTATACCCAAACCACCTCGATATGCAGTTTTCGCTATCGATTGATTAACCTTTGAAGAAGAGTTTGTTTCATCATATTGATAGCTCAGAAAAACTCTTATGCTCGCTTAATTCGCATTGTCTGGTTGTTTAAGCACTCGAGAGCGTCTTACAATGGCGTAAAGCACCAAATGTTACGACATAGTTGGTGGTAATAGTTCGAGATTAACAGGCAGTGATGCCGATGATAAAAGGAATATTGTAACGTGGAGTATCAAGTAGCAGCCGATGCGTTGCACGGTAAAGTCATTCTGGTTACCGGTGCGGGAGATGGTATTGGTCGTCAGGCCGCGCTCAGTTACGCTCAACACGGTGCAACGGTTATCTTGCTTGGACGCACAGTCAAGAAGCTAGAAAGCGTTTACGACGAGATTGAAGCCGCAGGTTATCCGCAACCCGCGATTATCCCTCTAGACATGCTAGGGGCGACGCGTCAGCACTATCTGGATATGGTCGACACCATTGAACAGCAGTTTGGTCGCTTGGACGGCGTTTTACACAATGCGGGTCTGTTGGGTGTGCTGAGTCCATTCGATCAAATCGAAGAGAAAGCCTACGACGATGTCATGCAGGTGAATGTGAAAGCGACCTTCTTGATGACACAGGCTATTATGCCTTTGATTCAGAAATCAGAAGACGGCCGCGTCGTGTTCACGTCCTCCACCGTGGGGCACTCTGGTCGCGCTTTCTGGGGCACCTATGCGATGTCTAAGTTTGCTACTGAAGGCATGATGCAAGTGCTAGCCGACGAGCTGAGCAACACTACCGTGAAGGTGAACGCCATCAACCCAGGCGGTACGCGCACCAAAATGCGTGCGTCTGCATTCCCCGCAGAAGATGCGAACAACCTGAAAAAGCCATTGGACATCATGCCATTGTATCTTTACTTAATGGCACCAGAGGGCAAAGATATAAACGGTCAGTGCATCGACGCACAGCCTAAATAACACCGCCTAAAAACGACAAAAGCCAGCATTTCTGCTGGCTTTTTTGTATTTCATAACCCTAACGGATTAGCGAGGCTTGCGACCGGTATGTTGCTTCTGACGAGAAGAAGACTGGCCTGAAGACTTACCTGCTGGTTTGCCTGGACGACCACCACCGCCTACGCGCTTGCCTTGAGCAGGTTTACCCTGACCAGCAGCTGGCTTGCCTGGCTGACCACCACGACGTGTGTTGCGAGGCTTGCGGCTTTCGCCAGACTCAACACGTTCTTCGTGACGACGCACTGCACGACGGATTTTCTGAGCACGAGATTTAGGCTTTCTGGTTTCAGTTTCCAAGAAGGTCTCTTTCTCTGCACGAAGATCTACCATTTCACGCAGGTAGTTAACTTCTTCCAGACCCAGTTCCATCCAACCGCCACGAGGCAGGTCTTTGTTCAGGTAGATGTCGCCGTAACGAACACGCTTCAGACGGCTAACCGTTACGCCTTGGGTTTCCCACAGACGACGAACTTCGCGGTTACGACCTTCGGTGATCACAACGTAGAACGTGTGGTTTGAACCTTCACCACCAGCGTAAACCACGTCTTCAAAACGTGCTTCACCATCTTCCAGCTCAACACCGCGAACCAGGTTGCGAACCATCTGCTCGTTCACTTCACCAAATACACGAACCATGTATTCACGTTGAACTTGACGGCTTGGGTGCATCAGTCGGTTTGCCAATTCACCATCAGTGGTGAAAAGCAGCATACCAGAGGTGTTTGCATCCAGACGACCAACGGCCACCCAGCGCGCACCATTTAGACGCGGCAAACGATCGAATACAGTACGACGACCTTCTGGGTCGCTACGCGTACACAGTTCACCTTCTGGTTTGTTGTAAGCCAGAACACGACATACTTGCTCAGAAGATGCAGAAATCTGCACGCTGTGACCATCAACACGCACGTGAGCGGTAAGGTCTTCAAGACGATCGCCCAACTTTGCTACAGCACCGTTAATGCTGACTCGACCAGCCTGAATCATGCTCTCGATTTCACGACGTGAACCAAGACCTGCACGGGCTAGCACCTTCTGTAATTTTTCGCTCATTTACTGATACCTTACTGTCGCCTTCACAGGCGTCGATGTCGGAAAAATACGCTCAAGATTCGTAACATCAGCGAATCTGAGGCAACGGCGTATTATGCCAGTTAGCAAAGCCGTTCACCAAGCGATTTCGTTTTTCTAACACGAAACAGAAATGGAAATTAAACTTTGCATTTACCCTGACAAATCAGTGTTAAACGCAAAGTTTAATTTTATACATTCAAAGAAAGCTTATTCGAACGGGGCAGGATCGCCTGTACCACGACGGAGAATCACAGGTTCATCATCGCTCATATCGACAACCGTTGTCGGCTGCTCACCCAGATAACCACCATTCAAGATACAATCAACCGCATGTTCTAGCTGGTCGCGGATCGCCTCTGGATCCGATTCGGTGTAGTCGTTACCCGGCAAGATCAACGATGTCGACATCATTGGCTCACCCATTGCTTCCAACAGATCCAATGCGATCTTATTGTCCGGCACACGAATACCAATGGTCTTACGTTTTGGATTTAGTAGGCGACGCGGTACCTCTTTCGTTCCTCGAAGGATGAAAGTGTATGGTCCCGGCGTGTTGTTGCGGATCAAGCGGTAAGCCGTATTATCAACACGGGCATACAGCGACAGTTCCGAAAGGTCGCGACACAACAGTGTAAAATTGTGTTTGTCGTCCAATCGACGAATACGACAAATGCGCTCTAGTGCTTGTTTGTTTTCTAGCTGGCAACCAAGCGCATAACCCGAATCGGTCGGATAAACAATCACACCACCGTTACGCACTATCGCGACCGCTTGATTGATCAGACGCGCTTGTGGGTTTTCTGGATGTACATAAAAAAATTGGCTCACACTTCCTCCTCGTGTGGCTTGGTCTCACGGCTGAGTTCAGGTATTGACCATTTTTCCCAGATTTCCGAGCAGCCTTTCGGCAAGTATAAATTACGTCCCAGTTCTAGCCAGGGAGATGGATAATGGAAATCTGAACCTTGGGATCCCGCGAGTCCAAACTGAATAGCATAGTCTGCAAGTAGACGACGTTCATTGGGTGACTGTTGAGGTTGCGCCACCTCCATGCCATCACCGCCTGCATCTACGAAGGTTTGTAGTAATCTTTTCAGCCACTTGGCTGTTAGTTTATATCTACCTGGGTGAGCAAGCACCGCTTGTCCGCCCGCTTTGTGAATCGTATCTACTGCTTCTTGAATCGTGCACCAATTTGGTGGCACATACCCTGGGTTTCCGCGAGTAAGATACTTCTTAAATACGGCCTGCATGTTCTTTACATGCCCCTGCTCCACCATCCAGCGTGCAAAATGGGCGCGCGTCAGTGGCACATCACCCGCGAGGGCTTTCGCACCTTCTAAGGCACCGGGCATACGTTGTTTTTCCAGTCGGTCTGCGATCATTTCTGCGCGAACATCACGTCGCTGACCTTGTTCCTGAATCAGAGAAAGCAAATCTTCGTTTGTTGGATCGATGTTCAACCCAACAATGTGGATGTCTTTGTTTTCCCAAACCGTTGAAATTTCAATGCCATTAATAATATGCAAAGGAAGGTTGTGTTCAGAAACAGCTTGCTTTGCAGCCTCCAACCCTCCTACTGAATCGTGGTCGGTGATCGCAAGGACATCAACGCGAAACTCAGCAGCACGTTTTACCAAATCCTCTGGGCTGAAACGCCCATCAGACGCTGTTGTGTGGCTATGTAAATCAAATAGCATTTATTTTCTTCAATTTGTTGCTTGACTTTACCCTCACACACTAGTTAACTAGTACATGATTACGAACACAAATGGATTGCGTCTTCATGGTACAGCATAACCTCATTCAACAAACAGCACTGATTGTATGGTGGTGGCACTCCCTATAGCGGGCGGTGTGATGAGTTATTGCGAAAGAAAGACGTCACCAAGCCCGCATAACGCGGGTTTTTTTGTATCTCATTTTTGACCGTCACCTCGATGAAAAATACTAACTAGACGGAAAGTAAGAAGGATTCTGACAATGATAATTGTACTAAAGCGAGAAGCGACAGAAGCACAAGCGAAGGCCATCCTCTCAAAAATAGAGGCCGCTGGTCTGAAACCGCTTTTCATGCCAGGCGTTGAGCGCATCGTTCTTGGTGCACTGGGTGATGAACGCGTTTTGCAAAAACTGCATTTGGACAGCGACCCTATCGTTGAAGAAGTCAAACCTATCCTCACCAAATACAAAATGGTGTCTCGCGATGTACAAGCTCACGACAGCGTTGTCCGCATTGGAAATGTGGCGGTGGGTGGCGACAAATTCGCCGTTATCGCTGGTCCTTGCTCTGTCGAATCAGAACAGCAGTTAATGTCTGTGGCTGATGTTGTTAAAGGCCACGGTGCCGTTGCCCTTCGCGGCGGCGCATACAAACCACGCACCAGCCCTTACGATTTTCAGGGCATGGGCGTTGAAGGCCTGAAACTGCTGAAAAAAGCCAGCGAAGCGACGGGCATACCAACCGTGTCAGAAGTCATGGAAGTCAGCCAAGTAGATTCACTTTGTGAATACATCGACTGCCTACAAATTGGCGCGCGTAATATGCAAAACTACGGATTGTTAAAAGCGGTAGGTGAAACAGGTAAACCGGTCTTGTTAAAACGTGGACTTTCCGCCACTATCGAGGAATTGTTGCTGGCCGCAGAATATATCTATGACGCTGGCAACCCGAACATCATTTTGTGTGAACGCGGCATCCGTACTTACGAAACCGCTACCCGCAATACACTCGACCTCAATGCCGTCGCCTACATCAAACAACGCAGCCACTTGCCTGTTGTTGTCGATCCAAGCCACGGCACGGGTGTTCGAGAGCTGGTTATCCCGCTGTCACGCGCCGCTGCAGCAGTTGGCGCAGACGGCATTATCGTAGAAAGCCACCTCAACCCAGCGGAAGCACTGTCAGATGGTCATCAAGCACTGACGGGCTCGATGTTTGCGCAATTGATGCAGGAACTGAAACCATTTGTAGAAGCAGCAGGGAGAACGCTGTGAAAAACCACGCTTTAAAACAAGGCGAACTCGACGTATTGAGCTTGGATGTGCCATACGTCGCAGCACCAACCGAATTGTACGCGGCGGTCTGTAAAGACCGTCCACACAGCTTACTGCTTGAATCTGCCGAAATTGATTCCAAGCAAGACCTCAAAAGCCTCATGCTTATCGACGCTGCGATGCGCATTGTTTGTCGCGGCAGAACCGTTGAGCTAGAAGCGAAAACAAAAAACGGGGCCAACGTCCTTGACGCTGTTGGAGCTGCTATCAAAGCCCAAGGCTTGGCAGTGGAGCAAAAGCGAGAAGCTGACCTTCTTACTTTGCATTTTGAGCAAGAAAACCGCACCTTGGATGAAGATGCACGTCTTCGCCAACCTTCCCCATTCGACGCTCTGCGCCTCGTACAACAAGCCTTTAAGCTAGATGGTTTGCCAGACGAAGCATTGATGATTGGTGGCCTTTTTGCCTATGACTTGGTGGCGCAGTTTGAGCCACTGCCAGAGGTGGAACAAGGCAACCGTTGTCCTGACTATCTGTTTTACGTGGCTGAAACGCTGCTGATCATCGACCACCAGCGTCGCAAAGCGAAGCTTCAAGGCACGCAGTTTGGCGGCACAGCTACCACTGAAACCTATTTTGATTTAAGCCGTCGCTTACAAGCGATCAAAGAAAGCTGCATTCACCCAACGCAAATGCCAGAGGCTGAAAAGCTGGCAAGCTGCGACATGAATGTTTCAGTCAGCGATGAAGATTTCTGTGCTGCGGTTAACGAGCTAAAAGGTTACGTCGTTAAAGGCGACGTGTTCCAAGTGGTACCAAGCCGCAAATTCACCTTGCCTTGTCCATCACCGCTTAACGCGTATCTCAAGCTCAAACAAGGTAACCCAAGTCCTTACATGTTCTACATGCAAGATACCGACTTCACCTTGTTTGGCGCGTCGCCGGAAAGTGCGTTGAAGTACGGTAAAGATACCAACCAAGTTGAAATCTACCCGATTGCCGGTACTCGCCCTCGTGGCAAGAATGCGGACGGCTCCATCAACTTAGATTTGGACGGTCGTATTGAGCTGGAACTGCGCAACGATACTAAAGAAAAAGCCGAGCACATGATGTTGGTAGACTTGGCGCGAAACGATGTGGCACGTATTAGCGAACCCGGCACACGTTATGTCGCGACTTGCTTCAAGTCGACCGCTACAGCCACGTAATGCACCTTGTGTCTCGTGTTGTCGGTCAGCTTCGTGGTGATTTGGATGCACTGCACGCGTATCAAGCATGCATGAACATGGGCACCCTGACGGGCGCACCGAAAATCCGTGCGATGCAGCTCATTCGTCAATTCGAGCAAGGCCGTCGCGGAAGCTATGGCGGTGCCGTGGGTTACCTCACCGGACACGGTGATATGGACACCTGTATCGTGATCCGTTCTGCGTATGTAGAAGATGGTGTTGCTCAGGTTCAGGCCGGTGCTGGCGTAGTCTTTGATTCCATTCCACAAGCGGAAGCTGATGAAACGCGTGGTAAAGCCCAAGCGGTTATCACGGCTATCAAAGCCGCACACACGGAGGCACAAGCATGAGCAACGCAATGAATGCACATATTGTGCTGGTCGATAACTTTGACTCCTTCACTTACAACTTGGTTGATCAGTTCCGCTCGCTCGGTTACCCGGTCACTATTTATCGCAACAGCCTGTCCGCAGAGCAGATTGCCCACGCGGTCGATGAGCTTGAAAACCCAGTTGTTGTATTGTCACCCGGCCCTGGCGCTCCGTCTGAAGCGGGCTGTATGCCTGGGCTGATTCAAACACTCAAAGGCAAAGTGCTATGATTGGTATTTGCCTAGGTCAACAAGCCATTACCGAAGCGTATGGCGGTGAGGTATCCGGCGCGGGTGAAATCGTACACGGCAAAGCGTCATTGATGACGCACAACCAACACCCTGTTTTTGGCAACATCGAAAGCCCACTGACCATTGCGCGTTACCATTCTTTGGTCGCCACCAAAGTGCCGGAATCACTGGATGTGATTGCCGACGTCGATGGTCTGGTGATGGCAGTAGTAAACGACGCCGATCGTGTGGTCGGTTTTCAGTTCCACCCAGAATCAATACTAACAACAAAAGGAGCAGACCTGCTCACTCACACAATCAGTTGGGCCACGCAAACACGCTGATGGACATTAGGGAATTAGGAGAGAACTTATGGAAGCAATAATCAACAAACTCTACGACCAGACGACTCTGACTCAGGACGAAAGCCAACAGCTGTTTGACACCATTATTAAAGGCGAACTGGACCCTATCCTGCTCGCTTCTGCGCTAACAGCACTGAAAATCAAAGGCGAATCGCCAGAAGAGATTGCGGGTGCGGCCTCTGCGTTGACGGAGAATGCCAACCCATTCCCATCACCAGACTATGACTTTGCCGACATCGTTGGCACAGGTGGTGACGGTGCAAACACCATCAACATCTCAACAACAGCAGCGTTTGTTGCTGCTGCGTGTGGCGTAAAAGTGGCCAAACACGGCAACCGCGGCGTATCGAGCAAGTCAGGGTCTTCCGATCTTTTGGCGGCTTTCGGTATCGATTTAGCGATGAGCCCAGAAACCGCACGCAGCGCATTGGATGACCTCGGCGTATGTTTCTTGTTTGCACCGCAATATCACAGCGGCGTGCGTCACGCGATGCCAGTTCGCCAGACCATGAAAACACGCACCATCTTCAACTTGTTGGGCCCATTGATTAACCCAGCCAAACCAACTCTCGAACTGATGGGCGTTTACGACCAATCACTGGTTCGCCCTATCGCAGAAACAATGCTCAACCTTGGCCTTAAGCGCGCCGCAGTGGTTCACGGCAGTGGATTGGATGAAGTCGCGATTCATGGCGAAACCACAGTGGCAGAAATCAAAGACGGTCAAATCACCGAATACACCTTAACACCTGCAGACTTTGGCGTTGAAACCTACCCACTGGAAGCCATCAAAGGTGGCGAGCCAGAAGAGAACAAAGCATCATCAGCAAAATTCTGCAAGGCAAAGGCACTGATGCACAACACGCAGCAGTCGCAGTGAACGTTGCACTGCTGCTGCGCCTGTTTGGTCAAGAAGATCTCAAAGCTAATACGCAAAAAGCGCTGGAAGTTATGAATAGTGGTAAACCGTTCGAACTTGTTCAGCAACTTGCATCACGGAGCAACTAATGGAAACGGTACTCGCAAAAATCGTTGCGGATAAAAAAGAGTGGGTCAAAGCGCGCAAAGCAGCGCAGCCTCTCGACAGCTTTATTAATGATGTACAGCCTAGTGACCGCAGCTTTTATCAAGCACTGTCGGGAAAACCGGCCAAGTTTATTCTTGAGTGTAAAAAGGCGTCCCCATCGAAAGGCTTAATCCGCGATGATTTCGATTTGAATTACATCGCAGGCGTTTATGGCAAACACGCAGCAGCCATTTCTGTTCTGACTGACGAGAAGTATTTCCAAGGCAACTTTGATTTCCTTCCTGTCGTGCGCAGCCAAGTGCCGTGTCCCGTGCTTTGCAAAGACTTCATGGTCGACACCTATCAGGTTTACTTAGCACGTTTCCATCAAGCAGATGCCATCTTGCTGATGCTTTCTGTATTAAACGACGATGAATACTGTGAACTGGCAGAGGTTGCACACACCCTGAATCTCGGTGTGCTGACGGAAGTGAGTAACGAAGAAGAACTGGCTCGCGCTATCGCGCTGGATGCCAAAGTCGTGGGAATTAACAACCGCAACCTTCGTGATCTGAGCATCGACCTTAATCGCACCAAAGAACTGGCACCTCAACTACCTGAAGACCGTATCGTGATTTCTGAGTCTGGGATTTATACCCACCAGCAAATTCGTGAACTGGCACCTTTTGCTAACGGCTTCCTTATCGGCAGCTCGTTGATGGCGGAAACCGATGTAGAACAAGCTGTTCGCCGCGTGCTTTACGGAGACAACAAGGTCTGCGGCCTGACCCGCGCCCAAGATGCGAAAGCGGCTTACGACGCCTATGCCAACTATGGCGGCCTGATTTTCGTCGAAAAGTCACCGCGATACGTAGATATTGAAGCAGCCCGAAAAGTGATGGAAGGCGCACCGCTACAATACGTCGGTGTGTTCCAAAACCACGATATCGAGCACGTTGCTCACACCGCAAATGCATTGAACCTTCATGCGGTGCAACTGCACGGCGAAGAATCAGCGGATTATATCGATAGCCTTCGCACCAAACTGCCAGCAGACACCCAAGTTTGGAAAGCACACGGTGTGAATGAAACATGTCCAGAGCTGCTGGACAATGTTGACCGTAACCTACTAGACAGCCGTGTTGGCAATCAAAGCGGCGGAACAGGCACCTCGTTTGATTGGTCACTGATCCCAGATGATCGCAAAGACACGTTGATGATCGCGGGCGGACTAAACAGTGACAACGCCAAAGAAGCTGCAGAGCTTGGCTGTATCGGATTGGATTTTAACTCGGGTGTTGAAGACATGCCGGGTCTCAAAGACAGAGAAAAATTGGACGCTGCGTTTTCAGCACTGAGAGATTACTAAGGACTGTTATGACTAAGTTGAATGCCTACTTTGGCGAATTCGGTGGCCAGTACGTGCCACAAATTCTGGTCCCAGCGCTGGACCAGTTAGAGCAAGCGTTTATCGACGCGCAGAGCGATCCCGAATTCCAACAAGAATTCATTTCACTGCTTGAAGAGTACGCAGGGCGCCCAACCGCGTTGACCCTGTGTCGTAACCTTACCAAGGGCACGAAGACCAAGCTGTACCTGAAGCGTGAAGACTTGCTGCATGGCGGCGCACACAAAACCAACCAGGTACTGGGTCAAGCTCTGCTCGCTAAGCGTATGGGTAAGAAAGAAATCATCGCAGAAACCGGTGCTGGTCAACACGGTGTAGCAACCGCCCTCGCCTGTGCGCTGTTGGATCTGAAATGTCGCGTTTATATGGGTGCAAAAGACGTTGAACGTCAAAGCCCGAACGTATTCCGCATGAAACTGATGGGTGCAGAGGTGATCCCTGTGCATTCGGGTTCTTCAACACTCAAAGATGCTTGTAACGAAGCACTGCGTGACTGGTCTGCAACCTATGAAGATGCACACTACCTGTTAGGTACCGCGGCTGGCCCACATCCATTCCCAACCATCGTCCGTGAATTCCAAAAGATGATTGGCGAAGAAACCAAGCAGCAGATCCTCAACATTGAAGGCCGCCTGCCTGATCACGTGATTGCTTGTGTAGGTGGTGGTTCGAACGCTATCGGTATGTTTGCTGATTTCATCGAAGAAACCAACGTAGGTCTTATCGGCGTTGAGCCAGCAGGTCTAGGCTTAGACACGGATCAACATGGCGCGCCGCTTAAACATGGCAAGCTCGGTATCTTCTTCGGTATGAAATCACCATTGATGCAAGACCCGAATGGCCAAGTTGAAGAATCATATTCTGTTTCTGCAGGTCTCGACTTCCCATCAGTCGGTCCACAACATGCTCACCTGAATGCTATTGGACGCGCTGAATACGTTGCGATTACCGATGACGAAGCACTGGATGCGTTCCAAGAGTTGGCGCGTCATGAAGGCATCATTCCAGCTCTGGAATCTGCTCACGCGCTCGCTTATGCCCTCAAAATGGCAAAAGAGAACCCAGAAAAAGAACAACTGCTTGTCGTTAACCTGTCAGGTCGCGGAGACAAGGACATCTTCACCGTGCACGACATTTTAAAAGAAAAAGGAGTGATGTAATGGCTGCCACCTTGTCTCACCGCTATGACGCGATGTTTGAAAAATTGGATGCAAAAGGTGAAGGCGCATTCGTTCCTTTCGTCACCATCGGCGATCCAAACCCAGCGCAATCACTGCGCGTAATTGAAACCCTGGTTGAAAGCGGTGCCGATGCCCTTGAGCTTGGCATTCCGTTTTCAGACCCACTGGCAGATGGCCCAACCATTCAAGGTGCCGCCATCCGCGCGTTGGATTCTGGTACCACGCCAGATAACTGCTTTAGCATTCTGAAAGACGTTCGCCAACGCTACCCAGATATCCCGATGGGACTTCTGATGTACGCCAACTTGGTGTTTGCAAACGGTATTGATAACTTCTATGCCAAATGCGCCGAAGCTGGCGTAGATTCTGTGTTGATTGCAGACGTACCTGCAGGTGAATCTGCCGAGTTTCGTGAAGCAGCAACCAAGCACGGTGTTCACGCGATTTTCATCGCACCGCCAAACGCGAACGATGAAACACTGAAAACCATTTCTGAACTGGGTGGTGGTTACACTTACCTGCTATCTCGTGCGGGTGTCACTGGTGCTGAAACTAAAGCGGGTAAGCCTATCCATCACCTTTTGGAGCAGCTAGCAGCATTCAACGCACCTCGTCCACTGCTTGGCTTTGGTATCTCAGAGCCAGCGCAGGTCAAAGAAGCGATTACTGCAGGAGCAGCGGGTGCTATCTCAGGCTCAGCGGTGGTGAAAATCATTGAGCGAAATGTTAGCGATGAAGCCAGCATGCTCAAAGAGCTCGGTGAGTTCGTGGCTTCCATGAAGGCTGCGACCGCGAAGTAATCGGATAATCTATCCTTTAAAGGCCAGCATCATGCTGGCCTTTTTATTATCTCGAAACAGTTCTATTTGCCGTTCACGTTTTATCTGGCCTGAGTTTTGGGTAAACTCGATGGTTAGATTTTTTACCGCTCCGCCAATACTGTTTGGAGTGAACAAGGATAAGTATCTGAATGAAACAGCTTCTCGATTTTATTCCACTCATTATTTTCTTCGCGCTTTACAAGATGTACGACATCTACACCGCGACGGGTGCATTGATTGTCGCCACCATCATCCAAGTTGCCGTGACTTGGGTGTTGTACAAAAAAGTCGAAAAAATGCAGGTGATTACCGCAGCACTGGTTGCCGTGTTTGGTGGCATGACGCTGTTTTTCCAAGATGACAACTTCATCAAGTGGAAAGTAACCATCGTTTACGCCCTGTTTGCGGGTGGCCTGATTATTTCTCAAATGCTGGGTAAACCGCTTATCAAAGGTATGCTGGCAAAAGAAATCACCCTGCCAGAAGCAGTATGGCGTAACGTGAACAACGCATGGGTGGCATTCTTCGCTGTTCTTGCGGTACTGAACATTTACGTCGCTTACGAACTGCCACTGGATGTTTGGGTAAACTTTAAAGTCTTCGGCCTGATGGCCCTCACGCTGGCGTACACGCTCGCGACTGGCGTCTATATCTACAAACACATGCCGAAAGAGACAGATTCAGAGTAGAATTGTCGCTTCACCGCGCAGGGTAATGACTACCCTGCGCCCTTTTCGATTTTTGATTCCCGGGAAGTAGTATCATGTCAGAATCAAACAACTGGCCTCAGGGCGGTTTTTCCGCGCGCGCGTGCGTTGAAACAATGACGTTGGGTGGAGAAGCATAATCATGTGTGACACGCCAAAAGGCCAACTCCTCTCCCGCACCCTTGCAATGCCGAGCGACTGCAACCCAAACATGCAAATTTTCGGCGGCTGGATCATGTCTCAGCTTGACCTTGCTGGCGGCATCCTCGCAAAAGAAATCTCAGGCGGAAAAATCGTCACCGTTTCTGTTTCCAGTATTGAATTCAAGAAGCCTGTGAATATCGGCGATGTGGTTTGTGTTTACGGTGAGTGCGTCAAAATCGGTCGCACCTCAATGAGCATGGAACTCGAAGTTTGGGTGAAACCAATTAACGATGACGGCATCAAAGAACGGTATAAAGTGTGTAATGCGACCTTCCACTACGTTGCAATTGACAGCGAAGGCCGACCACGAGCGATAAACAAGTCATAAATCAGACATTTCTGCCAGCACTTTGCGGTATCCTTTCGTACACTAGGCAAAAAGCGAAGTATTGGCATACATGGAGAGAGTAGAAATGTGGTACGTCATCTTTTCACAAGACGTAGAAAATAGCTTACCGCTTCGCATGCAAGTGCGAGAGCAGCATCTGACAAGATTGCGTGATTTGGAATCTCAAGGCCGTTTGCTGGTTGCAGGGCCAAACCCAGCAGTAGACAGCGAAGATCCAGGCGAAGCAGGGTTTACTGGTTCAACTGTGATCGCGAAGTTTGATAGCTTAGACGATGCAAAAAGCTGGGCGGATGCTGACCCCTATATCGAGGCTGGCGTGTATAAAAACGTCATCGTTAAGCCGTTTAAGAAAGTTTTGCCTGCCTAACACGCAGTGATATTTAGCAAGGATCCCGCAATGCGAGAATGGTTAACCACTGGAAAATCTGTACTTATCGGCACATTGGTATTGGGTTTGTCTGCTTGTTCAAGTTCTTCCGATCTTGAAATTGCAGAGACCTTTGCTGCTCAACGCGCTGATATGTTGGGCAAAATTGTTCCTGTGAACATGAATGGCTACAACTTGGTTCGCGCAAAAGCCAACAGTGCTGAAATCGAACTGACACTGTTGTACTCAGGCAGTGGTGATGTTGCACCTATCGTACTTGCTGATGGACTGGAAAAACGCTACTGCAAAGAAAACGAAATCTCTTCGTTGATGGACAAAGGCGTTAGTTACAAACTGCTGGTGAGAGATGCACGTGGCAGACCTGTCCTTGAGCGCGTGATCACGCGAGAAGACTGCACAAACTGATAGAAAAAGCCCGCTTCGTTAGCGGCTTTCTTTATTTAACGCTTTCGAATCCCAAGATAAACGACATCACCTTTTCTCTTGGCATTTCACAAGGTTTGAGTGCCCATATGTCGTCAATGAGATAAAGGTTTCCACTCACGAAATCACGGCCAGACAACGCCTCAGCATACACTTTCACAGCATGCCCGTTACTGTATCGCTTCACTGACAATCCCCAACGCTCACCTTTGTAGGTGACATCGTGGTGACCTGAGTCGAGTTCATCTATCCGTTGGAAAGCGTCCATAAAACGCCTCTTGTTTATTTGGCCTGATGTCTAAAGTGAAGCACTTTTAACGCACTGTCAGTGTCAATATCTTCAAACTCAGGTGGATTTTCCAATCTGGATTCAAAAATAAACTCGGGTGCAAGTTCTGCCATTTGCTCAGTTAAGAAGCTCGGCAATACATCAGGCGCATTAACACAAGCCAACACGTCGCCACCTTCAGTGACCAGTTCTGGCAATCTGCGTAAGATCTTGGCGTAGTCTTTGGTCAGGACAAAGCTGCCTTTTTGGAACGACGGCGGATCGATAATCACCAAATCATAAGGCCCCAGCTTTTTCACCTTGCCCCATGATTTAAACAGCTCATGCCCCAAAAAGCTGACTTTGCTGAGGTCATGCTCATTGAGTTGGTGATTTTCACGTCCGCGAGATAACGACGATTTCGCCATATCCAGATTCACCACCTTCTCTGCACCACCTTCAACCGCGGCAACAGAAAAACCACAGGTATACGCAAACAGGTTCAATACGCGTTTGCCTTGTGCATGCTCTTGCACCCACTTGCGGCCTAATCGCATGTCTAGAAACAAACCGTTGTTCTGACGCTTGCCAAGATCCAGCTTGTAAGAGAGACCATTTTCAATCACGTTGATCTGCTGTGGCATTTCGCCCACCAGCGTTTCCGTCTCCGCGCCTTCTCGGTCGCGATGCTGAATGGCAATGGTTTTACCGCCAACCTTTTTCCAAACCTCAGACTCAGTGAATGCTATCGCTTGCGATTCCAATGCGTCATAGAATGCTGGCTCGTCTTCTTTAAAGACGGCAATTTGTAATACGCCCTGCCCCAACCAATCAGCGGTGATTTGCTCTAGGCCTTCATAGCATCGGCCTCGGCCATGAAATACGCGGCGAACCTCGTCACCACATTCGAGCAGGCGCTCAGAGATAACACTGAAGAAGCGAGGCAGCGCACTCGGTGACATCATTCTTTATTTTCCTCTGTTGAAGCAATAGGTGGCTCGGTCAGCACAAGCGGAATACCACTTAGCTGTAGGTTATAAAATTCACCACCTCGACGATGCTGAGAGCGCGCCACTTTACGTTTGCGCTGACGTCTCAGGCTTGCCAGCCCCCAAAACTTATGAGAATTCGTGCTGCGCGTTTTTTTGCGATTAGGCTGCATGCTTGTCTCCAAAAATTACAAGCCATCCATGGTAGCCATCCTGACAGTTCAGGAGATCCCTTTATTTTTGATGCGGTAGTTTCGGCCAATTCAAAAACCAAGGCGTTTGCCAGTCTGAAGGTAGTTCAGGCCACATCTCGCCATGTGAAGGCAATTCCACGAACTGGTAATGCTCGTCGTTATGCGTGAAAGACAGCGAATAGGCATGTAGATAACCGCGATCCGCTGCCTCTCCGCCGTAAATATCATCACCCAGAATGGCTGAGCCGACGCTTTTCAGTGCCACACGAATTTGATGTGTCTTTCCTGTGTAAGGCTTACACAAAAACAGTCGCTTACCTTCGCCGCCCGTTGTTGAAAAAAATTGCGTCGTTGCTGGGTTGGCTTTGCTTGGTAGCAACTTCCATTGGGCGCGGCGGCTTTTGGCCATATCACCGATAATTGTACCCTGCTTCTTCGTCGGTTTTTTTGCGGACAGTGCCAAATAGAATTTCTGCACGGTTTTATCAGCAAACATACCGGAAAGAGCCGACGCGGCTTGTTGGTGTCTGCCCAGCAGCAGTAGACCTGAAGTCATTTTGTCGAGGCGATGAATAAGGTAGAGCTGTTTATCACCCGATGCTTTGGCCACCTCGGTTAACAATGCTTGCTCATTGTCGTCCTTGTGGACGCTGACTCCCGGATGCTTGTTGATCACTAAGAAGTCGTCATTCTGATAAACCAGAGTGAACATGGTTAAACCTGTAAATTGTAACGTCTGCGCAGAGTGTAATCGGAGAGAGAAGACAGTTAAAGCAAAGAGGTGTCGGTGGCGGGAAATAATGAAGAAGAATCCCCGCACTGGCGGGGATTCTCAAACAAATGATTATTTAATCATCGGCCAGAGGAACACCATTGCCATCAAGATTGGGCAAACGATGCGAACGTATGCTGGCCATACTTTCCAGAATTTGCTCTGCCCAAACTCAGGGTAACCTTGACTAAGTTCTTCAAGCACTTGGTTGCGGTTCCAAATCCAACCTGCAATCAGTGCCATGATTAGACCCAGAATAGGTTGCATGTATTCCGTGGTAACGGTAATCACCAAGCCGAACATGGTGTTGAAGTTGAAGATGATTAGCGCAGAGAACAGCGAAATCGCACCACCAATCCACCACACCACGGTTTTACGATCTTTCTTCAGTTCTTCACATGCACAAGAGACTGGCACTTCAAGCATTGAGATAGAAGACGTCAGTGCCGCAATTACCATCAGCGCAAAGAACGCAACGCCGATAATGATGCCCGCAAAGCCCATGGTATCGAACATCGCAGGCAGCACACTGAATACCAGCGTGTCACCGTCAATCAGCGCACCTGCATCATTGTAAATTTGTACACCGTTTTTCTGCGCAACGAACATCGCAGGCAAGATCAGCAAACCAGCTACAAACGCCACGCCCGTGTCAACCAGTGCCACTTGCGCCGCTGTTTTTGGCAGGTTCGCATCTTTACGCAGGTATGAACCGTAAACCATCATGGTACACACACCGATAGACAGGGAGAAGAACGCCTGACCCATTGCACTCACCATCAAATCAGGTGAGAAGTGTGAGGTATCCGGTACCAAGTACATTTTCAGGCCATCAATTGCACCTGGTTGCGTCAGTGTGTAAACCACCATCACGATGAACAGTACGAACAACACTGGCATCAGTCGGCTCGACCACTTTTCGATACCGTCTGCTACGCCGTTCTTCACCACCATAATGGTCAGCAACATGAACACACCCATCAGGATCAGGTTACGCTCAAGGCTAAAACCTTCTAACCACGCGGCTGCGCTTTCCAAGCCGATTGCACTTAGCACTGGACCAATCAAGAAACCAAAGAACCAGCCTGCAACAATGGCGTAGAAGCTCAAAATACCACTCGCGCCCAAAAGGCCGGCAATACCAACAGCACTGCCTAACGCTTTTTGTTTAGGAGCGACAGAAATGAGGGAACGAATAGGGTTCGACGCACCATAACGACCAATGGTCAGTTCGGCGACCAACAGCGGGTACGCAAGAACGAAAACCATCACTAAATAAGTAATCAGGAATACCGCACCGCCATTGCTGGCTGCTTGTGTCGGGAAACCCCAAATATTACCAAGACCCACGGCAGAACCTGCCGCAGCAAGAATGAAACCTAATCTGGAAGAAAACTGGGCTCTATTGCTGTTTGCCATAACTACTCTCTACTACAAACGATGATGTTGTTTAGGGATATATACCCAGCATCTTCTGCCTTTCCTTGGCCTCTCCTAGCTGGCTCGTAAACATAAGTTTACAGGAGACATTTGACCCGCTTTTGCAACAGGCATGGCAAGTAAACCAGCTTTGAAATAAAATTTGAAGCGATCGCGCTATATTTTTCGATCTAGTGGTATTTTTGACCACTCTTTAACCATTTCTGATTACTTCCTAAACACCTAGTAACAATTAATTTTTAACATTCCCCTTACCTTGTCGAATAATTAGCCTCTAAAGACTAGCGATTGCGAATAAGAGACACTAAAGTCGGTGCATAGTCAGCGCCATCGCTCTATATTGGGTGACGATAAGGGCTAAGTTGATTGATATGGAAAAGATTTATCAGTTTCTTGTTTGGGCAAGTGTATTTTTTTACTGGCTGTTAATTGCCGGTGTCACCATTCGTGTCGTGCTGAAGCGCCGAGCTCTCGGGGTTTCCATCGCATGGTTAATGATCATCTATATCATCCCTATCGTCGGGGTAATCCTCTACCTGCTTGTCGGCGAGCTGAATCTCGGAAGAAAACGCGCCGAGCGTGCTAAAGCCATGTTTACGCCTTATGGGCAGTGGCTAGAAACCCTCAGCGACTGTGAAGCCCACAGACCGCAGCATCAAAGCTTTCTCGCACGTCCCGTTCATGATCTTTGCTTGAGACGAGCAGGCATACCGGCATTGGCTGGCAACCAGCTTTCACTCCATTGTGAAACCGCCGACATCCTGCGAAACATCGCCAAAGATGTGCAGTCCGCGCAGCATTCCATCAATATGGTGTTTTATATCTGGCACCCGGGTGGTCATGCCGATGACGTTGCCAAAGCGGTGTGTGACGCCGCAAAACGTGGTGTTACCGTGCGCATTTTGCTGGATTCAGCCGGCAGCAAGACATTCTTCCGCACCCATTGGCCGGATGAAATGCGAAAAGCGGGCGTCGAACTTATCGAAGCATTGGCCGTGAGCCCAGCGCGTATGTTCCTTCGCCGCCTCGATATCAGACAGCACCGAAAGATCGTGATCATTGACAATGAGATTGGCTATACCGGCTCAATGAACATGGTCGACCCTCGTTTCTTTAAACAAGACGCAGGTGTCGGTCAATGGGTCGACATTATGGTGAAAGTTGATGGACCGTCTGTTCCTGTGTTGAACAGCATCTTTGCGTGGGATTGGGAGGTTGAAACCGGACTACGCTATCTGCCAGATTTGCCCGTCTGCCCTCTTATTGAACAGCACGAACACGCTAATCACTCAGTGCAAGTCGCGCCGTCAGGCCCAGGCATGCCAGACGGCATTATTCAGCAAGTGCTGATGTTAGCTATACATCAGGCGAAGAAAAGCCTGACAATTACAACGCCGTATTTAATTCCAAGTGAGAGTTTATTAGCGGCGTTGCAAACAACAGCACAGCGCGGTGTCACGGTTAATCTCATTATTCCGGCCAAGAACGACAGCTTAATGGTTGAATGGGCCAGCCGCTCATTTTTTAATGACCTGTTGAAAACCGGAATTAATATTTACCGTTTTCAAGGTGGTCTTCTTCATACTAAATCGGTTATGGTCGATGAAAACTTCTGTTTAATTGGAACAGTAAATTTGGATATGCGTAGTTTGTGGCTGAACTTTGAATTGACGCTATGTATTGATGATCCGGATTTCTGTGCAGACTTATCATCACTCCAACAAGCATACATGAGCAACTCTACCCCGTTGCTTATTGAAAACTGGCAGAAACGCTCAGTTTTCAATCGCCCAGTTGAACAGTTCTTTTACATGTTCAGCCCACTGCTATAACTCTCAAAAAAACACCAAAAACCGTGTTTTTGGTGTTTTTCCTCTCTTTTTTGAACGAATAATTTAAATTCACATTTTCTTACATTTTTTATGTAAGCGTTTCCACTAGGCGCTTGGTTTACATTGGATGGATATTTAAACGAGATCGAGAGGTAATTTGACCACCCTCTTTACACCCTGTCTTATCCTTGAAACATGCATTTTACCTGCAACTTATTTTTATTAGGTAAATCAGCTTGTTACGCGATGTAAAAAAAGTAAATTCAGCCCAACACACTCTTATCGTAAGAGTGTCTGGCGTATTAGACTTTAATAGATATGACGATGTAATATTCGCGCCACTAATACTATAAAAATGCAATAGAGATAAGCGTGGATATTCAATCGGAACTGAGCTCATTATGTCGTCTAATTACGCTAAAATCAGCAAAGCGCTATCACGACTGGCTGTATGAGCAAGGAGTAACTTTAGGCCCAGAGCAAACCACCACTATTTCAGCCATTGCTAAAGCAGTGGAATTCCGTCAGGGTGATTTAATGGGTTTGCCTTATTTGGCTAGTGAGAAATCAAAAGTAAGTCGCATCGTTCAGAGCTTGGTAATGGAAGGTTATATTAATCGTCGCGATGATATTAACGACCGTCGCTCAAAGATTCTGACTCTGACCGAGAAAGGTCAGGAGATGGCTGACCTACTGGGCAAAGCAGATCAACGTAACTTCGAAATGATCCATGCTCTTCTGTCAGAAGAAGAAGCGGTCTCACTTCGCTCCACGTTGTCCAAAGTGGCTCACGCGATTTAACGTATAAAGAAAACCCGGCACTGCCGGGTTTTTACTTTTCCAGCCTCTCGACGCCATTTTCAACAACGTCTTGATTTCGCTTTTTCATTCAAACGCTTCCCTGAAAACGCCCCTTTTTCGCTAAAACTTACCGTATTAAATACGAGAAAAAAGTTTCGTTTTTACATCAGAATCTTGGTTGCTATCTGCCCTATTTCTTTGTCTTTTTGCATTCTGATGTGCATCACGTTGTCTACACTTTAAGAGCGATTACGGGTGACGCTCCAGGGGAATGATGATGCACGCACGACACAGAAACTATCTATTAAAAGATACGAAGCAACTCCACGCTCATGTCCAAGTTATCCCCACAGGCTTGGTTGAAGTAGAAATTGTGGAGAATCGTCAATGTCATGCTGCCGAGTTCGAACACTTGAGGTTCGAGCGTAGTGGTAGGGTGACGAAGTTAGTGGGCAAACATACGTCAAACGGCAAACCGGTTCATTGGCAATTACCGCTGACCAACGCGGACGCTAGAGAATTGGAAAACCTCATTGAAGAAGCTTCAGAAGAGCTCGAAATATTGATGAGAGACTTGTAACTCGACTACACCTCCTTTTTGGCGCTGCTCAGCAGCGCTTTTCTTTTTCTACGCCTCCGACACTGCACTACGTATGCCTAGCGCACTGATTCTTTCCGCTTATCACCGATATAAACACAGCTAATTACGCTCCATGGATACAAAGAGATAACGTATGTCTTCTATAAGGACATCAAACGAAAACTCTTAGTACGGATACGCTTAAATTAACCAAGAGCGTAATTATGAAAAGAACTCTTAGCATCGCCACACTCTTCATCAGTGCTATTGCTAGTGCTGACGTCCACTTCTCACCTGATTTGAAAGTCGGGATGCAATGGGGAGCAGGTGCGCAACTTGGTGTAAAAGACGTCATGGGCTTTGAAGCAGTTTATGGCAGTTTCGGTGTTTCCGACTCCCACTGGTTTTCAGACAGAGAATCCGTCAAACACTACCGGATAGGTTTGCAGTATGAAGAAAAATCACAACAGGCTTACTCCGTGCAGCTTGAAGCGGGTATCGCTAAGTATCGTGGAACACGGAATTACTTCAGCTCAGGAAGTGAAACGTTACAAGCCTACGGCCCGAGTGTTGGCGCTGCACTGGTGTTTGACTACAACATGCCCGTCAAAGTCAGGTATGGCATGGAGCTTGGCTATTTCCGCCATCAAAACACATATCTGTCGAGCGGCTTAGCCCCTCAGTTCAACGTAGGGTTTATCTTGCCGCTTTAAAACCAACATGTTGCAAGGCTTTGCGAGACAAATAGGGTTTTTATCCATGTTGGCTAATTGTTACCGCCTCATACGATGGATGAATGTACATTTATAGTCACTCTGGTAAAATGCGCGAAATTCAAAAAGTGAGCATGACGAGAGCTAATTATGCCAATGTATGTTGTGGGTCATAAGATCCCTGATTCTGATTCAATCTGCGGTGCAATTGCACTTGCGTACCTGAAAAACCAAATCGGTGAGCCAGCAGTAGCAACTCGCCTGGGCGACGTTTCTCCAGAAACTGCATTCATTCTGGGTCGCTTTGGTTTCGAAGCACCTGAGCTGAAACTAAGCTACGCAGGTGAAGAAGTTTACATCGTTGACCACTCTGAACTGACTCAAGCACCAGACGATATCGCTGAAGCGACTATCGTAGGTATCGTTGACCACCACAAACTGGGTGACCTGACAACGTCTACGCCTCTTGAGTGCTGGATCCGCCCTGTTGGTTGTTCAAACACCGTTATCAAAATGATGTACGACTTCTACGGCGTAGAAATCCCGAAAGAAATCGCGGGCATCATGATGTGTGCGATCCTGAGCGACACGGTTATCTTCAAATCACCAACTTGCACCACTGCGGATATCCGTTGTGTTGAAGATCTGGCGAAAATTGCAGGTATCGAAGATTTCGAAGCACTGGGCATGGAAATGTTCAACGTGAAATCTGCTGTTGCTGGCACGCCAATCCGTGACCTAGTAATGCGTGATTACAAAGACTTCAACATGAACGGCAACCTGGTAGGTATCGGTCAGCTGGAAGTTGTTGATCTGGCAGTATTCGACGAAATCAAAGCTGAGCTAGAAGCTGACATCGCTGTTCTGAAAACAGAAGGTGAGCGTCATACTGTTATGCTGCTACTGACTGACATTATGAAAGAAGGCTCTGAGCTGCTGGTTATCTCGGATGACGTTGAAGTGGTTGAGCGTGCATACGGCAAAGCAACTGAAAACGGCCGCGTGTGGCTGGATGGCGTACTGAGCCGTAAGAAGCAAGTCGTACCGCCTCTTCAAGACGCGTTCGCATAATCTCTCCGCCGAGAGAAAAACACCAAAGGGTGGCATTTTTGCCGCCCTTTTTGTTTTTCGCACTAAGCAAAGTTGACTTCACTCTCCCATACCAAAAACTTAATTATTTGGCGGCACAATGGGTTATGAACATTGTTCGATTTATTTGATAGTTGAGCCTTGTTTCATATTGATGTACGTCACATAACTGTGCATAATTCGCTCAACTTTTCATCAAGAGGAACGAACTGTGTCAACTTTGATCGCTGCAAAAATCTCTAAATATGCCCCTCTTTTCGTAATGGCTAGCGCAACTATCGCGTTCACCATTTTCAACGCTATGTACTGGGGTGGCGTTCTGTAAGTCACAGTAAACGTATACTCTTGTAAAAACCGAGCCTTGCGCTCGGTTTTTTGTTTTCTGAAGGCCATAAAATAAAGACTCAGCAATTTAATCGCTTGCAAACTAATATTGAATATTCACCCCATCACAATAAATACAAATCCAATTAGATAGTTACCAATATCGGATGTATTTTAAATTCACGATATTTCATATGGGAATCAGCTATGGCTATCAACTTTAACCAGAAAATTAGAGGTACTCGCGTCTTTTATAAGGGAGCCCCCACTCCTCCAAAAGGGTTGAAAACACCTACTAGAAAAGCAGAGCAAGAAAACTTTGAAAGTGACCGAGGACGAATCCTAAACTCAGCCGCAGTCAGGCGGCTACAACAAAAAACCCAAGTTTTTCCACTAGAGAGAAACGCCGCGGTCAGAAGTCGTCTAACTCACTCGTTAGAAGTACAACAAGTTGGCCGTTTTATTACTCAGCTGATTTTTAAAAACTTGTCACAAGAGAACAAAGAAAAATACTATCTTGATGGATTAGATCGGCAATTTGAGTCAATTGTTGAAATGTCTTGTGTGATGCACGACATAGGTAATCCACCATTTGGTCATTTTGGTGAACAAGCAATAAATGATTGGTTCGAAAAAAACCTCGATTCACTCATAGCTGATTCGAAAGGCACACCACGCATTGACCTGCCGTTTGAGCTTAAACAAGACCTAAACAGCTTCGAGGGAAATGCTCAAGCTATCCGACTTTTGCACTCTTTATTAGCACTCAACCTTACTTACTCTCAAATATCCGGCGTATTTAAGTACACGCGTCGCGGAGATCAACCCAAACCAAACGCCAAAGATATAAATGACCCATTGTTAGACTTCAGCTATTTAATGAAGAAAGTTGGGTACTACCTAAGTGAACATCAATTTGTCGAATCTATGAAACTGTCGCTCTCCATGGATGATCACTGTCGCTCGCCATTTTCATACATTATGGAAGCCGCAGACGACATATCATATGGTATTGCGGACATTGAGGATGCTGTAGAAAAAGGAATATTAAATTTAGATCAACTAAGCGAAGCTTTAAACAAAGAGTTTCTTCAAATTGCAAAAGAGTTTGGTGTCGTGGCCGAAGAGCAAGGTGAAATGCAAAAAATCCTTCTCATCGCCAAACAGAGCGCGGATAGAGCAGATACATGTGCAAAAAGTCAATTTTTCATTAGTATGCGCGTTGAGATCAACAAGAGGCTACCACAGCATGCCTGCAACCAATTTATCGAAAATATTGAAAGTGTTTTCGCCGGAAAATTCAACAGAGCTTTGATTGAAGATCATAGCTCTAATCACTCACTTGTGGAAACATTAAAATCAGTCGCGAGAAAATATGCCTTTTGCGATGCCGATGTAGAGCAGAGTGAGCTTCAAGGATATCGAATCATTACTGGGTTGTTAGATGCTTATAAACCTCTATTAATGCTAGACAGAAATACCTTTAGCGATATCAGCAAAGCACCGCTTTACGAACGCCGTTTGTATAAAAAGCTACCGAGTAAGCATCTAAAGGCATACAACAATGCCATAAAGTCATTGCACAAAAAAAATGGTGCCGATATTTCCTTTGTGCCTTTTGATTATAATGATGACGTTTGGGAGTTTTATTTCCGCGCAAGGCTAATTCAAGACTACATAAGTGGCATGACAGACCAATTCTCTTTTGATGAGTACCGCTCTTTCCATGTCATGGAGTAATCCTTGTCGGGTCATAGCATCAATAGAGCACGCAGTTTACGGGCTACCGCCATATATTCCCTCCTTCATTTTCCATAAGCCAGAAACGAGAAAGCCCGAGCATTTCTGCTCGGGCTTCGAATATGGCGGTGAGGGAGGGATTCGAACCCTCGATACGTTGCCGTATACACACTTTCCAGGCGTGCTCCTTCAGCCACTCGGACACCTCACCAAATTGTTGTCAGGCTATCGCCTCAACAGGGTCGCTACTATAAAGACTTCACCCACCAGCGTCAATGCTCGCAAAGCCAATTGAAGTTTGAATGACCACCAATTAAACAAATAGTTACCTTAAATTTTCGACGTAGAACAACTATTGTCCTGATCATCATCACATATCTCAGAAATCTTCATTTTCTCGCCGTACAATGGTCTATAAATTAAAGTTTCAAGGTATTGAAGATTTTAAATATGCCACATCTCTACATCAGCAAAGAAGGTTCAGCGATCATCAATATCGCCAGATATTTGATCACAACAGAAGTCGAAGAACGTCTCCGCACGATTGATTCCCTCTCTGACGAATTCCATGTTTCCGTTGGCTTTATCCAAAAAGCCCTCACCACACTTGAATCAGACGGTGCAATCAAACTGCGTAAGCAAGGACGCAACGGAACCTTTATTGATAGCTTGGACTACGACACGCTCGTTAAGAAAGCAGGCTTTAGCCACCTTGTCTGTGCAATGCCGCTACCTTACACCAAGCACTATGAGGGCTTAGCGAGTGGTCTCAAGGCACAAATGGGTCACCTCCCGCTTTACTTCGCACATATGCGAGGCGCAGATGCACGTGCTGAGTGCTTGAAAAAAGGCACTTACGACATCGCGATCATGTCGAAATTGGCGGCGAAAGCGGTTGGTACAGGTGTCAAAGTCGCGTTTGATTTAGGCAAGCAGTCGTACTCTGTCGAGCACAAACTCATTTGCCGTAAAGGCGAGGAAAACAACATCAAGAAAGTGGGTGTTGACCCCTCCTCCCCTGACCAAAAGATCCTAACTGAGAAGGCCTTTCCTAATCATGATGTTGAGGTCGTCGAAATCAACTATACCGACAGCCTCAACCTGCTCAAGTCAGGAAGAATCGATGCTGTGGTATGGCTGCCTGACGCTCTCGACAACAAAAACGATGAACTGACCGAAGTCTCGCTGTCTCACATTCCCGAATGCCAGCAAGCATCAGAAGCCGTCATTCTGGTTAGCGGTGAGTCACCGTATATGCGCGCACTTGTCCGCAAGTTGCTGAACGTTCATGCCCTGCTTGAACATCAAGACGCTGTCATCAAAGGGGAGATTATCCCTAGTTACTAACTCGACCTAATTACAAGGAAGTACCGTAATGCACGAAAGGTTAAACCTACTGTCGCAAGCCAAAGTTATCAGTCAAGAAGCCGCTCAAGGTTGCACGGAAGTCAGCGATTTGCTGTCCGCGCGCCTAGGGCTCGCTTCAGATAACGAACAGTTTCAAATGGCCATCACGCACCTTGCTCGGGCCTATGATCGCATTCAAGCTAACACCCCTGTGGAAAGTGGGATGGATCCTGAATTGTTCGAAGACGTCGCTGGCGACCCGATGTTTGAAAGCATTTCATCACTAAACGATGAAATCGCAGAGATCTTAGCTATCACAGTTCCTGAATCAGAAAACACGTTTATGTTGAGTAACTTACTGTCATTGCATTACGCAGCGGCTGAGGAGTAATCATGCCCATTAATAACGAAGGTTATACGTATTGCCACGAGCACTTGTATATCGACCTTTCTCCTCAGAAAGGCAATATCGATTGCAAGCTCGACCAATACTCGCTGATCGCCCAAGAGTTGAGCGATCTGGTTTCACACGGAGTATTCAATATCGTAGAAGTCACCAATCGTTATATGGGTCGAAATCCTCATTTTCTTGAATGTTTGAAGCGCGATACAGGGATGAATATTCTCGCATCCACAGGCTACTACATCGAAGGCTTCTTCCCGAAAGAGCTCTATGACAAAAGTGCTGAAGCGATTCGCGATGAAATGGTTCAAGAAATCGAAGTAGGCATCGAAGACAGCGGGTTAAAAGCTTCACTGATTGGTGAGATTGGGAGCAGTGAAAATGCCTTTACGGACACGGAGAAAAAGGTGTTCAAGGCTGCGGCGATGGCGCAATACGAGACAGGACGCCCTATCTCAACTCATCTCTCTTTCAGCACCATGGGAAAAGAGCAAATTGTGTTTCTCAAACAATGCGGTGCTGATCTTTCAAGGGTGACCGTTGGCCATTGCGACTTGCGAAACGACCTTGACCAATTACTTTGGATCATCGATCAAGGCTGTTATGTCCAGTTCGATACCATTGGTAAAAACAGCTATTTCCCAGATGAAACTCGCATCAACATGCTTGAAGAGCTCGCCAAGCGCGACCTGCTTGGTCATGTCATGCTCTCACTCGACATTACGCGCCGTTCACACTTGAAAAAGAATGGCGGTCCCGGCTTTTTATACCTCTTGGACACCTTCCTTCCGAAGCTTAAAGAAAGAGGTTTCACCCAGCAGCAAGTTGATACCATGCTGCGCCACAATCCTTACACCCTATTTAACTAGAACAAGGCAGTACGATGAAAAAAATAGGCATTGCAGGCTTACAACGCGAACAAATCAAGCAGCAGATCGAAGCCACTGCGTCCGGTCAATTTGAGTGCCATATCCTCAATGATATGGACGCTGCGATGAAAGTGAAATCCGGAGAGCTCGACTATTTTATCGGCTGTTGCAATACCGGAGCCGGTGCGGCTCTTTCCATGGCGATAGCCATCATTGGTTACGCGCAAAGTTGTACCATTGCTAAGCCCGCAATTAAGGCAAAAGAAGAGGAAATCGCGACTTTCTTGTCAGAAGGAAAGGTAGCTTTTGGATTGTCTGTTGAACACGTCGAGCACGCTATTCCCATGCTCACCAAGCAACTCGCCGCGCGTTAAGGGACAATATGGATTACCTCCAACTGGCAACCGTAACTGCACTTTGTGCAATGACAGCTTTGGTTGCAACTTGAGTGCCTCAATTTTCCACGATGGATTACGGCCGATACTCCCGCAAGTTGCAGATGGCGCCATGCCACGTAAAGATGCAGGCTCAATTGCCTTTGGCCTTTCCATCGGTTTTACCCTTTCAGTCGGGCTTTCTTTCTCGCTTTCAACCGGCCTATTGAACCCTTGGCTGTTATTTTTACCGACAGATGTCATCGGTGTATTTATTGGCAGCCGTTGGCTCGCTGCATTGGCAGGTGGTTGCTGGGGACTGTTCGTTGTCACTGGATTGGCAGGCGTCGACCTTCTGTTCTCAACTCTCCCACTCGACATGACCCTGCCACTCGCTGAAATGGCAAAACCTGTTTTGGCGATTCTTGCTTTGTTTCCAGTGGTCGCTGCGTTTAAGCAATTTGGCTGGCGTGTGGGTGCAGTGTTCGCACTCGTAATGTTTATTGTGTATCTCGCAGCTCTTCAAGGAGAAAGCCTTCAGCCCGAAGTCATTCAAATGGTCACGGGTTCCCTGCTGCTTCTTGTCTTTGCCATTCGCAAAGATCTCAACGACCGAAAAAATGGCATTTCGCCGCCAGACATGAGTGCTCTCCACGGTATTTATGAAGAGAAATATAAACCGCTGATAAAACACCTCCCGTTTCTCACTCTGACGGGTGCGATGATCGCACTTGCAACCAATGCGGGTTACCTCGCGGGCTCTGAGGTGTCGATTTATCCCCTCGCGGAAGCCTACGCCATGCAAGATCCTGAAGGCCAAAGAGCGGCTATCCATCACGTTGCAATTGCAGAAGCACTTCGCGGGCTTGGCTTTGCGCCACTCATTATTATGGCGGCTCTCACGACTGGCATTTATGGCATGGTAGGGCTGACATTTGTGTTTGTCGCTGGCTATCTCGCCCCTAATCTCGCATCCGCCGCCGTACTCGGCGCGCTGATAATAGTGATTGAAATTGGGCTGCTCAAACGAATAAGCCGCTTATTGGAGCAATTTCCGTCACTCAGAGATACGTCAGACAATATTCGCGATGCAATGAACGTGCTGATGGAGTTTGCACTCTTGATTGGCGGTGTATTGGCTGTCATGAAAATGGGCGCAACGACGGGACTCACTCTGTTTGCCGTTTTCTACTTTTTAAATGAGGTGCTTGGGTGCCCAGTACTGAAAATCGCTGCCCCAGCCGCAGCAACGGTAATAACCTGCCTGACACTAAACCTTCTGTACGCTTTTGGCTTAATCGCCTTATAACCCCAAATAAACGAAACCCGAGCAATGCTCGGGTTTCTTGTTCACTATGCCTGATTAAGGACGTTGCGGTTTTGCCTTTGGCTTTCCTTTGCCTTGGAAGTGCTTGATGCTTTTCTTCTGTGCCGTGCGGCGATTGGCTTTTTTGTCTTTTGGCGCACGCTTACTTTCTCCTGTCGAAGGTTTATCCGTCACTGGGAAGTTTTCGAGTTCAACCAATGGCAAATCGCGTTGCGTGAGTTCGCGGATAGCGTTTAAGTAATCACTCTCGCCATGACAAACCAAAGAGATGGCTAAGCCCTCTTGCCCTGCACGCGCTGTGCGTCCTACACGATGCACATAAACAGCAGGGTTCGACGGCAATTCAACGTTAATCACGACAGGTAAGTAATCAATATGAATACCGCGTGCGAGAACGTCCGTAGCCACCAGCACTTGTGCTTGTTTGTTCTTAAACGCATCTAATGCTTGGTCGCGCTCGGCTTGGGACTTGTCACCGTGCAATGCACTTGTTGTGATGCCCGCCTTGTTTAGCTTCTTACACAGCGCATCCGCGTTATCTCTCGCCCCAATAAACACCAACACTTGCGGCCATTCATGGGTTTTGATTTGGTCTATCAGGACATTGGCTTTGCTGCCTTATTGACCAAGTAAAGACGCTCTTCAATACGCTCAACAACACTGTTCGCCGCATGTGCGCGAATACGTACTGGCTCAAACAAGATCTCTGATACTAGCGATTCAACCGCGTCTGGCAGTGTCGCTGAAAACAACAACGTCTGACGCTTAGATGGGAGAGCAGTCAGTATTTGTTTGATATCTGGCAGGAACCCCATATCCAACAAGCGATCTGCTTCATCCAACACCAAATGGCGAACCTCGGAAACATCAATGGCATCATCGTCGAGCAAGTCTTTCAAACGCCCTGGTGTGGCAACAATGATTTGAGGCTTGTCAGCCAAGGTTTCGATTTGTTCGGCTTTGCCCACCCCGCCACACAGAGTAGCAATCTTGATGTCGAGCGGCATTGCCAAATCATTCAACGCTGTCGACACTTGGGTCGCTAGTTCTCGGGTTGGCACAATAACAACCGCCCTATTGCTGTTTTCAGGCTGGCTTAGTGCTGAAAGCAGAGGCAGACCAAAAGCAAGCGTCTTACCACTTCCCGTTTGTGCCAATGCCAGCACATCCTTACCCGATGTTACTGCTGGAATCGCTAGCGATTGAATAGAAGTCGGCGTTTTACATTGTGCTGCCAGTGCCGCAACAACCGCAGAAGCCAAGCCCAATGAATGGAATGAAGGTGAGGTTTCAACAGACATGAATGTGCTCAAAGGTATAACTCTAGTTTGGGCGCGAGTGTAGCATAACCTCGCTCATCCTTTGGTATCAGCAAGCTTTCGAAGCAAGGGTAACCGTGCCAATACCAACAAAAAGCCCAAGCAATTTTGCTCGGGCTTTCTTATCTATGTGGAATCAATCGAATGAAAACGTCGTTTGATTACTAGTCTTGGTACGCTTCGGTGCATTCAGGGCGTTGTTGCAATTGCACACCCATCAAGAAGTTGCGAAGGATCTGGTCTTTACATTCGCGGTAGTGCTTGTTTTCCGGCTTGCGGAAAAATGCACTCAACTCGTGTTTGCTCAAACGGAAGTTCGCCAGCTCCAACACTGCCAACACATCTTCTGCTTTCATATCCAGTGCGATACGCAGCTTCATGAAAATCATGTTGTTGTTCAGGCGCTTCTCTGGAACTGGTTGTTCACCTTCGCGACGGCCACGCTTGGTATTGATCAGGCCATTAAGGAAAATTGCTAACTCAGTATCTGTTGCCTTCACGAACGCTGCATCGTCGTCTTTACGCAGCCAATTCACCACTTGCTCTTGGTTCACAGTGTGGTCAGCGGCAGCGAAAATCTCGACCATTTGCGGGTCTTTGAAATCGAACGTGTAGCGGATACGGCGAAGAATGTCGTTGTTATTCAAAATAATTCCTAATGTGAATGTCATCTGTACCAGCATCTACCGGAAAAAATGCACAAAAACAAAGCCCCACTCTTTCGAGCGGGGCTTTGTTTCTAAATATGGCGGTGAGGGAGGATTACTCGTCACTCCGCTCTTCGCCCCTTTGGGGCCGTCGGCAAACCACGTTGCGCGGCTTCGTCGCTGTGCGAACCCTGACTCGGGTTCTCACCCTCCCGACTATCATTTCTGACGTCTAGAAACGAGAAAACCCAAGCATTTCTGCTTAGGTTTTGAATATGGCGGTGAGGGAGGATTCGAACCCTCGATACGTTGCCGTATACACACTTTCCAGGCGTGCTCCTTCAGCCACTCGGACACCTCACCAAATTGTTTGTTGGACTTGTCGTCTCAACGAGGCCGCTACTATAAGTAACCCCTTTGCCTGCGTCAATGGTTATCGTAAAAATCCGGTTTAAGTGTTTATGTTTGCGTCAAAAAGCGGCTTTATCGATGTATCCGCAGCCAACCACTTCTCCATCTGCATCGACCACTGTTAGAATGTGACTCTGAATTAAACAAGAGAATCACACATGTCTAACTCGCTATCTCAATTCATTATCGAAAACGGTCTGGAACAGAACCTGTTGTCAGCAATGCAAACGGAAGGCTTTGTTACCGCAATGGCAGCAGCGCCAAACCTGATCGACCCAAGCGAGTGGCTGGCATTTATGTGGGGTGGCGAGGAAGAATCTCCATTCTCGACGCACGAGCAACTGGAAGCTTACGCAAACATCATCGTTAACCTTTGGAACGAACAGCGTCAGGCATTGCTGTCTAACGCCTGGACTTGGCCAGAAGAGTGCCAACTGAGTGACACAGAAATTGTTAACGAAGCGACCCGCGAATACTGCGAAGGCCTGCTGCAAGGTTGGACGCTGGCACGCGATGATTGGGAAACCATCATGCCAGAAGATTCAGAAGACAACGCACTGCTGGGCGGCGTACTGCTTTCTATCAGCCTGATGTTCGACCCAGAATCTGCATTCGCAGCAATGGAAGAGCAAGGCGCGGCAGATTTGGCGCAATTCGAAGAAATCTTCAACGCCATGCCAGTCATGCTGTGCGGCCTGACCATGCGTGCGTTGCAACGCGCCGAAGACCAGTAATTATTCTTCGTTGACCAGTAATTAACCTTCGTCGAAAAGGCAGGTGTTTACCTGCCTTTTTTCTTTTGTTGGCGAAACACAATCTAAACGCGAACTTTTCATACAATCCTGCTATAGTCCCGCCCCTATTTCATACTCTGGTTAAAAAGTGCGTCATCGCCTTACCAGATAATGACGATTCTTAACACCAACGTTGTCATTTGACGACGTGCAGCGCAGGACTATGACTGTGACCAAACAAGCATTTTCTACCCTACCGTTAAAGCCAGAGCTTATCTCTACGCTGAACGATATCGCTACGCAGAAATGACGCCGATTCAAGCTCAAAGCCTTCCAGCCATTCTGGATGGTAAAGACGTTATTGCTCAAGGCAAAACGGGCTCAGGTAAAACGGCAGCGTTTGGTCTTGGCCTGCTGAACCGCCTGAACGTGAAACGCTTCCGTGTTCAATCACTGGTGCTTTGCCCTACCCGTGAACTGGCGGATCAAGTGGCTATCGAAATCCGTAAATTGGCGCGTGGCATCCATAATATCAAAGTACTAACCTGTGTGGTGGCGTACCAGTTGGCCCTCAAATTGGCTCTCTGGAACATGGCGCGCACATCATCGTAGGCACACCCGGTCGTATCCTTGATCACATGGAAAAAGGCCGTTTGTCACTGGAAGAAGTGAACACACTGGTTCTTGATGAAGCTGACCGCATGCTGGAAATGGGTTTCCAACCAGCGCTTGATGCGATTTTTGCTGAAGTACCAGCAAACCGTCAAACGTTGCTGTTCAGTGCGACCTACCCAGCGCAGATCCAAAACATTGCTAAGCAAATCATGGTGAAGCCAGAGATGGTAAAAGTAGAATCTAACCATGACAGCAGCAGTATCACGCAATACTTCTACGAGTGTGATGGCAACAAAGACCGCATGCATGCGCTGCGTTTGTTGCTTCTGAAACACCAGCCAGAAAGTGCCGTGGTGTTCTGTAACACCAAGCGTGACGTTAAAGATGTTGCTGCTGTGCTTGAAAACGATGGCTTTGCTGTTGTGGCACTGCATGGCGATTTGGAACAACGTGATCGCGACCAAATGCTGCTGAAATTTGCTAACAAGAGCGTGACTGTGATGGTTGCAACCGACGTTGCTGCGCGTGGTTTGGACATCGATGCATTGGACGCGGTGATCAACTACCACATGGCGTACGACACTGAAGTGCACATTCACCGCATCGGTCGTACTGGCCGTGCAGGCAGCAAAGGTGCAGCCTATACCTTCTTCGGTCCAGAAGACGGTTACAAAGTCGCACTGCTTGAAGACTACCTTGAGCGTGAAGTGAAAGGCTCTGCACTGCCAGATACATCAGTGCTGAACAACACTCCGCCACAACCGGCAATGGTGACGCTGCACATTGAAGGTGGCAAGAAAGCCAAAGTCCGTCCGGGAGACATTCTAGGGGCGCTGACTGGCGAAGACGGCATCGACGGTAAAGATGTTGGTAAGATCAAAGTGACCGATTACCGCTCTTACGTTGCGGTTAACCGCAACGTGGCGAAGAAAGCCTTGAAGAAATTGTCGAGCGGCAAGATCAAGGGTAAAACCTACCGTGTTTGGCAACTTCGCTAATCCGCTTTAGGAAAGGAAAAAGCCGTCGTCATGACGGCTTTTTTGATCCACTAGCTCGGTAAAAACTCTTTCGACCACCCTTCGCTTACCACACCAATATCGATAAGCCGTTGAATGTCTGCCTCTCCCATTCCCATGTCACCTAAAATCTCTCGACTTGAGCGACCAAATCGCTCCGTCTGTGGGGCAGAAATGATGCCCGCCTCTTTCGGACGAATCGAATAGTGGTCAACCATGGTGGTCACGTAACCGCTAGGATGCTCGTCATACGTTGAAAACGCATAGCTGCCAGAGTCAAAACCCACTTCGCCATCTTGCGGACGACTGTAGCGTTTTCTCAGCCATTCGATGCTTCGTGTTTGCGCCGCGGCAATATCCAGCTCTGAAAGCTTGTTTAGCCAAACATCATTGGGTTTACGTTTAAACTGGCTTGCTAACAAGGCTTTTCTGCTCGCTTCGTCAAGGTGAGAAATACCAGCAAAAGCATCCAAGGTTTCTAACTTGCACAAGTCGCTATCGGACGCATCGAGATATAACCAGCCATCGTGGGTTTGATAGAAATGAGACAGCGCGTTGTAGCCCAACGCTTCGCGGCCTGAGGGCTCATCAAACGGAGGTCGACCCTCGTAGTCATGGCTGTACTTGATTTGCGCAAGGTTAGTCGTGGAAGACAGCGATGTTCTCGGTCTCAACACCCTTCCCGTTTTAGCCCTTACGTACAAGGCCACAGACATCGCTAGCCCTCCCGCAAAGCCGCAATTAACATCCAAGGTGCCAAGATGAGCATGTTCTTCTGGTGTTTCCGGCCCACCAAATCGGCTCATGATCCCGCTGTTCGCCTGAATGATATCGTCATAGCCAATGTAATCCGTCTTCTCGCCACGTTTTGGTCCACCCAAACAATCCAATCGACAGAAAATCACATCTGGATTAATCGCTTTCAGCCGCTCTTCGTTCAGTCCCAATGGGGCAACTTGGCGAGACGGCGCGTTAATGACAACGATATCGCAGCTTTTCACCAAAGCTTCAAAAATCGGTTTACCCTCATCTGTCAGCATGTCCATCAACAAGCTCTTCTTGCCAATGTTGGATAAGTAACTGAAAAAGACACCAATGAGCGGATCGTACATAGGTTTGGTCGGGTCGAGTTTAATCACTTCGGCCCCAAAGCGAGAAAGGAATGCCGTGGAGTGCGGACCTGCAATAACATTGGTCAAATCAAGCACGCGAATGCCTTTAAGCCACTGTCTTTGCGGTTCGCCGTTGTGTGTCGGTTCATACATGGCAGGCTTGGCCGTTTCGCTGAAAAGCCGCTCGGCATCGGTATATTCGCCAAATTTGCGTGGATGAACTTCGCAAAGCTGCTCACCCAGCTCTTCAAACCAAACCAAGGGACCTGGCTGCTTCATCAAGCCAAATTCTGGATCATTTACCTCCACGATCAGCCCACTTTCGAGTGAATAATCGGCATTCACCCATTCTTGTGTTGTTCTGTGTGGTGCGCCGGGAATCCCGCCTTCTCCAAACAGTTTTCCCCACTCTTCGGAAGTGCGAGTCAGGAATACACGCTTCATTTTTTCGGCAATTTTGGCTGCCCAATCAGCAGGTAACGGGTAAACGCCAATAGACGTTTCGGCTTCCCACTGCGATTTAGGGAGGTAGAGGTCGTCTACGTCCGGCAGCCCTTCTGCCACCAGCTCATCGTAAAGACCCGCTAACTGAAGACAACGTTTGGCATGGTTGCGATGAGACGGACAAACAACATAGAAGTAACGTCCATCTTTACATTCGTAGGTGCGATAGAAAGGATCTAGGTATTCCTGCAACTCTTCATACGTCACATCCATCGCAAGACCCGCTTCACGACGGCGACTAATTTCTTGTTCACGCATGGTGAGGTATCTCTGCGGCATGCCTTCAATTTTTATAGAGTTGTAAGACAACCCCTCCATCAATGCCGCAGCAACGGGCACTTCAATGTGGTCACCCGCCCCGCTTTTTTCCCGCTCAAATAGGGCTAACGAGACAGCACTCGCTGCCAGCATGGTTGCGTAAGCAGAGCCCAGTGTCAGTGGTGAAAAGCTTGGGTCACAGCCCATTAAAATGCGGTTATAACCCATATCGGTAAATGCACCGGACGATGCGGCAATCACCGCCTCTGTCGCTTTCCATTGCTTTCGCAATTGGTCATTAGAGGCAAATCCTGGCACCGAGAGCGTAATAAGGCTTGGGTTTGCATCGCGAAGAGCTTCCAAGTCCACGCCCAGACGCGTCATTGTACCGGGACGAAAGTTTTCGATGATGATGTCAGCTTGCGCACAAAGCGACAGTGCCTTGTCGAGATCTGCGCCCGATTTTAAATTGAGTCGGATATTGGTTTTGTTGCGGTTGAGCACCGCATTGGCTGAGTGGTTCCATAATGGTCCGTTAGGCGGGTCAATGTGCACCACATTGGCACCTAAGTCGGCAAGGATCATGGCAACTGCTGGGCCAGTTACATATTGGCCAAAGTCCACAACATTTAATCCAGAAAGCGGCAATGCATTTCTCATCTATCTCGCTCCTTGCTAAGAGACATCAACATAAAATGAGAACCACCAATTTGGTGAATTCATTGCCGGATAGTAATTTCTTTATTTTTTATCGACCATTAATATAAATTTGGTCTCAACATAAATATTTTAATACCCTAGCCAGACCTAATTATATAAAGGCCTGTTTTCAATGTTTATATCGTCATTATTCACTTCGTCCATCACCCAAGATATAAACGCTTCAGCATGCGGATGTAAAAAACGTGATTTATGATTGACCAAGTAGAAAGCTTCAGTGGTGAGAACTTGCTGTTCGAATAAAGGAACGAGCTTGTCTTCTTCAAAGTAGCGTTGCAATAAACTGCTTCTACCTAAAACAATCCCACCGTCATTTGCAGCGACTTCGAAGGCATTGATTAAGGTGTCGAATTGGCTACCTAACTTAAAGTCGGTGTATGGCATTCCAATCGATTGGAACCAATGGTTCCAGCCGTCTTCGTACCCAACCACATGGATCAAATTTTCGTTTACGATGTGAAGTGGCGTGAGTTCCTTTTCAAACCGCGACGCGTAGTTGGGGCTACAAACTGGCTGCAGTAAATCCCATGTCAGCCTTCTGGCCTCATATTGCTGCCAGCGCCCATTACCGTAGATTACCTCCAAGTCACAATCGGAAGACTTTTCCTGACTGTTAACCCAAATGTTACTGGTGATCTTTAAATTAATGTCAGGATGCTGTTCGTAAAACCTTGGTAGCCTTGGCGCAAGCCAGTTTACGAAAAACACTAAGTTCACCTTAACATTCAGCAGCTTATTCCTACCCTTGCCGAATAACTCCTCTGTCACCTCATTCATCTTTTCTATCGACTCATGAAGCACAGGCAAATACGCCGCACCGGCTTCCGTCAGCTCCAGACCGCGTGGTAAACGCACAAAGAGCGTGGTACCGAGCTGACTTTCCAGCGCTTTGATTTGTTGGCTGATCGCGGCTTGGGTGATGTGTAATTCCTGTGAGGCGTGAGTGAAGCTCAAGTGTCTCGCAGCCGCCTCAAATGACCGAAGCCAATTAAGCGGAGGTAGCCGTTTTTTCATGGTGTTACATCCTTGCTATCACGATAAAAAGCGACACAGCATCTTGCAGTCAAAGATGACTATCAGAACGGCTTAGTCAGTCATTTTTTTCATTGTTATTAACCCTCAATCTACACCTAACCAATTAGCACGTATGTCAAAAAAGTGAAACACCAAAGCCATGCATAATTATTTTTATGGCAATGGCTAAAAATTTATTAATTGCCCAAAGACAGTGAAACATGAAAGTTTACTAGCACGGTTTTTATCGAAGCCGATTTATCAAAATGCGACATGATAAGTCGCAATAAAGCAAATATTAATGAGAGATAACGAACCAAAGAAAAACAAAATCATTTATTTAATTTTTACCGCATCTCGGAAAGGAGTATCGCAATGAGTAAGGATGTAAACGCGAAGGATGGAGGAGGCCTATTTGCGGGTGTAAACCCGATAATGCTGTCGGCTCTTCCGTTCTTATCATTTTATTTGTGTTGTACACGGTCTTGTTACCTGAGCAAGCGAACAGTGTCTATGTGTACTGCAAAAACTATATCGCGAAAAACCTGTCTTGGTACTACATCGCACTCATGAGTGTTTACCTTTTCATCGCGTTCTACCTGATCCTCAGTCGCTACGGCGGCATCAAACTGGGCAAAGACGATGAAGAACCAGAGTTTGGTTTCTTCTCTTGGTTCTCCATGCTGTTTGGGGCGGGCATTGGTATCGGCATTCTGTTCTGGAGTATTGCCGAGCCCATGTACCACTTCCAAAGCAACCCCTTTGTCACAGCAGATAAAGCCCAATCCATCCAAGCGGGTCAAGTTGCCATGCGTATCGCCATTTTCCATTGGGGTCTTCATGGCTGGGGCTTGTTCGCGATTTGCGGCTTGTCGCTCGCGTACTTTTCTTATCGTAAAGGCTTACCGCTCTCCATCCGTTCTGGTCTCTATCCCCTTCTCGGTGAGCGAATCTATGGCCCACTAGGACACGCCGCCGACCTGCTGGCCGTCTTTGGCACCGTATTTGGTATCGCAACCTCACTTGGGCTTGGCGCGCAGCAAATGAATGCGGGGCTGAATTACTTGCTTGATGTTGAAATCAGCACCTCTGTGCAAATCATGCTGATCATCAGTATTTCTATCTTGGCGACTGTGTCTGTTCTGACGGGCGTTAACAAAGGCATTCGCATCCTCAGTGAGCTCAATATGCAGCTCACTGTGGTTATGCTGGCGTTCTTTATCATTCTTGGCCCTACGGCTTACGTTATTGGCTCCTTCTTTACCAACCTTGGCGACTACATGCTCAATGTGGTCAAGTTGGGGCTTTGGGTCGACCCTAACCCTGAAAACACGTGGCAAGGCGCATGGACCATCTTCTACTGGGGTTGGTGGATAGCCTGGGCACCGTTTTGCGGCATCTTTATCGCGCGTATTTCGCGCGGCAGAACCATTCGTGAATTTACGCTCGGCGTGCTGTTGGCACCGACAGTCCTTGCCGCCTTTTGGATCACCATCTTTGGCAACACCGCCATGTATATCGAGTTGTTTGGCAGCGGCGGCGTCGTCGAGGCAGTCAATGAAGATCTCACGCTCGCCCTGTTCAAAACGATTGAACTCATGGACGTTGGTATGATCCTCACCATGATTGGTGCCACCATTTGTACCGTCATGTTGGTCACCTATTTCGTCACCTCTGCAGACTCGGCGACATTGGTGATTTGCACGCTCATTTCCATGGGTGACGAACACCCACCTTCGCGTTACCGCGTCTTTTGGGGATTATCGATTGGCCTTGTCGCCGCCGTATTGTTGCTGGCTGGCGGACTGGGCGCGCTGCAAACCGCTTCAATCATCGCAGCCCTTCCCTACTCCATCGTGGTCATCGCGACCACCGTTGGCCTTTATCGGTCACTACGCAGAGAACCCCTTCCCGGCAAGCCAGACACAGTAGGAGCAGCAAAATGAGTACATCAGTAGCAATGCCAAGGATGATGGAAATTGGCGCAGACGCCACAAAACGTTTGCCCGATATCGTGAATAGCTTCAGCGCATCACGTGTGCTTATCCTCACGGACAAAACCATGGTGCAAATGGGCTATACCGACATGGTGACTGACCTTCTGTCTGAAGCAGGTTTTAGCAGTCAGGTATACGCCGACACGATTCCAGAACCGACTTCGCAATCCATTGAAGAGGCAGTATCTGTCACGCGAGATGGTCAGTTCGATTGCATCGTGGCATTAGGCGGCGGCAGTGCCATCGACAGTGCAAAGGCTATAAGCATGCTCGCGAAACATGGCGGTGTAATGCGCGACTATAAAGCACCTAGGATTGTGAATGAAACGGGGATCCCTGTCGTTGCTATCCCGACAACAGCAGGAACGGGTTCAGAAGTCACCAAATTCACCATCATCACAGACTCGGAAACAGACGAAAAAATGCTGTGTATCGGCTTAGGGTTTCTTCCCGTCGCAGCCTTGGTCGATTACAAGCTCACCATGTCTTTGCCTGCAAGAATCACCGCTGACACAGGCATTGATGCGCTTACCCACGCGATTGAAGCCTACGTCAGTAAAAAGGGCAATCCGTTCAGCGATTACAACGCACTTGAAGCCATGAAGCTCATCGCTCCGAACCTGAGAAAGGTTTATCACGACGGAAATAATCAAGAAGCGCGAGAGCAAATGATGATGGGGGCGACCCTTGCCGGTATCGCGTTTTCCAATGCATCCGTTGCGCTTGTGCACGGTATGAGTCGACCTATCGGGGCTTTTTTCCATGTTCCTCACGGGCTTTCCAATGCCATGTTGCTTCCAAGCATTACCGCCTTCTCTATTCCTGCCTGCGAAGAACGTTATGCGCAATGTGCAAAAGCCATGGGGTTAGTCGGCGAACATGTTAGACCCGAAGATGCCAACGCACGTCTTCAGCAAGAACTTCTCGCACTGAATGAAGAACTTAACGTGCCAACACTCGCTGAATTTGGCATCGATAAAGCAGACTTCGACGCTGTGCTGGAAACCATGATTCAACAAGCGTTTGGGTCTGGCTCACCGGGGAACAACCCAAGAGTTCCCACGGAAGAAGAAATGAAATCGCTTTACCAAGGACTTTGGAAATAGGAGAAATGGCAATGACGGATATCGGGCATTTGATCAACGGAGAGATCAGAGAAGCATTCACCCAAAAGCAGGCAGTATTTAACCCCGCAACAGGCGAGCATGCAAAGAATGTGTTGCTTGCGCCTGTCGAATTGGTGGATGAGGCAGTTGAGATCGCAAACGCAGCGTTTCCTGAATGGCGCAACACACCCGCCATTAAACGGGCACGTATCATGTTTCGCTATAAGCAGCTTCTTGAGGATAACAAGGAGACCATCTGCCGCCTGATTGGAGAGGAACACGGCAAGATCCAGCACGACGCGATGGGCGAACTGCAACGCGGTATTGAGAACGTTGAGTATGCTTGTTCAGCAACTGAATTGCTCAAAGGCGAATTCAGTAAAAACGTCGGCGTGGGGATCGACTCATGGTCTGAGTACCAGCCTTTGGGAGTGGTTGCTGGAATCACACCGTTTAACTTCCCTGCTATGGTGCCACTTTGGATGTTCCCCATGGCTTTGGTTTGCGGCAACTGCTTTATTTTGAAGCCATCTGAGCGCGATCCAAGTGCGGCTCTTTATATCGCAAGCCTTCTAAAAGAAGCGGGATTGCCAGATGGTGTTATGCAAGTCATCCAAGGTGACAAAACCGTAGTTGACCGCTTGCTGGAAAGCAAAGGTATCGAAGCCGTGAGCTTTGTAGGCAGCACCCCTATCGCACAATACATTTATGAAAAAGCCAGTCAAAATGGCAAACGTTGCCAAGCACTCGGTGGTGCGAAAAACCACGCTATCGTCATGCCTGACTGCGACATGGAAAATGCGGTCAACCAACTGTTGGGGGCTGCATTTGGCTCTAGTGGCGAACGCTGCATGGCACTGTCGGTAGCCGTGGCTGTAGGTGATGAAGCCGCAGACCGTCTTTGCGATAGCCTCGCATCGAAACTGTCGTCACTACGCGTCGGCCCGTTTTACGACAACGACAACGACTTTGGCCCTGTCATCACCAAGGAACACAAAGAGAAAGTTGAAGGCTACATTGCATCAGCAGTGGAAGACGGTGCCACCTTGGTTGTTGATGGCCGAAACCCTACCGTTGAAGGCTATGAAAATGGTTTTTATGTGGGAGCAACGCTCATCGACCATGTAAGAGCAGATATGGTGAGCTACCAAGAAGAGATATTTGGTCCAGTGCTGCAAGTCGTTCGCGTTAATTCAATGGAAGAAGCCATGACGCTAATTAACGACCACAGATACGGAAACGGCACATGCATCTTTACCCGTGATGGCGAAGCTGCGCGGTACTTCTCCGACCACATCAAAGTCGGTATGGTGGGTATCAACATTCCGCTACCCGTGCCTGTTGCTTACCATAGCTTCGGCGGTTGGAAACAATCTCTGTTCGGCGATTTACATGCCTATGGGCCCGACTCAGTGAAATTCTACACACGCAGAAAAACCATCACTCAACGCTGGCCCTCTGCAGAAGTCAGGGAAACCAAATCCTTCTCGATGCCAACGCTGTAACCAATGAAAAAGAGCTGCCAGTGGCAGCTCTTTTTGTTACATGGCGACAGACTTCACCGCGCGCTTGTTGAGCGCAATGAGTATCACCACAGGAATGTTCATCAACACGCCATACAACAGTGGTGTCAACGCCAACTCTGGCTGTTTCAACTGTACAACGGCCACGAAAATTGCCGTTCCTGCGTTTTGAATACCCACTTCAATCGCGAAGGTTTTGGAAAGCTTTGCATCACCACGAAAAAGCTTAGATACCGCCACGCCCAATCCCATTCCCAGTAGGCACAACGTTAATACCGCAACTGACGCTTGAGAGAAGAGTTGGTTAAACACGGACGTATTCGCTGCTAAAGTCACGGCTACGGTAAAGAACAACGCCCATAGTGCCGATTTACCCGCAAACTCAGTGAACGCATCAAACTTCGCTGAACGCACAAAATGGTTTAGGGCCATACCCAATACTACTGGTACCAAGGTGACCGCGATAAGCTGCATGATGGCTGTTTTAACCGGAATAGCGGCTGAGACTTCTGGGTAGAGTAATGGCAAGAGCAACGGCAGACTAAACGGGATAATCAAACTACTGATTGCCGTCATGGTGATAGATAACGCCGCATCACCGCCTGCAAGGTGGCTAATTGCGTTCGATGATGCACCGCCCGGTGCCAATGCCAGAATCCAAAGGCCAATCGCGACAACTTCCGGCAAATTGAACACATACACCAACACAAACGCTATCGCTGGTAGCCCCAACAACTGGGCGCAAAGACCGGCAAACACAATGCCCGGGTATTGTCCGACGCGCTTAAAGTCGGCCAACGTTAAGGTCAAACCAACACAAAACATCATCCATGCAAGGGCCAAAGGTAATCCAATGGTCAACATTGCCTGACTCATACTCTTTCCTTACTCACTCGAATAGGTCGAAAACGATCAAAAAAGGCGAACATAGTGCCCGCCATTTTATTAAATTTCTTTGACTTGAAGCGTCACCGTTGACCTTACGCGTTACCTTTGACCTGAAGCTGCAATTCAGCCGCAAAATCCAGCATACGATTCAAAGGAATGAGTGATTTCACGCGAACCGCTTCATCAACGTGGATCTCGTGTTCTTCACCACCATCACGAAGGGCAATATCAATCGCCTTCAGACCATTCATCGCCATCCACGGACAGTGTGCACAGCTGCGACAGGTTGCACCTGCGCCGGCGGTTGGTGCTTCAATAAGCTCTTTCTCTGGCACCATTTGCTGCATCTTAAAGAAGATACCTTTGTCGGTCGCGACGACAAGTTGCTTGTTTGGCAACTCTTTCGCCGCTTTGATGAGCTGACTGGTTGAACCCACTGCGTCAGCCAATTCAACAACACTCGCTGGTGATTCAGGGTGAACCAAAATCGCTGCATCTGGATAAACAGCTTTCATGTCTCGCAATGCTTTGGCAGAGAACTCATCGTGCACGACACACTCACCTTGCCACAACAGCATTTCTGCTCCGGTTTTGTTCGCGATGTAAGAACCTAAGTGGCGGTCAGGCCCCCAGATAATCTTCTTACCTTCCGCGTCCAAGTGCTCGACGATTTCCAGTGCGATAGATGACGTCACAACCCAGTCAGCGCGCGCTTTAACAGCGGCAGAGGTGTTGGCGTAAACCACAACAGTGTGGTCTGGGTGCGCGTCACAGAACGCCGTAAAGCGGTCTTCTGGACAACCAAGATCCAAAGAACATTCCGCTTCCAGCGTCGGCATGAGAACGGTTTTTTCAGGGGTCAGAATTTTTGCGCTTTCGCCCATGAAACGGACACCAGCAACAAGAAGGGTTTTGGCTGGGTGCTTGTTACCAAACTTCGCCATTTCGAGGGAATCGCCCACGAAACCACCCGTTTCTTCAGCCAAAGCCTGAATTTCAGGGTCGGTGTAGTAGTGCGCAATCATCACGGCATCTTTTTCTTCTAGCTGTTTTTTGATGCTTGCGATGTAGTCTGCGCTTTGTTGCTCAGAAAGCACCTCCGGTTTCGGAGGGAAGGGATATACCGTCTCTGCGGTATTGATAATCTGGCTCATCGACATACTCAGATTTGCTTGCAATCCCGCCATTATAACGAGCTTAATGCCGAATGTTTACCCTTTATGAACAGGATGTGAAGTACAGATGAGGGAAAAATGAAAAAGAAAAAGCCGACAATGTTGTCGGCTTTTTTCAGAGGCTTTTACTTACTTTTTCAGCTCTTTTTCAGCTTGGTTCGCTGTCGTTGTTCCCGGGTATTCTTTCACCACACTTTGGAACAAGGTTTTCGCGCCAGCAGTGTCACCCTGACGCTGAGCAATGATACCCAGTTTCAGCAGTGCGTCGGCACGTTTGCGGGATTTCGCAAACTGGCTGACCGCAGTGAAGTGTTTCTTCGCTGCATCCAATTCGCTTTTCGAGAAGTAAAGCTGACCCAGCCAATAATGCGCGTTAGGCGTATAAATTGACTCTGGGTACTTAGCAAGGAATGCGTTGAACGCTTCCGTCGCGCCAGCGTAGTTCTTCTCTTTTAGGATCAGGTTAACTGCCGCGTCATACTCGGTGTTTTCGGATTGATCCGTTGAGTAAGTTTCTGTGGATTCTAGGGTTTCCGGCGTTGTGACCGGAACAGGTGCTGGTTTCGCCGTTCTTAGCGTATCAATCTCTCGGTAGAGATCACGTTGGCGCTCCAACATCTGATTTAATTCGTAGCTGTTTCTTTCGACGGTGCCACGCAGCTCATCAAGCTCACTCGCCATTTGGTCAAGCTGACGCTGCATGTCGATTTGCATTTGATTTCGAGCTTCGAGCATTCGCTCCAGGCGCTCAACAGAGCTGCTGCCGCTACTACCACCCAATTCAGTCACCGGAGCAGGTGCGGCAGCCACTGGGGCTGCCACACTCACCAGTAACGCCAGCGAAAGAGAACGCAAAGTGTTACTGTTCATAGGATTTACCTTAAATTAGTAAACCAGAACCGCACGGCGGTTCTTCGCGTAAGCTTCGTCGCTTTGGCCTAGCACCAGTGGCTTTTCTTCACCGTAGCTTACGATTGAAATTTGAGACGCAGGAACGCCTAGTGCTTGCAGGTACTTAGCAACTGCGTTCGCACGACGCTCGCCCAGCGCGATGTTGTACTCAGGAGTGCCCCGCTCATCCGTGTGACCTTCAACAACTACTTTGATATCTGCGTTTTCACGCAGGAAGTCAGCGTGTGCATCCAGCATGTCTTCGAACTGTGGCAGTACTGAGTAGTCGTCAAAGTTGAAGTAAACAGTTTGAGATTGACGCAGTTCGTTGTTGCGGATTTCTTGCTCAGTCAGAGCACCTTGACCGCCGTCTACTGGCGTTACGATAGTGGTCTCTTGACCTTGGTTAGTTTGAGAGCCTGCAGTGCTGTCAGTAGAGCTGTCGTTTGAGCTACAAGCCGCCAGAGTGAACATAGGCAGCGCAATTGCCAAACCCTTAAGTACTTTATTAACTTGCATCTTGTTTTCCTTATATCAAATAAGCGCAAATATTTATTGGAACGGGGACCATGCTGGGGCTCTCACTCGGCCATTGGTCGCCGGTAAACGTGCTTTGAATCGTCCATCAATAGAAACCAACGAAAGTACGTTATCACGCCCATAAACTGAGCTGTAAATTACCATGCTGCCATTTGGCGCGAGACTTGGAGATTCGTCCAACATAGTTTTCGTTAGAATCTCAACAGCACCGGTTTGCAAATCTTGTTTTGCAATGTTGTAGCCTGAGTCCGAGCGGTGAACCATCACCAGGTGTCTACCGTCAGGTGTAATTTGACCACCGAGATTCTGGCTGCCCTGCCATGTAATCCGACTAGTAGAACCGTCGGCTAAATTTACTCGATAAATCTGTGGTTTACCACCCCGGTCTGACGTAAAGATTAAAGACTTCCCGTCTGGATCCCAGAATGGCTCGGTGTTATTTGAACGACCTTTTGTAATTTGTTCCATTTTTCTGGTCTTCAAATCCAGTATGTAGACTTGTAGACTACCTGTCTTCGAAAGCACCAGAGCCAGCTTACTGCCATCCGGCGAGAAGCGTGGCGAACCATTGTGACGCGGGAATGACGAAATCATTTCGCGGTCACCAGTGTAGATATTCATCAAGAAAATCTGGGCCTGACCATTCTCAAAGCTGACGTAAGCCAGTTGTTTGCCATCAGGTGACCAAGCTGGAGACATCAATGGCTGCTTTGAACGCAGCACCAAGAGTTCGTTGTAGCCATCGTAATCCGCGATGCGAAGCTGGTAAGGGTAGTCTGCTTTATCATCAACAACGACGTAAGCAATACGCGTGAGAAACGCCCCTTTTTCCCCTGTTAGTTTTTCGTAAACCAAGTCAGAAATGCGGTGTGCGTACTGACGTAGTTGTTTACCAGAGACCACTTTACGGTTATTCAACAGCAGATGGTCTTTGGTCAGGATAAGTTCACCTGTGGTCGACAAGCCTTTGCTTTTACCGCCCGTCAACTGCCCACGAACCACATCAATCAGTTGGTACTCAATCAGGTATTTGCCATCAGCCGTTTGGCTGATTTTACCTGTTACCAGAGCATCAACACCCAGTGCCGTCCAGTCATTGAAGTCTACGTTCTCATCGCTATATGGCGTTTGAGGCATTTTATCCGTCGGGATAGGGCTGAACTTACCACTGCGCTGCAGGTCTGAGGCGATAACGGCAGACACGTCCGTCGGCAGCTTCCCTGGACCATCCCATTTAAAAGGGACAATAGCGATAGGTCGGGCGGAATCGACACCTTCAGTAATAAAAAGCTCTAGAGCAGCATTAGCCGCCCCAACCCAAAGCATTAATACGAACGCCAACAAAGCATTCCATCGTTTTAACATCCTAAATCCTCTTTTAACGCTCAAAATTGAGGTTTAAATCCCTCAATTTCGCTACGACATCAGAGTCTGATGGCATAGGAAACTTTCCAATTTTTGTCACGCTAGCTTTTGCCGAACGACAGAGAGTCGTATCACCAGACAATGTTGTTACATCCACGACCAATCCATCAGGAGCTAACCTAAGGTTCAACCGACAACTTTGTCCGTTCATGCTCGAATCAACTAACCAACTTTGCTGAATCATGTTAGTGAAACGCGCAGACCAGTTAGCAACTTCATTCGCGAGTTGTTGCCCTCGAGCCGTGTCGCGGCTTGCAGATTCCGACTCGAGACCGCTATAAAGCTCATTAAGGGCAGCCTCCTGCTCTACCTGCTTGCGTTTGGCTTCAGCGGCCTTACGCTCGGCTTCCTTACGTGCTTCTTCAGCTTTACGAGCTTCTTCTTCAGCCTTTTTCTTCTCGGCTAACTTACGCTGACGCTCTTCTTCAGCTTTGCGCGCTTCTTCTTCCGCTTTTTTCTTTTCAGCCAGCTTGCGTTGGCGTTCTTCTTCCGCCTTCGCACGCTCTTGTTCAGCGCGCTGACGTTCAGCCTCAGCTTTCTTCGCGGCTTCTTCAGCCTTACGACGTTCAGCAACTTGGCGTTGACGTTCAGCTTCTGCCGCAGCGGCTTTTTCTTTTGCTACACGTGCTGCTTCTTCTGCTTTACGTTGCTCATCAGCCGCTTTCTTCTTGGCTTCTGCAATACGCTTACGCTCAGTTTCCGCTTCACGTGCTGCTTTTTCTGCTACAAGCTTTTCAGCTCTTAGCTCACGTAAGCGTTTTTCTTCTTGCTCACGTTGCTTTTCAAGCTGCTCCGCTTGTTGTTCCAAACGCTTTAAGCGATCGCTTTCTTGGCGTTTCGCTTCATCGCGCTGTTCACGGATTTTTCGCGCTTGCTCACTGACCACATTCGGGTCAATCACCACCGCTTCGATACTTTGTCCGGCAGGTTGATGAACTGCCTTGCTGAAATCCGCTCCCCAAAGCAAACCACCAATAAGTGCCCCGTGAAGCAGTACAGATACGACCGTGGCACCCGTGTAATTATTGTTTTGATTATTCTTCATTCACTTTCTCATTCTAAGAATCAAGCGGTTCGGTCATTAGTCCCACTGAAGAGACTCCCGCCTGGTTCAAAGCATCCAGGGTAAGAATGATTTCGGAATAAGGCACTCGCCCATCGCCACCAACAAGCACTGGCGACTTAGGGTGAATTTCCAGCTCAGCACGCACACGGATCAACAAATCCTGAAGCGAAAGTCCACGCACCATATCGCCATTGTTCACACTCAGGCCAAGACCACCGTTTTGGTCAACCTCAACAATGATGAATGCGCCGCTGTCTTCCTCTTTCGCCAGTTCAGCCGCCGTTTTGGCCGTTGACGTTTGTGGCAGGTCAACGTCTACGCCCTGCGTCACAAACGGTGCTGTCACCATGAAGATGATAAGCAGTACCAGCATGACGTCGATGTAAGGTACGACGTTAATCTCCGCCGTCATCTTCCGTCGCTTAGGTTGATAAGCCATGGCTTACTCCTTCGGTGCGGCAAATGCCTGACGGTGCAAAATGCTGGAGAACTCTTCCATAAAGTTCACATAGTTGTTTTCCAGCTTACCCACTTTAGATGTCAGTCGGTTGTATGCCATTACCGCAGGGATAGCAGCAAACAGACCCATCGCCGTCGCAACCAGTGCTTCTGCGATACCCGGGGCAACCATCGCCAGTGTCGCTTGTTTCACGGCACCCAGCGCGATAAATGCATGCATGATGCCCCACACGGTACCAAACAGACCAATGTACGGACTGATTGAACCCACGGTAGCAAGGAAAGGAAGGTTCGTTTCTAAAGACTCGACTTCTTTAGACAAGGACACGCGCATCGCACGCGACGTGCCTTCCATCACCGCTTCTGGCACTTTGCCATTGCTGCGGTGAAGACGCGCAAACTCTTTAAAGCCTGCGTAAAAAATTTGTTCGCTACCCGTCAGGCTGTCTTTGCGCGCCTGCACTTCTTGGTAAAGCTGTGATAAGTCCATCCCTGACCAGAATCGGTCTTCAAAACGCTCTGCCTTTGCAGAAGCTTGTGAAAGCACTTGCGAACGTTTGATGATCATCGCCCAAGACACTACAGACATGCCTAGCAGAACCAACATCACTGCTTTTACCAGCAGACTCGCCTGCAAAAACAGATCAAGAATTGAAAGTTCAGCGTTCACTTAAAATCTCCGATTGAATCGATTTAGGAATGGATTTGGGTTTCATCTTCGTAGGGTCGACACAGGCTACCTTAACAACCGCCCGGCACAACACATCTCCTTGTGAATTAACTAAATCCTGACAGAAAGTTAGGGTTGCTCGACGAATTTCTGACACCGTTGTTTGAACAGTGAGCGATTCGTCTAATGTTGCACCCTTGATGAAATCGATGTCCATGTGGCGGACAACGAAAGCGGTATGTTCTTCAAACAGTTCCAGTTGATTGACACCGATACTTCGCAATAGTTCGGTGCGCGCACGCTCGAAGTATTTGAGATAGTTCGCATGATAGACAATCCCGCCTGCATCAGTGTCCTCGTAATACACGCGAATTGGCCAGCAGAATGGATGGAGATGACTCATCCTGAATAATTACCTGAAATCCATGAGAAGGTTTAGCGAAATACTATAACTGACTTACTCAACATATTGAAACCTCGAAGCAACGAAGCAGGTCACGAATGCCGCAAAATAAAACAGCTCGGGGGTTGCCCGAGCTGTTTGAAGTATCAATGTGCTTATTGATTAAGCAAATGCTTGCACCAACATGACGATCATGATGACCCACGCGAACGGTGGGAAGAACACCAATTGCCATAGCCAGAAGCGTGGTTTGAACGCCATACCGTGAATAAATCCGGTACAGGTCGCCCAAATCAGTGGCAAACCGGTCGCAACGGTAAACCCACCCAGTTTGGCTGCAAGTGCTTGAGGGTCCCACATAACAAGACCACCGCAGGCAAGTGCCAACGCAAGGGAAAGCAACATCAATACGCGCTTGTGTAGACGGTCATGCAGACCGTCTAGCAAAGCGATTAGCTTAGTCTTCACTGTCGTGATCCATGGCTTCAGTGTGTTCTAACCAAAGCGCATTGATAATACCGAACGAGCACGCCAGCAATACACCTAGAATCCAAGCGAAATACCACATGGTTTACTCCTTCTCTTAGTACAGTGAGTTCTTGTTTTCTTCGATGAACTTGTCATCCAAGCGACCGAACATCTTGTAGTAACACCAAATGGTGTAACCCAGGATGATTGGAACCATCACAAATGCAACGCCAGTCATGATGTTCAGCGTCAGTTCACTTGACGTTGCATCCCACATGGTCAGGCTGTGTGATGGGAACAGGCTTGAAGGCATTACGAATGGGAACAGCGCAAAGCCAGCCGTCAGAATCACACCTGCAATTGCTAGGCTAGAGAACAGGAACGCAAAGCCACAACGCTCGAAGCGTGACGCAGCCGCTGCCAGCAGAGGCATGATCACTGCAAGAGCAGGCGCGATCCACAGGATTGGGTAGTCATTGTAGTTGTTGAACAATGCACCCGTCATTGTGGTCACTTCTTTCGTCAGTGGGTTTGACGTTGCGTTAGTCACGATCTCGCTAGTGATCACGTAACCTTCAATGCTCTGAGCCCAGAAGCCTGCGATAGCGAAACACACTGCAGTCAGAACCGCAGTCAGTTGCGCTACGTTGCGAGAACGCGTGTGCAGGTCGCCAGTGGTCTTCATTTGCAGCCAAGTCGCACCTTGCGTCACGATCATGAACAAGCTAACCAGACCACACAGAATCGCAAATGGATTCAGCAGACCGAAGAAGTTACCACGGTACGTTGGGATCAGCAGTTCGCTCAGCTCAAACGGTACACCTTGCAGCAAGTTACCGAAAGCAACACCGAAGATGATTGGCGGAACGAAACCACCGATGAAGATTGCGCCATCCCAAGCTTTACGCCAGCGTGGATCTTCAATCTTAGAACGGTAGTCGAAACCAACAGGACGGAACCACAACGCAGCCAGTGTCAGAATCATCGCCAGGTAAAAACCAGAGAACGATACTGCGTATACCAGAGGCCATGCCGCGAAAAGTGCACCACCCGCGGTGATCAACCAAACTTGGTTACCATCCCAGTGCGGTGCAATAGAGTTAATCATGACACGGCGTTCGTTGTCGGTTTTACCGATAACAGGTACCAGCGCACCTACACCCATGTCGAAACCATCGGTTACGGCGAAGCCGATCAGCAAAACACCGATCAGAACCCACCAAATCAATCGTAGGATTTCGTAATCAAACATCGCTCAAGCTCTCCTTATGCTTCAACCTGACGCGCAAGATCCGCTTCTGGGCTCTTTTGCTGTTCAAAGTGGTAACGGCCAGTCTTCAGGCTGCTTGGGCCTTTACGAGCAAACTTAACCATCAGGTAAACTTCAGCGATCAGGAACACGGTGTACAGTGCAACGATGGCAACCAATGAAGTAATGATTTCGTACGCTGGCAGGTTAGATGCCGCCATGTGTACAGGCAGGATTTCACCAACCGCCCACGGCTGACGACCGTATTCCGCAACGAACCAACCTGCTTCAGATGCAATCCAAGGCAGAGGAATCGCGAACAGTGCCATTTTCAGAACCCAAGGCTTTTCGTCGATCTTCTGACGACACGTTTGGTAGAACGCCATACCGAAGATGAACAGCATTGCAAAGCCACACGCAACCATGATGCGGAAGCTCCAGAACAGCGGTGCAACTTGCGGGATAGAATCTTTAGCCGCTTGCTTGATTTGTGCTTCCGTTGCGTCAACAACGTTTGGCGTGTGCTCTTTCAGCAGCAGGCCGTAACCCAAATCTTTCTTAACCGCGTCAAATTCAGCCAGTGTTTCTGGTGTTTTGTCGCCGTTACGCAGTTTTTCTAGCAGTTCGTAAGCAATCATACCGTTACGGATACGTACTTCGTGCTCATCAACCAGATCGCGAAGACCCGTTACTTCCTTGTCGAAAGAACGCGTCGCGATGATACCCATTACGTAAGGGATCTTGATGGCGTAGTCGGTTTCCATGGTTTCTTGGTTCGGGAAGCCGAACAAAGTGAATGCTGCAGGTGCTGGCTCTGTGTGCCATTCTGCTTCAATTGCTGCCAGTTTAACTTTCTGAACGTCGCCCAGCTCATAGCCAGATTCGTCACCCAGAACGATAGTAGACAGGATGCCCGCGATACCGAATGATGCTGCGATAGCAAATGAACGGCGTGCAAACGCGATGTCACGGCCTTTCAGCAGGTAGTAAGCACTGATACCCAGGACGAACATTGCGCCTGTGGTGTAGCCCGCAGCAACAGTGTGAACGAATTTCACTTGAGCAACTGGGTTAAGTACAACTTCAGCAAAGCTCACCATTTCCATTCGCATGCTTTCGAAGTTGAACTCTGCACCTACTGGGTTTTGCATCCAACCGTTTGCGACCAGAATCCAAAGCGCAGAAAAGTTAGAACCGATAGCTGTCAACCAAGTAACAGCAAGGTGTTGACGCTTGGACAGGCGATCCCAACCAAAGAAGAACATACCAACAAGGGTCGATTCTAGGAAGAATGCCATTAATGCTTCGATTGCCAGAGGCGCACCGAAGATATCACCAACGTAGTGAGAGTAGTACGCCCAGTTTGTACCAAACTGGAACTCCATCGTCAGGCCTGTAGCAACACCCAGCGCGAAGTTAATACCGAACAGCTTACCCCAGAACTTAGTCATGTCCTTGTAGATTTGCTTGTCGGTCATTACATACAACGACTCCATGATAGCCAGAAGAAAGGCCATACCCAGAGTCAATGGGACAAATAGGAAGTGATACATCGCGGTGAGAGCAAATTGGAACCGCGATAGATCCACAATATCAGTTAACATGGTAACTCCTTCATCGTCAGGCTGACTGACGCACGACATTTTCATGTCGTTAAGTAAATGCTTAAACACATGCGAGGCTTGCCAGCCGCGCTTTACCGAGCTTCCTTACGGGAGCTGTGTGAACAACTCCCCCTTATTATGTTGCACTTTTGTGCCGCACTCGTTAGGATTTTGTTAAGCAACTCCTAATATAGTGACAGCTAATACTAAACATTCTGGCAACCGTCTTCAAAGCATTTGGCCCTCAGAGACATTGATTGCTGTCAAAATAATCAATTTCAGCAGCCCCTTATTTTATCTGTCCTTGAGCGTCATCATCTTTTTCGACGATTTCAAGAGCTAGACGAGAAATGGAAAGCGTGCTTGTGCGCACATGACGAATCGCTGTGAGTAACACAGTTGCAACAGGGCAGATGTAAAAAAGGCCAACATAATGTTGGCCTTAGAATCTTGGTCGGTTGTTCGTTTATTCAGGCAAATCGAAGCCGAAATGCAGGTACGCGCGCTGGCTGGCAATACGTCCACGCGGCGTGCGTTGCAGATAGCCTTGCTGAATCAGATACGGCTCAATAACGTCTTCGATGGTGTCTTTCGCTTCACCAATCGCCGCGGCTAGGTTATCCAACCCGACTGGGCCACCGTCAAACTTCTCGATAATCGCAGTCAGAAGCTTGCGGTCCATGTAGTCAAAGCCTTGGTTGTCCACATCCAGCATATCCAATGCTTTTGATGCAACATCGGCATTGATATGACCATCGGCTTTGACTTCCGCATAGTCGCGAACTCGACGAAGCAGTCGGTTTGCAATACGCGGTGTGCCACGCGCTCGGCGGGCAATCTCAAACGCCCCTTCTTCTTCCATGTCCAAGTTCAGACAATTAGCAGAGCGCTGAACAATGCCTTTCAGATCGGCAATGTTGTAGTACTCAAGGCGCTGAGTGATACCAAAACGGTCGCGCAATGGTGATGTCAGAGAGCCCGCACGTGTGGTTGCACCAATCAAGGTAAACGGTGGCAAATCGATTTTAATCGAGCGCGCAGCGGGGCCTTCACCGATCATGATATCCAGTTGGTAGTCTTCCATCGCTGGATACAGTACTTCTTCGACCACTGGGCTCAGGCGGTGGATTTCATCGATAAACAACACATCATGAGGTTCAAGGTTGGTCAGCAGTGCCGCTAAGTCCCCGGCTTTTTCAAGCACAGGGCCTGATGTAGTGCGAATGTTCACTTCCATTTCATTGGCAACGATATTTGCCAAGGTGGTTTTACCCAAACCCGGAGGCCAAAGATCAACAAGTGATCCAGTGCTTCTTCACGTTTACGCGCCGCATGGATAAAAATCTCCATCTGACTACGTACATGATCCTGACCTTGATAATCTGCCAGCAGCTTCGGACGAATAGCACGATCAATGACATCATCTTCGCGGCTAGGTGGCACAGACCCCATCAGTCGGTCGGCTTCAATCATCTATATTGCTCCATTACACCATCGAACGCAGTGCATCACGGATAATGGCTTCACTCTTCATGCCATCCTGAGCAACTTGCTTAACCACTTTCTCTGCTTGGGCTGCTTTGTAGCCCAATGCGATAAGCGCACTGATCGCCTCGTCTTTCGGATCGGTCGATGCCGCCACAATAGTGTCAGTGCTTGATGCGCGACGCGCTGCGGCGTCTGCATGAGGGGTAAACAGGTCAAACGCATGCCAGTTTTTCAGGCGGTCACGCATTTCAATAACCAGTCGCTCTGCCGTTTTCTTGCCCACACCCGGAATTTTCACCAGTGTTGACACATCTTCACGCTCAACACTGTCGACAAATTGGGTGGCGGTCATACCGGACAGAATCGCAAGACCCAGTTTAGGACCTACGCCATTGGCTTTGATGACTTCGCGGAACAAGGCACGTTCAACCGTGGTGTTAAAGCCGTAAAGAAGCTGAGCGTCTTCACGAACAACAAAATGGGTGTAAACAATTGCTTCTTCACCCACTTCTGGGAGTTCGTAAAAACAGCTCATTGGCATACTGACTTCGTAGCCAACGCCGTTTACTTCAAGAAGAATCTCAGGTGGTTGCTTTTCAAGCAAAATTCCGCGTAATCGGCCAATCACAATAGAAACTCGGTATTCTGGTTACAATTGCCGTTAGGATAATGAACAACTGGATAGATATCCAGTTTTAATCCGAATTGGGTATCAGAATTGGGCATACGATCAGATAAGGTTTACCCATTTCATTGAAAGCTTGATGATTAATGCCAACAGGCTGACGGCCCCTACCCCGAGGAGCCACAGCCCAATAAACCAGAGTCCTGATCGTAGCGATTTATTCATGATAGCCCTCGTCTGCCCTCACCTTGCCGCGGAACACCCAATAAGAGTATGCCGAGTAAGCGACGATGATAGGCAAGAGGAACGCCGCTCCTGCGAACAGGAATTTGAGGCTGTTTTCTGGCGCAGCCGCCTCCCACAAGGTGATCGCTCTTGGCACCATGTACGGGAAGATACTGATTGCGAACCCAGAAAAGGCCATCAGGTAAATGACCAACGTCCACAAATACGCCGCGAGTGCTTTTTCAGCCACTAACGAATGCCAAAGTCGATAAGCGGCAAATGCGGAGGTAATAGGAATCAGGAAGAACACTGCCGCATTCGGGAAGGTGAACCAGCGTGCCGCGATTTCCGGTGAGATAAAGGGTAGCCAAACACTCACCAAACCAATGGCAGCGAGGAACAGGAGTGTCAGTCGCTTACACTTCGCAAACAGCTTTTCTTCAATCGGGCCGGAGGTTTTGATCAGTAACCAACACCCGCCCAGCAGTGTATAGCCGATGGTCACGGCGATACCGCAGAAAATGGAAAAGGGCGTCAGCCAGTCAAACCAACCGCCCGCGTATTGCCTATCAGCCACCTCAATTCCCTGAAGCAAGGTACCCAAAATCATGCCCTGGGAAAAGGTTGCTACCATCGAGCCGCCTGCAAACGACCAATCCCATAGGTATCGCCCTTTCTTTGTTCGATAGCGGTACTCAAATGCTACGCCACGAAATATCAGCCAATCAACATCGCGATAATGGGGGCATAAACCGCAGGCATGATAACGGAGTAAGCCAATGGGAAGACGGCGAACAGCCCGCCGCCGCCCAATACTAGCCAAGTCTCGTTCCCATCCCAAATGGGTGCGATGGAGTTCATCGCAGCATCTTTTTCGTCATCGTTTAGCGATGGAAAGAGGATCCCTACGCCAAGGTCAAAGCCATCCAAAATAACGTACGCGAGAACCGCAATGGCAATGAGAACCGCCCAAATCAATGCATAATCCATTACGATTCTCCTTTGCTCGGTGTTGCGTCATCCACATCGTGTCCTGCATTACCATGCGAGAGACGCGTCACCACGCGGCTGTCCAAATCCTGCTCGTATTTCGTTGGCGATTTGCGCATGAGCTTGAGGATGTAATAGATACCGGCACCAAAAATCGCGAAATAGACGACGACAAACACGGCAAGCGACGTACCCACTGCCGCTGCATCTATCGGTGACACCGAATCTACCGTTCGCAAGTGGCCATAAACCGTATACGGTTGTCGGCCAACTTCTGTTGTTACCCAGCCCGCCAAAATAGCGACAAATCCGCACGGCGCGCACCATGTACAAATTTTGAGGAACCACGGGGTTTCATACAGCGTTTTCTTGTGCCGCAACCAAAGCGACGTCAAACCAATCGCCAGCATCAAGAAGCCAATGGCGACCATGATGCGGAAACTCCAAAACACAATCGCGACAGGTGGCCTGTCTTCTGGCGGCACGCTGTCTAGCCCTTTGATTTCACCGTCGATAGAATGGGTAAGAATGATGCTGCCAAGGTAGGGAATCGCCACCTTGTAGTCGACGGTTTCTGTCTCTTCGTTTGGCATACCGAACAAGATCAGCGGCGCACCTTTTTGAGTCTCAAAGTGCCCTTCCATTGCCGCCACTTTCATCGGCTGATGCTCAAGGGTATTCAGACCGTGCATGTCGCCCGCCACGATTTGGATAGGCGTCACCAACAAGGCCATCCACATCCCCATCGACAGGCTGATGCGGGCAAGTTCGTTGTGAGGCGCGCGCAGCAAATGCCATGCGCCGACACCCGCAACCATGAAGGCTGTGGTCAGATAGGCAGCGATGACCATATGGACAAGGCGGTAAAGGAAGGAAGGGTTAAACACCACTTCAAACCAATCGGTGACAATGAACTGGCCTTCTTCGTTGTAGGAAAAACCAGCGGGCGTTTGCATCCAACTGTTCACCGAGAGAATCCACGTCGCTGAGAGCAAGGTACCAAAAGCAACCACCGCAACCGCCAGAAAATGCAGCTTTTCCCCTACTCGTTCACGACCAAACAACATGATGCCAAGAAAACCCGCTTCGAGGAAAAACGCGGTTAGCACTTCGTAACCCATCAAAGGTCCAAGTACCGGTCCTGTTTTATCAGAGAATACGCCCCAATTGGTGCCGAATTGGTAGCTCATGACGATGCCACTCACGACCCCCATACCGAAAGTGACGGCAAAAATTTTGGTCCAATATTTCGAGAGTTCGAGGTACTGATGCTGTCGCGTCTTCAAGTGCAACGCTTCTAGCACGGTAATGTAGCTGGCAAGCCCAATAGAGAACGCCGGAAAGATGATGTGAAATGAAACGGTAAACGCAAACTGGATTCGGGCGAGATCGACTGCTAGTTCTGACATCCTTGCCTCCGCATGGCGCATCAGTTTAGAGAAGTAACGAGCTATTTCTAACTGTATCAACGCAGTGTAGACGCAATGCGATCACATATACCAAAGTTCTAGCACGATAATTACCCGTTAAGGGTCACCTCATTTTAACTATCTGAATGAATACAAAAAGAAAAGCGGGCACTCGGCCCGCTTTTTAAATTCTTAGTGAATCTAAGTTTTACATGATGCTGCCAAGTGACACCAGCAGACCTGCAATCGTACCGCTCATCAAGTTTGCAAGGATAGCGGCCAAAAGCGCACGCACACCAATCTTGTTGAACTCTTTACGACGGCCAGGAGACATTGCGCTCAGACCACCGATAACCATTGCCAATGAACCGATGTTAGCAAAACCACACAGTGCAAAGATGATGATTGCTTGGGTTTTCTCAGACAGCGCGTCAGCCACATCCAAGAAGCTCACGTATGCCACGAATTCATTGATAACGATTTTCTGACCAATCAGAGATGCCGCTGTCACCGCTTCATCCCATGGCACACCCAACAGGAATGCCAGAGGTGACAACAGGTAGCCCAGAATCAACTGAACGGTGATGCCTTCAAAGCCTACCAGACCCGCCAGTGCGCCAACGATACCGTTCAGCAGTGCGGTCAGTGCCACGAATGAAATCAGCAGTGCAGTTACACATGCCACTTGCTGCAGACCGATCATCGAACCTTGCGTGATCGCATCCAGCAGTGTTTCTGGCTCGTCATCGTTGGCTTCAACGGTCGCTTCAATGGTTTTCTTCGGCTCGTCTACTTCAGGGCACAGCAGTTTTGCGAACAGCAGACCAGCAGGCGCGGTCATGAAACATGCGGTCAGAATGTATTTCACATCGATACCCAGATTGATGTAACCAATCATGGTACCGCCTGCAACAGATGCTAGGCCACCTGCCATGACAGCAAACAGCTCAGAACGTGTCATGGTGTGAACAAAAGGACGAACCAGAGACGGTGCTTCAATTGGGCCAACAAAGATGTTTGCCGTCGCTGACATAGATTCCGCGTGGCTGGTACCCAGCACTTTTTTCAGTGCACCACCGATAACGGCAATCACTTTCTGCATGATTTTCAGATAGTAAAGCACAGAGATCAGCGCAGAAATAAAGATAACAACACACAGCACGTTGATAACGAACACGAAACCAACTTTGTATTTCGCCAAGTCGCCGAAGGTAAATGCCAGACCGTCATTTGCGTAGTTAATGACGCTGCCAACACCATCCGCGATGGTTTGAAGCATTGCTTGACCAAACGGAACGTACATAACAAACACACCAAACGCGACTTGAATAGCAAGCGCGCCACCAACGGTGCGGATATTAATTTTTTTGCGATTGTCTGAAAGTAGTACGGCGATAGCAATCAGGGATGCCATGCCGATAAGGCTCATGATGATGCTCATAAACTGGGTGATCTCTAGTGGGCAAAAAGCGTTAATCTAGCGAGTTTGTCGCTGCCGAGCGTGTTGTAACGTCGGCAGGATTTGAAAAGAAGGACACTTGTCCTTTTCGGTCACTTAGCGCTCAAAAGTGACCGAAAAAAGTGAGAAATTGAGAGAATCGTCATTAAAACGAAAACGTTTGCAGGAAACCGTTTGCGGTTAGCCCGCATCTAGCTCGTTTTTCAGTGCGTCGAGCTTGGCAATGCGGTAAGTGCTGCGTTTTTTATCCACCACACCTTCATCGACCAAGTCTTTTACCACGCGGCGGAACGCCCTAGTGGTAGCCCCCAACTCACCCGCGTGTTGATCGGTTTTAAATTCAAACCAACCGTCATTCGCTTCGGCCGATTTATTTAGCATCACACGGATAATATTAAACCGAAGCGTGTAGAGAATATTGCTCAATGTATGACCAATGGATTCTTCGTATCTTCCCGTTACCAATTGCAGGAAATGAAGTGCCATTTCCGGCTGTTGAGCGACAGCTTCCAACAATTTTGTGCGACTAATTTGATAGCCGTTTGCGTCATTCAGTGCCGTGACACTGAAGACATAGCGTCCTTCTGGTCGAAATACTTCCATTTCTCCAAGAACGCCGGTGAATCCTCGTTGTGAATTCACGATATAACGTTTACCTGCCGGCGTCAGATACGACACAGAAAAATCACAATTGTTCACCAAAAACAATTGGTTAGCTATTTCACCCTGAACAAGGAATGTATCGCCTTTATGAATTTTAAAAGGTCGACAAAAAGGTTGGTCTAATAAAGATTGAAATAGCGAAGTTTGAGCCTGAAGAGACATACCATCACGTCTTAGTAAAACCATGTAAGACTCGTTTCCGTGAGTCGCCCAAAGGCAAAGCTCCGTTTTGTGGCATGGAAGCGGTTGTTAACGGACAAGTGTCCTTTTTTCGGAGTGCACAACACCCTAAAGTGAGCGCGTCACAACATTATCCTTTAGGAGCTAAAATGGCAACTCCACACATTAATGCTAACCCAGGTGATTTCGCAGAAACGATTCTGATGCCGGGTGACCCGCAGCGTGCTAAGTACATTGCTGAGAACTTTTTGGAAGACGCAGTACAAGTGACTGACGTTCGCGGCATGCTGGGCTTCACCGGTTTCTACAAAGGCAAGAAACTGTCTGTTATGGGTCACGGCATGGGTGCGCCATCAGCTTCTATCTACGTTCACGAGCTGATCAACCACTACGGCATCAAAAACCTGATCCGCATCGGTAGCTGTGGTGCAATCCACGACGACGTTAAGTTGATGGATCTGGTTATCGCAATGGGTGCATCGACGGATTCTAAGATGAACCGTACTCGTCTGCGCGACCACGACTTCGCAGCGTTGGCGAACTACGACATGTTGCGTACCGCTGTTGACGTAGCAAAAGAAAAAGAACTGTCTGTGAAGGTAGGTAACGTGTTCTCTTCTGACATGTTCTACCGTCCGGATGAAGACTTCTACCCACTTCTGGCAAAATACGGCGTTTACGGCGTAGAGATGGAAGTGAGCGCATTCTATAGCTTGGCGGCTGAGTTCGGTGTTCGCGCTCTGGCTATCTGCACCGTGACTGACCACATTATCCGTCACGAAGGCCTGAGTGCTGAAGACCGTGTTACGACTCTGAATGACATGATTGGTCTGGCTCTGGATACAGCAGTTTCTCTATAAACAAAAATACCCAAGCCAGTATTGGGAAACACAACATCAAGTTCAAGGCAGGGTCTCCCCTGCCTTTTTTCATTTTACAGAATGCAATGCTTAGCGAAATCGCCGGCTTCACTGGCCGTCCAATCGCCTTTCGGTTTTTCCTTCATATCATTGCACCACTCGTCACTGCCTACGGTTGGTGAACAACCCGCAATAAACAGCATCATCAAGATTGTTGCGCATAGCTTTTTCATTTTACTTCCTTGCTTTTTCTTCAATCGGTGTGAGACACCTTTCCTGACCACTTTCGACGGACTCAAGCCACAAATACGTGCCGTTTTCTCTTATTTAAACGGCATCGCTAAGGTGTGCAGCATCAGAAGCCACCAGCTGCAATGAGGCAAACTCACGATACAGCGGGCTGGTTTCCATCAACTCTCGGTGTGTCCCTGTCGCAACAATATTGCCTTTATCCAACACCAAGATTCGATCAGCATTCACAACAGTTGCGAGCCTGTGCGCAATCACAAGGGAGGTTTTACTGTTCATCAAGGCATCCAGCGCATGTTTCACATGGTGCTCACTCACGGCATCTAGCGCACTTGTCGCTTCATCAAGCAGTAATACCGGACGGTCTGCCAATATGGCTCGTGCAATCGAAATACGTTGCTTTTGGCCGCCAGATAAACGCACGCCACGCTCGCCCAATTCCGTGTGATAGCCTTCTGGGAATTCAGAAATAAAATCGTGCGCAGACGCTGCCTGACACGCGCGCATCACTTCTTCAATCGACGCGTCAGGTTTCCCGTATCTGACGTTCTCCAACACACTAGTCGCAAAAATCACAGACTCTTGCGGCACCAGTGCAAACTGTTCACGCAAACGCTCCAAAGTCAGTTGTTTAATCGGCGCGTAATCAATGCGTATTTCGCCGCTTTGCACATCAAAGAAACGCTGAAGGAGCGCAAACACCGAGCTTTTACCTGCTCCACTCGGCCCGACTAATGCAACGCGCTCGCCGGCTTTGATCGAAAATGACAACGAGGTAAACACAGGCTGGCTGCCATCGCCCGGATACGCAAAGCACACATCATCAAACACCAAATCACCTTTACCATGTTCGGGAAAAGCAATGGGTGAAACTGTCTCTTCGATGTCCGGTTGCATGTCTGACAGCTCTATCAAGCGCTCTGTCGCGCCTGCCGCGCGCTGAATATCACCAATCACTTCACTGATTGTTGCAACCCCACCCGCAACCAAAAGTGCGTAAAACATAAAGGCAGATAACTCACCCGCAGAGAGTGAACCATCAAGCACATTCAGTGCGCCGACCCAAGTCACGAGAATAATGGCCACTATGCTTAGAAGTACGACTGATGCCATCAAGGTCGCTCGGTATCGAATACGTAGCTTTGCTGCGTCCATCACCGTTTCGACGCGAGACTGGAAAACCGACGCTTCTGTTTTTTCATGGTTGTAGGATTGCACGGTGCGTATTTCGTGAAGGGTTTCATCCACGTGCGCGCCTAAATCAGCGACTTTATCTTGGCTCACACGCGCAAGTTTTCGCACTCGTCGACCCAGCACACCAATCGGCACCAGCACAACAGGCACAGCAAGCAGCACAAGCGCAGTGAGTTTAACGCTGGTGATCCCCATCATCACCAGACCGCCAATCACAGACACGGCTGAACGCAGTGCCATCGACAAACTCGATCCAACAACGGTCTGAAGCAAAGTGGTATCCGCCGTAAAACGGCTAATCACTTCACCCGTTCTTTCTTTGGCGTAAAAGGACGGCGTGAGTAATAGAAGCTGGTGGTAAACACGAATGCGGATATCTGCACTCACGCGCTCACCAAGCAGCTCATGAGGTAAAAGCGGCAAAAAGTCGCGATGCCGCTGACAAAGGTAATCGCGAGGATCACCAGAACGATTTGGTTTAACTCAGACGCATTACCAGACAGAAAGCCCTCATCAACCACCAGCCTCACACCTTGGCCTAGCGCGAGCCAACTCAGAGACCCTAGAAAAAGGAAAAATACCGCCGCGAGTACGCGATTCTTATAGGGTTTGAGAAACGATGACACCCAAGCCAGAATTGACCGAGTATTGTGATGTTGGGGTTTGTGGGCTTCTGACACAAAATCGTCCTAGTAAAACAAACATTGGCTTACAACGTTTTACACTAATTTTATACCCAGACAACCTGAAGATGCAGAATTCAGCGACCACTTATCGCTTGAGTCGATACGCCAACACAATTTTCTCTATTCTGTTTCCATCAAACCAATAAACAATGCCATTAACGCGATCAACGGCGTTATCGCCCAAGATGTCTTTCTTCAGCACACGTTCTACCCTCTTCCGATTATCACCAATCTTCAGGTAGTTCCTGTCCTTGTAATTACGATCATAAATAATGATGGAGCGAACTTTACCGTCACTTTTATTCACCGCAGCATCAAATTTACGATAGCGAAACAGGGTAAATTTTTCCTTTTTCACCACGCGTTGTGGCTTTCCGTGGAAGTGTCTGAGAGAACGTTCTGTGGAGGAACCTACTTTGATGTTTTTGTAGGTTGAGTCGTAGTGCATGTAATCTGCGGCGAACACATTCCCTGTGTTCACTATCAGCGCGAGCATCATGCTCAAAATATAACGCATCGGTGTTCCTCACCTGAGTTGCCATTTTCGTGTGGCCCTCATATTAGGGCTACAACGCCAATTGCAACATTCCCGACAAGGAACACCAAACACATCGCTAACTCGCGGAAGACATCTCTATTTATTAAGCAATCACTTGCATAATTTAAATATAAAACTTGAAGGTGCTCGAATCATGCATGGTCAATACGTCACGCTTAATCGACTTCTTCTCTGTCGCCTCGGCGAGTTTGATAAAGCAAAAATGCGGCTGACAGCCAAACCAAACACGCCATAACGAACAAGGTACCGCCGTCATTACCTACCACTTGTCCCGCCGCATCAAAGGCAGGCTGAGCAACGCCAATCGGCGTAAACAAGTGGAAGAAAATCGCACCCGTCATGGTCCCGATTGCCAGTAAAGCACCAAATGCATGGAATCGTGTAAACAGTAAAACAGAAGCAATCAGTTCGGTGACGCCCACCATATACGCGCCATATTGACCAAACCATGCAAGCCCCGACCACTCACCTAGGGTGCCAAAAATAAACTCTGTTTCTGGCGAGCCAGAAAATTTAAAAAACAGCGATTGTATAAAAACAAACGCTATAAACGCACTTAGTCCCCATTTGACGTATTTCATCGTTTCCCCGTTCAAAATATTGATTTCCCTTTAACAACCATAGAAAAGAACGGAGATTTCTCTAATCGCTTTCAAACAATTATTGAGACAGCACCAATGAAAAAGGCACCGTTTTGATGCCTTTTGGGATCTACCCGTTTAGTACATCGGGTTGCCGTTTTTACTTTCTTTGGGTACTTCCTGAATCGAATCCCAGTGTTCGACGATTTTGCCATTTTCGTCAAAACGTAAGAAATCCATGGTGACGTATTGAATATCACCCGGCCACGTTTGAATGGTGTGCAAAGCCACGAGATCCCCTTGCGCAATCGCGCGAACAAACTCGATGCTTTTATCAGGGTAATCACGCTGCATTTCATCAAAGTAATCAATAAAAGCCTGTACACCATCACCAACCAAAGGGTTATGCTGAATGTACATGTCGCCCACGTATTTTTCCGCGGCCTTTGCTGGCTCACCTAAATAGGCAGTGCGGTAAAAATCTATCGCGTTTTTCTTCATCTGTTCCAAATCTAGACTCATTGCTCTTCCCTTTTCTGCACTGACTTTTTCATACCAGACTTCGGTTCATTTGCAGTCTGACATAGACCCAGCCCCGGTTTTCTCTTAGTAGTGAGATGACGATGATTCAAAAAGTGTAGGAAAAATTTGGCGTATCAAATAACGGAAAACAGAGAAAGAAAAAGCAGCCCTGAGGCTGCTTTAGTAAGACAGTTTACTTATCGGTAACGCCCGCGACGAGCCCCTTTGGCCTGCCCCCGCCATTGCCACCAATGTGTGATTGGTGTGGGCATGACAGATTGCAACTGCCAAGCATCCGCCGCATCGGCTTGCGGTGTGGCTGGGAGTTTCAGCATATGCACAACCATCGCTTGCACTTGCTTCTTGTCCGCGCTGCCTTTGCCGACCACCGCTTGCTTAATCAAACGTGCTGCGTACTCGCTCACTGGCAAGCCCGCATTCACCGCAGCAACAATCGCACTGCCACGCGCCTGACCTAGCTTTAGTGCTGAGTCTGCATTTCGCGCCATAAACACCTGCTCGATGGCAAAGGTATCTGGCTGAAACTGGGTGATGACTTCGCTGACACCGGCAAAGATTTGGCCAAGCTTACCCGCCAAATCTTCTGAGTCTGTACGAATACAACCACTGCCGAGATATTCAAGGTGACGACCTTGATGACGGATCACGCCATATCCTGTGATCCGAGAGCCGGGATCGATCCCGAGAATGATCGCCATCGAGGATTATTCCAGCGTCGCCGCTACCTCATCAGAGATATCGCCGTTGTGGTATACCTCTTGAACATCATCCAAGTCTTCCAGTGCATCAATCAGGCGCAGCAATTTAGGTGCTGTGCTTGCGTCCAAATCGGCTTTCGTTGATGGCACCAGCGTCACTTCTGCGTTCTGCGCTTCGAAACCAGCCGCGTCCAGCGCATCTTTTACTGAGCCGAAGTCTTCCGGTGTGGTGTAAACGTCGATAGATGCGTCATCGTTGGTTTCAACGTCATCTGCGCCACCTTCCAGTGCCGCTTCCATCACTGCGTCTTCATCCAGGCCTGGCGCGTAAGAAATCACACCTTTCTTGTCGAACAGGTAGCTTACACAGCCATCAGTGCCTAGGTTGCCCCCTGCTTTAGAAAACGCGTGACGCACACCAGATACCGTGCGGTTACGGTTGTCCGTCATACACTCAACGATAACTGCCGTGCCACCTGGACCGTAACCTTCATAGATAACGGTTTCCATGTTCTCGTCGCCTTCACCGCCTGCACCACGAGTTACCGCGCGGTTTACCGTATCACGCGTCATGTTGTTTGACAGTGCTTTATCAATGGCAGCACGCAGACGAGGGTTGTTTTCTGGTTCTGGACCACCTTCTTTCGCTGCCACTGTGATTTCGCGGATCAGCTTGGTGAAAATCTTGCCGCGCTTTGCATCTTGCGCCGCTTTACGGTGTTTGATATTGGCGAATTTACTATGACCTGCCATTCTCTATATCTCCTGTATCAGCAGCCGACACACCGCTGAGTTTGTTACTTTAATCTTGGCTTTATAGCAAAACAGAGCTGGCTTGTTTGAGACGACACCCATATCTGATTCAATACAGCCCAAAATTTTCTCGATTTTAGAAACAAATAAGGCCAGATAATCTGGCCTTATTTTTCTTAAAGAATGTCGACTTACGCGTCGTTTTCTTCTTTCTTCGCTGCCGCAGAGATGGTCAGAGCCAGCTCTTCCAGTGCCGCAGGGTTTGCTTCGCTTGGTGCATCTGTCAGCAGACACGCAGCCGCAGTCGTTTTCGGGAACGCGATAACATCACGGATGTTCTCGGTGCCACACAGCAGCATAACCAGACGGTCAAGACCGAATGCCAGACCTGCGTGTGGTGGCGTACCGTACTTCAGTGCTTCAAGCAGGAAGCCGAATTTGATTTTTTGCTCTTCAGCTTCGATACCCAGTAGGTCGAATACTGCAGTTTGCATTTCTGGGTTGTGGATACGAACAGAACCACCGCCCACTTCGTAACCGTTCAGAACCATGTCGTACGCGTTAGAGTTAACGGCAGCAGGGTTTGCTTTCAGCTCTTCTGGCGATACGTTCAGTGGAGACGTGAATGGGTGGTGCATCGCATGCAGGTTACCTTCGTCGTCTTCTTCGAACATTGGGAAATCAACAACCCACAGTGGTGCCCACTTGTTGGTGTCAGTCAAACCCATATCCGTACCCAGCTTCAGACGCAGTGCGCCCATTGCTTCGGTAACCACTTTCTTGCTGTCAGCACCGAACAGGATGATGTCGCCAGTCTCTGCGCCAGTGCGCTCAAGAATACCGTTAACTACTTCTTCGTTCAGGAACTTAGCAACAGGAGACTGAATGCCTTCCATGCCAGCTGCACGGTCGTTTACTTTCACCCATGCCAGACCTTTCGCGCCGTAGATACCGACGAACTTGGTGTAGTCGTCGATTTGCTTACGAGAAAGTTCAGCACCGCCTGGTACGCGGATTACCGCTACACGGCCTTTAGGATCGTTTGCTGGGCCAGAGAAGACTTTGAATTCAACGTCTTTCAGCAGGTCTGCAACGTCAACCATTTCCAGCGGGTTACGCAGGTCTGGTTTGTCAGAACCGAAACGACGCATCGCTTCTTCGAACGTCATTTGTGGGAAGTCGCCCAGATCGACGTTCAGCAGCTCTTGCCACATGTCACGAACCATCTTCTCAGTCACTTCACGCACTTGCTCTGCGGTCATGAAAGAAGTTTCGATATCGATTTGGGTGAATTCTGGCTGACGGTCTGCACGCAGGTCTTCGTCACGGAAACATTTAACGATTTGGTAGTAACGATCGAAGCCAGACATCATCAGTAGCTGTTTGAACAGCTGAGGAGACTGAGGCAGAGCGTAGAAGCTGCCTTTGTGAACACGGCTTGGTACCAAGTAGTCACGTGCACCTTCTGGTGTCGCTTTGGTCAGTACTGGGGTTTCGATGTCCAGGAAGCCATTTTCGTCCAGGAAACGGCGAACGAAGCTAGACGCTTTCGCACGTAGTTTGATGCGGTCGCTCATTTCAGGACGACGCAGATCCAGGTAACGGTGCTTCAGACGCTGTTCTTCAGAGTTGTTTTGGTTGAAGTCCAGTGGAAGTGGCGCAGCACGGTTGATGATTTCAACGCCGCGAGCCAGCACTTCTACTTCACCTGTTGCCATACCTTTGTTGATTTGGCTGTCAGGACGTAGACGTACTTCACCCGTGATTTTGATACAGAATTCGTTACGCAGTTGGTTAGCAACCTCGAAGATATCTTTCATATCCGGGTCTACAACTACCTGAACGACACCCTCACGGTCACGCATATCGATGAAGATAAGACCGCCTAAATCGCGACGACGGTTAACCCAGCCGCATAGTTCTACAGTTTGCCCTGCTAGGGCTTTGTTCAGGTGACCACAATATTGGGTGCGCATATGAATTTCCCGATCTGTTACTAACTGTCCTTTTACGTCCGTAAACGTAAAGTGTCGAATGTAGGTTTGCAGACATGTCTGCGAACTTCCGCTGATTGAGAACAAACAGCCAAAGTCTGAATATTTCAAAAAGACGGAGCATTATAAAGGAAAATTTAACGTTGCGGTAAATCGTAGCCCGCCGATTGGGAGAATTCGTCGCAATCGCGCAAAAAACAGCCAACTCAACAACATCAAATCGTGGGTTTGACCTTTTGGAAGCTCTCAAGCCACAATAAGCGCGACCACAACCATAAGGACATGATGTTGCAAACGCCCCTCTCCCAACTTTCCACACCACCGCTTCGCCTCGGCATGACGCAATGGTCACACAATGCTTGGCAACGCGAGTTTTATCCTGCGGGCACAAAATCGGGTGAGCGTTTAGCGCGATACGCTGAAGTGTTTAACACAGTTGAGGGCAACACAACCTTTTATGCCAGTCCGTCGCATGCCACGGTTGCCAATTGGAAAGCAGCCACCAGCGACAACTTCAGTTTCACCTTCAAGTTTCCACAACCCATCACGCATCAAATGATGTTGCGTCACTCCGATGCCATGGTGTCTGAATTCATCACCCTGATGCAGCCGTTGCACGAGCGCATAGGGCTTTGGAAAATCCAACTTCCCGCGGCGTTTGGGCCAGAGAACTTAGGGGATTTGCAGCGTTTTCTCTCCTCAATGCCACGCGCGTTTAAGGTCGGCATTGAGGTTCGCCATCCCGCCTTTTTTGCCAAAGGCGAGGAAGAAAAAGCCCTGAATGCGATGTTGATAGAGGCAGGTGCAAACCGAATCATTATGGACAGTCGCCCTGTGTTTGCCGTGCCGCCTGACACCGATGCATTGCTTGATGCTCAGCAGAAAAAGCCCAAAGTGCCAGTGCATGCTATTTCGACGGCAGAAACCCCGATGGTACGATTTATCGGCGATCCAACACTTGCGCGTAACGATCACTTCTTTGCCAATTGGATTCGCAAGATCCCCGTATGGATCCATGAAGGGAAAACGCCGTATTTGATGATCCACACAGCCAACAACGATCAGGCTCCGCAGCTTGCTGTGCATTTCTATGAGCAGCTACAAAAGCACATTACACTGCCGCCGCTGGCTCCTCTAAAACCAGAAGATCCAAGCGACGGGCAAATGGCGTTGCTTTAAGGTTTATTGGGAATACCTAGAAGTAATAACTCACTTCTGCTTCGAGGAAGTCGTCTTTTCTCAACGCGTAGATAGGGTCGGACGCATCGTTAGAATCAAATAGCCATCCTGTGACGGTCCAACTCCAGTCGTTGGAGAATCGACCGCTTGATTCCAATCGAATGGTTTTAGAATCTGCGTCGTCCAAATCCACCGTGCCACCCAACAAAAACTCGGTGCCATCCAAATCATTCAACACCCAGCGAAGCCCCGCGAACACATCGTTTTGCCCTGCAACAGGTACGTCTTCGCCTCGGCTGTCATAAAGGTATTCGACCAAAAACCCTAAATCGGTAATGCCCTCATTCACACCCACATAGGTGTACTCAAAACCACCTGTAAACGCAGTATTGGTGTCCAAGCTATAACGACGGATTGCTTCCGCTTTCCAAAGCCAATCCCCGTATATTGCCTGCACATCCACGCCTATTTGCGTCATCAACGCATAGTAAGGGGCGATGTTGTTTGAGAGATCATTAATAAAGTAAGGATCTCGGTTGGTGCCGTGGAAACCGCTTAAACCAATATCCCATTCTTCATACGTCACCGCGTAACGTGCAGCAAGGTCGGGATAGAACGCTTCATGACGAGATTCGTACTGCGCATCTGTATCGCCAAGGCCGGGAAACGCCAGTCGACCGTCTTCGCTTGCGAAAGTACGCTCTCTGAAATATGGCAGAAGGTAAACATCCAGCAGGCTGTCATCAAACTCCCAGCCAACACTTACCATAGGCTGTCCGAGTTTCACTTCACCGTCCACTGCTTCAACCGCATCGGTTTGGTTAATCACATCGACCAAATGCTGAGATTCCGTTACCCCCCAAAACACAATGCCGACACCAAAACGAACTTCGTAATTGTCCTGATAATGCATTAACAACGCTTCGCGCACGTCTCCATGAGTGCGGTCATCGTCCAGCGAATCCCAGCGGAAGAACGGGGAAAACACAAAGCTCGTGTTTCCCTCATCAGATTCCCAATACAGTTCAGGCTCAATCGCGATTGACGTTTGGCTTTTGTCTTGTCCTTGGGCTCCCGTTTCTGCAAATTGTCGCTGCTGGATCGAGAGCTCACCTTCAACGTCAAACAACTCATTGGCGGTTAAAGGCAGCGCGGTCAATGCCAGCGCAGCCCCTAATACTGCTGACTTCATTCAGCCCTCCTAGCGTGCACGTTTCAGGCTGGATTTCGAGAAGTCTTTCTCTTCCAAGCCCGTGTTAAACGCCAGTTTGCTTGTCGTCAGCGTCGTGACTTTGCCAGTCTGGTGGTTTTGCATCACCATTTCATGTGCGCGCCAGTATTGGTTAAGATACTGCTGGTAATCTTCAAACGTCAGCGTCTTTAGCAAGGTATCTCGGCGGTCGTAAAACTCGACTTTCAGCGGACGATAATGTTCCTTATCCAGCCACACCTTTTGACGCGTGTAACCTGAGTATTTGTCGGTAGGAATTTGCTCGACGAGGTAGCTGTCCACGCCAGCAAACTGCTCATCGCCTAAATAATTGAAGCTGTACTTTTCAAGCTCAAACGAGCTCAAGTCTTCGTAAGCAAACTCGCTGCCCATGAAAGGGCCTGACTTGTTGCGCGACGCGATACGTTTAACGCGCTTTAGTGCCGGTAAATAAAGCCACTGATCGTCAGGGCCTTCAACGTGTGAATAGTTCAGGAATACGGTTCCGCGCACATCACGCGGCTCGTCAAAGATGGTGAGCCCTTTGTCACCATCATCGGCAATTTCAAGGGTATTGATGCGAAGCTTACGCTGGCTGGTATCACCTGCTGCGTTTTGAAGCACCATGGTAAGCTCAGACACAGTGTCACCCCACCCTTCATCGCGCTGCTTGCGCTCTTTTGCGATTTCTAATCCACGCACTTCATCTGCAGCCAATGGAAGAGAGACACTTGTCAGGCTCAACGCAACAACCACAGCCTGTGAAATCTTCTTAATCATGCTCATTGTTCACTCCTTGAATATTATTGTGCGGTCTGTGTAACCAGTTCTTCTGATTCACGAGCATAAGGTTTACGGTCAGCCACCAGCAGCACGGCAGGCAGCAAGATGAAGTCGACAATCAGGGCGATGAAAATCACCATCGCACTCAACATGCCCATGTCTGCGTTCAAGCGGAAAACCGAGGTTGCCAGCACACTGAAGCCTGCCACCAAGACCACAGTGGTGATCCAAAGTGCACGACCTACAGTGCTGAAGGCATAGCGAATACCTTCTTCCACATTGCGACCTTGCAAGCGGGCGTAGCGGTATTTCGACAGGAAGTGCACGGTGTCATCGACAACGATACCGAGCGTCAGGGTGATAACGATGGAAAGCCCAAGGTTAATCTCGCCAGAGACCACCGCCCAGATACCAAAGCCGATAATGGCGGGCACCAAGTTCGGCACCAGACTGATTGCGCCAAGACGCCATGAGCGAAGTGCAAACACCAACAGACCAGAAATAAGCACCAAGGCAATTGGTAAGGTTTTCAACATGCTAGCCATGTTGGTTTCACCAATGTGCGCAAACATCAGGTTCGGACCAGAGGACACCATCTCGTACTGTGAGGCATTTGCAGCAAACCAAGCGTCCATGCGTTCTTCGAGTTCAATCAGATCCACACTGCCGAGGTTATCGATGGTCAGTAAAAGCTTCACTGCAGATTTGTCGATGTTCACTTCATTGTTCAGATCCAAGCCGTAAGGCAAAGACATCTCGTACAACAGCAGATATTGCGCCGCGAGTTCAGGATCGGTTGGCAGGCGATAGAAAGATTCATCATCACCGTGCATGTTCTTGTTCAGGCGTTTGAAGGTATCGGTAATCGACGCCACGTGGTCCACTTCCGGCTGAACACGAAGCCAGGAGGTAAAGTCATCCACGGATTTCAGAAAATCAGGATGTGTGATGCCCTGAGGCGCACCGGACTTGATTGAAATACTGATCGCCGTGGTACCACTGATGTTTTCTTCCATAAAGTCAGCGGCCTGACGGAAGGTATTCTCTGGCCCGAAGTATTCCACAGAGTTGTCATTCACTTGGTTTTGCACCATGAGTGACGCAGTCACGGCAACGACAACCACGCTCAGCGGTAGGATAAGCTTGTGACGTTCAATCACAGTATCCGCTACCCAAGCCATGATTTTGCTACTGCCCGTTTTGGCAGGTTTGACCTTCATTGGCATCAGTTTCAGCATCGCTGGCAACAAAGTCACTGACAGGAAGAACGCAATCATTACACCAACAGCAGCAAGATTACCCATATCACGCAGTACCGGAGAATCCGACGCATTCATCATCAAGAAACCGAAAGCCGTCGTCACAGATGTGATCAGTAGTGCAAGGAAGTTCACCTTTAGCGCATAGCTGATAGCTGCTGATTTATCTTTGCCTTCACGCAACGCATGCACATAGGAGGTTATAACGTGTACACAGTCCGCGACGGCAAGTGTCATGATCAATGTCGGAACGTTCACCGTGCCGTTGTTCAGGTAGTGCCCTACCCAACCAAGCAGTCCCATGGTGCTGATGATAGTAAGCACTATTACCGTTAACGTCGCCGCCACGAATTTCCAAGAACGCAGCATTAAGCCTAAGAACACCAAAATTATGAAGAACATCATCGGCACCAGCGTGTTGCCATCTTCCATTGCAGCCGCGGCAAACGCTTTATTCATTGCAATGATGCCACCGAGATGGAACTCGACGTTCGGGTATTCCGCCCCTGCTTTCGCAAGCAAACTGTCAGTAAAGGCGGCTATTTCGTTAACTTGAATCGTCTGGTCGCCGTCTGGCAGTTGGAAAGTGATCGTCACTACGGACACACTGCCGTCTTGAGAAATCGCGGAGTTCACCAGTCGCGGTTCATTGAGCGCTACGTCGCGGATATAAGCGATTCGCGCGTTATCCAGTGCGATGTATTCCGCCGCCAAGTCTTCCACTAATAGGTCGTCATACTCGGCAGAGGTGTGCTGGTAATTAGTGATTGAGTCAACGCGACTGGCATATGGTGTTTGCCACGCTTCATTGGTCAGGAACTGCAAGAGGGATAGTTTTCTTGCGTAAACACATCGCCATTTTTTGGGGCTACGACAATCGCAAGGGTGTCGGTTTTGTTGAAGGTGGCTTCGAGCTCTTTGAACGCTTGAAGCTGCGGGTTGCCTTCATCAAAGAAGATTTGGTAGTCGCCACGAAAGTAAAGCTTGGACGCGCCGAACGCTGCTAATAGCGATATAAAAACACTTAAGAATAAGAACAACCAAGGCCTTGCCGTTGGCCATTGGGATAAATCACGTTTCATCACACTCTCCATTTGTGACGATCCGTCATAAACTCTGATTAAAAAAACCAGCATGGCTGGTTTACTGCTTCCCTGACAGACGCTGTGAATTTGACGTTTCGTCAACAACCAGTCTTTAAAAAACGCACCGAGTGCGCTGACGTTGATCTATTCACAGCAAATATGACGATTCGTCATTGCTGACTTTTCGTCAATATAGGACAACATTTATTCAATGTGAAGAGGTTTTTGACGAATCGTCACATTTCAGAATATTGATTTAACAAAGCAATTTCTTCAGAGAATAATTCTCTCTGAGCGCGATCCCACGTTTGTTGATAATCAAACTCTGTAGAGAGAGGTTTCCAGCCCAAGCCATCGAGCAAGAAGTTGATGTTCATGAGTACGATATTGGTATTCAACTGACGAGACACACAGCTGCTGTGTTGTGCGTTATTCACCAAGGCGTTGGTGCCAAAGCCCATCGCCCAGTTTGCGAAAACGATGTTGTCTTTGGATACATCGTCTCGCATCGCCAAATCACCCGCATCAAGGCCAGCTTGGACAAATGCATCGCCAATCGCCACAGCGATTTCTTCTAATTGATCGAGCTTTTGCAGTCGAGATGGTGCGCTTTTTTCTGTTACCGCAGGTGTGCGGCTTACCAAGGCGCACATCGCCAAGATAGGTTCCAATTGGGAAAATACAAAGTAGCCAGCATGCATGGCGATACATTTTTCACGGCTGGTGCCGTTAAAGTCCAACGCCCTTTTGAACATTGGCAGTTCGCGGCTTAGTGCTTCAATCGCAAGTGCAGCGATCAAATCTTCTTTGCTGTTGAAGTGGTTATACACCGTGCCCTTTGAGTAAGGACTGGCCGCTGCCACTTTATCCATCGTCAATTGCGCGAAACCTTCACGAGCAACAACCGTGCGCGCAATATCGAGGAGTTCTTTCTCTCGCTCTTTAATCGCGATCTGCTTGCGGCTCAGAGTAGCTTCATGCTCTCCGCTAATGTCGGACAACGCATTGTCGATGGATTGCTCTAACATAGTGAATTCCCAAATAAGATCATTGCACTTATAGCATGGTTAATATCGAAACTAAAAACGACTCTTCGATCTAAGTGAGAAGATTTTGACCGATTTCAAGACCATTAATTGGTGAATGCCCCCGCTGTATAGAGACAATTCACGTAAAATTCTCTACAATACGCGCCTTTTTAGCGTTGGACGGACCCCTACGCTACAGATTTAACAATGCACTGTACGTTAGGAAGTCGAAAACGGATTCATGTGCGCCAATTTAAGGCAGGTTCAGATGGCCAATCGCGATAACATTTTTGCTGCGCCGATTGAAAAACTGGGTGACTTCACGTTCGACGCAAATGTTGCTGAAGTTTTTCCGGACATGATTCAACGCTCGGTACCGGGCTACAGCAATATTATTTCAGCGATCGGTATGCTGGCGGAGCGCTATGCGACCGACGGCTCAAACATCTACGATTTGGGTTGTTCGCTGGGTGCCGCGACGCTGTCTATGCGCCGACATATCAAAGCAGCGAACTGCACCATTATCGGCGTTGATAATTCACCTGCAATGGTAGAACGCTGCAAACTGCACGTGAATGCTTACCGCTCTGACACTGATGTTCAGATCCTCGAAGACGATATTCGTAACGTGGACATCCAAAATGCGTCTGTGGTTGTACTGAACTTTACGCTGCAGTTTTTGAACCCTGCTGACCGTCAGGCTCTGCTTGAGAAGATTTACGCAGGTCTGAAACCTGGTGGCATTCTGATCTTGTCAGAGAAATATAGCTTTGCTGATGAAACCGCGCATGAGCTTTTGATCGACCTGCACCACGATTTCAAACGTGCGAACGGTTACAGCGAACTGGAAATCAGCCAAAAGCGCAGCGCGTTAGAAAACGTGATGAAGCCAGACACGATCGACTGCCACAAGCAGCGCCTGAGCAATATCGGCTTCAGCAGCGCAGCCGTTTGGTTCCAGTGTTTTAACTTCGGCTCTATGTTCGCCATTAAATAATGTTGAAAAACGGCGTGGGAACACTGTCGCTCACGACGCAATATAAGAAAGAATATCCATGTTCGATTTTTCAGATTTTTACCAACTGATTGCTAAAAACCGTCTGCAAAACTGGCTAAACGTATTGCCAGCGCAACTGACTGAATGGCAGAACCAACCACACGGTGACCTACCAAAGTGGATGCGTGTGCTGAAAAAAATTCCGATGGATGCACCGTCAACCATCGACATCAAAGACAGCGTGACCATTGGCAGTGACAACGAATTGCCAGAAGGCCTACGCGCGAAGTACGAAAACCTGCTGCGCTCTTTCCATCCTTGGCGCAAAGGCCCATACCATGTGCACGGCATTCACATTGACACTGAATGGCGTTCAGACTGGAAATGGGATCGCGTACTTCCGCACATCTCGCCACTGAAAGGCCGCTATGTACTGGATGTTGGCTGTGGTAACGGTTACCACATGTGGCGCATGTTGGGTGAAGGTGCAGAATTAACTGTCGGTATCGATCCGTCAGAGCTGTTCCTTGTGCAGTTTGAAGCCATCCGTCGCCTGATGGGTAATGACCAGCGCGCGCACCTGCTGCCGCTGGGTATTGAAAAGCTGCCAGAGCTGAAAGCATTCGACACCGTATTCAGCATGGGCGTGTTGTATCACCGTCGTTCGCCGCTTGACCACCTGATCCAACTGAAAAACCAGTTGGTGAAAAACGGTGAGTTGGTGCTGGAAACGCTGGTTATCGATGGCGACGAAAACGCCGTATTGGTGCCGTTCAGTCGTTACGCTCAAATGCACAATGTGTACTTCTTCCCTTCAGCAAAAGCACTGAAAGTGTGGCTGGAGAAAGTGGGCTTTGTTGATGTGCGCATTGTTGATGAATGTGTCACTACCACAGATGAGCAGCGCACCACAGATTGGATGACGCATAACTCACTGCCAGACTACCTGGATCAAAACGATCCGACAAAAACTGTTGAAGGTTACCCAGCACCGAAGCGCGCAATCCTCGTCGCACGAAATCCTGACTAACCTATGACATTGGGCGCTTCTCGCGCCCTTTTTTTCAAGATAAACTAAACTCCATAAATTCAATTCCTTAATCTCAGCACGGAGCTCTACATGCTAACTCGCAGCGGATTGCTGATTCTATTTTCTGCCGTTCTCTCTGGCTGCAGCCTGACATCTCAAGAACAACATCAGCAAACCTTAGATGCAATCAATAATATAGAGACCAATCTCAAGACAGATTACGTTGCTCTTAACGACCATCTGGCTTCTCAGCAGACACGTATCGCAACCTTGGAACAGCAAGTATCCGACATGTCTGACACGCTGAAAATCGTCAGCAATACCCAAGCGCGCCAAGTGGCTAATGAGCCAGAACCGAAAGTGGTTTACGTAGACAGAGAAATCCCTGTTCCACAAGCGCAAGGCAAGACGATTTTGGGCGAAACTGAGTGGGTTTGGATTGATGCTGCGAATTCCAATTACAAAGCGCGTGTAGATACTGGTGCCACCACCTCTTCGTTGAATGCAACAGACATTCAAGAGTTTGAGCGTGATGGAAAAACCTGGGTCAGTTTCAAACTGGCGCACACCGCACCCAATAAAGACACCGAAGAAGCTGACCTCTCAGTTGCCACTATCGAAGCACCGGTTAAGCGCTGGGTGAAAATCCGTCAGGCTTCTGCCGAAGAATTGGAGCGCCGCCCTGTGGTAGAGCTTCGCATTCGACTTGGCGACCTGCATGAGAAAACCCAATTCACACTGGCTGACCGCTCGCAAATGGAATTCCCAGTGCTGCTTGGACGCGAATTTTTCAAAGACATCGCCGTGGTTGACGTCAGTCAGTCGTACATTCATCCAAAGTTTGCCGCCGAACAGAAATAACGCACGGTTAACTGTGCGAGCAATGAGGAAATAATGACTTCACGCATCCCCTTTTATCTACTCATCAGTCTGCTGATCATCGTGGGACTGGGCATGAGCATTTACCGTCACGACGTGTACGGTGTGCCATGGACAGCAGGCCAGAAACATCAAGTATGGGAAGTGGAAGCCCGTGTTGAGTTTGACGCCAAAGGTGAGCCGGTTAAGGTTTCTTTAGCCACACCGGACACCCAGCAAGGTTTTACGCTAATCAATGAAAATACCAGCTCGCCAGGCTACGGGTTTGCATTGGTTAACACCGAAAACGGTCGCCGCGCCGAATGGACAAAGCGCGAAGCTTACGGCCAACAGATTCTCTATTTCAAAAACCAAATGTTGGTGGATGAAAACGCCAAAGTTCCAACCGAACCACCACTTGGTGAGGTGACGCCAGTAGCACTGGATGGCCCCCTAAAAACCGCTGCTGAGGCAATGTTGGATCAGGCGCGTTCTCGCTCTGCGGATAACGCCACCCTCGCCCGTGAGCTCATCAAACAGTTCAACGACAAAGACAGCCAGAACGCGGCACTGATTACGAAGGAAATGAGCAAAGGTGATGCGATTGTTGCCATCCTTTCCCTTGAAGGCGTTCACGCTCGCGTAGTCGGTGCACTCCAACTGGAAGACGGCCGCCGTCGCCAAAGTATTATCCCAATGGTCGAGATTTGGGATAACACCGCGTGGCAGCTATTTAACATCGAAACCGGCGCACAAGGTTCACCAGACAACCTGCTGCTTTGGAACGAGAAAGGCACGCCGTTGTTGGAAGTCATGGGTGGCTCTAACAGTCAGGTCAGCTTCTCGATCATTTCGCAGGACATTAGCCCGCAACAAGCCACCAATGAGAAAATTCAGGCCGAAAGTCTGCTGAACTTCTCTATTCATAGCCTGCCAATCGAAGAACAAGCGATGTTCAAAACCATCATGCTTGTGCCAATTGGTGCCTTGATTGTGGTGCTTCTCCGTGTCTTGGTGGGTCTGAAAACTTCAGGTACCTTCATGCCCGTGTTGATTGCGGTGGCGTTCGTACAAACGCAGCTAGTGCCAGGTATTGTCGGCTTCTTGCTGATTGTCGGTACAGGTCTGGTTATTCGAAGTTACCTATCAAGGCTTAACTTGCTCCTTGTGGCCCGAATATCGGCCGTGATCATCACGGTTATCATGATCATTTCGGTGTTCACCGTGGTGGCCTTTAAGATTGGACTAGTGGAAGGTCTCTCTATCACCTTCTTCCCAATGATCATCCTGTCTTGGACCATCGAACGTATGTCGATTCTGTGGGAAGAGGAAGGTGCGAAAGAAGTTATCGTACAAGGTGGTGGTTCACTGCTGACAGCCGTGCTGGTTTACCTTGCGATGACCAACGAACTGGTTCGCCACGTGACGTTCAACTTCATCGGTATTCAACTGGTGATTCTGGCTCTGATCTTGATGCTAGGTAACTACACAGGCTACCGCTTGAGTGAGCTAAAACGCTTTAAACCGCTGGTGAAGGACTAAACCTATGTTTAGTTTTCTAGAGAAGTACACTTCACCCTTTAAGCTGAACAAAGCCGGCATTATGGGCATGAACCGCCGTAATATCAGCTACATTGGCCGCTACAACAGCCGTAAGCTGTTCCCGCTGGTTGATAACAAGCTTAAAACTAAGCGTATCGCGCAACAGGCTGGCGCAACCGTGCCTGAACTGATTGGCGTGATCAGCGAGCAGCACAGCGTTCCATCCATCCATGAGATGGTAAAAGATTGGCCGGGCTTTGTGATAAAGCCCGCTCAAGGCTCCGGCGGTAAAGGTATTCTGGTTGTCACTTCAAACAAAGACGGTGTTTACAAAAAACCGTCTGGTTCTGAAGTGAGCAAACAAGACGTTGAACGTCACATCACCAATACCTTGGCTGGCCTGTTTTCGCTGGGTGGTAAAAACGACGTGGCTGTTGTTGAAAACCTGATTCAATTTGATGATGTGTTCGACGGCTTCAGTTACGAAGGTGTACCTGACATTCGCGTTATCGTGTTCAAAGGTTACCCTGTCATGGCGATGATGCGCCTGTCGACGGCGGCATCCGACGGTAAAGCCAACCTGCACCAAGGTGCGGTGGGTGTGGGTATCGATATTTCAACGGGCAAAGCACTGCGCGCTGTGCAGTTCAACCGCCCGATTGAACACCACCCAGACACGGGTAGGCTGCTGAGCGAGTTGGTAGTGCCGCACTGGGAGTTGCTGCTGACGTTGGCTGCTAGCGCGTGGGAAATGACAGGGTTGGGCTATCTCGGTACCGACATGGTGCTCGACAAAGAAAAAGGCCCAATGGTGCTTGAGCTAAACGCGCGTCCGGGTCTCGCCATTCAGATTGCTAACGGTTGTGGTTTGCTGCCAAGACTTCGCCATATTGAAGCACTAGGCGAAACAGCAACACCGACCACACCTGCCGAACGTGTGGCTTACGTGTCGAAGCATTTCCACGGGACGAACACACCGGGTCATAAATACTGACGAAATCGGGCTGCGGCCCGATTTTTTGTTTCTGATTTCACGAAACGCCGTCCTCTTTCATTTCCCGCTTTACCCCTGCCCTTTTCTTTCTGTAAGCTCGTTTTATATCAACGAACAAGGAAAGCAGTATGTCAGGATCAGGTCAGTTTGATTTCGATAAGGAAGTCGACCGTACAACAAGTTGCAGTGACAAGTGGGACAAGTACAAAGGCACCGACATTCTGCCAATGTGGGTCGCTGACAGTGATTTTCAATCGCCGCCAGCCGTTATCGATGCACTGCAAGAGCGCGTTGCACACGGTGTATTTGGTTACACTCACGCGTCCAACACTCTGACTGACATCTTTGTTAAGCGCATGGCTGAACGCTACAACTGGCACATTGAGCCTGAGTGGATCGTGTACCTATCAGGCCTTGTTTGTGGCTTGAATATTGCGGCTCGCGCGTTAAGCGAAGAGGGACAAACCATCATCAGCCCAAGTCCAATCTACCCCCCGTTTATTTCCTCAGCCAAGTTTGCAGAAAGGCCACTGGTTAAAGCCCCTGTCGTCTTGAGAAAGGGTCGCTGGCTGCCTGATCTAGACGAAGCAGAAAAGCAGCTCAAGGCAAAAGGTGGATTGCTGCAAATGTGTAACCCACTAAACCCTGGCGGTACGGTTTATCGCAAAGAAGAGTTGGAAGAAACTCTCGCCTTTGCGGAAAAGCATGATCTTCTTGTGTGCTCCGATGAAATCCACTGCGACCTCATCTTGGATGGCGACCTGAAACACATTCCTTTTGCGAGCGTCAACGAGCGCGCCGCACAACGCAGCGTCACCCTGATGGCACCGAGCAAAACCTTCAATATTGCAGGTCTAGGTGCTTCCATTGCGATTATCCCGAACCCAAACATCCGCGCACGTTTTAACAAGGTAAAACGCGGCATTGTACCGGGTGTGAACGTCTTGGCATTCACCGCCGCAGAAGCAGCTTACCAACACGGTGAAGCGTGGCTTCAAGAGCAGCTTTGCTACCTTGCAGGACACCGAGATCTGCTAATGCGTGAAATCAACGCACTGCCTTACTTGAAACTCGAACACATTGAAGCGACCTATCTTGCATGGATTGATTGCTCAGAACTGCCCGTAGACAACCCACACCGCTTTTTTGAAGAAGCAGGCGTTGGCCTTTCACCGGGTTTAGATTTCGGTAACCGCAAATTTGTCAGATTGAACTTCGGTTGTACGCGCAAGACGCTGGAAGAGGCATTGAGAAGGATGAAAGCAGCGGTTGCTAGGTTGGATTAATGATGAAACCGCGGCGGTATAGCATCTAGCTGAAACCTCAACAGCCGCGGTTATGCAGCAAAATTACAAAGCCTATTCTTTCCCGCTAAGAGGAAGTGAAACAAGCAAGGTTGTAAATCTCATTACGATTATTGGAGTAGAAGTATAGATTATCGTTATTTACACTCAATGCGTATCTTACTTTTACTCCTTTAAATTCAAGGTAATCAAGATTAATTACGTCATCGGAATGCTGTAGGTTTTGTCTAACATCCTGGAAACTGACGATTAACTCGTTTCCTTTTAGAAGATATGTTCCAAAGTACAGGTTCTCCAGCTTCTCTACGTTACCTGACTTATCTGTCACCTCTACAAACTCTCTTATGTTGAATTGGCTTCGAGATGCGAAGGTCAGAGTCATCCTCTCAAAAATCGAATGATAGTTATGGAAAGCTTCCGATAAAAATCCGGTTTTCAAGATTTCACAATGCCAACTGGTGGCGACTAAACTGTCGTGTTTCCGCTCCTCGTCAAGCACATGCAGAAGGACACCTACTAAACCCGAGAATAAGAGCACTATTGGCAAAATAAGTTTTCGTTTGATAAGAGGTTTCTTAAAGGTATCCATGATGTACTGTGCTCAATTTTAGAAACAACATAGTTCAGCGTTTGATTTCTTTGATTAACAATGAATATATTTAATGCATTCAATGATGGTCGATCAATTGAAGAGTATCGTCGCAAATAAAAAGTTAAATGACAGTTATCTACAATCCGACGACCTTCGCCTTCCAAGAAAGCAGATGCTGCTTCCATCGCACTCTCTGAGTTCGCAAAGAGAGTAATGTCGCCTATCCGGTGACTAAGTGCATACTCCTGAGCGTCCATAAAGTAGGGTGGATTGCTAACGCTATGCTCAATCTTAGAAAGAACAAAGAAAGTCATCCAAGCAAACGTAACTGCCACAACCACCAACATCGCGATAAACTTTTTGCTGATTGGTTTGGAAGACAGTGATGAATTGTGATGAGGTGCACTGGATTCTTGTGATTGCACCGAGTCTTCAGGAACTATTGTTTTGTTGATATAAAACGGCTTATCTGTCTCAAACTCGTCACCCAATGGTTCTGCGGATAAACCAAAACTCCCCGAGTCATCCACATCAATACTGATTGATATATCTCCCTCTACATTGAGGATGTAGCCAACCTTACTTATCGTCTTTATCTGAACGCCACTTTTAACGCTCAGTTTTAAAATTTTTCGGAGGTTTGAGACAACATTCGTAAGAGATTGATCGGAAACAACGGCGTTCCCCCAGCATGATGAGAAGAACTCCTCTTTCGTTACACCTGTACCTGCATTCTCAAGCAGTAATATGAAAACCTTTCCCGCTATCGGACTGAGTTGCTCTTTCCGTCCAGATTCAAATACAACTGTCCTTGTATCCGAGAAGTACACAATATCCGAGAAGCCATATGCTTTAGCTGTATCAGGCATTGATTACTTCCTGCCTTCAAAAAAATTCTTTAGACAATTCATAAAATACATCCCCTCATTTTTATAAAACCGCCCATTAAATATAGTGATATTACCTATTAGCTTTAAGTTCAATTGGTTGGATTTAAATACCTGCCTTCATGATAATGAAAACATTAGAACACACTAATTAAAAGCATCATAAAGCACTGATAACTATATAGCTTAGAGGTGAAAAATGGCAATATCAAGCCTAATTACGCTCCATCATAGACTTATCGAATTTATTTATAGAATTCTATTGCGGTTTGTACTCAATGATGAGAATCACACACATGGTGACTTAAATCTCGCGACTCCCGATGGAACAAAAGCACTAGCGGAAGCACTTATACCCCATCGACCTCATTGTTAAACTTGCAACCGGCCCCCAAACAGTCAAGAAAAATCTAAAGCGTTAAATATCAACAGCTTAATAAAAAATAAACCACCCTTTAAGTGTGGGAATTTTAAAGTAATGTGGTTTTTATTTGATTTTTATTTAGATCGCCATCACGTTTTTACGCAGAATGCTCCTCGATTTCACTACTGGCGTATCGTTACGTTGTAAATAATCACAACGTAAAACGAAAACAATTAAGCACGACAGCAAAAAACAAAAACCTAGAACATATTATCTCGACATAATATGGCCTTTTTATATCTTAATTTATAGAAGAAAGAACCATGAATAAAAGCATTTACTTTGCAGCAAGTGTATTGGCATTATTTTCCACAGGTGCCTTTTCCGCCACACCATTTAATCTAGACGAAGTGTATCTTGGTTTTGATCTCGGCTATACAAACAATAACTCAGAGATGTCTGCTTCAAATGCAACGGGTAACTTTGAACAAGACGTCAAAGATGCGGGTAATGCACTGGATGACCAACTATACAATGATTTGAAACTGGGCTACACAATCAATAACAACCTGAGAGCCTATGCTTTTTGGCGAGTATCGAATGAAGACTCGGCTCACTCTAGAGTAATGACAAGCGCGAATATCCAGATTGGCAAGGTCGATATAAAAAGACAAGAAAATATCTTTGGTTTTGGATTGGATTACTTACACCCATTGAGCGATCGATTGTATTGGGTAATTGGAGGTAGCCTTGGTCATTATTCATCAGAAGTAACGATTGACTCTCATCGACTCATTCACGGTACTGACTTAACGAAGTTGACATCAAAAGGTCTTGCTGTGGGCGTTAATACCAGCATTGGCTATGCAATAAATCAGAACTGGTCAATCGAGTCTGGCGTTAATTATATGCATCTCAATGACAACGTCACCAAATTCGAAAACAACGGCTCAAGCTTCGAATACAAGAATGACAAACAGTTCAGTGTATTCGCTGGCGTTAATTACAGCTTCTAACGAATATTGGGGGCTTATACAGTTTTAGTTCAAGCCCCCTTTCCAACTATCAAAGACTTATCAATCATGCGAACACTTTTTTACTTAGCTGCTGCGATGTTGCTTACTGCTTGTACACATAGCGTACATCTAAATAACCAAAGTAACGTCTCTACCTGTGGCAACGATTGCAAAGCATCCATCAATCTAATAACTGATATTAAAAACAATAATAAAGAAAGCATTGAGCAATACGACATCCAACATTTTGAGTTTGATTTTTATTCATCTATTGCTCATCAAACACAGTTAGCACTTGAGGAAAACGGATATTCAGTTAATACAGTCACCTCTGATGAAGTTAGCACCCTTAAACAAGCGAATTACACGGTTGAATATCTACTGGAAGATAACTCAATGACAATTCCAGGAACAGTTTTCGGTGAAAGTAATGCAACTGCGAGTGTGAGCTTCAAGCTTTACGATAGCGACAAGAATCTTCTTCTATCTGGGAGTGAAAGTTGTGCTTTTCGTGATGAGATGAATGGCAGTGAAACAACCTCTCATTTTTTGATGCCATTCGACAGCTTAACGGCCACGTCATTCAAAGCCTTTCTAGCCAGAGTCTGGAACACTGCCATCTATGAATGCAGCCAAAGCTTTGCTGGAAAAGTCGATGCGATACATGCGAATCAACTGGAATCACGCGACAACGTTTCACTTTCTAAACCGCTGAACTAAGTATCTCCGGAGTATTTATGCATAAGTTGATTTGGCCCTTGTCACTGGCATTGGCTTCGCTTTTTCACACCCAAGCATTTGCCGCACAAGGCAACGCTTCTGCTTACATTTTAAATGGCAGCGATACCGATATTCGGGATGTTCCTTGGCAGGCTTATGTAGAGAGTTATGCGCTTGGCATTCCATCAGTTTGCGGCGGCACTGTCATTGAAGACATCGACAGTGGCGAAGCGAAATGGGTACTAACTGCAGCACACTGCATGGATATAAAGATTGCCAACCTTTATAAGATGAACCCTGAAACCGCAGATGATGTTTATATTTCAACTGGAGTCGCTGACAAAGGTGACCCAGAGTTCAAACAACGTGCGGTTCAGGCCAAAACTGTCTACATCCACAAAGCCTGGGATAAAAACAGCAATGATATGTATAGCGACATTGCTTTAATTGAGCTCCACAACTCCGTGTCAAAGCCAGCAAAAGCAATTGCACTAGCATCGCACAAAGTACAGGAGGACTACGATTCGATTGCAGAGAATACAAAACGCTCACCGAATCCCTCTCAACTTATCAGTGGCTATGGACACATCAACCCGAAAGTTAGCAAATTCGTAATGCTGGACAAACTCCAGTCGGTTCATACCTATGCCATTACTGATGGGCAGTGTCAGGAGGAGTTCAATGAGTTTGCAAATAGCGGTGCTTACATTCCCAATATGCTCAACGACGAAAATGCGTTTATCTGCGCAGGTGCAAAAGGTTCAGCCATAAATGACCCTACTCACCAGATTGGTGCCTGTCGGGGAGACTCCGGAGGACCAATGGCTTGGGAAAACCCTTCGGATAAAACCATGTACCTGATAGGAATCACCAGCTGGGGTGGCAACCATTTCAGAAGCGGGTACCGTTGCGGATTAACCTCTACTGTATACACGCAAGTTTCCACTTACAAAAACTGGATTGAGCAATGCATGGTTGGGAATTGCCCAGATGCAACGGTTATCAAGAGTAGTGCCACACAAACTATCTCACCAGAGAAGCCTAAGACTGCGACACCATCCCGCCCCAGCACGCCTGAAGCGTCTGGCGGCGCCATGGGTACTGTTACATTTTGTGCGTTAGTGCTGCTCGCGTTCATACGACGCGAAAAGCAAACGCCAAGTAGATTAAGGTCTCGTTCAACGTTTTCTTGAATGAAACCTTTACCTCTGACGTTCGATTCAAAAAACATGACGACAAAGAACGTCACGGTTAGGAAAAAATAACGAGTGGGTAATACCCAACATAAAAAGCAAAAAAAAGGAGATCTAAAATGTCAGCTGTTACTTTTTTCGGAAACCCTGTTTCCATTGCAGGAAGCCTACCTACTGCTGGACAAATGGCCCCAAACTTTACGCTATGCACTGCCGATCTTTCGGACGTTACGTTGGCAGATTTCAAAGGCAAAAAGCTAGTGCTCAACATTTTCCCGAGCATAGATACACCCGTTTGTGCTACCAGTGTGAAAACATTTAACGAAGTTGCCGCAAACAAGGAAAACACGGTTGTACTTTGCGTTTCTGCAGACTTGCCATTTGCGACTAAACGATTCTGCTCAACAGAGAATATTCACAACGTACAGACGGCATCTTTATTCAGAGCACCTGATTTTGCCAAAAACTATGGTGTAGCAATTACTGATGGCCCACTTGAGGGGCTCGCCTCTCGTGCAGTTGTCGTTCTCAATGAAGATGGCATTGTTATTTATAGTGAACTTGTTAAGGAAATTACTGAAGAACCATCATACGATGCAGCTCTATCACTTCTTTAATAGCCTATGTTGACTCAAATCACCGACTTAATTAGCGAGTATCAGGCGTTAACCGGACAAGAAGGACAGCATATTGATGAGCTTCATACCCTCATCACTTGTCTCTTTGTTCGAAGTAAATTCGTTGATCTTGCTAAGAGGTCTGTCATAAGGAATATGGTGCTGGAACGTATTAGACGTGAAATCAAGTGGTGCAGATGTACATACAATTTCGAATCCATCGAAATAATGACATCAGCTATCACCTGATTGAAAGCACCTGACATGCGGTGACTCGTTTCTTTTCTGGGGGGTGTTCAACACCCCCTCTTTTTGTGGGAAATAGCAACAAAAGAGAGTCAACGCGACCGCATTGATACATTCGTTCTTAAAGTCGCAGAGCAGGTGCTCACTGCACAGTCTGCGCTCATTTATTCAACTTCGAACGCAATTCCGATTCCTTTCTGTCTGCCCATTTGCCGATTTTGTCTGCGTTAATCGCAAACAAACCAATCGCAACCCAGATCAAAATATAAGTCCACGACACCCATTGCAGCCAAGCTGGTGCGTTTGGGCTGAGCAATGTTGCTACAACGGAGAATGCCACTACTGTACTGATGATGGTGAAAAGCATGGCGATAACCTCAAGTGATACTAAATACCACCAGCATACATGGGGTTTGAAATTTCCAAAATTTTCAATAAACACCATCAAACAGAAAGTTAAGAGGGAAGAGATTGGGCGAACGAGAGGATTTTTAGATACAAAAACGGGGCGATACATTCGCCCCGATTTGATTGCATGGCTTTTTACTTGTGACCGATTATCACCGCCATTTCATCGCCTTCTTCCAACGGATTGCCGCGCAGATCACTATAGGTCGCGCGAATTTCTAATCCATGGGTTTCCAGCTCTTGGCTTAACATGTCAACGGTGAAATGTTGTAGCCAGTTGTAAACTGTTCTTTCTCGGTCCGCTTCGCTGATAACATATTTGTCCAACGATACGCGCTCTGCCTCGTACAAGAAGTTTGATTGAATGCACCAGTAGTCTTGGGCACTCCAAAAACCGTTCATCGCATTCTTGTTCAGGCTCAGAGATTCAGTCAGTTTTTCAAACCGAATCGTCGTGTATACATCAAGTGCAATCACGCCGTCAGGCTTTAGTAACGTTTTGAACTTAGCAAGCAAGGTCGAGCGTTGTTCAGGGCTTAGCGCACACAAATCACACATAACCAGCGTGATCAGGTCAAACTGTCGTGAATCGCTGTAGTTCAGGTAATTACCTAGATGGTACTCGATGTCTAAGTGAGACACCTTTGCCTGCTCTGCGGCGTATTCCAGTGAGTTTTGTGAGAAGTCGAGCCCAACAACAGTGCCCACGCCATGTTGTTTCAGTCGCTGTGTATAAAGGCCTGGTCCACAGCCAAAATCGATCGTTCGCGAATCTTGATTCAGACCGAATTCAGAAACCAGCCAGTTCACTGAGTCATCGATAAAGCGAAACGAGCGAGATGCTGCTTCTATATCTTGGTTCAGGTGAAACGCCAGCATTTGCTTAGCAATGTGGCTATCTGTCCACAGTACATCGGCCGTGTAAGCTGACCATACAACAGGTTTTGACGTTGCTTCGTTAAGTTTTTTGTACATTTTTCGTAATTCCGACAATAAGTTAGATTGCCGTCCTTACCTTCTAAATAGGGGTATCAATTATCCTAGATGACGTAAGGACGCATATTAAGGCTAGTTAGATGATTACGATTCATTCGAAGTACCTCCTTTCAATGAGTAGTGATAACGCGCGGAATGTATCAGCAGGTTTGAAATCGGTAAAGTGATTTTGGTGGCTTTTTTAAAAGCTCATTCGTGCTGATGAATCTTGGCTTTTGGGGGATAAAAAAGCACCTTTAGTGCTTAGCCAAAGGTGCCTGTTTAGAATGTCTAAGTGGTTGTGCGAGTGTTTTCTGCAAGAGATCTTACGCAGACGTGCTTTCTTTCACTTTTCGCTTCAAATTCGTCATGAAGCTTTTGAAGTGCGGCATGAAATCTGAAAACAGCGGATGCTTACGGTTGTGCATCATCACCGGTCCCAGCAAGCGCAGCGCAACACCAACTCTGGTTGCGGTATCTGCTTCTAAGCCACTTCCCTGCTTGAGCTTTTCAACAATCTTGAACACGTTTTCACGATCTTGATAGTCAAATTGCAGCGTCTCTCCCTGTTCAACACCGACTTCTTCAATCGTAATGCGATACTGCTTTTCTCTTTGAATCTTCGGGATCATAGGGTTTACCTCGTTAATATTTGAGTACAGCGGTCACACGCAAATTCAACTCAACGACAGGTTCATCTTTCAGGCTTGCAACCGCCATCAATTAAGTTGACAATATCAACTATAATTATTTGGTTGATATTGTCAACTACATTTCTAAAGGTCATCGCTTATGTCTGCCACCAAAGCACCAGACACACTGTTCAAATTGGTTCATAGCTTGAAGCGTAACGTCCAAGAAAATATTGAGAATTTGGACTTGGGTATTGCCCCGATGAACGTGCGCGTGTTGAAGATCATTGCGCACAAACCACACTGTACCGCGGTAGATATCGCAAACGCGTTAGACAGAGATAAGGCACAAGTAACCCGCCTTCTGAACACATTATTACACGCTGGCTTGGTTTTGAAGGAACCTAACCCTGAAGACAAACGCAGCCAATGCTTACGCGTGACGGAAAGTGGTCAGGCAATCCTCGTTAAGATATCTGACATCGATAAAAAGATGTGGCAGCAGATCACAAGCGACGTGTCAGAAGACGAAATGAAGGTGTTCCAGAATGTACTGGAAAAGATGGTCAGCAGTTTAACTGCGAAGTGAACCCCGCTGGGGCCTTGAGCACTTCAAACTAGCCTTGATATAACGTTTCAAACCCAGGGATATTCTTCTCCCATATTGGCGTTTCCTCTCCGACAACCGCTTTCAATGTGTCGATAAAGAGCTTGGTTTTTATCGGCGCATCTCTGTGAGGGTAAACAGCGTAAAACGTGCCGAAGTCTTCAAGCGCTAAGTGCGTCATAATTGGCACGAGTTTGCCCTCTAAGATTTCGTTTTGAATCATTTGCGCCGTGACAACGGCCAAGGTGTTACCGGCAACGACACTCTTTACCACCATTTCCACATCATTGACCTTGTAACTGCCATTCAATTGGAAATGCTGTAGCTGTCCGTCAGCATCTCGGTATCCAAACTTATCGATCATCAACCCCGGTCCGGTATAAATCGTCGCAGGTAGCGATTCCAATTGTGCTAGCGTTGTCACCTCACCATGTTTTTCAATAAACGAAGGTGCAGCAACAATCAGCACACGACTTCGGGCAATCTTTCGCGTTATCAAGCTAGAGTTCTTCGGCTTGCCGATGCGAAAGCCAATGTCGAACCCTTCTTTCACCATATCCACGACACGGTCTTCAAGCCTCAGTTCAAAATCGACCTCAGGGTAGGATTGTTGAAAAACACATATTGCGTCCTGAACGTATTGCCGCCCGAACATCGAAGAGCTTGTAATGCGAAGAAGCCCGCGAGGTTCTGCGTGATAATTTTGCGCCAATCGTTCTGTTTCATTCAGAAGCGAACGAAGCTGTCGCGCCTGATTGACCATTTCATTGCCCGCTGCTGTCAAAGACAAGGAGCGTGTCGTTCGGTTCAACAAACGCACCCCGAGCTCATCTTCTAGACGCGAAATGTGTTTTGAAATAACAGAGCGATCGACGTTTTTCTGCTCAGACACTTTGGTAAACGAGCCCAGCTCAACCACTTCTAACAGCAGGAGGAGGCGACTTGGAAAGTCCATAAGTAACCTTTGTTGCCATTTGGGCACCAATATGATGCCAATATGATTATTTTTCTAACCCTATCACAGTTTTAAAGTAGCCACATGAAACGCAAACGCGCTTCTCCCTAACATTCAGAGGAAACGGCTATGACAAAGCTCAACATCGAAAAGAACAACGGCATTGCAACCGTCACTATCAACAACGCGCCAGTTAACGTGCTAACCATCGATCTTATTAATGAAATCAACGCATTTGTGTTGTCGCTAGAAGATGATCGCGACACGAAAGTGGTGGTATTCAAATCAGCGCACGAATCGTTTTTCCTCGCACATTTGGACTTGAACGTAATTAATGGCACGCAAGGTGGTCAATCTGCCTCTATCGAATTCAATCACATGATTGCGAACATCAAAGCGATGAAACAAGTCTCTATCGCTGCGGTGGATGGCGTGGCCCGTGGCGGTGGTAATGAGTTTGTGATGGCATGTGACCTAGCGTATGGCACAGAAAACGCGGCGTTTGCTCAACCTGAAATTCACGTGAACATTCCAACAGGCGGTCAAGGAGCAGTCCAATTTGCTCGAAGAATGGGCAAAAACAAAGCACTTCAAGCACTGCTGCTTGGTAACGACTTTACCGCTCAGGAAGCGGAAGCTCGCAACATCATTACTCAGTTCGTACCACAATCAGAGATGGACGCGTTTTTGGAAACGGTTATATCTGTGATTTCTTCACTCGAAGTGCGCGATATCGTGATGTACAAAGACATCATCCAAACCTCCATCGTCAATGAAGAGACAGGTGCAGAGCTAGAATTGCGTTACTTCTTGGAGCGCGCCAAAGAACAAAAAACGGCGAACATTATCGCTGCATTTTTGAAGCACGGCGGTCAAACAGAGCGCGAAGCGAAAGACATTCAAGGTATCTTTGTCGATACCGCAGCTGAACTGTCGAAATAACTGTATCTACAAAAACAGCACCTCGTGGTGCTGTTTTTGTTGGTTCGAGAAACGGTAAATTGATCAGAAAGCCTCTGCAAAGTATCGAATGATACTTTCCGCCTGACGAAAAGAGATAACATGTCCACCACCGTGGTCATGTTCCGAGACGTCTACCCCTTTGCCTTTAAGCGTTGCTACAAGATATTGACTCCCTTCGGGGATCCAAGGGAATTCATCGTCACTGCCATATTCAACATGGATATTAGCCAGTCGCTGCGTTTTCTGAAGGTAAGCATCCACCTTCTCTTCAACTTGTCCGTACCCTGCTTCCCACTGTTCAACAATGACAGGATCATTCGGGTTCCACGCATACCACCAGTTCCCTTCTGAACCGTCTGCGTTTGGCGAGAACGCAGCAGCATAGGCGTTTAATACTGCCGTCCAGTTTTGCTGCTGCCACTGATTAACTGCAGCGATTAAACCATTCTGGTCGAACAGTCCCGGACTCAATGCGAAGAGGTGCTGGAACTTATCAGGGTGACGTAATGCAATATTGACTGCGCCAAAACCGCCCATCGAGAACCCGACAATCCCACGATTCTCAGCAGAAGGCATAGTGCGGAAGTTGCTGTCAACATAGCTCAGCACATCCGACGTAACAAAGTCTTCCCAGTTCCCCGAAACCGGAGAGTTTACAAAAAAGCCTCCGCCGAACTGATTAGAACCATTCACGCCGACAATGATCATCTCTTGAAACTGGTGTTTGGCAGAAAACTTATCCAATGTTGACCCTGAAATCGCGCGGGCTTCCATTGCGCCGCCACCGAACCCATGAAGGTAGTAAACAACCGGGTATGCTTTATCAGAGGTAAAGTAACTGGGCGGAAGATAAACGTAGAGAAACTGTTCGGTGGGTGTATTGAGCTTGTTTCCAGCAAGCGATGGCGCATCGATTTTGAAGTACTGCAACCTCGATTCGTTTGCATAACTCATCGTTGCAAACAAGAAGCTCAACACAACTGAAAATAGGGTTAGCTGGCGCACTGGCAGATCTCCGTTTACGGATAGAAATCAACCATTAGATAGTATCCAGTCACCACGCAATGCTCATGTGATTTCATACAGAATTTCAGAATGTTGCGGCGACAATCTAGCCTTGTAGTGCACAACGACGGCAAGTACTTTTCAAATCCATTCATGCTCACATATTTTGCGAAAGCCAACTTGCCGCCGAATATTCTCCACCAATTAGACAAATGCGCTATGCGTCCAACGCAAATTGATACGACCGCTCAACAATCGTTTTCACCACATCCAACTCGTCGTCATCACGCGGTGAAAAAACCATAATCAACCCTTTGGGGTAATGCCCCTGCGTGACAAGGTAATGGTCTTCTCCCCACCCTTTTCTAACAACTTCTGCTGCTTCTGAAGCAGGTAACTTCACATGCAGACTGCCGTTATCTGGGTGCGGATGAATGTGTGCGAACTCTCTGCCAACCATAAAGGCCTCGTGATTACACTTGCACGACGCGTGTAACACCATCGCTCTCGCACCGGGCACGGAAATGCCGCTGTGCTCATTGTTAATATTGGGCAGTGAGAACGCCCAAGCATGCAGTTTATCAATCACTTCGTCAGGCCCATGTTGCGTCAATTGGGAATGAGGTAAACGGCTGGTTGTTTGAGGCTTCTCACCACGTCGGATAGGTAGGTTCAGGCTGTTATTCATGTTCGCTCTCCTTATGCTGCTTGCCCAACAGAGTAATATGAGCAATCTTTGAAAAGGAATTGGCAAAAAATGCAAAAGGAGCTTGCATGAAAGCACAGAAGATAGATTGGAGTGATATTCCTTTTGTCCTCGCAGTCTGCGACACCGGTAGTCTTTCAGGTGCCGCTCGCACCTTGCAAGTTAACCATTCCACTGTCTTTCGCCGCATTGAAGCGGTCGAGGAAAAACTCGCTGTGCGTTTATTTCAAAGGTTGAGTCGAGGTTATGTCATGACCTCTGCTGGCGAGTATTTTTATGAGAAAGCAAAAACGCTCAGAAACGATTTAAACGAGATTGAGAGCCAACTGTGCGGCGAAGACTTAAGGCTTGAAGGCGTTCTCACGGTCACGACAACAGACTCTGTTCTCTATTGGTTAACGCCATTAATGCGGCAGTTTCAGACGCAACACCCTGACGTTGAGTTGAGGTTAGTGTCGGAAGTACGGTCATTCGATTTAATGCAGCACGACGCAGATATTGCACTTCGCCCCACCAGCAACCCGCCCGAGCATTTTGTCGGTCGCGCTTTGCTGCCCATCTCCTATGCAGTTTATGCTCACCGCGCGTATTACTCCTCCCTCAAAGAGAATGACGCGAAGGAACGTTGGATTTGTCTAACCGACGATTTGTACCAATCTCCAATGAGTAAAATCACCAAAAACGCCATGCCGCAAAATGCACAAATTACGGTCGCAAACTCAATGATGGGTGTTTTTGAACTCGTGAGAGCAGGACTAGGTATCGCTGCCCTACCCTGTTATTTAGGTGAACAAAACGACGAGCTAGTGAGGATAACAGCACCCGACACTCGCTATGATGGGCAGCTTTGGCTTCTAGCGCACCCCAATCTGCGTCGAAGCGCGCGAGTGCATGCTTTTTTTGAGTTTGTATCAACCCACATCCATGAACACATAGCGGTTCTGACACAGAAAAACGCACCATAAGCAAAGAACTATGGTGCGTTTATTTATGGTTAGCCCGCAGCGATGTCGCTCAAGCTCACTTGGTTACCTAAGTACATCAGGTTGACGTCTGCATAGCCTTTGCTGACGGCTTCAAATTGCTTCGCCATTTCTCGTGCGGATTCTGCGTTTGGTGCACGTAACGCGATGTGGTAAATCGGCTTTTTCAATCCGTTGTCGAACTCTTGAACGTCGAGGTATGCCGAGGTCACTTCACCTTTGTTGTTCAGCTCAATCACTTTTTGTAGATCTTTTGACAAGATCATGTCCATTTCCAGTGGGTCGAAGCCGCCTTTCCACGTCAGTTCTAGTGAAAAGTTACGTTGTGTTTGCTCTGTATTCAGCCATTTTTCGCCCAATGGACGAATGTCAGTGATCACCACTAGCCCTCTCTTTTGGAATGGCAAAGCACCGAGTTTGTCACGCACGTCTTGCTCGCTATTTCCATCCATCACAAATTTGATGATTGGCAGTTCCACGCCACCTACAGTGCTGTTTTCAATATACATGTCGCGGATAAACCCTTCGCGGACATATTCGGCAAACTCAGCTTTTTGCGTTTTCATCATATCCATGATTGGCTGTGGTTCTTGAGTATTCCAACCTACACTGACACCGTAAGCGGTGGCGTTTGCCAAACCAGAGACAGCTAACAGTGACAGGGCCGCAAGCATAGAAAAGAATTTTTTGTTCATAGTGGACTCGCTTATTCGTTTTAACCTTGGCTCTCGCCGTCGTTCTTTTTTATTTTCCACTCCCTGTGGGTGCCTACCGCTTGTAAGCACAGAGTTATATGTACGCCATGCGGTTATGCAGGCTGCGCCCCTGCCGGTTTCTTTTTGCGCTTTAATGACAAGCCAGCGCGAATGTTTAGACCAATCATGGTCAAGTTCAGTGCGCCGCCAACAAGCTCAATACCTTGGACAGTCCAAAAGTAACCATCAAATACCCCTGATGATGCTTTGACATACAGGTAAATCGCCGACGGCAACATCACCAACAAGCCATTCATGGCAGCGACTTTCATTCGCAGTTGCTTTGCTGCCATCACTCCCTTCCCTTTATTGGGATAGAGTTTGTTACCCGTCGCGCCCGTCGCCATCATTGACAGCATCAGCATAGGGATGATGTACAAGATCGCCGTTTTCACCGCGGTGATCTGTGCGGGTGTTCCCCATAGTTCCGCAATCAATGTTGAACTGAAAAAACACGCGATGGTGACAAACGCTAATGCGCCCACACCACGGTGCACATTGACCAAAATGTTTCGTTTCATGATTCGTTACTCCTCATTACCACTTAGCGCGAAAGGCGCGATGACAGCTTTTGCAGCTTCGGTCAGCTGTTTTCATCGCTGACTTTAGTGCTTTCGCATTTTGCTCGTCTGCAGCTAAGGCCATGACATCAAACTCTCCACCGAGAGAAACCAAACCAGATTCAAATTTGTCCCACTTACTCCATACCGCGTCTTTACTTTTACTTCCTTGTGCACTGCCTTCTGGAAACATCACAGGTAATTCGGACATGATTTTGGCGTTTTCTAACGCCAAGGTTTTGATTTGCTCCCAATCGCTATCGCTCCCATCCTCCAGCTTTTTCATTTGTCGAAGGTTGTCTGCCATCGACAAAAAGCTGCTCTGCCGAGCATCAACCTGTGACGAGAAATCCGATGCCGTTGCAGCACTGACTGATAGAAGGGCTGCGACACTCAGTGACACAAAAGATGTGGTTTTTATCAGGCTGTTCATTGACTTAACTCTCTCTTATGGAAACATTTCGTTTCATCTTTGTAATGGTGAATAGTGGCCTCGGTTGCGCATTCGTGTTTCTATATCGCTCAAATAGCCCGCACGTAAGTGGCTTCCTCATTACGTCTCCAACCACCTTTCGAAGCACAATTTACATAACAACCATTGCGTATGCAACAATTGTTATGTAAATTATCGTCAACGCATTTTGACAGAGACTAAACAATGAAAATTTGGGACCTCCCAACACGCCTCTATCACTGGCTACAGGCACTGCTATTTACTTTGCTCGCGGCAAGTGGTTTTAGCGGCAACGGGCCACATGAATTATTGGGAATTGGATTGGCCGTTCTCGTTGCGTGGCGCATTGCTTGGGGTGTCGCAGGAAGTGACACCAGCCGATTCAAGAAATTTATCCGCTCACCGAAAACCGTCATTCGCTACTTGAAAGGGAACCAACCTCATGACGGCGTAGGCCATAACCCTGCTGGCGGTTGGATGGTAGTGCTGCTATTAAGCCTGTTAGTCACTCAGTGTTTTATCGGTATGTCGTTGGCCGGATTTTTCGACCCGTTGATCAGTGACAACAGCATTCTCTACGATTTTGATTTACTGGTTACGCTGCATGTGTGGCTGGCTTACCTACTGGTAGCGAGCGTTGTCCTTCATGTCGGTGCAATCGCTGTATATAAGATGAAAGGGAAATCCTTGGTAAAAGCCATGCTTACCGGAAAACATGCTTCGGTTATGGATAACGTCAGTATCATTTTCAGATCAAATATTCGTGCTGTTATACTGTTGGGCATGGTAGGCGGAGCAATGGGCTTCCTGCTGAATTTACAAGCATAAAAGAGATTTCTTGTGAGCGAATTTGATCGCCAATCAAGCTTTGGCTGGCTAATAAACGTGGTTGCTGGCCAAGCGGAAAAACAGCTCGATACCGAGTTAAAAAAGCATGGCCTTACCATCGCACTCTGGCCAACCATGATGTGTCTTTGGGAAGAAGAAGGCGTTACGCAGCGTGAGATTGCGAAAAAAGCAAAAGTCGAAAGTTCTACAACCACGCGTACTCTCGACAAACTTGAAAAGCTCGAATTGGTTGAGCGACGCGCTGACCCGGACAGTCGTCGAAACTACCGCATTTTCCTGACTAAAAAAGGGAAAGATCTCGAGGCACTGGTATCGCACCTGCCTATCGACATAAATGCAGCCCTTTTATCTTCTTTAAACGAAAAAGAAAAAGCGCAGTTGGTGGATTTACTTCAAAAAGTGGTTCACACCGTCGAATACTGAAATTGGGCATTAACTGTAAAAAAGGCACCTAAGGGTGCTTTTTTGTATCTAACATCACGTAATTCCCCGCATGTAGCCCATGAAAACCCAACCCAATTCACAAATAGACCCCGTTGTGTGATTGCCTTCTCGTTCAATGGAACATGCAACATTTCTCCAGTAAAGGCTTATTTGTCCAATATCTTTGGCATCGCACCCGGCGCATAATCTGCTCATAAACAACGAGGTCAAAAAACCTTATAAATTCCAAAACGTTAAACAAAAGGTCTCTTATGAAAACGAACATAGCGGAACTCAAACGACACCTCCTCACCGGCACCAGCCACATGTTGCCATTCGTTGTTGCAGGTGGTGTTCTTCTGGCACTGTCGGTCATGCTTGGCGGTAAAGGTGCGGTACCAGAAGGTGTATTCCTTGAAGGTATTTGGGACATGGGTATCGCGGGTTTCACCCTGTTCGTTCCTGTTCTGGGTGGCTACATTGCTTACTCAATCGCTGACCGTCCAGCACTGGCGCCAGGTATGATTGGTGCTTACCTTGCTAACCAAGTTCAAGCGGGTTTCCTTGGCGCAATCGTCGTCGGTTTCATCGCAGGTTATGTGGTACTGCAACTGAAGCGCATCCCTCTTTCTAACAAGCTTAAAGCGCTTTCAACCTACTTCATCATTCCAATCGGCGGTACTTTCATCGTATCTGCACTGGTTGTTTGGGTAATCGGTCAACCTATCGCTTCTTTCATGCTGTTCATGAACGAAGGTCTGCAATCAATGGCGGGCGCGTCTAAAGCGGTTCTGGGTGCAATCCTAGGTGGTATGACTGCATTCGATATGGGTGGTCCAATCAACAAAGTAGCAACTCTGTTCGCACAAACTCAAGTTGGCACTCAGCTTGGCTGATGGGCGGTGTGGGTGTAGCAATCTGTGTTCCACCACTGGGTATGGCTCTGGCAACGTTCCTGGCTCCTAAGAAATACTCTCCAGAAGAGAAAGAAGCAGGTAAAGCAGCAGCAATCATGGGCTGTATCGGTATCACTGAAGGTGCAATCCCATTCGCAGCGAATGACCCAGCACGTGTAATCCCTGCAATCGTAGCAGGCGGTATCGTAGGTAACGTTGTTGCGTTCCTAGCAGGTGTTCTGAACCACGCACCTTGGGGTGGCCTGATTGTTCTGCCGGTGGTTGAAGGCCGCATGATGTATGTCATCGCCGTTATCGCTGGTGCTGCAACCACCGCACTGATTGTCAACGCACTCAAGAAGCCAGTGGCTGAGCGCGAAGAAGAAAAGCAAACACAAACCGAAGAACTGGAACTGTCCTTCGATTAACGAATAAAGACACAACTAAGAAATACATAGGTAAATGATTATGAAATTGATTGGTGTAACGTCTTGCCCATCTGGTGTAGCACACACATACATGGCAGCTGAAGCGCTGGAAACCGCGGCTCGTGCTAAAGGTTGGGAAGCGAAGATTGAAACTCAAGGCGCAATTGGTATCGAAAATGAACTGACTGCGGCAGACATCGAATCAGCAGACGTAGTGGTACTGACTAAAGATATCGCTATCAAGAAAGAAGAGCGTTTTGCAGGCAAGAAAATCGTTCGTGTAACGGTAACACAAGCAGCAAAACAAGCGCCTGAAATCGTGAGCAAATTAGAAGCGATGTTAGCGCAAGCTTAAGAAAATAGTCATGCGGGGTGGCAACAATAATCCACCCCGCATTCTTTTATTCCAGTGACGAACATCCCACTAGCCTGTCGAAAGAGACAGATTGAAAAAGTGAACACCTTTATTACTCATTTTCTCGCTTTTACAAATAATAAAAACAACGTCAGGGCAACACCATGTACCAGCATATTTCCGACTCATTGAATGCATTCCAAGGTTCTCTTGTGCGCATCTGCAGCAGCGAAAACACGCCGCCAGAAGGTGCGTATCAGGTGAACTTTAACCGCTTGGAAATCATTCTTGAGGGGAAATATGATCTGGTCGTGGACGCAAACCAAGGTGATGAAAGACTGTCACTCAACCAGAATGACATGGTCTACATCCCGTCAAATGCTTGGAGCAAACCCACTTGGGAAAACTCCTGCAAGATGCTTTCAATCTTGTTTGGGAAGAACCAAGTGGGCTTCAGCTTTGTCAATTATGTGGTCGGTGAAGGCTATGTCGATGTGTTTAAGCACGCGATGCCTCTACCCTCTTCCATGGCTTTGGAACACGTTATCGATGCCATGAACAGCTTAGCGACAGAGCAACGCTTCGCCGCCATGGGCGAACACCTCGCAAACTCCCTTATCCTCTACTGTCGCGAGCTTCTTCAGCACCCGCAGTTAGAAAAAACCAGCCGCTCAGAAAAACTCTACCGCAGCATGTGTATATACGTGCAAGAGAACTTCCACAAAGATATTACGCGTGTATCTATCGCAAACCGCTTTGGTGTCTCGCAAGCGCACGTATCACGCCTTTTCAATCAAGAAGGGTCAGTGAAGTTTGCAGACTACGTGACTTACGTGAGACTCGATCGCGCCAAATTTATGCTCAAGAAGTACAACTTCAAAGTCGATGAAATCGCGCACCGCTGTGGCTTCAGAGACACGAATTACTTCTGCCGTGTGTTTAAACAGAAAACCGGTAAGACACCGAGTGGATATCGGTTGGGTGCGGCATAATCTGCTGACAGCCCCTTCCCCAAAAGGGCTATTCAAACCAAACTGTATCACTCAAGAAAATTTTCAATAGTCGTCGTGAGCGGTGTTGTTTACATCTGTCCAAACCAGAGCGTTCGTTTCTAGATCGTTTGGATCCCATTCACTGCTAGGAATGCCAATTCCCAGATTTCACTTACTGAATAATTTTCAGTTCATTCGGGTAATGAACGTTTGCTCGTCATCCACAAACGCCACAAAGCCGCCGTAATAGATAAAAACCCGACCACGCCCCTCAACGAGACAAGCAAGCAGTGCGTTCAAATCTTCTTCATTATCCCGACTTTGAAAAGTGCCAGTATCGGTGATTACGCTGCTGAGTGCAGGCAAATATCCATAAGTGCGCTTGGCTTGATCAATCAGGGACAATTCGCTCGCGCGAGAGAAGCAAAAGGGGATCGCACCAGCTTCTTCGATAAACATAGCGTTTCTCGTTAAATCTGATGTGGGGATTTTATCACTATCAGGGGTAGAACATAGTAGAGGTTTAGTTGCTAGAGTCAGCGTTTCCAAGCCGAATTCCGGGAATTCACTAGACCACTCGAAACACGCTTTGCTCATTTATCATTGTCGACTACTGATTTTTACCCTGTAAATTTTTTTGCAAGCATCACAAACTTTCAAAGTTACATTGAAGCTTGATAAGTGGAAAGAGGCAAAGATCTGCACTAAAAGCGTTTCAGGGCAGGGCGCAGCATACTTTGCTTAGTGAGCACCCCAAAACACTTACGTACTGTAACCGTCAGAGCAATCTACTTTTTCAGTTTTTGTCTTTAACTGGAGCGCCGCGCACTCGCATTGTTTTAGCATGCTCATGAAGAAGCACTTAAACAAATCAATATCAAAATATAGTGTTGGCTGTCTTCGATTCACCAATACTGTAAAATTCATTAGACATTGCCATCTTGCATTTTATACATACAGGAGATTCATTTGCGTTAATTTCAATATAATTTGCACAATTCATGTTGTTGATATTTTCGGAATCACGTTAACATAACCTTAACCAAAGAAACATTCCTCCTTGTTAATTAATGTCATTAGTAAACATTTAGGTAGATTAACTTTGCAAGGCTGACACCAAGCTTATTAAACTTGTAACTGTCATCGTAGCACATACATAAATTTTGATTATTACAGCATTGAAAATAAAGCATTGTCTTATTCTAACAACCAACTAGCTGATTAAAATAGAGAGGTAAACATGAAACAAGTAACTTTCCAAGGAAACCCTGTAAAAGTTCTAGGTTCGATTCCAATGGAAGGAGAGCAAGCTAAAAACTTCTCTCTTACAGCTTCGGACTTATCCGATCTTACACTCTCATCACTAAAAGGTCAGAACGTAGTAATTAATATCTTCCCTAGCATTGACACCCCAGTCTGTGCTGCTAGCGTTAAGAGATTTAATGAAGAAGCTTCAAAGCTTGAAAACACAACTGTTTTATGTGTTTCAGCCGATTTACCTTTTGCTGTTGGGCGCTTCTGTGAAATTGAAGGTATCACTAATGTTCAACACGCATCAACTTTCCGAAGTGAAGATTTCGCAGAGGCATATGGAGTAGCAATTCCAGAAGGTGCTCTAAGAGGTTTAACGACTCGAGCTATAGTCTGTGTAAATAAAGATGGTGTAGTAACTCACAGCGAGTTAGTATCAGAGATTACAAATGAACCAAATTATGAATCTGCAATAAAAGCATTGGTGAAATAGATGAAAAGTAAATTATTATTGGCATCCTTAATTATTTCAACAAATGCTTTCGCACAATTTCCAACCACAGATTTGAATGCTGAATTTGGCAAAAACCAAATAGTAACTTTAGAAAAAGCAAATAAGTTCAGCTTGTCTGGAAAAGGTATTAAGATTGGTGATTATATTCCATCCATTCAATTGGTAACATCTGAATTAAAACCTTTTGATACTAGCTCGGATAATAAATCTGTAAAGGTTTATAGCGTATTGACCTCTGTAGACACACCAGTTTGTGTTCAACAAGCTATTGACCTAAACAAGTATTTTTCAGAAAACCAAGATGAATTGAATGGTATTGAGTTTTTCGCAATTAGTGCTGACACACCATTTGCTCAGCAGCGTTTTATTAAAGATCATGCTCTACAAGGTATTACATATCTTTCTGATTCATCAAAACATCAGTTTGGCTTGAAAACAGGCTCTCAGATTGAGCAATTAGGTTTGTTAACTCGAAGTATTATTGTTGTTGATAAATCCAACAAAGTGGTTTACACACAAAGAGTCCCGGAGTTGACTACAATTCCAGACCTTAAAGAGGCCGTACGAGCAGCGAAGGCATACTTATAAATTGCTATCACAGTAGAAATTTACATTGTGATTGCAAAAAACCACTCTCCCATGAGAGTGGTTTTTTCATTTTCCATACCTAACATTACTCATGAATTACTAGTGTTTGATTGTCCGAAAATGATTTCTATCCAAATTATATATTCCCATACTCTCTCACCCACAAAAAAGCCGCTCGTAGGGGAGCGGCAAATGGTGTGAATTACATTCTAATTGTTATAGTGCAAGCTCTGACTTCAGGAAGCCGATAACTTCGTCTTCTGTTGCCATATTCTTTATCGTGTTTCTAAAGCTTTCGTGGATAAGCTTACGCGCCAGACCTGAGAAGATGCGCATGTGCTGATCGCCTTGGTCTTTGTTCAAAGTCAGCATGATGACGAAATCTGCATCACTGTCCTCATCTTCACTCCAGCGCACTGGTTTTTTCAGACGCGCGATAGAGATTGAAGAATGGGTGATGTTGTCTGACTTGGTATGCGGAATCGCAAAACCATTGCCAAGACCGGTTGAGAACACTTCTTCGCGAGCCCAAATATCCGCTTCCAACTCGCTCACCAAGTGTGTACGGCCCTGAATACCAAGGTTGCCCACCAGTGTTTGAATCGCTTCTTCTTTGCTGTTGAAATCGCAATCCAGCAGTACACATTCTGTCGCCAGCAGTGGCTTGTCTTCTTGCGCACGGCTAAACGTGTCAAGCAATGCTTCAACGTCTGCAATGGTTGCGCAGTTACACGCTTGCTCGAACAACTCACGGCATTGTGCGCTATCGAATTGACGCAGTGCCGCTTTGGTTGGTGCAATGCTTGGTGCAGCCATACTGAGTTCATCCAGACCCGCGCCAATCAGCAGCGGCAGGACTTTCTTATTTGCACCCAGTTCACCACACAGGCCAACCCATTTGTCATTGGCGTGTGCACCCTTCACGACCGCATCTAGCAGACGAAGGAATGATGGTGCGAGGCTGTTGTAAAGCTTGGCAACGTTGTCGTTGTCGCGGTCTACTGCCAGCAGGTATTGAGTCATGTCGTTCGAGCCAATACTGAAGAAGTCCACTTCTTTACAGAACTGATCCATGATGAATGCAACAGATGGGATTTCCACCATGATGCCAAGTTCAATCTCACCGTAAGAAACGCCTTCGCTATCCATTACCGCTTTCACCGTAGCAATCTGCTCTTTCACCCAGCGGATCTCTTCGATGCTTTGGATCATCGGGATCATCACTTTGGTGTGACCGAACGGTGCTGCACGCAATATCGCACGGATTTGTGTATGGAACAGCGCAAGGAATTGCGGGTAGATACGCACCGCACGGTAGCCTAGGAACGGGTTGTGCTCGTGCGGCAGGTTCAGGTAATCAATTGGCTTGTCACCACCGATATCCATGGTACGGATAATCACTGGCTTACCTTCCGCTGCTTCTAGAACAGCTTTGTAAGCGTTAAATTGCTCGTCTTCATCAGGTGCGGTAGCGCGGTCCATAAACAGCATTTCTGTACGGAATAGACCGATGCCTTCAGCACCTTTAGCAAACGCTGGCTCTGCTTCTACAGTACACGCAATGTTTGCTGCGATTTCAATTCCTTTGCCGTCTTTGGTTTGGGCGGCTTGATGAACAAACTCACCTTCAACTTGGGCTTTCTTATCAGCCAGCCAAATTGCACGTTCAAAGTAAGCCGCTACGGATTCTGATGTTTCAACTGCAACAACACCCAAACCACCATCGACATAAATGGTTTCGCCTTCTTGCGAGGCACATTGCTCAATTGCAACGCCAGATACAGCGGGAATGTTGAACGCGCGCGCCAGAATCACAGTGTGCGAAGTCGACCCTGCTTGTGTCAGGATCAAACCTTTCAGGTACGCACGATCCAAGCCCAAAAATTGGCTTGGCGTCAGATCATTGGCGATCACCACTGATGGTTCTGACAGGGTAAATTCGGTCAATACATTCAGGTGTGGGTGCGATGTAATCAACAACTGAAGTGCGATGTCTTTGATGTCCAGTACACGCTCTTTCAGGTAGTCAGACGATGACTGGAGCAGTGTGTCAGTGATTGCAGCAACGGTTTTCAGGATTGCACGCGCCAGTGAGTCACCTTGTTTTACCATCGCGTTAACTTGGTCATTCAGCGCATCATCTTTCAAGATGCCCAGATGTGCATTGATGATTTCTTTTTCCTGACCATTCGCAGTTTCAGCTTTTGCTAGCAGAGACTCTGTGACGGCTTGTTTCGCATCCGCAAAGCTCATTGACGCTTCTTCACCGTCGAACACCGATAGTTCAACGTCTGTGTAGCGAACCAGTTTGCCTTTTGCGATGCCCGCAGAAAGACGCTTTGCGTGGATCAGCGTTGGGTTGTGACGCATCAGAGATTGCGGCATCAACACGTCACCTTGTTCCATCACCACCAGCTCTTCATCGCAGTGTGGGAATTCTTCTTGGATGTACTTTGCCAGCGTTTCAAACGCTTGTTCTGCATCATCACCTTCGATGATCAGAGAGCATGGGTCATCCAGCAGCGTATCTGTGCCCACCAGTGACAGCACGCTCTTTGCAGAGCCTTGGTTGCCGTTACGCAGGTTTTTCAGCGTAATGTCACTTTTAAATTGGCTACACACCGCTTCCAGATGATTTGCAGGGCGAGCGTGGATGCCGTTTGGCAGCTCACAGGTAAATGCGACTTCTTTTTTCATTGTGTTCACTTAAATTTTTTTAGTAATGCAATAGGGTGATTGAGGGCATCTTGTACGGAGACGATTGTCAGGTTTTTGCCTTCGTAACGGTCACTCTCAGAGGGCGTGATTTCAGTTGCTAACAAGATGTGGTCGGCTTCATCAAACTCTCTTTTGGAGATTTTGTTTTCAATGCCCATGGCACCCTGTGTCTCTACCTTAATTTGGATAGAAAGCACTTGTGCAGCTTCCATAAGGCGGTCTGCCGCCATATAGCAGTGCGCAATACCTGTGTGGCAAGCGGTGATAGCAACAACTTTCATAAACACGACTTTTGTTTGACTAGGATGGGCTTATCCTATTGCTTTCATTGGCAATCAAACAGATGAAATAGCTAGCATTTACTGGACAAAAGTCGCATGCGAATCAATGTGTGAATTGGGTCACCGGATTAGTGGATGTGAGAGCGCGGGAGAGAGTCAGAACGCCAGATACGACAAAGCCCGCTGTTTCTGCGGGCTTTGAGATTGGTCGACCATTATCAACGCAATGATTAGCTGATAATGCTTCGCGCCAAAGTCTGATAACCATTGTAAATTCGTGACGATGTCGTAAACCAACACATGGCCCCGAATACACAGGCAATCTCGACAAAGTATATCGGGAAGATACACATGAAGATAAAGCAAAGGATTGTCTCTGAACCTTCGGTCAGTCCTGTCATGTAATACAGCGACTTGTTCTTGTAAACAGGGTCATTGATACCTTGCTTACTCGCCATGATAGCGAATGCGAGGAAGCTGCTTCCTGTGCCAATAAAAGAAAAGATCAGGAATGCGCCCGCAACGGCATTCTGCTCTGGATTCGCCAAAATAAAGCCAAATGGCACCAGCGAATAGAATACGAAATCCAGACTGATATCGAGAAAGCCGCCTGCATCTGTCACGCCTTGAATGCGCGCCAATGCGCCATCTAACCCATCGAGCATACGATTTAGCAGGATAAACACCAAAGCCAGTTCGTATTGCTGAAACATCAGAGACGGCAAAGACAAACAGCCAATTAGAAAGCCAGCTACCGTGGTTTGATTGGCGGTAATACCAAAGCTGTCTACCAGTTTGGCCGTTTGCGACAGAGGCCAACGAACCACTTTAATGCCAACACTATCAACATTTGCTGCTTCCTCTTGTACTGCGTTCCAAGGCCACGTCAGAAGCTGACTGCCTGGAGGAATATCTTCTACATCGTGAGTAACCATCAAAGCCGGAATGTTGGCTTCTTTAAGCTGCTCTACCACCCAGTCACGAAATTGAGTACGCAGGGTTTTATCTAGCTTACTGAATGGCTCATCGAGCAACGCGACTTTGGGTTTTGCCAGTAACATGCGCGTTAAGCTGATGCGCGCGCGCTGGCCACCAGAAATCTGATCGGGATAGGAATCCGCAAGCTTGGACAACGCGATATTTTTCAATGCTTGCAGCGCACGTTCGCGACGCTCCGCGCCTTTAATGTGGTCAGGTAGCGCAAACGCCAAGTTCTCCCACACGCAAAGGTGCGGAAACAACAAATCATCTTGGAACAAAATGCCGACTTCACGCTTGTGTGGCGGCACGCCGTCAAGATACACATCGTTCAGGCGAATGCGCCCGGTGTAAGCAAACTCACCCGACAAATGCCCTGCTACTGCATCTAGCAAGGTGGATTTTCCGCATCCGCTTGGTCCCATCAGACATAGGATTTCACCCTTCTCCACACGCATATCGAGTGACGAGAAAAGCTCCTCGCCAGACGCTTTACGAATGGCGAGGTTTTCGAGACATAAGCTCATTGCGAATATTTCTCCGAGAGGAAAGTCGACGATATTTCACTTGCAGGTGACTGATTAAAATCGCCAACGAGAAGAACATAAACGGCAGTAATGCCTGCCAAATTGCGTATATAGCGGTTACACGACGGTCGAAGCCACTCGACAAAGCCACGGCTTCCGTCGTGATTGTGCTGATGCGCCCTGCCCCGAGGATTAGCGTTGGCAGATACTGCGCCAAGCTCACGCTGATACCAATTGCCCATGCAAAGGCAATTGCAGGGAGCAAAATCGGCATTTTTACACTGAGCCATACGCGAAGTGGGGACTTACCTAAGCTCAGTGCCGCGCGCGTTAAGCGCTCATCGTAGCTGCGCCAAGGACCATCAAGTGACAAATACACATACGGGAACGCGAAGAAGACATGCGCCCAACATACCCATAAGTGATGTGCATCAGCGTTGACGTATAACGTCGCCACTTGCATACCGAACAACACAGATAACTGTGGGATCAGCATGGGTACAGCAATCACATAGCCCGGTACTTGTAGACGGTGGCGTATGCGGTACTCATGTGCAAGCAACGCCATCACTAACGCGATAGTCGCGCAGAACAGTGCAATTGCTAGGCTCTGGTGAACCGTGCTTAGAATTGATGTCCACTCGTACTCCCAGAATCGCAGGCTATAGCGACTTGGTAGCAAATCGGGGAAACGCCAACGCTGTGCGACGCTCCAGAGGAACATAATCGGATCATCAGAGCTGACAGCACCGCCAAGGCCGTGAAGACAGACTTGCCCGGCAGCGCAATGCCACAGCGGCCTGAATATTGCCAAGTACGCGCACCTTTAGTGACTGCCCACTCGACAAGACGGGCAACGCCAATCAGCATTAGCGAGATGCCAAATAGCACCACAGCACCGGCTGCGGCACGAGGTAGCAGCGTCAGATCTGGGTCGTTGAACCATTGCCATACCAATACCGCGAACGTTGGCGGGTTGGTTGGGCCAATAATCAGTGCGACATCCACCACGGACAAGCCATAGGCCATGACCGCCAGCATAGGAAAACGCAGTTTCGCCAGCCATTGCGGGAACACACATTTCCACCACGCTTGCGCTCGGTTATAGCCAAGCGAGGCACTCACCTTTTCGATTTGGTTAACCTTCACTTGCTGGAGCACAGAAATGCTCATCAGAATCAGAAAAGGCACTTCTTTCAAAGCCAGCATGATGATCATGCCCAGTGCGTAAGGGTCTTTTACCAGAAGTGCCAAGTCTTCCACACCTTGCGCGGATGCGTCATAACCCAAGGTTGAACTTATCAACCTTGCACCAACGCCTGTTGGTGCAAACAGAAAAGCGAAACCGATGGCAAATGCCACGTGAGGTACAGCAAGTAACGGCGATAACGCGACTTCAATGCTTCGCCAAAAACGCGTGCCCCAACTTGCTTGCAAGATGGCAAAGGTGATCAAACAAGCCAGATAGGTACTCGCAATGGCGGAGTACACCGTCATTCCGATGGACTGCCACACACCTTCCCACGAAAACACCATGGCGAAACCACTCAGGGTCACTGAATGCATCTCAAGTGGTGGTATGTAACCAAGGGACGAAACCGCGACGCCGGCTAAGCCAAACGCCGTCGGTAAAACACAACACAGAATGATGACGAGATAAAACGCGCGTAACATCAACGATTAGCTTCCATAGCGTTGCAACCATTCTTTCTCAATGGCGTTTTGCCAGCTTGGATGCGTTTCCTGTACCGATTTAAACGGTTTGTTCTCCGCTGCCGAGCCAGACAGATGCGCAGACTTCAGCACAGACGGGTCGCCCCAAATATCGATATTGCCTTTGCGCGACTGCGCTTCTGGACTCAGCAAGAAGTTAGCAGCCACTAACGCGCCAGCTTTCGCGTTTGCATTCCAAGGCACAGCCAAGTAGTGAATGTTCGACAAGGCACCTGAATCCATCGCATACGCAACCGTTGATTCCGCCAAATTGCCTGAAGCATGTGCTGCGTAAACTGCATTCGGGTTGAAGGTAATGGCTAAATCGATTTGACCATCGTCTAGCAGTTGCAGTGTTTCAGCCGTGCCCGATGGAAACTGTTTACCGCCACGCCACGCCACGGTGTGGAACTCGTTAAGGTAGTCCCAAAGTGGTTTCGTGACAGCCGCGTAATCTGATTCAGATACGGGCTGTTGTAGGCGAGGATCGTTTTGAGAAAGCTCAATCAATAATGATTTCAGGAAGCTTGTACCATGAAACTCCGGTGGACGCGGATACGTCAGGCGATTTGGGTTCACCTTGGCGTAGTTCAGCATGTCCGCGTAGGTACGTGGCGGATTAGGCAGTTCTTTAGTGTCGTGGATGAACACCAGCTGGCTCATACCCCAAGGTGCTTCTAGGCCTTCAGTCGGTTCTGAAAAGTCGACAGTGACCGGTAAGTTAGTGTCCACATACTGCCAGTTTGGCAAGGCGTCAGCGAACGGCCCAAACAACATCTTGTTGTCTTTGAGCGATTTGAAGTTTTCACCGTTAATCCAAATCAGATCAACGCTACCACCCTCTTCCTTGCCTGCTGCTTTTTCCGCAATCAAGCGCGTGGTGGTTTCAGAAATGTCGGTGACTTTAACGTGATGAAGCGTGACATCGTAACGACGTTGAAGCTCCTTTTTCGCCCAGTGGATGTAGCGGTTAATTTCTTGGCTACCACCCCAAGCGTGGAAATAGACGTGCTGGCCTTCGGCATCTGCCTCAACCTGTTGCCAGTTGGCTGGCTCCGTTGCCATGGCAGAAAAAGATGCCGTCAGCATCGCCATCGCAGAAATCAGTTTTTTCATAGCGCATTATTCTTATGTGTTTTGTGCATTTCCGTTGAAGTTTCTCGCTTTCCCAGCAGAGCACTTTTCCGGTCCCCCGAAACGCGAAAATCGCCCCTTACTTTTGGCAAGGGACGATACAATATTCACTTCAGAATCCAGCGCAAGTTATTTCGCCAGTTCTGCCATATCAATGCCTTTTTTCTTAGCAATGTATTTCGGGATCAGTGACATACCAAACAGAATCAGACCCGCTACCGCGAACTTCACCAGCAGCATTGCTGATACGCCGTTCGTTGCGATGTCACCCGCCATGTAAGCAAAGATGAACGCACCCGGTGCCATAGTGATCAGAGAAACCAGCGCGTAAGTACCTAGGTTCAGGCTAGTCAGACCGTACGCGTAGTTTTGCAGGCTGAATGGGAACACTGGAACCAAGCGCGTCAGGATCAGGAAGCTTGTGCCGTTTTTCGCTACGCCGTCATCGATTTTCTTGAAGATTGGGTTGTCACCAAACTTGTTCATGATGGTGTTACGCAGCAAGAAGCGTGCAACGACGAATGCGACAACTGCGCCCAGTGTTGCTGAGAACAGTGCCAACAAACCGCCCTTGATTGGGCCGAACACGATACCCGCAACGATAGTGAACGCACTACCTGGCAGCAGGAACACACACGCAAACACGAATGCCGCGACGAATACGATGTAACCTAGCGCGCCGAAGCTTGCGATCCACTCTTGCAGGCTCTTGATATCAGTAATGATTTCAAGAATGCCAGATTGTTTTGCCGCGAACAGAGCCAACGCTACGACCAGTAGCCCGATACCGATTTTTAGAAATTTCATGATGATTTCCTGAAAAGTTTTGAAATTCTTTCTTCCCGTTAGCCTTCGCTAAAGGGGTAAAGAAGCGCGCTGAGGTGAGCCACGGGAGACAACCGCGGCTCAGTCATAGTGCGTATGAGTTTTCCGCTCAGCGACTTCTTTAAATCACACTGACATGCACTTGATCAGGCCAGCTTTTGACTTGTAGCGGTTGAACCACGCTTTCGCAGGGCTAGCCAACACGTTCACTGGTGCTCGCTGTTTTGCATAACAACAGGGCCGAAGACCAGATCCAGAATGTGCCAAGACTTAGTGCCCACACCCATCATGGATGCGCGACATGCCGAGCAGTAAACAACAACAAAGTCAGTTTCGAATTCATCAACGCGACGCTGAACAACACGGGTAGCAACACCTGGGTTTGCAGGAACAACCATGCCACCGAAACCACAGCAGCGTGTGTTTTCACGAGTGTGCTCAGGTTCAGCCGTTTTGTAGCCCAGTTCGTTCAGGATCCAACGGATACCGTCTTGCAGTTCACGCTCGTAACGGGTTGAGCAAGAATCGTGAATGGTGAAAACCACATCACTGTCTTTTGCTTTACCTACCAGCTCAGGTGGCAGACCGATTTCTGGCAGCAGTTTCCACAGAGAAACAGGCTTTTGCGTGCCACCAGATTTCTTGATCATGCCGTAGCAGCTTTGGCACGCCACGATAACTTCCTCAGCTTCTAGCTTGTCGAAGTCAGCTTGAAGCTGGCCGTAACGCTCTTTGAACTTGTCGTACTGGCCAATCGCAGCGGTAGGCTTACCACAGCACTTTTGTACTGCTCCCATTTCTGGGAAAACGTTTTTCAGGTGTTGTGCAATCGCCGCCACACCTTCTGGCGAATAAGATGGCAGGCTACAGCCTGGCATGAATACTTTGTTGCTCATTATTTGGTTACCGCGCGTTTAGCATAGTGAAGAACTTAGAGAAGCCCAGTTTCTGGTGCATGTTGATTGCTTTGTGGCCTTTCATTGGTGATTCACCGTTGTTGGCGTTAACAAAGTCGATACGCGCACCCAGGAAGATATCCTTCATTGGGTAATCTTTCGGACAAACGATGGTGCACTGGTCACAAGCGTTACATGAGTAAGCCAGCAGCGGATCCATCTCTTTGTTGTTCACAAAGTCACCGAACAGGGTCTTCGGACAGTCGCCGAAGTCGTTCATCATGATGCACTCTTTCATACACAGCTTGCAGGTACACTGCAGGCAGCGCGCTGATTCTTGCTTGATTTGCTCTTGAGTGAAGCCAAGGTCTACTTGCGCGAAGTCGCGTTTACGCACTTCTGCATCACGCAGCTCACCGTGCAAGCGAGGAACGTCTGTGGTGCCTTTTGGCAGTGGAATGTCCAGACGAGACTTGTAGCTGTACTCTTCAACGAAATCGCGGCCTTCATCCAAAGGACGACCTGCGAATTGACGCTCGATGCTCATTGCCGCTTTACGGCCCAGAGCCATTGCTTCGATAACAATGTTACCGCCAGCCGCGTCACCCGCTACGTACACGCCTTCCATCGACGTTGCCAGGGTGTTTTTGTCTACAACGTAACGACCACCGCGGGTTTGCTCTAGCGCACCACCAGTGATGTCTGCAACGATCTGACCTGTCGCGAATACCACGGTATCCACTTCAATGGTGCGCGTTTCGTCGCTGTAGCTTGGAGAGAAATTACCGTTCTCATCGAAGATAGACAGAACGCGCTTCAGGGTGATTGACACCACTTTGCCGTCTTTTTCTTCGATAGACACTGGGCCCCAACCTGCGTTGAATACCACTTCTTCTTCCAGTGATTCTTCGATTTCTACATGGCTAGCTGGCAGGTTTTCCATTGACTCCAGTGAACACTGGTAAACTTCGTCACAACCGATACGCCATGAAGAACGTGCACAGTCCATCGCAACGTCACCGCCGCCGATGACCATGACACGCTTACCTGCACGCGGGAACGCGCGGGTTTCAGAGATTTCTTTCAGGTACTCAACCGCAGAGAACACGCCATCTGCTTTGTGACCTGGAAGAGGAATGATTGAACCTACGTGTGCACCGTGCGCCAGTACGACAGCATCGTGAGTGTTACGCAGTTCTTCGAAAGAAATGTCTTTACCGATTTCTACGCCGAACTTGGTTTCAATACCCAGCAAGTTCAGGTAGCTGTATTCAAAATCGATCACGTTGCGTGGTAGACGGTACTCAGGGATACCGACACGCATCATGCCGCCGTAAACGTCCAGCTTTTCGAAAATGGTAACCTCGTGACCTTTGCGGCGCAGCTCGATTGCAGCTTGAGCACCCGCAGGGCCTGCACCCACGATCGCGATTTTCTTGCCAGTTGGGTTCAGAATAGCCAGATCCCAGTTTTCTTGGTTATCCATTTTCTCAGCAACAAAGCGTTTGATACCCGCAACGCTGATTGCTTGACCGTATTCGGTCTGACGGCGACACGCCGCTTCACATGGGTGCGCACAAATGCGACCCAGTGTTTGAGGAAGGAAAAGTTTGCCGCGAATAACGTCCAACGCTTCCTGATATTTACCTTCACCTGCCAGACGCACGTACTGCTTAACATCAGTGTGCATTGGACAAGCTGTTTGACACGCCGGATCGGCATCGCCCATGCAGCCGTCGACGACGTTTTGCGCCATGTCGACTAGCTTTTGGCTAAAAATGACATTGTTCATTGTTTTTATAGTTCCAGTTTTTTGTAATTCTTTTGGGCCGATTCTGCATGGGCGTAGCGCTCTTCTACGCCCGTTTTATCTGCGAATCGGTGATTAGCCTTTGGTGCCGTTCTGAACGTTTACGTCTTCGCGTTTTTGTTCGTAGTGGGCATAGCTGTACTCAATCCAAGAACCGTCGTAGTTGTAGACGTCTTGTGCACCCAGAACTTCTTCCAGAACCATCATGGTGTGTGCTGAACGAACGCCAGATTGGCAGTACGCAATCACTTTTTTGTCTTTGATGACATCGCCGTACAGAGCTTGCAGCTCTTCTGCTGATTTCAGCGTAGTGTCGGCATTCAGTGCTTTCGTCCAGTTGATGTGAACACTGCCAGGAATTGTGCCAGGGCCAAACGCACCGCCAACGGTGGTTGTGCCGTCAAATTCTTCCTGACCGCGGGTGTCGATGATCACCCAATCTTGAGAGTTTTGTGCCGCCAGAACCATGTCCAACGTTGCCAGAGCAGACGTTTCAACTTGTGGTGCTGGTGCATCGTAATCCGTTGCTGCAACGGTTGGGTTTGCATTGCCCGTTGGGTAGCCTTCGCCAATCCAAGCGTTCAGACCACCGTCTAGGTAGCGAACATTGTCGTGACCAAGGTTTTTGATTTGCCAGAACAGACGTGCTGCATCGTGGTGCGCGTTCGCGGCGTATACAACGATAGTGGTGTCAGTGTTCGCACCGAACTTGCTCAGCAGTGCTTCCATGTCTTCGACAGAGTTGCGCATGCCGTCGAAATCGTACTCGCCTTCCGCTGCTGAGTAGTCACCGCGCCACATTGAGAAAGAACCAGAAATTGGTGCATCAGGCTTCACTGGGTTTAGTGCGCCGATAACCACCACGTTCTCGCCTTTGTCCATCAGGCTTTTCAGTTCTTGAGCAGAAACGAACGCTTCTGGGTTTGAATATTCTGCGAATTTCTTGTCCAACGCTTCAGCACTTACTTGCACTGCTTCTGCGCCAAACATGGTGTTGTAAGCGACATAGCCACCCGCCAACACCGCCGCAACCACGCCGATTGCAACAGTCGATTTCTTCATTGCTTAGTTCCAATTTTGTTTAAAGTTTGCGCCCATCAATGGGCAAATTGAAATCGAAGGTGTGAGGTTGGCGTACTGGCTTTATTTTTATTTGTTGGTGCCTGCGAAACATCACACTAAAAAACCGCAAATAGGCTGCTCTGAGCCTGTGGCACGGATTGTGTGATAAGGGAGAGACAGTAGATATTGTGGTTTACCACAATAAGTTCAAAAGTTTGATCTAAAGCACCATATTAAATGTGGTCTTTTCAGTTATTATGCGCGCCTGTCAGTTTAGGATTTTAGCAGTACCCCTTTGTCACAGTATTTCATGCGCTTAACACCGCTTGTCGCCATAAAAGCGGCTTTCTTCTCAATCATCACGCTCTGTTGTATTTGCGTTTGTCCGGTACAAGCTGAGCCTATGCAACACTATGACGTTGGTGTACTGGCATTGCGTGGCAACGAACATGCAAAAAAAGCGTGGCAGCCGACGCTGGATTGGCTCGCCCAAGAAATTCCAGGGGTGTACTTCGACCTTCATACCTATGACTTTGACGAGCTAGATGATGCCTTCAAGCACAACCAGCTGGATTTTCTCTTAACCAGCCCCGGTCAAGCGACACGTATTGCACGTGAATACCAACTCAATTGGTTGGCAACCCAGCGCACTCCATACAGTGCCAATACCACTCACTCAATCGCTTCTGTGGTTGTCGTTCACAAAGACTCGCCGTATTTCTACCTGCGAGACATTAAGCACGCGAACATTGCTGCCGTGTCCGCCAAAGCGTTCGGCGGTTTCCTCGCTTTCCGCTACGAACTCGATAAACGCCGTTACTTCAACGCAGACTTTTACGAGAACATAAAGTTTACGGGGCCACCGACAGACAAACTGCTTCACGACGTGGTGAGCCGCGACCTAGATGTGGCAATCGTGCCCGCCTGTACGCTTGAAAACATGACCAAAGAAGGACTCATCAACCGCACCGATGTGCGTGTGTTAGAGCGCCGCAATCCCTATGACTCTGTGTGTGATGTGTCCACCGGTGTCTATCCAAACTGGACGTTTGCCAAAACAGAACGTGCATCCAACGAGATTGGCAAGAAAGTGACGCAAGCACTCCTTGCCATGCCAAGCGACGCTGAAGCTGCGATTGCTGCAGGAAACGTCGGCTGGACAATGCCTGCCAGTCCCGTTTCGGTCGATAAAGTATTCAAACACTTGGATATTCATCCGCTGCAAAAAAGCAGACAGGAAATGCTGTACCAATGGCTAGAGAGCAACAAGTTAGTGGCTTTCGCCTGTGTGTTTGTTGTGCTGATGATGAGCATTTACCACGTTTGGGTGGAATACCACTTCAATCGCAGCAAACGACAACTCGAACGCACCATGTTCGAGTTGAAAGAGCGCAACTCCATGCTTGAGCACGCGCAGCGCACCATGATTGTGAGTGAGCTTGGCAGCAGCATCGCCCATGAAATCAATCAGCCACTTTCCACCATCAAAAACTATTCAGAGGGTGTCATTCGACGACTCGATCAAGGCATGAGTCCCGATGAACTCGCGCCTGTACTGGGTAAAATTCAGCACCAAGTTACCGTCGCCAGCGGCATTATTCAACGTCTTCGCGGACTCATTAAACAAACGCCAACAGACTATGTCACGTGTGACCCTGCAGAGTTTGTCCGCGAGTCTATTGCGCTTATTGAATATGACTTTAAAGCGAAGAACATACACCTTGAACTGAGCATTGATGGTGTCCCTCAACAGGGACAATTCGACATCATTGGTATGCAGCAAGTCATGCTAAACCTGCTGCGCAATGCAAAAGACGCGTGCTTAGAGAATACCGCCCGCGATAAAGCACCGACCGTAAACGTGGAAATGCTCTACGGCCTAAACGAAATCGTCATTCGCGTTCAGGACAATGGCATCGGCTTAGCCGCCAGCGAAGCCGAAGTGAAACGTCCGTTTTACACCACAAAAGACGACGGACTTGGTTTGGGTCTCCCTATCTGTCGTGAAGTGATTGAAGCTCACAAAGGCCACCTGATTATGCAAGCGTTAAAGCCTCATGGATGTGAGGTCACTGTCGTGATTCCAATTAAGCGAGAAGAAGTAGAATGAGCGTAACAAACGGCCCTATTTACCTCGTTGACGACGAGGATTCGGTAAGAGAATCATTGGTATTTATGCTCGAAAGCTTTGGCCTGACCATTCAGGACTTTCCGTCTGCCAAGTCTTTTCTTGAGGGTGTTGATACGGCATCCCCCGGCTGCTTAGTGTTGGACAGCCGTATGCCAGAAATGCGTGGGCAAGAATTGCATGCAGTGCTAAATGAAACACGCAGTCCTTTGTCGATTATTTACCTGACAGGACATGGTGACGTACCTATGGCCGTTGATGCATTGAAAGAAGGTGCGGTCGATTTCTTTCAAAAACCCGTTGATGGTGAAAAGCTAGTCAACGCCATTGAAAAGGCCCTTTCTACGTCCTTTCTGCGTACGAGTCATGTGAGTGTAGAGAATAAGTACTACAGCCTAACAGAGCGCGAAAAGTCGGTGCTAAAAGAAGTACTGAAAGGCCAAACTAACCAACAAATGGCGAAAACCTTGTGTGTGTCACTGCGAACGATTGAAGTACACCGCGCCAATATGATGAAGAAATTCGAAGCAACCAATGTTGCAGATTTAGTGCTTCGTCTTAGCCACCTCATCCAACAAAACAAGCTTTGACCTATTGCCTTCAGGAGAGACAAACTCTCCCCCTAACCCTCTCACACCATTTATCCCTTCTTTTCTCCGTTTTCCTCTCTGGTGCCAAGGGCAGTGACAGCTCAGCGATTGACATCACAAAAAGCGTTGTTATCTAGGGATTGGTCACGTTTAAGTCGAAATAACTTTGACGTAGATCTCAATTATGAGAGATGTGATGAATTTATGCCACCTCAAAAAATATGACATAAGCCACTGATATAAAAACTTTAAAACAAAAACCACTTTAATCTCTGCGCACTAAACATCGATAAATGGTAACGATAATGATAGCAATTATCATTTGCATTAATTAACATGTTGCAAGTTTTAGTGCTTAACACGGATTAAAGGCGGTAAATTAAATGCGTAAAAAGTCATTCCTCTCGGCATCCATTCTGTTGACCCTTTCTTCGGGAGTTTCGGCAAATGAATCCTACACCTTCGATGAGGTTGTAGTCACAGCGACACGTACAAACACGGAAATTCAAGATACAGCAGCTTCTGTCACCGTCATCGGTGAACAAGAAATTGAAAGCGAAATGATCACTGGCTTGGAAGACCTGTTTAAATACACCCCAGGTGTGACTGTCGAAACCAATAGCCGCCAAGGTGTTCAAAGCATTAATATTCGCGGTATCGAAGGCAACCGCATCAAGGTGCTTGTCGATGGCGTATCCATGGGTAACCAATTCGAGTCTGGCAATACCTTCATTAACTCTGCACGCGTTGATGTCGACACCGATTTGTTGAAAGCAGTTGAAGTCGTAAAAGGCGCAGCATCGTCACTTCACGGCTCTGATGCCATTGGTGGCATTGTCGCTTTTGATACCAAAGACCCATCTGACTTCCTCAAAGATGGCGACGTTGGCGGTCACGCGAAGTTTAATTACTCTTCTGCGGACAAAACCTTTAGCGAATCTGTTGCTCTTGCTAACCGCATTGGCGATCTCGAGACGTTGGTGGCGTACACGCGTCGAGATGGCGAAGAAGTGCGAAACTTTGGAGATCCAGAACAACAAGACACCGCCGCAGATAACTTGCTGCTGAAGCTGCAATATCAAGTAAATGAAGACCATCGTTTAGAATTCAATGGCAGTTACATCAATAAAGACAACGACATTGATATCGCTGATTCTGTAGTCCGTGGACAAACCTACACCAATGCCACCGGTAACGACCACACCAAACAATATCAACTCGGTATTAAGCATATCTGGGATGTGAATGTTGCTGCAGTAGACACGCTGACTTGGCAATTCGATTGGCTAAGCAAAGATGAAAACAGCGAGACAAACCGCTTCAACTCAACCACGACGAACCAACAACGCAAAGACTACGTCTATTCCGATGAAGGTTACCAGTTTGATGTTCAATTCGATAAGCTGCTGACGACGGGAAATGTTGAGCATTACTTGGTCTATGGTGCTTCTTTGGCTGATAAAGACATCAAAAACACCAACAATGAATACAACTCTGTCGGTTCAGACCAGCAGATCTTTTACGTGCCTTCGGCATCTGAGCGTCGATATGGTTTCTTCTTACAAGATGAAATGTCTGTAGGAAAATGGATCGTCACACCGGGTATTCGCTTCGACAGCTTTGAAACTGACCCAGGTGATGCGAGTGAAAACCCAAGCCAAAACGCGGAAGACGAATACACCAAGTTTTCTGATTCTGCGTTTACCGCGCGACTCGGCACTGTGTATGCGTTAACGGAAGAACACCGTCTGTTTGCGCAAGTGAGCCAGGGTTTCCGCGCACCAGATTTCCAAGAGCTTTACTACTCGTTCGGTAACCCAACACATGGATATGTGTTTAAACCAAACCCAGATCTGAAGGCGGAAGAAAGTGTTTCGTATGAGCTGGGCTGGCGCCACAACACGAATACATCAAACAGCGAATTCGCCATTTTCTACAGCGATTACAAAAACTTTATTGAAAGACAGCAAGTGTCCGGCGGCTTCACTCCGGTCGTAGACCCTGCTGTGTTCAAGTCAGTGAATATCGGTAAAGCAGAAATCAAAGGCGTCGAGTTCTCAAACTCCTTGTCTTGGGACCACATTTTACCGGTTAAAGCTTCAGCTCACGCGTTGCTGCGGCTTACACCGAGGGCGAAGATGGTGACGGTAACCCACTCAACAGCGTCAACCCTTGGAATGCGATTGTTGGTGTGAACTACGATTCTGCGTATAACTGGGGTTCGTCTTTGACCGTTAACTACACGGGTTCGAAGTCCGGCAGTGACATCAATGGCAATGACATTCTGCCTATCTCAAGTGCAACCGTTGTCGACCTAACGGCTTACTACAAGCCGATGAAAGATCTGACACTGCGTGCAGGTATCTTCAATCTGACGGATGAAGAGTACTACAACTGGAATGACGTTAGCGGCCTGACCGAGGAAAACAAAGATCTGACGCAGCCGAAGCGTAACTGGGCAATTACTGCCAAATACGACTTCTAAGCATCAACATCTCATACCAAAAAGCCCAGCGACTAAGCTGGGCTTTTTTACGTTCTGCCTTGTTCGCATCGTTAGATATTCTGACCAATGCGCCATAACACACCGCTTGGGTCGATAATCACAAAGTCCAGCATCCCCCAAGGCTGCTCAATCAACTCCGTAAGCTTTACCTCAAAAGCATCAACGACACCAGTTTCGACAACGTGTTCACGCCAACTTGCTGCGTCTTCCACCAGCAGGTGCATCATGAAATTATTGGCATATTCTGGTTCGAAGAAATCCTGAAGCAAGAAGGAGCAATTATCTAGCTTGAAATACGCTACACCATCGAACTCAGACGCCATTTCAAAACCGAGTTGCTGATAAAAACGCTTAGAAACTTCAAAGTCCTTTGACGGCACAAAGGTTTTAATCTCTGCCACTGACAAATTTTTCATTTTCTCTCCCTCTTTAGTCATACCCAGCGATTCTCGACAACTTTGTAGTGACTAACGTGCCTGTCTGGGTCGAGTTCGTACTTATCATCTTCAGGGTATAGTTTCGCGATACCGATATCCTCTCCGGCAAACGCTTTAATGCATTCAAGGGTTTTCCAATAGGAAATGAGGGTAATTTCGGCATTGCCATCGAGGTCTCGATTGAATATTTGCGCGCCCAGAAAGCCTTCGGTTTCTGATGTTTCCTTTACGCCAGTTTCATAGAGATAGTCGATAAAGCCTTGCTCATGCTGTTTGGGACAACGTGCTTTCCATTCCCTTGCGATCATGCGAATTCCTTTTCATTGAGTACCCAACACATTCAGGCTACAGAGGGCCTGAATCTATTCCAGCAAGCGTATAAAACTTAACGCCAGGTGACGTTATGACATCAGAGACTTGCCGCGATACAGCACTTTTTTGCAGGAAACACAGGTATGTTTAAAGCGAGGGTCAGAAGGCACGCCCGATAGGGTTTGGAAGACGATTTTTTCTGATCCGCAATGACGACATTTCGCTAACTCGGGATCATCCACTCGACAGTCAAGATTCGCGGCTAAATATTTTTCCAATGTTGGGAGTTTTTCCCATTCCTTATCCTGAGGTCGTGAGTACATGACAAAGAAGTAAAACAGCGCACCGCCAACGAGGAGTAACAGAACCCAAATATCCATTTTTCAGTATCCATTTGCTATTAAAACGGTGCTGATGCAAAAAGGTAATAGCAAGGCAATACCCAAACCAACCTAGTCCCCTATCTTCAGGTTGTTTGTGATATTGAACCTATCAATGGACAATCGAACAATAAAGCAGCAAAGGTGGATTTGTGGCTCAATCTACAAATTGAATTGTACGTAAATGCAATTCCATTAATGGAAAGTCCCCTCGCTACTCAACCTTCAAAAAAAGATAGTTATCATCGCCGCTAAGCTTGGGGAAAAACAAAAAAGCTCGGAACATCATTCCCGAGCTTTTAAGTAAAACTATTGGTTCAATGTAACGCTAATCTTGCTGCTCTACATGTTGCCCGTTCCACGCTAGCTTAGTGACCTTATTACTCGCTGAGCTATCCGCCATTTCACCACCCACCATTAAAATACCATCGTCAACGGAGAAAGAGACGCCATAAGCCAATGGTTCACTTAGGTTTTTATCTTGTTTCCAAGCCCCTTCATTAAATACGTAGGTTTCAGGATTAAACGCTTTAGGCAGGCCGTTGTGTGCGAACATGTTTCCTTTGTCGAACGCGAGTTTCGCACCATGGAAGTTCGCACCACCAGCAACAAGCACAACGCCATTACTTATTCCCGCAAACGCCCCAGCAACCCCTTCTTGTTGCGATTGCGAACTTGGTGTCGGCAGTGGATGCTCGCTCAACCAAGGCTGCGCTTTACCATAATGGTAAGATTTCACTTCATCGGTTCTTAAACCCGGTTTGATCTCGCCGCTGATAATCAAGGCAGTTTCACCTTTCGTCACCAACGCAGAACCGCAGTTTGGTAAATACGGCGACGAACCCAAATCCTGCCATTCATTGGTCGAAGGCGTGTAACTCAACACGTGACGATTCCAACGATAATCGACCGGCTTCATTCCCATGAAGTCGTCGACAATCTTTTGCCATTTTTCTGGCTCAGCTTTCTGATTGGTGGTTAACACATCATTGAGATAGCGGTCAAAATAGCCTTTGTTGTACCCGCCGAAGAACAGGATTTGCTCTTTGTCAGGAGAGTAAGACGCTGCCCCCAGTAAACCTACAGGGGCTTTGGTTGCCACTTCAGACCACGCGTTTTTATCTGCATCAAAACGATACACGCTGTCAAAAATGATCGGAGACGTATCGTTGCTGTTCGCTTTGCCTGACCCGCCGAATACATAAATATTGTCATCAATGACCGTTGCAGTTGCACCATCGCGCGCTGGTCCTGAAAAGTCTGCTTGTTTTTGCCAACCTTTATCAAGCTGTTGCAAGTCCAGCATGTAGAATTGGTTCCCCATCGACCCTAGCCCCACATAGAGCTTTGAGTCGATTTGCGCACCGACGCCATTTTTCACGCCTTCAGGTAAATCAGGCCAGACTTGGTTAGCATGAGCGGAAAAAGAAATAGCAGTGACAAAAGGAAGTACTAAAAGTGATTTTGGAGAAAAACGTACCACGTTCATTTTCGTCGTCCTTACTCGTTAGAATACCCAGAAATTCATTAAGAAGTTAAACAGAACAGAAAAAGCGTTTAGAACAGGAAAACCCTATTCATTGCCGTCTCCACGCAATCATTACGTGGAGACGGCGGCCAACTTTTCGTTGTTTTTAGTGAGTCGTGATGAGTTGCTTGAGTTTGGTCACTGGAACAGTGAGCGTGCGAATTTCAGGTCCATTGTCTTCAACAATCACCATCGCATTCTCATCGTCGAGTTGGTAGATATCTGAATACGCCGAGCCAGCATTCACCAATTGAATTGGGCCTTTCCATGTCACGCCCTCATCAAAGCTAAACCACAGCCCCAGATTGTTGCGGCCTGAGTTGCCCGGCAAGGTGCCGATTGGGTTGGTGAACAGCAAGTAACTGGTGTCATCATCTTCCACGAAGCGGGTGATAGATGCATCTACCTTGCCTGTGCTCATGTTAGGGAACTGGGCATGGCCGTAGTTCTCTGGCATTTCCCACGTCATGCCACCATCGTTACTGATAAATTGTTGGCGAGGACCGAAATTCACGCCGTCGACTTCCGTATTGAAATCAAGGCGAGTGGTCAGTAATAGCTGGCCATTCGTCAGCTCAACCATGTCGGCTTCACTTGGCTCCAGTGTTTCTAGATGACCCGGCTGCCAACGGTATGGGATTGGCAAATATGCCCCCGTTTCCCACGTGACACCGTCATCATCAGAGAATACCGACGAGACATTGAGGAAGTACTTATCAAGGGTGATGGCAGGGTAAATCAGACGGTCGTCGTTATCATCGCCCGTTTCGTCCGTTTGATGTTCAAGCTGAATACCATGGCCAGGGCCTGGGTTCACACTCGCGACGCCGTAGAAGCTGTAAGCTCTGCCAGAATGGTTTTTCGTCCAGCCTAGTGCATCAGGTAATACGTTTTGCTCCGAAGGATTGATGAGTGACAGTGCCTCTGCATCAAATTCAATCACCGCGTCGCCTTGGCGTGAGAGCGCGAGATTTGCAATGTGCATTCTGCCCTCAATATCGTTAGCGGTCTGGCCAAAGAGCACTTGCGTGTCAGTCGAAGGAATACCCGCTACTTCCGTGATGAAGTCATCATCGATGTAGAGATTCGCACTGCCCTCTTCTGGGTCAAAACGCAGGGAAACATCAACGAAACCCGTAATGTTCTCCGTCTTTTCTCTGATAGTAATTGGAGTTGTGCTTTCATCCACATACGCAACAAGGCTACTTTCATTGCCCATGGCTAATGACAGCGTGAAGCGTTTGTCGCCGTTGGAAACAGAAAGGTCATTCGCACCGCCGCCTTGGATTCTTAACTTGGTGGTCAGTTCCCATTCGTCTTGGGATGAAAGCTCGACACTTTTCGTATAGTACTCACTGCCACCCCATCCAATAATTTGGAAAGTTCTTTCTTTGATATCTTCGGTTACGTTAAACGGTGCGCTCCATTCTCCGTCTTCAACATCATACGTGCTGTAGAAAACGCCACTGTCCATCCAGTATTTGATTTTGTCACCGTTCTGGGCGGCATCAGTCGGCCAACGCACGTAAGACACGACGATTTCATCTTCATCAGGCAGATAAATTGGGCGCGGGTCTGAGAAGTCATATTCGTCATTGAGGTTAATCTGCTCGGTTAGGTTAACTTCCTCACTCCACGTTCTGCCGTAATCCCGCGAGGTCTTGGTAATGATGTCATTGGTGTTGTAGATAGAACCAGGATCGCTTCCTCCAACGCGTTTTTCAGCAAAAATAACAACAGTCCCCGGAGTTTCAGAACTCACAACCAAGGACGGAATACGATCAGGGCTTGAGAAAACAGACTCACCGCTAATGGTGAAGTTCACCGAGCGGTAATAGGCTTTTGCATCGACATGGCTGGAACCATTGCCCCAAACCACCATATTTTGTGTCGTTGGCGTTGGCTCCCAACCGGATTTGATAAGCTCACCATCAAAGTAGAAACTGGCCGTCGGTGTCTCTCCTGGATGGAACACAATATCGTATTGGTGATACTTCTTCGCATCGCGCCCAGTCGCAAGAACGACTTGCTGGTCTTCGCCCTCAAATTCCGCAGTTAGCTGGTTATCTTGCAGCGAAATAATGGGTAGAAAACGGTATTCGCCATTCGCATAGTAATTGGTGAGGTAACCACCTTTCTTCACACGCATTTCTGCGGACATCGTCCAGCCAAATGCTGTTGCTTGGTCATTCAACGCATCCGTTGGAGTGATCTTCCAGTTTGCTCGTCCATCTTCACCGTTAACAAACCATTCGACACCTTTGCCTTTTTTAACCGCTTCTCCATAGGCAGAGCCGCTCAGATAGTTATCCCAGCCATGTTCAATAGGCTCGTCAAATTGTGGATTTTCTGAAGAAATAAAATCGTAGACTTCTGCAGAAACAGAAAATGATAACGCAGATAAAATACAGCAGCACAAATAACGTTTGTTCATGATTTTCATTATTTTTTCCTATTTAAGTTTCACGACTGCCCTTGCCATTAATTTCTTAATGACATGCGCAGGCCTTGACTTTGTTGAGGACAAGTCAACTTTAATGATTACTAATCAACAATATAAACAACGAGAGAGGATCAGCTACAGCCTTTACCTGTGATGCCAGCTTTAATTATCAATAAAACAGTTCGCCTTGGCTTTATTTAAGCCAACATTTAATAATTAATGACTGAATCTTAATAAAAGCCTCTAATTCTTTTTTGTCTAAATCTGACGACCTTTTAATTTGTTTTGCCTAAAATACAAACTAAACCCTATGGAGTATTGCTTCAAATGTTTATTTTTAAAATGGAGATCTACACCACGCAATTATTAAGTCAACCGATTACGAGGAAATGATGGAAGGTTAGAAATGGAAAAAGCCTCACATTGCTGCGAGGCTTCTGTAGCGGATGGTCGATCAAAGATCGTATTTGGCTATCTTTCTTCGAAGCGTCGAAAGGCTTATGCCGAGTTGTTCTGCGACGTCGATGTACTTGCGATTGAGCACGGCCAGCGCATTTGCGATTTCCCGTTTTTCAATGTCATCCAAGGCTGAATGGGCGTTGCTACCACTGCCATTGCGTCAACCGAAGAAGCGTCGAGAAGCATGCTGTCGCGGTGCAAGAATGTATGTTCAATCCACTTTGCCAGTTCCGAAATATTGCCCGTCCACGTGCGGTTTGTGGCATGTTCCAACAATAAATGACGAAGGTTCTCGTCAACTGCTTCGCGGCCTCCGTACAAATCACCAAGTTTGCGGTCGACAAACATAGGAATGTCTTCTGAGCGGTTTTGCAGGTTTGGCAAGTTCAGCGACGCACCCGTCAGGTAGTAATACAACGACGGACAGAAACGGCGCTCGTGCACCAAATCTTCCAATGGTTTAATTGAGCTGGTGATCAGGCGGAAGTTCAAGCTGACCGACTTGTTGGTATTAATGTCGAACAAGGTTTTGGTCAAAATGATGTGTGTGAGAGCAGCCTGCAAAACACCCGGCAACAAGTCGATGCGTTCGATATAAAGCGTGCCACCGTTCGCCAGTTCAAACTTGGATTTTGACCCTTCCTCTTCATTGCCCAGCAATAACGTTGACAGATCTTCTTTCTTCACCGAATGCAGGTTCACCGCAATAAACGGGCCTTCTCGGTACCGCTCGCAGGAGTTATGGATTGTCAGAGCTAGGCTTCGTTTACCTGTGCCTTCTTCACCCATAATGTAGATCGGAGACGTCCCTTTTATCGACTCTTTCGCCGCATTGATGACGCGTTTCATCGCTGAAGATTGTGTTTGAAAACGCTCAAGTGTCGAGACCAAACGGTGGTTTTTGTCGGCTTTCGAATTCGCGGAAGAAATTGGCGCGAAGCGGATTACGCAGTGCGCATTATCCAGTTCAGCAACCGACAAATTAAGCTGTTTGAGATTGCCAGCAAAGTCGAAGTCGACGTTTTCACCATCAATATACTGCCCTTCGCAGATCTGCGCTTTGATCTTTGGCGGGAACAAGAAGTATTCATACAGGCTTGCATTCACAAGCTCTGACGAAGAAGTGCCAAATTGGGAGTAGAACTCTCGGCTGGCATGGGTAATAAAGAACTCACTGTCGATGACAACAAAGCACGCCTTGCTGTGTTCAACATAACGTTTGTTGATTTCATCTTCGAAGCGATGTCTGCGTCCCATGCCTGTTTCAATCAAGCACTCGGCCAACACCATCAAGGTTAGCTCTGCCAATTTCACGGCTTCGCTGTCTGCGTGAATAAACGCCACATAGCCCAGCACACCAGATTCTGGATCAGAAACAGGCACACTTTGAATGGTCAGTGTTTTCTTGTCAGCACGCTTAAATACAGCAGCACCCTGAAGCCCTAAGGTTTCTGGTGCCCAATAACTGCCCACTGCCAACGACTGCGCTTCCAAGTCGGCTTTAATGTCTTTGTTGCCGCGTAGCGACAAACTTACAAATTCATGACTAAACAGGACAAACACGCCATCTGTACCCATCGGTAAATGTCCGATTTTGGTCATCACGCGAATGAAGTCCTTAATCATTCCAGGCGATTTAACGCCTTCCAGCCTTGCGTCTGCAATGCCGTAATGTAATGCAACCATGGTTTATCCTTAATATTTTCCTTCGACCAAGCACTGACGATCTATTTCTAGTTTTTTCATTTTTCGCCACAAGGTAGTTCGGCTAAGTCCCAGCGCGTCCGCCACTTTCGTGACGCGGCCACCGTTCTCCCGCCATGCCATGATGATGGCACTCCTTTCGGCTTCGATGATGTTGGCAAACCCTTTGCCACCTTTCGGTTGTTGCTTTGTTCTTTCTGGCAAATCATCCAAAGACACGACGTCGTTGAAGCAATGCAACACTGCACTTTCCAACACTTGGAATAGCTCTAGGAAATTGCCCGGCCAACGGTAATTGAGCAATACGTCTCTCGCGGTTCGGTCTACGATGAGGTGTTTTTTCTCTCTCACAGAGAGCTCATCAAGCGCTGTCTCCAGCGCAAAATCCAAACGTGTCTTGTCTGCAGAAAGTGGCTTTAAATCCAGCTGGATGCCTGCGAGCATCAACACCAACAAACGACTCACGCGGCTCTCTTGCCAGTCATATTTAGATGACGAGCAACAAATCAAATCGATGTTGAGTGGGACTAAGCTTCCATCCGCATCCGTGATTAACCCTGAGGACAACACTTTAAGCAGCGCGCCTTTCAAATCAGGGGCTAACAAATGAATGTTCTCAATGCACAAGACATTGCCATTTGCCCGTTGAAGGCAATGCGTAAACTGCGCCTTTGTTGTTGCCGCCGTTTCCATGCCAGAAAAACCCGCCATGCAATCCAGCGTATGCAATGCTTTTTCTTTGAGATGCGTTGAAACGAAGTTAACGATATAGCGTTCACCTGAACCCACTTCGGACGTCAGGAATAAACGCAATCCCGTCTTACCACGCTGCGCTATCGCTTTTTCCAAATAGCTGTCCTTTGCTAAGCACTGGCTAACGACGCGATGCTTCCATGCGTCGTCATTCACCGATTCGTGTTTGATATCGACGAAACACAGGGTGTCCTCACCCAAGTACTGTTTCTTCACAGATACCGTCACACGAGCATCGGGCAACTCTCGGACAAGCGAAGATTCTGTTGCTTGAATCAAGGACGCGTAGTTAAAAACGGTTACACCGTCGGCCAACAAACCCGCGGAGGTTGAGTTTCTTTTGGCTTGTGCATTGCGAAACCTCAACACACCTTCTGAGTTGAACACGAATATCATCTGCGGCAAGGCATCGAGAATATTGCCGTAGAGAGTAAGCTTCGACAGGTTCTCTGACGGATAACGCGCTAAACGCTCCAAGCGTGACAAAGCAAAGGTAAGATTGGATTCATGCTCTTCATCGAGCAGCACCATCAGAGAATAACCGCGCGGGTCATTTCTAACGGGTACACAGACAGAAGCAAAAGCGTGAAGTGATTTCTTGTAGGTTTCGAAGCAGTAAAGCAACGCTGAGTCGTTTTTCTCTTTCGATAACGAATACGCCGTTGTACCCACCAAGTGTTTAGAAAAGTTAAACCCTTCTCCTATGCCCCGCTCTTCCACCAGCGGACGCATAGAGGGAGCCGCCAAGAAAGCGAGTACGATGCCTTCTGCATCGAGCAAACACCATGCAGCTCCCTCACCGAGATGAGAAAGCAATTCTGCACTGTATAAGTAGTCTAAATAGCTACTCGCACTGTTTCGATTTTTCAGGAGTGAATCTGCGGAAGGCTTCTTTTGGATCTGCCAGTCAAACGCACATAGATGGCGGTCTTCCCACCACGATTGAACAAGAGGATCTTGCGCTTCTTTTCTGTTAGGCCACTGGTTTTGGGTGTGAAGTTGCCACTTCTTATATCTGTCACCGGAACGACGCATATTAACAACTCAAATTAAAGACAACCTATTGTAATACGTAGGGTTTTATTCCAAATCGCTTTGTGACAATAGTGAGAGGTTTGTACCGTCAAAATGCATTCATTTTGACTCTAATCAAAAACCTCGGCACCACATAGCAGCACCGAGGTTTTTTATTTTAAATCAGCGAATTACTTACCTAATTGGTGAGCAGTTAGAATCGCGGCAAACACTTTCTCAGCCGTCACAGGGAAAGGCATGTTGTGGATGGTTTCACCTTCTGCGCAAGACGCTTCAGCCACTTCCATCAGCTTGTCGTTATCCAGCTCTTCAACACCCATTTGGTGCAGGTTTGTTGGCAGACCAACGCTACGGCAGAAACCGATAACAGTTTGGATTTCTTCGTAGTCAGCGTTTTCCAACACCAATTGAACCAGGGTACCGAACGCCACTTTCTCACCGTGCAGCAGGTGGTGACACTCTTCCAGTTTGGTCAGACCGTTGTGGATAGCGTGAGCACCTGCCAGACCGCTTGATTCGAAACCGATACCACTTAGGTAAGTGTTCGCTTCGATGATGTTCTCAACCGCTTTGGTAGAGACACCATTTTCCACTGCTACTTTCGCTTTCAGACCGTCAGCCAGCAGCGTTTCGTAACACAGTTTCGCCAGTGCTTGCGCTGAACGTGTTGGTGCGCCGCCCGCCATGGTCGCTTTGCCAGACGTCATGTTTGCACGCGCTTCAAACCAAGTAGACAGCGCATCACCCATGCCCGCTACCAACAGACGTGCTGGTGCTTTCGCGATGATTGCAGTATCCATGATGACCATGTTCGGGTTTGACGGGAACAGCAGGTACTCAGCAAACTCACCTTCTGGCGTGTAGATAACGGCCAGCGCAGAGGTTGGTGCGTCAGTTGATGCGATAGTTGGCACCACAACTACTGGGCGTTTTGCATAGAACGCGATGGCTTTTGCCGTATCCAGTGTTTTACCGCCACCGATACCGATGATCACATCCGCTTCAATACCTTCAGCCAGTGCAAGTAAGCGCTCGATTTCTGGGCGTGAACATTCGCCATTGAAACGCTCCATCTGAACAGACATTTCATTTGCCGCAAAGCTGGTGCAAACCGTGTCTTGCGTCAGTGCCATAACGAAGTCATCCGCAATGGCAAACGGTTTACAACCAAAGGTTGAAACGTATTTACCGATGTTACCCAGCGCGCCTTCGCCTTGGATGTACTTGCTTGGAGAGATAATAATTTTGTCCATGAGTGACTTTCCTTTTATTAATTCGTGTTATTTAGTCAGTGAAGCGAAGACACATTCAACTGCGAATGCGCCTGGATCTTTGGTGCCGTTCAGGCTGTCGCTGTTCAGGTAAGAAGAGCGGCCAGCGTTCGCTTTCAGCATGGTTGCTGTCGCTTCTGCACCTTCACGTGCTGCCGTTGCCGCGCCTTCCAAACCTTGCTCAGCCCACGCATTGAATGCCGGGAACAGTGCATCGATCATGGTGCGATCGCCTGGTTTCGCGCCGCCGTATTGCATCATGCGCGCCAAGCCGTCTTGCAGTGCCGCAACTAAATCGTTGCTTGTTGCCAAGTGGCGGCCAGCAGCGGTGAAGAAGATAGACAGCAGAACGCCTGAAGAACCACCCATTACCGTTGTTAACTTTTCAGCGACCACGTTCAGTAGGGTTGCAGGCTCGTTTAAAGGCAGGTTGTTTGCATCTAGCTCAGCCAGCACCTTACGAGCACCCGCCGCGAACGTTGAACCTGTATCACCGTCACCGACAATTGCATCAAGACGGTTTAATTCAGATTCCAAATCAATCAAGGTGCCACACACAGTGCGAACCGCCGTTGCTACTGCGTCGTTTTGGCTTGGGGTGTAGTCAATTTTTGCTGCTTTGTTTTCACACGCCACCACAGGGCAACCGCGTTTCGCGATAAGGCTAGGCCATGCTTCTGTCGCTGTTTCTGATGCCAACGCTGCACGCAGTTCATCATCAAGACGAAGCAGTGACAAAGAGAAACCTTTCATGTCGATGGCCGTCATCAGTGCCGCAGGACCTACAAAGCTTTCTGCGCCTTCACCCAATTGGGATTCAACAACGGCTTTTGCTACCACGTTCATTTCGATCGGAGACAGACCGCCAAGGTTGTTGATGAGTACTGCGTGCTCAGCACTTGGGCGTGCTTCCAGCAGTTTGTCTGACATCAGCGCAACGAAATCGCGGCATTCTGCAACGTCAATCGTTTCGATACCTGACTCACCGTGAATGCCCAAACCCAGCTCAGCTTTACCGCGAGCAATACGGCTTTCGCTGTTGTCACCTGGCAGTGAACAGCTAGTCAGTGCAATACCTATACTTGCAGTGTTATCAATCGCCTTTTGCGCAGCGGTTTTAACGTCAGCCAGTGAACCACCTTGCTCTGCAACGTGACCAGCTACTTTGTGCACAACAACGTACCCGCGATACCACGTGGTTTCGGGTTGTTAGGAATAGAGATGTCATCGTTCACGATAACCAGTTCAACGTCGTAGCCCATTTCTTTGGCTTTCTCACACGCCAAACCAAAGTTCAGACGGTCACCAGTGTAGTTTTTGATGATAACCAGACAGCCTTTCTCGCCAGTGACATGAACGATAGCGTTCAATACAGCATCGACACTTGGTGCTGCGAACAGGTCGCCACACACCGCTGCCGTTAGCATGCCCTTACCAACGAAACCTGCGTGTGCTGGCTCGTGGCCTGAACCACCGCCACAGATAATGGCAACTTTGTCTTTGTTCCAGTCGTTACGTGCAATAATTTTGATGTCGTTGTTGAAGTCAAGCTTAACCAAGTTACCCAGACGCTGGGTATAGAGCGTGCCGTCGATAGAGTCCGACACCCAAGATTCTTTTTTGTTGATAATCAGTTCAGCCACGATTACACCTTTTTATTATCTGAATAGTTCGTAAGTTTTTTCTCGCGGGAAGAATGTGCTGTCGACACGAATTTGCCGTTTTGGAACATCGTCGCCAGTTGCTTTTCCGCTTCGCCTTCTGTCATTCCTAGATGGCAAACAAAAATGTCTTTCGCCATCTCGTAGCAACAATCACTTTTCATACGCGGGTACCTCATCGAGCCGCTTCCACACCAGAAATTATGGGCTTTCACCCGGAGCATGCATGATGAAAAATGTGGTCCCGACTCTTTCGAGGTCGGGAGTTTTAGTTATGCAACGTCTTCGTTAAAGAAACGTGCATCCATCTCTTTCAGTACAGGAGAGATGATTGGCGTGAACGGCAGTTGGTCAAGAATGTCACGCTGCATATCCACACCCGGTGCGATTTCGGTCAGAACCATGCCATCGCGAGTACGTTCGAATACGCAACGCTCTGTGACGTAGATGGTTACTGTGCCTTGCTCAGCACGGAAATCGCCACTTGCAGAGATTTCATCAACGCTAGAAACGAACTTCGGATACATACCTTCTTGATGGATAGTCAGTTTGCCGTTGCCGATTTCGGTCTTCAGGCCGCCACCAGAGAATGGGAAACAGAACACCGCTTTCTTCGCGCTTGCTGTCAGGTTAACGAAACCACCCACACCGATGATCTTGTCACCTGCGCGGCTTACGTTTACGTTACCTGAGCCATCAACCTGCATTGCGCCAACGAAGGTGATGTCCAGCATGCCGCTGTCGTACAGGTCGAACTGGCTCGCCGTGTCTTGACACATTTCTGGGTTCAGAACCGCACCAAAACTCAAGCCACCGACTGGCGTACCGCCGATCAGACCCGCTTCGATAGTCAGGTACATGTTGGTAGACATACCGATTTCTTTCGCTTGGCCTGGTACCAACTCAGGTACACCGATGCCCAGGTTTACAACCGCGCCGTCGGCCAGTTCCATCGCTGCACGACGCGCGATAACTTTGTGCAGAAGTTCACGTGGTTTCTTACCGCTACCAGATGTCAGGTGCGCGATGGTTTCGTGTTTCTTCGCGATGTCAGCTTCTGGCATTACGAACTCACCGGTGTAAGCAGGTTCGTACTTCTCGATCATGGTTTGCATTTGCTCACCATCAACCACGATGGCATCGATGATTGCAGCTGGCAGCTTCACAGTACGTGGGTGAGAAGCGGTTGCAGACACGCGCTCAACCTGAACGATGACCTTACCGCCGTTCGCTTTCGCAGCCATTGCTGTGCTGTATGGGTCAAGGTAGAACGCTTCATGTTCGAATGACACGTTGCCGTTCACGTCAACTGTGGTACCACGGATGATTGCCACATCGACTTTTGGTGATTTGTAGAACAAGTACTCTTCGCCGCCGATTTCCATCAACTCTGCCAGCGTGTCAGTAGAACGCTCGTTCAATGCACCGCGGCTGTTACGTGGGTCAACGAAGGTTTTCAGACCAACTTTCGTCAGAACACCTGGTTGGTTTGCCGCTGCAGCACGGAAAGTGTGGCTAATTGGACCGTAAGGCAGGTTGTAGGCTTCGATTTTGTTTTCAGCAGCCAGTTTTTTCAGGCCAAGCATCTTGATGAAGTGTGATGCAACAACGCGGCGCACCATACCTTCGTGAGAGATAGCATCGATCAGACGGCCTTCTTGAGATTCACCCAGACCCGCACCGAAGTAGTAGCTCAGGTCACGTGGTTGACCTTCTTCTAAGAATTTTTTACCCAGAGCAATCGCAACCGTTTCAGGGAAACACAGCGAACCGAAACCGTTGATAGCAACGCAATCGCCAGATTTAATCAGGTCAATCGCTTCTTTCACGTCCATTATTTTATTTTGTGCAGACATTTTTATTATTCCTATACGTAGAGTTCTTTCAGAAAATTAGCGACGTGGTAGGTATTGGCGAGCGATGCCGCGGCCTACAACAATCTTTTGAATCTCAGAGGTGCCATCAACGATTTGCAGCATTTTGGCAACTGCCATTGCTTGACCGATTGGCGCATCTTTCATGAAACCTTCCGCACCGAACAGTTGTGCACATTTCACGGTGACATCCATCGCCACATCGGTTGCGAACAGCTTGTTCATTGCCGCGGTCAGTGCCACTGGCTCACCGCTGTCCATGACGGCTGCGGTTTTGTAAAGCAGGCAGCGAGCCGCTTCGATTTTTGTTGCCATTTCAGCTAGTTGCCATTGAACGCCTTGGTTAGTCAGAATTGGCTTACCGAATGACTCACGCTGACCTAAGTACTCGCTCACTGAATCCACCGCGTGTTGTGCGACGCCGATAGCGATTGCTGGCGTAAATACACGTGCAACGTCGATTGCTTTCAGGCTTCTTTGAAACCGTCTGCCGACAGCAGGTTTGCTTTTGGCACGACGCAGTTATCAAACTCAAGGCCGCCAACAAACATACCGTTACCAATCATGCGCTCGCGGTTTTCCAGGTAACGCAGACCCTTGGTATCTGCTGGTACAAACAGCATGATCATGTTCTTGCTGTCTTTGCCGTCTTTCACCATGACGTTGAAGTAGTCAGCGTCTTTTGCGTTAGTGATCCAGTCTTTGGTACCTTGGATGCGGTAAACATCGCCATCCAGCTCTGCGTAAGCTTCCGTCGCAGATGGATCGCAACCTGATGCGCTTTCAGTCAGAGCAAACGCGGTGGTTTTGTTACCATTCGCTAAGTCTGGAACGACCTTCAAAATTTCTTCATCGATACCTTCGTAGAAAGTCGCGATTTCCATGTTGATGTTATTTTGAAGCTGGAGCAGGAATGACATGATGCCGCTGCCATGTGCCAGACCTTCATAAACCAGAGACATTTGCAGGTAGTTGTAACCCTTGCCACCCATCTCTTTTGGGATGCCCAGACCGTAGAATCCGTGCTCCGCCATCTCTTTCATTTTTGCTTTTAACAGCTCTGGATTTGATTCCAGTTCAAGGGCAACAGGTGCAAGGCACTCAAGGCTGTAAGCTTTCGCTTTTTCGAAAATTGCCTGATGTTCTTTATCGAGTAGAAAGTTCATTTCTTACCTTCCGTCTATTGGAATATTGATTAAGCGGGTTCTTTTTCTAAATTTTCTTGCGCTTTGTTCTTCTGCTCTGCTTTCCAGCCTGTTTCAGTCAGGAACATGGTCAGAACAGCGAAGAATCCAGGCGTGATACAGGTCAACGACAATGCAGTTTCAAGACCATATTGCGCACCTAACCAACCCGTTGCTGCACCACCCGCTGCGCCGCCTAGGCCAACCAGTGAGAAGATGAAGCCCGTACCCATAGACACTGCGCGAGGCGACATGTCGGTCTTGTACAGTGTGGTGAACGCCAGTGGTACGAAGTTGTAAGCGGCGTAACCTGCGATGAACGTTGCAGCAGAGAGCAGCAGGACATTGTTAGTCAGCATCAGGCTGTAGTACGCAACAGGCAGAACCACACCAGAAGCAACAATCAATGGCTTGTCATAACCCCACTTCTGCGCAATCACAGGAGAGACCAGACACGCAATCGCAGAACCAATTGGCAGCAGACCCAGTACCATGCCCGCTTCTGCGATAGACAGGTTCAAACTCTCAACCGCGTAGGTTGGCCAGAAGGTGTAAACTGCAATCCAAGTCAGTGACGTCATCGGCCACGCAATTGCAAGAATCCAAGTATTTTTGTATTGCAGTGCTTCTTTCAGAGGCTGAAGTACAGGGACTTGTTCGTAAGGTTTGGTTTCGCCCTCAGAGTTGTCTTTCGCAACCACCATCCAAAGCGCAGCCAGAATCAGCGCGAATACACCCATGACGATCATCACTTCACGCCAGCCAGCCATCATTGCCAGGAACATTGGGAATGCCGCTGTGCCTAACATTTGGCCCGCAGGACCGGTGAACATTTCGACGCCGTTGATAGAGCCAAGCTTCTCTTTCGGGATCCATTGGATCTTGAAAACCACGAGTACAGAAACGATGCCGGCAGCTACACCCATAACAAACAGTCGACCGACGAAGAGCATGGTGACGTTAGTCGCGTAGCCCTGCATGATCATCCCGATGCCAAGGAGAACGAAGATGCCAAATAAAACAGTTTTTGGTTTTCCTTTACTGATGAAGCAGATGATTGGGATGGTTAGAAGACCTTTACCTACCCATGCGATAGCACTTAGCCAACCTGCTGTTTCTAGATCGAAGCCAATGTCATTTCGCATGTCTGGAAGAATCACGCCAAACGCGAAGTTAGATAAGTTGGCGACCATAAATGCCAGCCAAGCAATCCAAACTATTGCCCAACCTCTGGCTGGGATTTTTGCATCACTAGTCATTTTGAAGTTTCCTTGAGATTAACGATTATTTACCTGACGAGATGCATCATTGTGGAATGCCATATTTTTTATAAGGAATAATTCAAAGTGGAATATTAATATTTGACTCAATACCCAAAACGTCATTTCGACCCATTCAAATCAGTCATTTAGAGTGATCAAGTTCAAATTAAGATCGAATTACCGCGTCAAAATGGTCATTTTGAACGCTCAGTGAACCGTTTCGGTTTCACAAATGAAACATATAAAAAGTTTTCATTTTGACTTATTCAAACTGATACATTTTGCAGCGTCATCAGATATCAAATTTGAATAAAGGAATAACAAGAGATGAAGAACTTCACCGATATCGTTCAATATCGCCGAGCGATCCGTAAATATGACCAAGAATTCGATTTCGACCCTAAAGTCGTAGAGCGTGCGCTGGAGCTTTCTACTCTTGCACCAAACAGCTCTAACATGCAGATGTGGGAATTCCACCGCGTAAGAAGCCCAGAAAAACTGGAGGCTATGAAAGCGTGCTGTTTGGGGCAAAACGCAGCGAAAACTGCAAACGAATTAGTAGCATTCGTCACCACACCGCAGAAATGGAAACAGCGCGCAGACATGAACGCGCAAGTGATTCGCAATGCGTTTGCGTCTAAGCCAAATACACCAGAGCACGTGTTTGCTTACTACGAAAAAGACATGCCTTTCCTGTATGCAGGTGAAGGAATGATTGAATACAAAGGCCTAGCGGGCGAAGAAGGCGACCGTCTGCGCAAAGAAGATGTGCGCGTCATTTTGAACAAAAGTGCCGCTCTAGCGGCTATGACCTTCATGTACGCACTGTCAGAAGAAGGCTATGACTCTTGCCCAATGGAAGGCTACGAAGAAGACAAAGTAAAAGAACTACTGGGTCTGCCAAAAGAAGCGGACGTTTGTATGGTGGTAAGTTGTGGTAAACGCCGTCCAGAGGGTGTTTACGGCCCTCGCATGCGCGTTGAACTGAGTGAAGTCATCAAAGAACACTAATATCCATAACTCAAAGGACACCTGACCATTTTGACACTAACCCAGAATGCGTCAGCGTCATAATGATAACAACTGAGTTCAAGGAAGAACTCACAGCACTACATACCATATTAAAGTTGCCGCCCTCCCTCGGGCGGTTTTTTTATATTTTGCTTTGGTTATACAGCGACTTTATGGTCTCTTTGAGCCATTTAATTCGGGGATTGTGTGCATTACGCTTGTGCCAAATTAACGTGAACGGAATCGTCAGCTTTTCCTGCATTTCTGGCGACACGGGAATCGGTTTACACACCAAATTTGGATGCAAGGTTCTGGCATACTGCTGGCAATACGCGGGAGCAGTGGTAAACATCTCATGTCCCGGTTGCGACGCCATGTAAAGCGACTGTTCAAAGCTAGACAGAGTCAACGCCACTTTACGCTGCCTGCCCAGTTCGCTTAAGACATCATCCAACGCCCAGGTTTCGCTTTTCTCCCACACGATATTGATGTGCGCGTATTGAAGGAAAGTATCCAGCGTCCAAGGTTCGTTCAACGCAGGATGGTCATCACGCATATACACCACAGGCAAATCTGCAAAAATCACCTCATGGTAGATAAAATACGGCAGTAAACTCAGTGATTCTCGCGATCTAGGATGACTCTCTCGCCCGGTAAAACCGATATCTGCGTCACCACTGATGATGGCGTCTAGCGAATCATAATCCCAGTTAGAGGTTTTGATGGTTGCATCCGGGTAAGAAGAACGAATGCACGAACTAAGCGCATTAAGATGGATCAGCAACAACGGGGATTCAATACAGAGGTGAAACTTCACCCCTTTTGACACTTCTTCGCAACGGCGATCGACTAGCTGGCTGCCAATGTGAAGCCAATCAGATAAATCCTGTGCCATCGACTGCGCCAACGGCGTGGGTTTCAATCCATTGGGCGTTTTCACGAAAAGCGGATCGTGAAACCAATCGCGAAGTTTGTTCAAGGACTTACTGACTGATGAAGGTGTGACGTTGAGCTTTTTCGCAGTACGCGTCACGCTTAACTCCTGCAACAAGAGTTGCAGGGTTACCAGCAGGTTCAGATCAAGACGAGACAGGGATTTCTTCATTGTTATTTTGCGTTTCCTTTGGCGTCACACCAAGAATAAGGGCAAAGCTACCACAGCACTTACCATCAAAATGACAATCAACATGGTTGCTGCGTCAAAATGGAACTTGCCCATAAGCCAGATAAAGGTTGCCGAGCAAACTACCTGAGAAATACCCAGCACTGAGCTTGCCAGCCCTGCTCGACGTGTAAACCCACTCAATGCTTGGCTCATGGTTGCACCAAACCCCACGGCAAAGCCAGTACACACGCCGCCAAAACCAATGAAATAGAACATCGAGTTTGCTGCACCCGTGTATGCGAGGGCCAGCAAAGTAGCGGCGATTGCAAAAACTGTTTGCGAAGCCAGCATCATGGTTCGGGGCTTGAAATAGGACAAAGCAACAGGCGCAGAAAACGACACCACCATGCTCACCAATGCTGTCGCGGCCATTGTCAGCGAATATCCTCCGCGATCTAGCCCCAACTCACCCATGATTAACATGGGAGAAACGTTAACAAACGTCAAAATGACCGTGACACCGATAGAAGTGATCACCAAGCGGCTCAAAAAGAGCGGAGCTGTCAGCGGTTCATTGATGGTCAAATTGGCATTTGCTTCGCTCACATCGGAATGACGCTCTGCACCCCTTCTGTTTTGGTTGCTCTCTTTAAGCACAAAAGTAGAAAGCACTAACACCAACACCCCCATACCCGCCATAGTGGTGAACAGCGACTGCCACGGGAAGTAAATCATGATGGCGTAGCCGACCACCGGTGCAATCACTGGCACAATACACGTAATACCGTTCAGCATGGACAGAACTTTTGCGAGACGCTTTTCATCGAGCGCATCACGTAAGATGCAAATGCCACAACGTAACAAGATCCCGCGCCAACCCCCTGCAAGAACCTTGCAATAAGAAACGCGTCGGTTGATTCGGCCGCCCCACCCAAAACAGAGGAAAAAACGAACACGACAGCACCGAAAATGACAATGGGCTTTCGTCCGATCGCGTCAGAAAGACGCCCAGCAAACAACATAGTTGTCGCCATTCCTGCCAGATAAATAGAAAACGCCATGTGCAATGTGGACTCTGATGCATTCAGATCCGCAGCGATTTGAGGAAGGCCGACCAAGTACAAATCAATCGCGGTCGGATAGAGAAGAACAAGCGCAAAGGCGCAAAGCAGAAACCGAGCCATTTATATCTCCTGAAAAAGTTGCGAGATAGTAATCAGCCAACCCACCAATATCGAGTGCCATTTACGACATCAGCACTTTCCCATTTCGACATTTAGCTCAGTTTATACTCATTAGCTCTCCCTTATACAATCATCCTATTTGTAATCGTTATCACTTCCTCGAAGCCCAGTGAAAATAAGGAGTAACTTGCATTTCTGGGCACTCAAAATCGGTATAGTTTGCGATGTTTACACGGGCAGTGTTTAATGAGGCGTTCGTTTAAGGGGATGCAAAATGGCAACAATCAAAGATGTGGCAAGGGAAGCAGGCGTTTCGGTTGCAACAGTTTCACGCGTCATCAACAAATCACCAAAAGCTAGCCAGTCATCAATAGACTCGGTCAGCTTGGCGATGAAAAAACTCGGCTACCGTCCGAATGCGGCTGCGCGTGCGCTTGTCAGTCAAAGCACTAACACGGTTGGTGTCTTGGTGGCTGATGTCTCCGACCCCTTTTTCGGCAGCATGATTAAAGCTATCGATCAGGTTGCGCGTGAAAACGGCAAACACATTCTGATTGGTAACGGTTACCACAAAGCAGACGATGAACGACACGCGCTAGAGCTTCTGATTAATGCTCGCTGTGAAGCCATTATCGTCCACGCTAAAGGCCTGTCAGATGAAGAACTGATTGGCTACGCGCAAGAAGTGAAAGGCATGGTGATCATTAACCGCCATATCCCGCAAATCGCAGAACGCTGTATTGCGTTGGATAACCGTAAAGGCGCGTATCTGGCGACAGAATTCCTGATCCGACACGGCCACAAAAACATCGCCTGTATAGCTTCTTCTCAAGATATCGAAGATACCGATCAACGTCTTGAGGGCTACCTTGCTGCACTTCAAGACAATGGCATCTCATTGAGTAAAAGCTACGTCGAATATGGCGAAGTTAGTAGTGATGGCGGCGAAACGGCCATGACCAACCTGCTGAGTAAATCGCTAAATATCACTGCAGTTGTGGCTTACAACGACTACATGGCAGCCGGCGCGCTGGCCGCACTGGATCAAAATGGCATTCCAGTCCCAAGTAAAATGTCGATTGTTGGTTTTGATGATGGCTTAATTGCACGCTTCGTTCACCCTAGCCTCACAACGATTCGTTACCCAATCGAAATGATGGCAGAACGTGCGTCTCGATTGGCTCTGGCGTTATCGAAAAAGCAAGATATCGAAGACGAAACGGCGATTTTCTCTCCGACCTTAGTTCGCCGAAACTCCGTCGCGTCACTTTAATTCGCATCGAGTAAAGCAATTCGCACTGAATACAAAAAAGCACCGCTAAATAGCGGTGCTTTTTATTTCTGGCACTCAATTTATTCCGCGAAGTGCTGCGCTAACGCATCTAATACTCGTTGGTCTGTGAGTTTGTCTTCTGCGATTGGCTCAATGTCTAATTGAATCAGTTTCTCTTTTACATCTGCCGCTTCTTTAGAAAAGAACAGCGTAGGTAAATGCGCGTAGCTGCCAGTGATCGCTTTGTTCTGCGATTTTGCGTACTGCGCCGTCAGCGCAAAAATGCGGTTTTGTACCTCTGCTATGGACGCTAAAGACGTCACTTCAACGGCAAACGGCAAGAACCAATCCAGATTCTCGCGACGGAATGATGCCATTGGCACATCCAGCTCATAAGCCTGACCTTGTGCATTTACCAATTGGGTCGCCAAGACCATAGATGCATCAATCACCTCGATGTAGTCAGGGATCATGCCGTTTGCTTTGAAGCGCGCGACATTGCTTGGTGTCAGTACCAAAGGCAATTCGGTACATCCCAAAACGACTTTCTTGAATGACGAGCGCGACGCTTCATCCGTGATCACATCACATAAAAGTTGCTCCGCTTGCGGCGTAATTTGCGCAGTTTTAATGCCGAACTCAGAGTTGTATATCGCATCCATCACTTTTGGTTGGTTCTGTGCGCTTGGCGAGAAAGACGACACGCCGCATTCCGACAACGCCTGTTGATACAAACCTGATTCCATCAGGCTCGTAACACCCATCACCAGAATATCTTCGGTTTGCCCCTGCTCTGTGGCTGCTGTTTCTTTCAGCATGTCGATAAAAGGAACAGGAATGTCTGCAACGATGTCACGGAACAGTTCATGCGCGCTGTTACATGCTAGACCCATTGCCGTTGCGCCCAGGTGTTGCATCAATCTTAGCGTATACAGCGCGGTGTCGTACTTGCGCAACTCTGGTGGATCTGTCGGCAACCATTTTTGTACCACTTCTTCGGGTTTGTAAGCAAGGCGAGAGTTACCAAATACCACATATTCATGTTCAACATGGTTTGGGTAGCTGGCGATTTTGTTCACGAGGTCGACCATGGCTTCGTTACCCAAGCCACCGATAATCCCTATTCTTTGTTTCATTGCTTTTCCTGTTACAACTTCTTGGAGAAACGCGCACGCAAAGCCGTCCTGCGAAAACCCACCACTGAGCTTTCGAAAGGTGCATTTTTATCATCAAAATGACGCAAGTTGGTGTGGGCGAATCTCCTGGGGGAATGTGATGCCGAGAACAACGAAGGAATAGGGCTATTCACTTCGCTCGAACATCTTCCACTCGATTTTACACACGTAAAATCAGTGTCCTAAGCGCAATCGAAACAACAAGAGTGAGCAAGTTCAAAAATACGCAATCGAAAATATGGAGAGCAAATCGGATGGTGGAAACGTTAGCAGAAGGGATAAAACTGCTTCATTAAAAATTAACGAAGCGTTCAAAACGTAGCGGGAAATTCAACGCGATTACTCATCGTCAGCCATGCCTCGCGCAGCTCTGGCCTCATCAATGCTGCCAGCATTAAACACATTTTCATAGCCGGCACGTTGCAAAGCTTCCATCGCTTTGCCCGCACGGACACCTCGAACACAATAGAGTCCAATCTCGGTGTTTTTGTCAGGGTAAAGTTTGCTGACCTCTTCGACGATATCGCCGTGGGAAATCCTTGCATCGCCTTCGATATTGTCAAAGAAGTGCTCAAAGGAACTACGTGTATCTATCCAAACCGTCTCAGCCCTTGTTACTGCACTAAAGAGAAACAAGAATAGAATGACTAAAATGGGGTTAGCATTTGAACGCCTCATAATGACTTGCCTTACATCTCGCACGAATGGTTAAAGTCTAGCTTCAGTGGCAATCTTTACCCAAACAGGTAAAATCACGCGCCCATCCTGTTGCTGATAGAAGATGAAAATGCACCAACCAAACGCATTGTTTACCCGTTTTAACGCCAACATCGATTCGATCGATTTACCAAGCGCGTTTACGTTTCCTTTTTTCTATCAGCCTCACCCGCTTTCTGTCCTTGCAGCGGAAGAATTACAACAGCACCTTTTGCACCAAACCGATTGGCAGCATGACTTTGGACTCAATGCTTCCGAAGTGCTCACTGATGACAATTCGGGTACAGGCAAAATGTTCGGCGTGCTGTTGGTGCGCTCTCCACAAGGTGAACTTGGCTACTTCAGCGCATTTTCCGGCAAGATTGCAGACCAAAACCTGCTGCCTCACTTCGTGCCACCTGTTTTCGACATGTTGGCAGAAGAGTGTTTTTTCAAAAAAGAACTAGAGGAAATCACTGCGCTAAACGCACAAGTGAAGTCGCTCAGTGCTAACCCACTTTTGGAAACATTCAGCTCGCAATTGACGCAGTACCAGACGGATTACACTGTCATTGAGCAAGAACATCGTCAAAAAATGATTGAAGGTCGCGCTGATCGCAAACGACAGCGTCAACTCGCCGAGCAAACGCTGACAGGCGACGAACTAAAAACTGCGCTGGATGACCTTGCTAAACAAAGCGTCGCTGAAAAGAACGTCCTGAAATACGTCAAGCTAGAATGGGATGAGAAAATCAACGCGGTTCAAACGCAATTAACTGCGTTAACGGCAGACATCGAGCACGCAAAAGAGCGACGCAAAGTACTCTCGAACGCCCTTCAGAATAAGCTTTTTGAGCAATACTGCTTTTTGAATGAACACGGCGAAGAAAAGTCGTTAAAAGCGATATTCGCACCAACCGCCAGTCCCACACCACCAGCCGGTGCGGGTGAATGTGCTGCGCCGAAACTACTTCAATACGCTTACAAACATGGTTTTGAGCCGCTCGCAATGGCAGAGTTTTGGTGGGGGGTGTCACCGAAATCGGAAGTGCGCCAACACAAGAAGTTCTACCTTCTTGCCACGGCAAGTGCAACCCTATCCTGAACCACATGTTGGAAGGATTAGAGGTAGACCCAAACCCACTCGAAAGGAACTGGGGCGAAGACAAAACGCTGGAAGTTATCTATCAAGATGATGCGATTGTGGTGGTCAACAAACCTGCGGGCTTATTGTCTGTGCCTGGGAAAACGATTCAAGATTCAGCCTACACTCGCATACAAGCCATGTTCCCAGATGTAGAAGGGCCGTTTGTGTTACACCGTTTGGACATGGCGACATCAGGCCTATTGGTATTCGCCCTCACCCGCCGCGCGAATAAGAGCCTGCAAAAGCAGTTTATTACTCGTGGTGTCGAGAAGCGTTATATCGCGATGGTGGAAGGCATTGTCGAAAGTACATCGGGTGAGATCAATCTGCCTATGCGCGGCGATCCTGATGACAGACCTCGCCAATTGGTGTGCTTTGAACACGGTAAACCAGCTACGACATACTGGCAGTTAATCAACACGCATAATGGTCGAAGCAAGCTTCAGATGTACCCAAAAACAGGGCGAACGCATCAACTACGCGTGCATTGCGCACACCATTTGGGGCTGAACCTGCCAATGGTTGGGGATTTTCTTTATGGACAACCCGACTCGCGCCTGCATCTTCATGCAGAGCAGCTTTCGTTTGATCACCCATATACCAAAGAGCGCATGACGTTTAGCGCGGATTGTGAGTTTTAAAATCCGCGCTCAATATGCTCATCTTGAAGGCAGTGTACTCGACGAGTTATCCGTTGCCTGAAGGAAAGGTATCGAACACAGGGATATCGGTCGGCAAAACTGCCACTTAGGTGCTGATGCAGTGAAAATGGCCATTTTGGGAGCCAAGTGTTCATCGGTGTCGAATGATGGTCCGTTGATCGTGAAAAATTTACCCGCAGTAATGTCTGCGCATACTGTCACACCGCACTCTGGGCAGAAATGATTATGAACATCTGCCCCAGAACTCCCTTTGCGGGTATAAGTTTGGGTTTCCTCTCCGATAAACTTAAAGTTCTCGTGGGCATACCAAACACCAAACCATTTGTCGCCACCAGTGCGCGCCTGACAATCAGAGCAATAGCAAAACATCTGATTCATGGGTTCACCAGTTACTTCATAGCGAACCTTTCCACACTGACAACCACCTGTCCTTTTCATAAATACCCCAACTTATCATCCCTTGAACGCTTAGCTAACATTAGCATTTACTTAGGTACAATAAAGAGTGTCATTGTGGAGAAAAAAGCGAACATACCGCGGTTCATGAGAAGCTCAGTAATCGCGACCGCAACGCCCCAGAACAAGCTAAGCTCTGACTAACTTGATACGGACATTGGCAAGATTTACCCAGCTATACCCGTTTTGACCTTTCTTTACTTTGCGCCTCTTAAGATAGATTTATCTTCCTATCGAGACGCAACCCATGAACACAATACGCAAACCTTTATGGCTTCTATTCGTCGGCATAACCGCAGTTTGGTTGATGGCAGAACCCACTCTCTTTAGCTCAACACAGTTTTTCTACTGGCGTGCTGCTCTTATTCAATATTCGGGGATCATCTCCATTGTTTTAATGTCTGTCACTATGGTGTTGGCGTTGCGCTTGCCCATAGTTGAGCAATGGACACAAGGCCTGGATAAAGCCTACCGTCTGCACAAATGGTTAGGTATCAGTGCCGCTGGTTTTGGTATTGCTCATTGGCTTTGGTATCAGGTGCCAAAATGGATGGTAATGGCCGGATGGCTAACCAGACCAAGCAAACCCAAAGGGACAAGCACTATAGTGGCCACTCAATGGCAAGAATGGCTGTTGCAACTGCGCGAGCCAGCCATGGAAATCGGCGAGAAAGGGTTTTACTTGCTACTGATCTTAGTAGTTGTCTCTCTGTGGGCAGCTTTGAAGTACAAACCCTTCAAGCTCTCTCATCGGCTCATGGCGTTTGCTTACTTGCTGATCGCTTTCCATTCCGCCTTTTTGCTAAAAGCCAGCTATTGGGAACAACCAATTGGTTACATCACTCTTGCCGCCATTGCGCTTGGTTCAGTCGCCGCGCTTTATAGCTTGTTTGGATTTGTTGGCCGCCGTCAACGCATTGCTGCCACAGTAATAAGCTCGCGCTTTTTCCCAGCGTCACGCACATTGTTGCTAAGTCTAAAACCGGATGCGAAATGGTCGGGGCATCAAGCTGGGCAATTTGCTTACCTGCGGGTTGGCAAGGAAGAACCGCATCCGTTCATGATTGTCTCTTCTCCGGAGGAATCAGAGGTTCGTTTTCTGATTAAAGAGCTGGGCGATTTCACCACAGGACTGCATCAACGAATTGCCATTGGTGATAACGTTGAAATTGAAGGCCCTTACGGCAAGCTGAGCTTTGATTTTGGCAAAAAACAGATTTGGATTGCAGGTGGTGTAGGCATCGCTTCTTTTCTCGCAGCATTAGCTCAACGAAAAAGCATCCTTCAGCACACTGAATCGAATAACTTGGCATCCGTTCACCTGTATTACAGCACGCGAGACAAAGATGACACGCTGGAAGCCGAACTTCGCGATTTGTGTGAACAAGAAGGTGTGACGTTGCGGATGATTGAAAGCGATTCAAAGACAAGATTGGACGCAGAACAACTGCAACAAAACCACCGAGATTTAGAGGACTGCGAAGTGTATTTCTGTGGCCCAGAAGCTTTCTCTAAAGCACTGCGACTCACCCTACCGAGTGTTGGCGTCGATGTAAAGTCGCGGTTTCACGAAGAATTGTTTGCGATGCGGTGATAATACTATTGGGGTGGATAAACAAAGTGCTTAAACACTAGATACATGTTCTATGTGATTATTTTCATTAATAAAACACATAGAACATTATTAGCTTAACAAACAATGAAAGTTACTTGACTTTAACTCTCTCATACCATTGGTCAAACTGATCAATAACTCTATTGTGATAAAAGGTTTTGTTAATACTGTTGGGATTATCAGGGTCTAGCCTACGCACTTTACAGTAACGTTCACCTTCGGCTTTGAGCGTCCTCATTTGATCATGAAATTTACTGTTTTGCTTAAAGTTTGTATAACGCTCTTTAAGAATATCAATCAATTCATGATAGTCATGGGGATAATTTCTGAGAGCGTCTTCTTCAGAAAGAACTATTTCGGGTGCATCAGGATCGTTTGTTAAACGTACTTGTAAAGCTTCATCGTTAGTTGTTTTAACAAGTTTCGTATGCAATTTTAAAGATATTGCATAATTTGCATCTTTTTCACTCTCGTGTTCTTTTTCGACCGCTTTGAGATAGTTGAGCAAGTTTGACTTAACTTCATTGTCCACACTAAAACTTGCGACATCAGAAAGATGAAAGAAAGACACTGGCATTAAGTAAAAATTGTAACGGCTAAAGTCATACTTAAACCAATCCATAGTTAAAGTCATGAAGTTTTTTAGTGCTGCCGTGCCAATCTCCTGAATTCTCGTGCTCAATTCAAGATCACCACACATGAAATGAACAGAATCATCTCTAATATTCATGAGCAATTTTATATTGTCACCAACAACAATTGGAACCTTACCCTGTGCCTGAAGCCTATTTAATGCTACCCCCAAGGAAATCGTTTTGTGATTACCGCTGGGTGAAATTACAAAGTGCTCTCTATTTTTCACGTAGATGGCACTAGGTTCTTCTCCAGAATCTTTTATCAGCTTTGCCTTCAAAAGAAGTTCCCAAGCATTTGTCATTAGAATAGAGAATGTTTCTTCCCTGTGTTGAAAGTTCGGCTTGTTGTAAATTTCAATTGCAGAAACACAAGCAGAGACAGCTTTCTCCAATAAAACTTGGTGCAGTAGTTTTTCTACTTCGTCATTCTGACTCTGATGCTGACGAAATGTAGTTTTACTGTAAGTTGTAACTACTTCTGTAACTTTGTAGCCACCCTCAACCTGCTCCAACAATGAAGTCCATTTCTTCCTTAGGTATGTAGTTACCGTAGAGTTGCTCCACCCCGTCTCGTCTGACAACTCCTGCAGCGAAAACACCTTACCTTCTTTAAATTTCTTCAAGAAGAAATCATATGCCTTATCAACTTTCGCCCATTTTTTACTCGACATGTTCTCTACCTGCCAACAAATGCTTTCAGACTATCTGTTTGCTTTATAAAACAAATTATCATTTTGCTACGCTCAAATAATCAACTCAAGAAATATTGATAACTAAACAAAAACACCCCAAAAGCAGAGCCTTTGGGGTGTTTTTCTTTGAACCAGACTTTCCAGCAATCAGCAGTCGAACTGATACACCGTTTGGAAGCGATACTCTTCACCCGGTTTCAGGAAACAACTTGGTTGTTCCCATTCAGGGTGGTTTGGCGAATCCGGCAGATACTGAGTTTCCAGAGCCAAGCCCGCGTAGTCAGAATACTCACCGCCTGAACGGTTTGGTGTTCCCGCCAACCAATTGCCAGTGTAGAGTTGCATGGCGGGTTTATCGGTAAACACACTCAACGTGATACACGCATCCGGTGAAGTGACGACGGCGACTGGGTGTTGCGTGTCTCGTTCAGCGTCGAACAAGTAGCTATGGTCATAACCTTTCGCTGGCACTTGGTCTTCATCTGACATGAAATCTTGAGAGACAAGCTTCGCTTCACGAAAATCAAAGCCCGTGCCTTCCACAGATACCAATTCGCCATGAGGAATACCTACTTCATTGGTAGGAAGGTAGCGATCAGCGGCAATCATCAAACGATGCTCACGGCAATCTGTGCCCGACTCTGCGCCCATCAGGTTGAAGTAAGCATGGTTAGTCAGATTGACTGGCGTGGTTGTGTCTGTGGTGGCCTTGTAGCCAATCGCCACCTGATTGTCATCAGTGATCGAATAGGTCACCGTAGCGTTAACCTTGCCCGGAAAGCCTTGATCGCCATCTTCAGAGACGAGTGAAAAGGTCACGGTATTTGCAGACTGGCTTTCAATCGACCAACGACGTTTATCAAACCCTTCTTCACCGCCGTGCAGCGTGTTTCCTGCTTGGTTGGTTGAGACGTGATAGTCGTTACCATCAACAGAGAAACAACCTTTTGCGATGCGGTTTGCGTAGCGACCAACGGTCACACCCATAAAGCTTTGGTGCGCGATAAAGTCTGCCATGGTATTCACACCCAACAGCACTTCTCTCACACCGTCTTTCAGAGGCACTTGGCAACTTAACCACGTCGCACCGATATCCATCAGCACTACTCGCATGCCATTGACGTTTTGCAGCGTCACGAGGTTGGCAGGCTGGCCATCAAAGGCCGCCTGCGCTGTCATTCCTTGCAATAACGATTGTTCTACCGTTAACAGAGGTTCCATCATCGTTCCTTACAGCACTTCTACCAGTCCTGCGCCGTCTTTTGCCTGACAAACGTAAATCGATGCTACCAGACCCGTCGCTGCTTCGTATTGCGCTTCAACCGCTGCTTTCACATCATCAACCAGTGATGGTGGAACCAAAGAAACGATACAGCCGCCGAAGCCGCCGCCAGTCATGCGCACACCACCTTGCTCACCAATAACCTTCTTCACGATCTCAACCAAGGTATCGATTTCTTTGACGGTGATTTCAAAGTCATCACGCATTGAAGCGTGAGATTCTGCCATCAACACGCCCATGCGCTTCATGTCGTTCGCGCGAAGAGCCTCAGCGGCTTCCACTGTGCGATCGTTTTCAGTGATTACGTGGCGAGCACGCTTCGCCACGACGTCATCCAGTAGATGCGCTTTGGCATTGAATTCTTCGATGGTCACGTCACGCAGTGCTTTCACGCCGAACGTCGAAGCGGCTTCCTCACATTGCTTGCGGCGCGTGTTGTATTCGCTGTCCACTAAGCCGCGACGTTTGTTTGAGTTGATGATGACGACTGCCACATCTTCTGGCATTGATACTGCTTGTGTTTCCAGTGAACGACAGTCCAGCAACAAAGCGTGGTTTTCTTGGCCTTCAGCAGAAATCATCTGGTCCATGATGCCGCAGTTACAGCCCACGAATTCGTTTTCTGCTTGCTGGCCGTTCAACGCGATTTCTGCTTGGCTGATTTCTAAATTGAACAGAGTTTTGAACGTCTGGCCGATCACCACTTCCAGTGCGGCAGAAGAGCTCAAGCCCGCACCTTGAGGTACGTTACCGGTTACCGCAATGTCTGCACCGTTAAACTCGTAGCCACGACCCAGCAGGCACTTCACCACACCGCGAATGTAGTTCGCCCACATTTTGTCTTGTTGGAACGTGATTTCTTTGGTGATGTCGAATTCGTCCACTTGGTTGTCGTAGTCAACCGACACAAGGCGAACAATCTTGTCGTCACGCTTTGCCGCTGCAACAACCGTTTGGTAATTAATGGCGCAAGGCAGCACAAAGCCGTCATTGTAGTCTGTGTGCTCACCAATCAGGTTTACACGGCCCGGAGCTTGAATAATATGCGTTGGCAAGTAACCCAACACAGTTTCAAAAGACGCTTTAACGTTTGAAATCAGTTCTGACATGTTTCTACTCTCAATAATTAAAATACGATTAAGAACCTAGGTGTCTGTTTTTGTTTCTCTTTGGTAGCAACACCTAAGTCACCACAAATTATTGCTGTTCTTTGTAATGAACATCGCTGACATCGCGCAGGCGCTGTGCAGCTTGTTCGGCCGTCAGATCACGCTGGCTTTCTGCCAGCATTTCGTAGCCCACCATGAACTTACGTACAGAAGCACTACGCAGCAGAGGCGGATAAAACAGTGCATGCAATTGCCAATGGTCGATATCCGTGCCTTCTTCGAAAAACGGCGCGTAATGCCAGCCCATTGAGTAAGGGAATGCACATTGGAACAAGTTGTCGTAACGACTGGTCAGCTTCTTGATGGCCAGTGCCAGATCGTCGCGTTGTTCTTCACTCAATTCGCTCATACGGCGAATGTGTGTTTTTGGTAGTAGCATGGTTTCAAATGGCCACGCCGCCCAATACGGCACAACTGCCAACCAGTGCTCAGTTTCAACCACAGTGCGGCTGCCGTCTTTCATTTCTGCCTGAACATAGTCCACCAGCAGGTTAGACCCGTTTTCGTCAAAGTAGGCTTTCAGATTGTGCTCTTTTCGCTCAATCTCATTTGGCAGAAAGCTGTTTGCCCAGATTTGGCCGTGTGGATGAGGCTGTGAACAGCCCATGGTTTCGCCTTTGTTCTCGAATGCCTGAACCCAGATGTAATCTTTGCCCAGCTCTTCAATTTGGTCGTTCCATGTATCGATAACGCCGCGAATTTTGTTCAATGGCAGTTCTGGCAAGGTTTTGCTGTGGTCTGGCGAGAAACAAATCACACGGCTCAAACCACGCACACCCTGCGTTTTGAACAGCGGGTTGTCTGATTCTGGTGCTTCTGGTGAATCTGTCATCAACGCCGCAAAATCATTACTGAAAACATAGGTGCCTTCGTAATCTGGGTTTTCATCGCCAGAGATTCGCGTGTTAGTTGGGCACAGGAAGCAGGTTTCGTCATACGTCGGCAGCTGTTCAGTCGACGGCTTTTCATCTTGACCACTCCAAGGACGCTTCGCGCGATGTGGAGACACCAGAATCCACTGACCTGTCAGCGGGTTGTAACGGCGATGTGGGTGGTCAACCGGGTTAAATTCAACGTTAGACATCTTTCTTATCTCAAAACCTAAAATTTGTTTCAGCAGCAGAGGGCGTTTGCTCCCTCTGCCCGTATTGGTTGTTCTTGTTATTCAGCCGCGTAACCTTGTGGATTAGCCGATTGCCAACGCCAGGTATCCGCTGTCATTTCCGCCACGGTGCGTGTCGCTTTCCAGCCCAGCACCGTTTCTGCTTTTTCTGTGCTCGCCCAACATTCTGCGATGTCACCTGGACGACGAGGATTGATTTCATAAGGCACAGGTTTGCCACATGCCGCGCCAAATGCCTCCACCATTTCCAGCACACTTGAGCCTTTGCCAGTGCCCAAGTTGAAGATATGCAAACCAGCTTGCTCACCAACGGCTTTCAGTGCCGCGATGTGGCCATCAGCCAAGTCCATCACGTGAATGTAATCACGTACACCTGTGCCGTCTGGTGTTGGGTAATCGTTACCAAATACCGCCAGCTTTTCACGGCGACCAACCGCGACCTGCGCGATAAATGGCATGAGGTTGTTTGGAATGCCTTGCGGGTCTTCACCCATAGTGCCTGACGGATGCGCGCCTACTGGGTTGAAGTAACGCAGCAAGGTAATACTCCAATCACTTTCCGCGTTGAACAGGTCACTGAGGCACTGCTCAACCATGTACTTGCTGCGACCATACGGGTTGGTAGTTGCACCAGTCGGTGAGTCTTCTGTGATTGGCACAATCGCAGGGTCGCCATAAACAGTTGCCGACGAGCTAAACACCAGACTCTTCACGCCTGCTTTGCGCATGCAACGTGCCAGCACCAAAGAACCGTTCACGTTGTTGTCGTAATATTCCAGCGGTTTCGCGACCGACTCACCCACCGCTTTTAAGCCAGCAAAGTGAATAACCGCTTTGATGTCGTGCGCTGCGAAGACAGAATCCAGAAACGCTTCATCACGAATATCACCTTCGTAGAAGCGCGGTTTCTGGTTGGTCAGTGCTTCGATGCGATTCAGTACTTCTGTTTTCGCATTACACAGGTTGTCGACAATGATTGGCTCCATACCTGCTGCGATCATCTGTACGCAAGTGTGGCTGCCGATATATCCCATTCCGCCAGTTACCAAAACTTTCACTATTCGCATCTCCATCAACACGGTTGTCATACCGCTGGATTAAAGTGTTCTTGTTCTTATGTACCCTGTCTTGATGTTGCGTTTTACGTTAATCAAGAATCAGTGTAAACGTTTCCACAACTATATATGAGTCGGCTAACTTCGCCTAGCCTTTGCTTTCTAGATTAGTGGAAATTCAGGGGAATATTTTTGAAAGTGTGAGCGACGTACTTATTGTTCCGCCGCTCACTGTAGGGTAATCAGAAATTAGAGCGCAGTAGCAGGTGTTGCTGAGGTTTTTGTTTCAACAACCGCTTCTGGATTGAAGCCGTCGTGCAGGCGATAAAAGCCTTTGTAAATCAATGCACTTGCCAGCATTAGTACCGCAGGCAAACCTACCATCATAAATTGCAGCCCCATGATGGTTGACTCAGATTGCACTATATTTGGCACATAGCCCACCACTGACAGGCCAACGCCCACAATGAAGCCACCCGCTGCGCCAGCGAATTTCACCAGCATGGTTTGTACAGAGAAGATAACACTTTCACTGCGGCGACCTGTTTTGTGCTCACCGTAGTCCACCACGTCTGCCAGCATCACGGTTTGCAGTGCGTTCGCTACACCTACACCAAACTTGATGGCTGCACCTGCCAAGCCGATCAGCAGGGTGTTACCCGGAACCGCAAAGCTCATCACCAGCAGTACAACACATGACAATACTGGGAAACCACTTGCAATGAACCACAGGTATTTACGTGGCAGAAGGTTTGCCAGACGAGGGAACAGGAACACACCCGCCACTTCCGCAATACCTGCGACCATCATGTAAACCGGGAACAAATCGGCATTGCCCAGCGCATAGGTGAAGTAATAAATCGCAAAGCCGCCGACCAGCAGGTTCGCAATTTGGAATGACAGAACTGTACCAATCAGTGCTTTCAACTGGTCGTTCTTGCCTATGATTTCTAGTACATCTTTGAAGCTGAATTTCTCTGCCGGTGTCGCGTGTTCTGGAGCTGCCTTTTCTTTTACGTTACGGGCAATTAAAAATGCACTCATCACAAACAGCACAGCGATCAGCATTGCCACGTTGAAGAAGCCTTCACCTTGGTCGCCATTACCCAGCTTACCCACAATGTGCAGGCCGTAAGTACCGTGATAAACCATGCCAGACTTGCAAACAAACGCGGCCATACCACTAGCTTTTCACGCTCCTGACGAGAGCTAGACAGTGCAGGGATCATCGACCAGTAAGGGATATCCATAATGGTGTAGGTCAGACCCCACAGGATGTATGCCGCCGCTGCGTAGATATAGAGCGCAGTACCTTCGAACATGTGTGTGCTAAAAAGGCCAACTAGTACTACCGCATTTAGCAAGGTGCCAATGACAATCCAAGGGCGGAACTTACCGAATTTTGAGCGTGTGTTATCAACAATCACACCCATCATAGGGTCTGTGATGGCATCTATAACGCGCGCCGCAAGGAAAATCGTACCAACAAATGCAGCAGACAAACCTGCAACATCCGTAAAATAAAACATGAGGAAGATGTAGATCGGCGCACAGGCAAAGTCTTTGCCTAACGCACCGAGACCATAAGAAAGTTTGGTTTGTAGGGTAATTTTATCAGACATCTTTTTTATCCTTATTTGCGGCTAATCGCGATGGAATTTGGCGTTTAACACGCAATGGTTGTCATTCGTCTGAGGCGGATATTAACGGCTGTTTCTCGCAGGATCTGTGATCAATTCGCACCTAATGGTAACGTTTACACGCGAAGATCTCCGAACTGTGACATGAGCATCAAATAGGCTACTTTTCACGACATCATGCAATAGTTAATACCTATAAATCCGTATTTATTTCAAAAAGATGAAAGATAACGATTACATTGATAAGTAATCGTTTTGAACGCCTTTAAAAATGGAACATGCGTAAAAAAGCGCAGCATCAATCGCCTTGATCGATGCTGCGCTACAATGAGGGGTAATTTATCAGATTTTAGTGCTAAGACACACGTTTTAACTGGATGAGCAATGCCGTTTCTGCATCAAGGATCGGCATGGTTAAACCGACCTTTTCACACCATTCACCAGAAAGCTCGCACCCTTCTTCTGTCCAAAGCGGTTGGCAGTTGACGATGTCATTGAAGTTACTTGGCTTGTCTACCACATCAATCTTATACGTTGCGTCAGCATCAAGCCCCGGGATACGAAGGTGACCGCTTAATGCATTGGTCGGCATAGCCAACTGAGCAATCAGCACCGCTGCTTCTGACTTGTCCTGCGAAATCACAGCTTGAATTTGGTGTGCATCATCATCCGTTTGAAGACGCCACGTTTTCCCGCTGTGCAGCAAAGGTCGCAGTGCTTTATGCAGCTTGATGTAATGTTCAAAGCCTTCCTTCTCTTCCTGCGTCTCCTTGACCGGATCCAGCTCAATACCCATGTGACCAAACAGAGCGGTCAAACCACGAAACTCGATGCTGTGACGACGTCGTGTGCTATGACAATGGCTCGCACCAATATGGCTACCCATGACTTCCGGCGGGAAGAAATAGCTCATGCCGCGCTGAATACGTTGACGCTCCAACGCATCATTGTTGTCAGAGGTCCAGAATCGATGCGTACGTTTAAGCACCTCAAAGTCGATACGACCACCACCAGCAGCACAAGACTCAATTTCAACGTTCGGATGCGCGGCACGCACTTTGTCGACCAGTGCGTAATAACGCTCGGTCTGTTTCTGTCCTGCCGCTTTGCCTTCATGACCCGGTTGAACAATCTCGCGGTTCATGTCCCATTTGATATAGGCAATGTTGTACGCACTTAAGAAGTGGTCGAGACGCTCAAACAGGAAGTTAAACGCGTCATCGTTTTGCAGATTAATCACAAATTGATTGCGACCTGTTGGCTGGTCATAGCCGTCAACCGCCAAAAGCCAATCAGGATGCGTACGATATAGATCAGAATCCTTGTTGATCATCTCTGGTTCAAACCAAAGCCCAAACTCCATACCCAACGTATTGACGTGCTCAACCACTTGAGTCAAACCATTCGGGTATTTGGATTCATCCAAGAACCAATCCCCTAGACCGGCTTTGTCACCATTTCGGCCGCGGAACCAACCATCATCAATAATGAAACGCTCCACGCCCATTTCTGCTGACTGGGTCGCCATCGCCATGATGTACTCAGGATCGTGGTCGAAATAAATCCCTTCCCATGTATTGAGGTGGATAGGACGCGGTTTGGCGGCAAACTCTGACGGCAAAATCGCGGCACGAACGTGACCATGGAAATGGTGGCTCATGCCATTCAAGCCAGTGTCACTGTAACTTGCGTACAACCAAGGCGTTGTCAGGCTCTCACCTTTCGCCAGCGCAATTTCACCCGGTAGATAGATAGCTTCGGCTTGTACTACTCGACGACCGTCTGCTTTCACATCCACACGCATGCGATGATTGCCGCTCCACGCAAAGTGGAAACCCCAGACATCACCTTGCATTTCAGTGAAGTGCGGCGTACCAACAACCAGTGCTGGATAATGCTCATGCGACGTGCGGCCACGGCGGTTTTCTTGCTGATAGCCGCCTTGCAGCAAAGGCTGACGTACGGTTTGGAATTCATGAACCAACGCCCGTAATACGTCATCAGTTCATTGGCACGCGCAGGCACTGGCAATGTATTGGCCAAGCGATTGACTTGATACACACCGTCTTTGATATTGGTGAGTGTGTGGCGCACTTTCACCACATCATGCGCATCCATGACCAGTTCCGACATCAAACGAAGTCCTGCACGCTCGTCCACGCCCGTGGTCGTCAAGCTGCCTTCGCTTTGTTCAATGTTTTCAATCACGAAGACAGGTGCCCAATCTTGGCCGTCACGATGGCCCTCAATGCCAGGGCTGCTGAATACACCACGACCCAACTCTGGGCTCAGAGTCATTGCAACATCTTTGTCGAGTCGGCCATAAGGAACCGGACGGAACAGGGCTTTGCGAAAGCCGTCAAGTGCGCCTGAAACTGGCTGTCCCCAATGAAGAATTTCTGCAAAGTCACCCAATTCGATGACCATCTGGCTGCCTTGGCCAGACAAGGTAATGATTTTTTCGTTTTTCATGATGCCTACCCAAGGCGAATTTCGTTATTGGCATCATAGTCAAAGTTCACTTCCTGTCTTGGGGAAAAACACAAAAGTGTTAACGTTTACACAGTTTTAGTGGTTTCGCTGTTTTCCTCCGAAGAGGAGATATAATCAGTACAAATCTTGATAGCCTTGTCTCAGAAAGGGTTTCGGTTTTCCGAAATAAAAGCTAACGCACAAATTCAAAACAAAAGAATGTAAACGTTACCACTTAGCTTTTAAACTCTCCGCCATCAGCCGCTGTATTGGTAACGCCCGTGTTTACACACCCGTCCATGTCAGCAGCCCACTAATAAAAACAAAGAAGGCATACCATGACGGCATTTTCAGCAATCCTTCAACGTAGAGACTGGGAAAACCCTCAGTCAGTGAACATCAACTGTGTAAAAGCGCACAGCCCACTATCTAGCTATCGCGCCATGTTCCATGCCCGAGATAGCGTGCAATCCCAAAGACGTTCACTCAATGGTGATTGGTCTTTTAAACTGTTTGACGCACCTGAAGTGGTTGATGGGCAGTTCATTGATATCGACTTTGACGACGCTGGCTGGAACACACTACCTGTCCCATCAAACTGGCAGTTGCACGGCTACGACAAGCCTATATACGCAAACGTAAAATACCCGTTCGAGGTTAACCCTCCATATGTACCTGCAGATAACCCAACGGGTTGTTACCGCACGCGTGTAACTCTGACAGCAGAAGATTTGGAAAACACACAACGCATTATTTTTGATGGTGTGAATTCAGCCTTCCACCTGTGGTGTAACGGCAAATGGGTTGGCTACAGCCAGGACAGCCGCCTGCCGTCTGAGTTCGACCTTTCCGAGTTTCTAACCATTGGCGAAAACACACTTGCGGTCATGGTGATGCGCTGGTGCGACGGCAGCTATTTGGAAGACCAGGACATGTGGTGGTTAAGCGGCATTTTCCGTGATGTCACCTTACTGTCTAAACCAAAGCAATGCATTGAAGATGTTTTTGTTACGCCAGATTTAGACGCGTGCTACCGCGATGGTTCGCTGTCTATCGTGACCCACATCTCCGCGCCTGATACGTACCAAGTTCAAGTGCAGCTTTTCGAAAACAACACGGCCGTAACAGCACCGGAAGTGGCGAAACCCCACAACCGTCGTATTGACGAGCGCGGCACCTATTGTGATGTGGTGTTCCAAACCCTTCACGTTCGTGAACCAAAGAAATGGTCCGCAGAAACACCGAATCTCTATCGCCTTGTGGTGTCATTGCTCGACGAACATGGTGCGCATGTAGAAAGCGAAGCCTACCAAGTGGGTTTCCGTAAAGTGGAAATGCTCGATGGTCAGCTAAAGCTTAACGGCAAAGCACTGCTTATCCGCGGTGTTAACCGTCATGAGCACCATCCCGAGCTTGGTCATGTCATGATGGAAGAAGACATGATCCGCGACATTCGTTTGCTTAAGCAAAACAACTTCAACGCCGTACGTACTGCACACTACCCTAACCATCCGCGTTGGTATGAGCTGTGTGACCAATACGGGTTGTACGTGTGTGATGAAGCGAATATCGAAACCCATGGCATGCAGCCGATGAACCGTTTGTCTGCAGATCCTCAGTGGGCACACGCTTACATGAGCCGCTATACACAAATGGTGATGCGCGATAAGAACCACCCTTCTATCATCATTTGGTCTTTGGGCAACGAATCAGGACATGGCAGTAGCCACAACGCCATGTATGGCTGGTCAAAACAGTATGACCCGTCACGCCCTGTCCAGTACGAAGGTGGCGGCGCAAACACCACTGCGACAGACATCATCGCGCCTATGTATGCGCGCGTGAACACCACGATTGAAGATGATGCAGTGCCAAAGCATCCAATCAAGAAGTGGATTTCACTGCCAAACGAGCAACGTCCGCTGATCCTGTGTGAATACGCGCACGCAATGGGTAACAGTCTGGGTAGTTTTAACCAATATTGGGATGCCTTCCGCGAGTTCCCTCGTCTGCAAGGCGGTTTCATTTGGGACTGGGTCGATCAGGGCTTGAGTCAAACCGACGCAAACGGTCAGCACTTCTGGCATATGGTGGCGATTTTGGCGATGCCATCAACGACCGCCAGTTCTGTATCAATGGTTTGATCTTCCCCGATCGCACCCCACACCCAACGCTAGAAGAAGCCAAGTTCTGCCAACGTATGATCACAGCAGAGCTCATCGCGCAACACACTGGCGCGTTCACCTTGAAAGTGACCAATGAAAACCTATTCCGCGCGACAGACAATGAAATGTTGAATTGGAGCCTGTTGGAAGATGGCATCGTCATCCAGTTAGGTAGCATTGCGCTAGACGTTGCCGCTGATAGCCATGCGATGCTATCGCTCAGTGTGCCATTCACGGCGAAAGCTGACGCGGTTTATCACTTGAACACTGATATTTCACTGGCAAACGACACACCTTGGGCAGAAGCTGGTCATGTGATTGCCACCGAGCAGTTTGCAGTGCAAAACACCGCGGGATTGTCTCTACCGACAGTGGGTGAGAAAAATGCACCGACACTGACGGTTAGCGAAAACAGCCTGTTGGTTCGCACCCAAGATGAAAAGACTGAATGGCAATTTGATGTTCACTCAGGCTTGATGACGTCTTGGACAGTCGCTGGTAGCGCACAGATTCTTCGTGGCCCTCGCGATAACTTCTACCGCGCACCGCTGGATAACGATATTGGCATCAGCGAAGTGGATAACGTTGACCCGAATGCTTGGGTTTGCCGTTGGGAGCAAGCAGGTATCGGCCGTTGGGAGCGTGAATGCGTTCAGCTGACCCAAGAGGTGACGACATCATCCGTCTTGGTTAATGCAACGTTTGCCTACCACTTCAATGCAGCCATTCAGGCAGTAACGACATGGCACTATGCTTTCTCTGACAATGGCGAAGTTACCATCGATGTGAAAGTACAGCTGGCCGACAATCTGCCACCGATGCCACGTATTGGCCTTGCTTTCGAATTGCCACTGGCGAAAGACGAAAACAGGGTGAGTTGGAAAGGTTTAGGTCCTTTCGAAAACTACCCTGACCGTCTAGCGGGGACGCGCTTTGGGCACTACTGCCAAGCGTTGGAAGCCATGCATACGCCGTACATCTTCCCAACTGACAGCGGACTGCGTTGCGGCGCACGCTGGATGCAAGCAGGTAACATTCAAGTCAGCGGTGATTTCCAATTTAATGTGTCGCCATTCAATCCGGTGCAATTGACCGAAGCGAAGCACACCAATGACCTCACGGCCGAAGACAAAATGTATGTCTACGTAGACCACCGCCATATGGGTGTCGGCGGTGATGACTCTTGGAGCCCGAGCGTGCACAAAGAATTCCAGCTCACAGAAAACCAATACCGTTATCAGGTAGTGCTACAAAGCTGCTAATAAGTCCTTAGATACACAAAACCCCTTTGAGTAATCAAAGGGGTTTTCTTTTTGCAGCGAATCGAACGTTGAATTTGATCTATCGGTGTTAGCTACTTCTTTGACAGCGACTTGGATGACCGCGCCGTCGCGTTGTTATTCATTGTCTCTACCAAACTTTCAATCGATGTGGTTTTAGCAGCACCTGGATGATCAAATTACTCACCTAACACACTGATCAAACACACATTATCCCTGCCATTCAACTCGGTAACTCACAGGATACCTAGTTTTATGACTTTGTTTATAGCTTTAACATTCGCCATTTCCTCGCCAACTTGTACTTTGTAACTCCGCAGAGCCCGTTGCGGACCTAGTAACGTTCTATAACTATACGTCCCACTCTCTGAAAGGGAGTGTTGATGATATCCCCCTTCTCCCTTCCATTCTTCCAAGTGAGCTGATTTCAAAGCACTTACGGCTTCATTTCGAGGGTCGCTATCCTCCCAAAAGTCAGCTTTGCTACGTGCTGGATAATTTGTTTTATACATTTTCCATCAGCACTGACTAGTGTGATTTTGCTGCGCAACGGATTAAGCAACTAAGGTAGTTTTTCATTGTTGCCGACAGAATCTAAACTAAAGACGGCTGAAGTCACTTCATGCGTGCTGACATCTATTGCAGATACACTTTTCACCAAATACGGCTCTTTTACTTGCCTCACTTAAGCATTTTCCACTCGCCTTCACCGAAGACCTTTGAGCCTGTAACGTCAATAATGACACACGCTACGGACCCTCGATTGGGTAAGCGATATTGAACCTCAACTGTCTTCGCTTGCTTGCTGACACGGTTATATGACTGCGATTTCAGCGGCACATCCATCAAAACAAATATCGAGTCGAGAAATCCTTGAAGACCACGTAGAGGAAGCTTGAAATTACCGTTAATCATTAAATCTGTTTCGATAGCACTATCAGCAAACGTACCTCTCTTCCTCGTTCTCCTTGATGCTATTTGCAATACCCTACCCAAATAGTTGCCTCATCAACCCAGATGGTTACTTAGCCTCTATTGACTAACACTTGACAGTATTACTTCCAGTTACTTTTTTTGTACTTGGCTTTGCTCAGCACCTGTCACCCTTAATGAGATGCTGATGATCTGAACTATGCGCAGATAATTAGCTCAATAAATTAGGAAACAACATCGTTTAACACCCTTTGACACGACAGGTATCGGCTTTTCATATCAAATAAAGTTGTGCGAGAAGTGATATGTTAGAACTACCGGGAGATGCTGGGTTCAGCGAATTTAACTGGTGTTATAATTACGACATCATGTTTTGGGTCTAGTCACCTCTATCAAAAAGGACAAAAAAGAGCACACACGATGCCAGTCAACTACCCAGAAATGAAACTTCAATGCGCTCACTTCCTCCTTGATACAATCGAAAATAGAATGACTATTCCGCACGAAATCAACTTTTAACTAAATACATTAACAACCGCTGGGTGCGGTTCTCCTCAGGCAGTTTGAGTATACATAACGCACTATACAGGACTCATTATTTGGTATGTTTATTATTGTTTTAGTATCACTAGAAAGCCAAACAACACATGAAACAATTTAAAAACTCACAAAATAAGGCCAGTTATACAACTCCAGCAACGCTTGTTTAAACAGGAAAACTCTCACCCATTGTTAAAATAACTTTATTACCAACTATCGAATTTAAAAACATCACATACCAGACTAAACCAACCATACCTCATTAAAATCAGGTTATTAGTTCACCCGACCTGCGTCTGACCCAGTTTTTAACTACAAAATATCAAAAATCAATTCCCCTCTATTCCTTGGTGGTCATATAACGCAAAATAGCAACAGGAATGCGCAAGAAGTTTGGTGTTCAATTGAAAATCAACGAAACCCACGGTAACCTGAAATATACAATGGAATTAAAACTAATAACATTAAAGTCATACGATGAGAATTATTAAAAGGCTAAAACATGATCATAGGAATAGTTAAAAATCTCGCCGAATGTACTTTCACAATTTTTATAGGACTTGTCGTTGGCTATAGCTTGGAAAAATTCACCAACAATTCTTCCTTCATCTCATTTGCGTTACTATCACTACTTCTTTATTATACATCTTACAAATATAGAAGTCGCAGGTGCCTAGGCTAAGATGATACCGGATTGGATTACTTCAAAAGAGATAAATCATAGACAAAAAATGAATACAAAACCTTTTCCTTTACCCTCAAAGCCTACCCTGAAAAAAGTAAGCATTGCACAAACGAATGCGGTGGTTATTACGATAATTAACTCTAAAGGTGGAGTAGGAAAGTCAACATTAACTATCGAAATATATAAACATCTTTCTCTATTGGGATATAAGGTCGAAGTTTTCGACTTTGACAAACAGCAATCATCAAAAATATGGGGGGATTCATCTGGTGCAATGTTTAGCAGTTTCAATCCTGCAAATCGAAGCCTTAGTGACATGGCATGCCACCTTAAAGTTAATCCAGAGTCCGAATATATATTAATCGACACCCCCTCTAACTTCAGTGACACTGACTTAACCCGATTCATTCGATTTTCAAGTAAAATACTAATTCCCATGCAAGTTTCAAATATTGATATCACTGCAACTCTTGGCTTACTACAACGCTTAACTTGCCATTCTATAGTAAAGCAAAAATGTACTGACATCGCAATTGTATTTAATCGCTGTTATCCCAATGACCCACAACAGACCAAAGCAAAGAAAGTAATAAGCATAGTGAAAAAAGTAAAGTTACTAGGAGAATTATCCAATTCAAGAGAAATACAAATGAATACAAACTCCTGTTACAAAGAGGCAATATGGAGTAATATTATCAACTGGATGATTAATTAAGTTATAGATTCTATCTTCAGTATACTTACGATCAATTAGCCCCTAAGAGTGAAACTTATTTATACACTAGCATCATTTACTTGAACATCTAGTAACTGGCACACCCATACGTATTATTTTGCCTAATAGCCTAATAGCCTAATGACAATTGTAATTTACCCTACTTGCTTACAAGTCGTGATTACAAAAATAATTTCCTTGCTAGATATTGCTTATAAATACCTCATATCCAAGATTAAACACTCATGATAACCATGAATGAACACTTATAAATGTGAAATACGAGCAACGAGAAGGCGGGATTTCCTCGCTTGCTCATAACAATGTTATCGGGAGAAGTTGCATATCAATGAATGACATTGAGCCATGATGTTAATAGGTTATTTTGTCTACGCTCTACTCGTGATGTAGCCCAATGATGTGGATTCAATAGTCTGCTATCTAGAGGATTAAATCAAATTTAGAAAGTAACGCCGCCGCTCAATACATTGATAAAGTAAATGAAGATTCCTATATCTGAAGATGGAGGAAGAAAAGCGGCGAAAACTATAAGGAGAAGCCCAAAAGCAGGATGTGATGCGAGTCACATCACAACACAAACGTTTACGCAGCAAAAAGCAGAGTTACCAAATGCGTTGATAAGGAATGTCATTGAACGCATTCAAAACAGTTTGAAAGCAGTAATGACCTGACAATCTTCGCGTCGTCAGGTCACACAGGGAATTTCATACTATGCGGGCAGCGCGTTTTCTGCCGTGTCCCAATATAAACGTCGCTCAGCAGCCACCACACCAAGCTCTTGGGCGAAGGTATTTAGCCAGCCTGCCGTCAGCAATGCCACGTTACGGTAGAATTCAGTCTGTGCACTTCTTTCCATGCCATCCAGCATGGTGAACGCAAATGGCAGTAAGTGATAGCTCAGCAACAAGCGTGCGCGTTCCAGATCATCTCGTTCCAGTAGAACCGACAACACCATCAGCATCAAGCCAATGTGATCTTCCGGCTCTCTAACGCCAGTGTTGCTCTCTAATCCAACCTCTGCCAAGAAAGCACGGTATTCAATGGTCGAGGCACCAAATAGCGCGTTTTCGTTATCAAGATAAGCGGAGCCCCAAGGCGGGCATGGCATATCACCACTACCTTGTAGCAAGCCGAAGAAATCCGCTTCCAGAAAGTCAGGATTGTTGGATTCTGCACTCACAGCCAGCATCTGAAGCAGTTCGTCACTTTGGGCTTTAAAATCTCGAATGATGGTACTTACCGTCTCTGAAGATGGAGGGTGGTACAGCAACGCACCCAATAGTCGGGCTAGGTTTATGTCGTATTGCATGAGAGCCTATTTTCTTAGAGTTTTGTCGCAGTCTAGCCCTGTTAAAGCCCGAAAAATTTGCGCGTCATCAACAATTCGAACGCCCTTAACAGTTTTAATATTTACGATACATATCTCTGCGAAATATGTAATTTACAAACGATAAATCCAAAACGTGATGAAAATATCACTTTTTACATCTCGCACGTTCTTTCCCCTGCTTCCGGAAATTTGTTTGATTTGACACAAGATTTCATCCGCTAATCCAGTAGACATTCACAGGCGCGAGGCAATGAAAACGTTGCCATCAAAACAAAAAAGAGAATGTCGTTAATGAAAAATACGTTTAAAGCGTTGCTGTCTGGCGGCCTTTCACGGCGAGACTTTGTGAAGTCTTCTTCCGCGATGGGTGGTTTAGCCGCAACAGCGAGTGCTGTCACGCTGCCGTTTAAATCAAGCCCTGTTGCTGCTGCAACAGCAGCGGCAAAAGAAGAAAAAGTCGTGTGGAGTGCGTGTACCGTAAACTGCGGTAGCCGCTGTCCACTTCGCATGCATGTTGTTGATGGTGAGATCAAATGGGTTGAAACCGACAACACAGGCGATGATGTATACGGTAACCACCAAGTCCGCGCATGTCTGCGTGGTCGCTCAATGCGCCGCCGTGTCTACAACCCTGACCGTTTGAAATACCCAATGAAACGCGTTGGCGCGCGTGGCGAAGGCAAATTCAAGCGCATCACGTGGGAAGAAGCCTACGATGACATCGCGAACAACATGAAGCGCATCATCAAGGACTACGGCAACGAAGCGATTTACCTGAACTACGGCACAGGCACACTGGGTGGCACGGTAACCAAATCATGGCCTCCTGGCAGCTCGCTGATTGCGCGTATGATGAACCTGACCGGTGGTTACCTGAATCACTACGGTGATTACTCCACCGCACAAATCACTGTGGGTCTTGATTACACCTACGGTGGTGGCTGGGCTTACGGTAACTCTTTCTCCGATTTGGAAAACACCAAGCTGATTGTTCAGTTCGGTAATAACCCTGCTGAAACCCGTATGTCTGGTGGTGGCCTTATCCATCACATGATGGAAGGTAAAGCACGCTCAAACGCACGCATGATCATGATTGATCCGCGATACACCGACACTGCCGGTGGCCGTGAGGATCAGTGGATCCCAATTCGTCCAGGTACGGATGCCGCATTCGTTGCAGCAATGGCACACGTTATGATCACGGAAGACTTGGTTGACCAGCCATTCCTAGATACGTACTGCGTAGGTTATGACGAGAAAACCCTGCCAGCGTCCGCGCCTGCGAAAAGCGACTACAAGTCATACATTCTGGGTGATGGTCCGGATGGCATCGCGAAAACGCCAGAATGGGCGGCTTCTATCACGGGTATTCCAGCAGACATCATCATCAAGACTGCACGTGAAATTGGCTCAACCAAGCCTTGTGCCATCTTGCAAGGTTGGGGGTTGCAACGCACGGCGAACGGTGAAATCGCAGCGCGCGCTGTGGCCATGTTGGCACTGCTAACTGGTAACGTTGGTATCCATGGCGGCGGCACAGGTGCTCGTGAGTCTGATTACAACATCCCCTTTGTGCGCTTCCCTACCCTGTCAAACCCAGTCAAAGCGTCAATTCCGATGTTCCTATGGACCGATGCGATTGTCCGTGGCCCAGAGATGACGGCAACCCGCGACGGTATTCGTGGCGTCGAGAAGCTGAACGTACCAATCAAGATGATCTGGAACTATGCCGGTAACTGCATCATCAACCAGCACTCGGACATCAACAAAACCCACGACATCCTTCAAGATGACAAGGCGTGTGAGTTGATCGTTGTGATCGACAACCACATGACGTCTTCTGCGAAATATGCGGACATCGTGCTTCCAGACCTGACAACCTCTGAGCAGATGGATTTCTGCATGGACACCAAAGCGGCAAACATGCCGTACTTCATTTTTGCTGACAAAGCCATCGAACCACAGTTCGAGGCCAAAGGTATTTATGAGATGTGTTCTGAGATCTCCAAACGCATGGGTGTCGGCGAGGCATTCACTGAAGGTCGTACCCAAGAAGGTTGGTTGCGTCACCTGTATGCTCTGACCCGCGAGATGGACCCGTCACTGCCAGACTTTGAAACATGCGAGAGCAAGGTATCTACAAGCGTAAAGACCCGAATGGTCACTACGTGGCGTACAAGGCTTTCCGTGAAGACCCAGAAAACAACCCGCTGGGCACACCTTCGGGCAAAATCGAAATCTACTCTGAGCGTTTGGCAAACATCGCGGCGACATGGGAGTTGAAAGATGACGAAGTGATTCACCCGCTGCCTATTTACGTCTCAACCTTTGATGGCTGGGATGACAACAAGCGTGACACCTACCCTCTCCAGTTGACGGGCTTCCACTACAAAGCACGCTGTCACTCTACCTACGGCAACGTCGATGTGATCAAAGAAGCTGCACCGCAAGAAATGTGGATCAACCCTATTGATGCAGCAGAACGCGGCATTGAGAACGGCGACTTGATCCGTATTTTCAACGAGCGTGGCGAGCTTCATATTCCAGCGAAAGTGACTCCTCGCATCATGCCAGGCGTAACGGCATTGGGTGAAGGCGGCTGGTATGCACCGGGTAAGAACAAGATTGACCAAGGCGGTTGTATCAACGTTCTTACCACGCAGCGTCCAAGCCCACTGGCAAAAGGTAACCCACAACACACCAACTTGGTGGAAGTTCAACTGGTGAAGAAGGCGTAAAGGTTAAACCATGAAGCAATACGGTTTTTATATCGACTCAAGCAAGTGCACCGGTTGTAAAACTTGCCAGCTGTCTTGCAAAGACAACAAGGACTTGGACGTTGGCGTTAACTTCCGCCGCGTTTACGAGTACGCAGGCGGCAACTGGGTGAAAGACGGCGACACATGGCGTCAGGATGTTTACAGCTATTACATCTCTATGGCGTGTAACCACTGCTCTGAGCCAGCGTGTACCAAGGTTTGTCCAAGTGGTGCTATGCACAAGCGTGAAGACGGTTTTGTCATCGTCGACACCGATACCTGTATTGGTTGTCAGTACTGTTCGATGGCATGTCCTTACGGCGCGCCACAGTATGACGCAGACAAAGGCCACATGACCAAATGTGATGGCTGTTATGAGCGCGTGGCAGAGGGTCTGGAGCCAGTGTGCGTGGGTTCTTGCCCACTGCGTGCACTGGAGTTTGGTCCTATTGATGAATTGCGCGCGAAATACGGCGAGCAAGCGGAAGTGGCACCGCTACCTTCTGCCTCACTGACCAAACCAAACATTGTAATCAAACCAAACCGCCATGCGCGCCCATGTGGAGATACCACCGGCTATCTGGCGAATCCGAAGGAGGTTTAATATGGCATGGCATGAATGGCCACTGGTCGTATTTACGGTATTCGCTCAGACTGCGGTTGGCGCCTTTTTAGTGCTGAGTGTTCTGCTACTGAGCAAGCAGTTCTGTCCTGGCGGCGAACAGCGTCTGCACAAAGCCATGTTCGGCCTTTGGGTCATCATGGGGTTGGGTTTTATGGCATCAACCATGCACTTGGGCTCTCCGCTACGCGCAATGAATGCGCTGAACATGGTCGGTAAGTCTTGGCTGTCGAATGAAATTGCAAGCGGCAGTATGTTCTTCGCACTGGGTGGCTTCTACTGGCTACTATCTATTTTGGACAAGGGCAGTGAAGGTATTCGCAAAGCCTTAATGCTGGGTGCAATGGGCGTGGGTGCCTTCTTCATGTACGCCATGATCATGGTTTACATGATTGACACTGTTCCAACTTGGTACACAGGCCTCACTCCAGCCGCGTTCTTATTGACCATGCTGGTTAGCGGCTTTGCCTTGGCACACCTGCTATTGACTGCGGCGAACCACAAAATCCAAGCTGCAGACACGACTTTGCCGCTTCTGGGTTTGCTCTCAGCAATGGCTATAGTGATTGCAGTGGCACTACTCACTGTCCACCTAGGCAGCATTGAAACCAGCGTGACGACGGCAATGGCTGTGGTACCAGAAATGGAAACCATCTTGCTGATTCGCTTGAGCTTACTGACAACGGGCATGGTGATTTGGCTTCTGCCTGTGTTTATGAAACAAAAACCAGCACTGCCAGTATTGGCAATGGCATTTGTCTTCATCGTTCTGTCTGAACTGGTAGGCCGTGGCATGTTCTATGGCATGCACATGACGGCGGGCGTATAAGCACCATCACGTTCAAACACACCACATAAAAAAATCCCCTCGGCTGAGGGGATTTTTATTTCTGACTAGATCACGCTTTGCCTATCTGCGCTTTCAAGCTTGCTGCCGCATCACGGGGCGAGTCGGCGTGACAGATTGCCGACACCAATGCGATGCCATGCACGCCCGTCGAGACGACGTCATCAAGATTTGAGGGGTTGATGCCACCAATGGCGACAATCGGATAACGGCTGGCTTTTATCGCTTTTGCCAACCCTTCAATGCCCCACTCATTTTTGGTGTCCGTTTTGGTTGGCGTCGCGAATATCGCGCTCAATCCAGATAATCAACCGGCAAAGACTCTGCTTCTTGAAGCTGTTCATCCGTTTCAATAGAAAGCCCTAAAATCTTATCAGGACCGATTAATTGACGCGCCATGTCAGCGGGCATGTCCGATTGACCAAGGTGCACACCATCAGCATCAACAGCCAATGCGACATCGACGCGATCGTTGATAATGAGAGGCACACCTGTGCCGTTTAATATATCTTTAACGGCTTTCGCGCGCTCAATGAACTGACGCACATCGCCATGTTTTTCGCGCACTTGCACCATGGTCACGCCACCAGCAACCGCTTCTCGTACCACCCATTTCAAGATGTCTACGTCTTGCTGATCGTCTGTGACTAAATATAAACGATAAGGGTTCAAATGCCTGTTCCTTAATCGATCATAATGAGTCGCTGCGTGAGCGTCTCAACGTCTAGTTGATACAGGGTATCGAGAATGTTCACTTGCAAGCTACCCGGCCCCGCAGATTGCTCGGCCGCTATTTCACCTGCAACACCTAACACCGCCGCTGCAGCTAAACCTGTTTTCTCACCCACCGCTGCAAACGCCCCAGTTAGCGCCGACAATGTGCATCCCATTCCAGTAACGTAAGGCATCATGGCGTGACCATTTTTAAGCTGAATATAGCTTTCTTCGGTCACGATAAAGTCGATCTCGCCAGAAACAACCACCGCACAATGGTAGGTTTCAACCAAGTATTGCGCTGCCCCCAAGGCGGCATCGCTGCTGTCCATGGCATCAACACCTTTAGACTGACCTTGCTCACCCGCCAGTGCGATGATTTCTGACGCGTTACCACGAATGATCAGCGAGTCGGCCAACGCGGCAACTTGGCGCGAGGTTTCAGTACGGATGGCACTTGCACCACACCCTACAGGGTCTAGCACGACGGTCTTTTTGTTGACGTTCGCCTGCTCTACCGCATGTAGCATGCGCGGTACCCAAGCACTGTCCAAGGTACCGATGTTGATCACCAGTGAACCCGCAAAGAACATCATCTCAGACATTTCTTGTTTGGAGTGTGCCATGATAGGTGAAGCACCTACAGCAAGCAGTGCATTGGCTGTGTTATTCATCACGACGTAGTTGGTGATGTTTACCACCAAAGGTTTCACTTCACGTACGCGGCGCAGTGCCGATACGATTTTTTCAACGTTCATTGTCTTCCCTCAATTCAAGCTTAAATTCAGTCTCCAAGGCCACCTGCTATTAACGCAGTTGTGTGTGACCTGCGAAGAAATGGTTTACAGGACCATGTCCTTCGCCAACATGAAGCTCATCTGCGTGCGCGATGGCTTCAGAAATGTATGTTTTCCCTAGCTGAACTGCTTTTAGAACGTCATTACCCTGAGCAAGATAAGAGGCAATCGCAGAAGAGAGCGAGCACCCTGTGCCGTGGGTATTTTTAGTTTGTGTGCGTTTCGCGCGAAGCACTTCTATCTCATCGCTGAATATCAACAAATCGTTGCTGCTATCGTCATGCTCTAGGTGTCCGCCTTTCAGCAGCACCGCTTTTGCGCCTAAAGCACGAAGGTCAGTGATCATCGCGTTCATATCCGATTCATTCTGAGGAACGGAAAGCCCCGTCAACGCCGCTCCCTCTGGCAGGTTTGGCGTGATAATGTCCGCCAGTGGCAAAAGCTCAGATTTCAAGGTGCTAATCGCTTCAGTTTCCAGCAACAAATCCCCACTGGTAGCGACCATCACTGGGTCAACCACGAGAAACTGTGGACGGTACTGTTTTATTTTCTCTGCGACGATACGAATGATATTGCTGTCTGCAAGCATGCCGACTTTGACGGCAACGATATTGAGATCAGAGAAAACCGCGTCGAGTTGGCTGGCAACATGCTCAATCGGAATCGGGAAAATGGCGGAAACGCCTTTGGTGTTTTGAGACGTAATAGCAGTGATGACCGAGCACGCAAATCCGCCTGTGGCAGAAATGGCTTTGATGTCAGCCTGAATGCCTGCACCGCCACCGCTGTCTGAACCAGCAATGGTCAGTACGATTGGGGTTGAAGCGTTTGATTGTTGGGTAGGTAAGTTCATGTGTATTCCTAAACCAACGTCGAGGAACACCTGTGTGTCAGAACAAGCATCAAGACACTTGTCCACGGCGACACAAATAGTTCCCTACGTCAGTGCTAACTGAATCAGGTTCAACGGGTCATGCAAACTGCATTCTCAGCCAACTGGCTCCCCGACTATCTCAGCGAGATCCTATCAAGTTTTTAACTATCTGCAATATAAACCTAATTCGCCGCTATCTGTTTCGAACAACTCACAAAATCAAAGAGAAACCATTACCACGCTCGCCTTTAAAACCGTCTTGCACACCAACAAAACACCCACACATAAGGCATTGATAAATATAATTATAACTAAAGACATAGTTCACACTTTTCATATGAAAAATCAGTCTTAATTCTTTTTCCTTCCCCTCTTGTGAAGTAAAAAATATTGCCTGATAATCGCGCAAAATTTAGTCCCTTATTGTTCACTCCACCCTTTTTAGGAATCCATCTTGAGCACCAAGTATTCTTTACTTCGCACACATTGCGATGCGCAGTTTTTCGGCCGTCTGATCAGTATTGGTCTGCCAATTGCGTTACAAACCATGCTGTTTTCAAGCCGCAGTTTGGTGGACATCCTTATGCTTGGTCAGTTGGGTGAAGCTGACGTCGCCGCTATTGGTGTGGCTGGTAAAGCCCTATTTGTTGCCACCATTTTGATCTTTGGTGTCACGACAGGTGGATCTTTGCTGACGGCGCAATATTGGGGCGCAGGAAACATCGAAGGGTTTCGTCGTAAAACCGCGTTGACGGCGGTAATGACGACGATCGTTGCCGTGCTGTTTGCGCTGATTTTCCTTTTCATCCCACATCTGGTGATGGGACTGGCGACGAACGACAGTAACGTTATCGCATTAGGCTCTGAGTACCTGCAAATCACGGCAGTTGCCATGATTACGATCGCGCTTGGCAGCAGCTTAATGCCTCGCTTCGAACCATGAATAAACCAGGTATCGGCACCGCGTTCAGCTTTGTCGGTATTACGCTGAACATGTTCCTTAACTGGGTACTGATCTTCGGTAACTTGGGCTTCCCAGCACTGGGGATAGCGGGTGCCGCTTGGGCTACCATGCTAAGTGGTGTCGTTGAAGTGGTGCTTTTCTTCCTGTACACCTACAGAAAGCAACTCGAGTCAGCATTTGGTATTCAACATATCGTTGCAGCATTTGACCCTGAAGGCATGAAGCGTTTTCTATCGCTGTCTTTTCCTATCGCATTGAACCACCTGATATGGTCAAGTGGCATCTTTGTTTACCACGCGATTTTGGGACAAGCAGGCGTAGAAGGCTTGGCGGCACTTTCGGTAATCACGCCAATTGAATCGTTCGCGCTGGCCATGCTTATAGGCATCTCCAATGCAGCGAGTGTGGTCATGGGGAACCAACTCGGCGCAAACAAATTGGATGTGGTCTACCCACAAGCTTGGGGCATTGCCGCGTTTAGCTTTGTCGGTGCGGTTTTGGTGGCAGGCATTATGCTGCTCGTTTGTGACCCCATTCTGAGTCTGTTCTCAGCATTGTCACCAAGCACTATGGCACTGACAGAGAAGTTTTACTGGATGTTTGCAGGCATGCTGATCATCAAATCCGTGCCAATGAGCATGATTGTTGGTGTGCTGCGCGCGGGCGGTGATATCCGTTACTGTTTATACCAAGACATCACTGCTCAGTGGCTGATCGGTATTCCCGTTGTCGCCTTTGCTGCGCTAGTGATGAAAGTGCCGTTGGAATGGGTCTACGCCCTGTTTGCTGTTGAAGAAATGGTGAAATGGGTTGGTTCGATTTATCGCGTTCGCCGTAAGGTTTGGATTAAGAATCTCGTTGCGGCCTAAACACGCAATATCGAACACAAAAAAAGGGCGTCATAACGACGCCCTTTTCTGTATAACTGAATGCGCTTTACTTACGCGTCTGGGTAACCATTTGGGTTATTAGACTGCCAACGCCATGTATCTTGAACCATGTCGTCCAGCGTGTGTGTCGCTTTCCAACCTAGCTCAGTTTGCGCTTTAGAGGCATCAGCCCAACATTCTGCGATATCACCAGGGCGACGCGGCGCGATTTTGTAGGCAATCTCTTTACCGCAAGCGTCACTGAACGCAGCCACCATCTCAAGCACACTCTTACCGTCACCAGTGCCCAGATTGTAGATGTGCAAACCGGCTTTTTTACCGACTCTGTCCAACGCCGCCAAGTGACCATTTGCCAAATCAACGACGTGAATGTAATCGCGAACACCACTGCCGTCTTTGGTCGGGTAATCATCACCAAACACTGAGAGGAACTCACGACGCCCAACGGCCACTTGGGAAATAAAAGGCATCAGGTTGTTTGGAATGCCTTGCGGGTCTTCACCCATCTCACCCGATTTGTGCGAGCCAACCGGATTGAAGTAACGGAGCAGTGTGATGCTCCAGTCTGGATTCGCCTGTTGGAAATCCGTCATGCATTCTTCAACCATCAGTTTGCTGCGGCCATATGGGTTTGTAGCAGACGTTGGGAAGGTTTCAGTAATTGGCACAGACGCTGGGTCACCGTAAACGGTTGCAGACGAGCTAAACACCAGTGACTTAACATCCGCTCTACGCATTGCATCCACCAGCACCAAGGTGCCATTCACGTTGTTGTCGTAATATTCCAGCGGCTTCTCAACAGACTCACCGACGGCTTTTAATCCCGCAAAGTGAATGACTGATTCAATACTGTGCAGAGAGAAAAGCGTGTCTAGTTTATCAGCATCACGGATGTCGCCTTGGTAAAACGTCGGACGCTTGCCCGTCAGCTTTTCAATACGATCCAACACAGCGACTTTGCTGTTGTGCAAGTTGTCCAAGATGATTGGATTATGCCCAGCTTCAATAAGCTGCACACAAGTGTGGCTGCCGATATATCCCATGCCACCGGTAATCAATACGTCCATTGCAGGTTCCCAAAATTACATTTCACAGGCTCTGACTGGTTTTGGTCGAGCCTACGTTGTTAGATTCATTAAGCATCAGCAAATGCTCTGTCTTGAAAGTTTAACACAATCAACGACAGTTATTCGCCCGCTTTAAAAAGCCATTAATAAAACGTCTTTTTATTTTGTTGCGAAATGAACAAAAAATCTATTAGAAATCGCGAGAAATTCCAATGTTCTCATCCTCACATAACGCTTACTTTTGCCCAACCTTATACAAAACATCTTGCCTAAAATTTAACTTCCCAGCCAAATACTCAACCCAGAAAGCCTACATTAAGGTTTGTATTCTAGGTTGATAAACAAGGCATATTTACAGTTAACAGGTCCCTCCCACACATTTGCGAAGCTTATATAACCTAATTCAATTCACCATCCATTGACATAACGCACAAAATTAAATCGACGATAATTATTTTTCAAAACGCCATTTCAATATCAGATCACGATCAAGCATTTGAATCATAAAACACTGTTTTGTTTTTAACCAAAATGCTTTTCAAATATGCTCCTTTCAGACCAAATGCATACCCTACAATTGGATATAACGATGATAAAACCTACTAACAAACTTTCGGTGCTTAGCCTCTCTATTGCAGCGGCTCTTTGCACCTTTACTGCGCAAGCAGAATTGAACCCGAACGACGCCCAAAACCAGAGCGTTGCTGCCGTAGACCTGAGTGATGAAGCAAAAAAAGCGTTCTATGACGATTCCAAGCTAAATCTCCACTCATTCCTTTACATCCGTGATCGTGAAGAACGCAAACCTGGTGAAGATTTCAAACCTCAGATTGAAAACCAAACCCTACAACTAGCGATGGACTACCGTTCAGGCTACTTCAAAGATGTTGTTGGTTTTGATCTGTGGGCTAGCACCCTGATGAAAGTTGGCGATACCGTTGGTCAGTCTGAAATCCTACTGTACGACTACGATTGTAATGACGACGGTGTTGCAGATGATGCGTGTGAAAAAACCAATACCTCTTTAAACATCGCCGCGTTGAAAATGAAGCTGGGTGACAAAGACCTTGGCTTTGCTGGTCGCGCAGGTTACACCCGCATCAACATGGGTACTATCCGTTCGTCTTGGGGCTTGAACCCTCACTCCTACCGCGGTTTCGAAGGTAAACTGTCGATGGGTAAATTCCATGTGGGTTACGCATGGGCTGACCAATTCAAAAATGACTGGAGTGATGAATTCAAGGACATGACCAATGCTTGGCACCAAGGTGAGCCAAACATGTCAGCGGCACAGAAAATTGATTTCATCCATACTGTCGGCGCAATCTACGAACTGGATAACGGTGTTATCGACTTAGGTTACGGCCAAGGCAAAGACTACCGCGACAACTGGCAGGCGTTGGTTAAGTACAGCTGGGATCTGAGCGAAGAAACCAAACTGAACACTGCATTCTTCTACCACGGCGGTAAATATGTAGAAGGCAAAGTATCTAAAGTATACGACGCAGAGGTTGAGAGCTACATTGCGTTGGGCGCAGACATTAAAAATGGCGGTTTCACCTTCCGCACGGCGTACAGCCAAACAGATGCGCCAAGCGATCCAGGTGGTGCGTACAACTTCCGTCTGACACCTTGGGCTAACTCAGACAACCGTAACTTTATGCAAGCCACTTCGCAAATTGAAGACTACAACCCAGATGGCACCAAAGCGATTAAACTGGGCGTAGATTACAACTTTGCATCTTGGGGTATTCCAGAGCTGAGTGTTGGCCTGAGTGGTAACTATGGTTGGGATGTTATTTCTGACAAGGGTGCAAAAGGCGATGCGCGTACTTACGACGGCACCATGTACTCTATCGACTACAACATCCGTTACCGCTTCCTTGATGGTGGTCTGAAAGGCCTAAACATCAACTTCTTCCCAGCGTACTTCCGCTCAGAAGACACAAACTACAAGTATGACCGTAATGACATGAAACTCATGTTCTCTTACTCATACGCAGCGAAGTAATTTATCCTACTCTCTCGTTCAAATCCCCGCTGAAAAGCGGGGATTTTTTTAGCTATCAATCCAAGTGCCCTGGCGCCTAAGCACCGCAATGCTTTCGCTGGATGTGCCTTTACACGATCAAAGAAACTCTCGACAACCCCATGCTAGATATAAAAAAAGTGGCCATGCAAGCCACTTTTTTAACGGGATTTTCGCCGCTTATTTTGCTGCTGGATACTCAGTACAACCCAGACGTGAAGAGATCATGGCCGCTGACGAGTGCAGATACTTAATGAATTCTTCTTTCTTGCTTTCGGTAAAACGCATCGTTGGCAGCGAGATACTCAGGCCAGCAATGACTTTGCCAAAACGGTCGTAAACTGGCACTGCAATACAACGAAGACCGACTTCTTGTTCTTCATTGTCTTCGCCATAACCTTGTTCTTTCACTTTTGGCAGTTCAGCAGCAATTCTTCGATGTTCTTGTGTGTCTTAGGTGTAGATTGTTTAAATTCTACATTTCGCAGACATTCACGTACCACGGCTTCTGGTAATTCGGCCAGCAGCACTTTACCAATCGCCGTACTATAAAGCGGGTTGCGCTTACCGATACGCGATTGCATGCTCAGCTTATATTTCGAGTCAATTTTATGGATGTAGATAATGCTGTCTTCATCCAAGGCACCTAGGTGCAGAGCTTCCATGGTCTCGTCAGAAATCTTAACCATTTCTGAGTTCGCGTAATCAATGATGTCCACATACTCAAGTGCACGAGCACCCACTTCAAAAAGCTTCAACGTTAATGCATAGCGCTCACTCTCGCCTTCTTGAGAGACATAGCCTAGCGTCTTCATCGTTTGCAGGAAGCGATAAACCGTGCTTTTTGACATCATTAATCGTTGAGCGAGATCGCTGATTCCAATTTCCTTCTCACTGCTCAACGTTTCAAAAATCGCCATAGTTTTTTGAACGGACGAGACAGCATCAGGTTGCTTGTTGCTCATAGATTCATCCTTTCCTCAAATCATTGAGTTCTGTCAGCTATCGACAGAGTTAATAGCTGCAATTGTAAGTTAGGCATCACAAAAATCAATCTTAAACCAAGATAAATGAAACGATATTTTTAATATTTTGGTTATCAATGATAAGCAATGACTTGAATACTGGTCAGCAGTTCCTTTGTTCCAGTTTTGTTTATTCGAGTTAATGCACACTCCCTCGCACACCAAAGTTTTCTTTATTAATTTTCATTACTTTACTGAGTTGCCTCTTATCCTTGTGGATAAAAATGCAACAAAGCACCGCTTAGCGGTGCCCATATAAAATGTCGTTTTAAATTTGGTAGACAAATGCACTGTGACAAACTCCCATTCTTGGGAATACATTACATGGGAACGTCTTGGACCATTACTTTGCTTCTCCATAGTGGAATTTCGTTTGTTACACCTGACTACCCTCTTTACATTCATCCTCCGAAAGCCGTTTCGGATTTTCGGAGGATTTACGTTATGCGGTAAGCAACTCAGGTTCAGTGGTCAAAGGTGGTAATTCCGCTTTTGGCACTGCGTCAATCAGGCGTTTGGTGTACGCCTCCTGAGGATTGTTGATGATTTGGTCTACCGTACCCTGCTCGACAATCTTGCCCTTCTCAAGCACGACCATGCGGTCACAGAAGTACTTCACGGTTGCGATGTCGTGGGTGATCAAGATGAACGAGGTACCGTAGCGGTTCTGGTATTCAATCAGCAGATCGAGTGCACGAGAGCGAAGGGATACATCCAGTGCTGCCGTTGCTTCATCCGCGATAACCAGTTTTGGACGGGTGATCAGCGCGCGAGCAATAACGATACGCTGACGCTGACCGCCAGAGAAAGCATGCGGATAACGCGCAGCCCAATCGCGATGGACACCAACCCAATCCATGACTTCATGAAGCTCTTTACGACGCTCATCTTCTGTCATCTCTGGCTTCAATTGACGCAAAGGTTCCAAAATGATGTCTGCGACTGTCATACGAGGGTTCAATGACGACATTGGATCTTGGAAGATCAAACGCAAATCAACGAACAGATGGTCTTTTGGTTGACGATCCAAGTTCACCAAATCCACATCCAGTTCACGACTAGGATCGTGATACATGATTGAACCCGCACTCGCGTGGCCTAAGCCAAGAATTGCGCGTCCCAGGGTGGACTTACCTGAACCCGACTCACCCACAATACCGAGTGACTCACCTTGGTTCACGACAACTGATACATCTTCCAACGCCACCAGATCTTTGCCTTTCTTAAAGAAGCCGCCGCCGTTTTCGAAAATTTTGTAAACGTTGCGTGCATCAATGATTGGCTTTTTGCATGTCGCTTTCTCTGCGTCGTAAGGGACCTTCAATGCAGAGCGCATTTCCAGTCGCTTCGTCGCTTCCATTAAGCGGATAGTGTATGGATGCTGTGGGTTTTCAAAGATTTGACGAACATCGCCGCGCTCAACCACTTCGCCATCTTTCATCACCACAACGCGGTCTGAAATCTGCGCCACTACGCCCAAGTCGTGGGTAATGAACAGGATAGACATGTTGATTTCGCGCTGAAGCTTGGCAAACAATTCCAGAATTTCAGCTTGTGTAGTCACGTCCAGAGCCGTTGTTGGTTCATCGGCAATCAGAATGTCAGGGCGACTAGCAATGGCCATTGCAATACACACACGCTGGCGTTGACCGCCTGACAATGCATACGGGTATTTGTTGATCAAAGTTTCTGGATCTGGCAGCAAGACTTGGCCTAACAGCTTTAGCGTCTCTTCATGTGCCTGTTGCTTTGACATGCCTTGGTTGCACAGATACAAGGTTTCTTTGATCTGATCGCCTACGGTGTGCACTGGGCTAAGCGCACTCATTGGTTCTTGAGAAACCAGCGAAATACGCTCTGCTCGGATACGACGCATCTCGATGCTGTCACTTTTGAGGGTAGTGATATCTACTTTCGACCCATCGACATGCAGCATGATGTCGCCGGAATCGATATGGCCTGTCTTACCCAAGATTTGCAAAATGGCTTTAGATGTTACCGATTTACCTGAGCCAGACTCGCCAATCACCGCCAAGGTTTCCCCTCGAACGATATCGAAGCTCACATCTTTAACCGCGTGCTTTGAACCCAGTGTGCTATCAAAACTTACGTTCAGACCATTGATTTCTAATATTTTATCAGTCATCTCGTTATGCCTCGTGGTAAGGGTCAGTTGCGTCACGCAAGCCGTCGCCTAATGAGTTCATTGCCAGAATTACCAGTACCACCAAACCTGCTGGATAAAGCAGCCAAGGGGCTTCCGCCACCGAGCGGATATTTTGTGCTTCCTGAAGCAGTACACCCCAGCTTACAACCGGTGCTTGCAGACCCAGACCCAAGAAGCTCAGAGAGGTTTCGCCCAGGATCATTGCTGGGATTGCCAGCGTCACCGCCGCAATGATGTGGCCCATGAAATTTGGCACCATGTAGCGACGAATGATTGAAGCTTGAGAGTTACCGTCCAGCCATGCTGCGTTGATGAATTCTTCATTGCGCAGTGACATGAAGCGTGAACGCACTTCGCGTGCCATATCTGGCCAGGTCACACAGCCAAGGATCAGGGTAACGAGGAAGTATTTGGTGATGCTGTCCCACTCACGTGGCAAAGAAGCCGTCAGTGCCATCCACAAAGGCAGCGTTGGAATGGCTTTGATCACTTCCATGGTGCGGTTAGTGACCGTATCAAACCAACCGCCTTTCAAGCCTGCAATCGAACCAACAGTGATACCGATGACCAAGCTAAAGAACACACCCATCAAACCAACTGACAGCGAGATACGCGCACCGTGGATAACGCGTGACAACATGTCACGTCCCATACGGTCAGAGCCCAGCCAGAAGAAAGGCAGCTTTTTGTCATGTGGAACGATGAATTTGGTGGTCATCGGAATGAAGCCCATCAAGTGGTACTCATCGGTTTGACCAAAGAACTCAAAATACGCTTTTTTGTTCTCATCCAACTCGTAGGATTTTTGCAGCGTCATCGGGTCCGTTTTCACCTTGTACACAGACAGGTGTGGAGCCCATTTATAACCGTCATCCGTTTTTTCAATGAAGTGCATTTCTTGCGGCGGCGCAAAGGTATAACGGCGCCAGCTATCACCCGATTCGAACGGAGCAAAGAATTCAGCGAATGGCATCGCAACCACGTATGCCACAACCAGAAACCACATGCTGATCCAAGCTAGACGGTTACTGCGGAATTTGTGGATCATCAGCTGGGAGGCGGTGGCCGTCTCTTTATCCAGCTTCTTCAATTTAAAAATGTTTAGTTTGTCTACTAAGCACTCATGTCACATCCCTCTACGCGCCAGCACGAATGCGTGGGTCAATCAAACGAAGCAGTAAGTCAGAAATCAGCGTACCGATGATGGTCAAACCGCCCATGATGAGCAGGATGTCTCCTGCCAATACCATGTCTTGTTTTTCTAGGGCTTGAAGCATCAAGGTACCCATGGTTGGCATGTTCATTACCTGACTTACGATAATGTCCGCACCCAATAGCACAGGGAGTTTCCAGCCAATCGTTGCAGCGATCGGGATAAGAGCCAGACGCACTGGGTATTTCATGGTGAGCTCACGTTCACTCAGGCCTTTAGCTCGTGCCGTCGTGACGTAAGGTTTGTTGATTTCTTCCATCAGGTTCGCACGCACTTTACGGATGATGGTTGCCATGCCCGACGTACCCAGAACCAGGATGAATACCCAACTACGCTGCACTGAATCCCAGAATTTGCCCCAAGACATTGGCTGTCCTAAGTATTCGTCTGAGTTCAGGCCGGTAATCACGGTATCGAAATATTCGTAGCCAATCAGAATGGCGATAATCGCCATAACAAAGTTTGGCGTTGCCATACCCAAGAAGCCGATGATGGTGCCGAAGTAGTCACCGATCGAATAAGGGCGAAGTGCAGAATAAATACCGATTGGAATCGCAGTAACGAACATGAATACCAACACAGCTGACATCAGAAGCAATGTGACAGGCAGTCGTGTTTTAATCGTGTCCCAAACCGGCTCTTGCGTAGACAGAGACATACCGAGGTCACCGGTCATCAGACCCGAGAACCAGTCCCAGTAACGCACGAGGATTGGCTTATCCAAACCATAAGTTTCGCGGAGAATTTCAATCATTTTTGGGTCAACGGTTTGGCCCAGTGATTGGAGTTCAGCAATCTTCGCTGTTGCGAAGTCGCCCTCTGGCAAGTCAATCACCAAGAAGATGATGATAGACATACAAAAGAAGGTAAACATCATCAAGCCGAGGCGTGATAAACCACTTGCCACCAGAGGATGCTTCTCGAAAAACGGTGCAACAGTTGACGCCAACTGATCCCTTGCACCCATTAAGAAATTGCTCATTTCAATTCCCCAATTCCTAAATTGTGTTGCTAATTGATGGAGGATGGCGATTGCTCACCATCCTCTGTTTTATTGTTATTTGTTATCGAACCACAATTGACCGACACGCATTGGTGCTGGCGTCATCAGGTTGTAAGACTCAGGCATACCTTCTGGTACGTTGCGCAGTTTCTCGTTAACAATCACAACGTTTGGCAAGTTGTTTACCGTACCGATAGCGAAGAAGTTCTCTTGTGCAATATCGATAATTTCTTGCATCAACGCGTTTTGTTTCTGCTTGTCTGAGGTCTTGCGAAGTTGGCTGTAAAGCTCAATTTGTTTCTTCACGGCCGCAGGTGGCTCAACTGCTGAATCTGAGTTCGGGTTTGCAGACCAGTTGTACCAGCCCAGACCGAACGTAGATTCTGGAGAGTAAGGCATGTACCAGCGCGCTTCGTCGATGATGCCCACGCCGCCATCGCCGTACCATGGGATCACGTCGTAGTCGTTAGCAAAGCGCATTGAGTTCTGCAGAGAGCGGTCAACAATACGCACATCCAGCATCACGCCAATTTCACCCCAGTGCTTTTTCACCATTTCCAGCGCATCGCGCGTTTCTGGTTTCACCAGCGTTGTGCTCAATGCTTCGATGCGGATACGTTCACCGTTTTCCATTAGACGGAAGCCGTCTTTGTCGCGGTTAGTCAGTCCCATGTCGTCCAACATCTTGTTGGCTTTATCCAAATCGAAGTCGGTGTATTGGTTCGCAAATTCTTCGCTGTAGAAAGGAGACGCTTCTAGCGGAGCCGCTTGGTACGGTTCTACCGCGCCACCAAAGATGGTTTCACTGATGTCCCAACGGTCAATCGCGTGAGAAAGTGCAATACGGAAGTCTTTGTTAGAGAACAGTTCACGTTTAACAGGATCTTTCGAGTTCTGGTTCAGACCCAGTACCAGCACGTTCATGCGCGTTTCAGGGCGCAGCATGACCTTGTAGTCAGACTTTTCAGCGTTACCAAAGATGATTGGACGGTTTGCCGCGTTGTCGATGTGACGAGATTGGAAATCCGTTTTACCCGCAACCGCACGCAGCAACATTTCTTCTTTGTTTTCAGAGAATGTCCACTTCACAGAGTCGATGTATGGCAACTGGTTGCCTGCAGTATCAACCTGCCAGAAGTAAGGGTTACGCACGTATTCTGCAAACGGCGCATTCGCTGATGGTGGGGTTTCTACGACCCAAGGAGCCATCGTTGGACGGTCAGCATTTGCGTAGAATGGGGTGAAGTAGTGTGCAGGACACTTCACTTCGTAGTATTCACGCCATGAAGAGAAGCCTTCCGCTTTCGCTTCTTTCTCTACATTTGCGTTGAACTGAGGTTGGAACTGAGAACAGTAGGCTTTGTTAAACGCAGCGATGTTAGAGCCATCTACACCCGCCAATTGACGAATGAACAAACCATTTGGCTCGGTCAGAGAAATCTTAACCGTGTGCTTGTCTACCGCTTCAGCTTTCGCTGATTTGTAATCTTTGAAATAAAGCGGGCGGTTACCTGCATGGTTAGGGTCACCCAACACGTCATTGACGTAATAAACGATATCATCCGCTGAGAAATCTGAACCGTCTGACCACTTCATGCCCTTACGCAAGAAGATGGTGTACTCCGTCGCATCCGCATTCGACTCATAACCTGTCGCCAGGCTTGGACCCACATCGGTATAGGTGTGGTTAAAAGAGAACAGGTTATTGTTACCCAGAATACGCATGCGATGGCCGTTGTCACCCCAAAGGCCAACAAGGTTCAGCGTACCGCCGTATTGACCAACCGCTTCAAACGGTGTCACAACCAGAGGGTCACTTGGCAGGCGTTGTTCAACTGAAGGCAGTTTGCCTTCTGCAACCAACGCCTTCAAATCAGGTGCTTCGTTAAATTGCGCGGCAAACGCTGGCGTAGCCAGTAGCGCGGCAATAGAAGCGGCAAGTAAGGTACGTTTGCGAGTTTGGATATTACCTTTCATTGGGTTCTCCAGGGAGTTTTATATGTAATTGTTTAAATTCGTTTTATGGCCTTCAGGCCTTTTGTTTCATTGTTTTTCGGAAATAATCGACACTAACCAGCGACTGCTCCCTTGAGGAACAGAGCCATAAATAATTGGCACCGCAGCTTGCGCAAAACTGAGGTTGGTATTGGGCGCGCATGGCATCACGTCATAGCCGCCCTGCCCCTCGTGAAGTTGCATTTCACTCACGATCTCACTGCCACTGATGCGAGCACTTGGGCGGCTTTCGCGTGCGCCGATGCACTTCACCCATTTATCAACGGCGTAACCTGACATGATGAAGTCAAAAGCGGTCTCAGCTTCAACCTGATGTAGACGCCATTCTTTGCCACCTTCCATCCATTGCTTCGTTGTCACGTCACATCCGTCAAACGGGCTCCATGACGTCACTAATGTGTTTTCAACAAGTTCGCTCTTTATCAATGCCGTGCGGAATTTCCACTCACCAGTCACCGGGTGCTTACACGCCATGACGTTGTCACCAATGAAGCCTTGTTCTATCCAGCGAACTGCTTCCACTGAAAATCCATGAGCAGATGAGTAAGCAAACTTGAGGTATTTGTCGTGACTGTTGCGAAGCTCCGCCGCGCTCGGTGCACCCGAAAGCAAAAAGCTGGTGCCTCGGTGGCGGGTAATGATCTGGCGGTTTTTCTCCAGCAATTGCATACCATCGTTTTCTAGCATCTTGTTTTCTTTTTCTTGCCAGAATGGATGGGTAGCGGATAAACGAACCGCAGCGAAACCTTTCAGTGCCAATAAAGGCGACATCGGGCTGTTGTAGATTTCGCTCATGATGAGATTTGGGTAGCGATAGCCAACGCTTAATAAGCCATCAGAAATGATTGGCTGCTGACTCCACCAACGGATGTGGTTCACCCACAGGGTCTTCATATCCGCCACGCTCATTCCTACGTTTTTCAGCGCTTCGCTGTAGCATGCAAGCTCACTCCACACACCTGCTGATGCAAAGCGGTATGTCATGGAACGGCCATACGCGACTGAAGCTCCATTACTGCCTACCCAAAGAGAGAAACACTTGGCAAACAGGGCAGCGCGGTGGATAAAGAGTTGAGCAAACTCAGACAATACGGAGGTATGACGGTCAACGACACCATTAACCCAACGGGCAAAAACTAAGCCGTAGTAATGGAAGGCAAACGGGTTGTAATAGTCTGTGCATCCACTTCGGCCATCACGGTACCAGCCTTCCGCCAGATACATGTCGTCGATTTCTTTCAGGTCGTTTTTTAATACTTCTGCATCGAAATCCACGCCGATGTGACGCAGAGCCATCAAGATGAGGACGCGGAAAAAGTGCCAGTTGTTATTTGGAATTTGAATGTAGGATGCGGCTTGTAACCAACGAACCGTGTTTGCTTGCGCCTCTTCGGGCATAGCACGGAAGAACAGTGCTTCCTGATCAACGATCGCCAAAGCAATGGCAGACATTTCCACACAACGCTGATTGTAGTCAGTCACCTCTCCCCAGTAAGCAGGGTGAGAAGGGTTTACACCATTTTCAACTGCGTTACGAAGAGAAACCAAGATATCTGGTTGTTCAGACGCTAGAGGCACTGCCGCCCATAGCAGGCGAGCAACACCTTCGAGGTTCTGCGCTTTGTCATCAAAATGCGCGCGGGTTGGAACATCAGAAAGTGAAGCACTCTCTGGAAGAAACGCTTTCATGTGTTGCCCGATAAGTGCAGCCAACACCGAGACAGTTTCATCGCGATGTGTAAAGGTCGCTTCAGAGGCAAATTGGTTGAAAGCGTACATCTTTTTTAATTCCACAAACTTCAGATGGAATTATTTAAACGCTTTTCTCTTATTTTCAAAACATCTTTTCATTTTTAAATTCGACTAGATCATGTTTTTGTTTCAGGCACTTTCTAAAGTGTGATCTAAAAGCTATTTCATGATGAATATTGGTGATTTACCGCGAAGTATTAGCGCGGCCATTTGGGTCATTTTTTCTTTGGTATGAGAGAAAAAATGGGCATATGAAGGACAGAGGTAATGGACAGGAAACGCAGACTCAACCACAAAAACGAAACGATGTTTCGGACAGCCTCCATGACACGCAAATCGCCATGCACAACTCAGGCATTTTTGGTTGAGGTGGGCTGTTTTTGCTAACCCAAAGGCTCGATTTTCAACACTGTTTCGAATCGACAAAAGGGTGTCAGAATGAACATTGCCTAGCTTGTGTTCGGGATACACATAGTGATCGCAAGCGTACACATCGCCATTCGCTTCAATGGCAAAATTGCTTCCACACTGTGCGGCATGAGAACACAAGGTCGCGGGATACCCCAGATGACTTGCCAAGGTGCTGTCAAACAGTTGCACAAACACTCTGCCAACATCGCGCTTGACCCAAACATCAAACATTTCGGTCAGAAAGAGGCCAAACTGCTTTGGGCCAACAGACCAAGGTGTCACGGTCGCGTCATGGGCATCAGGCAAGACTAAGTTCAAGCTCTCAGACTGCGTGTTTGCGGCGCGTTCGACCAGAGGAATAAACTGTAAGAACTCACTGCCAGTACTCACCAAAAACTCGTAGACCTCTTTGGGGTATTGGCTGTTTTCGTTGTGCACAACAGTCAGTGTATTAAACCTCACCCGATGACGTTTGAGCACGTCAATGGCAGCCATTACCTTGTCGAAGGTTGGTTCACCATTCCGCTTTACGCGATAGATGTCGTGAAGCTCTCTAGGGCCATCGATAGAAATCCCCACCAACACCTGATGATCTGAAAACAACTTCGCCCAAGCATCGTCGATTTTAATCCCGTTCGTTTGAAAGGTATTTACCACAGTGACATGGCGACCTTTTTTCGCCAACGCCGCTGCATAGGCTCTCTGTTGCTCAAATGCCTTTTCGTAGAACGAAATCCCCATCAATGTTGGCTCTCCGCCTTGCCAGGAGAAAACAACTTCCGGTCCTTCTTGCGCATCCATCTGTTGTTCGATATAGCGCGACAGCGTCTCATCATCCATTCGCCAATTTTGCTGACGCTCTGGATACAGTCTTTCTTTTTCGAGATAGAAGCAGTAATGACAGTCTAGATTGCAGACAGATCCAGACGGTTTTGCCATGGTGTAGCAATGTCTAGGTACCGGCAGTGTCGCAGCTTGTTCGGCAAGCGATTGGTATAGCGGATGCAAGGGCTGAGGATGAATGGTGCGAACATTGATTTTTTGCGGCGTTTGACGGCTAGACATGGTTTTACTCGAGGTTGCAACAGACAGTCGCTTCAGTGGAATAAAAAATGCGCAACTAACGTTGCGCCCGTAAGATATTGATAAAACGATTATTAGACTGAGTGACGAATCACAGATCAGGCATCCATCCAACGCCACTCGTAACCTTCGAGTGTAATTGTTTGTTTTTCGCCCGACTTGTCAGTTACTTGCAATTGCTGTGGTTCGCTGCTGTAGTTAACAACCGTCGCCTTCTCTGTTGCTGGGTAGTAGCACGCATCCACCAGTGCAGAATCAGACAGCCATGCATAGCTTTCATTTTCTGACTTAGACAGCCACACCAGAACGTGTTGCAGCAAACGCGCATTCGTCATAGAGAACGGCAGGTTACCCAGATACACCGAGCGGCCTTCACCGTATTGACGTGCCGTCATCGCAAGGTGCTGACCTTGTGACGCAATCACGCTCATGTCATGCGCTTGAGAGTACACGTAGCTCAAGTTACCGAAATCTTCTTCACCGGTCAGGCATTGCGCCAGATAATGATCGCCGTCCAGTTGAACAGGTTGCGCAACGCGGCCCATGGTCAGTGAGGTTTCTTTCTCCAGACCGAACACGTCGCCCAGTTGGAAGAAACGGCCGTTTTGCAGGTGCGCCGATGGGTCACAAATACCCAATAAACCGCCGCCCTTGCCCACGAACTCTCGCAACGCAGTCACGATTTGTGGGTTACCCCAGTACTCGCCGCCGCTCCACGCTGAGTTTGCATCACCGGTGTTGATGATAACTTTAATGTCATCGGCGATGCCGTTAGTCAGAATGTCTTCAAAGCTAATGAATTCCACGTCAAATGGTAAGCCCGCCAAACATTCCAGTGGATTGTTACCCACAAGCTCCATGACATCTGGACGAGGTGGCACGTAGAAACGCTGATCTTGTGCTTGGTTCTGTAGCCAAGAACGCGCCAGGCCCCATGCGTTCAATACAGCCACTTTACCGCCGATTTTTGCCGACTCGGTGCCTGCACTGTTTTGACGGTAGGTACCAAATTCATCAGAAATTTGAGTCACATGGTCGATAAAGTGTGGGAACTTGTTCGCCAGTGATAAATAACCACCGTAACCGATACGATCTAGCGGCTTATGCAGCATCGCACGGCGGATCTTCACCCAATTAGACATAGATTCAGTCACTGGGTTGTTACCTTCACGGAAGACATCTGGGAAGAAGTACGGGTAGAATCGCGCTTCTTTCACTTGGTCGCCAGCAGAATCGGTCAAGCGGCGCAGTGCCACACCGTCTTCAACTGCACCGACGTTAATGTCGATACCAATCTCTTGGTAACTTGGCAGGAATGGTTCAGTACCAATCCAGTGATCGCCTTGGAACATCGCCGCTTTTTTACCTGCCGCGTGTGCCATACCCACTAATTCGCCTGCAAAATCTGCCACGAATTTCTGAATGAATGCCATCCAGTCTAGGTAGCGTTTGCTTGGTACTTTGTAAGTGCCGTTGTAGTAACCTGCATCAACAAAGTCTTCTGGCGTCAGTCGGTAACCGTATTCTTTCTCGAAATCATCCAGTGCTTCTGGGCTCACGGTTTCGCCGTAGCCTGTCCAGTCACGGTAGATGTCTTGGTTTTGTTCGTTCGCATCAATCACAAACAGAAAGGCAAACGTCGTGAAGCGAACAACAGAGGTGTTCGGATGCTCTTCCAGCCACTTCGCAAAGTAACGCTTCAGGTGCGTGCGACACTCTGGATGGTATGGATCAAGGCTACGGATTTTGTCACCCGTCCAACCGTTCGTCAGTGCGTTGTACATGGACACGCTGTCCCATACCTGACGCACCATCACAGACGCGGTGTACTCGTGATAAGGCGTGCAATCACGAACGATCACAGTGCCGTTTTCAGCTTCGAATTCCCATTGTTCAACAGGCACCACATCACCGGTTGTGCGGTTACGGACTTCCCAATGACGCTTTGGTTCGCTGTGGTTATCCAACTCGTATTTCTCCGAGCAGTAACCTTCCAACGGCTTTATTACCAACTCGTTGTTCATTGCCGTCATTGGGAATGAAGACAAATATTTACGGTGCAAAAATTCAGGGTGTGCTTTCGCGTATTCCTGATCGGCACGAACAATACACAACACCGAATAAATATCGCAATCTTGCTCTGCCAGCGAATCTGGCATGGTGGTTCCATCACTGTCACGCAGTGCATCTGCCTGCCAGCGTTTATATAGATCCAGAACAACCTCTTCTTGCCCTACTTCTACAGGTAGAGTCATATGGCCTTGGGTAGCGTTTGCCATGAAATTAAACCTCAATACTCAATTGTACGTCTTCGCGTTTGATGCCTTTGGTTGGCAAGCCCGTGTCATAATCTCGTACGACCGTGGCGACACCGTCCGCCGGGCGAGGACGGAACAATCCCATCCATTCTCTTTCCATTTCTGGTCGCCATGGGCGACAAGCCCACTCAAACGATCGGAAGGTATCGCGAATGTGGTCCATGTAAGCCAGCAGTTGGTCGTGCATGTCGTTACGCACGTCCACATACTCTGGGTGTTCAATCAGGTTGTTGAGCTCCGCTTTGTCGTTGATGCGGTCATAAAGCTCGTCAGTGCCCATCAGGTTGATAACCAACTTGTATTTATCGGTTACCCATCCGCGTACTGGAATAAAGCCGCCGTTGGAGTCATGCTCAACTTCATAACGGTTGAACTCCACCATAACGCCCTCGAACTGACGTTCTTTTTCGCTATTAAGAAGATCATTACCCGGCATAATTGGCGGCTGTTCAATGCTCGCCAAGCTCAACAGAGTCGGCATGATGTCGATATGACTGACTGGACGATCGATGACTGTGCCTGCCATCTCACCATCTGTGTTTTTGATGATCAGCGGGATGTTGGCGATTTCGTCATACACGGCCGCGCCTTTGCCCCACAATTTGTGGGCTCCGTTCATCTCACCATGATCTGAGGTGTACACAATCCAGGTATTCGCCAGTTCGCTCTCATCAATATGAGAAAGCACACGACCGATTTCTTCATCCACAAAGTCATTGCAGCCGAAGTAAAGAGGGTTAATGAAGTACTGAGAACCAACGCCTGCGCCTTTTGCGCGAGACCAAAGACGGTGATGCAGCGGTTTGTTTTCAAGCTCATCAAAGGCCGCTTCACCTAAATCGAATTTGAAATCTTTGAACTTCTCGACATGCTTCGGAGGGCACGTAAATGGGTGATGAGGTTCGTCATAAGACAGCACCAACAAGAACGGTTTGTCTTCGTCGCGATGCTGTTCAATAAACTTCAGACCACGGTTGGTAATGCGATGACCCCACGTAAAATCGGCGGTGATTTCGTGTGCCTTCAGCTCTTCCGGTGTGTTCAAGCCACGACGCCACAAAGTGATCTCGTCTTCGGTGAGTTCGTTGAGATAGTTAACGCCGTCGTACCAATACTCTGGATGCCAACCCGGAGGCAAATGCCCGTACCAAAGTAATCATGCCCATCCAAATGCCATTTACCGATATAGCCAGTGTTGTAGCCTTCTGCGGTAAAGATTTGGCCCATATGACGAATGTTGGTACCAAGGGCAAGATTGTTCGTCCATGCGCCACTTTGGTGTGAATACATACCCGTAAACAAGCCCGCGCGCGCTGGCGTGCAAAGTGGACAGGTTGTGTAAGCACTGTCAAAACGCACGCCAGAATCGGCCATGCGGTCTAGGTGCTGTGTATCTGTCGCCTGACCGGAATAACGCTCAACCACGTTCGCGCCTTGGCTATCGGTCATGATCAGAATGATGTTTGGAGCTTTTTTCATCTCTGCTCACCCTTACCAGAAGAAATTACGGTAACCGTGAGCACGCATCAGTGCTTCAAGGTAGTAGTAGTCGCCGTATGGCAGCATGTTGTCGCAAAGACCAACTTTGACGAAGGATGCCCCATTAGCCAGCAAGCCTTGCGCCTGCTCGTTGTCGCAAAGATCGCATTGGTCCATCAGGCCTTGAAGCAGGTACAAACCCCAGTCGCGGTATTCGTTCGCTTCACCCAGCAATTGCTGACGCTCTTCGCTCTCACGCGGTAAGGTTTCCGCCTTGTCTTCCAGCGATTGCGCAATCAACAGGAATCCCGCTGCTGTAATCGCCCCCGCGGAGCTGTCCTTGTATTGAATTTCATCGGCTGGCAAACGGTAATCCCACACGGGTACACCGTCTGGCGTGATCACTTCTGCCGCAAAGCGTGCCAGCTTTTTAGCCAACTGCAGGAAACTGTCATCTTTGGTGTATTGGTACGTCTGCGCGTAACCATGAATTGCCCATGACTGACCGCGCGCCCAGCATGATTCATCGGCATAACCTTGGAAGGTCTCGCCTTTCACTGGCGTTTGGTAAATCGGGTCAAAATTGAATGAGTGATACGTCGAGTAATCGTCACGAACAATATGCTTGGCTAGCGTCTCACTGTGGCGAATCGCCACTTCACGGTAACGTGGCGCGCCTGTCACTTCGGCCGCCCAGAACAAGAGTGCGGTATTTTGTAGTGAATCTATGATGGATTTACCTTGAATGACATCAGGTTTTTCCAGAGCCAGTGGGTGCGTATCGTTCCAAGCAACGATGTAGCCGCCGACTTTGCGGAATCGATGGATCAGGTGGTCAGCAGCGCGAAGTGCCATCATTTTGGACTCTTCACAGCCCGTCAATTTGTATTCAGCAACGCAGCTTAGGCTGTATTGAAAGCCCAAATCATGATCCAGCCAGAACGGGTCTAGCAGCATGTTGGCAAAGTAGGACTTACGCAGTTTTGCACTGTTCTTGTATTGCTCATCAGCTGTGGTTTGGTAACAAAGCCAAAGCTGACCCGCCCAAAACGATGATACCCAATCGAAAGGACCGCAATGGGTCCATGAATAGTCGGCGTTACCGATTTTCGGGTTACGCTCGCCAATGCGAGCAATGTTGCGCTTGATCGTTGCCATTACCTTTGGAAGATGCGCTAAAACACGCTCTCTATCCAACTCACCCGGCAATGGCGGTAAAGCAATGTATTCACTCATTTTCTACTCGCCAACAAAGAAGAGATTAACTGATTATCTAGCGCACATTCTAATGGCGAGGGAAGGAAAAAAACTTATGACAAATCACACATTCAAAACGTTGTTTCATTTTTAAAGAAACTAAAAATCAAAAAGCCAGCTGAGCTGGCCTTCTGAGAGAGATATCTTTGTAAACGGGGAAGCTATCCCCTTTGGATTAGCGCGCTAGCCAACCGCCATCAACGGCCAAGGTAAAGCCATTGATGTAGTCTGCAGCTTTTGATGCAAGGAACACTGCCGCGCCGCCGACATCTTCTGGGGTGCCCCAGCGGTTTGCAGGAATACGCTCTCGGATGGCTTTTTCGCGCTCTACATCAGCACGCAGTGCGGCCGTGTTATTGGTTGCCATGTAACCCGGAGCAATCGCATTCACGTTGATGTTGTGCGATGCCCACTCGTTGGCCAATGCACGCGTCAGCCCCATGACAGCACTTTTCGATGCCGTGTAAGACGGTACGCGAATACCACCTTGGTAAGACAGCATGGACGCAATATTGATGATCTTGCCGCCCGAACTTTGTTCGTTATAAACGCGCGCAATTGCTTGAGACATAAGGAAGACAGACTTGATATTGATGTTCATCACATCATCCCAGTCTTTCTCACTGAAGTTGATTGCGTCTTCACGACGAATGATGCCGGCATTGTTGACCAGAATGTCCACCTTACCGTAAACGCCTCGCGCTTCTGCAACTACATCCTCAATCACATCTGCGTTACTTAAGTCAGCCGTGATGTTGAAGAAACGGCGACCTGTCGCTTCAACCATGCCAGGTGTGTCGTCAGCCGTTCCGTAGTTAACGCCAACGATATCTGCGCCTGCCTGCGCCAAAGCCACTGCCATACCCTGCCCCAAGCCAGTGTTACAGCCGGTCACAACTGCGACCTTACCTTCTAGCCCGAATGACTCTAAAATCATTTTCAAAACCTCGTTTCATTTTTATTTTCTGTATCATAGCCAAGTTGCACATCAAAACAAGAAAATAAAACAGCATTTCAATTAATAAGTTAAAAGCTGAATGCTGGGTCACAATTGTGGAATTACTTGTAGTAAACCTCATCAGATACATCACGAAGGCGCGCTGCAGCCTGCTCTGACGTTAAGTCACGCTGAGCTTCACCCAACATCTCGTAGCCGACCATAAACTTACGCACAGAAGCAGAGCGCAGCAGTGGCGGATAGAAACTGGCATGCAGTTGCCAATGCGCAATCGGCGCATCACACTCAACGTTCGGCGCACCATGCCATCCCATAGAATAAGGAAAGCTGCACTGGAAAAGGTTGTCGTAGCGCGTCGTCAGCTTTTTCAGCGCAATGGCTAAATCCCTACTTTGCTCTTCACTTAACGCGTCGATACGCTGAACAGCCGCTTTTGGCAGTAGCATGGTTTCAAATGGCCACGCTGCCCAAAAAGGCACAAGAGCCACCCAATGCTCAGTTTCGACAACAATGCGCTCTTTGGCTTTCAGCTCTCGCTGAACATAATCCACCAGCAAAGAAGAACCATGCTCAGTGAAATACCCGAGTTGATGCTTATCCTTGGTTGCCACTTCCGTTGGGATAAAGCTATTTGCCCAGATCTGTCCATGCGGATGAGGCTGCGAGCACCCCATGGCTTCTCCTTTGTTCTCGAAAATCTGTACCCACAAATAGTGCTTGCTCAAACGGGTATATTCCGACTTCCAAGTTTCAACCACTTGCTCAATTTCTGGCTCGGACAGCTCCGGAAGTGTTTTGCTGTGATCCGGTGAAAAACAGATAACATGCGCTTCACCCTGCGCTCCTTCAAGGCGCATCAATGGGTCTTCAATTTTGATCAGCGGTGTTTCTAAATTCAGGGCTGCAAAGTCATTTCTGAAGACAAAGGTGTTTTTATAGTGAGGGTTGACTTCACCAGAGATACGAGTATTCCCTGCACACAAAAAACATGTTTCATCATAAGCAGGTAGCGTTGCTGTGTTCGGTGCTTCTTGCGCACCGCTCCATGGACGTTTAGCGCGATGCGGCGATACAAGCACATACTCGCCAGTCAAAGGGTTAAAGCGGCGATGTGGATGTTCTGTAGGGTCAAAGGGTATAGATGTCATTGTTATATCATCCAAATAAAGAATAGAAACAAGCTGCCAAAGCCATCATCGATGCAATGCAAATGGCAGCCCGTCATAGCCTTGCGGCTGTTTCCAATCAGTGAACTGAAATCGTCGCGAGTGCTTCTTTGGCATTTTTATAGAACGTGAGCGACGAGAAGGTTTTCGAAAAGCCTGGCGACAGCAATGCCTGTAAAGGCGTCGCTTTCATATGGCAGAAATAGAAGGTGTGCTGTTTGCGATTCACTAAATTCGCCAACATCTGCGCACCGGTGTAATCGATAAAGTTGATGCCTCTTCCTAGAATAATGAGGTGCTTAGCGTTGCAGGCTTGAAGCCCACGTTGGAGGTGTTGGCATGAACCATAAAACACCGACCCGTTAATGCGCACGATGGCGGTGTCTGGAATTAAATGCTCTGGCACTTTATAGACGCGAGGGTCGATAAACTCGATCGTTGGACGTGATGTTCTGCGAAGGTAGAAAAACAGCGATAGCAGCATCCCGACATAAATCGATAACTCAAGATGCAACAACATGGCCGCAACGAATGTTGACGCTAGCACCACCGACTCTTTCTTGTCGGTGCGGAAGATGTCGATGATATGTGGAATATCAATCAAGTTATAAGCGACAACAAAAAGAATGCCCGCCATACCCGCAATTGGAATGTAGGCTGCATAAGGTGCGAAAAATAGCAAAATGATAGCGAGAAAAACCGCCGCAAAGATCGCTGCACAAGGTGTTCGTGCACCGCTCGTGTAGTTCACACCGCTGCGTGTAAATGAGCCAGATGAAACATAGCAAGAGAAGAAGGCACCAATCATGTTCGACAGGCCTTGCCCGATGAACTCCTGATTGGCATCGATCAGTTGTCCTGACTTCATCGCAACCGAGCGCGCTATGGAAATGGCCTCAACCAAACCTAACAGCGCAACAGCAATGATCCCCATCGCCATGCGCTCAACCGTCACAACATCTGCGACAGGCAAAGAGAAAGCAGGCAAGGAATTTGGCATCGCCCCTACCAAGGCCACATCCCCAATGACCAACGCCAATAGTGTTGCGCCGACCATTGCAATCAGCATGTGTGGGCCTTTCGGCCATAGTGTTTTCACACAAACACTAATGGCGATGGTGGCAATACCTATCAGTAGTGCTTTTGAATCTGTTTGCGCAAGGGCCCCTAAGGTCAATTGCAGGTTCTCAATCGCCGTACTACCACTCACGATAGACAGTCCCAACAAGTGTTTGAGTTGGCTAATGGCAATCACAACAGCCGCTCCCGCAGTGAAACCAAGAACGACGGAGTGCGATACAAAGTTCACCACGGCGCCAAAGCGCATCAGGCCCATCAACAACTGTACAATTCCTGCACAGAGTGTGAGCGTGAGGGCAAGCTGAATGAACAGTGGGGAGCCCGGTGCCGCGAACTGGCTAACCGTTGTAAAAACGATCACTGACAAGGCCGCAGTCGCGCCAGAAATCAAGTGATGGGACGAGCCGAATAAGGCCGCAATTATGGCTGGAACAATACAGGTGTATAAGCCGTATTCTGCGGGCATACCAGCAATCATTGCGTATGCCACACCTTGAGGTAAAACGATGATAGCTCCGGTCAATCCGGCAATAACATCGGCTTTTAAATCTTGCTTTGTAACGAGTGGGAGCCAGCGTAAAAAAGGAAACGCTCTTTCGAGTGGAGAGCGAGAAGGCATTCTGGCGTGAAGCGTTGTCATGGTCAGCGTTCTTCGAAAAAGACCAACAAAACGGCCCGACATCGCGGGCCACAAAATATCAATTCAGAGCATCGACGGCATCACGAACCAAAACGCCGATCGCACCCCAATCTTGCGCATCAATCAGATCAGCAGGAACCATCCATGTACCGCCACATGCCAACACAGAAGGAATTGCCAGATACTCCGCGATATTTTCTTTGGAAACGCCACCCGTCGGCATAAATTGCACTGGGTAAACAGCATTCAATGCTTTCAGCATTCCCGTGCCACCAGAGACACTTGCAGGGAAAAACTTCAGCGTTTTCAAGCCAATTTCCATAGCTTGTTCAACAAGGCTTGGACTGTTAACACCCGGGATCATCACAATGCCGCGTTGTTGACTGTATTTAACCGTCGTTGGGTTAAAGCCTGGGCTAACAACAAAATCCACGCCTGCTTCAATGGCGGCATCCACCTGCTGAGTATTTAAGACCGTGCCCGCTCCAATTAACATGTCAGGAAACGCTTCTCTAATAAGCGCAATACTCTCTGCGGCCGCTTCAGTACGGAACGTAATTTCTGCGCTAGGCATGCCGTTTTCAATCAGCGTTTTTGCCAATGGCACTGCACTTTTTGCATCTTTGATAGCAATAACTGGGATCACTTTTAGCTCGGCAAGACGGCGACTGATCGCTTCCACGCTCTGAACGTTTTCCATAACAACTCCAAAAAATTAAGAAGGTAAAATCAAAGATTGAACTTGGTTTGCCGTTGGCATCGCCTCGCTATTTATCACAGCACCTTTCGCTTGAATGACGTGACTTGCGAGCAAGTGCCCCAGTTTGGCGGATTGTTCTGTAGCCAAGCCTTGGGTCTCGCCAAACAGGTAACCCGCGTTGAAGGAGTCTCCTGCCGAGGTGGTATCAACCACCTGTTCGACCTTAATCGCTTGCACTTTGTCGACGTGATTGCCTTTAGCAATGACGCACTCTTTCGCGCCACATTTCACGACCACGTGATGACAACCTAAAGCCTGTATGCGCTCCACAGTCTCAATTGGGTGCTGGTCACCAAACAGTGCTTGCTCATCATCAAATGTCACCAATGCAATGTCAGTTGCCGCCATGATTTGGTTATAGCTTGCTTGGTTTCATCCTCGCCATGCCAAAGTCGAGGCCGGTAGTTTGAATCAAATGCAATTCGACCACCGGCAGCCTGATAGCGCTGCAACGCCTCTATCAGGCGAACGCGCTGTTCTGGAAACTGAATGGCAAGAGAAATACCACTGAGGTAAATCATGTCGAACTGCTTGAGGTGCTCGTACAAGGCCCCGTCGTCAAAGCTTTGAGTCCAATAGCGTGCAGCAGAGTCATTGCGCCAGTAATGAAAATGGCGCTCACCGCTTTCATCGTTTTCAATCAGGTAGATGCCCGGCAGCTTTCCGGCGATTCGCAACACATCTGATGTATGAACGCCTTCCTTTTCAACCGCATCCATCACGCCATCACTTTGAGAATCGATCCCCATTGCCGTGAGGTAACTCACTGACAGTGTCGATGTGCTCTCCGCCAACTGCGCTAAACGAGACAGATAAATTGCAGAGTTCAAAGAGTCTCCGCCGAACCCTTTCGTTAGCTGTTCGGAGGTTTCATGAAGCTCCAACATGCATTCCCCGAGGAAAGCGATACGTAGTGTAGACATGATTAATTCCATAAGGCTTTTCGTTCATTTTATACGCCAAATTCATTTTTGAAATGACGTTTCATTTAAAAATAAGAAATTTTAGAAAATGTGTGACAGGATAAACAAAACGCCGTTTCATTTATTGATAAGAAAACAAGAAGGCGTACTATCTCGGCATCGAAAACAATCAATGAGAAGTATCATGCAAGTTCGTCAATCCATTCATAGCCAGCATGCAAAGCAGTTAGACACTCAAGGACTGCGTGATGAGTTTCTGGTAGAAGAAATCTTTAAAGCTGGTGAGATCACAATGACTTACAGTCACATTGATCGCATCATTTTCGGTGGCATTCAGCCAACAGACAGCAACCTGTCTTTCGCTGCAGATGTGGGCGAAAAAATCGGCGTTTCGTACTTCCTTGAACGTCGCGAACTGGGTCTTATCAACATTGGCGGCGATGGTGTTGTCGTTGTTGATGGCGTTGAGTACATGATTGACGCTAACGAAGCACTCTACATTGGTATGGGTGCCAAAGAGATGATCTTCACTAGCCGTGATGCAACAAACCCAGCGAAGTTCTACTTCAACTCTGCACCGGCACACATGCACTACCCTAACAAAAAAGTGACACTGGAAGAGGCCGCACCAGTGACACTTGGCGACGCGGAAAGCAGTAACCGTCGCACCATCCACAAGTATTTTGTTCCTGATGTCCTTCCTACCTGCCAACTGTTGATGGGTATGACTCGACTCGAGCCAGGCAGCTTGTGGAATACCATGCCATGTCACACTCATGACCGTCGCATGGAAGTTTACTGCTACTTCAACATGAAAGATGACGCCGCTGTTTTCCACATGATGGGCGAGCCAACTGAAACCCGACACATCGTTGTACGCAACGAGCAAGCGGTTATTTCACCAAGTTGGTCAATCCATTCAGGTGTTGGTACACAAAGCTATACCTTCATTTGGGGTATGGTGGGTGAAAACCAAACCTTCACCGACATGGACCACATTGACGTCAAAGACCTGAAATAACGTTTAAAAATCGTGTGTGATTGAAGCCACACACCGTTGTCCTATCTCCACCTTAAGTTTGAGCCCCGAAAGGGGCTTTTTTTATGACGCTGCTTTCTGGGTTCAGTAACAATCTTTCGCATCCGACTTGAAATAATAAAGTTCGAGACTCTTTTGCGCGTTTTCATACGCGGCAAGTTCGTTATTCGCAGCTTGTATTTGCTTGATGTCGATAGCGCCTAGAATCACTAGTTCTAGAGTATCGGGTAACCTGCTGACCTTCCAATCAGACTCCCGCTGCAAAAAGGTCATTCCTATGAGAAGCCAGTGTCGTTTAGAACCGCGGTCAAACATCTCGCGGTACATTCCTTTCGTCTCAAAATCATACTGGTAGGCAACGTTAGGCTGTTTGAGGTATTGGTAGCTATATCGGTAGCTTCATCATTACCAAATGGCACCTGTTCTTTTTGTGGGAAGCTATCCGAGGTGACGTTGTTGGTGAAAAACGCGCGTTTTGCAGGCAGTTCGTTGAGATAGCGGTATTGCCTCGCCGCAGCCTCTCCAGCCACTTTTCGGAGGCTTTGTTGAAAAACGGGGTCATGTTGCAGATGTTCTAACGCGTCCATGCCCTGCTCTGTTTGTTGTAAGCAAACGAAGTAATCGTAATAGGGAAACGCACTCAATGAATAAACCTGACTCGAGTCGATTTCTAATTTGGGATAACTATTTGGTGGTGCAGCGTTAGACAATGCCGTAAAGAGCAAAGTAACCAATCCAAGTAAAACCTGAGGTGAACGCGTCATAGATATTCATCCGTTATGGGCACTGATTAATCATAATGCATACCTGATTGCTGAGGCGTCTAACAGACTGAGAAGGTAAGAATTTGTCGTGTGATATCGCGATTTCCTGTAGGAAAAAATGAAACAAAAAGCCCCTGCCTTCAAAAGACAGGGGCTTTCTTTTTTTTAACCATTATCAGCTAACGATATGGCCTTATCGTGGGTCGAGACCCAGTTTTTCCAGCACCAGTTTGAAGTTTTCACGACGCTCTTTTACGTTGTGAACATCGCCGGTTGAACAGGTCAGGTCTGGACAGCCACGGTTTACGATACCTGATACATCATCGATAAATTGTGAGCCTTGCAGACCTCCATCGACGTACTTTTTCAGTTCGCGGTAGTAGTTCCAGTCGCTGTATTGACCGCCTTCATCGTTGTAGGCCTGAACTGAGGTTACCCAGTAGAACAGACCTGCAATCCACTTGATCTCCTTATTCTCTTCTGAGCTACAGATCAATCCAGGGTTTGTACAGAAATCTAGTTCTGCGTAAAGCGGGTTTGCTGGCGGTGCTTCAACCGTTACGCCATCAATGGTTTGACCGATGTTTTCAGGGTCAACGTGTGAGCGGCCTAGGTAGTGGTTAAGCGTACCGAAGTTCTGACGACCCGTGGTTTGAATAACACCACGACCCCACCAGCCACAGCCTTCTACGCTTTCTTGGCTGCTGCCATCCCAAATAAAGCTACCCGCTTGCTGACCAACGTACACTTTACATTCGTCACGTTCCCACACTTGCTTGGACGTATCCACGTTTTCTGGCTTGTCGTTACAGTGACCGTTGTTTGTCCAACGACCAACCGCACCGTTTACCAACAAGCCTCGTTCTTCCAGCACAGCATCAGGAGCTGCAAAGACTGGAGCTGGCGCGCCATACCACTTCGCGTGAGTCAGTGCACTCACTTCCATCTTGCTGTCGCGAGGACACGAGTAAGCGTGATCCAAGCCAGAAGAAGGGTTCACACCGTAATCGGCGTACTTCTGACCCAACTGACCACAGCTTGCCGTCATCGGGTAGTCCGCTGGCGCACCGTATTTCACTTCAGACCAGTTGTTCTCGTCACACGCATTGTAACGAATGGTTTCTTGCATACTTTGCGCAAGGAAGGCCGCAATCGCGACTTTGGCATATTTAATGTTGGTAGCATCATCAACGTCATCGTTCATCAGCCAGAACTTGTTACCCGCAACGCCAATGTTGTGCATCGCGTTCAGACCATCAAGGAAGTCATTCCACTTATAGACGGTTGATGGAATCCACTGCGATTGTGGCGTTTCGTACAAGAACGCTTCGTTATCCATAACGCTTTCCGCGTTTGCCAACTCTTGGTTCAACGCTTCAATGCGGGTTAATGCGCCTTTCTCTAGATCTTCACCGACGTAGTACAGCGGTACTTTTGTCTCTTGGTAACGGTCAATTTTAGCGGTCAGTTCCGCCGAGTCGTTATCAAACAAAATCGCGAAGATGTTGTTATATGCCGCTTTGCGCAGTTGCGGTTTGCCCTGGTTATCACCCATGAAGTAACCCGACGTTTGTTCAGTTGGCATATTTGCCAGCAGCGCAGGTGTATTCACGTAATCGGTCACTTGCTTCACGTACTCTAGCGCGTTGTGCCACTGGTCATCAGAAAGTGCGTCAGTCGATGCCGATTTGGTAAAGGAAACAAAGTCCGCTTTGTTTGCTGCATCGGCGTTGTATAGCGCGAAGTTATCCAGCATATCTGCGGTAAAGACAGAGGCTTCATCCCACACTGACTGGCGGCCAGAATGGATATCGTACGCAAAGTCACCAATGCTCAGCGACCAACCAAAGGTTGCCTCAGGCGCAAGGGCAGAGAAAATCAGGTTGTGTGCTTGCGCCCAGCCTTTCACATCATTGCTCAGCGCGTTCACCGCATCGAGATCAATATTGCTGCCAGTAAACGCAATGGCGTTTGCCAGTGCTTCTTTCACTGCAACCGAGCCAAGTGCCGCCCCTTTATCTTTGGTTGCGACGTCAAGCACATCACTCTGAATGATGACAGATGCTTTGCCTGCTTGTTCTGCCTGACCAATGATTGCCACGAATGCGTTCGTCAGTGCATCAAGGTCTGCCAGTGAATCGCTGTTGAGTGCTTCAACCGTCATCGTTGCTGGTGCGTCTGTTGATGGGCTTGCCACCACAAACGTATTTGGCCAACCTGCCACTTCGAGACGAACTGGGTCCATTGGGTTCTGCAGAGAAAGCAACGGTGCGGTGCCCGGCTCAGTGCCGTCACAATTTAGGTGAAGTGCCCACGAACTGTCGCTACCCGGGATAGATTGGGTCCAATAAATCGCTGAATACGCGATGTTATTGTGAACCATGATGTCACCACCCGTTGCGTGGTTACCCTGCGTCCAGTCTGGATACACATTAAAGTCTGCGCACAGGCCACCCGGTGGCGTAACTGGTGGTGGCTCTACCGTTTCTTCTTCCACGGTGATTTGTACACGCGCAGAGGAAGACAGGTTCTGCGCATCGGTCGCAATCGCGTTCAGTGTGATATTGCCGATTTGTGTCGGCTGCCAATCACACGAGAATGCTTGCGAGTTCGCTGCGTCGAAAGAACAAATTTGCTGGTTGTTGGCGTTAACCACAACACGCGCAAGATCGTTATCCACGTCTGATGCATTCAAAGAGATAGATACGGTGTCAGTCTCGTTCACCGTTGAACCGTTCGCAGGTGTCACAAAACGCACAACGGGCGCCGTGAAATCTTCATTCACGTCTTCTTGAACAGTGACTGTAACGGATTGCTGCTTCAGCGTTTGGTTATCTTTATCCAGCACCACAACCTTAATGGTTGCATTGCCTGCCTCGCTAGGCGTCCAGTTCTGCGCGTAAGCCGTTTGGTTTTGATCGATGGTTTTGGTCGCCAGTTTTTGGCTGTTCGCCCAAAACTCAGCTTTTACCGCTTGGTTACCATCAATACGTGTCGTGATTGCAACAACATCACCTGTATTTAAAACTTGGCCGTTGGCAGGAGACAGAATAGAAAGCTCCGTTGGCTCTGGTTCAGGCTCACCCGGCTCGCCAGAACACTCGGTAACATCCCAGAACCAAGAACTGGCTGTCGGGGTTTCCCATACGCCTGGGTTGTTTTTAGCGATAAAGCACTGGCCGTCGTAAGACACAACGTCACCATTTTTCACTTTCGTTTGACCCGGAATAAAAGGAATGACGTCGCCCAAGTCTGGGTCTGGCGTTGGGTCAGGATCTGGATCCGGTGTCGGGTCTGGGTCTGGCGTTGGTTCGCCTGAACATTCAGCGGCTTCCCAGAACCAAGAACTGGCTGTTGGCGTTTCCCAAACACCCGGATTGTTCTTTGCAACAAAACATTCGCCGTTGTAAGACACCATCTCGCCATTTTGTACTTTGGTTTCACCCGGCACAAAAGTCACTACGCCAGATGCACCGGCATCTGCGGCATGCAAATAGCCGCTAAACATCACACCAGCCAGTGCGATGGTTATTTTGTTTAATTTACTCACGGTTAAACTCTTCTGTTGATTATTCGTCCTTACGGACAAATACATTCGTTATTAAAGGTGCGTGTAATTAGCGGGCTTTATGAGTCACGCCCTTTTTGCGAACTAAGCGTCACAGTTCAGCGTGATGGATAAGATAGTGAGGAAAATGGCTGTTGGTCGCTATCGAACTCGATAAGGCATCAAACTACGCCGCCTCAAATTGTGTTCATAAATCACCCAAGCACAGGTTCTCGGCACATAAACAAACAATTGCGCAAAAAGAACCATGCAAAAATGACATGCAAACAGAGAGTCACATCTCATTTTTCGATATTTAACTACGAAAAACCGTATTCCCAATGCGTAATAATTTCATAATGAGATCTTGATTCCTTTTATAACTCTCTGATTTATGGTATCTGACAGAAGATCAAATTGGGTTTGTCGCTTTTTGGCGTTGTTTCAGCCATTCATGAACGGCTCTCGCATTGTTCAATTAAGAGGCCGCTGAGAGTCAACGAAAACACATTTAGAGAATTGAAGTAGAGAGTTCTGGAACGAATTGTCAAATGGTTGGCCTCAACCCACCGAGTACGACGTCATGTTTGGATGAAGAACTTTGTGGCTTAACGTTATCTGTACAGAAGGGTTGAAGTTGTTTCAGCACCTCTTGGTTTGTATCAACGCTGTTACAATACACCGCACCCTAACGCCCAATTTTATGGCCTCTGTCGAAAAAACCGACGCTGTATTCCGCTTTTGAAGCATTTTGCTGATCCAGATCCCAGTTCAAATCCCCTTTGAGTGTGGCACCTTTTCAACTAACAGATAATGCTCGCAAATCTAGTTTGTATTTTTCTGGATGGACAGTTTGCCCCACAACACCAGGCTATCCAGACCGTATCAGGATGTACTTTTCATATGTGGATACCGTCGAAGCTGACCAAACCAGCCCCACTACACAAGTCAATCCAGCGCGCACGATTACTTACCGAACTTGAACAGGGTCACCACTACCGCCTTGTGTTGTTTCAATCACCAGCGGGTTTTGGCAAAACCACCATGGCTGCCCAATGGCTTTCAGGTTGCGACAATGTAGGTTGGTTCAGTATTGATGAATCAGACAACGACCCGTTTTCCTTTGCCAACTACTTTATCGGTGCGCTCAACAAAGCCACCAATGACAGTTGCCCGAAAACTGCTGCCATGGTGCAGCGTAGCCAGTTTGGTAACCTGAAAAGCCTCTTCAGTCATCTCTTCGCTGAAATTGCACCTTGGCAAGAAAAGGCTTATCTGGTGCTGGATGACTACCACCTGATTGACGATACCGAGATCCACAGCGCGGTCAGCCACTTCATCAAGCACATGCCACAAAACCTGACGCTGGTGATCACGTCCCGTATCCAGCCACCTTTGGGCATTGCGAACCTGCGTGTCCGCTGCCAATTGCTGGAAGTGGATAACACCGCATTGGCGTTTGACGATGAAGAAACCCACCGTTTCCTGAGCCAGTTCAACACCAATCTCGCCGATGAAGAAACTAACCGAGCATTTCGCGCGCAAGTAGAAGGCTGGCCTTCAGCACTGCAACTTATCGCGCTGAATGCACAGCAATCCCGCGCTATTCCGACGCTGTCAGATTCCATTACCCTTACCCACCTGTGGGATTATCTGGCCGAAGAAGTGTTCGACCTTCTCGATGAAGAAAGCCGCGAATTTTTGATGCAGTGTTCGGTGTTGGACCGCTTCAACCCTGAAATTGTCAGCATGGTTACCCGAAGGGATGATGCCCTTGCCCGTTTGACCAACTTCAACCGCCACGGTCTATTTATCAACGCCGTGGATGCCGATGAACATTGGTACCGCTTCCATAATCTTTTTGGTGAATTTCTCAGCCACCAGCGCCAGCGTTTAATCCCGGGTATGGAAGAAGCACTACGTGAACGTGCTGTTAATGCATGGCTGACCACCAACAACCCCAAACAGGCGCTCGCCTGTGCCATGGAAGCAAAAGACACCGCCCTCAGGGTGAAGGTTTTGCTCAACCACGGCTGGTACCTGTTTAACCACGGCAACATACGGCTGTTGAGTGCCGCTCTAAAAACCCTGAGTGACGACGAACTGTACAGCCAACCACCCTTGGTTTTATTGCGGGCATGGCTTGCTCAGGCGCAGCATCAATACAATGAAGTTGGTGAATTGCTGGAACAGGGCATGCGGGAAATGGCCACCCGTAATATCACTCTGAAAAGTACGGAGCAAGGCGAGTTTGATGCCCTGTTGGCACAGGTTGCTATTAACCAGAACCATGCAGAGCGTGCGCTGGAGTTAAGTGAGCGTGCCTTCGAGCAACTACCGTCAAACACCTTTCACTCGCGCATTGTAGCTACCTCTGTGGTTGGCGAAGTTCACCATTGCCTAGGCCAATTGAATCGTGCCCTTCCCATGATGCAACAAACCGAGAAGCTCGCACGCCAGCATGAGGTCTATCATCAGGCACTATGGGCAATGCTACAGCAGTGTGAAATTGACACCGCCCGAGGCGCACCACATTCTGGACTGGAAATTCTCGACAAAGCTGAAACACTGGTGAAACAGTACCACCTTGAGCAGGTGCCAATGCACGAGTTTATGCTGCGTCTACGTGCCCAGGTACTTTGGGGGTTGAACCGTTTGGATGAAGCTGAAGCGTTGGCTAATCAGAGTCTGGATGTCATGTCTTATTACGACACCACCCGTTCGCTGCCTGCCTACACCACGTTGGCGAAAGTCTTTCTTGCGCGCGGTGAGTTAGACAAAGCTGAGCGTCATCTGGAACAGTGCGAGAAACTGCTGGAGCAGGAGGAGTGTCATCTCGACTGGCGCGCCAATGTCTATATGGCACATCTTGTGTTGTGGCAAATGCGTGAAGAAACGGAACGCGCCGCCCAGTGGCTGAAAACCGCAGAAACCCCGGCAACTGCGACCAACCATTTCCTGCAATTGCAGCATCGTAACTTGGCGCGAGCCATTTTATCTGCGGCAATTGCGACCAAGCCCAGTCAATCCTGAACCACATCCTTCAGGTCAGTCGCGAATTGGAACTGGTTGCGGATATGCAGCGCAACCTCACCCTGTTGAGTGCGGTGCAAGAAAAATCCGGCCAGCAGGAAGATGCAGAAGTCATCCTGGCTGAAGCGGTTAATCTCTCTACCACGACAGGGATGACAGTCTGTTTCTACCTCGACCGCATTTACCTAAAGCCTGTGCTGAACCGCCTGTCACGCCAAAACGGCATCGACCAATTGGTTCGCCACCAGATCCGCACTCTGCTCGAATCAATGCACCAAAATAACCTGTCCCGTGCTGTGCATTTTGACGAAATACTGGTCGAAAAACTGTTGGCGAGTGACAGCCTCCCAGAAGCAGTCCGCACCAGTCCGCTCACGTTAAGGGAATGGCAGGTGCTGGGACTGATCTATTCAGGATTCAGCAACGACCAAATCTCCTCAGAGTTGGATGTGGCACCGACCACCATCAAAACCCACATTCGCAACCTCTACCAGAAGCTGCAAATCGCCAACCGAGAACAGGCCATTGCTATTGCAGACCGTCTGATAAAAGCGATTCACTTCTAATCTCACATTAAAAGGCGTGGTTAAAACCTACCACGCCTACACCCCTTCTACGCCTACCCGACGTCCGACAGCCATCTCGTCATTAAATTCCCTGCCCTCAGCGCCAATCTCTTTAGGCTTCCAAAACTTTTTCTCTCTCTACACCCCCCTAAATTCGCAATAGATCCCACTTTTTTGGGTCATCATCCCTTCTTTTGTGAGCCGAATAACAACAATCCGCTACGCCCCAATTTCTCATCCCTAAGTTTGTTTTTCGGGGAGGATGAAGTGCCCTATCCGCCATAGCAAACTGATATCAGTGAATTAGACACCCAAATTCAAATCAGAACTTTCAAACTGCTCCCCTTAAATGACGAGAGGCAATAGCATGAGAACTCAAACCCAAGCGGCTGTGTTCGACAAAGAAGAATTCAAGAAAAGCGTATTGGCACACCTGACCGATACCTATGCGCAGTTACCAGAGACCGCGACCACCCGCGGCTGGTATCTGGCAATGGCGAAAGCCCTGAGCGACATGAACATCGGCAATCTGGCAGAAACAGAAGCCGCACTGATCAAGACAAACGCCAAGAAAGTTAACTACCTTTCCATGGAATTCCTGATCGGCCGTATGACAGGTAACAACCTGATCGCGCTTGATATCTACTCCGAAGTCTCTGAGGTAATAGCGGAATTTGGCCTCAACTTGACAGACCTACTGGAAGAAGAACGCGACCCAGCACTGGGTAACGGTGGCCTAGGCCGCCTTGCTGCGTGCTTTATGGATTCACTGGTTGCACAGGAACTTCCAGCAGTAGGTTACGGCCTGCATTATGAATATGGTCTGTTCCGCCAATCTTTTGAGAACGGTGAGCAAAAAGAAGCACCAGATGCATGGAAAGGCATGGAAGGCTACCCTTGTGAAGTTGTGCGTCCTGACCTGACCCAACACGTTGGTTTCTGGGGCAGTGTCGAATCCTATCAGGATGGCCAAGGCAACATCCTGCGCCGCTGGACTCCTTCTATGTACGTAGAAGGCCGCGCTTGGGATATTCCGGTCGTGGGTTACAAAAACAACAGCACCTACCCGCTTCGCCTATGGGAATGCCATGCACCTGCACCGTTCGACCTGGCGCGCTTTAACGAAGGCGATTATGTAAATGCACAGTTCAGCGAGCTGGAAGCTGCGAATCTGACTAAAGTGCTATATCCGAACGACAACCACGAGCAAGGCAAAGTACTGCGCCTGATGCAGCAATACTTCCACTGCGCCTGTTCTGTCGCTGATATTCTGCGTCGCCACCTTTCCCTTGGCCGCTCGCTGGAATCCCTGTCTGAGTTCGAAACCATCCAGCTTAACGACACCCACCCGACCATCGCCATCCCTGAGCTAATGCGCGTATTGATTGACGACCACGGTTTTGACTGGGACAAAGCGTGGCATATAAGCCGCCATACCTTTGCCTACACCAACCACACCTTACTTCCAGAAGCACTGGAGACATGGAGTGCAGAATTGATTGGTCGCTTGTTACCGCGACACATGGAGATCATCTTCGAAATCAATGCACAAATGTTGGAAGAGGTGAAAACCAAATGGCCGGGCGATGTAGAAAAGCTGCGTAAGCTTTCACTCATCCAAGAAGGTGCGCCGCAAATGGTGCGCATGGCGAACCTGTGTGTGGTTTCATCTTTCGCGGTAAATGGCGTGGCAGCACTGCACTCAGAGTTGGTAAAACGCGACCTGTTCCCTGAGTTCAATGAACTGTACCCGAACCGACTACTGAATGTAACCAACGGCATCACGCCACGCCGCTGGCTAAAATTCTGTAACCCAGCGTTGTCTTCGCTCATTAGCCAGCATGTTGACGGTGACTGGGCGAAAGATTTGGACCTGCTAAGTAGCATGAACAAACTGGCAGGCAACAAGAAGTTCCAGAAGCAGTTCATGGCGGTGAAAAAGCAGAACAAGCAGCGTCTGGCGGATTGGGTATCTACCAACATGGGAATTACCCTGAATACTGACGCAATTTTCGATGTCCAGATCAAACGCCTACACGAATACAAACGTCAACATCTGAACTTGCTACACATCTTGTCGCTGTACCAACAACTGCTGAACGACCCAGGCTTTGAAATGCACCCTCGCGTGTTTATCTTCGCAGCAAAAGCAGCACCGGGTTATGCACTGGCAAAAGACATCATTTTCGCCATCAACCGTGCGGCAGAAACCATCAATAACGACCCACGCATCGCTGACAAACTGAAAGTGGTGTTTATTCCAGATTACCGCGTCAGCCTCGCAGAAATCATCATTCCGGCAGCAGATGTCTCTGAACAGATTTCTACTGCGGGTAAAGAAGCATCCGGTACTGGCAACATGAAGATGGCGCTGAACGGTGCCCTTACCATCGGCACCATGGACGGCGCGAATGTTGAAATTCGTGAAGAAGTCGGTGACGACAACATCTTTATCTTCGGGATGGAAGTAGAGCAGGTAATGGAGACGCTAGCAAACGGCTACCACCCAGCGGAAATCTATCACCGTAATCCCGTCATCAAAAATGCTATCGACATGCTTTACGGCGAAACGCTAACACCTGGTGCTCCTGATCGTCTTGCGAGCATTGCAGACAATCTGGTTCACAGTGACCCGTATCTGGTACTCGCTGACTTTGCGGATTACGCCCGTGCCCATGCTGACATCGACCGCGCTTACCGTGACCAAAGTCAATGGGCAAAAATGGCGATAATCAACGCCGCATCCGTCGGTAAGTTCAGCTCAGATCGCAGCATGCGCGACTACGTGGACACCATCTGGCACCTCGAAGCAATCAACCTTTAAGCCCTAATCAGGCGGCGTATTTAGGCCGCCTTTAAGAGAATAAGTAATGGATACACAAAAACTAAAAGCGGTAGCAAGCCGCGCTGGGCTTGCTGATACTTACATCAGTGCCTGGGGAGAACCCACCAACGTTAGTGATACGGTACTGGTAAAACTATTGGCTGCACTGGGATACGACACCACAGACGATGCAACGCTTGAAGCGTCTGCAGTACGAAAACACCAGCAGGATTTGCTGGCGCCTGTCTTTGTACTTCGCGAGAACCAGCAGGTCGATATCACGTTGACGCTGGGTAAGTCTGTTCGTGTCGGTGATTTCAGTTGGTCACTGATGACGGAAAATGGCGAAACAATTGAAGGTTGGTTGGAATCTCAGGTCATCCGCGACACCCGCGAGCAAGATGGCAAATTGGTGTTCCGTCTGGCTGACGCATTGCCGATGGGTTACCACCAACTGACTCTTCGCCGCAAACGCCGTAAAAGCGCGTTCACCTCAACCATCATCGTTGCGCCAGTAACATGCTACAAGCAAACCTCACTGCAGTCAGACGAAAAACTGTGGGGAACCACAGTGCAGCTTTATACCCTGAAGTCTGAACAGAACTGGGGCATCGGCGACTTCAGCGACCTGATGCAACTGGTAGGCAACGTGGCTAGCCGCGGCGGTAATTTTGTCGGCTTAAACCCTATTCATTCTTTGTTCCCAGCCAACCCAGAAGGTGCAAGCCCATACAGCCCATCTTCACGCCGTTGGCTGAACGTGTTGTACATCGACGTTATCAATGTCGCGGAGTTTGCCCTGAGTGATGCCGCGCAGCAACGCGTTGGCAGCACCGAGTTCCAAGCGCGCATCAAAGCCGCCCGTGATGCAGAATGGGTGAATTACAGCGAAGTGGCCGATCTGAAAATGAGCGTGCTGCCAATGCTTTGGGAAACCTTCAAAACTCGCCAACTGGCAAAACAAACTGACCGTGCACAGTCATTCAACCGCTATGTTGATGACGGCGGTATGAGCCTTCTGCATCAAGCCGCTTTTGATGCCCTGCATGCTGAGCTGAAAAACACCGACGATGCTATCTGGGGCTGGCCAGTATTCCCTGAGAAGTACCGTCACTTCTCAACACCAGCGGTTCAGGCGTTTATCAAAGAAAATCAGGATGCGGTTCATTTTTACATGTACCTACAGTGGCTGGCAGAAGAACAACTGTCTGCGGTGCAGCAACTGGCTACTGATCGCGGCATGGATATTGGGCTGTACCGAGATCTGGCTGTCGGCGTTTGTGATTCTGGCGCAGAAAGCTGGGCGGATGAAGGCGCATTGAGTCTGGATGCCAGCATCGGTGCACCACCGGATATTCTTGGCCCACTAGGCCAAAACTGGGGTCTGCCACCGCTGAATCCGGACTATCTGGTTAAACACGCTTACACGCCATATATCGATTTGCTGCGCGCGAACATGAAACACTGTGGCGCACTGCGTATTGATCATGTACTTGGCCTTCTTCGACTATGGTGGATCCCACGCGGTGACTCGGCGCAGGACGGTGCCTATCTCTACTATCCGGTAGAGGAAATGTTGGCCATCCTCGCGCTTGAAAGCCACCGCAACCAGTGCAGCATCATCGGTGAAGACCTAGGAACAGTGCCGGACGAAATTGTCGAGCCATTGGTCGAAGGCGGCGTGCACTCTTACAAAGTCTTCTTCTTCGAAACCGCAGAAGATGGCGGCTATCTGTCTCCAGCCCATTACCCCGTGCAATCCATGTCAACCCTGTGTACCCATGACATGCCTACCCTTCGTGGGTTCTGGCATTGCGATGACCTGCGCCTTGGCAAAGAGCTTGGTCTCTACCCTGATGAAGCACAGCTGGAAGGTCTTTTCACTGCCCGCGCAGAAATGAAGCAAAAGATGCTGAACAGCATCCGCTGGCATGGCTGGCTGCCGGAAACTATCGGTCAGGATGCCCTCTATGTGCCGATGGACCAAAGCCTGTCCCATGCAATGCAAATGCATCTGGCGGCGGGTAGCAGCGCCTTACTGGGTCTTCAACTGGAGGATTGGCTGGAGATGGACAAGCCAGTCAACGTACCGGGTACCGTTGACCAGTATCCGAACTGGCGTCGCAAGCTTTCGGCTACACTGGATGAGCTGTTTGCCCGCCCGGAAATCAACGGCCTGTGCCAGCGTCTGACCGACGTGCGTGCAAAAGCCAGCCAATACAAGGAGTGATGGGCATGCTGGCAGATTCCGCAACCCCGATCACTACACTCCGTGAGCAGCTCGAAAGAGCTGCTTTTCCGTCTCCGTTTTCCGCGTTGGGGCCAAATACGACACCGGAAACGGCACTGACCGTCTGGCTGCCTGACGCAAAAAGCGCATCACTCTTGCTGGATGACAACGCTATTGCCTTGAACGAAGTAGCGCCGGGACTGTTCACCCTATCCAGCGACAAAGCCGCACTGGAGAGCAGGCTGTACCGAATTCATGCTCGCTATGCTGATGGCGAGCAAACCTTTATCGATCCGTACCAGTTCCGATGCATCGCGCCCAATGCTGACCACGTCCATACGCCATCGCTAGCCTATCGCGAAATGGGCGCTCAACTTTGCACCTTCGAGCGTGACGAGGAAACCGTTGCTGGCACTCGTTTTATGGTGTTTGCGCCAAATGCGTCGGCTGTCAGCGTGATTGGTGAGTTCAATCATTGGGATGGCCGTCGCCACGCGATGCAGCGTCTGGACGAAGGCCTGTGGGCATTGTTCGTTCCGGGTATTGAAGCCGGTGTCAGCTACAAATTTGAATTGAAAGATGGCCTTGGCAACCGCCTCCCACATAAAGCTGACCCTTGGGGTTATCACGCAGAGCAATACCCATCTTTTGCCTCCAAGGTGTTCGATCAGAATGGCTACCAATGGCAGGATGATAACTGGCAGCAACGCCCATTCATCCCACCACACAAGCAGCCTTTGTCTTTCTATGAACTGCACGCGGGTTCGTGGAAACGCCACGACAATGGTGAGTTCCTTACCTACCGCGAACTGGCAGACGAGCTAATCCCATACCTCACCGACATGGGTTACACCCACGTAGAACTGATGCCAGTATCAGAATACCCGTTTTACGGTTCCTGGGGTTATCAGCCGATTGGGCTCTTCGCTCCCACCAGCCGTTTCGGCTCACCGGATGACTTCAAACGCTTCGTCGACCGCTGCCATCAAGCTGGCATTGGCGTGATCCTTGACTGGGTGCCAGCGCACTTCCCATCAGACGACCACGGACTCGCCAATTTTGATGGCACGGCGCTTTATAACGATCCCGACCCAAAACGTGGTTGGCATCCGGACTGGAAGAGCTTTATCTACGATTACGGCCGCGACCACGTGCGCAAATTTTTGGTCGCCAACGCCCTGTTCTGGCTCGAACATTTCCATATCGATGGCCTGCGCGTTGATGCTGTGGCGTCCATGCTCTACCTTGATTATTCACGTAACCATGATGAATGGATCCCGAATCACGATGGCGGCAACCACAACTATGACGCAATTTCCCTGCTGCGCTGGGTGAATGAGGAAGTGTACCGTCATTATCCAAACGCCATGACCATTGCTGAAGAATCCACCGCGTTTCCGGGCGTGACCCGCCCAACGTCTGAAGATGGCCTTGGCTTTGGTTTCAAATGGAACATGGGCTGGATGCATGACAGCTTAAGTTACATCAAAGAAGATTCGATCCACCGTCAATACCACCACAATACCCTGACCTTCCCGATGGTTTACGCCTACAACGAGAACTTTGTGTTGTCTCTGTCGCATGATGAAGTGGTTTACGGTAAAGCGTCTATCCACAACAAAATGCCGGGTGATGAGTGGCAAAAAGCCGCCAACCTTCGCGCTTATCTCGGTTACATGTACGGCCAGCCAGGTAAGAAACTGAACTTTATGGGGACAGAGCTGGGTCAGACCGCAGAATGGAACCATGATGGGCAATTGGAATGGCATTGGATGCAGTACGAAAAGCACCAAGGCATACAAAACCTAGTGCGTGACCTTAACCATTTGTACCGCGAGACGCCGGCACTTTTCGAAGGTGACTGCCACAATCAGGGGTTTGAGTGGCGAATTGGTGATGATGCGCAAAACAGTGTGATCGCCCACGAACGTTTCAGTGACGATGGCAATCGCGTGTTGGTGATCAGCAACTTCACACCGGTAGTGCGTGAAAGCTACGCTGTCCCTGTACCCGTCAAAGGCAAGTATGTACTACTGCTGAATACCGATGACAGCCATTATTGGGGTTCAGGCGTTTCTCCATCCAAAGAAATTAATGTGGAAGATGGGCACCTTTCGCTCACCCTACCGCCATTGGCAACCCTGTTCCTGAAGTGGATTCCCTGACCCTCTTTTACATACCGTACTCAATAAAAATGCCAGCGTTCTTGCTGGCATTTTTGTCTTTCCTGTTATCGAGTTCCTGGTAACAACTTAATCTTCGTTCACTCGGTAATTTGCTGCGCGAATTTCACGCTCCAACAGGCTGTGATTTTCCAGCACTGGATAGGCCTTGTCTGTGACGGGAGAGGCAAAGGTCAGGTCGCTGAGAATATCCACGAAGTTCGACTCAACGCGGTTTGGCGCGACCAGATTGCCGTCAAGATATAGAGTTTTCTCTACCGCACTTACCGTCAATGTCTGTTGGTGTTTAAGTGGCAGGCTGTAGTACTGGCGATGGCCGTCGTTTGTGTCAAACCCGAACTCAAGGGTTAAGCCGTTTTCTTTAGCGGTGAGCAAATACTGACAAACCTCACCCGATTTCCGGTAGTCAACCGCAAGTTTATCGCCTTGTCCAAATGGCACATGGGCAGTTGCATGCTCCCAACATGCAGGGAAATGCGGATAGAATTCAATACGCCCCTGCAACATGTCCGGACGCACACCGAGGTAGTCCTGATAGCCGTTACGGTGAAACTCTGATACTGACCATGCCTGCGCATACGTGCCCGTTGTCACCCGCTCTCCAGACGTATCCAAAAACGCATCCAGGTTTTCACTCATGGTACCGCGATGGCCGAGTGTCAGGATTTGATCAGCAAGGTTTTTGGTCAGTTGGTAAGCTAGTTCGGTTTTGCCATATTGCAACATGGCCGACACAGAGAATCCCGCATTCCAGCCCCAAATCGTGCCGTTATGGTAAGCGGCATCCTTGTGGTACGCATCGCAGTTGTTGTGGTAAGGGTGGAACCAAGGGTCGCTTTGCGTCAATGAACAGACACCCCAAGGGAACATCAGCTCACTGAGCGCGTTTTTCACCACATGCGCGCCGGTTTCAGGAGCAACCAGTTCACGGTTAAATGGCACGGTCATCAACATCAATTGGTTCGGGCGAATGCGGTAATCCGGCGTGCCGTTTTCATCCACACGGTCTGCCATACATTGCGTGTCCGCATTCCAGAACAACTGGGTCATGCTGACTTGGACCTTGTCAGCCATGGCCGCATAGCGCGCCGATTCTGTTTCCTCACCCGCCAGTTGTGCCAACTCTGCCGCCACTTTCAGGCTGGTAAACCACAGCGCCTGAATATCATTGGCGCGGTTGCCGCGGGCTGACCAGGGGATTTGCCCCTGCAACTTAGCATCCATCCAAGTATCTGGGTGGCGATGGGTCATCAAGCCATGTTCATCAAGGTAATGGGTTTCCACCCCTTCAATGTACGCCTTCACCACAGGGTACACGGCTGCCGCGAAATGCCTGTCGCCGCTATAACGTAGGTATTCGCCAATCTCACGCACCATCCACGGCGTGCCATCCGTGGTGTTGTAAATAATATTGGTAGCACTGGAAACGCGGTTAGGAATACGCCCATAATTCACATCGCCTTTCTCTTTCTTCTGCATGGAAGCGAAATTGGTAATGATGTCTTTGGCGTCCTCGAAATCACCGTTCGTCAGCGTGATCCCCGGCAATGCGATAAACGAATCCCGTCCCCAGCAGTCTTTGAACCATGGCAACCCCGCCAGATCCCAGTGCCAAATTCGTGTGAGACAAAGACCTTACCCGCAGCTTTTGACCACATCAGCGCACGGTTATACGTCTCGTCAGATGTCCACAGATAGCTTTGGGTCAGCATGTTATAAGTCGTCTGTAAATGCTGGGCATAGCCATTGTTGGCACTGGCCGCTTTCGCCATTGTCACCGCGTCTTTCTCCGTCACTGCAAATGACAGGTACACGGTAAACGCTGTTGTCGGCTCCAATGCTTCTATGACGGGTTTTACGTGCATGCCACTCAAGTGCATGACGTCATCCAGTTGTGGCCAGCTTTTCAGGGTTTCTTCTCGGAAACTGAAGGGTTGGTTAGCACTGATGGCAATAAAGGCAGGGCTGTCCGGCTGGCGCAGAGAGGGCTCCAGCGCATAAACCACACAATCCTCATAGCGCATGACCGTGCTTTGGTTTATGGCGAGATTGAGTAACGGTGCGACACCCAATGCTGCTGCGCTCTCGCTTTCCACATGCAGTGCTGCAGTGCGACTTCCCGAGAAAATGCTTAGGGTATCGGCAATGCCTTCCGCGTAATGATGGGTAATGCCAAAAGGATACAGTGTTGCTTCCGTAGCCTGGGTCTTATCTTGCACTTTGCCATCCACCAGTGCCCCGAAAGTCCCCAGATACCAACCCTGTTTGTGACGGTATTTTCCTGCTGCCACAAAACAGTGGGTCTGGCCTTCATAGCAACCATCCACATTGTCACCGAACACAAACGGGAAGCTCTGTGGCTCGCGGATAGCCATAGCGTCAAACAAAGCCTGTGGTGCCAGCACCGGTGACGCCTTGCCGACAAGCGACACATCTGGGCTGCGGTTTGTTTTTATCTGCGTGCTCAACAGCGGGCGGTTTGGCTCGGCATCCAAGTTCTCGCCACCCTGTTCGATGCGAAGCACGGGTTCGCGCAAGTTCTGCACTACAAAGGTCAAGGTAAACAGGCCAGTTTGTGGCGCATCCAGTATAAGATCGTTACCTATGCCTTTGGCTGGCATCAGCACCATTGCCGTTTCCAGTCGGCACAGCGTCGCTTTTTGCAGATCGGCAGAAAAGGTCAAGGCTTCCGTGCCATCGCGATCAGAAATTTTAAATTGATGGCGGTCAGCTGGAAGACAAAGCGTCGCTTGATAACAATGCTCGCCAACATACTGCATCGGCGAATCATCGCCCCAACCATTAAAGGTGCCACGGACATAAAGGGTTTCAGAGATAGGTGGAATTGGGCTCACGGTACATCCTATACAAACAGAGAAGCCCCCAGGCGGGTCCGCGCTGGGGGTTTGAGAAGCGTTATTTAATTTGTGCAGCAGCAGAATCCAGTGCCTCTTGAACGCTCTGACGCTCCAGCAAGGCGTTTTCAATCGCTGCACCTTGCGCAAACCAGAAAGCCGTCATTTGAGGAATATTTGGCATGATCTCGCCATGTTCGGCGTTCACCATGGTCGCTGAGATACGGTTGTCGGCTTCCAGCACTTTCTGGAAAGTATTGAGGGTGACTGCGCCTAGCGGCTTGTCATCGTTCATGATTTTAAGACCCGCATCCGTGATGACATAGTTTTCAAGAAACTCGACAGCCAGATCTTTGTTTGGGCTAGAAGAGTTAATCCCCGCACTCAACACGCCAACAAATGGGTTGGACGCGCCTCCATCCAACGTTGGCAACACGGCCACGCCATAATTCACGCCGGTTTTATCCATGTTTGACCAAGACCAAGGGCCATTGATCGTCATGGCAACATTGCCTTTGTTGAACTCGGCTTCAGACACGGCGTAATCCATGTCCGGTGAAATCACGTTGGCTTTGGTCAAATCGACGAGGAACTGCAAGCCATTCTGGCCTGACTGGCTGTTCACACCCACCTGCTTGCCGTCAAAACCATGTTCGGTTTTCTTAAAGGCATAACCGCCATTGGCAGAAATGATAGGCCAGGTGAAATAGGCATTTTTTACATCCCACATGATGGTTTGCTTGCCTTTCGCCTTCATGGCTTTGTCTATCTCAATCAGGTCTTCCCAGGCTTTCGGCGGTTCGGGCAACAGATCCTTATTGTAAATCAGTGATGGCGTTTCAAGAGCAATGGGGTAGCCCACCAGTTTTCCATCCCAGGTCACCGCATCCCAACTGAAATCCACCAGCTTGTTTTTGAATGCCTGACTTGGGTTGACTTCCGCCAACAGTCCGGCCGCTGCATAGCCACCAAAACGGTCATGCGCCCAGAATATAATGTCCGGGCCACCGCCTGTAGCAGCGACTTGCTGGAACTTGGCTTCAAGGGATTCTGGATACTGAACATTGATAGTCACGCCGGTATCTGCTGTGAACTGGCGGCCGATTTCAGCCAGACCTTCATAGCTTTTGTCACCGTTAATCCAGATCAGGATCTCCCCTTCTTCCAGTGCGGTCGCTGAAAGTGGAAATAGCGCAGCAGCGGTTAAAAGGGAAAGCAGGGTACGTGCAGGTTTCATCGTTATCGTCCTTATTTTCATGAAAGCTGAAAACGCACCAACCGGGATCCTGACTAGTGCGTAGTAATTTGATCAGGACACTTCAAACACCAGCGCCGATAGCGGCTTGGCGGCAAGTGACAGCCAGCCTTCACCGTTCTCAACATGCAGCACGGAAGGTTGCTGACCATAGAGGCATTCTTTGAGTGGGTAAACACCATCAGTGAGGTGCCATTTTTCGATGACGCTTGCTGATACTTTCAGCAACAGCTCACCCTTGTCACGGTCACCAAAATGGCTGAACAAGATCAGTTTCTGCGCGGTGTCTTTGCTTGTGCGAGTGAAAGCCAACATAGTGCCGTCATAACCATTGGCAGCGGTGCGGTTTTCATCATGCAGGTCGAAACAATCACCATCGAGCGCCGGAGCGCTCACGGTGAACGTTAATAGGCGCTGGTAGAAATCACGCAGTTCACGCTCCTGGTCGCTCAATTGCCCACCATCAAAAGCACCGTTATTCATCCAGCGTTGGTGGGCTGGGACACCGCAGTAGTCGAAAATCGAGGTGCGAGACTGGCGGCCAAATCCCATATCACCGTCTGCAGCTTCTCCCACTTCCTGGCCAAAATAGACCATGGCTGGCGCAGTGCCGATGCAGGCAGAAAGCAACATGGCAGGTTTGCCCAGCTCGGCGTTTCCAGCAAACTGTGGGCTTGCTAGCCGCTGTTCGTCATGGTTCTCCAAAAACTGCAGCATATTCGGTTCAATGTCTGCCAGTTTGCGACGGATAGCGACAAGATCATCCGTCGATGCTTTGCCCTGCATCACAAGTTTCAGTGCGTCGTAGAAGTCGACTTTGTCATAGAGCGCATCCATTTTTCCCAAATGGACATATTGACGGTACAAGCCTGGCTGATAGACCTCGGCAAGCAGGAAAGCATCTGGGTCGATGTATTTAATGGCTGAGTTCAAGTAGCTCCAAAACTCCACGGGCACCATTTCCGCCATGTCATAACGGAAACCATCGACACCCAGCATCAGCCAGTATTCGGCAATCTGGCGGAATTTCTTCCACGAATCCGGTACGGATTTCCCCTGCCAAAACCGGTAGTGCTGTTCATGATCCAACTGCATGTAATCTTCCGGCAAGATATCAAAATCTTTGCTGCCGTCAGGTCTTACACCGTAATTAACCTTCACGGTTTCATACCAGTCATCAAAGTCCGGCTTGGCTTTCTGTGCGCCGTTGCCCGTCCACTTGGCCGGAAACTCTTGGTAAGGCTGGCTGAGCATTGGGTGCTCTGCGCCGCCCAATGGCTCGAAAGTCTCTGCGAAGTCTGGCAACGCCAGCGCTTCATCTGGCAGATAGTAAAAATTGTTGTCGCGGTGATAGGCCACAGAGGTATCATCCATCGCACCAAAATCTTCTACACCGTCAGGGTTGTTCAATCCCTGATAGCAGCGGGCAACATGGTTCGGCACGATGTCGATGATCACTTTCAGCCCTGCCTTGTGGCTTCTGTCTACCAGTGCTTTGAACTCATTCAGGCGGTTGGCTGGGTCGATCGCCAGATCAGGATTGACGTTGAAATAGTCTTTCACCGCATACGGCGATCCCGCACGGCCTTTCACCACCGCAGGATGGTCATGACTGAGACCAAAATCGGCATAATCACCCACCAACGCATGATGAGGCACACCGGTATACCAAATGTGAGTCACGCCAAGGGCTTTGATTTCAGACAGCGCTTTGTCAGTAAAGTCATCGAACTTACCGACGCCGTTTTCTTCGATGCTTCCCCACGGTTTGTTGGTGGTATTTATATTGCCAAACAGACGGGTGAACACTTGATAAATGACTTTTTTATTATTGTTTTTCATGATGTTGTTTTGCACTCGTAAAGCTTAAGGCTGACAAGGTTGATAAAGGTTGCTTCCGCGCTTTTCGAGCCTGCGCGTTTGGCTTCATCTAGCCATTTCAGTGCCACTGCGATATCACCGGATTCAACCGCTTGGGTAATCTTCTGGTTATAAAAAGCTTCGCTTTCCGCCATCATGCTTTCTGTCGATGTCTTTGGCGCCATTTTTTGCGGCGCTTTTTCTGCCGCAGGTTTTGCTTTCACTTCATCGGCACGGTATGCGCGAAGGCTCAGGGGTTTTAGCACCAGTTCCAGCGAACCGACGTTGCTGTGCTGGATAACAGGGTCGGTCACCATAGGGCGCGCCATACCCAACTCTTCTGCACGGATACGCTCAGGATGGGGAATGGTGATTTCGCCTCGGCGATACGTTTCCGGTGAGTACACCACCAGATAAGGCGTTTGCTCCCTGTCCATCACGAACTGGGTCTGGTAGCTCGCCAGATGGAACATGTCTGAATTTTTCTGGCTGAATGTATCCAACGAATAGGTTTTCACCGTCTTGAATGCTGGGTCTAGCAACAGGATTTTCGGCGCAAATACTCCTTCCGAACTCATCCAGCTATTCAGGGTAACTTGCAGGCGGTTGATGTTTTCTGGGATTGCGAACGCGGCAAAGTGGCTTTTTCCACCTTCGATTTCGGCTACCGGTGAATGGGTATCAATCGCAATATCCAGCTGGTCGCCAGTTAACGGAATCCAAGCAAATTGGCTGAAATCAGAGCAGCAAACGTTTTGCTCAATGGTGATGTTTTTCTCTGCTGGGAAATCGGCAGTGGCGCAGCCTGATACCGCGGCTGCCATTAATGCTGCAAGAAGTGCATGGCGTGTTTTCATAATGTTCTCCTTCGTCTCCGGATTGGAGTGATGTCCGAGACGATAGCCCTGCACTTTCTTGGAAAATGCAGGGCTACAAACTCGAACAGGCAGCCCGCAGGCTGCCTTAAGTGCGCGCTTAGAACCAAATTTCAGCGTGGATACCGAAGATGGTTTCGTTGTCGCCATCTTGAATACCAACGTGTTTCGCACTTGCTTCGTCATCAGTCTGGATGTAGCTGATGTAAGGTTTGATTTGTGGACGGCCAAAGTAGTCAGCGTTCACGGTAAACACTGCTGCGACTTCACCGTTAAGGGTGTGGGTTTCAACAGCATCACCCGTGCGGCCCCAGTAGCCTTCTTTACCGGTTTCATAGCCGTAAGAACCGGTGAACTCCATGCGGAAGTTGTCGTTCACTTTGTAGCTAGGGCGCATTGCTACGATACCGCGCTTCAGGTCTTCTGCACCGAATAGGGTATCCAGCGCCTGAAACCACGTCGCTTCTGTACCCAGTTGCCATTTACTACCGATGTTCGCCACACCGTAAGTGGTGAAGAACAGGGACTCATCTGACTCGATCAGCGTGCTCCAGCCACCAAAGTTCACGCCACGGTTTGCCGCCAGACCTTTACCGTAAGCAATCGCCGTTTGTGACCAGCCATCGAAACCGTAGAAGTCGCGGTTGTAAGTGATAGAGAAACCAACGCCGTTTTCTGCCGGATCAGAATCCACTTTTGGATCCTGGTTCGCGCGATACATCGTTTTCAGATCGAAATCGAAGCTGCCGCCCAAAGCCTGAACGCCGTAGTAGTAGAGATCCAGTGAGCTAACTGTGGTGCGGTCGCCATCTGCCGGCGGGTTGTCTGCAATGATGTCGCCACAAGGCTCGCCACCAATTTCCGTGCCGTCTGCACAGATAAAGTCATTTACCTGGCCCGCTTCTGGGTCTGCAGACACTACCGCGATACCGCCGCGCTGACCGTCATTGAACTTGGTTTCAAAACCTGCGCCCTGACCGGAAGACTGTTTCCAGAACTCACCAGACAGGCCACCCGCCGCACGGTTCAGGAAACGACGACCCGCCCAAATCTCGCTGTCTGTTGGCAGGTAAGGCAGGTTACCCAGCACCACGTACGCTTCTTTGATTTCAAACTGAGCGGTGTTGTTGGCTTTTTGGTTGCCCGAAGAGGTGTAGTAGTAAGAATCGCCGTTGCCGTACTCAGAGCGGACGATAAAGTCACTGGTCACGCCATTGCCGTATTCAGTGTGCTTTTTGATCACAAACTCGATCTGGGAGCTGCTCTTGCCCATGGTGCCAGCCGTTTTGTAATCCGGCTTACCGAATTCGTTGTCGAAAGACTGGCCGTCGTTAATGCGGTAGTTCATTGAGCCGTAGCCGTGAACTTCCCAGCCGTCAGTCAAGATGTCAGTCGCTTTTACGCCACTGTCGGTAGCAAACGCAGAATAAGAGGTAATTGCAGCCAGTACCGCTGCAGCAACTGGTAAGCGTTTCATTTTTATGTCCCTTTTCAATGTTATTTGTTTTTTTAAATAACCAATTGGTCTCGGGACACATGTTTATGCGAACGCGATTACGCAACATCCTCCACCCTCTGGGTATAGTTGGGCGTAGTTGGGAGGCGTAGCCGGAAGGAGGAGTTGATGAGTGTGTATCGGCAATCACACAATGAGGGCGTAATTGCCGAAAAAATCGTGACAAGGCTATAAGAAAAACTGATGGCAGAAGGTGGGGCCAGTGCTACAAGCACGGCGATGATGTAAAAAACCGTGCTTAATTTTTTGTTAAAATTAATTCAGTGCCGTTGCCCGCACGCTAATGAGCTTGAGTAAGGCGTGAAGGTGATCACCCTGTTCGTGATGATGATAATAAATCCCGACTGTTCCGCGCTGGCCCGAGCCATACTTTGCGTCCCCACGCGGCAAGGTGACAATTCCACGCTCGGCAAAGAAATCCGCCATTTTTGCGGGGTACGGCATCACCGCTGGCAAGGTGCGTAAAATATCCATGCTGGCGGAAAGCGACCCAACGTTATAGACAATTCGCTCCCCCAGCCCTTTGCTTTGCGCTTCCCGTTGCTTGGGACCTATATCATCCAAAAGATGACGGTAAGACTCGGTATCCGGTGTCACGCGAAGCAGTGGATACAAGCCCACTTCCGCTAACGGATTGGCGCTCATCAGCAAGGGGTGGTTTTCCCGCACATACAGGGCTTCTTCATCCTGGAATACCGGCAGAAAGGAAACCGCGCAGCGGCTCGAAAGCCCGACAATTTCATGTCCCATAAAAAGGTCAATATGGCCTTGTTGCAGTAAATCCATGAGCTTGAGGTGGTTGCCGAATTCCAAGTCGACGGAAATCGCTGGATTACTGTGGGTATATTCCTCTACCACATCCTTGATAAACAACTCCCACCACGCATCGCCCGTCCCCATTTTGATTTTCTGGGTTCGCCTCGCTTTCAAGTCAGCCATTTTATCCACCATACGCTGGTGCCGACGCGCCATTTCCTGCGCCTGTTCACGCAGCAACTCACCAAACTCCGTGAGTTCCACCCCTTTAGATTTGCGCACAAACAGTGGCACACCGAACTGGCTTTCCAGCTTTCGAATAGTGGCAGTCAGTGTGGGCTGGCTGAGGTTCATTTCAGCGGCAGCAGCGCTGATGCTGCCTGACTCGGCGACAGCCAGAAACTGGCGATAGCTTTTATCCACGGTGTGCTCCAACAATGGCATTTGACGCAACTCACAGTCTGGAAAGACGCTAATTTCAGCAGACTCTGCGAATTCGTGACGAGAGAGGCCTTTATACCCAATGATATAAATATTTTCTATATCACATGCCCGTTCTTATATTTCCGGTCACTCCGATTTCTTCCTAATATTGCGGCAAGCATTCAGACTTTTCATAGGTGACCCCATGCACGCAACTTCCCCGTCCAACGCCGTTTTCCCCGTAAGCAACCCTTGGTGGCATAATGCTGTGGTTTATCAAATCTACCCGCGCAGTTTTTGCGACAGCAATGGCGATGGTGTCGGTGATATTCAGGGCATTATCAGTAAACTCGATTACCTGAAAACCCTTGGTGTTAATGTGATCTGGCTGTCTCCGGTGTATAAGTCACCGATGGACGACAACGGCTATGACATCTCCGACTATCAGGACATCGCGCCAGAATTTGGCACCATGGCTGACATGGAGGAACTGATAACCCAAGCCCGTGAACGCGAGATCCGCATCATCATGGATTTGGTGGTCAACCACACCTCGGACGAACACCGTTGGTTTGAGGAAGCCAAAAAAGGCAAAGACAACCCGTACCGAGATTACTATATCTGGCGTAAGCAAAAGAAGACGGCTCGGCACCGGACGATCAGGGATCTTTGTTCGGTGGTTCGGTTGGCAGTTTGATGAAGCTTCCGGCGAATACTACTTCCACCTGTTTTCAAAGAAACAGCCGGATTTGAATTGGGAAAACCCGAAAGTGCAGGAAAAGGTTCACCAAATGATGAACGGGTGGATTGACCGCGGCATCGGTGGTTTCCGCATGGATGTGATTGACCTTATCGGTAAAGAAATCGACAAAGGCATCACCGGTAACGGCCCGCGTCTGCACCCGCTGCTACAGCAAATGAACCGTGCGACTTTTGGCAACAAAGATCTGCTGACCGTGGGCGAAACCTGGGGGGCAACACCGGAAATAGCCAAGCTTTACAGCGACCCAGCCCGTGAAGAGCTTTCCATGGTTTTCCAGTTTGAGCACATCACTCTGACATGGGGCAATGGCGACAAATGGACGCCCGTCCCTTTGGAACTGCCAGCCTTTAAAGCGGTACTGACCAAATGGCAAACGGAACTGGCTGACAATGGCTGGAACTCTTTGTTCTGGAACAATCATGATTTACCACGCGTCGTCTCCAAATACGGTTGTAACGGCGAGAACCGCGCGAAATCCGCCAAGATGCTAGCAACCACCATGCACCTATTGAAAGGCACGCCGTATATCTATCAGGGTGAAGAGATTGGCATGACCAATGTGGCATTCGACACCATCGAAGAATACCGCGACATTGAAACCCTGAATTTCTACCGCGAACGCACTGAAAACGGCGTATCGCCAGAAGATATGATGGCTGCGATCCATGAAAACAGTCGCGACAATGCCCGTACGCCTATGCAGTGGAACGCTTCAGCCCACGGCGGATTTACCGAAGGCACTCCGTGGATTCAGGCTAACCCAAACCACACAGAAATTAACGTCGATGCAGCGTTGGCTGACACAGACTCCGTGTTCTGGCACTACAAACACCTCGTCGAACTTCGCCAACAGTACCCTGTGATTGTTTACGGCTCATTCACCCCACTGTTCGCCGATCACCCAAGCCTGTTTGGTTATGTTCGCGAGTTGGATGGTGTGAAGATTGTCGCCATCAACAACTTCTCCGATGAAACCATCACGGTGGATGTGCCAGACGAATGGCAAATCGAAGGGGAATGCTTGGTTCACAATGGTGTTGTCCGTTCAGCACTGGAACAAACGCTGACGCTTTCTCCCTATGAGTCGTTCGCGATGTTGGTGAATTAAGATCAGATAGACAAGTTCTGTACTAAAAACGCAAAGCCCCGAGTGATGACACTTGGGGCTTTTTTCTTATCACGCTCAGATAGCAGCCATTCAATCCGAGTTAATTAACCGTTCAGTTATCCTTAGATAAATCGGGTCGCTGAAACCACGAAAAGTACCGAGTACATGAAAATAAGGCCAATCATGTAATCTGATTGACCTTTGGGTTATGGCATCTATTTCTCAGTAATCCGCTACCACAAAATCTGCGCTGACTTCCCTTGAATCGTCATCGTCACCTCCCCCTCATTAACGTTCACGCTCTGTCCATCAAACAGCGAACGGAAACAGGTTTGTGCGGTGCCCGTTTGCCAAAGTGGCAGGGAAATAGTGGCGGGTTCTGCACTACGGTTTACTGCGCACATCACGACCTCATCTCCCAAAACCCGGGCAAATGCAAGCACATCGCCTTTGGTGTAAAGCCATTGCAGGCTGCCACTTTGCAGAGCGTTGGATTCAAGGCGTAGAGTGGTCAGGGTATTGATGAAAGCGACCATATCCGCGCGGTTATCCAATTGTTCCCACGGGAACGTGCGGCGGTTATCCGGGTCATGCCCTCCTTCCATCGCAACTTCCGTGCCGTAGTAAATGCAAGGGACACCTACCCAACAGAACAGGAACATCAGCGCACTCTTTAATATGGTTTCATCGCCGTTCGCCATAGTCAGGAATCGCATGGTGTCGTGGCTGTCTAGCTGGTTAAGTTGGGTCAGTTGGTTCTGCCACGGAACTTTGGCCATGGCTTCCCTCAGCATGCCGCGAACGTTTCAGCGTCTAGGTGACAAGGGTGGAACGAGATATCCAGTCCAGTAAAGAAGGCACGAACCGGATGCGCAAAGCCATAGTAGTTCATCGCACCATCTTCCTGATCGCCCTGCAACCATTGGGTAGCTTCAAAAAAGTGCTCGCCCAGCACATAGCAATCCTGATTAACAGACTTGGCCGACTCACGGAATGCTTTTACATAGTGTGCGTTGTTGGTCGCCCCTTCCCCTTCACCCAGCATGTGGATGACATCAAAGCGCCAGCCATCAATCGCGTAGGGTGGTCGTAGCCAGTGCTTGATCACTGCATTTTCACCTTGGTAGAAATAGTCCCGCACCGCCTGATTGAGATAATTCAGCTTAGGCAAGCTTTTAACACCGTTCCAGCCCACGTATTCGTCGGAATCGCCGTCAAACTGATAATACTCGCGGTAAGGCGATGCGGGATTTTTCCACGCCCCGAGGCCATCTTCACCGCGCTCAAAACCATCAAACCATGGGTGGTTTAAAGAGGTGTGGTTGAATACCGCATCCAACACGATTTTCATTCCGCGCTGGTGAAGATCGGCCACCAATTCCGCGAATTCTTCATTGGTGCCTAGGTGCGGGTCGATATTGATGTAATCTGACGTGTCGTATTTATGATTGCTAGGTGCAGTGAAAATCGGATTCAGATACAGGGTAGTGACACCCAATGTCTGCAGGTAATCCAGTTTGTCGCGGATCCCTTGCAAATCCCCACCATAGAATTCGCACGCACCGTTGGTGCCATGTTCATACACGGGCTCACCCCACGCCTTCACCAACGTCGGTTTTTCGCTGCCCTGCAAACAATATTCACCGTCTTTCACGCTGATTGACGGGTTTCCGTTAGCAAAACGATCAGGAAATATCTGGTAGAAGATTTGGTGTTTAACCCAATCCGGTGGCTGGTGCTCGGCGTTATAACGGAACTGCTTTTCCAGTCCCGGCACACGGGTCGAAACCCCTTCTCCGTGCAGCCACCATTGGTGGCTTCCCTGTACGGCTTTGAAGCAATACACAGTAGTGGGTTTATCGCGGTTAAGTGGCAGCTCAGCCTGCCAGGTTTTCAGTCGAGAAGCGTTGGCACTGCTGGTGTTTACCACGTTCATGGCAATCAGTTTTTGCTCGTTGTCCGGCTCGCATCGCACATAAAATGCGGTCGGTTCAAAATCGGCTTCTGTTACGACACGAACGGTCAGGAGATCCTGTGACGGGATCACCCAGTGACAATCCTGTCCGTGATAAAGAAAAGGTGTGCTCATCGTCCATTCACCTCAATATCAAAAAAGAAAAAGCACAGCCCCAGTTCAAGGCTGTGCTGACATTCAATTAGTCCAGCGTTTCACTCTCAGTTCGCCACAGGTGGAATACCCGCGCCACGGCTGCCATTGCGGGTTAGCTCGAACACGGCTGGCGTCCAAGCAGGAACCACAATCGCGGTACCATCCACACGCGCATCCCCTTTCAGGTCACTGGTGTGCTTCGCGCTGAGTGTAAGACCGGATTGCCCAATCTCCATCCGATGATGTTCCGGCGAGGCGTTAATCACCACCACCAGACCGTCTACATTGCTGTCGAGGTCGTCACCCGCGTTGATGCCGTTATCAATCGTCATCACTACCAGTCCGGCCGTTTGCGAAGGCCCAGTATTGAGGAAGCCGACACGACGTAGCACGTCGTCTGCACTGCCCAGAGTAATAAGCGGGTAATGGGCGCGAAGACTTGCCAGCTCTTTGTAATAACTGACCATGGTCTGCATCTCTGTGTGACCCGGCTTGGCGTTGTCGCCATGGCCTTCAATCACTGTATTGATCATGCCGTAGTTCGGGCCGTCTTTGTCTTCGCGTGGCAGGCCTTTGTTCCAGTTGTTGTCTTGCAGGCTGTAGTCCACTAGGTTGTACCAGTCACCAGAGTCGTACGAATCTCGTTGCATGGATTTGGAACGCAGCAATTCAACACCCTGATGGGTGAACGGCACGCCCTGCCCCAACATCGCGGTAGCCAGTGACACCGTCTGCATGCGCACGCGGATATCGAGTGGTGCGTCGTATGGGATCTTGTACTGGTTGTTGTCCCACAGCGTCTGGTTATCGTGCTTGGAAACATAGTTCTGCACTTCGGTCGGCTGCTCAGCATAACCCGCTGGCTGGCCGTTGTAGTCGATTTGCTCACCGCGTTTCCGCTCACCGGTGTGGGTGGTCAATTCATAGCTTTTCAGGTTGCCAGCCATACCAAGGCGAACCAGATCGGTACTGTGCAGCGCGGTTTCACGGCTGACGCCATTCATTTCGTTTGGCATCACAAAGGCGCCGTTACCAAAGCCCTGATTGGCTCGTAGCGCGTCACCGCCGTCAAACGGACCACCGCCGCGCACCGCATCACGCAAACGATCGGAGAAGGTCCCTACACCGGTTCCTGCCATGTTGCCCTGAATCGCCTGTTCGAAACGGGTGTTGTTAGCAACTTCACCGAAGTTCCAGCCTTCACCGTAGAAATAGGTATCCGGATTCACCTGACGCACCGCTTCACGCGCTTCCAAGATCTGCGCTTTCGGGTGGTGACCCATCAAATCAAAACGGAACGCATCCACTCTGTAGTCTTTCGACCACACCACCAGCGAATCACGGATCAGTCGTCCCATCATGGCGTTTTCCGGTGCTGTGTTTGAACAACAGGTTGACGTTTCCACAGCGCCTGACTCGGTGTTCAGGCGTTGGTAGTACCAAGGCACCACCTTATCCAGCACCGAGTGTTCCGCATCTGGGCCAACCGCATTGGTATGGTTGTAAACCACGTCCATGATGACGTTCATGCCGATATTCTGTTTGATGCTCATGACCATTTCACGGAACTCTCGGATACGCGTCATGCCATCAGGCTGGGTTGAGTACGAACCTTCCGGTGCCGTGTAGTGATAAGGGTCGTAACCCCAATTGAAGCTGTCGTGACCTGCAACCAGTCGGTTAAGTTTCTGCACCAGCGGCGAATCCGGACCATCACCTACCTTAAGGATTTCAAACACTTCCGCGACGGTTTTTCCGCTGTTGCAATAGGATGCGAATTCGCTGTTTTTCACAGTCGGATTGATGTCGCATAGGCGGCAGAATGGTTGGTGAATATCGATCACTTTCGCCGGGTCTTCGTTCACTGAAACGATGTCAAACACGGGCAACAAGTGCAGGTGTGTTACGCCACTCTGTGCCAGTGATGTCAGGTGTTTTACCGGTGTAGACGCGGTTTCGGTCAGTGCCTTGAATTTGCCCCGATGCGCATCAGAAACAGAAGCGTCCAGCGCAGAAAGATCGCGGATGTGTGACTCATAAATCACCATCTTGGCAGGGTTTTGCTGGCTATGCGGGCTTTGCAGCGCATCCCAGCCAGTCGGTTTAAGATCAGGATGGTTTAGATCAACCACCTGACTGAATGTCGAGTTTGTCGAGAGACTGAGTGAATAAGGGTCTGTCACTTCATAGTTGCGTACTTCGTTGACCGCCGGATGGTACGCCGTCATGTTGTAGCGGTAGAAATCGCCATGACCCAGTTTGTCTGTTTCGACAAACCAGCTGCCGGACTGGGCATCAAACTGCATTGGGATAGTGTCAGTTTTGGTCTTGTGGTTGTTGTAACGGACAAGGCTGACTGACTGCGCTGTGGGTGCCCATAACCTGAAGGCCGTTTTGCCAGTGGTGACGGTTGCGCCGTACATCAAGCTGTCGTCATTCGCCGTACCGTTTTCGACGTACAGGGTATCCAGCACGCCGGCAAATTGTACCTGAGTGGCTGACACAATCCTGCCTTCAGCGTTTTTCGCTACGGCAACCAACTGTCCTTTGAGCAAGGATTTTGCATCGTCATTGGTCAGCGGCAGGTGCCAGCTTGCCATGCCTCCAAGGTGAGGGAATCTTGATTGCCAGCGGCTTTCTGCGTTGGCCGTTGCATCGAGCTTTTTATCAAAGCCTGAAATCTCATCCCCGGAGATATTCACCTTGCCTGTGAACGACTGATACAGTTCAACATGGGTTACATCGGCAGGTGTCAGCAATGTTTGCACGTCCACCCAGTGCGCCGTTGCACCCGCCAAGTTCAGCGGCGGCAGTTCCAGCGGTTCGTAGTAAACATTGCCATCGCCTTTGAAGGTAAATACGCGAAAACCAGTTTTCGCGGCTTCTTCGATATAAGCCTTTGCATCCTGTGGCAACGGTTTTTCATCGCCCCGGTGCGGAATGAAGTTGATGCAACCTTGGGCTGAATCATGAATAGGCAGATCCCAATACGCGCCATATGCGTCATCCACACCGTCGAATTGCAGGCCACGGTTCCAATCTGTGTCTGCCCCTTTGTAGGCCGAACACTTGTCGGTATTCCAGACGTGAAGTGTCATGCTGATAATCACCTTTCAGCATATTTAAATACACACGTAGGTGACTCGGTGCAGGTAAGCCTGTGTTGGGTGATTTTTCGCTTTCGGAAAACGCGCCACAACCAGAGAGGGATACGGTTGAAATAATTGTCATTGCTGCTGCCAGTTTTGAAATTCTAAATTTGGGCATTGCACATCCTTAAAACAATACGCAGAGGGTCGAAGTTATTTATTGTCGATAGAATTCTTACATACGATTTATTTATTCGCTTTGCGCAGAGTGTGATGGCATGCCAAATATTGAAAATGAAACACAATGATTAAGTAAAACAAAAAAACCACCCTATTAAATCGATGGCTTTTAGTTATGGGTTTTACTTACTAATAACTAATTGACTTCGGTTCTCTGAAGACAAATTAATTACCCAGAAGTTTTGCGGTTCCAGATTTAATTTCTCGCCGCTCCAGTAATCAAACCAGTCTGCGGCGATATCACTTTGCAAAGTGACGCTCACCGGCTCCCAGCTTTCCTTGAGATAAGTAATGACAGCATGCAGCGTATCGCCACTTTCAAGCACCAGTTTGCCGTAGTTGAGCGACAAGTCTGTAAACTGCACAGGTAAAGAGGTAAGCTGACTGCGCTGGATAAGCCGGGTGAAAGAAGCTCTGGCGAAGCTATCCAACTCTGCCAGTGGATCGCCAGAAAGTAGCAAGCCACCGACAGCAGCGACTGCATCACGATGGTATCGGTACGCAGCGTCGTCAGTTTCCTGCCCAGGAATGTCGGTCAGAGTGACACAATCCGGGTCGATATGCCAAAGGCGCTGGTGCTGCCAACTGCGGAAAAAACTCTCGCGGGCAATTTGACTGAAACGGTGCGGCACACGCTCAACATCGTCGGAGACGCGCATCGCATCTACCATGCCTAGGGATGGCCACATCGGCGCGTTACACCCCAGCAGCCAGGCATCACCCGCTCCTTTTGCAATCGCTTCCATACCCAGTCGATAGGCTTCTACGCCTGTCACCTGTGGGTTGGCACGTTTGCCTTTTAGTGCCCCCCAATAGTTGGCATCCAGCTTGAACAGCTCTACACCCCACTCATCACGCATGGTTTTTACCGTTTGGGTCAGGTAGTCGCAAACGGCTTTCTGGCTAGTATCCAGCATCAACCATGGCAGACAGCGCCAGCCGCCATAGGTAATGTCTTCCGCTTTCAGTGTTTCGCCAGTTTCGGAGCGCACGAACCATTCCGGATGTTCACGGAACAAAGCAGACCCTGGCTCAGCAATAAAAGGGGCCATCCAGATAGCAGGCCTTTTACCCCGCGCTTTGATACCTTCAATCACGGCTTTTACACCACCGGTGAAACGCTCTGAAGGTGTCAGCCAGTCGCCCATAAAGGCTTGGTAGCCATCATCCAGCAATACCCATTCAATATCCTTGAGATCACTGGTCATTTGGTCGAGGTTGGTGCTGATATCATCGGCGGAGACACTGGCGTAGTAGGCATACCAAGAGCACCAGCCAATCGGTGCTGCATCACTCACATGGGCCCTCGGCGGATGATTGATAGCAATGGCCGCAGCGAATTGCTCATGGACCTCTGCGAGCGTTTCACCTTCGAAAACCGCAACGGATTCAAGCATGTTTTCGCCAGGTTCGAGGGTGATATTTTCACCGTCAAGAATCGCAGTTACCTGCCCGTCTGAAAACTCAAAGAAACCAGCAAATCGGCGACAGGAGGTAAAACCGAACAGGGTGTAGCCATCGTTTTCTTCAATAACCAAATAATTATAATATCGCTGATTATCTTCTTTGCCATATATCCGATAACTCTCATTATTATCCGGACAGCGGCCAACAGGTTCACTTTTATTTATAGAGCCCGTTGTTTGACACAGCATTTGAAAACCATCACCAATAACACGACAACCTTCATCAAATTTCTTTTCAAACCTGACCATTTTAAAATAATCAGGAATGGATAATTCTTTATCTATATTCGATTTAAATGAAATTTGATTATTGTTACATGATTCTATTAATGCATCCGACAGCAAATGATACGAATGTAGGGTGTTATTTTTCATCGCATTTACTCAAGAAAAAATGCCCAACTTTTCGCTGGGCATTTAAATATCAACTTAACCTTTCACGCCACCTGATGTTAGGCCGCCAACCAGGAATTTCTGAGCCAGCAAAAAGACGATAGTGATAGGCATTGCTGACAATACAGCTGCAGCGGCAAAGTCACCCCACAGGTAGTTTTGCGGGTACAGGTATTGCTGCATACCGACAGCCAGTGTGTAGCTGTTTACGTCAGTCAGCAGCAGTGATGCGACAGGCACTTCTGTCACCACACCGATGAACGACAGGATGAAGACCACCGCAAGGATAGGTACAGACAGCGGCAACAATACCAAACGGAATGCCTGCCAAGGTGTTGCACCGTCCAATGCTGCTGCTTCTTCCAATGACCCATCAATGGTTTCGAAGTACCCTTTGATAGTCCAAACGTGCAGGGCAATCCCTCCAAGATAGGAGAAGATAAGCCCGCCATGGGTATTGAGGCCAAGGAAGGGGATGTACTGGCCGAGACGGTCAAACAGAGCGTAAATCGCGACCAGGCCCAATACAGCCGGGAACATCTGGAAAATCATCATGGCTTTCAGAATGTTGCCCTTGCCTTTAAAGCGAAGGCGGGCAAACGCGTACGCACTGGTGGTGGACATACAAACGATGATCAGTGACGTGATACCCGCAATTTTCACCGTGTTCCACAGCCACAACAGCACAGGGAAAGGCGGCGGTGTAACACTGCCATCGGCGTTGGTCACATCAAGCCCCAGTGCCAAGCGCCAGTGGTCCAGTGTTGGGTTGCTTGGGATAAGCTCACCGCTAGCGAAATTGCCCTCACGCAATGAGATAGCAATGATCATCAGCATAGGGAACAGGATGAGGGACAGAAACACGCACAATCCGGCATGCGTTGCCCAAACACGGTATTTCAGAGATTTTGATTGAACCATAGGCATGGCGGTACTCCTTAATCCTGGGACAGCTTGGTAAATTTCAGGTTTAACAGTGCCATACCGCTAACCATCAGGAAGATCAGGGTTGCAATGGCACCCGCTAGGCCAAAGTCCTGACCACCACCGCCTTCAAAGGCAATACGGTAGGTGTAACTCACCAGAATATCTGTGTAACCCGCAGGCTCTGAGGTGTTAAGCATGTTCGGACCGCCGTTAGTCAACAGCATAATCATCACAAAGTTATTGAAGTTAAACGCGAAGCTGGCAATCAACAGAGGTGTAAGCGGCTTCACCAACATTGGCAGCGTAATGTGGAAGAAGTTCTGGATTGGACCCGCACCATCAATTGCTGAGGCTTCGTACAGATCTTCCGGGATTGATTTAAGCAAGCCCATGCACAGAATCATCATGTACGGGAAACCCAGCCAGGTATTGACCATCACTATCATGACTTTGGCCATCAACGGATCGGAGAACCAGTTAGGCTGGATGCCGAACATGGCTTCTAACATCATGTTGATTTCACCAAAACTTTGGTTGAACAAACCACGGAAAATCAGGATGGAGATAAATGAAGGCACCGCGTAAGGTAAAATCAGCAGCACGCGGTACACACCTGCACCTTTCAATGGCTCCCACTGAACGATACACGCCAGCACCATACCCACCGCCAGAGTCAGTGCTACCGCCAGGAAAGCAAAGACAACTGTCCAGATAAAAATTCCGACAAACGGCTCTTTGATGCCGTCATCAGTCAAGACGCGGTGGAAGTTATCCCAGCCCACGTTGACGACAAAACCAGGAGAAACAGGTTTGCCCACGAACTGGCCTTCCGCATCGATTTGCTGGTAGTAGCCAATCTCATGGTTTGGTTTTAAATAGGTTTGCTCACGGTTGTTGTAAAGGGTTTCGCCATCGCTTTGCAGCGTATATAGCGGGCCTTCAGCGGCGAACTTGCGCAGGCCACTCATGCGGATTTCTTCACCGTCCGGCAGGGTCAGTAGTAGCTTAGAAAGCGCTGTCCGATTTTGCACAATCTCTTTGATGGGGGCTTTTTTACCGTCAAATGATGTTGAATCAACTAGGGTGACCGGCTCTGATGGAAGGTTAGCCAGATCCAGTGTGCCTGTTTGCAATAATTGATCGCCGTCTTTCACCACCACGCGATAGCCGTTTGCCGTGTTGTACAAATCAAAGCCATACGCAGTGCCTGACTGGTAGGTGCGGCTCATGAGTACCGATTGGGCGCGCTCCAGTGTTAACTGGTTTGCCGCACTATAGTTGGTAAACGCCAAACCCACGGTATAAACCAGCGGGAAAATGATGAAAATGATCATCCCGGCAATACCGGGGTAAATGTAGCGGTGAGCGTAAGTTTTGTTACTGCCGAAGATAAAAACAGCCAATGCTGTGAGGAAAACGGTCAGTAACGCAAAGGCAGTTTCACCCTGCGCATACATCAAGATAGTGGCATACCCGTTGACCGCAGCGATCAGGGTGAGGATTGTCCACTTCAGGTAATTAGGATGGGCGTTTTTTTTTGTTTCAGTCTGCGGCTGCAAAAAGCCCGCATCATGCACTGGCTGCATACCAGCTCCTTACTCTCAAAATCCAATTTTGGAAGGCAAATATAAAAGCAATAACAACGGGGATGCAGGGAGAGCAAGCCCTCCCTGCTATTGGGTTATTTGAGCATTTGCTTGGCAGCTGCATTCAACGCGTCGTCTACAGACTGGCGTCCGTCTACCACGTTCTGGATTGCGTTGCCTTCGGCATACCAGAATGACTGCATTGCTGCGATGTTCGGCATGATTTCACCGCTTTCCGCATTCTGCATTGTCGCAGCGATACGGCTGTCTGCTTCCAGTGCTCCCTGGAACGATTTCAGTGCAACCGCACCCAGTGGTTTGTCGTTATCCACCATCGCCAGACCTTCATCAGTCATCAGGTAGCTTTCGATAAACTCAACAGCCAGATCGCGGTTTGGAGAAGCAGAGCTGATACCCGCAGAAAGAATGCCTACAAACGGTTTAGAAGGGTTGCCATTGAGTTTTGGTAGTACAGCTACACCATAATCCAGACCCGATTTGTCAATGTTGCTCCAAGACCATGGACCGTTGATAGTCATCGCCACGTTGCCTTTGTTGAACTCGGCTTCAGAGATGCTGTAATCCATATCTGGAGAGATAACACCCTGGTCAACCAAACCTTTCACGAAGTTCATTGCACGGCGTGAGCCTTCGTTATTGATGCCGATATCTTTCGCGTCGTATTTCTCGCCATCAAATTTGAACGCATAGCCACCGTCTGCTGCCAGTACCGGCCAAGTAAAGTACGGTTCGCGCAGGTTCCACATGATGGCGCGCTTGCCGTCTTTTTGTAGCGCTTTATCCAGCGCTGCAATCTCTTCCCAGTTTTTCGGTGGGTTTGGAACTAGCGCTTTGTTGTAGATCAGTGACAGTGCTTCAACCGCGATTGGGTAGCCGACAGTTTTGCCGTCGTACTGCACCGCATCCCAAGCAAAATCGACCACTTTGTCTTTTAGTTCGGGAGAAGGTTTGATTTCAGCCAGCAGACCTGCCTGCGCGTAACCACCAAAACGGTCATGCGCCCAGAAAATGATGTCAGGGCCATCGCCTGCTGCCGCAACCTGTGCGAATTTGTTTGCCAAATCATCGGGGAACGCAACGGTGACAGGCACCCCCATGTCTTCTTCAAATTTCTTACCCAGCTCAGCTAGGCCGTTGTAGCCTTTATCGCCGTTGATCCAAACGGTCAGTTGACCTTCTTCAATCGCGGCTGTCGCGTGGGCAGAAGCAAGCGCTGCAAGGGTACACAGTGCGACACGGGAGAGAACTTTTTTCATCTTAAACGTCCTTTCTGATTGTTCTTAATGGCTGCCGGAATCGTCCGACCTTTCATACCTGATGTAACAGCGTCATCTTCCCCCAGTCGTATGGGAATGAGATCATCCTCTGAACTACGCCCCCAGTCGTCAAAGCTCAAAAACATGAGATAGCTCTCACAGGCAATGTGAGCCATATCTTAAAATGCGCATCCTATGTGACGCGTCGCACATGGTAATGCCAATAAAAATCGACATCAGCCAATGGAAAGCAAAAGTGTGACGGATGCACTCATCCCCCTCCATCCCCCACTAATCCCCCATAAAAGGAGGATGTTTCGGCGGCCTGTATTCAACAGAATGACGCTAAGTCCACTGCGGAAAGAGTGAGCTCTTTTCAGGAAAGAATGCAGTTCGGCTGTCTAAATGATCGGCAGTCGACGAAAACTACTTAGAGGAAATAACGCAATGGCGAGCGTAACCCTACGAAACGTCTGTAAAGCCTACGACGATAACCTGATATCCAAGAACGTTGACCTGGATATTGAAGAAGGGGAATTTGTTGTCTTCGTTGGCCCATCTGGTTGTGGTAAATCTACCCTGCTGCGTTGTATTGCGGGCTTGGAAGACATCACTTCCGGCGATCTTTATATCGGTGGCGAACATATGAATAACGTGCCGCCGTCCGAGCGTGGTGTGGGCATGGTGTTTCAGTCTTACGCGCTGTATCCGCATTTGAACCTGTTCGACAATATGTCTTTTGGCCTCAAGCTGGCAAAAGCGGACAAATCTGAAGTGAAACGCCGCGTAGAAAATGCCGCCAATATTCTGCAATTGGGTCACCTGTTGGAACGCAAACCAAAAGCACTCTCTGGTGGCCAACGTCAGCGCGTGGCTATCGGCCGTACTCTGGTTTCCCAACCAAAAGTGTTCCTGCTGGATGAACCGCTTTCCAACCTTGATGCAGCTCTACGTGTACAGATGCGTATCGAGATCGCCAAGCTTCACAAGCAACTAGGTTGCACCATGATATACGTCACCCACGATCAGGTTGAAGCAATGACCATGGCGCAAAAGATTGTGGTGCTAGATAAAGGTTTTGTTTCTCAGGTTGGCAAGCCGCTAGAGCTTTACCACTATCCGAAAAACCGTTTCGTGGCCGGATTTATCGGTTCGCCGAAGATGAACTTCGTCAGCGTACAGGTTGAAGCAGTGGAAAATGACCGCGTGATGGTCCAACTTGCTAACGGCCAAACCATGTGGCTACCTGTGAATGGCAGCACTGTTGAGAAAGGTGCCCGAATGTCGCTGGGTATTCGTCCTGAGCATCTGGTCGATTGCGAAGAGGGAGACGTATGCATTGAAGGTGATGTGCAAGTAGTAGAAAAGCTGGGTTACGAAACGCAGGTTTATCTCAAACTCAAGCACATGGACGCCGATTTCATTTACCGTCGCCCAGACACCCTTGATATCGAACCAGGCACAGTTTACAAAGTGGGCATTCCTGCATACCGCTGCCATCTATTCCACAGCAGCGGTGAAGCGTGCCAGCGCCTGCATCTGGAAACGGGCGTTTAAGCTCTGTCCACCTTGTTCACCAAAGCCCGTATCCCCCGCGGGCTTTGTCATTTAATTCACCCTTTTCAACGTTCAGATCCTTTCACTTTTTCTGATATGCGTCGCTCTTTTACCTTGTACGAAAGTGGAACGTACCCAAAGGTGTTTTTGTCCCACCTCTTTGTTTGAGTTCGACACTTTGACCGATATACAGAAAAATCTTTGAGATGTTATGACATTTTAAGAAATGATTTGGCGGAGCAAAGGCTTTGAATAGTGCGATAATAACGCAAAAAGGCCGCTGATGATTCAGCGGCCTTTTCTAATTTGGCGGAGGGATAGGGATTTGAACCCTAGATACGCTATTAACGTATGCCGGTTTTCAAGACCGGTGCTTTCAACCACTCAGCCATCCCTCCGTAAGTGCGGCGAATATTACAAAGGGCTGCGGAACTTGTAAAGCCTGATTTTAAAGAAATTCGTTTGTTTGCACAGGGTTTGAACATATCGCTCAGTACAGAATCACCCTGCGGTAAAAATGAACAAAGCGGGCACTGCCCGCTTTGTGTTTTTTGATGTCACTATTAGCCAAATCGACCGCTGATGTAATCGCGGGTCAATTTGTGCTCTGGGTCTTCAAACACACGCTTGGTGTCATTCACTTCCACTAAATCGCCCAAATGGAAGTAAGCGGTGCGGTCAGAAACACGTGAAGCCTGTGACATCGAGTGCGTAACGATCACGATGCTGAAATTCTCTTTTAGCTCGTTAATCAAATCTTCAATGATACCCGTTGCGATAGGGTCAAGCGCCGAACACGGCTCATCCATCAAAATTACTTCTGGCGCTATCGCAATGGTGCGCGCAATACACAAACGTTGCTGCTGACCACCAGAAAGACCTGTCGCGGGCTGATCTAAGCGGTTCTTCACCTCTTCCCAAAGACCTGCACGGCGAAGTGATTGCTCTATCACGCCATCTAAGTCGTCTTTTGTGTCTACCAAGCCATGAATACGCGGACCATAAGCCACGTTATCGTAAATGGATTTGGGGAACGGGTTAGGACGCTGAAACACCATGCCGACTTGTGAACGAAGCTCAACAATTTCCTGCTCTTTGGCGTAAATGTCGTGACCATCTAGCAAGATTTCACCTTTAACCTCACAGCCCGGTACAGTGTCATTCATACGGTTCAAACAACGTAGGAAGGTCGATTTACCGCACCCTGACGGACCAATCATGGCCAACACCTGTTTTTCACCGATATCGAGGTTTACATTACGAATGGCTGACTTCGCACCGTTTTCATAGCTAACAACAACGTTGCGTGCTGTCATACGTGGGGCTGTCACATAAGGTATACCGCAGGTCTCTTTTGGTGCGGCCGTTTCTTGGGCTGCTACGACTGTTTTGCTAGGCGGGAACCCGCCAGTGTGTTCGATTGTGGTTGTCATGTCCCTACTCCTACCATCTGCGCTCTAAGCGCTTACGCATGATCACGGCACATGCGTTCATAAATGCCAAAAACGCCAGCAATACCATGATTGCGCCCGACGTGTTTTCCACAAAACCTTTCTCTGGGTTTTCCGCCCACAGGTAAATTTGCACTGGTAGCGCAGTCGCTGCATCTAGCGGGCCACCCGGCACATCAACGATGAATGCCACCATGCCGATCATCAGAAGTGGCGCGGTTTCGCCAAGTGCTTGTGCCATACCAATGATGGTGCCTGTCAGCATGCCTGGCATCGCGAGCGGCAGAACATGGTGCAACACCATTTGCATCTTGGATGCGCCCACGCCGAGCGCGGCATCACGCACGGAAGGCGGCACCGCTTTGATGGCTGCACGGCTTGAAATGATGATGGTTGGAAGTGTCATCAGCGTGAGTACTAAACCACCAACAACAGGGGCCGAGCGCGGTAAATCTGCCACGTTCAAGAACACTGCCAAACCGAGCAAACCAAACACAATAGATGGAACAGCGGCAAGGTTGTTGATGTTGATTTCAATCAGCTCTGTCACGCGATTACGTGGCGCAAACTCTTCAAGGTAAATAGCGGCAGACACACCAATTGGGAAGCTAAGTGCCAGCGTAACGAGCAGGGTATAGAAAGACCCTACCGTTGCGCCCCAGATACCTGCCAGCTCGGCGTCACGGCTATCACCATTCGTAAAGAAGTTCTTGTTGAAGACAGTGCGTACTTTGCCTTCTTTAACCAGTTCGTTGTACCACTCAACTTGGTTGTTTTTGAACTGACGGCCGTCTTCTGGCGTGCTGGCTTTGATGTTGCCTTTGTTGAACTGGTTAAAGTTATCGCCGGCCAATGCCCAATATGAAATGGTTTTGCCAATCAAGGATGGGTCAGCAATGACTTTGTCACGCAGGTCGTACTCTGCACCATTGGATATGAAGGTATAAAGCTGACGTTTTTGCTTACGCCCTTCCACAGGCACTTCTTCTATGAGGGCTTTACGCAACACTTTACGGAAGCTTGCTTGCATCAGTGCTTTTTTGTCTATCTCGCCGCTGTCCAATCCCAGTGCTTCACGAGACAGGTCGACCTTGAGTTCAATTTCTGTTGTTGCAAATGCGGTGTAGCCGTCAGAGACAATGGTTGTCATCAATACGATGAGAAAGGCAAACGACATTGAGATAGAAGCGATGCCGTAAAAACGGAAGCGTTTTTCCTTGGCTCGACGACGCGCAACACCCGCTTTTACACGCTGGCGTTTTGTCTCGGCCATCTTCAATAATCTATCAGTCATACTGCTCTCGATATTTCTTCACGATACGAAGTGCCACAAAGTTCAGGGCCAAGGTCACGACAAACAGGGTCAAGCCCAACGCAAATGCTGCCAGCGTCTTCGGACTGTCAAACTCTTGGTCACCCACAAGCAAGGTCACTATCTGTACGGTTACTGTGGTTACCGAATCCAATGGGTTTGCGGTGAGGTTCGCAGACAGTCCCGCCGCCATTACCACGATCATGGTTTCACCGATGGCACGAGATACCGCAAGGAGTAAACCACCCACGATACCCGGCAATGCCGCGGGTAATACGACATTTATGATGGTTTCAGAGCGCGTTGCGCCAAGACCCAGCGAACCGTCGCGAAGGGCTTGAGGTACCGCGGTGATGACGTCATCGGAAAGTGACGAAACAAAAGGAATGATCATCACGCCCATCACAAGCCCTGCGGCCAGTGCGCTCTCTGATGACGCGCCAGAAAGTCCAATCGCATGCGCGATATCGCGAATAAACGGCGCCGCTGTCAATGCAGCGAAGAAGCCATAAACCACAGTGGGAATACCCGCCAACACTTCCAAAATCGGTTTGACGATATTGCGCACTCTCGGTGATGCGTACTCGGCAAGATAAATCGCGCTCATCAAGCCGATAGGAGCCGCGATACACATGGCAATAAAGGAAATCATCAAGGTGCCGGTAAACAGCGGAATTGCACCAAATGCGCCGCTCGCACCCTGTTGGTCTGCGCGCAGTGCAATTTGTGGCGACCATTCCGTTCCAAACAAGAAATCGGTCACCGGAATAATTTGGAAGAAACGAATCGCTTCAAACAGGACAGAAAGGACGATGCCAAACGTGGTCAAAATGGCGAGTGTCGAACAAAACATCAGGAATAACTGAAGGCATTTCTCCACGTAATTTCGCGCTTTCAGTTTAGGGCGAACAATACGCCAGCCTGTTGCTAGTCCAACAAGGGATAATGCAGCCACAGCCACAAATCGAAGCGTCTGACCGATTTGTTCAAGATGGATGTAATGCGCGGCCGCCGCCAGCAACACAGGATCTTCCGTTTTCAGCACACCGTTTGATATGTGCGTAATTTGGCTAAACAGCAATTGGCTGTTTTCGTGTGAAGCAATGAACGCTTGCGGCACTTGAGCCATCACTAATGACTCAACCAAGTCAGGCTCAATCGCCTGCCACAAAATGAGAAGAAGTAGAGCGGGTACTGCTGCCAAGATAGCAGCAAAAGAGCCATAGTAGGCTGGTCGGGAGTGTAATGTGCTTAATCCACCTTTTGCGGTGGCCACTTCCCGAGATCGTTTTTTGGCAAGAACGTATGCGCTGAAGGTCAGCACCAACACTATCACCATCAATGTTGACGTCTGCATCCCTTTTCCTTAAGTCCCAATACAGCAAAAGGTGGTGCGCCTTCACGCACCACCCCGGGTTCAGCAATTACAGGTTTGGTTTCAGATCAACCGCGCTGTTGCGAACCAGTTTCCAGTCACGTGCAGACAGTGGAATCAAACCACGGTCAGTCAGGTAACCTTCGTCACCAATCGCATCTTCAGACGTGAAAGACGACACGTAGTCTTGCAGGCCTGGAATCACGTTCTGGTGTGCTTTTTTCACGTAGAAATAAAGTGAGCGAGAAACAGGGTAAGAGCCGTCACCGATTGCGTCGAACGTAGGTACAACGCCGCCGATTTTCGCGCCCTGTACTTTGTCAGAGTTTTGCTCAAGGAAGCTGTAACCGAAGATACCGAACGCGTTAGGATTTGCATCCAGTTTCTGTACGATCAGGTTGTCGTTCTCACCCGCTTCGATGAACGCGCCATCTTCACGAATGCCGTGACACACTGCTTTGTACTTCTTCTTGTCCGCTTTTTTCAGTGCTTTCAGCTCTGGGTATTGCTTACAACCGCCTTCCATCGCCAGCTCAACGAATGCATCGCGAGTGCCTGATGTTGGTGGTGGACCCAGTACTTCGATTTTGGTTGCTGGCAGAGATGCGTTAACGTCTTTCCACGTTTTGTTCGGGTTCTCAATCAGATTACCTTTTGCATCTGGAACGACTTTAGCTAGGGCAGTGAAAAGGTCTTTCAGAGTGATATCAAACTGCTCAGACTTTTTAGAGTTCGCGAAAGCGATGCCATCGTAGCCGATTTTGATTTCAACAATGTCTTTAACGCCATTCTTCGCACACAGCTCTACTTCAGAGCTTTTGATTTTGCGCGATGCGTTAGTGATGTCTGGCGTGTTCTCGCCAACACCTGCACAGAAAAGTTTCAGACCGCCGCCAGAACCCGTAGATTCGATTTTTGGCACAGCAAATTCTGAGGTGCGACCGAAGCGTTCCGCTACAACGGTTGCAAATGGGTAGACTGTTGAAGAACCAACAATACTGATGTAGTCACGTGATGCAGCAGCAGCATTTGTTGCGGCGAATGTTGTTACACATAGCGCAGAAGCTGCAATCAGAGCCTTAAGTTTCACATCAACCTCCAAGTCGATAGTCTTTTTAAATGAAGTGGTTAGCAAGATATCGTGCTATTGACCACTTTCGAGTTTGCTTAAAAACTGAGTAAAACTTAGAGAACCCACGTGACACTAACCTTAACAAAATGTGAACATTTGATTACATATCTGTATGTCATCAAACTGAAGCATCAAATACATCAATGCGTCACGAGAGTGCAACAAAATCAACCTAGGTTATTAGGCTTCTCTCCAACAGCAGGATGTTTAGCGCGAAGTAGCGGAGAATAATAAAAATGGATTAAGAGAGGGAAAATGACGCAGCGACTGACAGATGATCGATTTGAGGCCGCACTTAAACAACGCACCAAACCCAGCGTGCTTTTTCTTTGCGATGGCAAGAAAGGGTATTCGTTGGTGGCACAATCGATTCTAAATCACAAAGCCGACACCTACTTCAACTGCCTGTCTGCCTACACCAACGAAGATTGCAACATCGAGCCCGCCTGCCGCACACTGAAACACTACAACATCGATTGCACAGACAAACATCTTGACCCTATCGACGCTTATACCAATCACGACTTTGATTATCTGATTGCGCTATCGCCATCTTCCGTCCAATCGGGTAAGAAGCTCCCTCGTTACGAGAAGTTTATTCCATGGGATATTACCGAAGGCGGTGAAGCAGAAGATCAAGAGCGGATCGTCAAATACATCAACGATCAAATTAACTATTTTCTCTCTGTATATCTTTACCGCTGAGCTCTGATACATGCGTTTTCGTTAGGCTGTATTTCAAACGAAATGAATCGATCAAAAAAGGGGCTTTCGCCCCTTTTCGTTCAGCTTCGTAAGTGACTAGGCGAATGCATCATTCATCTTGCCAAGCTCTAATGAATCTTCACCGCTAACCACAAAACGGTCTCTGCCCTGCGCTTTCGCTTGGTACAAGGCTTTGTCCGCACGGGCGATGAGTTGCTCAACCAACTTGCTTTCGTCCAGTTTGATGGTTTTAGGGAAAGAGAAATGACAAACGCCCAAACTGGCCGTCACACTGAAATCCTCAAAGGGCATTTTGGTGAGTCCCGACTGAATTCGACCACAAACGGTTTTCACCTCTTTGAGGTCGATATCCTGAAGCCATAACAGGAATTCTTCCCCGCCATATCGGCCAACAAAGTCATAGCTTCTCAGGACGTTTTTCAGCACTAAGGCGACTTCCACCAGCACATCATCGCCACGTAAATGCCCAACTTGTCGTTAATTGTTTTGAAATGGTCAAGATCGACAACCACCACCGCACCTTTTGAGCAGCGGCGATTAAGCAGGTTGATGTTCTGCTCTATGTGTTCGAACAAGTAACGACGGTTAGGAATGCCCGTTAACGGATCGGTACGAACCAGCGTTTCCAGTTTGCGATTCAATCGCTCCAGCTCTTCTCGCTGCTGTGCACGAGCAAGCTCCACCTCAATCCACGACGCCATTAAACACAGTGAATCAATGTCGATGTCTTTAAATTTTCGCGGATAAGGATTAGGACTGGTGAAGTTCAGCGTGCCGTAAACCTCGCCGTTTACGCGGATCGGCACACCGATGTAGGACTCCAGACCAAATTCTTTGTAGGCGGGATGATTTCCTAAAATGTCCGTTTCCCCGACATTCTCCATCGCAACCGGACCGTCGGCTCCCAACGTTACCCAGCAGTAGGAAAGGTCATAGGAGAATTCAGCACCAGGTTGAAGTGGCACAGCCTCTGGGCAGACGACATTTTTTACAACGTATCGACCGTCCGAAATAGAGGACAGAATACCGATATCCAAGTCAAAACGCTCAAGCCCCATCTTGATCAACTCGTTGATCTGATGGTCCAAGCCTTTATCAAAATCGTTGGTGATTTGGTACAAACGGCGAATCACCTTTTCGCTTTCCGACATTTCCATGTCTTTTTGTTACCTATACGATTGATGTGATGAGAAACAATACAGTCTACCGCATTGAAGTGCCGCACCTTGTCTTTAGGTGCAGATAATCTTGCGGTTAATTTTTCAGCGCGCGTGTATAAAACTCCGGCAGTTCCTTACCGGAGTATAACTATGAAACATGGCTCATTGTCTAGCCTTATTTCAGCTCGCTAATGTATTGATAGGAATAGGACGATTGGAGGATGCCACGGCGCAGTTACGCCCGTTGGCTTTCGCGGTGTTGAGTGCCTGATGGGCAAGGTCGATGAGCTTATCCAGCGTTCTAGAATAGGACAGCGGTGTTTCACTTTCACCATGAAACGCGCAGAAGCCGATGCTGATGGTGATTGGTTTCCCTTCTATCTCGCAATTCGACACGTTTTCAGACATACGCTCGCACACTTTAACCACTTCAGATTGCATGGTGTCCGGCAGCCAAACCAAGAACTGCTCGCCATTGTAACGCGCGACAAAATCATAGTTTCTCACCGCTTGTCGAAGCGCGTTTGCCACGCCCCTCAGGATGCTGTCGCCCTCTTCATGGCCGTGTTTTTCATTGAGCATGCGGAAATAATCGATGTCCACGATGGCTATCGCCCCTTCTCCGTTGCGGCGGATGAGTTGGTTTAGCTCGCGGTGGAGATGATCAAACAAGGCGCGTCGGTTGGGTAACTCGGTCAGTGAGTCAAACAATTGCAGGCTTTCCAGTCGCTGGCTCATGGTTGAAAGCGACGCTCTCGCGCCATTGTTCTCTTCACGCAACTCTTCGTTCTCCAACCTGAGTTCAATCAAGCTGGCAAGCATGCGCAACACATGTTCATCGTCTGCTTGCTCTCGACCTATGATGTCGCTGCTAAAGCTCAATGTGCCCCAAACCGCCCCGCCAAAGTAAAGACAAATCCCCCAGTATGCAGGCGGCTGGGTGATATATGCAGAATGGGCAGCCAGCTCAGCGTGTTTGGAGGTATCGGGTGCCAATATTGCTTTTGGCTCACTCGACGTGACGCTACAAAATGTCGCTGCCAGCGGGAAGACGTTTTCTCCGGTATTCGACGACGTGACATCATCATTTACCCTGTCGACGATGTAGAGTTCGTCATTGCTGATACGCGCAATACGTCCTTCCGACGCCCCGAAATACTCGAGACCAGCGCGTAACAACCCCTGACTCCAAACCGAAAAGCTTTCATCTTTCTGGCGCGCAATCATTGGGATTGTTGATAAAAATTTGCGGATGACGAGCCCTTCCTCGGGCGAAGGATATTCTGGCGACATAATGGCTTCTTATTTTGTTATCTGTACTCAAAGGAATAGCACAGGAGGCAAATTAGTCACGCTTTCGACTATCTGGTCGCACGTGTCTCCCTAAAATTCGCACCTTCTCTTCTTTGACATCTGCACGCTTTCTCCAGCCCCAAAGTCGCTCTCTAGCTGCTTTAGCGGCATCTTCCAAATCAATAATTGGCTGCGGATAGCTTCCTTCTTCCCTTAGATGAAGGTTATACATTTCTGCTTCAAGTGGTGTTATCAGCCAAGGCTCAAACAACAAGGGAACGGGTAAATCGCGAAGTTCGGGCACCCATTGCTTGATGAACTGACCGTCAGGGTCATGTTCTGTCGCTTGTTTGGTCGGGTTATAAATGCGAATGGTATTGGTGCCTGTAATGCCGGCTTGCATTTGGAACTGCGCATAGTGAATGCCGGGTTCAAAATCTAAAAAGCAGCGAGCAAGGTGCTTCACCCCGCATTGCCAATCAATGTTGAGGTGGTGACAAAGAAAGCTCACCAGCATAGAACGCATGCGAAAGTTAATGTAGCCCGTCGCATTCAAACAACGCATACATGCATCAACTAGCGGGTATCCCGTTCTTCCCGTTTCCCATGCGGCAAGATCGTTTGCGATGTTTTCGTCTTGGCGATACGGAAAGTCTGCATAACCGCGGTTGACGGCGCGAAACTCCATGTCACTTTCGCTTTCAAATTTTTGGATGAAGTGGCAATGCCAGTGAAGCCGGGAAGAAAAAGCCGACAGGGAACGCCGCCAACCCGGTCTTGACCAGTTTGCCAACACGGTTTGATACACCTCTCTTAAACTGATGTTACCCCACGCAAGATACGGTGAAAGCCTTGAGCAATGAGTGCGACTTTTTAACGGCTTCGAGATGTTGAAGCATAGTCCTTACCCCTCCCGTCGTAAAAATCATGCAGTGTTCGCCAAGCTAAGGTGGAACCTCCTGTCTGCACGCCACGCTTTTTCTTCGTCCATGACGGTTCTGGCACAACGTTAAATCCCTCAGGTGCTCGTACGCCAACAAAGCCGCTTTGCTGAAATCAGGAGTCTCAATCGGTGCCTTCATGTACTTGGACCACGCTTTGTCCCAAGTCACGCGGTTTGTCGCACCACGAATCACTGCGCCGTGTTGGTATTCGTTCCACGGAATCTCTTTCTGTTCACACCACGCAGACACCGCTCTGTCTCGCGCAAAGGTAATAGCCATTCCCACCTCTTCATGAGAGAAGATCCCTTCGAGTTCAAAATCAGCAGTCAGTTGTTCAAGTACGTCGATGATCTCTCCCTGCATCACAGTTACCGAGGCATTAAATGGTGCGAGCTGTGCGTTTATATCTTCGAGTGATTGCCAGACGAATCGCCAGTGTTTTTCTGAGTAATGTGCGTCGGCCAACAACGAAGGTTCAAACACATAAAGTAGAAGGATGGGCTTACCCTCTTCGATTGCCGACAATAGCGGCTGGTGATCGGTGAGCCTCAGGTCTCTTTTGAACCAGACAAGGTTGATCGCGTGTTTGTGTTGCCCAGAAGCTTGCTGCATATGCCCATCAAACGGATTCTCTAAACGGGGTATTTACGAAATGGACGCAGTTCTCGATCTCTTCGCAAAGTCCTTAAGAACAGCGGCATCTTGCTGAGACAACAACTATTCTTTCTTAGAGCAATGATAATTCTAAGGAGCAAGAGCGATGCCGAGAGTCACCTTTAGTAAAACAGGCAACTCAGTGGAACTGGCAAGCGGAAGTTCGCTGATTGATATGGAAGATACAGGAAAAAGCGAAGTACCGTTTGGCTGCCGCTCAGCGGCCTGTGGAACCTGCCTGATTGATGTCGTATCCGGTATGAACAACCTCAGCCCTCGAACAGAAGAGGAACAGGATCTCCTCTCTGATTTAGACATGGATGGCGAAAATCGCCGTCTCGCGTGCCAATGCAAACTCCATGGTGATATCACTGTTGATGCGTTGAATTAGTCTGGTTTCTCGCGGCGTTTTGCTTTCCTCCAAACAAGACGCCGTGAAAGCAATGTTTTCCTATCTAACTCGCGAGTTTTGAACACATTTGGTGTAAAATTCCTGCCCTTTTCCGCGATAATCGGAAAACGTTCATGTTCTCGTCAATCTTCGAAGGTTAACCCGTGATTTCCAAACTACCCAAATGGGTTGAATACGGTGCATTTATTCTCGCCCTCACCGCTGGGTGTATAAATGGCATTGGCCTGCTCGGTTTTGAGCATCAGGCCATATCTCACTTGTCTGGGACGGCAACACTGATTGGAACGGATTTCATCAACGACCACCCGGTAAAACTGATCCATCTGCTTTTTATCGTGGCGGGCTTTTTCGGCGGAGCCATGCTCTCCGGCTTGGTACTCAAAGACGGTACGCTGGCATTGGGTCGTCGCTATGACCTCTTGCTCATTATCGAAGCCGCCTTGTTATTGGGTGCAGTCTATCCACTTTCGCAAAACGCTATTTATGGACTGTACTTGGCATCTGCCGCATGTGGCTTACAAAATGCGTTGGTCACCAGCTACAGTGGGGCCATAGTTCGCACTACCCATATCACAGGCATCATTACCGACCTTGGTTTGATGTTTGGCGCGCTGTTAAGAGGCCAACCACTTAACAAGCGCAAATTGGTACTGTTTCTGGTGATTGTCTCAGGCTTTGTAATGGGCGGTGTGTTGAGTGGCATTCTTTTCCCTGTCATGGGAGCGAACAGCTTTATGGTACCCGCCGGTGTTTGTGTCACTTTGGCGGTGGTTTACCGCGTTCATATGTGGCAAGCCAGAATTCGCATGAGATAACAACCACAGCGCGAGGCTTCAATGCTTCGCGCTACGCTCCCTCCTTTGCTCCAAATCTCTTCTGCCACCCTCTCAAACCGCCCAGTCTGTCTCGCATCATAGAATCTTGAGCCTCGACAATTTACAGTTCTCCGGTTTGTGCCATAGTGAAGAATTGCTGTTTCACTACATTCAAGGAAGAACAATGAAAGACGAAACGTTAGCCATCCACGCGGGTTATCAAACCGACCCAACCACCAAATCTGTTGCGACCCCGATTTATCAAACGGTTGCTTATGAGTTTGACAGTGCCCAACACGGCGCAGACCTGTTCAACCTTGAAGTACCAGGCAACATTTATACGCGCATCATGAACCCAACCAATGATGTGTTAGAGCAACGTATGGCGGCATTGGAAGGCGGTCTTGCGTCTTTGGTGGTTAGTGCAGGTAGCGCAGCCATTAACTATGCAATCCTCACTCTGGCGGAAGCTGGCGATAACATCGTTTCAACGCCTCAGCTCTACGGCGGCACTTACACCTTGTTCGCGCACATGTTGCCAAAACAAGGTATTCAAGTGAAATTCGCTAAAGATGATAAGCCAGAATCACTGGCTGAACTTATCGATGAAAACACCAAAGCGGTTTACTGCGAGAGCATTGGTAACCCGGCAGGCAACATTATTGATATCGCCCGCGTGGCTGAACTGGCGCACGCACAAGGTGTACCTGTGATTGTGGATAACACAGTGGCAACGCCAGCATTGTGTAAGCCCATTGAATTTGGCGCAGACATTGTCGTTCACTCGCTGACGAAATACATCGGCGGCCACGGTACAACGTTGGGTGGCGTGATTGTTGATTCGGGTAAATTCCCTTGGGCGCAGCACAAAGATCGTTTCCCTGTGCTGAACCAACCAGAGCCGTCTTACCACGGCGTGGTTTACACAGAAGCCTTTGGCGAAGCTGCGTTTATCGGCCGCGCACGTACGGTGCCTCTGCGCAACACAGGGGCTGCGCTTTCACCAATGAACGCATTTATGCTGATGCAAGGGTTGGAAACGCTGTCTTTGCGTATGGAGCGTCATGTCGAAAACGCGAAGAAAGTCGCCGAGTACCTGCAAGGTCATGAGAAAGTTAGCTGGGTAAGTTACGCTGGGCTACCAGAGTCTGAGCACTATGCGCTGGCGCAGAAGTATATGAAGGGCAACCCTTCAGCGATCCTTTCCTTCGGTTTGAAAGATGGTTACGACGCGGGCGTGCGCTTCTACGATGCACTAGGTCTGTTCAAGCGTTTGGTAAACATTGGCGATGCGAAATCACTGGCTTGTCACCCTGCTTCAACCACGCACCGCCAATTGAGCGTTGACGAGCAAGCGCAAGCAGGCGTATCACCGGAAATGATCCGACTCTCTGTGGGTATTGAGCACATTGATGACATTCTTGCCGATCTCGAGCAGGCACTGAACGCCTAACCCACCGACGTTCAAGCGATAAACACGATAAAGCCCGCATTCCTGCGGGCTTTTTTGTTCATTTAACTCAAAGAAAAAGCACATCTTTTTGCTAAAGCTCAGCCGCAAACGGTCGATAACCAAGAGGTAACGAAGATACTGACTGAGAATTATGCAAGTACACGCGCTCGACAAAGCCAATTTGATTACGGATGTACAGCTAGGGAATCACCTTAGCCACGCCGTAACGCAAGGCCGTCGTTCGGATTTTGCACTCATGTTGGCTCTTCTTTCTGGCGATGCCACTGAAACCACACCGCTCAACCCTACCTATCCAGAAAAGACGACAGATGCAATGCTTCGTCAAGCATTGGAATTGCCAGAACCTAACCGTTTGGCTGCCGAGGAGATTGACTATGAATTGTGTGGTGAGCAAGCCAGTGCCTTCCATTCTTCCAGCATTACCAGTGCGCGTTTTAATCATTGCGTAACACCGAGTGCTTTACATTTTCCTGCCCATGGAACCCATGATTTGGGTGAAGATGTTTATCATAATCTGTCCGGTCACACGAGAAGACAGCTTGCAGAGGAAAAACCAAACCTCACCGCATATGATCCGGTAAATCTCTATAACCAACTGGTGCTGTCAAAACGCTTCCAAGAGCTCAACACCACCGTTTAAACCATTGTAATTATTGACTTTATTAGTTTCACTTATCACAGCTAATTTACTGGATCAACTTCTTCCACCTCAAAAAAGCAAACTGTGATCACTAACTAATAAATTAATTTTGCACACAGTTTACACAACCTTTTTTGAACAATTTCACACCACATCAACAAATCTTGGTCCAAGATTGTTATCCACCCCTGAAAAAGCTGGGTATAAGTTGTTAACATTCTGGGTGGAAATTGTGTTAGATCGAAAATATAAGAAAAGGTCGAACAATGGATATAGCTAAATCAGTCATCGTGATTACAGCAGCAGGCACGCCAACCGGACGCGCCATGGCTGAACACTTTTGTAGACTCAATGCCCGAGTTGCACTTGTGGATACCGATAGCCAAAACCTTCAGACAACCTATGAAAACTGCCTGAAAGTGGGTGGTATTTGCTATTCATTTTTTCTGGCCGACCGAAGTGTGGAAAACATCTCGCACCTGTTTACTGAAGTGAATCGAGAAATGGGCGCAGTAGACGTGCTGATCAACTACTGGCAAGCCGGTGGCCTGCCAAATTTGCTAGCAAGCAACCCTATCGTTGATGAAACCATCGCCGATGTTGCGTCAAACTTGTACCTGTTTGGTCGCGGCGCAGCATCAATATGCTTGATTGCGGCCGCAAAGGTGTCATTGTAAATATTCCTGGTTTGGGCTCAGCCAATGAAGCTAGCCTGAACCTCGACAGCTCTAATGCTGTTATCCGCGGCCTGACTCAAAGTTGGGCACAAGAACTTGAACATGCCAATATTCGTGTCGGCGGCGTTTTGCCGAGAATGCGTCACTATGATAATGGCTTAGTTCAGTACCACTCCGCCATCAACTACGACATGATTGATGGCGCAGCTTACATCGTTGAGAACGACAGTTTCACTGGCCGTATCTTAGAAGCAGCGAGTTAAACGGCCAGTGAAGTTTGCCGTAGCCGCTTCGACTACCTGATTAATTTGTAAAGACAACCAATCGAGAGAAAGCCTACTTCGCTTTAACAGCGAGCTGGCATAAGGAAGCTTTCTCTTCGATTAACTGCGCTGCGCAATATTGGGTATGCCACTGCCAATAAAAAAGCCCGCATAATGCGGGCTTTTTTTCATTCTTTCAGAGAATTACGCTTTAGCAGCTTCTTTCTTCTCTTTTGCAGCTGGTTTTGCTGCAGCAGCTTCTTGGTCAGCTTTCTTCTTGATAACAGAAGTACCTTCTACTGTTTCGCCTTCAACGAACGCTTTACCGTAGTAAGAAGCAAGCAGTACTTCTTTCAGCTCTGCAATCAGAGGGTAGCGTGGGTTCGCACCAGTACACTGGTCATCGAAGCTTCAACTGCCAACTCGTTTACTTTCGCCAGGAAGTCAGACTCAGATACACCCGCCGCTTGGATAGACAGTGGGATGTCTAGGTCGCCTTTCAGCTCTTCCAACCAACCCAGCAGACGCTCGATTTTCTGAGAAGTACGGTCGCCAGCTTGAGACAGACCCAGGTGGTCAGCAACTTCTGCGTAACGACGACGTGCTTGTGGGCGGTCGTACTGAGAGAAAGCAGTTTGCTTAGTTGGGTTGTCGTTCGCGTTGTAGCGTACAACGTTAGAAATCAGCAGTGCGTTCGCCAGACCGTGTGGCAGGTGGAACTCAGCACCGATTTTGTGCGCCATTGAGTGACATACACCCAGGAATGCGTTAGCAAACGCGATACCTGCGATAGTCGCTGCGTTGTGAACTTTCTCACGAGCGATTGGGTCTTTCGCGCCATTCGCGTAGCTTGATGGCAGGTATTCTTTTAGCATCTTCAGTGCTTGCAGAGCCTGACCGTCAGAGTATTCGTTCGCCAGAACAGATACGTAAGCTTCCAGAGCGTGAGTTACTGCATCGTAACCACCGAACGCTGTCAGAGACTTAGGCATGTTCATGACCAAGTTCGCATCTACGATTGCCATTTGTGGTGTCAGTTCGTAGTCAGCCAGTGGGTACTTAGCACCAGTTTTGTCGTCAGTTACAACAGCGAATGGTGTAACTTCTGAACCTGTACCTGAAGTAGTAGTGATACATACCAGCTCAGCTTTTTTACCCATTTTCGGGAACTTGTAGATACGTTTACGGATGTCCATAAAGCGCATTGCCAGTTCTTCGAAGTGAGTTTCTGGGTGCTCGTACATAACCCACATGATTTTCGCTGCGTCCATTGGTGAACCACCGCCCAGTGCGATGATTACGTCTGGCTGGAAGCTAGCCATTGCAGCAGCACCTTTCTCAACAACAGTCAGCGTTGGGTCAGCTTCTACTTCGAAGAACGTCTGAACTTCCATGCCTTGTGATTTCAGCAGAGAAACAACTTCGTCTGAGTAGCCATTGTTGAACAGGAAGCGGTCAGTAACAACGAATGCGCGTTTCTTACCTTCCAGATCACCCAGTGCAATTGGCAGGCTGCCACGACGGAAGTAGATAGATTTCGGTAGTTTGTGCCACAGCATGTTTTCAGCTCGCTTCGCTACAGTTTTCTTGTTGATTAGGTGCTTAGGACCAACGTTCTCAGAGATTGAGTTACCGCCCCAAGAACCACAGCCCAGAGTCAGTGATGGTGCAACGTTGAAGTTGTACAGGTCACCGATACCACCGTGAGTAGTAGGAATGTTTACAAGAATACGTGCAGTTTTCAGCTTGTCGCCGAAGTATTTGATGCGCTCTTGGTTTACGTCTTGGTTGGTGTACAGACCAGAAGTGTGGCCGATACCGCCGATTTCAACCATGGTTACTGCTTGTGCTACTGCGTCTTCGAAGTCGTCAGCGCGGAACAGACCCAGAGTTGGAGACAGTTTCTCGTGAGCGAATGCGTCGTCGTGAGATACTTTGCCCAGACCTTCACCAACCAGTACTTTCGTATCTGCTGGTACAGTCACGCCTGCCATTTCTGCAATTTTAGCTGCTGGCTGACCAACGATTTTCGCATTCAGTGCACCGTCGATTAGCAGTACTTTACGAACTTTTTCTGCTTCGTCTTTGTTCAGTACATAGCCTTTGTGAGACGCAAAACGTGCTTTCACTTCGTCGTACACTGAATCAACAACGATTGCTGCTTGCTCAGAAGCACACACTACGCCGTTATCGAACGTTTTAGACATCAGGATAGATGCAACTGCACGCTTGATGTCAGCAGTTTCGTCGATAACAACTGGAACGTTACCCGCACCTACACCGATTGCTGGTTTACCAGAAGAGTAAGCCGCTTTAACCATGCCTGGACCACCTGTTGCCAGGATCAGGTTGATGTCGTCGTGCTTCATCAGAGCGTTAGACAGCTCTACAGATGGCTCATCAATCCAGCCGATGATATCTTTTGGTGCGCCCGCTGCTACTGCTGCGTCCAGAACCAATTTAGCTGCATCGTTCGTTGAGTTTTTCGCACGTGGGTGTGGCGAGAAGATAATACCGTTACGAGTCTTCAGAGAGATCAGAGATTTGAAGATCGCGGTTGAAGTTGGGTTGGTAGTTGGGACGATACCGCAGATGATACCTACTGGTTCAGCGATAGTGAAAGTACCGAACTCGTCGTTCTCTTCCAAGATGCCGCAGGTTTTCTCATCTTTGTACTTGTTGTAGATAAATTCTGATGCGAAGTGGTTTTTGATTACCTTGTCTTCGACAATACCCATGCCAGATTCTTCGACAGCTTGTTGTGCCAGAGGAATACGAGCATTGTTAGCAGCCAGAGAAGCAGCGCGGAAGATTTTATCAACTTGCTCTTGAGAGTAAGTTGCAAACTCTTTCTGTGCTTTCTTAACACGTTCAACCATTGCGTTGAGTTCGGCTACGTTAGTTACAGGCATATTTGTCTCCTACATACCTAAAGTTTGAAAATTATTTAGTAACCACACGCTCTTTGCTTAGAGGCCTAAACAACACACTTCCTCAGTGCTGTCCGGCAAGCGTTTAGTAAATAACTTTCAAAACCGATTATAGAATTTCGCTAAAGCTAAAAGTTGATCCGGATCATGTGTAGTAAACTTTCATAATCTTTTTCATTAATCGGTCAAACATCCATCAATTCCTGCCGAAATTGGTGATTAAACCAGCAATTCCCGCAAGAAAACTACGTGAATGTACCACATCTGATTCGTGTCTCATACGCGATTTTAAGTGCTACAGATCACATATTTCGAAGCGTGAAATAAATTGCGATCAGCTTCAAATTTCCAGTCTATTTCAGGTGCAATTTAAGAAAAACATTAAAGCTCAAATTATCCATCAACAAGACTGTACATTAGAGTAAACACCGCATTCGAGACAGTTTTGAGAATTTATCCCTACCTAACCATCTACATATTGGCATTTAATCTTTCGTCGCTATACTAGCGCCCGAGACACAGACAATGAGATCTGCGTCAGATTCTCTCCTTCTATATGCCCGCAGAGTGATTGGGAATGAATAGCATCGAGCTTGTAATATTTTTTCAATTTTTCATTGGCTTGTTTGCCGCGGTGAACCCGCTCGGTATCATGCCAATATTTGTATCTCTGACCGCACATCAAGACCCTGTGGAGCGAAACAAAACCGCTTTCACGGCCAGTGTTGCTGTAGCGGCAATTTTGATCGTGTCGCTTTTGGCTGGTCAGTTGCTGCTGGACTTCTTTAGCATTTCTCTGAACTCTTTCCGCGTTGCAGGTGGTTTGCTGCTAGTAAGCATCGCCTTCACCATGATGAGCGGTAAGCTGGGTGAAGATAAGCAGAACAAACAAGAACAGTCTGAATCTGTCAGCCGTGAGCAGATTGGTGTCGTACCACTGGCTATGCCTTTGCTGGCAGGTCCGGGTGCCATCAGTTCTACGATTGTTTACGCGAGTCGTTACCCAAGCTCTGTTGATACGGTAGGTCTGATTCTGTCGATCTGTATTTTCGCGGCAGGTATTTGGGGTTTGCTCAAACTTGCACCAACCATTGTAAAGTTCTTAGGTCAAACTGGTATTAACGTGATCACACGTATCATGGGTTTGATTCTCGCGGCACTCGGCATCGAGTTTATCGCGAACGGTATGCGTGCCCTATTCCCTGGCCTAGTCTAAACAATACTCGGCCAGTTAAGCTGGCCGAACCCCGCTCAACCAAGCCTCTACATCTCAGCATAAACTCATCCAAGCAGGATAAAACGGTGAACCACCCAAGCGCGAAGAAAGCCCTCTACGACATTATCTTTGGCACAGAAACGAAGGCCGGAAAGTACTTCGACATCGCGCTGATTGGCGCAATATTGTTTTCCGAGCTTCTTCTTATCCTTTCATCCGTTCAGGATGTTGAATCCCAATTCAGTATTTGGCTAACTCGCTTAGAATGGGTATTCACTATCTTGTTCACGATTGAATATGCATTGCGTTTGTATTGCTCGCCAAAACCTTGGGCGTACGCGCGCAGCTTCTACGGTATCGTGGACCTTCTTGCGGTGTTGCCAAGTTACCTTGCGCTAATCATGCCTGGTGCGAGTGGTTTGTTGATGATTCGCTTGCTACGTGTTATGCGTATCTTCCGCATTCTGAAATTAACAAGATACCTCCAAGACTCGAATATCCTGCTGCGCTCTTTGCTCATGGCACAACGTAAAATCATCGTGTTCTTTAGTACTGTGGCGATTATTGTGACTGTTTTGGGCTCACTCCTTTACGCGCTTGAAGGGCCGAACAACGGTTTTACCAGCATTCCAATGAGTATCTATTGGGCTATCGTGACCATCACAACCGTGGGTTATGGTGACATTGTGCCGCAAACTGATGTCGGTAAATTCATTGCGGCGTTTACCATGCTACTGGGCTATTCCATTCTTGCGGTGCCAACAGGCATCATCACAGCAGAAATCAACCAAGAGATGAAGCATCGTCGTAACTTGGTACGTTGCAGTAACTGCTCCACCAGCGGCCATGATTCTGATGCGGATTACTGCCGAAAATGCGGGACTGAGTTACCCGAGCAGCCATAAAAGGCATCTATCGCGAACGTAAAAAAGGAGCCTTTCGGCTCCTTTTTTGTGTCCGGTACAACTTAGAAGTCGTAGCGCAGACCTACTTGAATTTGGTCGTCGTTACGGTGACCGTCGGTTTTCAGACGATCAAACTTGTAGCCAGCGTAGGCGGTGAAGTCATCGCTCACGTTGTATGCACCTTCGATTGCATGGTAGTTAACTTCGTCAACATTCTGCAGCTTGTTGTTCGTGTCTACGTCTTTGTAGTTGTAAACATACTGAACAACGAAGTGATTCAGAGAGTAAGACGCCGCCAGTTCGTAGCCTTCCAAATCAACGTTGTCGATTTCACCGCGTGTCACCAACGCACCCAAGTACAGGTCATTCAGTGAGTACGCCGCAGACACGTTGTACTGCTTCGCCTTCTCATCGTCTTGCTTACCGTCTACATAACCCGCACCAATTTGCAGGCCAAATGGTAGATCATAAGCCACCGATGCACCTGAGCTGTAATTGCCCTTCTCTTCTTCTTGCGCGTGGTTCAACGTTACGATCACAGCGTCTGCAAATGTGTTGCTGTAAACAAAGTTATTGTCCACTTTGTCTGCGTTACCTTTAGTCAAGTCAGCCGCATCACCACCGAAGGTGTAAAGGATATCCGTCGAGTTGGTCAGGATAACTTGCGCAGAGTCTTGCTTACCGTAAGAGAACGCACCGTATGTCGTGTCGAAACCTGCGAACAGGTAGCGGTTGTCGATGTTTGAGCTGTCAGCGTTGAGCTCTGCTTCATAGAAACCGAACACAGACACATCTTCATTTACTTTGGTCTCACCCGCGATGTTGATGCGTGCGCGGCTCAGATCGTTGAACGAAGAGTTTGAATCAGATTCGTTAGCATCAGAAATGTTGAAGCGCGCTTCTGCACGACCACCAATTTCCAGGCTCGAATCATCATCAGAATAGACCGTAATAGCTTGAGAAGAAGCGGCAGCAAATGTACCCAAAATTGCAGTAGCTAGAACAACTTTTTTCATTTTATTACCTTTAGGTTCAGGGATTAAGCTCCGGAAATGAAGGTAACGCCTCTTTTTGTTAGAGGAAATACAAATCGAAAAGCTGTTTAGGAAGCATTAAGGTTTATTTAATTTTAATTAATATGGCGAGTCTTTTATTTTGTTGGCTTTTGAGAAGGAAAAAGAGAAATAAGTGCGAGTCATATCTTAATTAAATATTATACCGAACTTTTGTTCAGGCACCATTCAACTAACTGTGTTAACGCTCTAAAAATTAGAAATATTCTTTCACAAGTTCAACTTACATTCAGGTTGATTTAATAAAGTGAAGTGGAAGGCATTCATCGAGCAGATGGATCTGGCGACCTGTCTTCACCTTGCAGGCAAAGAAGGCAGCCAAGGTTACTTACTGTCCTTTTAGTAACCTTGACTGATAGATCTCCCCTAGCAGAGCGCAGACTCAACGCTGTGTTTCTGTTCCTTCTTTTAGCCTGCAGCTCTTAATGGGAGCTTAGAAACTATAACGAATACCGGCCTGGAATTGATCGTCGTTGGCTTGACCGTCTAAACGATTAAATTCATAACCTGCGTAAGTAACAAAATTATTTGTTATATTATAAACACCTTCAATAGCGTTGCTATTTACTGCGTATTCATTAACTTTCGCCGTGGCTTTATAATCAGAGTCGCGATAGTTATAAACGTATCTAAATATAAAGTCGCCAACTGTATATTGTGTAGCAATCTCATAGCCTTCGATATCGACTTTATCAATCTCACCATTCACATATAAACCGCCAATATAAAAATCACCCAAGGTATAAGCCAAAGCGACATTATATTGATCGGCGTCTACACTATCTTGCTCACCGGCAATATAACCCACACCCACTTGTAAGCCCGTTGGTGAGTTATAGAACACCGAGCCACCGCCCGTGTAGTTGCCTTTGCTGTCGTCTTTGATGTAGTTAAGGGTAACTGTCATATCCAGAGGGAGTTGAGCCAGATAGACAAAGTTGTTCTCTTGCTCGTCCGCATTGCCATTGAGGATATCGGCTGAGTTACCGCCGAAGGTCTCCATAATGTCAGTGACATTGGTAACGATAACCTGTGCTGAATCCTGAATACCATAAGAAAACGCACCATACGCTGTGCCGATACCTGCATACATATAGCGGTTATCAATATCAGAACTGCCTGAGGTGAGCTCGCCATTGTAGTAACCAAACACATTAATGGAGTCAGTGACCTGCGTTTTTCCGTCAATATAGATTCGAGCACGGCTGATATCGTCAAATGAGCTCGAATCGCTTGAATTCAATTCATTGGCATCAGAGATATTGAATCGTGCTCGACACGGCCACCAATATCTAACGAGGCATCTTTCGTTTTGTAGATGTTTACTGCTTGGGCACCAAAGCTAATCGTACTGCTGATTATGATTGCGATAGTCGTTAGCTTATTCATACTTCCTTCCTCAAAAACGTTCTTAGAAAACGATGGCTCAGGTGCATGTAAGAATGAGATTTATGCTTTTCCAACACTAGCCGCCACGCAGAGCCACCTCTGGTCTTAAGACCACCAGTGAAGGATTGTCGATAACCATCGTAATTTAGTTCTAACTAATGAGAAACGGCGAAAGATATTAATCCTGTTACATAGCGCGGGAAGTATAGTCGACAGGGTTCGCGAGATTAGAGTGAAACTATTGCAAATTGAAATTGCGAATTTCTGGCTAATAGCTACCTAATTTTTTGATATGGCAATAAAAAACGGCGCATAGTGCGCCGTTTCATTTGAGAGCGAAGTGAGATTACTTACGACGCCACGTTGTGCCTGCTGCACCGTCTTCCAGCACGATACCCATTTCGGTCAGTGCATCACGTGCAGCATCAGCGGCGGCCCAATCTTTGCTCGCACGTGCATCGTTACGTGCTTTGATAAGTGCTTCGATTTGTGCCACTTCGTCGTCACCACCTTGCGCATTGCCCTGCAGGAATGCTTCAGGATCCTGACCCAGAAGACCCAGAACGTCAGCCAGTTCACGCATACGCGCTGCCAGCTTAGAAGCACCTTCAATGTCTTCTGCTTTCAGGCGGTTAATTTCACGCGCCATGTCGAACAGCACTGAGTATGCTTCTGGCGTGTTGAAGTCGTCATCCATCGCTGCTTTGAAGCGCTCAACAAATGCTTCGCCACCTTCTGCTGCCACAGACAAGTCCAGACCACGCAAAGAGGTGTACAAACGCTCCATCGACGCACGCGCTTGCTTCAGGTTTTCTTCGCTGTAGTTTAGCTGGCTACGGTAGTGGCCAGACATCAAGAAGTAACGAACGGTTTCTGCGTCGTAGTGCGCCAGTACATCACGGATAGTAAAGAAGTTACCCAGTGACTTAGACATCTTCTCACGGTCAACCATCACCATGCCGCTGTGCATCCACGTGTTTACGTACTTGGTGTCGTGTGCACAGCATGATTGCGCGATTTCGTTCTCGTGGTGTGGGAAGGTCAGGTCTGAACCACCGCCGTGAATGTCAAAGTGGTTACCCAGAATCGCTGAGTTCATTGCTGAACATTCAATGTGCCAGCCTGGACGACCTGGACCCCATGGAGATTCCCATGTTGGCTCGCCTGGCTTAGACATTTTCCACAGTACGAAGTCCAGTGGGCTCTTCTTCGCTTCTTCAACATCAACACGCGCGCCCGCTTGCAGTTGCTCAAGGTCTTGGCGAGACAGCTTGCCGTACTCGTCGAACTTCGCCACTTCAAACAGCACGTCGCCGTTTGATGCAACATACGCAAAACCACGCTCAATCAGACGCTCAACCAACTCAATGATTTCTGGGATGAACTGCGTCGCACGTGGCTCAACGTCAGGGCGCTTCATGTTCAGCGCATCAAAGTCCGCGTACATTTCGCCGATCAGACGCTCAGTCAGTGCATCACAGGTTTCGCCGTTTTCGTTCGCGCGCTTGATGATTTTGTCATCGATGTCAGTGATGTTACGAACGAATTTCAGGTCGTAACCCAGAAAACGCAGGTAGCGAGAAACAACGTCGAAAGACACGAAGGTACGACCGTGGCCGATATGACACAAATCGTAAATGGTAACCCCACACACATACATACCAACCTTGCCAGGCTGAATAGGTTTAAATTCTTCTTTTTGCTTGGTGAGGGAGTTGTAAATCTTCAACATAGTAGTCGGGTTACCCATTACAATAAAACAGTGAATATGAGAAAAGCATATTACACCCTTTCCTATGGTTTTAGGCAAGGCAATAGAAGGTAAGGTGAACGAATTCGGCCAAGAGAAAAGCACTTGGCTCGATCTATGTGCTTTTTTCGTGTGAGATCGGTTGAATGTGACTACCACTAGGATAGAATCAACCGTTTAAAGCCAAACGCGTTCAGGGACCTGCGCAACGTCAGTCTGAGTCCTTGGGTTGCAACGTTAACAGTCCCTAATTAGGAACATATCATGGTTACGCTTCATACCAACTTTGGTGACATCAAAATCCAACTTAACACTGAGAAAGCACCGGTGACTGCGGAGAACTTCCTGCAATACTGCCGCGATGGTTTCTACAACGGTACTCTGTTCCACCGTGTAATCGATGGTTTCATGATCCAAGGCGGCGGCATGGCTTCTGGCATGCAAGAGAAAGAAACTCGCGCGCCAATCAAAAACGAAGCTAACAACGGCCTGAGCAACAAAATTGGTACGCTGGCAATGGCGCGTACTATGGAACCACATTCTGCAAGTTCTCAGTTCTTCATCAACGTAAACAACAACACTTTCCTGGACTTCAAATCTGAGTCTATGGACGGTTGGGGTTACTGTGTTTTCGCTGAAGTGGTTGAAGGCATGGACATCGTAAACAAAATCAAAGGTGTTGCGACCGGTAACTGGGGCTACGTACACCAAGACGTGCCTGTAGAAGAAGTTATCATCGAAAGCGTTACCATCGAAGAATAAGACTCTGAGGGGCAGTGTAAATAACACTGCCCTCTTTCTATGACCGTACTATTTATTTCAGATCTCCATTTAAGCCCTTCCCATCCGGAAATCACTGACTGCTTTTTTCAGTTCATTCAGGGAGAAGCAACACAGGCATCTGCACTTTATGTGTTAGGTGATCTTTTCGAGTCTTGGATTGGCGACGATGACGAAACACCCTTGCACTTGAGCGTCGCTGAGGCATTTAAAACCCTGCACGATCGAGGCATTCCCGTGTACTTTATTCACGGAAATCGTGATTTTCTGGTTGGCAAACGCTTCGCTAAACTAGCGGGCATGACCTTGTTGCCAGAGCATTGCGTGATTGATTTGTTCGGCAAGCCTACGCTTATCATGCACGGTGACACCCTGTGTATTCAGGACGAAGCTTACCAACGCTATCGTAAAAAAGTGCATAACAAGCTGATTCAGTGGCTATTTTTCCGTTTGCCATTGCGCACTCGCAAGAAGATCGGTGAAAAGCTACGTCAAAGCAGCAGCGACCAAAACCAGCATAAATCCTATGAGATCATGGACGTTGACCCTGCTGAAGTGCTTCGAATTATGGACAGTGAAAACGTGACCCAACTGATTCACGGCCACACTCACAGACCGGCAAAGCATGACATAAGCATTAGTGACCAGCCTGCGCAGCGAATCGTGTTGGGTGACTGGTATACGCAAGGCTCAATCTTGCGCTGTACAGAGGACGGTTGCGAGCTAGAAACCCGCGCTTTTGATGCGATACCTCCCTAGATAAAAAACAATTACAGAAATGTTTGCTAGATCAAGATGAGAAAAGTATGGTTTGCCCCATTATTTTTCTTCGCGAAATATCAAACTTATTTAGTACTCTCACTATTGAGACATCTTATACAATTAGTTTCGCATCTAAATTTCAAGGCACATCGATTTTTTTATGAGTTCCAGCATCGCACGACAAGCCATTTTCGACCGACAACGTAATGTTGTCGCTTACGAACTCCTCTTTCGTGATGGGCAGAGCGACTCCTTCCCTTGTGTCCCTGCAAGGTATGCCACGCAAACCGTTCTACAAACATTGTTTCGACAAGGCGTTCATCCCGTCTCTTTATCGGATGACAAGCCCGTGTTTATTAACTTCGGGTTTGAAAGCTTGGTCGATGGCACCGCCTCCAATACCCGAAAGAAGCGTTAATCGTTGAAGTATTGGAAGATTGCGAGCCCAATGCGGCATTGTTTTCTGCGCTAACCACGCTGAAGTCTCACGGTTTTAAAATAGCTTTCGACGACTTCACACCGAGTGAACGTTGGCTCTCTTTCATCCCGTTGGCAGACATCATAAAAATAGACTTCCGAGCACTCTCCTTCTTAGACATCGAAGCATTTGTAAATACTTACCGAAGTGCGTTTTCGTTCCAGCTGTTGGCTGAAAAAATCGAGACTCAAGCTGAATTTGAGTTTGCTTTCGACCTTGGCTTTGATTTGTTCCAAGGCTACCGCTTTAGTAAGCCAGAGCGCATGATTGACCCTGAAGTGGTTGAAACCATAAAAGTCGCATAAAAAAAGGAGCCTTAGGCTCCTTTTTCGTTTCGTATTTGCCTCTCATTATTTCATGGTCGGCATGATGAAATCAGCCTGCACGCGTAATCCAGTAGGCCATCTCGCAGTGATGGCTTTTCGACGGGTGTAAAAACGCACACCATCAGGCCCGTGCATATGAAGCGGCCCAAAGAGAGAGCGTTTCCAACCGCCAAAACTATGGAACGCCATCGGAACAGGAATAGGCACGTTAACACCGACCATCCCCACTTGGATTTCGTGGCAGAACTGACGCGCTGCATCGCCGTTTTGGGTGAAAATAGCTGTACCGTTACCGAATTCATGTTCGTTGATAAGCTTAACGGCCGTCGCATAGTCAGGTACGCGCACGACAGACAGCACAGGACCAAAGATCTCGTCACGGTAAATCGTCATTTCTGGCGTCACATTGTCGAACAAACAGCCACCAAGGAAGAAGCCTTCGCCGCCTTCCGCGGTGACATTTCGGCCATCCACCACCAGTGTCGCGCCATCATCAACACCCGAAGCGACATAGCCCTCTACTTTCTTCAAATGATCCGCGGTGACCAAAGGTCCCATTTCCATGCCTTCAAGGACACCATTGCCAACTCGCAATGCTTCGACTTTTGGCGTTAATTTTTCAATCAACGCATCTGCGACATTACCCACCGCAACCGCAACGGATATCGCCATACAACGCTCTCCGGCTGAACCATACGCTGCGCCCATTAGTGCCGCGACGGCTTGGTCCAAATCCGCATCAGGCATCACGACCATATGGTTTTTCGCACCGCCCAGTGCCTGAACACGCTTACCGTGTTGTGACGCTGTGCTGTAGATGTATTCCGCGATAGGCGTAGAACCCACAAAGCTGACCGCTTGCACGTCAGGATGCGTCAGCAGCACATCCACTGCTTCTTTATCGCCGTTCACCACGTTAAACACGCCATCAGGCAAACCCGCTTCTTTTAGAAGCTCGGCGATTCGCATGGTCGAACTTGGGTCTTTCTCGGACGGTTTCATGATGAAGGTATTACCGCATGCAATGGCGATGGGGAACATCCACATGGGTACCATCACGGGGAAGTTGAACGGCGAAATACCGGCTACGACGCCCAGAGGCTGATTCAGTGACCAGGAGTCCACGCCCGTTGCGATCTGCTCCGTGATTTCACCTTTTAGCAAGTGAGGAATGCCGCAGGCAAATTCGACCACCTCTAGGCCTCGTGTCAGCTCACCCTTGGCATCTTCCAGCACTTTGCCGTGCTCTTTGGTGATCAGTGCTGCCAGCTCGTCCATGTTCGCTTCCACCAGCGATTTGAACTTAAACAATACGCGCGCACGACGGAGCGGCGACATTTCAGACCACTCATGAAAAGCGGCTTTCGCGGAGGCAATCGCTGCTTCGGTTTCTCCGGCAGATGCTAAGGAAACCTCACCGCTTACCTCGCCTGTCGCTGGATTATAAAGAGCTTGTCTGCGCTCGCTCTCTGCGGTGTGTGTTCCATCTACAAAGTGTGTAACTGAAGTCATGGTGTCATCCCTAAACGTTAAATGGCATTTCGTATCGCTTTTTCCAGCGTGGTGACAATTTGGTCGAGGTGCTTCGGCTCAACAATCAATGGTGGCGACATCGCAATAATGTCACCCGATGCGCGCACCAACAGGCCATCATAGAAACAGCGTGTAAAGACGTCATACCCACGCTTACCGATCCCCTTTTCACTCGGTGCAAACTGAATACCCGCAATGAGCCCAGTGTTTCTCACATCGATCACATTCGGGAGGTTCGCCAGCGAATGCACCGCATCTTCCCATGCCACTTCCATTTCTCGCGCTCGCTCGAACAGCTTTTCATCGCGGTAGATGTCCATGGTTGCTAACGCAGCAGCAGCCGCTACAGGATGACCTGAATAGGTATAGCCGTGGAAAAGCTCAATGGTGTCTTCTGGTGCTTGCATACACGCATCATAAATTTTCTCGCTGACAATCACGGCACCCATTGGAATAGCACCGTTTGTCAGGGCTTTCGCCGTCGTAATGATGTCTGGCACCACGTCCCAACGCTGGGCCGCAAACGCATCGCCGACGCGTCCGAATGCGTGATCACTTCATCAAAGATCAGCAAGATGTCATGTTTCGCGGTGATTTCACGAAGGCGTTTTAGATAGCAACAGGCGGAAGCACTACGCCACCAGAGCCAGACATGGGCTCTACCATCACGGCTGCGATGTTTTCTGCGCCATGCTGCGCGATCATGTGCTCAAGGTAATCCGCTTTTTCAATACCATGCTCTGGCAAGCCTTTTGAAAACGCATTGCGCTCAATGTCGAGCGTATGGGGCAGGTGAGCAACACTTGGGAGAAGTTGGCTGTTGAACGCTTTGCGGTTGTTCACCATGCCGCCAACAGAGATACCACCGAAACCCGTTCCGTGATAACCCAGTTCACGCCCAATAAACATGGTGCGATTAGCATGACCTCGAGCACGCTGATAAGCCAGTGCAATTTTCAATGCCGTATCACCTGACTCAGAGCCAGAGTTGGTAAAGAAGACTCGGTTCAATTCGCCCGGTGCCATTGCAGCCAATCGCTCAGCAAGTTCAAACGGCAGTGGATGCCCCATTTGAAAGGTCGGTGCATAGTCCAGTTGCGAAATCTGACGACTCACCGCGTCAGTGATTTCCGGTCGGCTATGACCCGCATTACAACACCAAAGACCCGCGGTTGAATCCAACACCGAGTTACCTTCCACATCGGTGTAATACATTCCCTCGGCTTTGACGAGTAATCGTGGCATGGCCTTATATTGTCTGTTTGCCGTAAACGGCATCCAGAAGTTATTGAGACTCGCCCCTTCGCTCTGTGGTTTTTGCACTGCCATAGTCAAGTTTCCTTACATGCCAATGTTCATTGCACGTTGTCGTTTGGACAACACCATGTCAAATATAATGAACAGTATATAAACTGTGTTCAAGATAAAAAGAATAATTTACGAAATTGTAAAATATTTTGAAATGGTGCACAGTGAACACATCGTGTGCGATGAACCTTATCTGACGAAAGGAATGGATGATTATGAGTGCTCGATTGTCTCGCAATGACTGGGAAATGAAGGCGCAAGCTCTGGCAATTGAAGGGCGTGCATTTATCGATGGTGAATACCAAGCCGCTGATTCTGGTGACACATTTGATTGTTTAAGCCCGATTGATGGCCGACTCCTTGCCAAGGTGGCCAGTTGCGATTTGGCCGATGCCAACAAGGCTGTCATCAGTACCCGTAACACGTTTGAGAGCGGTGTTTGGTCACAAATGGCCCCTGCCGAGCGAAAAAAAATTGTTATCCGTTTTGCAGAGCTGATTGAAGAGAACGGCGATGAACTCGCGTTGCTGGAAACCCTCGACATGGGTAAACCTATCCGCTACTCAAAAGCGGTGGATGTTTACGGTGCCGCTCGTGCAATCCGGTGGTCAGGCGAAGCAGTCGATAAAATCTACGATGAATTGGCACCCACGCCGCACAATGAAATCGGTATGATCACCCGTGAACCAATCGGTGTTGTCGCTGCAATTGTGCCGTGGAACTTCCCAATGCTGATGGCGTGCTGGAAGCTTGGTCCTGCTTTGGCGGCTGGTAATTCGGTCATTCTTAAACCCTCAGAAAAATCTCCCTTAACCGCTATCAAGCTGGGTCAATTGGCTCTGGACGCTGGCATGCCTAAAGGGGTGTTGAACGTACTTCCAGGCTTTGGGCACACAGTAGCAAATCGCTCGCCTTACATATGGACGTGGATACCTTAGTGTTCACTGGCTCAACACGCATCGCCAAACAACTGATGATTTACGCTGGCGAGTCCAACATGAAGCGCGTGTGGCTCGAAGCAGGCGGCAAGAGCCCAAACATCGTGTTTGAAGATGCGCCGGATTTAGATGCCGCAGCCGAAGCCGCCGCTTCCGCCATCGCCTTTAACCAAGGGGAAGTCTGTACCGCGGGCTCACGCTTGTTGGTCGAAGCCTCCATCAAGAACGTCTTTGTCTCCAAAGTCGTGGAAGCACTACGTACTTGGCAACCCGGGCATCCGCTCGACCCTGAAACTCAAGTCGGTGCCATGGTGGATCAACAGCAGCTTGAAACTGTTCTTTCCTATGTCGAAAAAGGGCAAGCGGCTGGTGCTGCGCTGCTTTGTGGCGGCAAGCAAATCATGGAAGAAACGGGAGGGCTGTTTGTTGCGCCCACCGTGTTCGATAATGTGAACAATGAAATGACCATTGCCCAGGAAGAGATTTTTGGTCCCGTTTTGTCTGTTATCACCTTCAATTCTCTAGAAGAGGCGATCGCGATTGCCAACGACACTGACTATGGTCTCGCCTCTGCCGTTTGGACATCAGACATCAGCAAAGCGCACAAGACTGCGAAAGCGCTGAAAACGGGGATGGTGTGGATTAATCACTATGACGGCGGTGACATGACCGCACCGTTTGGCGGTTATAAACAGTCAGGTAATGGTAGAGACAAGTCTCTGCATGCTTTTGAAAAGTACACCGAAGTGAAAGCGACCTGGATTGCACTGTAGCGAGAAAGCTTCCTAGATAAAATTAACGCCCCAATTGGGGCGTTAATGTTTGTTTTATACCCAAACGACCTGAAGCTGCTGGAGTTCAGAGGTCATCAATGCACTCAATTCGAGGCAAATTTCGCGAGGAATAGTTATTCTATTTCCGTGGAATTTAACGAAGAAGTGGGTGCATTGAAGCCCTCTCTTTGGGCGAGTTGAATCCTGCATCTTCAAGTTGTTTGGGTATATCAGCCCTTGAGTTTGGTCGTGATGACCACTTTCCCCTCCAAGGTTTTGTGTACCGGGCATTTATCCGCAATTTCTAACAAACGCTGACGCTCTTCGTCCGTCAAATCACCAAACAACTCGATCTCTCTTGCGAGCACTTCGACTTTCGCATGGTCTTCATCACAATGCTCACAGTCATCGCCGTGCTGCCGACTATGAGACAGTGTCACTTTGACGTCATCTAAGTTCAGTTTTTTTCGATTGGCATACATGCGAAGCGTCATGGACGTACACGCCCCCAAGCCGGCAAGCACATGCTCGTATGGATCTGGTCCTAAGTTGTCACCGCTGTAATCAACTGGTTCATCAGCAAACCATTGGTGGTGGTCTGTTTGAATGGTGCGGGTAAATTGCTTGTTGTGCTCATGCACCAGCACTTCCCCACGCTTCACCCCTTCTTTGGCTTCTTTCACCGGTGCCGCTTTGTCGATGTAGCGATGTGACCAGGCCGCAATCAGTTCCGCCACATAGGTGGCATCGTCTTTGTTGGTCAGCAGGTGATCGGCAGTATCCAAGGTAACAAAGCTTTTGGGATGTTTAGCGCGAAGGTAGATTTTCTCGGCTTCACGAATAGACACAATGTTATCGATGGGAGAATGCATCACCAACAGCGGGACGCGAAGTGATTCGATATCGTCATTCTCTTCACGGATATCATCCAGAAACTGCTTTTTGATGGTAAACGGTCGACCTGCAAGGCTCACCTCGGCCTCGCCAGTCGCGTCAATTGCCTCGACATGGGCAGCAAATTGCTTGGCAACATGTTCAGCGTCTGCTGGCGCACCTATGGTCGCAACGGCCGATATTTCAGGAATACGATGCGCAGCCGACAGCACAGCTCGTCCCCCCAAACTGTGTCCGATTAGCAATAACGGGGCTTCATAGTTCTCACGCAAGAAATCTGCCGCCGATACCAAATCATCGACATTTGAGGAGAAGTTAGTGTTGGCAAAATCACCATCACTGCCACCAAGACCAGTAAAGTCAAAGCGGAACACTGCGAAGCCGATATTCACTAAGGCTCTAGAAATCCGAGACGCTGCGGCAACATCTTTACCGCAGGTAAAACAGTGGGCAAACAGTGCATACCCTCGCGCAGCATGTTCAGGCGTTTCAAGCATGCCCGCCAAGATATTCCCACCACTTTGAAATGTTATTTTTGCGCGCTTTCCTGCCATCTTTATTCTCCTTATTTGTCCACTCTTACAGACTAGATGCGAAGGAGAAGACCGGATAACGAGAAAAGTATGACAGCGCGTCTCTCGCTTATGCTTGAGACGCCTTGCCCATTAACTTGAAGATGCAGAATTCAACGAAATTGAAATGCGCGATTTATTGCAACGCTTCCATAACGCGGTAGTAAGTCATGCCGATGGCTAACAGCGGGGAGCGCAAAAGCGGGCCACCGGGGAACGTCATGTGTTTGACCTTGGCGAACACATCAAAGCGCTCGGCGGTGCCTGAAATGGCTTCAGCAATGACTCGGCCGGCCATGTGAGTGGCATTGAGGCCATGCCCCGAATACGCCTGCGCAAAAAAGATGTTTGGCGCATCAGGCAAACTGCCAATCTGAGGCAGACGGTTCGCACCAATGCCGATCATTCCGCCCCATTCAAAGTCGATGTTCAAGCCTATTAACTGCGGGAATACGCGTTCAAGGTTAGGCAGTAGAGCAGCAGTAATGTCACGAGGGTCTTTGCCGGAATAGGTACACAAACCACCAAACAACAGGCGGTTGTCACCGGAAAGATGGTAGTAGTCCAACGCGATACTCAGGTCGGCGAAAGACATGTTCTTTGGAATGGTGCTTGCGACTTGCTCGTCAGTCAGCGGTTCGGTCGCGATGATATAACTGCCCGCAGGCAAGACTTTCCCGCCGATATACGGCTCGAGCTTATGCCCGATGTAGGCATTACCTGCCAGCAATAAGTAACTGCATGTCACCTGCCTTTTGGCGTTTTCACTAAGGGTTTGGTGCCTTTTTGTATTTCAATGGCTGGGCTGTCTTCAAACAATTGAACACCCAGTCCAGCCGCAGCAACGGCTTCACCTGCTACAAGATTCAAGGGGTGTAAGTGACCGCTGCCCATGTCCAACATGCCACCGATATAGCGTTCAGAGCCGATAACCTCGGCAAGTCCTGACTTATCAAGCATACGTATTTCATGGGGATAGCGTTTTCCGTGAGATCGTCGAAATCGTCCTGTAGCTCTTTCATGTGGGAGGGCTTTAGCGCGAGATCGCAGTAGCCCATCACAAGATCGCAATCGATGTTAAATTCATCAACGCGATCTTTGACGATCTGCACCGCTTCTACGCCCATTTGGTTGATGGCATCCACGCCTTCGCGCCCAATCTGATTAGTGAATTGTTCAATGCCATGCCCGATGCCACGAATGAGCTCACCACCATTACGGCCTGACGCGCCCCAACCGATCTTGTTGGCTTCGAGCAACGCAACAGAAAAGCCTTTTTTTGCCAGTTCAATCGCTGCGTTTACACCGCTGAGACCACCCCCGACGATACACACATCGACCGTCACCGCCTCTGAGAGTTCAGGATAGCGTTGTGGGTACTTGGCCGTAGCCGCGTAGTAAGACTGCGTGTGAGGCAATTGCGAAAGAGGCGTACCCATAACGACTTCCTTTGTAAAATATAATTAACAAAGACTAACGCATTTTCATGAAAGGGGTGAAGCATAAATTGTACACATCTTCATCAATATCTTATCTGGGTCACGTTGCCGATTTTTATTATGAAATCCTGATAAACGTTGCACTTTCATTACCCAAACAATCCCTCCTTTCAAGGAAGGAAAAAGTCCATGCATCATCATGATTGCTTGTTATTTTTTACGAGTCCCGCAAAGAGAGACAAAAAACTTGATATAGCGCACTAGGTAAGTAGGATGAAATGTTCAATATCTATTACAGTTAACACGTGATGCTGTCATCACTAAGCCACGGAGAGCGAAACATTGGATATCGGTGCAAATCTAAAGGCCGTACGAAAAAGCCGAGGATTATCTCAACGTGAACTGGCAAAGCGTGCTGGTGTCACCAACAGCACCATCTCAATGATTGAGAAAAACAGCGTCAGTCCTTCTGTGAGTTCACTGAAAAAAGTGCTGTCCGGCATTCCTATGTCACTGGTGGAATTCTTCTCTGCGGATATGGCGGAAAGCGACACCACGCCTGTGGTTTACCGCCAAGAAGACTTGCTCGAAATTGGTTCTGAAACCGTGTCAATGAAAGTGGTTGGTAAAGAGTTTCCAAACCGCGCCCTTTCTGTACTTTCCGAAATTTACCCACCGGGCACAGATTCAGGTGATGACATGCTACAACACGATGGTGAAGAATCTGGCATCGTGATCGAAGGTCGTTTGGAGCTTACCGTTGGTGAAGACGTGTTTGTGCTGGAAGAAGGCGACAGCTACTACTTCGACAGTAACAAACCGCACAAATTCGCCAACCCGTTTGATGCGACTTGCCGCTTATTCAGCGCAACGACACCCGCGAATTTCTGAAAAAAGCGTCCTTTCGGACGCTTTTTCATTCCATTAGATACCCAATTTATCCCGCACTGTGTAATACCAAGCCCCTAACGCTGAAAACGGCACACTGAACATGTGTCCGCCGGGGAACGGAAGATGTGGCAAACTGGCAAAAGCGTCAAACCTTTCTGCCTGTCCGCGTAAGACCTCCGACATCAATCGTCCCGCCAAATGGGTGTAGGTGACACCGTGTCCACTGCACCCTTGTGAGTAATAGATATTGCTGCCGATACGCCCTACTTGAGGCAAGCGGGACAAGGTCATCAAGAAATTCCCGGTCCAACAATAATCGATCTTCACGTTAGCCAGTTGCGGAAACGTTTTGAGCATTTTCGGGCGAATAATCGCTTCGATATTTTCTGGGTCGCGTGCACCGTAAACCACACCGCCACCGTAGATAAGCCGTTTGTCCCCAGAAAGACGGAAGTAATCCAGCAGGTAATTGCAGTCTTCGACGCAATAGTCTTGGGGCAACAAGCTTGCCGCCAAGTCCTCTGACAACGGCTCGGTCGTGACCACTTGCGTGCCACAGGGCATTGATTTGGCTTGTAGTTCTGGCATCAAACCACCGAGATACGCATTACCCGCAACAATCAAGAACGCCGCAGTCACAGAGCCTTCTGCGGTTTGCACTACAGCAGGTTCGCCGCGCTGAATGCTGACGGCAGCCGAATGTTCGTAAATCTTTCCACCTAAGCTCTCAACGGCAGCGGCTTCTCCCAACGCAAGATTAAGCGGGTGAATGTGCCCACCGCTTTTATCGAGCAATCCACCAACGTAGGATTCCGTATCCACCATACCGCGAATATCGCTGGCTGACAGCAATTCAAGTTGGTCGTTGCCGTATCGTTCCCAAAGGGCTTTTTGGTGTTCAAGTTCTTTAATTTGCTTATCGTTTAGTGCTGCGAAGATTCCGCCATCTTTGAGGTCACATTGGATGTTGTATTTCTCAACGCGCTCTCGAATAATCTTGCCACCTTCGAACGCCATCTCACCGAACAATGCCACCTTGTCTTTACCAACCGTCTTTTCAATCACGTCGATATCACGGCTGTAGCTGTTCACGATTTGCCCGCCGTTACGACCAGACGCGCCCCATCCGACTTTGGCCGCTTCTAGCACGACTACATTGAAGCCTGCTTCCAACAAATGGAGTGCTGACGACAAACCCGTGTAACCCGCACCTATGATACAAACGTCAGTGGTGATGTCCTCTTTCAGCGTTTCTCTTGCCGGAGAGGGATTGGCAGACGCAGCATAATAGGACGGCGCATGGTCAGATTGAGTCGCCTGTCTGGGTTGCTGCAACGCAATGGATTCTGTTTGTTCCAACATAATGATTCCGTCCTAATTTATGCTGTTTTGATTACTACAACCTTGATTAAACGTGTTCCGCTTCCTGCTTCAGCCGCTTCATTTCCTCTAGCGACTTTTGCTCTGCGCGCTTGGCGATATACCAAGACAAGAATGCAAACAGGGAGACCACCAAAATGATGAGGGTTGCCAACGCATTGATTTTCGGCGACACACCGAGTCTCACTGAGGAAAAGACCACCATAGGCAAGGTCGTTGAACCTGGGCCTGATACGAAGCTCGCGATGACTAAATCATCCAATGACAAGCTAAAACTCAACAACCAACCTGCGATGAGAGCGGGCGCAATCATGGGCATGGTGATCACAAAGAAAACTTTGAAAGGCGTGGCACCCAAATCCATACCCGCTTCTTCAATAGAAAAGTCCAACTCTCGTAGCCGCGAAGACACCACCACGGCGACATAGGCGGCGCAGAAGGTAGAGTGCGCAATCCACACCGTTGTCATGCCTCGCTCTGCCGGCCAACCAAATAATTCGCCCATTTGCACAAAGAGCAGCAAGAGCGAAAGGCCGATGATGACGTCGGGCATGACCAAGGGTGCTGTGATCATGTTTGAGAGCGTTAGCCTGCCCCATGAACGGCGAAACCGCGTCATGACAAAGGCAGCCAAGGTGCCGATAATCACCGCCATGGTTGAGCTGTAAAAGGCGATGCGCAAACTCGTCCATACGGCTTGGAGGATTTGTTCGTCTTTGAACAACTCGCCATACCATTTGGCTGAAAAGCCGCCCCAAACTGTGACCAACTTGGACGCGTTGAACGAGTAGATAATCAGGATCAGCATGGGTAGGTAGAGGAAGACCAACCCTACCCAAAGCATGACCGTCGAAAATTGCCAGCGTTTCATCGGTCAGCCTCCATATCCTTGGATTGATAGTGGTGGAACAGCGTGATGGGGATGATGAGCAACAGCAGCATGACGATCGCCAATGCCGAGGCCACAGGCCAATCGCGATTATTGAAGAACTCTTGCCACAACACTTTCCCAATCATCAGGGTTTCAGGGCCACCCAAAAGCTCTGGGATCACCACCTCCCCGACCACAGGGATAAACACCAACATTGAACCCGCGATAATCCCGCCTTTTGACAGTGGCAACGTCACCGACCAAAAGGTGTTGAAGTTACGTGAGCCCAAATCGGAGGCTGCTTCCAGCAAGGTGCCGTCGAGCTTCACCAAGTTGGCGTAAAGTGGCAGCACCATAAAGGGTAAATAGGTATACACAATGCCGATATACACGGCGACATTGGTGTTCAATATCTGAATCGGTTCGGAGATGATGCCAATCCACATCAAGGTGTTATTAATAATTCCCGTATTACTCAGCAGCCCCATCCATGCATAAACGCGAATAAGAAAAGAAGTCCATGATGGCAGCATGATGAGTAGCAATAGGACGGTTTGCATTTTAACGGGCGCACGGGCGATGGCGTAGGCCATCGGATACCCGAGGAACAAACAACCCAAGGTCGAAATGAAGGCTATCTTCAGTGAGCTTAAATACGCGAGGTAGTAAAGGTCGTCATCGAGAATACGCAGGTAGTTTTCAAGGTTCAGCGATATCTCAATGACTTCATCCACGTATTCGATGATGCTTCGTAGGGTGGAATGGCCAACGCCGCCATGGAGAAGCTGATTTTAAAAACAATCAGGAAAGGAACGGCAAAAAACAGCGACAACCAAAGGTAAGGGATCCCCATGGTGATGTACCGCCCTTTCGGAAACAGTATGCGGCTTTTGTGGGGCACTTTGATCAAATCAGAGGTTGTCGATTTGGGTTTTGTTGATACTGTCATACGCGCAATACCACACCACTGGTGGCCTCCCAGCTGATATACACTTCATCATCCCAGGTAGGGCGTTCTTGGCGGCGCGAGATGTTCGCCATGCTGCACATGACAACTTTATTGCTTGGCAGTTTGACGTAGTACACCGAGGTACCGCCAAGGTAGGCAATGTCGTGAACAATGCCCTTTGACCAGTTGTAGTCTTCCGCCGGTTCTTCGCGTGACAGCAGGGCTTTTTCTGGCCGGAGTGCCAGCCAGACTTTCTTTTCTTCGACGTTGGTATCCACGCCGTGCCCCACGTAAATTGGCTTGGCGGTTTCGTGCGATTCAATGATGCAGTGGTCCGTTTCGTCCACCACAATCTCACCTTCAAACAGGTTCACCGATCCAATGAATTCGGCGATCATTCTGCTGTTTGGACTTTCGTAGATATCAGTTGGTGTGCCGGTTTGCGCTATCCAGCCTTCGTGCATGATTGCGATGCGGCCAGCCATTGTCATAGCTTCTTCCTGATCATGCGTCACCATCACACAGGTCACGCCAACGCGTTCAAGGATGTCCACGACTTCAAGTTGCATCTGATTTCGAAGTTTTTTATCCAGCGCCCCCATGGGTTCATCAAGCAAAAGGAGTTTCGGGCGTTTGGCCAACGAACGGGCTAGTGCGACACGTTGACGCTGACCACCAGAAAGCTGGTGAGGCTTGCGCTTGGCATATTGCTCCATATGCACCAATCGCAGCATTTCACTGACACGCTCTTCGATTTCAGCTTTTTTCAGCTTGTCTTGCTTGAGGCCAAATGCAATGTTTTGCGCCACCGTCATATGAGGGAACAACGCGTAGGACTGGAACATCATGTTGATCGGGCGGTCGTATGGCGGCATATCCGTGATGTCTTCACCATCGAGATAGATGCGGCCGCTTGAAGGTTTTTCGAACCCTGCCAACATGCGAAGCAAAGTTGATTTCCCAGAACCCGAACCACCAAGCAGTGAGAAAATCTCCCCTTGCTCAATGGTCAGCGATACGTCATCAACCGCGCGTACATCACCAAACAGCTTGCTGACGCGATCGATTTTTAACAGCTCTTGCGCTGCTTTGCCGTTTCCAGCAGTCAGTGGATTGGTCACACCCCGTTCCTCCCTGTTACTACTCAGACTGTGATTGCAGGGGAAGGCCTACGATAGGCCGTCCCCTTTTCGCCTTACTGGCCGGTTTTCATGCGCGTCCAGGTTCGGTTCGACAATCGGCTGATCTTGAGTGGCAAAACTTCAGAGACGAACAGTTTCGCCATCACCTCTTGTGAAGGGTAAATGGAAGGGTTGTTGAGTACCTCTGGATCCACCAGCTTATTCGAGGCTGGGTTTGGATTGGCGTACGCCACGTAATCAGTTATGGGTGCGATAACTTCCGGGCGCAGGATGTAGTTCATAAAGGCATGCGCATTTTTCGCGTTTTTCGCATCAGCAGGAATTGCCATCATGTCGAACCAGAGCTGTGCGCCCTTACTCGGAATGGAATAGTCAATGACTTGTCCGTTACCTGCTTCTTCTGCACGATATGCGGCTTGGAAAATGTCACCAGAGAATCCGTAAGCAAGGCAAATATCACCGTTAGCAAGGTCGGTGATGTAGCGCGACGAATGGAAATAGGTCACGTAGGGGCGGATTTTAGCCAGCGCTTCACCTGCTTCTTTGTAATCGCTTTTCTTGGTGGAGTTTGGATCATGCCCAATGTATTGCAGCACTTGCGGCATCACTTCATCCGCTGAATCTACAATCGCAATGCCACAGTCTTTCAGCTTGGCCGCGTATTTGGGATCGAGCAGAAGATCCAGTTTGTTCTCTGGAATGTCATCACCCAGGCGCTCTTTGATTTTATCAACGTTGTAACCAATGCCGTTGGTGCCCCACATGTAAGGGATCGCATATTGGTTACCCGGATCGGCCATTTCCAAGCGCTGCATCAGCTTAGGATCAAGGTTGCCACTGTTGGTGAGAAGGCTCTTGTCCAGTGGCTGGAAAGCACCTGCCTTAATTTGTTTAGCAAGGAAGTTGTTCGACGGCACGACAAGGTCATAACCTGAGTTACCTGAAAGCAGTTTTGCTTCCAGTACGTCGTTACTGTCATAGACATCGTAGGTGACTTTGATGCCCGTTTCTTTTTCGAAGTTTTCAATCGTATCTTCGGCGATGTAATCGCTCCAATTGTAAATACGAAGGATTTCTTCTGCGTGAAGCCCAGTTGAAACCATCAAGCCTGCAAGCACAGTTGCAGTAACCTTGAGTCGGATTGCCATCTTCATGTTCTCTCCTTTGGGTTCTTTCCTTTTCGGAGTTAGCTCCTCACCTGACCACGTTTAGGGCCAGTGTTGATGGTTTGCTGATGCGGTGACGCATCAGCGCTATGAACCTTGATGTCGCCGTCAAACGTGTCGTTAGACGACGCCTTGAGCCTGCAAATGCGATAGCGTCAAATCCAATGCCAACCAGGCTTTCTCAATTAACTCATCCACTTCTTCGTGGTTAATCACCAGCGGCGGGCTGATGATCATGGTGTCGCCACAGGCGCGAAGCACCAATCCATTTTCGACGCTGAGGTCTCGGCAAATCACACCGATACCCACGTCCTCGTCAAACCTTGTCCGCGTCGCTTTGTCTTTCACCAATTCAATTGCAGCGACCAATCCTACTCCGCGCGCTTCACCCACCAGTGGGTGTTCAGCGAGGGTTTGCCACTTGCTCTGCAAGTAAGGGCCAATATCTTCTTTTACATATTGGACGAGATTTTTCTCTTTGATCACTTTGAGGTTCTCAAGAGCAACAGCGGCTGCCACGGGATGCCCCGAATAGGTATAGCCGTGGTTGAAATCGCCCCCTTCTTCTTCAAACGCATTCGCGACCCTGTCACTGACAATCACGCCCCCCATTGGCATGTAACCAGAGGTCATGCCTTTCGCGATCGGCATAAAGTCGGGTTTGATGCCGTAGTATTGGCTACCAAACCATTCACCCGTTCGGCCAAAGCCACAAATCACTTCATCGGCAATCATCAAGATGTCGTATTTTGCGAGGATTCGATTAATTTCAGGCCAGTAGGTTGAAGGCGGAATCACTACCCCACCTGCACCTTGGATCGGTTCGGCGATAAAGGCCGCAACCTTGTCTTCACCGATATCGAGAATCGCTTTTTCGAGCTCTTGCGCGGCTTTAATGCCAAAGTCCTCAGGAGACAGATCGCCACCTTCCCCGAACCAATAAGGCTGCGGGATGTGGTGAATACCCGGAATTGGCAGGCCACCTTGTTTGTGCATGGCTTTCATGCCGCCGAGGCTCGCACCTGCGACGGTCGAACCGTGATAGCCATTATGGCGACCAATAATGGTGAATTTTTCAGGTTGGCCTTTCAGCGACCAATAGTGGCGGACCATGCGAAGGACAGTGTCATTTGACTCAGACCCCGAACCGGTGAAGAACACTTGGTTCATATGATCAGGGGCGAGCGCAGCGATTTCTTTCGCCAACGCCACCACAGGCGGGTGTGCACATTGGAAGAAGCTGTTGTAATAAGGTAGTTCCATCATTTGGCGATAAGCCGCATCAGCGAGGCGTTTTTCCCCATAGCCAATGTTGGTGCACCAAAGGCCTGCCATACCATCAAGAATGCGGTTGCCGTCGCTGTCCCAGATGTACACGCCTTCCGCCCGCACTATCATGCGTGCCCCCTTTTCTCTCAGCGATTTATGATCGCTAAACGGGTGCAGATAATGTGCATTGTCGATAGCTTGTAGAGATCGTGTATCCAGATTTTGCGCGGCGTGAGTCATATCGCCTCCCACATCCTTGTACGTGATTAACTGGCAACCTGTTGGTTGTCCCCCATTACACTGTCAGCAACAGGAACTCGCGTTCCCACGAGCTGATTACTCGTTTGAAATTCTCCTGTTCTTTACGCTTCACGGCGATGTAACCGCGGGCAAATGATTCACCCAAGTATTCGGCCACCTCGTCACAATCTTCCATTCGTTCCAACGCATTCTCTAAGGTGTAAGGCAGCGCGGGACTGCGAAGCTCATAGTTCCTACCTTGCGCTGGCGGCGTAGGTTTCAACTCTTCCACCATGCCGATATAGCCGCAGAGCAAACTCGCAGCAATGGCAATGTATGGATTGGCGTCAGCACCCGGCAATCGGTTTTCTACACGTCGGGCTTGTGGTGAACAGCTTGGCACGCGAAGGCCACAGGTGCGGTTTTCCTCGCCCCATTCCACGTTTACGGGCGCCGACGTATCTGGCAGGAATCGACGAAATGAATTCACGTTCGGTGCGAACATCGGCAGCATTTGAGGAATGAATTGCTGTAGTCCCGCAATGTGACCATAGAAGAGTGAAGAACTGGTGCCATCGTCATTGGTAAACACGTTCTTTCCAGTACCCGTGTCCACAATGCTTTGGTGAAGGTGCATAGCACTGCCAGGCTCATCGGTAATGGGTTTAGACATGAAGGTCGCCACGACCTTGTGCTTCAATGCCGCTTCTCGAAGCGTGCGCTTAAACACAAATACTTGGTCAGCAAGCACCAGTGGATCGCCATGGCGGAAGTTAATTTCCATCTGGGCGACACCTTCTTCATGAATCAAGGTATCAATCGCCAGCCCCTGCGTTTCACACCATTCGTACATATCTTCGAACAGCGGATCGAATTCGTTGGCGGCATCAATGGAGAAAGACTGACGACCCGTCTCTACGCGCCCTGAACGTCCAATCGGCGGCTCAAGGGGCAAATCAGGATCTTCACAACGCGCGGTGAGATAGAATTCCATCTCAGGTGCAACAACTGGCTTCCAGTTCTTTTCTTCGTAGAGTTTGAGGACTTTTTTCAACACGTTTCTTGGCGTGAGTTCGATAGGGTTTCCCATCTTGTCGAACGTGTCGTGAATAATTTGCGCCGTTTTTTCGATGGTCCAAGGCAGCAGATACACCGCATCCTCGTCTGGCTTGCAGATAAAGTCGATGTCCGCTTCATCCAACAACGCATAGTAGAGATCGTCATCGACATAATCGCCGGTAACGGTTTGGAGCAAAACGCTCTCAGGAAGACGCATCTCCCCCTCATGAAGGAATTTGTCGACAGGTGCAATTTTTCCGCGAGCAATCCCAGACAGGTCGCTCACGACACACTCCACCTCGGTGATTTCGTTGTCCTTTAACCACTTCTTAAGCTTGTTCATAGTCTTTCTCACGTTCCTTTGCTTTCAGCCTGCAAGCGTTTCCGAATACTTCGAAGATAGCTGAATAAAAAGGATTTTTTGTGACCTCCCACTCAGGATGCCACTGAACCCCTAAAGCAAAATGTTTAGCATTTATGACTGAGACGGCTTCAATGAGGCCATCTGGGGCGTACGCTTCTGGCCGCAACCCCGTGCCTAATCTGTCAATGCCCTGAGTATGAACAGAATTAACATCAGCAGAGGAAGGGCCCCACGCCTCGCAGAGCACGCCCCCCGGTTCAATGTGAATGGTGTGAGAAAGACCGTATTGCACCTCGACCGATGCCGTCTTGTCTTCGCGGTGTTCAATGAACCCGCCCACTTCGTGAAGTTTTTGGTGCAGCGTGCCGCCAAACACCACGTTCATTTCTTGAAATCCACGACAAATGGCAAGGACAGGAATGTCCAGCTCGATAGCGCGTTTCATTAAAGGAAGTGTGGTGGCATCGCGGGACGGATCATGGTGAGTATCGGGATCACTCGCATCGCCCGCATAGTGGTGAGGCTCAATGTTTGACGGTGAGCCCGTGAACATCACCCCGTCGAGTGTCGATAACAGCCTATCCATGGGCAGTGCTTCCGCCAAAGCAGGGATCACCACAGGACAACAACCCGCACCTGTCACAACGCTTCGCACATACTTGTCCCCTGCAATATGAAAGGGATGCAGGCCAAGCTGGCTGGTACACGCTGTAACACCGACGATTGGCATCACGGACTGCGGCATAAACACCTCGACTTTATGTCCATCTAACGCTCTGGCTATCCATAAGGCGTGAGAACCAAATTGAACAGAGCGTTCATTTTTTCACACGCTACACGTTAAAAATAAATGACGCAAGTGAGCTATTCAACACTTCCAAATAAATTATCAAACATTTTCTTAACATTGGTAACAGGCCAATTCCCAAGGCTTTATCGCATTGATTTGAAGCCAAAAGAGGCAAAGCGTGACGAGCATCTCAGTTGACAAGATAGGCGGTTTACTATTCACTCAGAGTTATCGCTCGGAGTGATTGATATAATTTACACCCAGGTAGGTGATGCATGCGATATCAAACAGACAGGGAAATGTTTACCTCTGCGGACGCCAATTTGCCTGACGTCGAAGAAGCCATACGGTTTCTCGCGCAGAACCCAGATGTGGAGTTTGTCGACCTCTTGCTACTGGACATGAACGGCATTGTCCGAGGCAAACGCGTTGAAAAAGACAAGCTGATAAAGGCATACGAACAAGGCATCGCACTGCCTATCTCTATTTACGGCATGAACATCAAAGGCACGCCCGTCGAAGAAACCGGATTGGGTTTGGAAATTGGCGAATCTGACGCCATCTGTTTCCCTGTCGCAGGCTCTCTCACTCGCCAGCCTTGGCAAAAACGCTCCATTGCACAGCTCACTCTTGAAATGTACGAGAATCCCGAAACGCCATTTTTCGGCGATCCAAGAATGATCCTTCGTCGGCAACTCAGGCAAATGAAAGCGCGTGGGCTTACTCCCGTTTCGGCTTTCGAGTTGGAGTTCTACCTGATTGATGCCAAAGGATCGGACAAAGCCCCTTTGCCACCCATTTCGCCAGTTACAGGCAAACGCCCAGAGAACACCCAAGTCTATTCCCTTGATGATTTGGACGAATACGCGGATCTTTTGACAGAAATCATCGATGCGGCACGCGAGCAAAACCTTCCCGCGGATACCATCGTTGCTGAATCTGCCCCAGGTCAGTTTGAAATCAACCTCAAGCATACCGACGACGCTCTCGCGTCTTGTGATCATGCGCTAATGTTGCGCCGCGTTATCAAGCAGGTGGCGCACAACCACGAATATGATGTGACCTTTATGGCGAAGCCGTATGCCGACCAAGCCGGTAATGGTATGCACCTTCATATCAGCTTGCTCGATGACGATGGCAACAATGTATTTGAGCCTAAGCAGCTCGGCGAACTGACGGAAACACTGAAATATGCACTTGGTGGTTTGCTCGCATTGATGCCGCAATACCTTGCCATACTGTGCCCAAACATTAATTCGTACCGCCGTTTTAGCCCGGATTTTTATGTGCCGAATGCTGCAACTTGGGGGGTCGAAAACCGCACCACTGCGCTACGTATTCCGGGAGATGTACCTCAAGCGACCCGAATTGAGCATCGAGTGGCGGGAACCGATGCCAATCCTTACCTTATGATGAGTGCATTTTTAGCCGCCATCATGCATGGCATTGACAATAAAATTGAGCCACCAGCAGAAATTGTTGGGAATGCCTACGATGTGCCAAATACACCATTGCCTAATAACCTTCGTGATGCGCTGCGAGAGCTGAGCGATTCTGACGTTCTTCGACAGTACCTCGGTACTGATTTCATCGATGTGTTCGTCACCTGCAAAGAAAAAGAGTTGGAAGAGTTCGAACAGCACATTACCACGCTCGAATACGACTGGTATTTACGAACGTTTTAGTGCACTTCCCAACTTGACTACACGCAGAACGATTCAGAAAATAGGCGCGATTTTTAACTAATTCGGCGTCTATTTTCATGACATCAACTCTTTGCCCATGTGGCAGCCAAACGCCATACAGCCAGTGCTGTGAGCCTATCCATCTTGATCATGCAAAAGCCGATCACCCTGAAAAGCTAATGCGCTCCCGTTACAGCGCACACGTCAAAGGTTTGGTGGATTACGTCGTTAACACGTATCACCCATCTTGCGGTGCAGAACAGCACAGAGATGCCATCGCAGATTCCATCAACAGTGAATGGCTGATGCTACAGGTTCTCAATAGCTCTGTAGACGCCAACGGTAAACAAGGCTTTGTTGAGTTCAAGGCGCATTACAAAGACGGCGGTAACCAATATTGCTTGCACGAAAAGTCCCGCTTCCTCAATGAAGAAAAAGACGGTAAAAACCTTTGGTTTTACATTGACGGTGAATACCCGAAAGCCGACAAAGTAGGTCGTAATGACCCATGCCCTTGTGGAAGCGGTAAAAAGCACAAAAAGTGCTGCGGTTAAAAAACGCTCAAGAAGTTTACTTTTTAGCCGATAGCATAGGGGAACAGATCATGAGGTATGACAATGACTTGGTTCCCCAAACTTTCAGACCTATCGCCCCGAAAGGTGCACACGGTGCTGAAGCAAGACAAAGCAAAACAACAGCAGCAAAAAATCGTTGATGAAGAAGAGCGCGAAGAGACCGAGCAAGAGTCCTCGCCTTCAGAATCAAAAAAGAAAAAAAACAGTCTGCTGGATATCTACGTCTGACAACCAGACATTGGGACAGCGATTTACTCGCACTTCCCCACCTTCGCTTGCCATTTTTTCTCCATAACACCGACACCAATCGGTCATCATTTTCCTCTCAATTGTCGACTAAATATCGACTTTTCAAGGCTCCGTGTTAACAGCACCGCTAAATGGCAAAATCCCCAAATTACTTGTTGCAATATTTAGTGAGTTTGTTAGTGTGATTACCAAGTAGACGTTAAAACGTCCTGCAACATTGAATCACGGAAAGAGATAGTAGTATGCAGCAATCGCTAATGACCATTCATCACCATCACCATCCTGAGTAGTCTTTCGGGAGAGTTGGTTTCGACTGGAAGACGAGGAAAGTTCTTCCACGGTCAGTAAAGCGAACACAAGTTTCAGACCCCCGGAAGAGCACCTTCCGGGGGTTTTTACTTTTTAGGATTTTAAAAATTGCGCTTAGGTTCCGAGGATTGAGGACACCGACAGAGCGAAAAGATACAGGGAATAGATCATGCAAACAGAACGTCTAAGAATTGCCATTCAGAAAAAAGGCCGTCTCGCAAAAGAGTGTCAAGAACTGCTCAAGCGTTGTGGCGTGAAAATCAATTTTTCCGGTGACCGTTTGGTGGTTCACGCCGAAAACATGCCAATCGACCTTCTGCTGGTTCGTGATGACGACATTCCAGGTCTTATCATGGACGGGGTTGTTGACCTTGGTGTGATTGGCGAAAACGAACTGGAAGAAGTTCGACTGGAGCGTGTTGCGCTGGGCGAACCAAGCGAGTTCAATAAACTTCGCCGTTTAGACTTCGGTGGCTGTCGCCTTTCAGTGGCAGTTGAAAAAGGCCTTGAGTACAACGGCCTCAAGATTTGGCTGGCAAACGTATTGCCACCACCTACCCAAATATCCTTAAAGCTTATCTTGATCAGAAAGACGTAAAATTCAGCACCTGTATGCTGAATGGCTCGGTAGAAGTTGCACCTCGCGCTGGTCTTGCTGACGCTATCTGTGACTTGGTATCAACCGGTGCCACGCTCGAAGCGAATGGCCTGAAAGAAGCTGAAGTCATCTTCCGTTCTAAAGCGGTACTTATCCAACGCACTGGCGAATTCGAGCAAGACAAAGCGGAACTGATTGACCGTCTTCTGACTCGCATCAATGGCGTGATCCAAGCGAAAGAATCAAAGTACATCATGCTTCATGCACCAAGTGAGACTCTGGAGAAAGTGGTTGAACTGCTTCCAGGTGCGGAAGACCCAACCATCCTGCCTTTGGCGCACGATAAACAACGTGTTGCCGTACATCTGGTCAGCACCGAAAACCTGTTCTGGGAAACAATGGAAAAACTCAAAGCCTTGGGTGCAAGTTCCATTCTGGTACTGCCAATTGAGAAGATGATGGAGTAAGCCATGAAAACGGTGGTTTGGAAATCGCTCAGTGAACAGCAGCAGGAAAAAGCGTTAGAACGCCCTGCTATCTCCGAGAGCGCATCAATCACAGAAGCGGTGACGTCAGTGATCAATGATGTTCGTACAGGTGGTGATGCGGCACTGAAAGCGTTGACCGAAAAGTTCGATAAAGTCGTCCCAGAGAACATCCGTGTTTCTCAGGAAGAAATCGATGCTGCAGAATCTCGCCTCGGCGATGAAATTAAAACCGCACTGAAGCAAGCCTATGACAACATCGCTTGTTTCCACAAAGCGCAAAAGCCTGAGCCTCTTACGGTAGAAACCATGCCAGGCGTGGTGTGTGAATTGGTGACTCGCCCAATCAATCGTGTGGGTTTATATATCCCGGGTGGCAGCGCGCCACTTCCGTCGACCGTATTGATGCTGGGCGTACCGTCTCAAATCGCGGGCTGCCGTAAAGTCGTGCTGTGTTCTCCTCCACCGATTGCCGATGAAATTCTCTACGTTGCCAAGCTTTGCGGTATCGATCAGGTATATAACCTCGGCGGTGCACAAGCGGTCGCAGCGATGGCTTACGGCACAGAGACGGTCTGCAAAGTTGACAAGATTTTCGGCCCAGGCAACGCTTCGTGACAGAAGCTAAGCGTCAGGTCAGTAATGATCACCAAGGTGCCGCGATTGATATGCCAGCGGGTCCATCAGAAGTACTGGTGATTGCTGATGAAGACGCGGATGCAGATTTCGTTGCTGCCGACCTTCTAAGCCAAGCGGAACATGGCCCAGATTCTCAAGTGGTTCTGGTCACACCGTCTCCTGTGTTAGCCGAGAAAGTGGCAGATGCAGTGCAAAAACAACTGAAGCAACTTTCCCGTGCAGACATTGCCAGCCAAGCCTTAGGCTCAAGCATCATCATCATCGCGGAAAGCCTGACTCAGTGTGTTGCCATTTCAAACAACTATGGCCCAGAGCACCTTATCGTCCAAACCAAGAACCCACGCGAGCTTCTTCCATTGCTAGACAATGCGGGTTCCATTTTCTTGGGTGCATGGTCACCGGAATCGGTGGGCGATTACGCCTCTGGCACCAACCACGTACTGCCAACCTATGGCTACACACGCACATACTCAAGCTTAGGTTTGGCGGACTTTAGCAAGCGCATGACAGTACAAGAGCTGTCCGCAAATGGATTACAGGCTCTCGCCCCTACTGTGGTGGCGATGGCCAATGCAGAAGGCTTGGACGCACACCGCAATGCAGTGACTATTCGCGTCGAAAAGCTCAACAAATTACAGTGATTTCAGGGGTTTCTATGGACATTGAAAAATTAGCCCGTAAGGATGTTCAGGCATTGACCCCTTACATGTCTGCCCGCCGTTTGGGTGGCTCAGGTGATGTTTGGCTGAATGCCAACGAATCGCCGTTTAACAATGAATACACCATCAATGGCGCTGGCTTAAACCGCTACAGCACGTGTCAGCCAGAAGAATTGATCCGCGCTTACGCAGAATATGCAGGCGTGCGCCCAGAACAAGTCCTGACCTCGCGCGGCGCCGATGAAAGCATTGAGCTTCTCGTTCGCACATTTTGTGAAACAGGCGAAGACAGCATTCTGTTCTGCCCGCCGACCTATGGCATGTACAGCATCAGCGCAGAAACCGCGGGTGTTGCTCGCAAGACAGTCCCACTGACTGACGAGTGGCAACTCAATCTGCCAGAAATCGAGAAGAATCTTGATACGGTAAAACTGGTGTTTGTTTGTAGCCCGAACAACCCGACTGGCAACCTGATTGACCGCAATGACATTGAAGCACTGCTAGAAATGACCGCGGGTCGCGCGCTGGTTGTGATGGATGAAGCCTACATCGACTTCTGTCCTGAAGCGTCAACGGTAGACCTTCTGGTTCGCTATCCAAACCTGGCTATTCTCCGCACCCTGTCAAAAGCATTTGCGCTGGCGGGTCTGCGCTGCGGCTTCACCCTTGCGAATCAGCAAATCATTCAACTGATGCAAAAAGTCATCGCACCTTACCCTGTGCCAGTGCCAGTCACTGAGATTGCGTGTCAGGCACTCAATGAAGCCGGTCTGGCTCGCATGAAATATCAGGTGTTGGACTTAAATGCGAACCGCGCTTACCTCCAAGCGGGTCTGTCCATGCTCCCGGGCGTAGAGGTTTTCGACGGCTACGGTAACTACCTGCTGGTCAAATTCCCTGATGCGGAGTTGCTGTTCACCGCCCTTTGGGACAACGGCATTATTCTGCGCCGCTCTCCGATTGAAGGCTGCATTCGCATCAGCGTCGGCAACCGCGAAGAGTGTGAAAAGACTTTAACCTTTATCCGCCAACAGTTGGCATAAAAGCGCGAAACAAAAAGGAATTTGTTGTGAAAGAAAAAATCCTCTTTATCGACCGTGACGGCACTTTGATTGTCGAGCCACCTGTGGATTTTCAGGTTGATAGACTCGATAAACTAAAGCTTGAGCCTTTCGTCATCCCTTCGTTACTGGCATTGCAAGATGCTGGTTACAAGCTCGTCATGGTCACCAACCAAGATGGCTTAGGCACGGATAGCTACCCGCAAGCAGACTTCGATGCGCCACATAATATGATGATGGAGATTTTCGAATCTCAAGGTGTGAAATTTGCCGATGTACTGATTTGCCCTCACTTCGATAACGAAGGGTGTAGCTGTCGCAAACCAAAACTGGGTTTGGTGAAAGACTACCTGCAGCAAGGCCGCGTCGATTTCAAAACCTCTGCGGTGATAGGCGACCGTCAAACTGATCTGCAACTCGCCGAAAACATGGCGATTCGTGGCATTCAGTACAACCCAGACACCATGGGCTGGCAAAAAATCCTCAAGGATTTGACCACCAACCCGCGCATTGCAACGGTTGTTCGCACCACCAAAGAAACCGACATTCGCATCACGGTGAACCTTGATGAAAGTGGCGGCAACAGCATCCACACGGGTCTCGGCTTCTTTGACCACATGTTGGATCAAATCGCCACGCACGGCGGCTTCCGTATGGAAGTGGCGGTTGAAGGTGACCTGCACATTGATGACCACCACACAGTCGAAGACACCGCGCTGGCTCTCGGTCAGGCATTAAAAGATGCACTCGGAAACAAACGTGGTATCGGCCGTTTTGGTTTTAGCCTGCCGATGGACGAATGTTTGGCACAGTGCGCGCTTGACCTCTCTGGTCGCCCTTACCTGAAATTCGATGCGACCTTCACCCAAGAGAAAGTCGGTGACTTATCTACGGAGATGGTCGAGCACTTCTTCCGCTCATTGACTGACACGCTGGCGTGTACGCTGCACCTCTCTTCTGATGGCGACAACACACACCACATCGTGGAAAGTCTGTTCAAAGCCTTCGGCCGCACACTGCGTCAGGCAATTCGCGTAGAAGGTAACGAGCTGCCAAGCAGCAAAGGGGTATTGTAATGAGCAAGATCGTTATCATTGATACCGGTTGTGCCAACGTCAGTTCGGTGCGCTTTGCCGTTGAGCGTTTGGGTTACGATGTCACTATCAGCCGTGACCCAGACGTGGTTCTCGCCGCTGACAAGCTCTTTTTGCCGGGCGTGGGCACCGCGACGGAAGCCATGAAAAACTTGGAAGAGCGCGATTTGATCGCGCTCGTTCGCCAAGTAAAGCAACCGCTTTTGGGGATCTGTCTTGGCATGCAGCTTCTGGGTAAATCGTCCCAAGAAGGCAAAGAGACCGTGAACTGCCTCGGTCACGTTGATGCCGACACCACCTTGATGGAAACCGGTGACCTTCCGCTGCCTCACATGGCTGGAATACCGTCACGCCAATCGATAATCACCCTCTGTTTAAAGACATTCCTGAGAACAGCTATTTCTATTTCGTACACAGCTTTGCCATGCCTGTTGGGGATTACACCATCGGGCAATGCGATTACGGCAAGCCTTTCACCGCTGCGGTACAAAGTGGAAATTACTATGGCGTGCAATTCCACCCAGAGCGTTCCAGCAAAGCGGGCGCACAACTGATTAAGAACTTTTTGGAGTTATAAGGATGATAATTCCTGCTTTAGATTTGATTGAAGGTCAGGTTGTCCGCCTGTATCAAGGCGATTACGGCCAAGTCACCGAATACAAAGTCGACCCTAGCGAACAGTTCGCGATTTATCACAATGCCGGTGCTAACTGGCTGCACCTTGTTGACCTGACAGGTGCCAAAGACACGACTGCACGTCAGCTTCCGCTGATTGAAAAGCTGATTGCCAGCACCCCTGCCAATATTCAGATTGGTGGCGGCGTGCGCAAAGAAAGCGACGTGGTTGAACTGCTGCGTGCAGGTGCAAAACGCGTCGTGATTGGGTCAACTGCCGTGAAGCAACCTGAAATCGTTAAAGGTTGGATGGAAAAGTACGGCCCTGAACACATTGTGCTGGCACTGGACATCAACATTGATGAAAACGGAAACCGCATGGTTGCTGTGTCAGGCTGGCAAGAAGATTCTGGCGTGACAATTGAGCAGCTTTTGGAAGACTTCCTTAAAGTGGGTCTTAAACACGTTCTGTGTACAGATATTTCCCGCGACGGCACGCTGGCAGGCTCTAACGTTGAGCTTTACAAAGATTTGTGTGCGGCATACCCGCAAGTGCAATTCCAGTCATCTGGCGGCATTGGTTCACTCGCCGATATCGAAGCTCTGAAGGGCTCAGGCGTTGCAGGGGTTATCGTAGGCCGTGCGCTGCTGGACGGTAAATTCACCGCAGAGGAGGCATTCGCATGTTGGCAAGAAGGATAATTCCTTGTTTGGACGTTCGTGATGGTCAGGTGGTAAAAGGCGTTCAGTTCCGCAACCATGAAATCATCGGCGACATCGTCCCTCTCGCAGCGCGTTACGCCGAAGAAGGTGCTGACGAGCTGGTTTTCTATGATATCACTGCCTCAAGTGATGGACGTGTCGTCGACAAAAGTTGGGTTGCTCGCGTGGCGGAAGTCATCGACATCCCTTTCTGTGTCGCTGGCGGTATTAAATCTGCGGAAGACGCAAAACGCATTCTGGAATTCGGTGCGGATAAGATTTCTATCAACTCTCCTGCGCTAGCTAATCCTGAACTGATCACTGAGCTTGCTGAGAAATTCGGTGTGCAATGTATCGTGGTTGGCGTCGACTCTTACTACGACAAAGACACCGGTAAATACCAGGTTTACCAGTTCACAGGTGACGAAGCGCGCACGAAAGCGACTCAGTGGGAAACCCGCGATTGGGTGCAAGAAGTGCAAAAACGCGGCGCAGGCGAAATCGTGTTAAACATGATGAACCAAGATGGTGTGCGCAACGGCTACGATCTTGAACAGCTCAACATGGTGCGCGACGTCTGCCGTGTTCCACTGATTGCGTCTGGCGGCGCAGGTGAAATGGTTCACTTTGCTGATGCATTCAACAAAGCAAACGTGGATGGTGCGCTCGCAGCGTCCGTGTTCCATAAGCAGATCATCAATATTGGTGACCTGAAGAATTACCTAAAACAACAAAACGTGGAGATCCGCTTATGAGTCAGACACAAGGAAATGCGGCCCTAGCGGAGCAAATCGATTGGGAAAAGACCCAAGCTTGATCCCTGCCATCGTGCAGAATGCCAAAAGCGGTGCGGTACTGATGTTGGGTTACATGAACCAAGATGCTTTGGCGAAAACCTTGGATACCCAACAAGTCACCTTCTGGTCTCGCTCAAAGGAGCGTCTTTGGACCAAAGGCGAGTCCTCAGGGCATGTGCTGCAGCTTAAACACATCTCTGTCGACTGCGACAAAGACACCTTGCTGGTTCAAGCTGACCCAATCGGCCCAACCTGTCACTTGGGCACCGAAACCTGTTGGGGAGAAGAAGACGCAAACAAACCCTCGCTGGTGTTTCTTCATCAATTGGAGCAGGTGCTGGCATCCCGTCGAGGATCCGATCCTTCAACGTCTTATACGGCGTCCCTGTATGCCAAGGGTACCAAGCGCATTTCGCAGAAAGTGGGCGAAGAAGGCGTCGAAGTCGCGCTTGCAGCGACGTCGGGCGATAAGGAGGAGTTAATCAACGAATCCGCTGACCTGATGTATCACTTGATGGTACTGCTACAAGACCAAGGTTTCTCGCTGGAAGACGTAGCAAATAAGCTAAAAGAGCGTCATAAGTAATCAAATTACACAAAACTTCATCGAAGCAACCCAATGGGTTGCTTTTTTTTGGACAACCAATCACGGAGTGCGTATTTTTCTGCGATCTATCTAACGGCGATACGTTAAAATTCATTTAATTACTGAGACAAACGCTTAAGGATTGCAATGTTTAACGGCAAGTCAATTTTGATCACCGGCGGTACCGGCTCTTTCGGGAAAAAATACACCAAGACCATTCTCGCGCATTACAAGCCTAAACGACTGATCATCCTTTCTCGCGATGAGCTCAAGCAATTCGAAATGCAGCAAGAGTTCAACGATCCGTGCATGCGTTACTTCATCGGTGATGTGCGTGATGCTGACCGTATGATGCAGGCCATGAATGACGTTGACTACGTAATTCACGCAGCTGCATTGAAGCAAGTACCGGCGGCAGAATACAACCCAATGGAATGTATCAAAACCAACGTCCATGGTGCTGAGAACATCATCCGTGCGGCGATTGCCAATAACGTTCAAAAGGTCATTGCTCTATCTACCGACAAAGCGGCCAGCCCAAATAATCTCTATGGCGCAACCAAGCTGTGTTCTGACAAACTGTTTGTCGCAGCAAACAACATGACAGGTGGCGCGCAAACCCAATTTGCGGTTGTTCGTTATGGCAATGTCGTAGGTTCTCGCGGCTCTGTGGTGCCATTTTTCAAAAAGCTGGTTGCTGAAGGTGCAGACTCTCTGCCAATCACGCACCCAGACATGACGCGATTCTGGATAACGCTTCAGCAAGGCGTAGATTTCGTACTCAAGAACTTTGCCCGCATGCAGGGTGGTGAAATTTTCGTTCCTAAGATCCCTTCCGTTCGCTTGCTGGATTTGGCCACCGCGTACGGCAATGGAACCCCAGTTAAAGAAATTGGTATTCGTCCGGGCGAAAAGATGCATGAAATCATGTGTCCGAGCGACGATTCACACCTGACGTTGGAATTCTCTGATCATTACGTGATGCGTCCAACCATCAAGTTTTACTCTGCCGACTACGACTACTCGCAAAACCCATTGGGTGAAGTTGGTGAACCAGTACCAGCAGGATTCGAGTATCACTCAGGTACAAACCCTGAGTTTCTAACTGTCGAGCAGATTCTGGAATTCGAGCAACAAGCATGATCCTTACGGAAAACAAACCATTAGTCAGGGCGATATCGACGCTGTCGTAGAAGCCCTAACATCAGACTTCATCACCCAAGGTCCTAGAGTAACGGCGTTTGAACACGCCGTTGCGCAGAAAGTTGGCGCAAGATTCGCGTTTGCAGCAAACAGTGCCACATCTAGCCTTCACCTTGCCTGTTTAGCCTTAGGCTTGGGTGAGGGAAAACGCCTTTGGACGTCACCGAACACCTTTGTCGCCTCTGCTAACTGTGGTCTCTATTGTGGCGCAGAGGTGGATTTCGTCGATATCGACCCCGTCTCATACAATCTTTGCCCTTCTGCGCTGGCGAAAAAGCTTCTTCAAGCAGAGAAAGACGATGCACTGCCACATGTGGTCGTTGCGGTTCATATGTGTGGACAAAGCTGCGACATGCAAGCCATTCACGCATTGTCCAAGCAATATGGCTTTAAAGTCATTGAAGATGCGTCCCATGCGATTGGTGGCAAATACCAAGGTGAGTACATTGGTAACTGCCGTTACAGTGACATCACTATTTTCAGCTTTCACCCAGTGAAAATCGTCACCACCGCAGAAGGGGGGATGTCACTGACTAACGATCCTGAGCTTGCAAAAGCAATGGAAAGCCTGCGTAGCCACGGCATTACACGTGACACCGACTCGCTTGAAGACAAAGACCAAGGTGCTTGGTACTACGAGCAACAGGATTTGGGCTTCAACTACCGCATGACGGACATTCAAGCGGCACTGGGTACCTCGCAACTTTCCCGTTTAGACGAATTCGTTGCGCGTCGAAATCAGCTCGCACAACGCTATCACGAGAAGTTATCGTCACTGCCTCTCAGCACACCTGTTGTCGCAGAAAGTGCGTTGTCGGCATGGCATTTGTATGTCATTCAATTGGACAACCCAGATTGCCGCAGAAACGTGTTTGATTCACTGCGAGCGGCTGGCGTGGGTGTCCACGTACACTATATACCGGTTCATACTCAGCCTTATTACCGCAAACTCGGTTTTGACTGGGGGCAGTTCGTTGCTGCAGAAGATTACTACGCAGCAGCACTGTCACTTCCGCTGTTTTTCGATATGACGGAAGATGAGCAAGACTTCGTGGTTGATGCGCTAGCAAAAGCGCTTAGCTAAAGGACAAGATGAACGTCTGTATTATTCCCGCTCGTGGCGGCAGCAAACGCATTCCCGGCAAAAACATCAAGCCATTCATCGACATGCCAATGATAGGTTATGCGATAAAAGCCGCCAAAGAGTCTGCCTTGTTTGACCGCATCATCGTCTCTACTGACAGTGATGAAATCGCTGAGGTCGCGAGAACACTCGGGGCGGAAGTCCCTTTTCAGCGACCTGCTGATATTTCTGATGATTACGCGACAACCTTAGATGTGCTGAAGCATGCTATCGGTTGGCTACAAGAAAACAGCAATGCAACATTAGACGCGATATGTTGTCTCTACGCGACGGTGCCGTTTGTCAGACCTGCTGACATAGAACAAGGCCTCACACTGCTTAAAACCGAAAACACCAAGTACACGTTTTCGGCCACCCGCTTTTCGTTTCCTATTCAGCGCAGCATTCGGCTCAATAGCGATGAAAACGTAGAGATGTTCTGGCCAGAGCATTTCACCACGCGCTCTCAGGATTTAGAACCCGCTTACCATGATGCTGGGATGTTCTATTGGGGACGCCCAGAGGCCTTTCTTTCGGGCTTACCGATTTTTGCGCCTCATTCTAAAGTGGTTCACATTCCCCACTACCGCGTTCAGGACATTGATGAACCTGACGACTGGATCCGCGCTGAAATGCTTTACCAAATCCTTTCCCAGCGAGGGGAGCTATGAAGGTCGCTATCCGTGTAGATGCGTCCCGATTTATTGGAACGGGGCACGTTATGCGCTGCCTCGTCCTTGCACATAAATTGAAAGAGCGCGGTCATGATGTCGTAGTGCTAAGCCGCGAGTTAGAGGGCAATTTTATTGCTTATTCGCAGCAGCAAGGCATTGATGTCATTACATTGAATGCCATACACCAAGACGCACCTTCTGCGCCGGATGACTACCAACACTGGCTCGGTGTTTCTCTCCAAGACGATGCGCGCGAGTGTTTGGACAAGCTACAAGACTTCCATCCAAACTGGATTGTTGTTGATCACTACGCGATAGATGAAAGCTGGCACGGTGCGATAAAAGAATGTGGTGCCAGTATCCTTGCGATTGATGACCTCGCCAATCGAACGCTCAATTGTGAAATCGTGTTAGACCACAACCCTTGGCCTGATTTCGAAAATCGCTATAACTCGGTGATACCGACTCACTGCGCGCCACTTTTAGGGCCGAAGTACGGGCTTTTGCGGCCTACCTTTGCCGCATTGCGCGCTAACCCTGTGCAGCCGCTCAATAATCAAGTGATTGCCTTTTTCAGTGGCACCGATCCAAGTGGCGAATGCCAAAAACTGCTCAGCGCGAGCCAACAGTTTTCTGAGTTACCCTTTCAGCTCACCATTGTCTTTGGCATGGCCAATCCTCGCAAAGCCGAGCTGTTAAGCGAACCTTTACCGCCTTTTGTCACCTTGACGGAAGTGCTCCCCAATTTTGAAGCCGACTTGGCCGCTTGCCGATATGCATTTGGCGGAGCTGGTGTCAGCGCGATTGAACGAGCCAGTCTTGGCGTGCCAGGCACATTAGTTTCCGTGGCTGAAAATCAGCGTCTGATGGCAGAACACTTGGCGAGTAGTGGTATTTACCGCTATTTGGGCAACAGCGATTTGACGACAGCCGATACCTATTTCGACGAACTAACATGGCTAGCCAATAACTGGGAAACCCTCCCTCATCGGCTACCTCCTTCTGATATTGATGGCAATGGAGCAGAGCGTGTTGTTGCAAGATGGAAAGCAAAAAAATCACCTTTCGACCTATGACAGTCCAAGACCTATCGATGGTCAGAAGCTGGCGCAATACCCCAGAAATTCGCGAAAAAATGTTCTCACAGCATGTTATTCAACCAGAAGAACATGCGCGTTGGTTTGCCTCAATTCAAGGCGATGACAGCAAGCAGTTCTTTATCGCTCTGTCACAAGGTAAACCTGTCGGCATGATGTCGTTCACTGGCATTAAAGACGGCGCAGCGGAATGGGGATTTTACAAATCACCCGACGCCCCTTCAGGTACTGGCAAGCAGTTGCTTTGTGAATCTCTGGTGCTTGGCTTTGAATACCTAGCCTTAGCCAAATAGACAGTCGCGTGCTCGCCCAAAATCCGAAAGTGCTACACCTTCATGACGTGCTCGGTTTTCAGAAAAACGAAAACGTACAAACCATGCTGCACAATGATGGTTCTGAAACGCCCTACTTTGCCTTTCATCTCACCAAATCTGACTGGAAAAAAGGCTTGCGCGCTAAAACTATGAGTGAAAGATCATGACCCCATTTATCACTATCGACGGGCGCAAGATTGGCCCTGATCACAAGCCATATATCATCGCTGAAATGTCGGCGAACCATAATGGCTCCATTGAGCGTGCTTTTCAGACCATTGAAATGGCAAAACGCGCAGGTGCAGATGCGATTAAAATGCAGTCCTACACCGCCGATACCATCACGCTCGATTGTGATTCTGAAGAATTTCAAATCAAAGGTGGCTTGTGGGATGGCCGCACTTTGTATGACTTGTACCAAGAAGCGCACACGCCGTTTGAATGGCACAAGCCTTTGTTTGATAAAGCAAGAGATGTCGGCATCACGCTGTTCAGCACGCCTTTTGATTTTACAGCGGTAGACTTACTCGAAGATCTTAATGCGCCAGCGTATAAAATCGCCTCGTTTGAAGCGGTTGATTTACCTTTGATTCGCTACGTGGCTCAAACCGGTAAACCCATGATTATCTCTACCGGCATGGCAAACGACGAGGAAATCGCAGAAGCTGTGGCGACAGCAAGAGATAACGGCTGCAAAGAGTTAGTTCTGCTTCATTGCATTAGCGCATACCCGGCACCGGCCTCGCAAAGTCACCTGCGCACCATCCCCGATTTATCTTCACGTTTTAATGTGATTGGCGGGCTTTCTGATCATACCTTGGGGACAACGGTCTCAGTCACCGCGGTCGCTTTGGGTGCTTGTGTGATAGAAAAGCATGTCACTTTAAGCCGCAATGACCCAGGCCCCGATTCGACGTTCTCATTAGAACCCGAAGAACTAGCAACACTGTGTCGAGATACCGAAACGGCGTGGCAGGCTTTAGGACACGCTGGATATCAACTGAAAGAAGCGGAGAAAGCCAACGCCCAATTCCGTCGCTCCCTTTACGTCAGTAAAGACATTAAAAAAGGCGAGTTCTTTACTGTCGACAACGTACGCAGCGTCAGACCCGGCTTTGGCTTAGCACCAAAACACTATGATGCGGTCATCGGGAAAGTCGCGACAACCGACATTCATGCTGGTACTGCACTTCACTGGGAACTCGTAGAATAGAAGTTAGCGTCTAGCCGTGTAACGCCAGATAGTCTCTAAGGGCAGGTTCATTGATAACGATTAACCTGCCCTCTTCTTTTGCAATTAGCCCTTTATCCACCAACTCCTTCACAGCGCGACGATAAACACGAGAGGTCGTGCCAAAGCGCTCTGCTTCTTGACTAACCTTGTCAAAGCCAACCAAAGACACTGTCGTTTCCTTACTGTTGAGTAAATCCATCGCAATGTTGTAGGTAATACTATGGAGCAGACGCGATGTGTAAATCGCCATCGAATCCTGAAAGTCTGCCGCCAATGCGGAGGCGAAATACAGCAATAGCTCTGGATGCTTAAGGAGTTGCTTTGTCAACGACGAGATACACACCACCTCGGCCTGCAAGGCTTCATCCGCGATAACCGTCCATTGGCAGGGTTGCTGGGTGAAAAATTCCATTTCTCCAAACACATGATCGTCACATTGCGAGCGTCCCAGTTGAAAACGTCGACCATTCTCCGACGTGATACTCATCGACACACAGCCCACAGGTACGATGAAAACATGTTCAAGCTTTTCACCTTGTCTGAGCAACGCTTCTCCCGCTTGAAAGTAACGAGTGTGAGTGATGCATTGCGCGATAAGTTGTCGCAATTGCATCTCCTTTTGCGCTAAAGGATCACGAAATCGACCAAATGGATAAGGAGATAACTTCATAACTTTCATGCATGAGGAAGGAAAACGCGATTCTATCACGGAGATACTTTCAAACTGACACTTTCACTGACAATTACATTGGCGCGTTCTCGCATTGTTCTCACTGATTTACCGCTCTAACAAACAGGCTCCTTCTACCTAATTATGATCCTTTTGTGACAGCAACACTTTCTTGTTGACTAAAACACTCACGATCATAATATATGGATATCCGCATATGGAGATATTTAAATGTTGCCACATCAGTTCTTCAAACTACTCGCAGATGAAACCCGAGTGAGATGTTTATTGCTCATCGCTCGAGAGGAAAAAATCTGTGTGGCTGAGTTAACAGAAGCCCTAAACGAGAGCCAACCAAAGATCTCTCGTCACCTCGCACAACTGCGCTCTAGCGGCGTAATAGTTGATACACGCCAAGGTCAATGGGTGTTCTACCGCATTTCAGACCAACTACCGGGTTGGATGAGAAAACAGATTCAAGGGCTAGTTGACTCCAACTGCCTAAAAACAGAATACCAGCAAGATATTCAACGTTTGTCCGAGATGAAGTCTCGTCCAACGTGTTGTGTTTAGAGGATTATTGAGATGTCTATTAAAGTAGGAATTAATGGTTTTGGCCGTATCGGTCGTCTGGCTCTGCGCGCCGCTTTTGACTGGCCCGAACTGGAGTTTGTGCTGATCAACGACGTAGCAGGTGACACTGCAACACTGGCGCACCTTCTAGAGTTTGACTCAGTGCAAGGCCGCTGGCATCACGAAGTGAAAGCGGATGGCGACAAGATGATCATCAATGGTCACGCAATCCAAACCACACAACAAAAAGCGATTGGTGATATCGACTGGTCAGGCTGCGATGTGGTTATTGAGGCCACGGGCGTTCACCGTAAATCTGAGTTTTTGAATCAGTACCTTGAGCAAGGTGTAAAGCGCGTTGTTGTCTCTGCCCCAGTGAAAGAAGATGGCATTGCCAACATCGTTGTCGGTGTGAATGACAGTATCTTCGACCCAGAAGTCCACCGTATCGTGACCGCTGCTTCGTGTACCACCAACTGTATCGCGCCTGTGGTGAAAGTGATCCACGAGAAACTGGGTATCGAGCAATCGGCGTTTACGACCATTCACGACCTGACTAACACCCAGACGATTCTGGATGCGCCGCACAAAGACCTTCGCCGTGCGCGCGCCTGTGGCATGAGCCTGATCCCAACCACTACTGGTTCAGCAAAAGCGATTGTCGAGATCTTCCCAGAACTGGAAGGCAAAATTAACGGCCATGCTGTACGTGTACCTCTGGCTAATGCCTCACTGACTGACATCATTTTCGATGTGAAACGTGATACCACCGCCGAAGAAGTCAATGCCCTGCTAAAAGAAGCCTCGGAAGGCGAACTGAAAGGCATTCTAGGTTTTGAAGAGCGTCCACTTGTTTCTATCGACTACAAAGGCGACCAACGTTCTACCATCGTTGACGCACTCTCCACCATGGTGGTTGGCAAGCGCATGGTAAAAGTCTACGCGTGGTACGACAACGAAATGGGCTACGCAACACGTACCGCTGAGTTGGTACGTAAAGTGGGTTTGGCATAACGGTTCGGCAAAGAGGAACAAAAACAATGACACATCCAACATGGGAATTGCCATTAGAAAACACTGCGGGTTTGGTACTCACACCTTGCCCCGGTACCAAAGGCGTTGGGCTTAGCGACAGTATCGCTCAATTGAAAGAGCAAGGCGTGACTGTTGTTGTTACGGCACTCAATCAAAAAGAAATGGAAGAAGCAGGTGTTAGCGCGCTGGCTGAAGACGTCAAAAAAGCTGGCCTGACATGGCTTCACGCGCCAATCGAAGACGACTGTGCACCGGATGCTGCCTTCCTGGCTGGCTGGAACGAAATTTCTCCTACGGTTCACCAAGCATTGGAGAATGGCGAGAAGGTTGCGCTGCATTGCATGGGTGGTTCAGGCCGCACGGGTCTTTTGGCAGCACACGTGCTGCTCGAAAAAGATTGGGCACTGTCTGACATTGTGACCCAAGTGCAGGCGTTGAGACCGGGTGCTTTCACCAAAGAAGTCCAAGTCGAATACATCAACACCTTTGCTAACAAGTAACACCGAAAGGAGCTGCGTTTGCAGCTCCTTTTAAGAGAGCCATTATGCTGTCTCAACTTAACTCTCATGTTCGCCAGTACATGCTGGTGACATTCAATTACTGGAATTTCACCGTCACCGATGGCGCTCTGCGCATGTTGGTGGTGCTCTATTTCTACGACCTCGGCTATTCGAGCCTCGAAATCGCCTCGCTGTTCCTCTTCTATGAATTTTTTGGCGTTGTCACCAATTTGATTGGCGGCTGGCTGGGCGCGAGACTCGGTCTCAACCGCACCATGAACATAGGGTTAGGCATGCAGATCCTTGCACTGTCTATGCTTGCTGTTCCGTCAGCGTGGCTGAGTATTCCTTGGGTCATGGCAGCTCAAGCCATGTCGGGTATCGCCAAAGATCTCAACAAGATGAGTGCAAAAAGCTCCATCAAAACCTTGGTGCCTGAAGACGCACAAGGTGCGTTGTATAAATGGATTGCAATTCTGACAGGCTCGAAGAATGCGCTTAAAGGGGCAGGTTTCTTCCTAGGTGGTGCGCTTCTGTCATTGATTGGCTTCCAATATGCCGTTGCAGCGATGGCGGGCGTATTGTTACTGGTCTTTATCGGTAGTGTGCTTTTCCTGAAATCAGACATGGGTAAAGCGAAAACCAAACCTAAGTTCTCCGAGATTTTCTCCAAATCGAGCAGCGTGAACATTCTGTCTGCAGCGCGCATGTTCCTGTTTGGCGCGCGCGATGTCTGGTTTGTGATTGCCCTTCCGATTTATCTGGGCTCTACCTTTGGGTGGGACCACAGTGCGGTGGGTGCTTTCCTTGCGACCTGGGTTATTTGCTATGGCTTTATCCAAGGGATTGCACCAAAGATCACAGGCAAAGCATCAGGACGGACGCCAGAAGGTAAAGCCGCGATTTACTGGGCGATGTTGCTAGCAGCGGTGACTGGCGTGATTGCGTTTAGCGTTCAACAACAATGGCACCCAGAGGTGGTTATCATTGTCGGTCTAATGCTGTTTGGTGCGGTATTTGCGGTTAACTCTTCACTGCATTCGTATCTGATTGTCAGCTACGCAAAAGGTGATGGCGTATCGCTGGATGTCGGCTTCTACTACATGGCCAACGCGATGGGACGTTTGATTGGTACCATTCTGTCAGGATGGGTATTCCAGTTGTGGGGATTTGCGGCGTGTCTGTGGGTATCGTTTGCCTTCCTCGCTATCACCACTGTGATTTCTTTCTGGCTGCCGGATAGCAAAGCCAACAAAGTCGCACACTCTTAATATCGCTCAGCTAGCAACAAAAAAGCGGCCACATTTGTGACCGCTTTTTTATTTGGTTAGCCGAGCTTTACTGCGCCGTTAGCGCATGGAGTGCTGCAAGGGAAGCCAATGTCTCCCCTTCCATTGTCGCTGACTCGCTGTCCACGTATTGTGCGATACCCTCAGAAATGTCTTCTTCGAATAGCACGACATTGTTCAGTACTGCTGCGGTGCGAAGGCCACGTAGACGGCCCACAGTGAAGAGTGCTGATGTTTCCATGTCACAACCCAACACACCTTTTTTGTTCCACGCGTGGCAAATTTCTAGCTCATCATCGCGGTAGAAGCTGTCGTGAGAGCGCACGATACCGGAATAGAACGGCTTATTTTGCGCATTGAGGTAGTTCGCCATTGCGCCCACCAGCTCAAAGCTTGCCAGTGCCGGATAGGTTGCTGAAACATAGGCATGAGAGCCACCTTCATCGCGCACCGCACCTTCAGCCAGAATCAACTCACCCAGACCAATGCCGTGTTGAATCGCACCACATGAGCCCACGCGAATGAACGATTTCGCGCCACACAAACGCAGCTCTTCAAGGGCAATGATCAGTGACGGTGCACCGATACCACAGCTGCTCACCGTAATGTCTTTACCCTGAAACGTGCCTTTAAACAAACGGTACTCGCGGTTCTCAGCCAGAAACTCTTTGTCTTCTAACAGGTCTGCGATTCGGTCTGCGCGCGCGGGATCGCCACACAGCACCACGCGCTCACTGACTTGGGTTTCATCGACACAAATATGCGGCTGTTTCATTACGCCGTTGCCTCTTCTTTGTAGGTTTTATTATTTTTTGCCAATTGTGACCATTCACGCGCACCATTGGCCGCAATGAATAGCAGAATAGAATATTGGATGGACAGCACGTATACGCCTTGGGCTGCATACAAGCCCACGCTGATGATGTTAATCACCACCCATAGCAGCCAGTTTTCGACGTATTTGCGGGTCATCAGGATCTGCGCAACCACAGACAGAACCGTGACTGCAGAATCCCAGAATGGGAACGCATCAGGCTGAAGCACGGGATCTGCTAGACCCGCTCCAAAAGCGTTTAACACGTCCACCATCACATTGGCGAATGCGAAGAAAACTGGGTCGATGTAAAGCGTTAGCAGAGCAACAGAAATCACACTGATAACGGCAGTGACCATCAGTTTTTGCTTGTCCAGCCAACGCACAGCAAGCGTGTCACCTGATGCTGTTGGACGCGTCCACGCGTACCAGCCATAGATGTTCGCGCAGAAGAAGAAAATCTGGAGAAGAAGCAGTGCGTAAAGCTGGATTTGATAAAAAATAATGGCAAACAGGGTGACGTTCAAAAGACCAAACAGATAGTTAATGGTCTTTTCTTTACTCGCAAACCAAATGCACAGCAAGCCAAACACAGCCGCGATGGCCTCAATCCAAGACATGGCATAGCCACCCGCGCCGATTGGGATGTTAACGAGAGTGTTATTGATATCTAGCAGTTCGAAAATGTTCATTTTGTCGCCCTGTGGGAAATTGAGGTTTGATGTTAATCCCTGTTAAAAAGCATCAGGGAGGACAAAAGTCCTCCCTGATTTGCGCCTGATCTCGTTTATCGAAATTGCTGTCCTGCCAATTTCGTTTCGCTAGCCAAACAAGACCAACGTGACTTATTTAGGTAGCACGAATTACTTCATGCGGCTTAGCATATTCAAGGTGATAGCCACAGAGTTGTCCGCAGTCACTTGTTTAGCTTCTGAGTACACCATGTGCGCCGAACCGTCCGCTTTGTCTGAAATGGTACGGATCACTACCAGTGGAATGTCCAGCATGTCGGTGACTTGCGCTACGGCCGCACCCTCCATTTCTACCGCCAGCGCATTGAACTCTTCTTGCAGCTCTTTAACCACGGCTTTATCGGCAATGAACTGATCGCCCGTTGCGATGATACCCGCGTGTACGCGTGATTCACCCATAGCATCATTCGCCGCTTCTACAGCGAGTGCCTGAAGTGCTTTGTCTGCATAAAAATATCTGTCGTCGTAGCCACTCAGTTGGCCTTTCGGCGCGCGAAGGTGGTGAGGTCAACATCGTGCTGCACCAACGCCGTTGAGATAACCACATCAGCCACATTCAATGCTGGTGACGCTGCACCAGCAATACCGGTAAAGATGATGCTTTGGACGTTGAAGTCTTAATCAACACATAGGTGGTAATCGCTGCATTCACTTTACCCACACCTGAACGGGCAACAACAACAGGTTTTCCGTCGATAGTGCCTGTGTAGTAGGTGTTTGCTGAGATTTGGTGAACCTGTTTGTTATCGATTTCTGGCAGAAGTTTTTCAATCTCTGCATCCATCGCACCTAACAGCGCAATCGGCTGTTCTGCTGCTTGTAGAGTCATAGAAAACGTCGAAAGAACCAAGGAAAGAGAAAGAAGTAATTTACGCATAATTGCTGCTAAAAGGTTGAGAGACGCGCATCATACCGCCAATTTCGGAAAAGAAAAGATAAAAGCAAACGTTTGCGCAATCGATAACCAATCGAATGAATACAACCAAAATAAAAGAGCCCGCAACAAGCGAGCTCTTTAAACAGTTTACCGTTTTACATCAGGTACTTCGCTGCTCATCACCTGATGCTTGTGATTTTTGCTCTGTGGATTCAGGCGCGTTTTCCACTTCTTCATACCAGATTTTGTGGTGTTGCTTAGCCCAGCTTTCATCAACATATCCTGTCGCCATGCCTTCGAGCGCACCTTCCGTCCCTACGGTACCAATGTAAATGTGGCCGAGAGCCGCCGCAAAAAGCCCAAGCGAGGCTACTGCATGAATGATGTTGGCGATTTGCATGTCTTGACGGGTTTGACCGAAGATAGGGAAATCAAGCACCAGACCGCTGATGCACACCACCACACCGACCGTAGCGAGCAGCCAGAACCACACTTTCTCACCGGCATTACAGAAGCCCGCATCAGGGTGCTTTCCATTTGGCAAAATACCGCCACCTTGCTTGAACCACTCAATGTCCGTTTTGTTGAAGAAGTTGTTCTTCATCCACTTAATCAACATGCAAAGCAGACCTAACACAAACAACGGACCCAAGTAGTTATGAAGCACTTTGGCCCCGTTGATGATGGCTCCCCACACATCAAGCGGGACTATCGGCAGAATGAAGTGCTTACCGTAAAGTAGCACCACACCCGAAAAGCCAAGGATGAGGAAATTGATGGCGGTAAACCAATGCATGGCTCGCTCAAATGGCGTCCAGCGCAGCACTTTTTTACCCGTTCGCTCATGAGAGAGCTGAATACGCCCCGCCCACAAATAAAAGAGCAATAAACTGCCCGCAGACCCGCCAAGGAACAGCAGCCCCATTGGGCTCACCCACTCATTGCGAACTTCTCGCCAACGCTGTCCGACAACGTTGATAAGTTGCGCGTGTTCCATCTGAGGTGATGTAGATTTCCCGGCTTCGCCCTCTCTGAGCTTGTGCCAAAACTCAGCCCCGGTCAGCTGAATCATCTCGCCATCGGCATTAAACCTGTCCTGCTTTTCAAGATCCGCATAAGCACCGAATGTGGTTATCACCAAAAGCATGGCGATCAATGTACGTAACATATCTCCTCCTTGCGAGGCAGAGCTTCCTCTGCCTCGTTCCATGCTTTAAGAGTTACCAGATGCGTCGTACGCTAACTCGTCACCGTCTGTCCAACCTGCCCCTTTCGCACCACGCTCAACCACGCGTTGACGGAAGATGTCGGAGATTTTCGATGCATCACCCGCCAGCAGTGCTTTGGTTGAACAAAACTCTGCACAAAGTGGCAATTTACCTTCGGCAATACGGTTAGCACCATAAAGCTCTTTTTCTAGCGCAGAACCATCCGGGGCTGGGCCACCTGCACAGAAAGTACATTTATCCATCTTGCCTCGCTCACCGAACGCGGCAGTGCTTGGGAATTGTGGCGCACCAAATGGACACGCAAAGAGACAGTAACCACAACCAATACAGGTTTCTTTGTTGTGCAGCACGATGCCTTCATCAGTGCGATAGAAGCAATCCGCCGGACACACCGCCATACACGGCGCGTCAGCACAGTGCATACACGCCACGGATACCGAATTTTCACCCGGTTCACCGTCGTTAAGGGTTACCACGCGGCGACGTTGAATACCCCAGGTCACCACTTCCGAGTTTGCGTTTGAACATGCGGTCACACAGCCGTTGCACTCAATGCAGCGTTTGGTATCGCAGAGAAATTTCATATCAGCCATAATGTGTTCCCTCCGTTACGCTGCTGAGATTTTGCACAGGGTGACTTTGGTTTCCTGCATCACTGTGACAGGGTCATAACCGTAAGTCGTTGCTGTATTACATGCCTCACCCACCACATAAGGTTCAGAGCCTTCTGGGTATTTCGGCAACAAGCTTTCCCCTTCAAACACCCCACCGAAGTGGAACGGCATAAAGGCCAAGCCTTCTTTAACACGCGGCGTGATCATGGCTTTCACTTTCACGCGGCCTTTCTCAGCACCTTCAACCCACACATCCTGACCATCCAAAATGCCGAGATTGTTGGCATCAACGATGTTGATTTCGACGAACATTTCACGTTGAAGCGTTGCAAGCCAAGGGTTAGAGCGCGTTTCTTCACCACCACCTTCGTATTCAACGATACGGCCCGAGGTGAGAATAATGGGGTACTCAGATGCTACATCGATGTCTTGAATCGACTTATAGAGCGTTGGTAGACGGTAGATATCGGCTTTGTCATCCCACGTTGGGTATTCAGCAATAAGGTCACGACGAGGGGTAAACAGCGGCTCACGGTGAAGCGGAACACGGTCTGGGAAGGTCCAGACAATGGCTCGGGCTTTTGCGTTGCCGTAAGGCATACAACCATGCGCTATCGCAACACGCTGGATACCGCCTGAGAGGTCCGTTTTCCAGTTTTTGCCTTCTGCCGCCGCTTTTTCTTCCGCGGTGAGATCGTCCCACCAGCCGAGTTGCTTGAGCATTTTGTCAGTGAATTCAGGGTAACCGTCTTCGAGTTCACAGCCTTTGGAGTAACTATCGACAGCGAGCAAGTTTTGCCCTTCATATTCCACCCCAAAGCGAGCGCGGAAGTTACCGCCGCCTCGCGCCACTTCTTTCGAGGTATCGTAAAGAATGTGTGTGCCCGGGTGGCCAAGTTCTGGGGTTCCCCAACACGGCCAAGGCAGACCATAGGTTTCACCATTGAGAGGACCACCTTCGGCTTCAAGAGAGGTAAAGTTGAAGGTATGCCAATTTTGCTGATGCAGCTTCAAGCGCTCAGGGCTTTGACCCGTCATGCCGATCGTCCACATGCCTTTGTTGAACTCACGGGTGATGTCTTCAATCACTGGCTCGGTGCCATTGACCTGAATGTTTTTAAACAGCTGATCGGAGAAGCCCAGTTTCTTCGAGAGCAAGTACATGATCTCGTGATCAGGCTTGGAGTCGAACAGCGGGTCAATCACTTGCGAACGCCATTGAATCGAACGGTTTGACGCTGTGACCGACCCAAAGGTCTCAAACTGCGTGGTCGCAGGTAACAAATACACGCCGTTCTTACGTTGGTTCATGACCGCAGCAACGGTTGGATAAGGGTCGACAATCACCATCATATCCAGCTCGTTCATGGCTTTTCGCATGTCCTGACCACGGGTTTGCGAGTTCACCGCATGCCCCCAGTAGAACATGGCGCGCACATTGTTTTTCTGCGCGATTTTGTCTTTGTCTTCGAGAACACCATCAATCCAGCGCGATACCGGAATACCGTTGCTGTGCATGGGGAAGGTGCCTTCGTATTCATTGGGGTCAAAGCGGCCTTTTATCCACTCGAAGTCAACGTCCCATACTTTTGACCAGTGTTTCCACGCGCCTTCAGACAGACCGTAATAACCCGGCAGCGTATGAGACAGCAAACCAAGATCAGTTGCGCCTTGCACGTTGTCGTGACCACGGAAGATGTTGGCACCACCGCCCGATTTACCTAAGTTACCCAGTGCCAGTTCCAGCACACAGTAAGCACGGGTATTGTTGTTACCTGTGGTGTGTTGCGTGCCGCCCATACACCAGACCACACAACCTGGACGGTTCTGCGCCAGCATTTTCGCCGCCGTTTCCATCTGCTCTGGTGTCGCGCCAGAGACTTTTTCCACCACTTCAGGTGGCCACTTCGCCACTTCCTCACGGATTTCATCCATGCCGAATACGCGCTGGTGAATGAACTCTTTATCTTCCCAGTTGTTTTTGAAGATATGCCACAGCAAGCCCCAGACCACCGCAATGTCCGTACCCGGACGTAAGTAGAAATGGTGATCCGCTTTTGCTGCGGTGCGTGAGCGACGAGGGTCAGCAACCACTATCTTGCAGTCATTCTTTTCTTTGGCGATCAGAATGTGTTGCATGGCAACGGGATGCGCTTCTGCAGGGTTAGAGCCGATAAACAAAATGGATTTGCAGTTGTGCATGTCGTTGAACGAGTTGGTCATCGCACCATAACCCCAAGTATTTGCGACACCCGCTACCGTGGTGGAGTGACAAATACGCGCTTGGTGGTCAACATTATTGGTACCCCAAAGCGAGGCCATTTTGCGGAAAAGATACGCTTGTTCGTTGTTGAACTTGGCCGAGCCAAGGAAGTACACCGAGTCTGGACCCAGCTTTTCACGAATGTCGAGCACCTTGTCGCCCACTTCTGTGATGGCTTGATCCCAGCTGATTTTCTGCCATTTCCCGTCCACCAGCTTCATGGGGTACTTGAGTCTGCGCTCTCCATGCCCATGTTCGCGAAGTGCTGCGCCTTTCGCACAGTGACCGCCTGCATTAAAAGGATGGTCAAAGGCAGGTTCTTGATCTGTCCAAACCCCATCTTGCACACCCGCATAAACGCCACAGCCTACCGAGCAGTGAGTACAGATGGTGCGTTTCATCTCTTTTGGTTTGTTCGGGTCAACATCTTTTGCTGTGGCTTTCTTCATCATGCCCGGAACGAACATACCTGCTGCCGCAGCACCACCTGCCGCCGCAATCGTGGTATTGCGCATAAAGGCTCGGCGAGACACACCCAGCTGCTTTTCGTCCTTACTGACTGAATCTGAACGTTTGGTTAGTTTCATCATCAAACTCCATCAATCACAGTGGGTTATAGCGAGTCGTAGTAGTCGCGGATATGCTGCGTTTCGCGATAGCCAGACGCTTTTTCTTCCTCTGGCTTCACCACGGTGACTTCCGCTTGCACTGAGGTCGATGCGACCGTTGAAACGGCACCTGCAGCGGCTGCTACGCCCAGTCCCTTCAGAAACTGACGTCGAGACTCCTGCGTTGCGTTTTCCTTTTTGCTATCCGACATGACTTGCTCCTTATGCTTCTCCAGTACCGACTGGTATGACTGCACCGCGACAAACTCGCGTGCTGTCTACCAAGGGCGCTGTGTAAAACGGGTCTTTTCTATAATCAAAAACTGTTTCGCCAATTCAGCGACCGCGGTGTAAAACACCGACGATTGCGCGCGCTTGACGTCGTCGCAAAACTTCTCAAACCAAGGGGCCAAGTGGCGATTAAAAAACGCGGCCTGTTCCGTCGGTTCTGTGTCTTCCAGCAACATCGCCATGACTTCCAGCAATGCTGCGAAATGATCTTCCGGCTCTTTCGTTTCTTCCTGACGCTCAAACCCAAGTCTGCGCAGATCTTGGCGCAAAATCGCCAAAGGCAGTTCCATCAATGAGCCTGTCAGGTACCAAGAGCCATAAGGCACTATCTCGCCGCGGCCAACGCCGATAAACAGCAATTGATATTCGTCTGCACATTGAAACGGGCTGGTTTTAAACGCGGACAACTTAAGCACTGACCATGCTGCTGCCATACCCGGCGAATGTTCATCGCCGTCAACTTCCACCGTTGAAAGCCACTCCAAGGTGTCTTCATCCGGTGGTTGTCTGAAAAGATGCGCCAGCAAGCCATAAATGCTTTGACGAATTTGGTTCTCTTCGTTGCTGATATCGTCGATGTGAATCGTCTCTTGCATCGCCATTTCCGTCTCCTAGAGCTTGAGTGTCTTTTCAGGGTTCTTCGCCAAATCAGTCACTATGTCTCGGACCCGACAGTCCTCGCACATGGATAACCGCTTGATGGCGTCTTCCTGGAAATGGCTGTGATTACGCAGCTTCTCGATGAGCATGTTGACCATCGAAGCGGGCGCAAAAGGTTTGCCGCAGCTAATACATTCGGCAGCGGCTTCTTGATGAATAATGGATCGGGTTTGACGAGCGTCTGCGTCCCAGTTGTATCCGGGGGACAAGGTGATGACCGACTCCGGGCAGCTCTTTTCACACAGTCCACACTGCACACAATCTTGCTCACGGAATGAAATACCCGGCTTGTCGCCCAGTGCATTTAACGCATCAGTCGGACACACCGCGACACACCCCATACAAAGGGTGCAATCGTTCGTATTGATCTCGATACGGCCGTAAGGCGTGCCAACCGGCACATCACTCACTTGCGGTTCCACATTGCGGTTGGAGGCCAATCCATCCAAGGCGGCTGCGAGTCGCTCGCGTTTTGAACCAGCAATGACAATGTCTGGACAGACATTGGAGACATGGCCGCTATTTGCTGACTGAGTGACAGAGTCACTGCGGCACAAGACAATGCAGTCTTCTGGCAATCCCAAGGCCGTCAAAAACGCGTGCGCTGCCGACAACTCGGTATCAATCACCGCACGCGTTTTGGCGTGCAGTGACGACGTTTCAAAGAGAAGGACGCGCGATGCACCAAAGGCGAGTGCGCTGAACCAGGTATCGATACCAACAGAAGCCAATTCCTCTATTCGAACGGGAAGAACATTCTCAGGAAACGAGCCTGCGTTCGCCTCGAGCTCAGACTCGTCTGATTCTGCGTAGAAAAGGACAACAGGGGATTGTCCGTTCGCTTCCAAGTAAACCGTCAGCAGTTGATGGAGATAGTTTTGGATATGCTCTGCTTCTGGCAAGGCATAGCTAATCGCTTCTGTGGGGCAGGCTGTTGCACACGACCCCATGCCCTGACAAAGATAAGGGTTGATGGTGATTTTGTTATCGACCGATTCCAGCGCGTTAGCAGAACATGCATCGATACAACGCGTGCACCCTTCAAGGCCGCGAGAGAAATGCGCGCATTTCTCTGTATCTAAGCGGAAAAACTTCGGCTTATCGAAGGTACCAATGGTGTCTGACAAAGCCTCCAGCGCATCAGTTTCTGACACCGAACCGCGCCCCACAGCGTAGTAGCCAAGTGGTGGTAATTCAGCGTCGTGTATGCCGTCTTCAGACAGGTCAATAATCAGGTCGAAATGCTGACCACCAAACGCAATCTGAGACAGGCTTTGCTCGGTCAGTTGATGAGTCACCCATACGTCAAATGCACCGAGAAAACCCGCAATACGAACGGATGAAGAATAATAAGGGGTGATGGTTGGAATTGGAGTTTGGGAGTCATCAAGGTATAAGAAGGTGCATTGCGTCAGTTGCTCCGAAGACATCTGGTTGGCAAAACCCGAAACCCGCTCCCCTGAACCAACAACAAGTGTCCGCCCCCGAGATTCAAAACTCACGGTCGGCGGGATAAGATTTCCAACACGCACGGCACGCCGCATCGCTTCTGCACGAGCGACGCCATTTGCACTTGCAGTATCCGCTGCCTGCGTCTCTACAATCTGTCCAATTGATTGCTTTGCTGTCGACATTGTCTCTTTAACTGTTTGTTTTAATTCGTTGGCATCACCGACCTTGGATAGCTCGGCCGCCTGCGGCTTGTTGTTTGCGTCCATGTATCTCCACCTTGTTGTCACCACCCTCTTGTACGCGAATGGTTGACGTCTTAAGAAGCGTGCACTGGAACCCTGCTGTTAAAGGCTTCACTTTCAATCCGTTAGCGTGTCAGCAGTGAGTGCTATCAAGCTGGAAAAACGGGCTTTGTAATAAGCTCCTTCTCTTATCAGCAAGTAGCGAACCAGCATTGAAGGAAAAAAAATGACCTAAACGGAGTCAGGATCCGTTCGAATTCTTATCAACGTGAGAAGTTGAGACATTTTGTCCCAGCTCATCGGACAAAATGTCCCTTGTTACTTCATGGGTACTTTTTGTCGCACCTATTTCAGGGGTTTCTGTTTGCGTAGCGTCATCGCTTTTCGTTACCTCATCTTCGGACGTGACGTTACCTTGGTCTGCTTCAGCCTCGGAGGCTTGCATTTCTTGGTGTGATTCAGCTTGTTCTGGTGTCAATTGTGATGATTCTTCGGCAGTCTCTACCTCATCAGAAACCGCAATGTCTTCTGGCTCGTCCTTGGTGATTTTCAGCTTCTCTTTGGTCCAATGGCGCAAGGTTTCTGCTACTTCGGGGGCAAGGTTTTTCGCTTTGGAGTAGTCGAGATCGTAGTCATTCATGCCATCAAGAACATGGTAAGCCTCCCCTTGAAATAGCTTTCTAAGGGCGGCTTTTTTCACCTCGGCAGAGATGCCTTTGGCAAGAAATGCCGCCGCGGAATCCCCATCTTTGAGCTTATGAACGTCTTCCATGGTCAATGCAGGTTCAGCGTCTTCCTCATTGTCCGGTTGCTCCAGTTCAGGTGCGTCAGCAGGGCATTCCGCGTCCTTCTCAGCAGAAGGTTCCGGCGCACTAGTCACCGTTTCTTCAAACTCTTCTGTCTCTTGTTCTCGCTCTTCCGACTCCAGTTTTCGCTTAGACCAGCGGGAAAGAAATGACTTATCGGCCACTCGCCCTCCCCGCGCCTTTCTTGCGCTTTTTCTTTGGCTGTTCGATAAGCTCACCATGGCGTCCGATAAAGGCTTCCATCCATGCCTGAACCGCTAACGGGATGGTGATGGTCAGCACTAAGTAGTCACCATCAAGGTGGCTCGCTGCGACGGTCTGAGAGGCGGATATTCTGAGCGGGACAACACTTTCGTCTTCCCTAACTTCAAAGATAAAAAACAGGTGAGGGTCGCTTGAGCTGAGGTTAAATCGGTAGTCTGTTCGCTCGTCGCGGTAGAGGGTTAACGTCAGTGATGGTAGCCCTTCTTCCAACTCGCTCTCGTCGGTGGGCAAATTCACTCGCCCAAGGGTTCTGCGGTTTGTCATCCAGCGGCCTACCTGCACTTCCTCATCAATGAGCTCGTATTGAATAAGCCAATGGTTCGGGGATTTTATGGTTTCTGTCACGTCTTGCTCCTTGCACGTCGTTGGGCTGTTTTCCGCCCATTGATGCGTTTCAATAAAGAGCTAAAAAGCAAAACACATACCACCGACGGAAGGCTGGAACAGGAATTGCTTCGCCGCATTCTATAACGAGACGTAAAGGACGCCGGGGACATGACCCAACCGAAAGTGATTAAAACGCAGGAAGAAGTGCCACAAACCATTGATGTCACTGTCTATGACGAATATGGCGAGCCGCTAACCAAACAGATTGCCTGTGAACGTGCGCTGACCGTGTACCTTAACTGGCGCGAGATTGTCACCCTGATGACCTTAGGCGCACGTCCTGAGATGCTGGTGTTGGGATATCTGAAAAACCAAGGACTGATCAACGATGCTGATGCGCTCGACTCAGTAATCATCGATTGGGAAACCCAATCTGCGGCGGTCGTGACCAATGAAGAAAACGAAAGCATCGATGAGACCCTTTCGCAGAAAACGGTGACCTCTGGGTGCGGTCAAGGCACCATGTTTGGCAACGTGATGAAACGCCTTGAAGAGCTAAAGCTGCCAACACCTCACATCAAACAATCCATGTTGTATGGGCTTCTTGAAGCTCTCACACATCATAACGATACCTACAAAGCAGCTGGCGCAGTGCATGGCTGTGCAGTCTGCCGCGGCACGGAAATCCTCTCGTTTGTCGAAGACATTGGCAGGCACAATGCGGTTGATACGCTCACGGGCGAAATGTGGTTAGAGGGCGAAACGGGTGGCGATAAAGTCTTTTACACCACAGGACGCCTTACCTCTGAAATGGTGATTAAAGTGGCACAAATGGGAATTCCTGTTTTGCTCTCACGGTCTGGCGTCACTCAGATGGGCTTTGATCTTGCCAAGCAACTTGGCATCACCATGATTGCTCGCGCTAAAGGCCATCGTTTTCAGGTGTTTAACGGCGCTGAAAACATCGAGTTTGATGTAAAAAGCAAAGTGGCCGCAGGCAAAGAACATGAGTGATTTCCCTGAATTCATGAATGCGCGTCAGGTGGCCGAGTATCTCGATTTAAACGAGAAGAAAGTGTACAGCTTAGCCAATGACGGTGTTCTCCCCGCGACGAAAGTCACCGGAAAATGGCTGTTTCCTAAAAGCTTGCTTGACCGTTGGCTGCTGGAATCTAGCCACAATGGTGTGTTCAATGACCGCCTCTTGATAGCGGGCTCCGATGACCCGTTACTCCAGCACATTGTTGGCAAAATGGCGTCTGCTCTGGGAAGTACCGCGCTGGTCGGCTATACCGCGACAGGCACCAAGCAAGGGCTTTCAATGCTTGAAAAAGGCCACGTCGACATGTGTGCTATTCACTGGGGTACCGCGGAGGAAGCGCGGCTTCGACACCCAGCGTTACTTCAACAATACACAGGGCACAAAAACTGGGTATTGCTTCATGCCTTTCAGCGCCAGCAAGGCTTGATTGTGCGTCCCGATCTCGCCGAACACCTTAACGACCCGCACCATTTCATCAGCAATGATTGGCGGTGGGTGGGCAGACAAGAAGGTGCTGGTAGTGCTCGCGCGATGGAAGAATGGCTGTTCCGAAACGGGAAAACTCACGACATGTTAAACGTGGTGGAAACCTGCTTAAGTGAACGGGAGTTAGGGTCAGCAATCGCACGCGGTGCGGCGGATATTGGCTTTGGCAGCAAGAGTGCCGCTGGCGAGTTCGGGCTGTCTTTTCATGCAGTCGCTGACGAAGCATTTGAGTTGGTGATTCCCAAAAACATCTTCTTTCGCGCGCTCGTTCAACAAGTCATCCACCACTTGGACGAACCGGAAACACTGAAGAAAAGTGAGCAATTCGGCGGTTATGACTTCCAGCATGCAGGCAAACAAGTGTGGTCAGGGAGCCAGTAACCCAGAACCCCGCGAAACAGTTACTCCACCACTTTCAGCGAGGCAATGTTGTCACTTTGAATTTTGTCTCTGAGATAAAGGGTAAACGTCGTGCCTTTCCCAATCTCAGAATCCACTTTGATCTCGCCGCCTAACCCGCTAACAATGCCTTGGGTAACCGAGAGGCCAAGTCCAGTGCCCGAGCGGCGCGTGGTAAAAAATGGGTCGAATATTTTGGTGAGGTTTTCATTGGCAATCCCGCAACCAAAATCCTGCACCGAGATTTTTGCGCCCATCGTATTACCTGTTTCATCCAGCCAATCTTCCGAGCGCACAATCAAGGTACCCTCATCATTCATCGCATGAATGCCGTTCATTTGGAGATTGACCAAGACTTGCAATAACTGGTGGCGATTGATTTCCACGCTGCATTTGGCATCCAACTCGGTAATCACTTCAACATCGTGCTTTTTCATCCCCGAACGAACAAGGGTGACGCTTTCTTCTATCACTGGGTTCACGTGTTGCCATGTGATTTGATCTTGCACTCCGCCTTGGCGGCTGTATTGCAGCAAGCTACGAGTGATGTTTCTGATGCGGTCAATCTGCTCTAACACCGCAGTCAGCTCTTCAGACACCAAATCTGCGTTCTTGCCCAACTCGTATTCCATCAATTCGATATTGCCGAGAATGACCGCCGTCGGGTTATTGATTTCATGTGCAATACCCGCGGTGAGCTCCCCGAGTGCCGCAAGTTTTTCATTGAGCAAGAGTTTGTTCCGAGTTTGTTCGAGCAATTTGATGTTCTGTTCGAGCAATGCCGTTTTCTCATGCAGGCTTTCAGTACGCTTTTTAACCTTGTCTTCCAGCTCCTGCGCATTCTGGCGAATGGCTTCGTTTTGATGTTTAAGCTGATCCAGCATGGTGTCGAATTGCCGTGCGAGGATCGCGAGCTCATGTTCGGGATCCAGCCCAAGCTTGCCGATCCTTGCGTCTTGTTCAAACCTTACCAAGCGCACCACACGGTGGATTTTTTCGATCGGACGAAACAGATCTTTTGACCCGCGATACACAATAAAACCGGATACTAAAAGCGTGAGCAATATGCCGACGCCAAGCTCTACAATGTTGGTCAGATACTGGCTTATCAGCGGCCATTCCAGATAGCCGGTATAGAGCATGCCAATCACGTTGTTGTTGAAGTCGCGAATCGGTTTATAGGCTGAAATATACCAAGCGTTATATACAAAGGCGCGATTGACCCACTCATCGCCTTGAATCAAAACGGTTTCACGCACTTCGTCGGACACACGGGTACCGATAGCGCGCCCCTGTTTATTACTGCTATCTAGCGGCACATTGGTACTGACGCGGATATCGTCCATAAACAGCGTCACCGTCCCGACGCTCGACTCCGGCAACGTGCCCGCAGGAAACACCAAATCACGAATGCCATCAACCAACTCGGTACTGTTGTTCAGCAAGATACCGCCATCGACAATCCACTCAAGGTTGTCGTTTTCGTCAAACAAAGGAAGCAAACTTCGGCTGATCAAACCGCGCGTTTCAACGCGGTTTTCATTGCGCAACATGATTTCTGCTTGCGAGGACAAATCGGGCAACAGGGCGTCCATTTCAACCGATGACATCACTTGGAAAAATGTGCGCTCCCGGCCTTCGAGTAGAGGTTGTCTTAACGCAAGCGGGAGCCGTTCAATGTCATCTGCGGAATATACGGCAAGAAAATCCACGCCGTACTTATCCGCACGCGACTGTGCCCACGCTAGGATATCTGGGTTTTGCTGACGGATTTGGTTTTGAAAATCGAAAGAATCGGCAATGGCATGAAGCTGACTGCGCTGCTCGCGCTGAAGCACTTCCATACTGTTACTGGCAACCGCGAGGTCAGCACGCACGCCGGCCAGCGCACTTTGCCACGTATAAGCAAGTGTCCAATAAACAGTCAGTGCCATTAGCACCAACAAGGTAAGGATGATTGGCACGGACGTTAAAGCGAGAAGGCGGTAACGCACCATAGTGCGAAGTCGCTGACGCCATTTATGGATTAGCTTCATCCCTACTCGCCCCTACCGTTTGCCTACTCGTAAAGCCAATCTTTGAATTTACGTTCGAGGGTTTTCCTTGCGACCCCCAACTGGCGTGCCGCCGCTGACTTGTTCCCTTCGTTCGCCGCTACCACTTTTTCGATGTGGGCGCGCTCTACGTCTTTCAATGCCCAACCTAAAGGATAGCCACCGTCAGTGAGCGAGTCCGGTTGGCTCTCAAGGGAATGCGAGATTGCTTGCGAAGGTTGCTCACCGAGCCAATGCCCCAAATCTGGCTTGCCTAACAAGACTGCTCGTTCAACCGTATTTTTCAGTTCGCGGATGTTACCCGGCCAGTCATATTGCTGCATGGCGAATATTTCAGCATCTGACCACACCACAGGTTTTAAGCCCATGTCTCTGGAAAGCACCTCAGAGAAATGATTGAGAAGAAGCCCGATATCTTCAATGCGCTCTCGAAGCGGCGGGAGCTCAACAGACAAGACGTTTAAGCGGTAAAACAGATCTTTTCTAAACCGCCCCGCCTCGACTTCCTCTTGGAGACTTCGGTTCGTCGCGGCGACGATGCGAACATCCACGTTCACTTCTCGCTCCGCGCCTACAGGACGAATAGTTTGCTGCTCCAACGTTCTTAGCAGTGACGCCTGCATGGACAAAGGCATCTCGCCGATTTCATCTAAAAACAAAGTGCCTTTATCTGCCACACGGAACAAGCCGTCTTTGCTTTTTCTCGCTCCTGTGAATGCACCTGAAACATGGCCAAAAAGCTCACTTTCAAGCAATTCAGGGGCTATCGCGCCACAGTTTAACGGGACAAAAGGGCCACTGCGTGCGCTCAGCGAATGCAGTGCACGCGCCACCAGCTCTTTCCCTGTGCCTGACTCGCCCTCAATCAATACCGCAGCAGGCGACGGCGCAAGACGAGCAATCATCTCTCTCATCGCTTCTGTTTTTGGCGCAGTGCCAATGATATCAACGGGGAAAGATCGGGCGACGTCGCGTTGAAGAGCCACATTCCGCCTTTCCATCATGCGCTTATCAAGGCAGCGTTGGACAGATTGCAGCATCTGCTCAAGATTAAAGGGCTTGAGAATGAAGTCTGACGCACCGGCGCGAAGGGCTTTAATGGCGGTTTCAAGCTCAGCAAATCCGGTCATGAAAATGATGTCACTGCGGCGTGACTCATCGTTAAAGGCTTCATGCCAATCAATGCCAGAACGCCCTGGCAGATTGATATCAACAATCAAAAGATCAAAATGGTTTCGCTTTCGAAGGGCTTCCGCCTCTTCCAGCGAAGACGCTGTCTCAACTTGCGTGAGCTTTTTCGACAGTGCTTTGTTAAGAATCGTCCGCATACCTGGCTCATCATCAACCACCAGCGCAGAGAACCCAAATTGCTGCAGTGCATCCTTCATTGCATGACAAACCCTTGCTGAAATTAACATTTATCTTACATGAGACATTTTGTCCCAGTCCAATTTTTAACCATCACTTTTGCAAGGTAATCAACCACTAACCCATGTTATTCATGCAAACATATTGTTTAAAATCAATACGATAAAAATGAAAATAGACATGTTAAAAATATGGCATTTTTGTTGCTAAGTCCTCTAGCAAGGAATTACTCCGGTAAACCACGCGTTCCAACTAGGGGATGGAACAACAACGAAATCAATGTCAGGAAGACTCAATGACCTCCATAAAAAAAATGAAAACACCTTTTCTTTTGGCTATTGCGCTCACATTCTCCGCCGTCAGCAATGCAGCAGACGTCGTTCGTTTGGCAACGACCACAAGCACCTACCACTCTGGCTTGCTGAGTTTTCTGCTTCCAGAGTTTAAAAAAGACACCGGATACGACGTGCAGGTGATGGCAGCAGGTACAGGTAAAGCACTCAGAATGGGTGAAAACGGCGATGTGGATTTGGTGATGACACACGCACCGAATGCGGAAGCCACGTTTGTTCAAAAAGGGTTCGGTGTGATGCCAAGAGCACTGATGTATAACGACTTCGTTTTGGTCGGTCCAACCTCAGATCCGGCCAAGGTCAAGGGCAGCAAAGACATTGCCGAAGCATTAAAAAAAGTGGCGTTAGCAGACAGCGAGTTTGTGTCACGCGGTGATGATTCTGGCACCCACAAAAAAGAGCTGCTGCTTTGGAAAGCGTCTGGTGTTGAGCCTACATTCAGCCACTACAAAGCCGTCGGCCAAGGCATGGGGCCCACACTTACCATGGCGAACGAACTATTGGGCTATACACTCACCGACCGAGGCACCTGGTTGGCGTATCAAAGTAAATTGGATTTGGACGTGCTGGTTGAGGGCGACAAGCGATTGTTCAACCCTTACCAAGTCATCCTTATCAACCCAGCTCGCTATCCTGACCTGAACTTTAAAGGCGCCAAAGCATTGAGCGACTGGCTCGTCGCCGACAGAGCACAAGCCCTTATCGACAACTTTAAAGTGAACGGACAACAACTCTTTGTCGCGGATGCAGGCTAATGGAAATTTGGGAAACGACACAACAGGCCGTTGCCATGCTCTTCAGTGGAGATACCACACTCTGGGGCATCGTCGGCGTGTCGTTTTCAGTTTCCGGCATTGCCATTGCGCTAGTGATAGTGCCGGCCCTTTTTATCAGCTTCGCCCTCGCCTATTGGCAAATTCCGGGCAAGTGGGTCGTGCTATCACTGGTCAACACACTGCAATCAGTGCCCACCGTCGTTATCGGCCTGTTGCTTTACATGTTGCTGTCTCGCGCGGGCCCTATGGGCGATTGGAAAATGCTGTTCACGCAAAAAGCGATGATCTTAGGGCAAATGCTGATTAGCTTGCCGATCCTCGTTTCTATGATGCACGCGGCATTTCAAAGCAGCGATAGACGCGCATGGGAAACCGCGTACACGCTGGGTGCGTCAGTGCCCCGTGCCATGGTGACCCTGATGTGGGAAATTCGCTTCCCTCTTCTTGCTGCGGTCATTACGGCGTTTAGTCGAATCATTACGGAAGTGGGCTGTTCCATGATGGTCGGTGGAAACATTTTGAATTACACAAGAAACATCCCGACGGCGATTGCGTTAGAAACCTCTAAAGGGGCGTTTGCTCAAGGTGTCGCATTGGGAATCGTTCTGTTGGTGCTCGCCCTGACGATGAACTTCGTTATCAGTTTTGGCCGTGGTAATGGCCACTTGCGAACCTAGCAATTGATGATGGTGAATAAGGTGCAAAGATGAGTCAGATTACGTTAGAAGCCGATGATCTCTCAATGAAATACAAGCATCGTTTGTTGTTTCATATCCCGTCACTGCGCATCTGTCCTAGCGATTCTATCTACCTCACTGGGCAAAATGGGATAGGCAAAACCACCTTGCTCAAGGTGCTCGCGGGCATTCAAAAACCCTCAAGCGGACACTTGAACCTCAAACGTCCCTCTTTACTCCAACGCCTCGCGGGTTTTAAAGGACAAAGTGGTGTGATTTACATGCACCAAACACCCTATCTCTTCGACGGTTCAGTAGCAGAAAATGTGGCTTATGGCCTGAAAGGAAAGCATTTCTGTCAAAGAACCAAGCGACAGCTTACAATGAAAGCATTGCGTTTGATTGGGCTGGAATCGCTAAGCAGAGAGCATATCTCCTTGCTTTCGGGTGGCGAAAAACAAAAGGTCGCGATGGCAAGGGCGTGGATTTTAAACCCGTCGATCCTCTTAATGGATGAATCGAGTGCCAACCTTGATGCCGATGCGATTGGCGCACAGAAAATCATGGTCGACGATCTTTTGGATCGTGGAGCCAGTTTAGTGATCACCAGCCACCATGCTAATCAACTCACTGAGTGCTGCAATCAGCAATGGATTATCGAAAATCAACGCCTGATACATAAACCAAAACTCAATATTATCGATAAGGACAATCATGCCTTCGCATCCTGAAACCACTTGGGTCATTCTCGCTGGCGGCCAAGCTCGACGCATGGGCGGTCAAGACAAAGGCCTTGTGACACTCAACAACAAGCCGCTGATTGATTACGTTTTCGAACGCCTTTCTTCCCAAGGCGCAAACATCGCCGTCAATGCCAATCGAAACCAAGACATCTATACCCAATATGGCAAGGTGTTCAGCGATGTATTTGAAGGCTTTCCCGGGCCATTAGGTGGTATGCATGCCGCGATGTCACATGTCGAAACACCGTGGATTGGTTTTGTGCCTTGTGATTGCCCTAACCTGCCAAGCAACCTGCTAGAAAAGATGTATGCCGCTATCGATGCAGACACAGAAATTGTGGTCGCCCATGACGGCGAGTCCGTGCAACCTGTGGTGACCTTGATGAGCAAAGTCATCTTTGAGCGTCTCGATCAATTCCTTGCCAATGGCGATCGTAAAATCGTCCTACTTTACGATCTGTGCAAAACCAAATTCGTCGACTTCAGTGATGAACATGATGCGTTTATCAATCTGAACACGCCAGATGAACTCGAAAAATACGGTGCCCTTTCATGAGTGTCACTTGCTCGATACCTGTTCTTGGATTTGCAGCCTTTAGCGGTACGGGCAAAACCACCTTGCTTGAGGCGTTAATTCCTCAGTTGGTGGCGTCAGGTGTGCGTGTTGCCCTCATCAAACACGCTCACCATGACTTCGATGTCGACAAGCCGGGCAAGGACAGTTACCGGCTTCGTAAAGCGGGCGCATCGCAAATGCTGATAAGCTCCCGCTATAGAAATGCGTTGATGACCGAAACACCTGATGAAGAAACCACGTTTAATCAATTAATTCAGCGCATTAATCACAATGAAGCAGATTTAATTTTGGTGGAGGGATTCAAAACAGAAACCTTTCCCAAAATAGAACTCAACCGGGCGGCTAACGACAAACCTTTCCTCTTCCCTTCAGACGCCAATATCGTTGCCATTGCCTGTGATTCAAAACCTGATACGCACCTGCCACTGCTTTCACTTAACGATATATCTAGCATCCATGGTTTCATCTTAAAGTGGATGGAAAGCCACAATGCGCAAACGGCAACCTGTGATTCTCTCTCTCCAACCATGCTGTCCGTGGAGGCTGGCAGAGAAAAAATCCTTTCCGCTATTGATGTGCCCACCTTCTCACAGCAAGCCAGCTTAGACGACATATGTCATCGCGTGCTGGCAACGCCCGTTGTCGCACCTTTGAATGTCCCGTCTTCAACCAATTCGGCCATGGATGGATACGCGATTCGCAGTGACGATATTGAGCGTGATACGTTCACCAAAGTGGGGGAAGTCTTCGCAGGCAGTCAGTACGCAAAGCCGCTCGAAAAAGGCCAGTGCGTGAGAATCATGACGGGTGCTCCGGTGCCTGATGGTGCAGATACCGTCATCATGCGCGAACAAGCGGAAGAAGAGGCAAACTCGGTATCTTTTGATACCCGAAAAGGCAAGATTCGCGCAGGACAAAACGTACGACAAGCAGGCGAAGATATCCGTGTTGGCAGCGAAGTATTTACCATTGGTACACGTATCAGCGCGCCCGTGCTTGGTATGTTAGCCTCCCTCGGCATCGATAAAGCCGATGTTTTTCCGACAGTAAAAGTGGCACTGTTTTCTACAGGCGATGAAGTGCAAGCACCCGGCACGCCGCCCAAACAAAGTTGTATCTATGATGCCAACCGATTTTCGTTAAAAGGTCTACTGACAAAGCTAGGCTGCGAAATTATCGATTACGGCATAATTGAAGACAGCGAAGCGGCACTAAATACAACCCTCGCCAATGCAATGGACAGTGCTGACATCATACTCTCTTCTGGCGGCGTCTCTGTGGGCGATGCTGATTACATTAAAACCGTACTGAGTAATCTGGGTGATATTAATTTTTGGCGCGTGAACATGCGCCCTGGAAGGCCGCTGGCATTTGGCAAGTTAGGCAATACGCCTTTTTTCGGACTCCCAGGAAACCCGGTCGCCGTGATGGTGACGTTCTTGCAATTTGTTGAACCTGCCATTCGAAAAATGCAGGGCGAGGTAAATTGGCAACCTCAACGTCTCGTCGCCATTACCCAAGAAAAAGTGCGCTCTCGCATTGGCAGAACAGAATACACCCGGGGTATTTATTCCATTAATTCCAATGGGCAATTAGAGGTGACCTCAACGGGTTCACAAGGCTCGGGAATATTGCGGTCGATGAACGAAGCCAATTGCTTGATTGAAGTCGCACCCGATGTGGAATCTGCGGAGGTTGGCGACAGAGTCACCATTATCCCGTTAGAAAGCCGGATATAAAAAAGGCCGACAATATTTGTCGGCCTTTTTTCAATTCGTTCGAATTACTTTCCGAGAGCTTCTTTGTAGTGCATACGGCAAACTGAAACATAACGGTCATTACCGCCGATCACCACTTGGTCACCATCTGCAATCGCATTGCCTTCCGCGTCAGTACGGATCACCATATTCGCTTTGCGGCCACAGTGACAAATGGTTTTCAGTTCTACCAGCTTGTCAGCCCACGCCAGCAGATATTGCGCGCCTTCAAACAGCTCACCGCGGAAGTCTGTACGCAGACCATAGCAAAGCACTGGAATACGCAGTTTGTCGACAACCTCTGTGATTTGCTGCACTTGGTCTTTGGTCAGAAACTGACACTCGTCGATCAGTACACAGTCCACTTTCTGGTTCGCATTGATATCGTTCACTGCCGCAAAGATATCGTCTTTGTTGCCGTAAAGCTGCGCTTCAGCCTGTAGGCCGATTCGAGAACTTACTTTACCCACGCCGTATCTGTCATCAATCGCAGCAGTAAAGATGAGTGGATTCATCCCACGTTCTTGATAGTTGAAAGACGACTGAAGAAGTGTCGTCGACTTACCTGCGTTCATTGCAGAGTAATAGAAATAAAGCTGGGCCATGGACGTCTCCCGAGAAAAATACGGTGGCATGCTACAGAAAAAGCGGCATGCGGAAAAGCAACAAAGCGAGGTTGAGTGAATTTTCTAAGCCAGATAACAAAAAGGCCTCCCGAGGGAGGCCTGTTTGATTAAGCGAGTTTGCCCGGTCGGCGTGAAAGCCACATAAAGAACACGCAAACCAGCACAAATACACACATACCACTGAACAGTGAAATCGCCAGTGAGTCGGTGAAACCCAGTACCAGGAACGAAATCGCAGCAACAACTGCACCCGCCAGCGCATAAGGCAACTGAGTTGATACATGGTCAATGTGGCCACAGCGTGCGCCAGTCGCAGACAGAATGGTGGTGTCTGAGATTGGTGAACAGTGGTCACCAAAAACAGCACCTGCCAGAACCGCAGACAGCATAGGCAGCATCAGCGCGATATCAGTGGCACCAGCCAGATCACCTGCGATTGGCAGCATGATACCGAACGTGCCCCAAGAGGTACCGGTAGAGAACGCCATCGCCGCAGACAGCAAGAAAAGAAGCACTGGCAGAAGCTGAGGTGACAGGTTGTCTTCAATCAGGCTCGACAGGAATTTACCCGTTTCCATGTCACCGATGACGCTACCGATAGTCCATGCAAAGAACAGGATCAGGATGGCACCAAACATCGACTTCGCACCAATCCACATGGTGTTGCCGATATCCGCTTTTGGCAGACCTTGCTTGAATACGGTAAACAGCGCAGACAGCAGACCCATACCACTGCCGTACAGCAGTGACTCACCCACATTGGTGTTTTCAAATGCGCCCAGCACAGAGAAAGCAACGCCATTGGCTTCCAGCACTTTCGCACCAGAGAAAACCATCCAAGAGATTGTCGCAATGATTAACACCAGAATCGGCACGACCAGATCAGACACGTGGCCTTTGCTGCTTTCTTCAATACCCAGCTCGTCATCTAGTGATGCAGAAGAGCTGTCTTCATCACCCAAACGGCTGCCAGTAGACGCTTGGTATTCGAAACGACGCATTGGACCCACATCCATCTGGAACCAAGCAACCGCAAATACCATCAGCAGGGCGAAAATCGCATAGAAGTTCATTGGAATCATGTGTGCAAACGCGCTCAGCGGCGTGTAGTCCGTCACACCATGGCTTACCAAGATACCGCCGATAACGGTAATGATGTAAGCACCCCAGCTTGACGCAGGCATGATCACGCACATTGGCGCAGCAGTTGAATCTAGAATGTAAGCCAACTTAGCACGTGATACATGGAAACGGTCAGTCACAGGACGGCTGATAGCACCTACCGCCAGACTGTTAAAGTAGTCATCGATAAAGATGAACACACCTAGGAAAGACGCCAGCAGTTTTGCACCACGCTTGCTTTTCACTCGGGATTGCGCCCACTCAGCGAAAGCCGCAGTGCCGCCTGACAATGTCATCAGGGCAGTAATCATTCCCACAAAAATAAGGAAGACAACGATACTCATCTTGCCAAAGTTAATCGCACCATCAGAAATGAAAATGCTCATAACCAGATTGGAAATATAAGAAGCGGTACCACTGATAGAAAAATCATTAAGCAATAGTGCACCGGAAGCGATACCTAAGCCCAAAGACAACAATACGCGACGCGTAACAATGGCTAAGCCCAACGCGAGAATCGCGGGGAAAATCGAAAGAGAAGAAGCGGAAAAATCGACTAAGTTCATGATCTCTATATCAACCTTTTAGGTTGGAGATCTACTGCAGACGTGGAAAACCAGACATTGTGAAAACAATGGTTACACACAAATTTTAACCCTACAGTAGCGCTCCATAGTTAAATCCCAATACTATGGCAGTGTTGTACCTCTTCGGTTACAACCCCAGCAGAATAGACTGATAATCTGGTTTCTGCTTCGGCACTGTTTCCTTTCTCTTGCCCTCTTTGGTATCACCCTAAGACAAGATACTGATAAACAATGCACCTCTACGTGCATAAAGCTCAGCCATTTTATGTGACATTTGCCCATTTGCAATACAAAAATGCAAACTTTAACACTTAAAAACCATATCAATTACAAGTATTAAACATTCATTTCTGCAACCTATGATTACGCACACAAATACAAACAATGCTGACAAATTTATTGTACAGCCATACGTTAAAATGACTTATCGGGCGAAAAGTTGGGTTGAAATTATATTTAAATTTGCACTTTTTTTAATTTCGCTATCTAATAATATGGAATTTAATTCAGCCAATATTGCAAAGAAATAAATATTCTTGCTACTCTTACCAAAGTAACAAATTATTAGAAACGAGAGAATAGGAACACATTATGTCTGATGCACTGAAAGTTCTGTTGAATCTTCGTAGCCTACGCGCGGTTGCACGTGAGCTATCTCTGGAACAACTTCAAGAAGCCCTGGAAAAACTGCAAGCTGTTGTAGCAGAGCGTGAAGAAGCCGAAGAAGAAGCGCAAGCGGTAGAAAAAGAGCGTTTGGAAAAACTGGAAAAATACCGCGAAATGCTGGTTAAAGATGGTATTGATCCAGAAGAATTACTGGCTTCTCTGGGTGGCGCAAAACCTAAATCTAAGCGTGCAGCGCGTCCAGCAAAATACAAATACACTGACGTAGACGGCAGTGAGAAAACGTGGACTGGCCAAGGCCGTACACCAAAAGCAATTAAAGATGCACTGGATGGCGGTGCTAAGATCGAAGACTTCCTGATCTAAATTGCATTGGCAATTAGTCACTTGAGATCTAAATGAGATTTCAGATGTGCCAGATATGAGAAATAAAAAGGAGCCAATGGCTCCTTTTTTGTTTGTCTTCCACGAGCGACTTGTCTGTCAGAAAAACTTACTTACCCTGAAAATTTGCGCTCATTTCGCCTTAAAAACCGCATGGGTAAAAGGCGAAACTTGAAAACTAAGTTATCAATAATAGCGATTAGCCGAACTTAATACGGTCGGCCAAATGACTCACAGCCAGCGCGAAGTAATGTGACCTGTTCCACTTCATCAAGCTTTGATAATTACCATAAACGAGATAGCTGCGACCTTTTTCGTCATCTGGTTGAATAAGCCAAGCTTGAATATCAACATCCGGCAGATCGCCATTATTCAAACGACGAACGCCTAATGCCTGCCATTCTGCTAACGTCTTGCCCTTATCGTTACTCAACCCGATCAAATCTGCATTGATGTTTTTCGGCAGCGTGACTTGGCGTCCCCACGTAAATTCATCATCCCAACCTGCATTTTTTAAATAGTTGGCTGATGATGCGAAAACATCCGGCTTTGAGTTCCAGATATCTTTTTTACCGTCGTTATTTCCATCTGCAGCGTACGATAAAAATGAACTCGGCATAAACTGACACTGACCCATTGCGCCAGCCCAAGAGCCTTTCATTGCGTCTACGTCAATGTGGCCTTCGTTTAAAATAGTCAGCGCAGCGAAGACTTCATTTCTGAAAAAAGCTTCACGACGGCCGTCATACGCTAATGTCGTAAGTGCTTCTACCACGTTGTAATTTCCAGTGAATGCACCGAAATTACTTTCTACGCCCCAAAGAGCAATAAGAAAACGAGGTTGAACACCAAACTCATCACCAATACGTTTTAAATCATTGTAGTGTTGGTCATAGAGTTTTCTGGCTTTCGCCACTTTCCAATCAGGCACAGCGCGCGGAATATATTCATCCAGCGTCAAACGTTTCTCAGGTTGATTTCTATCAGCCTTCACCGCCCTTTCGCGGTAGCTGATGCCATCAAAGGCTTGCTCCAGCAGCGCGGAATCAATTCCCTTCGCAGCACCTTCTTCTTTTAACCCTGCAACATAGCTATCAAAACTTGGCTTTTCCGCCAGCACGGGTGCAGACATCGCACACGCGGCTCCAATCAGAATGCCAATTAATCCTTTGCGCATAACGATCCTTTTATAATTTGGTGTTTTTATCTCTGATGTGTTGAAGTGCAGCATCTGGAGAAGGAGGAAGTTGTAGATAGAACCCATCCTGCTTCAGTTTTTCTCGAACACTCTCAATGTTAGCAATCGCGAGTTTTTCTCGCTTTTCTAAGTTGACCATCATGACGAACTGAGGGTTCCCAAAAGTTTTCAATAATTGTTCTGGGACGTCCTTAAAATCATCCTTGCGATTAATGTAAAGATAGGTGGAATCTTTTTTGCTGCTCTTATAAATCGCACAGTACACGTTGTACCTCTCCGTCATTTTTTTCGCACCATTCCCAATTTAGAGAAATGGCTTATAAATTTATCAATTATTCGGCCACATTTTCATCACTGGCGGCCTTGGCTCTTGCCGCAAACTTAACAGGAATATACCATGCAATACACTGTCTGATAATGCATGTAAGCCGCTTATTTATTGGGCTACGTGCAAAAAATACTCACAGTTTTTGACGTTGTTGCTCTACCGTGTAAACCATCACTTTTCGTCACTCAATGACACGCCTAGCGAGGTGTTCATTCTCCGGGAATCGATAGTACACAAGCACCCAGATCGCCTCGTCTCTTCGCTTTGCGCTAGCTGGATATTACATAATGACAAAAAACGCTGAACTCAAAGGCAGTTCATTCACGCTTTCCGTCTTGCACCTGTTGGACGACGATCTGGCCAGTGCGATGCAAGTACTGTCTGAAAAAGTGAATCAAGCTCCGGCTTTTTTCAAAGGCGCACCTGTTGTCGTCGATATCTCGCAACTCCATGCAGAACCTGACTTTGCCTTGTTAAAATCTACCATAGAAGAAACAGGCATGTTGGTTGTAGGCGTTACAGGGTGTAAACACAACCAGATCCGTGAAGCCGCCAACCAAGCCGGTTTGGCCGTCATGAATCCAGCAAAACAATCCCGTATTAATGACCCAATCCAAACACCAACCAAGGTGATCACTTCGCCGGTTCGCTCTGGCCAGCAAATCTATGCCAAAAACGCAGATTTGGTTGTGCTCAACCATGTCAGTGCAGGCGCAGAGATTATTGCTGACGGCAGCATTCATATTTACGGCGTATTACGTGGACGGGCGATTGCGGGCGCAAGCGGTCAAAAAGAAGCACACATTTTCTGCCAGAACTTGCAATCAGAACTCTTGTCTATTGCAGGGACTTATTGGCTAAGTGAGGCCATTCCAGAAGAGTTTGCCGCTCGTGCTGTGAAAGTCTCGCTTTCAAACGATTCAATCAATATAGAACACCTCTCACTCTAAGCTTACAAAGGACTGAGGAATGACCCGAATTATTGTAATTACTTCAGGTAAGGGCGGCGTGGGTAAAACCACTTCGAGTGCTGCCATTGCCACTGGCCTTGCACAGTCAGGGAAGAAAACGGCTGTTATCGACTTCGATATCGGCTTGCGTAACCTTGACCTCATCATGGGCTGTGAACGCCGCGTGGTTTACGACTTCGTAAACGTTATCAACGGCGAGGCTAACCTGAATCAAGCCTCATCAAAGACAAGCGTGTCGAGAACCTCTTTGTTCTACCTGCTTCACAGACACGTGATAAAGATGCATTGACCAAAGAAGGCGTTGGTCGTGTGCTTGAAGAGCTCAAAACCATGGACTTTGACTTCATTATTTGTGACTCACCAGCAGGTATCGAAGCAGGCGCACTGATGGCACTGTATTTCGCAGACGAAGCGATTGTCACCACCAACCCAGAAGTATCGTCTGTACGCGACTCAGACCGTATTCTGGGTATTCTGGACTCTAAATCTCGCCGCGCTGAAAATGGCGAAGAGCCAGTTAAAACGCACCTACTGCTGACCCGCTACAACCCAGCGCGCGTTAACCGCGGTGAAATGCTGAGCGTGGCTGACGTGGAAGAGATTCTGCGTATACCGCTGCTTAGTGTTATCCCTGAGAGTGAGTCAGTGCTGCACGCATCAAACAAAGGTGAACCAGTGATTCTGGATGCAGAATCAGACGCAGGTCAGGCTTACAGCGACGCAATCAGTCGCCTGATGGGCAACGAATGTCCTTTCCGCTTCTTGGAAGAGGAAAAGAAAGGCTTCTTAAAACGTTTGTTTGGAGGGTAACACATGGCATTGCTGGAGTTTTTTCGTCCGAACAAGAAATCGTCTGCTTCGTTAGCCAAAGAACGTCTGCAAATTATCGTTGCTGAGCGCCGACAAGCAGGGAGTCCTGAACCTACGTACCTACCCCAGCTTAAACAGGATATTTTAGATGTTATCCGAAAGTACGTGGACATATCGCCAGAGCAGGTAACAGTTGCATTGGAACAACGCGATGACGATCTTTCAGTATTAGAACTGAACGTTACACTACCTGAAGAAGACAAATAAAAAAGAAACCGGCCAATGTGCCGGTTTCTTTTATTCTGTCATTTGCAAAGACGCTGCTGTTACTTTTTATCGAGAAGCGGCAGCAGCTTTTCTTCCAAATACGCTTTTCGCCAACCTTTCAGCAAGTCAGGCATTTTTTCTGGATTGCGATCGTTAATCCATGCCCATTTGAGCACTTGATGGATTTGCTTTTTCGACCCAATAAACTCAGGCACAAAACCGAGTTTTTCTGCCACAGCGTTCGTCTGGGTTTTAATGTCTTTCACCATCTGCTTGTACCCTGGCATGTCGACCAAACGCACAATGGTTTCTGGATACAGTGCTGGCGGCGTTTTCTCCGCTTCCATTGCCATACGGATGAGGCGATTGCCGTGACGCTCAATCTCAAAGCGGTCAAAGCCTTCGTCCGCCATTTTGCCAAAAGAGCGAATATCAAAGCGCGCCATCTTCCAAAGGTGCAGCTCTTTTACGACAAAATTCAGTGCCAAATCACGACGCTGCGCTTCACGCAAACGCCAGCTTGCTAGCGTTTGCAAGACTGCGAGTTGTTTAGGGCGAAGCTGCCACGCGTTCTTGATGTCGAGGTACGCTTTTTCTGGGTCTGGCGTTTTACCACGTTTGCTCATTAGCAAATCACATTCTTGTTGAACCGCCTCTTCCCAACCTGCGGCTTTCACTTTTTCAGAAAGCAGGTTGTAGAGCGGCAACAGGTAGTAAACGTCAGCGGCTGCGTATTCAAGCTGCTTTTCAGACAAAGGACGTGCACACCAGTCAGTACGTGCTTCGCCTTTGTCCAGTGTCACGACCAAGTATTCTTCAACCAGCGCAGCGAAGCCTGTCGACAAGCCATGCCCCAAGAAGGCCGCCATGATCTGGGTGTCGATCATCGGTTTTGGCATCACACCCGCGTAGTGATGGAACACTTCCAAATCTTCACTGCAGGCATGAAGCACTTTCACGACAGATTCATCAGTCAGCAGTGCCCACAACGGAGACATGTCTTCCAGCTCAATAGGTCGATGAGCGACAACGTCTCACCGTCATAAAGCTGTATTAAACCGAGCTGAGGATAAAGCGTACGAGTGCGAACAAACTCAGTATCCAGCATAACGGCTGGCACTTTTCTCGCTTGTTCACAAACGCGCTCGAGTTGGGATAGTTCAGTTACGATTTCAAAGTTCACGCTGTCTTCCAGTATTGGGTCGCTGCGACGATCGGCTCAACGTCTGAGCCGAAGGGCAAAAACAAAACATGCTGGCAAGTGCCAGCATGTTTTTCAAAGGCATAGTCCTATTGTACGCGCTCTTGCGGTTGATCGCACGAGCGCGCTAGGCATTATGCTTGCTGTTCCGCTTGCGCGTCTTCTTCACGAAGTGCACGGCGAAGGATCTTACCGACGTTAGTCTTCGGTAGCTCTTCGCGGAACTCGATCACTTTCGGCACTTTGTAGCCAGTGAGGTGTTCACGACAGTGCGCCAGAAGCTCTTCTTTAGTCAGGCTTGGGTCACGTTTAACCACACAGATCTTCACGATCTCGCCCGACGTTTCATGAGGTTGGCCGATCGCCGCTACTTCCAGCACCTTACCGTGAAGTGCAACAACGTCTTCAATCTCGTTCGGGTAAACGTTGAAGCCTGATACCAGAATCATGTCTTTCTTACGATCAACAATGTGCAGGAAGCCGTCATCATCAAACTTGACGATATCACCAGTCGACAGCCAACCGTCATCCGTCAGCACTTCTTTGGTGGCTTCTGGACGCTGCCAGTAACCCTGCATCACTTGCGGGCCTTTCACTTGCAGCTCACCGATTTGGTCATTACCCAGCACATTGCCTTCATCATCAACGATACGAACGTTCGTTGAAGGCACTGGCAGGCCGATAGAGCCATTGTATTCAACCAAATCATATGGGTATGCCGCCACCAGCGGTGAACACTCAGTCAGGCCATAACCTTCCAGTAGGTGTTTGCCAGTGACTTTCTTCCACTGCTCTGCCACGGCGCGCTGAACGGCCATACCGCCGCCTACCGTCAGGCTCAGGTTAGAGAAGTCCAGTTCATGGAAGTCTTCATTGTGCAGCAGCGCATTGAACAAGGTGTTTACGCCAGTCAGTGCGGTAAACGGATGCTGTTTCAGCTCTTTAATGAAGCCTGGAATGTCACGAGGGTTGGTGATAAGCAGGTTTTGACCACCCAGCTCGATAAACAGCAGGCAGTTAACCGTCAGTGCAAATACGTGGTACAGCGGCAACGCAGTTACAACTAGCTCACGGCCTTCATTCAGCACAGGAGCATACGTGCCTTTTGCTTGGAACACGTTTGCCAGCATGTTTTTGTGGGTCAGTACCGCACCTTTTGCAACGCCAGTTGTACCGCCGGTGTATTGCAAGAACGCCACGTCATCACACGTGATGAAGGGTTTAACATACTGCATACGACGACCCTTTTGCAGAGCCTTACGCATAGAGGTCGCGTGTGGTAGTGAGTACTTAGGTACCATTTTCTTGATGTACTTCACAACGAAGTTAACGATGGTGCCTTTTGCGCGTGGCAGTTGGTCGCCAAGGCTGGTCAGAATAACGTGGCGAACACCCGTGTTCTCAACCACTTTCTCCAGCGTGTGCGCAAAGTTAGAAACAATAACAATGGCAGCGGCGCCAGAGTCATTCAATTGGTGTTCCAGTTCGCGAGGCGTGTACAAAGGGTTAACGTTAACAACAATGCAGCCCGCACGAAGGATACCGAAGAGAGCGATAGGGTATTGCAGCAAGTTAGGCATCATGACCGCAACGCGATCGCCTTTTTTCAAGCCTAAGTCGTTTTGCAGGTAAGCAGCGAAAGCACGGCTGCGCTCCTCAAGCTTACGGAAGGTCATGACCTGACCCATGTTAATGAAAGCAGTTTGATCGGCATACTTTTGTACCGACTTTTCAAACATATCCACCAGAGATGTGTATTGATCTGGAGAAATTTCTGCCGGTACATCTGATGGGTAGCGGTTTAACCAAACCTTATCCACGTGAATACTCCTATTGTATATCGCGGGCGAATACGACCGCGCCAGACGCAAAAAATTAAACAAGCGTTTTAACGCTGCAATTAGACCATGACTAACAATTAATTAACATCACATCACTGTGTGAGGTGTAGCTTGGTCACAAAATCTTTTATGAGTGCGGTGGTCTCCGCCTGACTTTGAAGGTGGCAATGATGTGTTCCCGCCACGCTTTCTACCGTCAGATTATCAAACCATTCTGCTCGCTTTTTCGCGAGCGGACCGCGCAATTCGGGATAGCCATCCTCACCAATAATGGCGAGAACCGGACAACGGATACCACGAACTAAGTGTTCTGCATGCTCTGTCGACATGCGATACACGGATTCGGTTTTCAGTTTGGCATCATGTCGCCATTGCCATTCCGTCCCAACCTGCTGAATGCCTCTCGAGACCAGTGGTGTCAAATCTTCAAATGAGACTTTGTTGATACCACGTCGAAGCTTCAGTGCCGCCTCAAACGAAGGGAGAGAGCGAAGCCCCTTCATGTTCTCACGGCTGTCGATGCCTCTTCTGAGACGCTCAACCACTTTGTCTTCGAGTTCTGACATAGGGCCTAAAGCTTCAATCATGATCAGCCCTTTTGCGCGCTCAGGAAACGCGGCACACCAACACGATGCGACGAGTGCCCCCAGCGAGTGTCCAACCAAGTAAATGTCACGCTCGCCTAACTGCAAAATCAGTTGGTGAAGGTCATCCACATAATCGAAAAAAGGATAGAAGCTATCTGCCCCTTTGTGATCAGAAAGGCCGTGCCCAGGCCAGTCAGGCAACACAAGATCGAAGTGGTCTTCAAGCGATGGAACGAGAGGTTCAAAACTGCCGCTGTTGTCTTGCCAACCATGTAGCATCAGCAACAGTGGTTTACGTTTGTCAGTCAGATGGACTTGTGCTGCAAGATTCCCAAATCTCACCGCATATTTTGTTTCTTGTAGTGCCATAGTGCGTTTTTGAGTGCCTTGCAGACCTCGCACGTATGCCAATGCGCGCGAAGCCTATCACAGTAAGGGTTGGTAAAGTGGTACGAGGAGTTCTCTACACAAATATGTCGACACCAAACATGGCGATTAGCTCTTCTCGCCGCGCTTGATTCTTCACATCCATGTAGGCTTCCAGAGCATTTCTGCTGCGACCATCGGGTAAATCATAGTGGATTTGCTGATGGGCTTCTTGGGCCAGCTCCGGATTTCTGATCCCGCGCGAAACCGCTTTTGCCACCATCGAAGGCTTAACGCTCTCCGTATCCGTTTGCGGCTGTTCGGGTTTCTTACGTTTAGCGTTGTTTGTGCGCTGAACGTGTTGCGGTAATCCTTGGATTGATACCATCGCTGACCTTTTTCAGTAATTCGCCATCAGGTAACTAATGGCGAGGTGCCTTACTCGCGACCCGGAAGCTTTTTCCACGCAACCGTATCACGAAGGTAAACGGGGCTCGCGTTCTCTGCGTCAACTGCTTCTCCACGCTCAAAGGCATGATGCGCAAGGATTAACATGTCTTCTGACTCAGGGTATAGCACGCCACTTTCCGTTACTGCTAATTGTAGCTGGCCTGTCAAATCAGGGTAAGCTTGCCAGCCTGTTCCTGCTACATACCACTCACCTTCAACGCATTCTGGTTTGAACAACTCTGGTGGCAATACCGCTTCTTCTACTACAGTTGCCCAGTCGCCATTTTCAAGACGCTGATAACCACCGACGTAGATTTCATTCATGCGCGCATCAATGGTCGCAAGCACGTTTTCTGCGCCTTTCAGTCGGTAAGCTTGCTGTGACATGGCAGCCAGCGTAGAAACGCCAACCATTGGCAAATCGGCACCAAACGCCAAACCTTGAGCAATACCAATACCAATACGAACACCGGTGAAGCTGCCCGGACCACGACCAAACGCCAGCGCATCAAGCTGGTTTAGCGTTAGTCCGGCTTCGGCCAGCACGCTATCTACATTGGCAGAATTTTGGTCGTGTGTTCACGAGGTGCCATTTCACAACGTGCAATTACGTCTTGCCTACTTTTAGGGCAACAGAGCAGTTTTCAGTGGCCGTGTCGACGGCAAGAATTTTAGATGTCATTTACACCTCGGGCGTGGCTGGAGAGTCAGCCACATCGTTATCGTTTAGTTCTAATGCAGCGAGGAATTCGCTGACTTTACCCAAGTCTCGCGTGCGAGGAATGGGAGGCAAACTGCGCAGAAATGTTTGGCCGTACTGACGGCTAACCAAGCGGTTATCACAGATGATCAGTGCACCGTGGTCGCTCTTGTCGCGGATAAGGCGACCCACACCCTGCTTGAGGGTAATGACTGCATCAGGAATTTGCACCTGAGCAAACGGGTCACCACCCTGCATGCGACAATCTTCAATACGTGCTTTTAACAGCGGGTCATCTGGCGCAGTAAAGGGCAATTTGTCGATGATAACACAGCTGAGCGTCTGGCCTCTAACATCAATCCCTTCCCAGAATGCGCCGGTTGCCACGAGCAGTGCGTTACCCAACTCAAGGAATTCGGCCAACAATTGTTGCTTGGAGGTTTCACCTTGCACCAGCACAGGCAAATCCATCCGCTCTCTGAATCGCTCAGATAAATCCCGCACCATTTGATGCGATGTACAGAGGAAGAAGCAACGACCGTTGTTTTGCTCAATCACGGGCAAAAGCATGTCCACTAACTTGTCTGCTAAGCCATAGCTGTTCGGCTCGGGCAAGAAACGAGGCACACAAAGAATGGCTTGCGATTCATAGTCAAACGGACTTGGCAGCGTGAATTGCTCGGCTGGCTCCAGCCCCAAGCGATGACTGAAGTGGCTAAAGTCATCATTTACCGCCAATGTCGCTGACGTAAAGACCCATGCGCCCTGCTGCTGTTGGATTTGTTCGCGGAATTTTTCCGCGACAGAAAGTGGCGTGATATTGAGGCTAAAGTGCATGCGACTGCACTCATACCAATAGGAATAGCCCGGAATGGTGGTATCACTTAAGCGGTCCAGTCTGGCTTTAAATATGGTCGCGCGATCAAAAGCAGCGTCCAACAGTTGCTTCGCCCTAAAGACAGTTTGATGACGTCATGTGCCAAATCGAGCGCATCTTTCAATCGAACCAGCTCGCGCGCCACGGTTGGCGAATTCGAGATTTCTCGCCAGTTGCCACGAAAACCCGGTTCCCCCAACACAATACGCATGTCTGATGCTGCCTGAGACAGGCGTTCCGCCACTTTCTCTAGCTGCTTGGTGTCGCGAAGCTCGGTGCGATACGCAATATGGATGTCTTTCGCTAACTCTTGAAGCTGACGGCTAGACAGGCTTTGGCCAAAGTACTGGCTCGCGATATCTGGGATCTGGTGCGCTTCGTCGAAAATGAAAACTTCGGCTTCAGGGATCAGCTCGCCAAAACCCGTTTCTTTGATTGCTAAGTCCGCAAGGAACAAGTGATGGTTTACCACGACCAGATCAGCGTCTAACGCACGTTTGCGCGCTTTCACCACAAAGCAATCTTCGTAGCTTGGACACTCTTTACCTAAGCAATTGTCATTGGTGGAAGTAATAGTCGGAATGACCGGGCTGTCTTCCGCCAAATCCGCACATTCGCCCAAATCGCCCGTCTTGGTTTCAGACGACCAACTGCGCACCTTCACCAATTGCGAAAGCAACGTCGGATCAGCGTGACCATCATGGCTTTCAATGATTTGTCGCGACAGTCTTTCCGGGCACAAGTAGTTTGCACGTCCTTTCAACAAGGCAACACGACCTGTAAAGCCGAGTGTGTCGACCATTAAGGGTAAATCGCGATGGAAAAGCTGCTCCTGAAGGTTTTTCGACCCCGTGCTGACAATGGTCTTTTTGCCACTCAGTAGCGCAGGCGCAAGATACGCATAAGTTTTACCCGTGCCCGTTCCGGCCTCCACCACCAGCTGTGAACCATTTTTTATCGCACGTTCGACAGACAATGCCATGTCAGTTTGTGGCTGACGGGGCTGAAAGCCTTTAATGGCTTTGGCCAGCGCACCCTCTGTAGAAAAAACCTTCGAAATCATTGTTCATTTATACAGTATTTGAAAGGTCTGCATTATGCCAACAAACCGCCCTCGCCGCCATCGCTCGAACTGGAGGTTGCGCTGATTGAGATCTTGCTCTGTGTCTCTATCGTCTCAAACTGAGCGATTTTTTGACCTTACCGCAAATTAAGGGTAAAACGTGACACAATGCATGACGATGTTTTTATGTGAGATTCACGTTTCTATGGAAAGAAAAATTCTGCTGACGGACTGTCCGGACGCACAAGGCCTTATCGCCAAAATCACCAACATTTGTTACAAGCACCAGCTTAACATCATCAATAACAACGAGTACGTTGACCATTCCACTGGCCAGTTCTTTATGCGCACCGAGCTGGAAGGTATCTTTAACGACGATACTTTTTTGTTGGACATTGACCAGGCGTTGCCTGCGGGCAGCCGCCGTACTTTGGTTAATGCAAAACGCCGCAAGCGCGTCGTGATCATGGTGACCAAAGAATCACACTGTCTCGGCGACATTCTGATGAAAGCATTCGACGGTTCATTGGACATTGAAATTTCTGCCGTCATCGGTAACCACAACACGCTGGCTGCGCTGACCGAGAAATTCGATATTCCGTTCCACTTCGTGAACCACGAAGGGTTGGAGCGAGAAGCGCACGAAGATAAAGTGGTTGAGATCATTGAGCAGTATTCGCCTGACTACATTGTGTTGGCGAAGTTTATGCGCGTGCTGACCCCGAATTTCGTGGCGCGTTTCCCGCACAAAATCATCAATATTCACCACAGTTTCTTACCTGCGTTCATCGGTGCTCGCCCATACCACCAAGCCTACCATCGCGGTGTGAAAATCATTGGTGCAACGGCGCACTTCGTCACGAATGACTTGGACGAAGGCCCAATCATCGATCAAAACGTGAAACACGTTGACCACACCTTCAGTGCGGAAGACATGGTGAAAGCGGGTCGAGATGTGGAAAAAACCGTACTGAGCAACGCGCTGCATCTGGTGCTGGAAGACAAGGTGTTTGTTTACGGCAACAAGACAGTGATCTTGTAACCGAGCAGTTGGAACATCATGATCTAAAAAGGGGCGATGGCCCCTTTTCTGTTTTACTCAACGATTACATTGCTTACTGCTTCTCACTTTCAATGACTTGCTCAAGTGATACTGGGTGAAGCTTCACGCAAACCCCTTTCGATTTAAACGCTACCGTTGGGTTTGACAGACGCTCCCCCTCGCCCGATGGCGAGCTCAGTTTGACTTTCACGCCTAACTCGCCCAGTCCATCCCAACGCACTTTCAAATCGGGGAACGTTTTGAATACGTCTTCCAAGAACGTTTCTGGCGTTGTCGCTGCCGACGGAATGACCCACTCAGCGTGTTCCCAGCCTTCCTCGGCATACACTTTGTCACCTGGGTATGGCAGCTCAACACAACGCGTTTCCCAAGTACCGAAAACCAATGGTTCCTCGGCCTTAACCACCACGATTGGTCGACCGTTGATCTTGTTCACTGACAGCTCTTCAGATTCATTCAGCCAATCTTGGTGTAACGCCTTCGCCAACGCTAGGTCGTTGACGCGCAGTGCGATGTGGTCGGCTTGATACGTCGTTAAATCTAAACCAAGGGTGTCGAGCAGTGCCTGCATACGCAGGGAAAACTGAGGAAGTGACGCTTTTAAAGAGGCAATGGTTAACACAGACATTTGCTTTCTCTGGGAGTATTTTTAGGGGCTTAATGTATCACAGCCATTCCAGTGATAAAGGCGCAAGTACACCCAGAATTAGCATATCCCTGCTGTGACTGCCTCCATCGCACTTAAATAATATGATTTCGTTGGATTCAGCTTTTAAACAGTTGCCTTTTGTGGGTATTATTGCGGATGTCTCTGAGTGCTGAAGTCTCACAACTAAAGCCGTCAACCATGCCCTGTTTGTACTAGTTTGCATTGGGTATTGTTGACGGATTTTTCGCTTTAGTGTCTTCAGATTCTCAGACGAGTTCAGTTGAACCGACAACGCATTTTTGTCGGGAAACAAAATTAAGGTAAACAAGTGAATATTCAAGCCCTTCTTAACGACAAAGTCGCTGCGGCAATGGTTGCAGCAGGTGCACCGGAAGGCAGCCCAGCAGCTGTTCGTCAATCCGCAAAAGCGCAATTCGGTGATTATCAGGCTAACGGCATTATGGGCGTGGCCAAGAAACTGGGTTGCAACCACGCGAATTCGCTCAGAAAGTGCTGGATGTTCTGGATCTGGACGGTATCGCATCGAAAACTGAGATCGCGGGTCCAGGCTTTATCAATATCTTCCTGAGCCGTGAGTGGCTGGCAGCACAAGCTGACGCAGCACTGTCTGACAGCCGTCTGGGTGTTGCTCAAGCTGACAAGCAAAACATCGTAGTTGACTACTCTGCGCCAAACGTAGCGAAAGAAATGCACGTAGGCCACCTGCGTTCAACCATCATCGGTGATGCGGTTGTCCGTACGCTGGAGTTTTTGGGTCACAACGTTATTCGTGCGAACCACCTGGGTGACTGGGGTACACAGTTCGGCATGCTGATCGCGAACCTTGAGCGTCATGAAGCTGAAGGCGGCGACATTTCAATGGACCTGAGCGACATTGAAGGCTTCTACCGTGAATCTAAAAAGCTGTACGACGAAGACGAAGAGTTTGCGAAAACTGCACGTAACTACGTTGTGCGTCTGCAAAGCGGTGACGAGTACTGCAAAGAGAAATGGCAGCAACTGGTTAAAATCACCCTAGAGCAAAACCAACGTAACTATGATCGCCTGAACGTATCGTTGACTGACGAAAACGTAATGGGTGAAAGCATGTACAACGACATGCTGGCTGGCATCGTTGCTGACCTGAAAGAAAAAGGTCTGGCGGTTGAAGATGACGGCGCAATGGTTGTGTTCCTGGAAGAGTACAAGAACAAAGACGGCGAGCCTATGGGTGTGATCATCCAGAAGCGTGACGGCGGCTTCCTGTACACCACTACAGATATCGCGTGTGCCAAATACCGTTACGAAACCTTCAATGCTGACCGTGTGCTGTACTTCATCGACTCACGTCAACATCAGCACCTGATGCAAGCGTGGACCATCGTTCGCAAAGCGGGCTACGTACCAGAGTCAATGAGCCTTGAGCACCACGCATTCGGTATGATGCTGGGTAAAGACGGTCGTCCGTTCAAGACCCGTGCGGGTGGTACTGTTCGTCTGGCTGACCTACTGGATGAAGCAGAAGTACGTGCAGCGAAACTGATCGAAGAGAAAAACCCAGACCTGTCTGCAGAAGAGAAAGCGAACATCGCTGAAACGGTTGCAATGGCAGCGGTGAAATACTCAGATCTGTCTAAGCACCGTACCACTGACTACATCTTCGACTGGGACAACATGCTGGCATTCGAAGGCAACACTGCACCATACATGCAGTACGCTTACACCCGTGTGGCGTCTATCTTCAACAAAGCAGGCATCAATGCTGACGCGATCGAAGGCAACATCATTATTGCTGACGAGAAAGAGCAAGCACTGGTTTCTAAACTGCTGCAATTTGAAGAAGCGGTTCAGTCTGTTGCGCGTGAAGGTCAGCCTCACATCATGTGTGGTTACCTGTTCGAGCTGGCGGGTTCATTCTCTAGCTTCTACGAAGCATGCCCAGTTCTGAATGCAGAAGGTGAAACCAAGCAAAGCCGCCTGAAACTGGCTGCACTGACAGCGAAAACCATCAAGCAAGGTCTTGACCTGTTGGGTATTAAAACGCTGGAGCGTATGTAATTCCCAAAGCGTAATCGCTCTCACAAAACATCTAAGCCCCGCGTCTTTATCGCGGGGCTTTTTTATGTGACATTAAATTTTCATACACAATCAAGTATCATTCTTGATACATGTGAGATTTGGAATTTTAGGCATGAGTGAATACGCATTCTTCGAAGCAACACGGATTTTTAAGCGTGCGGTACCTCTGATGGTGAAGTACAAGGTGCCAACCACCCCGCATTATTTCTCTCTTTGGTATACCTATTGCGCGGGCACCCATCCCGAGCTCAACCGAGCCATTGATGATACGGTTGCCAAGTTTGGTCTCTGTTCCCGCGAAAAATGTGATGGGCTGATTGAGTCTTTCCTGATTGGCGACAGCAAAAAGGAACTCGATAACTTCCGCCAAAAAGTGGAAAACATGGTGGCAGATCTTGGCAACTCCATGGATGCTACCGTGTCAGACACCGAAGAGTTCCAAGACATCCTGTCCTCGTCGGTCACCAAGCTTGAGGACGTGCAAAACAAAGCGTCGTCCGGTGCTGACAACCAACTAGTGATTCACGAACTGCTTCAGGGTTCACAACATCTTCTTAGTGCCACCTCTCAATACAGGCTTCAAGTGACCACACAAAAAGCCGAAATTGATGCCCTGAAAAAGAAACTCGAAGAATACAAAACGCAAGCCACCAATGATGCACTCACGGGCTGCTTGAATCGCCGCGCTTTTGATAAGCAAATGGCAGACTACGACGCGGAAAACGTCGAAGTCAGCCTCATTATCGTCGACATTGACCACTTCAAAGCGTTTAACGATGAATACGGTCACCAAATGGGCGACAACGTGCTGAAACTGGTGGCGAACAAACTCGAACAGTCCATGAACGACTTCGCGTCTGTTTATCGATTTGGGGGTGAAGAGTTTGCCGCTCTGGTGCCACGCGTCTCTTTCAACAACGCTTGGAAAATCGCTGAAAAAGCACGCACCACACTGGAAAGGCTGTCGGTTACAGACAAACGCACGGGGAAAAAGATTAACTCGATTACCGCATCATTTGGTGTGGCAAGCCGCTTTGGTGGTGAAGAGATGGGTGAGTTGTTAGCCCGTGCAGACGAAGCCTTGTACGACGCCAAAGGCAAGGGCCGAAACTGCGTGATGCCTAAATCACGATAAGGTGTTTTTTCACACGCTCAATGCGTTAGCGCGCATTGAGCGTTATTGTTTGAACCTCGCCCCACCATCCGCCAGCCACTGCAATTCATCTTCCGTAGAAAGTCTCCCGAGTGCTGCATTACGGTGAGGGAAACGGCCAAAACGCTTGACCACATCATAGTGTGAGCGCGCATGGCGGTAGAAGTTTTCGAACAGACCCGCCTCCTCGTTTTCAGCCACTTCATCACAAAGCTGACTAAACCTGAACAGTGACTCTTCCTGATCTTCTAAGTATTCGGAATGCTGCAGCGGCATGTAGAAAAACGCGCGTTGAACAGGTGCGAGCTGCATGTCTTGGGCACTTGCCATGCCACGTTTGCAAAGTGCCAGAGCAAAGTCGTCATAGCGAAACGCGGCACTCAGCCCACGGTAAATGTTCCGACTGAACTGATCGAGCAAGATAATGTGTGCCAGTGCCCCTTCTGGCGATGACAACCATTGAGAGAGCTTCCCTTCGCCCGCCATACTGACATGAGGCAAGAACCTGTCACGTATCGTGTTATCTGCGTTATCTGCGCTTTCAAACCACAATGCCTTTACTTCTTCATTTGGGCTTGGCACTTCGGCATCACCAAACCAGAAATCAAGCACTTCGATATAGTCCATTCATGTTCCTCACGGTGTATTTTGCTCCTAAAGAGCCATTGACCGGCGACATCATCCCAAACGTTTGGTGCAACTCCTTTGCAATCATGCGGTATACATTTTTAGACTAATCCGGTTTTTGCAGACTTGTTCACAAATACCGTCCCTTTATGCCTTTTTGTGACTTTTCCATGACTATTGCGCAACTTTACGCAACGGATTGAGCAATCTGTTTTAGCTGAGTGATTTGGTTTACATTGATGGGATTAGCCGTTAATTTTGTCTAAAAATCACTAAAATCGAGAACAATCATGGCGTTTACACTTCATCCTCGTTTGGAAGCCGACACGACTTGGCTGGGCGATCTCCCATTGTGTCGCGTGTTGCTGAGTAAGGAAGACATTGGCCCTTGGCTGATCCTGGTCCCGAAAATTGAAGGCATCACTGAGATCCATCATCTGTCTGACGACGACCAAGTTCGATTTATCAAAGAGTCATCTTCACTTGCTACTGTGCTAGAGCAAAAGAGCCACCCTGATAAAATCAACATCGGCGCACTGGGCAACATGGTGTCTCAACTGCACATTCATCACATTGCTCGCTTTCAAGACGATGTTGCATGGCCAGGTCCAATTTGGGGAAATACCAAAGGGATCATCCGAGAAGATGCGCAACAAGATGACACGGCTTCCCAATGGAAAGCACACCTCTCCAGCATTGACGGATTTGTCGAAGCATAAAAAAAGCGCGGTTAAACCCGCGCTTTTTTATTTGGTTCAGATAAGGGTTATTGGATAACCACCAATCCCAACTCATCGCTTTGCACCCAATGGTAGTGAGCCATCTCTTCACCACCCTTTTTGCTTAGGGTGATTTTCAGCATGCCTTTTTTGGCCCAAACAGCCAACATGGCATCGATGCCGTCTTCAGAAAGAGAAAAGCTTTCGCCATTTCTCTTCGTGAACAATTCGGATGCGTAACGATGTACTGTTTCAGCTCCGTCAGGATCATACTGCCACCGGGCTCAGTTTGTTGTTGCCGCTATTCGCGTAGAGTTTCAAGCCAAGTATGCTTGCAGCCATCAAACCTATACTTCCGGCAATCCACAACCCACTCGCCAAAGGCGTCACAGCCAGCATCATCGCTTGGTAACAGATAATCGCGACAACAACTGCCAACAGCATTGTCCAACTTGCGATAAAGCCAGCAAACGGACGACCAAATTCACGAACATACGCGCCCATTGCCGCAACACATGGGGTGTACAGCAGAACAAATACCAAGTATGCAAACGCACCCGCGACAGTAAAGTGGCTATTTAGGTTTGCGAAGATACTCATATCAACGCCTTGGTCCTCGGCAACCGCTTCTTTGTTTGGCAGATCGCCAACATCAATACCTAGCGGGTCAGCATAGTTAAGGCCCAATAGGTTATCTGGAATGGTCTGCAAGGCTTCAGCAAGGCTACCCAACAGGTCAAACTCAGGCGCATCTTCACTTGCCGGCGTTGCGTACAGGCTGTTTAGCGTGCCTACAACGGCCTCTTTAGCAAAGATACCGGTAATGATACCGACCGTCGCAGGCCAGTTGTCTTCTTCGATACCGATTGGAGAGAAGATAGGCGTGACAACTTGTGCCGCCTTCGACAATACCGAGTTCTCTGAATCTTGGTTGCCGAATGAACCATCGGTACCCAAGGAGTTAAAGAAGCTTAAGATGGTCACAACCACCACGATGGTTTTACCTGCACCCAGTACAAAGCGCTTCAGTTTGTGCCACGTTTTCAGCATCACGTCTTTAATACGTGGCCACTCGTAGCGTGGGATTTCCATCAGCATGGCATCGCTATCACCCGGGAAGAGTGTCTTACGCAGCACAACGCCAGTGAAAATCGCTACAGCAATACCCATCAGGTAAAGCAAGAAGACAATGTTCTGACCATTTTCAGGGAAAAACGCCGCGGCAAACAGCGCGTATACTGGCAGACGGGCACCACAAGACATGAACGGAGCCATGGCTGCCGCCAAACGACGCTCCCTTTCTTGATCCAGCGTACGCGTGGCCATGATAGCAGGCACGTTACAGCCAAAACCCAATACCAAAGGAACAAAGGCTTTGCCCGGCAAGCCGATTTTCTGCATCGCTTTATCCAGCACAAACGCCGCACGCGCCATGTAACCGGAGCTTTCAAGCAATGACATGAAAAGATAGAGACATGCAATGACCGGAATGAATGTCGCGACAGTTTGAATACCGCCGCCAATACCGTCAGCCAAAATGGTCACTAGCCATACTGGCAGATGCCCATCCATTAAGTAGTGGCCGCCATCAACAAGCACGGTACCAACACTGATATCGAAGAAGTCGATAAACGCGCTACCAATATTGATGGAGAACATGAACATCAAGTACATGACGCCAAAGAAAATTGGCAGACCCAAATAGCGGTTCAATACGACATTGTCGATCACATCGGTGATGCGGGTTTTCAGCGGAACAATTTGCTTTTTCACGCTGTGACAAATGTCTGCCACACGGGTGTAGCGCACATCTGCAATGGTCAAATCCAAATCCACATGCGCTTCCAATTCTGCAATCGTGTTAGACACATAGGACTTGGTTACATCATTTAATTGGTTAAGCAGGATTTGGTCACCGGCTAACAAACGAATCGCGTTTGCACGCTGAAAGTCTACACCTTGCACATCAAGGTGCGCCGAGATATCAGTAATTGCCGCTTCGACATCTTTGCCGTAATTCAAGCTCGCAGGCTTAGTGGCTTCAACGTTACTTGCGATGTCTGCCAGTGCGGCCTTAAAGCTCGCGACTGACTCTGGTGATGTTGCCGTTACCGTCAGCACTTCACAGCCCAATGCCTCTGACAGTGCTTTTATATCAATACTGAAGCCTTGCTGTTCAACAATATCCATTTTGTTGAGCACCACCACCATTGGGCGGCCCAACTCACGAAGTTGCAGTGTCAGATATAACTGCGTTCAAGCGCACTGGCATCAATAACATTTACGATCAGATCGCTTGGCAAGGTAAAAAGGGCTTTTACCGCGATAGATTCATCAAGACTGTTCTCGCCATCAGCATGGTCGAAGGTATAGATGCCCGGAAGGTCGGTAAGAGAAAAAGTGAGGTCGCCGACTTCCGCTTGGCCTGTTTTCTTATCAACTGTCACGCCAGCCCAGTTGCCGATTTCCTGGCGTCCACCAGTGAGTCGGTTAAATAGTGTGGTTTTACCCGAGTTAGGATTACCTACCGTGAGCAGATCTTTACTCAGCATGAGCAGCTACCTCTATATTGGCTGCAAGGTTCATTCGCAGTGCAATATCACACCCACGAACACGTACTTGGATCGGATCGCCCATAGGCGCAACGCGAATAACACTGATTTCGGTGTCCGGCAAAACACCCATCGCCATCAGCTTCTTGCGGGAAATAGCTGGTACATGCGCCATAGAAACGATTTTTCCAAACGCTCCTGGCTTTAACTCGGACAGTTTCATAATCACAACCCAAATGAGAATCAGACACATTTACGCACAAAGTATTGCAAAATGTGTCATAAAGAAAGTTGTTTTTGATCAATAAAAGATTCGCTTAAATTTCAATCAGTACACTTTGTTTAAAATTTGCACTCGTCAATTTCGTTAATTTTTTCGTTAATTACGTAAAAATTCGGCCAAATTGATTCAAATGACCCTCATTGAACTACGTGCTTTTCATTCGAGGAGAAGTGTTTGAAATTCGTCAAAAACGTTAATTATTACTGTCAAACCTTTGACGAAGCAGTATTTTTTTCGACGCGTAACAAAATTTAGGCGGTTTTTTCATGGAATTGAAATAATGGCGGGAAATTACTATCGAACGGAATGGATAAAACGATTAAATGAATTCAACTTAATCGGAACCAAATTCCAGATGGTGTGTGGTCCTCCCACACACCTCCGGCAGCAAGCGAAGGTGTCTTTGACGCCCGTGGTATAGTCCGATGGCTATACCACGCTCTTTTTTTTCAAACCTCCTCTTTCTCCGTCATTTCACGATATTGTGTTGGTGTATAACCAAACCTCGCTTTGAACGACTTCGAAAAATAAGACGGTTCGTTGAATCCACACGCGATAGACACATCTGACACCTTTTCACCTTTGGCAAGTAACGTCTTGGCGTTCTCTAGCCTTGCAGAGATCAATGCTTCTTTAAATGTGTAACCAAACACCGCTTTAAATCGACGTTGAAGGCTTCTCTCTGAAATGAACAGTGCCGTTGCCAGCATCAATGTTGAATAGTCAGGATCGGAGAAATTATTGTCTATCTCAGTCTGGGCACTCACCTGCCAAGCCTCGTCACTCGACGCACTGTCATCTTTGTCCTCAGCACTGTTAGCGGTTAACGCTTCCTGAGGCGACTGTTTTGGCTTTATGGCTCAACAGAAGACGCTTCGCGCTCTTCTGGCACTAATCGCCCTTCTGCTGCGACAAATTCTTCTCGTGCTTCCTTCTCTAAGTCTAGAGGGACTGAGACAAGGTCTTGGCTTTGGTGAATATCAACGACTGGCGTACCAAAGGTATACGCCAACGACGCCCTCTTCATGGTTCTTTTCTGAATGTAGAAAACACTTAACCAGGCAATGGCTAATGCTCCCAGCAAAAATATTCCTAATTGCTCATACCAAGAGCGTGTCACGACAAAGGAAAATACTTGTCGCTCAGTTTGGATACCACCTTGCAATGCTTCTTTAATCACGAGCTATAGTCGCCAGAATCAAGCGCAGAGAAAACCAGATGGTTGTCTTTGGTGGTGTGCCATGTATCCGAGCCGCTACCGAGCAATTGGTACGTCACGCCCTCTCGCACATTAAACGGCATTTGGCTGATATCAATGGTGGCGGTAGATTTCGCTGGCATAGACACCACAACAGATTCACCGACAGGCCCCAAACGATAGGGCTGCTTATCAACATACACTGTGCTGACAAACGAAGGCCTAAGCGGAAGATTGAAAAGCTTGTTCAACGTCTCAGTCGAAAGATAGAACGCGCCCAAGTCGCCCGCAAAGTAGGTTGCCTGCGCGCTCATATCACAGAAGTAGCGCACAGATTGCGAAGTAAGGTGCGTGGTTAACACGCTCTGCTTGAGCGTTTGACCTCGGTGGTTTCGAAATACCCCTTTGGTCGTGATGTAGGTAATGGCATTGTTCTGCGTAGAAGCGCATAAAATCCGGCCATTTTCACTATGGTCGAGCACCTGTACGGGTTTCGCTTTGTCATCTATCGCATAGCGATACACGCCTTGGCTTGCGACCATCCAGATCAAATCATTGCTGCCAACACTCAATGCCTTCACCGCCCCCATCTCTTCGTGGGAAAGCACGTTATTAAAACTGCCATCAAAGTAGCGAATCAGGCCATGTGTCGTCCCTAGCCAGATTCCGTCTTCATCCAAGTCCAATAACGAGAGCAAGCGAGCCTCTTGGCTATCGCTCCACCAGGTATCGAAGTCTATCAACGTCTGCGTCTTGGGCCAGTATCTGAGAATGCGGTTTTCAGAGGAAATCCATAGGGAGTGGCTATCTGCTAGCAACTTGTCGATAGGAATGTTTCGTAATGCTTCAGGCAACGCATCCGATTGCTTTTCTAAGGAGTCAGGATGGTAGGCATACAAGCCTGACGCTGACGCGACCCAAATTGTATTTTCTAATGCCGCTAAACTTTGAATGGAAAAATTAAAGGTTTTTGCCTTTATAGGCTCAAGCGTGTTACTTAACTTCACCAGCTTGTTCCGCGCGCTGATGTAGAAATTGCCGTAACCATTGATAAAAGATGACACGCCTGCATCTGCCATCTCGCCATTCAAATGACCAACAGGTAATCGATGCAAACCAGAGAGGATGGACGAACGGTAGTTTAACCCGTTTTCCGACGCTATCCACATATCGCCTTCTAATCCTTTGGCAAAGGCCGTGACCTTTTTGCCGAGAAAACTGAAGGTATCAATCGATGTTTTATTCATCTGGGCAAAGTGAAGTTCTTCCCCTTCACTCTTTGCAAGGTAAATCCCGGCATCCGTCCCTACCCAAATCCCCTCGCCCGTTTTTTCAATTGCAAATACACGCTCATCACGGAAAAAGGATTGAGTGATGGTGTCCCCTCGAATGACATGGATTCCACCATTGTTTCCGACGAGCAGTTTGTTGTCCCAGACTTCCACGTCTGAGATAGGCTGGGTACCAGAATAGCGATAAAGCGTTTTCCCCGAATTCAGCTCGATTAGTTGGCTTCCTGTGTCCCCAATAAAACCGCTATCGACGCGGTAGATACGCGCCAAAACGGCATCATGAACATGCTCCACCCGCTCATTTCGAAGATCCAAACGATAAACGCCTGTTGTCGAAGCGACGAGCAAATCATTACTCCAGACTTCGATATCATTGATATCTAAGCCTGATGCAAAGTAAGAGACAGTGACTTCGCCAGAAGCCATATCGTAGAGATGAAGTTTTTTATCAATCAGCAGTAACAGCGTGTTATCAACCACGCCGAGATCAGACACGGGCGGCACATCAGGTACAAAATCAGAGAGTGACTGAATATAGGTGCCATCGTAAAAGCTCACTTGGCCGGCATCATCCAGCAGCCAAATACCATTCTCTTCGATGTAGGCCATCGTCTTTACAGGATGGCTAATCGCCGCATCATTGAAGGGAAACTGCAGAAAAAAAGGCGAGGCAAACAACTTCGAACTTGGAAGTAAGACGATGAGGAAAAACAGTACTGCAAGGCAGCATGTCAGAATTGGCGATCGAGAGCGTGAACGCATACATCAATGGGTCTAGGGATTTAACGTAATTTTCTCAATTTTCATTACGTTAAACGCGATTGCTTTTCAGCAATGTGAACCATTTCACGGCAATTTTGCGGTCTTGTCGAAGATAGAAGCACCTCCTTTATGATTGGAGGCACTTCTATTTTTCATTTTGATAGGACGTCCTCGACAGTTAAGACTCGCGTGCTATTTAAAGCACTCTTGGTAACGCCCGCCCAATTGCAGTAAGAAATCTTTGTAACCTTGGGTTGCCAAATCAACATCTTGGCCCATTGGATCAAGTTCTACCGTTTTGGTATTGGTGTATTTCACTACGCTCTCAACAATAGCAGGATTGAATTGCGGTTCGGTGAACACACACTTTGCTTTGTTATCTTCCAGCGCGTTTCTAATCTTAATCAAGGTGCGAGCACCAGGCTTACGATCTGGATTGATCGTAAAGTGGCCCGTTGGCGTTAAGTCGAAGGTGTCTTCAAAATACGCGTAAGCATCATGGAACAAAAAGTAACCAGGTGCATTTTTTCCATCCAGAGAGGCATTCAACTGCGCTTCAATGGTATTTATTTGCTCGACAAACTGCATGTAATTTTTGCTGTAAGTCGCTGCATTTTCTGGTGCAGTCTTGCTAAGTGCTACTTCAATGGCTTTTGCAATGACTTTCGCCTGCTCAGGTCCTAGCCAGATGTGAGGGTCAATGCCTTCATGGCTATGATCATGTCCTTCGTGGTCATGATGCTCTTCACCGCTGTAGCTGCGCAAAGGCATTCCCTCAACCGCCGTCAGCGCGAGAGTGTTATCTCGGTCGCTGAGCAGTTTTTTCAGGAAAATCTCCATTTCAGGCCCAACCCAAACAACAAGATCTGCTTGAGAAATCTTTTTTACATCAGAAGGTTTTAATGCGTAATCATGTGGTGACGCAGACGCTGGCAATAGTACATCCACATGCCCTTTATCACCCGCAATGTCCTTTGCAATCAATGCAATAGGTTTAATCGTTGCGACAACGTTTGGTGTTGTCGCATTGGCCAAAAGTGGCACTGAAAACAGCAAAGCTGCACAAAAAGCTCGAAATCCTAAGTTCATGGTCATTCCCAAATCCAATGGTTGGCATTCTATTACTCGAGGAAATGTTATATTATAACATTTCATTTTTAAACATTATGCGCAGTTTATGTCTCAGCCCCTTGTCACAATGAACAATGTTTCTGTCATTTTTGATGGCAGAAGTGTATTGGATCGCGTGTCCATGACGCTGTCACGAGACAAAATCACAACGTTGATCGGCCCCAATGGTGCGGGTAAATCAACTTTGGTCAAGACAGTGATCGGCTTGAATAAGCCAACGGAAGGACAGATTGAACGCCTAAAGGGATTAAAAATTGGCTATGTTCCCCAAAAACTTAGCCTCAATGACAGCCTTCCACTTACTGTGGATCGTTTCTTAAAACTCACGCCTAAGTCCAACGACAACGCCATTCAAGAAGCATTGGCATTGGTGGGAGCTTCTCAGTTGCTCCACGCGAACATGCATACCTTGTCTGGCGGCGAAACGCAGCGCGTACTCATCGCGAATGCCGTGCTGAAGTCACCGGATCTGTTGGTGCTAGATGAACCTGTTCAAGGCGTAGACGTATCTGGACAATTGGCACTTTATAGCCTGATCGCCAAGCTTAAAGACGTGCTTAATTGTGGAATTTTGATGGTCTCGCATGACTTGCACCTCGTCATGGCCAAAACCGATGAAGTGATTTGCTTGCATCACCATGTGTGTTGTTCTGGCGAGCCTGAGGCGATTTCTACCCATCCTGAGTACATTGCCTTATTTGGTTGTAAAGAAAGCGAGCAGCTCGCTCTTTATCATCACCATCACAACCATGACCATGATCTGTCAGGCAGTGCTATTGGCCCTTGCCAGCATGGGGAGCACCACCACAATGCTTGAGTTTCTTGCTATCCCTATCCTTGCCGGCGTTTTGATTGCTGCATCAGTTGGGCCTCTGGGTTCGTTTGTTGTTTGGCGTCGCATGGCGTATTTCGGTGATACGCTGGCACATGCCTCGCTGTTTGGTCTCGCACTGGGCTTTATGCTTCAAGTGAACCTGACACTGGCATTGATAGCTAGCTGTTTAACCATCGCGACCTTGTTGGTTGCCCTGCAACGCAACTGCAAAGTATCGACAGATACTCTACTTGGCATAATTGCCCATACCTCACTGTCATTGGGTCTGGTTTCCATCAGTTTTGTCGATGACCTGCGTGTGGACCTGATGTCATATCTGTTTGGTGACTTATTGTCTGTTAACACCACAGACTTGGCGTTGATTGCCGGTGGTTGTGCCGCGGTGCTTATCGCACTCTACAAGCTGTGGACACCGCTGCTCGCGATTACTGTTAGCGAAGATATGGCGCGTGTTGATGGTTACAACGTCGATAGGTTAAAGCTTATCTTGATGTTGTTGATTGGTCTTGTCATTGCCATTGCGATGAAATTTGTCGGCGCACTGATCATTACCTCATTGATGATCATTCCAGCCGCCACAGCGAGACGCTTTGCTAAGAACCCTGAACAAATGGCGTTCTTTGCCAGTGCCATTGGTGTGATTGCGGTGTTTGGCGGTATTGCCATGTCGTGGTTTGAAGATACGCCTGCAGGCCCTTCTGTTGTCGTTGTCGCTGGCGCACTATTCCTGTTAAGCCTTTCGAAAAAGCAGGATGCATAAGCCAAACCCTTGAGCACCAAATTCTCGAGAACCAAACCCTCAAGAACGAAGACCTCAAGCAACCCGCAACATCAGGCATCGTTAACACCCAATCAAGGCATAAAAAAACCGCTCATTCGAGCGGTTTTTTCTTAGGTTAGTTTAGCTTACCAACCGGTGCTTGCACGCAGTGCTTTACCGATGTCTGCTAGGCTCTTAACCGTAGTAACACCTGCCGCTTCCAGTGCCGCGAATTTATCTTCAGCAGTCCCTTTACCACCAGAGATGATTGCACCCGCGTGGCCCATACGCTTGCCAGGAGGCGCAGTAACACCTGCGATGTATGAAACAACTGGCTTGGTAACATTCTCTTTGATGTATGCTGCTGCTTCTTCTTCTGCTGTACCACCTATTTCACCGATCATCACAATCGCTTCGGTCGCAGGATCTTTTTCAAACATTTCGAGGATGTCGATAAAGTTTGAACCTGGGATTGGGTCACCGCCGATACCTACACATGTAGACTGGCCAAAACCTTCGTCAGTGGTTTGCTTAACCGCTTCGTACGTCAGCGTACCTGAACGAGAAACGATACCCACTTTACCTGGTTTGTGGATGTGACCCGGCATGATACCAATCTTACATTCACCCGGAGTGATAACACCTGGGCAGTTTGGACCAATCATGCGAACACCTGCTTCATCCAGCTTCACTTTCACTTCCAGCATATCCAGTGTTGGAATGCCTTCAGTGATGGTGACGATAAGCTCGATACCTGCGTCGATTGCTTCCAGAATCGCGTCTTTACAGAAAGGTGCTGGTACGTAGATAACCGTCGCTGTCGCGCCTGTTTCTTCTACTGCTTCTGCAACTGTGTTGAACACAGGCAGACCAAGGTGCGTTGTGCCACCTTTACCCGGTGATACACCACCTACCATTTGTGTTCCGTACTCGATCGCTTGTTCGGAGTGGAAAGTACCCTGACCGCCCGTGAAGCCCTGACAGATTACTTTGGTATCTTTGTTAATTAGAACAGACATTATTTGCCCTCCGCTGCAGCAACAACTTTCTCTGCTGCTTCAGTCAGTGAGGTCGCAGCAATAATGTTCAGGCCTGACTCGGCCAGTTTCTTCGCACCCAGTTCTGCGTTGTTACCTTCAAGGCGAACAACAACCGGTACTTTAACGCCAACTTCTTCAACCGCACCGATGATTCCGTCTGCGATCAAGTCACAGCGTACGATACCGCCGAAGATGTTTACGAGAACAGCTTTTACGTTGTCGTCAGAGAGGATAATTTTGAATGCTTCGGTCACACGCTCTTTGGTCGCGCCACCGCCCACATCCAAGAAGTTTGCAGGGCTACCGCCATGCAGGTTAACGATGTCCATGGTGCCCATAGCAAGGCCCGCACCGTTAACCATACAACCAATGCTGCCGTCCAGAGCAACGTAGTTCAGTTCCCACTGAGCTGCGTGCGCTTCACGTGCGTCGTCTTGGCTAGGATCGTGCATTTCACGGATCTGAGGCTGGCGGTAAACTGCGTTGCTATCAACGGTCAGTTTTGCGTCCAGACAGTGCAGATCACCTGCGCTTGTAATAACCAGTGGGTTTACTTCCACCAGCGCAACATCGCGCTCAATGAACAGCTTTGCAATGCCCATGAAAATCTTGGTGAATTGCTTGATTTGGTCGCCTTGCAGACCCAGTTTGAATGCAAGTTGACGACCTTGGTAAGGCTGAGGGCCTACCAGTGGATCGATCGCGGCTTTGTGGATCAGCTCAGGGGTTTCCTCAGCCACTTTCTCGATTTCCACACCGCCTTCAGTCGATGCCATGAAAACAACGCGACGCGTACCGCGGTCTACAACCGCACCAAGGTACAGCTCTTTTGCGATGTCTGTACAATCTTCAACCAGAATCTTGCTAACCGGCTGACCGTTAGCATCTGTTTGATAAGTAACCAGGTTTTTACCCAGCCAGTTTTGAGCGAATTCTTTAATTTCATCCTTGGTAGTGACCAGCTTAACGCCACCCGCCTTACCACGGCCGCCAGCGTGTACCTGACATTTTACCACCCACTTGTCGCCACCAAGTTTGTCCGCAGCTTCTGCCGCTTCTTGAGGAGTGTCGCAGGCATACCCTTCAGATACTGGCAGCCCGTATTCAGCAAAAAGCTGTTTTGACTGATATTCGTGCAGATTCATGATGTTCTATCCGTGTCCATTTACGTTTTTAGTGTGTGTTTTATGCTTTCCACACAGGGGGCTCCTGCCCCCTGCTTTCCGGTTTACCCGGGCTGCTAATTAAACGTCAAGCAGCAGACGTGTTGGGTCTTCTAAAAGCTCTTTTACTGTGACCAAGAAACCTACAGACTCGCGTCCGTCGATCAAACGGTGATCGTAAGAAAGAGCAAGGTACATCATAGGCAGAATTTCAACTTTGCCATCAACCGCCATTGGGCGCTCTTGGATTTTATGCATACCCAAGATAGCTGCTTGAGGCGGGTTGATGATTGGCGTAGACATCAGGGAACCGAACACACCACCGTTAGTGATGGTGAAGTTACCACCTGTCAGCTCGTCAACGGTCAGCTTGCCGTCGCGGCCTTTAATTGCCAGTTCTTTGATGCCTTTCTCGATGTCAGCCAAACCCAGACGGTCACAGTCACGCAGTACTGGTGTTACCAGACCACGTGGCGTTGATACCGCCATGCTGACATCGAAGAAATTGTGGTAAACGATGTCATCGCCATCGATAGACGCGTTCACCTCTGGGTAGCGTTTCAGTGCTTCAACGACCGCTTTCACGTAGAAAGACATGAAGCCCAAACGAATGCCGTGACGCTCTTCGAACACGTCTTTGTACTGCTTACGAATGTCCATGATTGGTTTCATGTTCACTTCGTTGAAGGTGGTCAGCATCGCAGTACTGTTTTTCGCTTCCAACAGACGCTCAGCAACACGCTTGCGCAGACGTGTCATTGGTACACGTTTCTCGCTGCGGTGACCCAGAGCAGGTGCTTCCACTTTCGCTTCTGCTGCGGGTGCTTTCGCCGCACCATTTTTCAGGAATGCGTCTACGTCTTCACGTGTAATGCGACCGCCAACACCTGTGCCTTTGATTTGTTCTGCTTTCAGGTCATTCTCTGCAAGCAGGCGACGAACCGCTGGGCTCAGCGCGTCGTTTTGCTCTTCGGTCAAAGACGCTGTGTGGCGCTTGTCTGGAGACGCTTCTGAAGCGACTGGCACGTCTTGCGTAGGCTCACCCGCTACCGCGCCCGCTTTCAGTCGTGCAATCAGTTGTTTAGACAGAACCGTAGCACCCTCTTCCTCTACGATTGCTTCCAATACGCCGTCTTCCGGTGCTGGCACTTCCAACACCACTTTGTCCGTTTCAATATCAACCAGCACTTCATCACGGCTCACCGCGTCGCCTGGCTGCTTGTGCCATGTTGCAACCGTCGCATCAGCAACAGATTCAGGTAGGTCGGGAACCAGAATTTCGATTGTCATTTCATTAATTCCTTAGCTTTCTAGTTCTTAATTCAGGGTAAGAGCGTCTTCTATCAACGCTTTTTGTTGTTTTAGATGCACCGACATGTAACCAACCGCTGGCGATGCTGACGCAGCGCGTCCTGCATAGCTCAACGTGGCGTCTGCCGGAATGGCCAAGCGGAAGTTGTGCTGGCTACTGTACCAAGCACCTTGGTTTTGAGGCTCTTCTTGACACCAGACAAAGTCTTTGGCGTTGACGTATTCGCTGATTGCAGCCTGTACATCCTCTTTCGGGAATGGGTACAGTTGCTCAATACGAATAATCGCGACATCTTTAATTTCTTCTTTGCGGCGCGCTTCAAGCAGGTCGAAGTAGACTTTGCCTGAACACATCACCACACGTTTCACGGCTTTTGGATCCAGCTCGTCAATTTCACCGATTGCTGGTTGGAAGTTGCCATTCGCCAGATCGTCCAACGTAGACGTACACAGCGGATGACGCAGCAATGACTTCGGTGACATCACCACCAATGGGCGACGCATCGGGCGGAATACCTGACGGCGGATCATATGGTAAACCTGAGCGGGCGTAGAAGGCACGATAACCTGCATGTTTTGCTCAGCACACAGTTGCAGATAACGCTCAAGACGTGCAGACGAGTGCTCTGGACCCTGACCTTCATAACCATGAGGAAGCAGCATAGTCAGACCACACATACGGCCCCACTTTTGCTCACCTGAACTGATGAACTGGTCGATAACTACCTGTGCACCGTTTGCGAAGTCACCAAACTGGGCTTCCCAAATGGTCAGGCCACCTGGCTCAGCGGTTGCGTAACCGTATTCAAATGCCAGTACCGCTTCTTCCGACAGCACGGAGTCAAAGACTTGGAAAGGCCCTTGCTTGTCGTGAACGTTTGCCAGAGGAATGTACGTACTTGCATCGTTTTGGTTGTGCAAGACAGAGTGGCGGTGGAAGAAAGTACCACGACCTGAATCCTGACCGGAGATACGGATGCGTTTGTTGTCATCAACAATCGTCGCGTAGGCCAGTGTTTCCGCCATACCCCAGTCAATCGCCTTCTCGCCTGCAACCATCGCAGTGCGATCGTTGTATAGCTTATTAACACGGCTGTGGAGTTTATGGCTTTCTGGGTACGCACAAATACGCTTACCGAGTTCAATCAAGCGATCTTTGTCGAAGGTATTTGGCCATTCTACTGTCCAGTCGTGGCCGAGGTACGGTGACCAGTCAACAGAATGCAGTGCCATCGGACGGAACTCTTTCACCACGCATTCACCGTGGTCGAGCGCGTCACGATACTCGTTGATGAGGTATGTGGCTTTTTCGATGTCTGCAACACCGCGATCAGAAAGCACGTCAGCATAGAGCTTACGTGGCGTAGGATGCTTCTTGATCTTCTGGTACATCAGTGGCTGAGTCGCGTTTGGCTCATCCGCTTCGTTGTGACCGTGGCGACGGTAACACACCAGATCGATAACCACGTCGCGTTTGAATTCGTTGCGATAATCAATCGCCAAACGAGCCACAAAGGCAACGGCTTCTGGGTCGTCCGCGTTTACGTGGAAAATCGGAGCCTGAACCATCTTAGCGATGTCAGTACAGTATTGCGTAGAGCGCGTGTCGTTCGGGTTAGAGGTTGTGAAACCCACTTGGTTGTTCACAACAATGCGCACCGTACCACCCACTTTAAAGCCACGTGCCTGAGACATGTTGAACGTCTCTTGCACCACGCCTTGACCTGCGATTGCAGAGTCACCATGGATAGTAATCGGCAGCACTTTCGAGCCGTCTTTGTCGCCTAAGCGATCCTGACGTGCACGCACAGAGCCCATGACCACAGGGTTAACGATTTCGAGGTGAGATGGGTTAAACGCCAGTACCAAGTGAACATCACCGCCAGGCGTTGCGAAATCGCTCGAGAAACCTTGGTGATATTTCACATCACCTGTACCCCATGATTCGCCGTGTTTGCCCGCAAACTCATCGAAAAGCTCAGATGGCTTTTTACCCAGAACGTTTACCAGCATGTTCAGGCGGCCACGGTGTGCCATACCAATAACAACTTCACGTGTCCCATATGCGCCAGAGTGACGAATCACTTCTTTCACCATAGGGATCAACGCATCGCCACCTTCCAGTGAGAAACGTTTTGCGCCCGGGAATTTCGCGCCCAAATAGCGCTCAAGACCTTCCGCCGCAGTCAGCTCTTCAAGCAGAGTAACTTTTTCTTCACTGGAGAATTGAGGCAAGCCAACGACAGACTCCAAACGCTGCTGAATCCAACGTTTTTCTTCTGTATTGGTAATGTGCATGTACTCTGCGCCAATTGAACCACAATAGGTTTTCTTCAACGCGTCATACAAGTCGGCAAGTTTCATGCTCTCTTGCCCAATGGCAAAAGAACCTACGTTAAACGTCTCTTCGAAGTCATCTTCGTTGAGCGTATGGAATGCAGGATCTAGGTCAGGCACGCGTTCACGCTGCCATAAACCCAGAGGGTCTAGATTTGCTTGTTGGTGTCCACGGAAACGGTAAGCATTGATTAACTGCAATACTTTAACTTGTTTCGCATCGACGTCTGGATCACTGACTGAGGCACTGTAATGCGCTGTCTCGGTAGCGAGTCTACGGAAGTAATCACGAACTCTTGAGTGGGGTTGCTCGGGTGCGTTGCCATTCACAACAGGAAGGCTTTCAAACACCACCTGCCATTCGCTATCTACAGACTCTGGGTCACTGAGGTACAGTTCGTAGAGGTCTTCTACGTAAGTTGCATTGGCGCCAGCCAAATGAGAAGACTCTAACCAAGCCTTCATCACGCCATTTTGCATTGTTATCCCTTAACCACTTTAGTTATATACGATGTTGCGACCATCGACGTTCTGCCGATGTTCCTTTTAAGCTCCCCCTGGCGGGGAGCTTAATTCTTAATGCGTGTAGGTGTACAGAGGCCGACGTTATACTGCGCGTTTAAGCAGCATTGAGCGAATATGGCCTATTGCTTTCGTAGGATTTAACCCTTTAGGACAAACATTTACACAGTTCATGATGCTATGGCAACGAAAAACACTAAAAGCGTCGTCGAGATCCGATAAACGCTCATCCGTTGCGGTATCACGGCTGTCAATCAACCAGCGGTATGCCGCTAGCAGGCCTGCAGGACCTACGAACTTATCTGGATTCCACCAGAATGATGGGCAAGACGTTGTACAACATGCACACATGATACATTCGTACAGACCATCAAGGTGCGCGCGGTCATCTGGCGATTGCAGGTTCTCGCGCGACGGTGGCGTTCCGTCATTAATCAAATATGGTTTGACGCGCTCATAGTTTTGATAGAACTGCGTCATGTCCACGACCAAGTCACGCACAACAGGCAAACCTGGCAAAGGACGAATAACAATGCTCGACTTGTCAGTCAGCGCCGACAGTGGCGTGATACACGCCAAGCCGTTTTTACCGTTCATGTTGATGCCATCAGAACCACACACACCTTCACGACAAGAGCGACGGAAAGCCAGTGTTGGGTCTTGTTCTTTCAACAAGATCAGCGCATCAAGCACCATCATGTCTGAACCGTCCGGCACTTCAAGCGTGTAGCCTTTCATGTGCGGCGCGTCATCAACGTCCGGGTTGTAACGATATACAGAAAAATTCAGCTTCATGTTTCTCTACCTCCCTTAGTAAGTACGCGCTTTCGGTGGGAAAGCTTCACGATGAACAGGCGTCATGTTGACATCACGCTTAGACATCGACTCTGTTTCTGGGTTGTAGATGGTGTGGCACAGCCAGTTCTCATCGTCACGCTCTTGGAAGTCAAAGCGAGCATGTGCGCCACGGCTTTCTGTACGGTAGTTTGCCGCTACCGCCGTTGAGAAAGCAGTTTCCATCAGGTTGTCCAACTCCAAGCACTCGACGCGCTGGGTGTTGAATTCTGAGGAGGTGTCATCCAAACGTGCTTCTTTCAGACGTTCACGGATAACTTTCAGTTCTTCCAGGCCTTTCGCCATTGCATCACCTTCACGGAATACCGAGAAGTTGTTCTGCATGCACGATTGCAGGTCTTTACGAATTTGTACTGGGTCTTCGCCTTTCTGCGTTGAGTTCCAGCGGTTAACGCGCGCCAGAGAAGCTTCAATGTCAGATTCCGAGGCATCACGTGCTTCAACCTGTGCCGCCAGTGTTTCACCCAAGTGCAGACCTGTTGCGCGGCCAAATACCACAAGGTCAAGCAGTGAGTTACCACCCAGACGGTTTGCACCGTGAACAGAAACGCTTGCGATTTCACCACATGCAAACAGGCCTTGAACTTCAACGTCGTTACCGTTTGCATCTTGTTTGATTGCCTGGCCAGAAACCTGCGTTGGTACGCCACCCATCATGTAGTGACAGGTAGGGATAACTGGGATTGGCTCTTTAATTGGGTCAACGTGCGCGAAGGTACGTGACAGCTCTAGAATACCTGGCAGACGCGCTTCAAGAACGTCTTTACCCAAGTGGTCCAGTTTCAGCTTGATGTGTGGACCCCAAGGACCATCACAGCCGCGGCCTTCACGAATTTCTACCATCATTGAACGTGCAACAACGTCACGACCAGCAAGGTCTTTCGCGTTTGGTGCATAGCGTTCCATGAAGCGCTCGCCGTCTTTATTCAGAAGGTAACCACCTTCACCACGACAGCCTTCTGTCACCAATACACCTGCACCTGCAATACCGGTTGGGTGGAATTGCCACATTTCCATGTCTTGCATTGGTACGCCAGCACGCAGTGCCATACCGACACCGTCACCGGTGTTGATGTGTGCGTTAGTCGTTGATTGATAGATACGGCCAGCACCACCTGTCGCCAGTACAGTCGCTTTGGCTTTGAAGTAGCAAATCTCACCACTTTCCATGTCCATCGCCGTTGCACCAACAACCGCACCGTCTTGGTTTTTCACCAGATCCAGTGCATACCACTCAGAGAAGATGGTGGTTTTGTTTTTGATGTTCTGTTGGTAAAGCGTATGAAGCAGTGCGTGACCGGTACGGTCAGCTGCCGCTGCAGTACGTGCAGCCTGCTCGCCACCAAACGCTTTAGATTGACCACCGAAAGGACGCTGATAGATGGAACCATTTTCAAAGCGTGAAAACGGCAGACCCATTTTTTCGAGTTCGATGATCGACTGCGGTCCTGTTTTACACATGTACTCAATGGCGTTTTGGTCACCAATGTAGTCCGACCCCTTAACGGTGTCATACATGTGCCATTCCCAGTTATCTTCGTGCGAGTTGCCGAGTGCTACTGTAATGCCGCCTTGGGCAGATACAGTGTGCGAGCGGGTCGGGAAAACTTTGGAAAGCAATGCACAAGACAAACCCTGCTCTGAAATTTGCAGCGCGGCGCGCATACCTGCACCACCCGCACCGATAACAATGGCGTCAAATTCTCTTACTGGAATACTCACTTACACACCCCACAATACAAAAAAGCCAGTCAACAGATAGACAAACAGCAGTGCTACAATACCGAACTGCATTAGCGCGCGAAGCATCGTCGGTTTGATGTAGTCTGTCAGCACTTGCCACATACCAATCCAAGCGTGGATCAGTAAGCACACGAGCGCGAGCATGGTGAACACTTTGGTGCTAGTTTGTCCCCAGAAAGCAATCCAGGCTTGATAAGTCAATTCCGGCCCAAAGGCGAAGAAACCCACCAAGTAAAGTGTGTAAAGTGTCATGATGATGGCAGTAGCGCGGATCAAGATGAAATCATGAACACCGTTTCTGCCGAAAGATGATACGTGACCTACCATACTAAAACCCCCGCTAAAACAGACAATACTGCAGTCACACCAAACGCAACTTGTGCGCTTTGTGCACCCGTTTCCAGTTCTTCAAAGTACTTCATATCCATCAGCAGGTGACGAATGCCGCCTACAATGTGATATGCGAGTGCCGTCAAAATGCCCCAAAGGACGAACTTGACGAAGAAACTGTTGACGATTTCAGAGGCGGCTTCAAATCCACTGGGAGACGATAACGACAGGCTTAATAGCCAAAGGAGAATAGCGACCGAAATAAAGGTGATAACACCTGAAACACGGTGCGCAATTGACGCTATCGCTGTGATAGGAAAACGAATGGTCTGAAGGTCGAGGTTTACCGGTCTTGGCTTTTTTACTTTCACGATATGGCCCACTCAGCTCCATTGAGCAATTATTGTTATATAACACTCTCTGGAATCACATCACGCAACAGCGCCAGACCTACAACATCTAAATTACGTATTACAGCCTCTACTGCTATTTTCTGCAGCTCACGTGCTGTTTTACGCAGAGAAAAATTCGATTTGAGCCCCGAAACGCCCCGGCTTTAAGTAATATCCAGAGACCTGCGCAGAGTATATGCCTCGTAACATTTAAACACAAACCAATAAAATTGACGGAAATCCCGAAACAGAGCATTAACTTAATCTGCACAGTTTTTTTATACTTGCGCACACCCGACAAAGTTCACTTCTCCAAATTGACAACTTCTTCGCCGATCGGTAAAACAACGGAGTCCGTATCCGGGATAGGATTATAAAATAACAAAGGAGAATGTTATGGCAGAGAAGAAAGCTACCCTACAAATTGACGGGGAAGCACCTATCGAACTGCCGATCAAAGGGGGCACAGTCGGTCCAGAAGTGATCGATGTACGTGCATTGGGTGCGAATGGTTACTTTACGTTTGACCCAGGCTTCGTTGCTACAGCGTCGTGTGAGTCGCAAATCACGTATATTGATGGCGACGCAGGCGTATTGCTGCACCGCGGTTTCCCAATTGATCAATTAGCCAATAACGCTGACTATTTAGAAGTTTGTTATATCCTTCTTTACGGGGAAGTCCCAACTCGCAAACAGTATGAAGAGTTCCGTCGTATCGTGACTCGTCACACCATGGTTCATGAGCAGATTGCTAGCTTCTTCCATGGCTTCCGTCGTGACGCGCACCCTATGGCCGTTATGGTAGGTGTTGTCGGTGCCCTTGCGGCGTTCTACCACGATTCCCTCGATATCAACAACGATGTGCACCGTGAGATTACTGCTTATCGCCTTCTTTCGAAAATGCCTACGCTGGCAGCGATGTGTTTCAAGTATTCAATCGGTCAACCGTTCATTTATCCTCGCAACGATCTGGATTACGCAGAGAACTTCCTGCACATGATGTTCGCAACACCATGTGAAGAGTACGAAGTGAACCCAGTTGTCGCGCGTGCAATGGATAAAATCTTCACGCTACACGCAGACCACGAGCAGAATGCTTCTACGTCTACAGTGCGTTTGGCGGGTTCTTCAGGTGCTAACCCATTCGCGTGTATCGCAGCGGGTATCGCATCACTGTGGGGTCCTGCTCACGGCGGTGCAAACGAAGCGTGTCTGAAGATGCTGGAAGAGATCGGTTCAGTTGAGAACATTCCAGAGTTTATCGAACGTGCGAAAGACAAAGATGACCCATTCCGTCTGATGGGCTTCGGTCACCGCGTTTACAAGAACTACGACCCACGTGCAACGGTAATGAACCAAGCATGTCACGAAGTTCTTGATGAGCTGAACATTAACGATCCCCTGTTGGATGTTGCGATGGAGCTCGAAAGAATTGCACTTTCAGACCCATACTTCGTCGAGAAGAAACTCTACCCGAACGTAGACTTCTACTCAGGCATCATCCTGAAAGCGATCGGCATTCCAGTTTCTATGTTCACCGTGATTTTTGCGATGTCTCGCACAATCGGTTGGATTGCACACTGGAACGAAATGCATGGCGACCCGCAAAACCGTATCGGTCGTCCGCGTCAGCTTTACACTGGTTACGATCAGCGCGAGTTCAAACCTATGGACGAGCGTTAATCAAACGCCACAAAAAAACGCCGCTATTGCGGCGTTTTTTTATTTCTGTTTTGCGATCAAACCGGGTTATCGATGTCGATGAATGTCACATCTAAACCGTGTTCATTCGCCAGCCATTCGCCCAACGCCTTAATACCGTATCGCTCAGTAGCATGGTGACCAGCTCCAAAATAATGAATGCCCTGCTCTCTCGCTGAAAAAGTAGTGCGTTCTGACACTTCACCTGAAATAAATGCATCCATGCCTTTGCTGGCAGCTAAATCAATAAAGTCCTGACCACCGCCCGTACACCAACCAATGCGTGAAATCAGCGCATCACTTCCACTTTCAATATGAAGCGGCTTACGCGACAGACATTTCTCGATATGTTCAGCAAACGCTTCAGCCATCATTGGTGTTGGCAGTTCACCCCAGACGGCCACCGAGTTCGGGTTCCCATCTTCCAGACCGCCTTTTTGCTCAATGTCCAAAAGCTTTGCTAGCTGCGCGTTGTTACCCACTTCAGGGTGAACATCCAATGGCAGGTGGTAGGCATAAAGATTGATACCGTTCTCAATCAACGCCTTGATACGCTTGAATTTCATGCCACGCAAAGGCTCTGCTTCTCCACGCCAGAAATAGCCATGGTGAACCAAAATCGCATCTGCTTTCTGTTCGATGGCCGCATCAATCAACGCCTGACACGCCGTGACACCCGTTACGATTTTCATCACTGACGCTTTGCCCTCGACTTGCATGCCGTTTGGACAATAGTCTTTAATCGCAAACGGCTTTAAATATCCGTTTAAAATACTTTCAAGTTCGATGTTATTCATTTCGCTTCCTGAATCAGGCGTTGTTATTTATTAATTGTCATTCTAACTGTCTCCTTCGTGCAGGTGAACCTTGATTGCGGTAAGCTCCTTTTACTTAGAAAGAAAAGGATGTCGAATGTTTGCCGACAAAGACCAAGTTCAAAGAGATTTGGCATGGATTCGTCATGCCAGCAGCGTTGTAGAGTTAGACCCAACCCTCTATGTATCGCGCGACTTTTGGAACAAGCTGCCAGATATTCCCGCCGCATCCTATGAAGGGGGTCACCGCATTGGTTTTTATTACCAGTGGCTTATTCAGCAATGTTTGAAAGCCAGCGCAGACCATTCGCTCGTGGCTGAAGAAATTCAGGTCGAAGACGAAGGGCGAACAATTGGGGCGGTCGACTTTGTCGTGAAAAACGGTAGCAATACACTGGAACATTGGGAAGTTGCCATCAAGTTTTATCTTGCGTTTGGTGACGACTGGTATGGCCCCAACGCAAAAGACACTCTATCGAAGAAGCTTGCCAAAATGCTCAATCAGCAACTTGCGCTGAGCGACACTGAGGCATACCAGCGCACATATCCTGACTTTCCGATCACCAAACGAAAGCTTTTGATGCAAGGAAGGCTGTTCACCAACCCGTTCTTAACTGACGACGCGCATCCAGCCGCAGTAAAAATTAATTCGAAAGCCGTATCAGGCACTGGTGTTGGCCACATCAAGTGCCTGAAAATAAAACCTTCTATCAACTCGCGCGTCACCAATGGATGTGTGCGCCAGATATCGCTGAGCTACCCCTTTATTCTCTCAACAAAGACTTGCGCCGCGCAGTGCACCTGATTGATGAAAACGGAACGCATTGGTTTATCGTCCCAGAAGGTTGGCCAAATAAAAGCGAGTAAAGTCGGGTACAAAAAAGCCACCTCGTAAGGTGGCTTTCTTCTTCATCTATCGCTTACAGACCTGCGTTTTTAAACACATCGCTGACGATTTGCTTTGCTTCTTCCTGAATTTGACGAAGATGCTCATCGCCTTTGAAGCTCTCGCAGTAAATCTTGTAAATGTCTTCTGTACCTGATGGGCGTGCAGCAAACCAACCAAACTCAGTCACCACTTTCAGACCGCCGATCGCTTGGCCGTTACCTGGTGCGTGCGTCAGCTTAGCGATGATGTCATCGCCCGCCATGGTTGTTGCCGTCACCATCTCCGCAGACAGTTTGCTCAACACAGCTTTTTGCTCGCCGTTTGCCACAGCTTGCAGACGTGCATAGCTAGATTCGCCAAATTTTGCCGCCAGCTCATCGTAGTACTGCTGTGGGTTCTTGCCCGTTACCGCAGTGATTTCCGCAGCAAGCAGGCACAGCAATATGCCGTCTTTGTCGGTTGCCCAAGGCGTGCCGTCTTTACGAAGGAATGACGCACCTGCACTTTCTTCACCACCGAAGCCCAACTCACCAGAATACAGGCCGTCTACGAACCACTTGAAACCGACTGGTACTTCACACAGTTTGCGGCCAAGGCTAGCAACAACTTTGTCGATGATCGCGCTTGATACTAGTGTTTTACCAACACCCACTTCACTGCCCCATTGTGGACGGTGTTGGTAGAGGTAGTCGATACACACAGCCAAGTAATGGTTCGGGTTCATCAAGCCGCTAGGCGTCACGATGCCGTGGCGATCAAAGTCTGGGTCATTACCAAATGCCAGATCAAACTGGTCTTTGTACTCCAGAAGTCCTGCCATCGCAGATGGCGATGAACAGTCCATGCGGATCACGCCATCTTTATCCAACGACATGAAGCGGAAAGAAGGATCAATCGCGTCGTTAACCAGAGTGATATCCAGTTCAAAGTGCTCAGCGATCGCTTTCCAATAGTCAATGCCTGAACCGCCCAAAGGATCCACGCCCAATTTCAGGCCCGCTTTTTTGATTGCCGCCATATCGACGACTTGATCCAGCTCTTGTACGTAAGGCATCACCAGATCGGTTTCGACGAACAGATCACTCGCGGTTGCTTCCGCGAACGACATGCGGCGAACGCCTTCAAGGCCTGCTGCAATCAAAGCGTTGGCACGGGTTTCAATCGCTTTTGTCAGCTCGCCTTCTGCCGGGCCACCGTGCGGCGGGTTGTATTTAATGCCGCCATCTTGAGGTGGGTTGTGAGACGGCGTGATCACAATACCGTCTGCTTTGTCAGCATTGGATTTGTTGTAACCCAAAATCGCGTGAGAAATACCAGGCGTTGGCGTGTAGCCGCCTTTTTCCTGCGCAATCACTTTCACGCCATTTGCCACCAGCACTTCTACCACAGAGCAAAATGCAGGCTCAGACAGCGCGTGAGTATCTTTACCCACGAACAGTGGGCCAGTAAAACCTTGCTCGGCACGAACATCTGCAACCGCTTGTGCAATTGCCAGGATATGGTGTTGGTTGAAGGTCGATTTATCCGCGCTGCCGCGGTGACCTGACGTACCAAACTCCACTTTGTGCGCAGGGTTTGCTGGGTCTGGTGTCAATTGGAAATAGTTGGAAACCAACAGGGGAATATTGTGCAAATCACTTTGCTGCGCGCGCTGACCCGCGCGTTCACTACTAGCCATGACTTTCGCATCCTTTCAGAAACGTTATAAAACAAATACAAGTAGAGGCTCGTCAATGACAGAGCCCCTATAAATTCTTTTCTATTTGAACGTAAACCAAGTGTTCACTTTGAAACCGCTGGACGTTAGATCTCGCCAACCACTTTTTCAGTGATGTCGTTGGTGAAGCCCATTTTGGTCATCAGTTGCTCAACCATCTGACGCTTACGGCCAGTATTGGTGTTCGTGATAACCCAGAACGGCGTGCCCGGAATGTGCTTAGGCTTGGTAGTTTTACCGCTTTCAAGCAGCGTCTGCTCGTTATCGGCAAAATAGACGCGCGTGCGGCCTTTCAGTGCCGTTGCTTCTGAGAAAGCCGAATCATCAATGCGGTACAACGTCGACAGAACCAGCATAAAGCGGCCAATTGCCTTCTCTTGTACTGCGAATTCGTCTGAGATCAACAAGGAGCGCATTTCTTTCACGCGATCAACTGTGTCGCTCTTACCCGCATCTTTACTGACAACAATTCCCTTCGGTTTCTGAGCAGGGACCAATGTTGCAACGGGTTGTTGCTCCATCTGCGGTGCCATTAGAAGTCTACGCAGGATGTCCGATGCACTTTCGCCAATGTGCTGTGTTTGGCTGGCAATGTACCGGTATAGCTCTTCATCAACCTCAATTGTCTTCATCGTTCGATCATCGTGTCCTAATTTCAATTCAACGGGGCGATTATACAGAGTTAGACAGGTATACTCTACGGCAAACGATTCATATTGAGAGAAAACATCGGTGTTTTTGAACTTTAAGATCCAAGGCGATGGCGAACCATTGCTTCTGATCCATGGGCTGTTTGGCAGTTTGGATAACTTAGGTGGTTTGGCTCGCGTTTTGGCAGATCAATACAAGGTCTATCAGATTGATCTTCCCAACCACGGTCTGTCACCTCGTAGCGAGAATGTCGATTATGCATCACAAGCCGAGGCGGTGATGGCGTTTGTCGATCAACACGATCTTTCACGTGTCTCTGTGGTCGGCCACTCCATGGGCGGCAAGGTCGCAATGATGATGGCAACGCGCTTCCCTGAGCGAATCGATCAGTTGGTTGTGATGGATATCGCGCCAGTTACTTATCACGTTCGCCGCCACGACAATGTCTTTGCAGGTCTTAATGCATCCAAACAACAACCGATGGCAAACCGCAAAGAGGCAGAAGCCAAACTGGCCGAACACATTGTTGACCCTGGCGTGCGTCAGTTCCTGCTGAAATCACTCGGTCGCCAAGAAGATGGGACTTATGATTGGCGGTTTAACGTTGAAGCTCTCGAAGCGAATTATGACGATATCACTGGCTGGTCAAATATCGGCACGTTTGAAGGCAAAACGCTGTTTTTGAAAGGCGGAGAATCTGACTATATTGCCGCAGAGCATCGCGATGCGATCGAGTCACAATTCCCGAACGCTAAAGCCCATGTTGTCGCCAATACCGGTCATTGGTGCATGCTGAAAAACCAGATACCGTTGCGCGTGTGATCACTCGCTTTTTAACAAAGTCTGAGCGTTAACAGACAGATGGCAGTTATGCTATAGTTCGCGCGTTTAGGGATCCGACAGGGAGGCGGACATGCTGTACGAGCACTTTGAACTGCTCGAAAAGATTGGCTAGATTTGTTATTCGCAGGCATATTCTTTTTCATCGGTATGGCAATCAAGGATGTGCTGAACGAAGGAAACGTACCGCCATTTGGACGCAGAATTGTCTGGTTGGTTCTTTTCCTCGGCTGCGCAGGATTTATTACCAAAGGCGTGATTCAAATTTTTTGGGAAGGTGTTGGCGTCGGCTAACGGCTTCCTACGTATATAAAGCAGTGAGAAGGCATTAGCTTCTCCTACACTTTACTTTGCGAGATGTGTATATTGCATCTCAGTGAACAGAACATAGGTATTCTCGATTATGGCAAGCGTAGGTCTCTTCTTTGGCAGCGATACAGGTAACACTGAAGCCATTGCAAGATGATTCAAAAACAACTGAGCAAAGAAATGGTCCACGTTCAGGACATCGCTAAGAGCAGCAAAGAAGACATCGATAACTTCGATCTTCTGCTTCTGGGCATCCCAACTTGGTACTACGGTGAAGCACAGTGTGATTGGGATGACTTCTTCCCTGAGCTGGAAAAAGTTGACTTCTCTACCAAGCTGGTAGCGATTTTCGGTTGTGGCGACCAAGAAGACTACGCAGAGTACTTCTGTGATGCGATGGGTACCATCCGTGACATCGTAGAATCGAAAGGCGGCACCATCATCGGTCACACGTCGACCGAAGGTTACGAGTTTGAAGCGTCTAAAGCACTGGTTGATGACAACACGTTTGTTGGCCTGTGTGTTGATGAAGACCGTCAACCAGACTAACTTCACAGCGCGTTGAAAACTGGGTTAAACAAATCCACGAAGAAATGTGCCTGTCTGAGCTGGAAGACTAATCTTCCCAAGACATGAAGTAGAAACGCGCCTTCTGGGCGCGTTTTTTGTTTTCAGCAATACATGTCATCAACAGCCGCATCATGTCGTTTGTGTTTGCTCACCCTCGCGGTATTTCGGTTTCTTACGAACGTAAAGCACCCTTTTTACTTGGCTTACCACATCCCCTTCGGCATCTAACACGTTCACCACAAACTCCGGAAACACCTTCTCACCATTTTCCGTTCCATGGCGAATGGCAGATAACGCATCATCCGAAATAACAAAGTCCGCGAACAAATCCGTGTTGCCCGGCTTAATGAAATTGATATCGGCTTCTTTGTCCCACACGTAATATTGCTCGCGGAGAATCCCCATCAACATCAATGCATAAACAGGGTCTGTCATCGAAAAGATGCTGCCACCATACTGGGTACGGTTGGCGTTTTTATTCCACCAACGGAGTTTTAACCTGACCTTTACTTCCCGAAAGTCTTCAGAAATCGACAGGATTTTGATGCCCGCCCCCCAAAACGGCGGCCAAACATTTAGCGCAAACTTCACGACCTTGGGTTTATAAAATTTGTACACGTGAATTCCTTTTCTGGTCTAACCAGTTTTATCGTGCCACTTTTCTATAACAGCTACAAGCCGCAAAACCGACCAAACAACTCAGATATTTGTATTATGAGACTGGCGGCGGCTTATCACATTTGTTACGCTAGTTATCAATTTTTCCCGTTCTCAATACACTCAAGGGAAAAGCAATTACGTAGGAAGAACCGGATGTCAGATAACAATAAGGCATTGAAAGACGCAGGACTTAAAGTCACCCTGCCTCGATTGAAAATCTTAGAAGTCTTGCAAGAGCCGGACTGTCAGCACATCAGCGCAGAAGATCTTTATAAGAAGCTGATCGACATCGGTGAAGAAATCGGTCTCGCGACCGTATACCGTGTTTTGAACCAATTTGACGATGCAGGGATTGTTACTCGTCACCACTTCGAAGGCGGTAAGTCAGTATTTGAACTGGCAACGCAACTGCACCATGACCACCTCGTTTGTCTGGATTGCGGTCAAGTTATCGAGTTTCGTGATGACGTTATCGAACAGCGTCAGCACCAAATCGCAGAGAAGTTTAACATCCGCCTGACCAACCACAGCCTGTACTTGTACGGCCACTGTCTGAAAGGCGACTGCAAAACCGATCCAAAGTTACACGATGCATAATCGTTAAAATGAATAAAAAAAACCGGAGCCTTGGCTCCGGTTTTTTATTTCGTGCGATTCAGATTAGTCGCCGATTTTCGCCCAAGTATCACGCAGGCCCACAGTACGGTTAAATACCAGTGCGTCATCTTTGCTGTCTTTGCGATCAGCACAGAAGTAACCCATGCGTTCAAACTGGAAGCCTTGTTCTGCAGCCGCTGCTTTCAGGCTTGGCTCAACGTAACCACGCACCACTTTCAGTGATTCAGGGTTAATGGTCGCTGCGAAGTCATCCGCCGCACCTGGGTTTGGTACAGTGAACAGACGATCGTACAAACGGAATTCAGCCTCAACACCTGCATCAGCAGATACCCAGTGAATCACGCCTTTCGCTTTACGGCCATCTGCTGGATCTTTACCCAAGGTTTCTGGATCGTAAGTACAGTAAACGGTCGTTACGTTGCCGTTTTCGTCTTTCTCACAACGCTCTGCTTTTACGTAGTATGCGTTACGCAGACGTACTTCTTTACCCAGAACCAAACGCTTGTACTTCTTGTTCGCTTCTTCGCGGAAGTCTTCAGCTTCAATCCAGATTTCGCGGCTGAACGGCACTTCACGCTCACCCATTTCTGGTTTGTTTGGATGGTTTGACGCGCTCAGGGTTTCAATTTCACCCTCTGGGAAGTTCTCGATAACCAGTCTGATTGGATCAAGAACCGCCATTGCACGCGGTGCGTTGTCGTTCAGATCATCACGAACGCAAGACTCCAGCGAGCTCATCTCGATGGTGTTGTCTTGCTTAGTTACACCGATACGCTTACAGAATTCACGAATTGCTGCTGGCGTGTAGCCGCGACGACGCAGACCAGAGATGGTTGGCATACGTGGGTCGTCCCAACCGTTTACCAAGTTCTCGCTCACCAGTTGGCTCAGCTTACGCTTAGACATCACGGTGTATTCAAGATTCAGACGGCTGAACTCGTACTGACGTGGCTGACATTCAATGGTGATGTTATCCAACACCCAGTCGTACAGACGACGGTTGTCTTGGAATTCCAGCGTACACAGGCTGTGTGTAATGCCTTCGATCGCATCTGAAATACAGTGGGTAAAATCGTACATCGGGTAGATGCACCACTTGTCGCCAGTCTGGTGGTGATGCGCAAAACGCACACGGTACAGAACAGGATCACGCATAACCATAAATGGTGATGCCATGTCGATTTTCGCACGCAGACACGCTTTGCCTTCTGCGAACTCACCGTTCTTCATTTTCGCGAACAGCTCAAGGTTTTCCTCAACGCTGCGATCGCGGAATGGGCTGTGTTTACCTGGTGCAGTCAGGGTACCGCGGTATTCACGGATCTCATCTGGGCTTAGCTCTTCAACATAAGCCAGACCCTTTTCGATAAGCTCAACAGCGTAGCCGTGCAGACGATCGAAATAGTCAGATGAGTAGCAAACCTCGCCATCCCACTGGAAACCCAACCAGTTCACGTCGTCTTTGATTGACTCAACAAACTCGATGTCTTCTTTCTCTGGGTTAGTGTCGTCAAAACGCAGGTTACATTGACCCTGGTAGTCTTTTGCGATGCCAAAGTTCAGACAGATCGATTTTGCGTGTCCAATGTGCAGATAACCATTTGGTTCTGGTGGAAAACGCGTGTGAACTGTGGTGTGTGCACCACTCGCCAAATCTTTATCGATGATTTGACGGATAAAATTGGTTGGACGAGCCTCAGACTCACTCATCAAATTTACCTCGTAGGAAGATCCGGATACGAAATTTTTAAAATTAACGCCCAATGATCCACGATCAGGGCGGTTTACTCAACCACTACTGAACGTAGAAGCACCAATTGAACAAAAAAAAGCCCGCGAAGTGCGGGCTTTGAGTTGATGAGGACGAAATTACAGAGAAACTGCGCGACCTTCGCGTTGTTTGTCTGCGCTCAACGCACGTACTTTTACGTTGCTCGCATCTTCAATCGCTACTGGTGCAGAGTAATCAGTCCAAGATTTGCCACCGTCTACAGAGTACTGCAGAGGCAGGCCTGGCATGCTGATGTTCATGTGCAGGGTACCTTGCTCCATGATTGCACCTGGTACTGGGATACGGTATTGGATGCCTGCCGCGTCCAGTTTCGCCATTTCACGCTGACCCATTACGTTAGCAAAGCGTGTCCAGTCTTGTAGCTGTGCATCTTTGTCAACGTGAGTGGTTTGCTGGTTGAACTGCTTACCTGCTTGGTAATCCAGTTCCCAGTCAGCTTTGTGCCACGCACGCTCAGCCGCTGCGATAACGCGTGGGAATACCATGTACTCGTACTGCTCGTCAGTACGCACAGTTTCACTCCACAGTTGTGCAGACAGACCGTAGAAACCGTCGTTGTGATCTACAGTGCCTTTACCGTTGAAGCCGTTACCATCACGGTCAACAGAGGTTTCAGCGTTCTGAGGCAGGTTCTCTGGTGCGAATCCGAACATCTTACGCGTATCGGTTGCACGCGTTGCCCAGTAGTAGCCGCGCTCTTTCGGGTCAACTTCGTAAGGCATGTCCATGTACACGTAGTCTGGGTTAGATACGATCATGTCGTAGCCTTTAGCTGCCCAGTCGTACGCAGACGCATCACCGCCCCAGTACAGAACGTCCCAGAAGTTAACGCGAGTGTTCTTGGTGTCGAACGCTGACGCATCTTTCGAGTACTTCAGGCCGTCTTGCCATGCTTGGAAGTTTTCAATGCCGTGCTCTGCAACCACACCACTGACTTTCTCAGCAAAGTAGCTTGGCAGGTGACCGAAATCAGACACTACGCCTTCTTCAATCAGTTTTTGACACATTGGTGACTTCGCGAATGGCTTGTCTTGTTGGCTCAGGTCGATAGAACCTTTCCATGCAACTGGCTCTGCCGCGTTGATGTCTTGGAAGCCAGCATTTAGCTTGATGTTCTTCGCTTCGTCACCACCGAAGTGCCAGGTGCTCAGAGGCATGCCAGCTTCGTCGTGCATCGCTTTCACTTCAGTGATCACTTTGTTCACGAAGTTCAGAGAAGAATCCATACATGGGTTTACGAAGCTGCGCTTGTCGTAGAACTGTACGGTCGTTACGTTTGATGTGTCCATTGGATCCATCAGACGGAATTCTTCAGCTTTCGCCAGATCGCCCTGCTCTGCGTATTTCTTGTAACGCGCTTCCATAGAAACCACTGCTGCACGTGAGTGTGCTGGCATGTCGATTTCTGGGATCACTTCGATGCCACGCGCTTTCGCGTGCTCAAGAATTTCGATGTAATCCGCTTTAGAGAAGAAACCTGAACCGAAGTTGTCGCTGTCTGGACCTGAGCCCAGTTGTGGCAGCAGACATGACGTTTCAGACAGATCGTGACAACGCTCTGCACCCACGTCAGTCAGCTCTGGCAGACCTGGGATTTCCAAACGCCAACCTTCATCGTCGGTCAGGTGAAGGTGCAGTTTGTTCAGCTTGTACGCCGCCATTTGGTCAACGGTGCGCAGGATAGCTTCTTTTGAGTGGAAGTTACGCGCAACGTCTACCATCACACCACGGTATTGGAAACGTGGCGCATCTTCGATAGCAACCCAAGGCAGAACCTCAGCATCGCCTTTGCTCATCAGAGCCAGCATAGATTGCAGACCGTAGAACGCACCCACGCTATCGTAACCCAGCACGTCAACACCCGCTGCGTTGATTGCCAGTTTGTATGCGCCAGAAACTGCTTCTTCGCCTTCAAACGCTTTTGCATCAACGTTGATGTTAAGAGCTACGTCGCCCTTAACGTTAACGTCTAGCAGCTCTGCTCGCTCTTCAAACGCCGCCAGTTGCGCTGCGTCCAACGCATTGTTGGTGATCGCGAAACCGCCAGCAACGTTCAGCTCACCGCGCATTTGACGCGCTTTCAGTGGTGTTGGAATGATTGCTGCTTCGATTGCACCTTCAGACAGGGCTTCTACATCGCTGTTTTTCGCAAAACGTGATGCCGCAGTCGCTAGGATGTTGTTGTCTTCTGGAACACGCTTGTATTCGTTACCTTCAATTTCCGACACAAACGCATCCACGTTTTCAGTGTTCAGAGACTCGATAGCTTTTGGCGTTGCGTCGCCTGAAACAACGTATGCACGTGGCATAAAGTCAGTTTCAAACAGCGTCCAGTATTCTTGAATTAGGGGGATTTCAATCGTTTCGCCAGCAGCAAAGCCTTTGAAAGATTCAGTTGGCGTCAGCACATACAGGTCACCTGTGATGTGTTCAATAGTGAAGTCTTTGTTCGCCACTTCTAGGATAACGCGGATGCTGTGCAGGTAGATTTTCCAATCGTTGCTTTCAACAGCGTCACCGTCGTTCACCACGGTCATGGTGATTTCGTTACAAGATGCCCACTCAGCACCCATTTCCTGACATGCCATGCCTTCTTGCACACCGTGGTTCGTCACGATGTCGTAGCTGATGTTCAGTTGAGAAGACAGTGCATCTACGATGTTTTGCTGTGGTGAGCCTGACTGCAGAGTACCGCAACCAGTCAGGCCTGCTGCAATAGCCGCAGACAGCATTCCAAGCTTAAACGTTTGTTTCATATTACATTTTCCCTACGAATATGGCCGAAAAAGGCCCAAAAAAAGCCGACCCCCTAAAAGGGCCGGCCATATTGACTGTTTAGTCAGTATTTCTTAATTAAGGCAGTTTTACGTCAGACAGGTCTTCAGTAGTGCCGACTTTCTTCATTTCGCCAGCAACGATTTCTGCCAGTGGACCCAGGATAACTTGCAGGTTATTGGTGCCCAGTTTAACAACGCCCATTGCACCCAGTGCTTTCAGCGTTTTCTCGTCGATTTGGCTGCCGTCTTTAACAGTCAAGCGCAGACGAGTGATACATGCATCGATGTTAGTCAGGTTGTCGTGACCACCCAGAGCTTTCAGGTATTGGCGAGCCAGGATACCAGTCTCTTGTGAACCGGTCACACCTTCAGAAGACGCGTCGTCATCCAGGTCTTCACGCCCAGGAGTTGCCAGGTTGAATTTCACGATTGCAGTGCGGAATACTACGTAGTAAACGCTTGCGAATACCAGACCTTGAACAATCAGCATGTACCAGTCTTTCGCCAGCGGGTTACGAGTAGACAGAACCATATCTACCAGACCTGCTGAGAAGCCGAAGCCAGCAATCCACTGCATAGATGCTGCGATGTATACAGAGATACCAGTCAGCAATGCGTGCAGTACGTACAGGCCTGGAGCCAGGAACATGAATGAGAATTCTAGAGGCTCAGTAACACCAGTGAAGAAAGATGCGAACGCAGCCGCCAGCATGATAGATGCTACTTTCTCTTTGTTTTCTGGCTTAGCAGTGTGGTAGATAGCCAGAGCCGCACCAGGCAGACCGAACATCATGATTGGGAAGAAACCAGCTTGGTACATACCTGTTACACCAACAGTTGCAGTACCTTCAGCGATAGATTTCGCGCCACCCAGGAAGTTAGGGATGTCGTTGATGCCCGCTACGTCAAACCAGAATACTGAGTTCAGAGCGTGGTGCAGACCAACAGGGATCAGAAGACGGTTGAAGAACGCGTATACACCCGCACCCACTTCGCCCATACCTTGGATGCCTTCACCGAAGCTTACCAGACCACCGTAAACAGTTGGCCATACGTACATCAGGATAAATGCAATGAAGATACCAGCAACAGAAGTCAGGATAGGAACCAGACGCTTACCAGAGAAGAACGCCAATGCTTTGTGCAGTTCAACAGAAGAGAAACGGTTGTACAGCTCAGCAGAAACGATACCAACTAGGATACCCACGAATTGGTTGTTGATCTTGCCAAACGCTGCAGGAACAGAGCTTGGGTCAATACCTTGAATCTGAGCAACCGCACCCGGTGCAAGCAGAGTGGTAACAACCAAGAAACCAACGAAACCTGACAGTGCAGCTGCACCATCTTTATCTTTAGACATACCGTACGCAACACCAACCGCGAACAGTACAGACATATTGTCGATGATTGCCGCACCAGCTTTGATCAAGAATGCAGCCAGTGCGCTGTTCGCACCCCAGCCATTCGGGTCAATCCAGTAACCGACACCCATTAGAATTGCAGCAGCAGGAAGCACGGCAACAGGTACCATCAGTGCTTTACCTACTTTTTGGAAGTAACCGAGAATATTCACCTTTGTTCCCCCTATAGTGGTTATTTCTCAGAGTTGTAATGACAACATTGGATTTTATTTACTATCCAATGTGAGTCAGTGGCAGTGTATTCCATTAATTTCGCCCCGCAAATTAAAACGAATGCAATTGTGATTATTGTCACTCAAAACAATATGAGATCCGGTTTTTTGCTAGCACGCTCATAAAACTTATTTTATGATGAAAACTAAGATGCAAATCGATTACCATTGAATCAGATTTTGAATTAACTATAGAGGTGTCGCTGTGAGACTTATCCCGCTACAAACTGCACATGAAGTAGGCCTTTGGTCAGCACGTTATATCGTTGATGCAATTAACAAATTTGCACCAACGGAAGATCGCCCGTTTGTTCTGGGTCTGCCAACAGGCGGTACACCTCTGAACACTTACAAGCAACTGATTCAGCTTCATAAGCAAGGCGAAGTAAGCTTCAAACACGTTGTGACGTTCAACATGGACGAGTACTGCGGTATCCCTGCAGACCACCCAGAGTCATACCGTTCATTCATGTACAACAACTTCTTCAATCACATTGATATTCAAGAAGAAAACATCAACCTGCTGAACGGCAACGCTGAAGACCACATGGTTGAGTGCAAACGCTACGAAGACAAAATCAAGTCTTACGGTAAAATCAACCTGTTCATGGGCGGCATCGGTAACGACGGCCACATCGCATTCAACGAGCCAGCTTCTTCTCTGTCTTCACGTACTCGTATCAAGACACTGACTGAAGACACGCGTATTGCTAACTCTCGTTTCTTTGACAACGACATCAACCAAGTGCCAAAACACGCACTGACTATCGGTGTTGGTACTCTGCTTGACGCAGAAGAAGTGATGATTCTGATCACTGGCCACAACAAAGCACTGGCTCTGCAAGCAGCGGTTGAAGGTTCTGTGAACCACCTTTGGACTGTTTCTGCTCTTCAGCTTCACCCTAAAGCACTGATGGTTTGTGACGAGCCTTCAACTGCTGAGCTGAAAGTGAAGACTGTTAAGTACTTCCAAGAGCTAGAAGCTCAAAACATTAAAAACCTGTAAGGTAAGGAAGTCTTCATGTACGCACTGATTAACTGCCGTATTTTTACTGGTAGCGAAGTGCTGGACAATCATGCCGTCATCATTGATGGCGGCCTGATCCAGAACATTTGCCAAGAAAAAGATCTGCCAGAAGGCATTGAGACCCGTTCTCTGGACGGTGCTTACCTCACTCCTGGCTTCATCGACCTGCAGCTGAACGGCTGTGGTGGTGTGATGTTTAACGACCAGGTGACGGCGGACACCATCCGTACTATGCACTTGGCAAACCTGAAATCAGGTTGCACCAGCTTCCTACCAACGCTGATCACCTCTTCAGACGAAGACATGAAAGCGTCGGTAAAAGCGATTCGTGATTACCAAGAGCAATACCAACACGAAGCACTGGGTCTGCACCTTGAAGGTCCGTACCTGAACGTCGCGAAAAAAGGTATTCACAGCGTTGACTACATCCGTCGTTCAGACGATGCGATGATTGACTTCATCACTGCGAACTCAGACGTTGTTACCAAAGTAACGCTGGCACCTGAGCTGACACCAGCAGAACACATCGAGAAACTGGCTGCAGCGGGTATCGTTGTATCTGCGGGTCACACTAACGCAAGTTATGTGGAAGCGCGTGAAGGCTTCAAAGCGGCATCACGTTCGCCACTCACCTGTTCAATGCGATGACACCAATCGCTGGTCGCGAACCAGGTATGGTAGGCGCAATCTACGACACACCTGAGGTTTACACGGGTGTGATTGCTGATGGTTTCCACGTTGATTACGCGAACATTCGCATTGCCCACAAACTGAAAGGTGAAAAACTGGTTCTGGTTACCGATGCAGCAGCGCCTGCAGGAGCCGACATGGATCACTTTATTTTTGTTGGTAAGAAAGTATATTACCGAGATGGTAAGTGTGTTGATGAAAACGGCACGCTTGGCGGTTCGGCATTGACCATGATTGAAGCAGTACAGAACTCTGTCGAACATGTAGGTATCGCTTTGGATGAAGCGGTTCGCATGGCAACACTGTACCCTGCATGTGCTATCGGTATGGAAAACAAGCTTGGCCGTATCAAGAAAGGATACGTGGCTAACTTGGCTGTGTTCGACCGTGATTTCAATGTCAAAGCGACGGTAGTTAACGGCGAATACACATTGAATTAGGACATTTATGACTGGCGGACAAATCGGTAACGTAGATCTGGTTAAACAGCTAAACGGTGCCGCCGTTTATAGACTCATCGACCAGCAAGGTCCGATTTCTCGAATACAGATTGCTGATGTGAGCAGCCTCGCTCCAGCAAGTGTCACTAAAATAACCCGCCAGTTGCTTGAGCGCGGCCTCATCAAAGAGGTTGCGCAACAAGCGTCCACCGGAGGTCGACGAGCTATCTCGTTGACCACCGAGTGTGCACCTTTCCATTCCCTCGCAGTTAGACTTGGACGTGACCGCATTGAATTAGCGCTCTTCGACCTGTCTGGAAAGTTACTGGCCGCACACGAAGAAGCATTCCATTATCCCAGCCAAGAAGCACTGATTGAAGGCCTTCTTCATCACTTGCATAGCTTCCTTGCTTCCAAACAAGACGTACTCAAAGAGCTGATTGCCGTGGCAATTTCGCTGCCAGGTCTGGTAGATGCAGAAACCGGTATCGTCGAATACATGCCACATATTTCGATCGACAAATTACCGTTAAGTGACTTAATTCGCGACGAATTCGGTGTGCAATGTTTCATCGGAAATGACACGCGTGGTCAGGCACTTGCAGAACATTATTTCGGGGTGAGTAAAAATTACTTCGACACGCTTCTCGTCAGTGTTCACAACGGTGCAGGCGCAGGTATCATCGTCAACGGACAGGTGTTTTTGGGCTACAACCGCAACGTTGGTGAGATTGGCCATATCCAAATCGACCCATTGGGCAAGAAATGCCAGTGCGGTAACTTTGGTTGCTTAGAAACCGTGGCGTCTAACCCTGCAATTATCGAACATGCGCAGCAACTTTTGGCTCAAGGCCATGAGAGTATGCTGCAAGGCAAACAAGATTTAGACGTGTCAGACATTTGTCGTGCAGCGGTTGCTGGCGATGAACTGGCACGACAAGTACTGGTGAAGGTCGGCAATCACTTGGGTAAAGCAATTGCAATGACGATTAACCTGTTCAACCCACAACAAGTGGTTATTTCTGGTGAAATCACCGAAGCGAAAAGCGTGGTGTTCCCGGCAATCCAACGTTGTGTTGAGAATCAGTCTCTGCGCACTTTCCATCAAAACCTGCCAATTGTTGCCGCGGGCCTATCAGCGACACCAACATTAGGTGCGTTTGCTTTGGTTAAGCGTGCAATGCTCAATGGCGCACTTCTTCAAAAACTTTTAGAAGACTGATTTTACTTCTCTGCAACATCTCGTTTCAAAGGCGGCACTGGTTAAAGGTGCCGCCTTTGTTTTATCATGAGGTTATAAAAGCTAAATATATCTTTTAGTTAGCCCAATATTGCTAGCTCAAGCCCAAACTCAGGAAGAAACTCGATTTTATGGATCTCGCTATTATTGCTGTCGCTTTTTTAAGCGGCTTTCTCATGCTGCGCTGCCACATGCCGCCTTTGGTCGGCTTCCTTATTGCTGGCTTTGCGCTTCACGCTGTCGGATTTACCTCGACACCTCTTATTCAGTCATTAGCAGATCTTGGTGTCACCCTACTTCTGTTCACTATTGGCTTAAAGCTCGATGTCCGCTCACTCTTAAACAAAGAAATTTGGTTTGGCGCATCGCTACACAATCTGATGACCACGGCACTGTTTTCACTTTGCCTGATCGGTTTCAAAACCATTGGTTTGTCAGCGTTTCAAGACCTTGCCACTAACGAACTCGTACTTTTCGCTTTTGCCCTTTCCTTCTCAAGTACCGTTTTCGCCATTAAAGCCTTGCAAGAAAAAGGCGAGATGAACGCGACCTATGGCACACTGGCCATTGGTGTGCTCATCATGCAAGACATCTTCGCGGTGATTTTCCTGACCATCGCCTCGGGTAAAACACCGGGTATTGAAGCACTCATCTTATTTGGCCTGCCGCTGCTTCGCCCTGTGTTGTTCCGTTTTCTTGATAAAGCCGGTCACGGTGAAGTCCTTGTCCTATTTGGAATCTTCCTCGCGTTAGTGCTGGGTGCAGGCCTGTTTGATGCTGTTGGTATGAAGGCAGACTTAGGCGCATTGATCGTCGGGATGTTGATGGCGGGTCACCCTCGCGCTTCCGAGATGGCAAAATCCCTGTTCAACGTGAAAGAGCTGTTCCTCGTCTGCTTCTTCCTCAATATCGGTCTTTCTGAACAACCCACCATGCAAGTTGATGATTGCCCTTCTGCTGATGCTGTTACTGCCATTAAAGGGGTTGTTGTACTACCTCGTGTTTAATGGCTTTAAGTTCCGTGTTCGCACGTCATTGTTCGCTTCGTTAACTCTGTTCAACTACAGCGAATTTGGCCTGATTGTGGGTGGTATTGCTTACCAAATGGGTATGCTGCCTGGCAGTATCTTGGTTGCCATCGCGATAGCCGTATCTCTGTCGTTCATGATTTCTGCCCCATTAAATACCTTCAGCCACCGTATTTATGGCTCAGTCGCCAAATACTTCCACGATCCTGCACCTGAAGTGATTAACCACAACGATCAACTGATCGATCTGGGCAGAGCCAAAGTGGTGATCCTCGGTATGGGCCGTATCGGCAGCGGTGCATACGATGAAATGAACATGGCTTTTCCATCTCAAGTACTGGGTATCGAAGCGCGTGACGATTCGGTCGACCAGCACATTAGTGAAGGCCGCCATGTGATTCACGGCGATGCGACGGACCCGGACTTTTGGTCTCGTGTTACCTCGTCCAAGCATATCGAGATTATTCTTCTCGCCATGCCAAACAGTCAGGCAAACACCATAGCGATGGAACAGATTCAGGAGCTTGAATTCAAAGGCAAAGTGGCAGCGATCGCCCGATATGCTGACGAATTGGAGCAACTGCAAGAGCTTGGCGTAGATGCAGCCTTCAATATCTATCGAGAAGCTGGCTCAGGGTTCGCCCGCCACGTCAAAGAGCAGTTGTTGTAAGAACCACTTTGCAAGAATTTGTTATGGCCACTAATCATGCACATCGCAAAAGTGGCCAATTTTTCATCCGAGCCTAAATATTATTCAGCTAAAGCGCACTTTTGGTGAATGAAAACAAATCACCTGTCGTGTTTATTATTTTATTTTCCATAACAGGTTGCATTTTTTGCTCAGATTGGCAAATTGAGTTCAACACAAATTAGAAATACGTTAAGACAGCGTAAAAAAGGAAGTTTGAGAGGGATTTATGTGTTCTGTATTTGGCATCTTAGATATTAAATCCGATGCGACACCACTGCGTCAGACCGCACTGGAAATGTCAAAATTGCTGCGCCACCGCGGCCCTGATTGGTCCGGTATCTATGCGTCTGACCGCGCGATTCTCGCCCATGAGCGTTTGGCCATCGTTGGCCTGAACAGCGGTGCTCAGCCGCTTTATAGCCCAGATCGCAAACTGATCCTTGCTGTTAACGGCGAAATCTACAACCACAAAGAAATTCGCGCTCGCTATGAAGGCAAGTACGAGTTCCAAACTGATTCTGACTGCGAAGTTATCTTGGCGCTGTATCAAGATATGGGCGCAGACCTACTGGAAGAACTGAACGGTATCTTCGCCTTCGTTCTTTACGATGAAGAGAAAGACGAATATCTGGTTGGCCGTGACCACATCGGTATCATCCCGCTTTACCAAGGTTACGATGCACTGGGTAACTACTACGTTGCGTCTGAAATGAAGGCACTGGTTCCAGTATGTAGCAGTATCAGCGAATTCCCTCCTGGTAGCTACTACGGCTCAAGCGATGAAAAACCACAGCGTTACTACATTCGCGACTGGAATGAATTTGCCGCGGTTGAGAACAACACCACGAGTAAAGAAGAGCTAACAGAAGCACTGGAAGCTGCGGTGAAACGCCAGTTAATGACAGACGTGCCTTACGGTGTGCTTCTTTCTGGCGGTCTTGATTCATCAATCACGTCTGCCGTCGCTAAACGTTTTGCAGCAATGCGTATTGAAGACGACGAGAAGTCCGCAGCATGGTGGCCTCAACTTCACTCGTTTGCGATTGGCCTTGAAGGTGCGCCAGATCTGAAAGCTGCGCGTGAAGTCGCCGAACAAATTGGTACCGTTCACCACGAGATGACGTACACCATTCAAGAAGGTTTGGATGCCATCCGTGATGTGATTTATCACATTGAAACGTACGACGTAACCACCATTCGCGCATCGACGCCAATGTTCCTGATGGGACGTAAAATCAAAGCGATGGGTATCAAGATGGTTCTGTCTGGCGAAGGCGCAGATGAAATCTTCGGTGGTTACCTCTACTTCCACAAAGCACCGGATGCAAAAGAATTCCACGAAGAGACAGTTCGTAAGCTGCTTGCACTGAACATGTTTGACTGTGCGCGTGCGAACAAGTCTCTGGCTGCTTGGGGTGTTGAAGGTCGTGTTCCATTCCTTGATAAAGAGTTCATCGATGTGGCGATGCGCCTTAACCCGAAAGACAAGATGTGTGGCAACGGCAAAATGGAAAAACACATCCTGCGTGAGTGTTTTGAACATTACCTGCCAGAAGCCATCGCTTGGCGTCAGAAAGAGCAGTTCTCTGACGGTGTTGGCTACGGCTGGATTGATACGCTGCGCGCAGTTGCTGAAGAGAAAGTCACTGATCAGCAAATGGAAACGGCGAAGTTCCGCTTCCCATACAACACGCCACAAACCAAAGAGGCGTATGTATACCGCGAGATCTTTGAAGAGCTGTTCCCGCTGCCATCTGCTGTTGAATGTGTGCCTGGTGGCCCGTCAATCGCCTGTTCAAGCGCGAAAGCTATCGAATGGGATGAGAGCTTCAAAAACGCCGCAGACCCATCAGGTCGCGCTGTTGCCGCAGTACACAACGAAGCTTACAACAAAGCCTAATCGACAGATCAACGCCTATAAAAAAATCCGCCCAAGTGGCGGATTTTTTATCACTGCGATGTGCAATTTCAAAGTCATTGGCCTGAAGACAGGGCGACAATCGAACGAATCCCCGGTCACTTAGCAGGCTAAGTGACGGGGTTAGAGAAAGCAGTCAACGACCCTATTCTGGGTAATTTCAAAGTCATTGGCTTGAAGGCAAGGCAGCAAGCTTTCGAGTCAAAGGGAGCTTAGTCCACTAAGTGACCTTTGTGAGAAGGCGAAGCTAACGCTGTATTCATGTCAATGACGAAGAAATTAGCGTTCCCAGTAAGCCTCTTCCAGCGAATCTTCCTTCTCTGGCAGCGCACGCGACAAGCGTGGTGAGTGCTGCGCCAGTACTTCGTAACTTACGCGGTTTGCGTACTTACAAACTTGGGAGAAAGAACTGTAAGTCAAGAACGGGTAGTTGTGCTTGCTTGAGTTCGGCACGTTTTCACGGTGGTAGCGGTTTGCTGACATGTCGTGAAGTACGGCTGACAACGCGCCATCACCGGCACCGTTGGTGTTCTTGATGCGCTCTGGGCCACCCATGTATGGTGCAATGTGCGAGTAAACCTTGATTGGGTTTTCACAGTGCTTTTTCACCATTGGGCGGCTGAATTCGTATTGGTTAAATTCTGCAACTGTGCCTGGTAGCAATGGCAGCGAGGTTTCGCGCTTCGCATCGTTCTCTGTGTAGCCGGCCATGTACAGACCTACAGGACCTGCGGTACACAGAACCATGTCTACCCAATCCAGTGCTTTGTCAGCTGCCAACAGTGGATCCGCTTCGCCAGTCAGTGCTTCGCCTTCTTCTTCGTTCATCGCAACAACAGTAACGTGCTCAGACAAGAAGTCACGCCACCATTGTGGGTTTTGCTGAATCACGTATTTCGTGCCCAGGGTCATCACGACAGGAACGTCATACTTTTTCGCGTACTCGATGGCTTTCATGGTTGCTTCTGGCATTGGATCGCCTTCTTTACAACGAACAAGGTACGCTGTCAGAACCAATGCAGACGCGTTCTTGAACACGTGCTCTGGAATCGATTCTGGTTGGAGTTGGTTCATCAGACCTTCGCTGATTGCAAAGGTACGCTCGCCATCTTCACTGATCAACGCGTAGCAACGACCAATTGGGCCTTGTACTGCCTGCAGGTAGTTCAGATCCATACGGCTAGAGGTGTTACACAGATAACGGTAAGCGTAACTACCAATAGTGATGTCGCGGCTCATTACGCCCAGCAGGATAGATTTGTCATCCGCCAGTGTTGAGTAGTTGTGAAGGGTGTTGCCAATCGTGCCACCAGCAAATTCGTGGCTGATCATGTTGTTCTCTTTCAGCTCTTGGTAAAGCGCTTCTGCACGCTTGTCGTCAATCACCAAAGAGTGGCCTTTACTGAGCTCGTACTTCTTCACGAAGTCGTCGCTCACTTTCGCTTCGATATCTACCAGTGTCTGGTCAATACCGATAACACAAGGGCTTTTAAGCTTACGTTGTTCGCTTGCCTGAACAAGCAGCAATGGATCGCGCGCGTGCACAGGGAAATAGTGCTTAGACTTGCGTTGGCCTGGGAATTTCATGATTCGATGCGTCGTAGTAGTGGCGAAAAATGCGAATTCTATCACACACAATTGCAAGATAAATATATACGTTGCAAATTTACCCGAGTGAAATCTTCTCCACTCGGGTTTGTTTAGTATAGAGAATCACCACACTAACGCTGTGACAACTACCAGCCTTTGGTATGTCTTTCTACAAGATGACACATCATCTCAATGTGGGCAGGGGCATCGTTCAAGCAAGGGATGTAGTTGTATTCTTTGCCGCCGGCTTCCATGAAAGCGTCGCGATTTTGCTCTGCAATCTCTTCCAACGTCTCAAGGCAATCCACAGAAAACGCAGGTGTGATGATATCCAATCGCTCAATACCTTCTGATGGCAGTACCTCAAGGGTTTTGTCTGTGTAAGGCTGCAGCCATTCTTCACGGCCAAAGCGAGATTGGAACGTCATCTTCACTGGTACATCCGTATTCAAACGCGCTGCAAGTTTGCTTGTGGTTCCTTCGCAATGAGATGCGTATGGGTCGCCGTTATCTGCATAACGCTTTGGAATGCCGTGGTATGAACACACCAACATGTCTGGCTTACCGTTTTGCTCCCAGTGCGCCTCCACCGATTGCGCTAGGGCTTCGATGTAATCCTCTTCACTGTAGTAGTGATTGATAAAACGAAACTCTGGCAATGCCGGTTGTTGCTTGAGGGATTTCGCCAGTTTGTCGAAAATCGCTGCTGTGGTTGTTCTTGAGTACTGCGGGTAAAGCGGGAATACCAAGATTTTCTCACAGCCTCGCGCTGTCAGAGCTTCAACACCCGACTTCAGGCTCGGCGAGCCATAGGTCATGCCAAGCTCTACAGGCATGTTTAGCTTTGCTTCTAGAGCAGCTTGCTGGCGTTTGGAGTACACCATTAACGGTGACCCTTCCTCCATCCACACACTCTCATAAAGTTTTGCCACTTTTGGGGAGCGCACAGGCAGGATGATGCCATGCAGCAAAGGACACCAGAGCCAACGCGTCATGTCTACAACACGTTTGTCGTGAAGAAATTCGCCAAGAAAGGCTTTCACTGCTTTAGCGGTCGGTGCTTCTGGCGTTCCTAAGTTGGCCAGCAACACCCCTACTTTGTTTTGATTATTTTCCATTTCAACCTGCTTCAACAGTTAGTTACGCCAAAAAGAATACCATATCAGGCTAGACCAATACTCACCTGATGATTGATAAGATCAAAAAAGGGCAACCTTTCGATTGCCCTTTTTATCAAATCGACTTGCGTGTCTTACGACAGTGCTTTTTCGATTTCTGCGCTCACTTCGTCAACAAGCTTAGTACCGTCGAATTTCAGGTACTTAGTGTTGCCTGCTTCCGCTTCTTTTGAGTAGTAAGCGATCAGTGGCGCAGTTTGCTCGTGGTATACACCCAGACGTGCACGTACGGTCTCTTCTTTGTCGTCATCACGAACAACCAGATCTTCACCCGTTACGTCATCTTTGCCTTCAACTTTAGGCGGGTTGTAAACCACGTGGTAAGTACGACCAGATGCGATGTGAGCACGACGGCCAGCCATGCGCTCAACGATGACACTGTCAGCCACATCGAATTCCAGAACGTAATCAACGTCTACGCCGATTTCTTTCAGGCCATCCGCTTGAGGGATAGTGCGAGGGAAGCCGTCCAACAGGAAGCCCTTCGCACAGTCTTCTTGTGCAATGCGCTCTTTAACCAGACCCAGAATGATATCGTCAGACACCAATTGGCCCGCGTCGATAACTGCTTTCGCCTGTTTGCCCATTTCGGTGCCAGCTTTGATTGCCGCACGCAGCATGTCACCAGTCGAGATTTGTGGAATCCCGTATTTGTCCATGATGAACTGCGCTTGAGTTCCTTTACCTGCACCTGGAGCGCCCAGAAGAATGATGCGCATAGTTATCCCCTTTCTTTACTTTGGAGTGTTCGCAAAAAAATGCAAAATACACGGTTATGTAAACGCTATCAAGCCCAGCGGTCCTGCTGGGCTTGATAGTCTATGGTTATCTATTCAAAGCTGTGACGCAATTAGCCTTTAGTCAGAAGTTGATTCACGGCTGTCAGGAATTGAGACGGATCGTCCATTGCGCCACGTTCAGCCAGCATTGCTTGCCCCAACAACATTTCAACCCAACGTCCGAAAACAACCTCATCAGCTTCATCAGCCATTTGTTTCACCAAGGCATGCTCAGGGTTAAGCTCGAAAATATATTTTACTTCCGGTGCCTGCTGCCCTGCCGCTTCCAGCAATTTTGCCATCTGCGTACCCATTTCAAACTGATCGGTCACTACCACCGCTGGCGTACCAGAAAGCTTGAAAGTAGGACGCACATCTTTGACGCGGTCGCCCAAATAGGCTTTGGTGCGCTCAACCACAGAGCCGAATGCTTTTTCGGTTTCTTCGCGCTTCTCTTTCTCTGCGTCGTCTTCAAACTTACTCAGATCAAGATCCGCTTTGGTGATTGCTTGGAATTGCTTGCCATCAAACTCTGGCAGGTAACTCATCAGCCACTCATCGATACGGTCATACATCAGAATGACTTCGATGCCTTTCGCTTTAAATTGCTCAAGGTGCGGGCTATTTTTCGCCGCTTGATAGCTGTCCGCCGTCAGGTAATAAATCTTATCCTGCTCGTCTTTCATGCGCGACACGTAGCCAGTGAGCGACACAGTTTGTTCACTGCTGTCCGTGTTTGTTGATGCAAAACGTAGCAGACCGGCAATTTTCTCACGGTTCGAGAAATCTTCCGCTGGGCCTTCTTTTAGCACTAAGCCAAACTCTTTCCAGAAGCTCAGGTACTTGTCTGCATCATTGTTCGACATGCGCTCAAGCATGGTTAGCACACGCTTAGTACAGGCATTGCGAAGTGCTTGCGTAACTTTGTTGTCTTGCAGAATTTCACGCGACACGTTCAGCGGCAAATCGTTTGAATCGATTAGACCACGCACAAATCGCAAGTAGCTTGGCATGAATTGCGCAGCGTCATCCATGATGAATACACGCTGTACGTATAGCTTCAGACCATGCTTGTGTTCGCGATTGAACATATCCCACGGTGCTTTAGAAGGGATATAAAGCAAGCTGGTGTAGTCGTTCTTGCCTTCCACGCGGTTGTGGCTCCACTGAAGTGGGTCCGCAAAGTCGTGGGAGAGGTGCTTGTAGAATTCTTTGTATTCGTCATCAGAGATGTCTGATTTTGAGCGTGTCCACAGTGCTTGGGCTTTGTTTATCTTTTCCCACTTGCCTTGCTCGGTTTCATTGCCTTCTTCATCACGCTCTTTGGCCCACATCTCAACAGGAATGCCAATGTGGTCAGAATATTTGCCAATGACTTCGCGAAGACGCCAGTCATCTAAAAACTCTTTGTCTTCGTCACGAAGGTGCAAGGTAATGGAAGTACCACGCGAGGCTTTGTCGATGCTTTCGATGGTGTACTCGCCTTCGCCCGTCGATTCCCAGCGCACCGCTTCTGACGCATCAATGCCTGCCGCGCGTGTCTCTACAGAGACCTTGTCTGCAACGATAAATGCCGAGTAGAAACCTACACCGAACTGGCCAATCAATTGGCTATCTTTGGTTTGGTCATCAGAAAGCTGTTTGAAGAAATCGGCGGTGCCAGATTTTGCGATGGTACCGAGGTTATCAATCACCTCGTCTCGGCTCATACCAATACCATTGTCTTCAATGGTCAGTGTGCCCGCTTCTTTATTAACACTCAGGCGAACGCGAAGATCACCGTCGTTTTCATACAAACCCGCATCAGACAGTGCTTTGAAGCGCAGTTTGTCTGCCGCGTCTGATGCATTGGAAATTAATTCACGAAGAAAAATCTCTTTGTTCGAATAAAGAGAATGGATCATCAAATGAAGTAGTTGCTTCACTTCAGATTGGAAACCACGCGTTTCCTTACTTTGCAGAGTCGCTTGATCGCTCATTTTAACCCCAAACAAATGTGATTTTAGTTACTGTCTCTTTGTAGATAGGGTCGCAAGATTGCTTTTCAAGGCTCTTTAGGGATTTTTTCATTTGTTGAGGTCTTTTTCGCACTTCGAGTATAATCCTCTTCAATTACGCCTATAAATCGGCCTTTTTCTCTAAAATTGCCCAAAATTCGTGCAGGTTAGAATTACGAATGTTAAATAAATCGAACCGATACCTACTGGGAGAGCGTTTTGTTTTTTCCCCCAGTGACAGTTCTCTGGTCGATCTTCATGAAAATGACGATTTGGTCCGACTCGGGAGCAATGAATGCCGTGTTCTGATGGTTCTTATTGAAGAGCCACATGCGATTGTTACGCGGAACCGAATCCACGACTTTGTTTGGCGCAAGCAAGGCTTTGAAGTAGACGATTCCAGTTTAACGCAGTCGATTTCTACCCTGAGAAAAGCACTCAAGGAATCGACCAAAAACCCTATGTTCGTCAAGACGGTGCCTAAGCGTGGATATCAGGTTATCTGCTCGGTAGAAGTCTACAATGACCAGCCGGTTGACATACCCAAGCCGAGAATCGAGATTCAGGAAGAGGCATTACCAGAACCTGTTGAGGACGTATCTGAAGATATCGTTGATACGCCTGATCCTGTTGTTGAAGAGATCATTCCATCGAAACCTGCCCAAACTGAAGACATCTTGTCTGAGCCGATCCCGGTTACCACTCCTGCTTCACCAACATATCCTAAAACACCGCTGAGCTCTTGGGTCGCTTTCCTGTTAGCACTTCTTCTTCCTATCGCCTTTTTTGTTGCTTCAACGCCGAAATCTGAAGCATTCCGTGAAATTTTGAAGGTTAAAGATGTGCCTGTTTATATTCCCGTGACTAACGCGCGAATTGAACAATGGAACCTATGGTTGAACGTTGCGTTGACCGATACATCAGTCATTACAGCGAAGGTGTGGAATTGGAAGAAGTCATTGTAACGGGTGGCCAAGACAACCAAATTTCGCTGAATTACATTCACAGTGCCGCTGATGCCGACGACAACGTGACATATGTTGTCTTGACCAGTGCCGAGGGGAGCCACTCATTATGTCGCTAACTCAAGAGAAACGCCGACGCGACCAATTTAAGCGTTATGCTCCTTTTGCATTGCTATTGTTGTCATTACTTGGCAGTTGCTGGGTTTTCCTCGGTGAGGACGTACGTACGTCAAGCTTATTGAAGTCTCGAGTGTGGAAATCGAAAACCTATAACTACTTCCAAGAGTCGGCTTATCGTGACGCTAGCGGGCTCACCATGTCAGAGCAGCAGAGCAACATGGTCTTCTTGCCTGATAACACCTATTCACGCGATACGCAGATCATTTTGAAAAACCAAGATGAGAACATCAAAGTGTTGATGTCTGTGTCTGAGTCCGGCGAGTGGGAAGTGAGCGGCGGTTATCTAAAGCTGAATCTGGTTGAACTCAAAGACGTCACCACAGGTGACACGACAGAGTTTTCTGAAGAAGACTTGACCTTTGTGCGCTCTATCTACCGAATGGGTGCGGAAAAAGTGCGTCGTATTGATGTGCTTGGTGATGGCTCTCTGCTGCTGACCAGCTTGAATCACGGCTCTATGGTGCTGTACAGCAAATACTAAAAACAACCTTGTCTTCTAAAAGCCGGCCATGTGTCGGCTTTTTGTTTTTTGGCTATTCAACCCAATGCATTTGATATCTTGCTGATCTCAAATCGCAAATTCGTCTAAGCTTGAATCAATTTCGATTTATAGAAATTTTTAGTTTCTTACCGGGTTTGACCGGATAATTTACAAAATCTTGCACCAAATATTAGAACGTTTTGAGCGAATAACTCTGTTGTCATCCTTCCCTTCCCCTCCTATTGTTTAACTGTTGCTCAAGAAGCACACCAAAAAGGAGATACGATTATGAAAACGACAATTATCGCTCTAGCTATGGTTTTTGGTGCATCTGCTGCAGTAGCGATGCCTTCGCACAACCTTGACCTTGATGTTACCCCAGCAAACGGCGGCGCATGGGTTAAGCTGACACAAAACGGCCAACCAGTATCGGGTGCTAGCATCAACGATCACTTCATGACGGGTGATAACGGCCGAGTGTTTGTCTACGTAGACAGTGAACCAGCAAAAAGCATCGAGTTTATTGCTGTCACGCCAGACGGTGAAGCCGCATCTGCGCGCGCACTGATCCCTCGCCACTAAGATCTGGGTGCACCAATAAAAAAGGCCGCAGAGCGGCCTTTTTTCATCTGAGACGGTGTCGTCCTATGATGGAGTGCGACAAGGTTGTGCCATCCACCAATTCCAGCTCTCCGCCCATCGGTACACCGTGAGCAATTCGGCTGGCAACAACTTCATGCTCAGCGCACAACTCACTGATGTAATGCGCTGTGGCCTCACCTTCAACCGTTGGGTTTGTTGCGAGGATAAGCTCGGCAATCGATTCTGACGCCAAACGTTTTTCCAAAACGTCTAACCCAATGTCTGACGGACCGATGCCATCCAATGGAGACAGGTGACCCATCAATACAAAGTAACGGCCCGAGTATTGGCCTGTAGCTTCAATCGCAGCGATATCCGCAGGGCTTTCAACAACACAGATTTGACCGTTTTCCTGACGACGAGGGTTGGCACAAATCGCACAGACCTCTTCTTCAGTGAAGGTTCGACATTTCTCGCAATGACCAATGTCTGTCATTGCAGCAAGCAATGACTCAGAAAGCTTCACACCGCCTTGGCGATTACGTTGCAGCAGGTGAAAAGCCATACGCTGCGCACTCTTTGGGCCAACGCCCGGCAAGCAACGCAACGCTTCCATCAATTGTTCAAGCAGTTGACTGGTACGCATTCTTAGAATGGCATTTTCATGCCTGGCGGTAGTTGCATACCGCCAGTAACAGAGGCCATTTTCTCTTTTTGCGCTTCTTCAATGCGACGAGCTGCGTCGTTGAAGGCTGCTGCAATCAGATCTTCCAGCATGTCTTTTTCGTCTTCCATCAGGCTTTCGTCGATTTCAACGCGACGAACACTGTGGCTACCAGTCAGGGTGACTTTTACAAGGCCAGCACCCGATTCACCGGTTACTTCCATGTTCGCGATCTCTTCCTGCATTTTCTGCATGCGCTCTTGCATTTGCTGCGCCTGCTTCATCAGGTTACCCATTCCGCCTTTACCAAACATATCAATCTCTCTTTTATTGTCTGGAACTGCTTACGTTTACGTGTAAGCAGCATCACGTGGTTTAAATCGGTCGAATGCTCTCTTCATCAATTTCGGCAGCAAAACGCTGACGGATGAACAGAACATGAGGATCTTCATTCAGGCTCTGGCTGGCCTGAGTCAGTTTTTCTGTGTACAGCTTATCTCGCCATTCTAGTGGCGTTATCCCTGTATCACCAAGCACAATAGACAGCGTGACTGGACGTCCCAGTTGATGACTAAGCGCATCACGCAGCTTGCCTTGCGCTTGCTCTGTATTTAGGTGTTTTTGTGCGTCTCGAAGTGTCAAGCTGATGCTATCACCTTCGCTTTCCATCGATGCATTCAGTGCCATCTGTTTAACCAGACGCGGCGCATCAAGTGCATTCGCAATGCGGCACCACTCGTCTTGCTCGATTGATTCACGTTCCAGCTTTTCACGCATTTCTGGCGTGCGCTCGTGCTCTAACGCCTTTTTAATTTTCTCTGGTGTCACCGTTACCGGTTTCACATCGATAGCTTGTTGCGATGGCGTCCAACGATACGCGTCATCTTTGACTGCTGCATTTTGCTCAGGCAGGGTCTGGAACGTGGCCGGATCAGCAGGCTTATGTTTTGCCGCAATACGATCGATGACAGACAGCGGACTGCTGCCAGCCGATACCGGACTACCCTTTTTTGGCGGTTGGCCTCTGGCTTAACGCGACTTCTCAACATGTTACGTGCTGCGAGAATGCTACCCGATGCCGTACCTTGCGAAGGAGAGCCTTGCTGAGGCTGAGCGGCCTGAGAAGCCACTGACGCTTGCTGCGCAGGAGCGGGCTGATACTGCTGCTCATCCATCGGCGCGCTATTATATTCGCGCATCGCATCCTGCTCCATCGCTGCCATATGCGAAGACATTTGAGGATCTTCGTACGCTGGCTGAGAAGGCGAAACAGCTTGTCTTTGCTCGGTTGCTTGAGGCTGTGGCGTATATGACTGCTGCGGCACCGCTTGTTGCTGTACCACAGGGGCAGCTTGCTGTGTCGATTGTGGCTGTTGCGATTGTTGTTGATTCTGCTGCCCAGCAGCCGGAGTGCTATGACCCGAACGCACTGAGGCGACTTGCGCTTTGAGCGATGCCAGTTTGTCTTGCGAATGCTGAGACGGCTGCGCGGCTTGCGGTTCTGATGCAGGCACATTCACTGCCGATGGCTCGTAATGCGCAGAGGTGACCGGTTTGAATGCCAGAATACGCAACAACACCATTTCCAAACCTGCACGTCCATCAGGCGCATACGGCAAATCCTGACGGCCTTGAAGTGCAATTTGGTAATACAGCTGAACATCTTGAGGTGAAAGAACCTGGCTAAGGTGCACAATACGCTCAGCATCCGGCTGTGCCATATCGACAGATTCAGGCAACGCCTGTGCCATCGCAACGCGGTGCAGCTGAGAAGCAATCTCTTTTAACAGTCCATCCCACTCAACACCCACTTCAGCAAGTTGAGTAAGGACCTGCATCACTAAGTCGGCTTGACCTTCTGACAGTGCTTCAAGAAGAAGCAACGCTTGATCAGTGCTCAAGGTGCCAAGCATTTCAGTGACTTGTTGTTCAACCACCGCACCATTACCTAAAGCAATCGCTTGGTCAGTCAAAGACAGCGCATCTCGCATACTGCCTTCTGCCGCACGCGCAATGAGTGACAATGCACGCGGCTCTGCAGATACCTGCTCTTGTTCAAGAACATGGTGCAGCTGATCTTTGATTTGAGTGGCATCAAGGTGTTTCAGATGGAACTGAAGACAACGGGACAGAATCGTCACCGGCAGCTTTTGCGGATCCGTGGTAGCAAGTAAAAACTTCACATACTCAGGCGGCTCCTCAAGCGTTTTTAGCAACGCATTGAAGCTATGGCGCGACAGCATGTGGACTTCGTCAATGAGGTAGACTTTAAAACGGCCGCGAGCGGGCTTGTACTGAACGTTATCCAGCAAGTCTCGGGTATCTTCTACCTTGGTGCGAGACGCCGCATCGATCTCTAACAGATCAACAAAACGCCCTGATCAATTTCTTGGCAGGTGGCACAAACACCACAAGGTGTTGAAGTAATGCCTTGCTCACAGTTCAGGCCTTTCGCAAAGATACGGGCGATGGTGGTTTTACCCACGCCACGCGTACCACTGAACAAGTAAGCATGATGAAGTCTGTTGTGATCCAGTGCATTGGCCAGTGCAGTCAGCACATGTGATTGGCCAACTACATCACGGAACTGGTGAGGGCGCCATTTTCTGGCTAATACCTGATAACTCATGCGTTATAAAATCTATTTGTCTATTGCCGCCATCCTAGCACACAGACAAAAAGAGCGCGATCTTGACGATCACGCTCTTTCGTAGATTCTGGGTTAAACGAACAATTAGTGTCCGTCGAACTCGCACAGGCAGTAAACATTTATGCCTTGCGCAGTCAGGCGCGCTTCACCGCCAATTTCTGGCAGGTTGATGATGAAAGCAGCATGCTCAACTTCACCGCCCAGACGACGGATCAGTTTGGTGGTTGCTTCAATCGTACCGCCCGTTGCGAGCAGGTCGTCAACAACCAGTACTTTGTCGCCTTCAACAATGGCGTCAGTGTGGATTTCCAGCGTGTCTTCGCCGTACTCCAATGCATAGCTTTCGCTGATCACTTCACGTGGCAGTTTGCCAGGCTTGCGAACAGGAACGAAACCTACACCCAGTTCCAGTGCCAACGGCGCACCAAACAGGAAGCCACGAGATTCAGTGCCAACAACCTTAGTAAAGCCCTGACCGCTGTATTTTTCCACCAGCAGGTCGATGGTTGCTTTGTACGCTGCTGGGTTCTCCATCAGGCTCGTGATATCACGGAACATAATGCCTGGTTTTGGATAATCAGGAACGGTCTTAATGTTGTCTTTGATAAATGCGATTTTGTCTTGGCTCATAATGTCTCACCACCAATGTGGCTTCCAATGAAACTACAGGAATGAATATGGAGCCTCAGCAAGGGACCGCCTAAGCTCCAAAGAGCACATGTTATGTATTTTCTGGGGTGTGGGCAACTGGTTCTATTTCACGCAAACGGTTAAACCAGATTAAAAGTACCGTTGCCATCGTCAACAGCATCACTTTCTGCCAAATTTCTGGGACGATAGCGATAGAGAGGCAAAAACTCGCAACGATACAGATGTTCGCTCTACGTTTGATTTTCTTGTCGATCGCGCGATGTTGATGCCAGTTATTGAGGGCGGGGCCGAATTTAGGGTGGTCATGTAGCCATTTAGCAATGCGAGGAGAGCCACGCATGAAGCAAGCACTTGCTAACAGCATAAAAGGCGTTGTTGGTAACAGCGGGAGAAAGATGCCGATGACACCGAGCGCGACGCATATCCAGCCGACACTCAATAGCATGATTCTTTTTAGTGAAAGCGTCACTCTCCCTCCCTATTAACCATTAGCGGCTCAACATGCCAATCCACGTGAGAGTAGCAGGCAATGTTGGTATCAATAATACCGCAACCATACCAATGAAGTAGACTGCGTTGAATGGGTCTTTGTAGTTAGTGTCCATCGTTAACTTCCTTATCCTACGTTGGCGATTAAGCGAGCCACTATACCTGTTTCACTCGAGCCTAAATACGGACAAAACTCAGGGTTTATCCCCTTTGTCTTGATATATATCAGTGTGCAACAAGCCAGAAACACTACACTGTCCGACTTGATAGCGCACAAAGGCATTCATCATGCTCGATATAAAAAAGGTAGCACAGCTACAGCAAAACCTTGAAAGTGAGAAAGAAGAGGTTCGCAGCAGGCTTGAAGATGCGCTCATACGTTTAACGGGGTTGGAGACGTCACACGTTCCGACTGCGCATTTGATTAAGCTTTGCCGCCATGAAAGTGAAAAGCTCCATGAAGATGGACTTCGTCTGGAAAAAATTGATGCTGCAATTTGTGCAATCCACACAGGACTTTTCGGCCTCTGTGCAGACTGCGAAGAAGAAATTGACGCACATGATTTAGAAAAAGATGCCGCTGAGCCACGCTGTTCAAGCTGCAGAGAACATAGCCTTTATGTTCACGATAGGCCTCAATAGAGGCCATCACAATCCCCTGCTTGCACAACATCCGTAACAAAACCACCGCTACCCGCATACCAAGTTCGAACCCCTAGTCCAAGATCTATCGCAGGGCCTAGCTGCTCGCAGGTAAATACACGCACATCATCCGAGATATCAGATTTGTTCATGTCCCAGTTCCATCTAGTACTGCGCAACTTGCGTACTATCGTCAGTAGAGCTTTGTCTTCCTCATAGACATAATGAATAGTCTCACCACGAAGTGATTGAACGGGCGCATCATTGAAAGTCAGTAGATCTTTATTCAATTCATCGGGGACGTGTCCTTGATAATCAGATGCAGGTAACTTATCTGCCAATGAACTTTGACACCCGACAATACCCAAACACAACAACACAGCAACGACACCACGCATACACGCCCTCCGAGGTGGTAATTCCTTTTAAAAATCCTGATCGATCATCCACGTTTAAACGCCTTCTTCTCTTCAGTCGTTGCTTTGGTATACCACAGTTTGAGTTGTGTCATTGTGTCGCCTTTGATATCGACATTACCTTTGTCATCAATGGCTACCACTAGCTCTTCTAAATCTTGAGGTGAACCACCTTCAAAGACAATCCCGTTTTCTTGGTTATATTTCGCAACAGCTTCTTCAATATTGCTGTAGGAGCCAAAGCCACTCCCACTGAGCTTCTCGCCTTCAACAGTGTAAACTTTGCCAGAACTCAGGTTTTCAACTTTCCATTCAGGATCTCTAAAGAACGCATCAGCCTGGCTTTCAAATCTGAAATCAGGAACCGTCAATGCAAGATCGTCATCTTCGACCTCTATATCAAAAACATAAGGTTTAGAGGTGAAAATGCGGTTCTTAGAACCTCTTTTAACCTCATCATCAAAGCGGGCGACAACCTGATAACTTCCAGGTTTCAGTTCTAGCTTCCTATCACCCTCGCTACTTATTTTTTTAACATTGTCTCCGTTAACAACTAAAAACTCTAAACCATTCTCAGCTGATAACTCCGCTGACATAGTCACGCTAGACATACTTAACAGTCCAACAAGAGTCAGTATTCTCATCTATCGTTTACTCCCCGAAACAAAAAGCCGCCCAACAAAGGCGGCTTTGCAAAGTTAAATAAGCGATTGCTTAGAATTTAACTTCCATACCCAGTACATAGCCAGTGTCTTGTGGTTGGTCAACGCCGTTTTCTTCTTTGTCAGCAACACCCACTTCCGCATACACTTTTGCATTGCTGTGCAGCTTGTAAGTGATGTTTGCATACAAGCTGTTAGACTCGATCTTGTTGTAAGTAGAAGAACCAGCTGTTGGGTCAGTGTCAAAAATGTCGTAACCTACAGCCAAATAGGTTTTTTCATCTAGCTGGTAACCACCAGAAATACCAAAAACATCTGCGTCTGTTTTATCAGAAGTATTCGCGTGCTGTGAGTACTCAACTTGACCATAGCTCAGAGCCACATCAAAAGCAGCGATTGCGTAATCAACTTCAAAGTTGAAACCACTTACATCTTCACCTGAAATGTTTTCAGCATCGTATAGATAAACACGTGCATCCAACCCTTCAAAACGAGCACCAATTCGACCACCAGTGATTTGACGACCATCAGTAGTGTCAGCTTTGTCTTGATCCAGATCTACGTTGGCACCAGCATAAAACGTACCGTTGTCGTATACCCACTTAATTACCTGACCGCCTTCGGTTTTGACAAAGTTGATTTGCTCCAAACCCAGTTCGTAATCTTTTTGGTTGCCGGCATCATCTGAGATCAGAAGTTGGCGACCAAAAGTGATAGTACCGAAACTGTCGCTTGCAAAACCAACCCATAGTTCGTCGTTTCGAACTGTACCGTTGTCATTAGTAGTTGTTACGTTGCCAGTGAATTGGTCTTCATATTTGAAGCCCATACCAGCGACTGCGTCCAAGCTATCAGTCACCTCAATAGCTGTAGATAGAATTAGGTCAGCGTCATCGATTCGCAGAAACGCATCTTCGTCTTCGCTGTAGTCTTTGTAGTATTGAATTTCAGCAGCACCGCTGATGTCCACTACTACGCCGTCTGCGTCATACAGGTTAACGCTTGCTTGTGCTGCACCAGCAGCCAGCAGAGCTGGAACTGCCATAGCTAGAACTGTCTTTTTCATGTTAATCCACTGCCTTTTCTTTATTAGATTGGAATTCCTGTTCCAGGATCCCTTTTATAGTTGCACCCGTTACAAAGCCTCAACGACCTCACAACAAGTACGCTTTAACTTCGAAACTTAGAGTGCAGAGAAATCTAAAATCTGTCAAATCAACAAAAAACAACATCAAAAAAACAAAAATGCGTTACTAGACAGCAACATAGCGCAATACACTCGAGTTAGGTCACGATTCTTAAATCCCATTGTCAAATTTCTGTAAAGTTACACGCAAATTTCGACCAGAATATTTAACTTTCACACATCAAAATAAACCACAATATCAGCATAATTCACTACAAATACCCAGATTAAATAGTGGATGGCATTCCCCTTGGATTTCATAGTGATAGCTAATATTAGTTCAATTAGTAATCGTGATCTCACTCTCAAAAAATAAAATAAATGCGCGAATACTTGAACTCTTTCACATTCTGCAACCGTGATATACTGCGGCTCTCACTCATACTTTGTGCCAAACATGCTTAGTCCATCAGTAAAGAAAGACATTCGTTGCAGCTACGAGAATTTGAAAGCGCAATTGCAGAATTTTATACCAAGGAAGGCACAGAACTATTTGGTGGCTGAAATAGCCAAAACGCTGGCAGGCGAATACAACCCAAAGCGCCGGATAATCGTAGCTGAAGCAGGCACAGGTATTGGTAAGTCAATGGCTTACCTTATGGGAGCAATTCCATTTGCGCTTAATAACAATAAGAAAGTGGTGGTCTCTACCGCCACTGTTGCGCTACAAGAGCAGTTAGTAGAAAAAGATCTGCCTCTGTTTCGACGAGTTATACCTCGAGAGTTCAGCTTTGTGTTGGCCAAAGGACGCCAGCGCTATTGTTGTGCGGAGAAATTAGCATCTGCGGCAGGTGCCGAGGGGGCTGGCCAGCAGACACTTTTTGAACAAAAACCTAAAAGGTCTGACATTGACCTTATCAATACCATGCACAGTGCGCTGTCTCGCGGAAAATGGGATGGCGACAGAGACGCATGGCCAAAAACAATCCCGGATCATATCTGGCAATCGATAGTGTCAGACAAACACACTTGCCACTCTGGTTTAAGTGCGCATCGACAATGCCCGTTTGCTAAGGCTCGCGAGCACCTCGACAAGGCCGATGTCATCGTTGCCAACCACAGTTTACTGATGGCCGACCTCGAGCTTGGTGGCGGTGTAATTCTCCCCGAACCGGAACAATCACTGTATATGATTGACGAGGCTCATCACCTTCCCATCGTCGCGCGTGATTTTTCATCCGCCGCTGCGAGTTTGCTCGGCGCATCGGCTTGGTTAGAAAAGCTAAATCAATCCGCCTCTAAAATCGCGAACGCGGGCGACATAAAAAGAAGCGGCCGATTTTTAGATAGCCTTCAATCTGGCATTCAAGAACTTATCCCTTCGCTACGTTCAGTCAGAGATATGCTTCGCCAATTGCCACTGAGTAAAGATGGCGTTTATCGCTTTGAAAATGGTGAACTGCCAGAAGCGGTGGTGGCAGAAGCCAAAGATCTGCAAAAAGCCGCAAAGAAAGCCAATCAATCTCTGGGCAAATTACACGACCTTGTCGCGGAACGTTTAAAAGACGGCGAAATCCGTAGCAGCATTGCTGATCCGGTGATGGCGGAATCGGCCTTTTTCCTCCAACGCTTGGAGAACTTAGAAAAGGTATGGACCTTGATGGCTCAACCTAATTCTGACAAAGGTGCCCCACTCGCCCGTTGGGTAGAACAATGCCCTGAACGAGAGAGCGATCTGATCGTGCATGTCTCGCCACTGGAGATTGGCTGGCGACTCGACCAACTGCTCTGGTCAAAAGCAGCGGGAGTGGGGTTGCTTTCTGCAACACTGCGCGCGCTAAACAGCTTTACCTATTTTTGTCGTCAGGTTGGTTTGGATGAAAATGACGGCACGCGCTTTCTTGCGCTGCCTTCACCGTTCAATTACCAAGAGAACGCGCGGCTTGTTGTGCCTGCAATGCCTTGTGAACCTCAAGATGAGAAATTCACAGATATCCTTCCCGATGTGCTTTTTGAGTACCTCGAAGGGCAAACCTCTAGTCTTGTGCTTTTTTCTTCCTATTGGCAGATGAACCAAGTCGCGGACAAGATGCGTGCGCAAATCGAAAAGAATGGCTGGGAACTGCATGTGCAAGGGGAGTCTTCCCGTTCGATGATCTTGGACGCACACAGAAAATGCTGTGAAAGTGGCAAAGTGAGCGTGTTGTTTGGTACCGGCAGCTTTTCTGAAGGCCTTGATCTACCGGGCGATCAGCTCACCAATCTGATCATTACGAAGATCCCGTTTGCCGTTCCAACCTCCCCTGTCGAGGAAGCACACGCAGAGTACATTGAAAGTAAGGGAGGCAATCCATTTCTACAAATTGCAGTACCTGAAGCCAGCAAAAAACTTGTACAATCAGCGGGTAGATTACTACGAAAAGAACATGATTCGGGAAGAGTCGTGCTGCTTGACCGGCGCATCATAAGCCGACGCTATGGAAAAGCTCTGCTGGATTCCTTACCTCCGTTTCAACGTATTATCGAATACACATAAGACTATAAAATAATGCTTGAATTTATGGACCCTACCGCTATCGCGATTTTAGCTTTGGTGGCATTCTCTGCTGGTTTTATCGATGCCGTAGCAGGTGGCGGTGGCATGCTCACTGTCCCTGCTTTGCTTTCAATCGGCCTGCCTCCTCACGTTGCTCTGGGTACGAACAAACTTTCCGCGACCTTTGCCTCCTCTACCGCAGCAGTAACCTACTATCGAAAGAAGCTATTTTCACCTGAGTTTTGGAAACACGCGTTTATCGCCACCTTTATCGGTGCGGTGTTGGGCACTTTGTTGGTCGACTACATCAGCACAGACTGGCTGGAAAAAGCCTTGCCTTTAGTGATACTCGCGACAGCGGTTTACACCATTTGGCATCCACAACCGAAAGCGGATAACCACTTCCTACCAAAAGACGACGTGAACCTAAACAAGAAGCAGTGGGGACAAGGTCTTACGCTAGGTTTTTATGATGGTGTTGTTGGACCAGGAACAGGTGCATTTTGGACCGTGTCCTCCATGTCGCTCTACAAGATGAACATCCTGCTTTCTTCGGGACTCGCCAAAGCGATGAATTTCACCAGCAACATCACCTCGCTCGTGACCTTTATCGTCCTAGGCCACGTGAATTGGGCAATCGGTTTGACCATGGGTGTATGCTTAATGTTCGGAGCTTACTTAGGCGCAAACTCCGCCATTAAATTCGGCGCGAAGTTTATTCGCCCCGTCTTTGTTACCGTGGTTGTCGTACTGGCGGTGAAACTGGCTTATAGTGCGTGGTTTTAACCCTGTTTTAGAGACCTCATGGATTTAACGCAATTAAAAGCAGAGTTGCAGTCACTGGCAACCAAAGCAGCAGAAATAGACAGACGACGCGGAGAAGGCGCAAAGCCCCTGTTTGACGAGCGTTTGTTTACCTGTTTATCTCGCTTGTTAAGTCCATGTGTGGCTGAAGCCAAAAGCGTTGTCGATACGCTTGAGCGTGAAAAGGAGAGCGGCAAGCTCTCCAGTTTGCGAGCAGCACACCTTTGCGAAAAGCTGGTTAACCAACTGAGTGCACTTCAACGTGAGGTTGCGACAGTTTCTATTCGCGCGAAGGAAAAAACCTTCGTGCCGAAAACCCGCGCGTCCATCAGCCAGTTGTACCAAGACCTGGCTCAACACCAAGATTGGGAGCGACGTTTGTCAGACATGGTACGTGATGCAGAATCAAAGCTAGGACGTTGTGATACCTTTGCGGAGCAACAAGCCGCGCAAAAGCACCTTCTGACCACGGAAAAGCGTCTCGCTCGCTGTCGTGATGCAAAACAGAAAATCGAATCCCGCATTGCATTTAGAGAAAAGAAAGGCTGATGTTACCCGTTGTTTATCACCCGATATACTCCGACTTCCCCATTCCGGATGGACATCGCTACCCCCTGTCTAAGTACCGTCTGTTAAAAGAACATCTGATTGATAACAACTGGCCTGTTGTTGAACACAGGCCAGAGCGTCTTGAATCGGCGCAGCTTAAAGCCATTCATGACCCTGAGTACGTCGATGCCCTGCTCAGTGGCACGATTCCACTGGTTAAGATGCGACGTATCGGTTTCCCCTGGAGCGACGCATTACTGCAGCGGAGCCTCACCTCTTTGGGTGGCACAACACTCACCGTGGATTTGGCCCTAGCGCATGGCGTGGCGATTCATCTTACGGGAGGCTACCATCACTCCCATTATGATTTTGGCGGCGGTTTTTGCCTGTTTAATGACTTAGTGTTAGCCGCACAACATGCGCTTGCATATCCACACATCGACAAAGTGCTGATTGTGGATTGTGACGTTCACCACGGTGATGGCACAGCAAGCCTGACTGCCGAGCGAGACGATATCATCACCCTGTCAGTGCATTGCGAGAAGAACTTCCCCTCTCGCAAACCCGATTCAACCATCGATTTACCTTTGCCAATCGGTACCGATTCCGAAAGCTACTTGCATGCCTTTCTGCCATGTCTGAAGCTGGCATTAGCTCAACATCAACCAGATATGGTGATTTACGATGCGGGCGTTGATATACACATAGATGATGAGCTTGGCTATCTCTCCGTCTGTCACGAAGGCATCGCCAAACGCGATGCTGCCGTCTTTGATGCTTGCGCTGACCATCAAATTCCAGTTGCCGCGGTGATAGGCGGCGGCTATCGCACCGACCACGCTCAATTAGTGCCGCTTCATGCCGAACTGGTTCGAGCAGCAATCAACACTTACTACCCCACAACTTGGAATGAAACCAATGAGTAACCACGGACTCGAAAACGCACCAGAAGATGTCAAACTGGCCGTTGATTTGATTTATTTGCTAGAAAGCAACGAGATAGCTCCCCAAACAGCATTACGCGCATTAGAGATGGTGAAGAAGGATCTAGAGCGAAAACTCGCCCAAGAGTCGTAAGCGACAGCACCTTCGCATCCGCTCGTTAACAAAAACGCGCCGCAATCGTTTTCCCCATTAAATTCGTATCTATCATGTTAATTTGACTAGAATTTCATGTTGCGGCAGCATGTATTTTATATTCCATTCGTCTAAATATTAACCAATCAAACAAATTTTAAGATGCCCATTCCACAAATTTGAAGTATTATCCTGCCGTTTTTCTTCGCGTGGCTCTTCGCCCATAGAGAAACTGGCCGTAGGAGAAAACTCAAACGGAATTGGAGTACGCAAGGTTGAAACCTTGCACGCATACAGGCCATAGATCTCTGCACGGAAGCGTCGCCAGGGTGATTTCACCCGGGGCAAAGAGCTGAATAAGGAAGTTTCAGAGTATTTTGTCTCCTCCTTAGTTCGCTCGACTGCCATTTTTATTTTGACGACAGTAGAGTTTGTTATGACGGAACTAAAAGAACTATTTGTTTCCTTTGTCGATGCCGGGAATGGCTTATTGTGGGGAAGCGTACTTGTTTATCTTTTGATCGGCGCGGGTCTGTATTTCACTTTTCGTACCGGTTTCCTGCAATTCCGCTCTTTTGGGCACATGTTTGAACTGATCAAAGGCAGCCGTGAAGGTGCCGATGGTGGTATCTCCTCTTTCCAAGCATTCAGTACCAGTCTCGCAGCGCGCGTAGGTACAGGTAACATGGCGGGTGTAGCGGTTGCAATTTATCTGGGTGGCCCTGGTGCGGTTTTCTGGATGTGGGTAACAGCTCTGGTCGGTATGTCTACCAGCTTTGCCGAGTCAACACTGGCTCAGGCTTATAAAATCAATCACAAAGACAACACCTTCCGTGGTGGTCCAGCTTACTACATTGAAAAAGGTCTGGGTCAACGTTGGATGGGTATTGCGTTTGCAATCTGTCTGATCATCGCATTTGGCTTGGCGTTTAACGGCGTTCAGTCAAACTCAATCGCAGCAGCTATGAACACCGCGTTTGGCACTGACAACACTTGGGTAGGTATTATCCTTGCGTTGGCAACTGCGCCAATCATCTTCGGTGGCATGCGCTCAGTAGCACGCGTTGCAGAGCTGATTGTACCTTTCATGGCGATTGGTTACTTGGTTGTTGCTCTTTACGTTATCGCAATCAACATCACGCTTCTGCCGGACGTTTTCGCGACGATCATTGGCAGCGCGCTGGGCTTTGAACAAGCAGCAGGTGGTGCATTGGGCGCAGCAATGATGCAAGGCATCAAACGTGGTCTGTTCTCGAACGAAGCCGGTATGGGTTCTGCACCTAACGCCGCGGCGACAGCAACCACACGTCCTAACCACCCTGCAGCGCAAGGTTATGTTCAGATGCTGGGTGTTTTCATCGATACCATCGTAATCTGTACCGCAACAGCGGCGATTATCCTGCTGTCAGGTATGCTGGATCCAAACAGTGAACTGACGGGTATCGCGCTGACTCAGGCCGCTCTGGTTCAGGAAGTGGGCCCTTGGGGTGCTGGCTTTATCGCAATCGCAATCTTGCTGTTCGCATTCACTTCGTTGATCGCAAACTACTCGTACGGCGAATCGAACATCGAATACATCTTCAAGAGCAAAGTGGCAATCAACATCTACCGTATCGCAGTTCTAGCAATGGTTGTTGTTGGTGCGGTCGTTGACCTGCCTACCGTATGGGCGTTTGCTGACCTGTCGATGGGTATGATGGCGATCATCAACCTTGTGGCGGTTCTGGCTCTGTCAGGCATTGTAATCGCCCTGCTGAAAGACTATGAAGCGCAAGTGAAAGCAGGCAAAAACCCAACCTTTGATCGTAAGAAGTTCCCTAAGCTGGACAAAGACATCGACAAAGATGTTTGGTAAAACAAACTAATAAAACACAACATCAAAAAAGGGAGCCTCAGGCTCCCTTTTCTTTATCTAGATGTTCTTCATCAGAACGTTGCCAATTAATGATTGGATTTGAGAATCCGCAAGGCTTCCTTGGCATGTTCTACGGCATCACGACCAATCGAGGTCAAGTAGCCGCCATCTTTCGCTGTCACCAGCTTTTTGTCATACAAACGCTCGGTCGCTGCAACAAGCAATGGGTCTGCGTCACTGTGGACCTTAATGCCCGTCAATTCCGATGACAAAGAAAACTTTACCAACACGTTCATTTCATCAATCAAGTCAGAAGTAAATGGCATATCGCCTCCGCTGTTTCTTTCTGTTTGATATGAATATAGCCCTTCATGCATACGGTAAACTGTGCCGAGATCAAGAACAGGTTAATGCGTGCTAGAAAAAACCAAGTGATGATAAGAAGTTTGATTTAGCCCACATCCTCGGTGGGTTTGGATCGCCAGAACGATACCTCGTTGCCCGACTCTGGTACCAAAGGCACCATGCGAGAAAGCGTTAGCGAACACAAAGCCAATCCCGTCCCGAACAAAAAGACAGCGGCAGGAGAGTGCAACCACACCAACCCCATAACAGCCGGGATAACAACGGCAGCGATATGATTGATGGTAAAACTCACACCAGCAGTCGAAGCAATATCTTCAGGGTCAGCAATTTTCTGGAAGTAGGTTTTGATGGCAATCGCCATCGCAAAGAAAAGATGGTCGACAACATACAGCACGCCCGCCATGATTGCATTGTCTACAAAGGCATAGCCCGTGAAGACCGCCGCCAACCCAACGTACTCAACCGTTAACGCCCGTCTTTCTCCGACTTTGCCAATCCATGCGCCAATTCGCGCCGCAAACAGCATGTTGAATACGTAGTTAATGATGAAAAGCAGGCTAACCTCGCCCACGGAATAGCCAAATTTTTCCACCATCATGAAGCCAGCAAACACGATGAATATTTGGCGTCTTGCCCCACTCAAAAACGTTAACCCGTAATACAACCAATAGCGTTTACGCAAAATCAGTGTTTTGGCTTGCGTGTGAGGAGAGGTAAACGTTGGAAAGCTTGCCCACAAGACGATAACGGCAATCAGACCAACAAAGCCAAACAGCATATAGACCGTGTTATAGCTTGCGTCACTGAGCTCCATCATTACCCATACCGTGCCATAAGCAACAAGGCTTGCCGCCCCTTTCCACGCCAGCACACGTCCCATGAAATGGGCACTCTTATCTTTATCAATCCACTGTAAGGTCAACGACTGATTGACGGTTTCGAAGTAATGAAACCCCACCGACATTAGGATGGTGGTGAGATACAGTCCGTATTCCGTCGGAAACCATCCGGTAATCGCGACGCCAAGGCACATGATGAGCAAAGATAGGATGGCAAAGCGCTGCTCTTTGATAAACAGCAGCAAATAGATAGCAGTGAAAGCGAGAAAACCCGGTATTTCCCGAAGGCTTTGAAGGATGCCAATCTCACGCCCGGTGAACCCTGCACGTTCGACCACAAAATTGTTCAGCAGCACATTCCAGACAGAAAATGTCATCGCCATGATAAAGGCCAGTGCGATTAAAAACGTGGTGGGGCTGCGAAGTGTCGACACAAAAGATCTCCATTCAAAACGACTCGACTCTACTTTACCCGTAAATGAGGTACGAGACTAATCAAGAGAATAGAACGCTTCGTTCAGAAACCTTGAAGCAAAAAAAAGCGGCTGATAATCAGCCGCTTTCGCATTAGGGGGAAATCTTTCGATTACGCTTGGATACCTACAATCAACCATGGCGCGTTTGGTTGCGTCATATCGCGCTCCAGGTGCCAGATATCCGTGATGTCTTCTTCAACGCCTTCTTGACGGTCACAGTAACGGCCGCTGAATTGCAGGCTTAGTTGTGCACGCTTGCCATCGTAATCAGCACGAACGATTTCAGCATCGACATACATCACTTCGGTGTGTTGCTCACCGTCCAACTTACGACGTTCTTCTGCCAGATCGTTATAAAGCTCTGGCGTCACGTACTCTTGAATCGTCTCAAGTTGGTTGTGGTTCCACGCACCTTGTAGGATGCGGTAGTGCTCACGTGCACCGTTTACAAACGCTGACATGTCAAAGTTAGGCGGGAAGTTAAACGGTACGTCATTGTTAACGGCACCAAAACCACCTGTTGATGACGACGCAGTCGCTGATTCACGGAACTGTGGCTGCTCGTGGTAGTAACCTTTTTGCTCTTGCTGCGGCTGCTGTTGACCGCCTGCATAAGCTTGCTTGTTATGCTGGCTGATCGCACCGTTTTTCGATGCCATGAGGCCTTTGAAAATCTTAAACAGAACGAACGCGATCACCGCAATGATCAGGAAGTCCATCATCTGAACGCCGTCAAAAGCACCGCCGAACATCGCAGCAATCAAGCCACCCGCCAGCAAGCCACCCAGCAGACCGCCCATCAAGCCTTTCTTAGACGATGATTTAGCAGCAGACGAAGGATCGTTTTGTTTGTTAATAGAATTAGTGTTAGTAGGTTGAGATTTCGGCGCAGGTGCGGTCTTAAAGCTCTTACCAAAAGACTTACCGCCGCCAAACCTTTTCGCTTCAGCGTGTGGAGCCGACAGCACCATCACAAACATCAGCGCAAATACAGAGAAAAAGCGTTTCATTCAGAACCTTTTTAAAGTCATTCCATTACTGCACTCTAGCCCGATATGGACACAGAGTACAAGGTAGTATCATGCTAGTCTGACACGTTTGAAAGTCAAACCATGTTTGAACAGAAAATGTTACGAATCATTTTGTTCCTTGGCTCTGCCATTTCTTTTTTTAGCGACATTTCGGTAAAAAACGTAAGGAATTCTTCCCCTAGGGGCGAATTCTGTCCACGATTTGCTTTACACTCTAGCTGTTTCATCTGTTTTAGGGTCAACGCATGAATGATACACATAGTAAAGTAATCGGCTACATCCTTTGGATTTTCGGCTTTCTTGGTGCCCACCGCTTCTACTACGGTAAGCCAGTTACCGGCACCATTTGGCTTTTCACGTTTGGACTTTTGGGGATTGGTTGGCTTATCGACCTGTTTCTTATCCCATCAATGGACCGAGAAGCAGATCTTCGCTTCCACAGCGGCCAGTATGACTATTCAGTAGCATGGATCCTGCTCACCTTCTTAGGTGTTTTCGGTGTACACAGAATGTACATGGGTAAGTGGCTGTCAGGCATTGTCTACCTGTTCACCTTCGGCTTTTTCTTTATCGGCGTGATTTACGATTTCTGGACGCTGAACGAACAAGTCTCAATCAAAAACGCACAGCGTTTCTCCTAACACTTCGGTGTTTTCGCGCCTCTTTACACCCGTATTTCTGGTTATGAGAGGCGCATGGCTTGCCCTTTTAAGTACCCACTTCTAGAATATCGAACAATGTTCACTATTCTAGGTTGCACTTTTTAATGGCCCGCAGGAACGACCATAGTCGCGAAGAATTGGTTGAATTGACGCTGACTTGCGTTGAAGACTACCTCAAGACTCAACCCTATCATTCTCTCAGCCTCCGAAAAATCGCCTCGATGATAGGTTATGTCCCCAGCACCTTGGTCAATGTTTTCGGCAGCTACAACATCTTGCTTTTGCACATTGTTGCTCGAGCCCTAGATGAACTGCGCAGCCAAGCAGAGCGCAAACTGTCATCAACGACTGATCCCAAAGCTTCACTTTCTGCCCTCGCCCACCTTTATTTAGATTTCGCCGCGGAAAACCGCTACCGCTGGCAACTTATCTTTGAACACAGCATGCAAGGCGACAAGCTGCCTGATTGGCAAAATGATCGCATTCAGAGCATGACTGGCCTTTTGGAAGCCTTGTTGAGAAAGTTGTCGCCAAATAAATCTGATGAAGAAGTCGTTCAAGCAAGCCGCGTACTTTGGGCGGGTGTGCATGGGATTACCCTTCTTAGTGTCGACGACAAACTGTTTACCGATGTACCAGTCAATGGCGGTGAACTTATCGATAATCTTCTAGCTGGCTATCTTTCAGGCTGGGTCCAAGCATAATCCGTTCAAAATGGCGATCTGCAGCAATGCGGTCGTCATTTTCTTTTCATATCATCGCCTTCATGTTCAAGGAAAGATGCGCATTTACAGGAAGACACCATGGCGACTCAATCAGGCCTTTTGAAGCAAAAGCGATTTTTGCCTTACTTCATCACTCAGGCTCTGGGCGCATTCAATGACAACGTCTATAAAAACGTGCTGCTTATCCTTGTTGCTTTTGCTGCGCCGGGAGCAATTGGAGTAAGCACTAACTTATTCATTAATCTCGCTGCTGGCCTATTTATTCTTCCCTTCTTTCTGTTCTCTGCGTTTGCCGGTGAACTCGCCGATAAGTTCGAAAAGTCGCAATTTATCCGTGCCGTAAAACTCGTCGAAATTGGCATCATGTGCTTAGCCGCTATCGCGTTTATTTATGAAAGCTACATGGTTTTGCTTTTCTTGCTTTTTCTCATGGGCACACAATCGGCCTTTTTTGGCCCGGTAAAGTACGCCCTATTGCCACAGATACTGACCCCAAAAGAGCTGGTACCGGTAATGCCTTGGTAGAAACGGGAACCTTTCTTGCGATTCTCATCGGTACCATGGTCGCAGGCGTCATCGCAAACCAAGCTGATGCGAAAGAATTGGCCGCCGTTGCCGTGGTGCTGTTCGCCGTACTGGGCTATTTGAGCGCAAGACAAATACCAGTGGCAGATGCGGGCAACCCGAGCCTCAAGATCTGCTTTGCGCCCGTTAGACAGATGAAAACCACGCTTGGGATCGCCCACAAAGACAAGGTCGTACTGCAAGCTATCATGGGGATCAGTTGGTTTTGGTTTCTAGGCGCAAGCTATCTCACCCAGTTTCCGAATTACGCAAAAATCTATCTTGGTGGCAACGAAGCCTCAGTGTCATTTTTGCTGACCCTGTTTTCCATCGGGATTGCAACGGGTTCATTGCTTTGTGACAAGCTCTCGGGTCATCGAATTGAACCCGGCATCGTGCCTATTGGCGCGTTGGGGTTGACCATTTTTGGCGCACGCCTGCTGTTCTCAACGCCCGAAATTGCACCAACCTCATCGACCTTTATCGCGTTTTTAAGTAATCCTGCACTTTGGTGGGTATTTGCAGATTTGTTCTTCATCGGCGTGTTCGGCGGTATCTTTATCGTGCCGCTTTATGCGCTCATGCAAGCCCGATCTGAGGATGGTGAACGCTCACAAGTGATTGCAGCTAACAACATTTATAACGCTTTGTTTATGGTGGTCAGCGCAGTGCTTGCCATCGTATTGCTGGGTGTATTGGAGATGAGCATTCCCATGTTCTTCTTCGTTCTTGCCATGGTCAATTTGGTGGTCGCACTGTATGTAGGCAAGCAAGTTCCTGTGTTCGCTATACGCTTTATGATTTGGATGCTGAGCCACACCTTTTATCGCGTCCAGCACAAGAACCTGCACAATATCCCTGAGAAGGGTGGCGCATTGATTGTTTGCAACCATGTCAGCTATGTGGATGCGCTATTGCTGGCTGGCGCGTGTCCTCGCCCAATCCGTTTCGTTATGGACGAGGATTACTTCAATCTACCGCTGCTGAATTATTTTTTCCGCGCCAGTCGTGCTATCCCAATCAAACTAACCAGCGGCTCCATTCGGCATGCGCTGACAAGCGTGAAAGCGCAGCTTGAAGCAGGAGAAGTGGTCTGTATTTTCCCTGAAGGACAGCTAACTTATGACGGCGAGATGGCGCCTTTTAAGCGCGGGATCGATTTGATCATTCGCCAAACGCCCGTGCCTGTTGTACCAATGGCACTTCAAGGCTTGTGGGGCAGCTACTTTAGCCGCGAAGGTGGACGTGCTCTGCTCAAGCTACCACGTCGATTTTGGTCGAAAATTGTTGTGTCTGCGGGCACTCAGATCCCGCCAGGAGAAGCGACATCTGAGCGTTTATTTAATGAAGTAAAACAGCTTCGCGGTGAGGTGTGTTAACGGATTTACTGTTGGCGCTCAAGCCATTGCATCAAAGCTCGGCGAGACACTTTGATGCCGCCGTTGAGCAGAGAACGAGGAAAAGAATATACGCGTTTCGGGCATTGGTAAGCGGGTACGCTTGCTTTTGCCCAAGTAAGAAAGGCTTCGGGCTCAATGTCACCATCAATAATGGCGACAGGCACTTGCCCCCAGGTAGCATCAATCATTGGCAAGATGAAAAGCTGACGAACTCCCGCGTAGCCATCTAAAGCACGTTCAACGCTTTCCGGTTGAACATTCTCACCGCCCGAGATAAACATATTGTCTAATCGGCCAAGGATTTTGAGCTCACCGTTTTCCCACTCACCTTTGTCTTTCGTAGCAAACCAGTCTTCTGTTAACGGTGCCAATTGGCCTTTTTGCACGTAACCTGGCGAAAGCGTTTCGCCACGCACCAACACTTCGTCATTGTCAGACAGCATCAGTTCGCGATACTGCATGGGTTTCCCCACGGAGAATTCGCCGTTGGCTCGCTTCGCGGTGATGGTAGACGCCATTTCCGTCATCCCATAACCACACCAGCATTGGATGCCTGCTTGCTCTGCCCTGTCGACCAGTTCTTGAGGTATAACCGCCCCGCCAAGCAACACAGAATGCAGGGATTGCGGCAGTTCATTATCCAACAAGCGTTGTAACTGAGTAGGAACAAGTGAAGCATGGGTTGCGCCTTCCAACGCTGTTTTTAACGCATCGCCCTGCGTATTTGCCACTTTCAGCACAGCCCCTTTGAGAAGCCAACGCCAAACAATCGCAAGGCCAGAGACATGAAACATCGGCAGAGAAAGAAGCCAGCAATGCGTTTGCTCAAAAGGCATTAGGCCAAATAGCCCTTCTGCGCTCGCCAAATGGTTCCTCGCAGTGTGAGCAACGGCTTTAGGTAAACCTGTCGAGCCAGAGGTCAATGTCAGGGAAACAACGCGGTTTGAATCAAATGCCACGCCAGCCGAAGGCACTTGTTTACTCGGCGCAGGCAAAGCATCAGGCACCAGAAGCTCTGAGATACCAATATTCTCAAGCAATGCGCACTGATCCTCTTTACGAAAAGCAGGGTTCAGCATCAAGGTTTGTGCACCAACCTCCCATGCTGCCAACATAGTGATCAGCGTTTGGTACGTATTCTTGCTTTCAATGGCGAGATAGCGAGGAACAGGTGAAGGCAGCGAAGCACGGACATAGGCAATGTCATTACAAAGCTCAGTCCATGTCTTCGAGGTATTATCGAGAAAGATGGCCGTCTGCGAAGGCATAAGGTGCTGCCAATGCCGCCACGGCCACTCTTTGAAAGTGCTTGGTCTTGAAGGATTTAGCACGCAGCTTCCCAGAACTTATCGCATTGCTCAAGTGACATGACAGGCAACTCACAGCCCGGCCATACCGACTCAAGTTGCACGCTGAACATGTCAACCGTGTCCAAGCCAGGAATGGCGTCTGGCGTCAGCCAATTTGCAATCCGCGCCAGTTGAACAAGGCCAAAGCTTGATTCGAGGCTAGAGCTGATCACCACGTCCAAGCCCATCTTGTGTGCTTGTTCCGTGAGTGCTTTCACTTTTGGTAGCGAACCCACCAGCGTTGGCTTGATGACAATCGCTTTAAGCCCATCATGTTCCAAAAGCTCAAAACCTTGGTCGCGCACGGTTTCATCCCATGCCAATGCAATGCCGGTTTCTTTAGTAAACGCCAGACTGTCTTGCGGTGTCTGACAGGGCTCTTCCAAGAACGCAATGCGGTCGCGATACGCTGGGTGAACATAGTTCGCAAACTGCGCGGCTTTCGCCGGCGTCCACTGACGGTTCGCATCCAGTCGCAGCATCAAGTCAGGAATGACTTCAAGGAACATGTTGACCACCATGCCATCTCGGATAGCTTCATACATGCCCACTTTGATTTTCGCGACTTTCTGACCCGGCATATCTGCAAGCTTTTGCACCAAGTCGTCAGGATCGCCATTGCAAAGCGGCGCGGCCTGATAGTTACCTTCACGTGGCACACTGCCCTGCAACTCAGCAAGAGCCATAGAGAAACCAAATGCAACAGATGGGTACAGCGCATCAAGGTCAACCTCGTCACCGTTTAACCAGCACTTCAGAACCTCTTGCGCTTGAAGACCTGCCTGCCCCGCATTCTCTTGGCTAAATTCAGGCAGTGGCGCAATTTCACCACGGCCTAATTTGTCACCGTCTCGCAACTCAACGATAAATCCATCTCGGTTTACCAGACGGGTGTGACGCAAAATCACACCACTGTCCATTGGCAAACAATAGCGATATAAAACGGCCTGTTTCATATCTGGCGTCTTTAAGGGTTACGAGGGAATTTGTTGAAGTCTGGGCGGCGACGCTCGTTGAACGCGTTACGGCCTTCCTGACCTTCTTCTGTCATGTAGAACAGCATGGTCGCGTTACCCGCCAGCTCTTGCAGACCCGCTTGACCATCACAGTCAGCATTCAGAGCCGCTTTCAGACAGCGCAGTGCCATTGGGCTATGTTGCAGCACTTCACGACACCAGCGAACGGTTTCACGCTCAAGCTCAGCGTAAGGCACAACATGGTTCACAAGACCCATGTCCAACGCTTCTTTTGCGTCATAGAAACGGCACAGGAACCAAATTTCACGCGCTTTCTTCTGACCGACGATACGTGCCATGTAAGATGCGCCCCAGCCACCGTCGAACGAGCCCACTTTCGGGCCAGTTTGACCGAACTGCGCATTGTCTGCTGCGATAGTCAGGTCACACATCATGTGAAGAACGTGACCACCACCGACGGCGTAACCCGCTACCGATGCGATCACTGGCTTTGGACACGTACGGATTTGACGTTGGAAGTCCAACACGTTCAGGTGATGCGTGCCTTCGTCATCACGGTAGCCGCCATAATCGCCACGGATCTCTGGTCACCGCCAGAACAGAACGCGTGCTCACCCTGACCAGTCAGAACAATCACACCTACGCTTTCGTCGTAACGCGCGTCAGCCAATGCATTGATCATCTCTTTCACGGTTTGAGGACGGAACGCATTACGTACTTCTGGACGGTTGATCGTGATACGCGCGATGCCATCAGCAGACTTTTGGTACAGAATATCTTCGTAACCGCTTGAGCAATCGTTCCACTCTACAGGTGCATAGAGCTCTTGTTCGGTTAAACCAGTTGTTCTAGCCATAGTGTTTCCATTAATTCGTCAGTTAAATTGCTTCGATCAGTTGTTTGACCAACTGGCTAAACAGCTTGGGCTGTTCAGCATGAATATTGTGTCCGGCGTTTGGGACAATCTGATAATCAAATCCCGAACGCATCGCCAATGTCGAAAATTTGGTGTCGTCCTTACCACAAACAAAGTGGACAGGAATCCCGCTTTCACGGAGCGGTTCACTCAACAACGGCTGCTTGGATAACGATGTAGCACGCAGCATGCTGGCTACTTTTATTCCGAGGTTATCACCACGAATAGAGACCAAACTTTGTTTTTGCTCATGATTTAGTGAGGAAAATACCGCTTGTTCATACCAAAGTTGAAGCACATCACTCATGGGCTCTTGCTCAAAGCGCAATGCCCACGTCTCGTCGTTTTGCCAGCGCGGTTCACGCTCAGTCTCAGCTAACCCGGTGTGTCCGCTTTCGACCACTAACGCCTTGATTAAAAAAGGCGCATTTGGCAACAAAGCGTGGTGAAATGCGGTGGTATACATGGCAATACGCGCGCCAAGGCTGTAGCCCACCAGCCAAATTTCTCCCGCGATTTCTCGCTCAATCGCACGCAGCACCCACTTCGCGGTGGTATCAAAATCCGCGCCTTCGATACTCGCACTGTCGCCGTGACCCGGGAGATCAATGGTGAGGCACGAGTAATCCGCAGCCAATGCCTCGACAACGGGCAACCAGTCTTTCTGCGAACCTAACAACCCATGCAAAAACACCAAGGTTGGCGCACCAACGTTGGTGTGTTTGTAATGGGTGGACGCAAGCACACTAGAACAAGCTGGCATGCTTGATGTCTTCAAACAGCGATTTCAAATCTTGTCCGCATTCACCAGCAGGCACAGTGATTTCAATCAGCGTTGTCCCCTGAGTCTCTTGCGCCGCTAAACACGCATTTCTCGCGTCAAGAAGACTTGTCGGAGCCTTGTATTCAAGCTCAAACATGCTTGCTGCATGTTCGAAAGAGAAACCGTGAGGCATGCGATAGTAGTTTTCTTTGTTGGCATCCGGCACCGGCAGCATGTCGAAGATACCGCCACCGTCGTTATTAATGATGATAAGCACCAGCGGAAGCTGACGGCGCGCCAGCAAAGCAAGGCTGTTTAAATCATAAAGCGCAGACGTGTCGCCCATCAGGCAGACCATCGCGCGCTGTCTCGCACGCTGCACGCCACTCGCGGTAGCAATAAGGCCATCAATACCTGATGCGCCACGATTAGCAAACACGGGCACATCTGGCAGTGAGCAGCACATATCGAGAAGTCGAATAGCCATGCTGTTGCCGATGAAAAGATCGGTGTCTGAATGTAGCCACTGCGCAAAGTCTGTTGCTAGTGTCTTTTCGGTCAAGTTTGCTGGTGCACGGCATTGCTGTTGAATGATCGAAAGGTAGTTTCGGCTTGCGACTGCCAATGCACTCGCCCACTCTGCACTTTCTGACATCGTTGTTTGCGCCACCAGCGCATTCGCTATCTCTGCGCCATTTGCAACGATACGCAGCGACTGTCGATGACTTGGGTCTAACCGCCCTGGGTGAGAATCCACCAGCCAATAGGTGTCCGTGAAACGCTCAATAAATTGACCTAGGCGTTTTGACACCAAACGTGCACCAAACTGCACCATGACGTCAGCCTGCTTGAGTACCTCGGCACACGCCGGGTTTTGAAGCCACACATCAAACCCTGCGTAATCAGAGCCTTTCCCTGCTTGAGGGTCACACAGTAATGGCCAGCCCAGCGTTTCCGCCAGCAACCCAACGGCATGACGTGTTTCTCTGTCTACACGACCGACAACAAGCACACCTTTTTGATGCTGAAGGGAAGACCATGAAGAAAGGGCCACATCTACGTTAGGTGATGCTTGAGAGAAAGACAGATAGCGAATATCACTTTGCAACCAATCAGCGACTGGTGTCAGGTAATGCTCCGCGTTTTCCACCTCACCATAGAGCGGCTCTGGGAATGGGCAGTTGATATGCAAACTGCCTCCGCTTTGTTCTTGCTGATGACGTTTTTCATCAATGGCACTTAGTAGCCAAGCCGGAGAGATGGTTTCTGTTGGTGAAGGCAGATGCAACGCAGTAGAAACATGTTCACCAAAGATATTGTGCTGTTGAATCGCTTGGTTTGCGCCGTTTTGAATCAGCTCCGGTGGACGGTCTGCGGTCAGCAGCACCATTTTTTCGCGGGTAAGTCCACTTTCAGCCACCGCGGGCAACAAATTTGCCACCGCGGTTCCTGACGTCACAATCACAGCAACCGCTTGGTCACTGGCTTTTGCTAAACCAAGTGCCAGAAATCCTAAACCGCGCTCATCAAAATGGGTATGAAGCGTGACATCTGCGTGTAGCTGACTCAAGGCTTCTGCTTCAAGCGTCAGTGGCGTCGAACGAGAGCCCGGCGCGATACAGATATGACGAACGCCTGAGCGATAAAGGCTTGTCAGCGTCAGACGTGCCCAAACGCGATTCAACGTGGATTGTTTCATCCTGCTTTTTTCTCCGCCGTCTTCTCTGGGACGGGTTTTAATAGGCTCATCAGTGTCGATACTTTACGATCGAGTTCTTTCCACTCACAAGCAGGCTGAGAGCCCGGTACAATGCCCGCGCCAGCAAAGAGATGCAGCACATCATCCATCACCAGCGCACTGCGTATTGCCACACAGAATTCACTTTGTTCCGCACTTAAATAGCCCACAGAGCCACTGTACCAACCACGCGCGAACGGTTCGTTTTCAACTATAAAATCAACCGCTTGCTGACGCGGAAGCCCTGCAATTGCGGCCGTTGGTTGCAGCATCTCCAACAAGGTAGAGCTTGGGACGCCATCCTTTAGCTCGCCGGCGATATCACGCTTGAGGTGCTGCACTTTACGCAATCTCACCAAATGCGGCGTTTGTTCGATATCAAGCGATTGCGTGCACGTCGCCAAGCGCGCAGAAATGTCATCCACCACCAAACGATTTTCATACACGTTTTTCTGATCGTTTAGCAGCCACTGTGCCAATTCATCATCGTGTGCTGCGTTGTTGCCACGTCCAATGGTGCCTGCCAAAGCTTCGGTCTTCATTTGCTGGCCCTGGCGTTCAAACAAACGTTCTGGTGTTGACCCAACAAAACAATGCTTCTCATCCAAGGCGAGTAGGAAATGGAAGTTTGAGACATTCTGGTCGCGGCTAGCTTTCATCAATTGCGCCGCAGACAAAGGACGGTCTAACGTCAGGGACGTTTTTCGTGCCAGAACGACCTTTTGAAGGTCTGTCGCTTCAATCGTGGTCAGCGCATGGTCAATCATGGTTGACCATTCAGGAAATTCAGGGGAATGTTCGGAAGCGAGAATGTTGCACTCAGGGCAGGAAAGCGTGCGAGGCTTGTGCGTCACCTTTGACAGTGCAGCTTGGGCTTTTAACGGCTCTTCATTGAGGTTAATGGCAACCGTCCAGTCTTCCCCTCGTCTCGATAGCTCAATGCATGGGAGGAAGAAAAAAGACTGAAGGCAACGTTGGTTTCGCTCAGTTCTGCCGTCAAACGAACGTCCACCCCAAACGCGCTGGTCAGACGCGAGATATTTCTCGGCTGAGCATGGGTCTGCGAACGTTTTGACTTGTCCCAGTGCGATGACTTCTTCATCACCGTCGCGGGTTTGCCAGTAAAACTTGGGAAAGATTGGTTGGGCGTCCAACCAAGCAATAGGATCGAGATCCGAAGGCCAAGTAAAAGGTAAAGACAGTCGCTTTTTGATTGGAGTCGCCGTTGATAGGGTCTCAATGAGCCGGGCTATCGCTTGGCTTAAATCGGTCAAAATAACCTCGCTTAAAACTAACAACCAGTTAGCAAAACTTCCGACTCCTTGGAGATATGCCTGCTTCGCGAAGCCCTGCGACAGCAACTGAAGTTAAACGCGGTGAGTAATGACTGACGAAAGCGAGCAAAATGCATTCAATTTGATGAAATTTGCATCAACAGACATTAATTCGCGACAAACTCGATAATATTTCCTGTTGGAAAGGCATTCTACAACCTTATTGATTCTGATGAAAATCGAATGTTCTAGCATAATATTCGGCTTAAACAGGATTAAATCACTAACTTTCTGCTTTTTGGCTTTTATTTACTATTAGATACTTATAAATGCCTATTCGTTAGTGTAATTTACTGCAAATAAGAAAATTTCAAGTTCGGGAATCATGATGCAAGAAATCGGGATGTCGACAAAGCTGGATAACGTCTGTTATGACATTCGTGGTCCGGTGATGAAGCAAGCAAAGCGCCTTGAAGAAGAAGGCCACAAAATTCTAAAACTGAACATCGGCAACCCAGCCCCATTCGGCTTCGATGCACCAGATGAGATTCTGGTAGATGTGATCCGCAATCTGCCAACTTCTCAAGGTTACTGCGACTCAAAAGGTATTTACTCTGCACGTAAAGCCGTTGTGCAGCATTACCAAAAGCGCGGCATGCTGGATCTGGACGTTGAAAACGTATACCTAGGTAACGGCGTTTCTGAGCTGATCGTGATGTCGATGCAGGCACTGCTAAACAGCGGTGACGAGCTACTGGTTCCTTCTCCAGACTACCCACTTTGGACGGCAGCTGTGTCTTTGTCTGGCGGTAACCCGGTTCACTACATGTGTGACGAAGAGTCTGACTGGTACCCAGATCTGAACGACATCAAAGCGAAGATCACGCCAAAGACCAAAGGTATTGTTCTGATCAACCCGAACAACCCAACAGGTGCGGTTTACAGCCGTGACTTCCTGCTGGAGATCGTAGAGATTGCGCGTCAGCACAACCTGATCATTTTCGCGGACGAAATCTACGACAAAATTCTGTACGACGGTGCACAACACCACTCTATTGCACCGCTGGCACCGGATGTCTTCTGTGTAACCTTCAGTGGTCTGTCTAAATCTTACCGTGTATGTGGTTTCCGCTCAGGTTGGATGATCCTGTCTGGTCCGAAGCAAATCGCAAAAGGCTACATCGCTGGTTTGGAAATGCTCGCGTCGATGCGCTTGTGTGCAAACGTACCTATGCAGCACGCCATCCAAACGGCACTGGGCGGTTACCAGAGCATTAACGAGTTAATCCTGCCAGGTGGTCGCCTGCTAGAGCAACGCGATAAAGCATGGGAACTGCTGAATCAAATTCCGGGTGTGAGCTGTGTGAAGCCAAAAGGTGCGCTTTACCTGTTCCCGAAAATTGATACCAAGAAATACAGCATTCATGACGATGAAAAGATGATGCTGGACTTCCTGCTACAAGAAAAAGTCTTGATGGTTCATGGTACGGGCTTTAACTGGCACAAACCTGACCACTTCCGCATCGTAACACTGCCGCGTGTAGACGATCTGGAAACCGCGATTGGCCGCTTTGAGCGCTTCCTGACAACCTACCGTCAGTAATTACACTCTCGCGATAAAAGAAAAGCTTGGCTCAGCCAAGCTTTTTTTATTTCTGCGTCTCTGGCGCGCGTGTCGGTTTCCAAAGGAGCGCAAACAGCAAACCCACAATCGCGCCAGCCCAGTGCGCTTGATACGCCACACCCGCGTCGATAATCTGCGCCGTTAACGCATCCCCGCCGCTGTAAGCCTCGTAACTCATCTTCGCAAAGGCGCCAATCAGCAAAGGCCAACCAAGTGGCACTTTGTTCTGGATATCTCGCACCACACCCCAAACAAACAAGCCGTGCAACACACCAGAGAGTCCCGCATACCAATCAAATGGAGCAAAGAACATGACCAGCCCAATCACCAGCATCATGCTCCATACCATGATCACCATTGAGCGCATTTGATAATATTGACGATGAAGATACGTCAGTACCGCCAGCGCGGATAAGTTCATCGCAACATGTGCAAGATTGGTGTGCGTTAAGTTTCCTGTTACGATTCGCCACCACTGCCCCGCTAAGATATCAGCGCGTTCCCAGACCAAAATCTGTTGAACCGCTGGAATTTGCGCGATCAGGGTAATAATGACAATCAGTAAGAGAATACGAATAGCCGACAAGTGCGTCTCCAAACGTCGTATTTTCATTTAGTTATAGCGTACCGTGGGAATGAATAAGAAAGCCAGCCGATATTGCGAACAATGCGGGAAAGCCAAGAAAGCCTGTATTTGCAGCCTCATCACACAGATAGACAGCGATATCCCGGTCGTGGTTCTTCAACATCCTTCTGAAGTGAATCAACCCATTGGCACCGCGCGCATTTTGTCGCTCTCGCTGCCGCATTGCACCTTGATTGTTGGTGAAGACTTTACGGACAATGACTCGCTCAATGCTCTGCTCAATAATGGTGATGTAGACTTTGCGCTGCTGTATCCGGCTGACACTGCAACGCCAATCAGTTCATGGTCATCCCCAGCGAAAAAAGCGCGTGGCATTATTTTGTTAGATGGCACGTGGCGCAAAGCGTTCAAGATGTATCAGCTATCGAGCAACTTGCAGGCACTGCCTTGCGTTATGCTGGATGAAGGTGCCATGGGAAATTACCGCATTCGTAAATCCCCAAAAGAGGGTGGCCTTTCGACAGTTGAAGCCGGTTTTCACGCACTCTCAGCACTGTCTGGTAACGAAGATAAGTACCAACCGCTTATCGATGCCTTTAACGGCATGATTGAATTCCAGATAAAACAAATGCCGCCCGGTGTGTTCGAGCGGCATTACGGCAAAGCAGACTAAAGCTACTTAGCGGATCGGGTACCATGGCCCTTGGCTGGTGCCCGTAAACATGGTGGCATGAAGACGCTGCGCGTAACCGTCCGTCATCGCAGAGATATAATCTGCAATCACGCGGCGACCACTTTTCCCTTCATCAATGTCTTTTTGCCACAGCTCTCGCGTTGCGACTGGCAGCAGTCTTTTTGGATCAGCATCGAACGCGTCAAAGAGTTCCATCACAAGCTGTTGGCCTTTGTACTCAATCACCTGCAACTCCGGCTTTTGCACCACATATTCGCTAACGAATCGCTTTAAGATCCCCAGCACATGATGCATGGTGTCAGACAAGGTTGCGTTCCACTGCAGAAGTGGATCATCAAAGCGGTTAACGCCATCTTGAACTGACGGCTCAATTTGAATTGCTGTCAGCAAGGTATTGACCAGCGCACCTATCGCATCTTTACGCTCGTAGTGTGGACCAAACATCTTGTCACTCAGATTACCAATGTTTGCTTCAAGCCAAGGATCGCCGCATTCAGCGATTTGGCTCGCTACCGCCTCTTGCCATTGCTCGCGATACACTATGCCCATCACAATTGCATCTTCCAAATCATGCACACCGTAAGCGATATCATCCGCTAACTCCATGATGGAGCAATCCAAGGATTTAAAACCTGTCTTACCGTGCTGGTGATCTGACGTGTTGATTTTCAAGGATGAGTAAAGCGCAGCGTCGCTTTCTGATAAGGCACCTTTTACCCAATCAAAGCGCGGTTTGTCATCGTCGTAAATCCCCTTAGCAGGGTGCCACTCCGACGCTTTTAAGTGGCGGAAATCGCTGACATCGTCACTTGGTATAAATTTTTGCGTATCAGCATCATGGCTGGGTATTTCAACAGCCCGAGCAAGGTGCGACGCGCAAGATTCATCCCGTCAAATTGGGTATAAGGCTCTAGTAAGGTCACGATGCGAAATGTCTGGGCATTGCCTTCAAAGCCACCGTCGTTTCGCATCATATAATTCAGGGCGATTTCACCACCGTGACCATAAGGCGGATGACCAATGTCGTGCGCGAGGCAGAGGCTTTCCATTAAGCTGGTCGAAGGCAACAAAGGACGAAACTCGGGTTGTTTCTCTTTGAGTTGCGCCAAAATGCCAGTACCGATTTGAGACACTTCGAGCGAGTGCGTCAAACGGGTGCGATAAAATTCGCTGTGTTCTGCGCCCCAGACTTGGGTCTTGGCTTGAAGGCGACGAAATGCGGCGGAGTGAAGAATACGTGCACGATCGCGTTGAAACACTGAGCGTTTGTCATTTCTGCGCTGCTTGTGCTCTTCAGCAAGACGCGCTTCCCAGGCCTGGTTTAGCGAAAAATCACTCATCACTGATTTCATCCAAAGAAAGCTCAAAGCTTGGCGCGAAGGTTTTCATAAAATAGTCTGTCGCGTCACTGCCGCGCTCTTCCATGGTTTTTTCCAATCGACGCTTGGCTTGCTGGAACTCGTGATTACCTGCTGACAGCTCCTCCAAGCATTTAAGGTAGGCACAGATGGCATCAGCTTGTTTCACCAGCTTGTAATCGCCAGCATCGATAACATCACTATCAATCAAGGGGCGATAATCCTCTCTGAATTCTTCTGGCAACATTGCCACCAGCTTGTCTTCAGCAATCTGTTCAATCTTTTTGTATTCGTCAGCAATAGCTGGGTTGAAGTATTTAATCGGGGTCGGCAAATCCCCTGTAAGGACTTCACTGCAATCGTGGAACATGGCAAGCAAGGCAACGCGTTCTGGCGAATAGTCCCCGCCGAACTTCTTGTTTTCTATCAGGGCTAGCGCGTGGGCGACAAACGCTACCTGAAGGCTGTGTTCGGAGATATTTTCATTGGAGACATTTCGCATTAGCGGCCAACGATAGATCAATTTCATTCTGGCGAGGTAAGCGAAAAAGTGGCTGGTATTGTTACTCATAACGTCCTTGGCACTCTGGTAACGATTTATCTACTACCATTTTGTTGCCGAACGCCTATTTCTCAAGGGTAGACGTCCATTTTTGCCCTGACTGACCCGTAAGTGCCACGCAAGGATGCTTTATGCATCGAGGAGTGTGTACTCCTCGACACAAAACAAACGGACACATCATCCGAATGTGGGTGAGACGTTATAGCGTAATACGGTCTCTATTCTTCTCGACAATTGCATTGCCAATGCCTTTAACGTCTGTCAGTGCATCCGCACTTTCAAACGCACCATGCTCTGCACGGTAATCGACAATGGCTTGTGCTTTGCTCTTCCCTATTCCGTCCAAATACTTATCCAGCTCTTCAACATCTGCTGTGTTGATATTAACGGCAACTTCATGCTCTGAGGCAGAAGTAACACTGAGTGGCGCAAAAGCGAGTACGGCAGAAACAAGTGCCGCAGAAAGAAATGATTTCATGGTTTACTTTCCTTGTTGATTTAGACATCCGACGTTGATGTCGAAGGCAAGCTCCGACGCCGACAAAGGGTAAAGAGTCAGAGAAAGAAAACCATTACAGCGGATAAAAAAACGACGGGGCGCGAAATGCGCCCCGTCGGTGTGACTTATCAATTACAACTAAGTGCGTATTGTGAAGCCAGCAGGCATTACTGCTCAGCTTGGTCCAGCGAGTACGTCACTTTAGTGTCAGCTTTCAGCTGTTCAATCACAGACGCAAGATCAGTGTTTGCCAGCGTGCGAGATACGCGGTCAGCCAGTTGGCTTTCCAGGCTGATCTCAGTCGCTTCTGGTGCGTTCACACTGTCCAGAGCCACCAGCACAACATCACCGTTCATTGCTCGGGTAAAGCCGTACTCGCTCTTACCTTCTGCCGGCGTTGCCATAGTGTAAGCCAGCTCAACCACTTCACGCTCAGGAGATGCGCGGTTGATTTCTGTGTCTTCACTGAATGCGTAACCTGATTCGTTCAAACCTGCATCGTTGCCCGCATTCAGCTCAGTCACCAGCGAGTTAGCCAGTGCTTGTGCTGCTTTCTCGCCTTCTTGACGTTTCAGTGCTGCAGTCACCTGCGGCTCTACTTCGTCATATGGCAGAACGATTTCTGGGCGAGAATCGTCAATGCGAACCACCATCACGTGCTCAGGCGCAATCTCGATGATGTCAGAGTTCAGACCGTCTTCCAGCACTTCTGGCTGTTGCAGCGCTTGGATAACCGTTGGGTTAGCCAGCGAGCCTTGCAGATCGGACAGAGAAACGAAGTCTGTTTTCTCAACCGTGCCGTTCACAGACGCAGCTGCTTCATCAAGGTTGTCTGGCATTTCGAACGCTTTCTCAGCCAGCTCGTTAGACAGTGAGTAGAACTGATCGGCCGCGTGTTGCTGTTTCAGCTTCGCTAGGATCTCGTCTTTCACTTCCGCGAATGGTTTCGCGTCAGACGGTTTAACGTCATCCAGCTTGATGATGTGGAAGCCGAAATCAGACTGAACCACGCCAGACACATCGCCTTTGTTCTGCAGTGCGAACGCTGCATCTTCAAACGCTGGGTCCATCACGCCTTTGTCGAACCAATCCAGTTGACCGCCCTGCTCTGCACTGAACGTATCGTCAGATTCAGTTTTCGCCAATTCCGCGAAATCTGCACCTGCATTCAACTCAGCCAGCACGTTTTCAGCTTTCTCTTTTGCTGCTGAATCGTCACCTTGGATCATGATGTGGCTAACTTTACGCTGTTCTGCTGTGCCGTAAGACGCTTTGTTCGCTTCGTAGTAAGCTTTCGCTTCGTCTTCGGTCACGTCTGCAACGTCAGCAATGTTGCTGCCAGTCAGCTCAACATAAGAAATCTTGAATTGCTCTGGGCGAACAAACTGAGACGAATTTTGCTCGTAGTACGCTTTTTTCTGCTCATCAGTGATGTCAGCTTTGTCAGCGAACTCTGCCAACGGCAAGGTTGCTGTACGAACCATGCGAGTTTGGCCTTCAAGCTTGTAAATCGCTTGCAGTTCATTTTCCAGTGCAAATTCACTGTTCGTCAGCGCGCTTACCAGCTGCTCACGAACCAAATCTTGACGAACATATTCCGCGAATTGATCCGGTGTCAGACCCGTACGACGCAGTGCTGCCAGGTATTGGTCGTTGTTGAAAATACCGTTGCTCGCAAATGCAGGCATTGAACGGATTTCATTTTTAACCTGATCATCACTCACACGCAGACCCAGCTTACTTGCTTGTTGGTCAAGCAGTGCTTGGTTCACCATGCGGTCTAATACATTTTGGCGGAATTGAGCCAGGTAGGTAGGGTCGCTCAAAAGTGTTGAGAAGAAGTCCCCTGCCTGAGCTTGCATCTGTTGACGCTCGTTCTGGTAGCCTGCTCAAACTGATTGCGGCTAATTTCTTGATCACCCACTTTTGCTGCTGGTTCTACAGAGCCGCTGGCCAGATAGCCACCTACACCTGCAAAAACAAAAGAAAAGATAATAAGGCTTAAGATGATCTTAACGGCGAGGCTGTTAACGCCTTCGCGTAGTCGCTCCATCATAACGTGCCGTCTCTCCTGCTAATTCAAACGTTCGTTTTCTTAAAACTAAAAAAGCGCATCTCGAGATGCGCCTTTACACTCTGATTTGACCTGATTATACGCCTATGTCGCGGACATTACAGCCTTAAAACGGGCTCTTCGCGACAAAGAGCAAAACGGCAAGTTAGATTTAGTTAACCGCGTCTTTCAGAGCTTTACCAGCTTTAAAGCCTGGGACTTTAGCTGCTGGGATTTTGATTTCCGCGCCAGTTTGTGGGTTACGGCCAGTACGTGCTGAACGCTCACGAACAGAGAAAGTACCGAAACCTACCAGCGCAACTTGGTCACCGTCTTTCAGGCTGTCTGAAACTGCTTCAATCAGAGCATCCAGCGCGCGACCAGCAGACGCTTTAGACAGATCAGCATTTTGTGCAATTTTATCGATTAACTGCGACTTGTTCACTTTTTATCCCCTTTACAAACGAACCACAAATCCCATTTTTTGCGGCGGCGGACAACAAAAGCCCACCTTAGTTATCAAACAAGACCTACAAACGCTGTAGCTGTTAATAATTAAGGGCTTGCAGCGTTTCCATTAACTTAGCCCTCAAAAAAAAGGCTGACAAGCCTTTTACCGACTGTCAGCACTTTACGTTGCTTAATTTTGCTGCACGTCACTCTTTTGGGGCGTTACAAGCTCGATTCCAAGCGGATTATTCTGAAGTGCTAACGTTAACACCTCATCAATCCAGCGCACGGCATGGATGTCGAGATCTGCCTTAACGTTGTCAGGGATCTCTTCTAGATCACGCTCATTCTCTTTTGGAATGATCACTGTCTTGATGCCACCGCGGTGAGCAGCCAGTAGTTTCTCTTTCAAACCACCGATAGGAAGCACTTCACCACGCAGGGTGATTTCACCTGTCATCGCGACATCTGCACGCACAGGGTTACCTGTCAGGCTTGAGACCAGTGCGGTACACATTGCGATACCCGCACTTGGGCCATCTTTTGGTGTTGCACCTTCAGGTACGTGAACGTGAATATCACGCTTCTCGTAGAAGTCGTTGTTAATACCTAGCTTCTCAGCGCGGGTACGAACCACGGTCATCGCAGCCTGAATAGACTCTTGCATCACATCGCCCAGCGAACCGGTTTGCGTCAGCTTGCCTTTGCCCGGCATAGACTCGGTTTCAATGGTCAGCAGATCGCCGCCCACTTCTGTCCAAGCAAGGCCCGTTACCTGACCTATGCGGTTGCTTTCGTCTGCTTTGCCGTAGTCAAAGCGCTGAACACCCAAGTAGTTCTTCAGGTTTTCCTGATTGATAACAATGGTTTTCAGTTCTTTGTTCAGCAGGATTTCTTTCACTGCTTTACGGCACAGTTTCGAAATTTCACGCTCAAGGCCACGTACACCCGCTTCACGCGTGTAGTAGCGAATGATGCCGATGATAGCTGAATCTTCGATGGTGATTTCGTGAGGCTTCAGACCATTACGCTGAACCTGCTTCTCAACCAAGTGCTGCTTCGCGATGTTCAGCTTCTCGTCTTCGGTGTAACCCGACAGACGAATCACTTCCATACGGTCCAACAGCGGGCCAGGAATGTTCATCGAGTTCGAGGTCGCCACAAACATCACGTCAGACAGATCGTAATCCACTTCCAGGTAGTGGTCGTTAAACGCATTGTTTTGCTCTGGATCCAGCACCTCAAGCAGTGCTGACGACGGATCGCCACGCATGTCCGAAGACATCTTGTCGATCTCATCAAGCAAGAACAGTGGGTTTTTCACGCCGACTTTGGCCATTTTCTGGATAAGCTTACCCGGCAGAGAGCCGATGTAAGTACGACGGTGACCGCGGATTTCCGCTTCATCACGCACGCCGCCCAGTGCCATACGGGTGTATTTACGCCCTGTTGCTTTTGCAATGGACTGACCCAACGAGGTTTTACCAACGCCCGGAGGACCGACCAAGCACAGAATTGGACCTTTGAGCTTGTTAATACGGTTTTGTACCGCCAAGTACTCAAGGATGCGTTCTTTCACGCGCTCCAGACCAAAGTGGTCTGCATTCAAGATCTCTTCAGCTTTCGCTAGATCTTTCTTCACTTTCGAGCGCTTCGACCATGGCACACTTACCATCCAGTCGATGTAGCTACGAACAACTGTCGCTTCCGCAGACATTGGAGACATCATCTTAAGCTTTTGTAGCTCTTGCTCTGTCTTCTCTTTCGCTTCCTGAGGCATTTTAGATTCTTCAATCTTCATCTTCAGGCTTTCGAATTCGTCTGGCGCGTCATCTAGCTCACCCAGTTCTTTCTGGATAGCTTTCATTTGCTCGTTCAGGTAGTACTCGCGCTGGCTCTTTTCCATCTGCTTTTTAACGCGGCTGCGAATACGCTTCTCAACCTGCAGCAGATCGATTTCTGATTCCATCATGGTCATCAGAAACTCAAGGCGCTCTGCAATATCGATGATTTCCAGCACCTGCTGCTTATCATGCAGTTTAAGCGGCATGTGCGCGGCAATGGTATCCGCGAGACGCGCGGCTTCATCGATACCGTTTAGCGACGTCAGTACCTCAGGCGGGATTTTCTTGTTCAGCTTAATAAAGCCTTCGAACTGACTGATAGCAGTGCGTACCAACACTTCCTGCTCACGCTCGTCCATTTCTGGGGTGACCAGATACTCGGCGTCTGCAGTAAAGAAGTCGTCTTCGCGGAATTTTTTGATTTCTGCGCGCTGTAAGCCTTCTACAAGGACTTTCACGGTGCCGTCTGGCAGTTTCAGCAACTGCAAAATCGACGCAACTGTACCTACTTCATAGAGGTCAGAAATGGATGGGTCGTCGGTCGCTGCGTCACGCTGAGCAACCAATAGAATCTGCTTATCATTGTCCATCGCTGCTTCAAGGCAACGGATCGACTTATCCCTTCCCACAAACAGCGGGATAACCATATGAGGGTAAACGACCACGTCACGCAAAGGCAGGACCGGAATTTCAATGCGCTCGGAACGCTCCAAGTTCATATTTTTCTCTCTTCCGTTTTTGATATTAAAGAGTATATGGGGATAGTTTGTCAGGATTCAACGGCGTAGGTAGCAGAAAGTAAAAAAGGGGGCATCAGCCCCCTTTTTTCTGTACCCTGCTGGCACAAATGTTTAATTTTGCAGCAGAATAACCGCACAAATAGACGTATTACTCAGCACCGGCTGCCTGATTTTCCGCCGCTTCGTAAATCAGCAGTGGGTCAGATTCGCCTTTGATCACCGATTCATCGATAACCACTTTGGTGACGTCTTTGTTTGACGGCAGATCGTACATGGTGTCCAGAAGCACCGCTTCTACGATTGAACGCAAGCCACGTGCACCGGTTTTACGATCCATCGCTTTCTTCGCAATCGCAGTCAATGCATCGTCACGGAACTCAAGTTCCACACCGTCGATTTCCAACAGTGCCGCATACTGCTTAGTCAGTGCGTTCTTCGGCTCGCGAAGGATTTGCACCAGCGCTTCTTCATCAAGCTCGCTCAAGATTGCGGTAACCGGCAGACGACCAATGAACTCAGGGATCAGACCGTATTTCACCAGATCTTCTGGCTCAACTTGGCTGAACAGATCGCTCAATGTCGCTTCTTGGTCTTTCGAACGCACTTCCGCGCCGAAACCAATGCCGCTGCCTTTCGCTACGCGCTGGTCAACAACTTTGTCGAGACCTGCAAACGCACCACCACAAATGAACAGGATCTTAGAGGTATCAACCTGCAAGAACTCTTGTTGTGGGTGCTTACGACCACCTTGAGGTGGTACAGATGCAATCGTACCTTCAACCAGTTTCAGCAGTGCCTGCTGAACACCTTCACCGGATACGTCACGGGTGATAGATGGGTTATCGGATTTACGAGAGATCTTATCGATTTCATCGATGTATACGATGCCGCGCTCTGCTTTGGCAACGTCATAATCACACTTCTGCAGCAGCTTTTGGATGATGTTTTCTACATCTTCACCCACATAGCCCGCTTCAGTCAGCGTGGTTGCATCCGCCATGGTGAACGGTACATCAAGGAAACGCGCTAAGGTTTCTGCCAGCAGCGTTTTACCGCTACCCGTAGGACCGATCAGCAAAATGTTACTTTTACCCAGCTCTACGCCGTCTGCATTGGTGTCGCCATTTTTCAGTCGTTTGTAGTGGTTGTATACCGCTACGGAAAGCACTTTTTTCGCTCTTTCCTGACCGATAACATAGTCGTCAAGGTGCGCACGAATTTCCTGAGGAGTTGGAAGCTCGTTGCTGTCGCGCTTAGGCATGACCTCTTTTATTTCTTCACGAATGATGTCGTTACACAGGTCAACACACTCATCGCAGATATAAACAGAAGGTCCAGCAATTAACTTGCGTACTTCATGCTGGCTTTTGCCGCAGAAAGAGCAGTACAGCAGTTTGCCGCTGCCACCGTCTTTTCGCTTGTCTGTCATTCGCTAACCTCTTTAGGCTTTCGCCCATGTTTGCCATGATCTGAGTCTATAACATCTCAGCGGAAATTACAGAACGCTGAGGGACTCAATTCCGAATCAGTTAGCCTCACTGAGGCTAACTGTCTCAGAACTAATAATTAATCACGCTTTGCTAAAACCGAATCAACCAGTCCATATTCAGCGGCATCTGCTGCTGACATGAAGTTGTCACGGTCGGTGTCACGCTCAATCACTTCCAGAGGCTGACCAGTGTGTTCTGCCAGCAGATTGTTCAGTTTCTGCTTGATGGTCAGAATTTCCTGCGCATGGATCTGGATATCAGACGCTTGACCTTGGAAACCACCCAGTGGCTGGTGAATCATTACGCGAGAGTTTGGCAGACAGAAGCGTTTACCTTTCGCACCACCAGCCAGAAGGAATGCGCCCATTGAACACGCCTGGCCCATACACACAGTGCTGACATCTGGTTTGATGTACTGCATAGTGTCGTAGATGGACATACCTGCAGTGACAGAACCGCCTGGTGAGTTGATGTAAAGGTAAATGTCTTTGTCTGGGTTTTCTGATTCGAGAAACAGCAACTGCGCAACAACCAGATTCGCCATATGATCTTCTACCTGACCGGTCAGAAAAATCACACGCTCTTTCAGCAAGCGGGAATAAATGTCATAAGAACGTTCGCCGCGGGAGGTTTGTTCCACCACCATCGGAACCAACGCATCCATGATAGAAGGCATTCCGTTTTTTTCTTGAAAGCTCATAGTCTTATTTCCCTAAAATAAATGGCCCGGATGAATTTACTTCATTCGGACCATTGTTATCAGAAGAGTGAATTCTAAGTCAAATGTCCACTCAACAATTCTAGCACTTAAGCTTGAACTGGGTTCATCAGTTCGCTAAAGCTTTGCTCTTTTTCAGAAACTTGTGCTTTCGCTAGCAGAGCGTCGATTGCTTGCTCTTCCAGTGCGATGTTACGCATGTTTTCCATCAGACGCTGGTCTTTCTCGTAGTAAGCAACAACTTCTGCTGGATCTTCGTATGCTGAAGCCATGTCTGCGATCAGAGCTTTAACGCGCTCTTCGTCAGCTTTCAGTTCTTCAGACTTGATCACTTCGCCCAGAAGCAGACCAACAACTACGCGACGACGTGCTTGTTCTTCGAACAGTTCACGTGGCAGTTCTGGAGCGTTCTCCATTTGGCCACCGAAACGTTGAACAGCTTGCTGACGCAGAACGTTGATTTCTTGGTCGATAAGAGCTGCAGGTACGTCGATGTTGTTTTGCTCAACCATACCGTCGATAACTTGCTCTTTGATCTTGTTCTTAACCGCTTGCTTCAGTTCGCGTTCCATGTTTTTACGAACTTCTGCTTTCAGGCCGTCAACGCTACCGTCTTCAACGCCGAAACGTGCAACGAACTCTTCAGTCAGTTCTGGCAGTTCTTGCGCTTCAACTTTGCTCAGTTTGATGTCGAACTTCGCTGCTTTACCTTTCAGGTTCTCAGCGTGGTAGTCTTCTGGGAAAGTCACGTCGATTGAGAACTCTTCACCCGCTTTCTTACCAACGATGCCGTCTTCGAAACCTGGGATCATGCGGCCTTGGCCCATTACCAGCGCGAAGCCTTCAGCTTTACCGCCTTCGAATTCTTCGCCATCGATAGAACCAGTGAAGTCCATTGTTACACGGCTGCTTGCTTCAGCTGCTGCGTCAACTTCTGACCAAGTCGCCTGCTGCTTGCGCAAAGTCTCGATCATTTCAGCAACGTCTTCTTCTTTAACGTCAGCTTGTGGCTTAACCACTTCTACTTTGTCCAGATCTTTCAGTGCGATTTCTGGGTAAACTTCGAAAGAAGCTTTGAATACCAGATCTTTGCCTTCTTCAGTGTCAACTGGAGTGAAAGTTGGTGCACCCGCTGGGTTAATTTTCTCTTTGATGATCGCTTCGATGAAATGACGCTGCATCACTTCACCCATCACGTCGTTACGTACTGCTTTGCCGTACATACGTGAAACCATCTTCAAAGGCACTTTACCTTTACGGAAACCATCGAAACGACGATTTTTAGCAATGTTGCGTAGTTCAGCAGTAACTGCGTCTTCGATGTTTGCTGCTGGAACAGTGATAGTCAGGTGGCGCTGTAGGCCTTCTGCGGTTTCAACGGTAACTTGCATTGTATATTTAACCTCAAAACTTACTCAGGTTTGCTGAGTGATGTTGCACGGCTCCTGCCGTTAGCATCCTTTCGTGCTACAACGAATTCATCGCCATAGCGCCTGCGAATCGGGATACTTGGCGTCATTTCGCCAGCATCGATAAGCCTCAAAACACGAGGCGTGATTTTTAAGACGCGCCATTATAGCGGCATGGCCCTATTGAGTCGAGACGGGCCGTGTCCATCGTCGTGTTTCTGTGAGATTGGGGCAGTAAAATCTATTTCAAGGGGAAAAAGGAAGAAAATGCACTGAATGTAGCGATGAACCAAAAATTCGGTAGTCGTGTGCGTTGAATTGTTTTAGCGAATAGTAGAAACGCAAAAACTCGCCACAAAAGCTGTGTCGATTCAAAGAGATAAAAAAGGGAGATTGTACTGGGGAGGTTTGAAGTGGCACGCCCTACAGGATTCGAACCTGTGACCCACGGCTTAGAAGGCCGTTGCTCTATCCAACTGAGCTAAGGGCGCACTTCATTCACACTCAGTGAGAATGCAAGGCCGGATTATAAGGCTCAATACAGCATCGTCAACGGTTTTCCTTATAAAAGCCTGCTAAGTGTCTAGAAAACAAACATTCAACACGCATTCCGTTTATAACCTTCTACGTACCGCGCTTTTTAAGACGAGAAACGCGTCACCTCACTCCGCTAGCAATAGAGCATCAACAAACACGCCGTTAAGCACAAAAACATTTCATCATCTTTACCCTTGAGCTTTCGCAGCTTGGGGAGGATAGTGCACCGCAATTTTTTCGTGCCTGATGAGGGAGACTGTATCTGTGGCCGAGTTTTGGGATATTTCTCCGTTTAGCTGGGAAGGTGTATTCACCTGTGCCGCCTGCGGCTGGATTTTGGGTTTGGAACGTCAACTGCGCGGCAAACCCGTTGGTATTCGTACAGCCATTCTGATTGTGTTGGGTACCTACGTATTCATGCGCCTTGCCACCTCTCTTTCTGACAACTCACTCGACCATGCGCGTGTGCTAGGCCAAATCGTTACGGGCGTGGGCTTTTTGGGCGCAGGCGTAATGATGGCACGTGATGGACAAGTGCAAGGTGTTACCTCTGCAGCCGTCGTTTGGTTGATGGCGGGTTTGGGTATGATCATCGCGTTTGATTACGGTCGTCAGGCTCTCCTTTTGTGTGGATTTGTTCTTTTTGTTCTGGTCGGTATTGATAAAGTGGAAACCACTTTTTCATCTTTGACAAAAGGCGTGCATAAACGCTGGGAAAAGAAGCGAAAAAAGAGCGATAAATCAATCAATTGCACAGACTAAACACACATAGTTATGCAGTTGATTTTCAATTAAATAATTTCATCATGACGATAAATTTAACTCTCTTTACGTTTATCGTTGGCGAAAGAATAATCGCACCAGATCACATAATTCTATGTAGCAAAACCTGCACTTCCTGTGCGGGTTTTTTCATCCTAAATACAACCTAATAAGAGAAGAGCATTGCAACAGAACCCTGTTATTCAGGCTGATCGCAACAGCCCACTTGTGCCTGTTATCAGCCTAAGCCTTTTTGCAGTCGCCTCAGGATTCCTGATGAGCCTCATTCCACTTGCACTTGATGCAAGGGGCATGTCGCATGATCTGGCCTCTTGGTTAGCGAGCGTATTCTACGCTGGCCTTTTGGGCGGTTCGCTGATCAGTGCGCGCATTGTAGGCAAAACAGGTCACCGTAAAGCCTTGGTTGCTTTTCTTATCTCTGTGGTAGGCACCGTCGGTTTGATGGCGACCATTGCAGAACCTGCAGTTTGGCTAGCCGCTCGCTTTATCGCTGGTGTTGCAGTAGCAGGTGTATTCGTCGTAATCGAATCTTGGCTGTTGATGGCTGACACCGAAAAAGCACGCGCAAAGCGACTAGGCCTTTACATGGCATCGCTCTACGGTGGTTCAGCATTGGGTCAGCTTGGCATCGGTATGTTTGGTACTGAAGGTGCAATGCCATTGATGGTGGTTGCCGCGCTTTTCTCTGCGGCGATGTTTCCACCGCTGGTCATTCGTAAAGGCCAACCACAAGCCGTGGCGCACACTAGCATTCATTTCAATGAAATGAAGAGCCTCCCTGCTGCTGCTTACATTGGTTGTATCGTATCGGGTTTGATTCTTGGCGCGATTTACGGTTTGCTGCCATTGGAGTTGGAAGCGAAATACAGCCACGACCAAGTGGGTGCATTGATGGCTATCGTGATCCTTGGCGGTATGGCTGTACAGCCTCTGGTGAGCTGGTTGAACTCTCGCGTAGAGAAGTCGCTGCTGATGGCACTTTTCTGCTTGGCCGGTCTGTTGTCTATCGCGATGTATGAAATCGCGACCGTGGCAGCAGGTATGATGGCGGGTCTGTTTATTCTGGGTGCAGCAGCATTTGCGCTCTACCCTGTTGCTATCACGCTTGCATGTCGTGACCTAAGCGCGTCAAAAATTGTCGCAGCTGCAGAGCTGATGCTGCTGAGCTACAGCGTGGGCTCCGTCATTGGTCCTGTGATCGCTGGTGAAGCTATGAGCGTTGAAGGTGGCCTGATGTTCTATTTGGTCATTTGCTTTGCGGCAACCCTGCTCTACATGCTGGTCTCAACCAAGCGCAACCGCTCTCGTGGTGCAAATGGTGTTGATGCTGCACTGCCGGTAGATATCTGATTCTGACGACAGCGAGGACGTTTAAGTTCTCGCTTTTATCCGCCACTCATTCAAAATTTTTCGCCACATCGCATAATTTAAGATAGAGCACACCAAAGGCAAACGTTTGCGCTATAGCCATGTCACACTTTTTTTGTCAAAATATGGCCTGTTCCTCATCCCTTTCATTTCCAAAGGAAAACCATGGCCGCTCAAAACATTGATGGAAAAATCATCTCTCAAACCGTAAGACAGGAAGTCGCAGCACGCGTTGAAGCAAGGAAAGCCGCAGGGTTGAGAGCTCCTGGCCTGGCTGTTGTTTTAGTTGGAGATGACCCAGCATCTCAAGTATATGTGGGCAGTAAACGCCGGGTTTGTGAAGAAGTTGGCTTTATTTCTAAGTCTTTCGACCTTCCTTCAACCACCAGCGAAACTGAATTGCTGGCATTGATCGATGAGTTAAACAATGATGCTAAAATTGACGGCATTTTGGTTCAGCTTCCGCTACCTGCGCAAATGGACACAACCAATGTGTTAGAGCGCATTCACCCTGAGAAAGACGTTGATGGTTTCCACCCTTACAATGTCGGACGTCTTTGCCAACGCATTCCAAAACTTCGCTCATGTACGCCAAAAGGAATCATTACCCTGCTAGAGCGTTACAACATTCCTCTGAGAGGAAAACATGCAGTCGTGGTTGGCGCATCAAACATTGTCGGCCGTCCAATGACGATGGAACTTCTGCTATCAGGATGTACAACAACCACTTGTCATCGTTTTACTAAAGACCTTGAGTCTCACGTCCGTCAGGCTGACTTATTGGTGGTGGCTGTGGGCAAACCAAACTTCATTCCAGGTGATTGGATCAAAGAAGGCGCAGTGGTGATCGATGTTGGTATCAACCGTCTCGAAGATGGCAGGCTCGTCGGTGACATCGAATACAATGTGGCGAAAAACAAAGCCAGCCATATCACGCCTGTTCCTGGCGGCGTTGGCCCAATGACGGTTGCGACCTTGATTGAAAACACGCTACTGGCTTGCGAACAGTTTCATTCGTAATCTAGTCCCGTATTTCAAAAAACCGCCTTACTCGGCGGTTTCTTGTTTTCAGTATCTTCAAATATGTTGGCTAATCAATGCCAAACAAATCTCTCGTATAAACGCGCTCGGCAACATCTTCTAGCAAAGGATCCATACGGTTGGAAACGATGATGTCTACCCTTTCTTTAAATGCTGAAAGGTCAGTCATCACTTCCGAATTAAACAACGTCGCGTCTTTATAAACGGGCTCATAAACCACAACTTCAATGCCCGTCGCTTTCAGTCTTTTCATCACACCAAGAATAGAAGAGGCGCGGAAATTGTCTGACCCCGATTTCATGATGAGACGATAGATGCCTACCACTTTAGGTTTCTTTTCAAGAATAGCATTGGCAATAAAGTCCTTACGTGTACGGTTTGCATCGACAATGGCCCCGATAATGTTATTGGGGACTTTCTGATAGTTGGCGAGTAACTGCTTGGTATCTTTCGGTAAGCAATACCCACCATACCCAAACGAAGGATTGTTGTAGTGGTTGCCAATACGCGGGTCTAAGCATACCCCTTGGATGATTTCCTTGGTGCTTAACCCCAAAGACTCAGCATAAGAATCCAGCTCATTAAAAAAAGCAATCCGCATTGCAAGGTAGGTGTTAGAAAACAGCTTAACCGCTTCTGCTTCTGTTGAATGGGTATAAAGCACAGGTATATCTTTTGCTACCGCCCCTTCAAGCAAAAGACCCGCAAACATCTTTGCCTTTACCGATGTCGCGCCGATGATAATTCGGGCGGGATGAAGGTTATCGTAAAGTGCCCTTCCCTCGCGCAAAAACTCCGGAGAGAACATGATATTTTCGGAGCCATATTTTTTTTGCATTACTCCGGTGAACCCGACGGGTACTGTCGACTTTATCACGACCAAAGCCTGAGGGTTCGTATTTACTACCTGCTCGATAACTAACTCAACAGACGACGTATCAAAGAAATTAGTTTCTGGATCGTAGTTAGTAGGCGTGGCAATGAGGACTATATCGGCCCAAGCGTAAGCTTCTTGGCTATCCAACGTGGCGTAAAAACGTATATCATCTCGACAAAGAAAAGCTTCAATCTCTGTATCTGATATGGGTGACTTCCCTTCATTCAGCTGCGACACCTTGTCTTCCACGATATCAACGGCGACGACATGGTTGTGCTGCGCAAGCAACATTGCGTTCGACAACCCTACATAGCCCGTTCCAGCTACCGCTATCTTCATCCACGCTCCCTTTAGATGCAACCAGTAAGAAATCGATCAGCCTTACAGTGATATGCCCATCTTTGAGACATACCTTAAATGTAGAACATGACGGTTTTTAGATGAAAAAGAGGCAAGGTTGTGAAGATAAATTTTCAGGTGAATGACGAGGGAGATAAGGACTTTGGTACTAAATAATACCTGAACTCATGGAAAGCCACCTGCAAAGCAGGTGGCTTTGAAACGGCCCCCTAAAAAGGGGGCTGTCTGCTTCAACTTTGAATATTCAATTCCATCTGATGTAGTTCATCCTCCTTGGCTGCTTTTCTTGATGCCTTACGTTTCGACGAATGATGGCTTCATTCGCTCCTTCCGAATCAACAAAGTACCCTCTTTGCCAAAAGTGATTTCCCCACAACTTTTTCTTCCTCATGTAAGGAAACTTGGCAAACAGCTTTATCGCAGTTCCGCCTTTGATGAAACCTACTAACTCTGGACCACTCAAGCTTTGCGGTGTTCTCACCACCAAGTGCACATGGTCTATCTGAACGTTCAACTCCACTATTCTGCACTTCTTTATGCTGCAGAAAGCATGGATTCATCGATACAGTTCATGCACTACATTTCCCTTGAGGATTTTAAATCGGTACTTGGGCGTCCCAGATTATCTGCTCCTGACACCGATAGAAAACGTGCGATGATGAGTCATATCTGCTCATGCTATTTACTCCTTCGATTGCTGGTAACAAACAAGGGTAGTATCTAGCATGAGTTCTTTACGGGCTTAACCCCGAACAAACGATCACCAACTCCATAGGCGGTGGTTTAAGACTGACAAAAAATGCATGTTTCGCACTGATTTGCTTTTCTAATAGTGGTGTCAGTTTTTTATACGATCACCAGAACCGCTCCCTACAGCAGTCTGAATGATGTATGTGAAGTAGTTTTTCAGCGACATAGTTTTGATCATTTTCTCATCCCATTGCGCCAGCTTTTCTGGCGTAGACATATCAATCTCGTTGACTTGAGCTAGCCCCGTCACACCAGGTAACACATCAAACACACCACGCAATTTGCGAGCCTCAATAAGTTCAGATTGATTAAACAGGCAAGGTCTTGGCCCTACGAGACTCATCTCACCTTTTAAAACATTGATAAGCTGCGGCAGCTCATCCAACTTAGTTTTCTTAAAAATGTACCAAGCTTGGTTATCGACGTCATTTGCGCTAAATGAGTTGCAACTGACTCCGTTTCTGGTGCCATTGTTCGAAACTTAATTAACGTAAAGGCTTTTGATCACGCCCTACGCGCTCTTGGCGGAAGATTGGCGAGCCTGTATCGAAGTAGCCAAGAATAACGACGATGAGCATCACTGGCCAAAGAAACAGCAGACCTAAAAACGCTAAAGAATAATCAAAAATCTTTATCACTAAGAATTACTCACTTCTAAATTATTGGCTTTCGGACAATGCTTCTTTATAAGCCGTGACGGTATTTTCAATACCTTGTTTAAAGGTATAAGGCGGCTGCCACCCCAGTGCACGTATTGTATCAGAAACATCGACCTGGAGATTTCCGCACAATCGCTGCGCAATATCACGCCGCCCTAGTAGCGTTGCTACTAATTCGAGCAACCATTGCGGCACTGGGATCAATCTGTTGGGCTTCCCTAAGCTAGCTGCGACTTGTCTAAAAAGCAAAGAAGTTGAGACATCGTGATTGTCGGAAACAAGAAAAACCTTTCCCGCGGCTTTTGGGTGCTTACAGCAAGCCAATATTAAGGAGATAAGGTTATCGAGATAAACAAGACTTCGTTGATTCTTTATCGCACCAAAAGGAAGTGGCAAACCTTTCCTTACGATGTTTATCATAGACAGGAAGTTCGCTTTCACACCTTCACCATAGACCAAAGGAGGACGAATGATGACCACTTCAAGACCGGTTTCTTTCGCTAACAAAGTAAGACGCTGCTCAGCTTCATATTTACTCAAGCCGTAGGGATCTTTAGGTGCGGTCACAACATTTGGCGTGAACGGTTTTCCCTTTTCAGTAAACTCCCCATTTACCTTTATTGTACTCAAAAAAACAAAACGCTTAACGCCTACATCTGCAGCTTGTTGCGCTAATCTCAAGGTTCCTTCAGTATTAACGCGACGGTAGCTTTCTAACGCATCGTCTTGGTCATCGTTCATTTGGTGTACGCGCGCTGCACAATGAACAATAACATCAACACCTTGTAAACAGTCGCCCCAGTCTGTATCCGGACTAATGTCCTTTATCTCGATTTGGTTGTTGCTTACTGCCCCGCTTCTCACTTGGGTGAGAACATCCATACCTTGATGCTGAGCGGTCAATGCTAATCGCGAGCCTACGAAGCCGTTTCCGCCGGTAATCAATATCTTCACTGAGGTATCCAATCTATCTTTAACGTGACCGCAAGATTCTAACACTCTAAACTGGATGCAATCACCAAACACTCTTAGAATAGCTGCAGAAAATTAATTGCTGCAGTTTGGCTAACTAACCGCAAGCAAACAGAGAATTATAAATACACGAATGTTTACACCAATCCAGTTGCTGCTCGGTGCTCAGCGTAAAAATAAGCGCATAATTAGTATTGTTTATGACTTGCTCGCCATCATCGGCTCGTACCTCTTTGCCATGGCTTTGAGGATGGACAGCATGTCTTTTCCTTTTGGTTTACACGAGATTCTTAGCCTCGCAATCACCTGCATTGTAACTATTGTCTGTTTCATAAAGTTGGGACTTTACCGCGCCATTCTTCGCTACATGATGCTTCCAGCTATTGGGAATATGTTTTTTGCTGTGTTTATTTCAGCGATAACATTAGCAATCAGTGGCTTCTTTTCTCAAGCTTCATTCCTCGAAGCGTCCCCTTTATTTATGCAGGTTTAGCTATCTTCTCACTGGGTGCTCCTCGCATCTTGATTCGAACAGTTTATTACCATCATTACCGCAGAAAAAAGCCGAACGTATTCATCTATGGTGCAGGTTCAACAGGAAGAGATTTAGCTTATGCTCTGATTCAAGGAGATGAATACCACCCTGTTGCCTTCTTAGATGATGATATTAAGAAGGCAGGACAGATCCTGAGTGGGGTTAGGATCTACCCTTCTAGTGAGTTTGATCGTTTAACGTCTCTCTACAAACCAGTAAAACTACTGTTAGCGATTAACAATATCAGTAAAGGCGATCGCCTACGTTTGGTTGAAATGCTTTCCAGTTGGCCTATTGAGGTGCAATCGGTACCGTCTGTTGAAGATATTGCGGCAGGAAAAGCACTCGCCACTGACATCAAAGACTTGGCGGTAGGCGATCTTTTAGGGCGAGAACCTGTCGAACCTAATACTGACTTGATGAGCCAAAACATCACTGATAAATCCGTTATGGTGACAGGTGCTGGTGGGTCAATCGGTTCAGAGCTTTGTCGGCAAATACTATTGCTAAAACCAAAGACCTTGGTGCTGTTTGAGTTAAACGAATTTAACTTGTATAGCATCCATCAAGAGTTGGAAAACCTTAAACAAAACTATGGGTTCGAGACCAACCTTGTCGCTGCACTGGGCTCTGTTCAAAAAGAAAACCGGATGACAAAGCTTATGGCCGCCCATGGAACGGAAACCGTTTACCATGCCGCAGCATACAAGCATGTCCCATTGGTAGAGGACAATATTATCGAAGGCATTCGTAATAACGTGTTCGGAACACTCGCTTGCGCTAATGCCGCGATTGCTACTGGGGTAGCTAACTTTACGCTGATTTCAACGGATAAAGCAGTTCGCCCTACGAACATTATGGGCGCAAGTAAGCGCCTCGCAGAGCTCGTGCTTCAAGCTCTCGCGGATAAAGAGAAAAATATCACCTTTACCATGGTTCGCTTTGGTAATGTACTGGGCTCTTCTGGCTCTGTGGTTCCTTTGTTTAAAAAACAAATACGTAAAGGCGGCCCAGTCACTGTTACGCACCCTGAAATAACACGCTTCTTCATGCTCATTCCCGAAGCTGCTCAGCTCGTTATTCAAGCAGGGGCAATGAGTAAAAACGGACAAGTGTTTGTGTTGGATATGGGAGAGTCAGTGAAGATTGTCGATCTGGCCCGCCGTATGATCCGTTTGATGGGCATGCAGGAATACTACGACGGCAACAGTGATGACGGTGACATTGAGATCCAATTTACGGGCTTACGGCCGGGCGAAAAGCTCTACGAAGAGTTGTTAGTTGGAGAGAATGTTGAAGGTACGAGCCATAAGAAGATAATGACAGCTAGTGAGGAAAAACTTTCATGGCCGGAAATGGAGGCACTATTGACACGTCTTGATAGTTGTTGCCACCACTTCGACACTGACTGTATTAAGGATATTTTGCTAACCGCACCTACTGGCTATAAACCTAAAAACGGCGATCTTTCATGAAACTGTTTGTCTCTGTAATCAATCACGGTCATGACAGCTTGATCACCGCTAACGATACGCTCGCTAACCTCGCAACTAGCTATAACGTTGTGATTCGTTCGAACACAACACCGTCAACAGCACTGCAGAAATATGCCGATGATGCTGGAATTCACTTAGTTTGTGGAGAGAAACCTCTCGGATTCGCATCGAACAACAATGCGGTTTTTAAGTATTGCCAGGAAACTCTGGAAATGGTGGCTGAAGACTATTTCTTGGTTCTTAATCCAGATGTGGCCATTTCAGTCGCAAGCGTAAGGCAACTACTTACACTGGCAGTCGAGCGCAACTCAGATATTTCAGCCATTAATCTGTTTAGAGATAGTGACTTCTCTAGCTACGATATCTCTATTCGCTACTACCCTAAACTTCTTGCCCCAGTGAAGTCTCTATTTGGTATCAAAAGAACGGATGTATATAACAAGGACGAAATCAAAGAGCCGATTGAAATAGATTGGGCTGCAGGTTCATTTTTGTTGGTAAAATCTGCATCTTATGAGCAATTGGGTGGGTTTGATGATCGCTACTTCATGTACTTTGAAGATGCCGATTTGTGCACAAGAGCGAACAAGATGGGGCTAAAAGTAAGCTACTTCCCTAGTGTTAAAGCGGTACACTTTGCATCACACCAGAACAGAAAGTTGTTTTCCAAGCATTTCATTTGGTATGTGAAAAGCTCTCTTAGATACCATTTAAAATTTATAGGATAAGTATTGAAAAAAAAGGCATGCTAAGCATGCCTTTTTTTAGTTACATTTAAGCACAATCGCATCAGCTATTCGTCTCGATGCATTCCCGTCACCATACGGGTTATGCGCAAAGCTCATTTTTGTGTAAGCATCGTCGTCTGTAAGTAGCGTAGATACCTGGTCGACTATCAGTTCGACATCAGTACCTACTAACTTCACAGTTCCGGCTTCGACGGCCTCAGGTCTTTCTGTGGTATTTCGCATAACAAGCACAGGCTTACCTAAAGAAGGAGCCTCTTCTTGAATACCACCAGAGTCAGTAAGAATGATATCTGAGCGGTTCATCAAGTATACGAATGGAAGGTAGTCCAACGGCTCAATCAAATGAACATTAGATTTCCCAGATAAATAACGATTTACAGGCTCTCTAACATTAGGATTTAGATGCACTGGATAGACAAAATCAACGTCAGGGTATTTGGTAGAGAGAATCGAGATAGATTCGCAAATACGCTCAAATCCGCCGCCAAAACTTTCGCGTCGATGGCCAGTAATAAGAACGACCTTGCTATCCTCTTTCAAGAAGCTAAATTGGCTATCAAGTGCGCTACCTAGGTTATGGTTAGTTTTTAGCTTTTCTTTAACCATCAACAATGCATCAATGACGGTGTTACCTGTCACGATGATATCATCTGCGTTTACGTTCTCACTAAGCAAGTTGTCTTGAGAGGTTCCCGTTGGCGCAAAATGGAGGTTAGCTAAACAACCAGCCACCTTTCTATTGCCTTCTTCAGGCCACGGCGAATATATGTTGTTTGTACGAAGTCCTGCTTCGACGTGTCCCACCTTAACTTGCTGGTAATATGCAGCAAGCGTCGTTGACAGAGTTGTAGCCGTATCACCATGCACAAGAACATAGTCAGGTTTGAACTCTGCCAATACTTCACGTAACCCCACAAGAATGGCAGTAGTCACATCTGTGAGATCCTGACCAGGCTTCATAATATTTAGGTCATAATCTGGTGAGATCTCAAAGAGTTCCAGAACTTGATCTAACATCTGTCTATGTTGGCCAGTAACACATACCTTCCCTTCAAACCTAGCGTCATTTTTAATCGCTTCCACTACGGGAGCCATTTTGATTGCTTCAGGCCTAGTTCCGAATACCGAAAGTACTTTTATCATAAAAAACTACCAATTAACGTTGAGTGAAGCTCAGTCATTATCTAAGTTTGGCGAAACAGCTTTACTTGGATAATTAGAAATGTCATATGAGAGAAATGAAAGAAAAAGCTGAAATCCTACAATGATGCCAAGGGCAGAAATTATTACCGTACCGACAGGGGTTTCTATACCTGCAATCGCATTATTGAACCAATTTACGCCCCCGAAAACAAACCCGAAAAGCATAAATATGATGCCAAAGCACAGTTCTAAAGAAGCGATATTGAAGTCTTGTAAGAAATATTTGTAGATTATACGTTTGTAAAGATTTTTTAAGTTTCCTTTCAAAAACGGGAAAAACACCTTCCTTATATGGAGATTGGATTCCTCATCTTCATAGACGGCTCTCATTGGAACGTCTACAACTTTTGCATTAGCCAATGATAACCTGAACAGAATATCACTTTCAAAAAAGTAACGTTTGTTAACTTTATCTAGAGGGAGAATTTTCAGCACTGTAACGGAAACAGCAGTATAGCCGTTAGTAGGGTCGAAGTTCTTCCAATAACCACTAGACGCCTTTGTAAGAAAGGACAAACCAATATTACCCATCAAGCGGACTTTAGGCATACTTGCAGAGTCTGAAAAATTGAAAAAGCGATTACCTTTTGTATAGTCAGCATTACCAGAAGCAATTGGCTTTACAAACTTTGGTATCAGAGTGGGGTCCATTTGATTATCACCGTCAATTTTAACGACAATATCTAATCCATCTAACACGGCTTGGCGATAACCCGAAATTACAGCACCTCCAACTCCTTGGTTTTGTTCATGAAAAATCACTTTCACACGAGGATCGGAGATATTGTTTGATACGTATTCACCAGTTCCCTGATCACAGCAATCATCAACAATATAGATTACATCCACATCTCCCGGAATTCGTTCAAGCACCTTATCAATCTGCTTAACAACTCGGTAGCATGGCACTACCACGCCTATTTTTTTATCGTCAATCATTTCTTAACTCACTAAGGGCGACTGAATAAACGGTATATACACCACTCATAGGTTGTACAAAGATTCTTATATTTTTTGTGGCAAAAGGAGCCTCAACAACAAGACTATGCTTTTGTTTTACCCCAGGGGTTTTACAAACATTTGTTCTAATCATATTTGTAAAGTTGGTGTACCTATCAAACTCAACATAATCTTTCCAAACTCCTCCTTCCGCGCAAGAGTATACGAATTCCAAATTGAATTTTCGCGAACCTTCAATTTGAGGATACTCATATAGTGCAAAGTTATTTGAACTAACAGAAAAAGAGCCGTTTTTATTCACAGGAACATCACCGAAAAAACTCACTTTCGGTTCAATATTCACAGGTTTCTTCTTTATTTCATAAACATCGTAGAGTACATTTTGATATATTAATTCCCCATGATTCTTAGCCACACGAGAAAGAGCGTCGTCTACACCGGAAAATGTAATGATATGTGTAGAATTCTTAGAAAGGATATACTTAAATAACTCATCCTCTCCCAAACTAAATGCATCAGAACCTTTAGTATTATACCAATTTAAGTACACGTAATTACCTTTAAGGTTAGACGCAAATGGTTTCTGTGGCGGATATACGACCGTCACTGTACCCTTAAGTGAATTCAAATAATCATTAACTTGCAATATAGGCTCGTTATTAATAACAAACTTTTCTCTCTTCTCCGGCATTAATACTAAATCAGGACTCCAACCGGAAAAGTACCAAATAACACGATTTAGGTGAGAAAAATTGGCAATGATAAAAATTGCAATATTGAGATTAATACTTTTTTGCTTAAGGTTTGGATCTTGGAAAGCAGCAAACATGAAACGACAGTTGCCACAAATATGCTAGGACCGACATATCTTGCATACTGCTGTGAGTAGAACATCCCTATTGCTGAGATGATGATCGCATAAAGGAACAGAACCTCCTTATTAGCTCTCTTGTATAGAAATGGTGAAACCAAAAGGACCAAAGGAAGTAATAGTAGCTGGAAACCTGCAACTCCATCATTCGACTCCATATACTTTGATGTATTGAAGATCAATCCTAAAAACGCGTTGACATTGAAGTTGCCGGAATATACTGAATTAAAGAAATTAACATTTGGAAAACCAGGTGCATGGAAAATGCCATTAAACAATGGATAAACTGGATTTCCTGTTTTTACGAACGCAAAAATATATACAGAAGAAAATATAAATAGCGAAACCAACAGTGAAAAATAGAAGCGTACACTCTTAAACAAAGTAAGCTTGTGCAATTCGTACTCCTTCGCTAAAAACATAACGAAAGGAAGCCCGAAAACTATTGCGTTGCTTGGTTTTATAGCCACAGAAAACGCAAAAATCAGCAATGCTTTAACAAGCGTATTTTGATTGTAATTAATGTAACAATAAAGTATTGAAACGAGGAGAAAAGTAGATATCAACTCACTCTGACTGTTGGTTAAGCTGAGTATAAATAAAGGAGTCGAAGAAGCGAAAACTACAAACAATAAGGAAATGTTGGTTGAAAAATGTCTTCGGAATAGCTTAATCAACATTGTTACAATTGACAATGCCATAAACAAATTTAAAACACTTCTCCCTTCAACGTTAGAATATATACCCGCCAAACCATAATAAACATTAGAAACCCATTGAGCATAAGACCAAACGTTAACACTAACGTCAAAAATAGGAAATTTACCAGCTACAACTTGATTCTGTATATAGGAATGTATGGCTAAGTCATCATAGCCTATAGTAGGCATTGCAACATATGATGTAATAGAAACCACAAATAAAAGTGGGATAAAAGTCAACGCGTTAGCATCTTCGAATTGAGCTAGTGTGTCGTGAACTCGTGCCTTTAAAGGCTCTACCTTCTTAACTATTAGGCTAACAAAGCAAACCAATGCAATAATGATGATAAGAACAGAAAGAAGTTTTGTATCTAATAAACTGGCTTTCAGTGATACTGGCAACCGGCCCAATATTCCCGGGTAGGAACTAATGACCGAAATAAAGAAAACGGGAATGTATAAAGCAACAAAACCTGAAACTAGGTTTAAGGGGCCAAAATCCTCTTGTTTTGCCAAAAAGTAGTTTAGCCAAAAACCGATGGAGTAAGTACCAATGAAGATCATTGATAATGTTAGGACATCTCCTCCCAAGACTAAAAAATAACAAACAACCAAAAAGGCCATTAAACAGTTATTAGTTTTATATCTAAAAGATGCCCAATAAAAAAACAACCCAAGTACACATATAAAGATTGGTATTGTTAGTATGTTGTCCATTTCCGCCCTTAAACATTTAAGTCTGAAAAAATTTAATTCAGTAAGGATAGTCGTATCCGTTCATGGCTACTTATGTGCTCTAGATATGTAATTCCGAGCAATTCTGTCCGAGTTAGCCATTATGGTTAGGGTATGTGATTTCTCGGACAAACTTGGTAAAGAAGCCCCGTCAACTACATATACATTCTTTAATCCAACGACTTCGCCAGATTTTCTACAAGTGCCAATTTCATTTGAGTCAGATATTGGAAATGTAGATGCATAATGTATACACGCGCCTGGCTCTGTAAACTTAAAGCTGAAAGGCACCATAAAACACTTCATTCTGGCAAATTGCTTGACTAGCTTAGTTTTTGCATTAGAGCCTAACTTTCTATAAGAGTCATCATAGCTTCCCGACAACGAAATCTCACCTCTCTCATCAACGATCATTTTCGACGTTGAAAGTGTGCCAGGAAGAAATAGATTACCAACCATACATGAATTTATAATACTACTCAAAAATCTAGCACCAGAGGAAATACCAATAGGTAGATGCCTTACAAACTCATAGAGAGGTAAACCCTGCGTACCAAAAAAGGACCCAAACCCATCAAGTTTCTTAGTGAGTTTTACCTTAAACGAGACTTGCCCTAAACCAAACTCTGATTTACTCACTTTTCTGCCAAAGAATCTAGGAACAAAAAGAAGAAATGCAGCAGTAGGACAACTTTGTATTCTAAGTTCACTATTACGAATTGCTAAGGATTTAACTAATATCTTAGACGTTGATAGCGTACCGGCCCCTAAAAATACCGAATGAGCATCGAAAGTAATTTCACCGCCGTTTTGATCAAAACCGCTAACGTAAACCCTATTCTCATTGGATTTTATATTGGTGACAGCAACTCCGTTTATCACTTTAAAATTGCTGCTCTTCATAAGCGAGCGCATTTCGTATTTCGCAGAGTATATCGATTCGTTCTTGCAGCCCCAAAGACAGTTTCCTAAGCTATCACATTTTTTTCTTTCATCTTTAGGCTTACTCAAAACAGCAATTCGAGCGCGACCTAAAACCACATCAGAGCTTTCCGATTTGTTATCATATTCCTCTAAGATATACTTTGGTAGATCATCAAGATCGACACCCTTGTCAGCCCATCTATCGACGTTAAAATACGTTGACAACTTATCTGCGTTACTTCCACTAATGCCTAACCTAGGAGAAACATTTGCGTACGAGGTGAGCATCTCTCTATAAGCTGAGCCATATTCTTTGATCAAATTTGCAGGAGATAGAGCAGCGACACCCGCACCCCATGCGTTAGATAGACCACCAGTAGCCATAGAGCCTGTGTAGAAAAAGTTGTCGCTATCTACGGAAAAACTTTTTTCAAAATCTCTAAATACATATTCTAATGTTGGTATTCTTAACTTTGGAGATACCGAAGAGTTATTTTTTAAAGAAAATAGATCTTTCCCAATCATCCAATTTGATTGCTTATCATCACTTTCTCTAGAATCATAATGAGATTGGGAGGGCACAGAGTTGTCGCTTTTATTACCCCAATCTAACATAAGAACTTTTTTCCCACTTCTAACTAGTGGCAATGCAGCCGAAGTACCGGCCGGTCCAGAACCAATTACAATCACATCAAACTGCATAATCTTTGCTCCGGTAAAGCTTACTCTTAAATACAAACTTTTTAAGTACTGAGGAGATAATTACATAAATTTCAAAAGAAAGGCTGGAGATGGCTTTTGTTGTAGATAGCCATATTGAGTTATGCTTTGAGTTTACAAAGATATTGAAGCCTTGAGGTGAACACTCGACTGTCGTCATTGCAATATTCAAACGGTCGCGTAAATCTTGGTCCTTAAATATTAAGTTGTCATGCTGACCTATCTTATATGGTGAATATAAACATTGTAGATTCAAATGTAGAGGTTGCCCGTTTTTTAATACGTCTATTGCTCGAACATACCGTTTTACATTGTTAAGTGATGGTTTCACTCTCAGTATGTATTGCAGTAAGGCTCTTGCTTCAAGAATATTATACTTGCGGTGATACCCATGAAACACATGCTCACACTTACAATCGATAATAGTGAACCCCGGAGTAGGTTCAAACAACTTGTATCCCAAACTCAATGATAAGTAATTGTTAATACCAAAAGGGTTAAGCTTGGTAACTGTTAACACTTTTGATAGCAATTTCGTTACTGGTGAAGGAATTCGAATGAAGCGGAATTCTTTCTTAATCAACTTTATCGATATAGATTCCAGAAAACTGGAGAACGCCATGGATTTAGATATTAGGTTAACATCACTAAATTCATTTCCAGAATGTTGGCAAATTTTTTTAATACCACCACATACATGCAATATATGGCTATCTGTATGATTGGTTCCGGCTTAAAAACAGGAATGATTGGTAACTTTTTCGCCAAGTTAACTATACTTCCATACAAACCTGAAGGTTTTCCGCCATATATTAACCCAGGTCTTACTACAAATACATTTGGTTTATCTATTAATCTACACTCAATTTCAAACTTTGTTTTTCCGTAAGTAGTTAGAGAGCAGTCTTGTGCCGACAAACTAGAAATGAATATAAATTTGCAACCTTGCGCAACTGATTTCTCGCATAAATCAACTGCAGCAGCGACTTCAATATCATTTATTTTACCGGTACATTTCGCTTGCGTTAATGCAGCCAGATGGATAACTGCATCGATGTCTTTAGGTACTTGAAAACTTTTGTAGTCTTCAATCGAATAGAACAACTCTGACGATTTTTTTTTGCGTCTACTGCATCTAACAACGCCAAACCCGTTACTCTCAAGAAAGCTAGATAGTTCCTTACCAAGATAACCGCTAGAACCCGTTATTAATACGTTCATTTCTCTACGCCCTGTATACGAACTTTTTGACAATGATAAAGCTTAATATCACTGCAAAAACATCAGAAAATAACTTTGAAATTCCAACATATTCCGGCAGGGAACCAACCAGTATATACAGTAAAGATGATGACACCACCATGTTAATAATGATTGCCACTATATATCTGCCTGCCTCACCCACTGTATTTCCACTGTCTGAGACTTTAAACGTAAAGTACTTGTGACAGAAAAATGCTGTTGTTGCTGATAAAACCTTCGATAGTATATTAGAATAAATAACATCGACACTAAAAACAAATGCCAACAAGTAGAAAGAAGAGAACTCTAAGGAGTATGAAACCAGTTGAAACAATATATAAAGAGAAATTGTTTTCATTTTTTCTTTCTAATTACAATAACATGATGAACACCAAATAAATGATTAACCGGTGTCAAAATTACTTGCATGACATCTAGGAACCACTTCAAACGGGCTGGCCATAGTTGCTTAAAGTTCAGACCGCCAGATAGAATATAGGACAAGTAATTGTTACACACTCGTTGGTGTACGATCTCTAAATTCTGATTGTTAAGTGAAAACTTTTCAAAATCACGCTTAAACACTATATAGCTCAGAGCCTGATTCGCTCCATTCATAGGTCCAGAACTCGGCGTATTCCAACTTGGAAAATCCATATCGAAACCTTCTGTAGCAAAAAGTCGCTTATAGAGGAATTTAGAAAGCGGGCCATAATAAGGCTCAATAAGTATCGCACCTCCCCCAACTTCCAAAACTCGGTCAAGCTCATCTAAAAACTTCTGAGGCTCAGGAAAATGATGGAAACAGTTTTGTCCAATAACCGTTCTAACACTTGAATCAGTCATTGGCATAGCTCCTGCGTCTATCACCATGTCTAGCTCTTCACTAGGGACGATATCTGACGAAAGAACATCAGGATAGCTGCTTTTCATTGCCGCAACACCTGCACCAAGCTCAACTCGAATACCTTGACCGCTGAGATACTTTTTGTCTAAAGAGTCAATTTGATCATGAAACTCTTTAAATACTGCTTTAGTTAACGGTTTATTTTCGAGAATTCTTCTATGTTCTGATAAGCGTTCTTCATTATCAATAGTAGACGAATCAAAGTTCTTTTCCTTTAATTTTTCTATCAAGCTTTTCATTTATACTTTTCCTAGCATAACTTTTAGAACTGGGGTAAATCTATCACTCCAGGTGGCAACTTCCTCTTTGGAGGTATCCACCTTAAGCATATAATTATCAAAGCTTAAGACTTGATTCCTATCTATTCTTTCACTCATTTGACCGAACCTTGAACTTATTACTTCAATCCCAGCGGCCAAATATTCATAGTATTTCACCGGATCAACAAAGTGAGTTAAGTTATTGTTTTTAAATGGAATGATTCCATAATCAAAAGTCTTCAACATATCAGCAACTTCATCATGAGAAATAGGCTTCCTTATCTCTACATTACTTGGTAGTTTCGGTATTTTCTTGCCATGAAGCGGGCCTATAATAACTACCTTGTCACCACTATTCTGTATCGCTAGATCTTTAACTAAATCCCAGTCAAACCAATCGGCTATACTTCCTATATATCCGAAAGTTTTAGATTTCGTTATACTTGCGTTTTTCGATTTTGAACACTTAAATATGAATTCACTGTCGCAAGCGTTTAGAATTAATGCGTGCTTTTTAGTGTTTGAGGCGTACTTGTCCTTTAACGTTGATGACGAAAATATTGCCATGTCAGTATTTTTCAACAAAGCAGAATTGAGATTTTTGATACTGTTTGATGACATGCCAGTAAAGAAAGCAGGAAAATCATCCATAACATCCATAACAGTATGACTGAAAACAAATTCTCCATTCAGCTGAACAGCTAATCGACTAGGCTTTCCTACCACTAGTACGCATTCATCGCCATCTAAAAACTCTTCGACTTGCCTCGATATCTGTCGTATTGACTTCGCGTTTACTATGTCAAAAATTTTTCCAAAAGGCTCCACAGGTATCCAAGAAGCACCGATAACAGACACATTATTCGGTTTGTCGAAACTCTTTGTGCTTTTGTTTCCGTATAACCGCCTAAAATCGTAAACGTTAGGGAATCGTGACGGAGTTGGCTCCACCCAGAGGATTGAATCAAAACCACACTTTAAAGCCTCTTTTACAAAGAAGTGCGGCCTTTGTGCGATGCTTTCCCAAGGAACTGGTGACAGATATAGCAACTTCACCTCAGTTAACCCCTTTACGTAGGTATGAGGTTTCCATTCTCCCCATTTTGCTTCAAATTTCTTTTTATTTTCATTCATCAATTGTTGTTTTCTATTGTTAGCTAGTTTATTGAAACTTGCTGACAAATGATGGTGGACAAATGATGACTCTACACAGCCAAGTTTCCATCCCAGTTTTTTAACACGCATACAATAGTCATCGTCTTCGAAGAAACCTAGTCCATAATCAAGACATAACCCACCTATTTCTTCATAAACTTCACGACGTATAGCTACACAGAAAAATGCCAAACACTCTATATCGTAGATTTTGGTTATGTTCTTTGTCGTATAACTTAATGCAGCCTCTGTCATTTCAGACCAGTTGCTATAACTAATATTTATTTTAGATTCGTTACCGATATTATTAGTAACTGGACCAACCATTCCTAGATCTGGATTTTCTTTCAATGCATTAACCATTGCACCTAACCAAAAAGGTGAAACAACAGTGTCATTATTTAATATCACTAGTATGTCACCAGTGGCGACTTCCAGTCCTATGTTGTTACCCCCAGCAAAACCAAAATTATCATCATTTAGAATGACAGTATAGTTTTCCTTATTAGAGTAATTCTCTGACAAGTACTCTCTTGTATCATCGGTAGACTGGTTATCCACGATGATAACTTCGTAATTATTATAAGCGGTATTTTTCTCGATACTATTTAGGCAATCAATAGTCAGCTTTAGGTTATTGTAAGTGAGTACTATTATACTAACCTTTTTATTCTCTAGCTTATCAATTTCCTCTAACAGTTGAATCCCTCGGTTAGCCCAACTATGTCCTTCAGCCCACCGGGATCGCTTAAATGCCAACTCTTGGTTTTCGGACTCGCCGTATGCTGCTTTGATTTTATTCACAAACTCGTCTTTATCACTTGCAACATGTAGCATTTCATTAATAGCAACCACCTCTGGCATTGCAGTGGCTACTACTGGCTTTCCTGCTGCCAGATATTCATATACTTTAACGGGATTAGTGCAAAGTGTTAATTCAATCAACTTAAATGGTATTATACATACATCAAATTCAGTTAAATAATTGGTTAACTTATTGTAAGGACACTCTCCCAGAAACTTAATGTTATTTAATCTTGCCGCAGAAGAAACATCGATGGTCACATTACCAATGATTTCAAAATCATATTCAGGTAGTTTGTCAGCCGCTTCTATGACTAGATCCAAATCAAACCATTCAGCCACAGCACCATAGTAACCAATTTTTGGTCTCTTCTGAGTATCTCTTTTCGTATTCAGTGCTTTTGCAAAATAGTCAACTTCCGCGCCGTTTCTAACAATTACATTTGGCACATATTTAGAGACGTGTTCTGAAAGTCTCGTTGCGGTTGTTATGACTAAATCTGATGATTTAAATAGTTTAATTTCTTCATCAAGCATTTTGTCATCATTATTTTCAAAACCAGCATGATGATCCATGCAATCATATACAATATTGTTAGCAGGGAGTACTTCAGCCAACTCTCGCCAGAATGGCAAGTTTACTACAGATATTGTGTGCCCTAAACCTAAAGCCCCTCGAACTGCTGCCACACTATGTGACAGAAAACTAATATTATCGAAGCTCAGCTTATCTTTGTATATATTCAGACCTAAAACATTTAGGTTCAAACTAACAACTATAACGTTTTCTTCAGGGTTCTCTACGATTTTGAAGCCCGGTACCTTTGAATAACTAAACTGAGTGGTAAAATAAACCACTCTACAGCCCAACTTAGACATTTCTTTGGCTAAATGTTGTGGCCTTTGTGTTCTAAAGTTCCAATCTATCACAGGAAAAAGAAGTACACTTTTTCCTGTACTATTTAGCGCAGATAGCAACAAAACATTTCCAGTTATAGAGACTTCTCTTTGTTGAAACTTACTACCAAAAGCCTTCAGGTATAGCGCGATTAATCTAGCCCTAACTTTAACAGGTAGCCTAAAAAATAAAGGCTTTATTATAGCTTTAACTCTAGCTTTCATCTTGAAACTTAGGACCTTTTCATTGAGTTTAAAATTATCTCGATAAGTGATTTCTTGACATTTTTGTTGCCTTCAAGCTTATCTTTTACGTTATCTATATTTGTATTCATTTCATAAAACCCTACACTTATGTCTTTTACAATTAGGCTTTCATGAAAAGGTAAATATAATGTTAGCCCAGCCTCGTTCACAGCCATAATGGACTTAAATTCACTCAAATTAGTACTATATCCACTGTAATTAATCCCATTAATTTTAACATACTGAATACCACTTAATTTTGGAACATTGTTAACTACCAAGTGTATCGCTTTAGTTTCAAATTTATAATCTATCGTTACATCAAATTTAAATGGGGTTACTATGTTGACAGGGCCATTATAAACAGTGGAAAAATTTGCCGCGTCTTCATCACCTAAACTAATTGTAACAAATGCTTTAGGATGAAACTCTTCTAATTTGTCTGGCTGGTCTTGTTTGCGAACTTCGTATACGTACTGATAGACCTCTCTGTACTTCTCTTTGCGAATATAATCTGAAACACTTTTCGGAATATCACTATAACCATATTTAAATTCTGTTTTATTAGGTGGCAGATATATTCCAGAGCAATAACCGATATGCAACCCGCAGTTTTCGATCATTTTCTCAATTGTTTTTTTTGTGAAAAATCTTAAATGCGTTCTGTCTAGTAATCCTGTTTCGCTATAATCAAACGAGTTGTTTAATAAACTAAGAATTATAGATGAATGTGCTATATTGGGTATTGACATAATCAATGCACCATCGATGTTCAATAGCTCAGACGCTTTCTTAATCGCCAATTCTGGTTCTTTTAAATGCTCCAGTACATCGGCAAAAATAATATAGTCGAATTTTAATCCTTCAAAAAAGCCCAACCATCCATATTCTTCGATGTCACCAATAAACATTTTTTCCGTGAACTTAGAAGCAGCCTTAGCAAACTGCTCATTAAGTTCCACACCAAAGATCTCACAATCTAGATTTTTCTTTAAATATTCAGTTAATACACCATCTGCCGTACCAAACTCCAGAACTCTACTGTTTTGTTTTATTCTTCTGGCTATGCACGCTGGAGCTGAATCACTGTCTTTATCAAATTCAAATGAGTATTTCATTATTCTTGCCATGAGTGTTTAATTATGTATACGCCCTCACCAACATAAGGGGTCCTTATAACTACACTGTCAATACACTGCTTGTAATCAAAAGATACTGAGGCATTTTCTTCAAACAACGCCGCATCAATTGAATAAGTTCCACCGATAAGGCTAACCTCTTTATAATGTAGAGTAATGCTGTTTAAACCTAACTCCCAAGGTATTTCAATACCATCCAGCAATGTATTCAAACCGCATATATTTTTATTATCTAATGTGTTTATAGCAACACCTAGGACAGGTCTATCTACAGAGTCATCGTATACCTCATATGTTACCGTTACGTAGACATCTTCTAGGTAATTAAACTCTCTTCTTTCAGCATTATCACCAGTGCCTCTAATTGAAGTGTTTTTTATTTGTGCAATATCACTTCTAACTGCTTCTACGTCATTTGATATTTTGGCTGAATCTCTATCTGACAATTTCAAGTAGTCTAGGTATGCATCTGTTACGATATCTGTATTACCAACTTCTCGTACCTCACCATCACAAATCCAAACACTATAGGTACAGAATCTTTTAATCGCATTGATATCATGGCTAACAAATATAATTGTCTTTCCTGCGCGCCTAATATCATTAAATTTGTCCATACATTTCAGTTGAAACCTAAGATCTCCAACACTTAAGGCTTCATCGATAATGAGAATATCTGGTTCGACATTAATAGCAACAGAGAATGCAAGTCTGGCAAACATGCCCGAACTATACATCTTAACAGGTTGATGAATAAACTCACCTATATCAGCAAACTCCAAAATTCCGTTGATTTTTTCATCGACTTCTTTTCTAGTGAGGCCCATAAGAGTACCGTTAAGGTATATATTATCAATACCCGTTAACTCCATATTGAAACCTGCACCTAACTCTAGAAGTGAGGCAATCCTACCGACTACTTTAATTTCCCCGCTTGATGGAGTTACTATACCTGTAATAACTTTTAGAAGAGTAGATTTTCCTGCTCCATTTTTACCAATAAGACCTATTGTTTCTCCCTTCCTGAGGTCAAGGCTTACATCTTTTAGCGCAAAGTGTTCTTGATGATATTTCTTATTACTTAGACTAAATGCTTCTTTAATCCTATCTTTAGCTGAATTGTATAATTTGTATTTCTTACTAAGATCGCTAGTAGAAATAACAATCTCTTTATCTTCAATCATTTCTTTCACAGGTTAACCTTACACGACATCAGCAAACATAGGTCTAAGCTTATTAAAGACACCGTTACCTACCAATAGCAAAATAATGGTAAATCCCCAGAAATAGGCTAACTCCCCTGGATTTTCCCAAAACCATTGGTCATAGATCATGCTTCCCCTAAAGCCATCAATAATATGAATCAGGGGATTCAATGAAATTATGGGAACAAATCTCTCTGGTACAAGGTTCATATTCCAAAAAATTGGAGTTAACCAAAAACCAAACTGGATTATCACTGCAACAAGGTGTCTTATATCTTGTATAAAAATAACTAAGGATGATGTAATCATACTTAGTCCTAAAACAAAAACTGATGATGCAAAGATATAATAGGGAAGTTGTAACCAATAGATATTTGGCTCATATCCATATATGACAAACATCATCATCATAAAAGTTACAAAGAAAAGATGAATTACCAGATTGGATAATATTGAAACAAATGGAAGTGTCTCGACATTGAAAGCTATTTTTTTCACAAGATACGCATTTGAAATAATGCTATTTGTGCCACCATTGAGACTATCGGAGATGAAAAACCAAGGAATCATACCGCACGACAACCACAATATAAAAGGCACGTTATCAACAGGAACTGCTTTGAATCCGACCTGAAACACGAACCATAGAACTAATATTGTTGCTAATGGTTGTATAAATGCCCAAATCATACCAAGGCTATTGCCAAAGTATTTTAGTTTTAATTCATTGACCACCAATGAGACTAAAATCTTTCTCATCGATACGAGTGATTTGATTAGATACATGACTTTTCAGCTTATAGTTTTGGTGCTTTAGAACATTCGAGCCCATCTTTGTCTTTATTCGATAGTGATGGCTCCATTTCTAGCGGCCAGTTTATATTAAGCAACTCATCATTCCACTTAATAGAAACTTCAGCACTTGGGTTATAATAATCCGTACATTTATACACGAACTCTGCTTCATCACTCGTCACATAAAAACCATGCGCAAAGCCTTCAGGTACCCATAACTGACGCTTGTTCTCAGCTGAGAGATACACACCCACCCATTGACCGAACGTGGACGAGTCTCTCCGAATGTCTACCGCCACATCAAAAACTTCACCCGAAACTACGCGAACCAGCTTTCCTTGTGTATTTTCCGTTTGATAGTGTAAACCACGCAAAATCCCTTTTTTAGACTTTGAATGGTTGTCCTGCACAAAACGAGTTGGCTTACCAGTTACCAACTCTTCAAACTTCTGTTGATTCCACGTTTCCATAAAAAATCCGCGCTCATCGCCGAACACGGCTGGCTCAATGATTTTTACGTCTGGAATGTCTGTATCAATTACGTTCATGGTTAACTCGCGTAGTCTTTCAAATTCTTTAAAGCCAACTGCCAATCACTTGGATGAATGCCAAATTGAGTAAGGATTTTGTCGTTGTTCAGTTTTGAGTTTGCAGGACGCTTTGCCGGTGTCGGATAGTCTGCCGTGGCAATCGGGTTGACGGTCATTGCGGTTGTCAGCACACCCTGTTGCTTCGCCTCTGCAAAAATGGTGTTGGCAAAGTCATACCAACTCACGTGCGGCATGCCCGAGTAGTGGTAAATACCAAAACCTGTGTGGTTCTCTTTGGTAATGGCCACGGCGATGTGAAGCAATGCGCTTGCAATGTCACCGGCATAGGTTGGCCCACCAAATTGGTCAGCAACAATGCCTAAGGATTCGCGGCTTTGGGCCAAACGCAGCATGGATTTCACAAAGTTACCGCCAAGCTCGCTAAATACCCATGCGGTTCTTAAGATGATATGACGCTCACATGCCTGAGCCACGGCGATTTCTCCGGCGAGCTTACTCTCGCCATACACGCCTTGTGGACCTGTTTCGTCACTCTCTACATATTCACCGTCTTTGTTGCCCGCAAACACATAGTCTGTAGAAATGTGCAGCATGGCCGCACCAACCTTATCTGCCGCGTTGGCAAGGTTCGCAGGGCCATCTAGGTTTATCGCATAAGAAAGTGCGATTTCTTCTTCCGCTTTATCGACTGCGGTATGCGCCGCCGCATTAATGATGACATCCGGAGAAAATGAGGTAACCACCGCCGATACAGCAGCCTCATCGGTGATATCCAGTTCTTCACGGTCTAACGCCAAGAAATCTACATCCGTCATTCCGTTAAGTTGCTCAACCAAACAACGGCCAACCTGTCCCAGACTGCCTGTAATGAGTAACTTCATTATTTCGCTTTCTCTTCGTTGATAAGGTGCATCAGGTACTGGCCGTACTCGTTTTTCAGCATCGGCTTGGCAATCTGTTCAACTTGCTCAGCGGTCAACCAGCCGTTGCGCCACGCAATTTCTTCCAAACACGCCACTTTAAGCCCTTGAACATGCTCTATCGTTTGGACGAAAGATGACGCTTCATGCAAACTTTCATGGGTTCCTGTGTCGAGCCAGGCAAAACCACGCCCCAGCAGTTCTACATTGAGTGAACCATCGTTTAGGTACATTTCATTTAAGGTGGTAATTTCGAGTTCACCGCGTTCAGACGGTTTCACGTCTTTGGCCATGCTCACGACGCGGTTGTCGTAGAAGTACAAACCAGTGACCGCATAGTTTGATTTTGGTGTCACTGGCTTTTCCTCTATCGAGACGGCGCGCATCTGGTCATCAAATTCCACCACGCCAAAGCGCTCTGGGTCTTTGACTTGATAACCAAATACGGTGGCACCGGACTCGCGCGAAGCGGCGTTTCTCAATGTCTTGCTGAACGACTGGCCGTAGAAGACGTTGTCTCCCAACACCAAACACACGCTGTCATCACCAATGAACTCTTCGCCAATAATAAACGCTTGTGCCAAGCCGTCTGGACTTGGCTGTACCGCATAATCGAGGTGAATACCAAAATCACTGCCATCACCCAGTAAACGCTTAAAACTCTCGTTGTCTTCAGGTGTGGTGATGATAAGAATGTCGCGAATACCCGCTAACATCAGCGTTGACAACGGGTAGTAAATCATCGGTTTGTCGTAGATTGGAAGCAATTGCTTCGACACACCGCGAGTAATGGGGTAAAGACGCGTGCCTGAGCCGCCTGCGAGAATGATGCCTTTCATGAAAATGCTTACTCTATTGCGATGCCATGCCGCGAATGGGCATGACATTGATTAGATGATGGAAGAAGGATTAGTGGTTGCCCAAACGCTCTAGACTGTATGAGCCATCCAGCACGCGTGACCACCACGCTTTGTTATCGAGATACCACATCACGGTTTTGCGTATCCCGGACTCAAAGGTCTCTTCCGGTTTCCAGCCTAACTCTCGCTCAATTTTTGACGCATCGATGGCATAGCGCACATCGTGACCTGGGCGGTCTTTTACGTAAGTAATGAGGTCTTGATACTGCGCCACACCCGCTGGTTTATTCGGCACCAGTTCTTCTAGCAGTGAACAGATGGTCTTCACGACGTCGATATTAGCTTTTTCATTATGACCACCAATGTTGTAGGTCTCGCCCACTTCACCTTCAGTCGCCACTTTATAAAGCGCGCGTGCGTGGTCTTCCACAAACAGCCAATCACGGATTTGCATGCCATCGCCATAGACAGGCAGGGCTTTGCCATCCAGTGCATTCAAAATCATCAATGGAATAAGTTTTTCTGGGAAGTGGTACGGACCATAGTTGTTTGAGCAGTTAGTCACAATGGTTGGCAAACCGTAAGTACGGAGCCACGCGCGAACCAAGTGGTCACTTGACGCTTTTGACGCAGAGTAAGGGCTTGATGGCTCATACGATGTTTCTTCGGTGAACAAGTCTGTTGTGCCTTCAAGGTCACCGTACACTTCATCGGTAGAGATATGATGGAAACGGAACGCGGCTTTTTTGTCGCCGTCCAGCGTATTCCAATGCTGACGCGACGCCTCAAGCAGTGTGTAAGTACCGATGATATTGGTTTCGATAAATGCCGCAGGACCATCAATCGAGCGGTCTACATGCGATTCTGCAGCAAGGTGCATGACAACATCTGGCTGGTGTGTTGCAAACACACGATCTAGCTCTGCGCGGTCGCAGATATCGACTTGCTCAAAGGCATACCGTTCGCTATCAGAGATCAGCGATAAAGACTCAAGGTTACCCGCATAAGTCAGTTTATCGAGGTTAACGACGCTATCTTGCGTATTTTCAATAATGTGGCGAACAACGGCAGAGCCAATAAAACCCGCTCCGCCTGTGACGAGTATTTTCATCTAGATATCCAATTTAATTCTTAAAACGACATTCTTTAGCAAATTCAGACACGCTACCGCCCTTGAGTGTCGCCCTCAAAAAGCGCATCTAGCTTAAATTTCCAGGCAATTTACGCCTTTTCTATTTCTCTATTTTCAGTCGAAACTTCAATTTGCTTTGTAATAACATTGATCAACAAAATTGAACGTTTTTCGCCATCGGGTTCTTTGTATATCGCTTCACACCCTTGAAATTGCCCGCTAATGACGTGAACAGCATCACCCGCATTAATAACGCCCTTTAGAGCATCTCTTTGAGCGTCACTGTCTTCGTGAGCCATCAGCTCTACAATCAGAGCGAAAGGAACCGTTTGGGGAATACTCCCCATTCTGACAAAATCCACTATTCCCCTAGTAGACCTTATAGTGGTATAGCTGACAGATTCTGGATCAAATGATGCAAAAATATAATTTGGAAATAGCGGTTCACTAAGAGAAGTTCGCTTTCCACGTCTGATTTTCTCTACTGTCACCTGAGGGTAGTAGCAATCGACACCTTGACGTTTTAGGTGCTGCTCTGCGCGTTGTTGCTCGCTGCGTTTACAATAGAGCAGATACCATGGATTCATTTCTTTCTCGTCGATTTCAAAGCTAGGGCAATTCTTGCATCGGGTTTGCGAAGCAACTCAAGAGTATATTAGGCTGGATACCATGCAGCAAGGGCTGTGCAGGTAACTGAACAATTTGTCTGCACTCCATCATATTTTGTTTATGAGTGCTTGCTTTGTTACAAAAACTGAAAAAGCCACCGCAAAGGATGGCTTGGTTTTGTAGGGGAGGTATCTATGCGCTCAAGCGCTGGATGTCTAGGCTAAAACTGGTTAACCCTATTTCACTAAGGGATACGCGTATGCTGCCGCTAGACAAGTCGATGGTCTGAAAGCGCGTTGAGGCGGCATCTTTGCCGAGAAGATGGTCGTTTTTAACGATGATGGCGTTTCCTGCACCATCCACGACTGCATTCAAGCCCATCGAAAGGACATCGAGCTGGTTGTCCGCAGCATTGAGTATGCCGAACATTGCACGGATTGGGCTGGCATAGGTGGATTTTTTAATCGCATGCTCGATTTGGTGGACGAGGTGTATGAACCCTCTCTCATCTGCATCTTGCGAGCGGAGATACTCGTTGAAAAACGCGCGTATCATCAGGGTCGTTGCCGTGCCATTCTCGCCAGCCGAAGCACTGTCGACCATGTAGAAGGCCATCTTGCCATCCATCATCCACATGTAATCGAGGACAACAGGATTAGAGTCTGCAGATTGCAGGGAGTGGTAAGATAAACGCCAGTCGCCTTGTCGGGAGTCTTGCTCCGGCATAAGTCCCATTAGGAGGTCTCTCGCACTACCGGGATTATCCAGCAAATCATCCAAGTGCCAGCGAAGCTCTTCAGTAAGTGGTTGCTCACTCCCTTGGGAGACCTTAAACCATTGCTGCGAAAAGTCAGTGTCGTTGCTTGTTTCTGTTTCCGACTCTTCAAGTACTGAGATAATCGCCGAACGCACTACCATGATGTCGTCGATAGCTTGATAAGAAAATCTTTCACGCCGAAGCGCAGGCTTGCGCCACGTCTGACATGCCACCTGTCCCTGAGATAACAATCACCGGAAGCATGGGGTATTCAAGACTAACTTCTTGGACAAACTCCAATCCTGTCATGACCGGCATCGACAAATCGCTGATCAGTAGGTCCGGAATGCCTTCTCTCAGTGCTTTTAACCCGTCGAGTCCATTCTCAGCTTCACGCACGGTGCAGCCTTCCTTCTTAAGGAATCCAGAGATGATGCGGATGAACACCGGATCATCTTCAACAATGAGAACTTCTTTTCCTGCTAACACTGTCATACACTCCTGCCTACATTGCGAACTCTACAACACGTTTTGGCATCGCAACGCCTTTTATCTCTGCCTATAGAATAGTTGGCTTTGCCGCTTTTCGTGGTACTCTGAACCACTTTTCCATATAGCAAGGCTCTAACCATCTGTATCACGTCAGTTTTTAAATCGATTGAGCTAAACTGTGTAGAGGGTACTCCACACGACTTTCACTCTTTCTTGATATGAGACAACGAAAAGAGGCCCTTGTTAATTTGAAATACATAATTACTGGCCCATTAGTGAAGGCCATCGCATGAAACTGAAATTTTATGAAACTAGATGATTTAAATCTGTTCAGGCTTATCGTTGAGCATGGCAGCTACACACTAGCCTCTAAAAAAACCGGGATACCTGTCGCTACTCTCACCCGCCGGATTCAGGCTCTTGAGGAAGACATTCAAATTCGGCTGTTGCACCGCGATGCCCGAAAACTCTCTGTGACTGAAGCAGGCCAAGCATTTTACGAACGCTGTAAACCACTCTTAGAGCAACTCATTGATACAGCTGATGATCTGACAGAAAGCTGTAAAGGTACCTCTGGTGTTCTGCGCATCAGTGCGCCATCAAACATCGCGATGAAGTTGTTGCAGCCAATGTTCTCGGCGTTCCTGAAAAAGTACCCTGACATCCGCCTAGACCTGTCTTTGTCGAATGATGTTGACCAACAAAACAATGAAGACCGCCATGCCTTCATTCGTATTGGTCCGCAACGTGACTCGTCACTCATTGCACGCAAGCTGCATTCTGTCCGTGACATTCTGGTCGCAAGCCCATGTTACTTGAAGAATCGTCCACCTCTTCGTGATGCGGCAGATTTGCCAAACCATGACCTGCTTAAAGGTTGGCCGTTGATGCGCTGGCGCTTGAATGACGACAAAGGCCAACAGCTTTGCATTTCCCAGCAAGGACGTTTTGAAGCCTCCGAGCTCCGTGTTATCCGCGTTGCGGCCAAAGATGGATTGGGCGTTGCTCTGATCCCTGATGTCTTGGTTCAGCAAGATTTGGAAAGCGGTGAATTGGAACACGTTCTTCAGGATTGGACGTCGAACCCACGTGACATTTATTTGATGTACCGCGACAAGACACACCAACCTGAAAAATTGCGTGCATTTATCGAGTTTTCACTGTCATTCTTTCAGTCGAGAACATCGAATTCGTGATTAAGATCTCAAGTGTCCCAGTTTCGATAAGTGATTAAAAAATAGACTAAGTTTTGGTCTGTAAAACTTGATAAGCGCTCTCGCAACGGCTAATTGTTATAGGTATGTAAACGCAAATTATCTCTTCTTACGTAAGAGATAGTTGAGCGATACACATGACAAGCTGCCTGAAGGAGCGACTATGATTCTGGGACATTTGTGGGGCCTCTACACCCATCCAAAAGAAGAATGGAAGAACATTTACGATCGTCACGAAGGGACGGTTGAAAGCCTCGGGCATGCGGCCATTATGGCTCTCATCCCACCAATTTGCGCCTACTACTCAAGCGTACACATTGGTTGGAGCATTGGCGTAGGCGATCCCATCTTTTTAACTGAGCAAAGTGCCGCGATCATTGCCTTTGCCATGTATTTTGCGCTTATCACTGGTGTAATGGCACTCGCCTATCTCACCCTCTGGATGAGCCGTACCTTTGGCTCTGAGCCTACTTACACCCAAGCGTTAGAACTTGCCGCTTACACCGCTACCCCGATATTCATGGTTGGACTCGCAGCCTTGTATCCAGTGGTGTGGTTTGTGATGTTAGTCGGGCTGGCTGGCATAGCTTACTCGGTATACCTCTTGTATACCGGCGTACCCATCATTATGCACATCCCAGAAGAGCGTGGGTTTATTTACGCCTCATCAGTGGTGACCTGCGGACTGGTGTTACTGGTCGCGATACTCGCAAGCACCGTCATCATGTGGAATGTGGGTTTCGGCCCGATGTTTGTGCATTAATCGGTATTTCAGACAAACAAAAAGCGCGGCTTCTGCCGCGCTTTTTTCATGCTCTATTTCTAGTTTTCTTCGTTGTAAATTTCGAGATTTGCCAGCTCTTGCTGCTGTTCTCTCACAGCTTTCGTTTCATCGTTGCGAAGGCTCGCAATGTAATCAAGGTAAGTCTGGTCGATATCGCTCGTGACATAGTGACCGCTGAATACTGAGCTTTCAAACTGCTGAATATCAGGGTTGCCTTCACGCACTGCGTCTTCCAAATCGCTCAGGTCTTGGAAAATCAAACCGTCCGCACCGATGATATTGTTGATCTCTTCCACTTCACGACCATGCGCAATCAATTCATTTGCGCTTGGCATATCAATACCATAAACGTTCGGGAAGCGAATCTCTGGGGCTGCAGACGCCATGTAAACGCGTTTTGCGCCCGCTTCACGCGCCATCTCAATGATTTGCTCAGACGTTGTACCGCGAACGATAGAGTCATCCACCAGCAGAACGGATTTGTCTTTGAACTCAGATCGGATGGCATTTAGCTTGCGACGCACAGATTTACGGCGTTGCTGCTGGCCAGGCATGATAAAGGTGCGGCCAACATAGCGGTTTTTAACAAACCCTTGACGATACGGTTTTTCCAGAACTTGTGCGATTTCTAGTGCGATATCACATGAAGTTTCAGGGATTGGAATAACTACATCAATATCCAAGTCTTCCCATTCGCGACGAATTTTCGCACCAAGCTTTTTGCCCATGTTGATTCGAGCACCGTACACAGAGATCTTATCGATAAATGAATCTGGACGTGCGAAGTATACGAATTCAAAAATACATGGTGACAGCGATGGTGTGTCTGAACACTGACGCGTAAAGAGCTCACCTTCAAAGGTAATGTAAACCGCTTCCCCGGGTGCAATGTCGCGAACAAAATCAAAACCTACCGCATCCAATGCCACTGACTCAGAAGCGACCATGTATTCTGTGCGTCCGTTCACCGTGCGCTTACCCATGCAAATTGGGCGAATGCCATCTGGGTCGCGGAATGCAATAAGGCCATGGCCGATGATCATCGCCACAACCGCATAAGCACCTGATACTTGGCTGTGCACAGCACGCACCGCGTTAAATACATCTTCTTCCGTCAATGGATGAGACGTGGCTTTGTCAATCTGGTGAGCCAGTACGTTCAGCAGAATTTCTGAATCTGATGTCGTATTCAGGTGGCGGCGGTCGTGTGCAAACAAAGAGTCACGCAATTGGTTAGCGTTGGTCAGGTTGCCGTTGTGCGCCAGAGTAATGCCGTATGGCGAGTTAACGTAGAAAGGCTGTGCTTCAGAAGCACTGGAGCTGCCCGCTGTTGGGTAACGCACATGGCCAATACCCACGGTTCCCTGCAGACGTTGCATGTGTTTTAGTTGGAAAACATCTTTTACCAATCCGTTTGCTTTTCTCAAGCGAAAACGGTTGTTATCAATAGTCACGATCCCCGCGGCATCCTGTCCTCGATGCTGAAGTACCGTCAACGCATCGTAAATCGACTGATTAACCGGGGTTTCACCCACAATCCCAACAATCCCACACATGTATGCTGTTCCTTGTAAAGCCAGAGTGTTCCCGAGGGACAGCTAACGATAGTATCAGGTGCTGCGTCGACAGCACCTGACCGTCGTTAAATCACCTTGGGTAAGAAGCTGGAGCTTTGCTCCAAATACGAGAAAAACCACTCAATCACTACCCCAAATTTAGGGATTAATTGTGATTGTTTCCATTCGGCGCTGCTAGCAAAGCCTGTAAACGCGTCGAGGAAGAACAATACGGCGGCAACAATCAGCACGCCACGAATGCCCCCAAACACAATACCAAGCACGCGATCCGTGCCTGACAGGCCCGTTTTCTGAACTAATTGTCCAATCACATAATTCACAACAGCACCAACGATCAAAGTCGCTATAAACAACACGGCAATGGCCGCGCCATTTCGAATCATTTCGTCCTGAATGTTAGTAAAGTAAGCGGCAAGCTGAGGGTAAAAATTGCTGGCAACGAAAAAGGCGCCAAACCAAATCACCAGCGACAGTGCTTCCTTCACAAATCCACGGACCAAGCTAATCACAGCAGAGAAGCTGATCACTCCAATAATGACGTAATCTATCCAATTCATCTTTTAATCATCTGAGCGATTCGCGCGCATTTTAACAGAAAAAATGACGACGCAAACGTTTTCTTATGGGTTTAGTGGGTTAAATCTAAGCAGTTGACCTTTTAATCCGGTCAAAGACTCCAAATCTGCAGTCATTGACGCAAGCTTGTCTTTAGAGACATCAGGACCCACTTCGACTCGGGCGAGCTCACCCTCTTTAACACCTCGGGGCAAGAGTTGGGCACGATAACCCTTACTACGTAGCGTCGCTACTAGGTTCTTTGCGTTTTCAAGGTTGCGGAACGTACCAAGGCGAATAATCCATGCGGAGTCTTGGTAGCCTTCCTGAGGCTGTGTATCGTCAACAGCTTGCGGCTGAGCAACGTCAGCATTATCCGTATCGACAGTCACCATTACCGGGTCTTGTGGCATAAAAGACTCGGTCTCTTCTGGCAGTTCCACCGGTGCATTCAGCACACTTTCATCGAACTCTTCATGCAGCGGAATCGCTTCGAAGTTTTCCTGATAATGCGCCTTTTTTCCATCAAACACGTCTGGAATGAAAATAATGCCCAAAGACACCAGAATCAGTGTCCCGACAAGACGGTTTTGAAATTGAGTTGCCACAATTACTCCGACTGAGAGAAACGGTCGGCGATTTCGCCTACTGTATGAAATGAACCGAAGACAATGATCATATCGCCTTCCCATGCAATGGCAGCTTTTGCCGCCTCAAAAGCGTCACTGGGTGTTTCAAAGCCTTGAATACCGTCGGGCAGAGAATCGGCCAGTGTTTTCCAATCCGCAGCGCGAGGACCTTTCAAAGAGGCTGGGTACCAATGGTCTACCACCGCTTTCATTTCCTCAAGCGTTGCTTTGATGTCTTTGTCATGCAGCATGGCCACAACGCCGTGCACTTTCGCACCCGAAGCCGATTTCATTTCCGAAATCTTTTGCGCAAGGTAGCCAGCCGAATGTGGATTGTGCGCCACATCAAGCAAAATTAGGGGAGATTCAGACAGCCTTTCCATGCGACCAGCCAGCTTAACTGACGCTAACCCGTCAACGATGTGTTCATCGGTGACACCTAGCTCAGATACGCCCAGTGCCATCAAAGCCGTAGCGGCATTTGGAAGCGGCAAGCTTGGAACAGGAAGATCGCGCAGATCGAATGCACCGCATTGCCAATGCCATACGTCGCCATCTTGCTGGTAATTAAACTGGTACCCGACTTGATGCAAGTCTGCACCAATATCATCAGCGTGAGCCGCAACGCTTGCAGGTGGCTCTGGCTGGCCACAAACTGCAGGTTTACCCGCGCGGAAGATACCCGCTTTCTCAAAACCAATGACTTCAATGTCACGCCCAGCCAGTCAACATGGTCAATCGCCAAACTGGTGATAACAGACACATCGTGATCAACCACATTGGTGGCATCCAAACGGCCACCCAAACCAACTTCGAGGATGACAACATCCACAGCATTGTCGATAAACAGCCACAGTGCCGCTAGCGTGCCAAACTCGAACAAGCTTAAACTAGTATCACCACGCAACGCTTCGATAGCGGCGAACGCTTCAGCGTGGCGTTCATCGTCCAATTCTTTTCCATCAATGCGAACGCGCTCGTTGTAACGAATAAGATGAGGCGAGCTGTATACACCTGTCTTGTAACCGGCCTTTTGCAAGATGGCTTCAATCATGGCGCAGGTAGAGCCTTTACCGTTAGTCCCGGCAACAGTAATCACTTTAGGTGCAGGCTTTGTCAGTTGACCTTTTTGAGCAACGTGCGAGACACGATCAAGGCCGAGGTCGATTGCACTGGTGTGGAGGATATCTAAATAGCTCAACCACTCAGAAAGCGGTGATTGCGCTGTGGGTAAAATTTGTTCTGACATCAGTAATCTACTGTAGAAAGTAATCCTTTAATCATATCAGCTAAAAGACAAAGAGTGCCATAAGGCTATTTGTGAGAGTGAGTCCATAAGTATCGCTCAGAAATTTGATTGAAGCTGCTTTTTAAATGCTGTGGCTTTCTTAGAAATAGAGTTTGAGACAACTAACATTGTAACTTCAACGCTCGCAGAATGGCTACTCTGGCTAACCTCACCGAAAATAAATGGCAGCTTCACTTCGCCTCTCAATCACATAAAACCGGACCTACTGGATTTAAACAGTACCTTGCGGCTAATGGGTGCAAACCGAGTTCACTGCTTTGACAAATAACCTTTTCAATCGCAGCTAAGTGAGGTAGCGGTGGTTCTTGGCCTAAAATAAGTTCGGCTCGAATTCGGACTTGAAACGTTTGTCCCACACAAGAAGATACTTAAAGAGAATTAATTTTAGTATAATGAGAGATTCAGCAACATTAAGCATAGGTATTGTTCCAACTCTTGGCCGTCCTATGTACAGTACCAAACGGATACTTAGCCGACAAAGCAAGACATTAAAACCAGAAATTAATTGATTTGGGATTGACTAGAGATCTGTACGCTCCAAGCGTTTCGACAATGCCGCAGGTCATCTGGCCAAATCACTACGAGAAGATAAATAAGTGACTGAATAAAGAGCAGTCGTAAAAAAGGATAACTACAGAAAAATGGTTCATAACCAAGGCACCAGGACGCTTTTATCGATTGTCGTTCCTTGCTACAACGAACAAGAAGTAATAGACGTAACATATGACCGATTGCAACAGTTTTATCGCTCGTTAAAAGCAATGGATGTTGAGTTAATATTCGTAGATGATGGCAGCAGTGACAATACGAAGCAGCATTTGAGGCGCTTTGCAGAAGCAGATAGCAGAGTTCGAGTTGTTTGCTTTGCTCGGAATTTTGGTCATCAGGTTGCTGTTACCGCAGGCATTGAAGTATCGAAGGGGGATGCGGTAATACTAATTGACGCAGATTTACAAGACCCACCCGAAGTTATCCATGAAATGATAGTAAAATGGCAAGAAGGCTTCGACGTCGTCTATGGTCAACGAGCGGAGCGTCGAGGAGAATCAATATTCAAGTTGACTACCGCTAGAGCATTTTACAAGTTATTGAACAAACTTTCGGATGTTCCAATCCCGATGGATACTGGTGATTTTCGGTTAATGGGAAGAAACGTTGTTGAAGCACTTAAATCCATGCCCGAAAAAGATCGTTTTATTAGAGGAATGGTAAGTTGGGTTGGTTTTAAGCAAATTGCACTCCCCTATAATCGAGAAGAAAGATACGCTGGCGAAAGTAAATATCCGCTAAAGAAAATGCTGCGCTTTGCAACTGATGGTATTTTGTCGTTTTCTACTAAACCATTGCAATTATCCATAGGGTTGGGCATGACTTCAGCCACTTTGGCATTAGCTGGTATCTTTTATGCCCTATCGCTAAGGTTATTCACGAATACATGGGTCGAGGGTTGGACTGCCTTAATTATCGCTATACTGTTTATTGGTGGCGTTCAGCTTGTTTGTATCGGTATCCTTGGTGAGTATATTGGTAGAATTTATAATGAGTCAAAAGACAGACCTCTATACATTGTGAGTGAAATAATTGAGATTTCCCCAGACAAACAGAAAGGCAGTCATAAGTTTGAAGTCAATGGTGAAAAAGTGTGAAAAACCTGCATAAATCACTTATTGGCATTTCCACAGCTGCTCTTTTTGGATTTTTGTTTTTAAAAGATATAGATACCAATGAATTAGTGGATCTATTTTATCAAATTGACCTCGTATACATAGTTTTAGCTATTGTTATGTTTTTTTTCGGCTATGCCTGTCGAGTCGAAAGATGGAGAGTAATGTTAAAAAATGACAATCCGTCTTTGACATGGAAAGCCTGTTTTAGCCCTCTGTTTATTAGTGTCGCTGCGAATAACATTCTTCCATTTCGCCTGGGTGATATTATAAGAGCATTTGCCTTTAATAAGCACCTGAAAATTAGCGTGTCTACTTCAATTACTACTCTTTTAGTTGAAAGGATGTTAGACCTATTGATGGTGATTACTATTCTTGGAATAATACTTCCTTATCTAGACGGAGAATACTCAGCTTTAATTGGAATCGGAGGCTGGGGATTAATTTTGATCGGAGTTATCATTGTGGCTATTTTGAACTTCCCAAAGGTTTTTAAGCCAGTATTTAGAGTGATTACTTCAGTATTAAAATCAATTTCTGTTGACGTGGGAAATAAAGTGGAAGAAATTTTCAATAAGATATTTCTGGCACTAGATTATGTTTCAACTGGCTCTACTACCGTAAAGCTTATTTTATGGTCCGCTGCTGCTTGGGTATGCGAAGGGCTGGTTTTCTGGTTAGTTGCTCTAGCCATACCAACATTAACAAACACATTCGCAGCTTGGTTAGCATTACCCATTGGAACATTAGCAACTGTCATTCCAAGCACACCTGGCTACATTGGCACCTTTGACTATTTCACGTCAGAAGCAATGACAATGGGTGGAAACAGCAAAATAAGTGCTACCGTATATGCCCTAGTACTTCATCTCGTAATATGGATACCACCTACTATAGTCGGTGCCCTATGTTTTATTTTCAAACCAATCATGAGTACATCAGAAATTAGGAAATTGTCGTAGTGAAAAATATCAAAAAAAATAAAGTTACAATAGTTGGTGGCGGATTTACTGGTCTATCCATTGCTTACGAACTGGCTAAGGACAATATTGACGTATTAGTCTTAGAGTCTGAAAGTGAGATTGGAGGCCTTGCGGCTTCTTTTGATGTATCAGGCGAAAAGTTAGACCGATTTTATCATCATTGGTTTACTAATGATCTAGATGTCATGAACTTAATTGATGAGCTCGGGCTAAATGAAAATATTGAAATTAATCCTACAAACACAGGGATGTACTATTCAAACAATTTTTTCAAATTGTCAACCCCCTTAGACTTGTTAAAATTTTCCCCACTAAAACTTTCAGATAGAATACGATTAGGGCTACTCGCATTGAGAGCTAGACGTATCCAAAACTGGATGGACCTGGAAGATAAAACGGCGAAAGAGTGGCTCAAAGAGTTAGGTGGTGAAAGCGTATATAAAGTTGTTTGGGAGCCTTTATTGAAAGGCAAGTTCGGACCTTATGCCGAGGATGTTTCAGCGGTATGGTTTTGGAATAAGCTCAAACTTAGAGGTGGAAGTCGTGGTAAAGGAGGAGAAGAGAGACTTGCCTATTATACAGGTGGGTTCGTTTCTTTAGCCAACTCACTTTGCGAAAAAATTCAACAATTAGGCGGCGAAGTTCGGCTAAATTCTCCAGTATCATCCGTAATAAAGAATAATAACGAATGGCAAGTCTGTATTGGCGATGAAATCATAAAAACTGAAAATGTTGTATTTACAACCGCACTGCCAATAATCTCTAAAATGATTGAAGAATGGGCTGATAAAAAGTATTTAGAAACACTCAACCGTATAAATTACATAGGTAATGTATGTCTTGTTTTAGAATTAGAAAAGTCTCTATCTAATACCTACTGGCTAAACGTTAATGATCCTGACTTTCCATTTGTTGGTATTATTGAACATACAAACTTCAAAAAACCAGAGAACTATGGTGGAAATCATATCGTTTACCTTTCTAAGTATCTACCTCATACTGATCACTTATATTCAATGACTTCTGATGAACTATTAGAGTACTCAGTCCCTTATTTAAAGAAAATGTTTCCAGAATTTGATATTTCTTGGATAAGGAAGCATCATTTATGGCGAGCTCGATGGTCGCAGCCTGTTGTAGAAAAAAAATACAGCAAACTTATTCCTGAAGAAACTGGACCAGAATCCGGAATGCACATTTGTTCTATGGCTCAAATTTACCCAGAAGACAGAGGAACCAATTACGCAATCAGGGAAGGTAGACGTATGGGAAGAAAGTTATCAAATGAGCTTAAATAATTGATAGACGATAACAGGTTATAATAAAATGACGAACAATAGCAAACTTATATTTTTATTTTCCATTTTGTTATTAAGTTCAATAACACTAATTTTCTCAATTGGAAAGGACTCAATACAAACAAATAGAAGTGCAGACTCTGCCATATTCGAACAAGTAGTCGAGAATATACATGCAGGTCGTGGAGCTATCTCTAATGTATTTTCTTCAACTCAGCATTTTATTGACAATGTATACTTTGCAATACCTTTCAATGAAATAATAAATACAGAGCTTAGCCAGCCAGAAAGTAGTGAAAGGAACATTTTAAGCTTTCATGCATATTGGCTATTATTTTTAGTGGCACCACTAATATCTCTCTTTGATAGCTCTTTGATTCTTTCTGTAATGCATATAAGTGCATATAGCGGATTACTTTGCTGTGCTTTGTATACTGTTTTAAAAGTTAGCCGAAATTGGCTTGCAGCCTGTTTGTTTACTCTTGTCGTCGCAATGTCACCTGTCTTTATAGGATCATTGATGGGGCAGTTTTATCCTGACAGACTTTTTGTATTATTCGGATTCATACTATGCTACTTGGTTTACTTTAGAGTTAATATTTTAGCAACCATTAGTGTAGCAATCATTGTGATTTTACTAAATGAGAGAGCTGCACTAATTGGTGGTGGGATAATGCTATTACTCCCTTTTACTAATACAAAGAAAAGCTGTAGTGCAAAAGAAATATCACCTTATCTGATTATTGGAGGTGCTATGTTATTTTACTCATTTTTAGTAAAAACATATATGCTAAGTAATCAGTACTATGATAGTTTCCTTCCTTCCAGCTTCACAGATTTATACTCTAGATTTTCACTAGACGCTTTTAGGGACAACTTACTCACGCTTATACTTGTTAGTCTGCCTTTGTTGTTGGCTTGTTTAGGCAATCTAAAACTTGCTTTTCTATCATTTATTATTATGTCTCCAAATATTATTGGAAATGTTGGCGGGGCGGAAAAAGTAGGTTGGTTAACGCATTATCATAGTTACTACTTCCCCATTTTGGTTTTTTCTGGTGCGGTTGGATATTCAGAATGGATGTCTAAATATAAAACCAAAGCAAAATTTTTACTAATATTCCCATCAGTTATATTATCACTATATATATATAACTCTGAAATCACTTCAAAAAGGTTACCATCAATTGAGGAGCAACAAAAAAGCTTTATATCTTTCGAGCACTTGGTTATGGGCTTGCCTACCGGGTATGACATTAGAAGTGATGTTGAATCTAAGGTGCAGTTAGGCAAAAATGTTGTAACTGATGAACTTGGAATGGCACTTTTAAAAGATAAAGCTGAAGTAAGCTTATTCCCACTTTCAATTAAAGATTCTGACTATCTTTTTATCCCTTGTGAATGGACTCGCCACGATACATTTAATAACAGTGCACTTCCATTAGAGTGGTTTAAACAGAATGACTTCGAAACAAAGTTTTTTGAACGTATTAATGCCTTAGATCGCTGTTTTTATAGGAAGAAATAACTTTGGACTCAATGTTATCAATGTGGTTTGTATGAATGTCTGTTACTACTCGACTGTGCAGTCGTTCAAATCTTACCTGATAGCCACGCACTCTTAGTAGTATTATCAAGTTCTATCTGGGTGGGATTGTCCTCTACCCAGATCATTTCCCTTACATTAGTGTACAGCCCGTGACAATATCCGCCTTTGAGTCACGCATGGTTCTTTCTGAAACTCGTCTAATTCGTGTAGCGTTTTTTACTGAAAATGCCTTAGTAGGGCTTGAGTTTGTGGAAGCGTCCGCGGATGTCTAGAGACGACATCACTTTTGTTTTCGTGTGGTCTATGTCACTGCTCACTCAGGCAACAACACTAAACTATCCTATATTCAATTGCCTCTATCTTTGAAGATAAGCGACAACGATAGCACTTCAAACTCTAAGTAAGGAAAGACCTCATCATTAAGAGAGTTTGCCAAACAACGAAAACAGCACTTGCTGAAATAAAGATTCCTTTCCTCTGGTCGTCACTTATTCTCACTTACCAATTTGATGGACATTCCACTGCATAGACGAAAAAGGGTTCCTTTGTCGAATAAACATGATTTTCCACGTTGAGCGTTCTTCGGTTTTTATTGATCAAAGCCTAAACGCCACCAGTTTCTCACGCTTGTTAGCGATAGATAGTTCTACGGAGACACTCGATAGGTTTTTGAGACATCACGGAGCACTTCTCCGAGACTTATAGGGTCAGTTTTATGCTTATGGTTGGATTGCTGGTGTGAAGCATGTCAGTTACCCACTTTGATCAAGATTCAGCACCTTAATCAACGTGGGTAACTCTCTTCTTTTCAAATTGAAGTGTCAGACCTCACCTGAACTAGCACAGATAAGGTGCTCTTTTACTGTGACGAGACGGAATCAATTACTCGTTGCCATCTACAAGCTCAGCTTCAATCACTTCGCCTTCCAGAGGCTTGTCTACTGACACTACCAGCGGAGACGCATGATTGGTCATTTTTGCCAACAAACCACCAAGACGCTGACGCATTTCACGGCGGTCAACAATCATGTCGATTGCACCATGCTCCAGCAGGAACTCACTGCGTTGGAAGCCTTCTGGCAGCTTCTCACGAACCGTTTGTTCGATAACACGTTGACCAGCAAAACCGATCAGTGCTTTGGGCTCGCCCACGTTAATGTCACCCAGCATTGCAAAGCTTGCTGTCACACCACCGAAGGTTGGGTCCGTCAGTACAGAAATGAACGGCAAGCCTTTTTCAGACAAACGCTCAAGTGCCGCACTGGTTTTCGCCATTTGCATCAGAGACATTAGTGCCTCTTGCATACGTGCACCGCCACTGGCTGAGAAACAGACCAGACCACAGTTGTTTTCCATCGCTGCTTCAACAGCACGGACGAATCGCGCACCGACAACGGCACCCATTGAGCCGCCCATGAAGGAAAACTCGAAGGCACAAGCAACCACTGGCATACCCAGCAGCTCGCCTTTCATTACAACCAGTGCGTCTTTCTCACCGCTCGCCTTCTGCGCTGAAGACAAACGGTCTTTGTATTTTTTCGAGTCACGGAACTTCAGCAGATCTTTTGGCTCAAGATCACCTGCCAGCTCAACGCGCTCACCCTCATCTAGGAAGGTCTCTAGGCGCGCACGTGCGCTCATACGCATGTGATGGTCACACTTTGGACACACATGTAGGTTACGCTCAAGTTCAGCGTGATAAAGCACCTGCTCACAGGACGTACACTTCGTCCATACACCCTCTGGAATAGAGGCTTTACGTGAAGAACCGATGTTGCTTTTTGTCAGAATTTTTTCAAGCCAGCTCATGAACGACCTTTTCTATTGGAGCACTTGCCTGTTTTTTTGATTGTGCTGACAACTTCAGCATCTTTACAAAGGCAAGTGGCCTAAATATCTACGAATTCAACGGAGGATTAAAACACAACTCATAAAGACTGTGGACAAAAAACTGGTACTACCTATTGTTTGCCGCATTTACTTCACAAGTTATGCCCTCCTCCGTTCTGTATAACTTAGAGTTGCTCATCTGGCAGGAACAGTGGTCCTACCGGAGAAGAAGGCAAATCAAACTCAGCAGGGTAATCGACTTCAACCAAGTACAGACCCTCGGCCTTGGCCGTTGCGGCCGCAAGGTTGCGATCACGCGCTTCAAGCAGCCATTTCACCCACTCAGGCTTTTGTTCTTTGCTACCGACAGCAATCAAACTACCGGTGATATTTCTCACCATGTGATGCACAAAAGCATTGGCTTTAATATCAATGATCACAAAACGCCCCTGACGAGTCACATTTAAGTGATGAATATTGCGCCATGGCGTGTTTGACTGACACTGCGCCGCTCGGAACGAGGTAAAGTCGTTCTCACCTAGCAGGTACTGTCCCGCCTCATGCATCAAGGTCTCATCGAGATCACAGTGGTAATGGCTGACGCCGTGGCGAAGGATACCTGGGCGCAGGTTATTATTGTAAATCACGTAGCGGTAGCGGCGCGCAGTTGCCGAGAAGCGCGCATGGAACTCCTCAGGCACTTCTTTCGCCCAGCGCACGGCAATGTTATCAGGCAGATGAGTATTCACGCCCATGGTCCACGCACGAAGTGGGCGTGAACCATCTACATCAAAGTGAACAACTTGTCCGGTGCCGTGTACGCCTGCATCAGTGCGACCAGCACACTGCACTTCGATTGGCTGATTTGCAATTTTAGACAGGGCTTTTTCGAGATGTTCCTGCACGCTGGGTACTTCACGCTGTCTTTGCCAGCCGTAATACTTCGAGCCATCATATTCAACACCCAGGGCAATTCTCATTTTGTTGTCTCTGTCTTTCTATGCGGTTATTTAGAGCGGCGCATTATATACACAAAAGACGATGAGGTGCAGGGTTTGACCACATTCGCCGTCACTTCCTCAAATACGATGGTCAAAAAAATGGCGGGATAACTCCCGCCATTTTTGTGTTTCTTCGCTAGTTGAGGTTTTCGATGAGTTTTCGTGCTTCATCTTTCAGTTGCGAATCATCACCTTGCATCACTTTCTCCAGCAATTGCAAGGCACCATCGACATCGTTCATTTCCAGATAGCTTTTGCCAAATCCATCTGCATCGCCGACTCGCCACTGCTGTCGACATCTGCATGTTGGATATCACTCAACACATCTGGGAAGTCTTCCAAGCCCACATCCAAGTCCATTTTCAGCGAATCTGGGTCTTCTTGTTCAACGCCGTCATCTTTCATCAGTTCTTCGATGCTGATGTAGTTTTTGTCTGACGTAGACTCTTCGATCAGCTCACTTTCAGCGTCTTCCAAAAGCCCTTCGAGATCAGCTTCAAGCTCCATTGACTTGATGTCATCACCAAGCACTTCTGGTTGCTCAGACCAATCTTCGCTTTCAAGCTCTGGTTCTGGCTCAACTTCCGCACTCCAGATGCCGCTTTCATCTTCTGGGATATCCAGTTCTTCGGTCTCAAAATCACCGAGACCAAGTTGCTCGTCTTCCAGAGGCTCAGAAAGCAACGCGTCCATATTCAGACCCGCGACTTGGTGCGCGTCGTCTTCAAGGTCAGCAATGTCATCTAACTCAGCGGCGCGGAAACCTGCTGATTGCGGCGGCGTTTCTTGTGTGAAGCGCGAACGTTCGCTTTCTGGAATGCCTTCTTCCAGCTCACGTTGCTCTTCCATCGCCGCATCTAACGCGTCGTCTTCATCAAACTCACCCAGGTCATCTAAGCTGATCGCATCCACTTTCGGGAACGCCAAGGTGTTTGGCTCAGTCGCGGTAAAGACGTTTTCTGGTTCTTCTTCAAGCTCTGGTGAATTAGCCTCTTGCGCATCTAATTCAGTATCTAGCTCGGCCAGCTCTTCGTCAGCCAGATCGTCCGTGTTGAATGCTTCTGTTTCTGACTCATCCTCAGGAGACTGAGCGTCATTTTCAGGCTGAACATCAAATTCGGCTGCAGCATCTTCCTCTGTGTACTCAGGCAGATTATTGAGATCCAGCGGCTCGTCATCTGCACCATCGTCCTCGTAGTCATCCATCTCTTCGATAGGTGCTGGCTCAAGGTCGATGTCAGCCATTGCCGCTTCTTCGTCATACTCTGGCAATGACGAGAGATCTAGCAGTTCATCATCTTCTGCTGAATCATCTTCTGATAAAGCTTCTGCTTCTGGTGTATCAGTGTCTGACGCTTCGACCTCTGCGACAGGTTCTTCAGCATGCTCAATGTCGTCAACGGCCGCCTCTGGCTCGAAAGCGTCTTCAGGCTCAGGCTGTTCGAGAATCTCGTCTTCAATCTCGTCAGCAGCGTCGGCTTCGACAGCCGGTGACTCTTCAGCCGCTTCGGTTTCGGCACTTACACCTTCTGGGCTTTCTTCTGCATCTGGAATGTCTAGCTCTGCACTGTCTGCCGTTGGCTCATCGACGAACGCCGCCAGATCATCTGCAATGTCTTCCGCAACTTCAGGCTGCTCAGCCTCTGCAAGATCGCCTTCAGACTCTGCAACAGATTCTACTGCTTGCTCTAATGCGTCACTGTCGTCAGCTTGTTCGTCCAGCAAACTGTCGAGCAAGTCCAGCTCTTCGTTTGAAGCGTCTACGTTATCGTCAGCGACATCATCCGACTCTTCGCTTGCAGAAATGTCCTGCACGTCTTCCATTGACGATTCAGGAGAGAGCTCTTCATCACTTTCCAGTGCTTCATCCAACAATGCCATGTCATCGTCAGAAGCCTCTGGTTCTTCAATCTCATTGGTTGGAGCTTCATCAATCAGCGACTCAAGTTCAGCCATGTCATCGTCGAGGCTGATATCATCGAGTTCGTCTAGATTGGCAATGTCTTCTGCTTCAGGCTCAGATTGCAGCTCACTGTCTGCCTCTTCTAGCAGGCTTTCGAGGTCATCCAGCTCTGCTTGCTGTGTCTCTTCACCCAGTAAATCGTCAAAGTCTGCATCGGCGGAAGTCTCCGCAGGCTCTTCTGATAAGATGTCGTCTTCAAGGGAGAGAAGGTCTTCACCTAATAAGTCTTCGTCTTCGACGTCATTAAGCAGTGCTGTCTCGTCGTCCTCATCACCATCGCCGAGCAAGTCATCTAGCAAGGCATCGGTTTCGCCTAAATCGACTTCACTGTCATCTTCCTGCTGACCGACAACCTCTTCGAGCAAGTCATCGTCATCGATAGATTCATCCAGTAACGCTGACTCATCCAACGGATCTGCATCGTCATCATTTAAGAACTCATCAAGCAGCGCATCTGTGTCGGTAATGTCTTCGTCTTGAAGCGCATCCAATGACAAGTCATCAGTATCATCTTTGGCTTCTGGTTCAACCGTATTGCCGTCTTCATCAAGCTGCTCACCATCAAACAGTTCATCAAGCAGCGCGTCGGTCTCACCTAGGTTTTCCTCTTCTTTTTCGTTGAGGAAATCGTCATCAATAAGATCGACATCTTCACCAAGCAGGTCATCCAGCATCGCGGCATTGTCATCAGACACGTCGTCGTCATCTGACAAATCAATGTCTTGGGTCAGGTCAACTTCTGGTTCATCTTCTAAAACTTTATCGAACAGAGCTTCATTAGTATCTGGCTCTGATTCAGACGCCTCAACGTCAGCTACGGACTCCTTTTCTTCTTCCGGAGCCCCCTGCTCAGCGTTTAGCAGCGCATCAATGTCATCGACGTCATCATCACCGCCGCCGCTCAGCGACTGTTCCCACATCGCAGCCAACGCTTCGTCCGGGCTTAGTTCTGACTCATCTGGCGAGGCCGACATCTCATCGAGCGCGCGCTCCATGTCTTCCAGACCAATTGCACCGTCAGTACTTGCCTCAACATCCAAGTCGGTTGAGGTATCGAAATCATCAAGCGAGGCTGCAAGGTCAGTGTCGGTGCCAAAGTCAGTATCCGCATCCAGATCCAAGCCACCTTCTTCTGGCTCTTCGGACAACTCAAGAGAATCAGACAGGTTGATGTCATCCAGCTCAGAATCAAACAGGCTCTCATCACCGAAGAGCTCATCCGCATCGGTGTCTTCTGTGACTTCGAGTTCGTCATCTTCAAGAATGAGTTCGTCAGTGTCATCACCCGGTTCTGGTACCATGATGACTGGCATGTCATCCGGCATTTCACTGTCGATTCCTTCCGGCTCTTCTACGTCGTCATCTTTACGACGACGCATGATAAAGAATGCCGCAGCACCGATAATCAATAGTGCAGGAATGATCGCGACGGTTGCCAACATCAATGGGCTCGCGATAAGCGATTCCATGAAAGTCGGCTCTTTCATTTGCATTTGCGCTTGGCGCATGCGCTGCATTTCAAGGAACTCGCGAATTTCGCCCGTCAATTCCTCGTCAGCGGTCATTTGGTCTTTCAGTGCCGCCAGTTCGTTTTGCACTTCTGCCAAACGGATCTTCAGGATGTGGTTGCTTTCAACCAATTTGCCCATTTGAAGATCGGATTCGTTGATTTGATTTTGAACGGCAGCCATGTCTGGCTTAGGCGGTGTCATTTCCGCGCCGTCTTTCATCATTTCTGAATCTGTCTTTGCCATCTCCTCTTTCGGCATCATGGCTTTTTCTTCTGCCATTGCCTCTTTAGGTTCAGGTTTTGCCGGCTCAACCTTCGCTTCTTTTACTGACGCAGGTGCAGGTACTACAGGCGCTGGCGCAGGTTGAACGGGTTGTGGAGCAGGAGCGGTAACTTGTTGGCTCAGTGGACGATTGTCCACACGACGAAGCGAGTCTTTTCGTGCTTGGTCAATTTGCAGACGCTGCGCAACGTCGTCGGTGCTTTCGCGTCGGATTTCTGACACTGTTGGCATCAACAGCGTACTGCCTGGGATCAGACCATGAATATTGTTGTCTTCAAATGCGGCAGGGTTTAAGCGGTAAATCGCCCCTAGCGTCTGATAAACCGTCACCGCATTGCTTGGTTTGTAATTGTTCGCAATCGACCAAAGGGTATCGGAATCTCGTGTAGGGCCAACAGCCTGGCGACGATTTGCCGTCGATGTCGGTTGAGTAGACTGAGACAGAGGCTGCACCGCATTTGGCGATGGAGACTCATCTTGCGGACCAAGAATACGAATCGCCGACTGCACAGAGAAGGTCGCGGCAAGGCTCAGCAATAATGAAGAGACGACAAGTGTTTTGCCGATACGACGGCCAGAAAAAGATGAAAAGAATTGTCGCGTCATGGTGTTGTTAAAATCTGGGTCAGACACTGCCCGCATTCCCCTATGGCAGAAATAGGCTTTTCTCAATCGCAGCAATTTTCAGACCAAAAATTCACTGAAACTGATAATACTGGTTATTTCCCTAACTATATCGGAAGGGCAGAGGAAAACTGTAGTGTGGAGAGTTAAAACTGTGTTTTGTGATCAAAGAACCGGCACCACGTCACGTGATGCCGGTTTTTCATTGGGATTTCTTACAGATAATCGCGGATCAGAACTTCTGCGATTTGAACAGAGTTGGTGGCTGCGCCTTTACGAACGTTGTCCGCAACGATCCACATGTTCAAACCGTTTGGATGGCTGATGTCGTTACGCACACGGCCAACCATAACGTGGTCTTTGCCTGTCGCTTCTTTCACTTGGGTTGGATAGTCTTCACCGTAGAACACTTCCACGCCTTCAGTGCGAGCCAGAATATCCATCGCTTCTGTTGCATCTATCGGTTGCTGACATTCGATGTGCACGGCTTCTGCGTGCCCATAGAACACAGGCACGCGCACGCAGGTCGGGTTAACCGCAACGCTTTCATCACCAAGGATTTTTTGCGTTTCCCACACCATTTTCATTTCTTCTTTGGTGTAGCCGTTATCCATGAACTGATCGATGTGTGGCAGACAGTTAAACGCGATCTGCTTTTTGTACGCACTTGGCTCTGCTTCTTGGCTGTTCAGCAGTTTCACGGTTTGACCCGCCAGCTCATCGATACCTTTCTTACCGGTACCTGATACTGATTGGTAGGTCGCGACGTTAATGCGCTCGATACCTGCTGCATCGTAAATTGGCTTCAACGCCACCAACATTTGGATGGTTGAGCAATTCGGGTTAGCGATGATGTTACGGTTGCGGAAATCTGCAATCGCTTCTGGGTTAACTTCAGGCACGACAAGAGGAACATCAAAGTCGTAGCGGAAGCGCGAGGTGTTGTCGATGACTACAACGCCTTCATCGGCTGCGATTGGTGCCCAACGGTCAGATGCTTCTGAACCCGCTGAGAACAGTGCAATTTGCACCTGGCTCCAATCAAAATCTTCTACGTTTTTAACGCGCACGCTTTTGCCGTTAAAACGAATGGTTTCACCGGCACTGCGCTCACTCGCCAGCAAATGCAGGGTGCGCACTGGGAATTTACGCTCTTCCAACACCTCGATAATGGTGCGGCCAACAGCGCCAGTAGCACCTAAAACAGCGACATCGTAAGCCACATCAAATTCTTGTGTCATGATTGTTCCTCTACGGTAAAACCTAAATTAGCGAGCGACTCTAACCCAAAGTCAGGTTGTCCCGCTACTGTAATTGCACTGTACTCGCGTCTGTCCCAATAATTCTTACGCAAGCGGTCAAAGGTTGCGCGTTGATTATTGAGATCTACCATCTCTCGGCGAAACTCTGCGTCATCACGGCGAACGTCGTAGATAAGCTGACAAAGTGCCATCAGGTCTGCCGTGTCCCATTTCTTACTGAGAGAAACATGTGGGATTGGTGCCGTTGGCAGCAGCGATGAGGCGTCGACGTGTGCTTCACCATTATTGAGGAAATCGCAGTAGGCGTTGTAAATCATGGTGGTGCCACGTGCTTTACCTTCAAGGCCATACCCCGCCACATGCGGCGTCGCAAATGCGAGCAATGGCAAAAGCTCTAGGTCGACTTCAGGCTCAAACTCAAACACGTCCAGTACAGCAGTTAGCTGCTGCGTCTTTAATGCCGCTTTCAGCGCATCATTGCTCACCACTGGGCCGCGCGCCGCATTGATCAGGATGCTGTTAGGTTTAAGTGCTGCCAGCTCTTTTTCACTGATTAGATGATGCGTCGGGTGTTCACCTGCTTTCGTCAGTGGGGTATGCAGCGTAATCACATCACACTCAGCCAGCAGTGTGCTCAGTGGGTGAAATTCGCGCTTGTCACCTTCAGCTTCTTTCAGTGGATCACAAAGAAGGTGCGGAATACTCAATGCCGAAAGACATTTTGATAGATAAGAACCCACCTGACCCGCGCCGACAACGCCGACTTTGCGGTTAGTCAGCTCGAAACCTTGTTGCTGGCCAAGTACCAACAACGCACTGATCACATACTCAGCAACGCCTACCTTGTTACAACCCGGTGCGGCGGTAAAGAAGATACCTTTGCTTGCCAGCAAGTCAGCATCAACATGGTCGGTACCCGCTGTTGCTGTGCCTACGAACTTTAGGCGGTTCGCTTTTGCCAACAAGGCTTCGTTCACTTTCGTGACCGAGCGGATCATCAAAGCATCAACATCCACCAAGTCATCGGCAGTCAAATCACGTCCGGATTTTGCGGTTACGGTTCCCAAGCGGCTGAACAGGTCAGCGGCATACGGCATATTTTCATCAATCAGAATATTCACGCTGTTATCTCTGCACGTACATCAATGCCTCTATTGTGACGCTTTTCGGCATGACTTAAAACGAAAAAACCCGGCCGAAGCCGGGTAAAATCCAGGATCTGAAAGGTTGAACTCGGCTCTCATCGAACTCAACCCGCGTCTGTTGAAGGCTTAGAGCCAACGTCCCGGAAAACTCAGGGGACAAAAGGTGGCTGTTAGCCCCTTACGCTTATCCCTCGTATTTCTTGATCACCAGCGTGGCGTTGGTGCCACCGAAACCGAAGCTGTTAGACATCACTGTCTTCAGTTCTACTTCACGGGTTTCAGTCACAATGTCCAAACCTTCCGCTGCTGAATCTAGGTTTTCGATGTTGATGCTTGGCGCTACGAAGTTGTTATCCAGCATGATGGTGGAGTAAATCGCTTCGTGAACACCTGCCGCACCCAGTGCGTGACCAGTCATCGCTTTGGTTGCAGAAATTGCTGGGCTGTTGTTGCCGAACACTTCCTGAATCGCACCCAATTCTTTCACGTCACCTACTGGTGTGGATGTACCGTGGGTGTTGATGTAGTCAATGCTGTCTACGTCTTGCATCGCCATCTTCATACAACGGATTGCGCCTTCACCAGACGGTGCAACCATGTCGTAGCCGTCAGACGTTGCGCCATAACCTACGATTTCACCGTAGATTTTCGCGCCGCGTGCCAGTGCATGCTCAAGCTCTTCGATAACCATCATGCCGCCACCACCAGAGATAACGAAACCGTCACGGTCCGCATCGTAGGTACGAGACGCTTTTTCTGGGTTGTCGTTGTACTTAGTCGACAGCGCGCCCATTGCGTCAAACATCATAGTCAGTGACCAATCCAGTTCTTCACCACCACCTGCGAAAACAACATCTTGTTTGCCCAGTTGGATCAGTTCAACCGCGTGGCCGATACAATGTGCAGACGTCGCACATGCAGAGCTCATGGTGTAGTTAACACCGCGGATTTTGAATGGCGTTGCCAGACATGCAGAAACAGTAGAAGACATAGTACGTGGCACCATGTAAGGGCCTACGCGCTTCACGCCTTTCTCACGCAGAGTGTCTGTCGCTGCAACTTGGTTGATAGATGACGCACCACCAGAACCTGCTACCAGGCCAGTACGATCATTTGAAACTTGGTCTTCGGTCAGGCCAGCGTCTGCAATAGCCTGCTCCATTGACAGATAAGCGAAGCCTGCGGCATCGCCCATAAAACGAAACTTTTTACGATCGATGTGATCGGCTGGATTTAGCTTTAAATCACCCCAGACGTTGCTGCGAAGCTTCATGTCTGCGAATTGCTGGGAAAAGCTAATCCCTGATTTGCCCGACTTTAACGACTCCAGCACTTCTTTAACGTTGTTACCGATGCTGGAAACAATTCCCATACCTGTGATTACGGCTCGTTTCATCTTTTGTTCCTACAATTCGAGTTCGCCCCGATGATAGCGGTTTTAAATCAGCAAAGTGGTCAGCTTTCCTGTGTACACTTGTACGCTGAGATTTGGGTCACGCTGCTCTCGCCCCGCATTCCGTGGCCTGCGATTCTGTATCTCAACGTAAATTGGCGTTAGAATCCGCGCCTAGAAACAGATGCTAACAATTTAAGGTAAGGCCCGTGACCCCACCTCGCATAGAACACGCCCAAATCCATTGGAATGATGTCGGCACACCTGTGTCAGATAACTTTGACGATGTGTATTTCTCAAATGCCAATGGTTTGGAAGAAACGCGTTACGTGTTTTTAGCACAAAATCAGCTACCTGACCGCTGGCAGCACTTCAATCGTGACCGGTTTGTCATTGCTGAAACAGGGTTTGGTACCGGGCTTAACCTCCTTGCCGTGTGGCAATGGTTTGCCGCTTTTCGCGAAGCACACCCTGAAGCACAAACCCGTCAGCTTCACTTCATCAGCTTTGAGAAGTTCCCCGTTACAGCGTCTGACTTAGAAAAAGCCCATGCAGCATGGCCTGAGCTAGCTGACCTCGCGGCGGAGTTTCGACGCCACTACCCGGCGGCCGTATCAGGTTGCCACCGCATCATTCTTGCTGATGGCATGATCACGCTCGATTTGTGGTTTGGTGACATCAAAGACTGTATGCCACAAGTGTGGACCTCTGATGACGGTATCGTGGATTGTTGGTTCCTTGATGGTTTTGCACCCAGCAAAAACCCAGAAATGTGGAGCCAAGAGCTATTCAACGGCATGGCGCGACTTGCCAGAAATGACTGTACTGTCGCAACCTTTACCGCAGCAGGGTTTGTGCGTCGCGGCCTAATTGATGCTGGCTTTGCCATGAAAAAAGCCAAAGGCTATGGCACCAAGCGTGACATGATTGTCGGCACCATGGAAGAGCGCAACCAAGCTATCCAGCAAGCACCGTGGTACAAACGTGTTTCGTCTGACGACAGCAATGACGTTGCTATCATTGGTGGCGGTGTAGCAAGTGCCACGCTAGCCCTGTCTCTAGTACGTCGCGGCAAGCGTGTTTCCCTTTACTGCGAGCACGATAAACCGGGCCAAGCAGCCTCTGGTAATCGTCAAGGCGCAGTCTATCCGCTACTAAACGGCAACAATGATGCATTGTCGCGCTTTTTCGCGCCGGCTTTTGTGTTCTCTCGTCAGTTTGTCGAGCAGGCGGCAACCAAGATTGATTTTGACCATGACTGGTGCGGCGTGACGCAACTGGGTTGGGATGAGAAAAGTGCCGATAAACTGGCAAAAATGCTCACTGGCGGCTTCCCAGAAGCAATCATTACCAGCCTGACCAAGGAACAAACCGCAGATGTTACTGACATTGAGACCGGACATGGCGGAGTTTCCTACCCGATGGGTGGCTGGCTTTGCCCTCAGCAACTGACTCAAGGCCTGATTGCATTAGCAGAAGAAACAGGCCTGCTGACTTGTCACTACAACACCGAAATTACAGAAATTGAACGTAATGAAAGTGCTTGGAGTTTGAAATCAGCAAACGAAACGTTTGAACACGCTACCGTGGTCATTGCTAACGGTCATAAGTTCACGGCGTTTGAACAAACCGCCCCAATTCCAGCCTATGCCGTGCGTGGTCAGGTCAGCCATATCAACACCACGCCTGCACTGAAAAAACTCAAGACTGTCCTTTGCTACGACGGTTACCTCACACCTGTGAACCCGAAAAATGACACGCATTGTATTGGTGCCACTTACAGCCGTAACGATGTGTCGATGGATTTTCGCATGGACGATCAAGTTGAGAACCGACAACGCCTGATTGACTGTATTCCAGCAGAGTGGCCAAGTGCGATTGATACTGACCATGGTGCAGGCCGTGTAGGCATCCGCTGTGCAAGTCGCGACCATTTGCCGTATGTGGGTGATGTGTGTGTGTATGATGAGCTAACAACGGTTTATGCAGACTTGAAGCACAATCAGGACAATGCTGCTGACGTACCGGTCTACCCTAACCTTTACAGCCTGTTGGCACTGGGTTCTCGCGGTTTAACGTCTGCGCCGATTCTTGGTGAGCTGATGGCATCGCAAATTTGTGGTGACCCATTGCCTTTGCCTGTTGATGTATTGGATGCCCTTCACCCCGGACGCATGTGGGTGAGAAAACTACTGAAGGGTAAAGCTCTGTAGTAGGAAAACAAGATACAAAAAAAGGCACTGTTCATCAGTGCCTTTTTTGTTTCAAGCCAACCGTCGCTTAGTTTGCTTGTGCTTGCAGTGAAGACCACAAGTTCGCTACCAAGGCTTGGTCAGCCGGATTCAATTCGTTCGCATTGTCTTTCAGGCTGCCGTCAACGCGGATTTTCAGCGACTCGATATCATCAATGCCTTCCTGCTCACAGTCTGCAGCCGCCAGTGAAATGTGGCCACGCAGGTAACCGCTTGCAAACAGCTCATCGTCAGATGCGGTTTCTACCATGGCATCAATCAGATCGAGGATCTTTTCTTCATAGTCTTGGATCATGTTTTTCTCTCAAGCGTCAAAGTTTGCTGCAGTCAAAGGGGGCAGATTATAAAACGTTCTCAGGGCATCTGAATAGGCCTTCGCACGCTCTGGCATGCTGCCATCCAAATACGCCAATACCTGTTCACGCACTTTCGGGGTAAACGCAGGGCGATCAGGTTCAAAGTTTCCATTTAAGTTGTCACAGCTTACCTGAAAACGAAAGCCGCAGCTTGCCGACAGAATCCATTCCACAGCCTGAGGTTTAATCTCTACCTTTTCAAATTCCATTTGTGTTGTTTCGTCACGGCCATCCGGCTGATACCAGTAGCCGTAGTCTTCCAATAAACGACGCTCAGGCCCAGCAATGCACCAGTGCGCCACTTCGTGAAGTGCCGAGGCATAAAAACCACGCGCAAAAATGATGCGATGCTTGGCATGCTCCTCATCAGCAGGCAAATAGATTGGTTCATCACCACCCAGCAGCAGTTCTGTATTGAAGGTGTCGATAAAAGTCTGATTAAAGACAGAAATTAGGTCGTTGTAGTCGTGGTGCATGGAAGTAAATGTAAAAAATCAGTAACAACAAATTAGGTCGAGAGGCATTTTACCCATCCCACAGAGGCTTGTCGCAGGAAAAAGTCGCTTTAATGGTGATTTATCCGCCTTTAAGCATGAATCGAATTCATGCGTGAGTTCACAAGCTTTCATTGGTTTGTGAGATTTATCACACATACAATCGCGGGTAATTCGTCAATCTTATGTAACTCACTGAATAGAAAATGTTGTTGTCCACACTTTACATCATAGGTATCACCGCAGAAGCCATGACTGGTGCGCTCGCGGCTGGCCGCAGAAATATGGACTGGTTCGGCGTCATGCTGGTGGCCAGTTGCACGGCCATTGGCGGCGGAACGGTACGCGACATTTTATTGGGTCACTACCCATTAGGTTGGGTGGCGAACCCGCACTATTTAGTCATTGTGTGCGTAGCAGGCATTATCACGACCTGGATGGCATCTTGGTTCATCGCAACCACAAACTGTTTGTCGGTCTGGATTCACTAGGACTTATCGCATTCAGCATCATCGGCTGTCGTGTCGGCATGGACATGGGCCTTTCACCGCTGATCTGCGTGGTATCAGCCTTAGTCACAGGTGTGTTCGGTGGTTTATTGCGCGATCTTTTGTGTCGGCGTCAACCTATGGTGCTGCACAAAGAACTTTATGCCTCCGTGGCATTTTTATCCGGCGGCATGTATTGGGTATTGATGACCTACGGCGCGCAAATTGGCATTAATGAAACCTATGCGACCATTTCTACGCTGATTGTTGGTTTTGTTTTTCGAATGAGTGCCGTGCGTTTTGGTTGGAGCTTACCTGTGTTTAGCTTCGAATCAGACGACGAACCTAAAAAGGCCGAGGCGAAGTAAGTTTCAGCCCGCAGTAACAAACACAAAAAGGCCAGCATCTTGCTGGCCTTTGTTATTTCTATCTGTGCTCAAACTTAAATTTTTGGCGTCGCGGTTTCTACACCTGCATTCTGAGCACGATGGCGCAGCAGGTGATCCATCAACACAATCGCGACCATAGCTTCAGCGATTGGCACTGCGCGAATGCCCACGCATGGGTCATGACGACCACGCGTTACCACATCCACGGTTTCACCATCCACATTGATGGTTTCACCCGGCACTGTAATGCTTGAGGTTGGCTTAAGTGCCAAATGCGCCACGATCTCTTGGCCTGACGAAATGCCGCCCAGGATGCCACCCGCGTGGTTGGACTTGAAGCCACTCGGCGTCAGCTCATCACGGTGTTCGCTGCCGCGCTGATTGACCACATCAAACCCATCACCAATCTCAACACCTTTTACAGCGTTAATACCCATCAGAGCGTAAGCAATGTCGGCATCCAAACGGTCGAACACGGGCTCACCTAAACCGACCGGTACGTTGTTCGCTACCACGGTAAGTTTGGCTCCGATCGAGTCACCTTCTTTTTTTAGGTTACGGATCAGCTCATCCAGCGCATCGAGTTTGCTCGCATCTGGGCAAAAGAACGGGTTTTGCTCGACTTGATCCCAATCGACGTTATCAATGGTGACATCGCCCATTTGAGAGAGATAGCAGCGCACTTCAATGCCGTATTCCTGCTTGAGGTATTTCTTGGCGATGGCCCCAGCAGCAACGCGCATTGCGGTTTCACGCGCAGATGAACGGCCGCCACCACGATAATCACGATGACCGTATTTTTGGTGGTAGGTATAGTCTGCATGCCCCGGGCGGAAGCGATCGGCAATCTTTGAATAGTCTTGTGAGCGCTGGTCTGTATTTTCAATCATCAGACCGATTGAGGTACCTGTGGTTTTACCCTCAAACACGCCAGAAAGGAAACGGACTTCATCTGGTTCACGACGCTGCGTGGTGTATTTTGATGTGCCTGGACGGCGACGATCCAAATCTACCTGCAAGTCAGCTTCTGAAATTTCCAGTCCCGGAGGACACCCGTCAACGATACACCCTAAAGCCACTCCATGACTTTCACCAAAGGTGGTAACTCTAAAAACCTGACCTATTGTGTTGCCTGCCATTACTTCCTCTGTCTCTTCTTCTGCGGCACTACTGCTTCAGGTTAATGAAACATAACCAGCTCAGAGAAGCAAAAATTTTTTAAGGCGGTGCTTTCCAACTCTTTGTGTAAAAGGCTGAATATCGACAAGAAGAGAAAAATACGAACGGTAAAAATAAAAAAGGCCGAAATGGGTATTTTCGGCCTTTTAAACTCTGCAAAACGTCAGGGTGACTGCGTCTTTCGTTGCTTAGTCTTTGTAGATAGAAAATTCGTCAGCAACACTTACCAAGTCTTGGTAAGTCATCATGAACACGCCGTGACCGCCGTTTTCAAATTCCAGCCACGTCAATGGAACGTGTGGGTATTGTTCTTGAACGTGAACCATAGAGTTGCCCACTTCACAGATAAGCACGCCGTCTTCTGTCAGGTAATCCGGTGCGTTAGCAATGATACGACGCATCAGTTTCAGACCGTCGCTACCCGCAGCCAAGCCAAGCTCTGGCTCGTGACGGAATTCGTCTGGCAGTGAGTTCATGTCTTCTTCATCCACATACGGTGGGTTAGACACGATCAGGTCGTATTTGTCTTTAGGCAGGTCGCGGAACAAATCAGAACGGATAGGGAAAACTTGCTGCTCCAAACCGTGCTCTTGAATGTTCATTTCCGCCACTTCCAGCGCATCGGTAGAAATATCTACCAGATCCACTTCTGCTTCTGGGAAGGCATAAGCACACGCGATACCGATACAACCACTACCTGTACACAGATCCATGATGCGCTGTGGTTCAACTGGCAGCATTGGGCTGAACTGGTTTTGGATCAGCTCACCGATTGGTGAACGTGGCACCAATACACGCTCATCGACGTAGAATTCCAAATCGCAGAAATACGCTTTGTTGGTCAAGTAAGCCACTGGCGTGCGCTCATTGATACGACGAACAACACGCTCAACAATGCGATGACGCTCGCTGGTGGTCAGGCGAGATTCACGAACATCGGCAGGCACATCGATAGGAAGATACAAAGTTGGCAACACCAGTTGTACCGCTTCATCCCATGCATTGTCCGTTCCGTGACCGTAAAACAATCCTGCCGCGTTAAAGCGACTTACCGTCCAACGCAGCATGTCCTGCAGCGTACGTAGCTCGTTGACAACTTCATCAACAATAATCTTATCCAAAATGGCCTCCACTAGCCCGATTCACCCCAGCGCATCGCTCTCGGCGTATCCGGCATAGGTCAATTCCAAATCCGACAACAAGACATTGCGCGTATTTTGAGTACAATGCAGCTATCAGTATTTGGAATTGACTTATGAGCAAGAATACCCCGATCCCAGACGATGATTTCTCATTGTTCCGCGATGCGGTGAAAGGCGTTAAAAAACTGCAGCAGGATACCATAACTCCGCCAAGACGCCAGACAACAGAACAATCTAAGAAGAAGCTGTCAGACTCGACGGTCAGAGACCATACATTCTATTTTTCGGATGAGTTTGAGCCGCTGTTGAAAGAAGATGGCCCAACACAATACGCGCGCACTGGCGTGTCTAAGTACGAAGTGAAACGCCTTCGTCGTGGTGTTTATGTGCCGGATATGTTTTTGGATCTGCATGGTATGACGCAGATGGAAGCCAAACGCGAGTTAGGTGCGTTGATTGCAGCGTGCATAAAAGAAGACATTAGCTGTGCGTGTGTGATGCACGGTATTGGCAAGCACATTTTGAAGCAAAAGACCCCACTTTGGCTTGCTCAGCACCCTGACGTTTTAGCGTTCCACCAAGCTCCTCTAGAGTTTGGCGGCGACGGAGCTTTGCTGGTTCTGATTGAGATCCCAGAAAAGTAAGCTCAAAAGCATCAAACCGTACTTACAAAAAAACGCCCATCACGGGCGTTTTTTCATGCTGTTAGGCGCAGTCTTCCAATTGGCTTGGCGTTTTAAGCCACATCACATCACTCGCACCGGTTTCTGGGTCGAAATCAACACATGAGATAGAGGATGTTGGGAACATAGGCGGCTGCATGTCTGGCGCAAACTCAGCAGTCAGATAGCCCACCAGCGGTAAATGTGATACCAGCAATATAGATGCAGGGCTTTCCACATCAGCCAGCGCGCGAACATAAGACGCTACATGCTCGCTGTCACCGTAAGGCGTAATGCCTTCTTCTGTCAGCACACGTTTAGGGCTAGGCAAGACGGTTGAACACCCTTGCCACGTCTGTTGCGCACGAAGATATGGACTAACCAGCACCATATCCAGCTTCCCATCTGGCAATTCGTTAGCTAGCCAACGCGCCATTTCAATCGATTGCTGTTCTCCACGCTCAGTGAGCGCGCGTTCTTCGTCCGTGGCGGCAAAGGTCTGCGCCTCACCATGGCGCATGATATAAATTCGCATAGGAATACTGCTTATTTAAAAGTTTCCAAATAATGCTACCAGCGAAACGCGCATTCTGGAACGATAAAGCGCACAGATGTTTGCCTCAGTTTGGTTAGATAGTCATAATTAAGACCTCATCACTGGAGGTGCTTTGTGCAAATCAGTCCAAACGATCAACGTGGCTATCGCCACCTCACACTCGACAATGGATTACGTGTCTTGCTCATCGAAGACGCACAAGCGCCGCGCAGTGCCGCCGCGTTAACCGTTAACGTCGGTCACTTTTGCGATCCATCTGACCGCGAAGGGTTGGCTCACTTCCTTGAGCACATGCTTTTTCTTGGCACAGATAAATACCCTGTTGTCGGCGAGTTCCAGTCTTTTATTAGCCGCCACGGTGGCAGCAATAATGCGTGGACAGGTACAGAGAACACCACGTTTTTCTTTGACATTCAGCACCCGCATTTTGAAGAAGCGTTAGATCGCTTCAGCCAGTTTTTTACCGCGCCGCTGTTTAACGCCGACGCCGTAGACAAAGAGCGCAACGCGGTTGACTCCGAATATAAGCTCAAGCTTCAAGATGATGTAAGACGCATCTACCAAGTGCAAAAAGAGACCATCAATCCCAACCACCCTTTTTCCAAATTTTCGGTGGGTAGTGCGGATACGTTGGAAGACAGAGAAGGCAGCAGTGTCCGTGATGAACTGGTAGCGTTTTATAAGCATCACTACAGTGCCAATTTAATGACAGCCGCGGTTATTGGGCCTTTCACGCTTGATGATCTTGAAAGCCTAGCCAATGACGCGTTTGGCAGCATTCCAAACCACAACTTGCCGCCCTTTATTCCAGAAGTAGCTTTTACTGAAAAGGCACAGTTACAGCAATTCATTGCCATTGAACCGCTCAAAGACGTACGCAAATTGACGCTGGCGTTTGCCATGCCGTCAACCGACGAGTTCTACAAAATAAAACCGCTTTCGTACATCGCCCATCTTTTGGGCTACGAAGGTGCAGGCAGCGTGATGTCGCTGCTAAAAAACAAAGGGTACATCAATAATCTTTCTGCCGGCGGCGGCATCAGTGGCTCTAACTTTCGCGAGTTCACTGTCAGTGTTGGGCTGACCGAAGTGGGTCTGTCAAAAATCGACAGCATCGTCATGTATATCTTTCAGGCGATTAAGCTTATTCGCGACACGGGGCTCGCCGAGTGGCGATATGCGGAAAAGCGTGCTGTTCAGGAAATGGCGTTTCGCTACCAAGAACCACTGAGACCGCTCGATACCGTCAGCCACCTGGTGCTCAACTTGCAACACTATGATGCTGATGATGTGCTTTATGGCGATTACATGATGCAGGCATTTGATGAAAGCCTGATCAGAAAAATGCTCGGCTACCTGACGCCAGACAATCTTCGCCTGACGCTCATTGCCAAAGGCGGTAAGTACGATCGCATCGCCAAATGGTATGACACGCCATACAGCGTCAAACCCTTTACCGAAAAGCAGCTCGATAAGTGGCGTTCTCCACTCATATCGTCTGCGCTGTCATTGCCAGATCAAAACCCGTTCATCAGCTACGAGTTAGATCCCGCGCTACTCGAAGCCCCGGACAAAGAGAAGCCTCAGCTCATCCAGGAGCTGCCAGGATTTAGACTATGGCACCTTCAAGACACGGTCTATCGTGTGCCAAAAGGTGTTATCTATGTGGCGATAGACAGTCCACATGCGGTCTCCTCCGTGGAGAACATCGTCAAAACGCGCGTCAGCGTTGAGATGTTGCTAGAAGCCATTAATGAAACGGCCTATCCCGCTGAAGTCGCTGGCCTGAGCTACAACCTTTATGCCCATCAAGGGGGGTGACACTCAAACTCAGCGGTTTCAATGAGAAGCTGCCGCTGCTGCTTGATTTGGTGCTGGAACGCTTTGCCAAACGCGATTTCAACCCCGATCGTTTTGACATAATCAAAACCCAACTGCTTCGCGGTTGGAAGAATGCCACCCAAAACAAACCTATCAGCCGTTTGTACAACGCGATGACGGGCATTTTGCAGCCTAATAATCCGCCGTACGAACAGCTGATAAAGGCATTGGAACCGCTCCAAGTGTCTGCGTTGCCTGACTTTGTTAATCGCGTAATGTCTGAACTTCACGTGGAAATGTTCGTGTATGGCAACTGGCAAAAGGCGCAAACACTGGAACTTGCCGAATCCATCAAACAAGCTCTACGTGTGCATGACCAACGCTATCAAGAGTCCACGCGCCCACTGGTGCTTTTGAACAATGCTGGTAGCGCGTCATACCACCTAAGCAGCGATCAGCAAGATTCCGCGGTCCTGGTGTATTACCAAAGCCACACGACCGAACCACAAGATGTCGCCATGTACACCTTTGCCCAGCATTTGATGTCGGCGATTTTCTTTAATGAGCTCAGAACTAAACAGCAACTGGGTTACATGGTGGGTTCAGGCAACATGCCGCTTAACCGCCATCCTGGTTTGATTTTCTATGTTCAATCGCCGCAGGCTGGCCCTTCCAAGCTGATGGAAGCGATCGATGATTTCTTGAATGCATTCTTCTTGGTATTGCTAGAGCTTAACGAAGCGCAGTGGCAAGCCAGTAAACAAGGTTTGATAGCGCAAATTGAAGAACCGGATGCTAACTTACGTGCTCGCGGTCAACGCTATTGGATAAGTATCGGCAATAAAGATGTTCATTTTGAGCAACGTCGTAAAGTCGCAGATGCCATCAAGCAAATGGACCGCGCAGACATGGTGAAGTTTGTGGTTGAGAAACTGAAACCACGCACCTCAGACCGTTTGGTTATGCACAGTTGCGGCCTCGCCCACCCCGATCAATGCTCACTGGAAGGCACGAACGAAATCACGTCTGTTACCGAGTTTCGCCGCAATCGCTTGGAGCGATAGTAGAGCTCGACTGCGCTATATTTCTTAACGAACAGAAAAAAGAAAACCCGGCAATGACGCCGGGTTTTTATTTGTTTGAATACACCAAGGCTTACTCGTAAAAAGCGACACCTTCTGATGCCATTGCCTTCAAGCGATCACACGGCGCAAATCGGTCGCCATACTTAGCCTCATGCTGTTCGAGCAGCTCCACCACACGCTTAACACCAATTTGGTCCATGTATCGGAATGGACCGCCCAAGAACGGCGGGAAGCCAATACCAAATACAGCACCAATGTCACCATCACGCGCAGATTTCACGACACCTTCATCCAAACAACGCGCGGCTTCATTGAGCATCATCAATACACAGCGCATAGCCAGTTCGTGGCCTGAAAGCTGACTTTTGAGTTCAACACCCAATAAGCCGTAAACGCGTTTATCCACTTCTTTCTTCTTGCCGTTGTAGGTGAAGAAGCCCTTTCCACTCTTGCGTCCTTTGCGGCCGTCATTAAGCATTACATCGAACATGTCTGGGGCGCGGAAACGCTCACCCAGCTCATTGAGCAGAATTGGGCTGATCTTCGCCCCAATATCGATGCCCACTTCATCCAAGAGCGTAACAGGCCCCACTGGGAAGCCGAAATCCAACAAGGCATTGTCGATATGTTCCACCGACTCGCCAGCCAGTAGCGTGGTCGCGGCTTCGTTCATGTAAGGTGCCAGAATGCGATTAACATAGAATCCCGCTTTGTCGGCAACCACAATCGGCGTTTTACCTTGCTTTTTAGCAAGCTTCACCACCGTAGCCACGGTTTCTTCCGATGTACCCGCGTGAGGAATGACCTCCACCAGCGGCATCTTGTCGACTGGACTGAAGTAATGAAGACCGACGATATTTTCAGGACGCTTTGCACCTTCCGCAATTTGGTGGATAGGCAGTGAGGAGGTATTGGTGGCAAAAATGGTATTTTCCGCCAGCGCACCTTCTACCTCTTCCACCATGTTGTGCTTAAGGGACAAGTCTTCAAATACGGCTTCGACAACCACGTTGCAGCGGTTCATACCGGAATAATCCGTTGAGCCACTGATGCGTGCCATCTGCGCCTGAAGCTCAGCTTTGGAGATGATGCGGCGTTTGCGTTTCTTATCGAGTAACTTGTAGCTGTAGTTCATCGCATTGAGAAGACCGTCGTTGCTGACGTCTTTTACGCGCACCGGCAGGTTAGCTTTGGTCGCTGAAACATTGGCAATACCCGCGCCCATCAAGCCACCACCGAGCACTGCAACGCCCGTCACTTCGCGAGGCTCTGCTTCCGCACCGGTTTCTTTTTTCATTGCCGTTGTCGCAAAGAACAAGCTGCGAAGGGCTGCAGATTCCTTGGTCATCACCAACTCGCCAAAGCGTTTCGCTTCGAGAGCCAAGCCTTTCTCTACTCCTTTATCAAGGCCATGCTTAATCACTTCCAAAATGGCCTCGGTCGCAGGGTAGTTACCACGTGTTTTTTCGTGGGTTTTCTTCGCCGCTTGATCAAAGACCACAGAGCGCCCTAGCGCGTTGCCGCCCATTGCCCAATCTTGCCATGAGCTTTTACGTTTTGGTTTGCTCTTGCCTGCCAGCTCTTCCGCCACCTTAAGTAGGACTGAGTGCGTCACAACATCATCAACCACACCCACTTTCTTTGCTTTCTTGGCGCGAAGTTGTTTACCCGTCAGGATCATATCAAGCGAGCCTGCAACACCTATCAAACGAGGTAATCTCTGCGTACCGCCTGAGCCGGGTAGTAAGCCAAGTTGCACTTCTGGCAGACCAATTCGGGTTTTGTCATCGTCTGTCGCCACGCGGCTGTGACAAGCCAAAGCCAACTCAAGACCGCCGCCTAAGCAAGGGCCATGAATCGCCGCGACCACATGAAATGGCAACTTCTCTAGGCGGGTAAAAAGTTGCTGACCAGCTTGTGCAATCGCTTGTGCATCTTCTGCCGTTTCGCAGGCGTCTAACATACGCACATCCGCACCCGCGACAAAGTTGTCAGGTTTTGCTGAGTAAAGCACCATACCTTTGATGTCTTTGTTGCCTTCAAGCTCCGTCAAAATGGCACCAATTTCATCGACGAAGCTCGCTTGCAGCGTATTCATGCTCTCGCCGGGTACATCAATACTCAACCATGCAATGCCGTTATCGCCATGGCGAAGCGAAAAAACAGAGCCTGTTGATGGGGTTTGCTCGTTCATTACTCCACCTCCAAAATCATTGCAGCACCAAGGCCACCTGCAGCACACGCTGTGTTCAACGCTAAGCCACCGCCACGACGACGAAGCTCATTTAATGTTTGTGTGATCATACGTGCCCCCGTTGCAGCAAAGGGGTGTCCGTAAGCAATGGAGCCGCCAAGAACATTGAACTTGTCCATGTCGATTTCACCGATTGCACTGCTACGCCCCAGTTTCTGCTCTGCGAAGGTTTTCGAACCGAACATTTTTACGTTTGCCAGTGCTTGAGCAGCAAACGCTTCATGCATGTCAATTAAGGTCAAATCGTTAAGCGTGATACCTGCGCGATCCAATGCCATCGGCGTCGCATATGACGGGCCCATCAGCATGTCGTGCTCAACTTGAATTGCCGCAAATGCGTAGGAACGGATGTAACCCAAAGGCACCACCCCCAACTCTTTCGCCCGGCCTTCACGCATTAACATCACTGCTGCGGCACCGTCGGTCAGAGGTGTACTGTTTGCAGCGGTAACAGTGCCATGCTTACGATCAAACGCTGGACGCAACTTGGCGTAACTTTCAAGCGTGGAGTCTTCTCGGACATTGTTGTCTTTATCAATCCACTGCTTGAAGGGTTCTGGAAACGCCGTCATCACTTCATCGCGCACCAAACCATCAGCCCATGCTTTAGCAGCAAGGCTATGCGAACGGTGTGCTAATGCATCTTGGTCTTCACGGCTGATGTGATGTGATTTCGCCATTTGCTCGGCGGTTTGCCCCATGCTAAGGCCAGTGGAGTATTCCGCCACAGCGGGTGGCACTGGAGCCAAATCTTTCAATGATAATTTGGAAAGCAGCTTGAGGCGCTTGCTCATGGTTTTGGCTTTGCTCAACGCCAGCAAGGTCGCCGCCATCTTTTTGGAAACACCAATGGGTAAAACTGACGACGAGTCCGCCCCACCCGCTATACCGATGTCTACTGCACCGGCCATGATGCTTTCTGTCACATTCACGACAGATTGGAAACTGGTCGCACAGGCGCGACTAACGCTATAAGCGTCAGTATGAATATTCATACCTGTGCCGAGCACAATCTCGCGTGCAATATTCGGTGCTTCTGGCATTTGCACAACTTGGCCAAACACAAGTTGGTCAATCAACGTCGGGTCAATGGCGGTTCGATTGAGCATCTCGCTCACCACCATTTTTCCTAGATCGACGGCGGGTACATCTGCATACGCAGTTGACTGCCGCGCAAACGGGGTACGCAATCCTGCGACGACGGCGATGCGTTCTCCCTGACGGGTTGTCAGGTTTTGGGGAGAGTTCATTGCTGCTCCTTGCTTGTTAGAGGTCAGACCAGAAAAGTGTAACCAATTTGTTACCAAATTTAAACGTGCGTTTTAATCAATTCGATAAAGCAAAAATAGACCGTACCGACATTTTTGAAAATTCCTCAGTCGTCGGTCGATGGAAAACAGGTCAAAAGCAAAAACGAAGGAAGCGCGTTGCGGGGGGATATACTCAATGAACAATTGAAAAAGATAGGGTGAAAAAGAGAGAGGCGTAGGAGCAGGCAAAAAAAAACCACACCGAATCGGTGTGGTAACGTATGTGGAAAGCAATCACGTATTCAATTCAATTGTCGTAAAGCCAATTGCAAATCAGGCCCAAAGACCTGAGGAGAAAGTAAAGTCAGCCTTCAAAAAGGAAGTTTGTCATCTTGCTCAACACGGTGTCGTTCTCAAACTGTTTGGTAAACCAACAAACAAAATGGGCGCGCCACCAGATGACAGTGCTTACTATACCCATTGAAAGGGAAGCATTTTTGAAGCAGATCAATTTTATGTTCGATTCTGTCGCGCGAAGGGACTATTCATGGAGAAACAGCGCGTATTTGCCCAGAATTAGCTAGATTTATATGAATATTGTTGCGTTAAGCCTCTACCCTTCCCTCAGTCTCAATATTAGAAATGTGATCTTAAAGGCACCTTATTCACTCACATTTGAAACGCAATTCATTATCATGAGTGATGTAATGACGTAAATCGTTGCTCAACATCAGAAAAAACCAGACTTTCAGGAAGACCAGAATGGTTTTAAATTTTTTTGGAAAGAAAACGTCAGCTTCCCAGGTCTCTAAGGATATGGAAAAGCAAAGACGATACGAAGCGCTCGTGAGAGCCTGGCACAGAGACCTATATCGCTATGCGTATTGGCTGACGAAAGATCAGCACGTCGCAGAGGATTTAGTGCAGGAAACTTGTCTGCGTGCTTGGCGCTCGCTCGATAGCCTTCAAGATGACAACGCTGCGAAAGCATGGCTGATCACCATTCTTCGCCGAGAAAATGCACGTCGATTTGAGCGCAAGCAGCTCGAATTGGTAGATATTGATGACCATCAGGTGGCAGACAATACTCAGCCTAACGAAGAAGCCTCGGTAGAACAGCAATGGCTTCACAAGCAGATAATGCGTCTAGCTCCTGAATACCGAGAGCCGCTAGTGCTTCAGGTGTTGGCTGGTTTTAGTGGTGAAGAAATCGCTGAAATTCTCGATCTGAATAAAAATACAGTGATGACGAGACTGTTCCGCGCCAGAAACCAATTAAAAGAATACATGGATAATCAAACTCAACCTCAAAGGGGAGCGCAAAATGGACGAGCTTGAATTTCGCCGCCGTTTATTGGCGGATCCTCAAGACAGAGATCCGGCACTTTCTGCCGCTAAGCAAGAATCACCCGCTAACCAAAAATTGGCGGCGGAGCTAGAGCAACTGGATGTGATGATCGATCAGGCTCTGCGTGTTGATGTGCCAGAAGATCTTGTCGATAAAGTGTTGTTTAAACAAACCAGTGATGTGATCAGGGAGAATCGTAAGCCTCGATTCCACCTTGCTATCGCTGCGTCCGTTGCCTTTGTGTTCGGTATTATGCTTGGTCAATTTAATTGGCAGACACTACCAACGGCTCCAACTAGTCCAAATCTTGGTCAGATTGCGCTTGAGCATTACTACCACGAAGAAGGGTTTACCAAGGATGCGTTTGAAGGGGCAACGTTGCAGCAAGTCAACGCCAAGCTTCTGCCGTTAGGTAAAACGTTTAATGGCACGCTACCTGGGCAAGTCTCTTACCTAAACCACTGCAGCTTCGATGACCGACATGCTGTGCATATGGTTTTAAAAGCTGACAATGGCGAAGATTACACGGTGTTTGTGGTTCCACAGCAGTCTCCAGCGATGGAGAAATATACTGATGGAAACATGGAAGCTGTTTCAATGCCAGCCAACGACAGCAGTGTCATTGTGGTAGGCAAGGAAGGCTCAGACATCATGCCTGTCTTGGAAGAGCTGACAAAGCACTTAAACCAAAAAGCATAAACGCCGCAAATACACACTTCATTACAAATTGACGGGGAGCAGATGCTCCCCGTTTTTCCTTTAAGTTACGCCATATTGACGCAGATAGTTGCATTTTCAGAACAATGTCTCGTAACTGGTCAGATTTCCAATTAACAGCCTTCACAATAGAATCCGCCCAGCTTTTCGAAAAGCACTAAAAAATAAATAAATATTAGAAATTCCATCGGATTAATTCACATTATGAATAAGAAGCGTCTGTTTATCCGCTCAGCAGTGGCAATTGCTGTTGCAGCGAGTTCTACGTCAGCACTGGCTGCTGGCTTCCAATTGAATGCCCAATCAGCAACGGGTATCGGCCGTGCGTTCGCAGGTGATGCTGTTATCGCAGATAACGCAGCAGTAATGGCACGTAACCCTGCGGCAATGGCACTGTTCGGCGAAAATGCGTTCTCAATCGGTTTTGAAACTGTCACAACCATGATTGAAGTTAAAGATGCTAAGTACTGCGGTGCCGTTTGTCAGCAGTTCCCTGAAAAGCTACAAAACCCAGTTTCAGTTGATAATATCGATGATGTCGGCGGTACATCAATTGCACCAAATGTGCATTTCATTCATCCAATCAACGAGAAATTCGCTGTAGGTATCAACGCTTACTCGAATTTTGGTACTAAGACTGAGTTTGCAAGTGACTACCATGCTACTGAATATGGTGGTCTAACTGATGTTAAGAGCTTCAACCTTGGCTTAGCGGGTTCATACCGTCTAAACGAACAATGGAGCTTCGGTGCAGGTATTGATCTGATCTACGGTCAGGGAACGATGAAACGCGAGCCTAACAGCGTGATTGGCTCAATTATCGGAAGTCAACTACCTCAGCTTGCTGGCAAGCCTCTGCTAGACGTAGATGGTGCAACAGGCTTTGCCGTTGGTTTCAACGTAGGTACTGTGTTCGAACTGGACGAAAACAACCGTTTTGGCTTCTCTTACCGTTATAGCCCAGAATTCGAAGCAGAGGATGACAAAGGTCAGAAAATCACTCTGCCACTGCCAGACATTGCTGAATTCTCTGGTTACCATAAAATCCAGGATACTAAGTTCGCTGTTCACTACAGCGTTCAATATATCGGCTGGGGTGCTTTCGACCAAATCAGCTTCGACAACCTGCAAGGGTCTGTATTGAGTGGGTCATATGACAAACAGTACGGTTGGCAAGATGGTTGGCACTACAGCATCGGTGGTACTTACTACCTGAACAACGATTGGACGTTGCGCGCAGGTTACATGTACGACACCAGTGCTCAAGACCAAATTACATCAATTTCGGTGCCGGACTCAGACCGTCAGTGGCTGTCTGCTGGCCTGACATACCATCTGGACCAGAAGTCTTCAATCGATTTCGGTTTCACTTACCTGATGGGCGAAGAAGTTTCAGTATCTGAAAGCACTCCGAACCCATTTGGTGGTAAAGATCTATCTTCGATTACTGCAACCACTCAAGCAAACGCAATCCTGATGGGCCTGCAGTACAGCCGCAGTTTCTAATAACGGCTAAAGTTAGGTTAGAAAAAGGGAGCTTAGCTCCCTTTTTTGTTCGCTGAATTTCGAAGACTTATCTTCTAGAGCTCCAATTTAGCCCACATTTCAGCGTACATTGGTGCGCTATATTCCACTTATTTTATTACATGTGTACGCTGAAATTCAGCGTACACATGTAAATTCAGACCATTTTCACAGAATTTATATCCACACAAACTATGTTTACAGGATGAAACATCTAAAAATATACTCTCAATGGGTGTCAAAATTGATTTAGAGTTTTTGCTCAGTACTCTATACGCCTCCAAAAACTCAATCAAATGACTATGAACAAGAACAAATACTTACCGCTAGCCATTGCTGCGGCATTAGGCTCTCTTTCTTCAATAGCAGTAAACGCAGCTGGCTTCCAACTTGCAGAGTACTCAGCAACCGGTCTTGGTCGCGCGTACGCAGGTGAAGCTGCAATGGCAGACAATGCGAGCTCACAATGGCGTAACCCTGCTCTGTTGACCGACCTAGAAGGTACTCAGGTTTCAGTTGGCGCAATTTATGTAGACCCAAATATTGATGTTAATGGTGAAGTAAGTTTCTACCACCATGAGCCACATCAAGTTTCATCTGAAGACTTTGCTCACGCTGCTGTTATCCCTAACTTCTACTTTTCCCATCAAGTGAATGAGCAACTTGCACTTGGTGTAGCCTTTGGTACGAACTACGGCATGGAAACTGACTTGGGAACTGATTTTGGCGGCTCTCACTTTGGTAACAAAGCAAGCATCATCTCTAAAGAAGCCAATTTCAATGCTGCTTACAAAATTGCTCCCGCTATTAGTCTGGGTGCTGGCTTACGTGTCGTTATGGCAGATGGCAGCTTTGGTGCCACAATGCCAGAAAAGAACCTTGTTGGTGCGCCACAAGGCACCACACTCAAATACATGGCTGGCGACGATATTTCTTGGGGATGGCAAGCAGGCGCGACTTGGCAAATTAACGACAACAACCGTTTAGGTTTTGCCTATAAGTCAGAAGTTAACTTGACGCTAGAAGGTCACGCTGAAGGCGTGGGCTTTGATAAAGTTGCTGGTGCCTATAAGAAGCCTAGTTATGCGGGTTCAATGGATTTGGCTTTGCCAGCAACGGCTGAAATCGCTTCTTTCCATCAAATCACCGATAAGCTTGCTATGCACGCAAGCATCAACTGGACAGATTGGAGCAGCTTTAAAGAGCTGAAAGCAGATATCCCACAGTTCTCTACCCCACAAGATGTGAAGCTAGAAAACTGGAAAGATAACTACCGTTTTGCTCTAGGTGCTACTTACCAAGTCGATGACAAACTTGCTCTACGTTCAGGTGTTGCTTTCGATACAGCAGCAGTAGATGATAAATACCGCACAGCGACCATCCCTGAGACAGATCGTACTTGGTTGAGTGTTGGTGCGGGCTATCAATGGAGCGAAGAGCTGACGTTTGACGCAGGTTTCACTTACATTTTTGCGAAGGATGCTTCGTTCTCAGAACCACGTGACCCTTCTGATGCTCTTTCTGCTTTGATCGGCGGTGGACTTGAAGGTCAAGTAACCGGCAACGTTTGGCTGGCAGGCGTTCAAGCGACTTACCGCTTCTAAGCTCAATCTTCGTTCCCAAGAATCAAAAACGCCACCCATTGGGTGGCGTTTTTATTTGTCCGTTTTCTACGCTAGTAATCGTCGATTTCATCTAACAAGGCTTCATCGAAATCGTCTTCGTCGAGGTTGTCTTCGACAACTGCATCACTGCCTTGAGCTCTAAATGCTTTGTTTTGCAGATATGCGTCTCGTGTGAAAGCATAAGGATCAGGCGATGCTTCCAAGATAGCTTCTTGTGGAACTAAAGCGGCTCGGCTTTCCATACCATCAAACGCCCACTTCAAGATAGCTTGTGGGAATGTTAGCAAAGACAGCGGTGGGTAAAGGTCATCAACAACATCACCGACGCCCTCGCGAATCGTCAACGGTCCGTAAACAGGGATCATAAAGTATGGCCCTTGTCCGATGTCGTAGTATCCCATCGCATCACCAAACTGACGCTCATCTAGCTTTTGAATATCCGCTGCAGATGCAATATCGACAAGACCTGCCACACCGAACACGGTGTTAATCCAGAAACGATTAAAGTGGGTCAGTGCCTCTTCGCCTTCCAGCATAATGAGGCTATTCACCATGCTCGCGGGTTCTTCAAGGTTGCTGATAAAGTTTGATATACCTGTGCGCGCGAAACTTGGCACGTAATTCACGTAAGCAAGAGAGACGGGACGGGCGATATACGGGTCGAGATAGTCGTAGTTGATTGCCCACATTGCACGGTTGAACCCTTCAAAGGGGTCATTGGGGTGGGCGATATCAAACTCTTCATTGGTTTCAGCATCGGCCAACGATTCCTGCGGTGACTGCGCACACCCACTGAGTCCAATAACTAGCCCGAGGGCGATGACTAACTCTTTCCACATACAGATGTTTGTTCCTAACTAAAAAGAAGGCTGGAATACTCCAGCCTTATCCATTTTCCCAAAGTATAAAACACTTAATACTTTTGGTTAATCACGATCTGAGACTCACCACCCATCTTAAAGGGAGATGTTTCACCGTACCAGTCGCCATCTTTCGTCATTACATTGCCATCATTGTCGATACGCGCTTTGACAATCACTTCAGGCAAAGAGGACATTTGACGCTCTGGGATCATGCTGTCTACGTCTGTCAGTTCAACATTCAATGGGAATCGACTCAGGGGCAGCCTTTTCGCAGCAACAGGCATTGGTGCGCCATCAGCAGAGTGGACAGAAACAATCAAGACACCTTGCTCAGGCAGCTTAACGCCATCTTCCAACGCGATGTTTACTGACACTGACTGACCTTCTACCCCACCCACATGCACTTGTGCACGTTCAATGCTGCGATCTAGCATCGAGACTCGCGGGTCATCTGCTGGCAGCAGTTGCTTCATGGTTGACCAAGCTGCAATTGCTTCTTCATAAGCACCACGCTCGAACGCTTCGAATGCTAGCAAAGAGAATGCTTGCAGGTTTGCGTGATCTTCACGAATCACTTCACGAAGCAAATTACGTGCATTTGCGACATTTGCCTCGTCACCGCTCAGCATCAAGGTTTGCGCATAACCCAGTTTGATATCGGTATCACCTGGAGACAGGTCGTAAGCTTTTGCCATTGCACCTTCTGCAGTTTGAATATCACGGTTCGCCAAACCAATACGACCTAACAGCAACCAACCCATCGCATCATTCGGTGTATCGTGGAGCTTAGTGCGCAAAGACAAGGTCAGATCGTTCATCTCCTTGTCTGTCATCGGCTCTTCGCTATCAGACATCAAACGAGAAGACAGCTCAGGAAGACGAGACGCCACATCTTGCCATTCAGTCACATTGTGTTGGTTGCCCATCACGTTGTAGAGACCGTAGCTCAGGAAAACCAGCACCAACACGCCAGGCACCAACACCACTGGCGATACCTTGTTGCTTGATAGTGCTTGTTCGCTTGAAGGAATGTCATCCAGCAGAGACTGTTGAAGCTCAACTGCCAGTTCTTTTTGGTTATCAACCAAGCCTTCTTCTGCTTCTTCGTTTAGCTCTGCCATACGGTCGCGGAAAAACGCTTTGTTTAGCTCATCACGGCTGGCAACTTCATCTTGCGCTTTACCGCGTAAGATAGGCACGACAAAGGCGGCAACAGACACGAGTACCATTAAGGCTGTGAGCAGCCAGAACCACATTTCACTCATCCGTTGTTGTCCTTGTTCTTATTGTCAGTTTCTTCATCACTCAGCAAAGCAGCAAGACGCGCTTCTTCATCGCGATCCAGCGTGACGCTTTCCGTTGCAGATCTTGGTTTGCGACTGCGCACGACCAAAACGGTAAAACCAATCACTACAAACAGAAGCGGTCCCACCCAAAGGATCAGCGTTGATGCAGACAGCGGTGGATCGTAGGTAACGAAATTGCCATAGCGAGCAATCATGTAGTCCACGATTTCATCTTCACTTTTGCCGTCTTTCAGCATGTCATAGACCTTCAGTCGAAGGTCTTGCGCTAAGCCAGCATTTGAATCCGCGATGTTGTTATTCTGACACTTCGGACAGCGCAGTTCTTTACCGAGCTTTTTAAATGCCTCTTCCTGCGCAGGCGAGTCAAACTCGTACACTTCGATTGCGGCATTGACTGTAAACACCGCCGATAGCGCAATCAGAACGGCCAAATAGAAACGTTTCATCATCCCTTTTTCGCCTCCGCCATCATTTGGTCATAGATCGGGCCCAGCGTATCGTTCCAGTTGCGATCGTTCACATCACCAGCATGGCGATAGCGAATGACACCGTTAGCATCGATAAGGAAGGTTTCAGGTGCGCCATACACGCCCAAATCCAAGCCCAACATACCATTACCATCAAACAGGCTGATGAGGTATGGGTTCCCTAGGTTGTTCAGCCAATCGATGGCTTTCACACGGTCATCTTTGTAGTTAAGGCCGATGATTTTGACACCTTTGGCCGCCAACTCATTCAAGTAGGTATGTTCCGCATAACAAGTAGGGCACCATGTCGCCCAAACGTTGAGCAGCAATGGCTGACCGCGGAAAATGCTTTGATCATAGAGCCTTCCCGCCTCAGTCAAGTCCTCTAAGCGGAATTCTGGTACTTGCTTACCCACCAAAACAGATTCCAGCTTTGTTGGGTCATCACCTTCCGCGTTTTTACCTAGCTGCACAAAGAAAAAGGCGACCAGAATCATAAACAAAACGAGAGGGATGAAGAGTAAAGATTTTTTCACCCTTAAACCTCCTTCACAGGTTCGGCTGACACTGCCGATTTCGATTTTTGACGGAAACGGTAGCGTTTATCTGACATCGCAAACAAACCACCAATAGACATAAGCACAGCACCGAACCAGATCCAACGGACAAACGGTTTGTAGTAAATACGTACCGCCCAAGAACCATCTGGCAGGCGTTCACCCATCGCCACATACAAGTCACGGGTGATACCACGATCAATCGCTGCTTCTGTCATCATTGAACGCTGTACGTTGTAGAAGCGTTTTTCAGCATGCAAGGTATTAACACGCTTGTTATTTTTGTAGATGTCGAAGTCCGCAATATAACCATCGTAGTTCGGACCATCTTTGTCACGCAGACCAGCAAAGTGGAACTCGTAGCCTTGCATCACAATGCGATCGCCCGGTGCCATTTTCACGTCACGTTCGATGTCGTAGTTCTGTACCATCGCAATACCCAGCACAGACACAGCAAGACCGATATGGCCCAACACCATTGCCCAGTGGCTACGACCCAGCTTACCTAAACCAGTTACCAAATCATGGCGATGCGTTGCACGTTGGTACACTTCGATAGACTGAGTAATGATGACCCAAAGGCCCATCACCGCACCCAATGCCGCCAGCGGCATAAATTTGTCAGCAAAGATCCAAACCAGTGCAATACCCAGAACAACGGATAACACACCACTGACAATCAGCTCTTTTTTCACTTTGCCCAGATTGTCACGCTTCCAACGGATCAGCGGACCGATACCCAGCAGGAAGACAAAGGGTACGGACAGCCAAGTAAACAGCAGGTTGAAGAACGGTTCACCGATTGACACCGAGCCCAAGCCCAATTGCTTGTGTACCAATGGCAGCAAGGTACCCAGAAGCACAACCACCAAAGCGGCTACCAGCAAAATGTTGTTCGCTAGCAGTGCGTTCTCACGCGATACCAATTCAAAGTTGCCTCGTACACGCACTTCCGATGCGCGCAGCGCGTAAAGGAGCAGAGAACCACCGATAACGCAACCAAGAACGCCAAAATAAACAGACCGCGCGTTGGGTCAGAGGCAAACGCATGCACCGACACCAGTACGCCTGAACGTACAAGGAAGGTACCCAGCAAACTCAATGAGAACGCAGAGATTGCCAGCAATACTGTCCACGCTTTAAATGTGCCGCGCTTTTCTGTTACTGCCAGCGAGTGCATCAACGCGGTACCCGCAAGCCAAGGCATAAATGACGCGTTTTCTACTGGATCCCAGAACCACCAGCCGCCCCAGCCAAGTTCGTAGTAAGCCCACCAAGAGCCCAGTGCGATACCCAGCGTCAGGAAAACCCATGCGGCAATCGTCCAAGGACGAGACCAACGTGCCCATGCCGTATCAAGACGACCAGCCATCAAAGACGCAATAGCAAATGCAAACGCAACCGAGAAGCCTACGTAACCCATGTAAAGCATCGGCGGGTGAACAATCAGACCCGGATCTTGCAGAAGCGGGTTGAGGTCGCGACCATCAACAGGGAAGTAAGGCAGTGTGCGCTCAAATGGGTTTGAGGTCAGAATGATGAACAGCAAGAAGCCAACACCGATCATACCCATCACAGCCAGCACGCGAGCCACTGATTCAAGCGGCATTCCACGACTAAAAATCGCAACCGCTACGGTCCAACCGGCTTGAATAAGCACCCAAAGCAACAGTGAGCCTTCGTGTGCACCCCATACCGCAGTTAAACGGTAGTACCAAGGCAACGCACTGTTTGAGTTGCTCGCAACGTACGACACAGTGAAGTCATTGGTGTAAAACGCCCAACTCAGTGCGATGAATGACAACAGCAGCATCAAGAACATGCCGATGGAAAGCGGACGCGCCGAGCGCATCATGGCTTGGTTTCCAACTTGAGCACCCCACAATGGGTAGATGCTCAACAATACGGAAAAACCAAGAGAGATTATGAGAGCGAAATGCCCCAGTTCAGCAATCATTAGTAGCTACCCTGTTTTTGCTGCTCAGTGTATTCAAGTGGCGTATGCCCTTTGTTCATTGCTTCTGCAATTTCAGGTGGCATATATTCTTCATCGTGCTTGGCCAGCACTTCATGCGCGCGCACAGTCGTTGCATCAATCAACTCACCTTGCGCCACGATACCCTGCCCTTCACGGAACAGATCAGGAGGATGCCATCAAATTCGACCGTGACTTGTGGACCAATGTCCGCCACTTTAAAGGTTACTTTCAAAGATTCAGGATCACGTTGAACAGAATCCGCCACAACCATGCCGCCGATACGTAGACGTTGACCAACCTCTGGCTTGGTGCCATCTGGTTTGCCGTTAACCAGCTCAGTCGGCGTGTAGAATAAATCCATATTTTGGTTCAGTGCATACAGCACCAGACCAATTGTTGCGCCTACACCAAACAATAGAGCTAACGCGAGCCCCAATCGTTTCTTGCGTCTTGGATTCATAACGTGTTCTCCATCTTTTCAGCTTTCTTAATGCGCTGCTCTCGGGCAACTTTGTTCTTAATCTCACGAAAGAGTTTGCGACGAGTAAAATGCGCCGACACCACCAGCCAAAGCATGGCAATGAAAGTGATGGCAAATGCACTCCACACGTAGGCACTGTAACCGCCCATCGCTAAAAATTCAGAAATCGAAGAAAAATGCATGTTTACGCTCGCTCCACCAATTCACGTACCCAAGGACGATGGGCTTCGCGTTGCAAGATTTTGTTTTTTAGTCCCATCAACGTCAGCGCACCGAAGAACAGCGCAAAGCCAAGAATGTTCAGTAGCAAAGGCCACAGCATGTCGTTAGCGATTGACGGTTTTGCAAACTTGGTGATGGTCGCGCCCTGATGCAGGGTATTCCACCACTCTACCGAGAAGTGAATGATTGGCAGGTTGATAACACCCACAATCGCCAGGATGCCTGCTGCACGGCCAGCCGTGCGCTCATCGTCAAAAGCGTTATAAAGCGCAATCACACCAAGGTACAAGAACAGCAAAATGAGCTCTGAGGTTAGACGCGCATCCCACACCCACCACGCACCCCACATTGGTTTACCCCAAATGGCGCCCGTGACCAACGCAATGAAAGTGAACACAGCGCCAACTGGTGCCATCGCCGCAGCAGCCCAATCTGACGTTTTGATTTGCCAGACCAAGCCAATAAACGCAGCGATTGCCATCGACATGTACGCACCCATTGACCAGATTGCCGCTGGTACGTGGATGTAAATAATTCTAAAGCTATCCCCTTGCTGGTAATCAGAAGGTGCATACGCCAACCCCCAGATCGTCCCTGTAATTAAAGACGCAAGAGCCAAGATAGCGAACCAAGGCAGCAGTTTGTTACACAGCTGGTAGGTTGCCTCAGGCTTAGCATAAGGATGAAGCCACTTCCACATTGCAAATATCGCTCTCAGTTAATAATAAAAATTATTGCACACTGACTCTCAATGCTGCTGATGCAGCAAACGGAGACAATGTTGCCGATCCAACCAGCAGTGCGCCCAGAATCGCCAACTGCCCATTGATCGCAAAACCACTTGCGGCCATATCGATCGCCGACGTCGCGAAGATCAGAACCGGAATAAACAAAGGAAGAACCAGTAGGCTTAACAATACGCCGCCTTTTCTCAGTCCTACCGTCAACGCTACGCCAATGGAGCCTAGGAAACTCAGGGTTGGCGTGCCCAATAAAAGCGTTAGCACCACCGCTTTGTATGCTTCCCAGTCTAAAGAAAGCAATACAGCCAAAAGCGGACTTATGATCAAAAGCGGCAGTCCGGTGAGCAGCCAATGCGCGACGATTTTCGCAAATACCAACACGGGCAGCGGCTCAGGCATCAAAAGCATTTGCTCAAGAGAGCCATCTGCAAAGTCGTCTTTAAACATGCGCTCCAACGACACAACGGCCGCCAGTAGTGCCGCCACCCAAATGATACCGGGGGCAATTTCTGCTAATAAGTTTGGTCCTGGCCCTACGCCAAGTGGGAACAAGGTAATGACAATGATGAAAAACCACAGTGGGTTCATCATGTCAGATTGTCGACGGTACGCGATAAGCAGCTCTCGCTGGATCATTGAGAAAGTAGCCGAACCCATTACGCCCCCAGTTTAATGCGACGCAGATTCGCGTTGTCGACAAACATGTCTTGGTGCGTGGTAAACAACACCATGCCACCGTTATCCACGTGCTGCTGGAACAAATTTTCCAATACTTTCACGCCTTGCTTATCAATCGCAGTGAGCGGCTCATCGAGTACCCAAAGCTTCGCTTCGCTGATCCAAAGTCTTGCCAGTGCAACGCGACGATTTTGTCCTGCTGATAACTGCGCCGCAGCAACATCCTCACGCCCCGCAAGGCCAACACGTGCCAGTGCGTCCCACAACTTATCTTTGTCAGCACTACCGTGCATTTTTTGATAGAACGCCAGGTTTTCGAATGCTGTCAGCTCGCGTTTTACGCCTGTACTATGGCCTAAAAACAGCAAATCACTGTAAAACTCGTCTCGTGCGCGATTAACACTTTCGCCCTGCCAAAGCACGTCTCCCGACTCAGCTAACCCTAGCCCCGCAATAATGCGCAAAAGGGTTGTTTTTCCTGCCCCATTTGGGCCTTCAATTTGAACGAGGTCACCCGTAGACACCGTGAAATTGAGGTCTTCAAACAGCACTCGCTCATCACGAATACAGCTGAGTTGACGCACTTCTAGCATGAGAAATCTGGTTTCCAGATAAAGTAATGAAAATTTCGCCCGATAATATCATAGAGGCACGTGGTACTGTTAGCTGCGAGATTTTGCTGTTACATGAGACGCGTTAATAATTGTGAGTAAATATGAAAATCGATAACACAGGAAACATCAACGCACTAACGCTGGCTCTCATCCAAAACAATGGCCTCAAAGAGTTGGTTAAGCTCGGACAAACAGAAACCGCTAACAGTTCCCTGAATACCAAACAATTTTCTCAACTTTCGCAGCTTCTACAGTTACTCAATGTGTTTCCCTCGCTGTATCGAATCGCCAGTAAACAAGATGCGTCGTCTCCCCTTCACGTTTTACTCAATAATCTCATTGCGCCCAAAGACCCAGCGCTCCTCGCCAAATGGCTAGCGGAAAGGCAACCAGACAAAGCGTTGATCGAGGCACTGACACTTCTCCGGCAACGCACTGAGAGCGACGAGTCCTCTTCTTTGAAGGCTGCTATCCAGCTTTTGGCAGAGCAGCGTTTTCAGACTGACGCAACCAAACCAGGAGAGTTCACCTGGCTATTTTGTTTTGGCACAACAGAGCAAACGAAAGTCGAGGTCTCCGTGAAGAAAAAGACCCCGAAGATACGGAAAAAATCTCGTTGGAGTGTCAGCGTCAATCTGACGCTGTCAAACAACAGGCAATTAACCGCAACCGCTGAACTTGAAGACCAGCAATTGGACTTAAGCTTTTCAACGGACTCTGACGCGTTAAAGCAATTGGTAGAAAAATCGCAGCCGGTGTTGGAAGCGCAACTCTCCAAACACAGTATTAGCGTCACCTCGTGCGAGGTGATAACAACACCTACGCAGCCAGAAGCAACCATCCACACGGGGTTGAATATCCAAGTATGAAGAAAGCAAAAAGTGCCGTTGCACTCAAATACGATGGTGTAAACGCGCCACATGTTTCAGCCAAAGGCTATGAGGCATTGGCTGAGAAGCTAATAGAGGAAATGGAAAAGCAAGGCGGGCTCATCCACAGTGATGAAACCTTGATGCAGTGGCTGTCTGCGCTTGAAGTGGGAGATGAGATACCTGAAGCTCTCTACCTAGTGATTGCAGAACTTATTGCGTTTGCTTGGTACCTAGATGGAAAAACCCCTCCAGGTTGGGAGGGGTCAGTCGTCAATCAGAAAGTGTAGCGGAGCCTAAATGAAATAAGGCGTTGAATTAACGCATCATTCTCTGTTTTCTTATGCTAAGAAGCAGCTCTGCTTCGGCTTTAGGAAGATCGCACTCTTCCATCAGCTCATTGATGTCAGCCCCTAACTCCACCATCTTACTGGCACGAGAGTAAAGCCTGCCATCTTGGTCGTGCATTTCAAGCTCATGCTGCTTTTCCATCAAATCATCGAAACGATGGGAAAGCTCAGCCAGCTTTTGGCTCATACCAATAGAACCCGCACGCAGCTCATTAAACTGTTTACTAAGGCTTTCATGTTGCTGTCGTGCGTTTTTCAACAACAGCTCCATGGCCTGACATTTTGCTTCAAGCTGCGCGATTGCTTTCTTTTCGCGTCGCCATAATACAAGCGCAATTGCCGCTACGAATAAGCTTATCCCTAGCGGCAACCAGTACAACACGCTCTCGAGCATTACAGCATGGCCATATCAGACCACTCTTCGTCAGAGAGCAGTTTATTCAGATCAACCAGGATCAACAGGTTACCGTTGCGGTTGCTTACGCCTTGAATAAACTTCGCGCTTTCGTCAGTACCCACGCTTGGTGTGGTATCGATTTCAGAGGTTTTGAGGTAAACCACTTCAGCAACGCTATCGACCATGATGCCGATAACCTGAGATTCAGCTTCGATAACGATAACACGCGTGTTATCCGTTACTTCACCCTGCATCAGACCGAAACGGGAGCGCGTGTCGATAACCGTAACAACATTACCGCGAAGGTTAATGATGCCAAGTACATAATCCGGCGCACCGGGTACAGGGGCAATTTCGGTATAGCGCAATACTTCTCGCACCTGCATGACATTAATGCCATAGGTTTCGTCTTCCAGCTGGAAGGTCACCCACTGCAGGACCTCGTCATTCACGTTTTCTTTTTGGACTTCAGCTACCTGAGACATTTATTTTCCTCTTTACGTGCTGTGCTACGCCAACGCATTGGCATCAATACCTTGATTAAGCATGGTAACCAACGCCTCTACATGGATCAGTGCACACATTTTCTGTTTTACCAATCCTGCGAGCCAAGGTCGTTTACCTGCTTGCTCACGCCATCGCACTTGTTCGCCATTGAGTGATTCTGTCCCTAGTAGAGCGTTGCAAGCCAAGCCCCATTTACTGTCACCCAAGAGCACAATATAACTATAGCCGTCGCGATGGCTGTTATCTGTTATTTTTTCTGGCATCACCCATTTCGCGGTATCCACCACATCGAGTTGCTGCTCACGTTCGGTCTGTAAGCCCAAATACCAATCTGGGCGACCGATCAGGTGATTGCACTCTTCTAGCTTGTGAATACCACCGAGTTCTGCCAGTGGTACCGCATATGTCACACCGAAAGATTCGAAAAACAACACCTGAAAGCCATGTTCAGGAACGATGTTTTTCCATGGCGGTGACGTCTCTTCTTCGACCGCACTTTCGGTTTCCATCTCGGTATCGGTATCAACGTCGGACGTCGCATCAACAACGACCTCTTCTTCAACCGTCACGGTTTCTTCAACGTAAACCGCTTCCGCTTCTAGCGTTTCAGTTGCAAGCTCTTCTATCACTTGCGGCTCTTCAAGCACCGTTTCGGTCTCAATAGCCACTTCAGTGTCAACAGCTTCGACAACTTCCGTCTCAACCACGACGTCTTGCTCTACAGCAACGTCAGTGAGCGTTTCGACATGTGTTTCTAGCTCGGTTTCAACCGCCACTGACACTTCAATGTCAGTTTGTGTCTCCACCATTGTTTCTGTGGTTTCCACCACTTCCACTTCCACTTCCATGTCTTCATCAAGCTGCAATTGACTGAGCAGCTTTTCGACTGAAGACAAGTCGCGTTGTTCTTTTGTCAGTGTCGCGCCGCTGAATTTCTCAACGGGCTCCATTGCGACAGCTTTTAATTGGGGTGCAACATCCAGTGCTGCATCCGTTAATAGTGGCTCAGCATCCGTGTCTGCTAACTGGGGATGTTCATCTTCATCCAACAGCGCATCAAAGTAATCATCCAATGCCTGAACACTGGACACGGCACGGCTATCTTTCATCCTGTTCGAGTCGCTCCAAATAAGAGAGCAGCGTTTTATATGCAAAGACGCCACGACAATTTTTCGCGTAATACGATGGCGGCATGTGCTTCAAGCTCGCATCACGGAATTTAGTATCAATCGGAACCGCAGATGTCCAAACCTGGTCGGGATAACGCACTTTCAGTTCTTGCAACGTCTCAAGAGAGGCGCGCGTGCGCTTGTCGTACATGGTCGGAATGATGCAAACCTTGAATGCAGAGCTTCTCGACTTCTGCATGATTTGCAACGTGCGCACCATACGCTCCAAGCCTTTCATCGCGAGGAACTCGGTTTGAACAGGGATAAGAATACGATTGCTTGCAGCCAGCGCATTCACCATCATCACGCCCAAAATTGGTGGACAGTCAATGAGTGCGTAGTCATATTCGCCTTCGAGGCAGGCCAATGTTTTTTTCAACATCAAGCCCATGCCACCTCGGTTTCCCATTGCGCGATCTAGCGTTGCCAACGACATATGTGAAGGCAACAAATCGAGGTTTTTGTATTCGGTTTTCAGGATAAGGGGCTTAACCGTGTCACGGTTAATGGTCTGAAGCTGAAATAAATCAAACAGGGTATGTGACAACTTCTCCGAATCGTAATTCAGATAGGTCGTCAGCGAAGCGTGAGGATCGGTGTCGATCAACAATACACGCTTGTTCTTTTCGCTGAGAAGCCCAGCAAGGGTAATCGTTGTGGTTGTTTTCCCCACGCCCCCTTTCTGGTTTGCAATGCTCCAGACTATCACAGCCGCTCCTTATACCAGATTGAGCTCTACAAGAATGCGCTCAGAGATGCGGTCAAGTGGAAGGTCTTCGGTGGAGATACCTGCTTTAGCAACCGCTTGCGGCATACCGTATACCACGCAGCTTTCTTCATCCTGCGCCCATACCGTAGAGCCATGTTGCTTGAGCAATCTCGCTCCGTCGCGACCATCAGCACCCATTCCGGTCAATACCATTGACAACACTTTGTCGCCATAAATATTGGCAGCAGAGCCAAATGTCACATCAACACAAGGTTTGTAATTCATGCGGTCGCCACCATCGATGATTTTCACACGGGTCGCCCCAGCGCGTCCATCGATCATCATTTGCATACCGCCAGGTGCCAAATAAGCGGTACCTGCTTTCAATGGTTCACCATCTTGTGCTTCTTTCACACTGATTTTGCAAAGTCCATTCAGACGCTGTGCAAATGCAGCCGTGAAAGTAGAAGGCATGTGTTGAATTAACAAAATAGGCAACGGGAAATTCGCTGGCAATGCACTGAGCACTTTCTGAAGTGCAACAGGACCACCGGTTGATGTACCGATAGCCACAAGCTGATAGCGTTTTCCACTTGCCTTAAAACGAGAAGGAGCCGAAGGTGCGCGTGGAGCCGGTGCAGTTGCTGTCGCAGCACCGCTCGCCATCGCACGCACAGGCGCACGCTGAGACGAAGAAGGTGCTGCAGCGGTCGTCGCTGCAGCAGTTTTCACAGGTGCAATCGCTGGTCGGCGCATAAACGCACGCTTACGCGCGATTTCACTCACACGTTGCTGAAGCAACGTGACGGCTTCATCTCGGTTGCGAGCGATGTCTTCGAATTTCTTTGGCAGGAAGTCGAGAGCCCCGGCATCCAGCGCATCCAGCGTCGCTTTTGCTCCGTCATGAGTGAGCGAAGAAAACATCAAAATAGGTGTCGGGTTCGATTGCATGATCTCGCGAACTGCAGTGATCCCGTCCATCACCGGCATTTCAATGTCCATCGTGATAACGTCTGGTTTTAGCTGAGCTGCCTTTTCAACAGCCTCTTTGCCATTGACTGCACAGTCAATGACTTGAAGGCGAGGGTCCCCGTTAATAATTTCACTAACTCGGCGGCGGAAAAAACTGGAATCGTCCACCACCAAAACTTTCACTGCCATATCATTCCTTTTTTAATTATCGACCTGCGTAACGCTTAAGCAGGTTTGGCACATCGAGGATCAACGCAATGTGACCATCACTGGTGATTGTCGCACCCGCCATCCAGGCGTACCTTGCAGCAATTCGTCCAGAGGTTTGATAACCACTTCTTCTTGGCCAATCAAAGAATCAACAACAAACGCGACTGGCTGATGGCCCATTTGAACGATAACCACGTGACCGCTTTCTCTGTTTGTTGTTCCGCGTCCTGGACACAGCCAGTCTTGCAGGTAGAACAGAGGAATCGCTTTTTCACGAACGATAAGCGTCAATTGTCCGTCAACGGTGTTTGTTTTCGACAAATCAAGGCTGATGATTTCATTCACATTCGATAATGGGAACGCAAACGGGTTGTTACCCACGCCTACCATCAGCGTTGGCAGAATTGCCAGCGTCAATGGTACCTTGATTGAAATGATCGTACCGCGACCTAGCTCTGAGTCGATTGAAATGGTGCCGTTTAACTGAGTAATTGCCGTTTTAACAACGTCCATACCCACACCACGACCAGAGATATCTGAAATCTCAGTCTTGGTTGAGAAACCTGGCGCAAAGATCAGGTTAAACGCTTCAGTGTCGGTCAGTCGCGCTGCTGCATCTGCATCCATTACACCGCGCTCAACCGCAATGCCACGCAGTTTCTCTGCATCCATACCGCCACCGTCATCTTCGATGGTGAGGAGGATGTGATCCCCCTCTTGGGATGCTGCCAGAGTAACGGTACCTGTTCGTGGTTTGCCGTTGGCTTCACGCTTATCTGGCATTTCGATACCGTGGTCAACCGAGTTACGCACCAAGTGAACCATTGGGTCTGCGAGTGCCTCAACCAGGTTTTTATCCAGATCGGTTTCTTCACCGCGCATTTCCAGCACGATGTCTTTTTTCAGACTTCGCGCCAAGTCACGAACAACGCGAGGGAAACGGCCGAAAACCTTCTTAATTGGCTGCATGCGGGTCTGCATAACAGCACCCTGCAGGTCAGCAGTAACAACGTCGAGGTTGGTTACCGCTTTCGCCATGTTTTCGTCGTCGCTGTTTGCGCCCAAACTCACGAGACGGTTACGTACCAGAACCAACTCACCCACCATGTTCATGATAGTGTCGAGGGTTGAGGTGTTTACACGTACAGTCTGTTCAGCTTGAGGGGCAGGCGGCTTTTTCTCTTCCGCTTTTGCTGGCGGTTTTGCCGCTGGCGCAGGCGGTTTCGCTGCCGGTGCTTCTGCTTTAGGTGCAGGTGCTGGTTTCGGCGCAGGTGCAGGTTCTGCTTTTGGCGCAGCAGGTGCTGGTGCTCCACCGGCTATAGGGCTCTTGCCTTTGCCATGCAGTTCATCCAACAGTTTTTCAAATTCGTCGTCTGTGATTTCGTCACTGTCAGGACTTTCAACCGAAGCATTTTGCGGTGGAGGCGTTGCAGCACCGCCTGCAGCTGGTCCTTTACCGGAACCATGCAGGTCGTCTAACAGTTTTTCGAATTCATCGTCGGTAATGTCGCCATCAGATGCAGGCGCAGCACTCGCTTCTGGTGCCGCATTTCCGGCAGCTGGCCCTTTACCTGAACCATGCAGCTGATCGAGGAGACGGTCGAATTCATCGTCCGTAATTTCGTCAACAGAGTCACCGGCGATAGCATCACCGCCTTCTGCCGCTGGCGGCTCAGGGATGGCTTCTGGTTCTGGTTCCGGCTCAGGTTCTGGTTCTGGTTCTGGGGCAACAGCTTCTGCTGCTTCATCTGCACTCGCCGGGCTGCTGTATTTGTGCAATGCTTCCAACAGCGCAGGGTCTGCCGCAGGTGCAGGCTCACGTTCTTGAACACAAGCGAACTGTTCGTTAACGGTATCAAGTGCTTGAAGGATGGTATCCATCACCTCAGGCGTTAGTTCACGACCGCCATTTCGCAGGTTATCGAAAACGTTTTCCGCACCGTGGCAAGTATCAACTAACTCGGTGAGTGATAAAAAGCCCGCACCACCTTTAACCGTGTGGAATCCACGGAAGATCGCGTTGAGCAAATCCCGGTCTTCTGGCGTTTTCTCCAGATCAACCAATTGCTCAGACAACAACTCCAGAATTTCACCTGCTTCGATCAAAAAGTCCTGCAGGATTTCTTCATCCATTTCAAAGCTCATAACTCACCCCTAAAAGCCAAGGCTGGAAAGCAAATCATCCACGTCATCCTGACTTTGCATCACTTGTTTTTCTTGACGCTGCTGTTCAGAGATAACTGGACCTTCGGCCTCGATACCAGATTGTTGTTCTGTTTCTACTTGTTGGTCTTCATCCAAACCAAACGCAGTGAGGATTTCTACCAGTTGCTTCTCGACTTCTTGTACTAACTCGATAACGCGTCGGATGACCTGACCGGTAAGGTCTTGGAAGTCCTGTGCCATCAAGATTTCAGTTAATTGGCCTTGAAGTTTGGTGGTATCACCTTCGACTTGCGTCAACAGCCCATCAATTTGATGGCAAAGCTGTTTAAAGCTCTCAATGTCGATTTTGCCACCCATCAAGTTATTCCATTGAGGACGAACTTGAGTGAGACATTCTTGCAGGTTGTCGGCAATCGGCAGCGTTGCTTCAACCGCATCCATGGTGCGGTTAGCTGCAAGCTCCGTTTTTTCCATAACAAAATTCAGACGATCTTTCGCATCTGGGATTTCGCTGGTCGCCAAATCACTGACACGAGGATCCAAACGAAAATTAGCGAGTGAATCGTGCAGTTGCCGGGTCAGTTTTCCTACTTCATTGAAGAGTGGATTGCGCGAATCACTGGTGATCTTAACCAACAGCTCCTCCGCGCCATCCTGATTCCCTTCTTCGAGCAAACTGACCAATTCTTTAGCTTGGTCGAGTGTTATCATCGTTTTAATAGTCCTTCACTGCGCGAAGAAGTAAATCACATGCGTTCGAAAATCTTATCCAGCTTCTCTTTCAGCGTCGCAGCAGTAAATGGCTTAACGATGTAACCGTTAACACCCGCCTGTGCGGCTTCAACGATCTGCTCACGTTTCGCTTCCGCCGTGATCATCAGCACTGGGAGGTGCTTCAATTCATCGTCAGCACGAATTGTCTTGAGCAGGTCAATACCTTGCATACCAGGCATGTTCCAGTCAGTTACGACAAAATCAATACCGCCTTTCTTCAAGATTGGCAGTGCTGTTAGGCCGTCATCTGCTTCAACGGTATTGTTGAAACCCAGATCACGAAGGAGGTTCTTAACGATACGTCGCATTGTTGAAAAGTCATCAACAACGAGGATTTTCATGTTTGTGTCCAAAGTTGCCTCCGGTGAGGTCCCTTATAATTTTAAAAACTTACTTTGACCAAGCGGATAGCTTGGTCCGTAACCGCTGCATTGCCTGATTTTGAATCTGGCAAACTCGGGATTCGCTAACCCCAATAATGGCCCCTATCTCTTTGAGGTTAAGTTCCTCATCGTAGTAGAGAGAGAGAACCAAAGCCTCTCTTTCAGGAAGTCCTCGGATAGCATTGGCCAAATGACCCTTAAAACTATCTTCGGCGACTTCCTCAAAGGGAAGATTTTCGTCGCGATGACTTTCAGTCATGAAAGCATCTTCTGAAACGCCTAGGTCTTCGATGCCAATCAAACGCCCTGCGTTGATGTCATTTTGCGCTTGGTAATATTGGTCCAAGCTCATTCCTAAACGCTTTGCAATCTCTTTGTCGTTTGGGTCTCTGCCCAACTCACCTTCCAGTTGCGAAATCACTTCGCTGATCTGGCGGTTGTTTTTATGTACCGATCTTGGCACCCAATCGCCTTTGCGAATGTCGTCGAGCATCGCTCCACGAATACGGATGCCCGCATACGTTTCAAAACTCGCCCCTTTTGAAGGGTCGTAGTTTTGCTGCGCTTCAAGCAAACCAACCATGCCTGCTTGAATAAGATCTTCTACCTGTACATTAGGAGGCAAACGTGAAATCAAATGATGAGCAATCCGCTTAACTAACGTCGAATATTGCTCAAACACTGTTTCCGTTGATGCGCCACTCCTACTGTAGGTGAGCGTCCTATTCACCGAGATAATCTCCCGTCACTTCGTCTCGGACGAGCAATCGTTCTACGAAAAACTCTAAATGCCCACCCGGGTTTCTAGGCACTGGCCACGTTAGTGCTTTGTTTGCCAATGCGTTAAGAGCAAGTGCAGCTGGAGCCTTTGGAAACGCATCTACAACCACTTTTTGCTTCTTCACAGATTGACGCACACGTTCATCTAATGGGACACATGCTACTAATTCTAGATTAGCATTTAAAAATCTTTCTGTTACCCGAGTTAATTTTGTGAATAAATCTCGACCCTCGCGGTAACTTCTGACCATATTTGCAACGACTTTGAATCGAGTGACACCGTGCTCACGGCTTAGGAGCTTGATTAACGCGTAGGCATCTGTGATGGAAGTAGGCTCATCACATACCACGATCAATACATCTTGCGCGGCACGAGAAAAACTCAGAACCATGTCTGAGATACCCGCCGCCGTATCAACCAACAGCACGTCAACGTCTTCGTCCAGCGTACCAAACGCGCGAATCAAGCCCGCGTGTTGCGCAGGTGTCAGTTCGGTCATGCCACGCATACCGGAAGACGCAGGAATAATGCGCATACCATGAGGACCTTCAACGATGATGTCCTTCAGATCGCACTCGCCTTGCATAACATGGCTCAGGTTTTTACCCACACGCAGGCCCAACAGCACATCGACGTTCGCCAAGCCTAAATCGGCATCCAGTACCATGACCTTTTTGCCTTGCTTAGCCATTGACGCAGCAATACCCAACGTAATGTTGGTTTTACCTACACCGCCCTTACCACCAGTGACGGTTATTACTTTTGTGCGAGTCGGGTTTGTCAGGCGGCGGAGGCCGCTTGCTTGATCATGCATGGTTGTCTCAATCATAAAAGTCCGCCGCATTCGACTCTGGTACATCATGACTCCAGAAATGGTTTTGCTGCTCTGAATCTTGATCCATCAGTTCACTTGCTCTGTTGACTAAATAGCGGCCGCTGGCTTGACGAATGTCTTCTGGCACTCGCTGTCCATCCGCTAAATACGTCACAGGAAGGGCGTTTTCGATGGTCACACTCAATAATTCCCCAAGACTGAGGGATTCATCCAGTTTTGTTAGGACACATCCCGACAGCGGGATACGTCGAAAATGATCAATGGTCTCTTGTAACACGCGACGTTGTGAAGTGGCGGGCAACACGAGTAGGCTCCGAATGTGAGAGCCACTGCTTTGAATCAGAGTATCTAATTGTTCTGACAGCCTTAGATCCCGTTGTCCCATACCCGCAGTATCCAACAGAATCAGTCGACGATGACGTAACTGATAAAGGATATCGGCAAGAGCCTCGGCATCTTTAGCAACTTTTACAGGGCAACCTAAGATTCTTCCGTAGGTTGCGAGCTGTTCGTGAGCACCGATACGGAAGGTATCTGTGGTCACTAATGCAATTTCTTCTGGACCAAAGTCCATCGCTGCTCTTGCGGCCAATTTGGCGATGGTGGTTGTCTTACCCACGCCAGTTGGACCAAGAAGCGCGATCACACCACCGGTTTCTAAAAGGTTTTCGCTAGAGGTGATCACCTGATCAGCCAGCAAATCGAGCAATTCTGACCAAGCTTCATTCGGTGGTGTTTCTTCTGGGATGTAACCTGCCAGTTGATCCGCCAATACTGGTGACAAACCGAGCTTTTCCAAGCGTTTAATCAGCATGGCACGTAGCGGCTCTTTGCGCTCCACTTCCTGCCACATCAGACCTGAAAGTTGGTGCTCTAGAAGGCTACGAATGCTCGCCATTTCTTTTCGCATCGCTTCAATTTCGTCGCTTTGGCGTGACGCGGGCTTTCTCGCTTCGTAGCGGGTGCTGTCTAGGCGGTTTTCTTGACGGCTCTCCTGACGACTCGGCTGACGTTCATCGCGTCGCTGCAACTCGTCACGTTTTTGACGATAGAGACGATCCAGCTCTTGGCCTTTCGCTTGTTGCTGATTGTTCGACGGCGCACGACCGTAACCTTGGCCGTTTGAGCCGTTGGTATTTTGACGAGATGACGTTTGTGTCAACGCGCCATAAGACGACTCTGACTGACGACGACGCGCTTCGTTTTGGCGTGCCAACAGTGCTGTCAGCGAATCGGCTTCTGGCTCAACATTTGGCTCTTTGTCTGAATCAGTCAATTGAGTCTGGTAGCGGTCCAGCAAGCTTGAAAACTTGCTGCCCAATGCACTGCCCAAAGGTTTGCGTGCCGCTTCTTTGCTAATGTCTCGACGCAGGTGCACTTTATCTTCGGCCAGGCGGCGTGTTTGCTGAGCGCGCTCCATGCTTTGGGCAACCTGTGTACGCGCAGCTTCTTTGCGTGTATCACGGGTTGGCGCTTCAGTGTCCACAGCAGCCACGATTTCGACACCACCGGTCACTTTTTTGTTGGACATGATCACCGCGTCCGAGCCGAGAGCTTCTTTCACTTCGGCAAGCGCAGTACGCATGTCTTTTGCAAAAAATCGTTTAATCTTCAAAATCGTTGTCCTGATTTACTGATGCAGCGCATCAGTTGCCAACTGCTCTTACAATTCTTATTTGTTTTTCATCCGGCACTTCCTGATAAGACAGGACGCGCAGGGATGGGATGGTGTTCTTCACAAACTTGGCAAGCGTGGAACGTAATACGCCAGAAGTGAGAAGAACGGCTGGTTCGCCTTGCAGCTCTTGCTGCTGTGTTGCTTCAGACAAACTTTGCTGTAATCGCTCAGCCAATCCAGGTTCAATACCCGTCGATTCACCACCCGATGCTTGCATAGTTTTATGCAATATCTGTTCCAATTCAGGCACCAATGTAATCACTGGCAGCTCAGGAGCTATACCATTGATTTCTTGAACGATTAGACGCTTGAGTGAAATACGTACAGCCGCAGTGAGGATGTCGGGATCTTGACTCTTCGGCGCGTACTCAGACAGGGTCTGAATGATGGTTCGAACATCACGAATTGGGATAGCTTCGTTAAGCAGGTTCTGCATCACTTTCACTACCACACCCAGCGAAACCAAATCAGGGATTAGGCCTTCCACCAGACGCGGTGCTTGTTTCGCCAGCATATCAATCAGGTTCTGTGCTTCTTCGTGGCCCAGTAAACGTTCTGCGTTGTTGGTCAGCATCTGACTCAAATGCGTTGCCAGTACAGTGGCAGAATCCACCACGGTGTAGCCGAGTGCTTGCGCATGTTCGCGCTGGGATTTTTCAATCCAAACTGCTTCCAGACCAAAGGCCGGATCGACAGTACCTTCACCGTCAATTGGGCCGAAAACTTGACCAGGGTTAATCGCCAATTCCTTGTCAGGGCGAATATCCGCTTCGCCGACTGCCACGCCCATCAAAGTAATGCGGTAACTGTTTGGTGGCAGTTCAAGGTTGTCGCGGATATGTACTGGCGGTACAAGGAAGCCAAAGTCTTGAGATAGCTTCTTACGCACCCCTTTCACGCGATCAAGCAGCTCACCACCTTGGTCTCGGTCAACCATAGGAATCAGGCGATAACCCACTTCCAAACCAATGACATCGACAGGCTGTACGTCGTCCCAAGAAAGCTCTTTTGGTTTCGGCGGTGCCAGTTCTTGTTGCGGGGCTTCCTCGGCGGCAATTTTGGCTTTTTCGACTTGTTTTGTTTTCCAGTAGGCGAAGCCACCACAAATCAAAGCGAGCGTCAGGAAAGGAATATGCGGCATGCCCGGGACGATACCCATTACAAACAAGATGCCCGTCGAGATGATCAGTGCTTTCGGATTATCCACCAGCTGGAACACCAACTGCTGACCCATGTCTTCATCGGTGTTTTGACGGGTTACCATGATCGCCGCGCCGATAGACAGCAACAGCGATGGAATTTGCGCGACTAGACCATCACCGATAGTCAGCAGAACATAAATCTCGATAGCGTCAGAGAACGTCAGGCCGTGCTGCACCATACCGATGATGAGACGCCCACGATGTTGATCACAAGGATAAGGATACCGGCGATGGCATCCCCTTTTACGAACTTAGACGCACCGTCCATCGAACCGTAAAAGTCAGCTTCTTTGGTGACTTCTTGTCGGCGAGTACGGGCTTGTTCTTGGTTGATCAAACCGGCGTTCAAGTCCGCATCGATGGCCATTTGCTTACCTGGCAATGCATCAAGGGTGAAACGTGCGCTTACCTCAGAAATACGGCCCGCACCCTTGGTAACAACCATAAAGTTAATGATCATCAAGATAAGGAACACGACCAGACCAACGGCGTAGTTACCACCGATAACGACCGAACCGAACGCTTCAATAACCTCACCGGCCGCGCCCGGGCCTTCATGGCCATTGAGCAGAACCACACGGGTAGAAGCAACGTTCAATGCCAAACGCATTAAGGTGGCAATAAGAAGGACGGTCGGGAATGCCGCGAAATCGAGCGGTCTGCGGGTGTATACCGTTACCAGAAGCACAACCAAAGACAAAGCGATGTTGAATGAGAACATCAAGTCAAGCAGCACCGCCGGCATTGGCAATACCACCATCGCCAATGTCGACAATACCAGCAACGGCGCACCGATCGCTGGGAACGCACCACCGCGTTTAAACGGGATTTTGTCTTGGACCTTGTCGTAAAACGGCAAAGAGAGCTTCATGAGTAATTTTTAGTCGTTTTTCTGAGTAATGACGTTGCATTATGCAAAAAACAAACCAAAAAAATTAGTGCTTAAATTCAATAAATTAAAGGAGTAGGTCACGTTAGTGACGTAATTCTGGCGGTATGGGCATTTGTTGGTCAACCAAGGATTTCGGTTTCCGGCCCCGGCCTTTTTTGTATTGTTTGAGCTGGAAGACGTATGCTAACAACTGAGCGACGGCAGCGAACAGGCCGTCAGGAATTTGTTGCTCAAGTTCTGTGCTGAAATAGACCGCACGGGCAAGTGGTGGTGCTGGCACGATCGTAATGTCATGCTCAGCGGCAATCTCCCGTATTTTCAACGCCAAAAAGTCAGTACCTTTCGCTACCACTATGGGAGCACGGTCGATTTTGCTGTCGTAGCGCAGCGCAACCGAGTAGTGTTCCGGGTTGGTAATGATTACGTCAGCCGACGGGATTTCAGACATCATCCGGCGCTGCGCCATCTCACGTTGCAACATGCGGATCCGCCCTTTCACTTCAGGCTTACCTTCGGTTTCTTTGTATTCATCTTTGATTTCTTGCTTAGTCATTTTTAGCTGTTCATTGTGCTGCCAGATCTGGAATGGCACATCAATCGCCACCACGACCAACAAGGAACAGCAAATCAGCAGGACGAAGTTCAGGAGAATATCTAAGGCGTGGTACAGATTGGTTGGGAACGTCTCGATGTTTAGCTGGAAGAAGTCTTCCAAACTGGCCCACATCAAATAAAACGCCACGCCAGACACCAAGGCCACTTTCAAGATCGACTTGATAAGCTCAACCCAGCTTTGTTTGCCAAACATGCGCTTAATGCCTTGGAGCGGGCTCATTTTTGATAGCTTAGGACGCGCAGCTTCCCAAGAAAACGACACGCCGCCAAGCGCAGACGCGCCAATAAGCCCCGCCACGAATAGCATGGTGAGCACCAGCGTCAGTGGCCACGCGATATGGAAAATCGCGCCATAGGTAATCAACCCTAGCGTTGTGACGTCAAAAATTTCGTCTCGGGTAAGGGTGAAGAACTTGCGCATGATTTCCATCAACGCCACACCCAGACCTTCACCAAACCACATCAGCGCGACTGCGCCTACCACGAGCACAGCAACGGATGCCAGTTCTCTTGAGCGCGGTACCTGACCTTTCTCCCGCGCCTGCTGCCGCCTTCGGGGCGTGGCGTCTTCTGTACGTTCTTGACCGTCGTTCTCTGCCATTAGGCACCTCCGCCCGTTGCGCAGTCGAGACGAATCAAGTCACAGATGGTGTCGACACCCGTTTCCCAGTGATTTAAGTAATGCGGCAAGATACCACTCAGCAAATACATGCTGATGAGAAGACCCACTAACAGTGCGAAGGAGAAACCCAGCGAGAAGATGTTTAACTGCGGAGCAGCACGGGTCATCACACCAAACGAGAGATTAACCACCAGCAGCGCGATGATGCCCGCTAACGCCATGCCCAGCGCGACGCTGAACATGATGCCAAACCAACTGGCGATAAGCCGATAGTCTGCAGCTTGCAGCATCTCTCCGATAGGTAGACTTTTAAAACTCATGACAACAAGGTTGAGCATTTGAAGGTGCCCGTCGGTCGCGAGGAACAACATGGTAGCAACGAAAAGATAGAACTGACCAAGCAAGGGCGTGTTCTGACCGTTCGCTGGGTCAACCATGGACGCGAAACCTAAGCTCGATTGCATACCGATGATTTGACCGAGCAGAACGAAAGTTTGGGTAACAAATTGAGTGACCGTGCCCATCGCCACGCCGATCAGTATCTGTTGCGCCAAAACCACAAAACCGCCATAGGACAGCAGTTCTATCGATTCCGGCACTTTTGGCACAGCAGGCATAACTGCAAAGGTGATGGCCAACGACAGATACAATCTCACACGAACAGGCACATAGCGCGCACCGAAGAAGGTCATCGTCATCATCATTGATGAGATGCGCGTCAACGGCCAGAAAAACTGGGCCATCCAATCGAGAATAAGTTCTGCTGGGTATTCCATCGCAATTTATCGCGTCAATAGAGCAATGTCGGTATTTCTTCGATCAAACGGAAGAAATACTCCATCAACATGCGGGTCATCCAGTGTCCAAAGACCATCAACGCAATCAAGGTCGCAATCAAACGCGGCAAAAAGCTCAGCGTTTGTTCGTTGATTGAGGTTGCGGCTTGGAAAATCGCGACAATCAGACCCACGATAAGACCGGGAACAATGATGGCCGTTACCATGATGAGAATGAGATAGAGCGCATCTTGGAACAGCTCGACAAAGGCTTCTGGTGCCATGACTCACTCCTATCCAAAACTGCCGGCAAGTGTCGACAGAATGAGGTTCCAGCCGTCCACCAGCACAAATAGCATGAGTTTAAAGGGTAACGATACAATCATAGGCGACAACATCATCATACCCATTGCCATCAAGACAGACGCCACCACCAAGTCGATAATCAAAAAGGGCAAAAACAGCATGAAGCCAATCTGGAACGCAGTTTTCAGCTCGGAGGTGATAAACGCCGGGATCAGCACTGTCATCGGCACAAGCTCAGGGTCAGTCGCGTCTGAGCCCGACATATTCACGAAGGTTTCCAAATCTTTGACGCGGGTCTGCTGAAGCATAAATTCACGCAGCGGGATCTGCACGCGGTCAAACGCTTCTCGCGATGAAATCTCTTCGTTCAAATAAGGCTGGAATGCTGTCACCTTCATTCTGTCGATAACGGGCGACATGATGAAGAACGTCAGAAACATGGCGATACCAATAATGACCTGATTGGACGGCGTTTGCTGCAAACCCATTGCCTGACGGAGAATGGACATCACCACCACGATACGGGTAAACGACGTCATCAAGATAACAATAGCTGGCAAAAAGCCGAGCGCAGTCATCATCGCCAGAATTTGTAGCGTGACCGAGTAGTCCTCACTGCCGTCTGGGTTCACCGTCATGGTCAGTGCTGGAATACCACCACCGTTTCTGGCCTGAATCATGGATGCTTCACCCGCATCATTGATCAGGGTCTCAGTGACTGTATCAGCCGCAGGCGCGGGTTCGTCCTCTGCAACAGCAAACGGCGTGACGATAAAACAGCAAAGTGCCAGAAAAATGGCACTGACGGAATTAAGACGCTTCATTTTTTTTCAGAATTTGGTTGAGTTGAGAGGAAAAAGACGAAGTCTCAGGTGCCTGAGTCGTCATCGGGTTGTCCAAACTTTTGATCAGCGTGATTTGATGTGCAGTGACACCCACCAATACTTGTTCGCCATTTACATCTAAAACAACAACCCGCTCTTTTTGCCCTAAAGGCAGCTGACTTATGACTTTTAGGCCCGATTTTGCGCCCATCATCGAAGGAACTTGCATGCGTTTAAGCAGCCACGCCAACCCAAAAATCAGGCCGATAACAAAGATCAATGCCACAAAGGTGGTTGCCAAGCTTTCGCTACCGGGCGTTGCAGCGAACGCACTTGGTGCGAAAAACAGTCCAATCAGAGCAAGTCGCAGGAGAGCCATGAATTATCTTCTTCAGCCAGAAATTACGGGTAATTTTGACTGATAAGCAAAATTCAGGCCGAAAAAAAGCACACCACGTGGGTGTGCTTTTTCAAAGGATTCAAAAAAGGGGTTAGCGAAGCTTTTTAATACGCTCAGTTTGGCTGATCACGTCGGTTAAGCGGATACCGAATTTATCGTTCACCACGACAACCTCACCGTGAGCAATCAAGGTACCGTTGACCAGTACGTCCAACGATTCACCCGCCAGTCGGTCAAGCTCTACGACCGAACCTTGGTTCAATTGCAGCAGGTTACGAATGTTGATGTTGGTACGGCCAACTTCCATGGAGATGGTGACTGGAATGTCCAAAATCGCATCCAGTTTACGCACCTCATCCGCATTCATCGGTGGGGCTTCATCAACAAGCTCGTCTAAAGGGGCCGTTTGAACGTCGTCACCACCTTCCACTTCTGCTTGTTCAGCAAGCGCTGCAGCCCAATCGTCTTCTACATCACTCATGATTCATCACCACATCGTCTATCAGTTTTAGTCATCGTTGTTGTCACCGCTCGACTCAAGGTCTTCAAGAGCGAGGAAATCATCTTCCTCTTCAAGCAACACGACGTCACTCTTCGCCACTTCAGGGCGTTTCAGTTTTTCAGTAATCTTTATCGCCAGGTTGTCGTTCGCCTGTCCCATCTTCCCTCTATAGGTCGGAAGATCTTCAATGTAGATAGTACATGCATCTGGCATCTTCACAGGGATAACATCCCCTACCTGAAGCTCCATCATGTCGCGCAACGACAAGGTCGTATCGAGCAGTTTCGCCGTCAGGGCAACTTCAACGTCCATCACTTCATCTTGCAGAGCCTTAGACCAACGAAGGTCTGTATCCATCTTGTCACTCTGGATACCCGCATCCAACAATTCGCGGATAGGCTCCACCATGGAGTAAGGCATAACAACGTGGAAGTCACCGCCGCCGCCATCTAACTCAATGTGGAATGAGCTTACGACAATCACTTCTGTCGGGCTCACGATGTTCGCCATTGCCGGGTTCACCTCTGAATCGAGGTATTCGAACTCGACTTTCATGACCGGAGCCCACGCATCCTTGTAGTCTTCAAATACCAGTTTCAGCAGCATTTGAATGACACGGCGTTCCGTTGGCGTGAATTCACGCCCCTCGATACGGGCGTGGAAACGTCCATCTCCACCAAAGAAGTTTTCTACAAGAATAAAGACTAATCGCGCCTCCATGGTTACGAGTGCCGTCCCTTTTAGAGGACGGAATCGCACCATGTTCAGACTCGTCGGGACAAACAAGGTGTTTTGGTATTCACCAAACTTCACCATTTGTACACCGTTAATCGATACTTCCGCCGTTTTTCGCAGCATGTTAAACAAGCTAATACGCATATGACGCGCAAATCGCTCGTTAATCAGCTCCAGCGTAGGCATTCGCCCACGGACGATGCGGTCTTGTGATGAGAAGTCGAAATTCGAGGCGGAGGCTACATCGCCCCCACCACCTGATTCGGGTTCGTCATCATCAGTGTCATCTACACCGTGAAGGAGAGCATCAATTTCGTCTTGACTGAGTAGGTCGGTCACATTGCACCTATTGCATTACAAAGCCAGTAAATAACACCCGCTCAACAACTGTCTTGCCGGTGACTTTTTCCATCGCAGCTTGAACGGTGTCAGCTGCTTGTTTACGGATTTCCACCTGTCCTTGTGGGGTTCTAAGCTGCTCTACCGTGGCAGCACCGAATGTTGTCAGCAGACTGTGCTCAACAAGCGGTAAATTTTGTTTTGCCAGCGTTTCGTTTGAATCACCGCGTACCATCAGCTGTACTTTTACTTGTACCAAACGCTGCTGAGAGTCGCCCGTGACGTTAAACACGAATGGCTGTGGCAAGGTGACATAAATCGCCTGCAGATTGACAGGCTCTGCTTCTTCTTCAATGACGATGTCGTCGTTACCGCCACTGTCTCCGCCCATCAAGAATAAAAACGCACCCGCGCCACCACCTAACAACAGAAGAGCCGCCACGATAATGATGATCAGCTTTTTCTTACCGCCGCCACCGCCGCCTGCTTCAATATCTTCATCTGCCATGATAATCCTCGGTACCGTTAATTAAGTGTCTAATAAAAAACGCATGTAGCATAATCGCTACATTAAGCATAATAGTCGACACGATCCTTTGATGTATTGACGTAAAGCTCACGATTGATTGAAGAAGTTTCAATCTCGTGGTCACCATCATTTCGACCAAACCGAGAAGATCCGTCTTGACCGCCTTGTCCATTTTGGCCATCACCTTGCTGTGATTGGCTGCCAGCAAAGGCTTGTCTGCCGCCAGCATCTTGCTGTTGCACCGAAGATTGTGCCAGCTGAAGCCCTTGCTGCTGCATCATTTCACGCAGTCTTGGCAAGGTTTGTTCAACCATATCTCGTGCTGCTTGGTTGGCTACCGTGAACTGCACTGACGCTTGGTCTTGGTTCATCGATAATTTGATTTGCATACGCCCAAGCTCTGGTGGGTCGAGGCGAATATCAACATGCTTCAAGTTCTTCGACATCATCATATTGACCTTTTCAGACAGCGCATTCGCCGCTTCCGCCTGATTTTGGCTCAATTGAAGTGGTGTCTGTGTGACAGCATTGTCTAATCGCGCGGCCGTTGTAGAGCTTGTATTACCAAAACTCGTCGCCAGTTGTTGGGCTAGATGCTCCGCTTTCACTTCTGGCTTGGCTTGTGACGCCTCTGTCATTTGCAGTGCCGTCGCCGCTTCTAATGCCGCAGAGCTTGCCGCGGCTTGCGGTTGTGCATTATTTTGCATACCTGCTGGCGTCCATGGGATCGCCGCAAATGCTGATGCAGGGGTTTGTTGTTGCAACTGCGGATTTACGGCGGCTTGAACGGCACTCGCTGCTTGGCTCAATCCATTTTGTGCGCTTTGTGATTGCGCGGCGAAGCCTCGCATCTGCATATCTGCAACATCGGTTTTATCGGTGCCCGTCCCCGCTGCTTGCGCGGCAAGTTGCGCTCGCATCAAGCGTCTTGTTGTGGTTTAGTCAAGGTCTCTGCGCCCGCTTTAGCAAGCAGGTCTGCTTCTTTGGTGTCAGCCGTCACTGTTGCTGTCTGCGCGATTGCCGCGTTACTTAACACACGCCCAGCCTCCGCAGAGCCAGCCACTAACTCTGCCCCGGTTGCATCTGGACGCTCTGAACCATCATTGTTGATTGCTATCGCGCGCACAGCCGCCGCATCAATGGCTTGCTGCTCTGGCGAAAAGGAACTGAGTTGCTGTTCAGTCACATCTTGTACCACCGCCATCTTGGCTATGGTTTCCAATTCGGCGGTAGACAGCGTAGAAACATCAATGCCTTCGCTTGCCAATACCGCTTTCACTTCTTCCACAGAGGCAGGTTCAACCGAAGTAAATGGCAAGGCATCTTGGCTAGATGAAGCTGTCAGGACACTCGCATTGAGACTTTCCGTGGATAGCAGTTCTCTACCGGATTGGTCTGACGGCAAGCTTTTGCCGACTAATGCTTTTCCTTCGGTATTCAGTACAACCGTTTCCGCATCCAACGTGTGCTCTGCCTGTGGCTTGAGTACACTGTTGGCTTCGTTCAAGCGTTGCAACCAAGCTTCACCATCTTGCTTGGCAGCGAGTTGTCGCTCTGCTGTACCTGATTCCGCATCAGGATTTGCGGCTTTCAGAGACAGTGCCGCGTCTTCTGAAAGCGCAGTTTTGTCTGCTTTGATTTCGCTGCCGGTGCTAATTTCACCGTCAGCGTCAATTTCTTCACCCTCAAGTGCCAAGTTTTCGGCACCTTCAGTTTCTTCAGGTTTCAACGCACTTGTCAGCATCTCATTCAATGCTTCTTCGCTTTCTCCACCTTCCAGAGCAGCGTCTTTCTTACCGTCAACAGTTTCGGCATCTCCCGCAACAAGCTGAGAGAGCTTAGAAAAAAAGCCTTCACCTTCAATTTCAGTTACATCTTGGGAAACCGCACCTTTGGCATCGCCAACGGCCGCCTTATTGCTGGATATACCTGAGAGTAAGAAACTGGTTTGCGTCATAGTGTTCCTGCTTCGAATACTGTGTCGATTCTAAGTAGATAGCCGCATCTACTGGTTCGTTACAGAGTGTGAAGCAATTATCAGCCAAACTAATACTGTTGGCGTTTTTGGCGGGAAAAACTCAGCATTGCGAACTCGTCCATCTGCTTTTGCTCCAGACGCTCAGCCCGCATTCTTGCTTCTTTTTCGCGTTTTTCGATCAGCCACTCTAGCGAGCGGGAATGTTGACGGCATTGCATCCAATGCTCTCGGCAACGTTCGACGTTTTGTTCGAAATCCATTGCCGCTTGGCGCTGTTTTGCCAGTGTTTCATCGAGCTGCACGATAAAGCGGTTTAAGTGACCATAGCTGCTGGCACTTAAGCCAGCTTGCCCGCGTTCGGACATTTGACGAAAGTAATCAAGACGATACTGCTCGATTTGTTCTACCTGAATGTAGTAGCCCTGAAGCTCTTGCTGGGCGGCAACAAGCGCCAAATGCGCCTTGTGTTCGGTGTCTTTGGCTTGGTCTAACAGCAGGTTCATCGCGTTATTGGACATGGTTCACCTACTGAAGCGTTGAGCGCAGCATGTTGACACACATGGCGTAAGGCACAACGTCTTTCATGCCTTGTTGCAGATAGCCATCGATACGCGGTTTCAGAGTAAACGCCTGATCGATCGACTGATCGGTCCCCGGTTTATAGGCACCAATAGACACCAAGTCCTGATTCTTACGACAGACGGAGAGAATTTGCCGCACGGCACGCGACATGAGCATGTGTTCATCGTCGACAATGTTTGGCATAACACGGCTCACCGAGCGTTCAACATCAATCGCAGGATAATGACCCGCATCTGCCATTTCACGTGAAAGCACGATATGGCCATCCAAAATCGCACGTGCCGCATCGGCAATCGGGTCTTGCAGATCATCACCTTCGGTTAATACGGTGAAGAATGCAGTGATTGACCCCTGCCCTTCTGCACCATTGCCTGCGCGCTCAACAAGGGCTGGCAGCTTGGCAAACACGGAAGGTGGATAACCTTTAGTTGCTGGCGGTTCACCCACAGATAGCGCAATTTCACGCTGAGCTTGGGCAAAACGGTCAATGAGTCCATTAACAGCAGAACGTCTAAACCTTGGTCTCGGAAGAACTCGGCAATGGTCAGGGCGGTTTGACACCCTTTCAGGCGCATCAATGGTGACGCATCCGCCGGCGCCGCGATCACCACAGAGCGTGCGCGCCCTTCCTTACCCAAGATTTCATCGATGAATTCTTTAACTTCGCGTCCACGCTCACCAATCAAGCCAACGACAACCACTTGGGCCGTTGTGCCTCGTGTCATCATGCCAAGGGTAACCGATTTACCGACACCGGAACCGGCAAACAAACCGATACGTTGGCCTTTACCCACGGTCAGCAAGCCATTAATGGCTTTGATGCCAACATCCAATGGCGTATCGATGGGTTTTCGAGACAGTGGGTTGATGGCAGCAGGCGTGAATGACGCAGTTTGCCCTGTGAAGATGTCGCCTAAGCCATCTAGGGGATTTCCCACACCATCGATGACCCGGCCTAACAATTCCAGACCAACAGGCACCCCTTGCTCTCCAGAAAGCGGCGTGACACGGGCGCCAGGCAGTACGCCAGAGATTTGTTCACTTGGCATGAGATAAAGGGTTTCGCCTGAAAAACCAACGACTTCAGCTTCTATGCTGCCGTTTAGGGTTTCTACTTTACACAGACTGCCAATCGGCGCACGACAGCCAATCGCTTCAAGCGTGAGGCCAACAACCCGCACCAATTTGCCAGACGCAACAGGACGAACACCAATATTTTCAGTAGAGAGTGCAGCGAGGCGTTCAGACAGGCTGACCATCGTGATCACCTGATTGCTGGGTTTGTTGTGGTTCGCTTTCTACAGATACAGCGTCCGCTTCATCAGTTTGAGCAAACACGTCGGATTCAGTTTGGTTGCTTGAAGGGTTCACCATGTCGTCGGTCACGACTTTATCTGCGCCTAACAACACATCTGCACCCGGATCATTTTCCGCTGGCTCTGGGTCTCGGCTCAAGTTCTGACCTGCAAATCGACTTAACGCTTGGGAGATGCGGTCTTCGATGCGGTAATCCACCACCGAATCGCCACATGCAACTTGAATGTCACCACGATTTAGCGATGGCTCAGCAATCAAACGCCATTCGCGGTCGCGAAGGGACTCCACCGAATGCGCGGAGGTAACAATGTCCATGTCTTCAGGGTGCAAATAGATAGTCACCTGACGACCTGCCATTGGCAAAGCGTTCACAGCTTCACGAAGCGTGTTCAAGATAACTTGTGGGTTCGTCTGCACTTCTGTTTGAATCACAGATTTGGCAAGGTGCAACACCAACTCGACCATCTGTTGCTCGACCTGATGATTAATTTGTTCAATCGGAAACGCCAGCTTAGAGAGCATTGTATCTAGGTGACCACAACGCGCCTCGATAAGCTGCTGTCCGTCAGAAAGTCCTTGCTCGTAACCTTCCGTTTTACCGGTATCGAAGCCTTCGGTCTTTCCTTCCTCAAAGCCGGCGTCTTTGCCTTCTTCAAAGCCGGCAGCGCGACCTTCCTCGTGACCTTCTTCCATCGCAGCTTGCCTGATCTCTTCAAGCACTTCCGCGGTGAGCATAGAAAGGTCAACTTGAGGCTCTTGCTCTTCTTCAAGCTCTGGTGGCTCCCAACTCGGATCGTAGTTGAGAGCAGTATCTTTGGGTTGGGGTTTTCCGGAGGAATAGCTAGGCAACTCCCAGCGTTCCAGCACATCTTCTGGCTGTTCGCTGGAGCGAATATATCCGCGTCGACGATCAAGAGTCATGCAGCTACCTTACACTTTGCTTCTTTTGGTTCAAAAACTGCCATGGTTAGAGGAACTCGTCCGCCCCACCACTGCTCAACATGATCTCGCCAGCGTCGGCCAGACGTCGAGCCACAGACAGAATTTCTTTCTGGGCAGCTTCCACATCGGAGACGCGAATTGGGCCCATTGCTTCCAAGTCGTCTTGCAGCATTTCTGCCGCACGTTTGGACATGTTTCGGAAAATCTTGTCGCGAAGTCCTTCTTCGGCACCTTTGAGGGCTTTTTGCAGTGCTTCTTGAGGAACGTCTTTGAGGATGGCCTGAATACCACGGTCGTCGACTTCCGCCAGGTTGTCGAATACGAACATGAGATCCTGAATTTGCGATGCCATCTCTTCGTCGTTTTGGCCAATCTGCTCCATCAAAGCAGATTCCAGCGCGTTGTCCATGTAGTTCATGATATCTGCAGCTGCTTTCAGGCCGCCAATCTTGGCCGCTTGAGCACCGGCTTGACCCGCAAACTGTTTCTCCATGATTTCATTCAGCTCGTGCAGTGCAGCAGGCTGAACTTCTTCAAGGTTAGCGATACGCATGACCAAGTCGAGCGCATCACGCTCTGCGAACTGCGTCAAAATCTCGGCAGACTGTTCGGGTTCCAGATAAGAAAGAACAATGGTTTGGATCTGCGGGTGTTCGTTGATGATGATTGACGCAACCTGACGAGGATCCATCCATTTAAGAGAATCCAGACCTTTAGAACCACTGCCGAGCAGGATTTGGTCAACCAGGTTAGTCGCTTTGTCTTCACCCAGAGCCGCGATCAATGCATTACGGACAAAGTCTTCACTGCCCATACCGATCGAGGTGAATTTCTGGATATCTTCAAGGAAGCCACGGTGAACCGCCGTCACTTTCTCTTGGTTTAGATCCGCCATTTGCGTCATGGCACCACCCACTTTCTGAACCTGTTTGGGTTCTAAGTGGCGGATAATGCTCGCGGCGTCTTGCTCGGTTAAGCTGAGCAGCAAGATCGCTGCTTTTTCAATGCCCGATAGCTGGCTGATGTCGTATTCAGCACCTGCTTTGTTGTCGTCGTCTTTAGCCATCTTCACTTACCCAGCTCTTAACAACCTGAGCCGCAAGGTCAGGTTCATTTGCAACCAGTGCACGTACTGCTTTCAGCAGGTCTTCATCTTTATGCAGATCCGGCAGGTTGAGGTTCGACGAACTCATCGAGAAGTTGTTCGAACCATCCAACTCTGCACCAATCAAGCCAATGTCGTCGTCTGGGCTGAGTGGCAGACCATCTGGTCCCATCATCTCGCCATTTGGACCCAACAAGGCATCGTCGTCTTTGTGTGGGTTGAGCAGTTTGGACAGCGCAGGTTTGATCAGTGCAAACACCACCACAATCACAACCAATGCAGCGGCAAGCCAACGTACCCAGTCATTGAAGTTCGGGTGTTCCCAGATAGGCACTTCGCCAATCGCTTCAACTTCAGGCTCAACAAACGGTACTGAAATCACTTCAAGGATGTCGCCACGAAGCTCAGAGTAACCGACACCACCAATCAGCAATCGACGGATCTTTTGCAGCTCCGCTTCACCGACAGGTACACGAACAGCTTCGCCTGATTCGGTGTTCACACCGGAGATATAATCAACCGCAACAGAAACGGTTTGTCTTGCCACTGTCCCTGTTTGCGCGCGGCGATGGCTAATCGTGGTATCTAATTCGTAGTTGCGTGTAGCTTCACGGCTAAGCGAGCCTTTGTCGCCTGCGCCGCCGTTTTTCAAATCTTGAATGTCTTCTGGAATCGCAGAATCAACAGGTGGCTGGTTACTCAGAGCCCCCGGTACACCCGCCACATAGTCAGTGTTGTTATAGTTTTCGCGCGTGTATTCGCTTCGCGTCGAAGATGTCGCTGGGTCGAAACGCTTGCGGGTTTCTTCAATCGCGCTGAAGTCCATGGTGACATCGACTTGCGCCGTGTAGTTACCCAGACCAAGAACGGGGATCAGGATGGCGTCAATTTTCTCACGCAGTGCTTGTTCTTGCTTGCGCTCAAGTTCGTACTCTTTACGACGCTGTGAAGCCATTGGGTCCGCACTGCCCGAACTTAGCAGGCGACCATGTTGGTCAGTCACAGTGACGCGAGAAGGTTTCAGGCTCGGAACCGCAGATGCCACCATATCCACGATAGAGTCGACTTCTTCTTGCCCTAACTGCGTGTTGCCGCGAACAGTCAGAAAGACAGTAGCCGACGCTTCTTGGTTGTGACGAACAAACACGCTCTGTTTTGGCATCGCCAGCAGAACCCGAGCTTTACTGACTGCGCGAATTTTCTCAATAGCGGCAGCAAGTTGACGTTCACGACTGAGTTTGAGTCTCTCGCGCTCAAGCTGCTGAGAAACACCAAAGCCCATGTCTTCCAGAAGGATGTCATCCCCTTCTTCGCGAGCAGAATTTAACCCTGCACGGCTAAGGTTCAGTTTGATGGAAGAATATTCTTTGACGGGAACACGGATGGTGTTGCCATCCAAGGTGTATTCAATCTTTTGTTGGTCTAGGTGATCCAAGACCGGGATCAGTTCTTCGGTTTCATAGGTGCCAAGAGGACGCATTTCAGGCTCTTGAACCCAGACAAATAGCAGCGCAAGAAGTGAGACACAAATGGCAACCGCTGCAACAAGGATGACCTGACGCGCCACGTCCATGCCGCCAAGCATACCTGACGATGGCGTAATGTCCCGCTCCATCATGTCAGGATCGGACATCGAGCTATCCGATGCGACTGGCAACGCCGAAGCATTATCTGCTAGGGCTAGTTGCGTGTTATCAGTGTCTTCTGCCACGAGCTATTACCTACATTAAACCGGCATGTTCATTAGTTCTTTGTACGCTTCAACCAGCTTGTTACGCGTCTGAATCGTCGCTTCGAACGCTACACTGGATTTGTTACGTGCAATCATTACATCTGACAGGCTGACACTGCGGTCGCCTTGATCAAAGCGGGTTTGTAACTCGCCAGATGATTTTTGTAATCCATTAACCGTATTGATTGCGCTAGAAAGGAGTTCACCGAAGTCTTGCTGCACTTGCTGACCCGTTGCGGCGCGCGTTGTGTTTTGGGCTTCCATCGCCATCGCCTGCATTTCGTGCTGCATTCCATTAATTTTCATGGGTCGTCCTCACTGTCAAAACTTTGGCAACTCGCGCCATTTCTGGCTTGTACGTCTAATTGATTACTATTTATGCAATATGCAAGCCAATAATTATATCGTACTCGCGTCATAAAAAGCAGCTTATTACCTTCACCTGCGCCAAAGTGATGACTCAATTTTGCTGAGTCATCACATAACGTCATATCAGAAGGGGATCCTTGGGTTATTGTGGGATGTCGATACCCGCATCGCGCATTTTTGCGAGCTTGTAGCGTAAAGTGCGCGGGCTAATGCCAAGACGCTCTGCAACATCTTTACGTCGGCCTTCGCAGGCGCGGATCGTTTCCAGAATGATGGCAAACTCCTGTTCACGAAGCTCGCCACCCAAACTTTCCGCTGATGCAGGTGCAGAAACATTCGACGGTGCTGCTTGCGGCTGAATTTGTGGTGTAGCGACATCATTGTTAGACACTAAGGTTTGAAGGCTTCCTGCATCTTGCCAATCCAACCCCTCCAGCAGAATATCACCGCAAGTGATAGAGCCTTGCTGACAAAGGATCAACGCACGCTGCATCACGTTATCCAGCTCACGCACATTACCTGGCCACGTATACTGAAGCAGTTTCTGCGCTGCAGAATCCTCTAGCTCTGGTGTACCATGCCCCATCTTACTGCAATGACGCTGGAGCAAATGTTTTGCTAAAGGAATGATATCTCCAGGTCGTTCACACAGCGGTAGCCATGAGATTGGGAAAACGTTGAGGCGGTAGTAAAGGTCTTCACGGAAATTACGCTCTTCCACATACTGGCGCAGATCGCGGTTGCTGGTTGCCAACACTCGCACATCCAGCTTGATGCTCTTACGACTGCCCAAACGCTCTACTTCACGCTCTTGCAACACGCGAAGCAACTTCGCTTGAAGGGCCAAATCCATCTCACTGATTTCATCCAACAAGATGGTGCCGCCTTGCGCTTGTTCGAATTTACCCGGACACGCTTGAACCGCACCGGTGAACGCGCCCTTCTCGTAACCGAACAAGGTCGCTTCGAGCATGTTTTCGGGAATCGCTGCACAGTTGATGGCGATAAATGGGCCATCTGCACGCAGTGATTGGCGATGAATATGACGCGCCATGACTTCTTTACCCGAACCACTTGGGCCCAGAATCATCACGTTTGCATCTGTCTTTGCCACCTTGTCGGCAAGGGCAATCAGTGCCTGACTTTTCGGGTCCGCGACGATGGCGTCCGTGTTTTCTGTTTTCACCGGCGCATAGCGGCTGATCATGTTCAGCAGCACTTCTGGTGCGAACGGTTTTGCCATGTAGTCCACAGCACCTTCTTTCATTGCTGCGACGGCATCTTGAATGTTGGCATAGGCCGTCATCAAAAGTACCGGGAGTTTTGGGTAGTTCAGCTTAAGGTTTCGAAGCAGCCCTAATCCGTCCATGCCTGCCATCTGAACATCAGACACGACAATGTCGACAGATTCATTTTTCAGTATAAGCAGTGCCTGCTCAGCACTGTCTGCTTCTACCCATTGGTAACCCGCCAATGCCAGAGTGTCGACGAGCGCTTCGCGCAAGCCTTCATCATCTTCAACAATCAATACTTTGCTCTGGTTCATTATGCTTCTCCTGATACCTTGTCTAGTGCAGCATCACAACTGTCTACCAATGGTAAACAGAGAGTAAAACATGCGCCTTGGCCCGGCTTTGATTGCAATGTCAGTCTTCCTTTGTGTGCGTGACTGACCATTTGTACGACGGCAAGCCCTAACCCTGTCCCCTGCTGACGCGTGGTAAAGAAAGGCTCAAGGATCTTGCTTTGAAGTTCTTCTGAGATACCCGGTCCGTTGTCCGCCACGGAAAGGAACAATTGGTTCCCAATCGCGCGGGCATCAACTACCACTTTGCAGTTCTTGCCAGATACCTGAATGGCATTGACGACGAGATTTGACAGTGCGCTCGCCAACGCGTTGACGTTACCCAACAAGGTGTGGGATTCATCATCACAATTAATTTCGAAATCGACGTTCTGACTGGCGACCAAAGCCTCTACCATAGGTTCAAACTCATTGAGCAGATGTTCCAAGGTAAAAGTGTCTACCACTTTGTTATCGCCGCCTTTAGCGAACAGCAGCATGTCATTCACCTGTTTTTCAAGATCATGTAGCCTGTCCACCAGCTTCATTTGAAAACGCTGACGTGTGGGTTCATTCAGGTTCGGTGCGCCAAGGTTTGCGGCATACAACAAGGCACTCGACAACGGCGTTCTGACTTGGTGCGCCAATGAGGCCACCATCTTGCCGAGCGATGACAAGCGTTGCAGATCACTCACACGAGATTGCAGCAGACGGGTTTCGGTCATGTCAGTGATGAGGATGAGCTGCCCAGATTCTGACGCCGAGATAGCCAGTTTCACCTTACGGCCATCACGTAATGACACCTCATGACCGTCATCTTCTCTTGGCGAGAAGGCGCGATTGATAACATCAACCCAACGAACATTCTCCAACGGCTCGCCAAGTAGGCGATACGCTTCAGGGTTGGCTTCTGCCACTTTTCCAAACGGATCCAGCAAGATACGCCCGCAGGCATCACATCTAGAACTTGTTTGTAGCGAAGAAGCTGCTGGTCCATTGTTCCCAGCGGAGAGTCGTTGGCTTCCATTATCTCTTACTTATGACCTAGTCGATTCGTTATTAAGCCAGTATTAGCAGATAATGTGCCAATAATTAACCATTAAAATTCAACAAGTTAACTCTTTGCACAATAAAAAAAGCGAAGTCATTTTTTTGACTTCGCTTTTTTGGCGGGTGAAAAGAGAGAATGTTACGCGATATCTTCTTTATTCAATCCGTACTTTCTCATCTTCTCTACCAGCGTGGTTCGGCGCATACCCAGCATATCTGCTGCACGGGCAACAATCCCCATTTGCGCTTCCAGAGCTTGGCGGATCATATCGACTTCCAAATCGGCCAACATGGCTTTCAAATCAACACCTTCCGGTGGAAGCCCTGTCGCAACTGGATTAGCAAAGCCTGGCATGTCTTCTTCATGATCGTCCATGGCAAAAACAGCATGGAGTGCTTCACGTTCAAGCTCTTCGGCATCTTCAAACTGGTTGAAGGCTTCTGGCTGGAATTCCGGAATATCGCTGTAGCGATATTTTTTTGGCAGTCGATTAACGTCAACCATTTGGCCCGGATAAAGAATAACCAAACGCTCAATCAAGTTGGCCAGTTCACGCACGTTACCCGGCCATTCGTGTTCCATCAACGATGAAATCGCTCGCGGCGTCAGGTGCACTTGGTTGCCCCCTTCCGCTTCAAGGCGCGCCATTAACTCTTGGATGAGAAGCGGCGTGTCTTCAATGCGTTCACGCAATGCGGGCATTTCGATTGGGAAGACGTTCAAGCGATAGAACAAGTCTTCACGAAATGCGCCATTTTCAATCATCACGTCCAGATTGCGGTGCGTTGCCGCGACCACACGAACATTTGCTTGAATGGTTTTGTTGCCACCCACGCGCTCGAAACAACGTTCTTGAAGCACGCGCAGTAATTTCACCTGCATCGGTTGCGGCATGTCCCCTATTTCATCAAGGAACAGGGTGCCACCTTCTGCCAGCTCAAAACGCCCTTTACGCGAAGAGATAGCTCCCGTGAAGGCACCTTTTTCGTGGCCGAACAGTTCACTTTCTAGAAGTTCTGGCGGAATAGCACCACAGTTTACTGGAACAAATGGGCCTTTACCGCGCTGAGAATGGTAGTGAATGTTTCGCGCAACAACTTCCTTACCCGTGCCGGATTCACCAAGGATCAAAACGCTGGCATCAGTGCCTGCGACTTGCTCAATTAAATGACGGACTTCACTGATCGCTTCGCTGCGACCCACCATGCTTCTAAATAGCGTATTTTTTCGACTAAGTTGCGGGATATTAAATGCGCGCTTGCCTGAAAATTCCTGACAATGACGAAGTGCATCAGCCATTTGCGGATAATTTAACGGCAATTCAAGCTCGCCAACAAAGTTTGGCAAACCCGATAATTCTGTTTTGTGTTTAGAAAGTGCAATAACCGGGATGTGGTTATTTATTGTCAGGTTATCGATAACCTGAGACAGTCGTTGGGGTGAATGAATATTACCCAGAAAACAAGCCCCCTCTGCTTGCTTCCAGTGCGAATCATTTAGCTCAATGGTTGAACATAGCAGGTATTGCTCACCAATAAACTCCAAGATAACGCCTAAATCGTGACGAAATTTTTCATCATCCTCGATAACAAGAATCTTCGTTAAACCTTGCATGTGTGAGATATATCTGCCCCAAAAACCATCTTTGTCGTCCACGCAATAATACCGCTGACGACAGAATAATCCAGCTATTGTAATAGTTGAATGTTATATAGCAACCAGAGACACAATAAAGCTGTGACTCTGGTGCCAAGACAGATCAAATTGTAGTGAATCTTGGGGGGAATTATGCGTCTGCTTGCGTGATATTGTGATATTCGGCGGGTATTTGGTCCCACGCTGATTTAATTTCGCGCAAAATATCGATCACATCATCAATAGGCGCATCCAAATTATCACGGTTGGCCATGGTGACCTGACGGATCATAAAGTCATAAAGTGCGTCGAGATTGGTTGCAATTTCGCCACCGTCTTCCATCGAAAGACAGGTTCTTAGGCTGATAATAATATCCAACGCTTTACCTAAGCGTTCACCTTTACCGGCAATGTCGCCTTGCAACATTGCTGCTTTACCCTGGATCAAGCGCTCGATCGCACCCGCCATCAGCATTTGAATCACTTTATGTGGGGATGCTGCTGTTAACTGGCTATCGACCGACACTTTTTTGTAGGCCTGAAGTGACCCTCTCATACCTTTCCTCACCTACTCGAATTTCTTGTAAAGTTGTACTGACTTACGCCCTTTAATAAGGTGACTGGCCTGAGCCGCAGTACTATCACGATGGTTTTTAATTAAACTCATAAGGTACTTGGTGCGCTGCATTGCTGCCGACCAAGCCACTTGTTCGGGCTTCTCTGGCAAATTCGTGATCTCTGCCAGACATTCTTTTCTTTCATTCAATAACCGTGCCATTTCATCGAGATCCACGACCTCATGACCGAGTACGGTTAACAATTGCTCGTCTATGTGTTGCAGCTCAGCGAGGAATGACATTTTCTATTCCTTACGCGGGCATGATGTTCATCATGGCCGACAACTGCCCCTGCATTTCCGCCATGGCATTGTCCATGGCAGAAAACTGCTTCAATGTGCGCGTTTCCAAATCTTCCATGCGGCGATCCAGCTTCTCTTGCTCTGATTCCAAGCGCGTGCGCTGATCACCCAAGCTCGACTCACGGTTTCGAATAGCCCCGCCCGCGCCCGTGAAGTTTTGCACGGTTTCTTCCACTTTTCGCGCAAAGCCTTGGTTGCCGCCAAAAAAGCTCTCCAATGCTGAGAAGTTTTGCTTCAGCTGTTTATCCAACATGGAGTCGTTGATTTCCAAGCGACCTTCCATCGTCGTAGAGATACCAAGCTCACTCAAGGTTTTGATGGAATCAGATGCCCCTTCAATTGGCGTCGTGAAGAGCGAGCGCATTTGACTCACCGCGGAACGAATCACTGTGTCACCAATCAGCGGGCCGCCTTGTTGCGTATCAGGATCATACTTCGACAAGGCTTTCGTGACTTGGTAGAAGGCATTGTACGCATCAACGAATTCTTCCAATGCGCCTTTCACCGCGTCTCTGTCTTCATCGACACGCACCGTGATTGGGCCAGATTCCGCTGTCGTCAATTTCGACACCGAAATGTCGACGCCGCGAATCGCATCAGAAAAAGAATTCGTGTCACTGGAAACAGATGCCAGACCATCAATCAAAATACGGGCATTTTTTGCCACCTGCATTTCGTTCATGTTGTTGGTCGGGCTGACAGGATCGTACGCCAGTGCTTCCAAAGGGCTGCCAGGAATCGCATTCACGCCAATACTGATGAGGTTGTCTTCACCCGTTTTGTCACTGCTTAAAATCAGTCGCGCACCGCTGTCATCATTGATAACAGACGCTTGAATGCCGGGATTTGAAGGTTCGCTGTTAATCGTACGAACAATATCAAGCAAGGAGCTTTTGTCCTGCTCGATATCAATCGTTGCTGTGCGTCCACCTAACTTCAGCGTTAATTGGCCTGCGCCAAAATCTTCCTCTGCGTCCAAGCCTTCAGAGACAAGCTTGTGCGATTGAGCAAGTTGCTGAACATCGATGGAATAAACGCCGGTAGCGGCAAGGTGGGTAGCGGATGCAGAGACGGTTTCCTCATTGCTAGAAACCGTACTCCGCGCCGCGAAGGTATTGTCACGACGAAAGTTATACATCAAGTCTTTCATCGTATTGAGGGAAGTTTTGAGTCTACCGTAAGCACTGATGTTAGTTTCAACATCATTCATGTTCTTAACGATTCGCTCTTGTTTGGGCGCGCGCTCAGCCTCAACTATTTTGTTGACCATGGAAGTAATATCCATGCCACTGCCAAGGCCCGTTGCACTCAAACCCATGTTTTCTTCACCTCAGTTATACCTTTTCTGCAACAAGCCCCCTCGAATGAAGAGACAATTGTTGCGCCAGCTCGAGCATTTCTTTCTCTGGAATCTGGCGGATAATGTCACCACTACTCATTTCATAAACAGTGACGATATTTCTTCCTGATTCCTCATCGAGTCGAAATGACAAGCCTTTGTTAAAGGTAGACACAAACTCATCCAGTCGCTCAACCAGCACTTCGAGCTGCTCTTGCTGTATCTTTCTCGAATCTTCCAAGCGGTTGGCTTGTTCGACGCGACGCTGAGACAGCTTTTCAACATTCTCGGCCATTCGCTGCTGGTTTGTGATTTCGGGTTGAGTCCCCCCCACAGACTTGTTACTGCTAGCAACTTTCGTGCCTGACTGTGGAGTCACTTGAGACAGGGATGACGTTGAAACGGATGATATGTCCATCGTTGTTCACCTCCTGTTAGCTGTTGACGGTGAGAGGCAAGCTCACCGTCACATGGCTAATTTCTCTATTAACCTAACAGGCTCAGTGCAGCTGACGGTGCTTGCTTCGCTTGTGCAAGTATAGACGTACCAGACTGCTGCAGGATCTGAGATTTAGTGAACTGAGTCGTCTCTTTCGCAAAATCGACGTCACGGATACGGCTGTTAGAAGCAGACACGTTCTCGTTAACGTTATCCAGGTTAGAGATTGCGTGGCTCAGACGGTTTTGCTTCGCACCCAACTCTGCACGGTGAGAGTCGATGTATTGCATTGCGTTGTCAATCAGACCAACTGCTTTCTGAGCACCACCCACGCTGCTTACGTCAACGTTTTGAATGGTTTCGTCAACTTTCGTTGCACCAGCAATACCCAGAGAGTTAGCCAGAGCACCTGCGAATGTCACGGTAGAGCCCGCTGCAGAAACAACTTGCAGTTCGCCGTCTTCAGTAACAGATGCTGATACTTTGCCATCCGCGTTACCGTTGATGTAAGTTGCTACTTCTTCCACGTCATCGCCGCCTTTTGCTGCAATGTTCAGTGTCAGAGATGCGCCATCGGCGTCAACGATAGTGATGTCCAGAGATGCACCCGCAGTTGCAGTCCACGCAGCCATGTCGCGGCTTGCGGCTACAGAAGCTTTGTAAGTTGCACCACCCATTTGGGTTTCGTCTGCACGGATGTTCTTGAATTCCATCATTACGGCTTCACCAGCATCCGCACCGATTTGGAATGCTTTAGTGCCGTATGTGCCGTTCAGCAGTTTCGCACCACCGAAAGACGTGGTTTCTGCGATACGGTTCAGTTCGTCTTGCAGAGCAACGATTTCTTCTTGAATCGCCACACGCTCTTGGTCACCGTTAGCACCGTTAGCAGATTGCAGTGACAGGTCACGCATACGCTGCAGGATGTTGGTGGATTCTTCCATCGCACCTTCAGCAGTTTGTGACATTGAGATACCGTCGTTTGCGTTACGTACAGCAACGTCCAGACCACGGCTTTGTGAAATCAATCGGTTAGAGATTTGCAGACCCGCTGCATCATCCTTTGCACTGTTAATGCGGAAGCCTGAAGACAGGCGCTCCATTGACGCGTTCAACGAATCAGTTGAACTGTTCAGGTAGCGCTGAGCGGTCATTGCAGGCACGTTAGTGTTTACTGTAATAGCCATAACTATTCTCCTTTGGTACTAAGTCCGGCTTCCGCCCAGCAAACTAGGGAAAACCAGTTCTAAATCTCTCACAACCCTTGTAACGGCAGCTTTGGAAAAACCTTTACAATTTTTTTCCCGTTTTTTTTACAGCCTGTATTTCGAGGGAAATATTGCTGTTGCCGCAAGGTGCTATGAGTGTTTTCGCCTTAGAAAAGAAAAACTTTAGAAAGAATTGATCTTTTTCTTCTGAAATGTGGTGAGAAGAGAGGTGACATCAAACGCTACGGCGAGGCAAGCAACGCCTTCTTTCCGCAAAGTTGGGGATATTGAAGAGGAAATGGACATAAAAAAAGCGGCAATGACTTGCCGCTTTTCTTTGATATTTGAAGCTGTTACTGAAGCAGGTTCAGTGCAGATTGTGGCAACTGCTTCGCCTGAGCAAGAATCGAGGTACTTGCTTGCTGCAGGATCTGACCTTTGGTGAGCTCCGTCGTCTCTTTAGCAAAGTCTGTGTCACGGATACGGCTGTTAGAGGCAGACACGTTCTCTTGGACGTTCGACAAGTTGCTAATGGTATGGCTCAGACGGTTTTGTTTCGCACCGAGGTCTGCACGTTGGCTATCGATGTACTGCATGGCGGAGTCGATAACGCCTACGGCCATCTGTGCACCACCAACGCTACTAACATCAAGGTCTTGCGCCGTCACGCCTGCGCCAGCACCTGACGCAATACCCAGCGATGTTGCCAAGGCTCCAGTGAAGGTCACGTTACCTGCCAGGCGGTTTTCCGCAACGAACACTTGAAGTTGACCGTCTTCGTTAACAGAAGCTGTCACTTCTTCATCAGACTGACCGTTGATATAAGTGGCAAGCTCTTCGATGTCATCGCCCGCTTTAGCGGCAATATCCACCGTTACCGTCTGGCCGTCTTTGTTGACGAACTGGATACCCAGCGTCGTCGCCGTAGAGACTTCCCAAGACGCAGACATCTGCGCTGTACCGATGAACTCTTTACCACCCATGCGGTAATCATCAGCACGGATACTTGTCAGACCCATAATGATGGCTTCACCTGAATCAGCACCGATTTGGAATGCTGCTTCACCGAAGGAGCCGTTCAGAAGACGACGGCCACCAAATGCCGTGGTTTCTGCAATACGGTTCAATTCATCTTGCAGTGCCGCAACTTCTTCCTGGATAGCGATACGCTCGCCAGGGCCGTTTGCACCGTTAGCAGATTGAAGTGACAGGTCTCGCATACGTTGCAGGATATTGGTTGATTCCTGCATGGCACCTTCAGCAGTCTGTGCGATGGAGATACCGTCGTTCGCATTACGCATTGCGACATCAAGGCCACGAGTTTGGGCAATGAGGCGGTTTGAGATCTGCAGACCAGCGGCGTCATCTTTTGCGCTGTTGATCCGACTACCAGACGACAAGCGTTCCATCGACGTATTGAGATCGTTTGTCGACTTGTTCAGGTAACGCTGCGCAGTCATCGCAGACACGTTGGTGTTAACTGTTACACCCATTTTGCTCTCCTTTGACTTTCGCGTTCTTGCGAAACAGCCTACCCGCAACAAATATGTCCGATTGCGAAGCGGGACCAGCCTTCAGTTCGTTATCAGGGTCAGTATCTAGCGTTGCCGATACCTCATGCCCAGATACATTCAATTAGCGTGCCAATTTTTATTATTGTTTATTTTCAACAACTTAATTAATTGACCAGTGGTGATAATCTTAAGAGCGGCAAAAAAATCACCACATTTCTGTTTAAGACGGCAAATCAGATCCTCTGATCTTTGCCTACACCTAAACATAGCATTACTTCTCAAAAATTAGACAGATGCACGGTAAATAAAACAAAACATCTGCCGATAAGCTGTAATAAGGGGGACTATAACCTAAAGTGAATCCCGCATTGCGGCACGGTATTTGCTGGATTTCCGGCGATCTTTGACTGCAATCTTCAAGCCATAAATCAGAACGGATTACTTATGACCAATCCCTCACCGACGAACGAAAATGCAATGACATTAGAACAGGCATTTGAGCACGGTATCTCTCTCTACCAACACCAAAAGAAAAAAGAGGCGCGTGAGGTTTTCGAGCAAATCCTTTCCCACGCCCCAGATGCTGTGCCCGTGCTGCAAGTCCTTGCCGTGCTTGATGCGGAAGACGGCCTGTGGCAAGCCGCCATAAATAAACTCGACAAAGCATTGGCGGTAGAGCCAGGCAATGCGTCGCTACTTTTTGATAAAGCAGGCGTTCTAACGCAGTTTGGCCTCAATAAAGAAGCACTGGAGATCATCGACAGTCTCCTCGCTGTTGCGCCAACCCATCAAGAGCTACTGGCAATGCGGCAACAGGTTACCGCGCCTCCGGCAAATTGGGCGAAAGTCGCCGCACCGCAAAATACAAAGCGGCCACCCAAGCCCATCAAGACAGCGCACTTAGTGGTGAAGTTCAGGAAACCATCGAACTTGCCAAGCAAATGGTGGCATCAAACAACCCAGAACAAGCCAAGCAGCTTTTCCAAGCCGTGATCAGTGTGGCAGGGGATGTTCCAGAAGCCTTACTCGGTTTAGCGCGCTTACATATTCAAGAAGATAAGCATGCCTTAGCACTGCAAACACTCAGCCGTGCCGAAGATCGTTCAACTCCAAATAAAGAAATCTTTGTCTTGCTTTGCCACACGGCAATCAAAATTGAAGATTACCGCGCTGCGCGTGAGTACTGTCAATTTTCCATCAAGCAGTGGCCTGATGAGGCGTTACTTTGCCGCTTGATGTTGCTCACCTACCTCAAAGAAGAAAACTGGGTCGAAGCGTATCGCCGCGCCAAAGAGTACATTCGCCTGTTCCCGAATGATGCGGATATTCGTTACCGCCTTGCCAATGCAAGCTTTAACCAGCTTAAGTCTCGTCATAACTTCACCCGAGAAGCGATCTTGGAATGCCAACGTCTGATTGAGTCGGCCACTGCGCTGGCAAACGACAAGAGCAAACTGGATCTCTCTCGCTATCTGGCTGAGGTGCTTTGGTATAAAGGTGAAGCGCGAGAAGCGAAGGTATTGCTGGAAACCTACATGGCGCAGTACCCAGATGATGTAGATTCCGGTTTCAACTCCAGCTTTGTTTACCGCTCTTTGGAAGAGTGGGACGATTACTACCGCACGAATGAAATGGGTATCGAAAGCGGAAAACGCCTGAAATACCGCGGTGGTATCCCGCAATGGGATCTGAATAGACCTAAAGATGACGTGGTGTTGGTGATGCCAGAACAAGGGGTGGGCGATGAACTACTCTACCTGCACAACCTCGATATCGTATTGGACAACTGCAAAAAAGCCTATGTCGCGTGTGACCCGCGTTTAGAAGAGTTGGTGCAAGCATCTTTCCCAAGCGTTCATACCATCCCTATTACTCGCTCAGACAATCAGGATATCCAGATCCCAGAATCCGTGCTGGATGAAGCCGATGCTTGGATAGCAGGTGGCAGCCTTGCCGCGCTGTGTTACCGCGAATACGGACGCCACGTTTTCCGCACAGGTTACATTAATACTCCTGAATCTGCTCAGTCACACTGGAAAGGTGTGCTGAATACTATAAGAGAAGCCAACCCCGGCAAACCTTTGATTGGTATTTGCTGGCGAAGCGGCCTGGCTGCGGCATCACGAAACATGCATTACTTGGTTGCCGAAGAAACTGCACATCTTCTCAAGCAATTGCCAGACGCGGTTTTCATTAACCTGCAATACGGTGAGTGCAAAAAAGAGCTAGATAAAATGGCGAAGCTTACAGGCACGCGTGTCCTTCAACTGGACGGGCTGGATCTTCGCGATGACTTTACTGGCACCGCGTCAGTTATTGCGGAACTGGATGCCGTCATTACAGCTGGTACTGCCGTTCATCGACTGACAACCGCAGTGGGCACGCCTTGTCATGTGTACTTTGCGGGCACCAACGAGTCAGATTACGCGACGCCACGTCAGCTCAGTGATGAAAAAGAAATTGGCTATTTCTATCCGCCAATGATGGAAAACAAATACCCATTGATTGAGTCTATGGCGACTAACATCAAAAAGCACATCTAGCCTCACCTGAGACACGAAAAGGCCAGCATTTGCTGGCCTTTTTCTTATGCTTGCTTCATCGCTAATTGCGTACACTCTCGCGACCTGTCTCTGCTGAGTGACAGCATCAACAGCAGCAACGCTGAGACGCCCGCAACCATCATGGCAATCATCACGGAGTGGTAGCTGTAGTATTGTGCAATCATTCCCACCGCTAAGCTCGACATCAAACTGGCAATGCTGATGCAGTTATTAAACAAAGTCGTAGCCACACCAATCTGCTTTGGCATCTTATTTTGGATCACCACCATTCCCAAACTTGCACTGATACCCACAGCAAAACCATTCAACAACTGAAGCGCGTACATTTGCCAAAGCTGATCTGCGTTGAAGAGCAAGACATAAAACACGCAAGCAACGGAGGCACTCAAAATCATCAGTTTTTGAGGAGCCACTTTCACGGCACACACCCCTGCGAGCACCATGATGGGAATTTCCAAAAAAGCGGCCAGTCCAAGCAGTTGTCCCGCCACTGCCCCGCCAAGCTCCAACTCTTTCGTGACATAGAGTGGTATAGAGATGACATACATGCTGTTGGCCCAAAACAGCATCAATACCGCTCCAAGGTACATAGGTACGCCGGCAATCTTTCGCCAGGGCGTTTTGTCCACCAGCACAGGCTGCTTTTCCTTGTCTTCGGTGTATTCCGCCGAAAATCGCTTTGTTGCGAGGACAAGCAACGCTGACACCGACATCACGAGTGCAGCAAACAAGAAAGCCCCATTAAAGCCAATCATATCTTTGACAATAAACGCCAGTGGCGGACCAATCACCCACGCCAAAGACATCATTGCGCGCATAAGAGAGACAAACAGCGTGCTGTTTTCTCGCATCTTTCGGTCTGCATACTCTCGACCCAAAGCGAATGTTTGTGGCATCGCCGCACAGGAAATGCTGAAGACAAATATCGTAACCACCAGTGCCAGATAATAATTACGAATAAAAACGAACGACAGCATGGTGACGATAAATGCAGCTTGCGACATAGCAATGATGCGTCGGCGCTCCCAGCCATAATCAGACAAGGTGGCAAACAACTGTGAGACAAACACACCGCTAATCACGGATAAGGCTAAATACACGCCCATTTGCGATGGTGAAGCACCGAGTCCATCTATTACAAACAAGCTCAGCAGCGGCATAAAAAAGCCACCACCCATGCCAGCAAACAAGCAAATTAGCAGGTAAAACAGCGGCTCTTTTTTGACTATAAAGTTCAAGTAGCTCTTCATTATTCTCACTCTCTTCTCAGGTATTGATATCAAACCTGATGGGTATTCATATTACGTTGAGGTGAAGTGTAAGAAGTTACGTGACCATTGTGTGATGAACATCGGGCAACCACTGATACTTTTCTGTCATTTTCTTCCAACCTTCTGACATTCCCTGTAAAAAGAAACTGTTACGTCTGAAGAGGAAATGATGTCGTGAAGCCCTTGATGGAGCCCATTGATAAAAACGTGAGTCCAAATTGGCATTTCGCTGATTACCATTGCGACCATTCAAAAGACGCCGTTCATTGTAATTGGCACTACCACAGCGACATTGAGTTGGTGCTTTACATTGACCCTCACGGTGTCAGCGCGGGAAAACTCATCATGGACGATTATGTTGGCGATGTAAGCGACAATACCGCGTATCTAATTGGCTCAGGCATTCCCCATATGTTGACGGGAAGCTCGTCCGCCACCAAAGAAAAAGCAAGCAGCTCTCACATCATGTGGCTCGACCAAGACTGGCTGCATCGCGTGATTGAAACCGTCCCTGCTTTGGCAACCGTCAACGAACTGTTGCTGGGTGCCCACAAAGGGTTAAAGCTCTCCCCTTCCACGGCAAAGCGGCTGCATCGCTTGATGGAAGGTGCCTGCCACTTAAAGCCATCTGTACAATTTATGCGGGTGATTGAAATATTGCTTCTGCTCAGCGAAGACAAACAGGCGCAAAGTTTAACGTCTCGCCCCTATTGTCTTTATGTTGCTAAAGACACACCCATCCTCGACAAGCTTGAAAAAGCGCAGCAATTTATCGCTGAACATTACAATCAGCCCATCACGGTACAGGACATGTGTCAGCATCTGCACATGAGCGAAAGCTCTGTGTATCGTTTGTTTGAAAGACACTTTGCCAACAGTTTTTCTGAGCACTTAAAGCGTTATCGCTTAGGCAAAGCATGTGAACTGCTGATCCGCTCAAACATTCCGGTTTCTGTGGTATCTGAGCGTGTAGGTTTTACCAACCTTTCCAATTTCAACCGCCAGTTCAAGACAGCGAAGAATATGACGCCGACGGCGTTCCGTCAGTTATTTGCTTAGGACAGGTGTTGAGGAGACCGAAGGGCAAGGCCTTGCCCTTCATTAATACGACCAAGAATGACAGATTCTTGGTTCCGGCGCGTTAGATGTAGTTAAACAGGGTCAATTCTTTGGTTTTCGAGAACGCTTGCTGCGAGGCTTGCAGTGCCAGCAGGTTTTCATTCATGTCGATAACAGCAGTCGAATAGTCCAAGTCTTCCATCGTGCCCAATGAGCGGTTCAGCACCAGTTTAAAGTCTCTGTGCATGCTCTCTTGGCGATCCAAGGTTGTCAGGCGAGTACCCACTTCAGAGCGCGCTTTGTTGAGATGTTTAAATGCGGCAGAGAATTGCTCTGTCACCTGATGCAATTCAGCGGTCGCAGATGCATTGAAGATACTTTCGCGCGACAAATCGATGCCGTTTTTGAATGCATCAAACACGTTAAAGGTGTCCTGACGGTCGAGAACAATACGGTCTCCGTCCATCATTTCGCCTTCAAAGGTCACGCTCAAGGTTCCGAACTGGATGCCCGTTTGCGGATCGAACACACCTGAGCTTACGATCGCACCGTTCTGCTCCAGCTCATATTGCGTTTGACCGTTGCTGTCGACGTTGAAATTCACCGCATATGAAGAGGCATCAGCGTTGTTGGTATTGGTCGCTTGCGACATCAATAGCAACGAGCCGTCTTGCAACTCATATTCCGGTTGATAGTCTCCGAACGGGTTTTTGATCTCCATGAAAACCTGATCGCCCGGATCGCTGGTTTGTACTTCAACCGCCGGTGCCACTTGCGCGGTGCGGTGGTAACTGTCACCGGCATATCGCACGTTCAGCGCGCTGTCACGATAGAACGGCTGCTTGCTAGATTGGGTGCCAGAGAACAAGAAGTTGCCTGATTCATCCTTGGCATTCACCAAGTTCATGAAGTTGTCGTAAAGGCCTTTCAAATCTTGTCTGTGCGCCGTTCGGTCATCGTCTGACAGGGAACCGTTGATCATTTCCATGCTTTTACGTTTGGCACTGTCAATCAATTGTTCCGCATCATCAATGGCGATTTCCGCGCGGGTTTGACGGTTGCGCGCCAACGTAATCGAGTCAATGTACTGGTCGAGTTGCTTGTCTTGCTGACGGAAGTTTTGGATATAAATCGACGAGACAGGGTCATCGCCCGATGTCAGCACACGCTTGCCGGTCGCAAGCTGATCTTGGTTGTCCTGCAACTTCACCTGCTGGCGCATCAGGTCATTCGACACTGACTGGTAATTGTGAAAACTGGCAATACGGCTAATCATCACTCAGATCCTTTATCGGGTTGCATTCAGCAGGGTTTCAAACGTTTCATTTGCCGCGGTCATGATGCGCGACGATGCCATGTAGGCCTGTTGGAATTTCATCATGTTGGCCGCTTCTTCATCCAAGTTCACCCCGGAGATTTCGGCCACGCGGCCTGCTGCTGCGTCATGCTCTACACGGCTCACATCTTCGAGGCGTGCAAACGACGCTTTCTGGACACCAAGGTCGGTGTTCAAGCCTTCATAAACATCAATCAAGCTTGAACGGCCGCCGTCCATCAACTTCATGGTCTGCAGTTTCTGCATTCGGATCAGGTTGCCGTTTTCACCATCTGCGGGTTTCAGGCTAACCGCAAACACATCTTCCGGTGCTGCGCCACCTGTCAGCTCAAACACGGTACCGTTCACATTCACCGGCGTGCTTGGTGGGTACGCCTGTGGCGCGAGCAGGATGTTGCCTTTCATGTCCAACACAGCAAACTGAGACGCATCCGGGGAGATAGCGACCTGAAACTCCTCTTGCGGCCCAGGTTGCAGCACTTTGAGGTTACCCTGCCCCGTTAACACAGACTTCGAGCTGATGTAGCTTTGCGCCGCAATCTTAGCTGGGTCTTCCATGGTCACGGCAATTTGGCCAGCACCTTGTCGAACCGGACGAATGATGACACGCTCGCCTGCGGCTAAGCCCACATCAACCTGCACTCTCAAGCCATCGTAAGAAATCGACGGTGGTGTGCCAGACGGTGTTACCGCCACCATGTTTTTTTCTGGATCCACCAGCGTGTACTGACTGCCGTCAAACTTGAGCTGGTAATCACCAATTTTTAGCTGGGAAAGATCGTCAATGTAGACCTTCAGCTCCGCGGTTGAATCTGAGCTTTTCACGATACGGTCTGCGGCAATTTTGTCGCTGTTAAAGTCGACAAAGATGTCTGTACCGACATTCCCCGCCAAATCGTAGCCTTGGGATTGCAGCTCGTTGATGGAAAGCGCAAAGCCTGCCGCCAAACGACCTAGCTCGTCACGAGCTTGCCCTATGGTTTGATCGCGATACTCGAACATGGCACCCAGCTTGCCGCGAATGTCTGCGTTATCAATAGGTTTGAGAGTCTTGCCTTCAACAAGCGCCAAACGACGTTTTTGATAGTCAGGCACACCCGGTACCGTTTTCAGCTCACTCGAGCTAAGGCCAGAGACCAGATTGTGACCACTGCCGATGATGACGTTGTATAGGCCGTCATCACGCTGATTCACGCTAACTTGCGTAAACTCAGAGAGCTCGTTGATCAGGCGTTGGTGTCTGTCCAACAGATCATTGTCAACCGCCTGACTTTTCAGCAAGGCTTTGTGGATGTCGACAATTTCACGACCAATGTCATTCATGCGGGTCAGAGTCGCATCGATTTCTACCGTGGTATCTGCTTCCTGCGCTTGTAGCATGGTGTTGATGTCGTTAAGACCTGCCGCCACCATGCGAGATTTTTCAAGCACCACTTTTCGCGCGCCCATGTCGCTTGGGCTGTCTGTAAGCCCTTTCACTGCGCCATAGAATTCGTTCATGTTCTCGGGAATTTTCTTGGCGGAGTGCGACATCATGTCATCCAACATGGTGAGCTGACCGTTACGGGTTTGCGCGTGGGCGAGAGCAGACGTGGTGATATTGAATTCGTTCACAGCGAACTTGTCGTAGTTGCGGCGAACCGATGCCGCATGCACGCCGTGGCCCCATTGGTTGGCTGACCAATAGGCGGAGTCATTTGCTCGCTGTTCAACGGTCTGACGGCTGTAGCCCTCAGTGTTCACATTGGAAATGTTGTGACCCGTTGTATTCAGCTGTCGCTGTGCTGTCAGAACGCCCTGAGAACCGAGCGTCAGCAGATCAAACCCCATTCTGCCCCCGTGTGCATTGATGCATCACTGTTTAAATATGATTACTGCATCAATTAATACAAGAATCGTGCCACGGGAGGTTTTATTTATAAATCAATGCCTTTTGCGCAAATTAGCATCAATTCTCCGCTCAACATCTGCGAAGAGGGCAAGCGATTGCCGTTACTCTGTTAGCCAGGTCCAGAGTCCGAATGAAAAATGCGGCAAGAGATCGATCCCCAAGAAGGATTTGATCAGGTAGAGGGTGATGGTTGCCACAGAGAAAAGCACTAAGCTGCCCATCATTAGAAAGAACAGTTTCCCCGCATACGCCATACGCTGCTCTGCGCGCGTCAGGTCGCGACGATTCCGACCAAATAGGAACACAAAATAGTAGCTCCAACTGAAACTTCCCATCACGGTACGAATATCCACGATATGCTGTGCTTTGGCTCTCGTCCCAAACATCAGCTTCAATTGCAGCAGTTGAGATTCAGTAAAGGTGCTTGCAATGTCGTTGGGGATCTTTTCAAGAAAGGAGCGGATAAAAGGGTCGTTGTGGATAGACCCTTTGATAGTTTCTGTCGGTTTGATGGTCGTTTCTTGCGTGGTCACTTGTTTTTGTTGCTCTGCCATGTTCTCACCTGCGCATTAGACAAAGCCCTCAGTCAAACAACACGCTATAAACTTACGGCTCCATCAACCCTTTCACTCGACCGAAGATACTCATCACTTTGTTCGAGTATTGTGGGTCGGTCGCATAGCCCGCTTGCTGCAAGCCTGAGATAAACTGCTCAGGTTGAGCGGTTTGTGTCAGTGCAGCCTCGTAACGAGGATTCTCATTCAAAAAGCGGACATAATCATTAAAGCTGTCCTCATAGGAAGCATAGGCACGAAACGACGCCATTTCCTGTACAGGAATGTCATCGTAAAACTCCAAGGTTTGTGTCGCCACCTTGCCGCCGTTCCATCGAGGGTCAGCTTTGATGTTGAAAAGGTTATGGCTACTGCCTTTGGCATTGGCAATGACCTTTTTGCCCCACCCCGTTTCCAGTGCAGCCTGTGCAATTAAAAGTGCCGGATCCGTTCCCAGTGCGCGCGCCGCTTTTTGCGCATACGGCGTTAGGCGCGACACAAACTCATCCGGTGTTTCAAACGGTTTAGCTTTGGCCTGAAGTGGTGGCATTGGCGAGGAATCTAACGGCAACTGGCCCGCGAGTTTTGCGTATTCCATCTCTGGCAATACTTGCGCATCCGGCGATGTGGTCGGTGTCAAAGGAATCACACGGTCAAGATTGATGCGCTCACTGGCAGGATTGTTAGCAACATCCATCGGCTCGCTGTTTTGCAGTCCTTTAAACTGCTCAACAATCAAATCCGCCAAGCCCAAAGAGCCTTCACTCGACAAGGCACTGGATAGCTGCTCGTCCGCCATCTGCTCATAAAACTTAGAGGTGCGGTTGTCGATAAGGTCGGACTCAAACGCTTCGTTCGCTTGTCGCATCGACTTGAACAGCATTTGGGTAAACAAGGCTTCAAACTGCTCCGCAGCCGCGCGCATTGCATCGTCTGACTGTTCGCCGTTTGCCGCTTTCTGACGTAATACATCCAAGCGGCTCAGGTCATGAATAAATCCGGTATCAAGAGGTGCTTTCATGGCTAGATCACTATCAGTTGGCCATCGATTGCGCCAGCTTGCTTCAATGCCTGCAAGATAGCCATGAGATCTGACGGTGCAGCCCCAACACCGTTTACCGCGCGGACCAAGTCATCCAATGTGACGCCAGGTTTGAAGTGGAACATGCGTCCGTCGTCTTCCTTCACTTCGACGCCTGAATCTGGCACAACGACCGTTTCACCGCCCGAGAAAGCACCCGGTTGACTCACTTGTAAGTTCTCATTGATGGTTACCGTCATACCACCGTGCGTGATTGCAGCAGGACGCAAGCGGACGTTTTGCCCAACCACAATGGTGCCGGTACGGCTGTTTACAATGATTTTTGCTGCCGCGTCGGCAGGAACAAACTCTAGGTTTTCAACGGTAGACAGGAAAGCGACGCGCTGAGAAAGATCGCGCGGTGCACGCACACGTACTGACGTTGCATCTAGTGCAGCGGCAGTATTTGGACCTAAGAAGCTGTTGATCGAGTCTGCCATGCGCTGGGCAGTGGTGAAATCAGACTCAAACAAGTTAAACGTAATGTGGTCGCCACGACCAAATGGGCTAGGTACTTCTTGTTCAACCGTTGCACCGTTAGTAATGCGACCCACGGTCGGTGTGTTACCCACAATAGAAGAACCGTCTGCACCTGTTGCACTGAAACCACCCACAATCAGGTTGCCTTGTGCCACGGCGTAGGTTTTTCCATCCAAACCTTTCATGAAGGTTTGCACCAAGGTACCGCCGCGAAGGCTTTTTGCCGAACCAATTGACGACACAGTGACGTCAATTTTTTGACCCTGCTTTGAAAACGGTGGCAGCTCTGCACTGACGGCAACAGCTGCAACGTTTTTGGTTTTCGGTTTAGTACCCGGCGGCAATTGAATACCGAAGTTTTTCAGCATGGCGTTAAAGCTTTGATCGGTAAACGGTGTGCTTTCCCCCGTTCCCGCCAAGCCCACGACAAGTCCGTAACCTACCAATTGGTTACTGCGCACGCCTGCCACTTCCGATACATCTTTAATTCGGGCGGCCTGTGCGACAGGGCTTGCCAAAAGGGCAATTAAAAACAGCTTTAGCCAATGCTTCACGTCAAATCTCCGGCAACGTTAATACGCGTTAAAGAACGACATTAAAGAATCGTGCCAACCATCCCTGATCTTGCGTATCTTGACGATCACCCGTGCCTGAATACTGAATTCGCGCGTTAGAAATACGGGTAGAGGCCACGGTGTTTTCCTGGCTGATGTCATCCGGACGAATAGTGCCGCTTAGGCGAATGTATTCATCACCTGTGTTCAATGTCAGCCACTTTTCACCACGGATCATGAGATTGCCGTTAGCCAGTACATCAACAACTTCGACGGAAATTGAACCGCTGATGCTGTTGCTTTGGTCAGCACTGGTTGAGCCACTTGTTTTGTTATCGTGCTTGCCGCATAAGACAGGTTGGATTCACCAATCGTAACTTCTTGGCCGCCCATTTCCAGCGGATCCATGCTCAGGTCGCTAGACTTATTCGCGTCTGAGCTAGCACTCTTCTTGGCTTGGGTTTTTTCTTCCAACAGCACAGTCACAATGTCACCGATACCACGAGGTTTGGTGTCATCGTAAAGATCTTGCGCTTTTGCCACGCTGAACAGTGAGCCGGTTGCTGTCGCATAGTGTTCAGGTTGTGAAGTCGGATGAAGCGGCGTCCAGTTTGGGTCACCTGCAATGGCATCTTCGCGCTGGCGAAGCAGGCCAATCAAGCCTTCACTGCCCGGTTCTGTGGTACCTTCAACAGCGTCGGTTTCCGTCGTGCCTTGCACAATCTCATCTTGTGGCAACAAACCTTCAGGATTTAGCATGGAGCAGCCCGAAACGGTTGCCAGCATTAGACCGGTTAGCAGTAATTTTTTCATCCGCGCTCTACTCCCTTATAGGTTCTGATTCACGTAGCTCAGCATCTGGTCGACAGATGAAATCACTTTGGAGTTCATTTCATAAACTCGCTGCGCTTCAATCATGTTTACCAGCTCTTCCGTTACGTTCACGTTGGAGGTTTCCAGCATTGACTGACGAATACTTCCCAAACCATCAAGACCCGGCACACCCTCTTGCGGGTCACCACTGGCACCTGTTGGTAGGTAGAGGTTTTGACCGATCGGCTCAAGACCGCCCGGGTTGATAAAATCTACGGTAGTGATTTGGCCCAAAACAGCATTTGCCGTTTGGCCACGTAAGCGCGCAGACACTTCACCGTCGGTACCGATGGTGACTTGAATGGCATCTGGCGGAACCACGATTTCTGGCTCTAGTGGATAGCCGGCACCTGATGTCACGAGCACGCCTTCATCGTTCAAGGTGAACTGACCGTTACGTTGGTAACCAATGTTGCCGTCTGGCAGCAGAACTTGGAAGAAGCCATCGCCTTCGATCATCAGATCAAGCGCGTTATTGGTGGTTTGCGCGTTACCGTTGGTGTGAACACGCTGCGTTGCCACCACTTTTGAACCTGCACCCAGCATCAAACCGCTCGGCAATTCGGTATTCTGAGAAGACTGACCGCCCGGCTGATTGATGTTTTGGTAAAACAAGTCTTCGAACACGGCACGCGATTTCTTAAAGCCCACGGTTGAGGCGTTCGCAAGGTTGTTCGAAATGGTCGAGATATTGGTTTGTTGGGCATCAAGGCCGGTTTTACTTACCCATAGAGCTGGATGCATGTTTTATCCCTCTTACTTAGCCCATGCGCAGCAGAGAACTGGATGCTTGATCCATCTCTTCCGCGGTTTTCATTAATTTGACCTGCATTTCAAAGTGACGCTGCAAGTCGATAAGGCCCGTCATTTCACCAATTGCGTTAACGTTACTGCCTTCAAGTGCGCCAGTTAGCAGCGTAACGCCAGCATCTGCGTCATAGACAGTGCCAGGGTTAATTGGTTTAAACACGCCGTTCTTATCTTTGAATAAATCTTGGTTGTTCGGGCGAACCAGTTTGATGCGACCCACTTCTTCCATCGCTTCTGGTGGCGCACCTTGCGGCAACACGGAAACCGTGCCGTCTGTGCCGATTTCAATTTTGGAGACAGGAAGCGGTAGGAAGATAGGCGCACCGCCCTCACCCAAGATCAGATGACCGTGACCGTTTTGCAGCAAACCTGTTTGGTCAACCTTCAAATTACCGACGCGGGTGTAGCCTTCTTGACCAGTTCCATCTAAAACCGCCAGCCAACCGTCACCTTTCACGGCAACGTCTAGTTCACGACCCGTCGTGATGGTTGAACCTTGTGCAAAGCTATGCCCCGGACGCTCTGTCATATTGAATACGCGCGTAGGCAGACCTTCACCGTAAGCTTGCATCGCTCTGGCTTGCTCTAAATCCGCACGAAAGCCCGTGGTGCTTACGTTTGCTAGGTTGTTAGCGCGTAGCTGAAGGGCTTGCATGTCTTGCTTTGCGCCACTCATGGCGAGAAATAATGCGCGATCCATTAAGACGTTCTCCTGTCGCTTATACATAGCAATAAGCAAGAAGAATGCCAATTGGTTAAATTATGATTTTACAGAAGGTTAGTGCGAATTTCGTACAAGTGGGTGAGGGAAATGCATGTCAATTTGGGAAAGGAATTGCCGCCCAATGATTGAGCGGCAATGTCAAAGCGGAAAAGTGTTTATCGGATCTGCAGGATAGTCTGCTGCATCTGATTGCCTACTTCCAAAGAACGTGAGTTCGCTTGGAAGTTACGTTGCGCAGTGATCAAATCCACCAGCTCTTGGGTCATGTCGATGTTTGATTGCTCAATGGTACCGCTTTTCACTTTACCAAATGCACCTTGCATCGCTTCACCCCACACCGCCTCACCGGATTGCTGGGTTACTTTCCACTGGGTGTTACCCGCTTGAGAAAGGCCTTGTTGGTTTGATACGCGAACCATAGCAACACGGCCCAACGCCACGTTTTCACCGTTACTGTAGGTCGCCATGATGGTACCTTTAGGATCGATGTCCACTTTTGCCAGGTAACCTGTCGTTGCGCCATCTTCGGTAAATTTACGCATTTCAAACGGTGATGCGTACTGGGTTGGTTCGTCAAAATCAATGGTCAGGGCTTGCGTGCCGTCTGCACCATTCATTTCAAGGCCAGCACCGTTTGGACCCAACTCAACCGTTGTAATCGGTGCGCCACCATTCACGGCGTTGACTGAACCATCGCTGTTAAATTCAATGGAGTGACCGACTTGGCCTGTTGCACTGGTGAATTCACCTTGCGTCAAGCTCAATGGTTTTTCGCCTGTTGGATCGGTCGCTGAGTAGTAAACCGCCCATTTGTTTGGCGTCACGTTGTCTTTCACGTAGTAGGTTGTCAGCTTGTATGGCTGACCCAGTGAGTCAAAGATAGTGGCAGATGTAGCTTTGTTGTACGTGTCTGGATCTTCAGGGTTGAACAGTGCTGGGTCTTTTTCCGCACCGCCAGCTGGCAGGTTCAAGCCGATTTCAACGTTTTGAGAGGCGCGAGGCTGACCAAACTGATCCGGCACATTCAACGCTTTTGGCTCAAAAGAACCAACTTGAAGCGTTTCAGTGTCAACGTTGTAACCCAACAGGAATTGACCTTCAGAGTTCACAATGTTGTTGTTCTTATCAAGATGGAATGCACCGTTACGTGTTAGCACATTGTCTTGCGTCGCCAGGTTGTCATTCGCAACCGCAAAGTAACCGTTACCACTGATACGCAGATCCAGCGGGTTATTGGTGTAAATACTTGAACCTTCGTGGAACTGTTGAGCAACGATAGACGTTTGAACACCGCTACCTGTGGTGGTTTTCGCGTTCGAGAAAATCGACGCTGAATACACATCACCAAACTCAGCACGCGATTCTTTAAAACCAAAAGTGTTGGCGTTCGCAATGTTGTTACTGGTGGTGTTCATGTCTTTTTGAGCTGCCGCCAAGCCGCTCAATGCGATATTTAATGATGACATTGCTGGAACTCCTTAATCTTTTCAGCTCTGGCTTACATCGCCGATGTTGGCTTTGCCGACTTCAAGCACTTCAGATAGCTTGATTGGCGACGCATATCCCGCGATATTCAACATCACATTGCCGTCACCGTTCCCCAGAAGGACACTGTTTACGTTTGCATACGTCGACAGTTCAAAGTCTTGGGATTTACCGTTTACATTACCGCTCACGTTCATTGAGTAATTGCCTTCCGGCAGAACGTTGCCACTGTCGTCTTTGCCATCCCACTCAATGCGATGGTCACCCGGCGACTTGGCACCGAGATTGAAAGTGCGCAGTAGCTCGCCTCTTTCATTTTGAATTCGTACAACTACGTCGTTTAACGCTTGCGGCAGCTTCACCACGCCAGCGATACCGCCCATGGCTGCTTTAAAGCCTTCGTTGCCTGGCACCAGTACATCTTGACCGACCAGCGATGAGGCTTGGAGTGCTTGGCTTGAGGTCATGGCTGCGTTCAACGAACCAAACTGCTCGTTCATTTTGCCGATGCCATCAACCGTGGCAAACGATGCCATTTGCGCGATCATCTGTTCGTTGTCGACAGGCTTGAACGGATCTTGGTTCGCCAGCTGCTTAGTAAGCAGAGACAGAAAGTCTTCTTGATTCAGATCTTGCTGACCCGTGACTTTCTCGCCCGTGTCACCACGTTCCGCGCGTTGCTTTTCTTGTAACGCTTTGAGCTGGTCCATGTAGCTTCCGCTACTTGCTCCGCCTGCTCCATCTATCGGATTCATAACGCCGCTCTCCTACCTTTACTCGCCCATCTGTAGCGTGCGCATCAGCATTTGCTTGCTGGCTTCCGCAACTTCTACGTTGGTTTGATAGGAACGGGAGGCCGAAATCATGTTAGCCATCTCTTCCATCACGTTAACATTCGGTTTGAAGATATAACCTTCTGCATTCGCCATTGGATGCTCTGGGTTGTATTCCGCGCGAAGAGGCTTTTGGCTTTCGACAATGCCAGCGACACGAACGGGTACACTTGAGCCACTTTGTGACGTTGCTTTATTCAGTTCTGCTGCGAAAACAGGGTGGCGTGCTTTGTACGTTTCTGCCGCAGAGCTGCTGACAGAGTTCGCATTCGCCAAGTTACTGGATGTGGTATTGAGTCTTACTGATTCTGCGCTCATGGCGGAACCTGTAACATTAAAGACGTTAAACAGACTCATCAGTTACCCCCTTTCAAAGCTTTGCTTAAGTTCTTGAACTTAGAGCCAAGGAAATCTAACGATGCCTGATACTCCAGTGCGTTCTGCATAAACAGGTTTCGTTCTACCTGGGCATCAACGGTATTGCCGTCACCGGTATCTGGCTGGTTGGGGATGCGATACATTTTTTGGCCATTCACTTGTGAGGAGGCATCAATGTGCCGCCCGTCAGTTCTGCTAAGGCCAATCTTTGCCCCTGAAGTTGCCGCCTGCAGTGCTCGCTCGAAGTCAACATCCTGGGCTTTATATCCCGGCGTGTTGGCGTTGGCTAAGTTACTCGCCAAGGTCTCAGCGCGCTGAGCACGGACACCGACGGTGTGCTGATGTACGCCCAGAGCTTTGTCGAACGATATCGCCATTTGGCAACCTCCTAAAATTCACTACCCACAAATCTGCAATATAGATGCCAACTTTACTTTCACAGAAGAAAAACCAGTCTAACGTTTTGAAATAATGGTCTTTAGTCCCAACGCAATCGCTGAGGAACGGCTTGTAGGCAAAAAGAAGACATAAAAAAAGCGGCAACTTCTGTGCCGCTTTTTCGGGAAAGGATAACTACTTGAGTTTGTAGATGATGCCAGGGTTACAGCGGATCATCTCGAAGCGGTCAGTCAGGCCAGTTAGCGACTCGGACGCACCCAGCAGCAAGTATCCACCTGGGTTTAGGCTGTTTGCCATCTGGTTTAGCACTTGCGACTTCATCTCAGGTGAGAAGTAAATCAGTACGTTACGACAGAAAATAATGTCGAACTTACCCAGCATGCCATAACTGTCCATCAGGTTTTGCGGCTTAAAGGTGACCATACGTTTCAGCGTATCTTTCACTTTCATTCGGCCGTCACCCGCGTCCTCAAAGAACTGGCGCTTGCGTTCCGGTGACAACCCACGGCTTAAGGCCAAGTTGTCGTACACACCTGCTCGGCAGTTCTCCAGCATGGTCGAGGAAATGTCTGTCCCCGTAATGGAGACATTGCCCAGCATGCCTGGTTTTTTCGCCTGAACTTCCTGAATGGTCATTGCCATGGAATACGGTTCTTGACCTGAAGAGCTGGCCGCAGACCAAATTTTGATCGGGCGTTTTGATTGCGCCAACTCAGGAAGAAGGCGATTTGCCAGCACCTCAAACGGATAACCGTCGCGGAACCACAAGGTTTCGTTTGTCGTCATCGCGTCAATGGCCGCAACAGCCAAGTCCCTGTTGCGGTTAGATAATACAAGCTGAAATAGCTCTGTCATTGATGACAGGCTATATCTGCTTAACAGCGGGCTCAAACGGCTTCTTACGAGATATTGCTTGCTGTCGCCAAGAACGATTCCACACTTCGCTTCCAGATACTTACAAAAGTCGCGATATTCTTGATCTGTTATGGCTATATTTGTCATTGATTAGCTTTCTACGCCCTTAACCGCTTGGATGACTGCTGCGCTCAACTCGTCCGGATCAAATTTCGGAATGAATGCGTCTGCGCCAACGCGCTGAACCATCGCTTCATTGAACACACCACTGAGTGACGAGTGCAATACTACATGAAGATCTTTAAGGTTCGCATCCTTTTTGATTTCAGTCGTTAAGGTGTAGCCATCCATCTCTGGCATTTCAATATCAGAAATCACCAGAGCCAGTCGATCGTAGATGTCGCCTTCTGCTGCCATCTCTTGAAGCTTGTTCAACGCATCGCGTCCATCATGCGCCAGAATCACATCATACCCGATGGTTTCAACCGCACGTTTCACCTGACGGCGCGCAACGCTAGAATCATCCGCGACCAGCACCACATTTGGAGCCGAACCGCCTTCTTCTACTACTGGTTTTTGCGACAGAACTTCTTCACTGATTTCTTCATTAACTGGCGAGATTTCGTTGAGGATTTTCTCTACGTCGAGGATCTCAACAAGTTCACCATCAATCTCAGTCACCGCGGTCAAGTAGTTAGAGCTACCTGTGCCTTCAGGTGGTGGCAGGATCGCTTCCCAGTGCATGTTAACGATACGTTCAACCGAGCCCACCAAGAAACCTTGGGTAGAACGGTTAAATTCAGAAATGATAATGAAGCGATTTTCCGGATCGTTGATCGGTAAACCGCCTGTCGCCAAACTCATATCAATAACAGAAACGGTCTGGCCTCGGATGTGTGCTACCCCTTTCACAAGAGGGTGAAGATTTGGCATTGAGGTCAGCTTTGGACACTGGAGCACTTCCTTTACCTTAAACACGTTGATGCCGTAGCGTTGTCTACGCATCAAACGAAAGGTCAATAGCTCCAGACGGTTCTGGCCGACAAGTTGCGTACGCTGATTGACCGTATCAAGAATCCCAGACATAAGATAAACTCCATATTGCCCTGTTTTTGTTATCGTATTGCAGCAAACATTTGCGCAAGCCGTTATTCTGGCATGCGAATTGAAGGAACACTGCAGCTATATTAACTTTCACTAACCATTCTGTGACTTATGTGTTATCAACGATTAGTTTGCATCATTATCGGCACACTTGTCAGTGGCTTTAGCTCAATTATAGCCGCTGCTCCAGCAAATCAACTCCAAGCAGTAAAAGATGCTGCTGAAAGTTATGTAGAAACGCTGATAACCCCGCCAGAACACGGCCAGCTCGATGTTGAAGCCGGGCATCTTGATTCAAGACTCGTGCTCTCCAATTGCCCGTCTCCACTCGAAACGACGGTTCCCGGTCGCCAATCATTGAATAAAAGCGTCACTGTGATGGTGCGTTGCAAAGACGATAACTGGCAAGTGTATGTGCCGGTGCAAATAAAACTCCTTACACCTGTCATCGTTGCTAAAAGACCGCTCGACCGAGGTATTACGCTGACCCATGCCGATCTGATTATTCAATTGGTCGATGCCCGATTTCAGCGTGGTCAGACATACACAGACGCGGATATCATCGTCGGCTCTCGGATAAAGAGAAACGTGGGTATGGGAGAGCCGGTGCAAGGCAACGATATTTGTATGGTCTGCCGCAATGATGAAGTCATCATTACAGCTTCCGGTACTGGATTGAATATTATTGCAAAAGGTAGTGCATTAAGTGACGGTGCTCTCGGGGAGCAAATTAAGGTTCGCAACAGCAAATCTAACCGTATCGTTGATGCTACAATCACAGCAGTTGGGCACGTAGATGTGAAATTCTAATTTAGTGAAATTTAGTGCTAAAGTTCACATAAGTGCTGCCGATACTGTGAGCAACAGAAGGTTCGGACAGATATTAAGGCTTAGTTATGGCAAGTATCGATCATCTGCGTTCTGGTCAGCCGTTAAATACGAACAGAAGCAACCAAAGCAAGTCACAAGGCACTGCCGTTGAATCAAGCGGTTCAGGCGAAGTGCGCAATCACAAAGGTGATGCGTTTTCTTTAAGTGAGCAAAGCCGAGCAATTGGCGCAATGAATCAACAAATGGCAAGCGAAACCCATTTCGACAGCGCAAAAGTCGCTGCGATCAAAGAAGCGATTGCAAATGGCTCATACCGAGTCGATGCTGATCGCCTGGCGTCTAACATGCTCAAACACGAAGATGAACTTCGTGGGCTCAAGTAATCATTAATGTCGACGCCAACGTTTGAAGAATTGCTTCAAGCTCAGTCCGACAATGTCCTTGAGCTGTTAGAAGTAATGGAAACTGAAACCACAGTGATTGCCGCAAGAAAGGCCACTGACATTGAAGCTTGCGCCAAAAGAAAGCTGGCAACCATTCAACGCATCCAACTTACAGACGCTCAACTGGCAAGATGCAGCGAATTGGCGTCCCCATCAGATGAAGTGAAAGAGCAGATAACCAAAATCAAACAAACGCTCGAGCAATGCCACTCTTTGAATGAAAGCAACGGTGCTGCACTTCAACGCGCGCAACTTAGCATGCATAAGCTTCGTAACCTTTTCCAAGAAGCCGCAGGCAAAAATGAGCTCACCTATGACAGTGATGGGCAAGCATCCGGCAGTCGCACACTGGGCACAAACATCAAAGCCTAAGAAATAACGAACAGAAAAGAAAAGCAGCCAAATGGCTGCTTTTCTTTTTTTAAAGCTTTTGAGTATCGAGAAACTAGAAGATCACTGTGGTGTTTGATGGAACATGATGTGATTCGCCATATTCTTTCATCTTGTTCATCTTGCGAAGGTTCAGCTCCATCTCTGTGACATAGCTGTCACCCACTTTATAGCTGGAAATGACTTCTGCTGCACGAATAATACCGTCGACGGCACCGTGTGTTCTGTCGTTGCCCAAGCTTTGATCGTCCACTTCCGTCAAACCGCTGATGCGAATGCCATACACTTGCTCGGAAAGCTCTTTATAGGCTTCTAGCTTGGATGCTCTCATCGCACGGAACTGCTTCTCTTCCATTGTCTCACCGCGTTGCGCGCTGATAGACGCAGTACCGACCGCTGTAAGCAATTCATCAGAACGGATGGTGGTTAAGGGTTGGCACGCTGTCAGCATCAGCAATAAAGCCGTTGTCAGCCACGTTTTCATGTTTGCTCCGTTCATTTATCAGGGTTTGAGAATAACGGTATCCACCGAGTGCTTGCGCTTGTCGCCTCGAATAATAACGCCGTCTTCAATGCGAACTTTTCGTAGTGTATCAATGTCGCGGCCAATTCTGTCCGCAGGTAAGAAACCTTGCGACGAAGCCACCACAACACGCGAGCGCATGCCTACGATGCGCGCATTCACCAACACACCGCCGCCTTGACGAAGCATGGTGCCCGTCAACACATAATCAATTTGCTGCTCTGGGTGTAGCTCTTTCCAATTGCGGCTCAGGGTAAAATCCCCTTCTGGCGTTACACGAATCGAACCTGTATTCTTAAAGTCAATGACGGTGAAACCTCGGCGCTGCATCTGATAGATCATACCTTCAGTGACAGAGTTACCCAGCCAGTTGGTTTCATCCATTTCTTCTACATCAACAAATGACACCACAGCCATCGGTGTTCTTGCCGTCAAGTAGTTATTGGTTTCGAGTAATTCTTCAGCGAGACCATCAAGAAAGTAATCCAACGTGTGCCGAGGTGTTTGCTGTAACAGAAACTGGCTTCCCGAATACGGCTCTTTACCGTTATAAATCGGATGATAAGCACAGGAAACGGTTACTAGACTCATTAAGATAACTATCCAGTTTTTCATTATTGTCTGGCTCCGAGCTCGTCCATAGTCATTAGGTAAACTGAATAACTTTCACTCACCTGATTTGACCTTTATCTTTCCTAAATTTAGGAACATTATTTGCATCATCGTGGTCATTAACTTGCCGTATTTGCTAACCACGTTGCCACTTTGTATGCGATGTATTTTGGTCTAGCAATTTTTATACCTATTATTGGAAACGGGTCTTATGAGTACAAGATTTCTTACCCCTATCGCGACAGGATTACTGCTGGCTGCCGCATCAGCGCAGGCCGCATGGTACGAGGTGACAGGAACAAGCACCGTTTTGACAAATTCTGGGCAGGCGCGAGAAAGAGCACTCGAGGACGCAGTTTATCAGGCCCTGAAATACTCAGGTGCCGATATTGCCGGGCTGGCAAACATTCGTCCTTATTTCAAAGAGTCCCGAAGCGACTACCAGTTCAGCGGCAATGAAATCAGACATATCCAAGTTATCGACACTAAAGAGAGAGGGGGCGTCATTAAATTGACTGCCCGCATCGACATTTACCCATCGGCAAATGCTTGCCACAAGAACCAATACAAGAAAGGGCTACTCATGAGCCGCTTCGACATTGTTTCGCCACAACACGCTGCCCTTGGCGGAATATTCCAGTTTGGCGATGACTTTACGGTTTTGCTTCAGCGCCAATTTGAAACCCAAGCGCAAAGCTTTGTCGCTCAGGGGATCACTCCACATCATGTCTCCCCTTCCTCACCGGAAGTGGCTAGCATGATCGCAGAAGACACTGGCTCTCAGTTTATTTTGGTGGGCTCAATTACTGATATGAGTGCAACAATCGATCAAAAACGATTCAGAAATGATGAAACGAACAGGCAATTAGCGTTATCAATAGATGTAATTGACGGAAAGTCCGGGGAAGTGATTTACCAAAACAACTATCGCGACATTGCGGCGTGGCCTTTTGAACGTCACAGCCAAGTTGATACTAAAACCGCACGATTTTGGACGTCTCCTTACGGGGAAATGGCGCAGCGTGTCAGCCGAAACATCCTTTTGGATTTAGAAAGTAATTTGTCTTGCCGCGCCACAACGCCAGAGATTGTTGCCATTAATGACCAGAAAGGACAAATCAACGCGGGGCGTATCCACGGTGTGAAATACGGTGATGAACTGTCTCTTTGGCACAACGCATCATTTACCGATCAGTTTGGTGTACAACGCACTCAACTGAAAAAAAGTGAAATGATCTTGACCGTTAGCCGTGTTTACGAAAAATCTGCAGAGTTTACTGTTGCACCGGTTGAACTGAGCTCAAGTATTCAGATTGGTGATTTAACCACCAAAGGAACACAATAAGCGGACTTTACACTTAACCTATTCTAATCATTCGGTATACTAAGCACATCGGTGTCATCCTCGGCACCATGTGCTCCTATAGCTCAACAGGATAGAGCAGTCGCCTCCTAAGCGACCGATCGGGGTTCGAGTCCCTGTGGGAGCGCCATCTTCTTTCTAAACTACTTTATTAGCTGAATAACTCTCTTTAATTCATTTTCTGATTGACCATCCCTCGGTGCTTTAATTTTCAAAACTGCAAAAAGAAAAACGGGCCACAAGGGCCCGTTTGATGTTTAGGACAACGTTTGGTCGATTACCAGTAGTATTCCAGACCGATCAGAACGTTTGTTGCATCTGTTGATTTGTCAGCACCGTAGTAGTCGTAAGAACGTACGTCGGTGTAGATGATTGCGCTTGGCAGCAAGTAACCTACGCGAGCAGTGATTGCTGTAGAACCGTCATCATTTGCCAGTTTAGAGTCTGTAGTTGCAGCGTAACCAGCTTTCAGCATCCAAGTACCGTCGATGATGTACTGAGCTGTTGCAGAGAATGCGTCTTGGTCATTGTTGTTCAGACCATTTTCCATGCTCTTCCAACCAGCAGTCAGCGTGATGTCACCCATAGTCAGGCTACCACCAACGATGATGTAAGAGTTGTCGCCAGCTTTCACATTGTCAGAGTTAGTGTAACCACCTTGGTCGTAGTAACCAGCGTGCAGGCTCAAACCATTGTAGGTGTAAGAACCCGCAACACTCATTACAAGTGCGTCACGAGTGTCGCCCATGCCACTCAGAGTAGCTTGGAAGTTAAAACCGCCAAAAGTTGCAGAGTCAAAACGGAAGTTGTTGTTTGCACGGTCTTCAAATGCAACGCGCGTTGCTTCATATTTGCCATCAGCGTCTACGCCAACACCACCAAGTGTGTTGTGACCATCAAAAACGTTACCCAGACCTGGGTTTGAGTGTGGCCAGTCAACGTAGTTGTATGAAGCTACCAGCTGACGACCAAACTTGAAGCTACCAACGCCTTCAAAGTCCAGACCTACGAAAGTATCACGCATACCGAATGAACCGTAATCGGTAGCGTTCGCATCACCACTTTCGATTTGCCAAATGAAGTTAGGAGCAAAGTTGTCGAATTCTACTGTGCCACGGAAACCTACACGTGATTCGATAACTGCTTGAGCTGCACCTTCACCTTCTTCTGGGTTAGTGATGTGTGCAAAACCAGCTGCTTGACCGTAAAGATTTACTGCGTCGCCAGCCAAAGAAATAGCTGCATTTGCTGAACCAGATACTGCAGCCATTGCTACAGCCATGCCTAAAAGCGTACGTTTGAAAGTTTTGTCCATGGAAAACTCCTTAAATATGTAATTCCCGGCGAAGAGTTTCGTTTGCTTCAAGTTGGCCGCCGAAAGCAAACGACACCGGTGTTTTATTGATTTGATTTATCAACGACGAGCAGCTTAATTCGTCTCGATAAAAAAAAAATCCATATCTGAATGAAGTTTGAATTGGTTCAAAATTAAAATATAAAAGATTATTAACCCATAAAAATCATACACTTAAAATCTTTTAAATATCTAAAAAACATGCAAAATTCAGAAAAACCAAATTCAACGTGAACAAAATCACTTAATTAGCACTTAATGAAAAACACAAAGACTAAGCACTTATGATTTCGGGACCAGGAAAGTGAACCCAGTCGCATTATGTTATTGATTTAGTTTTCAATTAGTAAAAATTAGGTAGAAAAAAGCCCCGAACAATGTCGGGGCTTGATCACAGATTAACGGTGGTTATTGAGCAGCACGCTGGTTAATGTATTCAAGAGCTAAGTCGATTCGCTTGATTACACGATCTTTACCAACCAATTGCATCACGGCATCAACTGATGGTGACTGACCTTGACCTGTAACAGCAACACGCAGCGGCATACCGACCTTACCCATGCCCAGCTCCAACTCAGAACATACATCAGCAATCACAGTGTGAAGGTTTTCAGTCGTCCAAGTATCTAGAGCTTCAACTTTCGCTTTAGCCAGCTCCAGTGCCTCTTTAGCTACAGGGCGAAGATGTTTCTTCGCGGCACCCGCTTCAAACTCTTCAAAATCTTGGTAGAAGTATCGGCTTTGCTCAGCAAGTTCAACCAGTGTATTGCAACGCTCACCAACTAATTGAATAACATCAGTCAACGCTGGACCATTTTCCACAGAGATCTCTTTCGCATCCATATGCCATTGCAAGTATTTAGCAACATACTCTGGCTCAGATGACTTAATGTAGTGGTTGTTCAACCAAAGCAACTTATCGGTGTTGAACGCTGATGCAGACTTCGAAATTGATTCCAAACGGAAGAGCTCAATCATTTCTTCCATTGAGAAGATTTCTTGGTCACCATGAGACCAACCCAAACGCACCAAGTAATTCAGCAATGCTTGTGGCAGATAGCCTTCGTCGCGGTATTGCATAACGCTAACTGCGCCATGGCGTTTCGACAGTTTTGCACCGTCATCACCCAGAATCATTGAGCAGTGTGCAAACTCAGGGATTTTTGCATTCAACGCTTTGTAGATATTGATTTGACGAGGCGTATTGTTGATATGGTCTTCACCACGCACAACCTGTGTAATGCCCATATCGATATCGTCAATAACTACACAGAAGTTATAGGTAGGACTGCCGTCTGTACGACGGATAATCAGATCATCCAATTCGCTGTTTGAGAACTCGATACGACCGCGCACATAGTCTTCAAAAACAACTGAACCTTCTTTCGGGTTACGAAAACGGATACAGAAAGGCGCATCATCAGCAACATTGCTGTTTGCCTCAATAATGCGAGGGTGGTTTGCGTCATAACGAGGTTTAAGACCTGCAGCCATTTGCTCTTCACGAATTTCGTCAAGCAACTCTTTCGGCGCATAGCATTTATAAGCTTTGTCTTCAGCCATCAATTGATCGACAACTTCGTTATAACGATCAAAACGCTTGGTCTGATAGTAAGGACCTTCATCCCAATCCAAACCTAGCCATTCCATACCCTCGATAATTGCGTCAATAGCTTCTTGGGTAGAACGTTCTAAGTCAGTGTCTTCAATACGAAGTACAAACTCACCGCCAGTGTGTTTAGCGTAAAGCCAAGAATATAGTGCAGTACGCGCACCACCTACATGCAAGAAGCCTGTTGGGCTTGGTGCAAAACGTGTTTTAACTGTCATGTTAATCCTATAACGTTCAGCAAAGTTCTAAGGACACGGATTGAATTCCGAGAAAGCCGCTATTGTAAGCGTTGATGAGGCGTTGAACAATCACTGGATATAATTAGAAAACGCCATGGCGAAAAGGGACATATCGTTGTAAACAAACATGAAAAGTCTCACAAATAAGATCTCGATCTTATTTTTCATCGAAAAATGTAAAACAGTCCTAACATAACTGTGAAACACATAACAAATAGTTAGGCAATTAGTTAGGAGAGTTACGATGAAGAAGATTTTTACTTTAGTAGCAGCACTTGGTTTCGCATTTTCGATGAGCTTCACCACCCAAGCAAATGATTCGGGCTGGGCAACTCAAACAGGACCACTCGTAATGTGTGATTTACCAGATGGCTCGACCGATTACCTTCCAACTTTGATTTGCACCAACAACGGCGGCAGCTTTGACCCAAACGTTGGCCAACAGTGGTAACAGAAAAAGGGCTTCATATGAAGCCCTTTCCTCTAATCTTTACGCTCGGTCAACTATCATGACCCTACGTTTTCAACCGCCCATCTAAGAAACTGCTGTTGTTCTTCCACATCAAGTCTTAAGAAATCAGCTTGCATCAATATCATTGAATGACCTGGGTTTGACTGAACACTTTTCTGTGCTGCAGCAGCCTTTGTTGTATTAACTTTTGGTGTAGTCGCTTCTTCTGGAGCCAGCACCGTAGCAGCTACTGCAGCAGGCACTGGAACAGAAGAATTATTGGTCGGGATGTCTAATTCTGCAGGACCACTTTGAAGTTCTTCTGCTTTCTGGAACTTCAATCCGTATTTTTTGTTGAACAAATTTATCTCTTTTTGATGGTCACGCATCAAACCTGGACCTTTCGGCAAAAGCGTCTGATTGGCTTGCGTTTCGTTACCCTTGCTATCTACAAGCTTGAAGGAAGGCGATTTTTTAAAATTTCCAATATCTCTTTCCGAGAAAATTCTTTTGGTAGGGAGTACTTCCAACTCCGTATCACTAACATTAAATGTTAGGACCAGAGGGTCTGACTTAAACTTGTCCCAATCTGTGCTTGTTGATTGGACCAACTTAGATACACGGACTACCAACTGGTTAACGCCATCAGGCAGTGTAAATTTCGTTTTAGTCGTCACTGACAGTGGTAACTCCTCACCATTTACAACTAAAGCTTCAACATCTTTGTGTAATTTAACAACAACCTCTGCTTGTGAAACTACGGGTAAGAATCCCATTAAAATAATCAGTGAGTAGAAAAAACGTCGCATACAGCCCTCCATGAAAAAGAAAAAGTGCCCAGAGACACCTGCCCCGATGTTACTACAACTGCTGCAAAACATATAAGTCACATACTTAGTCAAAGAAGACCTTCATCACATCGTAAGATTAATTTTCACGTTTAAATGATGCCATTTGTGTTTGGAACAACGAACATGACTAACTGGGAGACTATTTTCCTGTCTGTTTTGTATACTTAAAACACGAAAAAGCGGACCATCTAGGTCCGCCCGTAGCGAAAATATTTCGCTTTATTAGAAGTAGTATTCCATACCGATAAGGATATTTGTTCCATCAACGGTGGTACCTACTTGCTCAGCACTACCGTAGTAGTCGTAAGAGCGAACGTCAGTGTAGATAATCGCGCTTGGCAGCAAGTAACCAACACGGCCAGTGATTGCTGTTGAACCGTCGTTATCACCCAGTTTTGAGTCAGTGGTCGCAGCATAACCAGCTTTCAGCATCCAAGTACCATCAATAACGTATTGAGCTGTTGCAGAGAATGCATCTTGATCATTGTTGGTAAGACCATTTTCCATGCTCTTCCAACCTGCTGTCAGTGTGATGTCACCCAGAGCCAGACTACCACCTACAATAATGTAAGAGTTGTCGCCTGCTGGTGCATTATCAGCTGTGTAACGAGCTTGGTTGTAGTAACCAGCATGAAGATTCAGTGCACCATTTGTGTATGATGTAGCCACACTTGAAACCAGCGCATCGCGAGTGCTACCCATACCGCTCAAGGTAGCTTGGAAGTTGATACCACCAAATGTTGCTGAATCGAAGCGGAAAACGTTGTTTGCACGATCTTCAAAAGCAACTCGAGCAACTTCTTGATCACCATCAGAGTTTACAGACCAACCGCCTAAAGTGTTATGGCCATCAAAAACGTTACCAAGACCTGGGTTTGAGTGAGGCCAGTCAACATAGTTGTATGAAGCAACAAGCTGGCGACCGTACTTAAAGCTACCTACACCGTCAAAATCAAGACCGATAAAGGTATCACGCTGACCTAAGCTACCACCGTCGCTACCAGCATTACCGCCTTCCATTTGCCAGATTAGATCTGGTGAGAAGTTATCAAACTCTACACGACCGCGGAAACCAATACGTGATTCCATTACAACTTCTGCCACACCTTCACCTACTTCAGGGTTTGTGATGTGAGCAAAACCAGCAGCTTGTCCGTAAAGAACTACATTTTGACCGACTAGTTCGATTGCTGCATTTGCGCTACCTGAAACAGCTGCAAAAGCTACAGCAGCACCCAATACTGAACGTTTAAACATTTTTTCCATGGAAAATAACTCCTAAAAGGGATTTTTCAGAATGTTCGTACACCGCTTTAAAGGTTGGCCGCCGAAAGCAATGTCCGATGATTCGAAACTCCAAAACAATTTAGACTTCATTGCTTTAGATTTTTTGATAACCGATTGAACTCTCCCTCAATCGATATGTCCCAGCCTACTTCCACACAAAAAAACATCAACGAGAAATTTATTTGTTGTTAAAAAAATATGACTCGACGCAAAGTTCCATCCCTGTTCGTGATCATGATCTCGTATTTATATTTTTATATAAAATAAAAATATAAATAGATGAAATTCATGCACTTAAATTCATTTCACTTTTAAGAAATCGTCACTTAAATCACTATTGAGATCATGCTCACAACCACTTACTTCTCCAGCAATCTATCGAAACAGCCTATTTTTGATGGCTAATTTTTACTCGAAAAATATTAGATCTGCCTCGCAAGCATGTATTTCAGGCAATAAAAAACGCTGGCTAACCGCCAGCGCTTTATTGTTTACAGCTCGATGAAATCACTATCGATTTAGAAGAGCAAGCATTCCGTCTTCATCCAATATTTCGATACCCAATTGTTGTGCTTTCGCCAGTTTTGAACCAGCCGCTTCACCCGCGATCAATAAATCCGTTTTAGCCGATACACTACCCGTCACTTTCGCGCCTAATGCTTGCAGTGCTGCTTTCGCATCGTTTCTTGCCATTTGAGAGAGTGTACCTGTCAGCACAACGGTTTTGCCAGCCAGCGGTTGAGGCTCGTTTTCATCACGCTGTTCAATCGCTGCCCAATGAACCCCGCCAGCTAACAGAGCGTCAATCACTTCAATGTTGTGCGCTTCACTAAAGAACGATGCAACGTGCTTGGCAACGATAACACCAACATCTTGCACTTCAATCAGCTGCTCTTCTGTCGCTTCGCGAATGGCTTCAAAGGTAAAGAAGTGGTTTGCAAGGTTTGCCGCCGTCGCTTCACCCACTTCGCGGATACCTAGTGAGTAAATAAAGCGTGGCAAGGTCGTTTCTTTAGCTTTTGCCAATGCATCTACTAAGTTCTGTGCAGATTTAGGTCCCATGCGATCAAGCATGGTGACTTGGCCAGCGGTAAGCTTGAACAAATCTACCGGTGTTTGAATCAACTCTTTATCAATCAATTGTTCGACAATTTTATCGCCCAAACCGTCGATATCCAATGCTTTGCGTGATGAGAAATGCTTAATCGCTTCTTTACGCTGCGCGCGACAGATAAGGCCGCCGGAACAACGTGCAACAGCTTCACCTTCAATTCGCTCCACATGCGACTGACAAACCGGGCACTCGGCAGGGAACACAACATCCTTAGCATCATCAGGACGACGGCTTTCAACCACACTCACAATTTGTGGGATCACATCACCGGCACGACGAATAATGACAGTGTCGCCAATTTTCACGCCAAGGCGCGCAATTTCATCCGCGTTGTGCAAGGTCGCGTTCGACACTGTCACGCCGCCTACGAAGACTGGCTCTAACTTGGCAACAGGGGTAATCGCACCTGTGCGCCCTACTTGAAACTCCACATCGTGAAGAACCGTGATCTCTTCTTGCGCAGGGAATTTATACGCGATAGCCCAGCGCGGTGCGCGTGCGACAAAGCCAAGGCGTTCTTGGGTTGCAATCGCATCCACCTTAATCACAACGCCGTCAATTTCGTAAGGCAGTTCATTTCTGCGGGTCATGATGTCTTGGTAATAGGCCATGACATTGTTCAACCCTTCGACCTTTTTCACTTCTGGGCTAAGTGGAATACCCCACGCCTTTAACTGTTCCAAACGGCCAATGTGTGAATCACCAAACACCTCAGACATCACACCCACTGAGTAAGCATAAAAGCGCAAAGGGCGGGTGGCGGTAATTTTAGGATCGAGTTGGCGAAGGCTGCCTGCCGCCGCGTTACGCGGGTTAGCGAACGTCTTTTCACCTTTTTTTAGGTTTTTCTCGTTCAGCTTATCGAAGCCATCTTTCGGCATGAACACTTCGCCACGCACTTCCAAACGCGCTGGCCAACCTGAGCCTTGAAGCTGAAGTGGCACATTACGAATGGTGCGCGCATTATGGGTAATGTTTTCCCCCGTCGCACCATCACCACGGGTTGCTGCTTGAACAAGAATGCCGTTTTCATACATCAAGCTTACCGCCAGACCGTCCAGCTTTGGCTCGCAGCTGTAGGTAAAATCAACCGCAGCTCCTAATCTGTCTTGCATTCGCTTTTCAAACGCGGCCAATTCAGTGTCATCAAAGGCATTGTCAAGCGACAGCATTGGAATTTCATGACGGACTTGCTCAAACGCGCCCAACGGTTGACCACCGACGCGTTGGCTTGGTGAGTCCGCAGTAATCAGCTCAGGATGCGCAGCCTCAATCGCCAGCAACTCTTGCATCATCCTGTCGTATTCAGCATCAGGTAGTTCTGGCTTGTCCTCTACATAGTAAAGGTGCCCGTGGTAGTTCAGCTGCGCTTTTAGCGACTGCAGTGTTTGTTGAATGTCCGTGGTCATCAATGCTGCCTAATTCGTCTTCACCATTGCAAAGGTACAAATGGTTGATGGTAAGAATGGTCCCGTATTATATACCCAAACAATTGCAAGATGCTTGGATTCGAGGGGCACGAATACACTCACATCGCCATTCTCATTCAGTGAGGATTTACCCTACCTTGACCAAACAGTACTTGTTGAAAAGGATCGCGAGCAGTAAGATGTCGAGCCAATTTTGAGGTGTAGCGTTCTGATGCAGACAAAAGAAATGAGTAGAACAGGTGTGATGGGCGTAATGCTCAGCATCCTGCTCGTCTTTTTGTCCGCGTTTGCGCCAGTTTCTGGCTACAGTCAGCCGCTCCACTCCACAAGCGTTACTCACCTTACCCAAGCCAATGACGCAGATACATCGGAAAACTCGGTTTCCGATGCCCAAAGCGCGCCAGTCAAATCACTGGCACCAAGCCTGTCTTCCATTGTTCGAGCTGGCTCGTACATGCCTGAGCATGCCAACGGTGCCGAGCCCGAATTTGAACTTGTTACCGAGCTAAAAACCCACAGTTCGCGAAACCCTTACCTTCATGTTCAAATCCTTTTCAGTCACTGGCAGGACTGGACATTAAGGCCCCCTTCTACCTCGCACCGTTTATCGGGCTGGAAGGATTCCAATCTTCTCTATCGGTTTATCAGCCAATCTCAAGCGTAGCGTCGGACTTTGCCGCTTTCGGCACTTTCTAAATTCTCGCATCTAAACAGTAGTTTGACTGTAAAGATGTGATTTCGATGCTATTGCCCATCCATGATGGGTAAACGAGATCCAACATGAAAAAAAGACCTCAACGAACGGCCTTGCTGAATCACTATCCAGCTTGGAAATACGTGGTGCTTATCACCACCATCATCATTTTATTGTTTTCAGCTTTACCTTCTTGGTTTGGTGAAAATGCAGCTGTCATTTTGTCGACAGACAACGCTCAGCCTTCCGCGATAACGCTGAAGTCATCCCTAGAAAAAAGTGGTATCGATGTTAAACGCATCGACCAGTCGGGTGACAAAACCACCGTGGTGTTAACTGACGGCACACAACAAAATGCCGCAAAACAATCGTTGGCAAAGCAAGCTGACAAAGACGATGCCGTGACGCTGGCGATGGTGCCTGCCGCACCGCAATGGCTGCTGGATATGGGTTTCAAACCGATTAAACTCGGTTTGGATTTGCGCGGCGGCGTTCAATTCCTGCTTGATGTGGACATGCATCAAGTCTTCAAATCTCATGCAAATCAAGCAGCGGAAACCATTCGCGACCATGTACGTGCGGAGCGTATTCGCGGTGTTCACGTGCAGCTCACCAAAGACAATGCCGTTACCATTGTTGCGCCAACGGCTCATGATGAAGCAGCACTTCGCCAGTTTATCAATCAGCAATACCCTCAGTGGGAAGTTAAAGGGACGGGCGACAACACACTCACCATGCAGTTGACCGAGTCAGAAAAACAAACGCTGACCAACCTGACTGTGCAGCAAAACCTGCAAACCATGCGCAGCCGCATCGAAGAGCTAGGCATTACTGAAGCCGCAGTTCAACGCCAAGGCGAGCATCGTATTCGCATTGAATTGCCGGGTGTACAAGACCCTGCAGCCGCGAAAAATGTCATCGGCGCGACGGCTAGCCTTGCTTTTTACGAAGTAGTAAGTGACCACAAACCTGGCTCCATCGTGATCCCTGACCAAAATGGAAGCCCAGTAAACGTTAACCGCCGTCCGGTGCTAACCGGCGATCACATCGTTGATGCGCGCGGCAGTATGGGCGACATGGGCATGCCAGAGGTAAACATCACTTTGGACTCCTCAGGTGGCCATATGATGTCGGACTTCTCTGGCAAACACATCGGTAAACCCATGGCTACGGCGTTCAGTGAATACACGCGCAATGCTGAAGGCCAAACGGAACAATCAACGTCCATCATCAGTATCGCGACGATCCAAGCGCAACTGGGTAATCGCTTCCGCATTACAGGTGTGGGTTCATTGAATGACGCGCAAGACTTGGCATTGCTGCTGCGTGCAGGCTCTCTGACTGCACCGGTTACCATTGTCGAAGAACGCACGATCGGCCCGTCTTTGGGTGCTGAAAACATCCAAAACGGCTTTGCTGCGCTGGCTCTGGGCATGGGACTGACTCTGCTCTTTATGGCGGTGTGGTATCGCAAGTTGGGTTGGGTTGCTAATGCTGCGCTAGTGGTAAACATGGTGATGCTGCTTGGCTTGATTGCGTTGCTGCCAGGCGCTGTACTCACGCTCCCAGGTATTGCAGGTTTGGTGCTGACTGTCGGTATGGCGGTTGATACCAACGTACTTATCTTCGAGCGAATCAAAGAAAAACTGCGAGAAGGCAGAAGCCTAGCGCAATCCATCGATTTAGGTTTCAGCAGTGCATTTAGCACCATTCTGGACTCCAACATCACGACGCTCATCTCTGCCGGTACGCTATACGCCATCGGTAACGGTCCAATTCAAGGCTTCGCACTGACATTGGGACTTGGCCTGTTGACCAGTATGTTCACGGGTATTTTCGCTTCACGAGCGATTATCAATTTGGTTTGGGGCAGAGACGCACGTCGAGGAGTAAAAATATGAGCCTGATTAACATGAACAACGCCACCAAGTGGCGCCATTTCGGCAGTTTTATCTCCTTTGTGTTGATTGTGCTGTCGATTATTTCCTTAAGCACCAAAGGTCTAAACTTCGGTTTAGACTTTACGGGCGGCATGATCAGTGAAGTGCGATTGGACCCATCGCTAACGGCCAACGACATTCAACATAAATTGGAAGCGGCACTCCACCAGCCAGTTACCGTGGTATCAGGCGGTGAAAACGGTGATTGGGTACTGCGTTACGCCGCACCTGAGACTCTCAGTGAGCAGCCAGAACTAAAACCGCTGCTTGAGTCATTTTCACAAAATGTGGAAATGGTGAACGTCAGCTTGATGGGCCCGCAAGTCGGTCAAGAACTCGCAGAACAAGGAGGATTGGCCGTACTCATCACCTTGCTGGTGATTTTGGGTTACTTGAGTTTCCGTTTTGAGTGGCGATTGGCATCAGGTGCTTTGCTCGCCTTACTACACGATGTGGTCTTGTTGCTCGGCTTCTTCTCCATCACAGGCATGGAGTTTAACCTCACGGTGTTGGCGGCATTACTTGCTGTGCTCGGTTATTCACTTAATGACTCGATCATTATTTCTGATCGAATCCGTGAACTGCTTAAAGCCAACGTCAATCTGCCAATTACGGAACTAAACAACCGCGCGATTGCGTCGACCTTATCTCGTACCCTCATCACTTCGGGAACAACCTTGATTTCGGTCGGCTCGCTATGGCTCTTGGGTGGCGAACCGCTGTTTGGTTTCTCCGTTACCATGTTCATCGGTATTGTAGCGGGTACATGGTCAACCATGACCATAGCCACCATCATTCCTGAGATAGCAAAACTGGGGCCGCAGCACTACGCACCAACGCCTATCTCTGATCATCCGTAACCAGAAAAGCCCGCCAATGCGGGCTTTTTTCTTTCAGCCGATTTAGTTTTTAGGTCTTTTTACATCAATCATCGGAACTCTTCACGATTTGTTCCATCGAAGACCCCGTGACCTTGCATTCAGTCGCGTCGGCTTACACAATGCAAAAACAACAGAGATATAGACACAAGCATGAAACCCGAAACGACAACAAAAGCACACGCGCAGTGGGCACTCACCTTGGTATGGTGGGTTGTCTTTGTCTGCCTGTCGCAAAATGCAGGTCTGTTTCAAACGTGTTCGTTGAAGTCATCCCCCGTCGCGTCTCAAGTGACACAACAAACTGATCAAGCATCAAACGAAAATCACGAAAATTGCGCGCTGTCTGAAAAACTCCTGTCTGCCTCTAAAGACCATTGGGAGAACATTACTCTCTCGTTATTCGTGTTTGTCTTCCTCTTTATCGGCTGGCAATCAGCGCAAAAACATTTCCTAGGATTTATTCCTAGCGAGCCCATTCTTCCGCCTTATCGACGGCACCTGACGTTTTGTGTGTTCCGAGAATAAACAACGCTGAAATTTTTCTTTTTTAGTTTTGTTTTACTCAAGGAAATGTAATGACTTCCAAAGCTGATATTTTTCAACTGATTCGGCGTGTTGTCCGTGCACTGCTCATTCTGGCATTCGCACCTTCGCTCGTTCAGGCTGAAGCAACATCGACTGGCTGGCTGACCAACCAAAATCACCCTCCGGTTCAAGCGCGTGTCGTGCTGACCGGCGATGTCGACACACAAACTCAAACGGTGAACGGTTTTATCGAGGTAACACTCGAAGGAGACTGGAAAACCTATTGGCGCTCTCCCGGCGAAGGCGGTGTGGCACCGAGCCTTAATTGGCAAGCGTCCAAAAATATCGACCGTGTAGACTGGTTTTGGCCTGCCCCGCATCGTTACGACCTGCTGGGCATAGACACCCTCGGCTATAAACACGATGTGGTGTTTCCAATTGCCTTGCACGTTGAGGACATCTCAACGCCCGCGACCTTTGCAGGCACACTGACGCTGTCTTCATGTACAACGGTTTGTGTATTGACGGACTATCCGTTCTCGTTGTCCTTTGTACCTCAACAATTGACGACAAATGTAGATGCGTTGCACCTTTACGCTAAAGCGGTCAGTCAGGTACCTAAATCATCACCACTCATCAGTGAGACCAACGCTGTTTGGGATAACGCGTCGCAGACACTGCAAGTCTCTGCCACGAAAACTTTGCCTTGGCAATCGCCAGACATAGTCGTCGATAGCAACGCTGAGGCTTTGCTGGATGTGGCCTATTCCGTTCCAACCGTTTCGGTAGACGGCAATACGGTAACGGCCACGTTCAAAGCCAGTAGCTGGATGGGTACACCCGAGCTTTCAGGCGAACACATCAATCTGACCTTCATTGATAAGGATTTTCTTGCCGAGCAAGCCGTTACTGTTTCAACGGGTGTCATTAGCAAAACATCTGCGGCGTTCTCATTTGGGACTGCGGTGGTATTTGCGCTGCTTGGCGGGCTTATCCTCAATATTATGCCCTGCGTATTACCTGTACTTGGCATGAAACTGAGCAGCGTTATCTCTGCCCAAGGCTTGGATAAAAAGCAAATCCGTCGCCAGTTTATCGCGTCGGCGTCAGGGATCGTGTTTTCATTCTGGCTAATTGCGGGTCTGCTTATCGTGTTAAAGCTAACCGGCAACGCCGTTGGCTGGGGTATTCAATTCCAAAGCCCTTTCTTTATTGGCTTGATGGTGGTCATCACGACCTTGTTTGCCGCCAATATGTTGGGCTTGTTTGATATACGCTTGTCGTCCAATGCCAATACTTGGTTAGCAACGCGCGGTGACAGCAGCTATTCAGGGCACTTTGTGCAAGGCATGTTTGCAACCTTATTGGCAACGCCATGCTCCGCGCCTTTTCTGGGCACCGCGGTTGCCTTTGCTCTCGCCGCATCTACACCAACCTTGCTGGCAATTTTTACTGCACTCGGTGTAGGTATGGCATTGCCTTGGCTCTTGGTGGCAAGCTTCCCTTCCTTAGCCAAACACCTCCCAAAACCTGGCCCCTGGATGAACAAACTCAAGTCATTGTTTGGCTTTATGATGCTAGCAACCGCGCTTTGGCTAATCAGCTTGCTGACCAACCACCTTCCCTTTGGTTGGGTCGTGATCCTCACATTAGCGGTGTTGGTGCTGGCGATTTGGCGTGTAGCCAAGGTGTTCGGTAAAAAACGCGCCATCTTTGTGAGTGCGTTTGGTCTTGTGCTTTGCACTGCATCTTTATTGGTGGCGAGCCTGACGACATCACATTGGGTAACGCCCCTTCCTCAAGATTTGCCATGGCAAAAGCTGTCTGAACAGCGTATCGCTGACGAGGTTAGTGCAGGCAATGTCGTATATGTCGATGTAACGGCTGATTGGTGCATTACGTGTAAAGCCAACAAAATCGGCGTGTTGTTACAAGAGCCGGTATACAGCCGCCTTCAAGCGCCGGATGTCGTTACACTGCAAGGCGATTGGACGGTGCCGAGTGAATCAGTGACAAGTTATCTGCAAAAACACGGTCGTTATGGTGTGCCATTCAATATTGTCTATGGCCCGAATGCACCAGAGGGAATTCCATTGCCTGTGGTGCTTTCGGATAAAGACGTGATAAACGCGATTAACTGGGCCAAAGGAACCAGCAATGGATAGTGACAAGAAAAAAGCATCATGGCGACAGCGCGATTTTGGCTTCGAGAAATCCTGCCCTACATCATGATGTTTATGGTTATTTCTTTCGCGGTTGATCTTTGGCGAAGTCAGGACATGCCCAGTGGCAAGGTTCCCAGCCAGCAGCTGGTCACCATCAAAAATCAAGACATCGACTTGGCAGCATTGAGCCAAGACAAGCCTGTTCTTGTCTACTTTTGGGCAACCTGGTGTGGCGCATGCAAATTTGTCACCCCTACGGTCAATTGGCTCTCTGGCGATCATCAAGTCGTTACCGTCGCAATCACATCCGGCAGTGATGAGCGAGTGAAACGCTATCTCGAAGGTCATGATCTGCAATTTGACGCCATCAACGATGAACGCGGTTTACTCGCTAGTGCTTGGGGCATTCAAGCGACGCCAACCATCGTCATCATTAATAAAGGCGAAATTACATCCATCACCACAGGCATATCCACCCCGCCGGGGCTATTAGCTCGCCTGTGGCTTTCATAATGAAATTTTGAGGGAAAGAATGAAAAAGATTACCGTTGCCATCATGGCATCACTGTCTCTTTGGGCAGCAACCAACGCATTTGCTGAAAACGTTACGCTCAACACGATCGAGCAATCTCAGCTCAACGAGATCGTTACCATGCTGGAAGGCAACCCAGAGCTGATCCCTAACTTGCATCAGGGTATCAAGGCGTATATCGATCAGCAGCAACAGGTCGATCAGGTGTTGGCGCAAAACCACGATTATCTTTACAACAACCCAAAGCACCCGCAGTTTGGTTCAGCCAATCCGAAACTAACCATTGTTAACTTTACCGACTACAGCTGCCCATTCTGTAAAAAGCTGGATCCCGTGCTTCACCAAGCTGCGCTGGCTTATCCAGATGTGAAGGTGGTGAACGTGCTGGTACCGCTGATTGAAATGCGAAATCCGTTGTCTGACAAGAACTCGGCAGCTTTCGCCATCAATGTCTGGAACCAAGACAGAGACAAATTCTATGATGTGAATGAAACGCTGATCAAAAAACCGAGTGCTCACGACAACCGTTCGGTTACCAATGTCGCCAAGAAATTCGGCATAGAAGCCAGCCTTCAAACATCGGAAGAAACGCAAAAAATGATCGAGAAGAACTACCAGCTATTTACGGAGCTAGGTTTGCGCGGCACGCCCGCCATGATCATTGGCGATCATATTGTCCCAGGTTATGTACCGATGGAAGAGCTGAAAAAGCTCATCGACCAAGCTCTCCAATCGTAATTTTACTTGTCTCATAGAAGGAGAGGTTCAACCTCTCCTTCTTCTTTCCCGCCTTCCCCTTTTTCCTACCGCGTTTGAATTAGTGACATCAGCCCCAGAGCAGATCACGCATTTTTCATGTCTATGAAATCTTACATTTTCTTTTTCGAGTGACCGCCAATTTGAACACACAGCAAATTGAAGGCTGATTGCAAATCGACCAACCCTTGGAGTGCACAGTAGAAACACAACATTACATTAACAACCAATACAAAGAGGAAAAAACATGTCACGCACTCGACTTTTACCCTATGTCGCTGTTGCTTCCGCAGTTTCGTCCGTAGCAATCACCACCAATACTTACGCACACGGCTACATGGATTACCCACCCGCCAGACAAGAGATTTGTTATCGCGACGGCGGATATTGGGATTCCAGTGACGGCTCCACCATTCCTAATGCCGCTTGCCGCGACGCCTACGTGGAATCCGGCTGGTATCCTTTCGTACAAAAGTCGGAATTTGCCAAGCTAGTGTCTGACTATGACAACCAAGCTGCCGTTGAACTTGCCGTGCCTGATGGCGAGCTTTGTTCCGCTGCCGACCCGAAAAAGGCGGGTATGAACATCCCTTCGACGGAATGGCAGAAAACCCCGATCGACCCTTCACTCAATGGCAAAATGACACTGCTCTACAACGCTGCTACACCACACAATCCGAGCTTTTGGAAAATCTACCTTTCCGATGCCAGCTACAATCCGGCAATCGACCCGTTGAAGTGGACCGATCTAGAACTCATTGCAGAGTTTGGGAACGTGCCCGTTGTCGTGATTAACGGCACCAAGTATTACCAAATGGAAGTGACACTGCCGACAGACCGCGCCGGCGATGCTATCTTGTTCTCTCGTTGGCAACGCAGCGATCCTGCTGGCGAGGGCTTTTATAACTGTAGTGATATCAGCTTTGGCGGCGATGTCATTCCACCAACCTGGAACAATATCGGCAACTTTGTGAAATCCACAACCGACGCCAAAGCGGGCGACAAAGTTTGGTTCCGCCTTTTTGACGCCAACGGCACAGAAACCATCTTCGAGAAATTGCCTATTGATGCCGCGAATGAAGCCGAAACCGTTTGGACGACACAGCTTGCTGACATCGTGAATACATCGACGCTTGCACAAGTAGGTAAAGAAACCCTAGATGGCACCATCGCTTGGGATGGCACAGACATATACGCCAATGCTGTGTTTGCAAAAGACAAGAACAGCACCTTCCAGCTCGAAGTGAAATCCGCCCCCATCAACAGTGCACCTAGCCTTAATGCCCCTGCTGCCGTCTCTGTAGACAGCGGAAAGGACATCACCATTTCTCTCTCTGCATCTGATGCCGACAACGACACACTTTCTTTCACAGCAAGTGTTGGTGTACTGACCGTCTCCGGTAATGACGCTTCCTTGCTCTATTCCGCCCCATCAACAACGGTAGATATCACTGAGCAAATCCTGGTTTCGGTCACGGACGGCACTGCTACTACTGATGCAACCATCAGTGTTACCGTCAAAGGAACCGGGACTGGCGGTGAAACGGATTGGTCAGCAGACGCCGTGTATTTGGCTGGCGATAAAGTCACCCACTTAGGTACAACCTATACCGCACAGTGGTGGACCAAAGGTGAAGAACCTGGCTCATCAGGTGCCTGGGTAGCAGACAAAGCTCCCGGAGATACTGCATGGCGTGCAGATAGCACTTATACCACGGGCGATACCGTGACTTATCAAGCAAAACCTATAAAGCCCAATGGTGGACGAAAGGCGATGAACCAACAAACGGCGGTCCATGGCAAGAGGTTATCTAACCGTTAGGGAATAAAAAAACGCCCCGTTGATGGGGCGTTTTTTTATTTACATCACATCTCACGCATGCGCGTGAAACTGCTTAATCTTTTCGCGGTAACCGTCTAAGCGCTGCGGCGTCATCATGTTGCGGTTGTCATCGGTGACCAGACCACCCATTTGATCCGCCACTTCCTGTGCCGTTCTTAGCATCAGCTTGAAGTTTTGCTCAGCTTCGCCAAAACATGGCAGCGTCATAAAGAAGGTGACACCTGGCGTAGTGAACTGATGAATGGTCGTCAGTGGGAAACTGCCTGGGTTAAACATGTTAGCGGCACTAAACAGCACCTTACCTGTACCCGCCAAATCGGCGTGGCGATGGAAAATTTCCATTTCACCAAACAGCATGCCGTGTTGCTCTAAGCAATTGATCAGATCTTCGCCCTGGAACTCTGTGTTACCGCTTGCTTGAACATTGATGATCAGCACTTGGGTTTCAGGTTCTTTCGGTGCTTCTTCCACGACCTCTTCTTCTGTGATTTCTTCAACCACATCTTCTAAGGTTTCAGCCGCAACATCCGCCATTGGCGCAGCATCTTCAACGAAAGATTCGTCGCGCTCGACATCAAACATAGGCTTTGAAGAAACAGGCTCCGGTGACACCATACTCGCAACAGGCTCAGCAACCTTGCGCACATCATCGTCGTCATTGTCCGCGGCAGAAAATGCAGGCAAGTCAATCTCGTCGTCTTTAACAACAGGCTTCTGCTCTGGCTCTTCGTTGGCAAAAAGTGGGTCGACATCGGGTTTATCGCCAAAACTCAGACCCGGCTCTTTACGAGGGGCTTTAGGAGCTTCGCTGTCACCAGATTTAATCACACGTACGGAACCAATGCCGTCTTGATCAAATCCTGTGTCATCCTTTTCTCTCAGCTTGCCAATGGGCCTTTCTGCAAATTTCGCAGGCTTTTCCTTACGGCTGGTCCAAAGGCCATGTAGAAGCAGCGCAGCAATCGCTACCGCTCCCAAAATGATTAAAACAAGGCGCAATTCCTGCATCATTTAATCTCAGCAAATATCCAATTAACGACGTTCGGCTTACCTATCTAAACACCTAGGAACAGCCTTTGGCAATGTCGCACTTACAAATTGCTGACTACTGTACCAAAAAGTGTATAAAAGTTAACGTCCATACCGCGAGAACACTGAAAAAGTCACTGTTCTGTCGGGGTTTTGACAACTCAGCTGAACAATAATTCACCAACACAGCCAAATTGCCATTCTCACCCTGAAACCGTTAACATTGGAGGACTTACAGCAAGGAGACGATATGACACCTTCTCAATTGGCAAAGCAACCCGTATCCGGGGCTAGCTACTTTCTCCGCGGATTCTCGTTGGCTTTTACGCCTGGCATTCGAAGATTCGTCATTATTCCGCTTGTGGTTAACCTTCTCTTGATGGGATCACTCATCGGGATAGTACTGTCACAGCTCAGCGGCTGGATTGACGGCTGGTTATCTTACATCCCGCAATGGCTAGATTGGTTGTCTTACATCCTGTGGCCTTTGCTCGCTATCGCCATATTGGTGATTTGCTCCTACTTCTTCAGCACTGTAGCAAACTGGATTGCTGCGCCATTTAATGGTCTGTTGGCAGAACACTTGGAAGCGCACCTCACTGGCAAGCGTCCACCTGATGATGGTCTGGCTGGCGTGATGAAAGACTTGCCCCGCGTGTTTAAACGCGAATGGCAAAAACTTTGGTACTACCTGCCTAAAGCATTGGGGCTGTTAATCTTGATGTGGATCCCGGCCATCGGCCAAACGTTGGGACCTGTGCTTTGGTTCCTGTTTAGTGCATGGATGATGGGTATCCAGTACTGTGACTACCCGTTCGATAACCACCGTGTCTCGTTCCCGAATATGAAAGCGACACTGCGCCAAAACAAAGGCTCGACCATGAGCTTTGGTGCTTGGTGATGTTTTTCACCATGACGCCAATACTCAACCTGTTTGTAATGCCTGCCGCCGTGTGTGGCGCGACCGCAATGTGGGTAGATAAATACCGCAACGACCTCGCACGATACTAATCTCCTCAAATACAACACCTTTGTTCTGAGCTAGCGATCACTTAGGCAAAGGTGTTTTCTTCTTCATTTACCTTTATAACTGCGACCGCAGCCTGAAACGAACCTAATTACAATAAGATATAACCAGAGATTCCTTTGAAATTAGAAAATACGCGATATGCTTGTATCCGTATCCCAATGCAACCGAAGGAACGAAGAAGATGGGTAAGATTTACGAAGACAATTCAACCACTATGGGCAACACTCCACTGGTACGTTTGAACCGTGTATCTAACGGAAAAGTGCTGGTTAAAATTGAAGCTCGCAACCCTAGCTTTAGCGTTAAATGCCGTATCGGTGCAAACATGATTTGGGATGCCGAGAAAAGTGGCAAGCTGAAGCCAGGTGTTGAACTGGTAGAGCCAACAAGTGGTAACACAGGTATCGCTCTGGCATATGTTGCTGCAGCACGCGGCTACAAATTGACACTGACCATGCCTGAGTCAATGAGCCTTGAGCGTCGTAAACTTCTGAAAGCACTGGGTGCAAACCTAGTTCTGACCGAAGCAGCGAAAGGCATGAAAGGTGCGATTGCAAAAGCAGAAGAAATCGTCGCATCTGACCCAGCAAAATACCTGCTGCTGCAGCAGTTTGACAACCCAGCAAACCCAGAGATCCACGAGAAGACAACGGGTCCAGAAATCTGGGAAGACACTGATGGCGAGATCGACGTGTTTGTATCGGGTGTAGGTACAGGTGGCACGCTGACAGGTGTTAGCCGTTACATTAAAAACACCAAAGGCAAAGCCATTACGACTGTTGCGGTTGAGCCAGCAGAATCACCGGTTATCACTCAGACCGTAAACGGTGATGACGTTCAGCCAGCACCCCACAAAATCCAAGGTATTGGTGCAGGTTTCGTCCCAGGTAACCTCGACCTGTCTCTGGTAGACAAGACCGTACTGGTGACCTCTGACGAAGCGATTGCAATGGCACGTCGTCTGATGGAAGAAGAAGGTATTCTGGCGGGTATTTCATCAGGTGCAGCGGTTGTAGCTGCCAATAAAGTGGCGGAATTGCCTGAATTTGCGGGCAAAACCATTGTCACCATCCTGCCAAGTTCTGGTGAGCGTTATCTGAGCTCTGCACTGTTTGCAGGTATCTTCACCGAGCTGGAAAACCAGCAATAATCAACTATCTCAGTCATTTGACCTTCTCATGACGGAGAATAAAAAGCCCCATTAGGGGCTTTTTTTGTTTGATTTTTCGAGCCCGCTCTAGTAAAAATTCCCCGCCTTTTATTTTTAAGCTCGAAATTAATCCGTGACTCGAATGTGAGCAAGTTGTAGTTTTGAGTGAAAATGTCACAAAAATTTGACTTGGATTAAGCTAGGGCATTCAAATCTTGGTTAGTTTACAGTCCACCGATAGCCAAAGAAGGCCATTCGGTTTAAGCTATCCACAGATTTAATACATAAACCTAAATAAATAATGTATCGGGGTAAAACATGTATCAAAAGCAAGTAGAAATCACTGCTGAAAACGGTCTGCACACTCGTCCTGCTGCTCAGTTTGTTAAAGAAGCAAAAGGCTTCGATGCAAAAATCACTGTTGTATCTGGTGGTAAAGAAGCAAGCGCGACTAGCCTGTTCAAACTGCAAACTCTGGGTCTGACCAAGGGTACTGTAGTGACTATCAAAGCTGAAGGTGCACAAGCTCAAGAAGCAGTTGATTTCCTAGTTAAGCTGATGGACGAGCTGGAATAATCCAGCTCTTTTTCTATCCATTAGTTTTTAATTTGATCAACGTAGGGTAAAGCTATGATTTCAGGTATCCTGGCATCTCCTGGTATTGCTTTTGGCAAAGCGCTGCTGCTCCAAGAAGACGAAATCGTCATCAACAAAAATCCAGTTCCAGCGGACCAACTAGACGCGGAAATCGCACGTCTTTATGACGGTCGCGAAAAATCTAAACAGCAACTTGAAGCGATTAAAGACAAAGCTCGCATCACTTTCGGTGAAGAGAAAGAAGCGATCTTTGAAGGCCACATCATGTTGCTTGAAGATGAAGAGCTAGAAGAAGAAATCATAGCTTTCATTAAGGACAATAACGCTTCTGCAGAATACGCAATCCACAGCGTAATCGAAGAGCAAGCGACTACTCTTGAATCATTGGACGACGAGTACCTAAAAGAGCGTGCAACTGATATTCGTGACATCGGCTCACGTTTCATCAAGAACACTCTGGGTATCAACATCGTATCTCTGAGCGCAATCAACGAAGAAGTTATCTTGGTTGCTAACGACCTGACACCTTCTGAAACTGCGCAAATCAACCTAGACTACGTTCTAGGCTTCATCACCGACATCGGTGGTCGTACGTCTCACACTTCTATCATGCGCGTTCTTTGGAACTGCCAGCGATCGTTGGTACCAACGACATCACTAAGCGTGTGAACAACGGCGACATGCTGGTTCTTGATGCAATCAACAACACGATTGTTATCAACCCAAGCGAAGAAGAACTAAACAAATTCAAAGCGATCCGTGACGAGTTCATCGCAGAGAAAGAAGAGCTGGCAAAACTGAAAGACTTGCCTGCTGTGACTCTGGATGGCCACCAAGTGGAAGTATGCGGCAACATCGGTACAGTGAAAGACTGTGACGGCGTTAACCGTAACGGCGGTGAAGGTGTTGGCCTCTACCGTACCGAGTTCCTGTTCATGGACCGCGACGCGCTGCCAACTGAAGAAATTCAGTACAAAGCGTACAAAGAAGTAGCAGAAGCTATGCATGGCCACCCAGTGATCATCCGTACTATGGATATCGGTGGTGACAAAGATCTGCCATACATGGATCTGCCAAAAGAAATGAACCCATTCCTGGGTTGGCGTGCAGTTCGCATCAGCTTGGACCGTCGTGAAATCCTTCGCGACCAGCTGCGTGCAATCCTGCGTGCATCAGCACACGGCAAACTACGCGTGATGTTCCCAATGATCATCTCTGTAGAAGAAATCCGTGAGCTGAAGAAAGCGATCGAAGAATACAAAGCGGAACTGCGCGCTGAAGGTCTGGCATTTGACGAGAACATCGAAATCGGTGTGATGGTTGAAACCCCTGCAGCAGCGGCGATTGCGCACCACCTGGCGAAAGAAGTTGAATTCTTTAGCATTGGTACAAACGACTTAACCCAGTATACTCTTGCGGTTGACCGTGGTAATGAGTTGATCTCACACCTGTACAACCCACTGTCTCCAGCAGTACTGACCGTTATCAAGCAAGTTATTGACGCTTCTCACAAAGAAGGCAAATGGACTGGCATGTGTGGTGAGTTGGCTGGTGACGAGCGTGCGACCCTGCTTCTAATGGGTATGGGCTTGGATGAGTTCAGCATGAGTGCTATCTCTATCCCACGCATCAAGAAAATCATCCGTAATGCTAACTTTGCTGATGTTCAAGCAATGGCGGAAGAAGCACTGGCAATGCCTACAGCAGCAGAAATCGCTGCACACGTAGAAAAATTCATTGCTGAGAAAACTGTCTGCTAGAATACGGCAGCAAAGTACTGTTAACGCTTAGGAGCAAACACTATGGGTCTGTTTGACAAACTGAAGAAGCTGGTTTCTGACGACAGCAGCGACGCTGGCGCAATCGAAATCATCGCACCACTGTCTGGTGAAATCGTAAACATCGAAGACGTGCCAGACGTAGTTTTCGCAGAGAAAATCGTTGGTGACGGTATCGCTATCAAGCCAGCTGGCGACAAAATGGTTGCACCAGTAAACGGTACCATTGGTAAGATTTTCGAAACTAACCACGCGTTCTCTATCGAATCTGACGACGGCATCGAGCTGTTCGTACACTTCGGTATTGACACCGTTGAGCTGAAAGGTGAAGGCTTCAAGCGTATCGCTGAAGAAGGTCAAACTGTTAAAGTTGGTGACCCAATCATCGAATTCGATCTGGCTATGCTGGAAGAGAAAGCGAAGTCTACTCTGACTCCTGTTGTTATCTCTAACATGGACGAAATCAAAGAGCTGAACAAGCTGTCTGGTTCTGTGACTGTTGGTGAAACTCCAGTACTGCGCATCAAGAAGTAATTCTTAGATGCGAAAAAAAAGCGCAGCTTCGGCTGCGCTTTTTTGTATCTGTCGTTTGGTGCCTCAAAGCACCAATGCCTCATGGCGTGAGCGATACTGACTCGGCGTCATCCCCGCCAAGCGTTTGAACATGCGGCAAAAATAATCTGCATCCACAAAGCCGCTTTCCAATGCCACCTGCTTTACACGCAATCCCTTCTCTAGCAACAAGTGACGCGCATGTGCAAAGCGCTCGCGGTTGATGTATTCATTAAACCCCACTTCGCCATATTGCTTAAACAAATGCGATAAGTAGCTCGGTGAGATACAAAACTCGCGCGCGACTGTGTCGCGGCAAATTTGCTCGTGAAAGTGACAACGAATGTAAGTGAGGATCTGATGGAAAAGCTGCTTTTGCTTTGAAATCTCCATCACTTGAACATTCAACGTCTCGGCAATGTATGCCAGCAGACTGTCCACGTTATCAGGTACTGTGGAGCAATCCTCCAGTGGGCATTCCACGACCCATTTCGCCAAACTGATGCAACGACCATCCTGCCAATGGTTGTAACTAAGTCCTAGCTTGTCACCTTTAAAGCAAATGCTGAGCGTGTTGGCCTCTTTTGCGTAAGGCAGGTTCCAACCATTTGCCGCCACGTTAAGCACATCTCCCGACACCATCTGCTCTGAGTCTCGTAAGCCCGCTTCTCGGCTAAACAGCATCTCAACTTTACCATCAACCACAATTTCCAGTCGCTGCGTTGGTACACGCCACGCAAGCATAGGGGCATCATCACAAGAAACTGCTCCTAAGTAACGACGATTAGAAACATGCTGTATACGCTTCACTAAATCTGCAATGACCAGAAAGGACAAGGGTTCAGCTTGGAATGAGACGTTTGGCATCGGGTTATTCACTCATCAATGGGACGAAAATAAATTCAAAAAAATCATTATTCGAGCACTTTACGGTGAAAAAATTTACAGGATCTGAGGTTTTTTTCTATGAAGTGGCGCACCCTTTGCTGTAAAAATTTACAATTTATCGGCTACTTTGCGCACTGTCACAGTTAAATATTGGAAAAATTTTCATTATTCGCCTGCCCTATAACACCTAAATCCTCTATTCGGTCGTAGAAGGAGAACCTCATGACCAATAACGTCGTTGCGATAACCGCCTGTGCCGCTGGTATCGCACACACCTACATGGCTGCTGAAGCCTTAGAGCAAGCAGGTAAAGAACATAACTTTTCAGTCAAAGTAGAAACGCAAGGCTCCATTGGTGCTGAAAATATCCTGACAGAACAAGACATTGAAAAAGCAGATCTGGTGATCATCGCTTCAGACATTGAAATCGATCTGGCGCGCTTTGCGGGTAAACGTGTTTACAAAACACGTCCTAAAGCGGCAATCCGTGATGCGATGGCGCTGATTAAAGAAGCTGACGAGAACGCAACTGTCTTTGGCGCGAAAGGCACCAAAGTCGGTAACGTGACCTTAGGTAAAACCACTGAGAACGGTTTTGTTCAACACATTATGAGTGGTATTTCCTACATGGTGCCGATGGTTATCGCAGCAGGTCTCTTGCTGGCGATCGCTAACATCTTCGCGTTCCAGAAAGACGATCTTGGCCGCATGGTTGCGTGGGGGTTTGATCAAGAAGATCCTCTCGGTTACTTCATGTACCACCTGTTCAAAGTGGGTCAAATCGGTTTCACCCTGATGATCCCACTGTTCGCTGGCTTTGTAGCGAACTCTATTGCTGACCGTCCAGCGATTGCACCAGCCATGCTGGGTGCATACATGGCGAATGACCCAAGCTTCCTGGGTACCGACGCAGGTGGCGGCTTCCTGTCAGCGATTCTGGTTGCTTTCCTTGTGGGTTACTTCGTGAAATACCTGAAGAAGGTGAAATGGCCAAAAATCATTCAGCCTATCGTACCCATCATGGTTATCCCGCTGATTGCGACTTTCTTCATTACTGTCGTGGTGCTGTACTTCATCGGTCAGCCTATTGCCGGTGCAATGAGCGCACTGTATGACGGTCTGAACTGGGTTACCACTAACTACGCATCTTCAACCTTTATCATCGGTGCAATCATCGGTGCCATGATTGGTTTCGACTTCGGTGGTCCAGTCAACAAAACCGCACTGATCTTCGGTACCGCTGTATGGACCGATACCGTGGCGAAATACGGCATCGAAGGTGCTAACTTCGTACCAGGTACCGCAGCACAAGCCGCTATCTCTGTTGCGCCTCTGGGTATATTCCTGGCCTCTAAGCTGTTCGCAAAACGCTTTACCGCGACTGAGAAAATCTCTGCTAACTCTGCGTTTGGTATGGGTATCGTCGGTGTTACCGAAGGTGCAATTCCATTTGCAGCGGCTAACCCTGTGCAAATCATCACGGCCAGTGTCGCAGGCTCTGCGCTGGCAGGCGGTCTGGTTGGCTACTTAGACGTGAAATTCTACGGCGGTATCGGCTCTCCACTGGGTACCTTCGTCGGATACATCGAGCAACCAATCCCATTCGTGACTTGGATTGCTTGTACGTTCGCAGGTATTGCAACGACCGCATGATCATCGGCTTCTGGCGCCGTCCTCAGCCAGCGAAAACCTCAGAACCGGCACCGCAAGAAACGGTAACGACTGAAACAGCAACAACCAACGGATAAGCAACATGAACGCAGTATTTTCACTTGAACATATTTTAACGGATGCCCAGTCAACCACCCAGCAGGAGGCGTTTCGCTTCATCGCAGAAAACGCTTACCGCTTGGGTTTTGTCGACAGCATTGATGGGTTTCAAGCTGGCCTGAAAGCACGTGAAGACCATGACAGCACCGGTTTTATGGGTGGCATTGCGGTTCCGCATTGTAAGTCAGAGCACGTAAAAATACCGGGTATCTTCGTGGTTCGTTTTACGAACCCAATCGAGTGGGAAACCATGGATGATACCCCAGTGACGACCGTTGTGTCTCTGGCGATCCCAGCATCAGGCGCGGATGAAAGTCTGGTGATGTTGACCAAACTATCTCGTTCCATGATGAAGCCGGATATTCGAAACACACTGCAAAGCGACGACACGCAAGCGGTGCTGGATACCATCCATCAAGTGATTGCGTAATACAAAGCGGGCAGTGCTATGACGAAACAACTTCATGTGATCTCCCACACTCATTGGGACTTTGAATGGTACTTTTCTACCCATGAGTCGCTCATCCAGCTCATCTACCATATGGAAGAAGTGATGGATGCCCTTGAGAAAGGTGAAGTCGACAATTACTACCTGGATGGGCAATTGAGCATCGTTGAAGATTATCTCAATGCCTGCCCGCACCAAAAAAGCCGTTTTACTGCCTTGGTAGAAAGCGGCAAGCTAAAAATCGGTCCTTGGTATACCCAGACCGACCAGCTCATCATTGCGGGTGAATCTATCATCCGCAACCTGCAACTTGGCATCAATCTTGGCAAAGCCTAGGCGGTGTCGAGATGCTGGGTTATGTACCGGATTCTTTCGGTCAGAGCATGGACATGCCAAAGATCTATCGTGGTGTTGGCATTGATAAAACCGTGTTCTGGCGAGGCTTGTCGACCGATGTGTACCCACACCGTGAAGGTCGCTGGCAAAGCGAAGATGGCAGTGATGTTTTCTTCTACAACATCCGCGACGGCTACTACGTCGGCGGACAATTGATTTACAGTGATGACGCTGTCTCTCTCGCTAACCAAGTTGAAAAAGGCTGCTTGAGCGACGATATCGCCCTGCCCCTTGGCGGCGACCAGCGTTACGTTGACCGCAACGTAAAATCTCGCATTGAACAATTTAATCAGAAGCTGGCTGAAGCCAACGTCGACAGTCAATTGGTTGAAAGCAGCTACGATGCGCTATTTGCGCGCCTGAAAGCGCAAGATCTGCCAATGGATGTGTTGAGCGGTGAGATGATCGACGGACAAGTGTCAAAGATCCATCGCTCCATTTATTCGTCACGCGCCGATCATAAGCGTTTAAACGACATGCTTGAACGTCGCATCACGCTGGAGCTCGAGCCTCTAATGGCCTTAGCAACCCGCTTTGGCATCGGCTACCAAAAAGAGCTGCTCAACAACCTTTGGCGCATCGTGACGCGAAATCATGCCCATGACAGCGCGGGTGGCTGCAACACGGATAAAACCAACAAGATCATTGTTGAGCGCTTTGAACACGTCGACCAAATGTCGTCAGCGGCGCGCGATTACTTGGTACGCAAAGTTGCAGAATCACAGCAAGCACTAGAAAGCGGTGCAAGGCTGACACTGTTCAACACGCTGCCATTTGCACGAGAACACTCCAAGAAGCTAACCCTGTCGACCAAATCTGCGGGCTTTACCATTTCAACACTTACTGGCGAGCCCGTGCACTTTGATGTAATTGCCCAAAGCCAACATTACAACGGTAGCATTCAGCGCGATCCAAAAGACAATGATCCAAACGGTTACTACTACCAAACCGATATCGTGCTTTGCCATAGCGTGCCTGCACTGGGCTTTACGTCTTTAGTGATTGAAGAGACCCATGATGCGCAGACTCCGCTTGAGGAGAAAGCGACATTCCATATCGAGAACAACCGCTACCGCATCGAGTACACTGGCGGTGGATTGCACTTGATTGATAAACACAACGAGCGACGTTGGGATTACTTTCTGACCGCACGTGATGGTGGTGATGACGGCGATACCTATGATTACTCACCGCCAGCGCAAGACTGGGTGATCGACTTGTCGTTTAACCACGCAGAGTGCACAACACAATGCGGGACGCTGCAACACAGCCTGACGCTAAAAGGCCAATGGATGCTGCCAGAGAATCTGGAAGCACGCGCGCAACGTTTTGCCGATACCCAATGTGATTATGTCCTGACGCTGACGCTGCAAGACGGCCAACCTCTGTCGATGGAGTTCGACATCAACAATTACGTTGAAGACCATCGCTTGCAGTTGGTGGTCAATAGCCCAATTGAGACCAAAGAAAGCATTGCAGACACGCCGTTTGGCTTCGTCCGTCGACCGCACTATCAACTCCAAATGGCGGATTGGCGTGAGCGCGGATGGAAAGAAGAGCCTTGTGGCATCTATCCGATGATCAATTTCGTGAATCTGAGTGATACCACCACAAGCTTGTCCGTGCTAACACAAGGCATAAAAGAATACGAAGTGCTGCTTGAGTCACCATCTCAACCGAGCGGCAAAGTAGCACTGACTGTATTTAGAAGCGTGGGCTGGCTTGGCAAGCCTGATCTTATCCGTCGTCCGGGTATCGCATCCGGTCAACAGTACAAATACATTCCAACACCCGATAGCCAAATGAAAGGCCATCAAGTTGCCAAGCTGGCTTTGTTGTTGGATGAGAAATTCGATGCTGCAGCCATCAACCATGCCTCACAGTGTTGGAGCATTGAGCAGCCTTACTATCAAGCGCAGTCGCTCAACCAGTTCACCAACACCTTGAAGTATTTTGTGATGCATCCCCTTGCCGATGCAATTGGTGATGAAACCTCGCTGCTTACGCTGAATGCGCCTTTATTGGTTTGCACCAGCGTGCAGTATGACGACGATGCGCTCTATGTCCGCGTTTACAACCCGTCTGAATATGCGGTTGAAGATGGCGGCACCTTGCAGATGCATACCAAGGTCGCTGAAGCGTTTGAAACCAATTTGATGAATCAGCCGCTGCACATTGTGAACATCAGCAATAACGCGATTCATTTCGGTGCCTTCCGAGCGAAGCAAATCCGTACTTTCAAAATCTCGCTGGATTAAGAGGAGAGTTCGCCCGCTTTCTTGCTCACAATCTTGATGTTGCGACCCAAGCCAACAAGCCTGCCTTGACTGTGTGATTAAGGTAAAAAATGCTGAGTTTGGGGCTGCAACTTCAAGAATCAGGGGTATAGTGAGGCAAACTGACAATGGCCTATGGTACTGATGAACAAAGATATTGGACTGCTTTTTGAATATGCACGGAGCAAATTCACGTCTACCGACAGCAAGATTGCTGAGTACTTTCTCGCTCGAAAGCCAGTCAAAACCATTGAAGAACTCGCGGCAGAAATTGGTGTGTCTACCGCATCTATCACCCGCTTTTGCCAAAAGCTGGGGCTGAATAACTTCAAAGAATTCCTGTTTCTCTACCAAGAGCAACTGGAAAGCACCAAGCCACCCGCAACCCGTGAACATATTGGCCTTCACCAAGACTACTTCGACGTCTTACAGCAGCTTGATAACTGCATGGACACCCAAGTGATTGAACTGATCACGGCAGCGATTTCCCAGCACAAGATTATCCATATTTTCGGCACTGGCTTTAGTGCGCTGGCGGGCGGCGATTTTAAGTTCCGTTTCGGTCGTCTAGGCAAGTTTGTTGAAGTGGTGCAAGACACCAACTCTATGGTGATGTACCAAGACATTCTGACCACAGAGAACCTCGTCATCGTCTTGAGCTTAAATGGCTTGAATGAAGACATGGCGAAGGTGGTAAAAAACCTTACCGCGCGTGGTATCTCGACGTTTTTGATCACCTCTAACCCTAAATCGAAATTGGCGCGCCATGCCACGGCTACGCTGCTTACAGCCTCGCTTCACGGCGAAGAGCGTACTGGGATGATCACAGCACAATTGCCAATGCTGATGGCGATTGACCACCTCTACTATCACTATGTGTCCACCAATCGCGATACCATCAAAAACTGGGTATCGACCGAAGCGCACTTTGGCAAATAAGTCTATATGTACGCGACATTTCGCTAATTCACAGACACGAAAAAGCCGCTAATCAAAGCGGCTTTTGTTTTATCTGATGTATTGGTTTATCAGAGGTTTTGCATTAGCGAGTGAAAATCACCTCTGCTTGACGCTCTTCCGGTTTGTCCATGCCGGTTTGCCAGAACCAGTAGGTGATATTGCCCGGACAGTTCAGGCTCACCACTTTGTGATTACCATGGCGGTCAATCGCATGGATGGTCACGCCTTCGGTGTAACCGTCTTTGAGGTAATCCAAATCTTTAATGGCTTCATACACCGCCTCATCCAGACTCATGCCCATCTTCATGTAAAGCACCACAGCATGTGCCGTCGAGCAGCGGATGCTCATCTCTCCCGTATGGGTACACGCACACGCGCCATAACGGCTGTCTGCGTACGAGCCAGCACCAATGATTGGGCTGTCGCCTAAACGGCCTGGATATTTCCATGCCCAGCCAGAGGTAGAGGTCGCCGCACTGATTTTGTCATTGCTGTCTGCACACAAAAACACAGTCGTATCACGCACGCGCTCTGGGTCTGTCGCGTTGTTAGACAGCGGAGCCAACGGCACATTTGGAAAGGCTTGTTGCTGTTCAGACGTCATCGATTCTTCTAGCTTTTCCCACCAAACGCGTTTTGAATCTTCAATCAGGTTCTCACCGGCAACCGCACCAATTTCATTGGCAAAAATGGCTGCGCCTTCACCCACTAAAATCTCATGGTTTAGGTCAGTCATGACTTTGTACGCCACTTCTACCGGGTGCATGTAGCCTTTCAGTGCGCCGACTGCACCCGTTCTTAGGCTGTCACCGTCCATCACTGACGCATCCAATTCCATTTCACCCAGCACGTTTGGCCAGCCGCCAAAACCCACGGTGCGAACACGTGGGTCAAGTTCAACCAATTTGATGCCTTCCACCAAAGAGCGAAGACCTTCCTCTCCCGCTTGCAAACGACGAGCAGATTCTTCAATGCCTGGGTAGGCTTCAGAGTTGGCTAATAAAATCATGGTATTTCCTTATTTCTCGTTCTTTTATTTAGAAGCAATGTGTTGGCAAAGTGCCGTCAGCAGGAACGTGCCGTAGCCTGACGCCGCTTTTGGATAGATTTTGCGATGGGTCATGCCCAGCGACATGGCGGCAGAGTCGATATGAATCCACTTCTGATCAGGTGCCACAAAGTGATTGAGGAAGGTTGCAGCCACGCTCGCACTGCCGTCTCCGTCTTCTGCACCATGACGAACGTCGGCAAAATCACTCTTAAGGGATGCTTCATACAAGTCAGCACCAATTGGCATTTCCCACAGAGGCTCAGAACAGCTGTTACCCGCCACTTTCGCCAAGGCTTTCAGCTCATCACTATTACCCATCAAAGAGGCAAACGCTTTACCGAGCGACACGCCTGTTGCCCCCGTCAATGTGGCGATATCAATCAGGTAATCCGGTTGGTAGGTTTGCTGCGCATAGTGCATAACATCGGCCAATACCATGCGGCCTTCTGCATCCGTTGAGATGATTTCAACGCTTTTACCAGAAAGCATAGTGACGACATCGCCCGGCTTGATCGCGCGACCTGATGGCATGTTTTCCACCAAACCACACAAGCCAATTACACGCACAGGTAACTGCAATTGCGCAATCGCGTTGAGTGCACCAACCACCGCAGCCGCGCCGCCCATGTCCACTTTCATCGTGCTCATGCGAAGCTGGCCTTTGATGCTGATACCGCCGGTGTCAAAGGTGACGCCCTTACCCACCAGCGCAATCGTGGTTTTCGCGCCTTCTGGGTGGTAATCCAAACACAGCATGCGGCCATCGCGATCACTGCCTTGAGAAATGCCCACTAAGCCGCCAAAGCCCTGCTCACGCATTTCAGATTCGGTAAGAAAAGACAACGTGGTGTTATCCATTGGCAGCTCTTGCACCGCGCTGACGAAGGATTCTGGGTAGATCACATTACCCGGCTTGTTCACCAGCTCGCGTGCAATCAACTGGCTTTGCGCCAGCACTTGGCCTTCAAAGAAGGCATCCGTCAGTGCCTTGTCTTCTGTGACCATTTCGAACGCATTGATATTTGGTTCAAGGTGGAAGCTGTCTCTGTGTTTGTAATCGTATGACGACAACGCCAAGCCCAGTGACAACCATTTCACCCACACATCAGGCGCGTGCAGCGACAGCACGGTTTCGTCCAGGTGAAGCTCTAGACGCTGCGCTTTTTTAAACGTCGATGCCAAGATAAAGCCAATGTCCTGAACGTCAGCCACAGTGAAAGCCGTTTTGCTGATCTCGCCATTGAAACCGTCAACATCCTGATTTAACTCAAGGGACTTGCTATCACCCAACGTCAAATGAACGGTGCGAGTAGCCTTGCTCTCGGTGTCTTTGGTGCGAATAAACGCTAATTGAAACATCCTGATTTCCTCACGCGTTATTGTTCAAACAGATAACAACGCACAAAATGGTTTTCTGATAGTTGGGTCACGGGTGGCAGTGCTTCCTGACACCGTTTGGTAGCTTGGGTGCAACGACCCGCGAACGGACAGCCGACGCTGTCTGGCGTCCACAATGGAATTTCGCCGCGATTGCCCTTTAACTTTTCATGAATGGATTTGTTTGGATCTGGCACCGCTGACACCAGAAGCTGGGTGTACGGGTGCTGAGGGTCATGGATGATCTCTTCCACATCGCCCCACTCCACCATGTGGCCGACATACATCACTGCGAGGTCTTCAGCGATATAGCGTGCGGTGGCAATGTCATGGGTGATGTAAAGCAGGGCCATTTGACGCTCAAACTTCATCTCTTCCATCAAGTTCAACACGCCGGCACGAATCGAGACATCCAGCATGGATGTCGGCTCATCGGCGAGCACCACTTCCGCGCCAACGGCGATGTTTCTTGCCAGATTCACACGCTGGCGCTGACCGCCTGAAAGCTGATGCGGATATTTCGCTGCCGTCTCTTTCGGTGGCGTCAGTCCTACTTGCAACAGCAAGTCATACACCATGTCTTCCAATGCTTTTTTATCGCTACCATCCACTTTGTTGTGGATCAGTAGCGGACGGGCAATATGGTGAAAAATGGTGTGGGTTGGGTTTAGCGAACCGAAGGGGTCTTGCCACACCATTTGCACGCCTTGGCGGTAAAGCATCAGTTCATCACGTTTGGTGATGCCCTGAATATCACGGCCAAAGTACTCGATGGTGCCGCCCGTTGGTGGATACATTTTGGCAATCATCTTTGCCGTGGTGGACTTGCCAGAGCCCGACTCGCCCACCACCGCCAAACCTCGGCCTTTATACATTTTGAACGACACGTCATTGATGGCGCGCATTTTGGATTTTTGCAGCGAGTTGCTGTTCACTGAGAAATCCTTGATGAGGTTTTTCCCCTCAATGATGAGAGTTCCTGTTGGCTTGCTCATTCTCTTACCCCTTGATGCTCTGCGCAGTAAACAAATGGCAGTTTGATAAACGCCCCGGCTCAATCAGCTTGAGTTCGGTTTGCTGGGTAAAACAGCTCGGCTGTGTTTTGCCGCAGCGCGCTTGGAAACGGCAGCCTTTTGGAATATCAAACAGGTTGAGCGGACTTCCCGGAATACCGGTCAGCTTGGTTTTTGGGCCCGTTAGCGGCGGGAATGAGCTTCCCAACCCTTCGGTGTAAGGGTGGAACGGTGTCGTCAGAATTTGTTTTGACGGCGCCACTTCGATGAGTTCACCCGCATACATGATGCCGATGCGATCCGAGAACTCGACCATCAAAGACAAGTCATGCGTAATGAACAAAATGGAGAAGCCAAACTCCTCTTTCAGCGCATAGATTTTTTGCAGAATTTCACGCTGAACCACCACATCTAGTGCGGTGGTTGGCTCATCCATGATGATCATTTTCGGGTTCAGTGCGAGGGCAATCGCGATCACCAGACGCTGGCGCATCCCACCTGAAAATTGGTGTGGATAATCACTCAAGCGACTCGGGTGGATATCCACGATTTCAAGCAAGCCTTCCGCACGACGCTTGGCCTGATCGCGGGTAAAGCTGGTATGACGCATGATGACATCGCAAAACTGCTCTTCCATCGTCAACACAGGATTGAGTGCATTCATCGCACTCTGGAATACCATGGAGACTTCTTTCCAGCGAAAGCGCGACATGGCGTCATCCGATTTTTTCAGCAAGTCGCCGTGACCATCGAAGAAGATCTCGCCATGTGAGATGTAAGCTGGCGGCTTGTGCAGGCGCATGAGGGAAAAGGCCACGGTAGACTTTCCGCACCCTGACTCTCCCGCCAGACCAAACACTTCGCCTTTGCCGATATCAAAACTGACGTTGTTCACCGCGCGGACATCGCCCGCGTCAGTGATGTAATCCACGCACAAATCGCGGATAGAAATTTGCGGTTCTGTCATGACTGCTGCCCTTTTTCAAACACAGGACGGTTGGTTTTCTCGTTTGACTGCGCCCACTTGTTACGCATCTTCCACAGGCGTAACCCTTTGTGAGAGCGAAGCTGTGGGTTAGCGATTTCATCCACGGCGAAGTTCAAAAGGGACAGACCAACAGCAATCAGCGTCAGTGCAAAACACGGTGCCAAAATTTCCCACCACGCACCAATTAGCATCGACGATGAAGTTTGAACGTTGTAGAGCATCACGCCCCAACTGATTGCATTTGGATCGCCAAGGCCAAGGAACGACAAGCTCGCTTCGGTCATGATTGCCAACAGCACACAGCCGATAAAACTCGCGCCTAGAATCGACATCAGGTTCGGCAGAATCTCAATCGCGATGATGCGCCACGTCTTCTCACCTAACACTTCTGCGGCGTGCACGAACTCTTTTTCACGGACAGACAGGGTTTGCGCTCGCACCACCCTTGCCCCCCATGCCCAGGAAGTGATAGCAATGACCACCGCAATCGTCGCAGGCCCGGCCTGACCAATGAAGGCGGCGATAATGAACAGCAGCGGTAACTGAGGCACCACCAGCATGATGTTCATGCTGCAGAGAGGTAGTCATCAACCTTACCGCCGAAATAGCCCGCAGTAACACCAATCGCAGTCGCAAGGAAACACACCATGACACCGGCACCAATACCAACTGCCAGCGAGGTTCTTGCGCCGTAAACCAGCTGAGACCAGATATCGCGTCCCATACGAGACGTACCCAGCACGTGGTCAGCCCCTTCGGACATCATCAAACGGCGAGGGTTAGTCGCGAGGTTCTTTGCAATCCAACCATCAGGGTTGTCTTGCGCTGCTTTCACCACAAACGCCGGATACTCGTGCGGGTTGCCTGTGCCTACATCGGGGGCATGCTTGGTGATGAGCGGAGCAAAAATGGCCGCCAACGCAAACATGGCAAGGATGATTAACCCCGCGAGGGATTTCTTGTTCCCGATGAGAAGTTTCATAAAGCCTTTCATGATCATTTACCTCCCTTGCGCAGGCGAGGGTCGAGGTAGACGATCATCAGATCTGCGAGGAAATTGAAGAACAACATAAACATGGTCATCAGCAGCAGCTGACCTTGCAGTACCTGATAGTCGCGGGCGTGGATGGCGTTTAGCAGCACAGTGCCAAGACCTGGGTAGTTGAAGATCATCTCAACAATCAGCTGACCACTGATTGCAGAGCCCAATGCCATAGAAAGTGCCGTGACACTCGGTAGCATGGAGTTACGCGCGGCGTAGTTGAAAACAACACGGTTCTCGCTCAAGCCCTTGGCTTTCGCCATGGTGATGAAGTCTTCGTTGAGCAGGTTAATCATGTTGTTACGCATGCTGATCAGGAAGCCGCCAATCTGCCCGATGGTGGCACAGAAAAGCGGTAAGACAGCGTGATAGCAACGTCTTTGTAGAATGCCCAGCTTGACCAATCAGGCTCTGTCCCCACCGTGTAGGCGTTACCCGACGGGAACCATTCAAGGCCGACCGCAAAGGTGTAAAGCACTAGCATGGCGACAACCACCGATGGGATGGATTGCACCACCAACATGCTTGGCGAGATGAAAGAATCGTAATGGCTACCGCGACGCCAAGCGGCGAAAATACCCAGCACCGAGCTATACAGAACGCCAGGATGATGGCCGAGCCCGTTAGGAACAGAGACCAACCGACCGCGCTGCCCAACAGTTCATTTACTGTGATGGGGTAGTACTTGATCGACAGTCCCCAGTTACCGGTGAAGATATTGCCGAGGTACGACAAGTACTGCTGCGGTAACGGCGCGTCCACAAAGCCCAGCAGCTTTTTCATGGACTCAATACGCTCTGGCGTCACCTCTGCCGTGGCATTGGCAAACATCATGGTGACCGGATCGCCCGGCATGGCGCGGGGCAAAATAAAGTTCAGTGTGGCGGCAAACAACAAGGCCATTAAATAGAATGAAAGCCGTCGAAGAAAAAAGCCCATACCTTCTCCTCAGATACAGTTAACCCGGCGCATATAGAAATGGGCGTGCCCATTTCTATTACGCTTAGCGGTGTTTATTCACGAGAAATCGGGGATACACGAGAGATGTGCATCCCCGTCATAGCGTTAGCTTTTTGGTTTCAGATCCAGTACATGCAGCAAGCGCTCTGGCACGCCTGCCCATGACATTGGACGACCTTTTGGATTCTCTTCGTTCCACCAGCCAGTAAAGCGGCTTTCATTGAACTGATACACATCCACACCCGACATCACTGGCACCGTAATTTGATTTTCAGCGATGATTTTTTGGATCTTATGGGCGATTTGTACCTGTTCGTCTTGTTTGTCGGTTTTGTAGAAGCTGTCCAGCAGCGCATCTAGCTCGTCGTTTTGGAAGAAGTGCATCGCATAGCGTGGTGAGTTAGCCCCTTCTTGATAACGAGAGTGGAACGCGCGGTTCCAGTAGCGGTGAGGTCTGCACCAATCACGTAGTTGGTGTACGCCACATCGTAGGTACCCGACAGCATGGCTTGGTTATAAACCGCAAAGTCTGCGGTGCGTGCTTTGGCTTTAATGCCCACTTTCTGAAGCTGCTCAACGCCCAACTGAACGGCGTTGTTAAAGTCAGTCCAACCGGTTGGTGATTGCAGCTCAAGCTCGATTGGCTTGCCCGTTGGGGTTTCCACAAAGCCATCGCCATCGATGTCCACAAAGCCTGCCTCTTTCAGCAATGCTTTTGCGTTATCCATGTTGAAGGTGTTGTAGACCTTGTATTGGTTGTAGGTGTCTTTGTTGGCCCAAAAGTCGAACACTTTACCAAGGCCAGACGCGTAATCGTTCACCACACCATTGCCGTAAAAAGCGATGTTGATGATTTTCATGCGGTCAATCGACATAGAGAACGCGCGACGGAAATCGATATTGTTGATGGCTTCATTGTTGCAGGGTGCGGCGTTTTGAAGTTCAACATGAAAGATTGCGGACCCGCTGCTGGGTACCAGTATTGGTGGTGCGGACTTCTCGCCGAGTACACCATGTCGATGTCGGGAATAAATGCACCGGACCAGTCGAGCTCAGATTGATGATTTTACTCAGTAGCTGATCGTTGTTGGCAATTTGTGGCACACGCAAGCAATCGACATCGAGGTTGTCGTTGTCCCAGTAGTTCGGGTTACGACACTGAATGTAAAGCTGAGGGGTAAAGGTGTCAATTTCGGTAAATGGACCTGAACCCACTGGGTTTTCATTGGTGAAAAGCTCCGGCTTTTCAATGTCCTGCCAAATGTGTTTTGGCACGATTGGAATGCTCGAGATCTCGTAAGGCACATTGGTGTTCACTTCCGTCAGATCGAAGATAACCTTGTTACCCTCTTGTCTGACTGACTTAATCCACGTATCCATGCCTTTAGGGTCAAGCTCTGGTTTTTCCTTGATTAGCTCAAACGAATAGACAACGTCTTCTGCGGTAAATGGCTTACCGTCTGACCATTTCACACCCTCACGGATCTCAAAGGTCACCTGCATCAAATCTTCCGAAAGATAGTAATCCTTCGCCAGACGCATCACAGGCTTGTTTCCATGCATCTGGTTAAAGACCACCAGAGGCTCATAAATAAAGTCCGTGGTCGTGCGCAGGGTCGTCGACAGGAAGGGGTTGAAGTTTCTGATCATGGTTGGATAAAAATCCGAGACGATGGTCAGCTCGTGTCTATCTGCGGCAATAGCAGTTGGCGCGGTCAAAGCGGCAAGCACAATTGCTGCAAGTTTCGTTTTGCTAAGCATTGGGTGTCCTTACTTCAAATTACGTTGTTGCCATATCCTTGCCACACGAAAACGTAGGCGTAGCAGTCACTCACACTCAAAGTGTTTTGCCAAATTTTGGGTGCACGAAACCACACCATTGGCGACGTGAGTCGCCAATGGTTTTTCCTATCCAACGTTTTTAGTGAGTTGGGGTATAGCTTTGCGCTAAGTGGTAGATCGAAAGTTGCGACCTGATTTCATCCGCCGTTGCTGAACCTGTGTAGGTTAGCGTGACCGGACGGCATGGCATCAGGGTGAAGCTTGAATCGTTAAAGCGTCCTTCGTCTGCAAATTCGGCGTGGACAAAGAATGCTGGTTTGTCGGTCGACAAGGTGACAGTGATTGTGCCGTCGGTGTCTTCAACCAAAGCATTAACCGTTGCTTTTGGCAGCGGCAGACGCTTGTACACATCATCAAACCAAGTGTTTGTCAGCGTTTGGCCGTCACATTCCATGTCTACATGGAAGAAGCCTTCGTGCTGGCGCTCAACAATCACATTGCGATCGCATTGCCACAGCACGTGGTTACCGTCTTCTTCAAGCATGGCTTCCACTGGCCAAGTATCAATCACTTCACCTTGCCAGTCGTACCAAGTGACCTGCCCTTTGGCATTCACCTGACGGTGCTCATCATTGATCACATTCAGTTTCAAGGTTTCGCCATCATCAACAAACACTGCCAGTTGAGGAGCAAAGAAGCGTTTTGCGTGGTAGTGAAGTTGTTTCCAACGACCTGTGTACTCGATGCTCGACCAAGAACTTACCGGCCAGCAGTCATTCAACTGCCAGTACAAAATGCCACGACAAAGCGGTTTATTCGCACGCCAGAACTCACTCGCGGTCTTGATGCTAACGCCTGCTGTACTTGGCTCAGATACAACATCTGGCAAAGTCGACCGGGAATCGGAAGTAGCGCGTGAACATTTCGGTCATGATGCTGTTGCCGCGACCGTTCTTCTGATGTTGCTCAAAGGTTGGCGAAGTCACGTTCCAATCTTCTTCCGCTGCAAAGGTTTTCACCGTTGGCAGTGAAGGCCACGACTGGTAACCAAACTCACTACAGAAGCGTGGTTTCACACTGTGGTAAGCATCAAACGACTTGCCTGAGTGCCATACATCCCAAAAGTGCATGTCACCTTTGTTGTCATCGTGCCATGCATCACCAAAATCCAGCTCACCGTTACAAGGTGAACTCGCCCAGAAGCGACGGCTTGGGTCTTCGGTTTCAACCACTTCTTGCAACACGCGGTTCAGACGGTCGTAGTTCACCACGTATTTCTCGCGGTTGTTTTTCGACTCTGGGTACCAGCTGATCGCACCGATCACTTCGTTGTCACCACACCACAATGCCAGCGATGGATGATCGCTCAGACGACGCACTTGCTCGGTGATTTCGATACGAACATCATCCAAAAACTCCGGCGTGGATGGGTAAAGTGCACAGGAGAACATCAAGTCCTGCCACACCAGCAGACCCAGTTCATCACACAGGCTGTAGAACACATCACGTTCATACATGCCGCCGCCCCACACACGAATCATGTTCATGTTGGCCGCTTTCGCATCTTCCAAAAGACGGCGGTATTGCTCAGGTGTTTGTTTACCCGGCATCGCATCCAATGGGATCCAGTTTGCGCCTTTCGCCATGACAGCTTTGCCGTTTACCACAAAGGTCATGGCTGCACCGGCCTCGTCTTCTGACGTATCCACCATCAGCTCACGAAGACCCAGTTGCTTTTCAACAGCTTGACCATCGAGCGCGACACGCAGTTGGTAAAGCGGTTGCTCGCCGTAGCCAGCAGGCCACCAGCGTTGAGGGTTTTCCACGTTGAAGCGCACTTCTGCGTGACCACCCGTGATTTCTGCCGTCACTGATTGGCACTCGCCCGCTGGCGATACCAATTCACACTCGGCGATTTGCGTTTGCGCGCCTTCCAACAGTTCCGCACTGATTGATGCAATGACAGTACATTGACCGTCTTGCTCCCACTCTTGACGCGTTCTTACGTCATTCAAACGCGCTTGAGATATAGGTTGGATGCGAATGCTGTCGTAGATGCCGCTTACCAGCAGACAAATGCCCCAGTCCCAGCCCGCATGACACTGCGTTTTACGCAAGGTGTTCATGTGCGGTACTTGGTTGTTACCCACCGCCCAAGGCACCGGGAACGGCAGGCGTTCTGCGCGTGCTTTGCTTCGACATCAGCGCGGTTCAAGGTCACACGAATCTGGTTCTCGCCTTCACTTAGCAATGGACGAATGTCGCGACGGTAATGACGGAACATGTTGCTGCAATGAAGCGCAGTCACGCCATTCACCTCAATCTGCGCCATGGTATCCACCATGCTCAGGATCAGGTCGACTTGCTGTGCATCTAGTGTGTTTGCATCCACTTCAAACGTGCGGGTCATTTGCCAGTCATGTTCGCCCACCCATTGCACTTGGGTTTCATTACAACCAAGGTATGGGTCAGGAATGATCTCTGCCGCGAGCAGCGCAGAGTGAACATCACCAGGCAGCGTGATTGGCGCGGTAATCTCTGGATTGGTCAGCGATGAAAGTTGCCAAATGCCATCAAGATTGAATGCATTCATGATTATGCCTCCACTGCATCCAGTGCTTCTGAAGGATTCACCACCAAACGCTTGACGGTGGTTTGAATGATTTTCTTGCCTTCAAAACGCTCTGTGCCGTTTAGCTCGATGTCTGTGGTCAGGATAACGGCATCCGCTTGGGTCACGTCATCCGCAGAGATCTCGTTCTCTGCGCCCAATGCACCTTGGGTTTCCACTTTGATGGTCCAGCCTCGAGCAATTGCAGCTTGTTCGAGTGACTCCGCCGCCATGTAAGTATGGGCAACGCCAGAAGGGCAAGCGGTAATCGCAACTATGTTCATGTTTAACTCCAGCACGTCTTTCTTATTTCTCCCAATGAGTAACCGACTCAAAGGGTTATTGATGGAGAAATGATCGCATAGCTGACAAAAGCGTCGAGCGAGATTTACTGGACATTTTTACTTCCTGTCACAAAAGCGAATACCGATCATGTTTCATCGCAACTTTCTTATGCTGTGTGAAAAACAAGCGAAAAAAAAGCACTCCGAAGAGTGCTTTTTTGCGTTTCGTTGAGGCTTACGCCATTACAGATAGCGCTTCCATGGACGGTGCATAGAAGTAAGCACCCGTCACTGGTTTGGTAAAGCGCAACATCATGTCGGTCTTGCCGTCGCGCTCGCCAAACATGCTTTCAAGCATGGTGCGGTGAACGTGTTGGGTATGGCAGTATGCGATGAACAGCAAGCCGTGATCGCCCGATACCGAGCCGTAAGGCAGGCTGTGGCGAACCATTTTCAGGCCCTTGCCGTTTTCTTTGATATCGACACGACCAACGTGAGACGTAGCAGGCACGTCGTCCAGCTCGATGGAGTCAGGCTTAGTGCGGCCAATCACTTTCTCTTGTTGCTTAACAGACAGGGGTTCCCATGCATTCAGGCTGTGTACATAGCGCTGAAGCATCACCATGCTGCCACCCGCACATTCGCCGTCAGCAATGATCGCAACATCACGACGTGCATCATCACCTTCTGGGTTCTCAGTGCCGTCAATGAAGCCTGTCATGTCACGTGAATCCAAGTAGCGGTAGCCGTAGGTTTCATCAACAATCGTCACGTCCGCAGCAATGTCAGCAACAAACTTACGCAGCAAGAAGAAGTTCAAATCGTGGCGCGTAGAGTGAACGTGAACCAGAAAATCACAATCTGTCACAGGTGCTTGAGTATCACCTTCACCCAAAGCGCGGAAAGACTGAAAATCTTCTGGGGTCGCAATACCATTTTCCTTGCAAAACGCCGGTGAAAAAGAAACAGCGGCTTTCATGTCTGCGCCCGGTTGCGTCGCGTTGATGTCATCAACAAGCTGGTGCAGTGCACCACAACGAGATTTAACTGCTGCCGCAGACCCCGTTACTTTGAACAGAACGTAAAGCGCAAATGGCCCTGCATCGGCCACAATGGCTGGCTGAGAAATTGCATGGTATCCTCCAGATAAATACTGCTTTATCAGCTTCTAATGTCTGATAATTTCCTATTTGGAGAGCCGACAGGCAAGATGGTGACGCGTTCTTTCCACAGGCGCAGAAAGAAGCAAAAAGTCATCGGCAACGCGGCATCTCCACAGATGGGAAAAGCATAATGCCACGATTCTGCCGATACTTTGTCTCAGATCGTTAAAGATTTGATTAAACGGACGTAATTTCGACTTCCAGAGAAGCAAATTCATCCAGATGTTCGTTGCTGGTGTTAATCGACGCCGGTGCGTTCAGCCCCGCGCTGACGATAGGTGACATGATGGTACGCCATGCGCCATCATCGCATTGCTCTTGCACCAGCAGCGAAATTTTCACTTCATCTGCCGTGACTTCCAAAAGCTCTGCTTTGCCAATCAGTGAACCGCTAGGTGTGCCGTTATCAAACAACACGGTTTCTTCACCAGGAATTAAAGAGACAGAACTCTGCGCGCTGTGGTGTTTGCCCGCACGGTCCATTTTGAAGTTAACGTCGACTTGCCAGTCCGCCATCGCCAAAGGGCTTAGCATGGCACTAAACAGCACAAGTCCTTTCTTCCACTCGTTCTTCATTTTTCTTCTCGTGTAATAGGAGCTTCAAATAAAAACTGAATGCGGCGGCTTCTGAAAAGGTAGGTAACCAGCCAAATCGCGATCAGTAACGTTAATGCACCACTCCAGTGGAAAGCCCACTGCTGTGCAATAAGGTGCTTGATTTGCAGCATCAAGTCACAGGCAAACGCCGCGATAAGAATGATCTTTCCTTTGTGCCAGATCTTCTCAAGAAACGCAGGATAGCGATGAACGTTGCCCGCCAAAAGCATCAAGGCAACCGCCGGAAAACCAATGCCGAGTCCGATGTAAAGTGCATCATGATGCGGGTAAAACAAGGAAAGCAGTGTTTGTCCCTGCTCTCTGCTCACGCCGGCGATGATGAACACCAACCATGATTTAGCCAGGTAAAAGCAACTCAACCAAAACATTAAATTCGGTTTCGCGTTGCCGTGTTTATCGTAATAGTCTGGGGATTGGTAAAGCGTCTTCATTGCACTATCTGTTTGCCAGTTGGACATTAATAAAACAATGTTCACAACCTAAAAGTTACTGTGTCAGTATTTATGGGGGCGGCATAGCACCAACTCAAATTTTTGTGGGTTGGCGCAGCCCATTTCAAGAAAACTTCCCATCGACGTCACATTATCCCAACGTCACTGCGGTCCCGCTAACACTGACCATTAACATTCCGCCGTTAGGGCCAACAACTTCGTAGTCCAAATCGATGCCGACCACGGCGTTACCGCCCGCCTCACGCGCACGCTCTTCCAGTTCACGAAACGCGATTTCACGTGCTTTGGCCAACTCTTGTTCATAGGCTGCAGAGCGCCCGCCCACAATGTCACGAATACTGGCGAAGATATCCTTGAACAGGTTGGCACCCAATATGGCTTCGCCAACGACCACGCCGTGGTAGTGCTTGATATCTCGACCTTGTACTGTTGGTGTTGTTGTTAAGATCATCTGTCTGCTCTCCTTTTTCACATAATGGACGTTTGACACGAATTCCGTTTTTAGGTTTCGTGGTCATTCATTAACAACGTTATACTCCCTCCAAAGCTAGAACAGAAAAAGACATCAAGATGACGAGTGCGACTCCTTCTCCAGAAACACAACAAGAAGCAATGAAAATCGCCAAGGCGACGCAAAAGCCGGGGCAAACCAAAGAGCAGACCAAGCTTATTGCTCAAGGCATTGAAAAAGGCATTGCGCTGTATAAGAAGCAGCAAAAAGCCAAATCACGTGAACGCGACAAGGACAAAAAGAAGCAAATCAGGCGAAGCAAGCCGCCAAGCAGGAAAACGAAACAATCGGTGTTTCCGTGACTGAATCGGCGAGCAGCGCGTCCAATAGCAAACTGCCGTGGATTTTGCTGGTGTTGAGCTGGGTAGCTTTGCTGCCTACATTGCTCTGTCTCAATCTGCGATCTAAGCCTTCCAACTCAAGGACGACGACGTGAAAAAGACAATACAACTATCAATTTGCAGCTTGGCTCTCATGCTGGTTTTAGGCTGTGCGCAAGGAGACGAAACCGTGACTGATAAATCTCTGCAACCTTGTGGCGATAAACCTAATTGTGTCTCGACAGTAGATACCCGTGAAGACCACAACATTGCCCCTTTCACACTGGCTTCTGATGACGTCACTATGCTGCAAATCTCAGAGGTCGCCCTGACGCTGCCTGGCGCACGCATGGCTGAGCTAAACGCTGACTATGCGCGTCTGGAAAGTGTCAGCCGTATCATGCGCTTTGTTGATGATTTAGAACTTCGTATCGACGGCGATCAGCTTATCGTGCGTTCTGAATCTCGCGTCGGGTATTCGGATTTCGGTGTTAACCGCAAACGTGCTGAGGCATTGCGAGAGGCTCTGACAAACGCCGGACTCATTCAGTAATATGGACATTCCAGCACTCAAAGCACACAGCGACGCCCTGATTGGGATCAGACACGATGTGAAATGGGGCGGCGTGGATGTGTACAGTGTTCATCAAACCAAGATGGTTTGTATTTTCTATGACGGAGAGAAAATGGCCTGCAAAGTGCCAGACGATCTCTTCATTATGATGGCGGAAATCCCAGATTGCCGCCCTGCTCCGCACTTAGCCAGAGCGGGTTGGATAGAGTTCGGCAAAGCTTGCCCGTTGCCGACCGCTGAGCTTCAACGCATCATTACCCAGTCTTGGCATTTGGTCGTGGACAAGCTTCCAAAGTATGTGCAAAAAGCCCTTCGGCCTCAGGAAGCTGAAAACCAGTAGAAACAAAAAACGCAGCGTTGACGCTGCGTTTCTAAATCTTTCAATGAACGAGGTTGCCCACGATGTCTTGTCGACGCTCCTCCACCCATTCACGTTTAAATGGACCCCAGTCAGTTAAACGGTAATAACCGTCATTGTGACGACGACCATCCTGAATGAATGACAATTCAATACCAAGACCTGCGAGCGACTTGATCACGTCCTGAATAGTACGACGTGGCCAGCCGGTTGCTTCGATCAAACGCGGAACATTTGGGCGTTCCATTTCTTCAACTAAGAAAGCGAGATACAGTCTTCTAGCAAAAACCGGATTCAGTTCCATTGAGACCTCCTAATATGCACTGCGTACCATTATTCAACGAATTGCAAATCAGGCATTGCGCTCGATCAATATGAGTACGTATTCAATGACGTACAAAAATGCGCAACGATAACTGGATCTCGACCTTGGCCAAATGTGTAAAACGAAGGTGACGTGCCACTCACTTAATTGTTGGGTGAAGCGTCACACCAAGCGTTTTGAATGGCATTGATAAGACGTTCAACTTTGTCGTCAGAAATACGATAAAACACGGTTTGAGATACTTTGCGCGTCGCAACCAAGCCAGATTGGCGCAACACGGTAAGGTGCTGAGAAAACGCAGACTGGCTAAGGGTGGTGTTTTCCATCAACGCAGAGACATTTCGTTCCCCTTCACGCAGTTGGCAAAGTACAAGCAAACGCTCAGGGTGAGACAGCACACGCAACACCTCTGCTGCCGCTTTAGCATCCTGAAATAGATCTGCGCTCATACTCACTCACCACCGACTCAATAAATTAGACATGACTAATTTAGCATAACCCAATCTCTTCACCTATTCCCTTCTTTAGTGGCTCACGGATTCTTGCGACACAATGTGAATGTTCTGTAAACGGATGATTTCAAGTGCCTTGCTTTCAACCGTGCGCAATGTCAATCTATCCATCCAGACATATCGCTCAAGAGGAAGCAGTCAATGACCACAGTGGTATACGGCATTAAGAATTGTGACACCATCAAAAAGGCCGTGAAATGGCTGGAACAGGAAGGTCAAACGTTCACTTTTCATGACTACCGTAAAGATGGCATCGATCAGGACATGCTGAAGCAATTCGTTGATGCGCTGGGTTGGGAAGCTCTGGTTAACAAACGTGGCACGACATTCCGTGCATTGTCAGACGAGCAGAAAAACAACCTAGACGAAACCAATGCCATTGCACTGATGTTGGTTCAACCGGCCATGATCAAGCGCCCGCTGCTGGCTCACGGCGGTAACTACTACCTTGGCTTTAAACCTGCCGAGTACGAATCTATTTTTAGCGAATAAGCGAACACACAAAGGACATTTCCACCAATGACAGACAGTGCAGTATTGTCTCTGGCCAAGGATTTAATCGGCCGCCCTTCCGTTACCCCTTTAGATGAAGCTGTCAGGAGTTGATGATTCGACGCCTGGAAGCGTTGGGGTTCACCATCGAACGCATGGTATTTGAAGACACCACCAACTTGTGGGCGCGCCGCGGCACAGAAGCACCGCTTTTTGCCTTTGCTGGCCACACTGACGTGGTACCTGCCGGCCCGTTGGAGCAGTGGCATACCCCACCGTTTGAACCCACTGTCATTGATGGCTACCTGCACGGTCGCGGCGCAGCGGACATGAAGGGCTCGCTGGCTGCCATGGTGGTTGCTGTTGAACGCTTTATCGCTGAGAACCCAGACCACAAAGCTCTATCGCCTTTTTGATCACCTCAGATGAAGAAGGCCCATTTATCAACGGTACGACACGCGTTGTTGATACCTTGATGGCTCGCGATGAAATCATCGATATGTGTATTGTCGGCGAGCCTTCAAGCACCCACGCTGTCGGTGATGTGGTAAAAAATGGCCGCCGTGGTTCGATCACTGGCGACATTACGGTGAAAGGTATTCAAGGCCACGTTGCCTACCCACAACTGGCACGTAACCCTGTCCATCAGACTCTACCTGCGCTCGCAGAGCTAGCGGCAATTGAGTGGGACAAAGGGAACGAATACTTCCCGCCAACTAGCTTCCAAATTCCAAACCTTGCCGCAGGCACAGGCGCAAGCAACGTGATCCCAGGTGAGTTTAACGTGCAGTTCAATTTGCGCTTTAGTACCGAAGTCACCGCAGATGACATCAAAGCACGTGTGCACTCTGTGTTGGATGCACATGGCCTTGAGTACGACATTAAATGGACGTTCAGCGGCCACCCATTCCTGACGGACACTGGCTCCTTGCTGGATGCCGTCGTGGGTGCGGTAGAAGAAGTGAACCACCAGCAACCTCAGCTTTTGACCACGGGCGGCACCTCTGACGGCCGTTTCATCGCGCAAATGGGTGGTCAGGTGATTGAACTGGGGCCGGTAAATGCAACCATCCACAAAGTGAATGAGTGCGTGAAAATTGCCGATCTAGAAAAATTGACTGACATGTACGAGAAAGTGCTGGAGAAGCTATTCGCCTGATGAACTGGACCACTGAGCAACTGACGGGGCAAACGGAGGAGCATCTGGTTAATCTGGATGGCCGTTTGCTGCATCGCGATATCGAACGCGACTTTCTGAACATGCAAGCCGCCGCTAAAGCCGCAGGGTTCGATCTGACGATTGCCAGCAGTTTCAGAGACTTTAACCGTCAGCAGCTCATTTGGGACAACAAGTTCAACGGCACGCGTCCGGTGTTAGATGACAACGGCAAGGCAGTTAACCTTGCCGTGCTTTCTGATGAAGATAAAGTCAAAGCCATCTTGAGATGGTCTGCGCTGCCGGGTGGCAGCCGCCACCACTGGGGGACGGACATGGATGTGTACGCCGCTAACTTGCTCCCCAAGGACACGCAATTGCTGCTTGAGCCTTGGGAGTATCTGTCCGGACACCAAACACCGTTTTATCAGTGGTTAGAGAAAAACATGGCGCAGTTTGGCTTCTACCTTCCTTATCGTGAAGACAGAGGCGGCGTGGCATTTGAGCCTTGGCACATTAGCCATCAAGCGACTGCGGCAGATTTTCTCAATGCATTAACCCAAGAACGATTGAAGATGACGATCGCATCCAGTGACATTGCAGGGCGCGAAACTGTCCTTACTATGCTGGATTGGATATATTCACAGTACGTCTCTAATGTGTGCGAGGCTTGAACATGGATATTCTGACGAACCCTTATGTCATCATCTTCATCGTCGTTGCTGTTGTTGTCAGTAACATCATGGCATTGAAATACACGGCCAATGCCAAGTTTGGCATGAAACAAAAGCCCAAACCCAAAGACGAAGAAAACAACAAAACATCGCAGGAAAAGAAGCCCTACGATGATGACGACGAAGACGATAAATCGTCGTTTTGGTAACCCATTTCCAAAGGCAGCATTACGCTGCCTTTTTCGTTTTTCTCCCCTTCTCGCTTGCCAAAAAACTTTTTAGGCAAACGTTTGCTTTTTTCGCTAACTGAAGAAAAAGTTCTGGTATGATGCTCGTGAATTAGGTGGTGTAAGCAAGGAAACCCTGCCTTTCACCATTCTCTGTGTGCCGTTCAACTACAGATAGGAATGTCTCAATGAGCCTCGCGGATCAAGTGCTTGCCGTTAACGATGATCTCCCCATTCGTACTCACCTGCCCGTTCACAGCGGTAAAGTTCGTTCAGTTTATTGGCTAACCGACGCGGACAGCCAACGCCTTATTAAGGAAAAAGGATACGACGTTGCCCCTGATGCGCCTTTGGCCATCATGGTGATCAGTGACCGTATCTCCGCATTTGACTGCATCTGGCACGGTGAAGGTGGATTGAAAGGCGTACCGGGCAAAGGTGCCGCACTCAATGCCATCTCAAATCACTGGTTCAAACTATTCAAAGATAGTGGATTGGCAGACAGCCACATTCTCGATATCCCGCATCCTTTCGTGTGGATCGTGCAAAAAGCCAAACCCGTAATGATTGAGGCTATCTGCCGTAAGTACATCACAGGCTCTATGTGGCGTGCATACTCAAAAGGTGAACGCGAGTTCTGTGGCATCGCGTTACCTGATGGTCTTGAGAAAGACAAACAACTGCCAGAGCTTCTTATCACGCCATCCACCAAAGGCATCCTAAAAGGTATTCCTGGCGTGCCTGAAGCCGATGACGTGAACATCACTCGTCAAAACATCGAAGACAACTTCGCGGCGTTTAATTTCTCCTCAGCAGATGACATCAACCGCTATGAAACGCTGCTAAAAGAAGGCTTTGGCGTGATCAGCGAAGCATTGGCAGCGGTTGGACAAACCTTTGTCGATACCAAGTTTGAGTTTGGTTATGTCACTGATGCTGCTGGCAATGAAAAGCTCATCTACATGGATGAAGTCGGAACGCCTGATTCCTCACGTATTTGGGATACGGCGGAATACGATGCGGGCAATATCGTGGAAAACTCGAAAGAAGGTTTCCGTCAGTTCCTGCTCAACCACTTCCCTGACCCAGACATTTTGCTGAACAAAGATCGCATGCCAGAGCGCGACGCACTTGCACGCGACAATGCGCTACCTGTTGAGTCGCTGATGGATGTGTCGAGAACCTACATTGGCATCGCTGAGAAAATCACGGGGCAGCCAATTCACTTAAGCGACAACCCGAAACAAGAAATCATCGATATCCTCAAAGCAGAATATGGTCTGATCGATTAACCTCGATTCATACTGCATTGTGATTTGCAGGTATTAAAAAAGGACGCCGGAGCGTCCTTTTTATTCTTTACAAGAAACTACCTTATTTGGTGTTCATGTAGTCGATAACTGCAGCCAAAACAGTGCTTAGTTCCGCCAGTGTTTCCTCTTTCACCGGTTTGCCATCACTGTTTGTGAAGTTGATTGATGTACGGTTGCCAAGATCACCCAATTGGATGTTGAACTTGCGAAGCGGCAAGTCTAAGCGTTCTGTACCAATTTTGTCCCACAACAACTCATCTGGAGAGCTATAGTCAACTTCCAGAGTACCTTGGGAACGGTTACGCTCTTCGATCTTGAAACCTAGCTCGGTCAAAATAGATGGGAAACGCTCCCAGAACACATCATACGGTGCACGTGCGATGATAACTGGCAAACCACTGCGGTCTTTACCCAAGCTGATCGGGATGTTCTTAACCAACTCTTGTGCACGGATACGCGCTTCTTCACGGATCTCCATGTCGTAGCTGGTTGCAACCAAATTGGTCATCTGAGTTGCATAGCGTTGGCTCGCAGCGGTAGACAAAGACTCACCAGTGTCACTGCGGCGGCCATCGACCATAGCAATACGTAAGCCATGACGACCTCGTGACTCCTCTTGAGTCAGAAGGTAACGACCTTCAATCGCATCATCGTCTTCGTTAACTGCCCAGTTCACCCAATCGGTTTCAATGGCTTCAGCAGATGACGCTTTTACAGGAAATGCACCATTTTTCGCCATATTTTGCGCAGTCTGCCACAGACGCGCAAGTTGGTCTTCGCGTGGCACCCAAACAGTGACTGTCGCGCCGCTACGCTCGTAACGCGCACCCGGGATCAGTTCAAGGATTTGCTGAGGTGGACGAATATCAACACGTGGACCAACAGGACCGTCAAAATTGCCTTGAGGAATCGCGTAGGCTCCAGTGAATTCAGGCTGTTGGTCAGGAAGCGTTTTCCACTCCGTTGGAGCAGGTGCGTTCAAATATTCAAAATCGTCAGACGCTTGTCGACGTGTCTCAGCACCCGAGCAGGCCGCCAAGGTGGCGACCATCACAGCACTCAGGCCAAATTTAACAACAGGTTTCATTCATTCTCCAATGATGCGATTACATCACACCCGCATCAAGCAACGCTTGTTTGACTTTCGGCTGCAGCGCAGCGTTCAGCGTTGTCAGAGGCAGGCGTAGCGTACCATCCGCAATCATGCCCATTTCATGCATTGCCCACTTCACTGGAATTGGGTTAGCTTCAACGAACAAGTCCTTGTGCAGCGGCATCAAGCTTTCGTTTATCGAGCGCGCTTCATCAAATTCACCTGCCAGAGCAAGTTTGACCATTTTGGCCATTTGAGCAGCTGCAATATTGTTGGTAACAGAAATAACGCCGTGACCACCTTGCTCGATGAAATCCAGGCCCGTTAAGTCATCACCGCTTAGTAAGATAAAATCTTCGCCACAAAGTTCACGGTGAAGCTTCACTCTTGAGAGATCGCCCGTCGCATCTTTGATGCCGACGATGTTTTCGAACGCTGACAAGCGTGCAACCGTTTCAGGCAGCATGTCAGTGATGGTGCGGCCTGGCACGTTGTAAAGGATCTGAGGAAGTTCCGACGATTCAGAAATCGCCTTGAAGTGCTGGAACAGACCTTCTTGAGAAGGTTTATTGTAGTAAGGCACCACACTCAGACAGCCCGCAATGCCGGAGCCTGCGAACATCTTGCTGAATGTAATGGCCTCGTGAGTTGCATTTCCACCGGTGCCCGCAATAACTGGGATACGTCCGTCTGCAAACTCCAGTGTTTTCAGTACAATCTTGATGTGCTCTTCGACAGTCACGGTCGCAGATTCGCCTGTTGTACCAACAGAAACGATTGCATCAGTGCCTGAGTCAACATGAAAATCGACAAGATTTTTCAAACTGGCGTAGTCAACTTCACCAGAGCTATCCATCGGCGTGACAAGTGCCACGATACTTCCTGAAAACATTTCCTTCTCCAAAAATGCGTTTTCGTCCATGGTACTTTTGGCGCCTAGCAAAAACAAGCGTGCAGGAGGCACCAAATCCCTGTGTTTGGGCGGTTGATCACCGAGAAAATGAACGATATTGTCATTCATTACGTAAAGCTAACTCGGCTTGAATTTCCATTTGCTCAAAAGTGCTGATTTATTCTGCACCTTCAACGCCCACGTAAGCGGTAAACCTCGCTCAACATAGGTTAACATTTACACGTTTTGTGGGTAATGAAGCAAGGGAAAACGCATATTTATTAGTCTAAGAACGTTCCGTTCTTGAAGATTGGCAAAAATAACGAAGGAAGACACATGCAAATGCTGACAGCGGGTGCAGCGGCACCCGATTTTTCACTGCAAGATCAAAATGGAAATACAGTGACACTCAGCCAGTTCAAAGGCAAAAACAAAGTGCTGGTGTACTTCTACCCGAAAGCAATGACGCCAGGCTGCACCACACAGGCATGCTCTTTACGTGACAGCAAGTCTGAACTGGAAGAACTGAATACTGTGGTACTCGGGATCAGCCCTGACCCAGTGAAGCGCTTAAAGAACTTCGAAGAGAAGAAAGAACTGAACTTCACGCTTCTTAGCGATGAAGACCACGCGATTGCCGATGCTTTCGGCGTATGGGGACCGAAGAAGTTCATGGGACGAGAATTCGATGGTATCCACCGCATCAGTTTCTTGATTGGTGAAGATGGCAACATTGAGCATGTCTTCAACAAGTTCAAAACCAAAGACCACCACGAGGTTGTGGTGAACTACCTCAAAGGCGAATAAGCCTAAGTAGTAAAAAAGAAAGTCGGCCAAGGCCGACTTTCTTTTTATCTCGCGTTTTATCTTGGTTACGCCGCGCTTATGGGTACGGTCTCGCCAACGCGTCAGGGTAGCTGCGTGCCTTTGCTAGCTCTATGGCTTTGGTGACCACGTCGTCTTGAGTCAGCGATACGGTCAGTGGCAACGTCGCTCACGCCAACCCTCTGGCAATGTTACCCAGCCCTTTTCTTGGCAATGCGCGAGAATACGGTCGATAGCTTGCAATGCCGATGAAGCTTTGACCAGTTCGATACGTGCATAGGTGTCACCTTCAAAGGTGGCATCCGCTGCGCGAAGGCTCGGGTCACTGCCCGGGACCTGTTGCGCGCCGCAAAGCGGTTTACCGCCGACTTCAGCACCCGAGAAGTCTGGAAGCCACTGTGCAAAATGGGCAATGGCACGATCAGTACGTTCGCGGATCTCGTCCCAAGCCCACACGCCTTCTGCTTTTTCAGCTAAGCCGTCAGGAAGTACTGGCTGCGCATTGCTGTCCGCACTTTTCACCAAACCGCCGTCAAACAAGGTAATGTTTTGTGTCATACCGTGAAGCTGAATAAATCCGTCTGGGTAAGGCGTAAGCTGTCCCATCCCCTGCGGTGTCCCGCGCTCGCCGTGAACGATGACTTCCGGCCACATGCCCGGCTTGGTCGTCCAATGTGCGACGTATGCAGCTTTGTATTCCACCCAGCGCTCACGCGCAGCATTCACCATGTTGTCAATGGTGCCCGTCTTGTAGCCGCCCGCGTTAATAACAAAATCGACATCTTGGAGATGTTCAGCCCCATCGTTCGACTTGCTCACCACTTGCCAGCCTGTGGCGGTTTTGTTCAGCGCAGTCACATCGTGCTGGTAATGAATATGGCACTCTGATGTCTGCGCAAGGCCCAATGCCGCTGTCGCCGCCAAACGGAAAACACTCAGACCGTACTCCTGCACCACAACAATGGGATATTTAAACGCATCGTGCGGCATAAACTTGGCAACAGGAATCATCCATTCTTCGACCGTTGATGGCGCATCGGGCAGAGGCAGCTGAGCGAGGGTCACCATGTCCTCTTTCGAGAACAAGGCAAAGTAGTCGTCAGCATCGCCCAGTACGCGATTGCCTTCGTCCTCGGCAATCATTTGACGGTAATGTTCCGTCAACACAGACAAACGGCTCAGGATAGCGTCTGGCTCGCCGGGATCGTTTTGAGGAATGGCAATAACTGTCGGGCGGTAATTGACGCTATGAGGATAAGCGCGAAGGGTAGCAATCGACTGCTCAAGCAACGAGATACACTGCTGATCTGAAATCTCACGGTAAAGGTTACCGCCCGCATGCAGGTGACAAATAGGTGGGCCACTGACCAGGCTTTCATTTTTTTCGAAAAGATGGGTGTTAATACCCAATCCCGCCAACTTGAGTGCCGCTGTGGCTCCAGCAACACCACCGCCAACGATCCCTACGGTAAACGCTGTCGGTGCGGTATTTGTCATACCTTTCACTTATATAACTACTCTTTTTTATCTGCGCAATGTGAACAAAGAGACCACGAAGGTCCCTTTGTTTTACCCAAAGAACGTTCCCTTGGATCAGTCTAGTTTGAAGATTCCGCGACCGCATCCTCTTCCACCTCGTGTGATGGCAATGCGTTCCACACTGCTTTCACCAAGGTGGCGAGCGGAATGGCAAAGAATACACCCCAAAAGCCCCACAAGCCACCAAACACCAGCACGGCAACGATAATCGCTACAGGGTGGAGATTAACGGCTTCTGAGAACAATACCGGCACCAAAACATTGCCATCCAGTGCCTGAATAATGCCGTAGGCCAGCATCAGGTAACCCAGCTCAGGGCTGATACCCCATTGGAATAGGGCAACCATGAAAATTGGCAGGGTAACCGCCGCCGCACCGATGTATGGAATCAACACCGAAAGACCCGTTGCCACACTGAGCAAGGCTGCGTAGCGCAAATCAAGCAAGGCAAAGGTAATGTAGCTGGCGATGCCAACAATAATAATTTCGGTCACTTTACCGCGAATGTAGTTAGAGATTTGCTCGTTCATCTCATGGCCGACTTTGTTCGTCAGCTTACGGTTGCGCGGCAACATGGCTTTAAACATCGACAGCATTTCTTCTTTGTCTTTTAGCAAGAAGAAAACAAGCAAGGGCACCAGAATTAGATATACCGCAAGCGTTGCCAAGCTAACCAGAGAAGACAATGAGCCTTTCACCACGGTCTCGCCGATACCCAGCACGCGGCTTTGCAGCGTGTCGATAAAGGTATTCACCATGTGAGGCTGAATAATTTCTGGGTATTCGTCAGGTAAGTGGGATACAAACACCTGCACTTTATTGAACATGGTCGGAATGTCAGCAATCAGATTGACGACCTGCGTCCAGATGGTTGGCATCAAGCCAAAGCTTGCCAGCAACATAAAGCCGACAAAAAGCGTGAGGACAAGAATAACGGATATCACCCGGGGAAGTCCCAGTGTGACTAATTTGGCCACAGGCCACTCAAGAAGGTAGGCAATAACAATCGCAACCAAGAGTGGTGCGAGAAGGTTGCCGAAGAAGTAGATAACAATGAAGCCCGCGATGAGGATGGCAACAAGGCTCACGGCGTGTGGATCTGAAAACCGTCTCTGGTACCAACGGTTAAGCATATCTAGCATGTAAATTCCCGTTCAAAGTTTGGTGACGTTTAGCACCGTCGTTCCTTCTGAATGTTGATGCTCTACAAGATAACCATGTTGTAGAAGATAACGGGGAATGTCCCGCAATGCACCGGCGTCTGTTACATATAGCACTATTCGCTGTCCCTGCTCTAACGCAGCACAAGCCCTTTTTGCTAACAGCAACGCCATCGGACAGCGTTGCTCGCGTAAATCAAGGGATTGAATTTCCATTCTTTCTCGCTGACCGTTATTATCTTCGGCATTGTATACGTAAACCACTTTGAGATGTAGTTTGGGTATGTAGGATTCCATCCTCACCCCAGAAGAACCTCTTTGATTGTTTGCGGTCTACAGAATAACACCGCACTATTTTTATCGCGTGCTGGAGGCACCGACGTCAGTTATGCAGCTATTCAAAAAAGCCACGACCAGTGTTCTTATCGCGTCGCTCGCGCTGTCTTCTCCTGCGTTTGCCACGTCGTATAACGATCTGCCAGAAATTGGCACAGCGGCTGCAGGCACTCTCACTGTCGAAAAAGAAATTGAGTACGGTGACGCTTACATGCGCATGCTGCGCGCGAGCCAGCCAATTGTTAATGATCCGCTGCTTTCGGAGTATGTCACCTCGTTAGGGAACAACCTCGTTGCCAGTGCTAACGACGTTAAAACACCGTTTGAATTTTTTCTGATCCGTAATCGCGACATTAACGCATTTGCCTTTTTCGGTGGCCATGTGGCACTGCATACAGGCCTGTTTCTTCACGCGAAAACTGAAAGTGAGCTGGCCTCGGTTGTCGCGCACGAAATTGCACACCTGACCCAACGCCACCTTGCTCGCGCCATGGAAGAACAGGCACGTCAAACCCCACTGACCATTGCTGCCATGGTGGGCTCTTTGATGCTGGCAATTGCCGCCCCACAAGCGGGCATCGCCGCCGTGCAAGCAACAACGGCGGCTTCTATCCAAGGACGCATCAACTACACCCGCAGCAACGAGAAAGAAGCCGACCGTATTGGTATCGAAACCCTTTCTCGCGCTGGCTATGACGTCAACGCAATGCCACGCTTTTTCTCGCGTCTGTCAGACCAATACCGCTACGCGTCTAAGCCGCCTTCATTCTTGCTGACGCACCCCTTGCCGGATGACCGTATTACGGATACCCGCTCACGTGCTCAGCAGTACCCGCAACGTTCTGTGCCTATGTCACCGGCCTACCATCTAGCGCGCGCTCGCGTGATTGCAAGGTTTGCAGGCATCGACAGCAATGCATCGTTAGATTGGTTTAACCGCGCGCTGAAAAAGGCATCTCCGGCTGAAGCACAATCGCTGAACTACGGTAAAGCCTTGGTGTACATCGACACCCGCCAGTTCGACAAAGCCAAAGAACTGCTCACGCCGCTTTATAAAGCGCAGCCAAACAACCGCTTCTACCTTGATGCCATGACCGATCTCGATGTGGCACAGAAGCAATTCGAGCCTGCCCTTGCTCGCCTGAATAAAGCCCTTGATTCACAGCCTAATAATCCCGTGCTCTTGTTGAACCGTGATTACGTTCTGGTTAAAGGTGAAAACTACAAAGAAGCGATTGTCGGTTTGGAAAGGTTCACTCACCGAAACCCGAAAGACGTCAATGGCTGGTCTTTACTTCAAGAGGCCTATGAGCACAGTGGCGATCAGGCGGGAGGCTTGGCGGCACAGGGTGAGCTGTACGCACTTCAGGGACGTTGGCATAAAGCGATTACCAACTATACCCAAGCCAGCCAACTGGTGGATCTTGGCAGTTTAGATCAAGCTCGCTACGATGCACGTATAGATCAACTGCGAGTTGAAGAAGCGCGCTATTCAGCTTTGCAGCGATAAAACAAAAATACGATAACAACAAATTTGCGTTCCCTAACGCAATCAAAGGAGTGTTCATGTCAGTCACCATCTACCACAACAACCGCTGCTCGAAGAGCCGCCAGACACTGGCACTGTTGACCGAGCGTGGCATTGAGCCAGAAGTGGTGGCGTACCTAGAGACGCCACCGTCTGCCGACACCATCAAAACCTTGCTGTCTCAACTGGGTTACGCGTCACCACGTCAGATGATGCGTACCAAAGAAGACATCTACAAAGAGTTAAAGCTGGCTGACGCCACTGACGCTGAGCTAATTCAAGCCATGGTTGAAAATCCAAAACTGATTGAGCGCCCTATCGTTGTGGCAAACGGTAAAGCGGCAATGGGTCGTCCACCAGAAGCTGTTCTCGACATCCTGTAATGGCAGAGGTTTTAGTCCTTTACTACAGCCGTCATGGCGGGACACGAAAGATGGCTCGCCTGATCGCCAGAGGGATTGAAAGCACGGGCGCAGTGGCAACATTGCGTACGGTGCCCGAGCTTGTTGTAGCCGGTGAAACTGCTACACCCCAGCAAGCTGACGATCCTTTCGTGACGCTGGATGATTTGAAAAACTGCGATGGCCTCGCCTTCGGTAGTCCTGTGCGCTTTGGTAACATGGCCGCACCGCTCAAGCATTTTATCGACAGCACGAGCAAGGAATGGCTGGCAGGCACGCTTATTGGCAAGCCTGCTTTGGTATTTACCTCAGGCTCTATGCTGCATGGCGGCCAAGAAACCACCCTGCAATCGATGATGTTGCCGTTGCTGCATCACGGCATGGTGATTGTGGGACTGCCTCACAGCGAACCTGCGCTGCATTCCACGCAAGGTGGTGGTTCGCCGTATGGCCCATCACACATTACATCGGAATCACGCAGACAACCTGACAATGACGAGAAAGATCTGGCTATTGCTGGAGGAAAGCGGTTGGCAATGATTGCCGCCAAGCTGCAAGAAAGATAAAAGGAGTTATCTGTTGTTTTCTTCTCTCTCCCAACTTCGCGCTTTTGCGCTCATTTCCTATCTCTCACTCATTGGTTGGGTGTTTGTTTGGCATGCGGTCATTTCACCGCACCCTCACATCAGTCCTTATGGCGTAACCATTGCTTGGCTGATCCCGCTGATGTTACCGCTAAAAGGCATTATCACGGGTAAACCTTACACCCACGCATGGGCAAACTTCATCTTGATGTTCTACTTCTTACACGGCTTAACGCTACTTTGGGTCGACGAGGGAGAAAGACTTCTGGCATTGGTGGAATTGGTGATCACCTCCGTTTCCTTTGTCTGCAATATTCTTTATGCAAAACGTAAAGGCAAAGAGATGGGACTAGGTTTGAAAAAGCTATCTCAGGTAGAAAAAGAAGAGAAAGCGCGATTCGAACAGTAGCCGATTGATAGGCAAACTGAAGAGACAAAAAAGCAGGCCGGAGCCTGCTTTTTCATTTTCTTAGCCAACCCACTTGTAGCGAATGACGTGAGGAGCAGGTTCTGCTGGAATCGCTTCTGTTGGTTGTGCCGCCAATGTCGGGTCCACAACAGGTTGAACGATTGCAGGCTGCTGAGCAGGCGAAGTGTCAGTTGTGATGGTACCGGTTGATACAGTGCCGTCAGCAATGGTGCCTGTTGAGGTATCAACAGAGCCCTCAACCGCGCTGATTGGTGCGTCAATCACTGGTGGCGTATCAATCACCGGAGCTTCTTCGACCATGCGCTGCAAACGACGATCCGACATCATCTCATTGTGGAACACGTCTTCTGACGCCAGCAGGCTCAATTTGAATATTGCTTTGTCATCAACAATCGAGTCCAGACGCAGTGCGGCTACAGAGTTCAGTTCTTTGAGTGAACGCTCAACCACAAAGAAGTCTTCCGCGTCATTCAAATCTGAAATTTCCAGAGACAGGGCGTCACCGTTCACCACACCCAGATTCACCGCCAAACGTTGCGCGTAGTAATCCGAGATCTCATCAATCATCTGAGGGAAGGCTTGTGCAGGTGCACCACTCACACGACCTTCAACTGGCGTGTCGTTACTGATCGCTGCTGCATTTGGGAACATCTGCCAGCTCAGACCGCGATCGTTCACTTTTACGACCACAATACCTGTTGGGTTGTAACGTGCACTTGCTTTAGCGATCGGATCCGCAAATCCGCCCCACAAATCAGGAACAGAAACCGCAACCACATCATCAAAGTCGCCAACTGGCATCAGCACAGGCAAGCCACGACGCTCACCTTCTGCTTTTAACTCACCAATCAGTGGAGAGCCTGATTGCTCCCACACCACGTTGCGTTGGGTTGGGGTATCTTCAATCACCCAGAACAAGACATCAGGGCGTGGCTCACCCCAATACGTTGCTTGAGCTTGAGTCAACAGGGTGCGAATTTTCGCGTCGTCAAAGCCCAAAACCAGAGAGCGTTGGCCGTCCAGTTCGCCATAACCCAGTTGCGTGATGTATTGACCCACGGTTGGCAGTGCTTTTTGAATCACAGGATTCTCGCCAACGGTAGATTGACCAGATGCGCGAACCAGCACGTCAACAAAGGCTTTTTCCTTTGCCGCTTGCTCGGTGGCTGCATCACTGTCATCCAGCACCACTTCAGAACTGAACATCGAAGCTGCAAATGCACTGGTTTGCCCCAGAAGCATTGCGAACACGAAAAATAAGATTCGTAACATATTTATGCCAGATAACTCGAAATTTAAACGCCGATCATAAAAGGAAGCCTTACAGTCGGCAACGGGAAAGCAACGAATTTGCGTAATAAAACCGCGCAAATTGAGGCTTGTGTGCTTACATCATTATGACATCTGACCCGAAAAGGCGGGAAACGTGCCATGTTGTCGCTCGAAAAGCCTTAATTTCTGCATTATTGCCAAAAGTCTTTCGCTGACAAATAGATTTAGGTCAGAGTTCTGCCAATTTAAATTGTGATAGTATCCCGCGATTTTTTTAGATTTAGGAAGGTTCGTCATGATGCAAGCTCTACAAGGGGCACAAATGCTGTTTGTTGCCTTTGGTGCCTTGGTGCTGGTTCCGCTTCTAACGGGATTGGACCCCAACGTCGCTCTCTTCGGTGCCGGTATTGGTACCCTTATCTTTCAAGTCATTACCAAACGCTCTGTTCCCATTTTCCTCGCTTCTTCTTTTGCATTTATCGCGCCAATCATGTTCGGTGTTCAACAATGGGGCGTCGCTGCAACCATGGGCGCCTGATGGCGGCGGGTGTGGTGTATGTCATCATGGGTGGCATCATCAAGGTTCGCGGTGTGGGCTTTATTCACCGTCTGCTGCCACCTGTGGTTGTTGGGCCTGTGATCATGGTTATCGGTCTGGGCTTGGCGCCCTCTGCCGTTAACATGGCAGTAGGTAAATCCGGTGACGGTGCAATCCAGCTCGTCGATGGCTCAGCCGCATTGTGGATTTCTGCGATTTCTCTGATTGTGACCATTGGCGTGTCTGTTTACGCCAAAGGCTTCTTCAAGCTGGTACCTATTCTTGCGGGTATCGTGTCTGGCTACATCGCATCGCTGTTCTTCGGGGTTGTTGATTTCTCGCCAGTGATTAACGCGGCATGGTTGTCTATGCCTAACTTCACCATGCCTGAATTCCACATCGGCGCGATTTTGTTCATGATTCCTGTTGCTATTGCTCCGGCGGTTGAGCACGTGGGCGACATGCTGGCGATTTCAAACGTAACAGGTAAAGACTACCTGAAAAAGCCTGGCCTGCACCGCACCATGGCTGGTGACGGCGTGGCGACTATTGCAGCGTCTATGTTCGGTGCACCGCCAAACACGACCTACAGTGAAGTGACCGGTGCGGTTATGCTAACCCGCGCATTCAACCCAGCCATCATGACCTGGGGTGCAATCACCGCGATTGTGCTGGCGTTTGTTGGCAAGCTAGGCGCGATTTTGCAGACCATTCCTGTCCCTGTTATGGGCGGCATCATGATCTTGCTGTTCGGTTCTATCGCAACCGTCGGTCTTAACACGCTGATCAAAAACCAAGTTGACCTACACAAGGCACGTACCTGGCTATCGTTGCGGTAACCTTGGTGTTCGGTATCGGTGGTATGGCATTTGGTATTGGCGATTTCAGCTGCAAGGCATCAGCCTGTGCGGTATCGTCGCAATTGCACTGAACCTTATCCTGCCGAAAGACATGGGCGAGAGCCATGTTGTCGATAACGCGCAGATGGAAGACTAATTCCAGCCAATACATCTCGCAGAAACAAAAAAGGCTTCCATCTGGAAGCCTTTTTTCTGTCACTCGGTAACAAATTACTTGGTACCGAAGATCTTGTCGCCTGCATCGCCCAGACCTGGAACGATGTAGCCTTTGTCATTCAGTTTTTCGTCGATTGCAGCAGTGTACAGCTCAACGTCTGGGTGCGCTTTTTCCAGTGCTTCGATACCTTCAGGTGCCGCTACCAGAACCAGCACTTTGATGTGCTCACAGCCGTTTTCTTTCAGCAGATCGATGGTTGCAATCATAGAACCACCGGTTGCCAGCATTGGGTCAACAACCAGTGCCATACGCTCGTTGATGTTGCTTGCCAGTTTATGGAAGTAAGGTACTGGCTCCAACGTTTCTTCGTCACGGTAGATACCAACAACGCTGATACGTGCGCTTGGGATGTGTTCCAAAACGCCGTCCATCATGCCAAGACCTGCACGCAGGATAGGCACTACAGTCACTTTCTTGCCTTTGATTTGGTCAACTTCTACTGGACCATTCCAACCTTCGATTGTGACTTTTTCTGTCTCAAAATCTGAGGTCGCTTCATACGTAAGTAGGCTACCCACTTCCGTCGCTAACTCACGAAAACGTTTGGTGCTGATGTCACCTTCACGCATCAGACCAATTTTGTGCTTAACCAGCGGGTGCTTGACCTCAACAACTTTCATGACAGACTCCTGCAAAAAAACAAATTCCCCGAATTATACACAAGAAAAATTGGGGCGATAGCACATGCATTCAGTTGCTTCTTTTTAACGCAAAAGCGTTGACGCAAACGTTTTCCTTTTTGGAAAGTGGCTGTTAAAATGGCGCCGCTTTTTACTCCACAACTCGGTAAGGATCCCCAGTGAGCGATAATAAGTCTTCTCTTAGCTACAAAGATGCAGGTGTAGATATTGATGCAGGCAATGCCTTGGTCGACAGAATCAAAGGCGTGGTAAAGCGCACTCGTCGTCCAGAAGTGATGGGTGGCATTGGCGGCTTCGGCGCTCTGTGTGAACTGCCTACCAAATATAAACATCCGGTACTGGTTTCAGGTACGGATGGCGTAGGCACCAAACTCCGTCTGGCAATGGATCTGAAAAAACACGACACCATTGGTATCGACCTCGTGGCAATGTGTGTGAACGATCTGATTGTTCAAGGTGCAGAACCCCTGTTCTTCCTTGATTACTACGCAACAGGCAAGCTGGATGTCGATACTGCAGCAGACGTTGTGACAGGTATCGGTGAAGGCTGTATGCAGTCTGGCTGTGCACTGATCGGTGGTGAAACGGCAGAAATGCCGGGTATGTACCATGGTGAAGACTACGACGTGGCAGGCTTTTGTGTCGGCGTTGTGGAAAAAGAAGACATCATTGACGGTTCTAAAGTGGCAGAAGGCAACGCACTGATTGCAGTCGCGTCTTCTGGTCCTCACTCAAACGGTTTCAGCCTGATCCGTAAAATTATCGAAGTTTCAAGTGCCGACATCAGTGCAGAGCTGGAAGGTAAAACACTGAGTGACCACCTTCTGGAACCAACACGTATTTACGTGAAGCCTGTGCTGAAAATGCTGGAAAGCTGCGACATACACGCTATCTCGCACATCACTGGCGGCGGTTTCTGGGAAAACATTCCTCGCGTACTGCCAAAAGGTACCAAAGCCGTTGTTGATGGCAATAGCTGGGAATGGCCGGCCATCTTTAACTGGCTGCAAGAGAAAGGCAACGTTACCGAACACGAGATGTACCGCACCTTTAACTGTGGTGTTGGCCTTGTGATCGCTCTACCTGAAGAACAAGCACAGCAAGCTATCGATATTCTGAACCAAGAAGGTGAGAATGCATGGCTTCTGGGTCGCATCGAAAATGCGGCTGACGGCGAAGAGCAGGTAGAAATTAAGGGGTAACAATGAAAAAGCTGGTTGTTCTGGTTTCAGGGAACGGCTCAAATCTGCAGGCAATTATCGACCGCTGTCATTACCAAAATGGCATGACAGTGAGTGCTGTGATTGCCAACAAGGCTGATGCATACGGACTGACGCGAGCAAAGGAAGCCGGTATTGAAGCGGTGGTAGTGCCAAGCAAAGGCATCACAGATCGCAGTGAATACGACAGCCAGCTGATGGCAACCATTGATGAGTTTAAGCCAGACCTTGTTGTACTGGCTGGATTCATGCGTATTCTGACGCCAGAGTTTGTTCGCCATTACTACGGTAAGATGCTGAACATTCATCCGTCGCTTTTGCCTAAATACACTGGGCTTAACACCCACCAGCGCGCTATTGATGCCGGAGATGAAGAGCACGGAACGTCCGTGCACTTTGTAACGGAAGAGCTTGATGGCGGCCCAGTCATTTTGCAGGCACGCGTGCCTATCTTTGAAGATGATGACGTGGATGCTGTATTTGCCCGTGTGCAAGAGCAAGAGCACCGCATTTATCCTTTGGTGGTTGAATGGTTCTGCCAAGATCGCCTCACCATGATTGATGGCAAAGCCAAACTGGACGACGACCTTCTTGGTGCTCAGGGCTATGCTGCGGATTAACGCACTCGTCTCAGATATGTTGTGATATCGCTGAAAAATATCGATAAAAAAACGCGCCCATTGAGGCGCGTTTTTCTTTGTCTTTTGAGCTGTCCGATTAGGCTTCTGACGCTTCCAACTCAACACGGTTACAGGTGTACACTTCCCCGAGGTGGAAAACACAATATTCACCTGGCTCCATTTTGTGCCACGTTTCATTGTTGGTCAGTGGTTGCGTTGCAATCACTGTCACCACATCGTTGGGTGTCGTTTCCTCTTGGAAATCCACCGTGACCTCTTCATCAATCAAGCTCGCCTTGCCAAACGGCGCACGACGCGTGATCCAGTGAAGGTTGTTGGTGCAGTACGCCATGACGTAATCACCATCACTGAAAAGCATGTTAAAGACACCCAGTTCACGCAACTTATCGCATCGGCTCGCGATAAAGTGGAAAACCTCTTTCATGTCTTCAGGCTTTTCTGGGTAATGTTGCTCGATTTCGTGCAGCAACCAACAGAATGCCAGTTCGCTGTCAGTTTCCCCAACAGGCTTAAAGTGACCTGTTGGCAAGCCTTCATAGCCTGACAACTGCCCGTTGTGCGCATAGGTCCAGTAACGTCCCCAAATCTCCCGCGTGAATGGGTGGGTATTTACCAAATTGACCTCACCACGGTTCGCCTGACGAATGTGGCTGATCACCGCGCAACTTTTGATCGGGTAGTTTTGCACCAGCTCGGCGATTTTAGAATCGCAACTCGGGTTAGGATCTTTGAAGGTACGGAATCCCTTACCTTCGTAAAACACAATCCCCCAGCCATCACGGTGAGGGCCAGTATTGCCCCCACGCTGGATCAAGCCAGTAAAACTGAAACAGATATCTGTTGGTACATTGGCACTCATGCCAAGGAGTTCACACATAGTCCTTTACGCTGCCTTTACTCGCCTTACTTTTCCATCTCTTTTTCAACAAGCTGGATCAGGATGTGGATGATCTTGATATGCACTTCCTGAATACGGTCAGCGTAGCCAAAATGTGGTACACGGATTTCGATATCCGCCAGACCTGCCATTTTACCGCCGTCTTTACCGGTCAGCATGATGCTCTTCATGCCTTTCGCTTTTGCCGCTTCCATGGCTTTCAGTACGTTACCTGAGTTACCAGAAGTAGACAGACCGAACAGCACATCGCCTTTGCTACCTACTGCTTCTACATAGCGAGAGAAGACGTACTCGTAGCCAAAGTCATTACTTACGCAAGAAAGGTGGCTTGGATCAGAGATAGCAATCGCTGGGTAGCCAGGACGGTTTTCGCGGTAGCGACCCGTCAGTTCTTCTGCAAAGTGCATAGCGTCACAGTGTGAACCACCGTTACCGCAAGACAGTACTTTACCGCCTGCTTTGAAAGAATCAGCCAGCAGCTTTGCTGCAGCTTCGATATCAGCAATGTTCTTGTCATCGCTTAAAAATGCGTTCAGCACTTGAGCCGCTTCATTCAGCTCTGAGCGAATGAGATCTTGGTACATGGGCAAATTCTCTTTTTATCGTTGACGTGATGGGGCAAGCCGCCCAAATCGTTATTCCGCAGTGTACCCACAAATGGCAGATCCTGTCGATAATCCTGCTCGCTTTATGAATAGTCAGTGAAAACAATTGCCTAAAATTTGAACCCCACCCTTTTCTCTTTCCTTGTGAAATATTGAGCACATTTTTACCGGTCATCGTTTTACATTCTCTTAAAAACCTGCTTACAATTAAGTGGTATGACCTCTTACCAATTAAGTTCGGGTTGCTGGAAAAGGAGAACCAATCATGGCAACAACCCTGTACCTACTGACATTTTTGCTCGTCTTTGCTGTGCTGGCTTACCACCGCACTGGCTTGAAGCTGTTTACTGCCGCCGCGGCCGCTTTGTTAATTTTTGGATCATCCATCGGTATGGTCGGCGAAGTGTCATGGCTGATTTTCTTTGCGATTGCCATTCCTCTGAATGTCCGCTCTTTTCGTGAAAGCTGGCTCAGTAAACCTGCATTGAAGATGTTCAGAGGCGTGATGCCTGAAATGTCACAGACTGAAAAAGAAGCGATCGACGCGGGTACGGTATGGTGGGAAGCGGAATTGTTCCGCGGCGCGCCAGATTGGAACAAACTTCATGATGTGCCTGCTCCTCGCCTGAGCGCGGAAGAAAAGGCCTTCTTAGACGGGCCAGTGAACGAAGTGTGTCGCATGGTGAGCGATTACCAAGTCACCCACCAGCTTGCGGATCTGCCCGAAGAAGTGTGGCAGTACCTTAAAGACAACAAATTCTTCGCCATGATCATCAAAAAGAAATATGGCGGTCTTGAGTTTTCTGCGTACGCACAATCACTGGTACTGCAAAAACTGACCGGTGTGTCTGGCGTGCTCTCCTCGACAGTCGGTGTCCCTAACAGCTTAGGCCCTGGTGAGTTGTTACAACACTATGGCACCGACGATCAAAAAGATTACTACTTGCCGCGTTTAGCGAACGGATTAGAAATTCCGTGTTTCGCTCTGACCAGCCCAGAAGCAGGTTCAGACGCAGGCTCAATTCCTGATGAAGGCATCGTGACCAAAGGCATGTGGCAAGGCGAAGAAGTCCTTGGTATGTCCATCACATGGAACAAGCGCTATATCACCCTTGCTCCGGTTGCGACCGTTCTGGGTCTGGCTTTCAAACTCAAAGATCCTGATGGTCTTTTGGGTGATAAAGAAGACATCGGCATTACTTGTGCACTGATCCCTACCGATATTGAAGGTGTGGATATCGGCCGCCGACACTTCCCACTTAATCTGCCGTTCCAAAACGGGCCTACGCGTGGCGAAAACATTTTCGTCCCTCTTGATTTCATTATTGGCGGTTCAAAAATGGCCGGACAAGGCTGGCGTATGCTGGTTGAGTGTCTGTCTGTCGGTCGTGGTATTACCCTGCCTTCCAATGCGACAGGTGGACTTAAAACGGCCGCATTGGCGACTGGAGCTTACGCACGTATTCGTCGTCAATTCAAACTGCCTATCGGCAAGATGGAAGGGATTGAAGAGCCGTTGGCACGTATTGGTGGTAACGCCTATGTGCTGGATGCCGCAAGTACCTTTACGGTGGCAGGCATTGATTTGGGCGAGAAGCGTCAGTTATCTCTGCCATTGTGAAATACCACTGTACCCACCGTGGTCAGCAAAGCGTGATTGACGCGATGGACATCGCGGGAGGTAAAGGCATTTGCTTGGGACCGAAAAACTTCCTTGCTCGCGGCTACCAAGGCGCACCGATTGCGGTGACCGTAGAAGGCGCAAACATTCTGACCCGTTCAATGATCATCTTTGGTCAAGGTGCCATCCGTTGCCATCCTTTCGTGCTGGCGGAAATGGAAGCTGCATACAAAGACAACGAGAAAGACGCGATTTCTGGCTTCGACCAAGCACTCTTTGGTCATGTTGGCTTTGTTATCAGCAACATGATGCGATCACTGTGGCTTGGTCTGACTGACGGTCGTACGTCAAAAGCGCCAAACAAAGATGCCACTGCACGTTACTACCAACAAATGAACCGCTACTCGGCAAACCTGGCCCTGCTAGCTGATATTTCAATGGCAGTGCTGGGTGGCGATCTTAAACGTAAAGAGCGTCTCTCCGCGCGATTGGGTGATGTGTTGAGCCAGCTATATCTAGCGTCAGCAACACTCAAGCGTTACGCCGACGATGGCTTTAAGAAAGAGGATTTGCCTCTGGTACATTGGGGTGTTCAAGACGCGCTATACAAAGCAGAGCAAGCCATGATTGATTTTCTGGCGAATTTCCCGAACCGTTTGGTTGCCGCGCCGCTTAGCGTCATGCTGTTCCCATTTGGCTCTCGTCGCACCAAGCCTAGCGATAAGCTGGATGGTAAAGTCGCGCGCATCCTGCAAACACCAGGTGAAGCCCGCTCACGCTTGGGACGTGGTCAGTTCTTTGAAGCCTCAGAGCACAACACCGTCGGTAAGATTGAGAAAGCCCTGCTGGACATCTTGGCGGCAGAACCTATTTACAAAAAGGTCTGTGACAAGACGGGTGAAAAACTGCCATTTATGTTCCTTGATAAAGTGGCAGACATTGGCCTGAAAGCCGGTGCCATTTCAGAGAAAGAAGCGGAACTGCTTTGCATCGCTGAAGCGGGTCGAATCGAAACCATCAGCGTGGATGATTTCGAGCCAAGCGAATTGGCGGCCGCCCAATCAACGCTGGATGCCGTGGTTCACGCTGCGTAGCAACTCAGACTATCAGGCACAAAAAAGGGAGAAGCATGCTTCTCCCTTTTTCTATTCTATGCGCCTTATCCGGCTCTTCCGGTGGCGGCGCTTCAAGCTCTTCTTCCGTTTCTGCCGCGAGACGCTTAGCTTTGATCTTACGCACCAAGAACCAACCGCCTATCGCCAACACCAGCAGCAAGATGTTACCGCCAATGATGGTGATCATCGCCATCTTACGATCGGCTGCACGCTTCTCAGCAGCGAGCTTTTCATCTTCTATGCGTTTACGCTCCGCTTCACGCTCTTCACGCTCCAGCTTCGCCTGTTCTATGGCGGCGTAATCAGCCACCGCAAATGTCTGTTCGGGTAGCTTGAACACCAAGGGACGTCCCGAGAGTTTGTCGGTACCGTACAACCAGCCAAACCAGCGATGACGCCCCGGTTGGTCAAAGTTATCGATGTCGATATTCAGCGCGGTGTAATCTTCCGACGCTGCCCCTTGGTAAACACTGACCTTCCCGTTGGTGTCGATAAACTCTGAGTGTACGGCAATGGTACCCTCTTCAATGCTCGCAATATCAGATTCCACCAGCAAGTGGTGAGGCAAGGCCTTCTTACGGCTTTGCTTAAAAGTTGCCATCAGTGGTGTGGGGTAGACCAAGACCTCCTGTTCAAGTGTGCGGAAGAACACGCCATTGCCCGAGGTAACACGCGCCCAGTACTTGCCTGGCGCAACATTTATGGGCAATTCCACCGTGAAGACACCGTCTCCGGCGACTTCATCCAGACCCGCCCCGTTATCTTCAAATTGCCCAAGAGACATCGCCTGTGGACGCTGATCTTCAGGAATGCCGTCGACGTTTTCCAGATATTCGGTGAAGGTGACCGTCAAATCGACCCTCTCGAGAAAATCACGAAGATTCAGTGCTTTGTTTCCCTGCATCAAACGCGCGGTAAACTTCATGGTCTCTCCCTGATACAAACGAGCAGGGAAAGTATCTACCTTCATGGTGAGGTCAGAGAGAATGCGAATGCGGTTGTTCGGAGAGACTTTGCCGATGGCTTGCCAAGGACCGGGCATCGGATCGAATACTGACACGATATCCATGTCAGATTCTTGGTGCCAAGAAACATTGTCGGGGTGTTGCCAAGCGTAGAGCTTAGAACCATCAGGTTGAACCAAGACAACGGGCTGGCTTGGCTTTTCCCGATAAATTACGAACGCAACCTGAGTGATGGTGGAGTCAATACGAAAACGGTTGTTCAGCAACCGAATTTCACTGTCAGATGTCTGCTCCGCCGATACGTTGGCACTGAACGCCATCAGCAGAGCGAGCAGCAATCCAGCCCACCCACTCTTCATACACTCTCCTGTTGCCTCCACACACAACTGCCGTTTTTCTCGATAACGTCCAGTTGTTTCTCATGTTCTTCTAGTTCATCGGCAGAGGCACGGATGATCTTTAGCTTTTTCGTTCCGGCTTCAACGCGTCTTATGCTCTCGCCAGCACTATCTTGATCGCCCGAGTCGCTGCCGCTAAATTTTAGGGTCTCCTGACCACCTGTCATTAACAGGTAAACATCAGCCAGGATCTCGGCATCGAGCAATGCGCCGTGGAGTGTACGGTGCGAGTTATCTATACCGTAGCGTTCACAAAGAATGTCGAGGTTGTTACGTTTGCCAGGGAAGATTTTCTTCGCCATGGCAAGGGTATCGGTGATCTTACAGAAGTCCTCTGTTTTACCGATGCCAGGATTCAGCTTTTGGAATTCATAGTCCATAAAGCGACGTCGAAGGGCGCGTTGTGCGCCACCAGCTCTGCGCCTTTAATAAAGGCCAAGAACTCGTCGTGGATGTCTTTGTATTCTGGTTTGTCGACCAGAAACTCATCGGTAATACCGTGAACCGAAATCGCCTCAGGATCGATTTCGCGATCTGGTTTGATGTAGACGTGAAAATGTCGCCCCGTCAGCTTACGGTTTACAATTTCAACAGCACCAATTTCAATGATTTTGTGGCCTTCGTAATGAGGACCACCTTCACGGTTCATACCCGTGGTTTCGGTATCGAGAACGATAATCCGGTCGTAACTGGCTTTCATAGCGTCACTTGTGTCAGACTTGGCGAATAAATTGGATAGATACTAACAAATATGGTCAAGCAGGTAGAAATTTTCACGGACGGTTCTTGTCTGGGAAATCCAGGTCCGGGTGGATACGGCGTTGTTTTACGCTACAAACAGCACGAAAAAGAGCTGAGTGAAGGCTTTACGCTGACCACAAATAACCGCATGGAGCTTTTGGCTGCCATCGTCGGTTTAGCCAGTTTAAAGGAATCTTGCTCCGTCGTATTGACCACGGACAGCCAATACGTGCGTCAGGGTATTACGCAGTGGATTCACAACTGGAAAAAGCGCGGCTGGAAAACGGCTGACAAAAAGCCTGTAAAAAATGCCGATTTATGGCAACGACTGGACAAAGAGACCCAACGTCATGACGTCGACTGGCAGTGGGTAAAAGGTCACGCTGGCCACCCTGAAAACGAACGTTGTGATGAGCTTGCTCGTGCCGGGGCAGAAAACCCAACCGGGCCAGATGAAGGTTACGTTCCTTCAGAGTAAAAACGTTACGCGCCGGTGCGGTAATTGACACTCACCGGCGACAGCGACTTTTTAAGCTTCCACTTCGGTTTGATCGGTTTGAGTGGATAAGTGCGCTTTCTCGCGACGATGAAGTACAAAGAACCGATCGCAGGCAGCAGCCTGAGCATGCATTTTCAAACCACACACCACAGGTTCTGTGCTTGGTTGCTGGTATCAAGCCAAAGCAAGACATCTCCATGATTTCGTAGTTAAGCACCCCTAGCCAATCGCGCACCCGAAGCGGCGTAAACATGCGACCACTCCACGGCAATTGATTCTTTCGCCACGGGATCAAACGTCCTATCCCCATTAAGCTACTGGGGTTCACGCCAGAAAGGATTAAATAGCCATCGTCTATCATAATCCTGTCGATTTCACGCAACAGTCGGTGAGGATCGTCGGTATAGTCGAGCTGATTGGCTAAGATACACACATCGAACGCTTTATCGACAAACGGTAAGTCATAGCTTTCCGCTTCAACGTTTCGCAGTGGGTTTAACTTATCAATGCAGACTTGATGCTGAATGTTACAATGCCCGCTGACCAATTCGCAGCTTAGGCCGCCGAGTTTCAGCATGTGGTAACCAAACAGACGAGGCAACCATTCATCCAGCCGCGTTTGTATATGCGTGCACGCCCATTCGCCATGTGCGAACTGATCCCATGTATAAGGGTATTCTAATGGACGTTGACTGCGTGCTGGTTTCATAGTCTATTTGAGTTATAGCTGGAGAGTTTTTATGCTATCTGTATCAAGCATACCCGCATTCAATGACAATTACATCTGGCTGCTAAAAAATGATGACAATCATTGCGTTGTTGTCGATCCCGGTGACGCGTCACCTGTGATTCAAACCCTGTCAGAACAAGGCCTGACGCTGGATGGTATCCTTCTTACCCATCACCATAATGATCATATCGGTGGCGTCGGCGAACTGCTTGCTCGCTTCCCTGCGTTGTTTATCTATGGGCCCAACACCGCGCGCTTCCCCCAAGTTACTCACCCTGTTGCAGATAACGATACCTTTACACTGTATGGTGAAAATTTTACGGTGTTCCAAGTTCCGGGACACACGCTAGACCATATCGCCTATTACGCTGAAGGCATGTTGTTCTGTGGGGACACGCTGTTCTCAGGTGGCTGTGGTCGATTGTTTGAAGGCACACCAGAGCAAATGCACACGTCTCTGACCAAACTGGCCTCCCTTCCAGAAGACACCAAAGTCTACTGTGCGCACGAATACACACAGTCAAACATCAATTTTGCGATCGCGGTCGAACCAAACAATGATGCACTTGTCAGTTATGCCTATGATGTAAAAGCACTAAGAGCAGAAAACCAAAGCACATTGCCATCATCAATTGCATTGGAAAAAGCCATTAACCCGTTTTTACGTGCACATATCGACAGTGTGAAAAACGCTGTAACAGAAAGAGCGCAAGGCGTGTCAGACGTAGAAACTTTTGCCGCGCTTAGACGCTGGAAAGATGATTTTTGACATTAGTCACTTGTAAGCACTGCTACTGGCCGATTATTATCATCGGCCATTTTTTGAAAGGTTAACCAGCAATGAAGTTCCGTTTAGTCTTAGTGGGATCGATGTTTCTCGCAGGATGCCAACTTACCGGGCAAGAAAACGTCGCTACTCCGACTAATACGCCAGAAACGCCAGAGGAAACGCTGGCTCAGGTTGCGGTTGCAGAACCACAACAACCCGTTGTCGAGGAAGTTGTCGTCCCTGTCATCACCCCGCAAACTCAGGAAGACGTCTGGAAACGGATCGCCATGCAAATGGACATGCCAGTCCCTGAAAACAAGCGCGTAAACTACTACCGCAACTGGTATCTCAAGCACCCACAACATCTGGAAACTGTCGCAAAGCGCGCAGAACCTTTCCTCTACCTGATCACTGAAAAGGTCGAAGAGCGCGGCATTCCGTTGGAAATTGCCCTTCTGCCAGTAGTTGAAAGCTCTTTCGACCAATTTGCCTACTCACATGGTCGTGCTGCAGGTCTATGGCAGTTCGTGCCAGACACTGGCCGTCGCTTTGGCCTAGAGCAAAACTGGTGGTATGACGGTCGTCGCGATGTGGTTGCGTCCACCGATGCAGCATTGGACCTGCTGGAATACCTTCACAAGAAGTTTGATGGCGACTGGCTACACGCCTTAGCGGCCTACAACACCGGTGAAGGTCGCGTGTTCCGCGCTATCCGCAACAACAAAGCAAAAGGCCTACCGACTGACTTCTGGCACCTGTCTTTGCCAAAAGAAACCAGCGGCTATGTCCCGAAACTGCTCGCGGTTGCTGATGTCATCAAAAACCAAGAAAGATACGGCTTGTCACTGCCTGAAATCGCCAACAAACCTGTGGTAGAGCAGGTCGAGCCAAAGGTTCAGATGGACCTTGCGCTTGCGGCAAACTACGCAGGCATTCCATTGTCTGAGCTGCAAAGCCTGAACCCGGCATACAACCATTGGGCAACCTCGCCAGATGGCCCGAATCACCTGTTGCTGCCAAAGAGCAATGTCTCTCAGTTCCAAAACAAGCTGGCTGAGAATGACAACCAAGGCATTAAAGTCACCCGCTACAAAGTGAAAAGCGGTGATTCACTTGGCATGATCGCACAGCGTCACAATACAACAGTAAAAGTGATTCAACGTGCCAACAGTATCAGCGGAACCAATATACGTGCAGGGCAACACCTGCTTATCCCTGTTTCACTGAAAGATGAAACCCAATATTCACTGAGTGCTCCGCAGCGTCTGGCTAAACTGACCAGCAAAAAACGTGGTGATTACAAAGTAACAGTGGAAGTGGCGAAGGGTGACAGCTTCTGGACGATCGCACGCAAGCACGACGTATCTGTCAGCTCTCTGGCGCGCTGGAATGGCATGAGCCCGAAAGACCCACTTCGCATCGGCCAAGACTTGGTGATTTGGAAGAAAGCGGCAGAAGGCGCAAGAATTCGCACTATCGTATATCAAATCCGTGAAGGCGACTCGTTGAGTGGTATTGCTGCTCGCTATAAAGTCTCTGTGGCAGATCTGGTGGAGTGGAACTCGCTCAAGAAAACCGCGTACATCAAGCCAGGACAAAAACTGAAACTCTATATCGATGTAACCAAAGTCAGCGCGTAACTGACGTTACAACGAAAAAAGGCATAACCTATGGGTTATGCCTTTTTTGTATCTGGCGAACAAATCACATCACCATAGGATGACGTTTCATCATTCTGATCCCTTCTCGTTTAATACAATCAACCAGCGGGTTTTCCGCCATATCTGCACGCCAAACAAAAGAGAGTGAACGAGCGATATTAAGTTCAGGCACATTCAGAGCCACAAGCTTTCCAGCTTCAATATAACGCTCGACATCAAGATAGGGCAGGCATGTCAGATAAGGGCCATTCGCCACCATACGGCGAATAACAGGAATGTGTTCGTACTCTCGCCAGACATCCAAATCCGCGATATGGTCATAGATAGCACTTTCAAACGCAGTACGGGTGCCCGATCCATGTTCACGCAACACCCACTTCGCTTGCTCTAGCTGCGCCATACTGACGCGCTCACGCTTCGCAAACGGGTGATGGGCAGACGATACAATCATTAAGTGGTCAGTACACCACGGCTCTTGGTGGAGGCGGTTATCGTCCACCCTACCCTCGATGATGCCCAAATCATAACGGTAATCCAGCACCCCAGAGATCACTGAACTGGTACTTTGCACGCCCAAGGAGATTCGAATTTCTGGGAAATCATTATCAATAATACTGATAAGGTCCGGAATCAGGTGCTCCGCGGGGGTTTGACTCGCGCCTAGTCGTATTTCTCCACTTAAAAGGTGCTGATCATAGAAGCCCGTTTCTATCTGTTTGGCATCTCTCAACAGGCGTTTGGCCTTAGGTCTTAGCCACGATCCCCAGTGTGTGAGGATAAGGCGTTTGCCCTTACGCTCAAACAAGGGACGGCCTAGCATTTTTTCTAATTGAGACAAAGACATACTGGTAGCTGACTGCGTAAGAGAAAGCATTTCAGCCGCCTGACTGACACTCCCACTGTCTGCCACCGCATCAAAAACGGCGAGTTGTTTTAAAGAATAACGCATGGTTGCAACCTCTCCTGATTGCTAGCGAATTTAGCCACAATTTTCCTATGGCTATATTGTACCTATGCGTTAGAAATCATCAATTTATCTGAATTGAATTTCGAAGATTATCAATTGTACTTCCCCTCTCCTTGCCCATTAGTCTGAAAGGGAAGTAAGGCACGTCGCCTTGCTTAGAGACAAGGAGAACACAATGAATACGTTGGGGAGGGGAAGTGATGACAACTGCATACACTGATCATGATTTCGTCTCAGTGAAAGGCTTCTCAGCATCAGAAATGATGTCAGAAGCAGAACGCTACGCACTGAAGAAAATCAGCAAACGCAGTGGCGCAACAATCAGTCTTGCGGTGTTAGCAGGCGCCTTTATCGGTCTCGCTTTTCTGTTCTACACCACAGTAACAACAGGCAATGACGGAGCCAGCTGGGGCTTGAATCGCCTTGTAGGCGGCTTGGCATTCAGCATGGGCTTGATCCTGATTGTTATCTTCGAAGGCGAACTGTTTACCAGTACTGTGCTGTCCAGCATTTCATGGGCGAACAACCAAGTGGGTATCGGCAAACTGCTGGCAACTTGGGGCAAGGTCTATTTTGGCAACTTCCTTGGTGCAATGTTGGTGGTATTGCTCGTCTCTGCTGCTGGGATGTATCAACTTGATGGCGGTCAATGGGGCTTAAATGCGCTAAATATCGCGCAGCACAAGCTGCATCATACCTGGGTCGAAGCCTTCACACTGGGCGTGCTGTGTAACATCTTGGTGTGTACCGCAATTTGGCTGACGTTTTGCTCTGCAACCCAATCGTCAAAGCGTCATGACCATGCTACCTGTTGCCATGTTCGTCTCAAGCGGCTTCGAGCACAGCATCGCTAACATGTTCATGGTGCCACTCGGCATTGTTATCACCAACTTCTCACCAGAGAGCTTCTGGGCGAACGTTGGCGTGAATGCCAGCCAATACGCAGACCTCACCATCAATCACTTTTTAGTGAATAACCTCTTCCCTGTCACCCTTGGCAACATCGTCGGTGGTGCTGTGTTAGTTGGCCTAGCCAACTGGGGAATTTACCGTAAACAACTGCTTCAACCAGAGATGCTGAGCATCAATGTACCTGTGACCATCAACAAAGCTAGTAAGGACTCTATTATGATGAATAACACGAAAGTTAAAGACTTGATGAACAAGAACCCTATCGTCCTGAAAGCAAGCGATCGTACTGCGGACGCGATTGATGTCCTGCTTGCTCACAACCTGACGGGTGCGCCAGTGTGCGATAGCCAGCAGTTTGTTGTCGGTTTCTTCTCGGTACACGATGCAATGGTGAACCTGTGGTGTGAAGACTACCTGCCCGACGCAAAACAATGCATTGGTGAGCTGATGCGTGATGACGTGACAGCACTGGACGCGGAAGAGAGCGTGATGGATGTTGCAGAGTTTTTGGTGATGGACAAAGAGAAAGTGTTCCCAGTAAGCCCAATGGGTATTGCGACCAGCTTCTCTACTCTGTCTTTGAAAGACCGCGTTAAAGAAGCCAAAATCAGCAAGCCACATATCCTGCCAGTACTGGAGCACGGCAAGTTGGTGGGTGTTATCTCTCGCTCAGATGTCCTTCAAGCATTGAGACCGCTTTACGACAATTCGGTTGAAGAGCCGCATCTTGCGCAAGTGATGTAAAAACAAAACAGGCCGGTTTATCCGGCCTGTTTCTTTTAAACACTACGGGTTAAAAGTGAAAGAGGCATCCAGCCATGCATGATCTGAAGCTGGCGTCTCTTTTGAATGTGACTGTTGCAGAGTCAGTCCACGATAAAACAAATGATCCAGCGGATAGCCAAATACCTTCAAACGCTCATCTGAGGCAAAGCTCGCTTCCTGAATACCAATGTCACTCAGCGCGTCGCGCACAACCTGCAAACGCTCTTCGCTCCAGGTATTAAAATCACCAGCAATGATCAGCGGCCCTTTTACATCCCGCACTGCATCAACCAAAGCCTCTAACTGCTCTTTGTACTCCACAATGCCGAACGTAAAGTTGATGCTGTGGATATTAATCACAGAGAGCGTTTCACCATTCGAGAGCGGGAACGCACTGTAAAGCGCACTTTTCGGTAATCTCAGGTAAGGCTCAATCTTGGTATAAGCACACGCTTCTTTCGGTACCACTTCTGACAAGGTCATCACTCCGGCAATTTCCCCATTAACCGCAAAAGCGTAGGCCTGATTGCTGTGCCAACCTTTTTCTTCGATATAGTGGAGTAACTGAGGTTTGGACTGTGCTTCTTGAAGCAAAATGAGCGAATGCGTTTTGGAAAGCGCATCAAGCTCGCTATCCCAACCATCATTTTGCTGTTTGTAAATATTCCACACGACCACATTTAGAGGCTCAGCGGTATTAATGACGGACTCGCTCGTATAATCACGGCAGCGCACAGTGCCATCCCCTGACGCCAATCTGGCATCGTCAGGGACATCTACCTTCACATAAACCAGGCCAATGGCGACGATCAGAGCCAAGGTTCCCAATAAAACCCAACGCCCTTTTAATTGCTTCATTTTCTATCGATACCGTTAGAGTAAATACACACTGCGATTGGTTTTCCATTTACCTGCAATGTCTTGCTATCCATGAAACGAACAAACGTTTCAATCACGCGAATAGCACCAGAATCAACTCCCTGTGATCGTTCAAACACCTATACTCGGCGCAACCTAATGCTGTCGAGGTTCAACTATGTCAGATGAATCAAAAGGAATCTACTTTCGTATCCTTCGACCTGCTCAACAACCTTGGATGATAGCACTGGTCGCCGCCATTGGTGCCGCTATCTGTATTGGTATTCTTGCCTTCATTGACCAGAGTGCCAAGGGCGACTACGCACTCATTGCCCCTTTTGGCGCGACCATGGTGTTGGTATTTGGTCTTCCACAAAGTCCTTTAGCACAGCCACCCAACGTCGTTTTTGGCCACCTTACTACTGCCATTGTCGGGGTGATATTTGCCAATATCTTCCCACCTGAATATTGGGCTCTTGGCATCGCTGTAGGAGTGGGGATTTTTTTCATGATCATCTTTAAAGTCACGCACCCTCCTGCTGGTGGCAACCCCATCCTCATCATGCTTGGCGGACACACTAGTTTTACGTTTGCCCTTTATCCCGTACTTTTAGGCAGCTGCTGATAGTCGTTATCGCTTTGGTTTATCACGGTTTTGTTTCACGCGCGGAATACGCTTGGGTAAATAAAGCTAAGAAGGACTGATTATGTACAGCAAAATTCTTTATGCGCTGGATATAAACTCAAAACCGCACCTTGAAAAAGCCATCGAGATCTCCCGCCAGCTAAACGCGGAGCTCTACATCGGCTTTGCTACCTACTTGGGCGAAAGCTATGAAGAAGATGAAGTGTACTTTGGAAAGTTAACTGGCGATCAGATAGTTGATGACAAGAAAAACGCCCTTGAAGAGAAAATCGAATCTCTTATTTCAGGCACTGACATCAACAAAGAACAGATATATATCGTTGATGGCCCAGTAGGCAAAGCCATCGACAAACTGGCAACGTCGCTCAATGTAGAGTTAGTCATGGTCGCCAAATCGCATCACCACTTTAGTTTGATGATGAAGAATGACACTTTGATCAGACTAACGACTCACTATGATTTTTTGAGCTTTAGCTAGCGTTGAAGCATTTGCGGTCAAGTTATAAAGCGTCTTATTGCAGCCCGTGCATGATTTAAGACCTGATCATACGGAATACCGGAAACCTGAGCACACCTATCTTTACGAGTATCAATACATTGTTGCTGCATTACCTCAATTCCGATCATCTTCAACGTATTACGATTAGCGTCTGTTATTGATGTATTTAGTTCAGCAAGAATGCTATCAAGCTCGCGAACGTCGCCAAAATCCACACCGTTTTTCATGAACCTTCCATCTGAATAAACACTGATAAATCAAAACAAACGCCAAAAAGACAGTGACGGTGTTGATGCATCAACCAGGAAATCTACCTCTCTCAAAGGGATATAAAAAAGCCAACTACGCGGAGAACGTAGCTGGCACGATCAAACTGAAGATTACATCTTTTATAGTTATTAGATAACAAACATCCCTTTTTCTTGGAACAAAGCTAATCTATCAAACTCTCCCTGTTCATTCTGAACAAAGGCTAAGACTTCAGGTTTTCAGGGAGTTATTGATGAGCGGCCGAAAAACAACAATCCAAAGAATGGACGAATGGCACTGCACAATAATCAATATTGAGAACGACTTTTTAGATATAAGTGTGTGATCGGGTTTCTGAAATTCGGGCAAAAAAAACAGCATCGAAGGGAGGCTATCTGATGCTGGTGCTAGTTAAGTGAGTTGGCTTCATCAATATAACCATCTGCACATTTTTTGATCGACTCAAATTGGAGATTTATACTTATATAAAAAACACATGAGTCAATTTAATGACACCCTTTACTCTCGTGATGTCGTGAGCAGTTATTTTACTTTCCGCCAAATACAAAAAAGCCCGCTCAAATGAGCGGGCTTTTTTGCTGCATCGAAATGCAAAATAAGATGGCAGGGGTGGAGGGATTCGAACCCCCAACACGCGGATTTGGAAACCTACATACCAGCCTACAAAAACAATGAGATAGAAACTCAGAAAAACACATGTCGGGTTTCACTGGTTACTACTATTACCGTTTGGCTCAAAACATCTCTCTATCAGCACCTCAATCGACATTGAACCCCACCATTTCAGATGAATAAAATTTCGCTATTTATTGATGCTTGTTCAATGGATTGAGCTTTAACGTGTCTTCTAAATGGTCTGGCGCGAGGTGCGCGTAACGCATGGTCGTCGTTATTTCGCTGTGTCCCAGCACATCCCGAAGCTTAACGATATTTCCACCAGCCATCACATAGTGACTGGCAAAGGTGTGTCTGAGAACGTGGGTGTTTTGCCCCGGCGGCAACTCTATCTCAGCCCTCACGAGTGCTTTACGAAATGCAGCAAGACAGCCAACAAACTGTCGATTGTTCGATACGGCTTCGAGACCTCTTAGCTCTTCAAACAACACCCGATTGACTGGAACGGTGCGATTTTTCTTTGATTTGGTATTGAGGAAAGTGATTTGGCCGTTCGCGATCTGAAGGGGCTTTAAACTCTCTGCTTCCCCCCATCGAGCACCGGTCGCTAAGCAAATCTTTACAACAGAAATCAGTGAAGGGTTGTGCGACTTTTTACAGGCCACCAGCAGACGGGCGATTTCGTCATGGCTCAAGAATCGAAGTTCACATTCACCCTCGCGGAATTGGCGAATTTTCTTGAGCGGGTTTTCGAAGTGAATGACGCCTAATCTATCTAATTCATTGAACACAGCACGCAAGTAAGCGTGTTCTCGATTCACGGTTTTTAGGCTAACGTCTAACGTGCGTTTTTCTCTGTAGCGCGAAAACATTTCACTGGTTAAATCAGCCCCTATGGGATTACCAAGGCTTTCGGAAATTCGAAACAACAGCTTTCTGAGTCGGATATGGTCACTAAGGGTTTTGCCGTGCATCCGATACCAAATCGCGATCAGTTCATCTAAGGTGCGAGGGTCTTTGTCGATGTTGTCTCGTTTGGTCTGCAGCTCAAGCCGCTTATCCAATTGCACCGCGTCCCGCTTTCTCATGAACATTTGATCCGGTGCGTAACTCGAATAAAAACCTAATGCCCCACAATGCACCATACATCACCCCAGCGATAATACATTTTGATACAGACGATTGAGCAAGCACCTGCGTGCTCTTTCTTCCAGCGACAATGCCGAGTTCGAATAGAATAGAAAAGTCAGGACTTACCTGACCGGACTCAGGGAGCACCTCCCCTGTCATGAGCCAAAACGTGTACTTTTTAAACAGGGCGTGATTGGTGATTGTCACTAAATGTGCTGCTTTTAGTTTCTTCCTGCCCTGCTCGCAGTGCCTCAGATTTCCTAACGACATACCCAGTAGGGTTGCCATTTCAGACAAGCTCAGCCTCGGCAATACGTAACGCTTTTACTTTTTTCCTATGTCCACGCTGACCTCTCAAGAGAAGAGGCGGCCAAGTGCTCGCGCTTAGTTCGTTTTTTTATCGTAAGGATGAGGGGGAGAGATGTGATGAACTGTTATCGCTACATTTCGAACAAACACCACAAGAGCGAACGCGGGTTGTCGCTGTGCTGGGTGCATTTATCTGAGGGGCAAAGGGGCTTCCTAACATCAATACATGCAGGAAAATTAAAAGAGGCTAGCCAAAGATAACCTCTTAATACGGACAATTAAGCACGCTTTGGAGAAGTCTCACCTTCGTTGGCAATACCAAGCTCCAGCAATATGGACATATCAGGACTCACCTGACCAGACTCTGGGAGCACCTCTCCCGTCATCAGCCAAAATGTGTATTTTTTAAACCGCTCGTGATTTGCGATCTTCATCAAGTTTTCAGCTTTTAGTTCCTTTCTAGCCTGCTCGTAATTCCTCAAGCTTCCTATCGGAATATCAATCAGTTGTGCCATTTCCGGCTGACTTAGGCCTTCTGCAACTCTAACCGCTTTGATTTTTTTTCCCAATTCCATACTTGATCGCCATGCGCCCTTGGGCGTAGTATTTGCATGTACGCCTAAGGCGCATGCCAATAGAAACCGATATAAACCAGTGCGGGAGTTTACCACATGTTCGTTATTCCGTTTATGACGGCTGCGGAGTTCGCAAGACTTTCAAAAATGGGCGTTAAGCAAATAAAAGCACGCATGGACATTGGCGAAATCCCTGAAATCGCCAACCTGCGTGAAGGCGGCGTGCGTTACGTCGACTGCATAACACTGGCTGACCGTCTGCTACGCGGTGAAGTGGTGTTTTCTGACCTATCAAAAGAGGGAAAAGATCATGACTAACCCAAACCTGTTGTGTGATGACATGCCCATTGATACACCACTCCACGCAATCCATATCGACTTGTCCCACGCCAGCGAAGCCATCGCGCTGTTCAACGTGATTGGTGCACGCTTAGCGCAGTTAGAGACCACGTCTCCCGAGCACCACTTTCTCTTCCCTATCTATAAACAGCTGCTGCTTGATATTGAATTGCTGGAAAGCCTAGGTATCTGACATGGCCGACGGACTGAGAAAGATTCAAGCCCTGCGTCTTCAACTGATGCGCAGCCAATATCTTCACCTCAAAAGTCCTCGCGCCAAAGAGTTGCTGGCGCGCAAGGCGGCCAGATTGAAAAAGGCGATGACGGCATGAGCACGCACATTACCCTTGTCTGGCTGATGCCTTGCCCCTTCTGCCATAGCTCCGCCGTTTTTATGCTGACAGACCTTGGTGAGATAACCCGCTACTTCGTGCAATGCGCTGACTGCGGGACGGAAAGTAAGGACGCCGCGCGCGCAAGTGATGCCGCCAAGGCGTGGAACCACCAAGCATCCGCCCCGCGTCATACGCGCTATTGCTATAAGGATTGCTGATATGTTGACGCCCTTTGCCCATCACTTTATGCCGAAGCTGCCGCGTATCGTGCAAGACGATGTGCACTTTCAAGTCTCCGGTCGCTCGCGCCGCGCCAATGCCACCCGCGAAAACATGACGCTGTTTATCAATGACACGGTGAAACACGCGCTCAAATGGGCGCCCGTCATTGAGCACAAATTCCCGTTTGCCGATTTACGCGTCAACGCCTCACACCAACGCGTTCACAGTGGTGCGCGCAGTTCGGTCACGCTTAACCACGAGACCCTGATGTGTGATGACGCCATTGAACGACTGGCCGTCAATCTCACGGAAATGTTTACCCGCCAAATCCAAATGATACAGGTGGAAGACGGCGAAACCGCCTATCTCAACGCCCTGAAAACCGTGTTTGTGGGTATCAGCAAAGACCTCCGTACGGTGCACCTTACGCCGCCACCGCTCAAGAAAAAACACACGCTGTTAGCCGAGGCGGAAGACGAGTTGGAACGCGCGATTTGTCGGTGCCTGGACGTGAAATACTTGGTGCGTAAATTCACCTTTCTTCGCACCCAATACATTGAGTATTCACAGATTGCATTGGCGCGCGTGGGCGACAGAAAAAGCCAGCACGCCTACCTATCACGTCGCTCGTTTGCCCGTTGGGAAAAGAAGCAACAAGAGGCGGCGCGGTTCGTGAAGGCGATGTCGGTGGTTTGCCATGAAACAGGGGAAACCTTTGACCTTGCCGAGGTCGTTAAGCGCACCACAGCCAACCCCGAAAATCGCCGTATCGAGTTGGTTGTTCGTAGCCGAGGCGATGAAGAGCGCGCGGTTGAAATGGGCTATGAGGGGGTGTTTGTGAACTGGACACTGCCGAGTAAATACCACCGCAACGCAGATAAGTGGACGGGCTGCACGCCTAAAGAAGCGCACGAGGTGTTAATGGCGAAATGGCGATTAGCCCGTGCATGGTTTCAAAAACTTGATATTCATTGGTTCGGCCTGCGGGTAGCTGAGCCACACAAAGACGGTACGCCCCATGCCCATATGTTCTTGTATGTGCACCCCGACCAAAAAGCGGCGTTGGTCAGCATCATTGAGTCTGTGGCAATTGATGAAGACAAGCACGAACTCATGATTAACGGGGCACTCAATATTTCTCCCCGTATCACCATCAAACACTGTGACCCTGCGTTAGGCACGGCCACCGGCTACATCATCAAGTACATCTCAAAGAACATTAACGGTGCTCACCTGCCCGAGGGGGATGCCGCCCACACGGCACTGTCTGCCACCGCATGGGCGCGCATTCACCGCATCAAACAGTTTTCACAATCAGGCTCGCCGCCGGTGGGATTATGGCGACAAATTCGCAGAGCCTCAAAAGAAGACGTGGCGTTTGATGCGCAGTTAGCTGACCTTCACGAGCATTGTGACAAAAGCCGTTGGAGCCGTTTTTGTCAGGATGTTCAGGACGCGCAACTGGCCTATGAAACGCGCATCAATGGCTACGGCGAGACCGTCAAAAAAGTCAGAGGTTTCATGTGGCATGACATCATTATTGAGACCGCAGGCAAGGATTATTCGCTTGTCCCGACCGCCAAGGTCGACACATGGAAGGCAGCACGACACGCGGTGGCGATTGCTCTTAAAAAAGCGCGGCGCGCTTTCCCTTGGAGCACTGAAAATAAGTGTAACCCGCCCCCCTATAGTGCGCCGACAGGTATCGAACATGCCTTAATCACGGTCACCGGATGGAGCCTTAAGGGGGTGCAGTGTCTTATCTCGCCCTTACTACGCGGTGCCACTGTCCCGATTGATAACGCCCTCTCGCTTTCATGGCGAGACGGCGAACTTCAAACGCACGCGGTACGCGGGGCGCAAACCACAAAGGACCCTTCACGATGAACATCACCATCGACAACGAAACGGCGTATTACTACCTCATTCGTTCCACCGCCTTGGAATATCAGGTGCTGGTGACTTTCTCTTTGCTCCCTGACTTACGCAACGCTGACCGCTTAACCTGCGAGCGCGCGGCCGCGGCAATTAACAGCGGCATGCCCGTCATGATTGTCAGCGACACCGCCTGCTCCTTGGTCAGTGCGCGCCCCTAACCCCTATCGACGACCTCACGAGGAACCCTATGGATTATCAAACCTTAAAAGCCTCCGCCAACCGTCACCAAGTGCTCGCCGCCCGTCTCGAACAGGTGCTGGCGATGGCAGGACAAGACGGCGGTATCAAGCTCGACATGAAATCGCTCACCAAACTGGTCACCACCCGTGACCTCGCGTCGGTGGGGTTACCGGCCGACTTTTTGGATGAGCTCAGGGAGTTTTTTGCCCTCAGTAAGACGCACTGCGACGTGGTGAAATCGGTCGCGAACCATATGGAGCAACAACATCATGTTGAAAGTCACGGGTAAGAATGTCATCGCGGGTTACGCCCCGTGTCCTGTGTGTCACACGCTGTCGACGGTGCATTTTCCGTCCGGTGGCAAACGGGCAAACACGCCGTATTTGCGCTGCGGCAACTGTGACAAGACGGTGCAATCGGCAGACGTGAAACACCACATCGCGGCGCACTACGCGCCGACGCTGGACAACTATGCCTTACGCTTTGGTGCGGATGTGTCCGCCGAGCGTGAGCAAGTCATTGCCAATAAGTGGGCGGAAAACCCTGACCTGTACGCCGCCAAAATGCACCCCATTGAGGATGATGACATAGCCACAACCGAAGAAGCCGCCGACGATGCGCAGTGCCTTGATGCGGCTGACATCGAAGACATCTCGCCTTCTCTCACGCTCGACCATGACACCCAGCGCGTCGTCGCGGAACCAGACCCAAAGCCCGAGCAAACGCGCGCCCCTGACTGGGGCAGCATGGTGTTTTTGGTGGTGTGTTTATGTCTGGTTGGCGGCGTAATCGTCGGGCTGGTTCGCTACAAACGACACGCCAAACCGCTCACCACAACAAAGCAGGAGCTGACTCATGAGTGAGGCGCAAACCGTCGACGCGTTCGATATCACCCAACTGAATTTCAGCCCTGCCCTTATCGAAGACATTGAGGCCATCGAACCAGATACCGGCAAAGAAGACAGCGCAAGTACGCAGTCAAATGCCTCGGATGCGGGCGTGAAAGGCGAGATGACAGCAGAAGCCTTTGTTGAACTGGTGGAGGTTGGGTTTCAAAGTTTTGTGGTGGAAGACTTCGCGCTCCCTGCCCAGCGAAAAGCCCTCATCATCAAAAACTTCACCCCGTACTTTGCCAAACACGATGGCAGCCTCATCAATAAACTCGGTGCCTATAAAGAAGAGGGGCAAGCCCTCTTTGCCCTCGCCATTTTGGCCTTCATCTTATGGCGCGCGTTGAAAGTGGCGTCAGCGGAAAAGGCCAACGCAGAGAAAGAAACGTCGGAGCACGCCCATGGCGATAAACAGCAATCCACGCCACAAGGCGAGGCATAAGCTTTTTGCCGCGACCACGGGTGGCGGAAAAACCACGGCCATTCATCAAGACCGTGACCTGCAAAAAGCCCAGCGGGTGGTGATATACGACCCGTATAACGCGTATCGAAAGCTGGGGCGAAAGCGTGTTACACAGACCCATTCCATCAAAGCCTTCGCCATTGCCCTCGCTCAGGCCATGCAAAAAAACAAGCCGTTTGTCTTGGCCTTGTCCGGTGTCTATGGAGTAAAGGAGTTGGATGTCTTTGCGAAAATTTTGTGGGCGGTGGCCGACGGCAACAAGCAGCTGCACGTTGTGGTCGAAGAGTTGATTGGTTCAGTAAGCAGCCCCAATCAATTGCCCAAAGCGGTTGCGGAGCTTTGGAACGGTGGCCGTCAGTTTGGTCTGGTGATGTACGCCCTGTTCCAACGCCCTCAAGAGGTACCCAAGACGGTAGTGAGGCAATCTCAGTTTAAGTGGGTCGGTAAACAGGATTCGAAAGCGGATTGTCGCTATTGGAGTGCGGAAATCGATGTGCCAGTTGAGGCGTTAAGCCAGCTTAATGATTTGGAGTTTTACCTGAAAGCCTCCGGGCAAAACCCCAATTTTGGCAAATTGCGTGCACCCGCTTAGCTGCACAAACTTGCTTTTTGACAAAAACGAATTAGAGCAGTCCTAAACGGTTCAAAAATGTCTACTTAGTCGATGTCGGTTAAGTAAGCAGTTTGTCAACTGCCACAACGTGTTGGGGAATATATAAAGAGGGATTTCTGTCGACAGGTCGCTTATTACTGCAACCCTGATGTAACTGCACCCACGTCTAACTTTGCGTTGTAAATAACTGCACCCACTGATAACCCAGTGAATTTCCTTGTCGACGTGTGCAATAAGTAACAGCACACAAAGTCGCTTTAACACTGATAGCAAAAGTTAGTAAACGCACACATTTAAGTCGACAGAAAAGATGCTTTGCGATCATTTGTTAGTATTTGCACACGTGTGCGCGACATAACAGAGGTAATTTGGAGGGTTTGAATCTATATTATTTTGTGACATTTATCACAAAATGATATAATATGAAACTGCGTTACTACATACGAGACGCTCTGTAAGCGATTCTGAGCGATTCAAATGTCTGCATTTTGTAGAACATTAACTGTAGAGGTTAATTGTCTTACAATGTCCTTCAGTGTCCTCAAATGGTACAATCTGTACCTATTTGTCGCACGATGTCGTACACGCTATTGAGCGATATGTAGTCATATTGACAGCATTGAGAGCCAACTATTACTCTTCACTTGTCGACATAAAGTTACTTTCGAAAAGTACTTTACTAACGCCTCTAACCTTAGAAGCGACGACAACAAGAATTTGTCGCGGACTAATTACCCGAGACGTAAAACTTGTCGCGTAGGACTTATCACCCTACAACGACGTAAAACAAAAAGTCGGCGGTTAGACTTTTCCTCCCGACTATAAACAAGTAAACAGCCTGCCTTATCTCGGCGGGCTTTTTGCGTTTAACTATTGAAACAAAAAAGTAGTGCGTGTTACAATAGTCTCATATGTGGGAATCCAAGCTCTCACATATATGTTCTCTTTGGCCTAATTACCCATTGAGACATTACATCGCAGGGAACTGATAAGCCCTGAATCTTAAAAAGTCATGCACTTTGATCTGCTCATTGTGCGCAAATACCGAGATATATTTATGAAACATCGAAATAGCTTTACCTTCAAATCCAGCACCACTGGTCTTCTGCAAGTTCATCTTCCACATGCTGATGTTGAGCGAATCAAAAATCTCACATGGTCAAAACGTAATGGTGAATTTACCAAGACGTCTTTGGTTTTCGAGGCAATCGCTCTTACACAAGGCATTAAAACTGATCTAGTCAGGCTCCATGCGGGATGTAGCAATGTCCCTCAACTTGTCGATGACGTTAATAAAAAGATTATGAACATGGGACTGATGATCGTAAGGGTTGACCCACTAGGAGTACCACCTAATGCGGCATTCCATCACTGGTATTTGGTAGAGGCTCCAATCCAGCAAGTTGACCGTCAAATGGCGGCTAACGACCCAATTCAATAAGAATCGGCGTCTATGCTGGAAGACAAAGCATCACTCTAACGGGTGGTGCTTTTTTTGTGCTTTTTAGAATTTAATGGGAACTGGCCTGTCCTTCCTGAATGCTTGATGACATCGAAAGAAAAAACGCTTATAACAAAAAGCCAGTGTACATAGTATGAATATGCTACTGGCTTTTCATCCCACGCAGAATGGCTGCGTACCAAACACCCATAATAACAATTGCCGCGTTACTACTTTTTCACTGCATTTACGCTTTCAGGGTTTCCGTAACTCTCGTTTTTAAACACCCTTTAATCCACCAAAAAATAGTAATAATGATGCCAGTTTCAATATTACACTCCAGTCCACTCATGTTCAGGAATGTTTTTAGTTATATTGTAACTGTCAATGTTATCTCGAATTTCAATCGCCACATCCAAGTAATAGTTAATGTTTCCAATAAAGTTGCACCATTTCACGGATTTTATGTAAGACGCTTCTCCATTGTATATGGAGTTGGGTGAGTGCTGAGAGCAATCATTAAAAGAAGGCTCCTTAATGTTAAACATATTCCTTTTCATAATTTCAAAAAGAAAATTCGTTTTTAGTGTTACACACTTACATGCATTACATGTATTGTCTTCAATAAAGTAGTCATACTGCCCTAAAGTATCAGGCAATATAACTGCTAGTACTGCATTTGCGCGGCTAGTTACATTGTTGCGAGTAAGCTCTTTGAGAGAGTACGATACCTCCCATGGAATCCATTGGTCACTCTCGGAATCAAAGATACTCGTAGACTTCATACCCGGCGAAACCATAACGATAGTGATACTACTGTCAAAAATTTTGTCTCTTAACTTTGATGCAATAGTACTGTCCTTAAAGTCACTTAAGTCCTCACCATCTGCCTCACCTTTATTGATGTGATCTTCGGCATCCAAGAACTCTTGTAGCTTGTCGACATAACTTCTAACGGTCGTATTGTCGAAAATGCTATCAGTAAGAGCTTGCACCTTGCTATCCGCATATTTGTAAGAAACAAAGATCTTTCTACCCATACCTACTCTACCCACCAATGAAAAACATCACAAAAAGCGTAACCAACACTGTTATACCGTAGAATGGGAATAAAGTTTTTGACAAAACTCCAGATACCCAAGAATTTCGACCACTATTGAACATTGACGCATTCATTGAGAAGTCAATGTCTTCATCATTTGTCAATCTCACCTTTTCGTACAACTGCCTGTATTGACGCTCTTGAGAAATAAAGAAGCCATCAAGCATCCAAAAAACAGGAATGACTATGTAAGTAACTAGCACATATTGAATATTTGCATCTTTAGCAGCTAAAGCAAAAAGCGCAGAGATTAAAGTAATAGCCACCCTTTAATAAGAAATGAGTTAGAGTTCATTCGCGTAATTACATTCTGAATAAACTCTAGGTGCTTCAGTTTACTTTCCATGGCTATTGTCCACTAATGATAACAATTTGAATCATAACTCATAGCTTCAGCTTGTTATACCATCCTATTCAACATTAAGTGTAAGGAACGTAAAGCAACTCGTTATGTAGTGCACAAGCATTCAAGCATTTCCTAATACTAAAGTTCTCGCTTAATTCTTTTCGTTACCCAAGCCACAAATCTAAACGCAATCAGACCTATAGGTCACAAACCTAAGGGTCAGCTCAGAGGCTATTTTTCCTTCCTTTTCCCTGCCTATAGTGATGTCACCTTCATTCATCAAAGCGAGGGTGTATGGGCACTCTCCTGTTTAACACACTCATCAGCAAAGGATTCGACACCATGTTCGGACTGACAAAAACACAGTGGACGGTTGTCTTGGTGGCCGTCGTCACCATGCTCGCCGTGATGGCCACGGTGGCCAATGTGGATGCACTGGAAAAACCGCGTAAATCTCTGGGGCTGGATAAGGGCTTGTTGTAAGCCTGACCAGACGTGTTAGTAAGCCACCAAAGGACATCACACATATGGCATCACCGATTGCACAACAAGCGGCTGTCGTTGCCGCCGTCAAAGGCGCATTTAACGTTCGCCCAATGGATTTAGACCCATTTCGCTCGGGGCAGGTATACGGCAAGCAAGCCGTATTGGAGATCAACACACTGAACGCATTTGCATCTCTCGAAGTGTTAACAGACCTTCCGCTGCAACGTTTGGGGCGTGTTTCGCTTGAGCGTAACAACAAAGAGATCATTGGTATCGATGCGGCCTTTTTCCATAAACGCGATACCAAAAAGGGACTGCCTGTTCAGCCAAAGGCGTTAACGGCGCAACCAAAACCCGTTTAATCATTCCGTTTGCAGACGAAACGCTACGTACGTTGGCGGGTATTCGCCGTGGCGAACTGGTTCATCAAGCCGGTGAACTGCTCATGCTGAAAATCGGCGTAAAGCAAAAGGTCGCCAATGACCCAGACATTCCCGAGTTCACCGCCACTGCCCGTGTCGTGGATTACCAAACCACGCGCTTCTTCCAACAGCGTTATTCGCAAACGTCTGTCACGCATACGCAAACCGGTACCCAGCGTCATGAGTTTCCGATTGTGGGGCAAAACATCCGTTTACGCTCGATGCTGCTTGAAACAGAAAACGACGACATCACGCGTGTTTCTATTCGCCGCGATAACGAAACCATCTGGGAGCAAAGCGTCGAAGACATTCGCTTTGCCATGGGACGTTATAGCGACACCGATGCACCTGCGCATGGTGTGTGGTTGGACTTTGTCTCCACGGGGTTTGCAAACGAACAAGCGTTTACGCCCGTGGCGTTGTCGAGCTTGAAACTCGAAATCGAAAAGCGCAGCACAGGCACCATTGATGTTTTCACAGATTACATCGAAGTAGAACGTCTGCCTTAAGGGGGAGCTATGTCTCAAGAAGCACACTGGTGGGATGGCTTCACCGATGGACTCAGCGAGTTCAGCACCGACTTACTGCACGGTGCTGGGGCGTACTTTTCCAGCTTGAAGCCCAAGCGAACGCTGAACGCGCCGCCAGTGAAAACGCCACCTTAAACCAACAGGCGCGCATTGATGCGGCCAATCAAGAGGCCAAAGAAAGCAAAGACGCGGCACGCCGCCAACAGTTGATGCTCTTTGGCGGTGGCGCACTGGTGGTGCTGATTGCCCTGTACATCATTTTCAGGAAATAAGGAAAGACGATGCCGTTGTTATTTCTCGGTCTTGGCGGCCTCGCAGCAGGCGCATGGTGGACAAAGGATGCGGTCGAGACGGGTATCACTGCCAGCCAGACCGACCGCTTCCCGTTTACCACCCTGATTATGGTCGTGGCCGTCATCTTTATCGTCTGGCGTAAAGGGTGGCTCAAATGATCCAAGCATTGGCGGTGGTGTGTCCACCGGTGGCGGGGGTATCAGTGGTGGTCCTTCGTCTGCCAAGAACGGCGACTTTCACGGTGGCAGTGCTGGCGGACAGGTCACGTTTAACAACCATCAAGGCGCAAGCGGCAGTAACCGCGCGCTCTATGTGATTGCGGCGGTGGTGCTGATTCTGGGGGTGGTATGGCTCAAACAGTAACGCCCATTCGCCTTAACTGGACAACTGAACACCGCAAACGGTTCGAAGAGGCGGGTTTTACCCCTGCCATCGTCCAAGAGCTAACAACCCTTGGCGAGCTATGGCGGTTTGACAGTCTCGATATTGTCATTCGAAGTGAAGGCCATGAACTGGTTTGGATGGCGACGCTTGGAACGAATGTCAAACGTCACCTTTCACACATCTTGCGATTGCCAAACGCGCAGGCGCAAAGACGTTGCGGTTTCATGTGGCTGATGACGAAAAAGCGATTGTGCGTTTTTGGCGTCACTATCACCCCGTCGACATACACGGTGAAGGGTTTGAGAAAGGCGCCTTTCGGGTGAATTTGGAGCGTTGCCATGAGTCGTTCTAAAAGCTCACAACAAAGCAGCACCACCAATAACAACATCAACAACGTGCTTGATGGTGGTGCGATTAAGCAAAGTTTTGACTTTGCTGCCGGTGTCGCTGACGAGGCCTTTGACAGCGTTGATAACGCCGTAGTAACCGTGGAAAACACGGCGACGAAAGCCTTGTCCGTCAATGAAGAGGTGGTTGATGAAGCGTTTGATACGTATGACGCCCTCGCCAGCGCGGCACTAAACAGGCTTACCGAACAAAACAACCGCTCTCTCGATACGCTGGCCGGACTGCAAGGTAAGCAAGCCAGCAATAACTTTAAGTTGCTGGAAGGAATACAAAAGACCATCCGCAATGACAACACTGGCGGGGTAAGCGATTTCCTCGACACGCAAAAGGTGCTGTATGGGGTCATGGGTATCGCGCTGTTAGTGACGGCTGCGCTTTGGGGAAGAACAAGGGGATAAACCGTGATCATAGATTTGCACTTGCCCCACGGGCAGACCCAACACATTCAAGCCGTCGGGCGTTATTTGATGCTCAAAGAAGGTAAGCGTGTCACGGCCATCGTCGGCGATGCCGCGTTGACCATGCCGCGCGGTTACGTGTTTGACTTGGGCGACACCTTTACCCAGCTCACGCTGACTAACGAGGGGGATGACCCTGAGATTGAGCTTCTCACCTCGGTTATCCCGTTTACCTCGGGACTAGATGCGAACGTGATGACGGCGTTTGACGGTGCCCAGCCCGTGTATTTTGCCGAGCCGCCAGAAGTAAGGCTGACCGAAGGCGCGCGTCGTCAGACGGGTTTTATTGCTCACGATACGTTGACGCAAAGCACCACACTATCTGGAAACAGCAACCGCAAAGAGTTGCTACTGCAAGCCAGCCCAACCAACACCGATACGCTTTGGTTGGGGGGCGTGGCAGAGCGGGGTTACGGATTGGAGCCGGGTGCGGGCATGGTGCTTAACATTACCAAACCACTGGATGTGCTCATTCCCAGCAATAACAAGCTGTTCGTCAGTGAGGTGGTCGCATGAGCCAGATGATTGCGCCGCCTATTGGCAAAGCCCTTCGCGAAGCAAAAGCTTGGGGGAACAAGCGCAGCGTTTGCAGTCCTTCATAGAAGAACAGGCAGCACAGGGCGGCGCGGAAACCATCTGGGCGGGACGCTCAAGCGGCGGTTTGGTCACGCTCGACGCCAGTCCGTTTTTGTTTGATGCGCTGATACTGCGTACCCGCGTTTATGGCCAATCGTCCTCAGTACCGCAAGCGCATGGCGTGCTGACCCGTCAGCTTTATCAACACAATGTCGTGATGCTCAACCCCAATGAAGATGACGTGTTGAACGGGGAAATTGCACTGATAGTCGTCCCTGGTCGAGACACGTGGTTAAACCTCACGTTGTCGCCGTCGGTCAATCAGTACGTTACCGAGATTGAGGGGGTCAGCTTTTGATGAAAACGAAAACACCTGCGCAATATTTTCTGTTTCCAGATGGCACCGTGCAGCAGCTGCCAAACAGCACTCACGATATGGATGCCGTGATTGTCGATGTTCTTCCTGACATAGACATATTGCCAAGTACCCAAAGTGAACGCGCATGGCGAAATGCAGAATTGGTAAAGGTGGACAGGATCATTAATCAGCTTGAGGACGAAACGTTAAACGCAAGTGCATGGCGCGCTTACCGTATTTCGCTGCGCCACTACCCTGAGCAAGCCGATTTTCCGCAAGGCGAACGCCCGACTCGGCCAAAGGAGTGATCCTCATGCGTATTGGGCTCGCTTTGCTTGTATTCATTATTCTTGTGAGGTTCGTTATGAACAAAAGTGACAACCTACTCTCGCCCGTGGCCTTGGCTTTCCAGCCTCGCGGGTTCAGAAACAATAACCCCCTCAATATTGACTACAACCCCGCTAATCAGTGGGAAGGGCAAACCGGAAAAGAAACCGGCAAGGGTGCTCGGTTTGCGACGTTCTCCGCGATGGAATACGGCGTCAGAGCAGGTGCAAAGCTTGTGAGCAACTATATGCGCCGTTATCACATCAATACCGTGCACGGCATCATCAACCGCTGGGCACCGGAAAGTGAAAACAACACCTACGCCTATGTCGAACATGTTTCTCACAAACTGGGTGTCAGTCCTTATGAGCCGATCAAAGAAGCCGATATTCCTGAACTTCTCTATCACATGATCAAGCACGAAAACGGGCGTTACCTCGATATGGCGATTATTCGCCAAGGTGCGGCCATGGCGGGGATAGCAGCATGATTGGACTGATTACCAGCGTTATAGGTTTGGTCGGCGGCTATTTCAAAGACCGACAAACCATCAAGGCAAGAAAGCAGGCGCGGCAAGACAAGTTGGAAGAAGCCATTACTACGGCACAAACAAGGCGCATCGAACAAGGGGATGCCAACGCAGCAGAACTAGACCGGCTCAGTATCGCCCAACGTGGTTGGAAGGATGAATACTTGCTTATCTTGACGACGCTACCTGTATTGCTGGCCTTTGTACCTAGCCTCGCCCCTTACGTAGGCTCAGGCTTTCACGCATTGGCTGACAATGTGCCGGAATACTACTGGTATGCACTTGCCCTGATATACATCGATACGTTTGGGTTCAGACGCATGCTGCGTGTGGCTATCGAGCATTGGCTCGCGCACAAGACAAAAGGAACCCTCAATGGCTGAACTGATACAAGAGATGGTGAACTACGGCATCAGCCCAACCTTCTTGGCGATTGCCCTGTTCTTATGGCGAATAGAAAAACGCATCACCATCATCGAGACACGCGTCGAAACGCTGTTTGACCGAGCACGACACAAGTTCTCACCGCAGTACGACAACAAAGAGTAACGAGGAGAAATACGATGGCAAAAGCTGGATTGAAAGCGAACGGAACACTAAAGAAAGGCTATAAGTTCAAGAAAGGTGGCGGCATTGTGAAGGTATCCACCACAAGGAAGACCAAACGTCGCAAACGCAAATAAAAAAAGCCAGCATCGAAAAGGGGGAGGCTATGTGATGCTGGCGGTCGTAAGCATGGCTACGTGATAAATATATCCACCCGCTCACTTTTCGATCGACTCACAAAAGAGAATTACCGCTCATACTAAAAACAGGTGAGTCAATTTAATGACTCCAGAGCTCATGTGACCTTTCGACAGATACAAAAAAGCCCGCTCATTTGAGCGGGCTTTTTCGCTGCATAAATATGCAAAATAAGATGGCAGGGGTGGAGGGATTCGAACCCCCAACACGCGGATTTGGAATCCGCTGCTCTGCCAATTGGAGCTACACCCCTGTAGTTGTTTTAAAGACTTAACTTTGTCTG
>NZ_LNTY01000033.1 GCF_001559595.1 Enterovibrio coralii | reverse complement strand
TAACGGTAATGACTCACTTTATGGTGAAGATGGCAATGACGTATTGATCGGTGGCACGGGTGGAGACCTCCTTGATGGTGGCAACCACAATGACGTTCTCTACGGTGAAGGTGGCCACGATACCTTGTACGGCGGCAACGGCGACGACAAGCTCTATGGTCAAGACGCTGGCGACAAGCTATACGGCCAAGAAGGCAACGATACCCTTTACGGTGGTTATGGTGCTGACTATCTAGACGGCGGCAATGGTAATGACTACCTGCGTGGTGAAGGGAATCAAGACACCGTTAGAGGTGGTGCCGGTAACGACTGGATCTATGGTGGCAATGAAACCGACCACCTTTATGGGGATGCAGGTAACGACCATATTGAAGGCGGTAACGACAACGACTTCCTCTGGGGCGGTGATGATGCTGACTACCTCAATGGTAATCACGGCGACGATCACCTCTACGGCGACCGCGGTGCAGACACACTGATTGGTGATCGCGGTGCGGATAAACTCTGGGGTGGTGATGGCGGCGATAAGCTATACGGTGGCGTCGGTGCAGACCAATTGTATGGTGGATATGGTGCTGATTACCTCGATGGTGGCGACAGCAACGACTACCTCCGCGGTGAAGGCAACAAGGATACCATTCTGGGTGGTAATGGTAGCGACACCATTTACGGCGACAACGAAACCGACCATCTCTATGGTGGCGAAGGCCACGACTACATCAGCGGTGGTAACGACAACGACTACCTGTGGGGCGACGGAGGCTGTGACACTTTAATCGGTGACAATGGTTGTGACTTCCTAAATGGTGGCAGTGGAAACGACCGTTTGATTGGTGGTAAGCATCATGACACCTTCTATTTCGAAGCATGGGCAGGTTCGGATGTCATTGCCGATTTCAATAAGCGTCAAGACACCATCCAAATCGATGACTCGCTCGCGTGGAAATTCAATCAGATTTCCTACTGGGCAGACGGTGCCAACACCGTGATGTCGATTAACAACGGGAAAGCCTACATCACACTGGAGAATTTCTCCGTCAATGATGTGAGTTCAGACATGTTCCACTTTGTCTAATCTCCCGCCTAGGTTCTGATCAAAGCCAGACGATGCTTCATCGTCTGGCTTTTTTACCGCTAAAGAAAATCTATGGCACTCACCAACTTTTCCTGCCTCGTCACCTCAGCCGCTGTGTGCAATATTCCACGCAGACTCTCCGGCAAAAGGAAACGACGATGCACATCGCGAAAGATAAACCCCTTGCTGTCATTGCTGGCTATGGTGAAGGTCTGGGTGAAGCTTTAAAACACTGCTTTGAGGAAGATGGCTACCATGTCATCACCCTCAGCCGAAGAAAAAGCGACATCCTCGCAGACACCACTAACGCACAAGAAGTAAACGACGCATTTGATCGCATTCAGCGAGAATATGGCACGCCAGATGTTGTAGTGTGCAACACCGCATTGCTCACCATTGATGGGTTTCTGACGACAACGGCAGAACGCTTTGAAAACACCTGGCGTGCATCAGTTTTGAGTACGTTTAACATTGCGCAGGCAGTATTGCCGGCCATGCTTAGTGCTGGCAAAGGCTCACTCCTTGTTACGGGCGCAACAGCAGGTATCCGTGGCAGTAAAAATTTCAGCGCGTTTTCTTCTGCAAAGTTTGCCTTACGAGGATTGGTTCAATCCCTTGCACGCGAGTTTCAGCCGAAAAACATCCACATTGCCCATATCATTATCGATGGGATCCTCTGGTCGCAAAAAAGCCGTGAACGCTTCCCTGCCCTCGTTGAAGAAAATGCAATTCAACCGCAAGACGCTGCAAACATGTATCTATTTCTCGCAAAGCAACCCAAGAGTGCTTGGACACAAGAGATCGATATCCGCCCCTACAACGAAACGTTCTGATAAGAGGAGTTTGTCGTGAACACGCATTACCAAACCATCATTGTCGGCGGCGGGTTAAGTGGCCTGTATGCAGCCTACCTTCTAGAGCAACAGCAACACGACTACCTCGTGCTCGAAGCGCGTGAACGACTTGGTGGCCGTATTGTGTCGTCGAGTTTAAAAGATAACAGCAATGCCAGTGTCGACATGGGGCCTTCTTGGTTTTGGCCGAATGTTAACCCTCGTGTTTCAGCACTCATTGAAACGCTTGGTATCAATCGCTACAAGCAGTATGGCGACGGCCAATACATGATTGAGAAAGTTAGAAATGCGCCTGCGCAGGCGTTGAATCTCGGCTACGACATCATGCCTGACACCTATCGCCTTGAATGTGGTATGCGAGCTCTCATTGATGGCTTGGCTTCAAAGATCCCGGTTCAAAAATACCAGCTACAAAGCGAAGTCCATCAAATCGCCAAAGATGCCAATGGCTACTATGTCATAACCCTCGAAAAAGCAGGCGAGACCATGACTCTTAAGGCCGACAATGTCCTGTTTGCGATGCCATTGAGGTTGATTGCCCGAAACATTGCTTTCGAACCACCATTAGATCCCAAACTTCAGCGCGTCCTTGATGGCACGGAAACTTGGATGGCAGCCCACGCCAAGGCAGTGTTTCTTTATGAAAAACCGTTCTGGCGAGCAAAAGGATTCTCTGGTTCTGCGTCGAGCAGTGTTGGCCCGCTGGTCGAAATTCATGACGCCTCACCAGAAATTAATGGCGAACCTCAATACGGTGCCATTATGGGATTTGTGGGAATAAACGGCACAGCGCGGAAAACCGCCGGTACGGACACGTTGAAAACGCTAATTCAAAAGCAACTCGTGAGGTTATTTGGGGCAGAGGCTGACGCACCGATTGCAGTGCATTATCTGGATTGGTTTCAAGAGCCCTTTACCGCCACTACCGATGACTTAGCCGTCATGCATGGGTTATACGGTGCAGTGCAACAAGACAGCAATCATTCAACGGTTTTCTTTGCTGGCACAGAGAGCTCTCGAGAATACGGCGGCTATCTAGAAGGTGCGCTAGATGCCGCACAACGTGCCGTAGACGCAATGATCACCAAGCAATTACCGCGCAATTAACTGGCTTTAAATGCCACGACTGAAAATTCCAATGGGATCGCAGCCATATCGGTTCGTCCCTTTTGTTCCACGGAACAACGCAATGAAAAAGATGACGAGGGCAACCCCTGGAATCGCGCCAAAAATCAACCACCATCCAGAGAGATTGAGATCATGGAGTCTTCTGACGCCAACACCAAATGTCGGGACGATAGAAATCAGTAGCCAAGTGACTGTCACGGGATAATGAAGGATGTCGAAAGAGGGGAAGCCGTGGTTATAGATATCTATTGTTAAACAGACGGAGAACATACAGAACTGCGTAATAAAGTAGCCCCAGTATTCCTTTCTTCGCGCGCGTCCAGAAAACTTCGCATAGTTCAGAAACGCTTCGAACAACCACCTCATCGATCTTCCCTACCCTTTTATCAAAGTGACAAATGTGAAATGAGTTAACGAAGCTATCAAATCTCAACAGTCGCAAAACCAACCTGCACCGCAAAATAAAAAAGGGATTTTGAAGTCACTTCACTATGTGTGTTCTTTTATTTTTTTTGAGACACATTTCATGTGACTTTTCAGGATTCATCACATTACTCACTGATTTTCATATGATTATCCATCTATATCTATTTACTAAATATCCCTCACTGACTGCCTGACTCCCTATACAAAATTGTAATGCTGTTTCTGTCGCGTCCAACCTTAGCAAAGGTTGAAGATGGCACAGACACGCTGTATATTGCGAACGCTATTGATAATGATTTTCATTTGATTAATGGAGTAAGCAATGAAACACCTCTTTCTGGCTGGGCTGATTTCCCTATTTAGTGTTCCTTTAGCCTTCGCGGAAAACGTTACCATTGAACATTTGATGGGCAAAACAACCCTTGATGGCATTCCAAAACGTGTCGTTGTGATTGGATTAGGTGCCATGGACGCAATTAACGCGCTAGGTATTGAGCCGGTTGCCGTATCTAAAACGCTGCCTCAAACGCCTGCGTATCTCAGTAAGTTCCAATCCGATAACTACGCCAATGCTGGGAGTTTGTTCGAGCCCGATTTTGAGGAAATTTACACCCAACAACCCGACATCATTGTTGTCGGGCCGCGCAGTTCACCAAGCTACGAAGAACTGTCCAAGATTGCCCCCACCGTGGTATTTGCCGCGAATAGTGACAAAGGCTATTGGCATGCCACCCAAGAACAATGGCGCAACCTGGGGAAAATCTTTGGTAAAGAAGAAATAGTTGAAAAGAAGATTCAGACCTTGAATGAACAAATCAACGCAATCCGCTCACACAATCAGGCAACCGACAACAATGCGCTGACCGTGATGAGCTCAGGTGGAAAGCTTACCTCCTTTGGTGCAGACTCTCGCTTCTCTGCCATATACAGAGACTTCGGCTTTAAGGAAACGATCGAAAATATCAAAGTCAGCACCCATGGTGACATGATGTCCTTTGAGTTTATCCGTGAAGCCAACCCTAAAACCCTGCTAATTATCGATCGCGATACCTTACTCGACCCGAGCAAAAGTACCACCCGCGAAGACTTTGATAATGATTTAGTGAAAGCAACCCAAGCCTACAAGACGGGCAAGATGACCTATTTGGATTTGAACGCTTGGTATCTGGCAATGTCCGGCATTACTGCGACCGAGCAGATGGTTAAAGACATCCAAAACAGCGTTGCACTATAAATCTCTTAATTAAAGCTCTGAGGTAAATCTTGTTCGCTTTATTACTACCACTAGGCTTTCTCAGCCTAGTGTCTTTGTTCATTGGTGTCAGTGACTTATCGCCTGCACTTCTGCTCGCAGGTAACCCTGACGCTTTGAACCTTTTCTTTACCAGTCGATTACCAAGGTTGCTCGCAATATTGCTGGCGGGAGCTGGCCTCAGTATCGCTGGCCTTATCATGCAGCAAATCAGTCAAAACCGATTCGCGGCACCTTCGACAACAGGCACCATTGAATGCGCCATGCTCGGCTATATGTTGAGTTTTGTTTTCTTCGGCAATGGCAACCAACTTTGGCTCATTTTCGGTGTTGCCATGTTTGGCACCTTGGTGTTTGTCACCTTGATTCAGCGTATCCAATTTCGCAATGCTGTCTTTGTACCGCTCATTGGCATTATCTACGGCAGCATTATTGACTCGGGAGCAACATTTCTCGCCTACAAATATGATGCTATTCAAGTGCTCAGTGCTTGGACGGTCGCCAATTTTGCCAGCATTTTAGAAGGTGACTTTGAGCTGCTTTACATCGCTATCCCTATCGCAATATTCAGCTATCTCTATGCAGCAAGAATCTCAGCGGTTGGCATGGGAAAAGACTTCGCTATTGGCCTTGGGCTCAATTATCAACAAGTGTTGATCATCGGCGTTATGTTGGTGTCTGTGCTGTCAGCCAGTGTTGTAATGATTGTTGGTTCGCTGCCTTTTCTTGGCTTGCTCGTACCCAATGTGGTGAGTCTTTTTTACGGCGATAACCTTCGAAAAAACATCCCCCGCGTTGCCGCACTCGGTGCTTTGTTAGTGCTCGCTTGCGACATCGCAAGCCGCCTTATTATCTTCCTTATGAAGTGCCTGTTTCCATGCTGGTGAGCATTTTGGGTGGTATTGCGTTTATCTACTTTATCCTCAAAGGGCCTAGCCATGTCAGACAATAAAAAGATGCTGGCAATGGCGTTCACTGCGATTGCCTTTGCAGCCCTGTTCATAGGGCTTGGCCTAAGCGCTACGAATTACGGCTATTTTCTTTCTCGCCGAGTACCAAAAGTACTTGCCATGATCGTGGCAGGAATCGCTGTTGCCCTGTCATCACTGACTTTTCAAACCATCACACACAATCGCATTCTGACCCCAAGCATCATGGGCTTCGATGCGCTCTATATGCTGACACAAACGCTTTTGGTTGCGTTGTTTGGCGGCTTCAGCCTCTACATCGTAAACGCGTATTGGAACTTTGCGATCGCCACAACCGTGATGGTGGTTTTCTCCCTGCTCTTGTTTGGTTTCTACTTTGCCAAAGGTGGACGCAACCTGATTGTGTTACTCCTTATTGGACTGATTTTGGGGCAGGTGTTTGGGAATTCTGCGTCGTTTCTCACCATGCTGATGGACCCAAACGAGTTCCTCGCGGTGCAAAGTAAGATGTTTGCGAGTTTCAATAACATCAACGTCGATCTTGTCTATCTCTGTGTACCGTTACTCTTGGTGGTAAGTTTCCTGCTTTTTCGCACTCACCGCACCTTAGATGTATTCTGGTTAGACAGAGATAACGCCGTCAGCTTGGGCGTTGACGTAGAAAAAACCACCCGCAAGATGCTCATCCTTTCCTCCATTCTGATTGCCATGTCGACGGCTCTGATTGGCCCAGTCATGTTCTTTGGCCTTCTGGTCACCAACCTTACACGCGAACTGTTTCGCACTTACCAGCACAAGGTGTTGCTAGTGGGATGTTCGCTAATGTCTGTCTGCACCCTGCTTGTCGGGCAATGGGTGGTGGAAAACGTCTTTCAGTTTGAAACCACTTTAAGCGTCGTGGTGAACTTTGTTGGCGGTGCCTATTTCATCTGGATGCTGCTGAAAAACAGGATTGTTTAAACCCAATGATTACTCTCGAGAAACTCTCAAAAGCATTTGGCTCACAAAAGGTTGTGGATGACGCCTCAAGTCAGTTTGAAAAAGGAAAAGTGACCGCCATTATTGGTCCTAATGGTGCGGGGAAAAGCACACTGCTTTCGATGGCAAGCCGTTTGCTCCCGCCTGATGCTGGCAATGTAATAATCGATGGCAAATCTATCGTGGACTGGAACACCGGAGAGCTCGCCAAACATCTCGCCGTGCTGCGTCAGGCAAACAGCATCACGATGCGTTTTACCGTGCGAGAAATGGTGTCATTCGGTCGCTTTCCCTATTCAAAGGGAAATCTGACCGATGAAGATAACAGCATGATAGACAAAGCACTGGCCTATCTTGATCTCGCCAGTTTGCAAGACCGATATCTCGACCAGCTCAGTGGCGGTCAACGACAACTGGCCTTTATCGCCATGGTTATTGCGCAAGATACAGACTATGTATTCCTTGACGAGCCGTTGAACAACTTAGATATCAAACACTCCCTTTCCATCATGCGAACCATTCAAAAACTGGCACATGATATGGGTAAAGCCGTCGTGATTGTCATCCACGACATTAACTTCGCTGCCTGCTATGCCGACCACATCATCGCGATGAAAAAGGGAAAAATTGCGGCTAATGCTGGTGTGAATGATGTCATTCAAGAGGCTGTTTTGAGCGAAATCTACGACACCCCTTTCAGTATTGTTGAAGCCAATGGCAAACGCATGTGTTTGTACTACTGACGAATAAAAGCCCGCGAATTTGCGGGCTTTTTCTTCTTCGTTTGTTCGTTTTGAACGTTACGCGAACTGCTTTCTTCTAAGCTCTCTCGAAAGCCCCACGTAAAGACTCACGCACATCACCAGAAGGAACACGGCAAACGGTAATCCGGTTGAAATGGTGGCGGCTTGCAGTGCGCCTAAGCCACCACCCATCAATAGCGCAATGGCGGCCAAGCCTTCAATCGTACACCAGAAAATACGCTGAGAAACTGGCGCATCAATTTTGCCCCCAGCCGTAATCGTATCGATAACCAAGGAGCCAGAGTCCGATGAAGTCACGAAGAAAATGATCGTCAGCACCATGCCGAAGAAGCTGATAACTGTCGTAAACGGCAGAGCTTCAAACATCTTGTAGATAGAAAGCTCAGGCTGCCAATTACCATTGGTGATCAAGTTCACCACGCCGTTATAGCCGCCATCCATTTGATCCAATGCAGTCGTACCAAACGTGGTCATCCAGACAATACACACAATGGTCGGCGCAATAAGTACCGCCAGAATAAACTCGCGCACTGTTCGACCGCGTGAAACGCGCGCAATGAACATACCGACGAATGGTGACCAAGATACCCACCACGCCCAGTAGAACGTCGTCCAGCCATGGTAGAAGCCAGAATCCTCTCGCCCAACCCAGTTGGACAAAGCAGGTAGCCAGGTGACGTAATCAATGGTGTTGGTCACGATACCACTGAAGATCAACATGGTAGGACCCACGAAGATGACAAATACCATCAACATCGCTGCCATCACCATGTTAATTTCACTCAATCGCTTCACACCGCCGTCCATGCCGCGATAGACAGAAATCAAGCCGCAACGGTAATCGCCAGAATCAAAATAGACTTGGTTTCGATACCGCTATCAATGCCGAACAGATAGTTGAGACCCGCCGCGATCTGATTCGCGCCAATACCCAGCGACGTTGCCAATCCAAACAGGGTTGCCAATACCGCCATGATATCAATGATGTGTCCCCACATGCCCCAAACACGATCGCCGAGAAGCGGGTAGAAAGCGGAGCGCAGTGTCAGCGGCAAGTCTTTGTTGTAATGGAAAAAAGCCAATGCTAATCCTACAACGGCATAGACCGCCCAAGCATGGAAGCCCCAGTGAAAAATGGACGCTGCGGTTCCAATGCTTCGTGCATCTTCTGATCCCACCTCTAAGCCCAGCGGTGGGTTCAATGTGTGGTTCATTGGCTCAAGGACGCCATAGAACATCAGGCCAATACCAACACCTGCTGAGAAGAGCATGGCGAACCACGCTGGATAAGAATAATCCGGTTTTGCGTCATCGCCACCCAATCGAATTTTCCCAACCGGTAAGAGTGCCAAAACCAAACAGAAAATTAGAAAAATGTTGGCGGAAATGACAAAAAACCAGTCGAACGATTGCGTAATTGCGGGGCGCAGCCATCCAAAGAAGTCAGATGCTTGTTCGCGGAAAATCAGCACACCCAAGACAAACACCACGACCATGATGGCTGACACTGGGAAGACGGGGTTGTGGAAATCGAGTCCTAAGAAATTAACGTTATCCTGTCCAATTTGATAATCCGTGTTGTACAGGTCATCGTCATTGTTATCGACATTTGCAGTAGGCTCAGTCATAGAAATACCTTCTTAAACACCCTGCTTCATCTATGAAGAAGGACGACAATAGAACATGGCCAGCGGGTCAAACGACCAGACAGCTTGAAGACAAGGTATGTCCCTGCAAGGTTGATGTATGTTCATCAATCCCAAAGATGCAGACTCACAACCCTGTGAAGATGGGCTGAATAAAAGAAAAGCCGTTACCGGCAATTCAACATTTAACTTGGCTGGGAATACAAAAAGACTGTCTGTCCTAGTACTGCCAACAAAGGTTCAATCTTTATAGATTACAGATAGATCCCACACTGAAAGCCTAACATGGCGAGTTACAAGACAAGCAAATCAAAATAGAGATCAAAGGGAAAAGACATCGCTATTTTTGCTGCGATATTGAGAAACGTATCGTTACCGAATCATTTCAGGTTCCCTGTTGTTCGCTACTGCGAAGAAGCTGTCCGGTTTGCTCTTCAATCAGTCGGACGATGGAAAGATGCGGTGCCATGTCACCGTACTGTGTAAGCGCATTGCGGTAGCTATCAAACACCCTGTCACCGAGTGCTAAAGGCACGGTCAGATGTTCACCCAATTCACTAATCAGACGCATGTCTTTGGTTGCTAAAGCAAGCGTGAAAGAAGGGTCGTAACTGCCATCCAGCACTTTGGGAACATAGGACTCAACCACATAACTTCTGGCACAGCTGTTTCTCAATACATCCCACAAGGTATCAAGATCCAGCTCAGCTGTTTACCAAGCATTAAAGCTTCGCCAATTCCTTGCGCCACCAAGTAGTTGAGATGGAGCTGGCAAAGTTTACCGACATATCCCGATCCGCTTGGCCCCATAACAACCCGCTTTGCGGTAAACGCACTCAATACATCTTCGTACCGATCCAAAATGCATTTTTTCCCGCCCAGCAGCATGGTCAAGGTTCCCGCTTCTGCGCCCTCTGAACCACCCGTTACTGGCGCATCTACCATTACCAAGCCATGAGGCGCGGCCAGCTTCAGTGCTTCCCAATCAGACAACGCATTGGTGCTGGTCTCAAACCACACTTCAAGTGCTTCAATATTGGCAAAAATCCCCTCTTCACCCAGTGCAACGGCATTCACTTCTTTGGATGTTGGCAACGACGTAAACACAATCGCACAACGCTGAGCGATGTTGGCCACACTCTCACCGTCAAAAGCACCTTTACTCACTAAGGCGTTCACCGCATCTTGGTTGATATCCAGCACCCTAAGTTTGCAGCCGTTGGTTTGGCACCACTCAAGCAAGTTCGCCGCCATGCCGCTGCCCATTTTCCCTAGGCCGATAAATCCGATATCCATGACTACTCCTCAATCCATCAGGTTGTCGGCGCGAACCACGTTTTCTCGTTCAAAATGAATGGGCAGTGCTTCGCCGTACACCGTTTTGGCATGATGAGGCCGGTTCACGGTATAGGGGTCGGTAACATAGGTTGGAAGCGCGATAACGCGCTCGGTTTTTCCCACGATTGGGGTCACGCTGTGAAGAGAATATCTGCCTTTGAAAAGCTGCAAATCTCCTGGCTCAAGCGACAACACATGCACGGGTTTTCGATTGCCTGCCAGCACCTCGGCGACCCCTTCAAAGTTCTCATCATGGGGATTACGAAGGTTTGGACAGTATTCGAAATCACCACCACCTTCGCTTTGCTGAACCAAAATACTAACCGTGAAGTCGTTGCCATCAAAGTGCCATGGAAAGTGGTCGCCTTCCTGCATCACGCTATATGGATTCCTCGCAAGCGGATCTGCCCAGCGATAAATCGGTGCCACACCCAAACATTCTGACAAAAAGTGCACCACAACATCACTGTCGTAAAACTGGCGCAATAACGAGCGAGCTTCGAGTCTGTCGGAATTGATAAATGAGCTCTTTCGACTCATAAAATGGCGTTTTGGATGCGCAGCACTCAATGCAGGATCATCTTCTGAAAAGTACGCGTTTACTGTGTCTTCGGAGCGGCGAATCTCTGTACGTAACCGCCCTACTTCCTCCAACATCGCGTTAATTGCCGCGGGCTGCATAAACTTAGGAACATGCGCGCACCCAGTCTCTGACAGCGATTGATGGCAGTCCGCCACCAGCATTTTTCGCTTGGGGTGATGAATGTCGTGAATAGGGTAAGTGTCTAAATCAATGAGTGCATCCAGTGCGATCTCCGCAGCAGAAAACGCACTTGGGAGCTGAGTATGAAGAGCTTGCAACGTCATATCTTCATCTCCATACCATCAGTGTTTGTAAGAGCTATCAAGCCGATCGCACAGCCGCAGCAGCGCAGGCCATTCATACATCCCCGGAGAGAATGCTTCATACTGCTTGGCACTCAAATTCCAAATATCCTCAGGGCCAGGATCGATATCGAAGCGCGCGCCATTGAGTTGAATCGCCACCTCACACAATCTTACGAGGTAATACATGTTCATGAATGCCTCGCCAGCGGTTTTACCCACGGCAAGAAAACCGTGATTTCGCATCACTAAACATTTGTTGTCACCCAGATTTTCCGCAATGCGAAAACGCTCATCGGGGTCGACGGACAAGCCTTCCCAATCGTGATAACCCACTTTCCCAAAAAGCATTGAGGAGTCTTGTACCCAAAAAGGTATTTCCTTCATGGCAGTTGCCGCTATGGCACTTTTGGGATGCGCATGGAATACAAACTTGTTTTCTGCATGGTTAAGGTGGACAGCACTGTGAATAATAAATCCCGCAGTATTCACATCTTCCGGCCCTTCCAGCACATTGCCCTCTTCATCGACTTTAATCAGGTTTGATGCAGTGACTTCGTCGTACATCAAGCCAAATCTATGCATGTAGAAGTGATGATCTGAGCCAGGTACCCTTGCGGTGATGTGATTCCAAATCGTGTCGTCCCAACCAAAGTGCGCAGTCAGCCTGAACATAGCCGCTAAATCGACCCTGACATTCCATTGTTGTTCTGCCAAAGATGGCATACTCTCTTTGCTCATCGTTGCATTCCTCTTTGCGCCTTTATTGGGTAACTATCCGCCGCGCCTACAGTTTCGGATTACACTTTCGCGACTTGATTATGTATGACTTGCGACATGCCTTGTTGGCAGGGAGGGACGTGTAGGGGAAATGCTACTTCGCCCTTTCTGATCCGCTTTATATTTTCAACGACAACGTGAGCAGCACTTTCTGCCTTCGTCGCACCTGAAATATGGGGCGTAATCCACACCTTTGGATGCTCCCAAAGCACCGAGGTTGAAGGCAAAGGCTCAACGCTGTGCGCATCCAAAACCGCCCCTTTCATTTGCTCAGTGTCTAACTGTTTCAGTAAGGCTTGCTCATCGACCACATCTCCCCTGCTGATGTTCACCAACACCGCATCAACCGGCAGCATTGAGAGTCTGGCTTCATTGAAAAAGTGATGGGTTTGTCGCGTTAAGGGCAGGCAATTCACCACGATGCTGACATCCTGAAAAACCTGCTTCAACGCCGCTTCGCCGCTGTATACGTCCACGCCAGAAACAGATTTGAGTTGGGCATCCCATCCATTGACCCGAAAACCGTTTGCGGAAATTAATGACGCAACCTTGGCACCGATTTGGCCTAATCCGAGTACTGCGACACCATAGTCAGCGACCGCGGGGACATCATACCGGTGCCAATGTTTGAGTAACTGCTGGTGCTGATACCGATCAAAGCTCGGTGAAAATGCAGTACCCAATACAGCGCATAGCGCGCCATCTCCATCACAACGTCGGGGTCAATCAGTCGCACAACAGGCACCGGTGGCAAACAGGTTTCCCGGTCGATGTGTTCTGTCCCTGCCCCCAGCAACAAAATGGCCTTCAAGTTGGGGTAACGATGCAAATCTCCCAGAGGGTGATCCCACACCAAGGCAAACTCCACCTCTTCAGGTGAAATATCGTCGTCTGGGGTCAGCACATCCTCATCCGGTAACAGTGCTTGTAAGGCACGTAACCAAGGTGCATTACCGTAGCCTACGTTGTTCAGCAGAATTGCCATTGTGTCCCTGCCTTGATACTGAGCATCACTCAATCCCGCTCAAATCTTGACCAAAGCTCTGCCATGTGTAAAACAAATATAATTGGAGCCTTAATTCGTGATTTTCGATATCTCACTTATGGGGAGGTGCTCGAATGAACATTGAAACCGTTCGCGCCTTTTTGGAAGTTGTCTCGACAGGCAGTTTTCAACAAGCAGCGGAGAACCTTTACATCACGCAATCGACCATGAGTGCGCGAATAAAAGGGTTGGAAGAAAGGCTCAACCGCCCATTGTTTCAACGAACCCGACATGGGGTTGTGCTCACCACGGGAGGACACAAATTCCTCCGTCACGCCAATACCATGGTCAAAGCCTGGGAGCATGCGCGACTGGAAATTACACTGCCAGAAGACTCTCAATCTGTGGTCACTCTTGGGTTTCATTTGAATGTTTGGCCGCTCTGGGCCAATGATTGGTTTACGTGGATGACAGCACATCATCCCCAATTAGCTACCCAAGCAAGGGCCGATGCCTCCGCCCCTCTGCTAAGCAGTTTAAAAGAAGGGCTCATTGATTTAGCGATTGTTCACGAGCCACAGCAAAGCCCCCAATTGGCGGCGAAGTTTCTGCGTGAAGATGAATTGATTCTGGTTTCCAGTGAAGCACGAGATGTCGAAGCGCGGCAGGTACCCGGTTATCTCTATGTCGATTGGGGAGAAAGCTTTCGCGCACAGCACAACAAGCTCTATCCTGACGCCCCCTACCATCGCATTGAAATCAGTCAGGCTGTTGTCGCATTGGCACACATAGAGCAATACGGCGGCTCAGGCTACTTCCCCAAAAATCTCGTTAACGAACACCTCAAGCAAGGACGCTTACTGGAGGTAGCAGGGGCTGCATCACTCAGCCTTCCAATCTATCTCTCTACCTTCAATACCGTAAAGACGAACCCACCATTCAGGCCGCGATTGATGGCCTTAAGGCAATTGCATGAGCGCAAACATTACCGCGATCAAACGTCAGAAAGTCACCATTCCTTTCTCGCGCCCAATTAAAACTGCCATACATGACATGCGTTCTGTGGGTTGCTTATTGATCACCGTAGAAAGCGACCAAGGGGTTGTCGGAGAGAGCTATTTATTCACACTCAACGGCGTACGACTGAATGCTTTTGATGAAATGGTGAAAGGACTCAGCACGTTTTTCATTGGTGAAGATCCTCGATATATCGAGCGCATTTGGCAGCGAGTTTGGACGGAGGTAAACCCAACAGGCCACAAAGGGGTGACGATTGCTGCGCTTTCGGCGTTGGATACAGCTTGTTGGGACCTCAATGGCAAACTGGCATCTTTACCACTTCATCAGCTTTTCGGAGCTTGCCGAGATGACATTGACACTTACGCAAGCGGTGGGCTTTGGCTTATCGATGAAGAAAAACAGCTCCAACAAGATGCCAAAGACTTCATCGCACAAGGCTTTAGAGCCATGAAAATACGCGTTGGCAGCCAAGACATGCAGCGCGATATCAAGCGCGTTGCTATGGTGAGAGAAACCGTGGGAGATGACATCACCTTATTGGCAGATTGCAATCAGGCGTTGTCCGTCAAACAGGCCATTCGCTTGGGCAAAGCGTTAGCACCTTACGAAATTGCTTGGCTTGAAGAACCCGTCGATGCCGATGATCTTGAGGGGCACGCAGAAGTTAGGCGTTCTCTTGATATGGATATTGCCAGTGGCGAAACCGAGTACACCCGTTTTGGTATGCAAGCCATGCTACAAAAGCGCGCTTGTGATGTTTTGATGCCAGACCTGCAACGAATCGGCGGCTTGAGTGAAATGCGAAAAACCGCGGCTCTCGCATCTGCCTACCACGTCCCGATTTCCACCCATATTTTCACTGAGCACAGTTTAGCGATAGCGGGGAGTGCACCGAATTGCCGCTCGGTTGAACACATGCCTTGGTTTGAATCGCTATTCAATGAGGAAATGATAGTGCGCGAAGGGAAACTCACCATCCCGCATCGCCCCGGTTGTGGCTTCACCTTCAATCATCGCGCCATTGCGAAGATGAAAGTCTGATGCGGGATGTGCGCGCGAAGCCCGCCAACAGTAACGGGCTAGCTAAGGCGGGCTAGACGGTAAAGGTGCCCGACTTGGTTTGATCCCCTTTCGGATCAGGTCCGAAGCGGTTTTCACCCTTGGTGCCTTCAAACGCTTGCATGGCCAACAGCACAAATACGCCGAAAGGAATAAGACCCAATAACGCCCACCAGCCAGTGCGATCGGCATCGTGAAGACGGCGCACGGTAACGGCCAGTGTTGGCAGAAATACGAATAAGGCGTAAATCGTACCCAAGGTACCGATACCAATTTCAGGGTTGAAGGTGCCAAACTGTTCGTCAACCAAAGACAACACCAACGAAATCAGCATATTGAACAGGATGAATATCCAGTACTCTTTTCTGCGTGCTCGGCCTTTAAACACCATGTACTTCTTCAGCACGCCAATATACCAGTCCATTTTCTCTCCTAGGGTATTGCAAGTTTCAATCACCGCCATCCGCGGCCAATGCCGTTACTTTACCAAATAAAGTCCTTTGATGTGTATACCCAATCAACTCGAAGGTGCTCGCATTCAGAGGTTATCAATGCATTGAATTTGGGCGAATTTTGCTAGAAATGGTCATCCGATTTCCCCGGAATTTCGAGATGATTTGGGCGCATTGAAGCCCTCCCTGTGGGCGAGTTGACGAGCATCGTGCTCTTTGTTGCCCCTTTTTGATAGAGGTGACTACACCTACAAAGGGACGCCGCGATCACAACACCCTTCAAACTCGCTGAATACTACATCTTCAAGTTGATTGGGTATAAGGCGTTTTCTCGAATTAATTCCCAATAGAGGTTGAATAGGTTTCCCGTGAATGGGTAACCTGTTTGTTTTCTCATCAACAAACAAGCGTGAACGAATGGATAAGTTTCAGCCCCAACAAACACACATTGGCTGGTTTCCCGTCTTCTTGGCGGTGCTGGCGACGATGAGTTGGGCGGGCAATATCACGCTGGCAAAGTGGCTCAACGCTTCCATTCCTCCCATAGGTTTGGCCTTTTGGCGTTGGACGGTAGCAGCACTCATCATTCTCCCTTTTGTAATCCGCCCAATGCGCGCCATGTGGCCCGTTTGCAGACAACACTTGCCGCTCATGTTTACCCTTAGCTTGCTTGGTGTTGCGGGCTATAACACACTGATCTACATCGCCTTAAAAGACACGCTATCGACAAACGTGTTGATCTTACAGTCTTCTAGTCCACTGATGATTTTGCTGGCACAGTTTGTCTTGCTTAAACAAGCCGCCACTAAACGTCAGGTTTTGGCGATTTCCATCTCCGTCATTGGTGTTTTACTTATCGTTACACAAGGAAATCTGGGTACCAATATCGCCATTGGCAAGAGTGAGTGGATTGCTTTGTTCGCGATATTGGTTTGGGCAACCTACTCAGTACTGGTTCAGAAACTTCCTGCGGAACTCAAAGGTCTGCCCATGCTAGGTTACACCGTCACTTTAGGTGCGTTTCTGTTGCTGCCGTTTTACCTTTGGGAGTCCCTCACAATTGCGCCCATGCCGCTATCTCGTGAGAGTATTTTTCTCGGCCTCTACACAGGTATCTTTGCGTCTGCTATCGCTTTCTTTTGCTGGAACAGTGCCATCCTAAAAATGGGCGCATCCAGAACAGGCCAGTTCATGCACTTAATCCCGGTATTCGGCCTTATTTTCTCAGCGTTGTTGCTAGGAGAAAGAATGGAAACACACCACCTGCTGGGCATTGGATTCATTGTGATTGGCATTGTGATTGCGAACGTCGCTAGCGTTCCCAACAAAAACGACGCTCTCAAAGAGCGTCAAGAAGAGAAGGTCTAAGGATCGAATTCCAGTATTATTTCGCGTCTGGACGCATCTGCCCTAAGCCACGAAACCAATCTTCGATATGATAAGTTTTGACGACTTTGCCATCTTCAATTGTGTGAATGTCTAACGTCATCACAGAGAACGGCTTTCCATTAACCGGCTGACCAAAGAAAGTGTCGCCCGCAGGTGTCCCCGTTAATGTGCCCCTTACGACCACTTCATTTTCTGTGGTGACAGAAATGTCATCTTGCGTCCATTTCATGTCTGGCACCATTTTGGGAAATGCTCCAACGACCGCTTTCATGGTGTCATCAAGATTCTTATAACTCGTGTTGCTGTAGTACGACTGCCAATCTGGCGACATATTGGCTCTCGCTTGAGCCTCTGTATCTTGAAGGCTGAACAAGTCATAAAACGGTTTGACGATTGCCTGCCCTTCTTCAAGGGTAAGCTGCTCGGCAGTTGCAGCACCCGCAAACATCATGCAGCCTAATACCGCGCTCGCTATCATCTTTTTCATCTTTCGCTCCGTGTCGATGTATCTCGTGATATTTCCAAGATAAAATCAAACAGTCGTGAGGATAAGACGCTATATTCAGTATGCTTTGTTCGGATTATCGGAACAGTGAGGAACCATGAAACTGGCTTATCTCAAAGGAATGGCGATCTTTGCTGTGGTGGTAAAAGAGGGAAGTTTTGCGGCAGCGGCAAGAAGGTTGGGGCTCAACCGTTCTGCGGTTAGTGAACAAGTCAGTAAACTGGAAGCGAATCTGAATGTCAGGCTGATACAGCGCACCACAAGACATCTCACGCTGACCACTGATGGAGAGGCCCTTTACCCGTCAGCGCGAACAATTGTTGAAGCCTTAGAGCAAAGCGAAAATCAGCTCAACCTCGACAAACCACATGGCACCGTTCGGCTCACCACCACCTATGATTTTGCGGCAAACTGGCTGTTGCCGCGCCTAGAGGCGTTCAAAGCCCGCTATCCCGATATTCATTTTGATTTTGTCTTGTCAGACAAGCGTATCAACCTTATCGAAGACAAGGTGGATCTCGCCGTTCGCATCGCCAATATCGAAGAAGAAGGTTACATCGCCCGCCCCCTCTTTCATGACAAAGCCAGTGTATATGCCAGTACCGAGTTTCTTAAACGCCACAAGATTTTCGTTGATCATCGCGATTTGGCCGATTTGCCTTGGGCCCTTTTTGAAACCTTAACGCCAAACGACACTGTGACATTGTTAGACGGGCAAGAAGAGTATGCTTTCTCTCCACGTAACTTCGATCGCACCAACTCTCCAACCATGCTGCGAGAGATGGTGCTTTCAGGAAAAACGTTGGGGTTACAACCAGATAGGATGATGGAAGAACCCATCAAACAGGGGAAAGTGTCAAAACTGACCGCATATAATCACGCACGCCGTTTCACGTATTATTTGCTCTATCCATCTAGGCAACACCTTTCCTTGCGAACACGCCTGCTCATCGAGTATTTGATGCAATTCGCAGACAACGCAGCTATCAAACCGGACCGTTAGCGAGACTTTTTGCCTGCTCCCACAAAGATTCAGGTACTTCAACGTCTGTCAGTTCGTTGATAAACTGACCAGGCAAACGGGTTCCTTCATCTTGTGAGACGAGTTCTGCAACCTGTCTGCACCTTTCATAAAAATGCTCGGCGTTTGCTGGGTCAATGATCAGAAAAAATTGTCCCAAATCGTGCGGTTCACCTTGCGGTGCTTTTAGAGGTTTAACAAACTGAGACGCAATGCCACCCGTCATACCTGCGGTCAACAGCTCAGCCATGAGCCCAAAGCCCCACCCCTTATAGCCGCCGGCAGAAACCAATGAACCTGCCAGTGCCTTGTTAGGATCTGTGGTCGGCTGGCCAAATTCGTCCAGTGCCCAGCCTTCAGGGATGGCCTCTCCGGCTTCTTTTGCATGGTAATTTTGCCAAGAGCCACGACAGTGGTCGACTGGTCAAATTGCATCGCAATGCCACCCTTCCCGTCAGGCACCGAGAAGGCAACAGGATTTGTCCCTATGGTGCGCATTTTTCCACCCGGCGGTGCCACGATCGGCGAAGAATTTGTAAAACCAATCGCAACGAAACCGTGTCGTGCCAGTTGCTCAGTGAAAAAGCCCAAAGAGGTACAAGTATGACTGTGCCCGATCGCCAAAGAAGCCGTCCCATTTTCACGCGCCGCAGAAATGGCCGAGGGCAATGCCCGCTCAAAAGCAGGCTGAGCAAAGCCAAACTTGGCGTCCACTTTCACAAAGCCAGGTTTGGGCAGCTAATGTCAGGCTCTGCATCTTTTGACACGCGCCCAGACACGAGCTGCTGACAATAACTCTGCAGGTAATACAACCCACAGATCCTGTTGCTCCGGGATTCATTTTTGGCAACGGCGTGAGCAACAGACTCAGCAATCCACGGTAACGCGCCATGCTTTTCCAACGCTGTTTTACAAACCTGATGAATCTCAGAAATTGTAATCACTGGCATACATACTCCTTCCAACTTTGAAGATTGGCTTATCGGCTCATTTCACCTCTTGCGTCTTTCTCCTTGCTGCTTCGTTCATTTATTACTGGAATTCTGTCGCTGCGTCGCCGAGTGCTTTCCATAAATAGTCTGCACTGGAAATATCGCTCAAAATCAGAAAACGCGTTTGCTTCAATTCGCGCTTTGATACGTTAACCACGACAGATGACACACGCGCCACCGACGTTTGGGCAATCTGCCCCGATTCAAATTCACCCTCAGTAAGATCAACCCCACACACTTTGGCAAACATCGCCGGACAGTCGTCCCCCGTCAGCACGAACAGTGCATGGCTGTGCTGGCAATAAAGACGCGTAACCTGTTTCTCTGTCTCAACTTTCGTCTCTAACTCAGTGATGAACTCTGCGTTTTGGCTGTTTTTATCAATGACCCAAAACTCGGTGTAACTCAGCTTCAACACCCAAAGGCCATCCGGCATTTCTAGGGCTTGATTAGGTTGCGCGGGCACCGATAACCCGTGTTCTTTTAAAAACGATGCCGTTTTCTGACCTCTAAACCCAATACGGTTAGACGTCGTGGCATCAAAAAACGAGATGGACGACAAGCTATAGACTTGCTCAATATTACTCAGACGGTTTTGCGCTTGTGTGCTTACCAAAAACGAAGACATACTAGCTCACCTCCTGCCTTGCCCCTTCGGGGTCGTAAAAAGGTAAAGACACCACTTCCGGCCAGACTTCTTTTCCATCAACGCGAATAGGGAACCGTGTGCCAGTGTCTTGTTGGTCGACGCCCACAAATGCCAGCCCAATGTATGCGTCCAAGGTGGAAGAATACTCACACGAGGTCACATTACCCGTGATGTTCGCTTCGGCTCCCGCTTTATCTAACACCAAATGCCCTTCTTCGGGTTTGTCTGATGTTTTCTCGAGCTTGAATCCAACCAGTTTTCGCGTTTGTTTACGGCGCATCACGATGTCGACAGAGCGCGAACCCACATAAAACGCTTCGCCTTTGCAATTGCCCACGTCAAAGAAAGCTCACCAGGATGAGACATGCCATCCGTATCCTGCCCGACGATAATGTGCCCTTTTTCCAAACGCAGTAGCCGCTGCGCTTCAACGCCAAAGGGGCCCATATCAAACGCTTCACCGGCTGACATCAAGATGTCCCAAATCTTCAGCGCAAACAGCGTCGGCATATGGATTTCGTAACCAAGTTCCCCAACAAACCCCACCCGCATTAACCGCACTGGCATTCCGTAGATATGGCCTTCTCGGTACTCAAGATAAGGAAAGGCTTCTGGAGAAAAATCCACATCGTTACAGACCTTTTCCAACACCTTTCGCGCATTAGGGCCTGCGACATTCACGGCAGAGAAAGCAGACGTCACATTGGCTATATCCACGTCCAACCGCCATTGCGCATTCCACTTTTTCATTTCTCGGAAAACGGCATCCACACCACTCGTAGTAGCCGTCACATAGTAATGATCCTCTGCGATTCGGCAGGCAACGCCATCGTCAATCACGACGCCTTGCTCGTTGGTCAATATGGCGTAACGCGTTCTGCCGACAGGCTGTTTTACAAACGCGAAGGTATACATACGGTTTAGAAACTCTGGCGCATCTGGTCCATATATTTCAATTCCGCCCAACGTGCTGACATCAATGATTCCGACGTTTTTCCTCACGGCTAATGCCTCTTGTTGAATCAAGGCATCGCGATGGCTTTTTTCTCCATAAAATGCAGGCCGCCTCCAAGCCCCTGCGGGCATAAAGTGGGCACCTAACCGCTCATGTCTCTCATGCATCGGTGTTTTACGGACTGGATTAAAAATTCGCCCGGCTAAATACGCGAGTTTTTCCGGCGTGTAAGGTGGCCTTGCCGTGGTCACCCCGGTTTCGCTGACGGTTCTGTCCGTTGCCTTGGCAACCAAACGAGCCGTCGCTAACGCAGAATGACGACCTTGTGATGGCCCCATCCCTACTGTTGAAAAGCGTTTCACTAATTGGATGTCGCGATAGCCAAGGCGTGTCGCGTTGATGATGTCTTTGGTTTGCAGATCTTCATCAAAATCGACAAAGTCTTTGCCCTTTGGGTGAGGAAAGATGGGCCAAGGGAAATTGGTTTGACGGTCACAAACCACTTCTTGCCCACCAAGCTCAGATAAGTTCAAAAGTTGTAAGCAGCGATAGGCCGCTCGTTGACCATCCGCTAAGACCTTTTCCAGGTCGTGAATACCGTTGACTGAGCCCGCAATATGAAGGTTGTCTGGAAGGTTTTTTATGGCGAAACGTGCGGTGTTGTCATCATACGTTAGCTGTGCCCCCGCCTGACACAACAACTGATAAGCGGGCATATACCCCGCTGACATACAAAGCAGATCGCAGGCTATGGTAGCAACCTTTTCCGTCACCTTGTGCGCATCATCGATCGCATACACGTCAACGGAGTCCAGATGATGTTGATTCGCTGTCGCCTCATAGACAGTTGCACCGAGAACGACAGGTATACCCAAGGATTCAACGCAGTCATGCACTTCATGCCGCACAGGTGCCTGTCGCATGTCGATAATGGACGCCACTTCAACACCCTGCTCAGCTAATTCAACCGCACACAGATAACCATCGTCGTTTCCTGTTAAAACAACCGCGGTTTTGCCCGGCTTTACGGCGTAATGTTTCATCAGGCGCATGGCGGCACTGCACAGCACTGCGCCGGGCACATCGTTGTTTCTGAAGACTACATGCTGCTCAAACTCACCCGATGCAACAATGCACTGCTTAGCCCTCACTTTGTACATTCGATTGCCCGTCAACACGGGGAGATAATTGTCTGCATACCACGCATTGCAAACGGCATCCGTCATCACCCGAATCTTCGGATGGTTTAATACCATATACGTCAGCGCACTCAGCATGTCATCGGTATGCTCTCGGTCGACGTCAAACCGGTGGAATGTCAGTGCCCCTCCAAGCTGCTTATTTTCGTCAACCAACAGCACATTTGCGCCATGCTCTGCTGCAGTTATGGCGGCATTTAAGCCAGCAGGCCCGGCACCCACGACCAACACGTCACAAAACAGGTAGCTTTGTCGTGATAGGCGGGTTCGATATCGAGGTTGGCTTCTCCCAATCCCGCTTTCTTTCGGATAAGCGGCTCCCACTTGTCCCAAATACCTTTTGGTTTGTAGAAAGCGCGGTAGTAAAAACCAACGGGCATAAAGCGACCCACCTTTTCCAAGATGGCATCCGCGTCCTTTTCCAAGGAACCGTTGTAGTTTTGCCCCATGACAGAAGGCGCATCGGCAATCCCGATGCGATCGGCCAACACATTGGCTTCATCCGGCAATTGAACCAAAGTATTGGCATCTTGCCCTGCCATCGTCAGCGACCCGCGGGGACGGTGATATTTGAACGATCGGGACATCAGCCATTGGCGGTTCGCAACCAAAGCACTGGCAACCGAGTCGCCTTCAAAGCCAGCATAACTCTGGCCTTCAAATTCAAACCTAACAGGCTTGTCTCTTGAAATTAACGAGCCCATCGGGGGGGCAAGACGATGAAGTTCTGTCATTGTCCCCCTCCTTTTCCTTGTTCTGGGGCGGTGTTAAATACTACTTTTTGCGTGAAAATATCGCTCGGGTCGTAGGTTCGGAGGATCTCATCTGACCCAGTATGTCTTTCTGCGATAAACCAGTAACCAGATGCACTGTGAAACCACCATTCGCGCACGACTTTGATGGTGTTATCCAAATAGAAAACGTATTCAGCCCACTCTTTGTCCGAACAGTCTCGATGGTTTGGCATGACCTTCACTTCACCACCATAGACAAACTCATTGATGTTTCTTGGGCCATTCAAGGGACATGGCATTATCTTCATGACTACTCTCCTAATGCTCGCCGCCGTGGCCCCCATTTCGTTCACTTGTCGAAACTCATCGAATCTATCCATTGAAAAGGGTGCGATCAGATCGGGGACTTTTCCGCCAGACGCCACCAGCTCCGCCATGGTTTTTCCGCAAATCGGTGTCGCTTTAAATCCCCATGTTCCCCACCCGGCATCAAGGTAATAGTTCTCAACAGGGCTAAGTCCCATAATTGGGCTGTAGTCACTGGTCATGTCCGTGGTGCCAGCCCACTGTCGCAGCAGTTTGAAGTTCGCCATAAACGGGAACATCTCAATCGCACTGGCAATTAAGCTTTCTTTTAGTTCCAGCGTCGACCGCGTGTTGTAGAGCGGATAAGGGTCGGAGCCACCGCCAAAGACAATCTCCCCACGGCCCGTTTGCTGAACGTAACAATGCAGAGCGGAGGAACTGACGAGAGGATCGAGGAAAGGTTTCACTGGCGTGGTGACCATGGCTTGAAGTGGGTAGCTAGTGAGGGGCATTCTAAAGCCCGCCATCCCCGCCACGATCGAGCTATGTCCCGCCACGGCTTGCACGACACACCCACAGCCGACGTTGCCTCGGTTTGTGTCGACCGACACAACCTTGCCGTTTGACGTATTGATAGCCGTCACTTCGGTTAATTGGTGAAGTTCGATCCCTCGTTGCGTTGCGCCTTTTGCGTATCCCCACGCCACCGCATCGTGTCTCGCGGTGGCACCATCAATATGCCAAAGTCCCGCCAAAATCGGCATGTCTGCTGGGTTCATATTCAAAGTGGGTACTAACTCGCGAATTTGTTGCGGATCAATGAGTTCAGTGCGTCCACCAAAGTGTTTATTCACTTCTGTGCGTTGACGAAACGAGCGCACAGTCGCATCCGTGTGCGCCAATGTTAGTTGGCCGCGGGAGGAATACATGATGTTAAAATCAAACTCATTGGAGAGCCCTTGGAACAATTTGACGGACTCGCTGTAAAACTTAACACCCTCTGACGTTAGGTAGTTAGAGCGGATGACCGCAGTATTCCTTGCGGTGTTGCCACCACCTAAATACCCCTTTTCCAAAATCGCCACATTGGTAATGCCATGATACTTGGCAAGGTAATAGGCAGTCGCAACACCATGTCCACCACCACCAATGATCACCACGTCGTAATGGCGTTTTAAATCGCCTGGCAACGGTAAATCCGCGTCTCTTTCAAACGGGTAGTCGTTGCTCAAGCCATATTTTAAAAGCGAAAACGGCACTTCAGGCTCCTTCCTTGAACTAGCTCAGACGACAGGCTGTTTAACGCCTCGTTGCTTTGCCGCTGCCAACGTATTCTTGATCAAACACGCGATCGTCATAGGTCCTATGCCACCCGGCACAGGGGTTATCGCTTGGCAAATGTCTGCGACATCAGCGAAATTTACATCGCCAACCAGCTTTCGTTTACCGTCTTGTTCTATGGCATTAATACCCACATCTAGCACTACTGCTCCGGGTTTTACCAAGTGTCTGTCAACGAGTTCAGGCACTCCAACAGCCACCACGAGAATGTCCGCTTGTCTGCACAAACTGGCCGCATCGACCGATTTAGAGTGAACAACCGAGACAGTGCAGTTGGCCTGAAGCAGTAAGCTCGCCATCGGTTTTCCGACAATATTGGAGCGACCTATCACAACGGCGTGCATACCTGAAAGATCGCCGATTTCCCTTTTCAGAATTTCGAGACAGCCGAGCGGCGTGCAGGGCACCAACGTCGCTTGCCCTGTCGACAACCGACCCACATTCATTGGATGGAATCCATCGACGTCTTTCTCTGGCGAAATGAGGTTAATGATGCGTTCTTCAGAAAGGTGGGCGGGTAAAGGAAGTTGAACCAAGATACCATCAATATCATCGCGTTCATTCAGCTCAATCACCACCTCATCCAACGCTTGCTGCGAGCAAGACGCATCGAGTTTTATCACCACACAGTGCAATCCCGCCTTCTCCGCGGTTCGGATTTTGTTGCGCACATAAATCGCACTGGCTGGGTTCTCTCCCACCAGCACCACCGCTAATCCCGGCGTCTGGTAGCCTTGAGCGGTTCTCGCCTTTACTTCTTCAGCCATCTCTTCAACCAAGTGTTCAGCAAGCTGGCGACCATCAATGACATTTACAGACACATTCACCTCAGAAGATCATTGAAAGACAACGGTTTTATTGCCGTACATAAAGACACGGTGTTCCAGATGCAATCTGACGGCCTGCGCAAGCGCAATGGTTTCGGTATCACGCCCTACGGCAACCAGTCGGTCTGACGAATAGGTATGGCTAACGGGCTGAACGCTTTGTTGGATGATTGGCCCTTCATCAAGGTCAGACGTCACGTAATGCGCTGTTGCGCCAATCAATTTCACACCGCGTGCGTGCGCTTGGTGATAGGGCTTGGCACCTTTAAAGCTTGGTAAAAAGGAGTGATGGATGTTGATGGCCTTGCCATGAAGCTTCTTGCAAAGATCATCAGAGAGAATTTGCATGTAGCGCGCTAACACAACTAGTTCGGTGTCGGTTTCTTGGATAACGTCTAACAGCGCCGCTTCTTGTCTTGGTTTGTTCTCGGTATTGATGGGTAACCAGATAAAGCGAATGCCGGCTCGCTCTACGATAGGTCGGAGATCTTTGTGGTTAGACACCACGGCGGTGATCTCCATCGGCAGTTCGCCATTTTCGTGCCTGTACAACAAATCTTTGAGGCAGTGGTCGAATTTGCTGACCATGATCAGCACGCGCATTGGCGTATCCGCATCGAAAAACTGCCAGTCCATATGAAAACGGCTGACTTGCGCTTCAAACCCTTCTCTGATCATCGCTAAATCGACGTCGGGAGACTCAATTCGACAAACGGCACGCATAAAGAAATTGCCATTTTCTTCATCGTCAAATTGATGCAATTCAGAGATATAACAACTATGCCCCGCCAGATAAGACGTGACTGCTGCAAGAATCCCACTCGACGCATCACACGTCGCCTTGAGAACAAACTCCTTTGACGCTTGCATGTTCCATCCCGTTGGTTACCTACTGTCCTTGTCCACTTGATAAGCCAAACGCCAACAAATTGACAGTCCAGATGGACAGACGCGCAGAATGAACACATATTTTATTCATATATGAAGTTTTCATTTATATGTGGGTGAAACATGGGGAAGGCGGACTATCAAGCACAGTCCTTAGCAAGAGGGCTAGAGATCATTGAATTGTTCGATGCCGAACACCGCATCCTTAGCACACACGACTTTGCCGAGCAGTTAGGCGTCAGCCAATCTTCCATTTACCGCATTGTTCAAACCTTGATAGACAAGAATTACCTGCGCAAAGTCGCCAGAAACGCCTATACCCTTGGACCTCAAGTCGTCTCAAGAGGATTTTCATTTCTGGCGGGGCAAGATTTAGTGGACATTGCTGCACCACATTTGAAAAAGCTAAGAGATGAAACCAGTATCTCCTGCCACATGGCGATACGAGATGGACTCGAAACCCTGTATGTCTATCGTGCGCAGGCTTCACAACGGCTATCCGTCAATATTCCTTTGGGGACGCGCCTTCCTTGTCATACCAATGCGATGGGGCGAATTTTGCTGCAACAGCTCAGTGATATTGAGCTCAGTGCTGTGTATCAATCGATTCATTTAGATATGTATCCGCGTCCACATCCACAAACCTTTCCTGAGTTAAAGCACCTTCTTGCCACCGAAAAGAAACAAGGATTCGCTTTAAATCGCTCTGATAATGCAACGGCAATAGCGGCTCCCATCACTGACTATTTGGGTAACATCATCGCCGCTATAAACATTTCCGGTGCAGAGCAAATCATGGATAAACGCCACCAGTTTGAAGCGGCAAAACAAAGCCTTCTCACCACGCGAACGCCATCTCCTGTGAAGCACCCGCCTAAACAGCGAGCATTCGGAGGCGGCAAACGCCAAGTTCAAAGATGTTGTTTGAGCACAAGGTACTAGATTCGCTATCATTGCCCTGTATTTTCAAGGACACGCCAGCATGCTTCATATCTCTCAAACCGTTTCTATTGCCGATGAAGAAATCGAGCTTTCTTACATTCGTGCACAAGGTGCAGGCGGTCAAAACGTCAACAAGGTATCCTCCGCCGTCCATCTTCGCTTTGATATCAATGCGTCCAGCCTGCCTGATTTTTACAAAGAGCGGCTGTTGAACCTAAAAGACAGCCGTATCACCAAAGACGGCGTTATCGTTATCAAGGCTCAGCAATACCGTACCCAAGAGAAAAACCGCGAAGATGCGCTAATGCGCCTAGAAGAGATGGTAAAAAGTGTCGCAAAGGTGCAGAAAGCTCGCCGTGCGACCAAGCCGACTAAATCATCCCAGAGAAAACGCATGGATGGAAAAACGCAGCGTGGCAAGACCAAAGCACTGCGAGGAAAAGTCTCTTTCTGATCTCGCTGACATCACAACTGGATCATCGCTTCGGTGACGTGGCTGTTTTGCCGTGTCACCATAGCACTCAACAATAAAAACAAGGAAAGCCCTAATGGATAAGACGCTTTTCGACAACTACCCGCTCTCTCAAACCCAGAACATCGTCTGGAATGACATGGATGCCTTCCAACACATCAACAACACCGTCTATTTTCGCTATTTCGAAGATGTTCGCGTCGTGATGTTGGAAAAACTTGATGTCTTCAACGAAGTGAAAAGCACACAAATCGGCCCTGTCGTCGCTTCCACGCGCTGCGACTACCGTGCGCCGCTCGTTTATCCCGACACAATTACCACAGTGACTTGGGTAGAAGATATTCAAGAAAAAAAGTACACCATGAAATATCAGATTTTTAGCCATCAACAAGCACGTTGCGTCGCCGAAGGAGAGGCGTTAATTGTGTATTGTGATTTCAAGACCGGAAAGAGTGCGCCTATTCCCGCACACACCCTTGATGGTTTGCAGAACTACGTGAAATCCGATGGCTGACATACTCTCCCTCGTACAACTCCGCTCAGCGTTTTCTCCCGACGGCGTGCCCACGTTGTCGGCAGACCTTACTGAAGGTAACCACTTTGTGCTCACCGGCCCATCAGGCTGCGGAAAGTCCAGCCTTCTAAAAGTTATCGCCGCGCTACAGCCTGCAAAAGAAGGGACGATGAGCTGGCAAAGTCGAGAAATTGAACCTGCTCACTTTGCCTGGTGGCGTAGCCAGTTTTGTTACTTGCCGCAAGAACCTGTAATGGGAGCAGAAACACTTCAAGGCGCACTCGAATTGCCCTGGGCATTGGGTGCGGTGAAATCGACGTTCCTCGTCGATGTCGCACAACATGTCCTTCACGCGTTAGGACTCAAGCACGCGCTCGACACAGAAATCAACACACTCTCTGGCGGGGAAAAACAGCGCGTCGCAATTGCTCGCGCGCTTTTGTTGGATAAGCCCATTTGGTTGATGGATGAACCCACATCGGCGTTAGATGCAGACAGTCGCGACAACCTTATTGCACTTCTCGCAGATAAACCGACGATTCGAATTTCTATTTCTCATGATCCCGTTTGGGTAGAGAGCGCGACGCAATCCTTCGTGATGGGAGGATCCTGATGAACGAGGCATTGAACATCAGCAATTGGGCATTGGCTGGCTTGTATCTGGCTTTTCTTATTCCACTGTTTCTGTTCCAGCGCTTTAGCCTTGGTCTGAGCAAAGATCTGATTTCATCTGTCACTCGAATGACACTGCAGCTCGCAGTGGTGGGTTTATACCTTCAGACACTCTTTGATTTCGCCAACATCTGGCTAAATACCGCTTGGCTTTTGGTGATGATGTGTGTGGCGAGTTGGACTATTTGCAAGCAATCTGGCGTCAATCGTAAAAGCTTGCTGACTCCGATCTTTATCGGGCAACTCGTTGCCATGCTGTTTATTTTGCCTTTGCTAACTATTGGCGTTATTCAAGCGGATCCTTGGTGGCAAGCACAGTATCTGATCCCCATTGCAGGCATGTTGTTAGGGAATGCGTTAACCGCGAATGTACTGGCCATCGAGCGTTTCTTTTCGGCGTTAAAAACACGCCATGCAGAGCTGCAATATTACGTTGCTCTTGGAACACCACAACCGACCAAGCCCTTTTTCAAAGAAGCTATGACAGCCGCGTTAAGACCACCGTTGGCCTCCATGAGTACCCTTGGCATTGTTGCACTGCCGGGCATGATGACAGGTCAAATCCTCGGTGGTACATCACCCTTGTTGGCGGTGAAATACCAGTTGGTGATCATGGTGGCGATATTTATCAGTGTCACCTTATCCGTTTCCACCACCCTTTGGCTTTCAAGCCGAGCGATTATTGATGATTACGGACAATTGAAATAAGCCTTAACGAGACCTCGGAGTCTTACAAGGTTTCGAGGTCTTTCCCCGACGTTTCTATCCTCAATTTCCACGTCACCCACGCGCCCAGCATGGAGGTGACAATCAACATCAGCAGCAAAATTTCCACGCCCCAAGATGCTAAGGCAATAGGAAACAAAAACGCTGTAATGATGGCACCGAGCTTGGCGAAGGAAGCCGCAAATCCCGCCCCTTTCCCTCTGATTTTGGAAGGAAACACTTCGCCAGCAATAAGATACGTCTGTGCATTTGGCCCCATGCTATTCATGAAGTTAAACAAGATAAAGCCCGCAAACAGCATGAGAAGTTGACCGTCACCGTCGAAAAACAGTGAAAACATCGCTAGAAGCAACCCCGTTGAACAGCCAATAAAACCAACGATTTGAAGCTTTATTCTGCCAAGCCTGTCTGTAAATATCACCGCAACGACAATCCCAACGAGCAAAAACAAGTCGAGAAATGCCGTCCCTTTCGCCGCTAACAGATCGTTTTGAATAACCGCAGCAACGGTGTGATGCTCTGTGTTATATGCCCCGAATAAGGTAACCAAAATCGTCGGTGTAAAAATCCCTATCCCATAGGTCGACAGGTCCTGCAAGAACCAAGGAATGGACGCGAGCATCGTGGCTCGACGATGCTTGCTAAACAAAAGCTGATACCCCGCTGGCTCAGCACTCTTGTCTTCTGTAGATGCCTGTTTCATCACGGGCATTTTAATATTGATGGTCGGTGGATACGGCGGGTCACGCTTAAGCAAAACTGAGAGCGATTTTTCCGCGTCTTGCTTACGGTGCTTATCAATAAACCAGTGCGGGCTTTCTGGTATGAAGAAACGAAGGATAAGCACCACAATTGAAGGCAACAGCACCACTGCATACATCCATCGCCATGCGTGTGCATCAGCACTGTAAGACAAAATTCCGTAGCCAATTAAAACGCCCGTTAATGCTCCGATGGCTTGAAAACCAAATGCACTGAGCACCAATCGACCCCGATTTTTACTGGGAATACTTTCGGAGAGCATCAAATGTGCCGTTGGGTAATCACAGCCCAATGCTAACCCGACACCCAAGAGGAAAACCAATAACCATAGAAAGCTTGGCGCAAGCACAACACCAGTCAGAAACACAGTGAACAGCAGCATCTCGACGATGAACATACGCTTTCGACCAACACTGTCAGCCAATCCGCCAAGCAATGAAGCCCCGAAAAGAATGCCCGTTAGCGTTGCCGCACTGGCCAGGCCTTTTTCGCTGGGTGAGAGCTGAAAATCCAGCTCGATGAGCGGCAATGCCACACCCGTCATAAACACCACCATCCCCTCAAAAAACTTCCCCGCGGACGCCAATAGCCATATACGCCACTGCATCGCAGTCATTGGGATGCGTGGTGTCGGTGTGCCATCTCGCCACACGGGAGCTTCATCAATGTACTTTTGCACACTCCGCGGTTTATCGAGCTTGTACACTAACTTGGTTTTAACGGTTTGGTAGCGAGGCTCTGGGTTGCCAGTGAGAGTTTCGATGGCGGAATCCCTCTTTCATCTGAAACGACATAGAACACAGCCAGTGTAGTCAGCCACACACCTGCTGCTTTCTCACTTCTGTTTCAGAATTCATGGACACCGGAAAAAAGAAAAGGCCCTGACAAGCAGGACCTTTCGAACTGGGGAGATAAAAATTCGCCTATGAGGACACTGAGAGCACTAGACCCGGCAGAGCCACAAACACGACGCCAAGGTAACCCGCAACAGCCAACTTGGTCTTCACTGCGTAGTCAGCCAGCAGCTCCGCGCATTTCAATGGCAGTTCACGCAGGAATGGAATGCCGAAAATAACCAAAATACCCAGAACATTGAAAGTCAGGTGCACAAGCGCAATCTGCAGCGCGAATACAGCGTTTGGCCCGGTTACCGCAGTAGCTGCGAGCAACGCAGTCACACAGGTACCGATGTTTGCGCCCAAGGTGAACGGGTAAACCTGACGCACACTCAGCACGTTTGTCCCTACCAAAGGCACGACCAAACTTGTCGTTGTTGAAGAAGATTGAACCAGAATCGTCACTAGCGTGCCAGACGCAATGCTGTGAATAGGACCGCGACCAATCGCGCCATTCAGCACTTCGCGTGCTTTGCCGACCATCAGCTTCTTCATCAGCTTGCCCATGAAGGTAATAGCGATAATCACCATCAGGATGCCGAACAGAACCAGTGCCACACCACCAAAGTTACCCGGGAAAATTTCGAAAATAGATTTGGCACCGTTAACAACAGGTTTGGTGATAGGTTTGATGAAGTTCAGGCTCTTCATGCTGAGGTTGTCAGCGTGACTCAGTGGAGAAACCAACCAAGCTGAAATTTTCGCCAGCATGCCCGTCATCATTTCCAAAGGCAGGAAGATCATCACGGCGATCAAGTTGAAGAAATCATGAACCGTTGCACAGGTAAATGCGCGTCGGAATTCATCCTTACAGCGGGCGTGACCAAGACTCACCAAGGTGTTGGTTACTGTTGTGCCAACGTTGGCACCCATCACCATAGGAATCGCCATTGATACTGGCAAACCACCTGCCACTAAGCCGACGATGATTGCCGTTACAGTACTTGAAGACTGGATGAGTGCGGTACCTACGATACCAATCATCAACCCAGCAACAGGGTTAGATGCAAACTCAAACAGCTCTTTGGCTTGCTCGCCTGCTGCCCATTTGAAACCACTGCCGATCATCGATACTGATACCAGTAGCAGATAAAGCATGGCGATTAGTGCTGCCCACTGGGTTGCACGTTTAGGGGCATCTGATTGTGGTCGCTGCATTGCATCGGATTGGATGCTCATAACTCACTTCCTGACTAATAAATAATTTCAGTTCGATGCAAATCCTATGAACGCAATATTACAGTTATATTACCGCGACACTTCAAATGAACATTTATTGACCAAAATGGCAATTTTTTTGATTCACTATAAACTTTTTCGCTTTTGATGATGGAATTGGCTGCATGAAAAACCCGAAACACTCTTAGAGTGCGAAGGATTTTTATCATCAATGGCAGGTCAATCGTCCCCCTCACTTGATGAAGCAAGCGAAGGAAAATTTGTTGGGGAGATTCAGTGATGTGGCTATCGAATGTGCTGCTCAATCATGCCAAGTAGCGTTTCAGATTGCGGTGCGACCGAACTTGGGAACGTGGCAACGACCTTCCCATCAGGGGTAATGAGGTACTTGTAGAAATTCCATTTTGGCTCGACGCCAGAGGCTTTAATGATTTCCTTAAAAACTGGATTCGCGTTTGTGCCTTTGACAGCACTGCGTGACAACATGGGAAACGTCACACCGTAATCGAGATAGCAGACCTTTGCAGAACGACTTTCATCGCCTCTGTCTTGGTTAAAATCGTTGGATGGAAAACCCACCACCGCGAAGTTGTCGGCTTTGTACATTTGATAGAGAGCCTCCAATCCTGAAAACTGGGAGGTGAATCCGCACTGACTGGCCGTGTTCACCACCAGCAGCGTTTTGCCTTTAAACGACTCGCAAAGATTGACCATTTCCGTCGAATTCAACTTTCTTTGTGTGCTGTCGAGTATCGCAGGGCAGTCTGCCGCCATCGCATCAACACTGAGCATCAGTGCCGCCGCACTCGTCATTAGCTTCAACATCTTTCGCTCTCCCAATCTCTGGCATCCAGTAATCTTTACTCGAACTTGCGTCGAGACGATCAATTCATTTTTGGTGAGGGGAAGCCGATCTCAGAATTTATGGGATGACTTGGGTTCTGATTGCCTTCTCGCTAGGCTGGTGGCTTCACACCTCGAAAGGACTCACGCCATGCGAACGCTTCTATTATTTCTCGTCACATTCTCGTTATCCGCCTTTGCACTGGAAACCGAGATAAAAAGCACCACCGACCACCTTCTCGAAAACGATGCTGTTATGGCGGTGCGCCATACCTATCCACCTGGCACAGAGTCAGGTATGCATGGTCATGACTACCCTTATCGCGTGGTATACGTTCTTGAAGGCGGCACAGCCAAAATCGTGCCTGCTGACAGTTCAAAACCAACCCGAACCATTACGTTTAAAGAAGGGATGACATTGTATGTCCCTGCAGCGACACATAACGTAATCAACATCGGTGATACCCAAATCACTCTGCTTGAGATTGAGCTGAAGCCATAGGCTATCCGTTTTGATCAATTAAGTAGCATTCGATGCTCGGTTATCATTACTGATACGGATTCAGTGGATTAGGCGTCGAAACGCAAGCTCGACTGCACTACCCTGAACATAAGTTCAAGGAGTGAAAGTATGTACATAGGCATTGATTTAGGAACGTCCGGCGTCAAAGTGATTGCCATGTTGGATTCGGGTGAAATCGTGGCGACGGAGACCAAGCCGTTGAATGTCTACCGACCTGCTCCATTGTGGTCTGAGCAAGACCCTGCGGAATGGTGGCAGGCAACGTGTGATGCCATGATTGCATTGAGCAAATCTGTCGATTTGAATGCCGCAAAAGCCATTGGCTTCTCAGGTCAGATGCATGGCGCAACCCTGCTGGATATCGAAGGTAATGTGCTGCGTCCGGCGATCTTGTGGAATGACGGACGTTGTGCGAAGGAATGCGAAGAGCTAGAGCGAGCAGTCCCCGATAGTCGCAGCATCACCGGTAACATTATGATGCCGGGTTTCACCGCACCAAAGCTTAAGTGGGTCGCTAACCATGAGCCACTATTTTCCAACAAGTCGATAAGGTGTTGCTGCCGAAAGATTATCTTCGCTACAAAATGACAGGGCGATTCGCCTCTGACATGTCCGACTCAGCAGGAACACTTTGGCTAGATGTGAAAAACAGGGATTGGGATGACAGCCTTCTAAACGCAACCGGCCTTTCTCTCATCATATGCCAGAACTTTGTGAAGGGAACCAAACCACGGGTTACTTGCTCCAGGAGATTGCAGATGCTTGGAATATCCCTGTTGTTCCTGTCGTCGCGGGAGCCGGAGACAATGCAGCGGGCGCAATTGGCGTTGGCATCACCCAACCGGGGCAAGCCATGCTGTCACTTGGCACGTCAGGTGTGTATTTCGCCGTGAGTGATGGTTTTACCTCAAACCCAGAATCTGCACTTCACAGTTTTTGTCATGCACTGCCTGATACGTGGCACACCATGTCCGTCATTCTGAGTGCCGCATCTTGCCTGCAATGGGTGACTGAATTAGCGGGATTTGATGATGTGGGAGAAATGCTCGACCACGTCGAAGCCAACGCCGATCCAGCCTCTTCAGTGATATTTCTGCCTTATCTGTCGGGTGAACGAACGCCGCATAACGATCCGAATGCCAAAGGCGTCTTTTTCGGTATGACACACGCGACGACTAAATTGGAGCTCGCCAAAGCCGTATTGGAAGGTGTCGGCTTTGCGTTTGCAGATGGATTTGATGCGCTGCATATAACAGGCACTGAGCCAGACACGGTGTCATTGATTGGTGGTGGCGCGCGCAGTGCGTATTGGCGTCAAATGCTAGCTGACATAGTAGAGCGTCCGCTGGTTTATCGAAAAGGAGGCGACGTCGGTCCTGCCCTTGGTGCAGCAAGACTTGCGATGCTAGGCGTTAGCAACGGTATCTCTTTCCAAGATGCCTGCCCAGAACCCGAACTGGTTCAAGAACATCAACCTGATGTCACCAAGATGGCGTATTACCGCAGCAAACGGGCGACATACCAAGCTCTGTATCAGCAGTTAAAACCCCTGTTTTAAGCCTGCACTTTTTGGGAAAAGAAAAAGCCAGCATATTCGCTGGCTTTTTTCGCCTAGGGGGAACCAGGTCTTATTTACGCATTGCGTAACTGCTAATGCACCGCTCTCGCCACAAACGCACGAGTACGTTCATTTTGCGGATTACCGAAGATCTGCGATGGAGGGCCTTGTTCTACGATCACGCCACCTTCCATGAAGATAACTTTATCGGCAATGTCACGGGCGAACTGCATTTCGTGAGTCACCACAATCATGGTCTGACGTTTCGCGGCGAGCTCTTTCATCACTGCTAGGACTTCTTCAACCCACTCTGGGTCAAGTGCAGATGTCGGCTCATCAAACAAAATCACCTCACCTTTACACGCCATCGCTCGCGCTATACCAACGCGCTGCTGCTGACCGCCAGATAGCTGTGCGGGGTATTTGTTTAAATGCGCTTCCATTCCGACGCTGTTCAGAAGTTTCTCTGCCGTGACAAAGGCATTGTCCTTTGGCTCTTTCCAAACCGTGATCAATGATTCCGCCACGTTTTCCAATGCCGTTTTGTTGGCAAATAGCGCGTAGTTTTGAAACACAAAGCTGCTTTGTTTTCGCAGTTGGTAAATGTCCGCGTTTGACGCCGTTTTTGCATCAAGCTTTACTCCACCAATTTGGATTTCACCGGTTGTAGGCGACTCCAAAAAGTTCAGGCATCGCAGCAGCGTTGATTTGCCTGTGCCCGATGGGCCGATAATCACCACGATTTCACCTTGCTTCACATCAAGGTCGATATGCTTCAGGACTTCAGCGTCACCAAAGCGTTTGCTCAGGTTTCGAATCTCAATCATTTTGCGTATGCCCTGTTCAATCTGCCTTCAAGCACTGACTGCACTTGGGTGAAGACAATCACCACCAGCCAGTAAATCAAGGCTACCGCCAAAAACGCCTCAAAGAATTTGAAGCTCGATGATGCTTCCATCTGGGCTTTTGCCATGATTTCCGCCACACCCAAAGTGAACGCCAGCGACGTACTTTTGATCATGTCGATGAAATAGTTCATCAATGATGGTGTCGCCACGCGGGCTGCCTGCGGCAAGATTATGCGTCTCATTGCCTGAAGCTTGGTCATGCCGATGCTCAGGCTCGCCTCCATCTGACTCTTGTCAATGCCAAGAATCGCAGCGCGAATGCTCTCTGCCATATACGCAGAGAAGTGAAGTGATAAACCCAATACAGCTGCAGTGAACGCATCCATACCGACGAAAATTGGAAAGACTTGCGGTAAGCCGTAGTAAAGCAAGAAGAGCTGAACCAGCAGTGGTGTTCCTCGGAAGAAGGAAATATATACCACCACAAATGCATCAAGCACCTTGACCTTAAACACCCGAACTAGGGCTAACAACACTGACAGAACCAGTGCTGCCGCAAAGCCGACCAAGGACATCTCCAGCGTTATTCCCAGATACTTCAGCAGTATTGGGAACAACGCCAGCATGTAATTTAAATCGAAACCCATGGTTACTGGGTGATGTCAGAGTCAAACCACTTCTCGGAGATTTCGCTCAGGGTGCCGTCAGCTTTCATCTCGTTCAGTGCTTTGTCTACTTTGGTTTTGATAGCCAGTTTTTCTGGCGTGTTCAAGAATGGCATTGCGTTCTGAATGGTTTCAAACGGTTGTCCTGCCAGTTGCAATGGCAAGCCCGATTTCTTAATCAGTTGCGCGGACGAAACACGGTCCATCACGAAGGCATCTGTGCGACCCAGAGCCACATCTTGCTCGAAGCCAGAGTCATACGTAATGATGTTTATATCATTGGCTTTGTCGTAGTTACGCAGCAATTGCTCGAAGTTACTGCCCAGATTCACAGCAACTTTTTTGCCTTTTAAGTCATCGATGCTTTCTATGTCTTCTCGACCTTTACGAACCACAACTTGCGCACCATCAATCACATAGGGAACCGAAAATGCGTATTTTGCCTTTCTCGCATCGGTCATCGTGATTTGGTTACTGATCGTATCAATATGTCCAGCCTCTAGCATGCCAAAAAGGCCAGAGAAGTTGGCAGTGACAAACTCGACATCGTAATCTGCACGTTTGCCAATCTCATTCCACACATCAACTTCAAACCCCTGTAACTCATCCATTTTTACAAAGGTGAATGGGAAGTAGCGTCCAGACATGCCCACTTTGATATCTTCTTGGGATAGCGCAGCAGTCGATGTCACACTGGTTGCCAAAGCGAGTGTCGCAACCAAAAGGTTTTTCATTGAAGGCATTGTTGTTACTCCTTTATTCTGTTGCCCCCAATCTAACTCAGGTCTTTTTTTGTGATAAATAACAAAAAGATCTATGTAATGCTCTGCAATCGTAATGTATACGCCACAACTCATTAAATAATTTAGGATTAATAGCGATAGCGTCTATTTATTGACCAAATATTGGTCAATGTAACCTTTCATTTTCTAGCACATCATAATGATTCATTACCCACTCCAATCACCGCCACGCCTGATAGTGTCAATTTCTTGGATTCTAATCCCCTAATAGAAATACGTTTTTTGCATAAAAAATGAATAAAAAGACATCACCCGCAAAAAAATCCAGCCTGTATCATTTTTGATGATTAAATGTTTCAACATGTTACATTGACTGCATATCTATATAAGAAATAAGACAGTTTAGAGATACGACACGGATGCCTTATGTCTCTGCCTGAGCCCATAAAAGAAAACCTCAAGTTCTTGTTGGTAGAAGTCACGGCGCTTCTTGAGAAGCTTGATAGCTATTTACTGACGGAAAACAAAGTAAAAGCACAGGGGATTCTGGATAGAAGCGGCTACGCCTATAACCTCAGACAACGAATTCAAAACAGAAGCATGGCTTATGCGGCGGATAATTCGCCGTCTGATGCGGTGCGTGCTCGCGCCATTTCAGACATTGCTGGCTATTTAGATCGGCTAACAGAGTTAACCCGTGACTGTGTACTGCAAACTCGCCGATTACCCGAGCAGCACGACCTGCCTCTTGACGTCTATCGACCGCTCTTGCGCCGCGTGATAAAAAGCATCCCTGTCATCGACAAAGCCCTTCTGCATAACGATGCAAACCAAGCGCTCAAGCTGGGACGCGCTGAGAGCAAGCTCAATCGACTCTATCAATCGCTGCTTTCCAACAAAACAGAACAACTCAAGAAGCGCAAAAACACGGAAGAGCTGATCACGGGTCTTTTCATCGCGCACATTTTTGAGCAAATGGGAGAGGTACTGCTGACGATTGGCGAGTCGATTCTTTCTAGCCAGCTCGGTCAAACCATCGATATGCAGCGTTTTAGCGTCATGGAAGAGGCCATGAGCGAGTACACGCAAATCCAAAATGTCGCGAACCTTGATATTTGCCCGGTCGCAGAGACGCGCTCTGGTAGCGGCATCAGCGCGGTCAGTTTGCCAATGCGCGAGAAAACGAAATCTCGTAAACCTCACCTTGCGATTTATAAAGACGGTGAACAGAAAAAGCTTCGGGAAGAAAGAGACGGCGTAGAAAGCTGGCACCGGATTTATCCGGGTGTCGCGCCACAAATTCTAACCTACAAAAAGAAAGGCGATCTGGCCGCCCTCTTGATTGAGCATTTAGACGGGCAAACGTTCGACCATATCGTGTTGAAAGGCTCACCTGAGTTAAGAACACGTGCCATCGAAGCATTAGCAAAAACGCTGACGGCAATTTGGGATGAAACCCGTAAGCGCGAATCTGTACGGGCAAACTTTATGGCACAGACACGCAAGCGTCTTTCGTCAGTCTATGAATTGCACCCGCAGTTTGAAGAAGGAAAAAGCCAAGTTTGTAGCTATGCGATCGATACGCTCGATGGATTAATGCAAAAAGTCGAAAAACTGGAAGATGCCCTACCTCCGACGTTTAGCGTCTTTATCCACGGCGATTTCAACGTCGACAATATTCTATTCAATGAGCAGAACAGTCGGATCCGATTTATCGACCTACACCGTTCTACCTACATGGACTATGTGCAGGATGTTTCTGTATTCATGGTGTCAAACTATCGCTTGCAAGCCATGGATGCAGACAGCCGGGCACGCATCAATTCGCAGATTAACGCTTTCTACGAGTTAATGGATGCGTTCGCTAAAAAACGCGGCGATAAGACGTTTAACGTGCGCTTGGCGATCGGATTGGCTCGCTCATTTATCACCTCTACCCGCTTTATCTTCGACCCGAATATCGCGAAACGACTCTATTTACGCGCGCAGTATTTACTGCGCCAACTTTCGACACTCAATGCAGATGAGGCCGAACAGTATCGGCTAAATATCAGGGAGATTTTCAGTGAGTGAATTAAACATTGCCGTCATTGGATTGCCAGGCAAGTGGTCAACTGAAGTATTGGCAGATGCCGTACACGTGAAGACTGGCAGACGTACCGTTGTTGATATGGCAGACGTATGTTTGGACCTCGATACCCGCCAAGTTCGGGTAGGTGACATCAACCTGAGCGAATTTGACGCCGTGATCGTCAAAAAAATCAGCGAAACCTACAGCCCAAGTACGTTGGACCGCTTAGAAATCTTACGCATTTTGGAAGCGCAAGGCGTGCAAGTATTCAGCGGCGCAGAGAACATTCTTCGACTGATTAACCGCCTAAGCTGCACAGTAACGCTTCGCAATCACGATATTCCCATGCCGCCAACCACGATTACCGAATCCATCGACGAAGCTGTGGATGCGGTAAAAGCCTATGGCGAAACCGTGTTTAAGCCGCTGTATTCGACCAAAGCGCGTGGCATGTGCGTAATTAAAGATAATGACAATGACGCGGTACTTCGTGAAGAAATCGAACACTTTAAAGCCGAGCATCAAGTCATGTATATCCAGAAGAAACTGTCTTTGCCCGGCAAAGATCTTGGAATGGTTTTCCTCGGTGGCGAATACCTTGGCACGTATGCCCGCGTTGCTCAAAGCGATTCTTGGAACACCACCATCAACAGTGGCGGCAAGTATGAAGCTTACACACCTTCCGATGAGATCATTGAGCTGGCAACACGGGCTCAAGAACCGTTCAATATGGACTTTACGACTGTAGATGTCGCCGAATCTGAAATCGGCCCCATCGTTTTTGAAGTCTCCGCGTTTGGCGGGTTCAGAGGCGCGAAAGAAGGCATCGGCATTGATACAGCAAAACGATATGTCGATTATGTGCTGGAAAAATTGGAGGCGACAGCATGAACGCCTTCTCTGTGTCAGACGTCACTCAGCATCTGACTGAAGGGACAGTGTTACTGGACGACACGTTAACACTTGCGCTGCCAGATTTGACGATCACGGTAAAAACTAACTCGTCTACCCTGCTTGCTGAGCTACAAACCTATTTCGCAAACTGGGTAACGGCAGAGACGTGCAAAAACAACATCGACATTCTTGCCATCGAATCACCAGAACCCGAGCTTCCCATTACTTGGCAAGACTGGCAGCGCGAGCCGGGCAAAGAAGGACGAAAAGATGCGTGGTTCGACTTGCAAGGTGGCCGCCTGATCCGAAAAGTGCGCACAGGTATGGTATTTCTGCAAAGCCAAGGCACCCGCATCGCCGCAGGCCCTTGTGAAGCCAATCCGAATCAGGTGATTAACTTCATCAATAACCAGTACATGACTGCCTTGCAGCAAGGCGATTGGCTTATTTGTCATGCTGCCGCATTGACCAATGGCGAGCAAGCCATTGCCTTCGCGGGATTCTCAGGTGGTGGAAAGTCAACCAGTATGCTTCACCTTCTCAGTGAACCGGGTCTGGCGTTTCTTTCCAACGATCGCTTGTTCTTAAAAGCAGGGAAAGGCCAAGTGATCGCCCGTGGCGTGCCAAAGCTTCCGCGCATTAATCCCGGCACTATCGTCAACAACTCGCACCTTTTTTCTTTGTTAACGGATGACGCCCATAACCATTATTTGAGCATGGATAAAGATGCACTGTGGCAGCTAGAAGAAAAGTACGACACAGACATCGAAGCCTGTTTTGGTAAGAACAAAATCAGCAATCAAGGCTCGCTGAGCCATTTCATCGTGCTGAAGTGGTCACACAAAGATACCTCTCCCACTCGCATTGAGCGCGTAAAAATCGCGGACAAACTCGAGTTGCTCGACGCCATCATGAAGCCTTCCGGCCCGTTTTATCAGCGAAAAGATGGCTCTTTTCTCACTGATGTCGAAAAACCGAATCCAGAGCTATATTTAAATCTCCTTCAAGATATTGAAGTTATTGAGGTATCTGGCGGCGTTGATTTCAAAGCTTTGAGCGCATTTTGCTTAACGCTAACGCGCTAGTGTCGACGAGAACGATTCAAGTGAGATCAACCAAAGCACACGAAATCACCGTGGAGGAACAATGAGTCAAATCCAATATTTCGCGATTGTTCGTCATGGTGATTATTACCAAATCCCAGACACGCCAAGTGCTAACCAACCTTATGCGCTAACGCCAGAAGGGGAAGCGCAAGCAAAGCAGTGTGCAGGTTACATCGCCCAATTCTGCCAAGACAAAATCATTAAGGTGCAATTTCCTTTGCACAGTTCTGCGTCATTACGCGCTTGGCAAACCGCCTCTTTGGCCGGTGCTGAGCTAGGCTTTCGTGAGAAGCCTGTGGAGACATATGCACTTGGTGAGCGCTCCGTGGGCTCAATGGCTAATCTCACGATTGAAGAAATCAATCGCGCATTGTCGTCTGACCCTCGCTACCCAACACCTCCAGATAACTGGAAATCAGACAGTCATTACCGTTTACCCTACCCAGGCGCGGAATCTTTGTTGCAAGCGGGACAGCGGGTAGCGGATTACATCACTGACGTTCTTCATACCTCAGACTCTGAGTTGCTGCCCGTGTTCTTCGGACACGGCGCGTCGTTTCGTCATGCCATGTTCCATCTCGGTATTCTGTCCTTAGACGAAGCGAAAGCACGCAGTATGTACCATGCAAAACCCATCTTTTTTTGTCGTAAAGCGGGCGGAGCCTGGCAGCACATCGCGGGGGAATGGAAACCCCGCTCGAAAGGACAAAAGGAAATGGATTAACCGGAATGGGACTTTACAAGCAGATCGATGCCACGCTGGCGCAGGAGCGCGTAAGCTGGCTGAGTGGTAATAAACATGCACTTCGTCAGCGCAAAAAAGGGAAAAAGGCATTAGAGCCTGCGATTCGAAACTGGGTTGCCAAACAAAGTTGGAAATGGCCCAAACGCCCCATCATATTCATCACCGATCTCCACGCGGATGCCGATGCCTTTTGGGCATCCTTGGTAGCCTCTGGCGGTATTGAGAAAAAAGAAGGCAGTGACGATTTCTCACTGACACCTTTTGGTAAATCCGCCACTTTCGTATTCGGCGGTGATTTCTTCGATAAAGGTCCAAGTAATCTCGCGTTACTCAGAGCACTCAAACTGCTTTTCAAAAAACGCGCTCGTGTCCGCCTGTTGGCAGGAAACCACGATATTCGCGTCTTATTCGGCATGACGAGTGTGGATATGACCGATGACCCACGCAACGGCCACTTCTTCATTCGTATGGGTGCAAAAGCGGTTCCCTTCCTTCGTGAAATCAAAGACGAATACCTGTCGCATGATGGCGCGATGAACCAAACTCCCGACAAGCAAACCTGTTTGGACGCCATGCTGCCTTCTGATAGTTGGTGGGAACAATTTCCAGATCTCGCGAAATGGTCGATGCCAAATAACGTGGTCGAAAGAGAAGTCCGTAAAATTCATTACAAGTCCAAACGCTTTGCTCAAGTTTGTGAAAAAGAAGGGCTTACGGTTCGGGAGGCTTACGCCGCGGCACGTTGCTGGCAATCGCTCTTTATGGAAAAAGGTGGTGAGTTTTACTGGTTCTTCCAACGGCTACGTTTGGTCATGCGCAAAGGCTCCCTGCTCTTTACTCATGCAGGTATTGATGACCGCACCGCTGCAATGCTGGAGCAGCACGGAACTGGCTATATCAACAAAGAATTTAGACGACAGATATTGGGTAACCCCTTTGAGTTTTACTATGGTCCTTTGTCGAGCATGATCCGCACCAAATACCGCAGTGTGGATATGCCATTGACGCCCATCGGCAGCAAATCTGCGCGTCGTGCCGGCATTCTTGCCATTGTGCACGGACACAGAAACCTGCATCGCGGTCAGCGAATCGCCATGAGGAAAAACCTTCTGCATTTCGAGTGTGACATTACGTTGGACTGTAACTCGCGCCGAAAGGAAGGGCTAAAAAGCAAAGGATTTGGTGCCACCTTGATTGAGCCCCAAGGCACGATCACTGGTATCAGCAGTGATCACTCCAAGATCAAAGTGTTCTCCCCACAAGAAGAAAAATAAGGACAGAAACCATGGCTAAGAACAGTGTGAATACATCAGAGCTTTCGTTCATGATGCAAAGTGGTAAGAAGAAATTTCGCCATGAATCACTGCAAGACAACAACATGCTGGCAGATATGCTCCGCTCTGTTGCGGACGGGCTTAAAAGCGGTGAGTTGACCTTCTCGGACGAGAACGGCGACATCATCATGCAACCCGACGGCTTGATGCATTTCAAACTCAGAGCACAAAAGAAAAATGGTCATAACCAGTTTGCGTTTGAAGTGTCATGGCAAGACCCGTTTGTTGTCGAAGATAAAGAGCCTCAAATCAAAGTGATTGCGGGAGATTAAAACCCCGCGTCACCTTCCACACAATTAAACGTCATTCCCCTTGCTGCGCCACACGAGATGTCGGATTGGTGCAATATAACGTCGACTACGTATCACGGAAATCCTGCATTCTCATCATAAGATGCTTAAAAACGTCACTCTCATTGAAGCAAGGGCTTTGAAGCCAGCACTTTGAGACCAGCTTTTTGAAGTCAGCTTTTTGAAGTAAATACTAGGAATGTACGATGACAGTAACCAGCACTCATTCAGAAATTGCGTCATTTACCCCCTACCCCATCAAGCATCTTCCTCTCAACCTCCGCGTAGGAAGCGAGTCACTTTTTATCGTTTGGGATAACGGTCATGAGAGTGAATACCATTACCTCTGGCTTCGAGACAATTGCCATTGTTCAGAATGTATCGCCACGCTCACCAGAGAGCAGGTCTTTGAAATTTGCGATGTACCTGAGACCATCCGACCGCTCGAAGCCTATTTCTCCGAGGATAATCGACTGGTGATAAAGTGGGACTATGCTGACCACATCAGCCAATATCATCCAGGCTGGTTATACAGCCATTGCTATAGCGAAAGCGCACGTGAAGCCAAACAGTGGCGGGCAAAAGTGTGGGATAAAGAGGCGATCAACCAAACTCTGCCCACCAACACCTATCTCAACATTCTGCAAAGCGATCAGCACCTATTAACTTGGCTGCGAGACTTACGTGACTATGGCATCGCACTGGTTACAGACGTGGATTGCGCGCCAAATACCCTCATCAAAGTGGCACACCGGATCTCTTTTATCAGGGAAACGAACTTTGGCACTATCTTTAATGTGCAAGCCAAAGCTGATGCAAACAGTGCCGCCTATACCGACTTGCGTTTACCTTTGCACACGGATTTACCGACCAGAGAGCTGCAGCCCGGCCTGCAGTTTTTGCATTGCTTGATCAACGATGCTGAGGGCGGTGAATCCATTTTGGTCGATGGTTTCAAGATCGCCGAACACATGCGTGAGTATTACCCAGATGAATTTGCCAGCTTATCCAGTATTCCCATGTCCTTTTACAACAAAGACCAACACAGCGATTATCGTTTTAGAGGGACAGCCATCGTCGTCGACGAAAATCACCAAATCGTTGAGGTTCGTCTTGCTAACTTTCTCAGAGGACCTATCGATGTACCTGCACATCAAACGCTCGCGTTGTATAAAGCGTATCGCCGTTTTATTCAGTTAACCCGAGAAGAAAGGTTTCAGTTTTTTCATCGCCTCAATAGTGGTGAACTCATCGTCTTTGATAATCGTCGGGTTTTACACGCACGTAATGCATTCGACCTCAAAACGGGCTCTAGACACTTACAGGGTTGTTACATAGACCGGGACGAACTGCTTTCTCGGATCCGAGTGCTGGAAAGGGATACGCTTGGTTAGGTGCAGGACTAGAGAATCGAAGAAGGTGCGAGCAAACCACGTAAACGCTATTCAATCCCTGAGCGGTACTGGCTGGCGGTCGTGCCATAAAGTGCCCGATAACGACGACTGAAATGCGCCGTAGAACAGAAGCCACAAGCAAGGGCGATGTCCGCGATACTGAGTCCTGAATCTGACAAGAGGTAGCGCGCATGTTCTACCCGCAACCGCAAATAGTGCGTGGACGGAGAGCAAGACAAGTGCTGCAAGAACAGTCGTTCGAGATGACGAACCGAAACAGACAAGCGGTCTGCGAGTTCTGACGTGGTGAGCGGGCTTTCGATATTCGAAGCCATTAATTCCAGTGCTTTCACGATTTTTGGATGGTGAATTTTAAGCTTTTCAACTTGGCTGATGCGTTGAGGGTCGGCTTGGTTTCTGACCGTATTTTTGATCAATTGCTCGCACACTAAAATAGCCAATTCTGACTGAAAATAGGTGTCGATAAGATGCAGCATCATATCAGTTGCGGCCGTACCACCGGCACAAGTCACGCGTTTGCCCTGAATTTCAAAAAGCTCATCACTGATTTCAAGTTCAGGGTAGCGTTCTTGAAAGGACGGTTTGGCTTCCCAATGCAGGGTGATTGGGAAGCCGTCTAAAAGCTTCGCCTTTGCCAACAAATAGCAACCCGTATCCAACGCGCCCACCATAGAACCGCGTCGATTGAGTTCACGCAGCCATTTAACGGATTGTTCGGAAAGGTGCTTTTCTGGGTGAAAACTCGCGTTAACGAAAAGGTTGCGCGGCTTTTCAGCAGTATTGATAGGAATCGACGCTTGAAGTGCCAAACCATTGCTGGCCAAAACCGACTCCCCATCTTCACTAAAACACTGCCACCGGAACAGCGTCTTACCCGCCAGTCTGTTTGCAATCCGCAACGGTTCGATAGCAGAAAGCAAGGACACCATTGCGTATTCAGGTAACAGCAAAAAAGAGACGGTGAAAACGCCGTCATCATCAGCGACAAGCGGTCTTTGCATATTTTGAGATGAGGATGGCGACGTTTGCATTGGCTCTCCTAGAGAAGAGACGACAATCCTTTGTTGCCGTCTCTCCAAAGCTTAGCCATACGTTGCTCAGCCATTCGTAAAAAATTGTTTAATCTTTGACGAATGGCGTGTCACTTTTGCCTCCTGTCCCCAAGCCACTCACTTCATTAAAAAGTGATTTGAGCACCCCTAGTGTCATCAGAATAATCACCAAACTAAGAGGCAACGCCGCCGCAATATTGGCGGTTTGTAGCGCACTCAGGCCACCTGCGACTAACAAGGCACCGGCAACCAAGCCAACAACCACCCCCCAAAAGACACGGAAGGTTTTTGGCGGTTCTTCATTCCCCAGCGACAAAATGGTCGTTAACACCACAATGCCCGAATCTGAAGACGTGACAAACCAACTCATGAGCAGAAATACCATCATGGCGGAAACAATCCAACCTAATGCACCGACGCCAAAAATTCCGTCAGCACTGGCGAATAACGCCTCAGGCAAATTCCACGCATTCACCAAATCAATAAGCCCTGCAGTACCAACTCCAGTGCTGGCGGTTAACTCTTGATAAAGTGCCGTGCCACCAAAGATACCCAACCAAATAAAGATGATTGCCGTCGGTACAAGGAGCACGCCAATCACGAACTCTCTTAACGTTCGGCCACGAGAAATGCGGGCAATAAACACGCCGACAAACGGTGCCCAAGCAATCCACCATCCCCAATAGAACACCGTCCAACCGTTTTGCCATTTCGCCGGACCTTCTTCTTCAGGAAACCAAAGCCCCATCTGAATAAAGCTAGTGAGATAATCCCCGACAGCAACACCAAAAAGCCCTAACACCCAGCTCGTCGGCCCCGCAAAGAGAAAAAGACCCACCACAACAACCGAGACAGTAATGTTCCATTGGGAGATGATTCGAATGCCCTTACCCACCCCAGACAGCAGATAAAACAGAAATGAGCGTAATGAGCGCAATCAAGGTGAGTTGAGTAAAGGTGCCAGAACTGATCCCTACCAGTCTTTCAAGCCCGACAGACATTTGACTCACGCCTAATCCCAGGGAGGTTGCCACACCAAACACGCAACCCAACACACCGAAAATATCGACAATGTGCCCAATCGGCCCATATATACGATCACCGATAAAGGGATAAAGTGCAGAACGCAACGCTAGGGGGAGTTTTTTTCTATATGCAAAATAGGCCAGCGACATACCAACAATGACATAAACGGCCCAGCCGTGAAAACCCCAGTGGAAGAAGGTCACTCTAAGCGCATCAACCGCGCGATCGTATCCAAGTGCTTCTGCGCCATCCAAGTCAGCATAAGGGTTATTCGGATAACCAAACGCGCCGCTGTTGTCGAGGTAGAAAATGGGTTCAGCAACCCCAAAGAACAGTATCCCTATTCCTATGCCCGCTGAAAAAAGCATTGAAAACCAAGCGAAGTTACTAAAATCTGGCCGGCTGTCATCATCACCTAATCGCACGCTACCGAACCGACTAAAAACAATAAAGGTACACACGACAATCAAAAAAACGATGGTGACCATGTAGTACCAGCCAAATGTTACTTCTATCCAAGACCGAACACTGCCAAATACCTTCCCGGCTAGGTCGGTGTTGAAGCCCGTAAAAGCCACGAATAAAAGCACCATGATTGACGACACTATCGTCATGCCTTTATGCATACCTTTAAACAGCCCGGCTTGGGCAAGTCTTTCTGCTTTAAAAGCCATCGTTTCAGCGGCTTCAAAACCGTCCTGAGAGTTTGACGACATCAGCAAATCCTCCATTGCTGTGGTTTTGATTGAATGGCTTTATTTAATTGTTTTATGCCTTCCTCTATAAATGTGTGAAATACCAATCCGCCCTGTTACTGAGACGTTTTAATGACTGGCAATTAGCGCTTAATCCCTTTCTCCGCTCGATATTGTTCGAGCGTTTGCATAATTAGAATCAGGCAGTCATCACGCTCTTGCACCAGCTCATCAATGGACGCACCATTCGCTTGTGCCAAGCAACCAGCCACCATGTCATCTTTCAGTTCTTGGGTGAGTTTGGGGGCTTTTAGACGTGTCCAAGGTTCTTCTAACGCATCCTCGAAATGATCCAGTAAATGCGCCATACCCCCTTGTCCGCCTCCTAAATGGTAGGTTAAGCAATGCCCCATAATGGCCCAGCGCAGACCCGGCCCATAGGCGATCGCTTTATCAATGTCTTCGACGGAGCATTCATTGTTTGCGACCATGTGGAGTGCTTCTCGCCAAAGTGCTTCTTGTAGACGGTTACCAATAAAGCCCGGCAACTCTTTGTCCATTTTGGCCACTTGTTTTTCAGTGGCTTCATAAAAGGCGGCCGTCCAATCCACCACCTCTTGGCTCGTTCTTTCTCCTCCGCAAACTTCGCAAAAAGGCACCAAATAAGGGGGATTAAAAGGATGACCAACCACAAATCTTTCAGGGTGAGCATCAAGTACCTTTCCCATGTCTGTCATGGCAAAACCTGAAGTACTGGAAATGATCACCACCTCTGGGGGGACGATGCCATCAAGCTCTGCGAACAGTTGTTGCTTGGCGTCCAAGCGTTCAGGTGTGCTCTCTTGAATCACTTCCACCTGATTTGCCAATGCCGCCAAGGAGTCCACAAAAGACAGATTGTTCTTGCTCGCACCTTCTCTTAAACCAAGCTTTTCAATGGTCGGCCAAATATTGTCGACCATTTTAAGAAGCTTCTCTTTTGCGTTTGGGCCGGGGTCGTAAGCAACAACCTCCATCCCCATTCGCAGGAAATGCAAAGCCCACGCACCACCAATAACACCGGTGCCAATCACGCCAACTTTTGACACCTTAGTTGGATTTGGACGCATCATCACCTCCCTCCTATTGCGTGCCACGCAAACTAAGTTTTTCGCGGGCTTGAGAAGGGCTAAGACACGTGCGCCCATGTTCTCAACGATATTTACGGCGCGCTCAACTAGCTGTCCGTTTGTCGCCAGTACACCTTTACTGAGATACAAATTGTCTTCTAAACCCACGCGCACATGGCCGCCTAACAGGGCTGATTGCGCAGCCCAAGGTAATTGGTTTCGGCCCAATGCAAACGCTGTCCATTGGGTGTTCTCAGGCAGCATGTCCACCATGCCTTTTAAAAGAGTAAAATCTGGTGGTGTTCCCCATGGAATACCCTGACAAAGCTGAAACATGGCGTTGTCAGCGAGCAATCCCTCTTTTCTCATTTGAAGTGCAAACCAAAGATTACCCGTATCAAAGATTTCCAGCTCGACGGTGACACCCAGCTCTTTAATGCGAGCGGCTCCCAGTCGAAGCATGTCAGGTGTCGATATGTAGACGAGGTTGTTATCACCGAAGTTTACGGAACCACAATCGAGGGTACAGATTTCAGGCTTGAGCTCTTCAATATGCACAAGACGTTCAAGCCCCCCGACCAAGTCTGTCTCAGGACAAAACGCGGTTGGGTTATCTTCAGGGCCGACATAAAGATCGCCGCCCATGCCTGCGGTCAGGTTAATAACAATGTCGCACTCGGAAGCACGAAGACGCTCACAGACTTCTGCGTACAAATCGACACGTCGAGACCCTTGTTTCGTTTCAGGATCTCGCACATGAATATGGGCAATGGCCGCGCCTGCATTCCATGCTTCTATGGCTGAGTTGGCGATTTGCTCAGGGGCGATCGGCACATTTGGGTTTTTATCTGCGGTATCCCCGGCACCATTAATTGCGCAAGTAATAATGACATCTTGATTCATCGTAAGGGCTCTTTTGTGGGTTAAACAAAACAAGAGACAACTGGGTATGCCTAGATTTCATCGTCGAGCACTATCAAAACTACACGTTTAAAAACGACAGCCTTGCCTAAACTCGAAGCTAATTAACCCAAAAAAGACCAAAGCAAAGAAATGTCGCAATGAAGCACATTGCGCTGTTTGCGACATATTGAACACGCGTATTTGATTGAGAATTACCGTTCTTTACTCGGCGGTTTGGAGAATTGTTTTTGGTAGCAGCGGGTAAAGTGGGAAAGGGAAACAAAGCCACAGGCTGTTGCAACGGCGGTAACACTATCGTTGGTTTGTTGCAGCATCCAACGCGCTTTTTCTAACCTGAGTTGCCGATAAAACGCTTTAGGCGTTTGCGCCAAATGCCGTTTAAACAATCGCTCTAACTCCCTATCCGAAATACCAAGGCATTGCGCAAGCTCTGCGATAAGTAGCGGCTCTTCAATGTTCTGCTCCATTAAATTGACCGCGTCGATGAGATGCGGGTTGCGACTGTCTAAGCGGATTTGTAAAGAGCGACGTTGAGGTTCGCTGTGTTCCCGTTGGTGGGTATAAACCAACTCGTCCGCCACGCGAGTGGCTAACTCTTGTCCGTATTGCGATTTGATAAGGTAGAGCATCATATCCAAGCCAGATAAAGCACCGGGACAAGAGAAACGCTTTCTATCGATGACGAGCAACTCTTCAACGAAGGCGACGTTAGGGAAAGCGTCTTGCGTCGTTTCATAGTTTTCCCAGTGCATGGTTGCGCGATAACCATCTAAGATACCTGCCGCCGCTGCAATATAGGCTCCCGTATCCTGACACCCGATATCAGCTCCAAAATGACTCTGCTGGCGAATAAACGCTAACACGGCGGGTGTTGTGACCACATCAGGATCACTGCCCGAACAAATAATGAGGGTTTCACATTTCTCGATCGCACGAAGATCGGCATGCGTCATGATCTCGATGCTGTCACTACTTGAAATCAAGCCGCCATTTTCTGAAATAAGCTGCCATTCATATAAGTCTTCACCTTGCGTGCGATTCGCATGACGCAAGGGATCTAGCATGGACGTTAACCCAAACAACGAGAAGCCCGGCAAAAGCAGAAAGTGAATTTTTTGTACCGTCATTCGTGAGGGTTCGCCAAACACCCTTGCCTCCTTTCCCTGATTCTGTCGATTAAAATCAAATACTGTGCGGCTTTAATCAACAGTGTCGACATTTTCAACCTAGTATAGGAGCCAATCAGGAAGCTTGTTTTCGCGAGAAAGAAAAATGCCAAACCCGTTCGCCGAAGTACCGCAAACAGCCCCACGTGAAATGATTACGCTGTTCGAAAGTCCAGTCTTGCCGGCGTGGATAGACTATAACGGCCATATGAATGACGCCTATTACGTGGTCGCCTTCAGTCAGGCCATTGACGCCTTCATGCTGCACATTGGTTTGGATGAAGCGTTCAGAGCAGAACATAGTGTGTCGATTTACACCCTCCAAAGCATGGTGACGTATCTAAAAGAAGTTGCCGAAGCGGAGCCGATTGTTATTCGTGGGCAATTGTTAGAAAGCGACAACAAGAAGCTAAGGCTTTTTTTGACCATGTATCACGCCGACAACCATGATGAACTGGCAACCATGGAAACCTTGCTCCTACACATGGATATGAAAGCGCGAAGAGCTGCGCCTTTCTTGGCTAAGACTCAAGCCTTAGTCGATGAAATACAAGCTGCACACAGTGTGCTGGAAATACCGAGAAAGGCCGGCGCGGGTATTGCCCTAAAACGACCAAGCTCTTGATGCAGCGAAGACCTTTGTGGCAGCAAGAGCTATGTAAGGGCGATATTTCAATGAACAAAAAAGACAATAGAGCGAAGCTAAAAATGCACGTTCACTTTTAGCTTCCGAAACCAACGCTGTTACGTCTACTGGCGGCTTTTATTGAGACAATATGGCTAATGGCTCACCTAAAATAGACAAGTCAGGATTCACCCCTAAACCTGGCCGATCAGACACAGTCGCATAACCATTTTGGGTTTGGTAACAGCTTTCATCCAATCTTGGCGACACATACTCAGACAAATTACATACATTCATCAGGTTGCGAGAATCTGTGGCGGTGGCTAAATGCATCGAGGCCGCCGTCGTTATGTCGTTTCCCCACGTATCTTCGATGACCATTTGTGTTCCAATAGACTCGCAGAGGTCTCTGGCTCGCCGTGCTTTTGATAGCCCGCCAAATTTGGACAGTTTAATAGCTGCAGCATCCATACAACCGAGCTGATTAGCATGTAAAAGGCTCTCGATATCATGGGCACTTTCGTCCAACTTCATTGCTAACCCCGAGTTCTGTCTGACCACATTGCAGCTCTCAAGCGTTGCGCATGGCTGCTCGATCATTATATCGAGGTGAGATACGGCTCTGGCAGCGCGAATCGCATCACGCTGACTCGACCCGCAGTTCCAATCACCAAAAACGAGCGGGCCCGGCCCCACCGCATCCCGCACTGAAGTCAGCCTTTCCACGTCTTTGACCCAATCATTTTCTGCGCCCAGTTTGACCTGAAACTGTCGAATGCCTTCGTTGTAGGCGTGCAGTGCCATTTCGACCATGGTGTGGGTATCTGTGCAGGTCAACGATTTATAAAGCGGCAGTTTCTCTGTCTGTTTACCACCCAGCAGTTGATACAAAGGCATGTCCGCTTTTTTGGCAGTAATATCCCAAAGAGCCATATCAATAACGGACTTCGCATAACGGTGTCCGATTAAGTAGCGATCCATTATGGCCATCACCGCTTCAGGACCAACGGCTTCAGTGCCAAGCAGTACTTCTGACATGTTCTGTAAGGCAGGCAAGACACCATCGGCATAGGCCGCTAAGTAGTGCGGAATCGGGCAAACCTCTCCCCACCCTGATATACCTTCATCTGTATCGACTCTCATGATAATCGACGGGACAGACACGCAGGTTTTTCCGTTGGCCATATAGTAAGGGGTGTGACTGGTCAGTTCTAATTTCCAGACAGTGATTTGGTTGATTAATGGCATGTTTGTTTTCTCGTCTACTTTGCGTTTCAGATACTACTGGGTGCCTATCTACTAAAAGGACACTCACTCTTCGCAGCTTGCAGCACTGCGATGCCTAAACAGTCAAGTTTTCAATGAGAGGTTACAGCGTGAATTTTTAGAGAATTCAATTCACTAGGCCATCCTTTTGATAAGGATTTACTCGATACTGATTTCAAAGGAAGACCGCTATTAATAGGGATTATAACGGCCACTGGAACGACAATTATTACGCTGTCGCGTTTAGCAAAGTATTTGACGCAATCATGCCATGAGTTTGATTGGACAAAATATTGAAGGTTCACAGTAACGCTTGGACAACTTTTCTAAGCCTTTTCAATGAGCTTAATCCTCTTTTGGAATGCACTTCCTTGCGGGAAGGTAATCACACAAATTAAACTTTCTCATATCGTCAAAGTAAGTCTGATCATCGACTTTTAGTTTAGATACCCAAGTTACTTCATCTATATCTATCGTACTGTAAGTCACTTCTACGGAGCTTCCTTCTAACATACGGTCAATCAGATACTCGCACATCTCAAGCGAATGCGGTGAGAGCCTAAATGACTCTTTACTATAAGCACTTTTGAAATACAAATAGGTTCTCTTACGATTACCTCCTTTCTGTGCACAATAAATGTCCTCAGCTGGAAACCTATCATATACATAAGTAACTAATGTGGGCGGCACATAGAAAATCCAATGCGAGACAAAAAATAAAAACAAAAACAAAAACGACCAGAAATAGACATTAAAGTAATTTCTTTTTGTAACAAAAAGCCACTGTAAAAAATATTGCATACACCCAGAACTTTAAACACGAAGTTAGTAACAACTCGCTAACAGAAAACTTACCCTTTAAGCCAAAAATGGGAAGCCCGACTAGTCCACGATCACTTTCATTAATTTACCATATAGCGAATGAAAACCAGTTACCTAAAATCGCTTCTAATTGGAGAGAATGTTTAAGCTCTATCAGTTGATTTATGCCTATTATAAATCAACGCATCGCAGATGAAGCGTTCAGAGCAGAATACAGCGTGTCGATTTATACACTTCAAAGCATGGTGAGATACCTAAAAGAAGTTGCCCAAGTGGGGCCTATTGTTGTTCGAGGAAATTGTTAGAAAACGACAACAAGAAACCAAGGTTTAGCCGTGATTTTTTCATCGTACATTTCCGCGAATCAATCCTACTGACCGTGGTTCAAACGTACTCAACACTTCGCTCCATCCTTCAAAATCCGCTAGACCCTCATCTATCTCTTCCTAATACAAATCCAACCCCCTCAAAAAACTTCAAAAAATTTTCACCCCTTCTCCTTCCCCGCACGTTTGTAACTCCAAACAGAACGATTCGAGTCCTATATCAGGCTCGTATTTTCGAAGAAGGGATGAATCATGACACTTCGTAAAACTACCATTGCACTCTTTATCAGCACGATTTTGGTTTCTGGCTGTTCGGATAAACCAGCCACTTCACAGCAAACAAATCAGCCTCAACAACACACAGTGAAAACGGAAGTAAAAGAAAAAGCTTCACAAGACGCTCTACAAATTCAAGCAGAACGCGACGTGGTTCAGCGCGTTCCCGCAAGCCAACCAGAAGTCTTTTATGCCGCTGCCCCAACCAATAAACGCGCCCTGATTGGTATGCCTGCTCACGACATGATGGTGGTTCAGCCTAATCGCGATAGCTATTTACCGACGCCGAGCAACGGTGTTCAGCTCGTCAGTGAGCAGCCACTCTCTACCTTCTCTATCGATGTCGACACTGGCAGCTATGCCAACATTCGAAGCTACCTCGATATGGGGCAAAAGCCGCCTGCCGATGCGATTCGTGAAGAAGCGTTTATTAACTATTTTGATTACGGCTACGAGGTACCAACCTCCACTGCTCAGCCATTTTCCGTGCAAACAGAGCTTGCTCCGTCTCCATGGAATGAAGACCGTCAGTTACTGCGTGTGGCTCTCAAAGGCTATGACATACCAAGCGATGAACGAAAACCATCCAACCTTGTGTTCCTTGTCGATGTATCCGGTTCAATGGGACAGCCAAACAAGCTGCCACTGCTGGTACAAAGCCTGTCGATGCTGACGAAACAACTCAGCGGCGATGACACGGTTAGCCTCGTCACCTATGCAGGCACATCCAGCGTGGTGCTTAAACCCACCAAAGGCGACAACCAACAAGAAATCCTCAATGCGCTAAAACAACTCCAAGCGGGTGGCGGCACCTATGGGGAAAGTGGCATTAAGCTCGCCTACCAACAAGCGAAATCTGGCTTTATTAAAAATGGCGTTAACCGCGTAATTCTTGCCACTGACGGCGATTTTAATGTGGGTATGACCAATCTCGATGAGCTAAAGAACTTAATTAAAACGGAGCGCGACAACGGCATTTCCCTCACTACATTGGGCTTTGGCCGTGGCAACTACAATGATGCGATGATGGAACAGCTTGCTGATATCGGCGATGGCAATCACGCTTACATCGATACTTTGCATGAAGCGCAAAAAGTGCTGATCCGCCAGATGAGCGGCACGCTGCAAAGCATCGCCTCTGATGTAAAAATTCAAATCGAATTTAATCCCGCAGTCGTCAAAGAGTATCGCTTGATTGGTTACCAAAACCGCCAGCTTCGCGATGAAGACTTTAACAATGACAAGGTCGATGCAGGTGAGATTGGTGCTGGCCATTCTGTCACTGCGATCTATGAGGTCACCTACGTGGGTGATAAAGGGCAAATCGACGATCTGCGCTATCAAAAAACGCAAACAGGGTTAACGCAACCTAACCTGCATCAAAATGAACTGGCACAAGTGAAAGTGCGTTATAAATTGCCTGAGTCGGACACCAGCAAGCTCGTGAAAACCGTGGTAAACCATAAAGATGGGAAACGTGCCTTCGCCCAAGCAAGCAGTGATTTTCAATTTGCCACATCTGTTGCGGCATTCGCGCAAAAACTGAAGGATAATAAGTACCTCAATGATTTATCCTATGCGCAGATCGCCACCATTGCGCGTGATAACCGAGGTGACGACCCTTACAACGACCGCGGCGAATTCATTCGCATGGTGGAAGTTGCACAAAACTTATAAGGCGATTCTCGATAAGGCGTTTTTTAGGGGCGACGAATTGTCGCTCCTTGTTTAAAGATAAAAATGAATAACGACACAGACGAAACGCTTATGCTCAACTTTAGTGCGGGTGACCAAGGTGCATTCGATGCCTTGTACCGTCGCCATCGTGCGCCACTTTATCGCTATGTGCTGCGACAGCTTGGCGTATCGCAACAATCCAGGGCAGAAGAGCTTTTTCAAGATGTCTGGTTTCGTGTTGTCGATAAGCGTTCGTCCTACGAGCCTTCCGCCAAATTTACAACTTGGCTATATCGCATCGCCCATAACATCGTGATTGATGAGTATCGTAAGCAGCAGTCAGAAAAAGACTATCGCGCCCAACTTGATACCGATGACGCTTGGGAACAACCTGACAACCCGGCCGAACGTCAGCAATCGGCACTCAAGCACTGCATGGGTTTATTAGCACCTAAACAAAGAGAAGCGTTTTTGCTTCGTCACGAAGCAGGCTTTGAGCCCGCACAGATATGCGACATTGTTGATGCGAAACCTGAAACACTGAAAACACGTCTTCGTTATGCTCTTGACCAACTAAGGCAATGCCTGACGAAAAAGCTAGGAGCCGAGAATGACACGCCAATTTTCCGATGACGACATTATCGCTCTCTACAAAGACGGCGCAAATGAAGAGCTTCCGAGCTTATAGATGCACGCATTATTCGCTATGCCGAAAAGCAAAGCAAACAGCTGGCTAAATACCCTTGGTGGCAAATCACGGGCATTGCAGCAACCGTTGGGTTTGTTGCCATTCTTGCACCGTGGAAATGGGCAGACAAACCGCTTTCCACTGAGCCTGCGGTGATTCAAGAATCTCTTGAAGCCGAAATGATGATGGATACAGCCCCCGCTGACGCTGCGTTGCCAGAGCCACCAAAAGTGGAAATGAAGGCGCGTTCAAATGCGGAAACCTTTGAACGATTCTCACGTGCACCAGAACATGATGTGGAAGTGCTCAGTGAAGCCGAAATCCATTCTAAGATTGAGGCAAAACTAAAGTTCATCCAGATACTGATCGATAACGACGAGACCGAGATGGCAAAGCAGCAGTTGAGAATCCTTTTGAGAACCTATCCTCAGGCGAAAGAGGAGCTGACGGCGGAAATGTGCGAACTGATGAAGAAGTAATCTAGTGTATTGATTGGTTAGTAATTTAATTCAGCTTTCATCGCTCGCATCACAAGAGAGCTATGCTATTGTGATGGGAAATCCTCGATAGAAAGTCCAGTAAAATGAAAATTTTCAGCAATTTCGACAGCGGAAACATCCATGTTGTTTCCGCTGAATCACCAGACAGCATTCAGCTCACTATCCCTGCCGACAACAATACCGATATCGCGCAGTGGTTCCATTTCCGCTTGGAAAGCCACTCACAAGAGCTGCATCAGTTCACACTGCAAAACCTTGCTAAATCCGCCTACCCCGAAGGCTGGCAAGATTACGATGTGGTTGCTTCTTACGACCGCAACGAGTGGTTCCGTATTCCGTCTGAGTTTGATGGCGACAACCTGCGTTTTTCTGTTATCCCAGAGCAAAGTTCAATGTACTTTGCGTACTTCGCGCCTTACTCGTATGACCGCCACCAAGATCTGCTGCACAATGCACAGATGCATTACGCCTGTCAGCTAGAAACGTTAGGTTCAACCCTAGACGGTAATGACATGAGCCTGCTGACCATAGGTGAGCCAGCAGAAGGTAAGAAGAACATATGGGTTATCGGTCGTCAGCACCCAGGCGAAAGCATGGCTGAATGGTTCATTGAAGGCCTGTTGATGCGCCTGTTGGATGATACTGACACCGTGGGTAAGGCGTTAATTGATAATGCGGTAATCCGCGTTGTGCCAAACATGAACCCAGATGGCAGTATTCGTGGTCACCTGCGCCACAATGCAGTGGGCGCAAACCTGAACCGTGAATGGCAAACGCCGTCGGTTGAACGCAGCCCAGAGGTGTTCTACGTTCGCGAGCGCATGCTAGAAACGGGCGTTGATATGTTCTTGGACATTCACGGCGATGAAGCGATCCCATACAACTTCGTTGCGGGTAGTGAAGGTATTCCTTCTTACGATGAAGATTTTGCTGCGCTTGAAGAACACTTCAAACAAGCACTGCTAACCATTACACCAGAGTTCCAAGACGAACACGGTTATCCGAAAAGTGCACCGGGCACTGCGAACCTGACTGTGGGTTCAAACTGGGTCGCTGAACAGTTCAAGTGTTTGTCTTACACGGTTGAAATGCCATTTAAGGATCACAACAACCAGCCAGATGAAGTCTACGGCTGGTCGCCAGAACGCAGTGCCGCATTCGGTAGCGAAATGCTGGCAGCAATTTGGGCAACACTGCCAAAGCTTTAATCGCCATAAAAAAACGCCACCCTAGGGTGGCGTTTTTGATCTGACCGTCAGAGAGTCTCTGACACCAAGAATATCGTTACGCCGCGTCGTTAGTCGCCGAGGTTGGCAATACACGTTTGATGATGTCTGCCAAGGTCACGACACCCACCATTTTTCCGTCTTTGCTTACTACAGCAAGCTGAACGCTGGCTTCGCGCATGCGTGCAAGTGCTTCGTATACCGGGGTTTTAGAATCAAGCACGTATGCGTTACGTGCCAATTCACGTGCAGGTCGGTCAGCAGGTTCCAACAAGGTATCACGCACGTGAACAACCAAAGGCTTAATTCCTTTCTTGCCGCACAGCAGAATACGCAGGTGTCCTGACGTCATTGCAGCAGCACGTACGTCTGCCACAGTCGCATTCTTATCGACATGCACTGTCACCTGGCCTTCTGTTACCAGCGTTTCAACTGGGATTGAGCTTAGATCAATCAGGCCAGAAAGCTGACGCTGCGTATCAGGCTTCAGCGTACCTACCTTGCCTGAGTGCTCAACCAATTGGCGGATGGTATCAATATCCTGTCCACCAACCGCTGCACTTTCAACTGGCTCAACACCCGATGCTTTCACCAAACGGTTAGCAATGCGGTTGATCCAGTTTAGCAACGGGCGCAAAGGCCACACGTATGCACGAGCAATGATACCCACTGCCAATGCTGATTTCTCAGGGTGCGCGATAGACCATGACTTAGGTGCCATTTCACCCACCACCAAGTGCAGGAAGGTCACCACGAACAGCGAGAAACCGAATGCGGCACCACCAGCAGCCCAATCGGGCATACCCATAGCAAGCAAGACAGGGCCAACCCAATGGTCAACAGCCGGTTTCGTTACCGCACCCAATGCAAAGGTACAGAAGGTAATACCAAGCTGTGCACCCGCCAGCATCAGCGTCAGGTCATTCATACCGCGCAATGCAGCACGGGCAGACGCGCTTTCAATCGCCATCTCTTCAAGACGGTGACGACGAGCACCCAGCAATGCGAACTCAATGATTACGAAGATGCCGCTAAGAATAATTAGGGCAACAGTCACTAGGGTGACAATCAACGGATCGTACATTATTCACCCTCCACAACTGGCGTTTCTACCAGTTTTACACGCACCTCGGTCGGTACGTGTCGCTCAATGCGCAACACTTTCACCTCAAGGTGACGTGAAATCACTTCACCTGCTGCCAGTTCAGATGGTCGATAGGCAGCTCAATATTAACGGTTTCACCTTCAGCTGGCAGCGCACCGCGCTCTGAAATCAGCAAGCCAGCAATGGTTTCTACATCTTCTTTTGGCAGATCGTAACCAATCGCACGCTCTACTTCGTCGACGTGAACATCACCTTCCATCAACCAAACATTGTCACTTTCTGACACAACAGCATCTGCGCCGTCAGTGTCATGCTCGTCGGTGATTTCGCCGACGATTTCCATTGCCAAGTCTTCAATCGTCAATACGCCCGCAAAGCCGCCGTATTCATCGATAACACAAGCAAGTTGGTTGGTTGAGGTCACAAGTTGGTTCAGTGCGTCAGGCAGCAACATCAAAGTCGGCAGCACCGTCGCAGGACGCATCACAGAAGACACTGTGTCCTCGGCACTGCCTGATTCCAAGTGCGCCAGCACATCAGCCAAATGCACAACACCTACCGGCGCGTCGTCATCGTTGATAACTGGGTAGCGAGTATGCGCTTGCTTCATCAGTGACAGTAGTTCTGTCAGCGTGGTTTCTGGCTCAACCCAGTCCACTTGTGAACGAGGAACCATCGCGTGCTCAACATCGCGCTCTGGGAAGTCCAGAATACGGTCCATCATCAGTGACAGCTCAACAGGCAAGTCACCGGTGTCACGCGAGTTAGCAATAATATGGGTTAAATCTTCTTCTGATGCGCTCACATCGAGATCGTGAACCGGTTCGATACGAACTGCGCGAAGAAGCAGGTTTGCGGATTTGTCGAAGAAGCTGATGATCCAACCAAAGGCAGACATGTAAATCAGCGTAGAGCGAGACAAAATGCGAGACATTGGCTCAGCATTCGCAATCGCAAGGTTTTTCGGGTAAAGCTCACCCAGAATCATTTGAACAACCATCGCCACGCCAAGTGTAATGACGGTACCAATGGCAATACCTGATTCAAGAGATAAACCGAAGCCCTGCAATAGAACGCCCAAAGATTGACCGACTAGAGGCTCAGCAACAAAGCCCAAAACAAGGCCAGTCACAGTGATACCCAGCTGCGCACCGGAAAGCATGAAGCTGGTACGTTTCGTCACGGCGAGTGCACGCTTAGCGGCTTCGTCGCCAGTCGCTGCTAGAGTAGCGAGCTTAGCGCGGTCCACTGCCATGTACGCGAATTCTTGCGCAACGAAGTAACCGTTTGCCGCAATAATGACCAGAATGAAGAAAATGCCGAACAGCAGAGTTAGAAGGGTATCAATCATTGTTGTGTCCTCCCTTGGTCAAAGAAAGCCAATAAGGGGTTACACAATCGACTAGAGTTGGGGTCCACAAAGTATTCCTAACGTAAAAACAGGAAGCGCAGTATAGAGCCGCTCAATGAAAACCGTCCAGCCAATAATGCGAAATACTCCACGAACGCATAGGTGTTCACTTGCCAACATGCTGATATCACGACAATGAAAACAAATATTTAGCACATTTATCGCAGTTTTGAGCCAGCATTTCGGCACTCAATTGCGTTACCGTTGGTTACAAAATAGCAATATTCTTAGTGTGGGTTGGATGTTTTGTTAGAAACAAAGTGTTAGTTGGTCACTGCCTTTGCTTACTCAGTGCCACATGGTCACACCCACAAATCCCTATTCGGGTCGTTTTCATCAACCCACTCCGCGTCTTCACGCGCTTGCAGATAAAGCTGAAGTCCGTTGTATGAGGCGAACGCGGCCGCACCGCCAAGGTGCTGAAAGTCATCAAAATAGTCATCTTCTAAAGGACACAGCTCTGCGAGTGTTTTGACGCCCTTCTCGATTGCCCATTGAATAGCAAAAATGGGGGCAACCGCACCTGATACCGACACCTCTTCAATCGAATGCGCGATCGCACTGCGGTTCAGTTCCGCTTCGCGTTTCTCGGCTTCTTGTTCGGTGACATCATCAATAATTTGCGTACGTCTGGCAAAGGAGATGCGTTTGTTCAGCGTTGCGATTTTGAGTGCATAATCAAATCGCTCAGGTGTAACAATTTCAACGAGTTGTGATAGAAGATCTTTGTCAACACCTGTTGCTTCCACGAAGAAATCAATACACGCCGAGAGAGACGAATATCGTGTTCCTTCAAAATCAAAGCCACTGGTATCATCAAAAACATAGAGCGGGACACCATTCACGCTGAGTGGCCAGCCCTGAAACGCCACGCGCTCTTTGGCAATTTCGTACATTTGCCACGCGCTTTCACCAAAACCACCCAAAATTGAGCCTGAAAACTCACTGTCTTGAAGTTCTTCTTCTGTCCAGTTGATTCCAATTGCTAAATGCTTGGTGTATTTGGAGATCAGAGCTTGTTTAATACTGCTCGTAAACGCCAGATTGAAGAGACATCGCGCGCATATTTGATAGTGTCACACTCTTTGCAAGCAGGGATCGTCAGCAAAGGATGTTCAACGTTTTTGTTCGGTCTGCGTGGAAAATGGAAGCTTCTCGAAGATGGCTCCCCACAAAACCAACAGGTATGGCGGAAATTGAATGGGATGTCGATGTGAGTATGAGCGTCGGTTTGCATGCGGTGTTTTCACTTAATCAGATGCTTACATTTTACGTGTTACAGCCGGATAAATCTCGGTTTGCTGATACAAAACGCCATAACTCACCCATGTTCTCGTCCGGAGTCTTGGCTGCTCCACTGAAACCATCTCGTTTTCAGCATGGGTCGACCTTGTATCGACCACGTCAAATTGCAGGGTTAGAAACAGCTTTGTTCCCAAATCATCAAATCCCCTCAAAGTATCAATATTGCTACTAGGTGAATTGCTTTACTGATACACACTTATCTCCTACTCAGATTGCTCTACGTGCAAGATTTTCAAGAACTGTAAGTTGCTCCGACAGCGGAAGCTGTGCACCAGAGCTTTGAATTCGACGTTGCAAAAGAGGCTGACGAGATGTCTACGAAACCAATTCCGCTTGGGCCCAACTCGCTCATCACCAACACATCGCTCAAGAGTTCCTCTCTCACTGAAATCGACTTTGATGACACCCTGATGGATCGCATCTCCATGGTTAACGCGCGCATCAACCGAGGGGACTTAGATGGCATGGCCATTTCGGGGTCTTCACTCGATAGCGTGGTGTTTGAGAACTGTTCATTGAAAGGCACTGTGATGGTCAATTGTGACGTGTCTGGTCTCATTATCAATGGGATCCACGTTGGGAAATTGTTGAACCTCATTACCCAAGGGAAGGAGTCTTAACATGCCTAACGAATTTACGTTCCTGCAGCCTTTTATCCCTGCCGAAGATCGTGTTCCCGTTTTGCGGAAGCAGCTCGAAAAGAGGCAGGAAACTATCGATAAGTTGGTTGAGTCTCGTGTTGGCTTAACGCCTTTGCCTGATGACGATGGGTTTGGCCCACGTCCAGTACCAGGCAGAGACGGTGGCTTGGTCAAAAAAGACGGTAAAGATGGTTTGAAAGACACCATGGAAGATACCGACTTTAAGGTCTTCGGTAAGGACGGAGGCAAAGACGGTAAAGATGGCGGCGACAAGTCCAAAGAAGACTCAAAAGAAGGTGTGAAAGACGGCGGCGATAAAGCCAAAGAAAAAGAAGGTAAGGAGGGGAAAGAAGGCAAAGAGGGTAAGGACGGCAAAGACGACAAGGAGGGTAAAGATTCTAAAGAAGGGAAAGAGGGCAAAGACAGCTCCGATAAAGGAAAGGAAGGCAAGGACGGTAAAGATCCAAAGAAGGAAAGGACAGCTCTGACAAAGGAAAAGAAGGTAAAGACACCTCCGACAAAGGCAAAGAAGGCAAGGACGGCAAAGACTCCAAAGAAGGAAAGGACAGCTCTGATAAAGGGAAAGAAGGTAAAGATGGAAAAGAAGGCAAAGAGGGTAAGGAAGGGAAAGAGGGCAAAGACGACTCCGACGGCACGGATTTGGGTCGATTTGGCGTCACACTGCCACCTATCGTGACCTCAAGCGGCCTCCAAAAACTCGAAGTCGGTGACATTAACAGCATTGATACCGTGAAGGCCAAAGAAGTGAAGGACTTCATCAAGGCTAGAACCCTGAAGGACAAGCCTATTGTATGAGTAAAATTACGCTCGTTTGCCACGAAAACGACTTGCTGCTTCGAAGCATTATTTCTGTGCTTTCGAAGCAGTCTATCCCCTTTGATATGCTTTCTTTCAAGGATTATTGCGAGTCGGTTGAAATTGCTGTCAATGAACAAGGAGCAAGGGTTTACCCGGACACGCCGTTGTTTTTTCGCCCTGTCGTGCCAAGAGCAGAAGACCCAGAATCGGACGAAGCGTTTATGCTATCCGAGTATTGGTCCCTCGCCTGCTCGGCGATTAATTTGATGTCGTCTCGCAAGATTGGAGACTACGGGTTTAAAGCAAACATCGACGCATTTATTCCCAAGAGTGGGCTGGATCTTGGCGTCATGCACGAAGCGCGCGACCAATATTTATGCTCTAAAACCTACTCCCTGCCGAGCGAGTGCAGCAACCTCTATGTGCAGTCTCTGATCGATTTTGGCATTTACCCTCGCGCGGACACGCCCCATGCCTTTCGCGCCGCATCCCAGCTAAAAAGTGATGACGCCATTGAGTGCCATCAGTATTGCGTGGCAGGGGAAACATCACCACTTTACTCGCAAGACACGGGTCTTCTGACAGACTATCCAGAAACCATTAAAGGCATTGAGGTAGCGACCAAAACGTTATTTGAACACTACAACACAGACATGGTGGGCTTTTCCTATCTGATTTACCCTGACGGTAAGTTTCAGCTTATCGACGTCGATCCCTACCCGCCCAAATACAATGACCAAATCATTATCAACGATTTGGCTGCACTTATCGTTTCCTACCTTTCCAAGGAGGCGGCATGAGCGATTATTGGATCATTGGACCGTCAACCGACCCCGTGATTGCTAAGGTCAACGAATACAGCGACCCAGAGCGCTTTATTGATACGTGGCTGATTGAAGATTGGAAATTTCATGTCTCACCCGAAGGCCACGCGCACGTTACTCTCTCCGACGGCCGAGACTTTCACTTAAAAAACAGCGACAACTACTACTGCCGTATTGTCGATGTTGGTCGAATTGCCGGGGAGAATGAATCGAATGACTTGGATTTGATGTCCACCAACAAAGGCTTACAAATCTGGCTTTCCTCCATTAAAGGACGCGTCATTAATCCGCCCGCAGACATCATCCATAACGGTTCAAAACCTCTCCATGAAGCGGAACTCATTAAGCTGGGTTTTAACGTTGCAGATACCTTTACCAGCATGAACAAGGCGAACCTTGCAGCGTTTGCCCGCGAACATCCAGTGGTCGCAAAAACGATCTGCGGGGTGCGCGCCAGATGTCGAAGAGTCTTCGCCGACGATCTGTTGAGTGATAGCTATAGCGGCCCAGTACACCTCCAAAAATTTATCTCAGGCGTGAATGTCAGAGTGCATGTACTGGATGAGCTCTGCCATGCCCTAGAGATCGCTGGAAGGCATATCGACTACCGGCATGTTGACGAAAGTAATCCAATTTTGGATGGCAGACAGATTGCGCTACCTGAGCACCTCGAACAACAACTCGTTGCCGCTGCGAAAAAGCTTGGCATGCTCCTGTCTGGTTGGGATTTTATCGTCGATGACGACGGAAAGTGGTGGTGTCTGGAAGTCAATCCCATGCCTGCGTTTACGCCTTTCGACCGCCCTACTGACTTTCAACTGACCAAAGCATTGGTCGAGTACCTCAAACAATGAAAGTCTTGTCTGAAACCCTGCTTTCTCCACCCGACTGTGCGCGCCTTGTCGACAAGCTCTTCTCGCTCCGAAGCGCGTGGACATCTCGCTCGGAGCACAACAATGAAACCGGAGGCTTCTACACCCTGGGAACGGCATCGTATATCGATGCCAATCACTCCTGCGACGTTCAAACCACCTACTATGACTCCGCTATGGTGACGAACCAGATATTGAGAGATAACTTCAGTGATATTTTAGAACTGCTGAAATATGTATTCTCTCAATACCTTTCTTCCCCTGTGCTGTTTGACGACGATCTCGCGCTTCCCGGCTTTCACATTTTCCACGGTTCAAGCATCACGCTTGAGCCAACCAACCTGATGGGTCACTTTGACTTGCAGTTTCTGCCACTTCGTTGGAAAGGTGTCTGGAACCAAGCTTATCCGCCACTTTCGTTTACCTTGGTGCTGCAACTACCCGAAAAAGGCGGAGACTTTGAATGGTGGAACAAAACTTACGCTGACTTGCGACATCACAGCATTACAGATTGGATTGCAGAGCACCCCGATCCGATCAGAGAAGTGCTTAAGGTTGGTTCTATGGTGATTCAAAACGGGTTGGTGCTTCACCGTATCGGCCGCTCGCACAGTAATAGCGAGAGTGATTACCGCATTACGCTTCAGGGGCATCTCATTCGCGTGGGCGATTACTATTACATGTATTGGTGAGCATTATCGACGCGCATACATTGAATACCTTTCTCTCCTTGCCAGACCTGACCACCTTCAGGCAACTTGCCACGCCTGCGGCAAGCTTGATGGAACATGAGATAAGAGAAAGTAACCTTGATGATGCCGCGTTGGATTACGACATCTTCGATTTAAAACCCAGTTTGACGCACCCGGCCTCACGGCTAACCAATATATCTCGCCCCAACATGGGAAAACGAACGGTTAGCGTAAACAATTCAGCCGAATTACAAGACGGAATGAGTCAGCTACTCAGGAGCTTAACGCCCGTCAAAGAGCAGCTTAACTCTCTTGTGGCGGTAGATCATTTTATATTTCAGGCATCCGGGTATTGCGCTATCCCATTCACTACCATGAGCACTATGATCAAAGCTGGATGCTGCCTGACCATGTTGATGAAAGTGCCTTTACACTGGTATCTCCTGGCTCTGTTCTTAATGTAGATTGTGAACGAAATTCGCTCTCAAATTGCCTCTACATGATGATTGGATGCCGAAACTTCAGTTCACTGCCTTTGATTCCGACCAAACACAGGGTGGATGTCCGCCGCTTATCTAGACCTGCCGTCTCGGTCGTGGCATTTTTTGATGATGTCGCGTTTCAATAATCCTTAGATTTAGGCATAAAAAAACCCGCGACAAGCGCGGGCTATTCAAACGAAGCAGTGATTACATCACACACTCTTTCGCGTCTTTCGCTTTCTCAATGCTCTTTTCCAGCAAAGATTGCGCTTCTTCATTGGTGATGGTTTGCATCACTTTGTCCATCAGCTTTTCTGCTGTGGATTCAGAGGTTGCGTCCACCAAGCAACTGTAAGCGTTAGAAACGTGTTCTTTCACTTCAGCCAGTGCTGCTGGGTTGCTGAAGTCTACGTTCATCGCTTCTTCAACAGACTCGGCAAGCTCTTTTGCTGAATCAGCAGCATCGCCAAATTGGTCGAGATTCAGTGCACTCAGATCAACAGATTCCACTTGCTCGTGAATGGTATCAACCGCTTTGGTTGCCGCTTCCTGCGCTTGGTCGATCGCTTTGTTTGCTTCTTCACAACCCGCAAGCGCGGTAACAAGAAGCACAGCAGTGATGGCTTTTTTCATTATTTTCACCTCGAATACTCGCGGGCGATATAAGACTGCCCGCGATTAAAAACTGCTGTGATTATATACCCAAACTATCTAAAGATGCAGGATTGAGCGAGATTGACTGGGGTTATGACAGCGGCGTCCCTCTGTAGGTGCAGTTACCAAGAGTCGCTGTCGTCGTCAAACCCACCAAAGTCGCTGTCATCGCCTCCAAACGCCCCATCATCACCACCGTAACGACTTGGATCATCATCGTTGTTGGCAAAACCATCGTCGAAGCCAGAATCGCCGAAACCCGTATTCGAATCATCAAAGCCGGTACCTTGGCTCCAACCACCACCTGTATAGTCTTGGGTGTAGTTGTCGGTACCGTCTAGGAAGCTGCCACCGCTGTCAGTATCCGTGCTCGCAGTATCGGTTTGCGAATCATCACCCGGATCCTGAGAGGCATCTTGCTGGTCAACGTTCGCATCATTTGGATCTTCAATGATCGTGTTATTGGTGATGTCTTCAACGGTCGGCTCCATATGTTCGCCACCAAAGAAAAGATGGCTTAGAGCACTGCCCGCTACCATACCTGCGGCAACACCCGCTGCGGTTTGCATAAAGCCGCCAAACGCACTTGGTCTATACGCTGGTTGTGGCGGTGGTGGTGGATTTCTGTCACCGCCAAACATTTTGCTAAAGCTACCTCGGCTTGATTCTTGTTTGTAGAAATCAGCGTTGCGTTGCAGGTAGTCATTGCGCTCTTTCATTTCCTTCAGAGCCACCTCTTGAGCAAGCGCGACTTGGGTCAGACGGTAGACAATGTCTGGCTGCGACGCTATGGCTTCTTGAATGAGTTGGGCAGCGGCTGGATCTTTGGCGTTGCTTTGGTTCGAACGCATTTTGTCAGCCAGTTTTTGAATGAGTTCCTGTTCTTGCGGAGTCATGATTTCCCCCATCTTCGCTGAGGTGCGAGAGGTATGATTTAACGTAACTGCACGATACGCCAATTCCAGAACGCGGACAGCCAGACAATCATACTTTGCAAAATTGCAGCACATGGGTTGAAAGGCGGGTTTTCTTGAACCTCATAGTTCGCGCAATCAGGAAGCGTTCGTTCAACGAATACGCTCAAGCATGGCAGTTATTGGTAAAAAATCTGGCTCATAGTTAGAACATGATGAAACAATAGGTGACAGTGTCACGTATATTTAAAGATCACAAAAAAGCTCGGCTGTTATACCGAGCTTTTTGACGACTAACTGACGGTTTCAGGATTACGCTTTGAAGTGCTTAATGGCTTGTTCCAACACTTTCTGTGCTTCTTCACCTGACATTACACCCTCTATTTCCATACCACCATCTGGGCCTTTGTAATTAGCAAACCACGTTTTGACGATGTCTACCACACCCGGATACGCTTTTTGAAGTTGCTCTACCGATTCGATGTCCTTGAATGGTGATTGCTCAACAACTGGCACAGCAATCAGCTTGTCATCTTGCTCACCGCCGTCCAACATTTTAAGGCCACCAATCACGCGCACTGGTGCCACGCTACCGCGCTCCATCGCTGAACCCAATACAAGAATGTCTAACGGGTCGCCGTCACCACCCAAAGATTTTGGCAATGCCGTGCTTGGGATAGTTCCGTAGTTACCCGGGTAACCAAGGTAATGCACAATGCGTGGCTGACCATTTTTAAATTCCCAGTTGATCACTGAGCTGTCACGCTTGCTCACTTCCCACTTTTCATTGGTACCTGTCGGGATCTCGATAATGGCATTGATGGTGCCGTTCGCATTCTGTGCAGGAATATCTGACAGGTAGTCGTGGCTCGCTTTCACCGTATAGGTATCGATTTGCTCAAACTGGGTAGCGGCAAAAGCGGTAGAGCTAAGTAACAGGCTTGCAAACAAAAGAGAGGTTTTCATAAGAGTTCCATTTCAATCAGATGCGGGCATCATCGTCTGAATTGATGAAAGAAAAATGGCAGTTTTATTGCTGTTTTAAGAAATATGCGCTACTTGTTTGCCTTCTCTATATGCTGAGAAAAACAAAGCGGTGTGATTATCAAATCACACCGCTCATTTCATAAATTCTTAGTGCCGCTTATGAACAGCGTCGGTGCATAAGGCTAGAGTTTTTGCTGAATGATCGAGAAAAGCCCCGAGGATGAGTACTTGGTTGGGTCTGGCTTACCTTCTTCCATCGCTTGCCAATACTTCCAGCCGACATTGCCCTTTGTGCCTAACTCATAATTCATCGCATCCCACGCATCTTCTCGGAAACTGTAAAATGCCCAATGAAGCTGGTTAGCGTCCAGTGCTGCTATCACATCCATCAAATAGGCAGCGCAATTGTCCACTTTCCTCGCACAGCCAAACTCTCCCGCCACTAGCTTGTTCGTTGGTAAACCCACACTTTTCGCCCACTCAACAGGTTGATTGAGGTATTCAGCCACTTGAGCCTTGTCCCATCGCATCGATTGATTGTCACCAAACGGTGCATTGCCTGGATACGTCAAAGGAACGTCACGACGAAGGTTTGGTGCACTTGTCACTTCATAGGGTTCGTACATATGAAAGCTATACAGCACCTTGTCATCACTTAGCGTTTTTTCCCAATAATTGAAGCTGTCGGCCGCCGCATACCAACCGGCATCCACCATGATAGGTGTATTGCTATCCACTTCACGGATCGCCGCGACAATGTGCTCATAAAAGGCAGGTAGATCTCGACTTGAGCCTTTTACTTTTTCATACCAGTCTTTCATTTCTGAAGCAGAAGCGTGCTCTTTTAATGAGCTTTGCTTCTCAGGCGCAGGTTCATTGATGATGTTATAGGCAGCAACGTGAGGACTGTCCTTTAGTTCACTCGCGAGGTCTTTCCAAAAAGCCGCCGCTTTCTCCCAATTAGCCTTGTCGGAAAATAAACGACCATCAAATTTTCCATTGTTGTTCTGCGCCCAACGATATGCCGGCAGAGACAACGGGGAAATGACCACTTTAAGCCCTGCGTCACCTGCTCGCTGAATCTCGCCTTTCAACGTTTTTAGATCCGCTGGCACCAAACCTTGATAGTCGTCTGCGTCACCTAGCAAAAAATCTCGACTTTCTGAAGGCCACTTGTCATACGCAATGCGTACCCAAGACGCATTGTACGCAGAGAGGTCTGAATACAGTTCGGTGCTGGCTGGAAGCCGATTAAAGACGTTGCCTCCGTGTTGAGGTGTTTCCCAAAAATCCCCAACATCCGCTGAAAAAGCAATCTGAGACGAGAGTAAGATGGGCAAGATAAGGGCTTTCTTAAGGCGCGGAAAAGGGAACATCAAACATCCTTTTTATTTTTTATAGGGAATAAGCTAGGCAGCACTTTATCGCGACGAAGCGCGGGGAAAGTAAGTGGCGTGTAAATTAATCGACAATTTGAAGATGACAAAGTGCATCTCTCACAAAAACGGAGCCTTGACGGCTCCGTTATGTTCAGTTTGCCTTTGCCGCCAAAGCGGCGTTAGGCGAATTGTCTTCTCTTCGACCGAGTTTGTTCAGCTCACTCAGAAGCATAGGCACTACCACCAAAGCCAGAACCAAGTTGGAAATTGGCATCGCCAGCCACACACCATCAACACCCCAAATCTTTGGCAATAGGTAAAGGAACGGAAGTTGCACCAGCATGTTGCCGACGGAAACAAACAGGGCTTTACCACCTTTATCAATCGAGATGAAAAAGACTGATGCGGCGAAGAACAGACCGTCCAAGAACATCGCAAACAGGTGCAATCTCGCGCCGTGACTCGCAACTTCTATCAACTCTGAATTGCCTTTACCAAACAACGCGATGATTTGCTCAGGGGCAATATTCAGCAACACGACTGCCGCTACACCAATACCAATAATCGAACCCAGAGCGATTTTCACCGTGCTTTTAATCGCCTTAAATCGACGGGCACCGTAGTAGTAACTCACTGGCGGTTGCATACCGTTTGCCAGACCTTCGGCAAACAAATAGTACATGGTACCGACATAGCCCAGAATCGCGTATGCACCGACATAAACGGCTGACCCATAGCTCATCAGCAAGAAGTTATGTACGGCGAGTACAAAGCTGAAATACAGGAACATAAACAAGGTCGATGAACCCAATTCAATGGTATGTTTCGCGTTTACTAGGCTAAATTGCATGTGTCGAATACGGCACTCGGCTTGACGAGACAAGAAGTAACACAATGCGCCGACAACCACTAACGCTTGCGAAATCACGGTAGCAACCGCCGCACCTTCAAGCCCCAGTCCCAACACACCAATAAGCAGATAATCCAGCACGATATTTGCGACAGCACCAAGCACAGTCAACGCTGTTGCCCAGTTCGGGCTATTGTCATTTCGAACTAACAGCGGCAACGCACCTGCGCCGACGGTCAATGCAGAACCAAAAACAAAGACATTCAGATAGTCTTTCGCATGAAGAAGAGGCATGCCTGACGCGTTCTGAATCGCCATGACAGTGTCCGTACCAAAGTACAAAAACACGCTTGATAGGATACCGAAACCCAACATCAACCAAAGCGAGGTGCTTAATGTGAGCCCGACACCTTGTTGGTTTTGTTCACCGCGATAAATCGAAATAACACTGCCTGCCCCCATGCCAACCAGGATACCAAAGCCCATGATGACGCCCAGCACAGGCCACGCCATGTTAATGCCTGCAAGACCATCGACACCCACATAGTGACCCACAAAGAAGCCATCTATCACCTGATATAAACCACTGACAATCATCGCAGCGACAGAAGGCACGGCATAACGCCAGAATGTGCGTGCAACAGATTCGTTTTTTGGGGAGAGGGTAGTTGTAACACTCATTTTTGACACTCAAGAACCAATAGATAGGCGAATGATATTCCCATTAGAGATATTAAAAAGTTAGTATCCATCTTTAAAAGAGATTGATAGTTTGGGTAATCGCAATGAATTGGACACTAGATCAGTTGCGCGCTTTCGTGGTTTCAGCGGAGTTAGGCTCTTTTTCAGCAGCGGGACGACGCCTTGGAAAAGTGCAGTCTAGGATCAGCAGTGCCATTGCAGATTTGGAGGTTGATTTAGGCTTCGAGCTATTCGACCGCTCCGGCAAATACCCAACACTGACAGAAGGCGGAAAAGAGCTGCTCATCGAAGCGACTGCGGTACTCAATCAATGCGAACGCTTGCAAGCTATGGCACAAAAAGTCTCGAGCAATGAGGAAACCTCCCTCACCATTGCTTGTGATGAAGCCATATCCGTTGAAGCGTTCGAGCAATTGATCTTCGAACTCGGTGTTACCTATCCAAATCTGAGGTTGACGCTGACTAACGGCTCAAGAGATGACATCGCGACAGCCGTGGAAGAGTGCCGTGCTGATATTGGCATCATGTTGCGTTACAACGAGCTCGCGACATCTCTCGAGTTTGAATCTGTTGGCCATGTGAACAAAGTGCTAGTCATCAGCAATCAGCATCCGCTCGCGAAGAAAAAAACGCTGACGCTGAAGGACTTACAACCCTACCGCCAACTCGTCATTTGTGACCGTACAGGAACTGGCAGAGACACTCCGCTCAATGCAAATCATTGGCATGTCGACAGCTACTTCTATATCGCCGAACTGATTATCAACGGTGCAGGCTGGGCAATTGTGCCTGAGCACATTGCTAACTCGAACTGGTATGAAGGTCGCCTGAAAATTTACCCAGCTAGACCACTTGGACAATCCGTGATGTTGGATATCGGCGTCGTAAAGCGACGGGATAAATCACTAAGTCCAGTCTCCCAATGGCTACTAAATCAGATGAAACAATTTTTTGAAGAGGAACAGTAGCAACTTTCATTGCCAAACGGTCACTTTCGCGATACTAAATTGAGCACAGTCATTGAGCATGAATACTGCTGAGTGAACCAATGCAAAGGAGAAGTGGGAACAATGCAATCTATACCAAAAGCAATGAAAGGCGTGCAACTGACCGGACATGGTGGCCCAGAAGTTCTTCAGTATCGCGAAGATATTCAGGTACCTTCCCCCGCTCCGACAGAAGTGTTGATTCGCGTATCGGCAGCTGGTGTCAACAACACTGACATTAATACCCGCACCGCTTGGTACTCGAAAAACGAAGGTGACAGTGCAGATGCCTCGTGGTCAGGGAATGCCTTAACATTTCCTCGCATTCAAGGGGCTGACGTGTGTGGCACTATTGTCGCAGTCGGCGATGGCGTAGATCCAAGCCGCATTGGAGAGCGTGTTCTCATCGAGCCTTGTCTGAAAGAGTTCAACGGGCAACCCCTCACCTCTTTTTGGTATTTTGGCTCTGAGTGTGACGGCGGCTTTGCAGAATACACGACAGTGGCTGCGCGGTATGCACACAAGATCACCAGCAACTATTCAGACACTGAACTTGCTTCCTTCCCTTGCTCTTATTCCACAGCGGAGAACATGCTTACCCGCTCAAAAGTAGGTGCCTCTGACACGGTTCTTATTTCAGGCGCATCGGGCGGTGTAGGCTCTGCTGCAATTCAACTTGCTAAAGCACGTGGCGCATCTGTTATCGCCATCACCAGCCCAAGCAAAGCGGCAGAACTGAAAGCATTAGGTGCCGACCAAACGTTGAACCGCGATGCGGATTTGGTCGCATCGTTGGGCGCGAACAGTGTGGATGTGGTGATTGATCTCGTCGCTGGCGACCAATGGCCGCAATTTCTCGATGTACTCAAACCCAAAGGGCGTTATGCCGTATCAGGTGCCATTGGCGGTGCAATGGTTGAGCTGGATGTGCGCACACTCTACTTGAAAGACCTGAGTTTTTACGGCTGCACAGAGCTGGAAGACGGCGTATTCAAAAGCTCGTCAACTGGATTGAGCAAGAGAAGATCGCCCCTCTCGTCGCAGAGGTGTTGCCGCTTAAAGAGATTCATCAAGCGCAAGAAATCTTTAGTCAAAAGAAGCATATTGGAAAGATTGTGCTAGAGGTTAACGCGGATTAACACGTGACTGGTGTTGCATAAAAAAGAGGGTGAAAACACCCTCTTTTCGTTTGTCTTTATCGCTATGCTTTCTCGATGGAAAGCCAGCTTAGTGATTTCAGTGGCTCCACATACGTCTTCACTGCTTTTTTCTTTAAATACGCAAAGCTCGTATAAACGGTAAACGGCAGCATATACATGGCAAATCCAAGGGTGGATGCCAAGACATTTTGGCTTATGGAGCCGACACCTAACAAGAGTACATCGAGTAAAAAAACGGCGACGAAACAGAGGTAAGTCAATTTAGCTACGGTAGGAAATAGCACTCCCTTTGACTTGCATTTGCTTGCGCAATAATTAACACCGTAATAAAGCAAATTCACCGCAAAGATCAACGCGAAGAACGCATACTTTGCATTTCCCCACAACGAGAAATAAAGTTGAAGAATGAATTGCTTCAAAGACATGAATGCATCAAACGGGACGTAAACAAACGCGCCAATACTCGCCAGTGCACTCTCACGTGAAAGCAGGTTTAAAACAGCCAGTAGCGCGATAGACAGGACGATCGCACTCGGCACGGCAAACATCATTACACGCTTCACCGATACCGCTTCTTTCACCGATTTCTGCACAGCAAAGCGAAAGGTTGCTATTTCTCTTCTTACCTTTCCAAACACCTGCCATGAGAGAAATGGGAACTGTTTTATGCACACATCGTCGTCATCGTGTTTATCGATATACGCTAAAAATGGCACGTTATTTAACACATTTGTTTCTGTTATCGGGGCTTTGTTTTTTTTGTACGGCTGGTAGGCCTGCTCTAACTTATACATCAGGTCATTAACGTAATGTGTCGCCGATTGACCTAGGTTTCCAACATTGTCCACCCTGATTGCTAGACGATCTTCATCATCTGGCATGCCGCAAATATAGAAAGCTCGTTCCTCACCTCCTATCTCCAACACCATCTTATTTACGGGCAGAACACCCCGATGGGTATCAGCTAGGTTTTCTTCCCAAACCACATTCTCAATAAATGCACGTTGGTCCAAGATCACCATTTTCTCAGGAACACAGCTTAGATCTATTCTTATTCGGCGGCCTTTACCCGCAGCATTTATCGCCCAAACATGGCTTGTCGTGTATTCACAATAAAAATGCTTTTTATCCGTGGCATCTTTGTCTTCATTTGACAACTCTACCCATTTAGCGTGGTCAGCATCCTCACACTCATCAGAACACATTAAGACGTCAAGGTAGTGCCATTCGTCTATAGAAACGAGACGCACTGATGCATCAAAGTATTTCTCGTGCGTTGTTTTTAGCTCATTAAAAAATGTATCAAATGCATCACGTAACTGAGTATCTAAGCCCGATTTCACGACTGCTCCACGATGGTATCCGGCAAAATTGTTACGCATGATGATGGAATAGCCGTAAAAAGACAAAAAGAAAACTTCATATTTTTGCTTTAAAAACAAAACGATGAAAATTTAACCTTTTGGTTAAAATGGATTTAAATTAGTTAGGCAAACACTGCATTCATCCGGACGTGATTGACTAAAAGGTCTTCAAAAGTTCGCAAGATTTACTAAACAGACAATGCAAGCTAGAGGAGGCTGAACATATTGCTAGCTGAAACTGTTATGACGTTAGTGACAGATGATCAGTGACCAGTTTTTCATATTCACATGTTTATCATTCGCGCATTTTCATTGCGAGTGAGATCTTACTTCCTTATCTGTGCTTACAACACCTCTCTTAAAAAACCTTGCATTTATCACGGGATTTGTATCTCAAAATTTGCAAATCACTTGACATAACATTTTGTTGGCCAAATTTGGCAGCAACAAAAAATCACTACTTTTCTAGACAAAAAAGCGTTTAATTCAGCGAGGAACAATAATGACTATATTGAAGTGGGCCACACTAAGCCCTATCGCTCTAAGCGTGATCACAGCAACGGCTACTGCAGAGCCTACGAGCTAAACCTGAGTAAATTGCTGGCCGACGAAGCTCAAATAATCGCGGCTGCCCCGGAAGGATTGAGGCTAGTTAAGGACTCTATCCGAACATTAGACAATGAAGTGGTTGAAAACATTTCTATCAACGCAATTTCAAACCCTTCCAACGTCAAACGCGTGGAAAGCATTATTAGCGAAAGTGATTGGAACCACCTTTTCCCGCTAAGAGATGAAAAATATACCTATCTCAATTTCTTAAAAGCAATTGGAAAGTATCCCGCATTTTGTGGTGACTATTCTGATGGCCGCGATGCCGAGGCTATATGTCGCAAGTCTTTAGCGACAATGTTCGCCCATTTCACTCAAGAAACTGGAGGACACGATAAGTCTATTGCAGATGTCACGCCAGAATGGCGTCAAGGCTTATACTATCTACGTGAAATAGGCTGGCAAGAAGGCACCCCCGGCGGATATGGTGTGTGCGGAGAAGAGACGTGGCAAGGTAGAACATACCCATGTGGCACTTTCCCTGATGGAACTTACAAAAGCTACTTTGGACGAGGCTCTAAGCAACTTAGTTATAACTACAACTACGGCCCGTTTTCGCAATCCATATATGGAAATGTCGAAACCTTATTAAACCAGCCTGAGTTGGTTGCAGACACATGGCTTAACTTAGCCAGTGCGGTATTTTTCTATTTGTATCCTCAACCACCGAAGCCTAGCATGTTGCATGTTATTGACGGGACTTGGCAACCAAATCAACAAGACATTGCAAATGGGCTTGTCCCAGGATTTGGTGTAACAACGCAAATCATAAATGGTGGTGTTGAATGTGGCGGAGCCTCAGAACACATCCAATCTCAAAATCGCATTGACTACTACCACAATTTTGCGAATTACCTTGATGTTCCTGTTCCACAAGACGAAGTATTAGGCTGCGCGTCGATGAAACAGTTTGACGAGGGTGGAGCAGGCGCTCTCAGCATCTATTGGGAAGAAGACTGGGGCTGGTCATCCGAAACACCGACAGGTGAAACCTACAAATGTCAACTCAAAGCATACCAAGTGCCTCACTCTGCATTTATTGAAGGGGATTATCGAAAATGTGTTGAGTACCATTTTGATGTAACCATAATTGACGACCTAGAAGGTGTTGCTCCTACTGCCAATGCTGGTGTAGACAAAACAATATTCTCAGACAATACAGTCGTCGAATTGGATGGTTCCCTCTCCTCAAGTGCATCGACAGACACGCTGACATATGAATGGGTTTCGCAAGGCGAACTGCTACCCATCACCAATGCCGACAAAGCAGTGGCAACGGTGGTAATTCCGAAAGTCGACGTTACTACCGAATATCCTTTCACTCTCACCATCACCAATCAAGATGGAGAAAGTGACAGTGACGATATGGTTGTTACTGCGAACACAAAACCTGACAACATGCCACCTATAGTGACTTTATCCGGTGAGAGCACGGCCATCAGTGGAGAATCGATGACAGTCACAGCCGAAATAGTGGATGAAGACGACACGGTATTTACGATTGATTGGACAAACGACAGTAATCTGACTTTAGTCATCGCCGATGATGACCGCTCAGTAAACTTTGTTGCTCCTGAAGTCGAAGTAGAGACCGCAGTGAATATCACAGTCACCGTTACGGATTCTGGCAACAACATTGTTTCTTCGGCTCAAACTGTCACGATATCACCACCCGATACAGGGACTTACCCAAATTGGATACTGGGTCATGAATACGCAGCTGGAGATCGCGTTACTGCCAATGGCGTTAATTATGAATGTAAACCTTGGCCATATTCCGCTTGGTGCGGATCAAATGTGGTTTATCAACCTGGTGTTGGTACGTTCTGGTCTGAGGCTTGGTTTGTTGTTGAGTAACAACACGTTAAAAGCATGAACAATGTCAAAGCCCCTTTTATAGGGGCTTTTATTTTTAGCGACTTTCCACCGCCTGTTGCTTTACATCCTACTTTTTAGTTAATCGTCAGGTTCTTTTAGCCAGCATTTTCCATGAACGAAAAACAAGTTCGCAAGATTTGCTAAAACAGCCAATGCTAGCTTGAAGGGGCTGAACGAGGAGGAAGCACTATGCGCCAATCTACTGCCGAGCACTATCGAAAGCGACTCGATGTACTGTTCGATTACATCTACGAACACATCGATGAAGATCTTGATATGGCAACCTTGGCTGACGTGGCGTTGATCTCGCCCTATCACCTGCATCGTGTCTTTCGCGGTATTTACGGAAGTAGCTTAACGGAGACGATTAAACGGATCCGACTCCACAATGCCGCCGACACATTGATCAATGCCGATCTTTCAATGGAAGATGTGGCGAAGCAAGCAAAGTACACGTCAGTGCAAAGCTTTACTCGTGCATTCAGCGAATCATTTGGTATGCCTCCAGCCCGATTTCGGCGCGAAGGTGACCATATTCAATTCTCTCTGACTCCACTGAATACTGAGGAATCGATTATGCATGATGTAACCATTAGACACGCCGACGGATTGACGCTGATTGGCTATGAACACAAAGGCGATTACATGAATGTGGGTCAGCAGTTTGAAAAGCTGCAAGGCTGGTTGGTCTCTAAAGGGCTGATCACGGAATCCACACGCTTCTTTGGCGTTTACTTCGATGATCCCGAATCTGTTCCCGTCGATAAACTCACGTCGCTGGCTTGTGTGCTTGTCGAGAACGCAGACGGTTTCCCCGCCGAAGACGACATGCGCAAATACACCATTCACCCAAGCAAATGCGCCGTACTCAGGTACAAAGGCCCTTATGCAAACATGGATGCGGCTTACAAATGGCTGTTCGCAAGTTGGCTGCCAAATTCCGGTGAAAAAGTCGGCTTTCAGCCAGTGTTTGAGGAATACTTGAACGATGCACATCAAGTCCCACAGACTGAGCTTCTGACTGATATTTATATTCCGCTGGAATCATAAAATCACCAGCTAAAACCTAGCAAGGCAGCTTATTCGCTGCCTTGTTACTCTTTCAGTTCACATTCAATCCATCGTTTAAATGCTTGGACCTTCTTCAATCGAAGATGAGACTCAGGGCAAACCAAGTAATAGCTGAACGCTGCTCTTTGGCTGGCTGACTCGCCAAATGGACAAACTAAACGTCCCGCCTCAATGTCTTTGTTAACCATCGCCTTGATAGTAAGCGCGATCCCTTGCCCTTCTATGGCCGCTTGAATCGCAAGAAACTCCGTCGAAAATTGATAACCCGCATCAGGGTCAACGTCTGTAATGCCAGCTGCTCTGAGCCACATTCCCCAGCATGGTGCGCTGGCATGTCCCGTTTGCCACACTGACCGCAACAACATGTGATGTCTTAAGTCGTCGGCAGTTTGAAGCGGCTTTCCTCCCTCTAAAAGTGAGGGGCTGCAAACCGGAATCACCTCTTCTGGGATCATTTCTTGCGAATAAAGCCCGGTATAGTTGCCTGCTCCATAACGCAAAGCCACATCGACACCGTCGGTTCTGAAATTCACCAAAGATTCACAGGCATCCACCCGCAATCGGTATTGAGGATACGCCTGATAAAAGCTACCTAAGCGAGGTAATAACCACTTGGCGGCAAACGTGGGCGACGCACTCACTACCAGTTCATTGCTTTGCTGTCGCCGGCGCAGTTGCCGAATACCTTCTTCCAGCTTAGAAAAGCCTTCTTCCATAAACGGGTAGAGTTGCTCTCCCGCTTCCGTGAGTGCTAGCGAACGCACTTTGCGTTCAAAAAGCTGAACGTCCAAATAACTCTCTAAAGATTTAATTTGCTGACTTACGGCCGCAGGCGTGACATGAAGCTCTTCTGCAGCTTCTTTAATGCTCGTAAGTCTGGCGACACTTTCAAATGCCCTCAGCGCATTCAGAGGAGGTAACTGTTCTTCCATGATTAAGTTTTTCTAACTCTGATTAAGGATTACTCGTTTGTAGTCATTGTTAGGTTAAACCATCATCAACTTCAAGGTAAGGAAATCTTATTCATGGCAATTGGAGGGTTTAACAATGAAGCTGCCAAACGAAAAACACTCGCTCTTAGTTCAGCCGTTTGATCGAAGTGCATCAGCGTCACTGGCGATCAGCGACATCATGCTTCGCTTCGTCAACGCGGTGTCTGAGAAAATACGTGCCTACCGTGTTCGTCAGGCACGAAACCGCTTCTATCGCGACATCTCAGATTACCCTGCATATATCCTTGAAGATATTGGATTAAACCCAGAAGAAGTCGCTATCGCGAAAGCGCACCAAGAGAAACTTGGGGTTGGTACCGTCGCAGAGATAGAGCGGAGATAGTGGAATGTCAGGCGATTGTTCACGTTGCAAGATTTGCACAGCGAACATGAATTGCGTCCAAAGAATCAGGTCTTTCAGCGGGATTCATTTACCTTAATGCCATGATTTATCTAGCATCTTGAACATCACTTCAAAAGTAGATAAATCATGGTTGGGTTCAAACACGCTACTGTTGCTTTTCTCCTCTCAGCAACGTTCGCTGCACAGGCACTGGGTTCAGATTCCGCTTATATTGGGCTTTACCAATCGAGTGACTGGGAACCGTCTTTCGTTAAAGTCACAGAAGAAAATGGCCAACTTTTCTTCCACTCATTCCAAGGTATCGCAGAAATCAAACTCACCAGCGACGACCACATGGTGTTAAAGCATGTGTACGCAAAAGGGAAATTTGGCGACCTGGATGACGGGCAATATCAATATATCGACTACGTTGACCCAACCTACACCAAACGGTTTCACCGCATTGAACCAGACGAAAACATAAACATTTCGACTGCCCATCGAACGAGCCTCTTAGGTGAAGACATCAGCAACTCAGAACAATGTTCAACGGATGAGTTCTTCGAGCCCACGCTTTCTCTACAACAAAAACTTACCCCATTGTGGAAGAGTATTGAGAAAAGGCGATTCGGGAACATCAACAGCATCCTTGTCGCTAAAAATGGTGAACTGGTGGCAGAACACTACTTCAACGGCTACCACAAAGATGAAAAACACACAGTGCAATCAGTCACTAAAAGTATTGTGTCTATGCTGGCAGGAACGGCAATCGACGCGCGTGCCGTTGAAAGTGTGAATAGCCCAATCGCTCACTATTTGCCGAAATATGAAAAGCTTTTTAAACATGGCAAAGCGTCCATCACGCTCAAACACACGCTTTCAATGACAGCGGGGCTAGAATGGGATGAATGGAGCAAACCCTACTCTGATCCCACGAATGTGCGCCTCCAACAGATCCTCTCTGATGACGCTGTAGAATTCACTATCAAACAGCCTTTAGCTCACGACCCAGGCTCGCACTACGCCTACAGTGGCGGCTTTGTCGACCTCACCAGCGAGGTAATCGCCAATGCCACTGAATCTGAAGATGCCGCCGATTACTTTCGTGAAAGTCCACTAGCAGAACTGTGTTTCGATAACGCAGGTTGGATGTCTATGTTGGATGGCAGACCCGGCGCAGGCGGTGGCATGCTGCTAAGACCAAGAGACATGTTAAAGCTGGGTCAGTTGATGCTCGATGACGGAAAATGGCAGGGCAAACAGCTTTTATCTCAATCGTGGATTGAAGAAAGCACGCAATCACTCAATACCGTCTTGGGTATGGGTTACGGATATTACTGGTGGACGCGCAATTACACCCACAACTACAACGATTATGCCGCCGTTCTTGCCCTTGGCTGGGGCGACCAAAGTATCATCATCATTGATGAACTGGATCTCGTCATTGTCACTAACGGCTACAACTTTGCGCGAGAGCCTCAGACACATCGCATGGTATCGCAATACATTCTACCTGCTGTCTTGGACGGCAACTGACAGCAAACGTTGGGCAGAAAAAAAGCGGCTAACAGCCGCTTTCTTCTTCCAACGTAAGTCTATTAACGAATTACCGACCCCCAAAGGTCGTATTCGTCAGCATGCTCAATCGCAACGTCTACGATATCACCCGCTTTCACGTTGAACTCTTCGTTCAGATAAACAACGCCGTCGATTTCTGGTGCATCTGCATACGTACGGCCTATCGCACCTTCTTCATCCACTTCGTCGATCAACACTTTCATGGTGGTGCCGATGCGTTTCTGCAGTTTCGCCGCACTGATTTCTTGTTGAAGCTGCATGAAGCGGTCGAAACGATTTTGTTTCACATCTTCTGAGATTTGATCTTCAATCTCGTTCGCTGCTGCACCGTCTACTGGTGAGTACTTAAAGCAACCCACGCGATCCAGTTGTGCTTCTTTCAGCCAATCCAACAGGATCTGGAAGTCTTCTTCGGTTTCACCCGGGAAACCCACGATGAACGTAGAACGGATAACCAGCTCAGGACACATTTCACGCCACTTCTTGATTTGCTCAAGGGTACGCTCTGCTTTACCCGGACGCTTCATCGCTTTCAGTACGCGAGGGCTCGCGTGTTGGAAAGGAATGTCCAAGTAAGGCAGGATTTTACCTTCGGCCATCAAAGGAATGATGTCGTCAACATGTGGGTATGGGTAAACGTAATGCAGACGTGTCCAAATGCCCAGTTTGCCCAGTTCTTCACTTAGTGCTTTCAGATTTTGACGAACAGGCATACCGTTCGCAAAGCCAGTGCTGTGCTTAGTGTCCACACCGTATGCACTGGTGTCTTGGCTGATCACCAGCAGCTCTTTAACGCCAGCATTTTTCAGACGTTCTGCTTCGCTTAGCACTTCACCCACAGGGCGGCTTACCAGATCACCACGCATTGACGGGATGATGCAGAAGGTACAACGATGGTTGCAGCCTTCCGATATTTTCAGGTATGCGTAGTGCTTTGGCGTCAGTTTCACGCCGTGGTCTGGTACTAGGCTGGTGAACGGGTTGTGTTCTGGCTTAGGAGCGAACTGATGCACGTGCTCCAGTACGTTTTCGTAAGCGTGCGGGCCTGAAATGCCCATCACACCCGGGTGAACTTCGCGGATTTCATCTTCGCGTGCGCCCAGACAGCCCGTGACGATCACTTTGCCGTTTTCTTTCAGTGCTTCACCGATGGTGTCCAGAGATTCCTGAACCGCGCTGTCGATGAAACCACAGGTGTTTACGATGACCACGTCTGAATCGTGGTAGCTGTTTACAATCTCGTACCCTTCGGTACGCAATTGGGTAAGAATGCGTTCTGAGTCAACCAGGTTCTTTGGGCAGCCCAAAGAAACAAACCCGATTTTATTACCGCCCGCTGTAGCAGTCTCGCCGCGGTTTTCGTTTTGTTCCGCGATCGTTTTTTTCGCCGTCTCTAACGTCGTTGTTTTATTTGGCGTGTAGGTTTCGACAGTCATGCTTTCATTGCTCACAGGTTACCGCCATTCGGAGGAACGGCGTAATTAGCGGGCGATTATACCTGCCCGATTTTGTCGAAACCACCTCAAGATGTGGAATGGCTCACGAAAATAATGCGATAAAGTCAGTCGGAGCAGAACAGTCCTATCTTTTCAATTACAGGATGTTAACCAGAGGGATGCTCGCCTCAGCCATGAACCTTAAACGCATAGAAACCTTTGTGCTTGTCGCCACCTTGAGAAGCTTTCGCAAAGCTGCAGAGCAGCAATTCACCACCCAGCCTGCGATTTCCTCGCGCATTGCGAGCTTGGAAAAAGAGCTCGGTGTTATCTTGTTTGATCGCGACGCGTCCCCCATTGCCCTCACGGCCAAAGGCAGAGAACTTTTGCCCTTTGCGGAAAAGATGTTGCAGTCGGCAGATCAGTTTCATCGTCGCGCAGAAAACAATGCGCTGTTTTCCGGGACCTTACGACTCGGGATTTCAGAGACGGTTGTTCACACTTGGCTGACCGATTTTCTCAAGCAGTTTAAGGAAACCTTTCCACGCCTTGATATCGACATTACTGTTGATGTCACTGCAAACCTTCGACACGATTTGATGGACAGAACGCTCGATCTCGCGTTTTTAATGGGACCGATTTCTGAAGCCTCAGTCACCAACCATCCGCTTTGCCGATACCCTCTCGCTTGGGCAGCAAGCCCGACTCTTGATTTACCGGAACAGACGCTTTCTCTCGACGACTTGGCGCGTTGGCCGATTATCACCTATGCCAGAAATACCCGTCCGTTTGGCGAGATAAAAGAACAACTTTCGAATGCGGACACAGCAGAGGTGCGCTTCTTTACATCAAGTTCGCTCTCTGCCTGTCTTCGCATGACAGTCGATGGATTGGGTCTCGCCAGCTTGCCCATCGCCATCGCGCAAAAAGCAGTGGATGAAGGCAAGCTACGCTACGTTGACTGCGACTGGACACCTTCCCCTCTCGGTTTTACCGCATCCTACCTTCAAGCCCCGCTAAATGGGGCCGCCGAAGAAGCGGCGAAACTTGCTGTAGACATCGCGACGAAGCACGCTCACAAAACCGATTAATTTTATTTATCAGAATCTGTAAAAAACTATAATTGGACGAAATGACACCAACCTGCAACATTTACTTAACAGTAAATTCAAGTTTAGGGAAAGGACGATCTTCAATGCTTGCAGGACAAAACAACACAATCGCCACCAACCAGCATGAAGCCTCTCTGAATCAGGCTCGCGAACTCCGTCAGTTGGCTCGAAACGGTTCGTTCAATGGATCCACAAGTGGATTTGCTTCAGGACTCGCACAAGGAAATATCGTGATTTTGCCAAAAGCGTGGGCAGACGATTTCTTGGTGTTTTGCCAACGAAATCCTGTCGCTTGCCCGCTACTAGCGGTTTCCGCTCCCGGGGAACCTTTGCTCGAGACCCTTGGCGAAGACATCGATATCAGAACAGACATCCCTGAGTACCATGTGTTTCGCCACGGTAAGCTGACTGAAAAAACCAACGATATTCGCGATTTGTGGTGGGATGACATGGTGACCTTTGTGCTGGGTTGCTCCTTTTCTTTTGAAGACGCGCTGATGCGCGCTGGCATCTCGCTGAGAAACATCGACTGCCAATCGAACGTGTCCATGTATCGCACCAATATTCCCGTGGAATCGAGCGAGCATTTCGGTGGCACTATGGTGGTGTCTATGCGCCCATTCAAGCCTGCTGACGCCATTCGTGCAGTGCAGATCACGACGCGTTATCCGAAATCTCACGGTGCGCCAGTGCATTTAGGCCACCCAAGTATGATCGGTATCGATGACATTTCCGCACCCGATTTTGGCGATGCGGTGCCAATTCATGATGATGAAATCCCCGTATTTTGGGCTTGCGGCGTCACGCCTCAGGTCGCGATTGCAAACGCCAAACCCCCGATTGCAATCACCCATGCTCCAGGAAAAATGTTGGTGACGGATATCGCCTCTGAGCAACTTTCTGTCCTTTGATGAAAACACGAGACAAGGAGACTTCCGATGAAGTTGTTGAAAACCCTGCTACCTTCCGCTGTGTTAGCGATTTCAACGTTAATGGTGCCATCAAGCTTCGCTGCACAATGGCACATGCCCACACCGTATGGCGATGCGAACCTACCAACCAAGATTGCCTATGACTTCGCTGAGCAAATCAAAGAATCAACCGGTGGCGAGCTAGACATCAAAGTACATTCTGGTGCCTCGTTGATGAAGCACCCTGAAATTCCTCGCGCGGTGCGCACAGGTCAGGTGCAACTCGGTGAGGTGTTCATCGGCATCATGGGAAACACTCACCCTATCTTTAAGCATGACAATATTCCGTTTCTCGCAACCGACTACGAACAAGCGCAAAAGCTGTGGCAAGCTGCAAAGCCTGAGATTGAAAAACAACTCAGTAAAGAAGGACTTATCCTGCTTTATACCGTGCCATGGCCAGCGCAAAGCCTGTATACCAAAAAAGAAGTGAACTCACTGGCTGATATTAAAGGCACCAAAATGCGTGCTTACAGCCCTTCAACGTCTCGTCTGGCAGACCTGATGGATACCACACCCACCACGGTGCAGGTACCGGATATTCCGCAAGCGTTCAGCACTGGCATCATCGACGCAATGATCACCTCGCCATCTACTGGCGCGAATGGTCAAGCATGGGATTACCTCAGCCACTTTACTGAAGTAAAAGCGTGGATCCCGAAAAACTTTGTGGTGGTAAACAAACGTGCTTTCAAACGTTTAGATAAAGACACCCAGAAAGCGATTTTGGATGCTGCCGCTGCTGCTGAAGCCCGTGGTTGGTCTGAAGTTACCGCACAGGAAGCGAAAGACACAAAAACACTCGCGGACAACGGCATTGTGGTCTCCGCACCCTCAGCGCAATTGCTCAACGAACTGCAAGATATTGGTGTGACCATGACAGAAGAGTGGGAAGCAGAGAACCCACAAGCACTCTCGCCAGTCTTGAACACCTATCGCAGCGAGTAATCGCAGGCATGAATGCCCTCCCCTGAAAAAGGATTTGGGGAGGGCGCAACCTAAACAACCCTAATATACCAATCAGGAAGGTTTCCCATGAAGCGCAAGCTGTATCTGCTCTCTGGTGGTTTATCCGGCTTTTTCATTGTGTTGATCATGCTGATCATCCTCGCTCAAATCATCGGTCGATTCTTTGGTTTTATCGTTCCGTCTGCAGAAGATTTTTCAGGCTATGCGCTCGCTGCATCAACCTTTTTTGGCCTTGCGTACACCTTTCGAGAAGGCGGCCATATTCGCGTAAATCTGGCGATTCAACGCTTGCCGGAGCAGCTCCAACAGCCGATAGAAACTGTTGTATTAGCCGTGGCGTTTTTGTTGCTTTGTTTTGCAAGTTACTACTGCGCCTACATGGTGTGGGAGTCTTACGACTTTGAAGAAGTCACGCACGGTTATATCCCCATTCCACTGTGGATCCCGCAAGTTCCACTGGCCGTTGGCATGATTGCCTTTACGCTCGCGGTGCTGGATAGCTTGGTCGAGAACATTCGTGGCATCACTCCGCACTACAAGAAACTTGAAAACGAAGACGTAGCGATTGAAATGATTGATGACAAGGAGGGCGCGTAATGGATATGACGCTTATCTCCATCATTCTCGCCGTTAGCATGTTGCTCTTCTTGGCCGCAGGGCTGTGGGTGTCTTTGGCACTGATTGGCGTCGGTGTCCTTGGGCTGTATCTTAGTGGTAATGAGCAGATAGGATTACTTTTCGCTTCCTCAAGTTGGGGCGCAAGTACCAGTTGGTCCCTTACAGCACTCCCAATGTTTATCTGGATGGGAGAACTTTTATTCAGAACCCGTCTTTCAGAGGATTTGTTTAAAGGGTTATCACCTTGGCTAAGCAGCTTCCCAGGCAAGTTGCTGCATGTGAATGTCCTGAGCTGTGGCATTTTCGCGGCGGTGTCAGGTTCGTCTGCGGCAACGGCAGCCACCATAGGCAGAATGACTTTACCTGAGCTAAAAGCGCAGGGCTACAGCGAAAAAATGGCCGTCGGCACACTAGCAGGCTCTGGCACCTTGGGGCTTTTGATCCCGCCTTCCATCATCTTGATTGTGTATGGCGTTGCCGCCGAAGTGTCGATTGGCAGACTCTTCATTGCTGGCGCATTGCCCGGCATCATGCTGATGGGATTGTTTGTTGGCTACACCACCCTTTGGGCATTGTTTAATAAAGACCAGCTTCCTCAGCACGGCAAAGATGACATCACGTGGAGCATCCGCTTTAAAGCGTTGAAGAAGCTGCTGCCGATCGTTGCGCTCATCGCGTTTGTTCTTGGTTCAATATATGGCGGCTTTACCACACCCACGGAGGCGGCAGCACTTGGCGTATTTGGTGCATGGTACTCGCTAAGCTCACGGGTTCTCTGACAAAAGCGAGCTTTATCGACAGCCTGTTAGGCGCAGTAAAAAGTGCCTGTATGATCGGGTTCATTCTGGTTGGCGCACACTTTCTTACCTTAGCGATGGGCTTTCTCGGCATCCCTCGTGCGCTAGCCGAGTGGATTGCTGCTATGTCGCTTTCGCCGTTTGAACTGCTCCTTTACCTCACCATTTTGTTTGTGGTGCTTGGCTGCTTCCTTGATGGAATTTCTGTGGTGGTATTAACCGTCGCTGTGGTTTTGCCTATGGTGCAGCAAGCAGGCATCGACTTACTGTGGTTTGGGATCTTTATCGTCCTTGTGGTGGAACTGTCCCAAATCACTCCGCCCGTTGGCTTTAATCTGTTTGTTATTCAAGCACTCACAGGCAAAAACATACTCTATGTCGCACGTGCAGCACTTCCGTTTTTCATGCTGATCCTTTTGGGGTTAGTGTTGATCACGGCATTCCCAGAGATAGTGACCTATCTGCCAACCACAATGAGTCAACGTTAGCGGCAATTCAGAATAATAAGGACATTGAATGAAACTTAACTGCGACATGGGCGAAAGCTTCGGTGCATGGACAATGGGTAAAGACAGTGAAGTCATGCCCTGCATTGATATGGCGAGCATTGCCTGTGGTTTTCACGCCTCCGACCCTGTAACCATGCAAAAAACCGTTGCGCTGGCGCGCGAGAATGGCGTCACCATCGGTGCTCACCCAGGCTATCCCGATCTTATGGGCTTTGGCCGACGCAAGTTTGACTGCACCGAGGAAGAGCTTTATAGCTGGTTGGGTTACCAAATCGGCGCCCTGAAAGGCATTTGTTCCCAGCAAAAAGCCATCGTGGACTACGTAAAACCACATGGTGCTCTTTACAACACAATGATGAAAGACATGTCAGTCTTGCGAACGGTCATGCGCGCTGTCAAAGATGCTGCGCCGGGTTGCCCGCTAGTCGTGATGGCAATTCCACATCGTCAGCCCATCGAAGACTTGGCCGAAGAAATCGGCATCGATTTAATGTTTGAAGCTTTTTCAGACCGCGCTTACGACGACGAAGGGTTTTTGGTTGATAGACGTATTGAAGGTGCAGTGCATGGCAGTGCCTCTGCGATCTTCAAACAAGTTCAGCAGATTGTTGAGCAAGGTACAGTCAATACGCTAAGCGGCAAAACCATCAGCGTTAAAGCAGATACTTTGTGTATTCATGGTGATGGGCCGCATGCATCAGCCGTTGTTCAATCTCTTCGTCAGTGGAGGGAAGATGGCGCGGATTGAACCAGTCAACGAACAAACATTGATCATCTATTTCGGCGACAAAATCGATGATGACATCGCAGCGGATGTGAATGCGGCCATCTACCAAGTGCGAGATGCGCTTGGCGACTTGGTCACCGATATCATTCCCTCGTACAACTCGATGTTGGTTAGCTTTGACCTCAACCGCACTGACCGCTTTGATATCATCAAACGGATCCGTGCAGCCTTAAACGCTGACGCCAAAAGTACCGAAGACGAAAACACAGACATCGTCGTCGAAATTCCGGTTTACTACGGCGAAGAAGTCGCCCTCGACATGCAGGATGTGTGTGACAAAACAGGCTTGGACATTAAGTCCGTCATCGAGCGTCACAGCCAGCGTGAATACCGCGTGTATGCGATTGGGTTTAGCCCCGGCTTTGCGTATTTAGGTAGCCTTGATAACGCCATTGTTGTACCGAGAAAATCCACGCCACGCCTGAAAGTACCAACCGGAAGCGTCGGCCTTGCGGAAAACCAGACGGCGATTTACCCGAGCAGCACCCCCGGTGGCTGGCAAATCATCGGCAGAACACCGCTGAATATGGTCGACTGGGAAAGTGATTCTCTCGCCCGCGTAAATGTCGGAAACCGAGTGCGATTCCGCCCCATCGACAAAAAAGAATTCTTGGAAAAAGGGGGCGTATTGTGAGTTTTGATGTCCTCAATCCCGGTATGTTAACCCTACTTGAAGACAGCGGTAGAGTCGGCTTTCAGCACCTTGGGATCACCACCGGTGGCCCCATGGATGAACATGCCTTCTACTGGGCGAATCGCTTACTAGGCAATGCACCAGACACCAACATGCTGGAAATTACCTTTGGGCAATTACAGTTAAAGGCCAACGCGACCACCAGCATTGCTTTAACAGGTGCCGATCTTTCAGCCACGCTAAACGACAAACCCATATCGCCGTGGCTGACCTATGCCATTCAACCCAATGACGTCATTGCGCTTGGCATGCCTAAGCAAGGTCTTCGCGCCTATCTTGCCGTTAAAGGTGGTTTCAACGCCCCAGAAAAACTTGGCAGTTGTTCAACAGTAAAACGAGAAAAACTGGGTGGACTCAAAGGCAATGGCGAACCGATAAAACAAGGTGACGTGCTTTCTTTTGCGCCGACGACTCAACATTCAGAGCAGCGAACACCGCGTTGGGCAATTCCTGATTACGATGCTCCACTAGAACTAGGTGTCATGCCCGCCTACCAGCATGGCAGCTTCACGCATGATGCTCAGATGACCTTCTTCACCAGCCCCTACGAAGTTAGCCAAAACATCGACCGTATGGGCTATCGCCTTTCTGGCGCAGAGGTAAAAAGCAGCTTAGATGGCATCATTTCCGAAGGCATCGCATTTGGGGCGATCCAAATTCCTAACGACGGCCAACCCATTGTTCTGATGAAAGACCGACAAACCATTGGTGGCTACCCTAAAATCGGCTGCCTTAGTAGCCTTGGTGCTGGCCAGCTTTCACAGCGTCGTCCGGGACAAATCGTCACCTTCAAACCCATGGATGTCGCCGATGCCGAAGTAGAAAGGCGGCTGTTTAATCGTGTGATGTTTGGTTGAAAGCACTAGAACGACGCGATCCCTAGTCAGACCCCCATTAAAGTGACTATGATCACTTTAATCGTGAATTAAAAATGAAACGTCAAACAATTAATGTGATCTATATCTATCAAATTGAGAGCATTCTCCCCTAGTATGCTCACTCGATTTTAAGGGGAGGCTAGAGCACTTGCGTCGATTTCGTCGTGAAGCTTTAGAGACAGTATGAGTACATTAGTCGCGATTTCACTAACAACCGGAATTTTGTCTGGGCTGTGGGGATGGATTGCTATCTCTTTTGGTTTGCTGTCTTGGGCAGGTTTTTTAGGTTGCACCAGTTACTTTGCATCGCCAACTGATGGTGTCAAAGGGCTAGCTGGCAGCTTATTGACCAACATGACTGGCGTCTTCTGGGCAATGGTGATTATTGAAAGCTCTAACTATGCGGGCTTGGAAATCTTAGGCTATGTGATCACAGCTATTGTCGCCTTCTTTATGTGTATTCAAGCAAAACAAAAATGGCTAGGTTACATTCCGGGCACCTTTATTGGCTGTTGCGCCACATTCGCAGCAGGCGGAGACTGGCAACTGGTTGTGCCGTCGCTACTGCTTGGTGGGATATTCGCTACTTGATGAAAGCCACAGGTTTGTGGCTGCACAATAAATCACGCCAATCTTCAGAAGTCCCTGCGTAACAGGTCAAAAAGCCAAAAGGCTCAGCTCAGCAGCACTCTAACGCTTGGTTATACCGCTTCGCGAACTCAACAGCGAAGCTCTCCACTCGCGAGGCGGTAAACGCAGCAAGATTGAGCTTTTCCACTTCTCGTTGAATAAACCTCAGTGCGTTCATTGCCGATTTTAGGCGGACTTCTTTTGGCTCCAACGCCAAATTCCCGCACAAGACCGAATAGGCTTTGGTTTTGCCAGCATTATCGCGAAACTCTCGCCAACTGTTTTGCCACCAGCCAAGCTTTCTGATCGTTGACAGCTCGATGTCGCCATTAGTCTCGCCAACAACATAAGCCAGTGCCATTTGGTGACGTTTCACATGCTCGGAAAATTGCGTGATACAGGCTCCACGCAAAAATACTTCATGAGATAAAAAATGCGCACCGCCTTCTTCGCCATGGCCAAGCGCGTTAAGCACAGCAAAGTGCGCATGTGCGCTCAGTACAGGTAAGGCATGACTTTGAGATTGTTTGCGAACCGTGGCGGAACCGAAATCACAGCGATCGAACTGCTGACGCAATAAGAATCGTTGCTCTTGCTTGTGTGCCAATTCAATTGCACTGTCGGTGCTAGAAAGCTCAAGTGGCGGCGCATCAACACATGGCTGATAACGCCCTTGTTCAGGCAAACCAAACGGGACCAAGGTTGTACTGATGTGCAACACGCGCCCACTCAAAATGTCTGTGGTAAGAATGCCCCAAAGCTGATTGTCATTACCTTTATAGGGCAGTGTAAACCTCACACTTGCCATATAGTTTGCTCGCTCACCCTGCCAAATAACTTGGTAAGCCTGACGCTTTAGCTGCTCACAAGCTCTATCGAAATGCACACCTTTATTCGCAGCTAGCTGGGTTAGGTTCTCGCCATCTTGGTCACATGAAAGCGCATCTAGAATCGCTTTCGCCAACTGCTCCTGACCTTTCATCACTGACGAACGATTCGAAAACGTCTTTTGACAGACCTTGCATTGAAAGCGGGGTTTCCCGTTACTGCTTTGCCCAAAACGCTTAATGGCGGCAGCACCGCAACCCGGACAGAGTTTGCCCGTGGACAACCCAACTTGTCGCAACCAATGGCTTCGCATCAAACCAAAGCTTTCATTGTCCAGCATGGGAGGCGTAGCCGAACATGCTCCACAACGCATCGCTAAAAAGCCCAACGGACGAATGTGGTATTCGTACTCCTTCGCTTTTGAAACGCCAAGGTTTTTACAGCGGCCGCTTTTACACACGTTTAGATCAAGCATCTGAATAACAACAAAAAATGAAAATCGCGCAATTCTATCCATCCCGCCGAAATAAAATGTGATGCGCATCGTAATTCTCGCGCAATCGTTTCCGTATATTGCCGCCCGTTTATCTAAGGAGAAGAACATGAAAAAACGTTTGCTGGCCTCTTTGATCGCGATTGCGGCGACGCCTTTGTGCGCGAAAGAGTTGAATATTGTTTACACCAATGACATTCACGCGAAGGTGGACCCATTCGTCGCTCGCTACATCGATGAAGAACGCCCAGTTGGTGGCTTTGCGAATGTGGCTAGCTACATCAAACAACAAAAAGCAGCACAGCCAGACAACACGATTGTGCTGGATGCCGGTGACTACTTCTCTGGTTCTACTGTAGATACCTTGACCGAAGGTGAAGCTATCATCGATATCATGAACAGCATGGGATACGACGTTGCTTCAATCGGTAACCACGAGTTTGATTACGGCTGGGACAACGCGCTTGTTCAGCTTTCAAAAGCAAACTTCGAAGTATTGCTGGGCAACGTATTCTTCGAAGGTACTGACAAACCGTTTTGGGATAAACCGTATACGATTGTTGAGCGTGACGGTCTAAAACTAGGCATCATCGGCCTGCATGGTAAGTTTGCGTTCTACGACACCGTGGCAGCTAACATGCGCCAAAATCTCGAAGCACGTGATGAAATCGAATACCTGCAAAAGTATCTTGATGAGCTTCGCCCACAGGTTGATATCACCATTCTTTTGGCTCACCAAGGCACGCCTGCACGTCAATCTAGCCTGGGTAACAACGATGTTCGTCGCGCTCTGGACAAAGACATTCAAACTGCTAAACAAGTAACCGGTTTAGATATTCTGGTTACGGGTCACGCTCACGTTGGCACACCTGAAGTGATTGAAGTGAACGATACCTTGATTGTTTCGACCGACGCTTACGGTATCAACGTGGGTAAACTGACGGTCGATTTCGACGAAAAAGCTGGCAAAATCAAAGACTATGATTTTGAGCTGAAAACGATTTGGGCGGATGAGTGGAATGCCGATAAAGAAACGCAAGCACGCATCGAAAACTGGAAAAGCGTTGTCGACAAGATCGTTCGTGAAAAGCTGATTTCGTCAGAAAACACTCTGACTCGCTCTTACGGTGAATCTTCAACCTTAGGTAACTTGGTTGCAGATTCCATGATGCCAAACTTCCCAGACGGTGAACTGGCATTTACGAACAGTGGTGGTATTCGTGCCGATATCGAAGCGGGCGATATCACTTACGGCGACGTGATTGATGCACTCCCATTCCCTAACTACCCAGTCGCGATTGACTTAACCGGTAAGCAAATTCGCTCTCTAATGGAGCACGCAGCCGGCCTGACTAACGGTGTTATGCAAGTATCAAGCGGCGTTCACATGGCATACGATTCATCTCTGCCGGTCGCAAGCGTGTGTTGGAACTGTCGCTTAACGGCAAACCAATGGCTGACGATCGTGTTTATCGAGTGGTCACCAACAACTTCCTTGCCGACGGTGGTGACGGTTTTGCCGCCTTCACACAAGGTAAGAACCGCAAAGAACGCGCGGGCGAGCCTTTATCTCTGGGCTTCAAAGCTTACTTAGGCCGTCCTGATGCGCTGGCTAAAGTCACCGAAGTGCGTATCGAAGATCGCAAAGCGAAGTAATCCCTGTCGCTACCCATCTATACCCTCAAAGGCCACAACCCTTGTTGTGGCCTTTTTAATGCGTATTGTTGGCAGACGCCACCTCTGGTTTTCTCGCCAAAATTCAGCGTTTAAGGTACGCTGCGCCGATGAGATAAATCCCCATGGAAATACACATATGTCATTGACGGTTAGAAACGTCACCCTTCAAGATGCACAAGGCATTATCGATATCTTAAATCCAATCATTGAAGATGGCCGATACACGATTTTGGACTCCACTTTTACGCTTGAGGAAGAGCAATTCTTTATTCAAGTGTTTAGCGAAAACGGCGTTTTCAGCGTGGCTCAACACGACGAAACATCCGAAATTGTCGGGTTTCAAACCGTAGAACCTTTCGCAAGCTACACGCGCTCTTTTGACCATGTTGGCATTATCGGCACCTATGTAAGCGCAAACAGCCGTCGCCAAGGTGTCGCGTCTTCGCTTTTCGCGGGCACGTTTGAAAAAGCCAAAACCATGGGATATGAAAAGCTGTTTGCTTACGTGCGTGAAGACAACGAAGCGGCACTCAACACCTACCGCAAGCACGGTTTTGAAGTGATTGGCAGAGCGAAAAAACATGCCAAGATTAACGGCAAATACATTGATGAAATTTTGATTGAGAAGTTTCTGTAACTTCCTCATTCAAATAAAAAAGCCGGCAATGCCGGCTTTTCAGTTTTTAGCGAATTTACAGTCCCAAGGTCGTTGCGATGCGCTGACCGTAATCTGCATCCGCATGCGCGAAATGCTCGACCATCGAACGTTGAACGTCATCGGACGCCTGAGACAAGGTACCGCAGATGGTTTCAATCAGACGCGCTTTCTCGTCTTCACTGAAGATTCGGTACAGGTTACCCGCTTGGGTGTAATCATCTTGGTTGTAGCGGCTGTAACGATCCACTTCACTCTCCAAACGCAGTGGCGGCTCTTTGAACTCTGGTGCTTCAACAAGTTTGTCTTGCTGGTTCGGACCAAAGTTTGCCGCGGCATCGTTCCCCGTTTGATGACCATGATATGGACAGGCTGTGCCCGCCATCGCGCCCGCGCGCTGGTAATGATTTGCTTTAGCCGCATGTGGGCAGTTTACTGGCAAATGGTTGTAGTTCGCGCCCAAACGGTAGCGTTGTGCATCTGCGTAAGCAAACAGACGTGCTTGCAGCATTTTATCTGGCGACGCACCCACACCTGGAACCAAGTTACTTGGTGCCAGTGCGACTTGCTCAACTTCTGCGAAGTAGTTTTCTGGCAGACGATTCAGCTCAAGCTCACCGATTTCAATCAGCGGGTAGTCGCCATGCGGCCACACTTTGGTCAAGTCGAACGGGTTAATGTGGTACGTGTTCGCGTCTGCTTCAGGCATGATTTGAACATTCACACTCCAGCGTGGGAAGTTGCCATCTTGAATGGCCACAACCAGATCACGTTGGCTTGAGTCTGGGTCAATACCGCGTAAGGTAGCCGCCTGATCGTTGGTCAGGTTCACAACACCTTGCTGACTCTTGAAGTGGAATTTCACCCAGAAACGCTCACCCTTTGCATTCCACAATGAATACGTGTGAGAGCCGTAACCGTGCATCTGACGGTAGTTAGCTGGAATACCACGGTCGGACATCAACACCGTCACCTGGTGCATACACTCAGGGTTCAACGACCAAAACTCCCACATCGCTTGAGGATCTTTCAAGTTGGTATGTGGATTACGTTTTTGGGTGTGGATGAAGTCAGGGAACTTAATGCCATCTCGCAAGAAAAACGTTGGCGTATTATTGCCTACGATGTCGTGATTACCGCGGGTTGTGTAGAAACGAACACCAAATCCGCGAGGGTCACGTTCTGCATCTGCCGATCCCATTTCTCCGCCAACAGTCGAGAAACGAACGAACGTTTCGGTTTCTTTGCCAACACCATTGAAGTGGTCAGCCAGAGTAAATTCGCTCAAATCGCGTGTCAGAGTAAATTTACCGTAAGCACCCGTGCCTTTTGCATGCACGATACGCTCAGGAATTCGCTCACGGTTGAAGTGAGCAAGCTTTTCAATCAAATGCCAATCTTGAAGAAGGACGGGGCCGCGTTCACCGGCTGTTAACGAGTTTTGATCATCAGCAACGGGTGCACCATTTTGACTGGTCAGGTAAGTGGTATTTTCCATGTTCTATCCCTTTGAATATTCCTGCATTCATGTGAACAAGAAATAATTTCGTTTCAATTCATCGGGATTTTCGGATGAGTTGTAAAATTTTATATTGATATAAATCATAATATCGACATCAAATATTACTTACTCGGCACAATCATTAACCTGATGTTTCCAAAGCGGATTAATCACAAGGAAGATGATTCACAGAGTGAATACTAACCCAACCAAGATGTAACAACCCTTGCGTAACCCATTCGAGCAATAAATAATCAAACATCCGAGAATCCACCACGCGACGAATTTTCAAAAGATGCGCAACTTTCTGAAGTCAAAAATGATTGCTTACACCATCTTTCTGTTGGTGGTAACGCTGCATACGCTAAGTTATTGCAAATACGAGGCGTTAGAAGAACAAGCGTTGAGGGAGCAGAAAGCGGCTTTTTCAGACTACTTTGTCGGCGATGATGAGAGACTGAAACTGGTGTGGTTTTCAAATGAGGACAACACGATTTCGATCGCGCTTGCTATTTCAGGGCTAGGCGACAAGCCCCAAGAGCTGGATCGACTTCGCGACAATGCTAAACGTTTTGTCTTCGAAAAAGTGTGCAACAGCCCTGCGCTCGTCGATTACCTCGACCAGGGGAATTACATCTCTGTAGACATCCGAAACGATGATTCGTCCAGCTATGGAGTAAACCACATCACTAACGTCATGATGTCAGCTAACCGATGTCGCTAATCTAAACGACGGTGGAGAATCAAAAAACGCGCAAACGCGCGTTTTTTAATTTCACATAAGGGCGAAACAACGCTGACGTTATTGCGCGCAATACGCGTCAAAGTTCTCTTCCGTGTTTTCAAAACCTTTGTCTTTCGCCAGTTCCCACGAACGTTCACACTGGTTTGTTGAAGCGCACCAAGCGTAGCCTGCCGAGCCTATACAGCCATGCTCGTCCTTATCCGCACCAACTTTGCCAGAATCGTAGGGAGAGCTGCACCCAGCAGCTAGCAAAAGCGCAGCAACAGCGAGAGACACGTTTTTCATATCCACATCCTCTAAAGACTTATTTCATCAAGCTAGGAGATTTAATGGCCTCTTTGGCCAATTCTTTCGCGAACGCCGCGATATCTGACTCTATCTTATCAATGGCTTGGTGAATGTCATCTGTATCGACGTTTTTCATGACTCTGTCCTGCATGACAAGATCGCCATTTACGATGGTGGTCACCACATTGCTCGGGTTCGCTTGATAAACAAGCGTGGCATAAGGGTCATAGGAAGGACGCATATTGGCAGACTGTGTTTCCACGATTATCACATCTGCCTTTTTGTTTGCCTCCAACGAACCAATTTCATCGTCCATGTGCAGTGCACGGGCACCGCCAATCGTCGCCAGCTCAATCACTTGTTCAGGGATCATGATAGTGCGGTCGTTGTGTTTTAAGCGTTGCATGTTTGCGGCATAGCTGAGCGTGCGCCACAGGTCGACTTGATTCGAGCTCATCGGGCCATCTGTACCCAGCCCCATCGGAATATCCAATTTATACATGTCCCACGCTGGCGCAATGCCTGTCGCGCCTTTCGCATTCGCCATTGGGTTATAAGCAATACCTGCACCGGATTTTTTCACCAGAGCGATATCTTCATCGTCGATGTGGATGGTGTGGGCAAGCACCATGCGGTCATTCAGCACCCCGATGCTATCCAGCCATTCAATTGGGCTAAGCTTGTCAGTATTGCCTTCAATACGCTCGCTTTCGTTACCAAATTCAGACACGTGCACCAGCACCGGAATGTCGTATTTAGCTGAAAGCAGATCGATCTCTTTGAACTTAGCTTCAGAGACGGTGTAAACCGCATGTGGTGCCAAAGCAGGCGTGATCAGCGGGTCGTTTTTGTATTGCTCGATAAACGGCTTGGCGTATTCAATCCCGCCAAACGGGTCTTTCGCATCGACGACTGGAAACTTGATCACGGTTTCACCCAGTACCGCACGTAAGCCAATTTCTTTGGTCGCTTTCGCCATTTCATCGACGTGGTAATACATATCGGCATACGTTGTCACGCCGCTTTGCGCGAGATCGAGCGTACCCAATCGCGTAGCTTGATAAATCACATTGCGGTTTAGCTTTTTCGCTTCCAGTGGGAAAAAGTAAGCAAACAAACGGTTTTCGATGCCCTCTTCGCCAAGGCCTCGAAACGCTATCATCGGCAAGTGATTGTGAGTGTTGATCATGCCCGGCATCACAATGCCATTCTCGGCATCAATGATGTTTTTAGAGGTATAGGTCTTTAATAGAGATTCATCACCGACGGCAACGATGGCATCTTCGTTGATAATGACAACACCGTTATCATAAACCTCTTTTTGCGAGTTCATGGTCAGCACTTGACCGTTTTTGATGATCAGACTGACATCAGTTTGTGCATAGGAAAGCGAAGAAACACCAAGTAGCGCGAGCGCAATGGCTGATTTTAGTTTTGAGTTCATGGGTGCAGCGAATAGAAAAAGAGAATAATGAATAGGAGGCTCAGAGTAGGGAGCATTGAAGGTTTAGGCAATGACTTCGTTTCAGCACACATTGATGAAGCTCACAGTGCGAATAAGTTAGTAAATACTTATATTGCCAGCACCTATGTTGAGGAAGGGCGTTATTTGATTTAGAGAAAAAGATTCTCTTTTGCTAGAATGCCGCCCTTTCTAAAGCCCAGCTATACGCGGCTTTACTTTCAGATTAACGCAAAGAGACATTTCCAATGACAAACGCCACCGTGATCATCGGGCTAGATAACCCGAAAAGCCCCTCCAATGTGGGAGCCGTGTTGCGTGCGTCGAGATGTTATCAAGCGGGTGAAGTGCGCTATACTGGTGTACGGTACGACAGGGCCGCTAAGTTCTATACCGACACCCAAGATGCCATCGATACGATTCCACTAAATGGCGTAGCCTCGTTAACTGAAAACCTAGAAGACGGTGTCGAAATCGTGTGTGTCGAGCTAGCTGTGGGCGCAACCTCCCTGCCCTCATTTGAACACCCTGAAAAGGCGATTTATATCTTTGGTCCAGAAGATGGTTCTATTGCGAAAGACATCGTGAAGAAAGCGCACCATGTGGTGTATGTACCAACCGTTGGTTGCATGAACTTAGCAGCAACAGTGAATGTGGTACTTTATGATCGCTTAGCAAAATCAGACAATATTGTTCAAGGTGATGAGCTGATCAAAAGCAGCAGAGACAACCGAAACAGATTGCGCGTTGTTAAATGAATTCAGGGGCCTATAGCCCCTGTTTTGTTTCTACTCGACGTCGATTTGTTTCAAGTATTCGTCCACTAGCTTGGTCCATGTATTGGAGTACATATTCACAAAGTGCCCGTTGATTTCATCATCCAACTCAATGGTATGAAACTCTCCATCGCCACCCGCTGAGACATAGGTGTCAAAGTTATTGCGTGAATGCGCCATCGAATAGAAGGAGTCGTTCTCGCCATACAACCAAATTGAACTCACCTTCGCTTTTCCGCCGTCGCGAAATAGCGCACCATTAATGTCATCTGCCGTTGAACACCAATCTGATATCCAACCGCCTACAAAGTTAATCACGCCTTTAACATCATCAGGATATATGCCCGCATAGGCAGTACTCAGAATTCCGCCTCGAGATACTCCTGAGATAACCAAGCGATCTTTGTCGACAAACGGCATGGTTGAAATCGCCTCAACAGACGCATGAATGTCATCCAACCCGCGGTAAGCCCCTTTCAGTGATAAGTCGGTTTCACAGGTGTATGAAGTTCGTGCCTCGTCAAAGCCTTCATCATAAAGCCCCTCGGAACCACCACGTCCGCGTCGCATCGGCGCAATCACCACCCAATCTCTCGCAATGAAGTGATCAATGATGGGATGAAAATAATCGACTTTCGCGGTGAAAAGGCTTGGATCATTGCCATAGCCCGTCGAGCCATGGTTGAGGACAAGGGTGGGTCTAGGCTTCTCAATGGCATCGGGTTTGTAGATAAGCATTTCAAGTTGAACGGTTTCACCGTCAAGGGAGACGGGAACCATCACAATTTCTTCGGCTACAACGCCAAAACTGAATGCCAAAAGAACTGTGCTGATTAACGCGTGTTTTTGTATCCGGTCAAACATGTTCAATTCCTTCTGTCTGCGTTCAAACAGGCTTAGTGCTCTGCTTTACTCGTTGCTTTATAGCCCGTTAATCATCCTTCTGGAAACGTGAATCAATGAAACACAACCCGATTAACATGTCGTTGTTTAAGCTAACTGTAATCGCTGTGATGTTATGAGACTTACGATAGAAAATAGCCTTCTCAAAAGAAAAAACGCGCCCACCAGCGCGTTTTTATCTTGTCTCGACATTACATCAAAGCTTAGGCTCAAACCCCATTTGGTCGAAGCAGAAGGCATACACGTCTGCGTTCAAATCCAGCACTTTGTGCATTGGCATGCCTGCGCCATGTCCTGCATTGACATCAATACGGATCAACACAGGGTTCTCACCAGACTGTTTAGACTGAAGTTCTGCAATGAACTTGTAGGAATGTGCAGGCACAACGCGGTCGTCGTGATCGGCCGTTGTGACTAACGTGGATGGATATCTCTCGCCTTCTTTTACGTTGTGAACAGGCGAATAACCAAGAAGGTACGTAAACATCGCTTCGCTCTGCGCTGACGTACCGTAGTCATAGGCCCAGCCTTCGCCTGAGGTAAAGGTGTGGTAGCGCAACATGTCCAACACACCCACCGCAGGCAGTGCTACTTTGAACAGCTCAGGGCGTTGAGTCATACACGCGCCCACCAGCAAACCGCCGTTTGAACCGCCGCGAATGGCAAGCTTTTCCGACGAAGTATATTGCTGAGCAATCAGATATTCTGCCGCCGCAATAAAGTCATCGAAGACATTTTGTTTTTGTTGCTGCGTGCCCGCCTTGTGCCACGCTTTGCCGTATTCACCGCCGCCGCGAAGGTTAGCAACAGCGTAAACACCGCCCATCTCAATCCAACTCGCCACACTCGGATTAAAGCTCGGCTCTAAGCTGATATTAAAACCGCCGTAACCATACAAAATGGTGGGGTTTCTGCCATCCAATGTGATGCCTTTGCGGTAACAAATGGTCATCGGCACTTTAGTGCCATCTTTCGAGATATAGAAAACCTGTTTAGATTCCAGTTGAGTACTGTCGATAACACAAGCACTTCTGCGATACAGCACGGCATCCCCGGACTCTGGATCAAACAAGTAGGTATTGCTGGCAGTGGTGTAGTTGGTGAAGCTGTAGTAAAGGTTTTTGTCTTTCTTGCGTCCGCCAAAACCTGACGCCATCCCCACGCCCGGCAGAGCAATGTCTCTGACAAACTCACCGTTCATACGGTACTGCTTCACCTGCGTTTGTACATCCACCAAATAGCTGATGAAAAGATACCCTGCGCCTGTCGTGAAGCTCAGTTCATGTTCGGTTTCCGGGATAACGTCTACCCAGCCATCTTGTGTTGGCGTTTGAGCGTTCGCGCTAACGATGCGTCCCATTGGCGCATCCAAGTTGGTGTAGATAAGCAGTTTGCCATCGATATGATCAACCACATCGCTGTCAGCACTGTCATCATGAGTCAAGCAAATACACTCGGTGCCCATCTGTAAATCTTGTACATACAGCATGTTGCCCGACGTGGCATTGGCACCGCTGATCACCAAATAGCGATCGTCTTCCGTCGTATATCCGCCCACATAACGAAACTGCGGGTCGGTTTCGTTACCAAAAACACATTCGTCGTCTTGAAGCGCAGTGCCTAGCCTATGAAAGTAAAGCTTGTGGTGCTCTGTCCGCGCTGAGAGCTCACTGCCTTCTGGCTTGTCGTAGGTGGAATAATAGAATCCTTCACTTCCTCGCCATTCAATGCCAGAGAACTTCACATTCTCAATCTTATCGCCCAGCAGTTCGCCAGACTCGGCATCCATGACATAGATGGTGCGCCAATCACTGCCGCCTTCTGACGTGGAGTAGGCAATATATTTGTCGTCGCGGGAAAAACGTAGTTGGTCGAGAGAGTTGTGCCTTCATCACTCCAGGTGTTCGGGTCTAGAAACACAACCGCAGCACGAATGTCGTCTTTGAAGCGATAAACCACGGTTTGATTTTGCAGACCGTCATTGCGGTAGAAATAGGTGAAGTCACCACGCTTGAAAGGGGCCGACTCTTTCACATAGTTATTGGCCGCTTCTAATCGTTCCCTGATGGCACCGCGAAACGGAATACTGTTGAGATAGCAAACGTCACCGTATTTTGCGCTTCAACCCACTTCGCGGTTTCTTCGCTTAAATCGTCTTCAAGCCAGCGGTAAGGATCTGCAACATTTGTTGAGAAATAGGTATCAACCGTGGTGTCTTTTCGGGTCTCCGGATAACGGAACATAGCTCTCTCCATGAATGTGTCGAGGGAAGATCTTCATCAACAGACAATACGATAACCGACAGCTTTACAGCAGAAAGATCTTCATGTTAGATTCGCCGCGAATTCAAACGAGATAAGTGTCATGAAAAATCGTGGCAAAACCAGGAGGAATAAAATGATTGTAACAATGACCCACCCGGCAGGATTTGCTCGCTGATAGAAGCAACGCGTAAACAACTTTCACACCGTTACTTCCCATCAGAATCAAACCCATCTTGCCCGGTGAATAAAACCGGGGTCCATATTTATAGCATTGACCCTACCTAACTCTGTAATTTTATCTCACAGAGCGTGACTCTGTGCGTAGGGAAAGACCAATGACATCATTTTCATCGCTTAACCAACTTGGCTGGCAACCTGTATTCCAACAGCAGTTGACACTCGACGATTACGAAAACACGCACATCGCGCGAATTGCTGAGCATCACAGAAGCCAGTTTGTTCTCGTCAGTGAAAGCGGTACAACTCCTTTGGAGATTCATCCTTCGTTTCCATCAATGACGGTGGGCGACTGGGTGTTGCTTGACGATACCGGGCAGTTTCTGCGTTTGCTGGACAGACAATCCCTGTTCGCCCGTAAAGCAGCAGGTTCAAAGGTCAAAGAGCAGCTTATTGCTGCAAACGTCGACACCGCTTTTATTGTGTGTGCGCTCGACAACGACTTTAGCCTCAACCGCATTGAACGTTATTTGGCGATGTGTTCAGAGGCAGACGTTGAACCTGTGGTGATTCTCACCAAGCGAGACTTGGTTGACGAAGACACCATGTACGACAGAAAACAGTCGGTAGAAGCACTGTCTCCCCTGCTTTATGTCGAAGCGGTAAACGGCCTAGACGCAAGCACAATCGACACACTGAAACCTTGGCTTAAACAAGGTAAAACCCTTGTTGTCATGGGCTCATCTGGCGTAGGTAAGTCGACCTTGGCGAATACCCTAATGGGTGATGACGTGCAGGCAACAGGTGGGATTCGCGAAAGCGACAGCAAAGGCCGACACACCACCACGTCGCGCAGTTTGCACTGTCTACCGTCTGGTGCCGTATTGCTGGATACACCGGGGATGCGTGAGCTTCAAATCTTCGATACCGAAGAAGGCATCAGTAATGTCTTCGCCGACATTAAAGAGCTTGAAGCGCAATGTCGTTTTAGCGACTGTCAGCACCACAATGAGCCAGGCTGTGCAATCCAAGCAGCATTGAAAGCGGGTACGATTGATGAGCGGCGCCTCAACAACTACCAAAAGCTGCAACGCGAAGATGCACGCAACTCAGCCACCATTGCGACCAAACGTGCCAAAGACAAAGCGTTTACCCAAATGGTGTACGACATACAAAAGCAAAACCGTAAAAACAAAGGCTTTTGATCAGCAGTCGCTTTTTGCGCTGCACGCGCAGTTAATCTGCCATCAACGTTAAAGCACCACATACAAAGCGCGTTGCCTGATTCGGGCGCGCGCTTTTTCATTTTCAGCCCATCTCCATCGCATTCTTTCGCTCAATCCCTATGCTGTTCACTTTTAACACAAAACCTTTCCGTAAAGTTAGGTAGTGTATAACCCACTTTGCATGAAACCCTCTATGCTCAAAATACGTGAAACAATAGGAAACGACATATGGAATTGCTCTCGGGACTGCTCTCTGGCCTACCGAATTTTCTTATCTACTTTGCGACCTCTTTGGTCTTTGTGCTGGTGTTTAAATTCATCTATGTGCGCGTCACACCTTACGATGAATGGGCACTGATCAAAGATCAGAAAAGCGTCACTGCGGCCGTTGCCTTGGGCGGTGCGTTCTTGGGCTACTGCTTGGCTATCGCTGGGGCTGCGAAAAATTCCGTCGATATCGTCGATTTTGCGGTGTGGGGCGTCATTGCATGATCAGCCAGTTCATTGCATTTGCCATCGTGCGTTTTTTGCTTTTAAAAGAGCTGACAGAGCGCATTGAGAACGATGAACTGCCCGCAGGTATCATCCTCGCTGTCGTCTCCGTCTCGATTGGCATCTTGAATGCTGCATGTCTGACTTACTGATGTAGGAGTCTGTCATGAAAAGAAGTCAGAACGTCAAACGCGCATCCATGAACAAAGCACTAAAGCGGTGCCGTTTACTTTTGTGGGCGGTATATCAGGGTGCTTCTTTGAGCCGCAAACCGAAGGCTTTGTGTTCCAAAACGCGCAGGAGTGCTCAAACGCTTTTCCAGAAGAAGTGGCGCAATGCCAAGTTGCCTACAAAGATGCCGTGGAAGACGCCGCCCAAGATGCGCCTCGCTATCAAAGCCAATACGCCTGTGAATCTGATTTTCAGGAAGGGTGTGAACGCTACGGCTCGTGGTTTATTCCCGCACTGGCAGGGTTCTTCTTTGCCAATGCCTTGGATGATGATTACTTCAAAAAGAAGAAAAAGCGTTACTACTCCAAACCCGTTTACCGCTATCGCGGTGGCCTGTATTCCAGTGATGGCGCAAAGCTCGCAGGATCGTTTGGTAAACCGGCGAAAGTCTCGTCCAGTTCTACCAAGAAATCAGGCGGCACCATAGGCAACGTGATGTCACGCGGCGGCTTTGGTAAATCCGTTTCATCAAGCCGAGGTGGCTAAGCGTGTTCCGACGGGAAATCGCAGAACGTCCCCATTGGCGCGCCCTCGCGCAGAAATACGGCTTTGGGTTTCATACCATGTATGGCGAGCCTTACTGGGATGAAACCGCCTATTACCAGTTCAATTTAAAGCAAATCGAAGGCGATCTGGAAAAGCCGACTGAAGAAATCCACCAAATGTGTCTTGATGTGGTTGATCGGGTGGTGCGCGATGAAGTTTTACTCCGCCGATTTGGGATCCCAGCATCCATGTGGGATCTTGTCGTTCAATCATGGAAGCGCAACGATCCTTCTCTCTACGCACGGCTTGATTTTACCTACGACGGAGTCAATCCTGCCAAGCTCTATGAGAACAACGCCGATACGCCCACCTCACTGTTTGAGACAGGGTTCTGGCAATGGGTCTGGCTAGAGGATGTGGTCGATAGCGGACGCATTCACCAAAGTGCCGATCAGTTTAATATCTTGCAAGATTTCATCATGGCGCGGTTTGCTGAGTTGTCTCGTCGTCAACCCGGCCAGCGACTCCATTTCAGTTGCTGCAAGGACACAGAAGAAGACCGTGCAACGGTGCAATATCTTGAAGATTGCGCCAAAGAAGCCGGGCTCTCAACCGGCTTTGTTTATGTCGAAGATATAGGCATCAACGATCGCAATGAGTTTGTGGATACCACAGGCCGAGAAATTCGTTGGATGTTCAAGCTCTACCCGTGGGAGTTCATGTTCGACGAGGAGTACGCGCAGTATTTAGGTTCAGCCACCATTAACTGGTTAGAGCCCATGTGGAAGTCGGTATTGTCGAACAAAGCTCTACTGCCAATGCTTTGGAAGCTTCATCCCAATCATCCTAACTTGTTGCCTTCCTACTTTGCCGACGATGCCAATGCCTCACACCTCGAGAACTATGTGGTCAAACCGCTTTTCTCGCGTGAAGGCGCAAACATTGAAGTCGTAAGAAACGGGAAAACACACTTCAAAACCGATGGCCCATACAACGCGAGCCAAGCCATTGTTCAGCAATATCAGCCGCTTCCCAAGTTTGGTGACAACTATACCTTGATCGGCAGTTGGCTGGTAAACGATCGTGCCGCGGGGATTTCCATTCGCGAAGACGCATCCTTGATCACCCAAGATCTTGCCCGCTATCTGCCTCATATCATTCTTTAAACCCGACCGCACAATTCGGTGTGCACAGACTATTTTTAAAAGGGACGCAAAAAAGTGTCCCTTTTTATTTTGCTCATCCGTTGTCTTACCGAGAGTTGAATCTCACCCTCAATCAATTACACGGAGTAACAAGCATGAAAGACTTTATGTTTATCTATCAAGGTGGCGATCCAGACTGGGCAACGAAATCAACGCCTGATGAAATGGCGGCGATCATGGGTCAATGGCAAGCGTGGATGGAAAAGCTGGCAGCCTCTGATCAACTTGTCACTGGCGGATCACCCTTGCATTTTTCAGGTAAGCGCATGGATCCGAATAAAGTCGTCACAGACATCGCTGCCGCAGAACTGAAAGAATTGGTGAGTGGCTACTCCATCATCCGAGCAGAAACCATGGAAGAGGCATTGCAAATCGCCAATGAATGCCCGATTTTCCTCTCTCCTGGCGTGAGCTTAGAAGTGCGAGAAGTTGTCCAAATGGGTAATTGCTAACCCCGTAAGAGGCGCTCAATTTGAGACAACATCAGTTGCTGCTCTTGTTGGGTGCCTCCTTTCGCCATCGACGCTTTTGCATGAGCATTGGCGGCGGTTTCATCGCCGCATTTGGCGTAAATATGCGCCAGGGTCGCATCGGGCAGATGTGACTCACTCAAACGCTTTTCATCGTTCACTTCATGCACCAAAGCCACCGCCTTTGTCATGTCGTTCAAATACGCATTGGCCACCGCCTGATTTAGTAGCGACACGGGCGAAGCGGTCACTTCATATAAGGCGTCATACAGACGTTCTATTTCTCGCCAGTTTGTGTCATCAAACAACGCTGCTTTGCAATGTTCGCTGGCAATCATGGCTTCCAGCATAAAACGAGATCTTATGTCCTCGTCTTGAACGTTGGTTCGAGCAAACGCTAGCCATTGCAGCCCTTGTTGAATCTGGGTTCTGTCCCAACACTCACGATTTTGAAGGTCTAAAGGCACGGGCAAGCCATCTTTATCAACGCGGGATTCAAGCCGTGCCATATGGAAATGCATCAAGGCATACAGGGCTAGCGTTTCACGACTGGCAACCTGCGGGGCTGCAATGAGCCTTGCCAACAAACTCATTGCCTCTTTACAAAAATCGATGTTGATGAGTTTCTTCTCATCAGAGCAATACAAGCCTTCGTTGAACAGAAGGTATAACGCCAGATGTACAGACGAGAGTGATTCCGCCATGTGCGCCTCATCAGGGCGTTTAAGCGGGTATTGTTTGAGTTGCTGCTTTGTTCTTTGCAGCCGCTTTTTTACGGTTTCTTCAGGCAAAAACAGTGCATTCGAAATCGCTGGAAGAGAGAAGCCGCAGAGGGCTTTTAAGATAATCGGTAACTGGTTATCAATCTTAATGTTCGGGTGGCAGCACCAAAAGATCATATTCAGCATGTCTTCTTGCAATGCCTGTTCGCTAAACGCCCCATCTAGCGTGGTTGATAGCGTCCACTCACTGTCGAGCAATACCGCGATATCATCAGCGAACTCTACATTGTGGCGGTGCTTTCGAATCACATCGATGGCATGGTTTTTTGCCGTCAGCATCAACCATGCGCCGGGGTTTTCTGGCTCACCATTTTCTTGCCAATGCGTTAACGCTTTCCCGAACGCTTCATGCAAGGTGTCCTCCGCCAAATCGACGTTCTCAACACCAAAAATACGGATGAGTGCCGCCAGTATCTTTGATGACTCCTGACGATAGATTTCTTCCAATCTTTTAGACAATTAAGGGCCTTTTCGCGTCCGTACCGTAATGAATTGAGTATTGCTCCTAGATTGATACATTGCCGAGAAATCATTTCGGTAAAATAAGTTTGTTCTTATACCCGAAACGAGTGCTTTCACTGACAACACAAGCTCTCTATCCTTTTGAATGCACTCCACACTCAGAAGAAACGCTCGCAATACTCTTCTGCATCACCAGTAAGGATCTCCTATGAAAGCAGGTTTAGGTACAGCCGCCTTTGGTACAACCATCTCTTCTTCAGACGCCTTTGACGTACTAAATGCATTCATTCACATGGGAGGGACGGTAATTGATACCGCGAACGCGTATGCGTTTTGGGCAGGCAAAGGTGGCGAAAGCGAACAAGTGGTTGGTGATTGGCTGAAAACCATCGACCGCGACTCGGTAGAAATCCATACCAAGATTGGTGCCATGCCGCTTGATGGTAAAGACTTTGCCACGGCTGAAGGCTTGAGCAAAGCAGCAATTGATAGTGCAGTCAGTGCGGCTTTGGCGCGTTTAGGTACCGATTACATTGATGTGCTCTACGCCCATATTGATGATCTGAATACGCCACTAGAAGAAACGTGGGAAACGCTGACCGATTACGTAAACCGAGGTATCGTCAAAAAGCTGGGTGTGTCCAACTACACCTTAGACAGACTGAGCGACCTCTGTGTATTGATTGAACGCAAAGCACTGGCACCCATCAGCTACGCACAATACCGCCACACAGTGATCCACCCAAAACCCAATTTAGATTTTGGCGTTCAGCTTTGTCTGACCAACGACATTCAAGCACTGCTTAAAGACGCCAATCCTGACGTGACTATCGTTGCCTACTCGCCTCTGCTAAATGGCGCGTTTGAGCACAAAGGGACATTGCCAGAAGAGTACGACACGCCAGAGAACAAACGTTTTATCGCAGAGCTACGCGCCGAAGCAGATATGTTATTGATGAGCCCTTCCGCCATTGTGCTGCGTAACATCGCCAACCAAGGCATTTTCCCCGTTTGCATGACAAGCAACGTTAAGCACTTGAAAGAAAACCTCATGTTGGTGCGCAGACTTCGCTAAACCCACTTTTGTCGCCACAAGAAGATGCAGCGCATGCACCTTCTTGTGGCACATGCTTTATCCTCAGAAAAGTAGCCCTTTCCTTACGCTAAATAGATAGATCTCTATCGAAATAACCTGTAACAAAATCTTTTTATTACAATATTTTTGCTTGAAAGAATGCGCTATCTCACCAAAACAGTGCGTAGGGATGTTTTTGAGTTTTGACAAAAAAGAAATGAGCGCAAGGCGAACGGCGATAAAGCCATAAATTACTCCCCCCAAACCCGTCAATTATCTCTGGTTTAGTTAGAAAAAAAGACTAGTTAATACAATAAAAACAAACAGATAAATTCATTACTTACAACTTTAGTCCAATCATCACCTCGGTCTACGTTTTGTGATTGTGAGCAAATATTGCCCCATCATCACATCAACTTAAAACGTCAGTTATCAATACGTCTCAACCTACGCCATGCAAAGGCATAGTAAGAAAAAGCACACAAAAAGTGACGATTTTTTGAATTATTCTTTATACCTCTAAATGATTACCTGAATTCATTAAAATTTAATGTCTATTTGAAAACATAAAGTTAGCCTCAAAAAGTCTCAGTGCTGTGACGGAAGCTTGAAAATTGAACATATCAATGTATCCTTTAAAGGGTTTAAATGTTTAGACCTCTAAATGATTTGGATAATTGATGAGTACCGAAACGATCGACCACAGTGTAGTAACGGCGCGTTTGAAAAAGGAACTGGATGCCCTGGTATTTCGTGTTCCCAACAAAGGTGATGGAATCAAGATTCATAACTTGATCGCTAACTGCCCCCCTCTCGACGAAAACTCCTCCTACTGTAACTTTCTCCAATCCTCCCATTTCAACAAGACCTGCATCTTGGCCGAACACGAAGGCGAAGTCGCTGGCTTTATTTCTGCGTACTTAAAGCCGGAAGCACCGTCAGAACTGTTTGTTTGGCAAGTGGCAGTCTCGGCATCTAGCCGTGGAAAAGGATTGGCCTACCGCATGCTGCAAACGCTTCTACAGCGCGAACACCTCAGCAATGTCAGTGCAGTTGAAACCACTATCACTAAATCAAACGAAGGGTCTTGGAGCTTATTTAAAAAACTCGATACCGCGAATGGAAAACGAGGTTCTGTATCGGTGTTTTTAGACCAAGAACAGCACTTCAAAGGACACCACGATACTGAGTATCTCTACCGTATCCCTTTGAAGTAGAAATTAAATTAAGAGTAGAAACGGACCAGACATGGATATTTTTAACAAGCAAGAGTCGAACGTAAAATCTTACTGTAACAGCTTCCCAGTTGTCTTCACGTCAGCAAAAGGCGTATGGCTACATACTGAGGATGGACAGAAGCATATCGATTTTCTTGCCGGTGCAGGGTCGCTAAATTATGGGCACAACAATGCAGTGTTGAAGCAAGCACTCATTGAATACATTGAAAAAGACGGCATTACGCACGGCTTGGACATGCACACAGAAGCCAAAGCCAGCTTCTTGACCGCACTCCGTAATCACATCTTCACCCCTAGAAATCTTGATTACAAAGTGCAGTTTACTGGCCCAACTGGCACCAACGCCGTTGAAGCGGCGATGAAGCTCGCGCGTAAAGTCACTGGCCGAACCAACATTGTTACCTTCACCAACGGCTTCCACGGCTGCACCATGGGTGCGCTGGCAGCAACAGGTAACCAACACCACCGAGGTGGTGCTGGCATGCCGCTGTCAGGCACCTTACGCATTCCATATGAAGGCTATGCAGGTGTTGACGGTCTGGCCCTGTTCGAAACCATGCTTAACGACAACTCAAGCGGCTTCGATAAGCCAGCAGCCGTGCTTCTGGAAGTGGTGCAAGGTGAAGGCGGCCTGAACGTTGCGTCAAACGAGTGGTTACAAAAGCTGGTTAAGATTTGTAAGGCGCACGACATCCTGACCATTGTCGATGACATTCAAGCAGGTTGTGGCCGTACAGGTACCTTCTTTAGCTTTGAGCCATCTGGCATCAAGCCAGACATGGTGACATTGTCTAAATCTATCGGTGGTTATGGTCTGCCAATGGCCATCGTTCTGCTCAAACCAGAGCTGGATAAGTGGTCACCTGGCGAGCACAACGGTACGTTCCGTGGTAACAACCATGCATTCATCACGGCAACCAAAGCGATTGAAACCTACTGGGCAGAAGACAGCTTTGAAAACCACATTGCCGCACGCAGCCAGCAGGTGAAAAAGGTCATCGACAAAACCTTGAACAAATTCCCTTCTTTGTTCGTGAAAGGCAAAGGCCGCGGCATGATGCAAGGCATCGAGTGTAAAGACGGTGATTTGGCATCCGCGATTTCACAGCGTTGTTTTGAGCTGAATATGGTTATTGAGACAGCAGGACCGAACGATGAAGTGGTTAAATTCTTCTGTCCATTGACCATCACAGAAACTGAACTCGAAAAAGGCCTGCAGATTTTTGAAAAGGCCGTAGAAAGCGTTGCAGAGAAAGCAACCAAGAAAGCATCTTAAGGGAATAAGTCATGATCGTAAGAACTCTGGAAGAGTGTAAGAACAGCGAACGCCGCGTGGTATCGGAAACGTGGGAAAGTGTCCGTATGTTGTTGAAAGACGACAAAATGGGCTTCTCTTTCCATATCACCACTATCTTTGGTGGCACCGAAACCCACATCCACTACCAAAACCACTTGGAGTCTGTGTACTGCATGTCGGGTGAAGGTGAAATTGAAGTGGTCGGCGACAAAACCTACCCAATTAAACCGGGCACGCTGTATATCTTGGACAAGCATGACGAGCATTACCTGCGCGCTTATGAAGGTAAAGAGATGGTGATGGCTTGCGTGTTTAACCCGCCAATCACTGGGCAAGAGGTTCACGACGAAAACGGCGTTTACCCGCTGGTCGACTGATCCCGCCTCATTTGGGGAGCATGTTTGCTCCCCTTTTGTTACCTGCAGATTGCTGTCTGCACGCTCAAGTAAAGGATTTACCCATGACTTATACCGTTGAAAAAATCGGTGGTACGTCAATGTCGGCGTTTGACGCCGTACTGAACAATATTTTTCTTCGCCCTGAATCACCCTACAACCGCGTATTTGTTGTTTCTGCATACGGTGGCATCACAGATGCGCTGCTTGAAAGTAAACGTACTGGCGACCCAGGCATTTACCAATTAGTGGCTAAACGTGAAGACGGTTGGATTGATGCGTTCGCGGCATTGAAGCAACGTCTTGTCGGCATTAACGCAGAAATCTTCGAAGACACCGTTAGCCGTGCTCGCGCTGATAAATACATTTCTGCTCGTCTAGATGACGCGCAAAACTGTATCACCAACATCCTCGCGACCTGCCAATACGGCCAGTTCACCCTGCGTCAGTACTTGCCGCAAATTCGCGAGTTTTTGTCTTCCATCGGTGAAGCGCACAGCGCGTTTAACACAGCATTGAAGCTTAAGTCTTTGGGCATCAACGCCAAATTCGTTGACCTCTCAAGCTGGGATGACAAGTTCTCAGGAAACCTTGATGAAGTGATCGCCTGCGCGTTCCAAGACATTGATGTGAAAACCGAGCTGCCAATCGTCACTGGCTACTCGTACTGCGATGAAGGCTTGATGAAAACCTACGATCGCGGCTATAGCGAAATGACGTTCAGCCGCATCGCCAGCATCACCAAAGCGGATATCGCGATCATTCACAAAGAATACCACCTGAGCAGTGCTGACCCTCGTATCGCCGGTCCAGAAAACGTATTGCCTATCGGCCAAACCAACTTTGATGTAGCAGACCAACTGGCTAACCTCGGCATGGAAGCGATCCACCCGAATGCGGCTTCTGGTTTGCGTCAGGCGAACATTCCACTGCAAATCAAAAACACCTTTGAACCAGAGCACAAAGGCACTTTGATTTCCCAGCAATACGCGCCGACGCGCGAGAAAATCGAGATCATCGCAGGCAAAAATAAGGTATTCGCTCTGCAAATCTTCGATCAGGCAATGGTGGGTCAAGTTGATAACGTTGGCTACGAGATGATGGAAATCATCTACGAAGAGCGCGTCAGCCTGATTGGGAAAGAAATGAATGCTAACTCCATCACTTACTACTTAAGTGGCGCGACGAAAAACCTGAACCAGCTTCTGTATCGTGCTGAGAAGCGTTTCCCGAACTCGACCATCACCCGTCATATGGTGGCTCTGATTTCGGCCATCGGCGCAGAAATCAACACCAACACGACACTGAGCAAAGGCATGCTGGCACTGATGAGCCACGACATTGCACCGATTGCTGTTCACTCATCAATGCGCAACGTTAATGTGCAGTTCGTAGTAAAAGACGACATGTACGAAAACGCGATTCGTGCCTTGCATGAAGCTTTCTTCGCAAGAGAAACAGTAACCAAGCAGATTGCTTGATGCTGTAGATAATACTGTAAAGCCAGCGTTCACACGCTGGCTTTTTTGTTCCCCAAAAGTGCTAGGGAAACTACTTTTCCAAGCGTTTCAGCACATCTTCCCGCAGTTGGAATTTCTGGATTTTGCCTGTCGGTGTTCTGGGAATCGAGGTGAAGACATAGTGCTTGGGCACTTTAAATCCTGCTAATCGTTCACTGCACCACGCTTTCAATACCTCTTCCGTTACCGCTTTCCCTTCTGCGCATTCAATAAAGGCGAAAGGCACTTCTCCCCATTTGTCATGAGGGCACGCGACGACCGCAGCAACCGCAACATCAGGGTGTTTGTAGAGCACATCTTCAATTTCGATGGATGAGATATTTTCCCCGCCAGAGATAATGATGTCTTTGGAACGATCTTTGAGTTGGATATAACCATCTGGGTGTTTCACGGCGAGATCGCCGGAGTGAAACCAACCGCCCTTAAAAGCCGACTCCGTCGCCGGAAGGTTCTTAAAGTATCCCTTCATCACAACATTGCCACGAAACATCACCTCACCAATGGTTTTTCCATCCGCAGGCACTGGCTCCATGGTTTCCGGGTTTATTACATCCAGACTTTCGAGCGGCAAATATCTCACACCTTGTCGCGCTTTGAGTTTGGCTTGTTCTTCGATATCCAGCGCATCCCACTCCAAATGCCATTCATTCACTACCGCAGGGCCATAGACTTCGGCTAAGCCATAAAGGTGTGTCACCTCAAAGCCAGCGTGCTGCATCTTCGCCAGCGTACTTTCAGGTGGCGGTGCGGCGGCTGTGAAAAACGCCACGCCGTTGGATAAGGGCTTAGCTTGCTCTGACAGGATCACATCCATGACAATCGGCGCACCACAAAGGTGAGTAACGCCATGTTCGGTTAACGCCTGCCAAATGAGTTCAGCGCGAACCTGACGCAGGCAAACGTGCGTGCCGCAAATCGCGGACATTGTCCAAGGAAAGCACCAACATTGCAATGGAACATCGGAAGCGTCCAAAGATAGGTAGAGTATTTAGGCATATCCGCCGTAAACACATTCCCCAATGCAAGCAGGTAAGCACCGCGATGATGACACACTACGCCTTTCGGATTCCCAGTAGTGCCAGAAGTGTAATTGATGGAAATCGCATCCCACTCATCTTCTGGCATCAGCCATGCGAAGTCTTTGTCTCCTTGTTCCACAAAGGCGTCGTAATCCAAATACCTCGCAGGCTGCCCAGTATTGTGTTGCTCGGTGCTGTTCGTCTCTGAGCAATGCGTATCCTGATAGACAATCACGGTAGGCGAGACCTTTGTCAGATTCAGCGCCTCTTTCATCACAGCCAGGAACTCGGCATCCACAATCACCACTTTCGCGTCAGCATGATCCAACTGATAAGCAACAGTGCCCGCTTCCAAACGAGTATTGATGGAATGCAGCACCGCGCCAGCCATTGGTACACCGTAGTGGCACTCCAGCATCGCAGGCGTGTTCGCCAACATGGCGGAAACCGTATCGCCTCGACCAACGCCAAGTGCGTAAAGCTGCGCACCTAGCTGACGACTTCTGTCGTAAAACGTCTGGTAATCAATGCGAAGATCACCATGAATAATGGCAGTAACATTTGGGTAACTTGACGCCGTACGCTCTAGAAACCCTAATGGCGTTAACGGTTGGAAGTTAGCGGCGTTTTTATCGAGGCCAATGTTATAAGGGTTTGTCATGCCTACCCCTCATTCGTTGCGCCAAACCGGAGGACGTTTCTCGACGAACGCGGTGATCCCTTCCTCGCCGTCTTTGGTCAGCATATTGTTCACCATCACTTCGCCTGCATAGGCATAGGCTTGTTGCAAATCCATCACTTGCTGGCGATAAAAAGCCTCTTTACCAATCGCAAGAGTCAGGGAGGATTTCGCCGCAATCTTTTCGGCGATGTCTTGGGTGAAAGCGTTCAACGATTCTACTTCGGCAACGCGATTGATCAGGCCAATGCGCTCCGCGTCTGATGCCGAGATCATGTCACCGACCAGCAGCATTTCCATCGCGTGTTTGCTTGAGACGTTGCGAGATAGCGCAACCATAGGCGTTGAGCAAAACAAACCGATATTCACACCGGGCGTGGCAAAGCGCGACGTCTCCGAGGCATAGGCTAAATCACAGCTTGCTACCAACTGACATCCTGCCGCAGTCGCAATACCATCAATTTCAGCAATAACGGGTTTAGGACAGTGAACAATCGCCGTCATCATGGCAGCGCATTTTTCGATAAGACGGGTAAAGAAGGCACGACCGTTATCAGAAGCTTCTCTGGCCGCAGTGATCTCTTTCAAATCATGCCCAGCACTGAACGCCGGACCATTACCAGAGAGGACCACCACCTTCACATCCGGTGATTCGCCCGCGGCATTGATGGCTTGATGAAGCTCCTCGATCATAGCTTCAGACAGTGCATTTCGCCGTTGCGAGTTATTCAGCGTTAGCCGCAAAACGCCATCGCCGCTCAGTGCTTTTTCAATCAATTCACTCATTATCTCTTCCCTGTCATTAACAGACTTCGTGTTAGCGTCTATTTATTACAGACCAGAGAGAATAGGCAGCGTAGGCTGGAAGTGAGACTTGTCGTATTTGTTTAAGCAAAAGACTCTTACAGAACCTTTGAGGCAGCTTTCAGGCTCTATGTCGGTGAGTATTCCACATCAAATTCCGCAACGACTTCTTGAATGTCCATTGAGTGGTCACCGTGGCTTTCGCGCTTTAGTTTCCCCGCACCAACCAGCAAGGTAATCGCTTCGGCTTCCTCACCGCCGCAATCTCGCAGCGCGTCTTCGTATTCAGATTGGGTGACGTAATAGGTTGTCCACTCTTTAGCGACACAGTGAATTCTTCGCTCTTTTTCAATGTACACGCGGTCGTTATCAGGGGTGATTTCTACCTGACTGGAAAGAAGTTCGCCAAGCAGGTTTTGCGCTTTGTCGATGATGTCAGAATCAAACATCACGCCGTGCGAGAGCAGGTCTTCAAACGCAGCGCGGGTAGCATGTTCAATAGCAAGTCTAGAGAGCGTTTTCATTGAGTCTTCTCCTTGCTTGAGATTGATGCAGATGAATAAAGAGCGGTGACATGAAAGAAGTGTATTCAAAAAATTCTGATGTAAGCGTGCGGTAGGTAACGAAGTAGTAAGCTAGTCTGGCAACTTTGTAAAAATATGGCTTTCACAGTTTACCACTCTAGCGAACTCGAAGTTAGACAGTGGTTGATTACCCATAGGATTAGCCCATCGAAAAACCGAATGTGGTTAACAATTAAGATGAATAACAGTTTCATCCATAAAAAGAGAGTCAAGACCAACCATATTCTAAACTCACATTGAATTTAGACCCAACTCAACCAATAGAAATATGAAAGTATCATCTTAGAATTGAATAGTGCGACGCATGTTTGACTTTCACATCTAAGGTATGTAGTCAACACACGAAAATCCATTTGAAGTGTACAATATGGGCAGTAATTAGCACATTAGGTCCAACACTTGAGGGTTAACATGCGTTTATATCTCATGGCTTTTATTTTCTCCATATTCTCAACCACCGCACTCTCTTCAGATGTGCTAATTTCTACGGATAATCAATTTGGTCAAGGGTTCTTCTATTCTCATCAAAACGATTGTTTTGTTATTACTCCGGCACATGTAGTTAGTAACGCAAAAAAAATTAACCTTCTAACTCCCGACAGAAAGAAACATATAGCCAAAATTGAGCATATCTTTGAAGAAGACTTGGCAATATTGAAGGTTGAAAGCACTTCTAAACCTTGTGGTGATATCAATCATCAACCTATTAATGATCTAGATACAATCTTAACAGTAGTCAACAATGGAGAGATATTTTCTATGCTGGAAGATGCAAGCTTAATGAGATCTCCAATCGATATTGTTGCGGTAAATCATAATGAGATAATTGAAATAAAAGCATCAGATTCAAATAGAGGATTGAAACAAGGATATAGCGGAAGCGTGTTATATATTGCAAATAGCATAAGTGGAATATTGACTGAGGTAGACGACGGTCATGGATACATATTAAGATTCAATCACATCTTGAAATTAATTGAAGGGCACTTTGGTTTACAAAAAGACAAGCCACCACATAAAAACAATGTTAGAAAAACATTCAATGACAACATAACCAAAGGACAAAGCACTAATTACAAGATAAATTTGACT
>NZ_LNTY01000032.1 GCF_001559595.1 Enterovibrio coralii | reverse complement strand
GCCGCGAAGTCATAACCGTGCATGTCGAAAGCAGTACCGTCGTTCTCTGGGTTGTTACTTTCGAGATCGAGATAATCGGGGATGCCGTCGTTGTCAGTGTCTGGTGCTGGGGTAACCGTACCTTGCAGGTTGTTTTGATCAACCATCAAGTCGCCATCGGCGTCGGCAAGACCCGCTTCGATCACATCAGGTATTGTGTCGTTATCTGAGTCGAGATCTAAATCATTCGTAACGCCGTCAGTATCAGCATCGGCGGATCTGCCACCGCCTTGATTGGGCACAACTTTCAACTCAGACAGACGAATTGCACCGCTGTAGAAGCTGGTGTCAACGTAGTAGTCCGGCGTATCGCCCGAAACATTGACTGTGCGTAAAACGTCGTTGTTGCGAAGGTAGGAAACAGCACTTGGCGTCACTTCAATGGCAAGCGTATCTCCCACTGCTACGCTGCCAATGCTACCGCGTGATGAGCCATTTTCGTACACGTAGAGGGTTGTGTTAACAAGGTAGAACGCGAAATCAATATCGGTATAACTCGCTGAGCTCTCAACAGAACCCAAACCAATCATGTTGTAAGTACCGGTCGCGTCGACATTAAACTCAAAGCGGTAGTTATTATCAAAACCGTATGTTGAGAAGCGCGCTGAGTTCGCTTGATAACCCCAACTTCCGCCGTTTGCCGTTAGCTGACCTTCATTGAATGCCGAATTACCAGTCAGCACTGGCCAATCGACAATATCTGCATCAGAGCGCAATTCCAGCTCGTCCGATAAGCCATCGTTATCGCGGTCAATATCTGCATTGTCACCAATGCCGTCACCATCTGCGTCATGGGTTTCGGATGCATCATTAGGGAACACATCGGCATTGTCACCGACACCATCACCATCAGAGTCTTTGGTTTCAGCGTCATCTTCTGGGAAAGCATCGGCATTATCACCCACACCGTCACCGTCGGTATCTTTGGTTTCAGAACTGTCTGTTGGGAAAGCATCGGCATTGTCGCCCACGCCATCGCCATCGGTGTCCGTGTCTTCATTTGGATCAAACGGGAAGGCATCGTAGATATCTAAGGTGCCGTCGTTATCGTCATCCTCGTCGTTTGGATTGGAGATACCGTCGCCATCAGAGTCTTCTGCGCGATCATCGACACCATTTTTGTTGACGTCACCTCCGCCCTCACCATCTTGCAGATTCAGCATACCGTCGCCGTTAGTATCGAAGGCTGCAAAGTGATATCCATGCATATCAAACGCGGTACCGTCATTGGCGGCATTGCGACTTTCAAGGTCAAGGAAGTCAGGAATACCATCGTTATCTGAGTCTGGTGCTGGGTCGACAGACGCTTGAAGATCGATGCTATCGACAGTCAGATTTCCGTCTTCATCCGCTAAACCCGCTTCGATGACATCAGGGATCGTGTCGTTGTCACTATCAAGGTCTACGTCATTTGCATAGCCATCATTATCAGCGTCAGCAGAGATACCTGCACCTTCAATAGGTACAACCTGAAGGGCTGACAACCTGATTGCACCGCTGTAGAAACTTGAATCGACGTAATAGTCCGGCGTCTCACCGCCAAGGTTCACAGTGCGAATAGGATTGTCGTTTCTTAAGTAGGTCACCACGCCTTCTTTTACTTCAATCGCCAGAGTATCGCCCACGGCGACCGTGCCTATCGTTCCAATTGATGCGCCGTTTTCATACGCGTAAAGCGTTGAGTTAACGAGGTAGAATGCAAAATCAATATCCGTATAACTGGCTGAGCTTTCCACAGAGCCCAACCCAATCATGTTGTACGTGCCTGTCGCATCGACGTTAAACTGGAAGCGGTAGTTATCGGTAAAACCATAGCTAGAAAAGCGTGCGGAGTTGGCTTGATAGCCCCAGCTACCGCCATTTGCCGTCAACACGCCTTCATTGAACGCAGCATTACCCGTCAGAACTGGCCAATCGACAATGTCAGCTTGAACGCGAGATTCCAACGTATCGCTCAATCCATCGTTATCACGGTCTACGTCACCGTTATCGCCAACACCATCTCCATCTGAATCCGTGGTTTCATTCGGATCATTCGGGAACACGTCTGTGTTATCACCCACGCCATCGTTATCCGAGTCGGTGGTTTCTTCAGGGTCTAGAGGGAACGCATCATCTTCGTCCGATACACCGTCATTATCGTCATCGGTATCTTGTGAATTACCAATGCCGTCGCCATCAGTGTCGTATTGTTCGTTTGGATCCAGAGGACGCCAATCATCTTCATCATTAACGCCATCGCCATCATCATCGCGATCAGCGTTGTTGCCTATACCATCACCATCGGTATCTACCGACTCTTCCGGATCTTTCGGGAAAGCATCATCGACGTCTAACACTCCGTCGTTGTCATCATCCGTGTCCACATCATCAAGAATGCCGTCTCCATCAGTATCGACAATCACAGACTCCACCAGCCTTTTCATGTCGATGATACCTTCAGAAACCGTTAAGCCGCGCCACGCGGAAACCGGACGCGCAGTATCCAAAACCAGCTGTTTAATTTCTCGGTAAGTCATTGACGGATCCATTGACCACGCCAAGCCCACAATCCCCGTGACAACAGGTGTCGCCTGAGATGTACCGCTGAAGCCAGAATATCCGCCAGAAGAATTGGCGGTATTAAATTCTGTCGGAGCCGCAATATCTACGCTCGTGCGGCCATAGTTTGAATAGCTGATTCGCCCTTCGCTTTGATTTGATGCCGCAATACTTAAAATGTTTTCATTGTCATAAGAGGCGGGATAAACGGGTGCAGCATCAATATTTGAGTTGAAGTTGTGGGAGGCAATAACCATCAAATGGTCGTCGTCTGCGATTTGGGTGATTACATCTTTGAAAGCTTGGCTGTAATCGTTTCTGATACCCCAGCTGTGGTTTGATAAACGCGAACCTTTGTTTGTTGCATAGAGCAAAGATGCCATTGCATCCGATACCGCCGCTGAAAAACTCAGTGGTCCCCCGGTATCCATTAATTGGCATCGCCATGCACTGCCCACGTAGCCAATACCATTATCACCACGCCCACAGATCGTGCCTGCTACCGGTGTTCCGTGTCCCCCAAAGACGCGATTGGTACGGCCATTGATATCGTCGACGATGCCATTGTTGTCGTCATCAACACCGTTGCCTGCAATTTCATCTGAGTTTACCCAGAAGTTACCTTGAAGATCTTCATGACTGCGGAGGATGCCTTGGTCGTAGACCGCAATGGGCCCAATGGCTGTGGCATCGGTAATGGTATCCCACGCTTCATACGCGTTAATTTGATTGAGCCACCACGCATTACCAATGTTGATTCCACCGTTTGATTCATTCGGTGCCAGTGCCCATTCAATTTTGTAATCGGGCTCAGCGTAAGCAACATTGTGATGTGCATTGACAACTTCTACTGCTTCTCGCATCGGCATGTTTTCTGGTAATGCATAAACATGAATGCGAGCTTCAGGTAACGCTGGATTCAGTGCTTGTTTGTGCGCCAAGCCAATATCAGACAACGCCGTAAAGGTATCTACACCATCAGCAATACGTACGGTTATCACACCCGGAATATGCTCAGAGGCAGCCATACGATCGAAGGTTGGAAGTTGTAGAGGATCACGGCCTTGTTGAATTTGATAGTTTTCAAATTTTAACCAGCCCGGTGTTCTCTCTTGTGCCAAATGCGCATTGACTTGATTTACCCAGTATTCACTGAATGGACGTTTTCTCAATGAGTCTTGTAGCCAAGGTCTTTCAGGATCGACAGGATGCTCGATACCGTTGCCAGCAAGACTGTCTTCGAAAGGAATCAAGACAACGGGCTTAGGGTCTATACGCCTTGATGCTGAACCTGTATTCGTGACAAGGTTCTGTTGGCCAATGAGGGTTGGATCTGTCGAAGATTGAGAGAGAGCAATGTCTGATTGGTTTTCGCTGGGTAAAGAGAAAACCACTACCCCGAACACAGCCGAGATTGCGGCGACAATACCAACTTTCAGAAATCCAGACTGAAGTCTGTTCGAATTTGGCTTGTCTTTTGAAACACCCTTCTTGCTCTTGTCTGAAGCAGCCATCTTTTCGTCCCTTAAGCATGACCGCAATACAACTTACGCAATTCTTTGAACGACTAATTAACTGAATTGCATGCTGTAAAAGCAGCCTATAGCGTACAAAATCATCTCGTGAGGAGAGCTTAATCTCGAACACTCGATTCAATTTGTCGCATTTTTACGATTGGGACCAAAAAGCACGTAAAACAAAAATAAACACACTATTTTTAAAGTGTATTTCATGCTTTATCTAAAGTTTGAGTGCATATCTTATTTGTAACCCCATGATGTTATGGATGTTATTTGGATACATAGTGATTAATAAGCACTTAAACGCTTATCAGATACGAAATGACGTACTGTTAGTATTATCTAATAAATGAATATCTTAAACACAGGGTGTTTGGAGTCTTTGTAATAAGTTGCATATTCACACATGAAGCCGCGACAAGATCGAGGTATTTCTTTCTCTGCTGAAACAGAGTGACAGATTTATTGCATTTCAAGAACATTCACAGCCTAAAGCCGACGAAAAAAAGCACAAGGGATACGGAATAAAGCATTTATATTCATGAACTTAAAAAACATTGCTCTCACGTAATTCACCTAGTTATCCACAGAATCTGTGAATAGGTCACAAGCAGACCAAATGCTATAATTCACATATTATTCAATAACTTAAATCATTCTTGACGAAAAAATAAATTTTTCTTGACCTAGTGACGATAATTCTGGTCGTTTTTAGTTGTGAATTACTACGGTATGAAAGCGTTTTCTTAAGGTGTTTTTCTATTGCACATCACAACGTTATGGGCTAGAGAGAACTAGCTATACCGGAGGGTTTGTAGGTATAAGCCTGAAATAGAAGTGAAATGGTTATGTCACATGAACCAGCGAGCAGCTGCGTCAAATAGCAACCTATCTTCGCCTGGCAAAGCAAGGAGTGATACGCCCATTGGTGCACCATTTACATTCACCACTGGCAAAGTCAATTGAGCTAGACCCGCCACCTCGGCAATGGCATACAAACGACGCTGGTTTAACAGGAAAGTGTCATCGACTTCATAGCTCTGTGGTGCTTGACCTGGTGTGGTGGGAATCATCAGAAGTTCGCCGCTGGAAAAAAGACCGCGAAGTGTTTCTGTGAATATTTCTCTTTTCTTTTTCGTCTCGACGAACTCTTTGAAGCTCTTACCTCTTACGCGTTTCAAAAATTCCGCCGTTTCTTCCGAAAGCTTGGGCTTGTAGTGATCAAGCCACTGTCCATATTCAAGGTCAATCTCTCTGCCCAGAATGGTGGTATGTATGTTGTGCGCTTGCGTCAAAATCAACTTGCTGAAATTAGAGATATCTTGTCTCGGCACTTCGTTGGAAGACATCGTCACTTCCCACTCCAACATCGCCTCAATCGGGAGCAGCTCTTGGAACAGTGTTGACGCATATTTGATGCCTTTGAATCGCGCAGCTCTGGGGGGTTTCGTCCAACATTTCTCTGCAATCTGTTGAAGCGTAGGCAGTTTTTTGGCATGATGCTACAGCATCGAAAGAAGGAGAAAGCGCAGCGATACCACGAAGATCGATCATTCCCTGCGATGGACGGTAGCCAAACAGGTTACAGAAAGAAGCCGGAATCAAAACACCACCACAGCAATCATTGCCGATTCCCAGCGTTGCCTTTCCCGTCGAAATAGCGACTGCAATGCCTGAAGATGAACCGCCAAGGCGAGCACCTTTTGCAACCGGATTACTTAACGTAGCAAGAAACGGATTTTGGCCACTCACACTCGTGCCAAAATCGTCGACCTGCGCTTTACCAACCAATTTGCAGCCTGACATCAGCAGCGTTTGGACAACCTGAGCATCTGCTTTTGCGGGTTCATTACCATCAGACCACGCGGGGATTCCAATGCCCGTCACCAGCTCTTTCACGCTCACACAGTCACTGACGACCAGGCTTTGTCGACTTAGAACACCTGAAGGCGCATCTACCCTTTCAGGCGTGAATTGTTGAAGCATGTAGTGGTTATCAAGCATCGTCATACAGGTTTATTTCCCTCGCATATTCATAAGCTTAAGACGAATTTTAGGTTTTTGCTCAAAACTAGCTCAGATTTTGGCACTGCTTGATTAATGCATTGTAGTTCGACTTAAAGTCGTCACTCGTAAAGTACTCATCGTTGATCTTCAAACGTCGGCTTTGCATCCAACTTTCAGGTGAAGATCCTTGCCCATACGGTATTTCATATACGAAAAAATGTTGGTTTTGGTGCAAATAAATCAAATTCGCAGCCACTCTCAACGGACGATATTGTTCATTGAGATACAGCGTAAAAGTACCGCTGCAATCATTCACAATGTATGAGCCATTTTCGCTTCTGATTGCAATGTAAGGCGAATCTGATTCGGTATATGAAGCCAGTGCCCAACTGCCAGACAAATTAGTGAGCTGTAAAAACGGTTTGTGTGTCGTATCCATTAGGTCCGACACTGTTTCGCTCACATCTTCAACAATGACTTCAACCTCTTCCGGCATCACCTTGGCGTGAAGTACTTTCAATGCAGGTTCCGCAGGTGGTGGCGGGCTACCCACTATCCAATGTTTTACGCTGACCCAATTTACGTGGTTGTAGCCATAGAAGCCCCCGCCAATAAGTGACAGCGTCACGACAAGCGGAACGCTGCGCGGCTTAACCAAGAGGTAATTGAAGCAAGTTGAATGCTTGGCGCATTATGCAAGTCCGTCTCAAGCACTTCATTTTCAGAGAGAGCACGTCGCAAATCACCAGCCAGTTTGTTTTGCTCACTGACTGCTTCATCTTTCTGCGCTTTCAATCTATTGCGCTCGTCTTTTAGCAAGACAATCTCGCCTTCCAGCTGTGCGATCTTTCGCTGAAAGCCCGTGCTATCGCCACCGCTTTGGGTTTTCATTCCTGATTTTGCTTGTGCAAGCTGTGCTTTTAACAATTGATTCAGCGCGTGTAGCTCATCACGTTCTCTTCTGATTTTCTGAACTTCAGCATCTGACACGCCTCCGTTTCCCATCGATACCGATGCTGGAGGTGTCAAAAAACCATCCCCTTTCCCCTTGGATACATTCTCATATGCATGACGCACCAATTGCATCAACGCTTTTGAGCCGCCTTTATCCGGGTGCACACGATGAGACAGCAACTTGTATCGCTGCTTAATAACGGTGTCAGAGTCGCCTGACTTCGTGCCGAGGAGTTCGTTAAACGTGGTCATTCAAAATCAATTAAAAATGCAGATATCGTTATATCGGCGAAAAGGACTGGAACTTAAGTGAATCCTTCACAGGTTCCGTGCTGCAGGTTAGCTAGGTATTCCCTCCCTGTCTCATCTTTAAGATAGTAACGATCTTGGGTTGCTGCTCATCATTGTGTCGATTTTTTGTTGTGGATTCGTTTTTTAAGATCAATACAGAAACATAGAAATATACATTTATTAAACAAACAGCCTTTTGACATCACTTTTCACTCTAAATCTCTATTTTCAATTGCATTCCTAAAACTGTGATCTATGATACTTGCGAAAATTTGATGTTCCGATGAAGACAGCAGGAGAGAGATGGCTTTCGCCATCCGCCGAAGAAGTAAATCTTTCAGGCACCTGATTACGCATTTGCGTAAAGGTATGGACTGTTGTTGGAGGAGCCTCTGGAGAGAACCGTTGAATCGGTCGCCGAAGGAGCAAACTTGATTTCAAGTGAAACTCTCAGGCAAAAGGACAGAGGAGATAACTGCAGTAAAGCTCGCGCTTTAGTGCTGCTTTTTGCAGCTATTCTCCTCCTTTTAATTTAAGCCCAACTTTCATCACTTTTCTTCGAAAGCTTGGCGTTAAAGGGGGAATCATGAACCACTCACTACATAACTTTCTAGAAATCGTCGACAACCTTGTCTGGGGTCCACCACTCCTGCTTTTACTTGTCGGTACCGGTATTTATTTCACTTTCCGCCTCGGCGCAATCCAAGTCTTTAAGTTGCCATTAGCACTGACATACATCTTCAAAAAAGAAGAAGGTGTAAAGAGCAAAGGTGACGTTTCCAGTTTTGCCGCGTTGTGCACTGCCCTCTCTGCCACGATTGGTACAGGTAACATTGTTGGTGTAGCTACTGCTATTAAGCTAGGTGGTCCAGGCGCATTATTCTGGATGTGGATGGCTGCCCTCTTCGGTATGGCGACAAAATATGCCGAGTGTTTGCTGGCTGTGAAATACCGCGAAAAAGATGCGAACGGCAACATGCTTGGCGGCCCAATGCTTTACCTTGAAAAAGGTGCAGGCCAAAAATGGCTGGCGAAGTTGTTCGCTTTTTTCACCGTAGGTGTTGCCTGCTTTGGTATCGGTACCTTTCCGCAAGTCAATGCGATTGTCGATGCGAGCCATATAGCGTTTAACGTACCAAAAGAAATCACCGCGATTGTCCTGACCATTCTGGTCGCGGCCGTCACCATTGGTGGGATCAAATCCATTTCAGGCATGGCCAGCAAAATCGTTCCAACCATGACCGTTATCTACGTCACGGCGTGTGTGGCTATTTTGGTTAACAATGCGAGTGCCATTCCCTCTGCGATTAGCCTGATTGTTGAATCCGCATTTACCAGCACGGCGGCAACCGGTGGTTTTGTCGGTGCGAGCATTATGCTTGCTATTCAATCTGGCGTAGCCCGCGGTGTTTTCTCAAACGAATCTGGTTTGGGTAGCGCCCCAATGGCCGCAGCTTCTGCGCAAACTAACTCCTGTGTGCGTCAAGGTCTGATTTCAATGGTCGGTACCTTCCTCGACACCATCATCATTTGTTCAATGACGGGTCTCGCATTGGTTCTAACTGGCGTTTGGTCGATGGAAATCGAAGGCGCGAAAATGACCACAGAAGCTTCTCACTGGGTTTGAATCAAAGCTTTGGCCCAATGATTGTAGCGATTGGTCTGATGTTCTTCGCCTTCACCACCATTTTGGGTTGGAACTACTACGGTGAGCGTTGTGTGGTGTACCTGTTTGGTCAACGTGCAGTGTTAACTTACAAAATCGTGTTCATTGGATTGGTATTGTCAGGCGCATTTATCAAGCTAGACATGATTTGGCTGATCGCCGACATCGTGAACGGACTGATGGCTGTGCCTAACCTGATTGGTTTGATCATCTTGCGTCAAGTTGTCGCAGATGAAACCAAACTGTACTTCGAAGCACTGAAAAATCGCATCGCCTCAGAATCGGGTGAAAAGGCAAACGCCTAATACCAAGAGAAACGAGTACAACAGGATCAAAAACAGCACCCTAAGGTGCTGTTTTTCTATTACGCCGATTTGGCTTTAATCATGTCGGTTAAGCCGAGCTTACCGAAGATAGCGTCGTAATGGACAAAGTTTGGAATGCGTGTGTGGTGTTTAACATTGTTACCCACAGCAACGAACTCATACCCTAGTGTGTTCGTCGCCATTTTGTCCCACTCACCGTCACCGAAATACACACGGCGGCTGAACATGGCACCCGTGTCTTGTTTGGCACGGAATGCAGCCAGTGCCATGATTTCGCTTCGTGTCATCGCATCTGAGCACGATGCAAAGCTAACACCGCTAATGTCGAAACCCGCTGCACGTAGCTTCATTTTCGCCGACTCTTCCCAACCGCCCGTGGCAATCGCAAGCACCACGTTTTCATGCGCCTTCATATCGTTAACAAACGCAATGGCACCCGGCGTTGCCACCAGATCGTTGCTGTTTGACGCAATGTAAGCACGTAGTTTTTGCAAAAAGAGTGATTTTACTTCTCGAAGGATACGCATTCTTTCTTGGCGCATCCCTTGTTGGCCGATCAGTTCTTCCAAAATCCCCACGTCGGTGACGTTGGTGAAGTGCTCCCAGTCAGCCAATTCAATTCCCATTACTTCTTCTACAGCAGAACGAAAGCACTCTGAGTCAAAATCGTAACTGTCGATGAGCGTGCCATCGACATCAAGCATAAACAAATTCATTGCGCGCCTTCCCTCAAATCTCTTTATTTCACAGTTCTCAATGCTGATTTGATACTGCGCTGGCGTTCCTTTAGCAGGCACCCGATAGCGTCTTACTGCTTTGTCGTCTTTCGAAGATATCTAGTGATAGTAGACGCACATCTAAGGCGTCGCACAGTGTATTGAAAAAATGTGATAAGGGAATGTCTGACGGCGCAATGCGTGTCAGTTTAAGTTGAAATTGTGAGATGGCGTCGGGCGGAAATCACGGAATGGGGATGGTGTAACTGCTTGAATCACATGCAGCTTCTCCGATCATTTCGTCGTAAACGCTGTCAATTTGCAGCTCAGCTTCTTGGAAGCCTTTCTCGGCTAAATGTGACTTGGCGCGTTGCAAGCATTCGAAGTAAATCAGCTCCCCAACTTTGTCTCGGTCATACGTTTTAATACCGTTACCAATATCTACCGCGGTGAGGTACTTACCTGAATCGCCACAGCTAACAATGATCGCCGTTTGACTCGATGAATGTGCCTGCATAGCTTTTTCCTCGAAGAAGGTTTCGAGTAGGTACGCGAAGCAATACACTGCAGATCAGTTGGGTAATTTGTAACGTAAAGGGAATTTATAACTTGGGGAGAAGAAAATGGAGGCGCGTCCCGGAGTCGAACCGAGGTCCACGGATTTGCAATCCGCTGCATAGCCACTCTGCCAACGCGCCTTTGAGTGTTCAGAGGAATCTCTGTCTACGGGGCTGCATTATAGGGATGAAGCGCAGCAACGCAACGACTTTTTTCGCCTTTTCTTCTGAGTGTTTCTGATTTGATCACTTTGACTAAAAATAATGCGAATCAAGGCCAATCGGTTGCATTTTGAGAGGCTTTGGATGAACAACACACTATGCTGTAAAGAGAAGTGAAATTTCTCGCAAAAAGAGTGTTTGTCAAGACTTGAAGATCACACCATATAGTGGTTTGATCTGCGCCCTGCCAATAAGAGCCACTACATAGCGGCTTTCGCTCAACCAGACGGCATTACTTTTGAGGTGCAATTTATAATGGCTAAAACCAAGTCAGCTTCTGATATCGAATCCACTGGCGTACTCGCAATTCCATACCAAGATACGTCGATGGAAATTTGGGACAGCAAATACCGCCTGAAGAGCAAACACGGTGACGCAGTCGATGCGACACTGGATGACACCTTCAAGCGCGTTGCTCGTGCACTTGCAGATCTGGAAGATAAATCTGTACAGGAAAAATGGTACCAAGAATTTTTGTGGGCACTTCGTCACGGTGCAATCCCAGCGGGCCGTATTACGTCCAACGCTGGCGCGTTTGAGCACAAGCCTGCAACGTCTACCATCAACTGTACTGTAAGTGGCACCATTGAAGACTCAATGGATGACATTCTGGGTAAAGTTCACGAAGCAGGTCTGACCCTGAAAGCTGGCTGTGGTATCGGCTACGACTTCTCTACCCTTCGTCCTCGTGGCGCATTCGTATCTGGCGCAGGTGCATACACCTCTGGCCTCTGTCATTTATGGATATCTACGACAAAATGTGTTTCACCGTATCGTCTGCTGGCGGTCGTCGTGGCGCACAAATGGGTACCATGGATATCCGTCACCCAGACGTGATGGAGTTCATCCGTGCGAAGCGTGAAGATGGTCGTCTGCGTCAGTTCAACCTGTCGCTGCTGATCACTGAAGAATTCATCGAAGCTGTGAAGAACGATGGCGAATGGCAATTGATCTTCCCAGTGACCGCAAAAGAAGCGCGTCAAGACGGTACTGATCTGCAAAACGACGAAACCATCGTTTGGGCAGATTGGCCGAGCAAAGACGGTCTGGTTGAAGACGATAAAGGCCGCGTAGCGTGTAAGATCTACCGCACCATGCCTGCGCGTAACCTGTGGAACGTGATCATGTCGTCTACTTACGACTACGCGGAACCAGGCTTTATCCTGATCGATAAAGTAAACCAGATGAACAACAACTGGTTCTGTGAAGACATCCGTGCAACGAACCCATGTGGTGAGCAGCCTCTGCCTCCTTACGGTGCGTGTCTGCTAGGTTCTGTGAACCTGACTAAGTTCGTACGTGACCCGTTCACTGAAAATGCACGTTTCGATTGGGAAATGTACCGCAAGGTTGTTTCTATCTTTACCCGTATGCTGGACAACGTAGTTGAAATCAACCAACTGCCTTTGGAAAAGCAACGTGAAGAAATCGAAACCAAACGTCGTCACGGTATGGGCTTCTTGGGTCTGGGTTCTACCCTGACTATGCTTCGCCACAAATACGGTAGCGCAGCATCTATTGCATTCACTGAGCAAGTTTCTCAGGAAATGGCAATCACTGGTTGGGAACAAGCGATCGCTCTTGCAGAAGAGAAAGGCGCAGCACCAGTGATGAACAAAGATTTCGAAGTAACACCAAAAATGATGCGCCTGCGTCCTGAAATGGCAAAAGACGGCATCAAAGTTGGCGACAAAGTGAAAGGTAAAGTCCTTCACGCGAAATACAGCCGCTATATGCAGCTTATTGGCGAAGTACGCCCAGACCTGATCGAGAAGCTCGTTGCAACCGGTGGTCGCTTTACGCACCACAGCTCAATTGCGCCAACCGGTACAATTTCTCTGTCACTGGCGAACAACGCAAGTAACGGTATCGAACCAAGCTTTGCGCATCACTACACGCGTAACGTGATCAAGCCTGGTAAGAAGTCGAAAGAAAGCGTAGACGTATTCAGCTTCGAGCTGCTGGCTTATCGCGAACTGATTAACCAGAAAGCGATGCCTTACAGCACCAAAGAAGACGAGCAACTGCCTGAGTACTTCATCACTGCTGATGACATCACACCGAGCCAGCACGTAGAAGTGCAAGCGGCAGCGCAGCGTTGGATTGACTCTTCAATTTCGAAGACAGCGAACGTACCGACTGACTTCCCATTTGAAGACTTCAAAAACATTTACATGGATGCGTATGACAAGGGTCTGAAAGGTTGTACTACCTTCCGCTTCAACCCTGAAGTGTTCCAAGGTGTTCTGGTAAAAGAAGAAGACTTGGAAAACACCACCTACGTATTCACACTGGAAGATGGCTCTACTTTCGAAGCGAAAGGTAACGAGAAGATCGAGTACGACGGTGAAATCCACTCGGCTGCGAACCTGTATGACGCACTGAAAGAAGGCTACTACGGTAAGTTCTAACTGTAGATAACGCACATAAAAGAAGGCCGCTGTCCGCGGTCTTCTGTGAAAAAGAAGTAAATCGTTATGACACGTAAAATTGAAAGCAAAATCGTTGCTTATAAAGTAAAGAGCAAAGACGCGGTTCAGGAAGCACCTGTTGCGCCAGTTGAGGAAGCACCACAACTGGAAACCATGCATGAAGAAATGCCACGTCCAGAAATGCTGTTGGGTACCACCTACAAGCTGAAAACGCCTGAGCACGTATCTGAACATTCACTGTTCATTACTATCAACGACGTTGTTTTGAACGAAGGTACTGACCACGAAGTGCGTCGTCCTTTTGAAATCTTCATCAACAGCAAGAGCCTTGAGCACTACCAGTGGATTGTTGCGCTGACCCGTATCATTTCAGCGGTATTCCGCAAAGGCGGCGATTGCACCTTCTTGGTTGAAGAGCTGCGTTCAGTGTTCGACCCGAAAGGCGGTTACTGGAACAAAGGCAAATACGTCCCTTCACTGATTGCAGAAATCGGTAACGTAATTGAACAACACCTGATGAAAATCGGCATGTTGAACAACCCAGAAATGGACGAGCACCAGAAGGCATTTTTGGAAGCGAAACGCGCTGAAAATGCAGTAAAAGAAGAGAAGAAAGAGGAAGAAGAACCAGTAAACACTGGCTTCCCACCAAGTGCGACGCTTTGCTACAAATGCCACAACAAAGCAGTGATCGTAAAAGATGGTTGCCAAACCTGTCTAAACTGCGGCGACTCTAAGTGCGGCTAATGCACAGCTCTTGAAGAAAAGGCTTCCTACGGGAAGCCTTTTTTATGTTCAGACTAAACAGCAAACACCAAGTGCTTTTCAGGTTTCTTGGGTAACTCGCTCGCAGAATTCACTCGTTCAAAAAATTCGAACAAGCAATGCGGTTTTTTCCGCTTTTTCACCACAGACCAATAACCTATAGTTCGTTTCAGAGACAAAGTGTCACTTATATTTTTCTGGAGCATCTAATGGCTAACGTACTGGTTCTGAAATCAAGCATCCTTGGCGACTACTCTTCTTCTTCCAAATTGATTGACGAAATGGTTAAGCAGTTTGGTAGCAACACGTCTGTGATTGAGCGCGACCTAGCAGCACACCCAATCCCTGTTTTAGATGGTGAATTGATGATGGGTATGCGCGGCGGAGACAATCTTTCTCCTCGCCAACAAGACGCTCTGGCACTTTCTGATCAACTGATCAACGAAATTCAGGCAAGTGATACGCTGGTTATCGCTGCACCTATGTACAACTTCAACATCCCTACTCAGTTGAAAAATTGGATTGACCTGATTGCACGTGCCGGTGTGACCTTCGCTTATACAGAGAAAGGTCCTCAAGGTCTGTTAACAGGTAAGAAAGCGGTTATCGTGACAACGCGAGGCGGTATGCACAAAGACATGCCAAGCGAACACATTACTGGTTACCTAACAACCGTCATGGGCTTCGTTGGTATTACTGACGTTCAGTTTGTATACGCAGAAGCACTGGCGATGGGCGACGAACCTGCACAAGCATCGATGGCGCAAGCGAGCAAAGAATTGGTCGCTCTCGTTTCATAATACGCATTCCATTGCATTTATTTCACTGCTTTCAAGGACTTCGAATGAAGTCCTTTTTTTCTTTAGTTCGATCCCCCTCTCACCCTGACTTTTCTTTCATTCCCTTTTCTTTGTAATTCCCGTCTTATGTTTGGCGTTGGGGGCAACCCCATATACTCAAACAACTTGAAGACGCTTGGGTATAGAACACGGATAAAAAAGTACATCTGGAGCAATAAGTGATTAAGCCCAACCCTTTTAAAGATGCAGACGCAGATCGCGCTGAAATATGGGACATGTTAGTCGCCAAAGACATACTCGCTTATACAAAAGCAGACTGGTCAATGGTTGAAAATGACTTTCTTGAAGACGAGTTTTTCGCCGTAAACGCAGGGTTCGATAACGACCCTGGGAAATGGAATTTAGCCTTCTCACGCTTTGAAAACTATCGCGATTCATGGCTAGAAGCGGCAAAGGCAAGTGTTGAAACCGAGTACGCCGAACCTCTGGAAGAAGCAGTACACAAGTTAACAACGCTAAAACAGATTGAGATTAAAGACGGAAAGGCAATCGCGCGTAAGCAATTCGATGGCACCATTCAGGTGGTAGGGAAAGAACCTGAAGTATTGAAATGGCAAACGCTTTACTACCTGAAGAAAACAGAAGCAGGTTGGAAAATTGTTGGCTTTACAGGTTACTTACCTTACACCAAATGAACCGTCCTGATAGCGATAACACTTATTAGGCAGAAAACGCCTGATGTACCTCATCAGGCGTTTTGTATTCCACACCACTATGTGGCGTCTTTGGTTGTAGATAGCGACAGAATCAGCGGCCATTTTCTCACCAGTATTTGTTACCACTATAGACAGGTAAACAAGGCTAGCCATATGATCACGCAGGACTCATTGAAATAACAAACGGCATCCAAAAAGCGAAATGCGCTACATCAATCATCCGTCCAGACATTTTTAAAATCAGGCCATGACCAGTCGGTCATAGATACCCCTTGTAAAACACCGAGCCATTTAAGCGTTTGTCGGTGATGAAACAAAGGTGCTATCCAGTTTTCATAGAGCATCGTAGTCGCCAATGACTCAAGTATTTTCAGGTAATCACCTGCTTCATATTGTCCACGAAGAACCGCCAGTTCCGCATTGATCCAGTGCTTTGCTTCATCAGGTAAGCCCTGATGTAAAATAGAATTTGAACAAAACCAGCGGAACATCGAGATCGGTAAATTGTCATCAGTGATAAGGCTAGCAATGACGAGACCTTCAGATAGCTCGTTTCGTTGTGCCCGTTCATGCAGCTCTGAGAATGAATACACGTTTACCCGACTTTCAACGCCCATCTGATTCAGCTTGTCGCTCAGTACTCTGGCACAATCAAGAATAACTAAATGATCATAGACGGCAATGTCAAGCTGGGCGGGAAGCGACGTTTCTTCGGCGGCTTGTGGTCGAACTTTCGTCCAGTCCGGAAGCAGGCTATGTGCCGGAATTGAAGCGAGTAACAATTCTGACAAACCCTCTTCCTGGAGAACAAGTTCAGGCGACAGAGTTTTGCTCAAGTACTTTCGTTGTGCGTGGGTAAGTGGTGTTTGACCATTATTCATATTAAAAACCAAATAGAGGCATCCGTTTTCTATCCGGGTTTGTGTACTCGCTGCTTCTGACGTATGACTTTCTATTATCTGGTGTGGGTTATCTGTGTTTGTACGACCAAACTGAATCCGCTCACTGGGGGTATGGTCGAATTGCCAGATAGTAACGCTGTCTGTCAGTGACCTTGTCGAAAAGTAATGATCAAAAGCTTGAAGGCGGACTCTTTTATCAGACTGCTCCACCATCCTGAACGGCCCGCATCCGTCGACGTTAATACCTGAAGCATTCCCTATCTGCCTCGCTGGCTGAATCGAATAACGCAGATCAGACAGCAACGCTGCAAAACCCTGGTCCGAAGTACTTAGTTCAAACGTTACACACTGATGAGATGCCGAGATATTTCTTACGTGTGCGAGTTCTTTTTCGTACTCAGGCAACACACATAGGTTGGTAAACAAATCACAGATCAACTCAGCATCAATGAGTGAGTTTGAGTGAAACCTCAACTGCGGGCGAATATAAAACCGCCACTTGGTAGCATCAGCACTCTGTTGCCAATGATGGGCTAACTGAGGCTTAACCACGCCATTTCTGTCGCAAGCTGTTAAGCACGCATAAACCTGCCTTACAAGAAAGCGTTCACTATTGCGCAGGGGTTTATGAGGCAATAACTGGCTAAAGATACGTTGATAGGTTAACTGAATATGAAGTTGACCTTCACGTATCAACGCGCCTGAGGTTTGCTGAAGTAAACTGCTGAACTGGTTTTGGTCTCCCTCTAACAACTCCAGTGCATTCTCGTAGTTCCCTTTTTCTATTAAAAGCCGTGCTCTTGAGGTCTGTATTTCGTTGGGTGAAAAATTGAGGTGTAAGATAGAACGTTGATTACGCCCAGATTTTGGTGTCCAGTTTAGCCATTCACGTTGCTGAAGTGATTGCAATAATGTCCGGCAGTGACGAGGCGTCGTGCAAAGAACTTCGGCAACCTCTCCCAGCGAAACCAATAGGTCTTGCTTAATACCGAGCACTATTAGCCGAGAGTAATGCTGAAAAGCTCTTTCATCTTTCAAAATAGGGCTCCGATTGCGCAATTAACTTCCCTATTTTACCAATCAGGCCTTTAACAAAGCAATTTACCTCCCTATCCAGCCAAACAAGGAACAAAAATTATTCAAATCTCGCTCTATTTTACTTCCCGTTATTGGCTAAGATAAGTGCCAGTAATTTAGCATAATGGTCAATGAGAGGTGTCCATGATTCAGTTTCCAAATGATTTTTTGTGGGGTGGCGCTATCGCTGCCAATCAGGTTGAAGGTTCTTATGATCGTGATGGCAAGGGACTTTCTACCTCCGATATGCTCCCTTCAGGTATCCTTAGCCCTCATCAAACCCGCGAAGAACGAACGCCGGGAATTAAGGATCTAGCCATAGACTTTTATCATCGCTATCCGGAAGACATTGTTCTGTTTAAAGAAATGGGCTTTAACTGTTTACGACTTTCACTGGCGTGGAGCCGTATCTTCCCAAACGGTGATGAGCTGGAGCCAAACGAAGCAGGACTTGCATTCTACGACAATATCTTTGATGAACTGGCGAAGCATGATATCCAACCCTTTGTCACCTTGTCTCACTACGAAATGCCTTATGCTCTAGTCGAAAATTACGGCGGCTGGGGTGACAGAAAGCTGATTGAGTTTTTTGAGCGCTATGTAACAACGGTATGTGAGCGCTACAAAGATAAGGTCAAGATGTGGCTGACCTTTAACGAGATCAACATGTCTCTGCATGCGCCCTTTACAGGTGTTGGTCTGCAGGAAGATGCGACTGAGCAGGAGATTTATCAGGCAATCCACCATCAGTTGGTCGCGAATGCCAAAGCCGTTAAAATTTGTCAACGTATTATTCCCGATGGAAAGATCGGTAATATGCTGCTCGGCGCTCTCAATTACCCGTTCACCTGCAACCCTGATGACGTTATTGCAGCCATGCAGGAAAACAATAAGTGGCTGTTCTTTGGTGATGTACAAACCCGAGGCAAATACCCTGGCTATATGCTTCGCTACTTCCGCGAGAATGGCATAAATATCAAGATGGAAAAGGGTGATCTTGAGAGTATCGCTAGCGCATCCGTCGATTTTGTCTCATTCAGCTACTACGCCAGTGGTTGCGCAAGTGCTGACCCAAAGCAAAAAGAGGTTGGCAATATTGTAGACAGCGTACCCAACCCTTATCTGGAAAAAAGTCAGTGGGGTTGGCTAATAGATCCTAAGGGACTTCGCATCCTGTTGAATTTCTTATACGACCGTTACCAAAAACCGCTGTTTATCGTTGAAAACGGGTTGGGAGCGAGAGACGAATTAGATGAGAATGGAGAGATACAGGATGACTATCGTATCGCTTATCTGAATGACCATTTAGTTCAAGCACGAGAAGCATTGGCGGATGGTGTGGAACTGATGGGGTTCACCAGTTGGGGACCCATCGATCTTGTCGCGAACTCTACGGCGGAACTGAGCAAGCGCTATGGATTTATCTATGTGGACCGTCATGATGATGGGACGGGTTCCTTAGCGCGCAAACGTAAAAAGAGTTTTCATTGGTATCAGGAAGTGATCAGAACGCAGGGCCGTTCGCTTCAAATGCGATAGCCAAATTTTTTTCCGCTTCTGAGTGTATTTTAACCATGAGAAATACATTGGAGTAAACGGCTTAGCTCTCACCCATTAGGGCGACTCGCTTGCATATCCATGATGCTACTGAATGCCAAGGTAGCCATCATTACTTTTCTAACTTGATTTTGTTTCAAACCTAATCATGCTGTGACTTACCTTCCGTAAGTTGTTTTGAGTAAGGCTAGAAGTCAAACTGAAGGTAGACAGTGTTGTAATTGCTTCCACCCTTTATTCGTCCAAATTGACTCGCCTTTTCAAAGATTGCTGAACGATGGTGAATGGAGTAACCCAGCCAAGCGCGATTCCATGAAGATTTACCAAACAGGTCGCCCAAGTTCACGTCCACAGACAAGTCGATATAGTTAAGCAAATGACTTGGCTCATAGCCTTTTTCATCAAGCTCCGTTTGTTCGACATAGGTGATGTGGTTGACGTAAGACAGACCCTCAGCAATACCAATTCGCCATTTCGTTGGCCAATCAATGGTGTAATACGCTTTGATGGCCATAACCAGCTCCGCACTTGAGGATTGCACCTCAGAAGACCAGTGCCACACCACCCCCGGCGTAAGATAAATATCTAACGGAATACCAAACAACTCATCCGTCAGCGGATGCCCGTAAAACACGGAGGTTAACTGGTTATTAAAAGGATCTTTTTCTATATCACCCGCAATGATTTCGCCAATGTTGGACGGCGTTGCCCAGCCATGAGCGAAGCGTAAATACGGTCTGGTTGAGATTTCTCTTCTACCCGTGCGTCGGTTGTCATTGAAAAAGCCAAAGCCGGCAAACAACTCCCCTTCCCAACTTTCGCTGATAGTTGGTGAGTGCCTAACATTAGAATCGAAATAGGTGGCATAGGCACCACCGAGCAGGTAGAGGTTGGAATACACGTGATAGCGGCCATTAAAGCCCGCTTTGAAATCCACACCCGCGCCTAGTCGAACACCTTCATCACGGTATTCTGAGAGGCCGTAGTAAAAACTGTTGAAGTCAGCGTCTTTGTATATCGCTGACACGGTGGCATTCAGATCAAAACTTTCGCCTTGAATGTTTTTACCCAAGGTAGCGACGCCATGAAAGCGATAATCTTTGTCAGACAAGACATCGAGGTCTGAATACCAACCATCACCCCACTGTCTTTTAAGCTGGAAACCGAAATCACCGGTATCTCCGCCAATTTCGTTTTGCACTTCACGAGGTAGATCGATGAAACGCATTCGTAGAATCGCATTTAAGCGCCACTCATCTTCTTCCCATAGGCGCAGGCCACCTTCTATGCCGTGAATAAAAAAGGCGTCATCTTCATAAAACATCATTGGGACGAAGCTCGAAACGTTTTGACTGCCGCCTTCCGTGTAAGGAATAGTGGCACTTCGCATCGTCGCTGCGATACCCCAGTTTTCACTGTGTTTCTTTCTGAGTACTTCAACACTGTTTTGAGCGTCTAGCTGCTCAGTACTTTCATTTTCGGCCACTGCGTACGGTGAAGACACACACGCAAAAATCAGCGAAGCAGCAAGCAAGTTCGCCTTCATGTTATTTTCCATTTGTAATCGTTATAGCTGGGAAGTTTTTCGGTATATCTGTGAGCATAGACGAAAGCTATGCCTTGAAAGACACATCTTTAAAAGTTAAGAAGCCATTTTTAAAAGTTAAGTAACCAGCGGCGGGAAAACCGCTGGCCAAATTTGCTTAATGTTCGCGCGCTGTTAACACAAAAAGGTCGATGTGTCCTTTCTGTCTGGGGTCTACCGCGCGTATTGGATTGGCATTATGCCAGACAGCGTGGTCATCCAACAGGGCAACCTCCCCTTCATTCATCGCCAGTGAGAAAAACGGCTTACCCGATTTATCTTTGTAAACAAGGATTTCTCCGCCTTCGACGTTATCGCGCCCTATCGCGGCAATCGCGATATGGTCGAAACCGTCTTGGTGAACACCTTCTGGCGATACAGGTGTAATGTCATCAAACGTGATGACACGCATCTGATGGATTTCAATGTCTTGATGATCCTCAAGCTCATTGTTGTCCTTAAACAATTGGCAAAGCTCATAAAGCCCTTCAGATTGAATGACAGAATCTGAGAGTTCTTCGAAATCCCTAACGACACCACCTTGGTGATGATTAATTGATTCTGTTTGCATGAAAGTGTGATGGGGCATTTGGCGAACGCTTCCGTCATGACAACGCACGATAGAGTAGCGTCTTAGCCGATATTGACCATCTGCATAAGGGGTGGTTGGCAGAGAGTCAAATGTCGGTTCTAGTTCCTTTACAGCCTGGTCGCTGATATGACAAAGCTGCATAAGGTAATCTGGATGGTACATGGTAAGTCCTCCATATTGGCCTTAAATCGGTGGCTTTTTGGTAAAAAGTACCGACTACAGTTATCACTATCAGTAAACGACACTCCTGCGAAATTCACAATCTTTAACAGTCTGTAAATTCAACTAACGAGCTTAAAACAATTCATTTCACCAATTCAATCCACATAAATAGAGAATTATTTTGATAATTTGATCCGTGCCATACCTCATTCAACCAGTTTGAGATATCTGACCCGAACCTAACGTATTCATTCAGCTAATATTCATCCAGCTTCAGTACTATGTACTCGTGGCACTCCCCAGACAAAACCATGAGGTAGCTAAATGGGAAGAATGTTTAAGGCGCTGATTATCGTACCTATCTTGGTAATCCGCATTCCTGCTCACGCAGAGCCTGTTGACGTTAAACCGTCCACAAACTGCCAGAGCATTTACTATCAGCAACCTGAAGCAACACACAAAGCTGCATTGAATGAGCTCATGAGCATCTCGTCTTTTCGGGCTCAACATTTGGAACAACCCTACACCGACTTAAACGAACTCTATGACGTCGCTTCAGCGGCGCAAAACGAACTCGAAGCACTTGCTTCCGACATTGCCACCCAAGTGAATGGCGAAATGTTGTCCCCAGGCATCAAAGGCCAACAACGCGCAGCAGAGAAAGTGGCTGGTGAGCTCAACGGCGATGCATCAAAACTCACCGATATCGTACGTGTCACCATCGAAACAGACTCTATCGCCGACTTGAACAGCGCGTTCGACAAATTGGCCTCTGCGACAAAAACCCAAGAAGTGATTAACCGCTTCCACACACCTCGTCCATCAGGCTATCGCGATGTTAAAGTGCTGGTTACGCTGCCTGAAACCAATTTAGTTGCGGAAGTACAGCTTCACCTCAAAGCAATTTCAGCGATTAAAAACGGTGAAGAACATGCGATCTACGAGAACATCCAACGCATTGAGCGTCTAGCGAAACTTGAGCAACGCGACCTCAGCCATTGGGAATTGAGTAAAATCGAAAAGCTAAGAACTGAATCAAGAGCACTTTATGATGCAGCGTGGCAGGACTATCATCCGCTTGCTAAAGCAGTTTAAGCTTTCAATGGGCGGCTAAGCCGCCCTTTCTTCAAGTGAAAAACGCGTAATCTCTACACTTTCCCCCACCAGCTCTACCAAGCTTTGGGATGGAATCGCCTGCCATCCTTCTCGTTCCATTTCATAAGGCTCTGACGCCAACACCACACCACTGTCTACCTGCTTGTAGAACATCGTCGGCGGCGGCCCATATGAGGCATAACGAAGACCCCAGAACTGCAAGCCGTTGCTAATACAAAGTGACGCTTTGAAAGGATCATTAACGCCTCGCGCTCTGATTTCAGCTTCGATATCAGAAAACACCCTTTTCAGCGCGTAACGAGGATTGGTTTCGAGACCATATTGCAGCAGCAGAAGAAAGATAAGCTCGCTATCGGTCGTGCCAGTCCTTTTCAAATAGAAACGCTCTTCTAACTGGCGTTCAAGATTAAAGCGAACGGATTCGAACTCAGGGATCTGGCCGTTATGCATAAACAGCCAGTTTTCAACATTGAATGGATGGCAATTTTCTCGCGAGGTATTGGTACCCGTTGAGGCACGAACATGCGCCATAAACCGATGCGACTTGGTGTGTTCGGCAATTGATCTTAGGTTAGCATCCGACCACGCAGGAAGGACTTCACGGTAGAGGGCTGGCGAGGTTTTTTCTCCATACCACGCCGCACCAAATCCATCCGCATTTACCGCTGTCACAGCCTTCGTCGCTTCCATGCTCTGCAACACTAAAGAGTGGTTTGGTTGAAGCAACATTTCTTCTAAAAAGCAGGGTTTACCTTGGTACGCTAACCACCGACACATTGACGCCTCCCTCATACACTTACTTACAGTATGAGGCAGAAAAACACTTTTACCGCATCGAGTTTGAATATTCGCTTTTTAGAGACATCCTAACCTGGATGACCATCAGCTCTGGCTTTAAACAGCATTGGGCCAAAGCGTAAGACAAACGCGCCAAAGGCGATTGTCCAACCCACGGCAGCTATCCCCACCCACCATTGCAGATAGCTAGGCCACATAATGGGCCCCAACACGCGAACAATCGTGGCTAAAACCAGCGCAATGAAAGCAAACGCAAAACTCGGCTGATGATAGATAGCCCGTCCAGTGTGACCTAATGTCACTCGTGAGATCATCGCAAGAACAACGCCACTGAGTACCCCCATCGCCAATAAGTGGATGAGTGTATGGGATATCCAAGCATGGCTAATAAAAATAGCCTTGAGTAACAATCCTGCGGGCAACGCCAAATAGAAAAGGTGTAAACTCCACACCAAGGGTTCTGACGCACTCTTTGTCCCTTTCCAGCGATAAAGACGAATCAACTGTACCGCCCCACCAATGCCCATTAAACCAGCGATTATCCAAGTGTCGATGAGTGGGTAGAAACTCAATACAGCCAAAAGCAAAAGAGGAAGATTCGCGCCGACTTCAAGCCATAACAGGGGATTAGCTGCGTCGAAACCGAAGCGTTTAGCCGTAAAGAATGGAATGACTCTCCCGCCCATGATGGAAATCAGCAACATAAACCACCACAACATCGCCTGCCAAAGTACACTGGCACTAAATGGCGGCAACCCTTTTACTGTCGCATAGCTGGCTAAGTTCGCGAACATCGCCACCAGCAGCATAGGAATGAAAAACAGGTTTCTCCAACGCTTCGCCGCAATCACGCGATATCCCACTTCCAAACCGACAACAAACAAAAATGCGGCGTCAACAAGCGCAATCACTGAAAGCGGCGCGCTTGTCCAAAACAGGATTCTTGGCACTATCCAAAGTCCAACGATAGCCGCTAAACGCAACCCAGAAGTGCCTTTCACCCCAGTCCAAGTTTGCACTGCAGTAAGCAAAAAGCCCGCAACCACAGCCATCGCGACGCCAAAAAGCATTTCATGGGCGTGCCACCACATAGCGGGGACTTGAAGAGGCAATCCGCTTTGTCCTCGCGTAAACATCCATGACCAAAGCGCGATCGACACAACCGCGTAGATGCTGGCGAGCAAAAATAGAGGTCGAAACCCAAGCCGTAAGATAGGAATGATTTTTTCTTCTTGCGCTCTGTCAACGATGTTTAGCATGGGTTACTCATAAGAAAACTTTAAACATGCATATATTTTACATGTTATTGAGTAATAAAAAAGCATCGTCTCAAATACATGAATTTAATGGTTATTTAGGAAATCGCTTTAGGATCCATCGCATCTTGCAAAGCATCGCCAAGGAAGTTAAACGCCATAACAGTGAGAAGAATGGCGAGTCCTGGATAAATGGCGAGCCCGGGAGATTGCCAAATGACTTCCTGTGCATTTTGCAGCATGTTCCCCCAAGAAGGCATAGGCGGTTGTATCCCAAGGCCAAGAAAAGACAACGCACTTTCAAGCAAAATTACCCCGCCGACAGCCATGGTTGTAGCAATGATCACTGGCGACAATACATTCGGAACAATATGTCTGCGGATAATACGCCAAGGCGAAGCACCGTAACCTATCGCCGCTTTCACATAGTCCCGCTCTCGGACTGAAAGCGTTCCTGAGCGCACTAATCTGGCGGTTGTCGGCCATCCAAACAAAGCCACGATCACAACAATACGAATAAGGCTGGCGTTCTCTCCTTGCACCCAAGACTGAGGTAATCCCAGTTTGCTCAAGTCGACCGCAGCCAACACGATCATCAAAGGTAACGTAGGCAATGAAAGCGTAAAATCGGCGATACGCATCAATATTGCGTCCAGTTTTCCACCGAAATAACCTGCACATACCCCAACGAGTGTCCCAATGATTGCCGTTGCTAATGCAGCAACCGTCCCCACGGCCAACGACACTTGCCCGCCATAGAGTAAGCGCAAGAAAACGTCTCTTCCTAACTCGTCAGCACCTAACCAGTGTTTGCTGCTTGAGTGTTCAAATCGTGCAAAGAAATCTACCGCAAAGGGGTCATGCCCAAACCACGACGTAATCAACGGTGCACTGATACAAAGCACCGCCAAAAGAGCGATAAAAACAGCACTGACCAATCCCGCTTTGTGACTGCAGAATCGCTGCCAAACGAGATAACTCGGAGAATAATGCTTTGTTTGCGTTTTTAACGGCGTGCTTGATAACTGACTCAAGATGAGGCTCCTTTCGTCAGACTGATCCGAGGGTCCAATTTGGCGTACGCAACGTCAGCAATGAAATTGCCTAGCAGAGCAGTGAAGGTAATCACCATCAACCCCAATAGCGCGAGGTTGTAGTCGTTCCCCATAATGGCATCAAAAATGAGTTTCCCCATTCCAGGCCAAGCAAAGACCGTTTCGGTGATCAAGGCGCCGGAAAGCAAAAAACCAATATCTAGCGCGATGATGGTTACTAGCGGGATCATCGCGTTTCTTAAAGCGTGTTTGAACAGCACTCGTGTTTTTGAAGCCCCTTTTGCTTGAGCTGTGCGAATATAGTCCTGACGAAGCACTTCCAGCATCGTGCCGCGAACAAAGCGAGAGTGGCTTGCAACACTCAACACAGTCAGCGAGGTCACAGGTAAAACAAGATGTTTGAGCTGAACTAAGAAATCGCCGCCTTCGGCCTCCCCCGTACCCCCAGCAGGAAACCAACCCAGCGTCACCGAAAACACCAAGATAAGCATTAAGGCCAACCAAAACGCAGGCGTCGAAAAGCCAATAAAGGCACTGAAACTAATGAAGTAATCCACCCAGCTTTTATGTTTAACAGCGGCAATAATCCCAACAGGTATAGCGATTAGCAAGGAAAGTACCGTCGCCAATCCCACCAGCTTCACCGTGTTCCAAACCGCGGGCAAGAGAACGTCTTCAGCAGGTTTATAATAAAGCCGCGAGTAGCCAAAATCTCCCTGCACCGCAGCGACCAACCAATGCCAATATCTCTCCATTATTGGCTTATCTAGCCCCTGAAGGGCTTTGAGACGAGCAACATCTTCTGATGTCATATTCGGGTCCGAAGTCGCCATGAGATCGATAGGATCGCCGGGCATCAACCCTATCAACGCATAAGAAACAAACGAGACCAGAAACAACACCAGAAGGCTTTGTAGTGCGCGACTCAAAAGAAACGGCATCATTCGGACACCTCCGAATACGCAGAGGCAGTAATCACACTTTCATCGGGATAGTGGCATGCTACGCGGTGAGTCTCGTTGTTGTTAAAGGCGTTCGAAACAGGCTCTATCGTTCGACATTTATCTGTGGCTTTATTGCACCGTGGATGGAATGCACAACCAGAGGGTGGATTGATGGGGCTTGGTACGTCACCTTGCAAAGCCAATCCGCGCTTTCGTTTGCCCGCCCCTAGCTTCGGCACGGCGGCCAATAAAGCCTGACTGTATGGATGTGCCGCGTGAGAGAAAAAGGAGGCTCGTGGTGCTTGTTCAACGACTTTACCCAGATACATGACGACAATGGTATCGGCAAGGTAATTAACCACAGCCATGTCATGACTGATAAATAAAATGGCAAGGTTTCGCGTTCGCTTTAGCTCAACAAAAAGGTTGAGAATTTGACTTTGAACCGACACGTCCAAAGCGGAAAGAGGTTCATCCGCAATAATCAGTTCTGGGTCTAAAACCAATGCGCGGGCAATACAAATACGTTGTCGTTGACCGCCTGAGAACTCATGGGGATAACGGTTGATAACGTCTTCACCCAGTCCAACGGCCTCAAGGGCTTCAAGCACCTTTTTGTGCCGCGTCTCCTTATTCCCAATATTGTGTGCGGCTAAAGGCTCTCCCACCAATTCACCAATGGGTAATCGTGGATTCATTGCCGAATATGGGTCTTGGAAGACTAACCCTAACTGACGACGCAAGTGCCTTAGTGCCTGACCGTGGAGGCCTTCCGTGGTCACCTCGTTAAAAATGACAGTACCTGAGGTCGGTGTTTCCAACAGCGAGGCGACTCTTCCCAAGGTTGATTTACCGCAGCCTGACTCACCCACCACCGCAACCGTCTCTCCTTGGTGTATTTCAAGGGAAACGCCATCCACGGCCTTCAATACATGAGAATTTGCACGCCACCAGCCCGCTTTTTTGATGGAGTAATGCTGACAGACGTTTTCCAATGCCAATATCGTCATTTATGCCTCCCCAATGTGGTGGCACGCTACGGCGTGATTGTTATCGACTAACGTTTCTTCAGGCTGTTCTGCTCGACATACATCTGACGTGCGATTGCAGCGATCTGCAAAGACACAGCCAACACCACGTTCATCCAGTGCGGGGACAGTGCCGGGTATAGCATAGAGTTCCTCATGCGATTCTCCCATTACAGGCAGGCTCGCAATCAAGCCTTGGGTATAAGGGTGCTTAGGGCTTGAAAACAGCACCTCCGGCGTTGCCCTTTCGACAATTCTCCCTGCATACATCACGATGACGCGATCCGCGATTTGAGATACAACCGCTAAGTTATGGCTGATGAACATAATGGCGGTATCCGTGTTTTCTCTGAGTTCTTCGAGTAAGTCGAGGACCTGAGCTTGCACGGTAACGTCGAGTGCCGTCGTAGGCTCATCCGCAATGATGAGGCTCGGTTCACAAGCAAGTGCCATGGCAATCATCACGCGTTGGCGCATACCACCTGATAGTTCGTGAGGAAACGCGTCAAAGCGTTTTGATGGGTCAGGAATATGAACCTTTTCTAGCATTTCCAGCGCGAGCACTTTCGCTGCGTTTTTGTCACACCTTCGGTGTAACTCAAACATCTCCGCAATCTGGTTGCCAATGGTCATCACAGGGTTCAACGCCGTCATGGGTTCTTGGAATATCATGGAGATGCCATCACCACGGATTTGCTGCCATTCGCGCTCGTTTAAGGCCAACACGTTTTGTCCGAGAAAGTCGATGTAACCAGAAACCCTCATCACCGAAGGCTGCAGGCCAATCACCGCCAACGAGGTCAGGCTTTTCCCACATCCTGATTCCCCCACCACACCCAGTATTTCGCCTTTGTCGACGTGAAAGGAGATGTCATTCACCGCACGGTGACCTTTAAACGCAACGGACAATGACTTCACATTAAGGAGCGTCATGCGTCTCTCCTTATTGGTCAGCGCGGTGCCATTCTTCAACCCAATGCGTAGACGGGAACATGTGCCCCGTTGGCGTAAGTCCTTTTAGCCAGAGCGGCAAAACAAAGCTGTCTGAGCGGAAATACAGCGGCAACGCAGGAAGGTCATCTGCGTAGATTTGCTGGATTTCAGCAAACAATTGCGTACGTTTGCCTTCATCGAGTGCACTTCAATGTCATCAAGTAATTGGTCCATTTTCGGGTTCTTGTATCCCGCGTAGTTCTGTCCACCCCAGTTATTTGCTTCGGTAGGCACATTCTCCGAATGAAGCGTGGTTTCTGGTGGGCTTTCCGGTGCTGAGTACCATGCAAAGAGTGCCAATCCCGTGTGCCTTCTCTCTTTCAATGTTTGACCAAAAAACACACGGGCAGGCTGATTATTGATGTTGATTTGAATGCCCATCTGCTTCCATTGAGATTGCAGTACCTGCTGAACCAATTCTCGCGTTTTGTTGCCAGCCGTCGACATCAACTCTAACTGCACCGCATTGCCCTTCTTATCCACCAGCTTGCCATTCTTAATCTCATACCCAGCTAGCTTGAATTGCTCTCTCGCTTTTTCAGGGCTGTATGCGTATTTCTCCACATCATCCGTGAACCCAATGTCTCTTGGGCTGGTATCGCTGTGCGCCAGTATCTGTTTGCCCTCAAAGAGTTTGTCTACGAGAAGCTGACGGTCAATGCTGTACAGCAGCCCTTTGCGGAAGGCTTTTTTGCTTAAATGCGGATTGTCGAGATTCACGTCGAGGTGTTCATACAAGAGCCCGGGCTCGTAATGAAATTGATATTTCCCCGCTAGCCTATCTTCCATTCGCAAGACTTGATCAAGAGTCAAACCGGATTCACCTGCAATCATATCGACGGAATTTGAAAGCAGGTGTGCTTCCAACGCTGCTGTATTCCCGACCGCTTTAAAGGTGATCTTGTCGAAGTGAGGAGCCTTGCCCTTCCAATGTGGGTTGACAGTGACGTTAATGAAACTGCCCGTTGAGAAGTTATCGAGGCGATAAGGACCGTTGTATAAACCCGGGGTTTCTGGCGCGGTAACGTAGCGCGTTTTCTTGTCGTAATTTTCCGGGTCAGCGCGGTAGATATCGCCTTCTATATGGTCTGGCATCGCGGAGGGGACTTGCGTGCGATAACTGAACACGCGTTTGTTGAGCAAGACTTTAAACGTTTGGTCATCAACAATATCGAGGCGTTCAATCGTTTGGTCTTCCTCGTAACCAGGGTTGCCCTTTACACGTTTGTCCGTTGATATTTGATATCCCAAAAGCACATCTTTGGTCGTGAGAGGAATGCCATCAGCCCAAAACAAATCGTTTTTGAGCTGAACAGTGAGTTCTATGCCTTCGCGTCCGTCATCCAACACGACTTTCTTTGCTAAGCCGTTCTCAAAGGTCGGCACTTCTTTGCAAAGATGGCAGTACGGCTGCCAGTCTTTGCCGTAAATCATCATGGGTCGCCAATACGTCGATTGCACATAACTGCCCGCGACGGAAGAATCCAAGACGGGATTTAAACCCGTTGGATACTGGCTAATACCAATTCGTAATGTTTCAGCATGAAGGGAAAAGGAAACGAGAAGGGTTAGGATGGCTGTGAAAGCTCGGCCAAATCGATGGCTAGATCGCGTGTTTGTCATACCTCTCTCCCTGAAAAAGTGACATCGTCACAAAAAGGCAACTCTCTGAATGCACACTTTAATCATAGCTAAGTTAGGTTGCGGTTCAGCGTAAACATCAGGGTTTGGTACGCATTTCTTATATCCAAGCAATTCGGTTTGTTCGTTTCATCCAAACTAGGACGTAAACAGGCGAGGTTGCGTCCCTTTCACAACGACTCGATGCAGCAATCGAGGAGTATCACCGTAGTCTGTCACCGCAAAGTGTTGAGTACACCGATTATCCCAAATTGCCACACTGCCCTCTTCCCACTTAAACCTCACTTGTAATGTTTCATCTCGGCAATGGGAGAACAAGGTTGCCAGCAAAGCCTCGCTTTCATCTGCGCTTTCACCTTCGACAAAGCGTGTGAACTGTTCATTGATGAACAAGGTAGGATTCCCCGTTTCTTCGTGTTCAGCAACGAGAGGATGAGAAACTGCATCAATATACTGAGAGATTTGGTCAACACGGCTCTCACCTGATTCGTCTTGATGGTCAAACCGACTTCCTGCAAAGCCATGAACAGCGTGCTTGGCCATTTGACCTCGGATGCGATGCTTTAATGGTGCAGGTAAAGAGTGGTAAACCGCTTCCATAGAAAGCCAAATCGTATCTCCCCCCGCATCCGGCAAGTACTGAGCTGCCAAAATTGAGCATTTAGGCGGAGCTGATTGCCATGTCATGTCCGTATGCCAAAAGCTTTTACCAGGTGGATTGCCACGCATGGTTTCAATTTTACTGACTTGGGGGTAGTCCTCGACATGCGGGAAAAATGGATGAGGGGCTTCCAATTCGCCAAATCGACGAGCCAACGATAAATGCTCGGCCGCTGTCAGCGTCTGACGTCGAAAGAAGATGACCTTATGTTTCAGGAAGGCCTGATAAATCAGATCGAAATCTTCATCAGAAAGCTGTGCCAGATCAACGTCTTCGACCAAGGCACCAATCGTAGTATTAATAGGAGTAATTCTCATCGACATCGCATCCCAGCGTCAATTTGGAGAAATATATAAACCGTTATTCAACCATTTTACTTTCAACCGACCCTCTTTACCGCACTCAAAAATTCCGCATTGATGCTTTGAAAGCCAGTATTGCTCATGGGTGCATCCATTTCCGTACACTTCACAGTCACATCAATCAAATTTTCTCATGGAGAACATGCAATTTATTCGTTGAAACTCAAAAGAAAAGGTATAGACTGCCCCTCCCTAAACAAGATCCAAGTCACAGTTTTTAGACACGACTAATTTATCAAACGGACATATTACGTAAATGAGCTTTCGCACAAAGGTAGAGAAACTAGACATCTTCTCTTTTTTGAAAGTCTGCATGCTCTCCTTATTGGTAGTTTCAACCTGCTACCAAGCTACAACATGTTCCACGCAGGTCGTCTCGCAGAAGAAGTTCAAAATAGCTTCACGCGCATGTACACGTCTATCCGCCGCTTTGGCTCTTACTACAACAACGCCCCGACACGCTTGCTTGAAAAAGGTATCCATCAGCAAGGTTCTGTCGGCGTTGTCGTCATTGCGGACGATACAAAAGTGAAATCTCTCAGCCAAGGCATTCAAAAGCTGAGCACGCACCTTAACACTTGTGCACCCAAGGATATTTGGACGGTTGCCGTTTTTGAGAACCCAAGTTACTACGCACACTTCAGCCCGCTTCGCCCAAGCTACGCGGATGTTTTCGACAAATACAAAGTCAATGACGTCATGTCACGTATTGTTGCGCGTGAACGCCTTGATCATACCTATCAAGAGTTTTATGGCTGCAATATTCGTGTCACTGAACCGTACACGGAGAAGCATTCTGGAGAGAGAATTCGGACGATCTACTTCCCAGTGCACAATAAACAGTCACTGGAAGCCCTTGTCGCTGTCGATATCAAAGACTCGTTCATCAATTCCATTATCCAGAAGTACAACGCCAAATATAAAACGGTATTGAATGGAGACAGCGAGCATAACGTGTATCACCAATCATCACGTCTGCCCTGCTCGGATGGCCAGTATTTTGCCGTCGGTATTCATTATATGGACACACTGAAAAAGTCCGTGTTTCCTGCGTTGATTATCGCCATTTTGGTTCAACTCACTCGCGCAGCAATTCGTCGCCACGAGCGTTCGATCAAACATGACGAAATGACAGGTTTTTACCGCCGAGATTTCTACGAGCCGAAACTGAAGCGCTTGCGTAATTTCTCGCTGTTGATCATCGATATCGACCACTTTAAGCAAATCAATGACTCATTCGGCCACAGAAAAGGTGACGAAGTGATTCGTGAAGGCGCGTCGTTGATTCAAAGTCTGATTCGCAGTGGTGATATTGCCATTCGCTGGGGCGGAGAAGAGTTTATCGTGCTGTTTAACAATATGAATCAGCACTATTTGCAAGAGAAAGCGGAATGCATTCGTGCCGCGTTTGCAGAGCAGAAAACAGCGGGATTGAACGTCACTGTTTCTATCGGTGGTGTTTTCAGCACCGATTCGACGTTTGCCAAATGCTACAAAGCCGCCGATACCGCTTTGTACGAATCTAAACACCGTGGAAGAAATCGAGCAACCATTGCATGAAGTACTACCTGTCGATACCACAACCTACGTTTTTGCACAGAGCATGCTATGTCATGCTCGCTTTTGTGCTGACGGTATTGAGCACTGAACTCGCCAGCTTATCTGTTGGCGAGGCCTCCACGTTTCAATTGCTGTCAGTAACGGCAGGGACCTTTGTCGCTCTCACTTATCTTTATGGTAAAACGGGCATCTGCGGCGTGTTTGTTGGACTCACCTTCTACTACAGCTTTATCAACATCAAACCCAGCGGCATTGGATATCTTTACACACTCATAATTTCTGCATTGTTAATGCTTTCTTTGCGTGTCATCGAACGTATTAAAAATCATCAACACGCCACCAAATTTATCTTTGGCTACTTCGTATTTTGTTTGCCCGGGATCACCACGCTTGCGTTGTCGATCCTTGCACCCAATGAGTTGAACCGTACCCTCGCCCTTCACCTCTATTTGACAGATTCCATCGGCATATTGATCACGGCTCCCATCATTGCGCTGGCGATTCTCAGCGTACAGCGCATTCGTAGCCCGAAATCATTAAAGAAATTGCTGATGTCTTTGCTGCCAGCGCACATGCTTTGCAAACTGGCGCTCGTTGCCACTTTGGTGTTGGTACTGGAAAGATTGGGACAGGAACATGTAGACAGCTACCTCTACTACATGATGCTTGCGCCATTGGTCATTCTCGCGGTTCTAACTTTTCAGAACTGACGCAGATTTTTTTGATGATCATTGGCTTTCATCTGTTGATTCATAGCCATGACATCGCTGACCTGCGCGACTTAAACAATCAACTGGCGTTGTTCTTAAACTTCTCGCTGATCATTTACATCATGCTGGATTACAAATCCTCGTTGAGAAAGGAAATCCAAGACAACACACAACGCCTGTATTTTGATAAGCAAAGCAATTTTGGTTCATACCAAAAGTTAGAGGCAGAAACCGAAGATGCGAGAGATTTCATCGTCGCCGCGATCGATCTGTCTCCGGCATTTAAATACCCAGCAGACAAGCGAGATAACATACTTCGCCATATTTCAGCGTTCTTTCAGAAAGAAACGAGCTTGTATGACCAATGCTTCATTTTGTATGACGTGTCATCCCTGATCATCTCGTCGGAGAGCAATGAGCGCGCCATCTCGAAGTTGGCGGAGATTCCACACCGTTTAAACGCGGCAATGAAAGAGAAATACATCAACTTCAGTGCAGACCGTATTTTTTACTGTCAGTGCTCGAAAGGTATTCGTATCAGACATGCAGTGACACGTTTGAACACAAACATGCGACTGGCCGAGAAGAATGCAAACTCGACATTGATCAACTGTGACAACACAGATTACGAGCGTTATATCTTGATGCTGGAAGAACTCAGTGATGACAACATCAATATCCTGAGGCAAAACTATTTGGATTGCGAAGACCCAGAAAAGCAGCGGTTCGAACTGCTCTCTCGCTTCACGTTGAATAATGAAGTGCTGAACACCGCGCGTGTGTTTCACTGCGCGCAAAAGCTGGGGCACATGGAGAACTTGGAGAAAAAAATTCTCTTCAAGCAACTTCAGTACATCAGTAGCTTGAATGTAAACACCTACGAAACCGCGTCTATCAACCTAACGCCAGATTACCTGTGTAATTCGAGTGCAATGCGAACCTTGCTTGCCTTCGTGAAGCATCAACATATTGCGACGCACAAAATCTGCATTGAAGTTGTCGAATCAGGTGAAATTGAAGACCAACAGTTGTTAGTGACGAACCTGAATCAATTGAAAAACGCGGGATTTAAAGTCGCACTGGACGATTTTGGTGCCGGGCACTCAACGTTTAATCAATTACTCTCTATGCCTATCGATATCGTCAAAATTGATGGCGCACTGGTTCGCGACTGTGACAAAGACTTTGTAAAACAGCAGATCATTGAAAACCTGCGCACGATTACGAATGTCTCGAACATCAAAGTGGTCGCGGAGTGTGTTGAAACTGAGGACGAACAGCGGTTCCTTGAATCAAAAGGTATTGACTACCTACAAGGATATTTGGTGCACAAGCCAACCTTGGTTAGCGTTTTTGATTAACTTCAACTCTAAATCGTTAAAAAGCTGGTCTAAAAAGCCAGCTTTTTAAAATTTTCAGAACACAAAAGGCTCAGGGGAAAATGTTCTTATTTTTCCACTTTTTACAGCCCCTTCAATGTACTCGATAAACGATTCTACTCCCTCTTCAACATTGAGCCCCTCAAAATCCATATGCGAATACTGCCACCAGGCCAACTTTAATAACTTATCAATAACATCTTTTTTGAAGCGATAGCGGATAATTCTTGCAGGAACACCGCCGACTATTGCATATGGTGGAACATCTTTCGTTACTACTGAGTGCGCGGCTATAACTGCACCGTTATTGATTGTTACTCCTCGCTTAATCGTTACATCTGCACCGATCCAAACATCATTTTTAATTTTTATTGCACGTGAGTTGGACTCAAATGGCAGTATACAAGGTGAGCTAATGCCGAATGTAGGATCATAGCTAATGTTTGAAGTCGTAAATCTATCCAAAGGATGCTGATAGCCCAGTACTTTGACACCTTCTGCTATCGAACAATAGCGCCCAACCTCCGTATCAATCGGTAATTCTGAATTAGAGTACGAAAATGCCCCCATTTTCCATATATTGCGAGACTTATCCGAGAACCTGGAGAAAGGCTCCAATTCTACGGGCTCTTTACTCATTCTAAGACGTTTGTACATAGGTTGTTCAACGCAAATCATTTTCTTAGCTAATGCTCTTTTGGTAGAAAAACCAACGATCTTCTTCCGCACAAACAGCAACCTTATAAACAGCAACAAAGTGAGTATTATCAGGATCATCGTAACATGTGCAACCTCAAGAACTCGCTAGTTTGCTTCATTGCTTAAGAAAAGCATGAACCATAAAAAAAACTTTACAAAACCACAATTATTTCTTTTATAACAAAGGCTTACATCTAAGATCGGTCTGTAAATTTTTATGCACAGCACAACCCAACAAACGACAGTGTTGCAAATAATTATCATTACCGCGAATTAGGTGCTATGTTATAACATCACTAAATGGAGATAGAAATATGAAACAAGGTATTCACCCAGAATACAGAACAGTGGCTTTTCACGACACAGGTGCCAATGAGTACATTCTTGTCGGTTCTACAGTGAACACGAGCAGAACCGTTGAGATTGATGGAAAGACGTACCCGTACGTCACATTAGATGTCTCGTCACACTCTCACCCTTTTTACACTGGCAAGCAAAAAGTCACTAAACAAGACGGACGTGTGGCGCGCTTTAACCAGCGTTTTGGCAGCAAAGATTTGAAGGCGAGATAATTCATGCAAGTACTGAGTTCACTAAAAAGCGCAAAGAAACTCAGTAAAGACTGCCAAATTGTCAAAAGACGCGGCCGAATTTACGTTATCTGTAAATCAAACCCTCGCTTTAAAGCGGTGCAGGGGAAAGTGAAAAAGAAGAAGTGACATCATCATTTCTCCTTCCAAAACGGGCTGAGTACCAGCGTACGCAGCCCTCACCATGCAATAACTGTTGGCATTCCAATCCGCTCACATTCCCCCTTACCTCCTCTTCCAACAGTGCTGATAACCCTCTGCCAACATTGAGATTGATCAAAGGTTTATTGACCTTCATCTAAAAGCCATCTTATTGATTCCCTTCTCTATTAACATTGTGATATTTAGCAGTAGTCAAAGCTCTTATGGGAAGAAACATGTCATCGCTGCGCGCACTAGAACCGATTGTCATTGATGAAGAGAATATCGCGAGGATTAACGACAAACTTAGACATTTGAATGAAGAGATATCCGTCTCTATGTCGTTTGTTCGTCGCGCCAATGGCATGTCTTATGAGCAGCTGAACGAGCGAATGACAGGCATTAAGTTTTCGACACTGAAACGCTATTTCCAGCAAAGTTATACGGCCATGAAGCCACTGCATTTCCTTGCAGCCCTTTCATGGGTGCTTATGGTGCCAATGACATCGTTTTATCATGGACTGAGAATCAAAGAGCACTATCGCGGTATGGATGATAAAGCGGTGGAAGCCTTGTTGTCTGTCGGGCGGATACCGAGCTTTCAATTTGAAACAGCATTGGATCTCATTGCCAGTTTCATGGCACCAGAGCAGCAACGAGAATTCCGAGCATTTAGAGAAAAACTCCAAGACGACGGTGTGTCGAAAGGCTACAACGACCTCATGCCTCCGGAGAAATTGGACATTAACTTGTTCGCCATTGATTACTACCGTTCCATTGCCATCACAATGAAACGTTTCAGAACAAAGCATAAGCTCTCGCACAACACGATGGCGCACGTTCTAGGGATGTCACAATACCAGTACAGTGCGCTGGAAGACGAACGTCGAACCGTACAGTTCCCCGTATCTTTGGGCGTGAGAGCGAAGCTTGGCTTCATGCAAAGTTCTCACGTGGAATTCACCAGCGAAATGACGCATTTCCCTGAGTTTCACCGCCTGAGACAAACCCAACACCTCAGAGACATGCTCATCGTAGAGGCAATGCGTTTGCTTGCAGAAAAACAAAAAGCTCCCGTCGCCAACATCTTGAAGGAAATTTCAGCACTTTGTCTTTGATTTCAACTCACATAAAAAAGGCAACCGCCCCTACCGGAGTCGGTTGCCTCATACACAGATATGTTTAGTCCACTATTGTGTTTAGAACCTTACGCTGTCATTTGGTGTTCAGATAACACACATGCTCGCGCCCTTTCAATCATGGTTTCCGCAACAATTTCAGGGTGCTGAAGATGAATGAAGTGATCGGCATTCTTGATGGTTCTGAACTGACTAAACGGTAAGCTGTTTGAAAAACGTCTCGCTTCTTCCAGCGTAACGTATGGGTCAGCCTCGCCCACCAGCACCGTTGTCGGCGTAAGGATTCCCGACAAGTCTTTTGGCGAGTAAACAAACAAGCGCACCGTGTTCTCAAAGAACATTTCAATTCTGTCTCTTTGCAATTTGGAGATGCCCTTTTCTGTCGCTTTAATGATTGCTGTGTTGCGCGGAATTTCAGGGTCTACAACAGTGAGAGACTTAGTGAACATTGAAGCAAACTCAGCTGTGCTTTGCTGCAGTGCTGCACCCAAGATGTTCTTCGTGGCAGGTCTACCCGATACCGGTACGCCAGGAACGCCACAACACACCGAGAGCGACATGACTTCCGGCCAGATTTTACAGAGCTCTACCGCCACAGCCGTTGCATAGCTGAACACGATAAGGTGAACCGAGGTCAGCTTCTTGTGTTTGATGAACTCCAACAGCATTTCTGACTGCTCTCGAATGCTGAATCGAGAATCCAGAACGCTGGTTTGTCCGGTTCCTGGCAACTCCAAAGAATAGCAATTCAGGTAATTGGAGAAGTACTTCGAGTACCTTTCTACAGACTCAATATCTTGTAGAGCACCAAACATGAAAATAACGGTTTGATCGGTATTTTCATTTGGGTGAAAGCTAAAGCGGTAAGTGTTTTCGTTTAATACAATTTTCTCAGTTTTCATGGTTTATCTCCTTTGTTGGGGAGATAGAAATGTAAAGGTGGGAATATCTACGAGTAAATTGATTTTCTGTTAGTTAACGAAAACAACAGTGTTGGCTGAACGCACGTAGGCACTAATCCTTACATCAGTCCCTATACCATCAAATAATTGTTATCTATGGATTTATATGAACAAGCTCAACGAGATGATACTTTCGCGTCTGTTCTGAAGCATTCCATTGCGTCTGCTAAGCCTTCATTAATATTTGCGACTGGATTAGCATTAATGAGCACTTCAACAATTAAAAATAAAGCACAAAATTTGTTCTATAGATAATTTCGAATCAATAGTTAACATCTATATTTATAATTTAGAACAGCTCATTAATTAATATATCCAACACTACTTTTAAACGTGTACAAAAACACATCAGTCGTCGCGCTGTTTAAACCTTTTCCCATCAGCATCGAACCTGCCCTGAACCGTGCAAGAAGGAAGATTTTTCCTAGTAACTGCGGTAATATCCTATGGTCAATCAAACCTTTGGAATACACCGTGGCACACTCCAACGAACCAACATTCTTTTTTTATGATTACGAGACATTCGGAACCAGCCCTGCACTAGACAGACCCTGCCAATTTGCGGGTGTCAGAACAGATAAAGATCTGAATGTGATTGGTAAGCCGTTGGTGATTTATTGTCAGCCACCCAATGACTATCTGCCTCAGCCAGAGGCGTGTTTGATTACGGGTATCACACCGCAAACGGCAATGAGACAAGGCTTACCCGAGCCGGAATTTATCGCAAAGATTCATGAAGAATTGTCGGTACCAAATACGTGTGGCGTGGGTTACAACAACGTTCGATTTGACGATGAAGTGTCTCGTTACACCCTTTATCGTAACTTCTTCGACCCGTACGGTTGGAGTTGGCAAAATGGAAACTCCCGCTGGGATCTCCTCGATGTCATGCGCGCCGCCTATGCGCTTCGCCCAGAAGGTATCGAGTGGCCGGAAAACGACCAAGGCTACACCAGCTTTAAACTGGAACATCTTTCTGTTGCGAATGGCATCGAACACAGCAATGCGCATGACGCGATGGCTGACGTGTATGCCACTATCGAGATGGCGAAGAAGTTGAAAGCCGCGCAACCAAGACTGTTTGATTACCTCTACACCCACAGAAACAAAAACAAACTGACACCGCTGATTGACGTAGTGTCGATGAAGCCGCTGGTACACATTTCTGGCATGTTTGGTGTAGAACGAGGAAACACAAGTTGGATCGTGCCAGTCGCTTGGCATCCAGAGAATAAAAATGCTGTTATCACGGTCGATTTGGCTCGTGATCCTTCACCATTGTTTGAACTTGATGTGGATGCGCTGCGAGAGCGTCTCTACACCAAGCACGATGATTTAGGACCAGATGAGCTTCCAGCACCCGTGAAGCTGATTCACATCAACAAGTGTCCTGTACTTGCAGAGGCGAAGACGTTGCGCCCTGAAGATGCAGAACGATTGAATATCGATCGAATGGCGTGCTTAGAAAATCTTAAAAAGCTTCAAGCGCACCCTGAAGTGCGAGAGAAGCTCGTTGAGCTCTTCGCCGAGAAACGAGAGTACGATGACGTAAACAATGTTGATGCTGCCTTATACGACGGTTTCTTCTCACCGTCTGATCGCTCAACGATGGACATCATCCGTCAAACACTGCCTGAGAATTTGCCTGCGCTCGATATCCAAGTATCAGACGCGCGCATCAAACCACTGCTGTTCAGATACCGTGCTCGAAACTATGCATGGACACTGACGGAACAAGAGCAAAAACAGTGGCATTTGCACCGCAGGGACTACTTTGAGACTCACTTGCCAGCCTACATGGCGAACCTAGAGGCTCTTGCTGAATCACATCAAGATGATCAAAAAAAATTCGGCATCCTAAAGTCGGTTTACCAGTATGTTGAATCTCTAGTTTCATAATAAATACAACACCTTACCCTTACTGATAATTTAGTGACCCGTTACAAGCGTCGTTGAAATTTCAACGACGTTTCATTTGAATTTTTGTGAATTGCGTCCACACTTTTTAAATAGTGAATGGTGTTTTGGATGAAAAAATGGTCACAAAAGTAAACAGCAGGTGTTATCGTTTTTCTGACGTCGATTTCGAGCCGGAATCGAGAACGCTTTATTGGAGAGATTGCTCAGTCACGACGTTGACCTACGAGGAATGTCGTCTGCTTGAGATGCTTTGCTACCATGCTGGTGAAGTGCTCTCTGCGCGTGTCCTTTATACATCCACTTCGCTCCCAGACACTACTTTCACTCAACATCAAAACAGCCTTTGCTCGCTATTGGCGAAGTCCTACCGCCAAGGGGAGAAAGTCCTGCCGCTAGACGTCGTTGGCGATTACGGTTATCGCGTCGACTTGCCACAGAAAACGTACCAACGCGAAGTTGAATCAGTGCCTGAGCCGTCTGAGCCTGATGAGTTGGACATCAACCTTGAAATGCCTGATGTCGACAATATTGAACCGCCAAAGAACAAGAAAATCATCGGTATTTCAATTGCCTGCATCTCCGTTTTGGGTTCAGCCGCCGCAGCATTCTTTTTGATCTAACCTCCCTTACAGCTGCTGTCTCGCTCCGCTTCTTCTTGCTTCCATTGAGGGTCTTTGTGACCCTCAATCTATATATGCAAAAATACAATGTTAATTGTCGAGATTTTTTAGTCGTCAACGTACTAAAATTGTCGGGTCGCTTTCTAGAGAGTTCCCAACGTGAAATACCTGCTAGGCCTTGTCCTCATTTTCGTTTATTACCTCATCGGTACCCTACTGACAAAGGCTCTCAATCTGCCAATGCCAAGCAGCATCATCAGTATGCTGTTATTGTTTGTGAGCTTAACGTCTGGCATTGTGCCTGCGCGCTGGGTGAAAGATGCCTGTACACTGCTCATCACAGTGATGCCACTGTTCTTCATTCCTGCAAGCATGGGCTTGATGGATCATTTTCACTTGTTGATTTCAGAATCAATGCCTCTTCTAGGCGCGACACTCGTGAGTTCTGTTACCGTCCTTGTCGTGATGTCAAAAGTGCTCGACAGACTGCACAAGGAGGCTGAGTAATGTGGTTAATCGCTACGCTTGTGGTTTACTTTGTCGCCCGTCAGATCGCACTTAAAGTCCGCCATCCGGTGTGTAATCCTCTATTGCTGAGTCTGTTAGTACTCATGCCAGCTGTGATTTACTCCGGTGAAACCTACCAAGGTTACTTCAAAGAAAATGAAGCCATAAACTTCATGCTTGGCCCAGCAGTGATCGCACTTGCTTACCCTCTCTACGAGCAAATGCATGTGATTCGCCAGCACTGGAAAATCATTCTATTGGCTTGTTTGGCGGCCAGTATCGCATCCATGATTTTGGGTGGCGGATTGGCATTGTTGACTGGCGGCAATTTAAAAATAGCGGCAACCGTATTACCAAAATCAATCTCAACCCCCTTTGCGCTTAGTACTGCTGGGCAAATTGGCGGGATCCCTGCGGTTTCAGCAGCACTTGTTGTGCTAGCGGGCTTATTTGGTGCCTTGATTGGCTATCCGCTTCTCAATCTTATGAAGATAAAATCACCGTTGGCGCGTGGTCTTTCCATCGGTGCGGTTTCCCACGCTATTGGTACAGCTAAAGCGGCGGAAAGTAACTATCAGGAAGGGGCATTGAGCTCCTTGGCCTTGGTTATTTGCGGGATTATGACCACCGTCTTGGCTCCGTTAATTTTCCATCTCACAACTTGGCTCTTGTGTGACCAACTTTCGATGTGCCTCACATGAAATCGAATTCATGTGAGTTCAACCTAAACTATGTAATATTGAAATTAGTTACATCATATAAGTGATCACGATCACATTAAGTTATTGCAGTTTGTCGATAGAATATCTGCCCATATAACAACACACGGAGCTGCCATGCGAGTCAGCGTTCAAGAAGCCATTTCTGCTCTTTCTTCACCTCTGAAAGAAGAAATGGAAAAGATTGTTAGTTCTCCAGATTTTGATGCGACTATCGGTCCTGAAGACTTTGCGTCACTTTCTACTGTTACTGGCCTGTCTGATGCAGATCTGCGCGTTGCTATGCTGCCAGTCGCTGCTGCCTACTCTGTAGCACCCATTTCTAAATTCTATGTTGGTGCCATTGCCCGCGGTGCATCTGGTCGCCTTTACTTTGGCGCGAACATGGAATTCGAAGGCGTTCAGTTGAGCCAATCCGTGCATGCTGAACAATCAGCAATTAGCCACGCTTGGTTGAAAGGTGAAACCAGCCTGACCGACATCACCATCAACTACAGTCCTTGTGGCCACTGTCGTCAGTTTATGAACGAACTGAACGATGCCGACAAACTGGAAGTTCAGTTGCCACAGCGCGAAGCAATGCTGCTTCACAAGTATCTGCCAGAACCTTTTGGACCGTCAGATCTAGGCATTGAAGAACCACTGCTGGCTCCACTTAATCACGGTATGATTGCGCACGAAGATGATGCGCTAATTCAAGCCGCAATGGGTGCGACAAACCGCAGTCATGCGCCTTACTCAAAGAATATTAGCGGCGTCGCCATTCGCGATAAGCAAGGCAATATCTTCTCGGGTATGTATGCAGAAAATGCGGCATTTAACCCTAGCTTGCCTCCTCTGCAAGTCGCAATGATCGCCATGAATCTTGCTGATGTTAGCCTTTCAGAGATTCAAGACGTTGTCTTAGTGGAAAAAGCAAACGCTGTGATCAGCCACCTTCAAGACACGCAAGCCGTTCTAGAAGCACTGAACCCAGATATCCCATTGGCATATCTTGCGGTGTAAACGCCACTTCTAGGCGTTTAATCTGTTAAGTATCAAAAAAACGCCGGTCATTCCGGCGTTTTTTGTAATATCACTTCCCCTAATAGAAATTTTCGTTACTATCACGTCTCTTTTAAATTTACCCGTATACCCATGACTCAACGACACAATCCCGTTCTCGGGGCAACATGGATGCTGACCGCTGGCCTATGCTTTGCCATGGTAAACAGCCTTGCTCAGTACGTCAGTTTCAAAATGCAACTGCCTTCCACTACCGTTGCGTTTATCCAGTATTTCATCGCACTTATCGCTATGGTGCCTTGGCTTCGTTCGATGGGCTTTAAAGAAGCACTAAAGACCGAGCACTTTGGCATGCACTGCTTGCGTGTTTTCTTCTCGGTGATCGGTATTCAGCTTTGGCTTTGGGCACTGGCCTATCCCGTGCCAATTTGGCAAGGTATCGCGCTGCTGATGACATCTCCACTTTTTGCCACCATTGGCTCTGGTCTGTTTTTGGGTGAGAAAGTCGGCCCAGCACGCTGGATTGCAACGCTCGCAGGCTTTATTGGCGCAATGATCATTCTTGAGCCTTGGTCTGATGAATTCACCTGGGCGACCTTGCTGCCAGTTGGTGCCGCCGTATTCTGGGCAACCTACTCACTGATGGTGAAAAAGCTTTCACATAATGACTCGCCAACAACCATGGTGGTTTATCTGCTTGTACTGATCACGCCGTTTAATATCGTGCTGGCAATTCCAGAATGGTCCATGCCTTCTGGCACCTTGGTTTGGGTGATGTTGTTGGGTGCTGGTCTGTTAACAGGTCTTGCGCAGTGGGCGATTGCGAAAGCGTATGACGTTGCGGATGCGTCTTTCGTTCAACCATTCGACCACGCCAAATTGCCGCTAAATGTGCTATTTGGATTCTTGGTGTTTGGATGGGTACCACCTGGCAGACTGTGGTTAGGTGCTGCCATCATCATTGGTGCCGTCTTCTTTATTACCCACTGGGAAACGCGAAAAGCCGCCAGTGCGAAGTAACTAAAGTATTGAAAGAAACACCCTCTTGAAAAAGCCACCTAACAAGGTGGCTTTTTTATGCCTTCTCGCTGCTAACCGATAAACCGCCTCTCTAAGCCCATTTTCGATTTAAACGAATCAAAACTGAATTGACCACAAAACCAAAGCAAACGCTTGCGCAAACGTTTGCTTAAGGTAAAATCAGCTGCAATTTCTTGTTGTTGGTGGAAGATAATCATGATCGGAACAGCTACCCGCCCTGGCGCAACTCGTGTTTTGCTACTGGGCTCTGGTGAATTGGGCAAAGAAGTTGCTATTGAGTGTCAACGTCTCGGTATCGAAGTCATCGCATGTGATCGCTATGCCGATGCGCCTGCAATGCAAGTGGCACACCGCAGCTATGTCGTTGATATGCTGGATGGCGATGCACTGGCCCATATCATTGAGCAAGAAAACCCTCATTTTGTTGTTCCAGAAATTGAAGCCATCGCCACAGACAAGTTAGTTGAGCTTGAACACGCTGGTGTAAATGTCGTGCCAACCGCACGCGCAACGAAATTGACCATGAACCGCGAAGGCATCCGCAGATTGGCGGCGGAAGATCTCAATGTACCGACTTCGCCTTATGCGTTTGCCGATAGTTTGGAAGAACTGGAAGTAGGTATCGCAAGTGTCGGCATGCCATGTGTTGTAAAACCCGTCATGAGCTCATCGGGTAAAGGCCAGAGCGTTATCAAAACAAAAGCCGATATCCAAACAGCATGGGATTATGCGCAAGAAGGCGGTCGCGCTGGTCGCGGACGCGTCATTGTAGAAGGCTTCGTTGCGTTTGATTACGAAATCACGCTGCTTACTGTCAGTGCGGTCGACGGTATTCACTTCTGTGCGCCAATCGGACACCGCCAAGAGGACGGCGATTACCGTGAGTCTTGGCAACCACAAGCAATGAGCGACAAAGCCCGCCAAGCGGCAGAGGATGTCGCGCGTAAGGTTGTAACTGCACTGGGCGGTTATGGCTTGTTTGGTGTTGAACTCTTTATCCGTGGTGACGAAGTGCTCTTCAGTGAAGTTTCCCCTCGCCCACACGATACAGGCATGGTGACGCTGATTTCTCAAGATCTCTCAGAATTTGCGCTTCACGTTCGCGCATTCTTGGGGCTGCCTATTAACAGTATCCGTCAGTTTGGTCCGTCGGCGTCAGCGGTTGTTTTGGCTGAAGGAACATCTGAAAACATTGCCTTCAGCGGTATTGCTGCTGCTCTCCAAGGCGTGGACACGCAACTGCGTCTATTCGGCAAACCTGATATTGATGGCCGTCGTCGACTTGGCGTCGCACTGGCTAGAGACGAGAGCATTGAAGCGGCAGTTGAGAAAGCTGTTAACGCCGCAGCGTGCGTAAAAGTCTCTTTCTAACGCCCGCCTAACGTGATCAAAAAAGCCACCTCTTTTGGTGGCTTTTTACTTCGCGTTTCTACTACGGCTTTTCGATTAACCACACTTCTTCAGAAAAGTAGGTCGCCTCTTTTCCTTTTGGCGGCCGGTCACATTGATCATCACGATTCAAATGCGTAATCGTGCAACCCGCGAACAGTGTTTTCACTTCCTCAGCGGTCACCGCAAAAGGAGGACCATCCATTTGAGCCTGCGGATAGTCCAGTGTTACTAACAAGATTTTCCCGCCTGTTTGCAACAGTGACAACAGCCTTTCAGTGTACTGAACACGCATACTCTCTGGCATTGCTATCAATGCTGCTCTGTCGTAAATCAAAGGATACGTCGCGAGCGGCGCAGTGAAATAGTCACCACTGTATAGAGCGATTTCATCGAACTGATACAGCTTCATGGTTGGGCTAATCGAGGTCACCGTCGGTGTGTAGAAGTGTTCAGCGAAAAAGGCCCTTACAGCTATTTCACTGAGTTCCACGCCGACGACTTCATTGTGCTTGCTCGCCAACCACGTCAAGTCTTCTGTTTTGCCACACATTGGCACGAACACCGCGTCATCACGCTTTGGCTCAAGCACTGGCCAGTACTTAATTAACAAAGGGTTAGTATCTGAAAGATGAAAACCAATGCGGTTTTCTGCCCAACGGCTATGCCAAAACTCCTGATCCATACAGTGTTCTTCCTCGAAAATTTTTAGCCGCCAATGATAGCAAGGTGTGAATGACAGGCAAATACCGAATTCCGCCACGCAAATAGCGTGAATTACGTGATCTGCATCTCGATAAACTTCATTTTCCTATTGTTTTTCGGCAAAAACACAACTACTGTATGCGCATACAGTATTGGATATTCATACAGGAACCAACATGAAACAGATGCTCGCGCTTTCTCATTCAGTACAACATTCACCATTCACTCGTTCTGTCGTCCGCGATTGCTATGCACGTGTGGCGGCTGGCACCCGTAGCTTTCACTCCTCAGTGAATTCGTTAAATACTGAAACGGCTGCACATCATTTGGTTTCTGTTAATGTCTATCGCGACAACATGAGTGAGCTTGCTTACTTGTTGCGTCTGCTGAAAAGCCTCAGTGAGTCCAACAAGTGGATTACGTTAATCGCGCCACCAGCAGGTTTCAGTACATCTCTGTTAGTGAAGGCAGGGATCGATGCAAAACACATTCGCATCGCGCGTCCAACACCACAGCATGACGCGTCAAGCTTGCTGGAAAAAGCACTGACCTGTAATACATCCGCTGCCGTCGTTGCTTTCGGTCAGACTCATGACTTTGACACCGCAGACCAACTCGCTGCTCTGAACGAGACTCCGACTTTCGTCATCAATGGTTTTGGTGCTCAGCTACACTGATCCACCCTGTATTTCACACTGCGCACATTCCTGTCTCATGGTGCATTCCGTTTTATCTTTAAAGCGGAATGCTCAAAACTCACACAAGCCCTCGCCAACTATTTCATACAAAAACAATCCTGGAATCATTAATCCCATTTCTGAGTAATTCTCCGAGTGCTAACTTTAACTATACTTCCCCAACTTATGATGTTTCGTTAAATTTTAGGTAGTACTTTGAGCAATAAACTGGATTTAAAAGCGCTAACAGCTCTCGTAATTGGTTCGATGATTGGCGCGGGAGTATTTAGTCTTCCGCAGAATATGGCAGCAGTTGCCAGCCCCGGAGCTGTCACCATTGGCTGGGCTATCACAGGTTTCGGTATGATCTGTCTGGCTCTGACCTTTCAGCAATTAATCCAGATAAAACCAGAAATCAAAGGCGGCGTGTTTGGTTATGCGCAAGCAGGCTTTGGTGACCTCATTGGCTTCTTTTCGGCGTGGGGCTATTGGTTAAGTGCCACTGTTGCCAACGTGTCCTATCTGGTTATTGTGTTTAGTACACTCGGACTGTTCTTCGATACCAGCACTTTCACGCTTTTCGGCAACGGCAATACCCTCTTTTCCGTTGCAATGTCCTCGATTCTGATTTGGCTTGTTCATACCCTCGTGTTACGTGGAGTGCAGACAGCCGCCATCGTCAACTACATCACGACGATCGCTAAACTCATTCCGATCATTGTCTTCATCATTGTGGCGTTGTTTGCTTTCCACTGGCATACCTTCACCTTCGATTTCACTGGCGCAAACATCCCGGGTGAAGCGAGTCTTTTTGAGCAGATCAAACAAACCATGCTGATAACGGTTTGGGTGTTTATTGGTGTTGAAGGTGCGGTTGTGGTCTCAAGCCGTGCCAAAAGCAATGCCGATGTGGGTCGCGCGACGATTCTTGGTCTGCTGATTTGTTTGTTCCTTTACGTCTCAGTAACGCTGCTATCCATGGGTGTCGTCTCTACGCCGGAGCTGGCGAAATATCAAAATCCATCAACCGCGAAAATTCTTGAGGCTCTGATTGGCGAAGCTGGCGTGGTTATGATTGGTGTTGGCTTGATTATCTCCGTAAGCGGGGCTTACTTAAGCTGGACCCTTCTGGCAACAGAGACACCCTACACGGCCGCGCGTGATGGCATGTTCCCGAAGTGCTTTGGAAAAGTAAACAAGAACGGCACGCCATACAATTCACTTTGGCTAACCAGCATTGTTATCCAACTTTGTTTGTTCGTGATGTATGCCATCGGTGGCGGCTATGATGACTTGCTAACGATAGCGTCTGAAATGATTTTGGTGCCCTACCTCTTGGTAGGTGGCTATTTAATGAAAGTGGCGTATGGTGAAGGACTGTCAACCAAAGTGAAGCTCGTTTCTTCATTGGCGACGATTTACGGTATTTGGTTGCTCTATGCGTCAGGCATTCACCATCTGCTGTTGGCAGCCCTGCTCTACATCCCTGGTATCATTTTCTACATGATTGTGAGAAAGGAGAAAGGCGAGCACGGATTCAGTAAAGGCAACAAAATTGTGCTCGGCTTTTTGGCATTAGCAGGCTTTGTGGCGGTTTACCTGCTCATTAAAGGTGTGACACTGTAACCCAATCTACATTAGCGTAACTTGCAGGTATTCTCTGTCCTCACTGAATTGCTGCAGTTGCGCTTCTGTGTGTTTAATGATTTTCGCCAGTTCCTTTTCATCCAGTGAATACGGCAGCATGATATTCAACTGATGAATATGGCGAACACGCGCCAGCTCAATAAGCATAATCAGGTTAGAAACGTCGCTGTTCAAAGACGATAGAGATTGGCTCGCAATCTTTGCGAACTCTTCGCTTGGAAAACACCTCTCTTTCTTTTCATCGTCAGAAGAAAAGCTCCAAGGTACGAGATGCAGCAGCGTTTTAATAAACGTTCGATTGTACTTATTGGACTCGCACAAAAAGCGCGTGTAGTCATAGTTTATGACACAGGACGGTTTTGTATCCGTACTATCCAAATATCCAGTCATAGCAAGTCCCATTTGCTTTTATTGTTTTTAGGATAATGTCCAAGTTAACACTCAATATATGTGTTTTTTTGGATTTCTCTCGCGAATAAAGTAGAAGTTTGTACTCGATCGTTTAATTTCTTTCGACGCCTAAATTTCCAATCAGCACGCATTACATAGCGTTAACAGACCGGAAACCAGCACCCAAATTCAGCAACAAAAAACCAGCCCGAAGGCTGGTTAAAAATTGGGGTGTTGCGAAAGCGATTACAGTGCTTTGTAAATCACTTTGCTGCCAACTTGTACGCGCTCAACCATGCCTTCCTCGGCCAGTTTTTTCAGAGCACCGGTTGCCCAAGATGCTGCTTTTGCATCTTCTTGGCCAGCCGCTAGGCCGATACCTTTAGGGTTGATGCCTTCTGCGTTTTGGCGAACAATATCTAGTACTTGTTGCTGTTTAGGCGTAAGAGAAACATCAGCTACCACTTTAGGTGCTTCTACTTTCTTCTCAACAGCTGGCTTAGCTGCCGCTACTTTCTTAACAGCCGCTTCTTTTTTGATAGACGCATTAACTACTGCTTTTGCAGCCTTAATGTGTTTTTGAAGCTTCAGTTGAACTTTGCGTTTGTGAGAGATTTTCATTAAATCGTCCTACTTCGATGCACTGCGTTAAGCATCCCCTGAATACAGCAGGGTGAAAAACAAAGCGCGTTTTATACCAAAATTCACAGTCATTTTGTAGCTCTAACTCAGATAGACGGCAAAACTTGCGCTAAGCGTCAGAAACCGCATGATATTTTGTTCAAGTTATCATCAACCCATTCTACGGTTAAGTGATCGTACTACGCTTAAACCGAGTAGAAATTAAGAGATCAGGCTTTGTGGCGAGAAAAAGATTGCTTATTTATCCACCGAATCAACGCATAGGAAAGTATTTCACCGTCGCCGTGTTGGTGCTGGCAATCATCGTTCTTGCGTTTATCGTGACCATCCCACAAGTGAAAACCGTGCCTGCGCTTATCGGCCTTGCCTAATGGCAGGGTGCGGCGTCTATATATCCACAGTTATCGATGAGAACAAGCTGTCATTTTCACTGTCAGACATGCACCTTCAACACCATACCGGTAAAGGTGGCTGGAGTGTGAAATGGTCAGACATTAAAGAAATTGGCGTGCCCAGTGTCTCGCACGATGGTTGGCATCAACCCCTCCCCTGGGTAGGTATCCGCCTCAAAGACTACGAGCCTTTCTTAGACAGCATCAGTTTCCGTCTCGCCAGCCAAATCGTGATGGAGCAGCGAGGACTGCTCTTGAGCGCGTACCGACGCGCAGAAGAACCGACCAACACCAAACTCGAAGATATGATGTTTGACGATACACCCTACGTGACCGCATCGGGCAAAGAGTACAAAGGCCTTGTCGCCATGCTGGCAAACAGAATGCGCTACACAAGAGAGCTTTTGGGTTACGACGTTTTCGTCAGTGAAGATCTGTTAGACAGACCACTAAACGATTTCGTGGGATTGACGAGAAGGTATTTGGCTTCTGCGGGCAGAACACCCGCAGAATAATGGCTAATAAGCTTGAATCTGATTACCAGATTGGCATTTCATCTGCCACGTAAGGATTGGTCTTACGCTCGTTACCAAAAGTAGACGTTGGACCGTGACCTGGCACGAAAGTGACATCGTTGCCCAGAGGGAACAGCTTCTCTTTGATTGAGCTGATCAGGGTTGCGTGGTCACCTTTCGGGAAGTCGGTACGACCAATGCTGCCGTTGAACAGTACATCCCCTACCCAAGCGATTCGCGCTTCTTCACTGAAGAACACAACATGACCAGGCGTATGACCCGGCGTATGAATCACAGCCAGCTTGTTCTCGCCGACCATCACTTCATCGCCTTCATTCAACCATTCAGTTGGGTCAAATGCTTCTGTACGCGCAAAACCGAACATTTCGCTTTGAGCAGGCAATGCTTGAAGCCAAAACGCATCTTGTTTCTCTGGACCAATAACCGGCACCTTGTACGCTGCTGCGATTTCTTCTGTGCCACCCACGTGGTCAAGGTGACCATGCGTCAGCAATACCTTGGTGACGTTTACGCCAAGCTCGTTAATTTTAGCTACCAGCTTAGAAACGTCGCCGCCCGGATCAACCAATGCCGCTTCATTGGTTTTATCACACCAGATAATTGAACAGTTTTGTTGAAATGCCGTCACGGGAACGATTTCGTACTTCAGAGCCATATTAAATTCCGTATAAATGCGAAAAACCGCCAAAGCATAACATGGTCGTCCTTTCATTTTAACGAGAACATGGTAAGCACCGCGAATCGACGGTTATTCAGAGGGTTAGCGTTGACGTATTGGGTCTATGTCATTGCAATGCAATCACTTTGACACAGCTACGTCACTACGTTGAAAAAACAGCGTCATCTGTAGGCAGTAGCGTAATTCTTAGTGAACGTTTAATTACCTAAACAGTGCCTATGAACTCATACTCAGTGCGTACAATGTGGATCTCTGATCTGCACCTCGGTAATAAAGATTGTAAAGCGCGATTCCTGCTCGACTTCCTCAACAAACACAACGCTGAAACTATCATTCTGGTTGGCGATATCGTTGATTTCTATTCAATGAAATCAAGCCATCATTGGCCTGAATCCCACAGCCAGATCCTTTCATTGCTGATGAGCCGCGCCCACAGTGGCACCAGACTCATCTACATTCCCGGCAACCATGATGCGGTAGTGCGCCAATACCTTTCGTTCGACTTCGGACGCATTGAAGTCAGGTCGAGCTATATGCACGAGACGGTTACCGGCAAGAAAGTCATCGCGGTACACGGTGATGAATTTGACAGTGCCGTTTGCCACAAACGTCTCACTGCGATGGCTGGCGATGTGGGTTACGACTTGTTGCTGTTTCTCAATCGTTGGTGGTCTAGAGCGCGCCAGCGCATGGGATTTCCCTACTGGTCACTGGCTTCCTACATCAAATCCAAAGTGACATCAGCAAACGTCGCCATTCAACGATTTGAAACGGCTGCGATTCAATACGCCCGCCGAAAAGGGGCGAACGCTATCGTCTGCGGTCATATTCATCACCCAGACATGAAGATGATCGGGGATGAAATGTACCTCAACGACGGCGACTGGATAGAAAACTGCACGGCATTGCTTGAGCTAGATGATGGTTCTTTGCAATTGGTTCGATGGACAGAAAAATGCGAATTGATTGATGAAACCAGAACGTTTGCTCTTCCCGCGCCTTCGCCTCAAACAACTAAAAGTACAGAAGCAGCATAATGCGAACGTGCTGTAAGGATAACCATGTTCAATATTGATGATGTCATCGCAACCAATTATCCCTCGTTAGCAGGAAAACCTTGGCTAGCCCGCCCTGTGAGTTCGACACTACAAAAGCTACTTCACCAAGACGCCTTTCATGACTTTCGAGAAAAATACCCCTACCTAAAGGGGTTTGAGTTTGTCGAGCAGGTGCTCGATTACTTTCGCTTTAGCTATTCTACCAGCGACAGACAAAGAGAACGCATCCCAAACACAGGTCGGGTCGTGATTATCGCCAACCACCCTATTGGTTCACTCGATGGGCTGGCGTTGCTTAAAATGGTCAAAGAAGTTCGTCCAGATGTAAAGGCCATCGCCAATAACTTGCTCATGCAAATTGAGCCTTTACACTCCTGTTTGCTGCCCGTGAACAACATGTCCGGCAAAACGCCCAAAGAAAACCTGAGAAAAATTGATGAGTGGCTTCAAAATGAAGGTGCGCTGATCATCTTCCCGGCGGGTGAAGTTTCTCGATTCGGGCCGACAGGCGTGAAAGACACAGCGTGGCACAGTGGCTTTTTGAGAATGGCATCGAAAGCAAAAGCCCCTATCCTTCCTATCCATGTCGATGGCAGAAACTCCGCCGTCTTTTACGGTGCCTCCATGGTGTATAAGCCGTTATCCACCCTTTTGCTCGTCAATGAAATGTTCGCTCAAGAGAACAACAACATCGCTTTGACCATCGGCGAGTCCATTCCTTACTCGAGCTACAACACCAGTGCTAATTTGCCAATTAAAACGCGCGTGAAACTGTTCAAACGACACCTGTATAACCTTGCAAGCGGAAAGTCAGGCGTGTTTCCTACGGAATCGGCGATTGCCTCACCAGAGCCTCGACTTGCGCTCAAAGAGGAATTGGAAAACAGCGAACACTTGGGGACAACGCCTGACGGAAAAACGATTTATCTCTATCGTTACCGCGACGAATCCCATGTCATGCGGGAGATTGGACGGTTACGCGAAGTCGCGTTTCGGGCTGTCGGCGAAGGAACCGGACAACGTCGAGACATCGACAAATACGATCAACATTACTTTCATTTGGTGCTTTGGGATCCTAATGCACTCGATATTGTTGGCGCATATCGATTCTGTGATACCCAAGCCGTCATCGCCCAACATGGCATTGATGCGGTGTACACAAACACCTTGTTCAACTACGACAAGGAAATGAATACTGTGTTGAATCAGGGTTTGGAGCTTGGCAGAAGCTTTGTTCAACCCAAGTATTGGGGAAAACGCAGCCTCGACTACCTGTGGCTCGGTATTGGGGCATTTCTGGCGAAACATCCTCACTACCGCTATTTATTCGGTCCCGTCACCATCAGTAATGCGATGCCGCAAGCGGCGAAAGAGCTGCTGATTTTCTTTTACAGCACCTATTTTGGCAGCACTGCCTCTTATGCTACGTCGAAGCGTCCTTTCAATCTGGATTCGCAAAAACAACATGAGCTGCTGAGTCAGTTTTGTGGCGACGATTACCAGCAGGATTTAAAAACGCTCAAGATGTTACTCGACAACCTGGGGACGGCGATACCAACGCTTTACAAGCAATACAGTGAGCTTTGCGAGCCCGGTGGCGTTCAGTTTTTGGATTTTGGCGTGGATCCAGATTTCGCCGATTGTATCGACGGGTTAGTCATGGTCGACATGACCAAACTAAAAGAAAAAAAGCGCCAGCGCTACATTGCCTCTCACTTTCCAAAACGTATGGCTGAAGCGTTGGCTTAATACGGTTCTTTGTTGCCACAAAAAAGGCGCGATATCTATCGCGCCTTTCTGCATTTTGACAAGGGTCTTACCAAGACCTTAGCGGCCCAGTATCTACATGGATAAAGCCACTTTTGGGGTAATATCCTACGCCACCCGCTTTCAGCGATAACGCCGCATCGCGCAGTTTCGCCAATGGCACGCCTTCGACAAAGAAATCTATTGCCTGACCTGTCATGTGGTAGCTCTTTTTGGCTTGGCCACCACCGTTTTGTCTCAACATTTCGTTTGTCGCTGGAGAACGATAGCCGGATACCATAGTGATAGGATTTGGTGCCTTTACAATGCCACAAATCGCCACAAGCTGGTCATAGAGCTTTGGATCCATCTCCGTCGATACATTTCGACGATGGTCTCGGCAAAGGTGGTTCAATTCACCCAGCCCTTCTTGCAAATACTGCTGACCATCGAAATAGCAAACATCAAGGTGTTCACCCGTATTAACACTGGTCATCGCTAAATTGCGAGGTTTACCCTGAGAGACAGGGAGAGCTAATGCGGTGCTTGGCAGCGCAATTGCAGCCAGACACGCCGCACCACCCATTAACAGGCGGCGACGTTGGATATCCAAACCGTCCATAAAAACCAATCATTTCCCACAAACAATGTTTCATAACGCATGGCGATGTCGCGAACGAGGTAAACACCCTACGCGCTCGGCCACAAAACAAAGGGGAATCTATCGGCTAGAGATCAAACAATCAAATACAGAAGTGTCTCGAAAATGAGCGATAATATGTAAAAACATCACCTTCGTGCTGATATTTCACGCAAATTTTGATTTGTCAGAGAAATGTAAATAAATGCAATTATCACGAAGCGAACACATAATGCTGTGTTCGCCGCTTTTGTGACCAATTAGATTGGAGAACGGCTTGAAGCCAAAGAAGACATAGAGGTGCTATTTCGCTTTGGGCGCGCATCATAGTGATAAACATCATCACGAAATTCAACGACCCCTCATCATTCACCCACGCCGTTTGATAGATGGTGTGAACGGCAACGTGTTTTCTTAGCGATACCCATTTGGTTTCTGGGATCTGACGGTAGTAGTCATAATCACCAAACTCTAAACCTGACTTGTTCAGCAAAATCTGCGCGAGCGTTTCTGCTTTTTGAACACGAATACACCCTGAGCTGTATGCGCGACGTTCTTTGTTAAACAAACTCTTTGCAGGCGTGTCATGAAGGTAAATCGCATTGCCGTTTGGTGTATTGAACTTATAGCGACCCAGCGCATTGGAGTTTCCCGGCGATTGCTGGAGGCGATAAGGGAAATTTCGGGGCGTGACCGTCTCCCAATCGATTTCTTCAGGCTGAATAACATTGCCATTCACCCAACTGCTCAACACAGTATAGGAGTGCTTAGACAAGTATTCGTTGTCTTCTCGTACTTTCGGGAGGATGTCCTCACGCATGATTTTAACCGGCACATTCCAACTAGGGTTGAACACCACTGAATCCAATCGCGACTCAAACAACGGTGTGCGACGCTCGGACGCCCAACCACGACTTTACTATCTAGGATCAACTGACTGTCTAGCCAAAGCTCCATTTCATAGTTTGGAATGTTAACAAGAATGATTTTCTCGCGCTCAGTCGGCCACAGACGCAAACGCTCCATGTTCAACGCAAGGATTTGAATACGCGCATTCACTGACTTGTTGAGCCAACGACGCGTCTTGTTCCCAATAACGCCATCCACTTTCAAACCGTGACGCTGTTGGAAGCGTTTCACCGCTTGCACGAGCGACGCATTGTAAAAGCTGACTTTTTCTATTTTCAGTCGTTGCGCTTCATAGGTGTTGAGCACACCTTGTCTTTCCAGATTGGTAATGAGGCTATCCGCGTTATCCAGCTTCTCACCATGCTTGATTAACCCACGCTGCACAAACTTCGGCCAGTAAGTCGGCTCAAGGTCTTGTAATGCCACAATCGCTTGCGCCATCTCTTTGTACTGGGGTGTTTCTGGTCTCAGGCCATGCACAAAGCCATACAATTTGTTTTTCATCGCTGAAACCAAGAAGCGATTCATTTGCGTGAGTGTGGGTGATGCTAACGCTTCGTCGATATCTGTTCCGAAGAACCAGCTTTTCCCATTTTCTGGCACCGACTCAATGTAACTCATCAGTGCCAGCAAACTGTCGGTGGCAAACACGTCATATGCGCGCCAATCACCACTGGCACGAAGCTCTCTAAGGATCACTGCACGCCATTCGAAATCCTGACTAATGCCCGCCAGAGAAATGATATTAATTTGGGTTTCTAACTCATCTTTTGCACGGTAATCATGCCAAATAGGAGAAAAAGAGAAGGTTTCGTAGATATTGGCAACGTCATTGGAATAGGTGATGAGACCCACTTCAGGCTCGGCTTGCTCAACCCATAACAACGCTTCTTCCGACGCACGACGCTCGTCAGCTGCTTGTAACGCCATTGCCGCTGAAGGGATCAGGGCAAATACAATCAGTGCCTTGAAAATCGTACGGACAGAAAGCATGTGTCACCTCCAAATAGAGATCTTAGTATGGCAAATGACACAATTTTCGTTGGCGGAATTTTTATGAATATTAGAAATCAGATATTTAGAAAAGCATGACCTTAAAGCATGACCCAGTGATTATCCCAAACCACATCAGAATCATGATAAGTATGACTTTTTTCCGTTTTTTGCATGACGAGCCGGCCACTTCCTGAACTCAGTGCAAAACCCGTTTTGTCAGCGGAAGCGCCTGATGCATCAAGCAAAGATCCGATTTCGAGTAGTTCTCCTGATTTCATATCCCAAACACCAAAACAATTCCCTCTTGGTGATGTCGCCACAATCTGTGAATCTGTACAGGCAACACTGCCAATGTAGTGGTTGAATCGTTGCCACTGATCTTCTCTCGCATTCAACGAATAAAACTGTCCACCTGACGACAGCACAGCAAGTAGAGGAAGCGCGTCTTCACTCTCCCCTTTATATTGCTGTGCAACAACCACTCCACCAGAAGACGTCACGGCCATATGGCGAATACTCAATTGATGGTCGTGCAACTCGTATCTTCCCTTTATCTCACCGTTTTCACGATCAAGAAGCACCAAAGCCGGTGCCATGTCATCGATGTTGAGCTTTTCCCTGCCGCGCGTTTTGATTCCGCCCACAGCGACAGCGAGCGTCGTGTCATTGACCACTCTTATCTCATGAGGACCGATACCGAAGCCAGAAAATTCCCGCACTTTACTCAATCCGCCACTCGACGATATTTTGTAAACGCCAACTATGCCTTCACTGGTTTCTGTAACACCTTCACTTGTATACAAATACTCTCCATGCACATCACCGTGGCCATAAAAGATTCGTCCTTCTTGTTGTTCAAAGAGAGACAACACTTTGCCGCTATCGGTATCGATGACCTGAATAAACTCACCGGGTCTGCGCGCAAAAACGAACGCGATGCGATGATCTTTACTCAAGGCAATACCATGCCCTCGTTTGGGTAGCGGTACGCGATAACATGGTTTGCCATCGACGGAGATGGCAGAGACTTCAAAGCCACCGTCAGCCCTTTGAGCGCATCCCAAAAGCACGGGGAGCTTTTGTTCTTTGCTGCTTTGACGCGAGCCAAATGCACCTGCCATCAAACCACTCGCACATACCACGCCTAGAGTGGACAACAAAAACCGCCTACGTTTTTGACTCATTGACATCAACTAGTCACCATCAGTCGAGTTGAATCCAACGATCATGCCCAGTGCAGGGCCTGCCTCATCATGCAGTGCCAGCTTGATATACTCCAGATTGTTCAGCAACGTAATCATCGAGCGATAACCTTCTTTGGATTCCAACAAGGACTTTAATCCTGTGCCAGACGGAATACTGTCTATCGCTGTCACCCAATGCGCGGACAAGCGTTTTGCAAGCTCAGCTTGCTTGTGAGCTTCAAGTGCAGGCTCCAATGTCTGTTGATACAAACTTTGCAGGTGGACAATATTTTCACGAAGTACCGTGAGGGATTGTTGCGAGCGCCAAGATTGAGCTTGGTAGGGTTTTGGATAGCCGGGTTTACCCATTGGTAGTTCAATCGCTTTCATAGTGGCATCTAGCTGTGCAGCAAGTAGTCTCAAAGCGTCTGTATCTTTCTGCTTCGCTTCAACATCCTGCCAAGGATTTGTCGACCATGATCTTGATAGGTCTTGCGCAGAGCTCTCTATGCGTTGCGCGACCGCCTTCATCAAAGCACAATGCGTTTCGACTTTACCTTGGTTGCTAGGGTCGAACAGAAGCCATTCCATCGCCCCCAGTCCCTGCACCGCAACACTTTCCTTTCCAATAGAATCAGACGAATACTCGCCACCTTGTTGTAATAGCTTTGCCATTTGGCGACCAGTGGTGTTCTTCTTGTCGGGATAAAACTGAATTTGCCAGCTCAACGCTGTTGCTTGTTCGTTTCCTACATTCGCACCTTGAAGCGGTGCCCACGCCTTCATCGCATTTAGCCAAGCTTGTTGAGTCTCACTCAGTGATGCCTTGTTTTGACAAAAGCTCGTCGTCGAACCGACTAATGCGGAGGCCGCACGAGAAAAATCTTGAGACGCTGTCTGTTGAATCGTCCAAAGGACATCTTTGGATTCAGTTGTCTTGGCTTCCAGCTCACAGCCTGACAAACCTAAAAGTGCGATAAATGAGAGCGGAAATATGACCAGTGTTTTGTTCATCTTTTACCTACAAAGAATTAAGGAACGCTATCAATGCTTCACGCTGTTCCTTGTTGAACCCTAAAACCTGTTGTTTGCTTGATGCAGCTTCACCGCCATGCCACAACACGGCTTCCATGACATTGCGTGCCCTTCCATCATGCAAAAACTCGGTATGACCGTTAACTTCTTCGGTGTAACCCAGCCCCCATAGCGGTGCCGTTCGCCACTCTTGCCCGTTTGCTAAAAACTCTCCACGGTTATCTGCCAACCCTTCTCCCATGTCATGTAAGAGAAGATCGGTGTATGGATGGATCAACTGATTGCTAAGTACTGGACGTCCTTTAACAGTGCCAGTGGTCATTGCGCGCTGGTGACAACTTTGGCAGCCCGCTTCAACAAAGAGAGCCTCCCCTTGTTGCACCAGAGGATCATCGAGATTCCTTCGCTTCGGCACGGCTAAGTGCTGCGAATAGAATTCGACAAATTTGAGGATTTTTTCACTGACTTCTGGTGAACCACCATTTGGCAGTGCATCACAAAGCGGTTGCGAGGGTGAGCAGTTTTCAGCAGGAAACAATGCAGACGTTAAACCCAAGTCACCATTGAATGCCGCTGCATTTTGTTGCATCAAATTGGGCTGACCTGCTTTCCATCCAAAGCGGCCGAGTGTTGTCTCCCCTGATTCGATGTCCCAGACCTTGTTGGGACGCCCTGAAATACCCCTCCCAGCTTTCTCTTGCGATGTCGCAAAACCCAAAATAGTTTGCTCAGGGATAGATTCCAAAAGACCTAAACCTATCATTGGTGGCGCGACACGCAGCGACATCTGTGTATCAGGATGCATCTTTCCATAGTTCAAGTTTGTTATTTTCAGAATTGGCTTTCTTAGCTCAACCGCGTAGCCGTCTTTGAAGGTTTCCGTGCGCGTCTCATAGGAAAGGTCAATCTTTCCCTCTTCTTTAGAGCCGGGCAACGCGAAATCCTGAAGTTGGCCGCCATATGTCGGCTCAGGGACATTTCCATGTTTCTTTAGCCACGCTTTCTGTTCCGCAGTGATGGCTGGAATACTTAATCGAACAAGGATTGAGACTGCATTGATATCGTCATCCGCGGGGAGATGTCCTCTTCCATCCTTGATATGGCAATTCTGACATCCATTTGTGTTGAACAATGGACCGAGACCATCTCTAGCGTCAGTGGAAGCCGGTGCACTTACCCAAGGGTTGCGAAAAAAGCTGTTCCCCACACTGAAATCAATGCGTTCAGAAAGGGGAAGATTCGATGCCGGTTGGGAAAAGGCGTCTGCCCCTTGTTGAGCGGTGGTTGTATCACCACCTGACTTAACAGAAGCAGATAGGTTCGTTGAAAAAACGAGGAGTAAGGTGAGAAAAGAATACTTCATACTTTCAGTAAACAGTCATTATCGCTATAACCACAAAAGCCCCCGATGAGACCGGGGGCTTATCTTTTGACGTTGCAAATTAGAACTGATGATCCGCCGTATCAGGGTTCAAGTTGCTGATACCAATTGCCGACGCGACTTGCTCAATGCCTTTGGTTTGCTGAACAAGCGCACTGATTGCGTTGTTAACCAGCTTATTACCTGCAGCATTATCAGAAGCAATCAGCTGATCGAAGTACACGTTTTGTTTCTCTGCAGATTCAACCAGTTGGTACACTTCTTTCTTCGCATTGTCGAAGTCTGCTTTGATGGCCGAAGCAGATTTTGGATCGGAAGCTTTTACCATGTCATACAGTGATGGACCGGTTAACGTCGAACCATCCACTTTCTTGTATGTACCGGTAAAGACGTTATAAATACCGAGTTCGTTATAGTAGTGAGAGTTGTGGGTATTATCAGAGAAGCAATCGTGCTCATCTTCTGTCGAGTTAGCCTCGAGTGCGACCTTCATACGCTCACCCGCTAGCTCACCCAAAGACAGCGACCCCATGCCAAACAGCATTTTACGCAGGCCGTTATCTGAGCTTTCAGAAAGCAGCGTTGCGCGGTAGTTGCTCTTCTGACCTTCCGCCCATTGGTTTTCCATCCAATCAAGGTCAGACACCAAAAGCTCGGCGGCCGCTTTCAGATAGTCACGACGGCGGTCGCAATTACCATTCGTACAGGCATCACCGTAAGCAAAGTCAGCGTATGAGCGATCACCTGCACCCGCTTTAGTGCCATTTAAATCTTGTCCCCAAAGGAGGAACTCAATCGCGTGGTATCCAGTAGCAACATTGGCTTCTGAACCTGCAAGTTCATTCAAAGACGCCAGCAGCTCTGGTGTGATTTTGGAAACATCGAGGGTTTCACTTCCCATTTTGAGCGACGTGCTGCCGACGATGTTTGCAACCGCACCTGGATTACCCAACTCATACTGATAGTCGTCCGCTACGTAATCAATCAAGCCTTCATCCAAAGGCCATGCATTCAGCTGCCCTTCCCAATCATCAACTATGCCGTTGCCGAAACGGAACACTTCGGTTTGTTGGTAAGGAACACGAGCTGCCAACCAAGCTTCTTTTGCGGCTTGCAAGGTTTTTGCTGACGGGTTTTGGTTAAGTGCATCGATCGCTTTTTCCAATGTCACAGCCGTTGAGTGAGCATCGGTAAACACAGCATGAGCCAAGTCAGCATAGTGTTCTACAACCTGAGGAGCGGTTGACGCAGAAGCCTGTGAGGAGATCCCTGCAAAAATCAACGCAGAGCAAGCGATTGCAAGAGATGAGCGTTTCATATTCCTTCCTTGAATGTACGTTAAGTAACAACATTTGATAATTGATAACGATTATTACATTTATTTACACTTACATTCAAACGCAAATGCTAATTAATATCATTTGATTAATGTGGCGATCACAACATCTTGCTGTAAAAGATGAAAAGTCTTAGAAATGAGCATTCAATAGCAAATAATGATGTGATGGTTTTCGCTTATTCTTTTCCAAATGTGTAAGGTTTGGTAAGAAACGTGCAAAAGGCCTTTGCAAAAACAAGGTTTGCACAGATAATTTCGCCGATTTTTATAACTTGCAGTTTTTAAGGAGACGCTTCAATGGAGAAGCACGAAGAGGTATTGGTTGCATTGAGGCAAATCATCCGTGCCATCGATCTGCATTCTAGAAAGTTGAATAAAGAAGCAGGATTAACTGGTCCGCAACTGGTACTGATGAGGGCTATTCATGACCTTGGTGAGGTAACGATTCGTCAACTTTCAAATCACACCAACATGAGTCAGGCCACAGCAACAACGATTCTTGATCGTCTTGCAAGCCGTAACCTCATCGTACGTGTAAGAAGCAGCTTGGATAAACGTAAAGTGCACGCGCATCTTACGCCAGAAGGCGTATCGGCACTTGAGCAAGCACCTAAGCCGCTGCAAGAAAGCTTTATTTCTCGTTTTCAGGCGCTCGAAGAGTGGGAGCAATCACTTCTTATTTCCTCTGTTCAACGCATCTCATCCATGATGAACGCCGACAGCATTGACGCAGCACCGCTGCTTGAAGTCGCTCCACTGACTGATTCGCACTAAAACACCCAGTAAAAGCCCTGTTGGGGCTTTTACTTTTTCCCTGCCTTAAACCACCTTTCTGAATCCTCTCTCGAATAACCTTGCTTTTTATGTCACTACATTAGTGCATACTTATTTTTTAAAATTAATTTTCCATACATAACTTTCTAAAAAATAAAAGATGAATGTCAGGTTTCTGGACATGCACTTCAATTACCCATGCATTTAATGTTGATTTCCACTCAGTAGAATCTAACTTTACTGTGAGACTTTCGTATTAATAGTGAGAGCAACATGAAGCGGGCAAGACGTGTACTGGTCATAGATGATTCTGAATCGATATTGGCAGTGATGAAGTCAATGTTGACTGAACTCGGATACGAAGACGTGTGCACGCATTCGTCGCCGCGAAAGGCTCTTGAACAAGTCAAACGATCTCCAAAACTGTTCGATATGGTATTCACCGACCTGAACATGCCAGAAATCGATGGCATGGCTGTGATCCGTGAACTGGGTGAAATTCGATACCAAGGTGGGATTTGTATTATCTCGGATCTGGATGTTCGCATCATCGAATTGGCAGCTGAGGTAGCTAGACAACAACAGGTATGCTTACTTGGAAATATCACAAAACCCATTACCCCTGATGGGTTACGATTGATTTTCGACCGCATGACCCAAATGGAAGAAAGGAAGTTCATTAACTTCAAGAAGATGACAAAAGATGAGCTTCTTGATTGCATCATGCGCCACCAAATCATCCCCTACTATCAACCTAAACTCAATCCAGAAAACAACTTGGTAGAGAGCTTGGAAGTCCTCGCGCGTATCAAGTTGCCTTCGGAAACGGATGCGGTACTTCCCGGCAGGTTTATCCCCACCGCCATCGAGCATGACTTGATGGATCTGTTAACGATGCAACTCGCAGAGAAGACGGCATGTGACATGCAGCAGTTGTCCCGTATCTTCGGTGAACAGGTAAAAGTCAGTATCAATCTCTCTCCACAGCAATTGGGTGACTTAGAAATACCTAATCGTCTTGAAGCACTCTTTGAGTCAAAGGACATTGATAAGTCACGTGTTGTCCTAGAGATAACCGAAGAATATGCGTTGAAATCTTCTGAACAAATGGAGTCTTTGAACAGACTGAGAATCAGAGGCTACGGCTTGTCCCTTGATGACTTTGGTACGGGTTTTACAAACATTCAGCAACTTAGAAGCTTGCCTTTCACTGAGTCAAAATTGACCGAACGTTGATCAATCAGATCCATAGCGATCAATTCAGCCAAGTTATCGTGAGTTCTTTAACGGATATCGCCGAAAAGTTTCAAGTGGATTTGGTTGCTGAGGGTATTGAGTTTTTTGAAGACCTCAATTATCTGACATCACGCTATCCCGGCATTTTGTTGCAAGGCTTTTTGATTAGCCGTCCTCGCCCCTTAGAAGCGTTACCTGGCTGGTATCAACAATGGTTGAAAGGGGTTGGAGCCACAATGCAAAGTACGCATACTTGATGTCATAGCACGAGCTTCTATTACATCATCGCCATTTTCTGCGACAGGCACCCTTCCCTGTTTTAGCTAACGTATCGAATTTCTTCACCTTATCTTAAAAACTTTTTGTTAGTTCAACTTCCCGTTTTGTGATACCTCTATTTGAAACACTAGGTTTTATTGCTGTTTGGATCCCAATAATCTCGCTTAAAGGAATAATCGTACATGAAAACAATCGGCGTAATTGGTGGTATGAGCTGGGAATCAACCATCGTTTACTATCGTCTGCTAAACCAATACACAAAACGCGAACTGGGTGGACATCATTCGTCAAAGATATTGATGAGTAGCGTCAATTTCGCGGAAATCGAAGCCTATCAACGCGCCGGTGATTGGGACAAATCTGCTCACGTCTTGGCACAAGAAGCCAAAAAACTGGAAACCGCAGGTGCTGACTTTATTGTTATTGCCACCAACACCATGCATAAAGTCGCAGCCGACGTACAAGCTGCTGTTTCTATTCCTCTCCTCCACATTGCAGACGCCACAGCGTTAGCACTAAAAGAAAACGGCATTACGCATGTCGGTTTGTTGGGTACAAGGTTCACCATGTCGCAACCCTTCTACAAAGAGCGTTTGGAGCAGCATGGAATCACAGTCTCAGTCCCTCCAGAATGGCAACAAGACGTCGTTCACGAGATCATTTATCAAGAGCTTTGCCAAGGCGAAATCAAATCTCATTCGAGACAGCAATATCTGGCGGTGATTGATGACCTTCAAACAGCAGGTGCGCAGGGCGTTATTCTTGGTTGTACTGAAATCGGACTGCTTGTCCAACAGAATCATACTGATGTACCGCTTTATGATACGACCGATTTACACGCACTTGCGGCCGTGAAACTGGCACTTGAAAAAGACTGATCGAGGTTTAGCATGACAGTCAGAAACGCTCGCATTGATGACTTAGATACCATCAATGCCATATACAATCACTACATTGAGCATACTTCCATCACCTTTGATTATGAGGCATGGTCTTCAGAGCAAAGGCTGGCGTGGTTTAATAAAATCAACCACAACAGCGATATCTATCACGTCCTCGTCAAAGAAGATGATAATGGCAAGGTGATTGGGTTTGCTTACAACAACGAATTTCGTGAAAAGTTGGCGTATCGAGTAAGTAGTGAATTGACTATCTACTTGCATCATCAATATGCAGGGAAAGGCGCAGGATCAGAATTGATGCAAGCCTTGCTTGATGCGATTGAAGGCTCAGATATTCATCGAATTTACTCTGTTATCACCTTACCGAACCCTGCCTCATTGAAATTGCATGAGAAATTTGGATTCAAACAAGTCGGTGTGCTTTCCGAAGCTGGCTATAAATTTGAGCAGTATTACTCCGTCGCTATATTAGAAAAAGCGATTTAATAATAGTTTGTTACCCTAACCTCTTGTGGTGTTAGACATCTTGAAGCACAAATCATCTGTCTAACATCACAGACACCCCTTCTCAGCAAACATTGCCAAAAAGTGTCACTCTTGAATGCCTTTTATGCATCAAACATTCCAAATTAGACAGTACGTCATCCCCACTATCTATCTGTAATCAAAGGCTTAAATTTTAAAACCATCTATTTCATAGGGTTAGAGAGAACACACGCAAAAATGCAGCGTTCTGGGCATTTAATGCTGAATATTACCTACACTTAGAGTGTTATATGAGCAACAGATGTAACGTATTTGGAGCGGACTAACATGAAAATTTCAACAAAAATTAAAGCCGCCTTTGTTGGTATGAGTGCATTTGCAGTCATCGCCACTGCAGCCTTGTTAACGATTACGGCTACGAACACCTCGAGCACAGCACTAGAACATCAAGTACAGAACCAACTCCTTTCAGTCAGAGAAGTAAAGAAATCTGAAATCGAGAAGTATTTTGAAGGGATCAGCAAACAGATCATCAACCTCGCAAACTCAACAATGACCGAAGACGCGATGTTGCAGTTTTCGAAAAGCTTCAAGAGCGTTAACACAGAAACGTTTCCTGAAGCCAACCAAGCGCAAAAACTGCGTGACTACTACACCAATGAATTTGGAAAAACCTACCAAGAAACCAATGCTAAGGAAGCCAAATCTCTCGATACCCTCTCTAGTATTGGAACAAATGGACGCTTACTCCAACAAGCCTACATTGGACTAAACGAAAATCCATTGGGTAACAAACATCTGCTGGACAAAGCGAATGATGGAACGACATACAGTGAAATCCACGAAATCTTCCATCCCAACTATCGCACCTACCTTGAGTCGTTTGGTTACTACGATATTTTCTTGGTCGATACATCAGGTAATATCGTGTACTCGGTGTTTAAGGAACTCGATTACGCTACTAACTTAGTCGATGGTCCTTACAAAGACAGCGGTTTAGCACAAGCATTCGACAATGCGAAAAACTTACCGAAAGGCGAGTTTTCGTTTATCGACTTTTCGCCCTACTACCCTTCGTACGATAGCCCTGCTTCTTTCATTGCCACCCCAGTCGTAAGAAACGGTACCAATATTGGTGTTCTCGTCTTTCAGATGCCTATCGACAATATCAATGCCATCATGACTTACGGTGGCAAGTGGCGCGAAGATGGCTTGGGTGAAACCGGCGAATCGTTTCTTGTCGGCCCAGATAACCTAATGCGATCTCAAAGTCGACAGCTGGTTGAAAACAAATCCTCATACCTAAACAGCCTCCGCCAGTCAGGCGTTAACGGGGATGTGGTAAACCGCATCGAGATGACTGAGTCTTCGTCGGGTCAGCAACCTGTTAACACGCCACATGTCAATGCCGCATTGAACGGCAAAGCTGGCTTTGAGACCGTGGTTAATCATGTCGGTGCCGAAGTGTTTGCCGCTTACAAGTACGTGAATATACTCGGCGAGCAATGGGCGTTAATCACTGAAATTGACAAGAAAGAGGCGATGGCTGAAGTCGTTCATCTTGAGAAGACGCTCTATACCATTGCAATGACAATTGGCGCAGCGTTAATTGCCGTATCTATCATCATGGCGTGGCTAATAGCTGGCAGCATCAGCAAACCTATTTCGACACTCACCGACCGCATCACACGCATTGCAAATACGCATGATTTAACGATCCGCCTTGATGTGAAAGGCAAAGATGAAATCACCGAGCTTTCAACGTCGATGAATGCCATGCTTGAAGACTTTTTAAGCGTCATCAAAGGTGCTGACAACACCGTGAAATCATTAGGTCAGGCATCCAGTGAAATACAGAGCAACATCGAAACGATGCGAAATGAAGTCGATATGCAGGCTTCTAACTCCAGCCAAGTCGCGACTGCCGCAACAGAAATGAATGCGTCGATTTCTGAAGTGGCACAGTTTGCTAACAGTGCCTCGGAGTCGTCTGAAAATGTGGTGCAATCGGTCAGACAAAGCGCACAAGTTGGCCAACGCTTGGTGTCAGAGATCTCTGAGCTTTCGACGAAGATGGGTGATGCCACGGAATCCATGCAACAACTTTCAGCGGAAAGTAACTCGATTGGGTCGGTGTTAGACGTCATTCAAGGCATTGCCGAGCAAACCAACCTTCTCGCACTTAACGCCGCTATCGAGGCAGCCCGTGCAGGTGAGCAAGGTAGAGGCTTTGCCGTCGTTGCTGACGAAGTTCGATCTCTCGCAATCAGAACCCAGACGTCTACCGAAGAGATTCGTGCAAAAGTAGAGTCACTGCAGACGGAAACGAACAAAGTTGTGAACGATATTTCAGGCGCAAACCGTTTTGTCGCCAGCAGTGTTGAGAACTGTAATAAGAACAACGAAATGCTGGACCAAATAGCCAACATGATGACAGAGATAAACGACATGAACACGCAGATCGCGACCGCGGCGAGTGAGCAATCGTCTGTCACCGAAGAGATATCGAGTAATGTAAATAACATCGCTAGCTCTTCGCAGCAAGTGTCAGACAAAACACACAGCACAGATGACACCGCGAGAAACATTAATGAACAAGCCAAGCAGCTCACCGAGCAGATTGGCATGTTCAAAATAGCGTAAGAGCAATAATCAAAAGCCCATACTAATTATGGCTTTTCTTTATATCGCCGCTTCAACCATTAAATCAGAATATTCCAAAATTAAACGAGAAAATTGACTTGGCAATTCTAACATCGGACTGTGACCACAATTAACAACCTTATTAACCCTCAGGTTTATTTCCGTTTCCGCCAATTTCTCCCATGGATAAATTGGGGTAATTTCATCATGGTCACCCCAAATTAATTGAATGTCATGTGGAATCATTTTCACAGAGCTAGGGACATCATAATCTCTACTTACCCCTAGCCACTTAGCAATATTCAAAAATGCTCGTTTATTGCTGAATAGCTCTGCAATTTCTTTGACGCCATGATGAGGAATTTTGCCTTTGTCAAAAAATACGCGATCAGCTAACTCTCGCGCGACGCTTACTTCTCCGGTTTTTAAATCTGCAAGTGTCACTCCTGTTTCAAGCTCTGCCAACCCAGGAGAGCCACTCACAATTAGCCCGCTGATCTTAGTTGGATGGACTTTTGTGTACTCAAGGGAGATCAGTGCTCCCATTGAGTTGCCGGCGATGATGGGTTTGTCATCACAACGTTCAACTAATTCGTCAATTTTCTTAATGGCATATTCCATGCTGCCTTTCAGGCTTACTGGAATGGGGTCATTAAAAGAAATAACTTTAAATCCATTGATTAAAAGTTGTTCTGTAACATCATCCCAAATCCACCCTCCGGCAAATAATCCCGGAAGTAGTATGATTGATTGTCCACTGCCTTTTACTGAAACATCCATTTATTGTGTTCCTTTATTAATTTAATCGCGGGAATTAAAGTCGACGCACAAATGTTGTTCAAGTGAAAGTTTTTTAAAGGGCGAATAACAAGATGAGTTTAACGCAATGATGTAACTAACAAAAATAAAATTTCATCAGCTAATAACAATTTGATATTGCAATTTCAAGACTGAAAATTAATTTATATAAAATAACAACTCTAACTATAAATAGTTTCGTATTTTATATTCAAAAATCATCCAATAAAAAGGCCAGCTTTTTCTGGCCTTTTCATCTTATTGTTCGCTTTACTGTTCAGCGATTTCCAACGCTTCTTGGACTGGTGTCGAGACTTTAGACATCTCACCGAAGCCACGCAAACCAACTACGTGCACGTGTTCTTTGTCGTTAAAGATCTTACGTACCAGTTTGTAGGTAGTACCCTGCTCTGGGCTGATGTTTTCTGGTGCTGCAATCAGTAGCTGCATATCCAGACGATGACACAGTTCGAACAGCGTCGAGATAGACTTCGCATCCAGACGCGCGGCCTCATCCAAGAACAACAGACGACAAGGAATCACATCTTTACCGCGTAGGCGGCGAGATTCTTCTTCCCAGCTCTGTACAACCATCAACAGGATAGCTTGACCTGTACCGATCGCCTCACCAGTAGACAGTGCACCCGATTCAGCTTGCAGCCAACCGTCAGTACCACGGTTAACTTCAATGCCCAGTTCCAGGTAGTTACGGTAATCCAGCAGTTCTTCACCCAATACTTGTGGTGAACGTTGACCCATGTCGATATGCGGGTTCAAACGCTGGAACAGTTTCGCCATTGCTTCAGAGAAAGTCAGACGGTTGTTACCGAACAAGTCCTGATGTTGCTCGGCATTTTCAGCCAAACCAGCCAGCAGTTGCGCATGCGTATCACGGATAGACACATTTAGACGCACACCTTTCACCTGACCGAAAGCAATATTAGACAAGCCTTGGTTCAACAGACGAATGCGGTTTTGTTCGCGCTGAATCGTCTTGCGAATGATGTTCGCTACCGATTCGGAACTGATGGCCAAACGTTTCTCACGTTGTGTCAGTTCTTCAGTCAGGCGAGCCAGCTCCACTTCCATCTCTTCAATCGCTTCGACTGGGTCATCGGTACGAATGATGTCGTGGCGAATACGCTCACGTAGATGTTGGTAAACCGCCACGTAGAACAGGACTTTACGCTCTGGGCGTGCCATGTCTTCCGACGCGCGTAGTGCATCGCGTAGCGTTTCATTGTCAGCCACCGCCAGACGCAGCGCACCCAGTGATTTATCCGACAGGGAACGCAGTTCATCTGCAGACATGTACGCCATTTCACGGCGGTTCAGTTGCTTCTCAACGTTGCTGGTGCGAGCAATTTTCAGAACACCTACCCAGCCCGCTTTCGCGTTGACCACGAACGTACGCAGATCGGTGTATTCTTTGCCTGCTTTCTTCAGCGTTTTCACCAGAGACTTCATCTCTAGCTCAATCGACGTCAGGCCTTTCTCTAGTTCGCTCTTACGACTGCGAGATTGTGACAGTTGTGCATGCAGTTCATCACGACGAATGCGTGCACGTTCCTCTGCTTCCACATCCGCACGAACACCCAACTCAACCAGTTCACGCTTGAATTCCGCAACGGTTTCTTGCTTGGCTTGGTGTGAACTCTTCAGTGACGCCAACAGTTGGTTATATTGGTTCACTTGGTCACGCACTTGTTTCACGTGCTCACGTGAACGTGTACGTGCACGCTCAGCGTCCACCAGCTTGGCTTTCAACTGCTCATTCAGTTCGCTGCTCTTATCCAGCAATGCCAACGCATCTTCGTAACCGAAGTGATGACGACGTTCAACCAGATCAGACAGGGCAAACAGTGTCTTCTTCAGTGATTGAAGTGACACATCAGCTTGTTGGTATGCTTCATTCAGTGCATCGAATTGCTCTGGGTCCGCGTCCAGAGTAGAAACGAGGTTCTCTAGCTCTGCCAGTGCTTTACCGTGCTCACGCGTGAAGTGACGTGCTTCGTCTGCTTGAGACAAACGGCTTTCCACTTCTTCTAAACGCGCTTCCAGCGTTTCATCTTCCAGTGCGCTTACAACGTGCTGAAGTTTGTTCAACAGAGCGATCGCTTCTTTCGCGCCCGTCAGTTGGCTGCGAATTTGCTGCTCGCTTTCGCGAAGCTGCGCCAGTTGACGCTGAACGCTGCTGCGTTTTTCACGCAGATCTTTCAGTGCCGCTTCAGGGTCTTCGTTGAACGCCACACTCATGTGGTGAGAAACGAATTGGTTGAAGCTTTGGGTCAAACGCTGAAGTTTCTGGGAATCAAACGATTCTTTCGCGTAGTTTTCTACCAACTCTTCACGTTTTTCACGCAAGATTTCCAAACGGTGCTCACGCGCCGCGCGACCAAACAATGGTACTTTCGGGAAACGCGAGTAGCGAAGTTGACGGTCATTCAGGTGAACACAAACCGCACCTTCCATTTCATCTGCATCGAAGACACTGTCATCAAAGCCTTCCGCTTCACCTTCAATGATGTAAAGGTCTTCTGGACAATCTTCGATATCAACCAGCTTCTCTTTGATGCCTTTCAGATCAGGCACAACGATCGCATGACGAGCTGGACCGTAAAGCGCAGAGAAGTACGGTGCATCATCCATGGTGATGTCATCGTAGATTTCAGAAAGCAGCGTACCGCCAAGTGTGTCAGCCAGTGATTGCAGACGAGCATCGTCGCTACCGCCAGGCTGTGCCAGACGTTCGATTTCTGCTTCCAGTGCTTGTTTTTCTGCCGCTAACTTGTCACGGGTATCCAGCGTTTCACGCTCTTTCGCCATGACTTTCTGCATGGTGTCCAGAACCGCTTGGTTATCGTAAAGCTCTTCGCCAGATTGCTCAGCCAGCTTCTCTAGTGACTCTTGCGCAGCAATCCAAGCCGGCGCAACTTTTTCAAATTCAGCGATTTTCGCGTTAAATTCGTTCTCGTTACGGTGCAGTTCACGCGTTTTCTCGCCCTGCTCACCAACCGATTCTTCCGCTGATTCAAGACGCTCTTGCTGGCGCGCCATCTCAAGTTCAACAGCGTCTTCGCTAACGACTGTGGTTGAGAACTGACGTTGGTATTGCTCAGACAAGGTCTTGGCTTGTTGGAAGCTGCGCATTTGACGCTCAAGGTCGCGATGCTGCGCTGCCAGTTGGTCTGCGTTTGCTGCCAATGAGGCAAACTCACGGCCTTTTGCAATCACTTCACGGGCTTTCGCAGCCGCGTCACCGCGTTCAACTTGACCTGCAATGCTGCGAACCAATTCCAAACCACGATCAAACTGTTTCGCTGCCGCAGAAGACAGATCCAACTTATGTTTCAGACTTAGAAGCTCAGAGGTTTGACGTTCTTCGTCAGCTTTCAGCGAAGACAGCAGCTCGACGGCGTTGTCTTGAGTCAGATCGTCGTTTTCTGTTAGCTCTTGGGCTTTTTCCAGTGCTTTAACCGCTTGTTGGTATTGCAACGCACGGGTTTGCTGCATATCCAGTGCTTGTTGGTAATCAGCAAGCTGGGTTTTCAGACTATCAACTTCTTCTTCAGAGAGGTGTGCCTGCTCTTCCGCCATCACGAGCTGTTCGGTTGCTTCTTCAACAACCATCATTTGCTCTTCAAGACGAATAGCCAGCTCTTCCAAATCTTCTTGGTAACGCTCTACTTTCTCTTGTTGGCGAACAGCAGTTTGAACCAATTGCAGGTGGTCAGAAGCAGCTTGGTGATCCAACTCTAGGTGCGATTGGGTTTCAGTCAATGCATCCAGCTCGTCGGTCATACGGCCGAACGTGCCTTGGAAGTCATCCAACTGACGACGAGCACCCAGAAGCTCTCCACGACGCTTCATCGCTTGTTCAAGCTTGTTGCGACGCTCGTTGGCGTGACGCATATAATCCGACGCAACATAATTGGTCGATTCCGTGATCAAGTGTTTGAACAAGTCACGGTCGCGTTGAGTCAGCTTGATCGCTTCCAGCGTCATACGGTTTTCGCGAAGAGCTACTTCCATGTCTTGGAAGGCTTTCTTCACACCGCCATTTTGCGGCAGCAAGTAATCACGCAGCGACTTGGTAATCGCGCTCGAAATACCACCGTAAAGCGATGCTTCGATCAGACGGTAGAACTTAGAACGGTCGGTTGAGTTACGCAGCTTCTTCGGCAATGCACCGAACTCAAACATTTGCGCGTGGTAATCAGTAACCGATTGGAACGCTTTGAAATGCGCGGTTTCGTATTGGCCCAGTGCGTCTTTCACTTCATTTAGCTGACGAACACGCACTTGGTTTGCCGATACGCTTTCAATCAGAACGTCAGTGACTTTCACGTTCGCAGGCAGACCTTGAACGATGAAAGGTTTGATATCCACTTTCTTATCACGGCCAGCCACTTGCTGAAGACGCACACCGAACAAAATGCGTTGGTTACGTGAGTTAATCACGTCCAGTGCCGCATAACACGCGCCCGGCTTCAACTTACCGTGAAGACCTTTGTCACGAGATGCGGTAGAGCTACCCGCTTCCGTGGTGTTACGGAAGTGCAGCAGGCTTTGGTCTGGAATAAGGGCTGTGATAAATGCCGCCATGGTGGTGGATTTACCGGCACCGTTACCGCCAGAAAGCGTGGTGACCAAGTTATCGATGTCAAAGGTACGCGCGAAGAAGCCGTTCCAGTTGACCATGGTCAGCGATTGGTATTTACCGCGTTGGGTCATGCTCATGCCTGAACCTCCTGATCATCTTCATCGCGTTCTTCGTCGTGATCTTCACGCAGCAGGCTCGATTGCGCATGCTCTTGCGTGTGGATCACAGCTTCACCGTCACGGATCAGACGGAGTTGCGCTTCGCGCATGTCATCACCCGCACGCACATCCGCACCGAAGCGGAACGTTGCTTCACTTACACGGAATTTGCCGTTTTCACCGATTGGCACAATCATGCCCAAACGACGCAAACGACGAAGTGACGTTTTGACTTTGTCGTAAAGCTTTTCGCGATCAAGGTCAGAACCGCTCGCACGTAGCGTCACCAGCCTCATGAGTTTTTTCTCATCAGCCAGTGTCAGCAGTTCATCAAACAGCTCTTGGGTGGTAAAAATACCTTCCTGCGCCAGACGCTCTGGGCTCAGGTAAAGGAAACACAATACCTTACCCACCAGCATGTCCAGCTCAGACAATACGCTACGTCCAATCAAAGACGTTGAGCGTGGACGCAGGTAGAAAAAGCCTTCCGGCGCGCGTACGAGTTCGGCGTTGTAACGCTGATAAAAATGCTGCAGCGGTGTTTCAAACTCAATCAGATACGCGTGGTTATCCAGATCTTCGCTGGCAATATGGCGGCCAGCACGCAGCGCACTATCCAAAGCCGGGAATAGCGGATTGCAATCGCTTTTGCCAGTTCCTCCGGCATAAATTCTTCAATATTTATCGATGACATTCGCTTGTACCTTGGCTCCGTATTCGTTAATTGCCTGCCAGTCTGGTTGAATTGCCTGCAAATCAGATTGCGAGTAACCAAGGCGAACCGCTTGGTTAATGACAATGCGTGCCAGATCGAAGTGACGGGCGTGTGGATGTTGAGCCAGATAGTTTTTCAGTACTACGCCCAAATCGATGCCCTCGCCTGTTGCACGATGACGAGACAGCATGTCAGCGATTTGGTCGCTCAGTTGATCGTTAACCAGTGTCAGTTCTTCAAACTCGACTTCGGCTGGCATTTCACCAGTCACTTCATCGTCGCGAAGCACCAATGCTTCATCACGCAAATCGCGAAGGCGTTCTGCATCAGCAAAGGTCAAGAACCAAGGGTTATCGAAGTATTCTGTCACCGACTGACGCAAACGCTGGCTGAACGCGCGGTTCTTGTCCATGTCGATGGCATTACGAATAAACTTATGAACGTGGCGGTCGTAACCAATCCAAAGGTCGATGGCTTGTTGACCCCAGTTCACGATGCGGTCCAGCTTCATTTGCAGGTTGTAGATCATCACATCGACAAACTCTAAGTCGTCTCTGTATTGGACTTGTTCCTGAATGTTCAAAAGCTGGGTTTGAAGCTGGTCACCCGCTGATTGCAACGTATCTTGCAGTTCACGCAGGGTGCTGGAAGTTTCATTCAGCAGGTGTTCACAGTTTGCAATCGCAGCCTGCCAATCCTGATTCAGCAGCGCAGCGATATCTTCTTTCACTTTCTGCTGCTGCTCATCCATCGTGCGCTGGTTCAAATCGATACGATCGAAAATTTCGGCCACTGAGTATTTCAGTACGCCGTAAACGTTTTTGCGCCAAAAGTCCGCATCACCATCTTCTGATGCTGCAGACAGGGCTTTATCGATTTCGTCCGCAACCATGGACAACTGAATAGACAACTTCAATGAGCTGTATTCACGGTGACGCGCGTAATAGTCACTGATACCCAGTGCTAAAGGCGTAAGACGGTAAATGCTCGCACCGTCAGTCATTTCACTGGTGAAACGACTCATCAGACGGCTTCGCACTAAATCGTTGATTGCGTTGTTTGCTCGGAATGCGAGGGTTTCGCTGGCTTGCCCGAACTGGTCGCTGACAATGCGGAATGCATCGATCAGCTCCCCTTCTCCAAGCTCCTCCTCAAAGCGCTCGCTGCTCAAAACGGCAACGGCGAGAAGGAATGCCAGCCGTTCCGGCGGCAAATTGAGAGAAAAGTCGTTTTGTTTCACCCAACCTACCAACTCAGGAACAGTCAGAGAGAATTCGCTCATCCGTTTTCCTTGTGGTCTATTTATTGTTATGTTCGAGAGGCTTTTGCGCGTACACGTGAATGTAACGACCTAACGAAATAAAAGGCTCCTGACGGCAGAACTTCTGTTCCATCGCCACAACCTGTTCAAAAGTGTACTCGCCCGTTCTCGTGTCTTTCATATAGTCGTGGAACGTACGGACACCACTTTTCCCTAAAATGTTAAAACCCGCATCGTCTATCCATTGATAGACATCTTCTGGTTGAAGACCTTTTTGCGGTTGCAGCTTAAAGCGTTTTCTATGCGGCATCCCTTCTTCTACGTGAGTCAGGTTGCCACAAATTAGGTTCTTAAATAGCAGGCCATTTTGGTTGTAGAACATCACTGATGCAATGCCACCAGGCTTAACTTGTGACAGTATGACATCCAGTGCTTCTTTCGGATTCTCTAGCCATTCCATGACGGCATGGAAGAGGATCAGGTCACTCTGCTTGTCCATGTGCTGCGCGATTTCTTGTACAGGCGCATGGACGAAGCGATATTGCGCCAGAAGGCCTGCTTCATCGATATCTTTTTCTGCTAATGCCAGCATCTGTGAAGAAAGATCACACAAGGTGACGTTGTGGCCACGATGCGCTATCTGTTGTGATAGCTGTGCAAGGCCACCGCCAGCATCCAAAATGTCTAACGGAGTAGATTCACCCAGTTGTTTCAATATTGATTCGAGATCTTGCCAAACAACGGCTTGGCGGATGTCACCCTTGCCCGAGCCGTAAATGTTTTTAACAAATTTGTGGGCAATGTCGTCGAAATTTCTATCCCCTGTCACAGCGCCTTCGTTATCATAATCTGCTAAGGGGTACATTTTGTCATAAGCCTGCCGTTAATAAAGGCTTGATGCACGTATTGGCCCCTGTTTGACTATATTTCGGGCGACATTTCATGTTTGAACTAAAAAAACTTATATCAACTTTACTGATGCCCCTTCCTGCGCTACTGCTTATTGGATTTTTTGGCCTGTTCCTGATCTGGTTTACGCAGCGAAAAGGCTTTGGCACGTTCTTCGTATTTGTTTCATTAGTGTTAATCGGCTTGGTGTCTTTTCAGCCGTTCACTTCTTCGTTATTGATGCCATTGGAGCGCAATCACACCCGATTCTTACCCACCGACAAGCCCGTCGATTACGTTATGGTGCTTGGCCACGGCCACGTGGTTGATGATGAAATCCCACCAACATCTGAGCTTTCTCGCACGGCTCTAATGCGTTTAGTGGAAGGTATTCGCATTCACTTTATGTATCCGACGTCCAAGCTGATCTTGTCTGGTTACGACGGTGGCTTTGAAGTGAGTCATGCACGTATGCTTGCACGCATTGCAATGGCAATGGGTGTAAACCAAAACAATATTCTGTTGCTTGAAACCGCAAAGGACACGTGGAAGAAGCCTACCAAGCTGCTTCAGTGGTCGGAGACAGCAACTTGGTGCTGGTCACCTCTGCAAGCCATATGGACCGCGCATTGTATGAGTTCGAATCCGCGGGTCTGGACCCTGTTCCTGCTCCGACAAATTACATTGCACAGAAAGAGATTAAACAACCTTGGATCAAGTACTCGCCGCGTGCTCAATACCTTGAGCAGTTCGAAAAGTACTGGCATGAGCGTTTAGGGCAGCTTTGGCAGCGTATGCGTGACAAAGTCGCACAGCAAGAAGCGCAATTCCAGGGCGATCCTGTCACCTCGCCAGAAGGCGAAGCGGTCAGCACCAACTGATCGCGCTATACACCCTTCGATAACGCAAAAAGCTGCCATGGGCAGCTTTTTTATTTTTCGCTGATAAGAAAAATTACCTTAGCTAAGGTGTGTTTCGCAGGCTTCTCTCACGATACGGATAACGTTTTTAACCACATCGTGGTTCTCAAACGCCAAGGAGTAAAACAACACAAAACCCGCGACATAACTTTGCGTCAATTCCTCAATATCTACTTCGACAATTTCGCCGCTATCTACGTATTTTTGTGCATTGACTCGGCTAAGTGCCGTCCAACCCCTAGAGCTAAGCAATGACATCAGCAATTCGCTGTTAGAGACCATGTGTTGCTGACTAGCCACATTGATATACGCCAGATGCGCGTGTTGCGCACTCTCACTCACCAATTGCACTTCGGTGGTCAGCTCGTTGACGCTCACTTTCTCTTTATTTGCCAAAGGCGAATGCTTGCCGACATAGACAGCAAAGCGTTCTGCGCCCACATTGATTGCCCCAACATCCCTTTTTAGTAGCGCGTTACCTATCGTAGGCATAATTGAAATGTGTGCTCGCCCTTTTTCTAAATCAGCAAAGCTTTCCTCTCTGTGTCGCTGAAACCAGTTAATTTTCAGATACGGGAAACGTTCGCCAATTGCGCGGTCGACATCCGCGAGCATATCAATAGAGGTAAGCGCATGGTGATGAATGACAAGCTCTGTGAGTTGGACATGATTCGCAGCGAACGCAGCCTGATTAAAATCCAGTGCCTGTTTGTTGATGTTCCACGCTCTTTTGTACAAGGCATCGGCTAACGACGTCGGTTTGGCTTTTTTGCCTTCAATGATAAATAGAGGCTCCCCTATCATTTCCTCCATCGCTACGACACGCTCTCGTACCGTGGTTCTGTCCTTTCCTATCTTGCGGCCACCCGCGCTGTAGCTGCCCGTTTCATAAACCGACAGGAAGCTTTGGATTTGCTCAAGTGACATCATCCTTGATGATTTCCTTTTTCTCTTGAACGTCTTGAGCGTTCATAATGTATTTGTACGAAATTTTTCCCAATCATATTCTGTGTGCAACTTAAGAGCAAACAGCGTAACAATTGGAGAGCAACGATGAAAAAGACACTGACAACAGCCGTCATAGCAATGGGCATGAGCGCAGGTGCATTTGCGGAAGCGAAGGTGGCGATGGACGCCATACCTGCCGCTCCAGAATCTCAAGTCACGCTCTCTAATTGGTCAGCGCAGCCTTACAACCATTGGAGCTTTAAAAACGCAAGCATTCTCCCAAGCCTGATGGTTCCTCGCGGCGGAGACATCACAGAAATCCCTTACGCGTTAAATAGCAAGGTACCTAACTTGGCATTTGAGTTTGAGGGTAAAAGTTACACGGTCAGGGATGCCATGGTCGGTGATGATACCGATGGCGTTGTCGTGATTAAGGACGGGAAAATCGTTTACGAAGAATACTTCAATGGTTTTGGCCCACACGATCACCATATATGGGCATCGAGCACAAAAACCTTAGTCGGTCAGGTCATGGGACTGTTAGTCGAAGAAGGTAAGGTAGACGTTAACGTTAAGGTCGAAACTTACCTTCCTGAGTTGAAAGGAACGCACTTCGGCGATAGACAAGTGCGCGACATCCTCAATATGGTATCCGCACTGGATTACAACGAAGACTATGTAAACTTCGAACCGGGCCAAATCAGCACGGAATACTTCCGTAGACTCGGGTTCGTGCCCGCTTTTGATTTGATGGCACTCGACCCAACCAAAAGTGATACACCGCGTGGCACCTTGCCATTGCTTTCCCAATTTGAGCAAACCGATGCATTTGAACCTGGATACAAATTTGAGTATCACTCACCAAACGTCGATGTCGCGGGTTGGATCATCAGTCGCGTTGAAGGCAAACCGTTACAGACGGTCATCGCTGAAAAAGTTTGGAGCAAACTGGGGGTTGAACATGATGCCTTTATGGCAGCAGATGTGGACTTCAACGCCATCGCAACCGGCGGCTTTAATACGACGTTGAGAGACTTCGCACGTGTCGGCATGGCGTTCGAAAACAATGGTCAATATAACGGCGAACAAGTGTTCTCAGAAAAATGGGTGAAAGACACCTTTGCACTAACCGATGCAGAGAAGGAACAGGTTGCGAACAGTAACTACAAAGATCCAAACAGTGCCGCGTTTGACCCATGGCTAGAAGGTTACAAAAACTATTTGTGGGTGCATGACAGTGAAAACGGCGTCGGGACTTTCCGCGGAGTGTTCGGACAACATCTCTACATTAATCAGGATAAAGATCTCGTTATTGCCACCTTCTCTTCTGCCGAGAGTGCATCAAATGCAGTTAGAGAAACGAACAAACCTCGTTTAGCCGCATTCGAGGCTATTGCTGAACAGCTCAAATAACACAAAAACAAAAGCCCCGAGTTAACTCGGGGCTTGTTTGATTTGTGCTTTCGTTTAGGACTTAGAGTGTCGCAACGATTTTTCTCACCACTTCCAAATCTTCTGGCGTATCAACACCCGCAGGTGGCACTTCGATTGCCACATCTACATGAATTTTCTCACCGTACCAAAGCACACGAAGTTGCTCTAGGCACTCAATATGCTCAATCGGACTTGGTGCCCAGTTGATGTAGGTATTGATAAAGCCAGCTCGGTAACCGTAAATACCTATGTGGCGTTTCAAGTTATGGTGAATTTCCGCAGGTGCTTTCGCGAAGTTGTCGCGATCCCAAGGGATTGTCGCGCGGCTGAAGTACAACGCATAACCGTCTTTATCAGTGACCACTTTTACGGCATTCGGGTTAAACACTTCATCAGCATGATCAATGTTGACTGCAAGCGTCGACATCGGTGCGTTTGACTTAGCAAGGTTCTCGGCTACTTGGCGAATAACCGTCGGCGGGATCAATGGCTCGTCACCTTGGACGTTAACAATGATCTCATCAGCCGACAGATTGTATTTCTCAACCACTTCCGCCAAACGCTCGGTGCCCGACTGATGATCGGCATTGGTCAGGCACACTTCACCGCCAAACGCATTAGCCGCATCAACAATACGTTGGTCATCAGTTGCAATGATGACCTTGTCTGCGCCTGATTTCAGTGACTGTTCGTAAACCCATTGGATCATTGGCTTACCGCCAATATCCACCAAAGGTTTCGCTGGCAAACGACTCGACGCGTAACGCGCCGGGATCACTACCGTGAATTTCATTATTGGTTAACCTCGTCAGATGACATCTCACGCGCTTCCGTGGTCAGCATCACTGGAATGCCTTCGCGGATCGGATAGGCCAAGCGGTCGAATTTGCAGACTAGTTCGTTGTTTTCTTTGTTGTAGTTCAGTTTTCCCTTACATGCAGGGCAAGCAACGATTTCAAGCAGTCGGTGATCCATATCCATCCTTCACTTTCAAAATTGTATTTATCATTTGGGTAGCCGCCTCATCGCTAAAGTGCGCATCAACCGGCAGGTACCACCAATTCTCTATGTTTGGGTGTTGCTGAACAAAACGTCGGCATTTCACCGCGTCTTTTTCTGTCATCAGCAAGTGTTGGCCTTTGTTCGCCAGAGCCTCTAACTGAGTAAACTCGAACGCCTTGTGATCCGCAAAAGGCTCACAATGGACTGGAGATACACCCAAGCTTTCCAGCGTATTAAAAAATCGCTGAGGATTTCCAATACCCGCCATAGCAACGGCGTCGTTCAATGCACTCGCGAGCACTTTTTCGCCCGTCTTTATGTTAACCAATTCACTGGGTTTCAAGCACATCGCTAACTCACCGCTTTGCACCTCACCACCGTTGCACACGATGAAGTCCACGCTGTCTAAACGGTCAGTTTGTTCACGCAAAGGTCCAAACGGCATGTAATGTTCATTTCCGAAACGGCGCTCGCCGTCCACGATCACGAACTCAATGTCTCTATCGAGCTTGTAATGCTGCAGGCCATCGTCGGTAATGATGATATCCACACCCAGAGGAAGCAGGGCTTTTACGGCTTCACTTCTAACTGGCGATATCGCAACTGGCGCACCAGTGCGCTGAAAAATCAGAACGGGTTCATCACCCGCTTCTTCAGTGCTGGTCGTGTCATCAAGCACAAAGGGATAAGAATCCGCTTTGCCGCCATAACCACGCGATACCACACCCGGATTCAATCCCTGCGCTTTTAGCTGTTCTACCAGCCAAATCACCACGGGCGTTTTGCCGTTGCCACCAACAGTGATATTGCCAACAACAATCACAGGCACAGGTGCGCGATAGCTTTCGCTTTTGCCATCCAGAAAGGCCTGACGGCGTTTTCGCGCAATGGCACCAAACAGTTTGCTAAGTGGCCACAAAAGTGGCGCACTGACCAAGCCTAGCGGGTGGTTTTCAAACCAGATTTTTTCAATCAAACCCGCCAATGCTTACTCTCCGAACTGAATGCGGTAAAGCTGTGCGTATGCGCCATCTTTTGCCATCAAGCTATCGTGGTCGCCTCGCTCAACAATCTCACCTTCGTCAACCACCAAGATTTGATCGGCTTTCTCGATGGTAGACAGACGGTGTGCAATAACCAGCACAGTACGGTCTTTTTGCAATTCATCCAACGCAGCTTGGATTGCACGTTCTGACTCGGTATCCAATGCTGACGTTGCTTCGTCAAGAATAAGTACCGGCGCATCACGCAGCAATGCACGTGCAATCGCGATACGCTGACGTTGACCGCCCGACAAGCTCACACCGTTCTCTCCAATCACGGTGTCGAAGCCGTTATCCATTTCTCGGATAAAGTCTGCGGCATACGCCAATTCCGCCGCACGTTCAATTTGCTCGCGGGTGTAATCTTCTGTCGCCGCGTAAGCAATATTGTTGGCAATGGTGTCGTTAAACAGGTGCACGTTCTGAGAAACAATCGCGACGTGGGTGCGCAGGTTGCTCAGGGTGTACTCTTCGATATTTGTACCATCAATGGTGATTGCACCACTGTCGATGTCATAAAAACGCGTCAGCAAGTTAGCAATCGTACTCTTACCCGAGCCCGAGCGGCCAACCAATGCCAAGGTCTGCCCTGCTGGCAGATCAAACGTCACGCGGTTCAATGCTGGCGTGTCTTTGGTTGGGTAGGTAAATACAACATCGTTCACTTTGATGTCGCCTTTCACACGCTCAATCTCAGCCTTGCCGTTGTCTTTCTCGGTTTCCATTTCCATCAGCTCAAACAAGCTGTTACACGCAGCCATACCGCGCTGGAACTGAGAGGTCACGTTGGTCAGTGCTTTCAATGGGCGCATCAGACCAAACATGGCACCGAATACGACAGCAAAGGTACCCGCAGTCAACTCACTGCGAATCGCGTCTGTGTTTGCCAGCATCAGTACAACCACCAATGCAAACGAGGCGATCAGCTGAATAACCGGGTTAGCAATCGCCTGGGCAGAAACCAGCTTCATCGTCTGCTGACGCATGCGGTTGCTGACATCTTCAAAACGTTTCTTTTCAACGTCCTGACCGCCAAAGCTCAACACCACTTTGTGACCTTTCAGCATTTGTTCAGCCGATGTCGTCACAGAGCCCATGGCTTCTTGCATGTTTGACGAAATCTTACGGAAACGCTTGGAAACCACACGAATTGCAATCGCAACGATTGGCGCGATGATCAGCAGGATCGCAGAAAGCTCCCAGCTGTAGTAGAACATCAACGCCATCAGACCGATGATTGACGCACCTTCACGCACCAGGCTAACTAAAGCACCGCTGGTTGCGTTCGCGACTTGTTCTGAATCATAAGTAATGCGAGATAGCAGCGCGCCAGACGATTCTTTATCGAAGAAGCTTACTGGCATCTGCATAAAGTGGTTGAACATGCGGCGACGCATCACCATCACCACTTTACCTGACACCCAAGATAGGCCATAGGCGGAAACAAAACTGGAGATACCACGCACTGTCATCAGCAATACGAGGTACAAAGGCATCCACTTGAGGAAATCACTGTCAACGCTGTCGTAGGTGAAACCTTCATCGAGCAAAGGTTTGATCATGGAAAGCATGAGCGTATCGCTGGCCGCGTTTACAACCAAAGCGATGATGGCAACCACCAAACCTAGCTTGTAATCCGTAATGTAAGGCCAAAGCTTTTTAAAGGTTTCCCAGGTGGTTCTATCTTGATAATTTGATGACATTTTATTTGCTTATATTTCTGCAATTAGCGGGCATTCTACTCTTTTCTTGTAGGGGCTCCAAACATCTTGCGGTACCAAAACGGCTCCTGATGTTGTCTCTGACTACTTAATCGCCAACCCCTGTCTGAGAAATGCACTGATATCTGCCCAGATTCAATGGTGTCGTACCATGCAATACCCAACTCACGATACCGTTCGACAACCGCTTTGTTTGGCAAGTTCCAAGGTGTATACCTTCCTGCAGAGGCAATCGCCACGTCGGGATTGACCGCAGTCAGAAAGTCCGAGGAAGATGAGGATTTACTGCCATGATGTGGTACCAATAGCACCGTCGACGAAACCTTCGCGTCATCCTGAAGAAGCTCCATTTCCCCTTTCTCCGGCAAATCACCCGTTAACAATACAGAGTGCAAACCGTCAGAGACACGAACCACACAGGAGTCTTCATTTCTTGCCCTTTCCACTAATCGATTGGGATGCAACACTTCAAATTCAAGCCCTTGCCACGTCCAACGCTCGCCTTTGACACAGGCTAAATACGCCGCCTTGTTTTCAGAGCTTCTTACCCAATCTAGAGAATAGCGGTCAACAATCCACACTTCCCCACCCGAATGGTCATTGTCTCCATGACTGATGATCATTCCCGACAAAATAAGACCACGTTTATCGAGTACGGGCTTTAAGACCAATTGCGCCATGTTGCCATTTTTCCACGCTGCACCCGTGTCATAAACAACGGCTTTCCCGTCTTTTTCTATCAACACGGACAGACCATGACCGACATCCAATACGGATGCACGCCATGCCGATTTATCAACGGGCTTAAGCAGATTAACGGCAATCGCCACGAGCAAGCTCGCCTTCAATACCTTTACCGATTTGAGAGGCGTAATCAGCAGCACAAGTGCCAAGCCCCAGATTAATACAGGCAATACCATCGACATGTCTGATGGAGACAGCCATCCGATATCGAACATTTCCAGCATTGTCATTACGGGTAAAAGTGACCAGTCGGCGAGTTGCCAGAACCCAAAATCCATATGCAGTGCCGAGCTGAGTATTGCCAAAAGAATGGCAGGCACAGTCACAAAACTCACCAAAGGGACGGCAATGATGTTTAGTGCAAAGGCCGGCACGCTCACGCCACCAAACCATAGCCAAGTGATGGGCAACATACCCACCATGAGGTATGCCTGAATGCGGAGCAATTGGAAAATGAATCCCTTCACTTCAAGCCGCTTTGGTTGCCCGATTTTGTCTGACTTGGTACTAAAAGAGACAGACACACAGAGAATGGTGACCGCGCCAAATGACAACCAAAAACTAGCAGAGAACACCGACAGCGGATCGAAAATGAGCACCACTGCCAACACAATCAGCAAGGCTTCAAACACATTGAAACGCGCACCGAACATTCGAATGCCCGAAGCCACGAAAAGCGCAAATAAAGCACGTTGAGCAGTCAGGGAAAAACCAGCAAGCCAAGCATAAGCGATTGCAGCTAACATACCCGCGATTAAAGGGAGCCAAAGACATTGGTCTGAACGAAACAGCAACGGCACAATTATTTTTGTGACAGCGTAACCAAACAGAAATGCCAAACCGATATGAAGGCCAGATATCGCGAGTAGGTGCCCTAACCCGGTGTTTCTTAACCGCGACCAATCTTCATTTGTCAGCATGTTTCTTTCACCGAAAGTCAATGCAATCAGAAATCGTGCCGACGGAAGGTTTTCAGTCTCGACAATGACCTTGTTCAGCAGCCGTTGTCTGGTAGATTGGGTATCACGTGTTCGCTCAGCTTCTCGAAGAGAGCCCTTGGCATGGATATGTTTTGAAAGGAAATAGACCTCAGCATCAAACCCGGCTTCGTTGACACGGCCATAAGGTTCTCTGAGGCGAACGTTTAGCTTCCAACGTTCTCCTTGTTTGGGTGGCTCATCCCAGCGCCAATAAATCCGGGCACGAAAGCGTTCAAAAACGTTCAGTTTTCGTCCATCAACCGTGTCCACATCAAAGATTACGTTTGTTTGCAGATTTTGCGTTGTAAAAAGGCTGCCAACTTTCCCCTCTATGGTAGTATCGTGTGCCACTGTTAAGGCGGAATTTGTTTTGAAAAGAAATAAAGCCGCTGCACTGTATGCAATCAGGCCGCCCACGGTGAGACCCATTGCAAATGCTGGAAGGCATTTACGCAGCAAGAAAAGGATGACGCCAACCGGAAGCAACGCACTTAACGGCGGTAACTCCGGCCACCATTTAAGCGACACAATAGCAACAACGATACCCAGCAGTATCTTCATGCTGGTATTGAACCCGAAAGAACTGAAGACTTATGCCTAAAAAAATAATTAAAAAATATTTGCCGAAGCATGACGTCATTCGCAAGCAGAAAGCACTGGCAGTGTTCGGCAACTTGCTTTACGACCCGAACCTCTGGTGTTTGAACCGTCGTTCGGCGTCGGGCGCATTTGCAGTTGGCTTGTTCATGGCATTTGTGCCGCTCCCAAGTCAGATGATCATGGCTGCCGGTCTGGCAATCATGTTTGGCGTTAACTTGCCTCTGTCTGTCGCTTTGGTGTGGATCACTAACCCAATCACTATGCCCGTCATCTTTTACGGTGCGTACAAGCTGGGGGCGTTTTTGATGGGAACGCCGGAACACCATTTCCATTTTGAACTGACATGGGAGTTCCTGTTTAATCAAATGAGCCAAATCGGCCCTCCATTCCTCTTGGGCTGTTTCGTATGTAGCATTATTTTCGGTTTGATTGGCTACTTTGGCTGTCGCGGTGTCTGGCGCTACTCCGTGGTGAGAAGCTGGCAAAAACGCCGCCTCCGCATACCAAAAATCAAAGTGCTTAAAAGAAAGAATTCTGAAGACTAAAAAAATACCCCGCCCAAGCGGGGTATTTTTTTATTTGTTGTCAGCATGCGAGAGGTTTGGCATGCAACAAACGAGGAATGTAATTCGCGAGTTTGTTAATCAGGCTTCCAGTCACGTTCTGTGCACTCGACGCCCGCTTCGCTTCTAATTACTTCGCACTCAATACAGCAGCAGGCTGAAGCTTGCACGCACGTTGGGAAGGATACCAAGTCGCTATCAAACTCAACACGATAGCAGTGCCTGACACCATGAAAACATCGGACAAATGCAGTGCTGTTGGCAGGAAGTCGACAAAGTAGATGTCCCCGGAAAGGAATTGATGCCCAGTCAACTTTTCAATCACACCGACGATCTCGGTCAGATTCAACGCGATGAAACTGCCCGCTATTGAACCAATAACACTGCCAAGCAAACCCGATAGTAAGCCATGCCAAACAAAGATTGCTCGGATCAACCCGTCTTTCGCACCCATGGTGCGCAGAACGGCAATGTCGCCTGCTCTGTCTTTCACGGCCATCATCAGGGTGGAGACAATGTTAAAACACGCCACACCAATCACCAGCACCATCACGATGTAAACAATCGCGCGTACCATCTGAATATCGCGATAAAGGAAGCCGTATTCTTGGGTCCAGTTTTTGAGGTAAACGTACTCTTTCAGCGTGTAGCCTACTTCGCGCACCACAGCTCTGGCATTGAGTGGCTCTTTCAATTTCAGCGCAACACCTGAAACCGCGTCACCCATGTTTTGATAAGCCTGTGCATCTGCAAGCGGTACCAATGCTAATCCATGGTCTACTTGACCTCCCAAGCTCAAAATACCCGTGACTTGGAGACGAATACGTTTCGGCGCGCGCAGTTTCAGCTCTGGATCTGGCGAGGGCACCATCACTGTTAACCAGTCACCCACTTTTACGCCCAGTGCATCTGCAATGCCTTTGCCCAGCACCACTGCGCTTTTGCCCTGCTCCAACGTTTTCCAACCGTCACCCAACACATAATCGCTAATGCTACTGACGCGTTTCTCTGCATCAGGGTCAATACCACGAATTTGAACCGGCTTTAGATTTGCGCCTTTCTCCAACAGCCCCGTGAAGGTGACATACGGTGCGCCAGCAACCACGTTCACATTCTGCTCCGCGGTTTTTTGCATATCTCGCCACGTTGACACTGGTGCTTCAACGCCTTCCAATTGTGCGTGAGGAATAACGGAAAGCACGCGGTTTTCAAGCTCACGCTCAAAACCGTTCATGGCAGACAAGCCAATAATAATCACCATCACGCCAACGGAAATGCCAATCATCGAAGACATCGAGATAAATGACACCAGCTTGTTGCGATGCTTGGCCTTGCTGAATCGTCGCCCAATAAAAAGCGATAACGAATGCATCATGACGGCATAGCCTCTTGCGCTTTCGTTTCAACGAACTGACCATCCAGCATAGAAAGCTGGCGATCCATTTTGCCCGCCAACTCTTTATCGTGAGTGACGACCAAGAAAGCAGTATTGAATTCACGATTCAGCGTACGCATCAAATCGTAAATATCGAGTGCGGTTTTATGATCTAGGTTACCGGTTGGTTCATCCGCCAACACTAAAGATGGTCGGTTAACTACAGCGCGCGCAATCGCAACACGTTGTCTCTCACCACCAGATAACTCTGATGGACGATGCTCTGCACGATGCGCCATCCCCACGGCTTTAAGCATATCTAGCGCGCGAGCTTTGGCTTCTGCTGGTTTTTCACCACCGATAAGAAGTGGCATTGCCACGTTTTCCACTGCCGTGAAATCTGCCAGCAGATGGTGGAACTGATAAATAAACCCGATGTGCTGATTGCGCAGTGTCGCTTGTTCAGAAGCACGCATGTTCACCACATCTTTACCGTCAAACGACACTTCGCCTTCGGTGAGCGTATCTAGCGCACCAAGGATGTGAAGAAGTGTACTTTTACCCGAACCAGAAGCGCCAACAATCGCTACAAGCTCGCCAGACTCGATAGAGAATGACACGCCTTTGAGCACTTCGGTCGTGAGCTCACCTTCTTGGTAAGTTTTTCTAACATTTGAACACGATAACAAAGCGTTACTCATAGCGAAGAGCCTCTGCAGGGCGAACAGATGCCGCCTTTAACGATGGGAAAAGCGTGGCAAGCAAACTCAATACAATTGCACCGAATACCACTGTGAAAACTTCATCAATACCGAGCGAAACTGGCAACGCTAGCCCGCCACCCAGCAAACTCAAATTCAATAATTGCATGACTTCATTGATGTTTAACGCCAGCACACTACCCGCGATACCACCAAGAACCGCACCAATAACACCGCTACTCGCACCTTGAACCACGAATACGAGCACAATACTTCTGTGAGTCATGCCCTGCGTTTTAAGAATGGCGACTTCAGATTGCTTCTCCATCACCACCATAATCAGCGCAGAAATGATGTTGAACGCTGCCACCAGAATAATCAGACCCAGCATCAGTGCCATCATGTTCTTTTCCATCTTCACAGCTTGGAAAAGCTCACCACGAAGCTCACGCCAATCTGACCACTCATAGCCCATGGATTCGGCTACTTTCTCTAGCTTTGGCACATCAAACGGTTCGTCGACGAACAGACGTAAATCAGCAGGTTGAGAGCGAGGAAGGCGCATCAAGCGGGAAACATCATTGAGGTTGGCATACATTAACTGACCATCCACATCTGTGGCTGTGTCATAAATGCCGGCAACGGTGAAATTACGCTGAGAAGGAATGCGCCCAACTGGCGTGAATTGGCTGGCACTGGTGATCATCACGCGAACTTTGTCGCCGACCGAAACGTCCAAATCACTGGCTGTTTTTCTGCCGATGACCAGTTTGTAGCTTCCCGGTGTAAGTTGCTCATCGCCCCTCTCACCATGTACTGTTTCATTGGTTCGCGACTATCAGGGCTAATGCCTAAGAGCTTACCTGCACCAATCGCAACAGGGCTTTGTACAATGGCATCTGTGCTGACGATAGGCGCGGTTCCCGTTACGCCATCTAACTGGCTTAGTATTCACATCAGGCGCGTGATCAGGTGTTCCGGCGACAACCGCTTGGGGCAACACACCAAGAATGCGATGCTTAAGCTGACCTTCAAAACCATTCATCACCGACAGCACAGTGATCAAAGCCATCACGCCAATCGTAATGCCAGCCGTAGACATGTAGGAGACAAAGCGGCCAAACTTGTCGCCGGAGCGCCCTTTTAAATAGCGCAATCCAATAAACACCGGTAACGGGTGAAACATAGTTGTTGTTCTCAAAAACTCGTTAGACTGTGTAAGCCTCAAAGGGCGATGTCCTTTACACAGTAAGGGCTGTGCCAAGAATACCTTTTAGGTTTCGTGATTGCCACGAAAGGGCTCTGATTCTCCCTGCTTTAGGCGGCTTTTACGTCAATTTGTTCCTTTTCTTTTCAAATTGTTGCGCGATAGATGAACTTTTATCCGATCCATCCCTGTCTATCAGATAACACGTACGCACATTTTGTTACCGTGACTTAGAGAGACAGGTGAAAGTGAGGTTGAGGAATCGCGGGTAGTGCGTGATAATCAACAGATTACAAAGCAATAGGCATGATAATGAGTCAGGACGAATACTTTTCCGTACATGCGCACTTAAAAATAAACGTTGAGGTACTCGGTGAAACCGAGCACGTACCTTCTGACGTTGAATTTGGACGTGAAATCCCCCTCGCCTTTCGTATTGCCAGCCAATGCGGAGACTTGGACAACTCTGTCGAAAAAGAAATCCAGGTGCTTGCACACGAAGACGGACACGCACTCGCGAAGTTTCTTCAAGCACAGAACGAGAAAATTAACCTGTTGCTTGGCTTCATGCTGTCACAACAAGACGACCCAACAATTCGTTATCAAACCGAAACCTTCGGTGCCAGCAGTCTCACTTTCATTGCAAAACAAGCCTTTCAGAAAGGGCAACATGTTCGCCTAAAACTCTTTCTTGAGAACCCACCCTCAGCGATTTACTGCTACGGTAGCGTATACGGCTGTAAAGAGAAAAATGGTAAGTATGCGGTCGGCGTGAAATACATTCGTCTGCAAGAAGATGACAGAGATGTATTGATCCGTGCCGCGTTACATCAACAGCAAAAACTACTGCGTCAACGCGCACTGGAAAGAAATAACTAAGCCTCAATTTAGATGACAGACAACCTTCTTTTTAATCTGCCCGCTCCAGAAAAGGCGGGCGACACGCGTGTGGTAGCCAATCTTCTTGGTGCTTCGCTGTCTCTCACCATTGCAAGCCTTGCCAATCAGCAACAACGCTTCATTTTACTGGTGGTTCCAGACAACCAAACTGCACTCAAACTAAAACCAGAAATCCAGCAGTTTACACAACGCGAATGCCATGTTTTCCCTGACTGGGAAACACTGCCTTACGATAACTTCTCACCGCACCAAGACATCATCTCAGACCGTATTGCTCGCCTGTATCAACTGCCTCAACAGAAATCAGGCATTTTGATTGTGCCAGCCAGCACTTTGATGCAGCGCGTGATGCCGCGTTCTTTCTTGCTTCAGCATGCATTGATCGTCAAAAAAGGCGACCGACTGTCGCTTGAAAAGCTGCGTCACCAACTGGAAGTGTCCGGCTATCGCCATGTTGATCAGGTTATCGAACACGGCGAGTACGCCAGCCGTGGCTCCATCATTGATTTGTTCCCTATGGGTTCAAACCAACCGTATCGCATCGATTTCTTTGATGACGAAGTCGATACCATCCGCGAGTTCGATCCTGAGAACCAGCGTTCGGTGCAAGAGTTGGATCAGATCAATCTGCTACCAGCCCATGAATTCCCAACGGATGATGACGCGGTTGAATCTTTCCGTGGTCGCTGGCGTGAGCGTTTTGAGGCACGACGCGAGCCTGAATCCATCTATCAACAAGTCTCCAAGAAGACATGGCCATCAGGCATAGAATACTGGCAGCCTTTGTTCTTCAATGAAACGGAAACCTTGTTTGATTACCTGCCAGATAACACGCTTTTAGTGGTAAAAGGCGATATCGAGTCTGCTGCCAATCAGTTTCTCGCGGATGCGGATTACCGCTACGATCAGCGCCGCGTTGACCCACTGCGTCCGTTGCTGCCACCGAATGAGATCTGGCAGAACATTGACGAGTTATTTGGCCACTTTAAAGCCTATCCGCGCGTAAAACTGTCTCTGAAGCCTGACGAAGATAAGGCTGGCCGTCAAAATGCCCTGTTTCTTTACTACCTGAGTTGACGATCAACCAACAACTCAAGGAGCCGTTAGGCGCACTGCGTCAATTCACGGAAGGGTTTAGCGGTAAAGTTGTCTTCTCCGTGGAAACAGAAGGTCGTCGCGAAGCCATGCTTGATTTGCTGGCACGCATCAAAATTCGTCCTATGGTTTGTGATTCGCTGGATGAAGCACTAAATAGCCCAACACAACATTCGTTGGTTGTCGGCCCTGCGGAAGTCGGCTTTGTTTGTGAATCTCCGAACTTCGCGCTGATTTGTGAAACCAACTTGCTGGGTGCACGCGTTGTTCAACAGCGCCGTCGAGACAACAAAAAAGCGGCAAGCAATAGCGATACGCTCATTCGTAACCTTGCAGAGCTGCAAACCGGACAGCCCGTGGTGCATTTGGAGCACGGTGTTGGTCGCTACTTGGGTCTGCAAACACTCGAAGCCGGCGGTATTGAAACCGAATACGTGACCTTGGAATACCAACAAGGCGCGAAGCTATATGTCCCTGTTGCCTCATTGCATTTGATTAGCCGCTACAGTGGCGGTGCAGAAGAATCTGCACCATTACACCGTTTAGGCGGCGAAGCGTGGGAAAAAGCACGTAAGAAAGCTGCAGAGAAAGTTCGCGACGTGGCCGCTGAACTTCTCGACGTGTATGCCAAACGCGCAACCAAACCGGGCTTTGCATTCAAACATGACCGTGAAGCTACTTGGACTTCTGCTCTGGCTTCCCGTTTGAGGAAACACCAGACCAAATCCAAGCGATCAATGCCGTGCTGTCAGACATGTGTCAGCCAATCGCGATGGACCGTTTGGTATGTGGTGACGTGGGCTTTGGTAAAACAGAAGTGGCAATGCGTGCCACCTTCCTTGCTGCCAATAACAGCAAGCAAGTGGCGGTGCTGGTGCCGACTACCCTGCTGGCTCAACAGCATTTTGAGAATTTCCGAGACCGCTTTGCCAATCAGCCAGTGCGTGTGGAAGTGCTCTCTCGCTTTAAGTCCGCGAAAGAGCAAAAGCAAATTCTGGCCGATTGCGCTGAAGGCAAAGTCGACATTCTGATTGGCACACACAAACTGCTTCAAAGTGATGTCAAATTCAAAGACCTTGGCTTGCTCATCGTTGATGAAGAGCACCGTTTTGGTGTCCGTCAGAAAGAGAAAGTAAAAGCCATGCGCGCGGATGTAGACATCCTAACGCTAACCGCAACGCCAATTCCGCGAACATTGAACATGGCGATGAGCGGTATGCGTGATTTGTCGATCATCGCGACACCGCCGTCTCGTCGTTTGGCAATCAAAACCTTTGTTCGCGAACGTGAGAAGAACCTCATCCGCGAAGCCATGCTGCGTGAAATCATGCGTGGTGGACAGGTTTACTTCCTGCACAATGACATCGACAGCATCGAGAAAACCGCTGATGAGCTTGCTGAGCTGGTACCTGAGGCGCGTATTACTGTGGGACATGGCCAAATGCGTGAACGCGAGTTGGAACGCATCATGTCAGATTTCTACCACCAGCGTTTTAACGTCTTGGTGTGTACGACAATCATCGAAACAGGTATCGACGTTCCAACGGCGAATACCATCATCATGGATCGCGCCGACCATCTTGGTCTGGCGCAGTTGCACCAGCTTCGTGGTCGCGTGGGTCGTTCTCACCACCAAGCCTATGCATACTTGCTAACGCCACATCCAAAACGCATGACCAAAGATGCCATCAAGCGTCTGGACGCCATAGCGTCATTGGAAGATTTGGGCGCGGGTTTCACGCTTGCAACGCATGACTTGGAAATCCGTGGTGCGGGTGAATTGCTGGGCGAAGAACAGAGCGGTCAAATTCAGTCTGTGGGCTTCACGCTTTACATGGAAATGCTTGAACAGGCTGTTGAGGCACTGAAAGAAGGCAAAGAGCCATCGCTCGAAGACCTGCTTAACCAGCAAACCGATGTTGAGCTTCGTCTCCCTGCCCTGTTGCCAGACAGCTATATTCCTGACATTAACACCCGCTTGTCGCTTTATAAGCGTGTTGCAGGGGCGAAAACGCAAGACGACATTGAAGAGCTGCGTGTAGAGTTGATAGACCGCTTTGGCTTATTGCCAGATGCCGCATCAAATCTGCTCAAGGTGCAGCAAATCAAACTGGATGCCGCCAAACTTGGCGTTCGTAAGATTGATGCTCATGATCGAGGCGGTGTGATCGAATTTAATCAAAATGCCCAAATTGATCCCGGCTTCTTGGTGGGTCTGTTACAATCCCATCCAAGTCGCTATCGCTTTGACGGTCCAACCAAGCTAAAAATTGTCGAATCTCTCACGGATCGTAGAGATAGAGTGGCCTTCATCGAAACACTACTAGACGACTTTGCTAATAATTTGTTGGTTGCGTGATTGAACGCAACCAAGTTTTAATACGGAGTAATGCTTTGAAAAAGCTGATTTTCCTGCTGCTGTGCACGCTTAGCTTGCCTACGAAGGCTGAGCGCTGGTTTGATGTGGAAGTGATTGTGTTCAAACGCAATCAAGATCCCGCCTCTGTTACAGAGAAATGGCCTGAAACTCAACCAAACATCAATCTATCCAATGCTGTTTCAGTGTTTGATGCCACGTCTCTCCAAGCGCAAGGTCTTACTTTGCTGCCTCAAAGCCAGTGGAAACTCAATTCTGAATATCAAAAGCTTGCTAACCATGCAGCTTTAAGCCTTTGGTTCATGTGGCATGGCGCCAAAACGATGGTGGTCGTGGCGTAATGCCTAAACTGCGTTTCACTGCAGGCCAAGACTATGGCAATGATTACTACTTAGATGGTACGCCAAAAGATGCGCCGTCTGTGATTGCTCAGCCTAATCTGAATACCATCAACGCAGCGGCAGACACCACGCTACTGCTACTGTCGACCCTGCAACAGGCACTATCGTACCAACGCCACTTGTTGCCCCAGAGCCAGCCAAAGAAAGTGGCCCAATGTATGAACTGGACGGGTTCATCCGCGTTTACGTTCAGCATTACCTGTTCATTGAGACAGATTTAGTGCTTCGTGAACCTGGCGAGCGCAAGGTACTTAAAGACGTGAACGCCGTACCTGTTCCACTGGAAAATCAAACGGACACTGAAACCGACAGTCTGCTGAGCAACAACACGCAAGTAACCTCAACAACCGAAGGCAACACAGTAACCGGCCTTCAAAAGCTTGAGCGCGAATACGAAGTAGAGAAATATCTCGAACCTTACGTGTTGAAGCAAAAACGACGTATGCGCAGTGGTGAAGTGCACTATCTTGACCACCCGCTGATGGGTTTGATTATTCAAGTTACCCGCGTCGAAAAAGACGAAAATGCCTAAATAAATCGCCCTCACTTGAGGGCGTTTTTTCTTAATATAGTTTTATACCCAAAAGCATTTACCTTCCTTATGCAGTCAAATTTAGAGTTTCAAACAGATCGCTTGTTACTGCGCGCTTTAAAGCGTGTCGACATTACACCGCTTCGTGATGCTATCAGTGAATCCGCTGACACCATTTCGCCTTGGCTAGACTGGTGCCATGAAGATTTTGATGACATGGATGCAGACGCTTGGATTAATCGAAGCCGCCAAGGGTGGCTGACAGGCAGCAGCTATGAATTAGCCGCATTCGAGTTGGACAGTGGTGAGTTCGTTGGCTGTGTTTACATCTCAAGCATTGACTCTGTCGCTAACATGGCCAATTTAGGGTATTGGACCGCGACGAAATTCCAAGGTAGAGGATATGCTCTGGAAGCCGCAGAAATGGCGGCCACGCTGGCTTTTAGCCACCTACTCCTCACTAGACTGGAATTGGTGATGGACCCCGCCAACACCGCAAGCATCCGCATTGCTGAAAAGCTTAGAGCGACGTTTGAGTGCCGAGCGCGCAACCGCTATATGTATGATGGTGAAGCAAAAGAAGGGTTAGTGTACAGCCTGATCCCAGAAGATATTCTTTGTTAAATCCTTCCGAACGTGGCAGGTTTTTTCTGCCACTTAGACAAAAAGACACGCATTTTTAGCTTGCCCTCTCTCGCATTTCTTCCAATTCTGCGTTTTCAGTACAGCTTTCATTAAAAAGCAAAAATATGATTAATTATTATACACTTACCTAAAATAGTGCCGTTTCCTATTATGTAACAGCTCAGTCTGAAACCAGAATGTCACAATTCGTGAAATAAACCGTAACACTGATAAATATAATCGAGATCACCAGTAATTCTTTGATTATAAAATGATGTTCTCTAAAAAATTACACTGGTTTATTGTTGTCATAGGTACTGTCGCAGCGATTAGTAGTGGCTTTGCAGTAAACTATCTCGACGCTCAGCGTCACCAAAATGCGTTTGAAACACTGGTTGAACAGCGGTTAAAAGCCCTTGAGAAAGCCCTTTTCTCTTTCAACGAACTGCAGCTTTCCGCGCAACTCTATTTTCAAAACAGTTACAGTCTGGACAAAATTAAGTTTCAGCAGTTTCTGCAAAGCCGAACGAGAAAAGGTTCAGGCATCCATTCCGTGTTCTGGCTGCCCAAAGTGCGCAGAGAATCTGTGCAAACTTTCGAAACCTCTGTGGTAAGAAACGAAGGAAGCAGTTACGACACGTATCAGATTTACCCTCAAGCTACTGAAAAGTGTGCATGGTCTTTGACTGAATACACTTTTCCGGTGCTGTATGTTTCCCCTCAAACTCACGCAGAAAAATACATTGGCTGGCGCGCGGAATCTCAATGTGAGTTCGCCCATGCCATGGAGAGAGCCTTTTTCCAACGCCGCCCAGAAGCCAGTTTCTTTCATAAAGAAAACGGAAATGGCGTAAGGCTATTTTCTGCGGTGTTGGAAAAAGATGTCCTCAAAGGTTACCTTGTCACCTCAATCTATTTTGAGTCCTTTTTTGCCGCGGTTTGGCCGGACTACAAGGAGTTAGACAATCTCCATATCAATGTCAGGCCGCAATTTAGTGCACCTCACAATGCCGCAGAAGTCCTTTTCCAATCGGGCGTGTTGAATCCAGATAATTACATGGAAATCCAGCCTGTTCGACAACTGGTCAGGATCCCGGGTAGTGAAGAAGGTGTCTGGATAGAGTTTACCCAAACTGATTCTTATCTCACGGGCTATCAATACAGCTTGCTCGTCACTGTCTTAGGTATGCTGCTCACCTTTGCTACCGCTGCATGTGTATGGTCTTATTCCAGCAGACTGGCTTTAGCCAATGAACTGGTGAGCCGACAAACCAAGAAACTTCGCTATCAGGCTTACCATGATAACCTCACGTCGCTAAGCAATCGCTTGTCGCTGGAAAAGCGTTTGAAGGAAGAGCAAACACACCTTCAAAGCGGTGTCAGTTTGGGTTTTTCCATTCTCTTCATCGACTTAGACCGCTTCAAACATGTCAACGACTCACTTGGGCACCTCGTTGGCGACAAGCTGTTACAAGCCGTCGCAGACCGCATATTCATCTCAACGCCGACGGAACATCGCAGCTATCGATTTGGCGGTGATGAGTTTGTGGTGTGTTTAAGCGGCGTTATCTTAAAAGACAAGGCGTACTCACTGGCACAAGCCTATCTGGATGCGCTAAATCAGCAGTACATGATTGACGGACATACTATCCAGATTGGTGCGAGCATAGGTATTTCCACCATCACTGATCATCGCTTTACTCTGCTCGATATCATCCAGCAGGCGGATATCGCGATGTATCATGCAAAAGAGCAAGGCAATGCCATTACCTTCTATAGCGAAGAAATGCTCACGGAGGTACAACAGCGTTTTAATATCGAGCAAGAGTTGGCGTATGCATTAACTGATGAGCAGTTTACCCTCGCCTTCCAGCCCGTTTTCAAAGGCGATGATGTTCATTTTTTCGAAGCTTTGATCCGCTGGAATCACCCTTACTTGGGGCCTATTTCGCCCTTGCAGTTTATTCCTATCGCAGAAGAGACGAATCAAATACACAGCATTGGGCGGTGGGTACTTCAGGAAGTGTGTGCACTGCTCGAAAGCTGGCAAAAAGAAGCGAACTCTCTCGACTACCCTGGGATTTCCGTCAATGTGTCAGCCAAACAGCTTGGCTCACCCGCATTCATTAGTTTTGTGAAGGATTTGCTCAACCAGCACCACATTCCGCCTCACAAGCTCGGTATCGAGATTACAGAAACGACCTTGATGGAAGACGAAGTCGCCAGTGCCGCCTCTTTGAGCGCACTTCGGGCTGCGGGCATCACCTTGTACCTCGATGATTTCGGTACTGGATATTCGTCGCTTTCATTGTTGGGGCAGCACAAGTTCGATGTGTTGAAGATAGACAGAAATTTCCTGGTGGATGTCGCTGACGACCAAAAACGTTCGTCCAAGCTTTGTGCAGCCATTGTGAACTTGTCCAAATCACTTGATATGGACGTTGTAGCGGAAGGTATCGAAACGGAGAATCAGCTCACTTGGATTAACGCCCAAGGCAGCGTGTACATTCAGGGCTACTTAAAATCCAAGCCGTTGCCAATTGAACAGCTTATTCATTGGCATCCGTCATGTATTGCGCCACAGACAGTGTTTGAGAATCCAGTAGAGCCAACACCGCTACCGCCCATCACGTTCAAACCCGCAAACGGACAGGCATAAAAAAAGCTGCCATTCGGCAGCTTTCTTTTTTAGTGCAGTTTCAGCGATGGACGCAGCACTCGGTTGATTCGGCTAACCAGCATCATCAAACCTGTTTTGATGAAACCGTGAAGCGCGATTTGGTGCATGCGGTACAGTGAGATGTACACTACACGAGCCAAACGACCTTCAACCATCATAGAACCGCGCGTCAAGTTACCCATCAAGCTACCAACGGTAGAGAAACGGCTTAGCGAAACCAGAGAGCCGTGATCCTTGTAAACATAGTCTTTCAGTTCACGATCAGTCAACTTCGCTACGATGTTTGCAAACGCACGACTTGCCATTTGGTGTGCAGACTGCGCACGTGGCGGAACCATAGTACCGTCAGGCTGAGAACATGCTGCACAGTCACCGATAACAAAGATGTCGTCATCACGTGTGGTTTGCAGCGTTGGCTTCACAACCAATTGGTTGATGCGGTTTGTTTCCAGACCCGCGATATCTTTCAGGAAGTCAGGTGCTTTGATACCTGCCGCCCAAACCATGATTTGCGCAGAGATCTTGTCGCCATCTTTTGTGGTCAGACCGTCTTCTTCTGCTTTCACAACCATAGTGCCAGTGCGAACATTGACGCCCAGCTTGATCAATTCTTGCTGCGCCGCACCTGAGATACGTGGTGGCAAAGCAGGAAGAATACGCTCACCCGCTTCAACCAGCGTCACTTTCAGTTTCGAGCTATCCAGATCTTTAAAGCCGTAGTTGTGCAGCTCTTTGATGGCATTGTGCAGTTCTGCAGAAAGCTCAACACCTGTTGCACCACCACCAACAATCGCGATATCAACTGTGCCGTTACCTGAATTTGCGTGCAGCTTCAGGAACTCATTGTTCATTTCGTTACGGAAACGACGCGCTTGTTCTGGGCTGTCTAGGAAAATACAGTTGTCACGAACACCCGCGGTATTAAAGTCGTTCGACGTAGAACCAATCGCCATGACCAGAATGTCATAACTTAGCTCACGCTCAGGCATCAGTAGCTCACCGTCAGACTTGTCATGCAATGCTGCAAGTTTGATGGTTTTGTTCTCGCGGTCGATGTCCGCAAGGCTGCCCAATTGGAAATCAAAGAAATGATTCTTCGCATGTGCACGATAGCTGATCGCGTCTACACCTTCATCCAGAGAGCCTGTTGCTACTTCATGCAGCAATGGTTTCCAAAGATGGCTAGCTTTGCGATCCACCAGAGTGACCTTGGCGCGTCCCTTGCGTCCAAGCGTGCGACCTAGCTTAGTTGCCAATTCCAAGCCACCGGCACCGCCACCTACTACGATAATATTGGTCACGACTACTTCCTCACCATGAATTTAAAAACAAAAAACTGTGTCGTACCCCGCTGTCGATAAGCGGCATACAAAAAATGTGTTGTAGGTAGTGAGGTAAAATTCACTCGATTTGAGTGGCTTGCTGCGAAATCTTGTTTGAGTATTGCCCGCAACTTATCTGCATCGTTTTTTACATAACGCTTTTTTCAGACAGATTCATTATACAGCCAGTTTGATCTCAATCAATTTTTTAATCTAATCATCAACATCGTTTGCAGTAAAAACGCCCATGTTGTTATCAGTTTTCATTTATTGATCGCGAGATGAAAGTAAAGCGGACACACTTTGTTGCGCAATATGCCCGCATTACATTGATGAGATATGACCGCGTTTACTTTGCGTCTTTAAACGCTTTCATCGCTTGGAGGTGGCCAGAGATGCTTGGGAATTTGTGAGGCTGTTGCTCGTCCCAAATGATCTCGTAGTTTTTGCCCAGTAAATCAGCCGTTCGCTGATTATCGAGAATATCATCGTTTGTTGAAAGGACCACAAGACAACGGCCTGCGTTTTTAACGCGGAAGTCTTCAACACACTTGGTTGCGATATCTGCGTACTCTTCTGGTCGGTCAATACGACCTTCCATGTTCTCTTCTGGGAACAAGTTTGGGTTAAAGATGACTTGCTTGATGCCGGACAGATAGCCAATACGCTCTGACCAGTAACCGCCTAAACCAACGCCACAGATGAGCGGGTGCTTGTCGTCTGAAAGCTCCATATGCTTATTCACTTCTTTAAGTAAATGCTGCATATCGTGTTTAGGGTGCAAGGTGCTGTAGTTGATGAAACGAATGTCTGGGTCAATGAACTGAAGCTGCATGACCTTTTCGTGGTTTCCAGGGCTTGTTGAGTCAAAGCCATGAAGATAGATAATCACAAAAATTCCCTCTTAAACCGTGCTGGCATGAATAGATCGCCAGTTTGTAACGCGCCATTCCGACACTTTCTTCGCCCTTTCCTAGTCATCTAGAAGAAGCCGGATGCGAAGATTGTTGAGCGGTACATGCTCAGCTAAGCAGACAGAATGGTATTTCTCTGTTTCATGGTGATAACACAAATAAAAAGATAATCACATACTTTCATTGCGGTTAAATGGGAAATAATGGTGAGGGTCAATAAATTTGAATGCGATTGATTGCAATTCAATCAATTCATCAAGGCACCGATGTCGTTCGAGATCGACGCTAAGTTCTCTCTCATCGTCTCTCTTTGCTCCGGGGAAAGGTTTTTATCGATACGCTGTAGCAACTCATAGCGTCTCGCGAGATAAAGAGCCATATCGCTTTCGTGGCCCTCACCTTGGAAAGCTACCACGCGGATAAAGTAGTTGTTGATGCGTTGTTCTAAATCAGGTGCATCGCGCTCGGTCAGTATCAGCGTGAGTTCACCAAGCAGATCATCCCGAATGGCATAAAACACAGGGCGCATTTCGATTTGATAGCTCGCCATTTCCAAAAACTGCTGTGACTGCTTTTTATCGACTGAATCAATCCAAAACTCCGCACGTTCGACTAGCCTTTCCTGCCTGCGCTGTTGCTGAGCCTCTAAGGTGCCTTCATTTGCTTTCTCAACGGCTTCCTCAATGTTTTCAGACAACACGTCCATCCATTGCTTTGCCTGCTCGTCATCAAGCGTACGAATCATGTTGGCGAGAGTTGGCGTCAGCCTTCTAGCGACGCCAGTATCGTGGTGTTGGTGTACTTATGGTATGCCCTGACTTGGGAGTAGCTGAGTGGTTTTTCCATGTCCCTTTCCAGCTGGACTAAAAGCGCGCGGATCTTGGGAAGCTGAGTTTGACGATGCCACTCATGAAAGGCATCCAAATCCTCTTCTAATTGCTTTTGTTGAAAGGAATTCAAGTCGACATAGTCAGAAAGGTAATAATCAATCCAGAAAGGCAAGGTGTTGTAGGCGAGTTGATTAGTACACGCAGAGAGGAAAAGCGTGAGCACAAATGCAGAAGCGAGGGTTCGCAACTTTTGCCTCAAAACCTTCATCCTTTCCTCCCTGTCTCCTACGGGTTGTTTCGAATGTGTTCCTGTAACTTACTTTGGAAAAACCGCTTTCTTTCTTCGTAAAGCTCGTCACCGTATAACTCGTAACCTAACGCGTACCAAAGCAAACCGAGATAGTCTGCCACTGGCTGCCAACGCCGACAGTGCTCAAGCCACAGCGATTTTTCCTCGATGCCTTTAGTTTGACAGTAACTCTCCACTAAGGTTTCAAGATCAAACTCATTCGCCAAACTCGTCATCACAATATCCATTGCAGGATCGCCAAGCGCGGCGTACTCCCAATCGATAAGTGATATCTGCCCATCAGGCTTTCGAATCACATTGTAATAGCCTAAATCATAATGGCAGGTAGTTAACGGCAGCCCCGTCACAAATGCATGGCTTTGAAAGTACGTATGAATGTCAGCAATCGATCTGTCTCTCGAAGATGGCGATAACTGCGAATAGTAATAGGCGCCCTTCTCGAACGGATCAAAGTGGAAAGACATCTTGGGCAACTGATGTACCTTTACCAACAAGTCCAAGATGACATCAAATTCTGGTGTTTCCATGGTATTGCCTTCAACCCATGGGTTGAGCAATCCGCCTTGAACCAAGCTCGTTGGCGATGTGGAAAATCCAGCTTCGCTGGCGAGCGTGAGAACCTCAAACTCATCCGCGCGGTTGAGTCCAAATGCTCTTGTTGATGGACCATTAGGACGCCACACATAGCTGTTCCCATTTTCATCCGTGACTTTCATACAACGATTGCTCAAACCGCCATCCAGCGGTTCCACGTCTTTCACGATCAAATAAGGCCGCAACATAGCGACAAGTGCGGCCTTTTCTTTTTCAATGTTTGGCACGAATTACCAGCCTAGAAACGCCTTAGATTGCTTCTTACGGATTTCCGTTTCGTCAGCCCATTCAATCAAACCTGTTTCCAGATCCATCAAGCGCATAGTCATTTTGTAGTAAACGTCTTCGTCACTGCCATCACGTTTTACAATGCTCGCAAGGTTGCCGTACAGCATGTATTGCGCACCAACCATTTTGCCGAACTGGATAGCTGTGCCTGGGTTAACCAGCGCATCGTTATTTTGGAAGTCCAGTTGCTCACGCACTTGCTCTACACGGGTCATGTCCACAAAGCGGAACTTGCCAGACTTCAGCATGCGGGTACTGATGCTGTCAGTGATAGATTCCGTGTCAATGTGCTCTGCGGTTTTGTTCTTGATGGATTCCACGAAAACAATAGGACGATTGTCGCGGGTAATCGCAGCAACAGCACCAGACGACAACATGCTGTCTGTCATTTCAACAGCAATAGTCTGAAGATCAGTCGAACCAAAATCGATGGTTGTTGTTTCTACTTCCTGCGCGTCGCCGTAGCTCACTTTCTGCGAACAACCGCCGAGTACCAGAGCTACACCCATTAGCGCAATTACGCTTTTATTCATTCTGATTTCCTGTTTTGTCTTTCAAGTATCACTGAACATTACGTAATGACACGCGGAAGTTTGTTGCGTTAGAGCTCAACGCTACACCCTGCAATGTCACTGAATCGCCAGCATAAACAATAAACGGTTTCCAAGGTGAGTTTCCGTTATCCACCTCTAAACCCTGAGCGTCATACCAGTTAAAACGGTATTGAAGGTTTTGCACTTCACTGCTCGTGTTTGTCACTTTCACTTGAGCAAGAAGACGCTCGTTAACAATGCTGGTTTGCGCATTGCCAAACTCCAACGCTTCGCCAAGTGTGCTGTTCCCTAGCACGACGTTTTGATTACTACTGTCAATACTAATGCCAGTAGAAGAATTTGTTGCACAACCCGCTACCAATAGCACCGCAGACAGCAACGCAACTGCATATCGCATTAGACCCCTCCTAAGGTTCCTTGCCAGTCCACCACTTCACCGCTGGCTGTTGAAAGCCAAAGAAGTGTTGTCCTGTCAGGCGTTAAATTCACTTTTATCGTTTTACCGTTAATCTGTAGCTTATGCTCTCCAGCAGAAAGGTACTCGCTGAACAGACTTGCTCTTGCTGGCAGTGTTTGCCAACTTCTTGTATCTGGTTGTTCACTTACCGCGTTATACATGCTGGTAATTAAACTGCCTAAGCCCGACTCATCATTTTTAGACGCGGACTTATGGAATTCGTTTTTAGCCACTACTCGAAGGATCTGTCTTACTACCATGCCCGGCATCGCTTCATTCAGCGCATGTCTCGCCATCGCATTTACGTCCGCCAACCCCTCTAGTTTTTCGCCTTTGCCATCAAGACTGATGACTTGAGGTTGAGAGCCTCTGCTTTGTGCATAATACGGTAATGCAACAGTGAAAGATTCGAGGTTGCCGTTACTGTCTGTGACCCAAAATGGCAAACGCCAACCGAGTCGAGCATCAACGAAACCGTCTTCTGCTAACACGACCAGTTTTGCACTGCCTTTCTTCGGCGTTGAAACCTTGCCGTATTTTTTCTCGAGTAGCTTCAGCTCGCTTTTACGACCTTGCTTCGCTGCGATTCGCATTGCGGCTTCAGCAACGTATTGATTATCAGGTGCAACTGCAAGCGCACGATTATAATCAATGAAGGCACTGTTTAGGTTTCCTTCCGCTTCGTAAAGCAATGCAGAGATATAGAAAAGGTAGGCGTTCTGAACGCTGCCCAATGCATTATCTGACTCAGGATAACGTGACAATATTGCGCCTACGTTGTCAGAAATACCGTTTTCACTGGCACTTTTTCGCGCCAGATCCTGCTCTTTCTCGCGAAGCTTAATAGCATCTTCTTGGATTTGCTTTGCACGTCGGACTTCAACCAATGCGCCCTGCAAATCCCCTTTCTGCAAATAATGTCGTACCAAGTAAAGATGAAGAAAGCCGAGCTCATAAGAAGGCGGCACGTATGTCAGCATGTTGTCGTTAGATGCCAGTGCGCCGACTTGGTTAAAACCTTCTGAGATTTGAATGACGGCCTGATTGGTCTGTTCTTTCACAGCAAGATCAGCCATATCCAACGCTTCTTTCATTTGCGGATAATCACTGGAGAGAAGCGCAAGTCTCGCTCTTTCCATTTCATCCAAAATCTCGCCACCCGCCCCAGTCGGTAACGCATCGATCGCGTCAGGGAATGCCCCCTGTTGTGCAAGCGAGCGCGAGTCAGCCATACCCGCTGAGTAATTACTAAAGAGGCTTTGTACAGACAGATTCGCACACCCGACCAAACCAACCGAGATAAGGCCAGCCAAGGTGAGTGTTTTTACAGACGAAAAAGAAGCCCTGCTTACACAAGCGAGGGCTTTTCTAGATGCTGATTTCATTAGCCTACAAGAATTGGTCCCAGTGGACGTCCACCCAGCAGGTGCATGTGAATGTGATAAACCTCCTGACCACCATGAACGTTACAGTTCATGATCAGGCGGTAACCGTCTTCAGCAATACCTTCTTGTTCAGCCAGTTTACGTGCAACGGTAAACATGCGCCCCATTGCGGCCTCATCTTCAGCTTCGATGTCGTTAACTGTTGGAATGAGTTTATTTGGAATGATCAGAATATGGCTTGGCGCACGAGTTGATATCGCGAAAAGCCGTGACGAGATCATCTTGGTAAACCACGTCAGCCGGAATTTCCTTGCGAATGATTTTACTGAATATGGTTTCTTCAGCCACGAGCAGCTCCAAATTAATGATTTCTAGGAGGTGTAAGTATGCTTTACCCCGATCAATTGAGCAATATTGAACACTGTTTTTATGGAAATTTTGCGATTTGAGAATTTGATTCCAGATTTGTTTACGAATTAATCACCTGAATAAATCAAACCGAATCTAAGTATCACCGACTAGACGTTTATTAACCAAAGTCTCAGCATTTTTGCGTCCTACTTCAAAGAGTGGAAAGCATAGCGATTTTTTAGCGTAAAGATTCTGAAATACTTGCAGATGATAGGAAAAGCAAAGCGTTACATCGTTCTTATTTGTCCTCGGTGTAACGACTAATAATCCAAGCGAGTTTGGAGTCTTGATTCGCTCACGATTGTAGAACCAAGCAACCGACCGATTGTTGTAGTACGGAAGCAAAATGGGGAGCACCAGCCAAAAACTGGTGGGAGGAATAAAAATGGCAAAGAAACGACAAAGTTCTGTAATCCGCAGAATGTATGCAGGTTTTGCAGTACTGGCAGTCAGCCTTGTGGCGACCAATACACTTAATCTGAATAGTTCTCAAAACATCCATGACCAGTTAGAGGTTGTGACCTCCGAAGCCCTACCCTTAGTGTCCATGTCTAATGATGCGAGTGTTAGCCTTCTTGCTGCGGACAAAATCTTTAAAGACTACCTGACAACCAACAATGTTTCGGAAAGCACCGGAGTATTGGAAAGCTTTGAAGCGGCGCGTAAAAAGTTCGATGACGCACTCACAAAGCTTGATGAAGCATCGGCAGGCCAACCTGAGCTTAAAGGCCAGTTGGCACAACTGCGCGAAATCGAAAGCCGCTACTTTGCAGAAGCCGCAACCGCAATTGATAACTACCAACGCCAACAAACGGCGAAAGCGGAAGGTGTAACGGCAGCGCGTCAATTCCAGCGTATGAACACGCAGTTGGCTCTTGGCATGCAAGATTTCATCGCGAACAACGGCAACAACACCGTTAAGATCATTTCAAAAACCTACTTTAAAAAGCTGAATGAAACCGAGACGCACACTTCAGATGCCCTCGCGAGCACCAGCCTTGATGACGTAAACAAAGCCATCACGGAAAACAAACGCAGCATTCGTCAGCTCAACTACTCTTTCCGCTCTTTGACGTCTCAGCTTCCTGACCTGACTGACAAGTTCCAGAAAGATTTAGATCTGTTCACTAAAGACGTTAGCCGTGAAGGCGGTGTGCTTGACCAGCACTACACCTACCTTGTGGCAACCAATGAGCTTTACGACAACATTGCTAACCTGGCAGTGGAAGTTGATAACGCGATGTCTATCCTGACCTCTTTCCGCACCCAAGCAGAAATGGTGATGGCTGACTCCATTGAGAACGCAAACACCGTCTTCAAAAATGGTGTTCAGCAGACTGTGTTCATCGGCGTGCTTATTCTTGCAATCACAGTATTCATCGGTTGGAACATTGCACGTAGCGTACGTAAGCCGCTAAGCAACACGCTGGCTGTACTGGAAGCTATCACTGATGGCGACATGACCAAACGTATTGAGGTGAAAGAGCACAACGAGTTTGGTCAGCTTGCAGACCACATCAACACGCTGGCATCGAACCTTCAGGGTATTCTGCGTCAGTTAAGAGATGCAGCAGAAGACCAAGCGCAAGTTGCGGCGCAAAACCAATCCACCACGCAAACGGCGAAGTCTCAGTTGAATGAGCAGCGTCAACAAACCACTGCCGTTGCTGCGGCAATGACGGAAATGGAACACTCTGTACAAGACGTTGCAAGTAGTGCTCAACAAACCATGGATAAAGTGATGGAAGTGAGCGATGCGGCAGCGAAAGGTCGTGAAATCATGACGCGCAACATCAGCACGACTCACCAGCTGTCTACACGTTTGGACGAGTCTGTAGCGGTTGTTTCTTCGCTGCAAGAGATGACATCGAACATCGAAACCATTCTGGACGTAATCAGCAACATTGCAGACCAGACTAACCTGCTTGCATTGAATGCGGCGATTGAAGCGGCACGTGCCGGCGAACAAGGTCGTGGTTTTGCAGTCGTAGCCGATGAAGTTCGCGTACTGGCAAAACGTACTTCTGATTCCACTTCTGAAATCGAAGAGATGATCAGCAAGCTGCAAACACAATCTCGTGAAGCTGTTTCGGTCATGGAAGAATGTGTTGATGAAATGAGTAACAGTGTGACTCAAGCTTCTGACGCTAACTCTGCAATGGAAGAAATTGAAGCCATCATTATGATGATCAGCGACATGAGCAGCCAGATTGCACAAGCCGCTGCGGAGCAAAGAACTACATCGGCAGACATTGCTCGCAATGTTGAGCACATCAGCTTTATCGCAGACAGCAGCTACAACGCGATGCAAGATGTCGCAAGTGCAAGTGACCGCTTGGATGAGCAAGCTGTTACTCAGAACGATTTGGTACACAGGTTCACTGTGTAAGTGGAATCTAACGGAAAAGGGCATCATTCGATGCCCTTTTTTATTGCCTTGTTTTTCTCAATTAATTTGTCGCTTTAGCGCGCGAAAAAGAGTGGCTTGACCTGATCGTTAAAATCAAACGTATTCAGCATCCAAACGTCACGCGGCTTATAGAAGATAAAACGCCACACCATGACATGACGCTCAAACTTCTGTAGATAAGCATACTGAACAAGTGAATCACCCAGCACTTGCTGAGAAACGAAGTCATAGCCTATCGACTTACCGAATCGCTCGTTTATCGCAGGTTGTTGAACCGCGACCTGTGCGATCTCCGCATTAAACTCCGCCTCTGAAATAGGCATATAAGGCTTCATAACGCGAATACCCTTTTCCAAGTTGTCTTTGCTGACTTCTTGCATGATACGTTCGCTCAGCTCTTTCGCCGCTTTGTAACTGGGTAAGGTTTTCACCTTTATCTCGGCGAAAGACGCCCCGCTAAACATGGCTAAAACAACAAAAGTAATGAGACCTTTCATACACACATTCCTCCGTGAATGGTCTTTTGGTTCATGACGTTATTTACTATATCCATCGACATTCGCTATCGATGTCTCATCCCTAGCACCTTACCGAGATAATCCCGCCATTAAAGATTCAACAATCGATTTGGCACTGCCCTTTTGAATGTTCTTGGCGTTAGCCCCACACCAAAGTGGTGTGAAAGCATCCAGACCCTGTTTCTCTGCCGCCGCCCGTAGTGGTGTCATTTCAATCGACGCGTAAGGAAACACTGGCGCGCGATCGTTGATGCAACCAAGCTCTTCCATTGCCTTGTTCACAATGCCTCTGGCTGGCCTGCCGGAGAAAATGTTGGTGAGAGCCGTACTTTCAACGGCAGAGCTTTGAAGAGCAACACGATGAAGGTCTGACGTTTTAGCTTCATCACACAATAAGAATGCACTGCCAACTTGAACGCCGTCTGCGCCAAGGTCGAAGGCTTGAGATATATCTGACGCATTCGCAATGCCACCAGCTGCAACAACAGGAATGGAAAGGTGCTGTTTTAGAGCATGAACCAAGTCCTTCACACCAATCTGAGTGTTGAGGTCACGGCTTAAAAACATCCCTCGGTGACCACCCGCTTCAATGCCTTGTGCAATCACCACATCACAGCCTTGTTCCTCAAGCCATATCCCTTCTTCAAGCGTTGTTGCTGACGACATGACAACACTTCCCCAGCCCTTCACGCGTGTTAGCAAAGCCTCTGATGGCAAACCAAAGTGAAAGCTCACAACGGGTGGCGCAAAGGGTGCAATTGCATCAGCAACATTTTCGTCAAAAGGCAGCCGAGAGGCTTTGTTACCCAGGGTTGCTTCATCAATACCAAATTCATCGAAGTAGCCACCTAACCGCTCGCGCCATTTTTGATGCTTTTTATCATCGAAAGGGACAACCTCATGGCAGAAGAAATTCAGGTTGTATGGCTTATCGGTGGCGGCTTTGATCTTCTCGATCTGGCTGACCATGGCTTGAACATCTAACATGCCGCAAGGAAGCGAACCCAAACCTCCTGCGTTTGAAACCGCGATCGCTAAGTCGGCATCTTGCACGCCAGCCATGGGCGCTTGAATGATGGGAAGTTCAATACCTAAGCGTTCTGTTATTCTCATGATCTTGATGCTTCCTTTCGAATATTGATGGATAAACTGGACATTATCGTCACAAAATCAAACACACCTTGGCAACCCAAATATGACAAATATGCAAACCATCCACTATTAATCAAGCTACTGTTTTTGTTTTATAAACCGCTCATCCATCACATTAAATCTCGATTTAGACACACTTGCCCCTCCTCTGCACATTTGTGATCAAGCTTATCCTTCGCCTAAAAACGGGTTGTCTATTTGGCCGCAACTGGCAAAACTCAAAAAGAAAGCGCTTTCTTTTTGGTCATCAAAACGAAAAAAACAAAAAGTCAGCAAACAAGAATGCGTCTGGAAAACCTGCGAAAAGGTTCATCCAAGGCACGGAAGCTAGATTGATTTTGCCGCAAGGAGTTATACGCGTGTCGAGTAAGTTGTATCAGCCCTCTCTGGGCGGAGTGCATGATCTGGAAGGTCTAAAACTGAAAACCAGCCAGATCCTAAACGAAAAGATCCATGGCATCTCCTTCAGCCCCTACATTGAAGGACAAGGCCCAGGCTCTTACATCAGCGAAGAACAAATCCAAGAACGCCTGCAAATCATAAGCAGTAACGTGAATTGGGTGCGTTCTTTCTCGTGCACAGAAGGCCATCAGAATATTCCTCGTATCGCCAAAGCCAACGGTCTTAACACCATGGTCGGCATTTGGATCGATGCGGATAAAGAAAAGAACGAAGAAGAAATTGGCAATGCCATCGAGGTCGCGAAAGCGGGCCACGTTGATATTCTTGCGGTGGGTAACGAGGTATTGCTTCGTGAAGACATCCCTGAGCATGAACTCATCGAATACATCCACCGTGTTAAGGCTGAAGTACCAGACGTCATGGTCGGGTATGTCGACGCCTACTTCCTGTTTGAGAACCACCCGGCCGTTGCCGATGCATGCGATGTCATCCTGACAAACTGTTACCCGTTTTGGGAAGGGTGTCCTATCGACTTCGCGGTTCCTTACATGAAAGAAATGTATCGCCGAGCCAGTGTCGTAGCGAAAGGCAAACCTGTCATCGTTTCAGAAACCGGTTGGCCAAATGAAGGTGTCGCAGAACGCGGCGCGGAGCCATCCGAACTGAATGCTCTTCGTTACTTCGTTGACACCTATCAATGGGCGGAAGAAGAAAGCATTGAAGTCTTCTACTTCTCGTCGTTCGACGAGGCGTGGAAAGTCGAAAAAGAAGGTGCCGTCGGTGCCTACTGGGGATTGTGGGACAAAGACGGTCGCTACAAGTATCCCGTTTAACGATAACAACAATCTGACAAGTGATTGGAAATACGCAATAAAAGGTAATGCGCGCTATGGAATACAGAAACGCTATTTGTTACTCAGGCTATCGAGAGGGTCAAAACCCGCGTGAGGGTATTTACCCGACTTACAATGAGATCAAAGAAGACCTGATTATTCTCTCCAAAAACTGGCAAGCTTTGCGGCTATATGACTGCAGCCACCATGCCCGTTTGGTATTGGACGTTATTCGTAATGAAAAGCTCGACTTCAAAGTCATGCTTGGCGCAGATGTCGCCGCTGAAATGAACAACCCTGGGTGTCCATGGGGCGCACAGTTTAGTGAAGAAAAACTGGAAGAAAACCGCCTCCACAATCAGGAAGAAATTCAAAAACTGATTGCGCTGGCAAATGCTTTCCCTGACATCGTCGACTACGTGTCAGTGGGTAACGAGGCCAGTGTGGAATGGACAGATCATCTGATTTCCGTTGAGAAATTGGTTGAGCACGTTAAAACGGTGAAATCCAACATCACTCAGCCTGTCACCTTCTGTGAAAACTATGTCCCTTGGACATACAAATTGGATGAGCTTGTAGCAGAGTTGGATTTCATTTCCCTACACACCTACCCAGTGTGGGAATACAAAACCATTCACGATGCCCTCGAGTACACTAAACAGAACTACCACGCGGTTGCAGACAAGTACCCGAATAAGCCTGTCATCATCACCGAGGCAGGTTGGGCGACTGCATCTAATGGACGTGGCATTGAAGAGTGGAACGCGTCAGAAGAGCTTCAAGCGGCGTATTACGAGCAGCTTTTGGAGTGGACACGTAAAGAGAAGATCCTCACGTTTGTCTTTGAAGCGTTTGATGAGCCTTGGAAAGGCGACTCACACCCTCAGGAACCAGAAAAACATTGGGGACTGTTCAAAGTAGATCGCACGCCTAAGCTGGTTATGCAGGCACTCTACGGCTAAACACACAATCTACCTAAAAGGAAAAGAGGCGGTTTTCCCGCCTCTTTTTTCATTCTATTTTCGGCTTAAAGGCCTATGCCCTCACCGGGTTCATGCACGCCACTTGTCACGGTAATGTTTGGAAGATCATACGGATTGATCCCTTCCAAACAGGCAACGTTAATCCCGAACTGATAAGGATTGGAACGGCGTTGGTGGTGAGTATAAATACCACAACGCTTGCAGAAGTAGTGTTTCGCTGCCAGCGTATTGAACTGGTACAAGGTGAGGAATTCCTCGCCTCGAGTGACCATCAAATTTTCCACTTCCACCGAAGCCATAACAGTTCCTCGCTTGCGACACATCGAACAGGAGCATCGTCTGGCATCCACCAGACCATTTGGCATTCTGAGTTCAAGCTCGACTGAGCCGCAATGGCATGTTGCTTTGTGTACCTGTTTGATTTCCATATCGGTCTCCTTCACATAGAGTCAATCGCGATCAGCTTTGTATTCCGGTTAAGGTGTCGCGAAGAGGATCGTTGCTAAAGAGCAGAATTTACGCGGTAGGTTGACGTCAAACAGCAAGTCAAAAAATAAACTGCGTATCTAAACAATAGTAAATTGCAGCAAATTCAAACAAGTTTACGCAAATCGACGACGTTCTTACGCTTGTCGACTCGCACTGTTTCTGTATGGAATGAAAGGCTAGCTAAAGAGATGCGCCGTCGATCTTAACGATAGGAAGTGTTGATATGTCGATGTCATCAATGCAGCGAAGGTTTATTGCCCAGCCTCGAAGGGTTGAATGCCTCTTTCTTGTTCTTCCTTCGTAGGAAGACTAGGACGACGAAATCCCAAAATGCCGCAGTTAGGGCAAAAGTAATCTTTCGCAGTTTTAGAGCCCCATTGATAGAGCGTGAGGCCATCAAGCGGTGTGTTTAACGTTAGTGCATCATTGGGCACACGAAAGTTCATCGTCCCCCTTTTTGAGCATATCGAGCAGTTGCAAACGCGCGCATGGTCGATATTCGCCACAACGCTGAACGTCAAAAAGCCACAATGGCAGCGTCCTTGGTAGGTTTTATCTTTCGCTCGAATCATCTCACTTGCCGAATGACGGCTCACCAAGCAGAGTAGCCAATAACAAACATTGCCAGCAGCGCAATCAAGCTCACTGTAAAGGAGACGCTCCTCAGTATGCTGAAGCTGAAGTAGTAAAACAGCATATGGAATAAGCGGGCAAAGAAATACACCAACGCGGCAGTATTTAAGCTTGTTGCGTTCGCCGAAGATAGCATGGCGAACACCGCGAGCATCAGAAATATACTGGCTGTTTCGTTGCTGTTTAAAAATGCACGACTGGCACGAAAGAAGAAATCATCGTAATCCGCATCAACGGGAAAACCCGGTTGATGTTTGCGCCTTAAGCCAACCACATCTGCAATCAATAGCTGGATAAAAAACAATAGTCCTGTAAAACCGATGACGAAAATCGTCACTTTATAAACATCAAATGTGTTCATTACTGCCCTTCCCTGGTCTAAAAGCAATGCGTTACATGATGAATGGCGTCGGTAAATCATTATTGGCGAATTAAGCCAATCAAATCCGTGAAGTAATCGTTGTCACCACTTTGGCTTAACAAGGTGGTGAACTGCCCGCGGTGATGCGTTTGGTGATTAAAGAAATGCAGTAACACGCTCCCTAGCGGTTCAGAGAACGTCTTGCCTGCTGTATTCTGGTATTCCAAATTTTGTTCAAATTCAGTCTCTTCAATCCCTTCGACCCATTTTATGATTAATACATCTAAGAGTTTGCGAGAGTCCGCCAACTCTCTGAGATTTTTACATAAATGGACAGTATTTGATGTTGTAGAAGGAAAGGCAGATAGCGAACTTGCAAGATCAACAGAGCTCGCTACTGACGTGAACCGGCCAAGCCAGAGAAGATCGCCTGTATAAATATGGCTTAGTGTGTGAAAAGCGCTGCCAAAGAAAGCCCCTTTGTCGTCATACACATCGCTTTCCGTCATCTCAAACGCTTTTTGGTACAAGGCGTCATTCATCCACTGGTTGTACTTAGCCATGAGCACAAACTGCGTTTTCATCGTTGCTTCCTTACTCGATTAATCATTCCCACAACGCCCTAACTAGCTTTGGGTTCATATTTCACGTTATCTACGCCAATGGCAGGCAGCACATAATCAGCAATGAGTTCAAACGGGTAATCCTCATCTTGACTGAGGTACGCCCCCGACGTCATCGCAAACACCAGGTTGTAATCAGGCAAGACAAACATTTCCTGACCGCCAGTTCCCCGCATGCCTGCTATCTTGATCGGTTCACCTCTTAGCGTGAGTTTTGGGAACCACCAATTGTGACCATACTCAATGCTTTTGTTTTCCCAAAACCGTCCTGCTGGTTTGAGGCTTTCCTTTGCCCATTGCTCAGAGAAAATACGCGTGCCGTTCCACTCGCCTTCGTTGAGATAAAGCTGGCCGAGTTTGGCCAGATCGCGGGTACGAAGATAGAGGCCAGAAGAGCCCAGATGGTCCCCGGTCGCTTCATGGGTAAACCAGTCGTAATTCGAGATGCCCAACGGCGAGAACAAGCGTTTATCAGCGTATTCACGCAAATCCATTCCCGTGACTTTCTCAACCACACCGCCCAACAAAACACTCATTCCACCTTGGTATTCAAATACCTCGCCGGGTGGATGAATCACATCTTTGCTGAACACATAGTGGTAAGGGTCTGGTGATACCCACATATTGAACGCATCACTGCTTGCTGCACGCCACTCTTGCCAATCTAGACCGCTGTTAAAGTTCAGCGCATTTTCAATCGTCACCGCTGCTTTCTTGGATGCGTTAGGAATATCATTCTGGTCAAAAAAGCCATAGATAGGCTCATCCGTACCAGACAGTAAAGACTCTTCTATCAGACTTCCTATCAAGGTCGCCGTGACCGTTTTCGAAATGGAGCGCATCTGGTGCTGTGTATCAGCGGTAGGCGGATAATGAACAGGCACTGGCAAGCCGTCTTCGTCACTCATCACAAGGTAATATTGCTCAAACACCAGATTGCCGTCACGCACGATGACCAGTGACTGTACTTTCTTGGTTTTCCTGACCGTTACCTGATTGTGTAGCTCCACCAGCGTAATGGGGTCAAACCCTTCCGCTTCGGGTTTTACCACGTTCCAGTCTTGCTGCGCTGAATGCTGCGTCCAAGCAAAACTCTCTAAGTCAGGCTCGGGAAGATAGAACGCAAATCGAATAACAAACACACTCAAGCCAACCAAAAACAGCGCAATGACGCCATTTTTAATCCAAAGCCTTTTTCGCATTGAGCACGCTCTCCAAAAAATCTAACGTGTTGTTTACACTGCTGACAACTTGCTCTATTAGAACGTTGTTTTAATCTTTTCGACAAATTGTTTAGCACGTTCTTTTGACACGTCCTCACTTTTATACAGCGACAACATCGTGAAGCGGCAATTCTTCGTGCATGCGCCGAGCAACGCGATACGAAGTATGCGTTTGACGGGCTGCCAAAGCACAAACTTGTCCACCCACCAAGGCGAGCCCAACATTGTCACGACTTTCACTTCCTTTAAGTTGTGAAGACGAGGTTTGATGGCACCCAAATCATCGGCATGGTCGTAAGCATGGCCGGGGGCCCATACTCGATCGAACCAACCTTTCAGGATTGCCGGAAATCCAAACCACCATGTAGGGAAGATAAGCACTAAAGACTCTGCATTTTTCAGTTGCTCAATGTCTGATGCAACGCTGGATACATCAAACGTTTCCTTGTAGTAGCTCTCGCGTTCTTGAAGGTTCAATACGGGATCAAAGCATTGTTTATAAAGGTCTAACACTTCAACGTCATAGCCTTTAGAAGTAAGGTGTTTAATGGTTTCATCACCAAGGTAATGACAAAGACTTGAGGTTTGCGGATGTGCTAAAACGACCAGACATTTCACTTTCGTTTCCCCTTTGGTTTGAACGTTCTCAAACTGCCATTACTGAGAAGCTAAGGTTACTTTTGGCCTTTATTTTCCGAGCTCGTTCCACGTTGAAAGCCCTAAACGCTTGCGACGAAGCCGATAGAAACTCGCGTTGAGTAAACCGAAGAGCGCGCCCCCCATTACCATCAAAGTCAGGCATTCAACAAACGTTTTTCCTGCGGGCTCCCAGAGCATAAACCACATCAATGCGCCCCATATAACGCCGAATGAGGAGCCAGAAGAAACAAGGTTGCACCAGAAACTCTGATAATGGGGAGGAGGAAGGCGAAAACCAAATCGCATTAACGTTTTTGCATATTTAAGGTTAACGTCGCTAATGTTATTCCCTTTAGCGTTGAGCTCTTTTAGGGCAAGCTCGAGCTTTTTGTCATAATCCATATGCCAAATTCACCTCTCCCAAATTAGTACGTACTCAAAGTATCCATGTTGGGAAGGGGCAACGGGAGAGCAATAAAGAACTCTTATGTCTTGCATTGCGGTTTTGCGAGACACGTCGTTGCACTCCCTGTGCGTCTATTCTTCGCTGGTTGGAAGAAAAACTCTCAAGGATATTCCAACCCACGATGCGCCATCACGTCCTGTGCCGCTACCATCCCATTTTTCGATGAAGTCCCAAGACGTATCATCAACAGCAAGGTGAGAATCAAACCATTCAGCGTTAGCAGTATTGAGGATGTAATGAAGAGAGCCATTTACGGCGATAACAGAAATAAGATAACAGCCTTCGGGTGTTGACCGTTCGCCGTTTAATAGACTCACAGGCACGCTTATGTCATTCAGCAATTCAAATTCAACGGGAAAAACGGTTTCTAAATAGCCTTTCGTTTGTTCATCCCGAATAATCACTTCGGCTTGTAAGCCGAATTGCGTCATCACATGTACCATCGCGGCCAACGAATTGTACCCGGAGTGTTCGATATAGTCGGGGTACTCACCCGGCGTAATGATACCTGTCAGTTTGTATATCTGTTTACCGAAACCACTCAAATCACCAGACGCGTAGAACAACGGAACATCTTCTCCACAAAATTCCTTGTGATCACCATTGTAGCGTTTAACAGTGACGGCTGATTCGATCGGCAAACGATTCAAAACGGTAAGCATCGCAGCAAGACAAAAAGGGCCGCAATATAGACTGCCATCAGGCTGTTTTAAATCAGGGAAAACCCGCATCTGAATACTCCACGTTCACCTTGCAATGCCAATCAACACTTTACGTACTTCGTAATAGAGATAAAAAGAAAGCACATAAAGGTGAGTTTTAAGTCGCAGAGTCAATAGAGGTTTTTCAAGCATCTCACAACAGGGGTTACCCGTTGCGATTCAACCACGCTTTAACGTTATCGCCCATTGGTTTCGTCATGCTTCTAACGTTAATCCTTTACGTTAAGTTTCATCTCTAGAATGTTTGAACGAAACCCCAGCTTTTCATAGGCTCTCACTGCGGGCGCGTTGTCACTATAAACAGACAAATAAAAATCGGACACTGACTTGGACTGACTCCATACCATCAGATGTTCTATCACCTTTTTATTTAACCCCTGCCCACGATAGCTGTCCTCGACAACCATGAAGTCTAAATAGCAATGAAGATCATGGGAGAGTGCTGGTTTCGAGGTTTTTATTTGCGCCAAGCCACTACCAATAATGACTCCTTTATCTTCAACAACCAGCAAGCAGGCACTTTCATCCTCAATCAATGCTTCGAAGTCATAATACTTAACGTCACTCGGTTTCATGGTTTCGTTAAGTGCACGTTCCGCCTGAATGAGGATTTGCTCCAGTTCAAGCAGCCGAGGTATATCGCGGGTTGTTGCCTCACGCATCACAAATGCTTCGCTGCTCATTTCGCACTCCTATGCTGGTGTTTGTGGTGGTTATTTGATGATTACACCTTTACGTTACGGGCAATCAGTAAAACTTCGTCGGCAGAGTAAAGGTTAGTGATTGTCGCTTCCACTTCCGCACCTAACGCGCTTTTGTAAAGCTCTTGAGCAAAGTTATCGGCTCGTGTTGTCACCATCACATGCTTGATTACGGCGTCTCTTTCGGCCAATTGCTGCTTCACTAGTGGTAATGATTCAACAACCAATCGGCGGCCGATGCCTTGGCCGTGAAAATCAGGGGAAACGGCAAGCTGCTCGAGTTCAAGCACTGCTTCAGGACGAAAACCGCTTTTCTGGTTCCAGATGATGTAGCCAACCACTTTGCCATCCAATTCGGCCACATATATTTGAAAACGTGGGAAGGCATTGAAGTTACATTGAATCCACTCCTGAGAGTGTCCTTGTCTGACGAAAGCGGCTTTGTGAACCAGTGCGGTAGCAGGAATATCTTCTTCGCGGATCAAACGGATCATTGTTGCAAACTCTTGGATTAAAACACCCGAGCATCATAGCGATAAACGGCGGTCGAATCCCGAGATAAGCACCGTTTATGCTATAGTGCCCCGTTATTTTTTGGCATATCCAGCTAAAGCTGTTTTTCCATCAGAACATCAATGATTGTCACTCCTTCAAAGACCTCTGAGACTGAACCTTTTCCGAAAGCAAACCCTTGCTTTTGGTAGAAACCTGCAGCGTTTTCATTGCTGTCTAGCACATACAATGACAACACTTTTGCGCCTTGTGATTTCGCTGACGCTTCAATTTCTTCCATCAACAAACGGCCTAACCCCGAGCCATAATGTCGAGGGCAAAGATAGAGTTTATTGAGCGCGATTGTCTGATTGTCGTTCACTTCTTTTTCAAAAGAAGCAAACCCCAGCACTTGGCCTTTTGCTCGGCAACAAGGACATGCTCTTTGCGGTTTTCTATGATGTGTTGCCACTCTTTCACTCGACGTGCCAAGGTGAACTTATCGATATAAGCCGCAGGCATCAGCCCATCAAAGGCGGCGTTCCAAGATCTAACGTGAATGGATGCAATGTCTTGCACATCTTTTATGTTTGCTTTTCTTACAACGGCTTGCATGTCGTCCTTGCTTCTAGATTTCTTCCTGAAAAATGAGCCACTGAACAGAAACGAGGCGAAGACACCCTAGTCGCTTTCTCTCCTCAGTGTTCATTTTTATTTCGTTAAACTTACGTTTCATTTTTAACGGGTGCGTAACGCGACCAAACGATTTACGTTGAGTAGCACGTAAACCACAACGGAGCGGGATGCTATGAAAGTTCTAATTCAATACACACAAGCAGGCAAATACAAAGACCAAGCGTGGGATGCATTCACAATGAGAGCCAAAGGTGAAATCCAAGCGGTCACACCGTCATATGCGGCACAACTCATTGAACAGAACAAAGCTAGCCTCGTGAAAACCGAAGACGAGCAGATCATTTTCCATCGTTAACGGTTGAAGTGAGCCCTGCAATGGGCTCATTTTCTTGTGCTATCTCACTTCAGTATCGAGCCATTTATACATCACATAGCTGTCAACATACCCAAAACGCGCGTGTTTATAAGCATTTGGAATGGTGTCAATGATACTAAATCCTAGCGTTTCCCATAACTTCACCGCTGCTTCATTGGTGGATACGACACTGTTGAATTGCATCGCTTTGTATCCCAGCTCTAACGCAACTGTCTGTGAGTGTTTGCAAAGCTTTCTTGCGATGCCTTGACCTCTTGCCTTCTCCGACACCATATAACCGCAGTTACAAAGATGGCGACTTGGTCCCGAAGCATTCGGTTTGATGTAATAAGACGCCAATACATCTCCGCTTTCCACGAACACAAACGTTTTGTCTGGAAGCGTACACCACAATTGATAGCCTTCCTCTAACGTCATATTAGGGTCGAACGCATAGGTTTCCTGTGCTTGGATAATGTGGAAAAACGTTGGCCAGAATGCTTCGAAATCTGCTTTGGTCATCTCGCGTATCATGCTTTATCACTCCTTGAAGAAGACTCTATCGCCTGCCAGACACGCAGTTGCCATTCCATAAACTGCGATTTGATCTGCTCAGTCAGTGCGTCCAAATCATCAAAGTCTGGTTTTTCTATCATCACTATCTCGGCAATAGCATATTCAGGCATGTGACTGCTGCTTATCCATTTCGCCCCTTGCAGTTTTTGCCAGTAGTCACGCTGCACCGGTTTCGTCTGCCCAAGCAGCCAAAGTTCAAAGCCCAATGTTTGGTGATTGAATACCACTGCCAGCTTGAGTTTGTGGCGTTTTAGGTCAGGCGTCGTGAGGTAAAAGTACGTGAAATCCATGTAGCCTTGGAATACATTGCCAATAGCAAAGTCATCCCCAAACGCTTTAGTGAATGCAGTCTTGAGGCTTTGTACATATTTGATGAGAAAGGCGTAGGTATGTTGAAGGCTCCCATCCCTTAGCAAAGACTGATAGTGCGAGACCAATTCACTGCCACTTGGTTTGCTCATCTCTCCCCTCTTACTTCACAACATGAAAGACGCGAAAAACATCATAAGGCTGACGCTACCAAATACTATCCACGAACGATGTTTGCCTTTGGAGCCAAACAGCGCGACAAAAAAGTGAATAGCAAAGGTTATGGCAATGATTTGCGCGAGTAGAGTACGACTAAGCTCAGGTTGTGCGAGGGCAATAGCGACCGCGGCTAGCCCTAACCATGCAACGGACGTAAGGTGCCACGCAAATCGGAGTGTGCGCTTGGTAAAGTCATCTGAACCAAATAGCTTGGGAAGGTTATCGCGTCTAAAAAGCCTGATAAGTATGTAGCGTTCTCCCAAGTAGGAATGCGCTAACGCGACGAGAAACAAAAGGAGGGCTGAACCATATAAAAACCACGCCATTCCCCCCTCCTTTGTTCTATTTCCGGTTGTCACATCATGGCGGTTTAATCAGCAAGCCACCGGTGCTAAGAGTTCTATCCTTTAAACTGCTGTCATTTCATTAAACCATTGGTAATGAAATGCGCGTTGGTTTGAAGGTATTCAATGTCTGCCACGTACGCAAGGTGATGACCATCGGCAATGTTGGCAATAAACGCCGCATTGCCTTTGTTCGCCTCAGCATGCATAAAATCGACAAGAAACTGCACCCGCTCAATCACGGTAGCAACGAGCTTTTCACGCTCTGAATTTGATAAACCATAGCCATCGCAAAACAACTTGGCTCTTTCCGTTTGCGCCGTCAAATCTCCCAACGCATCGTATTCATTGGTCTTGAACGGTGCCCAGCAGTAAACCGCATACGCAATATCCCAAAGGCGCGGTGCTGGATGCACCAAATCAAAGTCAAAGAGACCAATGGTTTGATTGCCTTCTAGCGTAACGTTGTACGGTGCGTAGTCACCATGACACATCACTTCCGCCGGCTCTCTTTTGGAAAACATCCACGCCATCTCATGAAACGCTGGATGGGCAAGAAATGACGCAGACGCGTCGTGGTATTCGCGTAGCAATTTACTGGCGGAAATCAGTGCCTCATCTGATGCAATCTGGTCTTTTAACGGGTAGTTATAAACGTCACCTTTCACGTAAGAAAGGATTTCGTTTCCGTTATCATCAAAGCCAAAAGACTTAGGTGCGCGGTCAAAACCCTCATTAACCAAATGTGCCAATAACTGGTGAACAGAATGGGACCAAGCCCCGGCCGGTCGATAGACTTTGTCTTCTGAGCGGAAAATCGCGCCTTCGCGCCCGCCCTGTAATACTTCCATTAAGCTTCCTTGAATGTGGAGAATGTATAATGATTAAACGTTGTCTTAATAAGATTTCTGATTGTTTTTGATTTAACCGCCATTCAATTAGCGTTCATTTCGTTCATTAATCGATGAAACGCAACAACGCTCTACTCCATGAACGCATCAGAAGAAATGTTAATTGAATGAACTCGATAGCCTTCAGGGGTTTTTCGTAAGACGATTCTGACCAACCCAGGTCCTTTTTCAAACAATGCCTCAACCTTGAAAATAGCCGATTCTTTTGTGTCCCCATCAATGCTTGTATGAGTACTTGTTTTTAACAATTCGGGCTCGTTAAAAGCTTTTAGTTCGCCAAGCGTTGAGAGGTAAGTAACGATTTTTTTCCCTCGCTCGCTTTGCATTGCCACACGAGCTTCTTCCGTAAACAATGGCTCATAGAGCTCAGGCTCCCAGGTTGTAAGAATTGGCAGGCTTTCTTTAATAAATGGTGTCGCGTTAATTCTTGCATCATCCAACGACGCTTCTGTCCAGAGCACTAAAAAGACAGCAATAAGAGTCAAGATACCCAGAACTGCCCCTACCACTTTCAATGCTTTGCCCATATCTCATACCTATACACTGTAAGGTCATCAGATTGACAGTAATGTATCCCCTATCTTTAGCATGTTTTAATTCAGAAACGCGGCAGCTATCTTTACGTAGCGATCATTGGATAAACTTGCACTCATAGTCTGCCCGAACAGAAGAAAATGAGATGGAGTAGCGGAGATCTTTGCGTAAGTAAGGATTGATGATGTAACCGCCAGCCTTAATGTCTTTACCGACTTTAGCCCGATAGTCGAAGGTTCCCCCTTCTTCATCCCACGGCAAAATATACAGAGATAAGTTGTCCCCCAGTGTTTTTGGCAAAGCAAGAAAATATGACTCAATGTCACCAAGCTTACGCGACCCATTTTTGGTTAAAAATAGGTAGTTTTTGTCGACCTTTGTCGTCGTCACCCTTACTTGAATAAACTCATCGTTGTTGGCATCCGATAAGTCGAGAGAAATGACGGGGCCGTATTCTGTGTCGCGATATTCCTTGAGAATTTCGAGGTCGCATTGAATAGGACGAAGCCCCTCTTCGCTATTGCCAATAGGGATTCGGATAAACTTACCGCCAGGGACATCCACTTCCTTTGCTAAGGAATATAGGGGCGATACCAGCAATAGCAGGAACAGTAATACCTTCATTAAATGCCGCCTCCCTCTTACCGTCCGCAAAGGTCTCTACATCTAAGAAAACTCATGCCCAACGAAGTAGAAACTGCCTCGATATACCTTAGTCGTCTAGCGGAAAATCTACCCGATGATCCGTTGGCTGCGGTGTTATCGTCATCACTTTCACGCCTTTTGGGCTTTCAAATCGGTGCCATACACCTTTGGGAACCACCAGCAGTTGTCCAGCTGAAAGAAGCTTCGGCTGCTCTTCGCCATCAATAAGCAAAACTAGGGTTGTTTCCCCGCCTAACACCTGCACCAACTCGTCTCCGTGAGAATGCCGTTCCCACTCACTGTATCCGTCATAGTGACCAATATAGACGCCACCATTTGAAAACTCAGAGAGCATGGCAAAAGCATCTTTTGCTTCTTCATCGGTTGTTTCAGGTGTTCGGCCGCTTAAGAATGAGAGCGTTGAGAATGCCTCATCCAGTTTGATTGGCGTTGCTTTTGGCATAGGTTACTTCCTTGTTGATGGCCGAGTGATGACGTTCGAGTCGGTTTTAACCATTCGCTTCAATGCTGTCTTGCGGTGCCTCGGTGCGATGATCCATCCCGTAGTCGCGGATCACACCCGCCACTCTTAAACGATAATCTTGAAATACACCATTTCGCCCTTTGTATTGCGCATAGCGATGGGCTTCTAGCTTGCGCCATTCCTGAATCGCGGCTTCATCTCGCCAAAAAGAGAGCGACAGGATTTTGCCTTCTGTCGTCAGGCTTTGGAAACGTTCTATTGAGATAAACCCGTCTATCTCAGACAGCAACGGCCTAATTTCATTTGCAATATCTAAGTACGCGTCTGTCTTACCTTGCTCAATCTGTACTTCAAAAATGACTGCGATCATTTGCTCACCCAACTGCGTAATAAAAACGCTTTGTATTTTAAAGTGTAAGGTGAATAGAACCATGACGAATGGCAAGAAAGAGACTTATCGAATTTTTAAATTTTTCCCAATAAATCAGAGAGTAAGAGCACGTATCACAGCAGCAGATGACGGTCAAACAAGCAAGGAGCCATCTACGATTTTGTCTGTGTGTTTGGATTAAAAAAGTAGAGGCCTATGCCTCTACCTCTTCACCACTTCGCAATTTTTCAAACAACTGCGCTGCCGCTTCTTTTGGTGAAATATCGCTGGTATCAACGACCAAATCATACTTCATGTGTTGGTGTACCAAAGGGAACTCCCACTCCGCCAAACCAATGGCTCGGTCGCCACGCGCAAGTTCGCGAGCAACACACACATCTAAGCGACACTGCACTTTCACACGCTGAACGTTGAAACCTTTAAGTACGCTTTCCAGCGCATCAATTTCCTCTTCGTTGATCCAGGCATTATCGATAATGACCCTACAGCCAGACTCCAGAAGCCCTTTCACGCAGCGATGATAGCCTTCCGTCAACTGCCCGTAATTGTAACCATCACGCGTAATTTCCTCCCCTTTCATCATATGTTTTAAATCAGAGGGCGGTAATGCATATAACACGCTATCAATACTGAAGTTTAGGAACTGCGTAGGAAGCAACTCTTGCAGCTCTTTGGCTAAGCTTGTTTTGCCAGAACTGCCCGTGCCATTCAGTAAAATCACGTCTGGGTACATCGATAAGATCCTTCCAAAGACAAATGCGCAAACGTTCGCGAGTAAGGCGAACAACATAATTCGATCTAGTGACTTTTAGCCTTGCTGTTTCAGAAACTGTTATGCCTTTACACGCCAAGGTGGGTTCTTTCTGTTTTCTCCCGCCCAATACAGTTTGATCTCGTTACCGGAAGGGTCACAGAGCATCGCTTCTCGCCAAAGATAGGGCTGATCTTTGGGTTCTTGAACAAACTCAATGCCCTTTTGCTTTAAGTCTTCTACCCAAGCATCAAGATCTTCATGCTCAAAGTAGATAACACTGTTGTTTTGAGAGTCAGGCTTGCCAAGATACAGAGAAAATGTCGCATCGCCTTCTGGGCATTCAAAGCGAGAATAATGGTCTTCAGCGACGATGATTGTGAAGCCAAGTGTTTTATAAAACGCGACGGACTCTTCCATGTTTTTCACGGTTAACGTGACTTGATTTAAGTTCATTTCACATCCTTTGATATTCGATTTCTAACCAACGAGCAGCCAAGAAAAAGCCGCAAAAAGTCCTTCCTTTGCGACCAAGAAACAGGAACCCAATGTCGAATTCAAATAAGCGGCAGGAAATTAGGGCGCACAGCACGATTCACAAAAAGAAAATGCCCAGAAATGTTATCGCGCTGTTAATTTTGATTTGATAGAGAATGGATAGCGTCACTGACTGACAAGAAATGGATTTTGGTGAGGCAAACTTCCGCTTTTGAAAACTCGTGAGCTTGAATTAGCAGAGTTACCTCGTCAGACGTGAAAACACAGGAAGTCGCCTCGAAAGCAAGTTCGCCACCTTTCGCCCTTTGCACCGAAAAGCGTCGACCTTGGCTGTCTATGAGATAGTCGTCATCACTCCAAATTAACGCTTCAAATTCGGCTTCGAGTTGCGACTGAGAAGCCAAATACATCAGCTCATCGTCACCCTCTAGTTTAAATATACACGGCCATTGAATCATCAGGCGTTCACTCTCGGTAGTCAGATGGTATGTGTTGCTCCGCCTTAAATACACTGACGGAGCATTCGATAGAAAAATGCTCCGTCAGTATACGGTTATTCCCCGCCAAATGTGACGATGGAAATGATCAGTTACCTTGCCAAATCAGCTCTAAACGCAGCCCTGATGGTTCATTAAACATCATATGCTTGCGTGGGCCGCCTGAAAGCAACTCTGGCGCAAATTCGATGGAACATTTGGGATGATCAGCAATTTTTCGATACAGCGCATCAAGCTTGCTTTCTGACTCTACCTGAATCGCAAGGTGATGAAGACCTACGTTCTTTTTACGGTCAAACGCCGCCCCGTTTAAACTTTTGTCCACTTGCCAAAGCGTGAGACGAAGCTTTCCGTCTGATACCGCCGTTCTTGGGTAAGACGCGTCATAGCCCGACTCTTGCCAGCCAAGCACATCAACGAAGAACGATTTGCTTGCCTCTAAATCATCAACAGATAAGCCAAGATGGTTTAAACCTATGGTTTCTGACATAAAACTCTCCTTGTTTGTTAGCGCATATAATTGTGTTTTTCTTTTCTGATAAAGCAAAAGCGGCAATCCCAGTGACGCTTTAAAAGCAAGCTATCGGTTTAACTGCCGCCATTCAGATTGCGTGATTTTATAAAGCACATGCTCGCTTTGAGGATGTGATGGCTCGATATTCGGGTGAGCAAAGTTTTGGTCAGTGTCTCTTAAGCCAATTCGATGCATCACCGCCCTAGAGCGGGTATTTTCAACTGTGGTAAAAGAAACAACGTGTGAAAGACTCAGCTCTTCAAACGCAAACCTCAGCACGTCCTTTGCTGCCTCTGTCGCGTATCCCTTCCCCCAATGTTCCTTCGATAAACGCCAGCCAATCTCAATACAGGGAGAAAATGGCATCGCCGAAGGCGCTTCGTGCAAACCAACGAAACCGATAAACTTGTGCTGCCCGGCAACCTCTATCGCCCACAAACCCCAACCCCTTTCACGGATGAGCGATTGGATCTTTCTTGCCATCTCATGGCTTTCTTCCGCAGAGAGAGGTTTAGGGAAATGCGCCATAACATCTTCATCACTGCACATTTCTGCAAAAGGATGAAAGTCTTCCTCTGTCCATTGTCGGAGTATCAGCCTTTTTGTTTTCAGCATCGTTCAGGGTCTCTCACAAGAGCGACTATCAGGGTGGTTAGCTTCTTTCCCGGTGTATGCTTGATAAACCGCGTGCTCGATTGCCCATATCAAATAGCCGCACGTTGGAAAAACGAATGGTAGGCGACTTTGTGTCTGAGTACGGCAAGACAGAACTAGTTCAGCATAAACTTATGAATTTATGGCGTTACTATGTGTTTTCATTAAATTTTGAGAACAGTAAGCTAAAACCGCCAAACGCAAACACGAAGGATAAAAAGGCTTCAAGCTTGCGTTGAAATCCGATATAGAACTGACGCACTTTTGTTGTGGAGAACAGATAAACCAGCGCATAGAAACAGAGGAGTGATTGAAGCGAAATCGCCAGAATCACTTTCGCGATCTCAAACGAACTTGTCCCCGCAGGAATAGCTATCGCATATAAAGAGCCGAAGAATAGAATGACTTTGGGGTTCGTAAGTTGAATAAGCACACCCTTTCGATAGGTTGTAACCAAATCAGCGTGCGGTGTTTGTTCGAACTGTATGCTGTTTTTGCTCAATGCTGATTTCGCGGACTTGTAAGCTAAAAATAACAGGTAACAGGCACCTAATATTTTCAGTACCTCAAATAGCCACGTATTCGCAACCATAATGGCACCGAATCCAAAGGCCGCCAGACTCGACCAGACAATGCCGCCTGTCCCCACTCCACTAGCCTGCACAATGCCATGCAAACGCCCTTGGCTCATCGACGTAGCAACGATCGACAACGTTGCTGGCCCAGGGCTCATCAACGACACAAAAGCAGTAAACAAAATGATTGGATAGTTGACCTCTTCCATAACAATCACCCGCTTCTAAGTTTGGGCGCGCAGTTATTTCAGCCCCTGCCCAAAGGTTGGCTAATCAAGAATGCCAGAAAGCCAATCCACTTTTGACTCACCAAAGATATTTACTGCTGGAGCCAAAGTGTCTCTCGATTTCAACGTGCCGAAATAAACCATATTTAGACCAGAGTATTTAGAATTACGGTTGTATATCGGTGTACCACATTTGCCACAAAAGTACTTTTCAGCACTTTCTGTCGCGCTATATAAAGAAAGCTCACCGGATATCAGTCTAAAGTCAGATTCCACAACCACCGCATAGGTTGAAAAAGGGGTTCCATTCATCCCTCTGCAAAGCCCGCAGTGGCAATTCACGACATTCTTTATGTCGCCACTTACTTCAAAACTCACCGATTGGCAGTTACAACTTCCCGTTGTCATGTTTTCTCCGCCTTGAGTATCGGCTCATGTGCAAAGCACAAAAGCAGCTTTTAGTGCTTACTTGTTTCAACCTCTGTTTTTCCAGCCGGCGCACGTGACCCCAATTTCGGTATTTGAATGAGCCTTAGATAACGACCTGATACAGCATGAATGATCAATGCAGCCAGTGAGGCAATGACAAAAGCCGCGCTGATACCGAATGATTTTAACGTAGTGGCAAGAAGCAGAAAAAATACGGCATAACTAAAAATGCCGGACACAAAAGCACGAGTGAGGCTAATAACCGCATTTACGCCAAAAAACCGATGCGTGAAAACCGCAAGGACTGATGATGCAATTGGGAACGGTGCTAAAAGACCGCTAAGGTTTGGCCCAAGAAGTTGAGCGGATGATGTGATAACAAGTACAAGCACCGCTACCGCTAACATACGCAATAGAATTTCCCACTTGGGTGGTGAGGTAATGGGTTGGTTAGTATCAAACTGAGGAAAGCACTTCAAAGCAACATACAGTGCCACTATAACGATAGTGAATGAAACCGCTGGAGATAGAGCCAGTTCGCTCAGCAAAGCTATCAATGCAAACGTGATCAGCCAGCTTAAAAAGAGCGTGACAACACAATTAAAATATCTCGCCATATGCGCATAGCTTAGACAGAACCCTGTAAGCAACAGTATTCCCAATATCGCTGAACTGGCCGCACTTTCCCCAAACGCTACACCGTTTTCTATCGTTAAAATTAAAACTATCGGACCCGCAATAATAGGCAAAGCCGCGATCCACCCCGCAACGCCACTCCCCCAACGCCTTCCAGCGAGAGAGGCCAAGCCAACAAAAAGAGGGGCCAGCGTGAGTTTAAGAAGAAGAATCATATTAATGCAGCCCTAAAGCCTGTTAGCAGGTTATTGCCCAACGAAAGTAAGGTCGCTGAGCATCCATTCGTTCAATCTCTGCACCTAGCCTTTTGTAGAAGGCATGTGCTTTTATGTTGTGTGGACTTGCCGTCCATGCAATGAATGAAGCATTGGCCGTCTCAGCCTCCACTTTCAACGCATTCATCAGCTCAAAACCACCACCTTTTGATCGATGCTCAGGAACGACGAGAAGATCGTCTAGCCAAATGGATGGCTCTCCAGTGAAAGAGGAGTAGCGAAAATGGTATAGCGCGAAGCCTTGTACCTCACTTTCGCGTTCTAACACCAATGCATGCGCAAAAGGCAAATCACCGAATAATGTGCGTTCAATCTTCTCGACAGAGGTGGAGAGTTCCCCGCTAAATCCTTTCATACTGCGGTCAAATTCAGCCTTTTGCTCAAGGAATGCGAACAAGGTTTTTGCGTCTTGCTTGGTGGCTTTTCTTACGAACACTGCGTTCTCCATAACTCTTAACACTGCGCACCTTCGAACCGAAAACGAATTGAATAAAAAAGCTTGGTCGCATTTCGTTGAATACAAAATGCGCCAAGCTATTTGTGACAAGAAGGTTTAACGTGAGGCGAGATTCAGCCGCTGTTACATCTTGTCTGTTCTTGGTAAGTTACCCCTGCATACCGATGTAACCTTTCTTCGCAGCGATTGCCGCTATCCAGCGTTGAATGTTGGGGTAATTTGAAAGGTTAAATCCGCCCTCGTCAGCCACGTGGGTGTACGCGTATAACGCGATGTCCGCTATGGTCGGTTGCTCACCAACGAGAAAAGCCGACGTAGACAGTTGTTGTTCCATCAAAGCTAGTGCTTTATTGCCGCCAGCCTGGAGCGATTGGTATTCCTCTACCCTGCTCTCTGGCATACCTTGGTACTTTTGGATAAACCGAGCCACAGCGATATAAGGTTCATGGGAATATTGTTCGAAGAATAGCCATTCATAGACTTTGGCTTTTTGGTAAACGTCTAGCGGCAGAAAGTCTGTACCTTCTGCAAAGTAACCCAAGATAGCGTTTGATTCGCTCAGGGTACGACCATCATCAAGCATTACGGCCGGTATTTTTCCATTGGGATTGATGGCAAGAAACTCAGAGGTCTTGGTTTCGTTTTCGAGGATGTTGACGTGAATCCATTGGTGTTCGATACCAAGGAATGACAGGATGAGTTTTACCTTTAAGCAGTTACCCGACTGCATATCTCCGTATACGACCATTTACTCTCCTTGTGTTGTTTCTGTTCTCTCGTGCAGGCTAGTCCTCGTCGACTGCACTTGGTATTCATTAATAACAAAAATGTAAACAAACCTACGATTCAGTCACGAATTTTTCCAGCATACTCGCAAAAAAGACTGGGCATTCCAGCATTGGGTAATGCCCTGATTCTTTACATTCAACAATCACAAGATCTTTGTACCATTGCGAAAATAACTTTTTGATTGTTTCCCGCTGAAATGCAGGGATGTCATGCTTACCGACGATTACGCGAACGGGTGAGGAGCATCCTAAAAGCTGGCTAGAAAAATCCGTGTTTAAAAACATCTCCAAATACCCCGCTCTGGCCTTTGGCGTTGACGCTTTGGTTGCCAGCATCAATTTGGCATCTAGCCATGAGGAGTTATATCTTTTACCCGTTCTTAGATTGATGAGGTGACGAATTTTTGAATGTTCAAAAACACTAGTTCGAAGCTCGTCTGCATCTGTTTCACTTATTTGGATACCCGATGCTGGAACAGGAGTGACCAAGATTAGTTTTTTAAGTAAAAGAGGATTATCAACCAGAATTTTTTGAGCCACTAGGGCTGACATTGAATGCCCTACAAGGTTGACGCTGTGAATTCCAAGTTTATCTATTAATCGTTGAACATCTTCTGATGCTTCTTCACAAGTATATTCACCTGATAATTCTTTTGAATCGCCATAACCTCTTAAATCAACAAAGATCCACGTAAACTTTTGAGTATCTAGATAAGTTATCACTGGCTCATAGTTCGAATGGTCGCCCAACCACTCATGTAAAACGACTACATATTCCGGCCCAGAACCAATAGTTGAATAGCTGAGAATTGACATATTTCAGTTTCTCTCCTGTCTGATAGCGAAATGGCAACGGACCTTACCAAACTACCAAAACCTGCTAATCCTTCTTATTCTCAATACGTTGAAAGCTCAGGTAGTGATAAGCCAGGCATTGTAAGTCCGTTGCTACGCACTTTTAAGCTCGTTGAAATTTCTGTTTTGGATATCAGATGGAGATAACACGTCGTTTGAATCCGCAAAGAAGACTTGTCGGGCACCTGCTCCTAATACGGCCTCACGAAATGCCTTAATTTCTACATTTGTGTAGCCGCCGTCATAAGTTTCGAGCAGTTGAACGATCGCTATCGGTGAAAGGGAAAGCCATGATTTAGGCATAACTTCGGTAAAGGCTTCTTTAAAGCAGGATTCTATCGCAAAGAAATCCCCCATCAACGTGCGTGGGTGCGACAAGGCAGTACAAAATTTCTTTGCGCTATTCCCACTCTCCACCTGAGAAACATGCACCTCACCTTTCTGGATACGAAAATAGATGTGACTCTTTTTAAACACCGTTCCTCCTTGAACGACATATTAGGATTGTGTAATTCGCATTGCTCTATACCAAGATCCTGTTAACACAAACTTTGGGAATGTATAAAACTGCTCAAGCAAAACTCGTATTACGCTACCACACACCTAGCCCATTGTGCTGTAAACACAAAAGCTGATTCACACATAAAATGCCAAGCGTTTTAAATCTGCCTAAATTTATCGTTATGCCAGCGGTGATGAAAACGATTTTGTTTACTCTACGTCCAAGCCAGACCTTTTCGCAATTTCAGTTTCAAAGCCATCGAGACTCTTTTGGTTCTTTTTGAGCCAGTACTTCTCAATGCCCTCTTTACCTTGTTTGGTTGACCAGTTAGCTAAGTCATCGCGATCACCTTCATAGCTAAAGTAAGGCACTGACATGCCACAGGAAGACTGAACCAAATCAACATCTAGAACAAAGATTTGTCTGGCGGCAACACTTTTCGGAAATAGCGGAGCAAACGTATCCCACCTTTCGTCTTTCGCGTGTAAAACGGTTGCTTGACCATATGCACGTAGGATGAGCGGAGAACCCTCAAATGCACAAAACATCACTGTCATTCTTGGATTTTGAATGACATGTGATGCTGACTCATTGCCACTTCCAGTGAGGTTCAACCACGCTATTTGCTTTGAGTTGATAACCCGCAGTGAGTCTCCGCCTTTAGGTGATAAATTTACGCTGCCATTCTCTACCGCTGTCGCGACAAAGTAGATTTTTTGCTTTTCGATAAACTCGATGTGTTTATCGGATAACTCCGAAAATTGCTTACCCAAAACGATTAACCTCCATGTTCATTATCGATAACGTTAACAAAATGCGCGTTTACTCGCCCTAACTGATTAAAGTGTCTAAATCACTGCATTTCTAGGAAAGTTGCGCCGCGAGTAAATGTACCGGTGATTTGATTATTAGCTTGCTATATCAAGGGAATCCAAGAAGTGACATCTTTAGATCTGTGACCTTGATAATTCGACTCACTCTTGAGTGCTTTATACGAATTAGATAAATCATATATGGCAGGAAAAGAGAACAACGAGGCTATCCATAAGCCTATACTCGCCATACCAAAGTACACATTTCCCAATAACGATAAAAGACTCATTGCCAAAACAATCCAGTTAAGTACAACGTGATACCGTTTGAACCTAACAAAAGCTGGCCAATCATATATGAACCAGTCTGTTGAGAAACTGCCACATTGTTTGCAAACGCCGGAAGCAGGAAGCTCTGGTGTTGGAGAATTGCAATTTGGACAACGAGCTTTAACCATTCGTTTTAGCCTCATTAGGTTACTGCGCGCTCATATCAATTAGCGCATCCAACTTCTTGTTCTCCTTGGTTGATCTAAACAAAAACAAGAGATCCAAAATAAGCAACGGCAATAAAACGATCAAAAAGCCAGCAACGCCATAGCTCGGTATGACAAAAGGTAGCATTGTGCAAAGAAGAAGGGGGAAGCCCCAAGCATAGATAATGGGTCTGGTCTTTATATGAACCTCCGTCCCCGTCTCGGTTTCGGATACCCAAACTTCCTTGGATATAGAGTATTTGAGCTGGGCGGAAGCTACACTTTTGTGAAAATATAAGTTGAGAGTCTAGTGCCACGGCGAAGTACTTCAAGATACTTAGTTCTACTGACATGGTGGCGATAAATGCCTTGAAGTCTCTCCATGACCTCATCAACGCTCTTTGAGGTATAAATGATTCGATTTGGCCGAAATAAGCTCAGCATTCTTCACCTTTGTAATGTGACGCCCAGCTAAGCTATGAGCGGCGCAATCACTCTATTTCACCCATTGTGGGAACACGTCCGCCTTAAACGCTCTGTTGTGTGGCTGCTCGCCACACCATTATCGTTGTTTCTACGTCATGGTGTTGAGCTTGGTGTAACGCTTTGAAACCACGATTTAAATACAGTGGAGTATTGAAGCTCTCACACTGTAAATATAAATCCTGCACACCCAAATCCATTGCCAATTCTTTAGCTTTCTTAAGTAACTGACTTGCCACTCCCTGCCCTCGATTAGCAGGGTTTGTAAACACACCGCCGATCCAATTTTCATATTCAGGGTAGTTTTTATTTTCGCGAAACTTAAGTTCCAGAACGCCTACTAATTCACCGTCCAAACACGCGACAAGAGCCAATGGTATCTGGTCACGATTTTTAGATTTCTCGATGACTTTTTCCAACACCATTTCTTCAGTGATATTTGGGGCAATATGCGCCCACTCATCAAAGTACCATTTAGCTATTCTAGGTGCGTAATCGGGATGATCAGCTAGCAGTGAAATTTCCATATATCCTCTGTGTCAAATAACTTCACTATAAAGGGCATTTACTAGACCAAACTGTTTGAAACGCCTGAATTTCAGTGTTTCGATGAAAAATGCGCCACGAGTAAACCTCGCTTGTTAGATGACTTTTCTCGCGATGATATGACTAGCCAAACTTGCTACACCTGACATGGTTGATGTTTCAACTAATCTTGACGTTTTAATATCAAAATCCACAAGCAAAGTTTCAAGTTCCCTCTTTTCGCTATGCCACATCGAAACACCAGCCCCCGACACAAAACGACGACTGTGTTCGGAACAAAACTCCGCTAAGTAAATAACACCATTAGGCTTGAGTACTCGTCTCAACTCTCGAAGCACTTTTTCACGAGTGTTTTGTTCAGGTATGCATGTAAACACAGCACACGTCACTATCGAATCAAATTCATTATCGGAGAAAGGTAGAACGTCACTAGACAAATAGCGCAAATCAAGTAGAGGATATTCACTCAATCCTCTACTTATCATTTCTTTGGAGGAATCAACGCCAATTACATTGCTGTAACCGAGTTCGACAATTTGATGTGTAACACGACCATAGCCGCAGCCAAAATCCAGTACTTTAGCCCCAACTGGAACGGACGCTAAAAAATCACTAACGGAAATTTCTAGGTTAAAGTCAACTAAGGCTGCTACAGCATCCCATTCACTCAAGGTTTACTACCTCAATGATATAACGTTCGAATAACAGGCTTGTACCAGCCCAAACTAATTGGAGTGTCTTAATCACAGCGTTTCTATGAAAAATGTGCCACGAGTAAACGCTCGTCGTGCATTCGCTTGTTAGGTCGTTATCAAGCGGGTGACTCATTGAAACTCCGAACCATGATTTTCCTTCGTCGCTTTGCCACAAATAGCACAAACTATGTACCTATCTGTTAACTCAAGAGAAGCGCCTCCGGGTATAGAAGTAGAAGAGCTGCTAAAGAAGCCATCTAGAAATGCTTTGAACTGCTCTTTTTTAGACTTACCGTACTTCGATGGCTTCTGTTTCATGACTTCTTTATGTTCGGTGTCGCTCCCACATACTTCGCAAAACCTTTTGCTCATACTACCTCCTGAAGTTAATGCACATAGAGAACAGCGAATTCATGATAGATAATTAACGTTATGATGAGATTCAATTTAGAGCTAACGTCCGCCTAAGGGGCTGGTGACGCATTAACCCGGCACTTAAACACAACGGCCTTTACCACTGTGGCCCATTGGGACTGGAAACGCTGGTAGTTGACAGTGCCTCTTGAAGAATTTGTTAGGCAAAAGATGCCCGTTTTAGCGACCATTTTTCCAATTTTTCATTGTCGCTATCGACAACAAAACCAATGAAAATAAAGTTGTTGGCTCGCACAACGTTCAACGAAGCGATGTTAGTCGGTGAAATCAAGGCAACAACACGTTCAATTGAACTTGCATTAAAAGCTAAACGACATAGCTGATTGACGGCTAACTTCGCAAATCCTCGACCCTGTTTATGTGGTGAAACGTTGTATCCAATTTCCACCTCACCATCTTGTGGTTCATCTTTGAAGCCACAAAAACCGACGACATTTTTGTCCACCGATATCATGTAGGGCAAAGACCAGAAGGAAGATTTTGAGCTTTGAAGTTGCTCATAAGATCGAATCAGAACATGTTTTGGTGGCACAGAGCCTTCACAAAACGTCAATTCTGAGTCAATACCACCATGTTCGAGTAAGCATTTAAGTCGGCGTTGATTTAACTGTTGTAGTTCCACTTTCGACCCTGTGCCTAACGCCTGCCATAATACGCCACAACGCATTACAATGATGTTGATAGACCACCGAAAACACTAAAACCGATTCAGACCTAAAATGCCGAGCGTTAGTGGTCGTATTGATGGCTTTGTTAGGCTTGTTCTTCGACGATATCTTGACCTTTAAACAAGGTAACATTTTCACCAGATATCAATATAAAGTCATAATCTTGCTCCATAAAGATATTTGAGCTTCCTTTTATTGTAGCTTTAGGAGCAATAAAATTTAGATCATCGTCAATATGATAAGAGTAAGATTTTAGTCCTTTATCATATAGCCCATCTAAGCACTGAGGGTAGTTTTTATACTTCTCCGTATTATATTTACAATCTAATACTTTAATAAAAGCTTTTTCTGCGTCTGATATGATGTCAATTTTATTATTTAAGTTCGGGATATTAAATTCAATTTCATCCAAGTCATACTGTTTTACCATTGTTTCTTCACAGTCAAAGAAGAAAATCATCAATTCATCAGATAAACGTGCATTACCAGAAAATTGCATCTCATTTGATAAAATTTTCGTTCTATTTTTATGCCCATTTTTAAATAGGCGCGTAAAGCTATCATTACTTTTTGATATACCTACGTAATAGAGGTAAAAGGTTGATATCGCTTTAGCATCAAAATCTCCTTGGATTGTGATGACCTCTTTACTGTGATCCCATAACAATTTATCGGTTGTAGCCCAATATGTCGGCTCTTCTGCTGACACATCAACTGACGCTGGATAAATACGTATGTGCTGCTGCCCTGCCTCAAGACGCATGTCATCTTCAACTAAGAACTCAGATAGATCTACAGATAAGTTTTCATACTTCAGATCGCCACAAACAAGCGTGAAATTAAATGATGCCGAGTCAACGTCATAAGTATAGCTCTCAAAATACAATTGCTGCCTCTGAGCAAGCATATATAAATGACTATCTGTAAGTTGCTTTCTTACTTCTTGATTGTTTTCCCATAAATGATCTGCGAATCTATTTGAGATAGGAGGATAAATTAATTTAATTGCATTTAGTGATACTTTCATTTTTTCTCCCAAAAGCC
>NZ_LNTY01000031.1 GCF_001559595.1 Enterovibrio coralii | reverse complement strand
TGGGCTACATGGATTCCCCCGTTCGTCAAACATCCGCTAGACTTTTGGAGATGGGTTTTGGACTGCCGCTCTACATTCGGCCTTTCGCTGACTCACGTCATGGCCCTGATGACATTACGCGGTTGCAGTGCCTAATTCGTTAGAAGGCATCAATGTGCCCGCCGCATTAACAGGCTCTCTGCAAATGGTCTTAACCTATCCTCATCAGCTGCGTTTGCAATGACCCGGTTGGTGTGTTTCCCTGCGCCGCCTCTTGCTCAGGCGGCGTAGTCTTGATACTTAGTTTGGTTGTGTAGCAGTGCCCAGATAATGCGGGCGTTCTTTGCTGCCAGCGCGACAATGGCCCGGTTCATCCCTCGTCGTTCAAGGATGCTTCGTCCCCAGACACTGAGCCTGTCCTGTTTTTCTCCCAAGTTAGTTATGACAGCTCTCGCGCCGTGAACTAACAAGGTTCGTAGATACTTGTCGCCCCGTTTACTAATGCGTCCAAGGCGAGGTTTACCGCCTGTTGAATACTGTTTAGGAACTAATCCCAACCAAGCAGCAAAGTCTCTGCCGGAGTCGAACTGCTCACCTTTTCCAATGGTAGCAATAATGGCTGTAGCGGTTTGAGGCCCGATGCCTCGGACATTGAGAATACGCTGTGCATTGGGGCTGGATTTGGTCACCATATCAAAGCACAGTTCAGTGTCGTCGATACGTTGGTTCAATGTCTGAAGGTGTTCAAAGCAATCCGCCAAGACGGCACGTGCAATATCAGGAAGGCCGTTTTCAGCGGCCTCGAGAATAAGCGGTACTTCACGTTGTACGGCGGCTCGCCCCGTAGAAGATGATACCGAACTCACTGAGTAAAGCACGAATACGATTAATAAGAGCAGTGCGCTCCTGAACCCAATGTTCACGCATTCTATGAATAGAAAGGATCGCCTGTCGTTCAGGTGATTTAACAGGTACAAATCGGGTGGCAGGACGCTGAACTGCCTCACAGATAGCGACGGCATCATTGAGGTCATTTTTACCTTTTGTGCGGTAAGGGCCGACATACTTGGCGGCCATGATACGGGCTTCGTGACCTAATTTGATGAACTCTCTCGCCCAATAATGCGCTCCAGAACACGCTTCAATACCTATACGCATGGTTGGCATATTTGCTAATGTAGTCAGCAGTTTAGCGCGAGAGACGGATTTATGAAGGATGACCTTACCTCGGTCATCAACAGCGTGCAGAGAAAAGTGGTGTTTGGCGAGGTCAACGCCGCAAAAGAATTGAGAAGACATGGTTACCTCCGGTATTTAAAGCAACACCTAAGTGTGGCAAATCCTCGTGAGGGGGAATCCATGTCATTCGTTA
>NZ_LNTY01000030.1 GCF_001559595.1 Enterovibrio coralii | reverse complement strand
TAAAATTCATATTAAAGAAAATTAGAGAGAATATGAATCACCATGCATGAAAACATAAACAATTATTATAAAGGTTTTGCCATGAGAATTATTGCAATAGTATTAATATTATTTTCATTTCAGCTAAAATCTGAAGAGGCAACCATTTATCATTTTTTGGAATTCATGGACCAAAAAGTAAAGGTATCCGGCAATTACTTCAAAGGAATACAAGATTCCAGCCAATTTAACGAAAGGAATATATATTTATTTAGTGAAAAGCCTATAAGTAGTAATGTTTGTGTAAATATTAACAGCGCGGATGGTGTATACAAAGCAGAACTAATCTATAAGTTATACAATCAGCCTAGTGAAAATGGCCTTGTTGCACTCCCCTTCCCTACAGCTCACTTTGATAAGCTTCGGAAATTTAGTTCTAGTCAATTAGCGATACGTGCAAAGTCAGTCTCAACTACGGATTGTAACGAAACTGGTATTGAGTACATCGCAAGCTGGAGTAACCTTAACAAAGGAGAAAATGTACACATTTATTTAAGAAGCAATGCAAGAAGCGATGTAATCCATATACCAACAATAAAAGAACATGACTTTAAGGTCAAATGTATAAAGTTGAAAGGGAATTATAATATAGCTTATGACAAAATATGCACAGTACCGAAGAATAAATTAAAAAACAGCCTTGAAATAAAAAGAAAAAAATTATCTTCGATACCAAACTATCAAACCAAGATAAACTGGAAGCAATAAATTAAATATGGACCATTATAAGCTCAAAAAAAAACTCAGCCTCATCACCGAAAATATCACTTCGATTATAGAGTCTAGAAACACCCATAAAATAATCGCCATATCGCTATTTACATTACTCATACTTCTCATATTCTATACTACATGGCATACTTCACCGTATTTATCAGGAAAGAAATCATTATTTACAATTGAAGCAAAAACCAACTATATTGAAATATCTCCCCATAAAAACGGTAATTATCCCACATGGGAAATAGAAAAAGGGAGATTGTATGACAATTGCTCAAAAGACAGTGAAATTAGTTTCTCAGGCTCAGTATTTATAAATCCTTATTCCACCATTGAATTCATCAATGATTTAAGCGAGACCTTAGTAATCTATCTTAATAGCGAATCAGACACCAGTTCAGGAAGGGTAATAACAAACACAGCTGAAATAATGCTTTCTGATTGTGCCGCACTAAAGATTGATAATTCATTAGAGAGTATATTCCTAATTGACGGAGTTATTGAATTAGGTACTGAAGTAAATGAAAACACCACTAACAATGCAATTCTTAAATCAGGCTCTGTTACAATATCAGACAAGAGAATATTCTCTAATGATTACTATCAAAACACGCCCAGGCCTTTGAAGATGGGAGATAAATTCTTAGTTAAACTTCCAGAATCACAAAGCTCAGGCTTTGTACATTTTAAAAGAGGACAGTACATGTATACATCTTACCAGTCTACTGGGCAAGAGGGGGTAATACAGCGATACAAATCAGAAGATATTATAATTAAAAATAGCATATGGGACAAAATAAAAAATGATGACATTCTTACTTTTTTATGGATCGCTATCATATTCACGTCAGGGCTAATTAGAACATTTATAATGCTAATTAGAAAACCTTAATCATCTTGTTCCCTTTATGTTTTGAGTTGGATGAATTTCACATTTTTTTCACATCCCTCACCTTAACCTGCTATCACTGATGTAAGGCGTTGCATGTCTATTTAGAGATAACTCGCAGATACTCAACGCTTTCGACACGTCATGGTTCCATCGATTTGTTGTGAAACTGAAGTTAAGGACAGACAAATGAAAAAACTGATTTTAGGTACTGCACTTTTGGCATCTGTGGGCATGTTCAGCGTCTCTAGCTACGCGGCAGATGCAAAAATCATTAGCGAAGAAGCAGCAATCAAGGCTGCACTGGCAGAGGTTGGCGTGGAAGTATTGGGCATTCGTTTTGACGAGCCTGATACGCAGTGGGACGTGTTTGTGCGCTCTGGCGAGCAAGCGTATGAAGTAGAAGTGGATGCGGTTAGCGGCAAAATCGTGGCGGCTGAAAAAGAGAGCCTCGCAGAAATCACCGCAGAGCTTTCAGGTGACCTTTCCCACGAAGGCGTGGTGGGTGACGTCGACAAGAAGCAATGAAAATAGCTTCAATTGGCATCCTTTTACACTAAAAAGCCACGTTTCAAAACGTGGCTTTTTGTTTTCTTCAGATTGAATTTTTTAAGCGATACTCAATCGGCCAAGCGGTTGAAATACGACGTTGCTCACCAAGATTTAAGAAGTCAGTAACTTTATGCAATGGGTTGCTAAAGTTAAAGATGAAGCATTCATTTCATGCCAACTGAAGACGAGAAGCGAATCACTGTGATGGAAAAAGACGAAGAAGAAAACCAACAGAATCGTGAATTTTTTAGGCTCCGTTATAACGAGAACGAGCGGCCTATTTTCTTAGCAGAAGGCGACAAGTTCCCTGTGTGTGAGATCTCTGAACAAGGCGTTCGCCTCTTGGTAAAAGAAGATACTCAGGTTGTAGATGGCCGGATAATCGCTGGCATTATTCAGTTTGAGGACGGTTCTGAGGTCGAAATTCAAGGCAAACCTTTTAGGCGAGAAGAAAATGAATTAATCGTTCGCCTTCATCACGGGTTGGAGCTGAAAAAGATAAACGAAGAGCAGATCCGAATAAGAAAGAAATACAGCCGCGATTAACCTTGCCCTAATTTTCAGCCGCATTTTACTCGTCCTCTAAAACGCAAAAACCACGTTTCTCAACGCGGTTTTTGTTTTCTTACTTGTGCCTTTTCAGTGTACTGAATTACAGCACTCGCAGACTTTTAATTCTCAGTGTACTCGTTTCACCTGTTTCAAAGTTCAGCTTCGGAGACAGGTAAATATCTTCCACATTAGATAAATTCAGTGCGATTTTCTTGGTGCTTTCTGGTGCCCAGCTTGGTTGTTTGAATTCGCTGGCTTGCAGTTTGATGGTTACCCATTCATCAGATGCAGGGATAACGGTTTGATAATGCGCATAAGAGCCGTCACCTTTTGAGCCAAAATCAGATTGAGAGAATTTCACTGACACGTCAGATTCCGAGCGATAGGTAATTTCCAGGTTAGAGACACCCGTCAACGCCGTTTCAGTCGCGCAAACCAGCTCAACAAACGGCCAGCGCTTGCCTTCTTGCTTTGCAGACATGGTGAACTCAACCGCGATCTCTTCATTCTGGACGAGAGGATTAGATGCCTTAAAGCTAGAGCCAAAGTCATCAGTCGCCGCACGCCAATTTGCCGTATGAAGGAGATTCACGCCTTTGATGTCGTCCGCCGCTTGTGCAAATGGCATCGCTAAAGCACTCAATAAGAGCATACCGAAGATAAACAGTTTATTGGGAGTGAGTGTCATGGTGATAAAACCCTGCTGGATTAATGGTTTATCCACTATGGGTTTATCGAAATAGTCTGTCATTCAACAGCTTGCCAAACTACGACATGCTTCATTCTTGAGCGGTTTTTGATGACAACATTTGCGAGGTGCAACTGCTTTCACATGAATGGCTAATCACGTCCTATCGACTGTTTTTGCATCATACAGCACTCGTTTTTACCCACTCATTGCTAGTTGTTTTCTGCCCACCAAATTTTGCCTTTGGTCTTAAACAAGGCTTTTTTGCAGACTGAACAGACATGTTTTTGGCGCGGATCGCCATCGGTGGTGACAGGAACGATGTCGACGTTATCCGAACCGCAGGAAAAGCAGGTAACGCATTTCACATCATCGGTTTCACATTCAGGGTGATCGTCGAGGTATTCCTCAAAGGAAGGGAGTTTTTTCCACTCATCATCTTGCGGCTTGGAGTAAACAACGAAATAGAAGAAAAGCACAAGGCCAATACCGACTACAACAGACAACAAATCCACAGCTACTCCTTGTTGAAATCCGATCACGAAACCGCATTTGCTAAAGCCCCATAAAATCAGGGATAGAGCCAATTGATGAGAATATCCATTGTATAGAAAACGGGCTCAACATCTGTGAGCCCGTTCGTGCATATCTGACTTGTTTAAAACTATTTTTTGTTGGCTTTGATAAGGACAGAGGTATCCATGCGACCGAAACCTCTTTGTTGCAGTTCCTCGTACTTGCTGTCTACGTTTTTTGTCAGTGCTAAGTCCAACCCATGACGCGACGCTTCATCCAGACAGATACCCAAATCTTTGCGCATCCAATCGATCGCGAAACCAAAATCAAACTTGTCTTGTGCCATCGTCACTGCACGGTTTTCCATCTGCCAAGAGCCAGCAGCACCATGTTTCAGCACGTCGGTCACTTGTTCAATGTTTAGACCAGACGCTTGGGCGAGGATCAGTGCTTCACTCAAGCCTTGCAGGATACCGGCAATACAGATTTGGTTAACCATCTTGCAGCGTTGACCCTGGCCATTCTCGCCCAGCAGCACTGCGGATTTTGCGAATGCATCAATCACAGGTTGTGCTCTTGCAAACGCGTCTTCGCTGCCGCCACACATTACGGTCAATACGCCATTTTCTGCGCCCGCTTGTCCGCCTGACACTGGGGCATCAATAAAGCTCACCCCTTTTTCAGCACAAGCTTTTGCCAGTTCTTCTGCCAACTCCGCTGACGTCGTGGTGTGGTCAACGAGAATACTGCCCGGCTTCATGGACGCCAGTACACCGTCGTCACCGTAAATCACGCTGCGAACGTCGTTGTCGTTACCCACACATACAAATACAAACTCACAACCTTCTGCCGCTTCTCGCGGAGTCAGCGCGTGTGCGCCGCCATGTTGGTTCGCCCATGCTTCGGCTTTTGCTGCGGTTCGGTTGTATACCGTGGTATCAAATCCTGCGCGAAGGAGGTGGCCTGCCATTGGGTATCCCATTACGCCCAGACCTACAAATGCGACTTCGTGTTTTCCATTTTTCTCCTCCTTCGTGATTCGGTAATACGTTAATCGTTGTTTGCCAATTCGCCAACGTGTGATGACTATAATTGCAGCAATTGACATATGTCAATAAATCATTTCTTTCAATTAAACTATTTCAAAACAGTGTCGATAAGGTCATAATCTTGTTAATGCAGAGAACGGATACATGAGCCAAAGGAGTTCGGTGTGAGTGAAGCGAAATTCAGGGATATCGCACAGTTAATCGAGGCGCGCATTGATGAAGGTGTGTATCCCGCCAATGCCAAACTGCCGCCACACCGCGAGTTAGCCGCAGAATTCAACACCACTCCAGTGACCATTTCTAAAGCCTACAAACTGCTTGCAGAGCTGAAACGCGTTGAGTCTTTCGTTGGACGCGGCACCTTTGTTATTGGCCCTTCTGCACTTAGCACAGCAATCCAAGCAAAAGATGGAGAAGGCTTTAACTTCTCGATTTTGCAGCCCTGCATTCACCTTAATCTACGCCAAGTTCGCCAAGCTTACCGTGACGCAACAGAAACGCTGGATGTTTCTCTGCTTGCCTATGCAGAGCAATCTGGCCACGAAGCACATCGCCAATCTGGCGTAAAATGGCTCCAGCGATTTGGTGTCACAGATGCCAGCATTGAGAATACTTTGCTCACCAGCGGCGCACAGCAAGCCTTATCTTTGGTGATCAACACACTGACACAACCGGGTGATGTTATCGCAGCAGAGAGTCTCACCTATCCGGGAATCTTGGCCGTTGCAGAGCTTTCGTCTCGCAACGTTGTGCCTGTCGAGATGGACGCACAAGGTTTGTGTCCAAAAGCGTTAAAGCGCGTGCTGAAAACCGATAAACCCAAGCTCGTCATCACGCTGCCGTCTCATCAAAACCCAACTGGAATAACGATGGGTGAGAAGCGAAAAGCTGAAATAGCAAAAGTTATGGCGACATCTTCCGCATACTTGGTGGAGGATGACATTTATGCGTTTTTGAACGATGAAGTCATAACGTCTATTTCCTCTCGCATCCCTGATAAAGGTATTTACCTCACTAGCCTGTCGAAGGCGATCAGCCCTGCGATGCGTTGTGGTTACATCAAAGCCCCTCTTCATTTGATCCCGCTGCTGAACGCGCATATCCGCGCTGAGATTTGGCTAGCCTCTCCGCTGAACTTTATGGTCGCGACGCAGTTGATTGACTCCAATACCGCCTTCACGCTCGCAGAAGGCCAGCGAAGCGAAGCAAAAGCACGCCAACGCATGACTGAGAATATCTTGGGGCCATTCGAACAAACGCCTTCGGGTTTCCATGTTTGGTTGCCTTTACCGCCGCATTGGAGTGCTGAGCGTTTTACTACGGAAGCAAAAAAAGAGGGCATTACGTTGAGCAGCGGCGTGCATTTTTCAGCAAATGGTAAAGAAGACAAACATGTTCGTTTGTCGCTGATGGCGATCGCATCGAGAGCAACCTTCGAAGAAGGATTGGAAACACTCCGCCAGCTTTTGACAAAGAAACCGCTGCCAAACGTTGAATTTTGAGGGTTTAAGCGTAACGACAGCAGCGCATTGTTGCGATAAGTGATACTCTAGACGGGTTAACTCTCAAGAGATTAAGTAAATGACCAAACTAACCGCAGATATCCAAGCAAACCTGATGCTTTTTGTCGAAGAAACCAAGCGTACTAACGTTGTTTGGGGTCTTCAGAATGAAGAAGAAGATTGGCTGGCAGTTGACTCTACCGAGTTCGAAAACAGTGAAGTTATGCCTTTTTGGTCTGCAAAAGAAGACGCTGAACGTCATAACGTGGAAGAGTGGGCAGAGTTCACGGTAACTGAAATCCCTCTTGATGTGTTTGTTGAAGATTGGCTGATCACCCTTGACGAAGACGGCGTGCTGGTTGGTACCAACTGGAATGCTGACTTGGAAGGCAAGGAAGTTGAGCCATCAGAACTGGCGAAGATGTACCTGTAATCTGGTTCAGTGAATTCTTTAAGCCGAGCTATTTAGTTCGGCTTTTTTGTTTGAACTGGCTTAACCAACTGTATGTTCAGCTTTACATGCATTAAATCGAACAGTGTTTTCTATTCAGGCTTTGTTCAGACTCTTGCTCTCATACTGTCGCACGTTTCTGGCGTTACACATTTAGCTTCCCCTTTTTGTCGCCAGCCCAAATTTTTCATCGACATAAAGAGCACACTATGAAAAACATGCGCGTTATCGCTGCGGCACTTCTCGCCCTTTCTACTCAAGCACACGCTGACAGTATCGATATCAAAGCCGGTGGCGGTTATATCGAAGGGTATAGAACCAACAGTGCAGACGATACGTTACTGAGTCTGCAGCTTAACTATTCACATTCGTTGTCTCAGCGCGTTGACCTTGAGGCCGGTATGATGGGAGCGGGTGCCTTCCCTGTTTTCTCTCAACTTTTCAGCGATAAGTCTGCCGATTTTGACAACTACTTTGTCGGCGTACGCGGCAACTATCCGGTCAATTCGTTTCTGAGCCTCTATGCGTCTGGCGGTGCGGGCTATGGCACTGTGTCTGAGTATGCTCGCGTAAAAGGTGAAGACGGCAGCTATCACGATGTGACAGCGCATAAATACTCAGGGCTGTCGCCATACATTTCAGCCGGCTTTGAAATGCGTCCGTTCAATGCGGTAGGCTTTACGGCTGACGTTCGTTACGACGACCTGCCTCACGGCTACTCAAGTACCAATGTGCTATTCGGAATGAAAATCTACGTTTAAACGACAGCGTATTGGGTAAAGCCAAAGCTTCTTAGACGTAGAAAAAGATTCGTAGAAGTACAAAAAGCTTCGTTGAGGCAGAAAAAAGGCGCACTGCAATGTGCGCCTTTTCGTTTATCTTCGTGCGTATTGATTACACGGCAACCGCGTCGTATAGCTTCACGCCGGTTAGTTCAGACACTTCGTCCAAGTACTGGCGCACGATGCCTGGGTAACGAAGACCTTTAATCACGGTGTAGTTACGCAGGAATGGGAACAGATTGATGTCGTCGTAGCTTAGGGTATTGCCACGCTGGGATGGCAGCACCAACCAGTCCAGCTTCAGAAGTTCAACGTTCAGCTTCGCGATATACTCTTCGCTGTTCGCGAAAGCCTCATCAAAGGTCATGTCGATCATGGCTGATTTTTTCTCGATGAACCACGCTCTTGCGTCATCACTTTGGAATTCAGGCAGTTCAATCATCATCCAACGCGGATAAATCAAACGAGAGCCATAGAAGCCCGCCACTTCCATCCATGCAGCAATACGCTGGCTGAACTCGCTGTCTTTCAGCACTGGTGCACCGTCGAATGCATCAAGGTAAGCCGCAATATCCAGACTTTCTGCCATGTACTCGCCATCTGGCTTTTGCAGAATAGGCACCAAGTTTGCGCCGACCTTCTCAATGCGTGCGTCGATATCATGGTTTTGCAGATAAACTCTTTCGACGTCCATCTTTTTCATGCCCGCGACCATCATGGCTTTTACACAGTATGGGCAGTGGTCAAATACAAACAATTTCATGAGACATCCTTATTGAAATAGGGCGAATACCCAGTCAACCTGAAGGTTAAGGCCTTAGATTGTTTGAGAATAACCCTCTCATCGGGCTACGAAAAAAGCCGATTTTAATCATAACCGCATCAAGGTAATACGGCGCAGGTAGCAAGATCAAGAAAAGCCCCGTTTTTTGGGGCTTTCCAGACATAAAACTTACATTGAACCGTGTCGCTTTGAGTACAAAGCACTCGGTTTGGGCTACTCCAATGGATCAGTTGGGATCCAGCAATCCTCGCTGCTGTCGTTTGCATCAGACAGCACCACCAGCAATCCCATATCGACCATCTCTTTTAAAGTGAGATCGTCCGCCAAATGCATTTTTTCGCCGTGTTCATTTTCGAGTTCCATAAACACTCCATCTTTGTCTGAGGTGGTTCAGTAAAGATAGCACCTCGACAAAAATGTGATGTGTGACCACTTCTGTTTACGCTTCCGCCTTCTTTGGCGTGCGGCTAAACAAGAACATGATGATGGGAACCAGACATACAAACGGCAACATAACGAGATTCAGGGTTTGCCAACCCAGCGTCACTTCTAAGTTACCCGCCATCAATGCCGTGATCGTCACACAGCCAAAGACTGAGAACTCGTTGATCGCCTGAGCCTTCGGTTTGTCTTGCTGTAAGTAGGTTTGTGTCAGCTCACTGGTGGCACCAATAAACATAAAGTTCCAACCCACGCCCAAGAGCACTAAGCAATTCTAAAGTGCCACTCTGAGACGCCATTAAGGTTGACCAAAATACAAGCGATAAACATCAACGCCCCCAGGAAGATGGTCTTGCGCGTGCCGATTTTTCCAATGATGGAACCGGTAAAAAATGAAGGCAGGAACATACCCAACACGTGCCATTCAATCACCACCGCAGCTTGTTCAAAGTGGAAGCCGTGTTTATGCATCGCAATTGGCGTGACCGTCATTAAAAGGTTCATCACGGCATACGCGACAACCGCAGAGAACACGGCAATGGCATAACCTGGCGCACGAATAATGTGACTGGCAGGGTTTTGCGCAGGTTGGCTACTGGCAGCTGGCGCAGGGGGCAAACCAATAAATTGCAGCACAACCAAGGACAGAATATAGAGTGCTGCAATACCGAGGAACGCGCCGCTGAAATTGGTGCCGGGCAACCAATGCTGACTGGCAATAGCGAGGTTTGGCCCTAGAATGGCCGCCAACACACCGCCAGCCATCGACAGGGAAATGGCTTTGTCTTTAGCATCTGGCGCGCTCACTTCAATAGCCGCGAAGCGGTACAAGGTGCCGAATCCAATACCGATACCGAGCAACAAGGTGCTAAAACAGAACAGCCAGAATTGAGATTGACCCAGCGCGTAAACACACAAAAATGCACCGAGGATCCCAATCACGTTGCCCAGCATAAAGCCGTTCTTTCTGCCGATTTTCGCCATGATGAGCGAGGCCGGAATGGTCGCCAACATGAGCCCTACAAACTGCGAGGAGACAGGTAATGTTACCCAAGTATCACTGGGAGAGAGTTGCTGGCCAATGAGCCCGTTGACCGATATTAAAACGATATTGCCGCTCATCAGCAGGGCTTGGCAAAGTGCCAAAAGCCATACGTTTTTATTCATCCTTGTCCTAGCCTTTTTGTTTCCTGATGCTCGAGTATCACGCAGTAACAAAATGACAACAAGGGCAGGATGTAAGACTTCACCCGCAAAGGTACAGATAGTCGTTACATAGTTTTGCTATCAAAGCGAGATAAAAACCTAGGGGGTCATCCCTTCCGTGGTAATTGGTGACACCCTAGGATTGCGCTTTCTGCTTAGGCCGCTTTTTTCTTTGGAAAGATTAACGCTTCGATTTCACGCCACAGTTTGTTGTAGAACATGGCAGCAGAGCTTGATTTACCAAAGTCTGTCAGTGGCGCGCGATTCACGCCCATGCGCTCTACATCTGTGGCAAACGGAATACTGGTACTCAACAATGCGGGGTAAAGGTTCGCGATGCGTTCCATGGTCTCTTTGTGCAGTGATTTGCTCTTTTGCACCATGCTGAAAAATGGCAGCAAGCGCGATTTGTCATAACCCTGGTCGTCAAAGAACTCGTAAAGTTGCTCGAGAGTCCGCTCAGTGAGCGTGGTTGGGATCACTGGCACCAAAATATTGTCAGCACACTCAAACACGTTCTCAGAAAGTAGCGACAAGGTTGGCGGGCAATCCAGCAATACGATGTCGTATTCCTTCTTCACGCCTTTCAGCACCTTGCGAAGACGTGACTGGCCTTTTTTCATTTCAGACAGGAATACATCGAAGCCGCGAAAATCCATGTTGGCAGGCAGTACATCGAGGTTTTCGTAATCACTGGCTTGGATGGATTTGTAGAACTTGTCGCCTCGGGTAAAGAAGCTGTCATTCGGAAGTTTCTTTGAGGGCTTAAGGCGATAATAGAACGAAGATGCGCCTTGCGGATCCAGGTCCACTAGCAGCACTTTGTAGCCAGATTTTGCCATTAAATGCGCGATGTTGACGGCACTCGCCGTCTTGCCAACGCCACCTTTATTGCTGTAACACGCCAATATTTTCATTGGGATTCTCCCTATTTTTTCCCGAATACGTGTTTAAAATTCGCCGCTGTTTCCGCAGCAACGAATACGTCGATTTGTAATAACGCCTCCGCTCTCGCGCGTGTCCTTTCCTGATCAAACAAGAGCATCATGCCACCAAATGTTTTAGCCAGTGTTGGTGTCATCTTGTTGCTGGCGTTCAGCTCCTGTTCTAACCCAGCCACAAAGTCTGCCTGAACGCAGTAATCATTGAACTCTCCGAGCACCCGCGTAAGGTCCACGAGCTGAGCGACAACGCTCACCGCCGTTTCGTTGATGTCATCATCAACAAAGAAATCACTCAGATATCGCAGCTTTTTGCATGCCAAGCGAAAGTCATGGACTTGTTCGTCGAGCGATGAATGGCTGAGCGAGGCACCAATAGCAGCCGTTTTAGCGTAATGTTTCAAAATCTCTTTATGCCCAAACGCGCGAACACGTTTCTCTGCCTTTGGCCCCTCGGCTAACGCTTTGCTTTGCAGCGAAGCCAACGTTTGGTGTGGTTTGTCCGAAGCAATAAGGGTTTGAAAGTCGTGTAATGCAGCCGCGCGTCGGCTTTCCAAAAGCTCAAACAATTCCGCAAGGCCATCATGAAACGTCACGGGCATCTTGGTGTAGAAATCTTGCTTGGACATCAAATACACGTCCAAATCGCGAAGCGCACCAGTATCAGCCATCAAACGCTTGGTTTGATGCTTTGCTTCCACCATCGCGTTTTTTTCAAACACGCCTTTGAACAAGCTCAACATAGAACGCGTTTTTCTAAGGTGCACGCGATACTGATGAAGGTAACGAATGTCGATATCTTGAAAAATACCTTCCAACTGGCTCGCGGCCGCTTGAAGGTGGCTGCTTACTCGCTTGTTCGCCCACGTGTGGATACTGACGTTATCTTTCGTGCCACCTTTGATAGCCTTTTGGGGTACGAGTGGATGTGATGCAAGCGCATGCTTCACTGTCCCTTGGGAAATACCCGTCACGTCGAGCCAATGCTGAAGAAGCTCTGCGGCGCGATCGAATCCGCGGAGAGGCTTGATGTGTGCCGTGACAAAGGGCGACAGCAGTGCGTCCGAAGTCATCACTAGCCAATGAAGCTGCACGGTAAGCTTCTGCTCGTCATCGCGAAAGCTAATGACCTCGTAATCTATTTCACCTTCAAACCATGCAATAAAGCGTCGCCTAACATCACTTTGACGTACGGCGTCAATCACCGACTCTGATAGTGCTTCAGCAGAAGAAAGCGAAAATGCCAATTCACTTGGCGTAAGGGGAAAGTCACGAGTGGAAGAAAACGATAACGAGTGACATGCATAGCCATTGTGGTCGATGGCTTTTGCCTGTCCGCCACGGCCAAGAAGCAACCAATACCCAGTTTTCTCTAACGCAAAGTTGGGCGTATCGACATATCGACTCGACGTGTTTAAGCGTGATTCCTTTTCTACTGAAAATGGCATCCCTGCAATGATTTTATTGAGGCGTCTTCAGCGCAATTCGCTTCCATATCCTGCCTTTACTCTGCGTTTTTACTCTTCTTGTTCGCTTTCTTTAAATACGCTTCGATGAGGTTTTCCATGATTGCCTGAACACTGGTTCCTTCTTCGATCGCTTTGATTTTGAGTGCCTTCAGGGTCTTCTCATCTAACCGCAATGACGTGTTTTTCTTTTTGCCCATCACACTTCCTTGCTGTCATGACGTCACATCAATCTATCGCAGTCACCGCTGAATAAATGTGACAGCAGAGCAATATGGGACGCAGGGTGCTTTTCTGAAATGTTGGAAATGTAAACTCAGTGTAACGATGCGATCGTACACCTCTCTATCTCCATCACGACAAATGGGAAAACCAAATAGCCGATCCAAGAATATGGCAACAACCAAAACCGAAGATCAACAGGGTTAGTTTCTGATGAAAACTATCCTCTTGATCGCTTTTGGTCGACAGTCGCTTATTGCAGAACTGGCGGGGGTCGAAGACAGGCCTTGGCCGCATAAAGCCGAACCGCTCAGACACTGCTTCAATAAAGAAGAAAATGAAACAGCTAACAAATTAATTCGACTCACTTCTCCTTATCACAAACAAACAGTGAAGCGAGTTGAGTTTTGTCACCGGATTGTTGTTTTCACCAAGATTGTCAATAAGATAGAACCAACTTAGTTGTCTCCGGAAACTTTTCCATTGTCTATCAAGCTCAGTCGCACTAACACCACCGCCGCAATTGTTAATGCCCTCTGGCAGTCGCCGGGCGTTTCGCGCATTGATATGGCGACAAAGTTGGGCCTTGATAAATCAACGGTTACGAAAGCAGTTAACCACTTGGTCAATATCGGCATGTTGTTCGAACAACCCCAACTGGTTGCGGGACGCGGTGGCAGACCCAAGATCTCCTTGGTGTTTAACCCTGAGTTTGGCGTTTTAGTGGGTGTCGAAGTGAATTCGGATGCACTCAAGGTGTCAGTGGTGAATCTCTTGGGGCAAGTCGTTTATCACGACATGCTGCCACTGAACCCGTCGGTGTCCATCGACAAAGCGCTGATTGAAGCACTCGTCCCAAGCATCAAAACCATTCAGTCGCTGTTTCCAAGGATCCTTGCCATTGGCATAGGTATGCCGGGCTTGATTGACCCAGAGCTTTGCCAACTGAAGATTTCACACGCGTTGAGCGTACGCTCTACCATCAATTTTGCACCGCTTTTCAAGCAGCACTTCCCCTACCCTGTGTTCATCGATAACGATGCTAACTGCGGCGCATGGGGAGAGCTGATGCAGCAACGCAGTTTGCCCTACGATCACTTCCTGTATGTGCTCCTCTCTACACACCATTCAAGAGAGCTTTATCACCGTTTGGGTATTGGTGTGGGTGTGGTGCTGAATCGCCAGCTTTTCTACGGCGAACAACACATGGCAGGGCAATTTAACAGCCAAGAGCTGATGCGAGGTGCAGAGCCTACGCCTAGTGTGATCATCGAAGAATTTTCTACCCTTGCCGTCAACATTTGCAGCTTGCTCAGTATCAAGCGCATCGTGATTGGCGGACAAGGCATGCAGTTTGGTCCTGAACTCGCGGCTGCACTGCGAAAAGAAAGTGAAAACCTCGCCGGCTCTATCATGGTGAGACCAATTATCGAGTTTTCTATTTTGGGTCCTCAAGCTGCGGCGATGGGAGCAGCCTGTATGGCTTGGCAAAAGCTGCTTACCCCAGATTTATTGCTCGCCGATAGCTTGGCGTTGCGCGAAAACGGCACCGTTTGTATTTAGCGCCGAAAAGGAGTTGTTTGGTATGATTTTCCCGGCACCTAAAAGATTTACCACTGGCTTTTCCGTTAAGACCGTTGATATTGGCGCGCTCATTTCTTATTGCCCTTCGCTGTTGGGTGCGCGCATTGACAGTGACAGCGTGATTTATCGTCACCAAAAAACCATTAACCCTCAGGGTTATCGTGTCAGCTTCAGCAACAATCGCGTGTTTGTTTACTATGCCGACGAACACGGCGTGCTTTATGCCCACAACGCGATTCAGCAGTTAATTGAAAACGGTACGCCGCTTAACAGTGACTTCGTGATCGAGGATTGGCCGGATTTTGAGAATCGTTCGATACTGCTCGACATCAGCCGTGATCGCGTGCCAACAATGGCATCATTAAAACAATTGATCGATTACTGGTCTCGCCTAAAATTCAACCAATTTCAGCTTTATACCGAACATACCTTTGCCTATCGCGATCATCAGACGGCCTGGAATAATTATTCCCCGATGACGGCTGAAGACATTCAAGAAATTGATGCGTACTGCAAAGAAAGAGGAATTGAGCTAATCCCCAATCAGGCCACCTTTGGTCACATGGAAAAATGGCTCAACCATGAGGAATACCACTATCTTGCCGAGCAAACGACCGGCTTTCATGATCAGCGCGGCGACTATCGAAAAGGGGCATTTGGTCTAAACCCTGTCAGCGACCAAACCATCGAGTTTGTTGATGGCTTGCTGACAGAGCTACTACCGAACTTTACCAGTAAAACGCTCAACCTTAATTTCGACGAAACCATGGATTTGGGCGTGGGCGCGAGCAAATCTGCATGTGAGATTTTTGGTCGTGGCAAAGTGTTTTTGGAATACTTAAACAAAGTCCTAGCGGTGGCCAATAAGCAAGGCATGAAATGCCAGATCTTCAGCGACATGCTGTTTCGTTTCCCGAACCTCATCAGCGAGCTACCCAAAGACCTTACGCTGCTGAATTGGGGCTACGAAGCCGATCACCCCTTCGATGCTGAGCACCGACAGCTTGTTGATTTTGGTCTGCCATTCCACGTCGCCGTATCAACTAATTGCTTTGCCTCTGTGGCTGGTCGCTGGCAAACCGCCACCACGCATATGCGCAGAGCGGCGAATTCCGCCAAACGCTATCACGCGCAAGGCTATATGGTGACCGAATGGGGCGACATGGGACACGGACAGCAGTTCTCTATGCCTATTCCCGCCTACGCGTTTGGTGCAGCGATGGCGTGGGGTGAAGCGCAGCAAAAGGACACGGATGTTTCAGCAGCATTGAATTGGTTTTTCCCAGGAGCTTCTGAGGTTGAATTGCAGGCACTTGTTGCGATTCAAAATATCTACACCTCACGGGGATCGAAACGCCAAATTGTGCGTTTTTTGGACCGTTCCTTTTTGACCAATCGTCACGCCGACACATCAAGCGTGCACAAGGTTTCGATACACACACATTGCCGTCAGCTTACCGCGCGTTAACCGCGCTCAAAGAACAACTTTCGACATTGCCTGCCAGCGACTTGGTGAACGATTTGCTGTGGACGATTGATGCGCTCACCCTTGCGTGCAACATTGCTCAAGGCTATGCCGAAGAAGGGCATCGAGAAGTAGAACGTTTCGCCGCAGATCGCAAAGCCGCGCTCACCCAATCCCTGATCCCGCTCATCACGCAGTACAAAGCACTATGGCAACAGCACTACCGCGACGGTGGCTGTCAGCAAAGCAGCCAACGCCTTGAGTACCTCTACGAACTTCTTCAGGTTCCTGAAGCAACAAAAGGACAGATAGCGTCATGAGCGATAACATGGAAACAGCGGTGCTAAAAGCGACCATTTCATCGCTGAAGCTGGAGAATAAAGTCGTTTATATCCATTGCGGCATGCGCTCTTTCTCGACACACAAACCTAACCCAGCATCACTGATTCAGTGTTTTCTTGAGGCAGGCTGTACTGTCGTGGTGCCGACGTTTAACTACGATACGCTTTGCCTTCCGCCTGAAGAAAACCGTTACCTGCAAAACGGTCATCGCGGGGAGTGGATGTTTGACAACATTCGCGCCTTTGACCCTGACGACAACGAGCTAGAGTCTTGCATGGGCAGCTTTGCTCGTGCCGTTTTGCATCACCCTGATCGTGTTCGTAGCAATCACCCAATCAGTAGCTTTGCCGCTGTCGGTCCCAAAGCGGCCACTGTGATAAAACGCCAAACTTACGAAAATGTTTACGGTCTCTACCAGGGCAAAGAAGCAAGAGACGCTGTGGTACTCGCGATTGGCGTATCACTCAACAGCATTACCCCAATCCATTATGCAGAGGAGCTTGCGGGCAGAACGTTATTTCGCCGTTGGGCGGCAACGAAAGAGACACCAACCGTTGAGGTTTGCGTCGGTGCTTGCTCCAACGGATTTGAAAACTTACATAGCATTCTTGAGCCATGCAGCGCGTATACCGAAGTGTTCGGCAGCCAATGGGTAGCTTACCCTTTGGAAAACCTTTTAGAAGAAAGCGCATTGGCCATTTTGGCAAAACCAGAAATCACACGTTGTGACGATAAAAACTGCGTTCGCTGTGAAGATATGGTCCTTGGCGGGTTGATTGCTTGTGACGTTCAAGAGAGCGTTTCAGTAGACCCAGAATTCTCAAGTGCGGCAGGCTAGAACCTTCTTTTATCCTCTCCTTTTCTGCCCTTCGCCCCGTTCGATCGACATCAAACGGGGCTTTTTTTCGTCACGAATTTTGTTCGGTTTATTTTTTGACGTATACCATTCCACTGCCTACCTTGTAATACACGTGTTACAAAAAGGAGAACATAAAATGAAAGGGTCACATAATAATATCAACTACTTAGTGAACGTCAGCAAGCGCGAAGATCTGGGCGGCTTCTCTGCCTCGTTTTCTTTCTCGAAATCCGATGTGGATGCCAGCGACCCAGCAAAAGCCTATGAACTGATGAACTCAGACAAGTCCCTTTCTATCTTCAAAAGTAAGGAAGATGCTGAGAGCGCAGCGGAGAATTGCGTTCGCATTTGTATCGACGATGGGTTTGTAAAATACGAATAAAAGAACACCAAACATGCTGAATATGCTCACGTTCAGTGTTTCGTTCGATATTAAGAAAAGGCAGCGTTAACGCTGCCTTTTTGATGGATAGCCAAACAACGCTAACATGTTTGCATTCAGGTTGATTGGGTAGATGAAAATCTGATTATCGATTCGGATGCCATTCTTCATAAGAAGGCATTTCAAGGTCGTCGCTCAGCCATGGCGTTTTATGAGACGTCCAAATTCTGAGTGCAGGCACCGCCAACGGATCTTCATCCAATGTTGCGACGCGCAGAATATGGAAAGGTGCTCCTTCGCGGATAGCCACAATCTGGCTACCACAGTTTGAGCAGAAATAACGTTTCTTCCCAGGAGACGATTCGTAATGCGAGAGTGTGTCTTCCCCTTTCACCCACTCGAAATCATCCGCTTGAACACCAGCACCAATTGCAAACGCACTGGAATGCGCTTTCTGGCACGTTTTGCATGAGCAATTCATGATGGGTGTACTTAGCTTTTTGACGTTGTATTCAATGGCCCCACACAAGCAACTTCCTTTCATAAATCATCCTTGTTTTTATGGTTAACCGCATCACTGTAACGCGATTTTTTTGTTAATAATCAGTTGCACCTATTTTCATTCAAAATTTTGAAATTTGCGCATAAAAAAAGCGGCTCTCTTGACGAGTGCCGCTTTTTATTTCGTTTTGCTGATTAAGCCGCTTCTGCAGTTTCCGCCGTTTGCGACTTATCGAAGAACAGTTTGAATGTCATGATGCCGATCACCAACGCCTTGATGATCATCATTTGCGGGTTGCCATAGTAAGCCGCCATACCGACAAAACCTGACAACAACATCAGTTTGCGATAGTTAGACAAGGTTGTCATGTACAGTGCCAGCAGAATAATACCCAGATCCGCAAATTGCAGTGCCACAGACAAGGTTGGCTCTGCAAGGAACGCCGTCACTGCCACATAAGCAATGTAAGAGATACCTGCTGCCATCACCGCACCCAAACCCACAATCACCGCTTTTGGCGCGTTAGTGAAGTCTTTTGCATAGCGGTAAGTGTTTAGCGAAGCCACAGAAAGGTTCAGGATCACTTTCGGCCACCAACCCATCAGGAAGGCCCAAATCGTATCGTTCGCCGCAGAGCCAAATGCTGCAAAGCGGGTGAATTTCATGGTGTTGAAGATAGTGATACCGATGTAAAAAGCAACGGATGTCCATCCAAGGATTTCTGTGATGAGGTCTAACGTCATTCAGGGTCTTCTCTATCAAAGGCGCAATTTGGCGCCAAAATGGGGTTTTCCTTAACGGGCCTTTTGCAGATGGCGAGATTGCTGGCTTGTTTCACATAAATGCGATCAATAACAAACCAGTGCCGGATAATACGGTTTTAGTAGCAGAAATATCAATAACAAAAGTGCGGAGAAATATGACAAAGAAACATGCCCCTAGTGGGGCATGATGTTATTGGCTGGCGCGTTTGTTGGTAAGGTACTGAATCCATGATTCAGTTTGTTCAGACGGTGCATACTCCTGAGCCCTTTTGGCATGTAGCAATGCTGTGTCGAAATCTTCTAACTTTTCGTAAGCTCTGACGCGAGCAAGTTCGACATCAACCTTTTTACTTGGGTCTTTGATTTGCTCAAGCGTTTTCAACGCATCGGCATAGTAGCCTTGTTGGATCTCAAGTTGAGCGACGACCCAGAGACGGGATGCATCCAGCGTCGACGCGCGTTTCCATGCTTTTATCGCTTTGTCCCACTCCCTCGCCTGTTGCCAGTACGACGCTTCCATCACCCATGATGTTTTATCAGACGAGGACTGATTAAGCGCACTTAAGATTGCAGCGGCTTTTTCAGGTACACCTGCGTTGGCATACAACTGCGCCATGAGGCGTTTCTCAGAGGCGTTTAGCGCAATGTTGCTGCGCTCGGCAAGTACAAGCGTACTCAGCATGCCCTCTTCGTTGTTTAGCTTTTGATGGCTGCTGACCATTTGCAGCCACCACGCTTTTTTGTTTGGTTCAAATGCAATGAGTTGCTTGAGAGTTGAAAGCGTGGATTTCCAACGCTTCAAACGCATCTCGGCCCCAAGCTTGAGCGACAATGAGCCAACGTTGGGCGACGCCAGTTTCAGGTGCGTGTTTATCGCATCTAACGCTTTATTGTTAATGTTCTGCTGGTAGTTAGCTTGCGCGATGCGTAGCCAGACTTGCGCGAGATCTTTCTGAGATAACGCCTTGTCCTTACTCAACGCGTAATACAGTGGCAACGCCTTACTATATTTCGCCTGCGTCATCAGTAAATCTGCCAACATACGTTTCGCCGCACGCTGCGCTTCCGGTTCAAGCGCATCTAGCTTTACTGCTTTGTCTAATGCGGCAATGGCTTTGGTCGGCTGGTTATCTTGCCAGTACATAACACCCAACATACGACTGATATAGGCCTTGTCGTAGTCCGTTGGCGTTCTTGCAGCCACCAAAACGCCTATCGCTTCCCGCCACGCTTCTTTGTCCTGATATTCAAACGCTTTCAGGGCACTGTTTGCAGTTGATTGGGATAGCTGAGCAGCATGCACCTGCCCTATAAAAAACAGGAGCGAAAGCGACAATACCAGTCGGGATAACAGCGGTTTCATCATCATTTGCTCAATGTAAACTCGTACTTAAAGGTTTGTCCTGGCTGCGCTTGAGCAACCCCATCGACAATCTTCGGCTGATAGCGAAAACGCTTAAGTGCGCGCAATGCATTACGCTCAAACATGCGCTTCGGCGACGCTTCGATCACCTTGATGTCTGTCGGGCGACCCTTGGTGTCGATGGTAAATTCCATCACCACGTACCCTTCAATACCACGTCGTAACGCTTTAGGTGGATAAACCGCTTCAACGCGCGAAATGGGCACGGCATTTTGATTGCCCGCAATCTCCACGGGACCAAGATCAACGGCTGGGCTTGGTTTAGAAACGGGGACATCAGCGATCTGAGGCGCAGCGATACTGATGCCACTCACGCTCAGGTCGAGCGAAATATCTGGAATCTCCATCTCTAGCGGCTCAGAGGCCGACTGCGTCACTTGCGGGGACACTGCCTTCATGGCCGCAGGCTCTTTCGGCGGCTCAGGCTTTGGCGGCGGCTTTCTGTCCTTGCGCTCGGTTTCCGTTTCAGGCTCAGAAAACACCAAGTTAAACGCTAACGTACTCTTATCGGTTTTATCCGACAGATCCGTTGGGCCAACCATGGTCGCCATCAGCAGGAATAACCCGACGACAAAAACGACGGCCACAGGGAGTGCTAACAGCCAACGCAGCATTATTTTTGCTCCGCTGCCAGCGCGATACTCTCAATACCTGCACTTTTCGCTGCATCAATCACAGCAACCACACTGCCGTTATACGCATGCTCATCAGCTTGAATCACCAAAGACGCGTCTGGTTGCTCTGATTTAAAACGTTCTAACGTCGCTTCAACACGCTCTTTATCAACCTTACGCTGATCGATGTAGATCTCGTTGGTCGCCGTGATTGCCACGTAAATGCTGACCGTTTTTTGTGGCGACGCGTTCGCTGCGGAAGGACGATTCACTTCGACCCCCGACTCGCGCACAAAAGAGCTGGTGACGATGAAGAAGATAAGCATGATAAACACGATATCCAGCATCGAGGTTAAATCGATCTGCGCATCTTCACGCACTTTCTGTTGGCGTTGAAATCTCATCCTCGAATCCTCATTGCTTTAGCCAAAGAGGCTTCACAGCGTTCACACGCCTTCGTCAATCGGGCATGGGCGAACAGCCCTGCCAAGGCAATCACCATGCCTGCAAGTGTTGGTAGTGTTGCCATTGAGATACCGGCAGCCATTGCGCGTGGCTCGTTAGAGCCTGCCGTTGCCATGACATCGAATACTGAAATCATGCCTGTTACGGTTCCCATTAATCCAAGCATCGGACAAATGGCGACTAAACCTTTAATGAAATTCAGATTGCTGAAAAGCTGCAAATGCGCTTCAAAAAGCCAGCCATCACGTAACGCCTTAGACGCCCATGATGCATGATCTTTTCTCGCATCCCAACGTGCAACCCAAGCTTGTTTTGCTCTCGGATAGGACACCAAAAGATACAAAACACGCTCGATGACCAGAATCCAACTGAGTGCAGCCACAACCAGTAACACCCAAAGAACAGGGCCACCTTGTGTCATGAATGCTTCTAGCGATGGCAACCAGAATAAAGGTTGGCTCGCTTCCAGATAGCTTATTTCTGTCATGCGACGCTCTTGGTGATCTTCACTGAGTCTGCTGCTTCAGACTGCTCTGCAACCAAACTGACACCGACTTTTTCTAACATGCCACGAAGGGTATCGGCCTGCGTGCTCAGGAGGTTATGCGCCAGCAGCAGCGGCATGGCAGTCACTAACCCCATAACGGTAGTAACCAGAGCCATGGAAATACCACCCGCCATGACAGTCGGATCGCCATTGCCGTATTGAGTGATCACTTGGAAGGTTTCAATCATGCCGGTTACCGTCCCCAAAAGCCCCAGCATAGGTGCAAGTGCTGCGAGCAGTTTCAGCATGGAGAGGCCTTTTTCAAAGCCTTGTTGTTCATCCAAAATCGTTTCCATCAGACGAAGCTCAAGGGTGTCCAAAGACCTGTCTGGCTCGGTGTGATAAACATTGAGAACGCGGCCGAGTGGGTTGTTGCCTGGCTGGTCAGGTTTTTTCATTTGGCTCGACATGGCGATACGAGTCTTAACCAACACAAGACCACGAACCAACGCGATGCCCAAACCAATCAGCAATATGGCCGTAATGATCTTGCCAACGATGCCGCCTTGTTCGAAGCGGTCATATAAGGTTGGGGTCAAAGATAACTGGTCAAGCAAGACACCGTAAGTAGGGTCAAGAATAACAAGTTCACCCGCTTTGGCGTTATCGATGGATGCACGGGTTAAGCCGCCTTCGGGCGTTTTTGCAAATTGGGTGGCTTGTTGCGTGGTCGAGTTCCAAGAGAGATAACCATTGTCGTCCACTAACGCGATGTTACCTAAACGCGTGGCGGGTGAATCACTCACTAAACCTTGGGTGTCACGTGTGTTGACCGTGATGTCAGCGATTTCTGCGCTTTTATTCAGTTCATCCACCGTGCCTTCCCAAAGCGCGGTGAGTGTTGCAAGCGAAGGCAGAGATTTGGCGTCCTCGACCTTTGATAAGGCATTATTTAACGCGTCATCACCAATAGATACCGGGCGATTTTCTCGGGAGAGATTAAGCTCACGCGCAGCTTGCCTGACAACGCCAAATACTTCACCCAAACTGCCCGTTTCCAAGCGCAGCGTTTCTTCCAATTCAGAAAGCGTTTGTTCGTTGTCCGTAAAGGTTTCGCTAAGCTCGGTCGTCTCGTTTTCCAGCTGTATTTGCTGCGCTTTGAGTGCAGCAAGTTTGGCTTCTAGCGATTGCTCTTTCGCATAAAACCCAGCTTCGCGCTCTGCATTGTGCTGCGCGGCAACCTTTTGTGCACTCTGCGTTTCTTTCACCAAATTGGCAGCAGATGCGCTTGGTGCAAGCACCATTGATGCAGCAAGCAAAGCCGCTAATTGAAGACGTTTCATTGGCTCGCCTCCACATTCAGCGTGGTAGAGAGAGGAAGTGTCAACAATTCTGGCGTCACTCGCTCTTTGGCTACAAGGAAGGCGCGTTCAAGCGTCGGATTTTGCTCAGGGTCTAGAGGCTCCCAGTTGTTGGTGTTTCGGTCAAAAAACCAGAATGTGTTGCCATCAAGGCTCCTTGCCACCAGCGACACACGCCCCAAATGAAGGATATCCACCACACGAGGGCCTTGTCCGAAATCTAGGGTGTCTTGGTAAAGGCCGAGGTTGGCACCGTAGTGGACCTCAATTTGGTAAGCTTCTAGAATTTGGCGAATTTTTTCCGCATCGCTCACATCGGCTCGACCCATCAAGGTTTGGAGTCCCGCGAGTCGCTCTTGGCGTGTCTTTTCTTTTAGCGGTAGGTCATTAGAGATCCAAGTATCCAGTCCATCCAACATTCGATACATCAACGGCACTAAACCTGCACGCGTTTGGCCTATCTCACTAAGTTGCATTTTGAGATTGTCAGCTTCTCGGTTTTGATCATCCACCAAACGTTGCAAGTGATCGCGGTAAACCGTCAGGTTGTCGACTTCCGCCTGTAACTGTGCAATTTCCGCCTTCATTTGCTGTGCCTGTGTGTCACTCTCATTGATTTTCTGCTGAGAAATTGCGCCAGCTTTTGTCGTACTGCTTTCAATAGCGGTAGCGTTATCAATGCTGGTGCCATGCACTGACAGGGGAAGGCCAATGAGCGCGACTGTGCCCATTATCGTGATGAAGTTTTTCAAGTTCCGAATCTCTGAAGCTATATCTGTATTTACAGTGTAAAAAATAGGCAGTTTATACATCAGCTACCCAAACCACTAAGTCAGTATCCAAGCAAAGTAAAGGTGCCTATGCAACACCCGTCAAATAGGCTATTCGCAAGGATATAATATCAAATCGAAGGGGATGACGTTCCTTACTTCACATCAAAGAGTTGCAGGAATTTAGAAGAAGCAAAATCAAAAGCCTAATAGCTGGCCATTTTGCTCGCCAAAGCAGTCTGCGCTTCTACCCATAACATTTCACGGGGAATCGCATCGCTAACCAGGCAATCTACACAGGTACCAACAACGGACGTTTCCTCTTTGTTGGCGATGTCGGGTAACAAAACCATCAGAGGTAAAACGGACAGGCTTTTCACTCTGTCTACATCACTCAAACAGGCTTGGGTATCTTCATAAGCGAGAACGAGAAGATCAAACTGAGTCTGGCGCATCGCTAACAAGGCTTGGTTAACATGCAACACTCTTGTGACTTTACACCCTTTGGCGGCAAACGCTTGTTTCACCCAACCACATGGTGCTTCCATTCGCTCTATGAGTAGTACTTCACACATAGTTTGAACACCTAATTGATATTGATTCTCATTCTACATAGCTTGAAGCACACTGTCTTTGTTCGCGGCATATTGCTGAGTTTTTTGTGATGAGGTTAGAAAAATTTCTTTTATTACTGATTAAATGCTCAAAAAACATGACAGATTTCTAGTTATTAATTAGTAATCGCTTTATTACTTGCATAATTTACGCCCAGAAGAGTAGACTCCTCTCCCTCCGAATAAAGACAGATTCTCAAGTTGTGGATGTTGAACGATATGTCGAAAAATAAAACGGTTGTTATCGCCTCGGCGGTGTTGTTCTTTGCAATGGTTGCGCTGACACTTTCTTCTATTACCTACTCAAGCAAAATTTACGCAATTCAAATCCAAAAGCAGCACGAAAAACTGCTGAAAGATCCTGAAGATGCAAAAGTATCTGACCTGATTGGCTTGGCAGATATCTGTGAAGACGTGCGCTTTACTGGCACCTTGTCTTTCCATATGAGTGATGAAGAAACGTTCAGCATTCAGCGTGCGTGTGAAGACATCAAAACACGCCTGCGCATGAACCAGTTTACCGAGCAAAGTTTATCGATGCGCTAATGGCGAATATCATCGCTATTGATACAGAAAAGGGAGCCTAAGGCTCCCTTTTATATTGATGCCTCTTGCACCTTGTGGCACAGTCGCCCTGAAATTCCTCATTGCTGAGCAGTATTATGAACGATCAACCTAACAACCCGCTTCATGGCGTCAAACTCGAACAAATCATCAACGAATTGGTTGATCATTACGGCTGGGAAACACTGGCAAGAGAAGTCGCCATCAACTGCTTTCGCAACGATCCTTCCGTGAAATCCAGCCTGAAGTTCCTGCGCAAAACACCTTGGGCGCGTGAAAAAGTAGAGCTGCTGTACATCGATACTTTCCACAGTGGCGCAGCACCGAAAGCCGCCGCAAACCCTTGGGATGCGGCGATGAAGAAACTTAACAACGATTAAGCATCAAAGCACGTCACGTTGAGAGCACTCATCGGATGAGATATATTGATTAAAACTCATCCGATGGAGTCGCCATGGAATCTGGCCAGGAGGCACTGACTTTACTCCTTCTCGCACCGCTATTTTTCATCTGTATGCTGGTTGAATACCGCATATTGAAAAAAGCGCGGCGACAGCGATTACTCGCTGAAAGAAATTGTCTGCAATTTCAGTTTGGCGGGATTTCATCAAGCAGCCGATCTTATCGCTACTTTGCTCTTAATGCCGTTTTTCCTTTGGCTCTATCAATTCCGCCTGCTCGACATTTCACTAACACCTTTGGCCTTTTTTGCTGTCTTTATCCTCCAAGACTTTTTCTACTATTGGTTCCACCGCGCATCGCACCATATCCACTGGCTGTGGGCATCTCACATCGCTCATCACAGCTCAGAACGGATGAATTTTACGACGGCGTTTCGCCAAAGTCTGACCTACCCCATCTCCGGTATGTGGCTGTTCTGGACACCGCTCATATTGATTGGGTTTCCTCCCGCCTTGGTCGTGTTAATTGTCGCGCTGAACCTTGGTTTTCAATTTTTTGTTCACACTCGTATCGTCAAAAAGCTGGGTTGGATTGAAAAAGTCTTCAATACCCCGTCACATCACCGGGTTCACCATGCGCGAAATCCAGAATACATAGACCGAAATTTTGCAGGTGTGCTGATCATTTGGGATAAATGCTTTGGCACGTTTGTGGAAGAGAAAGACGGGATAGCGATTGATTACGGAATTCCAAAACCTGTAAACAGTTGGAATCCCTTCGCAGCGACGTTTCATCAATGGCGTACCATGTTGGGGTTAGCGCTTTCCACCAAACCAACACCGATTCGCACACGACTTCGTTATCTTTTTGGCTCGCCCAAGTTTGCCGATGAGGCAGAAAAATCCTTAAAATCGCACTGAGGCTCCCATCAGGAAGCCTCAGTGATTATTAGTATTATCGGGACATATCGAGTTACTATCGGCGATCTTCGCGGTAACAAGTCACGTCAACTTCCACTTTCACATCCACCACCAAGTCTGCCACCAAGCAGATACGGGCTGGCGGGTGAGCACCAAAAAACTCTTTGAACACTTTGTTGAACGATTGGAAGTAACGAGAATCGGTCAGCACCACTTTCACGTGAACGACATCTTCCAGGCCGTAACCTGCTTCTTCCATGATATCGACACAGTTTTGGATCGCGAGGCGTGATTGGTCGACAATACCGCCTTCTACCACCTCACCATCCGTCATCGGTGTTTGCCCTGACACGTAAAGAAAACCGCCTGCCTCGACGGCACGCGCAAACGGTAAGTGTTGTCCACCGGTTCCTGTTCCGCCTTCTGTGCCGTATCGTTTAATGCTCATACCCCTTCTCCTTTGGTTGTTCGTTTAAGGAATCGCCCTTCACGACGTCCTGTATGTTGTCCTTGGTGCCACGCCAATGCGCCGTTCACCCAAACGCTTTCGATGCCCGTCGCTTTCTGTTTTGGTGCACTGAACGTGGCAGTGTCTTTGACCGTTTTAGGGTTAAACAGCACTAAATCGGCAAAGTGTCCTGCTTTTATAAATCCGCGATTCGCCAGTGCATAACGCGTCGCTGACATGCCCGTCATTTTGTGTACCGCCGTTTCTAAATCAAACAGCTCTTTCTCGCGACAATAATGTCCTAACACCCTTGGAAAGGCGCCCCACAAACGTGGATGAGGGTGCGGGTCATTCGGCAAGCCATCTGAACCAACCATGGACAATCTGTGGCTTAGCACAGCTTCCACATCGTCATCCGCCATACAGTGGTACACGGCACCTGCTGGTTGCAAACGGCTCGCGGCTTCGTGGAGCGACACGTTGAGCGTATTCGCAATGTCTTTGAGTGTTTTACCCGCCATATCAGGCAAGCCTTCCGACCACGTGATAAAGATGTCTATCTCATCAGTAACTTGATTCAAATCTAGGGTGGATGAGCTTGCGGTGTAGGGATAGCAATCGCAGGCTATATCTTGCTTTTTTACTGCGGTATCCAGATCAGCGAGCACGGAAGTCATTCGTCCCCAATTCCCTGCGCCCGCACATTTCAAATGCGAAATCACCAGAGGCACATCACCCGATTTGGCGGTTTCATAGGCTTCCTGCATGGCATGCAAGATGGCCTCAAATTCAGAGCGCAAATGCGTGGTGTAGATACCGTCATATGGGTGTAGTTCTGCCACCAGCGACATGAGTTCTTCTTTGGGCGCGTCAAACGCGGAAGCATACGCAAGGCCGCTGCTCAAACCGAGTGCCCCTTCTTCCAGTGCCTCAACCAATGTTTGTTTCATACTGCTGATTTCTTGCTCGAAGGCAGGGCGAAACAAATCATTCATTACATTGTTGCGAAGCGTCGTGTGACCAACGAGTGCCGCCACATTCACCGCTGGCTTCGCGCACTCCACGGCATCTACATAGGCGCGAAAAGTGGGATATTGGAAGTCTTGCCGACGACCAAGCAAGTTCATCGGATCAGGTGGTTCGCCATCCAATGTTGCTGGCGAGGCACTGATCCCACAATTACCTACGATCACTGTCGTGACGCCTTGGCTGATCTTTGGCTCGCACATTGGTTCACGAATCACGTTGGTATCATCATGGGTATGAACGTCGATAAAACCGGGAGCCAGCACCAAACCTGTGCCGTCGAATACCTGTCGTCCCGTTAAAGCAAGAGGCTTTTCTATCTCGGCAATCTTGTCATCGACAATGCCACATCGGCTAGAAAAGCAGGATTTCCCGAGCCATCGACGACGGAGACACTCTGAATGACGAAATCAAAGTCCATATTTCTTCTCGGCATATTGTCTGATTTTTATTCAACTCAGCAGGATGATAGAGATCGGAAACCTGACACGAATGGCTAGCGAGACCACATTCAACTACTTACACTCAAAAGTCATTTACTCAAATCATCACCAACATCGGATGTTAGGAGAATAAAGAATGGGTGAAGGGAAGCAACAAGCGGATGAAAGTTATCAGGTTTGGGTTCACGGAAATTGGCCGCTTGGTACCAAAGGTGTTTGGATTACACCGAAAGACGACGGTCAATACAGCCTGATTAATGAAGAGATCAGTCTGCCTGCCGCCGTTATCTACGAGAAAGCTCTGGATAACAACGCCGACTGGATGCAACGCTTTGCGACAGTGCATAACGTAGAGTTGTGCCCTCATGGTAAAACGTCCATGACACCCGCCTTGTTCCAGAAGCAATTGGCCGAAGGTGCTTGGGGAATTACGGTTGCGACACCGCCTCAAGCAGACGTTGCAGCAGAAGCGGGTGCTGAAAACATCATCATGGCGAATCAACTGGTGGGGCGCGCAAACATGGCGGCAGTTTCACACCTATTACGTCGAGCCTCGGTGAATTTCTATTGCAGCGTAGATTCTGCTTTGAACGCCAAACAACTTTCCGATTTCTTCGCGCCGCTCGGTCAGAAAATCAATGTACTGATAGAGCTTGGCGTCGAAGGTGGCCGCTGCGGAATTCGCGCCCTCCCCGATGCTCAAGAATTGGCAAGGTATATCCGTGGCTTACCCGGCATTGCGCTAGCAGGCGTTGAAGTTTACGAAGGCGTGATCCACGGAGAAAACGACGAGCAGCAGGTCAAAGACTTCATCCATCAATCCGCTGGCTTTTGCCGAACCTTAAAGGATATGGATCTTATCGAAAGCCAACGTGCCGTGCTCACTGGCGCGGGTTCCGCATGGTATGACGTTGTATCGGATATCTTTCAACAATACCAAGATCTGTTGGCGGTGATCCGCCCCGGCTGTTACCTCACCCACGACACGGGCATCTATCAAACCGCACAAGAAAAAGTCATGCACCGCTCAAAATCCGGTGCCAATGTCGCCAGCAGTTTAGGTGGCGATCTGATCAATGCGCTTGAAGTCTGGGCATATGTCGTCTCTTTGCCAGAAGAAGGTAAAGCGGTGATAGGTCTTGGCAAAAGGGACGCCTCTTACGATGCAGGACTGCCGATTGTGGAACGTGGATTTCGAAACGGAGAACCCATCTCGGTTAAAGGGTTAGCGGCAACTGCGATCATGGATCAGCACTTGTTCATGAATGTCCCTGACGATGTCGAACTCAAGGTCGGTGACGTGCTTGCTTTCTCCACCTCTCACCCTTGCCTGACCTTCGACAAGTGGCGTTATATCGCACTCGCAGACGACACTTTCATCGTCGAAAAATGGATGCCAACCCAATTTTAAACTTAGGTACATAAGTGCTTACTTTCATAGTAAGCACTTAATTTCTGGCATTTGCATCTAACCCTTCCCTTTCATCGTCACTCCCTAAATCGCTTACCAATATCAACGCAGAGAAAGCTGTCTACCTGTTCAAGCACCTAGGCTTTCTACGCACACGTTAAAAACACGCACTGTTGGCAAGGAGAAAGGGAATAGACATGAAAAATGATAATGAGCAAAAGGGAATTTACGAGATCTACCAATCGCAACCAGACACAGCGGATGAAAAGGTGTTTGGACGAAAAAGCCATTCTGACCGCCGAGGTTTCTTAAAAGGAGCAGGTCTTGCAACCATGGCAGCGGTGTTGGGTGGTGCGATTCCGTTTCATCGAAACATGCCCGCTGGCATGATCCCAGCAGCTTTTGCCGAAGGGTTAGATGATGTCGTGATTGCGGGTAAAGACGGCCTGATTGTCCTCAATGACAGACCTTTGAATGCAGAAACGCCGCCTCACCTTCTCAACGATGATATTACCCCTACAGATCGCCACTTTATCCGCAACAATGGCATTCCGCCTGTCAATGTTGACCCACAAAACTGGACGCTGGAAATTGGTGGCTTAGTTGATAACCCCATGACACTGTCCATTGAAGACCTCAAGAACAAGTTTGACGTTGTTGAGCAGCAGCTAGTCGTGGAATGTGGCGGCAACGGCCGCGCTTTCTTTGAACCCAAAGCCAAAGGCAACCAGTGGACCTATGGTGCTGTCGGCTGTTCAAACTGGACAGGTGTTCGTCTTGCCGATGTGCTCAAAGCGGCAGGCGTTAAAGAAAATGCCGTATATACCGCGCATTACAGTGCGGACATGCACCTTTCTGGCAAGGAAGGCAAACTGCCCATCTCCCGCGGTATTCCGATTGAAAAAGCCATGGGCGGCGAGAACCTCATCGCGTTTGAGCAAAACGGCAAGCCTATTCACCCAATGCACGGTGCGCCTTTGCGTCTTGTGGTTCCCGGCTGGCCGGGTTCATGCTCTCAAAAATGGCTGACGCGTATCGATGTTCGAGACCAAGTGCATGATGGCCCTAAGATGACGGGGACCTCTTATCGTGTGCCTAATCGTCCTGTCGCACCCGGCGAGAAAGTAGCGAAAGAAGATTTTGAAATCATCGAACGTATGCCCGTGAAGTCGCTCATCACGTCTCCCGCCACTAACACAGAAGTCGCAGGCAACAGCGTGACGGTGCGTGGTCACGCGTGGTCTGGCGACAGAACGGTGAAGACCGTTGAGGTTTCCTCCGACTTTGGTGCGACTTGGCAAAAAGCCAAGCTGGCTGAACCGGCCAATCCTGCCGCATGGCAGACCTTCACAGCGGATGTCGAATTTCCAAAACCTGGGTATTACGAGGTGTGGGCCAAAGCGACGGACGACCAAGGCGTGTCGCAACCTTTTGCGATTGCATGGAACCCTAAAGGCTATCTGAACAACACCTTCCATCGTGTTGCTGTCCTTGTGAAGGGGTAGCCACATGCAGGTGTCCAAACTACGTCTCGTCGTGGCGGGTGTCGCGGCGAGTATCTGCGCGTTTTCGATAAGCGCGAGTGAATCATTGGTTGAAACCGGTGAGCAACAAGCCGCCGTTTGCAAGGCCTGCCATCAGGTTACGCCAGATGGTATTGCGATTGTAGGACCGCCTTTGTGGGGAATTGCGGAGCGTAACATCGCCTCTTTCCCCGGCTTTGGTTACAGCGATGCACTAAAAGCGCAAAGCGGCAGTTGGGATGAGGCGTCGCTTGATGCCTTTCTCGCTTCGCCCAGCACCTTTGCTCCCGGCACAAACATGGTCTTTCCGGGCGTCGAAAACCCCGATGCGCGAAAAGCCATCATTGCTTGGCTGGCGACCAAAAACGACATTCCTGCCAACTGGTATGCTTCCGAATCGGCGGTTGAGGTAAAACCCCTTGGTGACGGAATTCTCGTGCCTGACGACAATATGGCACTGGTTGCCGCCTCTTGTTCGTCCTGCCATTCACTTCATTTGGTAGTGCAACAAGGCCTCAGCAAAGAGAGTTGGGATGAAACCCTAGAATGGATGGTGGACGAGCAAGGCATGGACCCACTCGAACCAGAAGATCATGAAAAAGTGCTGGTTTATTTAGCTACGCACTATGGTGATTAACCCACATTGAGAGGGGGAGTGACTGCACATTTCCGCATCACTTCCCTTTTCTCTTTGACCGTGTCTTGTAAGCTTTGCTCACCTGCCAACAATTCATACTCGACAATTCATGACAAGACTATCGGTCAAACAAGGTGCACTCGCGCTTTCCGTCGCTCTCGCTGTTGCGCCCGCTGTTTATGCGCAAGACATTGGCAGCACGCCGCTCATCGGTGCGGTGTATAACACCAGCCAACTCGCTTTCTCGAACCTTTTCCAGACAATGGAATTTAGTGCAGTGACTGCGCGAGATGCTGCCTTGTTTACGGTCGGTGGCGTAACCTTAGATGCATTGGTTCTCACCTTACCGCTCGAGGCCGATGTTAAAGCGCGTGTGATTGCACAGCTTTCAAACCCCGTGTACTCCATTCAGCTTGGTCATTTGCTTTACAGTTTCTATGACAAGTACACGGGTGAAATCGTTAACGAGGACATTTTTAAAGGCTATTTGCTCGATACCTTCTCCGAGTCTGAACTGAAAAACTGGCAACATACGCTCTTTTCATTGGAACAAAACAGCGATTCATTAAAGAAAAATAGCGAGACGGCCAGCGAAGACGCCGATACCGAAGCAGCGATCATCAACCGCCAATTCATCGCAATGCTTGTCACCCTTTATGACGCGTTGTTTGGCAAAGACAAGCTACTCTATGGCAACGAACTGCCCGACCAATATCAATACCTCACGGACAGCCCTGCGGACAAAGAAACCGTCGCGACGGTGCAAAACATCCTTATCCAGCTTCTCACCCAATACAGTGACAGCCTCGAAGAAGGCGACATCAAATACGCGATTTTACGGGTGATCGATGATGGCAAGCCGGAAAATCAGGATAAGGAGAACAACCAAGCGCAGGCCATTACTATAAGCCTAATCGATTTTGTTCGACTCAATGTGCTGAAAGGCTATCGACAATTTTTGCTCGATAAAGCCAAATCTGAAGCCGTTGGAAGTTGGCTCACAAAAACGTTGAAAGACGACCCAAGCCAAGTGCTCGAGTACCTTCGCTATCAAGACACTCGCCCCTTGGCAGTTCAAGTGGTGGTAGACGGCCTGCAACAAGGCTTGATGCAGGGTTTGGTGAGCAAGAAACCGTCTCCTTTCTTGCAACAGGTTAAAATCGACGAGCTGAGTGCAGAAAGCTTTGCCCCCTCGATCAACGAAACGACCACCACCAATGTCATGCCAGACAACCGCTTTTTGTACCAAGTCGCGGAGACGCCGTTTGATGACCCTCGCTATCTGCCCTTTTTCAGAAAGCTCTACGATACCGACCGCAACGGCGTTGTCGAATATGGCGTTTCTACCACGCCCACTATCAGCGTACGTAACCTTCCCATCGTAAAAACGGGCGCGAACGTGGCGGGTGAAGGCGGTACGGGCATTCCAAACTTCCATTTCGTCGACCGTAAGCAAGATCGTGCCTACTACTTCTTTGGAAACGATGCCTTGCAACTCGACCCATTGTTTGACGGCAATGGTGCCAAATCGCAGTTTGAACGCCTTGTTCCTATGGTCACGCTAAACTGCAACGCGCAATATGATTGGTACGCTCAGTCCAGTTATGATCCGCTGTTAAACCTTGGTCTTGGTGAAGCGATTCGCGATTTTGGTGAACAACGTTGCTTGAACGATCTCGACAGGCGCGGCAAAGAAGAGGCCGCCCTTCGAAAACAGCGCGAACAACTTGTTCAAGAGATCCAAAACTATCAAGACATTTCCGTCTGGTCTCCCGTTACCCGTTACACCAAGCGTTTAGCCATAGAAGATCAGCTAAAAGGGTATGCGGAGAAATCACAAAAAGGCTTGCCTGACTATGTGCTGGCTTACAATCCGTGGGCGGATCACTTTGCACATTTCACCGGTCCATTCGCCGATGAGATTCTTGCGCCAACCGGTGAGCTGAACCGTTTGGACTATTGGCTGGGACGCATGGAAAGCGTTTATCAAGATGCTGGCGTTTACGATCAGGTACTTTGGGGCATGGCAGGCGACCATGGTTTGACGCTATCCACTACATCGTCAGTCCCGAAAAAGAGGTGTTCGCTGGACTGAGCAAGGATTACGGCATCACGCCAATCGTGCGTAAAATTTCCTCGGATGAAGGGGAAGGCCCCAAAATCACCCATGCTTTCCGCTATCCGAGCAATCGCGGTATCGACATCATTGTCGCTTCCACCGCGGGCGGCAATTATATGATGGACTTGTTCAACTCGACGCGAGGATGGGCCACCCAGCCCCTATTCCATGAACTGACGTTCTGGAAGCCCTTGTCATCGAAAGCGGACGACCCTGCTATCGACATCGTGCATGAAACTGTAAATCGATTGGGTGACAGCCTGGACTATTTAGCCTTACGCGAGACAGATTGCAGCATTGAACAATGTACGCTGCGTTTGGTGGGTCAACGAGACGGAAAACGCGTGGATGAGTTTATTGAAAGAAAAGGCGAACACGCCCGTTATTTTGCCAAAGGAGGAGCACAACCTGTCCTTCTCGACCTTTACGAGCAAAATCCTTACGTCGCTCCTCAATCCGATTCACTGAAAGCAGAGAAGTTATCCTTGTTGGCTCGCTGTATGGACATTCCTGAAAGTGCCGCCTCTGACACTTGGTGTAACGAAGACCAATGGCGTCAGTTGACGCGGTTGACGCCAAGGCCTGACAGCGTCAATCAGTTAGCACACCTTTACGACGAAGACAGAGCGGGCACCATCAACCTCTTCCCTGCGCAAGGAATCGGGTACAACACCAAAGTACCTGGTCGTCACGCTGGTGAACACTTCCATGAGAAAGATGCGTTTATTGGATTTTGGGGAACGCCAGTCAATGCAACGAAACGGATTGATACAGCAGTTAACGGCTCGCTGTCACCCACAATCTATCAATATCTCACGGGTAACACTGTTGTTGTTGGCCTCGATGGGTGGGGATTCCCCTCTTTGCTGAACCAACTCACGGTTGAAAACCCGTAGCTGCTACATCTAACCTGATTGCGCACCGCACGCGCAATCAGGTTAATTTTTACTCACACCGTAAGCCACTTTGTAAATTCCGGCTTACAGACACTCTCACCTTGCAACCTAATTAACGTGTTACTATCTTGCGCATATCTCTATATTATGTGATATGCGTCCAATATTTTTGCAATTTGAAATGTAGTAAACCGCTATTTCAACCCTCGCTCAACTATTAGGACGTCGCCAGATTTCAGTGAATGAGACACAACGACTGTGTAATTCGTCTGAAACTGCAAGTAATACCCACAGATTGTTGCAGTAGTAAGAGCACCTCAGCTATGGAATATCACGCCCTAATCGTGACAGGCACACGCCCAGAAGTTATAAAAATGGCACCTGTCTACCACGCACTTAAAAATAACGACATTTCCGTACGTTGGTGCCACTCCGGTCAACACGACACGCTCGCAGACCAAGCCTTCAAGCACTTTGATATCACGCCTGATATCACGTTAAAGCGACCCGAGGCGGATGACCTCTCCTCCCTCTGCGCCGGCCTTCTCGCGCAGTTAAGCAAAGTCATCACACAAGACAAACCCAAATGTGTTCTCGTTCATGGAGACACAAGCTCAACCCTCGCCGCTGCCCAAGCCGCTTTTTACCAACAAATACCCGTCATTGCCCACGTCGAAGCCGGACTTCGCTCAGGCAATCTTTTCCACCCTTTCCCAGAAGAAGCGAACCGCAAGCAAGTCGCGACCATCGCCAGCCGTCATTATCCGCCTACGCCTCGCGCACTCTCGGCCTTGCTGTCAGAAGGCGTCAATCCCGACCAAATCCTCACTACGGGCAACACCGTCATTGATGCCCAGCACTACTTGATTCATCAAACAAAGTTGAACAATCAGAAGACAAAGAGCTAGTGCTGGTCACTGCTCACCGACGTGAGAATTGGCAAAACTTGGCTGTGATTTGTAACGCGGTCAATGCACTCGCTGAGCGACACCCTAATTTAACCTTCGTGTTTGCCACGCATCCCAATCCCGCCGTGTTGTCTCAGGTTAAGCAGCATCTCGCCTCTCGAGACAATATTGAGATCAGCGAACCGATGGGTTATCTCGAACTGCAGCAGACACTGGCAAATGCCGCATTGGTGCTGACCGACTCTGGCGGCATTCAAGAAGAGGCACCAACGTACCAAGTGCCTGTCGTGGTGCTAAGAGAAACAACGGAGCGTCCAGAGGCCTGCGACATTGGTATTGCGATTCTCGCAGGTGCCAACGACACAAACCGGATACTGGATGCCGCAGAAGAGTTGCTCGCCCGACAGTCTTCGTTTTTCACCAACCCATTTGGTGACGGTACGGCCGCAGAAGCCATCGCCCATGACATCAAGGAGCTTTTGAATGAGCTTCCTTGATGGCTTTTTGATTTATCTTTACGGCCTGAAATACATCACCTTGGTTTTGATGATCGGCCTGTTCATTTTCGGCTTGATGACTTGATGCTGGACGGCTATTACTGGTACGTCGTTTTTATCGCAAGCTCACCGTGTATCGTAAAAACGGACGCGTCGACCCTAACCAGCTTTTTGCCAAGAAAGAGCAGCCACTGGCGATCATGGTGCCGGCTTGGCAAGAGGTAGGGGTCATCGGAAAGATGGCCGAGTTAGCCGCGAAGACCCTCGACTACGAGAACTATCAGATTTTTGTTGGCACTTATCCCAACGATCCCCAGACACAAGCAGATGTGGATGCCGTTTGCGCGCAATACAGCAATGTTCACAAAGTGGTCTGTGCGCGTCCGGGGCCAACCAGTAAAGCCGATTGTCTCAATAACGTCGTGGCATCGATTGTCGCGTTTGAAGAGAAAGCGAAGATTACGTTCTCTGGCTTTATTCTTCATGATGCCGAAGACGTGCTTTCTCCGATGGAGCTGCGCCTTTTTAACTTTTTGCTGCCAAGCAAAGATTTGATCCAATTGCCCGTCTACCCCTATGCGCGCAAATGGTGTCAATTCACGCCAGCACACTATCTGGATGAATTTGCCGAAACACACGGCAAAGACGTTGTGGTTCGCGAAGCGCTCGCGGGACAAGTACCCAGTGCTGGGGTTGGCACCTGTTTCAGCCGAAAAGCCATCTTGAAGCTATTGAAAGAAGGTGACGGCTTGCCGTTCGATGTGCAATCCCTTACTGAAGACTACGATATTGGCTTTCGCCTCAAGCAGTGGGGACTCAACGAGATTTTCGTGCAGTTCCCTGCCATGCCAAAGGAAGCCATTTTAAAAGAGTCTGCGTTTGGCATCGGTGATCGCGCTTCGCGCTACATTTGTGTGCGCGAGTATTTCCCTGCAACCTTTTCAACCGCCGTGAGGCAAAAGAGCCGCTGGATCATCGGTATCGTGTTTCAGGGCATGAAAAACCACAGCTGGAGTAAAGACTGGAAGATAAATTACTTCCTGTGGCGTGACAGGCGTGGAGTCATCTCAAACACCATCGCATTTCTTGCGACGCTTATCTTCCTGCACCTTCTGATGATTGCTGGCTACCAGTTTTTCGTCAAAGACAGCTACCAGTTCCTGTCTATTTTTAACAACGATCCCGTTGTGAGATTCTTCATTTTTGCCAACGCGTTCTTTTTCCTCAACCGCATGACCCAGCGTTTTATCTTCGTGACACAGTACTACGGGCTGTTTCAGGGGCTGATGTCACTTCCCCGTGTTGTTTGGGGCAATGTCATCAATTTCGCTGCAAACATGCGCGCGGTAAAACAGGTGATTGCACAAGGCGACCCTCGCCGTGTGGCATGGGATAAAACCACCCATGACTTCCCTGTGATTGATGACAACCGTCGAACGCCATTGGGTCAGATCCTTATCGAGCAAGGTGCCATCAGCGAAACGCGTTTAGACGATGCATTGTTGCATCTGCCACCAAACATGCGCCTAGGTGCGTTTCTGGTGCGCGAAGGGTATGTTTCCAATGAGGCCGTCAGTCAGGCAATCGCACAACAAGCGGGTGCCAAGTTTGACACTTTTGATCCCTTTGCTGTTGACGCCGATTTGATCGCCAATTTTCCTTCAACGTTGGCATTGAAGTACATGGTATTTCCCCTCAGCAAAACCAAAGACAAGTTGGTTTTAGCTGCCGAATCTCAAGTATCACCCGTCGCCCTAGCCGCCATTCAACGCCAAACAGGCAAGTTCGTGTCTTATCGTATTGTCGAGCAGGGCTTAGTGACGCTGGGCATCCGCTATCACTACATGAATGATACCAATGCCGATTACCGACCAATGTTAGAACAAACAGAGAAGCAAGGTGTTACGAGTGAGCAGGTCAAACAACATTTGGATAAATACCTGGTCTCTCAACAGCCGCTTGGCATGTTGCTAGTAGCAGAAAAGCTGCTGGAGCCAGCCGTTCTCAATCAGGCTCTCATTAACTACGATTATTCTCCGGCCATGAAATTCGGTGAATTTCTCAAAGAACACGGCTATATCACCGAAGACCAACTGAATTGGGCATTGGCGCAGCAAGCGCAACAACAGCCTTTGGCTAACTTCCTTAACGTAGCGGTGAAAGCCTGATGAAGTATTCAAAAACAGCCATCGCCGCTCTGTTGGTGTCGGTCAATGCACACGCGACCAGCGAGATCATGCAGGGGCTCAGTGAGTTCGATGAATTTCGCACTTACCCCTACATCAACAAAGCGTATCAACTTGAGAGAGAGAAACAGTTCTCCGCAGCTGAAGATGAAGTTGAAAAAGCCCTGCATGTGGCGCCGGAGCATTTGCCTTTTCAACGCTTCCAATACAGCTTGTTGACCAAAGCGGGTGATTACAGCGAAGCCGCGCGTGTGTTGCAGAACATTCCCAAAGATGAAAGGGAAGGCATGTTGCTGTCGTTGCGTCAGCAACAAATCAGCAAGGCTGGCGTATTAACTCAAGCCGAGCTCACCCCTTTGCTGAAAGGTTTAACGCTGGAAGAACAACAAAAGCTGGTGCTTAGCTACCTGTATCACCTCGAAAAAATCGACGGGGAAGATGAAGCACTGGCTTGGGCAATGTCTTTGCCAACAAAGCTTAAATCCCTCGATGTGTTGACGTTTGAAGCTGAAACCGCATTTGAACTGAAGCGATATGATCATGTCACTGACACGCTCTCGAAAGTCGCGACACAGCAAGACTTGCCTGAGCACCAAACGGCATTGCTCGGCCTTAGCTATCTTGCAAAAGCCGATGTCGACAGCGCACTAGCCATCGCGAATGCGTCACCAAAAGCCAAAAGTAGCGAAGCGATTGTTCGCCAACACATCGAAAATCTGGTTAACGACAACAACGTTGCTGAAGCACGTGAACAGTATGCGTGGCTTGCCGAGCATCATCCTCTGTCAGATGCGGATTACAAAAAGAGCTTTGAGCTTGCCATCAAAGACAAAGACTTTGAGAAGGCACTGGATTACTCAGAGATGGCAGGTGTGGATTGTCTGTCGACGGCAGATTTATACCTGAAGCTAGACCAACGCGCGAAGGCAAAGAGCACGCTCGCAGGATGCAATGTCAGCGAGAATCCCAAGAATTGGCTGTTCCTTGCTGAGAAGATCAATATGGTCAGTGCCATTGAGTCACAGCGATTTAAGTCACCGGAGGCTGCATCACTTCGTCGTTCGATCCTTGCCAACCTCTACAACCGCAAGCATCAGTATCAAAAGCAGATTGCTTTGCTAAAGGGAACGCGCCAGCTTAAGGAAATTAAGCTTTTGGCCATTGCCTATCAGCGCACCAAAGCCTACCCGGAAGCAATTGATACCTGGTATCAGCTGTTTCTGAGAACAGGAGATACCGAGGCACTGAACACGGCGAGCACGCTTGCAATCGAGCACCTCGGTGCACAAAAAGCCATTCGTTTGGTGCGAGACTCTCTGCCAAAGCTTCGCAGCGAAAAAGAGCGTGAGATACAACTCGATCGTCTTCTAAACCTCTACTACCACCATCCTGAGTACTTTGTCGCGTCAGACATCACCATGTTCAAAGGCCACGATATCTCGTCGTTGGCATTGGCAGAGCTATGGGCAAAATACGACGCATGTGACGTTGTCACAAAAAATATCACTCATCCCACGACAAGCTTTGAATATCGAGTGTTGGGTTTCTGTATTTATGAGGACGAACCTGAACGGGGATTGGCGTATCTCAACAAAGCACACGCTCTAAAACCCAGTGAATTAGACACACTCTACTACGGCTACATATACAGTTATCTTGGCCAACAGGAAAAAGCCCTAAGTTACTGGCTGCTTATTCCAGAAAACCAACAGACGCCCAATATTAAATTGCAGATCGGACGCACCTACTATGCATTAGGTGGCTACGACAATGCCGAAAAGTATTGGAAAGCGGCAAAGCTTGAGGACAACTTGAACTGGTGGTTGCTCGGCATAGATACCGCTATTCGCTTGCACCATTTCGAAGCCGCTCGTCTGAGGTTGGATACGGCGAGTACGCTGTTTCATTCAGAGTATCTTGATGCTGAATACCCAATTCTTTATAAAACCTTGGGTGACACCAAAAGCCTGATCGCGTTTTATGAAAGCGAAATTCAGCAGCACCCAGAGATGGGTATTGTCAAAGCAGAGCTTGCCTACACACTCTTCGAACAAGACCCGAAGCGTGCGGTATCGCTGTTGGAGCAAGCCATGCCCGATTTGAATGCGGAGCAAAAAGTGCAAGCAGAACGTCAGTTGGCGTTGGGGTATTCGCGACTGGGTGAATCGTCAAAAGCCAAGGACATGTATGTGAAGGCGATTGACCATCTTGACGACAAAGATAGCCCTGAAACTCTGCATTACCTTCAAAGTGGTTTTAAGACAGCCGATCACGATTGGCAATTCAGCCTGAGTAGTACGTTAGGTAACGATACGCGAAATGCATCCAGTGCGCTGCGCCCAGAGAACCAAAGCTGGTTCCTGCTTGCAGAAGCATCCAAAGATATTCTCAGACACAGCAATGGAGAGAAGTCCCTGACCTTCAAGCTTGCTTGGCTATCTTCTGGTGAGAGCGACCCCTTCGATCAACGAGAATATGACATCGGTTTGTCTTGGCGGCCTTTCGAACAAACAGACTTTAATCTCGCGATGGGCTTTAGACAAACAGTAAAAGGCGGATTTGAAAGCGACGCCTACATCCGTGCATACGGCGATGTACTGGCTGGTTTCGACTACGGCAAAGGTTGGCGCGTCAACAGTGACTATTGGTGGTATCAAAGCCTCTATTTAGATGCCTTTAAATACCTTGATGAAAACCAAACCCTGCTATTTGGCCGCTACGAAGGCGGACCTGTGTTTCCTTGGATTGAGCAAAACCAACAACGCCTGCGCGCTTACGGTTTTGTTCAGCACGATCAAGACATGGATGACGACAACCCAGACGATACCCACCGCAAAGACTTGCGTGCCGGCCTGGGCGTGGGCTGGCTAAGTGCCTGGGATTACAATAAATACAGTGGCTATAACCATGACGTGGAGATTGATTTAGAGTGGCAGCACATTATCGACAGCGATTACTATCCAAACTCCAACAAAGACAATGCCTTTATGCTCCGCTTCTACTGGCACTACTAGCCTTAGTCAGGCGGCACATAGCGATGCCCTGTTTTATCAGCCACTGAACATGGACAAGGCGTTGAGTGAGGTTAAATGGAAAGCAAACACTCACTATCTTCATGAGCAAGGTGTGTCCTCTGCCGTTGTGCAGTGGACACAGTTCGGAGATGAAACCTTTGGCGGCGAGCACGGATGGCTTGCGTCTCGCTTAGATCTGTGGATGAAACAAAGCCCCGTATGGTTTGGCCTCTATTCCGACCCTGAATACTTTTCCGCCATTGATGTGCCTGCGGATGAGCAACGCCTCTACCTAGACGCTTTGCTTAGCAAAAACGAAGAGACCCTGTCAGCATGGACAACTTGGCTTGACACCAGACGCGAGCGAGTCGCTGGGCTTTACCTCCCGTTTGAGCTATCTGACTACTATTTCCAGACAACAGCCTCTCAACACCACCTGAATCACGCGCTGAGACGTTTTGCGGATAACACGACGCATCCGGTCGCGATCAGTGTGTTCATCAATGGTGTGATGCCACCAGAGACATTTGCAGCTTGGATTTCCTCCATTCAGCAAACAGGTGTAAAGGTTTGGCTTCAAAACGGCAGAGGCACAGGTGCGCTGCCCAAGGCAACGGTTCAACGTTACATCGAAGCATTGCCCTGTGATGTGGGCATTATCGATGAGATATTCCATCAAGAAAGTGCCTCTCCCTTTAAGGCGAGACCCATGACAGATGCAGAAAAACAGAAGGCGCAGATAGCAGCAGAAGCATGCCATCCGCACCTTACGTTTTCATTTAGATATTGGCGACCGATGCCGTTTCCGTTGCCAATTCCTTAACGCTTTTTCTAAAGCGGTGTACCGTTGACATCTGTCGCGATAAGCAACAGGTTGTCAACGTCATCGCTTTCATCAGCAATCCACGGTGACATACACGTGCGATCTTTCACACAAGGGTCAGTCAGGGCTTCTAGGAAAGCGACCAACTGCCAGCGTTCTTTCTCACTCAACCAAATATAAGGCAGCTTGGAGATCGCAAATGCCCTTTCAAGCTCTGTTTTCTCTACCGCAAGCTTGGTGTTTTCAACCGCGTGAGGATACGCATTCTCACAATCTGCCAGACCTTCAAATTGCGGTAGCGCACACCAACCGCCCTTCGCAAAGTAGGCTTTCACCGCTTCTGTCGGATTAACGTGATGGTCAACGACATCCTTAAGCGTTTGATACGCACCCGCATGGCCATAAGGCTTGGTTACTTCTACATTTAGCAATCCTGGCGTTCGGAAACGGTAACGCTCTTCGCTGTTGCCCGTTGCCATTTCTCTACCAAAGTCATCATCGTTAACCACACCCTTGCCTACACCGATTTGAGGAAAGCCAATCGCATGTGTTTCACCGTCGGTAAAGAAGGTGCCAGAGTGACAGTTTGCACACCCTGCCCCGCCCATTTCAGCACGGGTTAAAAAGAGTGTCGCGCCTGCAATCTCGTCCGCACTAAGCGCGTTGCGGTTGCCGTCAACATATTGCTGCCACGGCGAGTTCACAAACACCATTGAGCGTTCATATTCACCAATCGCCAGTGCAATATTTTCGTAAGTGATGAGGGTTTGTGCATCAGCAACCAGATTGAACGCTTTTTGAAATTCGGCCAGCCAGTTGTTTACCGCCAACTCGCCTTCACCAATGCCATAATCCCCTAAACGCGCCGCCAAATGCTGACGCACCGCTTCGTTTCGGCTTCCCGCCTCAAATGTGGTGTCACGCATTTCAGCCTGCGAAGTCACAGGAAAACGTGCTTGGGCTGTTGCGAGATTTGGCCCAGCCAGCGGATCGGCAACACCTAACCCGCTATCGGGTGTACTGATCGAGGAAGCAGCACCGTTTTGTCCGGGCTCTTGACCCATGCTTTCCAAACGAGAATCCCAGAAAAGCGTGGTGTCCCAAAGTCCCAAGTTAAACACTGTCGGACTGTTACGCGGGACATCGGGCAAACCGTCCTCGTCGACACGCCCAACACCCAATACTTCTGGGCGTTTCGCATTAACCCCGACAGGCAGACTCAGCTCGTCAGAGCCACCGAGCATAGGGTGGTGGCAACTCACACACGCCACATCTTTATCACCACTCAAGCCCTTAGTGAAAAACAGCTTCTTCCCTAATTGAGCCAGAGGGTCATTGATAGATGGAAGATCTCTCCCTTCCGCAGGGTTACCTCTCAACCCTTGTTCATCAATCAGTTTGTCCAGCGCGATATGGTCAGCAACGTCAATTGTTGAATGGTCAGTTTGGCTCCATGCCAATGTCGCGCTCGTACTAACACCGACGGTGATCAGCACCGTTGAGGCAAATTTTAATACTCGCATTGTCTTCCTTTACGTTGATATTGTTTAACCCGGCCACGGAATGACCAGAAAGCAAGACAATTAAATCAATATTGGAAGGAGCCCAAAAACTTGCACACGAGATCACGCGACTGACCTCATGCGCAAGCGCTGATGTTGCATGATTGTTAAATCCGTTATTTTAACTCCCCCGAAAACCGCTTCGAGCGTTTCGGGTTTCGTCGTTATAAGTTGACCCCATTTACATCCGTTGCGATCAAAACCTGATCATCGGGATTGTCAGCCACTGCATCGGCTATCCAAGGAAGCATACAATTTCTGTCCGTCACGCAAGGATCCGTCAAGGCATTCAAAAACGCTTCAAGCTGGTCTCTTTCTCTGCCATTCAAACCGACGTTTTCAAACAAGGAAGTGCCATCATCTTGTTCATCATCCAGTTTGTTCAAGGCGCGGAACGAGTTTTGGCGAGCATCGGGATACAAACTTGTACACCCAGACACGTTTTCGAACTGGTCGAGATCGCATAACTCGTCATCATCGAAAAAGTCATCCACCGTATTTCTCGGGTTGTTGTAGTGACGAAGTACGTCGTCCAAGGTGGCATAGGCACCTGCATGACCATAAGGTGCTGTTACGGCAATATTGAGTAGCGAGGGTGTGCGGAAGCGATAGCGATCATCTGTATCTCCCGTGATGAGCTCTCTGCCAAAATCATCATCATCGCCAACATCTTTTCCCGGCCCAATTTGTGGGAAGCCCACCGTGTGTTGCTGACCGTCACTGAACAGGCTACCGCTGTGACAATTTACACAACCACCGCCATCTTCAGCTGCCGAGGTGAAAAAGAGGATCGCCCCCTCAATTGCATCATCACTCAGCGCAGAGGTGTTACCATCCAGATAGTTTTGCCAAGGTGAGTTAACGAATACCATCGAACGCTGATATTCCGCCAACGCAAGCGCGATATTATCGAAGGTGATCAAGGTTGCTGCGTCAGCACTGCTGCTAAAGGCGGTTTGGAACGCTGTTAACCATTCGTTGGTCGCTAGCTCACCAGCACCTTCACCGAAATCACCGATACGGGCTGCTAAATGGTCTCGGATGGATTCATTGGTTTCGCCCGATTCGAAGGTGGTGTCTTTCATTTCCTCTTCTGAGGTTACAGGGAAGCGCGCCTGAGCGGTAACAAGGTTACCTCCAGCATTGGTATCGGCCACACCAAAGCCTGAATCCGGGGTACTGATGCCTGATGCGGCACCATTCTGCCCCGACTCTTTGCCCAAGCTTTCAACACGTGAATCCCAGAACAAACTGGTATCCCATAAAGCCACATTGAACACGGTTGGCGAGTTTCTCGGAACATCAGGCAAGTCATCACTATCAACGCGTCCTGCCCCCATCACCTCAGGCTGAACAGCATTGACACCCACTGGCAGACTTAACGCATCAGCACCACCGAGCATGGGGTGATGGCAGCTTGCACAAGCAACATCCAAATCGCCACTCAGGCTTTTGCTGAAAAAGAGCTTTTTGCCCAATTGTGGCAAGGGGTCGTTAATGTTCGGAATGGTTCGCCCTGACGTCGGGCTAATCGCAAGGTTGAGGTTACTGATAATCGCATCCAGTTGTGATTGCGAGGCGGTTTGCATCTGCACCGAATCATTGCCGTCGCCATCACCTCCTCCACCACCACAGCCTTGCAAGCTCAGCAGAATGACAACTGACATCCAAATCGTGTTCTTATTGTTTTTTAGTGAACTCAACATGCGCTTTCCCTAAATGTTGCTGTTTTCTTTAGCCTAAGCGGGAAAAGTGCAAGTCTTGCGTAAGAAATGTGGATCAATTGTGCAACTTATGAAACCAAGGTTCGCAACAACAGCACTCTACATATACTCTCTGTATACCCAAATAACCCGAAGATGCAGCATTCAGCGAGTTTAACGGGTGTTGTGATCGCGACGTCCCTTTGCAGGTGTAGTCACCTCCATCAAAAAGGGACAACAAAGAGCACGACGACCGTCAACTCGCCCACAGGGAAGGCTTCAATGAGCCCACTTCTTCGTTAAATTCCACGGAAATAGAATGACTATTCCACGCGAAATTTGCCTCGAATTAAGCACATTGATGACCTCTGAATTCGAGCATCTTCATGTTGTTTGGGTATAAGTCAACGACTTGGAGTTCACATGTCACTGTTTATCCGTTTATGGTTGAGCTTTATCGCTACCTTGGGGGCTATTTTGTTGCTCCTTTACGTTGCGATTCAATGGAGTTTTGATAACGGACTTATTCGCTACATCAACCAGCGGGAAGCGGCGACGTTTGAAACCCTCTCACAGAACCTTGTGGCTTTTCACACCCTGAATAACGGCTTGGAACTTCTAGAACAAACGCCGTTTTATTGGCGCAAGATATTGATGCTTTCAGAAGAGGGGGATCTTCTCGACGACGAACGCATGAACGATTGGATGATCGAAAGGCTATTCGAGCCGGAAAGACGTCCGCCACCACCAAGGCACAGGCCACCACCCAAGAGTGATACCGTCGGAGAAAGAATGCGAGAGCGCGCCGACAAGCAACGTCCGCCAGGTAGACCTCCGCACCCAAGAGACCACTTACCTGTCAGTTTGCTGAGCATTGATAACGTGTCGATCTTCGGCCCCTTCAAGCCAGATTTTAATGTCATTCCTGTCGAGGCTGATGGAACGGTGATAGCGAATCTTGCTTGGCCTTCCTCTCGTATTCCAGAAAGCTCGTATGACGTGGCGTTTGCAGAAAGCCAAAAGCACGGATTTCTCGCCTTGGCATCCATGGCACTGATTCTCGGCTCTATTCTCGCTCTGTTCTTTTCACGTCAATTCACTAAACCTTTGGGTCAGATTGCCCGCACCACCGAAAAACTGACGCAAGGCAACTATGACGCCAAGACTCACCTTGCAGGCAGTGACGAAATTGCCAACCTCGGGAATAACATCAACAAACTGGCGGCGACGTTAAAGCAAGCTGAGAGTGCCCGCAGAGACTGGTTGGCGAGCACTGCCCATGAATTAAGGACGCCGCTTTCCATCATCAAAGGGGAATTTGAGGCCATCATTGATGGTATAAGACCGGCGGACAAAACCACGCTCGCGTCGATAGAAGAAGAGGTCGCGCATCTCCAAACCTTGATTGAAGACTTGTATGAGCTAACGAACGCCGACATTGGTGCGATTCGCTACAACTTAGCCCCTCTGGATTTGTCCGCATCTGTCCAACAGATTTGCGACAAGCAATCTCCCTTGCTGCTTACCAAAGGGTTAACCCTGACATCTCATATCCCTTCGAGCGACATCATGGTCAATGCCGATGAAATGCGGATTCAGCAGCTTCTTGAAAACCTTTTTAGCAACAGTGACAAGTACACAGACAAACCCGGAAGCATTGCTGTATCGCTTACTACAGAGGCAGATTCCGCCATATTGACAGTGGAAGACAGTGCGCCAGGTGTTCCCGATGACGCGCTGCCACGCTTGTTTGAGAAACTCTTTCGCGTCGAGTCTTCACGCAATCGCTTAACAGGTGGCTCGGGATTAGGGCTCGCGGTCGCGAAGAAGATTGTCGAGGCGCACGATGGCACCATTGTCGCCAACCATTCCAGCTTAAAAGGACTAAAGCTGGTCATTACCATTCCATTGTTAAACGACTAATGTGGAGGAAGGATGCCACACATACTCATCGTCGAAGACGAACCTAAAATCTCCCAACTTTTGGCAGATTATTTAAAACAAGATAATCATGAGGTCAGCCAGTTGTATGACGGCGAACATGTCACTGAATGGGTGCTGGGAAACGCCCCAGATTTGATTCTCCTCGACCTGATGTTGCCCGTGAAAGATGGCCTAACTATTTGCCGCGAAATCAGGCAAAGCAGTGATGTCCCCATCATTATGATCACCGCTAAAATCGAAGAAATTGACCGTTTGCTTGGTTTGGAATTGGGTGCAGATGATTACATCTGTAAGCCTTTCTCGCCGCGCGAAGTTGTTGCCCGCGTCAAAACGGTGCTTCGCCGTATTATGCCTGCTAACGCACAGGAACAGGCTTCCTCAATACCTGTGCTGGAGCTGGATGAACAGCGCTACCTCGCCAAGTTCCATCAAGCCGATATCGAACTGACCGCCATCGAATTCAACCTTCTGAACCTGTTAGCCAGCGAGCCCGGTCGCGTGTTCTCCAGACAGCAGCTAATGGACAACATTTATCAGGATCATCGCGTCGTCAGTGAGCGAACCGTGGACAGCCATATCAAGAAACTCAGGAAGAAACTCTGCGCTGCGAATGCCGATGAGGATGTGGTGCATTCGGTTTATAGCGTGGGATATAAATTAGTTTTGTAAGAAAGTTGTACAAACTCTGTCTCCTCTATCGGCGACTTACGTGACAACTGTCGGTTTTTGCTAGTCTATATGTGTTGGCATGCCGTTCAACCGCAGTGATAACCCCGTTGTTTCGTTATCGCAGGTGCGTTGAGCCTGACCTTTGGGTTTCACGCAAAACATATTAAAACGAGGAATCGACAATGAGTGTCAACTTTCGGCTAGTAACGTTCGCAGCGGCTCTTTTCTCTCTATCTGCATTCGCGCATGAGGGCATGATACAGGTGCAAAGCCAGTACAGTGTTCCCATCACGGCAGATCGCTTAGTCGCTGCTGCGAAAGCAAAAGGTCTCACTGTGATGGCGCGAGTCAATCATGGTGAAGGTGCGAAGAAAGCTGGGCTAGATCTTCGACCAACGGAACTGGTGATATTTGGTAACCCGAAAGTCGGGACTCCCATGATGGTGTGCAATCAAACGGCCGGTATCGATTTACCGCAAAAGGCACTGATTTGGGAAGACAAGGACGGTAGCGTTTGGTTGGGATACAACAATCCAAACTACCTTGTTGAAAGGCACCACTTAGAAGACTGTGGCCTGTCGGTAAACAAAGTGGAAAAAGCACTGGTGTCGCTGGCAAAACTCGCCACCCAGCCCTCTCCGAATTAACCCTGTCTATCGTTCACAAAGAAAAAGCCCCGAAGCTTTCGCTTCGGGGCTTTTTTGAACTTCAGAGTTCACGTTAAGAATTACTTCTTAGCGTTTTTCTCTTTTTGCTCAGCGATTACTTTATCAGCAACGTTCGCTGGACATGGTGCGTAGTGTGAGAACTCCATAGAGAACTGACCACGACCAGAAGTCATAGTACGCAGGGTACCGATGTAACCGAACATCTCTGACAGAGGTACGTCACCCTTGATACGAACACCAGTAGTACCAGCTTGCTGGTCTTTGATCATACCACGACGACGGTTCAGGTCACCGATTACGTCACCAACGTGGTCTTCTGGAGTGAACACGTCAACGTTCATGATTGGCTCAAGAAGCTGAGGACCCGCTTTAGGCATAGACTGACGGAATGCGCCTTTCGCTGCGATTTCAAACGCGATTGCAGATGAGTCAACTGCGTGGAAGCCACCGTCGAACAGCTCAACTTCAACGTCCAGTACTGGGAAGCCAGCCATTGGACCAGTTTCCATCATACCTGCGAAGCCTTTCTCGATTGCTGGCCAGAATTCCTTAGGAACGTTACCACCAACAACGGTTGACTTGAAGGTAAAGCCTGAGCCTTGCTCGCCTGGCTTGATGCGGTAATCGATCTTACCGAACTGACCAGAACCACCTGATTGTTTCTTGTGCGTGTAGCTATCTTCAACTGGTTGAGTGATAGTTTCACGGTAAGCAACCTGTGGTTTACCAACGATCAGGTCAACACCGTAAGTACGCTTCAGGATGTCAACTTTGATGTCTAGGTGCAGCTCACCCATACCTTTCAGGATGGTTTCGCCAGTTTCTTCGTCAGTTTCAACTTGGAACGTTGGATCTTCTGCAACCATTTTACCGATCGCGATACCCATCTTCTCAGAACCGCCTTTGTCTTTAGGAGACACAGCGATAGAGATTACTGGGTTAGGGAAGATCATTGGCTCAAGCGTACACTCGTGCTTAACATCACACAGAGTGTGACCAGTTTGAACGTTCTTCATACCTACAACAGCGATGATGTCACCCGCTTGTGCAGATTGAAGTTCGTTACGCTCGTTCGCTTGCATCTCAACCATACGGCCGATACGCTCAGTCTTACCAGTTGCGCTGTTCAGGATGGTGTCACCCTTCTTCATCACACCTGAGTAGATACGGATGAAGGTCAGAGCACCGAAACGGTCGTCCATGATTTTGAACGCCAGTGCGCGCAGTGGCTCGTCTGCAGAAACAGTTGCTACTTCGCCAGTTGGTTCACCAGTTTCTGGATCAGTCAGAGGCTGTGGATCAACTTCTGTTGGAGACGGCAGGTAATCAACAACTGCGTCTAGTACCAGCTGCATACCTTTGTTTTTGAATGCAGAACCACAGAAAGTTGGGAAGAATGAACAGTCGCGAGTACCTTTACGTAGGCAGCGCTTGATGTCTTCGATAGAAGCTCTTCGCCGTCCATGTAAGCCATCATCAGATCATCGTCTTGCTCAACAGCAGTTTCGATCATCATTTCACGGTATTCTTCCAGTTGATCAAGCATGTCTTCTGGAACTTCTTTGATTTCGTAGTTTTCTGGCAGACCTGAATCATCCCAAACGTAAGCTTGACGGTTCAGAATGTCTACAACACCAACGAAGTCATCTTCACGGCCGATTGGCAGAGTCATAACTACTGGGTTTGCGCCCAGAACGTTTTTAACTTGCTCAACAACGTTGAAGAAGTCTGCACCCATACGGTCCAGTTTGTTTACGAAGATGATACGCGCAACTTCTGAGTCGTTCGCATAACGCCAGTTAGTTTCTGACTGAGGCTCAACACCACCAGAACCACAGAAAACACCGATACCACCATCAAGTACTTTCAGTGAACGGTATACTTCAACGGTGAAGTCAACGTGTCCCGGAGTATCGATAACGTTAAAACGGTGGCCTTTCCAGAAACAGCTTACTGCTGCTGACTGGATAGTAATACCACGCTCAGCTTCCTGTTCCATAAAGTCGGTAGTAGATTCACCATCGTGAACCTCACCAGTCTTGTGGATTTGACCGGTCAGCTTCAGGATACGCTCGGTAGTAGTGGTTTTACCCGCATCAACGTGCGCGAAAATACCAATGTTTCTGTATTTACTTAGATCTGTCATTGTTCGTCTCTATAAACAATTACTGGCTTATATCAGGGCGGGGAGTATAGCAGGCGTTGTCGCGTAAAGAAACATGTAGAACACAGGGAGATAAGATAAGTTTACTCCAATGTTTTTTTTGACACATTTCTGCGCAAATTGACGCCTTTCTCTCCGCTCGTTCGTTCGTCTTTTGCCATCCGGCATGCCAAAGTGTGTCAAAAGCCACCAAGAAATAGAGCTTCGAGAGGCTTTGGATCTAAAGGGTAGACCGGATTGTGGCGTAAAGTTTGGCTTTATTTGTGGAGATTGTCTGTTGCTTTTTCAACCAACCACTTAGCGGCGACATGACTATAGTGCTTTTTGCTCACAATTCCGAGAACAATGCCTCAGCAACAAAACATTATTCCTTTATAGTGCGCGGATTTTTTTAATATTGCGCTTTGCTCGCAATTTTCCGGAGCCTTTTTCATGCCTTCCGCGCGCATACCTTCCCTCGAACTGGGGCGCCTCATTGCTATTGTGGCCGTCATTGTCATCCACGCAGGGCCTTTACGCGGTGACGCTTACAGTGCCAATGTGAACCTGCTGTCAGATGTTATCAACCAAATCTGTCGCTTCGCCGTCCCCTTTTTCTTTTTGCTGACCGGCTACTTTGCGCAGCCAAAGTTAGTCTCTTCACCCATTGAAACGCTAAAAAGCTATGCAAAGCCTCTTTTCACCATTTGGCTTGCGTGGAGCGTTATCTATTTATTGATGCCATTTCGATTTGATGTCGTGATTTCTCAAGGCTTTATGGCTGAACGCACCGGATATTGGAACTACTTGCTGCAAACGCCGCTTAATACACTTTTTGAAGGCGGTCTGGTGCACCTTTGGTACATTCCTGGATTACTTTCTGCTCTTACCATTCTCGCACTCCTAATCGCGCGCAAGCAGGAGAGCCTTATCGTTCCTCTCGCCTTGGGCTTGTATGCTTGGGGATTGGGTGCTGGCAGCTACGAGCCAATCATGGAGGTACTGCCCCAATTTTCTCTCGAAACGGCCCGTTCTTTAGCTTGCTAATGGTGGTAGCCGGTTTTGAACTTCGAAGACGCGACATTCGCTTTAGCGACCGCTCCGCGGCTTTGATGCTATTGGGTGGCTTGGCGTTGTATCTCTCAGAAGGGCTGTTTCTGCGAAGATATGATACTTGGATGGCGACCCACGATTTTCTGATTGGTACGCCTATCCTTGCGATAGGTCTGTTTAGTCTTCTGTTAAATCACCCGAATTGGGGAGACAAACCAATGACATTTGCACTTAGCAAACGCGTTCTGGGTGTATACGTTTGTCACTTTATTCCCTTGGTTGCCTTGTTTAACGTGTTTGGCGCGTTCGGCATTGAGGGGCCGCTTAAGGATGGACTTATTGCCCCACTGACGATTGTGCTGTCGTTTGGTTTGGTGTTCTTATTGGAAAAAATCCCCTTCACCCGCTTTTTGGTGAAGATGAAATAAGGTCCAACTAACTGCTAGATAAAAACAGCCCGGCAAATGCCGGGCTATTTTTTAATGATGGTCGTCTAACACAGTGTCTTTAACGAGTGCATCGAGTTTTTTCAGAAAACTGTCTCTGAGATGGGTTTGATCGTATTTCAGATCATACGTGTTGTGAAAACCGATGTGCAGTTCCACTCCATTCCCTTTCAGATAGACGTTGTATCCGTCGTAGTCTGTCGCCGCTTCAACACCTTCATATATCTTGCCAAATTCCGTTTCTTCGCCTTTTTCCATGACCACTTCGAAGGCCGCCAACAGCTTGGCTGGATTTAGTTCGTTTTTCATCGCATCCCTCGCCATACACACATGTGCATCATTCTGTAAAAGTATGATTTTCAATACAGCTTCACGCCACAAGGGCGTTTCTAAAGGTTGATACGTAATGAAATGACGTACGGTTATTTTAAGGCGCGTGAAGCATAAATCGGCGTTCCATTTCTGCTTCCTGACTCTCCATCAGTTTCTGGGCTACTTCCATGTGTTCTTGCATGATGCTCTCGCATCAGCGGAACGCCCCTCACGCAGTGCTTCAATCAGATCTTTTTGGTGGCGAAAACCTTGTTCCCAAAGCTCGTGATTATGTGGTTCGTACAAGCGGCGGTACACCGTCAGATCCGTCAGCATACGCACCATAAAGCGGATGATGAAACCGAGCAGCTCATTTCCTGCTAGCTCAGCGAGAATAATGTGGAACTGGAGAGAGTCGATATGCTGCTTTCGCTCATCTTCCGCATCTCTTGCAGGTTGCGAATATTTTTCTAAGTTCGCCTCTAATTCCGCAAGGTTTTGCTCCGACACATTTCCGGCCAAAGACGCGGCCAGCTCGGGCTCAAGTAATCTACGAAGTTGATAGACATCTTTTGTCGAAAGCTTATTAAAGAAGAAATAGTTGCTAAGCAAGCTACTGGCCATTGGCTCAGACACTGCATTGATGAATGCGCCGCCTTTTGGGCCAGTGCGAGTGACAATTAACCCCTGCGCTTCCAGCACCCTCGTCGTTTCGCGAATCGTGCCTTTCGACATGCCGAACAGCGCCATCAGCTCTGGTTCAGGCGGCAATTTGTCACCCGGTTGGAGACCTTGCTCGACAATCCAGCTTTTAATGGCTTCCGCTACTTTATACGGGCGGCGCATTTTTGCGGAAGGCGAAGCGTTACTCGAGCGGGAAGAAGCAGGCGACAAATTCATTCTCCTTTATTTTTGTCAGCGGAGGCGGCGCAACAAGACACTCAGATTGCGCTTTGGGGCACCGTCCCGCGAACGCACACCCTTTAGGTGGGTTTAGTGGGTCTGGTAACTCGGCATGTTGTGTGGGTACTTGAAGCGGCCTTCCTACAACCGGCGCACTGTTCGCTAATAGCTGAGTGTACGGATGTTTTGGCGAATTGAAAATCCTTTCAGCGGGAGCCAGTTCAACCAATGCGCCAAAGTACATGACCGCCACTCTGTCACTCACCGCTTCCACCACTGCAAGGTCATGGCTGATAAACAGGTAAGTCAGCGACAACGACTGTTTCAGCTCTGCTAGCAAGTTTAAAACCTGTGCCTGCACAGACACATCAAGTGCCGAAACAGGCTCATCCAGCACCAGAATTCTTGCATTCGCTGCAAGGGCTCTGGCGATACCAATACGTTGCGCCTGACCGCCTGAAAACTCATGAGGATAGCGAGTCAGAAATTCTTCTCGAAGACCGACTTGTCCAAAGATTTCACGGATGCGCGATTCTCGCTCGCTTTTATCCATGCCATGCAGGTAAAGCAATGGCACTTCCATTAGCTGTCCGATGGTTTTCCGAGGGTTTAGGCTGCTGATGGGGTCTTGGAATACATACTGGATCCGCTTGCCATTTTCTTCCGGCGAATACGGCGACAACGCCTCCCCTTCAACCAACACTTGCCCTTCCGTTGGTTCTGTTAATCCCACCAACATTCGGGCAAGCGTGGATTTTCCACACCCTGACTCACCCACAATACCTAACGTCTCCCCTTGCGCCACATCCAAACTAATGGTTCTCACGGCTTTTACACTTGGATGCGTGGATGCAAACAGGGGCTTTTTAAAGAAGAAGGTTTTCTTCAATCCTTGTATTTGCAACGCGGCTGTCATACCAACTTCTCCTCTGGATAGTGACACAACACCATGCGCCCCGAGACTTCGGTTCTTGCCACTTCACCTTGCTGACAAGATGCTCCCGCCTTGCTGCATCGAGCTGCAAACGCACACCCGTCAGGCAGCTTGTCCACGACAGGCGGTAATCCGGGAATGGCTTCGAGCTTTCCTTTACCTCTCCCCAATTCCGGGACACAAGCAATCAACTTCTTGGTATAAGGATGCGCAGGTGAATCGAGGACAGATTCTGTCGGCCCTGTTTCTACAATTTTCCCTGCATACATTACCGCTACGCGGTCACAAAGCTGCGCCACCACACCAAAGTCATGAGTGATAAACAATACTGATACGTTTCTGGTGCGGCGAAGCTCGTCCAGCAGTGCGAGGATCTGCCCTTGTACCGTCACGTCCAATGCCGTGGTGGGTTCATCGGCAATGATAAGCGACGGGTTGTTAACCAGTGCCATGCTATCGCGACGCGTTGACGCATACCGCCGGAAAGCTCGTGAGGAAATGCCTTCATTCGTTCTTCCGCGTTAGGAATATGAACAGCATCCAGCAAGGAAATCGCCCTTTCTCTCGCCTCATGCAATGGCATATTGTCGTGCACCAATATGGCTTCCAACATTTGCTCGCCTACGCGATAAAGAGGGTGAAGCGTCGCCAATGGATCTTGAAAGATATACGCCACATCCTTACCGCGTAATTTTCGCAGTGTCTCGTAATCCGCCCCGATTAATGAGGCATCGTTGAAGCGAATATCCCCCCCGCAAATCACACCCGGAGGAGACGCCACCAAGCCCATCACAGATAGTGCTGTCACCGATTTGCCCGACCCACTTTCGCCAATCAACCCCAAGCATTCGCCGGGTGCAATATCAAACGACACTTGGTTGACCGCTTTATACGTCCGGCGATTGATATGAAATTGTGTCTCCAATTGGTCAACCTTCAACACAGCATTATTGTTCTCATCGGCCTCAACAGCGTTGAACGTACCACTGACTTTTGTAGAAGGTTGCGGACGAGTCAGTGCGCCGGATTTAAGCCTTGGATCCAAGCATCGCGTACACCATCACCGAGTAGGTTAATGCTCATAACAATGAAGAAGATCATCACACCCGGCACCATACTGGCGTGAGGGTCAGTGATTAGCGAGTTACGCGCTTCACCCAGCATAGAACCGAGATCTGCCTGTGGCGGCTGAGAGCCTAAGCCTAAAAATGACAATCCGGCCGTTTCGAGGATCATCCAGCCAATGGTGGTCGACATGGCAATCACAATGACGGGAATGACGTTAGGTACAATTTCAGACCAGATAATACGAAGGTCAGACATTCCGCAAAGCTTGGCAGCTTCGACAAACTCGCGTTGCGCCAGTGATACCGTCACACCTCGGATGTTTCGTGCAAAGAAGGGGATATTCACCGCGGCCACCGCAATCAATGCATTGAGCAAACCCGGCCCTAATGCCGCAACTATCGCAAGTGCCAGTAAGATATACGGGAAAGCCATCAGCACATCGATGCAGCGCATAAAGACATTATCAACCCGCCCTCCAAAGTAGCCCGCAATGATGCCAATCGCAGAACCAATCAGAGCGGCAATCAAAGCAGCGGCGAAGCCCACGGCGAGGCTTAACTGTGTCCCCCAAAGCAGCCTTGACAGCAAGTCCCTGCCAAGGTGGTCAGTGCCCAGTAAATGTCCGTCACTAAATGGACGCAAAAAGCGGTTCGCAGTATCGGTCACCGCAGGGTCTTGCAACCCAAGCAACGGCGTCACCAAGACTAAAAACACGATAATACTCAGAACGATTCCACCAAACGCCGCCAGTCGGTTTCGAACCAGAAGTTTCAAAAATGCGGTCATGCTTTGATCCTCGGGTCGAGCCAACTTTGCAGCATGTCGACAGCAATGTTGAACAGTACATAACACGCAGCAACAAACACGACGCCACCTTGTACCAGCAAAATGTCCCGTTTGAGGATGGCCTCAACCAACATTTTGCCTACGCCCGGCCACTGGAATACCATCTCGATATACACCGCACCAGAGAGCACAAATCCCGCCTGAATACCAAGCACCGGAATGATGCTCACCATGGCGGCTTTTAAGGCATGCTTCCAAATCACCTGACGCTCATGAACACCTTTTGCGCGAGCCGTACGGATGTAATCTTGGCGAAGCACTTCCAGCATGGCCGAGCGAGACAGTCGAGCTATCACCCCCGTTGCGACAGATGCCAACGCCACCGCGGGCATGACCAAGTGCCTGAGGAGGTCTGGCAAATCACCGCCGCCGTATATTGCAAACATGCCGGATACAGGCAGCCAACGCAGGTTGATAGCAAACAACAGGATCATCATCATGCCGAGGAAAAAGGAGGGGATGGAAATCCCGAGCAGTACCACCAGCGTGATCCCTTTGTCCGCCAGCGAAAACTGACGAGCCGCAGACACCACGCCCGCAATAATGCCCAGCACCGCACAGAGCACGAAGGAAACACCCGCGAGAATCAAGGTCGCATTGAAACGCTCCAGGATTTCATCAATCACAGGACGGTTTAACGAATACGAGCGACCAAAATCGCCCTGAAGCATATTGGATAGCCAAATAAAGTATTGGCTGACTAGAGGCTGATCAAGGCCGAGATCTTTATTGATTTTGGCGACATTATCCGGGGTGGCATACGCCCCTAAAATGGCCGTCGCAGGGTCTCCTGGGATCATCGACATGATAATAAAGACGATAACCGTTATCCCAAGAAGGACAGGGATCGCGGACAGCAATCGTCGAAGAAAGTAATTACCCACGCGCAGTGCTCCTTTCTGCGATGAATACCAATTGGATTGATTGGTTGATGATTCTGATTGGTATCAATATTGGGGCGGGTTTCCCCGCCCTACTCGCACTCAATTTCTATGCGGTTACTTCTGAACATCTTTAAGAATGAGGAAGAACGATGGCTGCAACTTGAAATCTTGCACTTGATTGTTGGTGACAGCATTTTGCTTCCAGTTCGCCACAAATACCCAAGGTGCATCTTCCTGAACGATCGTCTGCATTTCACGATATAACTTCGCGCGTTCATTCTGGTCAGTCGACTCACGCGCCGCTTCCAGCAGTTTGTCTACCTCAGTGTTAGAGTAGTAACCCGAGTTGAAGCCGCCTTTGTCAGGCCACGCATCTGTGCGCAACGCCAAATACGGCAACGTATCAGGGTCATTGGTCATCCACGCCATTTCTGCCATGTCGGCTTTGCCTTCCAGCCCCGGATTCACTTTGCCAAGGAAGGTATTCCACTCATACGTTTCGATCGCTGCGTCCAAGCCTACCGCTTTCAAATCCGCTTGGATTGCTGTACCCATAGGGACTGGGTCGAGCATGCCAGAGCCTCCTTCGGTGACGTAAAACGTCAGCTTTGCTCCCTCCTGGCCTGCTTCTTTGATCAATGCTTTGGCTTTTTCTGGGTCATAAGGGTAAGGCTGCAAGCTGTCGTTATATGCCCACGCAAAAGCAGGTGGTGTTGGACCCGCAGCAACCTCTGCTGTGCCTTCCAATACGCCATCTACCAGTGCTTTTTTGTTAATGGCATAGTTCACAGCTTGACGCATACGCTTGTCCGCAAACGGGCCTTCTTTGGCATTCAAAATCAAAAACCATACGTGTGGCCCTGCTTGCTCCACCACTTGATAGCGGTCATTTTGGAATTCAGACAATGCGTTTGGCGGCACTTCAACCATCATGTCGATGCTGCCTGCCAGCATTTCCGCAACGCGGGTATTGGCATCGGTGATGGGACGGAATACCACCGCTTCGAGTTTGGCCTTGTCGCCCCAATAATCGTCATTACGCACCACGACGACTTTGCTGTTTGACGCCCATTCAGCAAAACGGAATGGTCCGGTGCCAGAAGGCTGGCGACCGAAACCTTTACCGTGTTTCTTCACTGCATCAGGAGAAACAATTAACCCCGTTGGATAGGCCAGATTAGAGAGAAATGGCGCATAAGGCGCGTTGAGCGTAAATCTCACGGTTTGTGGTTCAACGGCTTCTACGTTGTCTATCGACGAGAAGAAAAATGACAGCGGGAAAGGACCTGTGTTGTGATAAGGGTGTGTCTCGTCAAGCATACGGTCAAAGTTAAACTTCACCGCTTCTGCCGTGAGTGGCGTTCCATCGTGGAACATCACTCCATCGCGAAGTTTAAAGGTGTAGGTTTTACCGTCTTCACTGACCGCCCAGCTCTCTGCCAACGCAGGCTCAACTTCCAAGGTGCCGTCTTTGTAGCGCACCAAACCTTCATAAAGGTTCATCAGGATCCGAAAGTCATTCACGGCTGTCACGGCATGCGGGTCAAGTGACTTAGGTTCTGCAACCTGCCCGACGATCAATACGTTCGGAGGTGTCTGCGCGGATACAGATAATGGGACTATCGCACACAACGCCAGAAGCGCGGTTTTAGCTGCACTCCGCAGCGTTTTCATGAAAGCACGTCTCATTTGTTTCATGGGGAAACTCCTTCCCAGTTTGTGGATGTGAAGTTAACACTTGGTTAACTTTTATTCACATTTATCACTATAAATTACTTGCCGCAAGTATTTATCATGATAAATTGATATGAGTAAGTGTCGTCATCACACTTAGATCACTGGCTCAGGAGCGAGACCTATGACTTATTCAATATTGGCACGAGATCCGAAATCTGGCGCAATCGGGGCTGCCGCAGCGACAGGCGCACTCTGTGTGGGCGGCTGGGTGATCAGAGGAGATTTGCGAGCTGGAATGTCCGCATCTCAAGGAGCAAAGCCAAGCACAATGTGGGGAGCGGATGTACTGTCACAGATGGCAGCAGGCTCAAGTGCTCCCTCGGCAGTCCATGCTGTTACCAGCGTCGATAGTGGCGCCGCTTTCCGACAACTTGCTGCGTTGGATCTGCAAGGCAAAGGTGCCGTGCACACAGGTTCTGAAAATGGGTTGGCACGTGGCAGTGTGATAAACGATGACGTGGTGGTGTGTGGCAATTTACTTTCAGACACCGATGTACTGGATACCATGATGAACGCCTTCAAAGCCAGCGAGAAACCGTTTGAAGAGCGATTGATTGCTGCACTTTTTGCCGCAGAACAATTAGGCGGCGATCACCGCGGGCTGCAATCGGCCGCGCTTCTCGTTTACAAGCCCGACGCCCCACCCACAACGTTACGTATTGATTATCACGACTCACCATTGAACGCCCTGCAGTCCTTGTATGAGAAACATTGCGACCCCGACTACCAGGCATGGAGAGACACCTTACCCACATCCGAACATCCGGAGCGTTAACCGATGACCCACCTTTTAGGCCAAACCGCACAGAACTATTTGAAACAACTTGCCGAATGCTCTGAAACGGAGACCGGCGTCACTCGCTTTCCTTTTACTCCAGAACACCGACGTGCCAATGCCCTGCTAACCGCTTGGATGGAAGAAGCCGGACTTCACGTTCATATGGATGATGCGGGCACCCTGATAGGACGCTACGAAGCAGGAGAAAACACGCGAACCTTGTTGATGGGCAGCCATCAAGACAGTGTAAAGCAAGGTGGTGCCTACGATGGCATTATGGGCATTGTCTTACCTATCCTCGCGTTACAAGCACTAAACCGACAAGGGAAAATACTGCCTTACTCCGTCGAGGTACTTGCATTCGGTGATGAAGAAGGGGTCCGTTTTCCTACAGCACTCGTCGGCCCAAGGGCATTGGCTGGCACCTTGGATGAAAGCGTAATTGACCGAAAAGACAAGCACGGCCAATCGCTGCGAGCAGCACTTTCAGACTTCGGGCTAGAACCGGAAAAAATCGGCCAGCTAAAACGCAACTCTGAAGACATTATCGGTTTTGTTGAAACACACATTGAACAAGGCCCTGTTCTCGAACATGAAGGATTGCCGCTTGGTGTGGTGTCTGCCATTTGTGGTATCGAGCGTCATCAACTCACCTTCACCGGACAAGCAGCCCATGCAGGCACAGTGCCTATACACCTTCGAAAAGATGCACTTACTGCGGCGGCAGCAGTCACCTTGGAAGCAGAAAAGCTTGCTATTAAACTTCCAGATCTGCTTGCTACTGTGGGGCAACTTGATGTGACGCCAAACGTACCTAATGCCGTACCGGGAAGTGTTTCCATGACCCTTGAGCTTCGCTCTCCCGTCGATGAAGTGCGAGAAAAAGCAGGCGATATGCTGCAAGCGTATGCCAAGGAGACTGCGCAACTTAGAGGCCTAGCTTGCGAAATCAATCGCACCTACGGTCAAAGTGCAACCGTGTGCGACGGGAATCTTCAGCTTGCGATAGCCTCGGCGATTGGCGGACTTGAGGTACCTGTGTTTACCTTGCCCTCTGGTGCCACACATGACGCCTCAGCCATGGCTGACCTCACGCCCGTTGCCATGCTGTTTGTCCGGTGTAAAAAAGGCATTAGCCATAATCCCGCAGAATTCGCGAGTGATGAGGACATGGGATTGGCGATAGAAGCCTTAATGCGATTGCTTAGCGACCTTCAACCTTAATCTTTAAGTGCTGAGAGTTGCTCAATCACACAGTCTATGAAAAGGCGGGTTTTCTGCGGCAAGTAGTCTCTTGCCGTGTAGACAGCAAATACCGAGAATCCCATAACAGGAAGTGCGGGTAATAACTCAACCACACTTCCGTCCCTCAAATCATCTTGGTAAAGCCATCTTGGCCCCCAGTGGATCCCTGCACCACCTTTCACCAACGGACGTATTGCCCGCAAGCTATTCGCTGCCACATTGCTATGGATGCCCTGATGTGAAAACAGACGACCATCTTCAAACGCAATATCCACTCTGGCCTGAGACAACGAATACAACACAAACTGATGGGATATCAGATCGTCAATATGCTTAGGCATCCCCTTCTGCTTTATATATGCTGGACTCGCCACCAGCACACGAGGAATGACGCCGACTTGCCGGGCATAAAGTGATGAATCAGCCAACGGCCCGAAACGAAACGCCACATCCAGATTTTTCTCTAGTAGATTATCCACGTCACTGCCCAGCAACAGCTCCACTGATAAATCCGGAGCCTGCGTTTGGATCTGCTGAATAGCGGGCACCAGAAACCGCTCTCCAAAGTCGACCGTCGCGCTCACCCGCAACCTTCCCCGTACCGAAGCAGCACCGCCAGTGATCTCCTCCTCCAATGCAGTTTGTTCACTGATGAGTTTGCGCAGCCCTTCGTAATAGGTCTGCCCCATTTCCGTTGGTACGCTTCGCGCGGTAGAACGTTGCAGCAGTTTGACGTGCAGCCTTGCCTCCAACGCCGCTACCTTTCGGCTTAGTGACGAGGGCTCGGTACCCAACAACTCGGCGGCTTTCTTAAAGCTGCCCGCTTCAACCACTTGGAGAAATGCTTGTTCTGGAGAAATCATACTTATTGCATTTTTGACAATCGTTAAATGCAAAATAGCACCTTTCTTGCTCGCTTTCGCTGCTGCTAGTGTTATTTGAAAGGCCGAAGTAAAAGGAGTTAACCATGAACATGCGGAGTAAAAGCGTCACACTGCTATTTGCGTTTTTCGCACTTTTCACTGCGACATCCACACAGGCAGAGCAGCCACAAGAGCAAATAGTAGAGATCGCTGATAACGTTTATAGCTTCACAACCAATGGCGAATATATCTCTATGTTTGTCGTGACAGAAGACGGCGTTATCGCGTTCGAAACCGTCAATACACCTCATGCAAAGGCTATGGTAGAGGCAATCCAAGCAGTCACTGACAAGCCCATTAAATGGGCACTACACAGCCACAATCATTGGGATCACTCAAGTGGTGGGCAAGTGTTCGTCGACAATGGAGCGAAAACGCTGGCGCATACAGATGCCGCCGCATGGATGAAAGCCAATCCCTACCCAGACATGGTCATGCCGACAGATACTTGGTCAGGCACGCGAAAAGATCTCCAGCTTGGTAACACCAAGGTTGAACTCTACTACCTTGGCTTAAATCACGGCATGGGTATGACGGTTTTCATTCTGCCCGAAGAACGCATCGCGTATGTGGCTGACCTTGTTACCCCAAACCGCGTAATTTTTGCCGTCGTCCCTGATTTCAATCCTCGGGAATGGGAGCGCACATTGGGCGAAATGCTAGAGCTGGACTTTGACCGTGCCATCTTCTCCCACAATATAGCAGCCAATCCACTGCAAGGAGGGGACAAAGCTGAAATCCAAGCGCAGTTAGCATTCATTCAAGATCTCCGCGCTGGCTTTTATGCAGAATTGCAAAAAGGCACCAATCCCATGCAAATACCGAAAACACTCAAGCTACCAAAATATGAGAATTGGGTCGGCTATGACCAATGGTTGGAAATGAATGTGTGGCGCATTCTGTCTGACGAATTTATGGGTCCTTACCCTTGGCACCAAGAGGCAAAGGCCACTCAGTGATCCTTTAGGACACAGCATGTGATACTTCTCGGCATGTCATTGAAGGTGAAAGTGTTGAAGCCATAATGGCGCACTCTTGCAACCAAGGGTGAACAATGATGAAACTCAAGATGATGCTGCTAAGTGGTGCAGTGATGATAGGCCTTTCCGGGTGTGTAATACCAACAGACAGAACGTACTACAAACCCGAGCCAGGCTTCGGCGAAGCGGTTTCATCGCAAAGCTGCGGATATCAACGCACAAAACTGGATGCTCTGCAGCGGTCTTTTGATGACTATCGCGTAAAAGTGAAAGCCGAGAAAGATGGCAGAAATGGTGTCACGATAAGTGTCTCAGCAACCATTGATAATCCGAAGTTGGATATCAATGATGTCGCTTTTGACTTGACCAAGGTGCAGGTTAACCAACCCGCTGGTCGCGATGATCTCGCCGTCCAATACGCGTTTCAACAGCAAACGGGCGAATCGATTTGGTTATCTCGAACATTCTTGTTACCCGACGCGCCGTTAGAACAAGTGATAGAGCTAACGTTGAAGCCAGGAGCCATCATCATGGGTGATACGCTGTCTGAAGAAATGGTTTTTCGATTCTCCCTGACCACCACCTTTGATGTCTTATATTTTTCGATAAACTGCTGACATCTTATAAAAAAAGCGGCTTCAATAGCCGCTTTTTTATTTGCTTAGAAGCTCGAACCCGGTTGGCTCAAAAACTCGATTTCCTCAGGCGTGCTTTCTCTGCTAGAATGGTATTGCGGTGAGGATAACGCCCAAAACGGTCAACAATTTCTTTGTGCTTAATCTCGTACTCGTAATTGTTTTCCAAACCCGGTTGATTGAAGAGCTTCACTGCTTCTTCGTGAATCACTTTGGACTCACTGTGCATATAAGGCATGTACAAGAAGCAACGTTGCATGGGTGTAAGCTCACGATCGATTCCCAGACTCACCGCTTCCTGTGCTAGTGCTAGTGCTAACGGATCTTGCGAAAAAGCTTTTGGCGTATCTCGATAGACATTTCGCGAAAACTGATCCAACACGATGATCTCTGCCAGTCGCCCTTCTGGTGCTTCACGCCACTCAAAACACTCGGACATGGAAGCCTGCTCTAGTAAGGTTTGAAAACGTGTTCGAATGGTTTCATCCAACGCATCATCTTTAGTAAACCACTCTTTTGGCGTCAGTTCTTCGAACCAGAATGTCAGTACGCTTCTGTACATTATCATCTCCTTGGCAAGCTCAATTACCTCAACTCTACCTTATCTTTTGCGAATTTTCTGTTACATCAAAGAAATAGTCGCATTGCGTTCACGCATTAATGATGGGTCTGTGGGTGTCCATTTCGATTCTCTCACTAATGGCACAAAGCCTACGCTGATAACTCCGGTCTATCGCTTTCGTGAGCAAAATAAAAAGGAATGAATCATGGATGCAGTAACAAGTTGGGCAACGCGCCTATTGGAAGTAAGTGCCGCGTTGTTCGTGTTTTTCATTGGTTGTGCCGTTTTAACGGTTATCTACGTTTACATTCGCGACATCACGCAAACACAACAAGCGATTCGACGAAACTATCCGGTGATTGGTCGCTTTCGCTATTGGTTTGAACACATGGGCGAGTTTTTCCGCCAATACTTCTTCGCCCTCGACCGCGATGAGTTGCCCTTCAACCGTGCTCAGCGTAGCTGGGTATATCGCGCCGCCAAGAATGTCGACAGTACCGTCGCTTTTGGCTCGACACGCCCCTTAAACCAACCGGGCGATGTGATTTTCCTCAATTGCCCGTTTCCGACGCTGTCTGAAGATGCCGTACCTGCCAGCACCGTGGTCATCGGTGAAGGCGTTGCGCGCACGCCCTTTGCCACATCGAGCTTTTTCAATATTTCAGGCATGAGTTTTGGTGCACTTAGTGTGCCCGCCGTGCTTTCTTTGTCTAAAGGGGCGAAAAAAGCCGGTATTTGGATGAACACGGGAGAAGGTGGCTTGTCGCCTTATCACCTTGAAGGCGGTGCCGACATCGTTTTTCAAATCGGCACCGCGAAATATGGCGTACGTGATGAAGACGGTAATTTGAGTGATGAAAAGCTCAAAGAAGTGGCTGCGCACGAACAAGTTCGCATGTTTGAAATCAAGATGAGTCAAGGTGCAAAGCCCGGTAAAGGCGGTATATTGCCGGGCAAAAAAGTGAATGCTGAAATTGCCAAAATTCGCGGCATTCCAGAAGGACAAGACTCCATCAGCCCGAATGGGCACACCGACATTCGTAGTGTCGATGAACTACTCGATATGATTGCGCGAGTCCGAGAAGTCACGGGTAAGCCGGTAGGGTTCAAAATCGTACTGGGTGCCTATGGCTGGCTGAACAACTTAATGGAAGCCATTCACGCACGCGGTATTGAATCTGCCCCTGACTTTATCACGCTAGACTCTGCCGATGGCGGTACAGGCGCAGCACCTCAATCTTTGATGGACTTTATGGGGCTGCCAATCAAACGAAGCCTGCCCATGCTCGTTGATGCGCTAGAGAGATATGGCCTAAAGCAAAGAGTGAAAGTCATTGTTTCCGGTAAGTTGGTAAACCCTGCGGAAGTCGCGTGGGCCATGTGTATTGGCGCGGACTTTATTACCTCCGCCCGTGGCTTTATGTTCTCACTGGGCTGCATTCAGGCGTTGCAATGCAATAAGAACACTTGCCCGACGGGCATCACCACTCACGATCCTAAACTCCAAAAAGGTCTGGTGGTGTCTGACAAAGCAGAACGTGTCGCCCACTATGCCAAGAATCTGATGTATGAAGTGGGTGTGATTGCGCATTCTTGTGGCGTGCAAGAGCCACGGAAGTTGAAACGCTTCCACGCGCAGATGATCAACGATCATGGCTTACCGCAATCATTGGATGAGCTGCACCCACCCGTAGAGGCGAAACCTGAATATCAAAGTAAGCTTTCTTGATTGCTTGGGTGCAGACAAAAATAAGGCCGCTCTTGTCAGCGGCCTTTTTACTATTTGAGGAGTGTTTTCAGCATCTCAATCAAGCGTTCTGCATGAACTTTCGCTCTACCTTCCACCGCATCTAAGGTGTTATAAACCCCTTCGATATACACCATGCCATGTGTGTAAACGGGGGCGTGATAGTTCATCTGCGTGAGATATGCCGTTTGTTGAAGCGGCTTCATCAACTCTTCAATTGGAAAGTGGTTAAAGCCCTGCGGATCATAAGACTCTTTCGGACCACCGATGGTGAACGACAAAACCATATCTTTGCCTTTAAGTTTGTCGCCTTGCGAACCATACGCGAAGTTGTAAGCCAATACATCATCAATCCACTTTTTCAACAATGCGGGTACCGAGTACCAATAGAATGGGAACTGAAGCACAACAATGTCTGCATCAATCAAGGCTTGTTGCTCTGCCTCAATGTCAATTGCATAGGTCGGATAGAGGGTGTCGAGACGGCGAACTTCCACGTTCTCCATTGACTCCTTCAATTCGTTGATAATAAGGCTATTCGTGTTGGATGCTTTTAAATCAGGATGACCTGAGATAACCAAAATCTTGCTCATGACTGACTCCATTGACGATGAATTCTGAATCGATGAAGCCAGTCTATCTGTCAACCACCCAAACTTTTAGATGAAAGATACCTAAAAGATTATTAGGCTAAAGCTAATAATCAAAAAGGGTAACAGCAGAGATGAACGGTGCCACTTACAACCAACTCGTCATGTTTCACACCATTGTTAAAGAAGGCAGCATATCTCAAGCAGCCAGAAAGCTAGAAATAGCACCACCTTCGGTCAGTCAGGCGTTAAAGACTTTAGAGGCCCAACTTGGGCTTCCACTTTTCACTCGCACCACCCGAAAGATGGAGCTCACTGAAGCTGGGCAATTGTTGTTAGAGCGCACCCTTGCGGCAACCTCAGAGCTTGCTGTTGCAGTTGAAAGCATCAGAGACTTGAGTATTCAGCCTTCGGGTAAAGTCAGGCTCACAACGCCACGCTTCTTTTATCAATACTGCTTAAACCTATCTACGCCGATTTTTGTAAACAGTATCCGGATATTCAGTTGGAAATATCTGTCTCTGACGCCGCTGTGAACATCATTGATGACGGGTTTGATGTCGGGATCCGATTTGGACACAAAATCGAAGAAGGCATGATTGCAAGGCCCCTCACTAAAGACTGTCGCGAAGCCCTGTTTGCGTCTCCCGCTTATGTTGAAAAACACGGCGCGCCGAAAACCTTGCAAGACTTGCAGCAGCACAAACAAATTCAATACCGCTTTATTACCTCCAATCAGCTCGCGCCTCTTGTACTCACTGACAATGGCGAGCAAGTGACCGTTGCGATGCCAGCCTCGCTGATCGTCAATGACACGGATTTGATGGTTGATGCCGCCACAAAAGGGCTCGGTATTGGTCGCTTAGTCGAACCTGTCGTTGAAGAGCAATTGAAGCAACAAACGCTTATCCCGATATTGGAGCAACACTGGCACACCTATCCTGGCATGTATGTGTATTTCCACCAGAACACTCAAAAGGCTAAACGCGTTAGGGTACTAATCGACTTTCTGGTCGCACGCATGAACGGATAAAAGAGGATATGAGAAGTTAAAAGCCAGTACTGGTACGTACTGGCTTTTCTCGCGTTACGGCAAAGCGATGAACTCACTGGAAACGAGCACTTTTTCACACAAAGTGCACAAAGCAAATCCCTCTTGAACCGCATTGGCAAGCAGAGTGCGGTCACCGCTTGTCGTCCACACGCTGCTGTTTCCGCCTGTCTGCCACCCGCCCGATTCACCCACAAAATTCGACAGTAACACTGGCATACTTGTCTGCTTCGCTATGTCAGAAAGTATCTTCGCGTCTGCTTCAAACCCACCGACAGAAATCAACGCGCTGACGAGATAGACATCGGCATTCTCTGCGATGGCATCCTTTTGGTGCTGCGGATGCGTAAAGTCCGCGCAAATCGCTAACGCGACTTTTACTCCATTGATAGCGATAAAACAGTTACCCTCGCCCGCCGCAGCATAAACCTCTTCACCACTGTGTAGATACTGTTTGGCATAGGTGGATGTTTGGCCGTTTGGGCACGCGATAATCGCACCAATAAACGGCTTCCCCGAGTCGTTTTGAAGTGGCGCGCCAGCAATGATCATCACGTTAAGATCTTTGGCTAATTGGCCGAGGTCGTGTTCCACATCACTGTGAGCAGGTAATGCATTGTTTTGCAGTAAAGCGAGCTCATACCCTGTCAAAGAGAGTTCGGGAAAAACGACAATATCTGCGCCGTGATCGGCAGCGTTTTGAGTAAGTTGTCTGTGCTTAGCGAAGTTGGCGAGCATGTCGCCTTTAGAGGGGGAGAACTGACAAAGTGCGATGGAGACTGTTTCGTTAGACATCCTATTTCCTTAGCGGGAAAGCGTGGAGTCTAATAGAAGGAAATGACATGACTACCGACTTACTCTCGAAGTGAGGGTTCTGTCATGTAAATTCCCGTCTTTATAACCATTGATAACAAGCCACTATCTTCCTGTTACAAAAGGTAGTCGTTTCGCTTTACCGGGTCATCAGAGAGGTACTCGATAAATTCGAATTCAAGGTTATTGCCGTCGAGGTAATAAACACTTTTTCGATAGGGATGCTCACCGCCCATGTGGTCGATTTCATACCCCGCAGTCGTCAAACGTTCAATGACATCATCAACACTCGGCACCACGATCCCAAGGTGTTTCACCCCCGCCCAATGTGCTTTCCAGTCACCGATTTCGCCTTCACCACCGCTTTGCAGTGTCACGTAAGAATCATCATCACCTACGTGATACCACACTACCGGTTTTCCAAACCAATCAAGGTCTCCCTGACCACGAATCGACCACTCGGGTATTGCAGACGTCAGAAAATGAATCGATGCCATCGGGTCGGCCAGTTGGATATTTGCATGCTCAAAGTAGCTCTTCATCGCCTATCTCCTTATTATTTTTATTAAGTAAAGCATTTAATTTACCAAATCCAAATAGCAAGGCATGTGAACTCGGAATCGCTTCACAAAAGAATGAAAAGAAAAGCAACAACGCTTCTGACGCTAATCAACCACAAACAGCGTCGCACCTTCTTTGGTGGACGAGCGATGCGCTTCAGCATTATCCGCCACTTGGTAACTCATGCCTGGCTTTAAGACATGCACGCTACCATCATCAAGCTCGGTGGACAGCTCACCAGACAGGCAGAAAAGTACATGTCCTTTTAAACACCAATGATCGGCTAAATAGCCCGGCGAGTACTCCACAATTCGAACGCGGATATCACCGAAATGTTTGGTTCGCCAGAGTGCAAATCCCGTTTCGCCTTGGTGCTTTGTTGGCTCAATCGTATCCCAATCGGTCACATTGAATGGAATGTCCGTCATTTTCATTGCTCGCTCTCCTTAGCAAAAATCACAGTGTCGGCTGTCGCCTCTCTCAGTCAACATACCGCGTTCAGCACACGACGTTGAGTATGCCGCTCCATGTTACATGTTTGCATTTCAGGCTTGTGCAATGCCGCAAAGCAATCAGGTTGAACGTGTTACAAGGCAGTGGAACAATGCAAAAGATAGGGAAAGTCTAGATATTTAGTCGTTGTTAGCGATAAACACCGAACACATATAAGGAAAGGAATGACAGATAGACGCGCCGAACTCTTGCTTGTACTCACCACCATACTCGCTGCAGGCGGATGGATTTTCAGTAAAGAATCCCTGGCTGAGATGCCAACGTTCGCTTTTCTCGGATCACGCTTTTTTCTCGCGTCTCTCATATTATTGGCTTTTTGCTACAAGGACTTACTGAAAGCATCCTTACAAGAACTCCGAAAAGCCTTTGGATGCGGCCTCCTGCTCGCCATCGCTATCTTGCTTTGGATTTACTCCTTGTCGATAAGCGATACGCTAGGTGAAGGGGCGTTCATCATGAGCTTAACCATGCTCTTCGTCCCTTTTATCGGCTGGCTTCTGTTCAAACAACCGCCTAATGCGTCGTTTTGGATTGCATTGCCTGTTGCACTTTTAGGGTTAGGCTTTTTATCACTGGCCAATGGCTGGGAGTTGGCAAGCAGCCAAGTCTGGTTTTTAGCGTCTGCTTTTACCTTTGCCTTTCAGTTCAACATTGTCAGCCGCGTCGCCAAAACCCTACCGACCATGTTACTGACATGCATTCAGTTGTTTGTAACAGGTATTCTTGGGCTGACCTTGTCATTCCTTTTCGAAGAAGTGCCTACGAGCATTAGCCCCGATATATGGTTGTGGTTTGCCATGAGCATCGTACTGGCGACATGCCTGAGATTTGTTTGCCAAACACGAGGCCAGAAAGGCACCACCGCCACCAATGCGGCGTTTATTATGATCCTTGAACCCATTTTTACAGTGATTTTTAGTGTGCTCTGGTACAGCGAACCCATGCCGCCACAGAAGGTCATTGGATGCCTACTGATTCTAACCGCCTTGATAGGCTATCGCGGCGGGTTCAGCTGGATTGGCAAGCGGATGTTAGCTGCGCGGGGAAGTTAGCTGATTTTTTGCCAACGCATGTACTTATGATCGGCCAAAGCAGCATGGCAAGATCTTCGTCGGTATCCCCATAGGCATACACAGAAACGTATTGAGATAGATTGACGCGATGTTTTATTCGTTCAACCTTTCTCGCTTTACTGCAATCACCATAAACATACCGACCTGTATAGCGGCCATCCACTGCCTCAAGTTCACTGCAAATCAGTTCAATGCCATTTTGCTGACACCAAATGGCAAGGTAAGGGTTTAACGAAGCAGAGACCACATAGATGTCATCACCGTTTTCTTTATGCCACGCCAAACGTTGTAAGGCTTCCTCTCTCATTACATGAGCTAAGAATTCATCAACAAACTGCTTAGCTTGGACATCGACGGTCTCTACCTTTCGACGCCAAAATGCTGCACCAGCTACAATCGGGCGTGTCTTACTCGCAGGCAAAATACCGAGCTTATAGAGCAGAACCACTGGCCAAATTAACGCAAAACCAGCGAGTTTCCGCTTTCCGGACGTAGCAAAGAGCACAAACGCCGTAAAGCAGTCATCGTTTGTCACCGTACCATCAAAATCAAATAGGGCTAGGTTCGCCATTTCATTACTATTACTTCTTCGCTTAGCGTTGTCTCTTAGCGAGTACCGTCTTTTTGCATGCGCGAAATATATACCCAAACATCAAATTTTACTTTCTTAAAATATGCGGCTCTGTCATTCTGTAATGCTGCGCTGATTTTACCGCAGTGGGCTGTTGCACAGCTTTCTACTTCTAATAGGTAAAATATGAAATATCCACATTCCCTTCCTCAAGCCCATAAGCAGCTATTGGACGACATTATCCGCGTTTTTTCTGCTGATCCGCGTGTTGTTGGCATTGGTGCCAGCGGCTCTTTCGCCTCTGATTCAATGGACGATTATAGCGACCTCGACATTGTTATTGCTGTCGAGCCCACGCACTTCGACGGCGTCATGAAAGAACGCTTCCAACTTATCGACAAAGTGAATGGCCGCGTATCAGGTTTCACTGGCGAGCATGTTGGCGAACCTCGCCTTATCATCACCATGTTTGAGCCAAACACACTCCATGTTGACTTCAAATTCGTCTCACTCCCTGATGCAGCAGTGCGCGTTGACGATACCCAAGTACTTTGGGAGAAAGACTCTTGTTTGACTGACACCTTTGCAACCCGAGAACCTCATTATCCGCAGCCAAATGCACAGTGGATTGAAGACAGGTTCTGGACTTGGATTCATTACGCCGGCACCAAAATAGCACGCGGTGAATACTTCGAGACTTTAGAATTTATCTCGTTTCTTCGTCATGTGGCGTTGTCGCCGCTGGCTCTGCAACAAGCAGGCTTAACGCCCTCTGGCGTAAGAAAAATTGAAACCAGACTGCCTGATTTTGCAGAAAAGCTTCGTAAAACCGTTGCCCTGCCAGAGAAAGCATCTTTGATCAGTGCGATGACGCAGTGTATTGAGATCTACCGCGAGCTAAGAAGCAAAGAGTCCGTGAAAAAGGATACCGATGCGGAAACCGCAGCAATGGCATTCTGGGACAAAGAATTCTCGAAATAAGACCATCATGAGGGGAGCAACTTGCTCCTCTCATTTGTTTACCTTCACCAGTCCAACCTATTGTGAACCAGGCTTCACATCTGTCTAAGTTGTGAGGCAGAAACGAAGATTTTTCCTCTCATCACCTCATTGAAATATTTACTTTTTTCTCGTGCTACACCACTATTGCGCACCTTTTTCTTTAGTTCCTCTTTTATCCGGTTCTAAAACACATTTTATGAAATCGATTAAGCTGAAAATCAGTGTCTTCACTGGTGTTGCTACCCTTGCCGCAATCAGTGCGATGACGGCCTTCTCGCTCTATTCCTCTTCCCAGTTGCAACAACAATCAAACCAACGCAATCAAACCCTGTTATTGGATATGTTTGATAATGGCTTGGAAGCAGAGCTCAACTTCGCAGCCCGTATCATTGCCTCAGAGCTGTCAGACAGCTTTCTTCAGACCGCATTGGTGGCCGATGCTTTTGCTCGCCAACAAGCGACCAGTTCGTTGACAACAAAAGGTGCTTTGCGCGAGAGTTTGAATTACCAGCTTCAAGGTGTTCTCAAAGCAAACCCGAACACATTGGGCGTATTCACTGCATGGGAACCAAACGCGCTGGATGGATTGGATTACCAATACAAAAACATGACGGGACACGATGAAACGGGCCGTTTCATTCCTTATTGGAACCGCGACAGTTTGGGTAACCCACAACTGGAAGCCTTAGCGGGATATAACGATGAATCCCGTGCGAACAATGGCGCGCGTGTGGGTGAATATTACCTTTGCTCGCGCGATACGCGTCAAAATTGCCTGCTGGAGCCTTACGTTTATCCGGTAAACGGCAAAAGCGTGCTGCTGACCTCTGTTGTTTCACCCATTATCGTGAACGGCCAGTTTGCAGGCGTCACGGGCTTGGATATCTCACTTTCCGCGCTCTCAGAAGTCGCTGAGTCGCTAAGCCAGCGACTGTATAACGGCCAAAGTCATGTCATGTTGGTGACAAACCAAGGCACGATTGCCGCAGACAGCAACGACCGCGCCTTGGGAGACTCGCTAGAGTCATTGGGTGTAGAAGCGAATCAATGGGCCAACAAGCTGGGTAGCAGTGACTTCCAAAGCTTTACCAGTGAGGATGGCCGTCGCATCACCGCCATGATCCCTGTTAACCCAAACAAGGATGTTGCGCCTTGGACCTTGATAGTGTCACTGGATAAAGAGCTGGTATTAAGCGAAATCGTTGCCCTCCAGTCAGAAGCAGACAGCGACCAAAAAGAGCAAACGCTGCTGTCTCTCGCCATGGGCCTGTTGGTCTTGGTGGTTAACCTGCTTCTGATCCAAGTGATTGCAGGACGCATTGCATCACCAATCCGTTCAACGTCAGATTTTATGCTTCAAGTCGCCAATGGTGATTTCACGCGTCGCTTAGGTAAAGAAGCCGAAGCGGATGATGAGACGGGTGAGCTGGCACGTGCGTGCAATACCTTCTTGGATAAAACACAGGAAGTGATCAAGCAGGTATCCGCAACCAGTCTGGCGGTGTCCGATAACGCGATTCAATCTTCTGCGGTTTCTCAACAAACCCTGGATGGTGTCAGTCGCCAGCTACAAATGGTCAACCAAGTATCAACGGCGGCGACAGAAATGAGTGCTACCGCGCAAACCGTTGCTGCACATGCTGGTAGCGCATCCGATGCGGCTCACTCTACCCAACAAGCCGCTAACCAAGGTCAGTTAAAACTAAACGACGTACAAGCAGCCATCGAGAAGCTGGAAGCGGAAGTTTCTGAAGCAGCAGTTGTCATCACGCGTTTGGGCGAGAATAGCCAGAGTGTGCACAGCATCATCGACGTGATCAAAGGCATTGCTGACCAAACTAACTTACTCGCGTTAAACGCCGCGATTGAAGCTGCGCGAGCTGGTGCAAATGGCCGCGGCTTTGCGGTGGTGGCTGATGAAGTGCGTTCACTCTCACTTAGAACGCAAACGTCGACGCAGGAAATTTACGAGCTGATCAACCGCCTACAAGCCGATGCGACAGAAGCCGTCACTGTGATGGAAAATGGCCGTCAGAACGCTCAAGATTGCGTCTCTCTGGCGAACGAAGCGGCGGAGCAACTTAATCAAATTACGGTTGAAGTGGACAACATTTCACAGTTAAACGATGAAGTCGCGAGCGTGGCCGTTCAACAAAGCATGGTGGCAGAGCAAGTAAACCATGACTTAGCTGACATCAACCAAGTAGTGAGTGAGCTGGCAAGTGCGGCCAGCCAATCCCAAAGAAGCAGTCAAACGCTTAAGGAAAGTGCAGCATCACTCGATAACATGGTGAGTCACTTTAAAGTGTGATGACGAAAAGGGAGGCTAAGCCTCCCTTTTTTGTCTGTCCGGAGAGGCAATAATACGGAAAAGAAAAGTCAATAATCTAGTGATACTTATAAGAATTAGTCTGCGCTCCAAATTTATCAACGTCCTTGTTTCCACCTTTTAGCAAATCCCCTCAACGCCTTTCACATCTTCATTTCGTGACTAAAACCACATGTATCCTTCTGATTTAACGCTTTTGCTTAGAAGATCACACTCCTAAACGAAATCCATAATCACTTGATACTTTTTTCTATCGAATGTGATCAACCACTCTATAACCCCTTTTTGTTTAAGTGTATTTTTCCATCACATTTTGTAAGTATCACATGATTACTTAATCAGAGGTTAGTATGGAAAAGGTAATGCGGTTCATCGAAAGTCGAATGATGCCGATTGCGGGCAAAGTTGCTCAGCAGCGTCATCTTGGTGCCATTCGCGATGCGTACATCTCGTTTATGCCCTTCATCATCGTGGGTTCGGTTCTGCTGGTCATCAGCTCGTTCCCAAGTGCTGGCTATAAAGAATTCATGGCATCTGTGTTTGGTCCAAACTGGGGTTCAAACATTGAAATTCCGTTCTCTGTTATTTTCTCAGGCATGTCTTTATTCATTGCCTTTATGGTCGCTTACCGCTTGGCTGAGCGTTACAAAGTTGACCGTATTTCTGCTGGTATTCTCTCTCTTTCAGCATTCATGGTGCTGACGCCTTTTGCCAGTGTTGAAGGTGTAGGAACGGTTATCCCAACGGAATGGTTAGGTTCTAAAGGCCTGTTTGTTGCCATGATTGGTGCGCTGCTTTGGACCGAGATCTTCCGCTGGTTCATCGAAAAGCGCATTACCATCAAAATGCCTGACGGCGTACCACCGGCTGTTGAAAAGTCTTTCGCGGCACTGGTACCTGCAACCGCTGTACTTTGTTTGGCACTGGCAATCCGCCTTGGCTTTGCGAGCACCCAATACGAAACCATCCACCAGTTCATTTATGAAGTGCTAGCAACGCCGATTCGCTCTCTGGGTACCTCTTTCTTCGGCGCGCTGATGACATCTCTGACCATCACATTGCTTTGGTCTGTCGGTATCAACAGTGGCTCTATGGTTAACGGCATCATGCGTCCAGTATGGGCTGAAAACCAACAAGACAACCTGACTGCGGTAGCGAACGGTATTGCACCACCACACGTAGTGACAGAGCAGTTCTTCGACATGATTTGGATGGGCGGCGCAGGTGCAACCTTGTCTCTTATCATCGCCGTATTGATTTTCGCGCGCTCTCAGCACATCAAGAAAGTCGGTAAGCTGGCTGCGGGTTCATCCATCTTCAACATCAACGAACCTGTGCTGTTTGGTCTGCCAATCATCATGAACCCAATCATGCTGATCCCGTTCAACTTGGTACCGCTGGTTCTGGTGACCTTCCAGTACGTGGCAATGTCAGTGGGTCTGGTTTCTACCACCACAGGCGCATTCATTCCTTGGACGCTGCCTCCTGTGCTCTCTGGCTTTATCGTCACCGCCGACATCACAGGTTCCATCATGCAGATCGTCAACCTGACCATAGGTGCGATGATTTATCTGCCGTTCCTGCGAATCATCGATAAGCAATACCGCGCAACGGAAATTCCGGTTGAGCAAACGCAACAAGACACCCCGCTACAACCAGCTAAGGCGTAAGAAATGGACAATAAAAACTGGGGCATTATCGCCACGTGGAGAATGGCCTTTGATGGCATCACTGAAGGCGCAACGATGCTCCAAGACAATAAGTCAGCGACCGATGCAGTCCTGACAGCAGTAACACGGGTAGAAGACTACCCGTATTACAAAAGCGTTGGCTACGGTGGTCTTCCAAACGAAAAAGGCGTTGTCGAACTGGACGCCGCCTTTATGGATGGCACCACCATGGCATTGGGTGCGATTGCAAGTGTGAAAGATGTCGCTAACCCAATCCTGGTGGCAGAGAAACTCAGCCGTGAACGCTTCAACAGCTTCATGGTAGGTGAAGGCGCAGAGCAATGGGCCTTTGAACAGGGTTTTGAAAAGAAAGAAATGCTGACTGAGCGCGCGCAGCAGCACTACATCAAGCGTTGCCGAGAAACCTTGTATCGTGGTCTGTCCCCCTATACGGGCCACGATACGGTAGGCATCGCTGCACTGGACTTAGACGGCAACATCAGTGTTGGCACTTCCACCAGCGGCCTGTTTATGAAACGTCCTGGCCGTGTGGGTGACTCGCCGGTATCTGGCTCGGGTTACTACGCGGACAGTGACATTGGTGCCGCTACCGCAACAGGCCTCGGTGAAGACCTGATGAAAGGCTGCATCAGCTATGAAATCGTGCGTCGCATGGGCGAAGGCATGACACCGCAACAAGCGGCTGACAGCACAGTGAACGATTTAGAGAAAAAGCTTATCGCTCGTTACGGCAGAGCTGGCGACCTATCGGTCGTTTGTATCAACAAAGACGGTGATTTTGGAGCCGCGACCAATATCGACAGCTTCTCGTTTTCTGTCGAAACCTCCAAGCACCCAGCAACGATTTACGTGTGTGAGCGCAAAGGTTCTGAAACGCATTATTCCCCAGCAACACAAGAATGGCTGGACGCGTATCAGGCGCGCATCACTGCACCTATTGAATAGTCCAAGGAGTACACAATGAACAAAATTCTACTTATCTGTGACATGGGTATGTCTACTAGCCTCGTTGTTAAGCGCATGCAAGAAGCAGCAGAAGCACAAGGCATCGAAACACTGATCGAAGCGAAAGGCTCTCAGGACTTTGAAGATTCTGCAGCAGATTTCGACTGCTACCTGATTGCCCCACAGATCAGCTACAAGTTGTCAGATTTCCAAGGTGTTGCTCAGTCACACGGCCGTCCAATCGCGCTCATCAACATGATGGACTACGGCATGACAGACGGTAAGAAAATCTTGGCTCAAGCACTGACAATGATGGAAGCGTAAGAACGATGGATCACGCACAATACGAAGAATACGTAATGACCCTGATTGTGCAGGCAGGCCAGTGCCGCAGCATGCTCATGACGGCGATCCGCGAAGCGAAGCAAGGCAATTTTGACGCCGCCGATACGCTTGTCGCACAAGCTAAAGAAGCCTTGAAAGACGCACACCACATTCAGACCCAACTGATTGAATACGATGAAGGCGAAGGCAAACTGCCAGTTCACATCGTAATGGTGCATGCCCAAGACCACCTGATGAATGCAGTACTGCTAATGGACTTGGCGGGCGAAATCATCGACCTGCGTCGCGTCACTCAGCAGTAAGCAGTACCCGTAAAAACAAAGGGGAGCATCAGCTCCCCTTTTTCCTGTGGATTCCACATCCAAAACCTCTAATCCACACCTCGTCAAGACACGCATGTGAGAACTTGACGAAGGCACAATCCAACTCAACACGCTTTCACAGCGCAACAGTCATTACCTTTTGAAATAACACATTAGATGTTTTTAGATTGAGAGATTGGCGTTCTTGATATTCCGTAAAATCCCACCTTAGTACTCATTTCCAAGACCAATATTTGGTGTTTGGTAATTCCACAAAAATTAAGAAACGGGAAGCAATATGACATACAAGTCACTCGCCTTGTATTTGGCTATTTTGCTGGTTGGATGTAACAACCAAGATAGCAATACCACACAAGTGACTCCTCCTATAGAAAAGAAAAAGGAGGAGATTTTTATAACATCTGAAAAAACAACTTATTCTAAAAATGAAAAAATTACACTGAATACCACTGAAAAGACCAATGATATCACTTGGTTTTTTTCTAACCCTTCTTTGCTATCGAAAAATACAGATGGAAGCTACTCAGCAAACCAAATAGGGAGCACTGAGGTTTACGCAAAAAAAGGAGACACCAAGAGTAATTCAATTCAGATTTCAATCAATGAACTTGTCACGTCCAAGACAAGCTCAACGCTAACGTTCAACCTCGACATTGAAAAGCCATCAAATACAGAGATAAATTTGGTGGACAGCAAGCCCGTAACGTACTCGAACATTCACCTTTTTTCGGACATTTACTTCACTAGAGATGGCGAGAAAGTCTATTTAGTCAACAACACACTAGGCCCCATCAACACCTTTTACGTATCCACATCTGAAAGCAACGGCGGCAAACGCTACTCAAAACTGACCTTGAATTCAGCACTCGATGCCAAACATGTTGCAGAAGTCGAAGGGGCCGTATTTTTGGAAGTGTTTGCGAAAGGAAACTTACCGAATATACATTTGCAAAATAGTTTGTTTTCGCCCAGATTGACGATTGGTCCAGAAAACCAAAATGCACAAGTATCAGATTACTGTTCAGATATAAGTGTAAGGTGTTATCGGCCTGTTCTTGGTGATGAAATTAATGATTATGCAGTCATGGCCGTTAACATTAAGAATATTTTCAACAGAAAAAGTTTTTTAGATACCGCTAGAGAGTATCTGAAAAGCCACTGCTCAGGCTTCCCTGATTGTGTAAATTATACAGGCCAACTCGATCATGACCTTTATACTTACCTCACCATGTCAACCAAAACACAAAATGTCATTTGGCAGGTGTTCGGTAATGTGTATGGAGCCCCTCAAGGTCTGGGCGTTGGTTACAAACCGACGTTAATGAAAACATACAATGACTCTTATTGTCTTTTCAATGTGCGGAGTTGTTGGGCATCAGTTCAAGATAGGTTTGTAGATAAAACATCCTCTTTTTACAAAGATCTCAACTTTACCTTGTATAACTACATTCTCCATGAAACCGCACATGCCTATGACCTAAACCATGAGAGTGGATGGGCCTATGGCATATCCGACGAGTTGGAAAATTATCTTCGGGATTACCTATCAACTGAGAAAGCCCAGAGCCTAAACAACATTGAAGTGGCCAAACATCTTATCCAAGTGAAGGAAGTCAGTGATAAAAAGATAAAATTCAATATCCTCAGTGAAAACGATGCGTTGGCCGAAGTGAAACTTATGTTGATTTCCGAAGCACCGGTCACGTATAGCGCTGATTTAGACGTAATGGGTAATATCACGCTATCGCTCAGCGAAGCACTGACTGCACCGCTTTACCTTATTGCTAGCGTTGGTGATGATGATTTCTTGACCACGTTAAGGTTTAACAATGAAGGTATTGGTTTGCAAAAAAATACATTTACGATAGGAAACCAAACCTTCTATGTCATGAACAATGACAATGAGGAAACTCAGCACCTAACGCCCCCACAGTTCTTCCAAAAGTGTCTGATTGGTGGAGGGAGACCTGCCTACAAGTCAGATGTGTTTAAACTGTATGACTTTGTGAAGGCAAACTTTCAGTCTTCTGCCCCTATTTCATACAACACAATCATTGCAGCGGATGGCCCTAGCAACAACAGGTTCCATTACATGCAGATTAGTGACAGTGGCATTGACTATCATCACTACTGGACCAACTCCAAAATTGGTGCTGATAAGTCCATCATCTGTATTCAGGAATCAGATGTTGTGTCTCTATCAAACACCCAATAGCCGCAGTCCAAGACGACGAGAAGGTTAGTGAAAAAAGGGGAGCATCAGCTCCCCTTTTGCGTTTTGCAGTAGCCTTGCGGCGTGGCATTTTTCAACCGATTGCGAAGCACGCGTTTGTTCAGCAAGTCTTCATAGCAAAGCAAAATCGAAGGAAGACCCAATCGCGCATCAAAGTATTCGCCAGCAAGGTATTCGCTAACGGGTTGCTCGAAGTCCGCTTCGGATTCTAACGCAATCTGAATAAGTTCGGAGGCGTCCATCTGAGACCATTCAATGCCCATTTGGTTGACCACATTTTTGACAATCTCATTATCCGCAATCACTGCTCGCCTAATACCGTAAGGCAGTGCATGTTGCAGGAAATCTGCCATACGCGTTACAGACTCTTGGCCTTCCGTGCCCATCAGCGCAAAACTCACATGCGTTGTAAAGGCCTCAGTGACCACAAGAAGATGCGTCGCTTTCGAAGAGAGAATCTGTGGCAATTGAATGCAATCGATCAACACCTCTCCAAACACATCAGGCGAAGGCTTTTTCACGCGCGGCACCTGATATTTTTTCAGGCAGCGGTTGAGTACGGCACGTGACAAATCTTTGTTGATGAGCAGTTGCGAAACTTCCAACAGCTCGTCTAAAGACAGCAACAATCTGGAGCGCAGATAGACGATCAGCAGTTCTTGTTCCGCACTCAGCCTGCGATGAATGACATTAGGACGGTGAGATTTATCGTAAACATCACTTCGATTGCGCCACTTTTTGACGGTATCGATAGAGATGCTCAGCTCACTTGCCAACTCAGCATCTGTCTTATCCGAATTCTTTATGTACTTGCGTGTTCTTGGTGTTGTACTCGCATTGGAATGCAGTTTGATTTCCATTTCGGGTAGCTGGCCACACTGTTTATATCGTGGGTTGATTGTATCACTAGATTATCGAGAGGTGGGAAGTAAAAACGGTAACAAACTTAATGACACATGTCGCAACATCATAATTTAAAAAGATTTTATTTAAATAACAGTTCAAAAAATCAATTACTTGATGGCATGAGACTTTTTAAAGCGTCGCACTTTTGTACGCATATTCTTCATGGGCGATGACGTGTTGAACTGAATCATCCTGCCCATCGTCCATTGTTCATACCATGGCTCACCATAAAGTGAACGATTACTCTCTGATGCAATGACCAAAAGGATGTCAGCGACAACATTTCTCCATTCATCCAGCAATGCACCATAGGACCAGGTTTCATAACGTTGATGAAAGTGCGTGGCGAGTTCGCCAAGCTGATTCCACTTGTACCCTGTTTCGGGAAAATCGACAGCTTGATTGGCTTTTTTCAGGGCATGCCATTTCAACACCAAGTGCCCCCAACCGATGAGATACGCGAGGGTATCGCAAACACTGATCTGTGTACCTTTGATGTTCCCTTCAACTTCCAGCAATCTCGTTCTTTCGGCAGGAATTGAGACGTAGTCTTTCTCAAGTTTTATAAAGGTATCTCGAATAGCGATTTCTAATTCTGATTTCGTGGTGGGTATAGACATTCTCTTTTCCCCTTCATATTCGTTCTATAAATATACAAAAATCAAAAAGGCGAATATTTAACCCGCATCGAATTTCCATTCATCATCTTATACAAAATGCATTAATTTTAACCACCCTAGAAATTTACCACTATTAACTCATTAACATGTGCAAACCTCTAAAGAGAAACATAATGAATTTATATCAATCACTTACAAAGGCCCCGTTGGCATGAATTAACAATTTAGATTGCAAATCAACCACTTGTATCCAGTTGTTGCACGCCACTCCTGTCATACAACAAACAACCCAACTTAAATAGCAAAATTAACAATTACAAAATAATTAGTGTGATTCATTTTTAATCAATGTATTACAATGTTTTATGCAACTCACACTTACACCTTTTATTTTCCTTTTCTCATACCGTTATTAATCGAATTAAAAATAAGATGACGTCAACCAAGCAACATTAAGATGCAGGTTTTTCGAGCATCTTCAGGTGGCTTGGCGTTATCCGTTAGTAATACATATAGGTACAATAATGGTTGCAATTCTCGCGCTCCCCATCATTTTTGGGGCTGGCTATCTGATTGTTAAAAAATACAATACGCAGGCAGCACTTTTCGGTGCAGGTATTCTGATGATGATCATCGGAGCTCTGGCTGGTCAAACTGACTTTCTACCGAAAGGCGTTAGCCCATCAGGTGCAGTCGTCGTCGATTTTTTCCTTGTTATCAAAGCACTTAGCTCTTCTACACTCGCCACGTTAGGCCTCATTATTATGGCAGTGGGTGGTTTCTCGAAATACATGGGTCATATCGGTGCTGCTAACGCACTGGTTCAAGTCACAACGAAACCTCTCTCTACCATCAAAAACCCTTACGTTATCCTCGCTTTCACCTACATTCTTGGCCAGTTCCTGAACGTCTTTATTCCAAGTGCTGTTGGCCTAGCAATGTTGCTTCTTGTCGCGCTATACCCAGTACTAGTCAACATTGGCTGTACACCTGCGTCTGTCGCTGCCGTGCTGGCAACCACAGCCTGTTTGGATTTGGGTCCTGCTTCTGGTGCATCGAATAAAGCGGCGGAAGTCATTGGCGTAGATGCTGCAACCTACTTCGTTCAGCATCAGTTGACCGTGGGTATTGCCGCAGCCATCGTGATTGCTATTCTGCATTTCTTCTGCCAAAAGTGGTTTGATAAGAAAGACGCTGAAAAGGGCGTGAAATATGAGTTGAATAGCACCCAAGACAGCGCGCGTGAAGCACCAACTTGGTTTGCCATTCTGCCAACACTGCCACTGGTTTTGCTGCTGGTATTCAGTAAGTTTGCTATCACATCTATCAAAATCGATGTGGTTACCGCGATGTTCATCAGCTTGGCTGTAGCGATGCTGTGTGATTTCCTCTACACCCGCAATGGCCGCGGTGTGGCGGACTCACTGAAAGTATATCTGCAAGGTATGGGCGACGTATTCGCAGGCGTTGTATCGCTGATCATTGCTGCACAAACCTTCGTGGTGGGTCTAAAAGCGATTGGCTTTATCGACGGCCTGCTAGGCATGGCCTCGGATCTGGGCTTGGGTTACACCCCAATGTTGCTGATGCTTGTGACCATTATTGGTCTGACGGCGCTGCTATCAGGCTCTGGTAACGCAGCATTCTTCAGCTTCTCTAACTTGGCACCTGACGTTGCAGCGCAAGTAGGTGTGGCAACAGCAGCAATGGCGATGCCAATGCAGCTGGCTGCGGGCATCTTCCGTTCATTCTCGCCAGTAGCGGGTGTAGTCATGGCGTGTGCGGGTGTTGCCGGTGTTCCACCTACTGAGCTGGTAAAACGTACCGCTATCCCAATGATGGGCGGTTTGATCACCATTTTGATCATCACCATCGTAGGTGCATAACGTGCACTCTCTGTATCGCTGATATGCTTTGGCTTAACTGCGAACGTAAAAAACCGGCTTAGGCCGGTTTTTTTATTGCGAAATTGTGACTAGGCCGGCGACTTTTCAATAAAGCCCATCCCCTCTTTAATACGTTCTACATTGGCTTTAGAGGTGAGCCTTTCCACCACCGCAAAAGCGACGTCCATAGCGGCACTTGGGCTTCTGGAGGTGATGATATTGTCGTCGATGACGACTGCTTCTTGGATAACGTTAACACCCAATTCGCGCAGTTGATCCTGACGAGTCTCACTCAAATGGTACGTTGTGCCATTTCTTCCTTTTAGCACACCACTTTTCGCGATAGGAATTGCGCCGACACAGACAGACGCTATCAGCTTTCCTGCTTCATCAAATTGTCGAATTAAAGACAGAAGCCGCTCGTCAAACGCATCTTCGTAAAACCCCGAGCGTGTCATTCCACCGGGGATCAGTAAGGCATCAAACTCTTCAATGTCGATATCATTCAATTGATACTCAGGCTCTATGGTGAAATTCCACGCACACTTAATCTTTGGCCTGATACCGACAGTAACCAGTTGAATCGGCTCTAGCCCATAGGTTGTGGTCCAACCCAATGCATCGGTGAATACGCTGGCTTCGTATTCTTCGAGCCCCTGACATAAAAAGAGAATGGCTTTTTTCAACGTAACGTCCTTCAATACTTCAGCTGTCCGTGTGCATCACGCCAGCAAGGGGGCAGGTTTGATTCACAATCTTTATTCGTTTCAATGCGGAAACCGCGAAAAGAGATAGCCAGCAATTTTAACCTGTTCTCAGTAAGAGAAATGCGGTGTTTGTCGACAACCAAAAAAGCGAAAAGCCGGGGCATCACACCCGGCTTTTCTCTCGAAATAACGTCAATCTATATACACTTACTTTATAGGCCATTCCCCTTCTGCTAGATACTTAGCCACCGCACGCACTTCCTCTTCGGAGAAAGGTTTCATCGCCGTTTCCATGGTCATGTAGAGACCGTTTTTGCGCTTACCGTTTTTGTAATCCATCATCTGGTTGAACAGGTACATTTCGGTCTGCCCACCAATTTTTGGATACAAAGGAATGACAGGGACATTGCCCCCTTCACCGTGGCAATTGATACAACCACCGCGTCCCGGATTCTTGTAAAGTTGCTCGCCAGACAAGGCATCCGCAAACACTGGCGAAGCCATCGATAGCAGGCTCACTGCCGCCAAAATATTTAACGCCTTTTTCACCCATTTCATGCTGACACTCCCAAGCATTGCAGCCATTGGTGAAGTTCACCTGCAGGCGTTTTTAAGTACCCTGTTGCGTGAAATTCCACTGCTCCATTCACCGTCACTAAGGTTGCTGGAAGGCCAACAAACCCCAACTCCCTGACCGCATCAAAATCATCAATGTGCGCATTGGAAAGGTTGGTAATAGAAAGGCGGCTGAACATGCCGTTGATGGCTTCATCGTTATCGCCAACATGCAGGTTTTTTACATCAAATGTTCGGCTTGAAGCGGCTAACTCACTCAGCATCGGCAGCTCTTTTAAACACGGGCCACACCACACCGCCCAGAAGTTCACTAGGCTGACATTTCTATCGCTCTCGACCGGTAAATTAGCAGGCAATGCATACGGTTTTACCGCATGAAATTCGGTTGGGAGTTTACACTGTGAATCGAACGCATAAGCCGAGCCGGACAAGAGCCAAAGTACCGCTGATAAAGCGTAACCTTGACGCACGAGAAACGTTCGCCTCATGGAATATTCCTTGAGATGTCAGCCGCTATTTTGTCACTACCCATGCCATAGCCGTAAACGTCCACCAGCATGCCCTCTGGGCTGTAGAGATACACATAGGCAGAGTGGAACACTTCGTATTGTTCAGGTAGTGGTGGGTAAACCGGTTTACCTTCTACGGAATAACCATACGTACCGCGCAGGGATTTCATGGCCTGTTTGGTTTGTTCCTCATTACCAACCAAGCCCACCATGTTCGCGCTAAAGAATTTCACATAGGTATCCATGTACTCTGCGGTATCTCGGTTCGGATCCACGGAAATAAAGAGCGGTGTCACCTTGCTGGATTTCTCGCCCAACTTACTGACAGTGGCCGCCATGTCGATCACTGTCGTCGGGCAAATATCTGGACAAGAGGTATAGCCGATGCCTATCAGCAAATATTGCCCGGGCCAGCTTTTCTCCGTCACGTTTCCGAGGGTGGCGTGTTGTAGGTCGAAGTCCAAATTCGCCAGTGCATGACCTGACACAAGCGCACACAGAAGAGCCGAAGAGGACAGCAGCTTTCTCATTGTTTCACTCCTAGTGACAGATAGTATTGGTGATACCCATGACCATGTGGCGTGGCTGGGTGAGTCCGGTTTCGATAGAAGAAAGCTGTGCTGCTGTGCGAATGTCATACACAAACAAAGAGGACGATTTCTCTTGGGTCGCAAATAGCGTTTTCGAATCTGACACCACTACAACGTCTTCCAGTGGAGCGTTCAGTGCCACGGTTTTCTCGGGTGTAGATTGGGCAATATCGAAGACGGACAGCGCACTATCTGACGACACGATCCCAATCGTTTCTAGCCAGCCAGAGCGCAGCGCGCCAGGGTTTGCGCCCACTTTGATATCACGCACTTTTTCGCCACTCCATGCATTAATCACCACCCCGTTTCCGTCGTCGGCGGCAAGAATGATGTGCTCACTGTCAGAGCTGACATAAGGACGATGTGGCGTTGCAGGCATCTCGAATTTGCCAAACTCCGCATCCATGAACAGATCTCGGACATACACAGAGTTGTCTTTGTATTGCGCCACCATGCCGAGACGCGCGTCCGGCGACAGGGTGATTTCAGACACACGTCCTTCACCTAACTGCATTTGAGAGCGATGGCCATCGTGAAAGCGATAGACAAAGGTATTTCCAGAGTCTTGTTCGGTAACGTAGAGGTTGTAGCCGCCGTTATCGAAGTTCAGGCTAAATGGGCTGTCGACGTCTTCAAACGTACCCATGATTTTCTTGTCGAGCGGCATAACAAAAACCAGCGCATCGTTGCCGCCAACCGCCAGTTGCGCGCCATCGGGATGGAACACGATTTGATTTGGTACGAAAGACAGCGGCATCTCGGTATGCTTTTCGTTAGCCAAGTCATACATGTACAAAGACGGCGTTTTTCCATCGATGTACACCAATAAATCTTGTAGGTCGGAGACTTCAAGTTCCGTAGGGATCGCGCTCAGGCTCAGCGTATCGACATGCTTTTGCGTAAAGGTATCCACCACCGCCAATTTCGTTGAAGCAGCATCCGACACAAACGCCCAGCGCGCACCATCCACGTAACGTTGTTCTTCCGCCGAAACCTGCGCGCTTAACGCGAAGGTAAGAGGTAACAGGATCTTCTTCATAGGGAAAAGCCCTCAGATTGTTAGCCTGAGGGCACTCATTATTGTTATGGGTTACGGATACAACGGGCGTAGAACAGGTTGTCTTTGGTCATGCCAAGACCTGAACCAATCAGGTAACCCTGAGCCCAGCCTTCGTTATCTCCGGTATGGCGAAGATCCAGCATTTCAGGGGTCTGATCTTTCTTGCGAAGACCCAGAGGACGCATGTGGATGGTCGGTCCCGCTACATCAGACGAGTTGGTCCAGAAGAAATACTTCACCGGAGTGTTCGGGAAAAACTCTTCATCAATCGACGGTGAGGTTTTGTTGTAGTTAACAATCGACACTGCTTCTTTGATGTTTGGCAAACGCCAATCGTCGTACCCTGCGTAGTTCAGGTTTTCACAGTACTGAATCGAGTCTTCCCAATTACGGCGTTGGTAATCGATGTTTTGTTGCCACATACGGTCTGTAATGCGCTCCGTCACCGTTCCATCTTTGTTATCGACATAATCCATGTTGTGGTAAGCCGCACCATTGTCAGCACGTACACAACGCACCAGCTTGGTGGATGCCGTGTGCTGACCCATGATGTGCGCATCCGGGAAGCCTACGTGCCAAACGTGGTCAGGGTGATCAGAGACTGGGAAGGTCCAGATACCTGAGTTCGCACGCGGCATGTTGGCAAACACATCGGTGTTGATGGCAGGACGGAATTCGCCCATGTCCGCAATACTCTGCAGCTCCTTCATCAACGGGTAACGCCAGTCGGTGTAACCGTCCAATTCCAAGCTGTCACAGTATTCCTGACCTTCTACCGCGGTCATCCAAATACGCGAGCTTTCACGTTCCCACATCAACTTAGTGTTGTTATCGAACACGGTTTTGCCAGATTCGCTAATGGTGTAGCTCATTGGGCTTTGCGGGTAATCGCTGTCTTCCCCTTTGATGTCGGTAAAGTTCTGGATTTGACCCGTATCCGGCAGAACAAAGTCTTTTACTGGCGGCATACCAATACCCGTGATGTATTCGCGACGCTCAACCGCACGGTACTCTTTGCCAGACACATACGCGATGATGTCTTTGTAATCCTCTTCGCTCAGCATACGCGCAAACGGTGCCATGATCGGCCCTTGGCGGTTGGTACGTTTGCCGTCACGATACGCCGTCATTTGTTCGAAAATGTATGCGGGCATCTGACCTTTCAGGGGCGGGTAAGCCGGATTGGTGCTGGCACCTTGCTCGCCATGACACATCTTGCACGATGCGTCGTACTTTTCCTTACCACGCTTGAACGCATCGCTTGCCAATACCTCAGGCTCTGGGTTGTAGGACATTTTTCGCTCGCCCAAGACCACCGCTACCGACGCCATGTCATGCGGAGAGTACTGATAAACGATTTCCTTCATCTGCGAAGAAATACCCGCTTTGCGCTCGTTATCCATATCGACCCATTGGTCATAGAAATACTGCGGGTCAAAACCTTCAAGTTTAGGACTCAGCGACTCGGTGACTTCTTCTCGCGCTGGACGGTGACACCCCATGTAACAGCCATAAATAATGCGGTTTGCGATGGCTTTGTCTTTTGGCGACATGGTCTCGAAGGTGCGGTTAATCGTGTAGTCTTCGTAGCCGTTATTAATGTCTTCCGCGGCCATCAAAGGTGACGACGTCACCAGCGACAAAACGGCAGCAGTCAGCGTTTTCATGCGCAGGCTCATGAGTTTGTTCCTTCTTGCAGAGCAGCCAGCGTCTCAAGAAGCTTTTCTTCTCTCAGGCGCATGTTGCGTTTTAGACCCGGGTGAGCAATGTCGTAGTGACAGGAAGAACATTGGAAGTTGGCGTCAGTCTCTTTGCGATTGAATGCCAGTTGGTGCGTTTGGTCAGCAATGGAAGATGCTTCCGTCGCTGCCACAGCACGTGGTTCGATTTGTTTGTGGCAACTTTCACAGCCGGAGTCGAACACAAAGTCAGTGCGCTTCTCATGCAGAGCTTGATAGTCTAGGTTTTCCATCCCCAGCACATACTCCCCCCAAAGGTGGCGCATGCCCGACGTACCTTTAACGTAAAGCTCCTCAACCACGTTAGACTTTGGCAAGTGACAATCCACACATTCCGCGACAAAGCCTTGCGAGTTATTACCGCCATGAATCGACTGCGCAAAGGTTTCTGCCATTGGCTCCATGGTGTGACACGATGAACAGAATTCATTGGTGCTCAATGCATGCATCACTTCTGTTGCAGGCAACGCAGACAACAAGCCTAAACCCATGCCCACTGCAACCAGCAAAGCGACCACGGCGCGCTTTACATTGCGCGCTTCAGCGAATAGCTTTTTCACTTGGTCGTCTCCTGCGCGGTTGCAATGTCTGCACTGCTCTTCACCACAGCGTCACATTGCAGATCTTCGGTGTAAGTCATCCACACCGTCACAGGGTAAATATCACCTGCTTTAGGCTGCGCCTTTAATCCCTTCAGCATGATGTGATTGCCACCAGGCTTTAGTGCGTTATCGCCTTCCAAAATTTTGATTTTGGGTACACGACGCATCTTCATCACGCCGTCAGCCATCTGCGTGGTGTGCAGCTCAACGATACTGGCCAAATCGCGCACTTCCGCACCAACCACATCTTCGTTAGCAGGCATACGAAGTGCCTTTATTTCGTCGGTGTTTTCAAAGTGAATGTTCAGGTACAACGCCGTCATATCCTTACCCGGCGCAGGCTCTCTGATCACGCAGTCCGACACCGTTAATCCCGCATGAGCCCCAAACGATAACGCTGAGGCTGCCAGCAACACTATCTTGCGCATAACAGCTCCTTAGAAGTGGGCAACAAGACCGACATTGATCTTGTCGTTTTGAGAATCTTCGAGGTACTCCGCCACTTCTGCGTAAAGCGATGCATTCGGGTGGAATTGGTAGGAAACGTTGGCCAGAAGAAGTGTTTCGTCTTCCTTGTCCACGTTCTTCGCATCGTCTTCCCATTGCTTGGTTTGGGCACCAAGGCGATAAGACATTTTGTCTGCGGTATATTTGCCTGAAACGGCGTAAACCCAGCTATCGCCGAGCGGATCTTTCTCGTTGTACTCAACAAGACCCGCCAAATACGCATTACCCATTTTGTAGCTTGAGGCTAATGCCCAGCGGGTATAACCCGTTGCGACTTGCTTTTCATCCATCTCAGCGCGGTTCAATACCAAGCTAAAGTTTTTGGCGTTATACAACGCACGCAAACCCAGCACATCGATATCTGCGCCGTTGGTTTCGTTAGGAGACATGGCCGCGACTTTGAAAGAGAAGTTATGAAAACTTGGTGACGCGTAAGCAAGGATGTTAGTGCCGTAATAGCCTTGACGGAACAAGCTTTCATTGCCGCCAGCACGCTTCATGTTGGTTGAATCGAAGATATCGACTTTGCTGTACAAATCTTGCCAAGAGCCCGTCGTGCCTTGCCCGACATACAAGCCACCAAATTGCTTTGAAACAAACAGCAGGTTTGCTTCGCTGACAATGATTTCATCCTGCTCTTCGGGATTTGGATTGGTCTCTGAATACTCCGCGGCCAGCTTGTAGCGCATGCGGAAATGTTCAGCGGGAATAAAACCGTGTAGACCCACTAATGCTTCTTGAAGCTGGGTTTGATGATCTTTGCCGTCTTCCCACGTCAATTGCCCTTGAATGGCACCGTAAAACTCTGGCTTAGGCAATTCCACTTGCGCATATACCGGAGCAATAAATAAACCTGCCACTAAGGAGGCCACTGCTTTAGTCTTCATTATTGACTCTTATATTAATTTTAGATTGGAATTGACTTATGGTATTCGATGGGGTTTATTTTTATGAGACGCAAAAATTGAATGACCCCATTTCAAAAAATGAATAACGAGATGGAGATCAACCCAAATGTATCTTGCTTGTTATTAGTGGTAAAAAGTAGGTTATGGATTTAGATTCTTTACGCATGTTTATTACGGTTGCTGAAAAAGGCAGCTTTGTTTCAGCAGCACGCCAACTCGGTGTTACTCAGCCCACCTTAAGTCGTAAAATTAAATTGCTTGAAGAACAACTCAATCTAAAGCTTTTACATCGCGGCAACCGAGAGTTATCACTCACGCCACAAGGAAAGAAAATATTTAAGACAAGCCTCGCAGTCACGCAGGCCTGGGACAGAGGCTTAGAGTCTCTGGGGAACAATGAGCAGGATGTGAAGGGCAAACTGAGACTTGGCTTGTTGCACCCTATGGCAAGATGGCTGAGCGAAAGTTTTATTACTGACTTTTTAAAACGTTACCCAAATATTCAATTGGATTTGGTCACACTAACGCCAAAGCAATTATTATCAATGCCTGATTGTGATTTAATGATTTCCCCTATCATGCCCGAAGACCAATCATTAGTTGCCATTAAAATATTTGAATGTAATTTCTGTTGTTATGCATCACCCGATTATTTAAACACATTTGGCATTCCGCAAACCCCAACTCAACTTTCTAATCATTTATGTATTGCCAATATAAATTGTCCGAACGCAGAAAAGAATTGGCCTTATATAGACATAGATGGCACCGAAAAGTCTGTCGATATATCTGGGCGAGTGACTTCGGATTCTATGGATATCGCTAGGTTGCTCGCCGCAAATGGACTCGGCATTGCCTTACTTCCTGAACTTCAGGTAACAGAGCTTGTGAACGAGCACAAATTGGTTCAAGTGCTTTCGGAATATCGCTTTAAGCGCGTAGACATGAATATTATTGTTCGCTCGCGCGATCATATGACGCAACGCGTGAAGGCATTTATTGATGCGTATAAAGCCTTTCTCACCGAACATCGCGGCGTCCAGTACTTATAAATAAAGAAAAGCGCATTTAGCGCTTTTCTTTTTCCGTTTTGGACACGCTCGGCTTTTTCCGACTCGATGCTCGCTTGCGCCTATTTGCGGGTTTGTCATCCATTAAGCCTGCAAGTTCAGAGAGCGAGTCAATAATCACGTCTGGTGCTGCATAGCGAATATCTACACCATAGTTATAGCCATGGCTGACGCAAACGACCGGACACCCTGCATTTCTCGATGCGTGAACGTCGTTGACGCTACCGCCTACCATAAGAAGCTGATCAGGTTTGACGTCTAGCAGCAACGCCGCTTCGAGCAATCCATCGGGTGAAGGTTTAGGCTCCTGCATCGCATCGCGACCCAGAACATGGGTAAAGTGGTGCCGAATACCTAACGCGGTCAGTAGCTCATTTGCCGCGAATGTCGCTTGGTTGGTCACGACGACAAGCGGCACCTTGCGACGCGTCAACTCTCGAAGACACTCTAAGACACCATCGAACAAGGTTGCGCCTTTGTATTCTCGGCGTTGGTAGGCTTTAAGGAATAGTGCGCTGCCTAAGCGGAAAATGGGGTCTGGCACTTTGCCATCAATTTGACGAGACAAAATGCGATGGATGAGCCTGTCCATCCCATCACCTACCCAATCGCTGACATGTTCAGCATTCAGGCTTGGCAAATTGAGATCGGCCAGCATTTCTTCTGCAGCGCAACGGATGTCCGGTGCCGTATCCACCAGCGTTCCATCCAGTTCAAAAACAACCGCCTTAACCTTTTCCGTCATCAACATGACACTCTCCTGTGTAAAAACAGTCGTAGTGATCGTAGGTGTCTCGAAAAGAGAAGGCGCCCTGCGTGCCCTTAAAGGACGAACAAGGAAGATGAAAAATCGCGACGAAAACACACCAAAAGATCATGAGATACGACGTTTTACACTGCGGATAAGAAGGCTGGCAGTCAATAAGAACTCACGTCGTATTTCTAATTTAGCAGAGACCCATGAAAAGCAAATACACGAAAAATACCGTATGTCGTCTATGTCTTTGATCTTTCCGTTGTCAAGTCGACTTTCAAGTTCAACTTATTGATATTAAGCGAGAATAAAAAAAGAAAAAGTTTCATTTTCTTTGTTGTCTAGCCGCGTATTAGGTCCGCCAAAAGAAACAGAACGATGTCCATGTTACGAATGAAACGCGCTTTCTGATACTGCGCTCACTATCAACATTTGACGACAAAATACTCCTTTGATGTCCACTTTTACCTATTTTTACTAAACGCTATCTATAAACAGCAAGGATCGCTCATTAGATGAAAACACCGGCACCTCACAAGGACGAAAGCCAACGACTGGTCACCCTCCAGCTATTTGGGCTGCTAGACACTCTACCTGAAGAGCGTTTCGACCGAATCACTCGCATGGCGAAGCGTTTGTTCAACGTTGAGATGTCATTAGTGAGCCTTGTGGATTCCGGTCGCCAGTGGTTTAAATCCGCACAGGGGTTAGATGCGAAAGAAACGCCAAGAGATATTTCATTTTGCGGGCATGCGATTTTAGGTGATGAGCCGTTTATTGTGTCCGACGCCTCAACGGATGCGCGGTTTTCTGACAACCCACTCGTCCAAGGGCATCCCAATATTCGCTTTTATGCAGGCTGTCCGATTAAGGCACCAAACGGCCTACCACTTGGCACCCTTTGCGTGATTGACGATAAACCGCGAGACGTGACAGATGAGGATTTAGAGGCCCTCATAGATTTAGGGCAATTGGTAGAAAATGAAATCGCCATGGCGGAATCACAGAGCATTGACGCGATATCGGGCATTTCAAACCGTAATGGCTTTATTGAACTTGCTCAGCAAACGTTACAAGTCTGCCAACGTTCCAATCTCAATGCGTCGCTTCTTTGCTTGACCCTAACCTCACTGCAAACTGACAGCGCGCTCCGCGAAAAACAGCTGTATGGGTTTGCGCGAGTACTTGAGAATGCGTTTCGAGAATCAGATATCTTTGCGCATCTGGCCGATGGGAAGTTTGTCATTTTACTGTCCAATGCCAATAAGAAGCAGGTCAGTGAAGTGATGTGCCGTTTCGACAATGAAGTGACCAGCTTCAACGCTCAACATGCAGATGAACTAGAGATTGAATATTTCTTTGGCGTTGTACCTTACGAGCCAACCCTGCACGCCAGTATTCATAGCCTAATGGCAGAAGCCGAAGATCTCATGCAGCAAATTGGAGCTTGATTGATACTAAAATGCCACGCCGTTGTTCGACGTGGCATTGGTCAGAATCAGCAAGCTCAGTTAACCTTCACCGCTTTTTCCATCATCTCTTCCGTCGCGTTTTTAAGTAGCGTGACGTTCATTTCATCGGTTTCTTGCATGTTGCTTGATTCAATCACCCACATGCCACCGGTCATCGGGTCAACAATCAACCAGCCAATCAAGCCACCAAAGAAGATGTTGCCGCCGATGTACCAGCCACTTGCTGTCGACATCAGCTCCAAAGTTTGGGTTTGGTAGCCTTCATAAGAGATTTCGAGTTTGTAGTCAGCACCTTCAAAGTAGCCCGTGCTGCGTTTCATTAGGTAATCCAAACGTCCTTTTTGCTCTTTTAGCACATCACCATTTTTATTTAGTAGGCGAATGGTCGCCGCATCGGGCGTTGCACTGATTTTCAACGGTTGCGTTGAGCCATTAACAATGCTTGAACAGCCCATGACGAAAAGCACTACAGAAACAAGTGCAGTTTTTATAAGTTTCATAAATAGATACCAAGTTACATATAAAGCGCGGACATTTTATTGAACAGTGTTTTTTATTCAACCCCAAATCGAGAAAATATTTAGAGTACGAATTGACATTTCCGTTAACTTGTTGCTGTGACAGCATTTATCGTTTCGGAAAACTTAGGTTGCAAACCAACAAGCGAGAGGCTTAAGTCACTGCAGAATCAAAGAAATAATGGAACTTGGAGCTAGGGCAAAGGTAGTCGTAGATATGTCGTGGTACGGATTTCAACTTCACCACCTGCTTGACGGTCAGGTCGGTGTTGCTGAGATCTAATATTGGGGCCTGATCGCGAGGTATCATTGCGTCATACACCACCACATTAGGCTTTAAAAGGGATTCAAGGTTGTTCGACAGCACCATGGCGGCACTTTGATCTGAGAGCAGCACGATAGAGCCTGGTGGGTAGACACCAATCATTTTCACGAAAAGCTCCATCAGGTCAGGGCGGAATTTCGCTTTCATGTTTTTGTAGAGCAACGCAATGGCTGAGCTTGGTTGGTAGGCTTTTCCAGATTTTTGCGGCTGGCAAAGGTCGTCATACATATTCGCGATAGAGACGATTTGTGACATATCGTCGACCGCGTCCCCTTGTAAGCCTTTCGGAAACCCACTGCCGTCAAAATATTCGTGGTGATTTTGAATAACGTTGAGAACATTCAGCGTAACACCCTCAAAGTCCTCAACCATACGTACACCAAAGATCGTGTGCTGTTCACGATGCTTAGCCGCCGACGTCAGTGCCAACTTACCGTCCGCTCCCATTGGCTGATGGATGTCGATAAGGCCAATGTCATGCAGAAAGGCTCCCATTAAAAGATCGGTCATTTCCGTTTCAGAATAGCCACGCATCTTACCAATCATCAGCGCAAAAACGGCCACATTGAGCGTGTGCGTGAAATGCTCGTCGTTATCGTTCTTCTTATCGATCAGATGCATCGTCAAGGGGCCCGACGTTGCAATCGCGGATAGCTCAGACGACAAGCCTTTTATCTCGGCACATGCACGTTCAGGGTTTCTCCCCATCTCCCCAATACCTTGACGAAGCTTGAGGATCGACTGTTTGTATTTCTGCTCACACTCAGAGTGACGATTGCGAAGGGCTGTCATCTCTTTAATTTGCTGTTGCTTTTGCTGATGAAGCTCAACAGAGAGTTGCACGACTTCCTCGCGGCTTGGTTCAACCTCTGGAGACACTTGTTTGGCTTTCGCTGCTTCTTCTACCGTTTTCAATTTCTCACTGCTTTTTTCAGGAAAATACAGCAAATAGTCCAAGGGGAGCTTTTTGATCAACGCGACTTCTTCGGCAGTGCGAACCTCGAAAGCACTTCTCAGAAAAGGGTGCTCATGCCAACGCAACGGAAGCTTTATGTATAAGCCTTTATGAAGTTGGGATTTTGTAATTCGTTGGCCTTTCATCGTTCACTCTTCAAGGTTTCGTCTCATAAATAAGATAGACCTGAACATCCAGACTTACCTTGCAACGACGAACGAGAAACGGCCTTTTTTACGAAAAAAATGCCTGTATCACACAGGCAAGAGAGAAGAGATAAAGAAGAAGCGAGTGAAACCGTTATGTATTTTTTTGAAAGGTCTAACCGTGTCGGTTTTGGGCTGTTCAACCTCAGGAAAACGCGCTGATCTCACAGGTGTTGTCGCGTAAATGTCGCCAACATCTTTCCAGTAAGTGTCACTGACTGCCACCATGTAGTAGCGGTCATTTTTGACATCCGCAACGAGCGCACGTCCAAAGCTCATCAGTTCACAGTGCACGTCATGGATAAACTCGCTACGAAGTGACTGTCGACTTGTCAGCTCAGAAATGTCCTTACGGGTAAGGTACACATCTGCGTGGGTTGAAAAACGGTTCATCAGCCATGCCGCAAACTCTTTGGCACTTTTCATACCGTCCTCCTTACTTCAAGGATTTACGATGGCATTCGACATCCAATGCCTGCATAAAGCTTACTGTGCAAAGGCTCTCTTTCTGTCTCGTTTTCACAACAAAAGCTATAAAGTTTTCTGACGGCATTAGACTAAAGTCGTAATCCTTTGTTTGTACTTAGCAATCCTACCAACACAATTTTTTCACTCAGAACGGGATTTAATCCCTTCACTCGTCCTTGTGTTGATCTTAGTTTTGCGTAAACTGTCCGGTCTTTTTCTTGCTGGAGATACGCCATGTTTATCGGCTTCGACTACGGAACAGCAAACTGTTCTGTGGCGACTTTAGAGAACGGTAAGCCCCGTCTAATAGCACTGGAAGGCGAAAGTCCTTTTATTCCTTCCACTTTGTGTGCACCGACACGAGAAGCGGTAAGCGAGTACCTCTGGCGACACTTTGACATCAAACCTAGCGATACAGTCGGTGAGCAATTACTTCGCCGTGCCGTCTCGTTTAACCGCGAAGAAGGCATTGATGTTGAACCTGGCGATCTGCGCTTTGGTCGCTCTGCACTTTCGACCTATCTGGAAGACCCGGAAGAGGTCTACTACGTTAAATCGCCAAAATCTTTCTTGGGTGCTACTGGCCTTCGTGATATCCAAATCAGCTTCTTTGAGGATCTGGTTTGCGCCATGATGGCGAACATCAAACAACAAGCTGAATCCGAGTTGCAGGAAGATATTCTGCAAGCGGTAATTGGACGCCCTGTAAACTTTCAAGGCATTGGCGGTGAGAAGGCAAACATTCAAGCTGAATCTATCTTGTTGGCAGCGGCAAAACGGGCAGGCTTCAAAGACGTTCAGTTCCAGTTCGAGCCCGTTGCGGCAGGTCTTGAATACGAAAGCACGTTAACCCGCGATAAAACGGTGTTGGTGGTCGATATCGGTGGTGGTACGACAGACTGCAGCCTTATTCAAATGGGTCCAAGCTGGCAAGGTCAAGACGATCGCAGAGCGTCGCTACTGGCGCACTCTGGCTGTCGTGTTGGCGGGAACGATCTAGATATTCATCTGGCCTTTGAGCAGTTAATGCCGCTCTTTGGAAAAAACTCTACGCTGCAACGTGGCATCGCCATGCCTATTCCACAGTTCTGGAACCCTATTGCGATTAACAACGTGGCTGCGCAATCTGATTTTTATGCCTCGGCTAACCGTCAGGTGTTGCAGCAATTGATGCGTGATGCGAGTGAGCCTGATCTGATTGCACGCTTGCTGAAAGTACAGCGCCACACCTTGGGCTACCAGATTGTACGCAGTGCAGAAGAAGCGAAGATTGCGTTGTCTGAGCAAGCTGAGTTCAGTGCCAACATCGCCCTGTCAGGTGAAGCCTTGTCTGCAAGTATTTCTACCGCACAGTTGTCTGACGCCATTGCATCACCGGTAGCCAAAGTGGCGGAGCTGGTGAATGAAGCGTTGGCGCAAGCAGAAACCAAGCCTGACGCTATCTTTATGACGGGCGGCAGTGCCCGATCACCTATCCTGCGAGCATTGCTAGAAACCACGCTACCAGGCGTGCCGATTGTTGCGGGTGACTACTTTGGTTCAGTGACATCCGGCTTGGTACGTCACGCAGAGAAATGTTTCCGCTAAAACGAAAAAAAGAGCCAGAAATGGCTCTTTTTTTTATCGTCAGTTTTCTACTTCGTTAGTTTTTCGGCACCAATCCCCAAGGCACAGATTCAATCACTGACGGCTCTTGATTCACCATTGGTGTAGCATTTGCCCCGTGCCAATCTAGCAGCATAATCGCCAGTACATTTCGATGCTCACCTTTGGCGATATCCGTGCCGCCAGATACGGAAGGGATCATACCCTCTTCACGATCAATGGCCTCTCGAATCAGCCTTTGACTCTTGGCGGCAACGGGGTCGTTTTCAAGCCCTGCGAGCATAAAGGTGATGCCAATTTCCGCAATCACATCCGGCTTAGAGCGCACCGCGATGGTATCGAAGTGTTGTCGGAAATAATCGTAAATCCACTGAAAATCGGCTTCATTGACCGGCTTTCTGTAATACTCGGAGGCAGCCAAAATAATATGTGTCATGCCGTAGAGTTTGTTGTTGTACTGCTGCACAGACAGCATGGGATCGTTCTTGTCTGGGTACGTTGCTTTGAATGCGAATTCAAATTGTTGAGTAAGGTCATCTTCACCTAACTGCTTTAGCCAATAGACCTGATTCGCCAATTGCGCGGCCCAGGCGCGAATCATCTCAGGGTTCGTCGCGTAGTCATGAAAGTCATACCAAGACAAGATTTCTCTCAGGTGCGCATCGTTTCGATGTTTAAGACCATACTCATTGGCTCTTGCCATACTGCTGATCAAGCCAGCGCCTAAAACGAGGTATTCCTCCCTACCCTGCGCTGCCTTGTGACGAAGCGCATCACGCTCACCATCGCCAGAATCGTAACTCTTCAAGCGCGCTTCACCTTCCGCTTTCACCTCGTCTTTCGAGTGAAGGGTGGCACTGTAATCATTTAACCGGCTCGCGATACGTGCCATATCCGTCCAAACCGCGGCTTGATAGTCATCATCCTGCGTTTGGCGATACATGCGCAAGCCATAGTGACCCAACTGATACGCGGACAGTTCAGAGAGATTGCTGTCATACGTTGCTTTGATCAGGGCAGCATCTTGCGCTGGTGTTGACGAGAGCGCACAGGCGGTCATCACCGTCAGCGATAAGATGGCAGCAATACCTGTTCGTAGCACTTTCATTCTTTTTCCTTCCTTTCTCGTTTTTCAGCACCTTAACGAATGGAAGTAATGAGAGAGACAAGGCTGTGTAAGAGTTTGGTTGACGATGTCAGAATTGATGGAGAAAAAATGAAATTCAGAGTGTAGAGAGCAAAGCTCAGGGGGAAAAAGGATGAAGAAAATGGAGAGAAAGAATAACACTCGCTAGTGTCACTTTACGCTAGCGAGTGTTCGTCAAGAAAGACGAGTGGCAGTTCTAAGCGACGCATCGCTAAGAAGAGTATCAGCATAAGGCAGTGGATAGCTGATCGTAAATGGCCTCTCTACAATCTGTTGAGAGACAGCATATTTATTGCATAAAGACGGTGCCAAGGGGCAGATTGACGCAATTTGTGCGGTTCACTTCTAACAACTAAATTGCATAAATAAGCATTCTAGACAGCGCAGATTGGTTTTGACTATTTTCATTGACACCAATGTTCAGCCAAGGCCTATACCTCTTTAATTCCCTTGTTATTCAAACCCGTTATTGTTGCTGTACACCCATCAAAAGCGTTCGTGTTGAGGTCGATGCGCCAGCCATATTTTCTCGCGATATCATTCGCGATAACCAACCCCAGGCCATACCCGTGGTTCGACGCACGATTCTGATCTAAGCCGATGCCCGTGTCTTCAATCGTCACGGCTTCGCGCGTAACCGTGATCGTGACATGGCCTTGGTCAGTGTAGGTAAAGGCATTTTTAATAAGGTTACCGATTAAAATACCCACCGCTTTCATCGATACCTCTAGTTCAGGAGCAGACTCCACCGACACTTTGACCTCAACCGGTTTGTCTTCAACCAATTCGTTGAAATGGGCAATCAATGTCGTAAGCTGCTGCTCATCTAAAGACCACGGAGGTGTCCTTTCCTCTTCCCGAGTTAAAGAAAGCAAAGCCTCGACATAGTCTTGCATGGCATCAACCGCACTGGACATCCTCACGCGTTGCTTTTCGACAAACGCGGGGTCGTTAGAGTGTTCGAGCAAGGTTAACGACCCTTTCATCACCATAAGCGGAGTTCTTAATTCATGACTGGCAAAGCGATTGAACGCCCTTTCGCGCTCCAGCATGCCACCAATTTGGGCTTGGTAGTCATTAATGCTGTCGGTCAAGGATACAAGCTCGACCGTTTTGCCGGTTTCAGGGACGGTGAGAGGTGACAAATCCCCTTTATTTTTTTGCTTTAACTGCGTCACCAAAGCGGCAAACGGCGACGTTAACCGTTCGGAAATTCGAAGTACCACCAACAGACTCAAAAACAGCAGTGCCAAAGAGAGAAAGATTTGATTGGTTTGCGACTTCAACGCCTGCTCTTCGCCCAACTCAAACACGGGATCTGAGTTAACGATATAGGCATCTACCGCTTGTCCATCTTGTTCGATAGCCACCCGCATCACGAAGTAATCCGTCTCTCTATCAACGCCTTCTTTATAAATCTCAAACGCTTGGTTGAGAGGAAGGTCAGGTGACACCGTCAGTGTTTCAGGCACATTTTTCAAACCGACATACGCGACCGAAAAACTGTCGAGTGGAATCACTGATTGGGTGATATCTCGCTTTTCCAAATTTTGCGCAATCTGTTCCAACCGATATTGCGCCGTGAAATGTTCCAAGTTTTCTACCGTGGACTCGAACACGGAAAAGTGGATAGCGATGATGGCAAAAGCGACACCCGAAAAGTAAGAAAAGGTCAGTTGCTTGGCAGACTTAATCTTACTCATTCACCTTCTCCTTGCGTTCTCACCAATTGATATCCCACTTTAGGCACCGTCTTGATATATCCAAATTCAAACGGTTTATCGATGAGGTTTCTTAGCTGGTAAACATGACTTCGAAGCACGTTACCTTCTGGCTCATCATCGCCCCATAGTGCCGCACTCAACTCTTCTTTGGTGACGATTTTGGGCGCTTTGCTCATCAACAATCGCAACACGATATACATGGAAGGGTTAAGCACAAATTGGCAGCCACGACGCGTCGCCGTGTTGGTGGAGGTATCCAGCGATAGCTCATCAAATGTCAGCAATTTTGCAGACACCGAGCCTTCGTTTCGACGATGAAGTGCATTGACACGCGCTTCTAAGATTTTCAGGTCAAATGGCTTTACGAGGTAATCATCTGCGCCGTTATCAAACCCAGAAAGAATATCGTCTCGTTCACCCATGGCGGTCAACATTAATACTGGGATGTCTACGCCCGTTTCTCGCAGCTTTCTGCATACCGTCATGCCATCCATTTTCGGCAGCATAATGTCGAGAATGATCACGTCGTAGTGTTGCTCTGTGGCAAGGGATAAAGCCTGAGTGCCCGACACTGCATGATCCATGGTGTGACCAAGCAGCTCAAAGTAATCAAAAATAACACCCGCGATATCGGCATGATCTTCTGCTAGGAGTATTTTCATTTTCCCTCTTATATCAACGTTTAACCGCTTCATTTTCACACAAAAAAAGTAGAAAAAAAGTCAAAAACAATTTTTCTACAGCGGGCGTTTTACCTTGGCGAAAACCCCCAAGGAGAGACGACATTGGCTGTTATTCGATATCTGCCCTCTGGCGACCGACGCCACAGAGAACCTTTGCTTTCCATTATCGTTCCTTTCTTCAACGAAGAAGAAGTTTTGGCATCTTGCCACCAGCGCATAGTGGACGTGCTCGATACCTTGTCCCACACATCTGAAATCATCTACGTGGATGACGGTAGTGATGATGGCAGTGCACACATTGTGGCATCGATGCCGCAAACCAACCATGACCTCATCGCACTGAGTCTTAGCCGAAACTTTGGCAAAGAAGCCGCCATGACAGCGGGTATCAAGGCTGCTAGGGGTAGAGCTGTGATTGTTATCGACGCGGACCTACAAGACCCACCAGAGCTTATCCCTGCAATGGTGGAAAAATGGCAACAAGGCTATGACGTTGTAGACATGCAGCGCCGTGAGCGACATGGCGAGAATGCCTTTAAACGCATCACTGCGTCTTTGTTTTACAAGTTAATCAATCGATTGTGCGATGTCCCCATCCCTGAGAATGTGGGAGATTTTCGTCTCATAGACCGTCGGGTCGTCAATGCCATCAATGCCTTGCCAGAGCGTACACGCTTTATGAAAGGTCTGTTTGCCTGGCCGGGCTTTCGACGCACCATCATTCAATTCGACCGAGATCCGAGGCTCGCTGGCACTACCAAGTGGAACACATCTAAGTTGGTTCACCTTGCTTCGAAGGCATTACCTCGTTCAGTACCAAACCGCTTCGTATTGCCACCTTTGCAGGGCTCGCCGCTGGCGCAGGCGCATTGGCGATGGCACTGGTTGTTTTGTTTAAGACCTTGGTTTGGGGTGAGGCCGTCGCAGGCTATCCGAGCATGATGTTCGTGATATTGACACTCGGCAGTGTGCAATTGCTCTCCATCGGTCTGATGGGGGAATACATCGGCAGATTGTTTATTGAAGCCAAACAACGCCCGCTTTATCTCATCGACAAGCAAACCACCAAGCCCGCATTCCAACACCTCAAAGATGTATCGAGAACTCACGCCGATGAAAACTAACACCCGATTTACCTTCACCTTTTCAAACCTTGCGCTCTTGGCTGCAGGACTTATCGTGCTTTCGCTTTTGGTTCGCGCCATCTCTTTGCCACTCTACCCACTGATGGACACCACCGAAGCACGTTACGGCGAAATGGCAAGAATCATGTTTGAAACCCAAAACTGGGTAACCCCCATGTTTGATTACGATGTGCCGTTTTGGGGTAAACCACCGTTATTTACCTGGCTCAGTGCCAGCGGTATCGCGCTATTTGGCAACACGGAGTTTGCCGTCAGGATGCCGCACTTATTAGCTGGCATGGGAATCTTGTTTTTGGTGTTTGGCTTTGCCACGAAAGCAGGAAAGCACCGCGCGGAAGCCTTGCTAGCAACCGCCATTCTGTCCACCAGCGCGGCCTTTATTGTCATATCTGGCGCGTGATGACAGACACCGCGCTGACGCTAGGCATTACCTTGAGCATGACCAGTTTCTGGCTGGCGATGAATCAGCAATCGCGACTTTTTGGCTATTTGTTTTTCGTTGGCCTTGCGATTGGTCTGCTCGCAAAAGGGCCACTTACCCTCGTGCTGGTAGGCATCAGTCTCTCGATGTGGCTTATTCTCGATCAGAGATGGCGACGTGCACTCTCGGTTTTGCCTTGGATGGGCGGCTCTGTGCTTTTGCTCGCCTTAACCCTACCTTGGTACGCCCTAGCAGAATTTCGGACACCCGGTTTTCTCGAATACTTCCTCATCGGCGAACACTTCATGCGCTTTGTCGTCTCTGGCTGGCAAGGCGATCTCTACGGCACGGCGCACAATGAAGTGCGGGGTACCATTTGGCTTTTTGCCATCCTTGCCGCGTTACCTTGGACCCCCTTATTCTTCTATCAACTTTTTAAGCGATTTCGTCACGGCACGGAAAGCATCAATAATGCCTACACCCAGTATTTATGGTGCTGGATGCTTGCCCCCATGTTGTTGTTTACCTTCGCGGGTAACATTCTGTCCAGCTATGTGATGCCCGCATTACCCGCCTTTGCACTGCTTTTATCCCAGTATCAGTCAGAAAGACCGGTTTCCAACCGCGCTTATACCGCAGGATTTATCACCCCTGCGCTGATTTTGGGTACCGCTCTGTTGCTTGCGTTTGGACTTTCCAGTAAATCAACGCAAAACAACTTGCTGGCTTTTTGGGAGAAGCAACCGGAAGCGAGATTTTCAGATCTCTATTACGTCGGCCAACGTCCTTTTTCCGCGCAGTACTATTCAAATGGTAAGGCACAATTGGTTGAAACCACCTTGGATGAAACCATTGAGCAACTGCTTCGACCGACGTTTGTGGTCTATCGCGCGCGCATGATGCGCATGCAGCGGGGGCATTCTGCCAGCATCGTGGGGAGTTTAACGAAAGAGTGTTGTTGTTTTGTCAGCCGAATAAGGCGGTATCACGCAACTAAGAGTGTCCCCTACTGACAATCTGAAAGCGTAATGCTGAATTCAGTAATGGGCTTGCCTTCGGCATCAATGTAGCTGTATTGGAAAACCACATCGTTTTCCATTAGCACCGTCATCGGGGGAGCAAAGCACGTATTTTGCTTCACCAGATCGGGCACCATGCGCCGGAAATGTGCCACATTAATGTCTTCAACCACATCATCGATAATGGTGTGGTTGAGACGCAGCGTTCTTCCTTGATGTTCAACCGAGTCTAAACGAGTTGCGTCGTCCACCATAACGGGCGTGTCGGCATTCAGCCGTGTTGCAGTCGCTTCGACAAGATAAGGTGTAATTTCATAAAACGACGAAGCTTGAAGCACGCCGGATTGAAGAAGGCAACGTTCTAAGGCGAGCGGATCTTTCTCTGTCGGATCCATTTGTTTGAGGCAACGCACCGAAAGTTCGTTAACAAATGATTGCGGAACCGGAGTTCCTTGAAGTGAAACCCAAAGTGTCTCGCTGAGCGGTGTTACACAACCTCCCAATGCCACCCCAAATAGGGTAATGAACAGTGCTTTCTCACTCAATCGAGACACCAACAATTCCTTAACAATCACACTTCATGACCAAATGTATGAGTTTCTTGAACAAAAAACTTCGGTTTGGCTCACAGAACAATCTTTCAGCTCTCTGACTTAATCCCACGATTTCGTCCAAAATAATGGACACAAACAAAGCAACGTCTCTATTTAAAAAAAGCAAGTGCCACAAAACACACTATTAATGGCTTGTTAAATTAAATGTTAATCTGTTTCTAAAATATCTCATCAATAGTCTGAAAAATAGAATAATGACATTTGTATTTCATCTAAAACAGCCCTTAAAAAGACACTCAAAAATATATACTCCCCTTATCTACAAAACTATTCATTACATGAATACTCTCAAGCGGAAACCTACCAGTTAAGCTAATAACAAGAAAACACTTTAGAGATGTAACTCTCAATTACACATTATTTCATACATTCTGAGTAATTGGTCACATTATCACACAATGGACAAAAAACTAGACACATGTATAACTCTTTGTTTTTAAAGGCTTAAAATGCTTATTTACACTTAATGCAAGTCGTTTTTGTCAAAATGTGACATTGAATCAGGTTTGTCTTCTCCGTATTATTTCGCTGTCAGTTGAGCATTAATAATAGGTTCTAACCATGATTGAAATAAGTATTGTTATACCAACCTATAACCGTTCCAAATTACTTTCACACACTCTTACGTCTCTCGTTGAACAAACTCTCCCTGCTGAGTGTTTCGAAGTTATTGTTATTGACGATGGTGGTTCTGATGACTCTGAATTTGTTGCCAAATCATTTTCAGATCGACTAAATGTCAAATACTTCTGGCAAGAAGACAAAGGTTTTCGCGCAGGAAAGGCAAGAAATGTAGCACCGCCATTTCTGAAGGCAAGTATGTTGTTTACCTAGACACAGGTGTGCTGTTGGCATCTAGCACACTAGAAGAGCACTTATTCCGTCATAAAGTATCGACGCACCCGATTGCGATTGTGGGTTACGTTTACGGCTTCGACCTTGATGAAGAAGGTGTGAAGAAAATGGAATCTGTTATCAGCCCTCACAATGTTGACCAAATTCTCGAAGAGCTTGACCAACAAGGTGCTCATGACATCCGTCAAGCTCAATATGATGAACTTGGCACCAACATTTGTGATTGGCCAGCCCCATTTGACCTATTCTGGACGTGCCACGTATCCGCAGAGCGCGAGCAACTCATTAAAGCGGGAATGTTTGACGAACGCTTCAACAGCTGGGGTGGCGAAGACGTTGACCTAGGTGTGCGTCTGTTCCTCAACAACAACATGTTTATTGTCGATAAATCGATGGCGTCTTTCCACTGGCCACACCCGAAAGAAGTGAAAGATACCGGCGAGAGCTCCAAAAGTGCTGCGCAACTTATCCACGGTAAATACAACATTTGGCAAACCAGCTACTACAACCTCGACCATGAGATTAACGATCTGCCGCTGAATAAGCTGATTAAGGTGTTAAAAGAAAGCCCTAATCACCCAATGACTGACCGTTCGCTTTACCTAAGTCGCCCAAAGAAGCCGACTCACATTGAGCCAATGGAATAAATGGGGACCGTTAATGCCTTGTGTTTACGAAAATATTTTTCCTGTTGCTGCTGGGAAAACGTTTGAAGACATCGAAGCCCAGTACCGCGATCAAATCGCGGTACATGAAGAAACACATTTTATCGGCGCGCCACACATTGCCTTTACCTTGGTGCGTGACTCGGATGACTACCATCGAGACATCAAGTTTTCTTTGATTAAGCAGAGCGACTTTAACGACTGCATCACCATTGGCGACGGTACCGTGCTGTATTCCGAAGATAACCTGTCTTTCGCAAACCGCCCAGTCAGGCTGTCAGCCATCAAAGTAAACGACAAACCACCAGGCAAAATCACCATAGGTAATGGTTGTGTTATGCAGGGAACAGCGATTGTTGCTTATGAGCATGTGGAAATTGGGGATCTGGTGTTGTTCGGCCCTCAAGTGACCATCATGGACAGCAGTGGCCACCCTATCACTAACCGTTGGCAAGACGACGATGCAGCACGCACGCGTTCAGCCAAAGTGACAATTAAAGACAACGCATGGATTGGAATGGGCGTCACCATTCTAAAAGGTGTCACCATTGGTGAAAACGCAGTGATTGGCGCAAACAGCGTTGTTTATCAAGATGTGCCAGATAACTGCATTGCGCTTGGCAACCCAGCCAAGGTCGTCAAGCAACTGGACAATGACAAACCTCGAGAAGAGGCGATTCGACAGCTAGATATCGCGTCTTAACCTATTCGCAGATCCTTCATTTTCTTCGTAATGAAAACCTTAGGCCCTGGATTTCACGGAAGGATCTGCGCCCCCTTACCTTGTATACATGGACGATACCATGGCGTATTTTTCTTCTCTTCAGCAATATAAAAGCTTGTTGGCACTCGCCCTGCCCGTTGCACTTCAAACGGCTATTTTTTCCAGTAAAAGCACAGTTGATACCTTAATGCTGGGTACGCTGAGCGAACTCGATATAGCCGCGATTGGCTTAGCAGCAAAAGCACAAATGATCATCAGCTTTTTTATCATTGGACTCAGTATTGGCGGAGGGCAAATTGCCGCTCAATGCTTCGGTATTCAATCCAAAGACGGAGAGCGAAAACTTAAAAACTCTGTCTTCATCACCTTGCTGCTAAGTATCGCTGTCTCCTTCATTTTCTTTATCGTGCTGTTTTGGTTCCCTGAAAGCTTAATGGCGTTGGGTTCGCAATCTGCCGAGGTTATTGGCAAAGGTAGCGATTACCTCACTATTATCGCCGTCAGCCTTTTTTGCTTTGCGTATGCATCAAGTATTGCCTGCGGTCTGCGTGCGATGCATCAACCTGGCATTGCCACCAAAGTGAGCTTTATCGCGTTGCCTTAAACCTTTTATTGAATTGGGTGTTCATCTTTGGGCATTTGGGTATGCCCGCCATGGGCATCAAAGGTGCCGCACTTGGCACCCTGCTTAGCGCACTTATTGAATGTGCCATTCTCTATTTATATCTCAAATCCAAACGCCACTTGCTCGCCAACATGCCGCTCGTCTTGCTGAAACAATTAAAGATCAGCGACGTTTTACTGGTCACACGTCTGTCTTCGACAGCGGCGGTGAACAGCGTGGTATGGGCGGCTGGTCTTTTCGCTTTTCATGCCATTCTCGGTTACAGCGATCCAAACCTTTTGGTCGCACTTTCTGTGCTGGCACCTGTCGAAGCCCTTGCCATGTCATTACTCATTGGCCTTGCGACTGCAGGTTCAGTGTTAGTGGGTAACCAAGTAGGCGCAAACCAACAAGACAGATTGCCAGCGACCATTCGCCAGCACATCATCGTCAGTGTTTTCTTTGGCATTATCAGTGCTGCGCTGCTTATGTTGGTTGAGCCTTTTGTCCTTTCGCTCTTTTTCCACAGTGATTTACCGTCGGCAGCGGAACAGATAACCGTTGGACTTTACGACATCATGGCGGCTTCACTCATTGTGAAAAGCCTCTCGATGATGTTGATTGTTGGCGTATTGCGTGCTGGCGGAGATGCGAGTTTCTGCCTGATCACAGACATCTTCGCGCAGTGGGTTTTCTTACTGCCGTGTGCCTATTGGTTAACCCATGTCCTCAATTTCCCACCCGTGTATTTGTTTGGACTGGTGTTGTTTGAAGAAGGCATCAAAGTGTTGATTTGTGTTTGGCGCCTAAATAGCGGTCGTTGGGTTAAAAACCTCGCCGCCAGCATGAATTAGATGAAGCAGCAAGTGCCAATTTGACCCAGTGACACCAACAAAAAAGCCCGCGTTCTTCGCGGGCTTGTCCATATTCGTTAAGGCTTATTCGTTACCTGAGCGTGGTTTCAAATTGCCCCAAGGATTCGCGTCTTCACGACGATTTTGATCTTTCGGCTTGTCACTGCGCTGAGGGCGTCGCTTCGCTTGACTGTCACGCGACTGGCGTGGTTTGTCTGCATCTGATTTAAACCCGCGACCTTTGGACTCAGGCGAGCGGCTCGGTTTTGCCTCTTTTCTCGGTGCCTTTTTCTCCGAGTCAGGTTTGCCTTCACGCTTATTTTTCGGCACATAGTTGAGGATAGAAATTGGCACAGGTTTACGTGGTGCAAAACCTTCAATATCACGACGCTCAATCAAGTGACCCAAACGGCTTTCAATCATGCAAAGGTTCTTGAAGTCATCTTTAGACAAGAAAGAAATTGCTTCACCTTTGGCACCAGCACGACCCGTACGGCCAATACGGTGAATGTAGTCATCCGCCGGGAATGGCAGATCATAGTTCACAACACGCTTCAGCTCTTCAATGTCGATACCGCGCGCAGCAACACCGGTAGCAATCAAAAACTGCAACTGGCCTGACTTGAACTCTTCCAACAGCTGCTCACGCATGGGTTGGCTTCGGCCGCTGTGGAAAGATTCCGCGGTGATACCACGCTTTCCTAACTGCTCAACAAGCTTCGCTGCACCATGCTTGGTTTCAATAAAGATCAGAGCCTGATCCCACGCATTTTCAGTAATAAGATGCGCAAGCAATGAAGACTTTTTGTCTTTGTCTACCGTCGTCAGCCATTGTTCAATCTCAGTTTTGCTGTTGCTTTCCGCCGCGATTTCCACAGGATTTGGCACTGCGGTTTTCGCAAGAAAACGAACTTTGTCAGACAGTGTCGCAGAGAAAAGCAAGTTCTGACGGTCAACAGGCAAGCGGTCGATGATCTTATTGATGTCTTCAATGAAGCCCATGTCCAGCATGCGGTCAGCTTCATCCAACACCAGCATTTCAAGTTCATCAAAGTGCACCGCGCGTTGCGTCATCATGTCGAGCAGTCGACCTGGCGTCGCCACGAGAATATCCACACCATCAATCAGACGCTGTTTTTGTTCTTTAGAATCTTTGCCGCCATACATAGCGAGCGTAGTCAGTGCGAGGTTTTTACCGTAAGACGCTGCATTTTTCTCAACCTGTGCCACCAGCTCTCGCGTAGGTGCCAACACAAGCGCGCGAACTCGCTTTTTACGCTTGGTTTCACCCTTGCTGAGCATTTCCATAACCGGTAACAGGAAGCTCGCGGTTTTACCCGTGCCCGTTTGCGCTGCCGCCAGCAAGTTGTGGCCTTCAAGGACAACAGGGATAGCTTTTTCCTGAATCGCAGTTGGAGCCTGATACCCCATTTCGTTGATTGCAGAAACAAGCGGCTGGCTTAAGCCCAGTTTGGAAAATGGCATGAGAGATCTCGGTAATAAAGATAGATAACGAGTATGGCAGCTAGGCTGCCAGATAAGGGCGCGAATTCTAGCATGATATCAGCAAAAATATACTGATTGCGGGGATCATTCGAACTTGAGACAGGCGCGGCATCAAACCCAAGATTTGCTGACGCGATGAGGATGAACAACGAACAGCCGAAGTTTCATCGCGGCTGCTCGTTGTAAGCAGAGTGTCTATTCAGAAGTTGTCTCTTCGCCGAACGCCGCTGCAATAACGGGGGCAAGAGAAAGCAATTGTTGGTGAATTTCAGGACCAACTATGTGCAGGTCTTCAACCAGCTTGTCGTAATGATGATAGTCAAACACACCATCGACAGTCGCGATTTCCTGATAGCCAAAGAACTCTTTCGTTCTACCGTTATAGACAGCCACGCCCACACTGGTGATTTTCGCATAAGCATTAAGCGCAGTTTGCGCATTGAAGAGAATTATCGGGCTGACTTGCAGCAAAATGTCGGTATCGACCGTCGGTAAATCTGCTGGGAATCGTTGTTGGAAACTCTCCCCTTTCCCTTTCGGTGCATCCCAACGGAAGTAAGGAATTTTGTGGCTCTGATCGGTGGCGAGATACACCTCGACACCTCGCTGTTCAAGCGCGTCAGTCAGGCTGTTTAAGAAGTCTTTACGAATGTTTAAGTCTGGATTTTTGTCAGCAAAAAGCGCATTGAAGTTCGCAGCCTTCTCGTTGGCTTTTCCGCCCATGGCATTAATCAAACTTGCGGTCATCGCCCCTGCTGCGCCCGTTACGCCTGCCTCGACGGGTGCCATTCCCGGTGAATTGAGTAATTGGTTATCCACCACGGCCGTGGCAAGGTCAGTATCTAACGGCTGGGCGTTGAGAGTCTGCTGCGCTTTCCCTGTATCATAGAACGCAGCAAGATCGTCAGAGAAGTGCACAATGCCATAGGTGTTTGGCAACTGCCCGACTAACGCATGTGTTCGAACCTCTGGAATATCTACGATGGTGACGCTTTTTACATTGGTGATCTTCGACGTATCGATAACCGGTACCGACGCACAACCTGCCAACGTGACTAGGGATGCAATAACCGCCGTTTTCTTCATAACTGACGAGAAGTGAAACATAAAGCCTCCATGCTTTGAACAACAGGAGGCATTGTTTTAGATGTTAATTTTTATAACAAGTGGCTATTGAGTCTTTTGTCTCTTCGACGTAAAAAGCGCACGCTAGGCTTTGATCTTCTCGATAAGCTGCTCACATTCACGCAAGGAGAGATAGTGAGGAACGGGGTAATTCCATCTCGCTTCTCGTACCGCGCGTTTGGCAATGTCTGGGACATCCATCTGCTGAATTTCTGCCATGGTTTTGGGTAGAGACATAGCATCTTGAAGGGAGACAACATAATCCACAAACGCTTGCGCATTGGTGACATCGTCCCACTGTTCATCCCCCACTCCCACAATCATCGCGAGCTTCGCCATTTTGGCTTTTGCCGACGGCACAGACGCTGACAACACATGAGGCAAGGCAAGTGAATTGGCAATACCATGCGGTGTGCCATATTTCGCACCGAGGTTATGCGCAATGGCGTGGGCGTAACCTAAGCTCGCTTTGGTAAACGCCAATCCCGCATAGTAAGAAGCCATCGCCATGTTCAGCCTGACCTTCAAGGATTTGCCGTCTTTGTAGGCGGAAATCAGGTTCTCATGAATAAGCTTCATCGCCGCGATGGCATAAGCATCGGTTTCTGTGGTGGCGTTGAGTGAAAGGTATGCTTCAACGGCATGGGTAAGTGCATCCATACCCGTTGCGGCAGTAATGTGTGGCGGGAGCTCCGTCATCAAGGAAGGATCCAACGCTGCCATCAAAGGGACCAATTTTGGATCCATCAGTGGCGTTTTTTTGTGGTCGACAGGATCAGAAACCACGGCGGCGACCGTCACTTCCGATCCGGTTCCTGCCGTTGTAGGGATCGCAAACAAAGGAGCAGGCGTTCGCCAGACCCTAAGCAGACCGGCAAGACGCTTAATCGGCTTATTGTTGGTAACACGTGCGGCGATAACTTTGGCGCAGTCAATGGGCGATCCGCCGCCGACCGCCAAGATCCCGTCACAGCCTTCACGCTGATAGAGATCCAACCCCAGCTCAGCTTGAGAATAGGTGGGATCGGGCGTCACTTTATCAAAGCGCACATGCGCGACGCCATGCTTGGTTAACTGCTCTTCGATCTTCCCAGCAATACCAATATCCACCAAGGTTGATCAGTGACCACCAGCAGTTTGCTGAAATTCATCAATCCGATCGCTTCACACATCTGTTCAGCACTGTCTGCTCCCGTGAACAGTGTTGGCCGCGGGATCGGAATCACCCTCGCCGCTATCTTGAGTGCTTTCATATAGGTTTTGTGGAAAAGGCGTGAAGCGTGTTCGGACATAAACGGTTATCCCCCATAACTGTCTTATCAGACTAGGTGTAACTCGGATCTCCTTCTAGATTTTTGCAATAAAAAACAGCCATTCATCACGAACCACTCATGCAGCTTGCTGCAAAATGCCATGGATTTTCACATTGTCAGTATTTACGAAGGAAATGTGTAAACAATGTGGCAATGCTTCTGTAAACCTTACATTTTTTTGTCTTCTTGCTTACTGTTTATATACCCAAAACAAGAAAAAGAAAGCAACAAGGAACCAAGGAGTAGGGAAACATGGCGCGCTTTTTTTCATCTATCACGCTAGCCACTGTGCTGGGGTTGTCGGTTAGCAATGCAAAAGCCGAGCAAGCATTGGATTACCCGATTGTCGATACGCACCAAACCGAGTGCTATGGTCTTTACCGCGCCACCACGTGTCCCGATATTGGCGAAAAAACCTTTGGTCAGGACGCCCAATACCAAGGTAATCCGCCGAGCTACACCAATAATGGAGATGGTACAGTGACAGACAATGTCACGGGGTTAATGTGGGCACCTCTACCGATTTGCACCGTGACGGCATCATCAACAGTTATGACAAACTGAGCGAGAAAAATGCCCGCACCTACGCTGAGCTACTCCGTTTGGGTGGCTACAACGACTGGCGACTTCCCACCATCAAAGAACTGTATTCATTGATACTCTTTGATGGCCAAGACCCAAGTGGGTTACGCCAATCTGGCAAGGTCAACCTACTCCCGTTTATCGATAACCTTACCTTTGAAATGAACAGTGGCGATGTCCAACGCGGCGAGCGTTTAATCGACAGCCAGTTCGTGTCTTCCACTCGCTATGTTTCTACAACGATGCGAAGAGATGAAACCGTTTTTGGCGTCAATTTTATTGATGGCCGAATCAAGGGCTATGGCATTTCAAACCCGAAAATGGGCGAGAAGAAATTCTATGTCTTGGTGGTTCGCGGCAATCCAAATTACGGTGTGAATAACTACGCAGTCCCAACTCGTGGCGTGGTTACGGATAAGGCAACCAGCTTGGTTTGGCAGCAAAACGACAGCCAGAAAGCCATGGACTTTCCTTCTGCCCTCGCCTATTGCGAGCGTCTTGAATTGGCAGGGAGAAATGACTGGCGATTGCCCAACGCCAAAGAGTTGCAATCCATCGTCGACTATACGCGTTCACCTGCCACCACAGATTCGGCAGCTATCGACAGCCGCTTTCAAGCAACGGTCATCACTAACGAAGCGGGCCAGGAAGATTATGCAAACTATTGGTCGAGCACCACACACCTGAATTTGAAAGGTGCCTCGAATGCAGTGTATCTCTCTTTTGGCCGTGCTTTAGGCAATTTGAAGGGTAATTGGATGGATGTGCATGGCGCAGGTTCACAACGGAGCGATCCAAAAACGGGCAGCGCCTCTCGCTACAAAGAAGGCCATGGCCCTCAAGGTGATGCGGTTAGAATTCAAAACTTCGCCCGCTGCGTCGCTGGAGGTAATGTCACTTTCGATACCTCCCCAGCCTTGATTGCCCGCACCAAGCAAGCGTTTGAGAGTGATGCACAAGGCACACAAGCGCAACAGCCTCAGTTGCGCAGAGACCAATTTTCATTCCAGCGTGCATCAGAAAAAGAACGCAGAGAGCCAGAGCAAGAACGTCCAAATCCTATGGTTGATTTAGACAGCAACAAGGATGGGAAACTCTCCTATGCCGAAGTGAGAGGACCACTTCAACGCGACTTTGAAAAGTTTGATGCTAATCAGGATGGATACCTGAGCGAGAGCGAAATGCCAAAAGGGCCTCCGCCAAAACACAAAAAAGAGAGATGATGATTTAAACGATAGTTGCAGGTGTCTATGCACTTGCTGCTTTCGTCAGAAAAGTGGTCACGCACGACTCTCTTTCTCGGTGATAACAATCACATTCCTCAATAAAGGAACTTCCTCGCAGCCCACCCCTTCGAATTACAATGATTTTCACTGAAGATGTGACAAAACCTTGCTCACATCCCTTCGCTGAATTTTGGGTAAACAATGACAACGAAAATCATCCTTGATACCGACCCCGGCATAGACGATGCAATGGCAATCCTGTTCGCCGAAGCAAACCCTGACGTAGAGCTTGTTGCGCTCACCACTGTCTATGGCAATGCGGAAATCAACACCAGCACGCGTAATGCCCTTTACCTAAAACAACGCTTCAACTTCGCATGTGATGTGGCAAAAGGTGCATCAGGCCCATTGGTTCGAGACCCCGTTGGTGCAAGCGTCGTTGTTCATGGCGAAAACGGGTTTGGTGATGTGCCTCTTGAGGAGCCAAGCATTGAAGCTGACCCTCGTTCTGCTCATCAATACATTATCGACACAGTCAAAGCGTCCCCTGGTGAAATCACCTTGGTTGCCGTAGGCCCTCTGACAAACCTTGCGCTCGCCATTGAGCACGCACCCGAAATCGCGAGTTTGGTCAAAGAAGTGGTCATCATGGGCGGTGCTTTCGGTACCCATGAACACACAGGTAACGTCACGCCTTTTGCAGAAGCCAACATTCACGATGACCCGCACGCTGCCGACATTGTTTTGACGGCAAACTGGCCAGTCACCGTGGTTGGTCTGGATGTGACTCACGAAGCCTTTTTCTCCTCTCAGTACCTCGATACAGTAAGAGATACCTGTGGCGATATTGGCCAGTTCATGTGGGACATTAGCCGTTTCTACCTGGCCTTTTATAAGGAGCGTATGGGCGTTGAAGGATGCTTTGTTCATGACCCATCGGCCATCGCTTATGTGATTAACCCCGCTCTGTTCGAGGTCAGAAAAGGACCGATTCGCGTCGTCTGTGATGGCCCAGCCGAAGGCATGACATTGCAAAAGTACCGCGAGACCAAACATAAAACGGACGAGTGGAAAGACAAACCTGCGCAAAATGTCGCTATCGCGGTAAACGACAGGGCGTTGCTCGACCTGTTTTTAGACTCGATGACACACTACGCAAGTGAGCAGTAAGGTGGCGATCAGCCACCTTTTACTCGGCTCTTACGCGCTAATCTTGCGCATAGTGTCATAGTATTTAACTGGATGCTTTTCATCGGATAAGGATTATCCTCATGAACAAAATCAACGCTCTATTTGTTTACGGTACGTTGGCTCCCGGTAAGCCAAACGAACACGTTCTCGCTGATATTCCGGGCCACTGGCAGCCAGGAAAAGTGCAAGGCGTGCTTCATCAAAAAGGATGGGGAGCCGCCATGGGCTTTCCCGGCATCGAACTGAAAAACACCGACGATCTTGTTCAAGGTAACCTGTTCACTTCAGATTCACTCGATCTTCATTGGGATATGTTGGATGAGTTTGAGGGAAACGCATATGAACGCGTTGTCACCCGCGTTATCTTGGAAGATGAGTCAAGCGTCGACGCATTTATTTACGCCATTAAAATGTGAGGATGAATCTGCACGGATTGCGAGTCACCCTTGCAATTTAGGTTGTCCGTTTGAGTAATGCTTTCACCTGCAAATGCAGGGCATTAGTCTTCAGCAAAACGTTGAGGAAAATGCATGAACGCTATTTCTGACAAACATAAATTCGCGCATTTCGCACCCGGAATGGTTGTCGCTTTCGGACAAGCTATTGACGCCCGTCCTCACAAGCACCCGCTTTGGCAGCTATGGTTGCCAACGTCAGAAAGTACCCTAAACGGGGAGATTCTTAATCACGGCTCTGTCATTGCCCCCAATACCATTCACCAACTGTCCATGCCTGAGGGTTGGGTGATCTTGGCCGAGCCAGAAAGTAAACTCGGTGAAGCCATAAAAGCACTGCAAGAGCCTTTGCCCACGGCACCAGAAATACCTTCCCTCTCCTCCCTTGCTGCTGCCTTTGTCGATCACCCCGCTACCGCACAAGCACTACAAACCAACCCGTATCAGGTCAAAGACCAGCGACTGCTGCGTTTGCTCAAACACCTCGATCATTGCTTTTCAGGTGATTGTCTAAAGCCGGAACAATGGCGAGCAAGAGAGGTGGCCGATTGGCTCGCTGTATCAGAAAGTCGATTCTTACATCTAGTGAAGGACGAGCTGGGTATTGCTTGGCGTCCCTATCTTCTGTGGCGCAGACTAATTTGTGCTGTCTCTGCCATCAAAAGAGGGGTAAACGCGACCGAAGCCGCCTATCTTGCAGGCTTCAGTGACAGTGCCCACCTTAGCAAAACCATCAAAGCCACGTTTGGCATGACAAGCAAAGAGTTAATCGCCAGCTTCGCCAAATCCCAAAATCGACGTTAGCAAGTTTATACAATTTTCATGACAGCAGATCACTTAGAGTTCAAATGAGCCCAAGGAGAAATGCACTATGGCAAATTATTTAGAAACAACACCTTTACTTGATTACACGCATCCCGGTATTCAATCTTTAATATCACTCAAAGGGGGAAAAACCTAAACGGCAAACACGCTATTAAAGCCGTGTATGACTTTGTCCGGGATGACATTGCGTTCGGCTACAACATGGACGATGCCATGTCTGCCAGCGATGTGCTGAGAGATGGTTACGGTCAATGCAATACCAAGGGCATTTTGCTAATGGCCTTATTGCGTGGTTTAGGTGTGCCTTGTCGGTTTCATGGATTTACCATTTACAACGCCCTGCAAAAAGGTGCGCTGCCGTCCTACGTGATGCCAATCGCACCGCGCCGCATTATTCATAGTTGGGTGGAAGTTTATTTCGAGGGCAACTGGATTAACCTAGAAGGCTTTATCATTGATACGCCTTTTCTCAAGCAAGTTCAGAAGGCCTATCCAAACGCGGAGGCGTTCCAAGGCTATGGCATCGCAACACCTTGCCTTCAATCGCCTCAGAATAGCTTTGATGGCAGTCACACTTATATTCAGGCTGAAGGAATTGCTGACGATTTCGGCACTTTCGACTCCCCCGATGCGTTTTTTCATCAATACGGCAGCAATCTTTCGGGGCTGAAGAAGTGGGCGTACAAAGCCTTTTTAAACAGGATAATCAATCGACACGTCAATATAGTTCGTGAGCACGGCATTTTGGGCGTCAGGCAATATCTCTTTGCCTATTTCGGCACTAAGAAAGATGCTTCAACACAAAGCGGCAGTGCGGCTCAATACTCTAAATAACAAATACCCTCACATATTTTTGAGGGGCTTAACAACAGCGTCCAATCCCTCAATTTTAGGGCTAGGCAAAGTGCCAACAACTGGCCTAGCCCTCCTTTTGGGAACCTCCATGTTCCGCTTGAATAAAACTTCCAGACAAAATGGCTTCACCCGTCTGGCGAATCGGATACCTGCTATCTCACCTAAAAACTTCTACTTGTGGGAAGTTGGCAGCCTTGCAAAGTGCACATAATGAAAGCCAAGAGAAACACTAGATAGCTGTTGTGACATACCTCTAAAAGATACCCATCCGCCTAATTTCCATCGATGGAGAGTTTGACTTAGAGCTTACTCAAACCCTTATTTCTAACGTCCTCGATTGGTCTTCATAATGCAAAAGGAAGTGGACATGGAAACAAAGATCCTTGGTAACTCAGATTTGAATATTAGCCGTCTAGGACTCGGAAGTTGGGCGATTGGTGGCGACATAGGTGATTGGGGATGGGGCAAACAATCAGAACAAGACTCAATCAATACCGTCCTTGCTGCATTAGACAGCGGCATCAACTGGATTGACACAGCAACAGCATACGGCTTAGGTAACGCCGAATCAGTGATCCAAAAAGCCCTGAAGCATGCGAACAGCAAACCTTATATTTTTACCAAATGCGGTTTGTGCTGGAACCCTGGTGAGACCGAACTGTTCAATCGAATTTCGAGAAAATCAGTGATTCAGGAAGTTGAAGACAGCTTGAAACGACTGGCGATTGAAACGATTGATCTTTACCAAATACACTGACCGCTACCCGAAGCCGATATCATTGAAGCGTGGGAAACCCTTGCCGATTTGAAGAAGCAAGGGAAAGTTCGTCATATCGGTGTATCGAACTTCTCAGCCGAGCAGTTAGCTATGACGCATGCGATCACACCGATTGTGTCCAACCAATCTGCCTACTCATTACTCAATCGCACCACTGAAAACGACGTACTGCGTGGTGCGCTCAGCATAATGTGGGCACCATCCACCATTCCACAATGGCATCAGGACTTCTTACCGGTTCAATGACCAAAACGAGATTTTCCCAACTGGATAAAAATGATTGGCGCCACAAAAACCATCTATTCCAAGAACCAGAGTTCTCAAAACACTTATTACTCGTCGAGTTACTGGAGGAAATCGCAAGGGATAGGAACTGTAGCGTTGCAGAGGTCAGTATTGCTTGGACGCTATCTCACAATGCAACCACAGGGTCAATTGTTGGTGCTCGCACTCCCGAACAGCTCGATGGACTTATTAACGCATCGGAGGTTGAGCTGTCAGACGACGATATTTCGAGAATACATGACTTTTTCGAAAGACAACGCATGACAACGGTGTCGTAACGCATACTAGAACTCAAAGCAGCAGGCACCTGCGGCCTGCTTTGCTAAAAGGCGACTATTTATGCTGTTGCAAAATCTCGCTGTAGTGATTGATTTTCCAATCAATATGCTTGAGAAAGTCTTGTGTCTCCGCAAGTTTGTTTTCAAGACGCGCTTTGTGTTTGAACAGGATCGTCAGCAACTGCTCAGCTTTATTTTCACAGTCCTCAACTTGTTCTGCGTATGATTTTATATCTTTAAGTGGCATACCAGTGATTTTTAAACACTGAACAAACTGTAACCAACGAATGTCGTGTTCGCGATAGTATCTATGCCCCGCACTATCTCTTGGAATGGGGTAGATTAAGCCACTTTTTTCGTAGTATCTGAGTGTATGGCAACTCAAGCCGCTCACTACTGACGCTTCTTGTATTCGCATAATGTCCCTTGATGACGACAAGCTAGAGCTACCGACAGGGCAAGAAACCAAGCAATGAACTCTAAGAAAGTGTATCAGTTACGTTATACATACGTTCGACGAAACCCTAGCGTACGAAGACCAAAATGCGAGCCTGATAAATCATCGCAGCGATGTCGCGTTGAATTGAACAAGCATTAAGCCTGGTCACTGAAATGCCTTTGTTTGCTTTTATTTTAGCGGCTTAATGACCTCGTCTAGCCCTTCGATTTTTAATGCCAAGCACAGCTGCATTAATTTCCCCAGCTCATTGTTTGGGAAACCTTGCTTCTCAAACCACAGTAAATACTCTTCCGGTAAATCAATCAGTACTCTTCCTGCATACTTACCAAACGGCATCTTCATGCGAGCAAGCTTGAGCATGTTTTCTTTTTCTAGCATCGTGACATCTACACAGTGGTATTAAAGTCTGGAGTCTACCATGAATACCAAACGCGGGCGGTGCTAGTCAGGTTGGCATGGCTCGCAGCCAAACAGCTTGTCGTACATCCAACACCCCACACAAAATCCCAATACTGCCTCCAGCCAAGTCAACATAAAGCACACACCCAAAACGGCGTATAGCCAAACGTTGGGTAGTGCCATCCACCAAAAAGCCAAGCAGGCCATGCCCATCAAAGCGCCTAAAGACCAAGCAAATCGTTTGGGTTGTGTGGGTTTCCAAACGGGCTTGGCTTTCAATGTTATCGCCGTGCCAATCAAGCCGCTCGGACTTAAGGGAGTCAAACCGAATAACGCAGCCATGGTCATGTCGAAGATGACATAAGGTGCGACATAGGCAATAGGGTTACTTTCCGGTGAAACGTAGAGGATGAACATGGTCAGGGCAGAAAGGATATTGAGCAGACCTGCCCTTGCTCGCGTCGCAGCTTCATTAATCCGAAGACCCTTTTCACCGGGAATAGACTCACCCATCGCAAAAATGGGCGAGGTGAGAAAGGTAGCTCTTGGTGTTGTCCCCTGAACTGGCATCGCTGTTTACTCGTTGTTTTCTTTAAACGTAGCAAACCTTTCTTAGTACGAAGCATTTTGTATTTCGACACACTGTCTACTTTTTGCCAGCCAGCAATTTCTTACTCACTCACCAAGCAACCCCTTGCAACACTCAGCGAGTTATCAATATATCTCCTTGTTTCTTATAGCCTTAGTAGCTGGCACGCCCCTTGCGATAACCCCTCGGATTGATTTTATCCCGCTAACT
>NZ_LNTY01000029.1 GCF_001559595.1 Enterovibrio coralii | reverse complement strand
CATGGTTTTCGAAAACACACCGATGGTCGCCGCACCGCCGCCGAACGCTGCTGCAATGCGCGAAGATAGACCGTAGCCACTAGAAGAGCCAACAACCAGAACACGTTTTGGTGCATTTGCGATTGGGCCTTGCGCTTTGGTGTATTCGATTTGCTCTTTTACGTTAGCTTCACAGCCAACTGGATGCGTAGTCGTACAGATAAATCCGCGAATTTTCGGTTTGATGATCATATTCAACCTTCCTTACAAAGTTGCGCCTAGGATAAATACTTCATCTTGTTTTCGCACTTTTTTTTGTCTCAAAAGCAGTGATTCAGGCAGTGGTTGGAGGTGTTGACGAAAAAAAACGCCGCTTTTGCGGCGTTTTTGAGAGCGAGATAAACTTGCACTCCGTTATGCGGCTTTGCCTTTTCGGCGTGAACCTGAGGTTGCAGGTTTCGCTGGAGCAAACCATGATGGGTCAAAGTTATCCACTTGGATTGCTTTTGAACGTAACGCATCCGCATGTTTGATTTGTTCAAACTCATCTTGCGTGATGATGTTCTCTTCAAGTGCTTTCTCAAGTTTTTCAGCCAATGGTACTTTCGCTGGGATTTGACCGTTCTTCGCCGCCACAGCCAGCTTTTTCTCCAATGGCCTGATCGATTGCATCGCCTCAAATGCACGTTCCATGATGCCGACTGGGTCATTCTCAGCATCACCCACGTAACAAAGATGGGTCAGGCGTGAGCGGTGTGCGCCCGGTGTCATCATCAAACCCGCAATTTGATTTGCAAGCTCATCTGATGGCGCATCGAAATGCATGCCCAATGGGAAGGTTATGGTACGCAGGGTTCTACCTACACCTTTACGTGGGAAGTTGTTGAATGCTCCATCAAACGCGTCAGCACACTTGTTCAAACAATGCTGGAGTGAGTAATGAACGAATGGCAGGTCTGCTTGCTGGCGGCCTTCATCTTCGTAACGTTTCAACACGGCTGACGCAAGGTAGAGATGACTTAGCACGTCACCTAAGCGCGCAGACAGCATTTCACGTCGTTTAAGCTCACCGCCCAACATCAACATGGAGACATCCGCGGTTACGGCCAACGCACGGCTCATACGAGCGAATTGTTTGTAGTACTTCGCGGTTTCACCGGAGACCGGCGAGCTATTGAACGCCGAACGTGTAAAGGCATTGGTCAGTGCCATCAATACGTTTTTGGTCGCAAAGCCAATGTGCTTGACCAGCAAGCTGTCAAACGCTTCTGCGCCTTTGGTTTCATCAGTATCCGCTGCCGCTTCCATTTCCTTTAATACATAGGGATGGCAGCGAGTGGCACCTTGACCGAAGATCATCAGATTTCGGGTCAGAATGTTGGCACCTTCCACGGTGATTGCCACAGGCATACCAAAGTAATGATGACCGATGTAGTTAAGTGGGCCTAACTGAATCGCGCGCCCTGCGTGAATGTCCATTGAGTCATTCAAGATGGTACGAGCCAACTCGGTCATGTGGTATTTGGCAATCGCGGTGACAATCCCTGGCTTCTCATTCATGTCCAGCGAGGTTGTTGTCAGGGTGCGAGCCGCTTCCAGCATATAGGTATAACCACCAATACGCCCCATCGCTTCCGCAACACCTTCAAACTTACCGATGTTCATTCCAAACTGTTTGCGCACATAGGAATAAGCCCCTGTCGTGCGCGACGTTAAGTGACCCACGGCGGTGCCAAGCGCAGGAAGAGAGATACCACGACCCGCTGAAAGACATTCCACCAGCATACGCCAGCCTTTCCCGACATAGTCCTGACCACCGATCACCCACTCCATTGGAATGAAGACATCTTCACCGCGCGTCGGACCATTCATAAATGAAAGACCTAACGGGTTATGACGTTCGCCAATCTCAACGCCTTTGTGATCGGCAGGAATCAACGCACAGGTAATGCCAAGCTGTTCGGTGTCGCCCAGCAAGCCGTCTGGATCGTGCAGTTTAAATGCCAGACCCAACACTGTCGCGACCGGTGCCAGCGTGATGTAGCGTTTGTTCCATGTCAGGCGAATACCCAACACTTCTTTGCCTTCAAACTCGCCCTTACAGACAATGCCTTTGTCAGGAATGGAGCCTGCATCGGAGCCCGCTTCCGGGCCAGTCAGTGCAAAACACGGCACCTCGTCGCCGTTAGCAAGGCGCGGTAACCAATAGTTTTTCTGATCGTCAGTACCATAGTGCGTTAATAGTTCACCTGGGCCTAACGAGTTAGGGACCATCACTGTTACCGCAGCACTCAAACTGCGCGTCGCGATGCGAGATACAATGGTTGAGTTAGCGAATGCAGAGAATGCCAGCCCACCAAACTCTTTAGGAATAATGAGGGAGAAGAACTTTTCTTTCTTCAAGTATTCCCAGACTTCCGGCGGTAAGTCTTTGCGCTGTTGAACAATGTCAAAGTCATCCAACATACCGAGCAGCGTTTCCAACTGATTGTCGATGAAGGATTGCTCTTCATCAGACAGACGTGGTTTTGGGTATTGAAGCAAGGTTCGCCACTCAGGGTTTCCGCCAAACAGCTCCCCGTCCCACCACACACTGCCTGCTTCCATGGCTTCTTTTTCTGTCACTGAAAGCGGTGGCAGCACCTTTTTGAAAAACTTGAACGCTGGATCGCTGAGGTAACGTCTTCTAAATGATGGTTGAGAGCTCATGATTCAGATCCTTTTTGTTTCGTTATTTGGTTATTGTTGTTCTGTTTTTCTTAGCTTGCGCTAAGGGAAGAGCCGCTACTGACGAGCGTTAGCTCTCCGGCGACAGGTGCATCTACACCTGCTGCCAAATAAGGAATAAGTCGGTCAATGATGTCTTCAATAGAAACGTTATGACCAAAGTCATTCTCTGCTATCTCACTTAACGCTACGTTTGAAGCCATCGTGAAGATGACTGCACCCAGCGTGAAATGAAGTCGCCAAAACAGGTTTTCAGGTTTTAGAGAGGGGTTAGCTTTTACAACCGCTTGCGTAAATAGAGACAGCACGGTGTCGTAACGGGTTGTGATAAACCATCTCAAGTGACCTTGCACATCTGTATAGCCACGCCCAATCAACTGCATGAAGGTTGATGCGCCATGTCTGCGAAACGAATCCAAGTCCAGCAGAGGGCGTTTGGTGCAAGCAAACACATCCACCATGGTGATGTTGTCTTTCACCAACAGCAGTTTTAATTCCTGTTCTAATTGAGGCATGAATTTTTCGAGATAGCGGGCTAGTACCGCTCTCACGAGAGATTTTTTGTCACCAAAGTGATAGTTCACTGATGCCAAGTTAACGTTGGCTTTACTGGTGATCGTCCTCAGTGAGGTGTCTTTAAACCCATGTTCGGCAAAGAGTTGCTCTGCCGCATCAAGGATTTTCCCTTTGGTTTCGCCTTTCCCAGCCATTTTCATTCACCTGTATTAAACACCCGTTTAACTTTACATCTCATTAGCATTGATAACAACCCGAAAACAATCACACTTTTGACAACTTTTATTTTTCATGGGAACCCTGAAAATAAGGTGCTGTTATTAATAAGGTTTCTTACCGGTAACAACGCGAGACTGGCTCACTATTGAGAAAAAACTCGATGTGAGTGGGAACAAAGACTCAAAAGTCGGGTCTCAATTAGTGCCACTGCTTTTTCTTAGAAGAATTTCTTCTTGAGCCCACATCATCGATTCGCTTGTGGGCTTTTTTTCGTTCTAATGTTCGTGATTGTTGCCAAGAAGGCAGAGAGAAAAGGCGTGAGAATGGATTTGAAAAAAATTTTGAAATTTTTTTGAACTAATTTCTGAATGGGTTATCTGACTATATGTAGATAGCGGATAAGTGCCTTTTAATGTATAGCTGGCCGCCTCACATGATTTCTAACTTATCGCTATAAACTGCTGCTTTTTCTTACTCCTGCTTACAAATTTAATGTTGCCCGCTCATGATTGAAGCGGGCTTTTTTTATGTCTTTTTTACCTAAACCTTGGGCAATGGCATATCGTAAGGCGACCTATATTTCGGCGTGAGACCCAATGAAGCAAGAGTTTCGGTGGCATCGATACGCTTTCCACTGCCATCACTTGGCGTAAAGCTAGGCTCGACTAACCCCATGGACTTCGCTGCCCACTGATAAAATGCTTCGCGCGTTGGATGTTCCGCTGTACAGAGATGGTAGGCCCTACCACCAACACCTTTTTCGATCAGCGCGCAAATTGCAGCAATACAATCGTCACGGTGAACCAAATTCACTGGGTCATTGCCATTTGCAATGTCACTTCGTCCAGCCAAATAGCGCGCAGGGTGTCTGTCTTCTCCAACCAAACCCGATAATCGTAATACTGCGCCTCTATCACCGAATCGTTCAAACACATAGTTTTCGATTTCAACGTGCGCCTTGCCGGATTCCGTTGTAGGACTTGGCGTCGTCGTTTCGGTAATCGTCCCTTTCAGTTCGCCGTAGACAGATGTGGTGCTTATTAGAATAAGTTGCCCTGTCCCACCCGCTTTGACCGCATCAATCAGAGCTTTCATGTTTGCCACAAACACATCTTTCTCTATCGTTCTGCGGCCAGGCGGAATGTTCACCACCAGCGCATCAGCGCCGAATAGCTCCGTTGTGTTCGTCCATGACGTGCGTTCGGTCAAAGTGAATGCCACGCCTTGTATCCCGTGTTGCTCTAACGCTTTTGCATCAAGAGACGAGCGCTTTGTGCCAACCACCGTATAGTCTTTTGCAACCAAGTGTTTAGCCAAAGGCAACCCGAGCCATCCGCACCCACAAACCGAGACTGTTTTTATTGGTTTCGACATCGAAAGTTCCTTGTAATCCATTTTCAGATCCAATCTAAATTCATCAAATACGTGCCACAGAATCGCAATTTGATTAAATTCGGCTGAAAAAAAAATCCGAATCTGTGTAATAAAGCAACTAAAAGCGTGAATGAATACAAACTTTTTAAAGGTATTTGCTGGTTAAAATGTCATTAATCGATTCCACCCGTTAGACTCAATCATAACATTGTCGAACCTCAATTTATTTCGCCCGAGCACCTCAGTGACGTAAATCACGCTAGCGTAAGAGGCAGTTCTGAACACTAGATAGCGGAAGCAAAGCGGTAATCTAAATGAACACCCTAGAAAAAATACAAAAAAATATTGAAAACTTTAGTAAGTCTGAACGTAAAGTAGCAGAAGTCATTATTGCGTCTCCGCAAACTGCTATCCACTCAAGCATCGCGACCTTGGCAAAGATGGCAGACGTCAGTGAGCCAACCGTGAACCGCTTCTGTCGTCGATTGGACACGAAAGGTTTTCCAGACTTTAAACTGCACTTGGCGCAGAGCTTGGCGAATGGCACTCCTTACGTAAACCGCAACGTAGAAGAGCACGACAGTGCAGATGCTTATACGTCGAAAATCTTCGAATCGACCATGGCTTGTCTGGACGTGGCGAAAAACAGCATCGACCCTCATCAAATTAACCGCGCGGTAGATTTGCTCACGCAAGCGAAGAAAATTTCTTTCTTCGGTCTGGGTGCGTCGGCTTCCGTTGCGTACGATGCGCAAAACAAATTCTTCCGCTTCAACATTCCCATCGTTTGTTTTAACGACATCGTAATGCAACGTATGAGCTGCATTAACTGCACAGATGGCGATGTGGTGGTAGTCATTTCCCATACTGGCCGCACCAAATCTTTGGTTGATGTTGCCATGTTGGCGAAAGAGAACGGCGCGACCGTTATCGGTATTACCGAGAAAGGCTCACCGCTTGATAAAGTCTGTTCTCTGACAATCACCCTTGATGTGCCAGAAGACACTGACATCTACATGCCAATGGCAAGCCGCGTCGTTCAAATGACAGTCATCGACGTGTTGGCAACTGGCTTTACACTGCGTCGAGGCCCTGGCTTTAGAGAAAACCTAAAACGCGTAAAAGAGGCGATCAAAGATTCGCGATTTAATAAAGAGTCTCTAACCTAACGCATCCAAATAAGGGCAGTTTAAAACTGCCCTTTTTATTTATATCTCAGTACTCAACTACACTTTCCTTAGTAAGCAGTTTGTCACCAGCTTTTATTTCGTTTTTAAAGACAACTTCTGACTCTGGAGAATTTCATGACTGTACCCATGCGTCGTACCAAAATCGTCACAACACTTGGACCAGCCACTGATAAAGATGACGTACTCGAAAAAATAATTGCAGCCGGAGCCAATGTCGTCAGGATGAACTTCTCTCACGGCTCAGCGCAGGACCATATCGATCGTGCGAATAAAGTGCGCACTATCGCTGCCAAGCTTGGCCAACATGTCGGTATCTTAGGAGACCTTCAAGGCCCCAAAATTCGTGTTTCCACGTTTGCTGATGGAAAGATTCAACTCGCCGTCGGTGACAGATTTATCCTTGATGGCGACTTACCCGCAGGTAAAGGTGACAAAGAGCGCGTCGGCCTCGATTACAAAGAGCTCCCCAAAGATGTTGTTCCCGGCGATATTCTTCTGTTGGATGACGGGCGCGTTCAGCTCAAAGTGGTCTCCGTTGAAGGTGCTTGTGTTCACACCGACGTGACGGTTGGTGGCCCGCTCTCGAACAACAAAGGGATCAACAAAAAAGGTGGTGGCCTTTCCGCTGCCGCGCTGACAGAAAAAGACAAACAAGACATCCTCACCGCTGCAAAAATCAACGTGGACTATCTCGCCATCTCTTTCCCACGCAATGGCGACGATATGCGTTACGCCCGCTCGCTGGCGAAAGATGCAGGTTTAGACACGCGAATGATTGCCAAAGTGGAGCGTGCGGAAACGGTAGCAACCGATGAAAGCATCGATGACATTATCGAGGCATCTGATGGTGTCATGGTAGCCCGTGGTGACTTAGGGGTAGAAATTGGTGACCCTGAACTTGTGGGCGTGCAGAAGAAACTCATTCGTCGTGCTCGTTCACTCAATCGCTGCGTTATCACCGCCACACAAATGATGGAATCGATGATCAGTGCGCCCATGCCAACACGTGCGGAGGTCATGGATGTGGCCAATGCCGTGCTTGATGGCACAGATGCTGTGATGCTGTCTGCTGAAACGGCGGCTGGTGACTACCCACTCGAAACCGTTCGACCATGGCAGAAGTGTGTATCGGTGCGGAGAAAATGCCGTCGATTAACGTGTCCAATCACCGATTGAACAAAGAGTTTGATTTGATTGAAGAAACGGTGGCGATGGCAACCATGTACGCGGCAAACCATATGTCGAAAGTCAAAGCGATGGTGTCGCTGACTGAATCAGGCAAAACTGCACTCATGATGTCACGCATCAGTTCGGGCAAACCGATCTTTGCATTGTCTCGTCATGAAACCACCCTCTCTCGCGCGGCACTCTACCGTGGTGTAACCCCGGTATTCTTTGAAAGCGACACCGGCGCAGGCCCTGAGGTTGCGCACAAAGCCATTGCCCTTTTGAAAGAGAAAGGCCTGCTACAACCTTGGGATGTGGTTATCTTCACGCAAGGTGATGTGTCCGGCTATGTCGGCACCACCAACACCATGCGTATGATCACCGTGACCTAATCAGTCATACAGAAACAAAAAGCCCCGCTCTTGCGGGGCTTTTGCGTCTTTGTTGTGCCAAGTTTGAGGGTTCAGGTTTTCAGCCAACCTTTGTCAGCCGCTTCTGCCAGCATCTGTTTGACTTGGTCCCACAGCACGTCAGAGCCTTTTTCGATTTTGGCATTCACGGTCAACGCCTGTTCAAGACTAACATCGTGTTCTTTCCAGCTTTGGCCTTCACTGTGATAATTCAAAAGCATCGGCAACATGCGGTCTAACGCTTTGCCATAGCGCGCCTCCGGCGACTCACCTGCTTCAAACTCCAACCACAACGCCAGCAATTCTTGCCCTTGGTCTTCCGGCAACATACCAAAAATGCGGTTGGCCGCTTTGAGTTCTTTCTCTTCTTGCAGCTTTGCCGCTTCCAGATCGTAAACAAAGGTATCGCCAGCGTCGATTTCCACTACGTCATGTAAAAGCAGCATCTTTACAACCTTGGACACATCAACAGGTTCGTTCGCGTACTCTTCTAGCAACAGTGCCATAAGGCAACCTGCCAACTGTGTTCCGCAGAGTTTTCACGTCTCGCATCGGCACTTTTGACACGAGTGCGGCGCAGAACAGCTTTCAATTTATCGACTTCCACCAGCAACGCCAGCTGCTTCTCCAAACGCACAGGGTTGAAATTATTCATTGATGGATGACACCCATTTAGTGTTGATAAGGGAGGTAAGAATGTGGTCTTCCCACTTACCGTTAATCAGCAAGTAGTCTTTGGCTTCGCCTTCTTTTTCAAAACCCACCGAGTGCAATACTGCGGCACTTCGCTGATTTCTGGGCATGTAAGAGGCCATAATGCGATGCAGGTTTAAGTTATCAAACAACCATTGGTTCGCAGCTTTCAGTGCGCGGCGCATGATGCCTCGCCCCTGCGCATCTTCAGCAAGCGAATAACCCACCGTACAAGCGTGAAAGGGGTACTGCATGATGTTGCTGTAAGTGATCACGCCCTGAACTTCGTCACTGCCAGATTCAAAAATAAGGAAATAGTAGGAAAGGCCGTGACGTTGCAACTCGGTCAGTTGGATTACCCTGCGTTCCCAGCCTTCAAACGTAAAGAACCCTTCGGGTCTCGACGGTTCCCAAGGCGTCAGATAGGTCCGATTTTTCTGGAAATACCGCACAACCTTTGCGACATCTCCTTTCTGTACCGCTCTTATTTCGAGATTATCGACACTCAAACTCGGGAAAGGGTTTATAATTTCGACTGACAACTGGCCTCCTGTCTATCAATAAGTGTCGTCACTATGTACTACGATAGCTTTGAATCACCGCTGGGAAAAATTCACTTACTGTCCGATGATGCAGGACTCAGGCAATTGACCTTGTGTCTGCACCACCCTTTCGAACACTGCCGTGAATGGAAACACTCCCCGCAACAACTCGCCCCATACAAAAAACAGCTTCTTGAATTTCTCGCTGGTGAACGCACAGAGTTTACTTTGCCGCTCGCGCCAGAAGGAACGGAGTTCCAACATCAAGTTTGGCAGGCTTTACGCGGTATTCCCTATGGCAAAACGCGGACTTATGCCGAAATTGCCACAGAGATCGGAAATGCACAGGCCTGCCGTGCAGTTGGTATGGCGAATAACGTCAACCCGATCCCTCTAATTATTCCGTGCCATCGGGTGATTGGAAGCGATGGACAGCTTACGGGATACCGATATGGGTTAGCGATCAAACAAAAGCTACTCGATATAGAAAAAAATAGCGGCTAATTGCCGCTACTTTTTTATTTCTTACCGATGCCATACTCACGAAGTTTATTCGCGACCGCGGTATGGGAAACATCTAATCGCTTCGCCAACTTACGTGTCGACGGATAGCTGCGATACAAGTTCGATAAAATACCGGACTCGTACCGCTTCATGATGTCATCCAGCGAACCGTCCATCGACTCTTCGGTCAAAAACGCGGTTTGCTCCGTCTCAGGCAATTGAATGTCTTCTTTGGTCAGGCAGCCATCTTCAATCTGTGTCATTGCACGGAACAACACGTTACGAAGCTGACGAACGTTACCCGGCCAAGAATACTGCGCCAAGAAATCGGATACGCCCTGCTGCATCATTGGTCTTTCTTGACCAAGCTCCGCAGAGAACTGATTCAAGAACAATTCTGTCAACGGCTGTACGTCGGACGGACGTTCGCGCAATGGCGGAACAGTCAGAGAAAGAACATTCAAGCGATAATACAAGTCTTCGCGGAACTGACCTGACGCCACACGCTCAGACAGGTTTTTCTGCGTGGAACAAATCACACGCACATCAACTTTGATTTCCTGCTCTTCGCCCACGCGACGGAAAGCACCATCACGCATAAAGCGCAGCAGTTTAATCTGCAAATGCGGACTCATTTCGCCCACTTCGTACAAGAAAACGGTACCGCCGTCCGCTTGTTCTAGCTGACCTTTCTTACCTTCACGCCCTTCTGTTGGCGCAGAGCCAAACAATTCGGTTTCGGCGGCGTCATCAGGCATAGACACACAGTTAACCAACAAGAATGGCTTTTCGGCGCGATGCGAACGTTGATGGCACGCTTTCGCCAGCATTTCTTTGCCAGTACCTGTTTCACCTTGGATTAAAAGCGGTGCGTCCAGTAGTGCGAATTTTTTCGCCTGATTAACCAACGCGCGGAATTTGCTGGATTGGCCAACAAGATGATCGAAACCGTGCTCGCCCGGCGTGCGGTAGAGCTTGGTTGGCAGCTGGTTCATTGCTACTTGTTTGAGCTGAATTACTGCGCTCGCCAATACATTCTTGTTTTCGCTGTCTGTCACGTAAACAGGCATGACTTCCATCAGGTAATCGATACCTGCAATGACAATCTGGCGGCAAACTTGGCTGGCGTTGTCTCGCTCCAACCAGTGGCTGAAGTTGAATTCTGGGAAAATAGTATTGGCAGATTCACCAATCAACCCTTCTTCTTCGTTGCCCATTAGGCGGAAAGCGGCTTTGTTTGCCAAATCAACCTTGCCATTCAGGCTGACAGAAAACACGGGGTCGGAAAGGGTTTCAAGCAGGGCGCGAAGTTCACGATGTTCACGCTCGGCAGGGAGGAACTGAATTTTTCTAACGTCGGTTACACCGCTTATCAAACGAATCTCTGACATTAGTTGACGAAATTCTTCAAATTCGACTTCTGGACAGTTGAGGTAAATGATACCCACCTGATCGATCTCGATGCCGCGCAAGTCAATGTTGCGGCGTGCAAGAATATCGAGAAGTTCACGGGTTAGTCCGAGTCGATCTTCACAAAAGACCTGTAATCTCACGGTGTTGTCCTGCTAACAAAACGGATAACGCTTTCATACAACGCCATCCGTTGTGGTGGATGAGATAGAGTTGTTCAATCCAGCTGACACCCGCCTTCCATTGCGTAAAAAACAGCCAATAAAAGTGTCAGGAATTGTTGACAGTGAATGGAGTGTGCGCCTGAACATCAACGTAGTCAAGTGCTAGCGAGCAAAACGTGAGAGAGCGACAGCCAATAAAAACGGCAGCTTACGCTGCCGTTTTTGAGGACTACTTCAAATTATGCCTTTTTGTCGGCGTTCGATGTCAGTCTACTTAGAAGCTGTTTACGCATGTCCGATAGCTTCGGTGCCGACGTGCCAACGTAAGGAAGCGGACGCATCAATGCCATGGCTTTGTAGCCCAGTCTTGCCGTCAGTAAACCCACGCCCAAGCCTTGGGCTGCGCGTGCCGAGAGCCGACCCGCTAAATCCACAGAAAGCAAATCAGCACCAATATCAGTAATGGCTTCACTTGCCCCTGCAAACGCCATGTTTGCCAACACCAGTCGCAAGAGTCGAATACGAGACCAATAGCCAAGCTTCACACCATAGAGGCTGGAGATTTGCTCGAGCAGTCGGAAGTTTCGCCATGCCACTAGCAACATATCTGCCACCGCCAGCGGGCTTAACGCCACCATTACCGCCGCTTCAGAGGCATACTTCGCGACCATTTTCTTCGCGAGGGCATCTTGCTCTTTCACCACCATCTGGTCGTAGAGCTCAAACACTTCTTTATCATTGTGTGTGGCAGCTAACGACGATTGCCATTTGTCGTAACCTGGCGTCAGCTCGCCTTTGCCTTGTTTGGAGATTTTTTCACACACCGTTTTGGCTTTGCCGATGCCATCTGCATCGATAATCGCCTGAATTTGCTGACGGTCGTCCTGACGCCCTTTCAGTCTGCGCAACGCGAAGTATTCACGGCCAAGTGCAGACACACCTAAAGCGGCAATACCCGCCACAAAGCCGCTCCAACCCACCGACAACCAGTCACCAGTCTGTACCGCAGTAACGACAGAATCAACGGTTTGCCAGACAACCAAACCCAACCCCGACAGCGCAAGAGTACGTAATCCCCAGCGCGCCTTTTTTGGCACCAGCGTTTTTTCTAGCAACTGTTCTTGCTCGGTTTCTTCTTCCTGAGCGACAAGATCGAACTTCACTTGTTCTGCATCAAAGTGACGCTGTGCGGTCAATTCTGGCGTATCCAGCTCAGGCTTATCCGTGTCTTCAAACACGATAGATTTCTTATATTCACTCATGGTTTCGTCTACCTCAGCTTATCGCCCAGCAAGTACTGCAATGCCTTATCAACACGGATATGCGGAAGGGGTTCATCCACATCACTTGGCATTGGGCGGAACTGACGAAATTCGAACTGATTGTTCTGCCAAAATTCGTCATTTGGCAATCTTGGCGGCACATCCCCCGGATACATCAAAATCGGGGCGCCGGATTCCAACGTGCCTCGCAGCGCAGAGACCGTTTCTCCACGATGGTTCACCATGCCCGGCTCTGTCGCCTGAATCGACGCCAGACTGATGCATTCCATGTCGATGCCTTCAAAGGCGGCCGTTTGCCAAGCTTCGTGGATGAGTTGCTGCAGCAGGGACACCAAATTCGGATGTTGATCCGGCGTGACATGGTCTGCTTTGGTCGCCGCAAACAAAATCTTATCAATGCGTGGCGCAAACAGGCGACGCAGCAGGCCGCTTTTGCCATAGCGAAAGCTCTGCATCAGTTGCTCTAACGCTAAGCGCATGTCATTAAACGACTCAGGGCCAGCATTGAGCGGTTGCAAGGTATCCACCAGCACAATCTGACGATCCACTTTAGAGAAGTGTTCTTTGTAGAACCCTTTCACGATATGGCTGCAATAGTACTCGTAGCGTTGCTTTAACATCGCAAAGTTGCTGTTCGGTGATGCACTCGCTAACTGGCTGTCTCCGTATTTCTCTGTCGCCAGCGGAAAGAATTGCAACACGGGTGCCCCGCTGTATTCTCCCGGCAACACAAATCGTCCTGGCTGCACCCAGTGCAGGCCCGCTTCGTCTTTACAAGCGTGAAGATAATCGGTGTACAAACCCGCTATCTCTGCGATTTGCTTTTCGTCGGCCTCAGCCATTGGATCAAAGCTTTCCAATGCAGCAAGCCATTGACTCGCCAATTCTTTTCGACGTCCCACTAAAATGCCGCTTTGTTTACGCGACCATTCTTCAAAGCTCATCGACAATAACGGCAAGTCCAACAGCCACTCACCCGGATAATCGACGATGTCGAGGTACAAGGTGGCGGTATCTTGCAAAAGCTTCATTGGGCCGCTGTCTGGTTGGTAGCGAATCGCCAAACGAATTTCGCTCACGTCACGCGTTGGTGATGGCCATCTTGGCGGTAGAGAACGTAGCGATTGGATACCCAAGTCATAATCAAACGCGGGAATGTGCAGCTGGGTTTGCTGAACACGTCTTGCCCCTCGCAAGCGCCCTTCCCTGACAGGATGGAACAGCGGCATTCTTGGGTTGGTGCCACTGTGGAGTAATTGGTTAATGAGAGACGTTATGAATGCCGTTTTACCGGCGCGTGAAAGACCCGTCACGGCGAGACGAACGTGGCGATCTAAACCACGACTAACCAACTTATTCATGTGACTTTTTAAGGACTTCATGTAAAGCAGCGCTCCTCAAAACGAAATACCCCCGCCAAACAGCGGGGGAGAAAACAACCTTTCTATTAAAGCTGCTTGAACTGACGGTTTAGGTCAAATTCTTTAGAGGTAACATAGGCTTCCATTTTTGCCACGTCACCTTCCATATCTTTGATTTCTTGATCGATACTGGCGAGCAATTCACTGGCTGATTTCCCTTGCTGCCAAGGTTTTTGCTTCACTTTATGCTCACGGGTCTGGGTGTATCGTTGCGCTTCTTCCGGCGGCATTTTTTCCAAAATCAGCATCGCTGCTACATAGATAACAACCACCAAGAGGAAAAAGCCAACCAGAGCTGCCGCCACTGTAAATATCCTTACTACCCAAGTCTCTATACCTAAGTAATCGGCGACTCCCGCACAAACGCCACCGATCTTCCCGTTTACAGGGTCACGATACAGCGTTTTGTTCATTGTTTGTGTCTCCAATTTGGTGCTTCTTCATCAAGAATTCGCTCCAGCGAGTGGATGCGTGACTGCAATGCCTCTGCGCGATCTGCGAGTTCTTGCAATTGCTCAAATTCGTCACTGCTCAATCCCTGCCCTACCTGTCGCTTACTGCGGTAATGGAGCCATAGCCACAGGGGTGCCACAAAAACGAGGAACACAACCAGTGGAATTGATAGAAATGCCATCGACATGTGATCTCCTTACCTCTCTCTCGATTATTCTTTGTCTTTCAGCTCGGCTTTCATTTTCGCAAGTTCTTTCTCAATTTCATCTTGCGCTTGCAGATCTGCGAACTCGTCCTCTAGACGCTTGCCTTTACCGATGCTGTAACTGTCAGCTTCTGCTTCCAGTTCATCGATGCGACGCTCATATTGCTCGAACTTCGCCAGTGCTTCATCAGTGCGGCTAGTATCAAGTTGACGACGCACATCACGACGCTTGCCTGCAGCTTCACGGCGAATTACCAACGCTTGCTGACGCGCACGGGTTTCAGCCAATTTGGTTTCTAGCTCAGCGATTTCATGACCCAGTTTCTCAATAGTTTCGTCAACCAGGTTATATTCTTCTTTGAGCGTCAACAGGATATCGTGCACTTTCTGTTTTTCAATCAAAGCCGCACGAGCCAGATCTTCACGCGACTTTTGCAAAGCCAGTGTCGCTTTCTCTTGCCAGTCGGTCATTTGACGCTCGATGTTGTCGATTTTGCGCGCCAGTTCTTTTTTATCTGCCAGTGCGCGTGCTGATGAGGTACGAACCTCAACCAGTGTATCTTCCATTTCCTGAATGATCAGGCGAACCATTTTCTGTGGATCTTCCGCTTTATCCAGCAGTGAATTAACGTTGGCATTAACGATGTCTGCGAAGCGAGAAAAAATACCCATGGTGATGCTCCTTATTCTAAATGCGCGCTGTGCGCTTACGAGTTAATGTCAGGGGTATGACTCAGTTGGAATCTATATATCAAACCGCGTGCCAACTTTAATAAATCCTAACATTCAATGACTTAGTTAATTTCGTGCATTTTCACCCAACACAGGTATGATGAAATAAACTAACAGTTGGTAAATTTCACCATGCAAAAACCTGACACCCTCATTGGCGAATCCGACCACTTTCTCTCTGTGCTCGATCATGTCTCGCGCATTGCGCCGCTCAATCGCCCAGTATTAATTATTGGGGAGCGAGGCACGGGTAAAGAACTGATCGCTAAGCGTTTGCATTACTTGTCGAAACGTTGGGATGGTCCATTGGTCAGCCTAAACTGCGCAGCACTCAGCGAAGGTTTAATTGACTCGGAGTTGTTTGGCCACGAAGCAGGTTCTTTCAGTGGCGCGAAAGGCCGACACAAAGGACGTTTCGAACGTGCTGAGGGCGGAACCTTGTTTCTGGATGAGCTTGCAACGTCGCCTTTGGGTGTGCAGGAAAAGCTGCTTCGCGTTATTGAATACGGGGAATACGAACGTGTCGGCGGCAGTGACGTATTGAGCTCAGACGTTCGCCTGATTTGTGCCACCAATGAAGATTTACCAACACTTGCCAATGACGGCAAGTTTCGCGCAGACCTTCTAGACCGACTCGCTTTCGATGTGATTCACTTGCCGCCGCTGCGTGAACGCCAAGGCGACATTCTTCTGCTTGCCGAATACTACGCACTCAAAATGTGTCGTGAGTTGGGTTACAGCTACTTCAGTGGTTTTTCACCAGAAGCACAGAAGACGCTACTCTCCTACAAATGGCCGGGTAATGTGCGTGAACTCAAGAACGTGGTTGAACGTGCCATCTATCGTCACGCAGATGAACACAGTGCCGTGGATGAGATTCATCTCGACCCATTCAAGGCACCTTGGGACAATGCGTCAGAAGAAGCGAACGAGGCAAGTCCTGCTTTCACCTTCCCCATGGATCTTCGCCAATGGCAGACACAGCAAGAAAAAGAGATTGTTGAATCAGCCATGACACAAGCCAAGTTTAATCAAAGACGTGCCGCAGAGCTTCTGGGCTTAAGCTACCATCAAATAAGGGGCTTGCTCAGAAAATATAACTTGGTGGGCGAGGATGTTCAGGACACTGTATAGAATCACGCCCAATTCATTGTATTTTGAGCTGTTCTTTTCGCCACCACTTGGTGACAAGGTCGCTTCAGTGGTAAATTGAGACACTTAACCCGAACACTAAATCATTGGCTTATGAGAGCATTACGTCGTTTGCTGACCGCAAGCGTTGCCGTGTTACTACTGGCAGGATGTGAAGACCCGTTCTCTGAAAACTCTGCGAGAAACCGCGGCTTTATTTATTGCGGACCAGGGCAACCAAATACCTTTAATCCCCAGCTGACAGATGGGGGATTAACCGCAGATGCGCTCTCAAGCCAAATCTTCGATCGGCTACTTCAGCTAGATCCCAACACCTACAAGCCCATTCCCATGTTGGCACAGAGCTGGTCGGTCAGCCCAGACGGCAAGGAATACACCTTTAAACTTCGCCGAAGTGCCAAATTTCAAGTGACCGATTGGTTTATTCCACACCGTGGCGTGATGGCCGAAGATGTGGTGTTCAGCTTCAATCGACTCATCGACCCAGAGCATCCTTTTCATGAAGTCTCTGGCGGCGAATATCCTTGGTTCGACAGTATGGACTTCTCAGGCCTGGTCACCAAAGTCGAAGCCCTTGATGACTACTCGGTAAAGTTTACCCTCTCACGTCCTGATGTATCGTTTCTATCAACGCTGGCAACCACCTATGCTGTCATTCATTCTGCCGAGTATGCTGAAACACTGGTTGAAAGCGGGGAACTTTCGCGCATCGATACGCACCCTGTTGGCTCAGGGGCTTTCCACTTGGATGAATACAAGCCACACCAGCTCATTCGCCTAAAACGCCATTGGGGATATTGGAATGGTGCTGCGCCGATGGAGCAAGTCGCCTACGACATCAGTATTCGAGGTACGGGCACGTTGGCAAAACTCATCACCCGTGAATGTGATGTGCTTTCTTCCCCCGTTGCCAGTCAACTTTCGGTCATCGAAAAAAACCCTGACTTTGTGCTTGCCTCGCAAACGGGAATGAACGTCGCCTTCTTAGCATTGAATACGCGCCATCCTGCGCTTTCTGAGCTCGAAGTCCGTCAGGCCATTAGCCTTGCCATCAACCGTGATACGTTAATCAAATCCGTTTATCACGGTACAGGCACACCCGCGACAGGCATGTTACCGCCAATGTCCTGGGCGTATGACGAAAAACTCAGCATGGCGTTTGACCCTCAACTTGCGCTGAGCCTGATGGCAAAAGCCGGGTATCGACACGGTTTCAGTGTGGACCTTCTCGTGCCACTCACACCCAAAGCTTATAACCCGAGTCCTATCAAAGCAGCAGAGTTGATCCAGTCCAATTTGGCCATGATTGGCATCCAAGTGAACATCGTTGCGCAAGAAGACATCAATCGTAAACTGCTTCGTGACGAGATTAGTGATCTAGGTATGGTACTTACTGGCTGGATTGCCGATAATGGCGACCCTGACAATTTTCTTCGCCCATTGCTCTCATGCAATGCCAAATTCACAGGCTGGAATTTGTCGAATTGGTGTAACCGCTATTTCGATCGTCACTTAGATGCGGCAATAGCAACAGATATTCAGGAAAAACGACGCGACATATATCTGCAAGCACAAACCATATTAAAAGACCGAATGCCCGTTATCCCTCTCGCACATGGCGTACATTATCAAGCGAGAAACGCCAGCCTTCAGGGTATTAATCTCAGTCCTTTTGGAGACAAATCTTTTGCAAATGTTTCGAGGAGCCATTGATCTATGTTGATCTATGCTATTCGCCGGCTCAATCTTTTCATCATTACACTGCTGATACTGACGCTCATCGGCTACAACATTGTTAAGCTCGACCCGTTTTCCGTATTCAACCAGCAGGACTTCTGGGCAGGTTGGTTGCAGTACCTACGCCAGTTAATGCAAGGCGACTTAGGTATCTCTGCAGACGGACTTCCAGTCACTCAAGCGTTGTCAGAAGTGTTCCCAGCCACCATGGAGCTGTGCTTTTTTGCCTTCCTGTTGGCACTGATTGTGGGAATACCTCTGGGAACGCTTGCGGGCATTCGCCGCGGCTCACCTGCTGATATCGTGATTTCATCCATCACCCTGCTGACCTTCTCAATGCCTATCTTCTGGATGGCCATTTTGATGATCATGCTGTTTTCTTTGTACCTAGCTGGCTGCCGGTTTCCGGTCGCTACAACCTGTTGTTTGAGATTCCAAACACCACAGGCTTTGCCTTGGTCGATGTGATGCTGTCAAACCACCCTCAGCGCAGTCAGGCAGTGGAAGACATCATCCGCCACCTCATTATGCCAACGCTGGTGTTAGCCGTGGCACCCACAACAGAAATCATCAAGTTGCTACGTGACTCTGTGTCGGATGTGATGAGCCAAAACTACATCAAAGCAGCCGCCACAAAAGGCCTCTCAAAATCAGAGATTGTCATGCGACACGGCCTGAAAAACGCGCTGCCACCGATCATTCCAAAGTTCGGTATTCAGATTTCTACCATGATGACGTTCGCCATTATCACCGAGTCCATTTTCAACTGGCCGGGTATCGGCACTTGGCTGCTAGATGCGCTGAGTTTCAAAGATTATGTCGCTGTACAAGCAGGCGTGTTGACCGTCGGTAGCGTTGTGTTGCTGGCCAATATATTTTCAGATCTAGCAGGCGCAGCGATTAGCCCTCTGGCAAGGAAGGAATGGTATGCCCTCAAATAGCGTTTATTTAGAGCAGCGCATTCCTACCCAGTTGGAACGCGCTTGGCGAGCATTCAGAGAAAACACACTGGCGGTGGCCGGTTTTTGGCTACTGTGTGTTCTCCTGCTGGTCACCATTTTTGCGCCGTGGCTGACACCTTATGATCCGCAATTCCAAACGGGCCATTTGTTGCAGCCACCATCATGGGACAACGCGGGTACCGTCGATTACTTCCTTGGTACCGATGACTTGTCTCGTGACATGCTGTCACGCCTTATTGCTGGCTCTCGCCTGACGTTTGGATATGCCTCCTCGTTGCCATGGCTGCGGGTATCATTGGTGTGCTTATCGGTATTCTTGCCGGTATGACATCAGGTCTCAAATCGAGCTTCCTGAACCACATCCTTGATACTGTGTTGTCTATCCCGTCTTTGCTACTGGCAATCATCGTTGTGGCGTTTAAAGGACCCGGCGAACTGAACATTTTGCTCGCAGTGTGGCTGGCACTTATCCCGCGTTTTATCCGCTCGGTGTATACCGCGGTGCATGCGGAAATGGAGAAAGAGTACATTCTGGCCGCGCGCTTGGATGGTGCAAACAGCTTTTACCTTCTGTATCACTCTGTACTGCCAAACATCTTCGTCACACTCAGCACCGAGCTAACGCGTGCTATTTCTGTCGCGATTTTGGATATCGCAGCTCTTGGCTTCTTGGGATTGGGCGCGCAAGCCCCATCACCAGAATGGGGAGCCATGCTAGGTGACTCGATTGAGTTGGTATTTACAGCCCCATGGACGGTGACACTGCCGGGACTTGCCATCATGGTAAGTGTGCTAGTGGTCAATTTGGTTGGCGATGGAATTAGCCAAGCGGTTAATGCGGGGACAGAATAATGCCGTTATTAGACATTCGACACCTGACCATCGAAATCGATACGCCTCAAGGGCCTGTTAAAGCGGTTGACCGTATGAGTTTGACCATCAATGAAGGTGAAATTCGCGGTCTCGTGGGTGAATCTGGCTCAGGTAAAAGCTTGGTCGCAAAAGCCATCTGTGGCGTGACCAAAGACAATTGGCGCGTCAGTGCTGACCGCCTTCGCTTGGGTAACATCGATTTGCTTTCGCTGCCTGCGCGCGAGCGTCGCCACGTGGTAGGCAAAGACATTGCGATGATCTTCCAAGAGCCTTCAACCTGTTTGGATCCTTCAGAACAGGTTGGCTATCAGCTTGAAGAAGCTATTCCATCCAGTTCGTTCAGTGGCAGTTGGTGGCAACGTCTGTCATGGCGTAAACAGCAATCTATCGCGCTGCTTCACAAGGTCGGTATCAAAGACCACAAGCGTGTGATGAACAGCTACCCGTATGAACTGACCGACGGTGAATGTCAGAAAGTGATGATTGCGATGGCGATTGCTAACCGCCCTCGCCTTTTGATTGCCGACGAACCAACCAACGATTTGGACCCGATTACCCAAGCGCAGATATTCCGATTGTTGAGTCGAACCAACCAGCTTTCGAATACCACCATTTTGTTGATCAGCCATGACTTGACCACGGTTACCCAATGGGCAGACCGCATTACTGTTATGTACTGTGGCCAATCAGTGGAGTCGGCCAGTCGCCAACAGATCCTTGAAAAGCCGCATCATCCGTATACCAATGCCTTGTTAAGGGCGATGCCAGACTTCAGCAAAGACATTCCGCATAAGTGCAAACTTGAAACGTTGCCGGGTGCAATCCCGCCACTTCAGAACTTGCCAATTGGCTGCCGTTTGGGACCTCGTTGTCCGTATGCGCAGCGTAAATGCGTAGAAGTTCCTCGTACGAAAAAGATTAAGAACCACAAGTTCGCGTGCCATTTCCCGCTCAATATGGAAGTCAAAAAGCATGACCGCATTGCTTGAAGTAGAAGGCTTGAGTAAAAACTATCACTACCGCACGGGGTTGTTTACCAAGCGCGTGATTGAAGCAGTGAAGCCAGTATCTTTTTCTCTTGAGGCCGGTGAAACACTGGCACTGATTGGTGAGAATGGCTCGGGCAAATCAACGCTGGCAAAAATGCTGGCGGGGGTTGTTGAACCTTCGGGTGGCGAAGTGCGCGTAAACGGCGAGATTTTGCAGCCAAAAGACTACAAGACCCGCTGCAAGCTGATCAGAATGATCTTCCAAGACCCCAACACATCGCTTAATCCGCGAAATCAAATTGGTCAGATCTTGGAAAGCCCACTGAAGCGAAACACAAACATGACGCCGCAAGAGCGCGAAAAGCGTGTGGTGGACACGCTTCGTTTGGTTGGCCTTCTGCCTGAGCATGCGTATTTCTATCCTCAGATGCTAGCGACAGGTCAAAAGCAGCGTGTATCGCTCGCGCGTGCGCTTATCTTGCAACCTTGTGTCATTGTTGCCGATGAAGCATTGAATGGCTTGGACATGTCCATGCGCTCGCAAATCCTGAACCTCTTGCTAGAGCTTCAGGAAAAGATGGGGCTGTCCTACATCTATGTATCGCAGCACATGGGCGTGGTTAAGCACATCTCTGATAAAGTGATGGTGATGCAAAATGGCGAAGTGGTGGAGTCAGGTACCACACAGGAGATTTTCTCCGCGCCAGAAAATGCCCTCACCCAGCGTCTTATCGAAAGCCACTTTACGGCACCGACCATGGACAGGCGCTCTCGCTACAACGTCGCATAAAAAAGCCCTGCTGATGCAGGGCTTTTGGTTTCAGAATCCAATCTATTCAGGTGCAAACTCGCCTTGAGGCATGTTATAGCCTTTCACAAGCTTACTATTCGCGCCAAAGATCGATTTGACTCGGTCATTGACGTCGTCATAGGTAATGCTCTCTACGGTCTTATCAACGTCTAATAATGCGTCAACACCCCAGCCATTGAACAAGTAGCGACTGTACATGTTCGTTTGGGCATCAGCATTCACATCATTGTCTTGCATTGCCTCTCTAACCTGTTTGGATACAGCGTCAAATTCAGCAACAGAGATGCCTTTACCCAAGTCAGCCACTATTTCCTCAAATGCTTCAGTGGCACGTTTAGCATTCGTAGGCTCCACGACTGCCGCAAACCCCCATCCAGTCTTGGCTTCATTGTCGACAGACAACTCCCAGACACTTGGTGTGTAGGTCAGCGACTGAGCTTCTCTAACTTCGTTGAACGTCCTCATATCTGCTATTCGATTTATCATTTCATCGATAAATACGGTTTTAGCATCTCTATCATTTTGCACATCACTTAGAACGTACAATGCCGACAACGCTTTATTCTTCTCTTCACTACTCGTACTTAGCACAGGGGAAACATCTTTTGCCCACTGACTTTGCTGCGTGTTAGTGGGAATACCCGCATCTTCTTTCAACTGAATGCTCGCGATATTCTTCGCAACGGCACGCTTCAATCGGTTTGCATCAACATTTGCAGAAATGTAGAGTGCTGGCGCGTTACCTTTATTGAAAAACGCTCTGTGAACCGACTCTAGCTGTTCAACTGAAGTCAGCATCACATCGCCTGCCGATGCAAATTGGTAGGCACCGTTATCACCTCTTAGCCAATTAAATACACCTTGGTCAAAGATGCCATTGCTGGAATTGGCAAAGGTATAGGCTTCTTGCGTGAGCTTACTTTTTGCAAGCTTTAGTGCTTTCTCATCAAAGTTAGGCTCGCTTAACGCATGGTGCATTAGCACAAGAACGTCATTGAGATTTTGCCTATACGCAAAGGCATGAAATGCATGACGGGTTGGTGTGATGTCTTGCCAAACGCCTAAGCCGCGGTCGTTAATGTAGATCAGAAGCTCTTGAGCGTTTAGTCCTGCCACTCCCGAAAGAACAAGCGAGTCAAACAGCAAATAGCTGGCGCCGTTCAAGTCAGATGTAAGCAGCGAGCGCCCACCCTTTGCGCCAATTGCCATACGCACTTCGTCACCCGCTTTAGGGTTGTCCTGGTACCAGACTTCCATTCCATTGCTTAGGGACCAAACATACAAGTCTTTACCAATGATGCGTTCAGCAACTACTTCCCCGCTACCTGTTGCACTGGCAAGGAATTGCTTTCCTTTTGACTGGTTACTCTTCCCTTTTTCAAGCAAAAGATTGTTTGCGACCTCAACACTTTTATCTACTTGGTGCACCGTTTCATCTTTGGTATAGAACGCATAGATAGTGGCAGGAGAACTTAGTAAGGTCCGCTTATGGTGATTAAATTTTTCTCTCGTTAGATACCTAGACCACGCAAGGCGTAAATCCATCATTTCATCGACAGATTGCACCGGATACGCAGTTAATAATCCGTTTAAGTAAAAATCTGTTCGCTCTTTCGTCGTAACGTTGGCATCAGCCTCTAACACGTAATTTTTGAAGTTGGGATACCAGCGTAGTGAGCCAACTTCCTCTTCGCTTGTTGAAACATCTCTGAGGTTAGCGATTTTTCGAGATACGGCAGATTGCACGTCATCTCTCATTTCGCTAGGAAACGCGGCTCTGATGACCAAGTATTCACGATTACCCGCAGCTAGAACATAAACCTGCGCGCCTTCAGCGTTACCTGTAATGCCAACCATGGTTTCAGATATTTCTTTGTTAATCAGAGATAAAACCGCATCTTCCGCCCAGTCCTCGTATAGCTCCTCTTCATTAGAAATAGCGGCTGGCCCTAGGTCAAACACGTACGCGGTCGATGCACCATCAGCTCCCGAATCGTGCAATAAGACGGGTTCCGAAGTAAAAGATGGTGCAGTGTAACGCTCTGGATTTGGCGTCGTGCCCTTCTCCCAAATACCAAACTTTTCTTTCAGTAGGTCAATCACTTCCTGTTGCTTTACATCGCCGGATACGACGATATGTGCAAGTTGAGGCTGGTACCACTTCTCATAAAATTCAGTCAGCTTTTCTTTGTTTACAGATTTAATGCTGACGTCCGTACCAATTGGTTTACGGCTACCCAACTGGCTTTGAGATGCAATGTGTTCATAGATTGCTTGCCCATAAGGCTTTCCTTCGCCAGCCCTATGCAGCCACTCACCGTAGACAACGCCAATCTCCCCATCTATGGCTTTTGCATCCAGATTGAGGCCATATGCAATATCCGCAAACCACGTCATTGATCTGTCTAAGCTCGATTTATTAGGTAGGTCGACAAAATAGACGGTTTGATATTCGCCAGTGAAAGCATTCGCTCCATGGCCCATCGTCACCCCAATGCTGCTGAAATACGCATCAATATCGTTGTTGTCGAAGTGAGTAGAACCATTGAAAGCCATATGTTCAAGAAAGTGCGCGTAACCTAACTGTGCATCCGTTTCTTGGAGGCTACCGACATTGAACGCCAACCGAACAGAGACTGCATCATCCTTATCTGAAGGATAAATATGGTAGGTCATTCCATTCTCTAGTTGGCCAACATGCCAGCTTGGGTCATTTGGGACGGGAGCTTGTGAGGTCGTCTGGCAGCCAACCAATCCTGCAAGAACAAAGGGGTAGATAATCTTTCGCATTAAGAACTCCTTTTCATTTTCTCAGCAAATACTAATTCATCAATAAATTGAAAAAACACTATATTACGCAACCTTTTGTACATAACGGTGATACATGCGAAGCAAGTAAAGAGAAAATGAAACGTAAGGAGTGATTACAGAAAGAGAGGAGCTTTTATGAGGAATAAAACGCAGAAAAAAACCGCCTAAACGGCGGTTTTCTTAATTAACGCAGAGACGCGTTGATGTCGGTCAACACCTGCATCGGGTCTGCGGCCTGCGTGATTGGGCGGCCAATCACCAAGTAATCAGACCCTGCAGTTACCGCCTCCACTGGGGTCATGATACGGCGTTGATCGCCTGCGTCAGAACCAGCAGGACGAATGCCAGGTGTCACCAGTTTGAACTCTTGGCCCAACGCATTTTTCAGCATGCTTGATTCGTGTGCAGAGCACACAACACCATCAAGGCCACTGTTACGGGTCAACGTCGCCAGCGACATCACATGCTCTTGTGGCTCACGGCTAATACCAATACCTGCCAGATCGCTTTGTTCCATGCTAGTCAGCACAGTCACACCGATCAGCAGAGGCTTGTCTTTACCATACGGTTCTAATGCCTCGCGTGCAGCGACCATCATGCGCTCACCGCCACTTGCGTGCACGTTTACCATCCATACGCCCAGCTCAGCGGCTGCCGCAACAGCGCGCGCACACGTGTTAGGGATATCGTGGAATTTCAGGTCCAGAAAAACGGTATGGCCACGTTCATGAAGCTTGCGCACATAATCAGGACCATACAAGGTAAACATCTCTTTACCCACTTTCAGGTGACAACTGCCTGGCTCAATACGATCAACAAACGCCAGTGCCTGATCAATGTTTGGGTAATCCAAAGCAACAATTACTTTTGGGTCCTGCATTCCTACTTACTCTCCGTCTAGACCTTTAATAGGCTTAATCGATCCCCAGCCTTTGCATGATGGACAATGCCAATACAAAGAATGGGTAGAAAAACCACACTTACGGCAACGATAGTGAGGCTTAACTTTTAATTGCTCTTCTACGAGATGTTTTAATGTGTTCAAACTGACTTTTGCACGACCTTCTTCCGCTTGCTCAACGTGCAGCTCCATCAGTTTGTGGAAGCCTTTCATCGTTGGATTTTTTACAAGCTGACGCGTCAGGAAGCTCTGTGCCATTGCCGCATTCTCATGTGAATTAATCACATCAGACATCATCAATTCTGCTGTCGCACCTGTGTTCTTTTCCAAACAGCTTTTGAGGAATCGAACCAAAGCCATTTCTTTATCCAAGTGCTGGTAGCACTTATCAAGCAACGGCAATGCCTCACTGATGAACTCAGGATCTTGCTCAAGAATATGTTCAAGTGCCTTAATCGCATCTTTATAGTCTTCATTTTCAATGTCGATACGAGCCAGCATGAGAGACGCGCGTACACACGCCTTATCGTTTGAGAGTGCTTTTTTCAGAAGCTGGCGGGCAGTTCTTTCATCCTCATCACCCAGTGCCTGCATCGCGAGTTCACAGTAGAAGTGAGAAATGTCGCGCTTAAGCTTGGTCTTGCCAGACCTAACTAGGCGACTGGCTGTATCAATGGCCTTTTCCCATTCTCGGGTTTGTTGGTAGATCGCGAGGAGTTGTTGCAGCGCGAACTGTTTGTAGTCCGGCTCATCGACGAGTTGATGGAAGATTTTTTCAGCACGATCAAAAAAGCCCGCGACCATATAGTCTTTGGCCAATTGTTGAAGTGCGAGATTACGTTGATCAATGGTTAGGTTGGGGCGAGCGATAAGATTTTGGTGAATACGAATAGCGCGGTCGACCTCTCCGCGTGAACGGAATAGGTTCCCGAGTGCAAGATGAGTATCTATCGTCTCGTTGTCGACTTGTAGCAGCTCAATAAACAAATCTACTGCTTTGTCAGACTGATCTGACAACAGCAAATTCAAACCTGCGACATATTGCCTTGAAAGGTGGTGAGACTGATCCTGTCGACGATGACGAGCATTCCTATTGCCCATATACCAGCCATAACCGGCGGCGATTGGTAACAATAGAAACAACAGCTCAAGCATTTACTGTTATTCCTTAACCGGGTCCGTGCGCAGCTTATCCAACTCTTGGCGTTGCTTATTAACTTGCTTTCTCAGCATTGAAGCCGACATTCTTGCTTTGAGGTAAAGCATGCCGCAAATCAACCAGCCAAGCAGGAAGCCCGTGCCAAATACGATGCCTAGCAGTAGTGACAGTTTGAACTCACCCTGTGCAAGCAGGTAGTTGAAGTTCACCACTTCTTGATTTTGTGTCCCTAAAGCCAGTGCTACGAGAAAACTCACGACGAGTAATATGATGCCAATAATCTTCACTGTCACTCCCTCTTTATTTTTTCCGGCCCATGACACTCAATTGATGAATATGTCAGTAACTTGCCAGACAGTTTATGTGTGATTATGCAGTAATTTGGCTTGTCAGACCATTCTAACAGGCATAAAAAAAACGGCATACGTAGCGCATGCCGTTTTTTTATTCAGAATCGAATCAACCGTTAAAGATTAACTCGGTCGCGAAGCTCCTTGCCTGGTTTGAAGTGAGGGACGTACTTGCCGTCGAGCTCAACTTTGTCACCAGTCTTTGGATTGCGTCCAACACGAGGAGCGCGATAATGCAAAGAGAAACTACCAAAACCACGAATCTCGATTCGGTCACCTTCCTCGAGTGTAGTGGCCATGTGTTCAAGGATTTCCTTGATGGCATCTTCTACCTGTTTGGCAGAAAGATGGGTTTGTTGACTACACAGTCTTTCGATCAACTCAGACTTCGTCATGATCACCCCGCTTTTAGTATGTTTCTCAACAGTATAACTGTAGAGGGGGAATTTTTCCCCCTCAGTTCACATTATTATTCGCTTTTCGCAGCTTTGAAAGCGTCAGCCATAGCGTTACCGAACGCAGCGTCGTCAGCTTTGTTCAGAGTTGCCATTGCTTCTTGCTCTTCTGCTTCGTCTTTAGCGCGTACAGACAGGTTGATTACGCGGTTCTTACGGTCAACACCGGTGAACTTCGCTTCAACTTCGTCGCCAACAGCCAGAACCAGAGTAGCGTCTTCAACGCGGTCACGTGATGCTTCAGAAGCACGCAGGTAACCTTCAACACCTTCAGCCAGCTCAACAGTTGCGCCTTTAGCGTCAACAGCAGTTACTTTACCCTTAACTACAGCGCCTTTTTTGTTGTCAGCCATGTAGTTGTTGAATGGGTCTTCTTCCATCTGCTTGATGCCTAGTGAGATGCGCTCACGCTCAGCGTCAACTTGCAGAACAACTGCAGAGATTTCGTCGCCTTTCTTGAAGTCGCGAACAGCTTCTTCGCCTGCAACATTCCAAGAAATGTCAGACAGGTGAACCAGACCGTCGATACCGCCTTCCAGACCGATGAAGATACCGAAGTCAGTGATAGACTTGATCTTACCAGTTACGCGATCGCCTTTGTTTTGCATTTCTGCAAACATCTGCCATGGGTTGTTCTTACATTGCTTCAGACCCAGGCTGATGCGACGACGCTCTTCGTCGATATCCAGAACCATAACTTCAACTTCGTCACCCACGTTAACAACTTTAGATGGGTGAATGTTCTTGTTAGTCCAGTCCATTTCAGAAACGTGTACCAGACCTTCAACGCCTTCTTCGATTTCAACGAAGCAGCCGTAGTCAGTCAGGTTAGTTACACGACCAGTCAGCTTGTGGCCTTCTGGGTAACGGTTAGCAATTGCTACCCATGGATCTTCGCCAAGTTGCTTCAGACCCAGAGATACGCGAGTGCGGTCACGATCGAACTTCAGAACTTTAACCAGAATCTCGTCACCTACGTTAACGATTTCTGATGGGTGCTTAACGCGTTTCCAAGCCATGTCAGTGATGTGCAGCAGGCCGTCAACACCGCCCAGATCTACGAATGCACCGTAGTCGGTCAGGTTCTTAACGATACCTTTAACTTCCATGCCTTCTTGCAGAGAAGCCAGCAGTTCATCACGCTCAACGCTGCTTTCAGATTCGATAACAGCACGACGAGAAACAACAACGTTGTTGCGCTTCTGGTCCAGCTTGATAACTTTGAACTCCAGCTCTTTGCCTTCCAGGTGAGCAGTGTCACGTACTGGACGAACGTCTACCAGTGAACCTGGCAGGAACGCGCGGATGCCGTTCAGTTCTACAGTGAAGCCACCTTTAACTTTACCGTTGATAACACCGATAACAGTTTCAGCGTCTTCGTAAGCTTTCTCCAGTTGGATCCAAGCTTCGTGACGTTTCGCTTTTTCACGAGACAGTTGAGTTTCACCGAAACCATCTTCGATCGCGTCAAGTGCTACGTCTACTTCAGCACCAACTTCGATTTCTAGCTCGCCAGCAGCGTTTTTGAACTGCTCAGCTGGGATAGAAGACTCAGACTTAAGGCCTGCGTCAACCAGAACGTAACCGTTCTCGATAGCTACTACAGTACCTTTAACGATCGCACCTGGGCGGGTTTCTAGCTCTTTAAGAGACTCTTCAAAGAGTGAAGCAAAAGATTCAGTCATTAATTTGATCTTCAATTTTAAACGTCCACGGGTATCCTACCGCGTGGGGTTGATATTAATGTCGGTCATCATCCTTGCGACCAACGGCTTGCACCGCTGCTTCAAGAAGCAACGGTCAATCTACTTTCAATATAGGCCAATGCTTGCTCCAACACCTGCTCAATGTTGAGAGAGGTAGAGTCAAGCACCAGCGCGTCTTCAGCGGGACGCAATGGCGCAACAGCACGGTTGCGGTCACGATCATCACGTTCCTGAATTTCGCTTAAAAGGCGGTCAAAGTTAACATCTAACCCCTTCAGTTGCAACTGGTTCATGCGGCGTTGCGCACGTTCTTCCGCGCTTGCGTCCAGAAAGATTTTCACTTCCGCTTGCGGGAATACAACGGTACCCATATCACGACCATCAGCCACCAGACCTGGTGCTTCTGCGAATGCACGTTGACGACGCAACAATGCTTCACGAACACGAGGAAGTGCTGCAACTTTTGACGCAGCCATACCGGTTTCTTCTTTACGAAGTTCACCCGATACGTCTTCGCCTTCAAGGATGACCTTAACCAGCTCACCTTCCGCTTTAAACTGCACGTCTAGGTGCGCAGCCAGCGGTACTAGCGCGTCTTCTGACTCGGTGTCCACACCATGGTGGATAGCCGCCAATGCCAAAACACGATAAATCGCGCCAGAGTCGAGCAAATGCCAGCCCAGCTTCTCTGCTAACAGCATGCAAAGGGTACCTTTTCCGGCGCCGCTTGGGCCGTCAACGGTAATCACAGGTGCTTGGGTAGACATAGACTTCTCCAAATCGTTTACGTCCGAAGCAGTTAGCGCGAAATGCACTTTCGTCAGAGACGAATAACTGCTTCAAAGAATCGGGGGCGTATTATAGGGAAGTCTCAGAAAAAAAAACAGGTCGGCGATGCGACCTATTTTCTCTTTTTCTCACTATGCGGAACGTTAACTTTCCGCAAGTGCTGATAATTTGTCAAAGTAGTCAGGGAATGTCTTCGACGTACACTTAGGATCGTTAATGGTCACTGGCGTATCGCTCAACGCCACTAGCGAGAAGCACATCGCCATTCGGTGGTCATCATAGGTGTCAATCGCGGCATGTTTGAGGTTGGCCGTCGGGGTAATGGTGATGTAATCATCACCCTCTTCTACCTCAGCACCCACTTTTCTGAGCTCTGTCGCCATCGCAGCCAAGCGGTCAGTTTCCTTTACACGCCAGTTATATACATTGCGAATTGCGGTAGTGCCTTCAGCGAAAAGTGCGGTGGTTGCAATTGTCATTGCCGCGTCAGGGATGTGGTTGAAATCCAAGTCTACCGCCTTCAACTCCCCACGACGCGCGATAACATAGTCATCACCCCATTCGATTTCGGCGCCCATTGCTGCCAGTGCGTCAGCAAATTGCACATCACCTTGAATGCTTTTCTTACCGATACCCGTTACTTTCACTTCACCGCCTTTGATCGCAGCAGCGGCAAGGAAGTAAGACGCAGAAGACGCATCGCCTTCAACGAGGAATTCGCCTGGAGAAACATAGGTTTGGTTGCCTTTCACGCGGAAGGTTTGGTAGTTGTCATTCACCACTTCAACACCAAACTGCGCCATGATGTGCAGCGTGATATCAATGTACGGCTTAGACACCAAGTCGCCCTTGATTCGGATATCTGTGTCACCGCTAAATAGCGGGGCCGTCATCAAGAAGGCCGTCAGGAACTGGCTTGAGATTGAACCATCAATTTCTACACTACCGCCCGCGATATCTTTGCTCACGATACGAAGTGGCGGATAGTTTTCGTTTTCCAGATAGGTGACGTCAGCACCCACGTCACGCATTGCATCTACTAGGTGACCGATAGGACGCTCTTTCATGCGAGGCTCGCCCGTCAGCACGTACTCGCCTTTGCCAAGACAAAGTGCAGCAGCCAGTGGACGCATCGCTGTGCCTGCGTTACCCAAAAACAGTTCTTGCGGTTCAGATGTGTTGAATGCACCGCCTAATCCATCTACTTCACAAACGGTTTTGTCGTCAGAAAGTCGATAGCTCACGCCCAGTTTCGCCAGTGCGTTGAGCATGTGACGAATGTCATCACTGTCGAGTAGGTTGGTAAGACGGGTGGTGCCTTTAGCAAAAGCGGCGAGAAGAAGTGCTCGGTTTGAAACACTCTTTGAGCCCGGAAGATTAACCTCTCCGTTAATCTTAGAAATTGGTTGTAACGTCAACTGCTCCATCTGAACTTCATGATCCTTATTGTTTCGTACCCTGACAATAACGAAAAAGCAGCCGAGTCGCTACCCTCAGCTGCTCTGATGTGCAGTTTTCTTCTTATTTACCCGTCAGTGGGTTAGCGTGTCATCTTCTTAACGAACACAACGACGAACAGTGCGATGGTGAAACTACCAGTGAATGCTTCTGTAGCGGCCACCAATCTCGACATTCCTATCGGTATAAAGTCGCCGTAGCCCAGCGTCGTAAAGGTCACCACGCTGTAGTAGAGGCAATCAGAAAATGCCCAAAAATTGCTTTCTAAACTCTGGCTTGCCGCGTACCCAACATATTCTCCTGCATACTGAATGCCCATATAAAAATAAATAATGGCGCAAAGCAGTATCAATGCGAGGGAAAAGAAGATAACGCGAATGGGGCTTTCACCGTACCCACAAAACAAATCCACCGTCTTCGACATTGCCCTTTGCGTTGAGTACATAGGCATCTGGAAACGACGCATTGTCAGTTCTTTTTGAAGAAAATAGCCTGCCATGGTGAAAATCCCCTGGGCCTCAGAGGCTTTCCTTAGGTCTCGGTATATCTCTTCTGATTGCTCGTAGAGGTCGAGAGCTTTTTCCATGTCCCTCTGTTTTTCGGCAATCCGCCCTTCCGCTTCTTGCTGAAGAGTATGCCCAATTTTGATGTTATCTATCTTGGTGTCAGTGAGCTTAACCCCGAGCAGGTTACAATTGATGAAGCTGGCACAGTGGATGTTAGCGTCATGAAGATCTGCCTTCATCAAACTGCCGTTATCAAACTTTGCGTTAAACAGGTGAGCGTTCGTCATGTTCGAACGATAAAAGTTGGCATAACTGAGATCATACCCACCACCCGGTCCATGCTTCACCAAGTTCACATCACGCAGGTCAGCTCTCTTGACTACAATGCCGCGCAACAGGCCGCCCCTCTTTGCGTATTCTTCCAAACGGGGCTTAACATCATCACCGTCTTTAGGCGCGTTCTCATCGTGCCAAAAGCAAAAACCCGATTCGCCAGCAGGCTCATGACATTGGTGAACCTCCCCGTCAGGATCGAGATATTGGCAACAAGGTTTAGCATTACTGGCCGTTGTCAGCGAGTCGTCTTGGTGTTCATTTTCCGCAGAAGTCCCAGAGGGTACGGATTCAAAATTGCTGGAATCTGAATGGTTTGACATAACGACACCTCCAGTTTCTCAGTATAGAAACAGGTTGTCGAAAGTGAGAGGTGGGGATTGCGTTTATTTAGTAAAGAAAAGGGCAGAACGAACCATGTCGCCCTGCCCTTTTTGGCAAGATCTTACTTCTCGTTGTCTTTGGAATCTTCGATTGGCAACACCAAGTTCAGGATGATGGCCGTCAAGCCGCCCGCTGCCATACCTGAAGACAGAATGTTTTTAATCCACTCAGGCATAAATTGCAGGATTTCTGGTTTCTGTGCGATACCCAGACCCATTGAGAATGACAACGCCATGATAAGGATGGCACGACGGTTCAGTTCACAGCGTGAAATGATGCGGATACCTGATGCAGCAATGGTACCGAACATCACGATGGTTGCGCCGCCAAGAACCGGTTCAGGAATCAACTGCACCATGGTTGCCACGCCTGGCATCAAGCAAGAAGCACCAACATACCGGCAATGAAATAACCAATGTAGCGGCTCGCCACACCTGTTAGCTGGATGATGCCGTTGTTTTGGCTGAATGTAGAGTTAGGGAAACTGTTTAGCACTGCCGCCAATGCAGAGTTCACACCATCTGCCAGAACACCACCTTTGATACGACGCATGTAGACTGGGCCAGAAACAGGTTGTTCTGACGTCTCCGACGTAGCAGTGATATCACCAATGGCTTCCAGTGAAGTGACCAAGAAAACAATGATCAATGGCACCAGCAAACCCACGTCGAAAGACAAACCATATTGCATAGGCACTGGCACCGCAAAGAAGTCGACATCGTTTGCCGGAGCGGTGTTAACCATGCCCAATGCAAACGCAATCAATGTGCCGACGGTCATGGCAATCACAATGGAAGACACGCGCAAGTATGGATTGTTAATGCGATTCAGTAGAACAATCACACCCAGTACTGAGCCAGCTAGAAGCAAGTTCTTCAGATCACCAAAGGTGCCATTTTCAATCGCCGCATAACCGCCACCCATTGACGTTAGGCCAACTTGGATAAGCGTTAAACCAATCAAGGTTACAACGATGCCCGATACCAGCGGGGTGATGACGCGCTGTGCATGTTCGAGAACTCGGCTTAGGAAGACTTCTGTCATCGACGCCACCATGATGGTGCCGAAAATCGCGGCCATCATGGCCTCGACGGTCGCGCCGCCCGCTTTCATCGCCAGACCCGCACCAATGATTGGACCTAAGAAGTTAAAGCTGGTGCCTTGAATCGAAAGCAGACCGGAACCCAGCGGGCCAAACGTACGAATTTGAATGAAAGACGCCAATCCAGAAGCGAACAAAGACATGCTCACAATGGTGTTTGTATCAGACGCTGGCAACCCTAAAGTTTGGCAAATAATGAGAGAAGGCGTAACCACAGCGACAAACATGGCCAGCAGGTGCTGAACCGCAGCAAACAACGTCTGGGGCAGAGGCGGTTTGTCATCGAGACGATAAACCAATTCAGACGGGCGAACTTTATCGTTAGTGCGAGAAGAAGTCATGGCATCAATACCTGTAAAAAGTCGCAATCCTCAATGCGCTGACTGGGCATTGAGTGGTCAAAAAGCTTTGCTCTGTGATTGCTGTTACTCAGAGCTTTTAGACAGAAAAGCGAAAGTAGCGAAGGAAAGTTGCGCCATTTTAGGAGTGAAAAAACAAAAAGCAATCGTTTGCGGCAAACGCTTGCGCCAACTGATTAAAGAACGCACACATTTAACAGGGATAAAACATCGACAACAAATTTGTCATCATTTCTGTATACTCATACTGGTCAGATGAGAAAGGAGTTCTTAGTGACCCAAGTACAAGCAAATGCCGATCACACGCTTCATCATATCGAGGGATACATTCAATCTATCTACCTCGTTGAGTATCAACATGGTTTGATGCTCCTCGATGGGTGCAGCCGTGCTGACGTAGGAGCGGTGTTGGCTTTTATAAAAAATACCCTCCGCCGTCCCATCGAGGATTTAAACTGGATTATCGTCACCCATATGCACCCTGATCATGCGGGCGGCGCGCACCGTCTTCGTAGTATTACGGGTTGTCGCATTGCTACCGGTATTGCTGACCAAGATTGGTACAAAGGTTTCGATGGCATCATGATGCATTGGACTGATATCGCGTTGGCGAAATGGATGGCAAAGCGCATGGGTAAGGCACCTAAACGCGTATGGTATAGCCGACGTCTACATGCCGATGTGTATTTGAAAGACGGTGACGCCATTCCTGATTTTCCTGACTGGCAAGTATTGGAAACCCCAGGCCACACGGACAGAGACATTTCCTTGTATCACGCAGCCAGCAGCACTGTTTACGTTGCTGATTTGATGGTCACGGTAAAAGGCAGATTTATACCCCCCTTTCCCGTGTTTTATCCAAACCGTTACAAAGCGTCACTCGACAAGGTGTTTTCGCTGCAAACGAACTCCATCATGCTCGCACACGGTGGAAGGGTTTCACCGACACAGGAAGACATCGATTTTCTCACAAGTAAAATCCCCCCATTCCAGTGACGCACTGGCGCTCAGTCAAAACGAAACTCAAAAAGCTGGTGCGTGTTTAGCGGGTACAAAAAAGCCGTCTTTCGACGGCTTTTCTATTTACTCTATCAAGCATTAAGCGTTTTGCGCTTCAAAGGCTTTCATGAATACAACCAGTGCCTGCACACCTTCCAATGACATCGCATTGTAGATAGACGCACGCATACCACCTACATCACGGTGACCTTTCAGTGCTTTCAGACCTTGGGCATCAGACTCTTCCAAGAACTTCTCATCCAGCTCTGGGTTTGCCAATTGGAACGGTACGTTCATCAACGAGCGGTTGTCTGGGTGGATGTTGTTCACGTAGAAAGAAGACGAATCAATGAAGTCGTAAAGCAACGCTGCTTTTGCTTCATTTTTCTTCTGCATCGCTTCCACGCCACCTTGCTCTTTCAGCCATTTGTAGACTTCACCCGCCAGATACCAACCAAAGGTCGGCGGCGTGTTAAACATAGATTCCTTATCTACCAAGGTCTTGTAATTCAGGATGTTCGGTAGGTAATCTTTCGCTTTACCCAGCAAGTCGTCGCGTACAATCACCAGCGTGATGCCCGCAGGACCGATGTTCTTTTGCGCACCTGCGTAAATCACACCGTATTGCGAAACGTCGATTGGACGAGACAGAATCGTCGAAGACATGTCAGCAACAATAGGTTTGTCCGTTTCTGGTAAATCGCGGATTTCAATGCCATCAATCGTTTCATTTGGGCAGAAGTGAACGAATGCCGCATCACTGCTTAGTTTCCAGTTCTTTGCTGGCAACACCGCACGCTTGCCGTCGATTTCCGTTTTCACGTTAACCACGTTCGGCGTGCAGTATTTTTTCGCTTCTTGAACAGCACTTGCCGCCCAGTAACCACCGTCAATGTAGTCTGCGATGGTGTTATTACCCAGAAGGTTCATCGGTACGGCAGCAAACTGCGCACGCGCACCGCCTTGAGCATACAAAACGTGGTAGTTGTCAGGGATAGACAGCAATTCACGGAGGTTTTTCTCGGCTTCAGCAACAACAGCTAAAAACGGCTTCCCGCGGTGCGATACTTCCATTACGGAAGTACCGGAACCGTTCCAGTCCGTCAGCTCTGCTTGAACTTTTGCTAGAACAGCCTCAGGCAACATTGCCGGGCCAGCCGAGAAGTTATAGACCTTTTCCATGATTTCAGAATGCTCCTGCGTTTTATCGCTTATTTATGATGTTCTAATTTACTCTGTGCCAACGATGTGTGGGTGACCACTTCACTAAAACCGGAAACCAAACTCTCGTCGCGCAAAATCTGTTCATTTTGTTTTATCACCTTTTGGACGCGATTGAAACGACAATTCGTGTTCCGTTACTGCTTGATTTAGAAAGGTGATAAAAAAAACGCAGCCAATGCTGCGTTTTCTATAGACAAAGTGCTCTTGCGGAGAGAATTACTCTTCGCCGTCGTCTTCTTTTGGTGCTTCTTCAGAAGATTCTGGTTTTGCTTCTGCGGTTGCGTCAGTCGTCGCTTCTACAGAGGTTTCTTCACCGTCTTCCAAAGGCAGGATTTCTTCATCCGGCTCATCGATACGTTGAAGACCAACCACTTTCTCGCCTTCTGATGTACGGATCAGGGTAACACCTTGCGTGTTACGGCCAACTTGGCTTACTTCAGAAACACGCGTACGAACCAGAGTACCACCGTTGGTGATCATCATGAATTCATCGCCTGATTCAACCTGAACTGCACCTACCACACAACCATTACGCTCAGAGACCTTGATAGATACAACACCTTGTGTTGCACGGCTCTTAGCTGGGTACTCAACAAGCTCAGTACGCTTACCGTAACCGTTCTCAGTTACTGTCAGTACATCACCGTCGTTGTGAGGAACAATCAGAGAAACAACTTTGTCGTTTTCTGCCAGTTTGATACCACGAACACCTGCTGCGGTACGGCCCATGCCACGCACTTGACCTTCATTGAAGCGAACAACTTTGCCCGACTTCGAGAACAGCATGATGTCGTTGTCACCGTTAGTGATATCTACGCCGATCAGTGAGTCACCGTCACGTAGGTTCACCGCGATGATACCTGCGCTACGAGGACGGCTGAAGTCTGTCAGCGGCGTCTTCTTAACGGTACCGTCACCGGTTGCCATGAAGACAAATTTGTCTTCTGAGTATTCTTTCACAGGCAGAATCGCAGTGATGCGCTCGTCCTGCTCAAGCGGCAGAAGGTTAACAATTGGCTTACCACGTGCAGTACGTGATGCCAGCGGCAATTGATACACTTTCAGCCAGTACATACGACCACGGCTTGAGAAACACAAAATGGTGTCGTGTGTATTCGCGACCAGAAGACGCTCAATGTAGTCTTCTTCTTTCATGCGAGTCGCAGACTTACCTTTACCGCCACGACGTTGTGCTTCGTAATCAGACAGAGGCTGATACTTCACATAACCTTCGTGAGACAGGGTAACAACAACGTCTTCCTGGTTGATCAGGTCTTCGATGTCAATGTCTGCACTTGCAGCTGTAATTTCTGTACGACGCTCATCACCGTAACCGTCACGGACTGCTACCAACTCTTCAGTGATAACTTCCATCAGACGCTCAGGGCTAGACAGGATAAGCATCAGCTCGCCGATCAATGCCAGCAGCTCTTTGTACTCATCTAGATCTTCTCGTGCTCAAGACCCGTCAGTTTGTGCAGACGCAGATCCAGGATTGCTTGCGCTTGTTGTTCAGTCAGGTAGTACTTACCGTCACGAACACCGAACTCGTCGTCCAGCCATTCTGGGCGCGCAGCGTCAACGCCAGTCGCTTCCAGCATTGCTGCTACAGTGCCAAGATCCCAACCACGTTTTTGCAGCTCTTCTCGAGCAATCGCTGGGGTTTGCGCATTGCGGATCATATCGATGATTTCATCGATATTCGCCAGAGCAATCGCCAGACCTTCGAGGATATGTGCACGATCGCGCGCTTTACGCAGTTCATAAATAGTACGACGCGTCACCACTTCACGGCGGTGGTTCACGAAGCACTTCAGCATGTCTTTCAGGTTGAACAAGCGTGGCTGGTTATTGTCCAGCGCAACCATGTTGATACCGAAAGAAGTCTGAAGTTGAGTCTGAGCGTACAGGTTGTTGAGGATAACCTCACCTACTGCATCACGCTTACACTCGATAACAATACGCATACCGTCTTTGTCAGACTCGTCGCGCAGTGCGCTGATACCTTCGATCTTCTTATCTTTAACCAGCTCCGCGATCTTCTCGATCAAACGTGCTTTGTTGACTTGATAAGGGATCTCAGTAACAACGATCGTTTCTTTACCGTTCTTCTCGACTTCAATCTCTGCTTTAGAACGCAGGTAGATTTTGCCGCGACCGGTGCGGTACGCATCTTCGATACCTTTACGACCGTTAATCATCGCAGCGGTAGGGAAATCCGGACCAGGAATATGCGTCATCAGCTCTTCAATGCTGATGTCTTCATTTTCGATATACGCCAAACAACCGTTTACAACTTCGGTCAGGTTGTGCGGAGGAATATTGGTCGCCATACCTACGGCAATACCGGAAGAACCGTTTACCAGCAGGTTAGGGATTCGCGTCGGCATGACTTCTGGAATTTGTTCTGTGCCGTCGTAGTTCGGTACGAAATCAACGGTTTCTTTATCCAGATCAGCCAGCAATTCGTGGGCGATTTTCGCCATACGAACTTCGGTATAACGCATCGCAGCGGCGGAGTCGCCGTCGATAGAACCGAAGTTGCCTTGACCATCAACCAGCATGTAACGCAGCGAGAACGGCTGTGCCATACGGACAATGGTGTCGTAAACAGCGCTGTCACCGTGTGGGTGGTATTTACCGATCACATCGCCGACAACACGGGCAGATTTTTTGTATGCTTTGTTCCAGTCATTGCCTAGTACGTTCATCGCGTATAAAACGCGGCGGTGTACAGGCTTTAGACCATCACGCACATCAGGAAGAGCACGACCCACGATTACAGACATCGCGTAGTCTAGATATGAGCTTTTCAGCTCCTCTTCAATATTGACGGGCGTGATCTCTTTAGCAAGATCGCTCATGGAGCCAATATCCCTCAGGTAAGTATGTCAAAGTTGACTACGTGCAAGACAGCGAGAATACCATAAAACCCCACTAAGAGTCACAGTCTAAACCCGAGATAAATCACGAAATACTCTTATTTTGGCCCTCTAAGGGGCAAGAGGGCGAAAAAACGCTCAATCTCAGGGTGGAGGTTGTATTTTCGATTAGAGGCTCTCAGAGGCGCATCTGGAAATCCATTTGAAGCAAGCGCACAAAATTCACCCAGATCACAAATCAAAATGAAACAAGCTTAATAAAGGAAGAGTGGGAAGCGGATCCCAATAACCCTACATTTTGTAGGTGAAAATGATACAGACACATTTCGTGTTTGTAAGGGGGACGCTATGTTATATCAAGCAATCAATGCATTGGGCATGGCGATCATTATCGGTAAATACACTTTATTAGGTCTGCTTGCGGCAATCACGCTGGCCGGTGCAGCATAAATTTTATTATCGATAGTTTCGCCAACTGGAGTCACTCTAACCGGGGGTGTAAGCCTCCGGTTTCGGCGTTTTCAATCTTTCCTCTCCCCCGCTCGCGTAAACTTCTGTATATTCCCGATATATTGGTAAAACATTTTTAGGGATAAGTAGTCGATGACATCTCCACGTAATGTCGACCCAGCCGAAATCAAAAAATTCGAAGATATTGCTTCGCGCTGGTGGGATCTGGAAGGCGAATTTAAGCCTTTGCACCGCATCAACCCTCTGCGCTTGAACTATGTGATCGCCCAAAGCGGCGGTATTTTCGGTAAGAAGGTTCTGGATGTGGGTTGTGGCGGCGGTATTCTCGCCGAAAGCATGGCAAGGGAAGGTGCTGTGGTCACAGGTCTCGACATGGGTAAAGAACCGCTGACCGTTGCACGTCTGCACGCACTAGAAACGGGCATCGACGTTTCTTACATTCAAAGCACGGCGGAAGAACACGCAGAATCTCACGCACAACAATATGATGTGGTGACCTGCATGGAAATGTTGGAACACGTTCCTGACCCTGCGTCTGTTATCGCTTCTTGTGCCAAGCTGGTCAAGCCTGGCGGTCATGTCTTCTTTTCTACGTTGAACCGCAATGTGAAGTCATTCTTGTTCGCCATCGTAGGTGCCGAGCACGTCATGAAAGTGGTGCCAAAAGGCACTCACGACCATGACAAGTTCATCCGTCCTTCAGAATTGCTGCGCATGGTTGACGCGACGCCGCTTCGCGAAAAACACATGACCGGACTGCACTACAACCCGCTGACCGATCATTTTTGGCTGTCACCACGTAATGTAGACGTGAACTACATCGTACATACTGTTTGCCCGGAATAACCGGGCATTTTTATATCTGCTCGTACACAGGACATCCCGATGAAAGGACGCATCAACGCCGTGTTGTTTGATTTGGACGGCACGCTACTCGATACCGCACCTGACATGGCCAATGCCGCCAACATGGTATTAAAAGAGTACGGGCTTCCCCCGCTGTCAGACGAGCAGATTCAGGCTAACACCAGTCATGGTGCAAGGGGGCTGCTGAAAACTGGCTTCGGCGATCAAATAGAGGGCAAAGACATTGATTCCTTGAGGCTCTCCTTTCTTAAGCACTATGAGAGAGACATTTGCCGCGCTACATGCATGTACGAGGGCGTCGTCGAGTTGCTTCAAGCTCTGGATGCCAAAAACGTACCCTGGGGCATCATGACCAATAAACCGGGCTTTCTCACGCACCAGCTATTTACTTACTTCCCTGCACTTCAGCAGACCCGCGCCTTGGTGTGCGCTGACACGCTACCTGTCGCAAAACCTCACCCTGAACCTTTGATTCACACTGCGGAATTGCTCAACGTTTCACCACGAGACTGCATCTATATCGGTGATATTCAAAACGATATTGTCGCTGCGAAAGCAGCAGGGATGTATTCTGCCGTCGCTGCATGGGGATACGTAGGAAAAGGGGTCGACCCTCTCGAGTGGGAGGCAGATCTTGTTTTTAACAAGATTGAAAACGTTCTGTCATTATTCTGATCTTTATCACACACACCGTGCACACAAAATGACCAATGATCAATGAGTTAACACGCAGCACTGTTTGCCTTTTCAGGCAAGAAAAATAAATTTTTTTATTTCTCAGTTCCGCCTAAAAAGATTTGCTTTTTCGTATGCTGTTGCATTGATTAGTGTATTGGGGTTAGTAAGCACTAACCTTAACTTTCAATCCCCAAGATATCCACAGACAACGCTATCAGTAGCAACTTGCATTATCCCCCCTTCAACACTATCTTGTTACCAAAGTCAGTCGAAGACCCTATATGTAGTGGTTGGACACACAAGTCATAATTCATATATTGATCACAAATCTGCCTTGTATTTTGTGAAATTTGCAAAAACACGTCTTCAGGCATGGAAATACCGGGAACAAGATAAATGAACCAACAAATCACTGTTCAAAAACGAAGTGGCGCGAAGGAAAATATCGATTTAGACAAAATCCACCGAGTCATTACATGGGCCGCTGAAGGCCTTGATAACGTCTCTGTCTCGCAAGTTGAACTTCGCTCACACATCCAGTTTTACGACGGTATCAAAACTGAAGACATTCACGAAACAATCATCAAGCAGCTGCCGATCTCATTTCTGAACAAACGCCAGACTACCAATACTTAGCTGCGCGTCTTGCCGTATTCCACTTGCGTAAGAAGGCTTACGGCCAGTTTGAGCCACCTACACTTGGCGACCACGTTCGCAAAATGGTGGACATGGGCAAGTATGATAAGCACCTGCTAGAAGATTACACTGCAGAAGAACTCGACATCCTCGACAGCTACATCGATCACTGGCGTGATATGAACTTCTCTTACGCCGCTGTGAAGCAGTTGGAAGGGAAATATTTGGTACAAAACCGTGTTACTGGTGAAATCTACGAAAGCGCACAGTTTTTGTACATTATGGTAGCAGCCTGTCTGTTCGCAAATTACCCGAAAGAAACGCGCCTAGATTACATCCGTCGTTTCTATGATGCGGTATCTCAATTCAAGATTTCGCTGCCAACACCCATCATGTCTGGAGTACGTACCCCGACGCGTCAGTTCAGCTCTTGTGTTCTGATTGAGTGTGACGATAGCTTGGATTCTATCAACGCCACTGCAAGTGCCATTGTTCGTTACGTTAGCCAACGTGCTGGTATTGGTATTAACGCGGGTCGTATCCGTGCGCTGGGTAGCCCAATTCGTGGCGGCGAAGCATTCCATACTGGTTGTATCCCATTCTATAAATACTTCCAGACAGCGGTTAAGTGCTGTTCTCAAGGCGGTGTTCGTGGCGGCGCAGCGACCCTGTTCTACCCAATTTGGCACCGTGAAGTAGAGAACCTGCTGGTTCTGAAAAACAACCGTGGTGTTGAAGAAAACCGCGTTCGTCACATGGACTACGGCGTTCAAATCAACAAATTGATGTACACCCGCCTGATCAAAGGCGAGAACATTTCACTGTTCTCTCCATCTGATGTACCGGGACTGTATGATGCCTTCTTCGCTGACCAAGACGAATTCGAGCGTCTGTATACGCAGTACGAGCAAGACACGTCTATCAAGCGTCAAACAGTGAAAGCGATTGAGCTGTTTTCTCTGATGATGCAAGAGCGTGCGTCGACTGGCCGTATCTATGTACAAAACGTTGACCACTGTAATACGCACAGCCCGTTCGACCCACAAGTTGCACCCATTCGCCAGTCTAACCTGTGTCTGGAAATTGCACTGCCAACCAAGCCGCTGACCAACGTCGAAGACGACCAAGGTGAGATTGCTCTGTGTACACTGTCTGCGTTTAACTTGGGTGCCATCAAAGAGCTTGATGAGCTGGAAGAATTGGCTGATCTGACTATCCGTGCGCTTGACTCACTGCTGGATTACCAAGACTACCCGCTGCCTGCAGCGCGTAAAGCAACCATGAACCGTCGTACACTGGGCGTAGGCGTGATTAACTTCGCTTACTACTTGGCGAAGCATGGCGTTCGCTACTCAAACGGTAGCGCGAATGGCCTGACACACCGCACATTTGAAGCAATTCAATACTACTTGTTGAAAGCATCTGTGGGGCTGGCAAAAGAGCGCGGCGCATGTCCGTCATTCAACGAAACGACGTATGCGAAAGGCGTGCTTCCAATCGACACGTACAAGCGTGATTTGGATGCGATTTGCGACGAACCACTGCACTACGATTGGGAGACGCTGCGTCAGGAAATCGTTGAGCACGGTCTGCGTAACTCTACTCTGTCAGCACTGATGCCTTCTGAAACCTCGTCGCAAATTTCTAACGCGACCAACGGTATCGAGCCACCACGTGGTTATGTGTCAGTCAAGGCATCAAAAGACGGCATCCTGAAGCAAGTTGTGCCTGAGTTTGAGAAATACAAAGACAACTACGAGCTGCTTTGGAACATCGAGTCTAACGACGGCTACTTGCAGTTAGTGGGTATCATGCAGAAATTTGTCGACCAAGCGATTTCAGCAAACACCAACTACGACCCAAGCAAACAGCCTGGTGGCAAAGTACCAATGAAGCTGCTGATGAAAGACCTGCTGACCGCCTACAAACTGGGTGTGAAAACGCTGTACTACCACAACACGCGTGATGGTGCAGACGATGCACAGCAAGATTTGGCTGCAGAAGACGATGGTTGCGCAGGCGGTGCTTGTAAAATCTAATTTTGAATTCTAGGGGGAGCGAAAGCTCCCTCTTAACGGTTAACTATTTCACGGTGTATTGATAGCAATGGCTTACAGCACTTTCTCTAAAGAAAACAACAATCCTCTAAAAGAACCAATGTTCTTCGGTCAGCCAGTAAACGTGGCGCGTTACGACCAACAAAAGTACGAGATTTTCGAAAGACTGATTGAAAAGCAACTGTCCTTCTTCTGGCGCCCAGAAGAAGTGGATGTATCTGGTGACCGCATCGATTACGCAAACCTGCCAGAGCATGAAAAGCACATCTTCATCAGCAACCTGAAATACCAAACCCTGCTGGATTCTATCCAAGGCCGCAGCCCGAACGTTGCTCTGCTGCCATTGGTGTCGATCCCTGAGTTGGAAACTTGGATTGAAACCTGGTCATTCTCAGAGACCATTCACTCTCGCTCTTACACGCACATCATTCGTAACATCGTGAACAACCCTTCGCTGGTGTTCGATGACATCGTCGTGAACGAACAAATCATCAAGCGCGCGAATGACATTGCGGGTTACTACGATGACCTGATTCAAGCGACCAGCGACTACCACCGTCTTGGTGAAGGTGAGCACACAGTGAACGGTGAAACCGTGGTTGTGTCCCTTCGCGAGCTGAAGAAAAAACTGTACGTGTGTTTGATGTCAGTAAATGCACTGGAAGCAATCCGCTTCTACGTGAGCTTCGCGTGTTCGTTTGCTTTTGCAGAACGTGAGCTGATGGAAGGTAATGCAAAAATCATCAAGCTGATCGCACGTGATGAAGCCCTCCACCTCACCAGCACACAACACATGCTGAACATCTTGCGTGGCGGTGAAGACGACCCAGAGATGGCTGAAATCGCTAGAGAGTGTGAACAGCAATGTTTTGATCTGTTCAAAGACGCGGCCGAGCAAGAAAAAGAATGGGCTGAATACCTGTTCAAAGACGGCTCGATGATCGGCCTGAACAAAGACATTCTTTGCCAATACGTTGAGTACATCACTAACCTGCGTATGTCTGCGGTAGGCTTGAAACCAGCGTATGTTGGCGCAAACCAAAACCCAATCCCTTGGATTAACGCGTGGCTCTCGTCTGACAACGTACAGGTCGCGCCTCAAGAAGCTGAGATCAGCTCATACCTTGTCGGTCAGATCGACAACGATGTTGATGTCGACGATTTGGGTGACTTCGAACTATGAGCCGAATCACTATCACAGTGAACGGTCAAACGCTGGTGGGTAACACCCACCAGCCTCTGCTTGAGCAATTAGAGCAAGCGGGGCTTCAGCCTGAATTCCAATGCCGCAATGGTGTTTGCGGAGCCTGCCGCTGCAAGCTTCAAAAAGGTGCTGTCGTACAAGAAGATGCAATGGCATATCTCGCCGCTGGCGAAATCCTCACATGCAGCTCAACACCTTCTCAAGATGTCGATGTTGAGTTTGACTACCAAGTTTCATTTGTAGCAAGAAAAGCCGCAAACCTCTGACTCGAGGGGCGCGGCACTTTTTTCCAAAATCCCTCGCTTCATTCACGCTGACACTTACTACCACTTTCCTAGACTTGCCACCCGATCGCTAACACTTAGCGAAGTGCAAACACCTGATATCCACATTCTTTGTATTTATATTCACTATTCATAGTTAAATACCCACTATAAAACGCTTTCAATTCTTATTTTTGAGATATTTCGTCAAGTTAAGATTGCATCTTAAAACTAGGGCAAAAATCAATTGTTGTTTCTACTATACCTACAGGTGCTTTAACCGCTTTTAGAAATACTCTCTATCTCAAAGGCACATTGAAGGAGCTACACCTATGGGACTGCATTATAAAAATCAAACGGGTTCAGAAAGTGAGGATATTTACGAAGAGGTCCTCTCTCAAACCCAGCTACCCAAATTCTCCCTACCAAAAGAAAGTCAGTCACCCGAGCTTGTCGCGCAAATGCTGAAAGACGAGCTGCTTATGGATGGTAATGCGCGCCAGAATCTCGCAACATTTTGCTCTACCTGGATGGAACCGAGTGTTCACGAACTCATGGATGTCTGTATCGACAAGAACATGATCGATAAAGACGAGTACCCGCAAACGGCAGAGATTGAAGCACGCTGTGTGCACATTCTTGCCAAGTTGTGGAACAGCCAAGAAAGTGAAACGACGGTAGGTTGCTCAACCACGGGATCATCCGAGGCAGCGATGCTGGGCGGACTGGCGATGAAATGGCGTTGGCGTCAAAAGCGCGAAGCGCAAGGCTTACCAACCGACAAACCAAACATCGTCTGCGGTCCTGTTCAGATCTGTTGGCATAAGTTCGCGCGCTACTTTGATGTAGAAATGCGTGAAATACCGCTAGATGGTGACGAAGTATGCATGAACCCAGACAAGCTCATGCAATACGTCGACGAAAACACCATTGGTGTGGTTCCAACTCTCGGCGTGACATACACCTGTGTCTTCGAACCTGTCGAAGCTATCTCGAAAAAACTCGATGAGCTACAAACCTCCACCGGATTGGATGTTCCTATCCACGTTGACGGTGCCTCGGGCGGGTTTATCGCCCCATTTATTAATCCAGAACTGAAGTGGGATTTCAGACTTCCTCGAGTTGTGTCTATCAACAGTTCCGGTCACAAATATGGTCTTGCCCCTCTGGGTGTGGGCTGGGTTGTTTGGCGTAACGAGCAACACTTACCAGAAGAGTTGGTGTTTAAAGTCGATTACCTTGGCGGCAACATGCCAACCTTTGCGTTGAATTTCTCCCGCCCTGGCGGCCAGATTGTGGCGCAATACTATAACTTCCTGCGTTTGGGCTTTGATGGCTACAAAGGCATCCAAGAGTCCTGCCTACAAACCGCTCAATGGTTGGCAGATGAAATTGCCAAAATCGGTCCATTTGACCTCTTCTATGATGGTCGTGGTGGCCTGCCTGCGCTCAGCTACAGCCTGAAAGAAGGTGATTGGGGCTTCACCCTGTACGATCTTTCAGACCGCATGCGCATGCGCGGCTGGCAAATTGCGTCTTACCCTCTGCCAGGTAATCGCCGAGACACCGTCATCCAACGCATTATGATCCGTCACGGTGTCAGCTTGATATGGCCGCTCTCATGTTGGAGGACCTCAAACGCTGCGTTGAGTACTTCAAGCAATATCCACAGGTGCACTCCGGTGCGACGTCTTCATTCCATCATGGTTAACTCGCTCTAAACCCAAGAAAAGTTAGTTTTGCATTTATCCCTGTCTGGCCGCGCCACAGTGACGGCCAGACACATTTGCAGGAATTAGAAAGATGAATAAGAAATCGCCTTCAGACAGCAATCTCAAACAAGCTGGGAAAATCAGTGTCGCCACGTTTGCCATTATGAACGTGGTCGCCGTGGTCAGCCTTCGTGGCCTACCTGCGGAAGCAGAGTATGGCCTTAGTTCCGTGTTTTACTACGTCTTTGCCGCGTTATTCTTTTTGGTGCCCGTGTCACTGGTTGCTGCTGAATTAGCAACAGGCTGGCCGGAAAAAGGCGGTATTTTTCGCTGGGTGGGTGAAGCCTTTGGCCCTCGCCTCGCCTTTATTTCGATGTTTTTACTCTTTGTCCAAGTCTGTGTTTGGTTCCCAACAGCCTTGACCTTTGGTGCTGTATCGCTGGCCTTTATCGGTCCCGATCAGACCTTTGATGCAGCCTTGTCGCAGAACAAGTTCTTTGTTCTTGCCATTGTGCTTGCCATCTACTGGTTTGCCACCTTCGTGGCGTTTAAAGGCGTTTCTGCGTTTACCCTGCTCTCTAAGTGGGGCGGTATCATAGGTACCATCATCCCCGCCATTATTCTGATTTTGCTAGGCTTCTCGTTCTATTTCAGCGGCGCAAAAATTCAGATTGATCTGTCATGGTCACAACTGGTACCCGATTTTTCAAACTTCAATAATGTCGTCTTGGCTGCCAGTATCTTCTTGTTCTATGCCGGTATGGAGATGAATGCGATTCATGTGAAAGATCTCGATAATCCCACCCGCTCCTATCCGCTCGCTATCGGTATGGCAGCACTCGGTACTGTGGTGATCTTTATCCTAGGTACGCTGGCGATTGCTTTCGTCATCCCAAGTGCGGACATCAACCTCACTCAAAGCTTGCTGGTCGCCTACTTTGATATGTTCAAATGGGCAGGTTTAGGCTTCCTTGCACCTATCATGGCGATCTGTCTAGCAATCGGTGTTCTGGCGGGTATCGTGACTTGGGTTGCGGGTCCTTCAACAGGTCTTTTGGAAGTGGCCAAAGCCGGTTACATGCCACGCTTTTGGCAGCACACCAACAAAAATGGCATGGCGACACATATCCTTCTCGTACAGGGTATCATCGTCAGCTTCTTGGCCATTACCTTCGTGGTGCTTCCATCCGTAGAAGCGGCATATCAAATCCTGAGTCAGCTCGCGGCAGTGATCTATTTAACGCTGTACATGCTGATGTTCTCCGCGGCGATTTACCTGCGTTTCAGCCAGCCTAATCGCCCTCGTCCATATCGTGTACCGGGAGGCAAAAAAGGTCTGTATGTCATTGCGGGTGTGGGCTTTACTGCGTCACTGACTGCGTTTGCGTTCAGCTTTATTCCACCAAGCCAAATTGCTGTCGGTAGCCCAACAGTGTTCATTTCGCTCTTGGTCGGTTTGACACTGCTGTTCATCGCGATTCCGTTAGTGATTTACGCAGTAAGAAAACCACATTGGCGCGATGAGAACTCCGACTTTGCCCCATTCACTTGGCAGATTGAAGGTGTTCACCCAGGCTTGCAGAACCATTCTGATAAGCACACTCCACTGGTGACAGAAAGCCATCAAAAGAATCAAGGAGGCAAGGCATGAACACATTGCCGAATGCCACGGATTTACAGGCTCTGGTCGATGAAACCTTCGCCTTGTTCCATGCCCTTCCGGGGGCGAGAACGCAAGCTACATCCCGTATCTGGATTCTGTGCCATCTGCACTTTCCGCCTTGGTGATAGTGACGGCTGACGGTCAAGTATTCCAAGCGGGGGAAAGCGACTATGGTTTTGCGATTGAGTCGATTTCGAAAGTCGCCACATTGGCCTTGTTGATGGAAGATGTTGGGCCAGAAATGGTGCGAGAAAAAATTGGCGCAGAGCCGACGGGTCTCCCTTTCAATTCGGTTCTTGCACTGTGCGAGCATCAAGATAAGCCTTTATCTCCGCTCGTAAATGCCGGTGCGATGGCAAGTGTCAGCTTGTTGAATGCGCAAAATGCGGAAGCGCGTTGTCTCGAATTCTCGACATTCAGCGAAAGCTAACCGCAAACCAAATTGTGCTGTCCGATGAAATCAACGAGTCTGAGCAAACGACTAACTTCCATAATCGCGGAATCGCATGGCTGCTCTACGCAGCAGGCAACTGCTTCTGTGATCCGATGGAAGCCTGTGAAGTCTATACCCGACAATGCTCTACACTCGTCACCTGCAAAGACCTTGCGGTAATGAGTGCAACGCTCGCGAACAAAGGTGTCAATCCGGTATCTGGTGAGCAGGTACTCACTGGCGCGAATATTCCACATATCCTCGCGGAAATGACCATGGAAGGCCTCTACGACTATTCTGGCGACTGGGCATTTGAAGTGGGTTTACCGGGGAAAAGTGGCGTAGGCGGCGGCATTCTTGCCGTGGCTCCAGGCAAACTTGGCATCGCGGCATTTTCACCGCCGCTGGATGAATCAGGCAATAGCGTACGCGCACAGCGCATGATTGCTCATGTGGTGAAGTCGCTGGGGCTGAATATCTACGCGTCTTAACTGTCTAGTTCGCATAAGTAAAAAAGCCTGACTCTGTCAGGCTTTTCTTTATTGTTCGATTTCAACAGGAATATGCAGCGATTCCAATGTGGCCAGCGCGCTGATTTCTGGGAACATTTCTTTTCCGGTCAAGTATCTGCGCAGCATGTCGAGCATCATAGTAGACGCATAACAACGGTAGTCTTCGTTGGTTAACTTACGCCCCGTTTTCACGATGATGCCCCAATCACCCATCGCAGTTGAAAGCCCCAGTGCCACACGCCCTGCTTCTACATTCCCGCTGGCAAGACCAATCTCAACGCCTGCGTTTTCTCGCGCCGCCGTTGCCATAGCAAGGACCGCCGCAAGCGGGTTGTAATCATTTTCTGTTACCAAAGAGGACTCACTTAACACCCATCCTTGTGTCAGGGCGTTTTGGGTGTCAGCGTTTTCATTGAGCCAATTTGTCAGGTAACCACCGGTGAATTTCTCGGCCACTGCCAGCCTCAGGCTTGACTCACGCAGCAAATCGCCCATGGTCTCAAGCAAAGATTTGCCATCACCCACCAAGTTATCGCCAATGGCATGCTTGATCGCTTCGGTGATCAAAGAGATTTCTGAATGCTGACGAGGTGAAAATACCTTCACTTCAATGAATGGAAGGGCTGAACGGTAACCAAGCTCGAAACCTTCCGGCAGATCTATCGCTTCGAAACGATCGTTAAGCGTGGACTCACCAACACCAAAAGAGTAAAGACGCTGAATCTCACGCTTGGCCGTATTGGGATAGCGCGCTTGCAATCGCGGAAGAATTTCGTCTTCGAACATTTGCTTGAATTCGCTTGGCACTCCCGGCGTAAAGAACATCAAGCAACCATTAAGCTCTGCAGAAAAACCACACGCACTACCAACGGGATTATCAATCAGCTCTGCGCCTTCAGGCAGCATGGCTTGTTTGATATTGCTCTTTGGCATAGTGCGACCATTTTTTTCGAAGCGCTCTTTAAGTGCCGTCAGCCAATAGCTGTTGAGCTCTACGTCCACATCCATCGCCATGGCCATGGCTTCGGTGGTGAGATCATCGGTCGTCGGACCTAATCCACCATTAACGATCACCACATCGGAGACTTGGCTGCAACGCACTAATTCGATGGCAATATCGTCCAACGCATCACCGGTCGTCACTCGACGATTAAGGGCAAACCCTTCCTCGAAACAACGACGCGAGAGCCAAGCAGCGTTGGTATCGGTGATGTCACCGTGTAATACCTCTTCGCCTGTACTTAACATGGCAACACGAAGTTTGCTCTGCTCCACCGGTATCTCCTTGTATGCATTGAAGTTCATCCATTATGCCCAGACAGTCGCTAACACCGCAACCCAGAACTTGCGTACAAAAAAGATTACACCATGCGTTTTTCTTTTGTTACACTCCTCAGCCCGAAAATCTGGATTACGCCTGTAATCCGTGAAATATTCAGCCAAATCAGGATGAAAACGCACCACCCAGACAGGGTGTAAACAATAAATTACAGCATTAAGTGGTAGCTATGAGAAGTAAAACAGTAGGAAGTATATTAATCATCGCCGGAACGACGGTTGGTGCAGGCATGTTAGCGTTGCCTCTCGCCTCTGCGGGATTGGGCTTTACAACATCAACGCTCATCATGATTGCGATGTGGATGCTGATGAGTTATACCGCTTTGCTGATGCTCGAAGTGCATCAACATGCTCCTGCTGGCGCAACGCTCAATACATTAGCGAAGCAATTCTTAGGACGAAAAGGTCAATACCTAGCGACCTTTGCAACGCTGTTCCTACTATATGCACTTTGCGCGGCATACATTGCTGGCGGTGGCGGCCAGTTCAATACCAAGCTTTCGGCGTTTGCACATTTTGACCTCCCACCAGCGGTAGGCACAGTGGTCTTCACGGCATTGGTGGCTAGCGTCATTATGTTGGGCACGCAGAAAGTAGATTTCATCAACCGTGGTTTGTTCGCGCTCAAGATCATTATGCTGGCATTGTCATTGGGACTACTGACACCGCACGTTTCCATGAGCAATCTCATGATGCTGCCAATTGAACAAGGCCTCATGGTTGCAGCTATTCCTGTCATGTTCACCTCATTCGGTTTCCACGGCAGCATTCCTTCCGTTGTTGCTTACACAGGTCTAAACATTCGTTCTCTGCGCATTATCATGATTTGTGGCTCTGCGCTTCCGCTGTTGATTTACCTGTTCTGGCAAGCGGCTAGCTTTGGCGCATTGGGTCAAGGTTCACTGTCAGCGAGCGGTGACTTGCAAGGCTTCTTCCATGCCATCAGCACGGTGGTGATGTCTCCACGTGTTACCTCTGCCATTTCATGGTTTGCTGACCTCGCGCTTGCGACCTCGTTTTTGGGGGTAAGTTTGGGGTTGTTTGACTTCATTTCAGACTCACTGAAACGCGAAAACTCTTTCAAAGGACGCCTACAAACAGGGGCGATCACTTTCCTGCCACCTCTGTTGATTGCGCTGTTCTACCCTGACGGATTTATCAAGGCCTTAGGCTACGCTGCGATTGCCTTGGTGTTGCTTGCAGTGATTCTTCCTGTACTGATGACAATAAAGGTACGTCGTGCGGGATTAAACAAAGATAAGTATCAAGTTTTTGGTGGAAATATCGCCCTTTCAATTGCTATGATTAGCGGCCTAATTGTAATTGCCTCACAATTGGTAAACGGTATCAATTAAGAGACGATATCGTGACGGTGTTTTTAACACGGACGTTGGAAGTAGCACCGACAAATTAATCACATTTGTGTATAGAAATTAACTCGTTGCCGAACCAGGCTCCAGATCCGATCTGTAAAGCATGGTTTGGCATTTTGTTTGTGTGGGAGATCCTCCGTGCGCTATCGCTCGACTTTGGCAGCAGCAAGCTTGCTGTGTGCTCAATCTGCTTTTGCTTTTGATGCTTCAACTCTGAATTTCGAACAGCAAGCATATGACTATTCAAATGCTTTCGGCTATGCACCAACTGCTCTGAGCGATAACTCATCTGTAGAGACAGACAACGGCATGCGTTTCAACGACGCACCAAAGCACCAACTGCCGAAATACCTCAGCACTGCACCTGAAAAAGACTGGGATTACCTGATGGGCCAGACTTACACCATTTTGGGTTTGAGTGTGGCAACGGTCGGTATGATGACCTTCCTGCCAGAAAGTGTGACTAACTGGACAGCAGAAGACCGCGATTTCAGTAACCTAGCAAACAAGTGGTGGGACAACGTGTCTGAAGGCCCTGTATGGGATAAAGACGACCACTACCTGAACTACGTGATGCACCCATACTTTGGCGGTGTTTACTACACAGCAGCACGTCACTCTGGTTTTAACGAGTTTGAATCGTTCGTCTACTCCTTCACAATGTCTACCTTCTTCTGGGAGTACGGTGTCGAATCATTCGCGGAAGTGCCGTCTATTCAGGACATCATCGTCACACCGTTGTTCGGTGCTGCTGTGGGTGAATGGATGTACCTGACAGAGCAAGACATCGTTGCGAACGGCGGCGAAGTATTGGGCTCTGACACTCTGGGTGGCGTTAGCTTGTTCTTCCTGAACCCTGTTGGCCATATTCACCACTGGATCACGGGTCTGTGGCAAGGCGACACTGAAGTGAAGATGAACTACAACCCATGGTTCGACAATAAAGAAGCAATGCAATACGCAATGGATTCAGGTGCAGGCTACGATGCTCAGTTCGTAGGTATGCAAGTAAGCCTGAAGTTCTAAGCGTCAACCAGGTTCAAACAAAAAACGCCAGCGATAAGCTGGCGTTTTTTTATGTCTGTTATTTCCATTCCCAGATCCGAAGGTAAGTCCTGCTAGGCCAAGCCTTGGATAAAGGTGCTGACACCAGCAAATGAACATAACGCCAGCAAACCGTACCTGACCCATTCCGCTTTGACATAAGGTGCCAGCTTGTAAGCAATGGCAGAGGATAGCAGTACAAACGGTAAAGACACCAAGCTCACTTTGACATGCCAAAGCGTAAAGTAGCCCGCGAATGCCAATGCAATCAGCGAGATCACACAGCTAAAAATAAAGTAACCCGCTAGGTTTGCTCTTAGCTTTACCACGTCCATTTTTTGTAGCACCAGTGCCATGGGCGGCCCGCCGATGCTGGTGGTCGTTCCCATGATGGCAGCAACAAATCCGGCCAAGAACATGTTCTTATTATTCGGCTCAACCGAGAACTTAAACAAGCTGGCGATAACCGCAAACAGTACCGCAAGCCCCATCATCATTTGCATGGCAGAAATGGAGAGGTACGCAAGCATTACGCCCGCCACCAGCGTGCCGGGTATCCGACCGATAAATGCCCAACCCAAGCCACGCAAAGAAAGCTGAGAGCGATACTGCCACGTGTTGACGGACGAAAGATACAGGGTCACAAGCGTAACGGCCGTTGGCACCAGCACGGGGTCAATCATCATCACAAAGGGCGCAGATACGATGGCAAGGCCAAACCCAATGAGGCTTTGAACAAATGCGCCTGCTGAGAGTGCTAGCGCAATAAGCATGAGCTGCTCAAAGCTCAGATCCATTTAGCCTTTCCTTCTGGCATGAATAAAGAGATTGCGCGGCGTAAGGTCTCTTTCGCAGAAAGTGGTTACGTCGACGTCAAAGCCGTTTTCCAACATGTAAATAGCCCTATCCAGTACTAGCCACATTTCCAAAGGACGTCGAAACAAGGTTCTGACCGTTTCCATTTTCTCCACGTGGTGGAACCTCGCTTCACCCATTTTTTGGTAATGGTCGAAGTCGATGTCATCAGGCAGCGTCATATTCTTCTGCTCTGCCGCCCACTGACAAAATACTGAAAAGCCTTCATTTAATAATGATTTTTGTACATTGGGAACGGGCAGATAGCAATCAACTTTGTTCAAGTTTCTCTGCAATGCATCAAAACCTAATCGAAAGCTCACTTCCACAAAGCGTTTGTTTTTGACCGTCTGTCCCGCAGTGACAGTTTCTTGTAGAGGTAGCTTCAAATCATGACGAGACAAAGAAAGTGCAGACTGCTTGCCCACTGTCGATAGCGGTTGGTATTTGGTGTCTTTGATCAGGTGATAACAACACGGTGATACGCTGACTGTTTGAACATCTGTGCCAACAGCGTGTTGAAGTAAGGTGACGTGCAAGTCCCCACAAGCATGCAACGCGACTGCATGATCGCAGCCAGATAACAGAGCTTTGCTTTCTGGCGCAAACGCATCACCATGAACGAAGTCCATAGATAGATGGTGCTTGTCTGCGTATGTCTGACCGTCTTCACACAATGCCTGCTGCCATTCTAGGCTGGTCACTTGTGCTTGCCTTGACGCGGCAAGTACACGTCCCAAATACCCTTTCCCAGCGCACCACTCTAACCAATGGCTTTGCTTTTCAATGGGTAGTGATTGGTTAAACGCTTGAATCTGAGACCACTTTCGCCCAGGAATACCCGTTGACCATTGCTCGTCACAAGTGATGTCGGAGACCTCGTTCTCTGCCACCGAACTCATGTCGGTCAAGGTTTCGCACTCAGGTAGCCAAGCACTGACCGCCTTTAGAAGCGTTGCGGGGTCTTCTTTATACGCTTGCAGCGATGCCAAGCTTTGGGTATCCAGCCAATCGCACAGCTCTGGGTGAGACTCTCGCCACGGCAGATCCAGACTGTCAAAGGGCATGCCCTGCCACAGACTGACGTAGCGCGACAACACATCGTCAAGCTGCAAAAACTGCTGGATTAAGGGGGATGTTACCGTAGACAAGACGCACTCCGAGCCGAAAGGCAATGAAACTAGAACGCGCGGAGTATAACCTTAAACCGCTGCAAGGTGCAGCGGTTCAACAGGCATCTATCTCTTGGAGAGAGATCTAGCGGACGGGCAAATCCATCGAAGCAAATAGCTTGTCCACTTCAATCGGGTCTTTACATTGCATCGCTTTATCCACCACCTCTCTGGTCAGGTGCGGTGCAAAGCTTTCGATAAAGTCGTACATATAGTTACGAAGCACAGTGCCTTTTCGAAAACCAATTCGTGTGGTGCTGGCATCAAAGATATGGCTGGCGTCAATGGCTACCAGATCATCATCAAGCTTCTCGTCGTAAGCCATGGTCGCCATCACCCCAATACCCACACCCAATCGAACATAGGTTTTAATAACGTCTGCGTCGGTCGCGGTAAAGACAATATTGGGTTTTAACTTGGCACGATTAAAGGCCGAATCCAAACTCGACCTACCCGTGAAGCCAAAGACATACGTTACAAGTGGATAGCGCGCAATGTCTTGGATGGTCAACGGGACACGCTTGGTCAGCGGATGCCCTTTTTTCACGATAAGAGAGCGCGTCCAGTGATAACACGGCAACATCACCAAGTCTTCATAGAGATGCGACGCTTCCGTTGCTATCGCAAACTCTGAAGCACCTTTGAGCACAAAGCTGGCGATTTGGCTTGGGGCACCTTGATGCATGTGGAGCGACACTTTCGGGTAACGTTGAACAAACCTAGAGATCACGTCTGGCAGAGCATATCGCGCCTGCGTATGCGTGGTTGCAATGTTTAGCTGGCCGTATTCTGGGTTGGTGTACTCCTGCGCAACGGCTTTGATACTGTCGACACGAGAAAGGATGTCTCGGGCAATATCGACAATTTGCTCGCCTGCAGGTGTCAGTTTTGTCAGATGCTTACCGCTGCGACCGAAAACTTGCACGCCAAGCTCGTCTTCGAGGGCGCGAATTTGCTTACTGATCCCCGGTTGGGAGGTAAAAAGGCTTTCGGCGGTGGAAGAAACATTGAGGTCGTGATTCACAACTTCCACGATGTATTTTAGTTGTTGTAGTTTCATTCAGTTGTCAGCGGCAATTGGGTAAGGCTCAGTTGATTTATAACGTGTATCGTGGGATTTGAGTAGGCGTAGATGCTATATCCGCAAGCTATCGCTCAAAATTAACGCATTTGGCCGTCAGCCCTAGAAATTTGTCATGACAGAGGCTGCCGTAACTGCATGATTGGTTGCGTAATAAACGTGCGTTCAAACGCACTAAGCTTGAGAAAAGCGTTACGTCACGCCAGATTTTAGCTAAGATCGAAAATAGTAATAACAAACTATAACCATACTTGCAGATCGTGTATCTTAGTCTGCCTAAGTTGAAACAGGGAATATCGACGCTCGCTTATGAATATCGCCTTGATTGTGGGTCTATCTGTTATCTTGCTTGGCTTGATTGTTGGTTACAACATCATGGCTCAGCAACGCCAACGCGTAGAGTCATCTAAGCGCCAGGAAATGGCTAAATATATTGCTGTTATTGATGCCACCGAAGAGCTGATCGGTAACGCACACAATTTGCCATACAGTGGCACACTGCTGGTTTGTTTGAACCAAAAAATTCTTGATGCGTTGAAAACGATGCACGACATCGATAAGACGGACCGTTCCCTGCCTCAGCGCATTGTTGACGTTCAAAACCAAGTTAACCAAATCAAACAGGCATACCAAAACAAAGAGTCGACCTCCTTCCGTGTTCCTGACAGTGACCGTGAAGCGATCTCAATGCTAAAACTGGTTAAGCGTCTACGTGCTGTTATCAAAGCCGAGCACACAAAAGGACGTATGCCGACGCAAGCTTTCGTGTCTGAAAACGCTCGCTTAGAACAAATGCAGCTCAAGATTAATATCGAGAACGTCATTAAGCGTGTTAACGATGCACAAATCAAAGGCCAAATGGGTACGGCGCAACAGCTTCTGAAAAAAGCATTGGCGATTGTCAGTGCTAAGAATGACCCGTACTGTCAATCAGCAAAAGAAAACCTAACTGCCATGCTTGCTGAAGTCGATGCCAAGCTGAATCAAGGTGCCGAGGCTGCCAAGCCTAAGAATGAAGAGAACAAAGAACTGGATGAACTCTTCGCACCGAAGAAGAAATGGTAGGCTCCTAATTGCTTTTTTAAAGGCCCTGCGGGGCCTTTTTTATTACGTCCAATTCCATTCAGTCCCCCGCCAATAATCAGTATTTCCCTGATCTTGCTTCCAATTTAATTTCCAGCGCGAATTATTTTGTGCTTTACGTAACAATTTTTTATTAAAGAATGTGACACCAAGTGCCGATAAGTTCGATTGATGTCAAAATTATTACCCCATTTTTGTTTTGGCCCGCTGACTTATTTTGAGTCATAAAAATTTAACGCCAAACATTACTTTTTGTCTGTCCCCAAGACTGCCGTAAGAGTGAGAGAACAATGAAGTTTTCCGTAGTACAACGAACCATCGCAGGTTTCACATTAGTCTTCGTACTAATGGCTCTACTCAGCAGTGTCAGCTTATTCAACGCACAAACGCTTCAAAGCAAAGTTGAACAAATCACTGACCAATCCACCCCAATGGTTGTTGCATCAGGTGATCTGATCACGCAGTTGATGCGCACAAACCTGCTGGTTAACACTTTCCACAATGACCTGACGAACGTAAGCGCTGTGGACAGCGTGTTCGAAGACCAAAAGCAACGCTTTTTCCAAACGTTGAACCGCGCGCAGAATAACGCGGTGCAAGACGAAGAACGTCAACAACTGCGCGCTATTTACCAAGCATCATCACGCTACTATGACCAAGCAGAAGTGCTGGTGGACATGCAGCAACGTTCAATGGACTTGGTCGAACAGCGTCAAGCACTGGATTTGAAATTCCTGCGCCTTGAAGACACCTACCAGTGGGCGGCAAATCTGCTTTTGCAAAAAGCATCTGTAAAGCGTTCTCTGCATAACCGCGCAGAACTTATCACCAGTGGTATTGCGCGTGACCTGAAACTGCTGCGTCGTGCAAACCAAGACACCGATCTAGCCAAGCTGCGCGCCGTACTGTCTAAAGATATAGAAATTGCCTTCAAACGCCTTGAGTTGATTTCCGTTGAGGATGACGTAAAAGCGCGTTACTCGCGTAACTTGAAAAAGGTGGAATCACTCACGCTGGGACAAGGTGGCTTGCTGGATGTACTAACTCAGCAACAACGCATCAACCAAGGCCTGCTGAGCGCAAACCGTGATACCAATGAGCAGCTAGAACGTATCCAATCTCAGCTTCAGCGCTTTGCCGATCACGCGCAACAATTAGCGCAATCAAGCCGTGCTGCCGCTGAAACGGCAGTGAGCGAAGCGTTCCTGTACGTGATTTTGATGACATCTATCGCTGCGGCTATCAGCTTGTGGGTTGGTTTTACCACCACACGCAGCATTCAAAAACCACTGGCATTGATCAACAACGTCCTCGACAAAATGACCGCGGGCGACATGCGTACACGCACCAACTACGACACTCATGACGAATTTGGCGAACTAAGCCGCTCTATCGACATGCTAGCCAGCACCATGTCTCAAACGCTGGCGAAATTTGGTGACGGAGCGAAGCATCTGCTTGATGAAGCAGGACGCTCAGCGTCTGTTAGCGAAAGTGCAATGTCTCGCGTGGAAGACCAGAAATCTCGTACTGACCAAGTCGCTGCTGCCATCTCTGAAATGGAAGTGAGTGCGAAAGAGATTTCTCGTTCTACTGAAATGACGGTGGCAGAAGTAGAAAGCACCAACCAAGCAGCTAACAGTGGCCGCTCGCAAGTCTCTCGCAGCCGCCAGTTGACCGAACAACTGTCAGGCAATATCGAAGAAGCAGTATCGAACACTCAGCAATTGAACCAATACTCTTCTCACATTGGTTCAATCCTACACGTGATTCAGGACATTGCTGAGCAAACCAACCTACTAGCACTAAACGCAGCGATTGAAGCAGCACGTGCAGGTGCTCATGGTCGCGGTTTTGCAGTGGTTGCAGATGAAGTGCGTGCTCTAGCAACACGTACTCAGCAATCCACTGAAGAAATTCAGCAGATGATCAACAACCTGCAAGGCAACGCATCACGCATGGCGGAAACCATGAGTGTTAGCCAGAAGCAAATGGAAGACTGTTTGACACAAACCCGCATGACCGACGAAACCCTTCAGGACATCGTGGCACGCATGCAGGCTATTCAAGAGATGACAGTTCATGTTGCACAAGCAACCGAAGAACAAATCAAGGTGAGTCATGATGTCGCCGAGCACATCAATGGCATCGCGCATGTTGCTTATGAAGCTGAAAAAGATGCGCGTGAATCCGCATCAAGCAGCGACGCATTAGCCACATTGGCGCAAGAGCAACAAAACCTGATTTCTAACTTCCGCGTGTAAGGAACTGATAATGAATAAAATGACTCTCTTGCCATTGGTTGCAATGTCTTTGGCTGTCTCTTCATTTGCCAGTGCACAGACCACGCTGGTGATTGACTCATGGCGCAGTGACGACAAAGTGTGGAATGAGAAAATCATTCCTGCTTTCAACAAGCACTACCCTAACATCAAGGTTGAATACCGTTCGCCGCCAGACATGGATGCGTCTAAATGGAATGGCGACATGGAACAGCGCTTTTCACAAGGCACAGCGGGCGACTTGATTGCATGTCGTCCCTTTGATGGCTCACTCGCCCTTTACCAACGTGGCCTGTTGAAAGAAGTCACCGAAATGGAAGGCATGGAGAACTTCCCAAGCTTCGCGCAAACACCGTGGCAAACCGATTCCGGCGCGACCACCTTCTGTTTGCCAATGGCATCAGTGATCCACGGTTTCTTTTACAACAAAGACATCTTCAAAGAAGTTGGTGTCAACGAGCCAGTGACCAAGGCAGATTTTTACTGGGCACTCGAAAAAGCCAAGCGTGAAGGCTATCTGCCACTTGCAATGGGCACGAAAGACAAGTGGGAAGCCGCGACCATGGGCTTTCAGAACATCGGCCCAACCTTCTGGAAAGGCGAAGATGGCCGTGAAGCATTGGTTCAAGGTACCGAGCGCATTGACAGTGAAGCATACCGCCAAACTTTCACCGAGTTGAAAAAGTGGGCGAACTACATGGGCGAGGATTTTGACCAGCGTAGTTACGCGCAAGCGATTGACGCTTTCGCAACTGGCAAAGCCGCGGTCTATCCAGCGGGCTCTTGGGACATCATGACCTTTAAAGGCAAAGTGAACATGGGTGTGTTCCCACCGCCCGTTGAAAAGAAAGGTGATGCCTGTTATTTCACGGATCACACCGACTTAGGCATGGGGATTTATTCCAAGTCCAAGAACCCAGAAGCCGCAGAACTGTTCCTTAAGTGGATGACCACGGCGGAATTTGCTGAGTTGTTGACCAACGAAATCTCTGGCTTCTTCTCGCTGTCTAACCACTTCTTTGACGTCAAAGATCCGATTGCGCAGGAAATGATGTCATGGCGTGATACCTGTGACTCAACCATTCGCAACACGGCGCAAGTCCTGTCACGTGGAGAGCCAAACCTTGAGTTGGAAGTGTGGGAAACCAGCGTCGGTGTGATGGCAGGTCAATTGACACCAACACAAGCCACAGAACAGCTACAAAAAGGGCTGGCATCTTGGTACCAGCCTCAGAAAGACAGCATGAAAAAAGCGTCAACAGAGACACTGTACTGCCCGCCAGTTCAATAATCTTGCTTGCTAAAAATAAACCCGGCCTTTGCGCCGGGTTTATTTTTATTCCACCACGCCATCGTTGTTAAGTGAGATAATTACGACGGTTACACTTGTTACTTTTCATGCCCATTCAGCAACACAGTTAACACGTGCCTCTCGACCTTTTTACCGCCCAATAACCCCTAATTCCATATGGGAATATGATATTTAGTTTTCATCTAGATACCGGAATCAACTATTGATCTCATTCACGTTTCCCTTTTCCGCACTCCCTATAATCGCCCTGGATTCCACATTTACTTGATGAAGAAGTATGAGCAACGTAGAAAACAAAGGCGGACAAGCGCGTATCGTGATGACCAGTGTCATCGCAGTTGCTGCGCTAATTTTCGTTTCGCAATTCCTTATCGGCACCCAAAAAATCAACCTGGGCTTTGCTACCATTTCCATCCTACCAATGCTGTTCGCAGTAATGTTCGGTATGGCTCTGTCTGTTAACTGGACCAAAACAAAAGTTAAAGCATGGGGCAAAATCTTCACTGAGAAAGAAGAAGGTTTCTGCGGCAAGATGGTAGGTTACTGTCTTCTGGTTCTGGGCACGCAATACGCAGGCATGATCATCCCTAACCTAGAAATGATCATCGACGCGGGTGTTCCTCTGCTTCTGCAAGAGCTGGGTAACCTGCTTCCTATTCTGGTTGCTGTTCCTCTGGCTGTGAAATTTGGCTTTGGCCGTAAAGCGATCGGCGCATGTTCTTCTATCAGCGTGAGCCTTCAATCGCTGTTATTCAAGGTAAATTCGGCACCGGTAGCCTGAGTACGTTGGCGTACTGGCTATCTACCTGTGTGGTTCTGTGATCGGCACCCTTTGGTTCTCTGTTCTTGGCAGTATCGCACCACTTACAGGTCTTCACCCACTGGCTCTGGCAGCAGGCTCGGGCGTAGGTTCAGGCTCAATGCTGAGCGCAGCATCAGGCGCACTGGTTTCAGGTCTGGATCCAGAAATGGCGAAGCAAGTTCTGAGTATCGCTGCAGCATCTAACCTGCTGTCTTCAGTACTGGGTGCTCTGTCGCTGACCTTCCTAGGTCTGCCACTGGCTGAACTTCTCTACAAAATCTGTAACAAAGGTAAATAAGCCATGAAAGCCATTTTTAACGACATGAAGCTGGTGTCTCTTGCGATTGTACTGGCTGGTTTTACCCAATTCCTGACGAACGGTACTGCGCCACTTGAGATGGTTGACAGCTTCATCGCGATGTCAGTGATCGTTTTCCTGTCGCTGGTTGCTAAGAAGTTCATTCCTTCTTCTCTACCAACGTTCGCATACGCAACCATCATCGGTATTTTGATCTGTCTTCCAGATACGCCGGTTCGCACTTACTTCCTGGAGTCTGTGGGTAAGATCCAGTTCCTGTCAGTGTGTGTACCGTTGCTAGCATTCGCTGGTCTGTCTGTAGGCGGCCAGATGGAAGAACTGAAGAAGATGTCTTGGAAAGTTATCGTTATCTTCCTGATTGTTGCAACTAGCTGTTTCTTCGGCGCATCAATGGTTGCGCAAATCGGCTTCCAAATGAAAGGGATTATCTAAATGTCAGCTAAGTACAGCAATTTTAATCTGGACGGCAAACTGCTGGGCCTGCATGAGTTCAGCATCAAGACCCGTCGCGATCTGCACCAGATCCCTGAAGTATCAGGTGAAGAATTCAAAACCTCTGCGTACTGTCAGGCACTGATGACAGAGATGGGTTACTCGCTGACCACTTACGAAGGTTTCACTGGCTTTATCGCTGACCTGACCGTGAACCCAGAATGGGCTCGCGTAGCATTCCGTGCGGACATGGACGCACTGGAAATGCAAGACATGACCGACAACGAGTACCGTTCTACTCACGAAGGTCGTTCACACAACTGTGGTCACGATACCCACATGGCTATCATCCTGACCGCAGCGAAATACCTGTCAGAAAACAAAGAAGAACTGAAACACAACGTTCGCTTTGTTTTCCAAATGGCAGAAGAAGACATGCGTGTACCTGGCGCGAGCAAAATGGTTGAGCTGGGTTGTATGGAAGGCGTTGCGGAAGTGTATGCACTGCACAATGACGCGGCACTGGAATACGGCATGGTGAAAATCAACAACGGCATCATGTCGTCTTACGGTTCAGCTTGGACACTGGAAGTACACGGTGTTTCAGCGCACGGTTCTACACCTCAAAAAGGTATGGACGCAATTCGTGAAGCTAGCCGTATCATCATGGACATGGACTACGTTGTTGCAAAACGTACTAACCCATTCAGCCCAGCTGTATTCGGTTGTGGTATGTTCAACGGCGGTAGCATCCCCAATGCAATCCCTGACTACGCACAGGCTCGCGGTACAATCCGTGCAATGGACGCGGAAACTGACCAAATCCTGAAAGACAGCTTCGGCACTTTCGTGAAAGAAAGTGAAATCCGTGGTTTCAAAACCACCATGGAATGTGAAGGTTACCCTGCGGTAATCAACCACCCAGAAGCGTACCAGCGCGTTGTTGATGCGGCTCAAGCGACTGTTCCTGCAGATCGTCTGGACCCACACGGCAAACCAATGACAGGTTCTGAAGACTTCAGCCTGATGGTTAACGCGGCTGCAAACCAGAAAGGCGCGATGTTCTTCCTGGGCAGTGGTAACGCAGAAGCAGGCATTTGTAACTACCTGCACTCAAGCCCTTACTACGTGGATGACGATTTCCTGCTGATCGGCGCGCAAATCTTCGTTCGCATCGCTTGTTCATAAGACAAGCTGACTCCCCCTAAAATAAAAAAGGCCGGATATGATCCGGCCTTTTCTTTATCTCTCAGGAAGAATTAGCAAGCTAGACGTTTTTCACACACATCACGTGGTAAACGCCATCGTGAAGCTCTGTCCCTTCTGTTTCTTTCTCAAAACCTGGGAACTCTTCATCCCACACTTCGAGGCTCTTGAGGTAGTTGATTTGCGGACTGCTTTCATCACCAAAGCTTTCACCTGACATCAGCATTGGAATGCCTGGTGGGTAAGGGATAACCGCATTCGCCGCGACACGACCAACCAATTGATGAGAAGGCACCATTTCCACGTTGTCAGCCACAATCGCTTGGAAAGCAGCACGTGGCGTCATGATGGCTTCTGGCAGCGTCTCGTAAGCCGCGTTCAGCACCTCGCCTGGGTTGTGTTTCTTGAGGTAGGCAAAGATCTTGTCACCCAAGTCTTTCAGACCCAAATCGCCGTAAGCATCTGGGAAGTCTGCCACCAAATCAGGCAAGGCATCAGCAAGAGGTGTGTTTGCATCGTAATGGCGTTTAAATGCCATCAGGGTATTCACCAGCGTTGCCCACTTACCTTTGGTGATACCCATTGAGAACAGGAACATCACTTGGAAATCCGTAGTACGGGTTGGCACAATACCAAAGCGTCCTAGGTACAAGGTTACCAGCGCGGCTGGCACACCCGTGTCCAGCAGTTTGCCATCATCACCCATACCCGGCGCGAGGATGCTGACCTTGATGGGGTCGAGCATACACCAGTCCGCAGGCATGTCTTTGAAGCCGTGCCAGTTGTCGCCTGGGTGCATGACCCACGCATCTTGGCTTTCACACAACAGATCGGCAGGTGCATCTTCAAACGCATAGGATTGACCACTTTCTGGATCTTTCACCACTTCCGCGTTCCAAGGTTTGAAGAACCAATCGCCCTTCTCGTTGTATTCGCGATTCAAGCGGCCCATTGCCTGACGGAAGTCCACCGCTTCGCGAATCACTTCCAGCGTCAATGAATGCCCACGGTTACCCGCCATTTGCGATACCGCAATGTCATTCGATGCACTGATTGCATACAGCGGTGAGGTGGTAGCGTGCATCATGTACGCTTGGTTAAAGCGTTCATAACTGATCGCGCCTTTACCGTTACGCACATGCAGCCATGATGCTTGAGACAATGCATTGAGAAGTTTGTGCGTCGAGTGCGTAGCGAACACGGTTGGACCATCTGGGTCGTCTACCGGATCGCCGCGCATCGCAAAGTGGTTTTCATAAATCGGGTTAAAGCGCGCATAACCATACCAAGCTTCATCGAAGTGAATACGGTCACTGCTCTCTGCCAAAATGTCTTGAGCGCGTTTTGCGTTATAACACAGCCCATCATAGGTACAGTTGGTCAACACCGCATACACAGCACGTTGGTCTGCGTAGTCTTTTGTGAGTGAGTACTCTTTCGCGCGCTGATCCAGCACAGGCTTAGACAGTTGGTCTGGATAAATCGGGCCGATGATGCCGTAACGGTTACGTGTTGGCACCAAATACACGGGACGTGAGCCTGATAACATCAAACCTTGCTCGATAGACTTGTGACAGTTTCGGTCACAAATGACCAAGTCATTCTCGTTCATACACGCCGACATGATCGTACGGTTTGAACCTGATGTACCGGTTACCAGCGAGTACGATTGGTGTGCGCCAAAGACTTTTGCTGCGTATCGCTCACTCTCACCAAACGACCCCGTGTGGTCGAGCAAAGAACCTAAACTGCCACGCTCAATCCCCATATCTGTACGGAAGATCCCTTCACCGTAGTAGTTATAGAAGCGCTGACCCGCAGGTGTTTTGGTGAAGCCTACACCACCTTGGTGGCCCGGTGCAGCCCATGAGTACTCGTGGATGTCGTCATATTTCATCAATGCCGACATCAGTGGAGGAAGAAGTTGATTTCGGTAGCGCGTCATTGCTGCAATTGCTCGACCAGCGATGAAATCAGGCGTGTCTTCAAGAATCCATGCGAATTCATCAACCTTTTCCATCATTTCTTTGGTGACATGCAGCGTGATTTTTTTACGTTCTGCTAAGAGGAATACGGGGACGCCTTGCTGGCGACGGTTGAGCTTATCAATCAGCACAAAGAACCTGTCGTTTTCCTCTGCCTGAGAGCCACTCATTGCTGACGTTAACATCAAGCAATCCAGTGCCGTATTCGTGAAAATCATGGAGTAACAGTCATCAAAACTGTTGGCGACCATGACTCGTGCTCCGCCCTCTTCGAGCTCAGAAACCAATCTGTCGATTGCGTTTCCAACAACACCCTCTCTGTGGGCCTCTTCTAAAATCAGAACATTAAATTTCTTTCCATAGGTTTTCATAGCCTACCCCAGCACTGTACATGAAGAAGAGAACGCTCAAATGTTTATTGAGACTCATTCACCATAGAAGAGAGCATAGCAACGCAAAGTCGCAAAAGAGCAACTATGAAAAAAAAGAAAACGGTTCGACCCTACAACTGCATTGATCACAATTTTCTGTGATTTGATCTATCACTCTGTCTTGTAAACGATTCAAACCTCCCCTGCCCCAGCATCTACTTTCATTTCGACGGCTCGTGCAATTTTCTGTAGCACGAGAAATGTCACATTTTTGCGCGACTCTTATATGCTCTGTAGAGGCAGTGCATGGAAGAAACTCATTTCCGCATATCAAGTAAAGCCCAAGCGGTGGAGAACAAGCATGGCATCAGGAAACAAAATGGGATTGGTTGGCCTCACTACCATAGTGACGGTCAACATGATGGGGTCAGGCATCATAATGCTGCCGGCCAGTTTGGCGCAGACAGGGGCGATTTCCCTGCTTTCGTGGATAGTGACCGCAATTGGTGCGATGTGTATCGCTTATGCCTTTGCAAAGTGCGGTATGTACTGCAACAAAGACGGTGGTATGTCTGCGTATGCTAACGAAGCACACGGAAAATCCTCGTTTTTTATCGCCTCTTACACTTACTACGTCTGCCTCGTAATCAGTGCGGTTGCAATTGCCGTTTCGGCAGCCGGTTACTTAGTACCGTTTTTCCCTTGGATTAAAACCACCCCTATCCACACTTTCATTGCCGTTGTCGCGATCCTTGTCGTGACCATGGTAGCCAACTTTTGGGGACCAAAAATCACAGGGCAAATTTCGGCAATTACCGTATGGGGTATCATTATTCCTGTGGTGGGTCTTTCTATCGCGGGTTGGTTTTGGTTTAAACCAGACGTGTTTGCAGAAGCATGGAACCCGCACCAAGACACGAACATCACCGCGATATCATCGGGTATTGCTTTGACGCTCTGGGCGTTTCTCGGGATAGAGTCTGCAGGGGCTAACTCGGGGGCCGTTGAAAACCCCGAAAAGAATGTCCCCTTGGCATGTATGCTCGCCACCAGCTTTACCGCCATTGTGTATATCGCTTCCACCTCGGTGATTCAAGGCATTATTCCAAACGCTGAACTTGCGAAATCGGACGCGCCATTTGGTCTGGTTTATACCTATATGTTTAACGAAACGGTCGGTAGCATCATCACAGCCTTGGCTGTTATCGCCTGTATCGGCTCTTTGCTGGGTTGGCAGTTCACGAATGCGCAAGTGTCAAAAGCCGCAGCAGACATCAAGCTTTTCCCAAAAGTATTTGGTGAGGTAAACAAAGCAGACGCACCTATCAAAGGCATGTTAATCATGCTAGGTCTGGAGCTGGCACTCGCACTCATGACCATTTCGCCAAACCTCGTAAATCAGTTTAACGTCCTGCTTAACTTGGCGGTATTTATCAACATGGTGCCGTACATTCTGTCACTGACGGGTCTCGAAGTGATCCTTCGCAAGAAAAATGTCAGCAAGAAGGAATACCAAACGGGCGCACTCATCGGCACCTTGGCGGTGGTTTACAGTATTTATGGCGTCTACGCCTGTGGTCAATCGGCCGTCTTCTATGGCGCAATCTTGACGCTGTTTGGCTATATTTTCTATGGCTTCATCGCGGCGCGCGACAACAGAGACAATGGCTCAATGGCCTAGGGGGGAAAGATGCATTTTGCAGATCTGAACTCTAAAGTGCTTCGTCGACTTGCACTCGTGTTTGTGCCAATCCTTTTGGGTGGCTATGCATTTTCACTGAGTGCAGCCGAAGAGGTCACAGAAACCCAAGTGGTTGAGGTTGATGAGTCCGACCCAATGACGGCCATCGAAATCATTATTGGGAAACGCATTCCCGACACCGTCATAGAAGGTGACCGACCTCATCATGTATATCGACCTAAAACGCCGATATACCACCATCACCACCCGGAGAATGAACCTGTGCCACCAGCGATTAGAAAACACTTGCTGGTTGACCACCCTGAGGTGAATAACAATCAGGGCAGAGTGATTCGTACACCACCGGAAAATGATGGTCAGTAGCCTTAGCCTACAAACGAAAACGCAGCATGTCGCTGGCGTTTTTTTCTATTCGATGTTCGTCAGTAAACCGGGAGTTCAAGCCCTTCGAACAAGGTGTCCACTTTCTCACTGCTGTTTTGCATCAACACATTTTCCATCAAAGTTTTGGTGAGATGCGGCGAGAATGAGGTCAAGAAATCGTACATGTAGTTTTGCAGCAGGATGTCTTTCGAGAAACAAATCCACGCATTCGACGGCTCGAACAAGTGGTCAAGGTTAATGTACTTAAGCCCAGTGTTTTTGATATCTCGCGCTGCCAGTGATGACACAATACCGATACCAAAGCCGAGCTGAACATAACGCTTGATCACGTCCGCATCCATCACCGTCATGAAGTAGTTCGGCGACAATCCTTCTCGCTCAAACGCTTCATCTTGTGTACGACGCCCCGTCGCACCCGGCTCGTAACTCAAGATTGGGTATTCAGCCAATTGCTTGAGTGTCGGCTTCGAAATGTCAGCCAATGGATGATCTTCTGGCACAACCAGACCCAGAGTCCAACGGTATGCTGGCAACACAATCAAGTCATTGTCCAAGCCCACATCATGCGCCACGATAGAAAAGTCTGAATGGCCCTTGCTGATCACGCCCTTGGTTTGCAACGGCAGTGTCGGATGCAGGTGGAAGTTAATGTTTGGGTACTTACGGGTGAAGTAAGACACACTGTTTGGCAGCAGGTAACGCGCAATGGTGTGCGTGGTGTATATGTTCAGCGTGCCTACACTTGGATCCAAGTGTTCGTTCGCCAATGCTTTGATCTTCTGCTCCAAGGCAAGCATGCGCTCGACCTGCTCCAGAATGCGCTCGCCTATCGGTGTGATACCACTCAGGTTCTTACCGCGGCGTTCAAAGATGCGAACACCCAGCTCTTTTTCAAGCAACCCTACTTGCTTGCTGACGCCTGGTTGCGTAGTGAAAAGCGATTGTGAAGCAGCGGACACATTCAGATTGTTGTCCTTTATCGCTTTAAGATATTTGAGCTGTTGAAGTTTCAATCCCTTACCTCAAACTAAAATGGCAGCTATAGATCCTAAATTTATAAGAGCAAACTATTTTAAACAAGGGTTATACCGTGAGTTTGCTCAGTGTTTAGCAAATGCAGGCAAGAAAAAGAAAAGCCTGACAGGGACAGGCTTTTCAATATAGGTGAAAATTCAAACGCTACTGGCACTTATCCAAAATGCTGTCACTGGCGTCTTCAATCAAATCTAACACCAGCTCAAAGCCTCTTCCTGCCCCAAAGTAAGGGTCGGGAATTTCATCCAGCTTGGAATCACCATGGCTTAAAAACAAAGAGACTTTGTCACGGTATTGTTTTGGGCAGTCATCGAGAAGGTCAGCGAGGTTGGCTTTATCTGAAGCCAGAATCATGTCAAAGCGTTCAAAGTCTTCCATTACCACGGGGCGAGAGTAAATCCCTGAGAAGTCATAGCCGCGCGCTTCACCCGCTGCTCGGCTTCTGGCATCCGGTTTAGAGCTTCGTGGTATCCAATGGTGCCCGCAGAGTCGACAAACACGTCGATGCCACGCTCACTCGCCTTTTGCCTTAGCACGGCTTCTCCGGTCGGAGAACGGCAAATGTTTCCCATACATACAACGAGGATCTTTTTGGCTTGGTGATTTTTCATAGTGAGGCGACATCCTGTCTTGTCTGACAACTTTTACTCATGCCAATCTAGCAGACTGACGTCTGTAGCACCATGATTTGTCAGACAACAAACAACAAGAACTGCCGCCTCATTTGATGGATCTTAACCTTTGTGGCACTCGCTTACCGCTAGCCTTTAAAGGTTGGCTTCGAGAAATTCGCTGAAGGTAGCCCACGACTGTTTGTCTGCCGCTTCGCGATAACGGTTGGAATCAAACACCGTAAAGGCATGAGGCGCCCCAGAGTACACTTCAATCAGATAAGGCACGTTCGCTTGTTCAAGTTGAACAGATAGGTCAGCTACATCCGTCATTGGGATCCCTTTATCCGCGCCACCATGAGAGACAAAGATGGGTGCAGTATTTTCAGGGTAGCTTTGGTTCGCCGGTGTTTTCAGGCCGCCGTGGAACGTTGCATACCCTTTTACACCGTCACCTTTACCCGACCGGGCAAGCTCGAGTGTCGCCGCGCCGCCAAAGCAATAGCCCGCGACCACCACATCTTCAACCCCCATTGCTCTTGCTCGGTTTAACCCCGCCAAAATAAGGCCGCGCATTTTCTCTCGATCTTTATAAAGCTTGCCCACCTCAGCTTTTTTCGCACTGGTTTCAACCGGACGGTTTCCCTTGCCATACAAGTCTACTGCAAAGGTGTTGTAACCCATGGAGGAAAGCATATCGACGCGTTTTTGCTCATAGCCAGTCAAGCCATCCCAGTCATGAATCAACAGTACTGAGCCTTTTGGCGTCCCTTGTGCTGCGGCATAGTAGCCTTCTAAGTCCATGCCATCGGCTTGATAGTTGACGACTTCACCCGCCGTTGCATTCAAAGACAAACCTAAAACCAGCCATCCTAACGATTTCATTATGCTATCCCCTTATGTTGCGTTCTGAGTGATTGTAGTTGACGGATTAACATACGATTTGAAATACCATAGCGATTTACTCAGATTTACTTTCGGTTCACGCTTCCAATAAAAATTGGTTTTGGTATGTTGTGATCCATTCGCGAAAGCAGCGCATAGAAATCAGCTATTTGAATTAAAGGACCCGACAATGAGCGACGATCGCTACAAAGCCCGCCAACAGAAAGTCAAAGAACAAGTGGATGAACGCGTCGCCGCGGCTCAAATTGAAAAAGGCCTGCTGCTGGTCATCACCGGCAACGGGAAAGGAAAATCAACCTCAGGGTTTGGCATGATCACCCGCGCAACGGGTCACGGACAAAAGTGTGGTGTTGCCCAGTTCATTAAAGGCACATGGGAGTGTGGTGAGCGAAATCTGCTGCAACAATGCGGCGTTGAGTTCCATGTAATGGCAACTGGCTTTACGTGGGATACGCAAGACAAAGAAGGCGATACACGCGCGGCACAAGAAGTGTGGCAAGAATGTAAGCGAATGCTAGCGGACCCAAGCTACGATGTCATTCTGCTTGATGAAATGACCTACATGGTGACCTACGGTTATGTCGAACTGGATGAAGTCGTCACGGCATTGGAAAACCGTCCAAGTGAACAGTCGGTCATTATCACTGGCCGCGCTGCGCATCGCACACTCACGGAAATGGCAGATACCGTCTCTGAGGTACGTAACGTCAAACATGCTTTTGAAGCCGGCGTGAAAGTGCGTAAAGGCATCGACTGGTAATACTGCCTCGCGAAAAACAACAAGGGCTCCGTTTGGAGCCCTTGTTGTTTAACCGTCCCGAAAACAGTCGTTCTCATTACACAGCATGGCATCAATACTCTGCCAGCCAAGTAGTCGCATCCACAACGCTGGAATTTGTCTTGGTAAGACTGGGCCTGGGTCAACCTGCTCAGGCTCAACGACGTGCCAGACTTGATCCTCGCCCTTTTGCGCCACCACGAATTTAAACGGTTGGTACATGGCCATGCCCAAACGCAAATCCGTCATGGTCAGATCCTTCCCTTCTTGCTGGAAGCGGACAAAGTCATTGGTGAAGTACTCAAAATCATCCAGAAGCTTTGGTTTGGCTGGGAATGGCCAATTGCCTTTCTCCATGGGCATCCAATCAATGGTTGGGTCTTCATCCTTCAGAGACGCTAAGCCTTCCCAGTATTTATCGCCATCCAACACTACTATGCGCCAAAGCACGGTGTTGAGTGGAGTGGGTGCAACAAACACTGGCTGACCCTCAAGGTGTGTACCTGCCACGTTGTCTTCCACACGGTCTTTAATGATTCCCATCGCAATCAGCGACCAACACAAATAGAGGGAAGACAACGCAAGACCGACGCCGCACAGCTTCGCTGCTTGCTTCGCCAAATGAACGCCGCTAGCACAGGCACAAGTAATGGCACGGTATAAAGCGGATCGATAATAAAGATGCTGGAAATAGAAACCGGTGGCACAGCTAATGGCCAGAACAGTTGCGTGCCGTAGGTAGTAAAGGAGTCCAAAATTGGGTGCGTGGTTAGCGCAAGCGTAATCAGTGTCATCAATTGCCAAAGAGGCCATGATGTCGCTACAAAACGTTTCCAAACCAAAGAAAGTGCGACGGCAAATGGGATCAGAACAAACAGCGAGTGACTGAAGCCTCGGTGCTTGATCATGTTGGAAATGGGGTCGCCATAATCGAGCAAAACATCCAAGTCAGGCAAGGTTCCTAATGCCGCACCAGCAAGCAAAACCGTTGGCGTACAACGCTTTCCTGCAACCAGTCCAGCAACCGCCGCCCCCAAAGCCGCTTGAGAAATTGAATCCATTACTACTTCCTAAATCATTATCGTTATCAGCGTGAATACTATCTTCCTCTGTACGAATTAGAAAATATTTCGTTACGGAGTTTCGATATCGCCACGGGATTTTTGTGCTCTGGCTCTCAACATTTCAACCCTACTTTTTGTAGGTTTTAAAGTGAGATGATTAAAGAGGAGAAAAAATAGGATGCCAGGAAAAGTATCAGACTATATGACACGTAAACTCATTACTATTACCCCTCAAATGGGCGTTCGGGAAGCTACTTCCTCATGCGAGATGAAGACATTCGACACCTCCCTGTGATGGAAGACGAGCAACTGGTTGGGATTATCAGTGATCGGCAATTACGCCGTCCAAACTGGGCAGATGAAGCGCCCGACATCGAACATCCCTACCTTCTATCTGACGACCTCACGGTTGGCGATGTTATGGAAAAAGATGTCATTACCTGCCGCACCTATGAAACCCTGTCAAAAGCGAATAAGACACTGATGGCGCACAATGTCGGTGCCTTGCCTGTGCTAGACAAAACCGACGCACTTGTCGGCATGTTGTCTGCTGTTGACTTGTTGGCAGCGTTGCAAGACATGCTAAAGCACGAGAAAACGAAGAAAAAAGCACGCGCTTAACGGAAAAAGAGCAAAGGTTTTTGCCTTTGCTCCCATTTAATCTTTCTCAACTCAAAGTTGGTTGTTTACCGCCATTTCCATGTACCGGCTATCAAACCTCAGTTTGATATTCTCAGAGTCCCCAAGCACTTTTCCGGATGGAAACGAAATTCCTAACGCATCGACATCCTCGATATCACCCATCAAACCTTGTTCAAAACAAAACGCCCGCACATTATTCATGGCCTTAAACAGTGAGTTACTTTGAGCAATTCGAACCGCCTTTCTTGGGCTGTAAAACATCTTGGTTGCATCAAGTTGTTTGATGATAGACACCAAGGTGACGCCTGCGCTTTCCGCCATGGCAGAAAGTACGGCTTTGTCCTCGCGCTGAAGCTTTTCCATCACTTCAAACCATGCTCCAACCAGCACTTTGTTGAGCCTCTCATCGCCGCCAGTTTTCACCACCATGACATCTAAAATTTCGCCCGGCAATTGAGAGGAATCAAACAGGACATTGGCATCGGTCTCTCCCACAGCACGCTGTAAAATGGGGTTCCATGTCACCATATTGACGCCTTTGTCCTTGCTAAAGGCCTCTAAAATCAAGGCATCAGACGTGTCGACAATCTCAACATCATTTTCGGTCATTTTTGACTTCGACAAAGCCCGGTTAAGCAAATAATGAGAAACAGAGTATTTTACCAACAAGACGTTACTGCCTTTGATGTCTGGCACTGTCTTGGCTTCATGACTGACAAGGCCATCATTCCCGTTGCTGTAATCGCCGACAATCAACACACTGGTATCGACGCCTTGGGCTACGGGAAACGCTAACGCATCCATCTGGGTCATGGTGCAAGCATCAAACTCGCCATTGGTAAATCGTTCAAGAGAATCCACGTAATCATCGACGCGCTCAATGGAGACATCAATGCCGTACTTTTCTGCCCATCGTTTGAGTGTCCCACTCGTATCAACGTAGTGCCATGGCTCCCACCCCACGTAATGGCTCCAGCACACCTTAAAGCTGTCCTTTGCCGATGCCGGGAAGCACAAAAAGAGAGAAAGTAGTATGAACAGGCGTGTTGTCATCTGGCCGTCCTTGCTAGCGCGTTGTCTATGGCTGTCTCGTTTTATAAACTTTCTTAGACAACAGTATAGGCAGACACGAGAGGTTCGGCTGATTCGAGGTGCGTTTAACTTGCTGATTAGGCATAAAAAAGAAAGCCACACTAGGTGGCTTTCTTTATAAAACTTTATAACGCTTAGTTGAACAAGCCTTTAAGCAGTTTGTCCGTTACTTGCTTGACCTTGTCGTCTTCGGCTTTATCGCCCAACAACTTCTTCAATCCGCGCTCAGCTTCTTTTCTCGCTTTCTCTTCCAGCACTTTGTTGCTTGAAAGCAGTGCCTTCACATCCAGCTCATAGCCGGGGGCTTGCCAAGTGCCGTTGATCTTCACAGGAATGGTCAGATCTTTCAGCTCGTCAATGTCTTTACCGCCTTGACCTTTACTGGTGCCAACCACTGAAACGAACACATTAAAGTCCAGTGTTTCGTTCAGCAGGTTAGTTTGACCTTCGCTATGAACACGCAGAGCTGGAGCTTCCATCTTCAAGTTACGCGTTGACGCAATGCCTTTGCCCAAGTTGAAGGTTGCGCTCATGCCACTGAAGTCGGTCTTGCGGGTCTCTTCCACATACTCCGCACGCTGACCTTTCAACGTTGCTTTGGCTTCACGGATCATTTCAGGAATGTTGATGCCGTTTATCGAACCATCCGCGAAGTTAATCGCTACGGTACCCGTAATGCCGCTGCGCAGACGTTTTTCAGACAGGCCCACACCGCTAACGTTGACATCAATGCTGCCTTTACCAGATAGCATATCTTGGTTTGCAGCCGCCATGAGCAGTGGTTGTACTTCAACGTTTTTAATGCCTTTGGTCGCTTGATAACGGGCAGGTGACACCGTTGCGTCCAAACTACCTTTTGCATTGATGGTGCCGCCATAAAGCTTGGCATCGAATTGATTGATAGCGACCTTGCCGCGATTAACCGCAAAGTTCGCCATCACATCAGTCACTTGCACATTGCTCGCGATAAAATCATCAATGGTGATGACACCCGCAATATCCAGTCCTTTCAGCGCAGACAGATCAGGTTCAACCTCGCTCAGCGGTTGTTTCTTGGCAGGTGCAGCGGGTTTGTCTCCCGCGCTACCACCGCTGCTTGCAGGTTTCTCCGCAGGCGCAGATTTGGTACCTAGGAACGCATCAACGTCGATTTTTGGACTGTGAACATCAAAGCGTACTTTCGGGATATCCGCTAAGACTACGCTCGCTTCACCATCGACATTCAGCTCATCAACCGAGGCTTTCATGTTGGTTAGCGCGGCTTTCTTCGCTTTGTTATCGAACTCGATATCGCCATTGAAGCCAATCTTCATTTCTGGGCGCGGCAGGCCTTTCCCTGACACCTGAGTGTTTAGCTCCATATCTGTGGCTGAAATCAGCGAGATGGCTTCATCCACTCTCAGCGACGTCTTGCCTTTGGCATCGAATGCCATCTCGTTCGCGTTGCCTTTTGCTTCAAAGCTCAGTGCCATTGGAACGCCCAAGCCCAATTGGTCAGCGTTGATGGTGGCACTTTCCAGCTTCATCTGTGCATCAGACGCACTCGCGGTTAAAGCCAGTTTACGCAGCTGAGATTTCATGATTTCTTTGTCAATCATGGCTTCTGCACTGCCCTTGGCATTAAAGGTCAGCGCGTTTTGTTTGCCCGTAACATCAAAATCAATCGGCACCCAAACGCCCGTTTCCAGCTTGCCAATGTTCAGGTTCAACGATGAAATTTCGCTTTGAGTATGCGCTTTGTCATCACGCACGGTTGCGCTGGCATCCACAATATCCAATCCGCCAATGGTGATTGTCCATGCTTTCGCAGGCTTGGTATCCGCAGGTGCGCTTTCAGCTTGCGCTGGCGCAGTCTGGTTATTTGCGGTGTCTTCAGTTGTCGTTGGTTCGCCAGAAAGGCCATCCAAGTTGCTGACACCGTTTGGCAGGGTTTGAATAAACACATGTGCGCCGTAAAGACTCACTACGCCGATATCCAATTGGTCTGAAAGCAAAGGCGTTACGGCAACTGACATCTCTGCTTTATCCAGCTTCAGCATGTCAGGTTCTGCAAAACCTTGTGGGTTTTTGAAGGCCAGCTTTTCAACCGACAAGCCAAGACTTGGCCAAAAACGCCAGCTGATATCGCCATCAATAACCAACTCTCTCCCCGTTGCTTTTTTCACTTCATCCGCAATCAACGGTTTAAAGTCATTAGGGTTTATCACGGCGACAATGACACCAATGGCGATGACAACCAAAAGCACCAAGCCAAGAAGGATGTAGAGAAGCTTTTTCATGATGGTAATCAGTTCCTTATGAAAGGCGACAAAACAAATTGCAACTATCTTAACGAATCAGCGAGGAAAATGTTGCTGCAAATGATGCAATTTCAAGAATATACCCAAGCAATCTGAAGAGGGTTGGATTCAGAATACTTGGGTATATCGCCCGATACTCACTATTTAAAATGTGTATTGTTTATCGAGCAAAAAAGTCACATTTTGTCGTTCGACAGGTATAAAAAAAGCCGGACTTTCGTCCGGCTCTCTTGTTTATGCTTTTAGCAGTTTCGCGATGTGTGCTTTTAGCACGTCAATCGCGATACGGTTTTTACCGCCACGAGGAACGATAATGTCCGCGTATTGCTTTGAAGGCTCAATGAACTGCATGAACATTGGGCGAACAGTCTTTTGGTACTGTTCCAACACTGAATCCATAGTACGGCCACGCTCTGCAACGTCGCGTTTAACACGGCGAAGAAGACAGATATCCAAAGGAGTGTCCATGAAAATGCTGGCGTGCATGATGTCACGTAGACGCGGATCAGTCAGCAGAAGAATACCTTCCAGAATGATCACTTTCTTCGGTGTCATTGTGGTGGTTTCTTCCATACGGGTATGCTCTGAGTAGCTGTACTGTGGTACTTCTACTGATTTGCCTTCCATGAGCTCATTAAGGTGCTTACACAGCAGATCATGGTCAAGCGCCTGCGGGTGGTCGTAGTTCGTCTTGACGCGGTCTTCCATGCTGAGGTGACCTTGGTCGCGATAGTAGCGGTCTTCCGTGATAACACCGATCTGGTGATCGCCCACTTTTTCTTTTAGTTCCTGATAGATTGTACTGGCGATCAAACTTTTACCGGATGCAGAAGCACCTGCGATACCGATAATGACACATTGGTTGTTGTCACTCATAAATGAATACCCGGAAATATGGCGAGAAATAAACCGCCTGATTATAGGGAGTTGAACTCGCGCTTTCTATCTAAATTTGTGATAAAAGTCTCAAACTAAAGCAAGATGCCCAAAGTTTCATCACATTGAATGCGCATTGTTCAACTCCATAGGACGATTGAAGAAAAGCGCGTCAGCTCACTGTCGTGATCGCGATAGATTCAGCCGCCACATCGCCACGCCAATACAATTGGCTGGCAACATTCAAAGCAAGCTGCTTATAAATGGTCGAGAACTCACTTTCCGAGGCAGATTCAACCGTCGGGTTACCGGCATCAATATCCTCGCGGATTTGGATATGCAAAGGCACCTGACCGAGCAAAGATAATCCATATTGCTCTGCTATCTTCACCGCCCCACCGTGACCAAAAATAGCTTCATGATGACCACACTGGCTGCAGATATGGTAGCTCATGTTTTCCACGACCCCGAGTACCGGGACCGCGACTTTTTCAAACATTGCGACGCCCTTAATAGCATCGGCCAATGCCAAGTCCTGTGGCGTTGTCACAACGACGGCTGCCGTGACAGGGAATTGCTGAGCAAGGCTGAGTTGAATATCACCGGTGCCCGGTGGCATATCGACAATCAAATAGTCGATGTCAGGCCAACGGGTTTCATTAACAAGTTGAGCGAATGCTTTAGAAGCCATCGGCCCGCGCCACACCATGGCATCTTCATCCGGCACCAAATAGCCGATGGAGTTACTGTACAGACCGTGCGCTTCAATCGGTTCCATCAACTTGCCATCGAGCGTAATAGGTTGCTTACCCTTGGTGCCGAGCATAATTGGCAATGACGGCCCATAGATATCGGCATCAAGAATACCGACCTTTGCACCTTGTGCTTTCAACGCCAACGCCAGATTCACTGAGGTAGTGGACTTGCCCACACCACCTTTTGCTGAACTCACCACCAGCAAGTTCTTCACCCCTTTCAGTAGGGCTTTATCGCCTGCTTTGATGGGTGCAACACGCGATGTGATGGCGATATCTGGAATATCCTCTCCCGCTTCTTTTTTCGCTTCTAGCCATTCGTTCAGGGACTGAATAAGGTCATTCGCAGCAAAGGGAAACGTGACAGAAACATCCCCTTTTTTGGATTGCGTTACCAAGCCTTTATGGCTTGCCCAATCAGCAACCAATGCGGAATGCTCGAATTGATTTAGAAGTGAGATGACGTCATTCAACTCTGCGAGTTGGTTTTTATCACGGCCAAAAAACATAGTGGGAAGGCTCTCCGACTTGGAAATGTGAAACTTCTTTTAGCCTAATGAATTTTCCGCGGATTCACACGGTTTTCGTGCTCAAACATGAATTAAGCCCGTTAACCGGGAATACCACTGCGAAAGCTAGGCTTTCCAACGCGTATCAGGTAAGATTTGCGGCATTCATCCGATTCATTTGTCAAAAGCGAACAATCTAAATTATGGCTGCAAACCAACGTAAAATTCTGGTTACCTGTGCCCTGCCTTACGCAAATGGCTCAATCCATTTGGGTCATATGCTAGAGCATATTCAGGCAGACGTATGGGTGCGTTACCAGCGCCTGCGTGGCAACACTGTAAACTTCATCTGTGCAGACGATGCACACGGTACCCCTATCATGCTGAAAGCTCAGCAACTGGGTATTGAGCCTGAAGCCATGATTGCTGAAATGCAAAAAGAGCACGAAGCAGATTTCGCAGGCTTTGACATCAGCTTTGATAACTATCACAGCACTCACAGCGATGAGAACCGTGAACTGGCGTCGTACATCTACACCCAGCTGAAAAACAACGGTTTCATCAACAGCCGCACCATTTCACAGCTGTTCGACCCAGAAAAAGAAATGTTCCTGCCAGACCGTTTCGTAAAAGGCACGTGCCCGAAATGTAAAGCAGAAGACCAATACGGCGATAACTGTGACAACTGTGGTGAAACGTACAGCCTACCGATCTGATCAATCCAAAATCAGCGGTGAGCGGTGCTACTCCTGTCATGAAAGATTCTGTGCACTTCTTCTTCGACCTGCCACAGTTTGGTGACATGCTGCAAGCGTGGACCAAGTCTGGTGCGCTGCAAGAAGAAATGGCAAACAAGATGAACGAGTGGTTCGAGTCTGGCCTGCAACAGTGGGACATCTCTCGTGACGCACCATACTTCGGCTTCGAAATCCCAGGCGAACCAGGCAAATACTTCTACGTATGGTTGGACGCACCTATCGGTTACATGGGCTCGTTCAAAAACTACTGTGACAAAAACAGCGCAGTAGACTTCGACGAATACTGGAAGAAAGACAGCGACGCAGAGCTTTACCACTTCATTGGTAAAGACATTGTTTACTTCCACAGCCTGTTCTGGCCAGCAATGCTGGAAGGCTCAGGTTTCCGTAAGCCTACCAACGTATTCGTTCACGGCTACGTTACGGTAAACGGCGCGAAAATGTCTAAGTCTAAAGGTACGTTCATCAAAGCGAGCACTTACCTGAAACACCTAGACCCAGAATGTCTGCGTTACTACTACACCGCGAAACTGAACAACCGTATCGACGATCTTGACCTGAACCTGGAAGATTTCGTTCAACGTGTTAACTCAGACATCGTGAACAAAGTGGTTAACTTGGCGTCACGTAACGCCGGTTTCATCGCTAAGCGTTTCGACGGCATGCTGTCTGCTGAATGTGCAGAACCAGCACTGTACGCTGAGTTTGCTGAAGCGGCAGAGCGCATTGGCGATCTGTACGAGAAGCGTGAATACAACCGTGCAATCCGTGAAATCATGGCACTGGCTGACAAAGCGAACCAGTACGTGGATGAGAAAGCACCTTGGGTTGTTGCGAAAGAAGAAGGCAAAGACGCTGAGCTTCAAGCTATCTGTACCATGGGCATCAACCTGTTCCGCGTACTGATGACTTACCTGAAGCCTGTTATGCCAGAACTGGCTGCACGCTCAGAAGCATTCCTGAACGAAACAATGTCTTGGGAAGGCGTTGCTCAGCCACTGACAGCGCATAAGGTTAGCGCGTTCAAAGCCCTGTTCAACCGCATCGATCCTAAGAACGTTGAAGCCATGGTTGAAGCATCTAAAGAAGATGCAGCCGCTGAGAAAGCCGTAGCAGAAAAAGCAAAAGGTCCGCTGGCGGATGAGCCTATCGCACCAGAAATCGAGTTCGATGACTTTGCGAAAGTTGACCTGCGCATTGCGAAAATCATCTCATGTGAATCTGTGCCTAAAGCAGACAAACTGCTGAAGTTCCAACTGGACATCGGCGGTGAAACGCGTCAGGTATTCTCTGGCATCAAATCTGCGTACAACCCAGAAGATCTAATTGGTAAGTACACCGTAGTTGTTGCGAACCTGAAGCCACGTAAGATGAAGTTCGGCATGTCAGAAGGCATGATCCTGGCAGCTGGCCTGGTGGTAAAGACCTGTGGCTGCTGGAACCTCACGAAGGTGCACAGCCTGGTATGCGTGTGATGTAATTTCACAAGCTAAAGAAAAGGAGCCGATTGGCTCCTTTTTTGTTTTCTACCGTGCCCCATCTAGACACCACTTGTATACCAAACCAACCATCGAGCAACACAGATCACAGTTTTTGCACTGCTTTGGGTCAGTGTTGCTTCAAATCCGAGCACACACTTTCATATATAACCTCTACATTACTGTATTTAAAGGACTTTACGTTTTGGCATGCACTCTGCAGTACGAGATCAGGCTCGGAACGGAGGAAAAGATATGTCATTGCTCACAGCACTAACACCAAACTGGCTCATTCAAGCCACAAAAGGGTTATCAAGCACACGTCAGTCACGCCAAGAACAATATAAATCGCAAATGCGCTCTCTTCGCACACTTCTTTGGATGCTGCATGACCACAACGTGCGTTATGCGCGTTGTCCGCAAGCACCTCAAGCATCAAAGGCACGCGATGAAATCAGTGCATTTTGTGAAGACATGCAAAAAGAGTGTACCTCAGCGCAACGCCCACTCTTTCGTGTTCTTGGGTCTCGCATGGATCAAGCGTTAGCCGCCCTGCCAACACAATCTAAGCCTGCGTGGATTGCTATTCACCACCGCACGTCTGATCACCTCATCTATATCATTGATGAAATCACTCGCTCGTACATCAGTGAAACGGGTGAAGACACGCTTTATGAGGAATATCAGGCATTCTGGCAAACCTGGATTGACACCAAAGAAGCGCAACTTCGCTTTGAACAGGCGGTAACTCGCCTTATGGACGGAAAAACGGCAGCTTGGCAGTCTGTGAACTTACAAAGCCGCATTCTGCAAAAACGCATGCACCAGCTTTCTTTGATCTGTAATGCGGACGTGTCACTGGCGTTTGATCGCGTTGACCACCGCTTTGATTCGGTCATCAATGCCACAGAAGGTGAAATTCCAGCGTCTTCTTTGGCGAAAATCAGTCAGGACTTAAGTGTGATTCTTTTGCACTTATTTGATGGTGAGTTGATGGCACTGACCACAGAAAAACATGCCACCATCATCGAACAACCTATCAAAGCGATTGCCGTTAAATAGGGTTCGATAGACGTAAAAAAGGCCAGCATTGCTGGCCTTTTAGTTTTGTTGTGAAGTACTTAACCTGTTCGTCTGAACTGGGTCACCAAGCGTTTTTGCTCTTCCAATGCAGAGTAAAGCTGCTCAGCTTCCATCACTGACTCACGTGCAATGTTGATAGTGTGTTGTGACAGTTCAGACACCGACTGGATGTTGCCGTTCATCTCATTCGACACCGCGGCCTGCTCTTGAACCGCCGTCGCGATTTGATGGTTTCTGTCATTGATATCAGCAACCAGTTCTTGTGAACGGCGCAGTACATCACCGGCTTGACCTGCACTTGCCACACACTCTTCAGAGAGCGTTGTACCGCGCGCCATCGCGTCTACTGCTTGTTGTGTACCGTTTTGGATTTGCGAAATCACATCTTGGATTTCTGATGTCGATTCTTGGGTGCGTTGTGCCAGTGCACGTACTTCGTCTGCTACCACCGCAAAGCCTCGACCTTGCTCACCAGCACGCGCTGCCTCAATCGCGGCGTTAAGTGCCAGCAGGTTAGTTTGTTCTGCGATGCCTTGGATAACATCAGATACCGCGCCGATGCGTTTACCGTGTTCTTCCAGTTCTGAAATCACGCTAGAAGCATCGCTAAGCTGCTGCGCCAAGTTCTGGATAGCATCAACGGTTTTACCGACAGTCTCCATCCCTGCGAGCGTCGCGTCTTGCGCTTCCGTCGCCGCGTCGGATGCACCTTGCGTGTTACCAGACATGTCATTCGCCGTGGCTGACATTTCGTTGATTGCAGCAGCAATTTGGTCAGTCTCTGCGTTTTGACGGTCGAGGTTGTCAGAGGTGCGCTGACCGTTCTCTTTCGCTAGGTTTGCAGCAGCCAGCACTTGGTCACTGCCATCCATGATACGACCAACAACAGCATTAAGCTCTGCGGCACGCATCTTCAAGGCTAATTCGACTTCAGAGACATCATCAATGGCACCGTTGTAGAGGTATTCCATCAATGGGTTATCATAGGCTTCTCTGGCTAGCTTAGTCACGTTCTCTAATCGGCGTGTCAGCATAAATACTGCAATCACAGACCAAAGGAATTGCACCGCGACAGTTGCAGCAAAACCTGCGAAAAAGCCTGCTGCGCCCGCTAAAATAGCACCAGGCACAAACCACATTAATGCGCGCTGCCACAAGCGGCTTCTCGGCATTTTCAGCGCAGAGGGTGTTTTACCAGCCAAAAGCTGTGGGTACACCTTTTCAGCGCGGTCAACCGCTTTACGGTCGGGTACCATACGTACTGATTGATACTCTACGATTTGACCGTTTTGTTTTATCGGAGAGGCAAACGCATTTACCCAGTAATGGTCGCCGTTTTTTGAACGGTTTTTAACCATCCCCATCCATGATCGACCCGCTTTTATGTAATCCCACATGTTCTGGAACGCAGCTGGCGGCATAGACGGGTGTCGGACCATGTTATGAGGTTGTCCAATCAACTCTTCTCGTGTGTAACCCGCGACTTCGCAGAATTCGTCACTAACGTATTTAATGATCCCGCGTGTATCCGTTGTGGATAGTAAGTTGTAATCGACAGGAAATCGGATTTCCTTGTCTGTTACAGGATTGTTGACTCGCATACGGCACTACCCTTCGATGAATGAGACAGATTTCTAATATCTAATACTAGACGAATAATTCAGAAGGAAATAACAGAACGCTTTTTAATTAGTGACTTACGTTATAGTTACGACAAATAGTTTGATTTATCAGTAAGATACCCATTGCTGTTATCACGACATTTTTTCTGTCGAGCCCAAAGTATATTGAACAGGTAACTCACTACAATTGGCGCATCCTCTATGGGTAACAGCAATAGAAACACGTATAAAAAAAGCCGGCTCATGAGCCGGCTTTCTTAGATTCTATTTGGCATTAGCCAATGTAGGTAAGGCCACCCATGTATGGACGCAGCACTTCTGGCACTTCGATACGACCGTCAGCTTGCTGGTAGTTTTCCATGATAGCAACCATGGTACGACCAACTGCCAGACCTGAACCGTTCAGCGTGTGCAGCAGCTCAGGCTTCTTCTCGCCTTTACGACGGAAGCGCGCTTGCATGCGACGTGCTTGGAAATCAGTCATGTTAGAACATGAAGAGATTTCACGGTAAGTGTTCTGTGCAGGAACCCAAACTTCCAGATCGTAAGTCTTCGCAGAGCCGAAGCCCATGTCACCTGTACACAGGATAACTTTACGGTAAGGCAGGTTCAGCAGTTGCAGAACTTTCTCAGCGTGGCCAGTCAGTTCTTCCAGAGCCGCCATTGAGTCTTCTGGCTTAACGATTTGTACCAGCTCAACTTTGTCGAATTGGTGCATACGGATCAAACCGCGAGTATCACGACCGTAAGAACCCGCTTCTGAACGGAAACATGGCGTGTGTGCAGTCATGCGAATTGGCAGGTCTGCTTCATCAACGATTTCGTCACGAACCAAGTTGGTCAGAGGAACCTCTGCCGTTGGGATCAGTGACATGCCTACGCCTTCTTCAGTAGCAGGCTTGGTGTGGAACAGATCTTCACCGAACTTAGGCAGCTGACCCGTACCGAACAGGCTGTCTGCGTTAACCAGGTACGGTACGTACATTTCTGTATAACCGTGTTCGGTGGTGTGCAGGTCCAGCATGAACTGAGCGATTGCACGGTGCAAACGCGCCATTTGGCCTTTCATCACGATGAAGCGTGAACCAGACAGTTTAACCGCGCTTGCGAAATCCAGACCGCCAGACATTTCGCCCAGATCAACGTGGTCTTTCACTTCGAAGTCGTAAGACTTAGGCTCACCCCAAACGGTGATTTCAACGTTCTCTGACTCATCTTTACCTACTGGCACAGCGTCGTCAGCGATGTTTGGCACACCCATGATGACATCGTTCAGTTGGTCTTGCAGTTCAGCCAGATCCGCTTTTGCTTTGTTCAGCTCGTCACCCAGATTGTCTACTGCTGCCAGTAGTGGCTGGATGTCTTCACCTTTTGCCTTCGCTTGACCGATGGACTTGGAACGTGCGTTACGCTCAGCTTGCAGCTCTTCGGTGCGAACTTGCAGCGATTTGCGCTTTTCTTCCAGGTTACGGAGAGTGTCAACGTCAAGCTTGAAGCCACGACGTGCCAGTTTTTCAGCTGTATCGTCCAGCTCGGTACGAAGTAGTTTTGAATCCAGCATGTTAATCCTGTGAATCGTTAAACAGTGCCTGAAAAAAGTTGACGTTGCCACGCACTATTATGACAACGTCAATATGATTGGTTTGCCCGGGGGAATATCGTTCGACGCATTACCGCAATAGCAGGGCTTTATGGGTTTAAACAATACCCAAAATACCCTCTGTTTCCTAGCGTTTTTGCGGGCTATTTGCGTCTAACTGTTCAAGAAATGCCAACTTCTCAGCGATTTTGATTTCCATGCCGCGATTTACCGGATTGTAGTAGCGCGTTCCTTTCATTTCTTCAGGGAAATAGCTCTCACCCGCAGCATAAGCATTTGGCTCATCATGGGCATAACGATAGCCACCGCCGTACCCCATTTCTTTCATGAGTGTGGTCGGTGCGTTACGAAGATGGTTAGGGACTTCGTAGTCCGGATGCATACGCGCATCCGACAAGGCTTGTTTCCACGCAGTGTAAACCGCGTTACTTTTTGCCGCACACGCCATGTAAACCGCCGCTTGCGCTATTGCACGCTCGCCTTCTGCTGGACCTACACGGGTGAAACAATCCCACGCATTGATGGCAATTTCCATCGCCCTTGGATCTGCATTACCGATATCTTCAGACGCAATCGCTAACAAACGGCGCGCCACATACAGCGGGTCGCCGCCAGCGGTAATGATACGGGCGTACCAATACAGCGCGGCATCAGGGTCTGAGCCACGTACCGATTTATGGAACGCAGAAATCAAGTCGTACCAAAGGTCGCCTTTGTTATCGAAGCGAGCGATTTTCTCACCCGCCACTTCGGCGAGAAGTTCGAGGGTGATGTGCTTTTGGCCTTTGGCGTCAGCCTCTGCCATGTCGCTAAGAAGCTCAAGGTAGTTGAGCGTCATACGCGCATCGCCGGAGGTGAAGTTCGCCAATTGCTCTTTCACGTCTTGGTCGAACAATAGCGTTTCATTCCCAAGGCCACGCGCCTTGTCAGACAACGCCTGCTCGATAACCTCAAGAATGTCTTCACTGTCGAGAGATTGAGTTTGTATACACGAGCGCGTGACAACAATGCGTTGTTTAGCTCAAACGACGGGTTTTCAGTGGTCGCCCCGATAAAGGTGATGGTGCCGTTTTCGATGTGCGGCAGAAACGCATCTTGCTGGCTTTTGTTGAAGCGATGCACCTCGTCCACGAACAAAATCGTACGACGCCCTACCATCTGGTTTTCTTTCGCTTTGTCTATCGCCAGACGGATGTCTTTTACGCCTGACGTTACCGCAGATACGCGTTCAATCTCTGCGTTGGCATAGCCAGCTGCCACTTCCGCGAGTGTCGTTTTACCCGTTCCTGGTGGTCCCCAAAGGATCATGGAATGTAAGTGACCACTCTCCAAAGCTCGGCGCAGCGGCTTACCTTCAGACAGAAGGTGTTTCTGGCCGATATACTCGGCCAGATTTGTCGGACGCATACGCGCGGCCAATGGGCGGAAATCGTCTGCAAAGTCCAGACTTAAGTTACTCACGCGGATTACTCTCGATAGCGGTTAATTACTGTCGCTGGTCGTCTAACTCGACACCATCTGGAACAGTAAAGCTGAATAGCGAAGCACTTGGCGACACATTCTTGACATTTTCCAGCTCAAATTTGCTGGTTTGTCCGTCCTGCTCAACCACAGAGAATTCAGTAATGTGACCGTTAGGTTCAACATTCACCACAAACTCACCAAGATTTGATGCTTGTTTTGGCGACAGTGTGAATGTGTTGCCCTTTTGGGTGACATCGTAATTGTTCCAATCTTTTGGGTCGTTACGTGTCAGCAACACGAATGGGGTTTGAGATGTTGCGTCGTCCAACCACATCGCCGTCACTTGTTCGATGAACGGGCTGTAATACCAAAGGGTCTTACCGTCAGAGATCAGAATGTTCTCATCCGGTGTGACGGTTTCCCAGTTGAACAGGTTCGGGCGCTTCATCGCGAGCGTGCCCTCGCCTTCACTGATCACATCGCCCTCAGGGCTTGTCACTACTTGGTCGAATTCGGCAGTAAAGCTGTTTAGTTTCGCAAGGCGAGTATTCAATTCCTGCTGCGGAGAAGCCAACACTGCTGGAGCGACCAGCAGCAGGGATAACAACATTTTTTTCATTCTTATTTCCAATCAATCTCGAGGTGGAGGCGGTGGCGCCAACACTTCACGATTTGAGTTATGTCCTGGTGGGCTAACAATGCCCTGCATTTCGAGTTGCTCAACAATACGCGCGGCGCGGTTGTAACCGATTTTGAAGCGACGCTGTACACCAGAGACCGATGCACGACTGACTCTGTCACGAATTCAACAACCTGATCAAACAATGGATCCAGCTCTTCGCCGTCTCCGGCTTCCGGTGCTTCGCCTGGCAACAAGCCATCCGCGCCTTGGTCGCCATTGGTAATCTCTGTAATGTATTGCGGCTTGCCACGTGCTTTCCAGTTACTTACCACGCGATGCACTTCGTCATCGTTAACAAACGCACCGTGAACACGCGCTGGATGGTTTGAACCGTTTGGCATGAACAACATGTCACCCATACCCAGCAGCGATTCAGCACCGCCTTGGTCAAGGATGGTGCGCGAGTCCGTTTTGGTCGAAACGGTAAACGCCATACGCGTCGGAATGTTGGCTTTGATAAGACCGGTAATGACATCTACGGATGGGCGCTGGGTCGCCAGCACCAAGTGAATACCAGCTGCACGGGCTTTCTGCGCCAAACGCGCGATCAGCTCTTCAACCTTCTTACCCACCACCATCATGAGGTCAGCAAATTCGTCAACGATAACGACGATGTAAGGCAGTTTCTCAAGCAATGGTGCCGTTTCATCCATGCTATCACCCGGTTTCCAGAACGGGTCTGGGATTGGGTGGTCAGCTTCGTTCGCTTCTTTGATTTTCTCGTTGTAGCCAGCAATGTTACGCACGCCCAACGCCGACATCAGTTTGTAACGGCGCTCCATTTCCGCCACGCTCCAGCGCAGCGCATTACCGGCGTCTTTCATGTCAGTAACCACTTCTGTCAGCAGATGCGGAATACCTTCATACACTGACAGTTCGAGCATTTTCGGGTCGATCATGATAAAGCGAACGTCTTCAGGACTCGCCTTATAAAGCATACTGACGATCATGACGTTAACGCCGACCGACTTACCCGAGCCCGTGGTACCAGCCACCAGCATGTGCGGGGCTTTAGCAAGGTCTGTCACTACGGCTTCACCCGCAATGTCTTTACCCAACACCACAGACAACGGTGATTTCGATTGCTGGAAGCGCTCGCTGGCCACCACTTCCGACATAAAGACGGTTTCTCGGCTGCTGTTAGGCAGTTCAAGGCTATATACGGTTTGCCTGGAATAACATCAACAACACGCACCGCACTGGTCGACAGCGAACGCGCGATGTCTTTTGACAGACTCATGATGCGGCTAACTTTTACGCCTGGCGCGAGTTCCAGCTCAAAGCGTGTGATAACAGGACCAGGGAAAATACCCTTCACGGTTACTTTGATTTTGTACTCTTCCAAACGAGTTTCAATCAGGCGCGCTTGGTATTGCAATTCTTCGTCTGTCGCACGTGTCGCGGTGTTTCTTGGCGGATCCAACAAGTCTAGCGTTGGCAGCGGCTCTTTAGGTTTCGGTAGATTTGGCTCGTCTTTCACCAAGAATGGATGCACGGCACCCGCCGCATTTTTCTGCGCTTCGCGAATGGTTTCTAAGAACGGGTCTTCATCGGGAATGACAGACTCTGCTTGCACACGATCAAGCTCAGAAACGCCGTCGTTGCTGCCGATTTCGTAATGCCTGTCGTCCGCATCAACGATTGTCTCTTCAACGGCTTGCCCACCAGCAGGTGCAGAAGGCGTAATGTCAAACGGTTCGAATGTGTCTTCAACGACAGGCTGCGCGTCATGGTGTTGATAGGCAGTGGACGTATCAACGTCCGGCAGTTCGTCTTCCCAAGGTGGAAGCTCAGTCGCAGGCTCATCAATCACAGAAGGCTGAACAACGGATGACGGCTCATTGCTGTTGAACGCTGATTCTGGTGCTGACGCTTTCGCAAACTCCGCCACAGGTGCAAGCTCAGGCTCATCGCTTATGATTGCTTTCTCAGCAGACATTGTTTCTTCAACAGAAACAGCTTCTGTTACTGGCGCGAGGTTCATCACAGGCTCTGTGCGTTCAAGCTTCACGGGTGCGGGTTTGTGAATTACCGGTGTCTCACTCGCTTTTTCATTTTCCAAACGCTGCGCTTTTGTCAGTGCCGTGATATCTGCAAGCTCTTGCTTATCAGCACGCTGAGCCGGTTTTGCGAACAAGGGGTCTGATTCATCGATATCTGAGGCATCAATGTCTGACGTATCGATGGTTGCACCTAACGTTTGCGGTTTATCGCCACGGACTTTGTTCACTACCCACGTAATCGCAGACAACGTCTTTTCACCCAACGTATCAACAATGGTTAGCCAAGAAATGCCTGTAAACAGCGTAAAGCCCGCCGCCCACAAGAACATGAATACCAGTGTTGTTCCCAACAGATTGAACATTGGCAGGGATAATTCGGTCAGCACGTCGCCAACCACACCACCCGATGAGAAGAACCAAAAATCGTCGAAGTTGAGGTCGGCCAAACCGCAGCTTGTAAGAAGCAGCAGCACGACACCCAAAATTTTGGTCGCAAGAATGGTGTAATTTAAAGGTTCTGATTCGCCGCGACGACGAAAGAACACCCATCCACCCAACAAAAGGAGAAATGGCAGCGGATAGGCCAAGGTACCCAAAGAAAAGAAAAGTGTGTCTGCAACCCAGGCACCCGCATTGCCGGCAGCATTTTGTACCGGGCCATCCCATGCGGTTTGTGACCAGGAAGGATCGGACGAGTCGTAACTAATGAGGGAAACAAAAATGAAAACAGCAGACAGCAGCGCGAGGATCAGAGCGCTCTCTTTCAATCGTTGAATACCGTTCAATCGATTTGAGGTTTCTGTCTGTTTTCGCTCCTGACGCAAGAAAAACTCCATTATCACCTATCTTCTCAAATACCCTAAAACATGAACTTCCGGCTTTTTTCTTATCCATTCGTCGCCGGCTGCAGTGAACTTAGACCTCACTTGGCCTTCATCTGTTCCCTGCTTTGCAAAAGTGTACACCAAACAAAAAAACAAACCGAGCAGCATGCTACTCGGTTTGCAAAATATACCACTTATTTCACCCCTTTAAGTCCGGGGTGTGTGAAAGAAGTTAGCGCGTTTTAATAACCAGATGGTTAGTTTGCTTCACTTCTTCCATTACCACGTATGTACGCGTGTCGTTTACGCCCGGAAGACGTAGCAGGGTTTCACCCAGCAGCTTACGGTATGCAGACATGTCAGATACACGTGTTTTCAGTAGGTAGTCGAAGTCACCAGATACAAGGTGACACTCTTGGATATCTTCGAGTTGTTGAACGGCCTTGTTGAACTGTTCAAAGACATCTGGCGTGCCACGGTTAAGGGTGATTTCAACGAACACCAGCAGGGATGCATCGAGGAACTGTGGGTTCAACAATGCGGTGTAGCCACTGATATAACCTTGTCTCTCGAGGCGACGAACACGCTCTAAACAAGGGGTTGGCGACAATCCTACTCGCTTAGACAGCTCAACGTTTGAAACGCGTCCGTCCTTCTGGAGTTCGTTAAGGATATTTCTGTCAATGCGGTCCAATTCCTTGGAGGGTTTCTTTTTGGCTTCAACCATTTTTTATTCCACCTTATTACGTCCTTGCAATGTTAAATGCCAATTTTACTAACATAACTTTAATTTTTAGCATCAAATCCGGCTATACGCGAACTATACTAGCCCTAAATACAACAATATTACAAAACAACAGCCAATAACTCTACAACGAAGCGAGGAATCAGGATGATCATTGGTGTACCAAAAGAAATCAAAAACCATGAGTACCGAGTAGGCATGGTCCCTGCCAGCGTTCGAGAGCTAATCTCCCACGGCCACACTGTATACGTCCAGTCACAAGCTGGCGAAGGAATTGGCTTCAGCGACGAAGATTACGTCAAGGCTGGAGCTTCGATTCTTCCATCAGCGGAAGAGGTCTTTGCCATTGCCGAAATGATTGTCAAAGTTAAAGAGCCTCAGGCCGTTGAGCGTGCCATGCTTCGCGAAGGGCAAATATTGTTTACCTATTTGCACCTTGCACCAGATTTTCCACAGACACAAGACCTTATCAAGAGCAAAGCTATCTGTATAGCCTATGAAACCGTAACAGATTCTAGGGGTAGATTGCCACTTTTAGCACCGATGTCAGAGGTCGCAGGTCGTATGTCTATTCAGGCCGGTGCTCAGGCTCTCGAGAAATCACGCGGCGGCGCAGGTATGTTGCTGGGTGGTGTACCGGGCGTAGAGCCCGCTAAAATTGTGGTCTTAGGCGGCGGTGTTGTTGGCTCTAATGCAGCGAGAATGGCAGTTGGAATGCGCGCAGACGTAACGATTCTCGACCGTAACATCGATACCCTAAGAGCACTGGATGAAGAATTTCAGGGACGTGCAAAAGTTTTATATTCAACAGAAGAAATTCTCGAAAAACACGTACTCGCCGCAGATTTGGTCATCGGAGCAGTGCTAATTCCCGGTGCTGCAGCACCAAAATTGGTTACAGCCGATCACATCAAGAAAATGAAACCGGGTGCCGCGGTGGTTGATGTCGCGATTGACCAAGGCGGTTGCTTTGAAACGTCACATGCAACTACGCACGCAGACCCAACCTACATTGTTGACGACGTTGTGCACTACTGCGTGGCCAATATGCCAGGTGCGGTAGCACGGACGTCCACGTTTGCGCTGAATAATGCAACACTGCCGTACATCGTGAAGCTGGCAAACCTAGGTTATCGCGATGCGCTGCTGCAGGATCAAAACCTGCTAAATGGCCTAAATGTAATAAATGGTTTGGTCACCATTAAAGAAGTCGCAGAAGCGTTTGATCTCGATTACGTGGAGCCGCGTGCAGCACTGAGCTAAGCGGTTTGTAATAAGAGATAACAGAAATCAATGAAGGGTGCCGCTGTGCACCCTTTCTTTAGCCTTACATTTTCCCTACAATCTGACCCAATACATAAGACAAAATCCACCCGGAGAAATAATGAGCAACGTAAAGCATGCAAGCCTTCTGATTCTAGGTTCTGGCCCTGCAGGTTACACCGCTGCAGTTTATGCTGCGCGCGCTAACCTGAAACCAGTAATGGTAACGGGTCTGCAACAGGGCGGTCAGCTGACAACAACAACTGAAGTTGAGAACTGGCCGGGTGATGCTGAAGGACTGACTGGTCCTGCGCTGATGGAGCGCATGAAAGAGCACGCAGAAAAATTCGACACTGAAATCCTGTTTGACCACATCAACGAAACGGATCTGTCTCAACGTCCGTTCCGTCTGAAAGGCGATAACGGCGAGTACACCTGTGACGCACTGATCATCGCAACTGGTGCATCTGCTCAGTACCTGGGTATGGAATCTGAAGAAAACTTCAAAGGCCGCGGCGTATCAGCATGTGCGACCTGTGACGGTTTCTTCTACCGCAACCAAAAAGTTGCTGTGATCGGTGGTGGTAACACCGCTGTTGAAGAAGCACTGTACCTGTCTAACATCGCATCAGAAGTTCACCTGATCCACCGCCGTGATACGTTCCGCGCGGAGAAAATTCTGGTTAGCCGTCTGATGGACAAAGTAGAAAACGGCAACATCGTTCTGCACACTGACCATGTTCTAGATGAAGTACTGGGTGACGACATGGGCGTGACCGGTGTTCGCATCAAAGACACTCAATCAGACGCAACCGAAGAACTGGACGTAATGGGTCTGTTCGTGGCAATTGGCCACAAGCCAAACACCAGCATCTTCGAAGGTCAGCTGGACATGCACAATGGTTACATCAAGGTTCAATCTGGCCTGGAAGGTAACGCAACGCAAACCAGCGTTGAAGGTGTATTTGCAGCAGGCGACGTGATGGATCACATCTACCGCCAAGCTATCACTTCTGCAGGTACAGGCTGTATGGCAGCACTGGACGCAGAGCGCTTCCTGGACGCGCAAGCGAAGTAATTCGCCTCAAAGGTCCGCTCACACTGAGCGGACCTTTCTATATTTCTAAGCAGCCTTCCCAAAACCAGACGTGAAAAAGTAGGCCAAATGCCTGTTATTCCACGTACTGAGAACAAAAAATACCAAGAAGTATTATGGATAAAAAGAAACAGCGCGCACTCGCCCAATGGTTAAAAGGGCAAAGCAAGCTTGGGAAAACCTGGCTGATGGCAGCCGTTGGTCTCGCCTTTGCGTCTGGACTACTGCTCTTAGCTCAGGCCGCTTTACTCGCTCATATTCTTCACGAACTTATCGTCGTCAAAGCTGACAAACACGAACTTTGGTTCTCCTTCGTCGCACTCGCGATTGTTGTGCTTATCCGTGCCGTTTGTAGCTGGGGCAAAGAGCAAGCGGGTTATCGCGTTGGCGAAACGGTTCGCACCCATGTTCGTCAGCTCATCATGGACAAGCTTCATGCACTTGGCCCAGCAACCATTCAAGGTAAACCTGCGGGCACTTGGGCCAGTCTGTTATTGGAACAAGTCGAAGAGATGCAGGACTTCTTCGCGCGATATCTGCCTCAAATGGCCATCGCCGTATTGATCCCTTTCATCATTCTTGTTGCTGTCTTTCCGCTTAACTGGGCAGCCGGTTTGATTTTCCTGCTTACTGCCCCACTCGTTCCTTTCTTCATGGCACTTGTAGGCATGGGCGCAGCAGATGCTAACCGCCGAAACTTTAAGGCACTACAGCGTCTTTCCGGTCACTTCTATGACCGACTCAGAGGCTTGCCGACCATTCGTTTGTTCGACCAAGCAGATGCGGAAGCTAAGCATCTAAAAGTCGCTTCCGAAGATTTTCGCAAACGCACGATGGAAGTACTGAGACTGGCGTTTCTCTCTTCTGCGGTGCTTGAATTCTTTACCGCCATTTCTATTGCGATTACGGCGGTTTACTTTGGGTTTGCTTACATTGGTGAGCTGAACTTCGGTCACTACGGCACACAAATCACGCTGTTTATTGGTTTGTTTGTACTGGTCCTTGCACCCGAGTTCTATCAGCCATTGCGCGATTTAGGTTCGTTCTACCATGCCAAGGCTCAGGCTATCGGTGCGGCAGAATCTATCGTGAACTTCTTGGATTCAACGCCAGAACACCAAAGTGAAGGCTCTCAGAAAATCGACGCGGATGCGGTGACCATCAAGGCGGAAAACCTTGAAGTGCTTAGTCCAGACGGTGCCGTGTTGGCGGGCCCTCTGACCTTCACTATCGATGCTGGAAAGAAAGTTGCCCTTGTCGGTCAAAGCGGTGCGGGCAAGACCAGCCTCATCAATGCACTGCTCGGCTTCTTACCGTATCGCGGCAGTTTGCAAATGAACGGTGTTGAGCTTAAAAACGCAGATCTTAGCCATTGGCGCAAACAAATCAGCTGGGTTGGCCAAAACCCACAACTTTTCCACGGCACAGTACGAGACAACATCGCACTCTCGGCGCCAATGGTCACGGACGAAGATATCGAACACGTCGCGAAAGCAGCGTACGCCGATGAATTCATTCAACGTCTTGAGAAAGGCTACCAGCATCCTGTTGGCGACCGCGCTTCTGGACTTTCAGTCGGACAGGCGCAGCGTCTGGCAGTTGCTCGTGCCTTGTTGCAAAACGGCCACTTCTGGCTGCTGGATGAACCGACAGCCAGCTTAGATGCATCAAGTGAGCGTCTGGTTATGTCAAGCCTTGAGCATGCCACCAAAGATACGACGTGTCTGCTGGTGAGCCATCGCATTGATCAGCTCGGTACCAGCGATTTAATCCTCGTCATGGACAAAGGAAAACTGGTGCAAGAAGGCACATTCGAGTCACTCAAACATCAGGCATTTTTGCGAAATGATTCAATCAGTAGATAGGAGTGACCTCGATGCGTGATCTCATTCCGTTTCTGAAACTTTATAAAAAGCATTGGTTCGGGCTGACGCTTGGCATGCTGCTGGCTTTTGCAACCCTCGCGTCTGCCATTGGCCTTCTGGCTCTGTCTGGCTGGTTTATTGCGGCTTCTGCATGGCAGGTTTGTTAGCAATCGCTAACTTCAACTATATGCTGCCAGGGGCAGGCGTACGCGGTCTTTCCATGGCGCGCACTGCTGGCCGATGGGGTGAGCGTGTTGTGAGCCACAATGCCACGTTTAAGCTGCTTGCTGACCTGCGTATCTTCTTCTTTGAGAAACTGACACCGCTTATTCCGGGTAAAGTCGGTAACCTTCGCGACGCCGACGTCCTTAACCGACTGGTGGCAGACGTTGACGCGATGGACCACGTGTACCTTCGTCTTCTGAGTCCGTTGGTTGTTGGCACACTGTGTATTCTCAGTGTCAGTGGTTTCCTTTACTGGTTTGAGCCTGAATTGGGCCTCACCCTTGGTGCCATTCTGTTTGGATTGATGCTGCTGTTGCCGATAGCGTTTTATCGCTTGGGACGTCCACACGGACAAGAAATCACGCAGGCAAAATCTGCACTACGGATTTCTTTGCTGGACTGGCTGCAAGGCCACGCAGAACTGCAAATCTTTGGCGCGTCTGACAGATACCGCGACCGAGCCAAACAAGAAGAGCAGCGTCTTCTGACTGCGCAGCGCGAAATGGCAGGCATCACAGGTCTTGCAAATGGTGTGCTGCTAGCGGCCAACGGCTTAACCCTAGTCTTGATGCTTTGGCTGGCAGCGGACGGTGTGGGTGGTAACTACCCTGACCCATTGATTGCATTGGTTGCTTTCGCCACCATGGCAAGCTTCGAAATCATGATGCCAGTAGCAGGCGCATTCCAATACCTTAGCCAAACCATCACGTCGGCCAAGCGTTTAAACGAAATTATTGAAGCAACACCAGAAACGCAGTTTGACCCTATGGGTTATAACAACACCGCGAAAGGCAAAGTCACCTTCGATAACGTGAGCTTTACTTACCACGACGCTGAGCAACGCGCAGTAGAGAATGTCTCTCTGACCATTGAAGCTGGCCAAAAGGTTGCGTTGTTGGGTCGTACGGGTTGCGGTAAATCAACCCTGCTGCAATTGCTGACACGCTCTTGGGATCCATCAGAAGGCAGGATTGAGATTGACGACGTGCCGCTGACCACGTGGCGTGAGTCTGCGCTTCGCACGTCAATCGCAGTAGTCAGCCAACGCGTTGATATTTTCAACGGCGCATTACGTAACAACCTGACCATGGCGAAACCCAACGCCACTGATGATGAATTGCTGTCTGTGCTGGAAAGTGTTGGCTTGTCAGCATTGCTTGATGGACCAGGCTTAGATACTTGGCTTGGCGACGGCGGGCGTCAGTTGTCAGGCGGCGAACGTCGTCGTCTGGGTATTGCACGCGCCTTACTGCGCGACGCTCCCATTCTGCTGTTGGACGAACCGACAGAAGGCTTGGATGTGAAGACAGAAAAACACATCCTGAATCTGCTGCTAGAACATGCGAAAGACAAGACGGTACTCTTCATTACCCATCGTCTTGTTGGGCTCGGTGAGATGGACGAAATCTGTTTGATGGATGAAGGCCGAATTATCGAAAAAGGCACGCATGACACGCTAAAAGCCGCAGGTGGTCGTTACGCAAACTTGCTGCAACGTATTCAGTAGCCTCATGAACTGCGTATACTAAAGGGAGCATTCGCTCCCTTTTTTCTATTTGGCAGCAAGCAATTTTAGTTAAGGACAAACAGCTTCGATGACGATCTATTTACCGCCATTAGATGACAACCATCCTGACGTCTTTCCTCCTGTCACCTCGGCACTGGACGATCCTGATGGGCTACTTGCGATCGGCGGCGATCTTTCTCCCGATAGATTAAAAGCCGCTTACGAAAACGGCATTTTCCCTTGGTTTGGTGAGGAAGACCCTTACCTCTGGTGGTCGCCATCAGAGCGCGCCATCATCAACCCTTTGACCTACACGCCAAGTAAGAGCCTTAAAAAGTTCGTTCGCAAAAACGGCTACCGTGTTTCGATTAATCAAGGCTTTGATCAGGTCATCCAGCAGTGCGCGCTTATCCGTGGCGAAGACCAAGTGTGGATCACCGAAGAGATGCGAGAAGCGTATCGCCAACTGCACCGTTTAGGCCACGCACACAGTGTGGAAGTTTGGCGAGAAGACACCTTGATAGGTGGGCTTTATGGCGTGAATGTCGGCGGATTGTTTTGCGGCGAATCTATGTTCTCACTCGAAACCAATGCCTCCAAAACCGCGCTTTGGCATTTTTGCGAACATTTCAGCAAACACGGCGGCCAGTTAATTGATTGCCAAATGATGACTGAACATTTGGCATCACTCGGTGCCTATCCCATGACAAGAAACGATTACATCGTCGAAGTTGAACGTCTAAGGCAAATTTACATCGACACCTCTGTGTATCGCTCACAGTGGATTTCTCAACCATGAACAGCCAAACATTTCGAGTAGGTGTCATGCCTCCCTCTTCTTGCAGCTATTTACCCGAGCAAGAAGAAACGATCGCTGTCGTGCTTGAGCCGGACCTTCACAGCGTGACGGGATACGGTTGGCTCATTCAATCGGGTTTTCGTCGTAGTGGAAATACGATTTACCGCCCCCACTGTCTCGCGTGTACTGCGTGTCAGTCACTGCGCGTCGATACCGCTGGCTTTACGCCGAGCAAAAGCCAGAAACGGCAAATCAAACAACTCAACCGTCTTCGCATTGAACTCAAAACAGAATTGGACGATGGCTGGTTTGATTTGTACGACCGCTACATTACAGCCAGACACCAAAACGGTTCAATGTTCCCCGCGAACAAAGATGACTTTCAGTCCTTTGTCGGCAGTGCATGGCAACGAACCTACTACGTCCATATCTATGAAGAACAAACGCTTATCGCGATTGCGGTGACCGATGTCGTTTCAAATGGCTTTTCCGCCATTTACAGCTTTTTTGACCCAGACCACCCTTGGTCTCTGGGGTCACTTTGCGTCCTCGCGCAACTCGAGCTTGCCAAGCAAAACAAGGTGCCTTGGTTATATCTTGGGTTCCAAATCGATGCCTGTCAGGCGATGAACTACAAAGTGAAGTACCGCCCTCACCAACGTTTTGTTGCTGGCACTTGGCAAAGTGCGGAGGAATAACCTCTCCACCACATTGTAAATCCGCCCTTTCTGTTTTCGTGGAGTAGCTCTCGTTATGGTGGATTTAACGCATTAAGATTTAGGCTAAATCTTAATCTAACGCTTATTTTTACTGGTCAGTACGAATACAAAGGGGTAAAATTCCGCCCCTAAACTTTACAGACTTAACGAATCAAGGCATTATCTGCCGGTCAAAATTTGGCTGATAGATAGCCCAAGAGGATTAAATGGCAAAAGAAGACGTAATTGAATTGCAAGGTACCGTTCTGGACACCCTGCCAAACACCATGTTCCGCGTAGAACTGGAGAACGGCCACGTAGTGACTGCACACATCTCTGGTAAGATGCGTAAAAACTACATCCGTATCCTGACTGGTGACAAAGTTACCGTTGAGATGACTCCTTACGACTTGTCGAAAGGTCGCATCATCTTCCGCGCGCGCTAATCCTCACGTCTCGCGAATACAAAAAACCCGGCCAATGCCGGGTTTTGTCGTATTTGTACGTTGAGATTATGCAGGTTCCATCTCGTCGCTGAAGCTGAAGGTAAGCTTGTCGTTTTTCACGCCAACTTTTACCGTGCCGCCATTGACCAGACAGCCGAACAACAACTCGTTCGCCAGATTTTTCTTCACATGATCCTGCATTACGCGCGCCATTGGACGTGCGCCCATTGACTTGTCATAGCCTTTCTCTGACAGCCACAGCTTCGCTTTGTCCGTGACTTCCAAAGACACGCCGCGTGCATCAAGCTGCGCTTGCAGTTCCACAATGAACTTGTCGACAACCTGAAGGATGATGCTCTGATCCAAATGGTTGAACCAAATGATGTTATCAAGACGGTTACGGAACTCTGGCGAGAACACTTTCTTGATTTCAGACATCGCGTCATGGCTGTGGTCTTGTTGGATAAGACCAATCGACTTACGCACGGTTTCAGTCACACCAGCATTGGTCGTCATCACCAGAATCACGTTGCGGAAGTCCGCTTTGCGGCCGTTGTTATCTGTCAGCGTACCGTTGTCCATCACTTGCAGCAGCAGGTTGAAGACATCTGGGTGTGCTTTCTCGATTTCGTCCAACAGCACCACACAGTGCGGATGCTTGATCACTGCGTCTGTCAACAGACCGCCCTGATCGTAACCTACGTAACCTGGAGGCGCGCCAATCAGGCGGCTTACCGTGTGGCGCTCCATGTACTCCGACATGTCAAAGCGTTGCAGTTCAATGCCCATCGCACGAGCCAACTGTACGGTGACTTCGGTTTTACCGACACCCGTTGGACCAGCAAACAGGAATGAACCCACTGGCTTATTCTCTGCCCCCAAGCCTGCACGGCTTAGCTTAATGGCTTCGCACAGTGCACTGATTGCATCGTCTTGACCGAACACCAACATCTTGAGTTTCGACTCAAGCGATTGCAGCACGTCACGGTCAGTCGAAGAGACAGACTTCTCTGGGATACGCGCCATCTTGGCAATCATGGCCTCGATGTCACCTACGCCGACAGTTTTCTTACGCTTGCTTGCTGGAGCCAGACGACAACGCGCACCAGCTTCATCAATCACGTCGATGGCTTTATCAGGCAAATGACGCTCGTTGATGTATTTCGCAGAAAGCTCAACCGCCGCACGAATCGCTTTATTGGTGTAACGTACTTCGTGGTGGGCTTCGTATTTCGGCTTCAGACCCATCAGGATCTTGGTCGTGTCATCCAAAGATGGTTCTACAACGTCGATTTTCTGGAAGCGACGAGCCAGCGCACGCTCTTTCTCAAAGATGCTGCTGTACTCTTGGTAGGTAGTAGAGCCGATACAACGAAGCTTACCGCTCGACAGCAGAGGCTTGATGAGGTTTGCGGCATCTACTTGACCACCAGACGCTGCACCCGCACCGATGATGGTGTGGATTTCATCAATGAATAGTACCGCATGGTCTTCTTTCTCAAGCTGCTTCAGAATGCTCTTGAAGCGTTTTTCAAAGTCACCACGGTATTTGGTACCTGCCAGCAGAGAACCAATGTCCAATGAGTAGATAACGCAGTCTTGGATGATATCTGGTACCTGACCTTCAACGATGCGCCAAGCAAGGCCTTCCGCAATCGCTGTTTTACCTACGCCAGCTTCACCCACCAGCAGCGGGTTGTTCTTACGACGACGGCACAGTACCTGAATAGTACGCTCTAGTTCTTTGTCACGGCCAATCAGCGGGTCGATACCGCCCACTCGCGCCAACTGGTTCAGGTTGGTCGCAAAGTTCTCCAGACGCTCTTCTCCGCCTTCTACAGCGGCTTCTTCTGAAGACATGTCCGAACCTGGCAGTTCTTCGTCAGAGCTAGAGGACTTGGTGGTGCCGTGAGAGATGTAATTAACCACGTCCAGACGGCTGATATCGTTTTTCTTGAGTAGGTAAGCCGCGTGAGATTCTTGTTCGCTGAAAATAGCGACCAGGACGTTTGCACCGCTCACTTCACTGCGACCGGAGGATTGAACGTGGAAAACAGCACGCTGCAACACACGCTGGAAGCTTAGCGTTGGTTGTGTTTCGCGGTTGTCGTCGTCAACAGGAATGAGTGGGGTTGTTTGTTCAATAAAAGCTTCTAGCTCTTTACGAAGAGCGTCGAGGTCCGCGCGGCAGGCCAGCAAAGCCTCTCGGGCTGCCACATTTTCTAGAAGCGCCAATAGCAGATGTTCTACCGTCATAAACTCATGACGTTTTTCTCGTGCTCTTGCGAAAGCCCCGTTGAGGCTGGCTTCGAGTTCTTTATTTAGCATAAGGCACCTCCCTTAAAACCACATTTTGGTGTGCCGGAGAGAAAAACAGAATCTCCTGCTTAAGCTTTCTCCATCGTGCACAATAGTGGGTGTTGATGTTCTTTCGCGTACATCATTACTTGTGCGACCTTCATTTCAGCAACTTCCGCCGTGAAAACGCCGCATATTGCTTTGCCTTCATAGTGGACCGTTAACATCAGTTGCGTTGCCTTCTCCAAATCCATGGAAAAGAACCGCTGTAACACCTCTACAACAAACTCCATGGGGGTGTAATCGTCATTATTCAAGAGTACTTTGTATAACGACGGCGGTTTTACTTTGGTTTCTTCCGCCTCTTTGACATCAGAGTCAGGAACTATCCACTCGTACATTTTGCTCATAACTGTTTACAATACTTAAGGTAGCGCATCTGCTCTTTACGAAACAACTATTTATGTTGTTGTTTTGTGGACTTGAACATCACACACAAAAAACGCTACCACTCCTTAAAACGTAATTCACAGATTGTATTCCAGCAACCGTGACAATGCTACGTTGATACCCTTCCGACGTTCAGACTTTTAGCGCAACAGCCCAAATTCAGTTCGTGAATGTGCGTTTGAACGCCATACCCGACTATCTGCATGTGCATTTCGATGAACTTCCCAGCCAATCACCTGATCAATGTCAAATAATTCAGACACCAAATCAGCCTGTTTATTCAGACATTCAAATCATCATGTGTCTCGAAAAGGAAAAACTTAATTCACCGTGCAAAAGACAAGAGATATATTATTCACAAAAGTAATGTATTGATTTTGGTGTATTAACAAAATAATTCAGTAGTCGGGACTATTTCCCTTACTTACTTATCTATCAGTAAATTATCAGCCCACGCTCCTGTTTAATTACTGATACTGAGATTTTGACTAATCGACAAAAAAGTAGATAGCCCAGTAATTACAATCTCTTACTCCAGATTCATGTGGATAATTTATGAAACAATTTGTCACAAAGTGATACCCACATCATCCTTCTCGCATAACTTAGGTTATTTTTATTAAAATGTTGTTATATGGCCACTCATGGGCTTGACTGCCTAAATCTTTCTACTAGAGTGTGAATTGAAGTAAAAACATACAGTTTAATAATCATTCTATGTGCATACGTAGGCTGTCTGTTTTGCTTGATAGTTATGCAATTTAAATGCAAGAGGGATGTTTCGCATGGCAACTGGTACAGTCAAATGGTTTAACAACGCTAAGGGCTTCGGGTTTATTTGCCCAGACGAAGGTGACGGAGATATCTTCGCTCACTACTCAACGATTCAAATGGACGGTTACCGCACACTGAAAGCAGGTCAGACCGTGAACTATGAAGTGCAGGAAGGTCCAAAGGGCTACCATGCAAGCCAAATTGTTCCAGTAGAAAACGAAGCCCTAAAATAATAGCGTTGCTAGATTAATTTTTTTCGCTGCCGGAAGGTCGACAATCAGAAGAGCGGACATAGAGTTCGCTCTTTTTGTTTGTGTGCGAAATGGCTTCTGTGCCTGTGAGCACTTCACCCACGCACTTTAGGTGACACCTGCGATACGCGGCAGAGAAGACCACGTAATTATCATGAACACACAAACAAAAAGGCCCGGCTTGATAGCCGGGCCTTTTTCAATGAGGTCAGATTACATCTGTTCAATCATGTCTTGTGCGAACTCAGAACACTTACGCAGTGTTGCGCCGTCCATCAGACGCTCAAAGTCATAGGTCACAGTCTTGTTGCTGATCGCTTTTTCCATTGAGCTGATGATGAGGTCAGCCGCTTCGGTCCAACCAAGGTGACGCAGCATCATTTCTGCAGACAGGATCAGTGAACCTGGGTTTACTTTGTCCTGACCCGCGTACTTAGGTGCCGTACCGTGTGTCGCTTCGAACAGCGCAATACCATCACCGATGTTTGCACCCGGTGCGATACCGATACCACCAACTTGTGCCGCAAGTGCATCGGAAACATAGTCACCGTTCAAGTTCATGGTTGCGATTACATCGTACTCTGCTGGACGTAGCAGGATTTGCTGCAAGAATGCGTCAGCGATAACGTCTTTGATGATGATCTCTTTACCCGTGTTAGGGTTTTTCAGCGTCATCCAAGGACCGCCGTCTAGCAGCTCTGCACCAAACTCTTCTTTTGCTACTTCATAGCCCCAATCTTTGAAGGCACCTTCGGTGAACTTCATGATGTTGCCTTTGTGAACCAGCGTCATTGACTCACGATCGTTGTCGATGGTGTATTGGATTGCTGCACGAACAAGGCGTTTTGTACCCTGCTCTGAAACTGGCTTAATACCGATACCACATTCCTCATCGAAACGGATTTTCGTTGCGCCCATTTCTTCTTTCAGGAATTTGATAACTTTATCTGCTTCTGCAGTGCCCGCTTTGAATTCAACACCTGCGTAGATATCTTCTGAGTTTTCACGGTAGATAACCATGTCAGTCAGTTCAGGTTGTTTCAGTGGGCTTGGCACGCCTTCGAAGTAACGAACAGGGCGCGCACAGATGTAGAGGTCAAGCTCTTGACGTAGTGCTACGTTCAGTGAGCGAATACCACCGCCTACTGGCGTGGTCAGAGGGCCTTTGATTGCGACTTTGTAATCACGAATAAAATCCAGTGTTTCTGCTGGCAGCCATTGGTCTTCACCATAGACTTGCGTTGACTTCTCACCGGTGTAGATTTCCATCCAGGAGATCTTACGGTCACCGCCGTAAGCTTTTTCAACTGCCGCATCCACAACCTTGATCATTGCAGGGCTAACATCAACACCGATGCCATCACCTTCAATGTAAGGGATGATTGGATTGTTAGGAACGACCAGTTTGCCGTTTTCTACTGCAATTTTCTCACCGGCCGGTACGACTACTTTACTTTCCATTTAATTCTCCTAGCGTCCATTTCTTATTTTGCGCTTCATCAAACAGAACAATTCTCTGTCACGCTGCGACACAAATAACACTTCGTTGTAGCACGTCAGGTAATTGTTCTGTTTGAGATAACATGCGGGCAAAAGAATACTTTAAATCCCGCAACACGCCAATCACATTATTCCATGTATAATACCAAGGTCTCATTTGTTACCAGACCCGATTGACACGAATTCATGACGTTTAAAACTGCCCCAAAAAGAAGTACTAACAAGACAGCTTCAAAACCGAATTTTCGACGAACTTCACGTCGACGCACGGATAAACCCGCCCGTCCTAAAGGGCCTACCAAGGTTATTCTATTCAACAAACCTTTCAACACCCTGACACAGTTCACAGGTGAGCCAGGTGACTCCACATTAGCGGACTTTATTCCCGTAAAAGATGTGTATCCAGCAGGTCGATTGGACAAAGACAGCGAAGGTCTCTTGGTATTGACCAACGATGGCATTTTGCAAGCCCGTCTGACTCAACCGCAATCGAAGTCAGCCAAGATCTATTGGGTGCAAGTTGAAGGCATTCCAAGCGAGGAAGCCCTGACCAAATTGCGTGACGGTGTCGAACTCAATGACGGTTGGACACTGCCTGCCGGTGCAGAAGTGATGGAAGCACCGGAAGTGTGGGATCGCAACCCGCCTATCCGCCATCGTCCGAGCGTGCCGACCACGTGGATTGCAATTACGCTGATGGAAGGCAGAAACCGCCAAGTTCGCCGTATGACAGCGGCTGTCGGTCACCCAACATTGCGCCTAATTCGTCACAAAATGGCGGATTGGACGGTAGAAGGATTACAGCCGGGTGAATGGCGAGAAGTGCCAGCACCAGAGCGTCGTTGAAACAAACAGTTTGTGACTTACATCTCATCTGTATCAGCGTAAATCTTTCTGTTAAACTCTGCCCCCGATTCATTTGGAACTAGATATTTCGTCATGTCAGATAACAGCAGCAAAAAAGTTATTGTCGGTATGTCCGGCGGCGTCGACTCCTCAGTGTCCGCTTACCTACTGAAGCAACAAGGCTATCAGGTAGAAGGCCTTTTCATGAAAAACTGGGAAGAAGATGATAACAACGAGTACTGTTCGGCAGCGGAAGATCTGGCCGATGCACAGGCCGTTTGTGACAAGTTGGGCATCCACTTGCACACCATCAACTTCGCCGCGGAGTACTGGGACAACGTCTTCGAGCACTTCCTGACCGAGTACAAGGCAGGTCGTACGCCGAACCCGGACATCCTGTGCAACAAAGAAATTAAATTCAAAGCATTCCTTGAGTTTGCGGATGAAGTATTGGACGCAGACTACATTGCGATGGGTCACTACGTGCGTCGTACCTTCCCTACTCAGGAAGGCGAAAAAGCGCAAATGTTGCGCGGCCTTGATAGCAACAAAGATCAGAGCTACTTCCTGTACACCCTGAGCCACGAGCAAGTTGCACGCAGCCTGTTCCCAGTTGGCGATCTGGAAAAACCAGAAGTACGCCGTATTGCTGAAGAGCAAGATCTGATTACGGCTAAGAAGAAAGACTCGACCGGTATTTGTTTTATCGGTGAGCGTAAATTCACTGACTTCCTGTCAAAGTACCTGCCAGCACAACCTGGTGTGATTGAGACAGTAGACGGCGATGCGATTGGCGAACACCAAGGTTTGATGTACCACACGCTGGGTCAGCGTAAAGGTCTTCTTATTGGTGGTCAAAAAGGTGGCAACGGCAACGAAGCACCTTGGTATGTTGTCGACAAAGACGTTGAACGCAATGTACTGATCGTCGCGCAAGGTAGTGATCACCCTCGCCTTTTCTCGAACGGCTTGGTTGCAGGCCAACTGCACTGGGTAGATCGTGAAACAATTACCGAACCATTGAAGTGCACCGTAAAAACGCGATACCGCCAGACCGACATATCATGTACCATCGAGCCAATTGATGGAGACCACATCAAAGTGATCTTTGATGAACCGCAAGCAGCGGTTACCCCTGGTCAATCTGCGGTATTTTACAGCGGTGATGTTTGCCTAGGTGGCGGCATCATCGAGCAGCGTATTTAAGGAGCAATAATCAGTGGCTAATACTTTGTTTGATCGTACTATCGCATTCGCAAGTATCTGTCAGTCCGTCAAATTGGTACAGGACGTTGCCCGTTCAGGAAGCTGTGACTATGACGCACTAAGCGCAAGCCTGAACAGTATTATCGTCACTAACCCTGCTTCTACACTGGAGGTTTTCGGCAATGAAGAAAACCTCACAGTGGGTTTGAATACCCTTATTAATGAGTTAGATAACAGTCCGGGTGGCAGTGAGCTTACCCGTTATCTGATCAACCTTCTGGCGCTGGAGCGCAAGCTTTCTGGTCGTCGTGATAGCCTTGCTCAGCTTGGCGATCGCATTGAGACCGTCCAGCGCCAAATCCAACACTTTGACCTGCTTGATGATCAAATGATCAGCAACCTCGCCAGCATTTATCTGGATACCATCAGCCCATTGGGCCCTCGTATTCAGGTCACTGGTACACCTGCGCAGTTGCAACAGACTGGCGTTCAGCACAAGGTTCGTGCGCTTCTGCTGTCTGGCATTCGCAGTGCTGTGCTTTGGCGCCAAGTTGGCGGCAAACGTCGTCACCTTATCTTCGGCCGCAAGCAAATGATTGAGCAGGCCAAAATTATCCTAGCCCGAAATTCGTAATATTAATTCAGGAGAGAGCCCATGGAACTGTCAGCACTGACAGCTGTTTCACCGGTTGATGGCCGTTACGGGACGAAAACGATTGCGTTGCGTTCTATCTTCAGTGAGTTTGGTCTACTGAAGTACCGCACTATCGTAGAAATCCGTTGGCTGCAGAAACTGGCTGCAACAGATGCCATCAAGGAAGTACCGGCATTCAGCGCAGAAGCCAATGCACTGCTCGACAAAATCGCCGCAGAGTTCAGCGAAGCTGATGCAATGCGTATCAAAGAGATCGAGCGCACTACCAACCACGACGTGAAAGCGGTTGAGTACTTCCTGAAAGAAAAAGTGGCTGACAATGCAGAACTGAACGCGGTAAACGAGTTCATTCACTTTGCATGTACTTCTGAAGACATCAACAACACGTCACACGCGCTGATGCTAAAAGAAGCACGTGAAGACGTTATCCTACCAGAAATTCGCAACGTGATTGATGCGATCAAAAAGCTGGCAGTGGAATACCGCGAAGTACCACTTCTGTCTCGTACCCACGGCCAACCTGCTTCTCCTTCTACTATGGGTAAAGAGATGGCAAACGTGGCGTACCGTATGGAGCGTCAGTACAAGCAAATCGAAAACGTTGAGATTCTGGCGAAAATCAATGGTGCGGTAGGTAACTACAACGCACACATCTCTGCTTACCCAGATGTTGATTGGCACAAGTTCAGCGAAGAGTTCATCACTGAATCTCTGGGCGTTACTTGGAACCCTTACACCACGCAAATCGAACCACACGATTACATCGCTGAATTGTTCGATGCGATTGCACGTTTCAACACCATTCTGATCGACTTCGACCGTGACGTTTGGGGTTACATCGCGCTGGGTCACTTCAAGCAAAAAACCATTGCTGGCGAAATCGGTTCTTCAACCATGCCACACAAAGTGAACCCAATCGACTTCGAAAACTCTGAAGGTAACCTGGGTCTGGCAAACGCCATGTTTACTCACCTGGCGCAAAAACTTCCAATCTCTCGCTGGCAGCGCGACCTGACGGATTCAACCGTACTGCGTAACCTGGGTGTGGGCGTTGGCTATGCAATCATTGCATACACCTCAACACTGAAAGGCATCAGCAAGCTGGAAGTGAACCAAGCAGCACTGGAAGCAGAGCTAGACAAAAACTGGGAAGTACTGGCTGAGCCTGTACAAACCGTTATGCGTCGTTACGGTATCGAGAAGCCATACGAGAAGCTGAAAGAGCTGACCCGTGGTAAACGTGTTGACGGTGAAGGCATGCGCGCATTCATCGACGGTCTGGATCTGCCAGAACATGAGAAAGCACGTCTGAAAGAAATGACACCAGCAAACTACATCGGTGATGCAGTGAAGCTGACTGACCTGCTGTAAGCACGTCGTTCCTTCTTTCAAAAAGCCCGTTTCGACGGGCTTTTTTATTGCCTGTTTACCGCCCTTTCTCGTCGAAAACTGCCTATCTCCGCCGTTTGCGGTTATACTCACCCCCAATTTCAAGTAACCGCGTTACCCCTATGTATCAGTTAAATTTCGATCTGGACGAGTTCCTAACTCGCTTCTGGCACAAAGAGCCTGTCGTGATCAAAAACGGCTTTGTTGATTTTGAAGACCCAATCAGCCTGATGAAGTTGCAGGTCTGGCGATGGAAGAAGAAATCGACTCTCGCTTTGTTTCAAACGTGGATGGCGACTGGCAAGTACAGCACGGTCCCTTCGAGAGCTTTGAAACCTTCCCAGACACACACTCTCAGCTTATCGTTCAAGCGGCTAACCACTGGCACCCGGGACTGCGCGCATTCGCAGAACCCTTCCGTGGTCTGCCAAATTGGCTGTTTGATGATGTGATGATTTGCCTTTCAATGCCAGAAGGTGGCGTGGGTCCACACATCGACCAGTACGACGTGTTTATCTGTCAGGGTATGGGTAAGCGTCGCTGGCGTGTCGGTGACAAAGGCGAATATAAAGATGCCAACCACCACACAGGTCTGCGTCAGATTGAAGGCTTCGACCCTATCATTGATGAGATTCTAGAGCCGGGTGATATTCTTTACATCCCGCCAGGTTTCCCACATGAAGGGAATACCATCGACGTGTCTCTGAGCTACTCGATTGGCTACCGCTCACCGAAGAAGCAAGAGCTACTGAACGGTTACGCAGACTACATCATTGCGAACGACAAAGGCGACGTTCACTACTACAACCCTGAGCTTCAAACCCGTGACCATCACGCATGATCCCGAAAGCGGAATACAATGCCCTGAATGATATGCTGATGAAGCTTATCAACGATGAAGATGCAAAAGCGCGTTGGATGGGTGAGCAATTGAGCACCTCTCGCCACGAGCTAGACATTATGCCAGCTGATCCACCATGGCAATCTGACGAGCTGCAACAATTCTTGGCAGACGGCTTATTCCTTGAAAAAGTGTCAGGTATGAAAGCGCTCTACCACGAGAACAACCCAGGCGTTGTTTTCATTAATGGTGAGACCATCGACCTGCCAGAAGGCTGCGAGACATTCGGTAAAGTGCTGTGTGATTTCGAAGACTTCTCTATTGACGAGTTGGGTCCACTGGCCAATAACCCGGCTGTTTTAGCTCTGCTGCTCGATCTTTGCAACCAAGGTTTGTGGTACCCGCAAGCATAACCGTTGCCCAGATGCACCTTCTCGTGTCACTGACATAAAATTTTCACTAAAAAGCCTTCTTCAAAGAAGGCTTTTTTATCAATGGGATATATCTATCTCGCACATTAATTTCCAATTTTCTGGAAATGTGGTATTGACGGCAACCTCGTTCATCTTTATATTTCGATAAAAATCGAAATGAAGTTTTCTAGAGGTTTATGATGTCACCAGAGTTCATCACCATGTTAAAAGAAGCGGCGAACATGTTTGCCTTTCTCGCAGTCGAGCTGACTATCCTGTTTCTTGCTATTAGCTACCTTGTGGGCATTCTGCAGGAGTACATTACACCAGCAAAAATTCAGTCCATTTTGAGTTCAAGAAACGGCAAAGGCTATTTCGTTGCAGCACTGCTTGGCTCTATCACGCCGTTTTGCTCGTGTTCAACTATCCCATTTTTGAAGGGATTGCTGCGTGCCCGAGCTGGCTTTGGCCCAATGATGGTGTTCTTGTTCGCCAGCCCACTGCTTAACCCAGTCATCATCGGTTTGTTCGTCGTGACCTTTGGTGTCGATGTGGCGGTGTTCTACTTCGCGATTGCCATGTCTGTTTCTGTCATCAGCGGTTATGCACTTGAAAAGTTGGGTTTCGAGAAATACGTGCGTAAAGAGGCGTATGAAACCACAGAGTCTTCGTCTGGTTGCGGCACCTCGTGTGGCGAAAAAGCAGAGAAAGTGGAAAAGACATCTTGCTGCGATGAAAAACCAGCACCCGTCACATCATGCTGTGATGCGAAACCTGAGCCAGTGTCTTGCTGTGCAACCGCAGACGTCGAGGTGAACGCAAATGGTCAAGCAACCATGACAGTAAAAGAAGAAAGCCGTTGGGTACGCGTATGGCGTTCAACGTGGAAAGACTTTAAACAGGTACTGCCTTACTTGTTACTGGGTATCTCTGTGGGTTCATTCATCTATGGATTTATCCCAACAGACTTGATTGCGAAATACGCTGGCAACGCGACCTGGTATGCCATCCCAGTCGCCGCGATTATCGGTATTCCACTGTACATTCGCGCTGAAGCCGTTATTCCACTGAGTGCCGCGCTAGTGAAAAAAGGCATGGCCATGGGTTCGGTGATGGCGTTGATTATCGGCAGTGCAGGGGCAAGTTTGACGGAAGTGATTTTGCTGAAGTCACTGTTTAAAAACCAAATGATTGCAGCGTTCCTCACCGTCATTCTAGGCATGGCGATCGCCGCAGGATTCCTTTACACCTATCTGTTCGGCTAATGCCCAACAGATGTGAAAACAAAGGCAGGGATGTCCCTGCCTTTGGCTACGCCTCAACAATCTAGCAACGAGGCAAACTTAATGTTTCGATATTACCAGTAAATTAGATTAAAGGTCACCGAGAGTCGTGACTGATCACCCATCAACAGACTGTTCTCTGGAGGTTAAGGATGTCACCAGAATTCATTATCATGCTAAAAGACGCCGCAGACATGTTTACCGTCCTTGCGGTGGAGCTCACCATTCTCTTTCTTTCTATCAGCTATTTGGTTGGCGTATTACAGGAATACATTACACCAGCAAAAATCCAATCCATTTTGAGTTCGCGCAATGGTAAGGGCTACGTCATTGCTGCGCTATTGGGTTCCATTACGCCATTTTGCTCGTGCTCAACCATCCCGTTTTTGAAAGGTCTTCTTCGCGCCCGAGCAGGTTTTGGCCCAATGATGGTGTTCCTGTTTGCAAGCCCACTGCTAAACCCTGTCGTGATTGGGCTGTTTGTTGTGACGTTTGGTCTTGATGTTGCCGTGTTCTACTTCTCTGTGGCCATGACTGTGTCTATCGCAAGCGGATATACACTGGAATACTTTGGTTTTGATAAATACGTGCGCGAAGAGGCATTTGAAACACCAAATGCATCCAACTGCAACAAAGACAAAGGCTGTGATTCTGATGCTACGCCGGAGAAAAAGGACAACCGTTGGTTACGTGTGTGGCACTCAACGTGGAAAGATTTTAAACAGGTGCTTCCTTATCTCGTGCTCAGTATTACGCTCGGCTCAGTGATTTACGGTTTTGTTCCAACAGAATTGATCGCGGAATACGCGGGTGCAGACAAATGGTACGCCATCCCAATCGCAGCGGTGATCGGTATTCCTTTGTACATTCGAGCTTCTGCCGTCATCCCGATGAGTGCCGCATTGGTGCAAAAAGGCATGGCGATGGGGTCGGTCATGGCATTGATTATCGGTAGTGCTGGGGCAAGCCTGACCGAGGTGATTTTGCTGAAATCTCTGTTTAAGAATCAGATGATCGCAGCGTTCCTTGTCGTCGTGCTCGGTATGGCCGTATCGGCGGGGTTCCTGTACGGCTACCTCTTTGGCTAAGGGAAACGACAGATAAGTTGGAAAAAGAAAAGGCAGGGTCTCCCCTGCCTTTCTTCTTTATAAAAAGACCTGTGTACAAGAAACGGCGTGGTGATCCGTTCCTTTCAAGCGCGGTTTTTCCTCCGCACAGGATGCGGTTGCCTGCGGACAACGCGTGCGGAACACACACCCCGATGGCGGATTCATTGGCGATGGCAATTCTCCTTCCAAAAGCTGAATCGTCTTTGAACGTTCAAGCTTAGGATCAGGGATAGGAACGGCTGACATCAACGCCTTGGTATAAGGGTGTTTCGGGTTGTCGAACAGTGCTTTACCTTCTGCCAGTTCCACCGCATTACCCAAATACATCACCAACACACGGTCAGAAATGTGCTTAACAACTGACAAGTCGTGGGCGATGAAAATCAAGCTAAGGCCCATTTCTTTCTGAAGCTCTTTCAGAAGATTTACCACCTGCGCTTGGATTGACACGTCCAATGCAGACACGGGTTCATCACAAATCACCAGCTTAGGTTTTAGGATCAGCGCACGAGCAATACCGATACGCTGACACTGACCACCCGAGAATTCATGCGGATAGCGGTTGATCACGTTTGGCAGCAAACCCACACGATTCATCATCAACTGCACTTCTTGCTTCACTTCTTCCTTAGACAATTCTGGATAGAAGGTTTTAAGAGGCTCAGCAATGATGTCACCGACCGTCATACGCGGGTTCAACGACGCAAGCGGGTCTTGGAAAATCATTTGGATTTCTTTGCGTTTTTCACGCATCGACTTCGCATCCAATGTCGTCAGGTCGTTACCTAGCCACACCACATTGCCTTCAGTCGCTTCAACCAAACCAATGACAGCGCGCGCAAACGTGGATTTACCACAACCAGACTCACCCACCACACCCAGTGTTTCGCCTTCATACAGACGGATGTTTACGCCATCAACGGCTTTCAGCACGCCAGGCTTTGCCCACGGCCATGCTGACTTTGATGCGATGTTGAAGTGAACTTTTAAGTCTTTGATATCCAGCAGAAGCTTCTTTTCTACAGCACTCATTACCAAGCCTCCACATTAGAAAAACATGCACGCAAACGGCCATTTTCATATGGCGTCAAAATTGGCGATTCACTCTTACAGCGGTCTGAAACGCGGTGACAACGATCTTGATACGGACAGCCCGGTGGCAATTTCAGCAAGTTTGGCGGGTTACCCGGAATGGTCGGCAACACTTCCCCTTCCGTATCCAGACGCGGGATAGCCTTGAGCAAGCCTTCCGTGTATGGGTGGCTTGGCGTGTAGAAGATTTCATCTACCTTGCCGTATTCCATGGTGCGACCAGCGTACATGACCAGCACCTTGTCACACGAACCTGCTACCACACCCAAGTCGTGCGTTATCATGATGATTGCTGTATTAAATTCCGATTTCAGCTCGTTCAGCAGCTCCATGATCTGGGCTTGAACCGTCACATCAAGTGCCGTTGTTGGCTCATCGGCAATCAAGAGTTTTGGTCTGCAAAGCAGTGCCATCGCAATCATCACACGCTGTCGCATACCACCCGAAAACTCATGCGGGTACATGGTAATACGCTTACGCGCTTCTGGAATTTTTACCGCTTCTAGCATGCGCACAGATTCTTCAAATGCCTGTGCTTTACCCATGCCTTTGTGCAGCATCAAGACTTCCATCAACTGATCGCTGACTTTCATAAATGGGTTTAGCGACGTCATCGGATCTTGGAAGATCATCGCAATCTGCTCAGCGCGGATTTTGTTTAGTTCTTTTTCCGGCAGATTGAGGATTTCACGTCCTTCAAATTTGGCACTGCCTGACACAATGCCGTTTTTCGCCAGAAGACCCATGATGGAAAACACGGTCTGGCTTTTACCTGAACCTGACTCGCCAACAATACCCAGTGTTTCACCACTGTTCAGTGAGAAGTTCAGATCATTTACTGCGGTGACTAACCCGTCTTGGGTTTTAAACTCAACGCGTAGATCGTTCACATCTAATAGGCTCATACTTCCTCCTTATCGATCCTTCGGATCCAGCGCATCACGCAATCCATCGCCCACATAGTTGAAGCACAGCAATGTGGTCACCATAAACAAGGTTGGGAAAGCCAACTGCCAAATAGCCAGTTCCATTGTCTGAGAGCCTTCTTGCAGCAAAGCTCCCCAGCTCGTCATTGGCTCTTGTACACCAAGGCCAAGGAAGCTTAGGAAAGACTCAATCAAAATCATGCTTGGGATAAGAAGCGTTGAGTAAACCGCCACAATACCCAAGACGTTCGGCACAATATGACGAAGAATAATGTTCTTCGTGCTTACGCCACTCACGTGCGCCGCTTCGATAAACTCTTTGTTACGAAGGCTCAGTGTTTGGCCTCGAACGATACGTGCCATATCCAGCCAAGCAATGGCCCCTATCGCGACAAAGATCAGCGCAATGTTTCGACCAAAGAAGGTCACCAATACGATAACCAAGAACATGAATGGGATGGCGTTCAGAATTTCCAGAATACGCATCATCACACGGTCAGTTCGGCCGCCAATGTAGCCAGATGTCGCACCATAGACAGTACCGATAGCCACCGCCACCAGCGCGCCCATTAGACCTACCATCAAAGAAATCTGACCGCCAATCAGGGTACGTACATACAAATCACGACCTAACGCATCGGTGCCAAAGACATGGCCCTCTTCGCCGAATGACGGTGCAGCATGCATTGCGTACCAATCGGTATCATCAAATGCATAGGTTGCAAACATAGGCCCAATGATGACCCAAGCGGTAATACAGATCAGGATAAACAGACTGGTCATCGCCGCTTTGTTGCGCATGAAACGGATACGCGCATCTTGCCAAAGGCTTCGGCCCTCAACCTCTAACTGGGCGGAGAAATTGTCGAGAGCTTCGTTATTTTCTTCTCTTTTCAATAGCATAATTCAAACCTCAATAACGAATCTTCGGATCCAGCCACGCCAACAAGATGTCAACGATAGCGTTGAAGATGATGAACAGTGCACCAATCAAAATGGTGACGCCCATGACCAGCGAGTAATCGCGGTTAAATGCGGCGTTGACAAACAACTTACCGATACCTGGCAAACCAAAGATGGTTTCGATTACAACAGAGCCCGTGATAATGCCGACGAACGCTGGGCCCATGTAGGAAACAACTGGCAGCATGGCAGGACGCAGTGCGTGCTTGATAACGATGTAACGCATGCTCAAGCCTTTCGCTTTGGCGGTACGGATAAAGTTACTGTTCAGGGTTTCAATCATGCTTCCGCGAGTGATACGCGCAAACGTTGCGATATAAAGGAATGACATCGCCACGATCGGCAAAATCATGTATTCAATAGCACCGCCATTCCAGCCACCCGCAGGCAGCCAGCCTAGGCCAATAGAGAAGATGTAGATAAGAACGGGGGCGAGTACGAACGAGGGCAATACGACCCCAAACATGGAGGTCGACATGACCAAATAGTCGAGCCAACTGTTTTGCCGCAGCGCGGCCACCGTACCTATGGTCACACCCAAGATGACGGTGAGGATAAAGGCGTAAAAACCCACTTTTGCTGATACGGGCAGCGCAGCACCAACCAATTCATTGACTGTGTAGTCTTTGTATTTAAACGACGGACCAAAGTCGCCTTGAAGAACATTGCCTAAATAGGTCGTGTACTGTTCGAATAATGGTTTATCCAGACCGTATTTCGCATTGATGTTCTGCATTACCTCTGGCGGCAATGGCTTTTCGGATGAAAAAGGGTTTCCTGGGGCAAATCGCATCAAGAAAAATGAAATCGTAATCAACACCAACAAGGTTGGTATTGCTTCCAGTGTACGAGTAAAAATTAATCTAAACATAAAGCATCCTACTTATACGCAAACCACTTCCAGGTGCGAGCTTCAGCGAAGGTGTTTGGTGTCAGTCAAGGTGCGGGATTGGAGGTTTGCTTGGCAAAGCGGAAAAGCGAACGGGGCTTTCCCAACAGGAGTGATTACTACGTCCATTTCGGCATTAAATAGCATCGAAATGGCAATCCATTCCTTCTCCTATCATCCGTGCTTTGAACATCTGACTACCACTCTGAATCCAACATCTTGAAGTTGTTTGAGTATATGTTCCTGAAACATGCGCTTGCGGCAATGCCACAAGCGCATGGAAATTCCCTGTAATTATTGTGCTTTGATGTACATATCTTTCGAGTAGATATTATCTTGCGGGTTTTTGTCAGGGTAGCCACCTACATCCGTTGCAACCAAGCGTGGCTGAACGTATTGGAAGATAGGTGCGATAGGCATGTCTTTCGCCAGTTGTGCTTCAGCAATTGCGTAGTAGCCGTTGCGCTCTTCGTCAGTTTTCGCCACTTTCGCTGCATCATGCATCGCTTTGTCGAAAATCTCACTTGAGTATTTCTGGTCGTTGTTACCGTTGTTGGTCATGGCAATTGCCAAGAAAGAAGACGCTTCATTGTAGTCCGCACACCAGCCGGCACGACGCACATCAAAGTTGCCCTGCTTACTGTTGTCCAGATACGTTTTCCATTCTTGGTTCTCAAGCGTTACGTTCACGTAACCGCCCAGAGACTTCTTCCACATTGACTGGATAGCAACAGCCGTTTTCTTGTGGTTTTCACTGGTGTTGTACAGTAGCGTGAAATCCAGTGGGTTGCCCGGACCAAAGCCCGCATCCGCTAGCATTTCTTTCGCTTTTGCTACACGTTCTTTTTGCGACAGTTTCGCGTACTCAGGCGCATCTGGAGAGAAACCCGTGATACCACTGTGCGTTAGTGCGTAAGCTGGTGTCTGACCCTGACCCCAGATCGCATTTGAAACGATATCGCGGTCGATAGAGTAAGACAGTGCGTTACGAACGCGCGCATCATCAAACGGGGCTTTTTGCGTGTTGAAACCGTAGTAGTAAGTACACAAGTTCGGCGAAACAACCACGTTTTCTGGGTATTGCTTCTTCAAACGACGGAACTGTTCGTTTGGCACTTCATACGTGATGTCGATTTCACCAGACAGGAAGCGGTTCATTTCCGCATTCTGGTTCTCGATTGGCAGGAAGGTTACTTTTTCGATAACCGTCTTGTCGTTATCCCAGTAGTTTTCGTTACGCTCTAGAACGATTTTTTCGTTCACGATCCAGTCAGACAGCTTGAAGGCACCATTGCTGACGAAGTTGCCAGGCTTGGTCCATGCATCACCGTGTTTTTCGACCGTTGCTTTGTGCACCGGGTACATGGTGGTGTGCGCCATCATTTTCACGAAATATGGTAGAGGTACTTCGGTCTCTACAACCAGCGTATGATCATCCACAGCCTTGACGCCAAGCTCATCGACAGACTTCTTCGCTGAGATAATCTCTTTTGCGCCCTTCATTTGGGTTTTTTCGATATACCACGCGTAAGGAGATGCCGTCGCTGGATCAACCGCGCGCTTGAAGCTGTATTCGAAGTCTTGTGCGGTGACAGGGTCGCCGTTAGACCACTTCGCGTCTTTGCGGATTTTAAAGGTGAAGGTTTGGTTGTCGTCGGTAGACCAAGACTCGGCAATACCTGGGATCGTGTTACCCGCTGCGTCCTGAATAACCAGGCCTTCCATCAGGTCACGAAGAACGTGAGACTCAGGCACGCCCTCTACTTTGTGAGGATCCAATGTTGCCACTTCAGTACCGTTGCCGCGCACCAGTTCTTGTACTGGTGCCAACTTAGTGCCAGCAGGTACTTCTGCCGCAATGGCAGTCATCGAAGCGGAAGCCACCGCCATACCAGCACCCATTAACAGTGCCTGAGTGATTTTGTTCTTATACATGCAGATACTCCAAATTATCTTTTAAATGCATCCATGGCACTCTCCGATCACAGAATGATGTTGCTTTCCTAAGCAGTCATCTCTTCTGAAAAAATGTTTCACTACGGAGAATTATTTGGAACATTACCAATCCTCAAAGCAATTTGCCACAAAACGGAAATAAAAAGTCACAAATATCCAACTTAATGAGACATTGCAGTATTTATATCTATTTGATGGGAAATAATTAGATTTTTCATTCCAAAGATAGGGATTTAAAAGTCAATTATCGCAGAATATGTCATTAGTGATTAATATGTGAGCATTATTTGCTGTTAATTAAGAAAATAGTTTATAAACATTTTGCAAAATCGTGGATCACTAAATATTAACATCCTGCATCCGAAGTGGATTTGCATAAGCGTGCACGGCTTGGATTCGGCATTGAATTACGATTCAGCTCACATTATAAACAGACATTGATACACTAACCTTTTAGGTACACCTCCGTAACTATCAGTAATAAAAAGCAAATTATCGAGCACACGTGTCCGACGGCATAAAAACCGTAAAGCATTCAATACACTTGTCGTTTGAATTATTTCACTGAATTAGTGCGTAGAGTTGCAAGTAATGAAGAGAGCGGTGCGAGGGTGTTTATTCGAAAAACTATGCATTTGTAAGCATAAAAACAAAATCGGCCAGAGAGTACTCTAGCCGAAATCAGTCACAAAATTACTTTTGCTGGTCTTCAAGAGGCAAGCCCGCATCTTGGGATGGCTTGCTTTCTTTTCCTTCAACCAGCGCGTCATCGTTACTTTTTTGGAAATCATCTGGAAGCACTTCTTGCAGCATTTGCTTCATTTTTTTATTGCTAATACGTCTATGTCCCATCTTCATCCTCCTGATAGACAGTAAATTCGAAGGCACAGAATACTCGCTTGCGACTCCTGTAAATGTGACTACACAATTCGACGTTCATGCAAGGGCACAATTGTTCGGTAGGTAATTGGCAGTAGCACATAGGGTGAGTCTTTTGAGTCTAGCAAAGCACACTGTCGAGCATGGTCCACATTTGACACAATGCGAACATGCCCACATATCCGATGAAACAGTGATGAGTCCTCAAAAGTTACAGGGTTTTAATAACCTGTTGTTATAAAAAAAATCTTGGTTAGATTATCTTATTAAGAATCACAAAAATGATTCATTTTCAATTGAGATAAGTTCAATTTTTGCGCAGTATATCTCTTGTGCCGATGTAACGAAGTAGCAAAGCAGTGTCACGCCGCCGCGGACAAAGGCGCAAAAATCCCAAATTTACAAAAACCAATAAATTGAGACGATCATAGAAAATGAGACCTGCAGGTTCCGTATCCAGACCTCTGTGCTCACGAGTCCGACACGGCTTTATTCCCAATGCCGGGAAGAAACACCACCAGGCAAACGAAGAAAAAGCAAAAGGTTAACGTTGAAACACAGTCTATTAGATTAAGTGCCTCTCGGCATCGAGAGGCCACTTTTTTTCTACCGAAAATCACCAATCGCCTTCTGAAAATTTTGGATCACATACTTAATTCTAGAATCGTAATATCTATTGAAATTGTGAAGCATTGTTCAAAAATCAACCGCAATGTAACGCAGTTGTTAACTTTATTCTTCTCTCACTTCAAATTCCAAAGCACAATATTTTGCTTAAATTCCAATTCACTACAAATATCTAGAGAGAGTTAACGCAGATTGACTCACATTCACGCGATGAATAGATAATTCGCGATTTAAATTTTCGAAGGATATTAAGATGAACAATAAGGCTTTTCTCAGAGGGCTCGTCGCAGCCGCTGTGTCTGTAGGGGGTTCGCTTCCTGCTCTCGCAGCTCCTGGGGCTCCCGTTATCTCATGGATGGAGACAAACTTTTCCATTATTGAAGTCAACGACGCCGCTACCGCGTACAAAGATCTCGTTACGGTAAAACCTTATGCCGAGGTACCTGTAACGTGGGACCGTTGGTCAGGTGAACCTGCCGATTCTTGGCGAGTGCTGTTGAATGGAGAAGTGGTACATGAAGCGTCTGTCACACCATCTGCGAGCCAAAAAGAGTCCACCATTTTGCAGGTTGCTAAAGGCGGCCAATACGACATGGTGGTTGAATTGTGTAGTGGTACAGGTGCAGCCCAAGCGTGTACGGCAAGCTCCCCTACCCCAATCGTTGTTGCTGACACAGACGGCAGCCACTTAGACCCACTGCCAATGAACGTTGACCCTAACAACGGTAACTACACCACGCCTGCAAATACAGTTGTTGGTGCGTACTTCGTGGAATGGGGTGTTTACGGACGTAAGTTCCCTGTCGACAAAATCCCTGCACAAAACCTGACGCACATTATTTACGGTTTCGTGCCTATCTGTGGCAACAACCCATCATTGGCAGCGGGCCCACTCGGCGCATTGGAGCGCGCCTGTGCAGGTACCCAAGACTATGAGGTCGTTATTCATGACCCTTGGGCAGCCGTACAGATGCCACACCCACAATCCGGTCAAACCTTCTCATCCTCTTATAAAGGCACTTACGGCCAAATCATGGCCTTGAAACAACGCTACCCTGATTTGAAGATCCTACCTTCAATTGGTGGCTGGACATTGTCTGACCCATTCTATGAGTTTGGTGATAAAGCCAAGCGCGACATTTTCGTCGCGTCTGTGAAGAAATTCCTGCAAACCTGGAAATTCTACGACGGCGTGGATATCGACTGGGAATACCCAGGTGGTCAGGGTGCAAACCCGAATCTCGGTGACCCTTCAACTGATGGCGACACCTACGCAATCTTGATGCAGGATCTTCGCGCCATGCTCGACGAGTTGACCGCGGAAACAGGCCGCACGTACGAGCTGACCTCGGCTGTTGGTGTTGGCTACGACAAGATCGAAGACGTAAATTACGTCGATGCAGTGCCTTACATGGACTATATCTTCGCGATGACTTATGACTTCTATGGCGGCTGGAGCAATGTTGTCGGTCATCAGGCGGCTCTTTACTGCGGTGAACACATGTCAGCGGAGCAATGTGCAGGCACGGGTTTGGATGAAAATGGCGAACCACGCAAAGGCCCTGCGTATACAACGGCGAACGGTGTAGATCTGTTGTTAGCGAAAGGCGTACCACCAGAGAAACTGGTTATCGGTGCTGCAATGTACGGCCGTGGCTGGACTGGCGTAACCGAAGCAAGCATGTCTGACCCAACAAATCCGATGACGGGTGTAGGTAACGGCAAAGTCGCGGGTTCTTGGGAAGACGGTGTTATCGACTACAAAGACATTGTCACTAAGTATGAAAACAACCCAGGCGTTGTGCTTGGCTACGATGCACTTGCAGAAGCACCATGGGCATGGGATCCATCTAACGGTGACCTCGTCACTTATGACAACAAACGCTCTGTCATGGCGAAAGGTGCCTATGTTCGTCAAAATAACTTCGCAGGTCTGTTTGCATGGGAAATCGATGCGGACAACGGCGATATCCTCAATGCAATGCAAGAGTCGTTAGCGGGCGATCAACCACCGCCACCAAACAAAGCACCGATCGCCAATGCGGGTGCCGATGTTACCGTTAACGCAGCAACTGCAGTGGCTCTGAACGGCAGCAACTCTAGTGATACAGACGGACAAGTGGTTGCCTATGCCTGGGCACAAACTAGCGGTCCAAGTGTTGCTCTGACCGGTGCAAATACTGCGACAACGTCTGCTGCAATCCCTGACGTGACGGTTGATACCCAGTATGTCTTCACGCTGACGGTGACCGACAATGAAGGTGCAACAGCGCAAGATTCCGTGACTATCACTGCGAAAGCACCGAGTGCGGGCAATACTGCACCTGTTGCACAGGTATCAGCACCAGCATCGGCAACAGTCGGCACGGTTGTACTGGTTGATGCAAGTGCGTCAAGCGATGCGGACAACGATACGCTCACATATAGCTGGGATGTCCCGGCGGGTGTTACCGCGAACATCAATGGCGCGAGCCTGTCGTTTGAGGCGGGTAGCTACAGCGTCGACACAAACCTGACCTTCACGGTGACAGTGTCTGATGGACAGCTTCAAGATTCGGCTTCTGTAACCGTACTGGTAGAGAAAGATGATCCTGTTGTGACATGTCCTAATGCATGGCAAGCAGGTGAAATCTACAACTCTGGTGACGTCGTGACCCACAATGGCATGGAGTACTCTGCTAAGTGGTGGACAACGAACGAAGAGCCGGGCACAACTGGCCAATGGGGTGTATGGAAAGAACTGGGTGCCGCTGTGTGTCAGTAAGCTAACCAATCACTCATGACAAAAAAGGGATGCGAATCGCATCCCTTTTTGTTCTTTTGTCTGAGCTGAAGTCTTTGAACGATCACCAACGCTTAGCGGCAGTTTCATCGCTTTCGCGAGCTTCAACCCAGCGCTCTTCATCCACCAGCCTTTCTTTTTTCCAGAACGGCGCACGTGTTTTCAGATAGTCCATGACAAACTCACAGGCTTCAAATGCGGCGTTACGGTGTGCACTAGACACGCCGACAAACACGATTTGGTCGCCAATTTCTAGCGCACCAACACGATGAATGACACGAATATGTGTCAACGGCCAACGGGATTTTGCTTGCTCACAGATTTCCGTCAATGACTTTTCAGTCATGCCCGGATAGTGTTCAAGGGTCAAACCGGTGACATTGTCACCAAGGTTCATGTCTCGCACTTTGCCGACAAAAGTGACGATCGCACCATCACCCGCAAAATCGTTCAGTTTTGTGTATTCCTCTGCAACAGAGAAATCGTCGTGCTGAACTGAGATCATGCTTAACCTCCCGTCACTGGCGGGAAGAACGCCACTTCATCGCCTGCTTCTACAGGAGATGACAGCTCAGAGATGGTTTGGTTAATCGCAACCAGCAACTTGCCTGACTCTAAAGCCAGTGCCCACTTGTCACCATTGTTCACAAGGTGAGCGCGAATATCTTCCGCCGTCGCAAAATCACCGTCTAACGTCAGTGACGCTGTCCCAACTAGCTCTTTAACTTGCGCAAAAAAGAGAACCTGAATCATTGTTCCACCTTAAAGTGACCTGATTTGCCGCCCGTTTTTTCAAGCAAACGAACCTGACCAATCACCATGTCTTTTTGCACGGCTTTACACATATCGTAAATGGTCAGCGCAGCAACAGACGCAGCGGTCAGTGCTTCCATTTCAACACCCGTTTTGCCCGTTAGTTTGCACAGTGATTCAATGCGAACTTGTGAGGTTTCAGGTAAGGCTTCCAGTGACACTTCTACTTTAGAGAGCATCAGTGGGTGGCACAGCGGAATAAGATCCCACGTGCGTTTTGCAGCCTGAATACCCGCAATACGTGCCGTTGCAAACACATCACCTTTGTGATGTTTGCCTGAAACGATGAGTTCCAAGGTTTCAGGTGCCATGTCTACATACGCTTCTGCTCTTGCTTCACGCACTGTTTCCGCTTTGCCAGAAACATCGACCATGTTTGCTTCACCAGAAGCATTGATGTGTGTAAAACCGCTCATCAATTAGTTACCCAGGTGTGGCATGAAGTTACATGGGCGGTGGCTTGCATCCAGTTGTTGCTTGATGATGCCGTTCCAGCCAGTGCGACACGCACCAGTTGAGCCAGGCATCGCAAAGATAACGGTATGGTTAGCAAAGCCCGCAATTGCGCGAGATTGAATCGTTGAAGTACCAATTTCTTGGAAAGAAATCGCGCGGAACAATTCACCAAAACCTTCCACTTCTTTGTCAAAAAGTGGTTTCAGTGCTTCTGGCGTGCTGTCACGTGAAGTGAAGCCGGTACCGCCAGTGATCATCACAGCTTGTACGTTCTCATCAGCAATCCACTGAGAAACCACAGCGCGGATTTTGTAAACGTCATCAATTACAATCTGCTTGTCAGCCAGTGTGTGACCCGCTTCGACAAGCGCGTCCACCAGGAACTTGCCCGATGTATCGTTTTCTTCAGTACGAGTGTCAGAAACAGTCAGAACAGCAATTTTAGCTGGCGCGAATTCAGTGACAGCGTGACCCATAAAAGTAAACCTCAGTGAAATTTTGTTTAGTAATCGGTGTTAGCCACCAATAGATGCCAGATGTGGCGTCATACCGGTATGGCCTTGATCTAGGAAATGACTTTGTTTCTTGTCTGCAAGTTGGCCTTGAATTCGCGCCACCAGCGCATCTTCTTGAGCGTCGTCTTGCAGTAAATCGCGTAAGTCCACACCGTAGTCACCAAATAAACACATATGCAGTTTACCCAGTGCTGATACGCGCAGGCGGTTACACGAATCACAGAAATCTTTTTTGTATGGCATGATGAGGCCAATCTCACCCTTGTAATCAGGGTGACAAAACACTTCGGCAGGACCGTCGCTTTTGCCTCGAACCTTCATCAACCAGCCATTTGCAATAAGGTGGTTTCGAATAGACACACCCGACACGTGATGGCGTTCAAACAAGGAATCCATCTCTCCGGTTTGCATCAACTCAATAAAGCGAAGTTGAATCGGCTTGTCTTTGATCCAATTAAGGAAGGCTGGCAATTCCCCACTGTTAAGATCTTTTAACAGTACGGCATTGACTTTGACCTGTTCAAAGCCCGCATCAAACGCAGCATCAATGCCGCGCATCACCAAGTCGAATTTGTTCTCACCGGTGATTTGATGAAACATGCGGGGATCCAAGCTATCAACACTGACATTGATGTTCGTCAGTCCTGCATCTCTCCATGCTTGTGCATTTTTCTCAAGACGGTAGCCATTAGTGGTCATGGCGATTTTCTCAATACCGTCTTGCTCAGCAATCATGGACAGAATGTCAGTGAAGTCTTTTCGAAGCGTGGGCTCGCCACCAGTGATACGTACTTTAGACGTACCACAGTGCGCAAACGCCGAAACGACACGACGCAGCTCATCTACCGAGAGGAAACCGGAGTTTTTATGGGTCGGCTTGTAACCATCCGGCAAACAGTACGTACAGCGGAAGTTACAAACATCTGTAATAGACAAACGCAAGTAATAGAACTTGCGATGATAGGAATCTTCAAATTGCGTTGCCACGAAACACCTTTCCAAATACGGGAGACGACCACATTTCTATGAGCGCCCTGGTGACGGAATGTCACGGCCTATTTCCCGTATTCTTTCGAACTTAGCGAAATAGGCTTCGGAGTTACTAATGCGCGTGTTCGCACAGCATGCATAACACGGAGCACTATTGTGAATTTAGCAAAACTCGCGTGCAACAAACAAGGAATTGTCGGTTATTTTGTGAGGATTAGATATGGGAGCAACTTTTTTATCACTGTCTCAAAACATAAACAGATCTCAAACCCAACATTCAAGCACAATTCGACAGATATCACTAAGTCGGTGACAAACCTGACGGTTGGACACGCACAATTTTATCGGCAAGAGGCTGCAAACCGCTCTATGCTCAGTAAAAGTAGCGATTGTCGTATTTGACAGATTTTCGAAATGACGCGTTTTCGCAAATTCAAAATGCAAATTGCAATGAAAGCGCAAAAAATCCCGCAAATCCGTCATGAAAGTTAGGCATCGTATTTGCAGTAGTGATTGCACAGTAGGGTATCTAAAGCTGTCCCTAAATTTTTCAGGACAATAATAAGGCAGCAGCTCGAAAGGCAAACTATTCCAAATTAACGCCTTTGAAGTCTAGTTACTGCGCTTTACGACAACTGGGAGCTCACTATGACTATGACATTGCCGATTCTGTTCAACAATCGTCATATTCTTCCTTCGGGACGTCTACCACTTAGGGTGGCACCGGGGACGCAACTTACGACAGTGAAGTACGCCATGCGAAACGGACTCGATATTGGTGTATGTATGGACGAAACCAGCCCAATTGGGGCCGGCATCGGAACCCGCGTTTCTATCGAAGACTTCAGCTTAAGCTCAGAAGATGGCTCATTGACGATTACCGTTAGTGGCCACGAGAGCTTCATCATCGACAGTGTTCTCGACAACGATGAAAATATCGTCGTCGCCACCTGTCAAACCTTGCCATCATGGCCGAAACAAGAAGTCAGTATCGATTCAGCACCGCTGGCAGAACGCCTTCAAATCATGTTTGAACGCTATCCAGAGCTTAGCTCTTTGCACGCTAGTCCTCACTTTGACAACCTTACATGGCTTTGTCAGCGTTGGTTGGAACTCCTTCCTCTTCCGGCGAGTGAAAAGCAGGTTCTCATGGCAGCCAACTCATGCAGCAACACGGCGGAGTATCTGTTGAGCCTGATGAAAGACCCGCACTGATTTCAGCAAGAGAAATAACAAAACCCTGCTTAATGCAGGGTTTTTATCGCAAGTTTCCCAAAAGCCTCATAATTCCCCTTTTCACTCCGGTATTCTGGTTGACGGTTTCGAGGTCAAAATCCCCTTCGGTTAAATAGCCTTTGCCACGCCGAACAGGTATTGTTGATTTCGTTTCTTCTTCGTTTTCTCCGCTCTCGTCACAGCGGCAAACATGGTCAGCATGCAAGGATTTTCATGATTATCAAACCCGTCATTCAAGGTGTTGTTGCGCGCTCTGCTCACCCACTAGGCTGCCAGCAAGCCGTGCTGAATCAAATTCGTTATGTACAAGCGGCACCTCAAATCAGTGGTGGCCCGAAAAAGGTTCTCGTCTTGGGTGCTTCATCAGGATTTGGTTTGGCATCACGTATCAGTCTCGCATTTGGTGGCGCAAAGGCAGACACCATCGGGATCTCTTTTGAAAAAGGCCCCAGCGAAAAAGGCGCAGGAACCGCGGGATGGTACAACAATGTCTTCTTTCGTCAGGAGGCGGAAAAGCACGGATTGATCGCCAAGAATTTCGTTGGAGACGCGTTTTCCTCGGAGATGCGAAAGCAGGTTATCGATTACATCAAAAAGGAATTTGGTGGCCATGTCGATCTGGTTGTTTACAGCCTTGCCACTGGCATTCGCCCCAATCCAGAAACTGGCGAGTTGTGGCGTTCTTCCATCAAAACCCTCGATAAACCCTTGTCTGGTCCCACCATCGACTTAGAACGTGATGTCATGTTGCCTTTGGACGTAGGCGTAGCAACGGAAGATGAACTCGACGCTACGGTTAAAGTCATGGGGGGAGAAGATTGGGAGAGCTGGATAGCTGTACTCAGCGATGCCGGAGTTTTAGCCAAGGGATGCAAAACCTTGGCATATTCTTACATTGGCCCGGAATTTACTTATCCAATTTATCACCGTGGCACATTGGGTAAAGCAAAAGACCATTTGCACAAAACAGCAGATGTACTCAATCAAACCCTACAAGACTTAGAAGGCGAAGCCTACGTTGCCGTGTGCAAAGCCTTGGTCACGAAAGCCAGTGTGTTTATCCCAGCCTTCTCGCCTTACATTCTCTCGCTGTTCAAAGTGATGAAAGAAAACGGAACGCACGAGGGCTGCATCGAACAAATGCAACGTTTATTTACCGAGCGTCTCTATCGAAATGGCGACCATGTCCCGGTTGATAATGCTCGCCTTATCCGTATGGATGACTGGGAACTGGCACCAGAAACACAGTCTGCGGTGGCAGCACTGATGGCAGAAATGACAGCAGATAACTTCCAGCACGTCGGTGACTACCAAGGCTACAAACAAGACTTCTTACAGCTAAACGGCTTTGACTTTGCTGGCATTGATTACGATATGCCTGTCGATATGGCGTTCCTTATGTCACTACGCCCATAACGCGTTTTATCGACACCGCCTTAAAAACTGTCTAAAAGACCAGCCACCACTGGTCTTTTTTTCATCTCTGCGTGACCAATTAGCCAGTTTTCCCTACATTTCAGCGGAAGTTTGTGCCCTGTATGTGATTCTTATCTTATTATTTGTGTAGACGAATCCAGTAATGGCACACAATGAAACAAAAAGAACAACGTATCGTCGCAATTGGAGGCGGCCACGGCTTGGGGCGCGTCCTTTCTGCTTTGAGGGACTTCGGTGAAAACGTCACCGGTGTAGTAACAACCACAGATAATGGTGGCTCCACGGGACGCATCCGCGCCTGTCAGGGCGGCATTGCCTGGGGTGACACCCGCAATTGTATTAATCAGCTCATCACTGAACCGTCCATCGGTTCGATGATTTTCGAGTATCGCTTTCGTGGTAACGGCGAGTTGGACGGCCACAACCTCGGCAATTTGATGCTGACGGCACTGGACAACCTTTCCATCCGCCCATTAGAGGCGATCAACCTCATCCGCGATATGCTGAAAGTCGAAACGCATATTGTACCTATGACTGAGCACCCGGCTGATTTGGCGGCGCAAACCCGCGCTGGCGACATTATTTCCGGTGAAACTGACGTTGATGAACTGCCAGAGCCACCTGCGCGATTGCTGCTAGAACCTGTTGTGCCAGCCACAAAAGAAGCCGTTCTGGCTATCCAACAGGCCGATCTCATTGTGCTTGGACCAGGTAGCTTTCTGACCAGCGTAATGCCGCCATTGCTGTTGCCTGAAATTAGCCGTGCATTAAAAACAACGCAGGCGAAAATCATGTTTATCCGCAATCTGGATAAAGAGTCAGGCCCAGCAGGACAAATGTCGCTGAGTACGATGCTGGCGTGGTGTGAGCGTTCGATAGGCGGTCGAAAAGTGGATGTGGTATTAGGGCCGGATGAAGATCTGGAGCTCGAGGGAGAGTATCAGCAAGTGGCTGCAGACCTCGCATCTGCAAACCACCGCTGGAGACATGACCGAGAGAAGTTATCCCTGGCTATTGAACAAGTCTTGCTGACTCGCTAACGCTTTATACTCAATTGCCGTGCCTTGTAACATGTCCGTTAGGCGCGGCAATTGGTCGTGAACCCATGAATCCTGTCCCAGTTTCACTCTTGATTCACACTCTCTCGCCAATTCGGCCAGTTCATCTGCACCGAAGCTAGCTGCACTACTTTTAATTGCATGGCTGATTTCGCGCACTTTAAGCGGGCTTGGCGCGTCTGTCAGTTGATCAGAATAACGACTCAGCTCATCACTAAATACGATCAGTAGTGAAGACACGGTTTCTTCACCTACCTCCACTGCTAGCCGCCGCAATGTTTCATGGTTCACCGTCGACGCATATCCTAGTTCCTTTTTTCTTGTGACTCTTGCCAACTTTGCAGTTTTCGATAGATAGTCGATGGACTCACCTCTAGCAGCCCCGCTGCTTGAGGAATATTTCCATCACATGCATCAATCGCAATTTGTATTGCTCGCTTTTCAACCAACCACAAGGGTTCGATGTCAGCTTTAGTGATTGATCCAGAACTTTCTAACGCAGAACCGACAGCAAAATTATCTTCGCGAGTTTGGGCAATTGTGTTTTGATTTTTATTCTTAATACCGTTTGATGCAATTTTGACACCAGAAACGGTAGACAGCGGCGGCGGAAGCATCATTTCCGTGACTTCTCGCCCATTGTGAAGCACGACAATATTACGAATGACGTTCTGTAACTGTCTGACGTTACCCGGCCAATCGTAATTTATGAGTCGTTGAACCACGTTGTCGTCAAATGAACGAAAATCTTTTCCCTCCTCCATGGCGACATGAAGCAACAAAGATTCTGCAATCTCCAGCACATCTTCACCACGGTCACGCAAAGGCGGTAAGGTGAGAGGAATAACATGCAGACGGTAGTAGAGGTCTTCGCGGAAATTCCCCTTCATGACTTCTTCCCAAGGGTCACGGTTTGTTGCACACACAAAGCGCACATCAACCTGTTTCACCTTCGATGAACCCACTTTTTGGAATGTCCCAGTTTGGATAAAACGCAGTAATTTGGACTGAAGATCCAAGTCCATTTCACAGATTTCGTCGAGGAAAAGCGTCCCGCCATCAGCCATTTCAGCCGCGCCTTCGCGCTCTGAAGCCGCGCCAGTAAAGGCCCCTTTCACATGACCAAACAGTTCGCTTTCAATGAGATCTTTAGGAATGGCAGCACAGTTAATGGCCACAAAGGCGTTTTTCGCCCGCGCACTTGCCGCATGGACAGCTTCTGCACAAACTTCCTTACCAGTACCACTTTCACCGGTAATAAAGACAGTCGCTTTACTCGGTGCCGCAGAGTCAATCACACGATACACCGCTTGCATCGGCACGCTGCGACCGATAAAGCCGTAATATGCCCCTTCCGGTGACTTTTTATTTACAGCACTTTTAGGTTTAAGCGCATTGTTTACCGTGACGCGCAGTAAATCGGCTTCGCACGGTTTGATCAGAAAGTCGCTGGCACCATAGCGCAGTGCTTCTACGGCGGCATCAATCGAGCCGTGCGCCGTCATGATGACAACTGGAATATCAGGTTTTTGCTTACGAATTTCTGCCAGCACGTCAAAGCCAGACACATCTGGCAGACGCAAGTCGAGTAAAATCAACGAGAACGCGCTGTCGGAACTGAACTGTTCCAACGCTTGCTTCCCGTTGCTTGCAATCTCAACATCCACATCAAGTGGGTTGAGATAAGATTTATATAGCGCAGCTACTGATGCAGTATCCTCTACCATCAGTATCCGTTTCTTAGCGCCAGAATCCAGCATTCTTCCCCCTGCTTTGATCCCGAATATTTTCTTCTTTTTGTATAGAAATTGTCTCTAGTATAACGTCGATTTCACACTCACCGAGCACTTTAGATGCGTTTTGCATTGCAAAATGCAAAAGAAATTGCAAATTCTAAAGCTATTACACTGAGAGTTTGGCTATTTAATAACATATGAAAGTTGGCACACTATGTGCTATTACTAATATGACCTTCGGGGTCACCTAGCCAACTGACGTTGTTTGTGAGCACTTCGTTCACTGAAACAAGACAGCCAACCGACTCTTTCCGGTTGGCTTTTTTTTTTTAGCTGTTTTGGATAAACAGCGCACGCAACGATGCAATTTCGTCACGCAGACCTGCAGCCGTTTCAAACTCCAAGTTTTGTGCAGCTTCATACATTTGCGCTTCCAGTTTTTGGATTCGCGCTTCGATTTGTTGCGGTGATTTCGCCACGTAGGCAGCATCTTCTTCCGCAACCGCTTTAAGTGATGGGGCAACCTTAGGTTTGTGCGATTTGCGCTTGCCGCCGATTTCCATCACATCAGCTATCTTCTTGTTCAACTTCTGCGGAACAATGCCTTTCTCTTCATTGTAGCTTCCTGCTTCGCGCGGCGTCGCTCTGTTTCGTCAATCGCACGACGCATCGAGCCGGTAATGGTATCACCGTACAAAATCGCTTTACCGTTGAGGTTACGCGCGGCGCGACCAATTGTCTGAATCAGCGAACGCTCCGAGCGTAGGAAGCCTTCTTTATCCGCATCCAAAATCGCCACCAGCGAGACTTCCGGCATGTCCAAACCTTCTCGCAGCAAGTTGATACCAACAAGTACATCAAACTCACCAAGTCGCAAATCACGGATGATCTCTACACGCTCAACCGTATCAATGTCAGAGTGAAGGTATCGCACGCGAACATCGTGCTCTTCAAGGTATTCGGTCAGGTCTTCCGCCATGCGTTTGGTCAGCGTAGTAACCAGTACGCGTTCATCAATCGCGCTTCTGATGCGAATTTCAGACAGCAAATCATCCACTTGTGTAGCAACAGGACGCACTTCAAGCAGCGGATCCAACAGACCCGTTGGACGCACCACCTGATCTGCGACTTCACCATCAGATTTATCAAGCTCATAGTTACCTGGCGTCGCTGACACATAAATAGTCTGCGGTGCTAGCGATTCAAATTCATCAAACTTGAGCGGTCTGTTATCCAGTGCAGAAGGTAAGCGGAAACCATACTCTACCAGCGTTTCTTTGCGCGAACGGTCACCTTTGAACATGGCGCCAATTTGCGGCACGGTCACATGGGATTCGTCAATAATAAGCAGCCCATCGGCTGGGAGGTAATCGAACAGCGTCGGAGGTGGCTCGCCTTCTGTTCGTCCACTTAGGTAGCGAGAGTAGTTTTCAATGCCCGAGCAGTACCCCAGCTCTTGCATCATCTCCAAATCGAACAAGGTACGCTGAGAAATTCGCTGCTCTTCAATCAGCTTATTGTTCTCAAGTAGCACTTTCTTGCGGTCTGCCAGCTCGACTTTTATATGCTCAATCGCATCGAGGATTTTCTCTCTTGGCGTGACATAGTGTGTTTTCGGGTAGATAGTACAACGCGGTAGGTTTCGTTCTGAGATAGACCCCGTAAGCGGATCGAACACGCTAATAGACTCCACTTCGTCATCAAACAGTTCGACGCGAATCGCATCTCTGTCCGATTCAGCGGGGAAGATATCTATTACTTCACCACGCACGCGGAAGGTACCGCGGGTAAACGCTTGATCGTTTCGGGTGTACTGAAGCTCGGCAAGACGGCGCAAAATGCTTCGCTGTTCAATCACATCACCTCGGCGCAGGTGCAACATCATCTTTAGGTACGAGTCTGGGTCACCCAAGCATATATAGCAGAGACGGACGCAACAATGACAACGTCACGACGCTCCATCAATGCTTTCGTTGCAGACAGACGCATCTGCTCCACATGTTCATTGATAGAGGCATCTTTCTCTATAAAGGTGTCCGATGCGGGAACATAAGCTTCTGGCTGATAGTAGTCGTAGTAAGAGACGAAGTACTCAACGGCATTTTCAGGAAAGAACTCTCGCATTTCGCCGTAAAGCTGCGCTGCTAGGGTCTTATTAGGCGCAAGGATCATGGTAGGCCGTCCCGCCTCGGCAATCACGTTGGCCATGGTGTAGGTTTTACCCGACCCCGTCACGCCCAATAAGGTTTGGTGTGCAAGGCCAGAATCAAGCCCTTCCAACAATTGATTGATCGCGGTAGGTTGATCGCCTGAGGGTTTAAACGGTGACTGTAGTTTGAAAGTCTTACTCATGACGCGTCCGTGACTGAAATACTGAACCCGTCATTTTGCTCGCGTACGGCATTAAGTCAACTGACAATATCCTGACAGTGTGCAGGTGCTTATCTGCGGGTATTTATGCACGATCAATCTGGGCAGAACTGACTGATTGCATCTGGAACATCAGTCACCTTTACTCCGAGAACGTCTTACCCAATAAAACACGGCTGCTGCAATCAAAACGAGGGTTGCGGTAAATATCATTAAAACGTGCATGTGTGTCATAAGGATCTCCCTGTGCAAGCACTAAGTATAGAAATGGGTTCGAGGTTTTGTATGATTGACTTATGGTTTTCCGAACACCATCATCAGCAGCAATAACATTCCTTACAGCGGGTTGCAGAAATTTGCCAGCCGCATAACGTTGAGAGTTAACATGAAAAAGGTCGCTTTGGTAACAGGTGGTTCAGCAGGTATTGGCCTCGCCGTCGTCGAAGGTTTTCTTGCTGAGGGTTACACCGTTTACAGCCTAGATATTCAACAAGGACCAAAAGGCCATTGGCTTGCCTGTGATGTCACTGACGCAAACGCTGTTCAGAATGCCGTTGAAAATGTCATGGAAAAAGAAGCACAAATTGACGCGCTGGTTTGTAATGCAGGCATTCACTTTAGCTCAACGATTGAAAACACCTCTGAAGCTGACTTAGACCGCGTCTTCAGTATCAACGTGAAAGGTGCCTACTACGCGATTCGCGCCTGTCTTCCTGCAATGAAAGCGGCGAACAAAGGAAGCATCGTGCTGTTGGGTTCAGACCAATGCACCATCGGCAAACAAAACTCGTTCGCGTACAACCTGAGTAAGCATGCCATTGCTTCTATGGCAAAAACCACGGCACTGGATTACGCCAAGTACAACATTCGCGCCAATGCTGTTTGCGCAGGCACGACAGAAACACCACTCTACCACAAAGCAATAGACGCCTACTGCGAACGCTCCGGTGCAGATAAAGCCGAAATCCATAAAGAAGAAGGTGCGTTGCAACCTTTGGGTCGCATCGCGCAACCAGAAGAAGTGGCCAACTTGGTGGTTTTCCTTGCCAGTGATAAAGCGAGTTTCATGACTGGCGGACTTCACGCGGTAGATGGCGGCTACACGGCGCAATAATTTATGCAGATTATCGACCCGCATCTTCATTTGTTTTCTCTCAACGAAGGGAATTATGGTTGGCTAAAACCGGCCAATGCGCCGCATTGGCCGGACAAGCACGTCATCTGTCGTGACTTTCATGAACACGATTTGCAACTCGACGTGCCTCTTCAGCTGGCGGGGTTTGTCCACGTTGAAGCGGGGTTTGATAACGAGCAGCCTTGGCGCGAAATTGAATGGTTAGAGTCCACGTGCGCCCTTCCCTTCAAAAGTATCGCTTGTGTTGACCTCACACTCGACAAAGATGCGTTTATAGCTCTCATCAATAAACTGCGGTCGTATCGCAGTGTGGTTGGCGTGCGTCACATCTTGGATGACGACGCTGAGCATTTGTTAAAGCTGGCCTCCGTTCAGAATAACTTAGCGGTCTTGGCAAGCCATTCCCTGATTTTCGAGGCACAGTTTGACGCCAAAGACAGCCGAACTGTCGAGGTGTTTATAAATACTGCAGCTAAGCATTCCGCACTTCGTTTCGTCCTCAACCACGCAGGGTTCCCGCCAGCCGCAGCCAGCAATGACTGGCAGCTGAATATTCAGCGACTCGCGCAATGCGACAACCTTTGGGTGAAGGCATCTGGCTGGGAGATGAGTGACCGCCACTATCCGATGACTGACGTTGTCAGACACGTCTCTACACTTGTTCACTCTTTTGGCGGTCACCGCGTCATGATGGCAAGCAACTTTCCACTGACCTTGTTCCGAACCTCTTATGCCGCCTTGTGGAATGACTATCTCACTATGCCTTTCAGTGACGATTTACTGAAAAAGCTTTGTGTGGATAACGCAACGCAGTGCTACGGTTTCTGAATAACTGAGTACTTAAATAACAGTACCCATATAGAAGTACTTCTATAAAGAAGAGCCCGCGATATGCGGGCTCTCTTATTTGTTTATTCGCTGCCGTTTATTTCACGACGATACGCGGTGAGCGCATCACCACATCATCATTCAGTTCAATACCGATACCCGGAGCCTCTGACACTTCAAAGAAGCCATTTACGGGTTGCGGGTCTTGAATACACAATTCACGGTTCCACGATTTGATCGCATAGGTGTGATGCTCGTGGATCAGGAAGTTAGGGATCGCTGTTTCCAAGTGCAGTGATGCTGCTGTCGCAACAGGACCACCACAGACGTGCGCCTGAATACGCACGTCGAAGATGTCTGCATAGTCACAGACTTTCTTGGTTTCTGTAAAGCCGCCACACAAACCAATGTCTGGCTGCAAGACATCGACGCTTTGATCTTCAAGATACGGTCTGACACCCCAACGGTTATACAAGCGTTCGCCCCCCGCAATCGGCACGTTCACGCGTTCAGCCACTTTCTTGTGCAGAGAATGGTTGAGGTAATTCACTGGCTCTTCATAATACATGCAGTCAAACTCTTCTGCGATCTCGCCAAGCTGAATGGCCGAGGTCGCACCCGGCAGACTGTGGCATTCAAAAATGATGTCCACTTCATCGCCCACCGCTTCGCGGATCGCTCTCATACGTGCACGGTAAAGCTTCATTTCTGCACGAGAGATGATCTTAGTACGCTCGTAGTAAGTGTTACCGTCTTTGTCGTACATGATCGGGTCGACTTTGACAGCATCATAACCTTCGGCAATCGCTTTGAGTGCGGCTTCTGCATACTCTTCTGGTTGAGACAGGGCTTTAAACTCTTTATCCCAGTCAAATTGAAGCTGAGATGCATAAGTACGCAGCTTGTCATTCACTTTGCCACCAAGCAGTTGGTAGACAGGTAGGCCAAGTGCTTTACCTTTAATGTCCCAAAGCGCCGTATCAATAGCACTCATTGCCGCGTAGACGACCGGTCCGCCGCCTAACCCCCAGAAGCTCTCACGCAACATGCGTGACCACAGCATTTCCGTTTGGAACGGGTCATGACCAATCAAGAAGGCTTCCGCCATTTCTTTGATCATATTGGCTGCGGCACTGTGGCCAAGGTCATAGGCCAATCCCGCTTCGCCGACACCGCTTATTCCCTCATCCGTGTGAATACGAACAAACACCGGATTCCATGGTGGTCGCTCTGGGCAATGAATGTCGAAAACTTCAACCGACGTGACTTTCATCCTTGTTCTCCATTTCGTCTTTTATTAAGTGGGCTAACCGCCCCTCTTTAATTCCGTAAACCTATATTCCGTAAAAGCCATCTATTCCATAAAACTCGGGTCTAGACGCCATGCTTTTCTTAACAGCGAAGGCCATGCCTTTTGCCCCCCCGTACTGCCTGAATGCACCACATTTGCCTGAGCATAAATATTATCTTGAATGCTTTGAGGCACAGGAATGACATCCTGCCCTGCCGCTTGCATCATCAACTGCACTTCACAGGCTCGTTGCATGTCGTAAAAGCGCATAAATGCATCACTCACCGTTGGCCCCAACGTCAAGCCGCCGTGGTTCACCAACAACATATGATTGGTTGTACCGAGATCATCCTGAAGGCGTTTTCTTTCATCATCATTAACCGCTAACCCTTCATAGCCATGATAAGAAAGCGATGCCAAAGAAAACATGGAGTACTGACTCAATGGTTTGAGCCCTTCTTTTTGACTCGCCACAGCGATGGTTTCATTGGTGTGTAAATGAATCACGCAATGTGCATCTTCGCGGACTTCATGGATTGCACTGTGAATAGTGAAACCAGCTGGGTTAATAGAGAAAGGCGTGTCGTCGAGGATATTGCCATCGAGATCTACCTTAACCAGATTTGATGCAGTCACTTCATCGAACGCAACACCAAATGCGTTAACAAGGTAGGTATCTGTGTTGGGAATACGCAATGAAATGTGCGTGTAGATAAGGTCATCCCAACCCATGTGAGCCACTAAACGGTAGCAAGCTGCCAAATCGACGCGTCGCTCCCATTCTTCAGGCGAGACTTTGCCTTTCAGCGACGTGTTAGGTAATTCAATCACGGGATCCATCCTCAATAAGTTGTCCTTTTTTCAGCTTGTCTTATTTACGGACGATTCGCAATCATCGTTCGACAAAACCGGATGTTCTTATGATTTACCACTGGCAGTGGCATAAAAAACAAAATTTGCATGAGTAAACTGAGGAAATCCCAATTAATTCGGTGAATATTCTTCCAATTTAAGGATCCAAAATTGTTGATTAACACACTTATCCACAGATTTTGTGGGTAACATTGTGAACCTCAAACCCTGAAAGGCTTTGTAAAAGTCAATTCAATTTTGAAAAAATGTCCATCTAATCGACCGAATACACATCATTTCGCTCAATGAGACCTCCATCACAAAGTTAAAGCCCCAAAATCGCGTGATATAAACCGCTAGAATGCGCTGAAATTCCGAAGCAACACGAAGCACTGGTCACTCTTTGACCAATCTAAGTCGATGGCGATGAAATACGGCTTTTGACAGTCGCTGTCTTGTGACGAAGCGCAGAAATACAAAAAACGGCAAAAGCACGGAGATCCAGAGCCACTTTCGCCTCATATTTAGCCAGTAGCGCAAAAAAGAAACCAAATTTGATCGCACTTTAAACGGATGATTTAAAATCCGCATTTCGTGCTATTTCAATGGTTGACAGCCTGAAAGACGATAGCTAAGATTCGCTCCGCTTTGAGAGATTCCCCCTTAGTTCAGTCGGTAGAACGGCGGACTGTTAATCCGTATGTCGCAAGTTCAAGTCTTGCAGGGGGAGCCACTTTTCGGTGATTGGTTCTAAGAACGAGTCATCCGCTTGAGAATGTCGCTACGCGATATGTCGCAAGCCTAGGCGGCCCCGTTAAGTCATACAGGGCAAGCCACTTTCGATACATCGCCACGGCGGTGAATCATAAAATCTGTTCCCCCTTAGTTCAGTCGGTAGAACGGCGGACTGTTAATCCGTATGTCGCAAGTTCAAGTCTTGCAGGGGGAGCCACTTTTCAGTGATTGGTTTTAAGAACGAGTCACGACGATACATCGCCACGGCGGTGAATCAACAAAATCTGTTCCCCCTTAGTTCAGTCGGTAGAACGGCGGACTGTTAATCCGTATGTCGCAAGTTCAAGTCTTGCAGGGGGAGCCACTTTCGATACATCGCCAAGGCGGTGAATCAACAAAATCTGTTCCCCCTTAGTTCAGTCGGTAGAACGGCGGACTGTTAATCCGTATGTCGCAAGTTCAAGTCTTGCAGGGGGAGCCACTTTTCGAAACCCAGCATCTAGCTGGGTTTTTTGTTATCTGCCATATACATCCTCGGAATGAAGATGTTACCGCCTGTTTGATGTCCTGTGACACCGAATTCAAAATCGGCTAATTTGCATACACTGTTGCAAAATTAGTGAAAAACCCTTCCTGCTATCTGTTGTTATACCCGCCTCAAACGCCGATAATACAAAGATCTCTTTAAAATAATATTGAATGGCATGACTGAGTATTTATTGCTTCTCGTCGGTACCGTCCTCGTCAACAACTTCGTTTTAGTGAAGTTTCTTGGACTCTGCCCGTTTATGGGTGTGTCTAAAAAGCTTGAAACGGCGATTGGCATGGGACTGGCGACAACATTCGTGCTTACCCTTGCATCGGTAAGTGCTTACCTCGTTGAAACCTATATTTTGGCACCTTTAGGCTTGGGTTATTTACGTACCCTAGCCTTTATTCTTGTCATCGCAGTGGTCGTTCAATTCACCGAAATGGTCGTACACAAAACCAGCCCTACGCTGTATCGACTGTTAGGTATCTTTTTACCTCTCATCACCACCAACTGTGCGGTGTTGGGTGTCGCACTGCTAAACATCAATGAACAACACAATTTCATTCAATCCATCATCTATGGATTTGGCGCAGCTGCGGGCTTCTCACTGGTATTGATCCTATTCGCCGCGATGCGTGAGCGCATTGCCGCAGCAGATGTGCCTCAACCTTTTAAAGGCGCATCCATTGCGATGATCACTGCAGGCCTGATGTCTCTGGCATTTATGGGCTTTACTGGATTGGTGAAACTGTAATGAGCGGAATTCTAATTGCGGTCGCAGCTATAGCCATATTGGCTGCCGTATTTGGCGTGTTGTTAGGTTTTGCGTCTATCCGCTTTAAAGTGGAAGCCGACCCAATTGTCGACCAAGTCGATGCGATTTTGCCACAAACCCAATGTGGCCAGTGTGGCTACCCAGGCTGCCGTCCATATGCAGAAGCCATCGCCAATGGTGATGCAATCAACAAGTGTCCTCCAGGTGGTCAAGCGACGATCGAAAAACTCGCAGACCTGATGGGAGTGGAAGCTACAGAGTCTGCTCACGACCAAGAAAAGAGCGCGAAAACCGTCGCGTTTATTCGTGAAGACGACTGTATTGGTTGTACCAAGTGTATTCAGGCGTGCCCTGTAGACGCCATCATTGGTAGTACCAAGGCCATTCATACCGTATTGAAAGATGAATGTACCGGTTGTGACCTTTGTGTCGCGCCGTGTCCGACAGATTGTATTGAGATGATCCCAGTTCAAACAACGCCAGATACATGGAAATGGCAACTTAACCAGATCCCTGTTGTGCAAGTGACCGACCATGAAACTTCCGGGGTGAAACAAGCATGATCACCCTTATCGAACAAATTAAACACGGTCAGATCTGGGATTTCCACGGTGGTGTTCATCCACCTGAGAACAAACGCCAATCTAATCAGAAGGCGATTCAACCCGCTGCAATTCCTGCCGAGATTGTACTGCCACTGAAGCAGCACATAGGTACAACGGGACAGCTTTTGGTCGCCGTTGGCGACAAGGTGTTGAAAGGCCAGCCACTGACAAAATCAGATGCGCTGCAAGCGTGTCCTGTGCATGCGCCGACCTCTGGCGAAGTGGTTGCCATTGAAGCGCGCACCATTGCTCACCCATCAGGCTTAACGGATAACTGCATCGTTATTCGTCCAGATTTTGAAGACACATGGGCAGAAAAGTTATCGATCAACGATTACCTCAGCAAGTCGCCTGAAGATCTTATCGATCATATTCGACTCATGGGTATTGCAGGCATGGGCGGTGCGGGTTTCCCGGCTGCGCGCAAACTGCAAACGGGTCATAACCGTACCGAAATTTTGATTTTGAACGGTGCCGAGTGTGAACCTTACATCACGGCTGATGATCGCCTGATGCAAGAGCGCGCGGACGAAATTGTTCAAGGCGCAGAAATTCTCAAGCACATCGTCAATCCAAAGCTGACTGTACTGGCATTGGAAGATAACAAGCCAGAAGCCATTGAAGCACTGAAAACTGCGGTGATGGGCAAAGACGGTATCCTTGTTCAGGTTGTACCAACCAAATACCCTTCTGGTGGTGAGAAGCAACTGATCAAACTGGTAACGGGTAAAGAAGTCCCAACCAAAGCCATTCCAGCCGCAATTGGCATCATGGTGCAAAACGTGGGTACAGCCTTTGCCGTTAAACGTGCACTGATTGACGGTGAGCCGCTAATCGAACGTGTTGTGACGCTAACGGGTACCACCCTGAAAGAGCAAAGCAACCGTTGGGCGTTGCTCGGCACGCCAATAAGCTTCTTGTTGGATAAGCATGGCTACCAGCCTGACAAAAAACTGGAACGCGTGATCATTGGCGGTCCAATGATGGGCTTTACAGCCCCACACACCCAAATTCCGGTGACCAAAGTCACCAACTGTATTCTGGTACCAAGCAAGCGCGAGATTGAGCCAAGCCACGGCGAAATGGCGTGTATCCGATGCAGCAGCTGCGCAGAAGCCTGCCCGGCTTCATTGTTACCACAACAACTTCAGTGGTACGCGAAGGATCAGAACTACGACAAGTGTGAAGAATACAACCTGTTCGATTGTATCGAGTGTGGTGCGTGCGCTTATGTGTGTCCGAGTGAAATTCCTCTGGTTCAATACTATCGCCAAGCGAAAGCGGAAATTCGTACACGCGATGCAGAGCATCAAGCTGCTGAGCGCGCTCGTGAGCGTTTTGAAGCGAAGAAAGCACGTTTAGAACGCGATAAGAAAGAACGTGAAGCGCGACATAAGCAAGCCGCAGAAAACCGCCGTAAAGCAATGGAAAAATCTGGTGATGGTGATGCCCTTGCAGCTGCTATCGCACGCGTAAAAGCGAAGAACGAACAAGGTTCAGCGGCAACCGCCATGAAGCCAGCCGTTGCAGCAGCGATTGCCAAAGCTAAAGCGAAACAAGCCGAGGCCGCATCTGCTGGCAATGCAGAGCCAGACAACAGCGAGATGAGCAAGCTTCGCGAAGAACGTAAACGTCTCGCTCGCGAACGTAAAGCGCAGAAAGACGCGACAACAGACTCATCAGCATCAGACAGTGCGACTGATAAAAAAGATGCGGTTGCCGCGGCAATTGCTCGTGCGAAGGCGAAAAAAGCGGCCCAACAATCTGAGGTCCCTGCGAGCGAGTCTGATGATGGTGATGCGAAAAAAGCGGCCGTTGCAGCCGCGATCGCACGGGCGAAAGCTCGCAAGGCAGAACAAGCTGAATCCGCAGAGCCAGCAGAAAACGTATCCTCTGAAGGCGACCCGAAAAAAAGCCGCTGTTGCTGCCGCGGTAGCGCGTGCAAAAGCACGCAAAGCCTCACAACAGGCAGAAGTCCAAGAAACCGCAGACGCCGTTGAGCCG
>NZ_LNTY01000028.1 GCF_001559595.1 Enterovibrio coralii | reverse complement strand
ATTAAGTTGCGAGCAACGCTGCTACCTTACTAAAACACTGCACCGTAATCACCAAACAAGTTGAAAACGAAAGTGCCGAGCGTTGCGAATCAGCTTGAATTGCTTGTTATAAGCCGACATACGTCCCCCACCAAGGGAGAAATTTTGCGATTGACGTACTCATAGAAACTGCTATGAGAAAAAACAGCCCAAACACAAACATAGGGTACATGGTAAAGTTTGTTTTAAAACCGAAATACTTTTGCTCTAGACCCATAAGTATTATTTTAGCCTTCTCGTCGGACTTAGCTTTAGCTCTCAACTGTTGTATTTCATGAGGAAAATACTGGGAACCGCTAATCCTTACAAAGAACATTACAATCAAAGAAAGCACTGCGTTTATCGTTGGTGATTCAGTTCCCATGCACGCTATCGCCAGAGTAAAAGATAGCAAACCAATACCAGTATTTAGGAAATTTGCCCAAAGCTTAAATTGTTCGCTAACCTGTTCAATATACTCATTTGTTAGTTCTATTTTTTCCAATCAACATCTCCTTATCGCTATTTCTGAGCAGGCTTATAACGCCCGCAATAAGGTGTGCCAACACTGAACCAGCCAAGCACGCCGAACTACATACCAAAACCGCCGAGTGTAACGCATCACCTTGATTGCATTGTTAAGCGATTTCTATTGAAATACGTTTACCAATGTAACTCCACACCTTTTGATGTAACCAGCATTGCTAAAGTTAATCACTGCACTTTTTAATATGCTAAAAATCATTTCAACTTTATTACTTCCTATATAAATATCATCTTTAGAGAAGGCTATAATTTGACAGCTTTTATCAATTAACTTTGGTTTAATAAAGGAATACGAAGGATAAGGAAACAATTCCTCTATAGTGCTTTTATAACCCCCTATCGGACTTATAAAGACAATCTCATAAGGGCACTTTATCTTGTATTGCCAACGACGGTACCCTAATTCTGATTTTTCAACAACAATTGGGGATAAATGCGTTGGGAATATATCAAAAGCCATCTCCTCATACAGGCCAATAGCATAATATATCTTATCACGCATAACTTTCGATACCATATTTTGGGTTATACACGATAACTTTGCTTGATAAGCTCTCGACTATTTCTGAAAACAATTCGCTTGATGCATATGTATTAGGTATAAATATTTTCTCCACATATTCATAAGCTAGCCGGTAGCCTTTTCGCAAACAAAACTCAAACATGCATAGATGAGGGCTATTTGAACTACTTATTACTTCAAAAACACTAGAATCAAAAGCATTCTCGATCACTTTCAATGAGTGTTCAGAGTAAGTATGTAGTTTCATCATCTCAAGGGAAGCCGGATTATTACTTATACCACTGATAATGCTGCTAAATTTATTATAATCACATTTTGCACTATCAACAAAATCTGTGATACTCCTATTGACTTTAATAAACCCGAACTCAACACCACCAATGTCTATGGGGCTCCCATATATAAAGAATTCCTTATTATCAGTTAAGAACTTATAATTAAGCTCAACAATAACCGTACCTCTTAATGTGGGAGGATCTAATATAGGGTTACCTAGAGAGAAATAATCATTACGCTCTATGATAGAGCCATTAAAACTTAAGATATCAATCTTATTGAGAGTTAGTATTTTCGAAATCGATATCATTTATCTTTTCTTTTTTGTCCACTTTTAGCTAGTTTTTGCCATTCATGATTGGCAACATTAAGTATTGTTTGCATCTGATTAAAATAATCTTCAACATCTTGAAGTTTAATTTCATATGTTTGCCTGTCATCCTGTTCTAATTTCTTCCTGATTTTTATAGCAGCACTAAGTTCTCTCAATGAGCATACGGTGCTTATTTGAGAAGCAAGGCGTTCATGAAACATAAACTGACTTAAAAACAAACCAGCCAAACTACTCATTGCACTAACAGCAATAGCTATAAAAGCTAACATATCAATATTCAATTTCGAATTTATAGCTATAAGCGCAGTTGTCACTGAAGAAAAAACAGCCTGGAAAATAACTAGATAGTTATTGTATCTCTTTAGTTTAAAGCGACGAGAATTAAAGTCAGAAATTCTCACTTCAATTTGTTGTTCTACCTCAATTAATGATGATAGTTCTTTAGTTTCCATAAATTAGTATCCATAAACATTCTAAAATCGCTTAACAGTGTATTAGATGACAAAATGTCCTGTTTAAACACGACATTTTGTCTTTTAATAACAGATGCACTGACTCTACCACTGACTAACATCTTGTTTTCATTAAAATACCTTCAAATGCACAAAACCGCGATGTGGTAAACGGACAAAATGTCTTTTTTGTTGCATCAGTATCAAACAAACCAATGCTGTATAAAAAACAGCACTGATAACCAACAATGAAATCTCTCTTTCTTAATGCAATTCAAGAAATGATGTACACCAAACAGTACTCTAATAAGACTGTTAAATCCTATATCTATTGGATTGCTGACTTCATTCGTTTTAACGGCATGACACATCCCGCTAAAATGGGAAACGAAGAGGTAGAGCATCACCTTAGTTTTCTCGTAAATAAAAAAGATGTGTCTGCGAATACTCAATCTGTAGCACTAAACGCGCTGGTTTTTCTATACCGAGATTTCATTAAATCACCGCTATCCGTATCCCTTGATTTTGTATCGAGCAAAAGAAAACAGAAATTGCCTGTTGTTTTGACGCATAGTGAAGTTAAAGCATTGCTTTCACAATGCCCTGCCAACCACTACTTACCTTACGCATTAATGTACGGAAGCGGTTTGCGATTAATGGAATGTATGAGGCTACGTGTAAAAGATATTGATTTCAATTATTGCTGTATAAAAGTTTTCGATGGTAAAGGCGCAAAAAATCGCATTGTTACTTTGGCACCAGAACTCACTCTCAAACTAAAAGATCAAATCTCTAACGTCCAACGCATACTGCAACACGATTTAGCCAACCCCCTCTATGAAGGCGTATGGATGCCGCATCGGCTCAGAATTAAGTATGCTTCTGAACGTCGCAGATTGTTGTGGCAGTTCTTGTTTCCTTCACCCAAGCTTAGCGTTGACCCAGAAACGGGTGTCATCAGACGTCATCATATTCATGAAAAACAAGTTCAACGCTCACTACGAGAATGTGCTAGAAAGGCAAACATCCCAAAGCACGTAACGCCACATACCTTGCGTCACTCTTTCGCCACCCATCTATTGCAATCAGGTGCAGAGATTAGAACGGTTCAGTCTCAACTTGGTCACTCAGATGTACGAACAACGCAAATCTATACGCATATTCTTCAAAATGGGGCTAACGGCGTGAAAAGTCCTTTATCTGCGATTTAGTCACGCTACCGCCCCTAGACGCATGCCCAGTACCACAATCTTTTGTTGATGGTATCCAATTGGGCTTTTAAATTGGCTTGGCTATGAACAAATTTGGGCGTAATTCAAAGAATTACACAACGATCACCACCTCCATAGGAGGTGGTTTAAGACTGACAAAAAAAAACCGCAGTCGGTGCTGCGGTTTTTTGTGATTTCAAAGTCAGGAATTAGCCTTCCATTTCAGCGATTTTCACTTTCCACGTGTCTGGGCCGATTTGGTGTGCATTATCGCCGCGTGAATCAACAGCAACGGTCACTGGCATGTCTTCTACTTCAAACTCGTAGATAGCTTCCATACCCAAATCTTCAAATGCGACCACGCGTGCTTTCTTGATCGCTTTCGCCACCAAGTATGCTGCGCCGCCAACGGCCATCAGGTAAACCGCTTTATGCTGTTTGATGGATTCAACCGTTGCAGGGCCGCGCTCTGCTTTACCAATCATGCCCATGAGACCTGTTTCATCGAGCATCATGTCGGTGAACTTGTCCATACGGGTTGAGGTTGTGGGGCCAGCAGGGCCAACGACTTCGTCGCCTACTGCATCAACAGGGCCTACGTAGTAAATGAAACGACCGTTGAAATCGACTCCATCTGGCAGGCCTTCCCCGCTCTTCAACATTTCTTGAATGCGTTTGTGTGCTGCATCACGACCGGTCAGGATTTTGCCTGACAGCAGAACTGTTTCGCCCGTCTTCCACTCTTGCACATCTTCTTTAGTGATGTTGTCGAGGTTGACGCGACGCACGTTTTCACCCACTTCCCACGTCACTTCTGGCCACTCTTCCAATTTTGGTGGCTGAAGGTCCGCTGCACCTGAACCGTCCAGTTCAAAGTGAACGTGACGCGTTGCTGCACAGTTCGGGATCAAACAAACAGGTTTAGATGCTGCGTGTGTTGGCGCGGTTTTGATTTTCACATCAACAACCGTTGTAAGACCGCCAAGGCCTTGCGCACCAATACCCAGTTTGTTAACGCGGTTGAAGATATCCAGACGAAGCTCTTCTTCTGCGTTTTGTGGACCACGGTCGATCAGCTCTTGAATGTCGATGTGTTCCATCAGTGATTCTTTCGCCAGTACCGCCGCTTTCTCTGCCGTACCACCGATACCAATGCCCAACATACCTGGAGGACACCAGCCTGCGCCCATGGTTGGCAGGGTTTTCTCAACCCATGCTGCCACGTCGTCAGATGGGTTCAGCATGACCATCTTGGTTTTGTTCTCAGAACCGCCGCCTTTCGCCGCGATTTGGAATTCGACTTTGTCACCCGGCACCATGTTGATGTGCACAACGGCTGGGGTGTTGTCTTTGGTGTTTGAACGTTTGCCAGCCGGATCAGCACTACCGAGGCACGAAGCGGGTTATCCGGGTTGTTGTACGCACGGCGAACACCTTCATCAACCATTTCTTGAACGGTCATGTCGCTTTCCCACTGAACATTCATACCAATGTTCACGAAACAGGTCACGATGCCCGTGTCCTGACAGATTGGGCGTTTGCTTCAGCAGACATACGAGAGTTGATAAGGATTTGCGCGATCGCATCTTTCGCGGCTTGGCTTTGCTCTTTGTTGTATGCCTTTTCAAGGGCTTGAACAAAGTCGATAGGGTGATAGTAAGAGATATACTGCAGAGCGTCAGCGACACTGTCGATGACGTCTTCCTTACGAATGACAGTCATAATTGCCTCTTTAATTGTTATGTTTCCTTGGCGCTACCTGAATGTAGGGTTCTGGTAGAGCTTCCAGTATGTTTTCTAAATCAAAAAAAACAGTTCTAAAGACAGCGCAGTCATGCCCTGCCTTTTCGTATCCTTACGCATAGAGTAAACGAATTAGCGGGGTTTGCGCATTCTGTGAGGCACAACAAATTTGTCACTCATCGCCATAAAACCTGCGAATATGATACTCTTACGGCACATTTAGTGCTATTGAGCACATCAATGCCGATCACAAAAACACGAAAATGACCGAATCGAGACGTATGCCAATCACTCTGCAGTTTCTTGAGTACTCTCCAACAGCACTCACGTCCCTATTTTCCCGCATTCAATCGCAACCTTGGGCGATGATGCTTCAATCTGCCGCGGAAAATCATCCTGATAATCGGTTCGATATTCTGGTTGCTGATCCCATCGCAACCTTATGCAGTGAGAACGGCGTCAATACCACCGATTTCCGAGACGGAAACAAAGCCGTTTCTGAGTCTGATCCGTTTGAGGAATTGCGTTCGCTGCAACACGCCTTGCTTCCTGAAGTTCCAACGATTTCACCGTGGCCATTTCTGGGCGTGCCTTGGGCTATTTCAGCTACGACTTAGGCCGTCAGGTAGAAACCTTGCCAGAGCTGGCTATTTGCGATGTGGATATTCCAGATATGGCGGTCGGTATTTATGACTGGGCGTTGATAGCTGATCATGCGGAACAAAAGATTGTGTTGATCCAGCCAGAAGGCCAAAACCGCTTGGCGTGGATTGATACCTTTGCCTCTGGCGACGCTTCGCCATTCTCGTTAAAAGGTGACTGGCAGGCAAACATGACGCCAGAGACCTACACCGAGAAGTTTGACCGTGTTCAGGCCTACCTAAAATCGGGCGACTGTTACCAGATTAACCTCGCGCAACGTTTTAACGCGCCTTATGAAGGTAGCGAGTGGGACGCCTATGAAAAGCTGGCTACGGTTAACGGCGCGCCGTTCTCAGGCTTCCTTCGTCTAGACAACGCGGCGATTTTGTCAGTATCGCCTGAGCGCTTCTTGCAACTGCATGGTCGCGAGATTGAAACCAAGCCCATTAAAGGCACAAGACCACGCAGCAAGGATGCCAAAACTGACGCTGCAAATGTTGAAGATCTGTTGAATGCGGAGAAGGATCGTGCGGAGAACCTGATGATCGTTGACCTTCTGCGCAATGATATTGGCCGTGTGGCCTCGCCGGGTTCGGTAAATGTGCCTAAACTTTTCAATGTTGAGACATTTCCTGCAGTCCATCACCTAGTCAGTACTGTAACGGGCACACTGGCAGAGGATAAACACGCAAGCGACTTGCTTCGCGCCTGTTTTCCGGGTGGTTCAATCACTGGCGCACCGAAAGTGCGTGCAATGGAAATTATTGAAGAATTGGAGCCGCACCGCCGAAGCGTTTACTGTGGCAGTATTGGTTACCTAAGCCGCTGTGGCACCATGGATACCAGCATCACGATTCGTACGCTCGTGTGTCAGAACAACCAGATTTTCGCGTGGGCAGGCGGTGGCGTGGTCGCTGACAGCGAAGCGAGATCTGAATATCAGGAAACGCTCGACAAGCTGAGTAAGATCCTGCCGACATTGTCATCATAAAGACGCAAGGCTTGCGATGGCGATAGCTTCAAAATGAACAAACAGTAAAAGGATTTCATGTCAGGGACGATATCAAAACTCACCAATCCTAGTGCGCAACTGACGATGTACTCGCGTCAGAGCCCTATGCGTCCCCTGTCCCGCCATTGGTTAACGCAGCGGTTCAGCTTGAGTCCAGCATTCCACTACGATAATAAAGTCATCCAGCGCGCCAAAGACGCCATGAAACGCCAAGCCGATGCAGAATATCGCCCCGCGGCAGTGGCCATTGCGTTGGCAGAGCGAAACGGCGAACTACAGGTATTACTCACCAAGCGCGCGATGCACTTGAAACACCACCCGGGGCAAATCAGCTTTCCGGGCGGTAAAGTCGAAAACACTGACACGGATATCGTGGAAACCGCCATCCGCGAGATGGAAGAAGAGATTGGCGTAACGGCAAAACGTGAAGATTTGTTGGGGACGCTTGCGCCGCTTCCTACTGTCAGCGGTTACCTTGTCACGCCAGTGATTATGTTTGTCGATGCAGACTACCACCCTGTCATCGACAGTAACGAAGTGGACAGTCTGTTTGAAGTACCACTTGCTCAATTTTTAAGACGTGATGCAATCACAAAGCAGCCTTTTCTAGTCCGCGGAAATACCTACCACATTTACGCAATGTGCTTCGAACAGCACCTGATTTGGGGTGTTACAGCACAAATCCTTCATGCCCTCTCCCAGCAACTTTCACTCAACTAAATTTTAATATCTAAACTTTTTTTAAAGACATTAAACATGTTTTTTAAACCCTAAAAAATGTGTGCGCACTGAGAGCAATTAATTCAGTGGCACGGGTTTTTAATGCCACAAAAAGTGATCTCAATCACTGTTTTCAATGTAAATATGGCAACAATACGCACCAGTTCCTGATCCGTTTCGTATTTTTATTGGTAAACCATCAATGACAACACAATCCACAACGACAACCAGCGCTGACAAAATGAAGTGGTCTGCGCAAGACACTACCTGGATGCTATCTCTGTTCGGAACCGCAGTAGGCGCAGGTATTCTTTTCCTTCCAATCAATGCGGGCCTTAATGGATTCTGGCCGTTGGTTGCTCTGGCTGTGCTAGTAGGTCCTATGACTTATTTCGCACACCGTGGCTTGGCACGTTTCGTACTGTCTTCTAAGAAGCCAGGTAGCGATATCACTGAAGTAGTAGAAGAGCACTTCGGCGCGACTGCGGGTAAACTTATCACTCTGCTTTACTTTTTCGCGATTTACCCAATCGTTCTGATTTACGGCGTTGGTATCACTAACACCGTTGACTCTTTCATGGTTCACCAACTAGGCATGGAATCTCTGCCACGTTCAGTTCTGTCTATCATCCTTATCATGGGTATGATGTCAGTCATGCTGGCGGGTGAGAAACTGATGCTGAAAGTGACTCAATTCCTGGTATACCCACTGGTAGCAATCCTGCTGTTCATGTCTATCTACCTGATCCCAGACTGGAACACGTCAGCACTGCAACAAATCCCAACCATGGGTGACTTCTGGACCACTATCTGGATTTCTATCCCAGTACTGGTTTTCGCGTTCAACCACAGCCCTGCGATCTCTGCTTTCTCTATGGCACAAACTCGCAGCTACGGTGAAAACGCTGAGCGTAAATCAAACCAAATCCTGTTCCGTACTGCGGGCATGCTGCTTGGTTTCGTTATGCTGTTCGTATTCTCTTGTGTTCTGAGCCTGACGCCTGCTGACCTAGTAGAAGCAAAAGCACAAAACCTGGCGGTTCTGTCTTACCTGGCTAACAAGCACGAAAGCCCATTCATCTCTTACTTGGGTCCAATCGTAGCGTTCGTTGCAATCGTTTCTTCTTTCTTCGGTCACTACATGGGTGCTCGTGAAGGTCTAAACGGTCTGATCATCAAGCAACTGCGTTCACGCAACAAAGAAGTAAACCTGAAGAAAATCGACATGTTTACTGTTGCGTTCGTGATTATCACAAGCTGGATTGTTGCAACCATTAACCCAAGCATTCTGGGTATGATCGAGTCACTGGGTGGCCCAATCATCGCGACTATCCTGTTCATCATGCCGATGTACGCTATCAAGAAAGTACCTTCCATGCAGAAGTACGCGGGTAAAGCAAGCAACGTGTTCGTGACAATCATGGGTCTAGTTGCAATTTCTGCAATCATGTACGGTTTCGTATCGTAATAATTCGTGTAGAATACAGTTAAATAAAAGAGCAAGGATACGCTTAACGTCCTTGCTCTTTTTTGCTTTCCAAACTCGGACGAGGGAGCCCTCCCCGCCCGAATACTGGTCGCCTCCACGGATGGATGAAAACGAAAAAATGAATCCAAATGCTCGCTCTCAGTAAATAGCGGGCATTGACTGAGGTATGACAAATGATCAGCGTTTTTGACATTTACAAAATCGGTGTTGGCCCTTCTAGTTCTCACACTGTTGGTCCAATGAAAGCCGGTAAATCTTTCATCGACGATCTGCGCAGCATGGACAAACTGCGTGACGTAACTAAGATCACCGTTGATGTTTACGGCTCTTTGTCACTGACGGGTAAAGGCCACCACACTGATATCGCCATCATCATGGGTCTGGCAGGTAACTCTCCTGAACACGTAGATATCGATAGCATTCCGGGCTTTATCGCACGTGTAGAAGAGACCGAGCGTCTGCCAGTTGGCATGCACTGCCACACTGTTGATTTCCCACGCGACGGTGGTATGAACTTCCATACTACTAACCTGCCACTGCACGAAAATGGCATGTCTATCCACGCGTGGATCGGCGAAGAGAAGGTTTTCTCTAAAACTTACTACTCAATCGGCGGTGGTTTCATCGTTGATGAAGAGAACTTTGGCAAAGAAGACGAAAACAAAATCAAAGTTCCTTACGAGTTCAACAGCGCAGAAGAACTGCTGAACCACTGCAAAGAGACTGGTCTGTCTATCAGCGCAGTAGTGATGGCAAACATGCGTGCAATGCACTCTGAAGACGAAATCCAAACTTACTTCGGTAACGTTTGGCGCACCATGCGTGAGTGTCTGGATCGCGGTATGAGCAACGAAGGCGTGCTGCCTGGTCCTCTGCGTGTTCCACGCCGTGCAGCAGCACTTCGCCAACAACTGATTGCATCTGAAAAGTTTTCTAATGACCCTATGGCAGTGGTTGACTGGGTTAACATGTTTGCTTTCGCGGTAAACGAAGAAAACGCAGCAGGCGGCCGTGTTGTTACTGCTCCGACGAACGGCGCATGTGGCATCATCCCAGCGGTTCTGGCGTACTACGACAAGTTCATCCAAAACGTTGGCCCACGTGAATACATGCGTTACTTCGCGGTATCAGGTGCTATCGGCGGTCTATACAAGCAAAACGCATCTATCTCTGGTGCAGAAGTAGGTTGTCAGGGCGAAGTTGGTGTTGCGTGTTCAATGGCTGCAGCAGGTCTTGCTGAGCTGATGGGCGGTAGCCTCAGCAAGTATGTATCGCTGCGGAAATCGGCATGGAGCACAACCTGGGTCTGACGTGTGACCCTGTTGCAGGCCAAGTACAGGTTCCATGTATCGAGCGTAACGGTATTGCTGCAATGAAAGCAATCAACTCTACGCGTATGGCACTGCGCCGCTCTTCTGAGCCACGCGTATCTCTGGACAAGGTAATTGAAACCATGCTGGAGACTGGCAAAGACATGAACGCTAAGTACCGTGAGACCTCTCAAGGTGGCCTAGCAATCAAAGTGATTTGCTAATCTACGCTGAATACGCATAAAAAAGAAAACCGCCTAGATGGCGGTTTTCTTTTGCCTTTAA
>NZ_LNTY01000027.1 GCF_001559595.1 Enterovibrio coralii | reverse complement strand
GCTTTCCAAGATTTTAACGAATTTGCTTGGCGACCATAGCGTTGTGGACCCACCTGACTCCATGCCGAACTCAGTAGTGAAACGCAACAGCGCCGATGGTAGTGTGGGGTCTCCCCATGTGAGAGTAGGACATCGCCAGGCTTCAAATACAGTCGAAAAGGCCATCCGTAAGGATGGCCTTTTTGCGTTTCTGGCATCTGAAAAACTTCAGCGGTATCACTTCCTCTTTCTTATTAGTCGTCGTTAAAACTCCATCATTACTCTCGTTTTGGATGTGTGGTTACCGACAAGCACTGTCTCTCCATCTACACTGAATGCACTTTGTGATCCGACAGGAGCATAGCTATGCCATCACAACGATCTCGACGTTTAAGAAAGAAGTTATATCTGGATGAGTTTGCCGTGTTTGGCTTTGTTCTCACGTTAAAGCTCAATACAGATGATGATGAGGCACTTGATCACTTTATTGAGTCGCTTGCTGATTATGCGGAGTCGCGTCATTTGCTGGTCGGTGGTGGCGGTATGACGAATATTGAACTCGTGATTGGCTCAGCACTGCGCTATGGCTCAGCAACGGAACAAGACAGAGAATCAATCAAAGCGTGGATAGAAGAGCGTGATGAGGCTGAGCTTGTAGAATTGGGGCCTTTGCTGGATCTCCATCAGATAGAATTCGCAGACTAGTAAAAAGCCCAGCAGTGCTGGGCTTTTTTGTGTTTGTTTATAGCAATGCGGGATGGGTTCTTGCCATATAGAAGCATCGACATACTCGCCGTTTCTAAACGCATAACTTTTTGCACGGCCTTCTTCTACAAATCCAAACTTCTTGTAGAGCGCAATCGCCGGTTCGTTGTCGCAGTATACGGTGAGTTCAATTCGACGTAGGTTAATCCAGTTGTCTGCCAGCTCAATCATTGCCGCTATTAGTTTACTGCCTACTCCTTTACCCGTGTGGTCATCATGCACGGCCATGCCGAACTCACCAACATGACGGCGGCGCATGTTCTTGCACACCTCAAAGCCAAGCTGCCCAATGATTTGTCCCTCTTCTTCGGCGACAAGGCAGTAATGATCATCCGGTAGGTGACTAAGTCGCTTTTCCCACATAGCCAAAGATGGCATAGGTAGCTGTAGTGTACCCGTATGTGCATTGGTACAAGAATACAGTTTGTGGATGGCGGGGATATCGCGAGGTTCTACAGGACGAACAGTTACAGGCATGGTTACTCCTTCATGCTATGCCAAGGGAGTTTTGATAGTTGCCTGTAACTGTCAGAGAAGCAAGAGAAAACATTTTGTGAGTGATCACTTACTCGATAAGTGATCACTCACAGTTGTTTTTATTCGAGGTGCAGATCGAGAGGCGTTTTACTGTCGCGGCCACCGATCTCACGGGTTAGGCGAGGGACCAAATAGCCGGAGACTTCTTTGATAAGTCCTGCCATCAGGATCTTCGCTTCTTCGTCATCTACCAAGAAGTGTGCGGCACCTTTTACCTTGTCCAATACATGGAGGTAGTAAGGCAAGATACCGGCATCAAACAAGGCGTTGCTGAGGTTTTTCAGTGCATCAACAGAGTCATTCACCCCTTTCAGCAACACGCCTTGGTTAAGCAGGGTGACACCCGCACGCTTTAGATGCGCCATCGCGGCACGAAATTCATCGTTTATCTCGTTAGCGTGGTTAATGTGAGTCACCAGTACCACGTTGAGACGCGTCGCTGCCAGCATGTCAGTAAGTGCTAACGTCACGCGATTTGGAATCACCACAGGCAAACGCGAGTGAATGCGTAGCCTTTTCACGTGAGGCACAGATTCGATTGCTTCAATTAGCCATTCCAGTTCATGGTCTTTTGCCATTAGCGGGTCGCCACCTGACAAAATCACTTCATCAACTTCAGGATGCGCCTGTAAGTAAGTGATTGCTTCGCGCCACACTGATTTTCCGCCCCTGTTTTCTTCATAAGGGAAATGGCGACGGAAGCAATAGCGGCAGTTAACGGCGCAACCCCCTTTTAAAATCATCAATACGCGGTTTTTGTATTTATGCAAAAGCCCAGGTTGCTCGTTGTCCTGTTCTTCCAGCGGATCAGTGGTGTAACCGGGTACGTCTTCAAACTCGTCGATGACGGGCATTACCTGACGCAAAAGGGGGTCATTTAGATTACCCTTTTCCATGCGATCGATAAAGCTTTGCGGTACGCGCTGCGCGAAAAGATCGCGAGCACTGAAGCCGGACTTCCATGCCGTGGGCTCTAATTCAAGCTGTTGCAACAGATTTTGAGGATCTGAGACAGCATTTGCCATTTCTTTGAGCCAGTTTTGCTCAACAGGCGGCACGTTTCGGGTTATTATGTCCGGCATTTATGACAACTTCGAAGATGTTAAGAGGATAGACATGGCGTCTTTTAGCACCAATGAATTCCGCGGCGGAATGAAAATTATGCTCGATAACGAGCCTTGTGTCATTATCGAAAACGAGTTCGTTAAGCCGGGTAAAGGCCAAGCGTTCAACCGCGTGAAAATCCGTAAGCTGCTTTCTGGCAAAGTGCTGGAGAAGACTTTCAAGTCTGGCGATACCGTTGAAGCTGCTGACGTTATCGATATGGAACTGGACTACCTGTACACTGACGGTGAGTTCTGGCACTTCATGAACGCTGAGTCGTTCGAGCAAATCGCGGCAGACGAGAAAGCTGTTGCTGACAACCTGAAGTGGCTGAAAGAGAACGACCGTTGTACTCTGACTCTGTGGAACGGTAACCCAATCGCAGTAACTCCACCAAACTTTGTTGAACTGGAAGTGACTGAAACTGACCCAGGTCTGAAAGGTGATACTCAAGGTACTGGCGGTAAACCAGCAACCCTGATCACTGGCGCAGTAGTGCGTGTACCTCTGTTCATCCAAATCGGTGAAGTGATCAAAGTTGACACTCGCTCGGGTGAATACGTAAGCCGTGTGAAGTAATCACACTGGAAAATAAAAAGGCCGCTGATAGCGGCCTTTTTGCTTAGTAGGGGGAAAGGTATGAGAATTTAGTTCTTAGCGAAGAAACCCTGCTGCACGCATCTTGTCAGCTACGATTTCTTTTTGTTCTGCTGTCAGTGCGCGAAGTGGCAGACGTGGGTCACCGGCATCAATATCATGCAGTGCCATTGCTGCTTTACCTGCCGCAACACCACCAAATTCAACCAACACGCGAATCAGATCAATCACTGTATCCATGCCTTTGATGACAGCGTCGTGATTGCCGTTCTTGAAGTCTTCAATCATTTGCAGGTTGTGTTTAGCCGCGTAGTTGTACGTGCTACCCACTGCACTTGTTGCGCCCACTGCCAATGCACCAGGTAGGTGCTCATCAACACCAAATGGGATATCGAATTTACCGCCACATGCGCGCAGGCAGCGTTGGTATTCGTATAGGTCGCCACTGTTGAATTTCAGGCCTGACAAGTTTGGAATGCGCTTGTCTGCTTTGATCAGGAACTGTTCCATGTCGAAGTTCACGCCCGACATGCCTGAATGGTAGTAGTAGAAACCTTTAGAAGGCGCAGCCGCGGCCACCGTCTCACAGTAAGACACCAGATCATCCAGGCTGCCCGGTTTGAAGAAGCAAGGACCAATGACAGAGGTTGCTTCAATATCCAGTGTTTCGGCGTGACGGGTTAGCTCTAGCGTATCAACAATGCTCAATGCGCCAGTGTGAACAATCAGATCTAGCTTGCCTTCAGATGCGGCAACCCAACGTTCTGCGATCGCTTTGCGTTCCGCTACCGAGCAATGAATACCTTCACCCGTGGTGCCACAGATGTATGCACCGGTCACGCCATCGGCAATCAAGTGCTTTGCAATCTGATCGATCACGTCAAAGTTAACTTCACCGTTAGCATTGAACGGCGTGTGGGGAGCAGCAATAAGTCCAGACAGTTTTTTCATCGTTATGTACCATGAAGTTAAACTTCAAAAATGATTAATAAAGTGGAGTTTCAATTTATGTTATGGAGTAAAGTTTCACTGTGCAATGCAAATTATTCGAATTGATAAGGATTGAATTCAAACTGTGATTTGCATAACAACCTCTGATCTCAGCAGAGAATGGAAAGGCTAACTTCGTGAGCATGGACTGAATTTGTGGAGCTTTACTTCACAAAGGCGTGAGGAAATGTGAGAATCGCGTTCAGTAAGCCCTTATTAATGGAACCGCGATATGCCATCCAAACACTTACCTGTAAAAACTGGAAAAGTTCTCGATATGATGGGAAGCATGCAGGAAAGCATGACGCCATCAGCCCGCCGTATCGCGGATTACGTCAACAGCCACGCGGATGACGTGACCAAGTTGTCGATTGCTGAGCTGTCCCAACAGGTGAATGTGGGTGAAGCAACGATCATTCGTTTTTGCCGTATGCTCGGGTTCAAAGGCTTCCAAGATTTCAAAATGGATTTGGCGATTGAGTTGTCATCCATCAATCAAAGCGACAAATCGATTCTCGACACGGATATCGCGCCACAAGACAGCGCAGAGCTGATTGGTCAAAAAATCCAACAAGGGATCAGCAATGTGCTGACCGAAACGCTTAACCTGCTGAACTTTGAAACCCTGGAGCAAGTGGCGCAACAAATCAAAGCATCAAAAGGCGTGTACTTCTTTGGTGTGGGCTCCTCGGGTATCACCGCCGAAGATGCTAAGAACAAATTTATGCGTATCGGTTTTAACGCCGATGCACTGACCAACAACCACTTCATGTATATGAAAGCGTCTTTGTTGGATGAAACGGATTTGGCGATAGGTATCAGCCATTACGGTAATTCTGTGGAAACCACCAAAGCCCTAAAGCTGGCCAAAGAGGCAGGGGCGAAGACAGTGGCTCTCACGCACAACCCTAAGTCGTCGATTTGTCAGTATGCCGATTGGGTGCTGCTAAACGGTAACCGTCAGGGCCAAATGCAGGGTGACTCCATTGGCACCAAAATCACTCAGCTTTTCGTGCTCGACCTGCTTTATACCCTGTTGGTAAGAGAGGATGTGACGGGGACGATGGACAAAAAACTCCGCACGACACGTGCTCTCGACATTTAAGCTTCATCCAAGCCGGGTTTTTCTGCCCGGCTTTTTCTTTTCTACCTTTCCCTTATCTCTCTCAATAAAACCGCGGTATCTGGCCTTTTACGGTTTGTCTTCTCACACCACACATTTAGATATTTCCCTGCAAAAAATGAGGTGTTTATCTCCATTTTGATATTTCCAGTTTGAAGTTAAACTCCATTTTCATTAGTTTGAAATAAAGCTTCACAAATTACTGTGTTATTGGAGTTAAACTTTATGTCTGTTTCTGGCGATAAATTGTTAGCCATTCTAAAGACGGGATTCGTGTCTTCTTGCCAGCCAGTGGATGATGGTCCGATGGATGTGCCTGAGATTGTGGCAGCAATGGCGCAAGCGTCGATTGCAGGTGGTGCCGTTGCGTTGCGTATTGAAGGCGTTGAAAACGTAAGAGCAACACGCGGCAAAATCAGCGCACCCATCATTGGCATTGTGAAGCGCGATCTTGCTGACAGTCAGATCAGAATTACGCCGTTTATCGAAGATGTCATCGCACTGGCAGAGGCGGGTGCTGACATTATCGCTATCGATGCCACTCACCGCGCACGTCCTGTTGAGGTCGCCGTGCTGGTGAAAGCCATTCATGACGCAGGCTGCATTGCGATGGCGGATTGCTCCAATTTTGACGAAGGCATGGCGAGCCAGGATCTTGGCGTTGAAATCATCGGTACCACCATGTCTGGGTACGTTGGCGACACAGTGCCGGCAGAACCTGATTTTGCATTTGTCAGTGCGCTGAAAAAAGCCGGATGTTTTGTGATGGCGGAAGGCCGTTACAACAGCTGAGTTGGCTAAACAAGCCATCCTTGCGGGGGCAGATTGTGTCACCGTCGGCTCAGCTATTACCCGAATTGAACACATTTGTACTTGGTTTGCCGATGCGGTTTCAGATGCCCGTGGCATGTGTCATGAGGCCGTGGCATGAAAACCTGTCTCGCCGTTGATCTTGGTGGAACTAAGCTCGCTGCTGCGCTGATTTGCGGTGGTGAGGTGATTGAAAAGCACCAAGTTGAGACCTTGTCATCCAAGGATCCAAAGGTACTGACAAGCGCGCTTCGCGATCTTCTTTTGCCCTTGGCATCCCGTGCGGATCTTGTGGCAGTTGCTTCTACGGGCATCATCAACCAAGGCATTTTAACGGCATTGAACCCTGACAATCTTGGTGGTTTGGATCAGTTCCCGATCCACGCGGTTATCGCAGATATCACTGGTTTACCAACACACGTTATTAACGATGCGCAAGCGGCGGCATGGGCGGAATTTCAAGCCTATGACGCAAAGTACGACAACCTTGCCTTTGTTACCGTTTCGACGGGCGTTGGTGCGGGTTTGGTACTGAATCGTGCCTTGGTGACGGGTTCTCGCGGCATTGCAGGTCATGCGGGACACATGCTGGCAGACCCTGCGGGTCCTCGTTGTGGCTGTGGTCGCAAAGGTTGTGTGGAAGCGATTGCTTCTGGCTCTGCGATTGGCCGTGCCGGTGTTCCCTTCTTTGGTGAATCCACCACAGGACGTGATGTTTACATGCGTTACTTGGCAGGGGACAGCAATGCCACAGCGATTGTTGAGCGTTCTGCCTCAGCCGTCGCCCAGCTTGTTGCTGACCTGACCATCTCGCTTGATCTCGATGCCGTGGTTCTCGGCGGCAGCGTGGGTCTGGCGGATAACTATCTCACGCTCGTTAAAGATGCACTTTCCTTGCTGCCAACGGTTTATCAACCGGAACTAATACCAGCCTTGAGCGGTGCCGATGCAGGACTCATCGGTGTATCGCTTTGGGCAGACACTGAAACGAAATAATAAAAATAGATACATCGATTATCTCACCCTACACGAATTGAGGAAAAACTCATGGAGATACAAGCATTCGGGACGTTGAACTACGTAGTTCTCGTCGCCTATCTCGCCGTCATCATGTTGGTCGGCGTGTACTTTGCGAAACGCCAGAAATCGGCAGATGACTATTTCAAAGCTGGTGGCCGTATTCCGGGCTGGGCAGCGGGCATCAGTGTGTTCGCAACGACCCTAAGTTCGATCACCTTTATGTCGATCCCAGCAAAAGCCTACACCGATGACTGGACGTTCCTGATTGGTCAGTACATTGCCATTGCGATTCTGCCTTTCGTCTTTATCTACTACATTCCTTTTTTCAGAAAGCTGAATCTGACCTCTGCGTATGAGTACTTGGAGAAGCGCTTTGACGTGCGCATGCGCCTGTTCGCCAGTATCTCTTTCATGCTGTTCCACGTCGGTCGTATCGCGATCATCACTTATCTGACAGCACTGGCTCTGATGCCTTTCGTCGACATTGATCCACTGATGATCGTGTTCCTGATCGGTGTACTGTGTATTGTCTACACCTTCATGGGCGGTATTGAAGGCGTTATCTGGACAGACGTGATCCAAGGCATCATGTTGTCGGGCGCGGCGGTACTGATCTTCGTGATGATTTGCTTTAACGTCGATGGCGGTATCTTTGAAGTGTTCTCACTCTCTGCTGAAGAAAACAAATACTTCCCAGCTGACAAGATGAGCTGGAGCTGGACACAAAGTACGATTCCTGTGCTGGCAATTGGCTTCTTCTTCTCAAGCCTTCAGCAGTTCACTGCAAGCCAAGACGTGGTGCAGCGCTACATCGTGACTGACTCTGTGGAAGAGACCAAAAAAGCACTGGTGACCAATGCTAAGCTGGTGGCATGTATCCCAGTATTCTTCTTCGCGGTAGGTGCTGCGCTTTACGCTTACTACACTCAGAATCCACAACTGCTGCCAGAGAACTTTAACACCGGCGGTATCCTGCCATTCTTCGTGATTTCTGAAATGCCAGCTGGCGTAGCGGGTCTCATCATCGCGTCGATTTTTGCAGCCTCTCAATCAAGTATTTCTAGTAGCCTGAACAGTATCTCTGCGTGTTACGCATCAGACATCTACAGCCGCTTTGGTGTTGAGAAAACAGCAGAGCAAAACCTGAAAGTCGGTCGCATCATCACTGTGATTGCAGGTACCTTGGGCGTGGTTGCATCAACTTACCTCATCATGTCTAACGAGAGCGAGCTGTGGGATGCGTTCAACAGCCTACTGGGTCTGATGGGCGGTCCAATGACGGGTCTGTTCATGCTGGGTATCTTCGTACGCCGTGCTAACGCGAACAGTGCAATGCTGGGTGTGGTTGCAGCTGTTGCGGCGACGCTTTGGGTACGTGCTAGCACCGACCTGAACTTCTTCTTCTACGGTGCCGTGGGCACCCTGACTGTGGTTATCGTGGGCTACTTGGCTGCGCCACTGTTTAAGAGCAACAAAGAAGAAAAAGAAATCGAAGCACTTTCTATGTAATTGAATAAATAAAAAGCCCGGCTTGGTCCGGGCTTTATTGTAAGAGAGAAAACCATGATTCTAGGCCACATTACTCAACCAGAAACCTATGCCTACTTGCCTGAAGCATTCCGTCGCAGCCTTGCCTTCTTGTCGGAAACGGACATGTTGACATTGCCAACAGGTCGTCATGATATTGATGGCGACAACATCTACGTCAACGTGATGGCATTTGATACCCAGCCAGCGAAAGAGAAGTTGGCAGAGGTGCACAAGGAATACATTGATATTCAGTTTTTGATCAGTGGCGAAGAGCGCATTGGCTTTGCGCTGGCCAATGAAAACAACCCGATTGCCAAAGACTATGATGCCGAGTCTGATTTCTATCTGGTCGAGTCGATGGTGGGTGAAACAAACGTCATGATGACGCCAGGGACATTTGCTATCTTCCTGCCAGAGCAACCGCACAAGCCAGGCTGCAACGTGACTGCATCAAAGCCGCTGAAAAAGGCTGTGGTGAAAGTGCACAAATCCTTGTTGGTCTAGCACGAGCAATTGATACGAGAATAAAAGGGAGCATCAGCTCCCATTTTTATGTGCTTCTCTGGCGCCTGCCTAAATCGTGTCGAACGCTTCTGTCCTCGCTCTCTTCTTCTGAATGCTTCAGTGCCTGATTTTTCATTCGTTTTGGTTATGTTTCGGTATTAACGAATTATTAACCAAAATGTTTCGAATATTCCTGTTTTAAATAATTTGTTACATTTATCTCCGCTGTAGATGAGTAGTTATGCAGTTTGGCACTAACGCGACATGGTTTTATTCATCGACCAGTAAAGGAGAAAGATATGGATATTAAAAATGTAGGACAAAGTCTAAAAATGGAACAACGACGTCAGATGGCAAGAACAGGGCTGAAAGCCGCGATTTATGGCTTACCTTTGTTGCTGGTGGGATTCACCATCAACAATTCAGTATTGATGACGGATGCAGGGTATACCTATGTCCATCAAAACAACATGACAGGAGAGCTCGATGTGTTTACTGAGCCCGGTATTCATTTTCGAATGCCTTTCCTGTCGAAAATCACGCAGTACGATCAGGTGATCACTGTGTCCTTTGGCAACAACGCCGGCGAGGACTTTTACCAGCGACTCGATCCTGTTCAGGTGCGATTTGCAGATACGTACATCGGGGAGATCCCTGTGACGTACCGCTTCAAGCTCAGCACAGATCCTGAGGCCTTGATTAAGATGCACCGTGAATTTCGTAACAACAGCAACTTGATTGATGCGCTGCTGGTGAAAAATGCACGTAACGTTACCGTGATCACCGCAACGCAATACACCGGAGAAGAATTCTTCCAAGGTGGTTTGAATCAATTCAAATCGAAATTGGGAGATCAACTTCGAGAAGGGATCTATCTGACCGAGCGACGTCAGGTGGAAGTCGAAGAACTTGATTTAGCCCCTGTTGGTCTGGATCAAGCGGATGCGAATAAGCTGCAACGAACACAGCAGTTGGTTTGGAAAACCGTGCCAGTTCGTGATGCCAGTGGTCAGCCTATCCGTCAGGACAACCCACTGCAGCAATATGGTATTCAGGTTACGCAAGTCACCATTGGTGACCCTCAACCAGAGACACAACTCGACCAATTGCTTGCGGATAAAAAGCGCCTAGTGGCAGACAGGATCCGTGCGATTCAAGAACAGGAAACCTCAAAAGCGCAGGCGGAAACAGAGCAGCTTCGTAAAGAAATCCAACGAACGCGTGAGGTGCAGGATGCGCAGAGAACCAAAGAGTTAGCGGTTATTGCTCAGCAAAAAGAAGTGGCGGTTGCGCAGCAAATTGCCAAAAGGGAGATTGTTGAAGTCGAGAAAACCAAGCAGTTGGCTGAAGTGGAAAAATCGAAAGAGCTCGCCATTGCAGAAGCGAACCTGGCTATCCAACAGGCCAATGCAAAAGCGGCTGAGTTCGAAGCGAAAGCCATCTTGGCAAAAGGTGAAGCGGAAGCTGCGGTACTGAAAGCCAAGTACGATGCGTTTGGATCTAACCGAGATGTCTATCTGGCAGAGCTTAACCGTGATATCTCGACATCGCTTTACAACAACCTCAAAGACTTCAAGGTAGAGGTGCCGACCCATTACTTTGGTGGGGGAGAGAGTGGCAAGATGACCACGAACCTCGATGTCATCACAGGCCTTGGCGCACTGGGGATGATGGAAAAGGCCAACGCACTGAAAGGGACCAATTCGAACCCGTAATACAGTAAAGTTGAGGCGAATAAAAAAAGGGAGCAGATGCTCCCTTTTTTTTCGTCGGTCTGGATTAAATCATGAAAATGAAAATCACAGACAGCGCAGACACCAAGAATGCGATAGCGTAACACGCGACTTTGCCTGCTGTTCCAGTGTGGAATTTCAGGTCATGCATGCCGTGGTGCAGACGGTGCATAGCGTGCCACATTGGCAGAGACAAAGTACCGATGGTGAACAGGGCACCGATAAAGCTGGTCACGAAGCCCGTTACACGCTCATAGCTCATCGCGTCAGCATCGATGATGCCCATTGGCACCAGAATGCCCAGCACCAGAATGGTTACAGGTGTGATCATGGCAAACCAAGAACCACCCGCACCAAACAGACCCCACCATACTGGTTCATCAGAACGTTTTGGATTTAAATCGACCACGTTAACTCTCCTTAAATGCTGGGGTTAAACCAAAAACAGGATAACGGCAGAAATCACTGCAACCGCTGCCCATTGCGCTGCCACGATCACTTTCTTCTCTACCTTTTTGCCGCCAATGCGAATTGGCATTACTTGCGGCATCATGCTGAAGAAGGTTTGTGCGTGGAACAGGCTGCCTGCCAGTGCAACGATGTTGATCGCCACAACCACAGGGTTAGCCATAAAGCTCAGCCAGCCTTCCCAAGCTGCTTCGCCAACCACCAGTGAGCCCAGACCGAAAGTCAGACACAAGGTGAAGAAAATCAGTGGCAGTACAGTAGCTTCACGCAGCATGTACATGCGGTAGAAGGATGCTCTTTCCACCATGTACGCTTCATTTCACGAACGTAAGGTTTACGGTTAGACATCCTTATGCCTCCTGAGGTTTGATCATCGCAATCACGAAGTCCTGAGAAGATGCGATCTTGCCCTGGTTAACAGCAGCAGCTGGATCAACGTTCTTCGGACATACTTCCGAGCAGTAACCCACGAAGGTACAGCCCCACGCACCGTTTTCACCGTTGATCAGCTTCATACGCTCATCAGCACCGTTGTCACGGCTGTCTAGGTTGTAACGGTGTGCCAGCGTCAGTGCCGCTGGGCCAATGAACTCAGGGTTCAGACCAAACTGAGGACACGCTGCGTAGCACAGACCACAGTTGATACAGCCAGCGAACTGCTTGTAGCGCGCCAGTTGCTCAGGGGTTTGGTTGTTCGGACCGTCTTCAGGCTTACGATCGTTACCGATGATGTAAGGCTTGATCGCTTCCAGACGCTCGATGAACGGCGTCATGTCGACGATAAGATCTTTCTCGATCGGGAAGTTTGCCAGTGGCTCGATGGTCAGGCCGTCTGGGTAGTCGCGCAGGAACGCTTTACACGCCAGTTTTGGCACCTTATTTACCATGATGCCGCAAGAACCACAGATCGCCATACGGCAAGACCAACGGTAAGACAGATCTTTGTCTAGGTTGTCTTTGATGTAACCCAGTGCGTCCAGCACAGACATGGTTTCATCGAACGGCACGTCGAACGTTTGCAGACGTGGCTCGTTATCTTTAGACGGGTCGTAGCGAAGAATGCTGACTTTCTGAATGCGATTTGCTGACATTATGCCTGCTCCTTCTCTGCTTCTTTCTCAGCTTTTTTAGCAGCCGCTTCGGCTTCTTCTGCCGCAGCACCGTACAGGCGCGCTTTAGGCTGAGATTTCGTGATTTTCACATCACCGTATTTGATGGTTGGTGCACCTTCTGGGTTGAAGTATGCCAGAGAGTGTTTCAGGAAGTTCACGTCGTCACGCTCTGTGCAACCTTCATCCAGACGCTGGTGGGCACCGCGAGACTCACGACGCATCATCGCTGAGTGCGCCATGGCTTCTGCCACTTCCAGACCGTAGCCAACTTCGATGGCGTACAGCAGGTCAGTGTTGAATACTTTGCCTTTGTCTTTGATGCTGATTTTCTTGTAGCGTGCTTTCAGCTCAGTCAGCTTGTCGATGGTTTCCTGCATCAGATCTTCGCGGCGGTAGATACCACAGCCAGCTTCCATGGTGTGACCCATTTCAGTACGGATGTCTGCCCAGTTCTCATCGCCTTCTTGGCTCAGCAGTGCATTGATGCGGCCTTCAACGTCCGCAATCTGACGTGCGATTTCTTCTTCATTCCAACCTTGGAATGCAGTTGCACGTTCAACCGCGCCTTCACCTGCCAGACGGCCGAATACAACCAGCTCTGCCAGTGAGTTTGAACCCAAACGGTTCGCGCCGTGCAGACCGACAGATGAACATTCACCTACCGCGAACAGACCTTGGATAGAGGTTTCGTTCTTCGCGTTGGTTTCGATACCGCCCATGGTGTAGTGCGCCGTTGGACGAATTGGAATTGGCTCTTTCGCTGGGTCAACGTTCACGTAGGCTTTTGCCAGTTCACAGATGAACGGCAGACGCTCGTTGAGGTACTCTTCGCCAAGGTGGCGCAGATCCAGGTGCACAACATCGCCCAGTGGGTGCTTGATGGTGTTGCCTTTTTGCAGCTCGTGCCAGAACGCTTGAGACACTTTATCGCGTGGGCCCAGCTCCATGTATTTGTTCTTTGGCTGGCCAACCGGTGTTTCCGGTCCCATGCCGTAGTCTTGCAGGTAACGGTAACCGTGTTTGTTCACGATGATACCGCCTTCACCACGACAGCTTCTGTCATCAGAATGCCGGTGCCTGGCAGACCCGTTGGGTGGTACTGAACAAACTCCATGTCGCGCAGTGCAACGCCGTGACGGTAAGCCATTGCCATGCCGTCGCCCGTTACGATGCCGCCGTTGGTGTTACAGTTGTAAACACGACCCGCACCGCCTGTTGCTAGAACAACAGATTTCGCTTTGATGCAAACCAGCTCGCCTTCAGACATGTGGATTGCAACCAGACCTTGCACTTCGTTATCAACAACCAGCAGATCAACCACGAAGTACTCATCAAAGCGTTTGATTTGCTCATACTTGATCGATGTTTGGAACAGAGTGTGCAGCATGTGGAAGCCAGTCTTATCCGCAGCAAACCAGGTACGTTCTACCTTCATGCCACCGAAACGACGTACGTTCACGTCACCGTTTTCCTTACGGCTCCATGGACAACCCCATTGCTCCAGCTGGGTCATTTCACGCGTTGCGTTCTCAACGAAATACTCAACAACATCCTGTTCACATAGCCAGTCACCACCGCCAACGGTATCGTTGAAGTGGTTGTCGAGACTATCCTCATCCTTGATGACTGCAGCGGAACCGCCCTCTGCGGCTACCGTGTGGGAACGCATTGGGTAAACTTTGGAAATCAGAGCAATTTCTAGTTCTGGATTTGCTTCAGCAGCAGCGATAGCAGCACGTAGGCCTGCGCCACCGGCACCGATGACAGCGATATCTGTGGTAATTGTCTTCACAGCTATCCTCCGGAGGAAAGTTAAAAATATGAGATGCAAGGTCTGCATCGAACTTAAGAAACTGCCCCCATCTTAGTGGACTTAAATCCCGTAAAATTTGACCTAGACGGGCATTTCTCCCCACTTTATGTGTGCCTAAAGCACTGTGCATACGTTTTGTGATCTGGGTCGTTAGACAACAAGATAACAGCTTGTTAAATCGCCGTTGCAGGGTGTTTTTACTTGTTTCTGCCACGTAAAAAACGTCACTTTCATTTCGCTTTTAACTGTTTATTTTGAAAAGGTTTTTTTCTATGAATGAGAATGATTGCGATGTAAGAATACCCAGTTTTTGCCTGCAATGTGCTTCATAAGCGAACCAGTAAGCAAAAGAAGCACTTATGGTAGAAAAGCGTTAGAAAGCAATACACGAAATGCGCAGTGGTTTCTATCTGCTACGTGGGCGGCTACAATGCCGCCGATTGAACCAAAAGAGACCGTATTGATGACACAGGCTTGGCGTCCAACCTCAGACATTGAGACTTTAAAACAGCGTTCGCGCCTTATGGGTGCTATCCGACACTTCTTTGCTGACCGTGATGTGCTGGAAGTCGACACGCCAGCAATGAGCCAGGCGACAGTGACGGATATCCATCTTCACACCTTCAATACCACGTTCGTTGGGCCGGGCTTTGCTGCCGGTATTCCGCTGTACATGATGACCAGCCCAGAGTTTCACATGAAACGCTTGCTGGCGGCGGGTAGCGGGGCTATCTATCAAATCAACAAAGCGTTTCGCAATGAAGAAGCGGGACGTCACCACAACCCAGAATTCACCATGTTGGAATGGTACCGCCCGGGATTCGATCATCATGCCTTGATGGATGAAATGGACGCGCTGCTGCAAATGGTGTTGAAGGTAGGTGCCTCAGAGCGCATGACCTACCAAGATGCGTTTATCAAGGTGCTGGGTGTATGCCCGCTTGAAGGGACGATGGAAGAGTTGAAAGCCGCGGCGGCCCCGCTTGGCTTGTCGGACATTGCTGACCCAGAAGAAGACCGCGACACCTTGTTGCAACTGCTGTTCAGCGTGGGTGTGGAAGCGAAAATTGGCCGTGATGTGCCAGCGTTTGTGTATAACTTCCCTGCGTCTCAAGCAGCACTGGCGCGTGTGTGCGAAGACGATGCACGCGTAGCCGCTCGCTTTGAGGTTTATTTCAAAGGTATTGAACTCGCGAACGGTTTCTATGAATTGGACAACGCGGACGAGCAGCTTGCCCGCTTTGAAGAAGACAACCGCAAGCGTGAGAAGATGGGGCTGCAGCCTCAGCCTATCGACCTCCACTTAATTGACGCTATCCGCCATGGATTGCCAGATTGTGCTGGTGTGGCGTTGGGCATTGACCGTTTGATTATGCTGGCATTGGGTAAAACACACATCGACGAAGTGATTGCCTTTCCAGTTGGCATTGCCTGATAGCGTGTCGCTGGTCTGGCATTCACAGAAACGAAAAACGCCGCATCTGATGCGGCGTTTTTCGTTTTAGTTGGTGACAATCAATCCTGTCCCGACAACGGCAAGCGCAGCCCCAAGCCATGCACTCGGTGCTGGGCGCACGCGGGTAAACAGCCAAATGAGTGGCAGCAACATGACGGGTGTGGTGGATGACAGTACGGCAACCATACCGACATCGCCCGACTTCAACGCAAACATCACCAAGGTCATACCCAGCGCCAGCGAAAGGAAGCTGTTCGCCACCACCATGCCGAAGATGCGCCAGTTGATAGGTTTGATAGGCTGCGCGATACGCACTTGCAGAAGGAGCAAGGTACCGTGAGCCAAAAACGTGGTCATCATACGGATAGCAGAAGCGGCGACAGGGTCGAGACCTTGTGCCAGTGCTGGCTTGGCGATAACCGCACCCAGAGCTTGGCCGAATGCCGCGAGAAGACCCAGCGAGATAGCCACCCATAGGCTGCCTTTGGTTTCTTCCCACTTATGTGCTTGACCGCTTGAGCGGAAGAACACCGCGACCATCACGCCAGAGAACACCAAAATTGCACCCAGCAATTTCCAGCCTTCCAGTGTTTCGCCGAAAAGCCAAATCCCCATCAGGGCAGAGAACACCGCGTGACACGAAAAGAGCAGACCAGAGCGGCGAGGGCCGATGCGGTTCAAGCAGGCGAACAGTGCGGTATCACCAATAAAGATACCAATAAGACCGGACAGAGCCATTGGCCAAAGCGTGCCCATGGTGACGGTTGCCCATCCTCCAGTGATCAGTGCGCCCACGCCAAGAATGACCGAGGCACAGGCCATACGCCATCGGCTGTAGGCGAAGGTTCCTAAGTGACCGGCAGGTTTGACAGAGATAAGGCTAGAAAAACCCCACAAGAAGGCAGCACAAAGGGCGAGCCATTCGTAACCCAAGATAGTGTCCTCAAAATTATCAAAGGCTGACGAGAGTGGTCAGCCTGTGTTCGAAAAGGAACGAGAGTGTAGCGGTTGAGGCGTTGTGGGAAAAGCCACCTGTGCACTTTTCCCACAAATTTCTAGCAAGACGTTTTCGCTGACCGTTTAGGCAAGGATCAGCATAGCCGCGTAAACGATCGAAAGACCAACGACACCAACCACAATACCGGCTTTTGCCATGTCTTTGCTTTCGATAAGCCCGGTCGAGTAGGCGAGGCTGTTCGGCGGTGTGGATACGGGCAAGATCATACCGAGCGATGCCGAGAAGGCGACCACCACGAGAAGTCCTTGCATGCCACCGACCTGCGCCAAGCTTTCCATTGAGGTCGCGACCGCCGCAGCGATGGGCATGATGAGGTTGGCCGTTGCGGTGTTGGACATGAAGTTTGCCATGACCCAACAGATCAGAGAAAGCGTCAGTACCACGGCAACTGGCGAGAGTGAATCGTAGTCCACGGCGTGCGCGACAGCTTCGGCAAGTCCGGTTTTATCCAGTGCCAAGCCAATGGCGATACCACCGGCAACCAGCCAGAGCACGTCCCAGTTGATCAGCTTCAACTCTTCTTTGCCCATAATGCCCGTTAACGTGAACACCGCCAGTGGAATGATAGCGACCACATAGCTGTTCATGCCGTGCAAGCTGGTGGTCATCCATAGAAGGATGGTCGCGGCAAACGTGGCGTATACCGTGTAGGCGCGCCAGCTTTTTTGGAAGGTACCGCCGAGCTTTAAAATCATCTCTTGCTGTTTGGCAGGGAAGAGTTTTTGCAGCAGCCACCAAGAGAAAGTGAGCTGCACGATAACGAACGGCAAGCCCATCGCCATCCACTCAATAAAGCTGATGGCATGCTCGCCAGTCAGATATTGCAGGGCGATGGCATTGGGTGGTGTACCGATTGGGGTGGCGATACCACCTGTGTTCGCGGCGATCGGAATACAGAGCACTAAGGCTTTCACGCCTGTGTCACCTTTTGGCACAGATGCCACAATCGGGGCGAGCAATGCCAGCATCATGACCGTGGTCGCCGTGTTCGACATGAACATGGAGAAGACGGCGGTGATCAACATCAGGCCGAGCATGATGGCTTTTGGCTTGGTGCCGAACGGTTTGAGAAGTACGCGCGCCAAGTTGTTGTCGAGCTCGTACTTAGAAGCGGCGATTGCTAAGGCAAAGCCGCCCATAAACAGAATGATGATGGGCGAAGAGAAGGCACTGAAGATATCGGTGTAATTGATCAGCTCACCAAAGTCATGGCCGGGCGATCCTTCTCGAAACCAATTGAGTCCCTTGTTGGATATCATCACCAATTCAAGGGCGATGATCAGGATGGACGTTGCAAAGACGGGCACGGGCTCGAGTACCCAAAGCAGTGCTGCAAGCAGAAATATGGCTAACAGACGATGTTGAACAATGGTGAGATTGTCTAAGGGGATCCAGTCTGAGGGCATGAGGAGAACGCCCAAAGGAATACCAAACGCGACGACAAACTTGAATACTTCAGCACGAGAAAGTCTTGGCATAGACACTGATTCCATCTGTGATTCTTACAAAGCCGGGTACCTTAATCTTCCTTTAATTCATAAGGTTGGAAGGCGAAAAGATATACAGATTACAAAGTGCGTAGGCGAAAAAAGCTGCGTTTGGATAAGATTTGTGCATAAAAAAAGGGCAATGCTGCCCTTTTCGTCACAGATCTCAAATTTGCCGTTAGGCGGTTTCGGTTTGAGTTTCTGCGGTTTGTTCTGTTGCTGCGTTGTGGCGTGCGTAAGCTTCACCCATGCGCGTTGGCTGGCCTGGGAAGATGCTTTCATCAAAGGTGATCGCGTCTTTCGCAAACAGGTTGATCACGGTTGAGCCCAGCTTGAAGCGGCCCATCTCTTCGCCTTTTTTCAGCATGATGGCTTGCTCGCCGTCTGCAGGGTAATCCCAGCGACGGATGCTTTGACCAGTAGGTGGCGTCACCGTACCAACCCACACAGTTTCAATGCTGCCCACGATGGTTGCGCCAACCAGCACTTGTGCCATTGGGCCAAACGCGGTGTCAAAGATACACACTACACGCTCATTTCGTGCAAACAGATTTGGCACGTTTTCCGCTGTCAGTGGGTTAACCGAGAACAGGTCGCCCGGTACATAGATCATCTGACGCAGGGTACCGTCACATGGCATGTGCACACGGTGGTAGTCGCGTGGTGACAGGTAAAGCGTTGCAAAATCACCGTCGGTGAATTCTTCTGCCAGTTTCGCGTCGCCGCCCAGCAGTTCACACGCATCAAAGGTGTGGCCTTTCGCCTGGATCAAACGGCCTTCTTTGATTGGGCCCGCTTGGCTCACACAAGCATCAGCAGGGTGGCTGATCACGTTGGCGTCTTCGTTCAGAGGACGTGCACCGTCTTGAAGCTCACGAACAAAGAAGTCGTTGAAGGTTGGGTAGCTCGCCGGATCTGGATTCTTCGCTTCGCTCATTTCCACCTTGTATTGGCGGATAAACCACTTGATCACAGCTGTGGTGAGGAAGCCCGCTTTCGCGGCTGCAAGTTTACCTACAAGGCGAGTTAGCAGGTGTTTTGGCATGCAATATTGCAGACCAATTTTCAAATCGTTAGACACGGTAATATTTCCTAACTTGTCGTTTGTCCTAGGAAAATCCTAGGGCCGGAAAGTAAAAAGCGGCCTAGTTTACAAAATTAACAGGCCGCTAACCAGAAGAAGGTCAATTACTGAACGTGATCAGTTTTCTTTATTGCGGGAAAACTGACGGTTTGCCTTCATCTCAGACATGCTATCGATGATCTTGTGATAGCTTTCAAAGCGCATCTCACTGATCTTTCCGTCTTCGACCGCTTCACGGATCATACAACCCGGATCGTCCTTGTGTTTGCAATCACGGAACTTACAACCGCCCAAGTAATCTTGGAATTCCTTAAAGCCTTTGGTCACTTGTTCTGGTTCCAAGTGCCACAAACCAAATTCACGTACCCCTGGGCTATCGATAAGATCGCCGCCATCAGGGAAATGGTACAGGCGCGCCGCGGTGGTGGTGTGCTGGCCAAGTCCTGAGTTTTCAGACACTTCACATGTCTCTGCATTCACTTCTGGCAGCAGGGCATTCACCAAGCTTGATTTACCTACACCGGATTGACCAACGAAAATGCTGGTGACATCAGCCAGACGCGCTTTCAACGTATCCATGCCTTCGCCAGTTTTGCGGCTCACCATCAGAACGTCGTAGCCAATTTCCTGATAAATTGAAAGGGCATTCTTAACCATTTCAAGGCCTTCCGCATCCAACAGGTCAATCTTGTTGATGACGATAAGTGGCTTGAAATCAACCTGTTCTGTGGCGATCAGGTAACGGTCTATAATGTTCGTAGACAATTCGGGTAATATCGCGGAAACGATCACGACTTGATCGACATTGGCCGCGACCGGTTTCACGCCGTCATAGTAATCTGGGCGGGTGAGAACAGAGCTACGTTCGTGGACAGCTTCCACAACGCCAGCGATACCTTGCAGTGTTTCCACACCAGGACGCCAAACAACGGTATCACCGGTCACCAGGCTTTCGATTGAACGACGCAGGTTGCAGCGATGGATCTCGCCGGTTTGAGCATCTTCAATATCGGCGTGCTGTCCGAAGCGGGTAATAACGACCCCTTCGCGCGCAGATTCCAGCAGGGATTCATCCCACTGGACATCATCTTGCTGACGATCGATACGTTTTCTTTGGTTTGTCCGTACTCGGCGCAATTGGCCTTTTGTGAGCTTTTTCTTTTTTGCCACGAGAATGTCGCTAGTTTAGTTGGCTTTCAAGTCAGGCTAAGTATGATACATGGTTTACTTGTAAAATAGGCAAATTGGATGTCTTTCAGCGATAAGAATTTAATCTGGATTGATCTTGAAATGACCGGACTCGACCCAGAAGTCCACAAAATCATAGAGATCGCCACAGTAGTAACAGATGCTGAACTTAACGTGTTAGCTGAAGGGCCAGTCATTGCCATTCATCAGCCAGACGACGAGTTGGCGAAGATGGATGAATGGTGCACCAACACTCACACCCGCAGTGGGCTGGTGGATCGCGTGAAAGCCAGTACCGTTAGTGAAGAACAAGCCATCAAAGAAACCATTCAGTTCCTGCAACAGTGGGTGCCGGCGGGTGTGTCCCCAATCTGTGGTAACAGCGTGGGACAAGATCGTCGTTTCCTCTACCAACACATGCCTGATTTGGAACGCTTTTTCCACTACCGCACCGTAGACGTCAGCACGATTAAAGAATTGGTTCGTCGCTGGCAACCAGAAGTCTTGAATGGCTTTAGCAAAAAGGGCACGCATTTGGCTCTGGATGACATTCGAGAATCGATCGAAGAACTGCGCTACTACCGCACAAAGATCTTTACGATCTGACGCTAAAGTAATCAATACGAAGAAAAATTAAAAATTTATGATTTTAAGGGCTTGCATCCCGAATTTTTCTTCGTATAATTCGCAGCCCTGACAGAGACAAATGTCTTTGATAAA
>NZ_LNTY01000026.1 GCF_001559595.1 Enterovibrio coralii | reverse complement strand
TTTCCAGTTCCGCTTGAGTAAGTTGCCTTCCGCTGCGGTACGGTGCGCATTCTACGGATTCACGTGATCTAGTCAACACTATTTTTTGAAATCAATGTTCGTTCGCTCAAATACACAGCAAAGACGATATAAATCGAGCAAATCGCGGCTTATTCACGCAATTTTTTCATTGGAAATTGATATGTCGGTAGGTCAGGTTGATTCTCGGCCCCCTAACTTTAGCGGTCTTGGGCACCGAATGTTGCCAATAAGTTTGTGTTTTACCCGCCATAATAAGCAATGAGCCAGAATTTAACGCAAATTCCCTCTTTTCTCCTGAGTGCAAATGGCGCAGTACAAAGCGCCGAGTGTCGCCGAGAGTTAAAGACGCAATGGAAGGAGCCATACCTAACTCAGGTTCATTGTCTTGGTGCCAGCCATATAATCCTGGCCATCTCTATACAAGTTGGCGAGGACCGAGTTGAATGCAATGCCTGCCACGTCTTCACATCTTTCCTTGAGCGCAACCAGTGCCGGGGGCATTTTTGCTGGCGTGAGTGCCAGCCCTGAATAGGTATAGGCCTCTCCAAACCAAGCCTGCATTCTCGGTTGAAGCACTTCTTTGCCAAACATAGTGATAGGTAATTGTTGCCAAGGAAGGGAATCCGACAACAACGCAAACAATTTATCGGCTTCATCTTGCTGAATAAAATTCGGTTGCCAATAAAGCAAACCATCTGGAATGTTTATCCAGCCGTGTTCTTCAAATAGATCGCCTTGCATCGCTTCCTCCCTTTTTAACACTATACCCAAACGAAGCGGGTAAAAGGTCGAACCCCAATAAAAAAGGGCGGCCGAAGCCACCCTTTTCAGAAAAATACACGACAGCAAATTAGCTCGCCAGAGCATCTTCCATCTTGCTTTCCAAATTGCCATTGCCAGAGCAGGCTTACGCAATACTTTAGGTGTTGGAATCCAGCCGTGATCAATACGAGAGAACACGTCAAAACGACCAGCCTGTCCTGCCATTGCTTCCGCAACGACACGGCCTGCAATGTTTGTCAGGCCAACGCCGTGACCTGTGTAACCGTGGGCAGTGTAGATGTCATTACCCAAGTGACGAATTTCTGGCATGTAGCTGCGCGTTACGGCGAACAGACCACCCCAGTGGTATTCCATCTTCACATCAGCCAGCTGCGGGAAGACTTTCAGCATACGCTGACGCAGACGATCTTGGCTATCTGGGTACTCACCGTTGAATGGGTGGTTCACGCCACCAAACAAAATACGGCCATCCGCGGTTGGGCGGAAGTAGTCCAGACAGTTGTTCAGATCAGACATTGCCATCTTATTGGTGATTGGCTGACGATCACCCAGTTGTTCAGTGACGGCAATGTAAGACGCCACCGGCAGTACCTTTGACTGCGCTTTACGGTGCAGACCATCTAGGTATGCGTTACACGCCAGCAGAACCTGCTTCGCTTTCACGCTGCCTTTCGCTGTTTTAACAGTATTTACGCCTGCGCCTTTTTCCAGTTTGATCACTGGGCTGTTCTCGTAGATTTCAGCACCAACAGAAATTGCAGCTTGCGCCAAACCCAATGTGTAGTTCAGCGTGTGAACGTGACCGCTGTTAGGATCGAACAGACCGCCCAAGTAGCGGCGAGTGTTCGCCACTTCTTCAATCTTGTCGGTGTCCCACCATTGCGCTACTGGGTAGTTGTAACGGCCGTGCTTTAGCTCATGCCAAGACTTCAGCTCTTTTTCTTGGCCTTTATTCAGTGCCAGTTCGATGTAACCTTCTTGGAAGTCACAGTCGATGTTGAACTCGCTAATGCGCTCACGAATAATATCGATAGATTCAACGGACAGATCCCACAGCTGTTTGCCCCACTCTGGACCGTACTCCTCGTCAACTTCACGCAGACCCAGACAGTAACCCACCAGCGCTTGACCACCGTTACGGCCTGAGCCGCCGAATGCGATACGTTGTCCTTCCAGAACAACCACGCTCAGTCCTTTTTTACGCAGCTCAATTGCCGCGTTCGTGCCGGTAAGACCCGCACCGATAATACAAACGTCAGCCTGAATATCAGAAGTCAGCTCTGGTTGCTCAGGCAATACGTTTGCAGTCGCTTGGTAGTAGCTATCGATATACCCGTGTTCTTTCGCCATTTTGCGATTACATCCTAATTAAAGAAGCTAAAAGTGGAAAAAAAGATGGCGAATATTCGCACCAACCCTCACTGCTGGCAAGGACATTATGCAAGGTGTGACGTGTGCACAATTTGTTACTAATTGCCAATAGGTTTTCGTTGACTAAATCGCCACTTATCCAGATGATGCGCGCTCTATTTTCAGCTTGGTATTTACCCAAACTACCTCAAGGTGCTTTTCGCTGAGAATGACGGGTTAAGTTAGTGGTTTCTGCTTAATGACGAAGTCAAAGGATCGACTTCGGAGTAGTGCCTCTTAGCCCGTAGCTGTTCCCTAGGACAGGGGGCCTGCGCCTTAAGGTAGTTTGGGTATACCGCTTAAGGACAAATACAAAATGAACCAATATCTTAAAGGGGTGAAAGCGGCGAGCATCGCACTTACCGCAACTGTGTCTTTCAATGTTTCTGCAAACAGCGAAGTCCTAAACATCTATAACTGGGCCGAGTACATGCCCATGAACGTGATTGAAGCGTTCGAGAAAGAATATGATGTGACGGTGAACTATTCGACGTTTGAAAACAACGAATCCATGTATACCAAGCTGAAGTTGCTTGACGGCAAAGGGTACGATCTTGCTTTCGCATCAACGTACTTTATTGAGCGTATGAGTAACGAAGGCATGCTGGCGAAAATCGATAAATCGAAGATCCCGCATGTCAAAGACATCATCCTGGCCTGATGGGTCAGCCATTCGACAAAAACAACGACTACTCCCTGCCGTACATCTGGGGTGTCACTGCGATCAGCTACAACAGCGACATCGTAGATGGCAGCAACGTCACCAAGTGGGCTGATCTGTGGAAAGACGAGTACGCAGGCCAAATCATGCTACTGGACGACGTGCGTGACGTGTTCGGCATGGCACTGAAAGCCAAAGGCTACAGCATCAACACCACCAACGAGGCAGAGATCAAAGAAGCATACGAAATGCTGAAAGACTTGCGCCCAAGCGTTGTGGTTTACAACTCAGATGCGCCGCACGTGCCTTTCGTGACTGGCGAAGTCGGTATCGGTCAACAGTGGAATGGTAACGCGTACCTAGCGAAAGCTGAGATGGACACCATTGAGTACGTGTACCCAGAAGAAGGCTCTATCATGTGGATGGACAACTTCATCATTCCTAAGGGTGCGGAAAAAGTCGATTTGGCACATAAGTTCATCGACTTCCTGTACCGCCCAGAAAACCAAGCGGCAATGGTTGAAGAACTTGGCTACCCAGCACCAAGCAAGCGCGCGAAAGAAAAGCTGACTGCTGAGTACACCGAAAACAACATGATTTTCCCGTCAGACGCTGATGTAGAAAAAGGCGAGTTCACCAACGATGTTGGCGACGCTGTGGCTATCTACAACCGCTACTGGCAACTTCTGAAAAGCTAAGCCTTTTCATTCGAAGCAAAAGAAAACCGCAGCCTTGGCTGCGGTTTTTTGTTTTTGGCAAATGGGATAATCAGTTCGACCGAAAGAACAATAGATGTGCCGCACTTAGCGAAATCGCGCCACGCACGATGAGCTTTAACTGCTCGACAGAGATAACCGCAAACAGTTTGTGACCCAAAAACATTCCCAAGAACAAAGCTGGCAAGCCAACCGCACTGCCTTGCAACGTTTCCATATTCAACAATCCCAAGCTGATCAGGCCAAAGAGTTTCATGACATTGAGCGTCAGGAATATCCATGCTCGAGTAGCGATATAGGCTGACTTTTCCATTTTTTGTTCAATCAGGAAAAGCCCCATCAGAGGCCCTGCTGCGTTCGCTAAAATCCCTGTAAAGCCACACACCGTTCCTGCAATCCCCGCAGCATAGCGGTTGGTAAAAATCGGCAGCGGGTGGTAATCCAGCCATAGCGACAGAGCAAGCAAGGCGAGGATCAGCCCACCCAGCACAGTCACAAATGTGGAGGGGTTAATGCTGCCCAATACCAAGGTGCCCGCAAAGATGCCCACCGCGCCAAACGGAATGAGTTTTGCCAGTACCCGCCAGTTCACATTGTTGCGATAAGTGACGACTGCCATCAAGTCGGTTAGCAGATAGATAGGTGCGATAACGCCAAGGGCTTCCGGCCCCGGAAATGCGAGCATCATCAAGGGCAAAATGATCAGTCCCAAGCCCCCTATCGAGAACTTAGAGAAGCCTGTCACCAAACATGCCAATGAAATAAATAACCACGATAAATCCATACTTAGCCTCCCTTCCCTGACGGACTATCCTGATTGACTCAACATGAGGACATCTTCGTAATTTGACGCTGTTATGTAATTACTTTTTCAACGAACAAGAGTAATCTTGACGCAAGATCAACGCTGTAATCAGGATAGATAGAAATGATTGATTTTCGTTCAGACACGGTAACTCAGCCAGACCAAAGAATGCGTGAAGCAATGGCCAATGCGCCTGTCGGCGACGACGTTTACGGAGATGACCCGACAGTCAATGAACTGGAAAAATGGGCGGCGGAACGTCATGGTTTCGAAGCGGCTGTGTTTACTGCATCTGGAACGCAAGCAAACCTGCTAGGTATTCTGGCACATTGTGACCGTGGTGACGAATATTTGTGCGGTCAACAAGCGCACAATTACAAGTATGAAGCTGGCGGTGCGGCGGTTTTAGGCTCTGTTCAACCTCAACCGATCGAAAACAACAAAGACGGTACCTTGTGTTTTGAAAAGCTGGCTGCGGCAGTAAAACCGGATGATGTGCATTTTGCACGCACAACACTGTTGAGCCTTGAAAACACCATCGGCGGTAAAGTGCTTCCTCTGGATTACTTGGCAAAAGCCCGCGAATTTGTAAACCAGCACAACCTGAAACTGCATCTTGATGGTGCTCGCGTCTACAACGCGAGTGTGGCATTGAATGTTGATATCACTGAAATCAGCAAGCACTTTGATTCAATGACAATTTGTCTGTCAAAAGGCCTCGGTGCGCCTATCGGCTCTCTTCTGTTGGGTGACGCAGAATATATTCAACGTGCACGTCGCCTTCGTAAGATGGTCGGCGGCGGTATGCGTCAAGCAGGCATTCTTGCAGCCGCTGGCATGATGGCACTGACTGAAAATGTGGAACGTCTCAAAGATGACCACGACAACGCACGCTATCTGTCTGAGAATCTTGGTGCGATCCCGGGTTTTAATACGTTTATCTATCCAGTGCAAACAAACATTGTTTACGCGGATATTGCACAGCATATCGATATCCATGCGATTGCTAAAGTGCTAAAAGAGCAAGGTATTCTGGTGTCTCCTTCTCACAAAGCAATGCGTTTTGTTACGCATAAAGACGTGACGAAAGCAGACATCGACGCTCTGCTGTCAGCCATCGAGCAACAGCTATAATTTCACGAAAACGTATTCAGTGAAAAAAATCAGGGGCGGTTATCCGCCCCTGACTTTTTTGTAGATTAACAAGGAGCCAATATGGCTGGTGCAAGCTTACTGACACTACTAGACGACATTGCCACAATCCTCGATGATGTATCGGTGATGAGTAAGGTCGCCGCCAAGAAAACGGCCGGTGTGTTGGGTGATGACTTAGCACTTAACGCAGAGCAAGTCTCCGGTGTGAAAGCCGATCGCGAGCTGCCTGTCGTCTGGGCGGTCGCCAAAGGCTCCTTTATCAACAAGCTCATACTGGTTCCTGCTGCGCTAGCCATCAGTGCTGTTGCGCCTTGGCTCATCACCCCGTTGTTGATGTTAGGGGGTTTGTTCTTGTGCTTTGAAGGTGCAGAGAAAGTGATTCACAGCTTCTTTCACAAAAAAGACGCGCATGCCCACACTGCACCAAAACCTGAGGAAAAGCCTGACTACAATGCAGTCACCCTCAACGCCGCTGAACAAGAAGCTCAGAAGGTAAAAGGCGCGATCAGAACCGATTTTATTCTGTCGGCAGAGATCATCGTGATTACCCTCGGCGTGGTGTCGGAAAGCTCCTTCCTCACTCAAGTCATTACCCTGTTCGGCATCGCTTTTTTGATGACCGCGGGTGTCTACGGCTTGGTTGCGGTTATCGTAAAAATTGATGATGTCGGTTTGTATCTGAGCCAGAAAAAAGCGGCCATGGTGCAAGGCATTGGCCGAGGTTTACTCGCTTTCGCGCCTTGGTTGATGAAATCGCTCTCGTTTATCGGCACCCTTGCGATGTTCTTGGTTGGCGGTGGCATCCTGACACACGGGGTGCACGTACTCTCTGAGCTCATCACCGATGCAGCACAAGAAACTGCCCTTATCCCTTCAGTAGGCTCGATCGTCTCTGCACTGCTGCCAACGATTTTAAATGGCGTTATTGGTTTAATCGCTGGGGTTTTAGTGGTCTTTGTCGTCAACATCATCACGAAGTTCATGCCCAAAAAAGCCTAGGGGCTGCTAACCCTAGCAAGCGCAAACTTTTGGCAAATTGCGTACTTATACGGATTGCTGCTTTACTCACAGAGTCATAGTGTAAAAACTGACCATGAGAAGGAAGCAACTATGTCTACAAAACACGTTTTGATAACAGGTGGCGCAAGCGGAATTGGCTATGGCATGGCGGAAGGATTCGCACAAGCTGGTTACCGCGTCACCCTTTCAGACATCAATCAAGACGCACTCGATCAGGCTGTATCTACACTGAGTCAGCAATATGATGCCACCATAAACGGCATCATCTTAGACGTGACGAATTCCGAACATATTGCCACAGCACCTGAGCGAGTTGACGCGTCTGTCGATGTGCTTGTTAACAATGCCGGCATTCAATTCGTCTCTGCATTAGAGTCCTTCCCCGAGGACAAGTGGCGACTCATCATTGATATCCTGCTAACGGGCCCTGCTATGCTAACGCGTGCCTTTCTTCCCTCTATGTACGCGCAAAGTTTTGGCCGAATTATCAATGTCGGTTCCATACACAGCCTGGTTGCTTCGCCGTACAAATCTGCCTATGTATCTGCAAAACATGGGCTGCTGGGTTTTTCTAAAACCATCGCACTCGAAAGCGCTCAACATGATGTCACCATCAATACGCTGTGCCCGTCTTACGTAAAAACACCGCTGGTCGAAAACCAAATTAAGGCGCAGGCTGAAAACCACCAGATTTCTGAAGAAGAAGTCATCAACACCATCATGCTAAAACCCATGCCGAAGAAGGCGTTCATTGCGTTAAGTGAGATGGCTGACACCGCACTTTTCTTGTGCTCCCCAGCGGCAAAAAACATCACTGCACAAGCGATAGCCATTGATGGAGGCTGGACAGCAACCTAATTTCAGCCCGTTTAACCCAACAAACCCTGCGCACTTATTAACCACTTAATGCGTAAATAAGTGCGCCAGCCCACATTGCCAGCACATCCTGCACTCTTTATCTCAAAATCAGTAAGTTAACGACGCTACACTGGAAGAAAGATACCTACACGTGCAAGGAGAGCGCACATGCCTTATATGCCTTTATCTAGCGACAAGCTCTATCGCTCTTCGAAATTGAGCAAACTTGACGTCACTTCAACCAAGCATTTAGAACCGCTCGACGAAATCGTCGGTCAAGACCGTGCCCGTCAAGCGGTTGAGTTTGCCATGTCCATTAAGGAAAAAGGGTACAACATCTATGCTGTTGGCCAGAATGGCCTTGGCAAGCGCACCATGGTCATGCGCTACCTCAATCGTCATTGGCAATACACTCACCCAGTCTTTGACTGGTGTTATGTCGCCAACTTTCAGGACTCCCGTTCGCCTACCGTGCTGCAACTGCCTGCTGGCCGCGGTCTGAAACTGAAAAAAGACATCGAAAAGCTGATGGGCAGAATGGGCAACTCACTGCCGATGGCCTTCGACAATGAAATGTATTACTCCCGTGCAGACGTGCTGAAAAACCGCCTGAGCCAGCAGCAAGAAGGTGCGCTCGCGGACTTAAGCCAAGATGCAAATGCACAAAGTGTGAGTTTGTCTATCACTGCAACGGGTGACTACCAGTTCATTGCGCTAAACGGCGAAGAACCGCATACCGAAGAAACCTTTGCAGAACTTTCTGAGCAGGAACAAGAACGGTTTGACACCGCAATTCGCGAGCTTGAAATCCAGCTTCGTGGCTTAGTGAGAAAACTGACCGAGTGGGAAGAGCACTACGCAGAGAAACAACAAAAGCTGGATGAAGAAATCGCAACGGAAGTCGTGAGCCATCTCATCACGCCGCTCATTGAAGCTTACAGTGACCTGCCGCAAGTCAAAAAGTACCTCAAAGAGATGCAAGGCGATATTGTTGAAAATATCGACATCTTCTTGCAAGAAAGCGAAGAGCAAGCTGCCCTCGCCTACGCTGCATTAGACAAAAAGCTGCCACGTCGTTATCAAGTCAACGTACTGGTTAGCCAAGAAGATGATGTGCCACCTGTTGTGGTTGAAGACAGCCCGACATACCACAGTATTTTTGGTTACGTCGAAAATGCGACTTACAAAGGCACCGTGTTTACAGACTTTTCGCTTATCCGTCCGGGTAGCATTCACCGTGCAAACGGCGGGGTTCTGCTGATTGATGCGGTAAAAGTACTGGAGCGTCCCTATGTATGGGACGGCCTGAAACGCGCTTTAAGCTCGCGCAAAGCGAACTTGAGCTCGCTAGAGCGAGAAGTCACCTTGAGTGGCACCATTTCGCTTGAGCCAGAGCCAATTCCGTTAGATCTGAAAATTATCCTGTTCGGTGATTACCAGACCTACACCTTGCTTCAGCACTACGACCCAGAGTTCAGCGAGCTGTTCCGAGTCACTGCGGACTTTGAAGATGAAATGCCGCGTAATGATGACAGCGAATTGAAGTACGCGAAATTCATCTCCAGCATCTGTCACGACAATGGATTGCTGCACTGTGACCAAGGCGCTATTGGCCGCATCATTGAGCACAGTTCTCGTCAGTCTGGCGATCAGGACAAGCTCTCACTGCACTCTGCGGACATCGCAAACCTGCTGCGTGAGTCGAACTACCAAGCCAAAAGCTCAGGTGCCAATGTCATGCGAGCATCTCACGTTGAAAAAGCGCTGGCGAGCCGCGACATGCGTGTTAGTCGACTGCGCGATCATGTGATGGAAGGCTTTAACAACGGCACGACACTGATCGATACCAAAGGTAAGGCCGTTGGTCAGGTTAATGCCCTGTCAGTGCTGGCCACCAGCGATTTCAGTTTTGGCGCGCCTAATCGAATCACAGCAACGACCTCATTCGGGGAAGGTGCCGTTTTAGATATCGAGCGCAGCGTCAAACTGGGCGGAAATATCCACTCAAAAGGCGTCATGATCCTCACCGCTTACCTGTCTTCTCTGTTAGGTAAAACGGCGAAGATCCCGCTGACAACCCGTCTGACGTTCGAACAGTCATACGGCGGCGTGGATGGCGACAGCGCGTCGATGGCAGAGTTCTGTGCCGTGATTTCAGCGATTTCAGGTGTGCCGCTGCGTCAAGATTTGGCCATCACAGGTTCAATGAACCAGTTCGGTCAATCCCAGCCAATCGGCGGCGTAAATGAGAAAATTGAAGGCTTCTTTGATGTTTGTACCCTCAAAGGTCCGAAGTCCTCTCAAGGTGTGATCATTCCTACTTCGAACGTGCATAACCTGATGCTGCGTAAAGACATCATCCATGCGGTCGAAAAAGGAAAATTCCACATTTACGCTATTGATCACGTGAGCGAGGCCATTGAGTTGTTCACGGGTATCTCGACAGGTAAACCAGATAGCAAAGGAAAATTCAAAGCGGATACGGTTCTGCACAAAGCGGCGAAGAACTTGGAAGCGCTGCGTAAGTCAGCCAGCAAAAGCTGATTGCCCCTAAACGAGAAAAAGCCGACTTCATGTCGGCTTTTTTGTGGGTAACAGTCAGTAGTGCTTAGCCATAAGCAATAGACGGTAGCCAAAGCACCAATTGCGGCCAGAAAACCAGCAACACCAAGGCAATAAGCTGCAGGATAATAAACGGCACCACGCCTTTGTAGATATCCATAAGCTTCACTTCCGGCGGGCATACCCCTTTGAGATAGAAAAGCGCAAACCCCACGGGCGGCGTTAAGAAGCTTGTCTGCAAGGCCATCGCCACCAGCATCACAAACCACACCATCTCAGGATTATCGAGCCCCGGATACATGCCAATATCCAAATCCAACCCAAGCACGACAGGTGCCAACAGTGGCAACACAATCAGGGTGATTTCAATCCAATCAAGAAAGAAACCCAGCAGGAAAATGACCAGCAAGATAAATGCGACAACGCCATAAGGACCAAACGGCAACGCCTCAAACGCACTTTCTATAAACTCGTCACCGCCCAGTTCACGAAGTACCAAGGCAAAACACGTCGCACCGATGAAAATCGCAAAGATGTAAGCTGTCGTTTTGTAGCTGTCTAACAGCACATCTTTCAACACGGCGATAGAAAAGCGTTTGTAGTACATGGCGAGCAAGATGGCACCAAACGCACCAACACCTGATGCTTCTGTGGGCGTTGCAATGCCTGCGAAAATAGAGCCCAACACCACGATGATAAGCATGAAGGTCGGTACGATAGCTTTTGCGACATCTTTTATCACCGCCCAGTCCACGCCTTTGGCATTTTCCGGCAAAGGCAACGAATCAGACTTCACCACCCCCATCACCAGCAAATAGACAATGTAGATAGCCCCGAGCATTAAGCCTGGGAACATGGCGCCCATGAAGAGATCACCCACCGACAATCCTAATTGGTCGGCCATGATCACGAGCATGATGGAAGGCGGAAGCAATATGCCCAGCGTCCCCGCCGAGGCTACCGTACCCAGCGCAAGCGGCACGTTATACCCTTGCTTCATCATGGCGGGTAAAGACATGGTAGCCAGCAATACCACAGATGCCCCAATGATGCCGGTCGACGCCGCGAGGATAATGCCAATGGCCATCACGGTGATGGCTAAGCCACCGTGGACACGACCAAACAACGCCTGCATGGCATGCATTAATCTGTCAGCAACACCGGATTTATCGAGCATGTTCCCCATAAAGATGAACATGGGCAGCGCGACCAATATCCAGTTATCCATGATCTTGTAGAGTCGGTTAACCACCAGTCCAAGCGTGGTGAAATCTAACCCTGTCCACGTATCAAAGTGGATATCAGAGTAATAACCGATGAACGCAAACGCGACACCTACGCCACCCAGTACCCACGCGACCGGAATACCGACAAACAGCAGTACGATAAAACTGCCAAACATCCCTAAGATTAGGATCTCATTCGCTTCCATGCTTACCTCCATGACGAATAACAGCCACAGCACGAAGCAATCTCGCCAAGCTGGCGAAGGCTAACAAAGCAGCACTGAAAGGAATCGCAGATTTAATTAGCCATCGCCACGGTAAACCCGACGGCGCGTTTGAGCGCTCTTGCACTCGCCACGCCTCGTAGACGAAGTCCAAAGAGTGAATGAAGATGACATACATGAAAGGCCAAACGAAAAAGAGGACGGTAACAACTTCAACCCACGCTTTGGTTCGCGCAGAAAAGCGATGATAGAAAATGTCGACGCGAACGTGAGTGCCTGTGATTTCGGCGTAAGACAGGCCAAATAACACACCAATGGCGTACAGGTGCCATTGGAGTTCCTCCAAGGCAATTTGCCCATTACTGAAAACTTTACGAAGCACCACCTGAGTAATAATCACCAGAACGAGGACTAGGTAGCTCCAAGCAAATGTGCGTCCTACAAGTCGAACGACATGCTCAATGCTATCTGCCAATGGTGAGGAATTAGGTGGTGAATGAGAAGGCTGGGTCATAACTCGCTCCCTTCACCCAATTGAAAAAAAGTGGGCGGCATCCCGCCGCCCAAAACTTAAGGACATCATCAATTAGAACGCGGTAAGAAACCTTTCGATTCCCAGATTTGGTAGTTTTGGCGGAAGTCAGACATGTCTTTCCAGACTTTCGCGAAGTAAGGGTCTTGTTTCTGCTCTTCCACCACTTCCAACCAAGTGGTTTCAAACAGATTAAGCATTTCTTCGTTCCAGTAACGAAGCTCTACGCCTTGCTCTTGTGCTTTCTGCATGGCTTCAAACTGCATCGCTTCACCTTCAGCAATGGAGTTAGTCATCGACGCCATACACAGCGTTTCAACCGCTGCTTGTTGGTCTTCATCCATCTTGTTCCAGGTGTCTTTGTTGATGAGAAGCTCGAACAAGGTGGCTTGCTGGTGCCAGCCTGGGAAGTAGTTGTATTTCACGATTTTGTGGAAGCCCAAACGCTGGTCAATCGCAGGTTGAGAGAACTCACTGGCGTCGATCGCACCTTTTTCTAGCGCACCAAAGATCTCACCGCCCGGCAATTGCACCGTGCCTACACCGAGTTTTTCCATCACCTGACCACCGAGGCCAAAGAAGCGCATTGTCAGGCCTTTCAAATCTTCTGGCTTCTCGATTGGCTTTTTAAACCAGCCTGAGGTTTCAGGCGAGATAATGGCACATGGTAGGACTTTTACGTTGTAGCCTGCTTCATCGTACATGCCTTGGTATAAATCGAGTCCGTTACCGTAAAAGAGCCAAGCCATGTATTCCGGTGCTTCTGGGCCAAAAGGAACCGCGGAGAACAATGTTGCGGCTGGCATTTTGCCCTGCCAGTAACCTGCCGTAGCGTAGCCTGAGTTCACTTTGCCACTAGAGACAGCGTCCAAAATTTCCAATGGCGCAACCAGTTTGCCCGGCTCGTACACTTTCATACGGATGGTATTGCCTGAGAGCGGTTCAATACGTTCTGACACCCACTTAATCGGCGTGCCCAATGCTGGCAGGTGTGTGCCAAACGCAATCGGTGTTTTCAGCAAAACTTTATCGGCAAGTGCTGTACCTGAGACACACATGGTGGCGAGCGCGAGGGCTTTGAGGGTATTCGAGGCTGACAGTTTCATTGTCCACTCCTTGGCTGCGCGGTATCACTGGTTGCATGATTTATTGTTACCGCTGTTTAGGTTGAGGATGACAGCGTTTTCTGCGCTGTTAAATATTTGTTACCATCCAGCCTATCGCCACATTTTGGAAAATAATATCAGTTAGATAACGGACTTAGCCTCCACAGCAGTACGTAATTGGTCTACGTATTACTACGTAATGGTTTCATAGGTTGTCACTTTGAGCGGCTAAAACATGACTACTTTTTCTGGCATAAATTCACCTTTGCGCGTCAAGATTCTGGTCTTGGCCATGGTGCCTTTGCTCTTGATGTTTGGGCTGATTATCGGATTGGTGATGATTCAATCCGACAACCTGTCTAAAAATCAAGCCAGCGTTATTCGTTCAGAAACCTTGGCGTCGAAAAAACAAGAACTGCTGAAATACGTAGAACTCGCACGCGCATCTATTTCGCCAATTTATGATGCCGCCCACGAAAATGACACCGACGCCCAGCAAGCCGTTATCGATATCCTCAACAACCTCACGTACGGCGAGGACGGTTATTTCTTCGCATACACCTATGACGGCACCAATCTCGTTTTGCCCTATCAACCTGAAATGGTGGGGACCAATATTTGGGATGTCGAAGACTCACGCGGCTTCAAATTACTGCAAGCCTTGATCCGAACCGCACAGGAAGGTGGCGGCTTTGTCGATTACTACTGGCACAAGCCTTCCAAAAAAGAGCAAGTGAAGAAATTGAGTTACGCCATTGGTCTTGAGAAGTGGGGCTGGATGGTCGGCACGGGTGTGTATATTGATGACATCGATACTCAAGTAGGCACTGTTCACAGCAAGATTGCGGAAACTATTAGCAAAACCTTCATTGGCCTGAGTATCGCTCTTGTGATTACCATCGGCATCATGGCAAGCCTTGCGACCAGTATTCACATCAATGCCCGTGAGCTTGCGAGCCAAAAGCTCCAAGTGCTAAATCGTCAGCTAATTGAATCACAGGAAGAAGAACGTACCCGCATCGCCAGAGAGCTGCATGACGGCATTAACCAGATGCTGGTATCCGTAAAGTACCGCTTGGATAACATCAGCGAAGCCAAAACGAAGGACGAACTTGACCAGAACATAGTGCTCGGTCAAGAAACGCTCGATCAAGCCGTGACGGAATTGCGCCGGATTTCCAAAGACCTTAAACCTGCCCTACTGGACGATCTTGGCCTTCTTGTTGCTCTTGATGACTTGGCCAAAGAAGTCTCACTTCGCTCAGGCATGACAGTTCTTTTTGACCATCACATCAATATGAAGCATGTGTCGAAATCGGCGGAAGTCACTCTCTACCGAGTAGCACAAGAAGCTCTGCATAATGCGGAGAAACACGCGAATGCAGAAGCTGTCGATATCATACTTCAGGAGGAAGAAGGCGAAATTGTGCTGACTATCGCGGATGATGCGTCGGTTTCGAAGAACATAGGTTAAAAGCAGCCGCGCATTCAATGGGACTGAAAAATATGCGTGAGAGAATCGAAAACCTAGACGGTGTTTTCAGCATCAGTAGCTTGCTTGACCAAGGCACTGAAGTGCGCGCCATGTTGCCCGTTGCTCCCCATGAACAGGCAACATGAGAAGAAAAGGAGAACTTCCATGACTACGCTACTGCTCGCAGACGATCATGTCTTGCTCCAAGATGGCCTGATGGAAAGGCTATCAAGACAACCGCAGTTCGAGATTCTTGGTGCAGCCAATGATGGTGAAGCGGCCATCAAACAGGCTCTCTCATTGAAGCCTGACATCGTACTCACTGACATCACAATGCCGAACAAAACGGGCTTGGACGTGCTCAACGAACTGCGAGAAAAAGCCCCTGAGATAAAAGTCGTGATTCTTAGCATGCACAACAACAAGGAATATGTGCTCGCTGCAATGCGCGGTGGCGCGAAAGGATATGTGCTTAAAGACGTTTCGTCACAAGAGTTGGTGCAAGCTCTCGACGTGATTGCTGGCGGCGGCACCTACTTCAGTGCAGGCGTGTCGGAAACGCTGATGGAAAGCATGACGGACTTAACCAAGCCCGACAGCGACGACACGACGCCCACGCCTCGTGAAAAAGATGTTCTGGTGCTGATTGCCAACGGCGCGTGCAACAAAACCATCGCGCGCGAGCTAAATATCAGCGTGAGAACGGTCGAAACACACAGACTTCGCGTTAAGAAAAAGCTTGGCGTGACGTCCACGGCAGGCCTTGTGAAATATGCCATGGAGCAAGGCTGGGTAGAGCAAGACAGCGATACATAGCGCTCCAATCCATAATTCTACATTATTTTCGCCGTTAGGATAACTAACAGAATTATCAGAACTTTTTTTGATAACTTTGAGGTCGTCGAGCGATTTTTGTACCAATTCCGGTAGAGTATCACCAACTCATCTAGGCGGAGAATCTAACCGTGCATCAGGAGCAATTCCCTATACCCCAGCTTCCCTCTTTGGAGTTCAGAGGAATTTCTTTTCAGGCGTTGAACAGCAACGTTCCTGATTTTGTTTCGACTGCACGTTGGAAAGCCCGACTCGCTATATCCATTGCCTTTCTGATGTTTGCCGCGTCCACAGGTCTCGTTTGTTATTCCTTCGGCTTAGTGGATGACATCTTTTTCGTCGCGACATTAACGCTCACTTTGCTGCTCTATTTGATGACCATGCCCATGCTGACGCGCTCTTATGTCGAATCGCCCCGCGTGCAAGATAAGCTCAAGGTCAATCGCCAAAAATATTATTTAAAAGCACTGTCTACCACACCACTCGATGTGCGCGCACAAGTATCGACCCGCATTTGGGATGCGCTAAGAAGTGACGAGTGGATGGATTGCATCAGCTATGCAAACACGCTCGATCGCCCTAGAACCGTGCATTGTTGCCAGCAAATCGGAAAAATCGCGTCCGATTTAACATCAAATGACTCAGACAGATTCTGCGATGCTATGCTTAAAGTGATGAATAATCAAAGAGGTAGCGTGAGGTACTTTTTTGATATTCTGATTATGCTTGGCGAGCAGCAATATCAAGACGAACACGAAGAAAACAAAAAGGTTCGCAGCACTCAAAGACTGATGCTGGACGATATTTTTATGCATCGTTAAACGCCAAGTTACCCCCTATGTTCAGCCGGAGCACACATGAAAATTGTTCTTGTGACCGGAGGCAGCAGCGGTATTGGCCTTCAAACAGTACTTGCGTTTCAACAAGCGGGTTATCGCGTTATCACCTGTTCTCGTGACGAGAACAAATGGAACCAAGCCCTCGCTACTCACCCTGAACTTTCTGCCGTCGATTATCTTCCGGTTGATCTTAAAGACGTTCATCAAGCCGATCGTTTCTTTGGATACATCCGAGAGAGCTACGGACACCTCGATATCGCGATAAATAACGCCTCCCCAAAACTGGAATCGCGCGGAGAGTTTTCCTCCGTACCCATTGATGCGTTATACAGCACCATGGTCACCGACTTTTGGATTCACACGTTGTGCCTGCGCTACGAGCTAAACTTGATGCCTGCTGGCAGTGCCATCGTGAATTTAAGCTCAGTCAATGGCATTCGCCCAACACCCAATGCTGCGATGTATCTGCCGCAAAACATGGCATCGAAGGATTAACCCGCTCTGTGGCGGTGGAGGCCATTCGCAAAGGTATCCGCGTCAATGCCATCGCGCCTGGCGTGACATGGACGCCTCGTTGGGAGCAACAACAAGCAGAGCTCAATATCAACTTGAGAGAAACCGTCGCTAAGCAAGTACCAAACGGCCGCTTCGCTTCACCAGAAGAAGTCGCTAACGCCATTTTTTGGCTTTCCTCAGAGCAATCGAGTTACATTGTCGGTCACACGCTAGTCATGGATGGTGGACTCAGTTTAAGTTAACCGAAAAAGGCCGCGATACGCGGCCTTTGTTCTACCTTCGCGTTGTGGGGCTAACACCTTACTCGGCTTTCACCGCCGCTTTTCTTGCTATTACCATCGCGCCCAACATCAGCATCACGATACCACCCATACTGCCCCCACTGCTGCCTCCGCTTGAATGCGTCGGTGCAGGCTGCGTAAACATTGGCTTTTGCGTATCCACACGATTCGAGGTCACTTTGTCACTCTGACGCTGCGCTCTCGCATTTTGCTCAAGTTCCACACGCGCTTTATTGTTTCGGTCAATACCTAATTGCGTGAACACATCCTCTTCAACCACCAGCAAGGAGGTATAGTCTGTCAATAAGCCATACTCCAACGCGATGTCTTCAATGGCAGATTCAATGTCGCTGTCCTTTTGCTCGAAGTAGTCCATTTCCGCTTCAAGATCGTTAATCGCAGACAATGCCCACATTCGCTCAAGCTCCGGATTTTGGGTTGCTGAGTCCGGCAATACAACCTCTGTTGTGTACTTACGCGTCTCTCCGTCAACGTCCATAGACAAGGTAAGTGTCGCTTTACCTGGTTTGAAGTAGTGACCAAACACAACCAGTTGTTCTCCGCGGTAGAGCGAACTGATGTCACGAGGTGTTAAATCTTTCACTTTCACACCGTCAATTTCTAGTGCGATATCCCGATAAGCTTGGTGCGTCAGCTTGCTCGAAATATTAAGCAAGTGACCGATAATATCGTCCGAGTTCGACACCGAGGTCGCAACGCCATTCGACACTTTTGTCATTGGTACCAACAGCGGAGTGTTTGCGCTGTTTCCCATGATGAAGGTGAACAGGCGTACATCGTACTTTTCCATCATTGCGAGAAACTTACGCTTTTCTGTCACGCCAACATTCGCCACGCCATCTGTCACCAAAACAATGCCTGTTGGTCTGTCTTGGTCGAGCTTTCTCAATGCTGCCTGCATGCCTTCGTAGAGATTCGTGCCGTTGTCAGGCTGCGTATTCTCCACAGCAGACAATGCTCGGTTCACGTTCTCTTTGTTCGCAGCAACAAAACCATTCGTCAGGTCATAGGTGCTGTCATCAAACATCACCACACGAAAGCGGTCTTGCTGTGGGAGCTTCTCCAGTCCTTGTCGCACACCGTCCACCAGAGTGCTGTATTTCCCTGACATAGAACCTGATTTGTCCAGAATAAACACCCAGTCTCGACCTTGTGTAACTGGTAGAAGATCGTCCCCCGATGTAAATGTCAGTTTCACGGTGCCTTTATTAGACGTTGCAGGGTCGCGGTATGCCACCATATCGAGGCGACCAGGAAGGCCATCTTGCAAACGCCAATAGAACACGATGTCTTTGTCCAATCGAGCAACTGGGGTTACGGATTGCCCTGACGTGCCCTCGTCTTCATCAACGGAAGACGCTTGATGGTTTGACAGCAAGGCATGCCACTGAACATGTTCACCGTCTGGCGTTTCAGTGATGACGGCACTGGGGTGCGCTGGCAGCCTTACACCATCGACTGGATAGCCTGAGCGAAGCGTTACGTTGAATGAAAACGCTTGTTCAACCGCATCGTTTCTTGTCCAAAAACTGTTTCGTTGTTCATCCACACCGCCCTCTTCCATTGGGTAAACGTATCGACCGATACCATGGTCGGTGAGCGCATCTTGCAGATACACCAATTTCACTTTCACGCTCTGGTTTGGTTGAACCGGAAAGACACGCATCTCGAAGGTTTTAAAATCGTCTTTCTCGGTAATTGCTGTCGCGTTGCCTTGCGATTTTTGTTCTTCGTAGATTTTACGCGCTTCTTTCTTTTTCACCGCTTCGGCAATCACCGGTGTGCCGTCTATCCAATAGATAAACTCCCCCACGACGGCATCTTTGGGCACAGGAAAGGAGTAATGGGCTTCAAGCGCGGTATCGTTCGGGTTATAGAACGTTTGCTCGATGGACGTTGTGGCGTAGCCATCTTCGATGACCACATCCACATCATGTGTCTGGATAGAGAGGTCTTGATAGTTGCTATTGATAGGCTTCAACAAGCCGCTCGCATGAGCGCGTGGCAGAAACACGCTGATCAGTAACACCATCAGCAAAAGGAATATAGCGTAGAAACGATGTGAGGGATTGAAGTTCATGTGGTGCCTCCTATGCGTTACGTAATAAGAGCATCTGGCTCTATGACGCAAAGCTTGCAACAAGGCATGAGGCAGCAAAAGTGCGGAGAAAAAAGTGGCGTATCTTGATACGCCACGTCATGTATGTTGAGACTATTGCACGGTGTGCGCGTCGTTTTCCTCTTCAAACTCATCAAAGAGAGGAAAGGTCCAGCGGCGCATGGCGATCACCATCGAGGTGCCGTGTCGCTGCTGCATGGTAAGGTCGCTGTCGCTGTTACAGGCATCGTAAAACTCTGCCACCAAGCGTTGAATTTTCTGTTGAAACTTGTGGTTTGAAGGCAAAGACATCAAACCTGTCGACATCACAAGCTTTTCATCATCCCCCGAAAAATGGGTTTTGAAGAAGGTGCGAATCACTTGCTGTTGGAAAAACTGCTGAATGGGACCACCAGCAATCCAGTGAAAAGACGGTGAGATTTTCAGTTTGATGCGATTACCGGGCTGCAACTCAATCACATTCAAGCGGTCAAGGTGCGCCAGTTTTTGAATGAGCATATGTTCAGAGAGATTATACTGCGCCAAGATTTGCTCGAATTTGTAGCCATTGGTGATACAAACCGCCACCAGAAGCAGTGCTTTATCCGCCACCAATTCTTCTTCCTGCTGGCGCGTGAGCTGAGTTAAATGCTTGGTGTTTTCTGATGCGAGCTTAAACAGTTCTGCCATCTCCAGCCCTATCGCTTCACAGATGGCAGACAGGCGTTCAAGACTAATGCTGCCGCCGTTCGCAAACAGACGTTTGACTGAGCCTTCACTGAGGTCGAGTACCTTCGCAATGTCCTGATACTGCAAGCCTCTCTGCTTAAGCTGTTGTTTTAATGTTTGTATGAGCTGTTCACATTCCGCCATGCGCTCTCCCTGATACGCCAACCTTACATTCTCGGTTTCACATTCACGCTAGATTGAACGTTAACGCGAAACACACCGCAATGCCAAAGAGAATGCGGTTTATGTTGAGAGCCTCGATGTCTCACGAACTTAACAGCAGCATTTCTTTTCTCACGTTGAAACGCAATGAATATCGCTAATCCAGTGCGTGAATCACCATTTCATTCCATTTTCATACTCACGGCATTCGCGGGGTTTGATTGCTCATTGTGTTAAAGCATTAAGCCGCCCAAAGAAAAACGCAGAAATCCTCAACCATTACCCACAACTGGTGAAGGGAAATCAGTCCCCCTTCATCAACCCCAAACGGCAAGAAAGCACTTGTCATACTTTTTCCGCACCCAGTTTTAGCTTCCGCTTATATAGGGAATGGCCAGCGTCAGCTCTGAGACAAGACCGTGAATAGCCCACTGTCATAGTTGGGTCTCAATTTTTAGCGCGCTCATCCGGTTTTTGGCGTGTTTAGGTCAGCAAGGACAAGGGACATAACAATGGCAAATGTAATTCACGGAACAAACGGCAACGACATCTTAATTGGGACGCCAGGGATGGATGAGATTTATGGCTATGATGGTGACGACTTTATTCAGGCCGATGGTGACGTTGATTTCGCAGATGGCGGTGCAGGAAACGACACCGTTATTGGCGGAGACCATGACGACGAACTTCGGGGTGGCGAAGGCGACGACCATTTGCGCGGCGGTTTTGGCAACGACACCCTCTACGGTGACGAGGGTAACGACCGCTTAGAAGGCGGCATTGGTATCGACTTACTGTATGGCGGTATCGGCGACGACATATTATTCGGCCAAGATGGCAATGACACCCTCTACGGTGGCGCGGGTTTTGACCGTCTTATTGGCGGCAATGGCATCGATTACCTTTATGGCGGTCTGGGTAATGACATTCTGTTTGGTGATGAAGGCAATGACCGCTTAGAAGGCGGTGATGGCAACGACATCCTCTGGGGCGGAAACGGAAACGATAAACAAATCGGTGATGCCGGCGACGACTACCTTTGGGGTGAAGCAGGAAACGATCTCCAATACGGCGGCACGGGCAATGACACATTGCTAGGGGGCGACGGCAACGACCGCATGTTTGGAGAAGACGGTAATGACACCCTCTTTGGTCAGGCTGGCAACGATTATATGCATGGTGGAGCCGGTAACGATCTGTTGGAAGGCTTCACGGGGGATGATCACCTGATTGGCGGCGACGGGAACGACGATCTTTGGGCTGGTGATGACAATGACACCGTTGAAGGCGGCAATGGTGACGACATCATTGCCGGAGAAAACGGCGATGACATGCTGCTGGGTGGAAACGGGAATGATGACATTAAAGGTGGTAATGGCAATGACATCATCAAAGGCGGCGCGGGCGAAGACCATATTGTCGGCGGAACGGGTAATGACGGCATCTGGGGTGGCGATGGTGACGACTTCATTCTAGGTGGACTAGGCAACGATTATGGTGACGGTGGTGATGGTGATGACTATTTCCACGGTGGGTCAGGCAATGACAATTTCGGCGGTGCACGTGGTGATGACCATATTGCTGGCGGCTATGGCGATGACACGTTAAGAGGCAGTCATGGTGACGATGATATCTTTGGCGGCCTAGGCAACGACAACATTAGCGGTAATGAAGGCAACGATACAATCAATGGCGGTCACGGCAATGATGTTGCTCGCGGCGGCGAAGGGAATGATGTCGTCAGTGGCGGCACGGGAAATGACACACTCTGGGGTGGTGAAGGTCATGACCATGTCATTGGCGGCATTGGCAATGACAAAATTGGCGGACAAGATGGCAATGATCGTATCGTGGGAAACAACGGCAATGACTATCTCATTGGCGGCACAGGTAAAGATGTGTTTGTGTTCCGTGACCACGACGGTCAGGACATCATTCAAGACTTTAATCGACATCAAGACACTCTGGAGATAGACAGTTCTCTGGTATCAAACATCAATCAGATCAACGCAAAACAAGTCGGTGCAGCGACCGTGCTGACGTTTAAGGGAGACAACACCACCATCACCCTCAAACAGTTTGATGCGGACCATGTCACTACCGACATTTTTGATTTTGTATAACGCATTAAATAGAACTTCACTGCGCGGCTCAGCAGGGCCGCGCTTTGTCGACACAGAATAAACTCACAACCTCATATCCCCACCCTTCGCCGTAACATCACGCTTTGCGAGTCACGACCAATTTTGGCGTAAAATGTATGGTGATTGGCAGCAGCTATCATTTATGACACCGTGTTTTTCAATACACTATCTCCATGCCCACAGATGGAGGTAACTAACTTGAAAAGAAGAGATTTCTTTAAAGCATTAGGTGCAAGCGCAGCATCAGCCGCAGTGCTCACATCACCACTCGTCAAAGCCGACCCAAAGAAGAGCTTGGCTACAAGTGTTTTATCTCCAGAAGCACCGCTGGACGGCATTGCAATGGCAGAACTTGTTCGTGCGAAGAAGGTTTCGCCAAAAGAACTGGTTCAAGAAGCCATCTATAAAATCCAAAAAACGAACCATCAAGTGAATACGGTTGTTGCAACCTGTTTTGATGAAGCACTCCGGCGAGCAGAGACCATTAACGTCAACTCGCCGTTTGCAGGTGTGCCATTTCTCGTGAAAGACTGCGTCGATGTAAAAGGCGTGGAAAGCACGAACGGTTCAGTTTTGAACAAGGGCAGAAAACCCGAGAAAACCTCTTGGTTCGTTCGCGCTTCTGAAAACGCAGGCCTCATCAATATCGGTATGAGCAATATTCCGGAAATGATGACCCTGGGTTGCACGCAAAACCCGCTTTATGGCGCGACAAGAAACCCTTGGAATTTAAGCAAGAGTGTTCACGCATCCACCGGTGGCGGTGCTGCAGCCGTCGCCGCTGGGTATGTCCCGCTTATTCACTCTACCGATGGTGGCGGTTCATCACGCATGCCGGCCTCGGCCTGTGGCATTTTTGGTTTTAAACCGAGCCGTGATCAACTCATCACCGGCCTTGCTAATGGTTCGACAAAAGAAGATTTCACACACCAATCCTTTATGTCTCGCTCAGTCAGGGACACGGCACTTGCAGTATCGCTGACGGAAAATCACACCAAAGATGGATTTGATACCCCGTTTGCCAGAACGGCAACCGGTTTTGTGACTGAGCCGCTTCGTCGAAAACTCAGAATAGCCGTCACCCTCGAAGATGTTTTTGGTGCCAAGCCAGACACCGAAACCCGTAAGGCTTTCTATTCCACGGTCAAACTACTTAACGACCTAGGCCATGACGTGGTTGAAGTCAGACACCCAGTCAATGACAGCGCGTCATTTTATTGGGACTACATGGGTGTATTTGGCAATAAAATGGCAGCGTTTGCAGACATGTTTGATGGCATGGGAAAACCGCTAGAGTCAATGCCAGACAAAGTCAGTGATAGCGTCACTTACCTGGCGAGAGAAATGCAGAAGCGTGTTAAAGCCAACCCAAACCTTTATCCCGACTCGGTGGCAAAGTGTCACGCATTTGCACTCAAACATAACCGAGCGTTTTTTGAAAACATCGACATTTGGTTAACGCCAGTGTGCTCAATGATTGCACCCGATTTAGCCTATTTCGACCAAAAGAAAAACAGTGGCGCGACGATTTGGGAGCGTTCTGAAAAACTCATGTCATACACCCCAGTGGAAAATGTGGCCGGTAACCCCGCCATGTCTGTCCCGCTATATTGGACGCCCGACAGGATACCTGTTGGTAGCCATTTTTCAGCAGCTCGTGGGAATGATAGGTTATTGTTTGAGTTGGCATATCAACTTGAACAAGCCCGACCTTGGGCACACAAAAAAGCACCGATTCATGTGTAAGCGATGATAACTACCGAAAAGTCATTTCCTATCTTGCCGTCATATTGGTATCGGGCACTCTCGCCCGATACTTTTGCGGGTTCTGAGTCACCAACGGCATCAGACCAAAAGGTGTCTCTTCGCGATTTAGAAACCTATATTGCTGAGAGCTACGAAAAAGCACAGAGCTTCTCACCTCTTTTTGACGCGGCGAACGCCATTCCTTTGCTGGATTTGGGTGCGGTAGCTGTCGCTTTTCAATCTGCGCCAACGTTACAAGACGCACTCGCGACGCTGGAGCGTGGCTTCTCGCTCATCAACCCCATGTTGAAACTGCACTTTGCACAACAAACCAATGGAGATGCGGAACTGTGGTTTTTGGATCATGAAGATGTCGAGGCTCAAGGCAATATATCGGCAGTCAGCCAAGTGTATTTTTTTGCCCTGATCATCCGATTGGTCAGAGAAGCACTCGGTGATGACTCACTGCCTTTTGAGCTCGGCATTATGCAGTTTCAAGTGGGCGAAAAAGCCATTGCGGAACTCGCGAGCCTTTCTAACTGCAACATCACCAAAGGTCACCCTGTCCGCCGCCTGTTTATCCCTGGCTCGTTGCTACAAAGAGCAAACAGGTATGCAAACCCAGCTATGTATCACGCCATGACGGTATTGGTTGAAAGTGAGTTAACCCGCACAAAGGAAGATCTGGTATCACAACGGGTTGTTGAGCAAATGCCGGCATTGCCCGTTGAGCAACTTTCATTACCGAACATCGCAAAACACCTAAACATGAGCGAGCGTTCGCTATCTCGAAAGTTAGGGGCAGAAGGCGTAACGTTCAAACAACTGGTAGAACAATTTAAGAAACAAATAGCCCTTGAGCTTTTGTTGAGCGGGAATGAGAGCGTCACGGCAGTTGCTTTTCAACTGGGTTACTCCGACCCAAGTGCTTTCAGCCGCGCATTTAGACGCTGGACAGGACACAACCCTGCTTCGGTCATGCCGAAATTAAAAGTATACTAGTAGTGATTGAGCTAATGGCACCTAAAGACAACATCTTAAACTGAAATAATTTATTGCTTTCAATTCGCTCCATCTAGTATAAGGCGTTAGACAAGTAACTTTTACATTTACCTGTTGCACTAAATATATAAATTAATTTCTCCCACATAAAAATAATTAGAATTCTAATTTAATTTTTATTAAGTAAATTTCAACATTCTCTCTAGACACATAATGGAATAACTTGCAAATGAAGAATTACATTTTTGCTTTTTGTATTTCAGTTCTATTAACTGGCTGTGCCACTACAGAAAACATAAAGGTCAGCAGATCTTACGATGGCGCAACAGTTGCAATCGTAAACATGCTGGATACTCAAGCGACTGCCATACTAATTGGAACAACAATATTTCAAAACGCTCAAGCCAAGTTGAGTTTACCAAATCATGATGTAGTAGATTTAACCACATCAATTACCACTAATTCCTTAGAAAAAACTGGTCGGTACCGTGTTATCGAAGTAAAAGACAAATCCATACTAGGTCGAATGAAGAATGTTGATAATTTATTCAACACCCCGGTTTGGGATATAAGCTCACAGAAAGAGTTAGTTTCGGATGTTGGGAACGAACTAAGTGCTGACATCATTATAGTTATTAAAGATGTATATACAGACGATTTTATATATGGCACATCCGCGGTCTTAGAAGGCTATGGACTTTTTAATAGATCGATGTTGGGTATCGAAAAGACCTCGATCTACTCTTCTCTACAACTAATCGTTTTAGATGGTAACACTGGAGAGGAAATTGCATATACGTCTGAGCGAATTGCCACCCCACTCGCGTCAGACTACGATTTCGAGATGCTCGAAAACGATAACGTCACTCTAGATCTAATTGGGCATGTTGTTGAGGGACAACTGATTGAACTGAACACGGATGCAGTTCGTGTCCTAGGGTTCAACTAATTAGATAAACATACATAAGACTCTGAAATAAATAGCAAATTAATCAGTTGGCTTCAGCTTTGAATTCTATCCTCTTTCACTTTTCACAAAGCCTCGATGTTTTAACATAAAGAGTTTTGCTTATAAAAAAACGCCACCCAAAGGTGGCGTTTTTTTCATGTTGAAACAACCAACTTATGGTTGTTTCAACATTTCAAATTCTCGTAAAGACTTATTCTTTACCGAACACGTTGTTCTCTTGCTCTTGAACGCGGATAAACGTTGTACGCTTAGTCAGTTCTTTCAGCTTCGCTGCGCCAACGTAAGTACAAGTAGAACGAACGCCGCCCAGGATGTCAGCAATGGTGTTGTGAACAGTGCCACGGTATGGCAGCAGTACAGTTTTACCTTCAGCCGCACGGTACTTAGCAACACCGCCTGAGTGCTTGTCCATCGCGCTTTGAGAAGACATACCGTAGAACTTCATGAAGGTTTTACCGTCTTGCTCAATCACTTCGCCGCCGCTCTCTTCGTGGCCAGCCAGCATACCGCCAAGCATTACGAAGTCAGCACCGCCACCGAACGCTTTTGCAACGTCACCAGCACATGCACAACCACCGTCACCGATGATACGACCGCCCAGACCATGCGCTGCATCAGCACACTCGATGATTGCAGACAGTTGTGGGTAACCAACACCAGTCTTAACGCGAGTAGTACATACAGAACCAGGACCGATACCTACTTTAACGATGTCCGCACCAGCCAGGATCAGCTCTTCAACCATGTCACCAGTAACAACGTTACCTGCGCTGATTACTTTGTCTGGGAATGCTGCACGTACTTTTTCTACGTACTCAACCAGGTGCTCAGAGTAACCGTTAGCAATATCGATACAGATGAAGATCAGTTCATCAGACAGTGCCATGATTTGTTGGGTCTTCACGAAGTCAGCTTCTGAAGTACCGGTAGAAACCATTACATTGTTCAGAACGTTAGCTTCAGACTCAGCTACAAACGCCGCCCAGTCTTCAACTGTGTAGTGCTTGTGAATAGCAGTCATACAACCGTTTTCAGCCAGTGCTTTCGCCATATTGAAAGAACCTACTGAATCCATGTTTGCTGCGATAACAGGAACACCAGACCATTGACGACCGCTGTGTTTAAATGTAAACTCGCGGGTTAATTCAACTTGAGAACGGCTTTTTAGGTTAGAACGTTTCGGGCGAAACAGTACATCTTTGAAACCCAACTTCAAGTCTTGTTCGATACGCATGTGTCTTTTCCTTTCAATATAAGACGTTGCCCTATTCGGACATTGCTCATGAGCGTAGCTGCTGGCAGGCAGCTTAAAAGTTCACCAATGAGCAGGCACAAAAAAACCGGAGCGTTGGCAGACGCTCCGGTTTTCAGCATTATAGGAACAGAAATTTTATTAACAAGACTGATATTCAAAATTTTTTTGTGATACCTTTAGTCAGAATACATCCTCGAAAAACCGTTTTTCTCCCTCATTTCGCTTACATCAAAAACCTTCAACCTATTGTTTTAATTGAATATAAATCAAAAAACTCTCACCCTAAAACCAGTTTTCTTTCTTCAAAATCGCTCTTTTTCATCAGATAAAAGAAAAGGCCGCGATAAATCGCGACCTTTTTAACGAAAATTTTCTTAGATTATTTGCCAAGGGCCCCAAGCACCGCTCGCTGTTGGGCCATCACCTTGCGTCCAATATTTGGCCTGATACGTCACACCATCAATAATTACCTGATCACCACCTTGATACGCGGCTGTTGCATCCCATGTTGAATTACCTGGGACTGGGTCCGGCGTTGGTTCAGGAGTTGGATCTGGCGTCGGGGTTGGTGTCGGCTCAGGATCCGGTGTTGGCGTTGGCTCTGGTGTAGGCTCAGGTGTTGGAGCGGCGGTGCCGCTAACAACCTTCCATGCACCCCACTCACCGGAAGTAACAGGATCTACACCTTGGTTCCAATACTTCGCTTCATAAGTCACACCGTTTACGACAACGCGATCACCAGTGTTGTATACCTTGTTAGCATCCCAAGCATTTGGGTCTACTGGATCTCCGCCTCCCGTATCACCACCGTCAATCTTGTCGACAACACGAACTTCTGGCCAGCCTGCGTGAGAGCCGTAGAAGTTCGCTACACACTTCTCGTAGTCACCTTCAACCAACGCAGAGTAAGCAGTTTGGAAGCCAACGAGCTCACACTCGAATGAGTAACCGCCAGGACGGTCTGCATAGTATTTCCAGTTACCATCCCAGTTGGTGTACAACACATCGGTTGCCCCTTGCAGGTTTAGGCTACCAAATGGCGTTTGCTGCCAACAGGTATTCACTTCATCTGCTTCAATTGGAATATCAAAGTGTGCCGCCAACCCTTCCCAGTAACGGATACGGTTTACTGGCTGACCTTTGTCTTTATTCTGCTCACCACACTCAATACCGCCGTTGATGATATTGATGGTGGTACCAAAGCCATAGCCAATGCCCGCATCTAATTCACGCTGAGAGGGTACCCAAGTGCGGTCGATAACGTGGAGCATTGCAGGTTTTGGTGCTTGTGGCGTTAAGAAGAACCAAATAGCAGAAGCCAAATTCAACCAAGAGTCTGCAACCAAGCCCGGTTCATTCAGCAACTTAGTGGCATCGCCGCCATACATGACTTCAGAGAAAGCACCATAGTTAAAGTGGTAAGAAAGCTGTTTTGCGCCTCGTCCGAAGTAACCCTGACCTGCTGCACATGGCCAACGTTTGTTTTGCCAATCATTTTGACCACAGCCCGTTGTGTAGCCTTCTTGCCCTTCAGACCAGCCCATCTCACGAACGTGCACCAGCGCTTGTTGCCATTCTTCCAAGCCCAATGGGTTATCTGAAACATTGTCGACAGCGATGTGTCCGCCTGTTTCCTGTGCGAAGTGTGCAAATGCAGTGATGATGGATTTCTTACAGATAGCATCGGAGTCGCGGCCGTCTGTGTACTCACCACAGAATGCAGGGAACTTACCAATCGCTTGTAAGAAACGTGTGTAGGTGTATTCAGGTGCCGCCATATTGGTCAGGAAGTCCCAATCCGCGCGCGGGAACACGCGTTCTACACGTTTTACGTTTTCAGGGTTGGTTGCCAAGCCTTCATCAATCGCGTCGACAATGGTGTTCGGGCGCGTTTCTAACGCCTTTGCCCAAATGTCGTACATAGGATTGGTCGTCTGAGCGGCTTCAGCGGCTTGTATCTCTACCCTTGATACAATGTAGCCACCTGCATTCTCAGGATCAGGCTGAGGGTTCATAGTGGTTGCGCCATGCGCTAAGAAGCTCGCGCTAAAAATAGCACTCGCCAGCACCGTCTGTTTCATCGTATATATCCTTATCAATAATGGTTTGATTGTCAGTCTGTTACCGCCAATCGATGCTGCTGTGCTCGTTATGTTTTAATGGGTACGCTAAACGGTAGAAATGATTTGATATCAGTTCAATGAAACCCGTTCATCGTGGGGTGCAAGCAGCGTTAACCACTATAAATGGCAATCGCCCAAGGGATTGAGAGTTATTTCGCAGCGAAATGTAAGAGTGTCTAGCAAGCGTCGAAATTACGAGAAACCTCTTGTTATTGCCATGTTAAAATATGACCAAACGCAAAATATTGAGAATCTATTTCTTTATATACCAGCTAGTTACAAACTTATTAACTAAGCGAACGCTGCTTTTTAATGAAACGTGTTGCTTATCTTGAATTTAAAAAAGCATTCACCACACAAATAAATGCATTGAGCACTAAGGTTGGATTTCGAGAATGACCCAAGCAGAAGCGATTGTTCAAACACTGAAACAAGCCGGCGACAACAAGATCGCCGAACACTCAGGGCGTTTCTTTAAGTCCGGTCAGGGAGAGTATGGCGAAGGGGATCAGTTTCTTGGGATAAGGGTACCCGTTGTCCGCCAATTCGCTAAACAGTTTAAGCGAACCAATTTGCCGACAATCACTGAACTGTTGGCGAGTGAGTGGCATGAAGTCAGGCTACTGGCGTTAGTGATTCTTAGCGAGCAATTTAAAAAAGCAACGCCTGACGAGCAAAAGACGCTATATGACTTCTACCTTTCACACACAGCACGGATCAATAACTGGGATCTCGTAGACTGCTCAGCACACATTATTGTGGGTGGCTATCTCATCAACAAAGACCGAAGCATTCTTTACAGCCTCGCTGAGTCGCCCTCTTTATGGGAACGCAGAATTGCCGTGATGGCGACCTTCCCTTTTATCCGCGCCAATCAATTTGAAGACACATTGAAGCTTTCAGAAAAGCTTCTCGATGATAAGGAAGATTTGATACACAAGATGTGTGGTTGGATGCTAAGGGAGTTGGGGAAAAGAGATGTCGCGTTGCTGAAATCGTTTTTGGACACGCATGTAAAACGTATGCCCCGCACTATGCTGCGCTACGCGATTGAAAAACTGAGCCAAGAAGAGCGGCAAGACTACTTAAAACGTTAGACCGCCTTCTTTCTCACAAGGCTTTAATTTTCTTATCTAGCTCGTAGCCTTCATCTGTTACGAGCTTTTCCAGCACCTCTATGCGTGCTTTCAAAGCATTGATTTCTTTCATCATGCTCTCACGCTCATGCTTTTTATGGTTCGTTTCAAATACGCTCAACGCCGTTTTGTAATCCAAATAACTCTTGATAGTTTTGGTGCCCGCACCTACCGCAATAATGACGATGATAAAGAGAAACACATCCATGCAAACTCACCTGTCCTTGTCTAATTTTCGTACGCTACTTTTATAAAGGATTCCGAGGTCTCGGACAAAGCTGTTCTTACAACTCGCTGACTTGCTTCAAAAAATAAGCGTATAACAACAAAAAAGAGAGCCTTAGCCCTCCCTTTTGTCGCCCCGATTAAGACGCTATTGAACCGACCATTGTGACAAGGTGCGCTTAAAGTCTTGATAATCGAACTCGTTGAGGAGTTGAATGTCGCCATTGCTTCGACGGCAATAGACAGATGGCATTCTCAGGCCATTAAACCAATTGAGCTTCACCATGGTGTAACCCGCACTGTCCATGATGTGAAGGCGTTGCCCAATTTCAAGAGGCTTGTCAAAGCTCGCAACACAGAACTGATCGCCCGCCAAGCAAGAGCAGCTTCCAATGACATAAGTATGCTCTCCCGACTCAACGGCTTCCGCAATTGATGCAGGTTCGTTGTAGATTAACGTATCGAGTCGATGCGCTTCCGTTGCACTGTCAACAATCGCGGTTTTCATCTCGTTCTCAACAACATCGACGACGGTCACAACCAAATCCGTGGTTTGGGTAATAATTGCCTCACCCGGCTCTAAATACAGTTGGACGCCGTGTTTCTCACTGAAGTTTTTCAGAGCTAACGCCAGCTTTTCGATGTCATAACCCGGCCAAGTAAAGAATACGCCGCCCCCCAAACTTACCCACTCCAGTTGGTCGAGGTAGCTGCCAAACTTGTCAGAAATCGCATCAAGTAATCCAATGAATGCATCAACGTCTTTGTTTTCACAGTTCATGTGGAACATGACACCGCTCAAAGAGGCGAAAACCTCAGGGTCAATTTGATCAGAATGAACACCCAATCGCGAAAACTTACGCGCTGGATTCGCCAAGTCTTGCCCGGCATAACTCACACCCGGGTTTAATCTCAGGCCCAGTGACGCTTTACCTTCTACCAAATGGCGATACGCCGTTAGCTGAGATTGGCTATTAAAAATCATTTTGTCGCAGATATCCGCCACTTCGCGCACGTCGTCTTCGCTATAGCCCACACTGTAGGCGTGGGTCTCACCGCCAAAGGTCTCATGCCCCAGTTTTACTTCAAACGGACCGCTGCTGGTTGTTCCATCCAGATACGGCTTGATGATGTCGAACACACCCCATGTCGAAAAACATTTCAACGCCAGCACCAGCTTAACGCCAGATAGTGCTTTAAGTTTTTTTGCCTTTTCGAGGTTTTCGATCAGCTTGTCTTCTTCAATCAGAAAATATGGGGTTTTTAAGTCTGTTGGGATCATGTCAGTTCTCAATTTCCAAATACGCAAAAGCCTGCGTGCAACCCATGTAACCGCAGGCTTTATTCATCACTTACTTCAGGATATTGATCACTGGCTCGCTTGGCTCCAGCTCTTCAACGCCCCAGGTCAAACCGATTGATGGCATCAACTCCAAGAACGGATCTGGGTCGAGCTGTTCCATGTTGAACACACCTTTACCGTTCCAATCGCCCTTGAAGTAAAGCAGCGCAGCAGTAATGGCTGGCACACCTGTGGTGTAAGCAATGGCTTGATGCTCCACATCTTCATACGCCACTTCGTGATCAGCATTGTTGTAAACGAACACGCTACGCTGTTTGCCGTCTTTCTTACCCTGAACCCAAGTACCGATACAGGTTTTACCTGTGTAGCCCGGCGCCAATGAGGTTGGATCTGGCAACAGTGCTTTAAGTACTTTCAGCGGTTCAACCACAGTACCGTCTTGCAGCGTGATTGGGTCTGGGCTCAAAAGGCCAATGTCGCGCATACAATTGAAGTAGTTGAGGTAGCGGTCGCCAAAGCCCATCCAGAACTCAATGCGTTTTGCAGGAATGAACTCCTGCATGGAGCGCACTTCGTCGTGTGCCATCGAGTAGACTTTGTGCTTACCAACGAGTGGGAAATCGAACTCCATCATGCGGGTGTGACAACCCACTTGCTTCCATTCGCCCTCTTCCCAATAGAAAGAGTCACCCTGAATTTCCAGCATGTTGGTTTCTGGGTCAAAGTTGGTCGCGAACTTCTTGCCGTGATCACCTGCATTCACGTCCATCACATCAATGGTGTCGATTTCATCAAACAGGTGCTTAACCGCATACGCGGCAAAAATGCTCACAACACCCGGATCGAAACCTGCACCCAGAATGCCCGTAATGCCAGCTTGCTCAAACTTCTCACGGTAGCCCCACTGCCAATCATACGCTTGCGGCACTTGCTGGCCTTCAGAGCAAAGATCAACCGCCACAGATGTATCAAGGTAAGAGACTTTTGCTTGGTAACACGCTTCCATAATGGTCATGTTTACCCAAGGAGGACCTGCATTAATCACCAAGTCAGGCTTCACGTCGTTAATCAGTGCCACCAGCGCATCAACGTCATCTGCATCGACTGCTCGCGCTTCTAGCTTCTTGGTTGTGTCTTTGAGGTTTTCGCGCTTATGGATAGACGCGATGATCGCTTCACACTTACTCACTGTGCGTGAAGCGAGTGTGATGTCACCAAACACATCGTTGTTTTGTGCGGCTTTATGCGCAATTACCCAACCAACACCACCTGCACCAATTTGTAATACTGCCATTTTCAAATTCCTTTCAAAAACTGCCGGAAGTACCGACAACAATTAGAGTGAAGTCTGTTTGACGATATCGTTCGCCAACGCTTCTAGTTCAGTGAGTAGTTGCTCAAAGTCGGTCAAAGACAAACACGGATTGAGCAGCGTAAATTTCAGTGCAACCTTGCCGTCAACGACCGTCTCGCCGACGACGGCGCGGCCCTGCACCAGCGCATCCAAGCGGATCTGTTTGTTTAGCGCATCCAGATCCCATCCTTTTTCATTCCCCTTAAAGCGGAACAATACGGTCGACAAACACGGTGCTGCCAACAGCTCGAAGTGAGAGCGGTGGTTAATCATGTCAGCAACAAGTTGGGTTTGATTGAGCAAATGATCAACCATAGAGCCCATGGCCTGCGGCCCAACGTTTTGCAACGTCATCCATACTTTCAGTGCATCAAATCGACGAGTCGTGGCGATGGATTTATCAACCAGATTTGGCAACACGTCTTCTTCACGATTGAGGTAGTCCGCATGGTGGCGGATATAGCGGAAGTGCGATTTATCTTTGAGGATCACCGCACCACAGCTTATGGGCTGGAAGAACATTTTGTGGAAGTCGATCGTCACGGAGTCCGCGCGTTCAATGCCTTCCAAACGCGCATGGTGTCGGCTTAGCTTCAATGCGCCGCCGTATGCCGCATCAACGTGCATCCACATACCGTGTTTTTTTGCCAGATCGGCAACATCGTCCAAGTCATCAACCGCACCGTGATCGGTGGTTCCGGCCGTACCTGTAATAACGAACGGGATAAGACCGTCAGCTTTTAGAGATGAAATGGCGTCTTCCGCCGCTTCAACACTGATGGTGCCATCGCTGTAGGTATCCACACACACCACCGCATGCTCACCCAATCCCAGCAGAGACGCAGATTTCTGCATGGTGAAGTGGGAATTCTTCGAGCAAATCACGCGCAGTTTATCCGCATAATCTGGCAGGCCATCTTTCTGAACGTTGTCACCGCTTAGGGTATGGATGATGTGGTCACGCGCCATCAGCAATCCCATTAGGTTGCTTTGCGTGCCGCCGCTGGTGAAGACACCATCTGCGTTTTCATCAAAGCCAAAGCGGTTGCAAAGCCAATCCGTCACTTCCTGTTCAATAAAGGTTGCCGCACTTGCCTGATCCCATGAATCCATAGATTGGTTCAATGCGGTGATAAAGGCTTCTGCCGCGACAGCAGGCAACATCGGTGGGGTATGTAAATGGGCAATACAGTGAGGATGCTGAACGATGATAGAGTTTTTACCGATTAGCTCGCTGGTTTCTTCAATCACATCAGACAATGACTGTGGATTTTCACCCAATTGCGCACGGCGAATTTGAGATTGCAGCACCATAGGGTCCAAGCCACTGTAAGGCGAATCGGTGCTCTCAAAGATTTTCTTCAATGCTTGCGTGCTTTGGTTCATCGCAGCTTCAAAACCATCGGCACCTTGCTTGCCCACATGGATGAAGTGCTCACGCCAACTGTTCTGAATAGAATTCAATGGCTGTACGGCAGGTTTTGGTTCCACCAAAGAATCAATCGCCTCTTCCAACGCCTTAAGTGCAAAGTCGATTTGCTCGAAGGTGATGATGATTGGCGGCAGAAAACGCAATACTGAACCTTCACGACCACCTTTCTCAATGATGAGCCCTCTCTCCAACGCGGCACGCTGGATCGCAACGGTCAATTCAGGTGCAGAAAGTGGTTCGCCGAACTTGTTCTTCTTCCCTTCAGGGTCACAAATCTCGACACCCAGCATCAGTCCTTTACCGCGAACATCAGCAATACAACGGGTCTTCTCCGCGATTTTTTCAAGCCCACGTCGCAGGTAATCGCCTGTCACTTGCGCTTGCTGTGCTAACCTATCTCGACGGATGATCTCCAGTGCTTTTGCACCTGATACCATCGCCAATTGGTTGCCTCGGAACGTACCGGTATGTTCACCCGGACGCCAAGTATCGATGTCTTTGTTGAACACCAGCAAAGACATCGGAAGGCCACCGCCGACCGCTTTCGACAGACACAGAATGTCAGGTTGAATACCTGCATCTTCAAAGGCGAAATTCGAACCTGTTTTGCCGATACCGCACTGAATTTCATCAAAGATCAGCAAAATGCCGTGTTCTTCAGTAATTCTGCGCAGTTCTTTAAGCCAGAATGCCGGTGCTGGAATCACACCGCCTTCACCTTGCACTGGCTCAACGATGATAGCTGCAGGTTTTTGTACTCCGCTTTCGTCATCGGCTAGCATGCGTTCAATATAGCGAAGCCCCTGACGCGCTCCCTGCTCGCCTTGAAGACCGAACGGACAACGTAAGTCATACGGGAAAGGCAGGAAGTGGACGTCAGACATGAGTCCTTGTCGACGCGCTTTGGTGTTGAGGTTGCCCATCATTGCCATCGTGCCATTGGTCATACCATGATAGGCACCGTGGAAAGCGGCAATGGTGTTTCGTCCGGTAGTTTGCTTCGCAAGCTTGATTGCTGCTTCAACGGCGTCCGCACCTGAAGGACCACAGAATTGCACTTTGGCGTTTTCTGCAAAGTCTTGAGGAAGGAATGCCATCAACTCACGAATGAAGTGATCTTTGGCAGGCGTGGTGATATCCAACGTTTGGTAAGGGATACCAGCGTTGAGCTGCTCAATCAGGGCTTGATTGATCTCAGGATGGTTATAACCAAGCACCAGTGTGCCCGCGCCCGCGAGACAGTCCAAATAGACTTGGCCTCGGCTATCTTCTACCAATGCACCATACGCCTTTGCAATGGCAACAGGTAAACGGCGAGGATAAGAGCGTACTTCAGACTCGTAGTGCTCTTGGCTGAGCAGCAATTCATCTGGTGTTAAATCGTGTAGTCCTTGTAAAACAGGGATTGGGCTTGCTGCCTTTGTCCCTTGAAAATCAGTGTTAAAGCTAATCATTTTTCTAGATCTTCCATGTCCCACCGACCGCCTAAAGCTCAAACAGACACACCCCTAACACACAATCTCCAAAGAGAAAGCGCACAAAAGATAAGTAATGGCTTGAGCGAACGGTGCACACCCCCGATTACCACATCGGGAATTACCCGTATCAACGCCTCATGCGCTGACTAACGGAAACAAAGTGTGTTTGAGAACGCAGATACAACTACACCAAGCATCACGATCAGGTCGTGGGGGAACAGCTCAGTAAAAAGGTGAGTGCGTCTCAGAGAAACGAATTGATCACGGCTCAGTAATAATACTGCAGTTTGGTAAGACGAAGCTGAAGTGAGTATATGATTTGATCACTGTTGGGTTCCTCAATATGCCCCGACCCCTTGAGTCAGACAGCTCTATCAATGCCCTTCTATTGGAGAACCACTCTCCAATACCTACCTGCGACAACAACTTCTTCAACATTGTGTCGCGTATGTCTCAGGAAACGCAATGCCTGAGATTGTTGCAAACCCTAACATAGCCTGTTTTTCAGTTACAAGCAGAATTTTATGAATATCACATAAAACGATTAAATGTTTGTTACATTTCCAAATTTTCGTCAAGTAGACGACGAAAAGTTAGGCAAAACACTGCCTCATTTCGCCATGCTAAACAGCATAATTTTGATCTTGATACCGTCGCACAAAATTAGCACGCCAAAGACTTTTATCACCGCCACACTTCAGTACATACCCACTACTCAACATTTGAGCAGTCGTATATAAAACGATCAGCAATACAGATATATCCAATTGAAATATATGAATTATTTGATGGAATTGTGAAGAAAATGAAAAAAGCAGTCATGTCATTACTTGCCGCCTCGCTGCTTGTGGGCTGTGCGACTGGCGATACGCCAGCGGCAAAAAAAGCAAATGCAAGAAAAGACACCCAAGAAGCACTTCAGGCAATTTACAAAGACCACCCAGGGGCGAAAACCGCCGTCAACAAGGCGTATTCGTATTTGGTTTGCACAGGCAGCGACAGTTACATTTTTGCGGCATCTTCTGGTGGCGGTGTCTGTACCTATCACAAAGCTGGCTCAACGAAATATTACCGCTTTGCGTCACTCGGGGCAGGATTGGGCATTGGCTTTAAGAAAGTGGCCTTTGTTTATGCTTTTCACGACAAAGCGGCGATGAAGCGATTTGAAACATCAGGTTGGGATGCGGGAGCCAAAGCCGATGCAACAGCCCGCGCAGATGACCAAGGCGACCAAGCCGCAGCGAACGCGTCATTTGATGTCGACGGCGTAAAAATCTACCAATCTGCGATTTGGGGAGCGGCAGCACAAGCTACTCTTCAAGGTTATAAGTTCTGGGAAACCGACTTTACCGACGATTTTGTGTCGATGCCTGAGTAAGCACAAAAAAGGCCTGTAGATAAACATTTCTTAGGCCTTTTTACTTATAGATTTTATAGGCTCTGATATAATAGCCCGTTTTTTAAATAGACTAAATAGGTTAAGATTTAGACATTTCTTACTGAAATAAAAGCATTTGCTTTTAAAGGGATTCGGACGTAAAGACAAAGAGATGAACAAACTACAGAAGATACACACTTTAGTCTCCATACTAATAATTACAGCCCTATCCACTCCTGTGATTTTAAAGACTGGCTTCAATAAAGATTTATTTTTGGGGATTACAATAGCTTTATCCTTGTATTTTCAATACTTAGTAAACGTAGACAATATTAGACGAGTAATCGCAATACCAATAACAACCATTCTAATGCTGCTATTCTATGGACTGCATATGTACGATTTATTTGGAAGCATGATGATAAAAGGAATACCTCTAACTTATGCTCTTTTATATGGCCCCCTTTACTATCATATACTTCACTCTCTAATTAGATCTTATGATAAAATCACCTTTCAAGATTAAATGAAAGAAGAATTCAAAAACAAAATCAAGTTCATAGCAATCTTAGTCACAATATACCTTTACTGCCTTTTTAAATATATGTAAATATATTCGTGTAACAAAATTTAAGGTTTCCACTTATATAGCACTCTTTGTGTCGATAAGATCCGCATTTGCGCTAAATGGTTATGATTGGTTCCCCATCAGAGATTCTTATTCATGAAAAGTAGACACTAACCGCACAATGAACATATCAACATCAATCAGAACGGGTTCAATAATTAAAACACCCACAAGTAGACAAACAGGAAACACCCTAACATCCAAGGACTATTTATGCTCTCTCTGATATGCAAAGAATTTTCTCAAACGTTGACTAAATATTTATTCTTCATAGCCCTAACTCTAACTATCTCATTTAAGGCAAACATAGTAGACTATACTATCACGCAACAATCAAAGCATAGTGAATACACTAAGCTAATTAATGAATTCGATAAAAAGGGTTTCATAACAAACGAAGAAGCTGATATTTTGAACGTTGAAGGTGAAAAACTTAAAGCTGAATTTTTGAACAACCCAAACAAGTACATACTAAGTGGCATTGTAGACTTAGCCATACTGATTCTATCAATATCATCTTCAATATACTTCATTTTTCGCAGACAAAACATAAAAGCGTTAATAATAGGAATTGTTTCAATATATGGCAATCTATTAACCTAGAACTTTAGAACACAAAGAATGTGTAAGGTGAGTACAAGGTGTCCTTATCTTCCACTTCAAGGATTCAAGAAAAATAAAAGTAATCGGAATCGAATTTTTGGTCGTTGTAAGAGGTTTTTAGCTATGACAAAGAAGCATACAACGCGACACTCAGTGGTAGGTTGGTGTGACATCAACACAAATAGGACAAGCGCGGAATAGAGTCACTTCAACATACGGTAAACAGAACGTCATTTCACGCTTAATGAAACAGTATGAAACCACTTCGATAGGACCATGAAGCTGACTAACTTACGATTTTTCAAAAAACGTCTGTCCCTATTTTCTCACCAAAACAAATATTATCGAACCTAGCCCAAGCGACATAGCAAGATACTATTGAGGTAGAGCTGGCAGGCATGGCAAAACATTCTTTCGAATCGGCAGTCATCAATGTAGCCATCGCATTAACTACACCCCCTGATAATCTTGAAATGATTGGTTTCGCAGCAAATCAAGATTTTGGGTTAGATACATCAATTAAAGGGGCTGCTTCTTTCTTAAAAGTTTTGAGTCTCTCCAATGCGGAAAGTACTGTCGGAATAATGTATTCTTCAAACGAGGTTTCTAAACATGAATAGTTTAAGTAGATTAAACTATAGCGTCTTAACTACTATCTTCTTAGCAGCATTTACCTTCTGGTACTTTTTCCTACCATATAGCAAAATGTCGTTGAGCAATGTCGAAATATCCAAACCAGAACCTTACTGCATCTCTAAGGTGAAGAATGGACGTTGGACATCCACTTTTTCCTTAGCGAGTGATGAAGGTGTTTTTTTTACTATTAGTCATTTGGACAATGGATTTTGCGAGAGAATAAAATCTATTTTACATAATAACCAAGTGGCTTCTATAGAATTCTCGAGCAACCAAAAAGGAGAAAGAAGAGTCATAAGTAAACTATCTATCAAGGGTGAAGTATTATATGAATATAAAAATCCACTGGACAATCTTTGCAATTACTTACCCTTGAGAAACTGTTAAATTTTAGTTTTCCATCTGATTGCAGCCAGTCGGACAATGAAAATCTTTCTTCCATTTTTAGTTTGACGCTAAGCTCCACATTGATTTAACCAATACTTTCAATTCAAATCAGGACTGCAATCATATTTAGACTTTACTTTCTTATAACACTAAAGAAAATTAGCGGTTAGGCAGCCGGATACCTGACACTTTTTGAAGATTCAGATGAGGCAATTAGGTTTTTAAAGCTGATTCAAACATCATATATTGCCACACAATATTCGCATACACATTTTAAACTACCGATCAGAGTCTAATCCAAGACATATCTAGAACGATGGCAAAGCAGGATCTTATAGAAAAAGCCGTGCTGACCATCAGCACGGCTTTTCGAATTGGGAGATTGCGATTTGCCAGTCTCTGTCTCGCAAGTAATCGATTTTTTGGTGGTTGTAAGAGGTTTTTAGCTGCGACAACGACGCACACATAGCGCGGTAGTAGATATCTTCACTTGGGACAATCTCCCAGCCTGACGCCAGATAGTATCCACACCTTAGTTTGAAGTTCTCGTCGTCATAAACTTGCAGCGTTTCGACGGCACGATGAGCACAGCCTCGATTTAAGAAATGATTCACCAAAAAACTGGTACAGAAACGCCCTAATCCTTGCCCACGCTCATGCGGCATCAGGTTGCCAAACCAATCGGCAGGGCCAAACGATAAACGTCCTGTCGCGAATCTTTCTGTTAACCAAAAGCCCGCTATATCCTCGTCACCGTTTCGATCAGGATAAGGGTTGGAGATAGTCACATCCGAGAGCGTCAGATTCTCAAAGTCTCCTAACACCTCTCTGTCACCCTGCACTTTGCAGACGGTGCTGGGACACACCCACAATGAATAGCTTTCTTCTGTTTCCAGCTCGAAGACATCTATTTTGAAGACATGGAATTCAGACGCACATTCTTGCGCGCTTTCCGATACCGCAGGTGTTGTTCGTAGATAAAAGCTCTCAATCCTTTTTGCGCTTTCTCTTTCATATGGGCTGTCCATAGCCGCCTCCTATACACTCATCTCATTCACACAAAAATGAAAGGTCTCTTTACAAATGGCCAATCTACGTTATTTATTCGTATTAAACCAATACAGTTAGATAAACACCATAGCCACACCGAAGCAACATTAGACAGATATTTTATGAGGCGATTGGTAGAAAAGAGTATATGGTAAGCAAAACAGCCCGGATTGGAGGCTAGGCAACCCAAACTTAATAGGCAAAAAATAGGGGTCACTTAATCTGCCAATAAAGTCACGATGAAATGCTCGTTTTAACCCACTAAATGACATCATCAATATAAATCGACCTAACCATCAAGGATACAGTTTTCTGCAACAGCAAGACTCACAATTTCACTTTCTTTTTCAAGATCAGTTACGCGCACTTTCTTACCAACTTTGCGCAAACCTTAACCGTTAATATATATTTAAATAAAAATAAAGCTTACAAAAATGTAAAGTGACGACTTGGAACCTCAGTGGTAAATTCCGCCATCTCAATGGAGAGATATTATAAAAAGGTGTTATATGAAAACTTATTTCTGCGCTGCTATCCTAGCTCTTAGTTCATCTCTATCTTTTGGGGCCTTCGCCCACAATATCAATGCCTCATCGACAGGCGGTTTCTCTGGCCCAGTCAACGCTATTGATACAGTTAAAGCGGTTTTGGATACTGGTATGTTTAGCGATGACCAACCCGTATCTCTATCAGGCTTCATTACTCAATCTCGTGGAGGAGAAATTTATACATTTAAAGATTCCACTGGTGTTATCGATGTGGAAATTGACCATGACAAATGGCTTGGTCAACAAGTAACAAACAAAACGAAAGTGATTATCCAAGGTCAAATTGACAAAGAGTTTAACCATACAATGATTGATGTCGATAACATTCGTATCGCCCAATAATAAACCCAAGAAAGAGTCTTCTAAAAATGAAAAAAACATACTCAGCCATCGCACTAATTATTGGCTCAACTTTTTCCGCCCAAGCCCTAGCATCCCCATACGTATCTTTAGGCTACGGTATCAGCAACGTATCTCAAGACAACGCAGTTTCATTCAGTGACGGCACAAATCTCACACCAGACAATTCTGACTCTACATTCTCAGGACTTCTGGGATATCGTTTTGATAACAATTTCGGATTTGAGTTGAGCTACAACCAATATGATGCCAACTCTTCACGCAGTAAATTCGTTAGTGCCGCCCAAAGCATCGTCATTGAAGACGAATGGGATGCCGACTTGAAGGCCAAACAACTTGTTGTAATGCCCGTTTATTTTTACGCACTTAATGACCAATTACGCTTCAAGTGTGGTGCAGGATTGACATACACTCAATACAAAATTACTGGCTCAGCATCTAGAGAAGCAGACAATCAGCTTACTGACCACGAAATATCCACTCCCCACCCAAGTATATCCGTGACTTCAGGCCAAAAGTCGGAGAATCATGTTGGTGCAGCCTGAGTATAGGGGCCGAGTATGAAGCCTATAAAGGGCTTTATCTTGGCGCTACAGCCGGATTCCAAAAAGATGATATGGCAACAACAACTCAATTGCTCGGCACTGTCTCCTATTATTTTTAGCAAGCACTAAACCAATAGCACTTAACAAGTAGCAGCCCACTACTTCAGTGGCTTCATCCGATATAGAACAAACATTCACATTGGAGCACACAGCCTCTTTAGCAGTTGTATTACTTGATGTTAATACAATGGATTACGACTAATGCATATCTTCTTCACGATCTGCCAATCCCCTCCCCCACACACAAAGCAGCCACATAAACTTACATCTCCCACCGCAGCATCCATGGAACAGGAATAAAAACCAAGCACGAAACCAAACAAACTAGAAACACTTTATTTACACACAATAAGTTTAAATAGGCGAACCAACCCACAACAAGCTCAAGCACCCATAGCCACAAAACATGACAGGTCAAATTAGCCTCTACCTTACGAGTGCTCTCCTATGTCCGAGTCAACCGAAATACTTGCACAAAAGACAATACTGCTTGAACGCCAAGTCGCCAATACTGAAACGAAGAATACGATTTATGGTGATACGGTAGAGTTGTTGAAAAACGAGCACGACATTTACCTCGAAATAGCACTCAGCCGAAAGATGTAGCAAGCCAAAGAGCGAAGGAAAGTAATGCCAACATTAGCCTAGCGAGCGTTTAGCATCCCCTTTCATTCTCTACATCAACGACATAAACAAGTGACCACAGACCCTCTTCAGCTTGCCAAGCGTGACATTACATTGGCCAGGCTTTATACCTCAGATTGGTATACACAAGCTCTATCAGCTTATTCAGCCGCAGTTGCGAGAAAGCTGACACTGAGCTTGGGTATGACTGGCTGCTTGATTATCTGAGAAAAGAAAACCTCAGAACCAATAAAAAACACGCATAGCAAGCATTGGTTACCTCATGAAAGAGAGACGCACCCCCTCTCCAATGACGAACATTTACTATCTAAAGACACTGCACTATAAGCCGAGCAAAGAGATGAGGGCCAAAGATGTTGTGAAAGCACTTTAACTAGTAACTCAAAACAAGCACACCCGCACAAAGACCATCCATCACTCAGCAGGTACGCATAGTATTATTCTGAATAACATCAAAGCAAACTAAAGCAACATGGCATGAACCCATCAATGTTCAATGGTTACGATTGCTATCAAAATACAGTAGCAAGGCGGGTCAACAGCATACCTAAGAGCGAGTTCTTTTTGCATCCGAATCCAACAGTGAGAAAGCTCTCCAAGTTGGTGAATGAATCGTTCTCAAAATACAAAGACATGAGACAGCACATGCACCTTGGAACAAAAACACTCAGTGAAGTGCATAAAAAGCCAGCATAGAATTTCTGCCACCTCAATGAAAAATATCAACCCAATTTAAGACCAGAAATTTACGTAACTTGAAAGCAAAGGAGGCATGCGACCACAACAGAAATGAGAGAGCAGTGGGCTTTTTTGGGGGAGAAATACAGAAAAGCAAGACAAACTCAATAAATTCACAAAAAAAAGCTCACAAACCAACGCTTGTGAGCTTCTTTATAGATGGTGCCCCGGGCCGGACTTGAACCGGCACGACGCGAACGTCGAGGATTTTAAATCCCTTGTGTCTACCAATTTCACCACCAGGGCACGCAATTCTGTGATTGCGACGGTAACACCATCGTATCAATGTTTGTTGCTAT
>NZ_LNTY01000025.1 GCF_001559595.1 Enterovibrio coralii | reverse complement strand
GACTGTAGACCCTAATTTTTCCATGAAAGCAGGTGTTAGTTTACTCAATAACGCTGGCGGTGAAATTCACCTAAAAAGTGGTCATAAATCCGTATTAGAAGCCTATACCGAAGTCACTCTCAAAGTCGGTGGTAACTTTGTGAAAATAGACCTGCTGGGGTGCATATTGTCGGCTCAGTGATCAATATTAATTCCGGAGGCAGTGCAGGTTCTGGCTCAGGATTTGACGGAGAAATACCGAATTTGCCATTAGGATTAAGTTCCGAAGTGGCACCGGATGATTGTCTACTAAATCGGTCTTTAGCAACAAAGGCATCAATGTCGCCACTTCTTAGATCCCGTCAGATTGCAGCACTAAAAACGTCTGATCCTGTGTGTGAACAGTGTGAAGAATCGAGGTAAATTTGACATGTTAGGAACAGACTTACCTAAGCCATTTCCAGAGATGGATCTGCACGGCGGCAAGCACCTTTACCTCATACTTGACGCTACTCAAATACAGAAAGTGGAAACGTTCCTGTATCAAGTTGAAGGGAACCCACAGTACGAGCCCGTTTACCTCAATTCTCCGTGGAACGAACTTAAAGAAGTTTCACCCTGCGTCGTTGTCGCAACAAGGAATATCATTGATTGGTTTAGGAAAAATGCCAACGCGAACCAAGGATACTTTTTTTCTTCCTTTGCAAACTTAGAGGAAGTAGCAGAAACAATGCGTAGAGTCATTCAAGTGAAAACACCCTACGGCAGTTCGGTATTCTACAAAATGGCACATGCCGAAGCTGCCTGGGTACTGTTTGATGACGAGTGTTCCGTACTCTGGCATAACATTGAGCAAGTTTGGCTACCTACCCGCGATGGTTGGAAATCCAAAAACAAACCCAACACTCTCTTTTCCCTGGCGCCGCAACCAATAACGTTCACAGAAAAACAGTGGGCACTGCTTGGCCAAATCAGTTGGCGAAACTCTCTAGAGAAGATAGAAAAACACATCACAAAATGGTTCAACGACTCTCTCCCTCAAGCAGATAATCACTGGGTAAGAGAGCAAGCTTCTCGCGCATACCAAAAAGGGTTTTCTTCAGAACGGGACCTTTTGCAGTATTTCACGGTATTGGGGTTTCTTGGTGAAAATGCACTTACAGAAGACGCTTACCCCGACCTGTACCAACTGATAAATGTCCCTTCAGCCCAAACACCCTCTCAACGCATAGAAAGAGCCGCTTTGCTGGCTGAACGTTACATAAACTCGACTCAGGAGCACACACTTTGACCTCCCCAGTACAAGATGCCCAATGTGGTGATACTAAAGATGCGCAAAGCCCGACGGGAGTGTGTTCGTTAAAGCAAGGGAGCATTCAGTTACTACCAATACGTTATGCTTTAGTCGAGTCAGAGCAAGAACACAGTGCAATAGCAAGTGCTCATTCTGCCAAAATAAAATTCAGACCCGTTGGTATCAGGCCTCTATTCAGTGATGGATTTATTTACGTAATTCACAGCGAACGACAAGACATCATTTACGCATTTTCGGTCACCACCGATAGCAAAGTGACCAAGCTTGAACAAAAATCGTTTCAAGAAACTCAGGACGGGCAAGAGTTTGTGTACACCGAGTCAGAGACTGGCTTGCTGGTAAAAAGAAGTGGCAGTATCGACGTTCTCTTTAGTCGGCTTCCTATCTCCCCAAAACTTCAAGGTCAGCTCCTTAACGATACGTCTCTCAGACGACAGATCATGCAACGATGTAACCTGAGTTCATACAAAGCCGATAATGGTTCACGTCACTTATTACCACCTGAGCACTTGCATCAATATCTCGCTGATTGCACACCGGAAAAGAGTACCAATATAAAAGAACAACAATGGTGCTGGGAAACTGAAAAGCCTGAGATTTACAACGTCGAGAACATATTAAGCAACACGCTAAGCCAATATCAAAAAGACAGGGCAATTTTATTGTTGGAAGACCCAATAGGATTGATGAATGAACTTTCCGGCGCATTTATATCCATCGCCAATCAAAAACAAGTTTGGTTTGCCTCTGATGAAAACAGTGCAAAGTACTTTGCTGCATCACAGATAAAAATGCTGATGGTACTGCAAGAGGACCATTTCCTTCAGCACAGCAAGGACGACAAATTAAACACGTATATCAACAACAACTTCCAAGAAGTACAAGAACGCTATGACGCTTATACAAGCTCTCGTGATGCCCTACAAAGGCTGACCGCACAAGAAGATAGTACGGTTTACGGTTACCACTTCCGATCTGCAGCACTTAACTATGAAACTGCCGATGAATATGGGCGACAAATTCGGCTAAACCAAGAGCTTGCAGATAAAATCGGCGTTCCAAGGAAACATCTCGATAGGGTTTTCCGACAAGTCCGCGCGCAGCACCACACGTTACTTGAAGGCGGTATGGGTCATCGCGGGATACTGGATCGAATTGAAGAGGAGGAAATGGAAACCTGGTTCAGACCGTCCCACGAGAAAGTCGTCAATTGGCAAAAACAATTAGAAAGCCTTGATGATGACCGTTTGAACATGCTTACCCCTGCATATCAAGCCATGCCCGTGTTTGACAAAGAAAATAAAGATGGGCTTCTTGCCCGACTTAGAATAGAGAATCACTGGGCATACAACCTCGCCTTCCAAGAGAAAAACCTCCCTGCGTATCGTCGGTTTTTCTTTGAGGAAATTGGTGAACAAAATACCCAGTTATTCCGCAGTAACGCAGAGAACGTCGCCACATTTCAAGACAATACGGGCCGAACCGATATTGTCAACTTACTGAGCACCTCTGACGCAGCGCTGGCAACCAGCGAAGGCTTGAAACCACTGGAAGATTTACGCGTCTATATGGAAGGCCAGAACTTTACACTTATCGACGATCTGCCTGGTAACATCAGAAATGAGTTCAGTTTGTTTGGCCTTCAATTGGCCAACTTATCTCTACTGGAAGTCAATAGCTTGATTGAACAAGCACTGGATCTTCAGCTAAAAGCGGACCAAATAACACAACGCCTCTCACCGGGTTTTGCCTTGTTATTATTGGGGCATCGTAAAAATGCCGATATCTCACTCAACATGGGAGGTGCGGAAGGGGCGAAGCAGCTTGATAGGCTACTGGACGACCTGATTACCCTGAAAGAAAACCTTGAAATCACACAAAAGCAACTCAATCAGGTCGAACAGTTGAAAGGCTTAACAGCCGCAGAAAAAGACGCCCAACGCGCCCGCTACAGACAGGCATTGCATGACGTTCGTGAAATGACGGAGCGTAAACTCAAGCAACTTCAAGCTCACGCCTCCCCAATCGGCGGTTCAGGCTCTCACCTACCGACACAAATTTCCATCACTGTAAAAGACAACGCAATAGATGACGTCAATAAAATAAAAACATTGAAGCAAGAAATCTTGGCCAATGAGCTTCTTTATGGAACACCGGACAGCTCCAAGTTCAGCATCAAAGGAAATATCGGCGCAGGTTCTCTCGCATTCATCACGTTTATGGTCGAAGCGTGGAACTGGGGCGAGACAGCGAAAGAGCTGGGGAGAAAGTCAGATTGGGATCGTTTTGATAAAGCCACCCACGCGTCCAACTTTCTCAGTGTGACGTCATCTGCCCTTTCACTATCTACAGAGATCCTTCGCTCCACAGCATTGATCCAGCACTTTAAAACTGGCACCGACGTCAGTCAGAATCTGGTCGGTAAAGTGGTTGCCCTAGGCACTACAGCAGCGTCGATTCCTCTACTTTTGTCGTCGGCAGCTAATGGTATGGTGCAGGGAGAGCGCATTGAAAAGAGTTGGCAAAAAGGCGATATGGCCGCGGTGGCTGGGGCCAGCTTTGCCTTGATGGGCAACGGTGTTCAAGGCTGGTATTCAGGGCGCATAGTATATGCGGGCACCAGAGCGTCAATGGCGGCTATAGCAAGTGAAATCACCTGGGCTGTCGCTGGGGTTCGTACTTTTGGTGTAGCATTGGCTTCTAACCTTGGGTTACTTGCAGCCAGTGCACTCATCTTTGTAGGAGAACTGATATATAACTCCACCCAGTCGACCCCTCTGATGCTATGGGTAAGCCACTCTAATTGGGGTAAAGACAAAACGTGGTGGTTTGATGGCAACAGAAACTGGGACAGCCTCACCCAATTAACAAAATGGATTGAAGTGACACAAGCACCTCAAGTATTGATTGAAGCAAAGCAAAGCAGACGCATTGTATATACATCGCCGCGGGATCTTACTTCAAGCTATGAAACCTATCACTATGTCTCCGTTCTAAGCATATTTATCCCGCAGGCGAAACCACATCAAGTAAAACTGGCCGGTTTTATAAAACATAAAGGCTCAGACAAGACCATTGATATTACCCAGTCCGAGTTACTTGCTAAACCAAGAGTCAGTGACGATGGCATGAATACCGTCTATGAATTTGATTTTCCGCAGGACAGCCAACGCCACCATAATCTTGAGTATCTCGATCTACTGGTCGCAGTCACCTCAAAGTTTGGCACGGTATTGTTTGATGACCAGTCTGGTGCCAGATTTACCATCAATCTACAACACCCAGAGAATCTCGAACAAGTCGAAGGTCAACAAAACCTCTATCTCGTGGAGCAGTTGGAAAAAGAAGACGGTCAATTGACCCGAAGAAAATCCTTGGAGTCCGCTTTACTCCCCATCAGAAACATAGAGGAATCGTTATGACTACACACGACTTTCCCTTTTTTGCCGGCCAACTGACTAACAAAACCTTTGGCAGCAGTTTGGTGCTCAGCCCTGTCCCGGTGTACACCAATCTTCCTCCTTTAGACACCCATGATATTTTGGTCAATAAAACAGATAGTTACATTGAGATGGGCGGTGCAGGCGGCATGATTTTCCAAACCCAGCAAATGTGGGTTATCTTCTTGATGAGTCTTGGTATTCCAATCTGGCTGCTATGGAGTGATGGGGGCATAATGGGATTTATCAATGCCTTTTATAGAGAGCAGAAAATCGATGGCGTTTGGGTAGATATATTAGACCCAATGCAGGTATTTGGGGGAATAGGGTTATTTTTTATCCCCATGCTTGCAGGGTGTTCATTCTATTCAAAGTCCATAGCCACGCTCGGAAAACGCTTACCCAAACTCTTCCTGTACGTTTCCACCGTCAGCGTCGGGAAATTATGTTTTCCCGCTGGAACAAAGAGAAAAAATGCACTGAGTACCGCTTTTTTCCTTGGGAAACAGCCTGTGCCATGGTCGGCCAGAGCAGTGCCATAACAACTGGCGGGGTATTCACCACCGCGTCTTTGATCATTGGTATCAACAGTGATGAAAAACACGGCTACTTCTGGGGAACCCTGCAAACCGGAGCCATCACCAAGTTTCACGCCGCCAGTTTGTGGGAGATGATCCGCACCTACATGGAAGATGGTCCAGAGTATATCGGTAAACCTTCCCCCTTAACCTACCAAGGACTCAAGCAACAACATTGCGAAGCGTATGAGATCGAAGAAAAAGAGTTCGGTTTTTGGCGACACTTCTGGTGGGCTATCAACGGCACTTGGCTTGGGATTTGGCGCATCAACCATGAAACCAAAAAGATGAAACAAAATGCAGAAACGTTTCAGGAAATCGTCGAATGGAGTAAGCCGATACCGGAATCGCAATGGGCTACACCCAGTAACGAATTGAATCACTATAACGAAATCCTCGATCGCATTGATTACAACAAGGGACTCACCATTTTTGATGTGGGTGATATTAGGGTGAAGTATCCTTATCGACAACCGTCGCTCAAAAGGGAAAGTATGACGCCATGACTCTACACGACTTTCCCTTTTTTGCTGGTCAAGTGACTGACAAAACCTTTGGCAGTAGTTTGGTAATAAGCCCTGTCCCGGTGCACACCAATATTCCCCCATTAGATACCCACGATATTTTGGTTAAAAAGACCGACAGCTACATTGAAGTCGGCGGTGCCGGCGGCATGATTTTCCAAACCCAGCAAATGTGGGTCATGTTCTTGATGACTCTCTGGCTCCCGCTCTACCTTCTCTGGGGAAATGGAGGCGTAATGGGGTTTATCGATGCCATTTATCGAGAGCAGAAAATCGATGGGGTATGGATTGATGTATTAGACCCTATGCTGACATTTGCTGGGATTGCGGTTTTTTTCTACCTATGCTGGGTGGGTGGTTCATTCTTTACAAAGTCCATAGCCACGCCCGAAAAATGCTGACTCAAACCCTGCCCGTACGTTTCCACCGTCAGCGTCGGGAAATTATGTTTTCCCGCTGGAACAAAGAGAAAAAATGCACCGAGTACCGCTTTTTTCCTTGGGAAACCGTCTGTGCCATGGTCGGCCAGAGCAGTGCCATGACAACTGGTGGGGTATTCACCACCGCGTCTTTGATCATTGGCATCAACAGTGATGAAAAGCACGGCTATTTCTGGGGCACCCTGCAAACCGGCGCCATCACCAAAGTACACGCCGCCAGTTTGTGGGAGATGATCCGCACCTATATGGAAGATGGCCCAGAATACATTGGTGAACCTTCCCCCTTAACCTACCAAGGACTCAAGCAACAACATTGCGAAGCGTATGAGATCGAAGAAAAAGAGTTCGGTTTTTGGCGACACTTCTGGTGGGCTATCAACGGCACTTGGCTTGGGATTTGGCGCATCAACCATGAAACCAAAAAGATGAGACAAAATGCCGAAACGTTTCCGGAAGTCGTCGAATGGAGTAAACCAATACCTGAATCGCAATGGGCTACACCCAGTGACGAGTTGAATCACTACAACGAAATCCTCGACCGCATTGATTACAACAAGGGACTCACCATTTTTGATGTGGGTGATATCAGGATGAGATATCCATATCGCCCGCGTGAAATCGCTTAAATGAACTCTTTAATTTGATTATCTATCGCTAGCAATAAGCTGGAAGAAAGTGAACTCATTCGTGTGGCAAGAGGCGATAAAAAGACTAGGGTTAGCCAACAAAAAAAACGCCTGAATCAAATTCAGGCTTTTTTTGTGTTCAAGTGTGCATTGAATTACTTTGCTGTTTCTGCCGCGGAATCCTGAGGCTTTGGCTCTACGAAAAACTTACCGACATCCACACCAACAACTTTAACTGTGTCTCCGGGTTCAAGAACAGCATCTCGATGTTTGTTCGAAAGTACCAACTTCCAGCCAACCCCTGAATATTTCACGGGCACTGGATTTTGAATGTCTAACATCGAATCCAACGTGAATTCGAGACCGATAAAATCACTGTGAATGTTGTAGTCGCGCTTAGTGACGACTTGTGAACGCTTCATTGGGCCCCACAGCAACAGAGTTAGAATCCCCGCACCGATACCTGAGCCCGCCACCACTGTGGTGACAGTTTCTGACAGCACACCAACCCAAACTAATCCGCCTGTAAAAACGGCGGACAGGCCAAGCGCAAGTAAAATAATGGTCGATAGCCCGAAAAGCCAAATCTCAATAATCAGCAGAATCATGCCCACCACTATGGTGCTTCCGCTAAATTTGTTTGAAAGTAATCCAACACGTTCATCTTACTTCCTTGCGTTCAACGCATTGATGATACTCATAGACTCAGCAACGAGGTTCGCGGCATTTGATTGGCTATCAGGAAGTAGAACGACGGAAGACTCCTTCGCGATCGCTTTTTTCGCCTCAATCGCTTTGTCAGCTAGATCCAACTGAATTGCCTTTTGGCCTTCATCGGTTGCTGCCGTGCGACCAACCACTTCCAGTGCTTCCGCTTGTGCCTGTGCTACGGCAAGGATAGCTTGCGCCTCACCTTCCGCTTTGAGAATTTGCTCGGCTTTTTCTGCTTCTGCTGCCAGAACCCTTGCTTGCTTCTGACCTTCCGCAACGTTGATTTCAGACTGGCGAGCACCTTCTGATTCTAAGATCACTGCACGCTTTTCACGTTCAGCTTTCATTTGGCGCTCCATCGCATCCAGCACGGAGCGTGGTGGATCGATGTCTTTGATTTCGTACCGCATTACCTGCACACCCCATGGCGCAGCCGCTTCGTTGATTGCGGTTACGATGGCAGTGTTCAGTTTTTCACTCTCTTCGAAGGTTTTATCCAGTTCCATGCGGCCAATTTCAGAACGCATTGATGTTTGAGCAAGCTGAGTCACAGAGAAAATGTACGCATCGACACCGTAACTCGCCTTCACTGGGTCGAGTACTTTGATATAGAGAACGCCGTCAACTACCAGTGAGATGTTGTCTCGAGTAATCGCAGACTGGGAGGGAACATCAAACGCTTGTTCTTTTAACGTGCCCTAGTTGGGAAATACTAAACATTTCTATTTAAGAGAAGAAAAGAAATTTTCTGAAACTGCGGTCAACAGTTGATTTCACACGTAACTAAACCCAAAGTGTTATGAGTGTCTAGGCTGAGTTTTCTCATGAAACTTTTACAAATATACAAAAGGTCGATTGTTAAAAGAGGAACTTTGCGAGAAGCTTTTTTTGCTAGAAATTAGGTCTTTAATTACTATCCAGTACGCCCCTTAACAGCAAACAGCTTCGCTGTAGTAATACAGGATAAATTACGTTACTGGATGTGGTGCTAAGTTGTTGTTTGGTCACCGAAGCTTTGCAAGCCGTTAAGGGGCTAACAATCTGGGAAATGAAACTTTCGGATTCTTTTCTAACGAACATTTCAGAAGAAACAAAAAGCATCACCTGTAGGGTGACGCTTTTACTTCTTTGCCCCCCAACTATCGACAGACAGAGTCATCAGCCATCCTCACTTGAATGTCCATGATTAGTGCTTAAGGGTTATACTAAATGCCTTCTGTAACAAAGGATAAATCAAGCATCTGAATTTCGATGTTTGATTTGTTGTTCAGTCATCGCGACACTTGCTTCGGGTGGAGCTCTTTTTTATTGTCGCGGTAAGAAACTAAAAGAATTCAAGTAATCTACTTTAGCCTCTTTTTAAAAAGCCTGACTAAAGAATGACATATAGTCTCCAGCTCTCTAAGTTGCAGAACCTATATCTCGGGCTATTTCTTTGTTTTTACGAATTAAAGTGAGAGCAATCGCATAAGGATTGAACAACTAGTAGGGCAATACCTAAGTATTTCACTTCGCATTCATACGAAAAAGTCGACTTAATAGTCGACTTTTATGGTTGAGGCAGGAGTAGCACTTACTGTGGGTCTAGAACAGCCTTCTTAGCCTTACCTGCTTTGATAGCAGCGTTACAAGCCTGAGACAATTTGCGCATCGCTTCAAGCTTACGCTTGTTCGTTACTTCATTTCTTTTTAAACGCATAATTTATTCCTTCAGTGCCAAAACTACACCAAGAATCATATCCTATATGATCTGCATACTTCCTTGCAAGTAAATTATAGAACGGTACGAGCCTTACATCCACAGCAGATGCTGTGTAAGCGATCACATTTTTACTTTTCGAGTGTGAAAACAAAAGGGCTGCTATGACACGTCCTAGAAGATTCAGCTGTCGTCTAGTAATCGATTGTGTTGGTGGTTCAAACAAAGTTCCGTCATCAATGTTTGATTTTAAATCAAATTTGATCTCAAAACAATTGTTTGTAAGAGTCATGCCTAACCTTTCTTGAGTATCTACTAGTCTACTTTCACTGAAATCACTCTCTGTTGAAGGAGTGAGGTACACAGTGTAGTCATTCCCCAAGATATTGCACTCAATCTGGTAGACGATGAACCCTAAATCAACCTCCGTCAACTCAATCGGAGGCAAGTTTCTATGATCTAAAAACTTGAACGTATCTATCAAGTCCCCGATTACAGTTGGGGTGCATGTTTCGTTGTTTGGTTCAATGTTGTAGTTTACAAATTTGGCTCCTGCTGCCAGAGCATTGGCCTCAATCGCTGCTAATGGAAAACCACTATTGCTGACGCCCAAGACAATTAGCAAATCGTTGTGTCCCCATTCGAGATCGAACAGGTCAACACTAGAAACATCTTTATGCTTTACAATGCTGTGAGGGTCATCTATGCACCCATGAAGATGCACGGCTTGACCTCCTGCTTTTTCGACCAAATTATCAACATTTAGGGTGTAGTGATAAAACTCAACTCCCAATGACTGACAGTATGTCTCAAGGTACACACACTCATAGTGAGCTTGATTCGGCTTGAACGACTCATATCTATGACAGATATTATCTGCAAGTGCCTGTGCTTCATTGTAATGGGCATTCAGGAAAGCTTGATACTCAGGTGTGTCTTTAATGTCATCATATGCAGGCAAACCTGAAGGTACAGAGAGGCCAGCACCTGATAAAATAATTACTTTCATAGTTTAAGTACGTTTTCGTCTATCTAAATTGCCAATTTAATCGCATTAACCGACATATTATCAATGCATTACCAGAAATGGTAGCAACATATTGCCTTTTAGCTATTACCAAGCAGAGTGTGACGAAAAAACAGACATAAACAAGCATACAAAGGAGGCCGACGGCCTAACTATAACAAGTTATCACATTAGAGACCGAGTAACCTTACAAGTATCAGTTACCAAATACTAAACAATCGAGAGGACAAAAACGGATTCAAAAGCCCAAAATGCTGACAGGCCGGGCATATTAAATGTTGTAGCGTTTTGGCGTATGAACATACGCCACGCGATCGATGAACGGCACGAGGAAATTCAAGCCCGCTTCCATCGTCTTGTTATATTTACCAAAACGTTCAATAACGAACGCGGTATTCTGCGGTACAAATTTGACTGCACCACGAAGAAAAACAACGACCAAAATTGCGAGAATAATCCACGCATTCAAAACGTTTGCGAGCAGATCTAACACTTCCATTTTTTACCCCCCGATCTAAAAAATCCAGCATAACCAATTTGATGAAACAGTCAGCGGACAGCGGCAGGAAACACGGGGTCGATCCCACAAAATTGATGAAAAATAAAGCAATTCGCAAGATTAGAGACAAAGTTCCAAACAGCATCTATTTCGTGAGCTTCTGGCGTAGACCGCAAGTACAGTCAGAACATATCCCTCACGTCATCAAGGTCGACCTGATAACCTCGGCTTTCTAGCTCAACAAACAAGCGTTTTGTGTCATTCAACGCTTTTAGGTAACGCGCTTTAAGTTCAGGTTTTCGCCAAAAGCTCTCTTCGGTACCCGTATCAATCATTTCATTGCGTAGATGACCCAAAACGTCAATGACCTTAAGATTCGTTGCAGCCAGCGCGGCGAAGTCTGAGCTCTCGACTTTGTGGAGGAATCGTTTGTAGAAGGTCAGTAAGTCTTCAGACTCGTGGATAATGTTCTCCGTTAAGATGGCTCCAATACCCCTCGCGGTACCTTTCAAGGAGTGATACTCGGTAAAGAACTGATCGAGTAACTCCTCTGGGTCAACGTCCTGTTCCGCATTCCCCAACGACTCAATCGCGAGGATTTGCATTTCAAGCTCAATCTCTTTCTCCTCAGAAAACAAATCGAGGTAGTCAGGGAGGTTACTTAGCTGCACCTGTGAAAAGTCGGGTTCAAACACAATTTCTTGCGCCGATTTGTCATTCTCCCCTTCATTCAAATCCAACAAGGTGTTCTCAGAAAAAAGGGCAAAATCGTTATTATTTTCAGCACGGTACACATGATATTGCTTCAGTACAGAAAGCAATTTGTTTGGCTCTACCAGCTCCTTATCGACCAGTAATTGCCCGAGCGTAATCCGTCGTTTCGCCACCTCGTCGTTGATGATATCGATAAATTCCGTGCGCCAAATATCCAGCCGGATGCAAGCTGTTCTGAAATCCAAATGTTCATCATTTTGCAGCGAAATAATATCAAGTAGCTGCTCAGGTGAAATCAGCCCTTTTTGATAAATGATCTCAAGGCTATGGGGCGTTTGACTGACCTGCTCTACCATTGCATCAGCAAGATCCTTTGCCGACACCAAGCCTTCATCCAATATAAATCGACCAAATAGTTTCATCGCTCAGATCTGCCTTTTCTAAAACGCATTCATAGAACTCAGTGCGTATGTGATAGCTGAATGACCTTTTTCAAGTTGATAACCAAGGCCAACTCGCCATTGCCTAACACTGCCGCCCCAGAAAACACCTCATTGCCGTTCATGCTTCTATCCAGTGGCTTAATCACTATGTCGATAAACGCACGAACCTCATCGACAGGTAATCCCCACTCTTGCCCGCGATGGCGAAAGATAACGATGCTAACCCGTGCACCACTGCGATAGGCTTGTTCAAACGTTCCGTCTTTTGCCAACTCACCCAGGTATTCAGAAGGGTCTATTAACGGGATAACGTCTTGGTTTCGATAGAGCAGCACATGGTCACTATCAAATCGAACACTGGTCTCAGCATCGTCTTTGTGTAACCCCATGATGCTGGCGATATCCGCTGAGGGAATGGCATAGGTAATGCCCCGAATGTCGAATAACGCCACTTTCAACGTCGCCATGGTGAGAGGAAAAACCAACGAGATCTCTGTACCAACTCCTTTTTCTGAGAAGACATCGATCGAGCCTTTTATCTCCTCCACTTTACGTTTAACGGCATCCATACCAACACCGCGTCCTGATACGGCATTTACCTTGTCAGATGTCGACAACCCCGCATGAAAGATAAGCTCCAGAGCTTGCTTATCGCTCATCGTTCTAACGACATCCGTTGAAACCACCCCGTTTGAGACTGCTTTTTCTTTTACTTTTTCAACATCAATTCCTTTACCATCATCACTGACGCTAATGACGACTTTTCCTGACTCGTTGTAGGCATGGATCAGCAATCGTCCCACCATCGATTTTCCGAGCGAGGCGCGAACCTCCTGCGTTTCAAACCCATGATCCAGCGAATTACGCACGAGATGCGTCAAAGGCTCGTTAATCGCATCAATCACGTTACTATCAAGCTCGATATTCTCACCGACGATCTCAACATCCACCTTCTTGTTTAACTCTACAGAGAGGTCCCTCACGATGCGTCGATACTTGTTCAGCAAGTTCCCCACTGGGCGCATCTGTGTTTTGAGCAAATCATTGAGAATGTTGTCCGACACCGACACCAATTTATTGGAGAGCTCTGTCAGACTTTGGCTTTCTTGTTTTTCGGCGATATCGAACAGGGTGTTTCTGATTTGTACAAGCTCTTCGGAGTAGCTCATTAACTGCTCAAGGAGGTGAGATTTCACGCGAGTGGTGGGTTCAAACTTGCTCTTAACTTCACCCCCGCGTTCAACGGTTTGTTTGGTGCGAGACAAGGCTTTGCGTTTAGGCTGATTCGAACAGGCGTCCTCGGCCGTTCCAACCAGAGAAATAAGGTAATCCAGTTCCTTTTGAACGTTGTCATCGAAGATAGAGGCATCTTCACAAAACACCGTATCCATACCCATCTTGTTTAGCGTAATGATGGCAACTTTTTTCCGAAACGATGCTTCAGCATCTTGCGTGGCCCTTTCTTCGTCATCAAGAAGATAAAGTAGATCCAGTGCGAGTGAGACGATTTCTGAATCAGCAGAAAGTCCTTCCTCTTCCATGACAGATAACGCATCTACCATCATCGCTATCATGCGTGAAGACAAAGCATTGTGAGGCTTGGCTTGATTGCTATTCGACACACCCTCAGAAAGACACCGCAGCATCTCAATCAATTCGCACAGAGAGTGTGCCTCGCCTTTTTCGCGCAGGTTTTGCATTGCATCAGTGATGGCTGCCTCAATGGCTGCTTTTCCACTCTGCGTCGTCAATGTTCTTCCTCATTCAGTAGAGGCGTTGAAGCTTGTTCGGTGGCATCAATCAATGTCGGCGCAATGCCAATTAAGGGCACCGTGCGACATACCGCGTCTATCTCTTTGGCCACGCGCGCCATGCCATAGACGGTGCTGCTGGCTTCGTCTTGAATAAGCGTTAATGCTCCCTTTTCTTTTAAGGTTTTCAGAGAACTGGCTCCGTCACTGCCCATTCCCGTCATCAATACAGCAACGATGTTTTTTGGGGAAAGCTTAAGTGCTGAATTAAATAGATACTCAACCGATGGACGAAAGCCGTTAACTGGCGGTTCATCGGTCACTCGCAAAATGGTTGTGTCATTGCCCAACTGAACAAGCTTTAAATGCCTGCCACCTGGCGCAAAATAGACCGTGCCCGCCTTTACCTCTTCACCGTCGGTGGCTTCAACGACGGTCAGTTTGCTGACGTGGTTGAGCCGCCGAACCAAGGCGGCCGAATACCCTTTGGGGATATGTTGAACAATGCAAATCGGTGGCATGGATTGAGGTAATGCAGAGAGCACGGTTTCAAGGGCATCTACACCACCTGTCGACGACCCCAGTAAAATCAAACCGGCTTGCTCTGACGCCGCGGTGCTCTGACTTTGTTTGACCGAATTGTGCGCAGCGGTCAATGACACCGCAGACTCCAGCACTTTCGTTAAGCTATCTGCCGTTGAGGTGAAAATGTGGTTTCCGACCATGCGCGCCAAGTTTTTGTAGGTTGAAATCGGGATCGGCTGCAAAGTATCTGACACGACAATCGCGGGGATACCCAGAGGAGTGACAGGCTCTTTGAATTTTTTAGGCAGGTGCATGGCATCGATGATGAGTGCGCGTGGTTTTCTGGCATCGGCATATTCGGAAACGGATTCAAGATCTTTGAACGATTCAACAAAGCCCGAAAAAGAGCAATCGACCGCATTATCAATCCAGTTTTTGCTGGCAGTATGATCGGGGATGGCTGCAACAAACGCATTTTTGGAAACGGGTTTGGAGCATTCATTGTGCTCACTGCCGTTATCAACCAAACGAAAATCCACACGGCCAGAAAAAGGCTCAAAACGAACTTGTCTTCCCGACTTCTCGCCTACTGAGAGACCAACCACTGGTATGCCATAATGCGCCAACAGTTCTAACGAAACCGCGACATTTCTTTCTCCAATTTGCTGAGATTGGATGAATTCGCCGTCATTGATCTGACCACCACCCAGCACCCATGCGCGGAGATTTTCTGGTCGAGAAGCCGTCTGTTTAAACTTTCTTAGAAGGTTCGGAATCGCACAAGAACCGTAGTCATTGGCGTTGTCATCCAATGCGATGGCATCAGGAGATATTGGCAGACGAAAATGGCACATTCCGCCGCTGTTTTTTTCTTGATCCCAAATACACACCGTCACGCACGTACCAACCACGGTTTGCATCCACATCGGTTTTCGGTATGCGAATTGAAACTCGCCTGAGCGCACCTGAATTTCTCTCATCATCGTCACTAGCCACGCACTTTCTGATACACAGAGGAGCCGACTTGCTTCAGTCCCACATCCATGTATTGCAGTGTTTCTGTTAAGCCAACAAAAAACAGGCCGCCCATTTGAAGCTGGGATAGCAAAGCGCGAACAACTTTCTCACTGGTTTGTCGGTCGAAATAGAACAGGACATTTCTTAGGAAAATATAGTGAAACTGAATGCCAAATTTTTCAGGATAATGAATTAGATTATGTTGTCGAAACTTCACATAGTGTCGAATGGCTTCTGATACCTGAATGTCGCCAGCAGCATCAAAACGATGTCGGGAGACATATCTGTCGATGTATTTCTGAGGAATTTCTTCAAGCTTATCTTTGGCGTAAACACCGCTCTCGCTCATGGCCAATCTTTGCGTGTCGACATCGGTGGCCAGAACACGATAATCAAAGTTGGCACGCTCACGCTTTATTTCTTCGCACAACATCGCGATGGAGTAAGGCTCTTCACCACTGGCACAGGCTGCAGACCAAATAAACACAGACTCAGGATGACGCTTGGCGAGAATATCTTCGTGAAGAAAATCGAAATGGTATTCTTCGCGGAAAAACTCGGTTTTGTTTGTCGTGACGGCATTGGTGAACTCAATCAACTCGCGTCCACCCATGTCTCGCTTCAGCGCGCACAAGTAATCGCTGAAACTGGTTAGGTTTAACGCTCGCAACCGCTTACTCAGACGGATTTCCAACATCTTGCGCTTTTCGATCCCGAGCTTTATCCCTGCGTGCTGGAAAATAAGCTCTGCAAAATAGTTGAACTCCTGAACTGTCAGGTTCGCTGAACTCGCTTGCCAATCAGTGTGTACCTTTTCCTGTGCGTTAGCCGAACTAATGTATTCATCCATCGTTTCAGCTCCTGATCGTTACAGACGGTTCCAGGCAACTTTGTTGTCTCTGTCGACGGAAGACCCCACCTCTTCCGTACCCAATGCGTTGTCTACATGATCGCGAATGCTCGAGTAAGATTGTCTTTCATAGTCCTCTTGAATCTGGCTGTTCACACTCATGGGCGCATCGTCCACAGACGATGTTTCATGCCCTCTCAAGAAGCTATTGAGGTTTCTCACCATACGATTGAGATCTTCCGCTTGTCGGCTCAGCTCTGAACTTGAACTCGATGCCTGATCGGCAATAGACGCAGCGTGCTGTGTGGCTTTATTGATGGACTCAACAGCATTGCTGATTTCCTGAATACCTCTCGCCTGTTCATTCGAGGCCTCTGAGATCTTGGTCGTGCCTTCAAGCACTTGATTCGACTGTCTGCGTGTGTCGGCAACAATCGCTGACCCATTATCTACACGTTGTGTGTTCTCTTTGGCGATGGTTTCTGCTTCGCCAATACTTTGCTTCACAATAGACGCAATATCCGTCGCGGCCTTACCACTCATTTGGGCGAGGTTACCCACTTCTTGCGCGACCACGGCAAAACCACGTCCATGCTCCCCTGCCCGCTCCGCTTCCACAGAAGCGTTGAAGGACAAGAGTTTGGTTTGGAAAACAATCTCGTCGATGATTTCTGTTTTCGCGCCAATTTCCCCGATGATTTTCACCAATTCAGCGATTTTCTGGTTGGAGTCGGAGATCTTGTTCATTGCCTCATCAAGCTCGGACATTTTTTCTCCGACCTGTTTTGACAGATCGCGCGATTCTTCTGCCGCCTGCACATTGATGCGCACCATGCCAGATATCTCTTCAGTGCTCGCAGACGTTTCTTCGACCGAACTCGCTTGACGATTAGAGATTTGGGAAAGGTTCTGCGATACATTGTCGATGCTGTTCGCCACTGTGGCCACGCGACCTGCACTTTGGCTCATTCGCTGTACGACGCCATTAAATGCCACGCTCAACTCTCGCAACTCTTTGGTGCTGAATTTGCGCAACCCACGGAATATATTCTGGAAGGGGCGCATGATGGAGTTACTCAGCAGATACGCCGTGGGAATGGCGACAATCACGGCAATGATAACGCCAAATATTAAGGTGTAATTTGTGCTTGAAACCGTTGCCTCTGCCGCAGCTAATCGTTGCGTCATCAACACGTCTTCGCGTTCAATAAAGGTCGCGATTTGACCGCGAAACTTGTCGAAATAACGCTTCCCGCGAGCTTCCGCAACCAAATCGGAAACATCATCCATTGTTTTGGCATCACCAATTTCACGACGAAGCAAAATTTGCTGCTCCGCAATCTGTGTACGCCATTCCGATATTACTGCGTCAATGTCGCCGAGCAACGCCACTTGCGCCGGGTTGTCATTGACCTTATTTTTCAGGTCGTTGATCAGCGTATTGATGCGGCTTCGTCCCTCATTGTAGGGTTCAAGAAACTCTTCGCGCCCCGCGAGCAGAAAGCCACGCATGCCGGTTTCCATGTCGAGTGCCGCCGCTTCAATCAAAAAAGCCTGTTCAATAACCTGATAAGTGTGAGCGACCCAATCGACAGAATCACGTATCTCTTCAACGCTGACCGCATTCTCAAACGTCTGTTCACGTTGTGCCAAGAGCCCACGCTCGCGAGAAACAAAGGTATCTATCAATCCACGAAAGCGATCAAAATAGGTTTTGCCTCTGGCTTCAGCAATAACCATGGCCATGTCGTTCATGGTTTTCGAATCACCGATTTCCCGACGCAACGAAATGGCATCTTCGGTGACTGTGTTCTGCCATTCCTGAATGTTGGATTCGATTTCGCCCAACAGCGCAACCTGCGCGGGATTGTCACTGACCGTTTTCTTTAACTCCGTCACCAACTCTTCAAAGTGTTTCTTACCGCTGTTGTAGGGTTCCAAAAATTGTTCGCGCCCAGCGAGCAGATAACCTCGCATACCCGTTTCCATATCCACCGCAGAGCTCTCAATTTGCAGTGCCTTGTTGATCACTCTGTGGGTATGGTCAACCCACTGATCTGTCTCTTCTAGTTTGCTTAGGCTGTTTAAGCTGACCGCCCCAAGCACGATGAGAAACAGTAAGCTAACGGCATTACCCAAAATGATTTTTGCGCGTAAGGAGAGAGTCTCAAACATGGTTTATCCCTCTTGGCTATCGTTGTTGTTTTTTAGCGATGACTGGGCGTGTTGATGAACGATTTCTAGTTCATCGGGGTCGAGCACTTTCTGGATATCGAGCAAGAGCACAAGGTTGTTCGATGCTTTGGCAACGCCAGAGATGTAATCGCGTTTGATGCTGTTTGCAATGTCGAGGTTTTGTTCAATCTGCTCTTCGTCAAAGCCCACCACCTCATTGACATCATCGACGATGGTGCCAATGGTCAGTGCGTTAACGTCGCTGATGATGATCGAGGTTTTCTTCGGTTCATAAGGCTTTTCTTCCAGCCCCAACTTCAACCTCAAATCAATCACAGAAATGATCCGCCCACGCAGGTTTAACAGGCCTTTAAAGAAAGATGGGACGTGAGGGATCGGCGTGACATTCACCATACCAATCACTTCTTTTACCGATGATAAGGGAATGCCGTACTGTTCATTATCGAGTGAAAAGATAAGGTTTTTCTGATTGCGTCTTTTCTTGGTGTCGCCGTGCGTGGCTGATGTACTCACTGGCGTGTGAAATTTGGGTTGGTGTCCTGCTGCCATACTCATCTGCTACACCTTTTTCGGGTAATCAGTAAGCACTTAAACTGCAATCAAAAACCGTTAGATATTGATATATAAGCGCAAAAAAAATCTCGCTAACCAAAATGTATTTTTTGTCGTGTTTTGGTCGCCTCGCTTAAACACTAGGCGAGCGTGTCTCATTGTCAAAACAATCAATAATCCCAAACAACCTGAAGATGCTCGCCTAAACGAGGCCGATATTGATAAAGCCGTTTTGGGTCGAGAGGGCTTCAAACAGGTTTCCCATTTTTCGACGGGAAATCGGTTTTCTCATGTAACCCGTCGCGCCGTAATATTCCGCCACTTTGATGGGATCGAGGCGCAGCTTTTCACAGCCCGTCAAAATTGAATTGATCTTTCCTTCCACGATTTCATCGTCGATCACGCGGTGGGCAATTTTATCCAACAACCCCATTTTTTCGTCCAAATCTGCGTCCATCTTCAATTTCTCAGCCTGATTAATCGACACAATACTTTCACTGGAAATCATGAAGATGTTTTTAATTTTGTTGTTCGCTTTGAGGTAAACCAGCGCAGATAACCCGTCCATGGTCGGCATTCTAAGGTCAGTTAACACGAGGTCGACATGCGGGTGTCTTTCCACCAAAGAGATAAGCTCTCTGCCATTGGTAGCCTCACCCAAAATTTCAAAAGGGCCAAACTCCTCCTCAACCGCTTTGAGTGAAGAGAGGATGTTTTCACGCATATCTGCCATGTCGTCTGCAAAAATGATTTTCATAGATACCCTTTTCAGAAAGCCCATTGGAAGTTTCAAAAATGAAACACCTCCAATAAATATAGATCTGTTCACAAGGGTTGACGTTGCTTCAGCAGATAGTGAGTAGAGCAGAGAGGAGATAAAGAAAAAGCACGGCAATACCGTGCTTTTGATTGAAGAGTAAGGCTGTTTTACCAAAGCCAAGCTGCGCCACGTACGCCACTTGAATCGCCGTATTTCGCTTTTCGAACCGGCGTATCACACTCACCACCGAGAACCCATTTGGCCATTAAACCCGGGACGTTCTTGTACACGCGATCAACATTAGACATACCACCACCCAAGACAATAACATCTGGGTCAACTGTGTTCACAACGGATGCCAATGCACGCGCCAGACGGTCTTCATAGCGCTGCAAACATGCCTCAGCCTCTGCGTCACCGTTTTCTGCCATCGCAACGATTTCAGGCCCACGCAACGTTTTGCCTGTGGTCAGTTCAAAATCTTTCCAGAAACCCGTCCCTGAAATAAATACTTCCAAACAACCCGGTTTGCCGCAGTAGCAAGGCGTGTTTGATTCGTGGTGGCGATCCTCATCATTTTGCCATGGTAGCGGGTTATGTCCCCACTCACCTGCAACGCCATTTCCACCAGCATGCACTTTTCCATCAATAGCCACACCGCCGCCACAACCCGTACCGATGATAACGGCAAAGACGAAATGCTCGCCTGCGCCCGCACCGTCAACGGCCTCAGATACTGCCAAGCAGTTTGCGTCATTGGCGATACGCACGTCTCTACCTAATACCGAGGCCAAATCTTTGTCCAATGGCTTCCCGTTCAACCATACCGAGTTGGCGTTTTTCACCAGCCCCGTCACTGGCGACAAGGTCCCTGGAATGCCCATGCCAACTGTACAGGTTTCACCCACCGCCGCTTCTGCACGCTCAACCAAGCCTTTAATGGCTTCTAGTGTGCCTTGATAGTCATGCTGAGGTGTCGGAACGCGTTCACAAAAAACTTGCTCGCCACCCTCTGTAAGCACCACTGCCTCGATTTTTGTACCACCCAGATCAATCCCGATTCTCACTCACGACCTCCAAATCTCTTCAGCGCATTTTTATAAAAGTAATAGACCCAAACCACATGAATATGCAGGATTCTTGTGGTTTGCTTATAGGCTAATTCTAAAGGTGTCTCGCGAAACAATCAGCTATGAGACTCTGGATTTTTATATGCTTTTTTGCGGTGAGCAACTGAAGATTTTCTTTACAATTAAGTGACAATTTTCCACGCAGTTATACTTCTAAACTCATGATTCTTAGAAAGAATACACTTTCTGTTTTGAAAATCGGGATATGTCTCACTTTCTTTTCCGGAATTAACGACTATGTTTACTTTGTGTTCAACTTCGGCTGAAATTTTCGGTGATTTTGAGATTTCTGCCGACACAGAGCACACATTGAGACAGCAGCAACCCAAAATACCTATACAATTGGAGATGCTGTGTTACTATCGTTCGGCCTGGTTAATAGAGCTCTTTATGCTGCAATTGAAAACTTCGTTACACCCTACCTTCGCAAAAGTAAGTTGTCCTGAAGCTATTCGCTACATTTGCCACCATAAGTTGATTCATTAATAGGTCTATGTGCGCATGCGCAATGTTACAAATGGAAATATATTCAGGAGACAACATGTCTAAATCTACCGGTACCGTGAAGTGGTTTAACGAAGAGAAAGGTTTTGGTTTCATTCAACAAGAGAATGGTCCAGACGTATTCGTTCACTTCCGCGCTATCACTGGCGAAGGTTTCAAAACTCTGGCTGAAGGCCAACAAGTAGCATTTGAAATCGAACAAGGCCAAAAAGGTCCACAAGCTGCAAACGTAGAAAAAATCTAATTTTTCTCCTCGCAGAGTTCTGAAAAGGGTGCCTTCATGGCATCCTTTTTATTTTGTACTTCCCCACTCTACTAAAGACAGCGAAACATCTTCTTTGGTCACTTTGATTCTCAAATCCCAAGCACTTTCTTTCTCATCGCTATCTTGTATACCCAAACTCGCTGAATCCTGCATCTTCAGGTTGTTTAGGTATATCGCAATTTTGTACAAATTTTTTGCTACCTATTTGGTTATACTGCTCAGTAACTGAACGAATAGGTGTGCAATGGAATTTGCCAAATTTGATGCTTCTCCGTTGCTTGGCGGTCTGGAAATCCTGCAAGCAACGTATGAAAAACAAGCTTTTAGTCGTCATACGCACGAAGGATACACAGTAGGCGTGATCCGCGAAGGCGCGCAGCGTTTTTGGCGAAATGGCAGCTATCACATCGCCCCAACCAACAGCATCATTCTGGTCAATGCCGATCAAATTCATGACGGCCATTCCGCCAGCGAAGGCGGTTGGTCATATGAAGCCATGTATCCTACCGAAGCGCAATTCGAGGCAGTAAATGCAGACTTGGGCTTAGCTTCAGCCACGCCTTACTTCCCTGCTGCCGTAGAAAATGACCAAAAGCTCGCCAATCAATTAGTGATGCTCTTTGACTTGCTGCGTGACAACGAAGAACCGCTGTTGACTGAGACTTTCACCCATCATGTCCTGCTGTCGCTGACATGTCGATTCCAAAGACAAACGCAGTCTATCTTGCCTGCCCCCTCACTTGGGCCACAGTTGGACATGGTTCGTGAGTATCTGCATCAACATTTTGCAGACGGTATTCAGCTCGATGATCTCAGTCAGCTTACCGGAGTCAGCCCTTACCATCTGGTAAGACAATTTAAAGCACGTTTTGGATTGCCTCCGCATGCCTATCAGATCCAATTGAAAGTACGGCGAGCCAAACTGCTGCTGAAGTCTGGCATGCCCGTGGCAGAGTGCGCGCACGCCTGTGGCTTTCACGATCAAAGCCATCTCCACAGGCACTTTCGTCGCGCCATGGGTGTGACACCCAAGCAATATCAAAAAGCAATTTTGTGCAATTCTTCCCCAAAACGGTCTGTTAGAACTTAAATCAGGTTTCAAGCGAAAGAAGGACTCGCTTTCAATGAATGGACACTCGACTCTCACGCCGTCTTCGAAGCGCATTTGGCTTACGGCGTTTTCAGATATGATCCCACTCAGTGTTGCCGTGGTGCCTTGGGGCATTTTATGTGGCTCATTGGGTATTCAAGCAGGGCTGACACCACTCCAAGCACAAGCCATGTCATTGTTAGTCTTCGCCGGTGCTGCGCAGCTCTCAGGCGTAACCATGATGGGCATTGGCGCGCCGACAGGCACATTATTTGGTACCACGTTTGTGATTAGTGCTCGCCACCTTCTTTACTCGGTCAACATGCGCCAACACATCCAAGTGCTCCCGCTTAAGTGGCGCTTGGCACTCGGCTTTCTGCTGACCGATGAAATGTATGCGCTCAGTGCCGCGCATACTGAAAAACACGGCATCTTTTGCCGGCACTATGCCCTTTTCAGTGGCGCATTTTTCTATCTCTGCTGGAATCTCGCGACATTGGTGGGTGTACTTGGCGGCACTCATTTCGACAACATCGAAGAGCTGGGACTGGAGTTCGCCATCGCTGCAACCTTTATTGCTCTTGTCATCCCAACCATTAAAGATTTCCCCGTACTTTGCAGCGTGATTGTCTCCGCCATTTCTGTGGTCTTTTTCACGTTGGCAGGCATTGGCAATGCTCTCATGCTGGCGCGTTAGTTGGCATGTTGGCAGGATTTATTTGTGAAAGTGGCATGTCACCAAAAACCCATGAAAAGGAGGATGAACAATGAATACTTGGTTGATGATTTTTGGTATGGCTGCCATTACATTCAGCGTTCGTTACTTTTTCTTGGCCAAAAGCATTCCCTTTCGGGTCACGCCAGTCATGCAACGATTCTTGAAATTCAGTGCGCCTGCTGTACTCACTGCACTGGCTGTTCCTATTCTCGTTTTCCCGGAAGGCGAGTTAGACGTTTCATTCGACAATGCCTTTTTACTTTCCGGTGTTTTCGTCTGTGTGCTCAGTTTAATGCGGCTCGGTACCTTGCCGACTGTCGTCATATCAATGGGCTTTTTCTTACTTATCCGATAACTGGCTTCAAAGTCCCGAATCTCGTGTTGTTTACACCTGTCCAATTTATTGAAAAATCAGTTAAATAAACTATAAATTAGTTAGGGGAAGTGTTGCGAGATGGGGGACCGTTTATGCTGGATAAGTGTCTGATTGTTGACGATCATGAAATGATTCGGGAGACCATCGCGATCATGGCGAAGTCTCTCGGCTTTGAAGAGGCCATCACTGCCATCGACGGTGCGGATGCCATTTCTAAACTCTACCATGAGCGCCCTTCTCTGATTATCACTGATCTTCAGATGGATCCTATCGATGGTCTGGAAATGCTGAGGTTAGTGCGTAGCGGTCGATTTGGTCTTCCGCACGATATTCCCATCATCATTCTGACGGCAAATGCCTCAGAGAGTGTTATCGCACAATGTATCGCTTTTGATGTTGATGCCTTTTTGGTAAAGCCCGTCAACCGTCAATCTTTGCAAGAGCGTGTTAACCAGCTTGCCCAGCAAGCAAAGCCCAAAAAGACCATCGAGCATTACTTCGAAATTTATCAGCAAGACCCAGCCAAAACGACTGCGTTTCAAACAAACGGCACCATCGCGTTTGCAGACGAAGCGATGGAAGAGTTTGAGTCTTTGGTTCACGAGAGTGCTCCACTCTCTGACATACCCACCGTTTCGGAACCAGTTGCCACGACCGATACCAAACAAGACGTTGAAATTGCGCCACCTAAAAAACTCTTCATCAAATGGCAAGATCGTTTTTCGGTAGGGCAAAGCGATTTGGACAACAGCAATATGGCGTTGCTCGATATCATCAACGACACCTACGACATCATCATCAATCACAAAGATGAGAAAGCCTTTGATGAAATCGCCGCAAGGTTTGATGCCTACATAAAAGGGCACATTTTGCTGGAAGAACAGCTACTGGAACAACGGGAATACCAACGACTGAAAGTACACAAAGAAATGCATGTGCGATTGGTCAAACAAGCCGACTTCGTCATTCTGAAATGCCAAGCAGACCCCAGCTTTTACAAGACTGACTTTTTCAAACTGCTCCGATTCTGGTGGGTGAAACATGTAGTACAGGAAGACACCAAATATAAAAACGTCTTTCTTGAACATGCCTGAGGTTTCTAGATGCTAAACCACGCCTATTTTTCTCAGGAATCGAAAAAAACGCTCATCCAATTATTTGTTAGCGGCGGTGCGGTGGTGCTTATCATCTTGCTGTCGTTTTTGTGGTTTTTCCGCTCGGTTTATCAAGAAACGCATTTCAAGCTGGAATATTTCCTCAACTCGGAATTGGATACAGCAACCGTCCTGTTAGAGGACTGGTTTGAGCACAAAGACCGTGAACTCACCATCATGCAAAATGATGCCGCGCTCATTCGCGATCTCGAGACACTAATCACCAGCGAGCGACCACAGTTTCGCGACATCGTGTTGGCTCAACGTGCGCTCAACCAGTACCTCAACAGCTTCTCTCTAAATAGTCTCATTTTGGTCTCACCGGAAAACGACGTCGCGATTAGCGTGGGCAATAAAAACGTCATGTCCACTTCGGTGATGAGCCAAACCGTCGAATCTATCCGACAACATCAACACTATGTTGGCACACCGCTTAAGCTGAACCCGGACGATAATTCTTCCTCCGTGGTTTACGGGTTTGTCGTTGAAAGTCGACGCGTAGAATTTGAATCTCCACCCGTCGTCATCGCCATTAAATCGAGCCAATCCTTCGACGATCTGTTCGTCACCCATGACCAAACTGACAACCGCCTGTTTTTTATCACCGACAAAAACGGCAACATACTCGCCCCCTCTACCATGCAAAAAGAAACCAGCGAACTCCCGTATTTGAGTAATGAGTATGGCGAGTATTTTGCGGGGTCAACAGACAGGTTTATAAACACACACGGCTACCCAGACATCAGTGACAATTCCGTGATAGGCGCGTGGCAATGGCTCCCCTACCTTAATTTGGGCGTGGTCATAGAATTCAAAGCAGACCGCGCACTCAATACGATTGAATTTACCCAGAAGTATTTATTGGCCGTATTTCTCGCCGTTATCGTCACGCTTTCACTCTTTTTTATTCGACATGCCAACACCTTACTGAAGATCGGTTTTGGTAAGAGCTATCTCGAATCGATACTTCGAAACTACCGCGATGGCGTGCTGGTTTTAGATGAAACAGGGCATGTTACATCAAGCAACCAAGCCGCGATTACCTTGTTAGAAGCTCCTGAAAACTGCATGGACGGGGACGTCAATCAACTAAAGGCATTGGAAACGGAGGCGAACACCGACCTGATTGGGGCGGTGGAAAAGTCTTATCTAGGCGCGATGTCTTTGTCAGAAATGGAGTCAGTACAAACGCTTGGAGAAGGCCGCGATATTCGCTATCTCAGTTTCAAAGCCAACAAACAAAAAATTGGCGGGATCTTCCACGTCGTTATCGTGATCAGGGATATATCAAAACAACTCGATGTCGAGGCGAAATTGAGCCGAGGAAACGCCTTGTATTCTGTATTTAACACAGTGCAAGACCTGTACATGACGACGGGCGATTCCGAGCGCAGCTTTAAAAAGGCACTCGCTGTGCTCTCAACATTTACTGACAGTGAACTCGCTGCCATGATTGGCATTCAAGGTGATCAACAAACCTTGCTCTATAAACACGCTCAAAATAACACTGCAAATATGTTCATGCAGTTACCCGCCGACTTACTTGAATACGCGCAGCACTGTATTGCGCTAAAGCGAAACGGCTTCGCGCAAGATGCCGAATTCATACAAAACGATGACCCACTTTTCTCTCAGTACGTCCTTATTCCGTTAATCACCAAAGGCGAAGCAGTGGGTGTGATTTTCATCGCTGGCAGAAGCTATGAGTACGACGGTGAAACCATCAATTGGATTGCACCTGTCGTAAAAAGCATTTGCAGCATGATGTATTCAGACAAGCAGGCGCAGCTGAACCAAGAAGTGACAGAGGCACTTCGCCACGCGAAAGATGAAGCAGAGCAAGCCAATGAAGCGAAATCGACGTTCCTAGCTATGATGAGCCACGAGATTCGCACCCCAATCAATGGCATTATCGGCATGTCAGAAGTATTAGGGAACACCCAGTTAGCCTATGAGCAACGGCACTACAACGAAACGATTTCCACGTCAGCCAACGCCTTGTTAGACATCATCAACGATGTTCTCGACTTGTCGAAAATTGAGGCGGGGAAAATGTCCGTGCGGCATGAATCCATGTGTCTTAACGAACTGTTGGAAAACGTCACAAACATTGTTGCACCGCGCGTAAAAGAGACGGTCAGCTTCTCATCATATCTCGACCCTCGATTGCCGACACGTATCGTGTCTGACTTCTCCAAACTTCGCCAGACATTGGTCAACATTGCGGGGAATGCCGCCAAGTTTACTGAAACAGGATACGTTGACGTCGCGTTCACCATGGTTGACCTTTCAGATGAACGTTGCTCGATTGAAATGAAGATCACTGATACGGGGATCGGTATAGCGAAAGAGGATTTAAACAAAGTCTTCGAAAAATTCTCTCAGATAGACAACTCCAGCAAACGTCGCTACCAAGCACCGGGCTTGGCCTGCCAATCTGCTACAAGTTTGTGGAGTTGTTAGAGGGTACCATTGAAGCTGACAGCGATTTGGGTAAAGGCTCAACCTTCACCATTAAACTCGATGTTGAAATCGACAAAGACAACATTGACGGTCTTTCCGCACCGTCTACCACGCTCGATAGAAAACGCGCGTTGGTGATTTCACGCAGCGTCAGCCAAGTATCCAACATCGTGAAATACCTTGAATACCACAATATGCAGTGTGTGGTAGCAAGAAACGAACACGCGGCATTGGTCACCTTGGAAAACGCTCCTGGCTTTATGTACACGCTGGTCGACCATACGGTTTCTCTCGAAGAACTACGCCCACGACTTGAGCCTGAGCACTATACCAAGCATGTGCTGTACCTCGCCGACATTAAAGGCGTGCTAACGCACAGACCTTACTCAATATCGGCTTCACTTACCGCGCCGTTTACCATCCTTAATCTCACGCACGCTCTCGAAGTCATCTCGCACATGGATGGCAAAGGCTGTACGCGTAATGAGATATTCACCCAATTGACTGATCGCGAAAATATCTCGAAACGACAGGAAACGTCTTTGACTCGCGAAGGACTATCAATACTCGTTGCCGAAGATCATCCGGTCAATCAGGATCTCATCACTACGGTTATTAAAAACCTTGGCTGTCATCCAACCATTGCAGATAACGGTGCCATTGCGTTTGAACGCTATATGTCCGATCGCTTCGACATTGTCTTTATGGACTGTCAAATGCCCGTGATGGATGGGTACGAAACCACACAACGCATTCGTGAAATTGAAGCGAAAAACAACCTGCCAGCCATTCCAATATTGGCCATGACGGCCAACGCCTTGGCTAGCGATAGAGAGCGATGCTTGGACGTAGGTATGACGGATTACATTGCCAAACCCTTTAAGCAGCAAGACCTTCTCGTTGTCATGAATAAGCTTATTGCCCTCAACCCGACCATGGGAACCGCGCCAACGGAGGGCGCGGAAGACACCGCCACCTCACTACTCTCGCCAACTGAGACGGACTTGAAACCATCTCAATCAGACAGCACAGGTTCAGTAGACGTATTGGATAATGCCCCCTTCGATCTTTCAACGTTGAAAGAAACGACAGGTGATGATCCAGATCTGCTTTCTATGTTGGTGGACCGTTATGTCTCCACCCAAGCCTCTGACATTAAAGAAATGGAAACTGCATGGTCGGCAGAGAAGTACGCAGACGTTAAAAAATCAGCGCATAAAATGAAAGGGGCAGCGTTAATGGTGGGGGCTGTGGCGTTTTCTGAGGCATGTAAAAACCTTGAGCATCATGACTTCTCGCAAGGCTTGCCTGAAGAGCTATTCAATAGCATCAGAACGAGCAGTGACGCGCTCTGCGAGAGCATGCTCGCAGCGGTAGATACCATCAAAATGTGCTAGACGATCTTAGGAAATTGCGCAAGCCTCATTTAGTTGCAATCCAATCCCTTTTACTAAGATTGATAACCGAGCTGCACTAATGTCAGGTGTCTCTATGCAAGCGTACGATTTTTAACTAATTTTGATACCAAATACTAATAAACATAACTTATATCTTTTTTTTTTAACGAGAATCCGCTATGCCGACCGTTATCCCATTTCCTAAAGAGAATGCTCAGCGAACAGAGGACACCTGTGCGTTGACTGAGCTGATCAAAGAGGAGCTGATGCACCTTAGCTCCAACGAATACATGATCAACTGCATTCTAGAGCGCATGAAGCCTTTCATTGCATCCATCGACTACGACCTCAGCTTTGATGTTGAGCTGAATGATAAAAATGAAGAAGCGATGATGGAATTGATCCCTGCTGTTCAGAAACTGCAGACGCGTTTTGATGGCATCATTTCAGACCTCATCTCAGAACGCATCCTTCATGAGATTCATCTCTTCCATATTGAACGCGCGACGAAAATGTAGTGTGTTTAGCCAACTTTGGAGCGAGGGAAAAGTTGTTGCCTCTCTCGCTTCTTAACCCTCTTATTTTATTCGCATATTGCAACTTTTCAGCCCAATTCTCTCCTATTTTGAAAATCTCGCAAACAAGGTCTTAAACTCCTCTTCCCTGATTTATTTTTTTGAACCTGCTCGCAACGCCCATTTTTCCTGAAAAAATCACATTAGCTTATATACTTATCAATAAGCTCAATTTTTGAACTATGTCTCACTATTTATACTTATGTAACTTTGGCGTGAAACTTGCTGAACAACTTATTAGACATCACGCCATTTAAGATTATAGGGAGGGGCAGATGGGAGTAGCAGCCATTAGTTCCGGTTCGATCCATACATTCCGTTCCCGTTCGGGAGCTAGGAAATTTCCTCGTATTGAGTTTCCTGCTCAGATCGAGGTAGATGGTATTTTATATCCTACCAACGAATGGAGTGTTGGTGGGTGTTCCATTCCTGACGGAAAAATTAAAGGAAAGAAAGGCGACAAATCTGGTGGTCATCTTTGCTTTGAATTACCCGTCGGACGCTTTTCTACCCCAGTCCACTTTGAAGTCATGCGAGTCAGTGATGACGGCTATGTATTGGGTTGTCAGTTTTACTCTCTGAATTCTGGTCACCAGAAAACGCTTCAATCGATTGTAGATACCTACCTGACCGGTGAAACCATTTCACTTGAGAGCGTGACCTCTTACGGCGTTAAAGCGCAACTTCACGAAGAAGAGGTGAAGCGCATGCGTCAAAACTGGTGGCGATTCGCGGTTGTCGCTTTGGTTTCTGTAGCTCTGATTTCTACCGCCGCGTTGATGATCCAAACAAGGCTGCTTTCCATCAATTCCGAACATGCTGCGGTAAGCCAACCCGTGCTGACACAACGAAGCTATAACAACGGTGTGCTTCGATTGGGTGAGTATAAACCGGGCAACTTGTCAAACGGGGCGAACTCCTCTTCTCCGTCTTTACGGAAGAAGGCACGGATCTCTTGGCAAAGAGCAAACAAGATTTAGGTAACATCAACAGCGAAATCCTCTATCTGCAAACCTTGCTTCGCCAAAGTAAAGAGTCGGTCGCTCGATATAACTCGCGCTTGTTCAAAGAATTAAAGCTTATTACCGAAAAAAGAAGCCTGCTAGAGGACGAGCTCAAAACACGCGGCACCATTTTGGCACTGTATAACGACGGCGTGCGAAGCGGGTCCGTCGACAACGTCTCTCGTGAGCTTGAGCGTGTGGCTATCTATGAAATCAAGCGCGAAATACTCTCTATTGATGCTGAAATAGAGTATATCGAGAACCAACTCGATCAAATCCTTATTGGCGTCCCCCCAAGAGAAGCTCTGGTAGATTCCAAGTCGCCGTTTGAAGTAAGAAGCCAACTCGACATATTGGTGAAAGAGAAAGACAAGATCCTCGAAGAGATCGAACGTTTGAAAACCCGTGGTTTAGCTTACGCGCCGTGTGATTGTTATGTCGTCGCCATCAACGCCACAGACGGGCAGGTTGTTCAAACCGGCACGTCGATTTTCGAACTTTCTCCCATCTCCCAAGAAGATCGAACGGAACGTTCCATTCTCGCGCTGATGCCATTGGAGCGTGCTGAGTTGCTGAAAATTGGTATGCCTGTTGAGTACCGTCTCGCGAGTACTGAAGAGAAGATGACAGGGACTATCGACCACATTCAGTTCTACAGTGCGTCTAACAGCGACATCTACAACGATGAAGGTGAGTCCTTAAGTGTCTGCCCAAAGTGCTGCCAAGACTGCAACAGTACACCTTGATCAAGATTCAACCTGATCCAAAAGATACCGATTCCATCGTTAACGAACCAGTAGCCGTTGTTGCGACGGTTGGTTGGTCTGATGTCTTCAAACGCTGGTTCAATCTATGAACGTAAAGAACCTTGTCGTTAAAAACTTCTACCGCGAAGACCCAACGCACATCACCGTGCTGTGGTGGTTGTTCTTCGCGGGTCTATTGCTGGGACTTTGGGCGATTTACAGCATTCTGCCCGATGATCACGTCAACCCAGAAGTTTTATATACGCTCGGTATCATTGGTGCATGGCGCTACGGCTGGAAAACAATCCATCTATTCCGTGGCTTGTACTATCAATACGTTCGCTACCCTGTGCTTTCTAGCCTTGCAGAGCTGACTCACAAGCCGAGCGAAATACTCTTGGTCATCCCATGCTATCGCACAACACCGGAGATCAGTGCGCCCGTTTTCAAAGCACTTATCGATGAAATTGGTAACTTTGGCGTAGCCTGTCGCGCTGTGGCTTGCGTGACGGATGAGGCTGACCTCGACATCATCGAAACCCAGTTCAACAAGCTGCAAGAACGCGTGCCAGTTAGCCTTTACATCATCGACCAAGACGGCAGCGGTAAACGCAACACCATGGCCGACGCTCTGACCTTACTGGCAGAAGACCGCCCGGTATCAAAAGACAGCATCCTCGTCTTAATGGACGGTGATACTGTGCTGCCCGAAGGCATCCTGGCGAAAGCGTCTGGCTTTCTTATGCGTTATCACGATTTAGGTGCCCTCACCACACACAATGCACCGATTGTGAAAGGCAATTCTCTGACGCGTCAGTGGTACCGCCAGCGTATGGCACAACGCCATTTCTACATGAGCTCTCTAAGCCTCACCTATCGCGTGTTAGTGCTCACGGGACGGTTTTCTGTCTACCGCGCGACCATGGCCTTGTCGCCAGATTTCATCGACAGCCTGCGTTATGACCATGTCAGTCACTGGCGATACGGACGCATTCGCATGCTCACAGGGGATGACAAGAGTACATGGTACTTCGTGCTCAAAGAGCAATGGAAGATGATGTATCTCCCCGACGTGTCTGTGACCTGTTTGGAAGATGCGCCGTCAGGCAGCTTCCTCAAAACCAGCGTATCGCTCATGACCCGTTGGTACGGCAACATGCTAAGAAGTAACATGCGCGCCATCGATCTGGGTCCTAAGAAAGCCGGCATCTTCCTATGGATTTGTCTTCTGGACCAACGCATCAGTATGTGGACGACCTTGATTGGCCCGACGCTAGCAATTGTTGTGGCAACATACATGGGTGCCAAAGTGGTGATCGCCTACTTGTTCTGGGTGATCGCGACACGAAGTGTTAACGTGCTGCTGATCTCGGTGCAATCCGGTCAGTTCCACCCGATTTTTGTGCCTCTGCTTTGGTACGAGCAGTTGGTTGGTTCCTTGGTGAAGGTGTATCTCTTCTTCCACCCCAACCTGCAAAAATGGACACGTCAAGACATCAGTGGACAGGTTCAAGATCACTCTGTTTCTCAGCAAATTAAGCGCTGGATGCCTCACTTACAAACCACCGCCGCGTTCAGTTGTCTGCTCATTTTTGTGATGTGGCTATACGGGGCTGAAGCCTGACGCTTTTTGCGCACTTTTTATTCAGTGATATCACCAATTTAGCGATCATAAACAAAGAGTTACGCCACCTTTTCATTGCACGTCACGATGAAAACCTGCTTGCTCTTGTGGCTAACTCGCCCTAATATAATACTGTATACATATACAGTATTATTATTCTTATGATCGACAATATCCTTGCTCTCCATTCGGGGATTTGGACAGCGAATCGCCTGTACCAACCCCAGACACACTTCCGCGCAAGCGGCCACGTATTGCTTGATGAAAAGCTCGAGGGCGGCTGGCCTGAATCCGGTGTTGTCGAGTTACAACTTCCTTGTTTCGGTATTGGGGAACTCAGACTCATCCTGCCTGCCATTGCGAGCGCGTTAGACGACAGTGAGCTTACTGTGTTTGCCACCCCACCGGGCGAAGTGAATCCTGTGGCATTGTGTCAGGCAGGACTCGATCTGGAAAAAGTGGTGATCTTAGACACCACGACCAATTCGAGCCTGTGGTGCGTCGAACAGGCCTTGAAAAGTGGCTGTTGCCGAACAGCCGTCCTGTGGGGCGAAGCCTTGTCTGTGACGCAGGCTCGACGCCTGCAACTGGCGGCGACAGAAAATGATTGCCTGCTCTTTATGATCACCCATCAACAAAGTGTTCAGGGGCTGCCTGTCAGTTGCCGTTTGTCTATTACACCCGTCGAAGAAGGGTTAAATATCCACGTCGTAAAACGTCGTGGCTTGCCAGTACTGCCCTTCACGCTGCCATTGCCGGAAGTCTGCAGTAGCTTCTCTCTCATGCGAAGTTCTCTGCCATGAATGATGCAGAGCCTTTGCCATCCAACGTGGTGCCATTGTTCCGATGACACTTTGGCTCTACCTGCATTTTCCGACGCTGCTGCTGGATACCTTGATCAGGGACAACAGCACAGACTCCCCGCTGATCGTACTGTCTCGTGCGACTGGGCATGTCTGGCAAGCCAATCAAGCGGCAATCGACAGTGGCATTCGTATTGGTAACGACTTGGGCACAGCCAGTGCACTTTGTCATGCCTTAGATGTGGTGGATTACGACGAGCAGCAAGAAAGCGCGCGTCTACACCAACTGGCGGCTCTGCTGTACCAAATCAATGCTGACATCATCCTCGATGCTCCAAACGGCCTGCTGATGAAAGTCACGCCCATGCTCAAGCTTTACGGCTCGTTAGACGCCTATTGGCATGCCTTGCTACCGGTACTTAACGATGAAAATGTTCAATTTCATTACGCACTCAGTCCCTGTCCTGAAGCGGCGAAACGCCTCGCCCGTTCAGGCTTGGATCGAGGCTTTTTGACCTTAGAAGCAACAGAACAAGCCTTGGCGACACTGTCGATTCGCCAACTCGGCTTAACTGAAAAACATGTCACCCAGCTTGAGCGCATGGGCGTTCGCCACGCTAAGCAATTGTTTGCTCTTCCTATCGACGCACTAGGGCAGCGTTTTGGCAAATCACTCACTGCACATATTCGTGCATTGACCCAAACCAAAGCCGCCTTGCCCGCCATGTTCGCGCCACCCGCTTATTTTCACCAATCGTTGGAATTACTGCATGAGATTGCTGCCAGCCAGACCTTATGCTTTCCCATTCAACGCATGCTCAAAGAGATGGAAAAGTACCTCGATGCGCGTGAATCTGTTGTACCGGAAATCACCCTGACACTAACACAGCGTGACGACCATGAACCGAAAATACTGACCCTGTTTGCCGCCAAACCTGAATCCACGGCAAGTCGATGGATGCCCTTGCTACAGCTTCATTTGGAGAAACTGACACTGGATGCCCCTGTCATTCATATTCATTTGGAAGCCAACACCTTGTTACCAAGGCAAGCACCAACACAGGACTTGTTTGCAGGTAAACGTGGGCAAATCACACCGGGAGAACTCATCAGCTTGCTTCAGGCCAAAGCTGGCAAACAAGGGGTCTATAGCCTCACCTTGGTGGATGATCATCGCCCTGAGCATGCATTCAAACACCAAGCACCGCTTCAAACGTGTCTGCAAGTTGTACCGTTGCCTTTACCCATGCGCCCGTCGCTGCTGCACAAATCGCCACGACCACTTTTAGCAAAGCCCGACACATTGACTGGCCCTGAACGCATCTGCAGCGGATGGTGGGATCAAGCACCTATCCAACGAGACTACTTCGTTGCTCGCAATAAACGTGGCCAACTTTGCTGGGTGTTCCGCACCGCGACAGGCGAGTGGTTCGAACACGGCTTGTTCTGCTGACCGCTTTACAGAGACATTCTCCATGCAAAAAGACGACAACACCCTATGGTTCGGAGAACTGCACTGTAAAAGTAATTACAGCTTTCTCACTGGCGCTTCGCATCCTGAAGAGTTAGTGGTTCGCGCCGCCACATTGGGTTACCAAGCCATCGCCATCACTGATGAATGCTCACTTGCAGGTGTAGTGCGTGCTTACACCGCGATTCGTGAACAAAACCTCAAGATCAAACAAATTGTTGGGTCTGAAATTACCTTTCAAGGCGAAAAACTGGTGCTGCTTTGCCCAAATCGCACCGCATATGGTGAGCTTTCTCGGCTCATCACCCAGGCTCGTATGCGCAGCGAAAAAGGCCATTATCAAGTTTTCAGTGATGACTTTGCCCATATCAAACACTGTCTGTGCATTTGGTTTCCAAGCTACGGCAATCTTGATATCGACCAACTTACGCCCGTTCAACACAGCCTAAAAAGCCTGTTTGAAGGACGCTTTTGGATTGGCGCGGAAAGGCTTTTACTCCCTAATGAAGCCGAATACCTTGCCATGATTGATGCCTTATCAGAAGTGCTGGATACCCCCGTGGTCTGTGCCAACGATGTATTGATGCACCACTCAAGACGTCAACCGCTTCTCGATGTGGTAACCGCTATTCGTCTGGGAAAACCACTGCAATCGTGCGGTCAAGCACTGCCCCGCAATGGCGAACAGGCATTAAAATCGCTCGATAAGCTACAAAAGCTCTACCCTGATGCGTGGCTAAAGGAGACTCGCCGTATTTCAGACAAGTGTACGTTTAGCCTCAGCGAGCTTCGTTATGAATACCCAGCAGAATTAGTGCCTGACGGTTTCACGGCCAGTGCCTATCTCAAGCACCTTGTCGACAAAGGGATCGCTTTGCGCTTCCCAGAAGGACTAAAACCAGAAATCAAAGCCACCATCGACAAAGAACTGTCCCTTATCGCCGAGCAAGGTTATGAGTATTTCTTTCTCACGATCTACGACATTGTGCAGTTCGCCAAATCTCAAGGCATTCTTTATCAAGGGCGAGGTTCTGCAGCGAACTCCGTTGTGTGCTATTGCCTTGAAATCACGGCGGTTAACCCAGAAAAAATCAACGTGCTCTTTGAGCGCTTTATCTCGAAAGAGCGTGATGAACCACCAGACATTGATGTGGATTTCGAGCACGAACGCCGCGAGGAAGTGTTCCGCTACATCTACCAAAAATACGGCCGTCAGCGTGCTGCAATTGCAGCAACTGTCATCACTTATCGCTTTAAAAGTGCGTTCAGAGATGTTGGCAAAGCCTTGGGGATCAATGAAACCCAGCTTGATTACTACATCAAAAATCTGAACCACAGAGACAAAGGGCTGGATAAAGCAGAGCAGTTGCAAACGCTTGGACTAGATATTCACTCGCACCTTGGTCGCTGGTTATTAGAGCTGGTTGAGGAAATTCGCGGGTTTCCACGCCACCTGAGCCAACATGTCGGCGGCTTTATCATTTCTGCGGGGCCCTTGTATGAGTTGGTGCCTGTCGAAAACGCCGCAATGCCAGAACGTAGTGTCATTCAATGGGACAAAGACGATTTGGAGTCTTTGGGGCTGCTGAAAGTCGATATTCTGGCTCTGGGTATGTTAAGTGCCATCAGAAAAGCGTTTGCCATTATTGAATCGCAGCATGGTCGCAGATATTCCATCGCGCACATCACGGCATTAGGTGACGATCCTAAGGTTTACCATCAGCTTCAGAAAGCCGATTCTGTCGGCGTGTTTCAGGTTGAGTCTCGCGCCCAAATGAGCATGCTGCCAAGCTTCGACCAGCCTGTTACTACGACTTGGTCATTCAAATCGCCATTGTTCGCCCTGGTCCCATTCAAGGCGACATGGTGCATCCTTACCTCAAACGACGTTGGGGTGAAGAGCCTGTCAGTTATCCCTCAAAAGAGGTGGAATCCGTACTTTCTCGCACCATGGGTGTGCCTATTTTTCAGGAACAGGTCATTCAGTTAGCCATGGTGGCCGCAGGCTTCACAGGCGGTGAAGCCGACCAACTTCGCCGTGCAATGGCGGCATGGAAGCGCAGTGGTAAGCTTGCGCCATTCCGCGAAAAGCTCATCAATGGTATGCAAGAGCGTGGCTACAAGGTGGAATTTGCAGAGCAAATCTTTCGGCAGATCCAAGGATTCGGCGAGTACGGTTTCCCTGAGTCTCACAGTGCCTCTTTTGCGGTGCTTGCTTATACCTCTTCGTGGCTTAAACACTACTATCCAGTGGCGTTTTACTGTTCATTGCTTAACAGCCAGCCGATGGGGTTTTATAGCCCATCTCAACTATTACAAGATGCCGCGCTCCATGGCGTGACGATTTTGCCTGTCTGCGTAAACCACAGCCAATGGGACCACCAGCAAGTGATCGTAAATGCCCGCCCTGCTCTACGTCTTGGTTTTCGTCTCGTCAAAGGGCTGTCAGAGCAAGGCGTGCAAAAACTGTTAAATCAGCGACCCGACAACGGCTTCACGCATCTGAACGCCTTAAGACAATGCGGCTTGAGCAAAGGCGATCTTGAAGCATTAGCCAGTGCCAATGCCACCCAAGTGCTGTCGAATAACCGTTATGCTGCAAGATGGCAGATGATGGATGACAGCCATACACTGCCTCTGCTCAGCAACACAGAGCCTGACACTCGCGACAGACAAGCCATTATCGCCCCGTCTGCCGTCGAGGACTTAATTGAGGATTACGCATCAACTGGCTTGTCGCTTGGCAAGCACCCTATTGCCCTGCTCGATGAAAGCGGCAAACTCGGTAAACACCGTCTTGCCAGTGAATTACGGCACATTCAAACAGGTACACCAGTGACTGTCGCTGGTGTCGTCACAGGCCGACAACGCCCCGGAACCGCCAGTGGCGTGACCTTTGTGACCTTGGAAGATCAGACAGGCAACATCAACGTGGTCGTTTGGCTCGCCACTGCACGCGCGCAAAACACGCCCTTCGTGTCCGCCAAAATCTTAAAGGTCAAAGGGATATTAGAGCGTGAAGGTGATGTGGTGCATATCGTGGCAGGCAGGCTGATCGACATGACAAACACACTCGATCAGCTTCTCGTTCAATCAAGGGATTTCCATTGAGCCAGAACGAAAAGTGCCAGCACTTGGCTGGCACTCTTTCTCTTGTTTTTGGTGAAAAGCTAGTTTGTCTGCATTAACGCGATATTTTTCTCACGCGATTTCACCCAAACCATAATCGCTGCGAGAACAGCAAACGGCACGATTGGATCAATCAGCGTACCGCCTTGACCAAACACGAGGTTTAGAGCCATCACAATGCTTGCGCCGATTGCCCAAGCGATTGTTGACGTCACTGTCCATATTTTCAGTTGATCGCCAAGCTCAGTAATACCCAAAGTTCGGCTGATAATGTGGAAGTAAGAGTCATTCAGGTGAGAGAACCCAACAGGACCTACGGCACATGCCAATGCAACGAATACCGGGTCTAAATTCAGGGTGTCGACCAGCGGTAACGTCATGGTTGCGGCCACCATCATTGCGGCGGTTGCAGAGCTTGAATAAGGCGTAGCAAAGAGGCAATTGCCAATGGGACGAGCAAAGGTGGAATACCACTGCTAGCAATTGCTTCAGCCACTTGAGGACCTGCCCCTGATGCCTTTAACACCGCGCCCATCGCACCACCACAACCCGTGACCACAAGGATCAGACCCGTTGTCGCAAGAGAATCATCCATCGAGCCAACCATGTCCTTGCGGTCGATATGGCGCGTCAAACCATACAGTGCCATCAAGACACCGATACCAACAGCAACAACAGGGTTACCAATCAGCGACAGCAGGGTTTGAAGTGAGGAATCGCCTTCGCCGACAAGTGTGTTTGCAAGAATCAGTGCAATCGGGATCAGAATAGGACCAAAAGACAGGAAGTTACTTGGCAGATTCTTCTCATCCGCTTCTTGTACTTTCTCTAGATTCGCCCAATCAGCCTGAGACGTAATCCATTCCTGTCCCTCTGGCACACGGTAGTATTCATTGCCCACTTTACGAATGTAGAAGAGAGAGAGCAGCATCATAGGAACAGAAACGATCAGCCCCCACAGCATGTATACACCAAGGTCAACTTCCAAAATGCCCGCCACGGCGACAGGACCAGGCGTTGGCGGCACCAGTGCGTGAGTGATCAGCAAACCCAGCGCAAGTGTCACGCCAAGACCAACGGCAGACTTACCCGTATTGCGTGAAATTGCGCGGACAAGAGAATGAAGAATGATGTACGCAGAGTCACAAAAAACCGGAATCGCCACCAGCACACCAGTAAAGCCCAGTGCGATGTCTTCACGTCCTTTACCACAAAGTTTGACGAAGGTTTTCGCCATACGAACGGCTGCGCCAGAGCGCTCAAAACATGCGCCCATTATCACGCCAAATGCGATGATAAGACCAATACCACCGAGTACCCCACCGAAGCCTGATTTGATTGCATCAATCAGAGCCGTCGGTGCCATACCAGCAAACAAGCCCATGATGATACTTGCCAGAACCATCGCCAAAGCAACAGGGATGCGAGTTTTTATGATCATCCCCATCATGGCGACTATCCCCACGATAATACCAATTAGCGCAGCGTCCATTTTTTTCTACCTTTCAGATTCTGTTTCTTTGAAAGCATTGCCTTCAACACGAAGGCAATGACGTCGGTTTTTTATTGTTTTATGTGTTGTCGTTAGAGGTGCGGTTTTACCCAGTCCAATCCCTCTTCTGTCGATTTTCTTGGTTTGTACTCACACCCAATCCATCCAACGTAACCCGCGTTATCGAGCATGTTGAACACATGTGGGTAGTTCACTTCACCTTCCGAAGGTTCATGTCTTTCTGGTACAGAGGCGATTTGTACGTGACCGATGTAGTCGGCGAGATCGCGGATCATCACAGTTAAATCACCATCCATGATTTGGGCGTGATACACGTCGAATTGCAGTTTTACGTTCGGACGGTCAACCTGTTTGATAAGCTCAACAGCCTCTCTTTGATGGGCGACGAAATAACCCGGCACGTCACGCGAATTAAGGGGCTCAATCATCAACTCCACCCCTTGCTCTGCAAATTTGTCTGCGGCATAGCGAATGTTCTCGATGAAGGTGTCCACGTGTTCTTGGTAACTAAACTGGCTATCCAGTAGTCCCGACATCGCGTGCACTTTTTTACACTTCAGGGCCTGCGCATACATCAACGCGGTATCTACACTTTGTCTGAATTCTGCTTCGCGTCCCGGAATCGCAGCAAAACCGCGTTCACCTGCATCCCAATCGCCCGGCGGCATGTTGAAGAGTGCTTGTTCGAAGCCAAACTGACTCAGTTTGTCTGCTAACACCTGCGGCTCGTAGGCATACGGGAATAAGAATTCCACAGCCTTAAATCCAGCGTCATGGGCCTTTTCAAAACGCGTGAGGAAATCGACCTCGTTAAACAACATGGTTAGGTTTGCAGCAAATCGGGCCATTATTTTCCTCTCCCTTCAAGGTCAGCCACTTCAGCATTGGTCAGATAACGAATCGGTTTATCGTTCAACAGAAAAACAAGTTTTGCGGTTTCCTCTAGCTCTTCCGCGTTATCAACGGCATCAATCAAATCTGTGCCAGTCACCACAGGTCCGTGATTGGCAAGCAAGAATGCACGGTAGTCCGCCGCTCGCTTGGCCAACTCCTCTGCAATCTGCGGGTCGCCAGGTCTGAGGTATGGGATCACGGGTAACTTACCCACACGCATGACGAAATACGGGGTAAACGGCTTGATCGCATTGTCATGGTCGAGGTTTTCCAAACATGACAGTGCTGTGAGATACGTGGAATGAAGGTGCACAATGGCATTACACGTCGGATTGTTTCGGTAAATCGCCAAATGGAAAGCGATCTCCTTCGACGCTTTTTTGCCAGAGATTGGGTTGCCCTCGATATCCACGACAGAAAGATCTTCCGCAATCAGTCGGCCAAAAGATGAACCTGTCGGCGTTGCCAAAAAGTGTCCATCTGGCAATTTGACGGAAAGGTTTCCAGCCCCACCTGTCGCGTAACCACGCTCGAACATTGAACGAGCAAGTGCGACCATTTGCTCACGAAGTTCGTTTTCATTCATAGAAAGAACTCCTGTGCTTTCTCGAAGAACGCTTCATCACCAAAATTTCCCGACTTCAATGCCAGTGACAAATCACCGTCCAACGCTCTTACCCAAGGCACGCCAGGAGCAATCTGCGGCCCAATATGGAATCCAGATACCGCCAAGCTTTGTGTCACCGTGCCAGAGGTTTCGCCGCCAGCGACAATAAAGTTCTTCACACCTTGTTCTTTAAGTTGATGTGCCAGTTGACTGAAAAGTCTCTCCACCGCCAAGCTTGAGGCCTCTGCACCATGCTTCTCTTGAATGGCTTTTAATTTTTCGGCTTCTGCCGTTGCAAACACCATCGGCGCATATTCATCATCAAGGTTTGCTAACACCCACTCGCACACTTCTTGACCGTAAGCTTCATCACTCAAACAGGCTTCAACTTCAATGGCGTAGTGAGGGGCTTTGGCTTGATAAACCGCCACCTGCTTATTGGTCATCACCGAGCAAGACCCCGACAAAATCACGGTTTTCCCCTTTTTCGGATAACCCGCTGCTTTGGCTTCACTTTGGTCGGCCAAATGACCCGCCCAGTTTTTCGCAATACCCGAAGCTAACCCTGACCCGCCTGTCACAAGCTTGAGGTGCTTGGCTGCTTCGCCTAATGTGTGCAAATGCTCTGCATTGATCGCATCCACGACGGCGTAGCGAATACCTTGAGACTGAAGCTCTTCAAATTTGCTACGGGTTTGTGCGCATCCAGACGAGATGGTTTGGTAGTTGACTAACCCCACTTCACCTCTCGATTGCGCCTTCATCAGTCGTACTACGCTCGAATCTGTCATCGGCGTCACCGGGTGATGTCGCATACCGGATTCATTGAGCGGCTCACCAAGGACAAACAGGTGGCCGTTGAAAACAGTGCGTCCATTGACTGGTAGAGCAGGACAAACGATGGTGAATGTTTCCCCTAGGGCATCCAGCAATGCATCTGTAACCGGACCTATGTTGCCCTTCGCTGTGCTGTCAAAGGTCGAACAGTATTTGAAGTAGAACTGCTGACAGCCCTTTTGTTGCAGCCAAGTCAGCGCAGCAAGGGAATCTGAAACAGCTTCATTGACAGGACATGAGCGTGATTTGAGGCTGATCACCACTGCATCAGCATCAATGTCAGTATCTAAAGTAGGAACACCATTCAATTGAACGGTTCGCATCCCGTTTTCAACCAGAAAGCCTGCAATATCACTGGCGCCCGTAAAATCATCAGCAATAACACCTAACAGCATGACTATTTCTCCACGCCTGGCAGTTCAATGCCGTCAAAGACTTTGATGACAGCACTGTCATCTTCCTTACCGTAACCGGCGTTGCTTGCTGAGGTGAACATATTGAGGGCAGTGCTTGCAAGTGGCAGAGGGAAACGCAGATCTTGTGCGGTGTCTGCGACCAAATTGAGGTCTTTAACAAAGATGTCGACCATAGATTTCGGCGAGTAGTCGCCATCAACCACATGCTTCATACGGTTCTCAAACATCCAAGAGTTCCCCGCTGCATTGGTAACAACGTCATACATCAGATCCAATGGAATGTTGGCACGCGCTGCGAGCGCCATCGCTTCTGCACCCGCAGCAATATGAACACCTGCCAGCAATTGGTGGATAATTTTTACGGTTGCACCGAGACCAATCTCTTCACCAATGTTATAAACCTTGGCTGCGGTGGCATCGAGAACTGGCTTCAACAGGTCGAACGCCAGCAAAGAGCCTGACGCCATGATAGTCATCTCACCCGCTTCCGCTTTTACAGCTCCGCCAGAGACTGGTGCATCAAGCATGATCAAGTCGTGAGCTTTCAGACCCGCTTCAATTTCCTTCGCATCTTGAGCTGAAATAGTCGCTGAAACCATAACCGCAGTTTGTGGTTTCAAGTTTGCTGCTAACCCCGAGTCGAATAGGACGGACTTAACCTGTTTAGCGTTGATAACAAGCAGTAACACCGCATCCAGCTCTTTTGCGAATTGGTTAGCGTCTGTGGCAACCGCTTTAGCACCAGCATTTCCCAATGCTTCTAAAGCAGCAGGATTTAAATCAACACCGTAAACATCGAGACCTGCGCGAATGCATGATTTCGCGGCACCCATGCCCATCGAACCCAGACCAATAACCCCTACTGATTTCACCGTACTCTTGTTCATTAATCATACTCACAGTTGTGAAGCGCGCAGCGCGATTTGTTAATATATGTTCTTTGGTGTGATTATCTGTGAATTCATCAACGTATGTCTGTGACATTCATTGCAATTTGAAACGAGTAAAAATCATCAATTTATTGATTAGCATCGAAGATGTGAGCACTATTCAACAAAAATCAGGCTCAGCGAGCTTCACAAAACAAATCAAATATTCACAAACAATATTTGCTGCTGTTAGTATTGAGGAAAGTAAAAACAGAGAATGACAATGATTCCCGCAGAAAGACAAAAGACCATTCTTACGATGCTTTCGAAGCAAGAAGTCATCAGTATTAACGATCTCGTAGATCGCATTGGCGTATCTCACATGACCATACGCCGCGATATCGTCAAGCTAGAGGAACAAGGAAAAGTGTTGTCGGTATCTGGAGGGGTTCAACTTACACAGTTGATTCACCGAGAGGCCACCCACGATGCAAAAGCGGCGCAGAATGCTGATGAAAAGCAAGGGATCGGCCAACTTGCGAGCTCGTTGATCCCCAAAAACTGTACGGTGTACTTGGATGCGGGAACAACAACGCTAGAAATTGCGCATGCTATTGCTCATCGCTCAGATTTATTGGTCATTACCAATGATTTTGTGGTTGCTAACCACCTGATGCAGCACGGACAAAGCGAGATCTATCATACTGGTGGCCGCATCGACCGCGATAACCAATCATCCGTTGGTAGCAAAGTGGCAGAGTTTCTGTCAGGGATGAACATCGATATCGCCTTCATCTCAACCTCCTCTTGGAACCTAAAAGGCATCTCCACGCCAAGCGAACCCAAAGTCATAGTGAAACAAGCCGTCGCAAACGCAGCCCAGCACCTTGTCTTGGTCTCAGATTCATCAAAGTACGGAAGAATAGGGACATTTCACGCCCTAGGCTGAACAGGTTCAATGCCATCGTGACGGACAAAAATTTCCCAGAGAGTATTGCGAGAGAGATTAAAGAGAAAGGAATCGACGTTCTCTTGTAGTAACGAGTAAAAAATGGGGTGACATTTCTGCCACCCCGTTCATGTTCTTACTTCAGCTAATTACTTCTTCAACATCAATCACTTTCGATCTGTTGACCGTTATCTTCCAGCGTTGAAGTGTGAAGCTCCCATCTGGGTTTTTCTGCTTAGAGATCAGGTTGAACTGGTGGCGTTTATCGATGGACTCGTGGCTCACCTTCCCTTCGTTTAGTGCGTAGTAACGTTGCTTACCACGTGCCATTAAGCGCGAGAATGGACGAAAGTCGACGCGCCACACTTCTCGGGTCATGTCGTAACCGCTGAGGAATTTGGTGGTGGACATTTGGGTCACCATCTTCATGCGCACAACGGACTCTTCGCGCTGACGCAGCTTGCCTTTGCGCAGCTTGCGCACATCTTCTGGCAGCTTGTCGAAATAGATATAGTCGAGCCATTCTAACTGGCTACCAATACGCTGGCCTGACGTTGGATCGGTAAACATTTTGCGCCACTTTGGACGGCCTTTGCGAATCCATCGCCACAGCACGTCTCGCAGGTCATCTTTAAAGATCTCACGAAGGGCGTACAAACCTGCCATTGCGAGTACAAAGGACATGGTAATTTCACCCAAATAACTGCGCATGCGAATGATGGCGAAAGTCACGAAGATCATCACCAAACCCGTCGCGGTACCTTTTGCCAGCTTGTTCAGTGTTTGCCCCAACACCACATCGTTTTGTCGGATCGTTACTGGGTATTCAATCAGACGTCTTGCAAGACGCATCTTGTTTACCATACGTGTAGGGTCGCTTTGGGCTTTTTGCGAGTTGTAGTTTTGCTCGACGCGATAGTTCGACTCTGACTGGCAAAACTCAATCAACTGCTCACGCATTGGCTTAAACGCAGCACTTCGTGGCATGTGTGCAATCAAAGACAGGAAGCGCTGTTCGGTCAACCACGACAAGTAGTTGTCGATGTTGTTGTAGTACTTAATGAGGCTTTCGTCTTTTGGCACGTAACGACGCAGGCGTCGAAGGATCTCAACGGCCATGTCGGTAATAAATTCGAGCTGCTCAACCGCTTCTTCTTCGCCAACATCCGCCAGCGTATCGAAGAATCGGTGGGTGGTTTTTTCTAGCGAGAGCGCATATTGATAGGCGTACAAACTCAAACTGACGCGGTATTTGTCAGATGGCAGCTTGTCCCGGCTCGCAAGGCGAGAGTGCACCAGCGGCAAGTGGTACTGAGACGTGAAATAGGTACGGGTATTCGACAACACCGTATTGTAGAACTGATCTTCACTAATGACGTTTTTAGAAAAATTCAGCTCACCAGGGACAAAAAGGTAGAACTCGACATCCTGTCGTTTTATCTCTTCATTGATTAGCGCAATCCGTGCTGTTAATCCCTCATATTTTTCTACAGAGATCAATGCGTACTCCAAACATTATCTTTCACACGGGCCTCTCCGCTTCGTGATGCATAGTTTAACGAATTAGGAATTCAAAGCAGAGCTAAAAATGCGAGGAGAAAGAAACGATGATGATGTGTTCAAATTATGAGCACGCAATGACATCCCCGCCATAATCCTTTTTATATCTGAGAGATAAACACACATATTCAGGGTGACTAACTGAGTTATCCACAGAAAAAGTGCATAACTTGATGCATACGTTGATGAAAAATTTGCACGTTTCTAACGTGGAGAAGAAAGCCGTTTGGGGTAGTCGAGGAAAAGGAGCTCTTTTTTTGCGGAGGACCAGTTTGACCAGGAAGTATCAAACATTGCTATGGCTGCGACACCGCAGGTTGGCAGGTTTTCTAGTTCGAAAGGAACATCGTTAATAAGGTCGTTAAAAGCGGGGTTGTGACCGACAAGCATGATGCGATTAACGTCATCATCAAATCCTTCAATGATAGCCACCAGATCATGCCAATTTTCGGTATACACGTCTTTGTTGTGCAAGATAGATAAGTCAGTGCCGGAAAGCTGCTCGGAGACAAGCCGCGCGGTTTCCTTTGCTCGCAGTGCAGTGCTTGAAACGATCAGCTCTGGCGACCATTGCCAAGCGGCCAATCGCAAACCCATTTCCGGCGCATTTTTTAAACCACGAGGATTTAGCGGCCGGTCATGGTCATCGAGTGAAGCATCTTTCCAACACGATTTTGCATGGCGAACGAGAAACAGCAGTTTCATTTCTTGCCCATTTCTTCCTCTAGCTTCTCGCGCATACGTGTTTGTACCACGTCCACGAGAAGATCAGGCTGGAATTTAGACACGAAACGGTTACAACCCACCTTCTCCACCATCGCTTCATTAAAGCTGCCGCTTAATGAGGTGTTGAGCGCAATATAAAGGTGACTCATCCGGCTGTCCGCACGCACTTCCGAGGTCAGCTTATAGCCGTCCATCTCGGGCATTTCTGCGTCGGTGATCATCAGCAAAATTTCGTCGGTGACGTTCTTTCCTTCATCACACCACGATTTCAACAGCTGCAAAGCATGTGCACCGTTTTTCTTCTCGATGCACTCAATACCGAGCTGTCCGAGGGTTTCTGTCACCTGTTTTCTTGCCGTCGAAGAGTCGTCAACCACCAGCACACGTGTGTTCATCAGGTGGTGAGACAAGTCTTCATCAAGTACTTCCTCAGAAATACCGATATCGTAAGAGACGATCTCGGCCAACACTTTTTCGACATCAATTATCTCTACCAGCTTATTTTCGTTGTCATGTTCTAGCTTGGTGATAGCAGTCAGATAGTTGCCGCGCCCAGTTGACGGCGGCTCCATGATTTCATCCCACCCCATGTTTTTGATGTACACCACTTTACCGACAAGGAATGCCTGAACGGTGCGGTTGTATTCCGTCACAATGAGGTTGGTATCTTGGTCTTTTTCAAGCGGACGCATACCGACAGACTGACGCATATCGATAACGGGGATAGATTGACCGCGGATGGTGGCGACACCACATATTTTGGGGTGAGAGCCTGGCATTTGATTGAGGTGCGGAACCTTTAATACTTCACGCACTTTGAATACGTTGATAGCAAAGAGCTGTCGAGTACCGAGCTGAAAAATGAGAAGTTCTAACCGGTTCTCCCCAACCAGCTTCGTACGAGAATCTACAGAATCTAAAATACTTGTCATTATCGTTATGCCGTATTGAACACTTTCTCATTGCAAAGCAGCACTGGCTGCTTTCATTCCTTGTGTCGCTCGACATGTCAGCCATGTTATCTAGACATTACAGGTGCTTGTATCCATTCCTGCCTAGCGAGCAATTTCTTTCAAGTTAACCACAATTCTCACCGGGGCTCATCTTGCATTCGATTTTTAGCGCGTTAACTATCATTTCCACATTAATAGTAGAAAATCTCCTTGAAGAAAGCGAAACGCCCTCCTCACAAATGTCCTGAACTTCCGTTTCATTCCGTGCGTACTGAGTAACTGAGATAAGGAAATCTTGCCGACCTGTGCCAATAAATTGGTACAACCTAGGTGTTATCGTCAATGCGACACGCTACAATTGGGGGACAATAAGAATGGTTTATACGTCCGAAACAGGCGCTGACATGAAAAGTAAAGCCAACGAATCACAGGGAATGTTGCTCTTTAGGCTAACGGCAACACAATCCTTTGCTATAGGCACGCTAAAAGTGCGTGAGATTGTTCCATTTTGTCCCCTAACTGCGCTGCCAGGTTCTCACCATACTGTCATCGGAACCGCCAACATTCGCGGTGTCACCACACCGGTTATCGACATGGCAAAGGCTATTGGCTATAAACCTGTTCCAAAGGAAGAATACGAACGCTGCTTTATTATCATTACCGACTGTCAACGTCGTGTTGTGGGCTTTCTTGTTCGCGCCATTGAAAAGATCAGCGAATGTGATTGGCGAAACATCACCTCGCCACCGGACACCTTAGGAACGAAAGCGTTTCTGACTGGCGTGATGGACGTTGACAACAAGCTGGTTCAGTTACTCGACGTAGAACTCATCATGTACAAAATCTTCCCGTATGAGGAAGACAAGCTGCATCCCGTTCTCGCTGACGTCGACCGCGAAAAACTCAAGCCGATGCACATCATTCTTATTGATGACAGTAGCTTGGCGCGAAGACAGCTTTCTGAAGCACTAGACAGCATCAATATCCCTTACGAAGTCAGTAACAACGGGCTTGATGCGCTTGAGAAGATGAAGAACGCGGCAAGTGAAGGCCGTCCGTTCGATATCGTGGTCAGTGACATCGAGATGCCGGGCATTGACGGCTATGAGTTGGCGTTCGAAATCCGCAACAACAGTGCCTTGTCGGAAGCCTATTTGATTCTCCACACCTCGCTCTCAAGCGAAATCAGTGTTGATCGCGCGCATCAAGTCGGTGCACACGAAGCATTGACTAAGTTTGATGCGACAGAATTGGTGAATGCCATGCTCCGTGGTGCGAATCTCAAGACCACAGGCGAGCATGTTCGCCTTGAAGGTGCCATCGAGTAATTTACTTTCATATGATCTTTTGAGGCATGCAATACGCATGCCTCACCGTACACCATTCCCGTTCCAATTTTCCCGCCTTAGCGTCAAAACAGAAGTTTGTTTTAAGTGACTTTTCATTGATCAAAAGACTGTTTCCCAGTGCCTCAATGTGGTTTAATTTCATCAGGATCACACATAGAAGGTTAAAGACCTATGAACAATGTATTCGAGATCGTTAAGTTCTCTCGTCGCAAAAACAAACTGAAGCGGGAAATTCAGGATAACGAGAAAAAAATCCGCGACAACCAAAAGCGCGTTACCCTGCTTGAGAACCTGCTTGACTACATTCAACCAGAAATGTCTCACGATGAAATCGTAGAAATCGTTAAGAACATGAAAGCGGACTATGAAGACCGCGTTGACGATCACATCATCAAGAGTGCAGAAATCTCTAAAGAGCGCCGCGAAATCAGCCGTCAAATCAAAGAGCTGACTCGTCTAGACAAAGAAGGCAAAAAATAAGCTTTCCTGACTTTTAAAAGGAGGCGTCAGCCTCCTTTTTTATTGGCTGCAATTTGTGGTCAATGCCGTCCACTTAGGAATCGAAAATACGCTTTTCTGTTAGCGGCTCGATGTCCTTTTTCTGTGTGATCGAAAAAGGCTTTCTGCTGGCTTCCTGCGATTTTCTCCGCCACAGGCATCTGAATTCGGAAAGATAAAAAGCCCAGCAATCGCTGGGCTTTTTTGGCAGGGGGAAGTTAAAGCGTATTTACTTACTGATTACCAGTAAACACGTGCACCCAGTGCGTAACGCAACTCGCCGTCGTATGCAGATGGACCTACTGACCATTCTGAGTTGCTGTTGCTAAAGCCTGGTGTTTTACCGTCACGGTAGCCCACTTCGCCGTAAACACGGAAGAAAGAATTAAACTTGTGAACCGCACCCGCGTAAATGTTTGTCAGGTTATCGCTATCAACAGTACCGATAGTTTGGCCTTTCAGATCGTAGTCTGAGAATTCAAAGCCGCTGTACAATGCTGATTTGTCGGTAACCGCATAGCTCAGAGCCAGCGCGTAACCAGAACGGTCCAGCTCCAGTGACGTCGCATCACTTTCGATGCTGCTTGCCGTGTACTGAACGCCTACAGACAGGTCGCCGAACGTGCGTTGCGCCCAAACTGTGTAGTACAAATCATCGATTGAGCCGGCAGAGACGGCCACATTATTCAACGTAAACGCGCCGTGGTCCTGATTAGACGTAGAGACACCTGCGGTTACATCAAAACCTGCTAGGTTCTTGCTGACAAATAGCTCCAGCACTTCTGGTGAGGTACCATCTTCTGGCAGTGCATAGCTCGCATCAATGTAGATTGCATCGTTTTCAAAGACATAACGAATTGCGTTGTCGTGCTTGCCACCTGATACCTGCTCTTCAATGATGTGGCTGCCACCATAGAAGTAAGAATTATCAACACCACTCAAGTCATCGGCGGTCAGATATTGGCGACCAAAAGAGACTTTGCCAAAATCACCGGATACGCCCAGGTATCCCAAGCGATTTTTCATGTTTGTATCGCTGTCGGAATAAGAAAGGCTGTATTCAACGGTACCGAAAGCGTTTAGATTTTCATTGATAGTGTAGAAGGCGTTGACACCTGTTCGAGAGCCACCATCATCAAGTTTTACGTCTGCGTTCTCTAGTTTCTGAACAACTGCTCGAAGTTGACCATAAACCTCTACTGAACCTGCGTCACTGCTGTAAGCTTCAAATGCGTTTACATTGCCTGCCAAAATCACTGCCGGAATTGCTACGGCTAAAATCTTCTTATTCATAAAATACGATCCTGTATTTTGTTTCAGTCCATTTGCAAAAATGTTGCAAAACCAAGCTAACAAATTCAAAACACAGTGATCAACGATACATTTTCTAACAAATTCAATGTATTCAACATATTATGATTACTAATTAATCAATAAACAGATATTCACAGCATCCCCGTAAAGGTGCATAGCCATTCATTCATATGAGGTAAATCACATTAAATTTAGGGATTCGATGTAGGTGAGGCTTGATGAATATTCAGATTACGGATCGTCAAAGTTGATTATCTTTTGACCCAAAAAAACACATACATCTCAAAACATTTGTTGCGAGCCACTTCACGTATATGCGATTACGTGATTATCAGAAACTTCGATAAATGACTGCTTTTTGATCGTTTTCTGGCAATAGGTGTTGGGTGTTAATGACTATCTAGCACGTCATTTCAATCCCAATTGCTTCAATCGCTTATAAACCGTATTGCGGCTTACACCTGTGATCGCTGCAATTCTTGAGATATTGCCTTCAGTCTGGGCATAGATAGAAGGCAACGTATCTTGCCATGAAGAAATAGAAGGAATGGATGTCTGCTCGATGGGCGAATCCATCGGTTCGGATTGTTCAAGATCTAAAAAGAAGTCATCGGGGAGATGACCAATGCTTATCTTGTCGCTGCCTGATATCGCGAGAGCAACCCTAAGCACATTGATAAGTTGACGGATATTCCCCGGCCAAGGATGACAGCAAAACGCTGAAATGACATCGTCGTCCAGGTAAATTTTGCGACCGTCAGAGAGTTGGGTCAGCAACACATCTACCAAAGGGATGATGTCTGTTCTTTGCCTAAGTGCAGGGAGAAATACCGTCAGCCCATTGACTCGATAATACAAGTCTTCCCGAAACCGCTTTTCGGCGACTGCATCGCGCAGTGATTGGTGTGTGGCACACACCACGCGAAAATCAACAGGATAACTTTCTGTACTCCCTAAAGGCGTAACGCTCTTTTCTTGCAGCACACGCAGTAACCTTGCCTGCACATGAAGCGGCATGTCGCCGATTTCATCGAGCAACAATGTGCCACCGTCGGCCTGTCGAATATAGCCAATGCTGCCTTTGTTGTTTGCGCCAGTAAAAGCCCCTTTCACATAACCAAAGAGTTCAGACTCCACCAGGTCAGCCGGAATCGCCGCACAGTTCACCGCCACCATTTTCTTATTTGCACGCTCTGATGAAGCATGAACCGCTTGGGCAAACACTTCTTTACCCACGCCTGTTTCACCCTGCAACACCAAAGGAATATCACTGTTCACCACGCTCATCGCTTGGCGAATGGCTTTTTGCATGCAGGTATCACCCAAGTCCAAATGATGCAGCTTACGTTCGCTAGCCGATGGAGGTGTTGAAACGTCAGGTTGTCGATGCACGTTGTGTGTAACAGCAATAATGCGGTTGCCAGCAGGACGACGAATGGAGCCGAAAAGCCGATAATGTGAAAGTCCAACGAAAGTCAGAGGGTGATCTTCTGGATGCGCTGAGAGTTGTAGCAAGGGGATCCCAGTAACAGTTTCCACCGACAAGCCTCTCAACGACTGTCCGACCAGTAAATCTGCTCGGCGATTTGCCGCGATAATTTCACCGCCGTCGTTAAAAACCAGTAACCCCGCCCATTGGCTGGCCAGATTGTCAGAGCTGGTATTGAAGATGAGCATATTGCTGTGGCTTCGGTATGTCGCCATGATGAGTTGGTTCTCTACCGCCTGCGTCATGACTTTCACCATGCCGTTAACGTGAGATGTCGGCAAATAGGCGTCAGAAGAAATATTCAGTACCCCAACCAAATGTCGTTCACTGTTATAGATTGGGGCCGCTGAGGCGGTCATATATCGGTTTGCGACAAGGTAGTGTTCATCTCGCCCAACCACCACAGACTCGCCGGTTTGCAATGCTGTGCCAATTGCATTGGTGCCGTTGTATCGCTCACGCCAACTGGTGCCTTGGTCAAACAAGTGCTTTTCCATCTGACCGACAAAATCTGCCCTTCCCCAGCGGCTTAACAGATTACCTTCCTGATCCGCCAGCAGCACCAAGCTATTACTGTTTACCAATATGTTTTCGTAATAAGGCAGCACCTGCTCTTGGGTCGTTTGGATTAAATCATTCGAACGCTCTTTCGCTTCGCGCCACTGACCACCATGCAAGGTGACAATTTCCGGAGAGTGTTTGGGGTCAAGCCCAAATGACTGACACCGCTGCCAAGAGGCGCGGATCATCTCGTCGTGTTGGTGAGCTTTATCGCTCATTTCCACTCTCCTTGTGCTCATTCGAACATATTGGTGAGCGTTAAGCATTGTTCACATTTTGTTAACCGTCAACACAACACTGAACAGTCCGTGAACACTTAACAAACTGGCGGAATTAGCAAATCACTAAAAATCAACATGTTAAATGTTTGTATAACCTTGGCACGCTTCTAGCGTATGTCATTCGGATTGTGATGAGCATCTGCGCACGGCCTTCAACTCAACTTGCGCAGCCTTTGATCCCAACTGACACGGAGATGTCATGTCACTTGAACTAGAGAATGTCACAAGAATTAGCAACAACGAACGATGGCTGGATGACATAAACATTCGGATAGAGCCCGGTTCATTTAATGTGTTACTCGGAAGGACGCTGGCAGGGAAAACCAGCCTGATGCGTTTAATGGCGGGGTTAGATCGTCCCTCAGAGGGGCGCGTGCTGTTTAATGGTCAGGACGTGACGGGTGTGCCCGTACGAGAGCGCAATGTGTCCATGGTCTATCAGCAGTTTATTAACTATCCCAATCTTACTGTCTTCGAAAACATCGCCTCGCCCCTTCGCCTTGAAAAGCAATCTGAACACATCATTAAAGAGCGGGTTCAGGAAACTGCAGAAATGCTGCATATTGAATCCTTCCTAAACCGCTATCCCTTGGAATTGTCAGGCGGGCAACAACAACGCACCGCCATGGCACGTGCACTCGTGAAGAATGCAGACATCATCTTGTTCGATGAGCCTTTGGTGAACCTTGATTACAAACTACGCGAAGAACTGCGCCAAGAAATGCGGGAGCTTTTTTCTCAGCGCAATACCATCGCTGTTTACGCCACCACAGAGCCGAACGAGGCACTCGCTCTTGGTGGCAACATCGTGCTGATGCACGAAGGCAAGGTGATTCAAACCGGGCCTACTGCCGAGGTGTATCACCATCCTGCGTCTGTGACGTGTGCGGAGTTATTCGGCGAGCCACCTATCAACCTCATCAAAGGCAGTGTCGGTGATGGCAATGTCTCGTTTGATGAACATATTCACTTCCCGCTCAATACGGATTTGGGCGAGCTGAGTGAAGGTGATTACCAGTTCGGTATTCGCCCAAACCACTTGAGCCTTGTGCCTCGCAATGATGATGACTTGGAGCTTGTGGTAGACGTTGAGCTTGCAGAAATCAGTGGCAGTGAAACCTTCCTGCATGTCCGAAACCGCGACATCAATATGGTGCTTCACCTTCCCGGTGTTCACGATTACGACGTCGATGCCAAGATAAGCATCTATGTACCGACACATAAGCTTTACGTTTTCGACCACCAGCAGAAGCTGATCCAATCAGCCCGTCGTTTATAGGAGCGCATCATGGCAGAAATTACGCTTCAATCTCTTGCGCACTCCTATCACAAAACGCCACAACAACGCGCAGACTATGCCATTCGTAAAATGACGCATGTCTGGCGAAACGGCGGCGCTTATGCGCTACTTGGCCCCTCTGGGTGCGGAAAAAGCACCATGTTGAATATCATTTCTGGGCTCTTAACCCCGTCAGAAGGTTCAGTCATCTTTGATAAACAAGATGTCAGCCATCTTGCCCCGCAAGAGCGAAACATCGCGCAGGTTTTTCAGTTTCCAGTCGTCTACGACACCATGACGGTTTACGACAACCTCGCCTTCCCGCTGCGCAACATGAAAACGCCCGAAGCCAAAGTGCGTTCTCGCGTGAGTGAAGTGGCAGAGCTCTTAGAGCTTTCATCGGTTTTGGATAAGCGCGCCAGTAACCTCACCGCGGATGAAAAACAAAAAGTCTCCATGGGGCGCGGTTTGGTTCGTGAGGATGTATCCGCGATTCTGTTCGATGAGCCACTGACAGTTATCGACCCGCATCTCAAATGGAAGCTGAGACGCAAACTGCGTCAGATCCACGAGCAGTTCCACATCACCATGATCTACGTGACCCACGATCAGCTCGAAGCCGCAACCTTCGCGCAAGAAATTGCCGTGATGTATGACGGTGCAATCGTGCAATTCGGTACGCCACGCGAGCTGTTTGAAACGCCTAATCACACCTTTGTGGGTTTCTTTATCGGCAGTCCCGGGATGAACCTGCTCGAAGTTGAGCGAAACGCCTCCGGCAACGTCACCTTTGAATCATTCGACTTACCCCTCACTGAAGACCAGCAAGCCGCGTTGGCAGCCACAGAAAGCAACAACATCAAAGTCGGCATTCGCCCTGAGTTTGTGCATGTGTGGCAAGAAGCCCGTGACGATGCGTGGCAAGTCCCCGTGCAATACGTTGAAGACTTGGGGACATACAAAATCATCTCAGTGAAGTTTGGCAGTCAGGTACTCAAACTTCGTATCGCCGAGGAAGACCCCGTTCCGAAAGATCACGCCTTCATTAGCTTCCCCGCCCAATGGCTCAAGCTCTACATCGATGAGTATTTGATTGGCGAGCCAGAAGACACGACAAAAGACAGTGACGAGGAGATGCAGGATGCAGGCTAAAACCGAAAACAATCGCGCATGGCTGCTGGTACTTCCCGTCTTCTTGCTGGTTGCCTTCTCTGCCATCATCCCGCTGATGACGGTGGTGAACTATTCGATTCAGGATATTTTCGATCAGAACACCCGCTACTTTGTGGGCACGGAATGGTATCGGGAAATTCTTAACGACCCTCGCTTACATGACTCTCTGGTACGTCAGTTCATCTATTCCTTTAGCGTGCTCGCCATAGAGATCCCGCTGGGGATTGCGGTTGCCTTGACCATGCCAGCACGCGGTTTCAAAGCGTCAATAGTGCTCATCATTCTCGCTATTCCGCTGCTCATTCCATGGAACGTGGTTGGCACCATTTGGCAGATCTTTGGACGTGCTGACATTGGGCTGCTGGGCTGGTTCCTAAACAGTATTGGGGTGCAATACAACTATGCTGCCGATCCGGTCGATGCATGGATCACTGTGTTGGTGATGGATGTGTGGCACTGGACATCACTGGTTGCCTTACTGTGTTATTCCGGCCTTCGCGCCATTCCTGATGTTTACTATCAAGCGGCCAAAATCGACCGCGCCTCTAACTGGGCAGTGTTCAGATACATTCAGTTACCCAAACTTAAAAGCGTGCTGCTGCTTGGTGTTCTGCTGCGGTTTATGGACAGCTTTATGATCTATACCGAGCCGTTTGTACTCACCGGTGGCGGCCCTGGTAATGCCACCACCTTCCTCTCTCAGGCATTGACCAAAATGGCAGTCGGCCAGTTTGACATCGGTCCAGCGGCTGCATTTTCGATCATCTACTTCTTGATCATTCTTCTGGTGTGTTGGGTCTTCTACACCGCGATGACCAACATGGATAAGAGGGGCTGAACATGACTAGAAAAACCGTTGGCCTTCTTGCCTACATTATCTTCTTGATGGCACCGATTTATTGGCTGTTGATGATGTCGTTCAAAACCAATGAGGAGATCTTGGGTGGCCTTACATTCTGGCCGCAGACCTTCACGTTGGATAACTACATCGTCATCTTTTCAGACCCAAGCTGGTACACGGGCTATTTGAACTCGCTGACCTACGTGACCATCAACACCTTGTTGTCTTTGGCGGTTGCACTGCCTGCCGCTTATGCCTTCTCACGCTATAAGTTTGTCGGCGATAAGCACCTGTTCTTTTGGCTGCTGACCAACCGCATGGCACCGCCTGCCGTATTCCTGCTGCCTTTCTTCCAGCTTTACAGCTCTGTAGGTTTGTTTGATACCCACATTGCGGTGGCGTTGGCGCACTGTTTATTTAACGTGCCGCTCGCAGTCTGGATTTTGGAAGGCTTTATGTCAGGGGTGCCGAAAGAGATCGACGAGACGGCATATATCGATGGCTACAGCTTTCCCAAATTCTTCGTGCGGATCTTTATTCCTATGATCCGCTCAGGGATTGGTGTGACGGCCTTCTTCTGTTTCATGTTCAGCTGGGTAGAGCTCTTACTTGCCCGAACGCTGACATCGGTAAACGCCAAACCCATTGTGGCCACCATGACACGAACAGTGAGTGCCTCAGGCATTGACTGGGGCGTGCTGGCCGCGGCGGGTGTTTTAACCATTGTACCGGGGCTGCTTGTGATTTGGTTTGTTCGAAACCATGTCGCAAAAGGCTTCGCTTTAGGACGCGTATAAGGAGATCACGATGGGCTGGATGGCATGGACACTCCCAAGCGCACTGTTTTTTATCACCATTGCCTGCATGTTGCTGGCGATGACCATATTCGAAGTACTCCGTCCTTGTGTGGAACGAAAGGGATTTCTCCCCATCCGCACAACGCGGGGTGATCGACTCTTTATAGGGCTGCTGGGCAGTGCCTATATCCACCTGTTCTTCATCGGAGCCACAGATTTGCCGATTTGGTATCCCTTTGGGATTTCCATCGTTTGGCTGATCACTGTGTTGCGTTGGGGATAAGGAAAAACGACAAAGGAGCGAAACTATGAAGCATCTGCCTGCTGTATCCAAATGGACGCCCTTGGGGTGTCTGATAGGTACATTACTGGCACCGGCAGCCCTCGCCGACCAGTACAGCGACGCTGCAGCAAAATGGGTGAGTGATGAATTTACACCTTCGACGCTAAGCAAAGATGAACAGCTAAAGGAAATGGCGTGGTTTACTGAAGCTCGAAACCGTTCCGCGGCATGGAAATCAAAGTCGTATCCGAAACCATCACAACCCATGAATATGAGTCCAAAGTGCTTGCCAAAGCCTTTGAACAGATCACGGGTATCAAAGTCACCCATGACTTGATCCAAGAGGGTGATGTGGTGGAAAAACTGCAAACGGAGATGCAATCCAACCGCAGTATCTATGACGCCTACATCAATGATTCTGACTTGATCGGTACGCACCTGCGTTACGGCAAGGTCTTCCCTATCAGTGATTACATCACTAGCGAAGGAAAAGACGTGACTCTGCCAACTCTCGATCTCGATGACTTTATCGGCATCAGTTTTACCACTGGCCCGGACGGAAAAATCTACCAACTGCCTGATCAGCAGTTTGCCAACCTTTACTGGTTCCGTGCTGACTGGTTTGCGCGCGATGATCTGAAAGCCAAGTTCAAAGACATCTACGGCTATGAACTCGGTGTGCCAGTGAACTGGTCCGCCTATGAAGATATCGCCGAGTTCTTCTCTGTACATGTGAAAGAAATCGACGGTGAACGCGTTTACGGCCACATGGATTACGGTAAGAAAGACCCGTCTCTCGGCTGGCGTTTTACCGATGCATGGTTCTCCATGGCAGGTGCCGGTGACAAGGGCATTCCAAACGGTATTCCCGTCGATGAATGGGGCATTCGTGTTGAAGGCTGTTCGCCGGTTGGTTCCAGTGTCGAGCGTGGTGGTGCCACCAACGGCCCCGCGGCAGTATTTGCCACAACCAAGTACGTTGACTGGCTGCGCGAGTTCGCACCACCAGAAGCACAAGGCATGACGTTCTCTGAAGCGGGCCCTGTGCCAGCACAAGGGTCTATTGCACAGCAGATTTTCTGGTACACCGCATTTACCGCTGACATGACCAAACCGGGACTGGCAGTGGTTAACGAAGATGGCACGCCGAAGTGGCGTATGGCACCGTCACCTCGTGGGCCTTACTGGGAAGACGGTATGAAACTCGGCTATCAAGATGCCGGTTCTTGGACCTTAATGAAGTCTACCGAACCTAAGCGTCGCATGGCCGCTTGGCTTTACGCACAGTTCACTGTGGCGAAATCTGTGTCGCTTAAGAAAACCCTTGTAGGTCTGACGCCAATTCGTGAATCTGACATCAACTCACAAGCGATGACAGATGTCGCACCAAAACTTGGCGGTCTGGTCGAGTTCTACCGCAGCCCAGCGCGTGTTCAGTGGACACCAACGGGTACAAACGTGCCTGATTATCCGAAACTGGCGCAATTGTGGTGGCAATTTATCGCTGAAGCAGCGAACGGCGAGAAAACCCCACAAGAAGCACTGGACGGTCTGGCGAAAGCACAAGATCGCGTACTTCAGCGTCTAGAACGTGCAAACGTACAGGGCGAATGTGGTCCGAAACTTAACAAACCACGTGATGCGTCTTACTGGTTGGAACTGCCTGGCGCACCAAAAGCCAAGCTTTCAAACGAGAAACCACAAGGACAAACCATCAATTACGATAAGTTGCTCGAAGAATGGAAATCGGCACTGTAATCGATTAACAACACGCCCAAAGCACCTGCATAGTCAGGTGCTTTTTCTTTATTTAATTTAAGCAAAATAGACAGTTAGCGCTTGCGCTAAAAGTAAACAGCCCACTTACACACCCTCGCCAAAAACAGTGATATAAATCACAAATATCAATCACTTACAGAAAACGAAAACTTAGTTTTCACTATTGGCTTTTTCATTTTTGCTTACATTCCACTAAAATTCGCGCGCATTTTTTACCAACTTTTTTGAAGGAAACGCGAGCATGTCTACAAAATTGGCTAACCCAGCTCCATTAGGTCTAATGGGCTTCGGTATGACCACCATCCTGCTGAACATTCACAACGCAGGCTTTTTCCCAATTGACTCCATGATCCTGGCCATGGGAATTTTCTACGGTGGTTTGAGCCAAGTGCTGGTAGGCATGATGTGTTTCAAACGTGGTGATACTTTCGGTACCACTGCATTCACTTCTTACGGTCTGTTCTGGCTGACGCTGGTTGGCTTGATTGTTATGCCTTACATGGGTCTGCCAGCTAGCCCTGCATCATTCATGGGTTGGTACCTGGCACTGTGGGGTATCTTCACTGGCTTCATGTTCATTGGTTCACTGTGCTACCCAGTAGCGAAGCAAGTCGTATTCGGTTCTCTGACTGTTCTGTTCTTCTTGCTAGCAGCACGTGATTTCACAGGCAGCACACTGATCGGTACCATCGCAGGTATTGAAGGTATCTTCTGTGGTGCGAGCGCAATCTACTTCGCAATGGCACAAGTGCTGAACAACGAATACGGCCGCACTATCCTCCAATCGGCGAGAAGAAAAAAGCAGCGGCACCAGTAGCAACCGCTGAAGTTGCTGCGTAAGCGAAAACGCATTGAAAAGAAAAGGGCTAGCGATGTGCTAGCCCTTTTTTATTGTCGGTATGCTACTGCGTCTGCGCTTTGCCATGTTCAAGCGGTCGCAGGTGCATGCGAAGCATGCGCTCTAAATCTGCTTTACTGACAGGTTTTGCAATATAGTCATCCATTCCCGACTTCAAGCAATCTTCTCTGTCTTTCGCTGTTGCGTTGGCGGTCAGAGCAACAATCGGAGAATGATCCGCCAGATGGTGCTCTCTAATGAGGCGAGATGCCTGAAACCCATCCATGATTGGCATCTGACAGTCCATAAAAATCAAATCGAACACGTCATTTTCACAGTATTCGACGGCAATTTTTCCGTTCTCGGCAATTACCACTTCCACACCCATTTTGTTGAGCATGGCCTGCGTAACACGTTGGTTAACTTTGGTGTCTTCCACCACCAAAATTCGGCCAGCAAATTCCGTTGCGTCTGGGGCGTGTTCGTACACTTCGGCATTTTCAGGCGTCGCACTCAACTCAGACACAACACCCAGTTTGGGCTGCTGATTACGAAGTACCTTCAAAATGGTGCTTTTCAAATCCGCCAGCTTGTAAGGCCTTGACAGGTAACCTTGAATACCCAATGTCTCCAACTTGATGTTGTCGTGCACTTCGGGGGCTGCCGTTATCATGATCATGCTTGGACAACGATTACCAAAGCGTTTCTTCAACTGCGACGCGACGGAGAACCCATCGACACTCGGCATCAATTTATCTAAAACAACCAGCTTGAACGGCTTCGGTGAATCGATCCGCTCGGCGATCATCTCTTCCGCATCTTCAGGACGCATGCAGCAAGTGATGTTGCTACCCAAATTACCCAATTGAATACTGGTAATGCGCATGTTCAATCTGCTGTCATCTACTAACAGCATTTCGGTATCAGCAAACATCATCGCATCAATTGGCGTCGCTTCAGGCTCATCAGCACGCTCTAATGTCGCGGTAAAGAAGAAGCGGCTGCCGACTTTCTCTTGGCTTTCGACCGCCAACTTGCCGCCCATCAGTCCGACAATTTGCTTTGAAATTGCAAGGCCTAAGCCTGTGCCGCCAAAGTTGCGCGTTGTACTGCCATCTGCCTGCTCAAACTTTTCGAAGACACTTTCAAGTTTGTCGCTCGGGATACCAATACCCGAATCGATGACCTCAAACAGCAAGGTACAGTAGTCGCCGCTTTCGCTGGTTTGTTGAATGTTCACGCGCACGCTGCCGCGTTCCGTGAATTTCACTGCGTTCCCCACCAAGTTAATCATAACCTGACGCAAGCGAGGCGCATCACCCATCAAGAGTGGCGAGATATCTGGGTCAACATGGCAGTCAAAGTCGATGCCTTTTTCTTTGGTGCGAAGCTTAAACATCTGCTCGATGTCTTTATTTAGCTCAAACACATTCAGCTCAACAGTATCCAGCTCAAGCTTGCCAGCTTCAATTTTGGAGAAGTCGAGAATGTCATTGATGATGTCGAGCAAGGTCAGCGACGATGTTTCCAACATCTCAATAAACTCTCGCTGCTCTTCATCCAACTTTGTGCCCTTTAAGAGCGATGCCATGCCGATGATGCCGTTCATTGGCGTGCGGATCTCATGGCTCATATTGGCAAGAAACTCACTCTTTTTCTTGTTCGCCCGCTCTGCAACCCGCTTGGATTCTTTCAGCTCCTCGCTGTTATTTCGCATCCGCTCAACGGTGTTGTTGTACTGCGTGTAAAGCCTCACCAACTCTTCACCCATCGACTGTTGTGGCCTTTCAATAGGCTCAGGCAAATTGTTGATATCAAATTTGGTGACGCCTTTAGATATCCAAATCAAAGGACGAACGACATCTACGTAAACAATGAGGAACACCAAAGCACCCAGTACCAAGGTGCTGCGCCCAGGAACAAAAGGAGCGTGATAAACCTTTCGGTCAGACTGTTATAAATATGCTGAAGTGTGATATCGACGCGGATGTAGCCTAGCTCAAACTCTGCGCCAAATTGGGAATATTGAATTGGCCATTCATACGTCAGTTTTGGCTCCGAGGGCGTTTGACCTGCTTCTGCAAGGATGCGGTCTTTCTCAAACACCACCACATGCGCCACGTCCGGATTTCGGAATATACCTTCAGTGACCACTTGAAGCTGCTCGACATCTTCCTGCCAAACACTGGCTGCCACCGCAGGGAGATCTGTCTTTTGAATCAGCAACGCGTTTTCGCGCGTCTGCTCATAACGTGCCTGATAATCAAGGTACAGTGCAAAACCTGCAACCAGAAAAGCGAGCAAGGTACATACCAGCAAAATACGTCCAACCAATCTGGCAGCCATGCTCACAGGCGGACGCGAATTCTCGTTTTGATTCAACATAGTCTAGGCTTAAATTGTCTTAAAAAAGGAACAGTCCTCTTTAAGAATAGCGTTGATTCCCAAACTTGAGAGTGCCGATAACATGTGCAGCATCAAAACCATTAATGCAAATAAGTTCATACATCTATTAACGCTCTTTATTGCAACCACTTTTAGCGCATTGAGCCAAGCAGACACACTCGATTATTACGTTGTACAAAATCAATCGGAACCCCTTCAAATTCAAGATGCTGGCGAAAATCATCGCGGGATTGTTACCGATATCGTCAACAAAGCTCTAAAAGGGTCAAAGTACGAACTCGCTATTCACACCTACCCTTTCAATCGCATGATTGCCGAACTTGCCAAGCATCAACAAGAAAACTGGATCACATACGGCAGTCCTTTGTGGGGCGACATGCAGGCAGCAAACTTGTCTGAATATCCAATTCTGGAGGTTGAGCACAGTATCTTGAGCGGTGCTCAGTCAAGCTTTGACTACAAAAACACCGATGATCTTCAAGACAAGGTGGCAATCTTGCTGTTCGGTTTCGATTACCCCGGCCTTGATAAAAAGATTAAAAGCGGTGATGTCAGTGAAATTCGTGTGAAGAATTACGATTCAGCGTTTCGCGTCGTCGACAGATTGAAGGGCACGGCCGGTTTTGTGGAAATGGACTTGAGGCTTCAGTACCACCTCAAGCGTTTGGGGTTCACGCAAGAAGATTACAAACTACAGAAAATCAGCAACATGATCCCGAGCTATCAAATCCATTTGGCGTATTCACCGGGCATGGACCCTGAAATCAAGGCGTACATTGATCAGCGCATTAAAGAGATGAAAGACAATAACGAGCTACAGGAAATTGTCGCGAATTACCTGTAATACGGAGCGTGTATTAGTCCATGCAAACCATTAAAACCGACTCGTCAGACAATTTTTACCGGCTGCTTTCTGTCGGGTCTCGATTGAGTATTGAGCTTTCCGACGACCCAAAGAAAACCCAGTTGAGCTCTCGACTGGTCGGCTTTCGAAAAGATCAGTTCTTGCTCATTGATTGCCCTGCGGGAAAAGACCCCATCATCGAACGGTTTTATATCCCCAACAACGAGTTGATTATTCGAGCCGTAACCGACAGCGAGTTCCGCGATGTCATCGCCTTCCGCTCGCTCGTGATGGGCGTTATTCAAAAGCCTATTCGCCTTTTAATTGTTTCTATTCCAGAAAATGTCGCGCACCGACAAATCCGCCAAGAGCCGCGTATTGATACCAATCTTTGGATTCACGCCGAGTGTGAAGGCGAGAAATTCAAAGCCTTCATGCTCGACTATTCCGTGTCTGGCTGCTGCCTCGAAGTCAACGGCAATGACCGATTGATGTTTGAAGGCGAAAAGCTGGTTTTAACGGTGGACCACAGCGACGATTTACGTGGTCAAATTCCAGGGGAAGTTGTCGCGGTGAACAACGACAGAGAGCCTCCTACCGTGGGGATTCGTTTTGATGAAACCCACAGCACGCTTCGAAAAGAGCTGTTCTACCAGTTCTTATTCGACATGCGCACCAATGACCGTTCTCTGGACGTATAAAAAGCAGGTCAGTATGACCTGCTTTTTTTGCTCTTTTCTTCGAGTAAGCCTTAGCCCGCATCGAGCACGCCACGACGGATTTGATCCAGCTCTATCGACTCAAACAGAGCTTGGAAGTTACCTTCGCCGAAGCCTTGATTGCCCTTACGCTGGATAATTTCAAAGAACACTGGCCCGATTACTGTGTCTGTGAAAATCTGTAACAGGATGCCAGTCTCCACATTGCCATCAATCAGCACCTGTAAATTCTGTAACTGACCGATATCTTCTTGGTGGCCTTCAACACGATGATTAACGTTCTCATAGTACGTATCTGGCGTGGACATAAACTTCATGCCACGTTGACGAAGCACTTCCACGGTTTTGTAAATGTCTTCGGTACTGAGCGCGATGTGTTGAATGCCCTCGCCGTTATACGCTTTGAGGTACTCGGCGATTTGGGATTTATCATCACTGGATTCGTTGATAGGTATGCGGATTTTTCCGCAAGGTGCCGTTAACGCACGTGATTTTAATCCTGTGCGTTTACCTTCAATGTCGAAAAAGCGGATCTCTTTGAAGTTAGCAATGCGATCGTAGAAATCCGCCCAGCTATCCATATTGCCTTTCTCGACATTGTGCGTGAGGTGGTCGATAACGCCCAAGCCAGCATCACATGCCAGTAGCCTTTGTTTCCAATCGGTATAGAAATCAAAATCGATGTCATAGATACCTTGGTCGCCATAGCGGTCAACCAAGTACAGATAGGAGTCACCAATGCCATGTATGGCAGGAATGTTAAGCTCCATCGGACCAATTCTCGGTGCACATGCTTCTGCACCTTGCTTGACGGCATAGTTCAAGGCATGAGCCGCATCTTTTACCCTGAAGGCCATGGCGTTCACACTGGCACCGTGCACTTTGGCAAAGCCCTCAGCTTGAGACTGAGATTCACCGTTTACGATAAAGTTGATATCACCCTGACGGTATAACCACACGTCTTTATGCTTGTGTTTGGCGATTTCAGCAAAGCCCATCATAGAAAACAGTGCTTTGAGTTCTTTGATTCCTTTCTTCGTCGGAGCCGTGTATTCCACGAACTCGAAACCGTCGGTTCCCATTGGATTAATCGTCTCGGTCATTGTGCCTCCCACCATCGTTTCCACGCGTCAATGCATGCTTAAACGAATAGCAGTCGGTATGCGATCAAGACAAAGAAGAGCAGTGCGCACTGAAGCATGCACACTGTAAAGAGAGAATTGTACACCTTGATTGACGGTGCTGAGTTCAGACTGTTTCTACAAGGAATTTTGAGACAAGATCGTTGGGTTCTACCTCTTCCCCACTCAGGTCATCACCCCAGTCAGGACCAAGCATCACGGCGTCATGCGCAAGATCGACCAGCCAGTCTTCGATAAACTCTTCCAGAGGAATAGCAACGGGTGCGAAGTCTTCCCATTCGTCAACACAATGCACCGCTGCGGCTTCTCGCGTCGACCAAAATGGCATAACGTCTGTTTCTTCATAAATGGCAGAATCACAAATCACCCAGCCATCTTTACAGTGTAAACCCCATATTTCCCCGCTTGAGCGGGAGGCTGCAACAAACTTATCGACAGGTGTCGTGTCGCTGGTTGTCATGCCATCTCTCCTGTATCGCGCAGTTATGCCTCTAGCCGCGACGCGGCTAACTAACACTTCAATCTACCCAGAGCAGGCGCGGGCTTGTGTCTTAATAGTGAGTATTCGCCCTCTCTTTTTTACGAGAGTCCGGTCATCTCACATTTTGACTGCGGCGATAGCTGGCGGGACTAAATCCAACACGTTGTTTAAATTGTTGAGAGAGGTGTTGTTGGGAGGAGAAACCGCACATGGCGGAAATGTCGGAGAGAGAGAATTCACTTTGAGAAAGCAAAGTCTTAGCGCGTTTTACGCGTTGCTCTAATACGTATTGGTGCGGCGTACAGCCAAAACTCACTTTGAACATTCGAGCAAAGTGAAAGTCGCTGAGCTGAGAAATGGCGGCGAGATCGCTCAATGTGAATGAGTGCGACAGTGACGCCTCAATATAATCCATGACACGGCGTTGATTCACTGGCGACAAACCGCCTGTCGGCAATGCCTTCTTAAAGGGTTCATGGCAGTGCTGCCTCACCAAATGCAGCAGCATCATTTGCTGCGCGTGAGAAAGCATTAGTTGATCGGTAGTGCTTGTCCAATCGAGCGGCAACATATTCTGTCGGATGAGCTGATTGACAAAGGGGTCATCAGTGAAGGTGCGCTCTTTTAGTTCGATATGGCGGCCTTCTTTGTCAAAAACCTGCTCAGCAAACGCTTGAAGATGGGATTGTTCAAAGTAAAAGTGGAAAAACGAAAAGGGATCGGCGTAATGCCAAACCGAACGATGGTTGATTGGCATCAAGCACAGTTTGTCTTGCCCACCATAAATATCACCACCACGCGTGGAGCGTTTGGTGTTCTTTCCGCCCTGCACATAATAGCTGAGGGTATGATGATTCGGCTTGTCATACACAGTCGTTCCGTGACTGTTACTCCACAGGGCAACACCCATGCCATTGTCTAAAAACACGTCGCTTTGAAGCTGAGCGGTGTTGCTCTGAAGTACATCGTAGACTTGCCTGTTCTTATTGTTCTCTGCCAATCCTTTAGCCATGCCTTACTACACTCCTTTCACATGCACTATAAATCCTAGTAACAGCATATGAACACCGTCCAGTAATAAAAATGCGCAAGAATCTATAAAAACCGCAATATTTTGGAAGTTCTAACCAAGAATTGTGCATAGCATTTCATCTGTAAGACGAGCGTCTGTAAGGCCTCGCCTTACTACCTATCAATAAAACAACGTTAATTAGGCTAGAACTTATGGAGGCTGGCCGTCCCTTATCCGGGCCAGCCTTCAGCTTTTTTCAAAAAGAAGGGACGGGGCATAACGTGAACACGTTTCTGTATATCATCACCGTCGTGATCTGGGGAACAACCTGGCTTGCGATTGCTTTTCAAGCGGGCGATACCCCTGTACCGGTATCTGTAGGCTGGCGGTTTGCGTTGGCATCGCTGGCTCTGTTTGTCATTCTCGCCCTTCAACGCAAACTCGTCCCGCTGACGAAAGAAAACCATAAGATGGCGGCACTGCTGGCATTGTGCCTCTTTTCCAATAACTTCCTTTGCTTCTACGTCGCAACCAGCTATTTCCCAAGTGGCCTTATTGCGTGGTCTTTTCACTTGCCCCCATTTTGAATGCGCTCAATCTTTGGTGGCTGGAAAAGCGCAAACCCGGACGCACCTTTATGCAAGGTGCCATCATGGGGTTTGTCGGCGTGTTACTAATGTTCGCTTCCCAGTTTTTCAATGCAGCAATGGACCTCAACATATTAGTGGGGCTGGGGATTTCGTTTATTGGCACCTACTTCTTCTCAATGGGCAATTTGGTCTCCGCAAAAGCCCAGCAACAAGCCATGCCGTTGTTACCGACAACCGCTTGGGCCATGGGGTACGGCGCGTTGTATCTGTTTGCCATCTCACTGCTGATGGGCCACAACCTCAACTTCAGCTCTGAGCCTCTATATGTCTCGGCATTGGTCTATCTCGCAATCATCGGCTCTGTCGTCGGCTTCAACACATACCTTGCTCTGGTGGGACGCATTGGTGCTCCCAAGGCTGCGTATTGTACGGTTCTCTTTCCCCTCGTTGCGCTATCGCTTTCTACCGTCTTTGAGGGCTATGAATGGACGTGGACGTCTCTACTCGGCGTCATTTTAGTGGTATGCGGTAACCTACGCGTTTTTGGCTTGCCTGAGCCGTTAAAACGCTGGTATCTCGCCCGACAATAATTACTCTGCGGCCAACTGGATCAGCCACACCATGCTGATCAAAAGCGGCCATAGCCAGCTCGGAATACCCAATTCGAATCGGCCTGACTTTCCGTTGTCTGTAGACTTGCTCATGGTTATGCCCTCTTTGCGTTCAATGAGGATATTTAACCAAGCGGTTATGGCGTGAGCAGGAACGCATTCTGGAAAACTCATGAGCAATTCTGGCCGAAAAAAGGCAGGGTTCTTATCGCTACATGCGAAAATTGCTCGCCTTCTCATCACTGCCAACCCTCATGACTATTATTCACTTAACACCCAAAGAACTGCCCCGATATGCCAATGAACTTCGCCACTTTCTAAGGGACGTGTTCGACAACCCTACAATGGACATCGTTTGCAATGATGAGCTGCTTGCGTACGTTGTCGTGCTGGAAAGTGAACAGATAGTGGCGTGTTCATCAGTGCACGTGAGAGAAATGACGCAAGGTGAAACAAGGTTTTTGGGTGGCGTGATTGGCAGCGTCGCCGTTCATCCCAACTGGCGGGGAAAAGGACTGTGTCGCAGCCTTATCCACGCGTTAGAGACACAGATGATGGCAAGCAGCGTCGATGTCAGTTTCCTTTTCGCTTACGTACCAGACATCTATCGCGCGTGCGGATATCAAGCGCTTGAGATGCCTATCCACCACGTTGATGATACGACGCACACATGGACGTCTTTCGTCTATCGCGGTGGTATGTTCAAACACTTATCTCAACGCATCTTACTGCAAGACAATGAGATAGACTTTGGAGGGTGCGTGTACTGACGCCATTCAGCGTGAAAGCACTTCGTCTGCAATCCAGCGCGGCAGCATTTGACCAAACGCAACAGACACATCTTCGTCAGGAAAGCGCGATGCTAGCGTCTCCCCGATGGCGTCCAGAGAATCACCTTGGCGCACACAGTCAATGGCGACTGACTCAATGGGCGACAGGCTTCTAAAATGGGGGGAATAGCCTTTACGCCAAATCAACACATCAACAGGCTCTAGCAGCTTGGAAGAGGTTGGCGGCGTATCGTCTTTGTCGATGGCATGCCAGATATCTAAGGTATTGAAGGCATGTGTTACCTTTGTCAACGTCGGCACTGGCACAAGCTGAATCTCTTGCCCTGAAGCCGCCAAAGCTTGGAGATGTTCAAAGCTCATCACCTCGCTATCGGTGCCATCAAATGCTCTTCGCAGTGTCCAATCCAATTCCGCCAATTCAGCCACATCCAAATCATTTGGAAGCTGCTTCGCCAAAAATACGGGGAAGACATCACCGTAAAAACCAATGTTGTTGTAAATGGATTGGTGAGATTGAACGAACTCACCAGCTAAGCGGTTAAACCATTCGTCACCCAAATACGTCACGGTATGGCCAAAGGTATCGCGCAGCACGTCAATCAGACGTACGCGATACGCGTTGTGGTAAATCGCCAAGCGATCTTTAGGTGCCAGGGTTTGCGCCGAGCGACTTACCCAGCTCGCATCCACACAGGTTTCATTTAAAACCAGCTCTTGGAAGCTATCTTGAATGCTCTGAAGATTCATACTGCCCCTCGCATGCTTAGCACGTTGTTGGTAATGGCTCTGGCTGTATCCAGCTCAGCCAACAACTCAGGAAGAGGGGGAATATTGTCATCTCGCTCAATCATGGTAGGAACAGCACCAAATCGCAGAATGGCTTGTTCAAACAAACTCCACACACCGTCACAAACCGGATGGTCATGGGTATCTATCAAATGGTCGCCGTTGTTGAGGTGACCTGCCAAATGGAATTGTTGCACACAATCTACAGGCAAACCGTTGATGAAATCGTTAGACGAAAAGCCGTGGTTAAAGGCACTGACATAAATATTGTTCACGTCGAGTAGCAGCTTACAGCCCGTCTTTTGCGTCAACTCAGCCAAAAACTCCCACTCCGTCATTTCGGAGGAAGAAAACTCTACGTAACTTGAAACGTTTTCAATCACGAGGGGACGATTCAGCACATCTTGAGCCTGCTCGATGTTTCTCCCGATAACATCCAACGTTTCTTGGGTGAAGGGAAGCGGCATAAGGTCATGCAGCTTTCGACCATGAACACCAGTCCAACATAGATGGTCTGACACCCACATGGGTTCGATGCGTTGAGCTAAAGCATGAAGACGCTGAAGGTAGTCCGTATCAAGGCCATTTACTGAGCCTATTGAGAGAGACACGCCATGCATCACCATGGGGTAGTTTGCTCGAATTTTATCAAGCATGGCCAATGGCTTACCGCCATTGACCATATAGTTGTCTGAAATGACCTCTAACCAGTCAACCGGTTGTGGCGCATCCAAAAAATCATTGTAATGCTGAGTTCGCAATCCAAGACCAAAGCTAGACGTCATTTCATCGCTCCTTCGTTTAATTAAACATCAGAGATTGTGCCACCAGCGTCAAGGCACTCTTTCGCGCCCATGGCTTTAAAGCCGTGGCCGCCACACTGGTTTTGTCCCTTACATGCATGCTCTGCTGTTTTACAATCAGAGTTTCCTTTGCACGAATGAACACCATAGCAGTGCACTTTATCGCCAGCACCAATCGCTGCACCGCTGCTACCTGCAGGTTGTTCTGCTGCAAACGCGCCGGTACTTACTGCTAGTGCTAAAGCGACAGATGCGAAAGTCGCACTTTTTTCGATCTTATTCATTCTCATTTCTCCAATGTTGTTTGTACAAATGAGCAGACAAATTCGTGCTAAATGAGGAACAGAATAAAAGCACTGCCGCCATTTGAATTAAACGTTTATAGAAACCCCACCCGTAAAATTTATTGGTTTGAGTGGCGCTCAAATGAAAAGACCTCAAGCAGTCAAAATTTATTTCGAAAAGTTTGCAATAAAGTGAACAACTCGTTCGTTATTACACTTTAACTATTGATTTAAAAATAAATAAAAATACAAAAAAATTTAAAATCAACGTTGTAGCAACGACATGGCATGGAGATAAAGTGAGGCAAAATTGAGAATCCATGCAACCTAAAGACATGAACAACAGGTTGAATATTGTCGAAAAAATATCAAACCTTGGCCTTTTAGGCTAAGTTCGTGTCAAGAAAACCACTCACACGCCATTATTTCTTAGACATCGAAATTCTTTAAAATATAACCGCCAAAAAGTACGGCATGCGTTATTTCCAACGCCCTCTTCCTGTTATTAAATCATTCGATATTCGCGAGCAGGTTAGAAGCTAACAGAGCGTGAAAAGCGGCGTCGATTGTTATTACGTCATGTCCAACCCTCGCCTCTTGTACATTGTGTTACCTGATGCTTTTGAGCGCACAAAGCCAGTCAACTTCATACAGCTTGTTGGCGTCAGTTTGTGAACGTCAACGAGTCTTTAGGTATTTGTAATGTTACCGACATCTACTATTGCTCAACTCCATTTTTATTACGGTTTTTTAACGAATAAACTACGTTTGTTCAGCCACTTGCTGACAATTTTTTGTTTTGGGGAAGAGAAATGCGGTTTTTCAGGGCTTTTCAGCTCTTTTTTGCACTATTGATGGTTGTTCACACACATGCTCACGCCGATTCCGTCGCCAGTTACCCAGAAGGTTGGGAAGCGTGGCCAGTCGTAAAAGAATCGATGACCTTACCCGCAGACACTGTGCTGCCGCCAGAAACCTCGCTGTTTATTCAGGAAGCGGTTCGCTCCTACGCATGGATCAACAATGGCGAAGGTTCACCTCTAACAATTCGCGTGAACCCAGACAAGCTAGAGCAGTACAAAACCCATGGCCCATATACCGACGGACCAACGGTTGTTGCCGTTTCCGAGGTTGAAGGCATCATCTGGGTGACGGAACATTTCGCCGGTTTGCCTATGTATGGCAGCTACAACCGCAAAGGTCAGGATATATCGAGTATGCACCCCACGCTGGAGCCAGAGTTTTGCCAGCGTTGCCATGACACCTACAAAGACATCTGCATTAACGGTACGTGCACCGAGCCTGTGCTCTCTTCGTACGAATAGGGCGTTAGGTTAAAAAGGATAGAGGCTGAATGCTGAAAAAACTTACCATCAATCAGTTGCTGTTTGTTTCCCATCTATTGCTGGTTGTCATACTGATTGCGGGCATGAGCTACTCTCGCTACCAAAGCGAATGGGAATCACGCGTCAATCAAGAAGCAGCACTGATGGAACAATCGGTGTCGCCATTGATGCGTGAGATTTCTGCCGCTGTCGCGGGGCGGAACTACACAGCGTTAATGATGCCCTCGCAAAAAGATACCTTGTCACGCATTGAGCAATTGCTGTTTCTCGATGTACAAGGCACATCGGATTATCTCGATAACAAAGTGTGTATCCGATATGTCCGAGAGACCGGGGAAATATGGCGTGTGGATGTCAGCGACGAAGAATTGGAAAGCACCAAGCTTACCCGCGACACCTTGGCAACCAAGTTGGAAGAGGAAAACCTCAACCATATCACCGCTCGAAAGCTCGCTTTTTTGCTCAACAAAGCCAATAAAGATCTGTCAGCATTAGCATTAAGTCAAAAGCTTACCGCAGAGTTTTCGCCGCCTTGGCCGATTGCGCCTCTTGAGGATAAATTTGCCCTGTTCCCAGAGCAAAATGTCGCGGCAATACAGTTGCCCTTGTTCAACAAAAATGGCGGGTATCTGTATGCCGTTTTTGATGCGTCCCACCTTTACTCGTTGAAGTCAGAAATTTATTTCACCATTGCCGTGGAAGCTGCGATTGCTCTTTTTGTATCACTGCTGCTGATCATTGGTGTGACCCACTGGTTGGTCGCGCCATTGCGCCGCCTTGCTGCGCAAATGGATAAAGACATCGAACAGCTCAACATTGCTTCTTTAGAGGAAATTCATCGAAGTGATGAAATTGGTGTGCTTGCCCGAGGCTTGCATAGCTAACGCGTAAAACCCAGTCTCAGTTGAAGCTTCTCAAGCATCTGTCCGACACCGATGCGCTCACCGGTTTGAGCGGTCGGCATAATTACAACGAAAGAGCGCAATCGCTGTATCACGCAACACGCCTGCAGGGCGCAAACTTTGGCGTGATTGTTTGTGACATCGACAATTTCAAGCTTTACAACGATACCTTCGGTCACGGTAAAGGCGATGTCGTTATCAAAAAAACCGCCGATGTCTTGTTGAGCTCAACGCGAAACAACGATCTTTGCTTCAGGATTGGGGGTGAAGAGTTTGTCGTCTTGATGAAGGTATATGACGCTGAGAACCTGTTTTATGCCGCTGAACGCATGCGACAAGGCGTTGAAGCACTCGCCATTCCGCACGTGACGGAACGCGGCATTGTCACCTTGTCGGTTGGTGCCGTTATGTTGCCACCGCAAGCGCGAGACTGGTCATACACGGACGCCTTCGATTATGCCGATAAACAGCTTTATGCGGCAAAACACGGAGGAAGAAACCAAACCGTGTTTGAGGTTGTCAAAACAGACCAAGTGCCCGTGCTCAGTCTAAGAGCAAAGAAGACGTTGCTGAACCCGCATCCTAATTCACCATGACTCAAACGAACATCAAAGGGAACGTATTGATTAAAATAGAAAAGGCGTCACCTGACGACATCCAAACCATCACGGCATTGGTCAAACGGGTAGCCGCGCATGATGTGTTGCCGCATTTCAGTGCCGAGGGGAAAGCTTTCTTTCTCGACATAGTCTTAAGAGATGTGAAAACAACCTTTGAGAACGCGTCTTACCACACCTTCAAACTGGTTGATAATGACAAGCTGGTTGGCTTCAGTGCGCTTAGAGAAGGAAATTACCTGACGCACCTTTTTGTCGATAAATGTGTTCAAGGAAAAGGATGGGGAGCGGCACTTTTGACCCGCACTTTTTCCTTCGCAACCTCAGACGAGGTAACGATGCGGGCATCGGTCAATGCTGTACCTTTCTACGAGAAGTTCGGCTGCGAGGCCATTCGTGAAGAGGAAGAAGTTAATGGTATCCGCTTTGTGAATATGCGTTATACCTTGAAATCGTAACTTCTGTCGCTATTGGGTGAAATGGTGCTCTCAACTTGCTTGAGCAGTTGTTGTTGCCCTTGCGTGTAGGCGGAATACTTCGCCATTTTTGCTTCTTGCTCTGCCACGCGATCGATAAGGCCGCGATAATCGCCACGCTGTGGCGCATCTTCTTGAGCCTTTTCCGCCTGCATTTTTTCTTCGCGCTCTTTGCGAAGTTGCTCCGCGCGCTCATTGGGTGACACCGCATTATCACCGCGCACGCCGTTTTGCTGCTGTTCCTCACGCTCTTTTTGGCGAGAGTTATAGTAGTTGCTGGTGACGTAATTGGTGTTAATGAGATTTGGCATTGCCGTACCCTGTCCTGCGTCGGTCATCTTCGTGGCGTATTCTTAACTTTAGTACACCCCTTTCAGAGCGGCAGGTTTTTTCCGCGCGCTCATTGTATAAAAAAGAAGCAAAAGCCGTGCCATCGGCTTTTGCTTCTATGTGGTATGAAAGACTAATCTGCGACTAGTTTATTGCTTAAATGTACGCTGACGCGTTTTTTCCAATTTTTCCAAGATCTTATCAATTCGATCTGGATAAACCATGTATTGCTGGAAGCCCTTCATGCCTTCTTTAGCCATGGCTGGATCCGTATCGCGGTCATAAAATTGTGCTGTACCTGCCGCTTCGCCCAACATGACAACACCGGCATTCAAGAACTCATCGTCCTTCGGTGTGGCTTTGTTATTGGTTGGGATTTGTAGCATGGTTCATTGATCATGGTTTGAATTTCAGGACGTGCGACGAAGGCAAGGAAGGTTTTCGCATCTTCTTTGTTTTTCGCTTTTGACGGAATGTGAATGGTATCCATCGGGGCGTCTTCAGCCATTGGCACCTTAGGGTCAATCACAGGAAACTGGAAGAAGCCCATGTTTGGACGTACTTCATCAGTAAAGTTAGCCGCCAAGAAATTACCCATCAGGTACATCGCTGCTTCGCCGTTGTAAAGGAACGGCTGCGCTTCTTGCCAAGAGTAGGACGCGTGGTTGTCGAGGTAGTAACCCGGCTCAACCAACTCATTCCACTTCTCAAACACAGCTTTCACGCGAGGATCGGTGTACGGAATTTTTCCGTCCATCAAATCGATGTGGAAATCGAGTCCGTTAACACGCATGTTGAGGTAATCAAACCAGCCCGCTGCCGTCCAAAGGTATTTGGTGCCAATGGTGAAGGGCGTGACACCGTTTTCCTCAAGCTTTTTCGCCGCAGCAACCAGCTCGTCCCAGGTTTTTGGTACCGCGATACCGTATTTATCGAAAATGTCTTTGCGGTAATAGATGCCCCATTGGTAATAGGTATAAGGCACACCAAATTGCTTGCCGTTTACTGTCATCGCGGGCTTCGCACTGGAGAAATCCTCGTACATGCCGTTGGACTGCCAAAGATCACTGACATCTTCAAACAAGCCGCGATCGACAAAGGTCTTCATACGGTTACCGGCATACCAGAACACGATGTCAGGTGGTGATGTCACCAACCAGTTACGAATCGTCGTTTTATAGGCTTCATGATCGTAGAGGTTATATTTCACTTCGATATCTGGGTATTCTTGCTCAAACTTTTCAATCACCTCTGCCCACGCTTTCTTCGGCGCAGGATCTGACGCATCAGAGTTGATAACCAAGGTTCCTGATACCGCGGAGCCGCTGAGCAGAAGAAACAGACTGCAAAGCACGCTCAAGCCTTTTGTTGCAAGCGTTCTCATCCTATCCATCCTTTTATCAAGCCGTCATTAGCCTTTCGTTGCGCCTAACGTTAAACCGGCAATAAAGTGTCGCTGCATCGTAAAGAACAGAGCCACAGGAGGAAGCGCAGCAATTACCGCCCCTGCTGACATGTACTGCCAAGAAGCCAGCCACTGTCCTTGTAACGCGTTGAGACCAGCCGTGACAGGACGAACCTCATCACTTTGCACCAATACCAACGCCCAGAAAAAATCGTTCCAAATAAAGGTAAAGACCAAAACGGATAAAGCTGCCAATGCAGGCCTCACAAGTGGGAGCACGACATACCAAAAAATTCGCCACTCACTCACCCCTTCAACACGCGCGGCTTCTATCAAAGCGTCAGGAATACCGACGATGAAATTGCGCATGAACAAGGTGCAAAAACCAGCTTGGAAAGCCACATGGAAGAAGATCAGTGCCCAATGTGAGTCATAAAGACCAAAGGAGATGGTTAAGTCACGTACTGGGATCATCAAAATTTGGAAAGGCACAAAGTTCCCGCCAATAAACAGCGCGAACAGCCATATGTTGGCTTTGAACTTGTACTTCGCCAGCGCAAAGCCAGCGAGTGTCGACAGTGCAACCGCGCCCGCCACCGCTGGAATGCTGATCAGCAGGCTGTTAAGGAGATAACGTCCCATTGGTGTTGCGGTGAAGACTTCGGTGTAGTTCTCCACCAGCTGAAGCTCATCGGGCAAACCCCAATAGTTACCCGCATTGATGTCCGCTATTGAGCGCAGCGATGTCATCAACACAGCAGCAAGTGGGATCAGCCATAAAATGACCGCAATGTAGAGTGCAATGCGATAAGTGGTGTTTGCCAGCTGTCCGCGTTGTTCAATAGGTCTTGGAAACATTAGCGTTCACCTCTCAGCATGCGCCATAGGAACCAGGCGATATAAAGATCCATGATTAGGAAGAGCACCACAGCGACGGCTGCACCGTAGCCCATGCGGTAGTTGAAGATTGATTCTTCGTACATCATGTACGCGAGCACTGTCGAGCTTCCCCACGGGCCACCCGCTGTCATGGTGGCCACCAGATCAAAGGAGCGGAGCGCACCAATCACAGTCACAACCACCGCGATGAAGGTGGCGGGTTTGAGTTGTGGAACCACAACATACCAAAGCATTCGCCAGCCCTTGGCACCGTCGAGTCTTGCAGCTTCAATCTGTTCGGGGTCGAGGTTATTGAGCCCGGTTAAGTAAAGGATCATGCAGTACGCAATTTGCGGCCATAACCCAGCCGCGATGATGCCGTATGTCACCAGTTTTTCGTCTGCCAATATGGAAACAGGGTCGAATCCTAAAGCCACCATAAACTGCGTAAGCAGGCCAAAGGACGGGTCGTAAAACCACGCAAACACCAGACCAACAACCACTTGCGAGATAACAAACGGGAAGAAAAACAGGGCCTTTACCAGACGAATACCCGCCACCTGCTGATTGAGGAACAGGGCGATAAGCAAGCCAATTGGTGGTGCCAGCATAAAGAGCACCAGCCAGAGAAAGTTATTGATGAGCGAGGTGTAAAACGCGTCGGAGTCAAAAAGCTCGACGTAATTTTCCCAACCTACCCACTGCTTTTCGCCTAATCCATCCCAAGAGAAAAAGCTCAGCCAAACACTTTGTCCGATGGGATAAACCACATACACCGTGAAGATGATGATCGCCGGAAAGAGGAACAACCAAGGTGCGAGAGCTAATTGGCTTCGTTTGGGGGATTGAGGTGATGTCACTGAAGACCCAGCCATACAGACTCCTTGCCGCTGTTTTGAACACCCGAGCAACCCGCTCGCGTTAATAAAATGTAAATAGATATTCAATTTTGATTAAATCTAGTTCACAATTTATTTCATGTAAACGTTTACGTGGCGAAAAAATCCGCTACGTTTAGTAAAGGGTGACGTGTTCGACGGTTTCGATACGCATCAGAATTAAACAGGTTGCATAGGGCGTGAATTATGGCGGATATCACTCTAAACAAGGTCATCAAGCGGTTTGGGAACGTGGAAACGATTCATGGAGTAGACCTTGAAATCGAGGGTGGCGAGTTTGTCGTCTTCGTTGGGCCTTCAGGTTGTGGCAAGTCAACACTGCTTAGGTTGATTGCTGGTTTGGAAACGATTACAGAAGGACGAATAGCGATTAACGACCTCGAAGTGAACGAGGTTGACCCTGCCGATCGCGGCGTCGCTATGGTGTTTCAATCCTATGCGCTTTACCCACACATGACGGTGCGCGAGAACATGGGGTTCGGACTCAAAATGAACAGCGTGGAGAAATCTGTTATCGATGCGCAAGTTGACCGCGCAGCGAAAACCCTCCAATTGGAAGCCTTGTTAGACAGAAAACCCAAAGCCCTCTCTGGCGGCCAAAGGCAGCGTGTGGCGATTGGTCGCGCCATCGTTCGCGATCCCAAGGTGTTCTTGTTCGATGAACCGCTTTCTAACCTTGATGCAGAGCTTCGCGTTGAAATGCGTCTGCAAATTGCCAAACTACATCAAGAGCTTAAAAACACCATGATCTACGTGACCCACGATCAGGTCGAAGCCATGACGCTCGCCGATAAAATCGTGGTTTTGCGTGCCGGCAATGTAGAGCAAGTCGGTTCACCGCTTGCGCTTTACCACAACCCTTCCAACCTTTTTGTCGCTGGTTTTATTGGCTCACCAAAAATGAATTTCATCGAAGGTGTGGTTTCAGCATCGCATGACAGCCAAGCCGATATCACCATGCCTGATGGACAGACGTTGAGCGTCCCTACTATCAAGCCGGTGAAAGAAGGAGATAAAGTCACTGTTGGTATCCGCCCCGAGCATATTCAAATTGGTGCGGGAGAAGGCTTCAATTTTGATTTTCATAGCGAAGTGGTTGAGCGACTTGGCAACAGCACATATCTGTTCGGCCAGTATTATGGCTCAGACGGTTTCAAGGTTCATATCCCAGGAGACAACGCGGTAAGGGCGTTTGAAACGGTAAGGCTGCGCTGCTCGCCAAGTGACATTCACCTCTTCGATGAAGCGGAACAAGCCCTCACGTACCGAGAACCTTCGACCCGTGAGATCTCCGCATCCGAAGCCCCTAACGTGCAATAAGCCCGCCTTGCTGAAGATTAAGGTGAAAGCATGGCGACGATAAAAGATGTAGCGCGATTGGCTGGCGTGTCTGTCGCCACGGTGTCGCGCGTTATTCATCAGTCACCACAAACACGTCCAGAGACAGTGGAGACGGTCAGGCAAGCCATGCGCAAGTTGGGTTATCGCCCTAATGCTGCGGCCCGTACACTCGTTAACAAGAAAAGCAAAGCCATAGGGGTCGTTGTCGCCGACGTGTCCGACCCCTTTTTCGGCGGATTGGTCAAACATGTCGACAACGTGGCGTTTCTCAGCGGGCAGCAACTTCTCATCGGTAACGGCTATCACGATGCAGAGCGGGAAAAGCAGGCGATTGAACTGCTCATCGAAAATCAGGTGGGTGCCTTCATCATTCACAGCAAAGCCCTCGACGACACCACACTTAAACTCTTCGCTGAAGATTACCCTGCCATGGTCTTTATCAACCGTTGTATCAAAGGGCTAGAATCCCGCTGCATTTTCCTTGATAACTATCGCGGAGCTTACCTTGCCACGGAGCATCTCATTAGTCAGGGGCACAGGGAAATCGGCTGCATTAGCTCAAACCATAAAATTGAAGATAGCTGGCAACGCACCCGGGGATATTTAGATGCGCTTGCTGCATCTGGCTGAGTAAACACGCCACGCAAGATCTGATCGTGAAATACACACCCAATGAGAAAGGCGGGGAGCAAGCCATGGTGGCGTTACTTGATGCGCATCCAACGCTTACCGCCGTTTGTTGTTATAACGACAACATGGCCGCAGGTGCCATTACGGCACTCACAGACAACGGTTACAAGGTGCCAGAAGACATCTCCGTTATTGGGTTTGATGACAGCCTGATCGCCCAATATTTGCATCCAAAACTCACTACCGTGAGGTATCCCATTGGCGAGATGGCGGTGCAGGCAGCCGAACTTGCCTTGGCTCTGACGAAGAGTGACGAAATCCCTATAAAAAGTGGTGGATATACGCCGTCTTTGATTCTGCGAGATTCGATAAAACGCCTTTTTTAGTGATCACTGAACTGACATCACCAAAATAATAAAAATTGCTTTCAGTTCAACACTATCGGCTTTATCAAATTGGTCTAAGCTTGGCTTTAACAGCGTAAAGAAAACACCGTGGAGCAGCCTTTTTCACTCGCTGCCACGTTGTCATGGAAAACCTGACTTACGGAGAGTGACATGACCCGCTACGCCGAACTGATTCAACGCAGACATTGGGAAAATCCCGCCATCGTCCAGCTGAACAGGCTACCTGCACATTGTCCTCTCGAATCCTATCCCAATGTTGAACTTGCCGTAGAGCATCAAGACCGAATCGGTCCGTGTTTGGGCAGTACGATTTCACTTAATGGGGATTGGAAGTTCGCACTATTTGACGCCCCTGAATCTGTGCCATCTGCATCTGTCTGCCCCGAATTCGACGATCGGAGTTGGCGGACCATGCCTGTCCCCGCCAACTGGCAACTTCATGACACCGGTGACAAACCCATATACACCAACATTCGATATCCTTTCCCTGCCACCCCGCCTCTCGTACCGACTGACAACCCCACCGCCGTTTATCGCACCCAATTTCAACTCTCTGAGCATTGGCAAAAAGGCGAAACGCGTATTTGTTTTGAAGGGGTCAGTGCCGCCTTTTACGTTTGGTGTAATGGCGCGTTCGTTGGCTACAGTCAGGACTCTCGGCTACCCGCAGAATTCGACCTCAGTGCCTTTTTGAATTTAGGAGACAATACGCTGGCTGTGGTTGTGCTGCGTTGGTGTGACGGCAGCTATCTCGAAGATCAGGACATGTGGTGGCTAAGCGGGATATTTCGCGATGTCACCCTGCGTAGAAAGCCTCACAATGCAATCCTCGATTACACAGTGCGTACTGAGTTAGACCCGACTCACCAAACGGGCACGCTATCGGTCGAAACCAAACTAAGAGGCGCACACAAGCGCGTATTGGTGCAGCTTTTTGACGAAGGCACTGACATTTCAGGGCCACTTGTTGCGGAGTGCGGTGAGATTGCGATTGATGAAAGAGGCAGTTGGAAAGACAGATGCCATCATTCCATCACCATTCTTGTCCACGACTGTGGAGCGACGAAGACCCTCACCTTTATCGCCTCGTGTTGGTATTGCTTGATGATTTTGACGAGCCCGTGGATATTGAAGCCTGTAACGTTGCTTCCGCCATATTCAGATCCAAAACGGTTTACTGAAAATCAATGACCACCCCGCGCTCATCCGTGGAGTCAATCGTCATGAATTCCACCCCGACAAGGGCTACGTACAATCGGTCGAAGACATTGAGCAAGATTTAAAGCTCATCAAGCAATTCAATTTCAATGCAGTTCGTACTTCGCATTACCCCAACCATCCCGCGTTTTATGCCCTTTGCGATAAATATGGGTTGTACGTGGTCGATGAAGCCAACATCGAGACTCACGGACTTGAGCCGATGGGACAACTTTCTGACAACACTGAGTGGATGCACGCCTACATGGAGCGCGTAACGCGCATGGTGGAAAGGGATAAAAACCACCCTTGCATCATTTTGTGGTCGCTAGGCAATGAATCCGGCATTGGTACGAACCATCATGCCATGTATCAATGGCTCAAACAGCGCGACCCTACCCGCCCGATTCAGTATGAGGGCGGTGGTGCGAACACGGCAGCGACTGACATTCTTTGCCCCATGTATGCACGTGTTGAGCAAGACCAAACCAACACGCCGTTACCCAAATGGGCACTACCAAAGTGGATAGGTCTTCCCGAAGAAGATCGCCCATTGATCCTTTGTGAGTATGCCCATGCCATGGGCAACAGTTTGGGCAGTTTCAATAAATACTGGGAGGCGTTCAGACGTCACCCTCGCTTACAAGGCGGCTTCATATGGGATTGGGTCGATCAAGGCCTGACTCGGAAAGATGATCAAGGCAATGAGTATTGGGCTTACGGTGGTGACTTTGGCGATATGCCAAATGACAGACAGTTTTGTATCAATGGCCTCATGTTTCCAGATCGCACCCCACACCCGAGCGCGTTCGAAGCAAAATACCACCAGCAACGTTTTGTCTTTGGGCTGGAAGGCACCTTCCCGTTGGTCGTCTCAGTAGAAAACGAGTACCAGTTCCACCCTCCCGAAAACCTGACCTTGCAGTGGTCTGTGCAGAAAAATGGCAAACAGGTGGCAAGTGGCTTCGAAGCACTTCACCTTCGCGCGGGTGTCACCATGAGTTACAAGCTGATGGACTCGCTGCCCTATCCAAAACACGGTGCAGAATACTTCTTGCTTCTTGAGGTGGTGCTGTCAGAAGACGAACCATGGGCAGAGAAAGGTTTCGCTATTGCGCAGTCGCAACTTGCTTTACCCGTAAACCGACCGCTGCGTGTACCGCCCGTATCACCCGATAAATTGCCAGTGGTGACCGAAGACTCCGATCATTGGACAATAAGTGGTGACAGTTTTGTCTTGGGGTTTGATAAGCAATCCGGACATTTAGTGCAATGGCTGATCCATGGTGAAGAACAAATTTTGGACGCGCCGAAAGACAACTTCATCCGCGCGCCAATAGACAATGACATTGGTGCAAGCGAAGCAGGCAACCCCGATCCGAATGCCTGGCTCGGTAAATGGGCGGCGGCAAACTTGTTTAAACTTCGCCATGAGAATCTCTTTAACACCGTCGACTTGCTCGCTGATCAGGTCCAAGTGCGCTCGCACCATGGTTACTTCATTGGTGGCGCCATGGTGATCAGCAGCTTGTGGCGCTATGAAGTCAACGTCGTCGGCGATGTACAGCTGACCGTCGAAGTGGATGTGGCACCGGACATGCCAGCCCTGCCGCGCGTAGGTTTAGAATTAGCACTGCCGCTGACCGATTCGCTATCTTGGTTTGGTCGAGGCCCTCACGAAAACTATCCCGACCGTAAAGACAGTGCGATGATCAGCCGTTACCTTTCTCGCGTCGAGGACATGCACACGCCATATATATTCCCGTCTGAAAATGGACTACGTTGTGATGTCAGGCATTTGGATATCGATAACCTCAATATTCAAGGCATGTTCAATTTCTCCGTCAGTCGATACAGTCAAGAATCGCTGATTGATGCCAAGCACAACCATGAATTGGTTGCCGATGACCATCTGTATTTGCGTATCGACGGCTACCACATGGGTGTAGGTGGCGATGACTCTTGGAGCCCGAGTGTTCACCCAGAATATCTTCTCGATAAGCAGCACTATCGGTATTCGCTGAATTTCTCCATCAAAGAGCTCTAATAGAAAAGCCGCCACTTGGCGGCTTTCTCTTTTCAGCATCAAACAAACGCCATCAAATCCGCCGATTCGTGCGACATCACTCGGGCGTTGCTAACCAAGCCTTTTTCTCTCTAGTTCGATTTTTTAGGATGTGAAAGCAAACTCATACCGTCATAGTTGACCGCCAACCTCGGAGAGAAAATGAAAAAGCTCGCCATTGCCGTATTCATCATACTCGCCTTTATCATCTATCAAGAATCGACCAAGGCTCCAAGAGAGCGTGTCAGCTATGTCCAAACCTTACCTGAGCAAGCACCGTTTGAGGTTAGCGACGCGTTCGACGGCAAGTGGGAGGGACGACGTTTTGACGTCAGTGGCGACAAGATCTGCCTTGAGACCCGTATTTTGGGCGAGATTGAAAACGGCCAAGTCTCTCTTCGCTTGATGTACAACAATACCATGCTGAAAGGTTGGATAAGCGACGAGGGAAAGCTTTCACTCTACAGCGACAATGCCCGCTGGGGCTATGACTTCCAAGCAACGCAGACAACCAAGCGATCACCGGCGATTGGAAGGTATCAAATGCGCCTTGCCACGGAACATGGGAAATCGCCAAAGTCTCTTAACTCGACAGAGGCATGAATTAGGCGCAGTATGATTGCCCAAAGGATGAGTGGGGAACAAAACCATGGGGCATCAACTCAAACAGCTATTTATCACTGGCGCGAACCGCGGCATTGGCCTTGCGCTTACACGAGCGTACCTTGACGCAGGCTGGCAGGTAGACGCCACTTGCCGTTCTCCGTTTGACGCACCTGACCTTCAACATTTGGCAGATGTGTATCCCGCCCTCTCAGTGCATGCGCTTGAGGTAACCGACCACCAAGCGATAGATGCCTTGTCCGCAGCGCTCAAAGACCGCCATTACAATTTGATCATTAATAACGCAGGTTATTACGGGCCAAAAGGCTATGGGTTCGGCAATACCGACATGAACGAATGGCGCAGGGTGCTTGAAATCAACACGATTGCACCTCTCAAGATTGCAGAAGCGTTCTACCCTCAATTGAAGGCGGGTTCACCGGGCATATTTGCGGCGTTGTCTTCCAAAGTCGGTAGCATGACGGAAAACACCTCTGGCGGCGGGTATATCTACCGCTCTTCAAAAGCAGCATTAAACTCCGTGGTGAAAAGTCTTTCTAATGACCTGTCTCATGAGGGAATCGTCGCCGTCGCCCTTCATCCTGGCTGGGTGCAGACGGAAATGGGCGGGCCAAATGCATTAATCTCAACGGAAACCTCAGCCTCAGGCTTGGTCAAAGTGCTCGACTCATTAACGAACGAAGACAGCGGCAAATTCCTGAACTTTGACGGCTCTGAGATTCCTTGGTAACACACTCCGCGAAATAAGCATTCACAAAGAGAAGGCGGTGCAACTGAACCCGCCTTTCTCGTTCAGCAATGTTAACACCTTGTAGAAAGTCACCCCAAAGCACCTTCTCACACCCTCTATAGAAATAGGCAGATGTGATTGGCATCTCACTGCTGAACATTTTTTCCGCGCTACTGGCTTCATGATTGTTCAAAATGACGTGTTTTTTGGCGCATCGTGACTAATTTCGTGACAACCGCTACGCATTCTAGTGCCGTATTTTTCGCCCGCTTTGGCCCTTTCACACAAATTTATAAAAAACGGCTCGCTTGGTGTTATTGATGTCGTCACCTTTTGATACAAAATCATCTCATCAATACAATTGATATATGTATTAATAGCGCATTTATTCATCAAGCTAAATTCAATTGTGCGATTCATTCACTGCTGATAAATCTCCCGTGACTCTTTGACTTATCGAAAGAAAAGCAAAGAATGTGACACGTTATTGATGTGCCTTAATCGGCCATCAATATGGGTTCGTGTCGATTTTTGTTTATGGAGAAGCATGAATGACAACCTTATTCAGCCTGATAGTGATCCTTGCTGTCGGTTATTTAATTGTTAAGCGTTACAACCCTCAAACCACCCTCTTCTTGGGCGGTATGTTATTAATGGTTGCCAGTGTCTTTTTCGGCACCGGTCTTCCACTTGCCGAGTCTGCATCAAGCGGCTCAGTCGCACTCGACATCTTTACGTTTGTTAAGCAAACAATGAGCAAAACCGTCGCAGGCCTTGGTCTTATCATCATGGCGGTTGGCGGCTTCGCGCATTACATGGACCATATTGGTGCCTCTCGTGCGCTGGTAAACATCGCCATTAAACCTTTGGGGTATTTCAACTCTCCTTATCTGGTCATGGCACTGGGTTACATCATCGGCCAGCTTCTCAACATTTTCATTCCAAGTGCTTCTGGTCTCGGTCTGCTGTTGATGGTTACCCTTTACCCGATCTTGGTTCGCCTTGGTGTGAGTAAGATGTCGGCAACCGCAGTTATCGCAACAGCGGCGTGTTTGGACTTGGGTCCAGCATCAGGCAACGCAAACCTCGCTGCACGCACAGCAGACATGCCAGTAACTGAATACTTCATCTCTTACCAACTGCCTGTTGCTCTGGCGACTATGGTCACCATTGCTGTCCTTCACCTGTTTGTGCAGCGTTGGTTCGACAAGAGAGAATCGTCTTCTGAAGATACTGACATCAATGTAAAAGAAAGCGAAGTGAACCCACCAAGCTGGTACGCACTTCTGCCTGTCATTCCATTGGCTCTGCTTCTTCTGTTCAGCCCAATGGCTATCGACACCGTCAAGATCGACGTCGTTACCGCCATGTTGGTGTCTATTGCTGTTGCCATGCTGTGTGAAGCTTCCGCCGCGCACCTAAAGCGGTGTTTAGCGATATTCTGGTTTACTTTGACAGCATGGGTCGCCAGTTTGCGCGCGTTGTTACCCTGGTTGTTGCGGGTCAAACCTTCGCACACGGCTTAAAAACGATTGGTCTGTTGAACGCACTGATCGACGGCGCGTTAGCTGCAAGTGTGTCACCGGCATTGATGGTTATCTTGATGGTCGCAATCATCGCACTGGCTGCGATCATCATGGGCTCAGGTAATGCACCATTCTTCTCGTTTGCTGCTATGGTGCCAGAAATCGCGGGTAAGGTAGGCATTCCTGCCGTTGCCATGCTGATGCCAATGCAGCTTGCTTCAGGTATTGCGCGCTCGATGTCGCCAATTACTGGCGCTGTTGTGGCAGTTGCAGGTGTGGCTGGCGTATCTCCGTTCGAGCTGGTTAAACGTACCGCTGTCCCTATGGTTGGTGCACTGATCGTTTCAACGGCAGCGTCACTGATCATCGGTCTGTAAGACGACGTAAAAAACGCAAAACCGGCATCATTGAGATGCCGGTTTTTTATTGTTTAAAACACACCATTCACCTGATCACAAAAGCATCACGTCACCCAAACAAATTCAACGCTTTCCTTACCTAGATCAATTAAAATTCAAATTTAATAACACGTTACAAAAATAAGTACTTCAATTTAACCTGACTTATCTACGATGCTTGTAGCCCTTGATGAAATAGGAAGTAAATAAAATGGCATTTTGGAATTCCAACAAATTAAAAGCCGAATTTAGCCAACAAATGCAAGAGGTAGCCTCTAACTACAATGCAAAAGCCATGATGCTGGAGCAACAGCTTGAGGAAAAAGATGCCAAAATTGCAGAGCTCGAAACGCAAATCGAAAACCGTCAAAAAACCAGTCAATGTCAGCAGCAAGGCACGAGCATGCTCGAAGCTATCCGAGAGGGGCTGTTGGTGAATGCCGATACCTTGGTGGCAGAAAAACACGAGATTTCTGCTTTAGATGATATGTTCTCGCAAACACTTTCTGCCTTAGCAAACCTTTCAGCGCGAGCCAATAAAATCACCGAAGAAGCGAACCGTAACCGCGCAGCCGTAGCGGAATTGACAGAGACCACCACGTCCATCAACCGTTTCGTTGCTGCCGTGCAGGAGATCTCAGAGCAAACCAACCTTCTAGCACTCAACGCAGCGATTGAAGCGGCGCGTGCAGGCGAAGCGGGTCGCGGCTTTGCCGTGGTGGCGGATGAAGTGCGTCAACTAGCTAAGAAGGCAGGTGAGTCCAGTAGCCAAATCGAAGCATTGGTGAAAAAGGTCATCGACCAAAACGCCGACATTCAGCACCTCGTTGAAGAAAGTCAGCGCGGCGCAGACGACGTTGCATCTTCCTCAACACAGATTGAATCTGTCGTGAATCAGGTTATTGAGAAATCAAAGAACATGCAGCGCGTGATTCAAAATGCGGCGGTTTCTTCCTTCCTCAACACGGTCAAACTAGATCACGCTGTGTGGAAAAGTGCCATCTACAAACACATCAGCCTTGGTGACTACGGGCAGCAGGTTAACCGCCATACCGAATGTCGCTTGGGTAAGTGGTACTTTGAAGGCGACGGCGCAACGCACTTTAAGAAAAACCCTTCATTCTCTGCCATTGATGTTCCGCATAAGCAGGTACACGAGTCTGGCCGCATGGCACTGGAAGCAGGCCTGCGTGGTGATCTCCGCTCGTTAGTCGACCATTTAAACGCGATGGAAGAAGGTAGCCTCAGAGTGACGGATGCACTGGAAAATCTCATTGCAGAAAGTGCCGTTCGCTAGGCACCAATCGAACATCATCAAATCAAAAACTGCCCCTGCCGACGCAGGGGCTTTTTTCACTCTGTTCACGCTGCAATTATTTTGCTATCAATACGTTCAACTAACCGCATACGAATAAAAAATAAGGAAGTATTGTTATGCCTGATTTAAATGCTCACAGCCTTTACCACCGCGAATTCTGCCCATATTGCATGAAAGTGCGTGCAGCACTTAAATCGATGAACCTTGATGTCAAACTGGTCGATGTCAGTGCAGACCCTGCGGCTTATCAAGCACTGGTTTCTGAAGGTGGCCGCGGTATGGTGCCTTGTCTCCACATCGAACATGAAGACGGCACAGTTGAATGGATGTACGAGTCTGATGACATCATCGAGTACTTCCAAGAGAACTTTGCCAACTAACAAAAAGAGCCCCAATCGGGGCTCTTTTTCTATCTCTAGTTTCAACATTAAATCGGGAAGAAGGTCATCGACGCCACACCGTGGACAACTTGGTTGATTGCTCGGTTGGTGCTGTCTGAGACCATCTTTGCCATCATGTCTTGGATAACGATCATCTTGCTGATCACGCGCTCATAACTATAGTTTGGCGTACCGTCTTCGGCGATACCATTGCTCAAAATTAACAGCTCGCCGTTCAAGTCTTTGCGGGTGTTCATCAGCCAAGCGACAATTTCTAAGTTTCTCGCGCTGTTGTAGAGCTTTTGCTGGTCAATGTCGTCAAGGATAAAGAATTCAAGCTGATTGTTGTAGCTGTCGCTCAACATTCCTGAAATGCCCACCATCATGGCAAACACGCGATCCCCTTGAAACTCTTCGTTGAATGCAAGGTACAGTGCATTAACGCCATCAATGCCGCCTAGCTCTGGATAGCCTTCTGCAGGGCGCTCAACTTTCATCAAAGACTCAAGGCGCGCTTCAACTGTCATGCCCTCGACTTTTGCCAGTTCTTTGGGGTTTCGCTTGTAGAGTTTAACCGTCAGTTCTTCAAGAAGATCGCGCATCTCAATGATATGGATGTCTGTGATCAAATCCATGTCTGACTTTGCCAGGTTTTTGATTTCAAAAGGTCGTTTGCCATTACTGCAACCGGCTAGGGTCAACAGTATCAAGCCAAACAACAACGCACGAGAAGGCATCCGTTTCCTGTCTTATTGAGCAATGATTAAACAAAGATGCAGAGAGTGTAGGGGCAGGCAGAACTCTGCGTAAGCCTCAATAGCAAGGAGTGCGTACCGCATCCAATAACCGTGACATGTGCTGATATCAGATCTTTACTCAACCCGTTGTTTGGGTGTAAGCCATCCATTAGAATCCCTACCATTTTCTGAACCATTTCAAAGAGCAACATCCATGAATAAGAGCTTTTTAACCAACCTCATAGCGGCAATCATTACCGCTGTGGGCTATTACCTTGACCAACCGATTGCACTTTATGGCGGTCTATTCGCCCTGTCAGGCTCTCTTACAAACCTTTTGGCCGTTCACATGCTGTTTGAAAAGGTGCCGGGACTTTATGGCTCTGGTGTTATTCAAGCGCGCTTCGAAGCGTTCAAATTGGGCATTAAGTCTCTGATGATGGACCAGTTCTTTACCAAAGAGAACATCGACCGCTTTCTGAGCAAAGAAATCGCTGGTGATGCGAATCTAAACCTAGAACCTGTGATCGAGAAAATCGACTTTAACCCAACGTTTGACGGCTTGGTCGATGTCATTAACAACAGTCCATTTGGCGGCATGCTGATGATGATGGGCGGCCCAGAAGCACTGACACCACTACGTCAGCCATTTGTTGAGAAAATGCAGTCTTCTGTGATTGAAATTACGCAACAAGAAGAATTCCGCGACGCGCTGAAAACGCAAATTGAGCAGCCAGAAATGATGGGTGACATCACCGCCAACATTGAATCTGTGATTGAGCAACGCCTTAACGAATTGACGCCAGAAATGGTGAAAGACATCGTACAAAAAATGATTCGCGAGCATCTGGGCTGGCTGGTTGTATGGGGTGGTGTATTCGGCGGTTTGATCGGTGTCGTTTCTGCTTTGCTGACCCTGTAAGCAAGCTCAAAATTCTGTTTTTAAACGGCACCTTGGGTGCCGTTTTTGTTTTCTCATCACTCAAACCTTTGGCGCGAGTTCACAAATATCTGATCTCATTGCGAATAATTGACGCAGTTACCAGCTATGACAGAGATTCACACCTACAATGAAACGCAGTAAAACCGTCTCACATTAGAAACAATGCGCTCGATTTCACAAGGAGTGAACCATGGCAAAAATCCGCACGCTAGCAACGCTTTCAGCACTGAGTGCCGCCCTTTTCGCATCATCAGCTTCTGCAATGATTTTGCCGCTGTCAGTCGGTGCGGATGCGGGTGTGGTCGATGTGAAATACAAAGGTCGTAGCGCAACTGGTTATTTCTGGAAACTTAACGGTAATCTGGCTCTGAACGATTTCACCAGTATCTACACAGGTTACGGTGAAACCACCGCTGAGATCCCTGACGCGAACGGCGTCGACCGCGATTTCACCTCCACCTCGATTCCTTTGGCTCTTCAAATCAATCTTCCTGTGGTGCTGGGTAATGTCTACGTACGCGGTGGTGGCAACTATTACGACAACACCTACAACAACGTATCTGAAGACGGTTGGGGTATTTTGGGTGCGGTTGGTATTAGCCTGTCTCCAGGTATTGGTCCTGGTCTTGCGCTTGAACTGGGTTATCAAGACCGTGGTGACGCGGAAACCAGTACCATTTCTGTTGGTGCAAAAGTCAGCTTCTAAAATATATAAAGAGATACGATCAAAAAACGCCTCTTGTGAGGCGTTTTTCTTTGACTGTCACATAGCTCACTCGTCACTTTCTTCGTGACTCGCCAAGTATTCCATTGCTTGCTCTTTACCCATATAACGTCCGAGTGTTTTCGCAGGAACTTTACGCAAATCCACCACAATCAGACCGTCTAGAGCATTGTTGAATGCTGGGTCAACGTTAAAGCACACCAACTTGCCATTGAGCCCTAAGTATTGACGCAGCAACACGGGCACACCCAAGCCGTTACTCATTCGACCCACGACTTCGACAGCAACTGCATATCACCCAGTGCTGACAACATCGATGTATGCCATGGGACAGGAGATGACGTTTCTAGCGGTGTAGTTGCTTAACAAGTTGCGCCATGTTGTCATCGTAATGATGAATACTCAGGCATTCCGCCAAAAGCCTTCTTGCTTTCAATGGGTAGTCATTGCTGATGCTAACAGGCCCAAACAAGGTGGTAATGTGTGGATTTCGATAAACGTATTCAGCGATCCCTTTCCAAAGCAACAACAACGCCGTCAGGCTTCGTTGATACTTTTCATCTATGACTGAACGCCCCATTTCCATCGCGCTGCCCATGGTATCGACAAAACGCTCGTCGTATTGGAAAAGGCTACGCGAGTAGAGACCATTCAAACCAAGATTTTGTACGATCTCCTTCACACGCCCCAAGCGATATGCCCCAACCATTTGGCGCGCATCGCGATCCCAGATAAACAGGTGCATGTAGTAGGTATCGTAACCATCGAGATCACAATCGAACCCTGTGCCTTCGCCAACAGCCCGAAAGTTCACTTCACGCATCCTGCCAATTTCTTGCAGCACAATAGGGATATGCTTGCTCTTGCAGCAATACACATCAAACTCGTTAGAAGAAAGAAGCTTGGCACTCTCAGGTAACGCCGCCAGTTCTTGTTCAATGCTTTCGACTGAAGCGGGCTTCATAATATCCAGCCCGGAAACTGACGTGCCTGCGCCGTTTGCCACTTCTTCGTTGTTCAGTAAATACGTGTTTAAACGCAGGTAATTCACTAACGCATCGTCAGACTCAAACGCTCTGCCTTCTTTCCACGCAATCGGATCGCCGATCGATAAGGGGATCGGTTTTCCACGCTTGTTAAGAAGCTCTCTTCCAAGCAAAACGGTACGCAAAAGAGGGTGAATCGTGCCCGCGCGATAAAATTTTCGGCTGTTTCGACCGCCAATAAAGATCGGCAACGCCGTGGCTTTGTGTTTGCGCACAATGCCTGCCACAGAACGACTCCAAGCTTTGTCGTTCAGCAAGCCGTCTTTATCGAAAGTAGAAACTTCACCGGCCGGAAATACCAATAACAATCCGCCTTCGCTGACGTGTTGATGCGCTTCACGCAGTGCCTTCATGTTCGCTCTGTGCGCGTTTTTTCCTTCAAACACATCGACGCCGATGAACAAATCCGACAGCTCTGGGATACGCTTCAGGTAGTAATTTGCCAGCACTTTTACGTCGCTACGCACAGAGCGCAGGAGCTTAGCGAGGATGACCCCTTCCACACCGCCCAGCGGATGATTGGCAACGACAACGGTCGCACCGCTGACAGGCACTTTCTGGACGTCTTCGTTGGATACGGTGTAATCCACACCCAACACATCCAACGTGTACGAAAGAAAGTCGTCGGTATCTATGCCTTCAGGACGACGGCGATAGTAGCCGTCGAGTTTGCGAAGCCCTGTGAGAGATTCCAAGGTTTTCTCTACAAGGCCAAAAGGGGTTTTTCTTGGTAGCTGAAAAGGGCTAATCGTCATTGATTCTCCTTTTACTCGGCGATCGCGTTAATTCGCGCGCTTCGCCCAGTTGATATCGCCTTGCTCAATAAAGCCGGGGATGTCTTTGTTCCATTTATTCCAGACTGACTTGTCGTAGTTGAGGTACAGCTTGCCATCGACAATTTTCCAATAGGTTGGATCGCCCGGTGCTAAGCCGTCATTCGCTGCAATCGCCCACGCACAGTGACCGCCATATTGAGGCGCATACTTGGTCGGGTCTGCTTTGAATTTGTCTAAGTTTTCTTGGCTCGAAAACAACCAATCGGCATCCATATATTCAGTTTGGTACTTGGAGCTGCCTTTCACTGGTTTTCCTTCAAAAAACGAGACTGTGTCATACCCACTGACCGCATCGCTGTTGAACAAACCGGTATAGATTTCCTGCGAAGCGAAACTGAATGAAGAGAAAAACAACGAGAGGATGAGCAGTAGATGGCGCATGGTATGACTCCTTATTGTTAGAGCCGCCTGATGTCGTATCAGGCGGTCATTCGTTGTCAGTCATTCACGCAGGAAAAAGACTTAGCGCTTCGCCCAGTTGGTATCACCTAAGCCAATAAAACCAGGGATATCTTTTTCCCACTTGTTCTGAATGGACTGGTCGTAGTTCAGGTATAGCTTGCCATCGACGATTTTCCAGTATTTCGGGTCACCCGGTGCCAGATCGTCTTTCTCAGCAATCGCCCAAGCACAGTAACCGCCATATTGAGGCGCATACTTTTCAGGCTCGGCTAAAAACTTATCGAGATTCGCCTGACTGGCAAACAACCAGTCGGCACCTTGATACTCGGTTTTAAATGCGACTTACCTTTAACTGGCCCACCTTCAAAAAAGGACACAGTGTCATAACCACTCACCGCTTTACTGCTGAAAAAGCCGGTGTAAACATCCTCAGCTGCAAAAACAGATGATGTGAATAGCATCGCGATGAGAATAAGAATTCGAGACATAGCCGCGCTCCTTTGTATTTTCCGCCAATATCGAACACTTCTAAAAGACCGTAAGGGCGATGAAAACTTTCAGCTTTTTTCGCCCATTCGTTCAAAACCCGTGTTCAATCCGACATATCGCTGGCAACCCACTTTAATGACGAAGACTTACGCGTAATTTCTGTCGTCACCGATTTTTTGTTTTCACATGGCGAGCCATCGACATAACGCATTTGCGAGTTACACGGCGTGATGGACAGGTGGGTAAAACTCACGGTATTGGCGTCTTCACGATGCATACACACCGACTTATAGCCCGCTTCAGGAACATGACTTCGGTGAAACGCCCACGCATTTTCAATGGTTGGTGTTGGCTCCATGTAATCTTTGTAGGCTTGTCGTCTGGCGAGCATCACCTCTTGAAACGCCACTGAGGAAGAAATCATGGGTTCAACGCTTGGGCGCTGAGTCAAGACATGACCGTCCCACTGAAAAGCAATCACGTGTCCGTGATTACTGGTGAGATCAGGCGCGAAAAGTAGCAAGGTGAAAGGCGCATAGGACCCCATATGTAGGCTATTTAGCGTGGCAACGACCTCAGGAACTGATGCCATGGGTGCCAACATTTTTACCAACAGCCCACGGCTGATAAGCGGAAGCTCAGGGACATCACCTTGATAGTAATTCAGCAAGCACAACGACAAACCATATTGGTTGGTAGCTATCCACGTCCCACCACCATCGGGGTCAAGCGGCATTAGGCATTCTGTGCCTTCCAATGAAAATGAACTGGGTGGAATGGCAATCGCTCTGCCCTTTTGCTCATCGCGATTAAAAAATACGTCATAGCCGCGAGTGTTGAGTATCCAACTAACGGTGCACATTTAGTTGCCTCTTCGGTAATACGACGCGGTTGCGGGTGCCAACCCAAAAGCGCGATCTGAGGGAATATCTTGCGCACACAGACTGACGCGCAACAATGCAAAATGATGAACCGCATGGCTTGCTACGAAGGAAAGCTCTCTTGCCAAGGTCGAGGCGGACTCTGGTGACATTTGTTGATGAAGGCTCACTTCACTGCTCACCGTGAGTGGGCTTGAAAGTGCAGACTCAGGCACACCTACCAACCACTGTTCGATGGCATTCCACTCTTCCAACGCAATGTCTTTTTGTTTCTCAACCGGGTGATGACGGCGCCTCTTGTCGTAATCAATGAAGGAGGAAGACGGCCACACTTCCACAGCATGAAACACATCTAGAATATGCCTCATATGCTGTCCGATAGAGCTTTGAAGATACGGTGCGGCGACGTAGTTATATTGCTCGTCCGTCAATTGAACCAAGAGCTCTTTGGCTTGATTGGCGATGTCTAAACACCCTTCCACTTCAAACGGCAGAGGTGGATTCTGCTCGCCTGCAGCATCATTCGCTAACATGTGATCCCCTTAAAATAGCGCGTCTTCATCATTATTGTTTTCATAGAAAATCAGCTCATAGTTGGCGGTCGCATTAGTCGGTGGATGGATAATGCTGTACCAACGCCTTCTCTTTTCGCCATGCTTTGTATAAATCTAGCAGCGACGGTACAGAACACCCTGCGCTTCGCTGTTTATCACCAATCTCGAACAACATCCGGTACTGATCCAACAAGGTGGTAAACGCATCTTTGAGTGACGCATTGCGATCCCAAATGTGCGCGGCTTCGCTGCTGGCACCGTTCACTTCCAGCATGACAAAATCTTTGCCCAGCATCAGGCTCTTGATGTCGCGGAACTTGAGATCAATGCGCCCATAATGAAAACCGGGGAAATCATTAAAAATTTCATCCAATTTTTCGGTCAATGCATCCGTAATGTAATCTGCACCGTTTCTAAAAATTGCACCTCGACTGTGGCTGCCAGCAAATGCCAAACGAAACTCTTCGCCTTTGTCGAGCACAACATCCAGTTTGTCTTCATGTCTCGTGCGGTAGAGATGGCTTAACTTTCCTGCACGAGGGTCATCATCGATAAGCTCGGCCAGAGTTTTCTTGCCATCTCCTACCACCAAGGGGTTGTACTTGAGCGTTAGCGAGAAGATTTTCCCTTTCGCTTCGCCCGGATAACGCACGTAAAACACGCCAGCTTCCGCGTTGTAAGGTGCTTTTTCTTGTAAAATCAGCTTGGCACCAACGGGGAAAAGGCGCAGGTATTCTTCCAATTCATGCTTATTTTCAACCAAGCGCACGCCGGCACCGCGACATCCTAAATCGGGCTTCGCAACAATCGGAAAGCGCAAACCCGCTTTATGAAGCTTAGCAAGAGCTTGATGTGCCTGAGTTTCATGAGGGAAAAGTGACTTTTCCCATGCCACGTAAGGCAGTATCCACTGCTTAGCCTGATCGCCTGCGAGAGAGAGAATGGCGTCTTTGGATTCGCCAACCATGCCACTCAAAGAAATGGTGGGATTTGCAATCAGCGGCAGACCAAGGCTTCGATATTTCAATCCATACCAGACCCATTGCACCGCCACGGTGCATAAAACACCCACCCCGGCCAAAACTCGAACATGGAAACAGGCTTACCCGACATGTCTAAAGGTGGCATCCCGTGATTGACTGGCATAGTCGTTAGCATTTGGTCATCCACCAGCTTTAATCTTGGCAAACCGCTTTCTCCTTTAATTTGTTGCCTGCAATGCGATTAATGGCAATGAGCAGCAAAACAACAAAGGGGATCAATCCCCAGCTTAAATGTTTGTGTACCCAAGGGATTTCACCGAGCTGATACACCAAGGTAAACACAACGCCGGTCCATAACGCCGTTGCACATAAGACGGACAAAAGGAAAGTTTGCAAAGGGATACGGAAAAAACCGCTAAGACAGAAGCCGACAAAACGTAAACCCGGAATAAACCGGATGAGGAAGAGATTGCCAAACGCATGTGATCGTAGTTTCCGTCGAATAAAGCGCACGCTGCGTTTTGTCAGCAACAAGCCTCTGAGTGCGCGCCATCGTCTCGCCCACATACCCAGTGCATACAGCCCAACATCGCCACTGGCGATACCAACGAAAATCGCCAGCAACGCAAGAGGCACAGACATCACACCGTGCGCAGCCGCCACGCTTGCAGACACAATCGCCAGATCTTCCAACAGGTAAGACAGCAAAATCACCGCAAAAAAGAGGGTCACCGGAGAGTAGGTAAGAAGGGTGGCTGTTACGTCATTCAATGTGTCTTTATCCAAATGCAAATCCTTGTAAAAAGAATAGACAGGATTCAGACCATTTCGCTTTCACTGTAAAAGGAAAGTCTTATATTTCACAAAAATAGGACGTGTATCGCCAAGCTTTCCGAATCTTCGTCAACCCATCTTCATACTTGCAAACACCTTATGACATGCCACACTGTTTTCTTTTCGCTGTAGCCGGATGCATTCATGAAAAACACAGACCAAACCAACGCCTTCTCTCGCCTTCAACAAGAGATGACCGACTTTGCCAAAGAGCGTGACTGGGACCAATTCCATAACCCTAAAAATCTTGTCATGGCCTTAACCGGTGAAGTCGGTGAACTTAATGAGTTATTCCAATGGTTAACGCCAGAACAAGCCGAGAACTTTCCGGCAGATAAACAAGAAGCACTGGCGCACGAATTGGCTGACATTCAGTTGTACTTACTGCGCTTGGCAGAGAAATGTCACATCGATTTAGAAGCGGCTTGCGACCGAAAAATCGCTTTGAACAAAGCGAAATACCCAGTTGAAAAGTGTTTTGGCAAGTCTCTGAAATACAACGAGCTATGACCTCACAATAGATGAGCTGAATGTGCTCAGCGAACAATTAGCAGATAGGTTCACTCAACAATAAGACATAGTCTAAGCTTTTAGATAATGAGGGCTTTTTGCTCCTCGCACCTGAGCAAACCAAAAGAGTAGCTCAGGATATGAAGTTTCTGTTTATCCCCAATAACACGGTACAAATAGAACATCAGATATGTCTGAGAACTCAATGCGCATTGTCGATCGCTTTCCCGAAGATGCTTTGCTGTCGCGAAGCATCTTTGTCTTCTTGGGCTGCTTGATCTTCGCACTCTTTGGCATTTATCTCCTTCGCCAACCCGACAGTGCCGCCTTTATCTGGTACACCAATGGCTTTGCCATCGCTGCGATCACGCTCTCTCCAAAAAAACAGTGGCCGCTGCTTTTACTCTCAGCCTTTGTTGCTATCACACTCGCCAACTTGGTGTTCGGAGACACGTTGATACTGGCGATGTTACTTGCCACGGCCAACTCTTTTACCGTCGCAACAGGCACTTACTGTCTAGACAAAGCAGGTGCTGTCACCAATCCGTTTTCTCGCTCTCGCTCATTTGCCACCTTCTTTATCACTGTCGTTGTGCTCGCGCCCTTGAGTGGCACTTTGATAGGCGGAGCATCTTTACATTATGTCTTGAACGGCAACTTCATCGACATCGCAATTGGGTGGTATCTCGGTGATGTCATTGGTATTTTGTCCATCACGCCCATGGTGTATTTGGTTGCTAGACGGTCAAACGAGTATCCGAAAAGCTTCACCAAACCCAATGCGATGCTGGTCTCTGCGCTCATCGTCGTAGGCTCTGGCGTTTTCTTAAAGTTTGTTCCCTTCCCCTTCATCGAAATTGCCATTGCGATAACTTTGGCGGGTGCTTTGCTCGATCGCATGTCTGCGTTTATCACCACCTTTATCATTTCTGTAACCCTGAATATCTTGTTGGTGGAGCACATACTCGCTCTCTCACTGTCTCCTAGCACAATGATCGTGACACAACTGCTGATTCCCATCGCCGCCGCCATGATTTTGGGTACGTGGCTCATCGTTAGCTCATCGGCATTGCGGCAAACGCGAAAAGAAAGTGAAGAGAAGGCTGCGCTGTTTTCAAACGCGATGAATGCATCGGTCATCGGTATGGTGATGGCAGAACCCGAAGGACGGTTGGTCAACGCCAACAAAAGCTTTATTGACTTAACAGGGTTCGAGCAAGAAGAGCTCTCGACGCGCACGTTCAAACAAATGTTGTTCCCGAGCGACAGAGACTCCATTGATGCCAGTGTTTATCAACTCAAGACGGGAGCAGTAGATAGCTACCAAAAAGAGCTGCGTTTTCTAAAGAAAAGCAAAGAGGTGTTTTGGGCAAAAGTGTCAGCGACCGTCGTGCGCGATACATGGACGAAAGAGCCACTCCACTTCATCTACCAAATCCAGAACATTGATGCAGAAAAGCGCATCGAAACTGAGCGTCAAATTTGGTCCACCAAGTTTTCCTTCGCGTTGGGTATAAACCGCCTCACTGTTTACGAGCTTGAATGTCATACCAAATACATTTCCTTCTCCGACAACGTTCAGGACGTACTCAATATCTCACCTCATGCCGTTCATCGGCTTTATGAGTGGATGGCGCGCATTCATCCTAAAGATCTCGCTGAATACCAGCGAAGCATCAGCAAGATTGGAGAGACGCCCGTCACGATTGAATACCGTCTGATGGACGACAATCAGGTGTATCACTGGGTCAGAGACAGTTGCCAACCGCTGACGAAAGATGAAAGCGGCTTCAATAAAACCGTTATCGGCACCATTACCGACATTTCCGAGCAAAAATCAGCGATTGAAGAAATCACCTTCGCCTCAGAACGGACATTACTGGCTGCCGAGGTAGGAAAGTTTGGCATCTGGGAGTTTAACACCGAGACCCAAGAGCTTATCTGGGATGCTCGGATGTATGCGGATTATCATCTCGAAAACGGGCAAGCGATGGACGTGTTCCATTGGAAGTCTCGCCTACTGGCGGATGACACTTACAAACTCGATAACCTGCTGTCACCCGAGCAACCTCTGGGTCAGTTGGTCGAAGCTTCTTTTCGGGTCACCTTTGAAGACCTGCCGAATAAACGCTTCTTCATTGCAGCGTATCGCATTGATAATCGCCGAATTATTGGTGTGCATTCGGCGAGATCTTACAACGCCGTCCACCCAACCCCACAAGAAGACAACTATGCTTCCTCTCCGAGTCCTGTGACTGAGGGTTATTTAACACTCGACAGCTCGCTCTGTGTTACGCACATCAATCCCACCTGTTCCGTCATGCTTGGCATCAACGAAGCGATGGTCGGTCAGCCATTAGACGACTATGTGCAGTTTGAGCATCACGGCACGCTCAAACCGTTCAGCGACTTCCTCCCAGTGAGTGTGACTGATGCAAATCCGATACAGCAGGATGTGGCCGTCAACACGCCAGAAGGGGAAAAGCTGCTCGTTCACCTCACCATCACACCTTTGTCTAACGCTGCACACTACGACGTAGGCTGGGTGGTATCTGTCAGGGATGTATCTAGCTCTGAGGCACTTCGCAACAAACTGACATACGGTGCAACCCATGACATGCACACTGGCTTGATGAACCGACAGGGGCTTGATATCGCTCTGCGCGGACATATTCAGGAGCTGAGCTTAAAACATGGCGAGCATGCGCTGGCCGTATTCAGGCTTAAACCGGCGAATCCGCTTTGCGATACCTTGCCTATGATGGTGTTGGATCAGGTCTCCAAATCCGCATCCTTGTTAATCCAGTCTTCCATTCGGAAAAACGATCTCCTTGCCCGCATTGACGATCTCAGTTTCGCCCTCCTTCTGCGAGGATGTGATGTCGCTGGCGCAGAGAAAGTGACCAAAGACATCGCCGAAAAATTGAACCACTTATGCTACCGAGAAGCATCAACGAGCATTCAGTTGATGGCACTGGTCGGCATCACCGCTGCAAATGAGGCTAAAACACATCCGTATATGCTGCTTGAGCAAGCAGAGATCGCGCTGCTTTCGGCACAGAAAAATGCGGACACGCCAATAGTGATATACCAAGAGCCAGCCAACAGTGAGCCTATCAGTACTGGCGAAAACGTCTTGCAGCATATTGATGACGCAATTAAACAGTCGGCCTATAGCCTGTTGTGCGCGCCTATGGTGCCCAATGAAGAAGGCCTTCCTTACTGGTATCAGATTCAAGCTCATTTAGTGACGGAAGACGGCCAACTTATCGAGCCTGGAAAATATCTCAACGGGTTAGAGACAGGCAGTAAATTGAACGATATTGAATGTTGGGCATTTAAAGAGACCTTGTTGATACAAGGCGAGAAACTGAATGAAGCCGGACTCAATATCGCGTTGAAATTGTCGCTGTCAGCATTTTACAACGACCAACTTGTTGATGAGCTTATCGACATCATTGACCAGTCAGTGATCCCAACCCGCCGACTTTGCATCGAGATAGAGGAAGGGACACTAATCACAGAGCCTGAAACGGCGACGAAGACGGTTGCAAAATTTAGGGACGCAGGGTGTCTGATTGCTGTCGACAAGTTTGGGTCAGAATTGGCGTCCGTTAACTTGCTGAAAAATTTCAACGTGTCACTCGTTAAACTCGATGGCGGTATCACAGGCCATATTGCCAACAACCAACTCAATCGCCAGATTGCCGAGTCTATCCAACAAATCAGTGAACTGCTGAATATTCCGACGGTGGCGCAAGATGTTCGACAAAACCAAGAACTCGACGCGGTTAGAAGTCTGGGATTAAGCTACACCCAAGGCCCAATCTTTGGTCCGCCCGTTTCCTTGGTGAAAGTCATTTCTTCATCCCAAGCTGGCTTACAGTTCTTACCTGATACCCATAAATCAGTGAGTTGATGCAGCAAAATACTGTGCTCTGACTTTTCTTTGTTTCCTAATTCACGTTCAATCAACTGCGGGCAAGCGAACGAGGGAAACGTCATGGTGAACTGCGACTATTTGATCATCGGTGCTGGAATCGTCGGATTGAGCGTTGCGAATGAAATTCAGCAACGCGATCCCGACAAGCGCGTCGTGGTGGTTGATAAAGAACAATCCGTCGCGTGCCATCAAACCGGTCGCAACAGTGGCGTCATCCACGCAGGTGTGTATTACACACCCAACAGCCTCAAGGCGACGTTTTGCAAAGAAGGCAACATCGCCATCAAAGCCTTCTGCCAAGAGCATGACATTCCGTTCGACGAGTGCGGCAAGTTGCTTGTCGCCACCTCAAACGCAGAGCTGTCTCGTATGGACGGATTGATTCAACGCGCAACCGAGAACGCCCTTGAATTTGAGGTACTGACCCAAGATCAACTCCAAGAAAAAGAACCAAATATTCAAGGACTCGGAGCCATCTTTGTCCCCTCAACGGGCATCGTCAGTTACTTGCAGATCTGCCAAAAACTCGAAAGCATGATCAAGGAAAAAGGCGGAAGTGTTCTTTTCGATAGCCCTGTCGAATACATTAAAGAGTCGAACGAGGGAGTCACCGTGGTGGCGGGCAGTCATACCGTTCATGCGGATAAAGTGATTTCGTGTGCTGGGGTGATGTCTGATCGCATCGTCCGGTTAATGGGCGAAGAGCCTTCCTTCAAGATCATCCCTTTTCGCGGTGACTATTTCCAGCTACCAAAGGAACACAACACCATCATCAATAGCCTTATCTACCCGATCCCTGACCCGTCATTGCCGTTTCTGGGTGTACATCTGACAAAGATGATTGATGGCTCAGTGACAGTGGGACCCAATGCGGTGTTGAGTTTGGCGCGTGAAGGGTATGGACGTTTATCGTTTTCTGCCAAAGACACAGCGGAAATGCTGCAGTACTCCGGCTTCTACAAGGTGATTGGAAAACATTTAAAATCTGCCGCTAAGGAAGTGCGAAATGGCCTTTGGAAAGGCGGCTATCTGAAAGAGGTACAAAAGTACTGTCCTTCTCTGACCGTGTCCGATCTGCAAAGTTACCCATCAGGGATCCGCGCGCAAGCCGTCTATCCTGACGGACAAATGGTCGATGATTTTCTGTTCCATCAAACCAAGCGCACCTTGGTGGTTTGCAATGCGCCATCCCCAGCTGCGACGTCCTGTTTCCCTATTGCACGCTATATCGTCGACAAAGTGCTCTGAAACGAGCACTTCCCAACGAATATCAAAGAAATTGCTTTGTTTTTCTTAAGGTATTGCATAGCATCGTCGCCTCTATCCTTTATACCCATCGCTAAGCTTTTCACGCTTTCCCAGAAAAAGAAGTACGCGACATACGATGAAAAAAGCCGCTCTCTTATTGTCTGCCATGATGCTTGCAGGCTGTTCCACCACCGAGCCGCCGGAGTGCGATTGCTCCAGCAGCCAACCACCTACCAGCGAAGCCGTCTCTGACAGCAATAAAAAGGCCATTGCCGCTTTGTTTAGCTATTTAGCCAAAGAAGCCGTTAAGCAATGGGGTGAAGACGATTACGTCGAGTCCAGCAAGCACCGTTTCGTTAAGTACCTCGACGGGTACCAAACTCGCGCGCACATCGACTTTGAAGCGGGCAAGATCTACGTTTCTACCGTGTCGCAATACCAGCCGAAGGAAAAGCTGCAAAAAGCCATTGTTCAAACCGTGTTAATGCCAGCCGACCCAAAGTACGCCGAGCAATTTACGGACAAGGACATTCAGCTTAACGGCAAGCCTTTCTTCCTTGGCCAAATTGTCGATCAAGAAGGCAAATCCATTGAATGGGAATGGCGTGCAAACCGCTTTGCCGATTACTTGATTGCCAACAAGCTTCATAGCAAGAAAATCAAAACGGGCACGGCGTATTACGTCGAAATTGACATGGTGAAAGACCACCTTGAACAGCGTGAATACCAATACGCCCACTTCGTCCGTGATGCATCAAAACGCTATGACATCCCAGAAGATCTGATTTACGCGGTGATTAAAACCGAGAGCAGTTTTAACCCGTATGCGGTTAGTCATGCGGGTGCGTATGGGTTGATGCAGGTGATTCCAAAAACAGCGGGTGCTGACGTGTTTAATCTGGTGAAGAAAAAGCCGGGCATGCCAACTAAAGAATACCTGTTCGATCCTGCCAACAATATCGACACAGGCACGGCGTATCTTCATATCCTGAAGACCCGTTACCTGAGAGATGTGAAGAACGCTTCATCAAAGCACTTCAGTATGATTTCAGCGTATAACGGCGGTACGGGCGGTGTACTTGCTACCTTCCACCCAGATCGCAAACAAGCCATGGTGGAATTAAACCGTCACTCGCCGAAACAGGTTTACGACAAACTCACGACGAAACACCCGAAAGGCGAAGCGCGTCGCTACCTTCAGAAAGTTCTCTACTTCCAAAAGGACTTCAACGAAGGAAAAATCTAACAAAAACGGCACCCTTGAGGTGCCGTTTTTCGTTCATTCATCAATCTTGGTAAATCATCTTTTTCGTCATGCCGCCATCGACAAGAATATTCGCACCATTGACGAAATCATTGTCTGGATGCGTCAGGAACTGACAAGCGTTAACGATATCTTTCGGTCTTCCAACACGCCCTGACGGGTGCTGTTTGTGGTCAATGTCTCGGAGCGCATCATAGTCTGCCGACTGGATCCAGCCTGGGCTCACTACGTTGACCGTGATAGGCGTGTTGGACAGGGACACCACCAATGAATTGGTCAGCGATACCAGCCCGCCTTTTGATGCACCGTATGCTTCCCAGCCCGCTTCATTTTGATGCCAACGCGTGGAAGAGATGTTGACGATGCGACCGTAATCTTGTCCTTCGTTTGCCGAAATAAACTCGCTGACACAAGTGAATGCACCAACCAAATTTACGTTGATCACATTGGCAAACTCTTCAGGCGTAAGCGTATCAACGGGCTTATTAAACGTGGAAATTGCACCATTATTGATAAGCACGTGCACTGCACCAAACTGGGCTTTGATGGTGGCAAACGCCGCGACGACTTCTTCTTTCTTGCCAAGATCAGTCAGAAAATAGTGGCAACGCTTATAGTCACCGCCCACGATATCCAGACAGATAACCGTAGCGTCCAACTCGGCGTATGCCTTCACCAACTCCGCACCGATGCCGCCGCTGCCACCGGTAATCACAACCACTTTATTTTTATACATTTTTTGTTCTACCTTGCCCTTGGGTTATCACGCCAAATAACCGTATATCGCTGGCAAAAGCCGTTCGTTTTAAGGTTATCTGGGTATAGTCATTTTACCTCTGTTCGACAGGTAGAGTCACTTTAACGCCAAGGCCTGGATGACAATCGTGGAGGGTGATAGAACCATGGTGAAGCCCAGCGACCGCTTTCGCCAACGACAACCCGAGCCCCAATCCACCATCGGTTCGGCTCTTATCTACCCGGTATAGACGCTCAAACACCCTAGCCTTTTCGCTCTCTGGAATACCCGGGCCGTTGTCTTCCACGCTGATCCACATTGCATCCGCATCTTCTCCGCAACCTAGCGTGATCTGGCTGCCCTCAGGACAATAACGAAGCGCGTTTTCAATCAAGTTCGCGATTTGCTGAATAAGAAGCTCCCTGTCACCTTGCAACAAAAGCGGTGCTTCAGCATTTTGGACTGATAGCGTCATACCCGCGTCTTCAGCCACATCCTCGTAAATTTCTGCCACGGTGCCAACAACCTGCGTCAGATCGATTTCGCTGAATCGGCTACGGCGCGCGCCCGACTCAATCTGAGAGATACGCAATAAGGCATCAAAAATGGTCGCCAGCCTTTGAGAGTCCTCCAAGGCGTTATCCAACTCATTGAGAAAGGCATCTGTGTGCGCCTGTGGCGATGCGTCTGCTTCATCGCGCAATGTTAGCAAATTATGACGAAGGCGCGTAATTGGCGTTTTCAGCTCATGGGCAATATTGGCAGAAATGTCGCTCATCGCCGCCACAGAGCCTTCCAGCCGTGACAGCATTTCGTCAACAGACACAGAAATTCGCGCCAGATCGTTAATGGTGTGCTTCTCACCCGTTCGCACAGACAAATCGCCCTCTGCCGCGGCATTCAACACAGATTCAATGCGAGTAATGCGCTTTTGGCTGTGGCGGCTAAGTGCCGTCACAATCACTGCCGAAAACAGCGACACCAACACACCCGCCAAAACAAACCCGGACGTCAGCACAGCCATGATTTCATCGTCTTCAATCGGGTCATCATCTATGTGCTTGTTTTGTCCTTGCACAAGCTCACGGGATTCTTTGACGATTTCTTTGTTTTGATTGCCAAGTTCGTAGTCGACATATAACAGCGTTACCGACGCCATCAATATCAAACTAAAAATGGAGACGGCGCCGAACATCAGCCCCTGCTGCATGGCAGAGCTTTTCATCCACAGTGGCATTTTCTTTATCACGTTGCTAAAAGAAAGCGCAGAAGATAGGCGCGCTTTTTTACGTTCAAGGGAGGCTTTCATTATCCCTCCCCGTTATCTTTACGATCTAACTTGTAGCCAGCACCACGGACGGTTTGAATAAGGGTGTCGCCAAACGGCTTCTCCAGCTTATTACGCAAACGGCTGATGTGCGTTTCAACCACGCTGGTTTGTGGATCAAAATGAATATCCCACACATGCTCAAGCAACATTGTGCGAGTAATGACTCTCCCCGGATGACGCAGGAACAGCTCTAAAATACGAAATTCTTTCGGTTGTAAATCAAGTGGTGTGCCTTGGCGCGTTGCCGTATGCTCGAACAAATTCAGCACCACATCGCCATAGGCGAGTTCAGGTTTGGTCTCTGTTGATTTCAACACAGCACGGCGGGAAAGTGCGGTCACGCGTGCCAGCAGTTCTGAGAAAGCAAAAGGCTTGGTGAGGTAATCATCACCACCAGCTTCTAACCCTTCAACACGGTCATCAACGCCGCCCAAAGAGGTTAAAAACAGAATCGGCGTACCGACTTGTGCCGCACGCAGTGCTTTAACCAGTGACAGGCCATCCAGTCCCGGCAACATGCGGTCGACAATCGCAACGTCATATTGCTCCGCCATACAAAGCGAGAGGGCGTATTTTCCATTATCGGCAACTTCGACTTGATGCCCAGCTTCCTTCAGCCCTTTTTCAACAAAGCTGCTGAGACTGACATCATCTTCTACCAATAGTACGCGCATTCTTTATCTCTCTCGATTTGAAATAAGTTTGCAGCGGGTTACGCCGCTGCAATAGGTTCTTCGGTGTTGTTTACTGGGTTGGCGACATCATTTTTCGCTTTGTATTCATGCCACTTCGCGATGATGACTGCGGCAACGCCGGCAAACAGACATGCACCCAGTGTAACCAGTCCCATCATGAAAAACAGCGAGAAAGTTACCACACCAACAACCAAGCCTAGGCCGTTTTCACGTACTTGTTTCGCTAGTGTTTTTGCACGTATCCAAATTCGTGATGTTTTGTTTGTATTTGTCATTGTAAAGCTCTCCATAGGATGTCTGCTGACACCCTGAATCGTGAATAGGTTAACTCAGTGACGCTTGTCATTTGTTCAATGAGATTACGACTTCACTGGTGCCATCGCGTTGATTTCAGTTTCCACGCGCTTGCCATTAGCGTTCAGCATTTCGACTTCGTAAGAGACGTTGTTGTGGTCATCTTCCATCGCTACGCTCCACGCTTTACCACCAAACTCCGCTTCAGCTTGCTGCACAGCACTTTCCAGTGACAGGTATTTGCCGCCATTCACGCCAGACAACCAAAGTGCGTTTTCCAGTTGGTCGTCTTGGTCGCGACGTTGCTGAGTCAGGATCACTTCGCCGGTTTGTGCGTTAATGACAGAGTGAATTTCTTCGCCATTTTTGCCAATCAGTTCGATTTCATAAATCGCTTGGCCCATTTCAACATCACGTTCTGCTTCGAACGGTGTTGCACCCGTGCTGTTTTTTGCAATTTCAACCGCTTGCAGTAACGAGACTGCATCTTCATTCATCGACTTTGGTGCATCGCTTGCGTAAGCGGTAAACGCTGTCATACCAAATACCAGAGCAACAGCAGCAGGTTTAAAAACGTTAGACTTTTTCATCATTCTTTCCTCGTATTGGGTGTTAACCCGACAAGGCTTGTTCCCTGTCGATGTGTGTACTTTACCCACATCAATTTGCGACAAGTTTTCCTGAACTATACATTTTTGTAAGGTTTGGACAGAAAGCGATTCGACGGCGATTTCGGTGGCTTATCTCTTTGGTTTACAATGTAAAAACCGTCGCACTTCCTTGAGATGCATCGCAGAAAATGTGACGATTTTTCGACTTCGCCAGTAAAGCCTTCACTATCTGGCTTCTTTTCCTTTGTCTGAATTCAACATGACCATCTGTATTTTTGAGCCACTTTCTCTCGAACACTGTGAGGCCTTGCTCAACTTTGAAATCAAAAACAGAGCATGGTTTGAACGTTACATTGCACCTCGTCCGCCACATTTTTTTGACTTGCATGGGCTAACGCGAGCAACGCACACCGCACTTGAACTGCAAAGCAACCTTACTCACCGACTGTTTGTGATGGTGGATGAACAACAGCGCATTGTCGGACGGGCAAACATCAATGAGATTCGCGACGACCACGCTGTGATTGGCTATCGAGTCTGTGAGCAAGCCGTTGGAAAAGGGATTGCCACCAAGGCAGTACAGGCTCTGATAGCTGTGTGCAAAGATGAGTTAGATGTGGACTATATGCTGGCAAAAACCACACCGCACAACATCGGCTCACAAAAGGTACTCGCCAAAACAGGCTTTCGATATATCGGTAGAGAGCGGAATGCCGCAAAGATTCAAGGACGCTTCAACGACCTTTGGCTTTATCAATTCGATCTGTAAAACGAAAAAACGCCGGTCACTGTACCGGCGTTTTCTTAAAGGCTGAGTTTCTTCTCGCTTTACGGTCTCAGTGTGGCGAAATCTAAGGGCTTACCATCTTGCTTTAAAGCAAAGAAGAAGGTTTCACCGCTGCTATCATCCACGCCGTCATTGTCGGTCACAGCAAAAGCGCGGCCATCTTTGGTTATCGCGAAACCTTCAATCTTGTCAGTGACATAACCGCCTTGCGCTTGGAGATCAGGGATGAAATCGTACACCACCTCTTTTTTCACCAGCGGCAATGCGCCACCTAACGAAGCTGGCGAGATGTCTGACAAAAGCACACGGGTCAGTTGCTTCACCTTTGCTGCCTCACCAATTTGGTTATCACGCTCAATAAGGTAAAGCGCACCGTCGTACGTGGTAATTTCAGACAGCCCTACCCAGCCTTTTGTAGCCGCATCAGTAGGATAACGTACCGCTTTCCAATCGCCGGTTTTGGTGTTGTATTGCACCAACTTCACGGTGTTTTCAGGGTCATCTTTCCAGCTGCGCTGAATGGCAATCCAAAGATTGTCGCCAACTCGGGTGATGCCTTCTGCGCCATAACGCTTCTCTACTGCCATTAACTCAGAAGGGAAAGCGACGGTTTCCACAATGTTACCTTTGGCATCGGTGCGATACAGCCCATGAGGAATTCCTTTGTCAGTACGTCCTTCTGACGCCAGCCAAAAGCCGCTGTTTCCATCAGTGGTAATACCTTCCAAATCCAGTTTCTTCGCAGGTTTACCATCACGCATTACCGGAATACGCGCGGTGATTTTCGCGGGTAAGGATGATGCATCAATCTTGAAGATCGAAGGCTGCGCTTTGTAAAAGCTGTCGTTCACAGCATAAAGGATGTTGTCATCGGAAGCGTCTGCCACGAGGCCTGACAATGCTCCCCAACCGATTGGTCGCCCGTCAACCATCACAGATTCAATTTGAGGTAGGCAGACTCAGCATCTTCTAATGCATACACCATGACATGCGCGCGAGCACCGCCATCTTCAATCAAGTCTTTTTCATTCGCCGTTACCAGAAGGTTTCTACTTGGGATCGCCACAGCAGATTCAGGGGCAATACCTGACGGCAAAAGCTGGATGAATTCAGGAGCCTTGCCAGTGTCGCGATACACTCCAACCACAGAGCCGCGCTCTGACAAGACGAAAATATAACGCTCACCGTTATACGTACCGACTTCCAACCCTTCTGGCTCCGCACCCTTATTGCCGGAGCGTTTTTCCGGATAGTGACCCGCCATCGCGACGCGATATTCGAAATCGAGCCCAGACTCATAAAGCTCTTCACCCGCCTTGTTGAAAATGGTGAAGCCGCGAGAACCACCTTCGTAATCACCTTCGTTGGCAATCACAAAGCGGTCATCATCAAGCCATTTAACCGCATCCGGTTCGCGCTTTCTTGCCAGTTGTTCGCCATCAAACGTCAGCGCACGCTCTTCGTCCAAATCAACGTTCGTAAGATCAACCTCGCCAGCCGGGAAGTCGTTCATCACTTTGCCTGTTTTGCCATCCACCAGCACAATGTGGTTGTTTTCCTGCAAGGTCACAACCACTTCACCCTTGCTGTTGATGTCGACAAACTCAGGTTCAGGATCTTGCGGCGCAATACCTGCAAGCCCTGTCAGGGCTACTTTCTTTTGCGCTTCACATTCGAGCAACCCCTTTTTCATTGGCACGAGTGCCAAGTGCCCCGCAGGAAACTGCGGCAATACGCCGTCGTTGAGGTCTTCATCGCGCTCGTTTTCAATCGCCACCGCGACAAAGCTGCCATCTTTTGCAATCGCAACGGAATCAGGTTGACCGCCTAAATCACACTTGGCGACTTGGGTTGAGGCATCAAGCGCGCGTTGAACAAGATAACCCGAAGGCTGGGTGTAGCTTTCTGAGGTGTTCACACCTGCAATAAAGGTGTCGCCGAAAATGGCGATGGAGGTTGGCTCCCCGTCGAGCGTGACAAAACCTTTGCCCTTGGGCATCTTCGGATTGGAAATATCAACAATACCGATACCACTCAACGGGCTATCGGAGTAAACCAAGGTATTGCCATCATCACTCGCGGCAATGATTTCAGCTGAGCTTTCGTGGGTTTTCTCAACACCCGGTGGAATGTTGTTCGCCGTTGGGAACGCACTGATCCGCTGAAAAGATTGGCTTTCGCTTGCTTGCACACTGGCACTGACAGATACCGCCAACAGAGAAAGCAATAGATTGCGCTGCATACGCATGGGTTCACTCCTTTAACACCATTTAAAGGGGCATACCTTTGTCGTTTCGGGTGACAACCCAATGACAGTTAGATGGCGTTTATTTTATCGCCTTGAAAAATGCGTCATGCCCTGCACTTTGCTTGAATATCCTTGGTGTTTAAAGCAGCCGTGAGACAGTGATTCTATTCATTTAGCCTTTCTAATTTTGTGGTTAATCCAAGATATTGCTGAAACACCAATCTCGTTGCTTGAGGAGTTCGCACTTTGTCACCACTTCGCATTGAGAATGTTTAAATAACGTTGCAGCTTGCTCAGAAAGTGCCTTGGCTCCCAGTGAATTCCCCTATTTTTCTCTATGCTGAATACAGTCAATTCGTAGAGGCAAAGCGGCCGTCACACGGCTGAAAAGCGACACGCTATTGTGGCATACCGCGAATGCCGAATCTTGGAGTAACCCAATGAATCAGCACGGCAAAATCAACTATGTTGAATTTCCCGCAACCGATCTGCTCGCAACAAAATCCTTTTTCTCTCAGGCCTTTGGCTGGACATTTACCGACTACGGCCCAGATTACACAGCCTTCTCCGACGCAGGATTAGATGGTGGTTTTTTCCGTTCTGAAAAACATGCGGACACGGATGTTGGGAGTGCCCTAGTCGTTTTCTACAGCGAACGATTGGAACAAACTGAAACCAACATTCGTCAAACTGGCGGAGAAATTGTTAAGCCTATTTTCACTTTCCCTGGCGGCCGACGTTTTCATTTCAGAGAGCCCAGTGGTAACGAATTTGCGGTTTGGTCAGATAAATAGCCGGCTATCAGTATAAAAAGGGTGCCCTCGCACCCTTTTTTGATCGCCTTTTTACCAACTAGAGCTCTCGCTGCATAATGTGTTGAGGACCCGCAGGACCACCGAGATAGCACTCCCCCGTGTCTTCAAAACCACATTTTAGGTAACAGCGGTATGCTGCTTCATTTCTGCAGTTGACGGTCAATTGCAGGCGATTGCAGTGTGGATAGGTACGCTGAACAAACGCTGGGAGGGAGCAAATCGCTTGTTTCGCAATCCCTTGTCCTTGATAACGCTCGTCGATAAGCAGCGCGCGTATACCAATCGTATCGTCAGCGGCAAAATCAACTGTACTTGAATACGCCAAGTCCAACAGGAAAAAACCAACTGGCTTACCATCCATCAAAATCAGGAAAGGGTGCTCTTGCGAAGACAGCACTGATACCGTTTCCACCACACTGCTAACCGTGAATACCTCCTGATCGGCACTAACACGTAACCCTTTCGCCTCTTGTTCCCATGCCTTGGAATACCGTTCAATGGTGATCATGCTGTCTCTCAACCTCTCCGATGTCTGAACGATAGGCTGCCAGTTTTGCGTTTGTCTTTAAAGCCATCTCTCCAAATGTTGTGGAATGTATTGAATAAGGCATGTCCTCACCGAAGTGCGCGTAACAACACCACTTTGTTATTAATTCAAACAAATTAAGACTAACCGTTAAGCGATAAAGAAAAACTCACTATGATATTAACAAGTTGGACGCTCTAGCTTATCAAAAACAAATTCGCCAACTTAATTCAGAACTTATCAATAACTCAGACAATCAATGGAATTAACCTCTCAATTTATATTTTTATTAATAACAAAGAATTCACCCCCCTATATAAAATATTTCCGAAAGCAATTTTTATTCGCTTGATTGCATAACGGTAATAACAATAATAAAGAGGCCCAAATGAAAAAAACGCTAATAGGACTGGCGATTGCGTCTGTGTTGACGGCTAACGCACACGCAGAGACAATGAGTTTCGAAGCATCTACAACGCTTATCATGACGCGTATGGCAGAGCTTGCTGAGTTGGCTAAAGATCCCTCGAATGTGGTCATAGAAGGAGACAAAAAGTACCTTTCTTACCGAGGAAAGAAGCTTCGAATAAATTATGACGGCAACGTTAAATTTGATTTATTCGACTTCGATTCAGAATTTGATACGGTTTTTGAATTTATCCCAACCGAATGGGAAAAATATTGGTACGACGGCGGATTTGATATTTACCCAATGGGATTTTTTACTGCCGAAAAATGCACATTTGGCATGTACCCTGCTGCTCGCGGTTCCAAAGACAATCAAGGGAATTATATTTGGAACGTTCCCAAACAAGTGTTCTCGACACGAGCGAGTGTGCAGATTTGACGCAAAGTGCCTCAATCTTTTTCAACAACAATATGCTCAGCAATGACCTCGTAGGCAGCCTAAACGGTGCCGTCCTGTTTGCTCAAGCCCACATTGTTCCGGCAAATCCGGACAACAACGAAAAGCGCATGCACTTGGTTTCTGACCGTAAAACCAAAGTCATGTTCAAGCCTGAACAAGCACCGACAGACTTCACCGCCATGCAGGTTTCGGTCTCCGATCGCTCTGGTAAGCTTTTAGGCACATTGGACATGCTTCATCCAAGTCAGCTTGCTAAAAACGTTCTAGCCATCCCGGAAATCCATAACACGGCTATCGATTTCTCGTTTAATCCCGAAACAGCCTTCGCCGTTCGTGAAGTATCGAGCGAGGCCGTTGCCGCAGCATTGGCTGAGCACGATGTGGTGGAACTAAAAACCTGGAATGGGCATTGGATTCGCGACATCGTCCTAGAACAAAACAACCCTGCGATGGATGGAAAAACCTTCGCATTCACCTCGAGTGCGGGTTACAACTCTGTGGTTTCCTATTACGAAGAACGTAAGAAAACCATCGTAAATGGCACCACCACAGTATTTAAGAACGTCAAAGGGACGTGGGTACTTGAAGACGATCTGATCTTCAACAAAATCGGCTATGGTGACGGTTTCTGGTCGGCTGAATTGCCAAAACACTGGGTAAAGCCTGGTGTCAGTTTCTCCTTTGAGAACCAAGGTAAAACAGGCACGCTCAACAATGTTAAAGTCGGCGCACCAACGGAACTGCTCATGCACACCATTGATGTCGGCATGCTGGTTGAGCCTCGCCGCAGCTTCCATTTCCAATACGACAAAGAAGCACAGCGCGAGTATTTTGAAACCGCACCGCTGAGCAAAATGGTGGTCAGTGAATACGAGCCTGTTCACCTAACAGAAGTGATGCTACCTGATGGCACCTTGCTCACAGACCACGATCCAAGCGAAGGTGGCTGGCACGGCGGTACAATGCGTCAACGTATTGGTAAAGAACTTATCTCTATCGGGATAAACAATGCCAACTACGGTATTCACACCACAATAGGCGTCGGAGAAAGCGAGAACCCATACCTTGCCGCACAGCTCACTGCACATAACACACGCGGCGTTTACAGCAATGGCGTGCAAACGCACGGTGGCTCCGGTGGTGCGGGCATGGTGACACTCGACAGTTCAATTGGGAACGAATTCAGTCACGAAGTCGGCCATAACTATGGTTTGGGCCATTACCCTGGTGGTTTCGAAGGCTCGGTTCATAAGCCTGCGCACATGACCAACTCAACATGGGGTTGGGATTCATCTAAAGATGTCTTCATTCCAAACTTCGCCCCTCAAAACAACGGCGGCGAGAGCTGCCACGATGGTCAGTGCGTTCCTGCATTCAATGACATGTTCCGCTTTGGCTATGACTCCATGGCAGGTGGCTGGGCAATGTACGATGCACAGCGATTTACGCTCTACACGCCATACTCGATGCACTTCATTCAAAAGAACTTGGAAGGCAAAGCCGTCTTTGATGAAACCTCATCAACAGGCTTCCGTAAGTGGGATGAAACGACTGAGAGCATGGAAGAATACACGCATCGCATCGACATCCTAGAGACAACCTCGGTTGAACCTTGGAATGCCAACGCTGAGTATATTGGGGGGCTATTCAATAACTTTGACAAGGTCGACTTGTCGACGTGGAACGGCCACTGGGCGCGTCATATGTCCGTGCCAGCAGCCTCTTTGGCGAACAAAGGAAAGATCTTTACGTTCAAATCTGACGCGGGTTACCACTCTTACCTCGACATCAACGGCGAGCAGATCACTGTCCCTTATGGCAGTCGATTGACGTATGTCTCAGATGGCCAAACTTGGGTCAAAGACGCCGAGTACCAATCCAGCCAAGCGCGCAAGCCGAAGGCCTTTGGTGTGCCAGTGACGACTCTGGTCGGCTATTACGACCCTGAAGCGACGCTAAGCAGCTATATCTTCCCAGCACTGCACGGCTCATATGGTTATGTCTACCCAGATGATTCAGCAACCCTGACGGCAAACAACTGTGCATTGGAAGTCGAGACCGCAAATGGTGCTGTCTTGAAATATGCACTGAAAAACAACCGCCGCAACACAGACAACATGAATAAGTTCCACGTCAACGTGGCACGCGCTGATAACCCAGTCGCTGCGTCCGTGGTGTGTGATGGCAAAGTGCTGGACACCAAAGCGATTTCGTCGCCAACGCTTGAGCCGGTATACACGGTACAAGGCGAAGATGCAGTTGCCGCACGTACAAGCTTCCGCTCACTCTTTGCTGCGCCTCAGCCTCGTATTCAAGCGTCAAAATACGCGCCACAGCAATGTGATCATGCCGATGGAGAACATCATCATCACTAAGGCAAAGTGACGTAACCTTGCCATAACCAAAAAGAGAAACCATTCGGTTTCTCTTTTTCGTTATTCTCGCTGCAACGCCGGCCCAGACATCCCGTCAGCCTGCGAAGTCCTGCCCTATAGTTCTTTCTTCATGTAGTAAAATCGGTCATCTTCTTTTACGAGTGTGAATCCCTCACGCGTGTAAAGATGAAAAGCTGGGCTGATTTTGAATACGCGAAGTTTTAGGTGTGCAGCACCTCGTTCTTTCGCGATGCGCGCTGCCTCATCCAGTGCTTTGGCACCAACCCCTCTGTTTTGAAACGCGGCGTTCACTTGAAGGTCTCGTAAGTACCCATCGCCGTTTTCCATCGCCATACGAATCGCGCCGACCACTTCCCCTTGAATGAGAATATCCCAATTATCCAAACCAGAAATTTGCTCATAAATGGTCGCTTGCTGCCAATCAACGCCATAGTGCGCATAGTAAGGGCGCATGTTTTCAAAAGTCAGGACAGCAGAGGTTGAAAGGTCTGTAGACGGTTGAAACGATACCAAGATGAATTCCCTGTGTGATCACCAGTTTGAATAGTGTTGTAGCATAACTGCTGTCAGTAGATAAATCCCTGCGCTAGCGGCAGGGATGTTAAAGGACGCGTTCAGTTTGCAGCCGCTTCCCACTCTGTCAGCAACTGCATGATTTGGCGAGAGTCTTCCCATGTCGCAAAAGGACTTTCCAACGCGACTTTCCCATGTTCAATTGCACGTCTTACGTTACGAACTTGGTAGAAGAAGGCATCTCCCTCGGCGTCGACAATCACTTCGCGCTTTGACGTTTCATACACTTCAACGGTAAACCGATTTTGTGCTGATGGAAGCCAAGGGTTCGAGTCCAAGGTGATACAACCTTTGCTACCAAGAATGGTAAATTGGTGCTTCAAACCATGGTCTTCCGCGGTGTGGACCATGGCCGTTTGTTGGTCGCCAAATCGCATCATCAGGTTGGCTTCACACAGGTTACCATCTCCACCACGTCTTCCGATGGCTTGCATATCGCTGTTTGCTAACACATCTTCACCTAGCAGGGTTTTTACAACGAGGTGAACCAGAGACAGAGGATAGCAACCCAAGTTATACAGCGCGCCCTTGCCTTCTGGGTTAACAAACTGCGCGATGGAAGCAATGTAAGACGCATGAATGGAGCGCAGCTCACCAATCTCGCCAGTGTTAAGTGCATCCAACAGAGCCGTTATTAAAGGATGATGCAAATACATTAACCCTTCAGCGAAAAAGACCTGATACTTTTCTACCGCTTGCAGAGCTGCCTCGGTTTTCTCCATGTCTACCGAGAGGGATTTTTCGCAAAGGATGGCTTTCCCTTTTTCGGCCGCTTTAATGATGTACTCATGGTGAAGGTGATTGGGCAAAGCGATATAAACCACATCAACGTTGCTATCTGCCAGTAACGCATCGTAGTCCGAATAGGTTGTATCCACCCCGTGTTGCTCAGCAAATGCGGCAAGGTTCTTCTCTGAGCGTCCCGCCACAGCATAAAGCTCGCTACCTTGGTCACCATTGATGGCATCCGCCATTACGCCAGAGATAAAACTGGTTCCGAGAATGCCCCACTTCATGACACTCGCTCCATGGTTTCAAACGCTTGAACAAGCGCAGTAACACCAGAGGCAATAAACGCCTGTGTATGCGGCATCGCAAAATGTGCGTCTATGGCAGCTCGGCTCGCATAACGCTCCCAAAGGATGACGCGGTGCGGGGCATTGTCATCATACGTCGCCCTCGCTTGAAGGCATCCCGCTTCACTTTCCATGTCGCGGCAAAACTGCTCAACGGCGTCTATCACATCATCTCTTGGATGATCAGGGTGCATTGCTAACTCAGCGGTGACAAAAATGGTTTGGTTCATACTGTTTGTTGGTTTGTCTGAAGTCATGCGCCAACTGTAATTACACCATCAAGATTGATAAACTCCAGCTCAGTTAATTGTTTATCAACCATGAGTTATTAATGGACAAGCTGACCAGCATGAAGATCTTCGCCTTCGTCGTCGAAAACGGCAGTTTCCGAAGTGCGGCAAACCACTTTGATATTTCACCAACCATGGTCGGCAAACACGTCAGCTATTTAGAGCAACGACTGGGCACCCAGCTCATCCACCGCACAACGCGCAAGCAATCACTGACCGAAGCAGGCCGTTTATATCACCTTGAATGCCAGCGAATACTAGAAGACATCAGCAACGCGGAAAACCTTATCCAGACGCTCATCAATCGCCCCACAGGTGTAGTGAAAATCAATTGTCCTGTGACCTTGGGAAAGAAAGTGATCGCACCGATTGTGGCGGAGTTTTTGGCGGTTTATCCCGACATCAACGTAGAGTTGATACTGGATAATAACCTCGTTGATCCCTTCAAAACTGACGCAGATGTCCTTGTTCGTATTGGCGAGTTGGCAGACTCTAATTTGGTCGCGCGCAAACTGGGCGATTATAAAATGATGTATTGCGCCTCCCCTACTTACATAGAGAAACATGGCCAAGTCTCGTCATTAGATGAATTGCACAATCACCATTGCTTGGGGTTTCACTACCATCAAGGAGAGAGCCAACAGGTTGTTAATTTGCCGTCCCGCACCTTCACTCAAAGCAATACGCGTCTAACATCGAACAATGGTGACGTATTGAAATTCGCGGCCATTCAAGGTGCCGGTATCTTGCTGCAACCCCAAATTCTGGTGGAAGACGAAATTAGCGAAGGTCTTTTGGTAGAAATCCTGCCGTATGCGGCTCCAACACCCAAGCCTATTCATCTGCTGTATCGCACCAAACAGCTCTCTTTGAAAAATCGCACATTTGTCGACTTTGTGCTGAGCAAGTTGACCTGATCTATCGTTTGCACGCGTCTTCGTTACTTTTCCACGATCAGGTAGGTGTGAAGTTCTGGGTATTGGTCGAACTCAAGGTGGCGAATGTGGCAGCCCAGCTCAATGAACAACGAAAGAAAGCCGCTAGTGCCAAGTGATGAGTAATAGACAGTCGGCCCCATGAAGTCATCTTCATGCTCTCCTTCTTCGGTAGTGCCACCAAAAGAGAAAATGAACACGCCACCATCATTAAGGCTATCAATGATTTTCGTCAGAACCGCCTTTTGGTGACGCAATGGTATGTGCCAGATGCTGTCCCACGCGGTGATCAGATCGTATTTATTCTCAAGTGTGTATTCACAGATATCAGCATGAATAAAGGCAACATCGGGATGTCGTTGCTTGGCTAGCGCGAGCATCTCGGAGGAAACATCGAGCCCAGTCATTAGAAACCCTTCGCCTTGAAGCAAGTCGATGAAGCGTCCCGTACAGCCGCAACCAATATCCAGTGCCGCGCCTTTGTGCTTAACGAAGGAGAGTGCTTTCTTGTGCGCTTCAATGCCATTGTTTCGATTGAAGTCTTCACGCTGCCATAGGTGGATGATGCTGTCATAGGCAAGACCAATCTGTTTGGGTTTCATGCGTCAATCCTTTGCGATAAACCAAACAGCATTGTGCCATAGCCTTGTGCGCAAGGCAGAAAAAAGCCCTCCGATGAGAGGGCTTTTAGCAAAATTTTCAGAAGGCTTACACTGGCATCGGCACCGGTTGCACTTTGAACAATCGACGGCATCTTTCCAAGAATACACCATACACCACACCCAGCATGCCTGATACCAAGGCGTTACTCGCCACTGCAGTAAGGATCTGGTTTGGCTCTGCACCCACAGTAAACAAGATGGCGGCGTACACTGGCGATTGGAAAACCACGTAAGCAAAGAAATCAGCCACACGCTTGGTTAAACGAGATGGGAACTGTCGAGTAGCGAAGCAAAGCACCTTATCTCGGAACACACCATACGGCCAGGCAATCAAGATATTGACTGGGATCGACAGCAGACGAGATGCTAAAGATTGCTCAAAAGACATGCCTGACACGAAAATTTCAATCAGCATGCCAGTAACAAAACTAAACACAACCATGGCGAACATATCAGCCACAACACTACGAACGCGATCAGCGCCTTTCATCTCTCTCCCCAAAATCGCTCTTAAAATCGAAAAAATTGTCCTAAAAAGAAGGACTAAAATATTTGAGTATTAAAACAAAAGGTCGGTAGCGTTAGGCACCATTTTAAAACATATAAACAGAATTATATTCTGTTTATATGTTTATTTTATGGCATGTTTAACTATTTAATTTTGGGGCATTTTTTGCGGTAATTTTGTTCAATCTTGCCGTCTGGATAGATCACGCGCCATGATGAGAGCCAGACCCAGCACTTGTAGGAACAAAGCGAGGTTTCGATAGGCAGAAGTCTTGCTGTTTAATTCTCGCTGGGATTCAGCCAGTTGAAGGTTATCCAAATATAGTGAATCTATCTTTTCACGTAGGAGATCCTGCTGTTGGTCAATCTTGAGCATGATCTTAGGAAGATTCTGCTGAGTGAGAGGCGTATTCACCATCTCGCCGAAGGCGTCTAACAGCCGGGTTCCAATATCGAATGACACTTGGTCATCCAAGGGCTTCAGAGCCATCACAATTAGCAAGGTTTCACGACGGCGTTCCAATGCATCCACTTGCTGCCATGTCAGTTGAATGAGCTGGTTATTGCCAAATTGCTTTTCCGCAACCAACGCGACCTCTTCACCTAAATCATCAATGACAAAATTCGTCATCAACGCGGCGACAATGTTAAGCACCAAGCCAGTTGCCACGATCAACCATGTTTTAATGGTAATGCGCACCACAAATCTCCTATCGAAAATCCCTACATAAGGGACAGCCATTTGCACAGGCATATTTCAGGTATAGTTGATTTAAGGCGCAGACGAGGTGTGATTAATGTCTGAAAGCGCAGGAAAAAGGCCTCACTGAGAGGCCTTTAGAGGAGAGTTAGAAAATGGCTGACCATTTGGTGTGAAACCACAACACAATGCCATCCCACAGTCGGCCAAACCAACTGGTTTCTTCAATCGACGTGGCACTGACAAGCGGCACAGTGCTGATCAGTTCACCATGCTGCGCCATTCCACGCGTCCAAGGCTCGTGCCCTTTTCAACAGGAGCGACCACAGGGCCATCAATGACAATGGACTTGTCGAGTCTGTCCGCTGCATTACGCGGTAAGGTGACAAAAATGTCGTCTTTGAAGGCTAAAGCGACTTCATCCGTTTTGCCTTTCCACACTTTCACCTCAGTCTCTAAATCATCACGCTTGGCAACTTGCTGACTATCGTAGAAGCGAAAACCGTAATTCATCAGGTTCTTTGAGGCCGTTACACGGTCTTGGGGACTTGCCGTGCCCATTACCACGGAGACCAAACGCATACGGCCTTCTGTTGCGGAGCTAGCAAGGCTGTAACCTGCTTCAGTGGTGTAGCCCGTTTTGCCGCCATCAACGTCGAGTGAACGATCCCAAAGCAATTTGTTGCGGTTGTACTGGGTGATATTTGCCCAAGTGAACACTTTTTCGCTGTAGAGCACATAGACCTCAGGCACATCTTCAATAATGGCCTGCATCAACACCGCCATGTCCATTGCTGTTGATTTAATGCCTTCTGCATCCAAGCCGTGCGCATTAACAAACTGGGTACTTTGCATACCCAATTTTTCCGCCCAACTGTTCATGAGATTCACGAAGGCGGACTCACTGCCAGCAATGTGCTCGGCCAATGCCACTGACGCATCATTGCCGGATTGAATGATCAGCCCGCGCATTAAGTCTTCAACAGTGACAATATCGCCAGGCTTGATGAACATTTTCGAGGAATCAGGGAATTTTGCAGACCAAGCATTCTCGCTGACATCGACCTGATCTTTCCACGCCAGACGTCCCAGTTCAATTTCCTGCCCGACCACATATGCGGTCATCAGTTTGGTGAGGCTCGCTGGAGCCAAAGGCTCAGTGGCATCTTTTTGTGCGATAACCATGCCCGAGTGAAAGTCCATCAGGACATACCCCTTGGCTGCAATGTTTGGTGGATCCGGCTTGATAACCGTTGCCTGAGCAGGAAGCAGTGTTACAAGAGAAAGTAAAAAAATTGCTGTCCGTTTCATGAAAATCTCTCTTTCAAAAACACATATACCCAAACAACCTGAGATACAGAATTCAGCGAACATCTTCAGGTTGTTTGGGTACAGATACCACTGAAGATAACGTGTCGTTTCCTTTTAATGTTCAGACAGATACTGATCATTTTTGTTCAAGAACTCTACCCGCAGATTAGTCTATTTTTTGTTCTGTGCGTTGTGAGCCCTTGCACAGTCTGGCTTCAATAAGAGCCAAGACGCGCGAATTTGTTCAAACAAACTCGCAAACAAATGTTGCGATTTACAAATGGCGTAAAGAGTCGATGAAAAGGCGAGCAATTAGAAAAGAAAAAGCCAACAGAGCGTTGGCTTTTATCACTGAAAACACGTGGGAAAGGTGAACGAAAAATTATGCGCTTTCTGCCACCGGCATCACTTGGGCAAGCTTCAGGTAAGAGTGCAATTCACCGTTTTTGTATTCGATCGCTGAGTGGATGTTAACGGCTTTATTGGCAATCACACGACTGTGGTATGTGTTGTCGCCCTTTCTAATCTCAAGTTCCAAAATCCCTTGCTCAAGCTTCCAAGTGCCCACGGTGGGAAGACGATTGAAAAGGGTATATTCATCCAAGGTGCCATCGTCATTCAGACATAGCTCTGTGATATAGCCTGCGCTGCACGTTTTAATGTAACGGTGACCTTTCAGTTCTGACGCAGAAAAAGAGCGTTTGCTGGCCATCCAGTCAAACAGGGCAATGGCGTCAACATCTGAAACATCGGGGAGTTTGTCGAGAGTCAGCATTGCTGCTGTCTTAGATTCCCGCATGAAAAGCTGCAGGTAAGCGTTATTAACCTGTTTTTGCATCTTTTGAATTATCGTCATTCCTTGAAAAATAAGAAGATAACGCCAAACCGCGCAATGCTTCATCCTTCTTTTCGCAGGAATGTTAACCCGCACAGAAAACAAGCAATCCAACGCCATTGTTTACCCCACGATCCGCCCAGTTTTAGACATCACAAAACTGCCAAAAATTAATCGTTAAAATGTCTTCCCATCTCAGTTGAGAGACAAATGGGTGTGAACTATCTTTATAGGTGTAGTCACAATGTGGGGTCATGGATATGCGCTATCTACTTGTAAAATCGCTACTAATTGGATTATTTATTTTGCCAACACACGCTTTAGCCGACAGAGAAAAGCTCGGCGAGGTGGTGACAGAGCGTAATGAGACCATCTGCAAACAGAAATTCACCCAAGAACTGTTCACTCAACAACGTATTTTCAGCTCAAACCGAAATGGTGCTGACAAGCGTCGCATCGCCGAACGCAAAATTGAGGCGGCACGTGAGAAGTACAACCTGACAGCGAGCTATTGCGACGCCTATGACGAACTGCTTACCTTTAACCCAGAAACCTTGGACAGACGACCTGGCGACGCGCAATTCGATTAACACCGCGTGACGATTCATGATTATCACAAGTCGTCGTTAGACAATTGACTATGAGCACTGCTACAGTGCCAGCCAGACTCCACTAACAACGACTTGCAGGTATCTATCAATGTTTCGTCGCTTATCTTCATTGGCCGGATTGAAAAACGTTCGTCCCCTTCTTGCCGTTTCACTGCTTTCTGTCGCATTGGTCGGTTGCTCCGATGACGAAGTCGGCGATGTGTCACTGGGCTTATTCACCATGAAAGACATCAAGATCTCTTCACTACAAGATGAGGTGGTGACAGGCGTTACCTGCCATATCGCGTCTATCGAAGCGAATTTGAGCTTGTCAGACCCAAGTGATAGCTCCATTTCCTGTCGCCAAACGGGCGACATAACGCCAGAGATGATCGCAAAGATTGATAAAAGTGCATCGGGTGAAGTGGTCTTCAAGAAATCGAAAAGCATCTTCTTTAAAACCATGAAAGTACGACGCATCTTCGACCCAGAAAGCCAAACGCTGTTGTACCTGTCTTATACCACTAAGGAAACCGAGGGCAGTTTCAAGCACAGCCTGTCTACCGTACCTTTGTGGGGCACCAAAGCTTGGGTTGAGCCAGTCGAGACCAAATAAGCAACAAACACACCCAATTTGCAGTGTAAATTTGTCACTGTAGATTGGGTTTTCTTCTCAGAGTCGTTAACATCTCCCTCATACCAAGAAAGGGGCCCGAGCATGCATTCCGACGCATCCATCCAACACGTAGAAGAACAGACCACCGCGTGGTTAGAAAAAGTGGTGATTGGATTAAACCTTTGCCCTTTCGCAGCAAAGCCTCAACGCAATAAACAAATCAAAATTGAAGTATGTGACGCCACCGACGATCAAGCAGTGATGGAATCCATCATTACTGAACTGACGCTGTTGGACAACAGCGAGGTCGCCGATCTCGAAACAACCTTGGTCGTAACACCAAACTGCTTTCAAGATTTCGATGACTACAACCAGTTTTTGGATGTGGCTGACATGCTGATCGATCAGTTCGGTTGGCGCGGCACCTACCAGATCGCCAGTTTCCATCCTGACTACTGCTTTGCAGACGCAGAGCCGGAAGAGGACAGCAACCTCACCAACCGATCGCCGTATCCTGTGTTTCATCTGATCCGCGAAGCGAGTATCGAGAAAGCATTGAAATATTATGGCGGCGATGCCGAGGCCATTCCGGACATCAATATAGACCGTGTCTGCGCGCTTTCTGACAGTGAAAAACGCGCACTGTTTCCGTATCTGTTTAAGGCACACTCACACAGCTAAACGTTGCGAGTGTTTCACCCTCTAAGGTTAAGGTCAGCGCATCTCCACCATGAAGCTGACCTACCCCTTTTGGCGTCCCCGTCAGCACAATGTCGCCTGGCAGCAGAGTGAAATACTGGGAGACATGACTGAGGAGTGCCGCCACTGGCGTTATCATCATGGACGTATCGCCACGTTGCTTGGCGTCATCGTTAATATCTAGCCCGTAACGGATTGCCGTCAAGTCATGTTCAAGAGGGATAAACGGGCTTTGCACACAACTGCCGTCAAACGCTTTCGCCAACTCCCAAGGAAGCCCTTTTGCTTTTAACGCCGACTGGGTCTCACGGCGCGTTAAATCAAGCGCAACACCAATGCCTGCTATTGCATCGACCGCTTCCTTTTCAGATGCCTTTGTCAGTGCTTTTCCAATCAAAATGGAGAGTTCTGCTTCGTAATGGATCGGCGCAAGCTTATCAGATAACTCAAGCGCATCTTCCGCACCCACAAGCGATGTTTGAGGTTTTAAAAAGAGTACTGGTTCATCAGGGATAGGGTTATCCAACTCTTTAGCATGCTCGACATAGTTACGACCAATACAAACCACCTTTCCCACAGGCAGCGACAGACTTTCACCTCGCTTCCACACATGTGCGTACATCTATACTCTCCTTGTCTTTCCATGAGTGATAACACAACTAAAGTACCATAAACCTATGATTTGATGTTGCAGGATCCTCGGTTAGAAGGGGGCAAAATCTTCTTGATCATCGTTCCGCAATTTTTATGGCGCACACGAAAGCACAAAATAGGGTTTAACACCGTCCTTTTCGGCATGTCTCACTCTTAATAAAATCAGACCCAGCATTGATTTTTGTCCCCAAACAGCATCTTAGGCAAGACGTATCTAACAGTTTCTAAGATCCCACGTTGTCGGATTTCTTGGTCAGAGCAAGGATTACAGTACGACCTTTTTCGCTCAACAAGGTGTACTGAAATCAAATGAATGCTTTTGACTTTGAAACTCCGTTGTCCTGCGTCATCTTCGACTGCGATGGCACGCTGGTTGACAGTGAAGTGCTCTGTCAGATGGCCATGGTAGAGGTCTTCTCTCACTATGGTGTCACCCTTGATCTTCAGGAATGTCTTGACCATTTTCAGGGCGGAAAACTCGCCGATATCCTTATGCAAACCTGTGAGCGATACGGCCTGACGATATCGCTGGATGATTTGGAGCCGCTTTATCGCGACAAATGCGCAGCCTTGTTCGATAGAGACCTTAAACCTGTTGATGGTGTGCCCGATGTCATCAACATGCTTGAAAACATTGGCGTCGATATCTGCGTCGCATCTAACGGGCCAGTCAGCAAAATGGAAATGACGCTGCAAATGACAGGCTTGATGCCGCACTTCCGAGGCAAGCTTTTTAGTGCGTTTGATGCCAACAGTTGGAAGCCTGCACCGGATCTTTTGCATTACTCAGCCATGAACATGGCCGCGCCCATTCAAGAGTGTTTGTTTGTTGATGACACCTTGCTCGGCGTCGAAGCGGGCATCAATGCAGGCATTCGCACCGTCTACTTCAACACAGCCAACAAACAGGCCGTCGACCACCCCTTAGTGCGCTCAGTGCATTCGATGGGCGAGCTTTCTTCCTTATTGGAACGCCTGCCGCTATGTAACAGTTGGGCATAATTAATTAGACACAAAAAAGGACGCCCTAAGGCGTCCTTTTTCGTATTACGAGAGATTACGGCAGCGTTTTCAGGCTGTTTTCGTAGTCATCGTATTTTTGCATCACGCTGTCGCTTGCACCGCCAGTCAGTTTGCTGACAGCCACAATCGCAATCCACGCGAAGATAAAGCCAGGGACGATTTCATACAGATCGAAGATGCCGCCCGTGATTTGTTTCCACACCACCACGGTTACACCACCGACAATCACACCTGCCAGCGCACCGTTGCGGTTCATGTCTTTCCAGAACAGTGCCAGCAACAGCGCAGGACCAAATGCCGCACCGAAGCCTGCCCATGCGTAAGACACCAGACCCAGAACTGTGCTGTCTGGATTCATCGCCAACATTAGCGCAACGATAGAAATGCCGATAACCGCAAAGCGACCTACCATTACCACTTCTTTGGTTGAAGCGTCAGGACGGAACACTTGCTTGTAGAAATCTTCTGCCAGCGCAGAAGAAGACACCAGTAGCTGAGAGTCCGCAGTACTCATTACCGCCGCCAGAATCGCCGCCAGCAAGATACCTGCAACGATTGGGTGGAACGCTGCATTCACTAGGAACATGAAGATGGTTTCGCCATCGGCCAGTTGACCACCCATGTGTTTATCAACGTAAAGGATACCCACCAGACCGATCAATACGGCACCCGCCATAGAGATACCACTCCAACCCACAGCGATACGACGCGCTGCGGTGATGTCATGGTTGCTGCGCGTTGCTTGGAAACGAGCAAGAATATGAGGCTGACCAAAGTAGCCCAGACCCCATGCCACCAGCGACACTATCGCAATCCAAGACAACGGCTGGCCGCTGATGTCGTGGAATAGAGTCAGCAATTCTGGGTTTTTCGCTTCCAGTGCGGCAGGAAGATCGGTAAATGATCCTTCCATGGTCGCAATGGGCACGATCATCAGTGCTGCCGCCATGAGCAGGCCTTGCACCAAGTCAGTCCAAGATACCGCCAAGAAGCCACCAAACAAGGTGTAAGACACTACACAAACGGTACCGATGATCACTGCCGTGCTGTACTCAAGGCCAAACACAGTTTCAAACAATTTGCCGCCCGCTACCAAGCCAGACTGGTATAGAAAAGGAAAAACAGCAGGATGAAGAATGCCGAAATGGTCTGAAGCAATTTCGATTTATCTTCAAAGCGACGCGACAAGAATTCGGGGATAGTCAGCGCATTGTCTACTTCAATACTGTAGGTACGAAGTCTTTTTGCACAAATCAGCCAGTTTAAGTAAGTACCCGCTAACAAACCACCTGCCAGCCACAGCGATTCAATACCCGCGGCATAGGCATAGCCCGGCAGACCAAGCAGCAACCAACCACTCATGTCAGACGCGCCCGCAGACAATGCTGCAGGCCAAGGACCCAATGAGCGACCGCCCAAGAAGTAGTCCTCTGAGTTAGCGGTGCGTTTATACGCGTACACACCAATGGCAAGCATAAGAATCAGGTACACGATAAACGTGGCACTGATTGCAAAGCTGTTTTCAATCATTCGAATTTCCCTCAATAACTTCGGGCACTATATCCAGTGCCCAATTCCGGATTGCGTTAGATTTAATGTTCACCACTACCGAGTTCCAGAAGCGTGGCATTGCCACCCACGGCGGTGATGTTTATGGTTCTTGTTCGCTCAGTGATAAAGCGAAGAAGGTAAGTCGGCGACGCGATAAGCGGCAATTGTGTCCCATTGCTTTCAGCAATGAACTGGACCAATACGCCTTCTCGTGCAGCCAGTTTTCGGTTCCATGCAACCAAGGTTGCATCATCAGCAACAACTGCCACACCGCTGATCGGCGCGGTTGCCATTGCTGTTTCTAAAGTGTTTTCTTCAAGGCATTGCACCAAACGATCTTGTGAGCTGACTTTGACAAAATCTGCCAACAAGGCATCTGCACCTGCTTTTAAGGTCGTCGGCACAACGAGCAGAGCGCAGTTGCCCGCAACCAACGCGGCTGCCAATTGGCCAGCCAAGGCCGTCAAGGTTAACGCCTCATCACCACCGACGATAAACAGCCCTCGTCCTGAGGTATAAAGCTCATTGGTTTCGCCAGTTGGCCCAGGCATATCGTGGACAGGTCCAATTAAAGCGTTCGCACTTTCAGCCTGAAAACGAATAAGGGCAGCAGCCTGTTCAAATGCTTCTCCTCTTACAGAGAGCGCATCTGCCCATTGCATCAAAAGCTCACTGCGAACCTCGACACCGATAGCATTCCACGCATCCCACACGGCTAAGCTTTGTGTCGCAGCACCTTCAACCTGAGCCATCATGATTTCGTTACTCTGGGTCATGCTGACATCTCCTCGCGAGTGAAACGGAATAGATAATGCGGACCACCCGCTTTCGGGCCAGTACCAGAAAGGCCTTGTCCCCCGAATGGCTGCACACCTACAACCGCCCCGACTTGGTCACGGTTGATGTAGCTGTTACCCACTCGGGTACGGGATTCGATGTAGCGATAGGTGCTTTCGTTACGGCTATGAATACCGAGAGTGAGGCCAAAACCTGCGTGATTAATGTCATCAATCACTTTATCCAGCGCATCCGCTTTGTAGCGAACAACATGAAGGATTGGGCCAAAGTGCTCTTCCGTCAGCTCAGAAATACTGTCAATTTCAAACGCTACGGGTGCAATGTAGGTCCCCAGACGCACATTGCTGTCCATCGGGGCTTTAGCAATAAAGGTGCTGCGTTTAAACAGATTGTTGATGTGATTTTGTAGCTTGGCTTGCGCCTGCTCGTCGATCACTGGGCCAACATCAGTTTGATGCAGGTAAGGCAAGCCCACTTGCATCTCTGCCATTGCACCTTTGATCAAACTGATGATGCGGTCAGCAACGTCTTCTTGCAGATAAAGGACACGAAGCGCAGAGCAGCGTTGACCAGCAGAAGCAAACGCCGAGCGCAATACATCTCTGACCACTTGCTCTGGCAATGCGGTACTGTCGACCAACATGGCGTTTTGACCGCCCGTTTCGGCAATAAACGGCACGGGCAGAGCATCGCGAGCAGCAAGCGTTTGATTGATGCGCTGCGCGGTTGGGGTCGACCCGGTAAATGCCACGCCTGCAACGCGAACGTCTTGCGTCAGTGCCTGCCCAATTTCACTGCCTTTACCTGGCAGTAAGTGGATCACCCCAGAAGGAATGCCGGTTTCAAGTAAAAGCTCGATAGTACGACAAGCAATCAATGACGTTTGCTCGGCCGGTTTTGCTACTACTGTGTTGCCTGTGACAAGCGCAGCAGAGATTTGCCCAATGAAAATGGCCAGCGGAAAGTTCCACGGACTGATACAGGTGAAGACACCTCGCCCTTCTCGGGTGAGTGAAACGACCTTGCCATCAAAGCGTGTGAATACGCTGTTTTCAACTAACACGTTTTGCGCTTGCAATGGGTAGTAGCGTAAGAAGTCGACAGCCTCACGCACTTCATCAATGCTGTCGTGAATGGTTTTGCCTGCTTCTTGGTGACACAAGGCCACCAGCTCGCCAAGATTCTCTTCGAGCTTATCAGCAAGCATCAGTAAGTACTTACCTCGTTGTTCAACAGAAAGCGCATTCCAATCGGAGAAACTCTGCTGCGCTGAAGTCATGGCGCGGTCAACGTCATCGACGGTTGACCATGCAATTTCGCCCACATCAATGCCGTGATTGTATGGCGCGACAACGCGATGATCCGCCCCTGTGCGTTTTTGACCATCAACAATCGGCCCTGCTTGCCAACGCTTGTCCATGTAGCGATTCACATCATCATGGTAAACGCTCCACTCGCTTTCGATGTCGGTCGCAACACCCTTTGAGTTTTTGCGCGAATCGCCAAAAATCTCGATTGGCTGTGGGATTCGCGTGTTGTTGAGCGTTGGTTTCGCGCGCAACACATCGACGGGATGCTGGGTCAAATCACTGATTGGACATCGTGCATCGACCAGACGGTGCACAAACGAACTGTTCGCTCCGTTCTCCAACAAACGACGAACAAGGTAAGGAAGCAGATCTTTGTGGCTTCCGACAGGCGCATAAATACGGACAGGTTGGCCAAAGGTCACTTTGGCATGGTGGTAAAGCGCATCGCCCATACCATGCAAACGCTGAAACTCATAGTTGCCATGTTTGGCCATGGCTTGAATAGCGGCGATGGTTTGCGCATTGTGGCTAGCAAATTGCGGATAAATCAGTTCGCTAACGTGTTCAGAAAGCAGGAAGCGAGCGCAAGCGAGGTAAGAGACATCCGTCCCCTCTTTACGGGTGAAGACAGGGTAGCCTGACAACCCTTTTTGCTGAGACAGTTTGATTTCACTGTCCCAGTACGCGCCTTTCACCAAACGCATTGGGATTTTGGTGTTATTGGCTTTCGCCAGCGAAGCCAACCACACGATGACGGGCAGTGCGCGTTTGGAGTAAGCTTGAACCACTAGCCCAAACTGACCCCAGCCTTTAATGTCTGCATGGGTGAACAGCTTTTCGAAAAGCGACAGCGAAAGTTCAAGCCTGTCGGCCTCTTCGGCATCGATTGTAATGGCGACGCCCAGTGTTTTGGCTTTCACAAGCAGCGTCAGCACAGTGTCGAACAGCTCGGTCATCACACGGTCTTTGTTTGCCACATCATAACGCGGGTGCAATGCAGAGAGCTTGATAGAAACCGAAGGTGCAGGCCCCTTGCCTCATCAAGGTGGCGAGCCACCGTTTCAATCGCCAACATGTAATCATCAAAGTACTTTTTGGCATCGGATGTGGTGAGTGCCGCTTCACCCAACATGTCGAAAGAATAGGTAAAGCCTTGCTGACGCGGTGATCGGCCGTTATCCAGCGCTTCATCAATGTCGCGCCCAAGGACGAATTGATGCCCCATGATCTTCATGGCTTGATGCATGGCCTGACGAATCACAGGCTCACTCATCTTGTTCACCAGACGGTTAAGCACTTTGGACGCACCGCCTTCTTCACGTTCGTCCACATTGACGACCTTGCCCGTAAGCATCAGCCCCCAGGTAGACGCGTTGACGAAGAGAGAATCAGAGTTTTTAAGGTGCGCTTTCCAATCCGCCACACCCAGCTTATCGCGAATAAGCGCATCAGCGGTTTTTGCGTCAGGAACGCGCATTAACGCCTCTGCCAGACACATCAGCAAGATCCTTCACGGGTATCCAAGCTGTATTCCAGCAAAAGCGCATCAATCATTTGAATGGCATTTTTGTCCGATCGGACTTTTTCGATAAGCGCAGTCGCAGACTGTTCGGTCGCAGCACGCTCTTCATCAGACGGTGTCGCCAACAACAACAAGTGTTCAAGCAAAGCAGCTTCATCCACACAATAATGTGCAGACACGTCTGGCCACAATGCCATCGGCGATTGCCCGACATGGCTTGGGTCCAACACATCGGTCGCTTTTAACATAAGCAGGATCCTCTCTCCTTCAACCACGAGGCAGTGGCATATGTTACATATATGTTAGAATAACGACCGATTCTAGGTAGGACACGGCTGGGAGTCTTTCAAAATTCTGCGGCATTATTGCAAAAAACTCCGTTGATTAACAAACAGAGAACCCTCGCCTGTTGCGATTAGTAACAATTTTTTTAGGGTTTAATGATGCAGATCAGTGTTGCTGGCGGTATCGCGCTGGCGAAACACCAAAAAATCGGGAGAACGCTGAGGTAAAACCGCTTTGAGAAGCAAAGCCACAGCTATCAGAAATTTGAGAAAGGCTCATGTCACTGTTGCACAGAAGCTCTTGTGCCAGCTCAAAACGCTTACGCAAGACATATTGGTGCGGTGTCATGCCCATTTGAGACTTGAACAGGTGATGAAATTGACTCTCAGCCAAGAAGACGGATCCCGCCATCTGAGCAACACTGATTTTGCGGTTGATGTGCTGTCGGATGTAAAGATCAAGCACGTCCATATTTAGACGGTGATGTTGACGGATAGTCGGTAGTTGATCGCGTAAATGCCTTTCCATCACGCAAAGTAAGGTATCGGCACACGCTCGGCCAAGTAGTTGATCTTCAGGGTTCGCGACCATCTCGGCGGATAAGGCGCGAACAAGCGTCTGCGCTTGATTGTCGAGTTGGAAGTACGCATCGCGTCGAAACAAGGTTTCGACTTTCTGTTTCATGGTGATTTCGCCATGCAGCACCGACTCTGGCAAATTGATCACCAAAATCTCATTTTGCCCGATACCGGAAAATGCGTGCAGTTCGGACTCAGACACCAAGCAGCCCTGCCCGGGACCCACAAGGTTGCCGCGGCCCGATAGCTCGAACTCTGTTTGCCCTTGCAAACCGATCACAACCTGCCGGTAATCGTGCGCATGAAGCGACGTATCACTGGGCAAAGCAATAACCTGAGAGTGCTTGAGTTCTGATGCCATGACAAAAACGTTAGAAAGAAAAGACGGGGCTATTTTGCCATGGCTAGGGGAGAATCGAGAAGCAAAATCATCCCGGAAACATGATCAAGTGGTGTACAAACTACGGCGAACGTCATTTTGATTGAAAAACTGAGGAGGATCTCTCCATTCTTACGCTGTGTTCCCATGCTTTCAGCTCTTACAAATTGAATGCACAACATACAAAAACCACACTATCCGTTTGTAATAAAAGGATTTAAAGGCATTTTAATCAGTGCAAAAACATGAATTACATCGCTTGATCATGCTTTCGTGATATTTCATCAACGATCTTTTCATGATCATCGTTCCGGTGAAAAGTGATCCTTGGTGTTTCATCTAAACGTGGGATATCGCAAACAAACAGCGTACGAATTACGCCAAATAAATGACGTTAAATTAAAATAAAGCGTCAATTAAAACGTTATTTTTTATTTTACAAATTATCATTTACCCGTGAGCGCGAATGCTTGCATTAATTATTGAGTCGCCAGTCAAAATAAAGAATTTGAATAATAACGATAAGCGTCAAATAATTAGTATCATGACGAAGCGAATTAACATAACCATGTTAATGTAGCAATTTGGGACAAAGGTTTTCTTAAGAAATTCTGAAAATAAGCAAGGGACTTATGAAAAGTAATCGCATCACCGCTCTGGTTCTTGCGTTAACGCCAATACTTCTTAGCAGTCAATCGCTTGCCAATGAAGCCACAGTCGCGACTGACGATCCCGTTGTTGCGTTGGAACAGAAGCTAGCGGATAAAAGAAGTGAAATTAGCTCACACGCACAAAACCTGCAAACACAGAGAGATAAGCTGGATGCCTTGTTAGCCGAGCGCGAAACACTGGCAAAAAGTGCTATCGAACTCGAAAAGAAACGTACGCTGGCTCAAGAACGACTGGACGAGCAATTCCGCCGTTTAATTGAAAATCCAGATACTGACTTAACACAATACAGAGACGACTATCAGGTTGCGTGGAACGCGGTTAAACAAAACCAAAGTGACACACTGACCAATGATCAAGCCGTGTCTGAGCAACAGCGTATTGTTGAAGGCGAGAACCGCCAGAAACAATTGCTGATGAGCGCAATGGAAAATCTGCAAGAAGCGAAAAAAGAAGCGCGCGTTAAACGTCTTCGCCAAGAGCTGACCTTTGCAGACACCATTGAAGTCGTTCATACCATTACTTGTAGTGAATCTTTGACGCTTGCAGCTTGTGCAAATCAAGGTAAAACCTTGACCATGCAAAAAGCGGTAAACACTTTCCAATCTCAAGTTCTTGAAAACGTCACTGAATCCACCACAGCGAAACTCAACGCAAACCGCGTGTCTTTCAATATTCATGTGATGAACAACAATGTTGTAGACAGTGGCTTTAGCGGCTCAAACCGTTACATCACCCGTATGCAAGCAGAGATGCGCAGCCAACCGGATGAGGATGCGGCCTGTAAGCTGCTCGACTTCGCGGAGCGGTACTGCGTGGAAAAGCCTTTTACCACGCGAAAGCCGCTCCTAAGCAGCAGGCTAAGCGTTGGGTGAATGTGAAGATCCGCTCTAACCGTTATGAAGACAACGTGACCATCAACGGCGTCACCTACGGTTCTACACCAGTGGAAATCATGCTGCCAGCAGGTCAACACCAGCTATCAGTTGATAAGCCAGGGTTTGAATCGTACAGCCGCCAGATGTACATGAACAAAGACTCGGTGATTTGGGCAAACCTCAAAGAGCAGGAGAACCAGCCTCAGCCGGGAAAGCAATTCGCTGACAAACTCACTAATAATCGACAAGCACCTCAAATGGTTGTTGTCGGCGCAGGGCAATATCGTGTCGGGTTTGACGCCAAGCAATCAGTGGTGGTCGATCAGCCATTCTCTATTGCAGCAACGCCTGTCACGGTGAAGCAGTTTGGCGAGTTTGTCAAAGCAACCGGTTATGTGACGGGTGCTGAAGAAGGCCAAGGTTGTACAACGCTGGAAAATGGTGAGCCTAAACAGCTTCTGAACCATCACTGGCGTAAACCGGGTTTTTCTCAAACCGACAACTCACCAGTCGTTTGCATCACACACGAAGATGCCATGGCATACTCTAAATGGCTGAGCACCCAAACGGGCTTTAACTATACCTTGCCTTCAGAAGTGCAGTGGGAAGTTGCAGCACGAGCAGGTCGCGAATCCGATTACTGGTGGGGCAACGACATTGGTGTGGGTAATGCAAACACAGGGTGGAGCGGCTCAGAGTGGTCGAACAAAAGTACCTCCCCTGTTGGCAGCTTCCCTGCAAACCCATTTGGTATTTATGACACCGCAGGGAATGTTTGGGAGTGGGCGGAAAGCCAAGCTCCTGTAGCAAGAGGCGGCGCATGGAGCTTCTCACCGAGCAGTGCTCGCGTATCAGAGCGCCTTGAGCTGAAATCTGACCTCAGTGCTAACTACCTCGGTTTCCGCGTTGTACGCCAAATTTAGCGTTTCTTAATAACCTCGTCCCGAAAAAAGCCCACGAAAGTGGGCTTTTTTTGTTTATGACTCAATGCTTATGACCAGTAAATTCAAGGCCTTTAGGGGCATTAACCCCGACAGGAAAGGCATTGCCTATTAATAAACTACGAAATAGTACATTTCCCCCCTGCCCGAATTTCTGGCGACTGAGTATATTAAACATCGAACAGCGGATATTGCAGTATCCATCTGTTTCATCACTGAAATTTACCTCGGTGATCCATCTTATCGTCTCGTGAATACCCTCGAGCGTTACGATAGATGGCCTCTTCTACACGTCGTACAGGATTTCACTCTTCGGAGTAAACTCTTGTTTTTACCGGCTCCCTACGAGCCGGTTTTTTTATTCGACGACATCCAATTTGTGATACAAGCCATGTAACACGCCCCACTTTTACAATACACTGTCACTTAACCGAGTTATTCAGCCTTCCCTATGGACATCGCAACCCCTATACCCTCGACACAAATTTCGCTGTTTGAGCAGCTCCCCGGTTGTTGGGGCTGTAAAGATAAAGACTCCAAATTTGTCTATGTAAATAAGAATTACGCCGATCTCATTGGTATTGACTCTCAAGATGCCTTGATAGGAAAAACCATTTGTGAACTTTCTCCCGAGCTCGCTAGATACGCTGAGAACTTCAACTATCAAGACGAGCGGGTGATCAAAACCAAACGTCAAATTCGCATCCTTAACGTTCACCCTTATGCCGATGGCAGTTGGCAGGCGCACATCGTCACGAAAGTGCCTTGGTATGATGAGGCGGGTAATGTCTTAGGCGTTATCTTTAATTGGGAATCGATAGACGAGAGTGCGTTATTGGATATCGGTGCTTGGATCTGCAAATTGGCAGGGACCAACGTCAAAGCAAAAGACCGCTCGCGAGACGTTGCAGCAAAAGGCCTGCTGTCAAAACGTGAGTCAGAGGTACTCTTCCTTCACCTCTACGGTAAAAAACCCCAGTTTATTGCACAAATGCTTGGTGTGTCGGTAAAGACCATCGAAAACCACTTCGCCAACCTTCGTATTAAATTGGGTGCGGAGAGTAAAACAGAACTCGTGGATAAGGCATTGGAACTCGGCATTGGCTCTAGAATTCCAAAATCACTTTTAAAGCAGCAATTTAGCCTTATTATCGAGGAATAAAAAAAGCAGCTTACGCTGCTTTTTTCTTTTGTGCGGATATCAAGGAGCCAAGCGCTCGATTTCCCATTTGCCGTGGTCTTCATCTTGGTAAATGAAGCGGTCATGCAGTCGGTGTTCGCCACCTTGCCAAAATTCCATTGAAGAGATCTTCACACGAAAACCGCCCCAGAAAGTTGGAACTGGCACTTCGCCTTTTTCGAACTGCTTTTTCAACTCCATGTACTTGCCCTCCAACGCAGAGCGCGCAGACAGACGCTCACTTTGGTGGCTTGCCCACGCTGCAAGTTGGCTTTCTTTGGGACGAGAGAGGAAGTACTTCATCACTTCCAGTTTGCCAAGTTTTTCGGCCGTACCTGTAATGTGTACTTGACGCTCTAATGTATGCCAAGGGAAATGAAGGCTAATTTTTGCATTGTGCGCCAACTGCTTGGCTTTGCGGCTGCCGAGGTTGGTGTAGAACACAAAGCCATCGTTATCGACGTGCTTAAGCAAAACAATACGCTGGAACGGCTGACCATCCTCATCAACGGTTGCCACGGTCATGGCTGTCGGGTCAGGCAACCCGGCGTCGATGGCCTGTTTGAGCCAATGCTCAAAGAATTCAACAGGGTTTTCAGGCAGGTCTTTGCGTCTTAATCCGCCTTGGTTATATTCTCTTCGAATATCAAACAAATCCATCTGGAGCTCCGAGTAACGATTTTTCTCCATTTTGCTGCGCACTGACGGTTTTCTCAAGTGAAAAGCCCATCTGGACTCAGCCTTAGCCAACGAAGGATATTATGCAGAAGCGCCTCATTATCTTTACGGTTGCCCTTGTCGGGCTCGTTCTCACCGCCTTTGTCGCTTCATTTACCTATTTCTCCATTGAAAAACGCTACGTACAAAAAATCGAAACGGATGTTTATCAACTGCAAGAAAAGCTCGCCGCAGAGCTGGCGCGTTACAGTGAAATTCCCGTTGTCTTATCCGCTGACCCCAGACTAAAACGGCTATTGCGGGCACCAGAAAGCGAGCGACTCTTTGATGAAACCAATGCGTTGTTGAGCGATTGGAACGCGCGCCTCAACAGTGATGTCCTCTATTTGATGAACCGCAACGGAATGACGGTCGCGTCGAGCAATGTTCACTCAGAGCGAAGCTTTGTCGGCCATAGCTATCACTACCGCCCGTATTTCCAGCAAGCCATACAAGGCCAAAAAGGCCAATACTATGCGCTGGGCGTGGTGTCTGATAAGCGTGGATACTACTTCTCCTACCCTGTCATCGACGGCGAGACGGTGACGGGTGTACTCACCCTTAAAGTGGATTTGTCGATAATCGACCGTATCTGGAATCAACAGCAGTTCGACTATTTGATTGCAGATCCCCTTGGCGTCATTTTTTATAGCTCGCGTGATGATTGGCTGTATCAGTCACTCACCCTGCTTACTGAACCCCAAAAGAAAGCGATTCGCGATTCTCGACGCTATGGTGATACCAAGCTTCGTAGCCTCACCACATACCGTAACGCTGACGTATTGTCAGAGAAGAACAAGTTATCTATTTCAAACAGCGCGCAAGAGCGGGAAATGATGTTGGTGTCGACCACCCCCTTGGGGACAGAAGGTTGGCAAATTTTTGGCTTTACGCCCGTTTCCGCCTCTTTCCCGGTCGTCATTCAGGCAAGCGGCATTTTCGTCCTCTTCTATGCGCTTTTAGTACTGGTGATTGCGGCCTGGCTTCAAAACGTGCGCACACGCAGGCAACTAGCAAAGCTCAATGACCAACTGGAGATCAAAGTCGCTACTCGGACAGCCTCGTTGGAGGAAACCAACACTGCCCTACGAGCCAGCATCGAGCAATATGAGAAGGCGCAAGCGGCACTAAGACAAACGGAGTCTGAGCTGATTCAAGCGGCAAAACTCGCCATGTTGGGAGAAATGTCGGCCAGCATTAATCACGAGATAAATCAGCCCCTTGCTGCCATGAGAACGTACACCGAAAACAGCCTAAAACTGATGGAAAAAGCGCGGTATCAGGATGTTGAAAACAATCTAACCACGATAAACGAATTGATTGGATTGATTGCGGACATCATTGCTCGGTTTAAAGTGTTTGCGAGAAAACAGGATGAAAGCACGCGAAACCGCGCTGATGTTGGTGCTGTGATTTCAGCGTCGCTCGCGCTGTCAGAAGCCAGTTTCATTAAGAAAGGGATCCACATTCAGTGTGCACTGCCAACGGAAGATCTGATCGTAAAAGCGGATCCGGTTCAGCTTGAGCAAGTGATCCTGAATTTGATGAGCAATGCCGCGCAGGCACTTTCTCACATTGACGATCCAAGAATAGGCATTCACGCCGAAGTGATGAAAGATCGTATCGCCATTCACGTTTGGGACAACGGCCCCGGCATGGATAACGACACCAAAAAGCGTATCTTCTCGCCATTCTTTACAACAAAGACAGATGGACTCGGATTGGGATTAACCATCAGTCGTCGAATTATTGAAAGCTTTGATGGCGACCTGCAAGCGCAGGATCATGCCACGGGTGGTGCTGACTTTGTCGTCACCATTCCACGTTTTATTGAAGGGACTTCAGACCATGACGAAAGAGATTTGGATCATTGATGACGAGCGGTCAATCCGAGACTCTTTGAGTCAAACGCTCGACATCGAAGGCTTTATTCCAAGAGCCTTCTCTACAGCCCGTGATGCATTGGCGCAACTAGATAACACCTTTGAAGGTGTCATCATCTCTGATATCAACATGCCCCAGATGGACGGCATTGCGTTTCTTCACCATGCCCTTTCCATCGATAAGGAGCTGTCGATTGTCATGCTGACTGGCCATGGCGATATCTCGACGGCCGTTTCCGCCATGCGTGGCGGCGCGTACGACTTTTTGGAAAAACCGTTTTCGACCGATCATCTGTTAGACGTGATTCGGCGAGGCTTGGATAAGCGAAACCTTGTTATCGAAAACCGCGAACTTCGCCGAGAGTTGGAGCAGCAAAGTGCCCCCGGCCCGCGAATTTTGGGGAATTGCGAAGAAATCAAACAACTCAGGCGCACGCTGTCCTACCTCAAAGACAAAGACAGTTGCTTACTCATGCACGGTGAGCGCGGCACAGGTAAGGAGCTAGCCGCAAGGTGGATGCACGACCAAAGTGACAAGCAGGATGAACCCTTTGTCAGCCTAAAATGCCGACTCGTGCCTGACACCAGTGTTGAACATGAGCTTTTCGGTTCGAGCAGCGAGGCCGCCGTTTCGAGCAGCGGTAAACAAGGCAAGTTTAAAGCGGCAGGAGGCGGCACCTTGTTTATCGACGGGATAGAAGCCTTGCCGATGACGGTTCAACGAAAACTTGCAAAGAAACTGCGCGATGGTCATTCCTTTCCCAGAGTCATCGTCTCAACACGCGTCGATTTACAGCAATGCGTCAGGCTACAAACCTTCGATCAAAACCTCTACGAAACCTTATCCAGCATCACCCTACACTTTCCGCCACTCAGAGAAAGGGTTGATGATATCTACCTTATTTGTCAGAACTTTTTGCGAACGACGGCATCCCGCTTTGGCATCGCACCACCACACCTTGGCAATCAGCACAAAGAAAAGCTCGGGCAATACACTTGGCCGGGCAATGTCACCGAGCTTCGTAACTTTGCTGAACGTTGGGTGTTGATGGGTGAAGAGCAAGCATTGGCAGACTCAGTCACCACAGAAGAAAACGATCACACATCCCTTGCAGAAAGGTTGCAAAAAGTTGAGCGTTCGATCTTGTTTGATGCACTGAACCGCCACAACGGTCGTCTTAAAGAAGTACAGCAAGAACTGGGACTTGCGAGAAAAACACTCTATGAAAAGCTAAAAAAACACCATCTCGATAAAGAAAGTTTTAAAGGCTAAATTCCTCCTTTACGCCCCGCCAACCCGCGTATTAATTGACTAATACAAGTTTCTCAACTTTCTCACGCTAGAGAAAGTTGAGACAAACCAATGTCTATACACTGTCTGAAATTAGTGAGAATCACAGACTTAAACTACGCTTAAGTAAGCGAGTTTCATTGCTTTTATGGTTGGCCCATTAATGAGAAAAGGCGATAAGTCAGCAGACAGGCTTCCTGCCAGCGAACATTTAGATTACATCGACGATAAAACCGCAGCACTTTTGCTTTCAACACCAAAAAGTGCGCGGGTTTTGTTGTGGGTGATTGCTGCGTTTATCACGGCAAGCGCAGTGTGGGCGGCATTTGCTGAGCTCGACAAAGTGACCGTCGGTCAGGGAAAGGTGATCCCTTCCTCGCAACTTCAAGTGGTACAAAACCTTGAAGGCGGATTGGTGAAAGAATTACTGATACGCGAAGGTGATATTGTCGAGAAGGGTCAGCAGTTATTGCTTATCGATGACACCATGTTCCGTTCTGACTTTCGTGAGAGGCTTCAGGAACTGACAAGCTTACAAGGTGACGCCGTCAAACTGCATGCACTGGTTGATTCAGTTGTCGTGAGCCCTGAAGCCGACTGGCAAGATGCCGTGGTGATCCGTCGAAGTGACTTAGTGTTTGAAGAAGAATTCGTGAATGAACATCGTGCCACTGTCTCCCGTCAGCGAGCGGAATACCGAGAAAAACTCAACAACCTCGATAACCAACTCTCGGTTACTGCACAACAAATACGTCAAAAAGAACAAGAACTTGTCGAAGTGCAGGCGCGAGTGCAAAACCTCAGACAAAGCTACAACTTTGCACGTGAAGAGTTCAGCATTACCAAACCATTAGCCGATGAAGGCGTCGTCCCTCAAATTGACTTGCTTAAATTGCAACGACAAGTGAACGACACCAAGCGCGAACTGTCCTCGGCAGAGCTTTCTCTCCCTTCGATCAACTCCGCTTTGCGCGAAGTGGTGTTCAAGCACATAGATGTCGCGCTGAAATTCCGCGCCGAGCAACAAGAACGATTAAACGACGTGGAAGACAAGTTACTCGCCATGACTGAAACCCGCGTTACGCTTCAAGACCGTGTAGAGCGTACCGTAGTGGTAAGCCCTGTAGACGGCACCATCAAGAAATTGCACGTCAACACAGTAGGCGGTGTTATCCAGCCGGGCATGGATTTGGTAGAAATCGTTCCGAGCGAAGACAACCTTCTTATCGAAGCCAAAATTGCACCGCAAGACATAGCCTTCTTACGTCCAGGCCTTGCCGCTATCGTTAAATTCAGTGCCTATGACTTTACCGTTTACGGCGGTTTAGACGGCATTTTAGAAACCATCAGTGCAGACACCATTCAGGACGAGGAAGGGAACAGCTTCTATTTGGTGAAAATTCGCACCGCTTCTAACAACCTTGGGGATGGTGAAGAATTACCCATCATTCCCGGTATGACCGCTTCTGCTGACATTATTACCGGCAAACGAAGCGTGTTGGATTACCTACTAAAACCGATATTACAAGCGCAAAAATCCGCACTGCGGGAATAACAATATTATTTGTGGGTCGCCTTATTGCCCACTTGAGGGAGGTCGCATGTTGAAAATGAAAAAGCTTTTTCTCGCCACAGCCTTGGGTATGGCCTGCAGTCCTGCATGGTCAATGTCATTGGAAGAAGCTGTCGCCGTTACTATCGCGACAGATCCGGAGCTGAAAAGCGCGTTCAATGACTTTATGAGCAGCCGACAAGACATCGATGCCGCGCAAGGCGACTATTACCCTGACCTCGATTTTAGTGCGGGTTACGGCTACGAATACATTAACAACAGCACCACCAAAGCCAGCGGCGACAAAAGCTTCAACGCCAAGGATGCCAGCCTCAGCCTTACCCAACTGATTTGGGACGGCACCACGGTTAACAATATCGAAAGGACGGAATACGAAGCCGAAGCACAGCGCTTCCAACTGCTTTCTGATGCGCAAGATAAGTCGCTGACCGTTGCAGAGGCCTACGTTGCTGTCTTGCTCTCTCAGCAATTGCTCGCGTTATCTGAAGATAATGTGGCTGTGCATGAAAAGATTAAGTCTGACATAGAGCGACGTGCTGAGTCAGGTATTGGGTCTACGGCTGATTTGTCTCAGGTAGAAGCGCGTGTTGCTCGTGCTATCACCAATATGCTGGCTGCTCGCAGCAATGTGATTGATGCGGAAACCGAGTTTTTCCGATTAGCTGGCGTAGAAATCAATGCGCCAGTGGATCCAGAAGTGGATGCGCTGTTCTTGCCTGCCTCGCTCAAAGAAGCGATAGATGTCGCGTATGAACTCAACCCTGTCATCAAACTCGCAACCCATGACATCGACGCAGCGCGTGCGCAATACCGTCAAAACAAAGGTAACTTCTACCCTACCTTCACCATTGAGGCGAGCCAAAGCTGGACGGATGATGCAAACGGTGTGGAGGAGAGTGTTGATGAGTTCAGTGCCATGCTGCGCGTGAGATGGAACCTCTACAACGGCGGAAGCGATCAGGCCAATACCAAGCGCAGTGCGTATCAGCTCAACAAATCAAAAGACATCTTCGACAATGCCTCCCGCTTACTTCGCGAGAGTACCCGTTTGGCGTGGAGTGCATATGAATTGACAGAGGAGCAGAAAAAATACCTCGCGGACCATGTAGATGCCGCCTCTGAAACCGTCATTGCCTATGAAAAGCAATTCAAGATCGGTCGTCGAACCCTCCTTGATTTGCTGAATACCGAGAATGAACTGTTCGAGCACGTCGCTCGTATCTCGATGCTCACTACGCCAACATCAATGCGAAATACCGCGTGCTAAACAGCACTGGCATGCTTCTCGATGCCTTACGTATTGATGTGCCTCAGGAGTGGCTCGAGCCTGTAGTTAATAACGAAGGTTAGTAGTATGAAACACGTATTTCTCTTGTCAGGGCTGCTCGTCGTCGCCTCTGGATGTACCATTTCCGCGCATGAGCCTCCGCTCGCGGAACAGCACTCTGACTTACTCGACGCTGACTCTGATGGCGTTATCAATGCGAGAGACTTGTGTGATGGCACGCCTGAAACTGTCGTGATAGATAACGATGGGTGTCCTACCTATGTTTTGTTTGAAAACGACAGTTCACTCAGGATTCAGTTTGCAAACGACTCGGCAATTGTAGAGCCTGCCTACCGTGAAGAACTGGACAAAATGGCTGAATTCCTTCACCTTTATCCTGAAACCTCTCTTGAACTTCAAGGACATACAAGTTCATTGGGCACAAATTCGTACAACAGTGAACTGTCTGTCCAACGTGCCAACGCAGTAAAAGCACAGCTAGTTGATAGAGGAATTGAAACCAACCGTCTTGCCATTATTGGACTGGGTGAAGACGATTTGGTTTTGGCCGACACCACAGAGACATCCCAGCTCGTCAATCGACGTGTTGTTGGCCGCGTAAAAGGATTTAAAGGAGATATCGAAGAAGCATGGACGATTTTTACCCGACGGGAACAATAACCACTAAGGAAGACTGATGCGAAAACGGGTCGCCCTGTTTTTATTGTTCCTTTTGCCAACGATCAGTACTTTTGCAACGAGCGACACAGACCAGCGCTGGGTCAGCAAAGTGGCAGGGTTTTACGGCGAACGAGCAGGAAAGCGAGTCGCAGCTTGGCGTGATGTGGTCGCCAACTCTGCGAACCTTTCCGAACAAGAAAAGCTCGAAGCAGTAAATGATTTTTTTAATCAACTGTACTTCGTTGATGATATCGATCTATGGGGTAAAAAAGACTACTGGGCCACACCGCTTGAGTTTTTGGGCAGTGCGGCTGGTGACTGTGAAGACTTTAGTATCGCTAAATACTTCACACTCAGAGAGTTAGGGATTGACGATAAAAAGCTGAGACTGGTTTACGTTAAAGCAATAAAACTTAATCAGTTTCACATGGTCGTTGCGTACTACCCAACAGCTTCCTCTGAACCTGTGCTTTTGGACAATATCGATCCGAGGATCTTGAAAGCATCGAAAAGACGAGATCTGCTACCTGTATACAGTTTCAACGGTAGCCGACTTTGGTTAATGAAAGAACGCGGTAAAGGTGAACTGGCGGGCAAATCTTCGCGGTTGGGATTGTGGAACGATCTCCGACAAAGGATGGGGTCAGTAAAACTCAACAGACCGATCAAAAACTATGATGGGTAAATGTCTATGACTTTATACCGACAACTATTTACATGGATGTTGGCAATCTTCTTCCTGCTGATCCTTGCGGTCACCGGGATAGAACTTAGCACCACACGAAACTTCCTGCTCACGCAGCAAACTGCTGAAGTGAACAACACCATCAACTCAATGGGGCTTGCGCTTGCACCCTACCTAGAAGATGACGATAAAGTCGCGACGGAATCTGTTATCAATGCCCTATTTGATGGCGGATTCTATCAAGAAGTGCGCCTGAAAATGTTGTCTGACGGCAGTGAAATCGTCCGACAATATCCCGTCACTGTTGAAGGTGTTCCAAATTGGTACATTGCACTCGACCTCTTCCCGGTTATCACAGAAGAACGAACATTCACCAGCGGTTGGCTACAACTTGCTGAGGTAAAAGTCGTTTCTCACCCAGGTTACGCCTATCGGGAAATGTGGCGCGCAACCATTCAATTGGGTATTTGGATTGGCGTGCTCTTTATCATCGCCATGCTCGTGATTGCGATACAACTTAGCCGCTCACTCCGTCCGTTGAAAACCATTACCGATCGGGCGCAGGATATCGCACGGAACAAGTTTAATAGCGAGCCTATCCCTCTTCCGCCAACAACGGAGCTTAAAACCGTTGTTAAGGCGATCAACCAAATGAGCAATCAGCTTGAAGCTTACTTTGAGCAGCAAGCGAAAGAGGCTGACAGACTTCGCGAGCATGCTTATCGCGATACCGTATCTGGATTGGGTAATCGAAGCTTCTTCGTCGGTCAGCTCAAATCTTGGTTGGCAGAATCTGCGATTGGTGGCCTTGTGATGGCAAAAGTGGATTTGATCACTGACACCTACCAAAACCAAGGTTTTGAGCAAGGCGATTCGCTGGTGAGTCAATTCTCCAAAAAACTCAATACCACTATCAGCGACGCTGACTTTACCGCATCGCGCATTTCAAAAGACGAGTTCGTTATTCTGGCACCGAATTGCAGTGCTGAGGACTTACAAGTGATGGGCGAGAGCCTGTTGTCAATTGTAACGGACATGCAGCACGACCCAATGGGTATCAGCCCGCCAAAAGTCGCTATTGGCTTGGCGGTGAACAGCTCAGAAAACCGAGACGCCAGCCAGTTGTTGGCGCAGGTCGATAATGCGTTGACCCAAGCGAGGAATAATCCAAACCATCCTATTTCTATGATTGACCAAACGGCGAACGACTCGTCGATGGGCAAACAGCAATGGAAAACTCTTATCCTCGACGCCATTGCGCACGACTGGTTCAAGTTTAAATATCAACCAGCATCTAACAGTGACCAAAGCGTACTCCATCAAGAGGTGTTTACCGCCATTGAGCGTGGCGAGGACTACTATGGTGCTGGCCATTTCCTAGGTGCTGTGGAACAGTTGGAACTGGGTGAGTCGTTTGACCGCTATGTCGTTGCACATATGATCGAGCGTTTGTCAGATGACCCTAAGTTGGGGCCACTTGCTATCAACTTGACCCAGAACAGTGTCACGAATGCATCTTTCATCCGTTGGCTGACTAGCGTGATGCAAAAACATCGTGACCTAGCAGGCAGATTGTTCTTCGAAATCCCAGAGAGCGTATTTGTTCGCTATCCGGATCATGTCAGCTTACTGACTGAGCAAGCGCACAGGTTTAACTTCGGATTTGGTGTCGATAACTATGGACGTAACTTCCAGTCCCTCGATTATCTCAACAAATTCAAACCGTCATACGTGAAGATAGATTTTGCCTATACCAGCAATCTTGACGACGAAGCGCAAAGCCATGTGCTAGCCTCAATATGCCGGACGGCGCATAACCTGAACATCACAACCATTGCTACTCGGGTTGAAACGGAAGCGCAGTTAAACAAACTGTCCGAGCTGTTCGTAAACGGCTTCCAAGGCTTTATCTTCGAGAAGAAATTGGAGAATCATGGTTAAAGATCCGCTACTGCAGTCTTTGGTCTATGTTAGCCGGTACTTTGGCCAGGCGAATTCCCCTGATGCCCTTGTATCCGGCTTGCCTATTTCAGATGGCTATCTATCGCCATTCTTGTTCCCGCGCGCTGCAGAGCGCGCGAGTATCGATGCCAAAGAAGCCAAGATGGAGCTTTCGGAAATCTCCTTGCTTCTTTGCCCTTGTATTCTTCAACTGAAAGACAGCCAAGCGTGTGTCCTGCTTGATATCAACCACGAACGTGGTGAGGCCGAGATTGTCAGGCCACAAGATGCGACGACGTCTGATATCGTTACACTGTCTGACCTTGATCTTGACTACAAAGGTAAGCTGTTTCTGTTAAAGAAACAGTTTCGCTACGACGAACGTTCACCAGAGATTCTCAAAGAGCGAACTGGCCACTGGTTTTGGAGCACACTCTGGGAATCACGCTCCATCTATCGTGACGTACTGATTGCGTCGATTTTTATCAATGCGTTTGCCATCGCAACGCCCCTTTTCTCCCGCATCGTTTACGACAAAATCGTGCCCAATCTGGCGTTCGATTCCCTTTGGGTGTTGGCAAGCGGTGTGTTTGTTATCTTCATTTTTGATTTGGTGTTGAAGCTACTTCGAAGTTACTTCATCGACATTTCCGGTAAAAAATCAGACCTTCTGATCTCCGCGCGTATTTTCCAAAAAGTGATGGGAATACGAATGGAAGCCAAGCCGCCATCGGTGGGTGCGTTTGCGCGGCACATGCAGGAGTTCGAATCGATACGAGATTTCTTCACCTCGGCATCCGTGTCCGCCTTGATTGATTTGCCGTTCGCGTTCTTCTTCTTGTTCATCATTTGGATTGTGGCGGGTCCCTTGGTCATCGTGCCAATCGCCGCCGTGGCGTTTTTGATGATCCACGCCATGCTGATCCAAAAGCCGCTAAGAACCACAATTGAAGAAGGCTCACGCCTTTCCTCTCAAAAGAACGCCAATTTGATTGAAAGCTTGGCCGGTTTAGAAACCATCAAACTCTTTGGTGCTGAGAGCCAGTTTCAATATCGCTGGGAAGAAGCGGTTGCGCACATGGCAAACTGGGGCATTAAAACCCGCCGTCTGACAGACTCGGTACAAAATGCCGCCGGCTTCATCCAACAGTTTGTTTCTGTCGCCATGATTGTATTTGGTGTCTACCTTATCGCAAACGGTGACCTCACCATGGGTGGCTTGATTGCCGCAAGCATGCTGAGCTCTCGCGCGGTTGGCCCTATGGTACAGCTTTCGTTGTTGTCTACACGCTATAACCAAGCGAAGTCAGCAATGGAAATCATCGACCAATTGATGAACATGCCGTCTGAGCAAGAAGAAGGGCAACGCTATATTCACCGCCCTATCATTCGCGGAAAAATCGAATTCGACCGTGTGAATTTCAATTACCCGAATAGTGAAGTGGCGTCGCTTCGTGATGTGTCCTTCACCATTTTGCCGGGCGAAAAAGTCGCGATCATTGGCCGAATCGGGTCAGGTAAGACAACCATGAGTCGTCTGCTAATGGGTCTATATCGCCCTACAGCGGGTTCTGTACGCATAGATGAGACCGACATCAGTCAAATCCATGGCATCGATATACGACGCAATATAGGCTGCGTACCGCAGGATCCCACTCTCTTCTTTGGCTCGATTCGCGACAACATTACTCTCGGTCGCCCTTTGGCGGATGATAGGGATATTTTGGATGCAGCCAATCGCTCTGGCGTCACCACGTTTACGCAACGCGACCCAGCAGGTCTAGAGCGTCAGGTTGGTGAAGGCGGCAACCAGCTTTCAGGCGGCCAACGTCAAGCGATCGCCATTGCGCGTGCAATGTTAGGACGTCCACCTGTTTTGTTGATGGATGAGCCAACTAGTGCCATGGATAACCGCTCAGAGCAATACATCAAACAACAGCTGTCGACCCTTCGCCGCGACGAGACACTCATTATCAACACCCACAAAACGGGCATGTTAGATGTGGTTGACCGAATTATCGTTGTCGAGCAAGGCAGCATTGTTGCCGATGGGCCTAAGCATGTCGTTCTACAAGCCCTTAAAGAAGGTAAGGTGCAGAAGGTCGGCTAACGCGAAAACAGCAGGATAGATACCAAAAGAAAAAGCAGGCTTGATGGCCTGCTTTTTTACCGTCATTTACACTGTAAAACAGTGCACTACTGAAGCTTCTCGATTTGTATTTCTTTACCGTCAGTCACAAAGCGACAAGCACCGTATTCATTGTTCACGACAAGCTGCGTATCCCCGATTTGGCAATGTACGCCACCAAAACAGGTTTTAAACACTTCGATAGAATGGGTCCGGTACAAGGTACTTAATTCAGAGGAGCTGCTGTCCATCTTCGCTTTAAGCGCAGCGATACGCTCGAAATGGTGAGTTTTAGTCCACGCCAAGCGCTCAATCAGCTGGTCAGGACGTTTATTGGCAGGTTGCTGAAGCAGTTTCATTTCAGCGTCTTTCACCTTCATCAACTGCTCGTGCTCGTGTTCAAGCTCTTGGGTAATCCCCAAGGTTTTCTCAATGATGTCACTTAGCCCTGTAAATGCAGCTATGCGCGTGTGTACGCCTGATGCCGCCCCCAAGTTGACCACCTGAATGCCGCAGCGCGCAATGTGCTTACCGCCCGTCAGAGTACCGTTTCGTTTAGCCTGATCGCAGATAATCAAATTGTTGTTAGTTTGGGTAAAGCAGTGCATAGCATGCTGGCTAATCGTGATGTCTCCGTCTGCGACAATCTTTGCGTACTGGGCAAACTTCGCAACAACAGAGCCTTTCGCCCTAAGCTGGGTGTTTATTTCCTGATCAGACTGCACCTGCCGGCCGAGGATACCGTTGTGAATAACAATATCGCCGCCAGCTTCCAGAACTGCGGATTCCACAACACCACCTACGGTGATAGAACCTGTTGCTTGCACACGCATACCCGCGGCAACGTCACCATTGATGACCACGCTGCCTTCAAAATTGACGTGTCCTGTAGCGACGGTCACCGCCTTCATACACAAGGCGTTATCTACTTCAACACCATCAGGATGAAGAATTGGCATCCCAGAGACCTGCGCAATAATCACGTTTTCATCGTTGGCACTGAAAGCACTGCCAGGGAACAGACGTAAAGGAAGGTCTTTGCCTGGTGCCGTCGAAATGATTTCGCCAGTCACCTTAAAGCCTTCTATGCCTTTGGTGGGAGGAATACGCTTGGCGAGGGGTTGTCCTTCTTGAACCGTGATCATTTTGCCAAGGTCACGCATATCGACCGTGCCATCTTCTCGTTCCTGAGGGCGAAGGACACGCGCTTTACTGTCTTGGACGAGATAGGCAATTTTAGAGTCATCGCCTGCAACCGGCCATTTTCCAGCCGCAATGGGAACTTCGAGATATTCACCCGGCTTTAGGCGGGCTGATGCAGTGAGCAGTTTCTGCAGCGTTTGTTTTTTTACACCACGGACAATTTGCCCTTTCTTTAGGGCGGTAAGAAGGTCATTGCCTTTGATCGGGTTGCCACCACATGCGCCATCAACACGCAAAAATGCCGTCATCTTTTGGTCATCAAGACGCGCAGTCACAGATGCATCGCGGCGCTCAGCTACCACGACGTCATCAGGCTCCCCTTTCCAGTCGTCATTCGACGCGTTGATTTTGATCAGAACCGATTCGATGGTCTCTTCAAATCGGAAAAAATTGGCGACGCTGTGCTTCGTCAGCCACTCAACGATATGTTTTTTCTCAATGCGGGGCGCGTTTTCGTCTGCCTTTGGTACTACCGACATGTATACCCTGCGGCCATCGTTAGAAAGCCGCAAAAGCTGTTGCAGCATGTAATCCCCTAAAATAGAACATTAAAATTACGAACGAACATCACACTCGCATTCTACCTAGATGACACACTCAGACTAAAACACCACTAGGCTCAAGTTAGAATTAGATCTCATTTAATTATTGATTAATGACTTAATTATGGCGCAAGTGTCATATAAATGAATTATAGAGAGTTTTTCTCAATCTGCCGCCTTCTTGGAAGGATAATTGGGAATCGTTCGCCATATTGTTTGTGTCGTTCGTTTCTATTCTTTTTAAATCATCGAGTTAGGTTGGACGAGATGAAAATAATCAACGATACAGTGATAAATCCTGATGAACCTCTTCTGAGAGCCACTCATCCAGACTAAATCCATAGCGAAACTCGCCATCTTTAATGATATTTTGGTAGATAAGAGACCCTTTGATCGGCGCCATCCCCACAATCTGAATCGTGCAGCTTGTGTCCAATTCCAGATCGTAAGTCGTCGTCAGCCCCAAGCCACTACGACTCACATCTTTTATGCTCACTCGAAAGCCAAAGTCTTCGCTATCCATTTCGACATGTTCAGCCACAGATGGCTGGTGGATGCGCGCGTGAAGTCCTGGCTGTCCAACGATCAGCCTTTCCTGAAAACGCTTACTTTCAGTGGGTTGATTTTTATGTTCTAAAACGTCGTTATCGGAACTATCAATATTCCTAGCCATACTGCCTCCTTTGGTCCGCTTTACAGCTGTCAAAGCAGCAACGCTACAAGTATATGAGTGTTTCATTACAGTTACTGTATTGAAACTTGGATGAAGACATTGAAACCACACGCTGTTTACAGTGTAAATTCAACACCTAATCCAGCAGAGATTTCAACGCTGCGTGTCGTTGTTCCCGTCGACGTTGAGTGAATTCTAGGAACTGAGCCTCACTGCTCGTCACGATTTGATCGGCGGATAGACCCACCTTCTTGATCAAAGCCTGCACGCTATCAAATCGTCCGATATCCGCTGCAAAGTGCGCATCAGAGCCCGTCGTAACCCACGCACCGTAGTGCTTCGCCATCGCTGCAATCTCAGTGCAAATAGGCTCGCTACCAGAGCGAGAACCATTAAATGACGAATTATTAAGTTCTAACGCGATACCATGTTCAGCAGCCGCTTTAACCACTTTTTCAATATCAATTGGGAATGAAGGGTTGCCTGGGTGGCCAATGGCGTCAGCAATCCCTCTCTTGATGGTGTTTACAATCGCGTCAGTATGCGCCGCGACGGATGACGGCCTAAACACTGGTTCGTGCAAACTGGCGTTAACCCACTCCAAATGAAGGTAAACGTAGGGAGGCATATCAAGGTTGCCTGCTTCATCCATGATATTGGCTTCCACACCCCGGACAATGCGAACGCCTTCCAACGTATCAGGGATCACTCGCTGGTTTACGAAATGCCAATGATGCGGAGACCCTGGCATTGTCGACGCATGATCCGTGACACACAAATATTGCAGACCTGCTGCCTTCGCAGCTTTTGCGTTTTCAATTACCGTGCTGTAAGCGTGTCCACTTGAAATGGTATGCGTGTGCGTATCGGCAATAATTTCCATCATATCCTTAATCCTGATTAGCTTGCGCCACCCATCGTCGCATGGCCTGCTCTGTATCCTTACGACCGTTGTAATCATATAGTTTGGCAACAGCGGCCCACTCTTTTCGCTGCAGGAGTTTTGCAGACACTAGTGCGCAGCCTTTATTGTCTGTGTCATTGTGACTCTGATTTCTTTCAAGCCAATTAACAAACCATTGCCAAAGACTTCCCACGACCAAGTCATAACCCAACGCACCATCGGCAAAAAGCGCGACTTGAGAACCACTAAAGTATTGGGATTTGGGGTTTGGCAAGAAACAGAAACCAGCTTATTGAGAAGCATTGTATCCATATCTGCAAACTGTTCAGATAACTGGTGCAGAAAATTCACAGAAAATAATGCAGAAAGATCATTTATCCACTTAGCAGAGCGAGTAAGCGGCTTCACCATTTGTAGAGAATAACTGCCACTCGCGGCATCTCGCTGCACACCTAATCGCGCGGGTAAATAAGCTTGTGATAACCAGAAATCCAACAAGGGCAATGTACACCCAAAGCTGGTGCCGATAACATTGATGTTGCAGTTCTTCGCCAAGACCTCTATCGCCGAAATCATCTCGCGACCAACACCCTGACGACGAAGTTCAGGATGCACCGCAATTCTGACGATGCGTAAAAGCGGTGCAACTAATGCGTCGATAACGCCAGAATGGGACGCCAAGCTTTGTGCCAACAAATGGCCTTTTAAACGTCGCTTCCCCAACACCACATCAGTGGCCAACGAAGTATCAAATCCGCCCTCTTTAAGCCCAAGCGTCGCCCCAACCAACACCTCGCCTTTGAACGCTCCAATAATTAGCTGCTCTTTTGCATTGAGAAGCTGTACCAAATCATTGGGTGATGTTTGATAGTGCGCCGTCACCAACAAAGCAAACAATTGGCGCAGCAAGGCTTCATCTTGCAACAATTGGTCTGAAGAAATCTGTTGGTATGACAACGCCCCCTCTTCAGGTGGTAAGACTGGTTCAGCATCAAACAAAAAGGTGTCAAAAAGCCAAGCTTCCAGAGGGTCATTGGTCGCCCAACGGACAGGCATCTCCAAACGGCATTCTTTCCAGCCGTTTGCTTTGTCAGATAACAAATGTCGGAAGCGTGCACTGAATGCGCGCCCGGTGCCTTCATAACCGTGTTCTGTCGAGGAGAAAACGACGCGGCTGTATTGCTCAATCATCCGCTCTAACATCGGCATAGGAATGGCTGCCGCTTCGTCGACCAACAGCAAATCGCAGTCTGGTGCATCTCGAAGCAAGGCATCGGGTGCAACAAAACGAATCTCGCCGCCCACTGGAGAAGAGAGATGATATTTACTCAACCGTTCAATGCCGTCTTTGGTCGCTGCATGGGTAAATACAGTCTCGGCATTGGCGATGGAAGGCGAACATACCAGTATTCGCTTTTTGCTTGATTGGATGATGCTGCCGGCAGCAAGCCCTAATGCAGAAGACTTTCCCCGTCCGCGGTCAGCAACAAGCAACAGCGGTCGACGTCTGTGTCCAGAAAGCACCTTGTGTATTGCTTCAAGCGCGGCGTGCTGATCTGTCGTTACACCCTCACAAAAGTGCGCCATATCATGTGCTTTGATAGCGCTTTGAGGCATTGATATACCGCTGTATTGAGAAATACATGCGGCATTGGTGTGTTTCCAAAAGCGCGATAAGCGTTGAGAAAAAGGGAGCTCTGACTTTGCAACAAGCAGCAGCAATAACTCACCACCTTTCACACATCCGCTGAACGCACAGATTTTATCAACATCTGTAGTTTCGCGAATATCGAGCACTAAGGTGCCAAGCTCCTGACCAAGTAACTGCTTGGCCTTTGACCATGGCAGGGTTGTGTCGTCTTCAACCTTGTCACTCACCTTCGTTGATTCAGGCAAGGCAATCAAAATCTGCTGGCAAAAAGCCTCATCCCCTTCAATAAAAACCGGGAACCTAACTTTGTATTGAATGGCTTGCTCTTTAAGCGCCAAGAGCGCAGAAACGGGATCTGTATGCACGATGTCTTCTATGAATGAGTGAAGGTTTCATTAAGTCAACATCATACCGGAATCAAATTGGAACCAAAAAAAAACGTGTCCGATGGACACGTTTATTCTCTTTGGCGATGGAGCAACTTAACCGAGACGCGCTTTGATAAACGCCAGAATAGCGTCCGAGTCTTCCGCGTTAAGTTTTTTCAAATTGATAGCCAGCGAATCCCCTTTGCGGCGATAGCTCGCGCGACCTTTTACCAGATCGACCGAAGGCGCTTCCTGCTGAGGGCTAGTTGGCTTGAGCTCATCACACCATTTTTCGAGGATCAGAGACACTTCGCGGGTGATACGGCTAACGCTACTGCATCAACAGATTGCCATACTGGTGTATCATTCAATTTCTCAAGCAGTGCAGCTTGCTGACTGTCATCCATCGAGAAATACAGTTTATGCAGCTTCACGATGGTTGGGCGGCCAAGTTCACCCACGCTTGGGTAGGCCTGCAACAGTGCCAACGGCAAGGCCGCAGCTTTCAATGCACCACTGACCAACGCCTCACTGCACTGACACACTTTAGCCAGCTCTTTTTGGTCGGTCACATCACCACGTTCCAGCATGGCTTGCATTTCTTTACCACGTTCAAACAGCGACAACGGCTTGTGCGCATTGGCGACATCAGAAAGGAACTTCGCGTGCTTGCTGTTGATGTCTTTCGCAACATAAACAAAGAAGTCTTGCTCGGCGATAATACAAGACATGCGACGGCGACTACCGTCAAGCACTTCAATCTTGTCACCATCAAGCCAACGGCCAACAGCAGGATATTGCTGACCGCGTTCTTTCAACGTAACCAGAATGTCTGACAGAGCTAACTCGTTCAGGAATGACTGCTCACGCGCGTTTTCTGAGAAAACCGACGTGCGTTTACTTACGTCAGCCGCTGGAATTTTTACCAGCTCAAACTCTGCCGTTGTTTCGCCAGCAATAGAAAGCTCGATAACTGCAGCTTTCTCTGACGCGGCTTTCTGTGCTTCTTGCGCGGTGGTTGCGCGACGCTTATCGACTTTGCCAAACAGGCGCGCATTTAGTTCAGATGTTTTAATGGCCATTTATCACTCCTGATTGCGCTGCGACCAGTGGCTGTGAAGCACACGCTCTAATTCTAAGCCTGCACGATGAACGGCTTCTTGTGCCGTAGAAAGCGTCTTTTTACCGCCTTCAAAATCTTGCGACGTCAGGTCGAATACCGTGCTGTAGGTATCGGCACAGGTCTCAAATGCACGGCTACGAGGAATCGTTGCCATCATGACCTGATCACCCAGCAGATAGTTCATCTCTGTCAATACAGACACCTGCTTCTTATTGTCGTCTTCAAACATGGTAGGCACCAGACGAACAAACTCAAGGCCAGGCCAGTTCTCTGGGAACATTTCGTAAACCGTTGGCAAGTGCTGGAAGAAGTTCACTGTCGACGCCCAGTCCAAACGTTTTGCCGCACACGGGATCAACAGGGCGTTTGATGCATACATCGCGTTCCATACCAATGGATCGATGTGTGGACCCGTATCAATCATGATGATATCAAACTCGTCCGCAATCACGTCAATCACCTTCTCTTGAAGCAATTGTACGATATCCAAAGAACCGTTTGTCGCAAGATTTTGCCATGCTTCCGCGTTAAACATCGCATCTTCTGGGAACGCTGCGATGGTCTTCAGGTTCGGATATTGCGTCGGTAGCAGAACATTCTTCATCATGAAGTCTTTGTCTGGTACCTGCGGGGTATTTTCCAGCATGACGTCTACTGCAGAGTAAATACCCTCTTGCTCCGTCACGCTAATTTGTGGGTTGAGGAAAAGACGCAGTGAGCCCTGTGGATCCAAGTCAATCAAACAAATTCGGTAACGCTTTTCCAGATTCAGTGCCATACAAGCCGCCAGGTGCACTGCACTCATTGACTTACCCGTTCCACCTTTTTGGTTCTGGATATTGATCACCCAAGGCTTGTAGCCCGCACCCTTCCCTTCATGGAAAGCCGGCATCTTTGCCGCTTCCATGATCTGATGCGCTTCATCAAGCGTGATGGAGTAGTGGTTCGCATTGTTCTTCGTGAACTGATGACCCGCCTCTTCCATTCGGGAAATGGCTTCATCAAGCTTACGACGCGTCAACCCAGAACGGGTCTCCATCAATGCTTTTGACATAGGTGGGAAAAGCTGGTCGTGACGCTCTTCCATGACTATCTCAATACGATCAGCCTGAACCTGTTTTGTTTGCTCTGCTATTGTTAGCAGGTTTTCTATCGTCTTTTCCCTATTCATTTTTCTTTTCGCCATAAAAGAGAATTAAAACGAATTGTACAGCACTTTACGGAATGCACAATAAAAAGCTGAACATGCGACTAATTAATTAAGATGGCGGTCACTTTAAGGCAAAGATATGAAAAATAGTCGATTATTTTTCACGACAAATGATGAAGAAAATCACTCAGATTTAAACTGTTACAGCGTCACCTTTTTACATTGTAAACTGTAAATTGTAGTAATTTCACCGGAACGCTATAAACACGTGTCTAAATTACGGTGTGTTGCATTTCAAATCTTTCGCACTCTTTTCCGTCAACATCGAGATATTGTTCCTTGTTTTTGCTTAGCTAAGGAAGCATCTTGATCATGCTTTCGAAAACATGATCAAGGTGTTCTTAAAACATCCTGTAAATTGGTGATGAGAATAGCGATACACCTTGATCATCTTTCCAAAGAGATATTGACCATAAAGGAACGATGATCAAGACGCGGTACACGGTCAATACATCGACAAAATGACAGATCGAAGATCCTTTTTATTCGAAACGATGATCAAGACGTGAATTCGCGGTTTGGTTACCCCGCAATGCCACCGGAACGATGGTGATGCCCGTCGAAATTACGGTTGATGCCTTTTCAACACTGAATTCATATCGAATCAATGCGATAGCGGGAGCTGAAAGACGGATACGAACGCGTAGGTGTGCGTGAATTGAAATACACGGAGAAATACTTGATCATCGTTTCGATATACGGACACATACATTGCCCCGACTAAAATACGCTTGATGTCATTTCAATATCGGACGAAAACAGCATTATCAAGATAATCCACTTTTGAATATTGACCAATTTATGCCCAAAACAGCTCCAAACAACACAACCCTGATCATTTTTCCGGTGTTTTTGGTGTCATTCAATCGGTCAGAATGGCGGTTATCCAATATGCCAATGCCAAGCCTTGTGGATAACGTGTGTGAGAGCCTTGATCATGCTTTAGTGGTGTTGATGATCACGCTTTCGAAATGATGATGATCATGTTTTCGGGCTTCTAATGATCATGCTTTCAAAGACTTAATGATCATGCTTCTGGCGTTATCATGATCATTCTTTCGGATCGTGCAAAATAAACCATTATTAAAAACAATGTGTTACGATGGAATCCACAGCCAGATCATAAGATCAAGTAATCATATAGATCTATATAAATCATAAAGATCAGTTAAAAAGAGCCAACAAAAAAGATCTTTCTTTCTTTTTCATTTTTGATTAATCTTTTCGGAAAGATGGCTCAATTACGGCCTCTTGTATTTTGATTACACTTATGCATACAAGGAGCTGTGGCGAATGGCCTCTAGTCCTTCGGAAAAAATTCTGATCACCGCCCCTCGATCTCACAAAGATGGGCACCTCTTTGAAGTACACGGACAACTCGTCGATTGGTTGCCTCAGTATGAGCACTTCAGAGGCGTAACCAAAAGTATTCTGGAACTGCTGAACCTCATTTCTTTGCGAGGCTTTGCATCAAAAGACGGTCTCGTCTCTACCACAGAGTTGGTTGAAGCCACTGATGGACATTTAACGCGCGCTGCAATCCAACAACGTTTGCGTGCTGCTGTTCAAATTGGTTTGTTTACTCAACAAGGCGTGCGATTTGAGGAAGGACTGGCCGGCAAAACGATGCTCCATCGATTCGTCAACCCAAGCCAGTTGATCTCTGTGTTGGGTGCCGCGGGTTTGCAATCAGAAAAGACTAAGGTCATTGCGAAGCAAAAGCGTTCTAAAGCACTTGCACAGAACCATGTTAACAAGCAATTGCTGACGGAACATGGCCTAGGTACACCACCAATGATGCCGGATGAGAAGGACCAAATCCTTATCTCACCCACCAGCTGGGCAGGGATCATTGACCAGGCATTGGCGCCACCAAGAACCAAGAAAAGTTACCAGAAATCGATGGTAGCGATCAGTGGGTCCAAGGCGATCATTGAAACACGATCTTCGAAGTCGATCATGACGGTCGATGATCTGATGACCCTGTTTGCCTTGTTCACCTTAACCGTGCAATACCATGATCATCACTTGCCAAGCTATGAGCTGCAAACACAGAAGATCGGCAACAAAACGCCGGTTTACATCACGGATATCCTCTCTCTTCGAGGGAAGAAGGACAGTGGTCCTGCGAGGGATTCAATTCGTGAAAGTATCGATCGTATCGAATTTACCGACTTCCAATTGCATGAACTTACAGGCCGCTGGCTAAGTGAGAACATGCCTGAAGGCTTTAAGAGTGATCGTTTCCGCTTCATTGCACGCACGATCACGGCATCCGAAGAGGCGCCAAGAGAAGGTGAAGATGGCGAGATCCGCATTAAGCCAAATCTTTACATCATGGTGTGGGAGCCCTCATTTTTCGAAGAGCTGATGACTCGCGATTACTTTTTCCTGTTCCCACCAGAAATTCTGCGTCAGCATACGCTGGTTTTCCAGCTGTATAGCTTGTTCAGGAGCCGTATGTCGCGTCGTCTTGAAGATTCGATAACATTGAGCGATCTTAACCAGAAAATGGCGAGAAACATCGAATGGCGACGTTTTTCAAGTGATCTGGTGCGTGAGTTGCGCAAGATGGCGAAGAAAGAGACGCAGGCGGAAGACGTATTCGCGGTCAATCTCTATGGTTATCACCTGACGGTGTATCGCATGGACGATGACAAGAAGCACCCGGACTATCGCATTGACATCAAATGTAATGTTGATGAAGTGATCCGCTACTCGCGCGCGAAAACTTACAACGAAGGTAAACGATCCTTGGCACCGACCATGCCAAACCCGCTTCGCAATGAGATCTTGCCTAAGCAAGACCTTGATCAGCTTTCCGAGATCATCGACGGCGAGTTCGAACCTATTCAGCGTAAAGAAAAGCGCGGTGGCCGTTTGGGGCGTCGCGTGAAGCAGCGTAAGCATTTGGTGGAAATCAATGCCGACGAGTTAACCATCACCTTGTCCAAATACACCTCACCAGAGGCACTGCAACGCAGTATTACGGCGTTGTCGGCGATGACAGGCCACCCTGCGGCCACGATCACGGAAGAGTGTCAGGCGTACATGGACAAACTGGACTGGCTGCGCGTAGACGGTGAGATCATGCCGTATGAGACGCTCAGCAAGACCATTGAATTTTACAACGGCCATCAAGATGAGAAGCATTTGTCTATCGAACGCTTGATTTCTGGACTGGCTGTACGTCGTAAAGTGTGCCGCCAAGTTTATGATGGCCATTTAGACTCAACGGTGCTGCAAGTACTGGATGAAGTGGCTTCCGGTGGATAAAACTCTCACCGAGTGCTGACAGAACACTGACATGGGAGTCGGCAGGGAGGTCTAGGATTGAAGGCGAATAGATACCTTTGTCCTATTGGCATCCGGGCTCCCAGATGCACTTTTGCTAACCATTTCAACGGGCCTTTTGGCTCGTTTTTTTTGTCTCTAATTTGCACTCTCGCCGTCAAACCCCCATTGCTGATGTTGCATGTATGTTAATTGAATGCTAGCGTTGGAATTGGGTCGCAGATATCGGCCCGCCGCCCACGCTGGCAAAGCATTGCAATATCTACCTTCTACATAACTCAAACGAATTGGTTGTCACCCGGAAGGGATGTATGCAGCGAGTGGGCCGTCGTATGCGTTTTTTGTCGGTTATGCGAAACCTAAGTGACACCAAGACCAAACTATGTTCGATATCAAAGCGTTAAAACATCAGGCAAAACTCCTCAAACGCCAAAAGCAGTGTTCTCACATGCAGGCGTTGGAGTTGGTTGCGCGTGAGCAAGGCTTTGACAATTGGCATACGTTACTGCGGTTCGCAGAAGATGCCCTAAAACACAGTCTGTTAAGCAAGGATGTGGCGAATAAGCAACAAGTGGCACTGGAAGTGCCCATGTATTCGTCCGTGCCTGTTGGGTGGCTGATCGGCAGAAATACCTATTCTATCGCTGTTCAATACTCCTATGGACGAGGCAAGAAAGAGAGCAATGAGCTTGAAGTGCCTATGTCGTGTTGGGGAGAGCGGTGACAGAAGATTGACCGGGATGACACGACAGGGAGTGATCCATGAAACGTGCTATCTTCGGAGCGGTTGTCGCTTCAACCTTGCTAAGTGCAAACGTATACGCCGAAACCATTTCAATCTCATGTGGTGCGGTAGGGCAGGAGCTAGAGCTTTGTCAGGAAGGTGTGGCTGCGTGGGAAAAAGAAACCGGGCATACGGCGAAAATTGTCACCACCCCTAATTCCACCACAGAACGTTTGGCACTGTACCAACAGCTTCTGGCGGCGGGTGCCAAAGACATTGACGTATTCCAAATTGATGTGATTTGGCCAGGGATCTTGGGGAATCACTTCATCGATCTCGCCGAATACTCCAATGGCGCACAAGATCAACATTTCCCGTCGATCGTTGCCAACAACACGGTAAAAGATCGTTTGGTGGCCATGCCATGGTTTACCGATGCGGGCGTTTTGTATTACCGCAAAGATTTGCTGGAAAAATACGATGAGCAACCGCCGGAAACATGGGAGCAACTGACAGAAGCCGCACAAAAAATCATGGATGCTGAGCGAGAAGCTGGTAACGACAAGATGTGGGGCTTTGTGTGGCAAGGGCGTGCCTATGAAGGCTTGACCTGCGATGCACTCGAGTGGGTGGCGTCCTACAACGGCGGTACCATTGTCGATGAGAACGGCAAAATCACCATCAATAACGACAATGCCAAGCAGGCACTGACCACGGCTGCAGGCTGGATCAATACCATTTCACCACCAGGCGTGCTGAACTACGGCGAGGAGGAGGCGAGAGGCGTATTCCAGACCGGCAATGCCGTCTTCATGCGTAACTGGCCGTACGCTTGGTCGCTCGGTAACAGTGAAGACTCTCCCGTGAAAGACAAAATTGGCGTGGTCGCGCTGCCTAAAGGCGGTGAAGATGGAAGCCACGCGGGGACACTGGGTGGCTGGCAGCTTGCCGTTTCCAAATACTCTGAAAACCCTGAGGTTGCCGCAAGCCTAGTGATGTACCTGACGTCACTGGAAGAGCAGAAACGCCGAGCGATCGTCGGCTCTTACAACCCGACGATTGAATCTTTGTACGAAGACGAGGAAGTGCTCACTGCCGTCCCCTTCTTTGGCAGCCTTTACAATACCTTCGCCAATGGCACACCAAGACCGTCCACGGCCACGGGCGCCAAATACAACCAAGTTTCTAATGCTTTCTGGAATGCAACACATAGCGTGCTGTCAGGCAATGTGACTGCCGATGCTGCGTTGACCAAGCTCAACAAAGATCTCAAGCGCATTAGCCGCGGCGGCCGCTGGTAAATCTAAAACACCCTCTCAGGCGCGCTGTGCGCCTGACTGTTGCATTTAGAAGGAAATTATATGGAACATACCAGTGCATTGACGCGCAGGCGCGTACGCGCCGCCTGGTGGTTTCTGACGCCTATGCTGATCACGCTCGCCATGGTAGCGGGCTGGCCACTGCTGCGTACATTCTGGTTCAGCATGACCAACGCAACGCTCGACGGCAGTGGGGTGGCAGAATTCATTGGGTTTGATAACTACTTCATCTTTGAGGATGGCGAATACTACGGCATCTTGTTCGACCCAACATGGTGGCAAGCTGTCTGGAATACCCTGTATTTCACCATCGTCTCGGTGAGTCTTGAGACAATCTTCGGGGTTATAGTTGCTTTGGTGCTTAACACCAAATTTAAAGGGCAGGGGCTGGTGCGTGCCGCTGTTTTGGTGCCTTGGGCGATTCCGACGATCGTGTCGGCGAAAATGTGGGGATGGATGCTTCATGATCAGTTCGGGATCATCAATGATTTTTTGATGACGCTTGGCTTGATCGCAGCCCCCCTTGCATGGACGGCAGATTCAGATCTTTCCCTTAACGTGGTCATCGCGGTAGATGTTTGGAAGACCACGCCATTCATGGCCCTTTTGATTCTGGCTGCGCTTCAAATGTTGCCGTCAGACTGTTACGAAGCGGCGAAAATCGACGGTATTCATCCCGTCAAAGTCTTCTTCAAAGTGACGCTTCCCTTGATCATGCCGGCCATCATGGTTGCCGTGGTGTTCCGCGCACTGGATGCGCTGAGGGTTTTCGATCTTATCTATGTGCTGACACCGTCCAACGAAGCCACCATGTCGATGTCTGTCTACGCCAGACAAAATCTGGTTGATTTCCAGGATGTTGGATATGGCTCAGCGGCGTCCACACTGCTGTTCCTGATCGTGGCGTTGTGCACCATCGCCTACCTGTACATAGGGCGCAGAAACATGAATGAGGGGGCTTAACATGTCGAAAAAATGGTATTGGCGTGTAGGGTTCTACCTGTTGGTGACCGTGATCGTCCTGTTTTCCGTTTTCCCGTTTTACTACGCGATTTTGACCTCGTTCAAATCCGGCTCTGCGCTGTTTGAAGTCGAGTATTTACCGTCCGTGTTTGATTGGAGCAACTATGCATCAGTCTTCTCGGGCGGCACGTTTGGACGCAATCTTTTTAACTCTGTGTTGGTGTCGACCGTGGTGGTGGGAATATCGCTTTTGCTTGGTGTCACGGCGTCTTATGCCTTGGGACGCATCCGATTCAAAGGCCGTAACATTGTGCTGCTGACCATACTGGGCGTGTCCATGTTCCCACAAGTGGCCGTACTTTCTGGCTTGTTTGAGCTTATCCGTGCGTTTGGACTTTATAACTCCATGCCGGGTTTGGCACTTGCTTACATGATTTTCACCTTGCCATTCACGGTATGGGTACTCACGACCTTCATGCAGCAACTGCCGCTAGAGCTTGAAGAGGCAGCGATTGTCGACGGGGCCACGCCGTGGCAAATCATCACTAAGGTGTTGATGCCGCTGCTTTGGCCGGCATTGGTGACAACCGGGTTGTTGGCGTTTATCGCGGCGTGGAATGAGTTTTTGTTCGCCCTGACCTTCACCCTGACCAATGAACAGCGCACTGTGCCAGTGGCGATAGCACTGATTTCTGGTGCGGGTCAGTACGAGTTGCCTTGGGGCACCATCATGGCGGCTTCTGTCATTGTGACAATTCCTTTGATTGTCATGGTGTTGGTGTTTCAGCGTCGCATTGTGTCCGGTCTTACCGCCGGAGCTGTTAAGGGATGATCGAGGACATGAACAACAAAGAACCACTTTGGTGGCGTGGGGCAGTGATCTACCAAATCTACCCACGCAGTTTTTACGATGCCAATGGCGATGGTATTGGCGATCTGCCGGGTATCACCCAGCAATTACCGTATGTCGCCGCGTTAGGGGTAGATGCGGTGTGGTTATCGCCGTTTTTTAAATCGCCCATGAAAGACTTCGGCTACGATGTGTCGGACTATCGAGATGTGGATCCTTTGTTCGGCACATTGGCGGATTTCGAAACGCTGATCAAGGTAGCGCACGATCTTGGATTGAAAGTCATGATCGATCAGGTGCTCAGCCACACCTCGGATGAACACCCTTGGTTTGAACAAAGCCGATTCAGTCGTGACAACCCAAAAGCAGACTGGTACGTGTGGGCCGATCCCAAGCCAGATGGCACACCGCCAAACAACTGGTTGTCGATTTTTGGCGGTTGTGCTTGGCAATGGGAAAGTCGCAGGCAGCAGTATTACCTGCACAACTTCCTTACCAGCCAGCCGGACTTAAATTTCCACAACCCAGAGGTCGTTGAGAACATCCTCGATACGGTCAAGTTTTGGCTGGATTTGGGCGTGGATGGGTTCCGTTTGGATACGGTGAATTTCTATGTCCACGACAAACTACTTAGGGATAATCCGCCGTTGCAGGCTGGTGACAGTAAGTCATTGGGTGTGCCGGGGACGAACCCGTATTCGATGCAAAAGCATAAATTCGATATTTCCCAGCCAGAAAACCTCGGTTTTTTGGTCAAGCTTCGCGCGTTACTCGATCAATATGACGGGATCACCACGGTCGGGGAGATTGGTGATGATGATCCGCTCTCCATCATGGCGCAATACACCAGCGGCAATGACAAACTGCACATGGCCTACACCTTCGATCTGTTGAACGTACATCGCTCACCTGAGTACATCGAATCTGTGATAGAAAAAATCGAGAAAGCGATAGGTGACGGTTGGCCTTGCTGGGCCTTGTCTAACCACGATGTCGTGCGCTGTATCTCTCGTTGGGGAGAGACAGAAACCAGCCCGTTTGCGTACGGGAAAGTGTTACTCGCGCTCTTAACCTCGTTGCGTGGCAGTGTGTGTTTGTATCAAGGTGAGGAACTTGGGTTACCGGAAGCTGACATCCCGTTTGAGAAAATTCAGGATCCTTATGGCATTCCATTTTGGCCTGAATATAAGGGACGCGATGGTTGTCGTACGCCGATGCCTTGGATTTCTGGAGACTTGCATGCCGGATTCAGTCATCAAGAGCCTTGGCTGCCCGTCAATGACAATCACGCCGTGCTCGCGGTTGACGCGCAAGAGAAAGGGGCGGACAGCATGCTGGCGCATTATCGAACTTACTTGAGGTGGCGAAAGCAACACCCGGCACTCATTGATGGCGATATCGATCAGGTGATGTCCAATGCGCAAGGGCTACGTTTTGTTCGTCGAAGTGATGAAGAAACATTACTGGTTGCAATCAATCTGTCCGACACCGAAATGGCGATTTCCCTCCCTGCGGGCACCTGGTTGCCTGTGACGGGCCACGGGTTTGAATTCAACCTCAAGGACAATGTTGTGACGTTACCGCCTTATCAGGCGGCGTTTGCAAAGGCTTCAGAACAGTAAGGATGCATGATGGCTGAGGTTATTTTAAAGAAAGTAAACAAGCGATTTGGCAAAGTGCATGTCACCAAAGACGTGGATTTGAATATCGGTAAAGGCGATTTTGTGGTGTTTGTTGGCCCGTCTGGTTGCGGCAAATCGACCTTGCTTCGATTGATCGCAGGGTTAGAGGACATCACCAGTGGTGAACTCTTGATTGATGGTGAAGTATGCAACGATCTTCCCCCGCCGGATCGCGGTATTGGGATGGTGTTTCAATCGTATGCATTGTATCCGCACATGTCGGTCTACGAGAACATGGCGTTTGGCTTGAAGTTGGCGAAAACCGAAGAGAAAACGGTAGAGCAGAAAGTAATGGAAGTGGCGAAAGCATTGCAGCTAGAGCCGCTTTTAGAACGCAAGCCCAGAGCATTGTCTGGTGGCCAGCGACAACGCGTCGCCATTGGTCGTGCCATTGTGCGAGAGCCGAAAGTGTTCTTGTTTGATGAGCCGTTATCGAATTTGGATGCATCGCTTCGCGTGCAGATGCGCATGGAGATCGCAAGGCTGCACGAACGCTTGGGCGCGACCATGATCTATGTGACCCATGATCAAGTGGAAGCGATGACACTCGCGACCAAGATCGTGGTGTTGGATCAAGGCCGGGTAGAGCAAGTAGGATCCCCGCTTGAGCTTTATAACCATCCAGCAAACACTTTTGTAGCTGGTTTCATTGGTTCGCCAAAAATGAACTTCCTGACGGCAGACATTGTGGAAACTGGGCCGGTGACAACCAAGGTGCAAATTCACCGTGGGCAAGAGATCTCCGTATCAGCGAACACGACCATGGCCAATGTCGGCGACCCATGTGTGGTGGGCATTCGTCCTGAGCATATTCGCTTTGGTGAAAAAGATGCGATTCAAGAAGGCGGTGTGGAGCTCAGCGTGGTCGAGCAATTAGGCAATGAATGTCTGATGTACTTCACTACGCCTCAAAGCAACGATCCTGTGGTTATTCGTGTGGAAGGACAGACGGGGATTCGCGCAGGAGACAAGCGTTGTATTGAATTTCCTAGCGACTACTGCCATCTGTTCGACCGCGATGGAAAAGCGTTCCCGCGTTCTGTCGTTGGAGAAACGACGCCCTCGCTGGTGGTCTCTTAAATGCACCAAACAAAAGGGGCTGTTTAGCCCCTTTTTTCGTTCAATGATGTGCTTCTATCACTCAATGCTCAACGTCGGTTACTTATGGGAACCCACGCCTGCGTATGGGATCCCAGCCAGCTCTGCCATGTCTTTGTGGAAGGTGGCAATGTCATCAATGTTGAACTGAGAAAGATGGTCGTGGCCACAAGCGCGCGCCATCACCTGCATCAAATGCGTGGAAGCGGTAAAGAAGTTATAAAGCCGCTCGGCCGCTTTTTCCACATCCAGTCGTTTTCTCAACTCAGGGTCTTGGGTGGCGATGCCAGATGGACACATGTTGGTATTACACATTCTGGCACCGACACAACCAATGGCTTGCATGGCACTGTTTGAAAGCGCGATACCGTCAGCCCCCAGAGCCAACGCTTTAATGAAATCACTGGGTACGCGCAGACCGCCCGTCACAATCAGAGTCACGTCGTTAACCCCTTGCGCATCCAAGAAGTGACGTGCACGCGCCAGTGCAGGAATGGTCGGCACACTGATGTGGTCTCGAAATAACACAGGTGCCGCCCCTGTGCCGCCACCTCGTCCATCGAGGATGATGTAATCTGCACCGGCATCAAGTGCAAAGGCGATGTCCGCTTCGATATGGTTGGCACTGAGTTTGAAGCCAATGGGAATGCCACCACTGACTTGTCTCACTTCGTTGGCGAGTTGAGCAAAATCCGCTGCCGTTTTCAGATCAGTAAAGGTAGCAGGTGAGATCGCATCTTTACCTTCTGGAATACCGCGAACTTGAGAAATCTTGCCGTGGTTTTTAATGCCGGGCAAATGTCCACCTGTGCCCGTTTTGGCGCCTTGCCCACCTTTGAAATGAAACGCCTGAACGTCTTTCACCTTGGATAGCTCAAAGCCAAATTTGGCACTGGCAAGCTCATAGAAGTAATGGCAATTGGCCTCGTGCTCTTCCGGCAGCATACCGCCTTCGCCCGAGCAAATACCTGTTCCTGCTTTTTCTGCGCCCTTGGCAAGTGCAACCTTGGCCTCTTCAGACAAGGCACCAAAGCTCATGTCAGAGACAAACAAGGGGGTAGACAAGGTCAGTGGCTTTTTGGCATTCGGACCGATGACAAGTTCAGTACCAACAGGCGCATCATCAAGCAGGGGCTTGGTGGCCATTTGTGCCACCATGATTTGGATTTGTTCCCATTCCGGCAGCTTGTAACGCGGCACGCCCATCGACGTCATAGGGCCGTGGTGACCAAATTTACTCAACCCATCTTTGGCAAGCTGGTGGATAAGCTCGACGTGCGGCTCTTCCTTGGTTGCTTTGGCCTCAGGTGCGCTGTCTGAGCGTTGCACTTCGGGTTTTTCTTTCCCTATATCTTCTGCTGTGTATCGGGCATGGGTGCCATCACAGAAGGGGGCATTTCCGGTATGTTTACAGGCGCAAAACCACGCTTCGCCGTCTTTATCTGCTTTGTATGCCATTGGGGTAAACGAAGTGCCGGCATGAGAGCCATCACAGTAGGGTTGCGATTTGGACCGTCCACAACGGCAGTAATAATATTCTTTGTCCTTTTCAAGTGTCACCTTAATTGGCTGATTTCCAGCCACAACAGGATCTGTCATTGTTTGCTCCTTTCCACGACATTGAAGTAACGCCTGACGTGTCTCCGTCAGTGCATCGGCTCTTTCAGTATGGCAAGGAGTTTGAAAGTATTTTCTAACATTTATGAGGCATTGCTAACATTAGCCATTCGACATAAAACCTACCCAAGCTTGCCAAGGAGAAAGCTGCAGGGCGTGTTGAATGATGTCTTCGTTGTGAGCCATGTGCGGTATGGCAAAGGTCTGTGCGGGCGAGGGCAAATTAAGACGTATGGTTGCATCTTGCGGTGAGCCATTGAGCGCAATAATCATCGTATGCTCTTTGAAATGGCGTTCAAGCACGATCAAGGCTTGATTGTAAGCAAGTACACGGCAACTGCCCTTTTGCAGCACGGCCAGTGTCTTTCGCCATTGAAGCAATGCGCGGGTAAATGTAAGTACAGAATCTTCTTGGTGTGTCTGCTCATCCACTGAGTATGGTGCGTGATTGGGATCTGGCGGCAGCCAGCTCTCGCCATTGCTGAATCCCAAATGAGGTGCGTTGGCCGCCCAAGGTATTGGTGTACGGCAACCGTCGCGACCAATGTAATTGGCAATGACTTGTTTGCCAAAAAAGTCACGACGCTTGTCCGCCGGGACGTTGGCTTCTGGCAGCCCTAACTCTTCTCCTTGATAAATCGAAATGGCACCGGGCAACACCGCCAAAAGCAACAGTAACAATTTTGCTGCTTGTGGGTGCGCATTGGCGTCTTGCCAACGTGAAGCAACACGCGCAATGTCATGATTGCCTGTGCTCCAACAAGCTTGTCCTGGATGCACGGCACCGTAAAATTGCTGGAGCTGCTCGCCGACCTGTTGAAAATCCTGACAAAGGCTGAGCGATTCAAACACATTTGCGGCATCCAGTGCATCACCTTCGCTGGTGTAGCGATCGATAATCGGGTAGGGCGATGGATCGCTTAACGAACCCAGCAACCATTTCTTTTCGTCATAGCCGTCGGCGATAACCCGAAGTTGTTTGAGCAAATGGATGTTTTCAGGGCGGCTAATGTTGTAGCGCTGGCTTTGATACTTATAAGGGTCAGCGCGCGCGGGATCTTGCCAGCCAAGATGTTTGGGCGGGTTATTTCTGAGTTTATCGTCATGCAGAAACAAGTTTACCGAATCGAGCCGTAGCCCTTTCACGCCAGTCTCAAACCAAAATCGCACACTGCCGAGCAGCTCGCGAATGACGTCAGGATGACGATAATTCAGGTCGGGCTGATTACTCAGCGTGTTATGTAAATAGTACTCTCCGCGCGTGGGGTGCCAGCGCCACGCCGACTCACCAAAGATGGTCAGCCAGTTGTTTGGCGGTGTGCCGTCTGACCGTGCTGGTGCCCATACATACCAATCTTTTTTCGCGTTGTCCGAGTTGCTGCTGCTTTCTTTAAACCAAGGATGCTGGCTTGAGGTATGGTTTGCAACCACATCCATGTATACGTCAATGCCCTTTTCGCTGGCTTCTTTGATGAGGAGGCGGAACTGTTCGAGCGTGCCGTATTCAGGGTTGATCCCTCTCAAGTTGGTAATGTCATAACCAAAATCACTTAAGGGCGAGTCGAAAATAGGGGAGAGAAGAATGCCGTCGACACCCAACCAAGCAAAGTAATCCAGCTTCTCTCGTATGCCATTGATATCACCAATCCCATCGCCGTTGCTGTCGTAAAAGCTCCGAACGTAGACATAGTAGAGAACAGGCAGAGTGGGATGTGTCATGCTTTTACTATCTTTTCCAATCAGTTAGAGGCTGTTAGTGGTTTAACTTTCATCCTAGTTGAGTTCACACGTTCTCGAGTATGAATTTGCGACGACTTTTACACTGTAAACCGTTAGGTTGAGCATAATAACCATATGAAGTGAGTGGAAATGTGTGGTTGGCACATACTTTCAGTAAGAATTTGTTGGACTTTGTTTTGCTGTCTACTATTTGAACAGGTGACGCAAAAGCGCGACTAATTATTACAATGACGAGCAAAGTGGGACACGTGCTATGGGATTGTTTGGAAATAGCCAAGACGGTGTGATGAAGCAAGTGCTTGATAAAGCAACTGATGCCATTGTTTACACCGATAAAAAGAACCGTATTAGCTACCTCAACGCAGCAGCAGAACGCCTCTTTAACAAGCAAGCGAGTTCACTGATGGGAAAAGACATCGGCGAATTGCAACTGGGGGCAATGCAAGAGGGGATCTCTCGCCAAGAAATGCGAGGCTCTGACGGTGCGACAATCTGGGTCGAGATGTCGATTTCTCGAATTAAAACCTCGGGCGGTGATGGCTGGTCTGTCTTCGTAAAAGATGTTTCGGCAGCCCTTCAAGAACAACAGCGCGTAGAGCAAATGTTGTCGCAGTCCGTGAACAGTGTTGTGTCGATAGACGGGAATAATAACGTCACGTACATGAATGCTGCGGCAGAAGCACTTTGGGGCTACAAAGCAGAAGAAGTGATTGGCAATAACGTCAAGATGCTGGTGCCAAAAGAGATACGCAGCTTCCATGATACTTATGTCAACACCAACCGCCAGACCAAGGTTGACATCATTGTCGGTACCAGCCGAGATGTGGAACTTGAACGCCGAGATGGCACTAAAATCTGGGCCAATCTGTCTTTGTCTCGCACGGAGGTCGCGGGTGAAGTCGGCTATACCGCCTTTGCAAGGGACATTACCAAAGAGAAGTTGGCGCGAGAAGAAAATGAGCAAGTGTTGCGACAGGCGATCGATGCAGTGATCAGTATCGACCAAAACAACCTGGTGACCTTCTTCAATCCTGCGGCAGAAGAGCTTTGGGGCTATAACTCAGATGAAGTGATTGGCGAAAACGTGAAAATGTTGGTGCCGAAGGAGTTTCAAGCCAACCACGACAACTACGTCAACAACAACCGCCGTACAGGAAACAACAAAATCGTTGGCTCGGCGCGAGAGTTGGAGCTAGAGAAAAAAGATGGAAGCCGTATCTGGGTGAATTTTTCTCTGTCTAAGGTTGATGTGGGTGGCAGCATTGGCTATACCGCGTTTGTCCGTGACATTACGGCACAGCGCATGGCGCAAGAAGCCATCAACCAAACCTTGTCTCAGCCTTGGATGCTGTGGTGACGATTGATGATGACAACATCGTGACCTTCTTTAACCCTGCGGCTGAAACACTGTGGGGCTACTCGTCCGACGAAGTGATTGGCCAAAACATCAAAATGTTGGTTCCGCCTGAAATTCAGGGCAACCACGACAGCTATGTGAATGCGAATCGTAAAACTGGCCACGACAAGATCGTCGGCTCAAGTCGAGAAGTGCCGATTCACCGCAAAGACGGCCAGATTTATTACGGTTTGCTGTCTCTGTCCAGAGTCAAATTGGATGGAAAAACCATGTACACGGCGTTTGTGAAAGACGTCACTGCGCAAGTGCAGCAGCGCGATGGCATGGGTGAGATCATGGATGGCGTGGCGAAATCGAGTTCAGAAATCTCTAACATCGCCAAAGTCATCGATGGTATTTCAGAGCAAACCAACTTGTTGGCACTTAATGCCGCGATCGAGGCAGCACGTGCGGGTGAGCATGGTCGAGGTTTCGCTGTGGTTGCGGATGAGGTGCGTCAATTGGCCTCACGCTCTTCCGAATCCACCAACGAAATTAACCGCCTGTCTGACGATACGCAAAAATTACTGACAGAGCTTTCTGACGTCCTGAAAGTAGCAACCGGTCAATAAAATGTAGAGAGGGAGACAAGTTGTACTTGGTCTCCCTTTTTCTTGCCCGCCAAAAAATCGCCTACCGTACTGTAAACAAAGCAAATGTGTTAATAAATGCATCAATAAAGAGACACGAAGTGTGCATCTCTCACCTAGACTTGTCATGAGCATAATTGTAATCCAGTCGAAGCAAGAAGATCTTCGCTGGAGATAGTGAGGGACAATGTCATGGACAACAACGAAACCGATATCGTCAAAGAACCCGAAAAAGGGACATTCGAGTGGCGTGCTTTCTTCCTTATCACCGTATTTCTTTTCCCGGTCTTGAGCGTTGTTTTGATCGGTGGTTATGGCTTTCTCGTGTGGATGAGTCAGGTATTTATTTTTGGGCCTCCAGGCCACGGCTGAGCAACAAACCCGCCTAACTTCGACAACGAGTAGACCATCATGAAAGAATTTCTTCGTAAACTCTGGGCGACGTTAAGACGCCCGGCCACCAAAATCAGTCTTGGTACACTTACTCTTGGGGGCTTTATTGCTGGGGTCATCTTCTGGGGTGGCTTTAACACTGCGCTGGAGCTAACCAACACTGAGCAATTCTGTATTTCGTGCCACTCAATGAGAGACAACGTTTATCCAGAGCTGCAAAAAACGGTTCACTGGTCAAACACGTCAGGGGTGAGAGCCACCTGTCCTGACTGTCATGTTCCGCATAATTGGACCGATAAAATCGCGCGGAAAATGCAGGCCAGTAAAGAGGTGTTTGCACAGATATTCGGTGTCATCGGCACCCGCGAGAAATTCCTCGATAAGCGGCTAGAACTTGCTCAACACGAATGGGCGAGGTTTTCCGCCAATGGGTCTGCCGAATGTAAGGCATGCCACAAGTACGAGAGTATGCAGCTTGAAAACCTTCGCCCTGCGGCACGTATTCAAATGACCCATGCAGCCCAAACGGACCAAAGTTGTATTGATTGTCATAAAGGGATTGCCCACGAACTGCCCGCGGAAATGGACTCAACGGGCGGCATGCTTGGCAAGTTGATCTCTCTGTCTCACAGCACCAGCTATGACAAAGACAAGCCACTTTACAGTGTGAACTTCCTTGAAATGTACACAGACAAAGACCTCAAAAATGACGGTGGCGTGTTAGAGCCTGCGACCATGGTGACTGTTCTTGACGACAGTGATGAAGCTATCAAAGTCTCTTTGACGGGCTGGCGGAAAATGAAAGGCTTTGGTCGTGTTGTCTATGAAGATTTCGGTTTGAATATCCCTTCGGCGGCACTGTCTAAAGCCGTGGCACAAAGCCAAACAGATATTCGTACTTTTGAAACCAAAGAAGATGACCTCACAGGCCTGACTTGGCAGCGCATTGAAGTCGATCTTTGGGCGAAAAAAGCAGACTTCGTAGAGAGCATCGACCCTGTCTGGACAGAAGCAAAACAAGCGTACGACACCAACTGTAGCCTCTGCCACACCCAACCAGATGTTGCGCACTTTGATGCCAACACGTGGCCGGGCATGTTCGACGGCATGATGGGTTTTGTTAACTTCGACCAAGCCACGCAAGTGCTGGTACTGAAGTACCTACAGAAGCATTCAAGTACGTTTGTTGATCATTAAGGAGAACTGACTCATGACCATGAATCGTAGAACGTTCCTCAAAGGCATGTTGTCGGTCAGTGCGGCTACCGTGATTGGACCAAGCCTACTTGTCGCAACAAACGCAGAAGCGAATTCTGAGCTTTTAGAAGGGGCTTGGCGCACGTCCGGCTCCCACTGGGGCGCGTTTCGCGCGCGGGTTGTCGGTGGCAAGGTTGTAGAGGTTGTACCGTTTAGCCACGACAAACACCCGACAGAGATGCTTGAGGGAGTGAAAGGGCTGATTTATAACCCGTCGCGCGTTCGCTATCCCATGGTAAGGCTGGACTGGCTGAAGCGCACGGAAGGATGGAACACCACACGCGGTGATAACCGTTTTGTCCGTGTCACTTGGGACCAAGCACTGGATTTGTTTTATAGCGAACTGGAACGTGTGCAGAAAACCTATGGCCCATCTGGCTTACTTGCGGGCCAAACAGGGTGGCGTCAGACCGGCCAGTTCCATAGTTGTACTACCCACATGCAGCGCGCGTTGGCCATGCATGGTTTCTTTGTGAAAAAGATTGGTGACTACTCCACGGGTGCTGGTCAAACCATCATGCCGTATATCCTTGGCTCTACCGAGGTATATGCGCAGCAAACGTCGTGGTCACTGGTGTTGGAAAACGCCAAGCAGATCGTTATCTGGGCAAATGACCCGGTGAAAAATGCGCAGGTGGGTTGGCAGTGCCCAACCCATGATGTGTATGACGAGTTTGCCAAACTTAAAGAGAAAGTCGACAAGGGCGAAATCAAAGTGATTTCGGTTGACCCTGTCGTCAGCAAAACCCAGAAATATCTGGGTTGCGATCATCTCTACATCAATCCGCAGACAGATGTGCCATTCATGTTGGCGATTGCTCACACCCTTTACACCGAAGATCTTTACGACAAAGATTTCATTAAGGTGTATTGCCTCGGGTTTGAAGGCTTTATTGATTACGTCATGGGTAAAACCAAAGACAAGGTCGAGAAAACGCCGGAGTGGGCAGAGAAAATCTGTGGTGTGTCAGCAGATAAGATTCGTGAATTCTCCCGTATGTTGGCCAGCCAGCGTACTCAGTTGATGTTTGGCTGGTGTATCCAGCGTCAGCAACACGGTGAGCAGCCTTATTGGATGGGGGCCGTGATTGCGAGCATGTTGGGCGGTATTGGTCTTCCAGGCGGCGGTATTTCATACGCGCACCATTACTCTGGCATTGGCGAGCCTGCCACGGGGGCTGCTGGCCCTGGCGGTTTCCCACGTAACCTTGACCCGGGTATGGAGCCAAAATACAACAACAGCGATTTCAAAGGCTTTTCGAGCACCATTCCGGTCGCACGCTGGATTGAAGCGATTGAAGAGCCCGGTAAGGTCATTAACTACAACGGCAGTAAGGTTACCTTACCGCCAATCAAAATGGTGGTGGTCAGCGGCAATAACCCATGGCATCACCACCAAGACCACAACCGCATGAAGAAGGCCTACTACAACATTGAAACGGCAGTGACGATTGATTTTGCGTGGACCGCAACATGCCGTTTCTCTGACATTGTGTTGCCTGCGTGTACCCAGTTTGAGCGCAACGATATCGACCTCTATGGTGCGTATTCGGCAACGGGTGTACTTGCCATGCACAAGCTGGTGGATCCGCTCTATCAATCTCGCACGGACTTTGACATCTTCAAAGGCCTGACGGCGCGCTTTGGCTTGAACAAAGACAAAGAGTACGCGCAGGAGATGGGCGAAATGCAGTGGGTAGAAAAACTCTACAACGAGTGTGTGGCGGCTAACAAAGGCAACTTTGAGATGCCAGACTTCAAGACCTTCTGGAAAGACGGGTATGTGAGCTTCGGTAAGGGGAACACCTTTGTTCGCCATGCATTGTTCCGCGAAGATCCCGAGCTTAACCCTCTGGGAACACCATCAGGATTTATAGAGATCACCAGTCGTAAGATTGGCAGCTATGGCTACGAACATTGCCAAGAGCACCCAATGTGGTTTGAAAAAGCAGAGCGATCTCATGGTGGCCCAGGGTCAGAGAAATACCCGTTCTGGTTGCAGTCGTGTCACCCCGACAAGCGTTTGCACTCGCAGATGTGTGAGTCGCCGGCATTGCGTGAAACCTACACTGTTCAAGGGCGAGAGCTGCCTATATCAACCCTGAAGATGCAAAAGAGAAAGGCATCAAAGATGGCGACTTGATTCGTGTTTACAACGATCGCGGCCAGCTTATTGCGGGTGCGGTGGTGTCTGACCAATATCCGCGTGGTGTCATTCGTATTCAGGAAGGGGCATGGTATGGGCCGACAGGGTCTGAAATCAACGCGATTGATACCTATGGTGACCCGAACACCGTCACCCTTGATGTCGGCACATCTGAACTGGCGCAAGCGTGCAGCGCGTATACCTGCATCGTTGAGTACGAGAAGTTCAAAGGTGAAGCACCAGCTGTGAATGCATTTAGCGGCCCAATTGAGGTCACGCTATAACGCACTTGGAATAACCTTAGTAAAACGGGAGCTGAATGTACAGCTCCCGTTTTTTATTGGATAGAATATAACCAGAGTGTCATATTAAATTCGAACTGAGGTGCGGCAATGTGCGGACGTTTTAACGTGACAGATGACCCTTACATGCATGAGCTTCTGATGGGACTTGGCGTCGATTTAGGACCGCTCCCTTTGAGGGTTTATGATGACATTGCACCGACACAGTGTGTCAGCATCGTCATCAAAGAAAAGGGTGGACACGTGCTTCGAGATGCCATCTGGTGGCTCTTGATGGACCCCACAGACGATGGATTCAAACCGCTATCAAAATACGCCAGTTTTAACACCCGAAGTGACAAGCTGAACGTGCAAAGAAGCGCGGGCTATGTGCCGTTTCGGCAATCGCGTTGCATCATTCCTGCTTCTGGCTTTGTTGAAACCGTAAAGGGTAAGGCGTATGCAATAGACCCAATTGAGGAGGCCATTGCGTTCGGCGGACTATACAAAGAATGGGTGCACCCTGTGACAGGGGAAACGGCGACGTCTTGCTCCATCATCACGCTACCGCCGCATTCCGCACTGTCGCCTTATCATTCAAAGTCAGTGCCTTTGATGTTGCCTGATGACAGGGCAATTCGCGAGATGTGGTTGGATGGTGAGCTTAGAAACACAGAGGTGTTGATGCCGCTCTTAACGCCGCAGTTGCCGTTTGATGTGTATGTCACGCCGATAAAGCGCGCATCTGAAAGAGAGCCGACTGGCTCTCCCGTTTACATTGCCAGAGATGATGCTGCGTAATCTTACGGTTGCTCAGTCACAAACCGGCCAAGCTGCAAACCCGATTAGGCAGCCATTTCCGCTTTCATGGTGTCAGCAACGAAATGCAGCATGGCTGCCCAGGCGTCGCGAACCTCGGGTGTGAAATCACTGCCTAGCCCCATTTTCAGGGTATGCAGCAAGGCGTTACACACTGGCGTGAAATGAGTGGTTTTGACCCCGTAGCTGACGTGGCGTTTGGCTAACTGCTGCAAAATAGGAACAAGTTTGTCTGGTGTATCCAAACTGCTCACTGCGGCATGGATCATCGCCATCAGTTTTCTTCCTTGCTGTTTCATGTCGCCTTTGAACAGAGGTTTCAGTGTTGGATCGTACGAGAACAAGGTATCGTAAAAAATCTCAGCAGCTTTCAGAGAGATAGGCTCTACTTGCTTAAAGCTTTTGGTGATCAATGTGACTTGGTGCGGCGTTAAAGACATGATCATTTACCCTAAAAGTGATGTGCATTTTAGTAATAGGTCTATCAATAGGGTAGGAAAGAGGAGCCGCTTTTCCAACTTTCGAGACAAAAGATTGATACAGAAATTCCTTTGCTGAAGAAATTTCTGATCTCATCGAGGTTGTTATGACCTTTTCTCGCGATAATTCCGCGCTTGAGATAGCTTAGATATGAATGTCAGTGAATACTGGCATCAGAATAAAAAGACCGCATGGAGCGGCTTAGAAACAAGGATGATTATGTTACAGCTAGATGATATTTTCTTGCGCCCCGCCAGAGCAGACGAAAGAGACCACCTTTGGCACTTTATCTATGTTGATAACGAGTGGAAACAGCATGATGCGCCGTACTTTCCGCTTGAGTATCAATCACGTTTTCAGTTTCGCCGAAACCTGTTCAAACGCCTCAAGGAAGGCGAAACCGCCATGGTTATTGAGCACCAAGACCTGGCAATAGGTTACCTATCTTGTTACTGGGAAGATCAATCAACGCGTTGGTTAGAAGTGGGTATCACGCTTTTTACCTCCCAGCATTGGGGAAAACAGCTTGGCAGAAAAGCCCTGACGCTGTGGATCTCGTATCTGTTTGAGAAATCCGATGTTGCTCGTATTGGTCTAACCACTTGGTCTGGAAATCCCCGTATGATGAAGTGTGCGCAGGCGCTGGGGTTGCGGCAAGAAGGGCGTATTCGCAAAGTGCGCTATTACAAAGGCGAATATTACGACTCGCTGCGTTACGGTGTGTTGCGTGAGGAATGGCTGGGTATGCAAAGTGGGGATATCGAGACACTGCGCTGCGTTGGCTGACTGGCTGTTATTTAGCGTTTTACAGTGTAAAGGTGGATGATGCTGACAATCAGCTGTTTCAACACTCAGATATATTACGAGAGAAAGGGTGAAGGCTCACCGTTAGTCTTTCTTCATGGATTAGGTTCAAGCAGTGCAGATTGGCAGGCTCAAATCGCCCATTTTTCGTTAAACTATGATGTTATTGCGCCTGACTTTCCTCTGCACGGCGCATCAGGCGGTGACATCTCGTCCTTTTCACTTCCCCATTGCGCCGAGGTCATTGAAGCTTTGCTCGATGCGCTCGGTGTGGAAAAAGCCATTGTCGTGGGTATTTCCATGGGGGGAATGGTGGGTATGGAGCTATCCATTCGTGCACCTGCTCGTGTTGCGAGTTTAGTTGTCGTTAATGCGCTTGCAGAATGCAGACCTCGAAAAGCTATTGAGTGGTGGATGCTTTTGTCCCGCCGCTTCTTGCTCAAATTCGTGTCTGTCGAAAACATCGCCACCTTGATGGGAAAAAAGCTATTGCCTGATCCGTCTATGAAAGTCCTGAGGGAAGAAGCCGTATCTCGCTGGAGTGAGAACCACAGAGAAAGCTATATTGCTGCCTTCAATGCTGTCGTCAATTGGCAAGTATTGGATAAACTCTCGCAGATTACCTGTCCTCTATATCTCATCAGTGCCGAACATGATTACACGCCACCATCTGCGAAAAAAGTGCTTGCTGCCATTTACCCCAACGGCGAATTTTCAATGCTGGCGGGCTCCCATCATTTGGCTCCTCTGGAACATCCTGATTTATTTAATGAAACCCTATCGACATGGTTGTCCTCCCGTCGAACGTTGTAACCTTTGGTAAGAGAAGCGCGAGAAACGCTATTCAAAGGACGCTGAAGTCTGTGATTTCAGTGGATAGCTGTCTGAATTTTTTCGCAATATGAGAGTAAGAATGCGACATATGGGCTAACCTTTTTAGTATCGAAACAGGAGTCTCACTAATGAAAACGTCGATACTATCAAGCCTATTGCGGTCGTTAGGGAACATCTTTGGTGCCACACCTGCTGTAACGAAAGAAGCTGAAGCAAAAATCACTGCGCTAGATAAAACGCTCGCCATCATTGAATTTGATACGGCGGGCAAAATTCTGCATGCCAATGACAACTTCTTGTCTGTCATGGGCTACTCACTTAGCGAAATCAAAGGCAAACACCATTCGATGTTTGTGTCCCCCGAATTTGCAAAATCGGCAGGGTATCGCGACTTTTGGGTTAGGCTTGCCCACGGCAAATCATTCAGTGACGAATACAAGCGATTAGGGAAAAACGGCCGCGAGGTGTGGATCCAAGCGTCATACAATCCCGTTTATGCCGCGAATGGCCAAGTAGAAAAGGTCGTGAAGTTTGCGTCAGACATTACCCGTGAGAAAACGTTAAACCTTGACCATGCCGGGCAAATAGATGCGATAAACCGAAGCCAAGCGGTGATTGAGTTCGACTTGAAGGGCAATATTCTCCACGCCAATGAGAACTTCCTATCGGTGATGGGCTACTCGCTGGAAGAGATAAAGGGTAAGCATCACGCGATGTTTGTCGAACCCGAGGTTGCCAAGTCTTCCGAGTATGCGCAGTTTTGGGAGTCGTTAGGCCGCGGTGAATTTCAAATTGCGCAATACAAGCGTCTGGGCAAAGGCGGGAAAGAGGTGTGGATTCGCGCATCGTACAATCCGATTTTTGATGAAGACGGCAAGCCATTCAAAGTAGTGAAGTTTGCCACGGACGTGACCGAGCAACGAATGAAGAACGCGGATTATGCTGGTCAAATCGATGCCATCTCAAAGTCGCAGGCAGTTATCGAATTTAATCTGGACGGCACAATTTGTCATGCGAACGATAACTTCTTAAAAGCGATGGGATACCGATTAGAAGAGGTTAAAGGCAAGCACCACTCGATGTTTGTAACATCGGAGACTCGAAATTCTTCGGCTTATAAGTCTTTTTGGCAAAGCCTAGAAAAAGGCGAGTTCAGAAGCGGCGAGTTTCAGCGTGTGGGGAAAGGTGGACGTCAGGTTTGGATCCAAGCGTCATACAATCCAATCCTCAATGCATCTGGTAAGCCATTTAAAGTGGTGAAATACGCCAGTGATATCACGGCGCAAAAAACCAAAAATGCAGACTACAAAGGGCAAATTGAAGCAATCAGCAAGTCACAGGCCGTGATTGAATTTGATATGAAAGGGAACATTCTCTATGCCAATGACAATTTTCTGAACGCAATGGGATACAGCTTAAGTGAAGTACAAGGACGTCATCATTCTATCTTTGTCGACCCTGAATACGGTGCTTCTCGTGAGTACAAACAATTTTGGGAAAAGCTGAATCGCGGCGAATTTGAGAGTGCAGAGTTCCAGCGATTTGCCAAAGGCGGGCGCGAGGTTTGGATTCAGGCATCATATAACCCAATCTGCGATCTGGCGGGCAAGCCCATTAAGGTCGTGAAGTACGCCACAGACATTACCGCGAAAAAGCGCGCTGTTGCTTTGATCAGCGAAAGTTTGCTGAACCTTTCCAAAGGCGATCTTAATTTCTGCATTCGAGAGGAGCTTGATGAAGAGTTTGAGCCCGTTCGTCATGCATTGAACTCGACTGTTGAGCGATTGAACGAACTGGTCCTCGATATTTCGCGGGCATCGACGCAGGTGAGCACGGCAGCGCGTGAAATACGTTTGGGCACCACAGATCTCAGTGATAGAACCGAAACTCAAGCCACCAGCTTGGAAGAAACCGCGGCAAGCATGCAAGAAATTACCGCGACCGTTCAACAAAACGATGATACGTCTCAAAACGCCGTGAGCCTGGCTTCAGAAGCCACACAAAAAGCCGAACGTGGTGGAAAGGTGGTCTTGGAGGCGGTGTCGGCGATGGGCGATATTGAAAACTCCAGCAAACAGATTTCAGACATCATTGGTGTGATTAACGAGATTGCCTTCCAAACCAACTTGCTTGCGCTAAACGCCGCGGTAGAGGCGGCAAGAGCGGGCGAGCAAGGGCGAGGTTTTGCGGTTGTGGCCGGTGAGGTACGAAACCTTGCACAGCGAAGTGCGAAAGCGTCGGTGGAGATCAAAGAGCTTATCAATGCCAGTGTGTCGAAAGTCAAAGATGGCACCCACTTGGTGCGCGAGTCCGGTGACAACTTGGTTGAGATTGTCGAAGCCATTAAGAATGTGTCCGACATGATTAATTCAATGAGTGTGGCGACCAAAGAGCAGTCTCAGGGTATCGCCGAAATTAATCGCGCGATCACTGAAATGGACAATATGACGCAGCAAAACGCAGGACTGGCAGAAGAAACAACAGCAGCCAGCGAGAATATGCTGGGCGAGGCGGAGAACTTACTGGAATTGGTGAAATTCTTTAAAACCCGCGTCGCTTAGGTCGCTAGAACGAAAAAAGCCAGCGTATCGACGCTGGCTTTTTTGTGCCTGTCGTTGTTCCAATCAAGACGAATCAATCAGGCGATGTGTTCTTCATCGTCTTCAACGTCATCATCGTCAATAAACTCGATATACTCAGCCTCAACATCAGGGATGAGTGTGTCTTGAGGAATGGTAAAGAAAGCAACCATTTCACGCATTTCCTCTGACATGTTCATCATGCCTTCGCTTGCTGTTGCTGCTTCCTCTACCAGCGTGGCATTTTGCTGTGTCATATTGTCCATGCGTGTGATGGCAGTGTTGACCATATCAATGCCTCCGCTTTGTTCTTGCGCGGCTTCACTGATCTCTTCCATTTTGCTGCCCATCTCTTCCACCATCGACACGATCTCTGACAGCGTTTGCCCTGACTCGCTAACTAAAGTGGCACCGACACACACCTTGTCGTTACTGGCAACGATGAGATCTTTGATTTCTTTGGCTGCTTTCGCTGAGCGCTGCGCCAGATTGCGTACTTCACCGGCCACAACCGCAAAACCTCGCCCTTGCTCGCCTGCCCTTGCGGCTTCCACTGCCGCATTAAGCGCGAGCAAATTGGTTTGAAACGCAATGTCATCAATGACCCCGATTATTTCGGAGATCTCCTGGCTCGCCGAGCTAATGTCGTCCATGGCATCGACGGTACGATTAATCGCATCACCGCCTTCTCTGGCTTTCGCACGTGCCTTCATGCTGAGGAGCTTGGTGGCAAACGCATTCTCCGCACTGTGTTTGACCGAAGATGTCATGCTCGCCATGCTGGTTGCGGTAGATTGCAGTGAAGAAGCCTGATCTTCGGTGCGTTGGCTCAAGTCTTGGTTGCCCGCCACGATTTCCTGAGAGTACTTGGACACTGCCGTTGAGGCCTGACGGATGCGACTAATGACGTCGGTTAACGTGTCGATGGTTTGATTGGCATCTTCTTTGAGTTGACCGAACTGCCCGGCATAGTTTTTCTCCATCCGACGAGTGAGGTTACCTTTAGACATGGCTTCAAGAAGGAGCTGCATATCTCGAACGGTACTTTCGATGTTGGAGATCAGCATGTTTAACCCTTCGGAAAGGTTGTAGAAGAATCCCTGCTTGCCTGACATTTCTAGTTTTTGGTGAAGTCGCCTTGCGCTGCCGCTGCGATAACGCTGTCGATTTCTAGCTCAATAGCAACTTCATCTGTTCTGTCACGCCATTCCAGCACGGTGCCGATCCGCTCGCCATTGCTATCCAGCATTGGCACTGCATTGACAGAGAAAACCTTTTTCCCAATGACAAACTCGCTATAGAAAGGACCATCCAGTTCTGCCAGCTTCTGCGCGTTCAAATTGGATGAGCCATGAAGCACCGCAACAGGCAGGCCAATCACGTTGTCGGCATTAAAGTGGGCTATCTCAGAGGCGAAGTCTTTTTGGGCGTCTCGCATCAGGTTGTGTGTGGCCGTATTGACGTACATGATGTTGTGCTCAGTGTCAGCCATCAAAATGCAGTTGGAGGCACTGTCCAAGGCTTGTCTGACACGGGCATTTTCATTTGCGACGGTTTCTGCCGCATGCTCTGCGGCCTGTTTGGCGCATTCAGCACGTTCAACGTTGTCTAATGAGGTGTTGGTGGCATCTTTGATTTTCAGTAAATCGCCGCGAAAATCGCCGTGCATACGGACAGACAGATCCCCGCTTGCTAGGCGGTCCATGACTTTTTGCATTTCACTGAGCGCATCCTGCGTTGCATCCATAAAGGTATTGAATGCTTCTGCAGATTGACTGATCTCATCATTGCCACGCACACTTAACCGCACCGAGTAATCCCCGTTTTCAGCGACATCTTTTAAGCGTCTTGTGGTACCGCGCATAGGACGAGCAATGGAACGTGTGATGCCATAAGCGATAAGACAAGCGAGAATGGCACCGACCACTCCCGTGACTTTGAGTACCCAAACCATGGTGTTGTTGAGCGTCTGCAGATGCTGTACGTCCGTTTTCAAGGTATCCGCTTGAGCGCGCACCATTTCATTGATCAATGCCAGTGATTCATCGGCTAACGGCGCTGCCTTCGCACCAAGCAAATACTGCGACATGTTCCAGCTTTCTGAATCTCGGATTTTGAACATCTTGTCGACGATTTCAGGAAAGGTTTCTCGCTCGCTCGCGTAAAGGGCAAACAAGCTTTTTTGCTCTGATGTGAGCAAGTAGGAAATGTCTTCGATGCTATCGAAGCGAACACCGTTGGTTGTCCAATGCTGGAAAAACGTGGCTTTGAAAACCGGATCGCCACTGAAAAGGTAGGAGCGCACCGCACCGAGGCTCAGTGACAGAGAGGCACTGGAGTCAGCAATCAGCCCCAACATTTTTTTTCTGGCAGGGGTAGAAGGTAAGGCTTGCTCAATCGCACTCAGGCGTTCTAGGTTGGTGACGAGCCGAAATATCGAGGGCGCAGCCCGTTCTGAAAAAAGCCGCATGGCGGGCTGTTCATCTTCCGTGTGGGCGAGGTTTTCCACTTCATCTTGCGCAAGCCTATATTGATATAAGCTGTCCTCAAGCTCTTCTAATACATAGCCATACTCGTCGATGTTCATGCGACTGTAACTGTCTCTGAGAACGCCGAGTTGCTCGTCGATGTTTTGCCAAATCAGTTGACGCTTCTCGATAAGTTGTCTGTCTCCCAAAACAAGATACCCGCGCAGGACGGCAAGTGATTTGTTGATCTCACTGTTTAACTCTTTTCCTGCGATGGTCGCTGGAACCGAATTTCCGAGAAGTGACGATCCAACACGCTGAACCTCAGCCAGTCGGGCATTGGTAAAGAGCACTGCAGAAATGAAAATCGCGATAAGCAACCCAAATCCGAGTGCTAATCGCTGCCCAAGGGTGAGGTGAAAAGTGCGGAAAACCGACTTACTCATCAAGGTTCCTCTCTTCGTGTGACAGTAGGCGCAATCTGCGTTCGATAAGATCGACGAGTGAAAAAACATCTGACGGTGTTTTGGGTGTTAGCGTGATGCCGTGGCTGACGGCGTAAAAATCGCCATAGCTACCATTTTCATTCGTTTGGCGCAGGATTAAGGCCAAGGTATCAAGGCACTCCGCCGCTTGAAGAAACACCTCTGCGGGAATGGCGATCTCGTTCTCGCGTTGAATACGCTGGGTCTTTGTCACACCATGTTTAGCCGCGAGAAGGTCAACTAAATCTGACAATCTTCCCAGCGCAACAAAGACATCTTCGGGACGGTAACCTTGGACTTCAAACAGCTTTGTAGGTAAGTAGGTGACGCGCTCAGGGTGCGTCTGCTCTGCATAGTAGGTAACCAGTGCATCGACGCTTAATATCAGCGCATAGACTTGTGTGGGAGATAGTTCTCCATAGTAGTCTGAGTGACCAAATTGCCTAACGTTGGCGTCATTGAGCGCGCTGCTTTGGACTGGCGGTGACAACACGAACAACTGAACCATGATGAAAAGGCCCAGTACAAGGCGGTATTTTGCTGGCATTTTGGCCAGATAATTGCGTTTTGGCGTGCTACTCTCGAACTTCATTGTGTCCAATGCGCTCCTTTACCTGTCCTATGCGTTTCAATATTCGGACGCTGGTATCACAAATAAGTCTAGTTAGGATTCGTTGAATCAGCCTCATTGAAATACAGGGCTTTTTTGCACCTATGCTTGACCCGTATTAGGTATAGGCAGGCGTCTATAAGGTGCTTGGCGGCTGGATGAAGCGAAGAGCGTGTTGCTGTTAGGTAAGACTGAGGCAAACATTACCTAATCACACATTAAGGAATACGAGTGCAATGGTTTCAAGACGACAGTTGTTACAGCAATTGGGCGCGTTGACGGTGGCTTTGCCTTTTGCCAATGCATTTGGCTCAACCAATTTTTCGAAGGGATGGTTTATGCCCGATGAAGCGGCAAAGCACACGCGAACATGGATGGTTTTCGGGGCAAATCGCCAAATCTGGGGCAGTCGATTATTGCCTGCAGTGCAAAAAGACTTGGCGAACATCGCGTTAACCATCGCCAAGTATGAGCCAGTATCCATGTTGGTGAGGCAGAAAGATCTGCCGCTTGCCAAGTCCTTGATGGGCGACAAGGTCGAGTTGGTGGTCGGTGACATGAACGATCTTTGGGCAAGGGACATTGCACCTACTTTCGTGGTTGATGCGAAAGGGCAAACCGCCGCAGTGGATTTCAACTTCAATGGTTGGGGTGAGAAACAGGCTTACAAGAAAGATGCGACGGTTGCTGCTCAAATCGCGAAGCTGGCGCAGGTACCAGTGATCAATACGTCTTTAGTGATGGAAGGCGGCTGCATTGAAGAGGATGGCATTGGGACGGCGATCATTTCTGAAAGCTGCACTTTGAACCGAAATCGAAACCCTGGCATGTCCAAAGCCCAATTCGAAGATTTGCTGATGCCACTTCTTGGCTTGGAAAAGATCATCTGGTTGCCGGGCATTAAAGGCCGCGATATCACAGACGGCCATACCGACTTTTATGCGCGCTTCACGACGCCCGGCAATGTTGTGGTGAGCATCGACTCCGATCCAGACTCTTACGAATATGCGCTTACTCGTGAGCATGAAAGCATATTAAAAAACGCCACCGACGCTTGGGTCGCCCGCTTAATGTGTTCCCGATTGCGACGCCAGACTATGTACGTGAAGAATACGATGACCCAGACTTTGCGGCCGGTTATGTCGGTTTTTATGTCTGTAATGGTGCGGTGATCATGCAGCAATTTGGTGACAAGGCAGCAGATAAGCGAGCACAAGAAACGGTACAGGCTCTGTTTCCAGATAGAAACGTCGAAGCACTCAACGTTGATGCGCTAGCGGCAGGCGGCGGTAGCATTCACTGCGCCACTCAGCAGCAGCCTTTTGCTGTCACCGAAATTAACTAGTTAGCCTGCAGACATATCGTCTTGTGCGGCAATCTGTTGTAGCCATCGGCCTAGCTTCAATATATCAGGCTGCTTGGCTCTGTGCTTTTTGTAGACAAAATACAAGCTGTCACCGGTTGGCATATCGTGCATGGGAATACGCACCAACTGTTCGCGGTCGATTTCATTCATGAAATAGTGATTGAGAAAGGTGATTCCATGTTCGTATCGAGCGGCTTCAGTGGCGAGCAGCATGTGGCTGAACGAATGGATTTTTACGTTTTTTGGAAGGCTAAACCCACCAAGTTTGCACCATTGGGCCCAGTCATTTTCCATCAATGATGTGACCGACAATAACGGGAAGTCCCATAGGGCATCGGGTAACGGTTTGTCTTTAATTTGTTGCCAAATCTTATGACTACAAACCGGATAGAGATACTCGGTGTAGAGCAAATCGTATTGATAGTTTCTGCCGGGTTCAAAATCGAGGATGAAGCAGTCCGCGACTTTGTCCGAAAGCTCGGAATTGTTGGCAAACATCTCAAGTGATAAGTCGATTTCTGGATGCATGCGGCGAAACTCGGCCAACTGTGGCATCAGCCATTTCACCGCCAGAGAGCTAAACACCGCCAAGCGAAGTTCGCCTGATACGCCTTCTCGCACCTGATGGCTGGCGCGCGCGATTGATTGAAGAGGGTCGCTGATGTCATCGTGATAGCGCTGACCAACTTGTGTAAGTGTGAGATTTCGGCCTTGCCGACTAAACAGCGATTCACCCAGAAAATCCTCCAGCAATTTGATCTGATGACTGACTGCGCTTTGCGTGACGTTCAATGCCTCCGCCGCTTTTGAAAAGCTATTTAAGCGGGCAACCATATCGAAGTACTGAACGGCTCTGAGAGGTGGCTGTTTCATTATCTAAAAAACTAATACAAATCGAATATTCATCATTATACGTCATGGTAATCAACGGCTACTATGCAAGTTCTGTGATCTATGTTTGATCGTTTCGCTGCGAACTGGAGCTTTTATCGTGCGTAATATCTCTGTTGGGTTTGCAATGACCTTATTGGTGATTGGAAACCTTAGTGCCACTTTCTCTGACGCCTTGGTGAAAACCATGGAAGGCGGACCGGACGGGGCCATCTTCCAATTTGCTTTGTTTCGCCAAGTCTCTGCCGTTCTCATTTTGCTTCCTTTCTGTTTAACGGCACCGGCGAAGAACTTAACCATGGGCTTGAAATGGCATGCCTTGCGCGCACACGTATGCTGGTGGGTGTGTTTTTCTCCGTCGTGGCGTTGACGACGATGCCACTCGCAACGGCTAACGCGATTTTCTATGCAGCACCCTTGATCATGCTTCCGCTTGCCGCGATCTTTTTACGTGAAAAACTGTCTGCGCCATCAATCGTGGCAGCGGTTGTGGGTTTTGTCGGTGTATTGATCTTGGTAAGACCCACCGAGTTTTCATGGGCGGCACTGTCAGCGATGATCGTCGCGGTCACACTGGCGGTGAACAATTTGTTGATCCCAAAAATCCCGAGAGAGCAAACGGTGCCGCAAACTTTGCTGCTGCACAACTTGATAGGTATTCCCGTCGCGTTTGCACTGGCACTGTACGAAGGTATGCCGTTTAGTCTGGATCTGTTTTTGCGCGCAAGTGGTTCGACGGCCTTTATCCTTGTTTATGCCGCAACCTGTGTGGTGGCGTATCGCGCGGCGGAAAGTAACAAGATCGCAAGTGCCGAATACAGCGGTTTGGTTTGTGCTGTCGGCGTAGGATTGGTGTTGTTTGGCGAAGTACCAGATTTCTTGATGGTGGTAGGGACAACCCTCATTGTCGTGCCGCTGCTTTGGTTGGCGGGGCGTGAAAAGCATAAAGCGCGCAAAGCCAAAAAACAGGCATTGGCGGCAAACGAAGAAGTCGCAGAACCTGCCTAGCAGATACAAAACGCCCTCACACGTGAGGGCGTTTTTTTATATCTTTGCGACCAGTTGTGGCGGGATTTTCACCATCAAATATTGAATCAGAGCTTTGAGTCTTGCTGGCTGATGCCTGTCTCTATGATAAAGAAGATACAGCGGGACTTTATCAACTTTCCATTCCTCAAACACTGACTCCAGCGAGCCGTCGACAACCGCTTGTTGGCAATACAAATCGGGTAAACGACAAATTCCATTTCCTTTCAATGCTGACTGATACAGCACATGTCCATTTTTGCATTGGAGATTACCGGATACCTCCACTTCAACTGTTTTTTCGTTCTTGTTAGTAGGTACATACTTCCATTTTGTCACTGAACCTGTGAGACAGTCGTGCTCACGAAGCTGGTGAGGGTGGGTGAGTCGACCGCGCCTGGCGAGGTAAGACGGCGCAGCATAGGTGCCAATAAGGATTTCTCCCATCTCACGGCCTATAAGTCGCGAATCTTCGAGCACTCCCATCCTGAGCACCAAGTCAAAACGAGATTGCACTAAATCGACACGTTCAGAACTAAAGTCGAGTTCAATGTGGATGTCTGGATGCTCAGCACAGAACTGATGAATCGCATTTCCTACCAAGGTCTCACCAATGATGCCACCGACACAGTTCACCGCGATGCTACCTTTCATGAGGTCGCCATCCGTACTGGCATGCGTGATGGCGTCATCAATCTGCATTAAGGCAGCCTGACACCGCGTAAAGAAGGCTTCGCCTGCACTGGTCAGACGTTGAGAGCGTGTAGTGCGAATAATCAACTGTACGCCAAGACGCGCTTCTAATTGACTGAGTTGCCGGGACATGTGCGCGCGTGAGGTATTTAGTTTTTCTGCCGCTTTAGAAAAACTGCCTGCCTCAGCAATGGCGACAAAGGCGCGGATGTCCTGCAAGTTGGTAGAAAGAGAATCACTATTGGTGTTCATTTGGTAACACAGAGTTCTATTGTGACGTATATATCAATAATAATGACCTATTTACAATGCAGCCTCAATAACGATGAAACGCAACACTGAGGTGTCACATGAAAAAATTAGCAGTTATTACAGGCGCAAGTTCAGGTATCGGCGAAGCGATCGCAAAACAACTATCAGCACAAGGTCACCCTTTGTTGTTGTTGGCTCGTCGTGTAGAGCGTCTGGAAGCATTGAACCTGCCAAACACACTGTGCAAGAAAGTGGACGTGACGGACAAAGCATCGTTTGATGCTGCTATTGAAGAAGCGCAAGCTCTTTACGGTGAAGCAGATCTGCTGGTGAACAACGCAGGTGTGATGCTGCTGGGTGACGTAGCAACCCAAAACGCCGCAGAATGGCAAACCATGTTCAACGTAAACGTTGTTGGCCTTCTTAATGGCATGCAAGCTGTGTTGGAGCCAATGAAAGCACGCAACGGCGGTACTATCATCAACATCAGTTCTGTAGCGGGTCGTAAAACCTTCCCTAACCACGCGGCTTACTGTGGTACTAAGTTCGCGGTACACGCAATTTCTGAAAACGTGCGTGAAGAAGTGGCAGACGCGAACGTTCGCGTGATCACCATTGCTCCGGGCGCGGTTGAGACTGAGTTGCTGTCTCACACCACCAGCGACGAAATCAAAGCGGGCTACGATAGCTGGAAAGACGAGATGGGTGGCGTACTGGCAGCGGACGACATTGCCAATGCTGTTTGCTATGCATACGCACAACCACAAAACGTCTGCGTTCGTGAGATTGTACTGACTGCGACGCGCCAACAGCCTTAATTGCTTTAAAGCTCAGTGGCTGGAGCCTTCATGGGTTCTAGCCATGCAAATCTAGACGCTTATCGCTTCTATAAAGACCTATTTCCCCGCACTTTACTCACCGCAGGGAAGTAAGTTTTTTTGGTGACGCATTGTCGTCACTCAAGACTCCTTAAATGTCGTGATGGCAATTTTGATCAAGTTGGCGGTGGAGTCAGCATTGAGCTTTTTCTTTAGTCCACCGATGTAATTGGAGATGGACTTTCTCGATAGTGACAAGTCCTCGGCAATTTGTGCGCTGCTTTTCCCTTGCGCCAGACGATGGAAGATATCGATTTCGCGGCTTGTTAACTGTTTTAGCGGATGAGCCGTGGCTTCGTAATATTGGTCGAACGCGAGTTTTTTCGCGATGTCTGGGCTGATAAATTGCCCGCCCGTCATGATGTGGCCGATAGCTTCAATCAAAGTTTCTGGTGGATTGGATTTTGACACGTAACCTGAGGCACCGTTTTTAAACGCTCTTTGGGTGAAAAAGGGGTCGTCGTGCATGGAAAAGACGATGATCTTAATCTCTGGGTAACGCATGTTCATGCGAGAGATCACTTCTAGTCCCCCCATGTTCTCCATACTCAAGTCAACCACCGCAATGTCAGGCGTGACCTCATTAAGATACCGGAAAGCCTCTTCTCCGCTCTCGGCTTCCGCCACAATGATAATGTTTTGGCTCTCAAGCAAAAGCTTACATCCCTGACGCACCATAGGGTGATCATCAATGATCAGGGCGGATATCCCGTCTAAAGAGACGGGATAGGTACTGCAATTCTGGTCGAATTGGTTTGACGGTTTATTGTCCGTGAAATATCCCACTTTAAGCATCACTATTACCTCATCCGTTATCCTTCTCTTGATGCAAGGATTGAATCCAAGTGATTATTTTCCATAGTCGCTCTGAGGATTCGATGATCACAATGCCACCAGACGCTTGCGGTGGCATGGGGGCTTTCACCTTTTCTGAGGCGATTCTTGAATAGCCATTTTCTTGTAGGGTCTGGGTTCCCAACGTCACGAGACGAAACAAGGTGTCTGGTTCATCGCCATACACCCAGCGTTGGTTGGATAAAGGTGGTCCCATTCCGCCGCCACCTGTTCCCCCATGACATCCATTACAGCCTGTTTCCATAAAGATCTGATGTCCCTCTTTTGCGATCTCGGGATCTGTGGGGTCGAAGGGGTTGACCAAAGTGCCTTGCGGATTCGCAGTAACCAGCTCAAGTGGTGTGGGATCTTCATTTGCAATCGCTGTTGCTGAGAGCCCTAATAAACCTGCACTAAACAGTAGTGTCGTTATGGTACTAAGGTTTTTGCTCATCATTCACCTCCATGTTGGGTGTTGTTTTTATAAAGTGGTTAGCCAGACGTATGTAGCGAGCGGGGTTGTCCATAAAGAAGGCTTTCGACGTCAAACTGTTGAAGCAGTAGAGTTTCCCGTCTCGATGCCAGATAAGACGAATGGAGCAGTCGGTTTTGATTTTTGCTTTTATCGCCAACGCGTAAGGGTCAAATCCGTCGAATTCGGCATCTGGATTTTCAGGTGGGGGCGGAGACTTCCAAATGGGCTCAGCCCAAGGATTTTCAGCAGCAAGCGCGAACAGGGGCACGCGCAGAAACACCAGTGCGAAAAAACCAGTATTGAAAGTGTTACTCGGCATAAGCCACACCCCAAGGAAGTCGGCCTACGGGTACAGAGACAGTTGCGCGCTGGCTGGCAACATCAATGACTGTCATGTCATTGGTCAGACCGTTTGCGACATATAGTTGCTCACCATTAGGGTGAATTTCCATGTGCCAAGGGCGCTGACCGACCAGAATGTAGTTTTCGACGTCGAAGTTTTTGGTGTTCACCACCGCAACGCGATTCGCTGGCCCTAAAGCCACGAACGCGTATTTACCGTCTTTACTCATGCGCATGCCGACAGGTTGGATGAGATCCGGTTTGATGCCGGGAATGGCGAAGTTAATTTTCTTGACCAACTCTCGTGTATCGACATCGATAACAGAAACCGTGCCGCCGATTTCCGATGACGCCCAAACGTGTTTGCCGTCGCGTGTGTATTCCGCATGGCGAGGACGGGTATCAATCAAGATGTTGTCCGTGACCTCTAGTGTGTCGTTGTCGATGAAGTGCACCATGCTGGTTTCTTCAGAGGTAGCGACGGTCACTTTGTTATTAGGGTGAACACGCATGCCTTCGGGCTCTACACCAACAAGTATTTCTGCCAGCTTGTCGCCACTTTCGATATCCAACACCGTCACCATGGCATCGTCCTCGTTGCGATGTAGATGCGCTTGCCTGTTGGGTCGACATCCAATAGCTCTGGGTCCGGGCCGGGCTCAAGCTGACGGATAACCTTCATGGTTTCCACATCCACCACGTCGATGGCATCGTCATCGCCAACACAAACGTAGATAAATTTGCCATCAGGACTGGTGATCAGCCCTCTCGGGCGGCGGCCAGTTTCTATGGTGTTGAGCAGTTCAAAGGTTTTGCTGTCAACCACAGTGACTGTGTTATCTCGCTCGTTGGAAATGAACAGCTTTCCAGCGACGGCGGGGAAGGTCGTGGCGGTTGTTAGGGCACAAACGTACAGCAGGACTCGTTTGATAAAGGTCATAACAGCTCTCCTTGATTGTCAGTCAGACGACAAGCCGATTCAGGCTCGTCGTATCCCAAGGTATCGGTATGGAAGGTCGGGTGAAGAAACCCCTCGATAGGTGACATGGAAATCAAAGCACTTTCTGACGTCAGAATGATGGGTTGACGTAATTGCTGATTCCACGGTCTAAAGTTCATCGGGCGGCCTTTATAGCCCGCCAATTTCAAAGACGGATCTCGCAGGTATTGACGTACTTCGGCATAGGTAAAGGAGCCTTGATGGCGCAGCGTGAAGGCGACGACTTGTTTGACCGCAAGCCATGCCAAATAGTCCTTTTCGGTCATGCCTCTGCCCGCGAAGGTTCGTAGATTTTTTGCAGACGCGCCGCACCGTATTGCTCGAAAGAACGGTGCCAAGCCGTGGGAAACATGCCTTGAGTGCCGACGACAGGGCGGGGTGATTTGCTGCGATAGCCGAGGTACAGACCAAACGCTTCGCTCTCGTCCGCGACGACTAACACATCATGATCAGGCGCTCCTTGTGTTGCCATGGGTATTTGCGTTTGGATTTGCTGGTGGCCTGTTTCCATTCGCCGATTCCCCGCTTCAAACTGGTAATCGCGCGTTTCCACGATATCTGCCCCATAGCGGTCTGCGGTACGTGTTAATGCCGTTGCGAACAAGCGATCAGCGGGTTGTTTGCCTTGCACTAAAAACCACTTCTGCCAGCGTTTCCATTTGAGGTATTGCCCCAACGCATCGGCATACATGGCGCGACTGGGAATAAGATGGAACACGTTCTGAAGGCAGGTGTCAGTTCTTAAGGTGTCGTCTTTTTCACGAATGTTGAAAATGACGGTTTGCTGCGTCTCTGGTAACACAGCGAGGGCGAGCAAATCGTCACGATGCAAATCGGCGACAATAAATGGGTATTGACTAAGATAGTCTCGCTCAGAAAGCGCCGAGATGGCCTCGTTCTCAGTGAGATACGCTGGCACCACAACATAGGACTTTTTGAATAGGCGACCTGCCAGATCGCCGTCTTTAGCGGAAAATTCTGCGCCTTTGAGCCCTTCGTCCGTCCACTCCTTTTTTAATAAAGAGAGAGGTGGTGGCGTTTTGTAGTCTTTGGTCAGGTAGAGAATGGAATACACGGTGGCATCGGCAGCCGATGCCGCCAGTGGGAACAACAACGCCAATATGAGAAAGAAAACGAAGCGCATCATTGAGCCTCCGATTTCTTTCTTGGCGTAAACAGGCGAAGTGCTTTTTCCGCCTCGTCGTGACGGTTTTCTCGGGCGATATCGAGGGCAACCCTGTCATCGCTTGCCACAGCCAGAGGATCGGCCCCCGCTTGAATCAACAGGCCAATCATGGCGGCATTGTTGTTCGCAGCTGCAAACATCAGGGCGGTTTCATCGGCCGTGTCCGTCGCATTCACCTCTGCGCCTTTGGCAATCAAAAGGTTCGCAATTTCACCGGGCTCCGCCCCTTCAATAACGTGTTGTTCGCGGTGCACAGACTTTTTATGAATGGCAATGAGCATTAAAGGTGTCAGACCTTTTTCACCGGATGGAGCATTCACATCGGCACCTGCTTCAATCAAGCTTTTGCCGCCCAGAATTTTCGCTCGCCAATCGCTAAGCCAAGTGCGGTATACCCGTTTTTGGTTTTGGCTTCTATGTCCGCCTTATGGCTGGCGAGCAACGCCACTGTGGGGACATGATTGCGATACGCACCATGAATGAGTGGTGTCCAGCCTGCGGCATCTTTGGCGTTTTTATCGATACCTTGTTCAAGCAAAATGGCCAGCGTGTCGGAATCGCGGTATTTCGCAGTTTCATGAGCCAGTGTGAACCCCGCACTGGTGCGTAGATTGATATCGGCTCCCGCTCCTATCAGGTAGCGGATCCGCGTTTCATCGGCAGCGAGCACGGCGTTTGAAAGCTCTTCGTTTAGATCGGCACCTTCTGCCAGCCAGCCTTTGAGCTTATTCAAATCGACCTTTTGGTCTTCGGTGGCGCGTGCGGTATCAAGCTGTGTATTGGACTTTGGCAAAGGCGCCAGATATCGGCTTTCCGCTTCGTTGATAAAGCTTTGGTAGTAGCTGCCATGCGAGGGGAGTTCTCCCTGCACAGCACATTGGCTGCAGGCCACAAGCGGTACGCCATATTCAGTCAAAATGTCTGCGATTTCTTGCGCGTTCTCGGTTATCGCTTTGTCGAGCGCGTATTTTAAAATCACATCGTTTTTACGCATGCCAATGGCAAGAGAAAACTCCAGCGGAGTTTTGTCTTCCAGCAGATTGACGGGAAAATAATCAATCGGCGCGTTTTCGACTTTCTTTGCATAGCCCGCAAACGGACCCCAAATGCCGACAGCATCTAATTCACCGGATACCAGTTCGAGCAATTGTCGCCATTGCTGGTGGTCAGGGTTGATGTCGGTATCTTGCCGGATAGGGTGAACGATGATGTTTTCCGCCACACCTTTTCGGGTTAATGCTTCGCGCAGTCCTGAATGCTGATAGGTGCCGATTTTGATGTTGCGAAGTTTGGGATCATCCAAGCCGTTGATGGTGAGGGGTTTACTCTCGGGATAGGCCATCACGTAGGTCGAACGATAAATCGGCATGGTGGTAAGCAAAGATTGATAGCCGTAAGGCATACCGAGGAGCAAGTCACATTCTCTATTGGCAAAGGTTTCGCGTGTTAGGCCGCGTTCGAGAAAAGGGCGCCAAAAAAAGCGCATACTGGTTCCCATTTTTTCAGCTAACAGGGTCGCGATGCGGTTATCAAACCCCGGTATTTCCATGCTGCTCAATGGCAGGTTTCCGGGATCGGCGCAGGCAACCAATGGGCGTATTTTTACTTTCTCGGCAAGGCGTTTGGCTTTGGTAAGCTCCGCGGAGGTCATGTCATCGTAGTTCTTTTCGCTGACATACACTTCCTGGCGTTCATCAGCCAAAAGGTCTAAAGAGAACGTAAGAACAAATGCGGTGAGTACAGCAATAAACCTCATAGCAGTCCTTTAAAGTTGAGCCTGCCCGACAGATGCCGGGCAGGACGTTAACGTTATTCTTCTTGCTTGAGAACGGATGCGACGGACTTACCTGTTTCGCTGTCAAACAGCCTAAAGGTATAGAGCTCGCCGCCTTGCGGGATCTTGTCGAGCCCGGTGGCTTTCGCCATGGCGGTTGCACCAATGGCACCGTATTTGTCATCCATGTCGAGACCTGCTGTCACCGGAAGGCCAATCCACCCGCCGAGACCAGCAAATACGGAGACGTATTGCTTGCCATCAACGCTGTAGGTGATTGGGTTGCCGATGATGCCGGAGCCGAGTTTACGCTCCCAGACCACTTCACCGCTCTTTCTGTCCACGGCGCGGAAGTGTCCGCTGTTACTGCCATAGAACATCAAGCCGCCGTCAGTAACGAGTGTGCCGCCCCAGTTTGGATACGGATCAGGAATCTCCCATTCAGTTTCGCCAGTGATGACGTTGAACTTCTTAATCTTGCCCGTGATGCCTGGGACTTCTGGGTACATGTAGACGTTGGCAAACACATACACAGTTCCTTGTTGGGTGTGCGTGCGTTTTTGCGGTTCATCTTCCATGCACCAGTTGTTGGTTGGGCAGTAGAAAATGTGCGGTTCTTTCGGGTCAACCGAACAAGGTTGTTGGTCTTTGCCACCCATCGCGGAAGGGCAGGCTTGGGTGTTCACGCCGACTGCAAAAGGAGAGTGTTTCTTCACTTTCACTGGGCGACCTGTTTCCAAGTCCACTTTCTCTGCCCAGTTAACGGTGACAAATTTGTGCGCGCGAAGCAGGGTGCCGTCTCGACGATCCAGCACGTAGGCAAAGCCATTGCGGTCAAAGTGCACCAGCACAGGCACGTCTTTCTTACCGTCAATGTCGATATTAACCAGAATGTTCTCGTTTACGCCGTCGTAATCCCATTGGTCAAACGGCGTCATTTGGTACGCCCAAACCACGTCACCGTTATCGACGTTGCGGGCAAAAATAGTCATCGACCACTTGTTATCCCACGTACCGTCATTACAGTTTTCGTGCGTCAGTTTGTCGCCGGTATAGCCACAACGATATGACGGACTCCAGTGACCTGGGTTACCGGTTGCTGCGTAAACGATGCGAAGTTCTGGGTCATAGGAAAGCCATGCCCATTGTGCGCCGCCACCGATTTTCCACTCATCTTTTGGATAAGAGCTGATACCTAAGTCGTCACCATAGCCACCATAGTGTGGGTTGGCTTTGTTGGTGTCAGGCGTGATGCAGACATCTTTATCAGATCCCGTCGAATGACACGTCCACGCTTCTTTACCGGTTTCGATGTCATACGCCACCATGCGGCCACGCGCAGCGAATTCATCACCACCGAAGCCTGCAATCACATAGTCTTCTGCAACAAGCGCAGGACCTGTATGCGTTTCCCCTTTCGGTGGGTATGCATGCTTGGTGACCCACACTTCTTTACCGGTTTTGGCATCGATCGCGATGATAAAACCGTCCAAGGTATGGGTGATGACTTTGCCTTTGGCATAGTTCAAACCGCGGTGAATGGTGTCACAACATGCGCGAGGCACAGCGGTTTCATCACGGTCTGTTTGTTTCTCGTAGTTCCAAACCTGAACAGGATTGTCCGGGTCGGAAAGATCCAAGGCTTGCACGATGTTTGGCCAACCACTTGAGAAGAACATCATGGGTGTGCCGTCGATATCGACCACGACAGGCTGTCCTTCATGACCGCGTAATCCGCCTGTGGATTGGCTCCAGATATATTGAAGGTTTTCTACGTTAGCAGTATCAATTTGTTTGAGCTGGCTGTGGCGGGTAAGTGCGTTATCTCTGCCCGGTGCGGGCCAAAGATTGTCGTTCATTGCGCGCTTATCTATTTCTTCCGACGCCGTTTCTGCGATTGCTATGTTGCCTGTTGCCGTCAATGCGGTTAACAAGACAGCATTCAGCAATATGAGCAACCGTCGAACAGGGTGTTTCCATTTCATTGCTCTGTCCCTCTCGTTGATGCAAGTAGCTGGTTGTTCCCGCCTGACGTTCACACCAAAAAAGCCTTGTCTCTGTTCGTTCTTAATGGCGTAAAAGCAAATGAGCGGGTTCACTTGAGCCTAGTGAAGGGGAGAAAGCCCAGAAAGGTAATAAAGTCCTCAATTTATCAGGGAAAAATTCCCAATATTTGAGGGATTGTTAATGCGATTTGGAGTGAATAGGCGCTAAGAGGCGGAAAAACCGTTGTTTGTTTAAATATGAGAAAGGATTGTTGCTGGGTATCAATGCTCTTTTTCAATGCTTCGAAGGGATTAGCTCAATTTTTGAGGTGGATGGGCAGCACAGCATGCAGCTCAAATTGTTCGCATTCGGGTAAGAGCGTGTAGGTGAGCTTGCCGCCTAGTGCAGTGATGCGTTCTTGCATGCCGAGTAGGCCAAACCCTTTGTTTATTTTATTGCTTTTGCAGCCGTCGTTAGTGAACGCTAAAGAGATGCCTGCGCTGTTTGTCGTATTGAATTGAGAAATACGCGTGTGTACTTCTGTCGCTTTTGCATGCCTCACGGTATTTGTTAAACATTCTTGTGTGACGCGGTACAGCGTGACTTTTACGGTTTCGTCTAACGGCGCATCACCAACATCGACACAGATATCCCAGTGTGTATTAGGGTAACGTGACCGCCATATTTCCACCAAGTTCTCGATTGCTTGGTCGAATGGAAGGTCATCCAACTCTTTCGGGCGTAGTAGTTTCAGTGTGTTTCTCACGCGCTGTTGCAATTGGCTGGTAAGCTGCTGCAGGTTAGCGATTTGAGCGGCTATCACCTCGTCAGAATAGGCTTCCCCTGCCGATTTGAGCTGGAGTAATTCGACTTGAATGCGAAAGAGATAAGGTGCCATTTCATCATGCAGTTCGCTGGCGACGGATCGGCAAAGTTCTTCCTGAACATCCAACAGTCGTTTACAGAGAATTTGATTTGCTGAGCGGGCATTTTCCAAGTGAGAAGCCAGTTGATTGAAGGCCACCACAAGTTGGCCTAACTCCATGGTGACCTTGTCTTGCTGCAAGCGCGTGTCCAACTCCCCAGCTTCTAATTTTGCCAAGCTGGTGGTCAATTGCTTTAGCGGAGACAAAGACCAGCGAAGTGCCGTGTAAATCCCAAGCCACAGAGCAATACACATACCGAACATTGCCAAGACGATGGGCAGACTCTCTTCCCAAATTTCCTCTACTTCATCCAAGGGGTCAGGAAAGATAGTGAGTTGGCCAACAGGATGAATGGTTTGCAAAACAATGGGAGGGCTGGCCTCGCTTTCATCTGGTGACAGCAAATAGATAAACCAAGCCGGTACGTCACTGTCTCTCCCATTGTGCTTCGGTGCGGAATGGGTCGAAGGCGGGAAGCCACGTTGGGGAACGTCGAACCTGACATGGATATGTCGAACTGCTGAGAGCGCGGAAGCAAGCTCTGAAGCATAGATTTGCGGGTTTACAGCGGGATGATCGTCTTCCTGCTTGAGGATTAACTGTTGGATTAGTGCGTAGGTGGATTCCATTTCCTCTTCCACCGACTCTCTGGCATTGCTGATCACCAGCAAACAAAAGATGACGCAGGAGACGACAAGAATCGCCGTCACCAGCATCATTACCAGCGATGTGATGGAAAATCGATGGACCATAGCGACTCTGTGTCTATTCGTGATAAACCAAGTATATGAGCCGATACCCGCTGATGTTTCTCGACTTAAAGACAGCGGTGTAAAGCCGCTATGCGTTGCCGTCACATCGCTAAATTGAACCGTCTATCTCAACGCAATCACTCAATGGAAATGGTGCCATGCATGCCTTTGCTAGCAAGCCCTCGACACTCATAGGAATAGCTTCCCGGTTTGATTGGGACAAAGTAGAGTTCAACTTCGCCCTCTCGTTCAAATTCCAGCTCATAGATGCCGTTGGCTTTCACCTCAATGCCATTGAGCTCAATTTTTCTCACCCACACATTGTTGAAAAAACGGGTGGCTTCGAAGGCGCATTCTTTGTTGCCTGTGCTTTCAATTTCCAGCACATAGGACTTTCCGGTTTCTATGTTGTATTGCTTTTCGGAAAGGCCGTAACCGTCTGGCGTATTACCCAATACCAATTTGGGTAATTCCGTCGCGCGCTGTGAAAGGTCACCTTTTGCAAAGGAAAGGGCTGGCAATAAGAAAGCCATCAGGCCGATGAGTTTTAAAGGGGAAAACGTGTTATCCATGTTGAAATTCCTCTCTGTTTCGCCTTGCCAACGCCTCGCGCCACAACACGCCAAGCCTAGCAAGGTGGTCAATTTAGATAAATTGTCATTTGAACAGAGACGTCGACAGTATATGTGATGGCGGCGCGTTTGCAGTTTGGCCGTCGCGCGATGTGCGTTGAAATACTGAGGGTGAGACAAGAGTGTCACAAGGAACCCGCTCAATGGGATGAAACTCGGGACTATGTCCTTAAGATTGCTGGCATTGTTTGGCAATGTGCCCATTTGGCTGCGCAAACGCCGAAAAGTATGTTCCCACTTTTGCCGCAATCTCTCCTGCCGCTGCGCTGATACACTACGTCAGATATGTAGAATCGCTGAACCTGAAAAGGGGGATAACATGGCGAGCAATCGAGTGACAATGCAAACAAGCGACGTTTGGCAAAACCTAAGAACCGAGCAGATCTGCCAGAAGGGTTTACTTACCGTGGGACATTGCCGACTGACCCAAATGGGGTGGAGTTGATGCTTGAAGGTTGGGATGCAGGGACGTCCGAGCCGCCACACTGTCACCCTGGCGATGATATGACAGTCATGAGCCAAGGCGAAATGCACGTACAGTTTTACGTCGTTGAGAATAACAAGTTGGTCAAAGACGGCCCCGTGGAAATTTATAAGCAAGGTGAGACGGCCTATATCCGTAAGGGTCAGATTCACAGTGTAAATTACGTGAACACCTGCAAGCTGGTGTATGTCCACAACGGTGCGTTCGACTTTATTGAAAGCGAGCTACCGATGGCGGATGACGCGTAAACGTCGATTCAAAGGTAAACCGACAGACGTCGCTTACGCTGAAAAAGCACCGATTGTTCGGTGCTTTTTTGCATTTAAGTTAGGCATTCTCTTTCGGCTCATCACTGGCGGCCTTTTGGGTTTTGCTCAGTTTGACGGGGAAATACAAATACGGCGGAAAGTTGAGAATGGCATTCAAAAGCTTTTTTAATGATGAGGTTGTAGATGTGTTTTGTTCGAAAGAAGACATGCGCAAGCTCCAAAATTTGCTTATGTGCCCTTGGTTTAGGGCTGTTGTGTTTGGCGCATGTTAGGAAGGACGAGCGTGTAGTGATATCGAATTTACCTTTCATTACAGTAGATTGCACAAGTTCACGGTAACTCACGCAAATTGCATTTATTCGCTCGTTTCTTGTGCAGAGTGAGCTGAATCCTTAAAGGAAAAAGGAGAGCCGTAGCCGACTCTCCTTTTTTTGATTCTAGGCTTTGCGAAGAGACATCGACACCGCGCCGAGTTCGAGTTCGCTGCGTTCCCCTGCGCCTTCTTGAAGGTCGAAATCGAGTGATACCGCCAGTGTCTCTGTCATCACGTACGCTTGGTACTGTTCAAGCCAAGGCGTCGATTCAGCAGAGGCGTTCAGTGACAACACAATCTTGTCGGTGACGTCCAAACCCTGCGATTTACGCAGTTTTTGAATACGGCTGATCACTTCTCGTACCATGCCTTCTGCAATCAACTCCTCGGTCAGTTCTGTGCTGAATTCCATAGAGATATAGCGGTTAGATACGGCGTTCACCCCGTCTTTGGCTTTGCGGAAAATATCGATTTCTTCGCCGTTAAATTGCTGTCCGTCAATCTCGAACGCGCCATTGCGCTGCAAAGTGTCGATGTCCTCGGCGGTCATTTTCGCAATCGCGGCCGCGAAGTGTTTCATCTCTTTGCCAAGGCGTTTACCGAGCAAAGGAAAGTTCGCTTTCGCATAGAGGTCAATAAACTGGTTTTCCTCCACGCTGAAATCGAGCGTTTTGATGTTCAGCTCAGACTCGATATAAGCAGCAAGGCGTTTTACATCTGCAAGCACAGCTGCATCTCGATGGAGTACTGTCGCGCGACTGAGCGGTGTTTTGAGTTTGATCTTCAAGTCATTGCGCATTTGGCGCCCCATTACTACCAAGTGCTGGAAGCGTTTAACACTTTGCTCTAACACAGGTTGCTTCAACGTCCTTTCTGGTTGCGGGTAATCGCAAAGGTGCACAGAAACAGGGAGGTCGAACTCGCCGCTGTACTCTTTCAATGCTTGATAGACATGTTCAGACAAAAACGGCGCAAATGGAGCCATCAAGGTCGAGAAGGTATTCAGGCAATAGTAAAGCGTGGCATAAGCGTTCTCTTTGTCCGCGTTCATCTCGGTTTGCCAGAAACGCGCGCGATTGAGGCGGATATACCAATTGGTTAAATCTTCCAAAAACTCGAACAGTGGCGGCACGACTTCATACAAGCGATACGCCTGCATTTCGGCATTCACCTTCTCCTTTAAGCTTTCAAGTCGCGACACAATCCATTGGTCGAGTACGTTGTCTTTGGTGGTGTCGCTGCCAGACCGCCACCCGTCGATGTCTGCGTAGGTTTTGAAAAACTTAAAGCTGTTGTACCAAGGCAGCAGTACTTGGCGCACCATTTCCTGCACGCCGCTGTCAGTAAACTTCTGCTCCTCAGCTTTCACTAAGCCTGATTGATGAGGTACAAACGCAGCGCATCCGCCCCGTATTGCTCCATCAGGATATCTGGTGCGGTGTAGTTCTTGAGGCGTTTGGACATTTTCTTGCCGTCTTCGGCGTTGACGATGCCGTTAACGATCACATTGGTGAACGCAGGTTTGCCAAACAGACACTCACTCAGCACTTGCAAGGTGTAAAACCAGCCGCGGGTTTGGTCGACGCCTTCTGCGATAAACGAGGCAGGGAAGTTCGCTTCAAACTGCGCTTTGTTCTCGAACGGGTAATGCACTTGCGCGTAGGGCATAGAGCCAGATTCAAACCAGCAGTCAAATACCTCTGAGATGCGGCGATAAACACCTTCTTCATCGTCGAGGGTAAAGGTCAAATCATCAATATGGTCGCGGTGCAGATCAGATACGTGATGACCAGTGAGCACTGTCAGCTCTTCAATAGAGCCAAGGCACTTGTGATTACCCGTCACATCATTGACCCAGATTGGCAACGGTGTGCCCCAATAGCGGTTTCGGGAGATCGCCCAGTCAATCGCGTTTTCCAGCCATTTACCCATACGGCCGTCTTTGATGTGCTCTGGCACCCAACGAATTTGCTGATTATTGGCGACGAGATTGTCACGGAGCGACGATACGCGCACATACCAAGATGGGACTGTGCGGTAGATGATTGGCGTATCTGAGCGTGGGCAGAAGGGGTAGCTGTGTACCAAGGTTTCGTGAAGATACAGCGCACCGCTTTCTTTCAGAGATTGCAGGATTTTTTTATCCGCCTCTTTCACATACAAACCTGCAAAGTCCGACACGTCTTGTGTGAATCGTCCGCGGCTGTCGAGCGGGCAAACACTGACGTCGATGCCATGCGCTTTGCACACTCGCTGGTCGTCTTCACCAAACGCGGGAGCCATGTGAACGATGCCCGTACCGCTGTCCAACGAAACGAAATTGTCGCTCAACACCTTGAAAGCACCGTTGGTTTTCTCGGCGGCGAAATACGGGAAAAGTGGCTTGTATGCTTTGCCTGCTAGTGCTGAGCCTTGAGCGCGTTCAAGCACCTCAACATCTTTACCTTTTGATACCGCTTCCAGTCGCCCTTCCGCCAGCCAAAATGCTTTGCCGATACCTTTATCGAGGACTTTTACATACTCAATGTTTGGGTTCACACACAACGCAAGGTTGGAAGGCAGCGTCCAAGGTGTAGTTGTCCAAGCGGCGAAGTAAGCGTCGTCATCGTCGAGCTTAAACAGCACAGTGACTGCCGGGTCTTGAACATCTTTGTAGTTTGAAGAGGCCTCGAAGTTAGAAAGTACGGTTTCGAGCTCGGTGGAGTAGGCGACAACCTTTTCGCCCTGATAAACCAAGCCTTTGTCCCAAAGCTGTTTGAACACCCACCACACAGATTCCATGTACCAAGGCTCCATGGTGCGGTAGTCGTTTTCAAAATCGACCCAACGACCAAGGCGCGTGATGGTCTTCTCCCACTCCGAGGTATAGCGCTGAACAATGCCACGACACTCGTTGTTGTAGGCCGCAATTCCCAGCTTTTCGACCGCTTCTTTGGCGGACATGCCCAAGGTTTTGTCGATTTCATGCTCAATAGGCAAGCCGTGACAATCCCAACCGAATCGACGGTCGACATGGTGACCAAGCATGGTTTGGTAACGCGGGATGATGTCTTTAATGGTGGAGGCGACAAGGTGACCGTGGTGCGGCAAGCCAGTCGCGAATGGAGGGCCATCGTAAAACACAAACTCGGGTTTGTTTTTCGATTGCGCTAGCGACTGCTGGAAGATCTGGTTTTCTTGCCAAAACGTGAGCACATCATGCTCGGCATTGACGAAGGAAAAGCTATTTGATGACGGGTCTTGCTTCGTGTCCATGCTTGCCTCTCGGTCGTTTTCCTAAGAGGCCCAGTATGAGAAAACCCGCCTCTTAGGCGGGTTTTGAAAGTTTCTAGTGACGCAAACTATCCCACCATTTCCTAAGAAATGATGATAATAATTCGTTGGGTGTGCATTTGCGTCTTCATCACTACAGATTTCCACTTATCTCAGAGTATGTCAACTGCTTGTTTTGCATTCGATATGGGTTGAGATTGAATGAAAAGTGAATGGATTTTATGCGGCGCGCAGAGGCTGTGCTTCAAGAAGGACAAGGGTTTGAGGCTTTTTTGAGGTATGTGACTCTACGGATTTACATTACTCCTCAATCAAAAGAAACAAAACAAAATATTTTATTTCCAGATTTAGATATGTGATTAAAACCTAACCATCTTCTTTAGGAGCGGCGATCTCGAACCTGCTATAAACCCTGATTGGAATAAACATATACAACTGGATACATATCTATTCTCAGGGCAGTGTTATTTTACGTAGACGGAGTTCGTGATGACAGAAGCTGTGCTTAAAGATGCATTTTTGGCGCGTGTTGCCGAAAACAATCCCAACCAGCCTGAGTTCCTTCAGGCAGTAACAGAAGTAATTTCCTCGATTTGGCCTTTTGTAGAGAAAAACCCGAAGTACATTGAAGCGGGCATTTTGGAGCGTTTGGTCGAGCCAGAGCGTTTAATTCAGTTTCGCGTTAGCTGGGTCGATGACAAAGGCAAAGTGAATGTGAACCGCGCGTTCCGCGTTCAACACAACTCTGCCATTGGTCCTTACAAAGGCGGCATGCGCTTCCATCCTTCTGTGAACTCTTCTGTGCTGAAGTTCCTTGCCTTTGAACAGACCTTCAAAAATGCGCTAACTACCCTGCCAATGGGCGGCGGTAAAGGCGGCAGTGACTTTGACCCGAAAGGAAAAAGTGACAACGAAATCATGCGATTCTGTCAGGCGTTAATGCTGGAATTGCACCGTCATTTAGGTGCAGACACCGACGTACCAGCCGGTGACATTGGCGTTGGCGCGCGTGAAGTTGGTTTTATGACCGGCATGATGAAAAAGCTCTCCAACAGTGCCGAGTGCGTGTTTACGGGGAAAGGCCTGTCGTTTGGCGGCAGCCTGATCCGCCCAGAAGCGACAGGTTACGGCTTGCTGTACTTTGTAGAAGCCATGTTGAAGGAAAAAGGTCAATCATTGGCAGGCAAACGTGTTGGTGTGTCTGGCTCGGGCAACGTCGCACAATACGCGATTGAAAAAGCCATGCACATGGGCGGGCGTGTGGTCACCGCTTCTGACTCAAGCGGCACTGTGTATGACCCTGAAGGCTTTACGCCAGAAAAACTCGCAATCCTGATGGACATTAAAAACGTCCAGCGTGGCCGCGTTGCAGATTACGCCCATAAGATGGGCTTGATGTATAGCGAGAACGGTAAACCTTGGCAGTATGAGATGGACGTTGCGTTGCCTTGTGCGACCCAAAATGAGCTAGATGCCCATGACGCAGAAATGCTAGCTGGCAATGGTGTTCAACTGGTCGCAGAAGGCGCGAACATGCCGAGTACTGCAGACGCCGTCGCTGTGTTTAACAATGTTGGCATCATGTATGCGCCGGGCAAAGCTCTAACGCTGGTGGCGTGGCAACCTCTGGCCTAGAAATGAGCCAAAACGCACTTCGCTTGGGCTGGAGCCGCGAAGAAGTTGACCAACGCTTACAAGAAATCATGCGCCGCATCCACGATACCTGCGTGGAATACGGTCGTGATGAATCCGGCAAAGTGAACTACGAGCTAGGCGCAAATATCGCGGGCTTTGTAAAAGTCGCCGACGCGATGCTGGCACAAGGCGTTTGCTAAGTTTCGCTTAGTTAGAAATGTAGAAGCCACCGCGAGGTGGCTTTTTTTGTCGTTAAACCTGATGGGTTGAAGAACGTTTGATACATTGGCCCATCATCCGCCTCATTCTCGTTGCTTCTATCGTTGAGTTTGGCGAGCGGTCTTGACCCATTACAAAATGGGGTGAGCGTTTCCTTCAAGTGCCTGACTTAAGCTTCGTGTTCAATGCCAATTCAGATAGTATTTTTCTAGAAAACGCTCATAATTCGGCTACAAAAACACTTGAAGAAAAATACCTATGTCTGACTTTAAATACTACTTCCATCAACTTCCTTGTTTTAACTGTAAAAATACCAAAGTAAGCACTGACCTTGGTTGGTTAACGGCAGCGATGAAAGAGGATGTTGTCGCGCAAATGACGGCGATCATTGCTAAGGGCAACGTTGAAACCGATCTTTTGGTAAACGTAACTTGCACGAAAGACGAAGCGCGTGAGTACTTGTTGCTGAACTTCTACGGCTACTCAGAAGAAGACCTTGCGAGCCAAGTTAAAGCGGACGACGAGCAAGAAGTGGCGGAAGAAATCGCCGAGCTTCTGGCAGAGGGCGGCGACGCAGCAGTGTTCGAGCATGAAGTTGTACTGCAAAGCTGCACCGATTGCGACATTGACTAAGCGTAAAATCGGCGTAGTCACCAAACGCCAACATGCTTAAGTGATGCTCTATTTTCTGAGGCGTATAAATCTGATTTATAACGCCTTTTTGATATCTGTGGTTTTTAACTCAGCGTGATCGCCAGCTAAGAATTCGTGGTAAGCCATTGTTTGAGGTTTTTGTTTGAGATAAGCGGAAGAATGTAGGCTGGTTAGCGAATGGGTCTATCGTAATTTCTTCTAACCCATCACGTACTTTTGCCCAGCACCGTGGCACCAATCCCTGCCAATAGCAGTACGCAGCCAACAATCTGTTGGGGAGTTGGGATCACCTTTTGGAAAAATAACGTCAGCACAATACCAAATAGGGTAGAAAACCCAGCCGCCATGAGTACGAGAGATACATAGGGAAATTTCAGCGCACCGCTCCCGTAATAGACCGAGAAGCCGACACTACCAATATACATAAACGGAATCGCGACAAGACAAATCTTCGCTGCGGACAGGAGTATGTTGGAGGTATCAAGGTAGCGGACACTCATCATGTTGACGAGTTGAATACAAAGCGTCGCTACTGCGAGCGTACCGCTAAGTTTGAGAATGTGCATGTGACGTGCCTGTGTTTGAGTAAACGCAGACAGAAACGGTCTCCTGATGCACTGTCTGAAAGGTTAAGGTAAGTCATGTTACCCAAGAAGCGGGGGATTCTATATGGGTGGCTAATTTTTGTCCACATTGTTCGCGCTAATCGGTGTGGATTGAGTAAACGCTAAATTGCCCCATTGTGAGTTAGCATTTCGTCCATCTGAGAGCTCGAATCATCCCACAAAGTCTAAATTTTTCTTATACATTTCTTCTGTATAAATACAAAGCGCAATGTATATAGTGAAAATGAGCATATTTTTAGTAACGGACTCCAATATTCTCCCATTTAGATCGCAACCATAAAAGTTAATCCACTGATTTAATTCACCTATATGGTAAGTTGGTAAAAGTGTACGCGGACTAATCGGGTGTCCCGGTTTTCGATAAACGGGCAAGTTTCCCGCTAATAAGTTGTTAGTTTTCACAAGGAGAGTTGGCAATGTCAGCAGAAAATTTTTTAAATGCAGAGACAGATACTTTTGGTGGAATAATCAAAGGTGACAATAAATTTAAAGTTCCTCTATATCAAAGAGACTATTCTTGGAGCAAAACTCATTGGAATGATTTATGGTTAGACATAGAGACCAATAGGAAAAATGATTCCAAACATTATATGGGTTCTGTTGTTTTAGTATCTAAAAATAAAAAGCAATACGATATTATCGATGGTCAGCAAAGATTGACAACTCTTACAATATTAGTGCTGGCCGTGGTTGATACTTTAAATGATCTGGTTGAACGCGAAATTGATGTAGAAAACAATAAAAAAAGAATAGAGCTTCTAATTACCGACTTTGTTGGAAAGAAATCTTTATCTTCATTGAACTATGAAAATAAAATTGAATTAAATGAAAGTAACAACCCTTTCTTCTCAACCTATTTAACCAACTTTAGAAAGCCTATAAATATAAAGTCAACCATCAAGAGCAATAAACTACTTTTCGAGTGCTTTAATTATTATAAGGAATTGATTAAAGAAGAGATTTTTATGGGTGAAGATGTTACTTCATTAATTTCTTTTGTTGAGTATATTTCTGATAGCTTGTTATTTATCCAAATTACAGCAACGGATGATTTGAGTGCTTATCTTATTTTTGAAACGCTAAATGACCGAGGCTTAGACTTATCTGTTACTGATTTATTGAAAAACTATCTATTTTCAATAGTTGACGAGGCAGATAAGAGTCATGTTAAAAATATCTGGGATATAACTATTAATCACGTTTCATACTCGGGATTCCCGAAATTTCTACGCCACTATTGGATGATGCAAAATGGCTTAATTCAAGAAAAAGAATTATTTAAGACTGTTAAAAGGCACATCAATACTCCTAGTACGGCGTTTGAGCTGTTAAATAGCATGAGTGAGGTTTCTGAGGTTTATGCTGCTCTAAGTGATTCAGCCATCAATTATGGGAAGGTGAGGAGAGAGTTAAAAAGCATATTAGAGAACTAAGTCTTTTTAATGTTACCCAATGTTATCCATTGTTGATTAATGCATATTTGTACTTAGATCATGATGATTGGACTGCTACTTTAAGGATTTGCTCAGTAATTTCTTTTAGATATATAGTGATCTCAGGGTTAAACCCAAATGCGTTAGAGTCAAAGTATAATGAGGCATGTAAAGCAATTAATGCAGGAACTGCTAGAACGGCAAGAGATATATTTATTATATTACAACCACTTTATGTCAGCAATGAGGATTTTGAACGTAACTTTGAATCCAAATCAATCAGAACTAAAAGATCGGCGAAATTGGCTAGATATATAGTTTATAGCATCGAAAACCACCTATCAGAACATTCATTTGATTTTGAGCATGACAATGGTTCACTTGAGCATGTGTTGCCAGAAAATCCATCATCTGAATGGAGTGAAAACTTTCCTAAAGATATTGAAGAAAGTTTTATTTATAGGCTTGGAAATTTCACATTGTTAGAGCCGGATAAAAATCGTGTTATTGGCAACAAAAATTTTGAGCATAAATCTGAAGTTTATAAAACGAGTAGATATGAATTAACGAAAAGTTTGGTTATCAAAAGTGGAATCAAGATAACCTTAAAGCTAGACAAAAATATTTAGCGAAACAAGCTAAAGCAATATGGCATCTACCTTACGCGTAAAGTAGAAACTAACAAATTACTTAAACGGACAAAACAGCTGGCTTTTTCTCGCTTCTCGCTAATTTTAGCCAGCTATTTTGTTGTCGCTTAGCAAAGCTACATGGATTCCCCTGTTCGTCAAACTGCGACGGTACAATTTCTAACTAAGAATTGTCCAGCTTCGTCTCAGGCAGATCTGTTATGACACGTGATGCCCCAAAGTGAGTTGATACTTCGAGCATCTGAGCACATGATTTATCTCTCTAAGGCCAAATTATTCTATTGATTTAACGCTGTATAAAAACACAGATAAATGCATATAGTAAAAATGTGCACGTTTTTAATTCGGGGTGCCCGAATTCTTAAACTAAGTTCGCAACAAAAAAGTTAATCTACTGATTTATGAGGGTATATGGTAATTTTGGACAACTGTACGCGGACTAATCGGGCGGCCCAGTTTTGTACTAAGCGGGCAAGCCTCCCGTTAATAAGATGTTAAATTTCACTCTGTTACGTTGATGTGAGTTTGGTTTAATTTTAATAGGCGATGTAACGTAAAAGAAAATACATATAATGAGGCGTTTATCTATGGCAGGAAGATCACCGAAAGGACCAGGTTATATTTATATTTTTGTGAACGAAACAAATCCAAATGAAATAAAGATTGGATTATCTATAAACCTGTAGCTAGGCGAAAACAACTACACACAACTGGTACCGCTGAGCCTATGCATATTCATACTGTATGGAAAGTATCAAATATGATAGAAGCTGAAACTATTGCACACCAAGTTATGGTAGGCCATCGAGTTAACCGAAAACGTGAGTTTTTCCATCTGGTTACAGAGAGTGATGTAGATAAACTAGCTACACCTCACCCCCACTTCGGGTACGATCTCGCTGACGACTATTTATATACTATTAGTGTGCTAATAGAAAAAGCGTGGGAAGATCTTGAGATTGACTACACATGCGAAAAAGGCAATCAGTACTTCTGAGTAATTCATTTCATCAATTTAATATCGTTGCTAGTAAAAAGTAGGACCACTAATCAGGTGGTACTACTTCGGAGTCTGAAATTTAACAATAAATTCAAGCAGATTCGCAACGCTTGGCACTTTCAGTTTGAATCGACTTTAGTGTTTCCGTGACAATGCTTTAGGTCAGGTGGTGGCGTTGCTCACCCCTTAGCAGGGCGTTAAGTGTATAGAGGAAGTATGAGAGATTATGTTGTACTAGTTGGTAATGATATCAATAATATTGTTGCCGGAAAATCATGGGAGGATCTTCTTAAGGACCTTACAGAACACTTGTCAATTTCGGTGGATTTTCCTAAAGATAAGCCTTTTCCCCTAGCTTATGAAGAAATCTACTTCAAGGGCTTAGACACTAGTGGTTCATTTGACGAACGTGTAGTTAAAAAATTTGTTGCTAGCCATGTCAGTGATATCCAATCAAGCACTATCCATAAACGTTTGATGGAATTAAGCTGTGAAAATATTCTCACAACTAACTATGATTTGTCCCTTGAGTCTGTATTGTCCTCTAACATCAAGTCACTCAAAAATAGTGGTTACATCAAAGAGTCACTTTACAATTTGTTTCGTTATCATGAAGTTGGGAATAAAAAAGTTTGGCATATTCATGGTTCTGCAAATGCTTATCAATCTATAACATTAGGCTATGAGCACTACAGTGGATATTTGCAGCATATGCGCAGTTATGTTGTTACTGGCACTAAAGATACTTACAAAAATCGCTCTTTTTCGCCTTTAACTAAGCGGTTCAAAGAGGATAAAGTTGAGCACTTATCATGGGTTGATATGTTCTTCACTAAAGACGTCCATATTCTTGGTCTATCTTTGGATTTTAATGAAAATGATCTATGGTGGTTGCTTACTTTCAGACAAAAGTCCATGCACACCAAGCGTTTATTGATATTTAATCAAGTGTACTACTATATCCCTAAAACCTACGTTGATGTCTCGAAGAGTAAATTGGATCTCCTCAAAAGTGTAGGTGTACAGGTCGTAGAAATAGACAACAGCCAACTAGATAAGCTTGGTTACTATAACCGTGCTATTGATCAGATCTCCGAAAAATACACTTAACACATATGAGCCCTTCTCCGGTCAATAGGCAATAGCATTCTTTTGGCTGCGTCAGCAGCCAATGCTTTCGAACAACAAAGTCGTCTACTCCGTTTTGCAGAATCTGAGGTTATCCGAATTATACGACTACAGGGACAGACGCTAACTCACTTTTGTCCAAATTCCTTTCTAGGTGCCTAAACAAAAGCGAATCACCCTCATTACTCTGATCGCTCCCGAACTAAAACAACCTTCTCTTCATCCCCGTTCTTTCCAATATCCGCGTGGAGATTTCCTCTACAGATAACGAACTGGTGTTGATGTAGGGGATGGCTTCACTTCGAAACAGGGCTTCAATGGCGGCTACTTCCTGCTGGCACTGTTCACTGCTGGCGTACTCGCTACCGGAAAGGCGGTTTTGGCGAATTTGCGTGAGTCTTTCTGGCTCGATGGTGAGGCCAAAGAGCTTGTGCCGCTGAAATTCAAATTCAGGCAAAAGACGCAGGGAAGCGATGTCATCGGCGATAAACGGGTAGTTGACCACACGAAGGCCAAACTGCATTGCCATATAGAGGCTGGTTGGGGTTTTGCCGCTTCTGGACACGCCCAAAAGAATCACATCTGCACGGTCGAGATCTTTCAAAGAAACGCCATCATCATGCGCTAAAGTGTATTCAATCGCTGAAATTCTATCGAAATAGGTGTCGGAGTCTTTGCTGACACTGCGTGAGCGTTGAAGCTTTGGCTTGGGTTCAATTTGGGTGTCTTCCGCGACACGCTGCACGATGCTTTCCAGTACATCGTAGAAAAACGCAGGTGCTTTGAGAAGTTGCGCGCGCATGGTGGGGATCACCATAGAAAAGAACACCAGTGGCTTCACGCCGTGTCTTTCATAGGATTGTTGGATTTCCTTGGTGAGATCGGTGAGTTTGTCTTCTGACTCCACAAAAGGGAAGGTTTTCTCGTTAGGTTCGAAAGAAAACTGCCCCAAAACAACATGCCCGAGGGTTTCGCATGTGATGGCTGTCCCATCCGAGACATAGAACACGTCTCGAACTTGAATTTCTGCGTGCTTCAAAGGTTAAGTTCCTCGCAAATTTCGATAGGATAAAAATCAGACTATCTCATTGAGTGCATATATCGAAAGTGTCCTTTTCGACGGCACCGATGGCGATGGTTTGACTATAACAATAACAAAATAGAGTGTGCTATTGGCGTTGAGCCAGCTTGTGAAGGCTGGATGCGTTTTTAGCTGTAAAAGGAAAGTTTGCTAAACACCCAAATGCCGCAATGTTTCTGGAGAAAGACATGCAAAAGAACACCCTCTGGTTCGACTCTCTGTCCATGGATGATGTAGACAAAGTCGGCGGAAAAAATGCCTCGCTTGGCGAGATGGTTTCTAATCTCGCGAATGTTGGGGTTTCTGTGCCCAATGGTTTTGCCACCACCTCTTATGCGTTTAATCAGTTCCTTGATTTTGAAGGGCTGGATGATCGCATTCACCAAATTCTCGATACCCTAGACGTCGAAGACGTTGATGCTCTGCGAAAAGCTGGTGCTACGATTCGACAATGGGTGCTGGACGCGCCGTTTCCTGCCGATTTGGAGCAGGACATTCGCGATAACTACCAAACCTTGGTTGACGGAAATCCGGAGCTTTCAGTCGCCGTTCGCTCGTCGGCGACCGCAGAAGATTTGCCTGATGCGTCGTTTGCGGGTCAGCAAGAAACCTTCCTTAATGTGAAAGGCATTGATGCGGTACTGGAGGCGACCAAGCATGTGTTTGCTTCCTTGTTCAACGACCGCGCGATTTCTTACCGCGTCCATCAGGGCTTTGATCACCGTGGCATTTCATTGTCTGCGGGTATTCAGCGCATGGTACGCTCGGACAAAGCTGCGTCAGGCGTCATGTTCACCCTCGACACCGAATCTGGTTTCGATCAGGTGGTGTTTATCACGTCGTCTTGGGGCTTGGGCGAAATGGTTGTGCAGGGCGCAGTAAACCCTGACGAGTTCTATGTCCACAAGCCACTGTTGCAAGCGGGTCACCCGGCGGTGGTGAAACGCACTTTTGGCTCCAAACTGATCAAGATGATTTACGCCGACAGCCAAGAGATCGGTAAGCAGGTTGAAATTATCGATACCTCCGCAGAAGAACAGAACCAGTTTTCGCTGAACGATGATGAAATTACGGAGCTTGCCAAGCAGGCGATGATCATCGAAAAACACTACCAGCGTCCGATGGACATTGAGTGGGCGAAAGACGGTATCGACGGCAAGCTTTATATCGTTCAGGCGCGCCCAGAAACCGTGTGCTCGCAAAAGCAAAGCAATGTGATTGAGCGTTATGAGCTGAGCAGTAAAGCAGGCGTGTTAGTCGAGGGTCGCGCGATAGGTCAGCGTATTGGTAACGGTGCGGTGCGTATCGTGGACTCGCTGGATGAGATGTCGCTGGTGCAAGAAGGTGATGTGCTGGTAACAGACATGACAGACCCAGATTGGGAACCTGTGATGAAAAAAGCCTCGGCGATTGTCACCAACCGTGGCGGTCGTACGTGTCACGCGGCAATCATTGCCCGTGAGCTAGGCATTCCGGCCATTGTGGGTTGTGGCGATGCCACCACCAAGCTTACGGACGGCGCAGAGGTAACGATTTCTTGTGCCGAAGGTGAAACGGGGTATGTCTATGACGGCAAGCTCGACTTTACCATCAGCCAGTCTGCGGTTGATGAGCTGCCTGTGTTGCCAACCAAAGTGATGATGAACGTGGGTAACCCAGACCGGGCGTTCGATTTCGCGCAGATCCCGAATGAAGGTGTGGGCTTGGCGCGTTTGGAATTTATCATCAACAAGATGATTGGCATTCACCCGAAAGCCTTGCTCAACTTTGATGCACAAAGCGATGAACTCAAAGCGGAGATCAACCAGCGTATTCGTGGTTATAAAGATCCGGTGGATTTTTATGTCAGTAAGCTGACTGAAGGGATTGCGACCATTGCTGCGGCATTCTGGCCAAAGCGTGTGATCGTGCGTATGTCTGACTTTAAGTCGAACGAATACAGCAACCTGATCGGCGGCAGCGAGTATGAGCCGCACGAGGAAAACCCCATGCTGGGTTTCCGCGGTGCATCGCGTTACATCTCTCCTGTATTCGAAGATTGCTTTGAGCTGGAAACCCAAGCCATCAAGCGCGTGCGCAATGACATGGGCTTGAAGAACGTGGAAATCATGATCCCGTTCGTACGCACCACGGGTGAAGCAGCGGAAGTGAACGATCTGCTGGCGAAATTCGCTCTTCGCCGCGGCGAGCAAGGCTCAAGGTCATCATGATGTGTGAGCTGCCATCGAATGCGGTGCTGGCGGATGACTTCCTGAAATACTTTGACGGTTTCTCGATTGGTTCGAACGACATGACGCAGCTAACACTGGGGCTTGATCGGGATTCTGGTGATATCGCTCACTTGTTTGATGAGCGAAATCCTGCGGTGAAAGCCATGCTGAAAATGGCGATTGAAGCAGCAACGCGAGCGGGCAAGTATGTGGGGATATGCGGGCAAGGGCCGTCAGATCATGACGATTTGGCCGAATGGTTGATGGCGCAAGGGATCAGCTCTGTGTCACTGAACCCGGATACAGTCGTCGATACCTGGATGAAGTTGGGTAAGGTCAAACCCAAAATTTGATGTATCAATCTTGCTGAAACACAAAAGCCTATCTCGTCGAGATAGGCTTTGTTTTTGGGGCGGAAAACGGAGTCTCATACGGCTTGTTTTTCTTGTTCAAGCAAGGCCTTTTTCCGCTCCAATCCCCATCGATAACCGCCCAAGCTGCCATCGTTTCTCAGTACGCGATGACAAGGTACTAGAACGCCAATGCGGTTTTTACCACAAGCGGTACCTACGGCTCTCACTGCTTTTGGGCTGCCGATTTCGTTGGCGACATCGCCATAGCTGCAAACCTCTCCGTCTTTGATGCTTAAGAGAAACTGCCAGACTTTGATCTGGAAAACGGTACCTCGTAAATCGAGCGGTAAATCTGGCTTGGGCGCGCCTTGGCTAATGTGGCTATCCAGTGCGGTTATCCAATCGTCCAGTTCATGGCTGGTTTGGGCATCCGACGCTGCTAACTGCGCCTTCGGGAACTCCTGCTCAAGCAAGGTAACCAGTGATGCTTCATCATCACCAAACTGCACACAGCATACGCCAATGTCTGTGGCGGCCATCAGCAAGAGCCCGAGCTTGGTTTCGCGGCAGGTGAAATAGATGGTTTCTCCTTCGCCACCTGCTTTGTAGGTTTTTGGATTCATGCCCATTTTGCGGGATTCTTCGCCGTAGACGCGACTGATTGAGCCAAAACCGGAGTCGTAAATCGCATCCGTCACGCTGTTGCCTGTTTTCAACGACTGCTTAAAGCGGCGCATGCGAAAGGCATCTTGATAGGCTTTGGGTGAGATGCCAAACGTGCTTTTGAACACTTTTTGAAAGCGAGACGGGGACAAGTCCGCCATATCCGCTAACGTTTGTAGGGTGAGCTTATCTTCACAATGGGCTTCGATATATCGAACCACATCAATCAATTGCCGCGTTCGTGTATCTTGCGTGTCGGTATAGCAACGCTTACAGGGACGAAAACCTGCTTGAATAGCGTGCTGTGCATCGGCAAAAAAGCGCATGTTATCTGGGTTGGCAGACTTTGATGTGCAAGAGGGATGGCAAAACACGCCGGTGGTGATAACGCCATAGATAAACCGTCTGTCATAGCGGTTGTCTCGGTTTGCGACTGCGGTTTCCATCTCAAGTTTTGTTAGCGTGGTCATTTGCACTCCAGCCATTGTGTTGCCCAACGAATTATCGCTATCACACCACAGAGCAAGACAAGGCTCCATCCGAAAATGGTTGGGGAATTATATATAGCATGGCTAAATGATGCGCAAGAATCGGATGTTTTGTGCTTTTTAATGGCTTTAGTCTGGGAACATGGAATGACGACAGGACCTAAGTGATGACAACAACGATTAGCTCAACCATGTCTGCCAGAGTGTGGCTTCTATTGATTCTTCTCTCCATGCTGTGGGGCGGTTCTTTTTTCTTCGTGGGTGTCGCGGTCGGCGAGTTGCCTGCACTGACAATCACGTTTCTTCGCGTGAGTATCGCGGCTATCGCGCTGTGGAGCTTTGCGTTTGTGATCGGTATTCGTCCTCACTTGTCACGACAAGTCTGGCTCGCGTTTTTCGGCATGGGGATGTTGAACAACGTCATTCCGTTTGTGCTGATTGTGTGGGGACAAACCCAAATTGCGTCTGGGCTAGCGTCAATACTGAACGCCGCAACGCCCATTTTTGCCGTGATTGTAGCGGGGCTTTTATTACCAGATGAGCGGCCTACACCGCTTAAAATCATCGGTGTCACGATAGGTTTTACTGGCGTGGTGGTGATGATAGGTGTGCCTGCGTTAGGCGGCACAGGCACCTTGCTTGCGCAGTTGGCGATTGTCGGGGCGACGGTGTCTTATGCCTTCGCGGGTGTGTTTGGTCGCCGATTTAAAACCCTGCAAATAAACCCAATTGTCGTCGCCGCAGGGCAAGTGACCGCCTCTTCAATCGTAATGCTTCCAATTACCCTGTATGTCGATGGGGTTGCTGGAATTGGGGATGTAAACACATCTGTTTGGGCTTCGATTTTCGCCTTAGCCATTCTTTCAACGGCCGTGGCTTACGTTCTGTATTTCAAAATTCTGGAAGTGGCAGGTGCGACAAATGTGTTGCTGGTGACCTTGCTCGTGCCAGTTTCTGCAGTGTTTTTGGGAACGGTATTCTTGGGTGAGTCTCTGGGTTTGATTCACCTAATCGGTATGTTGCTCATCGCCCTTGGATTGTCTGCAATCGACGGTAGATTGTGGCAACGGCTCAAGCCTCAATCGGCGAAATAACGACGTGAAAAGAGCAATAAAAAAGCCCCTTGAGAGGGGCTTTTTAAGTCGTTAAGGGGTGTCCGAGTCTGAGAGCAGACTATGCGTTTTTAAATGCTTCATCGCCGATTGGGATGCGAGCCATTTTTTTAGCATTCTTACTAATTGTTGCTTTGTAATAGGTTTCACCAAATGGTCATCCATCGTCTTTCCGATAGAATCTAGCGCGTCCTCACCGTATTCTCCGGACAAGGCAATAATTGGAATGTTTCCTACTAAGCGGCGGATGGTCTTAGTCGCCTCTATCCCATTCATACCGGGCATTTGAATGTCCATTAGCACCAAATCAACATGTTCATTTTTTGCCTTTGCTATCGCTTCTGGACCGGAGGAAGCATGTATAACAACGACCCCTTCCTTGGCTAAATAGCTCTGAACTAATAAACGGTTCACTTGCATATCATCAACAACGAGAACTTTGCTACCTATCAAACAACCCAATCTACTTAATCCGCCATCGGCAATGATAGCTTCCAAGGAACGTAAAAAAGAGAGTCGGTCGAACACACTTTCGATTTCTCCCTGAGTTAGATTGTTGACTTCTGCCGCTACAAGTTTTTCCTCAGACTCACAATGAAGAGCGTTGTGAATCCAAATAGGAGTAACTTGGGCCTGATGACCAAACTCGCCCGAGCGTAGTTGTTTAATGAAATTGAACGTATTCTCAATACGGTTGGCATCGATGAGTATTACATCGAAAGCCTCCATCATTGAGAGAGAAAGTTTAGCACTCTCATCTGAATAAAATACGACCTGAGCCCCCAACGATTCAAACTCTGAGGACAGAAGGGCGAAGACGTTTCTATCACAAATAGCGAGACACTTTTTACCTTGAAATGCTTGGGTTAGAGGCTTGATTAACGTAGATAAATGGTTGACTTCATTCAGTACAGGAAATGTGAGCACAAACTCAGTAAAGACACCAGGCACAGATCGGACGTCGATATTGCCACCAAACGACTCCATTACTCGCCGACAATATGCCAACCCTAATCCGCTGCCGTTTCGTTTTCCAAAAGAGTAATATTCGTCAAAGATATGCTCTTTTTGTTCTAACGTGATGCCGGGTCCTGTATCAATGACTCGAACCAAATTCTTGTCTTCAGTGGCACTAAAACGAATGTGGACTTTGCTTTTCGGATGAGTATCGAAGTAGCAGACTGCATTTTTCAGAAGATTGAATATCACAAAGCTGTACAAGGTATCACTGCCATGAAAATCAAAGTCGGTCTGCATATCCAAGATCACTCGGCGTTTATGTTCTTCACTGTTGAAGCTGAAGTCATTGAGTGCTTGAGAAGTTAGTTTTGCTGCTGAATACTCTTTAAATCGAGCTGTACTAATCCCTTCTCCATTCATTTCATCCAAAATAGCGTCGATAAAACGATTACCCAATTGAACTGCTTTTTTTCCCTCTAACAGCTCTTGGTAAATTCTTTTCATATCAGGCGAAGTAATTGAATCAGCTCTACTCTCTTCACCGCCAAACATGTCCGCGTCAATTCTTTCAAAATGGTAGTTGATCTTGGTCAGTGGGTTTCTAATCTCATGGGCAATAGAACCCGCGAGAACTCGAGACTTTCTGATTTTCTCCTCGGTAATGATGAATCTACTTGCTGCATCAAAAAGCAGTTGGAGACCGAGTATTTCTTCATTGGTGAAAAGTGGAAGCTTTTCATCTTTACTCACAGTGTAGAAGTAAATAATTTCATCCTTCTCATTGGTAATTGGTAACACCAATGAGATGTCTGAGCTTCTCATTTCGTGAGCTATATGGCTGAGGGTGTCTTTGTTGCTCTCCCTTCCGTGTTTAATTTGATACTCCAACTCCTCTCTTACTAAAACCGACCGATTTCCCTTAAAGTATGGTAAAAACACCTTACTTCTCGCGTTATTGTTTACTCGATGAATCTGGCCTAATTTTGCATTCAAGACACCATTTAGCCTTTCAATTGCTTGTTCAGTGGAGTATCGAAATTCTGAAATTAGGCTACTAATGTTCTCAACTGGGTTACCTTTTTCGCGGTAAATCAGTCGATTGAATTGAGAGTGGAAAAAGTCATGGGTTTTGTGCCAGAAAATCCCTGTTAGCATCGTCAAAGCTACAAGTACTGCGACAGTATTTTGCCCCTGTCCAAAATAAGCAATCGCCGCAACGGGAAGGATGTAAACAGATGCGTTTAAAAGGAAGCTCGAGCAGCCTAAAAACATATAACGCAAGCTGTAAAAACGATCGCTTAACAGTGCGTATCCAACCATTAAAGCTTCCACTATAGAAAGCGCGGGAGGAACCCAAACTGCGGAGAAGTCGTTGAAAACCACTGGTATTAGGAAATGTGCGGCAAAGGTGGACACGATAAAAGCCACCATCCCAAACACCATATACGTTGACTTCACACGCTTGAGCATTAGCGAACTTTTGCTTGATGCAATGAAGTTTTTTAATGTGAGAATGATTAACAGTATAAGGCTTCCAAAGAATAACCCACTGGTTGGTCCAAAATGGATCACGAACTTGCCAATATCTTCAACATCAACATTGGTAACGCTGAGCCCTGGGGCCGCGTTTGTTGTCAGAGTGATTAACACGGATAGGCAGAAAACACCCCATTGCCATTTTGTGATTTTGTAGCTTGCTCTCTCTGATACGAGGCGGCAAGAAAACAAATAGGCAAATGAGAATGCTAGACCTGACACGACGTTTGCCAACATCGCCATGCCGAGTGTTACACCTTGGCTGCAATCAACCAACAGTGACGATTGGAAGAATGCATTCGACAGTATCCATACAGAGATGAGTACAGTGTAAAGCGTATAGGTACGTAAAGAGGTCGGGAGATTCCCGACTTCTTTCTGGTCAATGTGATAGCAAAATAGGCGGCCCAAAGCATCACCACAAATGCGATAACACTGAGAAGCATGGCTACGTAGTTTGCTGAAGAAGAGTACGCTAAATCATACATTGGCTGCAGCTCTTGCTAGTCGTCTCATGGAAATAATTCGCTTGTTATATTCTCTGAAGCTGCACTGTTTGAATGCTTCACCCATAGGCGTTGTAAACACAATCCCTTGGAATGTTGTTAGCCCAGTGCCTTCAACTCTCTGATAGCAGAGCGAAACGTATGGCAACGTTGTCTCAGTATCTTCGTTGACGGACTGATAAAAACTCAAAATAGACGGCTGCTCCACAATCGTATAGGCAACCTCTAAACCTATCTCCGCTAGTGAAATCGTCAGGTTTTTCAGGGTGCTGAAGAGTATGTGGTTAAGCTTTTCTCTCGGCCCACTGATCGCCATTCGGATAATTTCGCAGACAGCGTCTTTTTGAGAAATCGTGTCCAGCAATGAATAACTGAATGCCTCTATTGTTGAGGTATCCACTTTAGAGCGAATCATGTTTTTAAACACATTAGAACGCTCTAAAGCAAGGATCTTCTCACTGTCCAATGATAGTGTCCAATTCTCTGTTCTAAAAAATGGATCAAACGTCAACCAATTCTCCTTTTGGTGCCAACGCTGTATCAATGCTGATGCTAGAAGAACTGGTGTGTTTTTAGGAGCTTCCTGATACAGAATGAAATGCTCGCCAGATCCAGAGATGTCTAAGTAATAAAGCATCTCGTACCAGTGCTGCTGTTTAACAAAGGTTTCAAGATTTATAAGGATATTTGCGCTGCTTAGGCTCATTGGCACATTAGAGAAAGTGGTAAGAAATAATCGAGAATCGCTCTTAATGTCTTTAACAACCTCAGATTTGTAGTTCTCATTGATGGCAATTTCCTCATAAACATGAGCCTCAGAGTCACCTAATTGCTCAATGTGAATACGTGCAGCTTCATTAATCTGAAAGGCCCTCAACTCTGCCCAGCAATTCAACATGTCTCCGAAATAGTTGATCGCTGTTTTTTCGATAGTCAGAAAAACGGTAGGGAAGTCAGGCATCTCTCTGATGCCCATAATTGTTTGACCAATTGGACCAGTAAGAGTGGTGTAGAGGTTTCCTTTCGTCTGGTTTGATGGTAGCTCCTTTAGTACCTCCTGGTATCGGTAAGTCACAATTTTTTCAAATAGGTCATGCTGTTGAGTCGCTTCCATATAATCATTAATTGATTGTAGGAATAGCTGCTTTTCTTTTTCGTTTGGGAGAAGAAAGCTGAGGCTGTTTGGTGTGTTTTCAAGTGCGTTGTGGATGGTATGTAAGTCGTACATTCTAAACTCCTCGACTAGTGGTCGTAAAAATCTAGACAATTGTACGGTCTTCAAAGTACAGATATGGGGGCTTTCAAGTAAATAAATTCATACAAAATGAAAGTGGCAGACAAATATATTCTCATTTTTAGGCGTGTCTCAAAAAATTCCTTCAATTCAGGCTTTTCTAGAAAAAACATACTGAAACGACTGTTGTAGGCCTGCCTTTTGCCGAAGCAGTCAAGGTGCTGGGGTAAGGTGTACTAAAGGGGAAGGTTCTCAGGTGAGTTATTGCCTTGAAACAACTTTCGTTTCTAATGGCACTGTCGAGACTTAGCAGTTTTGGTATGATCGACAGCATCAAGCGACAACGCCATGACCTTAAAAAGCGCGACGTTAGGAGAAGCGAATGAGTCTTAAGGGACTACAAAAATATCTGGCTCTGAATCATATCGACTATGAAGAGATCACGGGCGGCTTGATGATTAAGATGGGTTTTCTCGTCGGGCGTGTTCACGTGAAGTGGGACGAGGAGAGGAAGGCCTTCAATTTTAACGATAAGTCTCGTTGGGTTTCTCAAGCATTTCTTGTCGCCATCATGCTGTATTTTTTGTTCACCAATTTAGGTGTTTACTCACCGCTTCAGCTATATACCTGTGTGGGCGTCACGATTGCGATGCTGGGTATCTTCACCTACAAAGAAGTCAAAATTCGTCAGCTAAAAACAACAATAATTGAGAACGTGGTCAAATAGATAACGATTTATCTGGATTACGTTTTTAAGTCGGTTGAAGAGCTCGCGCTAGTCAGCCGATTTTTTTTGCTCCAACTGCTTTTTGTGATTAAACCAAACCTCCTTCGAATTTTGGGTGCACATAGTTGTCACCTTTCCACAATGCTCTCTTTCGCTCTTTTCGAATACCAATCGCAAAAATATGACTTGTATTTTAGGCGTCTAGTGGTGCGTCGCACCATTGTCAAAAATCAAAAACAGCCGCTCTAACTGTAACTACATATAAAACACGGTCTTACGAAGTGTTGTGATTTTTTGTGATGCCTCTTTGTTTGTATGGATATATGGACTGACTCTTTCATCTTTATGCGATCTCATACTGAAAAGTTATGAAAACTCGTCACTAATATCGAGCTGGCTTTCACATTAGCGCTTGAGCGAAGTCTTCCTCCGACAATAAAAAGGAGAAAGACAGTGACAAAACCAACACTTGTTCGACATCAGGGAACGACGTCAGATGAATTCTGGATGTTATGGGGGAATAACCATTCCCGTTTAAGAAATTGTTGTATGCGATGGCTCAACGGTAACGTCGCCAGAGTGGAGGATGCAATGTCTCAAGCAAGGGATAAATCCTATCACCACTATTTACGAAAAAGTGAGCAGATCAACAGCCCGTTTTCTTGGTTGTGTAAGTTAACCTATAACATCTGTATCGACATACTGCGCGATCATAAAAAGCAGCTCAACCTTTGTGAAACCGTCTCCCATAGCCCCGACCTTTTCTACTTTTCTCACGTGACGACCGAGCCTCTGGAAGATGAGATTCAACGCGAGAACACCCTCAATGACGTTGTTCGTGCGTACGAAAAGCTAACTCCAGATTTGCAGCGTGTAGTTCGCTATCGTTTTATTGAGGAGCTGGAGTATCCGGAGATCGCGGAAATGCTCCAGATATCTCAAGCAAATGTGCGCAAGCGTGTTCAGCTAGCGCGTAGGCAAATTAAAGCCTTCATTCACTGACCCCCACTTCTCCCTTTCACAGGTAGCGTCAGCGAACGTCGTTACATTAAACGTTCGCGATGCTGATGTGGCTGATGTTACGACGCTCGTTCCTTGTAGGGAGGATTCGCTATGAAAAACTATCAATGGTTCGCGGTGTATACCCGAGCCAATGCAGAAAAAAAGTTTGCTGAAAGAGTACACATTGAAGGCATTGAGGCGTTCTTGCCGTTAGCGACGGTAACGCGTATTTGGAGCGATCGTAAGAAAATCATTTCCGAGCCTTTGTTCAAATCTCATGTGTTTGTCTACACAAACACGGAAGGTCTTCAGACGATCAAGTCGATGCCCGGTTTTTCCCATTTTATACGTTTTGGAAACCATCCTACGCCGATACCCGACAGCCAAATCATTCAAATCGAGACCATTATTCAGCACTTCCCTTCTACGTCGGCCGTGTCCAGACGTTGGGTGAAAGGCGAGTCGGTTGCGATTGCAAACGGTCCGTTGAAAGGCATGCTCGGCACCCTTGTAGAAGTGGATGGTGAGAAAAAAGTCGCGGTGGACGTCACAGCATTGCAGCAATCTCTCATTGTGACGCTTCCACTTTCTTCCGTCGTTAAATCTGAGGTAATTCGATGAGCTTATTAAATGAAGAAGGAAAGGCCCTGAATCGCAAATTGTTGTTACGTCATGAGGGACTGGAACTCAAACCATATCACTGCACGGCTGGGAAAATAACGATTGGTGTGGGCAGAAATCTTGCTGATGTTGGGGTGTCAGAAGCAGAAGCAATGATGCTGCTAGACAATGATATCAAAGAAGCGGAAGGGCAATTATTGCAGCACCTTCCTTGGGTGGCCAAGCTGGAACAACACCAGAAAATTGCCTTAGTGAATATGGCTTTTAACTTGGGTGTTCGAGGCCTTTTGAAATTTAAGAAGATGCTGGCAGCGTTGCAAGACGATGATATCAACCGCGTGGAGGCCGAGATGCGAGACTCTCGTTGGGCAAGACAAGTTGGTCGTCGTGCCGAGGAAGTGATTTCGTTGATGCGTGGGGAGTTGGACGTTTGATACGCGCTGCTATTAAGGCATTCCCAGTATTGTGCTGTTCTAGCAATCATTAAATGTATTTGGCAACTTTTCCGTTAATCGTGGTGTTAGCGGGAAAGAAGCCAGTACATATCTAAACGCTCGACGGTAGCCAGGTTTTTTGGTTGCGGCGTGCGTCGGATGATAAATAGAGTGCATCCAGGAAACGTGCTCCCATGTCTTTAATGTTCGCCCCAGAAGTAAGGGCTCTTTGATGGAGATAACCCTATGCAGAAAAAAACGAGTGCTCGACGAAATCACTCTGCGGCAGATATGGACATTCAGCGGCGCTCAATGGAAGCGGTTCCTCGATGGGCATTGGCATTATGCGCGGTGATGCTTGTGCTAAGTTTTGCGATTCGCCAAATTGGCCTAGACATTTCTTCTCCTATCAATCGAATTATGTCTGCGCATGCGGTTCGCATTGAATCTCAATCCGCGACGGGTCAAACATCTACGCCAGAAGAAATGCAAGCTTTACGAAAAGAGCTAAACGCCCTCCAAAAAAGAGTGAAGAAGCTCGAAGTTTGGTCTCACAAGCCAGCTCACAAGCATTAGTCATTTCACAACATCCTTCCTCGATCGTCTCTCCCTCATTAAGCGATAGTTGCAGAAGCAAAAAGCCCACACTTTTTGCTTCCTTTGATCTATGCCTTTCCATGGTGCTTCGCCACTTTTGAGGAGGGAGGAGAGGATGTAAATGAGTGTTTTAACGCGCTGTTTTTCCGTATTTGCAAAGCGAAAGCAAAAAAATGAAGCAAAGGGGATCAACCTGATTTCCTACCTGCGTTTTGTTGAAATGCTAAAAGCAGGTATCGATGAACTATCAACAGAGCCCAATGAGCATGTTTCTCAGTCGTTTGAGCTATACCTGGAAAAACAAAATCCACCTGATTTTGACACAGAGATCCAAGCGCAGATTGATGAGATTTCAACGGCGTTAAGGGCTGGAGATGTCGAAGGGGCTTTAAACGACTTAGACAACCTTAAGCAACAATTGTATCGCCGGGGTACAACCAACATTGATAGCACTGACTATCGTTTGAAAACCGTTGCCATTGAGGACTCTGATGGCAGCGCACCCAAAATCATTCCTTTGATTTCCTTACTGCCTCCTGCCACTCCTAGATTTAGCGCGTTTTCTCTCCGTATCGATTTGAATCTGTTTTTGAATCAGGAAGGCGAGTTAATGGTGGCGTGCACGTCATTAAATAAACCCATTAACCCAAGAGCATTAAGGAAACTGACGGCATTAGGCAGGGCAACTCAAACGGTTTCTTACCAACTCAGTCAATCTGATGACGAGTTTTACCAAAACATTCATCAGCAGATGAAAAGGCTGGCGAGCAAAGCTAGCGTTAAACCACTTACGAATAACAGATAAGGCATTTCATTATGATTAAGTTTCAAGCGTTAATGCAGGCGATACAAAAGAGTATTCACAGTGCCGCACAAGCAGTTGAATCTGAGGGAATAAAGCACGTAGATAAGTTCTTCGATAAGGTGCCAAGTGAAAAGTACCATGAGCAGCAAAACCAAAGGAAGCGGCTGACAGAAGCACACGAAGCACTCGATCGAAAGGATATGGAAAAGGCGAATAGCCTGTTAAAAGAATTCAACGATGTGAATGAAAATGCCCAAAACGTTGCCCCAGAGCAGGAGATGATTCATCGGCCAAAAATGGTTGCGATGGCCTTTCCCAAACAAGGTAAGAACGGTGAGATAGAGAAAACTATTGTCAATGTTCCACTGATCACTCTGTGTCCTATCAGCAGTCCTCGCATTAAGGAAGTGCATTTTGAGGCGGAACTTGAGGTGACCGCTGATGACAATGACGAGTTGCATGTGGCGTTTAGACCTTTGTATGGCAATCAGTCTGAAGGTCAGGTGAGGGCGGATGATACCAACACCAAAATTGCCATTACACTCGTTGGGCATGAACCGCCAAAAGGCCTACAAAAAGTGGTTGAGGGCTATGAGAAAGTGCTGCGCGCGCAGATACCAGGTTAAAGGAGACGTTAAATCATGGCTGATGAAAACAAGAACTTGGTGTCAATGGCACAACAGTTTAGCGGTCTTCCGATGCGTGCATTGGTCGGAGCCCCTTTAATTGCCGCGGCACAAGCCAACAGTGAAATGGCTCTGACACAGACTCGCTTTTTGCTTGATACCTGTTTTGAAAAAGTGCAAGAGGGGGAGAGTCAGGTATTTAGGCCAATTATGGTCAATATGACGGTAACGCGTTCTGTGATCGACAAGGATGGTCATCCTGCACAAGATGTGGAGTCTCGCTTTAGTCTTCCTTTGATGACGCTGATTCCACTGAATTCGTTGGCTGTGGATGAAGTTAACGTCTATTTCGAGATGGAAGTGGTTAGCTCATTTAGCCAAAGCAGCAAAATCAAGGCGTCACAGAGTTCGGATAACAAAGAGGAAAGCCGCTTGTCTGACCGCTTGGAAACGTCAGATCAAAGCACTGAGTTGACGGGGTCTGTGGCGGCAATGGCCAGTAAGCATGCATCGAGTGACACCGAAAAGAAACAAAGCAATGCGGCTAGGTACGAAATAACCACGCACGCGAGTCAACTGCCGCTTCCCAAAGGGGTGACAGCGGTGATTGATGCTTATACACAATGCATCGCGCCGATTCAAAGCAAAGACTAAGCGAAAAACTTCGTTATTCGAACGCAAAATTTATTCTTTGTAATTTGAAAATAAATATTCACTAATCTTAATTTAATTCGTCTTAAAGGTATTGCTTCAAGAATAAATTTAATTGAAGTAATGAACGGTCTATTTACTTGGCCGAAAAAAGCATTCAATTTTAATTTTCGAAAGTGGATGCTGCATAACAAGCCTTTGTTGTTATGAGTGCTTTAAGTGTCCCTAACTTAAAGCTGAATTTTAAATTATCGAATTTGAGGAATTAAGTATGGCTAATCGTGCCCTTGTTTCTATGGCTCAACAGTTTAGTGGTCTTCCAATTAAATCGCTTATCTCTGCGCCACTTCTCGCTGGTGCAGAAGCAAATGCCAAAATGGCATTGACTCAAACACAGTTTCTGCTGAGCACTTGTTTCAACGTTGAAGGCGAAGAGCCAAATCAGACGTATAAGCCGATCATGATTAACATGACGCTGACGCGCTCTGTCATCAAAGCGGATGGTGAAGCTGGTGCACCGGTTGAAACCAAGTTTGACCTTCCATTAATGACCATTATGCCACTGAACTCTCTGGCTGTGGACGAAGTGAGTGTTAACTTTGAAATGGAAGTGAAAAGCTCATTCTCCAACGATAAAGAGACATCGTCTCAGTCTGAACGTGCTGCGGAAGGTAAGTTCTCTGCCAAGGTAGGTTACGGCTGTTTCTCTGCTGAAGTCAGTGGCTCTGTGTCATCGAAAAGCTCTTCTGCATCGTCTGAGAAGTCTCACTACGAGAAATCAAACTCTGCGAAGTATGACATTCACGCACATGCAGGGCAGTTGCCGCTTCCAGAGGGTGTTACCACAATCATCCAGGCCTTCGCTCAGAACGTCACTCCTATCCAGCTGAAGGGGGATGACGGTGACGCTGGTTAAAACCAAGGTTAAAGCCAAGTGAATAAGTGGACGTAGCCGCTTAATCTTTCGTTGAAATCACGCCTCGGTACAGTGCCGAGGCGTTATAAGGAATTACTTATGTCGAATAACACGATAATTAATTGTCCGGTTTGCCAATCACCTATTGCTATTGAGCCGAAATTATTGATGTCTGGTTTTAAATTTAAATGTGGCAACCATAAATGTGATGCGTCAATTAGTATTAGCTCTGACAGTCAGCAAGTGGCAAAAAATGCCTTCGGTAAGTTTGAAAAAATGAAAAAAGAACTTTGATTGAATCATGAAGGTGCGATTTTACTATTTCTAATAGCATTGGTTTGATAATGAAGAACATTAAGAATAAACGTTATAAGCTGATATATATCTTGTTACCCATGTCATTTATGTCTTGGGCTGAATCTACCATTCATCAGTTTCCGGCAACGCTCGTTAAAGTGGTTGATGGTGACACGTTTCGCATGTTGCTTGAGGTTTATCCGCGCCAGTTTAATGAAGTCGATGTGAGACTATATGGCATTGATGCACCTGAAAGCCGGAGAGGCAGCAAACAGGGGATGCCAATTCCTGAGTGTGAAATCGAGCTAGGAAAAGCGGTTACGCAGCACATAGATTCGATTCTTGATAACGCTGATTCTCTGATGGTGAATAACATTGACCCTAGCAAAACCAAGTTCGCGGGGAGAATCGTCGGTGATGTCTGGTTCGAAAGCGATGGAATCGAAATGAGTGTTGCTGAATATTTATTGGAACAAAACTTGGTGGTGCCGTATTACGGTGGAAAACGAAGTATCTGGGATTGTGATCAGATCACACGATAAAAAGCCTAACCTGGTTTCAAGTAACAGCCCGCAGCGTGAGCGGTAAACAAATTTGACCCCCTGCCAGTAAAGAGCGTATTGAACTAACTGCCGTTCTTCTCGTTGCTGGGTTGGCAGGCCAATGCAGGGGGTTCCTCTCCACTCAATAGATTTTTTTTCCTTTGCCATTCAACACCGCGCTGTTGAACGAAAACCTCTCCAAAACTCTGTCACATGCCGGCAACTCGCCCGTCTTACTTATAAACCCTTTCAGTGCTTCGATAATTGCGTTTCGGAGTGCACTTTCCAAAGGAGATAAGTGTTGGCCGATTTTTCATTGTCTTTTGAACACCTCATAGAGGATGTTTTTCAGGTTGATTCGCTGGATAGTCACCTGGAGGGACTGCCATTGGAGCGCCTTGGAGACCAAGCTGGATTGTGGCAAAAAGTGCTCAAGGCGACAGGTTGGCGAATGGACGAGTTCGATTTGTTTTTCAGAGAATGCTATCGAGCGAATGTTTGGCAAGTGTTACGTGCGGACGATATACGCAGTCAGGCTATCGCGGACTCTTTGTTTAGATACGCATCCTATTCAAACTGCACGCATGCAATCCGACTAATGCAGGTCACGCTTGGGTTGCCTGCAACAGGTGTGATGTCAGATGCAGACATCCAATACCTCAATATCATCAGAGAAGAGACGTTTTACCTAAATTTTGGGCGTGGAAAAGTCGCATCATGGCTGCAAACCTCAAGTCTCGCGCTCAAATTCGCCCCGTAAACTTTGGCGGAATGAGTGGTTTGGAAGACGTGTCTAGCGCAGAATCGATATCTGGAGGCACTTGTGAGAAAGGATAAAGATAATCTGGAGAGGATGTTTAAGCGTCCGAGTTGCTTTCAACGACTTTTTTCAATTGCTCCGAATTGGCTTTGGGCTTTGTGCGCAGGCGCACTTGTTATGAATATAGCATTAGGAGAAGTGGGTGTTGGCATCGCAAATGTCATTCAGGATATTCAACAAGAGAATGAGAAAGCACCTGTTACCAGCAAACGTTGGGCATGTGTGTTGGGAGAGGTTCAGGTCACTGGCACGCTAAATCTAGATAAATGTCTGGGCTGGAGCGGCAATTCGAGCGAGTAATCGTGACAAGGTTGTCTCTATCGCTAATCGTAAAAAAGACAAAGTGGTAATCGGAGTTAGTTTTCTATTTTTGGTGCAATGTGATGAAAGTTTCGCCGTTACCGTGACCCATTCTAAAAAAACTGTGTATTTGTGGAAACCTTCATCCTAACACGGTGCTAATTCTCTTTTTTCTGTTGGCGTCTAGCGATACTATCCCGTACATCATTCAGTTTCGTCGTTTGTGGACGATGAGCTAACTGCGTAACGACACTTCCAACAAACCAACAACTTTGCTCTTTCTTTTTGGGTCTTGAGTGACCGTTTATCTTTGTTCGAAATTTAGGAGAGATGGCATTGCATTACTATCGCTGGTATGCGGTATATACCATGCAAACGCTGAAATCGATTTGTGCGAAAAACTGTTGGATATGGGGTATGAAGCCTACTTGCCGCAAAGAACGGTGAGAAAAACCGTTGATGGCAAGAAAAAGGTTTCCTACGAACCGCTGTTCAAATCGCACGTGTTCGTAAGAACCAAACCGGACGGACTGGTGGCGATTAAAGCACTGCCGCAGTTCTCTCACTTCGTGCGTTTCAAAAACTACTTAGCGTCGATTCCTGAAACCCACATTGTGAAAATCAAAACCATTCTTTACTACTTCGAAGAGTCGACATCTATCGCCACAAGCCTTGCGAACGGTGTCACCGTTGCGGTCGTGAACGGTTCGTTGAAGGGCATGACAGGCATTCTCTTAGATGATGAAGACAACCGTAAAGTGGCCATGGAAATTGGTCAACTTGGCCGTTGTGTGCTTGTTGATGTGCCAAAAGCGAGCGTTGTTCGCACTGAATTCGCAACCACCGCCTGATTGTATTAAGCACTGTCATTCGATGGTGCTTAACTCCGCCTTTCTTTACCTTCCGACGACCATTTTGTCTTCCTGACACGGATGCCTTTGTTACTATTGTGATGAATATTTCATCAAGGAAGAGGCTATGAAGTTCGTAAAAAGCACAACCTTTACCGCGGATCGGCCTTGGGGCGCGTTAGATATCGCTGAAATGAACGGTATCACCACCCGATTGCATTGGACTGATCAGCCCTACAAATGGCATATCAATGACGGTGAAGAAGTGTTTGTCGTGCTCGACGGAATCGTTGAAATGCATTACCGCCATCAGGGTGAAGAACATCATGAGGTCATGACGGTGGGCGACATTTTTTATGCAAGCGTTGGTACGGAACACGTGGCAAAACCCATTGGAGAAGCGCGCATTTTGGTGGTGGAAAAAGCAGGAAGCGTATGATTTTCAGTGTGACAGGAGCGTCGTCGCAGACTTGGTGGCCAAATTTGAAGATTATCAGTTCAGTTGTAACACTATGATTTAAAAGCATTGTCATGTTGGTGTCAGGCCTGTGTCGTGGCCGACAGTGTCATTTATCCGGTAGTTTATCGGCAAACAGCAGAAAGGAAACACAAATGATTATCAGGAAATTACGTTTGCAGCGTGGCTGGTCTCAAGAACAGCTTTCTGAGATGAGTGGGTTGAGTGTTCGCACTATCCAGCGTCTCGAAAGAGGAGATAAAGCTGGGTTGGAATCTCTGAAATCACTGGCTGCTGTCTTTGAAGTTCAAGTATCAGACCTACAAAAACAACCGGAGCCAGACATGACTGAAGATGTGAAATACACGGAAGAAGAAGAGCGTGTGATGAACCAAGTGCGAGATCTCAAAGGGTTTTACTCGCACCTTGTTACCTATGTGCTGGTGATCGGCATGCTGTTCGTTATTAACCTGCTGACAAGCCCGGAGTATATCTGGGCATGGTGGCCGGCGATGGGCTGGGGCATTGGCCTTGTTATTCAAGCATTGAATACGTTTGAGTTGCTGAACTTCTTTGGCCCAGATTGGGAAAAGAAACAGATCGAAAAACGCCTCGGCAGAAAGCTTTAATCATCGCCTTTGAAAGAGCCAGCAGCTTGCTGGCTCTTTACTGTTTGCATTTCGTTACTCGGGTTACAAAGCGTCGATTCATCCGATCGCTACAGGAAAAAGCGTGTAATCATTCCGATGGGAATGTTGTTACTGTTTCTAAGTGAAAACGCATTTATTTCATGCAGTTCACAATTCCAATCTGTATATATATACATGCTTTTTAGGGGTTATATCATTGGAGGGCTATTTTCGTTTTAGAGCTCCAATATGACCCAATTTTTAGAAGCTGGCATCCAAGCGCTAGTTGACGATTTCATCTCCAATGGAAAGCCTTGCCCATCCCGCCAAAACATTTCAGACCGCCGAGCAGGCTATGTAAGTAGTACTGTGCTTGCGGGCAAAAGCCCAGCAATGGCAGAGGAGTTTTTGGATACGGTGAATGGCATTCCTGTGAAAGTGTATAAGCCGACGAAAGATCTGAACTTGCCAATCACCGTTTACTTTCATGGTGGCTGCTTTATTAGCGGTGGCTTCGATACCCATGATGCTCAGCTACGTCAAATCGCCGCGTCGTCCAACACCATAGTCATTTGTATTCAATACCGATTGGCACCTGAGTTTACCTACCCTGCCGCGCATGACGATGTATATCAGGCTGTATTGGGTATTAAGACTTGCGCCCATCAATATGGTGGTGACGCTGACAATATGGTGTTTGTGGGTGACAGCGCAGGTGGTCAGCTAGCATTGGCAACGACGCTGAGGCTAAAAACGTTGCAATCTTGGCTACCGAGAAAACAAATTCTTATTTATCCGATGCTTGACCCGCAAGGTCAGAGCGAGAGCTACCGTGAAAATGCGACGGATTACATCATTACCGCCAACATGCTGCTGTCCGGTTTTGAGATGTATGCGAAGGATGCGTCAACCCTCAAAGCAGCACCCGAATTAAACGTGTTGAGTGCGGATTTGTCTGGCCTTCCTTCAACGTCGATTATCACGGCGGAGTTTGACCCGCTGCGTGATGAAGGTGAGCAGCTTTACAAAGCACTACTAGCCCAGGGTGTTGAGGCTTACTGTGAGCGTTATCTGGGCGTTATTCATGGGTTCTTCCAGCTATCGGGCGTGAGTGAATCGGCAAAGCGCTGTATCGAAAGCATTTCCAGTCAAATTCGCCGCTAGGTGAACACAGGGAGAAGAGAGTCATGGACGTTATTGTTATCGAGCAACATGTGTCCGAGTATCCTGATCCCATCGTGCTTAGAAAAGGCGAGGTGGTCGAGCTCGGCGACGGTGATGATGAGTATCCACATTGGATATTTGTGACCACCGAGTCTGGCTCTCAAGGCTGGGCACCCGAGCAGTTCATAGAGCCTCAACCGTGCAGTCAAAAAGGCAAGCTGCTTGACGACTATGATGCGCTAGAGCTCAACACAGTGCTGGGTGAACAGCTGACAGTGTTGTTTGAACTTAATGACTGGTATCGCGTCAGGAGACCAACAAGCGAAATTGGCTGGGTGCCCGTTAGTACGGTTGAACCCCTCGTATAAACCTGCCTGTTACAATTTTCTGATGCATTGGCGTTTTCTTGCACCAATGCATCAGAACGTCAATCTATTCCTCTTCTTCAACGTCCTTTCCCTTTAATGCCTATCTGAGACAACTCTTCTTACTATTGATACAAACATCATTTGCCGAAACCGGTTTCGTTAAATAGTTTTTAAGAAAAGACGGATGAACGAGATCTTATGGCATTTCAAGTTCGGCACATTCCTAACCCAAAACCGATACGCGAAAAGCGGACAACGATTAACGATTTGTCTCGCGTATTGGGGCTGTCTAAAGGAACTGTGTCACGCGCCTTGAATGACTATCCGGATATCTCACCGTTAACCAAACAAAAAGTACGAGAAAAAGCAGCGGAAATGGGTTACCGCGCCCTGAGTTACGCTCAAGCGGTAAAAACAGGACAAGTCAGTGCCATCGGATTAGTCCTCAATTTGGGCAGTGACAATGCTCACCGGCCATTTCTCACCAACTTTATCGATGGGATTAGCCGCGTGGTGAGTGAGAGAAATTGGACGCTCACGGTTGCCACAGCGCAAGGTGATAAAAACGAGTTGGACACCATCATACGCCTTGTTGATGAGCACAAAGTGGATGGTTTCATTCTGCCGCGAAGTAAGGCTGATGACCCGCGTGTGGCGTTATTGAAAGCGGAGAAGGTACCTTTTGTCATCTTTGGCCGAACACAGGAACTTGCAGGTGTGAGTTATTTCGATGTCCGCGGTGAGCAGGCGATGCGTGAAGCTGTGAGGCTGTTTGCCCAAGAAGGGCATGAGCGCATTGGGTTTATCAATGGTGGCGAAAGTTATAACTACAGTCGGTTGCGTGAAGAAGGCTACTTGCTTGGGCTTAGCGATGCCGGTATTGCACCAGACCCCAAATTGATAGCGAGCGGCGGGTTTACAAAATCAGCGGGACAACAACTGGGCCATGCCTTGCTTGAGGTGAGAAATCCGCCTACGGCGATTGTTTGCGCCTTGGATGTGGCCGCACTTGGGGTTTATCGCGCAGCAGAAGATAGAGGTTTGAAAATTGGAAAGGATCTGGCCGTCATTGGTTATGACGCATGCCGGAAAGTGGATTTGCCACACCACCTTTAACTACCTTTTCAGTGGATATGCGGTTTTCTGGCGAGCAACTTGCGACCTTGCTTCTTCGTCAAATCGACGGTGAAGAACCAGAGTCATTACGACAAGTTGTCAACGCCACTCTTATCACTCGTCAATCCCACATAAAAGGGTGAACGAGGTTTGGCAGAAAGGAAATGACGCAAGGAGTAAACCATGAGTAATCAGCAAACAGGCAAGACCGGTTGGCTGGCAGGTATCGTGTTGTCAGCGTTATTTGGTGCATCTTCGGTCTACGCCGACACCATTCGATTTTGGACCACGGAAGAGCAACCAGAGCGTCTTGAACGTCAAAAAGCCATGGCAAAAGACTTTGAAAAAGCCTCTGGCACCAAAGTCGAAGTCATTCCAGTGACGGAAAGTGACCTCGGAACGCGCGCAACAGCGGCGTTTTCTGCGGGCGATTTGCCTGATGTGATTTATCACACCTTGCAGTACACCTTACCTTGGCAAGAAGCGGGAATTTTGGATGCGGATGCCGCAACCGAAGTGATTGAAGAACTTGGCGAAGACACGTTTGCGCCCGGTGCACTGAAAATGGCGACGGTCGAAGATGGCTACGCAGCGGTTCCTGTAGATGGGTGGACGCAAATGCTGGTGTATCGCAAAGACTTGTTTGATGCCAACGGCCTTTCTGCGCCGGACTCGTATGCCGACGTACTTGCTGCTATCGAAAAACTTCACAATCCGCCAAACATGTTCGGGTTTGTGGCAGCCACCAAGGTGGATGAGAACTTCATGAGCCAAGTGTTGGAGCATGTGTTCTTGGCAAACGGCGTATCGCCAGTAAGCGAAGATGGCGTGCAGCAGCTCGACAAAAAGAAAACCACTGAGGTGCTTGAGTTCTACAAAGCCATTGCGGATGCATCGCCAGACGGAGAGCTTTACTGGAAGCAATCTCGTGAGCTGTATTTCAGTGGCAAAGCCGCAATGATCATCTGGTCTCCTTTCATTCTTGATGAACTGGCGGGCCTGCGTGACAGTGCACCGCCAACCATCAACGACGATCCAACTAGCCGCGAATTGGCATCTAAAACCGGTGTCGTGACACGCTTCTCCGGCCCATCAAACCCTGACGGTGCAGCCTGGGGCGATGTTCGTTACTTCGGGATCACGTCCGATGCGGATATCGACAATGCCATGGCATTTATTCGTTACTCGATGAGTGATGGTTACACCAACACGTTGGCGATTGCGCCAGAAGGCAAGTTCCCTGTGCGTCGCGGCAATGATGAAAACCCGACTGAATACACAGAAGCATGGTCAAAACTCCCCGTGGGCGTAGACCGTAAAGCCCCGCTTTCTGAGCTTTACGATGCCGCGATTGTTGAAGAGATTGTCAGCGGCCTTGATAACGCGCAGCGCTGGGGGGTTGCAGAAGGTCAGCTTGCACTGGCTTCGAAAATCATCAATAGCCAAGCCATTAACCGTCTCGTTCGTGAATACATTGACGGTGAGCGTGATGCCTCTTCGACGGTGGATGCAATGAATAAAGCACTGGCTGAGCTTCAATAGTTAATACGACGAAGACAAGCAACGACGACACACAGCAAACAGGTGCCGAATAATCGGCATCTGACGGGCAAGTATTTTCCAAGGAACAGGGATGAGCGAGTCAATTAACACTGTAAAACCTGAACCGCCCAAAGGTGTTGGACCGCTACAGAAGCGGGAAACCCGACTGGCATGGGGGCTTTTGTCGCCCACGCTAATCTCGGTGGCACTGGTGGTTCTGTTACCACTGCTGGCTATCTTTTGGATCAGTGTCAAACCCATTGGGTTGTCCGATCTTCGACCAGTTGAACCCAATGTGTATGAGCGTTTTCGTGGCAAGGCAAAAGAAGTCGGTGATGAAATAAAGATCGAATATCGACTGACTAATCGCTCCAAAGAAAAACCGATTGGGCAAGTGACGTTAACCGATGTGTTGCCGGCAGGCTTAGCCGTACAGTCGGTGCCAGAGCAATGTACCTTGAACGGGAGAGATCTTTTTTGTGAATTGGGTGATTGGGAGCCCGGCTACAAAGAACGGCTCCGCATTCCGGTCGTCGTGACGGAAATCTATCTCGCTAACCCTGAAGGCATGCGTGACTATCCTGCAGAAATGACGGGGATCAGCAGCTCTGATTTGTTCAACGCCAATTTCACCTTTGACAACTTCACCAAGGTCTTTGATAGCGATGAGTTTGTCGAAGTGCTTTGGGTGACCATTTTCTATACCGTGTTTGGCACCATCGGCGCGCTGGTGGTGGGCATGATGGCAGCCTTGCTGCTGAACAAATCCTTCGCGGGGCAAGGCTTCATTCGTGGCTTGATGCTGTTCCCGTATGTCGCGCCTGTTATTGCCGTTGCGTTTACCTGGGTAACCCTTTTTGACCCGTTTTCAGGCTCAGCAAACGCACTGCTAATTCAGATGGGAGCTATCACAGAGCCGATCAATTTCTTCGGCGAAAAACCGCTGGCTTTGATCAGCGTGACGGTATTTGAGATCTGGCGTTATTTCCCACTGTCTTTCCTGTTTATCTTGGCGCGCATGCAGTCCATCGATGCGGATATGTATGAAGCGGCGAGAATGGACGGTGCATCGCCGTTCCAGCAGTTTTGGTATCTGTCCATTCCGCAACTGCTGGGGATATTGTCGGTACTCTTCCTGCTCCGCTTTATTTGGACGTTCAACAAGTTTGACGACATCTTCCTGCTAACAGGCGGTAATGCAGGAACGCGCACCTTAACCGTGAACGTATATGAGCAGGCATTCGCTCTTTCCAATATCGGCGCAGGTGCTGCGGTGGCCGTGGTCATCTTCCTTTGCCTCATCATTTTCTCATTCTTCTTTTTCCGCTATGTCAGCAGGGAGGAAGGGCTATGATCGCTTCAACACCGAAAATTTGGTATCGCCAGTCAGACTTTGTGGCGGCTGTCATTGGCGCGCTTTGGGGTGTCAGTGCTGCTGTTACCATCACCGTTGCATTGGCACTTATGACCGGTGCTGGTGTCGCTCCAATGATGCTGGCGTCGTTACTCGCTGGGGCAGTGGCGGGCGTGTATACGCTACGTATGCAGCACCGTTTGGAGGGCATTCCGCTGGTGGTGAGTGGCACCACGCTTTACTTGTTCCTTTTCCTTGCGGCAACAGGTTTTGGCCCCTTTTCCATTTCGTTTGCGGAGCATACCACCTCGCAGGCGGTAGCCTTTGTCGTCATGGCGTTATTCACGGTTTGGCCTTTGACGCGCATGTTCTTGAAATCGCCAATAGGCTGGATGGACAGGCATGAATTTGAAACCGCGATCATCAATTTCATGTACTGGTTTGGCTACCTGTTTTTCATCATCATTGTGGCGGTACCTTTCTACGTGATGGTGATGACAAGCCTTAAAAGCCAGCAAGCCTTGCTCGCCAATCCGTTGGATTTCAGTCTGGATCTCGACAAAGGCTGGGGACTGCTTCGCTCTTACACTGAACTCTTTGAACAGTTCAACTTTGGCGAGTATCTGATCACGTCTTTTGGTGTTTCTGTCGCCACCGTCATCGTGACGTTGCTGTTCAGTGTACCGGGAGCCTATGCCGTGGCGCGACTTCGCTTTCGCGGTCAGGCGGCGATGTCTCGTTCGATATTGCTGATCTACATGGTGCCAATGATTGTGTTGGCTCTGCCAATCTACATCGGCTTCAGCATGCTGGGTTTACGAAACTCGTTATTTGGCATCTTGCTCATTTATCCGGTGACCACGATTCCCGTCGCCCTTTATATGCTCCAAGGCTACTTCCGAGGCTTGCCTGCGGAAGTGGAAGAAGCAGGTCTGATGGACGGGCTTTCTCGGCTTAAAGTGATTTGGAAAATTACCCTACCGCTTAGTTTGCCGGCGATGGCATCGGTTTCTCTGTATGTCTTCATGATCGCTTGGAATGAATTTCTGCTCGCGTTCATGCTGCTCGATGATCCCTCAAAATTCACGCTAACACGCGGGGTCGCCATGTTGAACAGCTCTGAAATTCCAAGACAACACCTGATGGCGGGGGCCGTTATCGCCACTGTGCCCATCATGATCATCTTCTTGGGGCTAGAGCGGTTCATGGTCAAAGGGCTGACAGCAGGATCGGTGAAATAGGTAAGAATTTTAGGGATGAAACATGGACACTTTGGATAAACAAGCGATCGGCATACTGACGGACAACGACAGAGGTGGCTACACCATCCCCACGTCCGGTTTGTATCCGTATCAATGGAACTGGGACAGCGCGTTTGCTGCACTCGGGTTTGCGACGTTTGATATTGGTCGAGCGTGGCAAGAGCTTGAAACCTTACTGACGGCGCAGTGGGAAAACGGCATGGTGCCACACATTGTCTTTCATCAAGAAGATGACGGCTATTTTCCTGGACCACAAGTTTGGCAGGGGATTGGGCCGATTGCGTCTTCGGGGATCAGCCAACCGCCGCTGTTGGCAACCTTCGCGAGAAAAATCTACCACAAAGACCCGACCTTGGGGGCGTTCAAGCTTCGCGCTATGTATCCGGCATTGTTGAAATGGCATCGCTGGTACATGGAATGCCGTGCCGAGTCGGGGGCCGTCGCTACCACTCACCCTTGGGAAAGTGGTCGTGACAATGCGGTAGATTGGGATGAAGCCATGAAGGCTGTCGATATCAGCAATGTCGGTGACTACCAGCGACGCGATACGTCTCATGTTGACCCTGCGATGCGTCCTACCAAGCTCGATTACGACCGCTACCTGGCCTTGCTCTACTTTGGTCGAGATTGCGGCTGGGATGAGTCAGTCATACGTGACCATGGCCCTTTCCGCGTAGCGACCCCACGCTGACCTTTATTACGCTACGCGCGCATCGTGATCTCGCCGAAATTGGCCGACTTCTGGGGCATGATGTGAGCGAAATAGAGCAGTGGATTAAGGAGCTGACAGAAGGTTGTGAGCAGCTTTGGAATGCCCATATTGCTGCCTATGACAGTGTTGATCTTCGCACCCAAACCTTCGCGAACAGTCTTTCTAACGCGTCATTTCTTTGCTGGTACGCCGGTATTGATAATCCCGAGATGAAAGCACATCTCGAACGCATGCTGGCAAGTGGGCACTACATTGTGCCGAGCTACGATCCAGCTGGAGAGCACTATGACGCAATGCGTTACTGGCGTGGCCCAGTGTGGGCATTTATGAATGCGCTGGTGGGCTGGGGTTTGGAAGAACAAGGGCATGTTGAGCTGGCGAGGGCAGTGCGTCAGCAAACAGCAGGGCTTATCGCAAACTTTGGTTTTGCAGAATATTTTAACCCGGATGATGGCACACCTGCGGGTGGCGGTCATTTTACATGGACGGCGGCAGTGTGGCTTTCATGGTCTCTGTCGGAAATAGCGGGAGGCTAAACATGGGATCGATTCAACTGAACAATGTCGAAAAGTGGTATGGCGACACGCAAGTCATCAAAGGCATCGACCTTTCTGTAGAAGAAGGTGAATTGGTGATTTTCGTCGGGCCATCAGGCTGTGGTAAATCGACTTTGCTGCGCATGATTGCGGGTTTGGAAGAAACCAGTCGTGGTCAGATCATGATTGATGGCGTTGATATGACGGACCAACCGCCAGCGAAACGCGGCCTGACTATGGTGTTCCAAAGCTATGCCTTGTACCCGCATATGACGGTGCGCGAGAACATGGGCTTTAGCCTGAAAACCCAAGGTCGCCCGCAGTCAGAAATCGACGAGAAGGTAAATTACGCCGCGCAGGTGCTCAAGCTTGAAGAGTATTTGGAACGTCGCCCCCGTCATCTGTCTGGTGGTCAGCGTCAACGTGTTGCGATTGGGCGCTCTATAGTTCGTGACCCAACCGCATTTCTGTTTGACGAGCCACTATCGAACTTGGATGCCGCGCTTCGCGTTGAGATGCGCTATGAAATTGCCAAGCTTCACCAGTCTTTGCAATCGACCATGATTTACGTGACTCACGATCAGGTTGAAGCGATGACCCTCGCTGACAAAATCGTGGTGCTGCAAGGCGGGATCATCGAGCAAATTGGCAGTCCGAAGACCTTGTATGACCGTCCAGCCAATCTCTTTGTCGCGCAATTTATCGGCAGTCCAAAGATGAACATTCTGCCTTGCATCACCGAAGGCGTCGAGTATGGGCTTGCAGGTGGAAAAGGCGGTGCTTACCCGCATGATGTTGAGGCAACGCAATTGGGAATTCGTCCAGAAGCCATTGATTTAGTTGCGCCGGAAGCGGGTAACTGTTTTGGCATTGTAGATGTGACTGAATACCTAGGTGCCGATATCTATGTAGTGGTTGATTGCGAAGAATTGGGGAAAGTGACTGTTCGCGCAGACGGAGAAAGTGAGGTGAAAGCAGGGGATAAAGTAGGCCTTCAATTCCATGCAAACAAGCTCCACTTTTTCGATGCAAAAGGCACAGCGATCCTCGCTTCGTAACGACGCGCATTCAGACTTTTCGAGTTGGTCTGAATGCACATTCTCCTTTTTTAGCAGCGACTCCCCCTACAAAGGTTCTGCTAGTAGAACCCGGCATTTTCTCCTTGGATGCCGGGATTTTTTTATTTCAACAAAAGGTGATTGTTTGGGGAAAGAAAAGGGCACTCAAGGTGCCCTTTTTACTAGATGGCGACTTCTGCCACGGCGTGCTCTGTGACTTTCACTCTCGAAATACGGTTGTGATCGATAAGCAAGATTTCAAAGCACCACTTTCCGTGCTGAATGATTTCCCCTTCTGCAGGAAGACGGTCAATCAGCCACGTCAGCATACCGTTTAAGGTTTGGAAGCCTTCTTCCTCTTCGCCGTCCAGTGAAGCGATGTTCAGGCGGTTTTTGAACTCGTTAATCGGTATAAGTGCATCCATGACCCAGCCACCTTCTGGCAGCTCTTTGACCCATTGCTCTTGTGGCGACAAAGACAGCTCACCCGCAATGGCTTCAAGCAAATCGTAGTGGGTTACCAGACCTTGGATTTCACCGTATTCGTCAATAATGAACGCCATCTCAGCACTGTGTGTTTGCAGGTGGGTGAGCAAGGTTAAACTTCATAGATTCGGGCACGTAAAGCGGTTGCTTCACAAGCTTGACGATAGACGGTGTGGTCAGCTCTCCGGAAGTGCTGAGCAGCATTTTTGCGGACACAGTACCAACCACGGTATCGAGATTGCCGCGACAAACTGGAAACACACTGTGTTTGGTGCTTCGAATGCGCTTTAGCAACACATCAACCGGCTGTTCGATATCTAGGAAATCGATGTCGCGGCGCGGTGTCATGAGTGAACCTACCAAACGGTCGTTCAGATGCAGGATATTTTTGATCATCTCCTGCTCGCGAGGCTCTATCGCGCCAGACTCTGAGCCTTCATTCACGATGGCTTGAATGTCGTCTTCGGTGACGACATCGTCATTGTCATTGTTGATGCCAAAGAGTTTCAACAAGGTTTGGGTAGAAAAACTCAGCAGCAATACGAATGGACGAGTGATGATAGACACCCAGTGGATCGGCAGCGCGACCACCATCGCAATGGCTTCTGCTTTAGATTGTGCGATACGTTTTGGCACAAGCTCGCCGACAACAATGGCGAAGTAGGTAATGCCCACGACAACGATGGCGGTAGAAAGAATGTTTGCGGTATCCGCATCGATGCCGTTTAACACCATGAACTCGGCAAAAGGCACAGACAAGGTGGCCTCACCCACGATACCGCTCAAAAGACCGATAACCGTGATGCCAATTTGAATGGTTGAGAGGAAGGTATTTGGGTTTTCTTTCAGCGCGAGTGCGGTTGTCGCGGCTTTGCTGTTTACAGCAAGTTTTTTAAGACGACTGGTTTTTGCCGCGACGATAGCGATTTCTGACATCGCGAACAAACCATTTAACACAATTAAACCAACAAGTAAGAGAACATCCATAAAGTACTAATTCACGTAATTAACAGCGGTCAGAATAATCCGTAATTTAATTGTGGAATGTGACTAAATGAATAATTTTGAAGCAATATCAGGTTGGATTTGTAAGGAATAATGATGAGTCGTTACAAAAACAGCCCTTACGGGCTGTTTTTTGAAGAAAGAGGCGGGGTTACGCTGCGCTCAGCACTTTTTGCTGGTGCGCGAGGTATTCTTCATACGTCCCTTGGAAGTAATCCAGTTTCTTGTCTTTGATCTCGATAACTGCGGTTGCCAGTGATGATACGAATTCACGGTCGTGGCTAACGAAAATCAAGGTGCCTGGGTAGACTTTCAGCGCACTGTTCAAGGCTTCAATTGCTTCCATGTCCATGTGGTTAGTTGGTTCGTCCATGATCAGCACATTGATGTCTTGCATCATCAACTTACCGAAGATCAGACGGTTCTTCTCACCACCTGAGCAGTTCTTGGCTTTCTTGTTCACGTCATCTTCGGTGAACAGCAAACGGCCCAGAATCGCACGTACAATCAGGTCATTGTGTTTCGCGGTACGCCATTGAGAAATCCACTCGAAAATAGTCATGTCGTTGTCGAAATCGGCAGTACAGTCCTGTGGGCAGTAACCCACAGAAGCATTTTCCGCCCATTTCACCACGCCTTGCGTTTGTTCCAGTTCTTTCACCAAACAACGCAGCAGGGTGGTTTTACCGACACCGTTCTCGCCAATTACCGCGAGGCGTGAACCCGCTTCTAGCAGAAGGTTGCCGTTTTCAAACAGCATGTCGCCGTCGTAGCCGTGTCCAATCTCTTGCAATTCGAGAGCTTGGCGGTGAAGTTTTTTACCTTCGCCGAAATCGATAGACGGGCTGATACGGCTGGATGTTTTCACTTCATCCAGTTTGATTTTATCCATGCGCTTGGCGCGAGAGCTTGCCAGTTTCGCTTTCGATGCGTTCGCACCAAAGCGGTTCACGAACTCTTGAAGCTCGCTGATTTCGGCTGCTTTTTTAGCGTTGCTCGCCAGAAGTTGCTCGCGTTGCAGGCCAGATGCTTCCAAGAAGTAATCGTAGTTACCTGGGTAAATACGCAGCTCGCCGTAGTCGATGTCCGCCATGTGCGTACACACTGTGTTCAGGAAGTGACGGTCGTGCGAGATGATGATCATGGTGCACTTACGTTGGCTCAGCTCTTCCGCCAGCCAGCCGATAGTGTGAATGTCTAAGTTGTTCGTTGGTTCGTCCAGCAGCAGAATGTCTGGGTTCGCAAACAGTGCCTGAGCCAAAAGCACACGCAGCTTCCAACCCGGTGCCACTTGTTGCATCAAACCAAAGTGCAGGCTTTCTTCAATACCTGCTTTGATCAGAATGTCACCCGCGCGGCTTTCTGCGGTGTAGCCGTCCATTTCCGCGAACTCGCTTTCCAACTCAGCGACTTTCATGCCGTCCTCTTCGCTCATTTCTGGTAGCGAATAGATGCGGTCACGCTCTTGCTTCACTTCCCACAGTTTCTTGTCGCCCATGATAACGACGTCGATAACGTTGAAGCTTTCGAAGGCAAATTGATCCTGACTCAAAACGCCCAGTTTTAAACCTGGAGTAATGGAGACGTTGCCCGAGCTAGGTGTGAGAGCACCGCTTAGGATCTTCATGAAGGTTGATTTACCACAGCCATTCGCGCCGATAAGACCGTAACGGTTGCCGTTACCGAACTTCGCCGAGATGTTTTCAAATAGCGGCTCTGCGCCAAATTGCATGGTGATGTTAGCGGTTGAAATCAATGAAGTATTCCTAGATGTTTGAATAAGCGATGTTCGTGGGCTCATTGGTGGAGCGCGAACAAATAGGCGGCGAATTATACAGACTAATTATGTAAAGAACAGATGTGAGAGCGCGATCGCATTAGGAAGGCGATTCAAAGATAAAAAAGCCTCGCGTGAGAGGCGAGGCTTAGGGTTAAAAACAATGATACCTAAATGGCATTCCAGTCGCTCAACTCGACACAGCGGCCGCGATAGAGTACTTGGCTTGTCGGTGACTCGTTTGCTGTGACGATAAGCTCTGAGCTGTTTTTCAGGGCTCGCCACTCTTTAGGCGTCATGAAGCGGGTGTCGTTTATGGCGCGCAGTGAGCCTATGCGTTGAATCTCTCCCGTGTCTTTGTCTTTCATCCATACCATGGCGTTTTCTGAAGGTAGCGAAGCTTCGCGCAAGTTACGTTGCAGACGAATCGTCGACTCTCCCGGTTTAAGGCCTTGATACGCGACCAGCGCAAAATGGTTCGGCTCCTGTGACGAGGACATCATCGCGAGGTAAGCTGCGGGTTGAACGGGCGTTTCGGCTGGCACCGAGGGTTTGAACGTTAAATACGGGCTGATCAAAATGCCAAGAAACAACGAGAAAGTGAAGCCGAAAGGCACAAGCCAAGTAGGGCGTTGATGGGCGGATTGCGCTGTTTTAACGTCACGACGAGGATCAATTGAACGCAAGATATTTCTCCAAATCCGTGGCGGCGGAGAGACATAGGCAGACTCGTCGCTGCCTGCATCCCATGCTGGGTTGTGAGCGGCGAAGTGTTGCTGCCACTGCTCAACATATTCCCACCAACTTGGGCCCTGCGTCATCAAGCGTTCCAGTCGCTTTCTCACGCGGGGCGTCAATGTACCCAAGACATATTCTGCGGCGAGCTTATCTCTGAGTTCTGATGAGGTGTAACGGTTTAGCTTAGGCATCGTTTCAGCTCCATCAAACCGCGCCGTATCCAAGACTTCACCGTACCCAGCGGCGAATTTACGTGCTGAACAATTTCGTCGTGACTCATGCCATGCTCGAAGGCCAAAACAATGACGTTACGTTTTTCCGGGGCCAATGTTTGTAAGCAAACATCGAGGCGATGCTGCTCTGCCTGCGTCGAGAAAGTTTGTGTGGTATGTACTTTCTCGTCATGTGAGTCAGACAGGCTGTCTTCCTTTGAGCGTCTGGCCTTTCTTAGCTCATCAATAGCAAGGTTTCTCATGCTCTGACAAAGCCACGCCCACGGATAGTCGGGCGGAGAGGGCATCTCTTTGAACCAGAGTTTGAGAAAGCCCTCCTGCAAGAGATCTGCGGCTAACGCATCATCTTTGACGATGGACTTTAACAAGTGATAAAGGCGGGGAGAGGTCAGCGCGTAGAGAGCCTCAAACGCGCTTTTGTCCTTCATTGCGGTGCGGGAAAGCAATCTGCCGACTTCTTTGGTATCCAACATCCAATTGCACCTTTATGTCCGAAGGGTATTCGAAGCGTTTTCCATGCTATACCTCATTACGTCAACGGGATGGGTGTCAACGAAACAGCGACATTGTGGATTAACACTGTGGGTCCGTTGATTATGGCTATCACTGAATGAAGGATAGTGAATAAGAACGCGTTTGTGCATGAGATGTCCTTCTCTGATGGTGGGTAAACGTTGACGGAGCCTTCGGAGAAGGTGACGAAGGAATCGCGGTTTCAGATGCAGGAAATGAAAAACGCCCTGCTGAATACGATGTCTAGCAGGGCGCGAAAAATCGAAGAGGCGGCAGAGTTGGAAGAATTAGAGCAGGTAATTGTCTTGAATATAGGCACTCATTGCCGCTGCTACCTGCGCATGTTCGCTTTCAATGGGGTGCTTGGCGCAACCTTTGCCTTCAACGACAAAGGTGTGGCGGAACACGCTGCCAACATCATTGGCGAAAAGCTGGGAGATAGCGTGATCGGCGAGTTCCACGATATTGCCTTCCGGCACCGCTAATAGGATGTTGGTGTGGCCATAGTGAGTGCGTATCTCGTCCACAAATGACACCATCCTGTTGATCCAGTCGTGCTCGAGTGCGTCTTGAGAGACCCAAGGTTCGTGATCATTCAGCGGCGTGTTGAAGTCATTGGTGCCAATTTCAATCACGATAAGCGTGGGCTGCTTTTCATCGAAGTGCGCGTGTTCTTCATCATCCATCGCGCTGGCTTTATATAAAAAATCAGGGATGTGGCGATGCGGTGCAGTGCCGTTCCAGTTTCTAACAAGCCCAATCCCAGAATACGAAACTTGGGTGAGAGTGGCACCTAAGGTTCGGGTGGTGGCATAGGGAAACGCTAAACGTGCATTGGAGGTGTTGACGATTTCTTCAAATGAGCACTCGACAGTATTCGATTCACTGGCATAGCCCGCGCTCATTGAATCCCCGAAAAACAGGATATGTGGTGTTGCCGCCTCGTCAGCGTCTTCCAGATGACCATCATGTTGAAAGCCAAAGAGTGTGCTGAATGCGCTGTAATTCTCGGTGCGTTTGACGATCTCGACATCAACAGTGGTTGGCATGTTTGATTCAAACAAGGTGAAGGTTTCCGTTAGGCCTTGTGCATCTGTGATGAGCTTTTGGGAAAGATTGCCATTCACCAACACATCAAACTGATCGCCACATCCTGCAAGCTCAACCGCCAAAATCTGTCCGGTAAAACGCAGCGAAATATTGACGCCCGGCCAGTTGAAGCTGACATGTCCCGCATCATGGTTTTGAACAACCCGCCCTTGATAACAAATGTTGGCGTCAGTGGCGTACGTTTTTTGCAGGGCTGCGGTTGGTGCGTCGTTCATGATTCGCTATTGCTCAGGGACAAAAATTAAGACGCTTATAGAACCACAGTTCGGACACGGGAAACGAGGTGAAGCCCTTGTTTCTAATAAGAGTATCTATGAAGGAAGATGTTTAGAGGCTAAAGCAAAGGTGAAAAGTAAAAGTGGTGTGAGATTTTGGGGAATAAAAAGCCCCAAGCGTGCGGCTTAGGGCTGTTTGTATAGGGTGCGCCGATAGCGAGGTTTACTTCACTTTCCAGCTCACGCTTTCGCCTGCGCGGATAGGCACAACGATATCTGAACCAAACGGCATGGTTGCAGGCACTGACCAATCTTCTTTGGTCAATGTCACTGTGTCAGTGTTGCGCGCAATACCGTAGAAATCTGGGCCATTTTGACTAGCAAATGCTTCTAGGTTCTCTAGCTTGCCTTCTTGCTCAAACACTTCTGCGTAAAGCTCCAGTGCTGCATGCGCGGTGTAAGACCCTGCACAGCCACACGCAGACTCTTTTGCACCTTTAGCGTGTGGTGCTGAGTCTGTACCGAGGAAGAATTTTTTGCTGCCGCTGGTCGCCGCTTCAACCAGTGCTTTCTGGTGCGTGTTGCGCTTCAGAATAGGCAGACAGTAGAAGTGGGGTTTAATGCCGCCAACCAGCATGTGGTTACGGTTGTACATCAGGTGGTGCGCTGTGATGGTTGCAGCAACGTTGTCGTTCGCGTTTTTCACAAACTCAGCGGCATCAGCGGTAGTGATGTGTTCCAGCACAATCTTGAGGTTCGGGAAATCGTTAACGATGGGTGCCAGAACGGTATCGAGGAATTCCTTCTCACGGTCAAAGATATCCACGTCGTGGTGAGTGACTTCGCCGTGAACCAGCAGCAACATGCCCACTTCTTGCATCGCTTCTAGAACGTGGTAGATGTTCTTCGCGTTGGTGACGCCAGAATCGGAGTTGGTCGTTGCACCTGCTGGGTAAAGTTTTGCTGCGACAACTGCCCCCGATGCTTTTGCTTTTCTGATTTCGTCAGGGGTGGTGTTGTCGGTCAGGTACAGAGCCATCAGCGGCTCGAACTGCGCAGAAGGCTTTGCTGCCATAATGCGTTCACGGTAGCAAGTGCCATTTCAGTGTTGGTAACAGGAGGAACGGTGTTAGGCATGATTAGCGCGCGGCCGTTGTAGCGGCTGATGTCGCGAACGGTATCTGTCAGCACTTCGCCATCGCGAAGATGCACATGCCAGTCGTCAGGGCGAGTAATCGTTAGTGTGGTCATTAAGGCGTCCCTCCATAGAAAAAATATAGGATTGGCGCCTGTTGGCAAGGAATGTGAAAGATAAAGCAAACGCTTGCGCTCAGGCGGCAGGATGATAGAGGAAAAGGCGTCATATTTCATCCCTTTTATCAAAGATATGCCTTTAGAGGGCAAAAATAGGGACTTTTAGCCGTCGTCTAAGCGTGGATTGGAAAAGGAAAATTTCGCCTCTGCAATATCGTTCAATAACTCCTCGTTGCGTTTATCTAGTCTTGCTAGGAACAGGGAGGAAGAGTGATGAACAGTATTATTTTAGCAATGGCGACGTTTGCGTTTGTGGGCGCGGTGACGCCGGGACCCGTCAATATTCTTGCGACAAGCACGGCGGTGAATTCAGGGATGCGCTCTGCCATGTCTCATGTACTCGGTGCTTCTATTGCTTACGCTTTTGTCGTGTTCTCAAGTGGTATGGCTCTGCACCTTCTGATGGAATTCATTCCAACCATGGCGTTTTCGATGAAACTGATGGGAAGCGCGTACATTCTCTATCTCGCCTACAAAATCTTTACGTCGCCTTCTGAAGGTATTCGTCTTGAGAAAAGTGCCAAAGGAAGCGGTCTCACTGGGGCGGTGACGCAACTCATCAACTAAAGCTTGGCTGGTGGCGATGTCAGGCATCAGTTTGTTTGTCGCGAATGGGGGAGATTATAATCAGTTGTTGCTGTTATTCACGTCCGTGTCTTTGGTGATCTGCGTGATTGGGGTCGGAGTCTGGGCTGTAATTGGTACGGTATTGGCCAAGTTTCTTGAAAACCAGCGCTACCACCGCCATTTTAATCAGAGTATGGCCATCTTATTAGGGGTATCGGTGGTTTCACTTTGGTAAGGAAAACTTTGAGAGCGGCACAATGAAAAAGGACCCAACCGCACATTTCAAAAAGAGCACTTTGCTTCCTTGGATTGAGATGCGAGTTGCTCATCAAAGTTGTGCCTGTTACGAAGCGCACTCCCATGATGAGTTCTCGTTTGGCATCATTCAAGAAGGTACCGCGACCTATAAAAACCGCGACGCTGTTCATCATATCGGGCAAGGTGATGTTGTGACCATCAACCCTAACGATGTGCATTCGTGTAATCCGAATGCCGGAAGATGGTCTTACAGCATGCTGTTTGTCGACCCGTTTAAGATGGGAACCATTCAGGGTGACATTTTTGGGACGGAAGCGTTGGATTACCTGCCCTTTCCGAATGATGTAGAGCGCGGCGAAGACGTGAGAAGAAAATATCGTCAACTCTTTCAATCGCTTGAATCTGAGAGTGATGTACTGGAAGCCGAAGTGCTCTTGTATGAGTTTATCGAGACGGTGATGGCGGGTGACGTAATGACATTGATAACGCGCGATCATGCTCAACCTGAGATGCGAAGGGTAAAAGAAAAACTGTTGGATGACATGCAACAAACACAACAGCTGGAAGATCTTGCCAGTGAAGCGGGCATGAGTCGCTATCAACTGCTTCGGGCATTCAAGGGCCAATTTGGTTTGCCGCCCAATGCCTATTTGATGGATGAAAAAATCAAGCGGGCTAAGGTGTTGCTAAAGGCTGGAAAAGGGATTGCTGATGTGGCATTCCAACTGGGTTTTTCCGATCAGGCGCATTTTCAACGTCAGTTTAAAAAGAAACTCGCCGTGACACCGAAATACTATCAATCACACTTTGTTGAAAAGTAGCCTTGTTTGGTTATAGACATAAAAAAGAGCCCAATAACGGGCTCTTTTGCGTTGGGGGAACGCGTATGCTTAGTCGTCTGATGTTGCGCCAATCTTATGGACGGCAAGGTCAGCACCTTGGTACTCGTCTTCGTCGCTAAGGCGAATACCAGAGACTTTATCAACGGCAGTGTAAACCACCCAGCCACCGACAAAGGCAACAACCACACCTGCCACAGTACCAATGATTTGCGAGATCAGGCTAACTCCGCCCAAGCCGCCATGGGCTTCTGCACCGAAAATACCGGCTGCAATACCACCCCAGATGCCACAAACACCGTGAAGCGGCCAGACACCCAATACGTCATCAATCTTGAAGCGGTTTTGGATTAAGGTGAACAACCAGACAAACAGGACACCGGCTGCGCCACCTGTGATCAGCGCACCGATTGGGTGCATCAAATCTGAACCCGCGCAGACTGCAACCAGACCAGCCAGTGGACCATTGTGTAAGAAGCCTGGGTCATTTTTACCCGCGATAAGAGACGTAATAATGCCGCCGACCATGGCCATCAGGGTGTTTACTGCAACCAAGCCGCTGATGCCATCCATGGTTTGTGCTGACATTACGTTAAAGCCAAACCAACCGACAGTCAGGATCCATGCGCCAAGCGCAAGGAAAGGAATGTTTGAAGGCGCAAACGCTACCAAGCGACCACCACGGTAACGACCGTTACGCACGCCAAGAATGAGAATTGCAGCTAGGGCAATCCAACCGCCGACGGCGTGAACAACCACCGACCCTGCAAAGTCATGGAAAGGCGCACCAAAGGTGTTGTTCAGCCAATCTTGGAAGCCATAGTTGCTGTTCCAAATAAGGCCTTCAAAGAATGGATAAACAAATGCAACGATGGCGGCTGCCGCGACCAGCATAGGCGTGAACTTGGCGCGCTCGGCGACACCACCGGAAATGATAGCTGGAATGGCGGCTGCAAAGGTCATTAAGAAAAAGAATTTAACCAGCTCATACCCACTGCCTTCTGAAAGGACGCTTGCGCTACTGAAAAACGTCACGTCATAGGCGACCCAGTAACCAATGAAGAAATAGGCCACTGCCGAGAAGCCGAAATCAGACATGATCTTGGCCAGTGCATTGACCTGATTGCGATGCCTGACGGTGCCCACTTCCAAAAACGCGAAGCCTGCATGCATCGCCAATACCATGATGGCACCAATCAAAATAAACAGTGTATTTGCACTTTCGGATAGCGTTTGAATCGCGCTACTGATGTTATCCACGTTATGTTTCCTCTACTTCCTTGAGAACATGATTCCTTTATCTGCAGGGCTACTAAGCACAAAGTGTGCCGGAATGTCCTAAATAAGTGCAGGGGTACACCAAGAAGGTGCATGGATAGGCTAATGCGTTGTGGTGTAAATGATTTTTAAGAGGGTGTGGATGCCATTTTTGTGTGCGAATTTGAGATGTAGCATCCAGTACGCTGTCCCATAATGGTGCATTTGCTTAGCGCACGATGCACTGTAATGGTGCTTATGGCTGTGTTTGCGAGTTCCACAGATAGAGCTCCACAGATAACCTTGTTGGACGAAACGTTATCTGTGGATGGAGTTCAGGAGGATTAGGCTTTGAGTGCTTGTCGGATAAAGCCGTTATTTTCTACCAAGCGAGCGTTGGCTTGATCTGCTGACAGGTCGGCCAGCAACATTAAGATGGCGGTTTTGCAGTGTCTACCGCAGGCATCAAGTGCGTTGTTAGCTTCTTCAGGCGACACGCCCGTTGCTTCTACAACAATGTTTGTCTGACGTTGGATCAATTTGGCGTTGGTGGCTTCCACGTCGACCATCAGATTGCCGAACACTTTACCGCTACGGATCATCGCGCCAGAGGTCAGCATATTCAGCACCAGCTTTTGTGCGGTACCGGCTTTCATGCGTGAAGAGCCCGTGACCACTTCCGGCCCGACGACAGGTGTAATGGCAATGTCCGCTTCATCAACCATGGCACATTGTGATTACACGCAATCGCCGCGACAGTCGCGCCAACGGACTTCGCGTAACGCATGCCGCCCAGCACATAGGGTGTGCGGCCGCTTGCTGCGATGCCGACGACAACATCCTTTTGGGTCAGGTTGAGGTCGATGAGATCTTGCTTGCCGAGTTCTACATTGTCTTCTGCGTTTTCGACCGCTTTTAAAATGGCTTGGTGGCCGCCAGCAATCAGCCCAACCACTAAGTTGGGGTTTGTGCCGTAGGTTGGCGGGCATTCACTGGCATCCAAAATCCCCAGTCGACCTGATGTGCCGGCACCCATGTAAATCAGGCGTCCACCTTCTGCAAACGCGTGAGTAATCGCATCGACAGCAAGGGCAATGTTTGGCAATTCTGCTTCAACAGCGACGGCGACTTTTTTATCTTCCTCATTGATGACAGTCAGCATCTCAAGCGTTGATAAGGTATCGATTTCTGCACTTGCTGGGTTTCGGCTTTCGGTCACCAGTTTTGTGAGGTCTATTTTCATCGGTAGCGTACTCAATCCATTCATATTTTTCTGTTGGTCAGTATTCCCGAACTGCTAGGCACAACTCAAGGAAAATACCCTTCTTCCCACTCTTGCTTCGGCCAAATTCCAACGACTTTCCTATCATGAATGTATTTGATGGTAACGAGCAATAATGCGAATGGTCATTTCTGTTCAGATGCATAGACTTGCGTTTTTTCTCTGGCAGTAGAGCTCTGTATGCATTGCAAATTCTTCGAACAGCACAAGTGTCGCTCCTGCGAACTGATGGGGACACCTTATACCCAACAAGTCGCGGACAAAGACAATGCGCTGAAATCCCTGTTTGAAAACCGTCTGCCTGAGCAGTGGTTGTCGCCGGTATTAAGCGAAGAATCGGGCTGTCGAAACAAAGCCAAGATGGTGGTGCTCGGTGCTGCACATCAGCCAGTGCTGGGTGCGGATGTGAAACATGGCGAGCATGTGGAACTGGTCAGCCTGACGCATTGCCCTTTGTATACAGGTGACATGAAAGACCTGCTGGATTACCTGCAAGACTGGATTCGTACCTCTGGTATCCCGCCGTACAACAAAGTGAAAAAGAAAGGTGAGCTGAAGTTCATCCTGCTTACGCGCGCCGATCACTCTGGTGAGTTTATGCTGCGCTTTGTTATGCGCAGCACAGATGCCATGCCACGTGTTGAAGCTAATCTTGCTCGTCTTCAAGCCGCGTTCCCGAAAGTCAAAGTGGTGTCTGTGAATCTTCAACCTGTACACATGGCGCGCCTTGAAGGGGACGAAGAAATCTTTTTGACTGAGAACAACACTTGGTCGAGCGATTCAACGATGTGCCTTTGGTCGTGCGTCCGAAGAGCTTTTTCCAGACCAACCCGAAAGTGGCAGCAGCCCTGTATGCAACCGCACGTGAATGGGTAAAAGAGATCGCGCCTTCGCGTATGTGGGATCTGTTTTGTGGTGTGGGCGGTTTTGCGTTGCACTGTGCGTCAGTCACTGACGCCGTGACAGGCATTGAAATCGAGCCTGAGGCGATTGCAAGCGCGAAACGCTCAGCCAAAGAAATGGGGATTGAAAACCTCAGCTTTGATGCGTTGGATTCTACCAAGTTTTCGGAAATGCAGGATACAGCACCAGAGTTGGTGTTGGTGAACCCGCCGCGCCGTGGGTTGGGTAAAGAGTTGGTTGCGCAACTTGAAGAACTTGCCCCTCAGCACATTGTGTATTCAAGCTGCAATCCAGACACGCTAAAAGCAGACATTGATGGACTGGTAAGCTACGACGTCAAGCGTCTGCAATGGTTCGACATGTTCCCACATACCGATCACGCTGAAGTGATGGTTTTGCTGGAAAGACGCCAGTAACGTTTCTCTGTGTCAGTCGCTGCGTCAATTGTTGTTTAAAGCGGCTGACATCTTCTCTGACACATCAAAGATGGCGCGATCTAACTCTCCTTCCGGTGTCCGATAAAGTAATCTGACTTGGAAGGGGATGTGCCATCTTTCATCACCAGCTAAACACAATTCCCCTCGCATCAATTCATCTTTCACAAATGAGTGTGGTAACCAAGCCAACCCATAACCGCCCAACACCATGGATTTGAGTGTGTGCGCAAAAGGGTTTTCGTAGCGGCGGGTGAGGTAGCAATCCGCGTTTTCAAGCAACTGGTCGAGGGCTTTCCCGAACAAGGACTGATGAGTATACGCGACCAAAGGGATAGGTTGTGTTGAAGTGCCGGGCAAGGCATGTTTGGGCTTGTCGTCTGAGCGAAGTGTCACTGGCACCAGCGTTTCTTCGCCAATGACGGTGCTTTGAAAACGCGCATCATCTATGCCTAATCCAACGTCTTTGTGGGTGTAGCAAAGGAGATAATCCACGGTGCCGTTTCGAAACATTTCAATGCAGTCAGCGAGACGGTCGGAAGAGAGCCTGACGTAGATAGGGCCGACGGATTTCTCAATCTGCTCCATCCAAGCCATAAATACGGTTTGAACTATGGAGTTTTGCGCGGCGACGGAGATTTCGTTGGTGGTGATTTTTTTCAAGGCTCGCGCAGATTCTCTGGCTTGATAGAGCTTGTTGAGAATTTCTTCTGCTTCTACCACAAAGGCGCGTCCTTGCTCGGTCAATTCAAGTTGTGGTGAGTCGCGATTGACCAAATCCGCCCCAACCCATTGTTCAAGTGCTTTGATACGTCGACTGAACGCGGGCTGAGTGACAAAGCGCTCTTTAGCCGCAGACGTAAAGCTGCTCGAATGGGCGAGGCAGACAAAGTCTTCCAATAATTTAAAGTCCAATACATCCTCCAGGTCTTACTACTGTATACACAGACCTAGTGCTCTTCGTCGATCCTTCGAGTCGTGGTTTTAACAGTATCAGAGCCACCCAAAGTGAAAGACTTAAAGATAAGAAAATAGACCACTCAACCAAGATGGAGGGCGATGCGTCATAAATCCCTTTTTTCGTCTTAGGGTTACCTAGCCTTCCATTAACTCTCAGATTTTAAATGGTATTTCAGACACCAAAAAAATTGGAATACCACCCAACCAATTCGGCATTACGCAAATCTTTGGCTTGTCACCATGCTTAATGGAGTCATTTTGAAACCTTGGATGCCCGAGGTGACGGAACCGATTCATAGCGAACAAAGACAAGGGAGATGTCCTATGCAGTGCCAACGCTACGTCCGTTCTTTTTTAAAAAGCACTCTCACGCTCGCCATTGCTGGCGCGTTGCCTTTGGCTGCGCAAGCGGCTGAAACTATTCGCCTATCAACGTATGTCAACGAGTCCGATATCCGTTATCAGGGTTTCCAAAAATTCGCTGAGCTGGCGGCGGCAAAAAGTAACGGCGATCTCAAGGTGCAAATCTTCCCGTCTGCGACATTGCATGGTTGGAGTGAAGGTGTTGATGCAGTTCAAGGCGGTGTGTCAGACATCAGTTGGATCCCAGCAGACAAGCGTCTGCCTTGTTATCGCGTGACCTCTCTATATCCCGTTGCGATAAACCTAGAGAAACAAATCGAGCTAGACAGCGACTACGCCGCCTTGATTGAAGCGGAAGCCGGGAAAGCGGATCTTATTCCGCTGATTAACTCCAACTATTCCTATGACCAAGAGTGGTGGTTTGAAGAACCTGTCTCGGACATCGGTAAGCTCGATGGCAAGCTCGTGCGCTCGATTGGTCCGCTAGTGAGCATGATGATTGAAACCTGGGGCGGTAAGCCTGTGTTTGTGGCTCCGAAAGAGGTGTTTCAATCAGCCGAGCGAGGCGTGGTGGATGGCATCAACATGGGCGTGGCGACGTACAGCTCTTGGAAATTGTGGTCAGTCATGCCTTACATGGTGAACGCCAACATGTTCTACGGGAACATCATCTACATGATGAACAAAGACAAGTTTGATGACCTCAGCCCAGCAAACCAAAAAGCATTGAAGGAAGCTGCTGTGGAAGCCGAGGCTTGGTTGAAACCGCGTTATGAGACGTGGGTGGACGAGCGAGTTGGTAATGCTGTGATGGCAAACGGCGGTTCGGCGGTGTCTATGTCTGAAGATCGCACTGAAGCACTACTGGAAGGCATTCAAGCCAAATGGACGCCAGAAGTGAATGGCGCATGTGGGGTGCCGCTGGCCGACAAAATTCGCACTTTGTTCGCGTCTCACACGGACTAAATAAGGGGCGCGCCGTATGAAATCACTCCTACTGAAGCGGCTAAATCAATTGTCGTTGGCGTTGCTTTACTGCGGTGCTGCCATCGTGGTGGTTCAGGCGTTTTGGATCACTTACGGCGTCGGTGTGCGTTATTTATTGGACTCGCCTGATGGCATGGTGACAGAGGCAACGGCCTTGCTCCTTGTACCCGTGGCATTTCTAGGTGTGTCCTACGCGCTATTGAACGACGCCTATCCGAAAGTGGGGCTGGTGAGAGACAGGCTTCCGCCTTCCATTCAGAGTTGGGTCGATAAACTCAACGTCTCGGTGATGCTGATGGTGGGCGGCTTTTTCTTCGCAGCAGCGACGAAAGCAATGTTGAAGTCGATGGATTCAGGTGCTGCCTCGGAGATTCTGCTCTGGCCTCGCTTCTACTTTTGGATCCCCGTGGTGATTTCGTTGCTTGCTTTTTGTCTGAGTGCACTCTTTTTGTTGTTCGCTGGCCGAGAAGCACAACCGTCGCAAAGGAACGTGGCGGATAACGAAGATACACAATAACCAAAGCACGCACTAACACGGAAAAACATAGGGACGCGTTATGGAATGGTACGTTGTTGGACTGGGTATGCTCGGCTTGCTCATGGGGTTTATCATCATCGGGTTGCCGATCCCTTTTGCGCTGGCTGCTGCATCAATCCCCTTTTTGTTGGACATCCTCAGCCTCAAATCGTCATTGGTCACTGTTGAGTTGAAACTCTGGGGCGTGTGGTTTGATTACATCCTACTCGCTGTGCCTTTGTTCGTGTTTCTGGGTGAGCTGATTGGACGTTCATCGATAGGCCCAAATCTTTATTGGTTTATGCACAGCAAATTGCCTGTGCGAGGTGCGGCGGCGTACGGCAGTATCGGTGCCTGTGCGGGATTTGGTGCGGTGTGTGGCTCCAGCATGGTGGGTGCACTAACCATAGGTGGTGTGGCACTGCCCGAAATGCTCAAGCTTGGCTATGGCAAGCGTCTATCCAGCGGTGTATTGGCCGCAGGTGGCACCTTGAGTGTTCTTCTGCCACCGAGTCTGATCCTGCTTTTCTACGGCATTGTGACTGACCAATCTATTGGTGCGCTGTTTATCGCAGGTGTGGTGCCAGGGCTGATTCTTGTCACCATGTTTTTCATCATTGTCGCGGTGTGGGGCAAGGTAAAACCGCAAGATATTCCGGGTCAGGAAAGTATCAACCCGATCCCTTGGCTGGTGGCATTGTCGGCCCTGTTGCCCGTGATCATCATCGGTCTGGTTATCACGATTTCTATCTATGCGGGGATCGCCACACCTACAGAAGCGGCGGGGGTCTCTGCCGTCTTTACCCTCATTCTTGCGTACTTCTTTGGCGGACTGCGCTGGCAAGGTTTGCTTGAGGCTTTGAAATCCACCATGCAGACCATGGGCTACCTTGGCTTGTTGCTCTCTTCCGGTGTGTTGTTCGGGTTTGTGATGACGTATCACCAGATCCCGCAACAGTTCACCCAACTTTTCGTCGACATGCAGCTTTCGCCGTATGCGGTGCTCGCGATGATCGTGGTGTTTTACATTGTGCTGGGCATGTTCTTAGAGCCAGTTTCGATGACCTTTATCACGCTACCGACGCTCTATCCCTTGGTCTCAGCGGCGGGTTTCGACCTGATCTGGTTTGGCGTTGTGTACACCATCACCATGGAAATTGCGGTGCTGACCCCGCCTGTTGGGCTCAACCTTTTTGTGATTCAAAACCTCGCTAAAGACGAGGTTTCAATCGGGGATGTCATCATTGGATGCGTGCCCTTTATTGTCGCGTTAGCGACTCTGTTGCTGCTGTTGGTGGGACTGCCTGACACAGCACTTTGGCTTCCGGAGTTAATGGAATAATAACGATGAATTGTATACGAGTAGGTTCAGGGCCGACGCTGGTATTGGTACATGGCTTTCTCAGCAGCTTGAGCTATTGGGAAAAGCAAATCGAACTGTTTTCGACACGCTTTGATGTCGTGGCGTTTGATTTACCGGGCTATGGCGGCAAAGCGCAAGAAATAGGATTGGATTCCATCGACGGGTTTGCGGACTTCGTGTTGGGTAAGTTGGACGATTTAGGAATAGATTGCTTCCATCTCATGGGGCATTCGATGGGAGGTATGATCGCACAAGAGGTTGCACTTAAAGCCCGAGATCGAGTGAAAGGGTTAGTGCTTTATGCGACTGGGCCAATTGGCAGTTTGCCGGGACGTTTTGAATCGATTGCAGACAGCATCGCGCGCGCAGAGAGTGAAGGTACGGAGCAAGTGGCTCGGGATACCGTTCGAACTTGGTTTTCGGAAGGGGAGGCGGATCCTGATTTTTTACGGGGAATGGAGCTTGCTGAACGCGTATCGACACAGACCTACATCAATGGGCTGCGGGCAATGGGAGGGTGGCGGTCTGTCGAGCGGCTAGACCAAATCAATGCCAAAGCCTTGGTGCTTTGGCCGGATAGCGATCGCTCATACATGTGGGAGCAAACTGAGACGCTTTGGCGAGGGATCAGCGACGCTAACCTTGCGGTGGTTCCTCTGGCGGCACACAACACCCACTTAGAAAAAGCGAACATCTTCAATTTGTTGGTTATCGACTTCCTACAGAGTGAGAAAGTCCAGCAACACCAACTTGTCAGAGACTAACCCAAGCTAAGCGAGTGACATCTACTTATCAGCATTGCTGAGGTGCACTCGCGAGCAAAATTAGAATGAGAAAGGAAAATCATCATGCATCTAGCTCGTTTCCCACGTCTTCGTTTCGCACATCTTCCTACACCTTTGGAGCCGTTAACACGCCTGTCTGAACTGTTGGGAGGGCCGACAATTTGGATCAAGCGCGATGATTGCACAGGGCTCGCCGGTGGCGGCAACAAAACCCGAAAATTGGAGTTTTTGATGGCAGACGCGTTGGAGAAAGGCGCAGATACCATCATCACCCAAGGGCAACGCAGACTAATCACGGTCGCCAAACAGCCGCGATTGCCACCAAGTTGGGGTTGGAATGTCATATTTTGTTGGAGGACAGAACAGCATCAACAGACCCTGATTACGTTCACAATGGCAATGTTATGCTTGATCAACTCTTTGGCGCATCACTCACGACACACCCTGGTGGGTCAGACATGAATGCTGCGATGGCAAAACTGGCGGATGAGCTAAGGGAGAAAGGCAGCAAGCCATACATCATTCCCGGTGGCGGCTCAAATGCCATTGGAGCTTTGGGTTATGCAAACTGCGCGCTGGAGCTTGTAAATCAAGCCAATGACCAAGGACTACAGATAGACCATCTAGTGACAGCTACTGGCTCGGCTGGCACACAAGCTGGCTTGGTGACAGGACTGTGCGCGACTAACAGCCAGATCCCTTTGCTTGGTATTGGAGTTCGTGTGCCTAAGCAGCAGCAAGAAGACAACGTGTTCGCGCTGGCGGAAAAAACCTGTGAGTTACTGGGTATTCCCGATGCCGTGAAACGCGACGATGTTGTCGCTAACTGCGATTTTGTTGGCGAGGGCTATGGCATTCCTGCGGAGAGCACTATAGAAGCGATAAATCTGTTCGCTCGCTATGAAGGCATCTTGCTTGACCCAGTGTATTCAGGAAAAGGTGCTGCAGGCCTTATCGCCTTGGTACGCAATGGTACCTTCAAAAAAGGTGAGAATATCGTGTTCTTGCATACCGGAGGGGCGCAAGCCTTGTCTGGGTATCGAGGAGCGTTTGGTTTTTAAGTCAGCATTGATGAACGGAGCATCTCATTGAACGTCTAATTATAAGGCTTGCTGCTGAAATGAGCAGTTAGCTCTTCAATTGAAATGAATTGCAAATCCAACTCTCAATATGCATTTGAAACTCCCGCCTACCACATAACTGACAAAGCTATCTATGTGTTGATGACCTTGAGTTACATTAACCCCATATAATTGCGATCTAATTCTTAAAGTTATATCTGTAAATTGATTTGAATTTCAAAAGTAAGCGACAGATATATTGCTTGTGCGCAGTGTTGTTTGGCTATCATGTTATTAACAATTAATTCACGTTTGCTTGATAAGTTTATAAATGAGAACTTTGTCGAATTGGGTGCCTGAGATACTTAACACTGCCTAAGTAACTAGATATTCTTCTCACAACATAAATATAAAAGTATACGTGAGTTGAGCTAATGACAATTCCACCGATTGGTGAGTGGAATCTGATCATATATAACCATGAGCGAGGCAGGTATTTCCACGAGCATAGAATGGAAATGCTTGGCATGCTTTTGAAAATATGTATGTCGGATTCATCCAGACGCAACATATCTATTAAATCATTCTACAACTGGATGAAGCCAGCGGTATATCATGACCAAATCCTTCTTATTAAAACGAGAATGATAAAGGAAGATAATGGCTATGTAACCTGGGCTTGGGTCGATGACAATACGTTAGATAAATATCTAACCGAAAGTAGATTTACTCTCCACCCTTCTGATTGGAATGAAGGGCCACATCTTATTATTATGGACTTTTGTGTAAATGGCCCAAGTTATGAAGCCATTAGAATGCTATATGACATTCGTGAAAGTTTATTATCTTCTGGCGTACATTCAATCAATGTTTGTGTGCGCGATGAATTGGGTGAAATTATTAAAGTAAAAAGGTGGGAAAGTGAAAAGAACGCTTGATACATTTTCTCAGCCTAATAAAGAAAATACAGGCCTATTTGGTAAAGAGTTATCGGAATATAATTTTGTTCCTTTCGATTGTGTGAAGTTGAAAAATACAGAGTTAATCTGGTACAACAAGGATATTGTGAGATCTTTGGGATATCCTTGTGATGAGACGACAGAACAAAAAATTCTGGATAATTTTTCTTATGTCACACCGGATTATGAAAATTCAGAAAAATTAGATCTTTCTGATAGAAAGGTATTTCTGGCTGATAGATACGGGTCTCCTGCAGAAGAAGCCAATGGCGGAAGTGCAAGATGTGGTATCAATGGTCATTTTCAAATCAAAGGAAATGGACGAAACCCCTTAGTCGCAGTGAATGTGGACTATGGGCATTCTCATGGAAAAGTCTGCCTCACTGAAGCGGTTGCGGAGGCGATATGGGGCGAGATTTGTCATTTTGAATTACCCTATGGTGCAGTGCGTACTCTTGCAATCATCAAAACGAATGGCTCTATCCTATCTGACTATGGGTTAGGTGACATGGTCGAGCAACCGACAGCGCTAATTATTAGAGAGCTAGCCGTTAGGCCTGCACACTATGAAAGAGCGACATACTTCTGGCCAGCGTCTGAGTTTAAATACTTAAGGGACAGTGACCATTTCTACGTCAAAGATTCGACGTTGAAGTTGGATGCCTATTGTGAAGACAAGTTTAAGGGCGAAAAAAATCCAATATTCAGTTATCTCCTAGATGCAGTAACTAGAATGGGGCATCAAATTGCTATTTCGAGAGTAAAAGGTATCCCACATGGATCCTTGACGAGCTCAAATATAGGGATGGACGGAGCCTTTCTAGATTTTGGAACAATTACCGCTGTTCCTGATTATGACAACTTTGTTCTAACTGAAGGTCTTGGTGGTGTATGGGATGACCACTTTCCGATTTCTCGCTGGCTACAAAATTTATTTTTCTACATCAATAAGTACAGTTGTTATGGTCTTAATGAAGAAGAAAAGAAAGCACTAATTAGTAAATTTCTTTCTATAAGAGAGGAATATGAAGATCTAGAAACTGCGAAGCAATGTGGTTTGTCTGGTGATGACATTTATCTTAAAGAAGTTGGAAAAAAGATAAAGGAAAAACTTCGCGAAAATAAAACGCAACGTAAAGCTCTTTATGGAATAGTGAGAGAGGACTTCATATCCGAGTTAAACTCTGTTCTTTCATCACTAAAGATAGAAAAATCGAATATAGATTTTAATCTAAGAGATATCTTTTACAACAAATATACATTAACAGTGGATAAACGTGTTGCTGGGTTTGGTGGAAGTAACACAGATATCAATGAAATGATTAGCAGCTACGTCTCGAAGTATTGGGACTAACACTCTTTTAGTATTTAAAATTCAAAGGTACATTAAATGGATACCTGGTCTATTATCTTATCTATACCTTTTGCAATTACATTAATATCAAGTCTGATACTATTCTTGATCTTTGTGGTCAAATGGAAACCTCATGTTGCCGATGCTGATATGCCATCTGTTTCGGTATTTGTTCCATTCTACAATGAAGACTCAGACTTAATTATCAAGTCATTAAACAAAATAGATGACCAGATATATCCAGAAAAAATTCAAGTTATCATTATTGATGATGGCTCAACAAACAATGCCCCTGCTGCTGTACAACGCTGGCTAACCTACGAGCGAAAACATGAATATGTTTTCGTACAGCGTGAAAAAAATGGCGGTAGAAAAGGCATTGCACTGGATTATGTTCTTGAGAAGGATATTGCTCGAGGTGACGTATATATCGTGGTTGATAGTGATACTTTCATTGAAAAAGATGGTGTTTATGAATTGGCGTCGAAGATGTGGAGTGATCCAAGGTATGCGGCGGTATGTGGTTACATCGTCCCTGAAAACTACCAAGGTTCTCTGATTGGTCGCTCCCAGTACTATGAGCATATTGGTGTCTACGGAGCGTTTCGCGCAGCCCAAGATCAACTTGGTATCGTGCCAGTATTGGCTGGCGCATTTGTAGCTCACCGTGCAGAAGTGGTTAAAGAACTTGGTGGCTGGAGTGAGTGGCTCGTTGAAGATATCTCGTGGTGTTGGAAAGCGATAGCGAACAATTACCGTACCGGATACGCTGCAAGCGCGATGGCGACTACACAATGCCCCATTAATAGAAAAGATCTCTTCAAACAAAGAAGAAGATGGGCACGAGGGCGTGTAGAAGCTTATCTGGAGACTTGGAAAGTTTCTAAGAAAATGGGATTTCTATCATCGCCATGGTTTTTAATGAATGCACTGCAATATTGCATTCCGCCAATGATTATTGCAGTCCCTTTAATGATCTACTTCTCTCTTTGGTTACCGCTAAGCATCATTGGTATCAACCTAATTGTTGACATTATCTTTATGTCGATCTTCATAAGAAAGAGTGGGAATAGGGCGAAAATAAACATCAGAGATGTATTGAATATTCCATTTTTCTTCTCTCTTTTAGAAGTAATAACCTGGTTGCCAAATATTCTGGGATACGTGGATGAGTTGTCTGGTAAAGACAAAAGTTGGCTAACGAGATAGCTTATCTAAGTATAGGTTTGTAGTAATCAAACCAAAATGGTCAGCGCATTTCAGCTGTGATTAATTATAAGGAAATTGTTATGTTTGAACTAAATGAAAAAGAACTGAAAATGGTATCTGGTGCGTGTGAAGGTAGCGAGTGCTCTTGCGGTCCAAGCGAAGAGCCAACTACTCCACCAAATGAAAATGGCGAATACCGTCGCTAAGAAAATGAAAGGAAGTGCATGTGCACTTCCTTTTATCAAATGCCATGCTTTAAATGATAGAAAATAGGTCTGCGGAAATGGATTTTACACACTTAGAAAACGCATCAGACGGTAAGAAATACTTCAATGTAAATTGGGGTTTGACGAATAAATGCAACTATGAATGTAGCTATTGCCATCCAGATCTGAGAGATGGGAGTATCAAACCTGCAAACTATGACGATATATCAAGGTTTGTCGATGATGTGTTTTTATATTGTGAGCAGAAAGGTGTAAAACCCTATTTTGAGTTTGGCGGTGGTGAGGTAACACTTTTTCGTTGGTTTGGTGAGCTTATTTGGAAGATAAAAAATCAAGGTGGATTGGTTTCCATTATCTCAAATGTTCTCGCCCTGTTCATTGGTGGGAAAGCAATATAGGCGCACTTCATGGTGCATTTATTAGCTATCATTCTGAGTTTGTAAAAGACAAAGAACATTTCAAGAACGTGGCTAGAATTGTTCATGAATCTCAAACAACACGACTCCAGATCAACGTAATGATGAATCCAAGTCGATTTGACGAGTGTTATGAATTCGCAAAAGAGTTAAAGGAAGAGCTCAATTGCATTATCGCGCTTCAGCCGCTTTACCACGGTTTTGGTAAGGGTGGCCTGACAAAACGTTTTGACTATACCGAAGCACAAGACCGCATCATGAAGGAATTTCGAGGCGGGAAATGCGAGAAGAAACTTCCTGAACCAAGAGGCTTGGTTTCTGTGTTGACAACTGAAGGTGAAGAAGAAGTTAGAAGTAGCTTTGACTTGGTTGTAGAACAGAAAACGAACTTTGTTGGATGGGAGTGTGGCGGTGGTATAGAGAACATCATCATTACCTTTGAAGGTGAGATATATCGTTCTTGGTGTATGCAAGAAGGTCCTATTGGCTCTATCTATGACACGTCTTTGAATCTACCTAAAGACCCGACGATATGTCATACACCCATCTGTCAATGTAGTGCAGATATCTGTTCCACAAAAACAAAAGTTGTTGATGAGAGGAATATTATCTTCAAGGCATCCGCTTAAGGTGATATCGCAACTGTATGTCAGAAAATAGAGATATTTTTAGAAAAGAATATGTAGAGTCACGACTAAATACTGCTCCTGGCAGTATTTTGATTGCATCTAGTATAAACCAGCGTATCGCTGCCTATGCTAGTGTTCTCATCATAATAATGATTGTATGTTTTTTATATTTTGGTGAGTACACAAAAAAAGCATTCTTGGAAGGTATGGTTATGCCTTCCAGTGGGCTTATTAAAATTCGTGCTCCATCGAGTGGGTTTATCGAAGATTTAGTGGTTAATGAAGGGCAAACGGTTGAATCAGGTAAACCGCTTTACTTGATTAATAGTGAAAGGTTCGACATTTCAGGAACGGGCGTTCAATCAGCATTATTAAAGTCCCTCTCTCAACAATACCAGATGTTAGAAAGTCAACTCGATTATGAGTTGAAAATGAGTTCTATTAAGATAGAGGAACTCAATGGTGAAGTTGAGAAACTCGAAAGCGAAATTCGAAGCGCGGAAAAATCACTTGAGCTTGCAAAGCAGAAGACAGAACTAAAGCAGAGAACCACAGAGCGATATTCTAAGCTTGCAAGTGAAAAATATGTATCAGAAATATCTTATCAAAACGAACTCATTGATTTGGTCTCACTTTTGTCTGACGAAGAATCTTTTAGCTCAAGAGTCTCAAGCTTAGAAAAGCAATTACAAGTTGTTAATCACCAAAAAGACTATTGGACAATACAAAAAGACGTTCGTGAGAAAGAACTAGTACGCCAACTTCAGGCATTAGAGCAACAAGAAATTGAATTATCAGCGATAGGCACGACAACCATTAATGCACCAGTGTCTGGCATTATTTCCGCGGTTGTGGTCGAGCAAGGCCAGGCAATTACAGCGGGTGATACTGTTGTGTCAATTATTCCAGACATGTCTGATTTTTTAGTCGACCTCTATGCCCCCAGTCGAGATATTGGGTTTATCACGGAAGGACAGGAAGTCGGCTTAAGATTTGCTGCTTTTCCGTTTGAAAAATTTGGTATTCAAAAAGGGAAGGTAGTTCAAATTTCCCAGTCAGCTCTATTGCCGAGCGACATTGAACTGTCAGGGCAAATCCCTAAAGATATTGGCGAAGCACTTTATCGAGTGACCGTAGAATTAGAAAAACAAACGGTGACCGCGTACGGAAGAGAAGAGCCTCTTCGAGTTGGAATGGCTGTATCTGCTGATATTCGCGTAGAGAAAAGGCATTTGTATGAGTGGCTGCTCGGCCCGATCCAAAGAATTCGAGAAAAAGTGCAATGAACGTAGTTGAGACACTGAATTTCGGATGGAGCAAAAAACTCCGTCTAGTGAGGCAAACTGAAGCCGCTGAATGTGGTATTGCCTGTTTGGCTATGATTGCCGATTGGCATGGCTTTAAGATGTCATTGCAACAGCTACGCAGTCAGTGTGATGTGTCAGTGCACGGTGTAACCTTGGCACGACTGGTGGAGTGCGCCAATGAACTGCATCTAGGCGCACGTGCACTACACGCCGACATCAGTGAACTAAAGCACCTAGCGACACCATGTGTCCTGCATTGGGACATGAACCACTTTGTTGTCCTCAACAAGGTAAATCGCAATAGTGTCGAGATTTATGATCCGGCGACAGGTGTGAAAACCTTACCGCTGAGTAAAGTCAGCGATCATTACACCGGTGTGGCACTTGAGCTGTCTCCTAATCATAAATTCGTTAAAAAAGACATTCGTGACAAAATTCGACTGAAAGATTTGATTGGGAAAACCATCGGATTTAAGTCGTCTCTTCTTCGTATTTTCCTCTTTGCCTGCGTGTTAGAGCTTCTCATGTTGATTGGCCCTTTGATAAACCAACTGGTTATCGATGAGGTGCTCGTTGGGTTGGATATAAGCCTATTAACGCTGATCATATTTGCGATGCTCATTGTCGCGTTTATGGAAGCGATGGTTGGATTGGCGAGGGATTGGTGCTCGATATACCTTGCCGTTAACTTCAACATGCAGTGGACGGCAAATGTCTTTAATCACCTCGTTCGCTTGCCTATCGATTGGTTTCACAAGCGCGCGATAGGTGATATCAGTGCCAAGTTTGACTCCGTCAATGTGATTCAATCCATGATAACCAACAATATCATTCAGGCGATTTTGGACGCCATATTGGTGGTTGTTACCCTCGTTGTCATGCTGATCTATAGCCCGGCATTGACCTCCGTCAGTGTAATCACCGCAGCGATATACGCTTTGTTGAGAGTGACCTGGTTTGATGCCTTTAGAAAGGCGGAGGAAAACACGTGGGAGGCCAGTACCCGCGAGCAAAGCCACTTCTTAGAGACTGTACAGGGGATGACCAGCCTTCGCATTAACGGCAGCATCATGTGGCGCGAGAACACGTGGCGAAACCTCAACGTTAATCGTCGAAATGCTCAGTTGCACGAAAACAAACTGGCAATGATTTACGGCCTATTAAACAAATCCTTGATCAGTATTTCCTCGGTGACTGTGCTTTGGCTTGGCGCGAATGCGGTGCTAGCAGGTACATTTTCCATCGGTATGTTTATCGCGTTCACTACTTTCCAGCTTAGGTTTTCAACCAGCATCAGTTCGCTCATCGACAAAGTGTTCGAGTACCGAATGCTGAGTGTCTACAACGAAAGGTTGGCTGATATTGTCCTCACTAAGAAAGAGCCGTCTTTTGATCGCGAAGGCATCAAACTCACGGTTAATGAAATGGCTAAATCGATTTCGTCAGAAGAGGAGGATTTAGGCGCCGTTGTTGAAGTGGAAAAAGTGAGTTTTGGGTACTCTCGATCTGAAAAGAAAATTTTGGACAGCGTTAGCTTCTCAATTGGTTCTGATGAAGTCGTCGCCCTCGTCGGAAAATCTGGGGGAGGCAAAACCACGCTGGCGAAACTTCTGCTTGGTCTCTATAAACCGAATAAAGGCACCATCCGGTTATTTGGCGAGGATATCGCGAAAGGGGATATGGCAGAGATAAGAAAGAAAGTCGGCACCGTTTTCCAAGACGATCAGGTGTTCAATGGTTCGATTCTTGAAAACATCTCTTTCTTCAGTCAGCAGGTCGATTTAGAACATGCTGTTAGGTGTGCTCAGCTTGCCAACATTCACACCGACATCATGGATTTGGCGATGGGGTACCAAACGCTTGTTGGTGAGATGGGCGGCTCCCTATCAGGTGGTCAAAAGCAGCGTTTATTGCTGGCTAGGGCCCTCTATAAAAATCCAAAGTTGCTAATTTTGGACGAGGCAACCAGTCATTTAGACGTGACCAATGAACGGGAAATTAGCAAGACCTTAAGAGAGCTGGGTATCCCAATCCTGCAAATTGCGCACCGCCCAGAAACCATTGCTGCGGCAGATCGGGTGATAAGCCTTGAAGGTGGTCGGATTGTGAAAGATGTTCCAGAGCCAGTCTAGATTAGTTGAATGTTCACGTTGAAAAACAGCCATCGTTGATGGCTGTTGTCGATCAGAAGTGATGATTACCGCTATGGTCACAGCCAAAGAATGACCAATCACTGACTTCCCAACCATGTCCCCAATGCCCGTCAAACGCAACGGCTGTACCAATCAATCCAAAGCCAATCAAAGCAACAATCAATAGTTTTTTCATAAGGTTAGTTCCTTCTTGCTCGAATGCGCTCAGTATCGCTATTTGTGATGAGATTTGAAGGCGATTTACCCTCCTTTACACAAACTGTGGCTATCTATACAAACCACTCGGCTCGTATTTGTGGCCGATAATCTCACTGAGTCAGGTAGGTCTTTGTCGCATCAGTTCCTCGTTTCTGTTCTCCAATGAAGAACAATCAATTCCGCTATTTACTGTTTTTCCCTCCTCAATGAACACTTATTGTTACCCCATCGAAACGGAATGGCATGGGAGGCCTCGATGGGATTACTGGTAGACGGTGTTTGGCGCACCGATTGGTATGACACCAGCAAAACAAACGGACGCTTTACCCGAAAAGCGCCGAGCTTTCGAAGCTGGATCACGAAAGATGGTTCGGCGGGGTCAACAGGCGAAGGCGGCTTTAAAGCAGAGCCGGGTCGTTATCACCTGTATGTTTCACTGGCTTGTCCTTGGGCGCATCGAACCCTGATTTTCAGAAAACTGAAAGGGCTGGAAGCGATGATTTCCATTTCGGTGGTCAATGGCTTTATGGGTGATGACGGATGGACCTTCCTGCCGGGTGATGATGTGGTCGAAGACGCGATTAATGGCGCTACCTATTTGCACCAGGTGTATACGAGCGCATTACCGGATTACACCGGTCGTGTCACGGTGCCAGTGCTTTGGGATAAGAAGACCGGAACCATAGTGAGCAATGAGTCTTCAGAAATCATTCGCATGCTCAACAGTGCGTTTGATGACATCGGCGCGCTTCCGGGTGATTACTACCCAGAAGCATTGCGGGAAGCCATCGATGAGATGAACGATTTTGTCTACCCGAACATTAATAACGGTGTGTATCGCGCTGGGTTTGCGACCACGCAGGAGGCTTACGATGAAGCAGTGGAAGACGTATTCAGTGCGCTGGAAAAACTGGAAGCGCATCTGGCGACCAATCGCTACCTCGTGGGTGGGAAGGTTACTGAAGCAGATTGGCGTTTGTTCACCACACTTATCCGATTCGATGCTGTTTATGTCGGACACTTCAAGTGCAGCCGTCGTCGCATCAGCGAATACCCAAACCTGTCAGGCTACCTTCGTGAGCTCTATCAGTTCGCGGGTGTCGCAGAGACAGTAAATATCGACCACATCAAGCGCACTATTACGCCAGTCATGAAACGGTCAACCCAACCCGCATTGTGCCGATTGGCCCGGCGTTGGATTTCGATGCACCGCACGGACGTGAAAAAGTCGGCGCTGCGCAGTAAGGAGGTTAGTGATGGGCAAGTTAATTGAAGGCCGTTGGCTCACCGATGACCAACTGCGTGAGTGGGAAGAGAAACAGTATTCAGACGCAAATGGACGTTTCGTTCGCGGCGTTGCCAAGTTCCGCAATTGGGTCACCGCAACGGGAGAAGCCGGGCCAAGTGGTGAAGCAGGTTTTAAAGCCGAAGCGGGTCGTTATCACTTGTTTGCTGCACTGAACTGTCCTTGGGCGCATCGCACCCTGATTTACCGCAAGGTCAAAGGACTCGAAAACGTGGTGGGTTTGTCGTTGGTGGCACCGCTTCGCACCGAGCAAGGTTGGGTGTTCGATAACACCGATGAACGCTTTACCGACAATTTGCTTGGGCTTGAAGCCATGCACCATCTTTATGTGAAGTCGAATCCTGACTTTACCGGCAGAGTTACTGTTCCCGTGCTTTGGGATAAAAAGACCCAAACCATTGTGAGCAATGAATCGTCGGAAATTATCCGCATGTTTAACAGTGCGTTTAACGAGATTACCGGTGATACACAGGACTTCTATCCGGAAGCGTTGGCTAAAGAGATTGATGACACCAACGACTGGATTTTCAACACGGTGAACAATGGCGTGTATAAGTCCGGTTTTGCCAGAACGCAGGAAGCTTATAACGAGGCAGTGACTGCATTATTCGAATCGCTTGAAGAGATTGAAGTGCGTCTTGGCAAACGAGCGTTCTTGCTGGGTGATGCCATCACCGAAGCAGACTGGCGATTGCTACCGACATTGGTGCGGTTTGATGTGGGTTATTTCACCGCCTTCAAGTGCAACCTGAAAGCACTGCGGGATTACCCGAATATCTCAGCGTATTTGAAAACACTGGTACAGCAGCCTGGCGTGAAAGACACCATAGATTTGGATGTTTATCGCCGTGGCTATAACTCGAAAAGCCCACTTAGAAATCCGCTCGGCATTGTGCCCGTTGCGCCATACGTGAGCTTTCTAGATTAAACAAACAGCAATCAACGCAAGGAGGATCCAGTATGTTGTTCTCAACCAAAAATAAAGAAAGACGCTTTAACGCGGCAACAGAAATGTCTGCGTTGGTCAATGACGAAATGCAGCGCGACAGCGCATTCCACCCAAACCTTGGTGGCGTCACCAAAGGCGGTATGTCGAACCATTACCCAATGACAATTATGTCGCTTCAGGGATTAGGTGCGACCGATGATGAAATCAAAGCATTCCGCAGCAGCTGGCCACGTTACCGTGCACGTATTGAAGAAGATCTTCACCTGCGCGATACCGGTGTCGTGACCGAAGAGAATTGGACGGAATACCTGGGTAAAGCGGAATACCTTGCCGATTTCCAACGCCTTTTCTTCGAAGGGCAGGAAGCAGCGAACGACCAAACGGCGTATCTGATGGGCGTACTTGAAAAGCTGCAATACGCGTTACCGATGGGTCTGTTTCATCCGGTGATCCGTTTGAGCTTTGCCATTATGCATGGCGACAAAGGCTTGATTGCCGATGCCTTAGCGTACTGGGCGATCCGCTTTGAAGATATGTACAAGCGCATGTTGCCGCCGCGCATTCATATGTCTGCACAGTCTATTACTGCAGAAGCGCAATGGCTGAAAGTGCATGCTGCCAAACCTGAAATCACCCGTTTCGGTGGTAGTTTGCAAATCTGCGAGATGCTGTGCTCAGATACCGTACTTCATGATATTTCGGTAGCAGATGAGTTCTTTATTACGGAAGAAAATATCGAGCTCAAGATGCGAGAAATTGGCGACAGAGCGATTGGTTTGTACCTTTATGAACCTGCGTTGACCACGCTTCATGCCGTTACAAGCTTTCAGGCGCTGACAGACATCACCATGCGTGTACTGGCAGAAGGGAATGGTTATCGTCCTTTGCTGGCTGAACTTTGGCAACGTTATTGGATATGGTTAACGGGTCTTTACATCGAGAAAGGTTACCCGAAAACCCTGCCGACCTTGGATGAAGATGCACTGGTCTACGTGAATGCCATTGACTGGGAAGACATTGCCAGTGGTATTCGAAAGGTACCGGAAGTGCATGCCATCAAAATGGTCTTCAGCTGTAAGTGGCTTTACGAGTACCTAGATGCCAACCCTTTCTACAAAGCAGCGGCGATAAACGTGCTGGCAGAGCACGCGAATGTGAGACCAGTAAAGTTGGATAGGTAATGGGGAAGTCAAAAAAAGCGGGCTGTGCCCGCTTTTTATTCGTTTGCTAAAGCTCAACTAAATCTGTCATTGAGTCAAAAAAGCCAAGAACACCACTTGCACCGCTACGGTCTTCTTCGGTTCTCTGAATGCCCGCCGCTTCATGGCATTGCTCGATGATGTTTTCTTCAGAAACTTGCTTACATGCCTCAAAAGATTGGTTTGCCAGCTTGCTATTCTTTTGCGCGTTGTAAGTGCGAATGTATTCTGGGTAGAACGGCATAACCACGCCAACAGACTCAGAGCCCTTATCTAACACTGCTTTGGCTTTTTTAGGATTACCAACTGAGCGATAAGCCTGCGCTGCCATGTTAAACGTTTGGATCGAAGCATAATCCCAATGTTTTATTAGATTCAGATTTGCCAAAGCTTTGGTCTTCTGCCCTTGCTTCAATCGCACTGTATAAAAGGCTAGACGGGGGTAGGGATGGTGCTTGGTTTGCCCACTAACTGCTTTCTTAGCGAGTTGTTCAGCCTTATCGAGCTGACCCGCATCAATCGCCCTAAATGCTTCTGAGGCATACCAATAGTTTTTGGTGATAGCATTGCTGCGCCCAGATTTCAGATTCTTGTTGAGAGATTTAACATCAAGAGGCTTCTTGCGCTCTTTGCGGTATTCGCGTTTGACGTAGTGAGCAAGATCGATCTCTCGCTCTTCTGGCGAATTGTGTCTTTCCGCAAAGCTTTGCAATAGGCGCGTCGATGCTTCATTCGCCGCCATGTAAATCAATGACTCAGTGTTAAGCCCGGAAATCTTCTTGTTTGCTTCAGACGCCAGACTGACAAAGCTTTGCATCTCTTGTTTCTTTGCGGCCAGTTGGGCTTTATTGAATGTCTGACTGCTTGCCATGCGTTGCATGACGACTTGATACGCTGCAGGAGAATACCCGGCTCTGGATATCAAATCTATCGCCATGAGATCAGCTTCATCTTCATGTGAACGGCTCATCGACGAGCTAATAACGTCTCGGCTGAGTCGGTTAATCGTCAGACCTGCTCGGTAGATATCACCGACTTGTCCGGCGGTTTCCTCACTGGTGACCATGTTTACTTTAATGCCATTGGCCGTCTTGGTTGTGTTCACATCTTGGAAGCTTGCCGTCACCATTGCGACATTGGCTGCTTTTGATACCAGGGCTTTTTGTTTTGCAAAGTACTCGTTGGTTTCATTGTGCTCGAGCAAGATATGTGAAAGCTCGTGCGCAATGATAAATGCAATTTCATCCTCAGACTCTGCATCTGCCAACACACCCAGAGACACCATCACCGTGTCGTTGCTCGCACTTGCCGTATAAGAGCGGTCTGTGGTGATCGAAAGGTAAACTGGAGTTTCTAGCTCTTGATCCCATGCATCAACTATTCGATTAAGAATCTTATTGAGATATTTGTGTGCATAAGGATTTCTCATCAGATCTTTATCTGAGGCTGCTCGAATACTTGCGATATTTGGGTCTTTAACGTCGGTTTCTTTGGTCTCAGGGGCGACAGATGTGGTTGCCAAGGCTTCATTATCTTTATTGGTTTCGTGTTCAATGAACTTACCCTCAAAAGATTCATAGGTGCTGCCTGTCAATGTTGTTAATCCACAACCTGTCAGTAAAAGTGCTGCTGTTGCGGTGACTATCGATTTTAGAAACATTTAGCACCCCTCACCTAGACCATAAGTCGCAAATACTTCCTTGTCGCTTTTGCGCGAGATTTTCTGATTGGTGCAAATGACCGAAGCCTCTGCTTTTTGGTTAAGTTCAACTTCAGTTTGGTGGACCCATTTTTCTTGTTGTTCAACGACAAACTTGAGCATTCCTTCTTTCTCATCGAAGCCAACGACAGGAATAGGGCTCTTTTTCGGATCAGGTAGTGTTTTTGCTTCAACATCCAGACAGTTGTAATCGCTGTCACATATCTCAATTTCACTCATTAAGAACTTCAGAATTTTTACGTCGCCCTCAGCTGCCCAAGCAGTGAGTGGTAGCGTTAACGCAGTGATTAAAGTTAACAAGTGTTTCATTTTGCCTCCTTGAAAATGACGTTTTGTTTGCGTTTGATTCTTCGTTTTACTAAATGGAACCTAACCTTAGAGTTTCTTGCCGCGAGTTGATTGAATTTTTGTATACGTTGTTTGAGTGACTCGAGCATGAAGTAGAAGAAAATGGGAATGTCGAGGAGGAGGATCAGCGGAAGTGCATACCAGTTGGATACACCTATATCTAAAAGCTGGTCTGAGAAAATAATCGTAATAAGGATAAGTAACGACACCAATATCACCGGTTTTAAACCGGACAATGCACTATTACTGCCTGATGCTTGATTTTCTAAGTGAGAGTATCGATACCAGATGACGGTAAATAAGACGCTGATTTGAATGGCGATTTCAAAAATATCGGCAATACTAAGATTAAAAAAGCCCGTGGATGCAGGGACATTCCAGTAATTCTCACCTTTAAACACTAAATTTTCTAATGCCATCGCGTGTTTATATACCCCCGGCAACTTTCCGTGTACGGGAGAAATAACGTTATCTGTGCCGCCACTGAGGTGATATCCAAATAAGACCAACCGGTCATTCAACGCATGTTGAAGCAACGTTGAGTTAAAAGCTCCGGGTTGAAAGAGAGAAAGGGCAGAAATGGTCAGCACTGGAGGGCATTTCAGTCTGAGCTTGTTATCAAGTTCTTCTTCAGAGATAACGCCCTGTACGATAAGCGTCCAAAAGGTATTCAGCATGTTTGCTAGGTTCCCGTCAGGGCGCTCTTCACAGGACTCACCCACATATCTGAACTCGTTTTGTCGAGCATCAAATTTGTTGGTCCACTGAATTACCATGGAATTTTCAAATGACGTATCTGATACCTTGTTTATGCAACTCTCGGTGTTTTGCTCGCAATAAATTCGGTAGAGTGCAAGGGCGGCTGAAGGCGTGGTTTGCCCCTCAAAATCAACAAGCAAAGGGTAGTAATGTTGTTCTCCGCTCCAAGACACGGCGACAAAGTCGGAGACACTATTTAATTGGCTTCTAATTGAATTTGGATTTTTTAAACGCCGTGGCGTGTCGTATTCGGGGTCGCTGGCCATAAAGAGAGGAAAGTCAGTTTTCCCCATGGTTTTTAACCAACGCTCAAACCTATCAGAATGTTTATGATGTTGAAGGATATCGAAAAATACAGCTTTCGGCTGATGATGGCTGGTGACTTTTAAAAGCCTAGCAAGATTTGTGTAATTGACGGGAAATCGTTCTGTCTGCTCTAAAAAGGCTTCATCAATCAGAACAACAGTCACTTGGTCGGATACTGTTTCACTGAAAAATGGCGCAAGCAAACGCAGAATATGATCTTCATAATGCTTTTCTGCCGACACTCTAATACCTAGAGGATCGACAATAAACATTGCGACAATGCAAAGGCCAGTAAAAAGCGTTTTAAATAAGACAGACATATCTTATGCGACAAATTGATTATGACGTAAAACCTTATGTCAAAGTCGTCAATAATTTCACATTCGATATTTGAATAGCTGCTCGCAATCTGACTTCTAATTCTTGATTGATGTATCAATTACAACTAATTGATAGGGCAGTCAAAAATTATGACTTAGCGTCAAAAAAAGCGGGCTGTGCCCGCTTTTGGTGTTTAAACACAACCGACAATTAGCGTTTTTGCTTTTTCGCCAAGCTGGTCAGGTCGAAATCGAACTCGTCTGGGTACATGACAACACCTTCTAGGTCGGTGTTAGGGAACGCAACGATAGACAGTTCGTCGTCCAACAAGCCGTTGGTCCAGCGTGAGTGCCATTTATTCAGGCCAATCGCTTCTGGTTTGCAGTGTTCCCACTCACCCGTCGCCCACTCTTGCGCGAACTCTTCATTCGGCCATACAGGTACACAGTCTTCGTCTTCTGTGTTCAGCATTACGCAACCGTGTTCGTCCGTCAGGATCCAGATTTCACGATTCTCAACGACTTCTTTCACCAGGTATTTGTAACGCTGGTCGACGTCGAATTTCAGGATTTCCGCGATGCGGTCAGCGGTCAGTGTCTTTGCCATGTTGAATTCCATCAGGCTGTCATAGTTGCGGCTAGTATACCCAAAGTTTTCTCTCAAGCACTGACTGATTTCGCTCTCAATCCCATGCCAATTGGGTTAACCACGAATAAAAAAGCCTGTCCGGGGACAGGCTTTGCTTACTGACTTTAAAGAAAAATTAGCCGTTTACTGGCGGATCGAACGCAGTTAGTGCCAGTACTGGACCTTCGTACTTCTCGATTTTGACCAGTGAGGAGTTTGCCGCACAGCCATTCGCCAGACGAGAGGTCGGGATATCGCTGGTCAGCACGTTGGGGCCGCCGTTCTTACAGATGCCTGTTTGCGCATCAAGATCCGGCCAAGCACCTTCATGGATACACACAGAGCCTTTCTTGATGCCATCAGTCACAAGGGCACCAACCAGCACTTGTCCACGGTTGTTGTATGCACGAACGAGATCACCCGTTTTAATGCCACGCGCCGCCGCATCTTCAGTGTTGATGCTGATAGGCTCACGGTTAGTAATCGCATATTCTTCGCGGATTTTGGCATAGTTGAACTGGCTGTGTAGACGATGCGCTGCGTGCGCTGTCATCAATTGCAGTTCGCCGTCTTTCGCGCTGCCTGTCCACTCATCTGGAGCCAACCAGGTTGGGTGTGCCGGACAGTCTTTGTAGCCAAAGCCTTCGATCGTGCGAGAGTAAATCTCAATTTTTCCGCTTGGTGTGCCCAGAGGGTTCATCACAGGATCAGTGCGGAATGCCGCGTGGCGAACAAACTCCGCATTTTTCTTGTTGAATTTCATTTCGATAAGTTCGTTGTCTGCCCAGAACTTATTGAATTTCGGCATACGAATGCGTGCAGAGCGCGCCGCTTTCTGCGCTTCGTCATAGAAGCCTTTCAGCCATTCCATCTCGTCTTTGCCTTCTGTGAAGACATCTTTGCCGCCAGGGCGAAGCATTTCAGACATGTCAGCAAACACAGTGAAGTCGTCACGAGACTCAAACTGCGGCTCAACGACTTTCTTCATTGGAACAAGGTGCTGGTTGCTGTAGTCACCCGTCATGGTGAGGTCGTTACGCTCAAACGACGTCGTGATAGGCAGTACGATATCCGCGTGTTTTGCTGCAGCCGTCCAATACGGTTCAGAGATAACCACCAACTCTGGTTTTTGCCATGCGTTGATCAAACGATTGGTATCTTGGTGGTGAGTAAATGGCGCGCCGCCCGCCCACCAGATCATTTTGATGTCTGGGAAGGTCAGCTCATGGCCGTTGTGCTGGTAGTTAACGCCCGGGTTTTCCAGTGCTTCAACAATACGTGCAACTGGGAAGCTGTTGAGTGCACCTGACACGGCCCAGTCATTACCCGCAGAAGAACCACCACCGATAGACGCTGAAATCGCAGGAAGTACGCCCGCATCACGCGCTGGGTTACCGCCATTTGAGTAGTGGTAAGAAAGACCAAAGCCACCGCCCGGCAAACCGATTTGGCCAAGCATGGATGCCAGCGTGACGAGCATCCAGTGACGCTGTTCGCCGTATTGTTGACGCTGAATGCCCCAGCCTGCCATCAGCATGGTGCGGCCTTTGCTGAAGATGTCAGCCAGCAGTTCGATTTGTTTGGCAGGAACGCCTGTGATTGCCGCCGCCCATTCTGGTGTTTTCGCGATACCGTCTGATTTACCTAACAGGTAAGCTTCAAACTTGTCGTAGCCAATGGTGTACTTGTCGAGGAAGGCTTTGTCATGCTTGCCGTCTGCTTGCAGTGAGTAGGCGATACCCAGCATCAACGCCACGTCAGTCATTGGGTGTGGTGCAATCCACTGTGCATTTTCACCAAAGAACTCAATGGTTTCTGAGCGCATTGGGTCGATAGCGATAACCGTTTTGCCCGATTTTTTCAGCTGGTGGAAGAATTCCAGACCGCTGCCGTCGTTACTGCTCCATGCAATCTTCAGGGTATTCATAGGGTTCATGCCCCAAAGCACAACCACATCACTGTGCTCTAGGACGACAGGGTGCGTGGTTTGTTGCTCGTATACCTCAATCGAGCCTACAACGTGTGGCATGATGACTTGCGCTGCACCCGTTGAGTAATCACCCAAGTGACCCGAGTAGCCGCCCGCCATGCTCATGTAACGTTGAAGCAGCGTTTGCGCTTTGTGAAGGACACCACTTGAACGCCAGCCATACGCACCCGCAAAAACAGATTCTGCGCCATAAGTGCTGCGAATGCGGCTGTGTTGCTCGTGGATCAGCTTGTAAGCTTCGTCCCAAGATACACGTACATACTCGTCTTTACCGCGCACGCCTTCTGGGTTTGCAGGGTTAGCCAAGTAGCCTTTACGTACCATTGGGTATTTCACGCGTGCCTTGGTGTGTACTTGATCAGGACCGGTGAGTTGAAGGCTGTTAGGAACAGTTTGTGGCAGGGCACTCTTGGTTTCGACGATCATGCCGTCTTTCACCGTTGCATACATTGGGCCCATGCGACCAGCGGTTAATACACCACTGCCTTGTGTTTTAGCTTGTGCAGACATTGGCACGATAGATGTAACGGCTAGCGCACCCGCAGTCGCACCCGTTCCTTTTAGAAAAGAACGACGAGATAGTTGTGTCATTGCAATGACTCCTTGTTCTTAATGGCCAGCCACGTCTTTCGCGTGGTGCTGGAAATACTTAGTGAGAATTTCTAAATCAAGCTCGGAGATATCGGTACGGTCGCCCATGCCTTTCGCGACAGGACCCCACGCGTTCACCGTAAAGTGACCGGCAGCGATTTTGGCGTGGCAGGTGGCGCAGTAAACGTTGTCGAGTTGCTCTGCGTATTCCCACATTGGGTCGAGTGAATCGAGAACCGGTGAGTCGACGGTGCCGGTAATTTTCGCGGTACGCCACTCGTTGCCGTATTCGTCTGCCGCGAATTCACCCGCTTCCACAGCGGCTTGGCCTGCGTCGTTAAGTGTGGCGATGATGGCGCGCTGACCATTACCCATGTAAAGCACACGCTCAGCCCCTTTCATTTGGTAGCCAGAGATTTCGACGGTGCGGTTACCGTTCGTTTCGCTGATCACGGTCATTTCTGTGGTTGGATTCACTTCACCCAGATCTGCAAGTGCAATAGGCTGAATTGGGTAAACAGTGCTGGCATTTTTAGGTGTGTTGTCTGCCAAGGCAAAAAGTTGGTCAAAGGCTGCGCTGTCCATTTCTGGCTCAGGAGCAAAGTGTGCAACGCCCTTGTGGCAGTCGATACAGGTCTGGTTATTTTCCACACCATATTCATGCATCTTGGCCGCTTCTTCGGTTTGGGAGTAGAGGTCCATGGCTTCATTGGTGTGGCAAGAACGACAAGTTGCAGAATCATTTTCACGCAGTTGCGCCCAAACGGTCTCTGCCATTGCCATGCGATGTTCTTCGTATTTGTCTTCAGTGTCGATTTTGCCTGTCACGAACTCGTGATAGATATCTTTTGTCGCGCGGATCTTGGTGAAGACATACCCGATTGGGTCATTTGGAATGTGGCAGTCGGCACATTCGGCGCGAATACCTTTTGCATTGCTAAAGTGGACTGAACCTTCGTATTCCTCATAAGCGATTTGCATAGAGTGGCACGAAACACAAAATTCGGTGCTGGAGGTTGCATGCATCACTGCGGCTGTCCCACCGAGGGTGAGCCAACCAACCGCGATACCAATCGCTGCAACCAGCGCAACGAACCGCTTCTTTACTTTCATTATTATCCCTCTGAAAAACTGCGAAAAAACAACTCTTCGCGCGAGGAAAATACCCTGATGTTTGTGTGACTATATTTGAAGGCGGTCGCAGTATGATGAAATCGACACTCTTCAAACGTCGAAACTCTTGGATTGATCACGAAAAAAAGTGGCTCAAAATCAACGTGTTATAAAAATAACTCAATAAAAACAACAGCTTGAATTTAATTAATTCGAGCTTGAAGCACTGTGTCAGTGTTGTTCAATGAAAATGTTTAGTGTGCAACGTGAAAGGCGGGTGACAAATTAAGTGAGGAGGAAGTGAGTGTTAAACAACTTGTGCTTTGTTTGATTGGGTGAGGTTGAATTCTACACCGGCAAAGTTGAATGACGTTGCGTGTTTGATGTTTCGAGTAGAAATGAAATTATCAATAACAAAATAGTGATAAGGACGATGCAATTTTTGAATGTGATAAGTCACTGATTGAAAGGCGTTTCAATTGTGCAACCAAAGAGAAATGCATCGATAACTGTGCTAACGTAGCCCAAAAGAATGAAAGGATTCATCTCGTTGAAAAAGCTGTCCGCCACTGTTCTCCTCACCTTTGCCCTGTTTGGCTGCGAGTCTGATACATCATTAGCACCCAAAGTAGAAACCCATCACACGGGCTATCATGCTTCGTCGTCGCTCGCTGCGTTTTTTGCGCATGAGGAAGATGTCCCCGCTCATTACTCAGGCTTCTTTCCACTTCAAACTGGTCACGACGCCTTGTTAACCCGTCTTGCGATGATTGAGTCAGCCTCGCACTCGCTCGATCTTCAGTACTACATATTCCGTGATGATGAAACCAGCCAACTGCTGGTCTGGCGGCTCTATGAAGCTGCCGAACGTGGTGTGAAAGTCCGTCTGTTGCTTGATGATATGCAAAGCCGTAAAGACAGTGATATCGCCTATCTCAATGCGCATCCTAATATCGAGGTGCGGTTGTTTAATCCACATCAATACCGCTTCTTGCGAATGCTGTCTTGGGTGACAGATGGCGACCGTCTCAACCGACGTATGCACAACAAATCCATGACGGCAGATGGCGTGGTTTCTGTGGTGGGTGGCCGCAATATTGGTAACGAATATTTTTCATTCAAATCAGATGTGGAGTTTGGTGATTTCGATGTATTGCTGAATGGGCCAGTTGTCGAAGAAACCCAAGTCCAGTTTGATGAATACTGGAACAGTCGTTTTTCTGCGCCGATGGCTTGGATTCAAAAGAGCGATCGCGTACCAAACAGCGAAGACATTGAACACTGGCGTAAGGTGTCTCAAATAGAGCATCAGTTCACCAGCGATACCTACAATTTCGACACCTTGCCATTGTACAAAGACATCAAGAACAACCAAGTTTCTCTGCATTGGGGAGAGGCTTCGCTGCTTTACGATCTGCCGGAAAAAGTGGGGAATGGCCAAAGCCAGCTTATTGATGGCTTGGTCGAGCTATTGGCAAGTGTTGAACACACCGCCGTGATCATTTCACCTTACTTTGTCCCAACGAAAGCGGGGACAAAAGCCCTTGCAAACGCGGCAAAGCAAGGCAAGAACATTGTTATTCTCACTAACTCTCTGGCGTCAAACGATGTGTTTGCTGTGCATGGTTGGTATGCCAAATACCGAGAAGAGCTGGTGGCGGCAGGCATTGAGCTTTGGGAGATGAAAGCGAAAGCCAAGATTGAACACCAGTGGAGCGTTACGGGCAGCTCCCGTTCCAGTCTGCATGCCAAAGTCATGATGTTGGATGACCGTAAACTCTTTGTCGGGTCGATGAACATGGACCCGCGTTCCGCCGAACTTAACACTGAAATGGCCGTTGTGTTTGACCATCCTGAATATGTGTTGAAGGCCAAGCAAGGACTAGAAGGGCTGCTTTATACCAGTGCATATAAATTAGAGCTGCAAAATGGGAATTTAGTGTGGCGAGATTTTGAGTCTGATGAAGTGTTAGACGAGGAACCCGATGCTGGCTTTCTATTGAAAAGTGGGGCGTGGTTGAGCGGGTTGTTGCCGATAGAAAATTGGCTTTAGATGCTTTGCAGAATAGGCTGCTATCTCATCGCACTCTCAAAAAGCCCAAGCACATAGCTTGGGCTTTTTACTGCCCCGCTTTGCCCCGCAAGATGTCTGGATGCGCTTCCAATAAGTTCGCGGTGAGTTCATTGATGGTTTGACGGTGTTCAGCAGCAAGAAGGCGCGCAGGTGGTTGACTGACGAACAGTTTGTGAATGCACGTCGCTGGTGAACGGCTAAGAAACCAAATCTCATCAGCCAAGGAAAGTGCCTCGTGCAAATCGTGGGTAACAAACACCATGGTGGATTGCTGGCGTTGCCAAAGTGCAATGAGCTGCTCTCTGAGTTGGTCAGCAGTTGGGGCATCCAAAGAGGTAAAAGGCTCGTCGAGGAGCAAGAGGTCCGGCTGATAAACGAACGCTCGCGCAATGCTCACCCTTCGCTGAATGCCTCCGGAAAGCTGTGAAGGATAGTCATCCAACTTGTCGAGAATGCCCATCGAGGCCAGTGTTTCCCTGATTGTCGGATTCCCTTTACCGCCAATCAGTTCTAAGTTTTCTTTCGTTGTTAGCCAAGGCATTAAGCGAGGTGTTTGGAAGATGTAGCCGATTTTAGGTGTTTCACTTCGCGTGTTAGAAAAGGAAATCTCGCCCTTATTCGCGGTTTCGAGCCCTGCAATCATATTCAATAACGTGGATTTACCGCACCCTGATGGTCCAATAATGGCGGTTATCTTGCCTTCGGCAATCGTGCCACTGAGTTGGCCGATAACGGTTGAATCGGAACGATAGTGCTTGCTCTGAATGTTGAGCGTAATTCCTGTCATCCCCGTCCCCTCGACACCACCTTATCAAGCGGTCTGAATAGAAGTGCTTCGAGCAAAAATATCACGCCAACAAAGGCAAAGGTGTAAGCCAAAATTCCCGCAATATCAAAGAACTGAAACATGGTGTGGAGCTTAAAACCAACACCGTTGCTGCGCCCCAACAGTTCGACCACCAAGACAATTTTCCATATCAATGACAAGCCAGTACGAGCAGATGCCATGATGTAGGGGTAGAGCTGCGGCAGGAATACCTGAAAGAATTGTTTTGCAGGGGAAAGGCGAAAGACTTTGGCAACGTCCATCAGGTCGTTGTCTACCACCCGTGCGCCTTCGCGAATCATGGCGACGACGGTTGGAATTTTATTCAGTGCCACGGCTGTCACCGCGGCAGCTTCCACGAGTCCAATCGTTAAATAGCAAAGCAAGATAGTAACGAGTGCTGGGATGTTCAGTGCAAGGATGAGCAGCGGATCGGAAAGCTCATTGAGCTTAGGAAACCGCCCCATCATGATGCCAAAAATAACCCCAAGCACCATAGAAATGATGAAAGCGAGAAAGACACGCCATAGCGTCATGCCGAGATGGAACAGCATTTGTTCGTCAAGCAGCTCATAAACAAACGCATGGTACACCTGAATAGGTGTCGGGTAGTCTGCACTCTCAATTAACGTGGCTGACCACTGCCATAAAGCAAGCAGGATCAGCGGTACGATGTAGCGTTGATAATTTGGCAAACTCACGCGTCAGCGATTCCTCAAAATGGGCAGACTAGGGTGATTGCCAGAAGGTGCCTTCGCTCAGTGAGTTGGAGTCTCCAACCAGCTTCTTTCCACCTTCTTTGGCAAGAATCGCGTAAATCTGCGCTGCTGCGTCCTGCTGCTCCGTCCCAAATGTGCCGGAAAATCCGCGGCGATAAGCCGCCTTGAGGGCGTTGAACACGTCATCGTTTTCCGCTTTGGTTAGCGGGCGAATCGTTTCCCATTCTTCGTCTGAGCGTCGCAAGATTGCTCTGGCTTCTGCGGATGTGTCCAAAAAGGCGTTGACCAGTTCAGGATTGGCTTGCGCCCATTTCTCGTCAAACACCCAGCCCAACATAGGCACCTGAGTTTCAATGCCAAGTCCTGCGACGATCTCATCGAGGCTAATGACAGGCTGGAAACCTGCCGCTTCCAGCCTTGCACCGTAATGCCAAAAGTTGATGCCAAGCGGCACCTTGTTTTGCATCAGAAGTTTATTTAAAAGTGGCGGAGCTACAAATTGTTGCTCGGTCAGTTCGCTGACGGACTTATCCTCTTTTGCTTTGCAATAGGCTTGATACAAGAGCCAGGTTTTGTCGACCGAGCCTCCTGCAATACCGAGTGTTTTCCCTTCAATATTGCAAGGTGAAGAAAGCGGTGATTCAGGATTAGCGAATAAACCGCCCGCCGTCGCTGAGGTGGGGGAGAGCGTGTAGGTTTTTCCCGCCGCTCGTTGACGGCTTACCCACACCCAATCTGAGAAAATGACATCAACCGCGCCGCCTTGCAGTGCTACGGACGACGCGTTTTTGGAGGCAAGCGGCGTGATATCGAGTGTGAATCCGGCTTTCTCATCGAGCTTGTTGCGTTTAATGACATCCATTTCCCAATTGATGGTGCCGAACTTCAAAACGCCGACGTTTATTGAGGGAAGGGGAGCGGCAGATACACTGAATGCCGTCATGAAAAATGACACGCCAACAACGATCGTTTTGGTGAGAGAGGATGAGATGGCCATAACTGCTTAACCTTATGATTCCACGGGGAACAGCTTTAAAGCTAGGCACGCTTGGCAGTTATCGCAATGCAACTTTGTGAGGAAAAGACTTTTACCTTAATAATGAAAAAGCCTTTTCGCGTTTGCGAGAACAGGGGTTATCGCATTGTCATTTGTATTGCACTGGACGGGCAGGCAACGCGGCACTGCGCACAACCCGAACACATTTCAGCGTTCACATCGATACCGCGAGGAACAAGAGAAATGGCTTGGTGAGGGCAGGCTGTCACGCAGTCATCACAACTCGCGCCCATTTGACGAATACACATACCGGAAGCCGATGCTTTGGCACCCGTTGAATGACCTGTGCCGGCCAATGCCAGCGTCGGACAGGCTTTTTGGCATTCGCCACATTCTGTGCAGCTATTGGCATCCAACGCCAGTTCGGGCAAGCCAGTGAATAAACCGATAATGTGCTGCGGGCAGGCGGTAACGCATGCTCCGCATTGGTTACACAGCCTTGCTAATAAATCATCATCGACAGCGGTTGGTGGGCGCGGTACCGACCGCACTGTTAAGGCGGTTGAGGTCGCCTTCATTGGTTTGCTCACGCCTGACCACAGTCCGCGGAATAAACCGCGACGGCTGCATTGCTGCATATTCAATTGGGCTTTGTAATAGCGTTCGTCTTTATCGCGCATTGCCGACCACAGCCTTTGTTTTAACGGTATAACGACACGATTTTATACTGTGCGCCAACCAGTTTTGCCAGTTGCTCTAACGTGCCTTCAGCAAGGTAGCTGATGCCTTGGTAGAACGGCGTTTCTGCCCCTTCACGCATGGTGTGGAAAAAGCGCGGAGCCCACGTTAGCACATGATCTGTCAGGAACACTTTCAGGGCTTCAAGGCTTTCATTGTGCGCCGCTTCGACCACTTGCGCGTCCAATGCGGTGTCTGTCAGGTAAGTGATGAACGAAAAAATCAAACCAATGTGATCTTCTGGCTCGCGTTCACCGGTATCGATCGCGATACCGTGAGACTCGTAGAAAGCACGAATGGCGAGGGTAGAGTCGCCACAAGTGATTTGTTCTTCAGTCAGGTATACCGAGCCCCAAGGTGCTGCTGTCAGTGTGTTTGGACCGACGAACAGCTGAGCATAATCGCGTGAAATATTGCGAAGGTCAGGGCGCGCTTTTAGCAAGGCCAAGCCTTGGCTGACGTTGTCATTAGCTTGCTCAACCGGCCATTCATCGAACAATGCATCATCGTAAAGTGCATTCACAAACTCTGCGTCCGGGGCTTGATGCAGCGCGCGGTAGAGGAAGTGGCTAGCAATCGTCAGGCTGGCAAGGGTTTGGTAGTGGGTATCGTTCATGGCGAATTCGCTTCAATCTTGTCTTCCCGCCGATACGGTTTAGTCTCAGGCAGAAAGTGAAATAACAGAAAAATAAAAAGAAAAATGGGTATTAAAAATAAAAAATGTTTGGAAATAAAAAGCTGGGGCCGACGTATCGACCCCAGAGTGCATTACATGCCAGCGCTTGCGCTGATGAATGCGTCGTAGAAGAAGGCGCGACCAGACAGCTCTGCCAGCACAACCATCAGGAAGGCTGAAATCGCAACGCCTGCGTTCTTGTTGTTGCCACGCAGTGCTTGGCTAGCAAACAAAACGACACCCGCAACCATCAGACCAATGCGTGCCACCGTGAAAGTGTCACCGTGTGCAATCGCAAATGGGTTAGCGTATGCGTCAAGTTGACCCAACCACACCACGTAGCCAGCAAAGCCAGCCAGCGACACAGCCATGGTCACTAGCGCGCCCATTGCCAGTGTGCGGTCTGCACAGCTTTGTGCGTTACCCAATTTAGGTGCCAGTACACGCAGTACCATTGCAGCGGCAACAGGCCAACCACACCCGCAGTCATCAGGAACTGGAAGGTGGTCCAGTGTGAATCCCAGCTAATCACAGTCGGCAGGCGGTATACGTTTACAATCGCCAGAATGAACACCACACCTAGGGCCATTGCCGCAGGCAGAGTCAATTTCTGAAGCGTTGGTTGGATGTCCAACACGCGCAGCGCAGTATAGGTGAATGCCGCTCCGCCAAACAGAGACAGCGCAACGATTTCCATGCTAAGTGGCGACATGTGCGCCAGACCGAACATCACGTTGAACATACGCAGTGGCTGACCGAGGTGAGTCACAGACGCTAGTGCGCCCAAACCCAACAGTGCCAGTGATGCCATAAACGCGATGTTCATGGCTTTACGCTCAGGTTTGAAGAACAGTTCTACCAAACCCAGTGCGATGAACATACCGACGGCAGATTGCGCCAGAACGGTAAAGAAAACGAGCGACAGTTCACTCATAGTGACACCTCCGTCGGGTTCTGGATGCTGCCAGTGGTATCGCCCGTTGGGCGAGAGTTACGGCAGGTGGTAACAATCAGGTTTGGCGACGTCAAACGCGGGTCTGGCAGTGGTGCCACATCGTTCTTGGTGCCGTATTGCTTGCGCAATTCCTCGATTGGACCAAAATCCAGTGCACGCAGCGGACAAGATTCAACACACACAGGCTTGCGGCCTTCAGCAACGCGCTCGTAACAGCCGTCACACTTGGTCATGTGTTTTTCTCTGGGTTGTACTGAGGCGCGCCGTAAGGACAAGCCATACCACAGTACTGACAGCCCACACACACGTCTTTATCAACGACAACCAGACCGTCTTCAGTACGCTTGTGCATCGCGCCCGTTGGACACGCTTTCACACATGCTGGGTTAGAACAGTGGTTACAAGAAATCGACATGTAGTAAGCAAAAACGTTTTGGCTTACGGTGCCATCTTCGTTTTGTACCCAGTCACCGCCCGCGTATTCGTATACACGACGCCAGTTAACACCCACAGGCAAATCGCTGCGGTCTTTACAAGAAACCTGACAGGTTTTACAACCGGTACACTTACTGGTGTCTACGTGGAATCCGTATTGAGTCATCTACTTATCTCCCCTTAAACCTTGGCCACTTGAACCAGAATGGTGTGTTGAGGATTCCCCTTAGACAGTGGCGTGTGCTTCTGAGACGTCAGTGTGTTCACACAGCCGCCCAAGTCGATACCGTTCTTGTCAGGGTTGTACCAAGCACCTTGGCCCAGCGCGGTGACGCCCGGCATGATGCGTGGCGTTACTTTGATGGCAACGCGGATTTCACCACGGTCGTTGAATACGCGAACGTAATCGCCGCTTTCAAGACCACGTGCTTTCGCATCAATTGGGTTCATCCAAATACCGTCGAATACTACTTCACGTAGCCACGGAATGTTGTGGTAGGTGGAGTGCGTGCGGCCTTTGGTGTGGTAACCGAACATTTGCAGCGGGAACTGCTCAGTTTTTGGGTCCAGATGGCTTTCCCACGTGGTCACGTATTGTGGCAACGGGGTGATCACTTCATCGTCGGCCAGTTCCCATTCTTTTGCGATGGTTTCCAGCTTGGTTGAGTAGATCTCAATCTTGCCTGATGGGGTACCCAGCGCGTGTTTCTCTGGATCGTTGCGGAAATCTTCCAGTGCGATACGGCCTTCTGCAGGCGCAGCCAGTGTGTAAGGACCGTTTTTACGCAGGTCTTCCAAGGTTGGCAGGTTCGCATCTTTCGCACGCGCACCGTTGTACAGGTATTCCAGCCACTCGTCGCGGGTACGGCCTTCAGTGAAGGCATCTTTCACGCCAAGACGCTCAGACAGACCCACACACATGTCGTAGGCACAGCGCGTTTCGTACAGTGGTTCGATAGCGCGAACCAGCGGGAATACGCCACCCAGAGAACCTGAAGAGTAACCATCAGAGCTCACTTCGTTGTTTTCGATAGTGGTCACATCTGGTAGCAGCAGGTCGGCAAAACGCGCAGAAGAGGTCATGTGGTTATCACACACCACGATGAATTCTGCTTGGGTTTCATCTTCGATCAGTTTGCGGTGTTTGTTGATGTCCGCGTGCTGGTTCATGATCATGTTGCCTGAGTAGCTCAGCAGGAACTTGATCGGGGTACGTAGACGCTCTGCACCTTGAATACCATCGGTTTTGTCAGTCATCTCGTGGTGACGGAAAATCGCATCACTCCACTTGAAGAACGGAACTTTCACCGCGATAGGGTTGGTGCCAACAGGAATACGTGGTGCTGGGTAGCTCCAGTTCGCTGGCATGTCGCCCGTGTTGGTACCTGGACGGCCAATGTTACCCGTCAGGATTGGCAGCATAACGATAGCGCGTGAAGTTTGCTCACCGTTCGCTTGACGTTGGATACCCGTACCTTGAGTGATGAAACACGCTTTTGCAGTACCGATTTCACGCGCCAGTTGAACGATTTGGTCAACCGGAATGCCGGTGATTTTTGATGCCCAAGCTGGGGTCTTCTCGATGCCGTCAGGGCCTTGACCCAGAATGTGTGCTTTGTAGTGACCATTCTTAGGTGCAGATGCTGGCAGGGTTTTCTCGTCGAAACCTTGGCAGTACTTATCGAGGAAGTCCTGATCAACCAAGTTCTCGGTGATCAGTGTGTGCGCGATACCTTCAACCAATGCTGCATCTGTACCTGGACGAATTGGCAGCCACAGGTCTTCTTTACCCAACATGGTGTCGGTGTAACGAGGGTCGATGATGATGGTACGAACGTTGTTCTTACGCTGTGCGTTGATGTGCTCGTGGATTTCACCACCACCACTCATACGGGTTTCAGCAGGGTTGTAGCCAAACATTACCAGCAAATCCGCGTTTTCGATTTCCGTGGTGTAGCTACCGTATGCAGACGGCTTGATTGAACCGTAAGTGAATGGCAGCGCGAACTGGATTTGACCCCAGCTGTAGTTGCCATAGTAGTCGAGGAAACCGCCAACAAGGTTGAACAGACGCTTGAAGCAGTCTTTACCGTCAGTACGGTAGCCTTGTGTGCCAGAACCATAGGTAATGAAGATGGCGTCGTTGCCGTATTCTTTGATGGTGTATTGCAGTTTTTCAGCCATCAAATCCAGTGCTTCGTCCCAGCTAATACGTTCAAACTGGCCTTCGCCACGTTTGCCAACGCGCTTCATTGGGTATTTCAAGCGATCTGGATTGTATACACGATGTTTGATAGAGCGGCCACGCAGACACGCGCGGATTTGGTGGTTACCAAAGCCTTGGTCATCACCGCGGTTGTCAGACTCAATCTGAGTGATCACGCCATTTTGGGTGTGAACTTGCAGTGCACAGCGGCTACCACAGTTAACCATACACGCAGACCAAACCGTTTTGGTGTTCATCGCAGCATCTGCTGCTGGTTTGGCTACGGCTTTCAGTGGCAATGCAGCGGTTAGCGCGGTACCGCCACTCACTGCCGCACCCCACTTCATGAAGCTTCGACGCTTCATTGGCGTGAGTACCGCCTTATCAATCCAATTTTTCATTTTATTCTCACATCGCTTTCGCGAATAAAAGTGTTACGGATTTGTTTTTAATTTTTATAAGTTTGCATTTGCCGATAATTTATTGCTGAGAGCAATGAAAAAGGAAGTTGGCAATGCAATGTAAATAAATTTGAATCGATATCGACTCTAATGCATTGCCTTTATAGAGAGAATTAAAAATGCGGGGAAAATGGTGCTACATTCACCAGTGCGGGGCGTTTATTGATATTGGTCAATTTTGTGTTCGAACCAATGTCAGCTTATGAGAGCGGGTGTGTATTAATCAATATTGAAAAAGGTGATGGCTTATGGTGCTCCGCAAAGGTTGTTCCATTACGATAGTCCAATGTTACCCGTATCATATTGATGGAATTATAAATATCTAATATCAATTACTTAACTGCAGTTGCATGGATGTGGCTAAGCGTTGCCTATTAGTGAAACTCAATCTAAATATGTGACTCGTATCACCTTTCAGTGCGTAATATATCGCGCAATTATTATTAGTGCCATAACCATTATTTCCGTTTCTTGAAGGGTCTAGTTGAGCGTAATTTGGTGTCGTTGTTTTCGGAATGTTAATTCATGACTATTAATATTAAAGTCGTCGCATGGTAATTAACGGAAAAAGGAGACATTAAATAAATAGTCTTTATTGTTATTTATAATTGTGGTCGCTATCTCATTCGAGTTAGAGAAATGATGCTAGGTCGCTTGATGTGTGTTCTTTGTGTTTTATTAACATCTCTATCGGTGTTTCGTGTTTTTTCGTTTCAGAAAAGCAGGTATTTCGCGCTGTATAAAAAATGTTATCTTTTTGGGGCTATCTGAGTGTGCATACTCGTCGCATTGTCTCCCTCACTGAGAGTGGTAGGCTGTTCTGACATTACCAAGGAGAGGTAAGCATGTCTGATATCGTTAAGACACCCACCCCGCCATATTACGCCGTTATCTTTTCCAGCATTCGCACTGAACTCGACGAGGGCTATGGTGAAACAGCGGAAAGAATGGTGGAACTTGCAGAGCAGCAACCTGGGTTTTTGGGCGTTGAATCTGCCAGAAATGGATTAGGTATTACGGTTTCCTATTGGAAAGACCTTGAATCGATCAAGCAATGGAAAGCCCATGTTGAGCACATCCAAGCCCAAAAAATGGGCCGAAATAAATGGTATGCCGCGTTTACGACTCGGATAGCAAAAGTGGAGCGCGAATACAGCCTATAAACCGGATGCTCCAATGAGACTCGCTGTTATTGGCTTGGTGATATTGCCACTAAAGCCTACCGTACTTTACTGACTCGTATGCCTAATCTTGAGTTAGTCTTTTGTACACCTCAAGATTTCGTCTTCGATGACATCGTAATGATTAACCTCAGTTGGGAAGACAACGGTACCACTCTAACTGTTGAGCTTGCAGATTGGACAGATACGCTGGAATCCAAAGGCTTTAAAGCCATGCTAGAAGATTGGGTGAATATCGTGGTGTCAGGAGGTATGGAAGAAAAGGTGAAACAGCGCAATTTTTCGACTCATGTATTTTGTGACAGCTTGGTGGAACACATTCGTTAGGTTGCATGAAAAAATGCCTGTGAAAGCGTTTCGCTCTCACAGGCACTTTATTTTAGTCTTTTTACTCCGATATATCTCGGTGGGCGCATGTCTCGGCGGAATAGACACCTAGAACTTACGGGGTGAGAGAATACTGACTGTCAGCTTGGTTGACCTTGCGCTCATCCTGTTGCCACTTATCAATCACAATCGCGGCAATTAAATCCCCTTCCACATTGACCGCTGTTCTAAACGTATCGAGAGGACGTTCAATAATCAGAAGAATGGCAATTGCCTCCAACGGAATCCCTGCTGCCAACAACACCATCTGCATACCTGACATGGAACCTGAAGGCATACCCGGCGCGCCAATCGAAGACACCATTGCCATGATAAATATCATCACAAGCCCCGATGTTGTGAGATCAACCCCAAACAGCTGTGCGAGGAAAATCGCCGCGACACCTTCAAACAAAGCCGTGCCGTCCATGTTCATGACTGAACCGAGCGGCAATACCATGCTGCTGGTACTTTGCGATACCCCTAACTCTTGCTCCGCAGTTTGCATTGAAAGGGGCAAGGTGGCGGAGCTTGAAGAGGTTGCAAAAGCCATGGCCATCGGAGCGGACAACGCTTTAAAAAGACGTTTTATGCTAATACCCGTTGCAAACTTGGCAATGCTTGGCAGTACGACCGCACCGTGAAATGCGGTAAGGGTAAACACCAATATCGCGAACATGGCCAATTGTTTAAACAGCGAACTGTTACCCGATACGGTGAATTCAAAAACGATGGAAAAAACCGCCAACGGTGCCAAACGGATGATCCCGCTGACGAGGGTATTTACGGCTTTATTTAAGCCGTTTAGCACCTCAAATAAAGGGTGCTTTTCAGTCAGAGAAGAAAGCAACGCTATGCCGAGTAAAAACGAGAACAGCACAATGGCGAGCAAGTTACCTTGAGATAAAGCGGCAATCGGATTGACCAACGCCATGTTCAATAATTTGGCTGCGATAGCACCGCCACTTGCCGCTTCTGAGCTGATTAGTGTGACATTGTCGCCTACCGGTACGGCAGACGTGAGGGGCTCCCAAGCCGGAAGGAGCAACGACGCACCTAAACCAATAGTGACTGCAATAAACGACGTAAAGCTATAAAACAACAGAGTGGAACGGCCAATTTTCTTTAGACGCATGGTGGAGCCAATACTTGTTATGCCCTGAAGCAGAGACAGCATGACCACAATGCCAACCACCATTTTTAGTAATCCCAAATAGGTGGTTTTACCCAGCATGATGAATTGATACCAGCCTTGCTCTGCCACATTGCTATCAAAGGCGAGCAGGCTTGCGATCCCCCAAGCGGTTAAGGCTGCAAACAGCAATTGCAAGGGAAGTGATTGACGCAATTTATTCCACATTATTGTTATTCCGAATAGTTATTACACGCGGGAAGGCGGAGTTGAAATGCAAGCAAAAAGACACAGAGAAGCGCTTTCGCTTCTCTGTGGGAATGACTCGTCTTAAGAGATGTTGTGTTTATAAAAAGGGTTGAGTGATGCCTTAACCCGTTTAAGCACAACAAGGGCAGCGACACGACTCCATCCAAACAGGATTTGCTGGTGGAGGCGGAATATGGTGTCGTAAAGATTACGTACGAAGCGACCGCGAACAATCAGTTTGTTATTCATCAAGCTGCCTACTGCATAATTGTGGCCAACCGCAATGACCATTCCGCCATCGTTAAAAATGAACGGCATCATGGATTTTCCGTTTAGTAAACGACGCAGTTGGCGAGCAAGATGTCCTGCGGCTTGGTTAGCCGCTTGCGCGCAGGGTGGCACAAAACCACCATCAGGTTGCGGGCACTCAGCACTGTCACCGATAACAAAAATGCTGTCATCAAGCGTGGTACGAAGCGTTGAGTCCACTTTCAATTGATTTAAGCGATTAGTTTCCAGACCATCTAGCGAAGCAAGCCAAGGGGCGCATTTTATGCCTGCCGCCCATAGCTGTAAGTCAGCGGTGATAAGGTCACCTTGATCAGTGATGAGCTTACCTTGCTCAGCACGATTCACTCGGGTGTTTGTCTTAACGTCTACACCATGTTGAACGAGTGAATTCAGTACCTTTTGTGACATGCACGCTGGACCGGCCGGAAGCACACGGTCTGAGGCTTCAACCAAGGTGATTTTTAAGTCTGCATATTGGCGGTAACATTTTAGCTTTTGACTGACTTTGGCTAACTCAGCAGACAGCTCTACGCCTGTCGCGCCTGCACCGACGATAGAGATATGGCGTTGACCATCAGCTTTGAGTAGTGGGTTGATCTGCTCCCACGCCTGTTGCGCTTGATCGGCAGAATCCAAAAACAGACAGTGTTCGCTTACGCCTTCAGTTTTGAAATCGTTACTTACCGCGCCAACGGCAATCACCAGATAATCGTAATCGAGCGTCGATTGTTGGCCATCTGCATCTCGAATTTCAATCTGCTTGTCAGCGCGGCTAAGGGCAGACATTGAAGCTTGGACATATTGATAGCGATTGCAGAAGCTATGTTGAAGGTAGCTAACTGCATCCAATTCTTGGTCGAAGGTTCCGGCCGCGATTTCATGCAGGCGGGGTTTCCAGTAGTGGTGACTGGCGGGTTCAACCAAAATAACCTCATGTTCACGGCGACGCGCAAACTGTTTACCCAAACGAGTGACCAACTCTAGCCTGCTGCACCGCCACCTACTACAACGATTTTTGACATCGTTCTCTCCCAATACCAACACTCGGAGTGTTGTTGAATACGGTATGCCAGCCTTGTCATCGGGTTTCATCGGCTAGCGGAATGGGGCGCATTATATTGATGACGTGGAAATTGATAATCCAACACATTGGAAATTGATTATTACCAATAGGTAATAATTTTACTGGATTTGATTCAGGTTATTTGGGCAGAAGAGAGCAACACAATGATGTGGTTGTCATTTTTGGTCTTTAGCGACTAACTTAGACATCCTTTTCTTCAGTTCTTTTTGAAGGGCATTTTTGTCGTAAGGCTTCATACCTTTCCACTTTTGGCATTCCTCACGCGTGCGACCACATCCTAAACACCATCCTTTGGGGCCGGAAAAGTCGCACACATCTATACACGGGCTTTGATTTCGCTTCATGGTTATCCGTCCCTCACAGTTCACTTAATGTCTGCTCAATTCCTTCTTCAAGTTGTCGGAGACGGTTAAACTCTTCATACAGCTTTTGTTCGAGGTTTTTAAAGTTAAGAGGCAGGTTGCGCTGACAAATATGATAACCATTTCCTATGGTTTGATAGCCTTTCCAGCCCTTGATTCTCGCGCCTCCAAGCTCCAGAAACTTGCGGACAAATTCAGATTGTGAAGGGCAGTCTTCTTCTGCATGCATACAGATGGGAAACTCTTTTTGCTTTAACTGTGGCGCTTCAATATAGGTTTCAAAGTGGATGCCGCCTTGAGCCTCATTGTGCCAGCTTTTCTTATAGAGCTGCATGTACACGCCGCGGTTATAGATTTCCCAACCATTGTCAAACCATGATGACTGCCGGAGCACTTTCTCGAGATTCCGGAAAATAGGCTTAATGTCTTTCATTTAAGTACCTTTGGTTAATGCAGCGAAGTGCTGCCTCAGCATCCCTCTTAGCTCACCTCTTCCCTTCTCATAAACAGCGATGAAGGAATGTAATGTTATAACGTAACCCATTGGTAGCGGTTGGCAAGTGTCAAATTAGGGAGATTTGCTGGTTTGCCATACGAGAAACAGGTATTTGAAAGGTTTCGCGGGTCTGCGTAGTGTGACCGAGTGAAGGTCAATGTAGAACATGAAATGATATTCTCCATTTTCAATCCTCACCGCTAAAATTTTGTGTTTGAAAAGTCAGTGATTAGCGTTAAAACAAAAAGGAAAAACAATGAGACTTGCTGTAATCGGTTTAGGTGATATTGCCACTAAAGCCTACCTTCCTTTGCTCACCCGTATGCCCGATCTTGAGTTGGTTTTTTGTACCCGCAATCCAGAAAAACTGGTAGCTGTCGCTAGCGAATATCGCATTGAGGAAACCTGTCGCGATTACCACGATTTGCTTGAGATGAATATCAATGGTGTGATGATCCACACCAGCAGCGAAACACATGCTGCGATTGCCACGTTTTTTATGGAGCAGGGTATTCCCGTTTTTGTTGATAAGCCAGCCACGCTGAATTTTGCCGACTACCAAAAGCTTCATGACCTGTCAGAGCATAAATCCGTCCCTTTGTTCGTTGGTTTCAATCGTCGCTACATTCCACTTTGGAACACGCTAGTGGGGCGAAATGATCTTCGAACTCTCACCTGGCACAAACATCGACTCAACCTTACTGGTAAAGCACAGGATTTCATTTTCGATGACATGATCCACGTGATTGATTCGCTCAATATCCATGGAAACATTGACCAGCAAGACATTCAGGTGGTGTGTCAGAAAGCGGGCGGTGACATCGCCATGATTAATCTCTCCTGGAAAGAAAATGGCACTCTGTTTAACGGCCAAATGAACCGTCAATTTGGCAAAACCTGCGAGTCAGTGTCGTTGGCCTTTGAAAACGAAGCCTATCAATTTAACGGCTTCCTGAAAGGCGAGAAATTTGAGAACGGCACCGCTCAAACTGTTGAGCTTGCAGATTGGACAGATACGCTGGCATCCAAAGGCTTTAAAGCCATGCTAGAAGATTGGGTGAATGTCGTGGCGTCAGGACGTATGGACGAAAAGGTGAAACAGCGCAATTTGTCGACTCATGCGTTTTGTGATTGGTTGTTGGACGAAGTTAATTTGTAGGTTTGGATACTGAACTCACTGACTTAAGCGATCTGATTGCTGGAAAATTGTATGTAGTCATCAGTGTCAAAAAAAGACGCTGATACTGCATCTTCTCACCGTCTGATAGAAGATATTTCTTCAATCTCTCCATCAAACTCCTCAAATACAAATTTGTCGTGTTTCTACATGTCTTCACTGTAAATAACATTAGCAAAGACGGAGCCAGAACCTGCTTCTCTTTTAAGCTTGGTACGAAAAGTGAGGAACTTGATTTCGCTAGAAAAAGCACTTAAAACATCCACCATTCGAAAAAAGGTACAGTGAACGTATCGCATGGTAGCTTGCCAATTTAAAATAAAACTAACTTGGAGAACCTGTATCATCTTCTATGGCAGCATTAAATTCCTCCCTTAGGCTTCCTGATATGATCTCTCCGTCGAGGCTAAGTTCGAGGCCTTCTGAGATTGTGCCAATATCAAAAGATCCATCAATGCCAGCGAGTAGCATGGATATGGTATTAACTACACATAGTTCGATGTATTCGTCGATAAGTATATTATCTCCGCTAGCTACTAAGTCTTGGTATAACTCTAAGAACTTCTTATGGTTTTCGTTCTCTGCAACACTATTGGGGTCAGTCACTTTGAGTTCAAGCAAAGACTTATGAAGCTCATTGTCAATCAGATCGCGTTTTATCTGTTGCGTAAAGTACTCAGACTTATCCATATTTTCGTCCTTCTATTTTCTCATCTCTGGATACATTTTTTTGTTAAGTTCAATTAACTTCGTTAATCGGATGTTCGGTATGTCCTTGTAAACTCTTCGCAGCTCTCTTATTTCCCTAGCAATTAGCTCTCTTGCTGTTTGAAATGGTTTGCCAGTTCTCGGATTAACTTTGCTTGTAGAGACTACGGTCTGACCTTTCGGCAACGAACTGATACCCTTTGTATGTCCTTAATAAGGAACAGCAATTGCGGGTGCATTTTGAGGGTCATAGTTTTCAGCAAGGTTCTTCATTATATTCTTCTGTCCAACATGATGTGAATCCAAGCCTAAGGTATCTCGGGTTCCTTTGAGTAATTCGCGTTGCTCTTTGTATAGGCCAACATCATACTTGCATATGCAGTTCCCCTCTGTATTCGCCAACCCCAACGGATCCACCCATCCCGTTGGGTTCGGTACATACTGGTAGTTGTTTAACCCACCCGCCAAACCGATGGGGTCTGCTGTAACAAACCGCCCAGTGTTTGGGCTGTAGTAACGATGTCGGTTGTAGTGAAGGCCTGTTTCTTCGTCGAAATACTGCCCCTGAAAACGTAGTGGGCTGGAGATCTCTTCAACGTGCTTTCTCAACACATTGCCGTAAGCGCGGTACTGCACCGACCAGACTGACCTTCCCTGATTGTCGGTAATATCAGTTGGCGTACTGATTTGGTCTAGGTGGTAGTGGTAAGCCTCGCAGCCTTAGCCTTCACCCGACTGTATTTGAAGTGCCTGGCCCAATTGTTGTTTTGGAGAGCTAACTATAAATATTAACTATCTCTTGAATGATAAGTTGATCTTCATCAGTTACTTTATATTGATAAAATATTGACCCAATAATCCTCCCTGCTATACGACCAGTTATCAAACAAATACGCTTGATAAATTCGATTTTTTATCACTAGATGTTTCATATTTGCCTACTGTCCCAGTTGCTACCTAATCGTTGAGCGGGTGTATCTATGCAAAATAAAACGCGATATCCTTTATCAATTGGGAGTCTCTATCATCTATGTCAATTTTTGATGAAGAAATATCATGGAGAACCCCTTTAACACCATGAAAACCACGAGTCTCTATTTCAGCAAGTAGCTTGTTTTTTTTGCTACTATTCACAATGTACTTATTAATTAAATAAGATAAGTTTTTATATAATTGCTCATCAGTCACAATATGTTTACTCCTCGGGGATTAGCTTCACATCGTCGAATTTCACTGTCATTCTATCTCTAGGTACAAGTTGCACAACACCACCTTTGCCATATTGAGGATAATATTCAGTCAAGGGCTCTAAAAATTTTCCTCTATCACCAGCGTCGTGGGGGACTCTTGCTCTAAGCCCCCATTCAGGTTCGAAAAGCTGCAAAGTATCAAACTCTCCTCTAAGACGAGCATCACTCCAAGAAGCTGGGTTTCCTTCTTCATAAAATATTTGAAATGCATCTCTTGCTTGTTGCCCAGTTTCAAATTTCTCAAAGCCAAAATAGCTTAATGGCGCTTCTTGCGATGCCATTGTTCTTTCAGCATAGCTTGAGTCCATGTATCGATACCCCGTTGAGGGCAAAGTAGTAGCAGATCCATCCGAACCAACGTAAAAATCGGGCTTTTTACTACCCCCACAACAAGCGCCATTAACAGATACATTCGCCAACCCCAACGGATCCACCCATCCCGTCGGGTTCGGTACATATTGGTAATTGTTTAACCCACCCGCCAAACCGATGGGGTCTGCTGTAACAAACCGCCCAGTGTTTGGGCTGTAGTAACGATGTCGGTTGTAGTGAAGGCCTGTTTCTTCGTCGAAATATTGCCCCTGAAAACGTAGTGGGCTGGATATCTCTTCGACATTCTTTCTTAGTACATTGCCGTATGCACGGTACTGTACTGACCAAACGGATTTACCATGTAAATCGGTGATATCTGTTGGGGTGCCGATTTGGTCTAGGTGGTAGTGGTAAGCCTCACAACCTGTGCCTTCACCTGACAGCATTGCCAACGGTTTGAAGGTGCCGGGCTCGTAGATGTAGGTCTGGTAATGATCTTTGCTGGTTTCGGCAATCAGGGTGTCGCCTTGCCAGACAAACTCGATAGTTTTTACGCTGCCAAGCTTGTTCGTCACGCGCTTTTCAATGCGTCGACCAAACGCATCATACTTGTAGATGGCGAACGAACCGTCTGGCAATGTGGCTTTGGTTAAGCGGTGTTGGCAGTCGTATTCATACTGCGTGACCACGCTTTGCTCTTTGCCGCGTTTTTCGGCAGTCAGTCGGCCAAATTCGTCGTATTCATAGTGCTGTCGCCGTGGAATTTGAGTTGATTACCTTCAACATCGAATGGCTTAGTGCCAGCCTTAGCGCCGATGACTTGATCAAGCAGGTTGCCTGCTGGGTCATGGACGAACGATTCTTCCACCACGCCCCGTGTTTTCTTGAGTCGCGAAAGCGGGTCATAGTCGTAATAAACCGTGCCAAATCGGCTGTCGGCCATCTCACTTAGGTTGCCATCAGAACCATAGAGATATTGACGAGATTGTGTCTGTCGTCCGTTTTGGTGCTGGGTATGAGCCGTCAGTCGGCCCTGTTCGTCATGCTGAAAGCGGCTGAGAATGTCGCCTTGTTTACGGGCCGTTTCCAAACCATTTTGATAATGGTGACGGGTCAGTTGCTCATCATTGAGCAAGATACGGCCCAACACGCCGCCGGCAGAGCGTTCAAAGCTGAGTCTGTTAGCATCAGGCAATTGCCATTGGGAGAGATGTCCGACACTGTCATACTCGAAGAAGTTCGATGCCCAGCTTTGGTGTTCCTCGGTGAGCCTGCCAAGTAAATCATATTGCCAGGCAAGGGGAGTCTCCCCATCATCAACACCAACCAACTGTCCGAATGCGTCGTAGCTGTAGGCGACCTCTTGTCCATCAGGCAGGATTTTCTTGGTTAGCCTGCCCATGGCGTCGCGTTCAAAAACGGTTTCCACTTCTGTGCCTTGAGTGCCGGTCTCAGTTTTCTTCAGCAGTTTGCCGTTGAGGTCATATTCATAGGCGAAGCGACGGCCATCAAAGGTCGTTTCACTGCGAACGAGACCATTGGCGAAATAATCGATGTGATAGGTTTCGTTGCGCTCATTGATGATGGCGGTAACAAAGTTTTTGGCGTTTTCGTACTGGTAACGAAGGGTAGAGCCGTCAGGTTGGATAACCTGACTAACAAGGTCGGTGTTCGGGTGATAGTCGTACTGGGTTTCCAGACCGTTTTCATCAATAACACGGGTTGCCTTGCCGTAAGCATTGTATTCAAAGTGCTTAGTATGGCCGGAAGGGAGCTTCACCTTGCTCAGTCTGTCAGCATTGTCCCACTCATATTGAGTGACAGCGCCAATGGCCGACTTTTCAACAACGATGCGACCGAAAATATCGTAGCGATAGGAAGCTTGAGAATTATCGGGATAGGTTTCGCCAATCAGCATACCCAGTCGGTTCCAAGCCAATTTATGCTTGCTGCCGTCCGGGTAGGTGATTTCGGTTAACTGACCTTGTGCGTTGTATCGGTAGAAAGTGTCTTGGCCAAGTGGATCCCGTTTTTCGGTGATATCTCCTTGCGGGTTGTATTTGTAGCGCCAGTTTCGCTTGCCTTGAATGACCCGGCGAAGGTTGCCTCGCCAGTATTGGTATTCAATCACCTCACCATCAGGTAGAACGGTCAGTACGCGTTGTTGGAAGTCGTTGTAGACATGGCGGGTTTCATTACCAAGCGGGTCGACAGTGAGGACTAAATCGCCATTTTCATTGAATTCGTTTTTTGTAACGGCACCATCGGGATCTGTCTGTGCAATCAGCTTAGCGTTTTCATCATGTTGGTAAGCGGCAGTGCTGCCGTCTGAATAGGTAATTTCGACGGCATTGGAGGCGTCATCCCACTCAAATTTGGTGTCGTAACCTGTGTTGCTCCAGTGATGGACACAACGAACTTCTTTCCCTTCACCCTCCCACTGCCAGCTGAACTCAACACCACCCGCCATTTTGCGCAGCGAGATGATGTTGGCCTCGTCATATTGATAATGCTCGCCTTCTTCTGCGGTGTTTAAGGCCTTAACGAGTTGCTGATTTTCGTTATAGTGATAGGTGAAGCTGGTGCGCTCGGTTATCCACTCCTTCTTCGAACCATCTGTTTTCAGCGTGCGGAATTCAATCGTTGAGATGAGGCCGTTTTGATACACAAACCAAAGCGCAATGCCGTGTGCATTGATAACTGCTTGAGGTCGCTGATAGCCATCATATTCAATCGTTAAGCGGTTATTGTATTTGTCTGATAAACCCGTTAGCTGAGCAGTATTCCCTTTGCGGGTGAAGTGATGAAAGGGTTGCCCGGCTTGCGCCAAGATATATTCATTCCCTTTTTCTCCCAGAAATACTGCTGCACCTGCGAGGTCGTTATAGATTTCAGGTCGCGACTTTGTAGGTTCTGGAAGTTGGGTGCGTTTGCCCTCGGCATCTTTCCAGAACAATTTGCCCGCGTCGAAGATCAGAGATTGGCTGAGAGGGTGACTCCAGCCATAACCCAAACTTGAATTGAGCTCACAGCTTGATGTTTTGTAGGTTCGGGTAAACGTGTAAGGCAACGCACCGGGAAGCGTGACATCACTAAGTTGCAGGGTTTCCTCACCCGTTACCAGAGATACCGGACAGCCTTCGGACGCGTCCTTACTCGCACCTTGTGTTGCGTCGCCTTTCTCGGTGGTGCTTTTGCTGTTATCGATATCCCGAGGTTTTTCAGAAGTGATATGCGAACTTTGGGTCGCAGAGCGTTTCTCCGAAGTCGCACCGTCTAGGTTTTTCCCCTCGACACTCTGGGTGGCTTTAGCCCTAACGTTGAGCTTTCCATTGCCATGCTGAGTGACCTTTTTTAGTGTGTCGATGTTATCCACCGCGTCCACTTTGGTGATATCAACGACTTCTTTTATTTTTTTCACGGCCTTGACGGCGCGTCCCTTCCTGCTCATTTACGCACCTACCATGGTTGCGGTACCCGCAACATCTCTGAGTCGATTGATATTTCTTAAAACTGCGCCGCCGGGGATAACAATACTGAGGACAACCTCAACCAGAATGGAGGAGAGAGAGACAGACACCAGAGTGAGGATCTGGAGTGGGCTAAGAATTTTGAACCAAGAGATGACTGCGTTGAGACACAAGAAGCAGCGCGCTTCATCTTTTATCAGCGTCAGCATTCTTTCTGCTTCTTCTTTGGCTGAGGCTAGTTTTTCTGCAATTAACTCTGGATTTTCCAAATATTTGGAGAGTTTTTTCGCTAGCTCTGTCGGGTTGGCGAGTAGCTTGAATAAATCCGCAATTTCATCCCAGGCATCAACAACAGCATCCAGCATATTGTCGAGAAACTTCCCGACTTCGTCCCAGATATTAATAGGGTCGTTAAGATAGATTTGCCATTCGCTACGCTGCGTCTTCCATTCTTTATCCAACCAAGCAGTGAGCTTGTTGATTGTTGGGTCATAGGAATCGAGCATGGTTTTGATGTCACTTTCGTTCACCTCGGGATAAAAGGTGATGCGGACAGGTTTACCCCGATATTTGGGGTCTAGCGTGACCTCAGCGGTGCCGTCGCTACCGATTGTGCCAGATACTGCTGGGCCATCAGGTTCGTATGAATCGATAAATATCCCGTCATCGAATTTGACCGGTTGTACCTTAAATGGCGTGCCTGTGATGGGAACAAATGCTTCGGCTTCAAAGCAATGAACAAGAGTGATCTTTCCATCAAGTGGACAGGTGATGATGTCGGCTTCGATTTTTGAATCGTCTGTATCTGCAGACTGCTCGTTATCATTGACGATAACCTTCTGTTCCATATCCAGCGCCCACCCATAAAACCAGTTCTCTGAGTGTTTGCGGTATTCATCAATCGAGGTCTCGAAATCCGATTTAATCTTGCTGAACATGTTATCGACGTCAGCCATCGTCATTACGTTACTGCTCACCGATACACCTCTTTATCCAATGCATTTTTGATGTAACTGTTTAACGTGCCGAATTCTTCCTTGTAGCGCTCAACCAAGTGCTTGACCTTGGCTTCGATGGTTCTTTCATGAAAATAAAAGTAGATATCGGCATGATTTTCGCGGAGCCATTTAATGCTGTTGGCGATGAGGACGGATTTGTCTTCTTCGCTGAGTTTTTTAACGACCGCTTCGGGCACTTCCCACCAGGGAAAGGGTTTCTCAACGACTGAAGAGGCGGGGGTAGAGTTAGTCACTGTGCGTTGTTTTGAAACCCATTGCTCGCAAGGGCCCATTACTTGGGTGCGCTGTTCTTCATCACAGAAGTTCGCGAGAACGATACTGAATCTTGGGTCATAGAAACGGAAAAAGGCATGGTTGCCTGAGGGCATCCACACCAGTGTGAGACTTCGAAAATGTTGGAATATGTCCGGCAAGTGGAGTGTGCTTGCAACGAGTATGCCCCAGTCCTCGTTTGCTTCTTGTTCAGTCCAAGTAATGAAGTCAGGTAGGTGCGAAACGTCAGCGATATAAGGCATCACTTCATGCCATTCTGCGTAGGGGGTTCCACTCCAAAGTGGTTTGGCGTCATTGCCGCCAAAGCGATAGAAATCTGCCAACGCTTTGTCATCGCAGGTTCCATTGAATATGGCATACCAATGGAGAGGAGCCTCAGTCTCTTGGGCTAGATCTCGCATTGGCCATCCTTACATTTTTCACATTCTTCGCAGAAGGGAGCCCCGGCTTTCATCGTGGCAATTTGTGCGGGAGAGAGTATTGCTGTGGGATTGGCCGGTTTTGGTGGCACTTTTCCTGGCAAGGATGGAGGATTCCCATCATATCCACTGCCATTTCCCGCGCTTCCTCCTGTATTCAAATCGACAACTGGCCCCGATATATGTACGCCTGAGGTATCAAGGGTAATGAAGCAGCCACTGGCTTTAAGGGTGATCTGGTTTCCCGCTTCAATTACTAGTTTGTTCCCCGCCTTTTGGTGTAATTCGATGCCTGCATCAATGACGTGCGTATGCCCTTGATGGAAATGCATGCTGTTATTTGAGGTG
>NZ_LNTY01000024.1 GCF_001559595.1 Enterovibrio coralii | reverse complement strand
CGAAAGCCCAGACGATAGTCTGGGCTTTTTTGTATGTGCTTCAATTCAAATTCCCTCAAACAAACCTATCTGCAGCAATAAGCACTGTGTTAGCTTCTATGGAAAGGAATATTTTCTATAGGAGCCAACGGATATGGCTGTTTCTAATACTTCTTCTCTCGATAGAATTGATATCGAAATCTTACGTATTCTCCAAGAGAATGGCCGATTGCCTGTCGTTGAGTTAGCAAAGCGCGTCAACTTAACAACGACACCGTGCTCAGAGCGCGTCAAAAGACTTGAGCGGGAAGCTATATCTCTGGATATCATGCAGAGCTCTCGCCAGAAAAACTTGGCCTAGACGTACTCATTTTTATCCATGTACGGCTCGATCAAACGAATCTTTCTATCTTTGATAAGTTCGCTAAAACGGCGTTGCTGATCCCTGAGATCGAAGAATGCTATTCCCTGTCCGGAGACTTTGACGCCATGATCAAAGTGCGAGTGAAGAATATCAAAGCCTATCAGCAGTTTATGTCTACCCGCATTATTGAGTTGCCAGGTGTAATTCAAACGCGAAGCGAGATTGTGATAGCTGAATACAAACGAGGATCTGGCATTAACGCAGATCTTATCACCCTTAAGTCTGTAAGAGTTACAGAAAAGTAACGGGTGAAATTTGTGCTAGATGGGAAAAATACCTTCTAATAACGAATTCTTCAGGTAATTCACTAATGGCTGGTGAAAATTAACTGCCTTTTTAGGTAATGTTACTTAGCGACCTTCACTACAATCAACGTTATAACAATAATGTTAACAAGATGTTGAGGTGTTAGATGGTCGCCCCAATCCTGAAAGATACGATCCCAGTAGTTCAAAATGTCAGCCACACGACCAATGCCGTCGTCATGGTTCCCCCAATTGATTTCAAATTTAATGTAGAAACGAGCGCGGACAATGAATTCCAACAAAGATTGGCATTGCCTGAGCAAGAGATCCGCAAAAAGGCACTCAATGAGTTCTATAACATGGTGTCGATACTTCAGAGCCATGGCGTAGAGGTAACCGTCATGGATTACTCGGGTGATGCCTATGAAACGCCAGATGCTGTGTTTCCAAACAACTGGTTTTCCACATCACCGGATGGGGACGTGTTTCTTTTTCCTATGGCGTGTGAAAATCGCCGACACGAAGTACGGCCTGCGTGTCTAAAGAGGAATTTGGAGCAACAAGGCTTCTCGGTTACAGACATCACCCCTGTATCGGATCTCAAGCACCCTAACGCTTTTCTCGAAAGCACGGGTGTGATGATCCTCGATCATGCACAAGGCACGATATACGCGGCCCTATCGGAGCGTTGTGACAAAGAACTGCTGCAAAAATACGTCGATTTAGCTGGCTTTCATGAGCTCATCTACTTTGAGACGAAAATGGCGTCAGGCGCGAGCGTTTACCACACCAATGTCATGATGGCGGTAGGAGAAGGCTTCGCAGTCATCTGTGATGAGATCATTGAGGAGTTCGAACGGCGCAGAGTGTTGGCAACCCTCAAGAAAACCAAAGAGGTGATCTCGATAACCGAAGAGCAAATGGGACAGTTTTGTGGAAATATTCTGCAGCTTAAAAACGACAAGAATGAGCATTTGATCGCCATGTCGGTTTCCGCCTATAACGCCTTCACACTGGAACAAAAACAGACACTTAGAAAACACGGACAGCTGATACCTATCGATGTTTCCACCATAGAAACGATAGGCGGGGGCAGTGTGCGGTGTATGTTGGCCGAGAATTTCCTTCCAAAGAACGTGTAAATGAAGAGCCGCTCAGCGGCTTTTTTCTTTTCAGACAAGCATCTGCCGTCAAGCAATCATAGTCGTCGAGTTGCACAATTGGGTATTCGTCTTATTCTTAAGAGAGTAGGAAAACTGAGATCCTTAATCCAGACAGGGACATTGGTTTCCCAACCCTCTGTTAAAGGGAGTAATGGTATGCCTGAAAGACGATATCGTCTTATCACACGAAGCGATTTTGACGGACTAGTGTGTGCAGTATTGCTGAGACACATCGACTTGATTGATGAGATCAAGTTCGTGCACCCAAAAGATATGCAAGACGGCGTGATAGAGATTAATGAATACGACATCACGACAAACCTGCCATACAACGCTAAAGCACATCTTTGCATCGACCATCATGCTTCCGAAGTACTCCGTAACGAGGACTTGAATGCAAACCACATTATCGATGCAGATGCACCTTCTGCAGCGCGAGTAGTGTGGAAACATTTTGGTGGCGAAAACACCTTCCCAGAGTCATGGGATGAGATGATGGAAGAGGTGGATAAAGGCGATTCAGCCAATACACCAAAGATGAAGTCCTGTATCCGAAAGGTTGGGGTTTGCTGAACTTCATCATGGATGCACGCACGGGCTTGGGTCGATTCCGCGAGTTCCGAATCTCTAACTATGAACTGATGATGGATTTGATCGATCACTGTCGTGACAAAATGATTGATGAGATCATGGAGCTCCCTGACGTGAAAGAGCGCGTAGAGCTCTACTTCAGTCATCGTGAGAAATTCCAAGAGCAGATCCGCCGGTGTAGCTCCATCTGTGGCAATCTAGTGATTCTCGACCTTCGACATGAAGATGTTATTTGGGCAGGAAACCGTTTCGAAATATATGCCATTTTCCCTCAATGCAACATCTCCATACACGTTCTGTGGGGGTTGAAAAAGCAGAACACGGTCTTTGCTTGTGGGAAGTCGATTTTCGACCGCGCTTCAAACACCAACATTGGTGAATTGATGCTGACATATGGCGGGGGCGGCCATGAGAAGGCGGGGACTTGCCAGGTGCCAAATGAAATGGCAGCCCGAGTTGAAGATGAACTCATTGTTCAGATAAACAAAGACGGTTAACGAAAAGCCCGCAACAGCGGGCTTTTTTAATTCTACGCGATATACAGCTTATGGTTGGTACTCTGCCGCTTTAGGTTGCAGTGGGATTCGCTCAAACCAAACACCTTTCCAACCCATCTTCATAAAATTGCGAATGTTCTGATGATCGTCACCTGTTGGGTTTAGCAGAACGTGTTCACGATAGTAACGGCCAAAGCAATGTAATATGGCGTCTTCGCTTAACCCATGCAGTTTACCGAACGCAAAGATTTTGCAGGAACCTGAGTTCTGGCCTGCTTCGTTGGTGACTGAGCCGTTTGTGAAGCAGCAAGGAGAGAAGTCATAGTACTTTTCGATTATCCCTATCGTATCCTCAAATTCTATCAGTTCAGGTGTGTTCGATAACGTCAGTAGAAATTGGTTCAATTGCATTATTCCTATTGAAAAGCACGTTAAAAGTGAGCGCGGTTTAAAACACTTTCAGATGGCGAGCCTTGCTGCGACACGCTGGGTATGTTGTATCAAGTTATAGTGATAATTTGAAGAATAAGCATCCAGTAATTCGGGCACAGTCGCAGGATCTGCCTTTATTTTTTGTCCACTTTTACAGTGGCGGGGCATTGTTAACTAAAGACAGTCTTAGAAGCGAGAACATTTATCGAAAAGTATGATTTAAGAAGACGAATGCCCACTAAATAGGCGGTGATCAAGCTCGTCAGAGTATGAAAAAATCACATTTGGTGATGATTTGACCGAACGGTTTGTTTTACGCAAAAAAGCTATTTACAGCATGCCGGACTCCCG
>NZ_LNTY01000023.1 GCF_001559595.1 Enterovibrio coralii | reverse complement strand
TAAGTTATTTCGTTTGGTCACCCAGTATCATTGATAAATCTTTTGTCTATCAATTACGAGTGCCCACACAGATTGCATAGGTCAAATTGTTAAAGAACGTTGACTTAAGAAGCGTTTGCTTCTCACCGTCAGGGCTGCGAATTTTACGCTGCCAGGCGATGAAGTCAAGAAGAAATTTTGAGATTTTTCAGCGTTGCTTTCGCAACCCTCAAAACACCTTGTTGACTTGCCTCGACGGAAGCTTTTCCGTTGAAGCGGGCGGCCATTTTACTGATTCATTCAAACGCGTCAAGCGTTTATTTTCATTCAGTTTTGAAGGCCTTTTCGCCGTACCGATTCAGTGGGCGTTTCCTTGTTGGAAGCCGCTCTCCGTTTAGGTGAGGCGCATTATAGGGAGCTTAGAAACATTGGCAAGGGCTTTTTGTGTTTTTTTATGAAAATAATGCCGTTTGCTTAGATTGCGCGCGAAATGCTTATTTTCACACATTTTTACCACAAAATGCCCACAGAAGGCTGTGGATAACTGCATCCTTGGCTATTATCATAGACTCCCCTACCCCAGAGCTTGAACGTCTCTTCTATATAAGAAGAGAAATAGGAGCAGTTCGTTATGCCCTTCTATCTATGACTGCTTAGGTTCCGTTGAAGATAGAACTTCGAGAGCGAGTGAAGTGAGCGATTTGCACGAACACATCCAATTACCCATTCGTAAGAATGCAATTGTGATTACGACATCTTTGCTTGCGGCATTTTCTTTATGACTCGTACGCGAGTAGAAGTAGAAGTAGAAGTAGAAGTAGAAGTAGAAGTAGAAGTAGAAGTAGAAGTAGAAGTAGAAGTAGAAGTAGAAGTAGAAGTAGAAGTAGAAGTAGAAGTAGAAGTAGAAGTAGAAGTAGAAGTAGAAGTAGAAGTAGAAGTAGAAGTAGAAGTAGAAGTAGAAGAGAAGTAGAAGTAAGAAGTAGAAGTAGAAGAAGTAGAAAGAGTAAGA
>NZ_LNTY01000022.1 GCF_001559595.1 Enterovibrio coralii | reverse complement strand
AGACTGTGATCACATTGGCAAGGCTTTTTCTGCAATTTCTTCTCAACCGAACACAATTCAACCTAAACTCTGAAAAACATGACATATTGCAACATTAGATGGCCGTCACATTCACTTGCTAGCAATAATTTCTCAATAACCGTAATATCAACCCGATAATTGTATTTATTTTAATCAGCATTGATTTCAGACCTCATGCTATTTCTTCTAACTGACTTTTAATTTTGACGATTATGAGAATATCTATCAGTTTGCTTATTACCGCTGCCATTGCTTTCGTTGGCGCAATACTCTTTAACAGCTCTCAGATGATTGAGAGCACAGGCTACGCATTCGCTCTGGGTGCAGTTACCGTAGGTATCGCTTTATCTTTTCTCTCTACCAAGTCTTCAAGCGATATTCCTGAATCTGCCGCGACTAACAGCAAGACTATATATGTAGGCAACTTGCCTTATCGCGCAAACGAAAATGACGTGAAAGATCTCTTCGCGGAATATGGGGAAGTATTTGCCGTTCGTTTAATGAAAGACAAAAGAACGGGAAAACGCCGTGGTTTTGGTTTTGTTGTTATGGCCGCAGGTGACGCACCTGAAGCCATCGAAAAATTAAACAACAGCGAATATGGCGAGCGCACCTTAAAAGTAAGAGAAGCAAACGACCCTAGAAAGTCGGAGCGCGCTTAATAATAGAGAAGCCCATTTGGGACATTTCTTTATTTAGTGCCTCTTCTTCTTTCACTTCTGCACTACTAAATACATCGTGTTTTCTGCTTAACGCTGAGAGGGAGTGACTCCCCTCTTGGCGAAGCAGCATTTCTACGCGCTTAGCGATCGCCAGACCGGAATCAATGACGCGGCACTTTTCACCCAGCATCTGCTGAATCTCGTCTTTTAATAATGGGAAGTGCGTGCACCCCAGTACAACGCAATCCACACCGTACTGAAAAGGCTCAAGGATAGTGTCAAGCTTCGCCATATCTGTCGGCTTACCACGGAGCTTGTCCTCCCCCATCATCACCAGTGCTGTTGACCCCACCATTTCAACTTTACAGTCTGGGGCAAACTCATTCACTAAATCTTGGGTGTAGGTACGTTTTACCGTCGCCGGTGTGGCAAGCAAGGCAATGTGTTTTGTTTGGCTTAATTGTGCAGCAGGTTTAATAGCGGGTACGACGCCAACGACAGGAATGGTCAGTTGGCTACGAAGGTGAGGAAGTACAATTGTGCTCGCTGTATTACAAGCAATAACCACCAGCGAGATATCATGCTCTTTACAAAGCGCAGACACCATTCCACACACTCGGCTTACCAGAACATCATCATCCAGTTCACCATATGGAAAGGCGGCATTGTCGAAGGCATAGATCACGTGCTGATTGGGCATCAATGCGGAGATTTCCTGAAAGACAGAAAGACCACCTACACCTGAATCAAAAATCAGCACACTTTTCACAATCATTACCTTTTCGTTTATTTGCGCCGCCATGATACTTCGCACAGTGCGTGTTGAAAATCACTCACGCCTTAAGACGGTAAATCAGATGATGAAATCTGCCCTCTCTCTCTTCATTGTTAACCACAAGTTCCAAGGGATACTGAAAACATGGCGCATTGGTCACCATAGTGTGAAACTCGCCATCTTCTCCACATGGGTCACAGTTTTCTGGCAAGTCCTCAAGGAGAGCCAAGTCATAGTGTCGTCCTAAAAACTCAGATGACAATTGGGAAGTATCAACCGTACTGAGTGAGGTTAGAATACCGATCTCAATAATCTCTTTCGCAAGTGCCTTGCTGCTTTCACCTATTAGCGGGAAAACGCACTCCCAACCTTGTGGCTCGATGTAGCTTCGGCGATACGCTTCAATACCATTACAGAACATATCTCCAAACGCCACAGCATCAACATCTAGCCCGCTCGTTTTGATCCCTTCAACGATAGATTGCTGATAGACCTCGTTTGGCGGAAAGACCTCATTCAATTCAATCAGCACCAGCGGCAAACCGATAGCGTCAGCCTGCGCTTGAACGATAGAGATGGGTGTTGCCTGAAACGGCACGGCGTCTTCCACGTACGTGGTATATAGCCCGACCACGTCGTAGCGATTGTCTTTGAGCAACCGACAAAGCGTGAGTGTGGAATCTTTACCCGAAGACCAGCTGACAATAACGCGTTTTTTCATTTTTACTTCCAAAAGAAAAAGCCGCCTGATGGCGGCTTTTAGCAAAAGATACGATTAGTACGCGAAGTTCAGATTAACGTAGAACGCGCGCTCTGCCGCTGGGTAATCACCTGCGGTCTCATATTCTTCATCGAACAGGTTCGCCACTTTACCGCCTAGGGTAATGTTGTTCGAAATGTCATATTGCGCAGTCAAATCCCAAACCGAGTAGGCGTCCAGCATGCCACCACCCGAGAAGTTTGGACGCTCGCCTTGGTACATAAACTGCGTACCTAGCAAGACATCACCCAACCATACAGATGTGCGCCATTTCGCGACTTCTTTTGCTCGACGCGCCAATTGCTCATTCTTCGATAAATCTTTTGGATCGCGCAACTCAAGTGAAACTTGGTTGTAAACCGGCCCCAAATCGAAATCTGCAGTCAGCTCGATACCTTTGATTCGCGCTTCTTCGACGTTTTCGTTTACGTATTCACCAGACGAGTCTTTTCTGGAAATAATCAAGTTATCGATGGTGTTAATATAGCCGTTTAAGCTCCAGCCAACATTGTAGGTGGTACCTTCCAGTCCCACTTCAATATTCTCAGATTCTTCTGGCTTCAACTTGGCGTTTCCACCCCAACCATACAGTTTATCAAAACCTGGGGCTTTAAAAGCGGTGCCGTAGCTAGCAAACAGACGGTAGTCTTCATTAATCGTCCAACCTGCTGCAACCATACTGGTCGTGTTGTCGCCAAACTGGTCATTATCATCGTAGCGCGAACTCGCTTCCAACAGGATGCTATCTGTAATGTTCCAGTTCACTAAACCAAACACACCGATATTTTGGCGAGGATTGTCTTCAATAGAATCAATTGAGATGAAGTTACCGTCGAGGTATTTCTCCAGCGTCAAATCAACGCCTGTCGTTACCGCCAAGTTATCTCTCGCTTGGTAGCGAGACGTTAGACTTGAGTAGATTTGGCGGATCTCACTATTCAGGTTGTCCGCTGAAGGTGTCAGTCCATCCGCAAAATCATAGTTTTTTTGCTGACCCACTTCTAAGCGAGCCAACGTATTCCATTTGCCGGATGTGTAGCCTGAGTCAGCACTTATTGCACTACTTTCGACCCAAAGCTTCTGTTTACTGCCGTAGCTGTCATACTCGACTTCATTTTGATACCAGCGACCAATAACGTTTGAATTCCAATTTTCGCTCGGTACGTAGCTCAAACGCAAAGAAACGTTCTTGCTTTCAAAACCATGTTTGTCACCAACATTTTCATCACTCGGGCGAACATTGTACCCATCGACTGATTCCATCCCGCCCATCAATTGCATCGACAGACTATCGGTTAGTTTACGCGTTACCCCCAAATCAGCAGATGCAGTCCCAAAGCTACCTCCTCCCATGCTAAAGCGCGTGGCTTCTGCATTGTTGCGAGTAATAATGTTGATCACACCTCCAATCGCGTCAGAACCGTACACGGTTGCACCTGAGCCACGGATCACTTCAATACGCTCAACGGTATTGAGTGGTAGCATGTTGAAGTCAATCGTGCCCAACATGGTACGAGGGAGACGAACGCCGTCTACCAGCACCAATACATGACGAGACTCTGTACCACGCAGGAAAATCGACGCATTTTGCCCGCGACCACCGCTTTGGCCAATCTCAATACCTGGCAGGGTTTTCAATGCATCAACCAAGCTGTTGGCTTGAAGTTCTTCAAGGTCGGTGCGAGTCAACACAGAAACAGGTGCTAAAACAGTAGAAACGGGTTGCTCGAATCGAGAGGCGGTGACAACCATAGCGTCGTCGGCAGAAGAGGAGATAGATTCGGCGTGCGCAAACGCAGCCAACGGCAACATTCCTGCTGCCAGAAGTTTATTAGACATATCAGATCCAAAATTCGCGTGTATCTAATGATGTCAGGAGATCCTGATACCACATTGTTGTCCAGCTGATATTCGGACTTAGAGACCCCCTACGGTGACGACTTCCCACACATTACGTGCAGTGTCCGGCTTTTCGCCCAGTCACCTTCGTTTCTCATTACCGCTGCGCGCCAGTTCCGGATTTACACCGGATTCCCAGCTGGAAGTAAAAAGCGCGCTGATTATAGAGAAGTCAGCGCGCCATTGATACTTAGATAATGAGAAGCAGATCTAATTACCCAGGTAATTAAATGTAATCAGAAACATAAACTCAGTAATTAATACTGATGTAGTCAATTTCCTCGACATCAAGCTTCATTTTTATGTACACGGTCAGCACAAAGAAGAAGTTCGCCAGTAGGTTGGCAAAGCGTGGCAGCGTCTCTTCAAACTTCACACCAGACTCATCAAGGCGGTGAAGCAGTCGCACTGTTTTCTTCGAGCCGGTGCGACACTGATGCAGAGCCATGACCGCAACGGGGCCACGTGGTAATACAAAACGTGTCACGCGACCTGCACTCAATTTGTTGTAGTGATCGTAACGTTCATGCAGCCATTCCAAGTCTTCCTCGAAAATGCCGTTCTTGCCGCGTACCGAACCATTTAAGTGGTAGATTTTCGGGTGCAGCGTTTCCAGATCCGCCACAACATCATCAAACCCTTCTGGCATTTGTGCCAGCACCATACCCAGAAGGCTACACAGCTCATCGGTGTGAACTTCATAATCACACGTCAGTGCTGATTCATAGATAAACGGGTAACAAATTTCCTTGCGGTTTTTCGGTTTTCGAAAGCTCATGATCAATCCTGCCAGAACAATTTGTGCCAATCTTATACTAAGCCTTCCATTTCCGCCGCCAGAACATACGACTGGTGAAAAAGTCAGCGAAAAGGCTGGACAATACGGTTTGGCTACTTACAATTTGCGCTCATTTTTAGTTATGCAGGTTAGGTAATATGAGCAATACCCTGATTGACACCACCCAATATCAGGCGCAACTGGACGAAAAAATTGCACGCATGCAATCCGCGTTCACCGAGTTCAACGCTCCTGAGTTGGAAGTGTTTCCGTCCCCAGACAAGCACTACCGTATGCGCGCGGAGTTTCGTGTCTGGCATGAGGGTGATGATCTCTATTACATCATGTTCAATCAGGAAACTAAGCAGAAGTATCGCGTGGACCAATTCCCACAAGCGAGCCGCATCATCAATGATCTGATGCCACTGCTGGTTGATGCCATCAAGCCAATTGAAAGCCTGCGTCGCAAACTGTTCCAAGTGGATTTCCTGTCTACGTTGAGCGGTGAAGTATTGGTATCGATGCTTTACCACCGCCAATTGGATGCAGAATGGGAAGCCAACGCGCGTCAACTGAAGCAACGCCTGAACGATGAAGGTTTTAACCTGAACCTGATCGGCCGTGCACGTAAGCAAAAAATCATTATCGACCGCGACTTCGTGGTTGAGAAGCTGACGGTTAATGACCGCACCCTGACCTACCAACAAGTTGAAAACAGCTTTACCCAGCCTAACGGTAAAGTGGCAGAGAAAATGTTGGAGTGGGCGGTAGACTGTACCCAAGACAGCACCGGCGATCTGCTAGAGCTTTACTGTGGTAACGGTAACTTCTCATTGGCTCTGGCTGACAACTTCGAGCGCGTACTGGCGACAGAGCTGGCTAAGCCTTCGGTTGATTCTGCGCAGTGGAACATTGCCGCGAACAAGATCGACAACGTGCAAATCATCCGTATGTCTGCGGAAGAGTTCACCGAAGCGATGGAAGGTAAGCGTGAATTCCGCCGTCTGCAGCAAGCAGGCGTGGATCTGAAGAGCTACAACTGCAACACCATCTTTGTTGACCCACCACGTTCAGGCATGGACGAAGGGACATGTCGCATGGTGCAGGCATACGATCGCATCCTGTACATTTCGTGTAACCCAGACACGCTCAAAGACAACCTGGATATCCTGTCTGAAACGCACCGTATTTCGCGTTTCGCACTGTTTGATCAGTTCCCATATACGCACCATATGGAAGCTGGCGTTCTACTGGAACGCAAATAAGCATAAAAAAAGGAGCCGAAAGGCTCCTTTTTTTGTCTTCGCGTCGAATTACTCTTCAATCGCTTCTTTCTTCTTAGTGACGGTCAGCCAGCCCATCTTGTGCAATACCCAAAGGCCCAGAGCCATGGTGACGATGATGGAGAAGAAGTTACCGCCCAGTTCAGGCAGTTGCATGCGTACAAACGCTGAGTAGCCGAATGCGCCAACCAAGAAGCAGGCGAACGCAATCATCGGCGTGCCTTCTGTTAGAGGTTGAGTCACATGTTGTTGGTAGAAGCAGTAAACCGCCAGCACAAACGCGATAATCGGGAAAATAGAGAATGCCACGCTATCGGCGAACAGGGTGGACAGTGTGGCACTGCCGCACAAACCCGCGACGACAGCGAGGAGAAGAAATTTACGTTCTGATTGTAGATTTTGTTCCATGTTTATTACCTGCCTGAAGACAACTTATCCTTGAGTGCATTACGTTCACGCTCTTTTCGGTACCAATACGCGCCTTTCGATATCATGCGCAATTGGATCACCAGACGCTCTGCAAGTTCTGCACGTGCGCGCTTGTCGAGATCTAAGGCTTCCGCACCAGAGCTGAAAACCAAAGTGACACACGCCTCTGCCTGATTATAGGCTTCTTCACGAGTCAGACTTGCTGTCGCTTCGAAATATTCTGTCAGTTCAGCGACAAAATGTTGTATTTCACGTGCGACAGCGGCACGAAACGCGGCTGATGTACCAGAGCGTTCACGCAAAAGCAGCCTCAGTACGTTTGGGCTGCTCTCGATAAATTCCATGAACGTTTCCACAGACGTTCTGACTACGCTGCCTTCAGTGGCAATACGTTGACGAGCCTGACGCATCAATTGACGCAACAACAGCCCCCCTTCGTCTACCATGGTCAGGCCAAGTTCATCCATATCCTTAAAGTGACGGTAGAAAGACGTCGGTGCAATACCGGCCTCCCTTGCCACTTCGCGTAAGCTGAGACTGGAAAAGCTGCGGTCGGCACTAAGCTGGCTAAAAGCCGCGTCAATTAGCGTTCGCCGGGTTTTTTCTTTCTGTTGTGCTCTTATTCCCATCGCCAGTGTTTACCTCATGAAATCTAACAGCAAACTATACTCGGTTTTTTCGGTGAGTTCAGTTCCTGATCGGATGAGTTTCAGTAATCCTGTGTTAGATCACTAGCAACTCACCATGATCATGAAGCGAACGTCTGCTTTTTCGCCAAAGTTACGTGATCATCTACGCTGAATAGTAGTGATTTGATTCTCGAAACACCTATCAAACGTTACAATCATGTCGTTACCCTTAACATAATGAAAACAAAAGGTCATACGGATATGAGCAAAGCGACCCAGAAATCCATCAACCATTTTGATGCCATTGTTATCGGCAGTGGCCCAGGCGGCGAAGGTGCAGCCATGGGTCTGACCAAGGCAGGATTACGGGTCGCCGTGATTGAAAAGGAAAGCACCGTCGGCGGTGGCTGTACCCACTGGGGTACCATTCCTTCTAAAGCACTGCGTCATACTGTCAGCCGTATTATCGAGTTTAACCGAAGCCCGATTTATACTGGCGACAACCGCCAAGTTCACAGTACCTTCTCTGCCATTCTAGGCCATGCCCAGTCAGTGATTGGCAAACAAACCCGTATGCGCCAAGGTTTTTACGACAGAAACCTCTGTACCATTTTGCACGGCAGTGCGCGTTTTAGCGGCACACATGAAATTGAAGTGCAAGCGGAAGACGGTACTGTCGACAAGTACACGGCAGACAAGTTTGTGATTGCCACCGGCTCTCGTCCTTACCGCCCGAAAGATGTCGATTTCAAACACCCACGCGTTTACGACAGTGATTCTATCCTGTCGCTGCAACACGACCTCGCCACGTCATCATCTATGGAGCAGGTGTTATCGGCAGCGAATATGCGTCGATTTTCCGCGGGCTCGGCATCAAGGTAGATCTTATCAATACCCGTGACCGTCTGTTGTCTTTCCTCGATAATGAAATGTCAGACTCCCTTTCCTACCACTTCTGGAACAGCGGCGTACTGATCCGTAACGACGAAACTTACGAGAAAATTGAAGGCACCAAAGATGGCGTGATCTTGCATCTGCAATCGGGCAAGAAGATGAAGGCAGACTGTCTGCTGTTCGCTAACGGCAGAACGGGTAATACGGACTCCTTGAACCTGAAGGCTGTAGGACTGAAAGCAGACTCTCGTGGCCAGCTAAAAGTGAACGACAATTACGGCACCGAAGTGGAGCACATCTATGCGGTAGGCGATGTTATCGGTTACCCAAGCCTTGCCAGTGCCGCCTATGACCAAGGCCGCATCGTGGCGCAAGCTATCTGCGAAGGTCAGGCGAAGGGCCGCTTGATTGACCATATCCCAACAGGCATTTACACCATCCCAGAGATCAGCTCTGTGGGCAAAACCGAGCAAGAGCTGACAGCAGACAAAGTGCCGTATGAAGTGGGTCGCGCCCAATTCAAGCACTTGGCTCGCGCACAGATCGCGGGAATGGATGTGGGCAGTTTGAAAATCTTGTTCCACCGTGAAACCAAAGAAATCTTGGGCATTCACTGTTTCGGCGAGCGTGCGGCGGAAATCATCCACATCGGGCAAGCGATTTTTGAACAAAAAGGTGAAGGTAATACGCTGGATTACTTCATCAACACCACGTTCAACTACCCGACCATGGCAGAGGCCTATCGCGTGGCCGCATTGAATGGCTTGAATCGGCTGTTCTGATTGAAAGGAAAACATAAAAAACGGAGCGTTCGCTCCGTTTTTTTTGGTCTTTGGCTTGTCTTTATCGCGATGCGTTAGCCTTCGAGGCGAACGATTTGACGCCAAGGCAGTTCTGTATCACCCAACACGATGAAGTTCGGGTTTTCCAGTGAGTCACGCTCGTTGTAAGACAGCGGAGACAAGGTCATATCCAAGATACGGCCACCGGCTTCTTCCACAATGCATTGCGTCGCGGCAGTGTCCCACTCGCCCGTTGGTCCTAAGCGCAGGTAACAATCCACGGCACCTTCGGCCACCAGACAAGACTTTAGCGCGGCAGAGCCCAAGGGCACCAAATCGTAATTGCGGCTTGGCTCTAAGCGATCGGTAATGGCTTTAATATCCTGACGGCGACTGATCGCTATCGACAAGGATGCCAGCTCATCTTCATGCTTAAGAATAGAAAGGCGATGCTTTTCACCATCAGGCATGATTTTCCAAGCACCGTGACCTTTCGCAGCGTAATACGACACGCCAGACACTGGGCCATACACCACACCCATCACAGGTTGGTTGTTTTCCACCAGCGCAATGATGGTCGCGAAGTCGCCGCTGCCCGCGATGAACTCTTGCGTGCCATCAAGCGGATCCACCAGCCAGTAACGCTCCCAACCTTCGCGGTCTTTGAACGGGATGCTGGCGTCTTCTTCTGACAACACAGGAATGTCTGGCGTCAGCGCAGAAAGACGCTCAGTCACCAGCTTGTGTGCTGCCATGTCGGCACTGGTCACTGGCGTATCATCGCTTTTTACTTTCTTCTCAAAATCACCGCGCTGGTAAATGTCCAAGATCACTTGTCCGGACGCACGGGCAATTTCTATCACGGGTTGAAGTAGCTGTGACAGCTCCATGTAGCACTCCTCATTGGGCTCTCACTCTACGACTTGGCGAATCCGAGTTATCGTCACTCGACGTGCAAAAAACAGCTAACGCGCCTCGAGATATTTCAAGGCTAACATCAATGCAGTAATACTGCGGGCTTCCCCAAAATCGACATGAGTTATTAATTCTTCTGCCTGTGCGACGGGCCAGCGAACCAATTCCAACGGCTCAGGTTCATCGCCCTCGAGCTTCTCTGGATACAGGTCCTGCGCCACAAACAGGGTCATTTTGCTTGAAAAGTAAGACGGTGCGAGCACCACTTCTTTCAATGGAGTCAGTTGATTGGCACCAAATCCAATTTCTTCTTTTAGTTCTCGATTAGCCGCTTCCAGTGCGGTTTCACCCAGATCAACCAATCCCTTTGGAAAGCCTAGCTCATATCGCTCTGTCCCGGCAGCATATTCTCGTACCAGCAACAGATCGCCCGATTCTGTGACAGGCACAATCATGACGGCACTGCGACCACTCGGCTTCATGCGCTCGTAAGTGCGCTCTTCGCCGTTGCTGAATTTCAGATCCAACGACTCAATTTGAAACAGGCGCGACTTCGCTACGACTTCCTTTGATAATATCTCAGGGGCGATAAGCTTTTTCATGATGATCCTCTCCCGCTATCAGGCTAACCGCTAAAGCTCAATCGATAGCGACCTTCTTCGTCTGGTTGACCCACAAAGCTGAGCGCACCTCGCATGGATTGAGGTAACGCGTCGCCAGGCACAAACCAGCCATTCATGTTATATCGCTGATCAGGCGACAATAACAGACTAAATTCCGTTTCTAATGCATCAGACTTGCTGCCACCATTGAGAGACAGACGCCCGTCATCACACGTCAGGTCTGCCACCACAAGGCCTGGGTCAACCGTACCCAGTTCAGAGGTCACACTGCCTTGCGACCATGCCACATTGCCTTCAAGCACATCACAAAACGGTTTAGTAAACAGGTAATCTCGCAAGGTAAGGTCAAACTGCCCCGCTAGGCTGACGGGCATTGGATATGGGATGAATGACTGCACCACATTGGCAGAGGTCGAGAACAAGAGGTTATTGGCATAGGCACCGGAAAGGCCGTAGCCTACGTTGCCACGCGCTGACAGACCCGGCACACCGGACAAGCGGATCGCAACGTCTGCCTTCCCTGTCAAAAGTGGCATCAGGTTAAATTGCCAATTCAGTTTACCCAATGGCTGACCTTGCCAATTCAAATTCGCCGCAGTGCCATTCCACAGCGTGCCGCTCACCGCGCCCAGTTGCAGGCCCTGAACGGGCGGCATGTAGCGCACCACAAAACTTGCCGGAATGTGGACAATGGCACTGACCAACAGCACCAACACGAAGAGGAGGCTCATGATTATCGTGCGTTTCATCCTACCCTCTTCCCAGTTGCAGACGTTTTACTTCGACCATGCCTTGGGTATCTGTCTTACCCAAGTCGATGAACTTCACTTCCACACCGTGGGTTTTCGACAGGAAGTCCAGCCAGCGAATCAAGGTGTTAAAAGGCATTGGCTTTAGCCACACCTGCAACTCTTCTCGTTGCGGTTGTAGGCGTAAAATTTCAAGATTGAACCGTTTAACGCTGGAGGTAACAGACTGGTTGAGCGGCAATGCACTGACCTGACCACGGTTGCCCGTCGCCGCGCGCAACGCTTCGATTTCTGCGCCTTTGCTCTCGACCCACGTCAGCAAGCTTTGTTCATTCGCCAGTTGCTGTTTGGCGGCATCTGCGCGTTCTTGCAGTGGACTGATAATTCCCCAGTAAAGACCCGCCAGTGCCAATGCCACCAGCGCAACGCCTAACAATCGTTGCTCACGGCGAGACAGGTTTTGCCAATAGGCGATAAGTGCTTTCATTTACTGTTCCTTTTTCAGCACAAAGGCGCCAGTTACGCTTTGATCGTTGCGGCTCAGCTGTCCAAGCTCGGTAGAAAATTCTGCGGCAAAGGCTTCACGTAACTTCTCAAAGTCACCGAAATCCTTGCCTCTCGCATTCAGGCGCAGCTCACCGCGGTCTTGGTCAAAGCGCAATGAATCCAGCTCAATGCTCGGCACTGTGCCTAACAAGGGACCAATTTCCGACATCCAAATCATCACGCCCGTTTGTGCACCCGCACCAGACAGGCGACCCACTTCGCTTTCCACAATTCTTCGCATATAGCTGGTTGTTGGAATGCGCTGGTTCTGTGGCAACAAGGCACGCACACGCGCTTCACTTTGGGCACGAAGTTGTGCAGCTTGTGCTTCCATCTGGTAGATGTTCACCACTTTCTCACCGCCAAGCACCGCAAGCACCAAACCCGCAGCAATAGCAGCACCACGCCAAGGACGCAGGTGTTTAAGAATTTGATTCTGAGGTTTGTAGCGACCCGCCATTAGGTTAAAGCGACTTTGAACAGCACCTTGCGCCAGCAACAGCATGATCATTTCAGCCGGGTCACTGCGCCAATTGTCGCCCGCATCTTCCGGTAGCGCAGAATAGCTAACCACTGGCAACGGTGTTTCATCTTCCTGACGGTCATTGAGGCTTCGCATCCACATTGGTAGCCAGCCTTCATCTACGGCGCAACCTTCAGTCTCGGATACGCGGAGCAACCATCTGTCATTCAGCTTTGCCGCTGAGATGCCTTCCTCTTGAAGCGGCAGGCAAAGAGCATCGGGGATCAGCTTTCTGACCACCATGCCCGCATCAGACAACTCTTCAATCCACCGTTTCATCACACTGTGTGCAATCACAGCGACGTCGGCAGATTCAGCAGATTTACCCAGCATAGAGACATGGAGTGCATCCACGTCTTGCGCCAAATCATCTTCAAGCAGGTACGGCAGTACAGCATCCAACTGACGCTCACTGCCTGACGGAATGGCAACCTTGGTCATGGTGATGGCCGCTGAGTCTGCCAATGCAATGACATCTCGCTCTTTTGCATAATCCGTTAGCTGCAACAGGCTTTCAGCCTCACCCGAGGCGATCACTTCCTGCTGGCTTGCAGACCACACCAACCAAGGGATCACCTCGTTGGGGTCACTATTAAGCCTTACTGTCAGGATCTCGCTCACTCATTCCTCCAAATCGGCGACGGATTACACTTACCGTGCTTCATCATCCCTTTTCAACAGCGAACGCAACCTCAGTGCGGTGCTGTCGAGGGTTATTTCTGTGTCTAATTCAAAATATCGGCTGCGAACATCCAGATAGCTTTGAAGCTTTTCTCTGTCTTCCTGATTGATATCAGAGAGCAAAGGCTCCGCAAGAAAACTTGCTACATCTTTCCAGCCATCAACCGGATCGCGCTCGGCGATCAGGCGTTTGGCATCGTCCACCGACAAATTCGGATGGAAGATCGCACTTAATATCGGTGCCTCTTCCTCCGTTAAGGTATTCACGTTCACCGCCAAATTGCTGTTTGGCAATGCACACAGGAGCGGGCTGACCTTATCAAACATCTCACGGGTTACGCCGTTAACGGCGCGCCACTCGGAGATGTCTGCCATGTAACCATTTGGCGTCACATGGGGGATGCTTCTCGCCTCGTACTCACTGTCTTCCACACCCAGCGGCGATTGCACGCCAGTGTTGGTATCTATGTATTCCCAGGTCGCAGCGGCGGCCGTTTCCGCTTCAAAACTGTCGATATCTTGCGACTCAATCAGTTGCTGCAATGCCACCACTAGAAACGGATTAGTGCCGTTGTCTGTTGGCTGAATGTCTCTCAAGCCGTTAACGTTAAAGCACGCCTGCTTATCAAACACGCTACCCGTCGCCTGCCCGCCATCAAGCGGATAGACCTGATCACGCACCGCCCAAGGCTGGCTCAGCGTCACGGTATCGTCGCTGTCGAAACTCTCTTCAAGACCAAAGCGCGCCAACGACTCCACCGATTGGGTATACCAATAGGCTTGTTGATAGCGAAACTGGCTTTCCGCACGGTTAAAGTTCACGAACATGCGATTCGCCATGCTCACGGCAACCGTGGTAGCAAGTGCCATAAAAAGCAGCACAATCAGCAAGGCCACACCTTGCTGCCTACGACGGGAAGATCGCCTCATCATTGCGTTATCCCCGAAGAACCCGAACTTTCTAATGTCTGCTCAGGCAAAATGTATACGCGGGTCAACTCGCCATACCGTTCGGTGTCTAGCTTCACGCGCAGAGCCTTTGGCATTTGCATTGGCGCATCCCAATTCTTGGTCCAAGAATCTTCGCCTAGCACTTCAAAACTGATGTCTTTCACGCCATCCATCACTGGCATCACAGCAGGCTCTACCGCCGAGCTGTCATCGGCGTACATCCAGCGAATGCGCTCTAGGGTGTCGTCTTGTATGCGATACCCTACCTTCACTACTTCACCACGCGGGAAAAGCTGTTGTGGATTCACCCAGCCGCCACGCACGAAGCGAATGCCTTGTGATTCGGAGTCCAACAGGTCATCGCCAAACTCCAACAATTTTTCTTCGGCTTCTTCACCGCCATTGCGGTATTGGCGTGCCATCATCTGGCGAAAATCACTGTCCATGATGATCAGCGCACGCTGAAGCGTTTTTAGCGAATCGCCAGCCTCTTGGGTCTGCTCATTACTGTTGAGCACACCGCTGAAAACCTGTTGTACGCCTAGCCCCACCATGGCGAATATCGCCAGTGCTAACAGCACTTCAATCAGGGTGAAGCCTTTTGTTCTTTTCACGTTAGTTGGCCGGCACATAGGTTCTCACCGTCGCCAGCGCACCTTGTTTACGCTCGTCTTGCCACACAATCACATCTACCGCACGCAGGGTATTTTGCGTTGTCGCTATCGGCTTGATGCTCCAATACCACTCACGCCCTGCCATCTCTGACTTGCCGTTCTTTTCAGATGACGGCACTTTGCCTTCCAGCATTAACAGCGCAAGTTGGTTGTCGGCCACCATGGAGGCGAACGTTTTCTCTTCCAGCACACTCAGGTATTCACCTGTTGGCTGCTTACGTTCATCACGGCCAAGGCGGAAATGGCAAACACAGCCATCGCCACCAGCACTTCAATCAGGGTAAAGCCGCGAGCCGTTCTCACTCTTTATCCTCATTGAGGTTTTTCATTTCAAAGGTTGCCACATCGTTACCCGTTACTTGCCAAAGGCGCTTTTTGCCATCTAAAAAGGTCAAGCTGAACGGGATGATCTCGCCATTCCCCATCAGCACCACCTGTGGCGGTTTGGGTTTGTCTTCTTCCTCAACAAACAGATCTTCATCAAACAGGCTTTCTCTGTCGAAAAGACGGTCCTCTTCATCCACGAACCCCGTGACTTCCAGATCTAACCCTATGCCTTCTGGCATGCTCACATCGGTTTTGGTACGCGTTTTCTCGACCGGCACCCAATCTTCTGGCGTCAGCTTAAACAACTGATACTTGTCGTCATCGACACGAAGACCAAAGGTTTGTCCCGATATCAATGCCTGCTCGGTCCAAAGCTGCACCAATTGATAAAAGCGACTGGCCTCTTCTTTGACCTCATCGCTTTTATCTTGTGGCAGGTTAGGCACCACAAACGCTGCACTGAGACCTAGCACCAGCAATACCAGCAAGATCTCCAGCAATGTAAAACCCGTCGGCGCCCAACTCGCTTCATGGATCAGTTGATCTCTAGCATGTTCCAGTTGCCGATATCCTGATTGATACCTTCACCGCCTTCTTGGCCGTCAGCACCTAGCGTAAAGATATCAACAGTGCCGTGCTCACCTGGGTTCAGGTATTGGTAGTCGTTGCCCCAAGGATCTTTAGGCAGACGCTTCACATAGCCATCTTGACGGTAGTTGCGTGGCTCTGGAGAGCTGCTTGGCTTGTTCACCAGCGCATCCAGACCTTGGTCGGTGGTTGGGTACACGCTGTTGTCCAGACGGTACATGTCCATCGCCCCTTCCAATGTACTGATGTCGGTCACGGCTTTTTGTTGATCAGCCTTGTCCACGTTACCCAGCAGGTTAGGTGCAACGAAACTTGCCAATACGCCCAAAATTACAATCACAACCATGATTTCCAGCAGGGTGAAACCCTGTTGACGACGTTGCATGTGTTATCTCTCCTGAAAAAAGCTGCAAAGCAGCGTACTCGGGTTACGCACCCATTACGTTTTGTAGTTGAATGATCGGCATCAGTGTCGCCAAGACGATGAACAACACCATTCCTGCCATGACCATGATGAGCGCAGGACCAAAAATGCCCAGCGCAATGTTTACCTGTGACTCAAAGTCTCTGTCCTGATTGTCTGCCGCACGTGTCAGCATGGGCTCTAGCTCACCGCTTCGCTCACCACTGGCGATCATGTGCAGCATCATGGGAGGAAACAGCTTGGACTTTTCGAGCGACACACGAAGGCTTGAACCTTCACGAACGCGATCGGATGCTTCCAGCACCTTGGCTTTCACCCAGGTATTGGTCATGACATTGGCAGAGACGCGCATACCGTCGAGAAGCGGAATGGCACTCGACGTACAAATCGACAAGGTGCGGGCGAAACGCGACGTGTTCAGCCCTCTCGCCACGCGGCCAATCACTGGCAGGCTCAGAACGCGTCTGTCCCAAGCCAAGCGACGCTTTTCGCTTCTGAGCATGGTTTTCACCCCGAAGATGAACGCAATGATGACTGCGAGCAGCAGCAAGCCCCAATTGGTAACAAAGTCACTGATGTTCAGCAGTGCTTGCGTCATGCCCGGCAACTCAGTGCCCGTATCGACAAACTGCCCAACAATGTCTGGCACCACGGTTGCCAGCAAAAAAGCCACGATACCAATAGCTGCCACAGTCAGAACGATTGGGTAGACCATCGCCTGAATGAGTTTGTTCTTTACCGTCTGGCGGTTTTCGACGTAATCGGCAAGTCGCTCAAGCACAGGCCCTAAGTGACCGGACTTTTCACCTGCCGCCACCATAGAGCGAAACAGTTGATCGAACACATGCGGGTAGTCACCGAGCTGTCAGCCAAGGTGTAACCTTCCACCACACGCGCTCGCACGCCGGTCAGCATGTTTTTCAAACGCTGCTTTTCCGATTGCTCGGCGACCGCTTTAATACACTCTTCCAGCGGCATTGCTGCTTGCACCAAGGTAGCAAGCTGACGGGTCAACAGTGCCAGTTCACTGGTGCTGATCCCGCGTTTAAAGCCAACTGACTGGGATTGCGTTTGCTGCTCTTTCTCGTGCGATTGCGCAATTTCCACTGGCACCAGCGACTTTTCACGCAGCATCTGGCGCGCTTGTCTTGCGGTATCGGCTTCAATGACCCCTTTGACCGTTCGGCCTTTGGCATTTAACGCTTTGTATTCAAACGCTGCCATCAGCCTCCCGCGTCACACGCAAGACTTCTTCAAGCGTGGTTTGGCCGGCACGTACCTTTGACAAACCATCTGCACGGATACTTGGCGTGCTCTGGCGAATGTAACGCTCGATCGCCTGCTCACCTTCTTCGTTATGAATAAGCTCTTGCACCTGCGTATCCACCACCAACAGTTCGTGAATACCGGTTCGGCCGCGATAGCCTTTGTGGTTACACGCTTTACAGCCGGTCGCTTTGTAAAGGGTCAATGGCTCATCCGGCGACATATCAAACCAGGCTTTACTCTGCGCATCGGCTTCGTAAGGCTCTTTACAGGTAGGACAAAGGGTACGGATAAGACGCTGAGCCAATACGCCGAGCAGCGAAGAAGACACAAGGAAAGGCTCGATACCCATGTCACGCAGACGCGTGACGCGCCCACTGCGGTGTTGGTGTGCAGGGTCGACATAACCAAGTGACCCGTCAGCGAGGCTTGCACCGCAATCTGCGCGGTTTCCAAGTCACGGATCTCACCGACCATCACCACGTCGGGGTCTTGACGCAAAATCGCTCGAAGGCCGCGAGCAAACGTCATGTCAACTTTGGTGTTCACTTGCGTCTGACCGATACCGTCGATATCAAATTCAATCGGGTCTTCAACGGTCAAGATATTGCGCTCAGAGCTGTTCAGCTCTGTCAGGCCCGCATACAGGGTGGTTGATTTACCTGAACCGGTAGGACCGGTTACCAGCAAAATACCGTGCGGACGCTTAATCAAGGTTTGGAAGTTGTCATGCACCGCACGCGTCATACCCAAACTTTCTAAATCCAGCTGGGTGGCGTTTTTATCAAGAAGACGCAACACCACACGCTCACCGTGAGACGATGGCATGGTGGACACACGCACATCTACCGCACGGCCACCGATACGCAGCGAAATACGGCCATCCTGAGGCACGCGTTTTTCAGCGATATCAAGTCGGGCCATAACCTTGATACGTGACACCAGAAGCGGAGCCAGTTTGCGGCTAGGGCTTAACACTTCACGCAGTACGCCATCGACACGAAAACGAATCGACAGGCTCTTTTCAAAGGTTTCGATGTGAATATCAGACGCCGTTTCTTTGATGGCTTCACCCAACATGGCGTTGATGAGCTTGATGATTGGCGCATCGTCTTCGGACTCGAGTAAGTCCTCACTTTGCGGTAGCTCTTCGGCCAGCGCGAAGAAGTCATCACTGTCGGCACCGATGTCTTCCATCAGTTGCTGCGCTTCTGACGAGTCGCGTTGATAAAGCTGCGTCAGCTTTGGATCAAACTCGTCAGCAAGCAGCTTTATAGGCGTAAAAGCGTGTCCTAAGACACGCCTTACTTCAGCCAGTACCGCCGGTTTTGGTTGGTCGCGGTAGTAAAGCAAGTAACCTTGCTCCGTGCGCTCGACCACCACGCCGTGCCGCTTGGCAAAACCAAACGGCAGACGCAGTGTGCTTAGCGGTACGTCTGGTGCGATATCCTGCACGATGTCCATCTCTGACTCGTTCAGTTCCGTATCCATACTGCGATTACCTCAATTCCGCCATGATGGCGCGTATTTCCGCAGGCATAGACAGATCTGCACCATACTCAGGCAACACAGGTGTGGTCACGCCCGGCATCAGTTTCACTTCTTCCTGTGCACGGTAGATTTGCTCAGCACGGATATAGTTGTACTTACGCTGTGTGATGCCATCGGCCGTCAAGCCTGTGCGAATGATGGTCGGCTTAATAAACAGCATCAGGTTGCGTTTGGTTTTACCCGACGAGGTCGACTTGAACAGATGACCCAAGATTGGAATGTCACCCAGCAGCGGCACTTTCTGCTCGCTTTCATTGGTCTGCTCATCAATCAAACCACTCAGGACAATCATCTGCTGATCTGCCGCCAAGACCGAGGTGGTCAATTGACGCTTACCAAAGCGAATGTCCACGGCACCGCTCGCACCCAGTACGTTTGAGATTTCTTGTTCGATGTTCAGCTGAACAGAATCACCTTCGTTGATTTGCGGCGTGATCTTAAGTTTGATGCCCACGTCCTTACGCTCAACGGTCTGGAATGGGTTGTCGTTGTTTGAGCCTGTGGCCGAACCGGTTACAACCGGCACTTCTTCACCCACGATGAATGACGCTTCTTCGTTGTCCAGAACCATCAGACTTGGTGAAGACAGGATGTTTGAATCACTGTTGGTCGACACTGCGGTCACCAGTGCTGTCCAGTCGCCCATCACGATACCTGCCGCCAAGCCGCTCACGCCGCCCAGCACTTCAGCAATCGCGGTTGGGTCGCCCGACTCAGTGATTGGCACTTCAACCAAGTTGTTATTGTTGTCGAAGCGAGACTCGGTGGTAGTCGTGTCTTTTGCTTCTTCTTGCGCAGCCAAGTAGTTGGTGATTGGCACGCCCGTGTTACCAAACTGGATACCGCCGCCGTCAAGCGAGCCCCACTGAACACCTAGGTTCGCACCGTCACTTTCCGACATTTCCACGATCATGGCTTCAATCAATACCTGCGCACGACGGATATCCAACTGTGCAATCACGCTTTCCAGCGCGCGCATGATGTCAGGCGGCGCGGTGATAACTAATGCGTTGGTGCCTTTGTGCGCAGAGATTTTCACCTCGCCACCGGCAGCTGCGTTTGGCTGACGCTGACCGCCTTGCTTTTCTGCGACCAGGTTTTCTGACACACCTTGCAACACTTCAACCACGTCTTCGGCTTTTGCATAACGAAGATAGATAACGCGGTTGTTGCCCGTGGTTGCCATTTCGCGGTCAAGCTGAGCAATCAGTTTGCGAATACGCTCTCGCACTTGTGGTTCGCCAGAGATCAGCACTGAGTTAGTACGTTCATCAGCAACGAAACTTGGTTGGAGCAATGCAGGTACGTTTTTGCCATCGGATTGCTTGTGCAGCGATTCCACAATGCGCACCATTTCAGAGGCAGAGGCATGCTTGAGGTTAACGATCTCTACTTCGGTATCACCGGCTTTGTCGACGCGCTCGATGATTTCCGCCAGACGATTCACTACCGCAGCATTACCCGTGATCATGATGACGTTGGCTGGATCGTAGTGCACAACGTTACCGGCACCGGCGTTATCAATCAGCTGACGCAGCAAAGGCGACAGCTCTCGTACTGTCACGTTCTTAACCGACACCACTCGTGTGATGATGGCATCGCCCTGCACAGAGTTGTTCCCGACAACCGGCACCGCAGATTGCTTGGCATCTTTGTCGCGCACAACTTTCAGCACACCGTTTTCCATCTCCACCACAGCAAAGCCGTAGACTTCGAGCACATTAAGGAAAAACTGGTAGTACTGCTCTTCATTCAGCACATCGTAGCTGCGCACATTGACCTTTCCACGCACGGCAGGGTCAACAATGATGGTCTTCTCGAGATTGCGTCCAACAATCTCGATGAACTCTTGCATGTCAGTGCCTTTGAAGCTGGCGCTAAATTCTGCTGCCCAAACTCCTACGCTCTGCATGGTAAGCACACCGGCGATGAGCCAAGCATTCCGTTTCTTACCGATTTTCACTGTATTCTCCGTCTCCAGTCTGACTTACAGACTGATATAGATTTCGTGCAACTGACCGTCACGCTGAACGGTTAGGCTGATTTCAGATGCATCAGACAAACTTTGCCAGATACGGTTCATTTCCGCGGGATTGGTCAAATCCGCACCGTTAATTCCCACCGCGATGTCGCCAGTCTGTAGGCCAGCTTCTTTAAACAAGCGGTTGTCACTTCCAGGCCCCAGTCGGTAACCAATAAGGCCTGACTCGTTTTGTTCACGAGACAGGGTGATGTATTTCAACAGTGCTTGCGGGTTATTGATGATCTCTGCTTTTACTGAGCTTAGATCCGGCCCACTGCCATTGGATGCTGGTGCAGCCGGTGCCGCAGGACGAGTCTGGCGCTGCGGCGTTGCTTTGTTGTAATCAACGCCCGCCAGCATCAAAGCTTCATCACGGCCGTTGTTTCGTAAAATGACGCGGTCATTTAGTACCTGACGTAAGGTGACGCGCGTGCCTTCAATTGGCTCGCCAATCCCATATGTTTCTGTGAGCCACGGTTTGCGATAACCGCAAGACCGCGTTCAGGTTCCGAGCTTGCCACCAACCCTACCAAAGTTAAGTTAAGGCGTGTTTTCGGTGCTTCCACCACAGGCTCGGGTTTCGGTGCGACTGGCGCAGCTTGGCATTGAATTCACCAAATAACTGATGACGAGCAAGCTGATCAATTTGATAAGCAGGAGACGCAGTCGTGGAAGCAACAAACGGACGATTTGATTGCGCCGCGGGTTGCGTTGAGGCAGGTTCAAACCATACCCAAATCAGTCGGCCTAGCGTCCACGCCAGAAATAAAATCAACAGGCGTGCTACCCACTTTGCCAGACGGGTATGAAACTCTTTCCCTAGTTGTGGTTGCGCGAAATTCGCGAGACGCGACATCCCAAAATTCGAAGACATGCTGTTCCTGTTTTTATAAGCCGACTTTCCAAAGTCACTCAGCTAATACTTGAAGTGTATATCTATGTTTCAACTTCAGTAACTTGACTCTCCAATTTACCCTTTTTCTGTGCACTTGCCGATAACTAGGTGCGAAAATTTGGGGAAATGATTCCATCGCGGCTTGAAAGTTAGACGATGAAACACCATATAAGACCCCTAATTGTGATGCTGATCGTATTATGTAAACGTGGTAAGTTTAGCCACCATACGTTAGAGAGGTGTTTAGTGGGTTTCAAGCACGAGAAAAACGACGAAAATTTACAAGTCAGGTTGGATAAATGGCTATGGGCTGCCCGTTTTTATAAAACACGCACCCTAGCAAGAAACATGATTGATGGTGGCAAGGTCCACTACAACGGTCAGCGTTCCAAACCGAGCAAAATCGTCGAAGTGGGAGCTGAAATTAAGTTGAGACTCGGTTTCGACGAGAAGGTCGTTGTCATCGAAAAGCTCAGCGAACAGCGCCGTGGTGCCCCGGAAGCCCAAACCCTCTATCGCGAAACAGATGAAAGTTTGACGAAACGTGAACAACGCACTCTCGAACGTCAGCTGAATGCACACAATCCAAGTCCAGATCGTCGTCCTGATAAAAAGCAGCGACGCGATATTATTAAATTTAGAAACAGTAACGATTAACGCCGGAGAAGTTATCCCATGGCACAAGACAGTCTGCACCGTTACTTGTTCGATGGCGTCTCAGTACGCGGCGAACTGGTTCAACTCTCTGATTCTTTCCAACAGCTGACAGGTGGCAAAGACTACCCTGCACCTGTGAAAAAACTGCTGGGCGAGCTGATGACAGCCACCAGCCTGCTGACTGCGACCCTGAAATTCGAAGGTAGCATCACAGTGCAACTACAAGGTGATGGCCCTGTTTCACTGGTAGTGATCAACGGTAACCACAACCAAGTGCTTCGCGGCACTGCGCGTTGGAATGACAACGTGCCAGCGGAAGGCACGCTGCCAGAGCTGCTGGGTAAAGGCAATATCGTTATCACCATCGAGCCAGAGCAAGGCGAACGCTACCAAGCATCGTGGGTTTGGAAGCTGACACACTCGAAGCTTGCCTAGAAGATTACTTCGCACGTTCAGAGCAGTTGAAGACCCGTCTGTGGCTTCGCACTGGTGACGTTGACGGCCAAGATAAAGCAGCGGGTATGTTGCTTCAAATCCTGCCAGACGGCCTAGGAAATAACGAACAAGATTTTGACCATTTGGCGCAATTGACAGAGACCGTGAAGAACGAAGAACTGTTCACTTTGGACGCTGAAGAAGTGTTATACCGTTTGTATCACCAAGAAAATGTAAAAGTCTACGAGCCAAAAACCGTGACATTTAAGTGTTCATGCTCTCGCGAGCGCAGTGCTTCAGCGATTGTCGCGATTGATCGCCAAGAAGTTCAAAAAATGCTCGAAGAGATGGGAAACATTAAACTTCACTGTGATTACTGCGGTGCAGACTACGAGTTTGATTCTGTTGATATTTCAGCACTTTACGAACAAAACGGTCCAGCATCAGACGCGGTGCATTAATAATTTTCTTTATTAATTAACGCTCAAAAAACCCACAAAAACCGGCCTCTGTGCCGGTTTTTTTATTTATTTGCCCAATTTTCCCACAAAAGCTACGCTGATTTGTAACTGCTTAATTTTGTACAAATAATAACCGATATGGTGTGGCACAACTGCGCAACAAGGCGGTAATATTAATAAGACACAACGGAAAAGAGAATTACATTCCCTTAATTTGTTTGTGGTTATTTTTTGAATTGAATCCCTGAATTGCCCAGTTCAGGTTGCTAGCATGGACGACAGTTAATTACATCTTACCCAAGGAGCACCTATGACTGTCATGAACGTCGAGAAAAAGGTTGCAAATAATATGGATTTGTCAAAGCACGGTCTTTTCAATGTAAAAGAGATTGTTCGTAACCCTACATATGAACAACTTTTTGTTGAAGAAACGAAACCAGAACTGGAAGGCTACGAAAGAGGGATTGTTACCGAGCTTGGTGCTGTCTCTGTAGACACTGGTATCTTTACTGGTCGCTCTCCTAAAGACAAATACATTGTGCGCGACGATACTACCCGCGACACCATGTGGTGGTCGGATCAAGGCAAGAACGATAATAAGCCAATTGACCAGCACGTATGGGATGATCTTAAAGCCCTCGTTACCGCTCAGCTGTCTGGCAAACGTCTGTTTGTGATTGACGGTTACTGTGGTGCAAACCCTGATACCCGCCTAAGCATCCGTGTTGTGACTGAAGTAGCGTGGCAAGCGCACTTCGTGAAAAACATGTTCATCCGCCCAACAGAAGAAGAGCTGGAAAGCTTTGAGCCTGATTTCGTGGTAATGAACGGTGCGAAATGCGTCAACGAGAAGTGGGAAGAGCACGGTCTGAACTCTGAAAACTTCACTGTCTTTAACCTGACTGAGCGCATGCAGCTGATCGGCGGTACCTGGTACGGCGGCGAAATGAAGAAAGGTATGTTCGCAATGATGAACTACTTCCTTCCGCTGAAAGACATTGCATCAATGCACTGTTCTGCAAACATGGGCAAAGAAGGCGACGTTGCAGTGTTCTTTGGCCTGTCTGGTACAGGTAAAACAACGCTGTCTACTGACCCTAAACGTGCACTGATCGGTGACGATGAGCACGGTTGGGATGACAACGGCGTCTTCAACTTCGAAGGCGGCTGTTACGCAAAAACCATCAAACTGTCTAAAGAAGCTGAGCCAGACATCTACAATGCAATCCGTCGTGATGCGCTGCTAGAAAACGTAACGGTTCGCAACGACGGTTCTATCGATTTCGATGACGGTTCGAAAACTGAAAACACCCGTGTTTCTTACCCTATCTACCACATCGAAAACATCGTTAAGCCTGTGTCTAAAGGCGGTCATGCGAACAAGGTTATCTTCCTGTCTGCTGACGCATTCGGTGTTCTGCCTCCAGTGTCTAAACTGACTCCAGAGCAAACTAAGTACCACTTCCTGTCTGGCTTCACCGCGAAACTGGCAGGTACTGAGCGTGGTATCACCGAACCAACACCAACCTTCTCAGCGTGTTTCGGTAATGCGTTCCTGACGCTGCACCCAACCAAGTATGCAGAAGTACTGGTTAAGCGTATGGAAGCAGTTGGCGCAGAAGCGTACCTGGTTAACACCGGTTGGAACGGCTCTGGAAAACGTATCTCTATCAAAGATACCCGCGCGATCATCGATGCGATTCTGGATGGCTCAATCGAAAAAGCTGAGACCAAACAAATCCCTGTGTTCAACCTGGAAGTTCCTACCAAACTGCCTGGCGTTGACCCAGAAATCCTTGACCCACGTGACACCTACGTTGACCCACTACAATGGGAAAGCAAAGCAGAAGATCTGGCTCAACGCTTCGTGAAGAACTTTGAGAAATACACAGACACTGCAGAAGGCCAAGCACTGGTTCAAGCTGGTCCACAACTGTAATCCCAGATTACACGGAAAAACACAAAAGCCCCCTTATGGGGGCTTTTCTTTATCTTGCTTCACGCGCTCTTTCTTTACTTCTTGAATAATGGTGTTTTTTACGCCAACCTCAAGTAAACACGGGGCTTCACGCCTTCTATACCGAACACTTACCTTGTTTGATGCTCCCTATTTTACGGTTTCAAGCACGGTATAAAGAGAGACTGACTCGCCATGCGATTGCTCGCCAAGTTGTTTGCATCCGTCATTATTGTTGTTGCGGTGGCCCTGCTTACGGTCGTTGCACTGCTGCATACGCAATATGGCCTGACGATGGCAAAACACGCCGTCAGCACTTTCTCTGACTATGAACTCACGGCCGATGAGCTTCGCTACGACATCACTAAGCCTTTCACCCTGACCTTTATTCAACCCGAACTGCTTAACAGTAAGGATGAAACGGGGGCTGACAGCTATCGCGCCAACTATGTGGCCGCGTCCTTTGCACCGCTTTCTTTTATTGGCAGCGAGCCCACGCTAAACAGTGTCGTGATCAAAGGTGCAACCTTTACAGACCAATGGCAACAATCTCTGCCTAAGGCACTCATCATCAAACACATGGCCCTTGATGATATTAGCTACGCAGGTAAAACCGTGGCCTTTAAAGAAGCCGCCATTCAATTGACCGACTGGCAGAACAGCGCGTCGCCATGGGGAGACTGGCAAGGGCAATTCCTGTTCTCGACGCCCATGGTGGAAGTCGACGGCCTGCCAATCAGCAACCTTTTGCTCGACAGCGAAAGAGACGATGACGCATGGGAAATCTGGGGCATTTCGTTTAACAGCCCTTGGGGCAACATCACGGGCAGCGCAACCTTGGCCGACTCGCGCCAATGGCTCTTCCACCAGCTGACATTAAGTGACGCGCAATTGGAGCACTCCGACGCGTTAACTCGCGTGGTTGAACAGTGGCAGGCGTTTACCAAAGACAACGAAATCACTTTCCGTCGTCTAGATTTGCTCGATATCAGTGCCTCGTTTGATACCGTCACCGTCGAGCACTTGAACGCATCGTTACAAGGCGTCACCTTGCGACAAGGGCAACCGCTGTTCTCCACCACGTCCGCACTTCTGTCATTTAATACCAGCTTGCTGCGTTATAACGATTGGGTGATGACCGACATGCTAGCCGAAGCGTCGCTGTCTGGTGCAGGTATTGAGGTTAACGCCTTTTCCACCAAATTTGATGAAGAGGGCTTTCTCTCTTTCGCGGGCACGCTGAGCCCTAGCGCGCTCGAACTCGATAACCTTATCGTGAGCGGTTTGAGCCTCAATGCCGAGGACCAGGTGTTTCAATCAAGCCTCGGCGCGCTTTCAGCACTCAAGGACATTTCACTGGATAACGTCACCATCAAACACACCAGTGTGGTGCACCTCGACCCTACATTCCCGCTCCAAGTGGTTGGTCTGAACCTTCGCGGCCAAAACCTCACAGTGAAAAAAGGGGGGGAATCTGGACTTTGGCACGGCAAACTGTCGGCCAGTGCTGCAAGTGCCAGCATCAACCGCATTCCTGTGTCATCACCTTACTTTTCAATGAAAAGCGACAACGGCAAGTGGCAACTCGACCCGCTATCGCTGTCCTTTATCCAAGGCCAGCTTTCCGCTAAAGCCGACATTGACCTTTCCAAGTCCAGTGCACCTTGGCATGTGACGGCAAGCGGACTCAGTATTCCAAATGATTTGTACCTGCGTTGGATAGGCTTGCCGCTAGGTATTAACGGCGAGCACGACATCGACGTGTCGCTATCGGGACTTGCGAGCGATGAAGACAGCTTTGCTTACAGCCTGAGTGGCGAATTGTCCGCCACACCACATCGCATGTGGATCAATGCCGACAAGGGGCAATCCCTGTCTCAAGGTGTTCTCAGCGTGATCAACCATCGGATGCGTGATGAAAGTGCCGAACCAAGGCCACTGGCAACCGGCGGGATCACACTGCTTGCCGATCGCGGCCGCATCACCTTGCACCGGTTGTCATCAAAGAAAACAACCAGAGCCTGAACTTATCGGGACGTTGGGATTTGGTGTCCGGCGAGGCGGACGTGCAGTTATCGAAGAAATAACGCGCTAAAGCAAAGCAGCCTTATCCGAACAGCAAGGTCTGAGTCTGACCGTCATCTTCATCGGATTGCGCTTCGGGCAACAAGACATAAGTGCCGACAAAGGTGCCCGCAACATCATCGCCGCTGTAGATGGTCACTTCCATCTTCACGCGCGCTTTTCGGCCACTCGCCAATCGGTCGAGATCCCCACTCAAGTTATCGAGTGAGACTGCGCGCGCGGACGCTCTGTCACTGGCTTACCATAACGAATATGGCTGTCCGCCAGCACAATACTCGCGGAGAGTTGACGCTCTTTCATCATCAGCCACACCATGCCCCAGCCCGCCAAGGTGGCCATGCTAAACACGCTGCCAGCAAACATGGTTTGGTGCGGATTAAGGTTGGCGTTGAGCAATGCAGCTACCTCAAAACGGTAACCCGTGAACTGAGAAATACGCACACCCATTTTGTCGCTGATGGGAATTTGTTGCTGCCAACGGTGTTGCAACTCTTGGCACCACTCTGGACGTCGAACCACGTCTGACATTGGGTCGAGCGGCTTGAGCATTTGTTGGTGACGGACAGGACCGCGCTCCTCGCTAAGATCGCCTTGGTTTACGAAACCATTTGAACTGTAAAACCCAATCGCATCCTCACGGGAGTTACACACCAAACGCTTTGCTCCTTCCTGACGAGCAAGGGATTCCAATGCCATCAAAATGAGGGCACCAAGGCCACGACCGCGGTATTGAGGCGCAACCGCCATATAGCGAATTTGTCCGTCGTTATCTGGGGTAAGGTAAAGGCGGCCAATCGCAATCGGCTCGCCTTTGGTGTCGATGATCATGCGGTGATGCGAGCCGACATCATAGGCATCACGCTCGGAGCCTTCGGGCTGTCGCCAAGGTTCACGCAGCATCTTCCACCGAAAGTGGTAGTACGCCTGAAGCTCGTTGTCTTTGGTTGGGGTAACCAATCGAAACATGCCGTTCCTCTCCCTGTGAACCCGTGTTACTCGATAAAGCGACGTGGTGAAATTAGACCTGAAGCCAGAAGGTCACTGGGCCATCATTGACCAAACTCACCTTCATGTCCGCCGCAAAAATGCCGTTTTCAGTACGAACACCGCTATCGCGACAGTATTGTGAGAAGACGTCGTAAAGACGCTCGGCTTCGGCTGGCGGCGCGCCATTAAAGCTTGGGCGCATGCCTTTTTTGGTGTCTGCGGCCAGCGTGAACTGAGAAACCACCAGCACGTCACCACCTGCTTGCTGAACGTTGAGGTTCATCTTGTCGTTCTCGTCACCGAAGATGCGGTAACCGAGAACCTTCTCGTGCAAGCGATGCGCTTTCTTGTCGTCATCGCCTTTCTCCACGCCCAACAGCACCAGCAACCCTTTGCCAATCGCACCAACTACTTTGCCATCAACCACTACATTGGCTTCGCTGACTCGCTGAATAAGCGCAATCATACCAGCTCCCTCTTTATCATCTTAATTATCAATAGACTGTGTATTTGGATCTTTTTCCGGCGAGTACCAAAGGCTTCGCTCACCCAAAGAGGCGGTGACTTCCGCCCCCAACAGGACAATACACCAACTGAGATAAACCCACACGAACAACAGCGGAATGACCGCCAATGCCCCGTAGATCAACTCATAGGACGGGAACTTCGCCACATAGATGGAAAAGCCCTTCTTACTGAACTCAAACAGCAAACTGGCGAACACAGCACCTGTCAGCGCGTGCCAGATCACCACCCGTCGGTTCGGTACTAAGGTGTACAAACCAAAGAACGCCAAGGTGGTTAAGGTAAATGGCAGCAAGCGCAAAAGCTGCGGTGCCCACATTTCACTGCCTTCCACGTTAAGCAGGTTCAAAGAGCCCAAGTAAGAGCTCACACCGATACTGGTGCCCACCATCACAGGCCCTAACGTCAGTACCATCCAGTAAATGGAAAACGAAATCACGGGCGCGCGCTTGTGCTTCACTCGCCAGATGTAGTTCAAACTGGCATCAATGGCTGAAATCAACATCAGTGCCACCACAAACAGAAAACCCACACCCACGGCAGTCATCTTGCCTGCGTTGGCAACAAACTCATTCAGGTATTGTTCCAGCACCTCACTCGATGCGGGAACAAAGTTATGTAGCACGAAAGATTTTATCTGCTCGCCGGCGTCAGCAAAGCTTGGGAAGATAGACAGTGCAGACAATACGACGGTGATCAAAGGAACCAACGATAACAAGGTCACATACGCCATGTGCCCTGCGCTGACCGTCAACCGATCGTGACTTACACGTAATACAAGGTGTCTTGCAAAAGCAAACAGGATATGTCCCATCCTGAGCAAAGAATGCTTGAGTCGTTCCACAGCTTCAACCATAGTTTTTTCTTAAGAAAGTAATCATATACCCAAACAATCTGAAGATGCATATTTCAGATAGCTTGCGTATTCACCCACAATTCAAGGAGTTTACCGTGCGTCTTCTCTCCTCGCTGTTTCTTATTTTCGCGCTCTCAGGGTGCCAGTCTGCCTACTATGCCACGATGGAAAAAGTCGGCATCCACAAACGCGACATCATGGCTGACCGCGTCGAAGCCGCCTCTGAGGCGCAGCAAGATGCCAGTGAGCAATTCACCAGTGCACTCGATGCGCTGACGGCATTGACCCACTTTGATGGCGGCGAGTTAGAAGCCATGTATAACACCATCAACGACCAGTATGAAGAAAGCGAAGCAGCAGTGGATAACGTCAAAGAGCGCATTAGCGCGGTCGAAGACGTTTCCGATGCCCTGTTCGATGAATGGCAAGAAGAGCTCTCGCTCTATTCCAGTGCCAAACTGCGCCGTGAAAGCGAGCGCAAACTCAAAGAAACCGAACGCAGCTACCACCAGATGTTGTCTGCCATGAAAAAAGCAGAAAGCAAAATGGAACCCGTACTGGACACACTACGCGATAACGCCCTGTATCTTAAACATAATTTGAATGCGGCGGCCATAGGTGCACTGAAAGGTGAATTTGCAGGATTGGAGCAAGAAATCAATCGAGCGATCAAAGACATGCAAGCGGCGATTGCAGAATCCGAGCGCTTCTTGGCGACATTGAAAAACTAAATTAGTGTTCGCTTATTCTCTAGGTTGAGACACAACATGTGAGACAAATTCCTTTAAGGTTTTGGCAGGCAAAGATATGCCTGCATTCAACAGAACGATTTCGTTCTGTCTCTCAACCTGGAGGAGAACACATGAGCATTATTTCCTGGATCATTCTTGGGCTTCTCGCCGGCATTCTGGCGAAGTGGATTATGCCTGGGAAAGACGGTGGCGGATTCATCATGACAACGCTACTGGGCATCGCAGGTGCCGTTGTCGGTGGCTGGGTCAGTACCTTGATTGGTATTGGCACGACAGGCGGATTAAGTATTGGCAGTATTGTCATGGCGACGGTAGGTGCACTTATTCTGCTGTTTATCTATAACAAAGTCGCGAAGTAGCAGATTTTACGCAAAAAAAAAGCCTCCCAACTGGGAGGCTTTCTTATGTCTTTAAACTGACGATTACTTCGCGCCGCGAGATGCGCGCTTACGGTCAGTTTCAGTCAGCAGTTTCTTACGAATACGGATGCTTTCTGGTGTTACTTCTACCAGTTCGTCGTCATCGATAAACTCAAGAGCTTGCTCAAGGGTGTATTTGATTGGCGTAGTCAGAACCTGCGCGTCATCAGTACCTGATGCACGTACGTTAGTCAGCTGCTTACCTTTCAGGGCGTTAACAGTCAGGTCGTTGTCACGGCTGTGGATACCGATAACCATACCTTCGTAAACTTCTACACCGTGACCGATGAACAGACGACCGCGCTCTTGCAGGTTGAACAGGGCGTTAGTCAGGGCTTTACCCGCTGCGTTTGCAATCAGTACGCCGTTGTTACGTTGACCGATGTTGCCACCTTTGTGCGGACCGTAGTGGTCGTAAGTGTGGTACATCAGACCTGAACCTGAAGTCAGGGTCATGAACTCAGTTTGGAAACCGATCAGGCCACGAGATGGCATGATGAAGTCCATACGCACACGACCTTTACCGTCTGGAGACATGTCAGTCAGCTCACCTTTACGCAGGCCGATTTTCTCCATGATGCCGCCCTGGTGCTCTTCTTGCACGTCGATGGTCACGGTCTCAAACGGTTCCATCAGCTGGCCATCTTCTTCTTTCAGAATTACTTCTGGACGAGATACAGCTAGCTCGAAACCTTCACGACGCATGTTTTCGATCAGGATAGACAGGTGCAGTTCACCACGACCAGATACACGGAATTTATCTGGGTCTTCAGTTTCTTCAACGCGCAGTGCAACGTTGTGTACCAGCTCTTTCTGCAGACGCTCAAGGATGTTACGTGAGGTCACGAACTTACCTTCTTTACCTGCGAAAGGAGAGGTGTTTACCTGGAACGTCATGGTTACAGTTGGTTCGTCAACTGACAGCGCTGGCAGTGCTTCAACCGCGTTTACGTCACAGATAGTGTCAGAGATTTTCAGCTCGCCAAGGCCAGTGATTGCGATGATGTCGCCTGCTGCTGCAGATGCAACGTCATGACGCTCAAGGCCCAGGTAACCCAGTACAGTACCGACTTTACCGTTACGGGTCTTACCGTCAGCACCTACGATGGTCACTTGTTGGTTAGGTTTTACAGAACCACGGGTCACACGGCCAACACCGATAACGCCAACGTAAGAGCTGTAGTCCAGCTGAGAGATCTGCATTTGCAGAGAGCCGTCAATATCAACTTCTGGTGCTGATACGTTATCAACGATAGCTTGGAACAGTGGTTCCATGTTTTCGCCAGTCTCGCCTTCTTCCAGGGTCGCCCAACCGTTCAGTGCTGATGCGTAAACCACTTGGAAGTCCAGCTGCTCGTCAGTTGCACCCAGGTTGTCGAACAGGTCAAACACCTGATCCATAACCCAGTCAGGACGCGCGCCAGGACGGTCGATTTTGTTGATAACAACGATTGGCTTCAGACCGTGTGCGAACGCTTTTTGCGTTACGAAACGGGTTTGTGGCATCGGGCCGTCAACCGCGTCAACGATCAGCAGAACTGAGTCAACCATCGACATGATACGCTCAACTTCACCACCGAAATCGGCGTGTCCTGGGGTATCTACGATGTTGATACGGTAGTCATTCCAGTTAATAGCGGTGTTCTTCGCCAGAATGGTAATGCCACGCTCTTTCTCGATGTCGTTCGAGTCCATGACGCGTTCTTCGTGCTCGCCACGCGTTTCCAGGGTGCCAGACTGCTGAAGCAGTTTGTCAACCAGGGTAGTTTTACCGTGGTCAACGTGCGCGATGATCGCGATGTTTCTCAGTTTATCTATCTGTAAGGTAGACATGGGTTCTCTTTCACTCAAAAAAGATGTGTCGTCAAAAGCCATCATCTATTAGTAGATGAGGCACTCACCGCCACTTGATTAAAAAAACGGCCGTAATTTAACAGATTTTTACTCAAAACCCACGAACTATGTGACCTATGATCGATTTATATTCGTTTCGCCTTAGCTATGACACACAAACTGGCAGGTGAAAAATGGTAGGACGCCGCCATTTTTCGCCCTGCGCGGGAGATTTATGCGCCACATGCAGGCAAAACATAGGACTCCGATCCAGATCACAGCTCAAGCAACCTTTCTCAAAACTCAGACAACAGTGATTGACAACGTTAAGCAACCGCTGCGAAATGGTTGCGATAAGGACGCAATCCTTCCTTGCACCAAGATAGTGCGGACGCGCACCAAAAGTGATCACATATTTGCACCTTTGTGGCACTAAATCGCCTAAACATAGGCAATTACGGGAATTTTAAACTTGGCACGGTTTTCGCTTTAGGGAGTTCAGACCATTTTTTGGTGGGGCGCACCTAAGCCAACTCGCCATTTTAGAGAACAATGACACCGGAGGTTTATTCACATGTCAGTAGAAAACGTACTCGCCTTAATCCAAGAGCACGAAGTTAAATTTGTTGACCTGCGCTTCACCGATACCAAAGGTAAAGAGCAGCACATCTCTATCCCTGCACACCAAGTAGACGCAGACTTCTTCGAAGACGGTAAGATGTTTGACGGTTCTTCTGTAGCGGGCTGGAAAGGCATTAACGAATCAGACATGGTTATGATGCCAGACGCATCTACCGCAGTGCTGGACCCATTCACTGAAGACAGCACACTGAACATCCGTTGTGACATCCTTGAGCCTGCGACTATGCAAGGCTACGACCGCGATCCACGTTCAATCGCAAAACGCGCTGAAGACTACATGCGCTCTACTGGTATCGCAGACACTGTTCTGGTAGGTCCAGAGCCAGAGTTCTTCTTGTTTGACGACGTGAAATTCCACACAGACATGTCAGGTTCTTTCTACAAGATCGATGACGTAGAAGCGAAATGGAACAGCGGTTCTTCTATCGAAGGCGGCAACAAAGGTCACCGTCCAGGCGTGAAAGGTGGTTACTTCCCAGTAGCACCAGTTGATTCATCACAAGACATCCGTTCAGCAATGTGTCTGGTAATGGAAGAGATGGGTCTGGTTGTTGAAGCACACCACCACGAAGTTGCTACTGCAGGTCAGAACGAAATCGCAACGCGTTTCAACACCCTGACCTCAAAAGCGGACGAAATCCAAATCTACAAGTACGTTGTTCATAACGTTGCTCACGCATTCGGTAAAACAGCGACTTTCATGCCTAAACCACTGGTTGGCGACAACGGTTCTGGTATGCACGTTCACCAATCTCTGGCAAAAGACGGTCAAAACCTGTTTGCTGGCGACAAGTACGGCGGTCTGTCTGAAACAGCTCTGTACTACATCGGTGGTATCATCAAACACGCACGTGCAATCAACGCATTTGCGAACCCATCAACCAACTCATACAAGCGTCTGGTTCCTGGCTTCGAAGCACCAGTTATGCTGGCATACTCTGCACGTAACCGTTCAGCTTCTATCCGTATCCCAGTGGTACCAAGCCCGAAAGCGCGCCGTATCGAAGCTCGCTTCCCAGATCCAGCAGCAAACCCATACCTGGCGTTTGCATCACTGCTGATGGCTGGTCTTGACGGTATTAAGAACAAGATCCACCCTGGCGATGCAATGGACAAAGACCTGTACGACCTGCCAGCAGAAGAAGCAGCAGAAATCCCAACAGTAGCTGAGTCTCTGCAGCAAGCTCTGCAAGCACTGAGCGACGACCGTGAGTTCCTGACTGCAGGTGGCGTATTCTCTGATGATTTCATCGATTCTTACATCGCTCTGAAATCTCAAGACGTAGAGAAAGTGAACATGACGACTCACCCACTGGAATTCGAACTGTACTACTCAGTGTAATTCCTGCCGGGTTGCTCGGAAATCAAAGGGCTCGCTCACAAGCGAGCCCTTTTTCTATTGTGGTTCAGGTGTTTAGGCGCAGAATATCTTTTTTTACTCAAGGATAAACACATGCGCATCGTCGGTGCTTTGCTTCTTTGTTGTGCAATATCAGCCCCTTCAGTCGCGGGCTCATACTACCGCTGGGTCGATGAAAATGGTGTAGTGCACTTTAGTGACTCTCCCCCTGAGGTCAGCCTTGAACTGGAAATCGAACTCAAAGACATTCCGCTGTCCACCAGCCCGCAAGTTGTAGCGCCGCCTTCACCAGATGCGCCCCCTGTTCCGCCAGAGCCTGAGGCTCCATCCGCCACGGATGTATTGCTGCTTTCCCCGCTTGATGAAGAAACCATTCGCAACAACGAGGGAAACATCTCTCTTTCACTGACCACTGACCTGCCTTTGGGCAAAGGCCAAAGCGTACGTGCCGTGATTGATGGCAAAGCCCAGAAGGCTCAACAAGGTTTATCCATAGAATTGAACAATGTGGATCGCGGCGAACACGCAATCAAGGTGCAACTTCTGCAAGATGGCAAGGTAATTGCAACATCGAAGTCAGTCACCGTGTTTTTGCACCGAAATATTCATCGCAAAACACCGCCAAAGGCAACACCTAAGCCGTTGTAATCCTTCCGACTCTATCCTTTGTCGGGCTTGTTGCAAAAAGCGGACCTAATACGCTGCACAAACACGGACTATCGGGTAAACTTGATTGCACCAACATGGTGCAGCCAATTAGGAAGGTTTTGTGGCCACGCTTATTGAATCAGTCATGGACAATTTGATCACGGCAGTCGTCGTTCTCGACGAGAACTTTGTCGTGACCTACGCTAACCCCGCGGCAGAACAATTGTTCTGCCTCAGTGCCCGTCGCCTTCGCGAACAGCCTCTTTCCGATGTGATTCAGCATTGTTCGATTGATTTAGCGCAGGTGCAAGAAACCCTTGCCACTGGTCAAGGACTAACTGACAGCGATGTCACTCTGGTCATCGATGGCAACCAGCGCAAAGTAGAACTCAGTGCCAGTCCACTGCAATGGGAGCGCAGCAGTTCGATGCTGGTTGAACTTAAAGCCATTGGTCACCAGCAACAGATCAGCAAAGAGCTGCAACAGCAAGCTCAGCAACAAGCGGCGAAAGAGTTGGTGCGCGGCCTTGCCCACGAAATCAAAAACCCGCTGGGCGGTCTTCGCGGCGCAGCACAGCTGCTAGAAAAAATGCTGCCTGACCCAAGCCTCAGTGAATACACCCGCATTATCATTGAGCAAGCCGACCGCTTGAGAAACTTGGTGGATCGTCTCTTGGGCCCTCAACGTCCGGGGCACCGCCAACAAGAAAACATCCACGTTGTGCTGGAAAAAGTGCGTCAGTTGGTCGAACTCAGTGCAGGCGAGATCACGATTCACCGTGACTACGACCCGAGCTTGCCGGATTTGGAAATGGATCCCGATCAGCTTGAGCAAGCCTTGCTGAATGTCGTCAGCAACGCGGCCGAAATTCTTCAAGACACGCCACAAGGCGAAATCACATTGCGCACACGCACCGAACATCAGGTGGTGATAAACGGCAAGCGACATCGCTTAGCTGCGCGCATCGATATCACGGACAACGGTCCGGGTATCAGTCCTGACATTCAGGACACCTTGTTTTATCCCATGGTATCTGGTCGCCCGGGCGGCACAGGGCTTGGCTTATCCATCACTCGAAACCTTGTCGATCAGCACAAAGGAAAAATTCTCGTGAATAGCTGGCCTGGGCAAACCACTTTTACCATCTTGCTACCGATCAAACGTTAAGGGGAAATCATGAGCAAAGGACTTATTTGGGTTGTTGACGATGACAGCTCCATCCGCTGGGTTTTAGAGCGCACTCTAAATGCGGCTGGAATGGCATGTGAGACCTTTGCCGATGCAGACAGTGTGTTAGAAGGACTCAACCGCGAAGTGCCCGATGTGCTGGTCTCAGACATTCGTATGCCGGGCACAGACGGCTTCACCCTTTTAAACCGCCTGCAGGATGAATACCCAACACTGCCCGTTATCATCATGACCGCTCACTCTGACTTGGATGCGGCGGTCAGCGCGTACCAAAAAGGTGCATTCGAATACCTGCCAAAACCCTTTGATATCGACGAAGCGGTCGCACTGGTCGAACGCGCTGTCTCACACAGCCAAGAGCAAAAACGTCAGCGCGCACCGAAAGAGTCCAAAGAAGCCGTACCGGAAATCATTGGTGAAGCCCCGTCGATGCAAGAAGTGTTTCGTGCTATCGGCCGTTTGTCTCGCTCGTCGATTTCGGTGCTGATCAACGGCGAGTCCGGTACTGGTAAAGAGCTGGTCGCGCACGCGCTGCACCGCCACAGTCCGCGCTCAAGCAACGCCTTCATTGCCTTGAACATGGCGGCTATACCTAAAGATTTGATTGAGTCCGAGCTGTTTGGTCACGAGAAAGGTGCCTTCACCGGTGCAAATAGCGTGCGTCAGGGACGCTTTGAACAAGCCAATGGCGGCACCTTGTTCCTCGATGAAATCGGCGACATGCCGCTCGATATTCAAACCCGCTTGTTGCGCGTGTTGGCCGACGGCCAGTTTTACCGTGTCGGCGGTCATCAGGCTATCAAAGTGGATGTGCGCATCATCGCAGCAACCCACCAAAACCTTGAAAAGCTGGTTGCCGACGGTACCTTCCGTGAAGACTTGTTCCACCGTCTAAACGTCATTCGTGTGCACCTGCCGCCCCTGCGTGAGCGTCGTCAGGACATTGGCCAGTTGGCCAAGCATTTCCTCAAACGTGCCTCAGATGAGCTGGATATTGAAGTGAAGTCTCTGCATCCAGCGACGTTGGAGTTAATTTCGTCCCTGCCTTGGCCGGGCAATGTGCGCCAGCTTGAGAATATCTGTCGTTGGCTCACGGTGATGGCGAGCGGTAAAGAAATTCTGCCGGAAGATTTACCCCCAGAGCTGATGCAGCCTGAAGCCGGTGGCAACATGAACGGTGAAGGCGACAGTTGGCAGATGGCGTTATCGAAATGGGCGAAAAGCTCTCTGGTTAACGGTGATGAAAATCTGCTGCGTGAAGCCCTGCCCGAATTTGAACGTATCTTGCTGCGAGAGGCGTTAAGCCACACACGTGGCCACAAACAGGAAGCTGCAAAGCTGCTTGGCTGGGGCCGAAACACGCTCACGCGTAAGCTGAAAGAGCTTCAAATGCCCTAACCCCATTGCGAGTTAGCGCAAAATATCAACACAAACAGTAAACAAGTTAACCAATTCCGCCCTTTTGGGCGGATTGTCCCTGAAGCTGTACTGACGATCTTGTTCATAGCCCTTATAATTGCGAAAAGTAAATATAAGGATAATTTTATGATCGCTACCCACCTTCCGTTGACGGATCTGCACCGTCATCTTGATGGCAATATTCGCATTAGCACCATTCTGGAACTGGGACAGAAGTTTGGTATGGCACTGCCTGCCGATACCATTGAAGCACTTCGTCCACACGTTCAAGTGATGTCTAACGAGCCGGATCTGGTTGGCTTCCTGTCCAAACTGGATTGGGGTGTGGCTGTATTGGGCGATCTGGATGCGGTACGTCGTGTGGCTTACGAGAACGTGGAAGACGCACTCAATGCACGTATCGATTACGCCGAGCTGCGTTTCTCACCATACTACATGGCGATGAAGCACAAGCTGCCAGTCCAAGGTGTGGTGGAAGCCATTGTCGACGGCGTTGCTGCAGGCAGCCGTAACTTCGGCGTGAAAACCAACCTTATCGGTATCATGAGCCGTACCTTCGGCGTTGACGCCTGCATGCAAGAGCTCGACGCACTGCTGGCACTGAAACAGCATCTGGTCGCTATCGACTTAGCCGGTGATGAGCTGGGTCAGCCGGGTCATCAGTTCAACGACCACTTTGCCAAAGTGCGTGCCGCGAATCTGAACGTCACGGTTCATGCGGGTGAAGCCGCGGGTGCAGAAAGCATGTGGCAAGCCATCAACGAACTGGGTGCAACGCGTATCGGTCACGGCGTGAAAGCCATTGAAGACCTAGCACTGATGGATTACTTGGCAAAGCACCGTATCGGTATTGAATCTTGCCTGACGTCGAACGTGCAAACCAGCACAGTCGCGTCACTGGAAAGTCACCCTGTGAAGCAGTTCCTCGACCACGGTATCCTGGCAACCCTGAACACTGACGATCCAGCGGTATCAGGTATTGAGCTGCCTCACGAGTACGAAGTGGCAGCACTGGGCGCAGCCTAACGGCAGCACAAATCACTCAGCTTCAAGAAAACGGACTGGACATCGCATTCTTGTCTGACAGTGAAAAAGCGGAGTTGAGAGCGAAAGCACAAGCGCGCGGTTAAGCGTCTCCCAGCCTAAAAATTTATTTGAAAGCACCGGCAAAGGCCGGTGTTTTTTTGTGCAAAACTCACGTACAATGCCGCCGCTTCAATCAACTAACAACGCCGGATGAGACGTCCTATGTTCGACGCAATGCTGACTGTGAATGAAATTGTTGCTGCGGGTCCAGGTCAACTGGCAGCGGCAGCACTTGCTGTGGTACTGGCTGTGTTCAGTATTGGTAGTGGTGTATAAGCGATAACTCGCGCATCACTTGCCACAAAAAAAGCCGCTAATGCGGCTTTTTTGCTATCTCTGGAACTGAAAAATCAGATCACACGAGAGAATTGCTGCTGACGAGCACGGTCACGTAAGTAGGTGTCAAAGCACATGCAGATGTTGCGGATCAGCAAGCGGCCTTTCAACGTCACCTCGATAGTATCTGCCGTGACAGTCACCAACTCATCGTCGATAAAGCACTTCAGCAAATCCAAGTCTTCGGCAAAGTAGCTGTCAAAGCTCACATCAAATTCGCGCTCAATCGCACGCTTGTCGAGTGAGAAATTACAGATCAGCGATTTGATCACTTCACGGCGCAGCAAGTCATCACCGTCCAACATCACGCCTTTCCACAACGCATGACGCTGCTCGTCCACCTGCTGGTAGTACTTTTTCAGCTCTTTTTGGTTCTGTGCATAGCAATCACCAATCATGGAAATCGCCGACACGCCCATACCCAATAGGTCACAGTCGCCTTGCGTGGTGTAGCCTTGGAAGTTGCGGTGAAGGATGCCTTCACGCTGTGCAACGGCCAGTTCATCATCCGGCAGTGCAAAGTGGTCCATGCCGATAAACTGGTAGCCTGCATCTGTGAGCGTGGTGATGGTTTGCTCCAGCATCGCCAATTTTTCACGCGGTGACGGCAAGGTGTCTTCTTTTATCTTACGCTGCGCAGCAAACAGTTGTGGCAAGTGTGCGTAGTTAAACACGGACAAACGTCCCGGCTTCATCGCCAGCACTTGCTCGAGTGTTTTCGCGAACGTCTCACCATTTTGGTGCGGCAGGCCGTAAATCAAATCCAGATTCGTCGAACGGAAGCCAAGTTCTTTTGCACGCTCTACCATGGCTTTGATGAAACCTTCATCTTGCTCACGGTTAACCGCTTTTTGAACGGCCTTGTCGAAATCCTGCACACCGATGCTCAGACGGTTAAACCCTTCTGCACGCAGGTGGTCGAGGACATCCAGCTCGATTTCACGCGGGTCAACTTCGATGCTGATTTCGGCGTCCGCTGACAAACGGAACTCTTGACGAAGCAAGGTCATCAAGCGAGAGATTTGCGCTTTGGTCAGGAAGGTTGGCGTACCGCCGCCCCAGTGCAGCTGAGTCACGTTGCGCTCACGCAGCAAGTAAGCGCGTTGACGAATTTCGTGCTCCAGTGCATCCAGATATTCATCCGCTTTGTGCGCATGACGGGTCACGACCTTGTTACAGCCGCAGTAGTAGCAAAGGGTATGGCAAAATGGGATGTGTACGTAGAGCGACAAGTTGCGCTCAGGATACTGGGTACACGCCATATCAAATTCCGCCGCCGTGAACACTTCGTGGAATTCCAGTGCGGTCGGATAGGACGTATAACGAGGCCCTGAGTAGTTGTACTTCTCAATCAGTGCCTGGTCCCAAATGATTTGCTGCTTAGACATCTATGTTCCCGCCAAAATAAACAACCGGAGAGGTAATGCACCAGAGCTAATTTGCTCAGGCGTATTTTTACACACTCTCCGGTCGCGGATGAATCTTTCTCGAGCTCAGCCCGATAAATCTGTTGAGCTGATCGTAGTGATCAACTTGCCAGGGTGCTCACTGGGGTCATTTTGGCACCGGTAAATGCCAAAATCTCTTCCAGTTCGGTATGAATGGCTTGCTGGAGTCGAGACTCTGCCTTCATGCGGTTCATGTCATGACGCATACGCTCCTTTTTAGGGATCGTTTTGCGTGCATCACCGCGCGGCATGTCTTTCACCACGTCGTACAATTCATACAGTGCCGGAAAACGCGCAGGATAATCGACGCGTTTCTCTCCTTGTAGGTGGTCCATGATCATGTAAAGGCGAATAGCCGCTTCCGACAAATCACACTGCTCTTGCAATGTTGCCAATGCAATCACATCTACACTTTCAATGATTTTCAAGTTGCGCTGTTTGATCGCGTCATTCATTGCGGTTTCTTGTGCTTTGGTTTGTTGACGCAATTTCGCCAACAGCCAGCCTGCATAAGTTGCCAGTCCAAGAATGATTGCGCCACCAAGGGCAACGACACCTAAAGGAAGAGTCTCCAACACTTACTCCTGATCAAATTTGAAGTTTTCAAACTCAGCCAGCAAATCGTCATCGCCACGGCGTTTCGATTGCTTCGGCTTTTCTTCTACTTCTGGCTCTTCTTCGTCGAAGATGCCTAGCTGCTTCATCAATGCTTCGATGCGATCCAGTTTCTCATCCACGTAAGACTGTAGACCAGCACCCAGCTTCTCACCGTTTTCAATACGGTCGAGCAGCACATTTAGTTGTGCATCATTTTCCAGCATCTCCAGCTCTTGCTCAGCACTCAGTTTGCGTGCTTTCTTCGCAGCGGCAGATTTTGGATGCGGCTTCGCTTCAACAACCAATTGAATTGGCTTTTTGCTGCCAAGACGCGGGTCGCGTTGTTGCTGCGCAATACGTATTTGCTCTTCTTTACCACCAGAGTGGCGAGAGCCAGCTTTCAGGCCTTTGCGCTTGTTTTTGCGCTTACGAGCCAGAGCAGCAACATCATCGCGGCTCAGTGACTTTTCGTTGTATTGTGCTGGCCCTTCAGAGCCAACTTTGCGGCCTTTTTTCTTGCGGGTCATTCGTTTCTCTTCCTCAGTAATATTACGTCGTTACCAACAAAGTCCACGTCAAGACCATCACGGTCTGCTAAGAAGCTAAACGTTTCGCGACTGAAGAAGCTCACGTGGGTTGGGTCGTTTTTGTAATGCCAGCTTTTGAAAGCATCAGCATCGATCACAAGTTTGGTCATAAAAGCCAACCAGCCTCCGGGCTTAACCAAACTCAGCAACAGTCTCCATTCCTTGTGAGGTGTGTAAAAGTGTTCAATTGCTTCGGTGCAGGTGACAAAGTCATATGTCTTCTCCAATGCAGTCGCATTGGGCGCGAAATAGGGATCATAGATTGTCATGTCATGGCTGGCTTCTGTCAGCATTGCTGCCAATGCTGGGCCAGGGCCACACCCAAAGTCTAATCCTTGAAAGGTTCCCTCACCGAGCCGTTGCATCAAAGGTGAAGCAAGGCGATTCAGGAAAGCGCGGTAGCTTCATCTTCAACAAAATTTTCATGCTGATCGTATACGGCTTTTTCTTCTTCCGGCGGCAGCAGGCAGTCTGGGTCTGCAAAGACCAGATAACAATCCTGACAACGAAAGTAGCGACGGCGTCTATCCTGCTCGAAATCAGCAACATCCGCTGATCTACATAGAGGGCATTCAAGTGACATGGGGATTTCTACACCAAATTGAATGGCGGAAATGTAGCAGAAAGTTGAATAAGAAAAAAGCGACAGGCAAAGCCTGTCGCTCTATAGCGTTCCTAAGAACGGTATTTACCGTTTTCATCCCTAACAGCAACACCACATCCCGGTGAACAATTTTCCGTTTGCAATAAGGCATCCTGCCATTTTTATTTGAGTTATCTACTCACAAACACCCTGTTTTCGTCACCATCCTGGTGTGTGTCCTTTCCTTCGTCCTGAAGGTGTCCTGTCGTGTGATCCCTTCACACGTTAGTCATCCAGACTGCAATCAACCCTGATCACTGAGCGTTCCACGCCAAATTCCGTTTGAATCCTTACCGCTGCCCTGCGATATCGTCCTGATTGTCCTTTTCCCTGTCGAGCTCCCTGTCGACATAGATAAGTTTACGTATCTCTGAGATGTAAAACAGGCGATGCATCACAATTCAGACATAGCGATAAAGCATGTCTTGTTTATCTCTATGAAAGATAGAACAAAAAAATAAAAAACGGCAAATTTTCAGGCAACTTTCTAGGCTTCGAATGGCGGATCGCTTACAAACACCATGGAAAAATAGGCAATAAAAACAAAAAAAGGCAGCTAAGCTGCCTTTTTCTTCACTGTGTCTGTAAAGCGAAACGCTTAGTGCAGACCACCCACATATTGCGAAATCGCTTCGATTTCTTTGTCAGTGAGCTTGGCCGCAACGATTTGCATCATGCCGTTGAGGTCGTTGTTACGCACGCCATCACGGAACATGACCAACTGCGCCTGAACGTATTCAGCATGCTGACCAGAGATTTTCGGGAAGCCTGACAGTGCAGTACCGTTACCACGCGGACCATGACAAGCGATACATGCTGCGATGCCGCGCTCTTTGTCACCGGCGAGGTAAAGCTCTTCACCCACTTCGATAGCCGATTCAGGTGTGGTGCCAGGTTTGGCAGTTTGTGATGCATAGAATGCTGCAAGGTCTGCCATGTCTTGCTCAGACAGCGGTGCAACCATGCCTGCCATCACAGCATTGTAACGGCCTTGTTCGCCGCCAGTTTGCATACCGAGCTTGAATTCTTTTAACTGCTTAAACAGATATTTTTCGTGTTGGCCAGCCAACACAGGATTTGCAGGGATAAGACTGTTGCCGTCAGCACTGTGGCATGCGGCGCAAGTGGCTGATTTTGCTTTACCTGCTTCTGCATCTCCCTGCGCATGGGCGGTAAAACTCGCAAGTAAGGTGAGTAGTAGCGCTAATTTCTTCATGACATTCCGTTTATAATTATCAAGCTTCCAATACCACGGTGCTCACGTCTTCGTGATACAATCGTTGAGCAAAAACCGAGCACGTTCATTTTACACAATTTCACATAAAAGTAATCAGTCGACTACATAAAGTCGAGACGGAGTTAACAGTGAATCCTTCACTCAACTATCGCAAGACCCACTTTATCACCAGTGCACCCGACATCCGTGCGCTGCCAGCTGACACAGGCATTGAAGTTGCCTTTGCGGGTCGCTCTAACGCAGGTAAGTCTAGTTCTATCAATAGATTGTGTGACAATAAAAGTCTAGTTAAAACCAGTAAAACGCCGGGTCGCACACAATTGATCAACCTGTTTAAAGTGGATGAGGGATGCCACATTGTTGACCTTCCAGGCTATGGCTTTGCGCAAGTTCCTCTGGAAATGAAGAAAAAATGGCAAAAGTCACTGGGTGAATACCTGCAAAAACGCCAACAGCTAAAAGGCTTGGTGGTATTGATGGACATTCGTCACCCACTGAAAGAATTGGATCAGGACCTGATTTTCTGGGCCGTAGACAGTAATTTGCCTGTTCTGGCTCTGCTGACCAAATGTGACAAGCTGAAAAGCGGTGCACGCAAAGCGGAGTTGACCAAAGTGCGTGAAGCAGCGAAAGACTTTGGTGGTGATGTGGAAGTTGAATTGTATTCATCACTGAAAGGCATTGGCGTCGACAAACTGCGTAAGAAGCTAGATGGTTGGTACTTCCCAACGTATGAAGGCATGGTTGAAGACGTAGAAGCAGGCGACGACAACGCGGAAGCTGGAGCATAAATCGCCCCTTTCACGGACGATAGCTTTCGAAATAAAAACCCCACCTCATGGGTGGGGTAACGGGAGAGAAATAGGAGGTTTGTTTTAGTCGTTATACACTGAGTGTCAGTGATATTTCCCAACCCTGCAAGTTTGAGCCAACCAAACACCGCGTATCTTTCCCTCATCGCTCAACTCCCCTTTCAAACACCGCCATTAAGCGACTGATAAAAATCATGTTTTAACATTTTGCTTAAACTTATTTTTTAATGATAAATATCAAGTTTGCTACATGTTGTTTCATGACAAATGAGCTGGAAGTGAGTTACAGAATAAGATGAGCAAAAAAAAACCGATTTGAACATTCAAATCGGCTAGAAATAACGTGTGGTCGCCTGTCAAAAGTCAGTAACAAGCCACCGAATCACATCAAGAACAAGAAGCAGTGGTCATTATAACGTCACTGCGCCCAATTTAAAGTAATTACTCTAATAAAAGGTAACAAAATACGACCACAATAAAGAGTTACTTTATATATCATTGTATTTAAAGGATTTAATTGGAGTTAAACGAAAGGACGCGAAGTGGAATTTGACACATAAAAAATGCCCCGGTCGACATTCGTCAACCGGGGCTGCTGAATCAGCTAAATCCAATAACGTGAAACAAAAGGTCTGAAAGATAGAACATCTTACCTCTGTACCCTACGTCATTTACTGTATATCAAATGGCCGATTAAGAAAACCCTTTACGTAGTTTTTTTCATAATTTCGGTCATTTTGTTTTCATTTGTTTGTCCACATGCATAAAAAAAGCCCGTTTTTACGGGCTTTTTTCGCTATAAAATTTAAGTGCTTATGTGATTCACATCGCGCTCAAAGGTGCGTATTAATGCGCCTGATCCCAGTTTTCGCCGCTTCCAGACTCAGCAACCAATGGAACTTCGAGCAATGCCGCAGACTCCATCAGCTTACAAACTTGTTGCTCAACGTCCGTCAGATGTGCGGTATCTACTTCCAGAACCAATTCATCGTGTACTTGCATGATCAAGCAACACGCCCTTCCGGTTGGGTCTGAATCCACGCATCCACCAAAATCATTGCACGCTTGATGATATCCGCAGCCGTACCCTGCATTGGGGCGTTGATAGCCGCACGCTCAGCCCCTTTACGGCGCATTGCATTGCTTGATTTGATTTCTGGCAGTTGCAAACGACGCCCAAAGATAGTCTCAACGTAGCCTTGCTCCGATGCCTGCAGACGCGTTGATTCCATGTATTGGCGCACACCTGGGTAGCGTTCAAAGTAACGCTCCATATATTGCTGCGCTTCACCACGCGGAATACCCAACTGCTTCGCCAGACCAAAAGCACTCATGCCATAGATAAGACCGAAGTTGATGGCTTTCGCGCGGCGACGCATTTCCGAGGTGACATCACTGATATCAATGCCCATCACCTCAGCCGCCGTCGCACTGTGGATGTCTTTACCGTGACGGAACGCGTCAATCAGGGCTTCGTCACCTGACAGGTGCGCCATGATGCGCAGTTCGATTTGCGAGTAGTCGACAGCCAGAATGGTTTTGTCCGCGGGTGCGATAAACGCCTGACGAATACGACGGCCTTCGTCGTTACGAATTGGAATGTTCTGCAGGTTTGGATCGGTTGATGACAAACGACCGGTTGCCGTGACGGCTTGATGGTAAGAGGTGTGCACGCGGCCTGTTGCCGGTTTCACCATTTTTGGCAGCTTGTCGGTGTAGGTCGATTTCAGTTTCGCCAGACCTCGGTATTCCAAAATGCGTTTTGGCAGCGGGTAGTCCAGTGCCAGCTCTTGCAGCACTTCTTCATTGGTAGAGGGTGTGCCTGATGGGGTTTTCTTCACCACTGGCAGACCCATCTTTTCAAACAAGATAGCTTGAAGCTGTTTTGGTGAAGCCAAATTAAATTCTTCACCCGCCAGCTCAAAGGCTTCTTTTTCGAGCTCGTCCAAACGAACCGCGATTTCTTGAGATTGCTGCGCCAGCATTTCAGCACTGATCAAGACGCCATGACGTTCCATGCGCGACAGCACTGGCACCAGCGGCATTTCGTATTGCTCAAAGATAACCTTGAGTTTCTCATCCGCTTTGAGGTGTGCCATCAACACATTGTGCAGACGTAGCGTCACATCGGCATCTTCAGCGGCATACGGCGATGCTTGATCCATCTCGATTTGGTTAAAGGTCAGTTGTTTTTTACCTTTACCGGCAATCTCTTCAAAGCTGATGCACTTATGCTGCAGGTAACGCATCGCCAGACTGTCCATGTCGTGCTTGCCTGCCACACTGTTAAACACGTATGACTCCAACATGGTGTCGTAAGCAATGCCTTTCATCGCAATGTCGTAACGCGCCAACACGCTCGCGTCATATTTCAGGTTCTGGCCTACCTTCAATGCGCCGGCATTTTCTAGCCAAGGTTTCATCTCGGCCAGTACCCAGTCGCGATCAAGCTGCTTAGGTGCATCCAGATAATCGTGCGCCAGTGGCAGATACGCCGCCTCACCTTCTGCAACTGCAAAAGAGATACCCACGAGGTTCGCTTCCATGTAATCCAAGCTATCGGTTTCAGTGTCGAACGCCACAACATCCGTTTTATCTAGCTTGTCCATCCATGCGCGGAAGGCTTCTTCGGTCAGAATGGTTTCGTACTGGCTGCGATCAATCGAGGCCGCTTCAAAGGTCACCTCGGCCTTTTCAGCCGCCGGTGCACTTGCGCCTGAAGACGCACGCTCGGCCACCGCATCCACACCTGCGCTGCCGCTTTGTGCTTCTGCCAACCAGCGTTTGAAGTTCAGTTCAGTGAACAGCTCAACCAGCTTTTCATTGTCCGCACTGCGGTTAACCAGCTCTTCAGGTTTGTATGGCAGTTCACAATCTAGTTTGATGGTTGCAAGCTGGTAAGAGAGATACGCGTTTTCTTTATTGTCTTCCAGCTTCTTCGCCATGGTCTTTGAACCACGGAAACCCAGATCCGCAATCTTATCTAAGTTCTCAAACAGCGCATCCAGACCACCGATACCCGCGATAAGGCTGTCGCCGTCTTCTCACCGACACCCGGTACGCCCGGAATGTTATCGACCTTGTCACCCATCAGGCCAAGTAATCGATGATGTGTTCTGGGCCAAAGCCGTATTTGTCGTGAACGCCTTGCGGATTCATGATGACGTTGGTCATGGTGTTGATCAGTGTGACGTTCTCATCCACCAGCTGCGCCAAGTCTTTATCACCGGTGCTGATAAGAATTGGCATGCCCGCTTTAGAACCTTGATCCGCTAAGGTACCGATAACGTCATCCGCTTCGACGCCTTCAATAACCAGCATTGGAAAGCCCATCGCTTCGATGATCTGGTGCAGCGGCGCGATCTGGCTGCGCAGATCATCCGGCATTGGCGGACGATTGGCCTTGTACTCTGCGTACATGTCATCACGGAATGTTTTGCCCTTCGCATCGAAGATCACTGCCACATTTGACTGTGGGTACTGTTTTACCAGGCTGCGAAGCATGTTGACCACACCATATACGGCTCCCGTTGGTTCGCCCTTCGGGTTGGTCAAGTTAGGAGAGGCGTGATACGCGCGGTAAAGGTAAGAAGAGCCGTCGACCAGGATCAACGGGTTATCAGAAGTCGTCGCCATAACGTTATAAGCTAACCTGAAAATGATTGATGGCTAAGGATGCCATGACTCGAAAGAACTGTGTACCCACGAATGTGATATCTGTGTGCGATATAAACCCAACCAAACAGCCCTAACTGACGCCATAATGGTCAAAAAGAACAATTTCCTCTGTGAATATCATTTTCCACCACAGTTTAAACCAGACACTCCTGTGGATAAGTTTGTTGGTATTTATTTTTAGCCTTTCAGATCGCAGCGCATTTTTCTCAAATTCACAAAATTAAATCTTTATAATTTATACACTTAAACATCATGCTTTGATCATGATCAGGATCGATCGTAGATCATCGACTGTGGAAAAAGAAATTCTCTCCCACTGCGAGTTATTCAATATTTTTTCCTGATCACCGATTTTTTGTTGGCGATCTCACAAGGTGCAAAATTTCGGTAATTTGGCGATTGTTTATGCATACTCTGTCTACTCACCCAGCGACGACATGTAATTTGATCGTACCCAGCAAACAATGCCCCGAGGACTAGATGATGAAAAAAGTGGCTGTAATTCTCTCAGGATGTGGTGTTTACGATGGCGCAGAAATCCATGAATCCGTGCTCTCCTTGCTTGCCATCGAACAATCTGGCGCAAGCTGGCATTGCTTCGCCCCTGATGTCGAGCAGCACCATGTGATTAATCACCGCGCAGGTGAAGAATCGACCGAGACACGCAACGTCCTCGACGAGGCCGCTCGCATCGCGCGTGGGAACATCCAACCGCTCACCGCACTCAACCCTGCTGACTTTGATGCCCTGCTCCTGCCTGGTGGCTTTGGCGTTGCCAAAAATTTGAGCGACTTTGCGGTAAACGGTGCCAACATGGCGGTGCACGATCAGGTGCTGGAAGCTTGTACCGCGTTTGCCAAGGCAGACAAGCCTGCGGGTTATGTGTGTATCTCGCCGATCTTGATCCCTAGCGTATACGGTCCCGGTGCCAAGGGCACTATTGGTACCGATCCTGATACAGCCGCAGCGTTCAATGCCATGGGCGGTGAACACATCGATTGCCCTGTGGATGACTTCGTGTTGGATCAAAGTCGCCGCGTGCTCTCCACCCCAGCATACATGCTGGCGACTTCCGTCAGTGAAGCAGCATCAGGTATCAATAAGTTGGTAAAAAAACTGGTGGAATTGGCATAAGCCAGAAAAGAAAAAAGCGACGCCTTTTGGAGGGCGTCGCCTGCATCAGTTGAAAACGTAACTTGCGTTAGCGTCTCATGCAAAAACATATACTGGAAGCAATGTGAGCAATGTCGTGTGTTCAGTAGCGAAGAGATTGCGTATCGCCGCGGAACAATTAAACAATAATCATTCTCATTATCATCTGCAAGCATGTTTTTGCCTTTTTTGCTGCTTTATGCGCCTTGCGTGATCTTCTTCACAAAATGAAGCCGGTATTGATCCAGTGAATCTTTCTTTTCGAGATGTTCCACTTGGTAATGATTGTTCAGCAGCAGACACAGCATGCCTGCAAAGCAGTTTCTCGACTTCACACGAATACTTCGGTAGCCATGCTTTGCCACCCATCGCTCTTGCGCATGAAGCAGTCCTTGCGCGACACCTCGGCGGCGACCGTGTTTGGTCACGCCACCCAGCCAGCTATAAAAACAGTCATCATCCAACTGATAGCCAATTTTTACCCCAACCAACTCGCCGTCCTGATCGGCCACCAGAACGAGAAAGGGTTTGTCACCAATGCGTTTTTTGAGTGATTCTAGCGTTTCCTGACGAGCAAATTCATCGATTTGGCCGAGCACGTTCACCGCTTCCGCCAGCGTGCCTTCTCGAATAATCATGAGGGAGTTCCTTGTTGCATGGGCGTCATCTCGCCTGTTTTTCGATTATAGCGTTTCGTATGAACCCGCAGACATAAAAAAAGCCGATCTCACGATCGGCTCTTCTTCCCTCAATCTTTCGCTGTCGGTGTTATACCAACTTGGTTTCAACCGCTTGGTTCACTTGCGTGATGCGGCTAACCAGATAGTTCAGCAACACACCGTACATAGGAACAAACAGGCCAAGGCTGATCACCAGTTTGAACGCGTAGTCCACTAGCGCGATTTCAGTCCAGTTCGCTGCCATAAAGGCATCTGGGCTGTTGTAAAACGCGATAGCAAAGAACGCCAAGGTGTCGATAGCGTTACCGAACAGCGTTGAGCAGCTTGGAGCCACCCACCATTGTTTGGTTTGGCGCAGACGGTTGAACACATGAATGTCGAGGATTTGACCGAGCAGGTAAGCCATAAAGCTCGCCACTGCGATGCGGGCAACAAACAGGTTAAATTCCATCAGGTGACCCAGACCCTGATATTGTCCTTGGAAGAACAACACAGAGAGGACGTAAGAGATCAGCAGCGATGGCACCATCACACTGAAAATGATCTTACGCGCCATGCCTGCACCGTAAATACGGACAGTCAGATCAGTCGCCAGGAAAATAAACGGGAAGGTAAACGCGCCCCAAGTGGTGTGGAAACCAAAAATGGTGAAAGGCAGCTGTACCAAGTAGTTGCTTGACGCAATGATAATAAGGTGGAAAACCACCAAATAAGAAAGGGCTTTGCGCTGTTGCGCAGGCGTAAAAGTGCTCATTGTGAACCTTTTTGTCATTGGGGGCGAGGGAACCCAAGATTACTAATTAGCCAGATTTTTGGGTCTGACTGGTTAAGAGGTGGCGAATTATACAGCAATTCTTTTTACTGACAACCCGCGGAGAAAAGAGGCTTAAGAAAGCAGTTTGGAGAGCCATCCGTGCAAGAAAGCGAGCTCATCATCACCGTCAGCATCGAGCTTTTCCAACCACACACTGGCACTGTAGTGCTCGCCTTTTAGCATAAAGCGCATACCTTCAAAGTTGACGAGCCAAGAATGCAGATCGGCATCGGTTTGCTTGTCTGACACACTGGCACCGATCAATTGGCAAAACGCCTCGAGATAGGTTTCTGTGTTGTCAAAATCCAGCCCGTCGGCGGCCAGTACCAGACGCCCTTCCTCGGCGTCGAAATGAGAGAGCGAAAAAAGCCTGTTATCCATAACTCGCGCTGTCTGATCCTAAGGTGATGTGGTCTTCGATGACATCCAAGAAGACATCACCGTATTTTTCTAGTTTGCGCTGACCGACGCCGTTGACCGCCAACATCTCACCTTGCGAGGTAGGGATCATCTCGGCCATTTCAATCAAGGTCGCGTCGTTAAACACCACGTATGGCGGGATGTCTTCTTCATCCGCAATTGCCTTACGCAGCTTACGAAGCTTGGCAAAGAGCTTCTTGTCGTAGTTGCGTTTACCCAGTTTGTCCGCTTTCGAACGCGGCGACAGACCCAGACGTGGTACTGCCAACTCCAAAGCGATTTCGCCACGAAGCACCGGACGCGCCTCTTCGGTTAATTGCAGCACAGAGCTTCTGGCAATGTTCTGCACCAGATAGCCACGGTGAATAAGCTGGCGATAGATGCTGACCCAATACTCGTGGCTGGAATCTTTACCAATACCATAAGTACTGACTTTGTCGTGGCCGTGGTCTTTGATGCGCTGATTTTGCATACCGCGAAGCACTTCCACCGTGTAACCCACCCCAAAGCTTTGGTTGACGCGATACACACAGGACAGGGCTTTTTGCGACACTTCGGTGCCATCAAACATTGTCGGTGGGTCAAGGCAGATATCACAGTTGCCGCACGGCTTCTCGCGATACTCACCAAAGTAATTCAACAGCACCAAGCGGCGGCACGTTAACGCTTCTGCAAACGCGCCCATGGCGTTGAGCTTGTGGCTCTCCACCTGCTTTTGAGGCCCTTCGGGCTTTTCTTCCAGACAGCGATGCAGCCAGCCAATGTCAGACGGGTCATAGAACATGACGGCTTCTGCAGGCAGACCATCACGGCCGGCGCGCCCCGTTTCCTGATAGTAGGACTCGATATTGCGCGGAATGTCGTAATGCACCACAAAGCGCACGTTGGGTTTGTTGATCCCCATACCGAACGCCACGGTGGCGACCACGATTTGCACGTCATCGCGCTGGAACGCTTCTTGAACCCACGCACGCTGCTCGTTAGTCATCCCCGCGTGGTAGGCCGCCGCGCGGATATTCTGATCGCACAGCTTTTCCGCCACCTGCTCCACACGCTTACGGCTATTACAGTAAACAATGCCGCTTTGCCCGGTTTGCGTGGTCAAAAACTGGGTCAGTTGCGCTTGAGGCTTGTGCTTTTCAATCAGGGTATAGCGAATGTTCGGACGGTCGAAGCTGCCCAAATACACATGTGGCGAGTCCAACGACAAGCGCTGGCAGATGTCCTGACGCGTGGTGTCATCCGCTGTGGCGGTTAACGCCATCACGGGCACATTCAGAAAATGCTGTTTCAGGCTGCCAAGCTGGGCGTATTCAGGACGAAAATCGTGACCCCACTGAGAAATACAGTGCGCTTCATCGACCGCAATCAATGCCAGCGGCACTGCTTGCAAACGCTCGATAAAATCACGCATCAGCACGCGCTCTGGCGACATGTAAAGCAGCTTCAAGCTGCCATCACGCAGTGACTGCCACGTCTTACTCTGGTCTTCTGGCGTCATGGATGAGTTCAGGCATGCCGCCTGAACGCCGTTGGCAAGCAATTGGTCGACCTGATCTTTCATCAAAGAGATCAGCGGTGAAATCACCACGGTCAACCCGTCGCGCACCAAGGCTGGAATTTGATAGCAAAGGCTTTTACCACCACCTGTCGGCATAATGACGAGGCTGTCCTGACCCGCAATGGCGGCATCAATAATTTCTTTCTGGCCGTCCCTGTAGCTGTGGTAGCCAAACACCGTCTGCAATACGGTCAGATCTTGTGTTTGTTCTGGAGATGAATCAGTGACGGTCATGGAGCCTCTCATGTGTGGTAGCCGCTCATTCTAAACGCAGCGGGTCTCGGATAAAAGGTCAACGACATCGAACTGTTTGTTCAATATTTCTCATCTGAAAAGGTGTGCTTCGTCAAATGAGTTCCATATACTGGCGAAAGCAGCCAAAACGTTTACAAATAAGGCAGCTGTTGGCTCTCCATTAGCTCAACGCCTTATGCCCCATTATTTTTCGCTGCACGTACCGCCATCTGGCGGTTTTTGTTCTTTCACGTATTTAGATGTAGAGATTTTGCAGTGAACGACGCGCAACAAACACGCCGCGGTGTCATGCTGGCACTGGGTGCCTACACCATGTGGGGCATCGCACCGATTTACTTTAAGGCCCTCACCGACGTGCCACCGCTGGAAGTGCTGGTGCACCGTATTCTTTGGTCTTTCTTTTTCTTGGCCCTCATTCTGCGTATGAGTAGCGGCTTAGCGCGCGTGAAGCTGCTGCTAAAAGATAAAAAGCGTCTGGGACTGTTAACCATCACCGCCGTCGTGATTGCCGCAAACTGGCTGATCTTTATCTGGGCGGTCAACAGCGGTCACATGCTGGATGCCAGCCTTGGCTATTACATCAACCCGCTGTTTAACGTTGTGCTTGGCATGGTTTTTCTTGGCGAGCGCTTTCGAAAACTACAATGGCTTGTTGTCGCACTGGCATTCTTGGGTGTTGCTGTGCAAGTGGTGACCTTTGGCTCTTTGCCTTGGGTGGCACTGGTGCTGGCGGGAAGCTTTGGCTGCTACGGCCTACTGCGTAAAAAAATCAATGTTGATGCGGCGACCGGCCTTTTCATCGAAACGGCTGTACTGCTGCCCGCTGCCGTGATTTACCTGCTGTTTATTGCCGACAGCGCAACATCAAACATGATGGAAAACAGCTTGTCGCTGAACGTGCTCTTGATGGCCGCAGGCGTAGTCACCACACTGCCATTGCTGTGTTTTAACGGCGCGGCAACCAAGCTTCGCCTTTCGACCTTGGGCTTTTTCCAATACATTGGCCCAAGCTTGATGTTCATGCTGGCCGTGGGCCTTTATGGCGAGCCGTTCTCAGCAGACAAGGCAACCACGTTTGCCTTTATCTGGACCGCATTGGTGATCTTCACCTTTGATGCCGTCAGACAGCGCCAAAAGACGCGTCGAGAGCAAAAGAAATAACCCTCAAAGCGGCACCGAATGTGCCGCTTTTTTATTACCTCGCACTTTTCAGTATCCCTCTGCCACAAAAACAAAAATCGCTCACATTGCCTCATTAATCCGACACCACCTTTGCGAACGGCATCTATACTCAAAGTCCAGTTGAACGGGTGCGTAAAGGACTAACAATGAAAAAGCTTCCCTCCTTCCAGCTTCTGCTGACCATGATGGCCACTTCCCTTGTTCCTCAACTCTCTCATGCTACCGTCGAAGCGGATGTCGCCGACAGCGTCGCACCAGAGTTGGCAACCGGCAGTGTGATGCGAAAAAGCGTGAAGGGCGAACAATGGATGGTCGCGGCAGCCAACCCGCATGCCAGTAAGGCCGGAGCCGCAATACTTGAAGCAGGTGGTAATGCCATTGATGCCATGGTGGCGGTGCAAACTGTGCTTGGGCTGGTTGAGCCGCAAAGCTCAGGCATTGGTGGCGGGGCATTTTTGGTCTATTGGGACGCAAAAGCCAAAGCCCTCACTACCTTTGATGGCCGAGAAACTGCGCCGATGGACGCCACACCCACCCTGTTTTTAGATGAAAACGGGGAGCCGCTGAAATTCTATGATGCCGTGGTTGGAGGCCGCTCTGTCGGTACGCCGGGCACTTTGCGCTTAATGCACGACACTCACGCGCGCTATGGAAACCTGTCTTGGCGCGCCGTTTTGACCCCAGCGATTGCATTGGCCGAACAAGGTTTTGAAGTGTCGCCACGTCTGGCGGGATTGATTGAAGGCGATGCCGATCGCTTGCGCCGCTATCCTTCCACCTACCAGTATTTCTTTGATGATACTGGCAACCCGCTCAGCATTGGCGATCGCCTCGTCAACCAAGCCTATGCAGACACCTTAAAGCTGGTTGCACAAGACATTGATAACTTTTACGAAGGTGAAATCGCCGATGACATAGTTGCCACCGTGCAGCAAGCGGCCGGTAACCCAGGTGTGCTCAGCAAGAAAGATATGGCTGACTATCGCATCGTTGAGCGCCCACCTGTGTGCTCGCCGTATCATCAATACCGCATCTGCGGCATGGGGCCACCAACGTCTGGTGGGATCACCGTGGGGCAAATTATGGGTATTTTGAGCCATTTCCCGCTTAAAGAGCTGGGTAAAGACAATCCCGAAAGCTGGCGTTTGTTTGGTGATGCGTCCCGCCTTGCGTATGCCGACCGCGGCCGCTACATCGCCGACAGCGACTATGTGCCTGTGCCCGTCGAGGGCATGCTGGCGCCGGCTTATATTGAAAGTCGAGCCAATTTGATTCCTGAGCAAGGCGCACTGGAAAATGTCACCGCGGGTGCACCGGAATTTAGCCACGCTAAAACGCTGCCGCCGCGCGCTGATGACGAGTCCATAGAGCTGCCATCCACCAGCCATTTCTCTATCGTGGATAAAAACGGCAACATAGTTTCCATCACCACCACTATCGAGAACGGATTTGGCTCGCGCATAATGACGCGCGGATTCTTGCTTAATAACGAGCTGACCGACTTTTCATTTAGAACGCACAAAGACGGCTACCCTATTGCGAATCGCGTCGAGCCCGGCAAACGTCCTCGCTCATCTATGGCTCCAACCATTGTTATGCGTGACGGCAAGCCATACATGGCCGTTGGCTCTCCAGGCGGAAGCCGCATCATCGGCTACGTAGCAAAAACCCTGATTGCTCATCTGGACTGGGGACTCGACATTCAATCTGCCATCGATCTGCCACACTTGGTAAACCGCTTCGGCACCTATGATCTTGAAGCAGGTACAGACGCGGAAAGCTTCCAACCTGCGCTTGAGAACATGGGCTTTGAGGTCAACGTACGTGACTTAACCTCTGGGTTGCACGGTATTGTGATTGACAGCGGTACGCTAGAAGGTGGGGCTGACCCTCGACGTGAAGGCCTGGTTATCGCGCAATAGTTAACATCAGAACAAATGAGGATTTCAGGATGGGAAAAAATGTAATTTGGGTGATGTTATCGTCCCTGCTTATTCTGGTTGCTGCGCCAAGCAAGGCAACCGGGTTGGGTGATCTGCTCAGCGAAGCAAACAAAGACGCCAGCAATCTGCTTTCTGGCGTGAGCACGCAAACTGCAGACAACCCGCTGACAGAGCTTCTGTCAAAAGACCTTGATATCAATGACGCGCAAGCCGCTGGCGGTGCAGGCGCAATGCTGGCTATGGCCTATCAAACGCTCGGCGATTCACAAAGCAGTGAGCTGCTGGAAAAAATTCCGGGCATGGACTCACTGACTGAAATGATCCCAGGTGGTCTTGGCAGCAACTTGTCTGACATCGCGTCGGTGCAAAAGGTCTTCAACATGCTGGGTCTTGAGCCTGAAATGGTGCAAAAGTTTGCGCCAGTTATCTTGAATTACCTGACCGGTGAAGGTGCCAGCGATGGCCTAACCAGCGCATTGTCGAGCCTGTGGTCGGACAAAACGCCAAACTAGTCGACATTCACGCCCATAAAAAAGAGGTGGCTTAGGCCACCTCTTTTTTGTTTTTAGCACTTACATCGCTTCAAGCTTGGCGTATTGGGTTACCAGCCACTTGATGCCTTCACCGTTAAAGGCCACTTGCACACGGCTTTGCTGACCGCTGCCTTCAAAATTGATGATGGTACCTTCACCAAATTTCGGGTGCAGTACACGCTGCCCCAAGCTAAAGCCCGTTTGGTTGAAGTTCTGCTGAGTTTGGGTTTGCGAGAAGCGGCCAGTGGCAGCTGCAGGACGCGACACCTTGGCACGCATACGCACTTCTTCCAGACACTCTTCCGGCAGTTCGCGAATAAAACGCGATGCTTTATGGAACATGTCTTTGCCGTACACACGACGCATTTCGGCGTGGGTGATAAACAGCTTTTTCATGGCACGGGTCATGCCCACGTAGCAAAGACGGCGCTCTTCTTCGAGGCGACCCGCTTCTTCCGCAGACATTTGGCTAGGGAACATGCCCTCTTCCACGCCGACCATAAAGACCATTGGGAATTCCAAACCTTTGGCACTGTGAAGCGTCATCAACTGCACGGCGTCATCAAACTCGTCCGCCTGACCTTCACCCGCTTCCAATGCCGCGTGAGACAAGAAGGCAGACAGCGGCGACATGTCTTCCTGTACCTCTTCTGGCACTTCAAACTGGCGCGTTGCGGTCACAAGCTCTTCCAAGTTGTCGATACGCGCTTGGGCTTTCTCGCCTTTTTCCGCTTCGTACATGGCGCGCAGACCAGAGTTTTGAATCACGTAATCCGTTTGCTGGAACAGGGCCATCTCGCGGGTATCGTCTTCTAAGGCATTCACCAACTCGATAAAACGGCGCAGTGAGTTTGCAGCGCGACCTGCCAGCACTTGCTCTTCCAGCAGTTGGTTACTCGCTTCCCACATGGTGGCACCGCGATCGCGCGCTGCCAGTCGAATGGTTTCCAACGTGCGATCACCCAGACCACGCGTTGGAGTGTTCACCACGCGCTCAAAGGCCGCGTCATCAAAGCGGTTGGCCATCAAACGAAGGTACGCCAGCGCATCTTTGATTTCCTGACGCTCGAAGAATCGCATGCCGCCATAAATGCGATAAGGCAGGCCCGCCTGAATCAAGGCTTCTTCCAGTACACGCGATTGGGCGTTATTGCGGTACAACATGGCAGTGTCATTCAGCGCGCCACCGTCATCGTGCCACGCTTTGATTTTGCCAACCACGAAACGGGCTTCATCCAGCTCGTTAAATGCGCTGTAAACCGAGATCAGCTCACCTTCGTGACCGTCGGTCCAAAGGCTCTTACCCATGCGCTCGGCGTTGTTCTCAATCAGATGGTTTGACGCTTTCAGGATGTTGCCGGTTGAGCGGTAGTTTTGCTCAAGGCGAATGGTTTTCGCGCCGGTAAAGTCGTTCAAAAATCGCGAGATGTTTTCAATTTTCGCGCCACGCCAGCCGTAAATTGACTGGTCATCATCACCCACGATCATGACGTTCGCTTGGGTGCCCGCCATCATACGAAGCCAAGCGTATTGAATGTTGTTGGTGTCTTGGAACTCGTCCACCAGAATGTGCTGGAAACGCGCCTGATAGTGCTCACGGATGTGGGCTTTATCGCGCAGCAGTTCATGGCAACGTAGCAGCAGCTCTGCGAAATCAACTAAGCCTGCGCGATCACACGCTTCTTGATACGCGGCATAAACGCGCAGCCAGGTTTTCTCCACCGGATCAAACTGCGCATCAATATGGTGCGGACGCAGACCTTCGTCTTTTTTGGCATTGATGTACCAAGACGCCTGACGCGCTGGCCAATGTTTTTCATCCAAGTTCTGCGCTTTGATCAAACGGCGCAGCAAACGCTGCTGGTCGTCCGAGTCCAAAATCTGAAAGTCTTGCGGCAGATTGGCATCTAAGTGATGCGCGCGAAGAATACGGTGACACAGGCCGTGGAAGGTACCACACCAAAGACCAGACGCGGTGCCATGCATCAACTGCTCGATACGACCGCGCATTTCTGCCGCCGCTTTATTGGTAAAGGTCACCGCCATGATAGAAAACGGCGATGCATGCTCAACCTGCATCAACCAGGCAATGCGATGAACCAGCACCCGTGTTTTACCACTTCCTGCGCCAGCAAGGACAAGATAGTTGCCTAGCTCGGCAGCCACGGCTTCGCGTTGTTTGTCGTTAAGACCGTCAATCAGGTGAGATACGTCCATCGTTCATTCACTGGTTATTTATACACTGGTTGAGGATTATATACCGAAACCCATCCAAGGTGCAGGTTTCCGCGTATTAAGTGAGCATGCCCCAACTTCCGACCCTTACCTCTCCTTAAATTTCATCTCTGAAGCATTTTTCTCTTTGAAAATACTATGAACACTAATGCATTAGCCATAAAAAAGCCTTTGCTTAAATAACTACTTTTCAATCAGTTACAAATAGCTTCGAAAAATTGAGACTTTTTAATGCATAAAAAATAAGCATGAAGGCGAAAGTTTTCAGTCTTGCGTCCTATCCTTTTAGTTGAGCGCGTCATTGAAGACTGCGCCGTATTACAACCAATTGATAATCTTAAAGACATCCGTCCGAAGAGAGAGGATTGAACATGAAAAAGACTAATCTTGCTGTCGCTGCTGCTGTAACGGGTCTGCTGGCTGTTGGTGCTACCACTTTGACGACTACTCCTGCACAAGCAGCAGAGAAAGAGAAGTGCTATGGCGTGGTTAAAGCAGGTAAAAACGACTGTGCAACAGCAACCAGCTCTTGTGCAGGTACCTCGACCAAAGATGCACAGAAAGACGCATTCGTTGTTGTTCCAAAAGGCCTGTGTGATCGCCTGGTAGGTGGTTCTGGCACCGCTTCTTAATCGATAAAGACGAAGAGGCTTAGGCATGGATAAGATTTCTCCTTGGATTGGCGTGGGGCTTCGACACCCACATCACGACCACTTCGTTAATCATTCCCCGGATATCGGATGGTTAGAAGTACACAGCGAGAACTTTTTCCAGCCTGAATCTGAGGCGTTTCAGGCGTTGCATACCTTGCAGCGCCGTTACGCCATCAGTTGCCACGGGGTCGGCCTGTCTTTAGGCTCCGTTGACCCGATAAGCACCGCACACCTCTCTAACCTCAAACGTTTGGTCGACACGGTCAATCCGTTGTTTGTCTCCGATCATTTGAGCTGGAGTTCTGTTGATGGTGCCTACTTTAATGATCTGCTCCCCTTACCTTACACAGAAGAAGCATTAGATATCTTCTGTCGCAATGTGGACATCACGCAAGACACCCTAAGTCGCCAGATTCTGGTGGAAAACCCGTCGAGCTATTTACGGTATGAACACTCCACCATCACCGAGTGGGATTTTCTTGCTGAAGTTGCAAGGCGCACAGGCTGTGGCTTGTTACTGGACTTAAACAATGTCCATGTCAGTGCCTTTAATCACGGCTTTGATGCTGACACCTACCTCGACGCTATCGACCCTCAGTGGATACAAGAAATTCATTTAGCAGGTTATACCGTCAATCCTTTGCCCGAAGGGGAAATATGGATAGATACTCATAGCCAGCCCGTCTCTGAGCCGGTTTGGGCGTTGTATGAAGCGTGGATTGCTCGAAATGGCCCGCGCCACACACTGATTGAATGGGACAGGGACATTCCTGCCCCTGAAGTACTGCTCGCGGAAGCAGCAAAGGCAGACAAGATACTCAAGGCTGTGACCCAAGCGTCTTTAACGCCACTCACCGGAGTCGCCCTATGAGTGCGCCAGATCTTGCCACACTGCAGCGACAGTTCAGTGAAGCCTTGCACTACCAAGACTACACACTGCCAGTATCCAACGGACTGACCGACGCAGACGCTTGATGCAGGTTTATCGCAATAACTTTGTGATGACACTGAGTGAATGCTTGGAAACGGTTTATCCCACAGTGCATGCACTGGTGGGGTGTGAATGCTTTGACGCGCTAGCAAGGCACCATGTGTTGGCAACGCCGATGACGTCTTCTTGCGCCGACCAATACGGCGAAGGGTTTGACCGCACTATCGCGTCTATTCCCAACATCATCGACGCTGTCCCGTATCTGGCGGACATTGCCACGCTCGAATGGCAACTGCAGCAGGTCAATCAAACACCGCTGACGGCGAGCGTATTTCCGCTGCTGGCATTGCAGCAGCTTCGCCCTGATCAGTTTGAACACATTCGCCTGTCGGTGTCGTCGTCCGTATCAGTGATGATCAGTGCCTATCCGGTCCGCGCTATCTGGCAGGCTGTGTCACGAAACGATGGCGATGCGCTGTCATCCATCGACATGACGCAAGGTGAAGGCATCTTGCTGCAAAAAACCGAAGACGGCGTTGAGCTGATCTCGATTGAGCCTGATGAAGCCAAGCTTATCGATGCCTGTCGCGACTATGAAATGGGGTTAATTGACCCACCATTGCTTTCTCATCTGGCTGCGGCAATGCAGCGGGGTGTGTTTACTGACTTTACGCTCGTTCACCTTCAATAAGAAAAAGGAAAAGGCATATGATTGCTGTATTTAACAAATTGGACGAACTCTTCGAAGCTGCGCTGAAGCCTCTTGTTCCTGTATTGCTGCTGATCTGTCGCCTGTGGGTGGCGTGGGTGTTCTTTAATGCTGGGCAAACCAAAATTGCCAGCTGGGACAGCACCTTGTTCTTGTTTGAATATGAATATCAGGTGCCTGTGTTGCCATGGGAACTCGCCGCCTATTTGGGCACGGCCACTGAGCTTATCGTTCCTGTCTTTCTGGCATTGGGTTTTCTGACTCGCCCTGCTGCGTTTGTGCTGTTCTTTTTCAACATCATTGCGGTGGTGTCTTACCCTGCTCTTTGGGAAAAAGGGTTCTTTGACCATCAAATGTGGGGCGTGATGCTGCTGGTAACTGTCATCATGGGGCCAGGCTTGCTGGCCGTAGACAACTGGCTTAAGAATCGCGGGTAAGCGAGAGTAATTGGCCGATGTGAGAGATTTCCACATCCGGCAATATGGATGCGTGCCGCTGCTTTGTCAGCGGCTTTTTTGTGTCGTTAAACCAGCACGCTTTAAAGCCTGCCAGTTTGGCACCGCGCACGTCAGATTTTAAATGATCGCCCACGTGCAAAATCTGGCTCACAGGAAGTCCCAACGCTTGCTGCGCTTTGATAAACAGCGCGCCATCGGGTTTTGCTGCGCCATCTGGACCGGCGGCAAACACCTGTTGGAAATAGGGTGAGAGACCAAGCCTTTCACTGTCGACATTGCCGTTAGTGATAGCAATCAGCGGATAGTCTTCGGCGAGCGCAGACAAGGTATCGAACGCGTCTTGAGGCACTGAAAAATTGCTGCGCTCGTGGAGGAAAAACGCCACGGCTTCATCGGCAAACTGTTTGGCGTTGATGGCGTCCATTCCGCAGCGACCTGCCGCCAGTGTGATTTGCGCGCGACGAATGTCAGTGACAAAGCCCACCAAACTCACATCACGCTCAATGACCTGCAGTCGCATTGCCTGCCATTCCGCCCAATCAAAAGCCGACATTTCGGGGCAACGCGCCTGCAGCCAATCCAGCAACAACTGCTCGGCGCGTAAGATCACCGTACGGTTGTCATACAAGGTGTCGTCCAAATCAAAAGTCATGGCCTGAACAGGCTGCCAGCGGCGATAAAACTTCATCAGTGCCTCTTAGTCCGCTTTTCGCTTGCGCGCCCTTGGGTGCGCGGCGTCGTACACTTTCGCCAAATGTTGAAAGTCGAGGTGGGTATACACTTGGGTCGTCGACAAGTCGGCGTGACCAAGAAGCTCCTGCACCGCGCGCAAATCGCCGGATGATTCCAGCATGTGCGTCGCGAAACTGTGGCGCAGTTTATGCGGGTTGATATGACTATTTACCGCCTGCTTTTGTCCCCACTCCGCCATACGTTTTTGTACGCTTCGCGGCGAGATGCGGTTTCCAAGCTTAGAAATAAACAGCGCGTCTTCAGGCCCTTTCAAAAGCTGGTTACGCACTTTGAGCCAATTCATCAGCCACTCTTTGGCCATACCCGTGAACGGGACAATGCGTTCTTTGTCGCCTTTACCAATCACGCGAAGGTCACCCTTTCGGACGGCGACATCACGCATGTTAAGGCCAATCAGCTCCGACAAACGCAGGCCTGCGCCGTACATCAGCTCCATCATGGCGCGGTCACGCACGGCTAGCGGGTCATCGGCATCAACCGACAATAGCTGGTTGATTTCATCCACATCGAGGTTTTTCGGCAAGGTGCGGCCTTGCTTGGGCGCCGCCACGCCTTTGGCTGGGTTGGCACCCATGGCACCATCGGCAACCATGAAATCGAAAAAACTGCGAAGGGCGGAAAGACGAAGAGCGATGCTACCTGGCTTTAGCTTGTCACGTTTGGCTTGCGCAGCAATCTGGCGCACCCAAGCGGCGTCGACATCCTGCCATTTGGTGACACCCAGTTTAACCAGATAATCAGCACTGGCAGTGAGCTGTTGGCGGTAGTTAAGTTCGGTATGTCGGCTAAGCCCTCTCTCACGGATCATGTATTCAAAAAAACGTGAGAGCGGCTTTTCCATCGTGGAAGGCAGGCTCATTACTCCGCCTGCCACTTAGTCAGCAAGATGCCGATGTGTTCTGCGATTTGTTCAACAAACAAGGTGTCCATGCTCGGCTGAAAATGGCCACCATCTCGGCTGGCAAAGGTCAAAAAGCCGAGCTCTTTGTGTTGGCTCACCGGGATCAGCGCATAAGAACCCAGTTCTGGGGCTTGCGACATGAAATGCTCACCGTCGCTTTTACGAAGGCGACCCAAATAAATACGCTGACCACAAAAATGCGCCGCTTTTACCGCGTCCACACTTTTACGGTTGAGACCGTGGTGCTCAGAGTCGAACAACCTAAGGCTAACACTGAGATTCAGTGATTTCGCCAGCTCACGCAGAGCTTGATGAATGCCTTCTTCACGGTTGACGGCGAACAAGGCGCGATGCGCTTCTGCGAACGCACGAAACAGCTTTTCGTTCCCTGCGGCAATGCTCATCAACTGGGTGATGTCTTCTTCCAGATGGGCCACGCGCTCACGAAGGCGACCTAATTGGATTTCCACCAACGAGATGGCACCACGCTCCGCATGAGGAATGCGAAGCTGCTCCGCCATCTCAGGTTGGCGAATAAAAAAGTCAGGGTTGTCTTTTAAGTAACTCACCACGGCTTCATCAGACAATGCCTGTACCAGTGGCCTATCGAGCTTGGAAAGCTCCGTCATACTGTTATTTGTCCATCGTAAACGTGCGACGCCGGTCCCGACATGTAGAGCGGATGTCCCGGTCCTCGCCATCGAATGTGTAGCGTGCCGCCCAACAAGTTTACTTTGACTGACTCATCAAGCAGCCCTTGGGCAATGCCAACCGCAACCGCCGCACACGCGCCGCTGCCACACGCTTGGGTTTCACCCGCACCGCGCTCGTAGACGCGAAGACGAATTTCATTGCGAGACAGCACTTGCATAAAGCCTGCGTTAACACGCTCAGGGAAACGCTCGTGAGATTCAACCAGCGGGCCCAATGTTTCGACATCTGCGGTGTCGACATTGTCCACCACTGTCACACAGTGAGGGTTGCCCATGCTCACGGCACCCACAAACAGAGTGCGGTCATCCACACGTAAAATATAGGTTTTTTCTTCGGTGTTTGCGCGGAAAGGTATTTTCGCCGGTGCCCAAATGGGTTCGCCCATGTTCACCGTGACCGAATCTTCACTTTCCACCTTCAGGACCATTTTGCCCGCTTTGGTACTGACCTGAATGGAATGCTTGTTGGTCAGCCCTTTCATACGGACAAAACGGGCAAAGCAGCGTGCACCATTGCCACACTGCTCTACTTCGCTGCTGTCTGCGTTGAAAATCCGGTAGTGAAAGTCACTTTCCGGATCGTAAGGCGGCTCAACCACCAGCAACTGATCGAACCCTACACCGGTGTTTCGATCCGCCAAGCGGCGGATCATTTCCGGAGAGAAATACGCATTTTGGGTAACACAATCAACGACCATAAAGTCGTTGCCGAGCCCATGCATTTTGGAAAACTGTATCTGCATCCGGATCCTTTATTCAGGTAAAACCTGTTCCAACTCCCAAAGAGAGGTCAGGGGTTCACGTTGACGCACAACATGCGCCTCGCTGCCATCCACCATTATCTCAGCGGCGCGGCAACGCGTATTGTAGTTCGATGACATCACAAAGCCGTATGCCCCTGACGAACGCACCGCCAGCACATCACCCGCCTCAAGAACCAAAGCGCGGTCTTTGCCGAGATAATCGCCGGTTTCGCACACAGGGCCCACCAAATCATAGGTTTTGGCTTCGCCCTCGCGCGGTTTCACAGGAACAATTTCCTGCCACGCTTGGTAAAGCGAAGGACGCAACAGGTCGTTCATCGCGGCATCGATGATGGCGAAGTTTTTCTCTTCGTTGTGCTTGAGGTATTCCACTGTGGTCAACAGTAAACCCGCGTTGGCCGCAATCGCACGACCCGGCTCAAACACCAGTTCAATATCGGCGTGATTTTCCAAACGCTCCAGCAAAGCTTTGGCGTATTCAGAAGGCTGAGGCGGCTTTTCTTCGTGATAGGTCACGCCAAGGCCACCGCCTACATCTAAATGAGTGATGTTGATACCGTCTTCACGCAGCGCATCAATCAGTGCCAGCAGACGATCTGTGGATTCAATAAATGGCGCGATGTCAGTTAACTGAGAGCCAATGTGACAGTCAATACCCTGAACATTCAGGTTCGGCAGACTGTCTGCATAGCGGTAAACCTCGCGAGCGCGGTCAAACGCGATGCCGAATTTGTTTTCTTTCAGACCCGTTGAGATATACGGGTGCGTTTTCGCATCTACATCCGGGTTGATACGCAGGCTAACAGGTGCCACTTTACCCAGCTCACCAGCCACCTGATTGAGGCGGTCAAGCTCCGCTTCCGATTCAACGTTGAAGCATTTGATGTTCAGCTCCAGCGCACGTGCCATTTCCACTGCAGTCTTACCCACACCGGAAAATACCACTTTCGCCGGATCGCCACCTGCTGCCAGTACACGCTCCAATTCGCCTTGTGAAACGATATCAAAGCCCGAGCCAAGACGCGCCAACACATTCAGCACACCTAGGTTACTGTTCGCCTTCACGGCATAGCAAATCAGATGCGGATGGTCGCCCGCCGCAGAATCAAAGGCGTGCCAATGACGCTCTAGCGTGGCACGCGAGTACACATAAAGCGGCGTGCCGTAAGTGTCAGCCAACTGTGCCAACGGCAGATCCTCTGCCCACAATTGTCCGTCATTCTGATAGTTAAAATAGTCCAACGTTGTCCTTCCCTGTCCGTTACTCTACTGCTGAGCGGGATCCTGAGCTTGCGTGTCGTTTGCAATTTCCGTCTGGGCAGGTGCTGCATTTTGTGCAGGTGCGTCTTCCGGAAAATAAAGTGGGCCTTGTTGGCCACACGCTGACAGCAGTACTGTTGCTGACAACACAGCAAGTTTTAGGGTCGTTCGCATCTTCAGTGCCCGTATATCAAGAGTGAATACGCTTTATAACTGACCTATATCCCGAGGCAGTTTTTCAAGCGCGTTTGGGTATATAATCGCATCAACACACTGAAAAGCAATAGGACGGAATGTAATGAACACAAGCCAATACCATGAACTGGTGGACGCCGAGTGGATGGCCATCGAAGAAGGCATTGACGAAAGCGGTGCAGATATCGATTACGAAACCAATGGCAACGTACTGACACTGGAATTTGAGAACCGCAGCCAAATCATTATTAACCGTCAAGAGCCGATGTCAGAGATCTGGCTGGCGTCAAAATCAGGCGGTTTCCACTTTGCTTATAAAGACGGTAAATGGCTGTGCAGCAAAACCGGTATGGAATTTATGGCGATGGTGAAGCAAGAGTGTGCAAAGCACGCGGGCGAAGCGGTCGACTGGTAAGTTTTTGAGTCGCTGACAAGGCCACTTGTCAGCGATTACGCGATGAAATTAGCGTGAGGCAAATTGCGCGGTTTCTGAGCGAGATTCGTTATTGCGCTGCCACTGGCGATCGCTCTTGTACGGAATGACCTGCGCACGACCGTCAGCTTGATACACGATGTCGTAGAACTGCGGCAGGTTAAAGTTCACAGCCTGACCACTAAAGCTGCTCTTATCCTGTGGCGCGGTGTAGAAACGGTTCACGCCCTGCACCATCTCTTCTTTATCACCACTGCACTGACGATACACCTCAACACGGTTGTTTTCATCCAGCACATAGATGTTGAACCCTTCATCACAGTCTTCGAAGAAGAACTGGATCAGGCCTTCACTGGCGTACGCGTCCACCACTTCCGGCGGATGCACTTCCCCGTCTTTATCCAACACGACAATCGGCGAGCCGTTGATCTTGTTGGTAGAAATAGAGCGGTAGAAATCGACCGAGTTTTCGAGCTTCTGCACAGACACGCCACGACGCTCAAAGAACAGACCGAAGGTTTGGTCGGCCACGCGAATCGCTTTAAAGCGACGGCGTTTTTCCTGATCGATCGGTTTCAGGCGCATGTCGATACACTCTGCCACCAATTGATAAACCAGATTACGGATCAAACCACGCATCTTGCCCGCGTAACAGAACACGTCCACGGACTCAGGCGGGATAGCGTCTTGGTGCATCTTACCCAGCAAGGTTTTCAGCACGTCCAGCATGGCGTTCTCACCCTTGAAGTTCAGGGTACGCACTTCGTTCCAGCTATTGCGGTAGACCAAGTCCACACTGCCAACCAAGCATTGTTGCTCTGGGCCGTAGCTGAAAATATCAGTGTTTTTGAAATCAAAACGTACCGCAGGCTGTTTCAGCTCTGTGGTCGGGTCTTGTTCCAAGTTGATAAACAGAGCCAGCTTGCGAATTTCACACGGGCTCGACAGGGCTTGCAGCGACGGTTGTGGGCGACGCACCGAGAAGGTGTTTCGCATGTCACTCACTAGCTGGTAAAGCTTGTCGATGTCGACGTTGCTCGCTTTCGCCACCGAATTCAGACAGGTTGACTCTGTCAGCATGCCATTGAAGTACGCCCAAGCCACCAACTTAGATAGGTAGCGGTTGTGCTCAAGTGGCGCACGACCAATGATGTCAACCGGCTTCAATGACTGCTTGTACAAGTACCAACCCGGCGGGTTACTGCGACCTTCCGGCACCTGAATAAAGCTCAGGTTCGGTTCGTGCAAATCCGGTGAAAGCTGAGGGTTCAGCAGGGTTACTTTACCCGGCAGCACCTCAAATGCCGCGTACAGCTTACGCGCCAGAATACTGATGTCTTCTGGGCTAATTGCCGAGGTAATGTCGTTACGACGCGCAAAGCGGATAAGGTTACGGTAGCTCAACATCAACGCTTCAAGCAGCTCGTTGTGCGCTTCTTTGACTTCTTCCACTTTCCAGTTGCGGCGATTGTCTAAACGCGCAATGTCGTCTTGCGTCCAACCCCACTCACGGGTCAACACACACAGCACTTCACGTCGCCATGGCACGGAGCCTGGACCCGGTTCGCGAGTGAGTTTCTCGTGGGTTTTGAGGTAGAAACAACGACGTACCAGATCCAAACGGCGATGGTCATCAATACGCTCAAGGTAGCGCGTGACCTTCTCCAGCATCAGGTAATAAGCATCAGACTGGTAGACATCCAACATGCCTGAGAAGAAACGGCGTTTGCCGTCCACGCTCAAAAGCTGAGTGCCTGGGTATTCCCAAGAATACGCCTCCAACAGAACCGCTTTCAGCACCGATTTGTAAGGTGAATCGATACTCTTATAAAGCTGCCACAAGCTGGAGCCAAAATACTCTTCCGCGGGGATAGATGGCAGACCGCCAAAGTCCACATAATCATCGCGGTTGATTGCACCGCTGGCGATCATCTCGCCCACGTATTCTTCGTAACACCCTTCCATTTCCGGCGGCACGAAATACCACAGCAACTGCTGACCCGCCAAATGCACGGCAGAGCGGTAAAACTCGTCGAGCAACAGGTAGTGCTGGGTGGAGCCACAGTTGTCAGAGGTCATCTCTTGCGCCAGATTTTGGCGGAAGCGTTGTTCACACATGACAAAGAAGTTGACCTCAACGCCTTGTGTCATTGCCCAATCAGAAATCAGCGAACATTTCGCATCCAGCATGGTGCGCTCTTCTTCGCTCACCCACTGCTGCACACACACCCAAATATCAAGGTCACTGGTCAGGCTCTGCCCCATAGACGCAGTACTGCCCATTGAAAACAGGCCTTTGATTGGGAAGTTTTGAGAAACAGGTTTCTCAGGCACAGCAGAATTCAGTGCTAGCGCACAGTCGTTAACGAAGTCTTGCTGGATATCAGAAAGGGAAAAATCGGAAATGCCATGAACGACACTACGTTCTAGGTAACCAGGGACAGCAGGATGATTAAAGTGCAGCAATACAGGCAATACGTTAAAGATATTAACGGCCTGAGAGTGCATAGCGCTTCTGGCGCGCTCCAATCGCACGCGATTGAAGTCATTAAGACGCTCTAATTGCTGATCAACATAGTTTTGCAAGATAAACATCCAAAGTTGCCGACATCCTAGTCAACGTAACGGGTCCGATATAAGTACGACTTCGGAGCCCATGGATAAAAACGTGATCAATCTAACAGTTTTTCTTCGGAGCGTAAAGCGACCAACGTCTCTATATTATCGCTTCACTTCGCTCACTATATGACCAAAACTGTGAGATACACAACGCTTTATCTCAAATTTGATTCAAAAAACAGTGAACCAAGCAGGGTTATCCACCCCAGCAAGACCCAAAATACTTGATCTCCATCACGCTAGCTTAGACGAAGTCGCTCGACTTCGCACGATTTACGCAAGTTATTAGCTTCTATTATCAAGGGATAACAAGCGGTGATAAGATTTGCCCAAGCAAATTAAATGGACGCTACTATGAATTCAACTCCCGTTCGCATCGCGACACGCCAAAGCCCACTGGCATTGTGGCAGGCAGAATATGTAAAACATGCCCTTGAAACGACGCACCCAGGACTGGTTGTAGAATTGGTGCCTATGGTCACCAAAGGCGACATTATTTTAGATACGCCGCTGGCAAAAGTAGGCGGCAAAGGCCTGTTCGTAAAAGAACTGGAACAAGCCATGCTGGAAGGTCGCGCGGACATCGCGGTGCACTCTATGAAAGACGTGCCGGTCGAATTCCCTGAAGGTCTGGGTCTGGTCACCATCTGTGAGCGTGAAGACCCGCGTGATGCCTTTGTTTCAAACAACTACGAAAGCATCAGCGCACTGCCTGAAGGCGCGGTTGTGGGCACGTCTAGCCTTCGCCGTCAGTGCCAACTGCGCGCCATGCGCCCAGATTTGGTGGTGAAAGATCTGCGCGGTAACGTCGGCACACGCCTTGGCAAACTGGATGCCGGTGAATACGACGCCATCATTTTGGCATCAGCGGGTCTAAACCGCCTGAACCTGCATGACCGTATCCGCAACGAAATCGAACCGGAAGAAATCCTGCCAGCCGTTGGCCAAGGTGCAGTCGGTATCGAATGTCGTCTGGATGACGATCGCGTTCGCGCCCTGCTTGCTCCACTTGCCGATGCCAACACCACGCACCGCGTTTTGTGTGAACGTGCTATGAACAACCGTCTGATGGGCGGCTGTCAGGTGCCAATCGGCAGCTACGCAGAAATTCACGGTGACCAAATCCACCTTCGCGCCTTGGTTGGCGAGCCAGACGGTAGCAAAATCATCAGCGGCGAAGTAACTGGCCCGCTAGAGAAAGCGGAAGAGCTGGGTACCGGCCTTGCTGAGCAACTGCTAGAAGATGGCGCTCGCGCCATCCTTGAAAGACTGTATCAGGACGAAGTATGACCGTATTGGTAGTTCGACCTTCACCCTCGTGTGAAGCCTTGGTTGAACAACTGAACGTCTCTGGAGTAAGGGCGCTGCCGGCGCCTTTACTTTCTTTCTCTCCCGGCCGCGATCTCCCTTCCCTTTGTCAAACCCTGTGTGACTTACCACCGAACAGCGTGGTCATTGCGGTAAGCCCGCGATCTGTCGAATACGCGGTGGACACATTATCTAAAGACACAACAGCGTGGCGAGACGACCTCCATTACGTTGCCGTCGGCGAAAAAACAGCGTCCGTCTGGCAATCACTTGCAGGTGTGAATGCGACCTTGCCACCCACGGAAGACAGCGAAGGCATGCTCTCTCTTTCTCTGTTTTCAAACGTGGATGGGATAGATGTAGTGATTTTGCGTGGAAATGGCGGACGACCGCTTTTAGGTGACACGCTGGCAAAAAACGGTGCGCAAGTGCGCTATTTTGAGGCCTATCAACGACACTGGGATGACAAGCACTTATCATCCCAGATCACGCAATGGCGCAGGGAAAATGTCGATACCATCGTCTTCACCAGTGGTGAACAATTGACGCTGATGTATCAGTCATTCTCAGACCATGATCAGCAATGGTTGCGAGAATGCCATATACTGGTGCCTAGCAAACGGATTTATAATCAAGCAATTGAGCTTGGTTTCAACGCTATCAGTTGCGTAAGCAGTCCCTCAAATACGGTGCTGTTTAACGCGTTATACGAGATGAATAACTCGGGACATTCGGATGACAGACAACAATAAGACTTCGGGCACAGACAAAAACACTTCAGTGCCAGCATCCTCTACCGGCAAGGAAAAGCCAGCTTCTGCCAAAAAAGCCAGCAATTCCCCTACCACAAACACTACCGCGTCGACCGATAACGCCGCCGAGACGAAATCGGCTGACGCTACCAAAAAACCAGAGCAAACCGCTGCACCAGACACCAAGGCTGAGCCAAAGGCGCAAGAACAGAAAAAAGGCGGCAACAAACTAGGCGCGATTGCCATTGTGCTAGTGATTGCGCTCGGTGCAGGCCTTTATTACCACGGCCACCAACAAGCGACGCAAACAAACGCGCAACTTGCGGCGTTGAACAGCCAAGTATCAGATCTCAAACAAGCCCTGGCGAGCAGCGAAGAAAAAGCGCAGTCAGCGGTTGAGAAAGCGACCCAAGACACCAACGTGCTGATCGCCCAACAAGACAAAACCATTCAAAGCCTGCAAAAAGCACTGGCGGACGTGAAGGGTCGTCGCCCGAATGACTGGCTACTGGCCGAAGCGGAATACTTGGTGAACCAAGCAGGTCGTCAGCTATGGCTTGAACATGACGTGCTGACTGCTACCACCTTGATGGAAACGGCAGACCAACGTATTGCAGAGCTCAATGACCCATCACTGACACCGATTCGTCAGGCGATGGCAAAAGACATCCAACAACTGAAAGCCATCAAACGCATAGACGTTGACGGTATCGTGCTGCGTCTGACCAGCCTGCAACAGGAAGTCGATAAACTGCCGTTGGCAAATGCCATCATGCCAGAAGCGCAAGAAGTGACGCCGGAAACCGTATCCACCAACGTGGATGACTGGCAGCAGAACCTTAAAGCGTCGATGAGCGATTTTGTGGGTCAGTTCATTACTTACCGCAAACGAGATGGCAACGTGGTGCCTTTGCTGACACCCGCGCAGACGTTCTACTTGCAAGAAAACCTCAAAGCCAAACTGGATCAGGCAATGACAGCGGTTTACCGCGGCAATGGCCGCCTGTATGCCGAGTCGCTAAAAACTGCGTCTGAATGGGCGGAGCGTTTCTACAACCAAGACGCCAAAATCACCGAAAGCTTTATCAGCACACTGGACTACCTCAGTAAGCAAACCATTGACGTGAGCTACCCAGATGCCCTGAACAGCCAGCAGTTGATCAGCGATTTGTTGGCAGAGCGCCTACGTCGCGATCTGGCTCCGCTGCCAACTGAGGAGGCGAGCCAATGATCAAAATCCTTCTGCTGGTCATTGCCCTGATTGCCGGCATCGTAGTTGGGCCTGAGCTTGCGGGCAACCAAGGCTATGTACTGATTTCTGCGGCGAACCAGACCATTGAGATGAGTCTGACCACACTGATCATCTTGGTCGTGTTTGCTTTTGCAGCTTTCTTCTTGCTGGAAGCTATCCTTCGCAAGCTGTTCTCGCTGTCTAGCTCTACCCGCGGCTGGTTCGCGGGCAGAAAAAACAAGAAAGCGCGTGCACTGACCAACGACGGCATGCTGAAGTTGCTGGAAGGCGACTGGAAACAAGCAGAGAAGCTGGTTGTTAAAGGCTCTTCCTACAGTGATGCACCGCTGCTCAACTATTTGGCAGCTGCTGAAGCGGCGCAAAACCGCGGTGATGTCGACAGCCGAGACAAATACCTGCAACAAGCAAACGATGTGGGCGCGGATAGCCTGGCGACAGCACTGACCCGTGCCAAGCTGCAATACCGTCAGGGGCAGTATGAAGAAGCACTGGCAAGCCTTCAGGGCTTGGTGGATGCCAACCCGCGCAACACCGTGCTGCTGTCCTTGCTGAAAGACACTTACCTTCAGCTTCAGGACTGGCAGGCACTTCTTCGCCTGTTGCCGTCACTAAAACGCGCAAAAGCCCTGACTGATGCTGAAGCGAACAAGCTCGAGCAGAAAGCCGAGTGCGGATTGATGGCACACATCGCCTCGCAAAAAGGCAGTGACGGACTGCTGGCGCACTGGAACGGCTTGTCTCGCAATGCGCGCCAACAAACGCCATTGATTGCGTGTTTGGTGACACAGCTGATCGCTCGTCAGGCTGACTCAGAGGCTTACGTGATTTTGCGTGAGAACCTGAAAAAGAACCCCGATGAGAAGCTGATTGCCCTACTGCCAGAGCTCAACCTGCCGGATTACCACCCAGCGATTGTAAAACTGCAAGATTTGCTGCGTTACAACGAGAACAACCCAGTGACACACAGCGCATTGGGCCAGTTGTATTTCCGTGAAGGGAAGTGGGATGAAGCACGTCAGCACTTCGAAAAAGCACTGGATGTCAGAGCCGATGTAACCGACTACGCATGGTTGGTCGACACCTTGGAAAAACTGAACGATTCAGGCACCGCGAACAGCATTTCCCGCGAAGCACTAAAGCTTGCACTGCCTCACAAAGATTGAAACATTTCATGATCAAAAAGCGCCCTTCGGGGCGTTTTTTTGTACGTATTCACAGACAGTTTGTTCAAAGATAAAGCAATATGTTTCAACCTGTTAATAATGATTAACTGCTATTTACAGGCCGTTGTTAAGACAAAGTAGCTGTTATCAAATAGGCACGTAACAAAAAATAATTTCTAACACCCTTTATAAGTGAGCCCGCTCTATCATGGATATGTTACCTTGGATCATCGTGTCAGGTCTGTTGGTATCGGTAGTTACCGGTCTACTAACAGTTCTGCTGGTTAAAGGTATGGAGTAATCCAGACCCTAGCCGTTACGCCTCCTTCTGGGAGGCGTTTTCGTTTCTGGGGCTCACTCATTCAGGGGAATGGGCTTGCACAGCACCTTTTTTGAATTGGCCACGCGGGCGCATTTTCGACACACAAACTCGGGCTTTTTAACCAGTTTGTAGAGCCCGTCGAGATCGCTTCAATCTCTTTACTTTTCCAATCACACAATGTTTTCGCCAATCGACCGCTCCTTCTTGCAAAGGTAATTAACGCATCGCCGCTTTCACATAGACATCAAAGCGGTTTTTCTTGGTCTCGATCTGGGTTGACGGTGTTTTGCCGGCTAAAAACTCTGCGTAGTCCGGGCGTTTAACCACGACACGCTTACTTGCCAGCGCATAGGCTGGTTCAAACAGGCCGTCCGCATCTAAATCGGCCCCCACCAAGGACTGGAACACCCGCATTTCTTTTTTCACTAATGCAGACTTTTTCTTGTGCGGGTACATAGGGTCGAGATACACCACATCTGGCTGCACCACGTCGCCGTCTTCCACCAGCTTTGCCAGTGCATCGTGACTGGATGCGTGCACCATGGTCATGCGCTCACTCACCCACTGACCGATTTCAGGGTCAGTTTTGGCTCGTTCTAGACCGTCATCCAACAGGGCAGCAACAACCGGATTGCGCTCAACCATCTGCACGTGACACCCCAAAGACGCCAGCACGAACGCATCACGACCAAGGCCGGCTGTTGCATCCAGCACCGTCGGTGTTGCGCCTTTATTCAAGCCCACCGCTTTGGCAATGGACTGGCCTTTACCGCCACCAAATTTGCGGCGATGACCTACTGCACCGCCAACCAAATCCACGAAAACCGCGCCGAGTTTCGGCTCGTCGAGTTTACGCAATTCAAGGCGAGTGTCCGTCAGCACCAATGCAAACTCTGCATTGTCATCATGGGTTAGGCCCCAGCGGGCGGCTATGTCAGTAAGGGTGTCAGCGCGTGAAGGCGCTTCGCAGGTTAAAGCAATCTGCACCTGAGTTCTCCAGAACGATAATCCCGCCGAGTATAACCCCAAATAAAGCCAAGGGGCATAGTTCGACGGGAACAGGCCTGTGAAAACGCCAAAAGCGGCAGTGCGCTACATCGCTTCGCGCCAGTGAGTGCTTTAGGAAGCGTATGTATCGAGGTTTCCATCACCAATTGATCCATAGGTTTCGGAATGCTGAAGTGGTAGCCCTGTGCGTAATCCACACCGAGCGTTTTGAGGCGTTGCAAAATAGCATCGTTCTCGACAAACTCCGCCACCGTTTTCTTGCCCATTTGGGTAGCCAGTTCATGGATAGCACGCACCATCACAAAATCAGTTTCATCTTCGGCGATATCTCGAACGAACTGACCATCAATCTTGATAATGTCCACTGGCAGGCGTTTGAGATAACCAAACGAAGACAACCCAGAGCCAAAGTCATCCAAGGCGATGGTGCAACCGAGTTTCTTAAGTTGGGTGAAAAGGTCGATAGCGTCGGTCAGGTTGCCGATTGCCGCCGTTTCGGTAATTTCCAAGCACACTCTGTCGCTTGGAAGGATGCTCAGACGCAAGGCTTCAATGAGGAACTGAATAAAGCCCTGATCACTCATTGATCGGCCGGATAGGTTGACCGACACCATCGCGATATCGTCAACATATTTCGGATTAGCCGCAAACCAACCCAAGGTTTTTTCAATCACGCGCTTATCAATCAGGTGCGCCATGTTGTAGCGCTCAGCGGCCGAAATAAACTGGCCGGGTGCCACATATTCACCTGTCCTTTCACGCATTCTGACCAGCACTTCAAAGTAGAGCTTCTCACCCAGCGTTGGTGAGACCCTCACAATCGGCTGGGCGTAAACTTCAATTCTATCTTCGGCCAGTGCTTGGTGAATCTTGTTCACGAACGCCATTTCGCGCTCGTGACGGCGAAGCTCCTGATCTTCAGGTCGGTAGAAGTGAACACGGCTACGGCCGTCGTGCTTAGCGGCATAACAAGCGGTGTCCGCTTGGGCGTGGACTTGCTGTGGTGAGCCTGCGGTGTGGTCAAGCATACGCACACCCACCGAACAGCCGAGTGCCAGTCGCGCGTTGTTCCAATAGAAATCCAGCCCGCTCAGGCTTCCAAGATTTGGTGACCTTGCTTTAATGCCGCCTGCTCGTTGCAGTTGTAGCAAATCACGGCAAATTCATCGCCGCCAAGGCGTGCCAACGTGGCACCTTCAGGTAACAAGCTCTTCAGCACTTGTGCGGTTTGCTTCAAGGCTTCGTCACCCGCTTCGTGCCCGACGGTGTCGTTAATCACACGGAACTGGTCCAAATCGATGTAGAACATGGCATGTACCAGTCCCATCTCATTAGTTTCGCGCAATGCGTCGGCCAGACACATCTCAAAGTAGTTACGGTTTCGAAGCCCAGTGAGGAAGTCGTGTTGTGCCTGATAGCGAAGCTGCTGCTCCATGCGGCGGTTTTCAGTAATATCTTCACCCACCAGCAAGAGCTGTGATTGCACTTGGGTGGAACGAAGGCTTTCTCGAATCCATCGTACTTGTCCGTCACTGGTGCGATAGCGAATTTCACGGCGAAGAATATCGGTGTTGCTGTCTTTGCGTTTGCTGGCAAGAAGGCTTCGCGGTGGCGGACTGCCATCGGCATAAAAGTCTGTCACCTTGTGGCCCAAAATGTGGCGCTTGGAAAAGCGAGAAGTTCAGAGGCACACTGGTTGACGGACTGAATACGCGATTGCTGATCGATGGTTAAAAGCATCACAGGCTGCTGCTCGTAGAGCATGCGGTATTCCACTTCACTGCGCTGCAGTTTTTGCTCAGCCGATTTACGCTGGCTAATGTCACGCGCCTCAAACAGGATTTGCGCATCGGCGTGGCTGTGTTCAGGCAAGGCTTTGATAGCGACATCCAAAATCACTTCGCGCTGTTGCTCTGACAGCAAGCAGGCTTCAAAGCGGCTGGTCTGCCCTTCAATCAAAGACTCGACGTGTAATTTGATGCGATCGGCACTCAACCAATCTGACCATCGCCATAACGGCAAAGCGGATTTCGCCATAGCATCAGGGAATAGACGTTGGAAAGCCCCGTTCGCGGATATCACACGACCGTGATAATCCAATAGCGCAATGTACTGATGCTTTGATCGAACACGCCTTTGAACAGCGCACGGCTTTGCGCCAATGCACGCTCGCTTTGTTTTTGTTTCCGAAGGTGTTTGGTGAGAATGGCGATGATCAGCGCGCACACCGCGAGGATGGCCAAACTGCTGTTCACCGCAGTGCGGTGCGCCTTCCAAAATGACGGGGGTTTATCAGCAATCACGGCATTCGGGTACGCAGAGAGGTCAACGCCCCATTTTTTCGCCGCTTCATAGCCAAACATGGTGCGGTTGGCATTCATCACCACAGCTGGCATGACACCAGCCAGGGACTCACGCAAGAGTCTCGCCTGCACACTGCCGTGGTGTTTGCCATCAACCATCACACCGCCTACTACGCCGTAAGGAGCATAAAGCTGCTGGCACCATAAATTGGCACATTGGCTTTGCTTTGAATCGCGGTTAGCAGGTCGCTGTGCTCCATAAAGGTGCCGCTGGCATCTTTAAAGTAGGACACGAACAGCACCACATCGCCAGCATCTAACTGAGCGATTTGCTCGACCAGCTCATCAAACAACAAACCGTGAAAGCGTTTGATCTCCACGCCGCCTTGAGTGTCGCTCGCCAGTTGCGATTCAATCGCGGTCCAATACTGCCGGCTGGAGAAACTGTCATCCAGCACAATCCAGACGCGTTCTGCATCAGGGTTCGCCTGTTTGATTAGGCCAATGTTATCCCAAATGTCGATCGCCTCGTTCACCCCTGTTAGGCGAGGGACGGCGTAATCTATTTTGCTGGTCGCGGTATTGAGGCCGGAGAAAATCACCGGCGTGTCACCAATCTCATCCGCCAGCTCACCAACCAGCCACATCGCCGCGTTGTCTGTGGTGAGAATCGCGTCATAATCATGGTCGGCAAGGCGTGCCTGATACAGGCTTTTGAGGTTTTCAAAGTAACCGTCGCTCTGGACGCGCTTGGAATCGAGATAGGTATGCTCTACCGTGATCTCGTGTCCTTTGATGCCAGACTCGATACCTTCAACCAGAGATTGGGTCCAAAAAAAATCAGGATGGTAGGAGTGAATAGCAAGAACCTGACTCGACGCTATCACTGCGCCGCTCTTCAGTGTTATAAAAATGAAGACTAACCACTTAATGACCTGACGCATAAGAATTTATTTTTAGGTTTCTTTTTTATGTAAGAAGAAATTACACCGTATTGGTTAAATCGTAATTTGGTCAAGTTTCATGCACGGAAAATGCGGTTAACATGGAGTTTAGTGAATTTAAATGAATGAAATTGCAAAATTAGATGATCTGGATCGCCAAATCCTGCGCACCTTAATGGCCGATGCCAAGGTCCCCTACGCAGAGATGGGAAAGCGTTTTGCAGTGAGTCCCGCGACAGTGCATGTCCGCGTCGAAAAGATGAAAACTGCCGGCATCATTACCGGCACCGAGGTGTTAGTGAACACCAAAGCCCTAGGTTATGACGTGTGTTGTTTTATTGGTATCAACCTTTATGCCGCGCGCGATTACCACTCTGCGCTGGAGAAGTTGCAACAACTGGATGAAGTGGTTGAAGCCTACTACACGACTGGGGCTTACAACATTTTCGTGAAGCTGATGTGCCGCTCCATCGAAGAGCTGCAATATGTGCTGATCGACAAGCTTCAAGCCATCGAAGAAGTGCAATCCACCGAAACCCTGATTTCGCTGCAAAACCCCATCAAGCGCAACGTCTCTCCCTAGAAAAGACAGGACTTCAAACGTAAAAAAGCCAGCATACGCTGGCTTTTTCATGGGTCGTTGGATTACTCCGCCGATTCTTGGTTTGGCAATTCAGGCAGCTCCATTTGCTGCTCTTCCGCCAACCAACGCGCCACGTCTTTCGCAAAGTAGGTCAAGATACCGTCCGCACCCGCACGCTTAAAGCACAGCAAAGATTCCATCACTGTCTTGCGCTCATCCAGCCAGCCATTTAGCGCAGCGGCTTTGTGCATCGCATACTCACCAGACACTTGGTAAGCAAAGGTAGGTACCTTGAGCTCGGTCTTCACGCGACGAACCACATCCAAATATGGCATGCCCGGTTTCACCATCACCATGTCCGCGCCTTCGTTGATGTCCATTGCCACTTCGTGCAAGGCTTCATCGCTGTTGGCTGGATCCATTTGATAGGTTTTCTTGTCGCCACCTTTCAGATTTGCCGCTGAACCGACGGCATCGCGGAACGGGCCGTAGTATGCGACGCGTATTTTGCAGAGTACGCCAGAATTTGGGTGTGAATATGGCCCGCTTCTTCCAGTGCTTCACGAATCGCGCCGATGCGGCCGTCCATCATGTCTGATGGTGCAACAATGTCTGCACCCGCTTCTGCGTGTGACAGTGCCTGCTTGATCAGCACTTCTGTGGTTTCATCGTTCAGGACATAGCCGTCTTCGTCGGTCAGACCGTCTTGACCCGACAGGGTGTAAGGGTCCAACGCCACGTCGGTGATCACGCCCATTTGCGGCACGTGCTCTTTCAGCAAACGCACCGCACGTTGCACCAGACCTTCTGGATTGTGTGCTTCATCCGCGGTCGCCGATTTGAATTCTTGTGGCACCACAGGGAACAGTGCGATCGCAGGAACACCCAGCTTTGCCAGATATTCTGCTTCATACAACATCAGGTCGATAGACAGACGCTCGATACCCGGCATGGAGTCGATGCTTTCACGGCGGTTTTTACCCATCAGAATGAACATTGGGTAAATGAGATCGCTCGCTGAAAGTTGGTTTTCTGCCATCAGACGACGGCTGAAGTCATGCTTGCGCAGACGGCGCATGCGACGGGCAGGAAACGCGCCCTGAATAGATACAGTCACGGTATCCTCCTTAATCCAAGTACATAGAATGCATCATATACCCAAGCAACCTGAAGATACAGGACTCAACTCACCCTAACGGCGGGCATCTTCAGATTGCACTGGTGCGGCAATTACACGCCAAAGAATCGACGGCTGTTGTCGGTGCTTTGGGCAATCAGTTGTTCCACATCTTGCTCACGAAGCTGCGCAATTTCATTGGCAATATGGGGCAGATAACATGGCTCATTGCGGCGAGATTTTGGCTTAGGCTTTAAATCACGCGGCAGCAAATACGGCGCATCGGTTTCAATCATCAGTTTGTCATCAGGAATAAGCGGCACGATGTCGCGAAGGGCTTCGCCGCGACGCTCATCGCACACCCAGCCTGTGATACCAATGTACAGGCCTGCATCCAAGCAAACCTTGAGTTCTTCTTCAGTGCCGGTGAAGCAATGCAAAACTGCCGCTGGGATCTTATCTAGCCAAGGTGACAGTATGGCCATGAAACGCTCATGCGCGTCACGACAGTGCAAAAATACGGGCATGTTAAGTTCAGCGGCAAGTGTCAGGTGCGCTTCAAACACCGCCTCTTGCTGTGAACGTGGTGAGAAGTCACGGTTGAAATCAAGGCCACACTCCCCTATCGCCACCACCTGCGGCAACTGCGCCAAGGCACGGATAGACGGCAGCGTCAGGTCTTCAACTGTTTTGGCATCGTGCGGGTGCACACCTGCCGTGGAATACGCAAAGCCTGGATAACGCGCAGCGAGCTCTGCCGCTTCTGGGCTTGATTCCAGATCCGTTCCCGTCAGCACCATGGTAGTCACACCCGCCTCTTGGGCGCGCGCGACCACGTCGTCACGGTCTTTATCAAACTGCTGCTGGTTAAGTTGACGCCAATATCTATCACTTGTGTTCCCACCGATTGAAGACATAAAAAAAGCCAGTGTAACACTGGCTTTTCGATGTTTGACAGGCTTTAGCCTTCGCTTTGCTCTTCGTTTTCGCTTTCATCTCCACGCGGCTTGTAGAAGCGCGAGAAGAAAAGACCCACTTCGAACAACAGACACATTGGCACCGCCAACAGCGTCTGAGAAATGATGTCCGGCGGTGTCAGAAGCATACCGACCACGAACGCCGCCACAATGATGTACGGGCGTTTTTGACGTAGGTCGTCTGGCTCTACCGCGCCCGTCCACACCAGCAATATGATGGCGACCGGAATTTCAAACGCGATACCAAACGCCATAAACAGCGCGAGGATAAAGTCCAGATAGCTGGCAATGTCAGTCGCTATTTGAATGTTTTCCGGGGCGATGGAGGTAAAGAAGCCAAACACCAGCGGGAACACGATGAAATACGCAAACGCCACACCGCAGTAGAACAGCAGTGAGCTTGACGCCAGAAGTGGCAACACCAGACGTTTCTCGTGCTTATACAGACCCGGCGCAACGAACGCCCATAGTTGGTACAAGATCATGGGAACCGCCACGAACACCGACACCACCAAGGTTAACTTAATAGGGGTGAAGAATGGCGACGCGACATCGGTCGCGATCATGCTCGTACCTTCTGGAAGACGATCGACTAAAGGGGCAGAAACGAAGGTATAGATATCGTTGGCGAAATATACCAAGCAAAGAAACACTACCAGCACAGCCAGCAAGGCGCGCAACAGGCGGTCTCTCAGCTCAACCAGATGACTGATGAGCGGTTGGGTATCTTCAACTGATGACATAGATTCTCGACAAAAAACGGGGCCCTACCCCAAACAAGCGTTATTCCGTCTTGTCTTTTGTAGGGCTGGATGCGCTTGCAGCGTCGGTGCTGTCGCTCTTCGGTGAGTAAGGGCGTTGCACGTCTTCCGCTGCTTTCTTGAGCTCATCAACTGACTGCTGTATTTCCGGTGACAGGTTTTTCATCCCCATCTGCTCGGCTTTTTTTAGGTTTTCCTGCAGCTCTTGAATTTTGAGCTCTTGTTCCAGCTCATCTCTCACAGAACCCGCCATACGACGAGCCGCACCAATCCAGCGCGACACGTTACGAATAGCCACCGGCAACCGCTCAGGGCCGAGAACCACCAAACCAACAACAGCGATTAGGATCAGCTCCCAAAAACCGATATCAAACACGGATTAAGCCTGCTCTTTGTCTTTCGCTTCGCTTTTTTGTGCAGTACTGTTTTTCTCTTCCAGTTTTTCCTGGCCGAAATCAGCGTCTTTCTTCTCGTCGTCAGCCATGGCTTTCTTGAAGCCTTTAACCGCTGAACCCAGATCGCCACCGATGTTGCGCAGCTTCTTGGTTCCGAACAGAAGAATAACGATAACTGCGACGATCAGCAGTTGCCAAATACTAATACCACCCATGCTAGTGCTACCTCTGCGTTATGTGGTGAATAAAAAAGTTACCGGAGTCTACTCGGTTACTGTTACAACTAAATTGATAAATCTCACTTATTGAACGCTCGCCACGCAAACATCCAACTGAAGACTGCGATTCCCCCTGCGACTTGAGGAAGAATTTCTATCTGATTACTGTAGAGTATGGCAGATGTCACCAGCATAGTGGCACCCACACCTAACAGGAACTTCGCCTTGTTTTGGCGCTTTCTCGCCGCCATAAACTCTCTGTACATGACGTCCATACGCTGATTGACCTGTCGGCCTTGGCGCAGGCTATCGTAAACCAGCTCTGGCAATTCAGGCAGTTTTTCAGCCCAAAATGGTGCTTTTTCTTTAATCGCATTCCACACTGCCTGTGGACCCACCTGACGTCCCATCCAATCTTCAAGGAACGGCTTGGCGGTGTCCCACAGATCGAGCTGCGGGTAAAGCTGTCTACCCAGGCCTTCAACGTACAACAAGGTCTTCTGCAGCAGCACTAATTGTGGCTGCACTTCCATGTTGAAGCGACGGGCAGTGTTAAACAGATTTAACAGTACATGGCCGAACGAGATTTCGCACAGCGGTTTTTCAAAAATCGGCTCACACACAGTGCGAATAGCAAACTCGAACTCATCGACGTTGGTGTCATGCGGCACCCAACCCGAATCAACGTGAAGTTCAGCCACCTTGCGATAATCGCGGTTAAAGAATGCCAAGAAGTTCTCAGCAAGATAACGCTTATCTTCGCGGTTCAAGGTGCCAACGATGCCACAGTCGAGCCCAATCCACTGCGGGTCTTCTGGGTGGTCGTAAGAGACGAACACGTTGCCCGGGTGCATGTCAGCGTGGAAGAAGCTGTCACGGAACACCTGGGTGAAGAACACCTGCACACCACGCTCAGCCAGCAGTTTCAGATCCGTGCCGTTGGCTTTAAGACCCTCGATGTCCGACACCTGAATGCCGTAGATGCGCTCTGACACCATCAACGAGGTGCGGCAATAATCGCTGAACACTTCCGGCACATACAGAATATGGTCGTTTTCGAAGTTGCGGCGAAGCTGAATGGCATTGGCCGCTTCACGCATCAGATCCAGCTCATCGAGCAAGGTCTTTTCGTACTCACGCACCACTTCTACTGGCTTCAAGCGACGCGCCTCTGGCAGGAAGCGAGCAACAATACGCGCCATGCGATACATGAGTCTGATATCAGCTTGAATGACTGGGAGGATGTCAGGGCGAATCACCTTGAGCACCACTTCGCGGCCATTTTCTTTTAACGTCGCTGTGTGCACCTGTGCAATCGAAGCAGAGGCCAGCGGCGTTTCATCAAAATCATCAAACCAGGTTTCCAGTGGACCGCCGAGGGCTTCTTCCATCTGCGCTTTCGCCAATTTGCCGTCAAACGGCTCAACTTGGTCTTGCAGCAAGGCCAATTGATCAGCGATAGCCGGCGGGAAAAGGTCGCGGCGGGTCGACATCATCTGACCGAACTTGATCCACACCGGCCCCAGCTCCTGCAGGGCAAGACGCAGACGCGCACCCATGGGTTTGTCTTGATGTTGGTTTTTCATCCAAAACAGCATTTTGCGCATCAAATGCGGACCACGGGTGATCGGCTGTTTTGGCAACAACTCATCCAGCCCATAACTGAGCTGCACTTTGGTAATTTTGTAGAGGCGGCGGATTTCGCTAGGTGTCATGCGCGCTCCGTCTCAGTGGCTGCAAGGCGTTTCTCCAGCGCATCAAAACGGGCAGACAGGCGCGAGGCGTGGCTTTGCACGTCATCAACCTGATCGGCAAAGTACGCAATCTCGAGCGCACCCGGTGCAAGGCGCCATTCTTCAACCACCAACTCGCCAACATACCGTTGGTTGCGTTCAGTCATTTGTTTGAGAAACGCCAAACCTTGTTGTGCGCCACGCACCAGCGTATGTGCCACCACATCACCTGTGTAATGAGACAGCCACTCAGCAATGTCTGGTTGATGCCGTTGAGCAGATTGGAGAACTGCTGCGCCACATCAATATCGCCATCCAAGTGCAGCTTGTCTTGTTTGATAAGCTTGGTCAGGTTGGCTTTGTCTTTGAGTTGTGGTGCAACAGAAATAGCCAACGCCAACTCACAATCGGCGTCGCCTTCATAAGCCGCCAACACATCGACCTGTTGGCTGAACACGAAAATCAACTGCTTGTTGATATCCGTCAGGCTTACGCGCAGCACTTTGCCCTTTAGCTTGGCTAAACGACGCTGGCTTTCCCCATCTTGACGGATAAGGGTGTTGAGGCTGGTTTCAACGACAGCGGTAACCAATGGGTCCAGAGGCATCATTATCCCCTTAGAACTTGTAACCGCGGTGCAGTGCAACAATGCCACCGGTCAGGTTGAAGTATTTGGTTTGCTCAAAGCCTGCGTCTTCCATCATGCCCTTCAAGGTATCTTGATCAGGGTGCATGCGAATGGATTCAGCAAGATAGCGGTAGCTGTCTGCATCGTTTGCGATGATCTCGCCCATTTTCGGCAGAAGATGGAAAGAGTAGGCGTCGTAAACTTTCGAGAGCGGCTCAACGATAGGCTTAGAGAACTCCAGTACCAACAGGCGACCACCCGGCTTCAGCACGCGGTACATCGAACGCAATGCTTTGTCTTTGTCGGTGACGTTACGAAGACCAAAACCAATGGTGATGCAGTCAAAGTAGTCGTCCGGGAATGGCAGCTCTTCAGCGTTCGCCTGCACGTAGTTCACGTTGCCCACGATGCCGATATCGCGCAGTTTATCGCGGCCGACATTCAGCATAGAGTTGTTGATGTCCGCCAGCACGACTTGGCCTTTGTCGCCAACAATGCGAGAGAATTTTGCGGTGAGATCGCCGGTACCACCAGCAAGGTCAAGCACACGGTGACCTGGGCGAACACCACTGCAATCAATGGTAAAACGCTTCCAAATTCGGTGGATACCCATGGACATCACGTCGTTCATGATGTCGTATTTTGCGGCTACGTTGTGAAAGACGTTAGCTACCATGCCAACTTTGTCTTCTTTGGCGACGGTCTGAAAACCAAAGTGAGTGGTGTTCTGATCTGCGTCTTGCGCCACGCCCTGTGTTGTATCTGTCATTGTAAACCCCTGAGTAACACCGGGCTGGAAACTGAAAATACCCGATATTTTTGCCGCTTAGTGTACTTTACATACTCAATCAACCACAAGAAGTGCGATTCAGACTGACACTGGCATCTCAAGGTTATTTGACCACAAGCGCAACATGCCCAGAAAGAGCCTGCTGCGCCAAGCCTTTGTCAGTTCATTCCGATGAAACGCCGAGTGTCGCCATCTCTTCACTGTCATCGGTGGTGTCTCTTTTCAGCATAGCGGGGCTGATATCCCGCTTCACTTCCACGCCCAGCGATTTAAAACTCTCTGCTTGACGCAAAATATTGCCTCGACCGCTAGAAAGCTTGTTCACTGCGTTTTGGTAGCTGTCGCTGGCTTTATCTAATGCCGCGCCCATCACTTCTACATCCGCCACAAACAAACGCAGTTTGTCGTAAAGCTTGGCCGCTTTTTCTGCAATCAATCGCGCGTTTTGGTTTTGGTGCTCATAACGCCACAAGTTATTGATGGTACGCAGTGCCACCAGCAAGGTGGTTGGACTCACCAGCATGATGTTGTGATCCAATGCCTCACGTATGAGTGACGGCTCTGCTTCTATCGCAATCTGGAAAGCAGGCTCGACCGGAATAAACATCAACACATAATCCAGGCTTTGAATGCCATGAAGCTGGTGATAGTCCTTCCTGCCAAGCCCACGAATATGGCCGCGAATCGAGGCCACGTGCTCGCGCAGGGCGAGATCTTTTTCTGCCAAGGTTTCGGCATGGAAGTAACGTTCATACGCAACCAATGCCATCTTGGCATCAATCACCACGTCTTTTTCCTGTGGCAGTCTGACAATGACATCCGGCTGGTAGCGCTTGCCGTCTTCGTTCTCGAGCTGACCTGCGTTTGGTACTCAAAGCCTTCACGAAGGCCAGATTCTTCCAACACGCGCGCCAAAACCACTTCACCCCAATTGCCCTGCTGCTTGTTGTCACCTTTCAATGCTTGGGTCAGTGCCACGCTTCGCGGGTCATGTCTTCATTAAGCTTTTGCAGGTTTTTAATTTCATGCACCAACGTATGACGTTCTTTGGCCTGTTCGCCAAAGCTGTCCGACACTTGCTTTCTAAAGCCTTCTAATTGAGATTTCAGTGGCCCCAGTAGAGATTCCAGGCTTTGACGGTTTTGCTCATCAACGGTGCGGGTCTTGTGGTCAAACACCTTGTTGGCCAGACTTTCAAATTGGACGCGAAGCCTCTCCTCTGCCCCTTCCAACAGACGAATTTTGGCTTCCGCCGCTTCCAGTTGCTCTTCGGTGCGGGTTTGTTGCTCGCGAAGGGTCAGCTCAAGCGCGGCTTTGTTGTCTCGCAGGTTATCCAGCGTATCGGTGAGTTGCTCTTTCTCAGCACGCAGCACTTCCATTTGACGTAGCTTTTCAGCCGCAGCGGCAAGCTTGGCATATTGGGTGCGAAGCTCGGCACTGAGTCTGTCACGTTCGAGATCTAAGCCATCAAGCTCATCTTTTAAGGTTTGATTTTCGGCACGTAAGTGCGCCATCGCAGCCTGACTGATTTTTTCGTCAGCCAAATGCTGCTGCTCGATAAGCTCTCGCACGTTTCTCAGTGCCATGCGGTAATACATACCACCAAGAGCCGCCATCGAGGCTGCGCCTACACCGGCAGCAATCCACACTGCACTGTCGGAAAGCAGAGTCGCGATCTGCATGCTGATAACCTTTTCATTTCTCGTGATATCCCGTAATGAAGGCTAATAAGACACTGGATAAATGTCCAGCTTTTCCAGTGATGCTTATTTGCTCTAGACTGCCCAATTCTCAACCTTACTCTGAATAAGTGCATTACATGAACGACCGCCTTGCGATCAGCTACGGACTGGCAGCCGTATTGCTTTGGTCGACCGTCGCCACCGCGTTTAAAATCACCCTGACCTACATGGATCCTATCCAGATGCTGGCCGCCGCCAGTGTGGTCTCTACCCTTTCTTTGATCGCGGTTGCTGGCTGGCAAGGAAAACTGAACCAACTTTCCTCTACCTTTGCCAAACGCCCGCTTTATTACCTGATGCTCGGGCTGATCAATCCGTTTATTTATTATTTGGTGTTATTTAAAGCCTACGATTTATTGCCTGCTTCTCTGGCGCAGCCAATTAATTATTCTTGGGCAATTACACTGACGTTAATGGCCGCCATTTTCCTTGGTCAGAAAATTCGAAAGCAGGATTGGATTGCCGCAGGACTGGGCTACATTGGTGTGGTGATCATCGCCACCAAAGGCGACATCTTCGGTTTACAGTTCGACAGTCCGCTCGGCGTGGGACTGGCGTTGCTGTCGACCTTGCTGTGGGCAGGTTATTGGATTTTAAACGCAAAAAACCAAGCTGACCCCGTGATTGGGCTCTTGCTTGGCTTTCTACTTTCTTTGCCGTTTTCCATTAGCCTTAGCCTTTATACCTCTGACTGGCAGGGCATCCCTTGGCAGGGTTGGCTAGCGGTCAGCTACGTGGGCCTGTTTGAAATGGGCATTACCTTTGTGCTTTGGTTAAATGCCGTCAAACTCGCCAGCAACGCTGCGAAAGTCAGCAACCTTATATTTATTTCGCCATTTATTTCGCTGATATTGCTCGCCACGATTATAGGCGAACAAATTCACCCAACGACACTTATCGGGTTAGTGATGATTGTAATTGGATTGGTAATTCAGCAGCGAAAAAGTAAAGCGTAAATAAACGCGATTAACGTTTGTGCTGCGCCAGATACTCGCGCAGCTCTTCTGCGGATATCCCGTCATTGGCCATTTCTTGTGCCAACTCTTGTACGCGCTCGCCACGACGCTCGTGGATCACTTTATTAAATTGATGTACCAGTTCACGCAAACCGCTGATTGGTACCTGGCGCGCCGCACGCTGAACGCGCTCTTCGCTCATACCGCTTAATTCGGTGAGCAATTTCCCAAACATAACTTTCTCTGGAGATTCGTCAAGCATCTCCAGATGACGAGCTAATTCAAGCATCGACATCGACATATTTATTTACTGCCTGTAATTGGAATTTGAAAAGATTTGGAGTTTTTGCATATTAAATATACTCCCTTTCGAGTTTAAACAACAAAAAAAACCCGCACAATTTTAATTATGCGGGCAAATAAATGGGTATTTTCGGTTGTCGAGACCGTGCGCTTTCCGCGTCTTATTTTTAATTCAATTTATTGAAATTAACATTCTGCCGTGTGCCAGCGTTTTCCTTTTGCAGACCAAAGCAGCAATAAACCCGGTAACATCAAGAACATATGGAACGCCAACAGTTCTGGTTCGCTAAAACCAACACGCTGACTGAGGCTCACCAACACGCCTGAACCACTCATTTGGAACAGGCCTAGCAACGCTGCTGCGGTGCCTGCACGCTGACCAAATGGCTCCAAAGCTTTGCCTGCGGCTGAACCTAAAACCCACGCAAATCCAAAAGATGAGATAAATACTGGCACCATAAATGCCCACGCGGCCTGAATATGACTCAGTGACAACATCAAAACGCCACCTGAAACTAAGGTGATCAGACCGCCATACAGCGTTTTACGGCTGCCAATCATGTCCATCACTTTAGGAGCCGTCATCGACGCGAAGATGTTGAACGCGGCATTAATACCGAACCACACGGTGAATTCATCCATGGTCAGACCCAGACCGTTAATCAAACGCACTGGCGCAGACGTCACGTAAGAGAGGATGACCGACATCGCCAGCAGACACAGCATGGCGTGGTAGATAAACACAGGCTCTTTCAATACTGACCAGTAACGCGCAGGGCTCAGTAAAGGACCGCTTGTGTCAGTATCAGCAGGACGGGTTTCTCGGAACAAGGTCAGCACCAGAACAAACGCCACCACAGCAAAAGCCATCATAAAGGAGAAGTTTGAACGCCAGCCAAACTGTGCGGTTAACCATGCACCCAACAACGGGGCCAGCGCAGGAATGAAACAGATAGCACCATTGAGGTAGCTGATCATCTGGCCACAACGCTTGCCGCTGAAGGTGTCACGCACCGCAGCAAAGGCACATACAGAGGTCGCACAAGCACCTGCACCTTGCAAAAGGCGCGCTGCCAAGAGTGCATCCATTGAAGAGGCCACCCAGGCTAAACCCGCACTTACGGCATAAATCACGATGCCAGTTAGAGCCACCGGACGACGACCAAAGCGGTCAGCCAACGGGCCTGCCAGCAGTTGTCCCAATCCCATTGTCACCAAGAACCAGGAGATGGTGTCTTGCATGCGGGTTGCAGAAACGCCAAGGTCTTCTGCCATCACAGGCATTGCGGGAAGATAAATATCAATAGCCAGTGGGCTAAACAGCACCAGCAGCACCATTAAGGCGACTAAACGGCTATCAGGTTTTGAAGAAGGGGTGGACATACTGTTCTCCTGATAATTTGCCGAGAGTGTAGTGAGATTTTGATATGAATAAAAATGGTATATATTCAGGTCAGACATTCCCTTATGGAATAACACTCAATGAACCTCAATCAACTGCTCCGTTATGACCTCAGTTTGCTGATTTGCCTGCATGTCCTTTTAGAAGAGTGCAATGTCACCCGCGCCTCTCAACGGCTGCACCTGAGCCAGTCGGCGGTCAGCAAGAACCTTGGCAAATTGCGTGAGCAATTCGATGACCCACTGTTTAACCGCACGTCCCGTGGCTTACACCCAACGCCGAAAGCCCTATCGCTCAAGCCGGGGCTGAAGAATCTGCTGCAACATGTGGAAGGGCTGACGATTTCGGATGAATTTGACCCCGCCACCAGCGACAGACGCTTTCACTTGTCCTTAGTGGAAAGCTCTTATCCGCTGCTCATGCCACGGTTTCTCGGCGAAATTCTCGATGCCGCACCGTCGATCACCCTGTATACCGAAGCCTGGGGTCGTCATACTTTCGATGCCATGGCGCGAGGCGAAGTGGACTTTGGCATCACAGGCAAGGATTTAAACCCTGCCGATGCCATGCTGACGCTGATGCCACCCAAAGGCATCATTTATGAAGAGTTGTACCAAGACCACCAGCGCGTGATCGTGAGAAAAGGCCATCCCGTGTTGGATAGACCTTGGGATCTCGACGCCTACCTCAAACAGCGTCATGTGCAGGTACGTTGCGATGGTAGCGATCGCTGGTTGCTCGATTACAAACTGGCAGAGCTAGGTCTCGACCGCGACATTGCCATGTATGTACCGGATTTCAACAGTGCCGCGAGCCTTTGTACCCACACGGATTTGGTTTTCACCTCACCGTCGCACTTTGCCAACGCGGTCGCCAAACAGCTCAATTTGCAGGTGCTGCCATTACCCACACCGCTGCCGCCAATGGCATATACCTTGTTCTGGCATCAAAGCCAGCAAAATGATCCCGGCCACCAATGGTTGCGGCAGTTAATTATTTCGCGTTGTCGACATATGACGGAAATTGCAGCGGCTGAGGAAAACAGATAGCTTATGCTATCTACATACAAGGTTTCTTACCCATACCTGTCGCCCTCACCCCATTCGCGGATGAATAGCGGCAGGTATTACCAATAGGACGACAAATGCACGCCATTATTGCTGAACGCGTCGATGCATTGAGACGCTGGCTGGACGATCACGCACTGGACGCACTGATCATTCCGCATGAAGACGAATTTCTTGGAGAGTACATTCCTGCGCACAACGAGCGCCTCCATTGGGTCACTGGTTTCACAGGCTCTGCCGGTGCAGCCGTGATCACCCGTGAAAAGGCTGCCGTGTTTGTCGATGGTCGCTACACGGTACAAGTTCGCAAGCAAGTGCCGGGTGAGATTTTCGAATACCGCCACCTGATTGAAGAGCCTGCGCTGCAATGGCTACAAGGCAATCTGGCAACTGGCAGCAAAGTGGCCGTTGATACCCGCCTCCACAGCGCAAACTGGCTAAGCAATGCTGAGCAAACCGTGGATGGCAAGCTGATACTTGCACTTATTGATAGCAACCCTATCGATTCGCTGTGGCACGACCGTCCAGCACCATTACTGACCCAAGCACGCTTGATGGGCAATGCGCTTGTTGGCCAAGGCAGCGCGGAGAAACGCGCACAAATCGGTGAAGTGATTGCAAAAGCAGGCGCAGATGCGGCACTGCTGAGCCAATTGGACAGCATTTGCTGGCTGCTGAACATCCGTGGTGGCGATGTCTCTCGCCTGCCTGTGCTGCTATCAAGCGCGATTGTCCAAGCCAATGGCGATGTCACACTGTTTATCGACCCAAGCCGTCTACCAGAGGGTTTTGGGGCACACGTTGGCGCGGGTGTTACCGTGGCTTCACCAGATGAGATGGCCTCTACACTGGCTGCATTTAGCGGCAAAACCGTTATGGTTGACCCTATGACCAGCAACGCGTGGGCAAGCCAAGTGCTGAGTCAAAACGGCGCAGACATCAAACACGCAGCTGACCCGTGCATGTTGCCAAAAGCGGCTAAAAACGCGACCGAAATTGCGGGCATGAAAGCCTCACACGTACGCGATGGCGTGGCCGTGAGCCGTTTCCTTGCATGGCTGGATAGCGAGGTTGCCGAAGGCAATCTGGCGAATGAAGCTGAACTTTCGGACAAGCTCTACAGCTTCCGCGAGCAAGACGAGACCTTGGCCGATCTGAGCTTTGACACCATCTCAGCGGCAGGTGGCAACGCCGCTATGTGTCACTACAACCACCTAAACCAACCTGCACCAAGCAGCCTAGAGCTGAACAATGTGTACTTGGTGGACTCAGGCGGTCAGTACCCAGACGGCACCACCGACATCACCCGCACGATTGCCATTGGCGAATGCGACGCAGACGTAAAAACCACCTTCACACTGGTGTTGAAAGGCCACATCGCGCTGGCAACAGCACGCTTCCCGAAAGGTACCGCTGGCAGCCAACTGGATGCATTGGCACGCCAACACTTGTGGCACATGGCTTTGACTACGACCACGGCACAGGCCACGGCGTCGGTCACTTCCTGAGTGTTCACGAAGGCCCTCAACGAATCGCCAAAGCGCCAAATACCGTGGCATTGCTGCCAGGTATGGTGCTGTCGAACGAGCCAGGGTACTACCGTGCAGATGCATTCGGCATCCGAATCGAAAACCTTGAGTTGGTGGTGGAAGTACCAACCGCTGGCGACATGACAATGCTCGGCTTTGAGTCACTGACGCGTGCACCTATTGACCGTCGCTTGGTGGATGTCTCTTTGCTAACTGACAGCGAAATCGCATGGTGGAATGAGTACCACCAGAAAGTGTGGCAGGACGTGAGCCCAGCATTGGACGGTGGCGATCTGGCATGGCTTGAGCAAGCCACTGCACCGCTATCTCGCTAAGCAATACACACTCGTAAAAGAAAAGAGCACCGTAAGGTGCTCTTTTTTATTTTGAAGCCATTACCCGGAATAGCTCGGGTCCCAGTCTTTCCAGACGACTTCAAACCCTGCCGCTTTGACCGCCTGCGCGACCGCCGCCGCACTGCGCTCGTCTGACACTTCAAACTGCTCAAGTTCAGGCACATCATCCGCATAGCCACCCGGTTGGGTTTTGGATGCCGCTGACATGGTGGTGATACCAAGCGGCAAGACCTTGTCGCGAAACGCTGGCGACTCTCGGGTCGAGAGCGACAATTCCACTTCTGGGTTCAGTAAACGATAGGCGCAGATAAGCTGCACCAATTGCCTGTCAGACATCACCGACTTAGGCTGCACCAAGTTTTGCGAAGAGCCGCCCTCGCAAGGCCGCAGCCTCGGGAAAGAAATAGAATAGCGGCTTCGCCAATAGGTGCGCTCTAGGTAATCCAAATGGCTTGCCACGAAGAAGCTGTCGGTGCGCCAATCATCTAGCCAATCAAAGCACCAATGCCAATCTTATCTATACCGCGCGCGCCAGCCTGTCAGGCGTATCCAGACGGTAGGCAAAGTCGGTTTTGTTGCCGCGGAGATGATGCTCACCATAGGTCGCCCGGTTATAGGTTTCCTGATACACCATGACCGCGTCCAAACCGAGACCTTTGAGCTCAGCATATTCCGCTTCTTCTAGGGGCTGCACTTCCATCGCCAGATAACTGAAGTGGCGTTTTATCGCAGGCAGTGCCTCCCGAAAATACGCCATACCCACTTTGGTTTGGTGCTCGCCTGTGACCAGCAAAATGCTGTCAAAGTGCATGGCTTTGATGGCATTGCATTCACGCTCAATGTCATCGACCGACAAGGTGCGGCGCTTGATGCGGTTTTCCATTGAAAAGCCGCAGTAAGTGCACGCATTGGCACACAGGTTGGAGAGATAGAGCGGTACGTAAAAATTGACCGTATAGCCGAAACGGCGGCGGGTTAACGCGGCCGCTTGCTGTGCCATGGCTTCTAAGTGTGCGTCTGCCGCCGGAGAAATCAGGGCTTTGAAATCCTCCAAATCGCGCTTTGGTTTCGCCAACGCGCGAAGCACATCGGCCTCTGTCTTTGCGCCGATGGACAAACGGATATCATCCCAATCCTGCGTTTCCCAAAATGTTGAAAAACTCATCCCTGTCTCCACCTTTATGCCAGCTCATCAAGGAAAGCCGTTAATGGGCTCGAAGCCACCGCATGCCTGACCTGACCGGCCAGTCCCGCTTCATAAGCCATACGCCCTGCTTCCACGGCCATCTTGAAAGCTTTCGCCATCGCAACGGGGTTCGCTGCCGCCGCAATCGCCGTGTTCACCAACACCGCATCGGCCCCTTTTTCCATCGCTTCTGCAGCATGAGACGGCGCGCCAATCCCCGCATCAACCACCACAGGAACCTTAGCTTGATCGATGATGATGTCGAGAAAATCGCGAGACGCGAGACCTTTGTTACTGCCAATGGGCGCGCCAAGCGGCATTACTGCCGCGCAGCCAACCTCTTCCAGATGCTTACACAGCACAGGATCAGCATGACAGTATGGCAGCACCACAAAGCCTTCTTTGACCAAAGCTTCCGCGGCTTTGAGTGTCTCAATCGGGTCCGGCATGAGGTATTTCGGATCCGGGTGAATTTCCAGCTTCAGCCAGTTGGTGCCCAAGGCTTCGCGCGCCAATCTTGCTGCGAAAATCGCTTCTTTCGCCGTCTTTGCCCCTGAGGTGTTTGGCAACAAATTGACGCCAGAGGCAATGAGGGGTGAAAGGATGTCATCGTCACGGTTTTGGATATCCACGCGTTTTAACGCCATAGTCACCAGTTCAGAGCCACTGGCAATCAGGCTCTCGGCCATCATTTGGGTGCCCGAGAATTTGCCCGTTCCGGTAAACAAACGGGAAGAAAAGGTTTTATCGGCAATCTTTAACATGACTAACCTCCAGCAATCGCCTGGAATACTGCAACCTGAATTCCGTCGGTCAGCGCGGTTTCCTGCCACTGGCTACGGGGAATAATGTCACCATCAATGGCGATAGCGACGGCCTTTTCGGGTAACGCCAATTCGGCTACCAACGCCAACAAGTTGGTGGCAGCAGACGGCGAATACGCCTGTTCATTAAGCCAAATCTGCATCTGGCACCTCCGTATTCACACACTGGCAGACGCTGCAGGTCGGATCGGAAGGCACCTTCATCGAGCGCAAACTTAGCGTTTTGCCATCTAACTGATAAAAAGACGATTGGGACTGGCTCTGGTTCATCAAAAGCTTTAACGCTTCTAACGCCTGAAAGTTACCGATGGCACCGACAACCGGGCCCACCACTCCCGCACTTTGGCAGTTTCGCGGCGCAGCTCTTCATTGGCGGGAAACAGACAGTGATAACAAGGCGATGAGGTGCGAGAGAAATCGAACACCATCAATTGCCCTTGCCAACCGATAGCCGCACCGGCAACGAGCGGTTTGCGATTCTCTGCGCAGGCCTTATTCACGGCTTGTCTGGTTTGCATGTTGTCACTGCAATCAAGCACCACATCCGCGAGCGACACCTCCAATGACAAGGACATACCGCTTAAACGTCTGGCGACGACGCGGCAACGGCTGTCACTATTGAGTGCTGACAATTGCGCTGCCAGTGCCTTTGCTTTGTGACTACCAAGGTCGCGTTCACGATAGGCCACCTGACGAGGAAGATTGGACAGTTCCAACTCGTCGTCGTCGGCCAACACAAGCTGTCCCACCCCCGCTCCGGCAAGGTACAAACCTGCAGCCGTGCCAAGGCCGCCACACCCGACAATCAGCACCTTGCATTGGCCAAGGCGCTTTGATTGTCTTCGCCCCATTCCGAGAGCATGATCTGTCGGCTATAACGCTGAAACGCCTGATCAGAGAGCGGTTGCTTCGCCATGGCGCGCTTCCTCATTCAAGATTTCAGCGAAAGATTGCAACGTAGCCGCCAAGTCACAGGATTGGGTCACCGCACGTACCACAGCCACTGCGTCCACGCCGGTTTGCCACACCTCTGACACCACAGACAAATCAAGGCCGCCAATCGCGACCGTTGGCACTTGTCCGTTCACGGTTTTCAGGTGCTTGGCGAGCTGCGCCACGCCTTGTGGTGGCGTAGGCATCTGCTTGGTAGGTGTCGGAAAAATATGACCAATCGCGACATAGCTAGGATGAATAGCCAAGCTAAGTCCAGCTCGTCAGCCGTGCGTGTCGATACGCCAAGACGGATCCCCGCGTTGGCGATCGCCGCCAGATCCGCGGTTTTAAGATCGTCCTGCCCAAGGTGGATCCCATATGCGCCTGCAGCCAAAGCTTTCTGCCAGTGATCATTGATAAACACCTGCGCACCGCAGAGTTTTCCACAGTTCACGGCTTCTTGGATCATGGCATCCAACTGGGGATGCTCCGGGTCTTTCACCCGAAGCTGCACCGTTTTGACACCAAACGCCAACAAACGCTTTAACAAGGCCACATCATCGACGACCGGATACAGGGGGCCAATGCCCCCCTCCATGCGCGCAAAGCTTAAAGAAGGTTTCATACCTCCTCCTTATGCTTTGGTATGGTAAAGCTCGCTGCCTTTAGCGAGAAACTCAGCCGATTTTTGCTTCATGCCTTCGAGTGGGTCTTCCAGCATCTGCACTTCAATGGCTTCACCTTCTTCGATGTTTTTGGCGTACTCTCTAACTTCTTGGCTGATTTTCATCGAACAGAATTTAGGGCCACACATCGAACAGAAGTGAGCGACCTTGCCAGATTCTTGTGGCAGGGTTTCATCGTGGTAAGCACGCGCGGTATCTGGGTCGAGTGCCAGGTTAAACTGATCTTCCCAGCGGAATTCAAAGCGCGCTTTCGACAACGCATTGTCACGCACTTGTGCGCCCGGATGCCCTTTGGCCAAATCTGCAGCATGAGCACAAAGTTTGTAAGTGATAAGGCCGGTTTTCACGTCTTCTTTGTTTGGCAGACCTAAGTGTTCTTTTGGTGTCACGTAACACAGCATGGCGCAGCCGTACCAACCAATTAGCGCAGCACCTATGCCAGAAGTAATGTGGTCATAACCCGGTGCGATGTCCGTCGTCAGTGGGCCCAAGGTGTAGAAAGGGGCTTCATGGCAGTGCTCAAGCTGCTCTTCCATGTTCTCTTTGATAAGGTGCATCGGCACATGACCCGGGCCTTCAATGATCACCTGCACATCGTATTCCCACGCGATCTTGGTCAGCTCACCCAGCGTGCGCAGTTCAGCAAATTGCGCTTCATCATTGGCGTCAGCAACCGACCCCGGACGCAGGCCATCACCCAGCGACAGTGCACGTCGTACTTGGCACAAATTTCACAGATCTCACGGAAATTGGTGTATAGGAAGCTTTCGGTGTGGTGCGCCAAACACCATTTCGCGATGATAGAACCGCCGCGCGATACGATGCCGGTTACGCGTTTTGCCGTCATCGGTACATAGCGCAGTAAGACACCCGCATGGATGGTGAAGTAATCCACCCCTTGCTCGGCTTGCTCAATCAAGGTGTCACGCATGACTTCCCACGTCAGGTTTTCCGCAATGCCGTTCACTTTCTCAAGTGCTTGGTACATAGGTACAGTACCAATTGGCACTGGGCTGTTTCGCAAGATCCACTCGCGGGTTTCGTGAATATTTCGACCCGTCGACAAATCCATCACGGTATCTGCGCCCCAGCGCGTTGACCACACCAGTTTCTCCGTTTCTTCCTCAATCGAAGACGTCACTGAAGAGTTACCGATGTTGGCGTTCACTTTCACCAGGAAATTACGGCCAATGATCATCGGCTCAGATTCTGGGTGGTTGATGTTTGACGGAATGATGGCGCGGCCTTCCGCGACTTCTTTGCGCACAAACTCAGGGGTGATTTCTTTTGGCAGGTTAGCACCGAAGCTTTGACCTGGATGCTGGTGATTCAGTTGTTCATCTGCAAACTTCTGGCGTCCCATGTTTTCACGGATAGCAATGTATTCCATCTCTGGGGTGATAATGCCTTTGCGCGCGTAGTGAAGCTGGGTGACACACTGGCCTTCTTTGGCGCGGCGAATGGTCGGCAGATTACCAAAACGCAGCTCATCCAGCGTTTCATCATCCAAACGTAGTTTTGCAAAGTCTGAGCTTACGCCATCAAGGAACTCGGTGTCGCTACGCTCTTCAATCCAACGCTCGCGAAGCTTTGGCAGACCGGCGTAGATATCGATTTCATAGTCTGGGTCGGTGTAGATGCCAGAGGTGTCATACACACGGATTGGCTCGTTTGGCTCTAACTGAGGGTTGTCTTTGGTTCCGCCCACAAGGCTTGGAGAAAGAGAGATCTCGCGCATACCTACGCGAATATCAGGGCGAGAGCCTTCTACATGGACTTTCTGAGAGTTTGGAAAGGGTTGCACCGACAGGTTATCAATAAACGCTTTGGCTTCGGTACGGGCTTGTTTACGATTCGACATAGCATTACTCCAGTATTTATTGGGAATAAATGCTTGCCGGATTTGCTGAGCAAGAGGATTGAGGCGTAGAAAGTTAGATCTGTACTATTCTGTCTTATCTAATTTTCGCTGTGCACTCACAACACATTTTCTCTTGTTCCCTTCGCAGGTATTAGCCTGATCAGGTTCAACGGATCCCGCTTTCGCGTCTCAGCCAAATGGCACTCCGACAAGTATCAAACCGCAGTATAAGAAATGCTTTACATCATCTCAACAATTGATGACGTGATTAACCGCGCATTAGTAACTGAAAACCCGCCCACGCAGCAAAAATACAGACCACAACGTTAAGGATGATGTTCAGTCCCATCTTGAACCATTCACCTTGTTGCAGCAGCAACACATTGTCCATCGAGAAGGTTGAGAAGGTCGTCAATGCACCGAGAAAGCCCAGACCGATCAGATGACGCCAAGGGCCAGGGCCGAAGGTTTCTTGTTCGAGACCTGCGACGAGAAGACCCATAATAAACGAACCAACCACGTTCACTGTCAGTGTTCCATATGGAAATCCCCTTCCCATCAGCATGACGCAAAGTTCAGAGATTAAGTAGCGAGAGCAGGCACCGAATGCGCCGCCAAGCCCAATATAGAGCAGTAGTATGGCTTGATTCATTATCTGTAACCGTGGTGGATTTTTAAGTAGGCATATCATACGCCCTTAAATCAGAGAGCGCTAAAGCGATAAATGGAATAATAAGTTTTGCGCAGGAATGAGAAGGAAAGGGAAACGCGATAACAGCGGCGCAAACTCTAAACGCCAGATTACGAAAAAGCCGCGGCATTTCTGCCGGGACGCGCAGTCTGAGGCTTTAACGCCTAGCTTGGCCAACAAGCAGAATAACACCCCAGCCAGAATGCTGTGCCAAATCACAGATACGAAAAAGCCCCAGCATTTCTGCTGAGGCTTTAAATGTGGCAGGGGTGGAGAGATTCGAACTCCCAACACGCGGATTTGGAATCCGCTGCTCTGCCAATTGGAGCTACACCCCTATATGGACGCCATTCTAGCGACATTTTGGCAAAATGCTAGAAGATAATGCTAAGGAGTGTTCCAACTGAACATATCTCGAGCAATATTATGATTTTTCAGCAAGTTTCTGCTTGTACTTGTTAAAAGCCAGCAAAGCAATAACCGCAGGTGCAGCCACCGCAGTTGCGACTGCTGTACAAAGTAAAGTCATCTGAATTAAGGCTGATAGATCACCCATAAGAAGCTCTCCAAATATCGTCTGTCATATCCATAGTAACGCGACAAAAAAACGTCATTTCGTCCCGAAATTGAGATCGTGAACGATAGTTCGAAAAGCCTCCTAAATATCCATTATTGGACTTTTCATCGTTTCTGCTGTTGCCGAACAAATCATACATAATACTAACATTATAAATACTTAAAATTCAGCGAACTAATGATAGCGTGACTCAGATCTCTACATAAATGATTGTTTTATCATCTAAAAACCAAGGCAGTGTGCGATCGCTAGGAAGAACTCGAAGGTTGCCGTCGTTGAACATGATACAGACACAACTGGGATGTGAGATCTGAGGGTTGTTGTGGTGTGGAAAATTACTTTATCGCAGACGAAAGAAAGCCCTGCTATTGCTAGCGAGGCTTCTTAATAAGTGGCGGAACGGCCGGGCTGGCGCACCAGCGGGACTCAAGCCAAAGGCTCGTGAGAGTCCCAAGTTTTCTTTAAACGATAAAAAGCCCCGCTATTTCTAGCGAGGCTTCTT
>NZ_LNTY01000021.1 GCF_001559595.1 Enterovibrio coralii | reverse complement strand
GTTCTAGTCCCTCTCTACATAAAGCAGAAAGAGCAGAACGAATTGACTGTGCCGAATAACCGAAGTTATTTCGTTTGGTCACTCAGTTCGTTGATAATTCTTTTGTCTATCAATGACGAGTGCCCACACAGATTGCATAGGTCAAATTGTTAAAGAACGTTGACTTAAGAAGCGTTTGCTTCTCACCGTCAGGGCTGCGAATTTTACGCTGCCGGGCGATGAAGTCAAGAAGAAATTTTGAGATTTTTCAGCGTTGCTTTCGCAACCCCCAAAACACCTTGTTGACCAACCTCAGCGTTACCCTTTCATTTGGTAACCTTGAAGTTTTCATCTTACCGATTCGATTGGCATTCCTTGTTAGGTGCCGCTCTCCGTGTCGGTGAAGCGGCATTATAGGGAGCAAAAACACATTGGCAAGGGCAATTTGCGAAAAACATCACAAAACGAGTTTGTTCGAGCGCTATTCGTACAGATTGGTGAATTTAGATACAGAAACAGGCAAGATCAGACTTTGTTCATCCCCACTGCGGTCATCCCAAGACACATTTACGCTGAATACTTTTGCATACGTTTCTGCCGTTCCTGACGCTGGTGTGTGTTCTAGCGTCTTTAGCGTCGTCACAGCGATAGTAAAAATGCTATCAGCGTCTAAGATCAGTTTGCATTCATTTATGGTTGCCAGCGTTTTTCCCTCACACGCGGAGCCTTCTGTGTTGATGGTCTGCATCAGCGATACCTGTGATTCGGCGATTCGCTTCGCTTCTATATAGAGGGACGTGTTAGCTTTCTCTACTTCTAAATAGCTATATAGTTTCAAGACAGACACTGCAGACAATATAATGACGGTCATTGACACCAATACTTCGACCAAAGAGAAGCCTCGCACTTTAAAAATCATGGAAGCTTCCTTTTACTAGTTTTGGGGTTCCTCCTGTCGAACCACCACCGCTTGATTCGTCGTCATCAAGATAACCGGGTTTGAACGCACCTCGGACGATAGATTTTGAATCCGGCACATCAACTAAGTAAGCCCCCTTACTTTCATAAGAACCGTTAAAGAAGAATGGGGTTGCTCCCCATAGGCTCATATCATCTTTGAATTCATTCAAAAGCTGCGCACAAAGAAGAGACATCGCCCCGTCTTTACAAAGAATGTGTCCTGTACCATCGGTATTTTTATAGGCCCCCCAAGAATCCGCTATGCTTTGTGCGGGGTAATCCACCGTAAATTGGAAGATTGTTCCGTTAAACGTAAATCCACCGTTGGATCCTGCAATGCCATTTTTAATCACCACCATAGGTGGTGACGCCTCGCTACCCGCTCCAGACATACCTGAAAGCAGGCAATCGCCTTCAACCCAAATTTTCGTTTTTCCTTTATCTATATATTCTTTTATCGTGGTTCCACAATTCTTCACTACTTCACTGTTTGAGATGGCAGAGCCAGTCGTCAGCTTTATTTCGAATCCATCCTTCACCTCTTGCCACTTATCCTTAGGCTTTTTAAACGTATCTTCAAACACATCAATGTTAGGTTGATTGTGAAGAATGTCATTCTCAAAGGCGTTGGTAATAGGGTCTGATTTAGCTGGAACATGTGTGCTGTAGTTCGTTGCACATTTTTCCTGTGTCTCTGTTGCTGCAGATGTCAATTCAGAGGTGAACTCAGCATTGCTGTTTCCGACATCAATCGTTACATCACCACCCGCCACAATCGCCGTGCATTCGTAATAATCGACGCCATCCTTTGTTTCAATTAAGTCACCTTTTGCTGGCGTCCAAGCATTGCCCCCATCAATGACAAGTCCGCCAGAGGTTTTAAACGAGCTTACACTCCCTTCATGCTCACGGATGATGGCTTTGGATATCGCATATCTAGATGAAGACGCGAGCTCCCAATAATCCCCCACACTTTGGATCGTGATCGTCACGCCTGCGATTTCACATTCACTAAATTCTGCAGCACTGAAACCCGCTGCTTTCGGATTCAGCTCCTTTTGTTCGTAAATCGCGGCCGCACAATCCAGCCCAGCCTGCGCTGAAGCCCTTTGGCTTGCGTCTGTCACATAGTTTTGGGTTTTCTTTATATCCGAGAAGCCAGACCCTACTACTGCAATCGAAAAAAGTCCGACGGTAAGCAAAATGCCAGTCACAACGGTCAATGTTGCCATGCCTTTGTGTTTATTCATCGTCTTCAACCATCCACATTCGGCACTGAAATAGAGAACGAAATGGTATCTTGAATAGAGCTATCCGCTTTTAATGCAGCGGTGACGCTCACCTCTACGACTTGGTTTTTATTCGTTGATGCCACACCTTGGTGGTGTTGTCTTGTGAACGCTAGCGAAGTAATCGATAAACGTTCATAAGTCATATCCCGCCAATAACCCGACGCGCCACCGTTAGAGCTGTCGCTGGAACAGTTCCAATTGGCAAGTCCGTTGTAATTTTCATAAATTTCGATGACAGGGTTGTCGTCGCTGTCTTTCCCCAACCTAAAGCCCTTGGCATCATCTTTATCCAAGGCCAGCGCATCTATGCGCTTGTCATGGTTGTAAGCAAAACGAATACAGCTACCCGCCGTCGATTTGGACGCACTATCATCAATCAAGATCGAAGACACATCACCCGCCCCATCGACTTGCAGAAATGGGTTCACTGAGGTGCAGTCATAACAAAAACCTGCGCGTGAAATTTCCACTTTCAGTGTGTTCGCAATCATATTGAGCTGAGTACGAAGAAAGTCAGACTGAAGCTGCCGAGATCCAAACTGGCTATTAACGGCAAAAAGAGCCAGAGAAGAAGACAAGACGACAAGGCCTATTGTCATACCCACCAACAACTCGACCAGCGTATAGCCTCTCGGGAGTTTACTCATGACGGGCAGGCCTCCCACCCTCTATAAGCGGTATTGCTGCATCCTTTAAGTCCTGAGTATTGACGTATCATCACACCGGATTCCCCACCCGTTTCATCGCCATAGGTTAATTTGACGGTTTCGTTGGATGACGGCAGTCCATTCACCGAAGAGAAGTGAAAAAGCTTGGTGGTATCTGCGACTAAAGGATCTTGAACCGTGATGGCGTCTTCCTCGGTGAATGCGACTTTCTGCAAGCCTTCGCTGTTACTGCAACTAAAATCGGTTGCCGCGCTTTTCTCACTCAACCCTATACAACCATCAACACCCTCTTTTGCGGGCTGGTAATAGACATAGACTGCACGATGCCGTTTAACGGATTCGGTTTGCCCTACTTCCAAAATGGTCAGTAACTTTGAGGCACGACTTTCTACTGCTGCTGTTTGGTGAGAATTAACAAATGATGGGACGGCTACAGCTGTGACCACTGCCAATACCGACACTGCCACAATCATTTCAATGAGACTAAATCCGCGTTGTAGATTCCAATATCTCACCAACAGCTACCCACAATAAGTTGCTCAACTTGTATCCATACTAGCAACGGGGATAAGTTAGGTCTTTGGAATAAAACAGTTTTACTGTATGGCGAACCAAAAAATGACACTGAGAACCAAGACATTACATTCCGGTATGACGATGATCGAAGTTTTGATCGCCTTGCTATCGTCGGTGCTATCGCAGCGATTGCGGTGCCTGCGTTGAGCGACTTTCTCGTAAAATCGGAACGGCAACGCGCGCAGTTCGACCTTTACCAGTTGCAGACGTATACCGAACAGTACTTTACTGAGAATGGCAGTTACCCAAGCAACACCAATTTGATCTGCTCAACCTGTCAGGTATCAGAAGAATATGACTTTTCCATCGCGACTGGCGGGACAGGAAATAATGTGTACGTGCTAAAAGCGACGCCGAAATCAACGTCCACGCAGAAAAACGATGATGATTGCTATACGATGATCATCAATGCTGCTACCGAGCAGTCAAACAAAGATAAAAATGATGATGCATTAGATAGCAGCAAATGCTGGATATAAAAAACCGGCTAAAAGCCGGTTTTTTTATCAATGCGATTGCATTAGCTGGTCAGGTCGTCAAAGAACTTCTTCACGCCGTCAAAGAAACCTTCTGATTTAGCTTGTGCTTTTTCGCTGCACTGCCACCCAGCGTTTCTTCAAACTCACGCAGTAGTTCTTTTTGCTTGCTGCTCAGGTTCACTGGGGTTTCTACCACCAGCTTACAGATCAGATCACCCAAACCACCGCCGCGCACTGACTGGACGCCTTTGCCGCGCATGCGGAACATACGACCAGTCTGGGTTTCAGCAGGTACCTTCAGGCTTACACGGCCATCCAACGTTGGAACTTCAACTTCGCCGCCCAATGCCGCCATGGTAAAGCTCACCGGTACCTCGCAGAACAAGTTGTTGCCGTCACGCGTGAAGATATGGTGATCACGCACATGCACTTGCACGTACAAATCACCCGCTGGCGCACCAAACTCTCCCGCTTCACCTTCACCGCTCAGACGGATACGGTCACCCGTATCAACACCCGCAGGAATTTTCACGCTAAGCGTCTTGGTCTTCTGCACACGGCCTTGGCCATGACAGCTATCACAAGGGTCTTTGATGATTTTGCCGCGACCGTGACAGGTAGGACAGGTTTGCTGAACCGCGAAGAAGCCCTGACGCATCTGTACTTGGCCTTGACCATGACAGGTGCCACAAGTTTGAGGCGATGAACCTGGCTTAGAGCCGCTGCCACCACAAGGATCACAGCTAACATACGTCGGTACTTCGATCTCTTTGGTCACACCACGGACAGCGTCTTCCAAAGACAGCTCCATGTTGTAACGCAGATCCGCACCGCGTTGTGCGCGAGCCTGACCACCACGACGACCACCGCCGAAGATGTCGCCAAACACGTCACCAAAGATATCGCTGAAGTCTGCGCCGCCACCGAAGCCGCCGCCACCGCCCATGCCACCTTGTTCAAAGGCTGCATGACCGTATTGATCATAGGCCGCTCGCTTCTGAGAATCCGTCAAGATCTCATAGGCCAGCTTAACTTCTTTAAATTTCTCAGCAGCCGTATCGTCCCCTTGATTCCTATCAGGGTGATACTTCATTGCCAGACGCTTGTACGCTTTTTTAATTTCGCGTTCTTCCGCGTCACGCTTACGCCAAGTACTTCATAAAAATCACGTTTTGACATGTTTTACTTGTCACCTGTTCTTATAACCAAGCGAACATAAACCCGCTTCGCTTTATACAACTACGGGCGAAGGAGATTCCTCCTACGCCCGTGCGAAATAAAATCGGCTTATTCCTTTTGATAGGACGCCGCGTTTACGGCGTCTTTCTCATCAGGTTTGTTCGCTGGTTTTATTTTTTGTCGTCTTTTACTTCTTCAAACTCAGCATCAACAACGTCGTCGTCTTGCTTAGTTTGTGCACCGGCGTCTTGTTGCGCTTGAGCAGCTTGCGCTTGCTGTTGTGCAACTTCCATCAGCTTCTGAGATGCAGCGATCAGAGCTTGAACTTTCGCGTCGATAGCGTCTTTGTCTTCGCCTTTACGCGCTTCTTCCAGTTCAGAGATAGCCGCTTCGATTTTCTCTTTCTCGTCAGCTGGCAGTGCGTCGCCCGCTTCTTCGATTTGCTTGCGAGTACCGTGAACCATTTGGTCAGCTTGGTTGCGAGCAGTTACCAGTTCTTCGAACTTCTTATCTGCTTCTTTGTTCGCTTCCGCTTCCTGAACCATTTTCTCGATTTCTGCGTCGCTCAGACGCCAGAAGCTTGGATAGTGATCTTCTGCTCTTTACCTGTGCTCTTGTCTTTTGCAGACACGTTCAAGATACCGTCAGCATCCAGGTCGAAGGTTACTTCGATTTGTGGCATGCCACGTGGTGCTGCATTGATACCTTCCAGGTTGAACTGACCCAGTGACTTGTTGTGCAGAGCTTGCTTACGCTCACCTTGCAGAACGTGGATAGTTACCGCACTTTGGTTGTCTTCAGCAGTAGAGAACACTTGGTTCGCTTTTGTTGGGATCGTGGTGTTCTTCTCGATCAGCTTGGTCATCACGCCGCCCATGGTTTCGATACCCAGAGACAGAGGAGTAACGTCCAGCAGAAGAACGTCTTTCACGTCACCCGCAAGTACACCACCTTGAACCGCAGCACCTACAGCAACTGCTTCGTCAGGGTTAACGTCTTTACGCGCTTCTTTACCAAAGAATTCAGCAACTTTCGCTTGAACCATAGGCATACGAGTCTGACCACCAACCAGGATTACGTCGTTGATGTCGCTTACAGACAGATCTGCATCAGCCAGAGCAACTTTCAGAGGCTCCAGTGAACGTTGAACCAGATCTTCAACCAGTGATTCCAGCTTCGCACGGGTCACTTTGATGTTCATGTGCTTAGGACCAGTCGCATCTGCAGTGATGTATGGCAGGTTCACGTCAGTTTGTTGTGCAGAAGACAGCTCGATTTTCGCTTTCTCTGCCGCTTCTTTCAGACGTTGCATTGCCAGTGGATCTTTACGCAGGTCGATGCCTTGGTCTTTTTTGAATTCATCTACCAAGTAGTTGATCATGCGGTTATCGAAGTCTTCACCACCCAGGTGAGTGTCACCGTTGGTTGCCAGTACTTCGAAGGTTTTCTCGCCTTCTACTTCGTCGATTTCGATAATAGAGATATCGAAAGTACCACCACCCAGGTCGTAAACCGCGATAGTGCGATCGCCGCCTTCTTTGTCCAGACCGTAAGCCAGTGCAGCTGCAGTTGGTTCGTTGATGATACGTTTAACTTCTAGACCCGCGATACGGCCAGCATCTTTAGTTGCTTGACGCTGTGCATCGTTAAAGTACGCAGGTACTGTGATAACCGCGCCAGTTACTTCCTCACCCAGGAAGTCTTCCGCAGTTTTCTTCATTTTCTTCAGGACTTCGGCAGAAATCTGAGGCGCAGCCATTTTCTCGCCTTTCGCTTCTACCCAAGCGTCGCCGTTGTCAGCTTTAACAATTTTGAACGGCATGATTTCGATGTCACGCTGTACTTCTTCGTCTTCAAAACGACGGCCGATCAAACGTTTGATCGCGTACAGGGTGTTTTCTGGGTTAGTTACAGCTTGGCGTTTTGCTGGCTGACCTACCAGAGTTTCACCGTCCTGGGTGTACGCGATGATTGATGGCGTTGTGCGATCGCCTTCCGCGTTTTCGATTACGCGTGGCTTGTCACCGTCTAGTACTGCTACACATGAGTTGGTAGTACCCAAGTCGATACCAATGATCTTACCCATTTGGTTTTCTCCGAAATTCGTCTTACGTCTATGTTGCGTTAACCCTTATATGGGGGTCGCAGTTAAGGGTTCAACCCTACACAAGAAAAATTTTTAATTTTCTTTCTGATGCACCATAGATAAGGGCACGAAAGCCACTTTCAAGGGGGCAAAATGAAAAAAACCCGCAAAAAGCGGGTTTTTCTTAAATTGGACTAAATTACGCTTGCTCGTCAACGTTACCAGCAGCCGCTTTAGACACCATAACCATCGCAGGACGAACCACACGACCGTTCAGTTCGTAGCCTTTTTGCATTACGAACATCACAGTGTTTGGTGCGTGGTCAGCACTTTCTTGGATAGACATCGCCTGATGGAATTCTGGGTTGAACGGTTGACCCGTTGGGTCCAGCTCTTTCAAACCAAACTTAGCAACCGCGTCTTTCATCGTCTTCAGCGTCAGCTCAACACCTTCCAGCATTGGTTTGATGGCTTCGTTGTCTTTCTCCGCCATCTCAACAGCGCGTTCCATGTTGTCGATAACTGGCAACAGTTCGTTAGCAAAGCGCTCCAAAGCAAACTTGCGCGCTTTGTCGATTTCCTGTTCGGTACGACGACGCATGTTTTCAACGTCAGCACGAGCGCGCAGAACACTGTCTTGCTGCTCTTTTACTTTCGCTTCGCTTTCTTCCAGCGCCGCTTCCAGTTCAGTGATGCGGCTGATCATTGCATCCGCTTCTGCATCCAGGGCATTTTCATCTGCCACTTGTTCTACTGCTTCATTCAGCACTTCTTCTTCCTGGATCTTGTTTTCTTCTTTGCTCATGCTCTCTCCGACACAATTCTCTGTGTTGAGTCCCACAATGTGAGGCAATGGGACATCAATCTCGACAGTTTTGCTTATTATGGGGATGTGTGCCCGCGTTTCAAGGTGCGCTATGCCGCAAAGCACGACAAGTTTTTCTCATTCGCTTATACTCAAGCCACTAATCTGTGCAGGATCAATAAGATGTCAAAGCGTTTCAACACTATTGCTTTGGTAGGCAAACCTCGAAATCCCGATGCGGTAGCCACACATGAAAGCCTCTATAACTGGTTGACACAAAAGGGTTACCGAACGCTCGTAGATAACCGACTCGATAATTATCTCAACATCCCTGCAGAAGATTTTCACGACTTACTCTCCCTGGGCGCAAAAGCAGATTTAGCGATTGTCATTGGTGGTGACGGCAACATGCTTGGTGCCGCCCGTGTGCTGTCTCGCTTTGATATTTCCGTCATCGGGGTTAACCGCGGCAATCTGGGCTTTCTAACCGACCTTGACCCAGACGCTTACGAGCAAGCGTTATCTGACGTACTGGCAGGGGAATATATTGAAGATTATCGCTTCTTGCTCGAAGCGGAAGTGCACCGACACGGCCAAATTAAAAGCCACAACGCGGCATTGAACGAAGCCGTTCTTCACCCAGGCCAAGTCGCGCACATGATTGAGTTTGAAGTCTACATTGACGATAACTTCGCCTTCTCACAACGCTCTGACGGCATCATTATTTCAACGCCGACAGGGTCAACCGCATACAGCCTGTCAGGTGGCGGCCCTATCCTCTCACCGAGCCTGGATGCGATTTCGCTGGTGCCGATGTTCCCACACACGCTTTCTAGCAGACCGCTTGTGGTGGATGCCAAACGACATATTAAGCTCGTGGTTTCGCCAGATAACGGCAGCACCTTGGAAGTGAGTTGTGACAGTCAGGTATCTTTGCCAGTGAATCCGGGTGATGAAGTACATATCTACCGTAGCCCATCATTGCTGAAACTCATTCACCCGAAAAACTACAGCTATTACAAAACACTACGAACAAAACTTGGCTGGGCCAGCAAATTGTTCTGACAATCGGCTAACTATCCATCAATAAAGAGCAGGCTTGGCCTGCTCTTTTCGTTATACCCGTCACAAATTTTTTCAGAGATCGATACCCAGCACCTTTACTGTATACAAACACAGTATATACTGTATGTATCAACAGGTGATAATAAACACAGGTATTCATTCTCATGCTAGCGCACATTACGATCCAAAACTTTGCCATTGTTAAAGCGTTAGAACTCGATTTCCATAAAGGCATGACCACCATTACGGGTGAAACAGGTGCAGGTAAATCCATTGCTATTGATGCGCTGGGACTTTGCTTGGCGACCGAGCCGATGCTGCCATGGTTCGTCCTGGTGAGGAAAAAGCGGAAATCGTTGCCCTCTTTCATCTTCAAAATAACCCGGCCGCTCGTCGCTGGTTAGAAGACAATGAATTGGTCGATGGTGATGAGTGTATTCTGCGTCGTGTTATCACCAAAGAAGGCCGCTCCCGCGCCTTTATCAATGGCAGTCCTGTCCCTGCATCTCAGCAAAAATCACTGGGTCAACATTTGATCAATATTCACGGTCAGCATGCCCACCAGCTTTTGATGAAAAACGACTACCAGCTGACTCTGCTCGACCAATATGCGGGCCATCAAAATCTCCTCACTACCATGCGTCAGCGTTACCAAGATTGGCGCGCAGCACGCAATGAGCTCAAGCAACTCGAAAAAAGCAAAGAAGCCTTTGAGGCACAAAAACAGTTGCTCGAATACCAAGTGAATGAGCTCAATGAACTGGCACTGGGTGAAACTGAATATCCGGATCTGGAAGAAGAACACAAACGCCTGTCAAACTGCGGTGATATCGCCATTTGCAGCCAAAGCGTACTGCAAGCACTGAGTGAAGACGAAGATAATAATGCGCTTCAGCTTCTGCAGTTTGCTCAGCAGAAACTTGCAGAACTGGCATCAATGGACAGCCAGTTCAACGATCTTCAGCAAATGCTGGATGAAGCATGCATTCAGGTACAAGAAACTTCCCACGAGATCACGGCATACATGGATCGCCTTGATATGGATCCAGCCCGTCTTGGCTACCTTGACGAGCGTATGGCGACCATTATGCGCCTGTCGCGCAAACACCAAGTGTTGCCAGAAGAGCTTTACGGCGCGCACCAAGCCCTGAATGCAGAGCTTGAAAACCTAAACGACAGTGATAACCAAATCGAACAACTGTCTGCACAGGTCGACCTTAAGCATCAAGCCTGTATGGCAGCGGCAGAAAAACTCAGTAAGAGCCGTAAACGCTATGCAAAAGAATTGGATAAACTGATTTCTTCGAGCATGCATGAACTAAGCATGCAACACGGCAAATTCCACATCGCCTTGGACAGCCAACCCGACACACACCTGTCTCCACTAGGCGTCGACAGCATTGAGCTATTGGTTTCGACCAACCCAGGTCAACCGTTGCAAGCACTTGGTCGCGTGGCATCAGGTGGTGAGCTTTCACGTATCTCGCTGGCAATTCAGGTGATCACTGCTCAAAAAGTCGATACGCCAAGCCTGATTTTCGATGAAGTAGATGTCGGTATCAGTGGTCCAACGGCAGCCATTGTTGGCAAGCTTTTGCGTAAACTGGGTGAGTCGACACAAGTCATGTGTGTTACGCACCTTCCTCAAGTGGCAGGTTGTGGTCATCAACAGATGTTTGTGGCAAAGGCGAGCGAGAAAGGCTCAACGACAACCAGCATGATGGCACTGGATGATACCGCACGCGTTCAAGAGCTGGCACGCTTGCTTGGCGGTAGCGAAATCACTGAACATACGCTGGCAAATGCGAGAGAATTGTTGATTGCTGCTTAGTCTTTGCTCAATCGCAAGAAACTTTTTCCAAATTCCATGGTCGAACTGACAAGTTGAAACAAGAGGTTTTTACTTCTTTCAATTGCTTGTTTATTATCGTCCCCCTATTTTGGAAATGAAGTAAGAAGTCATGCGTTGGAAACACATCGCTGCGGTATCACTTGTTCTTGCTACGATGACTGGCTGTTCATTGGTAGACAAGTTGGTGTATCGCATAGATATCAATCAGGGAAATTACATCGACCAAACTGCGGTCGAGGAACTTAAATTTGGCATGACCAAAGAGCAGGTTAAATTCTTACTTGGTCCTCCAATGCTCGTTGAAGCGGGTTTCCCAAACACGTGGTACTTTGTTCAGTACCTGAAGCCAGGGCATGAAGAAGCCCAACAGAAAGAGCTGATCTTGTCATTTGACAACAATGGTCAGTTAGTTGGCATGAAAGGCGACTACTCGCCAGGTGCTAGCTTCTTCAAAGCAATTCAATAAGCAGATTTATATCTCACAGAAGCCTCGCATTCGCGGGGCTTTTTCATGTGTGGTGTTGAATGGCTAGCAATTTAACACCTAGTCAAAGAGACAAAAAAAGCAGCCTACGTGGCTGCTTTTTTGACGTCGAATGCTCATGGAACTTACTTGAGCATTTTCTCGAGCTGTTCTTTGTTGGTATGGCGAATGTCTTTGCCTTTTACGAAGTAGATAATGTATTCGCAAATGTTCTGGCAACGGTCGCCAACGCGCTCAATCGCACGCGCGGACCACATCACTTTCAATACGTTTGGAATCGAACGCGGGTCTTCCATCATATAGGTCATTAACTGACGCAGAATGGCTTCGTATTCTTTATCCAGTTGGTCATCACTGTGATACACCTTCATCGCCGCATCAACATCCATACGCGCAAAGGCGTCCAGTGCGTCGTGCAGCATGCGCGCCGCTTTCTGCCCAAGGTTTTCCAGCGATACAAGGAATGGCTGTTGGGAGTTTGAAAAGTTATCCAGAGCCATGCGGGCAATGCTATCAGCAACATCACCGATACGCTCTAGATCGGTAATGGTCTTGATGATTGCCATCACCAATCGTAAATCGCCTGCCGTAGGCTGACGTTTGGCAATAATACGGGTACAGGCTTCATCAATCGCCACTTCCATCGAGTTAACTTTATGGTCTTCTCGCATGACATGTTTGGCTAGGTCGACATCCTGATAATGCATTGCGCGCAGCGCATCAGTTAGCTGGCGCTCAACCAATCCACCCATTGCAAGTACATGGGTACGGATTGCTTCAAGCTCAGTGTTGAACTGGCCTGAAATATGACGACTGATGTTTTGGTTATCCATTTACTTCGGGATCCTTTAGCCGTATCGGCCAGTAATATAGTCTTCGGTTTGCTTGTTCTTTGGTGTGGTGAACAGTGTATCTGTATCTGCGTATTCTACCAACTTCCCGAGGTTGATAAATGCCGTCTGATCTGACACGCGCGCCGCTTGTTGCATATTGTGTGTAACGATCACGACCGTGTATTTGCGCTTCAAATCGTTGATAAGCTCTTCAATCGTTAGCGTCGAGATTGGGTCAAGGGCTGAGGTTGGTTCATCAAGAAGCAGTACCTCAGGCTCAATCGCGATAGCACGGGCAATCACCAAACGTTGCTGCTGACCACCGGAGAGGCCAAAGGCATTCTCATGCAGTCGGTCTTTCACTTCATCCCAAAGTGCCGCAGAGCGCAGCGAACGCTCGACCGCATCGTCCAAAGTCCGGACGTTTTTCACACCCTGCAAACGCAGACCGTAGATGACGTTCTCGTAAATAGACTTCGGAAACGGATTCGGACGCTGGAACACCATCCCCACGCGACGACGCAGCGAAGGTACATCCACATCTTCATCGTAGACATTGGTGCCATGCAGTGAGATTTCCCCATCAACGCGACAACCATCCACCAAGTCATTCATGCGGTTAATACAGCGAAGCAGCGTGGACTTACCGCAGCCAGATGGTCCAATAAATGCCGTTACCTTCCCTTTTGGAATACGCATGTTGATGTCGAACAACGCCTGCGTATTGCCGTAGTGAAGGTTGAGATTACGGATCACCAGTGCGGTTTGCTCATCAGGTAATGAAGACAAATCGACTGGACCCGGCAATCCAATGTTGGCACCTATTGATATCATTTCTTTGTCATGTCCTCGTTAGGATCAAATGTCTTGTTCAAGTGAACGGTACTTTTCGCGCAAATGGTTACGGATAGTAATCGCTGCCAAATTGAGGCTGACGATAACTGTAACCAACAGCAAAGACGTGGCATACACCAGCGGTCTTGCCGACTCAATGTTCGGGCTTTGGAAGCCGACATCGTACACATGGTAACCCAAGTGCATAAACTTTCTGTCTAAATGTAAGTATGGGAAGTTGCCATCAAGCGGCAAGCTTGGTGCTACTTTTACCACACCCACAAGCATCAGCGGTGCTACCTCGCCCGCCGCGCGAGCGATGGCCAAAATCAGTCCTGTCATGATTGCAGGGCTCGCCATTGGCAGCACAATGCGCCACAGCGTTTCAGCTTGCGTTGCACCAAGTGCCATGGAGCCATGTCTTACCGAAGACGGAATACGCGCTAAACCTTCCTCGGTAGATACGATCACCACAGGTAAAGTCAGAATCGCCAGCGTCAGTGACGACCACAATATCCCCGGCGTACCAAAGGTCGGATTTGGCAAGGTATCTGAGTAAAACAGCGCATCGATGTTGCCACCGATAAAGTAAACGAAAAAGCCCAGACCAAACACGCCGTAAACAATCGAAGGCACACCTGCGAGGTTAACGACAGCGATGCGAATGATGCGAGTAAAGGCACTTTTCCCTGCATACTCATGAAGGTAAACCGCCGCCAGCACACCCAACGGTGTGACCATGACTGACATCAAAAGCACCATCAATACCGTGCCGAAGATGGCAGGGAAAACACCGCCTTCCGAGTTCGCTTCACGCGGGTTTTCAGTAATGAACTTGCCGATTTGATCGAGCCAGTGGGTGAACTTGTCACTCCATGTCATGGCGTTGGGATACCACATCGCCATCACGTGGTTCATCGGAATGCGCACTGTCTTGCCATCGCGATCAGCCATCAACAGGCTATCTAATGCCATGTCAGAGCGCATCGCCATCAAGGTTTGTTCTTTGTCTTCATAACGTTCCTGCAAAATCTTAATTTCATCTTGCAAGAATTCAGGCACAGGCTGCTGCGCTTTGATGTATGCCTGACGCTCTGTCTTCAATTCGGTGAGCTGATGATTCACCTTCTCAATGTCTACGCGCTCAAAGCGCGTAAGCTCATCACGACGTTCATTGATTTCAGCAATCTTCTCTTGGTAAAACGCAGGAAGAAGCGGCTGGTTCATCATTTTGCCGTTGAGGATATACCCTTCAGCAATACCGAAAAACGCGCCATTTTCAGTACGTTCAACAACGGCAATGTCTTTATCCGCAACCTGAGAAACGATGTCTTGCTGCAATACGGAGATGAAGTCATGCGCTTCACGTTCACGGTTGGCAATTTTGATCAGAAGACGCACCTGCTCATTGGCGGTTGGGTCTTTTAATTCTGTGCCCGCTTCCTGAAGCTGCCGCGACAGCACCGTCTCGGTGTCATAAATCTCACCATAGAAACGCTCTGTCTTGAGGGGTTTTAATGTCGAATTGATAAATAGGCGAAGGCCAGAAATAGGCAAGCCCTTTCCAGCCAATCAACAGCATCACACCCAGCACGGCCACAAGACAAAGGCTGACCATACCCGCACTCATCCACACCCACGGCGAGCTGCGGTTTAATCGCTTAAACATCGCAACCTCTTTGTGGTGTTGAACAACAGGAAAGAATGGAAACCTTACAACGCACGGTATTTATCTCGTAACTGCTGACGAACAAATTCCGCCACGGTGTTAAATAAGAAAGTGAAGCTAAACAGAATAAATGCGGTCAGGAACAGAACGCGATAGTGCGAGCTTCCCACCTCTGACTCCGGCATTTCAACGGCAATGTTGGCAGAAAGGGTGCGTAGCCCTTCGAAAGGGTTCCACTCCATCAGCGGCGTGTTACCTGTCGCCATCAAAACGATCATGGTTTCACCGACTGCGCGTCCCAAGCCCATCATGATTGCAGAGAAAATACCTGGGCTTGCGGTCAGTAACACAACACGCGTCAACGTCTGCCAATGCGTCGCGCCCAGTGCCAAAGAACCGTTTGTCAGGTGGCTAGGCACAGAGAAAATCGCGTCTTCTGCAATAGTAAAGATGGTCGGGATAACTGCAAAGCCCATCGCCAGTCCCACCACAATCGCGTTGCGCTGGTCGAAGTTCACGCCTAACACGTCAGTCACGAATACGCGGCTGTCACCGCCCAGAAAGTGCTGTTCAACATACGGGCCAACCAAGAATGCCATGTATCCCATTACCAAAATGAGCGGGATCAGCAAGAACAGGTGTCCACCATCGGGAATGCGTCTGCGCCACCTTTTCGGTAATTCTGCCCATACTAGCGCGACCACCAAGAAAGAAATGGGTAGCGACACGAAAATAATGAAAATGGCTGGTAGGTTCTTTTCAATGATGGGCGCAAGCCAAAGACCTGCAAGAAAACCCAGAATAACCGTGGGTAATGCTTCCATGATTTCGATGGTTGGCTTCACCACTTTACGCAGTTTCGATGGCATAAAGTAAGCGGTGTAGATAGCCCCACCAATGGCCAAAGGAATCGCAAAAATTAGCGAGAATGCAGCTACCTTAATGGTACCGAATACCACAGGTACAACACTCAATTTGCCTTCAAACGTCTCGTTGCCAGAGGTGGATTGCCAGACATAATCAGGCTCTCCGTAGCCTTCATACCAAATCTTCTTCCACAGCGATGCAATGCTGACATCCGGGTGCGGATTATCGACATTCAATACAGAAAGCTTACCGCTTTGCTCTATCAGCAGTCGGTCAGCACGGGGCGAAAATGCCATCATGTCGACGGTGTTGGCGAGCAGCGGAAACTCAAAGTTATCGTGTGTATCACTCGGTGCATGCCAAAGCGACAGCACACCGTTGGTCGCAAGGTTTGCGAACACATTGCGGTGCGCTTCAACGGCAAGGTCACCGTTTGCAACGTTAAAGTCGCGAACCAATGTCAGGCTGCGCTCATTGGCTTTAACCACATCAAACCATTGGCCGATGTCGCCATTTTCCAATCGCACCAGCAGAGAATGTCCACCAGCCAGCAAAGTCATTTCTGTGGGTTTGTGGCCTGTCACCAACTCAACATCGACCGACTCTCTGCGGTTTACGCCACGCGGAGACACGGTATAGACATTAAGTTCATTCCCCACCAACTCAAACAGTTTGCGGCCATTCGGTGTCACGAGGAGCTTGGCATCTGGCTCGGAGAAAATGATGGTGCGCAGCTTTTCTACGCCATTATCTTCAAGAACGACGTGAATTTGGTCGTCGGCCAAGCCTGCCACAATGCGCTCGCCATCATGGTCAGAAAAAGAAAGCTGAGTGATAGCCTGCCCATTCAGCGAGAGCTGCACATCGCCCATTGTCTGTAAATCTGGCGTGAATGAGCGCTTGCCATCGGCGTAATGAGATATAAAACGCAGACGTTGAAACTCAACAGAACCGTCAGCCAAACCATAGGCCGTAATACCTGCTGTTGGGTGCTGGGCATAAAAGCTGGTTGGTTTCTCTGCAAGCTGCTCGCGCAATACGACTTGGTCTCGCCCTTCAAGGGAGAAAACCGTCAGTGCACCTGAGTGCGAATAGCGAAAGCCGAGCTGGTCATTTTCGTCGACACCTAACTGTGCAGGTGCTTGATGGAAGGTCAGATCGAGTGCTTTGTTGAAGGTCACATCCGGGCTTTTGAACAGCGGAAGCACCACATAAGCGAGGTAGAAAAATATCAGTAACAATGCAAACAGCACGACAAGACCGCCTCCTGTTACGGATAGGCGCGCTAACTTGTCTGTGAAACGCCGGCGGGGATCTCCTTGCATCAGCGCATTGGTGGCGTTTGCCATTGGTACCTCTTTAACTCGATTCAGCAAGACATAATATTTCTTTTTGATGACACAAATGTGACAGTACAGAAATTCAGACCAAGTTAATCAACTGAAATAAAAGTGTAACAAAAGATATTTAGCCTTTGTTAACGTTGACTTAAAACACAGATCGGACTCACTGCTTCAGTCTAAGGTAGACACTCTCTACCTGCAGATCCATTATGGAACTTCTCCACGCTGTAGACGTTAAGGATCAACCATGAAGCAGTTAGTAATCACTTTGATTGGCACCGACCGTCCCGGTCTTGTAGAAACACTTTCCGATACAGTTTTCCAACATCAAGGAAGTTGGCAAGCAAGTAGCCTGAGCAAACTCGCTGGGAAATTTGCTGGCATCATTCAAGTCGACATCAAAGAAGAAGATGCACCAGCGCTTTCAACCGCGCTTAAAAGCATTTCAGATTTAGATGTTCTTATCGCTGACGCTGCACGGCAACCAGAGCCGGATACAACCACACATACTTTGACCGTCACAGGCAATGACCGCCCCGGCATTATCCAAGAGGTGACGAGAGAGATTGCCAAGTTTGGCATTAACATCAATAACCTAGAAACAAATGCGCAGAGCGCGGCCAATTCTGGCGGCGTTATTTTCACTGCGGATTTCGATCTGGATATTGCTAACACAGTCTCACTCGATGCCATTGGAGAAGCACTCGAAGGGTTATCTGACGATCTTATCGTGGAGTTTGATGTTAACGATATTTCTTAGCAGGAACAGGGAATAATGAGCGCTGATACGCATTACGTAGAAAAAGAACTTAGTTGGCTATCGTTTAATGAAAGGGTACTTCAGGAGGCAGCGGATAAAACCGTTCCCATCATTGAACGAGTACGTTTTTTAGGGATTTTCTCCAGTAACTTGGATGAGTTTTATCAGGTTCGGTTTGCCGACGTAAAACGTCGCATCCTGATCAACGAAGAGCAAGGTGGCGATGCCAATGCCAAAGAGCTCCTCGGAAAGATTCAGGAAAAAGTGCTGAAGCTTAATCAGGACTTTGACCACCTGTATAACGACATCCTGCTGGAAATGGCACGACGCCATATTTTTCTCGTTAATGAACGTCAGCTCACTGAGTATCAGCAAAACTGGCTACGTAAGCACTTTGTCAGCAACCTGCTGCCACATATCACGCCCATTATTCTGACCGATGACATGGATGTGTTGTCCTTCTTAAAAGATGCCTACTCGTACCTGACTGTAGAGCTGAAAAAAGAAGGGCAACCTACCCGCTATGCACTTATCGAAATTCCGACCGATGAAATTGAACGATTCATCAAAGTGCCAGAGCCCAAAGGCAAGCGTCGTCGCAAAACCATTATCCTGTTAGATAACATCATTCGTTTGTGTCTGGATGAAATTTTCCGCGGTTTCTTTGACTATGACACTGCCGAAGCGTACGCGATGAAAATGACCCGCGACGCCGAGTACGACCTGACTAACGAAGTCGACCACAGTTTGCTAGAGAACATGTCAGACAGCCTCGACCAACGTTTGACGGCCCTGCCCGTTCGCTTTGTTTATCAGCGTGATATGCCCGAAGACATGGTCAAACACATTCTCGACATGCTGAGGATTTCTGATTACGACAGTGTGTTGCCAGGCGCGCGTTACCACAACTTCAAAGACTTTATCGGCTTCCCGAATGTGGGCATGAAGTATCTGGAGAATCCTCCGCTACCACCGATTGAGTCCGCTGATTTTCGCCAGTACCCAACAGCATTTGATGCCATTCGCGAGCGCGATGTCCTGCTTTACTACCCGTACCATACCTTCCGTCATATGACAGAATTGGTGCGCCAGGCCTCTTATGACCCGAAAGTACGCAGCATTCGCATCAATATTTATCGAGTGGCGAAAAACAGCCGTATCATCAACTCCATGATTGATGCGGCTAACAATGGCAAGCGTGTGACCGTGGTGGTTGAACTGCAAGCGCGATTTGACGAAGAAGCAAATATTGAGTGGTCTCGCGTTTTGACAGACGCAGGCGTAAAAGTGGTATTCGGTACGCCGGGTTTGAAGATCCACTCTAAGCTGTGTCTGATTTCTCGCCGAGAAGAAGACGGGCTGCGCGAATATGCCCATATAGGTACCGGTAACTTCCACGAGAAAACCGCACGAATCTATACTGACTTTTCGCTATTCACGGCGGACAAGTCCATCACCTCTGAAGTGCGTAAGGTCTTCAACTTTATTGAAAATCCTTACAAGCCGGTCAAGTTTAACAATCTGATCGTATCACCGCGCAATTCACGTACGCGTCTTTATCGCTTGATTGAGCGCGAGATTGAGCATGCCAAAGCCAAACGCAAAGCGGGCATTACCTTGAAGGTGAATAACCTCGTCGACAAAGGGCTGGTGAACCTCTTGTATAAAGCCAGCAGCGAAGGCGTGAAAATCCGCATGATTATTCGCGGTATGTGTGCCTTGGTGCCGGGTGTCAGAGGGATTAGCCAAAACATCAAAGCCATCAGTATCGTTGACCGATTCCTCGAACATCCACGCGTATTTGCCTTCGAAAATGGTGGTGACCGTGACGTGTACATTTCCTCTGCTGACTGGATGACACGTAACATTGATAACCGCATCGAAGTTGCAACGCCTATCAAAGACGAGCGCTTAAAAGACCGTATCATGGACATTATCGAACTGCAGTTTGCCGACCGTGCCAAAGCACGCGTGATCGACAAAGACATGTCCAATGCCTACGTTAAACGTGGAAATCGCAAAAAAATACGTTCGCAAATTGCTATTTACGATTACCTTAAACAAGTAGAGAGAACGGAAAAAAGACGTTTAGCGGACAAGTTGAAAAATGAATGATGAAAAGCAAACTGATAAGCCAAGAGAAATCGCAGCCATAGATCTTGGCTCAAACAGCTTTCACATGGTCGTTGCCCGCGTCGTCGGGCAAGGCCTGCAAATAGTCAGCCGCCACAAACAACGTGTTCGACTGGCATCAGGTCTTGATGACCAACTTAACTTAGACAACGCATCTATCAACCGAGGCATCGAATGCCTCGGTATGTTTGCCGAAAGACTCCAAGCTTCGCAGAAGAAAACGTGCGTGTCGCCGCCACCTTCACCCTACGCGAAGCAAAAAACAGCCACATTTTCCTCCAGCGTGCGCGCACGGTCTTTCCCTACCCCATCGAAGTGATCCCCGGCGTTGAAGAAGGCCGTCTGATTTACTTGGGCGTCAGCCACACCCAACCGGGTGAAGGGCGCAAGCTGGTTGTCGACATTGGTGGCGGCAGTACCGAACTAGTAATAGGCAAAGGGTTCAACGCCTCGCTGGTCAACAGCAAACGTATGGGTTGTGTCAGCTTTAACGAGCGATTTTTTAAAGACGGCCAAATCTCGACCAAGCGTTTTGCTGCGGCGCAGATTGCCGCCGAGTTGAAGCTTGAAAGCATGGCTCGTCAGTACAAGCGATTTGGTTGGGAAGAAGCCGTTGGCTCTTCTGGTTCTATCAAAGCCATTCGCGAAGTACTTATCGCAAGCGGACACGAAGATGGCATCATCACCCGTAAACGCCTCGATAACCTGATTGATTCCCTGCTGACTTTCAAATCCGCAGAGATGCTCGAATTACCGGGACTGTCTCCGGACAGACGCCCCGTATTCGCGGCAGGTCTCGCCATCCTTTCCGGTGTATTCCAAGCACTGGATATCGAGAAGATGGTCTACTCGGACGGCGCACTGCGTGAAGGCTTACTCTATGAGATGGAAGAGCGATTCCAGCACAGTGATATTCGAAGCCGCACTGCCGCAGATTTAGCGGAACGCTACCACATCGACAAACAGCATGCTGACAATGTTCAGCAGGTGGCAGAGAAAATCTATCTTCAAGCTGAGCCGCAACTGACGCCGAAAAAGGCGGAGTTGGCGATTTTGCTTAGCTGGGCGGCCTTGCTTCATGAAGTGGGTTTGAGCATCGCACATTCAGGCTTTCATAAGCACTCTGCGTATATTCTGCAAAATACCAACATGCCCGGCTTCAATCAGGAGCAGCAAACCGTGCTAGCGACAGTGACGCGATTCCACCGCAAAACACTGAAGCTCGCCGAAATGCCAGAATTCACCATCTACAAACAAAAGCACATCTTCCCATTGATTCGGTCTTTAAGCTGGCTTGCGTACTGAATGTTCAGCGCTCTGGTGAGCCGACGCCTGACGTTGACGTATCGGTTAAAGACGATGTGTGGTCGCTTTCATTCCCTGAAGGTTACCTCAAGCAAAATCGCTTGCTGGCGGCCGACTTGGAAGCCGAGCAAGTCTACTGGCAAGGTGTAGGCTGGACGGTGACTATCGAGCAGTAAAAAAAAAAAGACCGATGGAAACATCGGTCTTTTTTGTTGCACGCGGTGATTACAATCCCACGGCTCTTAGCTGCTCTTCAATCACGCTAGCTGGCAATGGCACAAAGCCTTCGGCACTGACCAACGCTTGCCCCTGACGCGACAAGATGAGCTTAATAAATTCCGCTTCCATCGGAGCCAATGGTTTGTTTGGCACCTTGTTCACGTAGACATACAAATAACGGGAAAGTGGGTACTCACCAGAAATCACGTTATCCACGGTGGCATAGATGTATTCGCCGTCCACTTCCAGCGGCAACATTTTTGCGCCAGCCGTTCGATAGCCTACGCCCGCATAACCAATCGCGTTCAGTGACGAGCTGACCGACTGCACCACAGAAGCCGAACCTGGCTGCTCATTCACGTCGGCACGGAAATCACCGTCGCACAGGGCTTCATCTTTGAAAAAGCCGTACGTACCCGATACCGAGTTGCGGCCGAACAACTGCACATTACGTTTGATCCAGCTGCCTTTTAGCCCCAACTGTCCCCACTTTTCCAACCTTTCATTGGAGCCGCAGCGAAGCGTTTCTGAAAACAGCGCATCGACCTGTGTCAGGCTGATGCCATCAATTGGGTTATCTTGGTGAACGAAGATGGCCATCGAGTCGATGGCCACTTTGATGGCTGTCGGCGGATACCCGTATTTGCGTTCAAACATTTCAATCTCACGCGCACGCATCTGTCGGCTCATGGTGCCGAATTGCGTCGTCGCTTCAATCAGTGCTGGAACAGCTGTCGATGAACCCGAGGTCTGAATTTGCACATTCACACTCGGATACAGCTTTTTGAACAATACGCCCCATTGGGTGACAAGGTTCGCCAGCGTGTCTGAGCCTACTGATGACAGGTTGCCAGAGATATTGTCGACACGGTGATAAAGGGGAAGGTGGTCATCGGCAAGCGCCGATGACCCAAATGTCAGAAAGGCAATCAGCGTGATAACCCGTTTTAGCATGCGAGACGCTCCGGCAGCGTAAAGGAGAACACACTACCCTCGCCGACCTTGCTCTTAATTTCAAGCTCGGACTCGTGATGATTCAAGGCATGTTTCACAATTGCCAGACCCAAGCCACTGCCGCCCGTTTCGCGCGAACGCGCTTTGTCCACGCGGTAGAAACGTTCGGTTAGCCTGTCGATGTGTTGAGGCGCAATACCTTCACCACTATCAACAACTTCAAGGCGTGGACCTTTTGCGGTTCTGAACCAACGCACCTTAATTTTGGCACTTGGCGGCGTGTGTTTCACCGCGTTGTAGACCAAGTTAGAAATCGCACTGCGAAGCTGATCTTCATCGCCCAGTACACGCAGTGAATGGTCAACTTCAAACTCAAACTCGTGAGCATGGTTGCCGCTCAGGGTCTGCGCTTCTTTCTCCAATACATCCAACATGGCTGGCACATCGACTTTCTGATCAAGCGCAATCTTCACGCTCGCCTCGATTTTCGACAGGGTCAGAAGCTGTTCCACCAAGCTTTCCATTCGCGTGAGCTGTTCGGTCATCACACCGTGGGCTTTATCCCACATGGGTCCCACCAGCATCTCAGGATCTTCTGCCATCTCAAGGTAGCCGCGAAGTACCGTCATCGGTGTGCGAAGTTCATGCGAAACGTTGGCAAAAAAGTTGCGGCGCATGCCTTCAAGCTGCTTGAGTTGGCTAATGTCACGCACCACCATCAGGTATTCCCCTTCGGCGTACGGCATGGTTCGAAATTCCAGAGTTTTCGAGGCGTGAAGCGTTGAACGCATCTCAAAAGCTTCGCCCAATTCTGCGCGGCTCAAGTACTCAATAAATTCTGGTGTACGGATGAGGTTACCAATGTACTGGCCTGCGTCGTCCGGCATGCGAAAGCCCAACAACTCTTGGGCGAGTTTGTTACACCAAACAATGGAACCATCATGCTCGAAAACCACCACGGCATCGGGCAAGGATTCCGCACCATTTCGGAAACGGCGAATAAGGTTTGCCAGCTCTTTACGGCGGCGGCGATTACGCTTTTGCAAACGATAGATACCGTTAAACAGCGGCGTCCAGCTACCAGAGCCAGAAGGCGGGGTGAGGCTGCGCTCTTTCCACAACCAATCAGACAGTTTTAACTGATGGTAGAAGTTCCAAAGCAGCACCAAAACGGTGGCGAGCAGCAATAACCAAGGCAGTCCACCGAAGAACCAACCAATTACAAACCAAGGCAGATAAAAAAAAGCCAGCTCTAAAGCCAGCTTCTTCCAAGTGAGTCTTTCGACCATCTATGTCTCCATCATGTCATCCGGTGGCCATCGGACAACAACATGAACAGGTTCTCGTCTAATTACGAGCGCGTGGAGAAGCGATAGCCCGCTCCGCGAACGGTTTGCACGAGTTTATCGTGACCGTCAGCTTCCAGCGCCTTTCTTAAGCGACGAATATGCACGTCAACCGTACGATCTTCAACATAAACGTTGGTTCCCCAAACGTTATTCAGAAGTTGCTCACGGCTGTAAACACGCTCTTGATGGGTCATAAAAAAGTGCAACATCTTAAACTCGGTCGGTCCCATCTCGAGCGGCTTTTCATTTGCAGTGACACGGTGCGAAACCGGGTCGAGCTTCAAGCCTTGCACATCAATCACATCGTCCAGTGATGTTGGAGAAACACGACGCATTACTGCTTTCAGTCGTGCCATTAGCTCTTTTGGTGAAAAAGGTTTAGTGATGTAATCATCTGCACCGACTTCTAGGCCGCGAACTTTATCTTCTTCTTCACCGCGCGCCGTCAACATCACCACAGGGATCTGACGCGTCAGCTCATCACGCTTTAAGTGTTTGATCAAATTGATCCCAGAGCCGCCAGGCAGCATCCAGTCCATCAGGATCAATTCAGGGTAAGGCTCGCAGATCTTCTCCAGAGCACTGTCATAGTCTTCTGCTTCTACGGCCTGATAGCCTTTCTGTTCCAGCACAAAGCACAACATCTCGCGGATAGGTGCTTCGTCTTCGACAACAAGAATCCGTCTTACCATTTTTCCATACCCAGTTAACTTATTATTTCTAGGGCGTCATTATGTGATTCTATTATGACAGTTTTGTGACCTTTGGCGAGGTTAGCGAATTCAAATAGCCACAACTGTCTTTCAATCCAGACAGTTAGAGAACGATACTTTACGCTGATTTATGCGTACCGAAGTCTATGAAATGGCTCGCAGACCGCGTCAAATGGCACCTTGCAATAAGCTTCGAATGCGAAAGAAGCGCGTCCGAAAAACGAAATCTATTCGCTCAACAAACGCGTAAATTTCTTTCGTTGATCACTAAAATCTAACCGCGATCCACACGATAGCGATCGTCTAACTCGCTGATCCCCAATCCCGTTTTCTTCGTGACTTTCAATTGCGTTGGGATCCGCTCTTTCATCGCTTCAATGTGGCTGATAACACCAATCATCTTGCCAGACGCATTCAGGTTATCCAGCGCATCCAATGCCACGTCCAAGGTTTCACTGTCCAAAGTACCAAAGCCTTCATCCAAGAACAGTGAATCAATACTGGTCTTGTGGCTGACCAAATCAGACAGGGCCAGTGCAAGTGCCAAGCTCACCAAGAAGCTTTCTCCACCGGACAAGGTTTTGGTGTCACGTTCAATATCGCCCTGCCAAGTATCGAGCACGCTAAGCTCTAAGCCCTCACCTTGCTTGCGATTAAGCTGGTAGCGGCCATGAATGCGGTCTAGCTGCTTGTTGGCAAGGTAGACCAGATTGTCCAGCGTCAGCCCCTGAGCAAACTTTCTGAACTTGTCACCTTTTTGCGAGCCGATCAGCGAGTGCAGGTATTGAATATCATCATAGGCCGCGCGCAGGCGTTCAATCTCGGCAAAGAGTGACTGTTGGTTCTCGCGGCGTTGTTTGTCCGATGCCAATGCTTGGCTCAGCTCACCGCTGCGTTTCACCAATTGATGAAGGTGTTCTGCCTGGGCTTCTGCATCTGCTGCGACCGTTTCTAACGGCACTGATTGCCACTCTGATGCGCGCTCGTGAGCAAGGACATCCTGAACATGTTGCTGCGCTTTTTGCTGCAACACTTTCGCCCCTTCCAGCGCATTTTCCAGAGCACGTTTTTCTGCCAGCAATTGCTGCTTTTCGTCTTCTGGCAGCAAAGCGGCCTGAAAGGCTTCAAGCGCGTCAAACGGCGACGTAGAAAGGCTCTCTTCCCACTGCACGGAATGCGTGTTTAGCGCAGCAGTCAGACTCTCCAGCGTTTGGGTTTGGCTGGTCACGTCTGCCTGAATGGCACGTAAGTCACCCTGACATTGTTGCGCTAAGGATTGTGCGGCCTTGTGTGCATTTTCCGTCTGTTCCATCTGCTCGGCAACGCGGCGTTTTTCTGCATCAATCGATTTATCACCAAAGATCTCTGCGCGCTTGGCTTTGGCTGCTTCAAGCGTCGAAGACAAGGTATCGATATCAGATTGCAACGCACGCTGCTGCTCGGCCAATGCGGTCATCTCTTTCACGCAGTTGGCGAGTTCAACCTCCTGAAGTGCCACCTCTTTGGCTAAGGTCTCTTTTCGAAGGTTGTTTTGTTCCCAAGCGTCAGCATCTTGCTTTCTCGCCGCTAACCACGCAGTCAGTGCGTTGTCTTCCGGTGGCATGTAGCCACTTTCAGAAATCTGCTGACTCAACACGCTTTGCAGCGTTTCGAGGTAATCTTGCTTTTGGCTTTTGTCTGCCAAGAGCTTTTGTATTTCTCGCTGTTTGTTCTCGATAGAAAGCGATAACAAAGAGTGCGCCTGCTCGGCACTTGCCAATAGACGCGCAGCGTCGTCCCAACGCTGTTTTGACTGTTGCAGGGCTTTTTCTTGGGTTTTCAAAGATGTCAGTGTTTGGGTCAACGCATCACGGATTTGTCGCTGTTCATCACTGAAAGCCGTGAAAGCGTCTTGCTGATCAATAGTGATACTCAGCTTGATGCTAGATGCCGCGTTAGCCCAGCTATCACTCAATGCCTTTTGCTGTTGCTGATTGCGCGCCAAGTGCTTGTCGAGTTCCTCGATATAACGCTTGCCCGCTTCAAGCTTCATACCGGTTTCTTTACCGATGTTTTCCAACTCTTTAAGCGCCGTTTCTGCCGCGGCTTTTTGCTGCAAGGTATCAGAAACGTTCACTGCCTCATCGGTCAGTGCAGGATGCTCAGTCGAGCCACACAGCGGACAAGCCTCGTGCGGTTGAAGTGCCGCACGATATTGCGCCAAATGTTCTTCCTGACTGACCAGCTTTGAGAGTGCATCAATCAGTTGCTTTTTATCTTTGTATTGCTGACGAAGTGCCGTAACGTCTTGTTCTAACGTTTTCGATTGCGCTGTTTGTTCGCCCAGCACATGACGTTTCTCTGCATTGTCGTTTTCAAGCTCCAGCCACTGTTGTTGCCATTGCCCCAACTGCATGTGCGTGGAAAGCTCTGCACTTAATTGCTCGCGCTGCTTATCCAATGATTCAACATCGCCACGCTCTGTCGCTTTCGTAAACGCTTGTTGCTGCCCTTCCCATGCTTGTTTGGTGTGTTCGCATTGAACTTGGGTCGCTTGTTTCTCTTTTTCGTGCGTCGTGGCTTTTTCGACCTCCGCCTGAAGCGATGACGTCAGCTCGGTCTCTTGCTTTTGCAATGCCACAATCGCAAGTTGCTCTTGCGAAAGCTGTTGTCCCATCTGTGCCCACTGACCAAGATACTGCTTAAGTTGGGCGGCAGATTGGTGTTGCGACAAATAGGTAGTGACGGTGTCTAGCTCTCGCTTTTTCCCATCAAGTTGCTCGGCAAGCTGGCCTTGCGATGCGCTCAATTCACTTTGCTTGTTACTCAGCCCTGTGCGTTGAGTGCTCAATTCTTGGTGGCGTTGCGATTGGTGTTTGATGTCGGTATCCAGCGGCAACACTTGCTCGCTGACCAGTGTCTCCAACTCTCGCTGTTGGGTTTTCGCCAGCGTCAGTACGTCAGACGCTTTCTGCAAGGCTTCGTCTGCCTGCACGCTTTTCTCTGACGTCGCTTTTAGTGACGCTTGTTTGGCCAGCAAAGTTTGATTAGACGTTTCCACGTTTTTCAGCGCGGTTTGCCAACGCTCGTAAGGCAGTCGCAGTTTTTCAGCGGGCTCACTGTGCTCTAGCTTATCCAGCCTAGGTTTGGCATCTTGCCACTTGGTTTCAGCATCCGCTTGCTGCGCTTTCGCTTGTGTTTCTTCTTGGTGGCTTTTTTGATGCTCTTTCCACCACGCCAAGTGCGCAGTGAGTGCGGCTTGTTTGTCTCGCTCAGTTTTCAACAAGTCATCAACATCTGTCAGCGCGCTTTCAAGCTCGGAAAGTTCCTCCGCACTGAGCAGTTGCACACCTTTGGCTTCGGCTTCTTTTTGACTCAATGCCAACTTCGCTGCGGCGAAGTGCTCGTGCACTTTTTCTGAAATACGGCCATAGATTTCGGTGCCGGTCAGCTCTTCAAGCAGCTCTGCACGTTCGTTTTCTTTGGCATTCAAAAACGCGGCGAACTCACCTTGGGAAAGCATCATTGATTTGGTAAAGCGCGAGAAATCGAGACCGGTAATACTCTCGACCAGCTCATTTTTTTGCTTCACTTGCGTGGCGAGCACTTTGTCGGTTTTCGCATCCACCAGCTCCACATCGGCCTGTTGCAAATTGCCGTCCGCTTTGCCTCGTGAGCGGCGCATGCTCCAAAACGCGCGGTATGGGTGGCCTTTGACCTCAAACTCAACTTCGGCAGAACACTCCGCCATGCCACGCGTCATGATTTCATTGCTGGACGTCGAGATGAGTCCAAGGCGTGGCGTTTGATGGTACAACGCCAAACAAATGGCATCGAGCAAGGTGGTTTTACCTGCGCCAGTGGCACCGGTTATTGCAAACAAGCCGTTGTCAGAAAACGGCGTTTGGGTGAAATCAATTTTCCACTCACCTTTAAGCGAGTTCAGGTTTTTAAAGCGAAGGCTTAGGATTTTCATTCGCTTGCCTCCACGTTTTCCACTTCGGCAACAATGTTGGCGAACTGCGTTTGAATGCGGTCTCGACGGGCAATTTCTTCGTCACCTTCGAACACTTCAAGTGCCAAACGCTTTTGGAACACATCGTTAGGCGTTAACTCAGACAAGGTCTCTTTGGCCTCTTGTGTCAATGCTTGAGCTTTTGGCCCACGGGTGCGCTGAAGCTGTAACACCTCCACATTGAGCCCTTCGGTCATCAATTGAATACGTTGTTGTAAATCAGAGAGATAGTCTTGTACGGAGACCTCAATGTGCAGCCAAACAGCTTTTGGATCATCATGATCTTTATACTGGGAAAGCTGTACATCTATCTCTTCCAAAGACCCTTTTAGGACACCCATAGGCTGAAAGCTCGGAATGCTGATCGGTTCGATACGTACACGTGCCTCTCCATTAAATTCCACCAGCACTACTTGCTTGTTGAACTTGAGCTCATCAAAGCTCAGCGGGATCGGCGAGCCGCTGTAGCGGATGTGCTCAGACTTGGCGACAATTTGCGGACGATGGATATGTCCAAGGGCGATGTAATCAGCGGGCGGAAAGCCGTCTGCAGCGAATCCATCGAGGGTGCCGATATAAATATCGCGCACGGATTTCGACGGGCTGACACCCAGAGCAGTCAGGTGTCCGGTGGCAATGATGGGCACTTGCCAGCCATTGTCTTTTCGAAGGTTTACTGCCGCTTGATACAAGTCGTGATAATGCGCTTTTATCGCATCACCCAATGCCTGACGTTTCTCCGTGCCTGATTCACCCGCTTGGCTGGTCAGCACATCACGTGGGCGAACAAACGGCACCGCGCACACAATGGCCCCAACCGAACCGTCGCGGTTATTGAGCACAAGGAGTTGGTCGTTTAGATCGTCGCTGGTGTTCGCCACCACATACGTGTGTAAGCAGGCCAACAAGGATTTAGACTCTTTGAGTGTGGATACCGAGTCATGATTGCCGCCCAATACCACCAGCGAACAGTTACGCTGGCTGATAGACACCACGAACTGGTTATACATTTCACGGGCATAGCTTGGCGGCGACCCCGTATCGAAAATATCTCCCGCCACGATGACGGCATCAATCTGGTTGTTGTCTATCTCATCGAGCAGCCAGTCCAGAAAAGCCTGATGTTCTTGTTTGCGGCTTTTAGTAAAGAAGTTTTGTCCCAGATGCCAATCTGACGTGTGGAGTATTTTCATTAATGCTTATGCGCTCGTTCTTGTGCTGAGTCCCAAATTGTATCGCAATTGCGGCGACATTCGTCACTGAATGCAATACCATGTGGCCTTTGTCATTACCTGATGGATAACGCCTCGCCATGATTTGGTTCAAGAACATTTTTACCTACCGCCTTACCCGAGACATCGACCTAGACCCTGAGCATATGGAAAAGCAACTTTCTGAGTTTCGCTTTACCCCATGTGGCAGCCAGGACATGCAAAAATTCGGCTGGACCACGGCGTTAGGCAAACATGGCGACATGATGACCCACGTCAGCGATGGCAACATTCTGGTATGTGCACGCAAAGAAGAAAAAATGCTGCCAGCATCAGTGATCAAAGACTCCCTGACAGCAAAAGTAGACGCGATGGAGCGTGAGCAAGGCCGTCCGCTGAAGAAAAAAGAAAAAGACAGCATCAAAGATGACATCGTAATGGATTTGCTGCCACGCGCATTCAGCCGCACCAGCCAAACCTACGCACTTGTGATGCCAAAAGCCGGACTTATCCTAGTAGACGCTGGCAGTGCGAAAAAAGCAGAAGACATTCTGGCTCTGCTGCGTAAATCTCTGGGTAGTCTGCCAGTCGTGCCTGTTGAAACCAACAAGCCGGTTGAACTGGCTATGACGGAATGGGTACGTTCAGGTCACGCGCCGAAAGGCATCACCATTGGTGAAGAAGCCGAACTAAAAGCCATTCTTGAGCAAGGTGGCGTTATTCGCTGTAAGCAACAAGACCTGTCTAGCGATGAAATTCTGGCGCACATTGAAGCAGAAAAGCTGGTCACCAAACTGGCGATGAACTGGCAAGACCGTATTGAGTTCATGCTGTGTGACGACATGTCTATCAAACGCATTAAGTTCTCTGAAGAGCTGCGCGATCAGAACGCAGACATCGACCGCGAAGACATGGCACAGCGTCTGGATGCAGACTTGTCATTAATGTGTGGTGAGCTTGGCGCGTTCTTGCCAAACCTTTACGAAGAGTTGGGTGGCGTCGATAAGGCTGAGTAAGCCTAAACCACAGACATAAAAAAACAGGGCAATGCCCTGTTTTTTTATTGAACCGATGCCTTCAGCATCATGTCATCGTATTTTGTCACCGCATCCTTAAACTCGGTTTTTTCCTTTTTCGGCACCGATGTCGCCATCGGAATTTTTGCCGTCATAGGATTCACCGCTCGTCCTCGGATCAACAATTCATAGTGAATATGCGGTCCGGTCACACGTCCGCTTTGACCTGACAGCGCAATTTTCTGCCCGCGAGACACACGCTGACCTTTCTTCACCAAAATCTTGCTGTTGTGCAGGTAACGTGTCTTGTACTGGTTACCGTGGTCAATCACCACGTACTTACCGGCGTAAGGGTGGTTTCTGACCATCACCACCACTCCGTCGCCCGTCGACAACACAGGTGTACCCGTTCTTACTGCAAAGTCCGTCCCGTTGTGCGGTGAAACACGGCCAGTCACTGGGTGCTTACGGCGTGGGTTGAAGTTAGAGCTGATGCGCTCTTTGTGCGCAGTTGGGTAGCGCTGGAAAGCACGTTGAAGCTGTCGCCATTTTTGTCGTAGTAGTTACCGTCCGTGTGCAGGTATGCCGTAATAGCACCACCACGACGTTCAATACGGATAGCCTGAATTTCGCGCTGACCACTGGCTTGACCATCCACAAACTGCTCCGCACGAACAACTTCAAACTTGTCACCCGCACGCAGGTCACGCGAGAAGTTCATCTTGTCTTTGAGCAGGTTGGTGATCACTTGCACATCGTTGTAGCTCAATCCTGCGCGTCGGGCTGACACAGAGAAACTGCCTTCAATATCCCCAACGGTGACTGATTGCACCCAATCGCCCGGAATATCGATTTCCTGAAACTCAAAGGTGTCATCATCTAAACGTGAATACTGAACCTTTTGAGCAATATTGAATTCGAGCTCAAGTTTAAGCAGTTTTTTACCCGTCGGATCGACCCAAAAACGCAGCACGTCATCAGGTTGCAAAGTATCAATACGCAAGTGGTTAAGGTCGGTTTCCATCAGCTTTAACAAATCGCCGTAAGGAATACCAAGCTTCATGAATATTTGGCTAAGGCTATCGCCCGACTGGATGGTGTATTGGTAGTCAGGAAGGTCAACAACCTCCTCAACTTCCGCGTCAGACGTGAATTTTGAAGGCAGCAATGAACCCGCAATATTGAGGGGAACGACACGAATAGGGTCGGAATGCATCACGTTAATCGAGACCGCAACCGTCACTAACGACAATCCCATCAGGCCAAGAACCGATTTCGACAGCTTGCTTATCGTCTTGGTTTTCTTTTCATACATCTATTTTTTGCTCAATGTTGCGTGAGTTTTAAAACGTTTGCCTAACATACAGGCGAATTTTGGAGCTCTAATCATCATTTTGTCAAATTATGCGCGAATTACCCATAATTTTGCAGACAAGTTGAAAGACACCAATTTCTTTGAATGGTTTCCTGAATGGAACTGGCTATGTTAACAAGATCACAGTAAAATCGCCCGCACCTCCGCCTCATTTTTGGATGCGGCCTGACTTACACTCAGAAATAGAAGCAATGACTATGTTTGTACCAGAACTTCTGTCTCCTGCGGGCAGCCTAAAAAACATGCGCTATGCATTTGCATACGGCGCAGACGCAGTATACGCCGGTCAACCACGTTACAGCCTTCGTGTGCGTAACAACGAATTCAACCACGAGAACCTACAAATCGGTATCGATGAAGCCCACGCACTGGGTAAAAAGTTCTACGTGGTATGTAACATTCAACCGCACAACTCAAAGCTGAAAACCTTCATCCGCGACCTGAAGCCTGTTGTTGATATGGGACCAGATGCGCTGATCATGTCTGACCCTGGTCTTATCATGATGGTACGTGAAGCCTTTCCTGACATGGCGATTCACCTGTCTGTTCAAGCGAATGCGGTGAACTGGGCAACCGTGAAGTTCTGGCAAACCCAAGGCATTGAGCGTGTGATTTTGTCACGTGAATTGTCTTTGGAAGAAATCGAAGAAGTACGCAAAGAAGTCCCTGAAATGGAGATCGAAATCTTCGTTCACGGTGCACTTTGCATGGCTTACTCTGGCCGCTGCCTACTGTCTGGTTACATCAACAAACGTGACCCGAACCAAGGCACCTGCACCAACGCATGTCGTTGGGAATACAAAACAGAGAAAGCGACTGAAGATGAAACAGGCCAAATCGTTGAGATCCAGCCTGCTGCTTCTGTTCAAATCCAAGAAGCTGAAGAGCGTCCAGACAACACCATTGGTCTAGGCAAACCAACTGACGAAGTGGTTCTGCTGAGCGAAACCCATCGCCCAGACGAAAAAATGGCTGCGTTTGAAGACGAGCACGGCACCTACATCATGAACTCGAAAGACCTGCGTGCTATCCAGCACGTTGACCGTCTGACCAAGATGGGTGTTCACTCGCTTAAAATCGAAGGCCGTACCAAGTCTTTCTACTACTGTGCACGTACCGCACAGGTATACCGCCAAGCAATCGACGATGCTGTCGCGGGTAAACCGTTTGATGAAACCCTGATGACCACGCTGGAAAGCTTGGCGCACCGTGGTTACACCGAAGGCTTCCTGCGCCGTCACAACCATGGTGAGTACCAAAACTACGAGTACGGTTACTCTGTGTCTGACAGCCAGCAATTCGTGGGTGAGTTCACCGGTAAACGCCGTGGCAACCTGGCAGAAGTTGAAGTGAAGAACAAATTCGTTGTGGGTGACTCACTGGAAGTGATGACACCAAAAGGCAATGTGATCTTCACGCTGGAAACCATGGAAAACCGCAAGAGCGAAGTGATTGACGATGCGAAAGGCAACGGTCACTTTGTCTTTATCCCAGTGCCAGAAGACATGGACCTGAACTTTGGTCTGCTGATGCGCAACCTGACTGACGGTGCAAACACGCGTAACCCAAACGCGCCTAAAGCAGTGAGTGCGTAATCAATGGCATTATTGATCACCGAGAAGTGCATTAACTGCGACATGTGTGATCCTGAATGTCCGAACGAGGCTATCTCATTCGGCGCAGAGATCTACGAGATTGACCCAGACAAATGCACGGAATGCGTAGGTCACTATGAAAAGCCGACATGTCAGTCTGTATGCCCAATTACAAACTGCATCATCATTGATCCTGACCACAAGGAAACCAATGATGAATTGCTGGAAAAGTTTGTGAGAATACAGGGACTCGCATAAAAGAGAAAAGCGCCGATAGGCGCTTTTTTTATTGGGTTAACACTGTTGTGCACTGTGCCGGTTTTATCTTCACTTTCTTCTTTTTCGTCACTGAAGCCGTCTTCTTGTTGCTGTCTTCAGGTTTAGGTCGCCAACTTACTAGCTCAGCCCCACAGCCATCGCCCTGTGGTGGTGCTTTCTGATTCACACAAGACGCACTTCCTTCCGGACAACTGAGCCTGACATGCATGTGGTAGTGATGTCCCCACCAAGGCCGGACTTTTTGCAGCCAGCTTCTGTCTTCCCATTCCATCGAGCACAAGGTTTCTTTAATCACTGGATGAACAAAGATGCGCGCGACTTCTGGCTCTGACGCCGCCACTTGAAACAATACTGCGTGATCATCAAGCCAGTTATCGCGGCGAAGTTTGTAGTTTTTCAAATCCACCATGCTAATTGCCGTCTGATTTTCAACGGCCTTTTTGGTGAGAGTATCGGGTGCAAAGCTCAACCAAATATCTGCATCCAAACCCGTTTGATGACTAGCGTGCCCACTAGAGAAATTGCCACCGCGCGGCATGGCGATGTCCGCAATCAACAGATCATCCAACCCAAACGCCTTGGTTTTGGCACCGAGCTTTGTCAGGTAGGTAATCATGTCAGGGTGGCCGTAGTAGCGATTTCTTGACGGCCGAATCACCTGATAGCCCTCCCCTTTTAAGGGCAACGCCTCTCCACCGCTCAAGCAACCATTGGCGTAACTACCAATTGACTGCTCTTGTCCCGCGAAAGGCTCTTTCACTGACTCCCAAGGAGAAGCCTGCGCGATAGCCATATAGGCACCGAGCAGAAACATGCTGATAAAGAGGATCATCAAAAGGTCTTTTTTCATACGCCCCTCAACGCACAAAGTAATAGCTATATCTTAGCTGGGACATTGGCGATGACAGTGACGAAAGAAGGATTGTCACAAGGCAAGATGCGAAACTTTTGGCGAGATCAAAAAGAGAGGCTTTCGCCTCTCTTCGGTTGCATTAGAATGCGTAAGCCACATTGAATCGAATGTCTCGACCCGGCTCGCGTGTGCCCACCGCGATTGTGCTTTGTGAGCCATCATCATTGCGGTAGATACCATAGCTCGCGTGGTCACGATAGGCTTTGTCAAACAGGTTCTTCACTGCCAGCGACACCGTCAGATCTTCATTGGCGAACGGCGTCCACTCACTGTAGATGTCATGCACGGCATAACCCGCTTTTTCATCGTAACCATCGGCAACATCCGTCAGACGTTCCACGTAGCGACCAACATAGCCCACCAGGATGCTCTCAGTGATTTGATAGTTCACATCCGCTACCCAGGTATCACCGATTGCCGTACCAATGCCTTTGGTGTCGTCATTCAGCGGCTTACCATCCAACTCAGGACGTGACTGGTTGTAGCTAATGCCAGCCGACACGGAATCCCAGTAGTACGCAGCGCGGGTCGTGAAGCCTTTGGTTTCCAAGTCACCGACGTTTGTCAGTTCGCTGTTCTCTTCATCGACAATATCATCAATTTTGGTCACGAATGCTGTAGCAGACAGGTGCAGTCCACCTGAAACCCAGCTCGCTCCTACTTCTGTGTTTTCTGCCGTTTCTTCCTTGCGGGTCTCTGCACTCTTTGTGCCATCCAGCTTGAAGATTTCACGCACTTGGGCACCACGCAAAGCCTGCGCATAGCCAGCATAAACGTTAAGATTAGAGGTAATTGCATAGTTCACGCTGACATTCGGGCTGAAACCATCATGGTCGAATTTGTTGCCGCCAGACTCATCAAGCTTGTAAGAGTCGAATCGTCCGCCTGCACTCAAAAGCAAAGCATCAGTAACGTAAAAATCACCTTGAAGATAGACGCCGAAGACTTGGCCTTCGTCTTTGTCAGAGCCATAAGTCGGGCTCGTTAGATAACCTTCATCATCACGATACTCAACACCATAGATGAGCGCATGCTTACCAAGCGACGTGGTATTGCGAAGATCGGCACCGAATGACTTGGCTTCACCCAGATAATCCCCCCACGGCCCATCGATGTGCTTAAGCGAAGTCTCTGTGTTGTAGGCAGTCAGGGCGAGGTTCAACCAGCTAATGTCTTCTGGGTTTAGCTCATACTTTGCGGTGAAGGTTTGACGATCCATTTCCTGATTGATTGGGCTGTTTTTCTTGCTCTCAACCATTGTGGACGGTGATAACGGTAGGCTTCATCTTCACGAGAGTCGTAGCTCAAAGAGAGTTTCTGTGAGTCCGTGATATTGCCGACCACTTTGAGATAACCCACTTTGTTTTCTGCACCCGTATGGTCTTGCTTTTCACCATCACCGTCTTCGTAATCATCCAGATCGCTATAGGACAAGGTAGCCAGCGCACTGACATTGTCGGTAATTAAGCCGTAACCGCTTACGGTAGTCTTATACCCTTCCGTGTTGCTGTAGTAGCCTGCTTTGACAGAGCCACCAAAACGCTCGCCCGGCATTAGCATGTCTTCGGCGTCTTTCGTTTCAAAGCGAATGGCACCGCCCAGCGCGCCGGCCCCGTCAGTTGCACGCCCAGCCCCTGCAATGACCTCAACTTGCTGCAAGATATCTGGCTCGATAGAGAGGCTGCCTTGGTGGTGATAAATGTTACCCGACTGAACGGCACCATCAATGGAGACATTCAAAAGTGTGTTTTCCAAGCCACGAACATAAATCTTTTGCGAGACACCGGAACCACCGCCTACTGCCACTTCAGGATCGGTACGGAAAATATCGTTCAAGTCATTCGCCTGACGTTCCTCTAGCTGTGAGGCATCAATGGAGACATCTGTCGTCGCCAAAGGATTCCCAGTCACAACGACGGTTTCATGGGCATCAGAATGGTCATCAGCGATGGCAGTTTGACTGAGCAGAGCTGCACAAATTGCGAGCGCGAGGGGTGAGTTTTTAAAGCTACGTCCTTGGTACATCTTACTGTCTTTCCATAATGGTAATGAGAATGATTTGCGTTATTATCCATTACCGTATGGTGGTGTAAACGTAATTTACAATTGTTACAACTAATGTAACAGACTGAAATCATTCATATTGCAAATGCAATTTCAGTCGCAGTGCTCGAACGTAACTACGGGTGAAATAACACCTTTCGTCTGGATTCCACCACTAGGAAAAACAGTACCTTTGCCATGTGCCGTCTGCAGACGCTCAGCGGCCATCCCCGCGTCCACCAGCTTTTTACGAATTCGGCTCAAATGCATGTCTAAGCTTCGGTCGTATTTTTGAAACTCTCGAGACAGCACCGTTTGGGAGAGGTAATCCTTGCTTAAGATTTGGTGTTGTTGAATCGCTAGCGTCCAAAGCAGTTTAAATTGGATGGGTGTCACTGAAATCAATTGGCCGTCATAGGTTACTTCTTGCAATTTTTTGTCCATCGTAAGGCTATCAATGACAAGCTGGGAGTTCGTTTCAATGATCGGCAGTTGTTGGGCACGTCGAATAACTGCGCTGACTCGGCAAATTACTTCACTGATTGATTGCTGACAGGTGACGTAGTCATCTGCCCGTGTGCAAAACTATTAATACATTCTCGATGGCAGTAATGCTCCGCGAGAAGAATAATTGGCACATGCGTTTTCTTGCGAAACTGCTTAAGAATCACGTGCCCAGCCATCTCCGGAAGTGCCGAAGATAGCATCAGTAAATCAAAAGCAGTGCCTGAATGTAAGGAAGGCGCCTCTGCGGCAGATCTGCACCACTTGGCGACATACCCATTATCGAGTAATTTTGAAATCAGTCTCTTACCGTACTTTTCACTAGGCTCAATAATTAAAAGGGTTCCCTTAGTTCTTGTTGTCTGTGCATTCATTATTGGTTTTTATATTGTTGGTCAAACTTGGGTGTAAATGAGATCGATTATCAATATCAATTTCGGAATTTAAATCCCTCTTCTTCGTTCACAAGACTCAGATCACAAAAAAAAAGTCCATTTTTCTAGACTGACCACAACTACAAAGGCGATACATCGGCATACGCGCGATGCCTAAAAATGTCCAGTTCCGCTTTATCTGCAAGCAAGGTTTGTTTTACGTCATTACCAAACCATTCCAGTGATGCAGATACGTCGTTGCGTTTCAGAAGTTCTGGCACAAAGCGGTGGTAATCCAACACGCCCTGAAACAGGGGAACCATCCCAAAGCGGCTACCTGCAGGTGAATAGACATTGTCTGGAGAGAAGACGCTGAGTAATTCGCGTGAAAGCACATTTTTAAGGTGATAGTGACCGACATGCTCCGCCACCTCATGATGGAACGCGACAGGATCTTCACCGGCTTCCCAAACATGCAAGGTGTCGAAGTTAAGCTTTAATGCCGGGTGATTGACCTCATCCAACAACTGCATAATGGATTGCGGCGTGTCTGCCAAGGTGCCAGGATGCGTTTCCACCAGCACACTCAATCCTTGCTGTTCGGCATACGCACAGATGTTCCGCAGACGACAAGTCATCCGAGCGCGTTCATTTGAACCCACAGCTGCGCTTGCTTGATGCCCCGCAAATGTGCGGACTTTTTGGGTCTCCCAATGCTTTGCCAAGCGGAAAATATGCTGGCATTTTTGGTCGGCATAATGCTCATCACCCGCAATCGGCAGATAGTCGCTGAGCATCGAAATGGAGAGTCCCATCTCCTTTAACCATTTGGCATCATATTGTGGTTGATGCTCTAAACCGAACGCGTGCGCGCCCCAAAGCTCTATCCCATTAAACGCATGGCTTCTTGCCATTCAGCCAGATTTTCCAATGAGACCAGTTGATGACGAAAAGAAATGGTGCAGATCGAAAGCTGCATATCACACCGCCTCAGCCAGCATGGGAAGTGCTAAGTCGTTCAGTTCACACCAATCACGGTAAACCTCAAACAGTCGTTTCTTAATGCGGTTTTCGGTCTGATCTTGCTTATTAAGCAGCGCGTAGATGTCCACTTGAAGTTCTACATCACCGGTTTCCGCAAGCTTCATTACCTGATACTGGATTTTGGTGTAGGTTTGGATGAGATCTTCAATCACATCACACCAGTACTCAAAGTCATCATCCGGCAAGCCTAATGCGCGCCAGAAAAAGGCAAAGCCATGTTCGTAGGCATATTTGCGTACCGCAATAACGCGAATTTCTCTTAACGCAATATTCAGCGCAGAAATCGATAACGCATCCACGCTACGAAGGTGTGCATTCAAGATAGTGCGAATAGCACTGGTCAGGGGATTGTCTTCACGGATAAAACAAGCCTCAAAGTACGCTTGAATATCGCGGTCATCGGCATGTTTTAGCTTGGCTTCATTAATCAAATAACCACCCGCAACACTGGGCTGAGAGATAGCGTGATAGATCTTCGACGCTTCCATCTCCCCTTCCCAACGAAAGTCCGGGTCGTACATCATCAGTGTTGCTGGGTCGTTCGTGTTCTCCAGCATCACATAGTGAGGAAAAGGATTTTGGTTAAACTTATTCTCACGCTCAGGCAAGTGGTACATATCCAACATCACCATCAAATGCTGATCTGACGGTTTGCTCTCGAGAATGCGCGTCATCGCCAAAAGATTGTCTTCTTTGGATTCTGATTCGTCATACCAAGACTCAAGCTCCACACCAAAAAGTGTCTGGTACCAGGTTTTGAAATCGCTATGGTCGATATCATCTGAATGGTACTGAAGCCGATAGTCATCACTGATAGAAAACGTGGCATCCCACACACCGAAATAAAACGGGCGATGGTCGATGTGCTTTCGTTTGAGCGACTCGCAGACACAGCTAACAAAGCAGTGTACTTTTACATCCTCAAACTCTTCATCTTGCTGAACGCTTGTCTTGGGCGTATCACTGTCTATCTGGCAAAGAAAGTCTGCCAAGCTCGATACCGTCGCATAATCCGCAGCCGTGATATTTTGCTCTGGAACATTCAAGCCCAAATCGAGCTCCAGATGCAGGATAAGCTGCAATACCAGCACGGAATCTAAATAGAGATCCTCATTGAGCCTTGCCGACGCATTGAATGCATGCATATGCGGGTTTTGCATGTTGCCTTCCAGCACCTGACGGATGGCTTCTATCATGGTTTCTTGTTTCATTTGGCCTCCTAGCCCAATGCTGGTAGGGAAATTTTGCTTTGTGAGAGTGCCTTGCGGTTAACTTTTCCATTCGGCATTTTTTCGATGGCATCTCGCTGCTCAACATCAATAGGCAGTTGGAAAGACGCCAAACGCGTACTGCACCAATGACGGATACGGCTAGGCTCTATGTTGATATCGGCGACAAACTGGAGACACACACGCTCTCCCGAGAGGCTATCCGCACGCTTAAAGACCACGGCGTCCGATACTTCAGGAATTTCCATCACCACGTTTTCAACGTCTTGCGGGTAAACGTTAAGTCCCGACACATTGATCATGTCGTCGCTGCGGGAAACGAAACAAAGCTGTCCAGATGGGTCAACATACCCGATGTCTTGGGTGTAAATGACCAACTCACCTTTGGTCACCACAATCTCAGCCGGCGCATCGATGTTTTCTCCTGCGGTCACCATGAGATGAGGCAGTGGCTTGCCAATTTGATTGGCCGATTCTGTTTGCGGGTTGATGGCAATGCAACCGGCTTCAGAGCAGCCATATTGCTGGAACACAAACTGGGCTTTCGCTTTCAGCGCATCAAACCAGCTTTGTGGCAATACCGTCCCGGAGGTCATCACGGCGTGAAGCTTTTGTCCGTTGGGATAAAGCTGAACCACCGAATTCAATAGTGCCGGTGAGGAATACAGCAAATGAGACGGTGTCGTAAGGAGCTTTTTCAGCAAATACTTGGGATTGATATTGCTGACGATAATAGGATGCTGACCCCGCCTCATGGCCACCAATACACCGGCAATCAAACCGTATGAATGCGTCACTGGACAGGCAATAATGGGTGTCATCTCTTGCGGCAAGGTGAAGCTTTTGGTGTAGCTTTCTAGCTCTTCATCAATCGAATCCCAATCGCGGCAAATGACCTTTGGGTCACCTGTTGTCCCTGAGCTTGTTTGCACAAGCACGGCAGTTTGGTCTTCATCCTCTCTTTTCAAGTCCATTGCAGAGAGTTCTACACCGTAAAGCAGGGTATGACATTTCGCTTTGACCGCTAGCCTTTTCGCAGCCAACTTAGGTGTCGTTGCCAGATAGGATAGAAAGACCCACCTTTCTCCTTAAGGAAAAGGCACAAAGCGATAACGATAGCGGGTTCATCACAGCAAACCGCAAACCGCTTTCCCTCTGGCTGGCTCAGTGCTGCGATTGACTCAAATTTCTCATATTGTTCAGCCAGATATTCCTTGCTGAAAAATGCGTCATTTACGTAAAACATAACGTCCTTATTGTTGAAGATCTGATTGAGAGGATCTAATCCCGCGCGATCCTGCGTGCAAAGGGTTGGGAATACGGTGATGACATTCGGCTTTGCTCTGCGTGAGTTTTCGTGTCATCAAGGACTCGGTAGATATACTTGCTTGGGTATAACCCAATTCCTCTAGCCGACTTTCGAGTTCTGGATGCTGTTTTGCGTAGTCATCCAGATGTTTGGCGACACGTTGCCAAAACGCTGCCTCGGACATCGAATAGAAACTGGCAATGAGATGGGAAACTTCTGCAAGGTTGTAGATAAACAAGGTGTCCATCACCAGTTCACGCAACAGTTCCACAGAGCTCATGGCGTAGTAATCATCAAGCGGTGCTTCAGCAAGATGAGGCTCTAAAGACGCGAAGTCTGGCACCCATGACGGCTCGCGAACAAAGCTCGGCACATACTCCACACTTTCGTGAAAGTCTCTGATGAGGATCCGCTCCGGCCAGCCGTTTTTATGGATCAAGACCATGTTCTGGCCATGGGGCTCGATCCCAATGCCATGCTTAGCTAGCAGATGCCAAACGGGAAGCACTGCGACCGTGATTAATCTGTCTAGCCAGTCCTCCAAACCGTACTGCTCAACCCAGCCGGCGATAAAGGGAAGCCCGTCTTGTTCTACCATCATGAGCGCATTGAAAGGTACGGCAGACTCCCCCGCTTTCAACTGACTGGCGACGCTTTCTCGAAAGATCACCGCAAGCTGTCCAGCCTCTGGGGAGGTTTCAACATCCATATACGGCGCTTGAAATCTCGCACCAGCATATTCATTGAGAACACCCAGACCAGAAAGTGCTGAATCACTGGCAATAACGCGGTCAAGCCATGAAGACACCATGGGTGCAAGACACACTGAGTAAGCGGCGAGATTTCGATGAGATGAAGTGTTAACCATATTCATCGGCAACTTTACGTTTGCGCGACGAGCGTCAGAGCAATTCAGTAAGGTACGTACCGATTGCGTCGCGGCATAACGGTCTGAACCAATCCCAAGAAAGAGGAGGTTTTGACTTGCCAACTCGTCGGCTATCCACTTGGATTTAAGTTTTTTCCATTGCCAAGGGTGGATAGCAACAAGCCATATTCACCCCACTCAGCCCCGTTGGCACGAAGCGCCCCGCTTAATCGGTTCCACTGGGTTTGCCCAAGCTCTTCTTGCCAAAATGTGTTGTGTTCGCAAGGAAGGTTTTCTTCAAGGAATTCGCGCTTTATTGCGACCCAGTAAAGATTGAAAGCGTTGCCAGCTTCGGGGCCAAATGTTCTGTGATCGGAAAAATCAAATCCCGTGCGCGCCTTAAAGGAAGGATGATAGGGATGTCCTTCATCCAGCAAGCCTTCCAACTCTTCGTAGGACGACAAGCGTCTCGAAGGTAGAGGCAGTAAGTTTTGATCGTTCCAACGGCACAACGAGATCGTTTGGGAGAGCTCCTCCAGCAACGCCTGTTTAACCGCAATGTGGGCGGGAAGGTCGTCAATAATGCCTTGCCAGTCATGGGAAAAATTCACCTCGGCACCATTTATCAATAGCGTCGCCATGTCCAAACGATAACGGCCAAACGCCCCTATTTTCCCCCTCGCCTCATAACGATTTTTCTCCAAACGCCAGACAAACCTGTCTGAGGTGTCTTGTGGCTCAGAGGTCACAATACCTTCGAAGAGCAACGCTTCGAGCAGTTGCTTGATGACGCGAGATTCATGACATTGGGTATTAGGCAACGGCATATTTCACCTCCGCAGCTTCTTCAAGACAGGTCATCATCAGCGGGTTGGGTAGCTCGCAATATATGGCTTGCTCGTTGTCAGCAAGGAGTTCATCCACATCATGAACACGGGTGAGCAAATTTGCTTTGGCAGGAATCGTCGCGCGACTGAGTAATCTGTCGACAAACAGTTTCCCGGCACCTGACAAAGAGTGTTGCATCGCAGAGAGGCGCTGTTGGACAAAACTGATCAATATCCCTTCATCAACCAGACCATCTGCGCCCATGCGGCCCACGATCGAGAACAGGTGATTGATCATCAGGTAATACGCAAAGCGGTCACAGATGATGTCATCGTCAAAGTAGAGTGAATCCACCGTCACCGATTCTGGTTCCATGTCGGCAAGGTAACTGCGATAGGATTTAGACAGGTAGAAGCCTTGGTTATCCCTGAAGTAGTATATCGACGGATAACCGTCTTCGAGTCGGATAACACTGTTTTGCTGATGGGCTTCCAGCGCGATGCCGTGCTCATCATAAAGGCGAAGCATGGGTTCAATCGCACATTCCCAATACTTGGCAAACCATTTGATCGCAATGCGTGTCATGTTCGCGTTATCGGATGCCGCAAGTTGGCCAATCACCTTGGCAAGCATTGAGGTTTCGCCGGGCAAAGGTGCCTGTGTCAACGCGGCGATCGTAACAACATTATCGCTTTCCGTTGGGGTGAACGGGTTCTCACGAATGATTACCTCAAAGCCGCTTTCGCTCAGTTCGGGCAAGGATAAGGTGATGTAGGCAGGATCAGTGATAACCCGAAAAGACGGATACAAGGCTGCAAACCCCGTCTTTTTATAAAGGGTTGCCATCACCACCCCCGCATCAAGCTCTGCCCGCTTGTTCACCCTCAGTGAATTCGTGATTTTTACGGGTAGAGAGAATTTGTACATCCATTCCAAGTCAGGGTTATAGAGTGAACGTACCGAAGATGTCGCGGTAAATCGCACTCCCTGCACGCCTAAATCCAGGATCTCTCCACGCTCTATCAATGCTTCAACATGCGGTTGATGAAGTAGCCATTGAGCCTGAACAGGGTGCATAGGTAAAACGGCATGATTATTTGGTATCTGCCCGATCACTGGCAGAGACGTGCGAATAATGTCTTCGGCGGATTCCGTTAATGCCGAGCGCTGTCGAACAAGGCTTTGCGCCACACTGAAATAATGAAGCTTGAATTGTCCTTGTAGTTCAGGGGCATAATGCAGGTGATGGTAGTCGAGCATCCCCTGTCTGCTTTTCGGCGTTGGATGTTGCCAGTGTCCGAACAGCAGTGATTGCTCGGCACCGATAAAGCACATGCTGCAGCGGGAAGGATCGTCCAATCTTTCATTAATGTATCTGGTCATCACAGCATGACTTTCAAGTACGCGGACGGTCAGTTCATGTTTGTGATGAGACGCGTTGTCGCTGCATTCAAAATACAGGGATTCAATAAGCATCAACTGAGCGTCGAGAAAAGAAAGAGGCTTTAGATGGCTTTCATGCTTTAGGTAAACCTCGCTAAAAACATGACAACCCACCTGAGTGCGGTAATCCACGATAGCGACGAGAGGTTGAGGAATATGGCGAAGTGAAACCTCAACGGTTGTGGTATTTGCGGCGAGTGCATGCCCAGTTATCAGAGTATCCACATGGCGTGTACTTCTCCACTCTCCAACATCCACCTCTTTGAGATAGCCATTAAAGAAGGCTTGGAAAGACGCTTTTTCAGCGATTTTTTGCGCATTTAGATTCACGATACCCTCGCCTAACTCTTTGCAAGCGCAGCATTCCATGCGCTTTTACGGACAAGGCTGAGGATCCTAATTGATATTAATTATCATTTCACTAAAAGTTACCATTGTTACATAACCAGCAAGGCTGGGTCTCAGAATCCAAGTTGTGCACTGGAAAGGTCGTTTTGTATACCGCAAGATGAAACCATCTGAAATTGTGTCTGTTTGAATTATGAGCTCTGAAAATCGCGTCACCCAGTCGCCAATCATCCCTACATTCTTCTATTTTGCTGTGCCTTCTTTACTCGGGTTGTTAGCTATTTCCAGTGCCAGCATTGTCGATGGCATCTTTGTCGGTCGGTATCTGGGGGCGGATGCGCTTGCCGCCATCAACCTACTGGTGCCTTTTCTGACGTTTATGTTCGCCACTTCATTGATGATTGCGATAGGCGGCACGGTTAAAGCGGGAAAATACATTGGAGAAGATGATTACGACAAAGCAAATGCCGTATTCACTCAGTCTCTCATAACGGTGTTTGGCTTCGCTGTGGTCATGGCACTTATCACTGGGCTTTTCAGTGAGACGCTATTTGGATTGCTAGGTGCACCGACTGAGGTCCATCCTTTGATGCTGAAGTACTTTAGCGTGATCTCTTTGTGTCTCATCATTCAGCTAAGCTCCCTTGTGCTCTACTACTTTGTTCGTGCGGATGGCTTTCCTGTATTGGCAACAGTGGCGTTATCCGTCGGCGCAGCGACCAACGTTGTCCTTGATATCGTATTTTTAGGCTATTTGGGTTTAGGCATTGAATGGGCGGCCTGGGCAACGGTAATCGCACAGACCTTTCAGCTATTGACGCTATCGACCTTCTTTTTCGAAAAGAGACGTAATCTGTGTTTTTCGATTTCCAACATGAAGTTGAGCGATTTGTTCTCTTCTCTTATCAATGGCTCTTCGGAGTTTATCAATGAGATTTCCGTCGGTATCGTCATCTTAATCATTCATTGGTTATTGGTGTTTGAAGGCGGGCAAGCTGCTGTTGCAGGGTTCTCTGTTGCCAACTACATGCTGTTTTTTAGCATGATGGCCTACTACGGCATTGTGGATGCCATCCACATACTGATCAGTCAAAACTTTGGAGCGGGAAACTGGCAACGGATCCGACAGTTTATGATGATGGCAGGGAGTTCGGTTCTCACAATCAGTCTCGGGTTCGTTTATGTCGCACAAAACGGGGCAAGTGCCATCACCCAGCTTTTCTTTACTGATGCAGTGACTGCGTCTTCAAAGCAGGCACTCTTTTATATCAGCGTGATTTGGCCATGTCTGTTGTTCAGTGGCTTCAATGTTCTGATTTCGGCTTATTTCACCGCCTTACAGAAACCCGTTCAGTCTCTGATCATCGCATTAAGCCGCGGCTTAGTGCTCCCTGTCGCATTGCTCTTGTGCTTCGCGTTCTTTTTCAAAGAGAACCACTTCTTGCTAGCACTGCCTCTCGCTGAGTCAATCACGCTGATTATTGCGGTGAGCCTATTCTTGCTAAAGCAGGAAGAGATTAAAAAGCAGCAGATCTTAGCCACGCAATCGTAAGTCGACAGGAATTTAAAACACCAAAAGCCCAGCGATAATCGCTGGGCTTTTTGATTGATACATCGCTGGAGTCCCGCGCTTTTCTGGGGCGCAGATAGAAGAAACTCAGCATTTCTGCCGGGACGCGCAGTCTGAGGTTTCTCGTTGAGGGAAAAATCACTTTG
>NZ_LNTY01000020.1 GCF_001559595.1 Enterovibrio coralii | reverse complement strand
CGAAAGGCAAAAGAAAATCGCCATCTAGCTAACACTGAACAGTTAAGTATCTGATCAGTTGAACGCTCCCAGAGATGAATAATAGTACCCTCAGTTTCTGAAGGACTGAGGGTATCTGTTATGTTGGCTCAGTGGCTAAATTGCCCCGGAGTTAGTCTGTATACAGTGTAGAACAAGAGATGTGAGGTACACTTATCGCGTATAACTTTATTCGCTTGAGATAAGCTAGATAGCAAAAGAAGCAGGTGCCTCTCCCCTGGGAATAGGCCTTATGATGGCTTAAAGAGATATTTGAGATGAGTTATTGCGGTGTCTGCTTGCTTCATCTTAGTCAAGAACACAAAAGTTAAGAGCCATACGAACGGAGTCAAGTGCTACATTTTACCAGAGCTTAAAATCGGCCCAAATCAAAGGCCGTTTGTATTAATAAAACGCACTACTTTATTTGCTCAAGGTACCTTAAGTGATAGCCGGCTTTACCTACAATCGAATATCAGCAGGTGATGTGGGATGGTAGTGGTACGTAGGAAGCCGCGAAAGGTAAAGAACTGATTCAGTATGGTTTGTAATAAACGCTTCATAAAACTGAATAAAGCCCTTCATCAGAACGCTAAGGGATGCGCTGTTTAAACTTTCATGTATCAGTGACATTTGATTGAAATCCTCTTTAGCTGCTACAAATGCCACCTTGCTAGCAAATTTAGATGCAAGTAAAAATGGTCCATATGGCATATGGGCGACCTTATCAAATAGGGTTACTTGTTTAGTCTTGCCAAAAGTAACCCACATTTTTCTACTGGGTAAATCTGCGAAAATTAGAAGCTTACTTCCTCGTGAAACTTCTCTTGTAATAATCGAAATAGCATCAGGGTTTGCTGTGTTAACGTACACTACAAACTTGTCGAAGTTCTTTTCTGTATATGTCTGATAGTCTGTAATGTCACCATAAACCGGAATTACAATACGCTGAGTGCTAATTGAATCTACCAACCCCATAATTAATTTTATACGGTCGCAAGGATGTACCATCAATATAACTTCACTTTCATCAATTGCCTCTTTCGTCTCCGGAGATAATTTAAAAGTGGATAGTATTTCTGATGGGTTTGTATGAAATTTCGCTGTAGAAAAAATCAATTCACGGACTAAGCCGCAACTACATAGAAACCTATTTTTAGCTATATTATGTAGTAAGGATTTACGATTCACTCCTACAATAGAGAGATATTCATACAAGTATGTTTTCTTACACGGTATAAGTTTTGTTATCACGAAGCAAAGAGATAGTAGACTTCGATTGTTAATTATCCTATTCAATAATCTAAGTTTCATTTGCTTAACGCACTCAATTAAATGATATTTCATATTCAAACCCAGATTCATTTTCATCATGACTAACTACAATTACGGTGCATCCCAACTTTTGTATAACCCCTTTAATGATTGATGAGGATTCTGGGTCTAAATGTGATGTAGGCTCATCTAATATTAGGAGTTGAGGTTCCTTGTACAGTGCCCTTGCTAGATAGATACGTTGTTGCTGTCCCATTGATAGTTTTACTCCAGCTTGCCCCAAAAATGTGTGATAACCAGCTGGAAGAGAATTAATAAAGTCTAATTCCAAAAGTTTTGCTATTTTCTTTACCCTTACAGCATCAATATCCGATGTATTTAAGACTATGTTCTCAATAAGCGTTGCATTCTCTATTCGGTCATCAATACCAACAATTGCTATCTTGTCTCTTAAAGCTCTTAAACCAAAGGATTGCGCAGTCATACCGTTATAGGTGATCGATCCCGAATCTGGAGAGTCCAATGTGGCTATTAATCTAAGTAGAGTCGATTTACCACACCCAGATCTACCGCGGATAAGACATTTAGAACCGTAAGGCACTAAGAATGATAACTTATCTATAATTGGTTTGGTATCAAATGAAGAGTATGCAAAGCACAAATCACTGATTGTTATATCACCAATAGGCTCATCTTTGTTGACAAACATCGTTTGAATATCTTCCGCCTCAATTTCAGATGAGCGTGAACATTCTAGAACATCCTCAGCATGTTCTAGTTCGGTTTCTAACATTCGCAGTGAATGAAACTTTTCAGTTGATTCCAATATGTTTTGCATAAACATATCTTTGAAAAGGACAATTGCAATCATATCTCCTGGAGTAATACTTCCGTTTAAAGTCGCCTTTGTTCCTAAGTAGGCAATAACCAATCCTTGGAAAAGGTTCAGGCTAGTATGCAGGTTAGTTCCAGTCTCAGAAAGCCAACGGATCTTTGCCGACAAATGTGAAGTCACATTTTGCTTTGCTGAAAACTCGGAGATCATTTTATACTCTGTGCCGTTTATCTTTGATGACACGATGCTATTAAAGGTGTCAATAACGGATTGATTTCTTTTTGACTCTGCAATTATTTGCTTAGAATGAACATTTTTAATTAACTGAATTAAGCAAACTCTCACGGTCATGAACATGATACAGGACGCAACTAATACACCACCAATAAATGCGTCAATCGCCAGCAACAATGCTCCGAAAACAAATGAGATAAGAACGCTAATCAAAATCACTAACCAGCCATCGGTTATTTTGATGCTTATGTTTTCAACTGCACCAATATATCGAATCGCTTGAGCTGGCGTTCTACGCTCAAAAAAGTTTACAGGTAATGATGTTATTAACGCGTAATAGTCTCTCGCGGTCTGCTGATTCAGCCCTCTAGATATCTGATACTTGATGTATGAAGAAAAATTTAAGGCTGCACTCTTGGCTAGAAAAACTGCACCAAAAATAATTAGAAGTAAAGTTAAGAACTCCACATCATTATTAGGTAGTACATCATTCAATACCAATGGAAATAGCTTGGGGACTGCGAACGATAGCAGACCTACAACTATCAACATTAAGATATTGGAAAAAAATAATCCAAAGAAGGTTGGGTATGTGGACAGTACATTTAACCAGCTAAAGTGAGATGTTGGTTTCTGTTCTTGATCAACATCATAAAATGCTACTTTCTGGTCTACTTCTAATGCGACCCCTGAAAATAAAACGCCTAACTCTGATTTGGTGTATGTTTGTCGCCCAAAAGCTGGGTCAATAATCTTATAATCTGAACCCACAGCCTCCAAAACAACAAAATGAGAGTTATTCCAGAATAGTATTGCTGGAAGTTTCAGATCACCTAAATGCGCCACATCTAACTCATAAACATTGGTAGTGAATCCTATGTCATAAAATACCTTGGTTATGTCATAAAGGCTCATTCCATCTTTAGACAGCTTATACGATTTTCTTAAGTGGCTTAACGATATGTTTGTTCCGTAAGCACTAGCAACCATTGAGATCGAAGCTAAACCACATTCTGTAGTTTCATTTTGTAATTGAATATTGATTTTTTTCAAGCTTAAAAGTCCGGGTTACGTATTAGTGATTTACTAATTGGTAAGAACAACCACTTAATAAGGTTCGTCTTTTGAAGTTGGATAACTGCCTCTACTTTCATGCCATCTTTTAGGGCCGTTAAAGGGATTCGTTGGCTAGGGTAAACCTCAGCATTCATGTAATAAAAACCATCTTCTGAATTGTTTAGACGTTGATTTCTATCTAAGCTAGAAAACTCTGAAATGCTTGTGACCTTGCTTGTCAGCACGCCAAATTTTTCATATGGAAAAGCAATTACTCGAATGATGATTTTGTCGCCATCATTGATAAATCCCACAGAATCTTGAGATACTTTAAATTGGAAGTACATTTTTTTATCTGTAATGCGTTTTCCGACTAAGAGGACATCCCCTGGAACAATTTGCTCTCCAATATCAACTAACGGTTTTAACGTTATAAGGTCTATTGGAGATGTAATTGAACGGTAGTAGCGCTCACTAAATTCTTTCAACAATCGTCTGTATTGAAAAAGTTGATCTGTAAGTTGACTTTCAGTGCTAAGGGATGTGTTCGTACTGTTTTCCAACTGGTTATAGTAGTCTAGTTTCTTTACTTCTAGACTGGATAATGTGCCTCGAAGAGTATTTATATCTGTATCTATATTGTTTAATTCCAGCTCTTTCTTTGTTAAATCGTTGTGGCTGATATGACCTTTCTTAAATAATTCTTGAGTTGATTTCACTAGCGCATTAATTTTTTTCCTAGTATCAAGCAGTGTCTTTTGAGAGCTTAAGTTAATCTTGATCTCTGAGTTGACGCTATCAATAGCTTGATGTAGGAATAGTTTGGTTTTTTCACGTGTTTCCTTCTCATGGTTCATTCGTTTCTGTGTATCATTAATCAACTGCTGAATTTCAGTATAAGTAGCGTTGTTAGACAAAAGAGAGGCATCTGCACTTTCGGTGTTATCGCTGACTATCGTTGCAATAGGCTCGCCTTTATTGGCCGACGATGAGTTTGTAATAGAAAAGACTTGCCCTGTTGTTGTAGCTGTAATCTTGGTGATAGATGGATCTACAACCGAACCAGTGACAGTTGTTGTATAAGTATAATTACCGGTGCTAAAAACTAGAACGAAAATAGAAACGAAAATAAATAAGGAAAAGGTGACTGTTTTTACCGGAGAATAGCTTACGGGTATGCTACGCACATATTTCTCTCTAAAAAAACGGCTACCCTTTCGAATAGCCGTTGTTAGTAAAAGGATGTTTAAATTGGTTATGTTATGATTTTGAAGCTACACCAACAGTTGCACCCGCAACCATCACACCACCCATGACGATACCGCTAGAACGCCAATGAAGCCACCGCGAACGTTTTTTGTGCTTTCTACTGTCATTTTTTTCATTTTTAAATTCCTTACTTTATTATATTAAAGAAACGTTGATGACATACCAATACTTCTTTAATGATAATATCAATATGGCATATGTTTTCATATGCATACTTGTGCAAAGTAATCGTTAATTTATGCAAAGCCATTCCGGGTAATCACAAAATAAATGCCATCCAGGCTAATACTGAACGGTAATTGAACCTGCAAATGATTAACAATCCACCTAGTTTCTCAAGGACTGAGGGTGCTATTTTACGTTGGCTCACTGGCTCACTGGCTCACTGGCTCACTGGCTCACTGGCTCACTGGCTAATTGGTGTTAATACATTTTATTCGTCGGAGTCTTTGTCTATTTTTCAAAGAGACTTGCCGCTACAAAGGGGGGAATAAGCCTTAGGTGAAACCAATATAGTCTGAATGTTGGATGAGCATTGGCTAGGTTGAGTTCACCACTCGAATACCA
>NZ_LNTY01000019.1 GCF_001559595.1 Enterovibrio coralii | reverse complement strand
TTTATCGATAGGCGCGACTTCAGCTCCCGTCACATGATCACTGCCCTGCACATTAGTCACTGCATGGCCCAGCAACACAGTAATACCTAAGGCTTTAGCTTGGTCAATTTTGTCGCCCTCAACGTGAGAGCGGCTATCGACGATCGCTTCCACATGCAAACCTGCCGCTTGCCAATCAATCGCCGCGTCATAGGCATCATCATTGGTGGTCATTAACACAAGCGACTCACCCGGCGTTACGGCGTAACGATTCAAGTAAGTGGAAACAGCCGATGCGAGCATACAACCCGGCAAATCGTTGTTGCCAAACACCAGTGGTCGTTCAATAGCGCCAGTGGCTAGAAGGACTTGCTTAGCGCGGATGTGATGAATGCGTTGGCGGCTACCTTTCGCATCTTCACCAAGATGGTCAGTTCTACGCTCCAGCACGCCGACAAAGTTATGGTCGTAATAACCAAAAGCCGTGCTTTTCGGTAGCAGCATGCAATCGCGATCTTGTTCAAGCAGCGACAGGGTTTCCGCAACCCACTCGGTAGCGGGTGCCGTGTCGATTTGCGTGCGCGTGTGAAGCAACCCGCCGCCCATCTCTGATTGCTCATCGACCACTATCATTCTTAAACCCAGCCCAGAGAGCTGTCGTGCAGCCATTAGCCCCGCAGCACCAGCACCTACTATCAACACATCGCAGTGATGCTGCATTTTGTCGTAGGTATTCGCATCCAGAGCCATTGGGGCCTCGCCCAACCCTGCTGCATTTCTGATGTGCTTTTCATACTGCGGCCAGAGCGATTCTGGGTACATGAAGGTTTTGTAGTAAAAACCCGCGGGCATCATGCTACCGCCGATTTTGCCCACGACGGATAACGCATCATTTTCAAGGCTTGGCCATGCATTCACTACGCGCGAGTCCAGCCCATCAAAAAGCTCCGTTTGCGTCGCGCGCATATTAGGTGATTGGGTGGCAGGCGTTGAGCCAATCTGCAAAATGGCGTTTGGCTCTTCCGCACCTGCACCCAAAATACCGCGAGGGCGATGATATTTAAAACTGCGGCCCACAACCTTAATGCCATTTGCCATCAACGCTGAGGCAAGCGTATCCCCTTTGTGGCCTTGGTACGTTGTGCCATTAAACGTGAATGTCAGTGAACTGTCGCGATCAATGCGACCACCGTGAAGCAAGCGGTTAACCTGACTCATCCTTCGACCTCCCCACTTCCTTCAGCTAAGGTCTCACCCATTTTGTAAACTGCTTCAATGCGATACGTCACCGTGTTTCGCTGCACATTAAAGAATTTTCGACAACCCGTAGCGTGGTACCACATTTCCTTGTGGCTTCCTTTTATGTTCTTGCGATGAAAGAGATAGTGGCCCCATTCTTTATCCGAAAGTGCGCTCGGCTCTAACGGGCGAACGATATGTGCTTCACCGCCATAGCTGAACTCATCTTCTTCCCTGTATTCTTCGCAATAGGGGCAATAAATTCTCAGCATTTACTTTCCTTCCCATTCAATCCGTTTAATGCGCGACGCCAGCGGCACCGTGTTCGTCAATCAGATAGCCGCTTACAAACCTGTCGATATTGAAAGGGGCTGCCAACTTGTGCGGTTCATCTTTCGCAATGGTGTGTGCAAACACATGTCCCGACCCCGGCGTTGCTTTAAAGCCGCCTGTTCCCCAACCGCAGTTGAAGTAAAGTCCCTCTATGTCAGTTTTACTGATGATGGGACACGCATCCGGGCACGTATCGACAATCCCGCCCCAGTGGCGATTCATGCGAACACGGCTCAAGAAAGGAAAAAGCTCCAAAATGGCAGTGATAGTATGTTCAATGAGCGGAAACGAGCCACGTTGTCCGAAGCCGTTGTAACTGTCGATGCCTGCGCCAATCACCAAATCGCCCTTATCGGATTGGCTGATATAACCGTGAACGGCATTCGACATGATGACTGTGTCAATGCAAGGCTTGAGCGGTTCAGACACCATGGCTTGAAGAGGATGAGACTCGATGGGCAAGGTCATGCCTGCCATTCGTGCCAGCTCGCCAGAGTTACCCGCAACCACACAGCCGACTTTCTTGGCACCGATAAAGCCGTTGGCGGTTTCCACACCCAATACTTTCCCGTTTTCGATGCGAAGTCCCGTTACCTCGGTTTGCTGGATCAAATCCACGCCAAGGCTATCTGCTGCGCGCGCAAATCCCCACGCCACGGCATCATGTCTTGCTACGCCGCCTCGCGGTTGCCAGCTCGCACCAAGAATGGGGTAACGCGTGTTATCGGAGCAATTGAGAAGTGGCACTAGATCTTGTACCGCTTTGGTGTCCAACACTTCGCTGTCAATGCCGTTTAAGCGGTTGGCACTGACGCGTCGTTCTATGTCCCGCATATCCTGAAGGTTATGACCTAAATTCAACACGCCGCGTTGGCTGAACATCAGGTTGAAATTGAGCTCTTGCGACAACCCTTCCCACAATTTCAGAGAATGTTCGTAGAGGTGTGCGGCTTCATCCCAAAGGTAATTCGAACGAACAATGGTGGTATTCCTTGCGGTGTTGCCGCCGCCAAGCCAGCCTTTTTCAACCACGGCCACATTGGTAATACCGCACTCTTTTGCGAGGTAGTAGGCCGTGGCAAGACCATGGCCACCACCACCAACAATGATGACGTCATAAAGTGGCTTGGGGGTAGGATTACGCCAAACACGCTGCCAATTTTCGTGAAACGTCAGCGCATGTTTGAACAGCCCGAATCCGGAGTAATTCTGCATTCCGTTGTCCTGAATTTAGGTGGATTCACATCAATATAGAGAGCCGAAGATCAGCAAGAAAAGTGTAGTCTTTTCACTGCGATTCAGATCAGTATTGCGTTAAAAACGGGTACTTATTGCATCGTAATTTGGGGCTTTGAAAGAGAGATGTGATTTTGCGTCCGCACCGTTACTGATTGCGACAACTCATGTCGCACCCCTGATGCGCTCGGTATGGTTAAGCTCTCTTTTTTAAACTTCAAACACCCATCCACAAATGGAAAACGCTAAGCTAGGAGAATCAAAGCATGGTGTAAGGTTTAACATGAAAGACAAGAAACGGGATTTTGCCGCACCCGATGATGTTTATCTGGAGCCACACTCTCTGCACCATTATTCCGATGACACCACGGCCTCGAATCAGTTCGCCACCTTGCCCACCGAAACCGCCTTGGCGATCAGCTACAACGGCGTCAGTCACGCGGTTATGATGGTGACCCCGCAGGACATCGACGACTTTATTTACGGCTTTTCCTTCAGCGAGCGCATTGTTAACGATGCCATTGAAATCCATGACGTTGCCATTGATGTCGAAGACGATGCATTAATTGCCAATGTGCAACTTGCTAATCGGGCGCAAGCACGTTTGTCAGCATCAAAGCGTCAAATGGCAGGAAGAACAGGCTGTGGCATTTGCGGCGCAGAGTCCCTGTCTCACGCGTTGCCCTCACTCCCGCCATTGGATACCGTCGCGCCACTCGAAGACAGCAGTATCCTTGCGCTTCGAGAGAACCTTAGACTTTGGCAATCACTGGGACATATCAGCGGCGCGATCCACGCGGCCATGTTGGTTGATAAGGCTGGAAACATTCTTCTATGCCGGGAAGATATTGGCCGTCACAATGCCGTCGACAAAACGCTAGGTGCTGCCTTTCGGCAAAAAATCCTCACGCCTGAGCATTCCTTAATCGTCACCAGCCGTTGCAGTATCGAACTGGTTCAAAAAGCGGTCTTAGCTGGAGTAAGAACGCTCATCACGCTGGGCACACCCACATCGCTTGCGGTCAGTACAGCCATCCAAACCAACTTAAATCTCGTTCATTTACCAAGGGAATCTAGCCCTCGCTTTTATAATCGGACTGGATTGTAACGTGCGAAAAGTCAAAGCTTTATTATTAAACTGATCGCATAATTTCATGTCACTTGTAACATTTAGACGTATTATCATTACTCTCACCCTATCTGACTTTGTGGGCACGCTATCAGCAAATGTAAGCAAACCACAGAGACAGAAGAAACAAGGATGTTTCAATGCTGAATATCATCGCCATTGACCATATCGTGCTCAGGACTGCCAACCTCAAAAAGATGTTAGCGTTCTACACAAAGGTGTTGGGTTGTCACATCGAGCGAGAAACATCACCTGAGTTGGGGTTAACACAACTGCGAGCGGGAAACGCGCTGATAGATGTTGTCGATGTCCAAAGCACCTTGGGCAAGATGGGTGGTGGTGAACCTTCCAAATCCGAGAACAATCTCGACCACTTTTGTCTAAGAATCAGCCCTATAAGCGACGAGTCACTGTTGGCGCATCTAAAAAAGTGGGACGTCGAAACCAGCGATTTTGCTGAACGCTATGGTGCAGAAGGCTTTGGCCGCTCGCTGTACATCAAAGACCCCGACGGTAACACCGTTGAATTGAAATACGCCAAACAAAAATAAAAGAAACCCCTTTACGTTATTCAGCAGTAGCTAGGTAATATTGTGAAAGTTGATTCGTACACTGACACTACCGATTCTCCATCCGACGATGCAGGTAAATGGACGAAGAACGTTCGTTCAATTCGTATCCTTGATGTGTCACCTAACCGCATTCCGCCAGAACTCTTGCTGGAAGCCGATCCGTCTGCATCCCGTATTGCCACTTACTTGTTGGACTCTCAATGCGTTGCCGCAATGGATGGCGAGCAGGTTGTCGGCGTCTGCATCATTCAACGTCGCCCGAAAGACACGCTTGAAATCTACAACATCGCTATCTCGCCACAGCTCCAGTGCCAAGGACTAGGCTCCTTGTTATTGCAGCATGTCATTGATACCGCGAAACGCCGCAACATCAAAACACTCGAATTGGGAACAGGCACCTTCGGCCACCAATTGGCGTTTTATCAGCGTTTTGGTTTTCGCGTGGATGCATTGGTGAAAAACCATTTTATCGACAACTACGAAGAGCCTATTTGGGAAAAAGGTATTCAGCATAAAGATATGTTGAGGTTGTCTCTCAGCTTGTAGCTCGACCTTACAGGTTGACCTTACACCTTCGCCAACAATACAAACGAAAGACAATGCTTTCATCTCAGGTCTTTTATCGATAGCTGCCTTATCGACTTGGAGATTGGTATGAAAAACGCGTTGTTGGTGCTTGTTGGCCTTGCTCCTTTCTTTTCTTTTGCTCAAACACTGCAAAATGATGGTTCTCCCGCCACGATAGTCGAACTTTATACATCAGAAGGATGCAGCAGCTGCCCGCCTGCCGAGCACGCGCTTAACCAACTCAAGCACTCAGCCGGTCTTTGGAAAGACGTCATTCCAATGGCATTTCATGTTGATTACTGGAACTACATTGGCTGGAAAGACCGCTTTGCCACGTCCGAGTTTAGCCAACGACAACGCGAAAAAGTCTCTCTCGGGCAAGCATCTGGCGTTTACACTCCAGGTTGGTTTATTAACGATCAGGAATGGCGAGGCTTTTTTGCACGACAATCCGTTCCTTACGCACAAGGACCAAGGGCACCAGCGTTAAAAGCTGAAATTAAACAGGACGCGCTAAAAATTGATTATGACGGGAATCGTTTGCTGCGCGCCAATTTCGCGCTACTCGCGATGGACATAGAAACGAGCGTTAAACGGGGCGAGAACCGCGGGCGAGTGCTAGAGCATGACTTTGTGGTGGTAGATTTTGCTTCGCAACTCGGCCGTAACTCTTGGACTTTCCCGTTGAAAGACAAGACCGAAGCCCCTGCGTCAGCAGTAGCGGTTTGGCTGACACCGATTGATGGTGGCGACCCAATCCAAACCGTTGCTGGTTGGATAGAAAAATAGCCCTTAAAAGGGCTATTTTTCAGTTAGCGAGCCGGCATTTACTTAGGCTGTTTCGTCTTGCGTACCGGATTCAATCGTCACACCCGAAGGGTCCTCATCGACAAGGAATGTTTTGAACGTTTCGATATCCAGCGGTCTGCTTAAATAGTAACCCTGTGCAAGATCGCAGCCTTTGGAGCGTAGCATCTCCAACTGCTCGGCGGTTTCCACCCCTTCCGCAACGGTTTTGATCTTTAGCCCCTGCGCCATGGAAATCACCGCAGTCGCCAATGTTTCATTCAACTGAACATCGGTAATACCATCAACAAACTCGCGGTCAATCTTCAGGGTATCGAACGGGAATTGCAGCAAGTAGCTTAACGACGAATAGCCCGTACCAAAATCATCCATCGACAACATGGCACCCATGTTACTTAGCTTCTCAATCATCTCTTTAACTTGTGGTTGATTACTGAGCAACAAACCTTCCGTCACTTCCAGCTCGATACGGTTAATATCGAAGCCATCGTTTTCCATCATGGTCGTCATATCTTTGAGGAAGTTAGGCTGCCTGATTTGCTGCGGCGAGATATTTACAGCTAGATTGAGCAGTTGCCCTTGCGCATTTCTCAGCTTCGCAAAATCTCGCAGTGCTGTGCGAAGTACAAACCCACCGATTTCATAAATCAAATTCGTTTGCTCTGCGATAGGAATAAACTCTGCGGGCGACACTGGGCCCAACTCACTGTTATTCCAACGAATAAGTGCCTCTGCCCCCACAACTTCGTCCGTTTTCAAATCCACAAAGGGTTGGTAAAGCACACTGAATTCGTTCTTCGAGATCGCCTTCACCAAGTGATATTCGATTCTCATCCGACGATGAATATTGTCGTTCATCTCAGTGGTGAACATACGGTAGCTGTCTTTACCACCATCTTTCGCTTGGTTTTTCGCAACATCCGCATGAGCAAAGAGTCGCTTGAAATCATCCGAATCAAGCGGTGACACAGAGATACCAATACTCGCGGTGACGTGCACTTCCCCACCCATGTTGATGGAGATGGGCTTGTTGATCGCTTTTCTGAGCTTACTCGCGATTTGGCAGGCATTTTCCGTCTGATGCAATCCAGGCAGAACAATAAGAAATTCATCGCCACTGACGCGCCCAACGGTATCAATCTCCCTCACGGTTTTTACAATACGCTTCGAGAGCTCAACCAACACCTGATCGCCTACATCGTGGCTGAGTGTGTCATTCACCGTTTTAAAGTTATCTATGTCCACCAGCATAAGGCCGGTTAAGAGACCTCGTCTTAAGTCATGTGCAATGGCATAGCGCAGACGGTCTAACGTCAGGTTCCGGTTCGCCAGTTTAGTTAGGCCATCATACAAAGCACGCTGCATGATCAGCTCTTCATTGCGGCGAATGCGAAGCTGATTGTAGATGCGAAGTTTAACCTCAGCGGGTGAAACTGGTTTCGAGATGTAATCTGAGCAACCAATGCGCAAGCCGAGTTCTTTGCCTTCGTCTTCCTGCGGCTCGGTGATCAGAATGATTGGCGTGTTAGAGAGATCCGTGTCGCTTCTCAGTTGTTGGCAAAACTCGTAGCCATCCATATCGGGTAGCTCGACATCCATCAATATCAGCTTTGGAGACTCTTGCTTTGCAAGCTCCTTTGCTCTTTTCGCTGTGGTTGAGAAAATGACACGATACTCTTCTCCCAAAATGGCATTAAGAATACGAATGCTATTTGGCGATGCGTCCACCAGAAGAAGTGTGTCTTTGTCCATCGCTTCAGAATTTGTCTGCATTCAGTATCCCCCTTTATTTCGCCACGTCTTTGGTCAGGCCGCTTTTTTCCAAAAAACTATCCAGCTCTTTTATCGCCTGCGCATAATCGAGTTCGATAAGCTTGTCACCAATCGGTTTGAGCTCTGGTGCCATGTCGCAGAAGTCCACCAACAACTGGTAGTAGGTATCTATCGCCATCATGTCTTGCGAGAGGATCTGCGATTTAAAAGCCATCATCCTGACATCCAGCGCATTGCTCGAAGCGGCCGGTTTTGCTGCACCTATGCTACTTTCTGCGGCACTGCCACCCTCTGGTGACACAGTATTCGCACTGCGCTTAAGCAGAATTTGGCCAATCTCTTTTATGGCGTTGTCCATGTCACGCTTGAATTGATTCAGCGCGCCTTCATGGCTTTCTTCGACCGAAGACAAAGCGATCTGCAGCTGTTTGGCAGACTTTCTCAGCACAGTCACCGACAGGTTGCCCGCGCTGCCTGCGATAGTGTGGGCGTGTTCGGACGCAACAACGTACTGTCCTTCATCGATATGTTGATAAACAGAGGATTCCAGCGTTCTTGCTTGATGCGCGAAGTCGCTAAGAAGCTTGAAGTAGAGAGTTTCGTTCCCCATGACGCGTTTGATACCTTCTTCGATATCAACATACTCATATTCTTCATCAGCGGCATCATCTGCGGGTGCAGACAAATCAACAGAAGTTACCGCTAACCCTAAATGTACTGCCAGTTTCTGTAACAGAGAATCTGCGTCAATCGGTTTGGCAATGTGGTCGTTCATACCTGCCGCTTCACAGCGCTGACGGTCTCTTTCCATGGTGTGAGCCGTTACGGCGAAGATGGGCAGCACATCCGCATCGGCGGTTTCTCGAATAATCCGGGTAGCTTCGAGACCATTCATTTCCGGCATTTCTAAGTCCATCAAAATGGCATCGTACAGCTCTGGCGCAGGGCACACTTTCACGACTGCTTCACGGCCTGATTGTGCGACCTCAACCTGAAAATCATTGCTGATAAGGATTTCGTTAGCGATTTGCTGGTTGATAGGCATGTCATCAACCACCAAAATACGCTTCCCGCCGCCATTGATGGTGACACCCGTTTGCTGTTGCTGAGCATTAATAACGCGCTGATGGGTTTTCGGCAGGTTTTGTCCCATCACTTCCATGATGGTGTCAAACATGACTGACGCTGAAATGGGCTTGTGAAGATAACCGTCGATTTTGCCTGGCCCTTTTTCGCTTTCAATCTTGCTCTTATCAAACGCACTGATCACGATGACCAGCGGCGTGTCTTTTGGCGACAGGTCTTTGTTAAGTTTCTCTAGCAAGTGGAAGCCTTTCTTGCCCGGCATATGCCAATCCAGCAAGATCAAATCATACGGCTCACCTTCCAAATCCAGAATACTGTCTTCGATGGCTTTAAACGCACCGTCGACATTGTTTGCCGAATGACATTCAAAGCCCAGCGATTCGATGATTGCTGTGTGCACGGCAATTGACGAAGGATTGTCATCCACCACCAACACTCTTAGCTTGCGAAGATCCACCGGAACGGCAAAGCTCTTGTCGGTGGAAACCGACGACACCTGCAGTTCAATATTAAAGCGAATACCTGAGTCTTCATCTGGCATGTCATGGTGAATGCTTCCGCCCATGGCATCGATTAAGCAGCAGGAAATCAGCAGATTTAGCGATTCATCCACTTCGGACATCGCCATCGATGCGCGTTCAGCTAACTCATCAAGGTGATAATAAGAATGACCATCGTCAGAGACTTTTTCGTGAACGGAGAACTCAAGCGACACACTGTTATCGGTTAGCTTTTGCGCCTGAATGCTCAGAATAATCGGGCAACCTCCACCCACAATCAGTGCTTCAGAAATAAAGTTAAGCAGCACGCGTCTGAGTCTATCTGGATCACCAATAAGTGAGCGAGGCACGTCCATAGGCACATCAAACAACAACTCCACTTCGCGTCGCTCAGCTTCACCCAAAATGAACTCACGTAAGCTTTCAAGGAGCTGATCTAAGTCGAATGGCGTGTTTTCAAGAGACAAGAAATCCGTGGACAGTTCTTCAAAATCTCTCAGGTTGTCAGAAAGGACACCCGCTCGTTTCAGCGAACGGTGCAAACTGTCTACATAGATGGCTTGTTTGTTGCTGAGTGAGGTTTGCATCAATATTTGCGCACAGCTTGCCGAGGTCGCAAGCAGCGGATAAAGCTGCATGTTTACCTGAGACAGGACGTTGAAGCTTCGACTTAACGCACCCATAACCCCTTTTCTAGAGCCAGCAATAAGCTGCGTCCCCATCTTCAAGAACAGCTCATCAGGGCCGATGGGATAGACGAGGTAATCAGCCGCACCAGATTGATACGCGATTCTTTTTTCATCTTCCGAATAGCTGTTGGAGGTGATGATGATGCGCGTGTTTTTGCAGGTAGGTAGCAGTCGAATCTTTTTAATTTCTTTTTGAAGTGCTTCCCCATCCGCGAATGGAAAATCAAAGCTCAGTACCAAGATATTGACGGGGTGTTGTTCCAAAATCGTATTCAGCTTATCTGGCGTTGCAACCGAACGTAGCCAATACCCATTTTCGCTCAATACTTGCTGATAAAAATCTATGTGGGATAGGTCTACATCGGCCAAAACGATGACAGGTTCATTTTTCACCAAGCTTTTCATTGCGCCTACCTTTCGGAATATAGTGTCAGAAGCCAAATTGCTTCGAGCTCAACGTCATTTTGAGTTTGGTAAATGACTGCGGGACTGAGAGACAGCGTGCTTTTCCTACCGATTTCTAACACCCTGTTTTGCTGAGACAAACTCAACCACCAAGCCATAAAATCTCAAAAATGAAGCACAAGTTTGCCCTTTAAAACTAGTGTCTTTTTGGCGTCTGTGCCAAATCTGCATTTTCATCAACAGATTGGCAGCAGCAATTTGGTTTCCGCTTTACCCTTATCCCGTGCCTCAGAGCTGTTTTCATTTTTGTTCTGGCAAACGACCTCTTAATGCATTTCTCATATATGAAACACTTCCCTTTCAAAACTTTACAAATTTCTGGCAAAGCCTTAGCAGTGGTCACTTTGTGTACTAGGGTTAATTCACTAACCACTTATGAAACAAATTTTTCATAAGCAAGACACTGCAATTGAGGGAGAGCGTCATGGCAGTTACCTTGGTCCTTAGTCAAGTCGTTGGACAAGCATTCGTTGTAAAACCTGATGGTGAAACCGTTCCTGCACAACCAAACGTCGCGCTACAGACAGGCGATGTTTTATCTGTCCCAAATGGCAAAAACGCATGGATAGTGACTGAAGACCAAGAGCAAATTGATGTTCTTGATGAAGCATTGTTTGTTGGTGAAGAAGGTATCGAAGGCCTCGATCTCCCGGCTGACGTGCTCGATATCATCGCAGCCATTGAAGAAGGTGATGACCCGACGCAAAAAGAAGGAACTGAAACCGCAGCCGGTGAAGGAGCCGCTGGCTCTGCGTTGGGCGCGCAAAGCATTATTGAGTCAAATAACGCAAGGGGCGGCATTAACTCAATCACAGGTTTCGATACACAGGGCCTGCAAGACCGAGGCTTAAGTGCCGATCAGTCAGATTCGCTGCTCAATGCACGTTACGCGTCCCTCCTTAGCAGCCAAGCGCAAGAAGATGAATACGTTGCCCCTGTCTTCTCACCCATCACAATTTCGTTCGAAGAAGACGGCGATATCACGCTTTCCCGTGAAGATATTCTCCCATTTATTACGGGTGGCGATACCGACAACATTCAGATCACCAACATCATCCCAAGCATCGAGGGTGCCACTGTCATTCAAAATGCGGATGGCTCATTCACACTTCGTCCACCTGAAGACTTTAATGGGGAAATGTCTTTTAAAGTCGAAATCTCTGACGGTGTCACCACCACGTCAGGCGATGTGTCTGTGACTGTCACTTCAGTCGAAGATGCGCCAGAGGTTGAACTGACAGCCGTGCCGCTCACCGAAGACAGCAATGTGTCTGAGGGTTCTGTGATTGCCAATATTTCAACCAACGATGGTGATGGCGACAGATTGGAAGTGACGATCACCAACGATCCGAATGGATACTTTGCGATCGAAGATGGCAATGTCGTGCTCACGGCGGCAGGCCAAGCTGCCATTGACGATGACACATTGGCCCTTGAAGAAATCAGCGTCACCGTGGCGGTATCCGACGGTAAAACAACGGTTGAGGAAACGGTCTCTGTACCTATTACACGCACCGATGATGATGCTGTGGTTGAAGGAGATACGGAAGCAACGGTTTCTGACCCATCAGGCGTTGCGCCAGGCACGGCATCTGGCGTCCTCAACGTGGTTGATATTGATTCCAACAACCAAACAACGCTGAACAACGAAACCATTCGCGGGGAGTATGGCACGCTGGTGCTGGAAAACGGTGCTTGGACCTACACCACAGATAACGACAAAGTCGCACCACTGGCTGAGGGCGAGCAAGCAACAGATACGTTCACTGTCACCGCGAGCGATGGCAGTGAACACCAATCGTTCTGACTATTCAAGGGTCGAACGATGCAGCGGAAGTCTCAGGCGATATTTCAGCACGATCACAGACAGCAATGGCACGCTTCAAGCATCAGGAAGACTGTCTTCTGATGATGTCGATGGCAATAACGATACCTTTATTGCTGAAACCGTCCAGTCTTTGCGCGGTGAGCTAACCATTAACACCGATGGCTCTTGGACATATACCTCTACCGACCCCACGGGTGCGATACAAGCACTTGGTGATGGCGATACACTGGTCGAATACATCACGGTACGCACGGAAGACGGTACCGAGCAACAAATCGCCATCACCTTCGAAGGCGTGAACGATGTTGCGGTATTCTCTGCCATCAGCACAGGATCGGTGACTGAAGCTGACGGTGCGCTCACGGCGACTGGTTCCATCAATGTAGACGACGCTGACGCAGGCGAGTCTTTCATGCAGGCGGGCACTTTCAATGGAACTTATGGTGAAGTGACAATCGACCGCGCCGGCAATTGGAGCTACACCACCAGCGATGGCAGCCAATCGGCGATCAACTCTCTCACTGATGGCGAACACCTCACTGACACCATCACGGTTTATTCACTGGATGGTACAGAAACCCAAATCACCATTACCATCAACGGCAGCAACGACGCGGCCGATATTGGCGGTAATATCGCAGCGACCGTTGTCGATAACGGTGGCACCATGTCCACATCGGGCACGCTGACCTCCAGCGATGTCGATGGCAACGACAATACCTTTATCGCAGAAACCATCAACACACCTCGTGGCCAACTCACCATTGATGAAAATGGCGAATGGACATATACCACCACAGACCCTACCGGTGCTATTCAACGTCTGCCAGACGGCGAAACCTTGACTGAAGTCGTCACAGTAAGAGCAGAAGACGGCACGACCCAACAGATCACGCTGACATTGGAAGGGGTCAACGACGTTCCAGTATTCTCAGCTATTACATCTCGCGATGTTTATGAAGCAAATGACGTGATCAGCGTTGGCGGTTCGATGAATGTTGTCGATGCCGACACGGGCGAATCCTTCATGGAAGCGGGCACCTACTTGGGTGATTTCGGCTCGGTTACCATCGATCGCGCAGGGAATTGGACATACACCACAGATCCATCTTCTAACGCCTCGTTGGATGCACTATCAGACGGCGAACGTACCATCGATACCATCACGGTTCGCTCCGCAGATGGCACTGAAACGGACATTCAAGTCACCATCATTGGTACCAATGACCCTGCTGTTATTGCGGGGGATATCGTCGGTACGGTCGTGGAATCCGACGGCACCATGACAACGACTGGGACACTCACTTCGACAGACGTTGACGGAAATGACAACACCTTCACAGAACAAACAGTCCAAGGGCGCTGGGGTGAGATTGAAATTGGTGCTGACGGCAAATGGACATACACCACTACTGATGACCGAGGTGCCATTGACCGCTTAGGTCAAGGTGAACAGTTGACCGACACCATTACGGTGACGGCAGAAGATGGGACTCAGCAAGCCATTACGATCACCATCGATGGCGTCAATGATGATGCGGTATTTGGCGGTATGACGAGTGTTTCCGTAGCGGAAACTGACGGACAACTCACCACCAGCGGGCGCGCGACGGTGTCTGATGCTGATGCAGGCCAACAGTTCTTCTCTGCGGGCACATACGAAGGGACATACGGTGAAATAACCATTGATAGAGCCGGTAACTGGACGTATACCTCAGACGAAGCCAACAACGCGACCTTTGACGCACTCGATGCTGGCGACACCTTGCCTGACACCATCACGGTTACGTCTTTGGACGGTACAGAGCTGGAGATTACGGTCACCATCACAGGTACCAACGATGCACCCGTCGTAAGTGGTCAGTTTGGCGATTCAGTGACAGATTCTGCGTCAGGCGATACCGTCACAGCCACTGGCTCCATCAGTATTTCTGACGTCGATGCTGACGACAGCCCTACATTTGCCGACACCACTATCGATGGTGAATACGGTACATTAGTGCTGGATGACGGCGAGTGGACCTACACGCTTAATAAAGATGCGGCAGGTGTATTGAATGCCGGCGAACAAGCGACCGACACAATCACGCTGACCGCCAGCGATGGCACACAACAGAGCATTGTCATCTCGATCACGGGCACCGACGATTCGCCTGTGCTTCAAGGCAACGTTACAGGCTCGCTCACCGACGGTGATAACCTCACCACATCGGGAACCATCGAGGTCATCGACCCAGATTCAAACAACACCCCAACCTTGCCTGATGCGGATGTGGACGGCACATACGGCTCGCTGTCTCTGGTCGATGGTGAATGGACCTACACACTAAATCCTGACTCAGTAGCATCGTTGCCTGAAGGGGAAACCACCACAGACACAATTACAATCGAAGCATCAGATGGCAGCACGCACGACATCGTCATCACCATCACGGGTACAGACCAAGAGCCCGTGCTCACTGGAAACACAACAGGTGGCGTCACGGAAGGCAGCGGCACACTGACTGCGACAGGCACCGTGGATTTGGTTGATGTCGACACGGGTGAGAATCCGACCTTGCCGAACGTCACCGTCGCGGGTCAATACGGTTCGCTCACGCTCAATGAAGGGAATTGGACTTACACGCTGGACCCTGATTTGGCGCAGTACCTTGACCAAGACCAAACAACGACAGACACCATCACAATTGAAGCTTCTGACGGCACGTTTCATGACATCGTCATTACTATCACAGGTACCGAAGACGCCGCGGAATTAGGTGGAGACATCAGTGGCAGTGTGACCGATGACGCTGGCTCATTAACCACCAGTGGCAACCTGACTGTCAGCGACCCCGATACAAACGACAATCCAACCCTGCCGGATGCGAACCATCAAGGCCAATACGGCTCATTCACCATGACAAATGGTGCGTGGACATACACGTTAGATCCTGAATTAGCGGATGTGTTAGACGAAGGAACGACTGTTCAAGACGTCATAACCATTACAGATTCAATGGGTGGCACCCACGAGTTAGTTATTAACGTAACGGGTACAGACAATGCAGCCGAGCTAACTGGCGATACGACGGGCAACTTGACCGAAGGCGTGGACGTTAGTACATCTGGCACCATCAACTTGGTTGACCCAGACAGCAATGACAACCCGACCCTCGAAAATACAGATATCACCACAGAATACGGTTCCTTCTCCTTGGTTGATGGTGAGTGGACATACACGGTGAATCAGGCGGCGGCGCAAGGGCTCAACGAAGGGCAAACCGCGACCGATACCATTACCCTTGAGGATGACAAGGGCCAGGAATACGAACTGGTTATCACGATTGAAGGCTCGGCAGATAACCCTGTCGTCTCTGGTGATTTCACGGGTGCTGTTACCACTGAGACGGGGCCGACGGTAGAAGTCACCAACTTGTTTGTGTTTGGTGATGACGCTGACGGTGACACAGATTCATTCAGTGTTTCCAGCCAACCTTCAGAGATCGACTTCAGCTCCGTTGGCTTTACAGCGGAAGTCACTGACAGTGACGGTTACCTCAACAATGATGGTTCGCAAAAGATCGAACTTGATGGCAATAGCTACCCTGTTTCTGCCAATGCAACGGTGCAATACAGCGATGCCTACGGCAATGTCTTTACCTTTGGTGTGCTCACCGTCGCAGCTGATCAAGCGGGCAATTTCTTTGGTGGTGGCGACTCACCAACCACACTCCTTGTGCAAATCGATGGCCCAGACATTGTACCAGGCACAGATTTAACGCTGGTTGATGATTCATACACAGAAGTCAGCGCAATTAACTACCTCAATGTCTCCGAGGACGTGACAGCAACAGGGCAACTCAGCATCTCCGATGCAGACACAGACGATACCCCTGAGTTTGAAAACACCACGATTGAAGGTGACTACGGCACCTTCACGCTCGACAACGGCACCTGGACATACACGTTAGATCCTGAGAGAGCGAAAGAGCTAGAGGCAGACGAAGTTGTAACCGAATCCTTTACGCTCACCGCGACAGACAACACCCAGCAAACCATTTCCATTGAAGTGACAGGTACCGATGACGCAGCCATTGTTACGGGCAACACAACAGGTTCAGTCACCGATCAGGATACGTCTACGTCAGGTTCTCTGTCAGTAACCGATCCCGATAGCGATGAAGCAGTCACCATTGAAGATACCACCATTGAAGGTGAATACGGCACCTTTGAGTTGGTCGACGGCGAATGGACTTACACTGTCGATCCAGATAAAGCCAAACCTTTGCCGGAAGGCGAGCAAGCGACGGATTCATTTACTGTCACTGCCTCTGACGGTTCAACCCATGAAATCGTTATTACCGTCACAGGCACTAACGATTCGGCCGTCGTCACCGGCGACACCACAGGCGCGGTCACTGACCAAGACACCTCAACAACAGGCTCTATCACGGTCACCGATCCTGACTCTGGTGAAACAGCGACCATCGGCAACACCACCATTGAAGGTGACTACGGTACCTTTGAGCTTGTGGATGGCGAATGGACCTACACGGTTGACCCAGACAAAGCGAAACCATTGCCAGACGGTCAAGTGGAAACAGACACCTTCGAACTGACGGCCTCTGACGGCTCTAAACACGAGGTCGTTATTACGGTCACGGGCACTAACGACTCGGCCGTCGTCACGGGCGACACCACAGGTGCGGTGACTGACCAAGATACTTCAACAACCGGTTCTATCACGGTCACTGACCCAGATACTGGTGAAACAGCGACCATCGGCAATACCACCATTGAAGGTGATTACGGTACCTTTGAACTGGTCGATGGCGAATGGACTTACACGGTTGACCCAGACAAGGCGAAACCATTGCCTGATGGTCAGGTGGAAACAGATACCTTCGAGCTTACTGCTTCTGACGGCTCTAAACATGAAATCGTTATTACCGTTACGGGCACTAACGACTCGGCAGTCGTGACCGGTGACACCACAGGCGCAGTCACTGACCAAGATACCTCTACAACAGGTACTATCACGGTCACTGACCCTGATACTGGCGAAACAGCGACCATTGGCAACACCACCATTGAAGGTGATTACGGTACCTTTGAACTGGTCGATGGCGAATGGACTTACACGGTTGACCCAGACAAAGCCAAACCTCTGCCAGACGGTCAAGTGGAAACTG
>NZ_LNTY01000018.1 GCF_001559595.1 Enterovibrio coralii | reverse complement strand
AAAATCCCAAAGCGCGATGGACGACTACACCATCACGTCACCCGTCGATGGCATTGTCGATTCTCTGCCTTGGCACCGAGGTGAACGCGTCAATGCGGGGATGCCACTTGCGGTGATCCTCAGTAATGAAAATGCCTACGCCAGAGTCTATGTGCCCGAGCCAAAGCGTCTCGCGCTTCAAGTGGGAAACGATATCGACGTTCGCGTTGATGGTTCTGATACGCTCTATTCAGGCACCGTCCGCTGGATAGCTTCAGAGCCGGCTTTCACGCCGTATTTTGCGCTGACAGAAAGCGATCGCACCCGCTTGATGTATGAAATGGAAGTGTCGCTCCCAAGTGCTGAATTCCTGCCTGTCGGCTTACCCGCTCAGGTGGTGCTGCCATGAGTGACTTCGCCATCCACACTGAGGGAATGACCAAACGATTCGGCCAGGTTGCGGCCGTCGACCACCTCAACCTCACTATCCCCAAGGGGACCATTTACGGTTTCCTTGGTCCAAATGGCTGCGGCAAGTCCACATCCATTCGTATGCTGACCGGTTTGCTTTCCCCGACAGAAGGTAAGGTGACGGTGTTGGGAAAGCAATTGCCCAAACAAGCGGAGTCACTCAGACTTCGCGTTGGATACATGACCCAGAAATTTTCGCTTTATGACAACTTAACGGTCGAAGAGAACTTGCACTTTGTGAGGCGCATCTATGGTCTTGGCAAAGACGGCAAAGCCCGTGTTGCGTCATTGCTCGATGCCTATGAACTGGCAGAGCGTCGTCATCAAATGGCAGGTTCTATGAGTGGCGGTCAAAAGCAACGCTTGGCCTTAGCCGCAGCGACCATTCATCACCCTGAATTGCTGTTTCTCGATGAACCGACGTCCGCCGTTGACCCCGAAAACCGCCGTGACTTTTGGGAGCGTCTGTTCGATTTGTGTAATGAAGGCACCACCATCTTGGTGTCCACTCACTATATGGATGAAGCCGAACGCTGCCATGGCCTCGCAATTTTAGAACGCGGGCAAATGCGTGCGGATGGTTCGCCAGAGTCCTTGATGGCGAGCATGGGCGCAAATGTGTTCGAAGTGGAGGGCCCTGATTTACGTGACCTTAAAAGGCGGCTTACCATTCACACCGAAATCTTGTCGGCGTCTCAGCTTGGCGTTCGCTTGCGGGTGCTCGTGAGCAAACAGGTCGCAAACCCCATCGCTTGGCTCACTGCAAACATCGGCAACGCATACCGGATTGATGAAGTAAGACCCAGTCTGGAAGACGTTTTCGTCACATGTACAGGGAGGCATGCTCATGAGTTTGGCTAGAATCGTTGCTGTTGTCGCCAAGGAGTTGCGGCAGCTCTCCCGCGATCGCATGACATTTGGCATGGTCGTTATGATCCCCGTCGTACAACTCATGCTGTTTGGTTACGCCATCAATACCGATGTTCGCCATATTCCCGCAGGACTCGTCGATCAAGACAGAAGCAGTTACAGCCGAGAGCTGACCGCGAGATTAAGGCAACACAGGTGCCCATTTTGTGGCGGAGTTTGCCACTGTCCAAGAGGCAGAAAACGCTATCACCCGAGGAGATGTAAAAGCGGTGCTGTATCTTCCCGCAGACTTTACCACGCGGCTTTGGACACACCCTCGTTTCCAGTCAGATGCGCCAAACGATACCGCAAGGCCAGTGGGTCAATGGATGGTTGACGGTTCAGATACCATGGTCGCGTCGTCCATTTTATCGCTGCGCAACATGCCGCTTTCTGGATTGGCAAACCTTGCAACAGAAGAAGCACCACCATCATTAGAAGTGGTGAATTACTTCAACCCAGAGCAGCGTTCCGCCGTTAATATCGTGCCGGGGCTTTTGGCCGTGATCCTCACCATGACAATGGTGCTCTTTACCTCCGCAGCCATTGTCAGGGAGCGAGAGCATGGAAACATGGAGTTTTTGATCAACACACCCATTAAGCCGCTAGAGTTGATGATTGGCAAAGTCACGCCCTTTGTCCTCGTAGGGTTGTTCCAAACCGCAATTATCCTCACTGTGGGCAATGTCGTCTTCAATGTCCCGATACGCGGTGGGCTAGATACCTTGCTGGTAGCATCCTTGTTGTTTATCTCCGCCAGCCTGACACTTGGGCTGATGATCTCCACCGTGGCGAAGTCTCAGCTTCAAGCGATGCAGATGACCGTATTCATCTTGCTGCCTTCGATATTGCTGTCAGGTTTTATGTTTCCCTATGAGGCGATGCCAGAACCTGCCCAATGGATAGCCGAAGCCTTGCCAGCTACCCACTTTATGCGGCTAGTAAGAGGGATCATCTTGCGGGATGCAGAAATCACAGACTTGATGCCTGACGTCATTTGGCTAGCGGTGTTTACCGTCGTTGGGTTGCTGATTGCTGCGTTGCGGTTTAGGAAGAAACTCGACTAAACACGCTGAAAAAGAGGCATAAAAAAAGCAGGGGTAACCCTGCTTTTTTGTTTCTTTATGCGCTTGTTGGCGGTTGCTTCAGCGTTTGAATCGCTTTTTTCACTCGCCAGATAATCGCCGTCGAAATCGCGATACACAGCGTGATCACTGGTGCAGCCATCAAGCCCATTGTAACCGCACGACTGATTGGCTCTGGCAATGCTGGAAGCATGAAACCAAGGCCTGCCAGCAAGAATACCCACAAGGTTGCGCTCAGCCATGAGAAGTATTGAAACTTAGGAGCCTCACCCACTCGCATACCCATCATCATCGGCAGCACTGAGCGAACCGCAGGAATGAAGCGAGCACAGAACAGCGCAACAAGACCATGGTGACAAAGCAATTTGTCTACGGTTTTCATGTTTTTCTCAGGCACTTTCGCCAGCCAAGATTGCACCAACGGCAGACGGTTTAACCATCGCCCCTGCAAGAATGCCATCCAGCTACCGAACGCTGCAGCAAAAATAAGGAGCGGGAACGCGATATACGGACTCAACACCCCAACAGCCGACAAAGTACCTACAAGCACAACAACGCTGTCACACGGGAACGGTGCTGCTGGGAGAAAACCGCTTTCTAGCGCAATCAACACCGCAACAATCACATAGATTAGCGTTGCACTACCTGGGGTAAGCAAAGCATTGAAGTCTTGGTACCACAGGGCAACCAATACTTCTTGTATGGCTTCAAACATGGGGGCTCCAATAAACATAGATCACAACGGCGAACACAATCAGACAAGCGTGCGACAGGCAAAAAACGACGCGGATGGTCCGAGTTTGCCCATCGAGGCTAGAAGGCAAGAATAAAGGAAGTGTCGCTTTTCCTTTCGTGCCACCAAGTATTCATGACCTAATAAATAAATCAGCCAATATTTACTGCGAAAAGCCAGAAAAAACAACAAGTTTGTCAGGGGTAAAATGGTGATTAATTCCACAAAAATTCCTTATGCCCTGTGGGTTAAGGAGATTCTGTACGCATTTCATCCAGACTTGGAGAATTAAAGCGGTTAATTTCAGCCAGTTAGCAAACGCTTGCGCAGAGCGTTTGAAATTCAACCAATCCATATCCGCAACACTTCTTTACAATTCACCTTGCCTACAATTCGGATTTTGCCTGTTTCTCGCGTTATTCAAGACTTTGCAAAAGAACGGTAAGTCGGTTTTCCCTGCTCAATCGTCACTTCTACTCTGTCGTTTATTGCACTGTCTGAATCCGTCAAACGCGCCGACGCGCCCGCCCCTATCACCTGAAGCCTGTCTGGGTCTATGTCCTTATTTTGAAGGATACGGTTCGCTACGGAGACCGCTCGCAACGCAGACAGCTCCCAATTGTCGCGATAAAGCTCCGACGTTGGCGGCGTAATATTGGTGTGTCCGGTCACGGTTATCATGCCGGGAATGTCTTCGATTGCTGCCGAAATCTTATCGACCAAAGGCCGAAACCTCGGTTGCAGAAACTGAGAGTCTTTTGGGAAGGCGAGCGGAGCCTGAATGCGAATCACTAATTGCTGTCCCAGTTGCTCAGCGACGACCTCGCCTGCATCAATTTCAGATTGCAGTGCTAATTGCAGCTGTTCCAATGCTTGCAAAGACGTATGGTTAGAACTTGGCGTAAGTTGCCATTCATCATGCACCTTATACGTCGGCACAGACGCCAACGCCCCCTCTTTGTTTGCTTGCGCTAAAGCATCATCAAGGCGACTCAGTGCGGATTCTGTTGTCGTTTCTACGTGGCTGACATCACCAATGGATAAGGCTGTCGAGTCCGTGGTGGAAAGGCTGCCTGTTGTGCCAATTCCGCCTTCAAACAGCAAAGAACCCTGTGTGGCTGAAATCATCCCTTCTTCACGAAGCGACTCAATCAAGCTCTCTACCATCACTTCGGCTTGCCCTTTCTCATTTTGAGCAAAGGCATAAAGCACAACAAACAACGCAAATAACAGCGTCATGTAGTCGGCAAAAGAAATCAGCCAGCGTTCATGGTTCTCATGCGCGTCTTCCGTATGCTGTCGCCTTCTCCTTCTCATGCGCCCACCTTAACGTGCAAAGGATGTTCAACATACCCACCAAGTCGTCCTTGCAGCTCCAAAGCATTACTGCCATTGGCGATGCAGCTAACACCTTCAAGGATCATCATTCGATAATTGGTAAGCTCTTGCGAAAAGGCTTTGTAACGATTACCAAAAGGAAGGAACACGATGTTAGCAAACGCTACCCCATAGATGGTGGCCACAAATGCAACTGCTATGCCTGCACCTAATTGGTCGGGTTTATCCAACAACCCCATCGCGTGGATCAAACCAAGCACCGCGCCCAAAATCCCCATTGTCGGGCTATAGCCGCCCATGGCCTCATAAAGTTTTGACACTTGGCTAATCCGGTGTTCTTCTGCCGCAATCCTGTTCTCCATGATGTCCAAAATGGCGTCGCTTTCGATGCCATCAACGAGCATTTGCAACGCTTCCAAGAGAAACGGGTCGTCAACTTTCTCCAGTTCAATTTCCAGTGCCAACAGGCCATCCCGGCGCGCGATTGTCGCGAGCTCTGTAATTTGTTTTGCAGTACCAAAACTGTCTCTGAACGGCGGCGTAAACAGCAAGAAAAATACGTAAAAACTAACTTCACGGTGGAAAACGGGAACTGGACCAATATCGCGCCTACCGTACCGCCCACCACAATCAAAAATGCGGGCGTATTAACCAGACCACTGATGTGACCGCCTTCCATGAAATTGGCGATCAAGATAAACGCGAGCGCAACGATGATTCCAATAAAGCTCATGACTTACATCCTTCTAAAGATACCCAAGCCCGACATAGAGCTTGGGTACACATCACGAACACTTTCTCTTTAGATCAAGAGAGTCTTACTCTTTGAGGTAGCTAGCCTTTTGGGTCAACGTATCGTCCTCTTCTTTCACACCATCATCACGGATTGCGCGTTTGAAATCCTTGATGGCGGTCCCCAGATCGCCGCCTAATTGCGCCAATTTTTTAGACCCAAATAACAACACGACGATGAAAGCGATGATCATCAACTCGCTGATACTTATCCCTCCCATGCGACGATCCTTAAAGGCACGAAAAGGAGGTGAAAACTATGGCATTTCATCAATCAAATCCTGCTTTGGTTGGTAGTGCATTGGGTTCAAACCCAGCATTTCTTGTACTGTCGAAGCGATAGTGACGGATGACCATGTACCGGTCACGACACCTGCGAACAAGGTGATGGAGAAGCCATAAAGGGCCTCGCCACCCAACACCAAAAGACAGCCAATCGTAAACAGCGTTGTACCCGCAGTGATCAAGGTGCGCGAGAACGTCGCTTTTACTGCCAAGTTTGTGCTGGAGTATATATCCGCATCCGGGCGGGCTTTGAGTACGTCACGTAAACGGTCCGCAATAACGATTGAGTCATTGAGTGAATAACCAATAACCGCCAGAAGACCCGCGACCACATTCAAGTCCATCTGAACACCAAGCACAGCCAACAAACCCAGAGTAATGATGGTGTCGTGAACCAATGAGGCAATCGCAGCCAACGCAAGACGCCATTCGAATCGCATGGCGAGATAAATCATGATGGAGAGTGACGCCGCCATCAGCGCTAATCCACCTTGGTTATAAAGCTCTTCACCGACTTGCGGCCCCACCACAGTGGCTTGAATGAGTTCAGCTTGTAGGTTCGTTTGCTCGCTAAACAGAGAAACGATAGCTTGTGGGTCGACAAGCGGCGCATTGGAAGGCAAAACTAGCTGCCAAACGCCGGGGGATGACCCGGCTTCCACCGTTACCCATTCAGCGAGAGCCCCGGTTAAGCCCGCTTGAATCTCTGCAGCGGGTGCCAGTGTTTGGAAAGCAACATCAACCACGACGCCGCCGGTGAAATCTATGCTCATCGCAATGCCGTAGTGGAAAATGGCAAAGAAACTCGCCGCAACCAGCAGTAACGAGCCCGCCAGTCCCAAATATCTGATTTGTGTCAGTGAATGAATTTTCATCTTCCGTACTCCTAAATCCTGACTGCTCGACGGTTATCTCTGCCCCAAATTGGGTTGATGATGGCGCGGGTTCCCCAAATGCCACACACCATGCTGGTGATCAGTCCCAAAATGAGCGTGGTCGCAAAGCCTTGAAGCGGCCCAGAACCAATGCCGTATAAACAAAGCGCGGAAATTAATGTGGTGATATTGGCATCAAAGATGGTGACGAACGCTGAGCGGTAACCAAAGTCGATAGAGGTCGCCAGAGACGCACCTTCCCTTAATCGGTCACGGATACGTTCGAAGATCAGCACATTGGTATCAACGGCCATACCCACAGTAAGTACTAACCCCGCAATACCGGGTAGAGTTAAAACCGCTCCAGGAAGAAGTACCAAGAGGCCAACTTGCATGATTAAGTTCGCACCCAATCCAACAATCGCCACCCAGCCAAAGCGGCGGTACCAAAGCATCATGAACACAGCCATGCCTGCCATGCCCAATGCCAGCGCACTGAATCCGGCTTTAATGTTCTGTGCCCCTAGCGTTGGCCCAATCGCCCTTTCTTCCACTATTTGAATAGGAGCCGTGAGCGCACCAGAGCGCAGAAGTAGCGAGAGTTCTTGCGCTTCCGTCGCGCTATCAAGGCCTGTGATACGGAAGGTATTACCTAAGGTGCTTTGAATCGTCGCCACATTAATCACTTGATCATGGGGAACCAGTTCGCTGCTGTCGTTCAGTTTGTATTCGGTGTAAACCGTCGCCATGGCTTGCCCAATATGATGACGGCTGAAGTTCATCATTTGGCTGCCACCGCTACCATCCAGTCGGATTTCAACTTGAGGCAGCCCCATTTCATCCATGCTTGCGCGTGCATCAACAATATGATCGCCGGACAGTACAGGCTGTCGAGACAAACGGACCAATGCGCCATTGCGATCGGGAATCGCTTTTGCGCCTGCCGCCGTTGCTTCATAAAACGCAAGTGAAGCCGTCGCACCGATCACTGACTTAGCTTGCTTTGGATCATGTACCCCTGGCAACTCGATACGGATGTGGTCACGCCCTTGGCGGACAACGCTTGCTTCAACAATCCCCAGCTCACCGATTCGGTTTCTAAGAATCGAAATGTTCTGCGTCATCGCCGATTGCGCCTGAAGCAATAGCTCCTCTTCGGTCAGGGTAATAAAATAGGCATCATCTTCATTTGTGGCTTCCCACTGCCCTGTGTAGCTTGCAAGAAAGTCGTTCCAAAACGTGTCGTTTGAACGTTCAACACCCGTCACTTTCAACGTTGTCGAAGAAAGCTTTCTCACCGTCACACCGCGCACACGCTCTTCTCGTAAAGCTGTTCGCAAGTCATTGGCCATTGCGTCCGTTTGCTTGCTGTAAACCGCATCCAAATCGACAAACAGCAAGAGTTGAACGCCGCCTCGTAAATCCAGCCCAAGCTTCACAGGCTCCGCTCCAAACGCGCTAAACCATGCAGGCGCGGCCGACTGATACTGAATAGTGATATCCGCATATGCCGCTAAATTTTCGTTCAACGCGTGTTTAGCGCTTTGCTGCTCATCAATATCATCAAACGTCACGATGACTTCATCACCCTCAGTCATTGCTTCCCTAAATGGGATTTCATTGTCTGAAAGTACGTTTTTCACTACCGAGAGCGATGTTTCATCACCACGTTTAGCGTGAACACCCAGCGCAGGCACATCGCCGTAGAACGTTGGTATCGCCTGAATGAGAAGCGTCAATAACATCAAGATGAGGAGTGCGTATTTCCACTTCCCCATTCGATTCATTGCGGCGTCCGCCTTTGTCTGTGAACGTCTCATATCACAGGTCTCCTGATGCTAACGTTGAAGTTCGAGGTGCCTTTTTGAATCGCATAACAAGCAAGGCGAGAATTGGAATGGTGATGCTGACCACCGGGGCCAAAATCAGGCCTGTGGTCGCGACTCGACTGAGTGGTTCCGGTAAGGCTGGCAGCAAGAAACCAATGCCAGACAGCAAGCAGACCCAAAGCGTGGCACTGGGCCAAGAGAACCAATGAAAGCGGGATGCATCATGCAATCTCGCGCCCATCATCATCGGCGTAATCGAACGCGCTCCCGGCACAAAACGTGCGCAGAAAAGTGCGATCAAACCGTGACGGTTCAGCAAGGTATCAACGTTTTTCAAGGTGCTAGGTGGCACCTGAGATAGCCAGCGACTGACACGCGGTAAACGGTTCAACCAACGGCCCTGACAAAATGCCAACCAACTGCCTATTGAGGCCGCAAAAACCAGCAGTAAAACAGCCACAACAGGATGCAAGACACCAACCGCAGCCAAGGTGCCAGACAAGACAACAATGCTGTCACACGGCAAGGGGGCGGCTGGCAAAAAGCCACTTTCAAGACCAATAAAGGCCGTGATGATCAGATAGATAAATACGGCACTGCCCGGCGCGAGCAGCGCGTTGAAGTCCTGATGCCAAAGGGCCACCAGCACTTCCTGGATATTTTCGAACATGGAAACTCCATCTTATCGACAAACAAAGAGAATGATGTGATTAAGCGATGGAGCGTTTCAGCGAGAGTGGATGAACCTGAATTGGAGATTGGAGTCCTGCCAACCAGCGAGACGATGGTTATCAGATGTCAGATAGCTTCTTGGCAGCGTGCTAGCAGCACGGAACAAAGCCAGCAACATAGCAATCGTCATCAAGAGGATTGGCCAAGATGCGACGTCTTTTTCCGGTGCTTTAGGTTCGGGCTGATGTGCCCGAGAATTGGTATAACGAGGAAGGAAAGTATCCAGCGACGCGTCAGGTTGTGAGTCCTGACTCGCCGCCAAAGTAAGTGGAGCTTGTAGCAGATCTTGGCTGACAACGGCCGCGGTATTGCCTAGCAGCAATGCCATCAACAGCGTTATCAAAAATGGCAGTCGTTGTATGAACTGTCTCAAACCAAAATCCTTTTTAAGCGATGCATCAATATGTACTGCGAACGCGTAGAAATGACAACTCTTTTTTGTGTCTTTTAACAGGGGGTTATCTCTTCCTCACGTCGCATCAGGATGCGATTCAAACGCATCGACACAGCATAGATCAGCGCGCATATCACAGCGGCGAAGCTATCGATGCAAAGACATCCACTGCCCAGTGCATGCCAAGCCACAAGCGGCTTGCAGCAACAACGCTAGCCCAACCCACTACAAGGCTGGCCAGCAGCCCATAGCCTTCGGCCATCAAAATAGCCCCCCAGAAAATGGCAACAGCAGCGGCAAAAATCGTGTGGCCCGATGGAAACGAATAGTTCGTTTCGCCTTCCCAATGGATGAGTCGCCACGCACTCACGTCATCTTTTACCTCTGTCAGAATCTCTTCCCGTTGGAGAGGCTCAACAGCATAAAACGCGTCACTGGAAGGCACTTTATCGAGTTCTGCCAAGGTTTGTATAAGGCCTTGGTTCCTGCGTCAGGTGCTTAACAACGGTTTTGGTGACAAAGCTCGTTCCTAACACAACGCCAAAGCAAAACAGTACCGACAGGGTTTTCTTGCGCGACCACTTTAAGAGTAACGGGATAGTACAAAACAGTGCCGTCGTAATAAGGAACCACTGGTTTCCCGCCGACCAAGACGCATAGGTCAAGGTTCGCCCAAGCACATCCGACGCGGGGCCCGTTAAGGTCACGCCGTTCAATAGGAATGAGGAAATGAGGGTGAGAACTGACAGTGCTGCCGCACAAATCAATCCGCACTTTTTATAGTTATTCATTCGTTGCACACCTTTACGAATGGCGTCTACAGTCCTGAGACGCCGAATCTAAACAGGGAGAGTTAAAGGTTGCTAAAGGTGCGCAGCTAATGTTAACGACTAGGAGATGAAAGACAACTCATTAGATATTTATTTAGATTTCCAGCCGGATGTCCACTCTGCACGCGCTTCGCGATTTAGGAAGGTCCAAGCAACGACACGCGTTACTTTTTGCCCCTGTGCCATCTCGATGGTTTTTACATCTTCCGCGTTTACTTGCTTGAGTTGTTGATAGATTGCGCTGAGATTTTCTTTCTTTGACACCATGGTAGTAAACCATAGGCATTGCGCTTTAAAGTCAGCACTTTGCAAAATCATACGCTTGATAAAGGCAGCCTCGCCGCCCGGACACCAAAGCTCTGCTTTCTGACCACCGAAGTTAAGTGTCGGTTTACCTTTTGCGTGCTTTCCGTTTACATCGCTGGCTTTCGTAAACTTTTCTGTGCCTTTTTTACGGGCATTCGCCGCAAGGTTTCGGACTTTTCGCTCAGAGCCTTTTGTTGCTTCTGCCAACGACGCGTGGAACGGCGGGTTACACATGGTGAAGTCAAAACGTTCGTTGGCGTTAATCATACCGGTGTAAATGTGGTCAGCGTTTTTTTGCAAACGGCATTGAATGCCACCTTTAAGTGACGGGTTCGCATCTACCATGAACTTGGCACTTTTTACGGACACAGGGTCAATGTCTGCGCCAACAAACTGCCAGCCGTAAACGCGATGTCCCACCATTGGGTAGACACAGTTTGCCCCCATACCAATATCAAGGCCTTTGATTTGTTTACCCTGAGGGATTTTCCCATCCCCCGTTTCAGCCAGAAGATCGGCGATGTAATGCAAATAGTCCGCTCGGCCTGGAATAGGTGGGCAAAGGTAGCCCTCAGGAATATCCCAGATGTTCACTTGGTAAAAATGGCTCAGCAGTGCCTTGTTCAGTACCTTCACCGCGGCTGGGTTGGAAAACTCCACGGACAAATCCCCAAACGGATTCGGTTTCACAAACGCTTTCAGCTCAGGCGTGCTTTTGATTAATGCAGGAAAGTCATAACGCTCGCGATGCGGGTTACGCGGATGCAGCCCTTTCTTTTGCTGAGTGGTTTTGTTGTTGGATTTTGTCATGTGAAGTCCAGCCTGTGTGTCTGGGGAAAAACGCAGTCCGGCATTCTACGGATTTGTTTTCTGAGCAGGTAGCAAAAATTTAGGCTTATCCCTCTCATCGTGCAACAAGCATTCGATCACCCCTCAAATCCATAACGTGAAATTATTGATTTAATAAAATATGATAATTTTTCGCCACTAATTTTTAGTCGTATTGTTCACCATAAATAAACCCTGTTTCCCCCTTCTCAACCGAGAAGTGATTTGAAAGGTGAATGATGAAATTTCTCCACACCATGATCCGTGTAGCGGACCTAGATAAGTCGATTGAGTTTTACACCAAGGTATTGGGCATGAGCGTGTTGGATCGCTTCGAGAACCCAGAATACCGCTACACATTGGTCTTTGTGGGCGATGCAAACCAGCCTGACAACACGGCGATTGAGCTGACCTACAACTGGGACACCAACGAATATGACTTGGGGAACGGATTTGGTCATCTGGCGCTGGGTTCTGATGATATTTATACCGCGTGCGAACGCATTAAAGCCTTGGGCGGCAACGTAACCCGCGAACCAGGCCCTATGAAAGGCGGCGAAACGCACATCGCCTTTATCAAAGATCCTGATGGCTACTCTATCGAACTTATTCAAACTAAAAACTGAGGGCGCAGCAATGACAAACGCACTGTTTCAAACCCTTAAATTGGGCGATATAGAACTTAAAAACCGCATTGTTATGCCACCAATGACGCGCTCTCGTGCTTCTCAGCCTGGCAACGTCGCGAACGACATGATGGCCACCTACTACGCACAACGTGCAAGTGCAGGTCTAATTGTTGCTGAAGGCACTCAGATTTCAGAAATGGGTCAGGGCTATGCTTGGACACCAGGCATCTACACCCAAGAACAGATCGCTGGCTGGAAAAAAGTGACCGATGCGGTTCATGAAAAAGGCGGCGTTATTTTCGCGCAGCTATGGCACGTTGGTCGTGTCACGCACCCGGACAACATTGGCGGTCAGCAGCCTATTTCCTCGTCAGCGTTGAAAGCAGAAAACGTAAAAGTCTTCATCGACAATGGTACTGATGAGCCAGGTTTCGTCGACGTGGTTGAACCTCGCGCGATGACCAAAGACGACATTGAAGAAGTCATTGGTCAATATCGCCAAGCAGCATTGAATGCGATCGAAGCTGGCTTTGACGGCATTGAACTACACGCGGCGAACGGTTATCTGGTCAATCAGTTCATCGACTCAGAAGCAAACAACCGTACCGACGAATACGGTGGCTCCATCGAAAATCGTCTGCGTTTTCTGGGCGAAGTGGTAGAAGCAATGACAGCGGCTATCGGTCACAACCGTGTGGGTGTTCGCCTTGCGCCATTCACCTCACTGAATGGCACAGTAGATAAAACACCCGTTGAAACGTACACGGCAGCAGCAGCCCTGCTAGACAAACTGAATGTGGTTTACATGCACATTGCTGAGGTCGATTGGGATGATGCACCGGAAACACCGGCAGCATTTAAACCTGCGGTGCGCGAAGCGTACAAAGGCACCATTATTTATGCTGGCAAATACAACCCAGAAAAGGGCAGCCAAGCCATTGAAGATGGCATCGCTGACATGATTGGCTTTGGTCGTCCGTTTATCTCGAACCCAGATTTGCCAAATCGCATCAAACATGACTATCCGTTTGCTGCGCACGATCCTGCCACTCTGTTTGGTGGCAAAGAGAAAGGTTTGCTGGATTACCCTGAATATCAGGCCGTTTAATCAAAGCCTAATGAAAAACAAACCCCGCTACAGCGGGGTTTGTTTTATCTGCGTTGGCAGGACGTGCATCCTCGACAGGCCGAGCGCGTATATTTGTCCAACCGACTGCGCTGCACATAGCAATACGCATTCTTTAAGGCGCGTCTTGCCGAAAACCAGTCATCGGGTCTTGAGAGCAGTAAGTATCCATTAAACCGCTTCACCAACTGCGTGCGATACTCTTCGATAAATTGGCTATCAAATCCAATATCAAAGTAATGCAAGGCTTCCTCTATGCAGGTAAAACTCTCGATCTTTTGCTGAATATCAATCTGGCTCATAACCCTACATATTTCGTATTCGTGTGGTACTTTTTCGTTTCAAGAACGCAGTTTTTGGCTGCCTTTTAGGCATATAAAAAACGAATAGCCTAAATGGCAGATACAACAATAAATTGCAGTACTTTTAACACCTTACAATCAAAGAAACACACCTTTCTACCGACCTAGTGTTAACGCTTTTTCTACAAGCGGATATTACTCAAAATTCAGCGAAAAACTAACAAGATTTAGTATCTCAGTAGAACCTTTTCGATTATTAATGACGCGCATTTTTGCGACGCAGTCGTTGTTTATCAGTGACTTAATCAAACAAATGACAACGAAACTTCATCACTTCTAATAATAAAAGGTTTTAACTGTGCTTTCTTTCCGATTAAAAGACCTCAGTTTCCGAGCGTCAGTGCTATTGCCCATCGCGATAATGGGCGTGTTAATTTCAAGTTTGGCGTGGTGGCTTTACAGCGACAGAACCCATCAAGAGCAGGTTTACCAACAAGAACGCAAAGTGCGTGTTGAAAACCTGCAAGCGGCGAATGACATCGGTATCGAAATGTGGCGCGCACGTCTTGCTGTGGCACTCACGTGGGGAAACCCACGCGACATGAAACGCATCGCGGCAACCGAACAAACGCTGACCTCGCTGCTTGATGAGTTTGATAACTATCACCCAGACAATGCGCCTGGCCGCGAACTCAAACGACTGGTCCCTCAGTACGTGGCGGAATCTCGCGCAACCTTTGCCTATTTCCATACTATCGACAAAGCCGTGAAACACGGTGTGTCAGGTTCAGGGAAAATCTTTGACCAATACGCGCTTCACATCTCTGAAGGTGCTTACACCGGAGAATGGCAGCGCAAGGCACTGACCGCATTCAACCATTTAAGAACCGCCGCCGTTTATTACAATGGGTTTGTGTCTGGCATGCGTGTTACCTACCTAAACACCGCAATGAAGAACATCAACGCTGCCGTTGAGATCCTCGAACAGAATCTGGCTGACGATGTTACTGCAAACACCTACCGTGTAGCGAAACGTTACCAAGAAGCGATGCAGATGCTCGACAAAGATCTGAACGCTTACCACCAATCTCACCGCGAGGCACTGGAAATGGGTGCCAAGGTAAACGATGCGCTTATCGACCTTCAAAACCTTCTTGGCGAGCAAGGCTTTATCTTTGCAGACGAAGGCCTAAGCCAACGTGAGCTGAGCAACCAAATTACCATCGCATTGTTGTTTGCGGCACTTGCCGGTGCAGTTGTGTTCTCGCTGGTGTTAGTGCGTAGCATGCAAGCACAGCTTCAATTGCCACTTAATGCCGCTGAGGCAATTGGCAACCAAGACTTGAGCCAATGCCACATTGATGATGGCAAAAATGAGTTTGGCGAACTGGCGCGTTCTCTCGATAAGATGCGCCTGAACATTCGTGAAGTGTTGGGTCAGATTGTTGAATCAAGCGCACAGCTCAGCTCCGCCTCTGAAGAGGTCAGTGCAATTTCCATTCAATCATCTGCCAACATGCAATCTCAGCAAGAACAGCTCGACTCTCTATCTGCCGCGATGGAAGAGATGCGAACCACGTCAGCTGACATTGCACACAACGCGGAATCGTCGGCCAATGCCACCAGCAATGCTGCGAAAAGTGCGCATGTTGGCGGTCAAGCCATCGAGCAAACCGTTCGCGCTATCCGCTCTGTAGAACAAGAAATGAATGTGACCACCGACAACATTCGCCAGCTTGTTGAAGAAAGTCAGCGCATTGGGTCAATCGTGGATGTGATCAACGCGATTGCAGATCAAACCAACCTACTGGCCCTGAATGCGGCCATTGAAGCGGCACGCGCTGGCGAACAAGGCCGTGGCTTTGCTGTGGTAGCTGACGAAGTTCGCTCTCTGGCCACACGCACCCAATCGTCAACAGAGGAAATTGGTGCGATTATCAAACGCCTGCAAGAGCAAGCGATTGCAGCGGAAACCACGATGACAGAAAGCGTGTCCAAGATGTCACAAGGCGTTGATGCGGTTAACCGCAGCGGCGATGTGATTCAGGAAATGAACCTGTCCGTCAGCAATATTTTCGACATGAGCAGCCAAATTGCGAGCGCAACGGAGCAGCAAACTGCGGTATCTGAAGAGTTGGGCGGGAACGTACTTCGCATCACTCAAGCGTCAAGCGAAGTGACCGAAGGTGCACAGCAGACCACTCGCGCCTGTGAAGAACTCTCCTCACTTGCCAACCAACTGCATGGCATGACTTCTCAGTTCAAACTGTAAGTATCGACTGCAATTTACGTACAACGCGTTTTTGCACGCCACCCAAAGCAGCCTTTCAAGAGGCTGCTTTTTTATTCATCATCCATGATTGCAAGCCGCCTCTCAACGAATTAACGTAACCTCGTCAGGACGATAAAGCATGTGAAGGAGTGGCAATGGGTAAGGTCTATCTATTTGATTGGGGCGACACCCTCATGGTCGACTTTCCCGACCAGTCAGGAAAGATGTGTGATTGGGAAAAAGTGCGAGCGGTAGACGGAGCTAAAGACACCCTCGCTCACCTTTCAAAGACCCATCAAATCTACGTTGCGACCAATGCGGCTGATTCAACGGAAGCAGACATCAAACGCGCTTTCGAACGCGTCGGACTCTCTTTCTATATTCACGGCTACTTTTGCAAAGCGAACCTTGGTATCGGTAAAGGCTCGCCCGCGTTTTTCCAAAAAATCATCGAAAAGCTGAATGTCCCAGCAAGTGAAATGGTAATGGTTGGCGACACCATAGATAAGGATATCGACCCAGCTCTGCAAGCTGGCATCTCTGCGGTTTGGCTAAACACCCTAGGCGTGAACACTTCACCTCACGACGACTACCGACAGATTTCAAACTTAACATCGCTTATCGAGTGATAATGATTGAGACGCGCTTCATGCGCGCTAAAGGCTAACCTGAAAACTCAGAATACCGAGCGGAATTGAGGGATAAAACATCCATGGCAAACCAAGACAGCAAGATCAATATCGAAGAGAAATTTAGCTTGTTTAATGAAGTTTGGACGCCGAAAGTGGTAGCTCAATCCAATGGGCAGCTTGTTAAAATCGCGAAAGGCGAAGGCGAGTTGGTTTGGCATAAACACGACAATGAAGATGAGCTATTCATCGTCTTCAAAGGGCAACTGACGCTTCAGTTGAGAAGTGGCGACATCGTCCTGAATCCAGGTGAAATGTACGTTGTGCCCAAAGGTGTTGAACACTGCCCAAAAGCAAAGTCAGATACGCACTTTATGATGGTTGAGCCTGCCAGCACAGCTCATACTGGCGCGCTAAAGACAGACCGAACGGTGGCCAGTGAAGACCAAGAATGGATTTAGCCCAATTCATTTAACGGCATGGAAGAATGCAAGGCGTTTCACAATGGGTCACTGGGGATTATTTTGGTACCAAGCATCGAGCAGCTCTTTTCCGTAGACCACTTCGATTTGCATGTGCATAATCAGACAAAAAGCGAACAAAAACGCACACGAAACATTGAACACGCGTGTGGTCATTTTCATCACCGAATCTGGAACAAAAATAGTGATTAAGCAAAGCGATAGCGGGTATAACAAGATAATCCAAACCAACCCTTCCAGATAACTCGACATTGCCATTTTCGCGTCCTCTCCCTGAATCACTGACGATCAACATAGCAAGTGAATGTGACCATCGCCTGACAGAAATTGCGCTTTTTAGAGAGATATCAAGGGTAATAGGCTTCAACGCCCGTCTTGAGTCCAACCCCATGGCGTAGTTGAAGTAAATGGTACAATCCTATACCCAACAACCTGAAGATGCAGGATTCAGGTTGTTTGGGTATAGGCATAAAGCCCGCATAATGCGGACCTTATTAATCTAAAAGCACCGTATGAAAGCTCAGCTTTACAGACGATTAGCTGTGCTCGAACCTCAATGATTACTGGTGTTGCTTAAAGAAACGCTCCGCGTTAGCAAACAAGGAATCGCAAAGCTTTTCTTGAGCGGCGTACTCTGGTGTCCCCTTCGTCATTGAATCAAGCAATGCCTTAGCACTCTGGTACTCGCCGACCATTTGCTCGAACCTTGCCTCATAACCGCTTTTCCACGCCTTTTTTGTTAATTTAACTTTTTTCTTTCTCATTATATGTTCCTCAATTGAAACGCCTGAGATTTTTAGTTTCAGGGTGGAGTTTTTAATATTGGAAATATCAAATTCGACCAATCGAATAAAAAGCAGCACCAAATAATTAAAAATAAAAACCTGGTCGCGTATAGATATATTTATTGAAAACATTACAGTCACGCCTTAACGTTCGTAGCAAACTCAAACGAAGATTAACCAATCAATAAATCATTTTTATTCAGATGGTTATAGGCACTTCCACAGCAGCAAAAACCGCAGTCGATACTATTAAATCTGATATTAGGAAGAAGTTACCACTAAAGTAATATGACGAAGATATTCGAAAGAGAACTGAGAAGATACTTGAACTAAAATGTCATCAATAGCTCGAATACAAGAGCCTTATCCACTATACACCTTGTGAATTTAATAGATAGGTATTTCTCAAACTATTTTCATCAGACAACATTTATAAATCGCACAAAAACAAATCAATAAACCCATAACTCAATGTATTCTAACAAATTAACCCTTATTTTATGATTGCGATTTACCTACTTTTCTTCAAAGGCATGACCGATATCGAATTGCAAAATGAGTAACTTCTCGCTTAGTAACGCTAAGCCACGTCTTTCTGTATGGACACAAAACGAGCAAACGCCTACTCGTCTACTCCACGCTACCACCTTTCAATTGTTCTATTTTTGCGAACAGTAAATTCTATTAACGCTATTTTTTGGCCTAATTAGCCACGGTAATCTTGCCTCAAACCTATCAAGATAACGTTGGAAAGAAAAATGACGAATAAAAATGTATTAGCGGCTTGCATGGAAGGCATTGATAACTGGAAGAAAGCGTTTAATGCTCAAGATGCCAAAGGGTGTGCAGAACAATACACGGAAGGTTGCATTATGCACGCTCGCCCATTCGGCACCTTTGAACGACGAGCAGCAATCGAAGAATTCTGGCAAGGCATTATCGATCAGGGATTCGAAGACGTGTCATACACCGATGTTTCTTGGGAGTCGATTGGTTCAGACGGCTACATTCTTTCTGCAAAATGGACCATGAATAAGGCGTTTGGCGTAATTCACCGCGAACATTGGGTGGTTGATAGTGATGGAAAAGCGCGACTGGTTTCAGACGACTTTGAAGTGCTGGGCGACCGTTAATACGTATCGTTATTCTTCGCTAACGCTTCAGTCTCGACATCGATCATTGCGCGAATTTCGGCGGTTAAGGTGTTGCTGTCCGTGTATTTTCTTCCGTAAGACAGGTTGAAGCCATAGTTAAAATCTTGTGGATTTTGCCCTTGGGTGTGCTGAAGCAATGTTTCGATTTTGTCGAAAGCCTTAGCAAGCTTGGCTTCTTGCGTTGAGGCAGTATTGTATTCATCCCAAAGGCGCAATATTTCATCTTGAAGCGATGTGGGCAGAGGGTTTATCAAGGTGATTAAATCCTCTCGCTCTTGAGTCGTCTTGTCACTTCCCACAACCTGATCGACAGCAGCAATGTCACCGCCAATCACTTCCCCCAAGTCATGAATGATGCACATTTTGATAAGCTTGAGCGCATCAATATTCGGGAACTGCTCAGCAAACAACATCACCATTAAACTTAAACGCCACGTATGCTCCGCCGTGCTTTCCTGCCGACCGTTAGAGGTGTGAGCGGAACGCAATGTGTTCTTCAGCTGCTCTGTGCTTCTCAAAAATTCAAGAATGCCGACTAGCTCGTTGTTTTTCATCAGGACACACCGCTCTCTCTGTTTACTCGTTTGCAGACTAATATCACGTCACCTCTGGTGAGTGATAACACTAAGATGGATTCTCATCCTTCTTGAACCATCTGTTCAGTTTTTCCGTCGCTTTTTCTGTGTGCTCTGGTTTCACATACATTACCACGGCAGCGGCTGCCGCAAATAATACGCCTAAGTCTCGGAAAAGCCGACAGCGGGTGTGAGATCTGGAATGGCGTCAATTGGGGCAATGAAATAGCCCAAAGAAGCAAAGATGGTGGTTTTCGCCCATTTTGGTGTGTCGGCGTCCGTGGCGGAGTAGTATAAGGTCAGTGCCTTTTCGAGGACTTCATAACCCGCTTTCTGAGCAAAACCCTTCGCTTTGTCCCAAAATCGTTCGTCGGAATATTCATCAAGAAATTTGTTGTCACTCATCATTTCATCCCTCTTACTTCGCGTGTCTAGCGTTCAGACATTCTCACCACACGGAAAAACACGAATACTCTCAGGCTTTAATCTCTCAGTGAGATCCCAATCACACTCATCCATAACCAGCAAAGAAAGCCTATCTAAGGCTGTTATAGTCAAACCCAAATGTAACAGAATGAAAATGGTCAAATTGGTTTTACCGCCATTTTATACCCAATCAACCTGATAGGACGCTAGTTGATGACAAAATGGTACATGGTGCGACGCTGGGTAGCCTCTCAGTTTCAGCATTTACGAGGGAGGCATGTCGCTATTGCGGTCATTGCCTACGCCATCTTGAGCTGGATATTGCTCAATGCCGCTGGCGAACAGGCCCTCACGACGCCCTTTGTAGATTTTATTTACTACCTCATTGTTACTGCATCTACCGTTGGGTATGGCGACTACTCGCCAACAACCGAAGCGGGAAAGTGGATCGTGTCATTTTTTGTCATTCCCTGTGGTCTCAGCATTTTTGCTGTGAGCGTCGGGCGGTTGGCAAGCTTAACCATTGAATACTGGCGTAAAGGATTACTTGGAAAAAGGAGCGTTGACGTGTCTGGACATATTTTGATTTTAGGTTGGAATGAAAGTCGAACTCTCCACCTGATAGACATGTTGCTTCACGAAGAAAAGGATAAACGCCCTATCGTGTTGTGCGTCCGTGCAGAAATCGAAAACCCATTACCCAAAGAAATCGATTTTGTACGCACGACCAGTTTCACCGACGAAACGGCCATGTCTCGCGCGGGCGTTCAAGACGCTGAATGCATTATTATTGATAACCCTGAGGATGACATTACATTCGCTGCTGCGCTGTTTTGTGCCAGCAAGAACCCTGATGTGCATATTCTGGCTTATTTCCAAGAAGATGTACTCAGCGATCTGCTAAAAACGCACTGTCCAAACGCCGAGTGTGTTCCCTCCGTATCTGTCGAAATGCTGGCAAAGTCCGCGGTTGATCCGGGCTCATCAGAACTACACCACGAACTGTTAAATACGCGCAAAGGTATGACACAGTACGCCGTTACCTACCCAGCCAATGCCAAACACACTACGGTGAGCGACATATTCCTTCGCATGAAGCAGAACTATGATGCGACCCTCATTGGTATTCGCAGAGATAACCATGTTCGCCTGAATCCAAGTTTGGATGAAGACGTGAAACCCAACGATTTGCTGTTTTATATCGCTGACGAACGTGTCCATGATTTTAAGTGGGAATAATCTTTTTTGTTCGGTGCGGCATTAAACCTTGTGTTTAATGCCGCATCGAATCGACGCTTTATAATTCAGTTAGCGTTTCTAGTCGCCCCCCTAATTCCCCCTTCACAGTTTCTCTCGAAACAATTAAGAATAAGTCCCATTTAATAGTTAAGAATATCATTGAGTTAGAATGTTCTTATGCGACTTTATCACTTTACTTTCTGACAGTTACAATTAGTCAATAGAAAATGAATGCTCACCAATGAGACTCATTGTAATTATTTTTCTTTACAGGTATTAAAACCAAAACAAATTACTATTTTAGGAGTCCATAGACTTTCCTTGGCTTTAAAGACAGTTGGCATAACAAGGATAACCAATGAAAAAGAAAATAATTGCAAGTCTGGTACTCGCTGCAGCAACCACGCCTTCGCTCGTCAATGCGAATTGCTTTGGCAATGTGTACTCCATGAATGCAGGACGCGGTCATGAAGGTTTCATTATGGACTTGAAAGAGACTCAAAGGCTTTCTGGCACCTATAACGGTGACCGCGCAATAAAAGCGTCGAAAGCATTATTTAGCGCATCCGCGATGGCTTACGATGAAACCACAAACCGCACATATTATGTAAGCTCTCCTCGTCCAACTGAATACCACGTCGATAATATCGAAGGCGACGTCAGTTCCGACCAATTCAAGAACCTTGATTTTCATGCGTCAGACGTGATGCAAAATCAGTTGGCATATTATGACCATGCGTCAGGTGTCAATGTGATCGTGGGTGGTATACCGCGCAACGTTTACCGCATGGTTTTTGACCCGACACAAAACCAATTGGTTGCTTCCGATCAAGCAAAGGTATTCACCATCAACCCCAATAACGCCCGCGTCAACGTCAAAGGCAGCTTTGATGAGGGTTTAAGAAACGGCGGGTTCACAAGCTGGGGAGACTTTGTTTTCTACAAAGATCAGTTGCTTTATATCACCAACAACCGCTCTTACACCCTAGATTTGGATACTGACCCAATCGGACATGAACTCTTTGGCTTCCACTTCACTGACTTCATTACTGCAGCCACCTTAGATCAGAATGGTCAGGTATTGATTGCGGCGAAAAATCAGAACGTAAACGGCAACGTCAACAGCACATGGCTTTGGCGTATGAAACCGGAAACTGGGGAAAAACAACCTGTAGGTTTATTCCCAACTCGAATCAGCGCACTCACCACAAACACTCAAGAGCTTCACGAATGCTATGACAGGACGGTGTTTAAAGACGAAGAACCTGGACCTGAAATCGAGGTGAAAGGCGGTGAAGTGAACGAAGGGGAAGATGCAGTATTCACCATCACCTTTAACCCCGTTTACGAGCAAGACACTGACATTAACCTCGCACTTGAGGATGTTACCGCCATTTACTCAAGCGGCACCTATGACTATTTTGCGAACTCAGCGGCCATTGATTTAGGCACAGAAGTCGTGATGGGTGGCAGTGAGATTACCCGTCAAAAACGCGTGACCATTCCAGCCGGTACGGAAAGCATTACGGTAAAAGTACCGGTGAGGGATGACCACTATTATGAGGTCCCTTATGAGACCTTCCGTTTGGCTGTTTGGTCTGATCTCAATCGCGACAGTTTGACGAAAGCCACCATGACCATCATTGATGACGAGAACGAATATGCAGGGCTATGCGGCGAGAATTTCACCCCACAAGCCACCTTTTCATCACGAATTCCAGGTGAGAGTCGAGACGATTTTCAAGTCAAACTAGACTGTGAAACAGGGGTTCTGAGCTTTATTGATGACTATGCCGTTCAAGGCAATAAGATCTCTGGTTCAGTGACGTGGTATTACCTGGACGAATATAATACTTCAAACAATTTATACGGCGTAAACGCTTTTAGTTCGATCATTAATACCGAACAGGGCACACAAGCAGATAGCATCGAATATTTAAACCCTGTCGGCGTGGGTGACTCAGTCGGTCCTGAAATAATCAAGAATGTTTATCAAGTAAACAGTAATATCACGATGCATAAACCCGGCAACCACTCTTGTGGTGGTGCGTATTCCCACTTCACTTTTAACCTCGTGTATGACGCCATCAATAAGGGTCCCATTTCATGTCAGGTCGTAGCGGAAGAGGCTTACTGTGATGGGATATTTACCCGTTACGCCATTCAGCGAAATTCAACCTGCCGGTAAATTCAATCTACCGTTAAATGGATACAAAAAAGCGAGCAGATAGCTCGCTTTTTATTTCATTCAATGCTTCATGCAAGGTTAAATGATTTTCTTAAATTTCGTCTTAGCAAGTAGCCCAGCTCTCTACCCTGTTTACCTAAATAGGCTCCCAGTAAACCACCAAAACGTGAGCCGTCTTTTGAGCCTTCGTATAGGCTGTCAAACAAGGTGTTTTCAACCTCAGCAAGATAGTTTCTTCTGTCATCCCCATCAAACCACGCCAGTGACTGTTGGTTGAGAGGCGTATCGATCAAGGTGAGTTTTTTCTCTGCGGGCAACTTTTCTAGCATCGCTGCCATCAACTTCATCAGGTTAAATGGACGGGTTGATTCACCTTGCCTCGTCAGCTCTGCCGCGATGCAGACAGGCGCGATCTCCAGCCCAGACTCATCCAACAAGCAATGACGCAGCAGTGTCGCTGTGCTCTCAGGCCAAATTTCCACTTCAGGCGACGGCGAGTCCATCACGAAATCCCAGTCATAGGCATAACTGGCTACGTCAATCTTGTTCAACGCAACGACCAGTCGATTATCAAACTCACTGCCTAGCGCAGGAACAATCACCTCAGTGATCAACCGATACCCGTCGTTCAAATTCCTTTCAGCCGCATCCATAACGACAACCACCATGTCAATCAGCGGGTTGCCATCAGCATCGTTTTCACTCAAGGTGGCCCCAATTTGCATTTCAAGCAGCTTGTCGTGATCCTTGTTGCCACTCAGCCCGGGATAATCCCATACCACTAACTCACCCGCTTGGTAGCGTAAAATGCCCGTTGTGACATCCAGCTCACCAGATGCTGTAAACGCCTCACCAAACATGGCTTTTATCGTCGCAGTTTTGCCTACGCCCTGCGGACCAGCAAACATGACGTTGAGTGGATGCCCTTCAAGCTCATGCATGCGAAGTTGTAAAACCGCCTTCTTGAATTCATCGATCAGCGAAGACTGGCTAACTTCCAGCGCGAGTTGGCGAGAAAATGACTGAATGCTTTCCATAGAAATTTACCTCAATGAGTACGACTTATTCCTTTTAACCATCTGCAACTATACGCAAAGCAATCGATGGAATTTGTCTCGCTCTTGATAGTAAAGAGCGATTTTTCTCGAACGCAACGCAATAAAAAGCCAGCAGTTTCGCTGGCTTTTTACAGAACGATTGACGGTTACAAGCTAATGCCAAATTGCTTTCTTAAGGCATCACAAACGATCTCGCCCAGTGCACGTCCATTCCTGCCGAGGAACGCACCTAGCTGACCACCAAATCTGTCGCCATCTCTCGCACCAAGATGCAGGTTATCAAAGCACAGATTTTCGACACTTTGCAGGTATAAGAGCCTGTCATCATGATCACGCCAGTAGTCGTCACCTTGGGTAAATGGCTGATTCAACAAAAGCAGACGTTTCTCTTCTGGCAGTGTCACCATCATGCGGGCAACGACTTTCATCAGGTTGTAAGGACGATTTGCTGGTGAGTCACCTGCCAACGCGCTGTAAGCGATTGGGCGCGTTTGCACACCCGTGTTGTGGATCAAGCGATAGCGAATCGTTGCCGCCGTGCAATCCAGCCAGATTTCCGCGTCAAGGGGCATCAATTGGTTAGAAGCAGTGCCTCTGATGTTTTGCGCCACTTTGTCCGCTTTATTCATCAATACCATCAGACGGTTTTCGGTTTGTCTGCCGAGCATTGGTACCAGTGTGTCGCTGATATCTCGATAGCAGCTTTCGAGGTTATTACTGGTTGCATCTAACACCACCAGCACCAAATCCACCAAGGGTCTGCCTTGTTCATCACTTTCAGAGAGCAATGAACCTAATTCATTAGTCGCTTGTTGCGGATTATCACTGTCACTTGGCAATCTCGCTTCCCACAGCGTTAGCTGCGCAAGATCGTTACGGACAATCATACTTTTATTTGGGGCATCATTTGTCCAATCATGTTCGCCAAACAATGCACTCAGCGTGGTCGACTTACCGACGTTTTCCGCACCTACCATTAAGATATTGAGAGACTCAGAAGACAACGCGGCAATGCGTTGTTGAATACGTATTTTGTAGTCATCTTCGATGGTGGTAGAAGCACTGATGTGCTGGCTGACTTCAGCGAAAAAAGACAATGCGTGAGGCTGAACCTTTGCCGTATCACCCTTATCTTCCTTCATTAACGCCCTAAAAATTTGGGTGTCTACGTTGTTTTCCATGTGCATGGTGGTGGTTCTCCTCTTTGCTAGATTCACTGCTGAACCGGACACCTTTCCACTATATGCATGTATTGGCAGCCAAGACTGTCTCGCACTTGATAGAGACCGTAAGTTTTTCTGACTCTGCGTTATAAGGTATTGAAGTCTCTGAGAGAGGGAATTCGATGCCTGATGAAAATGAAAAAGCCCGCCAACGCGGACTTATCAAAAAGCACTAAAACTATAAGGAGGTGGGCTCCATAAAGAGCACTGGTTTTCCTGCTTTGACCTCTTTTTCTTGGTAGATCACCCAGTCAATTCGAGCACCATCGGCATCGTACAGCTCAAGGGTATCACCATTGTTGTTTAACTGAATCACACTAAGGTGCTGAACATGAGAGGCACCCGGCGCAAGTTTGGTGATAGAAAGTTGTTCGCGCTTACTGGCTCTATCAACCAAGGTCCAGCCTGTCATATCAATCTCATTGCCTGACAGGTTAATCATGCTCACCCATTCATTTCCTGCATCCACACCATCTGGATTGACCAAGGCAGCAATGAGGTAAACGTCTACATCATCATCGCGAATTGTCTTTCGAGTTTGCCCTGGCGAGATAATGTCTTCGTTTCGCGTGATCTCAATGCGTTCTGGTGTATCAACCACATTCATCGGATTACCGTCCGGTTGATTACTGAAGAACAAAGGATTGGCCGAATACATTTTCGGGTCAAAGATCAGCCCAGTCAGTTCTTCCACTTCCATCAAGCTGGTTTGATACACCACATTGTCATAGCCAACACGCCGAGATGCCTGTTTATCACGAAGTGCCTCGCGGTCTTGGTATTGGATAAAGGCGCGAACTTCCAACTCTCCTTCTTGATTCACGAACGCCAGCACCTTGAAAAAGCCCGCAGGAACCCGAGCGATAGGTAAACCATCTGGCGTAATTGAACGGTCGGTGTCGCCATAAATGCAGCCGTTGAAGCTCAGAACTTTTCCATCCTGTGCATCTTGCAAATTGCGGGCGTACTCTTCGAGCGAGAGCCATTCATCTTGATTGAGGTTGGCGTGTTGCAGCGCGGCATTGGTGTAATAAAAGGTTTCGTTCGCATTACGTTGCGCTTCGGTTTGCGTCTGACCAAATCCCGCCGTAGAGCGTCTAGCCAGATGACCTCGGTCGTAAGGATTTTGGTAATAGTACTCAGGACCCAGCACATCAAAATCATCGAACCTATAATCCATTCGCCATTTTCCGCGCCGCTTGGTGGATTTAAACAACGTCTGGTCAAACTGGAAGGCCACCACGGCAGCAGAACGCTTATCTTCATCAGCGTTGATCACAATGCTGAAATTGGGATAGTCGGCTATGTAGCCTTCTCTTAATTCGTCACTCCTTGCGACAGTCATGCTGAGATTTGAAGACAACTTGGGAAATTCAATGGTGAAACCATTGAGAAAATGCGGGTTGTAGCCTGTCATGAAATGTCCTCTACGCTGATTGAATTAGCCATACACGGCAAGGCTTAACCAGCGTAGAAGAGAAGTGCTGAATTTCGGTGACGGTCCGATGATAAAATGGCGTTGTCCAACTTATTTGTCAGATTTCCCAAAAAGTTACGTCACCCAATGTCGAGCTTGAGAATCAGTCTTCAGTACTGCACTTCACGCTGGATTCAAAGCAGGTGCCATCTTTTTCGGCACACTTTTCTAGGACACGCCCTTTTGCTTCTGCTTTGGTGTAGCCAGTGCCGTAAATACCACCTGCTCTCAAGTCGTCAAGGTAACATCCCCAGCGACTAGAGATTGAAGAATCGCCTTGTTCTCGCTCTAGCTGCCGTACTCTTCGTTCTAACTGCTTCACTTGTCTTTGCAGTTCACGAATTTCCTGACGTACCGAGTTATTACCTAAAAAATTTTCTTCCTCAAAGGCATAGGAAGAACTGGCCGCAAATACCGCAACCACTGCAATGATTATCTTAATCGTTTTCACAACGTCCTCACCCGATAACTAAACAAACCGCTTCTATCTTATTCCCATCGAGATCTTTTATATACGCTGCGTAATAGCCATCCCCATATTCAGCGCGGTATCCGGGTGCTCCATCGCATTTCCCACCCTGTTCAATCGCTGCTTGATGGAAGGCATTCACCGCCTCTTTCGAAGGCGCGGTCAAAGCGATATGTACGCCGTTTCCTGCACTCGCTTTGCCGGCATACGGTAAGCCAACCCAAAACTCGAACTGAGCCCCATACGCGGCAGCAACTCCCTCAATCGTATGGGTGCGAGAGACGGAAAGAGTTTCCATGACAGCATCGTAGAAACGCATGGCGGATTGAAGATCTGACGTTCCGACTGAAACATGATTGAGCATTTCCTTACCCTTATTCAATATTCACCAATTTGAATATTATCGCCAAAATACTGTTTATAAAAACAGTTATAATACGCTAATTCGTTGTGAAGTAAGCCGAAGTTTTGTTTGTATCATGGATTATTGATGACTCTGTAACCAAAACGACACACGCCGAAAATAGGTTGTACGCGCCCAAGTTAATAAGAAGTAGGTATGACTATGAGCGTACGCCAAAGGTTGCTGATCGCATTTACGTTATTCATTGTGTCGACGATAGGGTTAGCTAGCATGGCTCTCTGGATTTCGTCACGATCTTCCGATTCCTATTCGACGTACATTAACCAACAACTACCGGAAGTGTGGACCTTGATGGCGTTGGAGCGAAATCAGCGCACACTTGTGACGCTGTCACAAAAAGTGAAAGCGCAGTTGTTGTTTTGGAGTGAGGTTGAACAACAGTTTGAGCTTTTCAAAGTTGATTATGCGTACACCTGGAACGCCATTGACCGCTACCCCGAGCTTGCTGCTTGGCACCAACAGCATATTGGTGAGAAAGAAAAGCTCGATTTATACATAGAGAAGTTTGAGAAAACGATAAAAGACAAAAGCTTCTATGATGCAGGTCGCCTTGTCGATTTCGACATGTATCCCGCTGTTGATCCGTTACTTGCCTCTATTGATGAGAAGCTTGCCGACAGGCAAAAGCACGCTCGACTGTCTGCGAACAACTTGATCTCATTTCTCGACAATCAATCGTCTGTGATTTATGTCGTTGGAAGCTTGGCACTTGCGCTGTCCGTGGCTCTGATGCTTTGGCTCCGCAGAACCGTCATTGTAAGGCTGAACAATATTTCCCTTCAGCTTACAAATATCGATGTTAACTCTGATCTGACGGTAAGAATTAACGATAAATACCGCGATGAAGTGAGCGCAGTTGCAACCGCATCTAACAATCTCCTCGAGAAATTCAGTACTTTTGTCACGCACATCCAAGCGCGTTCTGGTGAGCTTGCTTTGCAGTCTGACACGCTTGATACCCAGCATCGCCATGTCTCAGACATCAATGTGAATACACAAAACCAAATCACCGAAGTCGCGCACTCACTCACCGTGATGGAAAGTGCTACATCGGAGATTGCGTCAGCAATGACAAATACCCGCGAATGCATCAGCAAGTTGGCAATAGACAACGAAGAGCTAACCTCTCAAATGAGCACGACGCAAAAATCCATCTCGCACAGCGTAGAAGCCGTCAGTAGCGTCGAACTCACCATGGACAGCCTTAAAGTTACCAGTGAGAAAATCGCGAAAGTGATGGGCGTTATCGAAGACATTGCCGAGCAAACCAACCTGCTCGCTTTGAACGCCGCGATTGAAGCCGCCCGTGCGGGTGAATACGGCAGAGGGTTTGCCGTTGTTGCAGATGAAGTGCGAAACCTCTCACTCAGAACCTCTGAATCAACAGGTGACATTCGCAACTGGATCAATGATTTGCTCAATCAAGTGGAGAAAGCAAGCAAACTCCTACAAGACACAAAACACGCAAGCGAAGAAAACCAAACCGCGGGTATCCAATTGCAACACTACTTGGCCGAGATGAACCGCACCTTCGCTGGGCTTGAGCAGTTGAGCGCAGAAGTGGAAGCGGCTTTGTCTTCACAACATCAAGAGCTTGGACAATTAACAGAAAGACGCCGCTCGCTGAAACACGACAGCCAATCACTCACCGAAGCCATTTCAACCACCAGCAATGTGAGCAGCCAACTGAGCACCCAATCTTCAACGTTAACGAAGTTGATCGAGCAGTTTAGAACGACGGAATCTCGTGCTGTCGCTTAAGCAAAAAGCCCAGAAACTCGCTGGGCTTTTCTTCTTTCAGACACAATGATTTGTCTGTTAGCAATGGATTTGCATCTTCGCCACACCTATCAAGGCTTCCAAACCAGCCTCGACTTTCGAACGCGCACAGCCAAGATTTAGTCGGACATATCCTCGTCCCATCTCGCCGTAGACACTGCCATCCATAATGGCGACGTTAAAGTGCTCAATCAGGTCCTTTTGAAGTTTTGCCATATCCAGATTCAGTGATGTTAAATCTATCCAGCCCAGATACGTGGCATCAGGCACGTGGTAGTTCACTGAAGGGAAAGCTTCTTTCAGTCGCGCACTCACATACTCATGGCTTTCACGCACATACGCATTTAGAGAATCCAGCCACTCTTCACCTTCATTGTAAGCCGCCATCATGCCAATCACACCAAGGATAGAGGGAGAAGACAGCCCATCCACTTCTTTTAACTTGAACAGGTAGTCATTGCGTGCTTTCTCATTAGGAATAAACGCATAAGCACCATTTAAAGCTGGAATGTTGAATGACTTCGATGCTGAGGTCACCAATGCCCAACGCTGGTCCATGCCGAAGCCCAGAAACGGTGTGTGCTTTTTAAATACAACATCCATATGAATTTCGTCAGAAATCAGTGCCACATCATGCAAATCACAAAGCTCTGCAACGCGTGTTAACTCATCACGCGACCAAACACGTCCGGTTGGATTATGCGGGCTGCAAAGGAGGAAGATTGTCGTGTCTGCCTGTGAGAGCTGCTCTTCTAACTGCACCCAGTTGATTTCCCAACCGTCAGCCGTTTTTAGCAGCGGGTTACGAATACAACGTCGGCCTGAACCTTCCACCAACTTATCAAACGCATCATAGGCCGGAGTCTGGAACACCACGCCATCACCTGCATGGCTCCACTTCTCAATTAACTTTGCGATGATGTAAATCACCGATGGCCCATAGACAATAGTGTCTTTATCAATCAGGGCATCAAAACGGCGTTGGTACCAGCTCTCAATCGCACCTTTAAAATCGTCATGATTCCAACGGCTGTAGCCCAATACAGGGTGCTCAAGGCGCGCTTTCAGCGCATTCATCACGGCTTCTGGTGCCGCAAAGTCCATGTCTGAAATGGTAAATGGCAGCAATCCCGCTTTGCCGAATCGGTCCTGAACATAATCCCACTGGGTGCAATAGGTGCCCATGCGATCAATTGGGGTATCAAAATCTATTTTGCTCATGAGTCTTTCAAACCTCATCTGAAACAGGAAAACCCTCGGGCCAATTAAGTCTCCGAGGGTTTAAAAGGGGGAACCGAGAGCTTAGCTCGCTGTCGCTGAAATCAATGCCTGCATTTCATTTTTAACCAAATGCACCTGCGTACCGATAACCACTTGTAGGTTGTGCGCATCAAGCTTCACCACACCCAGTGCGCCGTAAGCTTTTAGCTTCTTATCATCAACCAAATCCATGTTCTTCACTGACATACGAAGACGTGTAATGCAGTTATCCAGTGAGGTGATGTTATCTTTGCCACCCAGTGCCGCAAGGATAGCTGCGCCTTTGCCTGATTCATTGATGAATGCCGCTTCCAGCTCAGAATCCACCTCTGCAGTGTCTACTTCACGACCCGGCGTTTTCAGGTTGAACTTAGTAATGGCGAACTTGAACACCGCGTAGTAAACCGCAAACCATACTGCTGCTACAACAGGGACCAGATACCATTTGGTTGCTGTGCCTTGCAGTACACCGAAGACCAAGAAGTCGATGATGTTGCCGTCAGTGTTACCGATGGTCACATCCAGCAGACCCATCACCATGAAGCCAAGGCCGGTCAGGATTGCGTGGATGAAGTACAGTGCAGGCGCAACGAACAGGAACAGGAATTCCAAAGGTTCTGTAATACCGCCAACCACACATGCAACCACACCTGAGATCAGAAGTGCTTTAATCTTGCTGCGGTTTTCTGGTTTCGCACAGTGGTACATTGCCAGTGCCGCACCAGGCAGACCACCCAGGAATGCTGGCATCTTACCTTGAGACAGGAAGGCAGTGACTTCTGGCGTAAAGCCTGTTGTATCAGCACAAGACAGCTCTGAGTAGAAAATGGTCAGTGCACCAGACACTGTTTGGCCACACACTTCCATGGTGCCGCCCGCTTCAGTAAAGCGAACCAGAGCCACCAGAATGTGGTGCAGACCGACAGGAAGAAGAAGACGCTCACCAGTACCGAACAGGAATGGACCGAAAGCGCCAGCACCTGCAATCAGATTACCAATGCCGTTGATACCTGCCGCGAAGTAAGGCCATACGAACGGGATCAATACACCCACAACACCCAGTGTGATAGCTGAGATGATTGGAACAAAGCGCGCACCGCCGAAGAATGCTAATGCGTCAGGCATCTTGAAGGTGTAGAAACGCTGGTGCAGTTTCGCAACGATGATACCGACCATCACCGCGCCCAGAATCCCCGTATCGATTGATTCGATGCCGATGATACTTTTCACGCCGTACGCTTTGCGCTCAACGTCATCACCCAGTACACCGTTCACAGTAAGGAAGAAGTTAATCGCCAAGTTAAACGCTGCGTAGCCAACGAAACCCGCGAACGCTGCAACGCCTTTTTCTTCACGCGCCAGACCGAGAGGGATAGCAATGGCGAACATCACTGGCAGATAAATGAATGCTACCAAGCCAATCTTGGTCATCCACATAAACAGATATTGAAGCAGGGTGTTGTCTAAAAAGGGCATTGCTTCGCGAACTGCATCACTCGACAGTGAGCTACCTACCCCAAGCAAAATACCTGAGAACGCCAGCAATGCGACTGGCAGCATGAAGGTTTTACCTAGGCTTTGCAGAAATTCCCACATGGTGGTTTTTGTTGCTTTAGTTGTCATTACAACTCTCCGAATCATGAGAACATGACAGATGCGCGAGACGCTTAAATTAGAAAGCACCCTGCGCGGCATTTTGTGTTTCCGGGGCGGATATTATGCAAATAAAATTTTGATAAAACGTTTTATCAAAACAATTGTGATCTGCACACACACAGCAAAACCATAATTTTGATCTGGTTTAAATTTTGGGAATTTATCAGTATCCTTTACAGGTAAAACGTTTTATCAAGCGTAAACTGATGATTCTCTCCCCCGCCGGTTTAATATCCTTTTTGACATCACGCTTTGGGGGCATACAGCTTTAAGGAAGGCTCTTGAAAAAAGTGACCATCACGGATGTGGCCGAGCACGCTGGCGTATCTGTTACCACGGTATCCATGGTTCTAGGCAACAAAGGTCGTATCTCCCCGGATACCATCGAAAAGGTCAATAACGCTGTTAATGCGTTGGGGTATGTCCGTAATCGCGCTGCGGCAAATCTTCGATCAAACAGCAGTGAAATTATCGGCCTTATCTTAAAAGACATCAGCGACCCGTATTACGCGCAAGTAGCGGCAGGCCTTTGTGAGGAAACAGAAAAGCAAGGCTATATGGTGTTTCTGGCGCAAAGCGGAGATGACGAAAAATTCGAGCAATGCATTTTGACCATGGCGCGTCAGGGTGTCGGTGGTATTGCGTTTTGTCCAACCAACGAAAACCAGCAAGTTAACGCAGAGGCGCTTAAAGCTCACAATCTGCCACTGGTTTGCATTTCACGCGCTTCACTCAATCAGCCAATTGATTATGTCGGCCCAGACAACGCAAGTGCCGCAAAACTCGCAACGGAATACCTCATCAACCAAGGTCATCGCCGAATCGCCTACGTTGGCGGAAAAAGCAGCTCTTTGTGTCGCGCCGAGCGCGTTGGCGGCTACTGCAGTACCTTGATGCAGTTTGGCCTGCCGTTTAAGCCAGAGTGGGTGGTTGAATGCGATGCGGGTCAAGCTCCCGCGGCAAAAGCGGTTGAGGAACTGCTGTCCAATCATCCGCAAGTGACTGCGGTACTTTGCCATTATTCGTCCACGGCAGTAGGTGCTGTCCACGGCGTACATCGTGTTGGCGGCACGGTTGGCAAAGACAATATCTTCAACAAACAAATTTCGATTGTGGGTTTCGATGCAGTGCAGGAAGCGGAGCTCACGGAGCCACCGATTGTATTTGTGAACTCTGATGCCAGAGAGATCGGCCGCCAAGCTGCTCTTCGTCTCATTGAGCAATTAGAAAAAACCGATGGTACGAGCAGAAAAGTGATTGTTCCACCGCAACTGGTTAATAACGACTAAATCAAAAACCAAAGCGATAAAAGCACGGCAAGAACAAGCTGTTAGTGACCCGGAAGTTGATTTCCTGTTAGTCTGTTTCTAGTCAACTTTCAGGTGGTACTCTCAATGCGTAAAGATTTGTTCTTCAGTCTGGACCTCAATTTACTGAGAACATTTATGGTGCTTTGCCAAGAGCTGAATATGCGAAAAGCCGCAGACAAGCTTTTCGTCACGCAGCCCGCGGTCAGTCAGGCATTAAAGAAATTGCGCTTCCATTTCAATGATGAGCTTTTCACCAAATCACGAAACGGCCTCAAAGCGACACCGTACGCAGAGGAACTGTTTGCCCGATTGAAACCGCATCTGGATGGTTTGAGTGCGGCATTGAATGAGTCATCCGAATTTGACCCTGCAACCATTAATCGTCCACTGCGTATCGCCTTAGCCCCTCAAGTGCTATCTACCCTGGCGGGACGTCTGGTCACGCTGCTGAAAGAGAAAGCCCCGGGCATTGAGCTTCAGTTAGTGAACTGGAATCGCTCAACCTTGGATGAATTGATACAAGGCGAAATTGATTTTGGTATCAACTACGAGCTGGCTTCTACACCGAAAGAAGTCATGACCGAAGCTTTGATTGCCATTCAATCTGCTGTCATCGTGCGTACCGAACACCCGGTTAATCAACCAACCGTGACGCCTCATGATTTGGAAGGCTATGAGCTTGCTACCTTGATTATTCCTGATTGGAACAACAATCAATCATTGGCGGCACAAGTCATGGAGCAGCTTGGTTTGTCCTATTCCATTGGCTTTAGTTCTGAATTACCTTCCGCCATTTTGGACGTCGTCCAACAAACGGACATGTACTTCCCTTCTCATCATTTGTTCCCCATTGAGAGGTTCCCAAACCTACGCATGATGGATGTCGAAATTGACTGTGTTCCATCGACCTATGATGTACTCGGCTACTTCCATCAGAAAGACAGAAACAGTGACTTCACTCACTGGCTAAAAAGCCTTCTGGTTGACGCGTTGGAACAACAGAATCACTAATTACCACCTGGATAGACAATCGCACCAATAAGCATTGCTTATTACTAAGATAACGACGTCTATTTAGATTACAGTTACTTAGCTCCGTAAACTTCCAATCAATCGATAAGGAATCACGGAGTGCTTAGCACTCTCTTTCAACGAATGGATGCTCTTCGCTGATTGAACAATATAGAGAGCTAATTTTATGAAAAAGACTGTACTTGCAATGTCTGTTGCTACCCTTTTCTCCGCTGGCGCGATGGCAAATAACATCAATGTAGATGTCGACAATAGTGTGCCGCACATTCCTAACAATGGTATTGAATTGCCCGTTGATCGCCCAATGCCAGACAATACGCCATCTCGTCCAGAACCTGTGGATCCAAGCTTTGGCGTAAAACCTGACAGCAATGTGCCAGACCGAGACGGCCCGAACTACACACCAGAACGCCCGCAACCTGCGGATCCTGATTTTGGCGTAGATGTTGACTCAGCACCTGACCGCCCACAACCAGCAGACCCTGACTTCGGCGTAGATGTCGATTCAACACCTGACCGTCCAGAGCCGGTTGACCCATCTTTTGGTGTAAGCACACCAACAACCGGGGATTTGGTTGCCGACCTTGAAAAGCAGATGAATCACCGTTTTGATGAAATGTCAGAGCACATGGATGGTATTCGTGCTGGTCTGCACGCAGTGACTAACGCAAGACCGTTTGTCACACACGGTGAGTTTGCGGTAGGCGCAGGTATCGGTTTTGCTGGCAGCAAGGAAGCACTCGCGCTGGGCGGGGCATATGGTTTAACGGAGAAAATCAGCCTGTCCGGCACCTTCCACTATGAAACCTCTGGCAAGATTTCAGGCTCAGAAGTTGCCGGTGGCATGGGTATTCAATACAAGTTTTAGGCTCAATCAGCGCCTACGCCCCGGGAGACCGGGGCTTTCTCGTTTGACTTTTCACTAATGCGAGATTGAAAAAAGGTGATAGCATGCTCGCCTCAACGATTCACTGTAAACACGAATAAATGAATAACGAAAACCCAGTGCTCAACGACGTATTTGTCGCGTTCCAAGTCATTCCCCGTCTCAAAGAAGGCAACAACTTTGAAGTTGTCGATAAAGCCATTGATGTCGTCAAAGCCGCGAATGTGCCCTATCAGGTAGGTGCAATGGAAACCACGATGAAAGGCGAACTTAACCACCTGCTTGAAATCGTGAAGCAAGCCCAACAAGCGTGTTATGACGCTGGTGCGCTGGAAGTGATCACCAACATCAAGATCCATAGCAAAACAGAAGCCGCCACCGACACCTTCTGCACCTATGACCGTGGTGTTACCAAAGCGAACTATATGTTTGTCGATAAGTAATGCCATTTGTCGCCATAGCGAACATCGCTATGGCGGTAACGTCTCCTTACCACCAACTGTTTTCACTGCACTTCACCCAACCCCCTAAAAACGTTAAGATCCAAAGCCTGTTAACCGATGTAATGACACCAGTTTGGAACTATTTAATCTCTCCTGTTTGGGCAAGCCGCTTCGCTTAGAAGGCTCTATGGCTGGCTGGCAACAACTCTATTGGGACAACCAGCTCGTTTCTCAGCTAGCAGCAACTGCAGATAGCGAAGAAGCGAAAAACCACTCTTTTCAGCTTACCGCGGATGATCAAATTATCACTGTGGATGTGACATCCTCCGTCAACTGGCAGCCGTTCTTGGTGGAATATCAAGTCAGCGTTAACGGAGAAGTTGTCGAGTCTGGCTCTCGCAATGAAAAAGATATTGAGCGACAGCAGCCTGTCGTAACACCGCAAGTAAAACCGAAACTCAGCTTGATTGGTCTGGCTTCACTCGGTCTCAAACTCTTTAAGAGTGCCAAGGTCATTAAAGTGGTCTTGGCAGGTGCTAGTTTTGCCGCCTATTCTTGGCTCTTTTCTTGGCAGTTTGCACTGGCACTGATCGCTTGCTTGGTCGTTCACGAATACGGGCATATTCGTGCCATGAAATACTTCGGTATGAAGGTGAAAGGCTTTTATCTGATTCCGTTTATGGGCGGACTTGCGCTGTCTGATGAAAAAATAAACACGCGCTGGCAAGATGTCGTTATCTCCGTCATGGGACCGACATTTGGTCTGTTTATGTCGCTGGCTGCCATGGTGGCATATTGGGTGACAGGCAATGTCTTCTTCGCAGGACTGGCCACCTTTAACGCCCTCCTCAACCTGTTCAATCTGCTGCCTATTCTACCTCTCGACGGCGGGCACATTTTGAAAAGCATCAGCTTTTCCATGAACAGTATTGCGGGTCTGATTGCCTGTATCGCAGGTGCTGCAATTGGGGTGTTTGTCAGCTATGCCTTTGGACTGGCTTTGCTGGGCTTCTTGCTACTCATTGGCAGTGTCGAAATCATCTTTGAGTGGAAGTATCGTCATCACACGCACTTGCTTCCTCTCAACCGCTACGGGCAAATATTCAGTACCGTTTGGTATTTCGCCACGGTGGCAGCACTTGTCGGCGTGATCATCTACTTCGCGTCAAAAGGTGACGACATGTTGGCTTTGCCATTGATGATCCTGCAAAGCTAAACGCTTTTCCTACCAAAAAAACACCGGCCAAGGCCGGTGTTTTTGTATCCCGTGTATTAGCTTGTCAAAATGCCAATGTCCACAACAAGAAAATGTTGAGCGACAGAACAAACAGCACCACAACAATACCGATATATGTGGTCAGTTTCTTGTTCGCAAACTCTCCCATCAAGCTGCGATTATTGGTAAACATCAGCAGCGGAATGATGGCGAGTGCAATCCCGAAACTCAGAATCACCTGGCTCAGTACCAATATCTGGGTAGTGTTTACGCCCAAAGCAATCACCACAAACGACGGCACCATGGTCACCAGGCGTCTAACCCAGAGCGGGATCGAGAACTGAACAAATCCCTGCATCACCACGTCGCCCGCTAATGTGCCAACAACTGTCGATGACAAGCCTGAAGCAATCAAAGACAAGGCAAACAGATGCGCTGCGAAATCACCCAAAAGTGGCGTTAACGTCATATATGCTGTTTCAATCGACGCAATGTCTTCACGGCCAGCTTGGAAGAATACCGCGCCTGCCATCGCCACAATGGCAATGTTTACAAAGCCAGCAACCACCATGGCCACCATCACATCGAGACGTGTCGAACGGAGGCGATAGGCTTTAGACAGCCCGTAATCATTTTTAAAGAGTGCTGAGTGCAGGTAAATAACGTGCGGCATGACTGTGGCACCCAGAATGCCCGCGGCAAGATACACCTGTTCTGCGCTATCTAAGGTCGGCTCAAACAACCCTTTGACGACTGCACCTGTCTCTGGGTGCGAAAAGAACAACTCAACGACATAAATACCAGCGACCAATAGAAGTAATGAGCCAACCACCAGCTCAAGCGGCTTCTGGCCACGCTTATTCAGTGCCAAAATGACGATGGTCGCCACAGCGGTGATCATCGCGCCTTCCATCAAACTCACACCGAACAGCAACTGGAAGCCTACCGACGCACCAATAAACTCAGCCAAGTCTGTCGCAATTGCGATGAGTTCAGCCTGAATCCAGTAAAGTCGTGTTGAAAGCTTGTTAGGCAGGCGGTCTCGAAGGTGTTCGGCAAGATTTTTACCCGTCACTATCCCCAACTTGGCAGAGAGATATTGGATCAGCATCGCCATTAGATTGGCAAATAGCACAACCCACAAGAGTTGGTAGCCATAAGATGAACCGGCTTGAATGTTTGTGGCGAAGTTCCCAGGGTCGATGTAAGCAATCGCCGCGATGAAGCAGGGCCAATCATCAGAAGTTTTTGACGCAGGAATCTGTTTCCTGTCTTTTCAGAAGGGGTTTGTTCGTCTGACATATGAGCTACAACAACCTGAGTGATGGGAAAAACCTAGGTGCTCACTCTATGTTGTTCAACTCAAGACTACCAATCGGTACGACTTATCGAATCAATTCTCAAAAGGCCGACAAATTCTAAAATTACGGTTCAGACCACGTTTGATATAAATTCCGCTTTTCACACGAAGGGGAGCACTTAAACATGTAAAATCCTTCGACAGTTGCGCGCTTGCGAAACTTAGCGACTTATTCGCTAGGCATTTATACCCTTGATTTATAGATATAATCACCTCAACATTCGAATACTCACTTAACCAATGATTTTATTAAGAATATTAGGTGATTCTTAATCACGAAATGGCCATTCTCAATCTGGCGACTTATCGCATCGAAATACCCCTATAAACTGTGCTCATACTTTTCACCTCCTTTTGTTCTCATCTATGAGTCATCTCGTTTATGAGACATTTTTTACTTCACAGATACACGTATCTTGGGATCTCAAGGAAGCGTGAATTGGTTTGCAAAAAACAAATCCAGTTCTGAAGTAAGTAAGGGGATACACATGAAAAAGTCGACGTTAGCAACATTGGTGCTTTCAACCGTTTTTGCGCATCAAACCTACGCTGCGTGTCTAGGTAACGTTTACTCTTTAAATGCGGGTCGTGGCGACGTGGGGATATTGGTTGATGTTCAAGAAACCAATAAGTTCACGGGGGTATACAATGGCAGCCGCGCACTTGCGGTATCGCGAGCTGAATTCAGCGCATCGGCAATGACGTATGACAGTATCAATAATCGCATCTACTATGTGAGTGCGCCTCGACCCAAAACCTACCATGTTGAAGGCTTAGAGAATTTTGTCAGTGATGATGAATTTAATAATCTCAGCTTTCACGGAGCGACTTACGATCCCGTCCAACTTGCTTACTATGACCCTGACACAAAGACTCACACGATTGTAGGAACAGTGCCTGCTGTTTTCAGAATGGCGTTCAATGCTACCACAGGACAAATCGTCGCTTCGGACAACATGAAAATCTTCTCGATTGATCCTGCATCAGGCACGACAACGCCAATCGCAGATTTTGACTCGGGCCTGATTAGTGGAGGCTTCACGTCTTGGGGCGACTTCATTTATTACAAAGGAGAACTGCTGTTTGTCAGCAATACGCGCACCTTTGTGATTAACGAATCAACAGGCGCAGCTACCATCAAAGCGTTTCACTACATCGACTTTGTCACTGGTGCCACCTTGGACCAAAACGGGCAAATGCTTGTTGCAGCCAAAAACCAAAATGTCACGGGCAATATCAACAGCACCTGGCTTTGGCGCCTTAATCCCGCCACTGGCGAAAAAGCGTCTGTGGGCTTAATACCCGCAAGGTTAAGTGCACTCGCGACGAACACGCAAGAGGACCATACCTGTTATCCGCCAACGGTCTTCCCGAGTGAGAAAGTGAACGACGTAGGCAGTATCACCACAGCCAATGTCGAAGAAGGGCAAACAGCGACCTTTACGGTGAACTTTGATAAAGACACTGCCGCAGCACTCGACATCAATCTGCAGCTTAACAATGGCAGCGCGGTAATCAACAGCGACTACAGTGGCTCTGTCACTATCGAGTTTGAAGATGGCACCTCAACAACGGCGAGCTAAGCAGCACAGGGACCAAAGTAAATGTGCCTGCGGGTAACGGTTGGTTAAAAGTGAAAGTGAATACCATTGAAGACTCGACGTTCGAAAACAACGAAACCTTCTCGCTCAAAGCTTGGTTTAGAGACGATCAAAGCGATGTGAAATCCGCAACCGTCACTATCACGAATGACGATTATCAAGTGATGCAACTGCTCGGCAACCCAGAGATGAACTATCGCGGTGTGTGGGGCGAAATTGAAAACGGCCTGAACGCACGAAACCTCAATCACAGCAATGGCTCCTACAACTTTAACTGGGCAGGCCAAGGACAAGGTGCAGCAGTTTATCAATACTTCAATGTTGTTCCTGGCCAACAGTACTCGGTTCAGACAAGATTCTGGGCGCAAAACAGCGGTACTGGAGGCACACATGGTGGTGAAGTCAGAATCACCAATGGTTACAACAACAGCACGATCACTTCTAGAAGCTTCTCGCTGCGTGAAGGTAACTCGACCAATATCAATTTCAACTTCACTGCACCGTCGAACGTGAATTACTTGCGGATTCAAATCACTAACACCAGCGTGTCTTGTTGTGTGGAGAGCACGGATTTGAACGTCGACTACGCACGCGTGACGGGTCCTAAGCCTTAATCTATAGGTTAAAACCGACAAACAAAGCCACTCATCTTGAGTGGCTTTGTTTTTACGTCACGCTCACCTCATCCACCCAATCAATACACCGCACTGTAACTGGAAAATATTTGCACAGACTAAGCGATATTTGCTTCGCATTTTTTTGCAATCGATATAGTATGCGCCACCTCCATTTTTCTGGTGAATTCAAGCGATGACTCAGGCATCCACTGCCCTTTATTCTGATTTGTCTGGTTACTACGATTTGATGTGTGCGGACATCAACTATCAATCACAAAGCGACTGCGTACGTCGACTTCATAAACTGTTTGGTAATGAAGCAAACGCCACTTGGATCTCGCCTGTGGTACGGGCCCTCACGTGCGCTTTTTCTTGGACAGTGGTTTTGAAAGCAATGGTCTGGATTTAAACCAACCTATGCTTGAGTTGGCGAAGCTTCGCTGTCCGGAAGCTGAGTTCTCTTTGCAGAATATGTGCGAATTTTCAGTTGATCAGCCCTATGATCTGATCACCTGTTTCCTCTATTCAATTCACTACAGTGGCAGCTTGGAAAACCTTGAAGCGGTTGTTAAAAATGCCCATGCAGCATTGAAACCAGGCGGTATGTTCTGCTTTAACGCTGTCGCGAAAAACATGATCAACAATGACTCTTTCGTGGCGCATAGCGTGGAACATGAAGGCAGTCACTTCACCTTCAAATCAGGTTGGTTTTATGGCGGCGAAGGCGACAAGCAAGCGTTGAGACTTCGTATCGAAAAAACCACCAACAAAGTGACAGAAGAGTGGAACGACAATCACCCAATGGTGGCTGTGAGCTTCGATGAGCTATCCGCTATTTTGGCACCTTACTTCGACGTGACTGTGCTTGAGCATGATTATGAAAAGCTGTTGCCGTGGGATTTGTCATCCGGTAACGCTATCTTTGCCTGCGTAAAACGTTAATGGGGAAAAAGCCGAGTATCAAACTCGGCTTTTTAATGCTATTGCACCGGAACGCCATTAATTGTGGCTGATGTCAGCTCATCGACAAGGTTGAGGGTAGTACCATTCTCACTAATCCCTGTGTAAGCTTCTCTGACGGTCAATCCATTTCCTACCGCAATGTTCTGAGTGAAGGTGGTTTTAGTTTCCTCTCCGTTCTCTACCAAAGTAAATTCCAGCGTCACTAAACACGTTTCAAACGTTCCCGCCGCTACTGTTACTGTCTCGCGCTTTACATAGGTCTGCTTGAGATCCAAGGTGCTGGTTTGCACACCATCTGTAAACACCGAAATAGTCGGCTGTGTGATTGATTCGCCAGACTCAAGTCCGTAGGAAATCTCAATGCCGCTCGGCTTATAAACCAGATTGTTGCCGTCGAAAAACTGCCCCAGAGTTGTGAGCGTGAGGTTGGATTCATCGAGTACAACGTAATTGAGGTTTTCGTCGGTATCATCGTACAGGCGCATTTGTCTGACATCACTTTGCCCCTCAAACGTCACGATGCCTTCTACGACTGTTCGCTCGGTCGCATTCAGTCTCGGTACGCCATTGACTGAGGTTGAAATCATTTCAACAACGTCTGTACCCACTTCATACAATGCACGATTAAAACACGCCGTCGATGTTGTGCCATCACCACGCGGAATAACGATACCTCCGTCGCCATCACCGCCACCACCACACCCGATGAGGGTGAGAGCAACTATCCCTGTTATGTATAGCTTCACCTAAATACCTCGCTAGATAGGCCATGTCCTTATGGTCTAAGCGAGTATAAGTTTCTGGATTTACATAATTTGACGAAATAATGAGACAGTGCGTAAATTAGCCTGCGCTGAAATGGTGGAAATATAATGGGTTACTGCGCGCCTTTGTAATGTGAAATTATCTCAGACTCCGAGAGAAGAGACGAAGACTTAGACCCAAGGAAATACACGCCATTGGCAGCATCAATGTTATAGCTTTCAGGAATAATAAAATCGAAAAACATTATCCAGAAAAGCAGCACTTTGACGACTTTTCCTGCATATTTTGTTCTGAACAATCCGGTAAAAAAGCCTTCTAACGCCCACAACAACTGAGTCCCTGCGCCAGAACATGCCCCCGATTTAATCAAATGAAAGTGCCTGAACAACAAACGGTGACCACTTTCCGTATATCGCGTGAAATCGTATGCGCCTTCATGTACTTGCTGTAAAAACGGTGTTTCCGCATAAACCAATCCATCGGGTTTTAGCACCCGACTTACCTCTGCGATAACGCGCTCAGGATAAAAAACATGTTCTAAAACCGCCTGCACAATCACTGCGTCAAAGCTATTGTCTTTCAATGGAATACAGTGTGCGTCCGCGATAAATTGAACATAAGGCGTTCGGTAAATATCAAAAGAAACGAGTTCAATATTACTGTCATCGTAGAAAGGCTCCATGCCTTCCCCAATCGTCGCGCCACCAACAATGAGCACTCGCGGCGTGTCAGAGTGAGCAAACAGTTGTTCAAGGAGAAGCGAAACATTTTTGCGGGTCACAAATGGCGGTGGGCAAACCAAACGCCTTAAGTTGCGGAAGATGCCATTGTACTGCACCCTCTGAATGGCAGATGTATGAGGTGAAAACGATTCGCCAACCCCAGACTGATGTTCGCTACAAATGAGGATCGGGAAGTCATCCACATGAGAGGTTGCCGTCAGGCTCTCCTCACTCGTCAGATTTGCTCGTTTATTCTCTGTGCCGCAGCATGGGTAGCGCAATAACCCAAGTACATTTTTATGGTCCAACAGCATTGTCGTCCCCAACCTTGTTATACGTCTTCAGTTCGAATAAATCCCTAAGCCACCTGAAGATTGTAATAGGAATATTTTGAGTACGTTTGCTATTCGAAAGGCAACACGTTATCGTCTTAATCTCTCCAAGGCCAATAAGTGCAATTTGATTCGTAAAAAAATCAAACTTAAAGATGACTGACCGAAAGGCAGGTATTAGTGAAAAACCAAAAGAAGGTTCATATTTTTGTGATAACACAAAAAGATAAGCATCTGGCACGCAATGACAAAATCTGACGTTTAATTAGCATAGGATTGACATAAGAAATTCGCCAAATTAATTAAAGGACAAAATTGAAAAACTATTTTTCTCAAACATCGTGAATATAGCAACGAATTTAAACGAAACACCCACCTGTAATTTAATTAGACAGCCTGTATATGTAGTCTTTCTTTTACATCTTTAATCAACGACCATATAAAATAGGCAATCTGACAATGCAATATGATGCTTTGTTGTGATCATAAATAGCTTTGCAGGATGCTTTAAACGAAGCTCTCCGTCGTTTTCATAGAACAAATCAGAGATGGGATGCTTGCCTTCACCATCATTGGTCGTCATCGCATCGAGTCCACGCTCTCCCAGCCAGCCAATCAAACTGTCTGCCGCCATCCAACCGAAATTGTGGCGATCAATATCCGGCGGTAAGGTGAGATCCGATTCTTCAACAAATCGATCGTGATAGCAGAGCGTTAAATCCGGTTTCAATTGGACACGCACGGGATGATAGAGACGCTCTACCGGCCAAAAGCCCGTGTGATTCAAGAACAAATTTTCTGCTGTCATAAAGTGGTGCAGGCCGTTCTTGGCCACTTCCACAGCGTTATGATCTTGCACACCGCCACATTCGATGGTGACAAACGGACTTTGTGCCATTGTTTGCTCCATCAAAGCGCCAAGCCTAACGCTGGTGCAAAGCATACGTTCCGTAAACAAGGAAGCGATTTGCTGGTGTTTTTCGTCATCATTAATGGTGACGGCAAAAGCTGGGCTGGTGCCGGATGTATTGTGAATATCAACGACGGCTTCAGGCTCAAGTGCTTCGATGCGAGACAAAATCTCTGCGGCCAAGGTATAACTCGCATCGTCACCCGACACACCAAAACAACGGTTCATGTCCGGTTTATTTTCTAAATGGCGTGTCGTAAAAGGCTGGTCATTCAAGGCCGCGTCGATGTTTACGATGCAAAAGTGGATGTTCACCGCGCACGCTGGCGGTGACAATGCGAAATGCCAAAACGCATTCACGCCCGAAGGTTCATTGCCATGGAGCAAAGTCACCACGACGCGGTGTCTGTCTGCATTTGTGCCCGGAAGCGTAACCCAAACAGGACCTCGCTGGGCTTCCAGCCAAGATAGCATTCCTCGCTCGTACTCTTCTTGTGTCGGCAACGGCACGTCGTGAAGCTTCATTCTCATTCCTTGCAAAAACCAGTGTGCGCTTTTTATCGCATCATAAAGTCGGCCATTGTGAAACCGGCACTCCTGATAAATATTGTTTTTGATACAGTCCAAACATACGGCTCAACGCTTCTCTGGCATCGTACTTTCTTTCTAACTCGACCAAGGTGTTCAATTGCCAGCTTGCACCATTTTGTCTTTTCGCGAGTCTGTGCTCGATAACCACCATCAGCATATCGGCTTCTTGGCGAGATACCCCTAAAGCCACCAACGAGTCTGCAACACCGGGAAGTAGCTTCGCTAAGACATCCACGAGGGCGTATTCTTCGAGTGTGCCATTGGGCGATTCCCACAGAATATTGGCATTCACACCATATTGCGCCGCTCGATAGAAGTTGTACTTCGCAAACTCAAAGGGCAACAAATCCATCAAGCGGTCAAGGTCATCTCGCATGTGATGCGCAAGTCCAATGCACAGTGCCGCATTTGCCACCATGTCGATAGTCGTTGGTCCGGCAGGTAAGCTTCTGAGTTCCACTCGCAGATGACCGCCATCGGCATCGTCATAAACCGCACGGTTCCAACTCCAAATCGTGCTTTGATGAAGGCGTAGTGCATCCAATATCGGGCCACTGCTGGCTTTGGGTGCTCGGTCAGTGACATCGGGTAATAAAACAGGTTGAAGACTCACACCCTGACGAAAAAGCTCAAGAGCACTCTTGCGTACATATCCCTTGCCATAAGATACCCTCGCAGGGATATGCCAATTCATTCCGCACTGATTCCTGCTATCTATGGATTGCTTAAACAGCGGCACGCGTGTTTCGTGCCAAAGCTTCTTCTCAAGAAAGATCGGCGAATTGGCTCCCATCGCAAGAGTAAAGATGGATGCAAGCTGAATGCCGTTATACCAATCGGCAAACTCATCCGGTTTCACGCGATAGTGAACTTGAAACGAGGTGTTCGCTCCTTCAAGCGTCAAGTCGTCAGCGTCGACTTCTAAGCTTTCCGCACCATGAATTCGGATGTGAAAAGGCCCGCCACGGGACTCACAAAGAATATCGGTCAAGGCATGGTAACGCGGCAAATCTGTCATCGACGCTAGCCCAAAATCACCTTGCCGAAGTGTCGGCAAAATACCAATCGGGGTGACATCAACCCCCATGGTTTGTGCGAGGGTTTGGAGTGACAACAGACGGTCGTCCATGTGCTTTTTGAGAAAAGTAAACGGCGCACCGGTAAAGGTGGTGTAAGGGCAGTTGTATTCAAGGTTGAAGCGGTTGATCTCAGCCGTCATTAAGGGGTCAGCGGCTTTATCAAGGAGTTCGAGGTTACAATGAGACGGTCGATGGTCTTTGTCGGTGAGGTAGAGCTCTAGCTCCGCCCCTAAGGTACAATCGCCAACGCCCCACCCCGGTGTTGCGATGAGTGCTTCCAGTTGCTCCAGCTCATCTTTAAGCTGTTTAGCGAACTGCTCGTGATCGTTTGCACTAAACGTGGTTTTATTAACATTCTGTCCCACGGCGGTGTCCTCGCGTTACTCATACCACAGCGCGAAGAAATGGAGACTCTCAACACACTCGGGTAAACATATTTAACATAGAACAAAAACACCCTAGTTACAGGAAGCTAGCTGCCTTCAGTTCACCTTGCATGCCTATATTCGCAAAGTTAAGCATTTACTCGGCTTTTTCTCGGCAACTATGTACATACTTTTCCTTTCTATCTCGGTAGCTTGACCAGCAAAACACCTTGTTGCTCTGGTCAGCTAAGCTTGCTTGGGTATCGACAAGCATTCTGATAAACTCGCGCTCCTTTTTGGTGACCGGATTTACATTCATGTCTGACAACGCGTTTTCGCTATTACACCCAACGTTGCAAGAGACACTGGCCTCTCTCGGCTACTCACAACCTACTGATATTCAGCAACAAGCCATTCCACAAGTGCTTGCTGGCAAAGACGTAATGGGTGCGGCGCAGACAGGTACCGGAAAAACAGCAGCATTTACCTTGCCGTTAATCCACCAACTTCTTGAAAATGGCGCGAAGAAAACGACGCGCGTGCTCGTGGTTACCCCAACGCGAGAGCTTGCACAACAGGTTTACGACAAAGTGGCTGAGTACAGCCAAAACACCTCACTAAGATGTGTTGCCCTTTATGGCGGTGCGAATATCAATCCGCAAAAAAGCCAGCTCGCCAAAGGCCCTGAAATTGTGGTTGGTACACCAGGCCGTTTGCTCGACCATCTGCACATCGGCACATTGAGCCTGAGCAGTCTGGATGCGTTGGTGCTTGATGAAGCTGACCGCATGTTGGATATGGCTTTATTTCTGACATCAAACGTCTGATGAAAAAAATGCCAGCAGAACGTCAAACCTTATTCTTCTCTGCCACTTATCCAAAACAAGTGATGGACTTGGCGTATCGATTGCTGAACAACCCAGTGCGAATCGAAGTGGCTGCGGCCAACAGCACCGCGGATACGGTTAATCAAATGGTTCACCCTGTTGACCGCAAGCGTAAACGCGAACTGCTGTCTTACTTGATTGGAAGCCGCAATCTGCAACAAGTTCTGGTGTTTGCGAAAACACGCCAGAGCACTGAAGCACTGGCGAATGAGCTAAAGCTCGACGGCCTCGCCGCCGAAGCGATTCATGGCGAAAAAACACAAGGTGCACGTAACCGCGCACTCGAAGGCTTCAAAGAAGGCAAAGTCAGGGTCTTGGTGGCAACCGACGTGGCGGCGCGTGGTTTAGATATTCCTTCGCTCGATACGGTCTTCAACTATGAATTACCGCATCAGCCAGAAGATTACATTCACCGAATTGGCCGCACTGGCCGCGCTGGAAAGTCAGGCAACGCCATTTCATTGGTAAGTCGTGAAGAAGAAGGCATGCTCAATGCGATTGAAACCCTGATCGACCAACGATTGCCACAAGAATGGCTGGAAGGATTTGAACCGGACCTCAATGCAGACAGAGAGCACCACGAAAAGCGCGGTGGTCGCGGCGGTGAAAAACGCCGTTTGAAGCGTCAGTTGCTGAAAAAGTCTGGTGCGAATAAACGCTAAACAATAAAGGGCGCAAAGGCGCCCTTTATTTCGTTTAATCGTTATATCAAAACGGCTGCGTAAAACTGCTAAATGCCACAACGACACACAAGATAAACGCTGGCATTCCTGCTACGAAAAACTTAAGAAATAGAGATGGATCAGCGTTCACTTTCGCAACAATTGACGCCGACGAACGCACAGTAACGTTGGCATCTTCACCGCCTTTCTGCTGCATACTCAATGTGAACGCAGAACCTGCCCAGAGCATTAACACCACAGCAAACGCATAATCAACCCAATGCGACATACCCAAAAGGCCAGTAGCTGCATCAAAACCGCCGACTAAACTCGCAGCGACTACATTCATCACCAACCCAAAATAGAAAAAAGAGAGCACTTATCCCCCAGCTTTTGTTTCTGACTTTATTTACACTCGCTCGTGTTCGTATAAGCATACAACGTACTTTATTTAATCCATAAATTTCAACGATGTTTGTCACACCACCCAATGCAAAGTGATAACATTCTCGCAAACAATACACTTTATTGTGACGTCAAAGCACAACTCACAAACGTTGAATTATGAGGATTTTTTGTCCGAGCTGGCATCATCCACACAATGCAACTGACGACTAGGAGCCATCTGCACGCGGTTTCTGCCTTCAAGTTTTGCCTGATACAGTGCTTCATCAGCGGCATTGAAAAGATCATGATGACCGACATTTGGACTTGGTACCATTTGCGCGCAACCCACACTGATGGTCACCACCCCCTGAGAGGATTGAGGATGCTCAATCCCAAGTTCAACGACGCGTTTGCGGCACTTTTCAGCAACGCTGATGGGGTCAGTGGTATCAGGGAGTATCGCGACAAACTCCTCGCCGCCGTAGCGACAAAGAACATCTTGTGCGCGTAGCAATGACATCTTCAAGGACAAGCCGATTTTGGTTAGGCAATTGTCTCCGGCCAAGTGACCGTTGTGGTCGTTAAATTCTTTGAAATGGTCAACGTCAAAAATCAGGATGGTAATGGGTGATTGGTTTCGCAGCGCCCTCGACCATTCTTGCTCTATCTGACTGTCGTAATAACGACGGTTATACAACCCGGTCAGGGTGTCTTTTTGGGTTAATTGACGCAAAGAGTCGTTGGCTTCGTCAAGGTCTCTCGTTCTATCGATCACTTCTTTTTCTACCAGCTCAGCATGGCGAAATACCAAGCGCATATACGCCGTAAAAAACAAGGTAACACCGACGCCACCTAACAAAATGACTATAGGTAGCAAGCTTTGCTTTTTATCGACGTACTGTTGTGTAGCAGAAGCGCGCATGAACCATTCTCGCCCCAAGACACTAATGTATTCCGATTGGTAATCCAAACCGGACATCAAAAGCTTGCCCTTCCCAGGCATATATTTGTAAAGCACGTCACCGTTAGCGGATTCGGTGACATCAATAATCTCTATCTCTATTTCTGGCGGCAGTTCCCCAAGTTGGGAAGCGATGAAAATGTCTCGGATTCGGAAGACACCAAGCACAACGCCTTCGAGGTTTTGGCGCCTGTCTTGAAGCGTAGAAATCGGCCCTCGATAAATCGGCACCATGGCAAGAAAGGCTTTCTCATTTGAAGTCTCTTGCACCAGCGTAATGCTTTCTGATGCGGCGGGATGACCGGAATCCCTTACGTTATAAAGTGTTGCCGATCTGGCTGGATTCGCCGTGAGATCGAAGCCCAAAGCTTTCTCGTTACCAATGTAAGGCTCGATAAAATACACCGGAAAATACTCTTCCCTTTCCCCCGCTTCGATCATTTCTCTTTCAGGAGAAAGCTCGGTGAATTTAAAGCCCGGAAATTCGCCCTGAAATGCGCGTTCAAAACGTTCCCTTTCTTCTTTTTTCACCGCAGGAATCCATTCCAGAGCCTGTATCTCTCTGTGGCGCTTTAGGATTCGCCTAGCTTCTTGCTGAAATTGTGTGTAGCCCGTGTCTGGATTACTGCGAAATAGTGTCGCGAGGGAATGCAAGGCTTCAAAGTTAGTGAAAAGGCTTTTAGAAAGAGAAGCTGCGCGTCTGTCGATGTCATTTTGAAACTCAAAGACGATGGCTTTTTTTTCTGTATCGGCTACAACCCAAGCCATTAATACAGAGAAAAAAATCCCCACAAGGACCGCTATATATTTGGTATAGCGATATGTCATAAGTAACATGCTTTCACCTAAATCACTCCGATTTCAGACACCGCATACTTATGGATAGTACAAAAAGTGAGACAATGCCCTTACTTACATGAAATTCATTGATATTTTTCCTTTCTGGAATCGATTCGAATCACACTAATCGCCACTTTTGTCTTCGCATAGATTCATAGACACAGAAGAACGCACAAAAAAGCCCCGATGAATCGGGGCGTAGAATCTTTATTTCTCAGCGGCAACATCAAACCAATGACGGGTTCGATTCGCAAACCACACCAGCGAAAGCATCACTGGCACTTCAACCAATACACCGACTACTGTCGCAAGGGCTGCCCCCGAATGAAGGCCAAAAAGGGAAATAGCCACGGCAACAGCTAACTCGAAGAAGTTTGACGTCCCGATCATGCCAGCCGGTGCGGCAACGTTGTGCGGCAGTTTCATCCACTTCGCTAAGCCATAGGCAATCGCGAAAATGCCATAGGTTTGAATGAGAAGGGGAATGGCAATCAGTAATATGGTCTCCGGTTGGCTAACGATGGTTTGCGCCTGAAAGCCAAACAGCAATACCACTGTGCCCAACAATCCGATGATTGACCAAGGCTTCACGTTTGCCAGAAAGCCCGTCAGTGCTTCATCACCTTTATTCAGCAAGTATTTGCGCATTAGCGCACCCGCAACGAGCGGCAGCACGACGTAGAGCACCACAGACAGCAGCAGCGTTTCCCAAGGTACCTGAATATCGGTGACTCCCAGCAGCAGCGCCGTGATCGGAGCAAAAGCAAAGACCATGATCAGGTCATTGACCGATACCTGAACCAATGTGTAGTTTGCATCCCCTTTGGTCAGTTGGCTCCAAACGAATACCATGGCGGTACAAGGCGCAACGCCCAACAAAATCATCCCCGCAATATATTCACTCGCGGTTTGCGGATCGACCCAGTCAGCAAAGACGCCTTTAAAGAAAAGCCAGCCAAGAGCCGCCATAGTAAAGGGCTTGATAAGCCAATTGATGACAAGCGTCAGTGCCAGACCTTTTGGCTTTTTGCTACGTCTTTAATGGCACCAAAATCCACCTGAACCATCATTGGGAAAATCATTACCCATATCAGAACCGCGACGACCAAATTTACGTGGACAAACTCTAAATCCGCCACAAACGCGAATGCTGACGGAAAAAGGTTCCCCAGCAAGACGCCACCTGCGATACACGCCGCCACCCAGACAGACAAATAGCGCTCAAACAATCCCATGTATCACCTCATATATATGTTTTTTCATATGTCTTAAATTAAAATTTTTAGCAGCATGCACCCGCGCGCGTTGGGCGATCACCCATACGACAAAGACGTTGCATACTTTCTTCAAGGAATACCTGATTAGATTTGGTCGTTAATGCAACCACCTCTTTCGTCCAAGCAGGCAGGTTTTCATTAATGCGGTAAAACACCCATTGGCCTTGGCGACGATCGGTGAGTAAACCGCACTTACGCAACTGCGCGAGATGTCGAGAGACTTTGGGTTGGCTTTCATCGAGGGCTGCCATTAACTCGCAAACGCATAGCTCGCCTTCCTGATTCAACAACATCAGAGTTTTAAGACGGGTTTCATCCGCGAGGCATTTATAGAAATCGACTGGCGTCATTAGGACAATCTTTGAATACATTAAAATATATGCCAAATCATATATATGATTTGGCATATATGAAAGAGAATTTTTACCGTTAAAGGTCAATGTCATCAAGCAAGCGAGATTTCGATACGCTCTTTGCCTTTTCCGATGTTCTTTCGTTTCAGCTTCAATGCGCCAATCTCGCCCGTTGTGTGCAGGTGGGTACCGCCACAAGAGACAGGTTCAAAACCGTCTATTTTCCAGTAACGTCGCTGCGCTTTTTCGTCACTGAAGCCTTTATCGATAGAAAGGTTTTGGTGGATGATGTCGTTGAGAGCGTTCTGAAGCCAAGGGAGTTGTGCGCAGATAGATTCAGGAAACATGAAGTCGATGCGAGAGCGGGATTCGCCGATATGTGACCCGATCTTTTCAAGATCTGGGTATTTGTTCATCATCAGCAAAAGGGTTAATTCAGCCCCGAAATGGAGTTTCATAAGTGCATGGCGTCGCGCCCAATCAATATCGACGTCAACACTATCACCGGGGTTGAGGGTATGGTTCTCAGGCAACGTGTAGAAAATCTGAGTATCTTTCTTCTCAGCCTGCTCAACAACGAAGCCACCAATCGTGCCGGCATCACTTTCCTGACCACCCGAAAACGCGAAAAATATCGTTTTATCGAGCGTAATGACACAGCCATCGACACTTGAAACCGTCGCTTCCAATTGCGTGAGATACGGATTCTGCCAAAAAACTTTTTCCACCACACCAGACATAAGCACTCCTTTGCGTCTATCTTAAATCAGGATTTTAAGGCTTTCTCCACCGCTTTTAATGAAAATCCATGAAGAATTTGATCGCCAATTTTGATCACGGGTACACCTCTAGCACCCAATGCAGCATGCTCTTTCTTTCCCCTTGGCGAACCAACATCACACAGGCGATAAGCAATTTTTTTACTGTCGAAATACTGCTTTGCTGTTTGGCAATGTGGGCAGTTTCGACTGGTATACAACACGATACGCTTCAAAGAGATACCTCTTGATATTGAAATGCGAGACAAGCTCTGTTTATCACCAAACTTTTATGACAAGTCGGCAAGGTAATACCCGCCATTTAACCACGAAAACAACGTATCACAAGTCTCAGCAACACGGTTTCAACACAGAACATTTATTGGCCTCTCCCTAAAGTGCAATTACAGTCACTCTCAATAATGAGAATTCACCAAGAATCAACGCACTAAACAGAACGGCAGACGGACCCATTATTCTCAATATTTCAACAACAAGGCTTCATTTAAGAAGAAAATAATACGCTAATGTAAACACTGTCTCACTGGCGAGACCTACTTCCTTATTTTGACGGATTTAAGCTCTCTGGAGCGTCACACACAAGGACATAAATTAAGGAAAGTGTTATGAAAAAACGGATACTCGCCAGTCTCATTCTTGCATCTGTAACATCCGCTGGGGCTTATGCGAATTGCATCGGTAATGTGTATTCGATGAATGCGGGCCGTGGTCATGTGGGATTTTTGATTGATCTGCAAGAAGACAAAAAGCTCACTGGTGTTTATGTCGGAAAAGACCGTGCGCTGAAAGAATCCAGATCGCTTTTCAGCTCGTCCGCTATGGCGTATGACAAAGTCAACAACCGAACTTATTACGTGAGTGTCCCGAGACCAGAAACCTACCATGTAGAAGGCTTAGCTTCAGATGTCACGACTGAGGAGTTCAAGAGCCTAGACTTCCACGCTTCAAAAAGCTTTACCAATCAGCTTGCCTACTATGATCATGGTTCAAACCAAAATGTGATCGTAGGAAACATAGGTAAAAACGTTTATCGCATGGCGTTTGATCCGTCATCCAATTCGCTGATCGCCTCAGATCAAAGCAGCGTCTTCACCATCAGCACATCAGACGGCTCAACAACCGCACTCGGTGACTTTGACAACGGCATCAAGGCTGGCGGTTTTACCAGCTGGGGCGACTTTGTGTTTTACAACAACAAGCTGCTGTTCATTACTAACAACCGTACGTATGAATTGGATACCTCGACCAATCCAGTATCAGTAAAATTTCCTGCCTTCCACTTTATCGATTTTGTCACCGCGGCAACGCTGGACCAAAACAACCAAATTCTCGTGGCAGCAAAAAATCAGAACGTAACTGGTAACACCAACAGCACTTGGCTGTGGCGCTTGAACCCAACCACTGGCGAGAAAGTTTCCGTAGGCCTGTTCCCAAATCGCATCAGTGCGATGGCAACCAACACGCAAGAGACACACAACTGTTATGACTCGACGGTATTTCCGAGCGAAACCATTGTCGAAGTGACGGGTGTATCTGGCGACACCGTTACAGAAGGTCAAAACGCCACATTTACAGTCAATTTCGACAAAGAATTGAAAGCAAGCAAAGAAGTCACCCTCGCATTGAAAAATGGCACAGCAACAGAGGGGGCAGACTTCCGCGCTGCCGTAACAGTCAAATATGGCGATGACAGCGAAAACGTCACGCTAAACAGCACTGGCGTTAAAGTGACGATCCCACCTGGCGTCAGCAGCATACAAGTCGTGGTGGCAACGATCGATGATGATGACGATGAGAACAACGAAACCTTCTCATTGGAAGCATGGATCAAAGACGATCAAAGCGACAAGGCCTCAGGGACGGCAACAATCAATGACAATGATGAGCCGAAAGGTGCATGTAGCACAGGCGTTGTGCTTCAAATGTCTGCTGGTGGTGATGGCGCATGGTCATACTTTGGTGTGGATTGTGGCAAATCGGATGTTTACTTTAACGCTGCCGGTCTGTATCACAGCTCCGCAAGGCACACCCGCGTAAGCTGGACGACAGACTACGGCAGCAACTCAACAACCGACTACAACCGCTACAACGGCGGCATCAGAGGTTATGTTGGTGTCACTGAGGTGAAAACCTTGAAAACGCTCACCGTAAACGGTAGCTCTGTGGTTCGGGACCGCTGTTATCACGGTGACGTTCGAGGAACGCCATTGTCTTATGTGTATAGCGGTACCATCACGATCAAAGAGGATGGCACCCAACAGTGCTACTTGCGCCTGAATTACGATTTCTGTGATGGTGCAGATAACCGTGTCAGAAAAGTCGCGACAAGTACCAGTTGTAACTAGTCACCACGACAAAAATGCTCCCTCGCTAAACGAGGGAGCAAATCTTTGAAATCAAGTGACGCTGTCTTTCCAAACCTGAGCAATGATTAGCTAAATGGCTATCAGTGCCTTTCACTCTGCCATGTCAGACAAAGCCCCACACCTACTCATGCAAACACCAATCGCATGATTTGCAAGACCTATAGCAAAGACATGTCTATTTAACCTGTCTCCACAAATACATCTTCCGTCTGGATTTCTAAGCTTCTAATTTTCAGAGGTTCTTACATATGAGAATCAACCTAGGTTACATCTGCTATACAGAATGTCCTCCCATCGTGAAAGTCTTACTAATTCAACAATAAGGCTTAATTTAAGAAAGTAAGAATGCACTAATATAAACCATGTCTCATTGACGAGACTCACTTCCTTTTTTTGACGGATTTAAGCTCTCTGAAGCTTCAAACCCAAGGACATAAATAAAGGAAAGTTTTATGAAAAAACGGATACTCGCCAGTTTCATTCTTGCATCTGTTACATCCGCTGGGGCTTATGCGAATTGCATCGGGAATGTGTATTCGATGAATGCAGGACGAGGTCACGTCGGTTTTTTGATTGATCTGCAAGAAGACAAAAAGCTCACTGGTGTTTACGTCGGAAAAGAGCGGGCAGTAAAAGAATCCAAATCACTTTTCAGCTCATCAGCCATGGCGTACGACAAAGTCAACAACCGTACCTACTATGTGAGCGTACCAAGACCCGAAGCCTACCATGTTGAAGGCTTGGAAGCTGATGTCACCAGTGAAGAGTTCAAGAGCCTAGACTTTCACGCCTCGAAAAGCTTTACCAATCAGCTTGCCTACTATGATCACAGCTCAAACCAGAATGTGGTTGTAGGAAACGTCGGTAAAAACGTCTATCGAATGGCGTTTGATCCGTCATCCAACTCACTTGTCGCCTCCGATCAAAACAGCGTGTTCACCATCAACACATCCGACGGTTCAACCACAGTGCTCGGCGATTTTGACAACGGCATCAAGGCTGGCGGCTTTACGAGTTGGGGCGACTTTGTTTTTTACAACAACAAACTGCTGTTCATTACTAACAACCGCACGTACGAACTGGACACGTCCACCAATCCGGTGTCGGTGAAATTCCCTGCCTTCCACTTTATCGATTTTGTTACCGCGGCGACGCTGGATCAAAACAACCAAATTCTTGTGGCAGCGAAAAACCAGAACGTCACCGGTAATGTTAATACTACTTGGCTATGGCGCCTGAACCCAACCACCGGCGAAAAAGTCTCAGTCGGCTTGTTCCCAAACCGCATCAGTGCGATGGCGACCAATACGCAAGAGACACATAATTGCTATGACTCGACGGTTTTCCCAAGCGAAACTATTGTCGAGGTGACGGGTGTATCGGGTGACACAGTAACGGAAGGCCAAGACGCCACCTTCACGGTCAACTTTGACAAGGAGTTGAAAGCCAGCAAAGAAGTCATTTTGGCGTTGAAGAATGGTACCGCCACGGCAGGCAGCGATTACAGTACCAACGTGAAAGTGAAATACGGGAGCAGCAGCGAAGATATCACGCTGAACGACTCTGGCGTGAAAGTGACCATTCCGCCGGGTGAAGATGACATACAAGTTGTCGTTCCGACGACAGATGACAGTGATGACGAAAACAACGAGACATTTTCACTCGATGCTTGGATCAAAGATGACAAAACTGATCTCAAGTCAGGCACGGCGACCATCAACGACAACGATGAGTCTTCCTTTACCTGTGGTGGAAAAAATACTCTTTACGCCTATGCGGGCAAGAGTGGCTTCTGGTCTTACTTAGGTATTCGTTGTAATAAAGCCGAAGCTACTTCATTGCAGCTGGTAGCAGCAAAGCCAGCGGCACACTTGCATGGGATTCAGAGCTAGGTGGCAAGAAAAGCGTCAGTGGCGGTCCTAACAATGGGGCTGAGTATCAAGGAAATATAGGTATTGCAGAGACCAAGACACTGAAAGAAGTCTCGTTCTCTGGTTCGTCAACTGTACTCAGCTACTGCTATCATGGCACCACTTATGGCACCCCGCTTAATTACTCCTATAGCGGCAAAATCACCATGGATGATAAAGGGCAAGCGAGCTGTCAGCTCTCTATCACGTCAACCTTCTGTATCGGTGATGGTTTGAAAACGAAGACTGAAACAGACACGAGATATCAATGTACCGTCACTGACTAATGCGGTTTATCAATGTGGGTACTGTAGCACTAAGCTACAGTACCCCGTCTTTTTTGAGCTGAGCAATGATTGCCTCTGCCCCCTCTTGTGCAGAGACATTGCTAAGAACAGTGCCGCCTGACGATGCTTGCGCAGCGGTCGCTGCGAGGAAACGGTCTCGACTCGAGGCATTGGCAGCCACTGCTTTGGTGCGCTTGGGACGCTTTTTCGCGGCGTGCCACTGCCAACTCTCTTTCGCCGTATCCGTTTCAGCTTTCACTTCCCAAACGTTGATGACTCCATCGCGTGCCACCGTAAAAGCACTTTGCCTTGGTGCGGGAGCAGACGCACTGGCAATCAGCACCGCAGGCAAGCTGACACGAAGCTTTCTTCGTTGCCCGCCCGCTAACGCTTGTAGCACTTCAACGTGGCTATCTGATTGCGTAAGCACACCAACCACTTCCGGGACTATTGCAGCCCCTACCGCCTCTCCAACGATATAAGGCACCATACCGGAGGACTCACCGTGTTCGGCTCTTGCACCGCAAAGTATCACCGAGAATTGACCTTGCTTTGCGTAAACAGACAAAGCCTTTGCATAGTCGGCATTGTCTGACACAGAAAGAACATTGAGCTTTTTGAGTCCCATGCCCAAGTATTCTCTGAGTGCTGCCGACGAAGCATCACCAGCAAAGACAACCTCAAGCGAGTCATCTTGTTGAAGCGCCATTTCCAGCGCTCTAGCATCGCCTTCGGCGCGCCTTGCACGAGATGAAAGCGGGTGCAGTCCTTCGGATACCAGCACCAAGGTTTTATTACCCGACATCATCAAATGCCTCCTCTGCGTTGGTGCCACCCATCACATTGATCAGAGCCTGCATCACGTCGCTGCTATCGGCAATCACACTCAGATCCGCCCGCTTCACCATGTCACAATTAGGATCCGCGTTGATCGCAATGACGGTGTCACAGTGGGTCATGCCCTGAAGATGTTGGATTGCTCCGGAAATACCTACGGCGATATATACTTTGGCATTCACATAAGTGCCTGTCGCGCCCACTTGCGTCGCTCTTGGCATGTAGCCATTATCGACGGCAACACGGCTTGCTCCTTCCGTCGCACCCAGTGTTTTCGCACACTGATGGAACAAGGCCCAATTACGGACACCGTTACCCGCAGAGAGAATAAAGCGTGTTTCTGCGAGAGGAATATTGGCGGGATCTACCGCCACTTGGCCAAGATCGTCAATATCTCGCTTCACCGCCATCTCTTCCATTGATGGAAGCGGCTCCGCTTCTGTCGTAAACCCAGCAATTGGATCGGCCACTTGTTCTTCGACCAACAGGATCTTTGTAACCTCGCGTTCTACGCTTTTTGACACATCACCAGAACCGCAATTGATCCTGCCTTCTGCATAGTATTTTCCGCGCGTAACAGGTCGCTCATTGAGTTTAACCGCCAACCTTCTTGCTAAATCACTGCCACACAAGGTGCCATCGGCAAAAATCCAATGTTTTGGATTCAAGCTCTCCTCAATCCCCAAGAGATGAGAAAGCCACATCTCTGGCGAATAGTCTTCATTGATGAGGGTAAGGACGCGATTCGCCCCGGCAGCGGAAAAGTCATCGCTTCGCGGATAAAGCGAGATAAACAAGACCGCCGTCGACACAGAGTTCGCACTCGCGAATTGATGCGCCAACCCCAGCATGTCTTTATCCAAAACGGTGAGTCTCTCGGAGTCTGCATCGGAAAATACGACGATATATGCCTCTGGTGATTCGACGGCCTGAAGCGGTAAACGGTTTTCTTGCTTTGTTTCGCCATACCTTTCGCAATGGCGGCACCAGAGCGATCAATACGCTTGATGCCTTCAGCACTGAGAGTGCCAATATGATGCGGATCTTTTCGGTTTATCCCGCCCGCCAACAGATTGGAAGCGGCAGATACCTCATCAAACGCCGGATGCAGACGATTTCTTACGATGCGTTCTTTTCGGGGGTCTCGCCGTAAAATCTCGTTCATTTTTGCCCCCTATCCCACTTTCTGTTCCAACTGAGTGTCCTCAGCCAAGGACTCCAACAACATGACTGCGATGTCTTTCACCTCCGGCCTTGGCATTACAACCCCTTCCAGCATGACCGCACACTGAGGACAGGCTACCGCCACCAACTCAGCATTCACGTCTCTCACATCTTGCATACGCATATCAGGTATACGGTTTTCACCGGGAATATCAGTGACTGGCGCACCGCCACCGCCGCCACAACACCGCGAGCGATAGCCTGAACGTTCCATCTCTTTTACCTCTATACCCATCGCATTAAGAAGGTAACGAGGCGCGTCGTAACCACCGTTATATCGCCCGAGATAACAAGGGTCATGGTAGGTTGCGGCCTGAGATTTCCCTTCGTTGAACGCAAGCTTTCCTTGCTCGGTAAGCTTTGCGAGATACTCGGTGTGATGCATCACGTCATAGTTGCCACCAAAATCGGGATACTCATTTTTGATTACATGGAAGGCATGTGGATCGGGCGTGACAATCAAGCTGAACTGGTACTTGTTCAGCGTCTTTACATTGGCAATGGCGAGTCGCTGAAATGTAGCTTCGTCACCAAGGCGTCGCGCTAAATCGCCACTGTCTAGTTCTTCATTGCCAAGAATGGCAAAGTCGACATTCGCCGCGCGAAGTAGCGAAACCACGGCGCGCAGTGTGCGTTGATACGCCAGATCAAACGCGCCATCGCCCGCCCAAAGTAAGACATCGGTTTTACCCACTTCTTTAAGCTGATCGACCTTTAAATCCACCGACCAATTCGCGCGGTTAGTGGGTGAAAAGCCATTTGGATTATCTGTGGTAATGAGATTGTCGAGTGCTTGGACACCTTTACCTGCCGTTTGCCCTTTGCCTAACGTTAGGTGACGTCGCATGTCGACAATGGCATCAACGTGCTCAATCATCATGGGACATTCTTCAACGCATGCGCGACAGGTTGTGCACGACCAAACCGTATCAGCACTAAGCAACCCTTCAAACAAAGGTTTATCGGGTGCGCCCTGACAGGGCGTGTCAGGCTTTCCGGGATAAGGGCTTCCAGCATACTTTTCGGTAGTGCCGCCAGCCATGCCGACGACCAGATCTTGAATCAGCTTTTTCGGGTTCAATGGCTGACCTGCCGCAAACGCAGGACACACCTTTTCGCAGCGACCACATTGCACACAGGCATCAAACCCTAACAGTTGATTCCAATAAAAGTCTTTGGTTTTCTCCACCCCGAGCGTTTGTTCATTGAGGTCAATGGGTTTTAATCCGGTTGAACGCCCGCCGCCAAAACGTTCTTGTCGACGGTGGAACCCTAAATGCATCGCGCCCGAAAACGCATGCTTCATCGGCCCGCCACTGAATACGCCAAAGAAGAGTTCAGCAAGACCAAAAATCACGCCTGCCAAACACAAAGCGACCAACACCAGAGGTTCGCTGTGCGCACCGAATAATAATAAGACTGACAAGATAAAACCGGAACTTGCAAACGCGAGCAGCGAAAAGGGCAGTCTTTGCCAGTTACCTTTTGATAGGTTGGACGGTGGGTTGTCTCTCCGCTTTTTCACCTTCATGGCACCGTAAGCCATGCCAGCAAACGTTAGTGCCATGAGTGAATACGTCACCAAATTACCGATGCCAAAGACAAACACGACGAGCATCAATATCACTGACGCGACTAACCCTCCGGCGGTTGCCACATGGGTGTTGGCGAAGGTTTTATCTCTTGCTACCACATCATGCAGATCGACCAAATACCGCCTTGGGATCGACGATATAGCGGCAACAAAGGGAACGGGATTAGATTTGCCCCGCCGCCACAATCGAACCCGCTTTAACGCCCCAACAATGAAAAGCACAATGGCGATGACAAGAACCACGCCGACGATTGATGACCACATGCGCTTCTACCTCGCAGACATTTAGAGATCTTTAAATATCCGCAGGGCATCGTAGATGGCTGCATGGATGTTTCTTGGCGCGCCGCAATCACCAATTCTAAAGAGCAGATAACCGTCGCCGGATTCAGAAAACGCAGGTTGCGGTTCAAAGGCAAAGAGCGCATTGATATCGACCTGCCCTTTGTTTCGCGCGCCATCTTTCAGCGCGTAATAGAGTGCCTCATCCGGTCTCACGCCATTCTCAACCACTACCTGGTCAACCACACGTTCTTCTCTAACGCCAGTGTATTCGTTCTCAAAACGAGCGATGATTTTGTCGCCTTCCCTGTAAACCTGCTCCAGTGTGAGGTCTGGTGTCATAATCACTTCTCGCTCATAGAGGCTGCGGTAATAAGTAGGGAAACTTGTACCGCCTACCGCGACACCCGGCTTAATGTCATCGGTGACCAGCTCAACGAGAGAACCTTTTGCTGCAAGGAAGTCGGCAACAGACATACCAGCAAACTCACAGATGGTGTCATAAATCACCACATTCTTGCCCGGTTCAACTGCACCACTCAAAATATCCCACGTAGACACCACCAAGCCGTCATCGCCACCCCATTCAGGCATTTGATTGATAAATGGCTTACCGCCAACAGCCAATACAACGACGTCAGGGTTTTCGCTTAGAATCGTTTGCTCATCTGCCGCGGTATCGAACACCAGATTGACGCCCAACCGACGCAGTTCTAAATCAAACCAGCGTGTGATCCCTGCGATTTGTTCGCGCTGTGGCGCTTGAGCAGCCAAGGAGATTTGTCCGCCAAGTTCGCTGCCCTTTTCATATAGCGTGACCTTGTGCCCTCGCTCTGCGCATACGCGCGCGGCTTCCATGCCGCCAGGGCCACCACCAACGACAACAACCTTACGGATTGGGCCATCAGTTTTAGAGATGTTATGCGGAAGGTGTGACTCGCGAGAGGTCGCGGCATTTTGTACGCATAACACATCGATGCCTTGGTACTGGCGATCGATACAATAGTTTGCTCCCACGCATTGGCGAATTTGATCCGTCTGCCCCAGCTTCACTTTGGTGATGAGGTGCGGATCGGCAATGTGCGCCCTTGTCATACCGACAAAATCGACCAACCCGCTTTCCAGTGCGCGTGCTGCTTGAACCGGATCTTTAATGTTCTGCGCATGCATGACAGGCACGCTCACCACACTTCGGATACCAGCCGCCAAGTGGATAAAAGGCTCTGGGGGATAAGTCATGTTGGGAATAACATTGGCCAAGGTGTTGTGGGTGTCGCAGCCTGAGCCGACAACACTGAAGAAATCAATCAAGCCAAGGCTGTCGTAATAAGCTGCGATCTCTTTCATCGCTTCATGGTCTAGGCCATCGGGATGAAATTCATCGCCAGTCATGCGAATGCCGACTGCATAATCTCGCCCAACTTCTGCTCGTACGGCTTTCAATACCTCGGTGCCGAAGCGCATACGGTTTTCAAAGCTTCCGCCCCACTCATCGGTGCGACGATTCACCCGTGGGCTCCAAAACTGATCCACTAAATGTTGGTGCGCAAAGGACAGTTCAACACCATCTAACCCACCGTCTTTCGCACGCTTCACTGCCTTGGCAAAGTCATCGATCACGCGCCAAATTTCCTCTGGTTCGATGGTTTTACAGGTCGCACGGTGTACTGGCTCACGAATACCACTCGGGCTCATCAAGCTAGGCCAATTTCCACCGTCCCAACGAGAGCGGCGTCCCATGTGGGTCAACTGAATCATGATGTGTGCGCCATGCTTATGCATGGCATCCGCGAGGTTTTGAAGATGTGGAATGACATCATCCGATGCCATGTTGACCGACTTCCACCAGCCTTGAGGACTATCTATGGATACAGGCTTGAACCGCCACATACACAGAGTCCAATTCCACCCTTGGCTTTTTCTTCGTAGTACTTGATATATCGCTCGGTGGGCATGCCGTTTTCTGTCGCATAGACCTCGGCGTGCGCGGTGCTAATTACACGGTTTCGGATCGTGAGCTTATTGATCGCGAGCGGCTGAAAAATCGCATCGAACTGAGACATTGCACTTCCTTATACGCAATGGAAGCAGACTTCTTTCCTGAGCCTTTTTGCTTCCTTTTGGCATTACCCGATAGGCTTCACCTCAAACAGGCCAAACTCCACCCCATCCTCTGATGCGCTTTGCAGCTGGGTGGCAACGGTCTTGATTGGGAAACCTACACTTTCCGTGACTTGATCCATGGCACCAGCAAACCAACCCGTGAACATGTAGTCCACCTTGCGGTTTACCTTGCCGTAGTAATAAACAAAGGCTGAATTCTCTAGGCGCACCTTGGCAGTACCTTGCGCCACATCTAGCTGCTCAATGAAGAACTGCCCCCAACCGCGCTGGGATAGGCGTTTCATGTAATGGTCAAACACCTCGGCACCCGAGATGCCGTGCGTTTCCCCTTCCTGCTCACACCAAAAATAAGCAGATTTATAGCCCGCTTTGTAGAGCAAATCTGCATAGACTTCCTCGCCTATCGCATCTTCGACTGCCGCGTGGTTGTTGATGAAAAAGTGTCTCGGCACATACAGCATGGGCAAGCCATCTGTACTCCAAACGCCAGTCTCATCGTCCACTTCAATCGGTATCTCAGGGGCATGCTTTCCCATTATTCAATCCTCTCTGTTAACGCTTCTATTCGCCCCAAACGTCTCTCAATACGTTGACCCAGTTACCGCCCATGATTTTCTGGACTTTCTCTGGTGACCAGCCATTCGCGAGCAGTGCTTCAGTGAGGTTTGGAAACTCTCCAACGGTACGAATACCTTTCGGATTGATGATCTCGCCAAATCGCGTCAGCCTTCTGGCATAGCCCTTGTCATGGGTGATCCATTCGAAAAAGGCTTGGTCATGACCTTGCGTAAAGTCCGTGCCGATCCCCACGCAGTCTTCACCAACCAAATCCACGATGTAATCTATTGCTTCGACATAATCTTCAATCGTTGAGTTGATGCCGTTTTTAAGGAAAGGGGCGAACATGGTGACGCGATAAAGCCACCGTGGTCGGCAATAAACTTCAACTCTTCATCGGATTTATTTCGGGGGTGCTCTTTCAAGCCAAGCGGCAAGCAGTGGGAGTAACAGACTGGCTTTTTCGACTCGAGAATGACTTCTTCAGAGGTTTTAGGGCCAACGTGGGAAAGGTCACACATGATGCCGACACGGTTCATTTCCGCGACCACTTCGCGGCCAAAGCCGGATAACCCACCGTCTCGCTCGTAGCAGCCAGTGCCCACCAAGTTTTGGGTGTTGTATGCCATCTGAGCAATGCCAACACCAAGCTTTTTAAAGATTTCTATGTAGCCCAGTTTGTCTTCAAACGCGTGGACGTTTTGGAAGCCAAGCATAATGCCTGTTTTCCCTTCCTCCTTGGCGCGGAAGATATCCTCGATGGTGCGAACGGGGCGGATTAGGTCATTGTTTTCCTGCATCAGTTGATTGAACTCAACGATGTTGTCGACCGTGGCCTGAAATCCCTCCCACACAGACACGGTACAGTTCGCTGCCGTGAGGCCACCTTTCGCCATGTCCTCAAACAGAGCACGGTTCCATTTCGCAATAATCAGCCCATCAATAATGATGGAATCCCGATGCAAAGCGGCTGCAATTGGATTGTTGTTCGACATCTTGTCTACCCGCGTTGGTTTTCTCTTTATATGTAGTTCAAGTTAACCAACAAGGGGGTGAATCAGCGGTGCGATTGCGACAGGAACTATCAGGAATGCGTCAGTCAATCGCACGCAAAGAGTGTTGTTAAGCTCTGTTTGTTTTGAGCATTTTTAAAACGGCTTTCAAAGGATAAATCGTCTGCCCGATGATGGATTTTGGCAGCGGCTTGGTGGTGCCGTATTCAGCAGGCCAATGCTGTTTTGGCATATGCATGGTGCCAAATAGCCAATCAAACAACACAAGATGTGCACCATAGTTTGTATCAATCGCAGGCTTTTCTGAGCCGTGGTGCCAATGGTGAAATTGCGGGGTCACGAAGATGTACTTCAGTGGACCAAATGACAGTCTGGTATTGCAGTGAATTAGTACCGCCTGCAGTGCGGCAAATACTACATATACATTCAACACCGATTCTGACGGCCCCAGCAAGTAGAGCGGTACTAACACCATGGCACGCTCCGAGAACACCTGAATAAAGTGACCACGTGACCCTGCCAGCCAATCCAAGTTTTCGACAGAATGGTGCACGGCATGGACAGGCCAGAACCACTTCACCTCATGGAACAAACGGTGCTCCCAGTACAGCACAAAATCTGCAGCAACAAGCACAATCATGAACTGAGCAAGGAAAGGTAAAGATTGAAAGCTAGATTGGAAAGAAGCACTTACCGCCCAATCGAAATGGCTGGTGTGATAGTTGGCGTAAATCAGGATGGCGGAAATCGCGAGATGGTTGAAGCAAAAATACAGGAAATCAGTTTCCCATTCAGGGCGCAAAATAACCTGATTTTTATACTTGGGTAAAAGCTTTTCTAATGTCACGAAGATAGCTGCAGAGCCGAGCAATGCCAATATCAACCAATCCACGCCCAGTGACAATGTTTGGGCATCAACAGGGCCGACCGGCACCTTGTATCCACCCAATGCAAACGCGATGAGGGTCAGAAGAATACCTGTGCATCCATAACGGCGATACTTTTTCAAAAAGTGCGTCATACTGCCGAAGAACAGGGAAAAGTACATGCCGTACTTCAACACTTCCTGCAACTTTTCAGCATCGTACGCTTGGCGAAGTTCCGTCGTGGTCAGAACCGACGGGTAAAGATAAGCAAGCACGGCCAGTAAGCTGAGTGCCCCCAGCAAAACGGAAAGGTAGCCACTGATTTTGCCTTCACCGATACGAAACTGACGCTCAGTGTCCAGTTCTACAAGACGCTCTTTGTAAGTGTATTCTTCCTTGTTGCTCATCACTGCATACTCTTTTCTTCGTTGGTTAAAGAGCATGTTAGCTATGCATTTGGGTTGATTCCTGCCCTATGCGCCAAGTAACAAAAAACGCCACATGACGTGGCGTTTTTTAATACCTTTTTTGTTGATGCGACTTAAAACAAGCCGACAATCTCGCCATCATCGTCCAGCGAAATGTTTAGCGCAGCCGGTTTTTTCGGTAAACCCGGCATGGTCATTACATCACCGCATATTGCGACAACAAAGCCTGCACCTGCCATCAATCGTAATTCTCTTACTGGCAAAACATGCCCTTCTGGCGCGCCCAACTCACTGGCCTCTGAAGAGAAGCTATAAGGCGTTTTGGCGATACAAACCGGCAAGTGACCAAAGCCCAGCTCATGAATTTCATCCAACTGCTTTTGCGCTGCGATGTTAAATTGCACATCCGCTGCTCCATAGAGCTCGGTAGCAACCGTACGAATTTTTTCGTCGATTGGCTGCGCATCCTCGTAGAGGTAGTTAACGTTTACCTCTTCGGTTTCAAGTACCGTTTTCACCGCCTCTGCGACCGCTTTCGCTCCTTCGCCCCCTTCTGCCCAGTGCGTGGCTTCTTCAACGCGTGCTCCCATCTTCAAACACACTTCTTTGATAGCGGTGAGTTCTTGCGCTGAATCGGTTGGGAAACGGTTAACCGCCACAATAGGGTTCAGGCCAAACTTCTGCATATTTTGGATGTGGCGTTCAAGGTTCACTACACCTTTTGACAGTGCGTCCAAGTTCGGTTCATCAAGCTCGGTTTTCGCCAAACCTCCCTGCATTTTCAATGCGCGCACAGTACAGACAAGTACGGCGACATCGGGTTCTAACCCCGAAATACGTGACTTGATATGGATAAACTTTTCAGCGCCTAAATCCGCACCAAAACCCGCCTCTGTCACGACCACGTCTGACAATCCCATCGCGGTGCGCGTTGCCATCACAGAGTTACAACCGTGGGCAATATTAGCGAACGGGCCGCCGTGGATGAGTGCAGGGTTATGCTCTAGTGTTTGGATCAAGTTCGGCTGGATCGCATCTTTCAGCAGTACCGTCATCGCGCCGTCTGCGCCCAACTCGCGAGCAGTGACAGGTCTGCCACTGGTATCTCTGCCAATGATGATGTTACCCAAGCGACGCTGCAGGTCTTTACGGTCTTCAGAAAGGCACAAAATCGCCATGATTTCGGAGGCAACCGTGATATCGAAACCTGACTCGCGCGGCTGACCGTGCGCAGGACCACCAAGGCCGACCAACGTATGGCGAAGCGCGCGATCGTTCATGTCCATGACGCGACGCCAGGTGATCCGGCGCGGGTCTAAATCGAGTTCATTGTCCCAGTGAATGTGATTATCAATGAGTGCTGCCAACAAGTTATGCGCAGACGTAATCGCATGGAAGTCACCGTTAAAATGTAAATTCAAATCTTCCATCGGGATCGCTTGCGAACGACCACCACCTGCGGCACCGCCTTTAACGCCAAAACAAGGCCCAAGTGACGGCTCTCTCAAACACACACTGGCATTCACGCCGATACTGTTCAGCGCATCGGTTAATCCGATACTGGTAGTTGTTTTCCCCTCTCCCGCAGGTGTGGGTGTAATCGCTGTTACCAGAACAAGCTTTCCTTGCTTGGTCGCATCAATCTGCGCCAAATCCAACTTTGCTTTGTAATGTCCATAAGGAATGAGTGCGTGCGGTGCAACACCCAATTTACGCTGTGCCACCTCAAAAATCGGCCAAGGTTTCACTGCACGCGCAATGTCGATATCCGGCGAACCCGGTGGAGGTAAAACTGTCATAGATGATTCTGCCAGTACTGCATTATTGTGATTATTCATACCTGCTATCCCAACTTCATTACGACACAAGCAAATGTGCCGATGACAACCATTGGTTGGACTGCTGCAAGCCGCCAAAAGGAAAAAGGTGAACCCCCTGAAGCGGCGTCGCTGAATGCGACGCTTTGTACTTACTCAAGGCTTGGAATAGCGCATCAGGTTTCCAAGGCCTAAGCAGCCTCATTGCATTCATGTTTTTACTCAACGCTTTCGCCGACGTTGCGACTCCGCACTGTGCGGCATAGGCCAGTAAGTTTTTAAGCCGAGTTGGACCCGCGAGGCCCAAGTAGACAGGAACGGATTCGAGAATGGCTTGATGTCGGTCAAGCCAGCTAATGAGTGATTCCTCATCAAAAGAAAACTGTGTGACGACCCAAAAATCTAGGTCATGTGCCACTGCGTAATCGCGTTTATAGCGCATCGCATTCAGCAATGCCTCGTCGTCGGCATGGGGATGCCCTTCCGGGTGTCCGGCGACGCCAAAACCTGTCAGACCATACTCAGAAAGTAACCCTGATTTTATAAGTGCAAGCGTATCAGGAAACGGTCCTGCTGGTGTTTCTGTATCCCCGGCGATAAGCAGTATTTCTTTCACACCAATACGCTGCATAGATGCTAGCCAGCCGGTCAGCGTTTCAGTGTCTGGCACAATTCGCGCGGGAAGATGAGGCACAGGTTTCATTCCCCAAGCCAGAAGGGTTTCACTGGCCTTTATCGCATCACCAAAATCTGCATTGGGCAAAGCAGGAACATAGATGCGCATACCCTCTTGCATCCAATCCGGTGCTTTATTGCCCAGATCAGCAATTTGTTTTGGTGTGGCCTCAATCGATGCATTCGCCACAAGCGATGATGCTGCTTTAGCAAGATCGGCTTGATGCGGCACTCGATTATCGCTGCCAGAGAGTGAATCCATGATCATTAAATTGTCGCCTGAGGAGAGTAGTGGGTGCAGCAAGGGCGGCACCCACTGCTGTTAATCGACGAAGTCGCTGCCGCGATCTTTCGCCACTTCACGAGAATTTGGATTAACGGAAGGGCGGAAGGGTACATCAACTACCTCTGCATCGACAACTTCTCCACCATATTCAGACGGCAGAGCCACCTTCAATTTGGTGCCGACATCCCTCATGCCCCAAGGCACATGGCAAAGTGCGATGTTCGTTTCTAACTCTGGGCTGTACCAAGGTGATGTGACGTAACCGATCGCGTCACCGCCATCTTCGCCGTGAATGAGCCAAAAGTCGTTGGCGTAGTCCGTAACAGGTTCGCCACCGAACACTATGCCAACCATACCTAGCTTGTAGGGTGAATTTCCTGCTTCAATCTCATCTCTCGCTTTCTCCAACGCGGCTTTGCCGATGTAGTCGCCGTCTTTGTTGCGCGGTACTTGATAGGCAAGGTTGCACTGGAATGGCGAGACTTCCTGATCGAGATCTTGCCCCCAGGAAAGAATGCCCGCAGCAATACGGCGATGGTGGGCAGGTGCAATAACCATAAGATTATGAGCTTTACCTGCCTCTAATACGGCATACCAAACGGTCTCAGCATGCAGCGTGGCGTCTTTACAGTAGATTTCATACCCTTTTTCGCCGGTAAAGCCGGTCTGCGAGATAATGACATCCGCGCCATTTAGGTTACCTTCCATCAGGCCATAAAACGGAATATCACTGACTCCAGGGCCAAAGAGGTCGGCCATCAGTGCCTCCGATTTCGGTCCCTGAATTTGTAGAGGCGCAACGTCAATTTCGGCGATGGAGACATCGAAGCCTTTACCAATGTTTACGCCCTTGAGCCAAAACTCCAAATCACTGTCTGAAATGGAGAACCAGAACTCATCCTCTGCCGGGCGCAGCAGCACAGGGTCGTTGAGGATCCCACCTTCTTCATTGCAAAGAATGACGTATTTCCCGTGCATCGGTTTTATCAGGTTTGCGGCACGTGTGATCACGAAATCGACAAACTTTTCCGCGTCTGGCCCTTTGACCTGAATTTGTCGCTCAACAGCCACGTTCCACATCGTCACATGGTTCACGAGCGCATCGTACTCGACCATGGCTCCACCGTCTTCGGGAAGCACATAGCCACGAGGGTGGTAAATTCGGTTATAAACGGTTGCACGCCAGCAACCCGCTTCAAAAGCGAGGTGCCAATAGGGGGACTTACGAACGCGAGTGGATATCAGCATTTCAACGGGTGTGGGACCCGATTGCCGTAAGTTAATGGGAACGCGTCGGGTGGATTGATCGACGGAGGTGTTGTGTCTTGCCGCGCCTGCTCTTGCTTGGAGGAGACTTTTGTCACTGTCTGTCATGGCTGAACCCTCATTAGTGGCCTAGCTTCCATACCCAAACAACCTGCTCTCACGTTGTTTGGGTATATCTCCGTTAACATGGGCGTTTTTATTCATGACGAGTGTTCAACAGGCGACATGCCAAAAAGTAAAAGCGTCAAAAAACGACACCAAATATCCGGTTTTCTCCTCCTTAATTGTGCAACTTGGGTATAAACTGTATGGCTGTGACTGGAAAGAGGAAGAACAATGCCACGGATACTATGCTTCGGTGATTCAAACACTTGGGGCTACAACCCGACCAATGCTCAGCGTTGGCCTGAAGGTGTAAGATGGACGTCTCGATTGGAGGAGCACCTCAACCAAAATACGTCGCCTGAAGAACATTGGTATGTGCTGGAAGAAGGATTGAACGGTCGAACTACGGTGTGGAACGACCCAATGAAGCCTTACCGAGATGGCAGTGCAGCCCTACCCATGGTTCTGCTCACGCACCGCCCTCTCGACTGGGTAGTCATAATGTTGGGGACGAATGATCTGAAATCCCAGTTCCCGTCTGAGCCTGCTTGGGTAGCCGAAGGTATCCGTAAACTCATTAATCAAATACGCGACACAGACAATGCCTCTTACCCCATGCCTCAAATCCTGATTGTCTCTCCACCCCCTATGCACGATGACAATAACTGGGCGTTGGGTTTTCGCAATGGTCGAGAGAAATCCCTCGAACTGTCTGAACATTTCAGCGTCGTGGCGCAAGAGGAAATGTGTGAATTCCTCGATGCCAGCGAAGTGTGCGAAGCCTCTCCCATTGATGGCCTGCACATGGACGAAGAAGGACACGCCGCGCTTGCAGAAGCCATTGCCGAATTGCTGATTGAAAGAAACAGTGATCAATAACGTACGCAATCTCGTAACTAACTCTAAAACCAAAATAAAAGAGAGTTTCTATGTTTAAACGCTTCCTTATCTTACTGTCAGTTTTTGCGCTCACTGCTTGCCAGTCCATTCCTGAAGGCGTTGCGCCCGTCACCCAATTTGACGAGTCTCGCTACCTCGGTAAATGGTATGAGATTGCAAGGCTTGACCACTCTTTTGAACGTGGCCTGACAAAAGTCACCGCAGAATATGTCCCAAGAGAAGATGGCGGCATTAACGTCATTAACCGTGGTTTTAATGCTGAAGACAACGAATGGTCTGAAGCAATCGGCAAAGCTTACTTCGTGGACGACCCGAGCATTGGCCACCTTAAAGTCTCGTTCTTTGGCCCGTTTTATTCTTCTTATGTGGTTTACGAGCTTGGAGAAGACTACGACTACGCCTTTATTTCTGGCTACAACAAAGACTATCTCTGGTTACTTGCAAGAACGCCTACCGTCTCTGATGAATTACTTGCCCGATTCCTACGTGTTGCGGGTGAGAAAGGCTTTAACGTAGAAGAAGTCATTCTACCTCAATAAGATATCGGCCACTCAGACTAGGGATTTTCAGCTCTTTTGAGCTCAAAATCCCGTTTTTCGCTTAATTTAGCAACAAACTCGGTCGCATTTTCCATAAAGCACTAAACTTCATTTTTGCTTTTTGCTTAAATAGCCCTGTAATAACAAGTAAATCAATAAAAATGCCAATTACGACCGATACCCAAGCGATGCGAAATACGCTCATTCGCTTAAACAATGATGCCCTTGATTCCATGAACAACGACGGTGAATGCACCATCAAAGTTGCAGATCTCTCTACGCTCATGGCCGCATACAAAATTGAACTGAACAAAAATCGTGGACTTAAGAAAACGCTCGCAGCATCGGAGCAAAGTTGACGTTAACATTCAGCTAAAATTGCATAATCCGCTCTACAGTTGAGACCTAAAATGCCTTACACGCTGACCAAATCATCCAACCCTGAAGATTGGGCTCTGATACACCGTTATCTGATGCAGGCTATCCACCGTTTGAGAACGGCAGGAATCCCGCTATGGGAACCGGAAGAAGTCTCGATTGAGGCACTGGTGGGTGCTTATGGTGCGGACAGCCTGTATATGGTGATGGATAAAGGCCAAGCCATTGGCGGCGTTTTTGTGTTGGAGGAAGATGAACTCTTCTGGCCAGAAATCACCACCAATGACAGTCTTTTCTTTCATAAGCTCGTCATCGGTGATGAATTCATCACGAAAGGTATCGGGCATCGCGTTCTCGATGCATGGTGACAATGGCGAAAGACAATGGAAAACGCTGGCTACGCTGCGACTGTCATGGCGACAGGCCACGTCTTCGTAATTTCTATGAATCTTTTGGCTTTTACTGCATCGATAGGAAAGAAGTCGATGGCTTTGATGCCGCGCGCTACGAGTATCCTTGCCTTTAGGACAAACGACTGGATTTAATTATATCTTGCTCAACCAACTGGTTAAGTAACGCCTCACACTTGTCTTTCAGCATCTCTCTGAGCAATCTCGCCGCTGGAGTGATGGATTGTCTGCTCGGAAACACAAGCCAAAGTTCCGAGGATATCGGCGGGTAATCCTCCATCAATGGAACAACCTTACCTTCTAACAAATCGCCAGACATATCGAGTGCGGATTTCGCCGCAATACCCTTGCCCGCTGCGCACCAGCGTCTCACTAACTCGGCATCATCCGATGCACGATTTCCGCTCACTTTCACTTTGTGTTTATTCTGACCATCATCAAACTCCCATACATCATGCAGGATGTTTTGCAGCTGAAATAGCAGCGCATTGTGACCTTTGAGATCCTTTGGGTGCGAGGGTACACCATACTTTTCAAGGTATGACGGTGCGGCGCAGAGCAGGCGTGGAACATTACAAAGCTTAAACCCAAAGACATTGGCTTCTCCCGGCGACCCGTAGCGCAGTGCCATGTCTATCGAATCGCGATAAAAATCGACATTGCTGTCACTGACGCTGGTGCGCAAGCTAACACTGGGGTAAGCATCCATAAATTCGTCTAGCCAAGGTAGAACCCTGTTTCTACCCAAATCTGAAGACATTGAGATTCGTAGCTCACCATCAATAACGTCGAGGCCTTCTTTGACATTCCGTTTGGCCTGCTCAAGCATTTGCAGAGCTTGTTCACACTGAGGCAGATACCTTTCGCCCGCCGAAGAGAGCCGCAGACTGCGCGTTGTTCTGACAAACAACTCAATGCCCAACGTGCGTTCAACGCGCTTCACTGCTGCACTCGCTGCCGCTACTTGCATGTCCAATTGTGTCGCTGCCGCCGTAATACTCCGCAGCTCTGCCACTTTAAGCACAATTTTCAAATCGTTAATTTGCACACTGCCCTTCCTCATTATCAAAAATATTTTGATAATCATTTAAAGATTAGTCTGTTTATCCCAACAGCAGAAACACCTAACCTTTGTACATCGAAACACCAATGGCTCACACAATGACAGGCGATTCAGAACGAGATACCAGAGAGCGTTAAGCCAAAATTTTCCCAATACAGAAATAAAAAGGAATAACACGATGAGTAAATTAACAATTGTCGCGAATATCATCGCCAAAGAAGACAGCATCGAACTGGTTAAAGCTGAACTGCTAAAGCTTATCGATATCACGCGAGCGGAAGAAGGGTGCCTCCAATATGACCTTCACCAAGACAATGACAACCCTGCGCATTTTGTCTTCTATGAAAACTGGGTAAACCGCGAACTTTGGCAAAACCACATGAATGCACAACACCTTAAAGATTACGTGGAAGCGACATCTGATGCCGTTGAAACGTTTACGGTGAATGAAATGAGCATCATCGGATAGGCAAAACAAATAACAGTGCTCGTAGCTAGCGGGCACTGTGTATAAGACTCGAGTCCAACACGACCATTCATCTCTCACTTTTAGCCCACCATAAACCACGCCTAGATAGACACAATGTAGCCAGACATTAGCCTGCACCTGAAATCACACATTGAGGTGTTACAACAAAAGCGAACAATGAGCGCAATATTTCGTCGGCCTTTACCTGATGGTCGCACAACACTTGTGATACAAAACTGGATACGTTTTAATCACTTTGCAAGCCGTTAATTCACGTAAGCACAAGGATTGTCGCCCATGCTGAAGACTGCCATCCCCTTCATCTTCGTTGTTTTGTGGAGCACTGGGTTTATTGGCGCGAAGTTTGGACTTCCTTATGCGGACGCAGCCACCTTCTTGTTTATTCGCATGGTGCTGAACGTCATTGTCTTTATCGTCATCCTTGGTTTAATGAAACCTACCATGCCTCAAGGGCGAGCCCTTTTTCATGTGCTCGCATCTGGACTGATGATCCACGGGTTCTATTTAGGCGGCGTTTTCGCCGCGATTGGCTTTGGCATGCCTGCGGGTCTCTCTTCCTTGTTGGTTGGCTTCCAACCGATTTTGACAGCACTCATTGTTAATAACCTTTCCAGCGAACGTCTAAACCCCGCGCAGTGGATAGCTTGGTCGCAGGCATCATTGGTATTGCCTTTGTGGTTCAAGGCAAGATGACATGGAACGCTGATGCCCAACCGTTTTACGCCTACCTTTTCGTATTCACAGCCTTGATCGGTATTACCATTGGCACCTTGTATCAAAAGCACTTCTGTCAGGGTGTCGATTTGGTCGCATGCGCAATGTGGCAATATGTTGCAGCGGGAGTGTCTTCCTTCCTCTTGCTTGGTTCGTCGAAGGGTTTAACGTGACGTGGTCATTGACCTTTACCCTGACCATGGTCTGGTCAGTATTGGCACTGTCAGTGGTTGCAGTTCTGCTCTACCTATACATGGTTGGACAAGGTGCAGCCTCCAAAGTGACCTCGGTGATCTACCTCGTCCCACCAATCACAGCCATTCAAGGATGGCTTTTCTTTGATGAAGCATTCAGTACAGCAACTGTTATTGGTTTCACCATCTGTGCATTGGCCGTTTATCTGGTGATGCGCGGACCAAAACTTGGCTTCACGAAGTAGCAATCGCCTTCATACATAGAAATAACGCATTGAATGGGAAAGCGGGCTCACCTTCCTATAAGTACATTTTTCATCCACTCTTTTAATGAATACCCCCTCTTTTTCAGTTCAATTTTTATTCAACCTTACATGCTGTTTTTGCTTCAAATTAAGGATTAATTGAATATATCGTTAGCAATATGAAAATGAATTGACTTCTTATTCTATTTTTACGACATTTTATGCCCCTTTTACTTTTGAGAATGATGGAATGTCTCAAACACACCTTTCGACTCAAGACCAGTCGTCAGCGTCGTCAAAGTGGCAAATGCCCGACACCCTGATCCTGATCTTTTTTGTTGGCCTTTTTGCCGCAGCAATGACGTACCTGATCCCTGTGGGTCAGTTTGACAGTCAACAAGTAACGTATATGGTTGATGGCGCAGAAAAATCTCGCACCGTTATCAACCCAGAATCATTCCGTTATGTCACCGATGAAAATGGCGATGCGGTTTACAATCGCGTTCAGTTCTTTGCATCTGGCGGTGGCATTGGCCTGATGAATTTCCCGTTTGAAGGACTGGTTTCAGGTTCTAAATGGGGTTCAGCCATCGGTGTAATCATGTTTATGCTCATCATTGGTGGTGCTTTCGGTATCGTTATGCGTACCGGCACCATTGATAACGGCATCCTGAAACTGATCGATAAAACCAAGGGCAGCGAAGCACTCTTTATCCCTGTACTCTTCTTGCTGTTCTCTTTGGGCGGTGCCGTATTTGGTATGGGCGAAGAAGCGGTGGCATTTGCATCATCATCGCACCTCTGATGGTTCGCTTAGGCTACGACGGTATCACCACTGTGATGGTGACGTACGTCGCTACACAAGTTGGTTTTGCAACATCTTGGATGAACCCATTCTCTGTGGCTATCGCGCAGGGTATTGCGGGCGTTCCTGTTCTGTCAGGCATGACATTCCGTATGATCATGTGGGCTGGCTTCACGCTGGTCGGTATCGCGTTCACCATGATGTACGCAGCGCGCATCAAAGCAAACCCAGAGGCGTCATACAGCTTCCACTCTGATGCTTACCTGAAAGACAAAAAAGTCGAAGACAGTGAAGTGCGCTGGAACCTCGGTGACACACTGGTTATCTTGACCGTTATCGCCACGACCATCTGGGTTGTTTGGGGCGTTGTTGCCCACGCTTGGTACATCCCAGAAATCGCTTCTCAGTTCTTCACCATGGGCTTTTTCGTCGCCATCATCGCGATGATCTTTAAGCTGAATAACATGACGCTGAACGACGTAGCAGCTTCTTTCAAAGAAGGCGCAGGCATCATGCTGGCACCTGCACTGCTGGTAGGTTGTGCGAAAGGCGTATTGTTGCTGCTGGGCGGCGGTTCTGCTGAGCCAAGCGTACTGAACACCATCCTGCACAATACTGGCGGCGCAATCAGTGAGTTGCCATCAGCCGTTGCAGCATGGTTGATGTACGTGTTCCAGTCAGTGTTCAACTTCTTCGTAACGTCTGGCTCTGGTCAGGCAGCGCTGACAATGCCGCTATTGGCACCTTTATCTGATATCGCGGGTATCACGCGTCAGGTAGCCGTTCTGGCATTCCAGCTGGGTGACGGCTTCACAAACATTATCGTCCCAACGTCTGCGTCTTTGATGGCGACGCTAGGTGTGTGCCGCATTGATTGGGGTAACTGGGCGAAATTTGTATGGCGTTTTATGCTTTTGCTCTTCGTCATCGCAAGTGTCACTGTTGTGGGTGCACATTTGGCTGGCTTCGCGTAAGCTTACCTAGTTAGCAAATAACAGAGTTATCAATAAAGGCGAGATGAAAATCTCGCCTTTTTCAAAACAAGAAAAAGAACATGACGACGTATATTAAAGGCAACAAAATCGACGGTCTGGACGTGATCAGCTCTCTCGACGTAGACCAGCTAGAATCAGGCCAACACAAGTTTTGGTTCCGCGCCGCGACGGATGCATTGGCACAATGGCAGCACCTGCCTGTGTGGGTTTTTAAAGGAACAAAGCCTGGTAAAAAAATTATGATCACCGCGGGTGTTCATGGCGACGAATACAATGGCGTCCTGTCAGCACAGGCAATCGCTCGTAGTCTGAAAGGTAAAGAGATTGCGGGCAGCATTACTATCGTCCCAACCGTTAACCTGACCGGCATGCTGCATCATAGCCGTGACTTTTTCTCTTCAGACCCAGATGTGTCTGACGGTAACCTCAACCGTTTCTTCCCAGGTAACGCACACGGTAATGAGCCACAACGCTACCTGTACACCATTTGGCACAACTTGCTAAAACCAAATGCAGAACTGGCAATTGACCTTCATACCCAAACATCTGGCACCGTATACCCTCTCTACGTATTCGCTGATTTCCGTTTGGAAGACGCCTTGAACATGGCGCGCCTGATGAATCCGGACGCGATTTTGAATGACCCAGGTGAGGCGGGTGTGTTGGAAACCGTATGGAATGAAAACGGTATTCCTAGCATCACGGTTGAAATCGGCATGGGCCGTTACACTGACATGGCAATGGTTCAGCGAACGCTGGAAGGCGCAACCAATATTCTGATGCACTACGGCAACCTTTCAGGTTCTGTCGATGCGCTGACACCTGCCATCGAAAGTGCACGCGTGACGAGCCTGCGTGCTGAACAAGGCGGCTTCATTCTGCCAGAAGTTTCATTGATGCAATCCGTGAAAAAAGGGCAGATCTTGGCGCGTCAATACGACAGCTTTGGCGAAGAAGAACATCAGTACCTTGCCCCAGAAGACGGCATTGTATTGAGCCACAATATCGAGTCGATGCGCGCTGCTGGCTCGTTGGCTGTACGTTTGATTCACCCAGAAGCGTAATACGTTTCATCGCTAAAAAGGCCGCAATTGCGGCCTTTCTTATTTATGTAAACAAGCTTGTCGCTACCGAACGGTAATGGTGATTTTCTCCGACATCACAGGCTTGTCGTGCGGAATATGCAGATGGTCGCCCAGCAACAATTGCAGCGTATGCTTGCCTTTGGGCAAGGTCAACAAAGTCTCGGTTTGCCCGCCACCGAAATGCCGAATGTTGTCAGTGGCTGGTAACGGTAAGCTAAAGTCCACCAACGAATCGACATTGATCAGCAAATGATGATGGCCTGAGTTCGGCTGATTATCACCCGCAGGGGCAATCGTCATTCCTTTTAAGCCAAACACGACCTTAAACGTTTCGGGCACAATTTCGCCATCACTAGGTGCAACAAAATATAATTTAGCCTTGGGTGAAGATGGCGTCGCGCTAACCGCAGACGTAGGCATCAGACAAACAGAAAACAGCGTGAGCAGAGCGATAACAACATTTCTCATAAGACTACCTGTATGACCTCAACTCCCTGTTAGCATGGGCAAGTTCACGTCGATACAAGTGTCAGATATTCGGAATTTGGCAAATTTCTATCGTGCTATCTAGCTAGCAAGCATCCCGTCTCCTCGTTCACCTTCCCTACACGCTAAGCTCTCGCTTTCATCCTCTCCGTTTAATGGACAACGCTGGCATTTCACACCCTTAATTAGTATTAACTTAAATATAAATATCTATTTTAGCATTGACTAATATACCAAGTGTTTTTATAGTGAAATGAATTCGAAGAAATGAAGAGAGGCAAGTATGTGGGGTGTGTTTCCTTGGGAAGCTCTGTTTGGTGGTATGTTGCTGGGCCTGTCCGCACTGATCCTTTTGTATTTCAACGGCAAGGTTGCTGGTATCAGTGGAATCGTTGGCGGGCTCCTCTCACCTAAGCGCGGTGATATCGATTGGCGATTGTTCTTTATCGCCGGAATGATCGTGGCTGGCTTAGCCGCCAATAGTATGGGAATCCCTTTCCCTGAACTTGCCTCCACACCCGCAGACCAATCGTCTCTTGTCGCAGTTATTGCAGGCCTTCTTGTTGGCGTTGGAACCAAACTCGCCAACGGATGTACCAGCGGACACGGTATTTGCGGTATTGGTCGATTATCTCCACGCTCGCTTATCGCCACCATCGTCTTTATGGCTTCAGCGATGATCACCGTTTTTGTTACCGCGTTTATCTAAAGGAGGCAGACATGTTGTTTCGTTTTATCGCTTTGCTTTCCGGCCTGCTGTTTGGTCTCGGTATGATGGTCTCCGGCATGGTCGACCCAGTAAAAGTTATTGGCTTTCTCGACGTATTCGGGCAATGGGATCCTAGTTTAGCCTTTGTGATGGGCGGTGCGCTGATGGTGTTTATCCCCGGCTATTTCCTTGTCATCAAGAAACAAAACGTTCCTAAACTTGCAGCAGCGTTCACGCTGTCTAGTCACACCAAACCAGACACTAAGTTACTCAGCGGTTCTGCGCTTTTTGGTATAGGTTGGGGACTCGCGGGTATCTGCCCTGGGCCTGCAATTACTCTCGCTGGCACTCAAAGCCCGACAATCGGCCTCTTTATCATCAGCATGCTTGCGGGTATCTTTATTGTTCAGGTTGGCGCAAAGAAATCGTCCAAGATGATCGAAAGCGCAACGCACTAAACACACCCAACTCGAACAAAAGGACAAGCATGATTAAGTGTTCCGATTATGACTACATTGAGATCGTTTGCCTGTTTCACTATCCGGTTCGATTGACGTTGAAAACAGGTGAACTCATTGAAGGTGTGGCGCAAGATACAAGGCGCAACGAGAACAAAGATGAATGTGTCTTACTGGATGTAGAAGGCTCCGAGCAGCTTGTTGTCTTAGACACCATTTCAACGATTGAGGTATTGGTCGACAATCCGCACTTTAAACATGCAAGCTTTGAATAGGTTATCTAAGAAATCCTTTACGGAAAAACGCCCCAAAATTGGGGCGTTTTTACTGCTCAATCGACGCATTAAATATGGCTAACAATCCAGTGCGATACCGTATTCATCAGCCGCATCTTGGATCCAAAGCCCTACATAGTCTGCAAAGCTTCGTCTGACCACCAGCTCATACGTATTTTCGCTGCTGTGCTTCAAAAATACCTGAGCCTTGGCAAACGTTGTGCCGACACAGCGACCAACATGAAAGTGCCTATCGTCGACATCGTACGAAGTAGATTTTTTCAGGACATCAATCGCATGTGATCCTGTCAACGTCAGTAACGTCTGTCCGCCCGTTACATCCGTGATGGAAAAATGCCCTTCCAATGCATCTCGCAAACTTTGTTCAATTTGCTCCGCACCGCGCTCTTGGCTGACGATAAGCCATTCATCAGGGGCTAACCACCAAACCTCTACGTCCTCGGCGGCCGCTGTCGTACATGGCTGCGACGGCAATGCCACGCCAAGCGTTTTCTCAACAGCACCTGCGAATGCTGGCGTGGATTCTCCGCGCAGCACAAGCTGTGAGACATTCTTGTGTTCATGAAGGTGAACACCTGCCGCTTGTTGTGGTTTGACTTTGCCCAAGTGGCTCAAAGGAAGTTCACGTAATGGCGAAAAGTCCGTCTCAACTTTCACTTCGCTGTCATGAGCTTTGCCCGGTTTTTCATTCTTCATGTCATAAAAAACAGAGCTGCAAATTTGCGCTTTCAACGTTGTCCCGTCTGCCAGCGGGAAGTAAACGTAGTCGCCCATTCGGTTTAAGCCGTTTTTAATCAGACCTAAAGCCACTGAACAACCCAGTACGGCACTGTAGTACGAAGACGTAACATGCCCAACCATGGTCATTGGAATTGGTTGGTCTGGGTTATCGACAGCTTGCGCTCCTTCCGGTATCACCTTGCTTGGCTCAGTGGTTTTCAATCCAACCAATTGCTTTCTGTCTGTGCGAGACGTGTCTTCTCGTTCCCAAGAGCGACGGCCAATAAAGCTGAACGTTTTCTGTTTGCCCGTTATCCATCCCATGTTGAGATCTTGAGGTGTTACCGAGCCGTCTGTGTCTTGACCTACAATGATGAACCCTTTTTCCGCACGAAGAATGTGCATGGTCTCGGTGCCGTAAGGCGTAATTTCATACTCCTCGCCAGCATTCATCACTTGTTGCCACACATACATGCCGAAGTTGGCATTCACGTTAATCTCAAACGACAGCTCTCCGGTGAAACTGATACGGAACACCCGGGCATCCACACCTGCCACTTTCATGGGTTTCCAACTCATAAACGGCAGCGCGTCTTCTGAAATGTCTTGATCACCCACCAGCTTTTTCAGCAGATTTCGACTGTTGGGCCCAGAGATGGTCATCGTTGCCCAGTGGTCAGTGACACTGCTGAAGTAGACCTCCAGCTCTGGCCATTCTGTTTGGTGCCAAAGCTCTAGCCAACGCAAAACCCCCGCAGCACCGCCTGACGTTGTCGTCATCAAGAAGTGGCTGTCGTTAATACAAGATGTTACGCCGTCATCGAACACCATGCCGTCTTCATGACACATCAAACCATAACGGCATTTTCCAGGGGCCAGCTTATCCCAGCCATTGGTGTAGATCCGGTTAAGGAAGTCTCTCGCGTCTTTACCTTGAATATCGATTTTACCCAGTGTCGAGGCATCGAGGATCCCGACGCTTTCCCGCGTTGCCTTGCATTCTCGGGCCAGAGATTCCTCCATGGTTTCACTCCCTTTCGGGTAGTACCACGGACGTTTCCACTGACCGACATTCTCAAACTTTGCGCCGTTAGCGACGTGCCATGCATGCATCGCAGTGTAACGCTCTGGGTCGAACAAATTGCCAACTTCGCGCCCAGCCAACGCACCAAACGTCACTGGCGTATACATGGGGCGGAAAATCGTGGTTCCCGTTTCTTCGATCGTTTTGCCCATCGCATTTGCGGCAATCGCCATACCATTGATGTTGCCGGTCTTGCCCTGATCGGTACCAAAACCCATCGCCGTGTAGCGTTTGATATGCTCAATCGACTCATAGCCTTCTCGAACCGCAAGCTCAATCCCTGCCGCCGTCACGTCATTCTGAAAATCGACAAACTGCTTTGGCGCGCGGCTCACAGGCAAACGGTGAGGCAATAAATACAGGTGCATAGCAGGTGACATTTGGAAGGTCTCAACAGGCGGCAATGTCGCCCCATCGCGCTGAACCTCTAATGCTGTCGCGATTCTATCGGCAGCATCCAAACCGCTTTGCATGACATCTAGCAAGGTTTGCTCACCGATGACAGCGCCTGCGTAATCCATGCCTTCAACTGTATTGGCAGGAACAAACCCTGCGACGTCATCTCGCCAGACTGGTCGACTGCCCGTATGGCAGCTTAAATGCAACGTTGGGCTCCAGCCACCGCTTGATGCCACAACATCACACGGCAACACGTGAATAGGCCCAATAACCTCCCGCCCTTCTTTATCGATAGGCGCGACTTCAGCTCCCGTCACATG
>NZ_LNTY01000017.1 GCF_001559595.1 Enterovibrio coralii | reverse complement strand
AGGTCGGTGAGACGTGCACCGCGCACTTTCACACGCGGGAGTAACGTTTCTCCAAACGCTTCTCAGCCTGACTAATGGCATATTCCACCTGATTCGGTGCCACGCCACCCAGCGCACAACGCTTCTCAAGGCACGACTCAATCGTCAGGATGGGGTACACGTCTTCATCAATCACCGAAGAGAATTGCTTCATCTCTTCCAGCGACATCTCTTCCAGCGCGCAGCCTTTTTCTATCGCGGCCACAACCGCCACACCGACGATGTGGTGGGCTTCACGGAAAGGAATGCCTTTGGCAACCAGATAATCCGCCAGCTCAGTCGCGTTCGAGTAGCCTTGCATTGCCGCTTCCAGCGTACGCTCTTTGTTGATTTTGATGCCGTCGAAACAAAGCGCAGCCATCTCGATACAGTCAAACCAAGTATCCAGCGCGTCAAACAGACCTTCTTTGTCTTCCTGCATGTCCTTGTTGTAGGCAAGCGGAAGGGCTTTTACCGTCATCATCATCGCAGACATGGCACCGTAGACACGGCCAGTCTTACCACGAATTAGTTCTAGCGCATCGGGATTTTTCTTCTGCGGCATGAGAGAAGAACCCGAAGTCACGGTATCTGCCAGCTCAACAAAACCGGACTCACCGGAGTTGTAGAAAATCAGATCTTCGGCCATACGAGAAAGGTGAAGCATGGACACGGATGCAACAGACATCAGCTCCATCACATGGTCACGGTCAGACACCGAATCCAAGCTGTTACGGGTTGCGCGGCGGAAACCCAAGCTGTGCGCCAAGGCTTCACGGTCAATCGGGTACGCGGTTCCCGCCAAGGCACCTGAGCCCAACGGGCAGGTATCAAGGCGATTTAATGCATCGCTCAAGCGTGAGTAATCACGCTCAAACATTTCTACATAAGCCAGACACCAGTGCGCAAAGGTCACTGGCTGTGCGCGTTGCAGGTGGGTGTATCCTGGCAGCACCGTGGTTTGGTTTTCTGCCGCCACCTGCACCATCTGGTTTTGCAGCTTGTCGAGTGCAAGTAGAAGTTGTTGGCCTTGCTGACGACACCAGAGCTTGAGGTCCGTCGCGACCTGATCGTTACGCGAACGGCCTGTGTGCAGCTTTTTACCCAAATCGCCGACTTTGGCGATCAGTTGCTGCTCCACCCAGCTATGAATGTCTTCGGCATCGGAGCGCAGGATCTGCTCTGGATCTTCCATCACAGCCAGCTTGATTTCGTTGAGCGCAAGCTCCAAACGTTGTTGCTCTTGCTCACTCAGCACACCGACAGAACGCAGGGCCTTCGACCATGCAATTGAACCGACGATGTCCTGCTCCGCGAGGCGATAGTCAAAACGCAGCGAATCATTGAACTGCTTAAAACGTGTATCAGCTGCCTGACTAAACCTTCCGCCCCATAACGCCATATGTACTTCTCCTTAAAACTCTATTGCTTCCAAGCTGCTGTCTATTTTTGTTTTTTCTCGTTCAGCGCACGAATACGGCTCGACAGCGAGTAGAGGCGGATGAAGCCACCAGCATGGCTGTGGTCATACACGTCATCTTCACCGAAGGTAGCAAACTCTTCTGAGTACAGGCTGTTGAGCGAGCGCTTCTGCACTACTGTAGCGTGTCCTTTGTACAGTTTCACTACCACTTCACCGGTAACGGCTTCTGCGATTGTGTCCGCAGCCGCAAGAATCGATTTACACAGTGGTGTGAACCAACGGCCATCATAGATAAGGTGCGATGCTTTCAGGCCCAGTTCTTCACGGAACTCAAAGCAATCTTTGTCCAGCACCAACTGCTCAACGCCGCGCAGTGCTTCCATCATGATGGTGCCCCCTGGAGTTTCGTAACAGCCACGAGACTTCATACCCACCAGACGGTTTTCAACGATATCGATACGGCCAACACCGTGACGCGCGCCTTTTTCATTCAGCGTGGTCAATACTTGGTATGGCGTCATGCGCTCGCCGTCAACGGCAACCACTTCCCCTTTTTCTACAAGCAGAGAAACGGTTTCTGATTGATCCGGTGCTTGCTCTGGGTCAACAGTCCATACCCAGCAAAGTTCGTTCGGTGCATTCCACGTGTCTTCCAGTACGCCGCCTTCGGTTGAGATGTGCCATGCATTTGCATCACGGCTGTAGATTTTCTCAAGGCTTGCCGTACATGGGATGTTGCGCTCTGCCAGATAGTCCAGCAGGGCTTCACGTGAACGCAGGTCCCACTCACGCCAAGGTGCAATCACTTTCAGTTGTGGTGCCAGTGCTGCGAATGCGCTTTCGAAACGGATTTGGTCGTTACCTTTACCGGTACAGCCGTGACACAGTGCGTCTGCGCCGACTTCCAGTGCACACTCCACTTGTGCTTTTGCGATGATTGGACGCGCCATTGACGTACCCAACAGGTATTTGCCTTCGTACACGGCACCGGTTTTCAGGCTTGGGTAGATGTAATCAGCAACCAGCTCGTCTTTCAGATCAGCGATGTAACACGCTGATGCACCTGATGCGATCGCTTTTTCCTCGATGCCCACCAGCTCTTCTTCGCCCTGACCCACATCTGCCACAAACGCCACAACTTCACAGTCATAGTTTTCTTTCAGCCATGGAATGATCGCCGACGTATCCAGACCGCCAGAGTATGCAAGTACTACCTTTTTGATATCGCTCATGTCACTTCTCCTTGTTAAACCGCTCTGACGGTCAGTACAGGCGGTAAACGACTAAAAATTCGGTTTAAACGGTAAAACGTGTGCCAATGTTGCTGCCGCCGAAAAGCTCTGCCAGCTTTTCCGGGTAGCGCCACGTTGCCACTTCAATCGGTCTTCCTAGGGCTTTCGCCGCATCAAACGCCGCACGCACTTTGACAATCATGCCGTCAGTGATCACGCCGCTTTCAATCAATTCGTTGGCCAGTTTCTCATCCAGCGTTGGCATCAACTTGCCTTTGCCGTTTAGCACGCCGCTGACATCAGACAGCAGCACCAGCTCCGCATCCAGCGCGGCAGCCACTGCGACCGCGGCTTGGTCTGCATTCACGTTCATCAACTCACCGTCACCATCGATACCGATAGAGCTGATGATTGGCACTGCGCCTGTTGCCAAAATGGCTTGCAGTACCGAAGAGTTGCCCGGCGACGCTTTGCCCACATTGCCAAGCTCAGGGTCGAGTTGTTCAATCTGGCAAAGGCCGCCGTCAGCAAGGCTTAGGCCGATGGCATTGATACCGCTTTTAATGGCTTCACCTTGTAGCAGCTTGTTCGCTGTACCTGCCAGCGCACCCGCCACCACGTTGATTTGGTCTTTCGGCGTAACACGCAGACCCTGCTTTTTCTCTACTTTCAGGTTCAGCGCTTTCATCAGGTCGTCCACCAAGTAGCCGCCGCCGTGAACAATCACCAGATCGCGATGCGCAGACTCTTTGTATTGGCTGATGGTGCTGAAAAGCTTTTCCAGTGTTTCTGTGCAAGAAAGGGCTGCACCACCCAGCTTGACGACTAAAGGACGTAGACTCATGAACGCACTCCTACACAATCGCAGTTAATACAGGGAAACCGAAACGAATATTCACACACTGCATGGCTTGGCTCGCCGCGCCTTTCAGCAGGTTGTCGATAGCTGACGTCAGAATGATGTGCTGACCTTTCACGGCCCAGCCAATGTCGCAAAAGCCCGTGTTTTGCACAGATTGCAACTTGGCACTTTGGCCTGCGCCCAGTGGACGAACAAAAGGTTTGTCAGCATAGGCGGTGGTTAACGCCTCTGTGATTTGCTCAACGCTTACGCCATCTGCCAACTTGGCAGTGATGGTGGCGAGAATGCCGCGTTTGAAGTTGCCAAGGTGTGGGGTAAAAATCACATCACAGCCAAGGTGCGCAGCGATCTCTGGTTGGTGACGGTGGGTAAACACACCATAGGCATGAAGGCTGACTTCGCAAAAGCTATTGATCATAGACGCTTTGCGACCAGCACCTGATACACCGCTCACGGCGTTAATAACAGGCCACTGGTTTAAATCCAAAAGACCAGCATCGACAAGGGGTTTTAGTGCCAATTGAGAAGCCGTTGGATAGCATCCAGGAACGGCGACCAAGTCTGCTTGAGCAATAGCGGCATCATTCCATTCAGCAAGGCCGTAAACGGCTTTTTCTAACCACTCGCCGTATTGATGGGCAAAGCCGTAGTAGTGGGTGTAGAAGCTGTCAGACTGAACACGGAATGCACCCGACAAGTCGAAGACCTTACAGCCCTCTGCGAGAAACGTGGGTGCGATGTTGTGGCTGACTTCGTGGGCGGTTGCCAGCAGCACAATGTCTGCGCCTTTTGCCACAGCTGCGACGTCTTTGAGTGGTTGAAGCGGCAAATCCACCAACCCTTTCAATGTGCCGTGGAGATCGCTGATTGGCGTCAGAGCATCTGCACTGTTTTCAGACACATACAAGCCGCTCAGTTCAAGCTCTGGATGGAGGTGGACCATTTTGGTCAGCTCGGCACCGGTGTAGCCACTGGCCCCGACAATCACTGTCTTTAGCATGAAAAATCCGTTTTCTATTCGATGATGAATGGTAATGCATCCAGCTTGCTCAGCTGCGGGAGGGGCACGAAAGACCCAACGTTAGTCTTAACGTCGGCGTCGTCGCTGAAGAAGGGGTGTTGAAAACTTGTCCATCTTGATATCGTACCTGCTCTCTGCTTCCATGAGCTATTTTTAATTGTTTATTCATTTTTAATGAATTTATATGTGCTTTTTAACGTTATAAATGACTAATGTCAACATCAAAGGCAAAATAAACAGAGGTGACTCTGACACCTCGAAAAAAGTGCATGACTAACAGGTCTTATTGTAATTTTGTTACATCCCGCGCCACACTAGAGCTGCCAAGGGATGCGAGCGAAATTCAAAAACTATATCGTTAAGGATGATTGACCTAAGGGGCTGTAATTGGCTATGTTGAGCCGTTAAGATTGCAATTTGGATGTAACAAAGTTACGAAACGGACGCCATATGAATGACAAGTACGACGCTCTAAAGAGCAATGTCAGTATGCTGGGTCACCTGCTGGGCAACACGATTAAGGATGCTCATGGTGAAGAGTTACTGGCGAAAGTAGAAGAGATCCGTAAGCTCTCTAAATCTGCTTCTGCAGGCAACCAAGACGATCACGCCAAGCTGATCGATGTCCTGCAAAACCTGCCTAACGACCAGATGTTGCCTGTTGCGCGCGCATTCAGTCAGTTTTTGAACCTGACCAATATCGCCGAGCAATACCACTCTGTTTCTCGTCACTGCGAAGAATTCGTCTGCAACCCAGACTCTATCGATGATTTGTTCACCCGCCTGAAAGGCAACGATGTGTCCCCGGCTGACACTGACAAAGCGGTAGACGATCTGAAAATTGAGCTGGTGTTGACCGCGCACCCTACTGAGATTGCGCGTCGTACGACCATTCATAAACTTGTTCAAATCAACAAATGCTTGTCCAAGCTTGAGCTGAGCGACCTGTCTCACAGCGAGCGCGCGAAAGCAGAGCTGCGCCTAGAGCAGCTGATTGCACAGGCATGGCACTCTGACGTTATCCGTCAGCAACGCCCTAGCCCGCTTGATGAAGCGAAATGGGGTTATGCCGTTATCGAAAACAGCCTGTGGCAAGCCGTACCAGAATTCCTGCGCCAGTTTGACCAGAAGCTGAAAAACCACTTGGGTCGCGGCCTGGCGATCGAAGCGTCACCGATTCAGATCTCAAGCTGGATGGGCGGTGACCGCGACGGTAACCCATTCGTGACCTCAGAAGTCACCCGTGAAGTGCTGCTGCTGTCTCGCTGGAAAGCGGCTGACCTTTACTTGGGCGACCTGCAAGAGCTGATCAGCGAACTGTCAATGACACGCTGTAATGACATGGTCCGCGCCCTTGCTGGTGACGAGCACGAACCGTACCGTGCCATCTTGAAGTCACTGCGCAAAACCTTGAACAACACGCTGGATTACCTGGATGCGAAAATCAAAGGCCAGCGCGCTGACAACAAAGACATTCTGACCCATGCAGACCAACTGTGGACACCGCTGCACGCGTGTTACCAGTCTCTGCATGAGTGCGGTATGGGCATCATCGCTGATGGCCTGCTGCTTGATACGCTGCGCCGTATCCGCACCTTTGGTGTGAACCTGATTAAGCTGGATATCCGCCAAGAAAGCACCCGCCATGCGAACGTGCTATCTGAAGTGACCCGCACGCTGGGCATGGGCGATTACAGCCAATGGAGCGAACAAGACAAACAAGCGTTCCTGATCCGTGAGCTGAGCTCAAAACGCCCACTGTTGCCACGCGATTGGGAACCGTCGGATGAAGTTCAGGAAGTGCTGGATACCTGCCGCATCGTTGCTCAGCAGCCACGCGAAGCACTGGGTGCTTACGTTATTTCCATGGCACGCACCGCCTCTGACGTACTGGCGGTTCACCTGCTGCTGAAAGAAGCAGGCTGCCCATTCCGTATGGATGTGTGTCCGCTATTCGAAACCCTTGATGACCTCAACAACGCTGAGTCGGTTATCCGTCAGCTTCTGAACATCGACTGGTACCGTGGCTTCATTCAAAACTTCCAGATGGTCATGATTGGCTACTCTGACTCAGCAAAAGATGCCGGTGTGATGGCGGCGGGTTGGGCACAGTACCAAGCGATGGAATCTCTGGTCACGCTTTGTGAAGAACAAGGTGTGGATCTGGTGCTGTTCCATGGTCGTGGAGGTTCTATCGGTCGTGGTGGTGCGCCTGCGCACGCTGCGCTGCTGTCTCAGCCACCTCGTAGCCTGAAAGGCGGCCTGCGTGTGACCGAGCAAGGCGAAATGATCCGCTTTAAGCTGGGTCTGCCAGATGTGGCTATTCACAGCCTGAACTTGTACGCGAGCGCGATTTTGGAAGCGAACCTGCTACCACCGCCAGAGCCAAAACAAGAATGGCGCGACCTGATGGCGTCACTCAGCGAAGTGTCTTGTGAAGCCTACCGCGACATCGTGCGTGGCAATAAAGACTTCGTTCCCTACTTCCGCTCTGCCACGCCTGAGCTGGAATTGGGCAAACTGCCGCTAGGTCTCGTCCTTCTAAGCGTAACCCGAACGGCGGCGTAGAAAGCTTGCGTGCCATTCCATGGATTTTCGCATGGAGCCAGAACCGTCTGCTGCTGCCAGCTTGGTTGGGTGCAGGTCAGGCGATCCAGTTCTCTATCGACCACGGTCACCTCAAACAACTGGAAGAAATGTGTCGCGAGTGGCCTTTCTTCTCAACCCGTCTGGGTATGTTAGAGATGGTTTACACCAAGACCAACGCGTCAATCTCGAAATACTACGACGAGCAGTTGGTGGCAGAAGAGTTATGGCCACTAGGTGAGCAGCTACGCTCTCGTTTAGCACAGGATATCAAAGCCGTGCTGATGGTTGAGAACAGCGATCACCTGATGGAGCAAAACCCTTGGGGTGCCGAGCTATTCGCCTGCGTAACATCTATGTTGAGCCTCTCAACATGCTTCAAGCCGAGCTACTACAACGTACTCGCGCGACCGAAGAAGAGCACACACCGCTCGACGATGCACTCATGGTGACTATCGCAGGTATTGCAGCAGGCATGCGCAACACCGGGTAAGTGAGAAATCGGTTCAAAAATAAGAAAGGCTGCCATGTTGCAGCCTTTTTTGTTCGTTTAATGCTTTTTCGTTTGTTGTTGCATTGATAATGTTATTAATATGTTGTTCTGCAACAGCAAGCTGGCAACGCCATTTTACTGCGCAGACAGCATCAAACATAACTAACCGCTTTGTTTTCCCATCGCGTTGACCTTTTGCACCAGGGTATTCGGTGCGCGTTGGCATGGTCATCGTTGATAGGAAAGTGTGTCGATCCTCCCTAGCAATGGGAATAAAAAACTCGCCAAAGAGCGACATCCCCGGGCAACGGATCGCCTTTTACGATTTTGGATAGAAGAGATGTCACTACCACATGTAATTCTGACGGTGCTTAGTCACCGCGACGCGACGGGTTACGATATAACCAAAGAGTTTTCCAACGCTATCGGACACTTTTGGAAAGCCAGTCACCAGCAAGTCTATCGAGAACTGAATAAGCTCGCTGATCAGGGTGCTGTCAGTTGTCGACTCGAACCGCAAGATGGGAAGCCTGATCGTAAGGTTTACTCCATTACTGAAATCGGTAGGCAAAGCTCTATGAGTGGTTCTTGCTTCCGGCTAAACACCCCACCGAACGCGATGAGATTTCTGCAAAACTTCTCACCTGCAGCATTTTCGATGCCGCACCTATGATTGAGCACATGCATGCCCTGATGGACGAGGCACGCATTGAACTCAGCCAGTTCCGTGATTTGGAGCGAGGCCAGTACAGCGAAACCGCTATCCTGACCCGCGAAGGTCGTCTTGAGCGCCTGACACTGCGCCGCAATATTCTGAATAAAGAAGCCTGGTTAACCTGGGCAGAAGAAGTCTTGATGCAACTGAACATGATGGAAAGCGAAGACAGCATTCCTCGCGTCGCCGCATCACGCTAAGCACCACAATGCAAAAAGCCGTCATCATGACGGCTTTTTTTATCTTTGCTAACGGCTGGCTTTACAGCGTAGGGCGAATCCCCAAGGTATGACACAGCGCGTAGGTAAGTTCTGCGCGGTTCAGTGTGTAGAAGTGAAAGTCCTTCACGCCTTCGCGGCTAAGTACGCGCACCATATCGATCGCATTGCTCGCACCAACCATCTGGCGTGTCACTGGGTCATCTTCCAGGCCGTCGTATTGCTTGTTCATCCAGTGAGGGATGCGCACGTTGGTCATCTTGGCAAACTTAGAGGCTTGCTTAAAATTCGATACAGGCAAAATACCCGGAATGATTTCAACATCTATGCCTGCCGCCACGCAGCGGTCACGAAAACGCAGGTAGCTTTCCACATCAAAAAAGAACTGGGTAATGGCACGGTTTGCGCCCGCGTCCACCTTGCGTTTTAGGTTGATGAGATCCGCCTGCGCGCTTTTCGCTTCTGGGTGCACTTCAGGGTAAGCCGCAACGGAAATATCAAAGTCCGCCTCGCCCTTCAAAAGCTCGACCAAATCGGAGGCGTACATGTCGGGCTTTTGGCTTTTCTCCGGCAGATCGCCACGCAGCGCAACGATATGACGAATTCCACTTTCCCAGTAGTCACGGGCAATGGTTTTCAGCTCATCGCGGCTCGCATCGATACACGTTAGGTGCGGCGCGGCTTCAATGCCCGTTTCCTGCTTGATGCTTTTCACGATGGAGTGTGTACGGTCGCGCTCGCCTGAATTCGCACCGTAAGTCACGGACACAAACTTTGGCTGCAACGTTTTCAGGCGTTGAACCGAAGCCCACAGCGTTTGTTCCATCGACTCGGTGCTCGGCGGGAAGAATTCGAATGACACATTGATGTCGCCATTCAAATCAGAAAGGTTTTGATTGAGTGCGTCCAAGTGGCTCGCGTGTGAGTAACCCATAATGTCTCCCTACCCGGCATCCTCGCCGAAAAATCCTTTTCCTTGACGACACGTCTAGCCGTCTATATGTCCAAATAATGAATTGCGGACAATTTAAAGTCAACGCTGTTAACTTGAATTTTCTTCATGATCGGCATGTAACTTCTTCACATACCGCGCTTTGCATACAAAAAAACGGAGCATCAGGCTCCGCTTTTCTTCACTCGATTTGGCTTATTTCAGCAAAGACGCAATACGATTCAAATCTGACAGTAAGGCTCCTGCGGTGACATCACGGCCCGCACCCGGCCCACGAATCACCAACGGGTTCTCACGGTACCATTGGCTTTCAATCGCGAAGATGTTGTCACACGGCAACAGGTTCGCCAGTGGATGCTCTTCTTGCAGCACTTCAATACCGACACGCGCTTTGCCTTCACGGGTCAGACGCGCCACGTAGCGAAGCACACCGTGCTCTTTGTGCGCCCGTTCCAGCCACTCGGCCAGCACGTCATCCAGCTTGGCACTTTGGTCAAGGAAGGCGTCCAGCGACAGCGAGGCCAGCGCTTCCGGTACCAGTGATTGCACTTGCACTTGCTCAGGCTCCAGTGCCAGACCTGATTCACGCGCCAAGATCACCAGCTTTCGCATCACATCAGCACCGCTGAGGTCTTCGCGAGGATCCGGTTCGGTCAGGCCTTGTTGCCAGGCTTGCTCTAGTAGCTCGCTAAATGGCACATCGCCATTAAACTGCTGGAACAGCCAAGACAAAGTGCCAGAGAAAATGCCCGACAGCGCAATGATCTGATCGCCACTTTCGCGAAGGTCACGCACCGTGTGATTAATAGGTAGTCCTGCTCCTACCGTCGCGTTATACAGCCAAAAGCGCCCCGTCTTTGCAAACGCGTCCTGCACTTGATGGTAAAGCTCCGCGCTCGCGGACCCCGCGACCTTGTTGGCAGAGATGAGGTGGAAACCATGCTCGGCCAGTTCGGTGTATTGCTGCGCCAGCGGTGTACTTGCGGTGACGTCCAACACCACAATGTCATCAAATGGGTGGTTGAGTAGGTTGCTGATCCACTCTGACTCTTTGTATGGCGTGGCTTTCTCGGCAAACTTTTCCATCACAGACGCGGCGTCAATGCCGTTGAAATCTACCCACTGATCGTCACTGTCTTGGACAGAGATCAGCTCGAAATTCATGCCGTGACGTTTTTCCAGTGCCGCTTTTTGCTCGCTGAACAGAGACAACCAGCGGCTGCCGATGTTGCCTTTACCCAGCAGGACTAAGCCGATGCGTCGTTGAGCCTGAAACAGTTGGCGGTGAATATCAGCAACCAAAGAAGAGGTGTTGGCTTTACGAAGCAAGGCAGCGATGCTGAGCCCATTAGACGACTCACAGATAAACTCCATCGGCTGACCGCGAAGCTGCTGATAAAAGCCGTGGCAATGCACAGGGTTAGCCGTCACGCCTGCACCGACTGCGGCAACCATGCTAAACCCTTCACGAAGACGGATTTCCGCTGGGATACCGGCGTTTTGCAGTTGCTCCAGCACGCTGTTGACCACTTCTGCAGTGTAAGCCAGCTGAATGCGGTACTGATCGGCACTGGACGACGCAGCCAATGGCTGAATTTGTTTTTTGCTCAGCAAGCTTTCAACGTCGCGCTTAGCGGCAACAAAGTCGTGTGCACGCGGCACATCCAGTTGCAGCACGCACACATCATTCAAAGATGTAATGATTTTTGCCCCGCGGCCTGAGGCCAAGACGCGTTCGATGCGGGTTGAGCCCGATTCTGGGTCGTAGCTGCAACGCAGGTTCAAGTCGATATTGCTTTGCGCGACTGGTTGCAAGGTGCGGGTGTGCAGTACAGGTGCGGCAAGGCGTGCCAGCTCAGCAGCTTCATCGAGGCGCAGCAGAGGCAACAGGCAGCTATCTGTCACAACACGTGGGTCGGCACTGTATACGCCCGCGACATCACTCCAAATGTCACGCGTGACACGTCGGCCAATGCGCCAATGAGCGTTGCTGAGTAGTCAGAGCCGTTTCGGCCCAGCAGGACGGTCTCGCCTTCTTTGTTTTGTGCCATGAAGCCCGTGATCACCACACGACGCTGCGTGTGCTGGATCAATTGCTCTTTCAGCAACGGCCATGAGCTTGCGCGATCCACTTCAGGTTGCGCGCCACGCTCTGCACGAAGAAACGAACGGGAGTCCAGTTTCACCGCAGGCAAATTTTGTTGTGTCAGGAGAGAAGACAGCAAACGCGCCGACCAGACTTCACCGAAGCCTTGTACCCAAGCGCGCTGTGCATCAGAAAGCGGTAAGGACTCTGCGGCCTTCGCCATCTCACTGAAATCGTTGTACAGCAGGTCGACCAAATCTTGTTTCTGGTCGCCTTCAATCAGGTTCTCAATCAGATCCTGCTGGTATTTACGCAGGCTCTGCAGGCTTTCGTGGGCAAGACGCCCATCCTGACTAAGCAGAGACAGCCATTCGATCAGTCTGTTGGTGGTTTTACCTGCCGCAGACACCACAATGATGTCCGTTGCACCACTGTATTGTTCTAGGATTTTCGCGACACGGCGAAAACAATCTGGGTCGGCAAGGCTACTGCCACCGAACTTGTGTAACTGACGGGAATGCAACTGCTGAGGGGATACTACTTCAACCGCGCTCATTGCTGGCTCTCTCTTACTTTATCAAATGCATATTTTAGGTCTGCGACCAGATCAGTATGATCCTCCAGACCAATAGACAAACGCAATAGCGTTGCGGCAATACCCGCTTCCGCTTGTGCTTCGTCCGACATGGCGCGATGGGTCATCGAGCCTGGATGCGTCACGAGACTTTCCACGCCACCCAGCGATTCGGCCAAAGAGAATAGCTTAAGTGAGCCGAGGAAAAGTTTCAGCTCTTCTTCGTTGCCTTTAAGCTCAAAGCTCAACATTCCACCGAAACCTGATTGTTGTTTCTTCGCAATGTCATGGCCTGGGTGATCTGGCAGTGCCGGATGGTAAATAACCTTCACCAAAGCCTCAGTTTTCAGGTATTCAAGCACAGCCGCGCTGTTCTCTTCGTGCTGGCGCATTCTTGCACTCAAGGTACGCAAACCACGCAGCGTCATGTAGCTGTCAAACGCATTACCTGTTGCGCCGATGCAGTTGCCCCACCACTTTAGCTCATCTGCCAGCTCAGCGTCTTTTGCGACCACAACGCCACCAACGGTATCTGAGTGACCATTGATAAACTTAGTGGTCGAATGCACAACGAAATCTGCGCCAAGCGTCAGTGGCTGCTGTAGGACGGGAGACAAGAAGGTATTGTCTACGCCAACCTTTGCGCCAACGGCGTGTGCCTTCTTGCTGATTTCTGCAATATCTACCACGCGAAGCAGCGGGTTAGACGGGGTTTCAATCCATACCAGCTTTGGCTTTTTCTCAAGTGCCACATCCAGCGCATTGCTGTCCGTTTGGTCGACAAATTCAACCTTGAACGCCCCTTTCTTGGCACGTGAATCAAACAGACGGTATGTTCCGCCGTAGCAATCGTGCGGTGCGACGATAAGATCATCAGGAGAAAGCAAAGAAAGAAGAAGGTTGATGCTGACATGCCACAGTTGGTCACCACGGCACCCGCGCCGTGCTCTAGCTCAGAGAGTGCAGATTCCAACAAACTACGGGTTGGGTTACCGCCACGCGCATAGTCGTAAGTCGGCACTTCACCAAATTCTGGAAACTCGTAATTTGTTGATAGATAAATAGGTGGAACCACGGCATGATGTTGTGAGTCGGTGGTGATACCTGTACGTACTGCGATGGTTGCTGACTTCTTGTCACTCATTGCGTGCTTCCCTGTCTTAGATGTTCGTATTTCGAGCAGAATATACCCAACCTTAACCATTAAATAACGAGACGTCAATCCTTCTAGACGTCTATATGTCTTTACATATAGCGGTCGATATCGCTAGAATTTGTGGTTCATCCAACTTGGGCGCGTTGTTTCACGCCTTGACAGCAACTTGTATAGATAAACTGCTAAGAAGGTGACCAATGGCAGACTGGAATGGCGAATACATTAACCCGTACGCAGAGCACGGTAAAAAGAAAGAGCAGGTAAAGAAAATCACCGTTTCTATCCCGCTGAAAGTGCTTAAGATCCTGACCGATGAGCGTACACGCCGTCAGGTTAATAATCTACGCCACGCCACCAACAGTGAACTGCTGTGTGAAGCGTTTCTGCACGCATACACAGGTCAGCCACTGCCAACGGATGATGATATTCGCAAGGACAAAGCTGATAGCGTGCCTGTAGAAGCCAAGCGCATTATGAAAGAACTCGGCATTGAGTTTAACGAAGAAGAATATTGATTTCGTCAGCGCAAAGACAATAAACACAAAAAAACCAGCCAATTGGCTGGTTTTTTTCTTTCTACGCCTGACAAAAAGACTTATTTGTCTTCCATGTAGTTTTCAGGCATTTCAATGCGCGCAACGCCAGACTCAACCGCCGCAACCGCAACCGCTTTCGCCACGCGAGGCAGCAGACGTGGGTCCATTGGTTTTGGAATGATGTATTCTTTACCGAAAGTCAGTGCGTCAACGCGTGCCGCTTTCAACACTTCTGCGGGTACTGGCTCTTTTGCCAGAGAGCGAATCGCGTCTACTGCCGCCAGTTTCATCTCGTCATTGATGCGACTTGCACGTACGTCCAACGCACCGCGGAAGATGAATGGGAAACACAGCACGTTGTTTACTTGGTTCGGGTAATCTGAACGGCCGGTGCCCATGATCAGATCGTCACGCACTTCGTGTGCCAGTTCAGGTTTGATTTCTGGGTCTGGGTTTGAACATGCAAATACGATTGGGTTATCCGCCATCAGCTTCAGAGCTTCAGGTGGCAGCAGATCAGGGCCTGACACACCCAAGAAGATGTCCGCACCTTCAATCACGTCTTCCAGCGTGCGTTTGTCGGTATTGTTCGCAAACAGTTGCTTGTATTCGTTGATATCGTCACGGCGCGTGTGAATCACGCCTTTGCGGTCCAGCATGTAAATTTTCTCACGCTGTGCGCCACATTTGATCAGCAGTTCCATACATGCCACCGCCGCAGCACCTGCGCCCAGACATACAATCACCGCTTCGTTGATGTTCTTGCCTTGCAGCTCAAGTGCGTTCAGCATGCCCGCAGCGGTGACGATAGCCGTACCGTGTTGGTCATCGTGGAAAACAGGAACGTGGCAACGCTCAATCAGCTGCTTTTCAATCTCGAAACAATCTGGTGCCTTGATGTCTTCTAGGTTGATACCACCAAAGGTGTCAGAGATGTTCGCAACGGTATCAACAAACTCTTCAATGGTGCGGTGTTTCACTTCGATATCGATAGAGTCTAGACCCGCAAAGCGTTTGAACAGCAGTGCTTTACCTTCCATCACTGGCTTAGAGGCCAGCGGGCCAAGGTTACCCAGACCTAGGATTGCAGTGCCGTTTGAGATAACCGCGACCATGTTGCCTTTTGCTGTGTATTTGTAGACGTTATCAGCATCTTGAGCGATCTCACGGACGGGCTCAGCCACGCCTGGGCTGTAAGCCAGAGCAAGATCTTCAACGGTATCAGCGGGTTTAGTAAGTTCTACAGAGATTTTGCCTGGTACTGGGTAAGCATGATAGTCCAGTGCTTGTTGGCGTTTGTCTTCAGACATGTAGTTTTCCTGACTGTATTTGTTATTGGCGATGTAACCTTGCTGTAGGCCTGACGCGCAAGCAAAAAGGGCGAACAGCAGTAAAAAGAAATGCCAACACGAGCATTTCACAACCGCAAAACGCCTGACTGCATCTCAGTAATGCGCAGCTAATCCTTTAAGTTTAGCTGACTTAAATCACGGTAAGTGTACACACTGACTATGACGCTAAAAGGTCAAACATAGGCGGGAATAACGAGATGTTAACGCAGTGACGTTCGTTGAACCAGCCATTCACTTGGATAATACCAATTAGTATAAAAAATCGAGTGAATATGACGCTGAGTAATAAAAACGGCTCAAAGCGAAAGGAGACATTGGGGAATGTCAGAGAGTCAGTGTCGATAACTTCTTACGTCGATTGGTATAACTGCCATAATCTACCTATACTCAAAGACGTAAAAGGTCTTACAAGCTGTAACGGCATAAAAAAAGGGGTGCGTAAGCACCCCTTTTTTTCGGATTCTGGCAAGAATTACTTGCTAGACAGCATGCCGAAACGCTTGTTGAAGCGGTCAACACGGCCACCGGTGTCAACAACACGTTGAGTGCCAGTGTAGAATGGGTGACACTTGTCACATACGTCCAGGTTGATGTCTTTACCCAGAGTAGTACGGAATTCAAAAGTGTTGCCGCAAGAACATTTCGCAGTTACTGCAGCGTATTCTGGATGGATACCAGCTTTCATAGGGATAACCTCTAATAAAGGCCGTGTCGCTCTCCCGAGCCTATCGGGCACCACACGTCGTTAACAAACATTTGTAAGGCGCGAAATTCTAATCAAGGTGACCGACGATCGCAACTTTTTTGTTCAATTCATTTCCAGCATGACGTTTGCGCTAGTCTATCTACCGGTAAGCAAAGAAATTTCTCAATGCCTTAAGAGAATTTGGGTTGTGCGCTTTTCGCCTCTCTGTCTCCTAGGTACACTGTCGCCAACACACCTTAACCAGATTGTACGCACTGCATGACCCCGACCATTGCGCAGGTTGCCCTGCCCGTTCCATTACATAAAACCTTCGACTATCGCATCGCCAATGAGATGCCAGTCGTGGGCGGTCGCGTGCGTGTGCCATTTGGTAAGCAGTATAAAGTCGGCATTGTCACCGCATTGACTGATACCTCTGAGTTCCCGCTTGAGCAAATCAAACCCATCAATGCGGTCTTGGACACGGCCCCTCTTTGGCGTCCCTCCTTATATAAGGTATTAAACTGGGCGAGCCGCTATTACCAGTATCCGCTGGGCGATGCGCTTGCAACAGTCATGCCGGGACACCTTAGAAAAGGCAAACCTGCGATTCGCGAGCATGAAAAGCAGTGGTCCTTAACAGAAGCGGGTCGAGACCAACCTCTGACGGGTCTCACGCGCGCGCCCAAACAGGCACGCGTTCTTCAATTACTTCGCGCGGGCGCAATGAACCACAGCGATGTGTTAGAGCAAGAGGTCACGGCCCCCACACTGAAAACGCTGGAAGAAAAAGGCTGGATATCGGCAAGCACTGACAAGCCAACCGACCCTTGGCAGCGTCGCTATGAGGTGATTGAAGACAAACCCACTCTCAACCACGAGCAAGCCATGGCGGTGGCAACCATCAACGCCAACCCAGAATTTGGCTGCTACTTGATTGAGGGGGTAACGGGCTCGGGCAAAACCGAGGTGTATCTAAACCTGTTAGAGCCTGTGCTAAAGCGCGGGCAACAAGCCCTTATTCTGGTGCCCGAGATTGGCCTGACGCCTCAAACCATCAACCGTTTTAAACGCCGCTTTAATGTACCGGTAGAAGTACTGCACTCAGGGCTTAATGACACCGAGCGTCTTAACGCTTGGCTGGCTGCGCGAGACAATGACGCTGCGATCATCATCGGGACGCGTTCTGCCCTCTTCTCTCCGTGCAAATCGCTCGGCATTATCATCGTCGATGAAGAGCACGATGCGTCATATAAGCAGCAAGACTCGTTTCGCTATCACGCACGCGATCTGGCGGTCATGCGCGGGCACGAAGAAAACATTCCGGTGATTTTGGGCTCAGCCACACCGTCGTTGGAAAGTTTGCACAATGCCACAACCGGCAAATATCACCACCTCACGCTCACCAAGCGTGCGGGGAATGCGGTGAAAGCCAAACACGGCGTACTGGATATTCGCGGTCTCTACCTAGAAGCAGGTCTTTCCGCGCCGCTGATTGCCGAGATGCGAAAGCACCTCAATGATGGCAATCAGGTGATGCTGTTTTTGAACCGTCGCGGCTACGCGCCAGCCTTGATGTGTCACGAATGTGGATGGCTGGCCGAATGCAAACGCTGTGATGCGTATTACACCCTGCATCAGCAAAGTGGCGAGCTGCGCTGTCACCACTGCGGCTCACAGCGTCCTATCCCGCATCAATGCGGCAGCTGTGGTTCAACGCAGCTTATCAGTGTTGGCGTGGGTACAGAGCAGTTGGAATCCCAACTGACAACCTTGTTCCCAGAATACAAAACCATTCGGATCGACAGGGACAACACTCGCCGTAAAGGGGCGTTGGAAAACTACCTCAACGCCATTCACAACAAGGAATACCAAATTCTGATTGGTACCCAAATGTTGGCGAAAGGTCACCATTTTCCGGATGTTACCCTCGTGGCCTTGGTGGATGTCGACAGTGCCCTGTTCAGCAATGACTTCCGTGCACCGGAGCGATTAGCACAACTTTTTGTACAGGTTGCGGGACGGGCAGGACGCGCCAGCAAACCAGGTTACGTCTTGTTGCAAACGCACCACCCTGAGCATGCCCTGCTGCAATCTTTGACGCATCAAGGTTACGACAGCTTTGCCCGCGCCGCGCTTCAAGAGCGCAAACAGGCGCAACTGCCGCCTTACAGCTTCTTCGCACTGATCCGCGCCGAAGGGCACCAAAGTGAGATGGTCGAGCAGTTCCTTTATCAAGCGCGCACAGTGCTGGACGCAAGCCCGATTGAAAATGATGAGTGTGCGGTAATGGGGCCGGCACCGGCGCCTTTACACCGCCGTTCTGGGCGTTATCGTTGGCAACTTATTTTCCAAGCACCGAACCGTCGAATATTGCAACAGCGCTTGTCAATTGCCCTTCCGGCGATTCGACAATTGCCTTTGTCTAAGAAAGTGCGCTGGTCGCTCGATATCGAACCTCAGGACATGAGCTGAACAAATTTCATTCAACTAAACCGATCGACATCACGGTATTCTTGAAATAACTGTTAACATGACCATGTTTAATACAGCCCCATAAGATTAAGATAGAGGGTGTAGACAACAGTTGTCTCATTGCTGTAGGTCCCTCACGGGAAGCATTTGCCAATAAAAACAAGCAAGAGGAAAACTACTATGGCGACAATGAAGGATGTTGCCCATCTGGCCGGCGTCTCGACGGCGACGGTATCCCGTGCGCTGATGAACCCGGAAAAGGTGTCGGCGTCTACGCGGAAAAAAGTCGAACAAGCAGTAATGGAGGCCGGCTACAGCCCGAATTCATTGGCTCGCAACCTAAGACGCAATGAGTCTAAAACGATCGTTGCGATCGTTCCTGACATCTGTGACCCGTACTTCACCGAGATCATCCGCGGTATTGAAGAAGCGGCGATGGAGCATGGCTACTTGGTCCTGCTCGGTGACAGCGGTCAACAGGAAAGTCGCGAAAGCTCGTTCGTGAACCTCGTCTTTACCAAGCAAGCAGATGGGATGCTGCTGCTCGGCACCGATCTTCCGTTTGACGTCAGTAAACCAGAACAAAAAAACCTGCCACCGCTGGTGATGGCTTGTGAATATGCGCCAGAGTTGGAACTGCCAACCGTGCACATCGACAACCTGACAGCCGCGTTTGAAGCAGTGAACTACCTGACGCAAGTCGGACACAAACAAATTGCACAAATTACGGGTGACCCAGACGCTGCACTGACCCAGTTCCGTGTCCAAGGCTATCAACAAGCTTTGCGTCGCGGCGGCGTTATCATTAACCCTGCTTATACTGTCGCTGGTGACTTTACATTCTCAGCAGGCGCGCGTGCTATGACCACATTGCTGTCGCTGCCAACCCCTCCTACCGCAGTGTTCTGTCACTCGGATGTCATGGCTATTGGTGCAATGCAGCAAGCAAAACGCTTGGGCTTCCGTGTACCTCACGATATTTCTATCGTGGGCTTTGATGACATTCAATTCGCAGAGTACTGCGACCCAGCACTGACGACGGTTTCTCAGCCGCGCTACGACATCGGTCGCCAGGCCATGTTAATGCTGTTGAAGATCCTCAAGGGTAATGATGTTCAAGCAGGCTCAAGACTGCTCGATGCCCAACTCGTCATTCGCGAGAGCGTGGCGCCACCGTCTCGCTAATGCGCCCAGGGGCGATTGATCTGCCAGAAAATTGCATCAACGCAACACACTGGAAGATCAATCGCCCTTGAGCACTGGCTTAGATCCACTCAAGCCAGTAACATATAGCCAACGACTTGAAGAAAAGATACGCAAATCAGTGGCAACCAGAGATTATGTCAAGCGCGGAAAATCACCGCGAAAACCAACCCGAGCGACAAAAAAGCAACCTCCTAAGTCAGCATTTCCCCTCAAGTGGGCGTTGATCGCTTTAGTCTTGCTCGCAGGTTTTGGCTATGGCCTTTACTACTTGTCGACGTCTGAGCCACCAGAAACCCCTGCGGCTGAAAAAATCGTGCCTGCAAAACCGGCCAAACCGAAAAAAGAAGACACCATTCCACCTAAGCCTGTGGAAGAGTGGACGTACATTGAAGAGCTGGAAAACAAGAAAGTCACGGTCGAAGCCAACGAGCAGGAAGTCTCAAGCCGCCCTTACTTGATGCAATGCGGTGCGTACCGCAGTGCCAGCCAAGCAGATGAACGCAAAGCCATGATCGCTTTCCAAGGCCTCGAGAGTCACATCAAGACCAGCCAAGGCGAAAAAGGCATTTGGTATCGCGTAGTACTTGGTCCTTATCCGCTCAAGCGTGAAGCAGAAAGAGACCGCAACATGTTGATGCGTGCAGGCATCGAACCTTGCGCTATCTGGTATTGGAACTAATTTTCCTCCTTATCTCGCTTAAAAATAAGGCAAAGTAGTCATCTCGCACTACTTTGCCCTTGAATTGCCTTTCCTTCATCCCCACCTCCACTAGTAATGATTCATACTGGCTAAAACCAGAAAGAAAAGTAGAGGTTCTACCGTGACAACTATCGTTTCAGTTCGCCGCAACGGCAAAGTAGTGATCGCCGGTGATGGCCAAGTGTCACTGGGTAATACCGTAATGAAAGGCAATGCCCGCAAAGTACGTCGCTTGTACAACAACAAAGTACTGGCAGGTTTCGCTGGCGGCACGGCAGATGCTTTCACCCTATTCGAACGTTTTGAGCGTAAGCTTGAAATGCACCAAGGTCATTTGACCAAAGCCGCTGTTGAGCTGGCAAAAGACTGGCGTAGCGACCGCGCATTGCGCCGACTGGAAGCACTGTTGGCCGTGGCTGACGAGACCGCATCACTGGTTATCACAGGTAACGGTGACGTTGTTCAGCCTGAGCATGATCTGATTGCTATTGGTTCAGGCGGTAACTTCGCACAAGCGGCCGCAACAGCATTGCTGGAAAACACCGACCTGGATGCGCGCACTATCGCTGAGAAGTCGCTGACCATTGCAGGTGACATTTGTGTGTTCACCAACCAGTTCCACACCATCGAAGAATTAGATTACTAAGGCAGGAATCAGATCATGTCTGAAATGACCCCACGCGAAATTGTTTCCGAACTTGACCGCCACATCATTGGTCAGCACAAAGCTAAACGTGCTGTTGCTATCGCCCTGCGTAACCGCTGGCGTCGTATGCAGCTCAATGATGATCTGCGCGCCGAAGTAACACCGAAAAACATCCTGATGATTGGCCCAACGGGTGTGGGTAAAACCGAGATTGCACGTCGTCTGGCAAAACTGGCGAATGCGCCTTTCATCAAGGTAGAAGCAACCAAATTCACCGAAGTGGGTTATGTGGGTAAGGAAGTGGAGACTATCATCCGCGATCTGACCGACGTTGCTATCAAGATGACCCACCAGCAAGCGATGGAAAAAGTAAAATTCCGCGCTGAAGAACTGGCAGAAGAGCGCATTCTGGATGTGCTGCTTCCACCACCTCGCGACGCTTGGGGCCAGAATGAAGAGCCAAAGGCTGATTCTTCTGCTCGCCAAAGCTTCCGTAGAAAATCCGCGAAGGCCAGCTTGACGACAAAGAAATCGAAATCGACGTTGCTGCGCCGCAAATGAGCATGGAAATCATGGCTCCTCCTGGTATGGAAGAAATGACTAACCAGCTGCAGAGCATGTTCCAAAACCTTGGCGGCAACGGCGCATCGAAAAAGCGCAAGATGAAGCTAAAAGACGCACTAAAAGCGGTGACTGAAGAAGAAGCAGCGAAGCTGGTCAATCAGGAAGATCTGAAAGAGCAAGCAATCGCGTCGGTAGAAAACACCGGTATCGTGTTCATCGATGAGATCGACAAAATCTGTAAGCGTGGCGAAAGCTCAGGCCCAGACGTCTCTCGCGAAGGTGTTCAGCGTGACCTGCTACCACTGGTTGAAGGCAGCACAGTGTCAACCAAGCACGGTATGGTGAAAACTGACCACATCCTGTTCATTGCATCAGGTGCGTTCCAAGTAGCCGCACCATCGGATCTGATCCCAGAGCTGCAAGGTCGTCTGCCAATCCGTGTTGAACTGGAAGCACTGACGGCGTCTGACTTCCAGCGCATCCTGACTGAACCAAATGCGTCGCTGACTGCACAATATTCAGCACTGATGGGCACAGAAGACGTGAACCTGTCGTTCACTCAAGACGGTATTGAAGAGATCGCAAACGCCGCATGGCGTGTGAACGAGAAGACCGAGAACATCGGTGCACGTCGTCTGCACACTGTGATGGAACGTCTGGTTGATGAGATTTCTTACGACGCAAGTGAGCGTGGTGGTCAGTCTTTCGAAATCAATGCGGAATACGTTCGTGGTCACCTGGAAGAGCTGGTTGACGACGAAGATCTGAGCCGCTTTATCCTGTAAGGGATTCCAGAAAACGGGCAACCTTTGGGTTGCCCGTTTTTTTATCTGCCCTTTTTCTCAACGCTGCGAATATTCAGGTTTTGGGCTATTCGCATTGGGGTGATTCAGTATCGACATTGCTCAATGAGACAAAAACACCAATAATGTCGCCTGCTTTATTTTGATTTGCCAAGCTATGTCTGCATCCACTTTTAAAATTTGGCTTGAAGCCGCCCGTCCAAAAACGCTACCGCTTGCGATTGCCTGTATTTTGTCTGGCAGTGCCGTAGCGGCACAAACGTCGGCGTTCTCGCTGTCTATCACCCTGCTCGCGCTTGTGACTGCCTTGCTGCTGCAAATCCTATCGAACCTTGCGAACGATTATGGCGATGCGGTGAAAGGCACAGATAACGAAGACCGACTGGGTCCGAAACGCGCCATTCAGCAAGGGCTCGTCACACCCAAAGCGATGAAAAGCGCCATGGTGTTTAATGTCATCCTGACCATGCTTGCCGGTGCCGCACTTGTCTTTACCGCCTTTGACAAGCCGACAGACATCTTGAGTTTTATTGGTCTCGGGGCATTAGCCATCGTGGCCGCGATTTGCTACACCGTGGGTAACAAGCCGTATGGCTATCAAGGACTTGGTGATTTGTCCGTCCTGATTTTCTTCGGCTGGTTGGGTGTGGCAGGGACCTACTATCTGCAAACAGGTGGCTTAGCGACCACAGTGTTACTACCTGCGACCGCGTGCGGTTTGCTCGCCGTCGGTGTGTTGAACATCAACAACCTTCGCGATATCGATAACGATCGCGCCTGTGGCAAACACACGCTGGTTGTGCGCATGGGGCCGAAATGGGGTCGTGTCTACCATCAGGTGCTACTTGTTGGTGCTTACGCCTGCTTCACCGCGTTTGCTGTGATGCAGCAGCTCAGCCCAGTAGGCTGGATATTCCTGCTGTCTGCGCCGCTTGCAATAAAACACGGCTTGGCCGTGTGGCAATCAAACGATGGGGAAACCTTGCGCCCAATGATGGGTGACATGGTGAAAGTCGCATTACTGACTAACATCTTGTTTGCGGCGGGAATCCTACTTCAATAAGACCGCTAAGAAAGGCGGATGAATTGTGTTTTGAGTCATTGCAAAGCACTACCTTGTCGTTATACTTTTTTGCATAGGGTAGCTGCCACCTTTTAAAGGCAGCTACAATCTTGCCTCCCGGCATTTTACGTCCCAAGAAGAAGTCTGATTATGGAATACAATACCTCCGAACTGTGCGACATGTACCTGGATCAGGTTGATGTACTTGAACCAATGATGAACTCTTACGGCGGACGAAGCTCGTTTGGGGGGCAAATCACCACGGTGAAATGCTTCGAAGACAACGGTGTGATCCGTCAGGTAGCAGAGCAAGACGGCGAAGGCCGCGTGATGCTGGTCGATGGTGGTGGTTCACTGCGTCGTGCGCTGGTTGATGCTGAAATCACGGCACTGGCGACAGAAAACAACTGGGAAGGCATCGTGGTCTACGGCTGCGTGCGTGATGTGGATGCACTCGATGAGTTCGATATCGGCATTCAGGCATTGGCATCTATTCCTGTTGGCGCAGACAGCCAAGGCATTGGTGAAGTTGACGTACCGGTTAACTTTGGCGGCGTGACCTTCATTCCTGAAGATCACCTATACGCGGACACCACAGGTGTCATTCTGTCTCAAGAGCCGATTGATATCGAATAACCGCTCTTTCGACAACTGCACATAAAAAAACAGAGCCAATCGGCTCTGTTTTTTTGTTATTCAACTTCTTCGATTTTGCCCAGCAGGCTACGAATACGTTGTTGCCACGCTTCGTGGTCAGCTTTCAGACGCGCGTTCTCTTGTTCCAGCGCATCACGGTTCTCACGCACCGCGTCAGACTCACGACCCAGTGATTCGTTCTTTTCTTTTAATTCTTCGATTTCCATTTGCAGCAGAGAAATCGTGTCTACAGCCATTTGAACTTTGGCTTCAAGCTGCTCTAAAATTTCCAATGACATCAAGGCCACCTATATATTCCAACGTTGTAAGCGTAATACGCGAACCTTACCAAGGCTTGTGCCAACAGGCTTGATTGCCTCACGCGTCCCGAAGATCCTATTCTAACGGCGCTCGGCGACAGTCGCACCTTCCTAATACACTTTTAGATCACAAGCGAACAAAAAAGCAGCAAAGCTAACGTCTTCTTATCTCTCATCTTTTACGCATCTAAGCTTTCCAAACCAAGAAAGTGACTAGAAATGCGACTTTACTCAATTTCTATTCACTTTTGTCATGATAGGGTAAAGATGATCGTATCTCTCTTGGAGTATTCCAAGATTTGCCATACTTGGCGAAGGCTGACAGTTTCTGTCAGCCTTTTTTCTTTTTTGCTGCCTCAGGCTATCAGATTTCGCAAATTGTCATTTTTGGGAAAGACATTCATGCTCAAACGAGCAAAAAATAGTCAGAAAATGCGCGAACGCACATTTCGCTGTCCTACGTTTATATGAAGTTAGTTTCAACGCCGTTGAGGCTTTATATTCCGTGTGATAATCACGAAAGTGAAAGCGCAGTACACCGTTCTACACGTCCAGCACTACGCTTTAAGTAACAATATGAAGAGGATACCTTATGAGCACCGAGCAAAAATACGTCGTTGCTTTGGATCAGGGAACCACCAGCTCTCGGGCGGTGATCCTGGATCACGACGCCAACATCGTCACGGCAGCGCAACGGGAGTTTACCCAGATTTATCCTGAATCTGGCTGGGTAGAGCATGACCCGTTGGAGATTTTTGCCACTCAGAGTGCCACCTTGGTGGAAGCCTTGGGGAAAGCAGGTATCCGCTCAGATCAAGTGGCCGCCATTGGTATCACCAACCAACGCGAAACCACCGTGGTGTGGAACCGCCACACGGGCAAGCCTATCTACAATGCCATTGTTTGGCAGTGTCGTCGCACCGCCCCTATCTGTGAGCAGCTCAAATCTGACGGCTACGAGGACTACATTCTCGAAAACACTGGCCTTGTGGTTGACCCTTACTTCTCCGGCACCAAAATCAAGTGGATTCTTGACCACGTTGAGGGCGCACAGGCACTTGCCGAAAAAGGCGACCTGCTGTTTGGCACCATCGACACTTGGCTGATTTGGAAGATGACCCAAGGGCGCATTCACGTTACTGATTACACCAATGCCAGCCGTACCATGCTGTTTAACATCAACTCGCTGGAGTGGGACACGACGCTGCTTGATGCCTTAAACATTCCGGTCTCTATGATGCCGGAAGTGAAAGCCTCTTCAGCCGTGTATGGCGAAACCAACATCGGCGGCAAAGGCGGCACCCGTATTCCAATCGCAGGGATTGCAGGCGATCAACAAGCCGCTTTGTTTGGTCAAATGTGTGTAGACGCCGGACAAGCCAAGAACACCTATGGCACAGGCTGTTTCCTTTTAATGAACACAGGCAAAGAGAAAGTCACCTCACGGAACGGCCTGCTCACTACCCTCGCCTGCGGCCCGAAAGGTGAAGTTGCGTATGCGCTGGAAGGCGCGGTGTTTATGGGCGGCGCATCCATTCAATGGCTGCGAGATGAAATGAAGCTCATTCGTGATGCCAAAGACTCGGAATACTTCGCGACACAAGTTAGCACCAGCAACGGGGTGTATGTTGTGCCTGCCTTTACAGGCCTTGGTGCGCCGCACTGGGACCCGTATGCGCGTGGCACCATCGTCGGTATTACCCGTGGTGTGAATGCTAACCACATCATCCGCGCCACACTGGAGAGCATTGCGTATCAATCGCTCGATGTGTTGACGGCCATGGAAGCCGATTCAGGCATCAAGCTCGATTTCCTTAAAGTAGATGGCGGCGCGGTCGCGAATAACTTCCTGATGCAGTTCCAATCCGACGTGTTGAACACCGAAGTACAACGTCCAAAAGTCACCGAAGTCACCGCACTAGGTGCGGCCTATCTTGCCGGTCTGGCTGTCGGCTTTTGGGGCAGCATTGATGAGCTTCGTGGTAAATCTGAAATCGACCGCATCTTCAACCCGTGTGAGGATGACGGCAAGCGTGAAAGACGCCACCGTGGCTGGCAACGCGCAGTAGAATGCTCAAAAGGCTGGGAACAGCACTAATCTCGCATTCCGACATTTTCACCTTTTTCATAACGGCGTGCGATATCACGCCGTTATGCTTCTATCTCCAAAAACGCAAACGTTTACTTTCGGCTTATGGTAGAATCCGCGCCGAGTTTTTTGGTTGCCGAAAATGGTGTCGGCAACACCCCACTTTCACGTATTAAATTCTCTGGAGTTAGGATGAAACGCGATTTAGCGATGGCTTTTTCACGCGTCACAGAAGGCGCAGCACTGGCGGGTTACAAGTGGCTTGGCCGCGGTGACAAAAACGCAGCGGACGGTGCGGCTGTTGAGGTTATGCGTATTCTGCTCAACAAGACTGAGATTGAAGGTGAGATTGTTATCGGTGAAGGTGAAATCGACGAAGCACCTATGCTCTACATCGGTGAAAAAGTCGGTATGGGCGGCGACGCGGTAGACATCGCGGTTGACCCAATCGAAGGTACCCGCATGACCGCCATGGGTCAGTCAAACGCGCTGGCAGTATTGGCAGCGGGCGAAAAAGGCTCCTTCCTGAAAGCCCCAGACATGTACATGGAAAAACTGGTTGTTGGCCCTGAAGCAAAAGGCATCATCGATATCGAGCTGCCAATTCGCGACAACCTGATCAACATCGCTAAGGCACTCGGCAAGCCGTTGGACGAGCTGGTTGTTACCACGCTGGCAAAACCTCGCCATGATGAGACCATTCGTGAAATGCAGGAAATGGGCGTGAAAGTCTTCGCGATCCCAGACGGTGACGTGGCAGCGTCTATCCTGACCTGTATGCCAGACAGCGAAGTGGACGTGATGTACGGCATCGGCGGCGCACCGGAAGGTGTGGTATCGGCAGCCGTTATCCGCGCACTGGGCGGTGACATGAACGGTCGTCTGCTTCCTCGCCACGAAGTGAAGGAAGACAACGACGAAAACCGTCGCATGGGCGAGCTGGAAATTTCACGCTGTAAAGAGATGGGTATTGAAACCAATATCCGCCTGAAGATGGAAGACATGGCGAGCAGCGATAACGTAATTTTCGCTGCAACCGGCATCACCAAAGGCGATCTGCTGGAAGGCATCGCGCGCAAAGGCAACATCGCGACCACAGAAACCCTGTTGATCCGTGGTAAGTGCCGCACTATCCGTCGCATCAAATCGACCCACTACTTGGATCGTAAAGACGACGCAGTGAAAGAAATCATCCTGTAAGGATGAGGCCCATAAAAAAGCACGCCAAGGCGTGCTTTTTTCGTTTCTATGCTTTCGAGCGTTTAGGCACTTTTTGTTGCCGCTTTCTTTTTCTCCGGCCGTTTAAACAAGGCCAAAAGCGGGATCAGCACAAAGTAGGACACCATGATAAAGCCAAAGGTGTACACAAAGGCCAGCAGCGTTGATTGTTGATGCAGCATATCCGTCAAGGTCGCGATAAAGCTTGGGTCAGTCACGCCTTTGCCTTGTGACGCCGCAAACTGCTGCACCAACGGATTATCTGGTGTTAAGCCGCCGCCCAGAGCATGCCACTCTTTTTGCTGAATTTGGCTGAAGTAGGTATTCACAATCGAAATACCAAACGACCCACCAAGCGTACGACAAAGGTTAAACACCACGGCACCACCCACGGCTTGATTCGGTGCCAGTGTCGCATACGCCAGTTGGCTCAGCGGCGCAAAGACCAGCCCCATGCCTGCACCTTGGATGATGCTCGGCAACAATACCCAATAGATATCGATATCGAGCGAATACCGCATCATAAAGAAGCTACCGATGCCGTTAAGCAGCAAGCCAATCACAATGAGTTTTCTCGGATCCAGCCTGTCGATAAACCGAGAGATGGACAGCAGCACAATGGCCGACGCCAGCCCGCGCGGCGCCATCACAAAGCCCGTGGTGTCGACCGGGTAACCCAAAAGCTGCTCCAGCATCATTGGCTGCAACTGAGTAATACCAAACATGCCCATGGAGAAGCCGGTCATCACGATACACGACAGCAGAAGGTTTCTGTCTTTTAGCAGCCACATCGGCGCGATGTCGCCTTTGGTTCGAAATGAGCGGATAAGGAAAAACGCCCATGCAATCACCGCAATGATAAAGGCAAACAAAATGGTGTTGGAGGCAAACCAGTTATCCTGATTCCCTCGCTCAAGCACCATCTGCAGTAAGCCAATCCCGATTGCCATACCGAACACCAGCGGCCAATCCACCGAGTGTTTACCGCGTCCATCCAAACGCACAAAGACCGCAAGCAAGGTCAAACAGAGAATACCGACTGGCACATTCACATAGAAAATCCAGCGCCAGTCCATGTTCTCTGTGATAACGCCACCCACGGTCGGGCCCAAGATTGGCCCAAGCAGCACACCCACGGAAAACAGGGCCATGGCCTTACCGCGCTCTTCTGGCGGATAAATCTGCACCATGATGGATTGCGACAGCGGGATCACCGAGGCGCCAAACGCGCCCTGCATAATGCGGAACACAATCATCTCTGTCAGGGTATCCGCCTGACCACACAAAGCAGAGGTGGCGATAAAGCCTGCCACGGACACCAACAGAAGACGTCTGACACCGAATTTAAGGCTGAGGTAACTCGCAAGCGGAATACAAATCGCTTCCGCCATGGAGTAAGACGTCAACACCCAAGTGACTTGCTCTGAGGTCACACCCAATGCGCCCATCATGTGTGGCAAAGACACATTGGCGATGGTCATGTCGAGCAGCACCATGATCGCGGAAAGCATCACCGCGACCGTGATCATCAATCGGTTGCCACCCGCAGGCAGCGCGATGGCTCCGCCGTTATCGTTACTTGCTACCATCAGCTGCGACCTTGGTCAGCGTATCAATGGTGACGGTGGCACTGGCACCACGCGAAGCGTGGCTCACCAGACTCAGGCGTGATCGAGAGTTTCACTGGGAAACGCTGCGGCACTTTCACCCAGTTACCCGTTGCGTTTTCTGGTGGTAACAGAGAAAACGACGAGCCGCTTGCAGGTGAAATCGCTTGTACTGCGCCTTTAAACGCCGTGTCAGGATACATATCCAACACGACAGTCGCCGTCATACCGGGTTTGATGTAACCGATGTCCCCTTCTTTGTAGTTCGCTTGAACCCAAAACGAGTTGTCTTCCACCAGCGGCATCATTGATTGGCCGGTTGCGACGACACTGCCCGGACGCACATTCACGTCGCCCACCATGCCAGAAGACGGCGCAATGATTTCGGTGTAGGACAAGTTCAGCGATGCTTCAGACAACGCGGCAGCGGCTTGTTTCACTGCCGGTGCTTCGTTACCTGATGCGCCTTGCTCGCTGATAAGCTGCGACATGCGTGCACGTGCGACATCTAAGTTGTTCTTCGCAGCGGCTAACTCAGCTTTTAGATCATCACCTTGTTGACGAGACAATACGCCACGCTCAACCAGTGCCATATTGCGGCGGTATTTTTCCTGAATATCTAAAAGCTGCGCTGACGCGGACTTGATTTGCGCACTGGCACCCACAATCGCATCACTGGTGGCTTTGTTTGCCGACGTAGCGTTTTCATAAGCCGCTCTGGCTTGCTCAAATCGCGCTTGGTAAGGCGCAGGGTTAATGCGCGCAATCAACATGCCTTTGTCTACATGTTGGAAGTCCGCCACATTCACTTCAATCAGCTGGCCGCTGACTTGAGGAGCGAGGTAAAGAATGTTGCCATGAATGTATGCGTCGTCGGTGCTCGGGTACTGTTCTTGGTGGCGAACATAGAGATATCCCGCCGCTACTAGCACTGCTGCAATCGCAACTAAAATGATTAGGTTCTTAATCGGAAACGATTTTTTCTCTTCCATGCGACCTCCTGATGGCCGTCTGACGTCCTAAACCAGCAGCCTCGCTGTAGGCTTGAATAGCAACAAGTCTAGTAATCCATTTCGAATTTGTGGGGCAGCTGCTGAATTGGAGACGATTTTTTTGATGGGGCTTATCATTGTGACACCAGCAATCTTTTTGCAAACCTCTAAAACTGAAATGTATTTCTCCGTTAATGAAAAATGATGTGAGCGAACACCGGCAATAAATTAGTAAAGACATTGCTTTATTTAGCTCCCACCCTTCATAATGTGAGAAAGCCCATCTCCGTTTCTGGCACACGAACTTTTTGAATCAACACAATCTGCCGTCAGAGAATGAAAGAGAGGGAAGTATTAAAGGGAGTGACCACAGCGCGATGAAAACAGTCGATAAGATCCTGCATAAGATTAAACGTGAAGGAGCGATCAGCGCTCGCACGTTAGCGGATGAAATGGGAATGACCACCATGGGCATTCGCCAGCATTTGCAGGCTATGGAAGATGATGGACTGGTCGACTTCAGTGATATTCGCGTCAAAGTGGGTCTCCGACTCGCCACTGGTCTTTGACAGCCGAGGGCCACCGCCGCTTTGCGGACAGTCATGGCGATCTGGCCATTTCCGTCATCGACTCGGTAGAAAGCCTGTTTGGTGAGAGCGGTCTTGCCAAAGTCATTCAGCAACGGGAAGAAAGAACGTTGCACCAATACCGCGATGCGCTCAAAGATTGCCATAATTTAAAGGCTAAATTAGAAACCTTGGCGTATCTTAGAGAGAAAGAAGGTTATATGGCCGAGCTACAGGAAACAGAAGATGGGTTCCTGTTGATCGAAAACCACTGCCCCATCTGTCAGGCTGCAAAGCGTTGTCCTGCACTGTGTAAATCCGAAAAGAACATATTCAAGACCGTCCTCGGCAACGATTACAAAGTAACGAGAGACGAACACATCATTGAAGGGCAGCGCCGCTGCACATACAAGGTACAAGCTCGCGAATAAAAACGTTTAAGGAGGGTGTATGGCAACATGGATCAAAGCAGAAGTTATCGAAAACCGACGCTGGAATAAAGATCTGTTCAGCCTCGTCCTCGACGCGGATGTCGCGCCCTTTACCGCTGGGCAATTTGCCAAGCTTGGGCTCGAAATCGACGGCAAGCTGGTGCAACGCGCCTACTCCTACGTTAACGCCCCATCCAGTAAATACATTGAGATTTACGCTACCCGTGTCGCCGATGGCCTGCTCTCGCCACGCCTGCACGAATTAGAAGCTGGTGATACTGTGATGATCACCAAAGACGCCACGGGCTTTTTCACCCTTGAGGAAATCCCACAAGGCGAGCACCTTTGGATGCTATCAACTGGTACTGCATTGGGGCCGTTTCTTTCCATTCTTCAAGAAGAAGAGGTGTGGCAGCGTTTTCGCAAAGTGGTGTTAGTCCATGCGGTACGTTTTTCTGCCGACCTTAGCTACCAAGCGGAAATCAATGCGCTGAAAAAGACCTACAGCGACCAACTGATTGTCCAGCCATTTGTCAGCCGTGAGCCGAAAGCGGGTGCCCTTTCTGGCCGTATTACCCATGCCTTGGAAGACGGCATGTTAGAGCGAGTGGTTGGCTTCCCCTTCACCGCCGAACAAAGCCAAGTCATGCTGTGTGGTAATCCGCAAATGGTAAAAGACGTCAAAGCGTTACTGCTGCAAAAAGGTCTGGAAAAGAACCTTCGTAAGAAGCCAGGCAATATCACTGTTGAGCAATACTGGTAATCATCACCCAAAGAAAAAGCGAGCCTCGGGCTCGTTTTTTTGTGCCTTTTCCCCGCCATCAACAAAAATCACGAACTTTTTTACAGATTCTCTTATTTGAGACTTCGTTATACCGGACAGCATGTTTCCGTCAGCGATCAGACAATTATCTGTATCAAGGGCAAAACACACCGAATTGATTGACAGATACGGTCTCACATATGAGTCGCAAGTGTGATTGATTGCTCATTTTATAACCGTATATTCAAAGGCAAGTCATGCGCAGACAGAGGAGTAATGCCATGAAAACGTTGCTTCATTTGACGAATTAAAAGCGTTAGCGGAAAAGGATCCACAAGCACTGGAAGCACTGCGTATCGAGATGAGTGAAGAGATCATTCAGAGCGCGAGCGAAAGCATGCAGCCTAAACTGCGTGCCCAGATGAGCCACATCAACCGTGTGATTGAAACGGGTAAGAACCCAAATCATGTCAATGCGCTGTTGATGAAAGAGCTGATGCGCCAGTTTGACCGATTCTCAACCGCCATCAATAACCCATCAGCTTTAACTGAGCAAAGCGCAACCGTCACTACATTGCATCCGAAGCAAGGCAGAGACTCTCTGGCTGCTGAGGGCTAACTCAGTTTTTGAGCGGTGGTTCGCCACCGCCGCTTTTTTCAGTCCTCGCGTTTTACTTTAGCGTACCAACGCCTGTCCATATCACGCACGTCGACCGACAAGCTCGCCACTTCTGGTGCATGCTGTTGCATCACATCCAAAAAGGCATGGCTTAAGTTGTGCTTTTGCTTTTCATCCCGCCCAGACAACAACCACAAGGTGACATGAATAAAGTCTTCTTGGTTGTCCGCTTCCGCCACCAGCCACTCGTGGGATGCGTAGGCACGAGACTTCACATCACTCGGGTCAAACTCCCCACTGCCAATCGCCGTTTTATGTAAGTCTTCCAACAACTGGCCCACATTTACGCGCTCTGACACCGGGTCACTATATTCCATGACAATATGAGGCATAACTTACTCCTTGTTACGATAATGAGCCACTTTACTCCATCCATTAGAGCGAATGTTACTGGAGGGGTGATTATTTTCATCAGATCACATTGACGCATCATGGACTTAACCACGTTGTCCCGAAAATAAATAACGAAATTTTGTTACTCAAAGGTTCACATTTGACCCTAAAACGAGTACAAACGATCGCATTTATGATTTTGGACAGGGAACGCTGACAGCAGCACTGTTATCGTTGCCGAAACTGAATTTCGATAATTGGATTACGGAGGAATTCCTATGCGCCGTCCATTGGTAATGGGTAACTGGAAACTGAACGGCAGTAAAGCCATGGTAGCGGATCTGATCAAAGGTCTGGACGCAGAACTTGCTGGCGTTGAAGGTGTAGATGTTGCTATCGCGCCACCAGTAATGTACCTGGATCTGGCAGAGCAACTGCTGGGCAAAGCAGAGAGCAAAATCCTGCTGGGCTCTCAGAACGTAGACCTGAACGCGAGCGGCGCGTTCACTGGTGACATTTCTCCGGAAATGCTGAAAGATTTCGGTGCGACTCACATCATCATCGGTCACTCAGAGCGTCGTGAATACCACGCAGAGTCTGACGAGTTCGTTGCTAAGAAATTCGCATTCCTGAAAGAGCACGGTCTGGTACCTGTTCTGTGTATCGGTGAATCTGAAGCACAAAACGAAGCAGGCGAAACCGTTGCAGTATGTGCACGTCAGCTGGACGCAGTGATCGACACTCAAGGTGTTGAAGCGCTGAACGGCGCGGTAATCGCGTACGAACCAATCTGGGCTATCGGCACAGGTAAAGCAGCAACTGCAGATGACGCACAGCGCATCCACGCAGCAATCCGCGCACACATCGCAGCGAAGAGCGAAGAAGTGGCGAAGAACGTTGTTATCCAATACGGCGGTTCTGTTAAGCCAGAAAACGCAGAAGCGTACTTCGCACAGCCAGACATCGATGGTGCACTGGTTGGTGGCGCAGCACTGGTTGCTGACAGCTTCGCAGCTATCGCAAAAGCAGCAGCAAAAGCGAAAAACTAATTTCCATTAGCCTCGCTAGTGAGAACAAAGGAGAAGCCCCGGCTTCTCCTTTTTGTTTTCACTCGTCTTGATGGTGAAAACCTCTCACCGTTATACTTCCTTTTCTCTTTGTTCACGCCCACGGTAGACCATGTTTCATATCGCGTTACACGAGCCACAAATTGCGCCAAACACCGGCAACATTATTCGCCTAGCGGCAAACACCGGCTGCAAGCTGCACCTTATCGAGCCGTTAGGCTTCGATTTTGAAGAGAAAAAGCTGCGCCGCGCTGGCCTCGATTATCACGATCTGACCAATGTTACCCGCTACCCAAATTATCAAGCCTTCCTTGAAGCCATGGGTGATCGTCGCATCTTTGCGTGCACCACCAAAGGCAGCCGCCCGCATGCGGATGTCAGCTACCAAGAAGGTGATGTGTTCTTGTTTGGCTCGGAAACCTGTGGTCTACCCGATGATGTGCGAAACGCTTTCGACCCTGAGCACCGTATCCGTGTGCCTATGATGCCAAGTAGCCGCAGCCTGAACCTGTCGAACTCAGTGTCTATCATCTGTTACGAAGCATGGCGTCAACTGGGCTTCCAAGGCGGCATCTAAAAATATTCCAATAAAAAAGCAGGCCGAAGCCTGCTTTTTTAATTGTGTTGCCGGTTAGCCTGTTCGACCCACAGATTGTTGCAGGTCTCGTGCGATTTGATTCAGCTTGTTGGTCGCTTGCACTAAGCTGTCCACCTCTTGCGCACTTTGCGCCGACATCTCGCTGATCTTGTTAACGTTGATATTCACTTCTTCCACCACGCTGCTTTGCTGGTCGGCAGCACTCGCCACTTGAAGGTTCATGTCCGTCACCTGCGTGGTTGCCTCGCCTGCTTGTGACAAGTAATCGCCAGCCTGACGCGCCAACTCAATGGTTTTGTCGCCCATTTCACAGCTTTTTTGCATGGTATCGACCGCTTCTTTGGTCACCGAGCTTAGCTGGGCAATCATGGTTTCAATCTCAGAGGTCGAGTCATGAGTGCGCTGCGCAAGGCTTCGCACCTCATCTGCTACCACCGCAAAGCCACGGCCTTGCTCACCCGCACGAGCCGCCTCGATCGCCGCGTTCAATGCCAGCAAGTTAGTTTGCTCAGCGATACCTTTAATCACGTCCAGTACAGAGGTGATGTTACCACTGTTCTTCTCAAGCTCTGTCAGTGCCGCACTACTTTGTGTCAGGCTTTCAATCAGCTCTTGGGTTTGGTTCATGGCTTCGTTGTTCACGCGCATCGACTCAGACGATTGCGACGACGCGCTTTCAGTCGCGCTTTGGGTCAGGGATGCATTGTTCGCAATCTCCTGTGCCGTGGCCGACATTTCATTTACCGCTGTCGCCACTTGCATGATCTCGCCGCTTTGTGCATCACTGTTTTGTTTGACTGATTGCGAGGCCGCGTTCAGTGCGTTCACGGCTTCAGACACCTCGTTAGCCACCTTCGCAATCATGGCATTGGTACTTTTACGCGTACCTTCCATGTTCTTTTGCAGCTCACCGATAATACCCGGTTCATCAACAATACCGGCGCGACTAAAATCCCCCGCCGCTTGCACGGCAAGTGCAGCAGAGACTTTGTTAAGACCTGCATAAATACGGTTGAGAATAATCTTCGACATGATGATGGCGACAATGAGAGCCAGAACTATCGAGCCGACCACTGTGTACTCCAGAATGACGGCCCTTTTTTCGATATCAATCACAGCCGCCTCGGTGAATTTACCGACATCGGTTAGAAGGCTGTCCACCATCTTGGTGGTTGTTTCAGCTTCTTGACCCACCACCTCGTCGAGCACTTCTGCTTCATGGAAGTGTCCACCTTCGAGCTCTTTGAATACATCCTCTACATGCACCATCCATTTTTCGTGGAGTGTAACTATGTCAGTGAGTTTGGCGTCAGCCGCAGTGAAGGCTCGTTTTTCTTCTGGTGTGCCACTTGCTACACCGTCGGCAAGCAGTGTTTTGATCTGTTTTTTGTCTTTGTCGACTTTTTCACCAAGCTCGTAAAAATACGCTTTTTCCTTGGCATAGTTCGCTTCTGCATTGGGCTCTTTGCCAATTTCTAGCGCATAACGAAACGCTTTATTGTAATGCACCCGCTGCTCTACTTGATGCTCCGTTGCCTTGCTAATTGATTCAAGAACTGGAATGTCACGGTGCGCCACTCCTTGCACATGGCCTTCAATGTAGGCCAGTTTGTAGAAGATAAAAGCACCAACAACGATTTGTATACCGCACACCAATGCGACGAACATAGTGAGTCGTTGTTTGATGGTCATCTGAGAGGACATAAGCTAACCACTCCTTAAAAAACGCGGGTTTCGCGCGTCAAAGTCGAGAGTGCTGTGTCAACAAGACACAGCCGCTTCTCTAAGGTTAGCAATAACTCTCGAAAATGAGACATTACTCGAGAGTTTTTAGAGATTTATTTAATTGGGCTGGTTACTTAGCTGTATTGATGAGACCAAACACCAAGGTTACCGTTAGTCCGCCTTTGGCATTGATGCTGGCCTCGGCTTTGCCGTTGTGCTGTCGCATCGCACTGTCAGTGATGGCAAGACCAAGCCCTGTGCCGCCGCTGGCGCGGTCTCGCGCTGTCGACACGCGGTAAAACGGCCTGAAAATATCGGCCAACATTTCTTGCGGCACACCTTCGCCATCGTCACTGACCATCACTTTCAGCTCACGACCAGCAATCGAAAATGACACCTCTACCGAGTGATTGGCGTATTTGATCGCATTGCGCACCACATTCTCGAGTGCACTGCAAAGCAGTGGGCCATTACCGTCGATACTGGCAGACGGGATAGTTTGGTACGTCAACAGCTTACTGTGTTGCTCGGCTTCAAATTCCGCATCTTCCAGTAGGGTCAGCCAAAGCTCTTCAAGGGTATAGGTTTCGCGCTCCGCATGGCTATTGAGCTGCATACGAGAAAGTGACAGCAAGTCTGCAATCATCTGCTCCATGCGCTCGGCTTCAGTATCAATACGCGTCAATTCTTGGCTTTCACCTTGTTTGCGTATCGCCAGCGCATTGGCCATGCGAAGGCGCGTCAGCGGTGAGCGTAGCTCGTGAGAAATATCCGATAACAAACGTTGCTGCCCACTGATCATTTGATTCAGTGCCGTCACCATTTGGTTGAAGCTGGCTCCCGCCTGTTGGAATTCTCGCGGCCCTTTTTCAAGACTAGGGTCAATGTCCAAGCGCCCTTCCGCCACGCGCTCTGCCGCCGCTTGCATGCGTCTGGCCGGGCGACTTAATGCCCAGGCAAGCCACAAGAGCAGCGGCGTGCTGACCACCATAGTCACCAGCAAAGCTGGAACGGTTTATCCAAATCTGTGCGTAGAACGGCGGTGCCTCGCGCCACATCCTGCCGACATACATCAAGGCTTCGGAGTAGCCGTCATCGATTAAGAAAGGGCCGGCCAGCATCCAGCGTCCGTATAAACGCTGCTGCGGGTTTTCAGGATCATCAGAAATGGAGGTGAAGTTTTTCAGCGTGCGGCTGCCACCATGATGGTGCCTTTGGTTGAACACTTCGCCCTCAAGATTGGTGAAATACACCTTCATGCCACCGCGCTCTGAAAAGCTTTTCTGCACTTTTTCGAGGTTGTCCGACAACCCGCCCGGCATTTTGATTAACCTGTCGGAGATGTTGTCTGCGACCTTTTGCAGCTTCACTTTTGACGACAACGGCAGTTCATGCTGCTGGCGCGGGTCAGCTTGTTGAGCGGCCAAAACAGCAATCAGCACCAACAATAGCGTCAGCCAGAAGATGGCAAAGATACGGCCATAGAGGCTTTTGATTGTCGGCAATTTCATTACGCTTCCACCAGCAGGTAACCACGACCACGTAAGGTTTTGATACGTGGTTTGCCATCGTCACGCTCAGGCAATTTCTTACGAATGTTGGAAATGTGCATGTCGATGGCGCGATCAAAGGGTGCTAGACGCTTGCCGAGGACATTAAGGCTGATATCTGCCTTGGCAACAATGCTGCCCGGCTGTTTCACAAGGTACGTCAACAGCGCAGTTTCGGTGCCAGTCAAGTCAATCAGTTGGGATTGGCAGTAGACTTCCATTTTGCCCGGGAAGATGACGATATCTTGATACTCAAGCTTGTCCTGCGCCTCTTCTCCACGCTTTTCGTCACTGTTCTTTGCCGTTCGGCGCAAGATCGCACGCATGCGCGCCAAAAGCTCACGATCGCTAAACGGTTTAGGTAGGTAATCATCCGCACCCAGCTCTAACCCCATCACGCGGTCAATTTCTTCACCTTTGGCGGTTAGCATCAGCACTGGTGTTTCCCATTGGTCGCGCAGTCTGCGTAGGGTTTCCATCCCATTCAGGACAGGCATCATGACGTCCAGCAAAACCAAATCGACCTCGTCACTGATCTTTTCCAGCCCTTGTTGACCATTGTTGGCAATGTCTACGTTGTAGCCTTCCAGCTCAAGCAGGTCTTTTAATAAGCTCGTCAGTTCGGTGTCATCGTCGATAAGAAGAATGTGCGCCATGGGTTTTGCCTTATAGTTCGTCACTGATTCTAGTATCTGCCAATCGCCTGTGCGATTCCATGCGTAAATCACAGGTTTACCCGCCTTTACATTGCTTTACTTAGTCAGCACACCGGTTTACGTCCCAGTGGGTAAAGTTACTTCCAACAAGCGACACAACACATGAAACCGGAGAACACACCATGAAATTTTCTAAACGTATTGCTGCTACTGTTATCGCACTTCCATTGATGATGGGTTCTATGTCTGCCATGGCGTTTGGCGGCGGTCATCATGACGGCAAAGGCATGATGGGTGGTAAACACCTGCTGCGCGGTGTTGAACTGACTGAAACACAAAAAGATGAGCTGCGCACCCTGCGTGAGCAAAATCGCGAAGAAATGCGTGCAAACAAAGGCGAATTCCGCACACAAATGATGGAAGAGCGCCAACAAATGCAAGATCTGATGCTGGCTGACAACTTTGATGAAGCTGCAGTGCGAGCACTGGCAGAGAAGATGTCTCAGCAGCAGCTAGAGCGTCGCATCGAGATGGCGAAAAAACGCCACGAGATGATGAGCATTCTAACGCCTGAGCAAAAAGAGCAGGTGAAAGAAAACATGGCGAAAATGGCAGAGCGTCACCAAAAGCGCATGTCACACCACGGCTAATCGCCAATCACTGCTGAGAGCGTATCCCTTCATGCCGGCCTTTGCCGGCATGCTGCTTTTCTGTTTCAACTATTGATTCAACACAGACTCAACGAGGTAAAAAGCGTTATACTCTTTGCACTTATTTTGACCACGTTCCAAATATGACTCAGAAATACGCCCGCTTAGTGCAGATGGCGGCATGGGCAGCCACCATCACAGCCACCGTACTCCTTTTGATGAAAATTTTCACCTGGTGGTATACCGACTCCATCAGTTTGCTCGCCTCTCTCGTCGATTCTCTCATTGACCTTTTGGCATCCATCACCAACTTGGTCGTGGTGCGTTACGCGCTTCAGCCTGCCGATGACGAGCACCGATTTGGGCACGGAAAAGCCGAATCCCTTGCTGCGCTTGCGCAAGCTGCCTTTATTGTTGGCTCCGCTTTCTTCCTTATCCTGAGTGGCCTTGAGCGTTTATATAACCCCGCAGAGCTTCGTAACCCTGAAGCCGGTGTGGTGGTGAGTGCCATTGCGACGTTGCTGACGGGTGTGCTGGTTCTGTTCCAAAAATGGGTGGTGCGCAAGACAGGCAGTCAGGCCATTTCAGCCGACTCCTTGCATTACCAATCGGATTTGCTGATGAACCTTGCCATCATGGCGGCACTGGGCCTTGCGTGGTACGGCATCAAAATGGCCGATGCGGTATTTGCTATCGCTATCGGTGCGTTCATTCTCTACAGTGCGTTCAAGATGGCGCATGAAGCGGTGCAGTCTTTGCTCGACCGTCAATTGCCACCGGAAGAGCAAGAAAAAATCTTTACGCTGGCATCAAGCGTGGCGGGTGTACAGGGTGTGCATGATTTAAGAACCCGTCAGGCAGGACCGACCCGTTTTATGCAACTGCACCTTGAGCTAAATGATGAATTAAAGCTGGTAGACGCACACCGAATTGCGGAAGAGGTAGAGGATCTCCTTGAAGTCGCATTTCCGGGCGCGGATATCATCATCCATCAAGATCCCGTTTCAGTTGTGGGAAATTCACCGCGAGAACAAAATTAATCCTTGTTGTGTCGCGAAAATTTGTAACGCTTACTGATTTCTATCAACGAAAATACTTAGCAAAATTGTAATAGTCTTTCATAAGTAGGAAAGTTACAGTTTTAATGACGCTGCTTGCGATATAAACTTGCACGTCACGCATGACTGAGGCAAACCCGCGATACCCATTAAGACTTTCCTGAGGGAAGCAGGGTGTGAGGCTAGATGCCGAGACATGCGATCAATGGATTTGAAATTTCAATTCCCAAAGTCAGAGGGTAACCATGGTTAGTAAAATTGGTGTTTTGACCAGTGGCGGCGACGCCCCGGGTATGAATGCAGCGATTCGTGGCGTTGTTCGCGCTGCGTTGAGTGAAGGTCTGGAAGTGTTTGGTGTTTACGACGGCTATCAGGGTCTTCATCAGAACCGCATTGAGAAGCTGAACCGCACTAGCGTGTCAGACATTATCAACAAAGGCGGTACTTTCTTGGGCTCAGCACGTTTCCCTGAGTTCAAAGACGAGAAAGTACGTGAGCAAGCTATCCAGAACATGAAAATGCACGGCATCGAAGCACTGGTTGTGATCGGTGGTGACGGTTCATACATGGGTGCGAAGAAACTGACTGAAATGGGTTTCCCATGTATCGGTCTGCCAGGCACTATCGACAACGACATTCCAGGCACTGATTACACCATCGGTTATCTGACTGCGCTGAACACAGTCGTAGAAGCGATTGACCGCCTGCGTGATACGTCTTCTTCTCACCAGCGCATCTCTATCGTTGAAGTCATGGGTCGTCACTGTGGTGACCTGACGCTGGCTGCGTCTATCGCAGGCGGCTGTGAATACTTCATCACGCCTGAAATCGGCCTGAACAAAGAAAACCTGCTGGCGAAGATCAAAGAAGGTATCTACAAAGGCAAGAAACACGCAATCATCGCAATCACTGAGCTGATGACTGACACCAACGAGCTTGCTCGCTACATTGAAGCAGAAACTGGCCGTGAAACGCGTGCAACCATCCTAGGTCACATCCAGCGTGGTGGTCAGCCTCGCGCATTCGACCGTATTTTGGCATCTCGCATGGGTGCTTACGCGGTAGACCTTCTTATCGAAGGTCACGGTGGTCGTTGTGTGGGTATCCAGAATGAACAACTGGTACACCACGACATCATCGATGCTATCGACAACATGCGTCGTCCGTTCCGTCAGGATCTGTTCGACGTGGCAACCAAGCTGTTCTAATTCAGCGTTGTCGAAAAAAGAAAACGGAGCCTTTGGCTCCGTTTTTTGTTTGTGCGCGCATCCGTTTAGATGCCGTCACCTTCGCTAAAGCTCTGACCACATTTAAACTTTTGATCCATGTCGAGCGAAGGTTTGTCGCTGCTCGGCGCGCGACAATTTTGGCTGGCACACCTGCTGCTGTCATGTGCGGTGGGACATTAATTAGCACCACAGAACACGCGGCGACTTTCGCGCCCTCGCCCACTTCGATATTGCCGAGTATTTTTGCCCCAGCACCAATCATGACACCGGTGCGAATTTTCGGGTGACGGTCGCCTTGCTCTTTACCGGTACCGCCCAGCGTCACGTCCTGAAGGATAGAAACATCATCTTCAATCACTGCCGTTTCACCCACAACGATACCCGTAGCATGGTCAAACATGATGCCACAGCCAATGCGCGCAGCAGGGTGAACGTCCACCTGACACGCCACGGAGATTTGGTTTTGCAGGTACACCGCAAGTTCTCGGCGACCTTGTCGCCAGAGCCAATTCGCCACGCGAAACCCTTGCAGGGCATGGAAGCCTTTCAGGTACAACAGCGGCGTGGAATAAAGCTCAACAGCAGGGTCTCGTTCCACCGTCGCACAGATATCGCACGCCCCGGCATTTACAATCCCGCTGTCTCCGGCATACGCCTCTTCAATCACTTCACGCACCGCCATGGCTGGCATACTTGGCGTCGCCAGCTTGTTGGCAAGAATATAGCTCAGTGCACCCGCCAGTGAATCGTGCTTGATGATCGTCGCATGGAAGAAGCTCGCCAGCATCGGCTCGCGCTCGCTGTGCTCTTTCGCTTCACGCTTTATCGCTTTCCACACTTTCTCTTGTTGGCACTTTTTGGCGTTGCCTTCTCCGCACACCCTATACATGTTCGTACCTATTTCATTCCGTTATGACATTGCTTACTTGTCTCATCGGCAACCTCTCTGTCCTTGAGGTTTTATTGCATTTTGATGAGGCAACTTTCTAAGTGTGACATAGATAGCTAAACAACCCAATATTCTGACGATATTGCTTTAGCTGCTTGGCGATTTCAGTCGTCATGTGTCGCAAAAATAAAAAACGCGGGAGTCATTCCCGCGTTTTTTTAGACCCGATTTCTAACGAAAACTATTCAGAGGTTCGTTGACGTGCCAACAAATCTTGGGCTGCCAAACGTGCATCTTTGCCTTCGTAAAGCACTTGGTAAATCTGCTCAACGATTGGCATTTCAACGCCAGTGCGTTTCGCCAGCGCGCGAACTTCTTTGGTGTTGCGGTAGCCTTCGACCACCTGACCAATTTCATCCTGCGCTTCGTCTACGCCTTTACCTTGACCGAGAGCCAAGCCAAAGCGACGGTTGCGAGATTGGTTGTCTGTACACGTCAGTACGAGATCGCCCAGTCCTGCCATTCCCATAAAGGTCTCACGCTCTGCGCCAAGGGCAACACCCAAGCGCGTTAGCTCTGCAAGACCGCGGGTAATAAGCGCAGTACGTGCGTTCGCACCAAAGCCAATACCGTCAGACATGCCTGCGCCAATCGCAATCACGTTCTTCACTGCGCCGCCAAGCTGCATACCAATAAAATCACTGTTGCCGTAAACGCGGAACGTACGGCTGCAGTGGATTTTCTCTTGCAGGTCCGTAAGGAACTGCGCATCCGGAGACGCGACGGAAATCGCTGTTGGCATACCCGCCGCCAGCTCTTTCGCAAACGTAGGGCCAGAGAGCACCGCCAGCGGTACACCTTCCCCCAACTGCTCTTTTGCCACGTCTTGCAGCAAACGGCCCGTTTCAGGCTCAAGGCCTTTCGTCGCCCAGCAGATACGTTGATCATCACGCAGGAACGGCTTCACCTGTGACAGCACCAGACCAAATACATGGCTCGGTACGACCACAAGAATGTCACGACTGACTTGAATGGCTTCTTCAAGATCAGCACTCAGAATCAATGAGTCTGGAAAAGCGACACCCGGCAGAAACGCTTCATTTGAGCGATCAATTTCGAGTTGTGCCATATGTTCCGGCTCATGTCCCCACAGCACCACGTTCGCACCGTTGCGAGCGAGTGAGATTGCGAGAGACGTGCCGTATGAGCCTGCGCCCAATACGGTCATGGCAACATTGGCCTTGGCGTTATCTGTCATTAGTGTCGACCTTTTGTACTTCTATTACGCGTCAGCGTTTGCTTGCTCTTGAGTCTGGCTTTGCAGGTAGTTCATGAACAGCGCGTCAAAGTTAACTGGCGCCAGGTTCAGTTGTGGGAACGTACCTTTTACTACCAGGCTAGAGATAGTTTCACGTGCGTATGGGAACAGGATGTTCGGGCAGAATGCACCCAGGCAGTGTGCCAGTTGTGGTGCTTCCATACCTGCTACTGCAAAGATACCGCCCTGTTGTACTTCACACAGGAACGCATTCTCTTCACCGTTTTTCACGGTCACAGTCAGACGCAGAACAACTTCGTATACGCCTTCGCCCAGTTCACGGCTTTGGGTATCCAGGTCCAGGTTTACATCTGGCTGCCACTCTTGCTGAAACACTGCTGGAGAGTTTGGTGCTTCAAAAGACACGTCTTTCAGGAAGATGCGTTGGATAGCAAAGTTTTGCTGTGCTGGTTGGTTAGTTGCTGCTTCAGCCATGGTATTAAATCCTTGTTATGTAAAACAAATGCTTTCACGCATTTTAAAATAAGTGAGGCAGCCCACGAGGCTGCCCTTGTTGCTAATCCGTCGGCAATTACTTTTTCTTTTTGCTGCGGATCAGTGGCAAATTCGCTTCGTTCCAAGAAATCAGGCCGTCTTTCAGAACGTTCACGTTCTCAAAGCCCGCTTGCGCCAGCGCGTTTGCGCTTTCAACTGCGGTTTGACCTGTCTTGCATACCACGATGATTGGGTCAGACTTGTGTTTTTCAATCTCACCGAAGGTGTTTGCTTTGATGTCTTTAGCCAAAACGTGAAGTGCGCCAGCAATGTGGCCTGCACGGTAGTCGTCACGGCTACGAATATCAACAATGACACCGTTCTCACGGTTAACCAGTACGGTTGCGTCGTTTGGAGTCACAATTTTGTATGCGGCCGTTTTCTGTTTGATGACTGACACAATCAGCGCTACAACCAGACCCACCCAAACCAGTGACAAAATCAAGTTACTTTGAACAAATTCAATAAACTGCTGCATAGTTCGCTTCTACAAGTATGTCGGCACAAAAAATCGACCCCGAGTATAACCTTCCGCGCTATCAAATACAGCATAGCCTGAGATTTACATGCCCTCGCTCACTGTTGCAACGTCAGCAAACCTTGAAATTGATCACATTCGCCTCCATTTTAACCACATCAGAGACAGGTGTTGTCCGCGGTGATGACGCATCACCCTTGTCAACATCTCAGAGGCTGTTGACTTACTACAGGTTTTTACAGCGCATCTTCCGGTAAAGTGCGTTTCCAAGGGAAACAGGCACTCGGAGAATGCAGGCCATGACTGCGCTAACCGCTTGCCTTTGCAAGATTTGTTGAAACTTTAGCGAAAAAGTTTGCCTACTGCTTAACCAGCAAAATGTAGTAAAGTTACGCTAATCATTTTTAAGATATCGACATAAGAGGACACCGTATGTCTGCTAAGAAGCCTTTGGCACTCGTTATTCTGGACGGATGGGGTTACCGCGAAGACAACAACGACAACGCTGTTGCAAACGCGAAAACGCCTGTTCTTGATGGCTTGATGGCGGGCACCAGCACCCTGATCTCTGCATCAGGTATGGATGTTGGTCTGCCAGATGGTCAAATGGGTAACTCAGAAGTTGGCCACACCAACATCGGTGCAGGCCGCATCGTGTATCAAGACCTGACTAAAATCACCAAAGCTATCCAAGATGGTGAGTTTTTCGATAACGCAGTACTGACCAACGCTATCGACAAAGCAGCGAAAGCAGGCAAAGCGGTTCACATCATGGGTCTGATGTCTCCGGGCGGTGTTCACAGCCACGAAGACCACATTGCAGCAGCAGTAGAAATGGCTGTTCAACGTGGTGCTGAAGAGGTGTACCTGCACTGCTTCCTGGATGGTCGTGATACACCACCACGCAGCGCGAAAAACTCTCTGGCGCATTTCGATGAGCTTTTTGCGAAGCTGGGTAAAGGCCGCACAGCATCTATCGTTGGTCGTTACTACGCAATGGACCGTGACAACAACTGGGACCGCGTAGAACAAGCTTACGACCTGCTGACTGAAGCAAAAGGTGAGTTCACTTACGGCTCTGCTGTTGAAGCATTGGAAGCCGCTTACGCACGTGACGAAAACGATGAGTTCGTTAAAGCGACTGAAATCCGCGCTGAAGGCCAACCAGTTGCGTCTATCAATGACGGCGACACGCTGATTTTCATGAACTTCCGTGCAGACCGCGCGCGTCAAATCGCACGTACTTTCCTGCCAGAATTTGACGGCTTCGCACGTAAGAAAGTGGCTGCCCTGGCTGATTTCGTGATGCTGACTGAATACGCGGCAGACATCGATACGTCGTGTGCTTTCCCTTCAGACAACCTGACTAACACCCTGGGTGAGTGGCTGTCTAAGCAAGGTAAAACGCAGCTGCGTATCTCTGAAACCGAGAAATACGCACACGTAACCTTCTTCTTCAACGGTGGTGTTGAATCTGTATTTGAAGGTGAAGAGCGTGCACTGGTTGCTTCTCCAAAAGTAGCGACTTACGACCTGCAGCCAGAAATGAGCTCTGAAGAGCTGACTGACAAGCTGGTTGAAGCGATCAAGAGCGGCAAGTTCGACCAAATCATCTGTAACTACCCTAACTGTGACATGGTTGGCCACACTGGCGTATACGATGCTGCAGTTAAGGCTGTTGAAGCTATCGACCACTGCATTGGCCGTGTTGTTGAAGCAATCAAAGAAGTTGACGGCCAACTGCTGATCACTGCAGACCACGGTAACGCAGAGATGATGGTTGACCCAGAAACTGGCGGTATCCACACTGCGCACACCAACCTGCCAGTACCACTGGTTTACGTGGGCAGCAAAGACATCGACCTGGTTGAGGGCGGTAAACTGTCTGACTTGGCACCGACTATGCTGGCTCTGACGGGTGTTGAAGCACCTGCAGACATGACAGGCAAGCCTCTGTTCGTGGCGAAGTAATTTCGCAAGCGAACGAAAAAACGCGCCTTATGGCGCGTTTTTTATTGCCTTCAATCCGCTCAATACCCTTTCCTTGGTGTGAATTTCCATCAAATTGGGATCACACCTGCCACTTTCTGCCTGCTTTGCTCTACATCGGCGGGTGCAGCACACTATCCTCCTTGATATACTGCTCGCCATGTGGGAGAAAGTGTTGCGCGTTATGAATCGTTGTCAGTTCAGTGCCTTGTGCGCTGCCCTTTTGGTATGCCTGTCAATTAGCGCGCCAGTATCCGCAAGCGATGAGCAGCTTTCGGGCATGAAAAATGAAATCTCCCGCCAAGAGCAGCAGCTATCCTCTCACACCAAAAAGCTCAATGCGCTGCAAGCTGACTTGAAATCTCAAGAGCAATCTATTGCCAAGATTGCCCGTCAGATGCGTGAAACCAGAGCCGATCTCGCTACCACAGAGAAAGACATCGCAGCACTGAATGCAGAAAGTAAACGCCTGGAGCAGCTTCGTTTCGGTCAAGTTGAGCTTCTAAAAGAGCTGCTAAACAGTCAGTACCGCCAAGGGCAGCATAGCCAGCTTAACGCCATGTTAAGCGGCAAAGATACCCAAGACATCGACCGTATGACGGTGTACGCAGAAAAGCTATCCAAAGCGCGTACTGATGCCATCAATGAACTCTCCGCGACAGACACCGAGCTACAACTCAAACGTCATGCACTGAATACCCAAGTGGATAAGCAGCGGGATTTGCTATCCAAACTGAGTGCGGACAAAGCCAAACTGGAGTCTGAGCAGCGCAATCAGAAAAAGACAGCCTCTTCGATTCAGCGTCAAATCCGCAGCGACAAAGGCTATCTGGCCGAGCTTCGCGACAATGAAAAACGCCTCAAGGTTGAGCTTGAAAAAGCCGCGGAGCAGGCGCGCATTGCCGCAGAAAATGCCCGCGTGAAAATGGATGGCCTTGGCAAATACAAAGGCCGTCTGACGTGGCCAGTGAAAGGGAAAATCCTCCATCGCTTTGGTAGCACTCAATCCGGCCAGCTTAAGTGGAACGGCATTGTTATCTCCGCCAATGAAGGCAAAGAGGTCAAAGCGGCACACGACGGTACAGTGGTTCTGTCCAACTGGCTTCGCGGCTACGGTCTGATGGTGGTGGTCGACCACGGTCAAGGCGACATGAGCTTCTATGGGTATAACCAAGCACTGCTGAAAAATGTCGGCGATACGGTGAAATCCGGCGAGCCTATTGCCCTAGTCGGCAACAGTGGCGGACAGTCTGAGTCAGGCCTTTATTTCGAAATACGGCGTAAAGGCAATGCCACCAACCCCACACCTTGGTTAACGCGGTAAGCGTAGTGGGTTTCAGATGCAAAGGATTGTCGCTGTAACCGCCCTACTGTTTCTCTCTCTGGCTGAGCCTGCGCTGGCGAAGCCAAAGCTTGCGCTTATCATTGATGATCTTGGTTACGACATGATGCCAAGGGAAATCGCGGCATTACCCAGCGAAATCAGCGTCTCCGTGATTCCCTTTACCGAGTTTGATACCGCCGTCACCTTGTCGGCGTTAAGCCAACAGCGCGAAGTACTGCTTCACCTTCCCATGCAAAGCCCGGATGGCACCCCGCAAGAACCTAACTCACTCACCCTCAACATGAGTAAAGAAGAAATGCAGGCAAGGGTGAAAGAAGCCCTGTATCGCGTGCCCCAAGTTGTCGCGGTCAACAACCACATGGGCAGCCTGCTCACCCAACACCAAGAGCCCATGCATTGGCTGATGGAGCTGCTAGAATCACGAGAGATAGGCTTTATCGATAGCCGCACGACCCAAGTACCGTGGCGCAACGCGTGGCGAAAGAACACGGCCTTGCCAACAATCGTCGTCATGTGTTTCTCGATCATTTCCCCAATGAAGCGTTTATCCTCAGCCAACTCGAGCTTGCGATTCAACAAGCGAAGAAACGTGGCACAGCCGTGGTGATTGCACACCCTCTCCCCGTCACGTTAGACACCCTGAAAGCTGTGCTGCCAAAAATCCAAGAACAGGTTGAACTGGTCCCCATTTCCGCCGCACTGCGCCAATAATTGGAAATACCACGCAATAAAAAACCCGCCGAAGCGGGTTTCAAATAACTATCTCAACGGCAAAGCGAGAGATTACTTAGTCCAATCAAGGATAACCTTACCAGACTGACCAGAGCGCATCACATCGAAGCCCTCTTGGAACTCATCCACACTGTAGTGGTGCGTGATGATTGGGCTCAGATCCAGACCTGATTGAATAAGGCTCGCCATCTTGTACCAGGTTTCGAACATCTCGCGACCGTAGATACCTTTGATAACCAGACCTTTAAAGATCACTTGGTTCCAGTCGATACCCATGTCTGACGGTGGAATACCCAGCAGCGCAATGCGACCGCCATGGTTCATGGTTTTCAGCATAGAGTTGAACGCAGACGGGTTGCCTGACATTTCCAGACCCACGTCGAAACCTTCACGCATGCCAAGCTCAGCCATGACATCTTCCAGCTTCTCTTCGGCTACGTTCACCGCACGGGTTACGCCCATCTTGCGCGCAAGCTCCAAACGGTACTCGTTCACATCGGTGATCACTACATGACGCGCACCAACGTGCTTTGCCACTGCCGCAGCCATGATGCCGATTGGGCCCGCACCTGTGATAAGCACGTCTTCACCCACCAGATCGAAAGACAGTGCGGTGTGCACTGCATTACCGAACGGGTCAAAGATTGACGCAAGATCGTCAGAGATATCTTCTGGGATCTTGAATGCGTTGAATGCAGGAATTACCAGATATTCTGCAAACGCGCCTTCGCGGTTTACGCCTACACCGATGGTATTGCGGCAAAGGTGCGTACGGCCAGCGCGACAGTTACGGCAGTGACCACATGTGATGTGACCTTCACCAGAAACGCGGTCACCAATGTTAAAGCCACGTACTTCCTGGCCAATGCCAACGACTTCACCCACGTACTCGTGACCCACTACCATTGGTACTGGAATGGTTTTTTGTGACCATTCGTCCCAGTTGTAGATGTGAACGTCAGTACCACAAATCGCGGTTTTGCGGATTTTGATCAGCAGATCGTTGTGACCTAGCTCCGGCTGCTCAACTTCGGTCATCCAAATGCCCGGTTCAGCTTTTAGTTTCGCCAGTGCTTTCATTTTGTTCGTCATCGTCTTACTTACCCAATAAGGCTCATTTCTTTGCCCACTTTAATGAAGGCATCAATTGCTTTGTCCAGTTGCTCACGGCTGTGTGCTGCTGACATTTGTGTACGGATGCGTGCTTGGCCTTTAGGCACAACAGGGAAAGAGAAACCTACGACGTAGATGCCTTCTTTCATCATGCGTTCAGCGAACTCGCCTGCCACTTTTGCATCACCCAACATCACAGGGATGATCGCGTGATCAGCACCTGCCAGAGTGAAGCCTGCTTCACTCATGCGTGCGCGGAAGTGGTTTGCGTTGTCCCACAGATGGTCGCGCAGGTCGCCACTTTCAGCCAGCAGGTCGATAACACGGATTGACGCTGCAACGATCGCGGGTGCCAGAGAGTTAGAGAACAGGTATGGACGTGAACGCTGACGTAGCCAGTCGATCACTTCTTTCTTACCTGAGGTGTAGCCGCCTGACGCGCCGCCCATGGCTTTACCCAAGGTACCTGTGATGATGTCGATGCGCTCAATCACGTCATGGTATTCGTGGGTACCGCGACCGTTCGCGCCCATAAAGCCCACTGCGTGAGAGTCATCCACCATCACCAATGCGCCGTATTTATCCGCCAGATCACAGATAGCTGGCAGGTTCGCAACCACGCCGTCCATTGAGAACACACCGTCGGTCACGATAAGCGTGTTACGTGCCCCCGCTTCTTTCGCTGCGATCAGTTGTTGTTCCAGCTCTTCCATGTTGTTGTTCGAGTAGCGGAAACGCATCGCCTTACACAGGCGAACACCATCGATAATCGAGGCGTGGTTCAGGGCATCAGAAATGATCGCATCTTCTGCACCCAAAATGGTTTCGAACAGGCCTGCGTTTGCATCAAAACATGATGAGTACAGGATGGTGTCTTCCATACCCAAAAACGCTGACAGTTTTTCTTCCAGCGCTTTGTGCGCATCTTGCGTACCACAGATAAAGCGAACAGACGCCATACCAAAGCCATGTTCATCCATGCCTTTTTGCGCCGCTTCAATCAGTGCTGGGTGGTTTGCCAGACCCAAGTAGTTATTAGCACAGAAGTTCAGTACTTCAGCACCGGATGTTACGGAGATATTTGCCTGCTGAGCAGACGTGATCACGCGTTCATCTTTGTACAGGCCTTCAGCTTTTACTTCTTCAAGCTGCTGGCGAATTTGCTGGTAAAAAGCGGCAGTCATCGCTTACTCCATAAACGGAAACAGGAACAGGATTTCAGCACGATCTCTTAGGACTTTGATTTCGTGCTGCTTGTTAATCATTTGTAAGGCTGATATGTCTAGCGGACAATCTTCTTACAGTATGACATATTAGTTTGGAGGCTGATGATAGAGTTCTGAGGAAGGTTGCGTCTACCTAATTAGCACATCTTATTGCAGTGGATCACGCTACCGTACTTGCCATCTGAGCGCGGTAGTGTGCGATCAATTCAGCAACAACGCCACGGCCTTTCGGTGTGGCCATTGGCGATACCATATTCAGGATTTGCAGTACGCTTGGTAAATCACCGCAGGCGTAATTTTGGTCTCTGGTGCTTGCGCGCTTTGGTAGAAAATCCAGCTAGACGCGACCAGCTTTAGCGTCCCGCAAAGCGATTCCAGCTCATCATCATGCATTTCTACCCAACCGGTGTCGCGGAACTGGCTCAACATGGTGAACATATTGGATTTTAATTCCTGCTGCGCATTGAGGTACTTCACCTGCAGTTCAGCATCGCGGCTTAAAATGTCAGGCAGGTTGGCGTAGAAAAAGCGGTAGCGCCACATCAATTGGAACGTGGCATCTAAGTAGGACAGCAAACGCTGTTGGTCTGAATCCGCCTCAACTTCCGGCTGAAAACCGACGGAAAGATCGAGCGCGTATTGATCGAAAATACTGTGTATAATCTCTTCTTTATTACGGAAGTGATAATACAAGTTTCCCGGGCTGATACCGAGATCAGCAGCAATATGATTGGTAGTGACGTTAGGTTCACCCTGCTCATTAAATAACGCCAATGCAGAATGAATAATGCGATCACGGGTTTTCATGGTTAAACTGCTATCCTCAAGCCCAAACGGGGAAACAATACTTGTCGGATTTGCTCATTTTTTAGAGAGTTAATCCGTCAGGTATCCATATTACCATAGCCTCCGCGACTTTGATGGCGGGGTCTTCTCAATGTCTGATATTAGGTAAAAATATGATTATAGTGACTGGCGGCGCCGGCATGATCGGCAGTAATCTGGTTAAAGCACTTAACGAGCAAGGTATTAACGATATTCTGGTTGTTGATAACCTGAAAGACGGTACCAAGTTCGTTAATCTGGTTGACCTGGATATCGCAGACTACATGGACAAAGAAGACTTCATCGCGCAAATCATGGCGGGTGACGATTTCGGTCCTATCGAAGCAGTCTTCCACGAAGGCGCATGTTCTGCGACCACAGAGTGGGACGGCAAGTACATGATGCTCAACAACTACGAGTACTCAAAAGAGCTGCTGCACTACTGTCTTGAGCGCGAATTCCATTCCTGTACGCCTCGTCTGCTGCCACTTACGGCGGTCGTGACCACGACTTCATCGAAGAGCACAATACGAAGGCGCTCTGAACGTTTACGGTTACTCTAAGCAACTGTTCGACAACTATGTTCGTCGTCTATGGGCAGATGCAGAAGCACACGGTGAGACACTGTCTCAAATCACTGGTTTCCGTTACTTCAACGTTTACGGCCCACGTGAAGGCCACAAAGGCAGCATGGCGTCAGTGGCTTTCCACCTGAACAACCAAATCAAAGACGGCCAAAACCCGAAACTGTTCGAAGGCAGCGATACCTTCAAGCGTGACTTCGTGTACGTTGGCGATGTGTGCAAGATGAACATCTGGTTCTGGCAAAACAACCAATCCGGCATCTTCAACTGTGGTACAGGCCGTGCGGAACCTTTCCGTGCAGTAGCACAAGCGGTTATCGCACACCACGGTAAAGGCGAAGTGGAAGAGATTCCATTCCCAGATCACCTGAAAGGTCGCTACCAAGCATACACCCAAGCTGATCTCACCAAGTACGCGCTGCAGGCTACCCAGAAGAGTTCAAAACTGTTGCAGAAGGCGTTGCCGAATACATGGCACTTCTGAACAAATAATTGGCAGAGAAACGGGCCTCGGCCCGTTTTTTCTTGTTATGTCTGATTGATTTACAGTTTCTACTCTATGAGCCAAGATTCAAACACCAACTCTTCTTACCTACCCACCTTTGAGTGGGCCTTTGTGCACCCGCGCTACTGGGGCACTTGGCTTGGTATCTTCTTCGCAGCCATCTTGGCGTTCGTTCCTTTTCGTCTGCGTGACAAACTGGCTACGTTCCTTGCCAAAAAATTGGTGAAACTGAACAACCGTGCCAAAAAACGTGCGGTGATTAATATTCAGGAATGCTTCCCAGATAAAACCGAAGAAGAACGTTACGCGATTCTGGAGCAAAGCTACATCAACGCCGGATGTGTCATGTTGGGTTTTGCGACCATCATGATGCGCAGCAAGAAGTATTTGGAATCTCGAACGCTGTTTCGCAACGAAGAAATCCTGACAGATCTTGTCAATAACGGTGAGAAAGTGATTTTGCTGGTGCCACACAGCTGGCCGATTGATTACCCAGCCGTTCAACTCGCCTCTCGTGGCTTGCCTGTGGCGGCCATGGTGAAAAAGCAGAAAAACCGCGTCGTTGACTGGTTGATGAACGTGCAACGTCTAAAATACGGTGGCCGCATTCACGAGCGCTCTGACGGTGTGAAACCTTTCATCAAATCTGTGCGTGAAGGTTACCTAGGCTATTACTTGCCAGATGAAGACCATGGTCCAAACTACAGCGTTTTCGTGCCGTTCTTTGCGGCGCAGAAGGCCACACTGTATGGACTGGGTAAGCTGTCTAAACTCAGCCGGGCGAAAATCGTTCCGTTGATGCCGGTATACAACCGCGAAACTGGTGATTTTGAAGTCATCGTGCAGCCACCACTTGCTCCGTTCCCAACGGCAAGTGAAGAAGAAGATGCCCGCATGATGAATGAGCGTATCGAGCAATTCTTAGAGAGTGACCCAGGGCAATACATGTGGATCATGAACCTGTTACGCTCAAGGCCAGATGGTAGTCAACGGTACTGAGCTACTTGCGCCTCGGTAGATGCACCTTTCAGATGAATCGTGCATCTCTCACTTTATTGTCACATGTCACATTAATTTGAGCTCTCTAAACCCCCACCACCCACTTCATGCTAATTTTTACGTAACTTTGTTACTAAATCAACTAGGTATCGAATGCAACGAATTCTTCTGTTAGCGGACAACAGAACCAATTTAATAACGCCTCTACTGGAACAAATGGCTAAAATGGACTTGGACACTACTTATGTAGATGCTAGCGATTTGTGCGTGTTAAAAAAGTACCCAACAGTTTTCCATCAAGCCAAAGCAAAGCTTGTTGATGAACTGTTTTTTCGCAGAAAACGCAATTGGGGCAGAGAGAACTACATCCACGATTTGTGCAAAAACAAATTCGACCACATTATCGTTCTCATACCCGCAATGCTAACTGAGCCGGCTTACCTAACACTGAAATCTGCATTTAAAGAGAAGTTTACGTGTGTATTCTGGGACTCCCTCAACAAAGCACCGTCAGGAAAAACTGCCTTAAAATTCTGTAACAACTTTTTTAGTTTCGACAAAGACGATTGCGGTTACCCAGGCATCAAATATCTACCCACCTATATTCAGGAAGATATACCAACGGAGAAATCTGAGGTAGTGATACCAAATAGGCACTATTTCGGTGTATTTGGAATTGAAAATGAGCAAGATAAGCGCTATCAGACAATCAAAGAGTTTGCAGGCTCAAATCCAAACCTCATTGGACTCATCTACCTGGTTTCAGAAAAACTGGAACCAAAGCAATATTCCATCAATAAAACACAGATAGTGCACACTAATAAGCGTTTGATTGGAGATGAATTGCAGCAAAAAATATTCGAAGCACAATGTATACTTGACATTGTTGACGAAAGACAAACGGGCCTTTCTCCCAGAATGGGCAACGCCTACCAAAGTAAGCGAAAACTTATTACCAATAATATTACTGCATTGGAGTCGGATTGGTTTTCGGAAAACACGCATGTTATTACAAAAGAGTGTCTGAACACTCCACTTGAATTCGTTGAAAAAGAGTACACGCATTCAAAGAACCCAAGCTGCATACCTAGCTGGATTGATAAAGTTCTTAACTATTAGAAAACGCCGGCGTGGCGTGCCAGCGTTTTTTCGCATCAAGCGAGAGACTCTAAATTCTCTTTAATAGCATCAATGATCTGGTTATTGGTCGGAATTGAACTGTCAGCATTCATCACAATTTTATGTCCAGATTCATACTTAGGTGTATACCTGAATGGTACTGTAGAGTAAAAAACACCGACTGTTGGCGTATGTGTAGAAACAGCAAGTTACGAATTCCAGTATCTGGCGCAATAACCATTGTCGAGCGAGCAATGTATTCAGTAAGCCCTTCCAGTGGCTTAGTTGCGATGATCTCGATGTTATCTTTCTCTTCTACCAATGAGGCCAAAAAGTCGCCTTTCTCGCGATCATGCACACCTTCGAGATAGCAATGTTTGATATTTGGAAATGCTTCTGCAGCCTCTTTCATTAGCTGATACATCTGCTCTTTTGGCAGGATTTTGGACTCCGTCGATGCACCATTGAAGTAAACAAAATTCTTCTCAGCTTGCGGCTTGACAGTTCGATTGTCTGTATAACCAAAATCTGGAACTCGACTCGGCACGTGTCCGAGGAAACGAAGCATATCCATCATACAATCGAGCTCATGCTGAAAGTCTGAGCGGAGCACTGAAACATTATAAATAATGCCGTTAAGCATTTGTTTGTAGGGAAAACCAAACTTTAATTTGGCCTTGTTTAGTGCTGTTAGCCAATGAGAACGATTAGTACAAGACAGGTCAAAAATGATGTCCTGTTCTCCTAATCCTTTTATATTCTTTATCTTCTCAGAAAAAGAATGATTTTTTTTCACATCTTTCCCAAAGGTGATGTATGTTGAGTCAGCTAAATCACTTGGCAAACCATATTGGTAATTCGTCACACCAACAAGAATAATTTCTGCATTAGGGAAAAACTTTTTCGCCTCAATAAGGAAAGGACGGACGATGACAAGATCGCCTAAAGCTGCGTGTCGAATAACCGCAATTTTCTTGACTTTGTTAGGATCAAATTCAGACGCTAGATATTTTCTAGCATCTGCACTTGCGTAAGCTCCCTTTTCAAACCAACGATATTTCATCATCTCTCTCACTTTTAATTTTCTTTGCCTTCACGTACTCAGCCAAAACTATTGCGATTGCAAATGTAAATATATATGCAGAGTAACTCTGCATAATGCTGTAAAACGGAAGCCATACAAACACGCCAATCAAGTATGCGCCCATGTATTTAATCACATCATTGTTTTCACAACTAAAAATTGCATAGCAGGCAACAATAGAGAATAAACCAAGTATCGTGACAGTAAATAACACACCAGATTTAACGCTCATATCGATAAACGTCATATGGAAATCTGTACCACCGAGCCTAAATCCATCCTTACCATAAGAATCACGCTCTTCTTCCGTCAAAGAGTCAAGATACTTAAAATAGTTAGTTGCTGAACTATCCATACCACCACCAAAAACAACTGTTTCTGGTTGTGTCTCAGAGAGATGCGTTAGGTAACTTAATCCACCTTTCCACATATTAATTCTAGACGTATTTGAGACATCGCTAGTCACATTCCCTATAGAGGTAAAACGATTGGCTAGCTCTTTATACATATTCCCACCAATTGCACTAAACAGCAAAGTGCATGCGACCAATGCAACTGCAATATAAGGAATCAATCGTCGATGGTATCTCACAATTAGGAAAGATAAGGACACTGCTGCCGCCAGCCATCCTCCTCGAGTACTTGAAACTACAAGACTGGTTAAAAACAAAACAAGAGTGAATAAGATTAAAACTTTTACCTTTGTTTCAAGTTTATTACTGAGCAAGTAATGGAGACATATGCACGAAGACAAAATAACACAATTAAGATGTCTATCAGATGACAAGAACCCACTTGTTCTAATCATGATATTAAAGTCCGCTATTGTCACAAAATTGTATATGCTGTAAATTGACGCAATCAGACTTGCTACAACCAGTAAAAGAGTGGCTTTCCGCCTTGTATCATCGTCCATCAATAAGAGTGTAGCAATCGGGATAACCAATAAATACAAGCTTTTATAAAGAAACTCTTCAAAATCAACAATGCTAGGGTGGAAAAAGCTAACGACTGCAAAGAGAAAATAAACACCGAATGAAATACAAAATGTAGCATTGAGATATTTGGAATTTGCAATCTTGCTATAATTAAGTATAAACATCGACAGTGACGCTATAGCAAGTACAGCCGCAGATATATTCATTCCTGGTTTTGATGTTACCAGTGAAACAACAAAAACAAAGAAAAAGAAAAGAACCATGTTATAAATAGATTTCTTTCCAAAAAAAACGCCAACATTTTGCGAAACAACAGCATTAGCCATTAATTAAATCCAACCAATTTCTCACATTACAATCTGTAGAAAACATATCGTTAAACAGGACCATATTGTCTTCCAACTTCAATTTCTGTCTTTCTTCATAAGCCTTTTCTATCATCCTAGCTAACGCATCTATATCTCTATCCGCAGCAGAATAAACACCATTAAAACCAAGATGCGAGAACTCAGGGAATACGGTATTATCATAAGTGATGCAGCTTAATCCTTTTGAAATCGCTTCTAGTATCACGTTACCTAGTCCCTCACCATGGCTAGGAAAAAGAAAGAAGCTATTTTCCTTATAAAAAGGCGTAACATCACCGCAAAAGCCTTCGAATTTTACGGTCACATCACCTTTTTTGGCTATATTCTCAACTTCCTCCTTGATTTCAACTTTATCAATAGCACCAACATAAGTGATAACTTTACTCTCAGAAGGAATATTAGCTCTACATAGTGCTTGGACAGCATCTAAAACGCCTTTTCCCTCTTCAACCCTACCAACATGAAGAAACGTTAACGGTGCATTTTTATTGTATTCGGTACTATCAACGGCTAGTGAGTTGTATATAGTATGTACATTATTCTCACTTGACGGGAGAATTTTTAATATGTTTTTTGAAAGGTGCTGACTGATGCCGACATAATCAGAAACACAGCTATAAAATAGGCGATGAATGGGATCTTTTTTAGAGGAAGATTTTGTTGTCCCATGCCTTACAATGACTCGACAATTCAATCCCATGACAGCAAAGAAAATTGACTTAATTTCGGACGCACCAAAAAAAATAAGAGTGCCAATACCGTATTTTTTAATCGCCGTCCTTAAACCTCTAATTAGCGAAATGCTTAGCTTAGATTTGAACTTAATGCTTTGGAAAGGAACACCCTGCTCTATCGACACCTGCTCGAGAAAAGTTCCCTCTCTACAAATCAGTATGGCGTCTACTCCATGATCTCGAAACAACTTGGTTTGCTTGAGTGCGTCAAGTTCCATGCCTCCTCGAAAATGAGATAAACACAAAACAGCGATCTTCGAGGTTGCGCTCATAAATATGCCTTCTGTGAAGCTGTAACCTATCTGTACAACCATTGTTGAATTCTTCGACCGATTATAAGCATCCCCACACCGCATCTCAATTGCTTGGAGAACAGTGGTAAGCATTTTGTGCCTAGGAAGCATCGTTTAATATAAGTACAATGTCCTTTGACATCAAAATCCATAAGTACAAGGTAAAATCGCTGCTATGCACTCCTCTCTAAACACTTCAAGATGGCTAATCATTGGCCTTCCTGGGTTGGCGACATGGTGATGTCTCAAAGCTTGTACAAAACCATCAAAGATAAACACCCAAACTCAACCATCGATGTACTGGCTCCAGCATGGTGCAAGCCTATTCTTGAACGTATGTCAGAGGTGGATCGTGCCATAGAAATGCCAATCGGCCATGGTGAATTCAACTTATCCGGCCGTTGGAAGTTGGGGCGTTCGCTAAAAAAAGAAAACTACACACATTCAATCGTTTTGCCTAACTCGGCAAAGTCAGCTCTCATTCCTTGGTTCGCGGGCGTTCCACATCGAACTGGGTGGAAAGGCGAAATGCGATATGGCCTACTGAACGACTTGCGCCCAAACCGCAAAGTATTCCAATACATGGTTGAACGTTATGCCGCGCTTGCTTGCTCCAAGGAAAACATGATTGAAGAGGTGCACCTAGATCAAGTTGCAAAGCCATCGCTGTCCGTCGATACAGATAACCAGGCCAATTGCCTCAAACGGTTCGCAATAGATATTAATAAAACGATCATTGGTATCTGCCAGGTGCGGAGTTTGGCCCAGCGAAGAGGTGGCCAGAGAAACACTACGCAGCCATAGCAGAGCAGATGATCAGTGATGGAAAGCAGGTATGTCTATTTGGTGGCCCTAAAGACCGCGAGGTGGCTCAACAAATTATCGACACCTTACCATCCAAACTTCGAAATTATTGCTTTAATTTAGCGGGTGAAACATCTCTGAACGATGCTGTCGATATGCTGGCCTCATGTGATACGGTTTTTTCTAACGATTCTGGTCTTATGCATGTCGCAGCGGCGGTTGGTGCAAGTATCGTTGCTATCTATGGTTCTAGCTCTCCTCTTTACACACCACCATTATCAACGAAAGTAGCAATCGTAAACACTGACGCAGAGTGCAGGCCTTGCTTCAAGCGAGAATGTCCACTAGGTCATTTAAAGTGCCTAAATGAGCTACTTCCAGCACAAGTGATAGCAGCATACAGCAAACTCACTAGCACCAAATAAGAGCCTAAATATAAGACACGGACGTCTGAACAGAACCATTCTCAGCAAACTGTTACATCTAACTCCCTTGGCTTTGGATAGCGATCACGCCAACAACATTTTTTCGCGTTCTAAATCGCAGCCTTAAGTAATAGTTGCTAGCGTATACATGACAAAATCATTCAGCTTTTATTGCAGACGAGGACTTATGGATAAGCCGCATATCTCGTTGATTTGCCCTTGTCACAATGAACAAAGGGTTGTTGAGCAATTTTTTATCGAAGTAGAAACAATACTTAACAAACTCTCTCTCAGCTACGAGATGATTTTCATCAATGACGGTAGTACTGATGCCACTTTGGACGAACTCATAAAGCTCTCAACTGCCCACAAGCAAGTTCGCATCATTAACCTCTCTCGAAACTTTGGTAAAGAGGCCGCTCTCACTGCGGGATTGGACTTAGCAAAAGGTGATGCAGTAATCCCCATTGACGCTGACCTTCAGGACCCACCAGAGCTGATCATTGATTTTGTTCGAGAGTGGAAAAATGGTTTTGATGTGGTGGTCGCAAAGCGCGTAGATAGGAGTAGTGACACATTCTCAAAGCGGGTGACAGCATCTTTGTTCTACAAATTTCATAACAGCATCGCGCGTCCAGAGATTCCTGATAATGTTGGGGATTTTCGTCTCATCAGCCGAAGAGTTGTAAAAGCCATACAGTTGTTACCCGAAAACCAACGTTTCATGAAAGGCATCTTCTCTTGGGTCGGCTTTAAAACTGCTGTTGTAGAGTATACGAGACAACCTCGCGCTGCGGGTGAAACCAGTTTTAATGGTTGGCGCCTATGGAACTTCGCGTTGGAGGGAATCACTAGCTTCAGTACTGCACCTCTTCGGGTTTGGCTTTACCTCGGAGTTCTCCTTTCAACGATTGCTTTTGTTTACGGCAGCGTCATTATTATTCGTACCATGATGTCGGGCGTCGATCTTCCTGGCTATGCATCTATTTTGAGTGCCATTCTCTTCTTTGGTGGTATCCAGTTGATTGGATTAGGCGTTATGGGGGAGTACATAGGTCGAATATATATGGAAGTAAAAGGCCGTCCTGTATACATCGTGGAAAGTGATTCTGATGATAAACCAAAGAAAACGAGCGACTAAATTTTCAGAACGGCTTCTGCAAGTACGAATTTTTCGCTTTGCGCTAACAGGTGGCCTCGCGTCATTGACACACATTGCAGTTGCTTTTGCTGTGATTCATTTATGGGCGACAAACACCCTCTTTGCCAATGTGGTGGGCTTTTCCTGTGCATTCTTTCTTTCCTACTTTCTTCAGTCCACATTTGTATTCAGACAACATTTATCTCTCAAAAACGCACTTCGCTTCTTCTCTGTGCAGTTTCTTGCTCTGTTAATATCACAAATAATTAGCGAGTTTTTCCAAAACATTAACCCTTACCTTCGCGTCCTTATTGTGGTCTTTCTCATTCCGCTAGTGACCTACATCATCCACAAGCTTTGGACGTTTTCAGAGCCTGCTAAGCATTAACTCGAGCGCACGGTTATGAGCATTTCACTATCAGAGAAACACTTTAACCGCTTCAGAATATTGGGTTTGTGCAGCGGCATATTGCTTGCCATCCTTTATGCCAACTACCAAATCATCACAGGCGATCAGGAGCAGATGTTGTTTAAAGGCTACCTGGGTGCCTTCCAAGACACTTGGCTTGCCTATGGCAACGCAGCCAGTGCGGTGGGCAATGTGCCTGGGTCTTTGTCCGCGTGGATAGTTGGTGGGCCGCTGCTGCTTTGGAATAACCCTTGGGCTCCCATGCTGCTGCTAATCGGATTACGGGTTCTTTCTTACTTGATGCTGGATGACGTCATCAAGCAGGTGTTCAGTCAGCAAGTGCGTCTGTTTTTTATGGTGGCGTATTGGCTCAACCCTTGGCTTTTATACGACAGTCAGCTTTATAACCCTGCCTACCTTTGCTTTTTCGCCGCCCTGCATTTTTGGTCGGCATTCAATCTGCGTGATAAACCAAACTTTATCTTTAGTTTCTTGCATGTCTTAGCCATCGGTGGCGCGATGCAGTTCCACTATTCGTGGCCTGTTCTTGCTGTTATCTCTTGCTATTTGCTCTATCGAAAAATGTCACAGCCAAATTGGTGGGGCGTAGTCGCCGCAGGCTTGGTGATTTTGGCATCTCTCATCCCCTACTTTCAGGAATATGCCAACAATGAAGCTATAAGCCGCGAGAGCGATCGCTACATCGGTTACGGACTGGTACATGTTTATCCCGTACTGAAAGCCGTGCTCTATTGGCTACGCTATGCCTCAACACTCTTTTCAAACCGTATTATCACAGACACCACGTTTGACTGGCTGACGACCATTGGCTGGCTACAACTGGTGTTTCAATACCTTTGGCAAGCGATACTGTATCTGGTTGGCGCATCAACGGTTGTGCTCGCCGCCAAGATAAACTGGCGTGCATGGAAAACCGTGAAGCCGCTGATCAAACGCAATGTCGCCATACCTGAGACCACGCATTGGCTTTTGCTTTATGCTACAGCCACTGTGTTGGCAATTGTTATCAATGCCATGCTCTCACCCATTACTTTTTCTTATTGGCACTTGATCATGACCTTCCCGATTGCGCTTATCCCAATACTCGTTGCCGTTGAGCGTTGGCAGCAAGACAATGCCGATAAATTTAAGACGCTCTTGTTGGGGTTAACCGCGTTTTTCCTTGTCGTGAATCTTATCGCCGCCTGCGACAGCGAAAAGTATTCTCATAAAGTGAATTATGCCGAGCAGGTGGATGTGTATCTTCAAAAAGAAGGGCTATCGCGCTAGGTCATTGGTATGAAAAGGGCTCTTCATCGAGCCCTTTGTTGTACACTAGCCCCAAAATCTTTCTAAAAGGATGCGTTGTGCGCTTTATCTACACCATATTGCTTGCCCTTGCGGCACCTTTTCTACTTTTGGGCTTGTACAAAGCCAAAGATGGAAAGCCAAAAGTTGGCAAACGCTGGGTCGAGCACTTTGGCCGCACGCCGCCTCTAAAATCAAACATTCAACCGATTTGGGTGCACGCCGTCTCGGTCGGTGAAGTCATTGCGGCTAAGCCAGTGATTGCTGCGCTGAGAGCAAGCTACCCAGACACGCCAATTGTGGTCACCACCACCACAGCAACGGGTGCCGCCATCGCCGCAACCTTGGGTGACGGTATTCAGCACAGATACATGCCGATTGATTTTGGTTTCGCGGTGAAAGGCTTTCTAACGCGCATCCAGCCGAAAGTCATGCTCATCATGGAAACCGAGCTTTGGCCAAACACCTTACATTGTGTCCACCGTGCGGGGATTCCTGTCATCGTGATGAATGCCCGCCTGTCTGAAAACTCAAAGCGCGGCTACCAGCGCGTAAAACCGCTGTTCAATCTGCTTTCACGCAATATCGACCATATCCTTTGTCAATTCGACGATGATGCACGACGTTTTAAAGCACTGGGCGTGGACGAACGTAAGGTGTCGGTATCTGGTTCCGTGAAGTTTGATTTACCCGAGTTCGATACCCAAAGCGAGGCAGTTAAAGCCTTGAAAGCGGAAATCAATGCTCGACCAACCTGGATTGCAGCAAGTACCCACCCGGGTGAAGATGACATCTTGCTTCAAGCGCAAAAAATGATTTTAAAACAAGAACCTAACGCACTTATGCTCTTGGTCCCTCGCCACCCAGAGCGATTCACTGATGTCGCTGCGCTTGTCAAAGAAAATGGCTTATCGGTTTCCAGACGCAGCCTGCAAGACCCTGTTTCATCTGATACGCAGGTGTATTTGGGCGATACCATGGGTGAGATGATGACCTTGTTTGCCGCATCAGACGTGGCATTTATGGCGGGCAGTTTAATTGGCGACAAAGTCGGCGGCCATAACCTGCTCGAGCTGCATCGCTCGGCTTACCGCTCATTACAGGGCCAAGCTTTTTTAACTTTCAGGTGATTGCAGAGCAACTCATTCGCTCTGGGGCCTGCGAGGTAAAAGAGACGCCAGACGCTATCAGCGACGCGATTGTGGCCTTGATGAACAATCCAGAGCAAAAGATGAAAGCGGGACAAGCAGCATTGATGGTGGTTGAACAAAATCGTGGTGCGGTGGCAAAAACGCTGTCGACCATCGCACCTTGGACAGATGGCTAACGCCAAACGGGCAGTTACCCTTCGTAGCCTTTAAGAAGCTCAGCCCAATCAGACTCTTGCCAGTTGATGGCACGCTTACCCAACTCTTTTCTGAACGAACGCAGCAAGCGACTTAAGTTTGCTGCTTTCCAGCTCTCGCCATTGCGGCGACCGCATTTATCAAAATCGATCAACCAGAACACGCCTTTGTCATCCAACAAGATATTGTGGATGTTAAGGTCGGTATGGCACACGCCGGCATCGTGAAGTTTTCTCACCAGTTCGCCTATCTCTCGGTATTTATCTGCTGGCAGTGACGTTTGCATCAAGATATCAACCAAATCCTTTGCGCCATCGACTTTTTCCACCAGCAAGTCTGCTCGATACGTCATGCCATCTCGGATCGCACGCGCAGCCAAAGGCCGAGGCACTGCAATGCCTTGCGCTTTGATGTACTGCAGCAAATTGAACTCTTGCGCAGAGCGGGTGTTTTCCCAGCCCGAAAAGAAGTAGCTGTCTGCCACCAGCTTACCGAAAAGCCCCCCTCGACGATAATGACGCAGTGCCGCCGGTACTGTATCCGTTTGCACAAACCATGTGGTACCACGCCCGGTTGCTGAGCCCAATATCGCGTCTTTTTGCTGCCAAAAATCCACGTCAAAACAGCGTGACACGTCCTCTTTCAACAAGGTTTCATCAAACCAAACTCGGACATTGTTATCGGCCAAAAGCTCCACGCGTGCTCCTTTTCAGATTCAAATCGTCTCAGTGTTTTTGTTCTGAGTAGTCGTTGCATTTTACATTGCGGATCGGCAACTGCATAATTTCAGCCAAGATAACCACAAAAGCAGCATCATGGCCCTATTTTCCTCTCCACCACAATCCGTTTGCATCCTTCGCCTCAGTGCGATTGGCGATGTATGCAATGCGATCGCTGCCGCGCAGGCAATCAAGGCGCAATGGCCTGACACAGACATTACCTGGATTGCAGGTAAAGCCGAAGCCGCCTTGCTCACTCCGCTTCTGCCCGATGTCACCGTGATCCCATTCGATAAGAAAGCAGGGGTCAAAGGCATGCAAGCAGTGTGGAAAGCATTGGATGGAAAACGCTTTGATGCCCTACTGCATATGCAAACCGCGATTCGTGCCAGCCTGCTGTCTCTCGGTATTAAAGCCAAACACAAGCTGGGCTTCGATAAAGTCCGTGTCAGTGACTTGCAACAGTACTTCACTAACGTAAAAGTCCCCTCTCCGCAGTCATTGCATGTCCTTGATGGCTTTATGGCGTTTACTGAAACGCTGGGCCTACAACCCCAAACACCGACATGGACAATGCCAATCCGCGAAGAAGACAGTCAGTGGGCCAAAGCGCAATTGGGCGACAAACCCACTTTAATTGTGGCTCCAGCAGCCAGTAAGGCATTCAAGAACTGGACGGCCGAAGGCTATGCAGCGGTGATTGAGCATGCCATTCATCAAGGGTTTAACGTCATTTTGGCGGGAGGTCCTGGGCAAATCGAAATCGATTTGGGCCAAGCTATCGAGAACCAAATCTCGCGTCCGGTGAAAAACCTGATTGGCAAAACCACTCTGCTGCAATTGCTGGCATTGGAAAAAGAAGCGTCCTTGGTGCTTGCACCTGATAGCGGTCCAGCCCACTTAGCCAATGCGGTGAACACCCCAGTGATTGGCCTATACGCGCACCATAACCCTGCGCGAACTGGCCTTATAATTGGCGACACTATGTGGTCAGTGCTTACGCTGAAGCCATTGAAGCGGAGACAGGAAAAAACGTTAGCGAAGTGTCTTGGCGCACCCGCGTAAAAGACGAAAACGCCATGCAACGCATTAACATTGACGATGTGATCGCCCGCTTTGATGAAGTCGTCGCTAAAGAGGAACTCAAATGAGCCAGCAATCACATCAAGAACGCGCGACCATCAGTGCCATCATCATCACCAAGAACGAAGAGCAGATTTTGCCGGAATGTCTGGCTTCACTCGATTGGGTAGATGAAATCGTGGTCGTGGACTCAGGCAGCACAGATAACACAGTTGCCATTGCTGAAGCCGCGGGTGCCAAAGTGCATGTCAACGCCGAGTGGCCGGGGTTTGGTAAGCAAAAGCAACTCGCGCAAAGCCTTGCCACCAAAGATTGGGTGCTTGCAATTGATGCCGATGAAGTCATCACCGACGAGCTGAAAGCAAGTATGTTAGAAGTGCTGGCAAATCCACCCAAAGATACCCTCTTCATTTTGCGCCGCACCACCTGGGTATTTGGCCGTTTCCTCAAACACTCTGGGTGGTATGACAAAATCGTGCGCTTCTACCCGCGCGAACTCACCGGCTATAACGACGCGTTAGTACATGAAAAAATCATTGAGCCAGACGGCGTGAAGAAACAAACGCTCAACGGTGACATGCTGCATTACTCTTACCGCGACCTGCACCAGTATCTGGTGAAGTCTGCGTTTTACGCCAAGTCATGGGCGGATGGCCGTCAGGCAAGAGGCAAGAAGAGCAGCATCGGCCAAGGCATTACACATGCATTGGGCTGCTTCTTGAAAATGTACGTGTTAAAGCGTGGTTTTCTCGATGGCAAACAAGGCTTCTTGATTGCCGTGTTATCAGCGCACTCCACGTTCGTGAAATACGCTGACCTTTGGATTCGCGCTAACGACAGTCGCGCGAGTAAAGACTGATCGGTTAAATCACGCGAGCCAAAAACGCGTTAGCGTCAGGCAAAATGGTGTCGATATCAATCTTCGACATATCTGCCGCCACTTCCTTGTCTTTGTCCTTTGGTGGTGCAAAGGCAAGGTGTTTCCCCTTACTGTTGATAGGTTGCCAACGAAGCGGCGTCGCACTGCGTTTCGCAGGAAAGAAACCAATGGTCGGTACATCGACCGTCGCCGCGATATGAAGTGGTCCTGTAGAACCCGCGATAAAGGCATCGGCACACGCAATCGAGCGAGTGAAATCCTGCAAGCCATCATTTTTGTCGTACACCACTGATGACACCTGCTTTTCATTAAGAAGAGCTTGAAGCTCTCTGGCCTTTTCTTCTTCGCCCGGCCCCGCCGTTAACACCACTTCCATGGTTTTCTCACCAACAATCCCCGCCACCAACTCGGCATACTGCGACAGCGAGAGATTATTGGCGGAGCCACCGCTTCCCGCGTGCACATAAAGCCATGGCACGTCATTACGAATAGCGAGCCCTTCAGCAAGTTTGGCCTTTTGACTGACCAATTCATCACTGGTAAAGGTCAAGTAAGGTGCAGCAGGCTCTGAGGCAGAGACATTCAGCTTTTTCAAGAAGGCACGGACCAAATCCAAGTTGTATTCAAATTCAGGCTTTGCCGATTGAGAACGACGCTGGGTCACACGGTGGTTATACAGGAACTGAGAGATTTTTGTGGCCGGTGCCAAACGAAACGGGATCTTAGACTGCCACACGAGTTTTGCGTTATAGCTGTCAGAGAACAGGCAGATCGAGGCATCAAACTGTTCGGCTTTGATCGTCTGGATCAAGGCTTTTTTACTCAGCTTATCGGCACCTTTTCCACAGTCTACCAACACCTTGTCAATGGACGGGCAAAGCTCCGCCAACGCTTTTGTGTATGACGGAACCAGCGCGGTAATTTCTGCATCCGGCAACGAACGCTTCAACATGGCGAACGCAGGCCATGCCAACATAAAGTCGCCAATTTTATCGTTTCTGATGACAAGGATTTTTTTCATTCTGTGTACCCGTTTACGGTTCTTAACGCCGATCATACCGGATGATGGAACAGACGCTAAGTCTCTGACTAAGGTGAAGAGTGAATAAATGCTAATTGGATAGCTTTTTTCATTCTACCTTGTGGCAAGAAGCGATAATTTTCGACAAGTTTTTGATAGCATGTCGCCAGATAACACTATGGCAGGACATCACTGTGAGTAAAAAAGCACTGACCCGTGTAATTTATCCGGGCACTTTTGATCCTATCACCAACGGTCATCTTGATTTGGTAGAGCGTGCCGCATCCATGTTTGATGAAGTGGTTGTGGGTATTGCTGCCAGCCCAAGCAAAAAGCCATTGTTCGAGTTGGAAGAGCGTGTCGCACTGGCAAAAGCCGTCACTTCTCACTTGGATAACGTGAGTGTGGTGGGTTTCTCTGGCCTGCTGGTCGACTTTGCTAAGCAATACGATGCCAACATCTTGGTGCGTGGCCTTCGCGCGGTCTCTGACTTTGAGTACGAATTCCAGTTGGCCAACATGAACCGCCGTCTGATGCCAGAATTGGAAAGCGTCTTTTTGACGCCATCAGAAGAGAACTCCTTCATCTCTTCTACGCTGGTCAAAGAAGTGGCTCTTCATGGCGGTGACACCAGCCAATTTGTGCATCCAACCATTTTGGCGGCACTTCAAGAGCGCCTAAAAAAATAAGGCACTGAATATCAAAAAAGCCCGCAATTGCGGGCTTTTTTTAATTTTGGCACTCGGGGCAAAACACGGTATTACGCTGCCCTATTTTGGCACTTTCAAGTTCGGTTCCACACACAGGGCATGGCTTGCCTTGTTTGCCATAAACCAACAGTTCTTGGGCGAAATACCCCGGTTTCCCATCGGTTTGGGTGAAATCTTTCAGCGTTGTGCCGCCTTGCTTAATGGCGGTTGCAAGCACATCTTTAATGTCTGCCACCAGCACCTTGGCTTCTTCCAAGGTGAGTTGCCCGGCTTGTCTTTTCGGGTGAATGCGCGAGGTGAAAAGGGATTCATTGGCGTAGATGTTCCCCACCCCAACCACAACAGCATTGTCCATGATGAATTGTTTGATTGCCGTGCGCTTGCCACGGCTTTTCTCGAACAGGTACTCGGCAGTGAAATCATCCGTTAACGGCTCTGGCCCTAGCTTTTCCAGAGCAGGGTGCTCGCCGTCATTGGGCTGCCAAAGCCAAGCACCGAAGCGTCTTGGATCGTTGTAGCGGATCATCACACCCGACGCCAAATGCAGATCAACATGATCATGTTTGTCCGGCGCCGATCCCGACGGTAATACCCGCAAACTGCCTGACATGCCCAAATGCACCAAGGCATAACCGACATCAGTTTCCAGAATGAGGTACTTGGCGCGGCGTTTCACTGAGCGGATAACCTGCCCTTCAATATCGTACAACTCATCAGGAATGCGCCAGCGCAACTGTGGCTGTCTGACATCTAACTTGGAAACGATTTGCCCTTCCGCATGCGGCTTTATCCCCATGCGGCTCACTTCGACTTCAGGTAATTCTGGCATTACATCAATTCTGGTTCGCTAACGGGAACAAGTAGTTTGGATCAACCGACACGGCAAGCCAACGGTTTTCGGCATTTTGCATGAGCCAGAATTGCGGCAATTGGTAATAAGTGAGGCGAAGCGGTTCGACATCTTGCCCCAAATCCACCACCAAGGTCGCGGGCGAGCGAAGATTCGGTTTTAGTTTGTCGTACATATCGGCATCGATTTCGGTGCCGGAAAGGTTCATCCAACGGCCAGCCAATTCTGTCGGGGAGACATCAAGCGCAATGTCAGTTTGCCACGGCGAGCCTTCGGTCAGGGTAAAGTTGGGAAACTGGAGGGCTTGAACAGCAGCATCGGACGGGATCAGGGTGATGACACCATCTTGCATTTGCTCTTGTTGTTGCGCCATGTCGTACTCAGCCACCTTACTGCGAAGGTAGGTCGGCAAATTTATCAGCGCAATGAACACCAAAATGCCGATGATAAGGAAATTATTAAAAGTACGGCGAGAAGGTAATGCCATCAGTCAGTCCCAAAACATAAACACTCTGTTCAGTTTATATCCGGAAGTCACTGATTTATAGCTTTTCGATGACAGTTGTGGTGCTGGCAGCCGAGAGAGAGGGTGAATTTTAGGTATAAAAAAACCCAGCATAAGCCGGGCTTTTTACAAAAAGCGAAAACCAATTACTTGATTTTTGCTTCTTTGTACATAACGTGTTGACGAACAACTGGATCAAATTTCTTGATCTCGAACTTGCCCGGCATGTTACGTTTGTTTTTGTCAGTAGTGTAGAAGTGGCCTGTACCAGCAGATGATACTAGACGGATCTTCTCGCGAATGCCTTTAGCCATTCTTTAAATCCTCTTAAACGTTCTCACCACGGGCACGCATTTCTGTAAGACAGAATCAATGCCTTTCTTGTCGATGATACGCATACCTTTAGGGGTAAGGCGCAGTTTAACGAAGCGGTTTTCGCTTTCTACCCAGAAACGATGAGTTTGCAGGTTCGGCAGAAAACGACGCTTGGTGGCGTTACGTGCGTGAGAACGGTTGTTACCCGTTACAGGACGCTTGCCAGTTACTTGGCATACTCGTGACATGAATGTCTCTCCAAATCGTTTCAGCTCGATATCAACCTTGTCCGGACTGTCCTGCAAACTTGGTCAGGCTCGAGGTCAAGGCTATCAAAGGTGGCGCATTATACTAATAGTAATTCCATTGCTCAAGTCCCGAGCAGATCCTTTTGTCATTTTTTGATCGTTTTTTAGCAAGTTTTCTTTGAAACGCTTATATCCAGCCGCGTTCAGCGAAAGAGACTACCTCTCCATCGCCAATGACCATGTGATCAAGCAGTCGGATATCGACCAAGGACAGCGCATCAGCTATGCGCGCTGTAATATGACGGTCAGCAGGGCTCGGCTCTGCAATACCTGAGGGGTGATTATGCGCCAAAATTACCGCATTTGCATGCATTTCCAACGCTCGTTTCACGACTTCCCTTGGATACACGCCCGCAGCGTTGATTGTGCCTTCAAACAATATCTCATCAGCGATGGGGCGATTCTGGTTATCGAGGAACAAAACTAAAAACGCTTCACGAGGCCGATCTCTTAGCCGAGCCGATAAATAACGCGCTGTGTGCGAAGGACTGGTTAAGGCATCTTCCTTTGTCATGACTTCACTAAGGTGCCGTCGGCTTAGCTCAAGCACGGCCTGCAACTGGGCATACTTTGCTGCGCCCAACCCTTTCCTTTGGCAAAACTGCTGCTGATTCGCCTGCATTAATTGCCTCAGCGAACCAAAGTCTTTTAATAGAAAGCCCGCAAGTTCGATAGCATTCATACCCGCAACACCCGTTCGAAGAAAAATCGCCAACAGTTCAGCATCGGAGAGAGACTCGGCCCCGCGCGCTAGCAGCTTTTCTCTCGGACGGCTTTCTTCTGGCAGCTGTTTTAACGACATAACCCCGTCTCACACAAAAATCGCCATGCTTGCTGCTATGTCGTCACGGTTCAAATTCTGTTGCCAAAAGCATGGCCAATCCCCAAGCCGACAACTTTTGAGAAGCTTCTTTGTTACATATCACTTTGGGATACCTCCGCTTTCACATTCAGCGGCGCCCAAAGAGTGATCAGCGAATCTTTTGTGTTATCTTTCCTTCCATTACCTCACTGGTTGAATTGGTTATGGTTCAGAAATTTACTCAAACACTCGCTGGAAAGCGCATTGTGTTGGGCATCAGCGGCGGTATCGCTGCGTATAAGTGTGCCGATCTTACCCGTCGATTGATTGAGCGCGGTGCCGATGTGCGCGTGGTCATGACAAATGCGGCGAAAGAATTCATCACCCCGCTGACAATGCAGGCCGTTTCCGGTCATCCGGTGGCAGACAGCTTGTTAGACCCAGCGGCAGAAGCGTCGATGGGCCACATTGAAATCGCTAAATGGGCAGATTTGGTGTTGCTTGCACCAGCAACCGCAGACCTGATTGCACGCGTTACCGCAGGCATGGGTAACGACCTTCTCACCACCCTTTGCTTAGCAACCGATGCGCCCGTTGCCGTGGCTCCTGCCATGAACCAACAAATGTATCGCGCGATTGCGACCCAAGAAAATCTGGCAACGCTAAAACGTCGCGGCTACCCAATTTGGGGCCCAGCAAGCGGCGAACAAGCCTGTGGCGATGTAGGTCCAGGCCGCATGTTAGAACCATTGCAACTGGTTGCTTTGGTCGAAGAACATTTTGCTGACGGCGATTTGGATGGCATGTCTTTTCTCATCTCCGCCGGACCAACCCGCGAAGCGATTGACCCGGTTCGCTACCTCACCAATCACAGCTCAGGCAAAATGGGTTATGCCATTGCAGAAGCGGCGGCAAAACGTGGTGCCAAGGTCACCTTGGTAAGCGGCCCGGTTAACCTGCCAACACCGGCTAACGTGACGCGTATTGATGTACAAAGCGCGGAAGACATGCACCAGGCCGTGCAAGCGCAGGCTGGCAACCACCAAATCTTTATTGCCTGTGCCGCAGTGGCAGACTTCAGACCGGCAAGCATTGCCGACCAAAAAATGAAGAAACAGGACGGCAAAGACGAGATGACAATCAGTCTGGTGAAAAACCCAGATATCGTTGCATCCGTTGCAGCAATGAAAGCCGATCGTCCATTCACCGTTGGGTTTGCAGCAGAAACCCAGGATGTGGAACACTACGCGCGCACCAAGCTTGCGAAGAAGAACCTCGACCTTATCTGCGCGAACGATGTATCCGTGGAAGGTCTTGGTTTTAACAGCGATCAGAATGCCTTGCACCTGTATTGGCCGAACGGTGACAAACCGCTCGCGCAAGCCAGTAAAGCCAACATTGGCAGCCAGCTAGTCAGTGAAATTGCCGCGTTGTACAACGCCAAGAATTAACAGTGGAAACGTCATGAAAAAAATCGACCTAAAAATCCTCGACCCACGTGTGGGCAACGAATTCCCGCTTCCTGCGTATGCAACTGAAGGTTCTGCAGGTCTGGACCTGCGCGCATGTCTGGACGAGGCACTGACCATTGAGCCAGGCCAAACGCACCTGATCCCAACGGGCATGGCAATCCACATCGCGGACCCATCTATCGCAGCAACCATCCTGCCGCGTTCAGGTCTGGGCCATAAGCACGGCATCGTGCTGGGTAACCTGGTGGGTTTGATTGACTCTGACTACCAAGGTCAGTTGATGGTGTCTTGTTGGAACCGCGGTGACACGACCTTCACCATGGAACCAGGCGAGCGCATTGCACAATTGGTGTTTGTGCCAGTGATCCAAGCTGAGTTCAATCTCGTCGAAGATTTCGATGCAACTGAGCGTGGTGCCGGTGGTTTTGGACACTCAGGTACAAAATAATCACCTTAAATGTCTCGAAAACGCCGCTAACTAGTGGCGTTTTTCTTGCGCTATTCACGATTTAGAAAATTCCCGTGGGCTTCTTTTACGGGGAAGGTGCATTATCCTTTTAATACACGGGGAGCACCGTTAAGATAGCGCCTCTTCAGCCGACATTAGCTACTACAACAAAGGAACCATCTATTCATGGCTGGCCAAAAAAAGCAGAATCGCCGCGAGGAAATCCTTCAGGCTCTTGCTCAAATGCTAGAGTCCAATCAGGCAGTCAACGCATTACTACGGCAAAGCTTGCCGCGCAGGTAGGGGTATCTGAAGCCGCGCTTTACCGTCACTTCCCGAGTAAAGCGCGTATGTTTGAAGGCTTGATCGAGTTTATCGAAGAGTCACTTATCACGCGTATTAACCGCATTCAGAACGAAGAGAAAGACACACTGACACGTCTGCGTCTTATTCTTCAATTGTTGCTGGTATTCGGTGAACGCAACCCAGGCTTGACCCGCATCATGACAGGTCACGCATTGATGTTTGAACAAGACAGACTGCAAGGTCGCATTAACCAACTGTTCGAAAAAATCGAAAGTCAGTTGCGTCAGGTGCTGCGCGAACGTCGCTTGCGTGAAGGCAAAGGTTTCCCTGTAGAGGAAACCATTCTGGCCGCGCAATTACTGGGACAGGTTGAAGGCAGCCTGAACCGCTTCGTGCGCTCCAGTTTCAAATATCCGCCAACCGCGGAGTTTGACCAATACTGGCAACTGTTGAGCGCGCAGTTAGACTAGCGTCGCCTTCAAGCATCAAAAAAGGCTGCATCATGCAGCCTTTTTGTTTGTCGTTATATTCCCGCAAAAACCGGGAATTACGTTAAACGTGCAAGTTATCAACGCAAACGTGGAAGTCACTTGCAGTGCCACAGTCACGCACTTCTTCTTTCGTGTAACCCGTGTCCATAGTCACCAGCGTTGGTTGAACCTGTTGCTCATTTAGCTGAATCACGCATGCGTGGAACTGATCTGAGGTGGCACAAGCTTGCGTCTCTTCCATTGTATACCCCGCCTGCGCTCCTGCAGTAAACAAACCGAAAGTCACCAGTGTCGCCATCATTACTTTTTTCATAATTTCTTCTCCGACTTAACAGTGTGTAGGGCGCGACATCGATACTGCTTGGTTCACTTATGCCGCTTTGTTGAGTTCATAATACCCATCGCCACTGAACAAATACTGAACGATTTGCATATTAATCACACATCTTTATGCAACACGCTTTTCATTGCACCCATGAAAAGGATTCACGTCGCGAATTCTTAACCCTTGTTGAATAACAGACCGTTAGGCTGAGAAGCAGCGAAATCATCAGTGACAAAAAAGCCCGCCAAAGTGGTGGGCTCAGAGAAAATCGCTGTCGGCGTAAGTTTAGATGCCGTACTCGGCGCGGTAAGCCTTAACTGCCGCCAGATGCTCAGGGTTACCGCCCTGCTCTTCCAGATAAGTCACCAGATCGCCAAGGCTAATGATAGACACCACTTTACAACCAAAGTCGCGCTCCACTTCTTGAATCGCAGACAGTTCACCTTTGCCGCGCTCTTGGCGGTCAATCGCCACCAGAACACCCGCCAAATCGGCACCGTTCGCTTGGATGATTTCCATCGACTCACGGATTGCCGTGCCCGCAGTGATCACGTCGTCAACCAGCATTACACGGCCTTCCAGCGCGCTACCTACCAAGTTACCGCCTTCACCATGGTCTTTCGCTTCTTTACGGTTAAAGCAGTACGGCGTATCGACATCGTGGTGCTCAGCCAGTGCTACCGCTGTGGTGGTCGCAATTGGAATACCTTTGTACGCAGGGCCAAACAGCAGATCATATTCAATGCCTGCTTCAACCAGTGCTTCTGCGTAAAAACGGCCCAGACGCGCAAGGTCACGGCCTGTATTGAAAAGACCAGCATTGAAGAAGTAAGGGCTTTGACGGCCAGACTTCAAAGTAAACTCACCGAATTTCAGTACTTGTTTTTCCAATGCGAACTCGATGAATTGACGCTGATACGCTTTCATTTTCTCTCCTGTCGATATTACAAATCGGCTTACATGCCGGAATAGCCTGAGACAATGCTTGTCATAAAGACTGCCTCACAAATAACAAGTCAAAAAAAAGCGGCTCCAATAGAAGCCGCTCTCTTATCAATCAATTAACGATGCTTTCTGAATAGCAACGATGTCCTGAATGCCCTTGGTCGCCAAAGACAACATGGCGTTAAGCTCATCAGCAGTAAACGGTTCACCTTCTGCGGTGCCCTGCACTTCAATCATGCGACCGTCTTCTAGCATCACCACGTTCATGTCCGTTTCTGCGGCTGAGTCTTCTACATACTCTAGATCGCAAATTGGCGTGCCTTCAAAGATGCCAACAGAAACAGCAGCAACATGACCCTTCATTGGGTTTTCTTTCAGTTTGCCGTCAGCAACCAGTTTGTTCAGTGCATCCGCCATTGCCACGCTTGCACCGGTAATAGAAGCCGTGCGCGTGCCGCCGTCTGCTTGGATAACGTCACAGTCGACGGTGATGGTGTAGTCACCCAACTTGTCGAGGTTTACCGCAGCACGCAGGCTGCGCGCGATAAGACGTTGGATTTCCATGGTGCGACCACCTTGCTTGCCGTTCGCCGCTTCACGACGGTTACGGGTGTGCGTTGCACGTGGCAGCATGCCGTATTCAGCAGTGATCCAGCCTTGGCCTTTACCTTTCAGGAAGCGAGGCACGCCTTCTTCAACTGTCGCGGTACAAATCACCTTGGTGTCGCCAAACGCCACCAGCACAGAACCTTCTGCGTGGGCAGTAAAATGACGGGTAAGGGTAACCGGACGAATTTGACCTACTTCTCTTCCGCTTGGGCGCATAGGGGTTCCACCTGTAGTAAATAGTTTAAACACTGCTGATTTTCGCTAACCGGCGATTATAACGATTTCGACCTTATCGTGCTAATACTTACCGCGATCGCTGTTCTTTTTCTCACGGCGTGATATGCCAAGACTACACACGCCGCAGCAACTGCGTATAATCAATGCAACATAATTTAATGAGTGCACTTCAATGATCCACAGTATGACTGCTTATGCCCGCAAGGAAATCAAGGGCCTATGGGGAACCGCGGTGTGGGAAATCCGTTCGGTAAACCAACGCTACCTCGAAACCTACATCCGTATGCCAGAGCAGTTCCGTGGCCTTGAACCTATCATTCGTGAGCGTTTCCGCCAGCGTCTGGCGCGTGGTAAAGTCGAATGTAACCTGCGCTTTGAAGCCAATGCGTCTGCCAACACTGAGTTGAAAATCAATGAAGAGCTGGCAAAGCAAGTGATCCACGCCGCGAAGTGGATTAAAGAAATGTCGGGCGAAGGCAACATCGGTCCATTCCAAGTGCTGCAATGGCCAGGCGTGATGGAAACCCCAGAGCAAGATATGGACGTGATCAACAAAGCCCTGCTTCAAGGCTTTGATGAAACCGTTGACGACTTCATTGCCGCACGAGCAAGCGAAGGCGAAAACATGAAAGCGCTGATTGAAACCCGTCTGGATGCTATCGCAGCGGAAGCAGTAAAAGTACGCGCGCGCATGCCAGAAATCCTGCAATGGCAACGTGAGCGTCTGATCACCAAGCTGGAAGAAGCTAAGCTAGAGCTGGACGCCAACCGCGTTGAACAGGAAATCATCCTGCTGGCACAAAAATCTGACGTGGCAGAAGAGCTGGACCGTTTGGACTCTCACGTGACCGAGACCAAGAAGATCCTGAAAAAAGGTGGCGCATGTGGCCGTCGTCTGGACTTCATGATGCAAGAGTTCAACCGTGAGTCGAACACGCTGGCATCAAAATCGATCAGCACAGACATCACCGCATCTGGTGTTGAACTGAAAGTGCTTATCGAACAAATGCGCGAGCAAATTCAGAACATTGAATAATCGCCATTAAGAACGCAAAAAAGCCCGGCCATCGTGCCGGGCTTTTTTCATGGCGTTTCGGTTTAGAGGGATTTGTACCCAATCCAGCGGGTATTAGGTTATCCTAAATGGTAATTCAAATTTTAAGCGGTCCGTGGTAATCTGCGCGCCCTTTAACCTCACAGTGATCTAGACCATGAGCCAAGGTACGCTTTACATCGTTTCAGCGCCTAGCGGTGCCGGTAAATCCAGCTTGATTTCGGCATTGTTAAAAGACAACCCTCGTTACGACATGAAAGTGTCTGTTTCTCACACCACCCGCGCAACGCGCCCGGGCGAAGAGAACGGTGTTCACTACCATTTCGTGTCAGTTGACGACTTTAAAGCCCTGATCGAGCAAGATGCGTTTTTGGAACATGCAGAAGTTTTCGGTAACTTCTACGGAACTTCACGTCTGTGGATTGAAGAGATGCTGTCAAAAGGCGTCGACATTTTCTTGGATATTGACTGGCAAGGTGCGCAGCAAATCCGTCAGAAGATGCCGAAAGCAAAAAGCATCTTTATTCTTCCACCAAGCCGCGAAGAACTGGAACGCCGCCTAAACGCGCGCGGTCAGGACTCTGACGAGGTCATCGCAAAACGCATGGAAGAAGCTGTGTCAGAAATCTCACACTTTAACGAGTACGACTACGTTATCGTGAACGACGATTTCGACGTGGCTCTGATGGACATGAAAGCCATCCTTCGTGCCGAGCGAATGAAACAAGACAAGCAAGCCAGCAAATATCACGATATGCTGGACAGACTGCTGGCGCAATAAGTACGAAACTTGCGCCATCAACCACTTGTTGGTTGTTAAGATCTAATCGCTTTTGTATAATTTTCGGTCATTTTGACTTTATTACACTTACTGGAGTTTCTTCATGGCACGCGTAACCGTTCAAGACGCTGTTGAAAAAATTGGCAACCGTTTCGATCTAGTATTGGTAGCAGCTCGTCGCGCACGCCAAATGCAAACTGGTGGTAAAGACGCACTGGTTCAGGAAGAGAACGATAAGCAAACCGTTATCGCTCTGCGTGAAATCGAAGAAGGCCTGATCACTAAAGAAATCCTGGATGCGCGTGCGCGTCAAGAGCAGCAAGAGCAAGAAGCTGCTGAAATGGCGGCTGTAAGCACCATCACAGGTTCTCTTCGCTAATTAACTTCAGGAAACAGGCCGTTTGTATCTCTTTGATAGCCTGAGAGAAGTCGCAGCACAATACTTGCCGGAGTCGCACTTAGAGGCACTCCGGCAAGCGTATTTGGTCGCGCGTGATGCGCACGAAGGGCAAACCCGCTCAAGCGGTGAACCTTACATTATCCACCTATCGCCGTTGCCCGTATTCTTGCGGAAATGCGTCTTGACCACGAAACCTTGATGGCAGCCCTGCTGCACGACGTTATCGAAGACACAGACGTAACCAAAGAAGACCTCCAGCAACGCTTCGGAGACAACGTCGCCGATCTGGTGGATGGCGTTTCCAAGCTCGATAAGCTCAAATTCCGCGACCGCAAAGAAGCGCAGGCAGAAAACTTCCGCAAAATGATCATGCCATGGCCCATGATATCCGCGTTATCCTGATCAAGCTCGCTGACCGTACGCACAACATGCGCACCCTCGGTGCTCTGCGTCCGGACAAACGTCGTCGCATTGCTCGCGAAACCCTCGAAATTTTCTCACCACTGGCGCACCGCCTCGGTATTCACAACATCAAAGTTGAGCTTGAAGAGCTGGGCTTTGAAGCTCTGTACCCAACCCGCTATCGCGTGTTGAAAGAAGTGGTGATCCAAGCGCGCGGCAACCGCAAAGAGATGATTCAAAAATTCCATGCGGAAATTGAAGGTCGTCTTGAAGATGCGGGCATCAAAGCACGTGTGTTGGGCCGCGAGAAGAACTTGTACTCCATCTATAACAAGATGAAGAACAAAGAGCAGCGCTTTCACACCATCATGGACCTTTACGCGTTTCGCGTGATCGTTGATGACTTGGATACCTGCTACCGTGTGCTCGGTCAGATGCACAACCTGTACAAGCCACGCCCTGGTCGCATGAAAGATTACATCGCGGTACCCAAGGCGAACGGCTATCAGTCTCTGCACACCTCCATGATTGGCCCGCACGGCGTACCTGTTGAAGTACAAATTCGTACTGAAGACATGGATCAGATGGCGGACAAAGGCGTTGCCGCACACTGGGCGTACAAAGACGGTGCCGATCGCGCAAGCGGCGGAACCACAGCGCAAGTACGTGCACAGCGCTGGATGCAAAGCCTGCTGGAGCTTCAGCAAAGCGCAGGTAGCTCGTTTGAGTTTATCGAAAGCGTGAAATCTGATTTGTTCCCTGATGAACTGTTCGTCTTTACGCCAAAAGGGCGTATCGTCGAATTGCCAGTAGGTGCAACAGCGGTCGACTTTGCCTATGCAGTGCATACCGATGTCGGTAACTCTTGTGTCGGCGCGCGTGTAAACCGCCAGTCCTACCCATTGAGTCAGGCACTGAAAAACGGCCAGACCATTGAGATCATCACGGCACCGGGTGCGCGTCCAAATGCGGCATGGCTTAACTATGTCGTGACGTCTCGCGCACGTACCAAGATCCGTCAGGTACTGAAAACCAAGCGCCGCGAAGAATCGGTTATCTTGGGGCGTCGTTTGCTGAACCACGCGCTGGGTGCGGTCAATGTTCAGGATATCGATAAAGAAAACCTGAACAAGGTACTGCAAGATCTGAAACTGGCGTCGCTGGAAGATTTGTTGGCCGATATCGGTGCTGGCGAACTGATGAGTGTGGTGATTGCCAAACGACTGCTTGGCGATGCTGACAGCTTGGAAGAGCAAGGCGGCTGCCTGCCTATCCGCGGTGCCGAAGGCATCTTGCTGACCTACGCAAACTGTTGTCGCCCACTGCCGGGTGATCACATCGTGGCACACGTCAGTCCGGGTAAGGGTCTTGTTATCCACCGTGAAGAATGTGCCAACGTCCGCGGTTACAGCCAAGAGCCTGACAAGTACATGTCTGTGGAATGGGGCGATGACATCGATCAGGACTTCACCACAGGTCTGCGCGTCGACATGCTGAACCATCAAGGCGCACTGGCGGATTTGACCAATACCATTGCTGCAACTGGCTCCAATATTTTGGGTCTGACGACAGAAGAAAGAGATGGTCGCTTGTATACCATCTACGTCAAACTGACGACCAAAAACCGTGTCCACTTGGCCAATATCATGCGACGCATTCGTGTGATGCCAAATGTGGTCAAGGTCAGCCGTCAGAAAAACTGATCTGTCGCTTCGGCAACATACTTCAACGCCCGCTTTATTGCGGGCGTTTTTATAAACAGGAAACACCATGACACCAGAACGTTTTGCACGCATTCATGAGGTGCTGGCGACCCGTCAGCCGGATCTCACTGTGTGTATGGAAGAAGTCCATAAACCGAATAACATCTCCGCCATCATTCGTACCGCAGATGCGGTCGGTGTGCATCAGGTACACGCGGTATGGCCGAAGAACAGCAAAATGCGTACCTTGGGCGGCACCTCTGCTGGTGCGCGTAACTGGGTAGATGTGGTCACGCACGACAACACGCCTGACGCGTTTGCCATGCTCAAAGAAAAAGGCATGCAAATACTGGTGACTAACCTTTCTGATCGCGCGGTGGATTTTCGCGACATTGATTACACCAAGCCGACGGCTATCGTCATGGGGCAGGAAAAAACCGGGATCAGTAAGCAAGCCCTTGAATTGGCAGATCAAGACATCATCATTCCTATGGTAGGTATGGTACAGTCGCTGAATGTGTCCGTGGCCAGTGCCTTGATTTTGTATGAAGCGCAGCGTCAGCGTCAAAACGCAGGCATGTACCAGCGCACTCGCACACTGATCCCGCAGGCTGAAGTCGACCGCATCATTTTCGAGCGCGGCCACCCTGTGCTGGCAAAAGTGGCGAAACGTAAAGGTCTGCCCTATCCAGAGCTGGATGACGAAGGCCAAATCGTCGCAGACGAAGCCTGGTGGGCAAAAATGCAGGCAGCTAAGTAACCTGCCATCGTATTGATTGAGGAGAGATGAGAACGCCATGCGCGCTTCAATGTTAGATGCCGTTTCCGTGACTTCGCTGACAGGTGTCGGTGGAAAAATGGCTGAGAAGCTGGAAAAACTGGGCCTGTTTACGGTGCAGGATTTGTTGTTCCATCTCCCCTATCGCTACGAAGACCGCACCCGCATCTGGCCAATCATGAGTCTGATGCCGGGACAGCACGCCACCGTCGAAGGCGAAGTGGTCAGTAACAACACCACCTTTGGTCGCCGCCGTATGCTGACGGTAAAAATCACCGACGGTAACGGCTCACTCACGCTGCGTTTTTTCAACTTCAACGCGGCGATGAAAAACAGCCTTGAGCAAGGCAAGCGCGTTAAAGCCTATGGCGAAATCAAACGCGGTCAGGGCGGGCTTGAAATCATCCACCCGGAATACAAAGTCTTTTCTGAGCCAACCGAACTGGCTTTGGAAGAAACCCTGACACCTGTCTACCCAACGACTGAAGGTTTGCGTCAGCTAACGCTTCGAAACCTCACCGACCAAGCACTGGCATTGCTCGATGGCGCAGCGGTTCAAGAACTGTTACCAGAAGGCTTGTATGACCGTCAGATCACCTTGCGTGACGCGCTGAAAACGCTGCACCGTCCAACGCCGGACATTTCTTTGGACGCACTTGAAAAAGGCGAACACCCGGCACAAAAGCGCCTGATCTTAGAAGAATTGCTGGCGCAGAATTTGTCGATGCTGGCGGTTCGCAGCAAGCTGCAGCAAGACCCAACCTATTCGCTGCCGCCATCTACCGATTTAAAACCTAAACTTCTCGCTTCCTTGCCGTTTAACCCAACTGGCGCGCAATCTCGCGTGGTGGCTGACATCGAACGCGACATGGGCTTAAACAAGCCAATGATGCGCTTGGTGCAAGGTGATGTGGGTTCTGGTAAAACGCTGGTTGCTGCCCTCGCTGCGCTTCAAGCAATTGAGCAAGGCTATCAGGTTGCTTTGATGGCACCGACGGAACTCCTTGCGGAGCAGCACTCGATTAACTTTGCCAACTGGCTAGAGCCGCTGGGTATTTCTGTCGGCTGGCTGGCGGGTAAGCTCACGGGCAAAGCCAAAGAAGCGGAGCTTGCCAAGATTGCCAGCGGCGAAGCCAAAATGGTGGTCGGTACCCACGCCCTTTTCCAAAAGCACGTGGAGTTCGACAAACTTGCTTTGGTCATCATTGACGAACAACACCGTTTTGGTGTTCATCAACGCTTGGAGCTTCGCGAAAAAGGCATGAAGCAAGGCGTGCATCCGCACCAGCTCATCATGACAGCGACGCCAATTCCGCGCACTCTTGCTATGACCGCATATGCGGATCTCGATACCTCCATCATTGACGAACTGCCGCCGGGTAGAACACCGATCCAAACCGTAGCAGTACCGGATACTCGCCGCATCGACATCATCAACCGTGTGCACGCGTCTTGTTTAGAAGAAGGCCGTCAGGCTTACTGGGTCTGTACCTTGATTGATGAGTCTGAAGTGCTCGAAGCACAAGCGGCGGCAGAAACCGCAGACGATCTGTCCCGCGCCCTGCCCGACCTGAAAATCGGTTTGGTACATGGCCGCATGAAAGCGGCTGAAAAGCAGGAAGTGATGCAGGCATTTAAGTCCGGTGAGCTGCACCTTCTCGTTGCCACCACGGTAATTGAAGTGGGTGTGGACGTACCCAATGCCAGCTTGATGATCATCGAAAACCCCGAGCGTTTAGGTCTGGCACAGCTTCATCAGCTTCGCGGCCGCGTTGGCCGGGGTTCTGTCGCCAGCCACTGTGTGCTTTTGTATCACGCGCCACTGTCAAAAACTGCGACCCAACGTCTTGGCGTATTGCGTGAAAGCAGTGATGGTTTTGTCATTGCGCAGCGTGACTTGGAAATTCGTGGCCCCGGCGAATTACTGGGAACAAAACAAACAGGGATGGCAGAGTTTAAAATTGCGGATTTAGTGCGCGATCAGAAACTCATTCCAGAAGTGCAGAAACTCGCGTTGTACCTTCATCAAAGCTATCCGGATAACGCCAAAGCGATTATCGAGCGTTGGCTTGGCAACAAAGACAGATACAGCAACGCATAAAACTGTCAGAGGAAGGTGAGGGTTTACTCATCTTCCTCCCAATATTGCATCACCAAAGCCATCACTTCCGAACGGCTATACCCCACTTCCTTGGCATCGGTGATCAGTGCTTTGAGCTTGGACTCCACAAAACCAAAGCGATCTTCCATTCTGTCGTTAAGCCCTTCACGCGCCACTATCATTCCGATACCGCGACGGCGTTCGAGCCAGCCCATTTTTTCCATGATTTGATAGCAGCGGGAAATCGTCATCGGGTTGATATTCAGCTCAGCCGCGAGCTTTCTCACCGAGGTCAGCTTTTCTCCGGGCATTAAGGTGCCCGCAACAATCTGCCGCTGAATTTGCGTCATCAACTGTCGAAATTTGGGTGACGGGTCTTGTGGATCGATTACCACTTTCATTTTTCATCCCTGCTGTATCGGGGCTTTATTACAGTATTAGCAGATGACTCACAAATGAGACAAAATTAGAGGGGATTTTTTTGTCGAATTTGAGGCAAAGAAAAACGCAGGCAAATTGCCTGCGTTTTCAGAGAGCTTACGTATTATCGACGCCCGTTACGCGACGATCGCTTCTTGGTGGGAAGCACGATCTGTGCACGTAAACCGCCTTGCGAACGCTGGGTCAGGCGCAGTGCACCTTTATGCTGTTCAATAATGCGTTTCACGATAGCAAGGCCAAGTCCCGTGCCTTCACTGCCGCGCGCAGTATCACCACGCGTGAAAGGCTGAAGCACAGTATCGACTTGGTCGGGTGCAATGCCCGGCCCGTTATCTTCCACCGCAATCCATTGATGGCCGCGATCCGCTGTACTGCCAGTGCTGATTTTCACCCAGCCACCGCCGTAACGCACCGCATTCACCACCAAATTGGTCACCGCACGGCGAATAGCGACTTCGTTTGCTTCAAGATCGCCAAACAGCTCACCCTTACTCAGCTCAAGCTCGTGTCCTGTTGCACCGTCAGCCACAGAGACATCATCGACCAGCGCGTTGAGGTCAATCTTCTCCATATCTTGAAGCTGTACCGAGCGCAGGTAATCCATAAACTGATTGATGATTTCGTTACACTCTTCCGTGTCTTTAATCATGCTCTCAGCCAGATAGCTGTCTTCTGGTGACATCATTTCCGTTGCCAGTCGAATACGCGTGAGTGGCGTACGCAAGTCATGGCTAACCCCTGCCATCAATAAAGCACGGTCTTCTTCAAGCTTACGGATGCCCTCACTCATCTGATTAAAGGCTTTGGTCACTGCACGAATATCTGATGCCCCGCGTTCAGGGATCGGTGGCGGGAAGGTGCCACTTCCCACGTCCTTCGCGGCTTTTTCCAATGCCACCAGCGGCCGGTTTTGCATCTTAATGAACATCCAGCCGCCGCCAATCACCATGAGGGCAATCACCATGGAGTACACAAACAGAGGTTGGAAATCATCTTGATGCAGCTCAGAGAGCGGTATGCGCATCACGTAACCAGGAAAGGCTTTGCTCTCCAGCCACAGGACATAACTTTTCTGATCAAGGCTGATACGCGCTTCCGTTGGCGCATTCAGCTTCTCAGTCATGTCTTCGCTGATAAGGTCGATGGTCGCAGCCTGATCAAACTCGCGCATGACATCTGGCTCGGTCTTCTCGTGCAAAGAGACCCCAAGCTTGGCCAATAGCTCTCGACGCAACGCTTCATCGAGGTGATAAACCTTGCCGTCACCCAATGTCACATTGTCTTCCAGAATCACGGAAATCTCGTGCGCCAGAATTTTGTTGAACTGTTTGATGCTTGGCAGAAGGGCGTAGTTAAGAATGGTCAGGTAAGAGAAAATCTGGCTGGCGATAAGCAGGCCAGCCAGAACCACGAGCGTACGCGCGAAGTTACTTCGTGGGGAAAAGCGCATTAATTACGCTTCCCCGTCCGGAACGAATACGTAACCCAGACCCCAAACGGTCTGAATGTAGCGAGGTTTGCTCGGATCTTCTTCAATCATGCGGCGAAGACGCGAGATTTGAACGTCAATGGAACGCTCCATCGCTGAATATTCACGGCCACGCGCCATGTTCATCAGCTTGTCACGAGACATAGGCTCACGCGCGTTGGTGACCAGAGCTTTGAGCACTGCAAATTCACCGGATGTCAGGGTCAGCGGCTCGTCATTGCGGAACATTTCACGCGTGCCGAGGTTCAGGCGGAACTGACCGAACTCCACAATTTTTTCTTCAGACGCAGGTGCACCCGGTGCTTCAATGGTTTGACGGCGAAGCACTGCACGAATACGTGCCAACAGTTCACGCGGGTTGAAAGGTTTTGGCAGATAGTCATCTGCGCCCACTTCCAAACCAACGATACGGTCAATCTCGTCACCTTTTGCCGTCAGCATCAAAATTGGCAGCTGGTTATTGGCTTGGCGCAAACGGCGACAGATAGACAAACCATCTTCGCCCGGCAGCATCAAATCCAGCACCATCAGGTGAAAGTTTTCACGCGCCAGCAAGCGGTCCATCTGCTCAGCATTCGCAACGCTGCGAACCTGAAAACCTTGCTCAGACAAATAACGCTCCAGCAACGAGCGCAAACGCATATCATCATCAACAACCAGGATCTTGTAATTTTCTTGCATGACTTACCTTTCTAATCTGACGGCAGTGTTGTCATCGATTGTATCGTCTGACATGGCTATGAGACATCAGAGTTAACGTCTGTGCTACCAAAAACTGTTACCAGTTGTAACGAGTTTACCTATAGCGATTTATACTCCGAGAAGCCGTGATCAACAATCCATTTCATATACCGGCTTAACGTTGCGACGCCGCTTCGCTTTAAACCTCGATGCAAAGCGGTTATAACACGTGTCGACAATGAAATTCATCCTCGGATAATGCAATGAAAAAAACCGACTTGGTCACCCGAGAAGGCTATAACAAACTCAAGCAAGAGCTCGACTACCTCTGGAAAGAGCGACGTCCTGAGATCACCAAAATCGTCTCTTGGGCGGCAAGCTCGGCGACCGTTCTGAGAACGCCGATTACACTTACAACAAACGCTTACTCCGAGAAATTGACCGCCGGGTTCGTTACCTGCGCAAACGCCTCGAAATTCTTCGCGTTGTCGATTACAACCCGCAACAAGACGGCAAAGTCTTCTTTGGTGCCTGGGTCGATATTGAAAACGAAGACGGCGATACCCTCAAATTCCGCATCGTTGGGCCAGACGAGATTTATGGCCGCAAAGATTACATCTCTATTGATAGCCCGATGGCCCGCGCCCTGATCAAAAAAGAAGTCGATGACGAAGCTGTCGTCAATACGCCGGAAGGGCCAAAGGTGTGGTACGTAAACACCATCACCTATCAACAAGACGAACTTTAACATCGCGTTGAAAAACGAGGTGTCACGTAAAGGAACATCATGACTAATTCAATCTATCAACAAATTGCGACCGAGCTGAACGTTCGAGAAGCGCAAGTGACTGCAGCAGTAACCCTACTGGACGACGGCAACACAGTCCCATTCATCGCCCGTTACCGTAAAGAAGTGACTAACGGCCTCGACGATACCCAATTGCGTAATCTGGAATCTCGCCTTGGCTACCTGCGTGAACTGGAAGACCGCCGTCAGGTCATCCTGAAATCGATTGATGAACAAGGCAAACTGACCGACGCGCTGAAAAAAGACATTCTGGATGCAGACAGCAAAAATCGTCTGGAAGATTTGTACCTGCCATACAAACCTAAGCGTCGCACCAAAGGGCAAATCGCGATTGAAGCGGGCATTGCGCCTTTGGCGACTCTGCTTTGGGAACAGCCAGATCATGACCCAGAAACGGAAGCGGCGAAGTTTCTCAATGTCGATGCTGGCTTTGCTGACACCAAAGCAGTACTGGACGGCGCGCGTGCAATCTTGATGGAGCAATTTGCCGAAGACGCTGCCCTTTTGGATAAAATTCGCCGCCATCTGAATCAACAAGCGCAAATCCAAGCGCGCGTTGTGGCTGGCAAAGAAAACGAAGGCGCCAAGTTTAAAGACTACTTCGAACATGATGAGTTGCTGAGCAAGGTACCGTCGCACCGCGCCCTTGCGATGTTCCGTGGCCGTAACGAAGGCATTTTGCAGCTTTCTCTGAATGCGGACCCAGGTCAGGACGAAGGTTCAACCGGCTCTTACTGCGAAACCATCATTGCCAACCATTACGGCATTACTTTAGGTTCGGCGGCGGCTGACCGCTGGCGCAAACAAGTGGTGAGCTTTGCATGGCGTATCAAGATTTTGATGCACATGGAAACCGAGCTGATGGGTAACCTGCGTGAAATCGCTGAAACTGACGCGATAAAAGTGTTTGCCGACAACCTGAAAGACTTGCTGATGGCCGCCCCTGCTGGCCCGCGTTGCACCTTGGGTATCGACCCGGGTCTCCGTACTGGCTGTAAAGTCGCAGTTGTCGACAACACAGGCAAGCTGCTGGACACCGCCACCATCTACCCAACGCCACCACAGAACAAGATTGCAGAATCGGCACGTGTGGTCATGGCTCTGGTGAAAAAGCACGGCGTAGATTTGATTGCGATTGGTAACGGTACTGCATCACGTGAAACCGACGCCTTTGTGGCTGGCATGCTCAAAGATGCTGGCGAGAAAATTCAAACCGTGATGGTAAGTGAAGCTGGCGCATCGGTGTATTCCGCGTCTGAGCTTGCAGCAGCAGAGTTTCCGGGACTGGATGTATCACTGCGCGGCGCTGTGTCTATCGCCCGTCGTCTGCAAGACCCGCTGGCAGAGTTGGTGAAAATTGACCCGAAATCTATCGGTGTGGGTCAATACCAACACGATGTGAGCCAAAGCCAACTGGCCAAGCGTCTTGATGCGGTTGTAGAAGACTGTGTAAACGCCGTCGGCGTGGATGTGAATAGTGCATCTGCCGCCCTTCTGACCCGTGTAGCCGGCCTTTCTACCACCATGGCGGCCAACATCGTTGCCTTCCGTGATGAGAACGGCCGTTTCAACGACCGTAAAATGCTGCTGAAAGTACCGCGCCTTGGCCCGAAAGCCTTCGAGCAGTGTGCTGGCTTCCTTCGAGTGATGAACGGCAAAAACCCTCTCGACGGCTCTTCGGTTCACCCTGAAGCCTACCCTGTGGTCAAACGCATTGCAGAGAAGTCTGGCAAGGGTGTCGATGCCATGATTGGCAACCATGACTTCCTACGTGGCCTGAAAGCAGCGGACTACGCGGACGAGACCTTTGGTATTCCAACCGTGACAGACATTCTGGCAGAGCTGGCAAAACCCGGCCGCGACCCGCGTCCTGAGTTCAAAACCGCGACCTTTGCTGAAGGCGTGAACGAAGTGAAAGATCTCATCCCGGGCATGGTACTGGAAGGCTCAATCACCAACGTGACGGCATTCGGTGCGTTTGTCGATATTGGCGTTCACCAAGACGGCTTGGTACACATCTCTGCCCTGTCGGACAAGTTCGTGTCTGATCCACGTGAAGTGGTAAAAGCCGGTGACGTGGTTAAAGTCAAAGTGATGGAAGTGGACTTGCAGCGCAAGCGTATTGGTCTATCAATGCGCCTAAGCGACGAGCCGGGTGCGGACAACAAGCCAGCCCGTGAATCTCGCCCAGCACGCAATCAAGAGCGCAGCTTTGACGGCAACAACAAAGGGGGTCGCGACAACCGCGGTGGTAAGCAATCCGCTTTCGGTGGCGCATTTGCCGATGCCTTTGCAAAAGCCAAACGCAACTAAGTCAAAACGACAAATTCGATAAAACCAAAACAGCACCCAAGGGTGCTGTTTTTTTGCCTGATTGAGCTTTTAAAACAACGGCTAGATAACGATAAGCACTTCCGAGGGCACATTAGCTACCGTTGATTGCTGATAGCGCATAGCAACGACGGCCCCTGTGCGTTGCGAGTCTTTCAGCTCGTCGATTTTATCCAAGATCTCTTTTGGCAACTTAATGCGCATCGCATAGCCATTTTCATTCTGCGGAACATAAGAGTTACTCGACAGCATGGCCGAAAGCTGGCTTAGGGTTTCGTGCGCAGCGTACTCCCCACCCGAAAATTCGTTTTGTTTTTGCGTGATGTCAGCATAGTTTGGATGTTCAGAAGGATCCCAAGAAGGGTTCTTGAGCTGCTTTTCGTCTTTGTTGACTGACTGTTCTTCTGCGCTCGCTTCTAGCTGCTTGGTGGGGACAATTTTTTCGCGCACGCGATTATCCCGCGCAGCCTGTTCGGTTGGCGGGTTAACTGACGGTACGACAGCGGGTATGCTGACGTTTGCGGGCGAAATATTCATGCCAATGTCGTCTCCCAACATCGACCGAAGGCCTTGACGCCTGCGTGCATATCGCGGGATGACCCCGCGTATGCGCGTGCTGTATCTCTACAGCGAAATCACGTAGGTACTGCGTTATACCAACACTGCTATTAGGCCACCTATGGTGCCCAGTGCTGACAATACCTGACCTGCTGAATAAGCAGCGTCATCGTTGCTTTTCACTTCTTCAGGGTGGTCCATGCCCAATGCCCCGTAGGTGAAAGACTCAACGCTAGACGAAGTCTTGCCTTCGGCTTCCGTTGCTTTATTCACAGCCTTACCTTCAGCACTTCCTTGGCGACTTGCTCGTATGACTGTTTTGCACCCTCAGCTTCCTTTGCCTGATTCGCCTTCGCCTCCTGATTAACAGGGTTTACAGACGTTGGCTTGGCATAGGTGTGCTGAGAATACCCAACGTTACCTATATTCATTATGGTCTCTCCTGATGCCATCGCAAGTGAGATGAATAAAGTATCGGCTGCCTTTGTTTAAAATTTAGCCCCATTTCACTTTATTTAACCACTTTGTCACGTCAGGATGGCAAACATTGTCCGCAGAACGCCAAGAGCTCCTGCGTAAAGTGTTGAGGATCCGAAATAAATGGAGCATGAGACGCATTGGCAAAAATTTGCCGCTGCGACTGAGGTGCCAAGATATCTAATTCTTGGGCGACCTTCACAGGCACTAAGCCATCAAGCCGACCATACATTCGTAGCCAAGGCATTGAAATTTCGCGCAAGTGAGGCCTCAAGTCAGCATCAGCAAGAATATTAAGACCGGCCTGAAGCACTTCAGGTTGAGGAGATGGGTGAGAGAGGACCGCCTCCTTCAACCACTTAATATCTTGCCTTGCCGTTGGACTTCCCATTGCTTGAAGTGCCATGAAACGCTCAACAGTCGTCTGAAAGTCTTCTGAGAGCTGTTCCGTAAACGCTTCCAATACCTCGGGTTTTATCCCTCGCCATCCGTGTTCTGCAGCAAAGCGGGGAGAGCTGGCGACAGTCACCAGACCCGCTACACGCTCAGGTGCCAGTAAGGCAACCTTAGATGCAACTAAGCCGCCCAGTGACCATCCCACCCAGATCGCTCTCTGCGGTGAATTACTAAGCAAACTATGTGCCACTTGATCGAGCGTACGATCATCGCTGGGTTGGCTAAATCCATAACCGGGGAGGTCAACACAGTGCACACGAAAGTGCGGGGTGAGACTCGGTAGAAGGTTTTTCCACACTTGGCTGTTCATTCCCCAGCCATGGATGAGAATCAGATCGTAGCCTTGGCCTTCCGTGTGCCAGTAGAGAGGTGTCGTCATTTAAACTGCCTGAAAGTAATTAAGAAACTCGCTGCCCCTATGATGCGCACTATCTTACGCGTCCTCCCGCTGAGGTGTCAGCTTTGCCATCACAGGTTGGAGGAGCACAGACACGCTTGGTGTCAGGTTTGTGATGATGCCTTACCTAAGCACCCACGATGCTTGCAGTGTGGCTTACCCACGCCCTATGACATTGAGTCATGCGGCAAGTGTTTATCCTCACCGCCTTCTTGGGATTCTCTGGTTTGCGTCGGGAACTACACCTTCCCGTACACGACCCTGCTACATCGCTTTAAGTACCAACGACAGTACTGGCTCGGCAAATCACTGGCCTCATTGATCGCGACACGTATCGACGACCCTGCGCCAGTTGTTGTTCCTATTCCGATGCATTGGCGACGCCGTTGGCATCGCGGCTACAACCATAGCAATGTGTTGGCTCGCTCACTCGCTAAGCAACTGGACGTTGATTGTGAGCCCAACCTCCTAAAACGGGTGAAAGCCACTCGTCAGCAGAAAGGATTGGATAGACAATCGCGATTATCGAACCTCAAACACGCCTTTGCCGTTTCAGCCCCCGTACCCGAGCACATTGCGCTGGTAGATGACGTGGTAACCACGGGCACTACCATCAGCATGTGTGCAAACTGCTACGCGCTAACGGAGCCAAACGCATCGACGTGTATTGTTTGTGCCGAACTCCGCCGCCATCACGTGAATAACATTAACCATGTCGGTTCAGGGGTGATAGGAAGCGCAAACAAGAGTAGAATGTAAACAATACTGGAAAATTCAGGTAAGAAGCCGTGTCACAAATTATTATTACTGAAAATGCACAAAGCCATTTCGTTAAGCTGCTAGAGCAGCAGCCAGAAGGCACTAATATCCGTGTATTCGTGGTGAACCCAGGCACTCAAAATGCTGAGTGTGGTGTTTCTTACTGCCCTCAGGATGCAGTGGAAGCAACCGATACAGAAATTACCTTCAATGGTTTCTCTGCATATGTTGATGAACTGAGCCTGCCATTCTTGGAAGACGCTGAAATCGATTTTGTTACCGACAAAATGGGTTCACAACTGACGCTGAAAGCACCGAACGCAAAAATGCGCAAAGTGTCTGACGATGCACCTTTGATGGAGCGCGTTGAGTACGCAATCCAAACGCAAGTTAACCCACAGTTGGCTGGCCACGGCGGTCACATCAGCCTGATCGAAATCACTGAAGACGGCGTCGCTGTTATCCAGTTCGGCGGCGGCTGTAACGGCTGTTCAATGGTTGACGTTACCCTGAAAGACGGTATCGAGAAACAGCTTCTGGAAGAGTTCAGCGGTGAGCTGAATGGCGTTCGTGACGTGACTGAGCACGCGCACGGCGACCACTCTTACTACTAAGCACTCGCTGCATTGAAAAAGGCACCTTACGGTGCCTTTTTTGTGTCAGACGGTTTGTGCTAAGAAGGTGTCTTTTCGCCATTGATAAACGAACAGCACCGCAAGAGTTACTCCACGCAACGCCATAAAGCCCAGCATGGCCGCCCAAAGCGCATGATTACCCATTCCGCTCAGCAGCCACCAAATCGCAAAGAAGCCTGCCATCGATACGAACATGGTATTGCGCATTTCACGTCCACGGGTCGCGCCGATAAACACGCCATCCAACAAAAAACACCACATGGAAACCAGCGGCATAGCAATCAGCCAAGGGAGGTAAATGTACGCCTGCTCTCTGACGGCCGGAATGTCCGAGATAAGTCCGACAATGCCCTGCCCGCCCAGTAAAAAGCCCAGCGTGATGAAAAGCGAAATCACGAAGCTCCACAACGTGGTCGCGGCAAGCGAGGTCATCAACTCTTCGCGATTTTTCGCACCCACGGCTTTCCCTACCATGGCTTCCATCGCATAGGCGAAACCGTCCATCGCAAACGACACCAGCATCAAGAAATTCATCAATACCGCATTGGCGGCGACCACATCATCGCCCAAGGTGGCACCTTGGAAGGTCATAAAGGTAAAGGCGAGTTGCAGGCAAAGGCTTCTCAAGAAAATATCGCGGTTAAGTTTGAGCAAACGCCCCATACCCGCTGAAGCTTTTTTCCATTGAGCGATAGGCGACGGCAGCGACGCAGCTTTCCACGTTCCTGCCACAAAGTAGAGGCCCAATGCCATGCCTGAGTAATCCGCGACGACACTTGCCGCAGCAGCACCTTCGACTTTCCAGCCAAAGCCCACCACAAAGAACAGATCGAGAATGATGTTCACCGCATTGACTACTATCACCAGCGTCATCGGCTTTTTGGCGTTTTGTGCCCCTAGCAACCAGCCCATGATCACCAAGTTGGTCAGCGCGGCAGGGGCACTCCAAATGCGGATAGAGAAGTATTGCTCAGCGTAGTGTTTCACTTGGCTACTGGCATCGCTGACGCTAAACACGGCGTCCGCGATAAATGGATGCAAGGCAACAATCACCAGTGCCAATAGCCAGGCTAAAGACAGCCCTTGCAAGAACACATTCGCGAGTCCGGTTTTGTTTTCAGCACCCCATGCCTGCGCCGTCAGGCCCGTTGTTGCCATGCGAAGAAAACCGAGCAACCAAAATGTCACCGCAATCATAGTGCTACCGACGGCCACACCACCGAGGTACCAAGCGTGTTCTAAATGACCAATAACCGCCGCATCCACCAAGCCCAGCAAAGGCACGGTGATATTGGACAGCACCATAGGAAAGGCGAGAGAAAAGACCCGCAAGTGAAGTGCTTTTTGCTGAAGAGCCGGGAACATAAACTGCTAATTCGCCATGGACAAGTTGCGCGCAGTGTATCAGAAAGTGAGCGACAGAAAGACAGTATCCCCCTCACTGTCTGTATCGCGCGTAAAGCCGTTTTTCTCTAATACGCGAATGGATGCGGCGTTGGCTTGCTCTGCGCCACCAGCCAAAGACGCCACGCGATCAGAGGCGCGACACCATGCTACCAATCCTTCAATGATCTCGCTGGCAAGCCCTTTGCCTTGAAAGGTTTCGGCCACGACATAACCTAGGCGAACATCCACTTTTTGCTGTGTATCATCCATCACATACAGCAAGAAAAAACCCGCCAATGTGTCGCTTTCGCTTAGATAGAAAGGCACAAGAAGCGCATCGGACAGAGTGTGTGTTAGCCAATTTTTGGCAGATTCTGTATCTACCACACAATACACATCTGGCGGCAGGTGTGCTTTGACAGACGGCGTCAGCAGTTGAGCAATATCAGTGGCAAAGCCTTCGGTGATATCGGCAGAAGCAAACGCCACGGCAGTCAACCGTGGCGTTGAAAATTGAAGCGATGAAAGCAGCATCTCGTGACTCAGTTGGTGAGTGGTGCACCTATGCTACCGCATACCAAGCATGGTCTGCTAACAAGGCAACAAACAACCCGAAGATGTGCCAGATGGAGTATTTAAACGTCTGCCATGCCAAGCCTTTCTTGTCAGCAAACTTGAGACACCAAGCGTACCAAGCAAATCCGAGGTTCAGTGCAAGGCTACCGAAGAGATAAATCAGTCCGCTCATTCCCGCAAGCCAAGGCAAAATGCCCACAACCACTAACAGCAGGGTGTAGAGCAAAATCATGGTCTTGGTAAATTCGACGCCGTGGGTCACTGGCAGCATCGGCACGCCCGCCTTGGCGTAGTCTTTCTGACGGTGGATAGCCAACGCCCAAAAGTGCGGTGGCGTCCACGTGAAGATGAGCACCACCAGCAAGAGTGCGTGCGGGTTTAGTTCACCCGTTACCGCAACCCAGCCAAGCAGCGGCGGCATCGCCCCTGCCAAGCCACCAATCACAATGTTCTGCGGCGTCGCATGCTTTAGCCATACCGTGTAGACAAGCGCATAACCAATCAAGCTAGCAAAGGTCAGCCAAGCCACCAAGCATTAAGTGCCCAGAGCAAGGCAAAGCCCACCACCATCAATACTACGCCAAAGGTTAATGCTTGCACCGTGCCTACGCGCCCTTTCGCCACCGGACGGTGAATGGTGCGCTGCATTTGTCTGTCAATCCGCTGATCGATAACGTGGTTAAACACCGCCGCCGCCGCGCTTTGCATGCCAATGCCCAACAAACCAAGGATCACCGCTTTTGCTGGCGGCAATGTCGGCACGGCCAAACACATGCCCACCATGGCGGTCAAAAGCAACATGGCGACGACCTTAGGTTTGGTCAGTTCAAGGTAATCACGCCACTGTGGCGTGTCCGTTGAGGCGGTGCTGGTCAACGTTTGTGTAGATGACTTAGCCATGGCTTAACCTCCCTGTGTCCCCCAAAGATGCCTGCTTAACGGATACAGCTGCAGGCGAAAAGATTTGAAGCGTGGTTTTGACCATCACGAGCAGTAACAACAGGCCGCAAACGTTGTGTGCGACCGCAACAGAAAGTGGCAAGTAGCGACGACGTTCGTAACGCCCAAGGTGATTTGTAGGACAAGAGCAGCCGTGAGTAACACCGAGGCACGTGTGCCAAGCGGTTTTCTAACAAACCAAGCCAGAAGCAACACCAATGCGGTGACAATCATGGCACCAATGCGATGTGTTGCGTGTATGGTGACGCGCTGATCGAAGTTCAGCACACCATATTGGTAGGTTTCGTTTGTCGGGCTTATTGGGTTAAACGCCGACGCATCGTAATTCCCCGCCCAATCCGCTTCGCATACGGGCAGTTTGGTACACACAACCGCGGCGTAGTTGGCCGACGTCCAGCCACCCAGCGCAATTTGCAGTACCACAGCAACAAGGCCACCCAGCGCAAGGGCTTTTAGCTTGCCGGAGGTGGCTTGAGGCGTTTGAGATTCAGCATGTACCTCCCCCCCCCAGAGAGCACTCTTCGCCGTTCGGTGAGCGCCAATAAGAACAAGAGCGTGACCGTGGTAAATCCGCCAAGAAGATGCCCCATCACCACAATTGGCATCAGGTTCATGGTTACAGTCCACATGCCAAGCGCAGCTTGAAACGTCACCACGGCCAACAAAATGGAGGGAAGTAGACGGTTTCTGGCAGGGTTGCGCCAAGCGAGAAAAGCGATAGCGGCAATCACCAGCCCCAAGGTGCCAGCAACATAGCGGTGGATCATTTCATTCCACGCTTTTTGAATTTCGACCGGCGCATCGGGAAACGCTTCGGTCGCCTGCGCTATGTGCTCTGCCGATTGAGGCACAGTTAAAAAGCCATAGCAACCTGGCCAGTCAGGGCAGCCTAATCCCGCTTCGGTAAGGCGGGTGAAAGCACCAAGTGCCACAACAACCAGTGCAAGCAGAAGTGCGCCGTAGATGAGGCAAGGTAGCGATTGTCTTTATTCATATTCACCCCACCTTCGACAGCTTCATCAGCTTGCGCAAATCTTTCAGTAACCCTTTGCTTTGAGCAATTTGGGCATCTTTGCCTTGCGGAATAGGGTAAGCCAGAATCAGGTTATTCAGTGGGTCGACGAGGTAAATCGCATCGCCAGCATAAGGCAGCGTGGACAAGGTCTGGAGCTGCGCAGCGTCCACAGTCTGTTCCGTCACTTCTGCTTGCTCAGGTTCGATGTCTTGTCTGTTTTCTGGCACCAGTAAGATACTGGCAACTCGCTCACGCTCGCGACCGACGGCAACTGGAATTTGATTGAGTTGGAACAGCGCGCTCTCGCACAGTTCATCACAGTTTTCCGGCAAGGTGTAAATCAGCCGCCACTGCCCTTGATGTTCAAGCCATTCTGTCTGCGTTTGTCCCGACAACAACTCGCCATTGTTGGTCACGCCTTTGTTGTACCAGCCCATTTCAAGCACCAGCTTGGCTGCCACAACTGGCAGCAAAAAGGCGATGGTCACGAATAGCAGTGCTTTCTTCCCTGTCATAAACGCCCCCTTCTCCACCAAACCAAAAATCCAATCACCACAACAAGGGCCAATCCAAACCACTGCGCAGCGTAGGCATAGTGCTTCTCAGGTAACATCACCACCGGATCCCAAACGGGAGTGGCTTTTGTTTCTACGCCGCGTCCTTGTGTATCTTCAATGCCCGTTGCGCGCACTATCCATGGCAACAAGCTTTTTCTGTTTTCGCCGACAAGGGATCAATCTCGACAGACTGAACACGAAGCGGCCACCTGTCTTCGCTGATATCTTGTTTTAATACCACTCTGTCGGACGGTGTATCGAGTACACCTTTGACCACTAGGTTGCTATCAAGTGGCGGTAATGCTGGCAGCTCATCGCGCCTCGCGGGTGCCGCAATCCATCCCAGCTCCACCAATATCCAATGGCCTTGATGTTGAAAAGGCACTATCCAGCGGTAACCGACTTGTCCATTCAAAGTTTGGTTATCAAGCAGAATGCTGTTTTCACCCTCAAACTGCCCTGCCAGTGCTACACCAAACCCTTTTAAATCCGTGTTGTTGACGTCCAGCGTGCTGAGCACTGTGTGTTTTCTTGTGTCTAATTGGGCTAAAAGTGCGGCTTTTTCTTCAGCCCGTGATATCTGCCATGAACCTAACTTGACCAGCAGCGCGGTCATCGCCAAAGTAAAGACAAGGAAACCAACTCTTCTGATTCGACGTACTCTGGAAGAAGACAAATCATCCACGTTCTGATCACCATTTTGGTCTACCGGAGGCAATATGCTGCTCAAAGGGATCCTTGTATGTCTGCTGGTGTTTATCGTTTATAACTTGTTTCGCGCGTTGCCGATTTTGGTCAAAGGGCAAACTGATGTGCCTATGTCCCGTTATCTGGGACGTCGAGTGTTGTTTTCCGTCGTTGTGTTTGTCATCTTGCTGATAGCGTTGGCGACCGGGGTAATTGAGCCCAACAGCCGCCCCTATTAGTTTTTTGCGTTGCTACAAGATGTAGACGAACACGAACAGGCAAAGCCAAACCACATCCACAAAGTGCCAATACCAGGCTCCCGCCTGAAACGCGAAATGGCTGTCAGGCGTCATATGCCCTTTCAGCACCCTGAGCCAAATAATGAACAAGATGACCGAACCCAAGAACACATGCATGCCGTGAAAGCCCGTCAGCAAGAAGAAGGTGTTACCGTAAACGCCTGAGTCCAAACGCAGGTTCAACTCTTCGTAGGCGTGGACGTACTCTTCAACTTGCAGCCCCAAGAAAATCCAGCCTAAGAAGACGGTTGCACCGAGGAAGACTTTCAGCTTCTGGCGATTGCCTTCTTCCATGGCAACATGAGCAATATGAATCGTGATGGACGAGGTCAGCAGAATGAGGGTGTTAATAAGTGGCAGACCCCATGCGCCCATTGCGGTAGTTTCAACGCCACCGGGCGTTTTCTCTAACGGCCACGTCGGGATAAAGTCCGGCCATAGCACTTCCGCGGTCATCGCATTGTTACTTGCACCGCCCAGCCAAGGCACGGCAATCATGCGCGCATAGAACAGTGCGCCAAAAAATGCCGCAAAGAACATGACTTCAGAGAAAATAAACCAACTCATACCCTGTCTAAACGAGCGATCCATTTGCGAGGAATAAAGCCCGCCCATCGACTCATTGATCACATCTCGAAACCAGCCCGTCAGCATAAATAGCAAGACACCCGTCCCTGCTAAAAGCATCCATGGGCCATTGCCACCAAAGAGTCCGGCGACGGTCGCCCCCGCCCCCATGGCAATAAGAAACAGTGCCACCGCGCCGACGATAGGCCAGATACTCTGCGCCGGTACGTAATAGTTTTCGTAATCCTGTTGGGCATCTGTGTTGGTATGCGTTGTTGTCATGATGACCTCACTGCAGTTATTGAGTCACAGGCTCAGGTTTGACGCTGAACAGGGTGTAAGCCAGCGTCAGAGTGTTGATGTCGTCTGGAATTCCTGGGTCAACGTAGAACACCAACGGCAGTTCTGCGTCTTTGCCCGCATCCAGAGGCTGTCTGTTAAAGCAAAAGCATTCAATTTTGTTGAGATACTGCGCCGCCAACCCCGGCGACACCGAAGGGACTGCTTGTCCAATCGAATTCACCGCCGTGTTGTTTGTGGCTCGGTAAGCAATGGTGTGTGTCTCACCAGGGTGCACCGAAATACGCTTGGTCTCTGGCACAAAATCCCAGCCGAGGCCGGGATTAATGTAAGAAACAAATTCCACCGTGACGGTGCGCGAGAAATCCACTTGGTTACTTTCTTGCGCCGCAACATCACTGGTTTTTCCGTTAATCCCAGTGATATCGCAGAACACGTCATAGAGAGGTACAAGGGCAAACGCAAAGCCGAACATCAGTACCGCCATCCCCGCCAACTTGGCCGCAGAACGGTTTGAACGTTGTGTTTGTTGTTCGTTTTGTTCACCCATAAGCAACCTCAGTCAATTTTTGGTGGCGTTGAGAAGGTGTGGTAAGGCGCAGGCGATGGCACTGTCCATTCCAGACCTTCTGCCCCTTCCCAAGGTTTCGCAGGCGCAGGCTCGCCGCCGCGGATACATTTGACTACCAGCACCAAGAAAATGAGCTGGGAGAATCCGAACAGGAAGGCACCCACACTGACAATCGCGTTGATGTCAGCAAATTGCAGCGCGTAGTCCGGAATACGACGTGGCATACCAGCTAGTCCCAAGAAGTGCATTGGGAAGAACAAGATGTTGACGGAAATCAGCGAGCACCAGAAATGCCAATTCGCAAGGCGTTGGTTGTACATGTGCCCCGTCCATTTCGGCAGCCAGTAATACGCCGCCGCCATGATGGAGAAGATGGCACCGGATACCAGTACGTAGTGAAAGTGCGCCACCACGAAGTACGTATCGTGGTATTGGAAGTCGACGGGCGTTATCGCGAGCATCAAGCCCGAGAAGCCCCTATCGTGAAGAGCACAATAAAGGCGAGTGCAAACAACATGGGCGTTTCAAAGGTCAAAGAGCCGCGCCACATAGTCGCTACCCAGTTAAAGACTTTCACCCCTGTCGGCACCGAAATGAGCATGGTGCAATACATGAAAAAGAGTTCAGCAAAGACTGGCATACCTGTGGTGAACATGTGGTGCGCCCACACCACAAAACTCAGACCGGCAATAGAGGCTGTCGCGTATACCATGGACGCATAACCGAACAATGGTTTGCGTGCGAAGCAGGGATAATCGCCGACACAATACCGAAGCTTGGCAGGATCATGATGTACACCTCTGGGTGTCCGAAGAACCAGAAGATGTGTTGGAACATCACAGGATCGCCACCGCCAGCCGCATCAAAGAACGAGGTGCCAAAGTATTTGTCGGTAAGCACCATGGTCACCGCCCCGGCTAGCACTGGCATTACTGCGATCAGCAAGAATGCAGTGATAAACCACGTCCATACGAACAGCGGCATTTTCATGTAGGTCATGCCTGGCGCGCGTAGGTTCATGATGGTGACGATAACGTTGATCGCCCCCATGATGGAGCTGATACCCATGATGTGCACAGCGAACACAAACAGTGCTGTGCTATCCGGCGAATAGGTGGTTGAGAGCGGTGCGTAGAAGGTCCAACCAAAATTAGGACCGCCCCCTTCCATAAACAGCGACATCAGAAGCATGAAGAACGCAAAAGGCAGAATCCAGAAGCTCCAGTTGTTCATGCGCGGCAGTGCCATATCCGGCGCGCCAATCATCATAGGTACCATCCAGTTTGCCAAGCCGGTAAAGGCGGGCATGACGGCACCAAACACCATGATGAGACCATGAACCGTGGTCATCTGGTTGAAGAAGTTAGGGTCAACCAGTTGAAGACCGGGTTGGAAAAGCTCGGCACGAATCACCAATGCCATTGCCCCACCAACGAGGAACATGGTGAAACTGAAAATCAGGTACATGGAGCCGATGTCTTTATGGTTGGTTGTTAACAGCCAACGCATCAACCCTCGGGGTTTATGATCATGGTCGTGGTCGTCGTGACCTACCTGATCTGGCGTCATATCTGTCATTGCCATCTCTCCTTAAAGATCGTCACCGTTAAGTACCGCGTTAATCTGAGATGCCTGTACCGCATCACCCGTGTTGTTACCCCAAGCATTACGCTCGTAAGTGATAACCGCGGCCAACTCTTTCAAACCCAGCTGCGCACCAAACGCCTGCATTGCTGTGCCCTGCTTGCCGTGAATAACAATGTTGAGGTGCTCAAGCAGCTTGTCAGGGTCAGCAGAAATCCCTTGTTGAGCGAGCGCAGGGAACACACCCGGCAAACCCAAGCCGTTAACTTGGTGACACGCCGCGCAGCGAGAGTTGTAAACATCTTCACCGAGCGTCATCAGCTCTTCCATGTCCATGTTCATCGCGAGCAGTTTTTGCTCTTCTTCGCGCACTTTCGCTTGCTCAGAGGCAGTTTTCTGTACCCAAGCTTCAAATTCATCGACGGGCTTGGCAATCACCACAATCGGCATAAAGCCGTGGTCTTTGCCGCATAGCTCCGCACACTGGCCGCGGTAGATGCCGGGCTTGTCGATGCGCGTCCACGCTTCATTGATAAAGCCAGGGTTGGCATCTTTCTTCACCGCAAAGTCAGGCACCCACCAAGAGTGAATCACGTCTTCCGAGGTAATCAGGAAACGCACTTTCTGGCCGATAGGCACAACCAGCGGTCTGTCTACCTCAAGCAGGTAGTTGTCACGCTTTTTCGCTTCACCATCGATTTGCGCAGCAGAAGTTGCCAGTAATGAGAAGAACTCGACATCATGGTCGAAGTAGCGGTAATGCCATTTCCATTGCGAGCCTGTGACCTGAATGGTCAACTCCGATTCTGACGGATCTTCCATCTCTAAAAGGACTTGAGTGGCAGGTACGGCCATGCTGATAAGGATCAGGAATGGAATCAGCGTCCAAAGTATTTCGACTTTGGTGCTCTCGTGGAAATTGGCGGCTACGGCCCCTTTGGATTTTCGATGGTGGATGATGGACCAAAACATAGCCCCAAACACCACGGCACCAATGGCGACACATATCCAGAGAATGGTCATGTGAAGGTCGTAAACCTTGGCACTGATTTCCGTCACACCCTGCGTTAGGTTAAACGAGGATGGCTCGTCGGCTGCGTGAGCAACGAACGAGAACAGGGGAATTAGTGCGAGCGTTGATAGAAGTTGGCGATTCTTCACCGGGTCCCTCCTCAAAATCTCGACATCTGCCGCATTGCTAAATGTGTAAATGAAGAAAAAAATTAGAAATATCGATTAACACTTTGTTTACAAATAAAGTTAGGCAAGGAATGGAAAAAGAACAAAAAATGCACAGCAAAATGCCCTGAAACATGATGCCAGCCACGAAATTACGAGATAAAGACAACTGTTGCAGGATGTGAGAATTTCACCCAATTTGTTGGTGCAAAAATCTTTTTCTTCACCGTCTAAGCCTTGTAAAAGCAAGGCAAACATGGTGACTATAGGGTTTGATACGGCAGGGTTTCTTGAAGAGAAAAAATGAAAAAACTGGCGTCTGACAGGGCTTGAAGCACATGAAACACCATAAAAAAAAGATGACGTTCAGTTTTTTAACTGAAGTCATCTTTTTTTGACGTTTGATGAACGCGAGTCGCGTGTTACATCCAGTCAGTATTTCTAATAACGCCTACAGCAATACCTTCAATGGTCAGGTGCTGTTGGGTCAGGTCGACAACGATAGGCGCGAACTCTTCGTTCTCTGCATGTAGCAGAACCTGATCGCCTTTGCGCTCAAGACGCTTAACGGTCACGTCATCTTCCACACGTGCAACAACCACTTGGCCATTACGCACATCTTGGGTTTTATGCACCGCCAGCAGATCGCCATCCATGATACCGATGTCTTTCATACTCATCCCGTTAACGCGCAGCAAGAAATCTGCGTGCGGCTTAAACAGTGATGGGTCAACTTGGTAATGCGTTTCAACGTGTTCTTGCGCCAGAATCGGCTCACCCGCAGCCACTCGGCCAATCAGCGGCAAACCGTCATCATTTGCGGCGTCCGTGTCTATCAACAGACGGATACCGCGCGATGCACCAGGTACGATTTCAAGCACGCCTTTACGCGCCAACGCTTTCAAGTGTTCTTCCGCTGCGTTAGCTGAGCGGAATCCCAGTTCTTTCGCGATCTCGGCACGCGTTGGCGGCATACCGGTGTCGTCGATTTTTGCTTTGATCAGATCAAAGACTTGCTGTTGTCTCGCGGTTAACGGCTTCATAATCAGACCTGTCTTTTTATACAGTTAACTGTGAGTATATCCAGTGTTTAACCACTTGAAAAGGCACAGATCGAATCCGAAGGCCTAACAAGCCGTACACAGTTCACACTTTTCGTTTTACATTTGGCTTGTGCAGCTTTGGAAAACTTCTCTTAACCGTGCGGAATACTGTCATTTCGCTGCAAGTTCGTAGACGTTTTCTGCTAGACTTGGCACGCACAAAATATAAGAGGCCGCGATCAGATGTCTGCTTGCCAATCGATTTATCATAAATTGTTGAATTTACCGCTGTCGGTGCTGGTTAAAACCATCAGTATTCCGTCAGATCCAGTTGCTCAGTTAGGCTTTGACCTCAACCGTCCAATTGTTTACGTACTACCATTTCGCTCTCATTCCGACCTGCTGACTCTGCGCAGCAGCTGCTTGCAGCTGGGTTTACCTGATCCGCTGGAGCCCCTAGAACTTGGCGGTAAATCACTGCCACGCTATGTCTTTATTTCTCAAGGCAAGCGCATGTTCAACAACAGCGACCCAGTGCCGTTCGAGTCTATCGAAGTGTTCTCTGAGTTGTTGGAACTGCACAAACGTGATTCTGAACTCGACATTCAGCTCGTACCTGCGTCTGTGGTTTGGGACCGCAACCCTGGCAACGAGTCGCGTCCGGCGACACCTGCGTTGACCGCGATGAATGGCGTGCAAAAATGCTTCACCATCCTGACCTTGGGTCGCGATAGCATGGTGCGCTTTAGCAATGCCGTTTCTCTGCGCTATATGGCAGACAAGCACGGCACCGATACCACGATCGCGAACAAGCTGGCTCGTGTTGCGAAAATTCACTTTTCTCGCCAGAAAATGGCGGCATCGGGTCCAGGTCTGCCAAACCGTCAGGCACTGTTCAAACGTCTGCTGGCCTCAAAAGCCATCGACAAAGTGGTGCAGGAAGAAGCGGAAAGCCGCGATGTCCCAGTAGAGAAAGTGCGCAAAGAAGCCATCGATATGATGGAAGAAATCGCTGCCGACTTCTCACCAAGCCTGATCCGTTATGGCGACCGCGTACTGACATGGCTTTGGAACAAGCTGTATCAAGGCATTAACGTCAGCAACTCAGAACGTGTACGTAAACTGGCGCAAGACGGTCATGAGATTGTGTATGTGCCTTGTCACCGCTCGCACATGGACTACCTGCTGCTTTCCTACATTTTGTATAAAGAAGGTCTGGTACCGCCGCACATTGCTGCCGGCGTGAACCTGAACTTCTTCCCAGCAGGCCCGATTTTCCGTCGTGGCGGTGCCTTCTTCTTGCGTCGTACCTTTAAAGGCAACCGCCTGTACTCCACTGTATTCCGTGAGTACTTGGCCGAGTTGTTTGCCAAAGGCTATTCGGTCGAGTACTTCTCGGAAGGTGGCCGTTCACGTACAGGTCGTCTGCTTCCGGCGAAAACCGGCATGCTGGCGATGACCATCCAAGCCATGCTGCGTGGCCTGAAGCGTCCAGTCACCCTTGTGCCTGTTTACATTGGCTACGAGCACGTGATGGAAGTGAGCACCTATGCCAAAGAGCTACAAGGTGAGCGCAAAGAGAAAGAAAACTTCGGTCAGGTGCTGGGCATCGTCCGTAAGCTTCGCAACTACGGCAAGGGCTACGTGAACTTCGGCGAGCCAATTCAGGTGAACCACTTCTTGAATGAGAAGGCACCGACTTGGCATCAAGATATCGACCCAATTGAACCGCAACGTCCGAACTGGCTGAACCCAGTGGTGAACGAGTTGGCCGACCGCATGATGACCAAAATCAATGATGCGGCTGCAGCGAACGCCCTGACCTTGTGTGCCACTGCCCTGCTGGCCTCTCGCCAACGCGCATTGAGCCGCGAAGCACTGGAAGATCAGCTGAACATCTACTTGGAATTGCTGCGTGCAGTGCCGTATTCATCGACCAGTACAGTGCCAGAAGACTCAGCACAAGAGCTGGTTGAACATGCGATCAGCCTGAACAAGTTCGTGGTGGAAAAAGACTCGCTGGGTGATGTGATTTCTCTGGATCGCCAACAGGCTATCTTGATGACGTACTACCGCAACAACATCATCCATCTGTTCGCGATTCCGTCATTGGTTGCTCAGATGCTGGTGTTCAAGAGCAGCGTAAGCCGTGATGCACTGAAGAGCACAGTGAAGCAGCTTTACCCATTGCTAAAAGCTGAGCTTTACATGAGCTTTGATGATGCGGCACTGGAAAGCTACTTAGATGCCGTTGTGGTTGAGCTTAATCGCCAAGGTTTGCTGACCGTGGATGGTGACATGCTGCACCGCAATCCAGCGAAGCTGACACAGCTTCAGCTGCTGGGTCGCACTATTGCAGAAACGCTGCAACGCTACGCCATCACCTTGACCCTGTTCTGCCATGAATCAGACGTATCACGCACTGATTTAGAACAGCAGAGCCAAATGATGGCTCAGCGTCTGAGCCGTCTTCACGGCATCAATGCTCCTGAGTTCTTCGACAAAGGCGTGTTCAGCACACTGGTGACCACCCTTCGCGAGACTGGCTACTTGAACGACGATGAGCATGCGCGTACCGAACAGATTGAAGCCTTGCTGGAATGCATCTTCGGCCTGATTTCCCCGGAAGTGCAACTCACTATTCAGGCGATCCTCAATCAGTCTGCAGAATAAAAAAAATCCCTCGCCTAGGCGGGGGATTTTTTTATCTATTCTTTCAGCGTGAATATCGCGCTCGGCTACATTAATACCGCCAGTGCAATACCCATAAAGACCAGCATGCCCACGTAGTTGTTATTCAAAAACGCTTTAAAACACGCATCTCGCTCACGCGCTCGTGCTAGCCATTGTTGATACACAAACAATGAAGACGCTGCCAGCAAGAACCAGTAGTAAATCGTCGCCAGCTCGCTCAAATACCCCACCAGCAGCAACAGCAGCAAGGTCACGAGTTGCAACAGACCGACTGCGGCCTTATCAAACTTACCAAATAAAATGGCTGACGATTTGATGCCGATTTTCAGGTCGTCATCTCTATCGACCATGGCATACAAGGTGTCATACGCCACCGTCCAGGCAACGTTTGCGATAAACAGCATCCACGCTACCGGCGGCAGTTCGCCCGCTTGTGCGGCATAAGCCATCGGGATCGCCCAGCTAAACGCCATACCAAGTACCAACTGCGGCATATGAGTGTAGCGTTTCATGAAGGGATAAACAGACGCGAGAATAACAGCAACCACAGAAAGCTGAATGGTCAGCGCATCCAGCGTCAGCACCAAGAGGAAAGCACCCAGAATCAAGAGCCAAACAGTGCCAGTGCTTCTTTGGCTGTGACTGTACCGGATGGTAGCGGGCGCGCCTTGGTACGTTTAACGTGACCGTCAAAGTTGCGGTCAGCAAAGTCATTGATGACACAGCCTGCGGCACGCATCATCACCACACCGAGAACAAATACCACCAGCACATGCGGGTTAGGCATACCATCGGCAGCCAAAAACAGTGCCCAAAGCGTCGGCCATAGCAGCAACAAACTACCAATTGGCCTGTCCATACGCGTCAGTTGCCAAAATGCTCTGGCTTTGGCCGCATCCATTTAGCCTTCCTCCTGATAAATCGGCGCATGAGGTAAAAACAATTCTGAAACCAGCATAGCTTATCGTTCACCCACAACCGTGAGCGACGTGCCAATAATGTTTGTCCATCAACAACAAAGCTCGCAATTTCAATCGCATCTCGGCGGGCATTGGCTTGATTAAACACACGCACACCCAGCGGCACCGCGCCCAAGTCGGCGATATCTTTTTCTTGCTCAGTTAATGTGGACTTCGGCACCAAGGTGCGGGCACAAAGCCAAGGGCGATCATCACCCGAAAGAACCACTTCGCGTACCAAACACGCTTCATCACCCAGCAGCGCGCGCTCTGAGTCTGACAAGGTGCTTTTTTCAACGTCATGCAAACCAATCACGTCGACAGTCAGCGTTTCACAACACGCTTTCAAGCGTTCTGTCATTGAATGGCGTTCAAGCAGCCATTCTCCGGCTTTCGTTGTTTCCAGCTGTTGCCAATCTGGGGCCTCCCAATTTGCACCCATCAGGCTGATACGTGTAATCGCTTGAAATCTGACATGTTATCCTGAGCCAATGAGCAAAAAAACCACAAAACTTTCGCCGAATCGGCCAATAATGTTTACTATTAATTAGGATTGATATTTGCGCTATTGTACACAGCTGTGCCTACGCGCGCGCAGCTAAACTACCATAAGAGATTCATTAAATCCGGGGTTTGGCAAAAACCATGAAAAAAAACATTATCGCCATTTTCGCCGTCGTCATGACGATGCTGGTGTCGCTGCCATCTTCAGCGGAAGAAGAAAATGCAGCTGCCTTTAGCTATTTTACTCTTGAGCCCGAAATCACGACCAATTTTATTACCGATGGTCGTAAGCTGGGTTTCATCAATGTGCGTGTTGACCTCATGGTGGATGACGCCTCCTTGATTCAGATGCTGGAATATCACCAGCCGCTGATCCGCGACACCATCATTGAAGTGCTGAGTCAGGAAAATGAGGTTCGTGTGAAATCACTGGCTGGGCGTGAAGCCATCCGTAAGGCGTGCCTTGAAAAGGTCAACGAAATGCTGCTGGCGGAAACCAATCAAAAAGTGCTCGCTGATCTGCTGTTTACCAAATACCTGTATCAGTAACCGCGACACATCGATAGCCAGCTTAAACGCAGACGACAGACACCAAAAAGGCGCACTGTATGCGCCTTTTGCGTTGCGTGTTTTCCAACTAAACCGGCTCTTCTTGTAAGGCTACCGCGTCTTTCTGTGCCATATAATCAGCAACCTTTTCACGCTCTTCTTCCGTCAGATACAGCCCCAGTTTGGTCCTGCGCCAAAGCACGTCTTCCGCCGTCTGCGCGTATTCAGCCGTCGTGAGGTAATCAATTTCTCGCTGTGACAACCCCGCGCCAAATTGCTGCCCTAAGTCCTGTTTATCTGAGGTATCCCCCAGCCAAACCCACACACGGCTGCCGTAGGTTGTCGCTAAACGGTTGACCATAAATGGCTCCATCCAAGGATGAAGCTGTCGCAACGCATCTTCGATCTCTGTGAACGAGGAAATGTCCTCACCACCCGGCAAGACTTGTGTCGCCGTCCACTCGCCCGTGCTGTCAGGGAAAAAAGGTGCCAATTGATTCACCGCCGCTTGTGCAAGCTTGCGGTAAGTCGTGAGTTTGCCACCAAAGACCGACAGGATAGGTGCTTTGCCCTCTGACGCCTCAAGTTCCAAGGTGTAGTCACGGGTGATGGCTTGCGGCGAGTCAGACTCATCATCACAAAGCGGTCTCACCCCACTGTACGTCCACACTACGTCGTCTTTGGTCAGCGGCTTTTTAAAGTGCTGGTTATACACATCCAGCACATAAGCTATCTCTTTGTCTTCAATGCCCACATTGCGCGGGTCACCGTTATATTCCACGTCGGTCGTGCCGATAAGTGAAAATCTGTCGAGATAAGGCAGCACAAACACAATACGCCCGTCTTCGTTTTGGAGAATGTACGACGAGGACTCGTTGTGAACGCGCGGCACCACAATATGGCTGCCTTTGATGAGGCGAATGTTGCGTGGTGAGGTTTCTGTCGTGCTCTCGTCAAAGAACTGCTTCACCCAAGGCCCCGCCGCATTGACCAAGGCTTTGCCTTTGCGTGTGAAACGGGTTTGCGTCACCTCATCCAGCACCTCGATTTCCCATAAACCCTCTTTGCGCTCGGCACTGACGACTTTGCAGCGATTACGCACTTCTGCCCCGCGTTCGGCGGCATCCATTACGTTTAGGATCACTAAACGCGCATCATCGACCCAACAATCTGAGTATTCGAAACCTTGTTTGATTTCGGGTTTGAGTACCGAGGACTCACCGAAGCGAATGCCTTTGCTGCCCGGTAAGGTGGTGCGAGAGCTCAGGTGGTCATAAAGGAACAGACCCGCACGAATCATCCACGCAGGACGAAGGTGTGGACGGTGTGGCAGGCGAAAGCGCATTGGCCACGCCAGATAAGGGGCTTTACGGAGCAAGACTTCACGCTCGGCAAGTGCTTCACTCACCAAACGAAACTCGTAATGTTCAAGGTAGCGCAAGCCGCCGTGGATAAGCTTGGAGCTTGCAGAAGACGTCGCCGACGCAAAGTCCGCCGCTTCATACAAACCGACTTTCAGGCCACGCCCTGCCGCATCTGCTGCAATGCCAGCCCCGTTAATTCCGCCTCCGACAACAAGCACATCAAAGACACCGTCGCTCATCCTAACCTCCGCTATCCATTTCATTCTTTTCGAACAATGAGGGCGAAACCAAAATGCTCAAACGAACATTTAACTTTCGTTTACGAGCAGTTTAGTGCAAAAAACGCGCGTTTGAAATGGTATTTCGATGAAAGTTTGCTCGATGGCGGACACAAAAAAACCGCCTTTGGCGGCTTTGTTTGCTATGTCATTGCTTTCGCAGCAATTCAACTAGGTGATGATCTCAATATGAACATCAGAATCACGCAAATGTGATGCGATATCGCCAGGCAGTGGCGCATTGGTAAACAACATGTCGATTTGAGAAAGGCTACCCACGTTGACCATGGCATTGCGACCAAACTTGGTGTGGTCAACGGCGAGCATAACCAATCTGCTGTTTTCCATGATGGCCTGTTTCACCCGTACCTCGTGATAATCAAAGTCGAGCAATCCGCCTTGCAAGTCGATACCACTGATCCCAAGAATGCCGAAATCGAGACGGAACTGAGAAATAAAGTCGACCGTCGCTTCCCCCATGATCCCTCCATCGCGGTTACGCACTTCTCCACCGGCCATGATGATGCGAAAGTCTTCCTTGGCCATCAGAATGCTCGCCGCATTAAGGTTATTGGTGACAATACGAAGGTCTTGATGATTGAGCAGTGCGCGCGCGACCGCTTCCGGTGTCGTGCCAATGTCGATAAACAGTGTTGCACCGTCTGGAATGTGCGCCACCAACGCCTGCGCCAGCCGGTTCTTTTCTTCCTGCTGCATGATCTTACGCGCATCGTACGCCGTGTTCACTGAGCTGGACGGTAAAGTGGCACCGCCATGTTGACGGCGGATCTTGTTATCTGCCGCCAATTCATTGAGATCACGTCGAATGGTTTGGGGGCTCACATCAAAGTGAAGCACTAGATCGTCAGTGCTGACGTACCCCTTGCTGCGCACTAAATCGAGAATTTCCTGATGGCGTTGAGTCTGTTTCACGGCGTCCTTGGCTCCCGATGAATGCTATAACGATAAAAACGCCCCATAGGGACGTTTTTAGTGTAATTACACGGCGTCTTAAAGCCAGTGATAACCGCATTAACAACGGACTACATCACATTAAGACTGTCTGGCTGCCTGTGAGAACTTGGCATCAAATACACCGATCGCACAACCTGACAACAATCCGAACAGGTGCGCCATGTTGGCGATGGCCATACCAAACGGTTCAAAGAACCCAACCACCAGCCAAAGCAGCATAAAACCAACATACGCAGTTTCTATCGAAAGACCGCGTTGCGGTGCTAGTGCTCCCATCAACCACAAGTAGCCAAGCAAAGCGTAAACCACGCCCGACATGCCGCCAAAGGCAGGGCCTTCAAAGGCATACTGCCCTAACCCTGAGAACAAGGAGGTCAGTAAGAAGAGTTGTACCAATTTGGCACTGCCGCACTGCTTTTCAATCTTACCGCCGAGCACCCACCACCACAGCAGGTTAAACACGATGTGCGTGGCCGAGAAATGCAGCAGCGAATGGGTAAACAAGCGCCAAATCTGCCACTGCTGATCTTCCGTAGCTGGGAAGTGAAGCAGAGAAAAAACGTCGTTGCCAAAGCCCAGCACCAAACCGGCATAAGCAACGATACACACGACCATGACAGACAGCGTAAACGGTCCCGCATTTTGCTTTATCGAGGTAAGAAGCCCCTGACGAGGGTAATAAAAGCGCGCCGTTCGGCTTTCCGCCATATCCCACGACGCTGACTGATACTTACGTGCAGTTGGATTGTTCATAAAGGCGTGAAGTTCCGCTTCAACTTCGACTTGATGCTGCGCATCTGTCAGCCACAGGGCGAACAACCCTTCTCCTTCTGGCATCATTTTGATTTCAATATCACGTGATGCCATGTAATCGATAAACGCTTGTCCCGCTCTTGGGTTTGGGATCGCTATCAGCCGTATCATAGTACCTCTACATCAATTCACCCCTGACTCAACAGGCAGTGTCTGTCTTTGCCAGGCATCAAAGCCACCATCTACACTGTACACCTGCTCGAAGCCTTGGTTAATCAAATATTGTGCTGCGCCTTGGCTGCTGATCCCGTGGTAACACATCACCAACACGGGTTGTTCATACTCCACTTCCTGTGTGAACTGCACAATGCTGTCGTTTGTCAGGTGAAACGCGCCCTGTGGATGAGATAGCTGAAAAGACTGAGGATCCCGGATATCCACCAAAATCGCTTCTTGATCGTTATCTTGCAGAAGCTGCCACGCGTCATTTACAGAGATATGCGCAAATTGTTCCATGGGTTATTCCACTCCCTCAACATCTAAGGTGTGCTGCCAATACGCGGCAACACCGTAAAATTGCCTGAAAAACTGCATTGTACCTGATATTAGGTTAACGAACTCCATAGGGAAAAAGTGGGATTTGTACACTTTTGCATCACCTGTGGAAAAATCTGTGGATTGCGTTGATAAAGTAGGATCTGAAACTTGGATCCACAAGATGTAGTGTTGATCATAATAAAGCTGTGGAAAACTGATCTCGGCCCAATCCTGACAAGGGATCTTAAGGTACAAAAAAACCGGCATTATGCCGGTTTTTACGATCTTAACGGATTAGCGATCACAAAACGTCGCCAACCGCCTCTTTCAGCTTACGCATCGCATTCTTTTCTAACTGACGAATGCGCTCTGCAGATACTTGGTAGTGGTCTGCCAATTCTTGCAGCGTTGCTTTGTTGTCATCCAGCCAGCGAGAACGAATGATGTGCTGGCTTCGCTCATCTAACCCAGACATGGCAGATGCCAGTCGGTGATTAGCGTGATTTTCCCAGTTTTCTGATTCCAGGTTGGTGGCAATATCTGAACTCTTGTCTTCCAGATAGAACACAGGGGCGACAGGGCCGTCACGCTCTTCATCATCTGCGCCGGCATCAAAACCCGCATCTTGAGCAGCAAGACGGGATTCCATCTCACGCACTTCCGATGCATCAACCCCCAGTTGCTCAGCAACCAAGTTAACTTCTTCAGCGTTAAACCAACCAAGACGCTTTTTAGACTTACGCAGGTTGAAGAACAACTTACGCTGCGCTTTGGTGGTCGCCACTTTCACAATACGCCAGTTACGCAGAACGTATTCGTGAATTTCGGCTTTGATCCAGTGAACAGCAAAGGAAACCAGACGCACACCCACTTCTGGTTGAAGCGTTTTACCGCCTTCATCAGGCCAATGTTACCTTCCTGAACCAGATCAGAAACAGGCAATCCATAACCGGAATAACCACGGGCGATATGAACAACAAAACGCAGATGCGACAGGATCAGGCTTTTCGCTGATTCTAGGTCACCGTCGTAATGAAGACGTTCTGCCAACTCGCGCTCCTCATCCGCAGACAGCATTGGATAGCTATTTACCTGACGTAGATAGCTGTCGATACTGTTTTCAGATATCGGGGCAAGTGCATACATCTCTGTTGTCATTTTCACCTCTTTTCGAATAAATCGACTTTGTGAGCTGTGATCAGCCCTCGCAATACTCTACTCAAGATTAAAAAAACTGCAAGCCTGAGCACAAAATCACCATCACTCTCTGAGCATCGTCACCGTGTTCAGAGAGTTGAGACATTGAACTATGAGACAGGTTCAATTTCTCTTAAGTGTTTCCCAGCCGCTAGTCTCGCTGCCAGCAAACCAATCAGTGCGGTAACCATCAGAAGAATCAGTGTTTCTTCGATACCAAGGCCCGAAAGGCGGAAAGCACTACTATATAATGTAGCCAGCTTTTCAACGGCTGCATCAAGCAAAAGCGCATTCACCTGAACCACACACCAAGCGACCACTGCACCGGCCAGTGCAAGCCATACGCCGGTGTAAATATAAGGGCGCAGAATGTAGCTGTCCGTTGCCCCCACCAGCTTCATTACCTGAATTTCTTCTTTTTGGTTCAACACCTGAAGACGCAAGGTATTGCCGATGATGAGAAACACCGCCATCAACATCAAGGCAGAGAACACCGTTGTCAGCGTCATGACCAGACTTTCAATCGCAGCCAGACGTTGTAGCCAGTCGCTGTCGAGACGGACTTCATCCACGTTGCTGTCGGTACGAAGCTTAGATGCCAGTGCTGTTGCCGATGCCGCGTCTTCTGAGCGCGGTGTGATCACCACCACCGAAGGCAGCGGGTTGTCATCCAACAAGCTCACTGCAGCATCAAACCCTTGGATTTGGCGAAGTTGCTGCAAGCCGTCGTCGGGCGAAATATAGCTCGCAGACGCCACATCCGGCCATTCGCTGATTTCGTCAGAAAATTCTCGCGCACGTTCATCCTGCATGGGTTGCAGGTAGACCGTGATTTGATTCGGTGCCTGCCACTCTTCTGTCACCGCAACGATATTCTTGGCCAACATAAACAAGGTGGCTGGCAGCGCGAGTGAAAATGCCAGTGCCAGCACCGTCAGCATATTGCCGAGCGGTCTAGAAAGCAGATCGCGCAGTGCCTGACCGCCCTGCTGTTTATGGAGAGAGAAGAAATTAGCCACGCGCCACCTCCGAAAGATGGCCCTGATTCAAATCAAATCGACGCATATCGTATTTACTCAGCAGCGATGTATCGTGCGTTGCCATCAATACGGTGACACCCACTTGGTTAAACTGGCGGAAAAGCTCCATGATCTGCTGTGACAATGCCGCATCCAGATTTCCGGTGGGTTCGTCCGCAATCAGAAGTTGTGGACGATTAACCACTGCGCGGGCAATGCCCACACGCTGCTGCTCACCACCCGACAATTGCATTGGCAGGCAGTTGAGCTTGTCGAGCAACCCGACTTTATCTAGAGCCGCCGACACACGCTTTCTCACATCCGTTTCATCGGCTTGCTCAATACGCAATGGCAATGCCACGTTATCAAACACGGTGCGATCCATCAGAAGCTTGTGATCTTGAAAGATGATGCCGATGTGTCGACGCAGAAAAGGAATGTCTTTGCGATCAATGCGCGAAATATCATGGCCGTTGAACAGGATTTTCCCGTCGCTCGGCCTTTCAATTGCGCACAACAATTTCAGCAGTGTACTTTTACCCGCACCTGAGTGCCCCGTCAGGAATGCCATGTCCCCTTTAGGTAAGTGAAAACTCACTTTTTGTAACGCTTGATGCCCACCGCGGTAGGCCTTGCTCACCTGCTGAAATTGGATCACGCTTATCAGTCCTCTTGGCTAAACAGAGCTTCGATAAAATCTTCTGCAACAAACGGTCTTAGATCGTCGATACCTTCACCGACACCGATGTAGCGAATTGGAATGTTGAACTGATCGGCAACCGCAAAGATAACGCCACCTTTTGCCGTACCATCCAATTTGGTCAGGGTAATACCAGACAGCGGCGCAATGTCATTGAACAGACGCGCTTGACTAATGGCGTTTTGCCCTGTGCCCGCATCGATGGTCAGCATGATTTCATGCGGCGCATTCTCGTCGAGCTTCTTCATAACGCGAACGATTTTCTTCAGCTCTTCCATCAGGTTAGCTTTGTTTTGCAGACGTCCTGCCGTATCGGCAATCACAACATCCACATTACGTGCTTTTGCAGCTTCAATCGCGTCATAGATCACTGACGCACTGTCCGCGCCTGTATGCTGTGCAATCACAGGGACGTTATTGCGCTCGCCCCAAACCTGCAGCTGTTCGACTGCTGCCGCGCGGAAAGTGTCACCTGCTGCCAACATGACAGATTTACCTTGCTGCTGGAATTGCTTGGCGAGCTTACCGATGGTGGTCGTTTTACCCACACCGTTGACACCAACCATCAGGATCACAAACGGACCATTTCCTGATTTCACTTCCAGCGGCTGATCCACTTTGCTCAGGATCTCCGCCATTTCTTGCTTAAGAAGGCCAAACAGGGCTTCGCCATCTTTCAAATCTTTGCGTGAGGCTTTGTCAGTCAGGCTATCGATGATTTTGGTGGTCGTATCCATACCAACGTCTGCAATAAGAAGCTGCTCTTCCAGCTCTTCAAACAGTTCGTCATCGATTTTCTTGCCGCTGAACAGACCAAAGAAACCCGCGCCTAAGTTGGCTTTGGTTTTTTGAAGGCCGCGCTTCAAACGAGCAAAGAAACCCTCACGCTTCGGTTTTTCTTGTTCAACTTGCGCCGCTACTTCCGCTTCGGCTGCCAGACGGGCTTCTTCTTCGGCTTCTGCCGCTAAACGGGCTGCTTCTTCAGCTTGCGCTTTTGCTTCGGCTTCTGCCGCCAAGCGAGCTGCTTCTTCAGCTTGTGCTTCGCTTCGGCTTCCGCCGCTAGACGCGCTGCTTCTTCAGCTTGTGCCTTTGCTTCGGCTTCCGCTGCTAGACGGGTTTTTTCCGCCTGCTGCTCATCTTCTTTCTTGCGGCCGAAACCCAGCCAGGACATAAATCCGCGTTTCTTTTTTTCTGCCATTGGCAAATCCTAAAGCATGATTGGTACAATCGGCGCGATAACAGCGAGCTGATCTAAAACTGTGGCCACTGCGCCTTATAAATGCAGTGTGGTAACGATGCTATTTCTGCGTTGCTTGCGGCGCAGCGATATTGGCGAAAGAGCATAAATGCCCTTACGTCACTACCCTTAATTAACTTGGGGAAAATGCAGTCCAGTTACCGAACTCGCATAGTCTAACACCTTCTTGGCGGTCAAAAAATCTATGGTACGACGTAACCCAAAAAACCCTGTGAAGCAAAGTGGCGGTCGGGGTCATCAATCTTCCGCAAATACCGGAGGCGGTTCTGGCTTTGTTCGCATCATTTCCGGCAAATGGCGTGGCCGTAAATTGCCAGTGAAAAACGTAGAAGGGCTACGCCCAACCACCGACCGCGTGAAAGAAACCGTGTTTAACTGGTTAGCGGCCGATCTCTACGATGCCAAGTGCCTCGACGTTTTCGCAGGAAGCGGCGGCCTGGGTCTGGAAGCCTTGTCGCGCCAAGCTGAACATGTCACTCTTTTAGAGCTGGACAAGGGCGCAGCCGCGCAGATTAATCTAAATCTTGCTGCACTGAAGGCCGATAATGCGACGGTAAAAAACGTCGATGCGCTTCAGTTTCTAGGCCAACCCGGTCAAGCGTTTGATGTGGTGTTCATTGACCCACCCTTTCGTAAAGACTTGCTGAATGACGTTATCGACAAGCTGGAAAATAACGGCTGGTTGAGTGCCAACGCGATTATCTATATCGAGGCAGAAAAAGAATTTGGCTTACCTGTGGTGCCTAACCACTGGGACATGATTAAGGAAAAACATGCCGGACAAGTGAGTTTCCGGTTGTATCAAAGAGAGGAAAAATGAAAGCACTAATCTTGCTGGCGAAAGCGCCATCGGCTTTGTTTGGTTTGTGTTGATTGCCAATATTGTTCACCCGTTTCCGGGCGTTGCCGCGATGGCACTCTACATCATGACCGCTTTCCTGTTCTGTATGCACAGTCTGCAGATGCTGATTTTCATCGGAGCCTTCGGCGATAAGATCACCATGTCGCGCTGGGAGAAATGGTCAATTTTGATCTTTGGTATCTTTGCGCTGCTCGACATTCGCCGTAAGCACATGATCGGAAAAGAGTAATATTTGCTAGATGCAATAAAGGCCTCAGTTGAGGCCTTTTTTAATGCGATGTTAGCTGTGGTTGCAAACTCGCGCTTGGTTCACAGCCAGCGTGCCCGCGCTTTCGAGGATTTTCTTACGACGGCGAAGAAACACCAACACTTCACTGAACAGCATATTTTCTTGGCTGCAGGTATGAAATCTCGCGGCGTCACCCCACTGCTTGTCGACCCACTGCGTCAGCGCACTTTCTGACATAGGCTCGGTTTTGAGGTGGTTGAGAATTTGGTGAACGTGAATCGAGGTTTGCATATCTTAGTCCGCTTGCTGTGTATTTCTGTTGACAGTCAAACACAGCCACGCAGCGAAAAATTTGATATGCCGCAATCCTCATTCGATTTCAGCGCGCGGGGTCCCGCATTGCCAACATATCTCGAAATTACCGCCGTTTTCTTCCTGACATGCCCCGCATAACCACACTGTACTTGATTGCGCTTCGTACGTATCAAGGGCTTTTCTGGCAACCGCCTCGCGTTCTGATGCGACCCACAAGGTCACAGCCATTACATCGGCTGGTAACTCGCCTGTTGCACTGGAAAGCGACTCGCCTTTGAGTATCACCTCGATTCCTTCTGACTCCAGCATGCCTTTCAGACTGTGGGCTTCCAGTGAATTACTGGCACTATACACTTGAACCAGCGACATGACGGCTCCTTAATGGGCGAACAGCACGGAGGCAGTGATCAGCCCCTGCGCGGAGAAATAGGTGCTCATGATAAGCAGCACCGAGGTGCGAAATGGCCCTTTGAAACGGTCAAAGGCCAGCACGGTATCAGACAACATAAAGAGCAAAGCACCACCAAACGCGTATGCGGCCATTTGGCTATGCTCTGCCATCCAAAATTCGCCCGCCCCCCACGCCATTTGAGCGATCACCGCAATGTAGAGGCCAACGGGTATCAAGAGTTGTCCGAGGTTTGGCAATAACAGCAGGAAGATGAGCACGCTCGCAGCACCAATCAATGATGGTAGCCACCAAATCATAGGGCCATCAAATTGCTGCCAAAACGCCACACTGTAGAGAATGTGCGCCACCAAGAAACTGAGCAAGCCGGGAATAAAGCGGTCTTTCGGCAACATCAAGAAAACATCACCCACCAGCGAAAACGCCAAGCCCGCGACAATCCAGTAGGTGTAACTGCTCTCTTGTCCCCCCATCAAGGCAATCACAATCAAGATTGCGATGGTCAGGGGTTTAAACAAATAAAACTGCCAACGCGGTCCTTTGTAGGCAGCATTGATATGTAGAAGCCCTGAGCAACAGACAGCAAACCAACTCAACATGACTTAATCCCTTACATTTCGAGCCAACCAAGTCTAGAGATGCCATACATAAAATCCACCTCATAGGTCTCAGAAAGCGAAACACACATCAAAAGTGATATATCCAAACAGCCGACACGCAAATTGATGCGCTGAGATTGCGCCAATAGCCACAATAAGACTAAGTGTTTGCGTCGTCTTTTGTGTCTCTTTAGAGCGACTTAGGCGAGATTTATTCAGAAAAGAAAAAGCACCCAAATGGGTGCTCTTGATAGACAGACTGAAAAGCTTGCGCGTTTAATGCCCGACGATGTGTCGCCAGTTTTCGATATAAAACCAAACTGCGCCTGCGGTGACGGCAAAAATAAGGAATAGCGCGACGCGCCAGATCATCCTGCTGCTTCGTGGCTGCAGTTCTTTTTCGCATTGTTTGCATGCACTCAAAAAGCCACGCATGTCGTCGACTTCATAGCCATCTTCATGCACCGCCTTGTTTCTGATGGTGGCGATAAAACGCAGTTTCGAGATCACCTCATGCGGCAGTCGCTCTTGGCAACTGCTCACCAGCTCATGCAATCCGCGGCCTTGAGCATGGTAGTGCTCCTTAAGAAGCTTCTCCAGACGCCGACTTTGTCTAACTACTTTGCCAATGTCATCCATGTAGACCTCCGTAACGCCTTTAACGTCTCTTATTAAATTATAAAGGCTTACAAAAGAGAAATGTCTTTAAATTTGTTTACATTAGCGTCATTTCTGACGCCGATAAGTGCTATCGATCACGAATTCACCGGGGCGCAGGTTTGCCAAATTCCGCTCTGAAGTAGTATTGGCGTCGATAGTCCGTGGCCGGAACAAGGAGAACCCCGTGCCTATTTCGCTGTTTTTACTTGTGATTGCACTCGCCGTTATCGCCGGGGTGTATTTTTTCTTTATTTTTCAGAAGCACACTCTCGGCAAGGGTGCAGAAGAGCGCACCATCGACATTCGAATCCTCGACAAACAATCTGTTGCCATCCCAAACCCTGGCATGCACGAAGAACCAGAAGAGTACTGGATTTACGTAGAGCCTGTTGACGGTGGACCGAAGCGCGAATTCCAAGTTGGCGTGCACTACTACCATGCTCTGCAACCGGGCGACTGCGGCACTATGAGCTACCGCGGTTCGAACTTTATTCATTTCGCCAAATGGCAGCGCGCGCAGTAATCACGGCACCAACCACGCCGTCACGCGCGATTTTGCCAACAGTTTGCTTGTCCAATAGGACAAAACAAACACCACAATTGTCACCGCGGGAATCGTCAGCCATGCCCATGGCAAGATGATTCCCGACTCCCGAATAGGCCACAAAAACACTGGATGTATCAGATAGATACCCAGTGAGTGTCGCGCAATGCCCGCGATTTGCTTTTGCCTTTTTTCAGACACACGATCCGCCCAGTGCTGACAAAGCGCGAAGATCATCGCTGCAATCAGCACTGTGTTGATGGTTTTGTAAGAAAACCAGCCTGCACTTGTGTATGTGCCCGTTGAGACACTTTGGGAAATGGCCGTGTATTCCGTAAACACCAATGCCATCACACCAACAAACAACAAATAGCGAAGCGGCAAAGTGCGGTTGTGTAATCCCCATCCCAACAGCAGATAGCCACCGTACAACACCAAATCTTCAATCCAACCCAGTGACATCCCCATCAATCTTGCCGCACACAACACCAGCCAAGATGTCAGCAAGGCATAAAAGAGGTTGTGATCCTCTTTTTGCACCACGGGGCGAAAAACAGGAATAAGCAGATACAACGGAATGAAGTAGTAAAAAAAGCCGAGGTGGTAGTAAGTTTCTTCAACGGGAAAGTGCGTTAAACGCTGTACAGTTTCCGTCCAATTTACATTTTGTAACGAAATGGCCGCCAACACTGCATAGAAAATCGACCACACAACAAACGGAACCAAGACTTTCATCACCCGACGGCGAAGAAAGAGCGACGCCGAAAAAGGACGCGTGTCTGAAAGCAATAATGCACCCGTTATCATGATAAAGACCGGCACAGCCCACCGACTTGCTCCATTGATCGAGATAGCAGAGATCCAATCAAAGTCAGGTATGGTGCCGGGCAGATGGCGATAAGGCCCCAAGACATGAATCGCGATAACGGCAAACGCGGCCACGACTCGAAGCAATTCAATATAGAAGATTTTTTTCTGCATACCCTCCTGATCACTGGCGAAATTCGCGTCCTATTGTCCGATATTATCCTTGATAGCAGCCTAACCAAATCGAATACAAAACAAACAATATTTAACTTCAATTGTTAATTTATTATTAAGTTTTACGTCTAATTTAGGCTCACTTAGTAGTTCATTGTGTTGCAAATTATCATTTAATTCGCCTAGCATGCTTGGGAAACGAAATGGATACGTTGTAATACATGGAGGAAGTGATGCAGTCAGCCGCTTCGAAATACCAACCTGGCGGGAAGCCGAACAAGACGTTTTTTTCCCGTTTTCTCGATACCGTTGAATTCCTCGGTAACCTTCTCCCGCACCCGGTCACTCTGTTTGCCATGCTTTGTGTGTTTATCTTCTTTGCATCGGGCATTGCGGGATACTTTGGCCTTTCTGTTGCCGACCCACGCCCAGAAGGCGCACCGGGACGCGCTGCCGATGGCATGATTTACGTGCAAAGCTTGCTTAACGCCGAAGGCGTGCAGCTGATTGTCACCAACTTGGTGAAAAACTTCACTGGCTTCGCGCCGCTCGGCACCGTATTGGTTGCATGATGGGTGTGGCGGTTGCTGAACACTCAGGCCTGCTCTCTGCCACCATGCGTTCGATGGTGATGGGGGCTTCTCGCCGCATGGTGACACTGACCGTGGTGTTTGCCGGTATCGTCTCTAACACCGCGTCTGAGCTTGGCTATGTGGTGCTTATCCCACTGGCAGCGATGATCTTCCACTCCTTAGGTCGTCACCCGCTCGCGGGTCTCGCGGCAGCCTTTGCGGGTGTGTCCGGTGGTTATTCCGCAAACCTTCTGCTGGGCACGGTTGACCCACTGCTGTCAGGTATCACTGAAACCTCGGCGCAGATGATTGACCCAAGCTACACGGTGGGCCCCGAAGCTAACTGGTACTTCATGTTTGCCTCGACCTTCCTGATCACTTTCTTGGGTGCGTGGGTTACTGAGAGAATCGTTGAGCCAAAGCTGGGTAAATACGACCAATCAATGGCGGCCGAAGATTTTGAAGCCAAAGAAGCGGGTCGCGTAACAGCGCTGGAAAAACGCGGTATGCGTAACGCAGGTATTGCTGCACTGGCAGTTGCGGGTGTGTTGGCGCTGACCATCGTTCCTGAGTGGGGCATCCTGCGTCACCCTGAAACGGGCGAAGTGGCAGGTTCACCGTTCCTGAAAGGCATCGTCGCATTCATTCTGGTGTTCTTTGCTATCCCTGGCTTCGTGTACGGCAAAACCGTCGGCACGATGAAAAACGACCGTGACGTGATTGATGCGATGGCGAAATCCATCAGTGCTATGGGTCTGTACATTGTTCTGGTGTTCTTTGCTGCGCAATTCGTTGCCCTGTTTAAATGGACCAACTTTGGTCAGGTTATTGCAGTTGGCGGTGCTGACTTCCTACAAAGCATCGGTCTAACTGGCCCAATGCTGTTCTTCGCCTTCATCATCATGTGTGGCGTGATCAACCTGACGCTGGGTTCGGCATCGGCGCAATGGGCAGTGACGGCACCTATCTTCGTACCAATGCTGATGCTGGTTGGCTACGCGCCAGAGACCATTCAAGCAGCTTATCGAATCGGTGATTCTGTGACGAACCTGATCACCCCAATGATGAGCTACTTTGGCCTTATCCTTGCGGTTGCCGCACGATACAAACGCGACCTTGGCATCGGTACGCTGATTGCCACCATGCTGCCATATACACTGGTGTTCCTGGCGGGCTGGAGCGTGTTCTTCTACCTCTGGGTATTCGTCGCAGGCTTCCCTGTGGGACCAGGCGCAGAAACCTACTTCAACTTCAGTCAATAACACCCAAGACTAAGTGATGAACCCAACAGCCAGCCTCGTGCTGGCTGTTTTTGTTTACGTGCAATGTGACATTCTCGCCAAGTGCGAAATCATCAACTAACACTAGCTCGTCACATGACTGTGGTATGCTAAATAAAAACCCCGAGCCGGATTACACATGTCAATTGAACGCCCTTTTTTATTTTCGAGTGAGAAATCATTGGCTTCGACCATGGTCGAGCAGGTTTCCCCATTTTGGGCATCGCGACAGCAAGGCCAAGTTATCGGCCAAGACGGATTGCGCCTGAACTGGTGCGCATTTACTAAGCCTGAGCACACCAAAGCCATTGTGGTCGTTAATGGCCGCATCGAGGCAACCGCAAAATATCAGGAAGTGTTTTTTGATTTGTTCCGTCAGGGATACGACGTTTACAGCTACGATCACCGCGGTCAGGGTCACAGCCATCGACTGGTTACTGGCAGTGATATTGGTCATGTAGTTGATTTCGAACACTATGTGGACGACCTCGACACCTTCATTAATGACGTCGTCGCGCAGAAGAACCACCAGCAACGCATGATTTTGGCGCACTCCATGGGCGGTGCCATTTCCGTGCTGTATGCCGCGCGCAAACCAAACGCCATTGATGCAATTGCTCTGAGTGCACCAATGCTTGGCATCAACCTGTCCCCCTTGTTACAGAAAACGGCTGAGCCACTTTGTAAGGTGTTGTCCAAACTCCAGCACCCTGCAGGCTTTGCGCCGGGTCAGGTGCCGTACTGGGCAAAACCGTTCAAGCACAACCTACTGACGCAATCAGAAGCGCGTTATCAGTGGTTCAGAGAGCTGTATGAATCTGACGAGACACTGAAAGTAGGTGGGCCAAGTGCACAGTGGATATGGCAAAGCCTAAGTGCGTGTGAGTGCATGATGCAAGCCGCGACCCAAATCGAGATGCCTGTTCTTTTGATGCAAGCTGCGCGCGATCAGATTGTTTGTAATGAGGCCATGTTCCAGTTCTATCGCGATCGCCAAAGTGCAGGATTACCCGTCCAATTCGACATCATTGCTGAGTCTCGTCATGAGCTATTGTTTGAGCGTGATGACATTCGAAATCAAGCACTTGAAAAGGCGTTAACCTTCTTCGCCGCGCAGGCAAACGAGGTCCCGCTCGAGCAAACCGCCTGAGTTTGCGCGGCACAAAAAAGGGAAAAAGCTGACCGTCACTTATTCCCTTTTCTTTCCCCTTTTGTTGGATACACTTAGGGTGGTTCAGACGCAAGTCTGACCATCTGCTACGCGAAACAACTATAGAAATTCTGCCCCTACAGAGGTATCCATGTACAAAATCGTTGCGTCCGATCTCGACGGCACCTTGTTGACCCCAGATCACAGCATTGCGCCTTACACCAAAGACGTGCTTCAGCGTCTGCACCAAAAAGGCGAGCATTTTGTGTTTGCAACAGGTCGTCACCACATCGACGTTGCTCATATCCGTAAAAACGTGGGTATCCCAGCGTTCATGATCACCTCGAACGGTGCGCGTGTGCATGATGAAAACGATAACCTGATTTTCAGCCGCAACGTTGAGCCTGAGATTTTGGCTGAGCTGGTCAAAATGGTGAAAGATGACGAGAGCATCACGATTCACATCTACCGTGAAGACGACTGGCTGCTGAACCGCGTTGACGAAGACTTGGCGAAATACCACCAAGAGTCAGGCTTTAGCTACGCAGAATTCGACCCAGAAAATCCACCACTGGAAAACGTGGCGAAGATTTTCTTTATCCGTCACGACCACGATTATCTGGCGGAATACGAAAAGAAATTCATTGAGACCTTCGGTGACAAAGTCAGCGTCGCATTCTCTACTCCATTCTGTCTGGAGGTGATGGCTGCTGGCGTATCAAAAGGCGAAGCCCTGAAAGCGGTTGCTGAACTAAAAGGCTTTAGCTTGGAAGAATGTATCGCGTTTGGCGATGGTATGAACGACGTAGAAATGCTGAGTGCGGCGAAAAAAGGCCTGATCATGGAAACGGCACACCCACGCGTAAAAGCGACCTTGCCGAACAACGAAGTGATTGGCAGCCACGCCGATGAAGCAGTTGCTCGCTACCTAGAGAAGCACCTGCTGTAACCGTTGGATTTAGGTTTATGTCTAAAAGGCAGCGTTCCCCCCGCTGCCTTTTTTGTTTTTAACGCCCGCGTTTTTCCGACATAGCGAGAATCTCATTCCACTGCATCTCAGTGACCGGCATGATGCTGAGTCGACTGCCCTTTTTCACCAGTGGCATATCTTCTAACGCAGGGTTAGCTTTAATCCGCGCCAGCGACACATAATTCACATGCTGCTTGTAACCCACATCAACCATGATCCAGCGTGGATTCTCTGGCGTGCTTTTCGGGTCAAAGTAGTGACTTTCTGGGTCGAACTGAAAATGGTCGGGATACGCTTCTTTCACCACTTCGGCAATGCCAACTACGCCCACATCCTTGCACGATGAGTGGTAGATAAACACCAGATCGCCGACTTTCATCTCATCACGCATCATGTTTCGTGCCTGATAATTGCGGACACCTTCCCAGCAAGAGACCTTTTGCTGTTTTAAGGTGTCTATAGAAAAAGTGTCAGGCTCGGTTTTCATTAGCCAATACGCCATAATTTCCCCGTTTCAGCGATATCCTGTAAAAGGTTTTAACGCGAACGCTACTGAAAGAGAAGAGGAATCTCATTTGTTTAGTTTGAATCATCGCCTTCCACAAACGCTGGCCGCCTTGTCCGTCGCCGCTTTATTGTCAGCGTGTAGCACCTCGCCATCTGGCCCGGTTGAGCTAGGAAACTCTGACGATCTGCTTGGCGAATCATCAGCACCTGTTGCCGAAACTGTGGACGCACCACAACGCTTTATGCTGCGCGGCGATGTCACCTTGGGTCATGAGGTGCGCACCATCACCCCCTGTGGCAGCAACACCCAGTATTGGTTACAGCTTCCCGCGAACCTTGACCAAGAAGGCATGGCATTATCTTCGAGCCCTTACAGTGCCATTTATGGCGAAGTGATTGGTGAGTTCGTTCCCCCTGCCGTTGATGGTTTTGCGGCCGACTACCCAGCGACCTTCAAAGTGACGCAACTGAATTTGATGTCTGCAGAGATCAGCGGCTGTAAGCAAGCGCGCGACAAAACCGTCGCATCGGGTAATGAGCCATTTTGGTCAGTGTCTGTCTCTGGCAATACACTGAAATATCAACAAATGGGCGAACAGGCGCAAAGCTATACCCTGACCAAGCGTGCGATTACGCCAACTGCGCGTACATATTCCGCAGACGGGGCTTCCCTCACGCTCACACCTGCGCTTTGCAACGACACCATGAGTGACAGCATTTACGGCTGGAAATCGACCTTTGTACGAGACGGGGAAACGCTGGAAGGCTGTGCGACACTGTCTGCCGACGATCCAACCCAACCTTGGGTGGCGCAATATCGTGGTCAAACAAGCCTTGGCGGCACCACATTGACGACCACACTAACGCTAAACGCGGATCATTCGGCGACCACGGTTTACGAACAAGCAGACAGTGCACCACTGACAGAAACGGGTGTGTGGCAGCAAATCAGTGATAACAAAGTACACGTGATGATGACGCGTCACCAAGGCCAGTACCTCATCAGCGAGCGTGAATTTACCCGCAATGGTTTTGTGCTCAAGGCAGACAGTGAAATCGTCAATGGCAGCAAGTACAACCTGGGTCCTGACGGCCTATCTTTAAACTTGGTGGTCGGCACCGAGAAACACCAAACCTCTCCGGGTACAGCGGTAGAGAGTCGTGCTGATTTCAATGCCAACGTCGATGCGGCACTGAAAGCCTACCTAGGCGATACCATCGACGAGGTGCCGGACACAAAATACCGCTGGCTAACGCAAGATCTAAACGGTGATGGCAACAAGGAACTGTTAGTACTTACTGACAGGTGTGGCAGCGGTGGTTGTACCGTGTTGGTTTTCGCTAACCAACAAGGCAACTGGCAATTTAACAGCCGTATTACGCTGCACATGTGCCGTTTCAGATGAGCAATGCCACCACCAAGTTGGCACGATCTTATCTTCCCTGTCGGTGGCGGCGGTGCAAAAGCGGCCAGTCATGTACTGCAATTTAACGGTCAGCGTTATCCGGGCAATCCTTCCGTTGCACCCAAGGTCTCAATCCCAGATACTTCGGATACCCTGCTGTTTGCTGATGGCACCTACCCTCAGCGAGAAGGCGTGACGCTAAATTAAAGAAAGGAGAGCCACATTGCGCACTAAACCTGAACCTTGTCCTCAATGTGGCTTTCACTACAACTGTCTCTGCAACCTTGTCCCTTCGCTCTCCAGCGACGTGCGTATTGAGCTATTAATGCACGAAACAGAAGTCGACCGTGCCACCAACACAGGGCAACTTCTGGAAAATACCCTGCCGCACTGCCGTCGCCATATCTGGCAACGCAAAACGCCACCGACAGAACTGCTAACACTGCTTGCCGACCCAGCGGCGGAGCCGTATCTGGTGTTCCCCGGCGAGACGGCCATTTCGCTAGAAAACGTGGTGAAAAGAACCACCTCAAAGCCGGAAGCTAAGCCAATTCACTTCATCATTATTGATGCAACATGGCAGCAGGCGCGCAAGATGCTGAGAAAAAGTCCATGGCTTGAAGATGTACCCACCGTTTGCCTGCCAGAGAATCTGTCTACGGCCTACCAACTTAGGCGTAATCAGCCTGAAGGCGGCCTTTGTACCTGCGAAGTGGGCATTGTGCTGCTTGAGGCAATGAACGAGGCGGACAACGCACAGGCGCTGACCCAATACTTCCAAACCTTTATGCAGGTGTTTGAAGCAGACAGACAACATCAATCCCTGTCACAGTAAGGATTCACACTCTTTTCGAGAGCTTGCCTTTGCGCTGGTCTGACCTTATTTTTAATAAGAATAAGTGCACATAGGAAGCGCGCCCATGACCGTGGTATCCATGACAGCCAATGTCCCTCTCGAACAGCAGATCAGCACTTTGGAAACGCAATTCGCGCGGATGTACGAATTGAGTAACCAAACGCCGGACATCGCTTACGACGAGCGTATTGACGACCTCAACAAGCTTCAAAAATCCCTGAAGAAACACTACAACGCGATTGTGACGGCCCTGTCGCAAGACTACGGACACCGTAGCGAAACAGACTCGCTGATGGCAGATATCCTGCCGTGCTTTCAAACCCTGCATTACACCAAACGCAAGCTCAAGCGGTGGATGAAGCCGTCACGCCGCTCAGCGGGCTTGTTGCTCGCACCAGCCAAAGTGGAAGTGCATTATCAGGCTCTCGGTGTGGTGGGTATCATTGTGCCGTGGAATTTCCCGATCACGCTAAGCCTCATCCCCATGATCATTGCCTTAGCGGCAGGTAACCGTGTGATGATAAAAATGAGCGAGTTCACCCCGCTCACCAATCAGGCGGTCAGAACCTTATTGGCGGACGCATTTTCTGAAGACAAAGTCTGCGTGATTGAAGGCGACGTGGCGGTGGCGACTGCATTTACCAAGCTGCCGTTTGACCACCTGCTGTTCACAGGCTCAACCGAGGTTGGTAAAAAAGTGATGGAGGCGGCATCTGCCAATCTCACCCCCGTGACGTTGGAGCTTGGCGGTAAGTCACCGGTAATTGTCGCGCCCGATGTCGACCTTACCTTGGCGGCAGAGCGTGTGGTGTTTGGTAAGAACCTCAATGCGGGACAGATTTGTGTCGCCCCAGATTATGCCTTTGTGCATGAAGACAACTTGGATGACTTCGTCGAAGCCGTGCGTGTGCAATGGCAAAAAGCTTATCCGAAAGGGCTGCAAAGCGACGATCGCACCGCCATTATCAACGACAGGCAATTTACGCGCCTCACCGATATCATCAAAGACACCGAGCAGCGCGGACTGACGGTGATCCCGTTAGCTGACCCAGCCGTGTTGCCGACACAACGAAAACTCGCCTTACACTTGGTGGTAAACCCACCAGCAGACAGCAGCATCATGCAGCAGGAAATTTTTGGCCCTTTGCTGCCGATCATCACCTACAAAGATGTGCATGATGTGGTGCATACACTGCATCATCAGCCGCGTCCGCTGGCACTTTACCTGATGAGCTTTGACAAAGAGTTCATTCAACATGTGGTTCGCAACACCCATTCAGGCTCCATTGCGGTCAACGAAACCATCATGCAGGTCGCGGTTGATGACGCTCCGTTTGGCGGCGTAGGAGCTTCTGGCCTTGGCCATTACCATGCATTGAAGGCTTCCGTACCTTCAGTCATGCCAAAACTGTGTTCCAGCGTGGAAAATTCAACCCCGGCAAATTGTTTGCCCCACCCTACGGCAAATGGTGGCAAAAACTCACGCTAAAACTGTTTTTGCGGTAACCCTCGTTGGGTCATCATGAGCAAGGAAAAAGGAGGTGAGCACACCTCCTTTTTTATTGGCTATTGCATTCACACAAAATCGCTCTGCAGCACGTAAAAATTGCCACCCCCCTTCCATTTACGCAGGGCAATAATAAGCCGAACAAACGTTTCACCTCACATTTATTCGCTCGACTTTTTTCTTCCAACGGCGGCATAACGAGATGTCGAAAGCTGGGTCGAAAATTTCCTGACTGAGCTTCAAATAAGCGGAAACAGCCTCGTTAACAGGCGGCGAGTAATCGCCCAACTCACGCGGTGTAATTTCAGGTAACGAAGCGTTTCTGCGTGATCTCTATTTCAAATCCAATCGCCCATTCCACCTATGATTGCGCCGAAGTGATTACTGGCATTTTTCAGTCATCTTTGACGTGTAGTAGGTATAACAATGACGTTTAAATTCGCTCCGCTTTCTGCGTGTATCATGCTTTCTCTGACGTTGGCAGGTTGTAACAGTGACGATGCTGTCGTCGAACCGGGTGCATCATTAAAACAATACACAAATGTGCTCGACCGCCAAGGTAACCCTCAGTTCCTTCACGACTACGACAGCTATAAAAACCTTAAGTACAACGCCTTTGTCGACAACGGTGCGTGGCATGGCCATCTGTTACCTGCAGACGCCGAAGGCTATGGTGCTGTTGGCGGCATCATGCAAGTGACGCAAGAATATGCCCATTACATGTCAGACCAAACCTTCGACAAACTCTTACTGACTGACGTGTCTACGGGCGAGAGCATCGACCTATCTTCTGCGGATGCCAACATCTACAGCACGCCGGATGCTTTGGTGCAAGAGCTCACCACCCCAACATTGAAGGTGACAATGACGCTGCGCTTTGTCACCAACCGCACATCATTGCTGGAAACCACACTGACCGATTTGTCAGGCCAAAGCCGAGAATTGCGTCTGCAATGGCAAGGTGCCCTGCTAACCCATGCTATGTCCAATCAACCAACGCTGACGGTCGATCAAAAGTATGCCAACTATGGCCGAGGGATCCGTAAATCTGATGTTGGTCTTGAGTTCACCAGCAATGACATGAAAGACAACTGGGCGATCCGTAGTGATGCGGACGCGACCTTTATCATCAAACGCTCGTTGGCGACGCAAACAGAAATCAACGATCTGACATACGCAGAAACCGCAACCCTTCGCGTAAACGCCAATCAAGATGCTCGTATCCACACTACGTACTCTTACCTGCACAATAACCAAGAAGTTAACGCAGAAAGAAGCAAGATTGACGATGTTCTCACCAAACCAGACGCGTACATGCAAGCAGCGACTGCACGTTGGACGGGTTATCTAGAGAAAGGCCTGGCCAACACAGACGCATCGGAAGCGCAAGCGCGTGTTGGCGTCAAAGCCATGATGACGCTGAACACCAACTGGCGCTCTGCGGCGGGCGATATCCACCACGATACTGTCACCCCATCTGTCACGGGTCGTTGGTTCTCAGGCAACCTCACCTGGCCTTGGGATACATGGAAACAAGCGTATGCCATGGCCCACTTTAACCCTGACATCGCGATGGAAAACATTCGAACTGTGTTCGAATATCAGGTTCAAGCCGGCGATGCTGTGCGCCCACAAGACGAAGGCTATCTCTTGGATGTGGTGAGCTACACCAAACCAACATCGCGCGGCGGTGCAGGCTCGGAAAACTGGAACGAGCGAAACACCAAACCGTCGTTGGCAGCTTGGGCGGTAATGGAAATCTATCATGCCTTGAGCGACGAGTTTGATCGCCCGCAAGATGCGCAAGCGTGGATTGATGAGATGTATCCAAAGCTGGTTGCTTACCACGACTGGTGGCTGCGTAACCGCGACCATAACAACAACGGCGTACCTGAGTATGGTGCCGCAGTCGACCCTACTCACAACACCGACGATGGCCGCATGTATGTGAAGGTCACCACCGATGAAGACCTGACGTTGAAATTTGGCGCTGATGCAACCTATGTCATTGAACAAAATGAGGAGTACTACAAAGTCGTTGGCGTTGATAACTACAACCGCGTGCTCGACGAAGTGAACTATTCCAAGTTGTATGTCGGCGCACAAGAGGCGGCAGGTTGGGAGTCTGGCATGGACAATGCGGCGCGCTTTGGTTTCATTTCAGATGCACAGCGCCAGGCTTACGCTGACACCCACTACGCAGGCAACTTGGCGCAAGGTAACAAGGACTGGCAAGTTCGCTTTGGCGAAAACCGAGATGCGGACACGAACGAACTGCTTGGCTTCTCTATGCTGCAAGAGTCGGTCGATCAGGCCTCTTACATGTACTCTGATAACTTCTACCTTGCAGACATGGCTGAACGCGTTTCCGCGGGCGTAGAAGGCAAAACGCGCGCAGAAGAGTTCCGCCAAGGTGCTGAAGCCATCAAAGACTACATCAACACCTGTATGTTTGATGAGGCGACTGGCTTCTACTACGACATTCGCATGGTCGATGTGAATGGCGCACCCACCACGTACGAGAAGAACGGCATTCAATGTGCTGGCGAACCGCTGGTAGAGCGCGGCCGTGGACCAGAAGGTTGGGGACCACTGTTTAACGGCGCAGCGACACAAGCTCACGCCGATGCGGTCATTCAAACCATGCTCAACCCGAACGAGTTTGCCACTTCCGACAAGTTTCAGGGTCAAGGCGTATCACTGCCAACAGCAAGCCAAACCAACCCTGCGTACGGCCAAGACATTTACTGGCGCGGCCGCGTTTGGCTGGATCAGTTCTACTTTGGCGTGAAAGCAATGGAAGATTACGGCTACGGCCCAGAAGCGGTTCAAATGGCGCACCAACTGTTTGAGAACGCAGAAGGCATGACAGCTGACGGAGCGATTCGCGAAAACTACAACCCAGAAACGGGTGCCGTTCAAGGTGCCTCTAACTTCTCGTGGAGTGCTGCGCACCTTTACATGCTCTACCGCGACTTTTTCTAAGCGGTCAGTGCGATAAACAAAAAACGCTCCCTAGAGGAGCGTTTTTTAACGAGAGAAGCCCCCTACTATCCCGTGCCAAACTGGCCCACATTTCGGTTCAGGATGCGCATTCTTTCCCTCAATTCCATCAAGCTGCGTTCAATTTCCAACGACCCCTCGCTCGACTCAGAGGATATCGATACTAAAACCTCAAGTTCGGAGGAAACGCTCGACACTGTCTGTGCCTGTTGACGCGCTGAATCAGCAATCAAGGCATTTTGATCTGCCATGTTGCTAATATTATCCCCCAATACTTCCAGTGAGCCTTTTGCCGTTTCAACAGATTGTTGAGATTCGTAGCTAACATCTCGGCTTCTTTCCATGTTACTGAACGAGCTCTCCGTATTCATACGGATCTCATCCAGCATATTGCCTATCTCTTCCGTGGATTGTTTGCTGCGCTGCGCGAGGTTTCGCACTTCATCGGCCACCACAGCAAAGCCCCGCCCCATTTCGCCAGCTCGTGCCGCTTCAATTGCTGCATTGAGTGCGAGTAAGTTAGTTTGTTCTGAGATACCTGTGATGTTATCGAGGATCTCCTTAACATTCGCAGTCTGGCTTTGCAGCTCTTTCATTTTGGCAAACGTGGTATCGATACTCGAAATAAGGGAGTCCATCGTTTTGGCTGACTGGTCACCGGAAGACACCGCCTTAGAGGTAACATCCTTTGCCATCGCAGTCGCCTCCTCAACAGTTTGCGCGTAAGAAGCAACTTCACTGCTACTGGTTGACATTTGCGTCATGGCGGCAGCCAACGTTTCACATCGCGTAGAGGTTTCTTTTGCCGACTCAACGTCTTTTGACGCCAGTTTAGTGAGGCGAGAGATGGCATCGTCCGTTTCTTGCGTCAGATCTTTGGTGTCTCTCAGTATTTCGCGAATATTAGCCACAAAACCATCAATATACCCTTCAACGTCACCGATCTCGTCGGTACTGCCATTGTTGAGCTTATGGGTCATGTCTTTATTCGATATCATGTTCTGCAGCTGAGACCCCAGACTGGCAATCCTTCTCCGAATGGAATTTATCGTCCATACCGCGATGATAGAAACAAACACGATGATCAGACCCAAACCAACAATCAGGTACATACTCGCATTGGCCGCATTTTCTGCGCGTTGATGCATCGCTTCTTTAAGCTGCTCTAGATACGCATTTTTGTACTTATTTAAAGCAACAATGCGTTTGGTTGCCAAAGGGAACCACTCTTGAGGCGATGGCCCCTCCACCTTATTCAATGATGACTTTTGAGCCAAAAATGACTCCTCAATGGCATTCACCTCGGCCCAGACAGGCTCGGCTTCAATTGTTTTTAAGGCTTTGAGATCCGCGTTGTGCAACGACGCTTCAGCGGCAAGGGTCGCGAAGTTGAATTCTTCGATGTAATTTTGAATACGCGCATAGGCATCAAGCGTGGTGCTTCCTCGCGCAAAAATGCCGTTCAACGCGCCACGCGATTGGCCCGCCTTCTCTTTCATCGTGATGATAGATAGGAGCGCATTTAATTTTTCAGTCACGATAGGATCTGACGACTGAGACGCGACTGCGCCAGCGGCAATAATGGCATGCTTGTTTATCGTGGAGTAGTAAACAAAAGGGGAATCGGTAGGCTTCAATGAATCGACTTGTTCACGCATCGTCGTCTTATTGCCGAGCAGTGCATTCAGCCCATCGGTAGCTTGCTGCCAAAGTTCTTTGTCGATAAGTTCAGGAGAGAAATTAGCGAGTGCCTGTTGCGCTTGATTGGCTTTAAGCTTTGGGCATCTAGCTTTTCCTTGATGCCAGCATCACCACCAGACCCTAGAAAGCCTGCCGTTAAACCGCGCTCAACCGCAAAGTTATGTGCGATTCCATCAAGCAAACCAAATGCCTGCGTTGCTTCTTCGGTACGTAAACTGTCTTTCGCAATAGTGCGGCTGTTTAAAATTTCGTCCCAGCCTAAACCTGCGATGACCAGTAAGGTAATGCCCGTTAAAGCAGCAAGTTTGTGGCTAATTTTTGCGTTTGTAAAAATATTTGCCATTACAATGCCTCCAACAACCTTCGTCTCAAAGTTTAGACAATGGTCATTGGAAACGGTGAAAAATCAGCCAACACCCTGCAGGGATTTTGCCTTTATCGAGTCTTCGGTGAGAGCCAATCAGACGTTTTGACCCGCAACCCAGCCTGAGCTCCACGCCCACTGGAAGTTGTAGCCGCCCAGCCAGCCTGACACATCCATCACTTCACCAACAAAGTACAGACCCGGCACTTTCTTCGCTTCCATGGTTTTGGAAGAAAGCTCGTCGGTGTCCACACCACCCAAGGTCACTTCCGCAGTGCGGTAGCCTTCGGTGCCGTTTGGCGCGATGTTCCAGTTGTGCAGGTAATCGGCGAGTGCCTCAATGTCTTTCGGGTTGAGCTGCTTAAGCGGTTTGTCTTGCATGTCACCACGCTCCATCATGGCTTCAATCAAACGTCTTGGCAGCAAACGCGCCAAGCTGTTTTTCAAGCTCTGCAGCGGGTGCTTGTCGCGCATGGCATTCAGCGTTTCCACTACGTCCAAATCCGGCAGTAGGTTAACCGCGACTTTCTCGCCTGGTTTCCAGTAAGAACTGACTTGCAGTACCACAGGGCCCGACAGGCCACGGTGGGTAAACAGCAGGTTTTCTTTAAACAGCACACCGCTTTCTGTGGTGATGGTCACTGGGAATGCAATGCCAGACAAATCTGCAAACGCCGCTTTGTCTTTGTCATGCAAGGTAAATGGCACCAAACCTGCGGTGGTCGGAATTCGGGCCAGACCAAACTGCTCGGCGATGTGGTAACCAAACGGTGTAGCACCCAGTTTTGGCATCGACAGACCGCCTGTTGCCACGACCAGCGACTGGCACGCCACGGTGTCAGTATCCAGCTTCAGGGTAAAGCCGTCGTCTGTTTTCTCGATATCGTGGACATCACAACGGTAGCGTTGTTCTACGTTTGGCAAGTCACACTCTTTTAGCAGCATTTCGACGATATCTTTTGCCGAATCGATGCAGAACAGCTGACCGTGCTCACGCTCTTCCCACGCGATACCGTATTCATTCACCATGGAGAAAAAATCCCACTGGCTGTATTGCGCCAATGCAGATTTAGCAAAGTGCGGGTTACGACAAACATAGTTCGCCGCCGTCACGTCGTAGTTAGTGAAGTTGCAGCGGCCACCACCGGAGATCAGAATTTTGCGTCCCGGCTTTTTACCATTGTCGACCACCAGCACAGAGCGGCCACGCTTGCCCGCTTGGGCTGCGCACATCAGGCCTGCAGCACCTGCACCAATGATCACTACATCAACTTGCTTCATTTTTCTAACTCACGACATCGAAAACGGGCGGCATTGTAGCCGCCCGACAGGTTTTGAACCAGTATGAAACCTGTTTAGTTTTTATTCTGCGAAAATTCCGCTTCCGCATTCACGGGTATCGCGGCTTCTACCGCATCATCACGCTCAAAGGCAATGGTGCGGGTTGGGAAGGCGAAATCTGCGCCGTGCGCATGCACAATATCGACAATTTGCAGCATCACATCCTGCTTCACTTCATGGTATCGCGCCCAGTTCACTGTTTTAGTGAAGGTATAGATAAAGAAGTTTAGCGAGGAACCGGCAAAGGCGTCGAAGTTCACCATCAGCGTTGCGCTGTGTTCGATATCTGGGTGCTGCTCCAGCATGGTTTTGACGTCCGCGACAATGCCCGCCATTTTGTCCGCATCTTTGTAGCGAATACCGATGGTTTCGTTGATGCGGCGGTTTCGCATCCGTGATGGGTTTTGTACCACTATGCTGCTAAACACCGAGTTAGGCACATAGAGCGGACGGCTCTCAAACGTACGTATCATGGTCATGCGCATGCCGATACGCTCAACCGTGCCTTCGATATTTCTGTCTGGTGAACTTATCCAGTCGCCCACTTTGAACGGGCGGTCGAAGTAAATCATCAAGCCGCCAAAGAAGTTGGAAAGCAGATCTTTTGCCGCCAGACCGACAATCAAACCACCCACACCACCGAAGGTCAGAAGACCCGTCAGGCTGATGCCAAATTCTTGCAAGGCAGTCAGCACACCGATCACCGCCAGCATGAGACGCATGATATGTCCCATCGCGGCAACCGTCGTTTGGTCGCGTTTGTCTGATTTCATCAGATAGGCTTCGATGCCGTTCACCAAGCGAAGCATTGCCCACAAAACGACAGCGAAAACCAGCACACGACGGGAAACGACAAACCAATCTGTGGTGACCTTTGTGACGGCCTCCACCAAGCTGTCAATGGCATACGTTGATGGCCATAGCCAGATCAACACACTCATTGGCGAGCTCACCGCATGGATAAGGATGGTGTCCCATTCTGTTTTTGTTTTTTGGGCGATAGCGAGCAGCTTACCAATCACGACATGCCAAACCACCCAAGCCACGGCTGCCGCGCCGAGCAACAGCCCAATGTGCTCAAGCCAGTTCCAATTCAAGTCCGGTGAACTGCTGTGCCACCAAGCAAGAAACTTGTCCACATGATCCCCTTACGTCCGATTTCATTTTGCTGCGTCGAGAGTAACAAAAAAAACGCTGGCTCAAGCCAGCGTTTTTGAAAAATAGGATTGTCCGCAAAGTCTGTCACGGCAATGTGACGCCTTTATGCTGCCAATCAAAGTCCTGCAAATGCCACAAAAAAGAGGGAGACAACAAGCGCAACGACCAGTGCTGTCGAAAGAATGAAGAGGTGGCGGACTTTATTACACTTGGCGATAAACGCTTCATCGTGATGATGCAGGTATTCTTGGCTGCGAATGTAGTGAAACAAACGCTTTTGCCGACTGATATCGCCTTGTGGCGAAAAGAAGTTGTTATTGCCACGGTTCACCTGCTGATACAGCAGCGGGTTAGCCTCTCGCATCATGCACAGCAAGGCTCTGAGTGAACTCATGTAACGCATGATGTTCACCAGCATGACAAAAAATATCGCAATTATTAACGCGTCTCCGCTCATGGTCTCTTCTCCCATAGTTGCCGATGGGGAACCCAGCGATGAGTGATCATCGTTGTCATCTCTTTCTGGGTCGTCCATTACAGAAGTAGATGCCGCCTTGGCGATACTCGCCAAACCTTTATCTTCGAATAACAGGGCTTTCCGTCGTCCCCGACCTGATGATTTACCCCTCAATGCCCTAAGACGGTCTTCTTCTCAGCGCGTGTCACTTAATACGTTGAGATTTGTATTTAGCTTACTCTTGGTGAGTAAAGATAACGTGTGCGAATTCACTTCTTTTCTTTGTCGCGGGCGAGATACCCTGACCCTATTCGCAAAACACGCGCTTGATGAAGAAATCCTAGCTCTTAAATGGTGGCAACATACGTTGCCGATCCGAGAAGCTTTCACTTTAAGTATAGAGTTGATGGCGAAAACGCCAAGTGGATCTGAGGGAGATTTCATGTTGCAGCCTATTTTTAACCTGAGAATCTTCCCTTTTTTATCAATCCCATAGGCTTTCGCTCTACTATAATTTAACAAAATCACCAACAAAAATTAACCACAATGTACTGGGTTTAAAATCGACATCAGCAGTGGGATCTGCTCGACAGTCTTAATGCGGAGACAGTGCTACTTTTTGCTCATCTTTCTCGGTATCTTCATATCATCCACACCGAGCATTTTTAGGGAGTTTGGTTATGGGCTATAAACATATTCTTGTCGCCGTGGACTTATCTGCCGACAGCGAAAAACTGATCCAAAAAGGGGCTGCGCTCGCCGCGCCATTGGGTGCGAAACTCTCGCTGATCCACATTGATGTTAACTATGCCCAGCTCTACACCGGCCTGATTGACATCAACATGGTCGAAACCCGCAATCAAATCATTGAAGAGGCACAATCTCAGCTTAACAAGTTAGCGAAACTGAGCGACACGCCGGTGACCCACACCTTGGTTGCAAGTGGCGATCTCGCCGATGAAATCACAGAGTCCATCGGTCATTTCGGGATTGATCTGGTGATTTGTGGCCACCACCAAGATTTCTGGAGCACCCTGATTTCTTCAGCCAAGCAACTTATCAACAAGACCCCGGTCGACATGCTGATGGTGCCGCTGCCAAGCTGATCGCAGGAACTTTCTAAGCTCCTCCGTCCAGAAGAACGATAGCTACACGTTGCCGCCAAATGCAGTACACTTGGCGGCAATTTTGTGGTTTTTAGAGATTCGAGATGGGCTATCTTTCTTTTGTTACCTTTCTTTGGGCGTTCTCGTTCAGCTTGATTGGCGTGTACTTGGCAGGACAAGTGGACTCTTGGTTTTCTGTGGTCACGCGTGTTGCACTGGCAGGCTTGGTTTTCTTACCGTTTCTGCGTTTAAAAGGCATTCCCCGCCCACTGATGCTAAAGCTGATGGCCATAGGTGGCATTCAACTTGGCTTGATGTACTGCTTCTACTATCAGTCTTTCCTTTACCTTTCCGTACCGGAAGTCCTGCTGTTTACCGTGTTTACGCCGGTGTATGTCACCCTGACCTATGATTTGATGCACCGTCGTTTTTCACCTTGGTACCTGATGACAGCGGCACTGGCCGTGCTTGGCGCTGTGGTGATCAAGTTCGCCTCAGTGAACCCGAATTTTATGCTGGGTTTTCTGATTGTTCAGGGCGCAAACCTCTGTTTTGCAATCGGTCAGGTCAGTTATAAAGTTGTGATGGAGCGTGCAGATAAAGCGATTCCGCAGCACACTGTCTTCGGCCTGTTTTATCTCGGGGCGCTGTGTGTTGCTCTGCCCGCATTTTTGCTGCTGGGCAACCCAGACAAACTGCCGACCACCCACCTTCAGTGGGGCATTTTGATTTACTTAGGCACCATCGCGTCCGGTGTGGGCTACTTCCTTTGGAACAAAGGCGCGACGCTGGTGAATGCAGGAGCATTGGCCGTGATGAACAACGTGCTTGTACCTGCGGGTATTGTGGTGAACGTACTTATCTGGAACCGTAACGCCGATTTGGTCACGCTCGCCATTGGCGGCGCGGTGATTTTGGCCTCACTGTGGGTCAACGAAACCTGGGTGAAAAAGAAAATCGAGGCGCAAACCGCGAACGCCTAATGTACAGATAAAAAAACACCGCCAACTGGCGGTGTTTTTATTTGTCTATCTTGCTCATTACAAGAAGGCGTAAGCGTCGGCAAACAGGTGGTCGCGCTCTGCACCACGCTCGTTACAGAACATCTCACGTGCTGCACCCGCCATTTCGAAGCGACCTGCAATGTAGATATCGTAAGCAGACAAGGACACGAAATCTTCCATCACCGCTTCTAGCACGTTACCGACTTTGCCGCTCCAACCTTCAGGCGCATTTTCAACAACCGGAATGTACGTTAACTGGCTGTTTTTCAGTGCCAGTGCTTCCATTTCCTCATTGGCGTAAAGCTGGCTTAGGTCGCGGCCACCCCAGTAAAGAAAGATTGGCTGGTCAAAACCTTGGCTCAAACAGTGGTCCAGCATGCTGCGCACGTAAGAAAAACCTGTGCCACCTGCAATCAACACCAGTGGACGCTGACGTTCATCACGCAGCCATGCGTTGCCGTGCGGCGCTTCGATAAGGAAAGAATTATCTCCCTTCTCGTAGGTTGCTTGCGCCGCTTTCACCACTTCCGATGCATAGGCGTTTTCATCCGCCGCACCGATATGCAGCTCCAGCTCGTGGCCGTTTTGGCGACAAGGGCTGCTCGCAATCGAGAACGGACGCTTGTCTTTCTCGCCCATTACAGCCAGCAGGTATTGACCTGCCTTGTAATCCACCGGCTGAGCAGGTTTTAGTAAAATTCGGTAGGTGTTGTTCGTCAGTGATGACACTGACAGGACTTCACAATTAATAGTCATCGCTTTCCTCAAAACTAACCACCAGATCGCTGCATGGGATCGCCTGACAGGCAAATATCCAGCCTTGTTCTTTTTCTTGCTCCGTGAGCATTGGCTCTAAGTGATATCGCACATCACCTTCAACCAGCCTGCATAAACAGGACGCACATGCCCCGATCTGACAACGGTTAGGAAATGGGACATCTGCTTCCAGTGCGCCTTGTAAGACAGTCTGGTGTGCCGACACTTCAAACGCTGCGCCTGATGGCATCAGATGTACCCGATACATCATTTATAAACCCAGTTTGTTCCACATGTCGTCTACTTTGGCGACGATCGCGGGATCTTTGGTGATAGGTGTGCCCCACTCTCGTGTTGACTCACCTGGCCATTTATTTGTGGCATCTAATCCCATTTTAGACCCCACAGCCGCGATGGGCGATTCTTGCCCTTTCGCCTCGTGACCGCGCACAAGGGTATCACGAGCCGGATCCATTCGGGTGGTAATTGCCCAAATAACGTCGTTCCAATCGCGCAGGTTCACATCTTCATCGTCAAAGAGCATGACAAATTTTATGTCGATATGCTGACCCAATGTATCCCAAATAGCATTGATGATACGCGACCCGTCACCCTCGGCTTGCTTGTTGATACTCGCCAACACCATGGTGTTCGCCACGGCTTCCTTGGGTAAGTAAACCTCAACCAGTGCTGGGTGCGCCTCTTTCAGGGCGTCAATGCTGGCACTGAGCGCGGCGTCGGCAATGCGTGGCGCAGGAATGTCATAACCGACATTTTCTGCGTCCCATTTTCGCGTTGCGTCCAAGCCCATTTTAGAGCCTAAACCCGCAACCGGAGAGGCAAAGTCCAAAGAATCAATCGGCGTGTGCTCAATGAACAAGGTATCGCGCTTTGGCTCCATGTGAGTGGTCACTGCCTGCATCACACTGTGCCAATCGCGGGCATTCACGTCGTCATCACACACCAACACATATTTGGTGTACATAAACTGGCGCAAGAAAGACCACACACCCATCATCACGCGTTTGGCGTGTCCTGGGTATTGCTTCTTCATTGTCACCACCGCCATGCGGTATGAGCACCCTTCTGGCGGTAAGTAAAAGTCCTCAATCTCTGGGAACTGCTTTTGCAAAATCGGCACGAACACTTCATTCAACGCCACACCCAGTACCGCAGGTTCGTCCGGTGGACGCCCGGTGTAAGTGCTGTGGTAAATCGGTTTTTGGCGCATGGTCACGTGAGTAACGGTGAACACATGGTGACGCTCAACTTCGTTATAGTAGCCCGTGTGGTCGCCATACGGCCCTTCATCGGCATACTCGGTTGGGTCGATGTAACCTTCCATCACGATCTCCGCGCTGGCCGGTACATCTAGCTCATTGCTGATGCTTTTCACGACTTCGGTTTTACTGCCTCGCAGCAATCCGGCAAAGGCATATTCCGACAAGGTATCAGGCACTGGCGTCACCGCGCCCAAAATGGTCGCAGGATCGGCACCAAAGGCCACGGACAAAGGAAATGGTTTACCCGGGTGGGTTTCCATCCAATCACGCAAATCCAGCGCACCACCACGGTGGGCTAGCCAGCGCATAATGACCTTGTTCTTACCGATTTTTTGCTGACGATAAATTCCAAGGTTCTGACGCTTTTTGGTTGGCCCTTTGGTGATGGTTAAACCCCATGTCAAAAGCGGTGCCACATCCCCCGGCCAGCAGCTCATCACTGGGATTTTATCTAAGTCTACGTCCTCGCCCTGCCAGATAATCTCCTGACACGGTGCTTTGCGAAGACGCTTTGCTGGCATGTTCAGCACTTGGCGGAACACAGGCAGTTTTTCTAATGCGTCTTTGAAGCCTTTTGGTGGCTCAGGCTCTTTTAGGTAAGCCAATAGCTTTCCAACTTCACGAAGCTCCTTGACCTCGCTGCGTCCCATGCCAATCGCCACTCGCTTTGGTGTACCAAACAAGTTGGCTAGCACTGGCATGTCATACCCAACCGGATTTTCAAACAGCAAAGCCGGACCACCCGCACGAAGTGTACGGTCAGCAATTTCTGTGATTTCTTGATCAGGGTCGACGGGATGTGAGATGCGCTTTAGTTCGCCAATGGATTCCAAGTGGTCGAGGAACACGCGTAAATCAGTAAATTTCATAACCTTCCTGGGTAGATTTATCGGCTTAGGGATATACCCACACAATGGGATACGTGCGAAGGAACACGAAAGCCTCAATACAATGAGGCTATCACGCTTAACGGGTTAGCGTCTCGAGTCCGTTTTCAATATTTCGGTATGTGACGCCAGAGGTTGTTTCCAGCAAAGACTCCAACCACGGCGTGTGCCCTTGTTGCGCGAGCATGATGGCCACGTCTTTACCGAAATTGCGGTTACCCAGTTGTTTCACCATAAAGGCTTTCACCGACTCAGGCATCGGGTGAATGCTTGCCAACTGACGGTTTGCCGTGTCGGTCAACACTGGGTTGATGGTGGCCGCCATCATCTGCTCAATCGCCTCTGGTTTGACAGGTGGCACGCCTAACTTCTGTAGCGCATCCAAACTGTAAGAGTCGGTGCGTCGAAGCCATAGAAGCTCATACAAGGCGTCACTTTGGGTTTGTTCGACCAAGGCGACCAAAATGGCATTGTCTGGTACCCACACCATGTTTTTATCAGCCAAATAGATATTTTCTAGCTTTTTGCATGCGGAAGGCTCGAGATGCGGAATAGCATCCAAAATGGCCTGACGACGCAATGGGTAGTCTTTTGAAGAGAATTCTAGCCAACTTGCCAACGATAACTGGTCTGCGGCGAGCAGTTGCAGAGCTTCAGCCTGCAATTGATGAATTTTCCAATGGTTAAGCACCCACTTGGCTTCACCTGCATAGTTAAACGCTGGCATGGTCGCCCAAAACCCATCGCCTTGGCTTCTTACCATGTATTTGGGCTGCTCTTGGCTGATGCGTTTTAAGAAGGCTTCGCGCTCAGGGGTCATACGAGAAAAATCAAATGAGCGCCGAGCAAGGATCATCAGAAGCTCTTCTTGTAAAAGCTCTGGCTGCGCCTCGAGATAGGTTTGGAGTGACTCGAAGTCATTGAGGTCGAAAAGCTGACGGGCATGCAACACAATCCCGACGTGTCCCGGTTCAGACATATGAGCGGCAACATCATTGGGTGTTAGCGTGATCGCGCGGGTAACGGCACTGAAAGCACCTGTACCCAACAACAAAAATATAACCAGAAACCGTTTCATCCTAGAAATCCTAAGTCAGCTCGCCCCTTGAGCCAACGGTGTCGCTGTAAGTCATAATTTTGCTGCGCGCTGGTCGCTTTAGCAACTCACAGAATCGTTAGCAGATGTTGCTATCTTCATCTGACCACAAGAGAAATGGCCGCGCGAAGGATAACAACATGTGGTTTTGTCTTCCATAAATATGAAAAAAGCACCGTAAATACGGTGCTTTTTTGTCGAAATCAGCGTCGTTATGATTTTTGACGGCGCATCGCTTCGAAGAATTCGTCGTTGGTTTTGGTCATCGCCAACTTGTCGATCAGGAATTCCATGCCTTCGATTTCGCCCATTGGGTGAACAATCTTACGCAGGATCCACATCTTCTGCAGCTCATCAGGCTTGGTCAGAAGCTCTTCACGACGGGTACCTGAGCGGGTGAAGTCAATCGCTGGGAAGACACGCTTCTCGGCAATCTTACGAGACAGGTGCAGTTCCATGTTACCTGTACCTTTAAATTCTTCGTAGATAACTTCATCCATCTTAGAACCGGTATCAACCAGTGCTGTCGCGATGATAGTCAGGCTACCGCCTTCCTCAACGTTACGTGCCGCACCGAAGAAACGCTTCGGACGGTGCAATGCATTTGCGTCCACACCACCTGTCAGTACTTTACCTGAGCTTGGTACCACGGTGTTGTATGCACGCGCCAGACGCGTGATAGAGTCAAGCAGGATAACCACATCTTTCTTGTGCTCAACCAGGCGCTTCGCCTTCTCGATCACCATTTCCGCAACTTGTACGTGACGGCTTGCTGGCTCATCAAAGGTAGATGCAATTACTTCGCCTTTAACCAGACGCTGCATCTCGGTCACTTCCTCTGGACGTTCGTCAATCAGAAGAACCATCAACTCACACTCTGGGTGGTTGTATGCAATGCTCTGTGCAATGTTTTGCAGCAGCATGGTTTTACCCGCTTTTGGCGGAGCAACAATCAGACCACGCTGGCCCTTACCGATTGGCGAAGCCAAATCCAGCACACGTGCCGTGATGTCTTCAGTAGAACCGTTACCACGCTCCATCACCATACGCTCATTCGCGTGCAGTGGCGTCAAGTTTTCAAACAGGATCTTGTTGCGGGCATTGTCAGGCTTGTCGTGGTTAACTTCGTTTACTTTCAGCAGGGCGAAGTAACGCTCACCGTCTTTTGGTGGACGAATTTTGCCTGAAATGGTGTCACCAGTGCGCAAGTTAAAGCGGCGGATCTGGCTTGGTGATACGTAGATATCATCCGGGCCGGCAAGGTAAGAACTGTCTGCGCTACGCAGGAAGCCAAAACCGTCCTGAAGAATTTCCAGCACACCGTTACCAAAGATGTCTTCGCCACCTTTTGCGTGTTGCTTAAGGATTGCGAAAATGATGTCTTGTTTACGGAGCGGGCAAGGTTTTCGAGGCCCATGCTTTCGCCCAAAGCGACCAGCTCAGAAACGGCCTGATTCTTCAGTTCGGTAAGATTCATAGTGGTAGGTGTCTTGTCAGTCAAAGTTGAGATCTGATGTTAGTTAAGAGTTGAGTAATCACGGATGTGATCAAGAAATGAACAGATGAACAATTTACGTGCAATAAATTAGCACCAGATCGGGAATGTGTCTAGTTGGCGGGAACAAATAAGCCGTGTCTGGGTAGTACACGGCTTATCGATCACATTACAGGTTTGCGTCTAGGAACTCTTTCAGTTGAGTCTTAGACAGAGCACCAACCTTGGTTGCTGCTACGCCGCCGTCTTTGAACAGAAGCAGCGTTGGAATACCGCGGATACCAAACTTAGGTGGTGTACCTGCGTTTTGGTCGATATTCAGTTTACCGATAGTGACTTTGCCTTCGTATTCTTCAGCGATTTCGTCAAGATAGGGGCGATCATTTTACATGGACCACACCATTCAGCCCAGAAATCTACCAGTACAGGGCCTGCGGCATTAATTACATCTGCGTCGAAGCTGGCGTCGGTCAGCTGCAAAATCTTGTCGCTCATCTTTCACTCCAATGATTATTTTTTGTCACTGGTGATATACCAACCAGCAAATCATCGCACTATTTGAATGTATTCACTTTCGTATTGCAAGCCTAAGCTGATATTCTATGCAGATGAAAATGACGCATCTCACAGAGCAGAAATTTGCCGACTTCGGTCTTCACGCCGATGTTATCAAGGGTTTGGAAGAAAAAGGGTTTCATAATTGTACCCCTATCCAAGCCTTGGCATTGCCGGTCCTGCTCACCGGCCAAGACATTGCAGGACAGGCCCAAACGGGTACCGGTAAAACACTGGCATTCCTGACTGCGACTTTCCACCATCTGCTGACGACGGAGGCACCTGCCGACCGCAAGAAAAACTGTCCGCGCGCCATCATTATGGCACCAACACGCGAACTTGCGATCCAGATCTACAATGATGCTGCTCCGTTGCTGGCCTCTACCACGCTAAAAGCGGGTCTAGCGTATGGCGGTGAAGCCTATGAGAAGCAACAGAAAGTACTGGAAGAGGGTGTCGACATCCTGATCGGTACCACTGGCCGCATCATCGACTTCTACAAGCAACGCGTGATTGACTTGCGTAGCATCCAAGCTGTTGTGCTTGATGAAGCAGACCGTATGTTCGATCTGGGCTTCATTAAAGACATCCGCTTCTTGTTCCGTCGTATGCCTGCTCCTGCCGATCGTCTAAATATGCTGTTCTCTGCCACGCTGTCATACCGCGTACAAGAGTTGGCGTTTGAACACATGACCAATCCTGAACATGTGGTTGTTGAGCCAGAGCAGAAAACCGGTCACCGCATCAAAGAAGAACTGTTCTACCCATCGAACAACGACAAGATGCAACTGCTTCAAACGTTGATTGAAGAAGAATGGCCAGAGCGCGCGATCGTGTTTGCAAACACCAAGCACCGCTGTGAAGAGATTTGGGGCCACCTGGCTGCTGATGACCTTCGTGCAGGTCTGCTGACCGGTGATGTACCGCAGAAAAAGCGTGTGAAAATTCTGGAAGAGTTCACCAAGGGTAACTTGGACATCCTAGTTGCAACCGACGTTGCGGCACGTGGTCTGCACATCCCGCAAGTAACACACGTGTTCAACTACGATCTGCCTGATGATTGCGAAGATTACGTTCACCGTATTGGCCGTACTGGCCGTGCAGGTGCGAGCGGCTCATCGATCAGCTTTGCGTGTGAAGAGTACGCGGTAAACCTGCCAGCGATCGAAGAATACATCGAGCACGCGATCCCAGTGTCTGAGTACAACCACGATGCACTGATGACTGACCTGCCTGCTCCATTGAAGGTTCAGCGTCCACGTCAAGTTAACAGCCGTCGTAACACAACGGGTAAAACGTCAGGCTCTCAACCACGTAGCCGTGGTCGCCGTCGCCCATCGACACAAAAAGCGTAATTAAATCAGGGGTAACCAAGCATGGATAACGCGCGTTCGCCCCTGTTCGCTGCCATTGATCTCGGCTCGAACAGCTTCCACATGTTGGTCGTGAGAGAAGTTCAAGGCAGCGTACAAACGCTGGCAAAGATCAAACGCAAAGTTCGTCTCGCCTCCGGTCTGGACGAAAACCTCATTCTGTCTCATGAAGCCATGCAACGCGGTTGGGACTGCCTTTCTCTTTTTGCAGAGCGCCTGCAAGACATTCCTTCATCCAACATCCGTATCGTCGCTACCGCGGCACTTCGCAGTGCGAAAAACGCCGATGTGTTTATTGCAAACGCCAATCAGATCTTAGGCCACCCTATCACCGTGATTTCCGGTGAAGAGGAAGCCTGCACCATTTATCAGGGCGTGGCACATACCTCAGGCGGCAAAGGCAAGCGACTGGTGGTCGATATTGGCGGCGCGAGTACGGAAATCATCATCGGTGAAGGGTTTGAAGCAGCGGCTCTCACCAGCCTCGAAATGGGCTGCGTGACTTGGCTTGAGAAACACTTCAAAGACCGCTCACTGACCGAGGCAAGCTTCAAACGCGCTATCGACGGTGCTAAAACCGTGTTGGCACCTATGGTGCAACGCTATCGCGAGCTTGGCTGGAATATGTGTGTCGGCGCAAGCGGCACCGTTCAGGCATTGCAGGAAATTATGGTCACCCAAGGGATGGATGAAACCATTACCTTGGCGAAACTACACCGTCTTCGCAAACAAGCCATCGGCTTTGGTCAGGTGGAAGAGTTGGACATCGATGGTCTCACGCTGGAACGTGCTCTCGTGTTCCCAAGTGGCCTGTCTATTCTTATTGCCGTGTTCGAAGAGCTTGGCATTGAATCGATGACACTGGCAGGCGGCGCGCTACGTGAAGGCTTGGTGTATGGCATGATGGATACAATGCAAGAGCATGACATCCGAAAGCGTACCATTCAAAGCATACAGTCCCGTTTTCAACTCGATGCGGTTCACGCGGACAACGTGGCAAAGACAGCACTGTCTTTATTGGCTCAATGCGGCGAGAACTGGGTCAAAGAGTCTGTCGGCCCTACCCTGCTCGAAGCGGCAGCCTCGTTCCACGAAATCGGCATGACGCTTGGCTTTAAGCGTGCTGGTGAACATGCAGCATACTTTCTCAGCAACTTAGATCTGCCCGGCTATACCGGCGCACAGAAACAACTGCTGGCTGAAATGCTTCATCATCACAGAGAACAATTAGTACCGATCAGCGGCCAAAACGCCCTGTCCGCCACCAGCGCAAACCGTCTGTTGCGCCTTCTAAGACTGGCTGTGATCTTGTGTCACCGCCGTGAGGCAACGGCCATTCCGCCCTTCACACTCAATGCGAATGACGATGCGCTGACGCTCTCATTGGAAAAAGGCTGGCTTGAAAGCAACGCACTGATGGCCAACGAGTTGATGCTCGAAGAGCAACGCCAAAGTGACAACTACTGGCCGTTGATCGTCGAGGCATAACACCTTTGCGTTAACGCAGACACAAAAAAGCACGCCATTTGGCGTGCTTTTTTATTTGGATAAGCGAGTTAAACACCAATGCCGCTGTGGCGCAGCAGTGCATCAGGTGAAGGCTCGCGGCCACGGAAACGTTTGAACAGCTCCATCGGCTCCTCACTGCCACCACGTTCCAGAATGTTCTCTAGGAACGAGTTACCCGTTTCAGTGTTGAAGATACCTTCTTCTTCAAAGCGGCTGAACGCATCTGAAGACAGCACCTCTGCCCACAGGTAGCTGTAATAGCCTGCGCTGTAGCCACCCGCAAAGATATGGCTGAAAGAATGCGGGAAGCGGTTCCACTCTGGCGACGGCACAACCGCCACACGGTTTTTCACGTCTGCCAGTGTTTCCAGCACTTTCGCACCTTCTTCAGGATCAAAGCGTGTGAACAAGGTGAAATCGAACAGGCCGAATTCCAACTGACGCAGCATACCCATCGCAGAGTTGTAATTCTTCGCTGCCAGCATCTTATCTAGCATCTCTTTTGGCAGTGGCTCGCCAGTCTCGTAATGACCAGAGATAAACGCCAATGCCTCTTCCTGCCAGCACCAGTTTTCGAGGAACTGACTTGGCAGCTCAACCGCATCCCATGGCACGCCATTGATACCAGACACAGACGAGATATCTACTTTGGTCAGCATGTGGTGAATACCGTGGCCGAACTCGTGGAACAAGGTCACCACTTCGTCATGGGTAAACAGTGCAGGTTTACCGCCCACAGGCTTGTTGAAGTTACAGGTCAAGTAAGCCACTGGCGTTTGAACGTCACCAGATTCGGTCACTCGGCGCACACGGCACTCATCCATCCACGCACCGCCACGTTTGTGTTCGCGTGTATACAGGTCAAGGTAGAAACTGCCGCGCAGATCGCCATTGGCATCGAAGATGTCGTAGAAAGAAACCGACTCGTGCCACACGTCGACGCCTTCGCGACGTTTCACGTCCATGCCAAACACACGCTTGAGCACTTCAAACAGACCAGACACCGCACGTGACTCTGGGAAGTATGGGCGCAGCTCTTCATCTGAAATGCTGAACTGGTGTTGCTTGAGCTTTTCGGCGTAGTAGCCAACATCCCAAGGCTCCAGTGCGTCAACACCGTAAGTGTCCTTGGCGAACTGATTCAACGCCGCGAACTCTTTTTCACCTTGTGGGCGCGCTTTTTCAGCCAGTTCATTTAAGAAGGTCATCACCTGATCGGTGGTCGCTGCCATCTTGGTTGCCAAAGACAGCTCGCTGTATGTGCCAAAGCCCAGCAGACGTGCGATTTCGTTTTTCAGCAGCAGGGTTTCATTGATTAGGTCAGTGTTATCCCACTCCCCAGCGTTTGGCCCGCGATCAGAGGCGCGCGTGGTGTACGCTTCGTACATCTCACGGCGAAGTTCTCGGTTGTCGCAGTAGGTCATAACAGGCAGGTAAGAAGGAATATCCAACGTCAGCAGGTAGCCTTCTAGCTCTTTCGCTTCCGCCTGGGCTTGCGCTGCTGCCAGTGCTGATTCTGGCATGCCTGCCAGCTCTGCAACGTCAGCCACTTGCTTGGTCCAACCCATGGTGGCATCAAGGACATTATTGGAGAAGGTTGAGGAAAGCTCAGACAGGCGCTTGCTGATTTCGCCAAAACGGTGCTGCTCGTTCGGTGGCAGACCAATACCTGACAGTTCAAAATCGCGCAGAGAATCTGTGATGGTCTTTTGCTGCGCCAGCGTCAGCGAGTCAAAGTCATCACGCGCTTTAATGGCTTTGTAAGCATCGTAAAGCGGCTTGTGTTGACCAACCCAAGTGGAGTAATCAGACAATAGCGGCAGACAGGCTTCATAGGCTTCACGAAGTGCTTTGCTATTCACCACGGCATTCATATGGCCGATGGGTGACCAAATGCGACTTAGGTGGTCGTCGCTCTCGGCCAATGGCTCACAAATGGTATCCCAGCTTGGGTCTGTGTTGTTTTCCAGCACGGCGTCAATCGCCGCGCGGCAATCCGCAATTGCCTGCTCAACCGCAGGCTGAACGTGCTCCGGTTTGATTTCAGAAAAGGGAGGCAAATCAGTAAACGTTAACAGCGGGTTGGACATCGTCAATTCCTTAAAAATCTCACACCTTGTATTTATGGCGGCAAATGGAGGCGTTTTCAATGCTGTTGCTGCATCTGGTCTCTCAATAAGCGATAATGCTCGCTACTTTCTTATTTGTTTTTCTGCAGGTCTCACCATGCTCAGTTACCGCCACAGCTTTCACGCTGGCAACCATGCGGATGTGGTAAAGCACATCGTACAAAGCCTTATCATTGAATCGCTAAAGCAAAAGGATAAAGCGTTTGTATACCACGACACCCACAGCGGTGCGGGTCGCTACGATCTGTCTGATGAGCGTGCAGCGAAAACGGGCGAGTACAAAGAAGGCATTGGCCTGATTTGGGACCGTGACGATATCCCAGAAGATATCGCACCTTACATCCAAACCATTAAATCGCTGAATCAGGGCAACAAGCTTCGCTACTACCCTGGCTCACCACGCGTAGGTCGCAGCCTGCTTCGCGAACAAGACCGTGCGATTTTCACCGAGCTTCACCCAAGCGATTTCCCGCTGTTGCTGCAAGAGTTTCGCGGCGACCGTCAGGTAAAAATGCACAAAGAAGACGGCTACGCGCGTTTGAAAGCCAGCTTGCCGCCAAAAGAGCGTCGTGGCGTGGTGTTGATTGACCCACCTTACGAGCTAAAACACGAATATCAGGATGTGGTAGATGCAATTGACGAAAGCGTGAAGCGCTGGGCAACAGGCACCTATGCGATTTGGTATCCAGTGGTTTATCGTAAGAACATTGACCTTATTACCAAAGGGCTTGAGAAACAGGGGATTCGCAAAATCCTACAAATTGAGTTGGGTGTCGCACCGGATTCCGAAGAACGTGGAATGACAGCATCAGGCATGATTGTTATCAACCCACCTTGGAAGCTTGAGCAGCAGATGAAAGACATCCTGCCATGGCTGCAGTCGGTTATCGCCCCTGATACCGGCCACCACTTTGTTAATTGGGTCGTGCCTGAATAAGAGGCAGAATCAAATAGGTCTGATAACATGAGGGAAAGTCAGCATTCCCTCATTCATCGGGAATAAAAAATTAAAAACATGGAGAAAATCATGGCCAAGCATTTTGATTATATTTGTATCGGCGGCGGCAGCGGCGGTATTGCATCGGCAAACCGTGCAGCCATGTACGGTGCAAAAGTTGCGCTGATTGAAGCGCGCCACCTTGGCGGTACCTGTGTCAACGTCGGCTGTGTGCCGAAAAAAGTCATGTGGCACGGTGCACAAGTTGCCGAAGCTATCAAAATGTACGGCCCTGATTACGGCTTCGACACCACCATCAACAACTTTGATTGGGCGAAGCTGGTTGAAAACCGTGAGGCTTATATCAGCCGCATCCACACTGCGTACGAAAACGTACTGGGCAAAAACAACATCGAAGTGATTGAAGGCTTCGGTCAATTTGTTGATGCCAAAACCGTGGAAGTAAACGGTGAGCAATACACAGCGGACAACATCCTGATCGCTGTGGGCGGCGCGCCAACCATTCCAAACATTCCAGGCGCAGAACACGGTATCGACTCCAACGGTTTCTTCGAACTGAACGAGCAGCCTAAACGCGTTGCTGTTGTCGGCGCAGGCTACATCGCGGTAGAAATCGCGGGTGTACTGAATGCACTAGGTACAGACACTCATCTGTTTGTCCGCAAAGAAACCCCGCTTCGCACCTTCGACCCGATGATTGTCGATACGCTGGTTGAAGTGATGGAAAAAGAAGGCCCAAGCCTTCACAACCATTCAGTACCAAAAGAAGTGGTCAAAGAAGCCGACGGCACACTGACGCTGTACTTTGAAAGCGGCGCAAGCCACAACACCGATGTGTTGATCTGGCAATCGGCCGTCATCCAACCACAGACAAGATCAATCTGGCAGCCGCTGGCGTTGAAACTAACGACTACGGCTACATCAAAGTGGATGAGTACCAGAACACGAACGTGTCTGGCATCTACTGTGTGGGCGACATCATGGAAGGCGGCATCGAGCTGACACCTGTGGCAGTGAAAGCCGGTCGTCAGCTGTCTGAGCGTCTGTTCAACGGCAAAACCGACGCCAAGATGGATTACAACTTGGTACCGACCGTTGTCTTTAGCCACCCGCCAATCGGCACCATCGGCCTGACCGAGCAAGACGCGAAAGCACAATATGGCGAAGACAACGTGAAGGTTTACACCTCAAGCTTCACCGCGATGTACACCGCCGTCACCCAACACCGTCAGCCTTGCAAAATGAAGCTGGTGTGTGCAGGCGAAGAAGAAACCGTTGTCGGTCTACACGGTATTGGCTTCGCTGTGGATGAGATGATCCAAGGCTTTGGCGTGGCAATGAAGATGGGCGCAACCAAAGCTGACTTTGACAGCGTGGTGGCGATCCACCCTACGGGTTCGGAAGAATTCGTTACTATGCGTTAAGCATCATACAGGTAAAGAGAAAGCGGCCAATCGGCCGCTTTTTTTATTCGTCATTTTTGAATATAAACACATAAGAAATAAGGAAAAGTTAACAACCCTCTTCATACAAGAAAAACCTGTTTCACCACTAAATACTTGGACTAAGTGCGTCAGCTCACAATACAAAAATTCAAACACTCAAAAAGCAACAAAAAGTACTCTCACAAAAAGAAGGCGTATTGAATTCGCCATTTCTTTCAAATATTTAGACATGCATTCCAAAAATCTCAGATCTTTTAGTGATTTGGCGATAACACGCATTTACATAAATATTCGTTTAGGGTGAGAAATGAACTTTAAAGCTTCAATCTTGGCAGCGTCTGTTGCACTGGTTCTGGCTGGCTGTAATGACGATGAATCAACAACATCAGTTAATCCAACGACACCAACATACGGAGAAGCCTTTACAGGTAAATTCGTTGATGCTGCAGTTGAAGGGTTATTCTATAAAACTAGCTCAGGTACCACTGGCATTACTGATGCAGAAGGCTCATTTAATGCTCGTGAAGGTGAAACCGTAACCTTCTTTATTGGTGGCGAAAATGGCATCAAGATTGGTGCAGCATCTGGTCGCGGTATCATCACGCCATTTGAAGGTGCCGGCAAATATAACAGCGCACTAAACACTGCTATTTTGCTGCAAACACTCGATAAAATGGCGGGTGGTGATGCAACGGGAATGTTGACCGTTCCAGAAGAGCTTCGTTCTATGAACGATCCAAGAATTGCCAAACTACTAAGCAATGTTGTACTCAGCAGCAAAGACAGTGTTGAAAACTTTTTGACCGCAATGGGTGCTTCAGAAATTGTTGATGAAGAGACAGCATTGGCGCACATGACAAGCGTTTTGGATTCTAGTGAATACAAACGTGGTGACGACAAAGCTATTTCTGATTTCGCACTAGACAACGGTAAGGTAGTTCGTTTCATCTCCTCATCACTGACAGTTGCTAACACACCAGACGGTGCTGAGAGCCTGTTTATCCACGCAGATAAAACCCTGACTGAAGAGGAGTTCAACGATACTCGCGGCATGACGACTATGCTTTTCAAGTTCGAGTCTGATGGCGTAACTACGTTGGCAGGAACAAATGACTACTACAGCTCCTCTGATGTGAATGCGCACTTTAAAACGATTTTGTTGGATAAATCGAAAGAGCTTCAGACCGATGAGAAAGATACGTGGGAAAGCATTCCTGATTTCGGCCCACTAGCATGTGCTGACACCGCAACAGGTTGTACGTCACTAACGCTAAACGCCCTTACCGACGACATGCGTGACGACAATACTGACAACAGTGGTTCAGAAGACTGGCAGCGTGAAATCCAATCAGGCTTCTACGACCCAATTACCGGTGTTCACACTGTTGCTCGCAAGAAAATCAAGTGTACATCGGCAGACGAAACCAGCTGTAATGGTCGTACTACCACTTACATGGACTTCTACTACACAACCAACTCTAAGAGCGAAGACCGTTACGTCGACTTTGTTGGTGATTGGGTAGAGACATCTGTATGTGAAAATGGCGACATCGCGAAACTAAATTTTGCTTTTGATAGCAAAGGCCTAACGATGAGTGGCACTGAGTGTAGCAGTGACGGCGGTGATACCTCTGCGGAGCCAATTGAGACAGAAGCTCATGACTATGCAGCACTGGCTTCAATTGATTACTGGTGGTTCAACCAAGCCGGCCGTGAATCTAAGGCAACATTGACCGAGCTTAACTCTGGTGTTCTGTTCTGTGATGATAATAACTACATTCCAGGCAGCTCATGCTCTAAGCAGTTTGTGATCAAATGGGAATACCAACCTGCTGGTAAAGCTTGGGACGAAGGTATCTTGACGCGTTACAAATACAAAATGGATGGCACATTAGACAGCCGCCAAGTAATGCAAAAAGTGAAAAGCTAATCATTTAAAAAAGCGGCCAATCGGCCGCTTTTTTTATTCTTCACACATCACGTGTATCAGCGAGCTTCCTCTAAGTGGCATCGGCACCATCATGACGACATCGAATGCTCTGTTCTCCTTCACCCAATAGGGCAAGCGTTTGGGAAACGCGTCCCGGGTTTCCGCTTGTCGTGACAAGGTTTTTAGCGTGTTGAGAGATACCAGCGACATACCGTCTTTTTCACAGGCTCTGCGCGCTTCGTCATAAGTCGCGCGCCACCATGCGATTCCGCCGTCGGTGTAACGCTGCTCATCCCCTCTTGGCTTGGGAGATTGCAGCCCTGCGACATCTACATAGGACCGACTTCGCTTGTTGCGTGGCACCCTCTTCACGACCGCTTTAGGCTTTTCTTCTTTCACTTCAGGAACTGGCTCAGGTTCTGGCGTAGGAATGTCAGCGACGGCCAGTACTTCAGGCTCGACTGTCTCTGCGACCTCCATTACCTTAGTGTCCATCACCGCCGTATCCAACACCTCGGGTACCACTTCAACAGGCGCAACGACAGGCTCTGCCACCACTACGGGTGCAGCCAGTGCCACTGCCGCAACCGCAACTGGCTCAGTGCTTTCCATTGCCTCAGAAGGGGCAACTTCACGGACAAATGCAGTTTTGAGTGACGCTTGCTTGCGCATGGCATCTCTTACTTTCTGAGCAATGGAATAGCGATCGTAAGGGCCCGCTAGACAGCGGTATTCACTACCTTCTTCAAGAAGCACGATTTGGTCTTGTAAGACCGCGCGGTGAAGATCGGTAGCAAACCAGTTTTTCGGCAGGCTTTTGAGCATGCCGCATTGAACCCAGAATTGCCCTTTATCAGACACTGGATCTCTGCCCCAAAGGCCATCGCCGATAGGACAAGAACCATCAGAAACCACCTTCCATCCGGATTGGATGTCAGGCACACACCCTTTTTCCTCTGCGTGCAAAGGTGCAAGAAGCATAAAAGGTGCGAACAAAACACACAGAAACGTAAGGCGCGTTGCGTCCATGTTGCCTCTCCCCAAAATGGCGTGTTTTTTTCGAGTTGTTAGATAGTTAGCTTAGTTCTAAATTGGGGAGAATACGCGTAAGTTCACAAAAAAAGACAAGAAAAAAGGACAGCCTTGGCTGCCCTTTTGGTGTTTATCCCTTGTACACCTTGGGATTGAAGACATCTCGTAACCAGTCACCCAGAAGGTTAATCACCAGCACTAACAGCACCAGAATGATCCCTGGGAAGGCGGTTATCCACCAAGACCCTGAAAAAATATAGGTAAAACCGATACTTATCAGCGAGCCCAGCGATGGCATGTCAACTGGCATACCCAGTCCAAGGAAGGACAGTGCCGCTTCCGACATGATGGCATTTGCCACTTGCACGGTTGAGATAACCAAAATCGGTGACAGACAGTTCGGCAAGATATGGTGGAACATGATACGAGGAGATTTCAGTCCCATCACCTGCGCTGCTTCCACGTACTCTTTCTTTTTCTCAGCCAGCACGGTTGCACGTACGGTACGCGCATACTGCGGCCATTCGGCGACACCGATGATCACCACCAGCATCAAAATGGCGTACTTGCTGTAAAACTCACTGCCAAAGCTCGCTTTAAATATCGCAGAGACGATGATTGCCACCATCATGGTCGAGAAAGACAGCTGCACATCTGCAATACGCATCAGAACGCTATCTACACGGCCACCGAAGTAACCGGCACTCAAACCAATCACGATACCCAAGAAAAGCTGCAGTGCGACGGCCCCCAAACCAATGATGAGCGAGATACGCAGGCCATACATGATGGTTGACAGAATATCGCGCCCTTGGTTGTCGGTACCAAACAGAAAACGTTCGTCCCCCCACTCCATCCAGCTTGGCGGAAGCTCAGAGTCCATGATGTCGATGGTGGTTAAATCATAGGGGTTAGCCGGAGCCAGCATAGGCGCAAAAATCGCGACCAGTGCAAAGAAGACAAAGGCGGCGAAGCTTGCCATCGCCACTTTGTCGCGTTTGAAATAGTAAAAGAAGTCCGACTCAAGGAAGCTTTGCCAACGAGACGGTGCTTTTGACGATACAGTGCTCATGGTTATGCTCCTTTACCAGTCAGATTAACCGTTGGGTTGATCAGGCCATAAAGCAGGTCAACCAAGGTATTGGTCACCACAAACAGAAGGCCAACGAAGATGACATACGCCGTAATCAAAGGCGTGTCGACGCGGTTAATCGCTTCAAGGAACAAGAACCCCGTGCCCGGCCATTGGAAGACCGTCTCGGTCAAAATGGTGTAGGCCACCATGGTACCTATCTGAACACCGCCGACGGTAACAACCGGCAGCATGGTGTTTTTCAGTGCGTGTTGATACTGCACCTTTTTCTCTGGCAGGCCTTTCGCACGGGCAAATTTCACGTATTCCGTTCCCAGCGCTTCAAGCATTTCCGAGCGAACCAGACGGATGAAAAGCGGCAACATGATAGAAGAAAGGGAAATTGCTGGAAGCACCAAGTGCGCAAGGCCATCAAGAGTAAAGAAGCCAGAGTCCCAGCCAAACCAGTTGGCCGTATCGCCTCGCCCGTATGACGGCAGCCAGTTCAGCTCAATCGCGAACACGTACATCAACATAATGGCCGTCAAAAAGACTGGAACCGAAATACCGACGATACTCACCCCCATAATGACCTTGGTCAGTATGCTGTTTGGGTGAATTGCGGAGTACACCCCAAGTGGGATGGACACAAGAATAATGATGATAGAAGCAGCAACCACCAGCTCTAAAGTGGCAACTAGCTTATCAAGAATAACGTCGACAACTGGGCGTTTATAGAAGTAAGACGTCCCAAGATCACCCTCTATCGCATTCGAAATAAAACGCCCGTATTTCACCAAGAAGGGATCGTTCAACCCCATCTCATCGCGCAGGGCATTACGCTCGGCTTCAGACACAGACTGTCCGACCAGCTCGCGCAAGGGATCGCCAAGATTGTCCTGGATGGAAAACGCCACCAGACTGATCACAAACATCACTATCAGTGCCTGAAACAGGCGCTTAACAAAAAACGTAAACATTCATCGCCTCACTAACCGCAAACTGCTCCGGCAAATACCGGAGCCAGAACCGCACACTTACTTCTCAGTCACGACCAGATCGCCAAAGTATGGGAAGTCCATAGCGTTAACGATTGGTTGAATGTCTACGTTAGATTTCGCCGCCCACGCCAGGTTTTGCCAATGCAGTGGCAAGAACGCAGCGTCGTTGTACAGCATGGCTTCTACGTCTTTCAGCATCTGCGCACGTTTCGCTGGATCGGTCTCTACGTTTGCCGCTTCCACCAGCTTGTCGACTTCTGCATTCGAGTAGTGACCACAGTTGTATTGGCCTTTACCTGTGTCTGCATTGCGGGTCATGGTCAGGAACTCAGTAAAGTTCGCTGAGTCTTCGGTATCAGAGTGCCAGCCAATCATCTGCATGCCAGCGGCACACTTGTCGAACTCCGGCCAGTATTGCGCTTTAGGCATGGTTTGCAGGTCAACTTTGATGCCGATTTTCGACAGCATTGCGGATACCGCTTGCGCGATTTTCTCATCGTTCACATAACGGTTATTTGGCGCAATCATGGTCAAGGCAAAGCCGTCACCGTAACCCGCTTCTTCCATCAGCGATTTGGCTTTTTTCAGATCGTAACGTGGTGCCAAGTCTTCATTGTGGCCAGCGTAGCCAGCAGGACTTTGTTGAGAAGCCGTGGTACCGAAGCCTTTCATGATTTTCTTCACGATGCCGTCATTGTTAACCGCGTAAGCAATAGCTTGACGAACACGTGGGTCTTTCAGCGGCTCAGACACGCTTTGGTTCAATTGGAAAGTGATGATACGGGTACCTGGCAGTGTCACCAGATCGATACCGTCCGCACGCTCGATACGCTTGTGATCGTTCGGCGATACCGGCGCAATCATGTCAACGTCGCCAGACAGCAGTGCCGCTACGCGGGTCGCATCTTCCTTGATAGGTACCAGCGTCAGGTTGTCTACGTTACCTGGGCTTTCGGTATCCCAGTAATCGTCAAAGCGGTCGAATTCCACTTTCACGCCCTGCTCACGAGATTTCACCGTGAAAGGCCCCGTGCCTGATACATTGGTTGATGCGAAGGTTGAACCGCTTTTCTGAATTTCGGCTTTGTCTTTACCATCCGCAGTGGTGCCAGAGTAGTATTCTGCATCCATTGGGAAGACATAGGTCATGGTTTGCAGCACCAGCGGGTATGGCCCATCAGTGACGAAATCGACGGTGTAATCATCGACTTTTTTCACTGACGCGATTGGGGTGAAGATACCTTTAAAGTCCGGAGAGGCTTTCAGACGCTCAACGGTCCACACAACGTCATCAGCATTGAAGTCGTTACCTGAGTGGAATTTAACGTCTTTACGGAGATTGAAACGGACAGTGGTATCGTCGATACGCTCCCAGCTTGTTGCCAGACGTGGCTCGAATTGCAGGTCTTGCGTCCAGCGCACCAGCGGGTCGAAGACCATGTGAGACATTTGCAGCGTACCGCCAGACAGTTGCTCATGCGGGTCCAGTGATACTGGGTCCGCATCATACGCAACGGTAATATCAGCAGCAGAAGCTGCGAAACTCAGGCCTGCAGCCATCATGCAAGTGCGATTTTGCTCTTAAAGGTTTTCATTGCATGACTCCTTATGCAGGGAGCGTGGCTCCCGAGATGTTGTGTTTTGCAAATTGAAGCCGTGGATGAACACAACCATCCTTCCACCCACGGCATGTTTGGATTTTTAACTCACGGTTTCCGCAGAAGATGCGGCACTCATTCCCTTAAACTCAGGCATCAGTGAAATCAGCTTCTTGCTGTATTCATGCTGAGGATCACGGAACAAGGCTTCCGTGGGGGCGACTTCCAGCAGAGTGCCGTGCTGCATCACGCCGATGCGGTCACACATCTGGCGGATAACAGGCAAGTCATGGCTGATAAACAGCATGGTGAGATTGAGCTCTTGCTGCAGGTCTTTCAGCAGATTCAGAATTTGCGCCTGTACGGACACATCCAGTGCCGACGTTGGCTCATCACAGATCAGAAGACGAGGACGCGTCGCAAGTGCACGGGCAATCGAAATGCGCTGACGCTGACCACCCGAAAACTCATGCGGGTACTTAATACCACTGGCACGCCCCAACCCGACGTGATCCAAAAGATCGCCGACGATTTGGCGGATCTGGCTCTCGTTATCTGCAAGCTTATGGAAACGAATAGGTTCAGCGATGATGTCCTGCACTTTCATGCGCGGGTTCATCGACGAATACGGGTTTTGGAACACCATCTGCATCTGACGACGCATAGGGCGACGCTGTGCTTCGCTCTTCATGGCGGTGAGATCAACGCCTTCAAACCACACCTGACCCGAGTTAGGTGGATAAAGGCCGGCAATTACACGCGCAATGGTCGATTTACCCGACCCCGACTCACCCACCAGCCCGAAGGTTTCCCCTTCGTTGACTTCAAAGCTAACATTGTTGGATGCCTGCACATACTCACGGCGGTTTTCGAAGAAAGAGTCTTTGGTGATAAAGCGAAGATTGACGTTCTCAACACGCAGCAGCGAGCCTTGGTATTGGCGCTGATCTTGACTCTGTCCTAACCAGTGGGTTTTCACATCCAGCGGCTTCATTTCTACCGCTTCTTCGATATAGCTCACCAAAGGGAAGCGATCGAGTTTGATGTCCGAGCGTGGTACCGCTGAAATGAGGCTGCGGGTGTAAGGATGCTCTGGGGTATTCAATACCTTGGCCGTTTCGCCAAATTCCACCAGATCGCCACGATACATCACGGCAATTTTGTCCGTGACATTCGACACCACACCCATGTCGTGGGTGACTAGCATACAGCCCACGTTTTTTTGCACACACAAAGAGCGAATCAGATTCAGGATTTGATCCTGAATCGACACGTCGAGTGCCGTCGTCGGCTCATCGGCAATAATAAGATCGGGTTCGCCAGCTAGCGCGATGGCAATCACCACACGCTGACGCATACCGCCAGAGAACTGATGCGGATACTGTTTAATACGAAGATTCGGCTCAGGAATCCCTACTTGCTCCATCAGGGCAACGGCGCGAGTTTTCGCTTCGTCTTCACTGACCTTCAAGTTAGTGGTGATCGTCTCAACCAGTTGCTGCTCCACCGTAAACAGTGGATTGAGGGATGTCATTGGGTCTTGGAAGATAAACCCAATGCGCGCGCCACGGTAGTGACGCATTTTTTCCGCAGACAACCCCGAGATTTTCTCGCCATCGAGAAACACTTCGCCGCTGGCAACATGGCCAGGAGGACTTAAAAGGTCAATAACGGCGTTACCCACCGTAGATTTACCTGCACCCGACTCACCGACCACACCAACAATCTCTCCTCTCTCAATAGAGAAAGAAAGATTTTTCACTGCGGCAAACACACCGTGACGAGACGGATATTCAATACGAAGGTTTTTTACTTCCAGTAATGCCATTGACCAGACCCTTGATACTGCACAATTCCGTGCCTGTCTGAAAACAAATCCCTGTTTAGATCAAAAACAAGACCAAATTTCGACCTACAATCTGGCAAATGTTTTACGAGAAATCAACAATCTAAAACTATTTGCCATAATTTTGTGTTCCAGTCGAATAAATATTCACCATATTTACTATTAGCAACATGTTAAAAGAAGCAAATTCTCTTTCTGGCACACTGATTTCCCTCGCATCACAATGTAACGGGAGAAAAAACAGCACTCAAACAAGGAAATGGTTATCTATTCAGTAACACGTAAAGTTTTCATAACAAATGACTTCATATGAGCCATTAACACGACATTTTTTGCTGAATTATGTGAACAAAAACCACAATTGCTGCCCTTATCTTCGCCATTTCTGTTTGAGTCTGCCGTATCAAGTCTACGAAGCGAGGTGAAAAAAGCGCAAAGCCCCTCGCCGTCGATTCGAACGGGCATTCCAAACAGACGGATTGTCGGTAAAAACGGATATATAAAGAGGAAAGACAAAATAAGCACAAAAAGACAGAAGCCCTGTAGATGTACTTCGTAGCAATACTGCTTACTAACTCACTGAAATAAAAGCGCGTACGAAAAACTGGAGATGTCAGAGGGTATATAAGAGGAGCGTGTATCCGACGCTACAGCAAATGCGCAAACGCCAGAGACGAAAAAGCCCGCTCAGTAGAGCGGGCTTTTTCTGAATGTGGTCGGTGAAGAGGGATTCGAACCCCCGACCCTCTGGTCCCAAACCAGATGCGCTACCAAACTGCGCTATTCACCGAGTGGGGTGGCTGACGGGACTTGAACCCGCGACAACCGGAATCACAATCCGGGACTCTACCAACTGAGCTACAGCCACCACAATATTTTGCCGAGTTTCTTGTCCGGGCTGGCTCCCCGTCTGACTTCATGAGTAAAGACTCAAAAACTCAGTCTAAAACGACGAAAGCCCGCTTAGCTTAGCGGGCTCTCTAAATGTGGTCGGTGAAGAGGGATTCGAACCCCCGACCCTCTGGTCCCAAACCAGATGCGCTACCAAACTGCGCTATTCACCGAGTGGGGTGGCTGACGGGACTTGAACCCGCGACAACCGGAATCACAATCCGGGACTCTACCAACTGAGCTACAGCCACCACAAATATTTCGCCAAAATTTCTTTTCCGGATTGGCGCACCCGACAGGATTCGAACCTGCGACCTTTGGCTCCGGAGGCCAACGCTCTATCCAGCTGAGCTACGGGCGCTTGCCCCTGTCGGCGGAGTCGAATATTACGGAGATCGCTCCTTGCCGTCTAGCACTTTTTTTAATTTTTTTCCTGAATGGTTTAATTTTACCCAATAAGGCTAAAAACAGTGCGGGGAGTGGCCATCATAACGGTTCCCTGCAACAATCTAAAGAGCTATAATCACGTAATGTTTACACGGAGTTAACGTAATTTGTGATTAACTTCGACGTTTACTTCATCACAATTACGAAAAAGGTCGCCCTATTTTGCCGATCACTCAAAATGAATTGTGATAAAAATAGCTAACCGCATAAAAAACGCCCGATCCGTCGGAGCGATAAATGAAATTGGGAGTGCAATCGTGAGCGCAAAGGGAATTTTTTTACGTCGTCTAGCCATGTCGGCCGTTACAGCTCTGTCTCTGATAACTGCAGCACATGCTGCTGATATGTCTGAAGAAGCCATTGCTGAACGTATCGCCCCGGTTGGTTCTGTTTATCTTGACGGTGAAGCACCGGTCGTTGAAACCGCCGCGGCACCATCAGGCCCACGTACAGGCGAAACCATTTACAACACCTTCTGTATGGCCTGTCACACCACTGGCGTAGCTGGCGCACCGAAAATTGGTGACGCTGCGGCTTGGGAACCACGTATTGCTCAGGGTCGTGACATCCTGAACAATCACGCAATCAACGGTTTCAACGGCATGCCAGCGAAAGGCACCTGTATGGACTGTTCGGATGACGAGATCATCGCGACCATTGACTACATGCTCGAGCAGTAACACCCCAAGACATGAAAAAAGCGACCAGATGGTCGCTTTTTTGTTTTAGTCTTTTTTCAGCATGGCGCGAAGGTTAGCAATCGCAGCCTGCCCTTTTGCCATTCGCTCTTCTTGCGTTTGCGGTTTTCTGTTCTCTTCCCACTCCACATCGTCGTAAGGAAGCTCTTCAAGAAAACGGCTCGGCATTGGCTTGATCAGTTCGCCATACTGTCGGCGCTCTTTACACAAGGTAAAGGTCATTTCTTTTTGCGCGCGAGTGATCCCCACGTACGCCAAACGACGTTCTTCTTCGACATTGTCTTCATCGATACTCGATTGGTGCGGCAGCAAGCCTTCTTCCATGCCAATCAAATACACGTAAGGGAACTCCAGGCCTTTCGACGCATGCAGCGTCATTAGCTGCACTTGGTCAGCATCATCACTGTCTTCACCACGTTCCATCATGTCGCGAAGCGTCAAGCGCTGGACCACTTCTCTCAGTGTCTTTGGCTCATTGTCGTAGTTGTCCCCTTCCAGGTCAGCGACAATCCAGCCATACAGATCAGAGACGTTCTTCATCTGCATTTCTGCCGCTTTCGGACTCGATGCGGTCTCGTACAACCAATCTTCGTAATGTGAATCACGCACCAGTGAACGCACTGCATCGACCGCATCGCCACGCTCAAACTGATCCGACAGTTCCACAATCCAGCGTGTAAAGCGTTGTAACGACTCTAACCCGCGCCCCGTAAGATGCTGTTGTAAGCCCAGTTCCAAGCTCGCAGCAAACAAGCTTTTGCCACGCATGTTGGCGTAAGTGCCGAGCTTTTCCAGTGTCACAGGGCCAATCTCACGACGCGGCGTATTCACGATACGCAGAAATGCATTGTCATCATCTTGGTTTGTCAGCAAGCGAAGGTAAGCCATGATGTCTTTGATTTCCGCACGCGCAAAGAACGAGGTACCGCCAGAGATTTTGTACGGGATACGGTTTTGCATCAGGGCTTTTTCAAACAAGCGTGATTGGTGATTACCGCGATACAAGATGGCATAGTCTTTGTAATCTGAGCGATGCATATAGCGATGGGCAATGATTTCACCGACCACACGTTCAGCTTCGTGGTCTTCATTGTTGGCTTTAAGCACTTTCAGCATTTCGCCATCCGGCAGCGCAGAGAACAGGGTTTTCTCAAACACGTGCGGGTTGTTAGCAATCAAAATGTTGGCCGAGCGCAAAATACGGCTGGTCGAACGGTAATTCTGCTCAAGCTTGATCACTTTCAGGCTCGGGAAGTCCTGACTCAGCATCATCAGGTTCTTCGGCTGCGCGCCACGCCAGCTATAAATAGATTGGTCGTCATCCCCTACCACGGTAAAGCGCGCACGCTCACCCACCAGCAGTTTCACCAATTGGTATTGGCTGGTGTTGGTATCTTGGTATTCATCCACCAGCAAGTAGCGAATTTTGCTTTGCCAGCGTTCGCGCACTTCTTGGTTGGTTTTGAGCAAAATCACCGGCATCAAGATCAAGTCATCAAAATCCAGTGCGTTATAGGCTTTCATTTGCTTTTGATACAAGACGTAGCAATGAGCAAATAGCTGATCACGCTCTCCCACCGCCACACTCTGCGCCTGTTGCGGCGTCAGCATATCGTTCTTCCAGTTCGAGATGGTGTGCAACAGCTGTTTAAGCAGATCTTTGTCACCGTCGAGTTGCTCTTCCGTCAGCTCTTTTAACAGTGCCATTTGGTCTTGGTCATCGAACAAAGAGAAGCCCGCTTTCAAACCCAGGCTTTTGTACTCACGACGGATGATGTTCAGACCCAGCGTGTGGAAGGTCGAGACCATTAAGCCCCGTGCTTCCTGACGATTTAGCGTCTGACCAACGCGCTCTTTCATCTCACGCGCCGCTTTGTTGGTAAAGGTCACCGCCGCAATGTGGCGCGCCTTGTAGCCACACTGCTGGACTAAGTACGCGATTTTGTTGGTAATAACGCGCGTTTTACCCGATCCCGCTCCTGCCAATACTAAGCACGGGCCCGACACATGGTGCACAGCATCATTTTGGGCAGGGTTCAGTTTCATGGTGTCCTCATTCTCTCTTCACAGCGATTTGCCTCTCTATTGTAAACGGAAAGGTTCTTCACCTCATCACACAAAAAAAATGAACAAATTTTTTACAGTCTTGTCTTGAAGTGTGTATCAATATTAATACAATGAATGAACGTTCATTCACTTATCTCGTTTTATGTCGGATAAGAAAACTCAAATTCTAGAAGCAACGGAAAGATTGCTTGCAAAACATGGCTTTGATCGCCTGTCGATGCAGATGGTTGCCAAGGAAGCGGGCGTGGCCGCAGGAACGATTTATCGCTACTTCTCAGATAAAAACGACCTGCTGATACAACTGCGCGCACATGTTGTTGAGCATTGTGCAGAAAAGATGATGGTGGGCTATTCGGAGGAGCAATCTCTGAGAGAGCAATTTAACATCTTCTGGCGCAATGCGTGGGAGTTGACCATCAGCCGTGATGACAACGCCATCAACCGCGAGCAGTTCGACAGCTTGCCGTACGAGAACACGCACGAACAAAAAATGTCGGAACGCGAAGCCTTCGCCCCTATTCACCACTTTTTTCAACACGGCATCGCGAACGGAGAATTTAAACCCTTGGGCACTGACGTGCTATCCAGTATTGGCATTGAACCTGCCATCTGTTTAGCTCGCAAACAGGTTCGAGGGGTTATAAACCTTGACGCTTCTGCTTTAGAAGCGGTTATTAACGCTTGCTGGGACGCTATCAGCCTTCATACAGAATCGGAGTTATCTAAATAATGAAGAAATGGGTAATCATGCTCGCTATTGTTGCCGCAATGGCAGCACCTGTTCTCTACAAACTGAATGAGAACATGCAGAAGTATGAGCAGTTTAAGAACATGCCTGAGCCGGAGTTTCCGGTAACTGTTGCCACACTTGAAACGGCGCAATGGGTACCAACCATTGAAGCTATTGGCTTTGTTGAGCCAAACCAAGGTGTCACGTTAACAACGGAAGTAAGCGGTATCATTGATCGCATCAATTTCGAATCGGGCCAAACTGTGCGCACTGGTGATGTACTTCTTACCTTGGATTCAAAAGTAGAAGTTGCAAACCTAAAAAGTACACAAGCTCGCTTGCCTGCAGCGGAAGCCAAGTTCAAGCGCTACCAAGGTCTGTTCCGCCAAGGCTCAATTTCGAAAGAAGCATTGGATGAAGCCGAAGCAAACTTCCGTTCACTACAAGCTGATGTTGAAAGCCTGAAAGCTTCAATCGACCGCCGCACCATTGATGCCCCGTTTGACGGTATCGTGGGTCTGCGTAACGTTTATTTGGGTGAATACCTGCAACCAGGTAATGAAATCGTCCGCTTGGAAGATACCTCCGTGATGCGTCTTCGCTTCACCATTCCTCAAACTGACATCGCGAAAATTACTCTGGGTCAACAAGTCGATATCTCTGTGGATGCTTACCCGAACACTCCGTTTACTGGAAAAATCAGTGCTATTGAGCCTGCTGTTAACTTCCAAAGCGGTTTGATTCAGGTTCAAGCGAGCATTCCAAATAACCATGGCCAACTTCGTTCAGGAATGTTTGCTCGCGCAAACATCATTCTGCCGACAGTCGAAGACCAAATCGTCGTCGACCAAACAGCCATCAATTTTGCCCTGTATGGCGATAATGTGTTCGTACTGTACGAAGACGAAGAAGGTGAAACCCGCGCCAAACAGCAGGTTGTGAAGGTAGCAGAGCGTAAGGGGCACATCGCACACATTGTGGAAGGTCTGAAAGCAGGCGACCGTGTCGTGACATCCGGTCAAGTGCGTCTAAGTAACAAATCGAAAGTGCGAATGGTCGAGAGCGACGCACTGAACCCACCAGCCGAGCTGCCACAGCTGTAAGGGATCGCAATGAAATTTACCGATATATTTATAAAACGTCCGGTATTGGCGATCTCGATAAGCTTTCTTATCGCCCTGCTAGGCCTGCAGTCGATGTTTAAGATGCAGGTTCGGGAATACCCGGATATGACCAATACGGTGGTCACCATTAGCACAGGTTACTACGGTGCCAGTGCCGACCTTATTCAGGGGTTTATTACCACACCTCTGGAGCAAGCCGTTGCGCAAGCAGACAACATTGATTTCATGACGTCTGAATCCGTATTGGGTAAATCTACCATTACGGCATACATGAAGCTCAATACAGACCCAAATGCGGCTCTGGCAGATATTCTTGCCAAGGTTAACTCGGTGCGTGCACAGTTGCCGAGTGAGTCAGAAGACCCGTCAGTTTCGATGTCGACCGGTTCAACAACCGCTGTAATGTACATTGGTTTTACATCTAAAGACCTCGATTCCAGCCAAATTACTGACTACTTGGAGCGTGTGACTAAACCACAGCTATTTACCGTCAATGGCGTAGCCAGCATCGACCTGTACGGCGGTCTGAAATACGCGCTACGTGTATGGCTGGACCCTGCTAAAATGGCCGCGTTTAACCTCACCGCTACAGACGTCATGGGCGTGTTGAATGCAAACAACTTCCAGTCGGCGACAGGCCAAGCGGTTGGCACTTACATGGTCTACAACGGTGCGGCTGATACACAGGTTTCAAGCACTGAAGAGCTGAAGCGTCTGGTTGTGGCGACGCAGGAAGGACAGGTTATTCGACTCGGTGATATTGCCTCAGTATCTCTGGAGAAAAGCCATGATGTGTACCGAGCAACCGCAAACGGTTCTGAAGCTGTCGTTGCCGCAATCAATGCTGCGCCGACGGCCAACCCTATCAACATTGCCGCTGATATCCTGGCGAAATTGCCTGAGCTAGAAAGCAATATGCCAGAAAACATCACCATGAAGGTGATGTATGACTCCACTGTCGCTATCAATGAATCAATTCATGAGGTTGTTAAGACCATCATTGAAGCCGCTTTGATTGTACTTGTCGTGATCACCCTGTTTTTGGGTTCATTCCGTGCCGTCCTTATTCCAATCATTACTATTCCACTGTCTTTGATTGGCGTAGCGATGATGATGGAGTTATTCGGCTTCTCCTTGAATCTGATGACACTGCTCGCCATGGTGCTGGCCATCGGTCTGGTGGTGGACGATGCGATCGTTGTTCTAGAGAACGTTGACCGTCACATCAAGCTTGGCGAATCGCCTTTCAGGGCTGCCATCATTGGTACCCGTGAAATTGCAGTGCCCGTTATTTCGATGACGCTGACACTGGCAGCGGTATACGCCCCTATCGCCTTGATGGGTGGTATTACAGGCTCTCTATTCAAAGAGTTTGCCCTGACACTCGCGGGGGCTGTATTTGTCTCAGGCATTATCGCACTGACACTGTCTCCTATGATGTGTTCGAAGATGCTGAAAGCCAATGAGAAACCGAGCAAGTTCGAATCTAAAGTTCACCATTTCCTTGATGGTATGACTGAACGTTACGCGAAAATGCTGGGTACTATCATGAGTATGCGTCCAGTCGTGATTACCTTTGCAGTCATTATCTTCCTCAGCCTGCCAATGCTGTTCAAACTCATCCCGAGTGAACTGGCACCCGCAGAGGACAAAGGCGTACTGGTGATGATGGGTACGGCACCGTCGACAGCCAACCTTGATTACATCGAAAACACCATGGATGAAGTGAACAAGAAGCTTGCAGAGCAGCCAGAAGTTGCTTTTTCACAAGTCTTCTCCGGTGTACCAAAGTCAAATCAGGCATTTGGTATTGCCTCATTGGTTCCATGGAGTGAGCGTGAAGCTAGTCAGGCTGAAGTCGTTGCCCGTATGGCAGAAGAAGTGAAAGACATTCCTGGCATGGCGGTAACGACGTTCCAGATGCCAGAACTTCCAGGTGCTTCATCAGGTTTGCCAATTCAGTTCGTGATCACCACGCCGAATAACTTCGAGAGCCTGTTCCAAGTTGCCTCTGATGTGCTGGCAGAAGTGAAGAGCAATCCGCAGTTTGTTTATTCAGACATGGATTTGAACTTTGATTCTGCCACGATGAAAATCAACATCGATAAGGATAAAGCTGGCGCATATGGTGTGACCATGCAAGATATCGGTATCACTTTAGGTACCATGATGCAGACGGTTACGTAAACCGTATCGACCTTGATGGCCGCTCGTATGAAGTAATTCCACAGGTAGAGCGTAAATACCGCCTGAATCCTGAGTCGATTGAGGGTTATTACGTGCGCGCTGCCAATGGTGACGCCATTCCTCTGGGTTCATTGATCACTATTGATGTAATTGCAGAGCCTCGTGCACTGCCACACTTCAACCAGCTGAATTCTGCCACTATCAGTGTTGCGGCAGCCGGTATGCCAATGGGCGATGCCATTGCTTGGTTTGAAAACGTCGCCAAAGAGAAGCTACCCGCAGGCTACCAACATGACTATTTGGGTGAGTCCCGTCAGTATGTGACTGAAGGCAGTGCTCTGGTCGGTACCTTCATGTTGGCACTGGCAGTAATCTTCCTTGTTCTGGCTATCCAGTTCGAATCACTGCGTGACCCGCTCGTGATACTGGTTTCGGTTCCTCTGGCTATTTGTGGTGCGTTGATTGCGTTGGCTTCCGGTGCAGCAACGATGAACATTTACTCTCAGGTCGGCTTGATCACCTTGATTGGTCTTATCACCAAACACGGTATTTTGATCTGTGAGGTGGCCAAAGAAGAGCAATTGCTACGCGGCATGTCGAAGATGGAAGCGGTGATGGAGGCGGCGAAAGTGCGTCTACGTCCAATCCTGATGACGACAGCAGCCATGATTGCAGGTCTGATCCCACTGATGTACGCAACTGGTGCAGGTGCCGCTCAGCGCTTTAGTATCGGTATCGTTATCGTTTCAGGTCTGGCAATTGGTACGCTGTTCACCCTGTTCGTACTGCCAGTGATTTACACCTATCTGGCGAGCAAACACGAGCCACTGCCAGAGTTTGAAGAAGACAAAGAAATCGCTGCATTGGATAAACCTGCGCACTGATTTTATGTTTTGACCTAAAAGCCTCATTTGAGGCCTTTTTCATTTTCAAACGTATCGTTCTGTGTAGTGGGACGCCAAAAGGCATGCAAGACACTTTCGACAAAAGGTCGGGGGTTGCTTAGAATAACGACATCAAAATAAGGAGTAACGCATGTTCGACCCAAAGAAATTGGAACAGATTGCCAAGCAAATCCATGAGTCTATGCCTAAGCCTGTGCGCGATTTGGGTAACGATGTGGAGCAAAAAGTTCGTGAAGTTATCCAATCTCAGCTGGCGAAACTGGATGTCGTGAGCGTGAAGAGTTTGACGTCCAAACTCAGGTATTGCTTCGCACCCGTCAGAAGCTAACTGAAATGGAACAAAAGCTGGCAGAGTTCGAGCAAAAGCTAAACGAGAAAAGCGACGCGTAATCGACGTTTTAGCGAAAAGACAGACACAAAAAACCCGGCCTTTACCGGGTTTTTTTATTATTTACGTTGGGTGAAATTAGTCACCTACAGCAATGCGTTTCATGTCAGTCATGTAGCCACGCAGCTCTTGACCAATCCACTCTACTGGGTGGTTGCGCAGCGCGTCATTCACGTCAATCAGGGTTTGGTTGTCAACGTGGTTGCTGGTTTCACCCAGACCTTTACCAATCACATCAGTGCCTACCAATGGCATGAACTTCTCACGCAGCAGAGGTGTTGCAACGTTCGCGAACAGGTAGTTACCGTATTCCGCTGTGTCAGAGATAACCACGTTCATTTCGTACAGACGCTTACGTGCGATGGTGTTCGCAATCAGCGGCAGCTCGTGCAGTGACTCGTAGTATGCAGACTCTTCGATGATGCCTGATGCTGTCATCGCTTCGAACGCCAGCTCAACACCTGCGCGAACCATAGCCACCATCAAGATACCGTTGTCGAAGTACTCTTGCTCAGCAATCTTCACGTCAGTTTCTGGGTAGTTTTCAAATGCTGTTTCAGCAGTTTCTGCACGCCAGCCCAACAGGTTCACGTCGTCATTTGCCCAATCAGCCATCATGGTAGATGAGAAGTGGCCAGAGATGATGTCATCCATGTGCTTGTTGTACAGTGGACGCATCAAGTCTTTCAGATCTTCAGACAGCTCGAACGCTTTTACTTTCGCCGGGTTAGACAGGCGATCCATCATGTGCGTGATGCCGCCGAACTTCAGTGCTTCTGTGATGGTTTCCCAACCGAATTGCAGCAGTTTACCTGCGTAGCCAGCGTCGATACCGTCAGCAATCATCTTCTCGTAGCATACGATAGAGCCTGCTTGCAGCATGCCACACAGGATGGTTTGCTCACCCATCAGGTCAGATTTCACTTCCGCCACGAAAGATGACTCCAGAACACCTGCGCGGTGGCCGCCTGTTGCTGCCGCCCAAGCTTTCGCGATCTCGTGACCTTCACCTTTTGGATCGTTTTCTGGGTGAACCGCCATTAGCGTTGGAACACCAAAGCCACGCTTGTACTCTTCACGCACTTCAGTACCTGGACACTTAGGAGCCACCATCACGACTGTGATGTCGCTACGGATTTGCATGCCTTCTTCAACGATGTTGAAGCCATGTGAGTAACCCAGTGCTGCGCCTTCTTTCATCAGAGGCATAACCGCAGTTACAACCGCAGTGTGCTGTTTGTCTGGTGTCAGGTTTACAACCAGATCCGCTTGTGGGATCAGGTTTTCGTAGTTATCTACGTTGAAGCCATTTTCTTTGGCGTTTTTGTATGACTGACGCTGCTCGTCAATCGCTGCCTGACGCAGAGCATAAGACACGTCCAGACCTGAGTCGCGCATGTTAAGGCCTTGGTTCAGACCTTGTGCACCACAACCTACGATGACAACCTTTTTGCCTTTCAGAAAATCTGCTTCGTTCGCAAACTCTGCTTTGTCCATAAAGCGGCAAACACCCAGCTGAGCCAATTGCTCACGCAGGTTCAAGGTATTGAAATAGTTAGACATGTCGAATACTCCGTGAAGAAAATTTTATCCTTGAGCGATAACCACATGACAAGCTGTGTTATCGAATTGTCCCCATCATAGATCAGGCATTTAGTTGCTTAAAGTGATATATTCACAACAAGTAATTGCGTTTTTTGCAACATGGAAGTCTTGCGATGAACATTAAATATTTGCAGTTGTTCATACATTTATGCGACAGCAAAAGCTTTTCAAAAACGGCAGCGGCGATGCATGTCAGCCCCTCCGCATTAAGCCGCCAAATTCAAAAGCTGGAACAGGAAGCTGAGCAGCAGCTTTTTCAACGGGATAATCGCAGTGTGGAGCTCACATCTGCAGGCAAAAAGCTCCTGCCTATCGCACTCAAAATCTTGAATGAATGGCAACAATACCAAGCTCAATTCAACACATCAGAGAACGAACTGGTGGGTGAAATACGGCTATTTTGCTCTGTCACCGCAAGTTACAGCCATCTTCCAGAATTGCTTTCAGAGTTCAGGCTTCGTCATCCTCGCATAGAGTTAAAAGTCTCGACCGGTGACCCCGCCCAAGCAATTGATAAAGTCCTATCAGATGATGCCGATATCGCGATTTCTGCGCGCCCAGAGCAGTTACCTGCGAAGATCGCGTTCGAACCTATCAGCGACATCCCTTTATCGGTGATCGCCCCAGCAGGCGTTAGCAGCTTCGCTGACACCCTTCACAGTCCAACACCCAATTGGTCGTCAGTGCCGTTTATTGTCCCAGAGGCCGGAACAGCAAGAGAGCGAACCAACACTTGGTTTAAGAAAATGAAGATAAAACCAAGCATCTATGCACAAGTGTCGGGCCATGAAGCGATCGTCAGCATGGTGGCGCTCGGTTGCGGTGTGGGTATTGCGCCGGATGTGGTGATCAATAACAGTCCGGTTAGAGAAAAGATCGAACGCTTAAAGGTCGCGCCAATCAAGCCGTTTGAGCTTGGTGTTTGCTGCCTACGCTCACAAAAGGAAAACCCGCTGATTGCCGCGCTTTGGGAAGTGGCAGAGGAAAAGTCTATCTGACCTTTCGCTCATCTTCGATACTGTCTCAGCATCGCTATTCAATGCCTTACCCACACAAAGCCAAGATGACTATTCTCTCTGTATAACGATATATAAGAGAGGTAAGTCATGAGCGTTATAGAACGAATAGGGAAAGCGTTAGAGCCTTTGATGTTGGTTATGGGCCTCGTCAGCCCTATCGCCACACTGCCGCAAATCTACAAACTCTACTTCTCACACACCGAACACGCCGCAGGTTTGTCTCTCACAACCTGGGTGCTCTATTCCTTTATCGCCATGCTCTGGACCATTTACGGACTTTACCACAAGAACCCGACCATTTGGGTGGGCAACGGGCTGGGCTTTTTGATGTATCTCGCCATGGTGGCAGGGATCATAGTACGTGTGGGGATGACGTTTTAGGCAAGAGAGTGCCTTTAAAGCCAAGGATCTGCGTGAATTTGCCGACAAACGAAGAGAAATGACAGGCTGTTAAGACGAGGATGCGCAGTAAGGGGGTTCTGGTAGTGGGCAAAATCCCTTTA
>NZ_LNTY01000016.1 GCF_001559595.1 Enterovibrio coralii | reverse complement strand
CAGTAGAGGACACCGCCACATTGCCGTTTCTTGCATAGGTACCACCGCCAATAATTGGCGTGTCGCCCACGCGACCCCAGCGTTTGTTGGTCATGCCGCCTGTGCTGGTCGCTGCGGCGAGGTTACCTTCGGCATCCAATGCGACTGCGCCGACGGTGCCGAACTTTTTCTCGTCAGGGTAGCGCGCTTCAGACAATGCCACACCGCCGGTCTTTTTCATTGCCAACAGCTCGTTGTAACGACGGTCGGTAAAAAAGTAATCCTGCTCCGTGTAGGCATAGCCGCATTCTTTAAACGCGAACCGCTCTGCGCCTTCACCCGCGAGCATGGCGTGAGGACTTTTTTGCATCACATCGCGCGCCAGTTGAATCGGGTTTTTGATGTGACTGATGAGCGTCACCGCCCCCACATGCAGTGATTTGCCGTCCATGACGCTGGCATCCATCTCCACGGTTTCGTCATAGGTCAACACCGAGCCTTTACCTGCGTTAAACAGCTCGCTGTCTTCCATCACAGTCACAGCCGCTACGGTGGCATCAATGGCGGTGCCGCCAGCCGTCAACACCGCATGACCTGCGAGGACAGATTGCGCTAAGGTTTTGCGATACGCCGCTTCGAGGTCTGGCGTCATTAGACGACGTTCAATGGTGCCTGCACCACCGTGGATAGCGATAGAAAATGGGGAGGGCATGAAAAATCCTTATAAAAAAACGCCGCCCGATCTCTCGGACAGCGCCTTCAACAATCAGAGTATCTCTACTCTAAAAGCGATTAGTGTGAACCGCAACCGCCGCCACCGCAGCACTCGTGGTCATCCGCTTTTTCTTCGCCGCCACAGCAGCCATGGCCTTCGCCACCACAACAACCACCTTCGTGGTCATGGTCGTGATCGTGGCCACCACAGCAGCCACCGCCTTGGTGGATGTGACCGTGTGCGATTTCTTCTTCAGTTGCTGCACGCAGCTCTACAACTTCAACGTTGAACGTCAGTGTTTGGCCAGCCAGCATGTGGTTACCGTCAACAACGACTTCGTCGCCGTCTACTTCGGTCACTTCTACTGGGATTGGACCTTGATCGGTGTCCGCCAGGAAGCGCATGCCAACCATGATCTCGTCAACGCCTTGGAATACGTCTGCAGGTACACGTTGAACCATTGCGTCCATGTATTCACCGTACGCTTCTTCCGGCGCAACAGTCACTTCAAACGCTTCGCCAACTTCACGGCCTTCCAGCGCATTTTCCAGACCAACGATCAGGTTGTTGTGGCCTTGAAGGTATTGCAAAGGCATGTCTTTGGTTGATTCATCAACCACGATGCCGTCTTCATTTTTTACTTGGTAAGCAATGCTTACTACCACGTCTTTAGTGATTTTCATCTTTACTCCGGAAGCGGTTATTTAAGTCTCGGTGTCGCCGAAATGTGTTCGCATTATCGTCACCTGCTTAGTTCGGCGCCGATAATACAGAAAACTTTTGTCTGCGACTATCACTGCGGTTTAAATATCCCTATCACTTGTGCGTCTTGTTGGGTGGGTTCTTTGGTTGACGCTTCTTGGGCGACCGGAGAACGGCGATCGGTATGACCACACTTAACACACTCTACCACTTCCACGTGGTGTTCTTGCCACCAACGCAAGGTATCTGCCGCCTGACAGGACGGGCACGTTGCGCCAGCAATAAATCGTTTTTTACTCATTACATCCCTTGTACTGCGTTATTCCCTGTTCCAGCTCTGGTGGCGTTCTGTGTCCCCTTTCATTTCAAGGTCGAACAGCTCTTCCAGCTCCAGACGGGCTTCTTTCGTTCTTGAAGCCGCTAACACATCTTCACTGTGATGCGGTTGCAACTCATGCAGGCGCATTTCATCCAACTTACGGAAAAACGCTTCTGCACGTTTTGCTTTATACGGGTGCATGCCCAAGGCGATCAACGCTTGCTTGCCAAGATCGAGCGCACTCATAAAGGTTTCTCGCGAAAACCCTTCGACGTTGTGCCCCAACAGCTCATTGGCTTCCACGCGGCTTCGCGCCCTTGCCAGAATTTTGAGGTTCGGGAAGTGAAGCTGACACAGCGACACGATTTCCATCACCTCTTCCGGCGAGTCGGCGCAAACCACAATGGCCTCTGCCGAGGCAGCACCGGCAGCGCGTAGCAACTCAAGCTGCGTGGCGTCACCGTAATACACCTTGTAACCAAACTTTCGAAGGAACGCGATTTGAGAGGCGTCGCGCTCAAGAATGGTGACTTTAATCTTATTGGCAAACAGCAATCTGCCGACCACCTGACCAAAGCGACCAAAACCGGTAATGATGACTCTGCCACCGTCGTCCTCGAACTGCTCGTTCAAAGGTTCAGTAACATTGGCATTGATGGTTTTAGCGAACCACTTAGATTGCAGCATCAGCAGCAATGGCGTTGTCATCATGGATATGCTGACAACCACCAGCAAGAAAGCATTCAAATCCGGGTCGAGTATCCCTTCACCTCTTGCTGCGGTAAACAGCACGAAAGCAAACTCACCACCTTGGCTCAGCAATATGGCCACTTGGCTGCGCACACGCTCGGTGCCGCCAAACACCCTGACTAGTCCATATATGATGGCGGCTTTCACGCCGATCAAGGCCACCACCGCAGATAAAATCTCTAATGGGAATTCGATCAACAAGCCGAGGTCGACCGCCATCCAACGGCGATGAAAAACAGCCCCAGCAACAAGCCTTTAAAGGGCTCGATGGCAATTTCCAGCTCATGACGGAATTCACTCTCGGCAAGCAGTACACCCGCGAGGAAAGTGCCGAGTGCCATAGAAAGCCCCAGTGCTTGCATGCCCAAGGCGATGCCTATCACTAAAAGCAATGCTGCGATGGTGAACATCTCTTTGACGCGACTCAGCACCACCCAACGTAATAGCGGACGGAGAAGGTAATGACCGCCCACCAGCAAAAGGACGATAGCACCGAGCATGATGCCGACATCGGCCCAACTGCCACCCGCGCCGCCAGCCAATGCTGGCAAGATGGCGAGCATGGGGATCACCGCGATATCTTGGAACAAGAGCACGGCAAAGGCAGATTGTCCGGCTTCACTTCGCATCATGCGCTGCTCTTCGATAATGCGCATGGCAATGGCGGTAGAGGAAAGGGCAAGTCCCATCCCCACCACAATGGCATCCACCCGGCTGACATCAAACATCGACATCGCAATAGCAATGACAACACCACTTATCAGCACCTGACTGCCGCCAAGCCCCAAAATGGGCTTTCGCATTTGAATGAGTTTTTTCGGGTTAAGTTCAAGACCAATTAAAAACAGCAGCAGCACCACGCCAAGCTCGGCGAAATGCAAAATAGCCTCAACGTCGCTGATAAGCCGCAGCCCCCAAGGACCAATTACCACGCCAGCAATCAGATAGCCCAGCACTGAGCCAATGCCTAAACGCTGCGCCAATGGCACCGCCACCACAGCGGCGACGAGAAAGATAAGGGCATCCAGCAGGTAGTTATGCTCCATTACACTACCTCCGGTACAGGGTTACACAGCCAGTCTGAATAAAGCTCAGCGTGGGCGTTTCTGTCGTCATCCGTCACACGGCGCGCCCAGTGCAAAACCAGCGGCTCGACCCAACGCATCTGACACAGCAAGGCTGTCAGCTCAAACGGCTGCAGCAGCTCTTCCATGCTGTATTTGTTGTAACCGGTTTGACTGAACGCCTCGGCCGCGCCACCTGTGGTAATGACAAAGCGGCAGGTTTTTCCTGCGAGAGCATTTCCGCCCCCGTGGGCAAAGCCTTTCCCCAGCACAACATCAATCCATTCTTTAAGCAGCGATGGGCAGGAGTACATTTGCAGCGGGTGCTGAAAGACGATGACATCGTGCTCAAGCAAAAGCTCGCGCTCGTAATGCACATCGATGATGAAATCTGGGTAGGCAGCATAGAGATCGTGAACAGTGACATGCTGCAGTTGGCGCGCCGCATCAATCATGCACTTGTTCGCCACCGATTCATGAGGATCCGGATGCGCAAACAGTACCAATACTTTCGATCGAAAAAGCGACGTTTTCGTGTTTTCCATTTCGCAGCAAATTCCTTTATCACTGAGAGACTTCTTGTTCGCGTTTGAAACGCGATAACACAGTATTTTTTATAGTCTTTTTATCATGACACAAAACGCCCAGTTTTGAGGACTTAGGTGTCATCTTTCCACCATACGGTAAACAGAAGCAGATTTCACGGCTTGCACTTATTCAAGTTTAAGAACATGGCAACAATCACCTCGCCGCTTATGTAAAACCCTAGCCTGTGGTATAAATGCGCCTGAATTTTCTACTCCTTTGCACGCGGCAGGGCCGCCAGTAGTCATGATTACGATTTCAGATATCCAGCTTCTTCGCGGCGGCAAACCGCTACTCGATAAGGCATCCGCCACTATTCACCCGGGCGACAAAGTCGGTCTTGTGGGTAAAAACGGCTGCGGTAAATCCACGCTTTTTGCACTGTTAAAAGGCGAGCTTTCTCTTGATGCCGGTAACCACAATGTACCGGGCGGCTGGCAACTGGCTTGGGTAGCACAGGAAACCCCTGCCCTTGAACGCGCCGCCATTGAGTATGTGATTGACGGTGACCGCGAGTATCGCGAGCTGGAAACCCAACTACGCGCGGCAGAAGACGCTGACGACGGCCATAAAGTGGCTCTGCTGCACGACAAGATTGATGCCGTAGGCGGCTACAGCATTCGTGCGCGCGCTGCCGAGCTGTTAGATGGTCTGGGCTTTAGCCAAGAGCAAATGAGTTGGAACCTGACCCAATTCTCGGGTGGTTGGCGTATGCGCCTTAACTTGGCGCAAGCACTGCTTTGTCGCTCAGATCTCTTGCTTCTCGACGAACCGACCAACCACTTGGATTTGGACGCCGTGATGTGGCTGGAGAAATGGCTGCAAAACTACCGTGGCACCATGTCCTGATTTCCCACGACCGTGACTTCTTGGATCCTGTGGTCAATCGTATCATCCACATCGAGAACCAGTTGCTGAATGAATACACTGGCAACTACTCGGCGTTTGAAACCATGCGCGCGGAAAAGCTTATTCTGCAACAAGCCATGTTCCAGAAGCAGCAAAAGCAAATGTCGCACATGCAGTCTTATATCGACCGCTTCCGCTATAAAGCCAGTAAAGCCCGTCAGGCACAGAGCCGTATCAAGGCGCTGGAGCGCATGGAGAAGGTACTCCCTGCGCAATTCGACAACCCATTTAGTTTCGAATTCCGCGAGCCGGCTGCGCTGCCTAACCCTATCCTGATGATGGAAAACGTGGCAGCGGGTTACGGCGACAAGCTGATTCTGGAAAAGATCCACTTGAATCTGGTACCCGGCAGTCGCATTGGTCTTTTGGGTCGAAACGGCGCGGGTAAATCAACGCTGATCAAACTGCTTTCTGGCAGCATCCCAGCGCAAGCGGGTGAACTGCGTTACTCGCAAGGCGTGAAAATAGGCTACTTTGCCCAGCACCAGCTTGAAACCCTGCGTGATGACGAAACCGCCCTGCAACACCTGATGCGTCTGGCACCTGAAGCCACCGAACAGCAGCTTCGTGATTACCTCGGCAGCTTTGGCTTCCACGGTGAAAAAGCACTGGATGTGATCGCCCCATTCTCTGGCGGTGAAAAAGCGCGTCTCGTGCTGGCATTGATTGTTTGGCAAAAACCTAACCTTCTGCTGCTCGATGAACCGACTAACCACTTGGATCTCGACATGCGCTCTGCGTTGACGCTGGCACTGCAGTCATTTGAAGGCGCCATGGTTATCGTCAGTCACGACCGTTTCTTGCTACGCGCGACCACCGATGATCTTTATCTGGTTCACGACCATCAGGTGTCGCAGTTCAACGGCGATCTGCACGACTACCACCAATGGCTGACCGAGCAGCAACGCTCAGAGCGTCGTCAGGAACAAGCGGAAACCGCCAAACCTGCGGGTACCAACACGCAAGCTGCGCGTAAAGAGCAAAAGCGCCTTGAAGCCGAGTTCCGCCGCCTCACTGCGCCACTTCGAAAGAAAATTGACAATCTGGACACAAAGTTAGAGAAATTTTCTGCGACAATTGCCGAAGTAGAATCAGCCTTGGCGGAACCTTCTATCTATGAGGCGTCCAATAAAGACAAGCTGACAGAATTGCTTCGTCAACAGGCCGAAGCGAAATCATCGCTCGAAGAGGTCGAATTGGAATGGATGGATCTGCAGGAACAACTGGAAGAGATGGAAGCCGAGTTCCAAGGCCGATAAAGAACAATGCCACAGCCGACGGGCTGTGGCAGTTTTGCCTGCACCACTATGGTCAGCAGGAAGTCAAACACGCCTGTTTGAAGCTTCAAGACCAATTCAAAGGCAATGTGAATCTCGCCTTATTGCTCGCGTGGATTGAAGATGCGGGCTTCTCGCTATCACCCCATTCTCTGTCAGCCCTTCGCAAAACCATGGCGCAATCGGAAACCCTGCTCAGCCGCTACCGCTTAATGCGACGTGACCTTAAACCGCAGCTAAGTCGCGGTGCATATCAAAAGATGCTGAACTACGAGCTCACGCTTGAGAAATTCCAGCAGCAAGAGCTCATCACGTGTCTAAATCAACTCGATTGGGAAGAAACAGGCCCACCGGCACTCGAAAGTTACTGTACTCAGCTCGATACCGCGGCGCGTTACCTTTACCCGACGCTGATGAAAGGCCTGCACCGTCTAAGCTAATGCTGAGGCTGATGCTTATTACAGCCAGATAAACACGAGGCAACTGGCCGTCAATGCGCCCATGGTGCGGTTAAATGCCTTCCAGCTTGATTCCGTAGACAGCACTTTCCCGACCCAAACCCCGAAACCTGCCCAAAGCGAGGTTAACGGAAAGCCCACCGCAATAAAGGTCATGACAATCACGGCCGCCGACCACCAGTAGTCACCACCTGACAAGGTAAAGGTCCCGACGGCACTGACGGCCATCGCCCATGCTTTGGGATTGATAAACTGAAACATCGCACCTTCTAGCATGGTCATGGGTCTTCGCCCTTCACGCTGTGAAGCATCCGGTGCCCCTGCTTTGACAATTCGCCACGCGAGATAAACCAAGTACCCGCTGGCCACCACCTTCATGGTTTCTTGGATCCAAGGGTACATTTTAAAAATCACACCCAGACCGGCCGCCACAAAGGCAATCAAGGTCGCAACCCCCAATGAGATCCCAATCAAATGGGGAATGGTGCGCTTGTAACCGAAGTTCGCCCCAGATGCTGTCAGCATCATATTGTTAGGCCCAGGCGTTCCTGTCATGGTCGCCGCGAACACTGCCAGTGCCGCCAGAAAAGATATTTCCATCATCTTTTGCCTCTCCGCTCACATTGTATCGATACAATTTTGAATAATTGTTGATTAAATCACCATCACTGATTAAAAATCACGCTAACAGGGATCGATTAATGGATCAAAAGGTTTATTGTCACCATGACAATTACGAATATTGCATTGGAGAAAAACGGCGCTCCCATGTATCGGCAAATCGCCGATGCCATTGCGGAAAAGGTTCATAACCAAGAGCTGCTGCCGGGAACACGTCTGCCGACCCATCGCGCCTTGGCAGATGCCTTGTGCGTGACCGTGGGAACCATCACTCGCGCATACGCGGAAGCCGAGCGTAGAGGGATTGTTGAAGCCAAAGTCGGTGCGGGCACTTACATCAGCCACACTGACAAACCGCTTTGGACCTTCGCTGCCCCCGAACGGCCGGGGATCACGAGCTTCGGTTATAACGTTCCGCCGTCTATCAATCGTGCCGACGTGTTTGCCGATGCCCTGCAACAGCTCGCTTCGCATCCCAGTGAGCTCAATAGCTTGATGCTCTACCAACCTCCATCCGGCATTGTTCGACATCGTGAAGTGCTCTCTCAGTGGCTTGGGCATCACGGCGTCATTACGTCGCCGTCGCAATTGCTGTTTTGTTCAGGCGCACAAAGTGCCATGCAGCTTTGCCTGCTTACCCTTTGCCGCGCGGGCGATACCATACTGGCTGACAAATTTACTTACCCCGGTTTAATGAGCCTTGCCAAGCAGCTTCAGCTCACCATCAAGCCGGTAGAAATGGACGATGAAGGCATGCTGCCTGAGTCGTTACGTGCCGCTTGCCAGCAGTACCAGCCAAGGGCGGTGTATCTGACCCCGACATTACAAAATCCGACCACCGCGACCATGGGCGAAGCACGAAGAGAGGCGATCATCGAGATCTGTCGCGATCAGCAGCTGGTTATCCTCGAAGATGACATCAATGGTCTTTTGCCTAACGAGCGTCCCGAGCCTTTGGTCAACCTTGCCCCTGAGCAGGTGATTTATATTGGCGGGTTAGCAAAAACACTCGCCCCCGGATTACGGTTGGGTTTTCTGCATTTGCCTGAGAAGTTCTACCCACACTTCGTCAATGCACTGCAAAACCACAGCTGGATGATCAGCCCACTGCTGACCGCAATGGCGACCATTTTGCTGGAGAACGGTGCCGCTAATCAGATTTTGGATACCATACGTATAGACATGAAAAACCGCTGGCAGCGGGTGAAAGAGCATCTTCCTGATGCCGATCTTCGTTACCACCCTCACGGCTTTCATGGCTGGTTGAGATTGCCCGATGATTGGGCACTGAGTGACTTTCTCGCCGCGTGCAAAGACAATGGACTGGAAGTGAAATCTGCCGAGCTGTTTGTCCCGCCAGGTTATGGCGCGCCGCCTTATATTCGCCTTGCCGTTAGCGCGCCGCCAACTCTGGCACAATTAGAAATGGGGTGTGAGAAGCTTGCGCAGCTGCTCGCCAATCCCCCCATCAGTGAATTCGCATTATGAGCCACCGCATGACAACTGCATTTGTTCCGCTTAAGGGAGCGAAAAACCCTCATGTTCAAACCTTACTGCCGCGATTTATACGCCGTAAGGCGCTGTTTGAACCCGTTTGGCAACGTCTAAGTACGCCTGACGGAGACTTTCTGGATATCGGTTGGACAGAGCCGCCAGCGCAGGCAAAAGGTAAACCTGTCGCTGTGCTTTTTCACGGTCTGGCTGGTTGCTTTTACAGCCCTTACGCCAATGGCCTGTTAAACGCCTTTCGCGAACAAGGCTGGCTTGGCGTCATCATGCACTTTCGCGGTTGCAGTGGCTCACTTAATAAGATGCCAAGAAGTTATCACTCGGGCGAAACCAGCGATGCGCGTTTTTTCCTGACCTATCTGAGCGAACAGTTTCCCGATGTACCCCGCGTTGCCACGGGCGTGTCGTTGGGCGGCAACATGTTGGTGCGTTACCTCGCCGAGTTCAACCATGACCCGCTGATAAAAGCAGGCTGCGTTGTCAGTCCGCCACTGAACCTAGCTGCGTGTTCCAGTCGCATCAATCAAGGTTTTTCCAAGGTCTATCAGGCCTACTTGCTGCGTTCCATGAACCGCTCGCTCAGCAACAAATTGGCGCGTCACCCAGAGATTGGGCATTGGAAGAGTCATGACAAGGTCAACATCGATACCCTGTATCAGTTCGACCAAACGGTGACCGCACCACTGCATGGTTTTGAGGATGCCGAAGATTACTACAAGCAATGCAGCGGCTTAGGGGTGCTCCACCAAATTGCCACTCCCTTGAAAGTGGTCCATGCTAAAGATGACCCTTTTATGACTGACGCGGTGATACCGACCGAGCCTCTACCTGACAATATTCACTATCACCTCACCGAATACGGCGGTCATGTAGGATTTGTTTCCGGCACATTGAAGAAACCCGAATTCTGGTTGGAACAGGAAGTTCCTCGTTGGCTAGCCCTGCATATGGATAACTGACAACACGCAGGGCGAGAGAGGTGAATCATGGCATTTTCTCGCACTGCCCTGACCATACTGGCTCTGTTTGGTTTTTCCTTTACCGCTGGGGCTGACCCTGTGCGCTTTGGGCCTTTGATTGTCCAAAGCCAAGCCCCACTTCAAGTCACTGGCCTTGCCCCGATGCTGCATGACCCCATGTCGCTTGCTGCAGACGAAACCGAAGTGTTTGCGTCTTTGACCATTGCAAGCGTGTGGGCCAATACCCCCGACTATCTGTTCGACTACTACCACAATCAAATCATGGCGGGGTTTATGAATGCCCCAACGGAAACCACTAAAATCGGGGTCTGGTACCAGTATCGCTATGCAGCCAACAACCGCCTCGATGGTTTGACGGAAAAGTTTCACAGCATCTTTGGTATCGACCAAAACGGACGGACCGAGGTCGATGAAGACCGCTTCTATATTTCATTCCCTGACAGGTTGGATGAGCCAGTTGAAGCTTTGTCGGTGACCCGCTACTCAGTGCCCTGACCTTTTACGGTGAACACACCCTGTATCACGATGACCACCATGCGGTTAGCGTCGGGGCGACCTTGTTCTTTAATCGCGTCAGCCATGGCGTGTTTGCCAACACCACGTTCGAGCAAGCCTTCAGGTCAACTATGGCTACCAGCGTGAAAGCCACAAATTTACGGCGTCACTGGGCCTTACACACCGCCCGGACAAACAACAGCATTTTGTGGATGTAAAACCCTTTGGGGTAAATGCCGGCTTTAGCTACCAATACGTCTTGTTCAAACATCATGAATTGATTGCTGAATACCTTGTCTCTCAGGGAAAAGGAGACGGTGACAATTTGGGTGAGCTGACATCACTGGTGCATGAATTTGCCTTGGGCTATCGCTACCTTTTTGATGACAGTGCGATAGAATTGATGGCTCTGGAGAACATGTTCAATCACGATAACAGTACCGATATCGTGTTTTCGGCCACGTTCAGGCACCGCTTAATGTTGTAGGTAGCGAGATGATTGTCCCTTGGCAGGAAATTCCTGAAGAAAACCTAAGAAGCTTGGTTGAGCACTTTGTGCTGAGAGAAGGCACCGACTACGGTGAGCAAGAAGTCAGCTTTGATGACAAAGTCGATCAAGTGCTGGCGTTGATCCGCAATAAAGAAGCGGTGGTGGTTTACTCAGAATTGCATGAAACCATCGATATCAAACTGACACGCTCACTCGCGTAAACCTCCCCCTAAATAGCATGAAGTTGCCGATGACCTCTGATATTCAGGATCTTCAGCAGCTTTGGCTATGCCCCCAGCTTGACCTATCTGTGACTCCCTGTTAATTCTTTGTCATCACGTTAATTTGACAGGGTTTGTCATGTCTGCAAAACATCCAATCATTGCAGTCACCGGTTCATCCGGCGCAGGAACGACGACGACATCCGACGCGTTTCGGAAAATCTTCAATATGATGGACATCAGCGCGGCCTGGGTCGAAGGTGACAGTTTCCATCGATTTACTCGCCCAGAAATGGATGTCGAGATCAGAAAGGCCAAAGAGCAAGGTCGTCATATCAGCTACTTTGGGCCAACCGCCAATGACTTTCCAAGGCTAGAGTCTTTCTTCAGAGAATATGGTTCGCAAGGCACGGGACAGTTCCGTCGCTACCTTCATACCTTTGACGAAGCGGTGCCTTACAACCAAATGCCCGGCACCTTTACCGCATGGCAAGACCTCCCCGAACACACAGACTTAATGTTCTATGAGGGGCTGCACGGCGGTATCGCCGACGGCGACATCAATGTGGCGCAACACGTTGATCTGCTGATTGGCATGGTGCCGATCGTTAACCTTGAGTGGATTCAAAAGTTTGTTCGCGACACTCGCGACCGCGGCCATTCACGTGAAGCGGTGATGGACTCTATCGTTCGCTCCATGGATGACTACCTGAACTACATTACGCCACAGTTCAGCCGCACCCACATTAACTTCCAGCGCGTGCCGACGGTTGATACGTCGAACCCGCTCAATGCCAAAGCCATTCCGAGCCTTGATGAAAGCTTTGTGGTTATCCGTTTCCGCGGCATTAAGAATGTCGACTTCCCGTATCTGCTTACCATGATTCAAGGTGCCTTTATGTCGCGCCACAATACCTTGGTGGTGCCAGGCGGAAAGATGAGCTTTGCGATGGAGCTGATTATTCGTCCATTAATTCAGCAATTGATTGAGACAGGGAAAATCAGTTAAAACCAGACGTTATGCACTGTGGCGCAATAAAACCGTGCAGTTGCATGACCCATTCATAGTCTGAATAATTAGACAAACAAAGAAGGAGGGCATGCCCTCCTTCTTTATTTCATCAACAGTCTTCTTTAGTTCGTTTGTTGGATTTCGTAAGAGTGGGTCATTTCCACACCGGCACCCAACATCAGACAGACCGAGCAGTATTTTTCCAAACTGTCTTTCACCGCTTGCGCCACTAAAGACTCATCAATCTGATCGCCCTTCACCACAAAATGGATATTGATGCGGGTAAATAGACGCGGTGCTTGCTCTCTTCTTTCTGCCGACAGCTGCGCTTCACAACTGACAATCTTTTGGTTGCCCTCTTCCAGTGCCGCGACAACATCGACAGAGCTACATCCGCCGGCACCCATCAAAACCATTTCCATTGGGCTAGGTGCATGCGCTCCACCATTGCCATCCATCACAATGTTGTGGCCCGTATTTGACAGTCCCAGGAACGTCTTATTTCCGCACCACTTGACGCTTGCTTGCATCGCTTTCCTCCACTTACTTTCAGGGTCGTGATCTTGTCCACGTTTTTAGCCTTTATTAGGGGGCTAAGTCCATATCAAAATCAAGAAATCGTGCGTGAAAAAGGATAAACTCAATGACTCAAACAGAGAGCTTGTAGCCTGACTGCTGAAACTTTATGCTATCCAACGGACAGGTGCCGCAGGACGATGGGCTAAGGAAGACTCATCAGGCAACAAATGCAGAGGAAATGAGATATATGGTTCCAGGAAAACCTCAGACAGACCCAACACTAGAGTGGTTCCTTTCACACTGTCACATTCACAAGTACCCATCGAAAAGTACGCTGATCCATGCTGGTGAAAAAGCAGAGACCTTGTACTACATCGTTAAAGGTTCAGTGGCAGTACTGATCAAGGATGAAGAAGGCAAAGAGATGATCCTCTCTTACCTCAACCAGGGCGACTTCATTGGCGAACTGGGCCTATTTGAGGAAGATCAGGAGCGTACCGCATGGGTTCGCGCAAAATCTCCGTGTGAAGTGGCTGAAATCTCATTCAAGAAATTCCGCCAGCTGATCCAAGTAAACCCTGATATTCTGATGCGTCTTTCTTCTCAGATGGCTCGCCGTCTACAAGTGACCAGCCAAAAAGTTGGTGACTTGGCGTTCCTAGACGTAACAGGTCGTATCGCGCAAACACTGCTGAATCTGGCAAAACAACCAGATGCGATGACCCACCCAGACGGTATGCAGATCAAGATCACTCGTCAGGAAATCGGTCAAATCGTTGGCTGTTCTCGTGAAACCGTTGGCCGCATCTTGAAGATGCTGGAAGAGCAGAATCTGATTTCTGCGCACGGTAAGACCATCGTGGTATACGGCACTCGCTAATACTTCTTGATGAGACGAATAAAAAAGCCACCGCTTATACGGTGGCTTTTTTGTTTATTGCGTGATCATTATCTCGCCGAAATTTCAGCCAATTTCCCGATTCGGTGCTACCTTTCAAAGCAAAGCATGTATGAATTTGCATGCATACTAAAAGGTGGATTCATATGGATATGGAACACGGCATGTTTTCAACAGCAGCCGTACAATCAACACCCTCAACCTGGTCACGCACCAGCGTTGAATTAACGGGGTTTAACGGCCCTTCCCACTACCATTTGCAAAAACTGCTTGGGGAAGAGAAACGTAAACCAGATGCAGACGAATGGCCAGCAAGCCTGATTAACGAGCGTTGCTGACCAGACACGTTACATCTCGTCCGTACTTTCAAAGATCTTATCGGCTGAGGCTTCCACGAACCCTTGATACAGGCTCCCATCCGGTAACGCATAGCGTTTGGCAAACTCATAAAATCCACCAGGAATGAGCATTTCACCGTCACTGAAGGTCACCGGCACTTTGTCGGCCATGGTGGCAGACTGCTCCAGCATCACCTCTGGATTCCCCTTCACGTCTCCGCCTGACTCATTGATTGCAAAACCAGCTTCACGCAGTACGCGGTTCACATCGGTCACCTCTTCCACAGTGCTAAGCTGATTCACGCTGACGGTAAAATGATTGGCACCAAAGCCATGCGCAGCAACCCAGCCTGCATATTCACTTTCTTCCGATAATAGGCGGTAAGTAGCCTCATCAACCTCCCAAGGACGACCACCGTGCAAGAACGCTGAACCATGCATCCATTGCTCTTCAACCTGGTCCACCAGCTTTCTGACCGTCATCTGAAGCTCAGACGAGCACTGCCCGACCATTAATTCACTGATGAATACCTTTGGTGCATCAGGATTAGGGTGCTCGTAGTGGTGAGCGTAGAGCTTTTTCGCCTTAAAGTGATATTCCCCTTTCGGCTCATAGCCAATAGCAATAAATGGGGCTGCCAATCTGTCCAATCCCACTTTTGGCAACGCAAAGGTGCGCAGTGCGATGTGGTCATTAAGCAGTGGCTGACCTTCTTCTAACAGCGCATGCACCTTGGCAGCAGAAGGACAAAGACGCGCAGTATAGTCTTGCCACAGTGCCTGAAATAACGCCTCAACTCGTTCCATCACATCCTCCAATCAGTGTGCTTACAAGGATAGACCAGGGCTTAGCTGCGCTGGCAGGGAAACATCTTCCCCTTCCATCGATGCCATTGGGTACGCGCAGTAATCTGCTGCATAGTAGGCACTTGGGCGAAGGTTGCCCGATGCGCCCGGCCCACCAAACGGCGCGTCGCCACTGGCACCCGTCAGCTGGCGGTTGCGATTCACAATGCCAGCTCGGATGTGGTCAAGAAAGTACGCCCACTCTTTATCGTCGGTAGACACCAAGCCCGCGGAAAGGCCATATCGGGTGTCATTGGCAAGCTCGACGGCTTGTTCCAAAGTTTGATAACGTACAACCTGTAGCAGAGGGCCAAAGTATTCTTCATCAGGCAGTGCATCAATGGCAGTAACCTCAATGATGCCCGGAGACACGACCGCGTCGTGCAGCAACTTCGCTGTCAGAAGCGGCTTGCCCCCCAATGACTCAAGGTGGCTCTGCGCCGCCAGAATACCTTCTGCCGCGCGCACGGAGATTTGTGACCCCATGAAGGGTGCCGGGTCATCAAACTGTCCACCGACACGAATGTTTTGGGTCATCTCGACAAGGCGATGCAGCAATGCATCACCGCGTTCGCCTTCTGGCAGATACAAGCGGCGGGCACAGGTGCAACGCTGACCGGCACTGATAAAGGCCGATTGGATGATGGTGTAAACCGTGGCATCGGTATCACCAAAGCTGTCAGAGATAACCATAGGGTTATTCCCGCCCATTTCCAGTGCCAGCATCTTGCCCGGTTGACCGGCAAACTGACGATGAAGAATATGGCCAGTATTAGCACTACCGGTAAAGAGAAGGCCATCAATGCTTTTGGATTGTGCCAAGGCTTCGCCAGTTTCACGGCCGCCTTGGACAAGGTTTATCACGCCTTTCGGTAGCCCCGCTTCAATCCAAAGCTTTAAGGTTTCTTCTGCCACTTTTGGCGTTAAGTCTGACGGCTTAAACACCACAGTGTTACCCGCGAGCAATGCAGGAACAATGTGTCCGTTCGGCAAATGCCCTGGGAAGTTGTAAGGGCCGAAAACCGCCATGACACCCAGTGGGCGGTGACGCAGCACGGCTTGGGTACCCGCAACGTCCTTGCTTCGCTCACCCGTGCGCTCTTCATAGGCGCGCAGTGAGATACCAATTTTACCGACCATGGCCGCGGCTTCTGTGCGGGTTTCCCACAGTGGTTTACCGGTTTCTTCGGCTATCACGGTCGCGATGTGTTCGCTGTTTTCTTTCACTTTTTCGGCGAAACGCTCGACCAGCGCTTTTCGCTCTTCAAACGTCGAGTGTTTCCAGTTCAGGAAAGCCTCTCTGGCTGCCAATACCGCGCTTTCAACCTGCTCAGGCGTCGCAGCTTTCCCCTGCCAAATCACTTCGCTGTTAAAGGGGTTTAACGACTCAAATGCGTCACCCTTGCCTTCCGAAGGAAGGTTATTCATCCATTGCGTCATCTTCCTACCTCTTAAAGGGAAACCAAGCGAACGGTGTCGCCGTTACTGACCTGAAGGGCGTCGGCCACTTCCTGACTGATAAGTGCTTTGTTGCGCTCAGCATCTACGCCTATCTTGGCAGCCGTTGCACGGAAGTTTTGGAAATCACTATTAGAAATTAGATAGTCCTGTGCACTGGTGTGCTCGGCAATCTTGACCCTTGCAGTGAACGAGCGACGAATAGAATCGATGTTCTGGCGCAGACATTCGACGGTCGGGCCGGCATCAAAAATGTCGACATAACCGCGGCAGGAAAACCCTTCTTTTTCCAACATACGAAGTGCTGGACGGGTCTTCTCATGCACTTGCCCAATGACTTCCTTGGCTTCATCGCTCAAGAGGCTCACGTAGATAGGCAGTTTTGGCATCAAATCGGCAATAAAGCCTTTCTGACCCGTGCCCGTGAGGTAATCGGCAAGGGTAAAGTCGATAGAAAAGAAGTGCTCTTTGAGCCATGCCCAGAATGGTGAGTTACCGTCTTCGTCAGACACACCGCGCATTTCCGCGAAAATGACGTCTGAGAATTTTTCTGGGAATTGTGCCAGCATCAGGAAGCGGCATTTCGACAACAGTTTGCCGTTCAAGCCGCCGCGAAACTCAGGGCGCAGGAACAAGGTACAAATCTCGGTGGCACCGGTGTAGTTATTACCAAAGGTCAGCACCTCGACCACGTTGTGCACGTTGAGACGGCGAGAGTGGTGCACCACTTTGCTGATGTGGTAGCTATAAAACGGGTTGTCGAGACCAATGGCTGCTTCTATCCCCGTCGTACCTGCAATTTCACCCGTTTCAGTGTCCTCCGCCACCATTAAATAACCTTCCGTGCCGGGCGATTGCGCATCACGCGCAAAGCTCACCAATGAATGGTCAATACGGCCACGAATTAAGGTTTCGTCGACCGGCAACGATGTGAAGCCATGTCCTGATTCTTCAGCACACAACATCAATGCATCAAAATCTGACTCCCTGATAGGGCGAATTACCAGCATCTCACTCCCTCCTGCTGCATAAATCTAAGGGCGGCGTATTACGCCACCAGCTTGGACAGTGCGCGATCCAAACGCGCCAATCCTTCTTGTACTTCTTCTTTGGTGATAACCAGCGATGGGGTCATTCTGACCACGTTAGCACCGGCAACCAGTACCAAGAGGCCTTCTTCACCGGCAGCGACCAATACATCGCGTGCACGGCCTTTCCATTCGTCATTAAGCTCTGCACCAATCAGCAAACCTTGACCACGGATGTCGGCAAACAGATTGTATTTAGCGTTCAGTGCTTCCAGCCCTTCACGGAACCAGCCTTCGCGCTCTTTCACGCCTGCCAACACCTCAGGTTTGCTGATTTCTTCCACCACAGCTTCTGCCACTGCACACGCCAGCGGGTTACCGCCATAAGTTGAGCCGTGCGTCCCCACTTTCATGTGCGCAGCGAGTTTTTCCGTGGTCAGCATGGCACCGATTGGGAAACCACCGCCCAGCGATTTCGCGGTGCTGAGGATATCTGGCGTCACACCAGTTTGTTGGTAAGCGTAAAACGTACCTGTACGGCCGTTACCGGTTTGGACTTCATCAAAGATCAGCAGCGCGTTGTGCTTGTCACACAGCTCTCTGACGCCTTGCAAGAAAGTCGCGTCCGGCGAAACCACGCCGCCCTCACCTTGCAATGGCTCCATCATGATGGCGCAGGTTTTGTCAGACATCGCCGCCGCGAGCGCATCAAGGTCGTTGTAGGGCAAGTGCGTCACATCACCCGGTTTTGGCCCGAAGCCATCCGAGTATGCCGCTTGACCACCCACGGTGACCGTAAAGAAAGTTCGGCCGTGGAAGCCTTGGGTAAAGGCGATGATTTCGCTTTTCTCTGGACCATGCACGTCCACTGCCCAACGACGCGCCAATTTCAGTGCAGCTTCGTTTGCCTCAGCACCAGAGTTCGCGAAGAACACACGTTCGGCGAAGCTCACTTCTGTCAGCTTCTTCGCAAGGCGCAACGCGGGCGCGTTGGTCATGACATTGCTGAGGTGCCACAGTTTCTCGGCCTGCGCTTTTAGCGCGTCTACCATCACAGGATGACAATGGCCAAGACAGCTCACCGCAATCCCGCCAGCAAAATCGATGTACTCGTTGCCGTCCTGATCCCAAATGCGAGAACCCTTGCCTTTATCCGGGATCATTTCCATCGGTGCATAGCATGGCACCATCACATCATCGAACAGCTTACGTTCTACTTTAAAATTAGCCGTCATCGCTCATATCCTTCTGTCGATTCTGCTTTAAGCATAGTATTTACATTTTCTTAACCAACTCAATAGCAGATAATTTTCTAACCCTAAACTGTAAACTTGGAGAAATTCACCTTGATGCCATAGTTATGCGCAATTTGGCCCAAGTTATTAATACAACAAGTGGTAATAGTGTCTTTCCTATTGGGAAATAAAGGAAGAGAGGCAATTTAAAAGTGAATAAGGTTTCACTGTTCACGCGCAGAATAGGGTGAAACTAAAATGTAAAATTGGTGATACAGATCGACCCGCCAGATCAGAAAATCAGCGTGTTCGAAGGAAAGATAAGACTGGATTTATCGCGCGAGGAAGTTCGCCAACAGTTGATGACCCTGTTCGGTCAGAATGCTTTCTGGGTGAAATTGGACGCCTTCAAGCGGCAATGTGCGGTGGCGAATACCCATGATTTCATCGAACTCACCGTCTTTCTCCGTCCACGCGGTCACTTCAAAGCAATCCGGCAAGGAAGACGCTTCCACCACCAAAGAATGATAACGCGTTACCGTCAGCGGGTTATTGAGCTCGTGAAACACTCCGATATCTTTGTGTCTGACAGGACTGGTTTTGCCGTGCATCACTTGTTTTGCCCGCACCACGTTGGCACCGAATACCTGCGCCATGCTTGATGGCCGAGACACACGCCCAAAATAGGCAATTTTCCGGCAAAGTGTTTGATGGCGTCGAGAGAGATACCGGCATCGTCCGGCGTACAAGGACCCGGAGAGATGACAAGATGGCTTGGTGCCATGGCTTCGATGTCCGCCAATGAGATCGCATCATTACGATGAACTTCAACCGTTACACCTAACTGGCAGAAATACTGGTACAGGTTGTAAGTAAAAGAGTCGTAGTTATCAATAATTAACAGCACAAATGGATCCCATCACGTCCTGCTCGCATTACATCAGCGAGACTGGGCGCAAATGCTATCACAGCCCATCATTTGCTGCACGGTCCCGGCTTCAGAATTCGTTAATAGGCAAGATGGGGGTGGGCCATGGCTCAGATAACCACTGGGCGTAGAGACCCGCCAATTCTTCACTGTTTTCATCCAGCAGATGAATCAGTCGCGGGTCGACCAGCGTCCCTGCGTCAGCAGCAATGTTTTGGATCGCCGCTTGGACTTTGCTGTCCACATTGCCATTCAATTGCTCGATTTCGGCGTCCAGCCTTTCCGCCACCGTCACGACCCGGCACTCTTCGGGAATTTTGTCGCCTTCAATTTCCGGAAAACCGGAGCCGTCCCAACGGGTATTCTTGTAAGTCAGCAAGGTCGCTGCCACACAGGCAAACCCCTTCGTGGCTTCTGAAAGCAATAGCAGGCTTCGGCTCTCTGCTGTGGTGTTATTGCCTTCGTCATTCCAAAGCTCACCCAGAGAACAGAGCGGATACGCAAGGCTGATGTCTTCTGCCTTGGCTTTGGTCAGTCCGTATTTGAGCGACAACCACTCGCACAATTTGGCGATACGCGGCGCAGCAATCTCGACGTCGTTGTTGTGAAGAGCCGCGACCGCTGCCACTTGGTTCATCACCATCTGGTAGTTTTCACGCATGGTCGCTGCACGCGCTTCACCGAGCAAGTTCGCCACGCGGCTTTTTACCAATTCAGGTGACACAGGTTTTATCAAAAAATCTGCCGCACCCGCTTTCAGACCTTCCACTTCACTTTGGTATTCGTCGAGTGCTGACACGATCACGATAGGAATATGGCTCAACGTCCGTTCTTGTTTGAGCTGACGACACACCTCATAGCCGTTCATGCCCGGCATCATGATGTCGAGCAGGATAAGATCGGGACGTTGCTGCATGGTCAGTTCAATGGCGCGTTCACCGCTTTTGGCAAACACCAAGGTGTATTGGTCCTGAAGAATCGTTCGCATCACATGCAGGTTGCTGGGCTCGTCATCCACCACCAGTACTTTATACGCCATAGCCTGTCACTCCTGTATTTTCTGATGATGGGAACTGTTCAACGGCCGCCAAGAACAGTTGATAGGCTTCATCCAATTCAAAGTTTTCAATGGCCTCGACGAATTGCGCGAGCACCGCGGGGGCAATCAGCCCAGTCATAAGAGGAATGAGCGATTTATACATTTGCTCATCCAACTGCCCTTCAGAGAGTTTGGACGCAAACACTTCTGCGGAACGGGCAAACTGCTCGGCATTCATTGCGACTGACTTGTCGTCATTCTCCAACTCATCAATGCGCACCCCTAAATAGGCAAGTGCCTGATCGATGGTGGCCGTCAACGTCGACCCTAACTCTTTCAGTCGGTTTTCCGCGGACAGCCTGTCGCCGTTTTTAAGGCTTTGTTTGATGCGGTAAATGTCACTCTCCAGTTTGGCGAAGCCAAGATAGTGCGCAGACTCACCCGCTTTGCCGAGATATTCGATTGCGCCATCAGGGGATTCCGCTAACTGCCGCAAGGTTGCAGACGGCAGCTTCTTGTAATTGACGAAGAAGTTTCGCACCACGCTCAGCAAAATTTCTGAGGTTGGCCAACGGCGATACGCCACGTTATCGTCAAAGAGCAGTAATTCGTCATCGTTCTTCACCGCTTTTATCGGCATAACATTGCTGGTTTCCTCATGCACACCCATGCAATGCTTCAAGGCTTCAAACACTTGGGCACTCTCGAACGGCTTAGTGATTACGCCGTCAAACCCGAGTTCCAGCCATTCACTTTCTGGGGTTGGGTCGACCGTGAGCGTCAGGGCGATCACCTTAGGCGGCTCTTTCGCCCATTGCTTTGCCCATTGCTTCAAGGTTTTCGGGTCGGGAAACTCTTCATTGAGGTAAGCATCCAACATCACCACATCGACGGGCTGGGTTTTGATCACGTCTTCGGCTGACACCATGTCGGTGAACGTCAGCACTTTTACCCCTTGTCTGAGCGAGATATCTCGAAGCTCTTGTTGGTTGCGCTGCACATCATCGATAACCAGCACTTCAATCGGCGGCAACGCATAGTGATGAATTTGCTCGTTGGCTGATGCTGACACGCCTTGGGACTGAATGAGCGGCAAATCGGCATACACCAAGGAGTTATTCGCCGTCTCACCATCAAACCATAGGTTGCCGCGCATCAACTCCACCAGCTGAGTGATAAGCGTGGCTGACAAGGTTTGCCCTGTGTTGTCGACTTCGTTCTGAGCGCGTTTTTGCGAGCACGACGGATAGGTGGCAACCGTAAAGCGGATCATGTCGTTGACCGGCAGCACATGCAGTGCCACATGCCCTTCTTCGGTTTTGGTCAACGCGCTTCGCATCATGTTTTGCAAAAGTTGCTTCACACGGCGGGCATCACCGACATACAAATCGCCCAGCGACTCGCTGTAATGCAAGGTGACATGTAACTCTCTGGCTCTCACTGTTTCTCGGGCGATAAACTCGATTTGCCGACAGAGCTGCGCGAGCGAAAACTCGGCCATGTCGAGTGGCAATGATTGGCTTTCCAGCTTCGAGGTATCAAGAATGTCGTTGATGAGTTTCATCAAGCTCTCACCGGATTCTTTGATCACCTCGAGATGGTGGCGGTGAGACGGGTTCTTCTCCGCATCAATCAACACATTGGTCAGGCCGAGAATGGAGTTCATTGGCGAGCGGAATTCATAGCTCATATTGGCAAGAAACGAGGCTTTCGACTGGGATGCCTTTTCAGCCAGCCGCATCTTCTCTTCAAACTCTTCTTCGGCCTCGCGCTTTTCAGTGATGTCGATGATGACACCGTCAATCCAAGTACTGCCGTCTTCCGCGCGGTAGCTATGGCCGATTTCCCAGAAACACTTCTCTTGCTCATCACGGGTCGTGAACCGGTATTCACAGTCGTACTTACCGTTTCGTCTGGATGCCAACTCGCGGGCGCGGCGGTAGTTGTTGGCATCGCTTGGTCTTATCCTGTCGACAAAATGGGAGACCCCGTTTTCCCCAGTCAGCACCGATGCGCTGTAGCCAGTGATGGATTTGGCCGCATCACTGATGTACACCATGTGTCTGGCAGCACCCGTCATCTCCCTAAACGCCATGCAGGGCAAGTTGGCAATCAAGGAGCGGTATTGCTTGGCATTCTCACGAAGTGCCCAAGCGAGATGACGCTGCTCAGAAATGTCGGAAATCACCGCGACAAACTCGTGTTTACCCGGAAGCGCTTGATGGCCAATCGCCAAACGCACAGGCAGCAAGCTGCCGTCTTTTCGCTTCGCCGTGACCTCACGTACCGAACCCACCACCGAGGAGTCGCGTTTTTCAATGTAGTTGTGGATATAGGAATCGTGGCGGTGCTGATGCTCGTCGGTCACTAGTACTCTGACGTTGTTTCCGACCACTTCTGACGCGTACCAGCCAAATATGCGTTCGGCTGACTGATTGAAAAAGGTGATGGTGCCATTTTGGTCAATCGCAATCACTGCATCGGTAATGGTTTGCATCACGCCTTCGAGCTCTTTGCCTTTTTTAAGCAAGTCATGCTCTCTGACGCGGGTGCGGTAATAGGCCGTCACCAGCGGGCTCGCAATGCCGGCAAGCAAGAAGCTAAAGGCCAAAATGATCAGCATGTCGCGTCCCAACAGCGGCATGCCATCCACCCTCGCAGGTTGCACAGACAACACCAACGTGCCGCGTGAGAGCAACGCCACAATCAAAATTGCGATGGTCAGCACTGCGCCTGCCGTCAGCGAACGCGAGACGTTCAAATCCCACCGCCCTTCTGTTTTTGGCGAAAAGCGGATCCATAGGCCCAACATTACCAAGAAACCGGCCCCAACCGTCATCAATACTGCACTAGAAAAATCAAACTGGGATACCGCCACCCCATTGACACAGGCGTACGTCAGCAAAGTTTGCAGTGAAAGCGTAATGGTCACAATAAATGCGGAAGCGGCAATCTTGACGGGCGAGTTGGTGCTGGCGGTAACGAGCTTCAACGCAAACAGCACGGCAATCGCCCCCGGAACAACCGCCAATAGCAATACCGTCGGAGAGAAACCGACTTCACGAAATGCCGAGTTTGCCAGCACATTGGCGACAGGCAGCAAGATGAGGCCAGATGTGAGTGTCAGCGCATTCACTGGAATAGGTGTGTTTTTCCAGACGCCTTTTCTGCCCTCTTTCAGCGGGCGATGAATGAAAGACAAAGACACAAGCGTGAACGTCGCGATGACGGCCAGCAGCAGAAACCAAGGTTCATACATGCCAGTAAGCACCGGCTGATCATTCAGTGGCGGCAATATAAACAGCGACAGTGATTCAATGACTGACATGCATCTTTCCAATTAGGGATGAAAGAAACATCAGGGACACCATTCCAATGGGTGACATTGGTGCTCACCTAATGAGACATATCTTAAAGCGTAGTAAATAATCTCAAGGCAACCCATTAAAACAGCACAAAAAAAGGCTCCCGAGGGAGCCTTTGTCTTATCCATTGCTGGCTATTTTATCTTACAGCGGAAGCCTTTAAATACCGCGACGGTTTTGTCGTCAATCTCTGCCGTTCCACATGGAATATCGAAAATTCCCCACAGGCGAACGCTCAGACTGACCGAGTCCCCGTAGCCTACGCCCAGGTCTTGCAGATACGCACTGTTTTCCGTGTACTTACGATTGCTCTTCCAACGCAGCCAAGGTCGGTTGCTGTCAATCTCACCATTCACTGCTGGCTGAACCCAGAAAAAGCTCTTGTTCTTGAAGCGAAGCTTGAAGCTCTGTACTTGCTCTTCGTATTTGAGGCTGACAATCACAGGATCATGATCAGATGACGAGTAAGGATTGGTGGATTTCACCAAATCACCGGTAAAGCGGCCTGAATACTGGAACAAGGTGCTCTCGACAGAGTTAATGTGCCAATCTTCGACCCCTACCACTTTGTCGACCACACTGGTGTTACCCACCGCATGGTCGAGACTGCCAAGTTCTCCGTCAAAGGTGTAGGAGAAGGCATCATCGCCCAAGGCATAGTCGGCAAGGTTGATATAACCAAAGCCATCACCCACTTCACGTGCGGTGTCATCAAGCGTCACACCCGCGATGGAGGTGCCCGCCGCGGTGACAATCTTCCGCTCTGCCGATGCAGCATCGTAATCGGTCATCACGCGCATTGGGTCTTCCTGCCCGTAGGCATTAAAGTCACCCAAGGCAATGATGTCACCATCAAGGGTTTCCAATGCTTTGCCCAAGGTCTCTGCTGCGGAGACACGGAACGCATTACATCGCCCTTGGAGATCCGCCGGATCGTCCTCAAACTCCCCAGCAATCCAGTCTTCATAACATCCAGAACCCTTCGATTTGAAGTGACTGACCGCCACTGAGAGCTTTTGGTCACCCATAACCCAAAAGCTCTGAAGCAGACTGTCACGCTGGAATTTGTCCAGCTGACGGGTCTCACCGTCTGGGTTCTCACCTGAAATATGCTGCTCGGGCATACGCACTACTGCGGCATCACCAACCAGTGACACCACCGCCGGGCGGTAAATCAACGCCACTTGGATCGCATCGCTGCCAAGGTAAGCCCCTTCGGTCAAATCACCTTCTACCGGTACCACGTACGCATAGTGATCGGCTTCATCAGGGAACTGGGCATTAAGCTCTGTCACCAGATTCGAGAGCGCGCCATTGCCGCCAAAGCCATTGTTCTCAATTTCCATGAGGCCAACGATATCGGCATCCATGGCCGTCAGCGCATTGACGATTTTCGCCTGTTGTAATGCAAATTCTGCGGCGTCTTTGGTGCCTCGATTACAGCCCCGAGACGCATCGGCATCCGCTTGGTCGTCACAAGTGACATTAAGATCGCCGCCAATGGTGCTGGCACTGGTGAAGTAGTTCAGTACGTTAAAGCTAGCGACCTTGATATTGGTATCAGCAAAGGCCTCAGGGGCAGCGGTACGATCGCTGTCGCGCACAAAGTCACTCGCCACCACCTCGTTGGTAACGACCAGTCGATAGTCGCTGAAGCTGTACCCCAGCACCCCTTCAAGGTTTGTCACCGTATCGCCAATGCGAATGTAGCCTTGCTCCGCATCCAATCCTGGGAAGTAAGGCACCACACCGTCTGGCGCCTTTTGGTCAGTTTCGATAAAGAGTTGGTTCGCGTCATTGGCAGCGGCGAGTGTGGCCGCGTCTTCCGAGCCCGCGATATAGAGCTGCGTAGGCTTGAAGTTTGGTGCTTGATGAGACAACACCATATTGTTACGGAATGCATCAAAGTCGAAGCCGAAGTTGCGGGTGACAACCAGTTCGCTGTCTTGGGTCAGGCGCACTTTCATGCCTTCATAACGCTCAAGCGCGTCATCCAGCGTTTCATTTTCTGCCACTTCAATGTCTGTCGCAGGCAGTTCATCAACGGTTCCCTGCACTTCCCACATCTTGTCGGATGCATCAAGTTCCGTCAGGTTAAAGAACTCTTTAACTGTCCCCGCTACACACACTTGCATGCCTGATTCAATGCCCGTTGGCGCGGTGCCAGTAAAGATAAACAGGCCATCGGAGGTGGCTGTATCCCCGTCCCCCGTCGCATCTTGCAGCCAGAAGCTTTATAGAGACTTGTCGTGACAGCCGTGACCACGCCTTCCACATAGTACGTGCCTTCTGCCTCAAAGCTGCCGTCTGGCACCAATGGACTTCTGTCGCCACTGCCTTGAATCGCATAGGTTGGCGTTAAGGTTTCCCCCTCACAACTGAAGGTGTTACCGCCACCGCCGCCATCACACGCTTCGACACCGCTACAGCCCAGTCCATCAAAGGTATTTGACGCAAAAGATTGCCATTCATCGGACGGGGTAAACGAGGTAGACAGGTCGGTACGCGCGGCACTGCCATCGAGTCGGCGAAGGGTTACATTGGCACCAAAGGTGTCGCCATTGCCAAGCTGCCCAATGCCATCGAGTACGTTGTCATTGTCATCGACCAGCGCGACAACATCATTACCGTTAAAGTTGATTGCGCCGGATGTTTGCTGCGCGACATCCAACACCTCGCTGCTTGCACTGCTGTTGGCTACCACGTAGCTCGCCCCCGCCGCCAGCGAACCGCTCAGGTTGACTGTACTGCCGAAGGAGGTGCTACCGTTTGACGCAATTCTTAGGCGTAATCCGGTCAGGGAAGCGTCAGTGCTTCCGGTGTTGGTTAACTCGATGGTTTTATTGTTACTCGAGCCTTCGACATATTCAGTGATGAGAATGTCCGCGCTTGCCGGAAACGCGGCACTTAACGCCAGAGCCAACGGGCTCCATGTTGAGATCTTCATTAGCTGTCCTTTTTTGCGTGTGAAGTCATAAACACCGCAAATGGTTTATCAGCCACAGATGTCATTTAAGTGATGAATCTCTCAAGTCTTTGTATCAAGACAAAGACTGTCTAAGGAATTTGAGGAGGGGCTTACACTTTCAACAGGTTAAGGGAACATGAGTTCGTAACGAGAAAATGGCGGGCATAAAAAAAGCAGCGAAGAGTCGCTGCTTTTTATTGGTCAGTGAGAGATTATGGACGCGCCACAAAACCCACTGCTTCGTAGACTTTCTTCAGCGTTTCTGCCGCGCGTGCAGACGCGTTTTCTGCACCTGTCTTCATGACTGAATCTAGGTAAGCGCGATCTTCACGGAACTGCTTGTAGCGGGTTTGTACTGGTTCCAGCATTGCGACCACAGCGTCAGCGGTGTCCGTTTTCAGGTGACCGTACATCTTGCCAACGTATTCCGCTTCAATCTCTGCGAACGATTTACCTGTTGCCACAGACAGCAGACCCATCAGGTTTGCAACGCCCGGTTTGGTTTCAATGTCGAACGCAACGCGTGGTGGCTCTTCAGAGTCCGTCACTGCGCGTTTGATTTTCTTCGCGATAGATTTCGGGTCTTCTAGCAGGCCAATCACGTTGTTACGGTTGTCATCCGACTTCGACATTTTCTTGGTCGGATCTTGCAGGCTCATCACACGTGCACCCACTTGTGGGATGTACGGTTCTGGCACAGTGAACACGTCGCCATACAGGTTGTTGAAACGGTGCGCGATATCACGAGCAAGCTCAAGGTGCTGTTTCTGATCGTTACCGACAGGCACTTGGTTTGCTTGGTATAGTAGGATGTCCGCAGCCATCAGCACTGGGTAGCCAAACAGACCCGCGTTGATGTTTTCAGCGTGGCGTGCAGACTTGTCCTTGAACTGTGTCATACGGTTCAATTCGCCCATCTGCGCGTAGCAGTTCAGAACCCAGCCCAGTTGCGCGTGCTCTGGCACGTGAGACTGGATGAACAGGTTACTTTTTTCTGGGGTCACGCCAACAGCCAGACACAGAGCCAGCGAGTCCAGTGTCGCCTGACGCAGTTTTTCCGCATCTTGACGCACGGTGATCGCGTGCAAGTCTACGATGCAGTACTGGCAATCGTAGTCATCTTGCATTTGTTCCCACTGACGCAAAGCACCAATGTAGTTGCCGATACTGAGTTCGCCTGAAGGCTGAACACCGCTAAGTACAATGGGTTTGGTCGAAGGATTGCTCATGGTCTTTCTGTTCCTATCAGTAGAGACAGCCGATGCAACCACGCATCGGCTGTTAATTTGAATATCTTAATTTACGCTGTTTTTACGGTGCTGAGAACCGTTAATAGCTGATTGAAGTGCTCAGCAACGAACTCAGGTGCGCTGTCGCTGATTGGCTCTCCATAGTTGTACCCGTAAGTCAGGCCAACAGAGGCAAAGCCTGCATTTTTTGCGGCAAGGATATCGTTTTTCGAGTCGCCGACCATCAGCATGTTGTCATCGCCAAGGCCGTGCTTGTCACGAAGGCTGAAAAGGCCTTCTGGGTCCGGTTTGTTGGTAGGCAGAGAATCACCACCAATCACGTCAGTGAAGTACTGCGCTAAGTCCAAATCCGCCAGAATCTCAGGAACGAACTGATACGGTTTGTTGGTCACAATACCCAGGGTGTAACCCGCGTTTTTCAGCTCAGTCAGCGTTTCTTTTACGCCTGGGTACACGATGGTTTTACCGTGGCCGTTGTTCGCGTAGTGGAAGTCAAAACGCTCACGCACTTGCAGGTACAGTGCTTCGTCAAGATCAGGGTTGATAGTGACGCTTTGGCTCAGGGCGCGCTTAAGCATGATCTCTGCGCCGTTACCAATCCAGTTACGCACTTCGTCGTCCGTCACTGTGTGCAAATTCACATCAGCCAGTGCCATGCGAATGCCTTCTGCCAGATCTGGCACGCTATCTACCAGCGTACCGTCAAGGTCAAACGCCACGTATTTGATTGTGTCGAAATTTACCGTCACAGCTTATTTTCCTACATTGCTCAGTTCTGCACGCATTTCATCGATTACCGCTTTGTAATCCGGCTGACCGAAAATCGCTGAGCCTGCCACGAACATGTCCGCGCCCGCTTCTGCAATTTCACGAATATTGTCGACTTTCACACCGCCGTCGATTTCCAGACGAATGTTGCGACCGCTCTCGTCGATACGACGACGCACTTCACGCAGTTTATTCAGTGTTTCTGGAATGAACGATTGACCGCCGAAACCTGGGTTAACCGACATCAGCAAAATCATGTCCACTTTGTCCATGACGTGGTCAAGGTGGTGCAGCGGTGTCGCTGGGTTAAATACCAGACCCGCCTGACAACCATGTTCTTTGATAAGTTGCAGAGAGCGATCCACATGTTCACTTGCTTCCACGTGGAAGGTGATCATACTAGCACCCGCTTTTGCGAAATCAGGGATGATGCGGTCTACAGGTTTCACCATCAGGTGAACGTCGATTGGGGCAGTAATGCCATAGTCACGAAGAGCTTTACAGATAGGTGCGCCAAAAGTCAGGTTTGGCACGTAATGGTTGTCCATCACGTCGAAATGCACCACGTCAGCACCCGCTGCCAGCACTTTTTCAACATCTTCACCTAAACGTGCGAAATCCGCCGAGAGAATCGACGGCGCAATGAGAAAATCCTTCATCCTATAGCCTCACTTGCCACTCAAAAAGTCGTCGCAATTCTACCCGATCCGAAACGCCCTGTCCTATCAGATACTTTGATTCATACCATAACCTAACGGTTTTAGGTCTGGCACACCCATCCTAGATGGCATGCGCTAAGCTGAGAAAAGTCAGAGAGAATAAGGCAGGCAGGCGTGAAGAAGACAGACGAACAAAACGAGAACACCGTCGGCATCCTCGATATCATCAAAAGTGTTTTTGCTGCGATGTTTGGCGTGCAGTCAGATAAAAACCGGGTGCGCGACTTTCAGCAAGCCAGCATGGTGCCTTACATCGTCGTCGGTGTGGTGTTTGTGATTGTGTTTGTGCTGGGATTGATTGGCGTGGTCTCGTTGATCACGCCAGCATAAGGTTAAGGCAGCTCAGGGCTTTCGCAGGCAAACAGTGCCAGCAGCTCATCCACTTTGTTACGACCACTGCCGTTTCGGCTGATGGTGCGCTTTACTTTCACCACATTCAGGTGTGCACCGTGATACAAGCTGCGTGTCAGGGGCGTATCATGGTTCGAAATCAGCACAGGCACGCTCTTCTCTGTCGCCACTTTACGGGCGTATTCACCCAGCAACGCTTGGTCATCCAAACTAAAGCCACCACTTGCATAGGTGGTGAAGTTGGCTGTTGTCGATAAAGGTGCATACGGTGGATCGCAGTAAATCACACTGCCACGACGCGCGGCCTTGAAGCTCTGCTGATAGCCTTCACACACAAACGTCGCTTTCTTGGATTTCTCGGAAAAGAACTCCATCTCCGCTTCTGGGAAGTACGGCTTTTTGTAAGAGCCAAATGGCACGTTGAAGCCGCCTTTTTTGTTGTAACGGCAAAGGCCATTAAACCCGTGGCGGTTCATGTACAAGAAGTAAAGTGAGCGCAGGTATGGGTCTTTGCTCTTGTTGAATTCATCGCGGATCGCAAGGTACGCCCCTTTTTGGTTGTACTCTTGGGTGAACAGCTTCTTCACATCGTCGATATAACGGGTCGGCTCTTGTTTGAGCAAGTTATACAGATTGATGAGATCAGGATTGATGTCTGCGAGGCGGTAGTGCTCATAGTCTGTGTTCAAAAACACAGAGCCCGCACCGACAAAAGGCTCAATCAGCTTTTTGCCTTCAGGCAGGTGCTTGCGGATTTCTTCAACCAGAGAGTATTTACCCCCGGCCCACTTAAGAAAGGCACGATGCTTTTTCATTAATGTGTATCCACCACCACTGCTGTACGAAAGGTGGCGGATTGTATCTTATTTTTCACCATCAATCAGCGTTAATTCGTGCCTTGTGTACCGAAGTACGGGGTTAATTTGCCAATGCAATCTCTTTGTGGATTTGCGCGAATGATTTTGCCCACGGCGTCAGATTACGAACGTTCTCAGGCAATTGCACTTCTGCCCGTCTCGCATCGGCAACCGTTGGGTAATCACCCACCAGCACCATAAACCAAGGTTCGCCGTTTCGACGTGTTTCGTACACCAATGCCGAGCCCGACAAATCGTACTCTTGCATGAACTCATTCACCGCATCTTTCGACTGCAACGCGGCAAGTTGCAGGGCATAACGCGACTCTGGCACCGTCAGCAAGACATTGTTCGCAAGCGGCGTATCCACAACAGGTGTTGGCGTAGGCTGCACTGGTGGCGCGACCGGCTCTGGTTTCGATGCGGTTTCAACCGCCGTCTCAACCACTGTTTCAGTGACAGTCACTGGTGTCGTTGTCGTCGCTGTTTGGTTAGGTGCCGTTTCCGCCAACTCAGGGATCAAAGGCTCATCCACTGCTGCTGTGCCGTCACCGCCAGTTTCCTGATCGTCGATAATCGCATCAACCACGTTATCCGGCACCACAATGCGGCGGCTTGGGTCTCTGCGACCCACTGTCATGCCTTCCACAACTGGCTCATCAGGCAGGTTGATGTTGTCGTCAGTGACAGAGCCTACCGAGGCAAGCGCAGGGTCAGACGCGTCAGTGCCCGCGCCTTCTGCGTTCATTTCTTTTTCTTTCTCTTCCAGGATGTCATTGAGCGATTTCACGCCATCGGTGACCGCTTCAGCAACCTCAACCGGTGCGGTTTGCATTTGGGGTTTCATTGCCCACCAAACCAAACCACCACCGAGCACAAGAAGAAACAGCACAAGCAATAACAAAGGTATGAGAGAGCGGCGCTTCTTCTCTTCCATCGAGGAGGTCTCCTGTTGTCCTAGACTTTTTAATGCCCCAGGCAATGATGGCAGCAGTGCGGCTTTCGCTTTTAACGCGCGACGCTGCGCCGCATCCAATTGGCGGCTGACCATCATGACTTCAATAAACATTTCTCGCTCGTTGTCGGCGAGAGGACTGATCTCCAGCTCAAGGGGTTTTACGCCCTGACCGTAAGAGACCTTGTGCAGCCACTTGTTCAACTTGCCGCGTAAGCTAAACAGCAGCACATTGATTTGCCAATTATTGCGTTGTTGCGCTTCAGTCACTAACGCCCAAAGTTCTGCAATCAGGTTGGCACTGAGGCGCTGTGCATTGTCGATAACAATCAAGGCGTGGACGCTGTTACCTTCCAGCATGTATTCCAAGCTTTGCAGCATGGAATCGTTCTCGTTGAACACACCATCACGCACAATTTGGCGCAGGATAATGGCACGGTGCTGTGCATCCTGTTGGGTGTTATTACAAATGAGGAGAGATTGCGTAGGTTCGCTCGCCCAGTTTTCAAGGTAACGCTCACTGAGCCAGGTTTTACCTGCGCCCGTGTCACCCGTTACTTGAACCAGATTGGAGCTGAAACGCGTCAGGAATTGAATGCGAGACAAGAGTTGGATTTGGCTATCCAAATCCAACGCAATCATGTCGTGGGAGCCTGTCATATACAAACCCGCTTAATGTGTCGTAATGACCTCTGCAAGCGTTTCTGGAGATACATTCGAAACCACTTCCGCCGTTCCAATTGAGGTTGGCAAAACAAAACGCAGTTGCCCAGAGAGCACTTTCTTATCGCGTTTCATATGCTTAATAAATGCATCATAGCCCATAGCACTTGGTGCTTTCACGGGAAGATTCGCATTTTCGAGCAAGGAAGTGATACGGATAACATCTTCTTTTGAAAGCAATTGCTGAAGATGGGCAGTCGTTGCCGCCATCACAGTACCTGCTGCGACCGCTTCGCCGTGCAGCCAGTTGCCGTATCCCATTTCCGCTTCAATCGCATGGCCGAAAGTGTGGCCAAGGTTCAACAGCGCACGTACACCCGATTCTTTTTCATCTTCTGCAACCACGTCGGCTTTGATTTGGCAGCAGCGTTTGATGGTGTAAACGATGGCGTCGTTATCCAATTGATTCAGCGGCGCGAGGTTTTCCTCAAGCCAATGGAAGAACGGTTTGTCAGCAATGATGCCGTACTTGATGACTTCTGCCATGCCCGCAGCAAATTCACGCTGAGGTAAGGTGTTAAGTACATCGGTATCAATCACCACGGCTTTCGGTTGGTAAAACGCCCCAATCATGTTCTTACCAAGAGGATGATTGATTGCGGTTTTGCCACCGACCGATGAGTCGACTTGCGACAACAAGGTGGTTGGTACTTGAATAAAGTCTACGCCGCGCTGATAGCAAGCCGCTGCAAAGCCCACGACATCACCAATAACACCGCCACCCAGCGCAACAATCAGTACGTCACGGGCGTAGTTGCCTTCCAGCAAGAAGGTATTGATGGTATTGAAGGTATCGAGGGTTTTGTATTGCTCGCCGTCAGGCAGGGACAATAAAGCTGGCTCGCCGCCAGCTTTATTCAAGGTTTCCAGTAAAAGGTCAGCGTAAAGCGGTGCGATGGTTTCATTGGTCACCACCACCACACGGCGGCCTTTGGCAGCAGAGAAGAGTGCGGGATCAGCAAGTAATCCTGCGCCTATCGAAATGGGATAACTTCTGTCGCCAAGGTTTACGTCGATCCTTTCCATGGAATTCCTTTCTATGTCTTAGTGATTTTCCAGCAGTTCGATGATCTGGTTTGCTACCACTTTGGCGCTTTGATCATCCGTGCGAACTGTGTAGTCAGCAATCTCTTCGTACAGAGGATTGCGCTCGCCAGCTAGCTCTTCTAGCACTTCGCGTGGCTGTTCAGTTTGAAGCAGTGGACGCTTCTTATCACGCTGAGTACGCGCCAATTGTTTTTCAATGGTGGTTTCAAGATAAACCACGATACCACGAGCAGACAGACGGTTGCGGCTTTCGCGGCTCTTGATTGAACCACCGCCCGTTGCCAGAACAATACCTTGTTTTTCAGTTAGGTCGTTGATTACGTTCTCTTCGCGAGCACGGAATCCCTCTTCACCTTCAACATCGAACACCCATGCGATATCAGCACCAGTGCGCTCTTCGATCACGGTGTCCGAGTCAAAAAATTCCATGTGTAGTTGTTGTGCAAGGTGTCGACCAATTGTGCTTTTGCCAGCCCCCATTGGACCTACAAGAAAGATATTTCGTTTTTCAGCCATTTTAAGCAGTTTACGCGCGGTTAATGAAAACAACACCGCCCGCAGGCTCGCTATCCGAAAGCCCGAGGCGCCAAATTCCTCACAGATAATTCGTGATCAGACCAAAAATTATCTCAGGTCACCTAGCCCTTTGGCAACTTAAAATACGCCATTGTTGGGGTTTAAGTCGCTTCTCAGCATATGCAGGGCAAAGCAAGACGCTGAAAGCCACAGACACTGTGGCTTTCAGAATTATTGAAGAATATCGGTTTTTCCGCCGCTTAGCACCAAACTCACGGCAAATTTATTGCACCATGACCCTTGGCGTGACGAAAATCAGCAACTCTCGTTTGCCCATCGATTCGTAATTTCGACGGAAAAGGATACCCAATCCCGGAATATCGCCGAGCAACGGCACTTTTTCTTCGATATTGGCGATCTCATGCTGGAAGATCCCACCAAGGACAATGGTTTCACCGTCATTGACCAGCACTTGGGTGCCAATGCGCTGAGTATTGATGGCCATGGCTTCGCCGTTCCCCGCTTTTACCGTAATCGACGGTTTGTCTTGCGTGACCACCAAATCCAGCACCAGTTTGTTTTCCGGTGTGATTTGAGGGGTTACCGACAAGCTCAGTACCGCCTTTTTAAACGACACAGCTGTGGCACCACTGGATGATGCTTCAAGGTAAGGCAGCTCCGTACCTTGCTCGATGTACGCCGCACGCTTGTTGGTGGTTAAAAGGCGTGGACTGGAAATGATTTCTGCGCGGTTTTCTGACTGCAACGCCGACAGCTCTAAGTCGAGCAACAAGTCTTTACCAAGGTTGGCGATGGAGAAGGCAATGCTGGACGCATTCGGGCTTACCGCACCCAAGTTGACGTTGAGGTAGTCATCGATGTCGAGGGTATCCGGCTGCTCACCATCACCGAGCCAGTCAATGCGGTCGGTGTGCTGCCAGTTACCTTGAATGGTGCTGCCTGTGGTGAAGTTACCGTTTTGATTTACCACACCCCAACGCACGCCAAGCTCATCTAACGTGCCTTCATCCACAGTGACAATGCGCGCTTCAATCTCAACCTGATTCACGGGCACATCCAAGGTTGCGAGCAATGCTTTTACCACTTCAATATTGTCAGCGAGGTCAGTCACAATCAGCGAGTTGGTGCGCGGGTCAACGGCAACGCTGCCGCGTTCAGACAGCAAGGCGACACTCTCTTCACTGTCTTCGTCATCCCCTTCCAACATCTCTTTGAACTCTTCTGCGCTCGCATAATGGATTTGAATCACTTCCGAGCGAAGTGAAGCCATCTCACGTTCAAACTGGATTTTCTCTAACGCCAAACGCTCTTGCTCATCCAACTCGGTTTTGGGCGCGATAAGCAGGATGTCACCCTTTTGTCTTTTATCTAACCCTTTGACCGTCAGGATAGTTTCTAAGGCTTTTTGCCACGGCACGTTATCAAGGCGCAGCGTCAGGTTGCCGTCGACTGAATCGGAGATCACCAAGTTAAAGCCGTTGTGATCAGCCAAAATCTGCAGCACAGAGCGAACCGGAATATCTTGGAAATTAATCGAGATATTGCCGCGCTTCGTTGCGGTTGGTTGGGTGTTGGTGTCCGATTTCACCACGGTCAACGACGGGAAGATGTCCACGGTCAGTAAGTTGTCAGACTGGAAGTAATCGTAGCCAAAGTGGCTGGTTGTCTGCAGCGAAATCGACAAGGCATCATCACCCGGCATCAAGGCGATGCCTTGGATAACGCCAGCATTAAACGATTGCTGCTCGACTAAGTTATCTGCAATCGTAGTCTCTTCGAGGTTAATCGCCAGTTCGCCGTTACTTTTTGAAAATTCGGCGATGATGTCATCATTTTCCAGTGTCAACTCAAGACTGTAGGTATTGTTCTCTTTTTCCAGCAGAACAAAATTGGTGAGTTGATTGCCAGCATAAGCCAATTGAGCGACAGGGAGACAAACCACCAGCGCACTTAACCAGTGAGCAAATTTGCTTTTGCTCCGGTATCCGTTCCAAAGCCCTTTCATTCGAACCTCTTCTAATCCTTATTAACCATCGCCACTTTAACGTTACGCTTCGTCCAACAGCCTAATCCGTCTGGTAAATGCTCCGTCAACGACAGAGTGTGTTGACTGATGCTCTCGACCCGGCCTCGGTTACCCCCCAGCACCCTACCCGGCCCCACGCGATGAATCGTGGTATCCGGTGATTGCACCAATGCCCAATAGTGTCCGGGCGTACCAATCACTCCCTTGAACTGCAATGACGACAACTCAAAGCTTTCCAACGGGTCTTTTGCTGGCATGTCATCGGGCTGCCAGCAATCAATGCGGGAATACTCGTCTTCCTCCTGCGCTATCGGCATCACGAAAGGATCGTTGGTGACGGCAGGCTCAAAGGCAAGCGGTTCAAAATTCGGCTCAGGTGGCGTGGGCGTCGCCGTCACTTCTGCCACGGCATAGGTTTTGGTAATGAAGCTTTCCAGATCCTGATGCCCGCCGCTGTCGATGCATCCTGCCAACACGAGGAGTGACAGGCTCAATATCGACCTTCTCATTTGTCCTCCAGCGGTTTGCCAACATAACGGTAGGTATGGGCAGCAACCGAGAAACTCAGTGCTTCGCCAAGCTCGCCTTCACGCTTGAGGGTGAAATCTTGCAGCGCAACGATACGAGGCAGTCGTGCCATGGACTCCGAGAATTTGCCAATGCCTTCGTAGTTGCCAGTCACAACAATATCCAGCGGCACTTCGTACAACCAGCCCACCTGCTCGCCAACCCCCCAATCCAAACGCTCAAAGGACAAACCGTGCTGCTGACCAATGTCATTGATGCCCGCCAGCAATTGCGCCAACTCTTCGTGCTGGGGCAATTGTCGGGTCAACTTCACATAGAAATGGTTTAACGCATCGACCTGCTCATCCACATCCGGCAAAGCAGCGACGCGTTGCGCTTTCATCCGAAACGCGCTTTTCAGCATCATTTCTTCCTGCTCGGCCAGCGTCACTCGGTCATAATTGGGGAGCACAACGAAAAACAGGCCTATCACGAGAAGCAACAGCCCGAGTACCACCAACACAACCCTGCGCGCCGTGGGCGACCACTCAGGGATTTCATCTAACTCCCAGTCTCTCCAATCAGCTTCCACGTTTCACCTCCTTACTCAGATCAGGTGTCACGAACTCCGACAGTTCAAAGGTCAACAGGAAGCTATTCACCGCGCCGTCCTTTTGCTCTTTCTTGTCGTTATTTATGATCGAGTGGATCTGCACATCGGTTGCCCCCGGCTTGGCTTCCAACAGGGCAAGTAACGACGCCAGTTGCGCATTCGAGCGGCTTCGCCCTTCCACACTGACTTTGCCTTTTTTAAGGCTCACGCTATCGAGCACAACGCCATCTGGCGTGACTTCTGGCAACAGATTGAAAAGCAGTGTGGTGTTATTGCGTTGAGTCTGAAGGCTGTTTACCAGCATCAAACGATGCTCCAGCTCATCTCTGGCGAGTTTTTTCTTGGAGAACTCGGACAGCTTTTTGTCTAGGATTTGAATTTCACTCTCAAGGCGAGCGTTACGCGCCTCTTGATTGGTGAGCTGCTGCTGGCTGCTCATAAAGCAATGCCCACAAACCCCACGACCAATACGACGACAATCAAGGCTTCTCGATAGAATTGTCGGCGGGTTTCAAGACGTTTTGTTTCACGCCATGGCAGCAGGTTGATGCTATTTCTCATCATCCACCCCCCGAAGCGCAAGACCAACTGCGGTCGACCAGTAGCTGACTGGCTCTTTAAGCTTACTTAGCGTATCGCCATGGCAAACAAGCTCACTGGCCGGGTCGAGGAGTTTGACGTTCCAATCCAACAGTGCTTCTAACCGGTCGAGATCGACCCATTTGCAACCTTCACCCGATAGCCACAAGGTCGTGACCCGCTCTTCAGAAAATTGGGTGCGCACCAACTGGCATTGGCGACGAATGGTCTCAGCGACTTGCTCGGTGAAATAGACTTTCTCCTGCGCATCCCCTTCCAGCCCCATTGAAATAGGCAAGGGCAGATCACGCATTAACGGCTCTTTTTCGCCAACACCGAAACATAGCTGTAATCGCTCGGTATTAATATCCGCCATAAGAAGATGATTCGCATGGGAAAGCTCACCATGTTGACGATCGTACAAGCGCAAAAGTGCATGTGACTCCAGCTCGACCACAGAGAGTCGAAAGCCTGATGCCGTTAACGCGTCAAACGTTGAAGCCAACACAGATTTTCGGCATGCGAACACCTCGATGCCCTCACCGGATGGCAAATCGCGATAGTCATACAACAGCTCTTCCAAAGACAAGCCTAGGCTTTCTGAGAGTTGCAGTCCTATCTGCATGTATTGCTCTTGTTCGGACACATTTTGGCTGGCTGGCAAGCGTTTAATCGCAACCGAGCTTTGGGGTATCCCCATCACTTGCGCTTTGGTCGCGAAGCGGAGCTTGGCTTTGCTCACAGAGAACTGTTTGCGAAGTGTTTTTAAAGCACCAACAAGCGACGAATTTTCCAACTGAACGGAGGACAAGTCGTGGAGATGGATATCTCCGCCTCGGCTTTCCAATATGGCAGCGCGAACTGAATGAATTCCAATATCGAGCCCAATGGCCCATTTGCCTTGAAACATTTACAAGTACGTCCCGCTAAATGTCAGCATTCAGTAACTTTTTCGAAGTTCTGGCGGCTGATTCGTTATTTTTTATTCAGTTCTCTTTATACTACGGACATCCAGTCACCCTACAGTGCGACGAAAAACGTTACAGGAAATATCAAGTGAAGTTCATTAAGCGACTGCTTATTCTTGCAATTGTTTGCATATTAATTGGAGTGGGTACAATTTTTGGGTTCTATCTCTACGTGAAACCCGAATTGCCAGATGTTGCCACTCTTAAAGACGTAGAACTGCAAACACCGATGCAGGTATACAGTGCAGATGGGAAACTCATTTCTCAATTTGGTGAAAAACGCCGAATCCCGGTCACTTATGATGAAATCCCACAAGATCTCATCGATGCGCTGATCGCGACCGAAGACAGCCGTTTTTATGACCATCCTGGTATTGACCCTATTGGTATTGCCCGTGCAGCGATCGTTGTGGCTGTTTCTGGTTCTGCGAAACAAGGTGCAAGTACCATCACCCAGCAGTTGGCACGTAACTTCTTCCTCTCTAACGAGAAGAAGATCATGCGTAAAATCAAAGAGATTTTTATCGCCATCCACATTGAGCAACTGCTGACCAAGCAAGAAATCATGGAGCTGTACGTCAACAAGATTTTCTTGGGATACCGCTCTTACGGTTTCGGTGCAGCGGCGCGTGTGTACTTCGGTAAAGACCTCAAAGATCTGACGCTGAGTGAAATTGCGACGTTGGCGGGTATGCCAAAAGCCCCGTCTACCATGAATCCAATTTACTCTGTTGAGCGTGCGACCAACCGCCGTAACGTGGTGTTGAAGCGTATGCTGGACGAAGGCTACATCACTCGTTCTGAATACGAGCAAGCGAAGGCTGAGCCTATCGTCTCTCGCTACCACGGCGCAGAAATCGAATTGAATGCCCCGTATGTGGCAGAGCTTGCTCGCGCATGGGCGGTTGAGAAATACGGCGAAGGCGTTTACGAGTCAGGCATGAAAATCTACACCACGGTAGATTCTCGCCTGCAAAACGCGGCACAAACCGCGGCAGTAAACAACCTGCTGGCCTATGACGAACGTCACGGCTACCGTGGTGCTGTTGCGACCCTTTGGAAAGACGGCACAACCCCTTGGGATGCGGAGAAAATCCAACAACACCTGAAAAAACAACCTACCTATGGCGAACTGGAGCGGCAGTCGTGGTGAAGGTAGACGGCCAGATCGCAGACGTTGAACTGCAAGATGGCGTTGTCGCTACCCTACCGTGGGATGGCATGAAGTGGGCACGTCGCTACAAGACTGACACTCGTCAAGGCACCGCACCGAAGCAAGCGGCAGATATCCTCGCGGCAGGTGAGCAAGTTTGGGTACGTAAAGTCGGTGAGACCTGGCACTTGAGTCAGGTGCCGGATGCCAACACCGCCATGGTGGCGATGTCGCCAGAAAATGGTGCAGTAAAAGCATTGGTAGGCGGCTTTAACTTTGTACACAGCAAGTTCAACCGTGCAACGCAATCTGTGCGTCAGGTAGGTTCGGGTATCAAGCCGTTCATCTACTCGGCAGCCCTTGAGCAAGGCATGACGTTGGCAACACTGATTAACGATGCACCGATCAACAAGTGGGATTCGAGCCAAGGCACAGCATGGCGTCCGAAGAACTCGCCACCAACGTACAGCGGTCCAACCCGTGCGCGTATTGGTCTGGCGCAATCTAAGAACGTGATGGCAGTGCGCGTACTCCGCCGTGTTGGTATGGATGAAACTATCGACTTCCTGACACGCTTTGGCTTCAAGCACGATGACTTGCCGCGCTCTGAAACCATTGCGCTGGGCGCGGGCAGCCTGACACCGATTGAAGTGGCACAAGGCTTTAGCGTGTTTGCCAACGGCGGTTACTACCTTGCGCCTTATTACATCAGCAAGGTCGAAGACCCGTTTGGTAAAGAACTGTTCCAAGCAACGCCGCAAACCATTTGTCGCGATAACTGTGAAGAAACAGGTTCTGACAAGCTGCACTCTGACAATATGCAGGAAGAAGTCAGCCTGCTAGATCAAACCGCAGACATGGAAAACGCACTGGCGAAGAACTTCGCGCCACACGTTATCACAGAGCAAAATGCGTTCTTGGTACGTGAAATGCTCGAAGCCAACATTTGGGGTGGCGGTGATTGGCGTCAAGGAACTGGCTGGAATGGTACAGGCTGGCGTGCACAGAAACTCAAGCGTCGCGACATCGGCGGTAAAACAGGTACCACCAACGACTCAAAAGATGCGTGGTACACAGGTTTTGCGCCGGGTCTGGTAGCGACCGTTTGGGTAGGCTTTGATGATCACTCGCGCGAGCTGGGTAAAACCGCACGCAACGCGAACCTCGACAAAGACCAAATCTCCGGTGCAGAAGCCGGTGCGAAGACTGCGCAACCTGCTTGGATTGATTTCATGGCAGATGCGCTGGTTGATGTACCCGTGCAGAACAAGGTGATCCCGTCAGATATCGTGAAAGTGCGTATCGACCGCGACACAGGCCTGCTGACCCGTAAGTCAGACGGCAGCTCTATGTTCGAATACTTCAAGAAAGGCACAGAGCCGACCGACTACGTGACATCTGCAGCAGCAAGCGGCGGAAACATCTATGAGTCTGAAGGCGAAGAGCTGTTCTAGGCAGACGCTTTAGGCGGTTCGTCTAAACGAACAAGACACAAAAAAGGCACCTTTCGGTGCCTTTTTCTTTTTTACTTAGCGATTACGCAACCGCATTGCAGGTGGTTTTCATCGCAGTGGCAATCACACTCGCAAGCTTTTCATAACGCGCTCGCAGCGGCGAGCCTGGGCGGTAATCCAGCGTGATCAAACGCTGCGGCTCTGGGTCCACCGCTTTCACGTAGACCACGCCATCGCGGTGCATGCTTTCCGGCACGGAGAGCTTCGGCAACAAGGTAATGCCAGTTTCTGCGGCCACCATGTTGCGAAGGGTCTCTAGGCTGGTTGCGCGAAAACGCGAATCTTCATGCGCGCCTGCCGCGAAGCAAAAGCCCATGGCTTGGTCGCGAAGACAGTGTCCGTCCGCCAGCATCAGCAGGTTTTCACCTTGCAGCGCATCCATCGGCACTTCGGACTCTTTCGACCAACGGTGATTCTCTGGCACTGCCAAGATCATCGGCTCGTAGTAGAGCGGGATTTCGATAAAGTGTTCGGTCTCTTTGACGGTGGCCAAGATCATGCAATCGAGCTTGCCCTCTTCCAACTGTTGAACCAGTTGGTGTGTCTGTGCTTCATGCAAGAACAGCTCAAGCTCTGGAAAAGCGTCTTTGATGGCCGGCACAATGTGCGGCAGCAAGTAAGGCCCGACCGTTGGAATAAATCCCACATGCAACGGCCCTGACATCTCTTCACCTTGCTGGCTCGCCATTTCTTCCAGCACTTTTACTTCCATCAAAATCTTCTGCGCTTGTCTGACAAGCTGCATCCCTGCATCCGTGAAGAGCACCTTACGACTGGTGCGCTCTAGCAAGACAACACCCAACTCATCTTCCAGCTTTCTGATTTGCCCGCTCAGCGTCGGCTGGCTGACAAAACACGCTTCTGCGGCTTTACGGAAATGCTGGTGCTCAGAGAGCGCAACCAAATATTCGAGATCACGAATGTTCACACTTTACCCCTTCGATAGGTTTTGCTTATCGAAATGATAAACCCAATCAATTAGATCTATCTACCCTAATCGCACTAATATACACACATCAACCGGGAACACCGGATTAAAGAACTGAAAACTAAGAAATCATTTAAGGGGTATTACCATGGATTTTATTAATAAAGAAGGTCAGAAAGTACCAAGCGTTACATTCCCAACTCGTCAGGGTGACGCATGGGTTAACGTGACCACAGATGATCTGTTCGCAGGCAAGACAGTTGTTGTATTCAGCTTGCCAGGTGCATTTACACCAACGTGTTCTTCTACGCACCTGCCACGTTACAACGAACTGCATTCAGTATTTAAAGAGCACGGCGTTGACGACATCCTGTGTGTATCGGTGAACGACACCTTCGTAATGAACGCGTGGAAAGCCGACCAAGAAGCTGAAAACATCACCTTCATCCCAGACGGTAACGCAGAGTTCACTCGCGGCATGGGCATGGCGGTAGCAAAAGATGACTTGGGCTTCGGTGAGCGTTCATGGCGTTACAGCATGCTGGTGAAAGACGGCGTGGTTGAGAAGATGTTCATCGAACCAAACGAGCCGGGTGACCCGTTCAAGGTTTCAGATGCAGACACTATGCTGGCGTACGTAGCACCACAGCACAAACTGCAAGAATCAATTACGGTATTCAGCAAACCAGGTTGTCCTTTCTGTGCGAAAGCGAAACAACTGCTGATCGACAACAAGCTACAGTTTGAAGAGATTGTACTTGGTCAAGATGCAACCACTGTTAGCCTGCGCGCTGTAAGCGGTCGTGCGACAGTTCCTCAAGTGTTCATCGGCGGTAAGCACATTGGTGGCAGCGACGAGCTAGAAGCTTACTTCGCATAATCATCAATAGGGCAGCGCAAGCTGCCCTAATCATTTAAACCGTTTCATTTCACTTTATTTCGCTTCGCTTTTTCGCGCCTTCTGGAATTGGATTTATCTGGAGAAGAACAATGAAAACCTTGAACGTTGATGTAGCCGTAATTGGTGGTGGTACAGCAGGTCTAGGTGCCTATCGTGCCGCAAAAGCTCACGCTGACAATGTCGTGATTGTCGAAGGTGGCCCTTACGGTACAACCTGTGCCCGTGTTGGTTGTATGCCATCAAAGCTATTGATCGCCGCAGCGGAAGCTGTGCACCACATTGAGAAAGCACCTGGCTTTGGTGTTTACCCTCAAGGCGAAATCAAGATCAACGGTCGTGAAGTCATGGACCGCGTGAAACGCGAACGTGACCGTTTCGTTGGCTTTGTTCTGGAAGGCGTTGACGAAATTCCCGCAGAAGACAAAATCGCCGGTTACGCAAAATTCCTCGATAACAACACGTTGATGGTCGACGACCACACTCGCATCGAAGCGAAGCGCATTGTTATTGCAACGGGTTCTCGCCCAGCATGGCCTGCTCCTTGGAACGATTTGGGTGACCGCCTGATTGTGAACGACGATGTGTTCGAGTGGGACGATCTGCCAGAGTCTGTTGCCGTGTTTGGCCCAGGTGTTATCGGTTTGGAGCTCGGTCAATCTCTGAAGCGTCTTGGCGTGAAAGTGAAAATGTTCGGTGTAGGTGGTCAAGTTGGCCCGCTGACAGACCCAACGGTCATGGCATATGCAGATAAGGCCTTCAACGAAGAGTTCTATCTGGATGCCGACGCGAAAGTCGAAGAGATGGTGCGTGAGGGCGACAAAGTCCATATCCGCTACCTCGACAAACAAGGTGAAACTCAACGCATCGCCGTTGACTATGTGCTGGCGGCAACCGGTCGTCGTCCAAACGTCGACAAACTGGATATCGAAAACACAGGTATGGAACTGGACGCTCGCGGCGTACCAACCGCCGACCCGTACACCATGCAAACGTCTGTTGCGTCGATTTTCGTCGCTGGTGACGCAAGCAACCAAATTCCGCTTCTTCATGAAGCCGCGGACCAAGGTCGCATCGCTGGTGACAACGCAGGTCGCTTCCCAGATATCCGTGCTGGCCTTCGCCGCAGCAAGATTTCTGCCGTGTTCTCTGATCCGCAAATCGCCATGGTCGGTGAGACCTACAAAGAAATTACCGCTCGCCTAGGCACATGTGGTTGTTTCGAAACGGGTGCAGTGTCTTTTGAAAACCAAGGTCGTTCACGCGTGATGTTGCGTAACAAAGGTATTCTGCACGTTTACGGCGAGCAAGGTACCGGTCGCTTCCTAGGCGCAGAAATGATGGGACCAAACGCAGAGCACTTGGCACACCTGCTGGCTTGGGCACACCAAAACCAAATGACGATTTCACAGATGCTGGACATGCCGTTCTACCATCCGGTTATCGAAGAAGGTGTGCGTACTGCACTGCGTGACCTGAATGCAAAACTGCACTTAGGCCCTGAAATGATTAAGCATTGTCTGGATTGTGGACCAGGCTGTTAATCCCATAGTTACTTTTCCACAAAAAAGTTAATCCCCTTACTCTTGCACTGATGCCACTCCGGCTATGAATGCAATCAGACAGATTGGATTTTTGGTTAGATTGGTATTCTGTTTGCCCTCCTTTACGGAGGGCTTTTTTCTTTGTAGGCTCGAAACACTGACTTAATTACTGACCGAGAAACAATGAGCTGCCGCTTTTGCAAAGATGCCTCTCTCACGCTGCGCGCCAAACTTGGCCGATGCAAACGCTGCATGGTGCAACTGGCTGTCATGAATGTGATCCTTTGGCCTATCTGGCTGCTCGGCTTCAGTGACACACCGACATCTGTTGAGTCCATCACCTTGCTTTTTGCCGCCGGAGCCAGTGCAGTCCTTTTGTCGTTGCACCTCATCGTGATGCCATTTCGTAAACCGCTCCCTGATGCTGAGGCGAAAAAAAACCGACCTTAGGTCGGCTTTCTTATTGTTCGCAAACAGTGTCCTGTTCTTGATGCTTACGCCACGTTGGCTTTGGCGATGAGTCTGTCTTGGTCGAAGGTAAACTCCAATGCCACCTCATCACAAGCATGCAGGCGCGGACAACGCTCACAATCTTTCATTACCTTTTCAGGCAACAGTGACTTAGAGGTTGGAATAAAGCCTTGCTGCATAAAGAACTCAGGTACACGGGTCAGCACAAACACTTTCTTGATTGCCATGTTCTGCGCTTTTTTCAGCAAGTGCTGAACTATCGCACTGCCCTGCCCCTGACCTTGCCAGCCAGCCTCCACGCCCAGTGAGCGCACTTCTGCCAGACCTGAGTCATACACATACAGCGAAGCACAACCCGTCACTTCACCTTGGTGCTCAGCGACCGCAAACGAACCAATATCACGTACCAATTCATTACGCTCACGCGGCAAGTTCTCGCCAAGACCTGCCCAGTACACCACCA
>NZ_LNTY01000015.1 GCF_001559595.1 Enterovibrio coralii | reverse complement strand
TATGCTTTATCTGTAGAGGTAAGTTTTGGATTTATTATCAATGATTAACTTTGATCTAAATGAGCTAGGCCAACTAGGTTCAATGTTAAGTGGTATAGCTACTTGTATAGCTGTTTTTGTTGCATGGAAAGCAAAAAATGAGTGGTTTAGCGAAAATCACTTCCAACTTAAAAATCAGTTAGTTAGTAATATGCTTGATGTTTATATGAAAGGGGTTAAGTATTGTGAGTTTCAATATTCTATTAGTGGGTTAACTATTCAAGCCATTCAAACCTGTTATAAAAATGGGGAAGAATTTAAAATTCCGGAAGAATGGGAGAAACAAGCCGTCAAAAATCTTCAAGATTTTGATAATGAGTTGCAACGATTAATTAAACAATCACTAATTGTTGAATCATTAAATAATAATAAACATAAAGATTTGACTAATCGTATAGTTACTTGCTCAAACCGTGCAATTCATTTATTACAATACACAAATTTGACCAATTCTGAGTTTAATATTGATACTGTTGAAAAATGGGAAAATAGATATTCAATTTGTTTAGATGGAAAAATGGATTTTGAAGAAGCAATGAGGTTAGAGATTAAATCTATATCTAATGATCTTCTAGGGATGTCCCTTAACTTTGAATGGTTAAATTTAGATACTAATTTTATTTCCATTGAACAGTTTTTGGATATAGATACTAAATCAGTTAATTAAACGTTTTAAAAACTAGCAATTTAGTAGCACATATAACAAATGCATCAACACGATTTGCCACACTCGGCGTTGTCAGATTGCCTTTAGTTTCAGCGATTAAGGCATTAAAGTTCAGTTAGGTCTGTATCGTGGAAAACGTGTTATGCAGGCGTTAACCGTTGATGCCAATACTTGACTGTTATAGTAGAATCCCTGCCTTACACGCACCAGAGGCTCTGGTTAGTTATATAGGAATGTTTACCATATGTATGAATTAGTGAATGGAATAGTTGCAATTATTGTGGGTTGCTTTTTTTATAATGTCGCAACAAAGAAGCCGACGAACTTTAAATCCGAATCTTTATATGCCGATTGGGTATTTAGGAACGGAAAACTTTTAAAAGTCTGTGGGGGAGCAATGATTGTGTTAGGTGTATTTCGAGTTTTTCAAGTTTTGCTTTGAGTTTCTAAACAATTAGAATCGAATTTGACTGGAGAAACACATATTTCGCTCTGTTTTAAGTCATTTAAACGGACGCTGGATCTCCCCCAATTTAATGGACACATCACCAAAACCAAAGAAAACACTCATGACCATCGTAGAACAAATCGTCTCTCGCCAAATCGATGCTGCGATTGTGTACGAATCAAAACACGTCATCGCGTTTGCTGATCACGACCCGATTAACTTCGGGCACATTCTTATTTGCCCAAAAGTGGCGTATGAAAACCTTGTCGATCTGCCAGATAGCATTGCCGCTGAAATTCATACTGTAGCGAAAGACTTATACCGTCGCATTGAGAAGGCGTTCCAGCCGGATGGGATTTCCTTTATCCAAAACAATGGCAGTTTTAATGAGCTGTCGCATTATCACTTGCACATCTTTCCAAGATTTAAAGGCGACAAGTTTGGCTGGGTGAGTAGTGGGTTGGGTGTGCAGTCTATCGAAGTGCTTCGGGAGCACTTAGCGTATTTATAGTGGGAGTGTAGCGAGGATCTTCTCGAATCAACCTTGGTGGTGCTGCGGCGCAGTTTGTGCCGCTAAGATTGGTTGCACCACCAATGCTGTCAATTCGTTTACGCAGTAGCGTGTTAGCTTACTGCTGAGCTGCGTCGTCTTGCTGGCTCACTTCAACGTCTGTGCTTACGGTTTCTTGCACGTCGACATTTTCTTGCTCGGCCATTTTCGCACGTTCCGCTTTAGAGATGTAACGCGGCTTGTTGCTTGGGTTCAGCTTTGCGTTTTTCTTTTTCTCTTTTTTCTTCAACGTTGAAATGATCTTTTTCTTTCTGTTCATAAGAAACACCAATAGTTCTGGGGTTGGCGATTGTAGGTGTGTTCAGACAATAGCTCAAGCCGGATAAGAATGCATCGAGGACGAATAAAACTGAATGCTCAAAAATGCAGCAATTAGTTTTGTTGATTGTTTCTGGTGTGTCTATTTTTTCAATCAATGGTTATCCAGTAAATTTTAATGAATTCAGCATGCTACGCTGCACTGTTAACCTTGTAGTAACCTCGTCTTCAACGTGCGGCTGAGAGGCTGTTGCACACGTGTTATCCAATTACATTTGCGTGCATATTTCTACCCCTTTTCAGTTTCGATTTTCAATGTATACTTCGTCGACTTTTTTATGTTCACAGTGTGAAAAACGATGAAAAAATTTGCGATTAAAGCTGTAGCAGCTGCTGTCCTGACTGTGTCTCTGACTGGCTGTATTGGTCAAATGGCTACCTCTGGTGCCGTTATGAAACTGAACCTGTCTGCTGTAGACAACCGTTACGCTCGTGCGGGCCTGTACGTACTGATGAGCCCAGTATACGGCGTTGCAGCAACTGCTGACCTGTTCATTTTCAACACCATCGAATTCTGGACCGGTACTAACCCAATTTCTGGTAAATCTCCTGCGGTTGCAGACACGCCAATGAGCGCTGTAATCAAAATCAACCAGAACCTGGACAGCGACCTGACAACTGCACCTATCAAGATTTCTTCTGCAGACGTTAAACAACTGAACGACAAATCTCTGGAAATGTCAGTTGCTTACGCGGATGGTACAGTGCAAACTCTACGTGGTGAGAAAGAAGGCGAGATGGTTAACTTCTACCTGAACGACGAATTCATCACTTCAGTGGCAGTTGCAGAACTGAACGAATACGCAGCAAACCGCGTTTAATTCAGTTTTACAACGATGAGCCTGCTTTATGTGGGGCTCTGTCGTATCTACCGCCTACCAGGACTCGGTTCGGCGGATTCAGTGGATTGGACGCGAAACTTCTATTTATAGGAGTGAGTGAAATGCTCAAGTTACTTTATACATTGCCGCCATTCGTCACCTTATCAGTCGCTATTCTTTTCGAAATCATCGCGACCTCGACGATGCCAAAAACAAATTCCTTTACCAATCCGCTCGCAACGGCAACCGTTCTCGGCTGCTATGCAATTTCTTTCTATCTGTTGTCGATTACTGTCAGAGAGATGCCATTGGGCATCGCATACGCGATCTGGAGTGCAGCAGGTATAGTCTTAGTTTCTCTGGTGGCTTGGCTTTGGCACGGTCAGCAGTTGGACCTTGCGGCCATCATTGGCATGTTGCTGATTGTGGTCGGTGTGGTTGTCATCAACCTGTTTTCGACAGTGATGCACTAATTTCGTAGGGTGGGGAGCAATTTAGCCACTCCCCACTTTATATCCTGACTTCCCGTTAACTTTTGGTTTGTAACGCGAGAGATTTAGCGACATCCAGCAAGGCGTGATAATCGTAATCTCCCTCTTCTTCCACACCCGATAAGCCAACGCAGTAATCCAGCATGTAGGGCAGACGCTTTTCTGACGAATACCTTTCCACGCGCTCCTTAAAGCGTTTGAGTATTTCTTGAGTATTCGAAATCGGCGTGTTGTTTAGCAGTACGGCGAAGCGATCGCAGTCTAACCGCGCAATCACATCAGATTCTCTAAATCCAAAGCGAAGCAATTCTGCGAAGAAGGCAAGTGCGTTGTCACCTTCTTTCAATCCATAAAGCTGGTTGATGCTTTTCAGCCCACGAACATCAAAGTATGCCAACGTCGCAGGCGCATTGAGACGCTCGCACATGTTTAAGCTGTTCTGGCTCAATACCCAGAACCCTTGCTCGTTGAGCAGCCCCGTGAGGTGGTCTTGGGTGGTGAACTGCATGGCGGTCAGTTCGCGCTCCACCAAATCCGCAATGTCTTTGAGGGCGGCAATATCGCCATCATCAAATGAGCGTGGTTCGCTGTCCATAAGGCTCAGCGTGCCCATGACGGAGCCGTTGGCATGGCGAATAGGGTAGCCAGCATAGAATTTGATGGTTGGCGCGCCTGTTACGTAAGGATTGTCGAAAAAGCGCGGGTCTTTCTCGGCGTTGCATACCACCATGGCATCGTCGTCCAAAATTGTGTGTCCGCAGAAAGACAGATCGCGAGGAATGCTCTTTTCCCATTTATCGCCGGAGCAGGATTTTACCCACTGCCGATTTTTATCGATAAAGCTGATAAGCGCGAATTTGGTGGCAAACATCTGTCTCGCGAGCCGCGTTAAGCGGTCGAAGCGTTCTTCTTCGCTGGTGTCCAAAACGTTCAGATGCCGCAACGCTTCTATCTTAGCTCTTCATTGGGCGGAAAAGTTGGCGATTTCATAGTAATTCCAATTCTTTCAGCTGCTTTTATTACTATAGCGGTAGGTCTGCGGGTTTGCAGAAAGCGGGTCAGAGTGAGAAAAAAGCGCGAGGTGCAGCGTTGCATCTCGCGCTTGTTTACGTGCTTTTTAGGCGTGAATTACGAGGGCTGCGGGGCAACGCCGTGCGCAGAACCTAAGTCTGAGCTTTGCTTTGCCGAGCTGCTTGAACCGCCGCTGCCCGCGAAGGTTCTTACCAGTGAATCTAGCTCTTTAGAGAGGGATTCAATGGTATTCGCGGATTGGTGAGAATTCTTGCTGCGCTCGCTGTTTGGCCTGCAAGCTCCGCGATAACGACAATGTTTCTGTCTACGCTTTCGGTCACCACGGTTTGTTCTTCCGATGCGGTGGCGATTTGCATGTTTTGACCCGCAATGTTCTCGATTTGCTCCACCATTCGTACCATCACTGATGCGCCTTCCAGTGCTTGATTCACACTGCGAGAAGCCATTTCGCTGCTTTGCGTCATTACTTCCACACTGCGCTTAATACCAAGCTGAAGCTGTTCGATGATTTTGGTGATTTCATCGGTCGACTGGTGGGTTTTCATCGCCAGTTCACGCACCTGATCGGCAACGACGGCAAAGCCTCTGCCTTGCTCGCCTGCGCGGGCAGCTTCAATGGCTGCGTTCAATGCTAAGAGGTTGGTCTGCTCGGTGATAGAGCGAATCACGTCAATCACTGAGCCAATTTCTTCACTGTCGGTATTCAGTTGCTGCATGTTCTGACTGGCAAGCTGCATGCTTTCTGAAAGCTCATTAGCTTGCGACGAGGTTTCACTGTTCACGTTGCGGCCGGTTTGTGCAGACTCTTGCAGCTCATTAGCGACCGTTGCTGCTTGCGCCACGCTTTGAGCGATGTCCTTGCTGGTCGCTGTCATCTCGTTCATTGCTGTGGCGACAGATTCAGATTCTGCACGCTGTTTGTCTGCGTTACTGGCGGTTTTCTCGGCCAGCGAATAACTGTGTCGCGCATTGGTTGAAAGCTCACCGGAGATTGAACCGATTTTCTCCATCGTGGTTTGCAGCTTGCTGATAAAGGTATTGAAGTGAACGGCAAGCTGAGAGAGCTCGTCGTTACCCGGCAAACGCATACGTACGTCTAACGAGGTGCTGCCACTGGCGATTTTGCGCATCAGTTGGTTGGCGGTAGAGACTTTCTGAGTCACGTGGTGAGAGATAAGCAAGATTGTAAAGCAAAGTACGGTGGCGAGAACGGCTCCGATGAGTACCAGTTGTGTCATTACGCTGGTTTCTCGGTCTTTAATTGCAGAGACCAAATCTTCACTCAAGGTTTTCATCTGGGTTTCTGTTTCACGAACAGAGGCACGTAAACTACCGTGAAGCCCTTCTTGTGGGGTAAGCCCAATGTAAGTAAGACCCGTTGCGAGCGCATTGAAGGCATCGTGATACTCTTTCAACGCAGATTCCATAATAAGGCGGTTACTCGCTGGCATGTCGCTGGTTGCAATAGCCTGTTTCACACCGCCAAAGGTTGATTGAAGGCATCGACGTATTTCTCGTCTGAGCGCAACAAGAAGTCCTTCTCATGACGTCTTAGCATCAGCAATTGTTTGTAGATGCTGTCATCTTTAATACGCTGAATTTCTCGCTCTATGCGGTGCGAAGCTTCGCGCGCCACACCTTGCAACCCTTTATCGTGGGACACACCAACCGTGAGACGCTGCTCCACTAAGACTTCGAAGTCGTATTTGTACTTCTCTAGCTTGTTAAGCATGGCTTGCACGTCGCTTTGTTTTTCCATGTTCAAAGAGGCGAGCACAGCACTTGCCGATGAGAGTCGGCCACTTAATGTATTGAACTCGTTTTCAAACTTGTCTTTGTATTTGACGTCATTTCTCGCCATGAAGTCTTTTTCATGTCGGCGCAACATCAATACCGACGTTTGGCTTTTCAGTATGTCCATTGATGCCTGATCAAGTTTGTCTAGCTGGCTAAAAGAGGTGTAAAAAGTGGCAGCGAAAACAACGACAGACAGCAAAATCAATACAGCCACACTGGCCAGCTGCGCTTTGATGGTTTTGGGCAAAAAGTGACGCATGGATTCTCCTAATCTCAACGTAACCGGTTGAACAGATTATGTTTGTTGGTTAATTCATACACATATTGTCTTAAATATAGGTCAATTTTGATTTTGCTCGCGAAAAATGTTGCAAAAATATTTCAATGAATGAGCAAAGTGAGATTTAAGGCTCTATTTGACGGGGTTTAGAAAAATAAATACCGAAAAGTGCTTAAAGAACGGACGGTTAAAAGGGAGTGAGATGATGGGCCTGCTGTCGCTGACAACGAATTACTCCTATTCTGAAATGGCAGTGATGTTTTTCTGCTTCATTGAACAAGGAGATTGACGATGAAAAATTTGAAAATAGCACTGATAGCCGCGGCATTTTCCAGCTCTGCGTTTGCTGATATCAGCGATGTGGATATGCGTGTCACCACGGTGGAGCAAGGCTTTTGGGTGTCTATTTCCGAGTCAGGCGAGCCGCTTCAAGGGGCAAATGTTGTGCTTTCTGGCGCGCAGTCATCTTATATCACACCAGAAAACGGCATCGTATTTGTGCAGTCTGATCCAGCCGGAACCCGTGTTGGTGAAGTGTCTGCGACACTTTCAGATGGGCGAGTGGTTACCCAACGCGTTATGTTGCAAGAAGCCACAAAAGCTGAGTCTACGACACGTCTTTCTATTGAGCGTCTGACTATCGAAATCCTGCACCTTTGCAGGATTTTTAATAGAACTCTTTGTTTGCGACAAAGCACTGCTCGAAGCCATCGTTCCAGCCGTTAGCATAACGAGGTTCTTTGAACATTCTTTCTGGGTCTTGTCGAAATCCGTCTATGTGCGTTTTTGCTGACGTGACTTTGCTGTGACAGCCATCGTCATAGCCCTCTAGATAAGGCGTAGCGAAGCCAAGATCAGATAGCGAATCATGGCGGGTTTGAGAGCAACCTGAGATAAACCCGAGACAAAGTAACAGGCAAAGCAGGGGGTTGAGTATTGATTTCATGTCATACATCCTCTTACTGACATGCGCATAGGCTACAACCCAATGCGCTGAGTTTTTCGTCTCATAATTAACTCGTGGTGTTAAATCTTCTTAACAATACAAATGTCATCAAAATCTACGCTTTTATCGTTATTTAATATGTTGTTGCACGGTCTTTTGATTCAGGGAACGTGATACAGGATGTTTTGGACGGGAATGGATATGTGGCGATTGAGAAATATAGGCATTTTGCTGATCACAATACTGGGGCTTCAAACGGCGTGCGCAGAAACGCCCAAAGACACAAGTGAACCCGCCGTCGTGATTAAACAGGGCGGCAATAGTGCGTCGCCCGTTCGGGTGATATTCATTCATGGCTCGCCCGGCAGCAAAGAAGCGTACGACGATTATCTTGGACACCCCGCGCTTCAGTTTCTGGATTTAGTTTCTGTTGATCGATTGGGGTTTGGCGAATCTGGCTCAGAAGTCGAAACCTCGCTTCATCGTCAGGCGATGGCCATTGTTCCTTTGCTTGAAAACAGCGATAAGCAGACGTTTTTGGTTGGGCACTCTCTGGGAGGACCAATTGCGTTGCAAGTCGCTCTGATTAAGCCAGAGAAAGTCAGCGGTTTATTGCTGATTGCATCGGCTTTTGACCCTGTGCTGGAAGACCCCAAGTGGTATAACTATCTGGCGGACACTATCGTCGCGAAATGGGTGTTGCCGGAAGACATGAACCGCTCGAATGAAGAGATGATGGTCTTGGAAAGTGAGTTGGAAAAGCTGTCAGAGCAAGACTGGCAAACCTTGGATATGCCGATCGTCTTGGTGCACGGAGAGGAAGATGACATTGCCGATCCGCGTAATTCTGTTTTTGCTAAACAAAAACTGGAAGGGGCGGAACTCAAAATGTTACCCGATGAGGGGCATTTTGTGTTGTGGCAGAACGTGCCGGTTTTGGTGAATGAAATCAAAGCACTTATCGGCAATTAGGGCATGTTGTGGTGACTGGGAATGAAAGTGGAATGTAAAATTCTGTAAAGTGGGGTTGAAAAAGTAAGGCCGAGGGCGCATTTTAGTTGGGTAGCGCAATGACTGCGAACTGAAGCCAACACGATTTTTATCCACGAGGAATCGACATGAGACAAATCCTAATCGGTGTGATGACACTTATTTTAGGCTTCTTTACGCTTGTATTTGCAACAGTACTTGGATTGTTTGTTTCCCTAAGCGCGTTGATTGCCAAACCATTCGTGATGAAGAAATTACGAAAAATGCAGGAGCAGCAAGCAGGCATTTATCAACAGCAATACACGCAAGCTGAAGAAACGCCATTCGGTACGAAGCAGCCACATCAAGGCCAAACCATTGATGGTGATTATCAGGACGTGACAGACCGTCGATAATCCTCGCCGCTAAAAGAACATTAAAAAACGCCAATCTCGATTGGCGTTTTTCGTTTCTACCGATTGTATCGTCGCGAACGTGACTTGGTTATCCGGTACCTCACGTTTTCGACACCTACTGGCTGAAGGGGAAGCGATCCCATTCATACTCATCAAACAATTGCTTGATTTCTCCATTGATCAGCAGCTTTTCGAAGCGTTTGTCATAGATTCGTCTGAGCTCATCACCACGAAGCGAGTCTGAGAAGGCAGGGTATAGACGAAGATCTTTGACGATCGATATGGTCAGGGATTCCGGTTCAGGTGTGGTCGCTTCAAGCTCTTCGAGTATCTCGTCATGCGCGTCTAAAAGGGCATCGATTCTGTCCGAAGCGAGTAGCGAGAGACCTTGTCTGCGGGACTTCACTTCACGCTTGTTAAACTCCGTCTCCAGATATTCGTCATAGTCATATCCCTTTACCCAAGCAACGGTTTTGCCTTCTAAGCTTCCTTCACCCTGCCAGTTTGAAATGACATTGGGTTTGTAGACCGCCGCGACTTGCTCCGCATCAAAGTGCCATTTGGGATAGATCACGTCTTCTTGCTCATCAATGTAAGAACCAAGAAACACGTCCATTTTTTGCAGTTGAACGAGCTTGACGCTGCGGGAATAGGTGGTGGTTTGCGTTTTTACGGTGTAACCGAGCGGTTCGAAGACGCGCCGCATAATTTCAAAGTAGAGGCCGCTGCCGTCTATTTCTGTCGCATCTGCCCAATGTTCGCTGATCACAGTGATTTCACGATTGGGTAGTGTCTTTGCAAAGGAGAGTGCGGAAAAAAACAACGCGACTGTAACCAGCAGCAGTGTGGCTGCGCTCCTCAATGATGTTGCACCATACATGATGGTATTCCCCATAAAACCGTACTTTTTACGTTGAACCTCCGCGATACTGCTTTGCTGAGTTCGGCTTTTTATTGTGTGTTAGCGTCTCAATGAAATGGTGACACAGATGATGGCATGGTCACTGGAATAGGTGTCTTGATCGAATTTGGGGTCGACAAGGTGTTTGTCTTCGCAGTGAAAATCGCCCACTTCCGCAATGCTTGCGGGATCTGTGCTGTTGAACTCATTGGAGAGCAGGATGTAATCCAGCACTGACCCTTTTGCGTGGAAATAATGGGTTGAAGGCCGTTCCAGTCCTGATTCACCAATGTTTTTTACGTAAAGGTCCCAACTGTCATGCAACTGATAGTGGGAGAGCGGCATGTCTGCCATGTCCTCAGTGATTGAGCGCAATCCTGTGACGTGGAATGCACGCAAAACTTCTGAGTTGATATCGTCGTTGAAATCACCCATCAAGATCGCTGGGTTGTTGGTGTGAGAGCGTCTTTCGATGATGGAGGCCATCAGGTGACAGGCTTCAGAGCCACGCTGGATCGACGACGCCCATGAACCTGCGATTTCCTCGCGCATTGAATCGTGCAGTGTTTTCTTGTCCTGCTCGCTTTTCTCTTCAGTGATAGGACGCTTGGATTTCAGGTGCACCACGTAAACGTCGGTTTGGCCAATCGACGGCAGTTCCAACGTGGCAAACAAGGGTAAACGGCTGTATTCGAAATCTTCAGTGAGCCCAAGCTTTACAGAGAGTTCAGGGTCGGCACGCAGTGGGAGCGCACTCAATATCGGGTAACGGGACGCTAAACACACCACAGGGCTTTTGTAGATGTATTCGTCCAGCGGCTCTGGCTCGTCAACGACGGAAAAGAAGCGATAGCCGAGAGGCTCAAGCAACGATCTTAGTGTATTGGCACTGAATACTTCCTGAAATGCGATGATGTCAGGCTCGTAGCTGCCAATATAGCGATTCAACCAAGCGCGCTTTTGACGCCATTGGTCTTCGCTGTAGATGTTGCTGAATTCATAAAACGCACCGGGCGGTTCGATAAAGTTGAATAAGTTTATCGTCGCTAGCTTGAGGCCGAAGGCACTGTGCGCATATGAGCTTTTGCTATTGGTTGCAAACACGTGTCTGTCTCAGGAATGATAAGTCTAAGGTTAGTATAGCGAAGTGTGGCATAACGGCAGATAAAGAAAAGCGCTTCGTGATGAAGCGCTTCTTGAGGTTGTTGATCTTTGGTGATAGTCACTAAGCAGATGCTTTCATTTCATCCGGTTTGTCGTCGGATGACGAAGCTTCTTCGCTGGAAGCTGATTGTTCACTCAAGACTTCAGCCAAGTTTGCTCGCGACAGTTCACCTTGTAGCTCACCGTCTTCATCCAGAACAGGCAGAGGCAATTCGTGCTCCAAGGTGTCTGGGATGACTTGCTCCAACAGCGCATCAGATGGAATACCCGGCACGCTTTCGAGAACCGAATCATCAATCGCGTCGTCGTGACGTGACTCTTCCACCGATTCCAGCTTCTCGCGACACAGGGCACCTTGATAGCCGTCGTCATTCATGTAGTAACCGTGCTGCGCTTTCGCCTGACGCATCTGCGCAATCGCTTCACCCACGGTTTCAGCACTGATACGCAAGCTTTGCGGCTTCATCACTGTGTCTACCGTGAGTGCGCGAGCACGGTTAACGTCTTTCACGAAGGCTTCAACGTAGTCGTCGGCTGGATTCAACAGAATGTCGACAGGGCGACCTTGCTGCACAAGCTTACCGTCACGCAGAATCGCAATTCGGTCACCCAAGCGTAGGGCTTCGTCCAAATCGTGCGTAATGAAGATGATGGTCTTGTGTAGTTTCTCTTGCAGACCAATCAACTGATCTTGCATTTCGCTTCGGATCAGTGGGTCGAGTGCCGAAAACGCTTCATCCATCAGTAGGATTTCTGCGTCAGTACACAGGGCGCGAGCAAGACCCACACGCTGCTGCTGACCGCCTGAAAGCTGAGAAGGGTATTGTTTTTCATAACCACCCAAGCCTACGGTATCAAGCCAATCAGTGGCTTTCTTTTCACGCTCTGCCTTTTCGACGCCTTGCACTTGCAGGCCGTACGCCACGTTTTGCAAAACGGTGCGGTGCGGCATCAGACCAAAGCGTTGGAATACCATCGACATCTTGTGGCGACGGAAGTCTTGAAGCCCTTTGTCGTCCAGCTTCATGACATCTTCACCTTCCACAATGATTTGGCCTTCAGTTGGCTCAATCAAACGGTTGAAGTGACGGATCAGCGTGGATTTCCCTGAGCCAGACAGACCCATGATCACGAAGATTTCACCGCGGGCAATGTCGAGGTTGATGTCTTGCAGGCCGACGGTGTGTCCGGTGGCGGCAAGAATATCGTCTTTGGATTTGCCTGCTTTCACTTCCGGCAGCACCTTTTGTGGGGTGTTGCCGAAGATCTTGTAGAGGCCCTTAATTTGAATAAGTGGCGTGTTGTTTTCTGCGTTACTCATCGTGGCCTCCGCTCAAATGCTGCTGTGAACGTTTTGCGTAACTTTGTGATACTCGGTCAAAGATAATTGCCAAGGCAACGATAGCCAGGCCGTTAATCAGGCCAAGCGTAAAGTATTGGTTTGTGATGGATTTAAGGACGGGCTGACCCAGACCTTTTACGCCGATCATGGAGCGATAACCACCATCGCCAGTGCCATCATAATGGTTTGGTTGATCCCCGCCATGATGGTTGGCATCGCAAGCGGTAACTGCACACCGAATAAGCGCTGCATGGGACTGGCACCGTATGCCGTGGCCGCTTCCAGCACTTCTTTATCAACCAGCCTGATACCGAGGTTGGTCAGTCGTATGACTGGCGGAATGGCGTAAATCACCACCGCAATCACGCCAGGAATTTTACCGATACCCAGCAGCATCACGACTGGAATGAGGTAAACGAATGCAGGCATGGTCTGCATAACATCCAACATTGGCGTTACGGTGGATTGCACGCGATTAGAGCGCGCCATGGCGATACCAATCGGTATGCCGAGGAATATTGCCAACATGGTACACACTAAGATGATACTCATGGTGCGCATGGTGTCTTCCCACATGCCGAAATAGCCGATAGCCAGGAAAGACAATACGACGGCGACAGCAAGCTTCCATGAACGGCTGGCGACGTAGGAAATCCCCGCAAGAATCGCGATCATCAACCACCAAGGTGTGCCGAGGAGGAGTTTTTCAAACCAGATGAGAAATTGAAGAAGGGGATCAAAGAATGATTCGATGGTTTCACCGTATTCACGTGAAAAATCGCGATATGCGCCATCAAGCGTTTTACGAATTGCCAGAAGGTCTGAACGAGACATCTCTGGGAATTCAGTCAGCCAAGAATTGTCAGCCATAACAGTACTGCGTCCTCTGCGTCCTTAGTTATTTGAAACTATACACCCTCAATACGTGAGGCGTGCGCGACCTTATTTAAGACTTTACTAACGTGGGTCGCAAAATAATTATCGTTTATGTGAATTAGCGCGGGCTGAGGAATGTCAGCCCGCATCTTTGGAGAGGCGTTAAAGCGCGGCTTTTACTTTCTTCGCAACTTCTGGGCTTACCCATGCACCCCAGATGTCCTCGTGATTTTCGAGGAAGTGCTGAGCAGCAATTTCACCGTCTGCTTGGTTTTCTTCCATCCATGCCAGCAAGCCATTTAGCTGTGCGTTGGTGAATGAACGGGTAGAAAGGTAGCTCACTGCGTCAGGTGACGTTTCTGCAAAGCTTTCGGTGATCACGGTATCTACCGCTGAAGGTGGGTACATGGTCACTTTCGGCTCTAAACAGTCAGCATTGGTGGTACACGCTTTGAAGTGCTCTAAATCAACACCTGAACCGAAGTCGACTTTCACCATCTCGTACTTACCAAGAACCGCTGTCGGTGCCCAGTAGTAACCAAACCAACCTTCGCCACGCTCGTACGCTTTCGCGATTGAGCCAGACAGACCTGCACCTGAACCTGGATCGATCAGCTCAAAACCGGCGTCGCCAAGACCCATTGCGTTAAAGAGGTTGCCTGAAGAGATTTGGCAGTTCCAGCCAGCCGGACAGCCATAGAATGCAGACTTAGAAGGGTCTTCTGGGTGTTCGAACAGCTCGCGGTTCGCAACAATGCCTTGAATGGTTGCCAGCTCAGGTTTCTTGTCGACCAAGTATTTTGGCACCCAGAAACCTTCTTCACCGCCGTCAGACAACACAGCACCGGCAAAGCGCAGACGACCTTCTTCAACACCACGATCCAACGCTGCTTTCAGGGAGTTACTCCACAGCTCAGGTGCGACATCAGGCTCGCCTTTTTCAATCATTGAGGTGCCAGTAGGCATGGTATCGCCTGGGACAAGTTCTGCGTCGCAGTCATAGCCCTCGGCGAGGATAAAGCGGTCAACGTTTGCGATGAGGCTTGCGGAGTTCCAGTTCATATCCGCGATTGTTACCTTGCCACAGTCTGAAGCCAAGCTTGTCATAGGAGCGGAAGCCAGCAACAGCAACGACGTGGTTAAAAGTTTTTTCATGGAAGTTCCCTCTCATTAAAAATAGCTAGGGTGAATGAATACATCTCTAATCATATTTTCACGATAGCTTTCTACTACGCAAAACATAAGAAAGCGGTTTAACTGACTGATTGTTTTGAGCGCAACAGGATTAATGATAACAAATTTGCATCACTATTTCTCCGTACAAGTTACATTTTGAAATTGAATTGCTTTGCGTTCTAAGTATTTATTGGTGCTCGAGTAGTCATCGCGCCTTTCGTAACCTATTGATTTTTATGCGCATAAAATCACCCCGTGTTGTAGGGTTTTCATATGCTTTTGCGATAAAGAAATTTTTCAAACCGTCTGAAAAGTAAGAAATAGATAACGCCAGAGAGAATTTCCATTTTTCTTCGCCGAAATGCTGATTCTGTTGAAAGTTTTTGCATATCTCTAGGTTCTAACACTCAGTCAATAACGACCGATTACGTGGTGATGCTATGTCTCAGACAGTATTGGTACTGGAAGACGATGGTGATATCTCAGAGTTGATTTCGCTTCATTTGAAAGTCATGGGCTTTGATGTGCTGAAAGGCTCTTCATTGCAAGAAGGGTTTGAGATCCTCAATAGCTGCTCCGTTGACGCTATTGTTCTTGATAGAGGGCTTGAAGACGGAGACGGTGTTGAGCTTTGTCAGCAACTCAGAAGGCAACAAAATGGCTTGCCCATTCTGATCCTGACCGCGATGGATACTGAAACGGACATGGTGGAAGGGTTTGAATCTGGCGCAGATGATTATCTCGCGAAGCCTTTCAGTGTGATTGAGTTTCAAGCAAGGATCCGTGCGTTATTGCGCCGTATGACACATCGACAGTGGACGGAAGACACACCAGAGGTCGCGACCGTAGAGTCAGTGAATGCGTCGCCTTCTATGATTTTTAAACACCTTGAGATCTGTCAGGAAACTCACCGTGTGACCTTGGACGGCACTTCGATTGATTTAACTCCGACGGAGTTTTCGCTGCTTTGTTGCTTGGCAAAACGACCGGATCGTGTATTCAGCAAAGACGAGCTGTTAAGTCGGGTGTGGAACACCGACTATGACGGTTATCGTCACACAGTGTGTTGTGCGGTGAACAGACTGAGAAGCAAATTGGAGAGCCGACCCAATGTGCCAAAATACATCCATACTGTTTGGGGAGTGGGATACAAGTTCAGAGAATCCGCTCCGATGAAGTAATCAGTTTTAGAGAGGTTGATCTTGGCGTTTAAGCATCGGCTCCTTTTGTTTACATTGTTGTGGTTTTTGGTGAGTGCAGCCGTGCTCACAACGCTGAGTGTGCGGGTTTGGGAAGAAAACGAACTGCGCACTCAACAATCCTTACATCGGGAATTGGCGTTACACATGCGGGATGACAACCCGCTGATGGTGGGGGACGATTACAGCCCCAAAGCCCTGTCTTCTATTTTTCATACCTTGATGTTGCTCGGCCCAGACTTCGAAATTTATTTCCTCGACCCTGATGGGAATATCACTACGTCTGGCCCGCCGATAGAGAATGTTCAGCGCACTCAGATTGATACAACGCCCATCAAGCAGTTTTTGGCGGGAGAGCCGTTTCCGATTCTCGGTCAAGATCCATTGATGCCGAGCAGAGAGAAAGTGTTTTCCGCGGCGCAGATTGATGACGGCGGAAAGGTAGCAGGATACCTCTATGTGGTTATCGGCAGTCAGCAACGTATTGCCTTATCTGACCCACAATCCCTTTTGCAGTATGTTCCTGTTGTGGCGGGCGCATTGATTGTGATTTTGCTGTTTGCGCTGGTGGTCTATCGCATGGTTTATCGCCAGATCATCAGGCCGGGCCGCACTATGGTGAAGCAAATTGAAGATGCTGCACTCTCCGAGTTTCGTATTACACCGCCTCTTAACTTCAATGCTGCGGAGCTGCAGGATATGGCCTCGCAATACCGTCGTATGATGGCGGTAATCCAGCAGCAATTTATTCAATTGCGAGTGCAAGAGGCACAACGTCGAGAATACTTGGTGCAACTGAGTCATGATTTGAAAACGCCGTTGGCAAACATTCTGGGTTATTTAGAAACGTGGCGGATTCAGCACAAAGAAGGCCAGGGAATGATTGATACGGCCTACCACAATGCCTTGCGACTGCAACAACACTTAAAAGACCAGTTGGAAGCGGCGCGTTCGCCCTCTGCAAAGGTGGTGTTGTCGTATCAGGAAATCGATGTGGCTGAGCTGCTGTCCGACGTTAAAAAGCGCTTTGAGCTATCGCTTCGTCAAAAGCATATTGAAATGATTGTGTTGTCTGATGCGGGCGCAACCATCATGCAGATAGCCAGTTGATAAACCGCGTGTTCGACAACTTGATTGAAAACGCGATTCGCCACAGCCCTGCGGAAAGCCAGATTTTGATTGAGGGAAAACGGCAAGGCGCAACGCGTGTGGTATTTAGTGTTGAGAACAGCATAGATACCAACAGCATTTCAGGCTCATTGGGGATGGGAACCAAGATTGTTGAAGCAATTCTGAGCCTCCACCAAAGCTCGCTGAAAACCGACGTGTCTGATGGAAACCAGTACATGGCCACGTTCGAGCTTTCGGGTATCGCACATGAAGTCGCGCAAATACATACGGTTCCTCAGCAATGGGAAGACGATGCGCCACCACTAAAGTCCAATCTGCCCCATGTACACGCTGAAGAAGCCCAACTGGTTGATGAAGGAAACGCAGCAGTGCCTGACGAGTTGCATGTTTACGCGAAGGAAAAAGCGGAAGGAAAGGGTGGTTTGCCCTCATTCAATGCACTGGGTGAAGCGACCAATGAAGAGCCCAAAGATGCAACGCCACCCAAGGATAAAACATAAGGCCGCGAACGCGGCCTTATCGTTAATAGCTGATTACGTTCACCCTAAGAAGGCAGGCAACATTCCAGCCATGGCAAGGAAGTGGAACAGTGCTGTCAGCACACCGAACAGAATCACCGCACCTATCATTGCATTGCCACCCGGTGCTCTAAAGCCTTGGTCGCCACCTGCCATTGAACGAGATTTCAGCGCTAGCAGAGCCGGGATAATGCATGCCCACACGGTTGCCGCTGCACCTGCGTAACCGATCGCGACAATAAAGCCGAATGGAAACAGCAATGACATCACCAATGGTGGAAGGAAGGTTACCAACCAACATTTGGTGCGGCCTTGGCGCGTGTCTTCAAACTTGAAAAAGTCTGCGAGGAAGTCAAACACACCCAAACCGACACCAATGAAAGACGAAAGTATCGCAGCCATAGAGAAGGCATTGATCGCTTTAGATACACTTTCTGAAGCAATTACCGCATCCAACTCTTTCAGCAGTACATCTACATTGCCGCCTTGCTCGATAACAGGGCCAAATTCATGACGAGGCAAGTTGCCAAAAATACTGATGAGCCATAGGCAGTAAAGCGCGAGAGCGATAACCGTGCCGCCAAGGATGGCGTATTTGGCTTTGCGCTCCTCACCGTAATAAGCACGCATGGAAGAGACCGAATGGTGATAACCGAACGATGTTAGCGCAACGGGCAACATTGCCATGGCATAGGGCGCATACTTGCGATCTTCATTTGCTGCGTCGAACAGCACGCTTGGATCTACGTTGATCGCCATGCCTGAAACACCAAATACGAAGCTCAGTACCATAAAAGCAATAAGCACAATGGAGATGCGGTCAACAGCGCGTGTTGAGTGCCAAACAAACAAGGAGAAAACGAAGACAAAAACGATAGACGTTAGTTTACTGCTTAGGCCTGTAATTTCCTGAAGAATTAAACCTGAAGAAGTAATGTAGCGTATAGCAAAATACCGCCAACAAAATACACTGTGATGTTATTAAAAAGGTTTACTTTGCTGCCAAGGAGATCTTTGGTGACGGAATTAAAAGAGACTTTAAGATCATAATGCTTAAAAGATTCAAGCAACATCCAGCCAGAAATAGTCATCACTATCATCGTGGCAGTAATTGCAAGAATTGACCAGACCGTCCAGGCTCCCGCTCCTGAACTTGGGAGACCTAACATACCAGCACCAACACAAACGCTGGCAATGATACAGGCTCCCCCGACTAACGAAGGGCTTTTTTCCATAATAGTAACTCTCCGATTTCACAATATTGGACACAGCCATACGATCTGAAATTATTTAATTTCAGATTGATTAGGTGTGAATAAAAGTAAAAAAAGAGCGCAATATAAATTGCGCTCTTAAAGTTGTTTACAAAGTAGGTTCTAATTCAGGCTTAGCCGTAGGCTTTTTTTTAGTTATAACCGGAGAAACCTCAACCTCTTTCAAACGTGCGGTGAAGTGTCGAAGTACCGCTGGCTCGTAAGTAAACTCTAAGCCTTTCACGTTATTTGCATTCTTCTTCACTTCCTCAAAGGCTTCGATGATGAAGTCCATATGAGATTGGGTGTACGTAGCGCGTGGAATGGTAAGGCGCAGCAATTCTGCAGGGCATGGGTACTGCTCGCCGGTTTGTGGATCACGGCCTTGAAGTAGAGAGCCGATTTCTACTGCACGAATGCCGGCGACTTTGTAGAGCTCACAAGCCAACGCATGCGCAGGGAATTGGCCCGCAGGAATGTGCGGAAGGAGTTTTCCTGCATCAACAAATGCGGCGTGACCACCGGCTTGCTGGCAGATAACGCCAATCGCTTCCAAACCATCAACCAAGTATTGAACTTGCTTGATACGGTATTCCAACCACTCTTGGCGCATGCGTCATACAGACCAACGGCCAAACGTTCCATGGCACCGCCTTCCAGACCGCCATAGGTTGGGAATCCTTCTTGAACCACACACAGGGTGCGACATTCTTGGTAAATGTCCATCATGGTGTCGTCTTTGAAGCACAGCAGGCCGCCCATTTGCACCATGGCATCTTTCTTCGCTGACATCGCGAGGCCGTCAGCATACTTGTAGGCTTCACGGGTGATGTCGGCAATGGTCCAGTCTTTGTACGCTTCTTCGCGTTGTTGAACAAAGTAGGCGTTCTCGGCAAAGCGAGCGGAGTCCATGATCACCGGAATGTCGTACTTCTTGGCAATCTCATAAACCGCTTTTAGGTTGGCAATCGAAACCGGCTGACCACCTGCAGAGTTACAGGTGATGGTGCTGACAATGTATGGCACGTTTGCTGGACCCGCTTCCAAGATTGCAGATTCCAGCTTTTCTAAGTCGAAGTTGCCTTTGAAATCAGCGGTGACTGAAGTATCAAACGCTTCTTTGGTGTACACGTTTTTCGCGACACAACAGTTCACTTGGGTGTGCCCTTGGGTGGTGTCGAAGAAGTAGTTAGACAGTGCCACCATTTTGTTTCTGTCCAAGCCTTTTTCTTTTTCGCGTTTTTTGATCAGAACAGGAATATAGATCTGTTCTGCGCCACGGCCTTGGTGAGTAGGAATTGTCAGGTCATAACCGAAGATATCTTTGACTGCATTTGATAGGGCATAGTAGCTGCGGCTGCCGCTGTAAGCTTCATCGCCGCGTAGCATAGCCGCTTGCATGTCCTGAGTGATTGCACCTGTGCCACTGTCCGTCAGCAGGTCGATAAAGACGTCTTCACTGTCTAACAAGAATGGGTTCATGCCCGCTCTAACGATGGCTTCTTCACGATAAGCGCGAGTAGTACGTTTTACTGGTTCAATAACACGAATACGGAACGGTTCAGGGATATGTTTAAAGTTTTCCATTTGTATGCCTTTTCCTTATTTCGGACGGCAAGGTTCGTTCGCAAATAATTAAGCGCGAACAATCTCCGTCAGAAATGTAAATTTCTTAAAGTGAGTATTTGATTGTTTTTGGCAAAAGAAACCCGTGGCTTTAATAAGCCATACATTTATTTTGCGAATATAAGAGAATGTATCTAACGCGAGAAACTGCGTTAAATATGATTATGCAGGGAAGAAAAAAGCGATTTTATAATCGAGCGTGATCCAGTGGTTCATTTCGTTAATGATGTCCATAAATACCAACCTGAAACCGAATAATTCAAGCTAACGATATTATTATCTATAGCACATGATGATTGGTCATCTCAAAAAATATCAAAGTGAGAACGTACCGACAAATTTACAGCCTCTTCAATCTATTTAGAAGATGAATATCACATCAGTCTCGAAGGGGCTGTTTTGGCTGTAAAATCACTAAAACCAGAGAACCCAGTAACACTGCGCCGAGGATGGAAAGTAGGCGTTTACCATCGTCAACAAACGCACTGCCAGCACCCTGTGTCAGGCCATAGTAGACAAGAACAACAAAGCCTGAGTACAGAAGCTGTATTGCACTGAAACTGGCCATTCGCTTCGACGCATAAACCCCCATGAGAAGGGCACAGCTAAGTGCTGCGCTAAGCTGTCCAATCAAGTTGGTTTCCAATGCACTGGCAAGTAATACGGGCATGGAAAACAAAAAACCAGCATAGGTGCTAACAGCCGTCTCAATCCATATTGTTTGCCGCTCGCAGGGTTAGGGTCTTTTAGAATCAGGGCCACTGTCAGTGTCACTATGGTGCTTTGCACCAACTTCAGATGAATCGCACTGATGAGCACGACAAGAACAACCGAGGCTTTAAACACGATGTGCCAGATTTCAGTGTGAACCGCGCCAAACGCAGGGGGCGGGGAGGTGTCTGCAATGGGATGACCGCCCGGAAAAAGGAAAAATGCCAGATAAGATACTAAACCGGCCAGCAGAATTTCTTTAAGCAGCGCGAGGGGGATTTGGCTGACATCTAACCCTTTTTGCTGCGTAAAGACGGCGACCAAGGTTGTCGACAGTAAAAGCATGGTGGCGAGCAAATCTTGCGGATTAGAACGAGAACGTTCGATGCACCAATAGAAAACGATGTATAAGCAACTGTAATAGATGATGGGCTGGTCGATGAGGAAGTTACTCAAAAATGCCTGAAGCCATGCCGCAAGGAACAGCATGATGGCCATGAGTAAGACCATCTTTAACGGCGGTGCTTTTACCGAGGAACTTAGGAATACAGCACAGATGGCTGGCGCAATCAAAGGCAGGGATGTGCCAAACACGTACTGCCAGAACAACAACAGTATCGGGAACAACGCGATACGCAGTATGCCATTGCCACGGCTATGAAACATAGCTGAGGTAGCTCCAGACCCATGTCCACACGTCCAATAGTCTTTCACCTAGAGGAGCCTGACCGGGATAGAAACTGATGGTTGCACGACCGCCGTATCTTAGATTGACGTCTTTAGGGAGGTCGAAAAAGCGAATGTTCACAGGGAATCGCTGTGCGTGTTGCAAGCCATTGGGAGAGTCAAACAGCCCGTTGTTCGCATCAATTTGCAAATTGCCGTTACCACTGCTTCCCCAGCCAATTGAGGTCACTTCTCCGTGGAATATCTGGCCGGGATAAGCATCCAACACCACTTTTACCACCGTGCCTTTATCGATATACACTAACGAGCTTTCACGCACCATCGCGGTCAACCATAAGTGATGGTTGTTGATGTAGGTGAGAAGTGGCTTGCCTTGAGAGGCATAGTCGCCTGTCGCCAAGGTCATGTTGGTGATAACACCAGAAGCGGGCGCATCGAGTTTGGTATAGGAGAGGTTAAGCAGGGCTTGGTCTAGCCGATTGAGCGCGGATTTCACCTGCGGGTTGTTTTCACCTTTCGGCCCCAAAGCTTGTTGAGCTTTCACTAAATCTGCGGTGGCTTGAGCCAGTGCTGCTTTTGCACTGTTTTGTGCTGCGATACTGTCATCCAATGTGGCTTTGCTGATGACGTTACGTCTCGCGAGAGTTCTGTTTCTTTGCGCATGTTGCGTCGCGTTGACCAGCTTAACTCTCGCAGCTACTTGGTTGGCTTTGGCTGCTTCAATCGCGGCTGAATCAGACTTTACCGACTGTGCGGCCTGCTGCAAAGAGACTTTGGCTGCATCGACTTCCAGCTGAAAAGGCAGAGGTTCAATGTCTAAAAGTGATTGGCCCTGTCGCACCTCGGCATTATTTAGCACGGAGATGTTCGATATTGGGCCTGATACTTGAGGTGTGATTCGAATGAGTTGACCGTTGATGCGACCATGATTGGTCATGGGCGTGAATCTGTCCGCCCACAGGGTGTAGAGCCAAAGTACCAATGCCGCCGCAATGAGGTAATAGGTGACACGACGTGCGCTGTTTGCTGCTTCAACCTGAGGTGGCTGGCTGTCTTCGTTCTCGGCGGGCGAATTGACGTCGTTCATTCTTGTTATCCCTTCATTCATCACGCGCTTACAGCGGGTTCTATCTGCTTATATTTGGTGGGCGCGACGGCGCAGAAGGGTAATTTTAAGAAAAGGCTATGCAGTAAGTTGTCTAAATTTAGACACTTTGATGGAACAAATTAGCAATTACTGGAATAGCGCGGGATCCAGCGGGGAAAGGGGAGGGAAAGCAATGTTTCCCTCTCAAATTTAACCATTCAATGTCCGGTAAAATGGGGTTTTCGTTTCTCCATAAACGCGTGCATGCCTTCCTTCTGGTCTTCGGTTGCGAACAAACCATGAAAAGCGCGACGTTCAAACCTAACTCCATCTTCAACGGACAGCTTTTCAGCGTTGAGAACGCACTCTTTGGCAAGGATAACCGCTGGTTTGCTGTAGCTTGCTATGGTTTTCGCAGCCTCAATGGTTTCTTGCATCAGTTGCTCGTCTGGCACCACGCGTGACACCAAACCTGCTCGCTCTGCTTCTGTCGCGTCCATCATCCTTCCCGTCAGGATCATGTCGATGGCCTTTGATTTTCCGACCAATTGGGTCAGCCTTTGAGAACCACCCATGCCCGGAATGACACCAATGGTCAGTTCTGGTTGCCCGAATAGCGCGGATTCTGCGGCAAAGATGGTGTCGCACATCATGCGAGCTCACAGCCGCCGCCCAACGCATAACCCGTTACCGCAGCAATTATCGGTGTTCTGACGCGACTTAATGCCTCCCAGCCAGAAAAGTAATCAGTCGCTACCATTTCCTGATAAGACATGTCAGCCATTTCACTGATGTCGGCACCCGCCGCGAAGACCTGCTCTGAGCCAGTGATAACAAAGCACCCCACGTCAGGGTCGTTGTCGTAGGCGTTGAGTTTTGTGGTGAGTTCAACCATCAATTCCGAACAAAGCGCATTGCGTTTGTTGGGTCTGTGCAGACGGAAAATCACTACGCCCTGTGTTTTTTCTGTTTGAATCATCATTTCCTTACTCCTTCACGAATCCCAAATCGCGCCAAAGGCAGGAATACCGCGACTTTCCATGCCATAAACGACTTGTCGAGTGAGTTTTTGGTTGGAGATACAAATTACGGCTTCTGCATCAAACGCTTTGTAAGCGGCATACGCCAATTGCACCATGTCAGGTTTGCCATCTTTGTCGGTATCCCAAATCAAGGCATCTGGTTGTGCTTCTAGAATTTCATCAACCAGTTCATCGCCATAGGTTTTGCGTGGGTCTCGGGTTGACCAGACCAGCAGCATGGGCAACTTTTTGGCGAGTAGATGAGGTATGCACGGACCAATACCGCTGCCTGTGGCGATATAAACCACGCGTTTGAACAAGACTTCGATGTTGGCAACGCCTGCGGTCGGAATGCCCTTCACCCATAAATGTGAAGGCTTGTCGTCAATCAAACGGCCTGTCCAATCACCAGCGCGAGAGACCGTTAATCTATATCCCGGCTCTGTTGGCGAAGGTACGTTGGCGAAGTGATGCCACTCCATCAGAGGTGAACGGCTGATTGCCATCGAGGAGCCAGCGAAGGGCGTGACGCCATAGTTAAACTTCAGTAGCGCGACATGATTGGACGGTGTCTTAATCTCCACAGGCACGCGGCGTAATCTCAGCCAAGGAAGCAGGATGCTGAAGGTCATGATTGAGAGAAGCAAAATGCAGGTGTCTCAGAAAACAGCGACCATGCTCCTAATTCTGGATGTGTGTCTTGTGCGATTGAAACAGTCTGCACCCAGAAAAGAATCAGCACTGACCAGCCTGCAAATCGGTGCGTGGCTTCAAAGGCATTGTGAAACTTCTTGCGAATGTTAGGCATTGCCATTGCGAGCATCACGATCAACAAAACGATGATGGCGATCGTCGCGACCAAGCTGGTGGACGAAATGGTGGCAGCGGCATGCGTGTATTGGTAGATCAAACCACCTGTGAACAACGCGAACCACAAGGTGCCGTTTATGGCGCAGCCACTGTGCAGTCCGCCATGGTGATACACCTTGCCCAAATGCCAGCGAATGGAGAGTGGCCAAGTGACAGGAGCCCGTGTTGCCAACCAAAACAGCAAATTGATGGTGTATTGTTGCCTAACAATGATGGCGACAAAGAAGTTGGCAATCACCATGCTGCTGAGTGCCGTCAGGTCGATGTTTGACGATGCGAACCAGTCTCCTTCGGTTATCCCATAAATCAGCCAACCGAGGTTGACGGTCGAGACCAACAACACCAAACGCACATAGTGTTCCAGAGCAGGATTCTTCCAAACGCGCTGAAGAAACTTTTGTTTTTCTGGCAGTTCTGCCTCGGAATACGGTGCCATCATGATGCTTGCCCCTTATTTCCGGTATGAATGTCAGGGCTAGCTGTTTCAGCGTTTTCTTGGCTTTGATGATAAATCTCTAGCAGCTTTCTCTTGTCAATCTTACCGCGTGGTGTTAGTGGCAATTGGTCAAACGCCATCACGCTGACAGGCACGGCATAGTAGGGCAGTGAAGCACTGACATGGTTTATGGCAGCGTGTTCGTCAACGGTTGCGGGAACGACAAAAGAAGCGAGGTGTTCGTTGTCGACTTTCAGCGTCACGGCGAGTCGGCAGGTTTGCATGGACTCCAATACCGCGGAGACTGAATCGAGTTCAACGCGAAAGCCTTTTACCTTCACCTGATCGTCGGTACGGCCATAATGTTCGAGCTCGCCGTCTTCCGTCCAGCGTCCCAAATCACGGGTTCGGAACATCACATGTCCGTCCCCAAGGAAAGGATCGGGGCGGTATCTTTCTTGGCTCAAGTTAGCATTGGCGAGATAGCCTTTGGTCACGCAATCACCGCCTGCCCACATTTCACCGACTTCGCCAATCTCACAAGGTTCGAACCGCTCGTTGAGGATATAACGGTGTTATTTGGCGTCGGCTTGCCAATCGTTAACGCACCGCCAGGTTCAAACCATTTTGCGGTGTTGATTATGGTCGTTTCAGTCGGGCCACAAGAGTTATAAAAACGACACTGCGCCGCCCACTTTTCTGCCAATGGGCGAGGGCAGGGCTCACCAGCAACAGCAGCCACTTTTACATCGTGACACTTATCAGGGTCAATCTGCCCCAGCACCGACGGTGTAGCGATAATGACATCGGCGTTACTGGCTGTGTGCTCAATGACGCTGTCACGGATCAGCAATGTCGCACCATGGCAAAGTGCAACGTAGATTTCCCATGCAGACATATCAAACGCGATGCTGAGAATTTGCGCGACGCGCATGCCCGGTCGGACACCGAGATTCCCCGGAGCAGTCAGCACAATATTGCACACGTTACGATGAGTTACCTGAACGCCGTTTGGCTTGCCTGTGGTGCCTGAGGTGAAAAGAATAAAGCTCAGATCATCGGGTTTGGTTGTCCGCTTACCTTCAATCGCCAATGAGCGGAACTCAAAGGATTTCATCAAGGTATCTAGTTCTAAAAGCACGACACCCTCAAATTTAGGGAGATCTTTTCTGTGCTTAGAAAGGGTAAAGATGACTTTGACTCTCGCCACGTCAACAATGTGCTCTAGTTGCTCACTGGGTGCGACGCCCGCGTGTTGAGGAACATAGTTCGCACCAATCTTTAAACACGCCAACATGCCCGCAAGCATCTGTGTTGAGCGAGTGAGAAAGATGCCAACCGAATCTCCCTGCTTTATTCCGACTTTCAGCAGCAAGGTTGCGAGCTTTTCTGCTTGTTGATTCAATTCGCCATAGGAGATGGCACGATTGCCATGCATGGCAGCGATGGCGTGAGGAGAGCGTTCAGCGTGATACTCGAATGCTTGCGTCAAGGTGCTGAATGCAGGTGTCTCTGAACGACCTCGACCATATGTCACGAACTTGCGTCTGTCTTCAGTTGAAAGTCCCGACAAGGGCGCAAGATTGAAAACGCAGCCTTGCGAGGAAGGTTGCTCAGAAGGTGACGGAGGAAATAATACGGAATTGAGCGAAACGGTCACAATTTACTCTCCTTGTGTCAACGGAGCCAAGCAACCTCAAAATGGTTAGCGTGGCGACATAAAGGAGAATCTAGCGACAAAACCTCTCGGAATTCTCACAAAGCTTTCGCAATAGGTTAGCAATGCGAATATGAGAGAAAGTGAATATATCCAAACAACCAGAAGAGGCGCGTTGAATCCTGCACATTCAGGTTGTTTGGGTCAATAAAGCGTTGGTTGCATTCACAACCAACGCGGGGATTTTAGGAAGGAGTTTAAAGATTTCGTTCGACGCTCGCTTCGCGCGGCTCGTCATCACCGGTTTTCCAAATGGTCCAACCCATGACACCAAACAAGATGGTGACCAGTGGTGAGAGCCAACAGAAGAAATTAAATGGCAGATAAGCGAGGGTTGCGACGCCCAGTGTGGCTGCTTGATAAGCACCACCAGAGTTCCAAGGAACCAGGTTTGCCGTCACCGTGGCGGAGTCTTCCACGGCACGAGAGAGGTTTTCTGGGGCCAGTCCCCGCTCTCGGTAGGCTTCGGCGTAGCTTCGTGCACTCATGACAATTGCCATGTATTGGTCACACAAGATGAGGTTTGCGCCAATCCCTGTGAGTACCGTCGATACAATCAAAGAGCCGGTGGATTTCGCGGCGGCCAAAACCTTGTCAGCGATGACTTTGAGTTGGTTGGTTCGCTCCATGACGCCACCAAACATCATGGCCACGATGATCAAACTGATGGTGTACATCATCGAGTCCATACCACCACGAGACAGTAGTGAGTCAACATCTTCAATGCCTGTGCCTGAGGTGTATCCACCAAAAGCGACATTTGCGATGGCGTTGTAATCCGCCCCTTGAAGCCCTGCCGCACAAATAGCACCCGCGATAACACCCAGTGCAATTCCCGGAATCGCAGGCATTTTTTTGTAAGAGACAAATAACACAAGCACTAACGGCAAGAGCAAAACGGGGTTAATGAAAAAGGTACTCTCTAGCGTGGTTAGTATGGTGTTGATGCGTTCGATGTTGCTGCTTGAAGCACTGTATTGAAGGCCTATGACGATCTCTATGATTAACGTTAGCCCTATGCTGACACTGGTGGTGTAGGACATGTGTTTGATGTGGGTGAAGAGATCTGTCCCAGCCATGGCGGGCGCAAGATTGGTGGTGTCGGAGAGCGGTGACATCTTGTCACCAAAGTACGCGCCAGAAAGCACAGCACCCGCAACGATGGGGAGAGGGAAACCCAAGCCGCCGCCTACACCCATCAAGGCGACACCGATTGTCCCTGTTGTCCCCCAACTTGTTCCCGTTGCCAAAGAGGTGATGGCACAAATGACGACACAGGCAGGGAGAAAGATTTCGGGGGCGAGAATTTTGAGGCCGTAAAAAATCAGTGTGGGTACGACACCGGCGAGGATCCAAACGCCGATTAAGGATCCCACAATCATTAGGATGATCATCGCGGGGAGGGCGTTATAAATACCAGCAACCATACCGCCTTGGATCTCTTTCCACGCAAATCCACAGCGCAATGCGACAACACTGGCGACGACAACGCCGAGCATCATGGGAACTTGAGGGTCGAGTCCGTATAAAACGATTGAAATACTGATACCTACAACGAGGGAAAGTAGGGAGATTATCGCCTCCCAGAAATGGGGTGCTCGGGCACCTTCAGGTATGTCAGTCTGCATGTTACCTCCGACTGTTTACACTTTTGACTGAAGGCCGCTAAACCGTGGAGTCCAATGGAATGTTCATCGTTGGTGGGAAAGCGGCTCTAATGGCACGCGTAGGGGTCATTCCGTCTCGGTGAAGAGAGAAATGGCAAGCTTCTTGGAGGGTGATCGTATCCTTCACTGGAAACCCAACTATCCGAACTTTGTTTCTCAGTTCGTGTAGAACGCACACATGCTTTTTGTTCCCTGTCTTGCAATAAAACCAGACAGGGTTTTCCTAGAGCCTAAAGGGGTTAAGTGGTTGAGGTGTGTCGTGAATACGAGACTGGTACTGATTTAGTGGGGTTTGGCACTGTGCCTAAATCTTCTTGGTGTGAGGTTAAATTCAGGATGCGTCAGTTAGGGCACAGATACCGACATAGGCGCGCATCAGTGCAGTAGCATGGCGTTTTTAAACGAGAGGCTTTGACAGATGGACTTCGCCGTTTCAAAGGCGGCTTCATCATCGAAATAGACGCCAAGTTGCACGTAGCTGGAATGGCTGAAGCTGAAGTTGTAGAGCGAAGCAACGCGAAAGTCATTGGTTTCTTCGAACAGACGGTAGCGATAGAAAACCAAACCCTTGTCTTCGCCTTTTTGGATATCGAAGGCATCGTCTGCACGTTCTTCGACGATCCATTCTAACGCTTCCTCAGGGGATTCTTCTGGGTCAATGCTCCATACCGAACACCAGATGGTGAATCCCTCATGCCAAATCACCAAATCTTCGTCTTCCATCGTGACGTTAAATTCGGAAGGGAGGTGAAGTGACCATTCTTCAGTCAATGGATAAAGGCCGGAGACGACTTGGGCTTGTAAGTTGTTTTGCATATTGTTTTTTCAGGCCTTTTTGGCGTTAGGCGACGAACACCCGTAATGACACCAAGCGTAACACTCTTGGTGCTGTCTTACCTCAATTAACGGGCTTTTTGTGCCACAACTTCCTTTCTTTGCTAATGACACTTCGCTCATTTAAGTGAAACAGTTCATGTTTTGCGCCGAATGATCCTTGCAAATCGAGAGCAAAATCACGAGTTCGGTATTCTCGTAAAGACGCATCGAAACGTTTCGATAAGAATGAGCGAAACGTTTCGATGGTATGTTCGATTCACCCCATAAGAGTTGTGAACGAAAAACGCCATCGAGAATTAGCCGCTGTAAGAAGGTTAAATAATGAAAAAAAATACCCTACTGAATTCAGAGATCGCGCATTTGGTTTCTACCCTTGGACACACAGACGAGTACGTTATTTGTGATGCGGGGTTACCAATTCCTCAACATGTACAACGTATCGACTTGGCGTTGACACATGGCGTTCCAAGCTTTCTCGACACGGTGCGTGTCGTACTCTCTGAATCTCAAATCGAAGGCATTGTGTTGGCGGAAGAGTTTGCAACAGCAAGCCTGAGTGCCACGAAGCTTGATTCAAGAAATCCTCGAAGAAGAAGTTCGCAGCGGCAAATCCATCTCAATCCAATACGTTTCCCACGAAGACTTCAAAGTGCGCACCCACGACAGTCATGCCGTGATTCGCACGGGCGAATGTACCCCTTACGCCAATGTCATTTTCAAAGCGGGCGTGGTTTTTTAACGGCATTTACGGATTGAGTGAGACGAGGGTAGTCCTATGACTCAAGCAATATTACAACTCAATGAGATTGAAAAAGCGTTTCCGGGTGTGAAAGCCCTCGATAAAGCCAGTCTCAATGTTTACCCAGGCCGCGTCATGGCCTTGATGGGTGAAAACGGCGCGGGCAAATCCACCTTGATGAAAGTGCTGACTGGCATTCATCCATTGGATGGCGGTTCGATTCACTACGAAGGACAGCCAGCGGCATTCAAAGGCCCACGCGATTCTCAGCAAGCGGGGATCAGTATCATCCATCAGGAACTGAACCTGATCCCTGAACTGACCATTGCGGAAAACATCTACCTAGCCGTGAGTTTACAGGCCCCTTTGGCCGCGTGCTTTGGGACAAAATGTATGCTGAAGCCGATAAGCTTTTAGCGCGCCTGAATGTGAAACACAGTTCAAAAACACCATTGGGCTCACTGAGTTTGGGTGAGCAGCAGATGGTGGAAATTGCCAAGCACTGTCATTTGAATCCAAGGTCATCATCATGGATGAACCGACAGATGCGCTGACGGACACTGAAACTGAATCCCTGTTCAACGTCATCAATGAGCTTCGTGATGAAGGTTGCGGCATCGTTTATATCTCTCACCGCCTAAAAGAAATCTTCACCATTTGTGATGACATCACCGTGCTTCGCGATGGCAAGTTCATTGGTGAATGTCAGGTAAAAGACATTGATGAAGACCGCCTGATAGAAATGATGGTGGGCCGTAAGCTGGAGGAGCAATACCCACGCATTGCCGTGACGCATGGCGATATCTGTCTTGACGTGAAAAACGTGTCTGGCTCTGGTGTTAAGGACGTGAGCTTTACGCTAAAGCGCGGCGAAATCCTTGGCGTGTCAGGCTTGATGGGTGCCGGTCGTACTGAGCTGATGAAAGTGATTTACGGCGCGTTACCCCGTGAAAGTGGCGATATCGTACTGAACGGCAAAGCGGTTAACCCAATTAATCCACGAGATGGCTTGCTAAACGGCATCGCGTATATCTCTGAAGACCGTAAAGGCGATGGCCTGATCCTTGGTCTGTCAGTCAAAGAGAACATGTCGATTTGTTCTCTCGACAAGCTCAGCAAAGGGCTGCAAATCCGTCATGCGGATGAAGTGATGGCCGTTGATGACTTCATCAATCTATTCAATATCAAAACCCCAACCCGCGAGCAGCTCATTGGCAACCTTTCTGGCGGTAACCAGCAGAAAGTGGCAATTGCAAAAGGGCTGATGACCAAACCGCGCGTCCTGATCCTCGACGAACCAACGCGTGGTGTTGACGTGGGTGCAAAGAAAGAAATTTACCAACTGATCAACCGATTCAAAGCGGAAGGCATGAGCATCATTTTGGTTTCTTCTGACATGCCAGAAGTGCTGGGAATGAGCGATCGCATCATGGTGATGCATGAAGGCCGAATTACTGGCGAATTCGATGCAAAAGACGCCGATCAAGAAACATTACTGGCCTGCGCTGTAGGTAAAAACGTTAAGAAGGATGCAGCATGAATAGTAACGCAGTAACACCATCAAAAGCAGAAGGCAAAAAGCTGTTCAGCAAGGAATGGTTGATTGAACAAAAGTCGCTGATTGCACTCTTGTTCCTGATTGTTGTGGTGTCGTTTTTAAACCCTAACTTCTTTACCGTCGACAACATCCTGAACATCCTTCGTCAGACGTCGATTAACGCCATTATCGCGGTTGGTATGACGCTGGTTATTTTGACTGCGGGTATCGACTTGAGCGTGGGTTCTGTCCTCGCTTTGTGTGGCGCATTCGCGGCAACCCTGATTGCGATGGAAGTGCCTGTGCTAGTGGCAGTACCGACAGCATTGTTCGCAGGTGCGGTATTGGGTGCGATTTCCGGCATCATCATCGCCAAAGGCAAGGTGCAGGCGTTCATCGCGACCTTGGTCACCATGACGCTGCTTCGTGGTGTCACCATGGTGTACACCGAAGGCCGTCCTATCTCTACTGGTTTCACTGGCACGGCTGATGCCTTTGCTTGGTTCGGTACGGGCTACGCGCTGGGGATTCCTGTGCCTGTATGGCTGATGGTGATTGTGTTTGCCGCGGTTTGGTACTTGCTGAATCACACCCGCTTTGGTCGTTACATCTATGCATTGGGCGGCAATGAGTCTGCAACCCGTCTTTCAGGTATTGATGTCGATAAAGTGAAGATTGGTGCTTACGCGATTTGTGGTCTGTTGGCTGCACTGGCGGGCATCATCGTGACCTCTCGTCTTTCTTCTGCTCAGCCTACTGCGGGCATGGGCTATGAACTGGATGCGATTGCAGCCGTTGTACTTGGCGGCACCAGCCTAATGGGTGGTAAAGGTCGCATCATGGGAACCCTGATTGGTGCACTGATCATCGGCTTCCTGAACAATGCTCTGAACCTGCTTGATGTGTCCTCTTACTACCAAATGATTGCTAAAGCGACGGTGATTCTCGCGGCGGTCATGGTCGACAACAAAAACAAGTAACCCTACGAAGTAACAACCTAAACAACGTGTAGAACGCGCCAATGTTCCCCCTTCATTGGCGCACCAAAAACAAAAGGATGAAGACAATGAAAAAACTATCCATGCTTATCTCTGCTGCTCTGCTTTCTTCAACGGTGTCTGTTGCTGCTCAGGCGCAGGACACCATGGCGATTGTCGTCTCTACACTGAACAACCCATTTTTCGTGACGATGAAAGAAGGTGCTGAGAACAAAGCCAAAGAGCTGGGTTATGACCTCATCGTTCTGGACTCACAAAACGACCCAAGCAAAGAGCTTTCTAACGTGGAAGATCTGACCATTCGTGGTGTGAAGGCGATTTTGATTAACCCGACTGACTCTGCTGCAGTGTCGAATGCCATTCGTATTGCGAACCGCAGCGAAATCCCTGTGTTGACGCTAGATCGCGGTGCGCAGCGTGGTGACGTCGTGAGTCATATCGCGTCAGACAACATTGCTGGCGGCGAGATGGCAGGCAAGTTCATCATGGAAAAAGTGGGTGAGAAAGCCAAGGTTATCCAACTTGAAGGTATTGCGGGCACGTCTGCTGCGCGTGAGCGTGGTGAAGGTTTCATGAACGTTGTGAACGGTGGCGAGATGGAACTGCTGGCAAGCCAACCAGCTGATTTCGACCGTACCAAAGGTCTGAACGTGATGGAGAACATGCTGGCTGCAAACCCTGATGTTCAAGCCGTATTCGCGCAGAACGATGAAATGGCTCTGGGTGCGCTTCGTGCGGTTCAAGCGTCAGGTAAAGACATCATGATTGTCGGCTTTGATGGCACCGAGGACGGCATCGCAGCGGTTAACCGTGGCAAGCTAGCGGCGACCATTGCGCAACAGCCTGAGCTGATTGGTGCGATTGGTGTTGAAGTTGCAGACAAAATGCTTAAAGGTCAGGCAGTTGAGAAGTCTATCCCTGTACCTCTGAAAGTCGTTACTCAATAATGCAAATCGGCTCCCTCGTACGAGGGAGCCCCAAAAGCTGACTGCTTTAGGCTGTTTAGATAGGAATTCTTGATAAAGAGCCTAAATCAATTCGCTTTTCACCCCAAGCTAACAACGTAACGAAGCGCGGGGACCGTATTTACAACAACAAGGTCTCTTTAGAGGCTGAGGATAGCTCGATGAATAAGTTAGTGGTTTTAGGGAGCGTTAACGCTGACCATGTATTGCAGGTGCCTTCTTTCCCTCGTCCAGGTGAAACCCTGCATGGCCGCAATTATCAAGTGATCCCTGGTGGCAAAGGTGCCAATCAGGCCGTTGCCGCTGCGCGTTTAAAGGCAGACATTGGTTTTATTGCCTGTGTAGGTGATGATCCGTTTGGCATTAATATTCGCGAGAGTTTCAAATGTGACGGCATCAATATCGGTGGCGTAAAAATGCAGGCGGATTGCCCAACGGGCATTGCGATGATTCAAGTGTCGGATAGCGGTGAAAACAGCATCTGTATTTCTGCAGAAGCCAATGCCAAGCTGACGGCAGAAGTGATTGAACCAGAGCTTGAGCGCATTCGCCAAGCAGACTTTCTGCTGATGCAACTTGAAACGCCAATGGACGGTATTGAATACGCCGCAAAAGAAGCCAAAGCGCACAATACCAAAGTCATCTTAAACCCAGCACCTGCGCGTGAACTGCCGGAAAGCTTGCTGGCATGCATCGACATTATCACGCCAAACGAAACCGAAGCCGAAGTGCTGACGGGCGTGAAGGTGGAAGACGAAGCGACAGCAGGCGAAGCGGCGACGAAACTTCATGCCAAAGGCATTGAAACCGTGATGATCACGCTGGGTGCGAAAGGTGTGTATGTTAGCCAGAATGATGCAGGAAAAATCGTTCCGGGATTCCGTGTGGAAGCGACAGATACAACGGCGGCTGGCGATACGTTCAACGGTGCATTCGTTACTGGTCTAATGGAAGGAATGCCTTTAGAATCAGCCATTAAGTTTGCACATGCTGCGGCGGCAATTTCTGTTACCCGTTTTGGTGCGCAAACCTCTATTCCTACTCGTGAGGAAGTGGAGGCATTCCTAGGGCAATAGACCCTAAAAACCGCGTCTGATAAGGAGATGACATGGCAACAATGAAAGACATCGCGAAGTTAGCCGGTGTTTCAACCTCAACCGTCAGCCATGTCATCAATAAAACGCGCTTTGTGAGTGATGAAATTGCAGAGCGCGTAAACAATGCAGCAAAAGAACTCAACTACTACGCGCCGTCTGCTTTGGCACGTAGCCTCAAAATCAATCGCACCAACACCTTCGGCATGATTGTGACCACATCAACCAACCCTTTCTTTGGTGAGGTGGTAAAAGGGGTAGAGCGTAGTTGCTACCACGCAGGCTATAACCTCATTCTTTGCAATACAGAAGGGGATGCCACGCGAATGAAAGCCTCGATTGACACCATGATGCAAAAGCGCGTCGATGGTTTCATTCTGATGTGTTCAACAATGGAAGGTGAATACTCCGATATTCTCGAAAAGCTGAAAAGCGTACCTGTCGTGGTCATGGACTGGGGCCCAATCTCGTTGCCTTGTGACAAGATCCAAGATAACTCTCTTCGCGGTGGCTATCTCGCAACCAAACACCTTATCGACAAAGGCCATACCGCCATTGGCTGTATCACGGGTCCGTTGGTAAAACACCAAGCACAAATGCGTTATCAAGGCTTTAAGCGTGCCATGAAAGAGGCGAGTCTACCGATCAATCCCAAATGGGTTGTGGAAGGGGATTTCGAGTGTGAAGGCGGTTATCAAGCATTCGCCGCGTTCAATAAAAACGGCGACCTGCCAAGCGCCATTTTCGCTGGTAACGACATGATGGCGATGGGCCTTATCAATGCGGCGAATGAGCAAGGCATTTCCGTGCCGCGCGACCTATCAGTGATGGGCTACGATGACATTCATATCGCGAAATACATGACGCCATCTCTAACGACAGTTCACCAGCCCAAGTATCGCTTAGGGAAAGCTGCCGTCGATGCGCTGATAGCACGCATTGGTAATGGTGAGCATCCACCGCAGATTGTTGAGCTTGAGCCAACTGTCATGGAGCGTGGTTCTGTTATTGAAGCAGGAGAGCAGGCATGAGCGATCGCATTGGCCCAAATGCGCTAGTGGTGGAAGGCGGTGCGATGCGCGGCGTCTTCTCTTGTGGTGTGCTCGATCATTTCATGAACGAGGAGTTCTCGCCGTTTGACAGCTTTTGGGGTGTGTCGGCGGGCGCGAGTAATCTCGCTGCTTTCTTGGCAAAAATGCCCGGTAGGAACCTCAAGATTTATCTCGATTACAGTCTGAGAAAAGAGTTCTTTTCACTCGGCAAGTTTGTATCAGGTGGGGATCTGATGGATCTCGACTGGATGTGGAATATCACACTCAAAGAACTTGGCATCGACAAGAAGGTGCTTCAGGCGGATGAGCGTCCATTCTTCCTTGGTGTCACGCGTCAAGATACGGGTGAAGCAGAGTATTTAACCCCAGATGTTGATGCGTTAGTTGAGACCATGAAAGCCAGCAGTGCGCTTCCAATTATGTATCGACATGGGGTGAAACTGGGTGAGCATACCTATGTTGATGGCGGCGTCAGAGATGCCATTCCTGTTGCAGAGGCGATTCGTCGCGGGGCGACAAAAATCATGGTACTCCGCAGTCGACCAGCTAATTACCGAAAATCAAAACCGGCGTTTACAGGCCTGACGAAACGTTTGTTGAAAGCGTATCCCGCGTTAATTGAGCCAATGCTGACGCGACATACACGCTACAACGATACATTGGCTCTGATTGAAAACCCGCCTGAAGGCGTTGAGATTATTCAGATTTGTCCGCCGGAATCCTTCAAATTAAAACGATTGAGTCGAGACCCGGCGACATTGGAAGCTGCGTATCATCTGGGCGTCAAAGCCGGTGAACAAGCAATACGCAGCTGGGAAAATTAAATTAGTAGTGGAAATCCAATTCACGATTGCTTGCAAAGCCCTCGTAAACATTTGAGAAGCGTTTAGGGGCTTTCACCTTGTTTCTACGCTTCTTGGTTGGCTCAGCTCTCATGCTTTCAATTCTTGCCAACTCTTTCGCATGCATCTCTGCCTGCTCGATGAATGAATTGTCTTTCAAGGCTGCTTTTCGGCTTTGATTAACACGCTCAAGCAACTTATCAAATTCTCTCACGTCCATAATACACCTCCTAAAGCACTGTGTGCATATACAGTAATAGCGTTCTGAGCACGTAAGGTCAATAGGTTAGATGAAAAAACTGTATGAATGAACAGGCTTTGGCCGCGTTAGCGTGCGTGTTAGTGAGCAAGGGTAGGGTTGGGATAGGCTGTTTTTTGACGCACGTCATGAATTTAAATTCGTAAGATCAATATGTTAGACAAACACTCTCTGTAAGTTGATAGATTTATTCTTATCGGTATATCGAGATAAGCACATGGAAGAACAACAAAAGGCTCTGCTGGATTTACTCACTAAAGAATGTGATGCCTACTGTCTGATTCCAGAATCGGAATTGGACCTAAAACGCGATAAGAAGCACTTTATTAATGGCTTAATGACCGCATCTCGTGTGGTTGGAATTAGCTACGAGGAGCTGAACAAAATCATTGAAAACATGCCCGCGTCCAAGTTTTCGAGCCTTGAGGAAAAACTCGCCATTCCTGCGTACCTGCGCAACAACGTCGATATCAAGTTCAAAAAGTAGCTAGGAAGGTGCTAAGCATCTACTCGCTTACGTGTTTACGTGTTAACCCACGTAGTTAAGGGCAAAAAGACATGCAGGAAAATATTGAGACAGAACGACTTATACTTCGCCCTTTTAGCGTCAAAGACAGTCAACGTGTAGCGACGCTTGCCGGAGACAAAGCCATCGCGGAGATGGTGCCAGACATCCCGCACCCGTACGAGCCAGAAATGGCTGTCGAATGGATTAATACCCATCACTTGCGATTTCAGGAAGGGACGGGACTTGTCTATGCCATTACCCTAAAGCCATCAGACGATATTGTGGGTGCAGTCAGTTTCCCTAAATTGGAAGATGGATTTGGTCTGCTCGGCTATTGGGTTGCTGTGGATTGTTGGGGCAAAGGGATCGCCCTCGAAGCCGCCAAAGGACTCATCGCCCATTGCAAACAACACCATGGATTGAAAGAAATAGAAGTCTCCCACCTAGCAGGTAACGACCGCTCAAAGTCTGTCATTCTCAAACTGGGCGCGGCATATTGTGAAACTCAACCTTTCGTAGCGCGCGGAGAACAACGGGAAGTTTGCATTTATAGAAAGGCAGTTTGATATAGAAAGGCGGTTTGAACGCCTTTAACTTCTCTTATTGACCCACAGAGCTCTTAGTCGCAAAAAGGCTGGCATGACTCCATAGGAAATTATTGGAACGATAACGCCAACACTGATAATGACATTCATCAGTTTTTGTGGGAATGCGTGTGCTACCGCATCCGGAATGAAATAGACAAGCGGCACTAACGCTAAAAACGTCACTAAAGCGAGTACATGTCGGTTAGGTGGGGAAGGCTGATTCATCTTAGTTCCTTTTTCTGAGATAAGGCCGCCACCGCGGCCTTATTTATTTATCACTGACTGTTTGCCTGAAGAAAGCTGTTGTACACCCAGCGATAGCTTGTGTGCTCACCCAAAACACCGCCAAGTGCCAACCCGTGTTCACTGCGCCAATCATCCATAACTTCAGCGAGAACCGATGCCCATGTGGCGACTTTTACCCCTGCTTGTGTCATACGGTGAATAGACGCTTCAGCCACCGCACTGTTCCATGTGCCAGAGGCGTCTACGACGGCGTATACGTCATACCCCTCAGCGACAGCAGAAATAGCCGGAAACATCAGACAAACATCCGTGACGATACCCGCCATAATGATTTTCTTGCGACCCGTTGCTTCAATAGCATGACGAAATTCTGGGCTTTTCCATGCATTGATTTCGCCTGCTCGATTTATGATGTTATCGCCAAGAATGTCAGTGATTTCTGGCATGATGGGACCATTGGGCCCTTCCGGCATACTGGCGGTGATCACCGATGGCATACCCACTGTTTTTGCCATCATGCTAAGACCTTTAATATTTGCGGTCATCAAGTGTGGGTCTTGGTCTCTACAGCTCACCAGAAGACCTGTCTGGTGGTCAATCATGGCCAACACTGCATTGTCGGGTGTGAGTGTTTCTGCGAACTTGTTCATGGTGTTCTCCTTAATGTTTGGGGTGCCGTCCTACTGGCTGATAACAATGATCTGAACGTCTGTTTTGGCTTCGATGTCGAGTTGTTCCCCTCGAATTAAACTGCCGTCAGTCGCTTCAACATATTCACCGTCTTTTGAGAAAAGTGCTGAACCGTCAGTGACATAACTTAACGAGTCACGACTCAGCCGGTATTTTTCGCTTTGGGCCAATTTCACAATGTTGATGTGCGTTTGGTTATCAAACGTCTCAGGCTGATTTTCATCACCACCGTATATTCGCGTGACGCCATATTTTTGTGGGGAGTAATGTTTGTAGCCTGCGGGTTGACCTGACGTATCTGGAAGTGCCCAAAGCTGGATCATGCGATTTTTTGTGGCGTCAGGGTTCACTTCATTGTGCGAAAATCCTTCACCGCCAGCCCGTTGAACCTGAACGTCTCCGGCATTGAGGCTCTTACCGTGCTCAAGAGAACCTTCGTGCGAGACGCGACCCTCGATCATTACCGAAATAACATCCACTTCGTGATGCGGGTGCATTCCTGTTTCGCCATTTGGGTTGAAACGGGCATCCGCCAGATAAATAAAGTTACCGAGCCCCTCAAAAGTTTGTGGCGACTTACGTGAGCCAAAGACTCGGCTGTCCGTCACCAGTCGGTGTTCTCGCAGCCCTGCAAAACCGCCAAGTGGTAGGGAATCTCTATGTAGTGTCTGCATGTCACTCTCCTTGTTATTCGCTGTTAAGGAGAGAATAGATTTCTGTTATTGTTTAATAAATGCACATACTTTGATAACTCTGTTTCAAATTCAACAACAATGGAGTGTTGGCATGCAGGATTTGAATGACATGATGGTGTTCTTGGCTGTGGTTGAATCGGGCAGTTTCACACTCGCTGCTGAGCGTTTAGAAATGCCAAAAGCCAATGTCAGTCGAAAAGTCTCTCGTCTTGAAAGGCAATTGGGCGTTACTTTGTTGGAGCGTTCGACACGTGCTCAACATTTGACGGAAGCGGGTAAGCGTTATTTGTCGCACTGCAAGCGGATTCAAGAAGAGATGGAACTTGCTTCGGCGGCTGTTTCTGAGGTGCTCACGCAATACACAGGGAACATTAAGGTCGGGGCGTCAGTGACCTTAGGGCAGAGAATTCTAAAGCCTGCGATTAGCCCTTTCTTGTTAAAGTATCCCGACCTGTCTTTGGACTTGAACTTCGTCAATGAGCGGGTTGATTTGATTGAAGGTGGTTTTGACATGGTGATTCGAGTCGGCATGCTTGATGACTCTCGCTTGGTGGGCAAAAAACTTGGCGTTGCCACCAGAAGTTTGTATGCGAGTCGCGGGTATCTTGGACGCCGAGCGTGCCCAAGCACATTGGAAGCTATCGAGAGCGATGATTTTCTTATCATGCCTAGAATCGCGCCTGGCAATCGGCTCACACTGATTCGTGATGGGCAGCCGCATACATTGAGAGTTAATCCTCGACTTAGAGCCGATGATTTCGCAACGCTAAAGCAAGCCGCTATTGAAGGACTTGGGATTGCACCCTTACCTGATTATATGTGTACGACAGAGCGAGAAAACGGCACGCTTGTTAAGCTTTGCGCAGAGTGGGGCATGGAACCTGTCGATATCTATGCGCTTTATCCGCAGCATCGCGCCAAAATTCCCAAAGTACGTGCATTGCTCGAACACATTGAAGACACGTTTGGTAACGCACTTAAGTGCTAAGGTGCGTCTGCTGATACCCAAATCTTGCCAGGTAGTGCCAAACTTTTTTGATGTCTTGCGGATCATGATTGTCAGATTGCAATGCCGCGCCAATGATTCGTGGCGTGAGTAAACGGTCCTGAGCTATTTCACTGGCTAAGGCGACTATGTGTTGGCCTCTGTAGTTTTCTGGCAGTGCGAAACAACGTAAATCTAGGGCAAACCCGCGGTGCCATTCGGTTTTAACAGGAAGATTAGAAGCAAAGATTTCAATCTCTGTGCCTTTAAATGACGGATCGAGGACGAGGGCATCAATGTCTTTCTCGAGGTCTATGACGTCGTGAATTTGCGCTTCGATGTAAGCATCTAACGGCTCGACATCATCACTTTCAAGCAATTGAATGAGCGATTGCGCGTACTCGGGGGTCGCAAAGTCTTTTGGTTGGTAGTAGCTATCTGGATAGCACAATGTGGTTCGCGCGAGCACCGAAGGCTTTAGCCTGAAATGGGAAGAACCAAAACGCGGCGATGCACCAAATTCAAAGTCGTTAATATTCAGCGCACCGTATTTTGGCCGTTGTGGCGGCTCACTTTCATCATATACGCCATCAAACACGCGGCTTTCCCAATACCAGCGATCGCCGCCGACAAAGGCGGAAAGTCCACCATTGCTGGTTCCCGTCTCAAACTGGGATTTCAAGCAGCCATCCCGCGCGATCGCGAGAAGCAAAGGTTGGTTATCTGACGTCATTCTGTCAGGGTGAAAATTGATGGTCACATCAAAAGGACACGGCGCGGGGTTACCTTTAGAACGTCGTTGGAACAGCGAAATGGCATTCTGTGCGGGCAGGCTAAAGGGAGATACGTTTGACGGCAAAGGTGTGTACTCTCGTAAGAACGTCGAACATTCAAATTATCAAAATAATCAAACTGATGCACTCGACCTTGCTAGATATTTTCGTTTCTACGAATTAAGCGTAAGCGGTTGTCTTGACTAAAGTTATTTTGATGGTGCGTTAAGCCTTAAAAAGAGAACAGCAACCAATAACACGGTGATAATCGGCAACTGAGCAAAGGGTACGATGGGGGAGAAAGCAATGAGAGCAGCGAAGCCAAGCATGGTAAAGCCCGCTGTAAGGTGAATAAGATGCCTATCTCTTACTAGCCAAAGGCCAAACAAATATGTAGCGACAGCAATACTGACCACCCATTTTCCGGCTATTTCGACACTCATTGCTGAATCAGCCTGCGCATCAATAAGTGCCGAGAATCCTGCGCCAATCGCTGCACCTGACGCGAAAATAAAGAAGTGACCATAACTCCAAAGCAGGACGTGAGGTGCTTTCTCGGACGTTAAGTGCTCCTCCTCATTGAAGTAGAGCCACCACAGTGTGAACGGGATAATGGTTGCGCAAAGGGCAATCATGCCAAGCCCAAGATCTAACCCTCTTTCGCTTGTCATACTCTGAACGCCCAATGCAGCACTGACCAGTATTTCGCCTAGCACGATGATGTTAAGTAGCCCATAGCGTTCAACAATATGGTGTTTGTGCCAAGGAATGGACTTTGCATTGTTTGCGTAAATCGGGACTGCACATTCTAAAACCATGCCGATGACAACAAGTGTGACAAACGCTGCGCTACCCAAATCGGTAAGAAACGCGAGGATCAGCCAACAGGGCTGGAGTATCAACATACCGACCATGTGCCGTTGTGCGGTCACGCAATAGTCTGAGTTATCTCTGCCGACGCGCCACCAAAGATAAATCTGCGGAATGCGCAGCACGACATAGCCAATCGACATCAGGCGGATGTCAAAGTTGTTGAAAAAGAGGGGAAGGCTGCCCGCGATGAGTAAAGCACCAAACATCATGACTAGAGTGGAAATGCGATAAGCGGCGTCATCATTGTCGAAGGCCGATGCAAACCAAGTGAATTGCTTCCATGGCCACCACAATGCAAAGAAGGCGATGAGGAATTTGGTCAAACCATCAAGATAATGGGCTTCGGCAGTTGCATGGTGAAGCCCTTCCGCAGAGAGTGAAATGGCAATCACGAACACCAAATCAAATAGCAATTCCAGTTCGGTCGCCGCGCGATGTCCGCTTCGATCGCGGGCAAGCATGGGGCGGATATAGGCTTTGTACTTCTCTCTCAACATACCCTAATCCTTGCGGTTTAGAACTTACCGTTGTGGTTTTGCCATTCCGATTTGGGCGGGATTTCCTCTATCGTATCCCAATGCTCAACAATGAGTCCGTCTTCCAGACGGAACATGTCGTAGAAAGCAACATGAGACCCGCCACGATGTCCTTCACAGAGCGTCAGCACAAAGTTACCTTCGGCTAATGTCTTATGATGGGTTTGATAGTGAATCACGGGTGCATTGTGTTCGTTGAGCATGGACAGCGCGGCATGGAGTTGCGTCAGGTCATCACTAAAGTGGGGGCTGTGTTCCGCATAATGAGCGGTATCAAAGAAGTTGGAGAGTTCAAAGGGCTGCCTTTCTATTAATACCTCATTCACGAACCGATTGATGAACGCGCGGTTATCTTCCGTTTTTTCTAGGTCTTTGACTTTAGTTTTACCATCCACCATGGTTCGACCGGATTGATTAGGCGGTTGTTTGGCTTGCAGGTTGTCCCAATGTTCGACGGTTTTGTCACCCTCAAACCTGAAGACTTCGAAGCAGATTTTGACGCTGCTGAAATCGTATTCGTTGTGGGCAAAGACGTAATCACCGTCTGAGAAAATGCGAATGATTTGAACGTGAGGGTGAGTGAGAGCGAGCTTTGCAAAGAGTTCAGCAAGGCCGATGTCGCCTTCTTTTGTTTTTGGGTTGTGCTGTACGTAGCGGGTTTCATCGACGACGGTAACGACCTTTGCGTCGCCTGTCTCAATGCCGATCTTCAGTAAATCATGGATCTGTTGTTTGCGGATCTCACTCATAAAATCGCCTTCTACTGGATTTTGAATCAGTGTAGTAGAAGGCGATAAAGAGCAACTGTGCTGATTTTGATTACCGGTTACTGTCTCGTGATGGTTCCACACTTTTCACATTGGTAGTCGTCTTCATCATCATCCCATACTTGAATCGGCTGAGAATGGTCGCTGGTGAAGAAAGACAAGAGATGGCTGAAAACCATTTCTAGTTGGGTTTTCGGTTTGTCTTGTTCTGGCTTTGCTTCTTCCTCTTTGGCAAGAAGACGGTGCGGCGTTAGCGCATTACAGGTTTCACAGTTAATCGGATGTTTGATGTATTCGCTATCCATCATATCGGTATTCACTCCCTGTTTCATCTCGCTCTGAGAATACCAATACGTTGATTTATTGAGGAAATATTCCATTGCGGAATCGGTGGTTTTCATTGTGATATCAACGGTTTTGGGAGTGAAGCCGCAAAGTGGTTGATGATGTTTTCTTGAGCTGTACGGATTGTTTGCCATCACGTGTCATATTGAATAAACAGGCTCGTTTTACGGTTGGCTGTACTTTTTAAGGCATAGGCATACTATTAGGGGCCAATCAAATTTGTCCCTGAGCTATCTTAAGGTGCTGGGCTCAGCGCGCACAGCGATGCCATTTTCAGTGATCATCGCTATTGGCGGCGTTACCTCCTCAAAGAAAATCTTATACGTATTAGGGAACGTCACCTTCAGAGTGCTTAGGGTAGGGTTCAACGAACACACTCATTGAATGTTCGAAGTTCAAAGGAAAACGCTATGTTTACTATCAATCGCGCCGACATGTCCGACTTGGATGAAATCGTCAAACTATACGAAAAATACCTCGATTTTTATGAAGTAGACAGGACGGGGAAAAATCCTCTGGCTTACCTCCAAGAACGTCTGAAAAACGATGAGTCCATCATCTATTTTGCCACGACGGATGACAATGAGTTTGCGGGCTTTACGCAGCTTTATCCTCTGTACTGTTCGCTAGAAATGAAGCGTACTTGGCTGCTTTATGATTTGTTTGTGGATGAGAAGTTCCGAAAAGAAGGTGTTGGACAATTGTTGCTTGAGCGCGCCGACCAATTGGCGCAAGAAACGGATTCAGCATTTATTATGTTGAGTACGGCAACAGACAATGTAAAAGCACAGCATCTTTACGAGAAAAACGGTTACGAAAAGGATGTGGACTTTTACACCTATCTCAAGCACCTGAAACATGATTAAACGCGGCATAGACAACAATTAAAAAAGGCGGCAACACCAGTGAGTGTGCCGCCTTTATCTTTGGGCGTTAGTTAAAGTTGGTATGTTGAGTAGTAGGTATTTACTGGCAAACTAGGCGCGTCGTATCCCTGTTCTATTCTGCGGGCGACTTTCTCATGAAGATCATCATCGCCAAAGATATTCGCCAGCGCGTCGTATCGACCCGTTGAAGACAGCAATACGTGAGCAAGTTCTTGCGCACTGACGCTTAGTTGGATGGTTTCTGCTACCACAGCATGTTCAGCAAATTCCGCGTAGTCAGAAAAGTTGATGGCGTGGTCATAATCACCAGATGATGATTTCAGGTCTACGCCAAGCATGTTCAGTGCATCATCAAGTACGACATCAAAGTCATAGGCGACCACAGTTGCGTTAGGAAGACAAACACGCTTAATTTCATTCACTAATTGCTGTGACTTTGCATAGAAAAGCGAGCCCGCAAAGGTCACGATATCAATGGTGTTATCTTCAACAGGAATCGCCTCTCCTGCACCATGGAGATAACGAATACCATCAGGCTGCTGTGCTTTTGCAAGCGTTAGCATTGCCTCGCTTGGTTCGACACCAATGACATTGGCACAATGGTTTTTTAGGGCAAGGCTAGAGTATCCAGTGCCGCATCCAACGTCGAGACCCAGTGAATAATCACTGCGACCTGAAATTGCATTAGACAGAATAAGGCTGTGCAGCGGTGGACGAAAGGCAGCGTAATGATGTGCTGTGCGTGAATCGTAGTTGTCGCTCATTGACGTAAGATTTCCAGAAAAGTAAATAAGACGTTGTATTTCAAAGTGGTTTGTTAGCTTCTCGCTCAAATCCATGTGCATTGAAGCATTCGGCAGCCGTGAGCAATGCTTGGAATGCAGATTCAAACTCACCACTTTTGGCATTCGCCACCTTATTGGCGGCGTCTTCAATGCCGCATTCGCTCGAGATTTTTTCGAGTACGTGTTGTGGGACGACAGTGCCATCTTGGTAAAGCCAGACTGGTGGCTGTAGATTGTCCAAATCCAGCGTATTTGCGTGACTGAATGTGGCAACAACGGCCAGCAACAATGCGGATAGATGTTTATTGTTGAAAGGCATTGTCGCCTCCTTATCGTCCGATTAATCCCTAAGATCAGAAGACCTTATCGTTGAATACGCAGGTTCTTAAAGTAGAACTCCTTGTCGTGTTCACCGATTTCGCGTAAGACTCTACACGGGTTGCCAACCGCAACGACATTGGCAGGAATGTCTTTGGTGACGATACTGCCTGCACCTATCACAGTGTTTTCTCCAATGGTGACTCCGGGAAGCACCACTGAGTTTGCACCTATCCAAACATTTGCGCCGATATGGACGGGTACGTTGAACTGCGCCACTTTTCTGCGAAGATCCGGATCGACCGGGTGACCTGCGGTGGCAATGGTGACGTTTGGCCCTATCATGACGTGATCGCCAATATAGATGTGTGTGTCATCTACCAATGTCAGGTTGAAGTTGGCATAAACGTAATCACCAAAATGGGTATGTTTACCCCAGTTCGCGCGAAGTGGCGGTTCGATATATACGTCTTTACCAATTTCAGCCAAAAGACGCTCAAGAATCTCTCTTCGTTTTATGGCTTCACTGGGTCTTGTGTGGTTGAAATCGTATAAAATTTCAAGGCATTGGGTCTGTTCTGCTGCCAAGCTTTCATCGTCGCAGAAGTACACGTCTTGGCTATGCATTTTTGTTCTGATTGTCATGGTAGGGTCCGATAATTGGATATTGGCGGGATAATAACGGACTTTAGAAATCAGAATGTTGAGCGGAATCTAACTCTTTGCGGCATGAAAAAATAGATGCGAAGTTTGTTTAATGAATAGGCGGTGATGTTTATTTAAAACGCCGCTGTTTGAAGTAAAACACGTTGTCATGCTCGCCTATTTTTCTTAAAACCCGACAGGGATTCCCAACGGCGACGACACCAGATGGAATGTCTTTTGTTACAACGCTGCCCGCACCTATGACGGTGTTTTCTCCTATGGTCACGCCGGGAACGATCACTGTGTTCGCACCAATCCATGCGCCGCTTTTTATATGAACGGATACGTTGAATTGAGCACCTTGCTTACGGCGTTCTGGATCAATAGGGTGTCCTGCTGTGGCTATCGTGACATTGGGCCCGATGGATACATGATCGTCAATGTAGATATGGGTATCATCCAACAGCGTTAAATTGAAGTTGATATATACATTGTTTCCCAAATGCGTGTGTTTTCCCCAATTTGCATGGAGTGGTGGCTCAATATGACTGTTATCGCCAATTTCAGCGAGAAACCTCTTCAGAATGGCTTTTCGTTTTTCTGTTTCGCTCGGCCTGGAGTGGTTAAAGTCATAGAGAATTTCGAGGCAGCGAGTTTGTTCGGCGACCAGAGTTGGGTCACTGGGAATGAATATTTCACAGCTATGAATCTTCTCGCTAATGTCCATTTCGCACTCGCGTTGGATGAATACTAAGTCTTTTATTACTTAATAATCAGTAGATTGCTAGATGTTATTGTAATTGTACTTATCGAGAATTGAAGCCCGTCTAAAATGCTACAAAATTAGGTGTCTACCACCTCACGACGCCATCACTTTAATGCCGAACAGTGTAAATAACCCCCCCGTGAGAAAATCGAACAGGCGAGAAGCTTTTTCATAGGCAGATTTTGCGGAATGGCGTGAAAAAGCGAACGACAAAAAGAGGTGCCATACCAACGTAATCCCGGACATGGTGAACATGATGGCAAGAATGAGCGGCAAGGTAATGTGTTGCGTGACAGAAACGCTGAACACACTGACGACGAAGAAACCAGTCTTCACGTTTAGGATGCTAGTGAAAAAGGCGGTCAGGAAAACACGTTTGGGTGAAGGGAGCGAGCTCAACGCTTGTGGGTCTATATGAAGCTTTTTCTTCTCACGAATTTGTTTAAGCTGACGCAGTCCAAGATAGACAAGGTAGGCACCGCCCAGCACTTTCATTGCAGTGAGTATTTCGGGAAAGAGAGAAAACAGAATAATGAGCCCAGAGCCACCAAATAATCCCCACAAGGCGACGGCAACTGCGACACCAAATGCGGAGAAGGATGCCGTATGGCGGTTGTAATTCAATGCGGTATTGATGGTGAGTAATACGTTGGCACCGGGTGTGATGACGGCAAGCACCCAAATCACGGCAACATTGGCGATGATAAGCAGAAATTCCATTTTCGTCAGTTCCCATAGGAAGTAGAGTACATCTTACTGCCGATAGATTCTGACTGACAATCGGAGTTTTTCTCTCGCGCCGTTTGTCGAGTACAGCATCAGAAAATCATCACTTTCACGCACATCTATTTCATCCGCGACAGGCAATTTTCTGTAACCACGTTTACGCTAAATAAAAGAGCGAAAACTTTTCTCTATTGCAATCTTCTTTTGCATAACGCTCTGATTAATAGATTTAAAACATGTGTGTTAATCGTGCTAAGGATACGACGATGGGTGAGCGAATTTCAGAACAACAAGCACAAATGCTCTCTGACTTTATTGCAGATAAATGCGTAGAAATGGACTTGGGGCCAGAGCAAATTTTAGATGGGTTATCCCGCGTACTGTTGGGGGCAACGAATGATCTGGGGGTAGGCGGCTTCGAGCTCGATATTGAGGGTTTTGGACGATGCTCTGTTGAGTTAGTCGCTGACGAGTAACCTTCGATAATTACAGGGTGGCGTTTACACGTCACCCGCTTTATGAATAAGCACTCCTGCTTCTATTTGTTCTGATGCGTTAATCAGTGCGTCGATCAAAAGCGACAGTGCTTGTGGCTGATGTTTGCGTTCGCGATAGACAAGATAAGCCATTCGATCACTTCTCAAGTATTCAGGCAATACGCGAACGAGGCCATCCGCTTCGCCGATATGTCTCAGTGGCAGCGATGCAACGCCTAACCCCATCCTTACGGTATCCATCACTGCTGCGATGTCATTGACCACAAGCTTTGGGCGGACAGAGATTGTTTGCTCCAGTTGGTTGTCGCGAAACAAGTTGATGTCCCACGCTTTATCGACCGCTATCCAGTCGGCGTTCACTATGTCTTCAGGGATGTTTATCTCACCAAATTGGCGAAGGTAATCGGGGCTGGCGAAAAAGCCATGCTGAGCGTGGAAAAGCGGTCTTGCAATTAAATCATCCAGCCCTTTGAGATCAAAGGTCATCAATAAATCGCGATCCGTCGCTGGTGGCTGTTGTTCTTGGCTCAGAACGATATCGAGTTTGACCTTGGGGTAGGAGGTCAAATATTCGCGTAATACGTTGCCGACAAAACCTCGATAGAAGTTGTGAGGCATGACCACCTTGAGATTTCCAAACACGCCGCTTCGCGCCGTAATGAGGGTTTCAAAAGCGGTTTCCAGTTGTTCAAAGCTGCTGGAGAAAAGCTCATAAGCTTGCTTACCGTTCTCCGTTGCGACTAACTCTCGCCCCTGTTTTTCTAGCAGTCGAATGTTCAATCTTTTCTCGAGTGCCGATACCCGTCGTGACATGGTTGAGACAGGCAATGAGAGCTTTTTAGCCGCCGCTAATAGAGAGCCTTCTTGGATCACTTGGGCAAACAAGTAGATGTCGTCAATGTTTCCATATATGGAATGGTTCATTCTAATTTTGCTTCTGGTTTCCAATATTGCTTGTGAAGTATCTTACCCACATCAAGCAGTCACCGCCAATAAAACGAGAGAAGAATGAAGAATAAACAGTTTTGGATCAGTACCACGATTAGTACCGCAACCATGGCGATGATGATGTCTGGCGTCATCTCGGGGTACAAAATGGGCTTTTCTTCTGATTGGCCTGCCATTTGGTTAGACAGTTTTCAAATCGCATGGCCTTGCGCCTTCATATTGAACTTGACGGTATTGCCGCAAGTCCGAAAAGCAGCCAGTTGGCTCTCCGCCAAGGTATAAAAAAAGCCAGGACTTAATCCTGGCTTTTTCATATTCATTCGGGGACTTAGCTTCTCTTAGGTTGCTTGTAAGTACGACCCGCCGCTGCATAAGTGTCGCGGTTTTTGATTTCGAACTGGGTGTAGAAGAACCAAGCTACGAAAACCAGAGCTTCGTCGCCAACGTTCATCACGTGCTCAACGAATTCTTCTTCTTCACCGTTGTCATTGGTTTCGGTGGTGACGTGGTAAACGCGGTTTTCACCGTCGATCTCAGCCAGTGAGAATTGACCAGTCATTGCTTCCGCCGCTGCCGCAACTTCTTCGTCTTCACACTTTTTCAGCATGTCCAGAGCTTCTGGAAGACCTTTGGTTTCAGCCAGTGCTTTTACCAGTGTTTCAAAATCTTGTTGTTCCATGATGGAATCCAACCTATTGCATGAGACTCATCAAGTTATTGATTCGTCTTGTTTATAACAGAAAATGCCCGGTTGAACCGGGCATTTTTACGCGTGAAAGAGTGATTACTCTTCGATTTCCGCGTTGTGGTATACGTTTTGTACGTCGTCGCAATCGTTCAGCATGTCAATGAACTTGTCGAAAGTAGCAACGTCGTCGCCAGAAACGGTGGTCATTGTTTGTGGAACGAAAGTGATTTCTTCAACATCTAGCGTCACTTCTGGCATTGCTTCAGCCAGGGCATTTTTCACTTTGAAGAATTCAGTCGTTGGTGCGAATACAGTGATAACACCGTCTTCACACTCGATATCAGTCACGTCTGCGTCAGCCATCATCAGTGCTTCCAGAACGGCTTCTTCATCGTCACCAGCAAATTGGAATACCGCTTGGTGATCAAACATGTGAGCAACAGTACCTGGGCCACCAATCTTAGCGTGTGTCTTCACGAAGCACTGACGCACTTCCATGTAGGTACGGTTGTTGTTGTCGGTCAAACAATCAACGATAACTGAGCAACCACCTGGGCCGAAACCTTCGTAGCGCGCAACTTCATAGTTCTCACCGCCGCCACCAGCTGCTTTCTCAATCGCTTTTTCGATAACGTGAGAAGGAACCTGATCTTTCTTCGCTTTCTCGATCATGCGCTTCAGCGTCAGGTTGGTGTCAGGGTCGCCACCGCCATTTTTTGCGATAACGTAGATTTCTTTGCCGTACTTAGAGTAAAGCTTAACTTTGGCGCCTTGGGTTTTCGCCATTGCATTCTTGCGAACTTCGAAACTGCGTCCCATGGGGAATCACTCTCTTTGATTTACGATTGTTGAAGTGGCAGCGATTTTATCAACCACTCACAAGGGATTTCCAGTATTAATCATAGGTAAAGGCGTTCAAATGCCATTTCTGATCAACGATTCGTGTGGATTGTCTAAGTAATATCCGATGCAGAACGAAAAAAAGAAGAGGCAAACGCCTCTTCTTTACTTACGTTCGCAACATTGCGAGAGGGGATTACTTCTCAAATCTTACGTTGTCGATGTTCAGTACCATTGGGCCTGTAGGTTCGATAACGAAGATGTTTTTGATGCTTTCGATGTTGGCTTTCGCGCCTGGTGCGAATCGGTTGCCGTTCTCAATCAAATCAGCCACGTTGATACGTACCTGTTTCCATTGGCCTTTTGGCGGTAGAGCAACATCAATGTCACTGGTGTTAGGCCAGCCACTGTCCATCTTGACCATCAAGCCAGCATTTGGCGCACTTTCCTCAACAAGCAGGTCAAACACTAGGTCACCGCCGCTCATCCATTCGCCCATGTTGACTTCTGGGGTCTCGAAGTAGAAGTTACCTGTATCGCCTGTTTTCTTGATGGCAAGCACGTTGCCGCGCCCGTCAACTTGTTTGGTTTCGGTGTAGACCTTGAACTGTGGATCGTATTCTTTTGAACGAAGGTGCTTGTCTAAGCTGTCTTCATACAGTGTGAACACTGGACCGGTTGCGTAGTCTGGACCCGGAATAATGATTTCAGGAGCCGGCGTGCCCGCAACGAATTGCGCGTCGTCTGAAACGGTCGCACAGCCCTTGCCAGTGACGGGATCTTTGGAACACTCGTACACACGAACGTAATCAACTTCCATGGTTTGCGGGAAGATATCAGGATCGATTCCGCCTTCATTCGCGTTTGAAGCCCAAGAACCACCAATCGCGAGGTTCAAGATCATGTGGAAGCGTTGATTGAATGGTGCATCATTTGGGCCAGTAACCCATTTGCCGCCTTCTTTGTACTGGCTATACCAACCGTCTGAACGTTGCGTGGCATAGTGAATATCATCTATGTACCAACGCATTTCACCTTCTTCCCACTCAATCGAATAAGTGTGGAAGCCATCTGCTGGGTTTACGTCGTCAGGTAAGTGGTATTCAGCCGCAGTGCTGACGTTATCTGGCCAACCACGACCATAGTGAATGGTACCGTGAATACGTGCTTCTTCCTTACCCGGCTCCGCACCCAGTTCATCTGTTGGTGCTTTAAGGTTAACAGCCTCGACGATATCGATTTCACCCGAAGCAGCCCAACCACCGTAGACATAGTCTGTCGGAAGCATCCAAATCGCAGGCCAAGTGCCTTGACCAAATGGCAGTTTCGCACGCACTTCAAAGCGACCGTATTTCCAATCGCCTTTGTTCATGGTGCGCAGACGCGCAGAAGTGAATGGCAGTGTCGCTTTATGACGGCTCTTACCCTCTGGGTCTGATGGGCCAGTGAACTGGTAGTCGCGGGCAACGATATGAAGCTTGCCGTCTTCAACAAACGAGTTCACTTTACGCTTGGTGTAGCATTGACGCTCGTTGTTACCACCACCGTAACAGTTTACTTCGTGGCTCCATTTACTCTTGTCAATGGCATCGCCACTGAATTCATCGTTCCATACCAGTGTCCAAGACGAGTCTGGCCTGACGATGTCTGCACTGGTATCTGGCCCTTGGCTTACGGGCGCGTAGTTTTTTGATTCACAGCCGACGAGAGCTCCCACAATCGCTGTGGTTACGATCGCTCGTCGATAAGGGAAATTGTTCATTGTCGTATCCTTACATCCTGGTGTTTCTGGCTTTTCTGCATTGTTTTTGTTTATTCAAAGCATAGAAGTAGGGAGCAACTTCGCTCCTTTACCTCTTACCAGTAAGCATCAGCCTGAATACCAAAGACGATGTCGTCCTTGAGCGGAATGCGGTTATTACCTTCTTCACCTGTTGTCCAAGACAGCGGCAAGTAAGTTGCCGTGAATCGGATTTCAGCGGTGGATAGGCCATCAGACAAAACGTAAGTCGGTGCCACAGTAAATTTCGACTGGTGCCAGTGACCGCCGTTTTGTACGTTTTCGTAGTAACCCACTTCCGTCTGAACAATGAAGTTGTCTTTGACCGGGAAAATATTGCGCATCATGACAGATACCCAATAGTTGTATCCTGCATCATCACCTTCATCGTTAGTGCCTTCGTCGTTGTATTGCGCTTGCACTGATGGGAAGAAACCAATGCCGTTATCCATGGTGTAACCACCCCACAAAAGGGCGCGGACAGATTTTGCATCTTCTTCACGATGAGTGATCAGGTAGTACGGGTCGCCAAAGATAGGGCCGTAATTATCGTCATTAACCTTGTAGCCTTGGGTCAGTGAACCTGGACGTAGCGCAGCGTAATCAGTGATTGTGCCGCCAAGAAGGTTACCTGAACCTAGACCTTCACCCGCTTGCAAAATGGCGTAAGAGAAGGCATTACCCTTCAGGCCAAAGAAGTCCAGCATGTGATAAATGGCAGTGGCGTCGTAACCGTATTCCGCCCACTCTTTACCTGCGAGGTCAAAGTTGTCAGGGAGGTATTTGTAGTTACCTTGCAATGTCAACGCACCCAACGTATAGGAAACATGAAACGTGTGCATTGGGTTGTTTTGGTTGTCATTGACATAGGCACGTTGGTTTTCAGGTACTAAACGCGTGTTTTGTGCGCTGATCACTGAAGATTGGGTTGATGCGTTGGTGATAAAATCATCATAGGAGTCGTTGCTGTCACTGATGTTACGCTCACTGAAGATGTATGCGACATCAAGAAATGCGTCACCAATTTCGTAGTCCTGAATACCGGCCCCATAGCCTTCAAGGTCGGTATAAAAGAAGTCAGTCATGAAGATGTAATTCTCTTCACCGATTTTCCGTTTACCGCCCCACAGTTTGCCTGTCGGCAAAACACCATCCATTTCGACGAAACCTACCAAGTCGTCAAATTCTGTATCACCAATACCAACATGAATACTGAGTTGCTGTTCCTCAGAAATATTGGCGCGAGTGATGAAAATTAGATTACCGTCGTTATCAGACTCAAGTCCTAATCGCCCGAGTTGTTCCTTTTGACCACCAATGTCGCTTTTTTGTAATCGTTCTCCTTGCTTACAAAATAGCCAGCTCTGAAATAGCCATGAAACTCGAACTCCAATGTGTCGAGCACGTCTGCGTTGGCAATCGGTACACCTGTCATCGCGGTGCTACCGCACAACACAGCCATCGCTAATGTAGACTTTTTCATTTTCACTCCATGAAGAAGTTTGAGGTTCCCACTCGTGAAAGCGCTTTCTTGTGACATTTAAAAAAATACTCGAGGTCTAGGTTGTGTGTTGCCTGACACCCAAAAGGCAAAAACGACCTAAGTGACGAGTTTGATTGCATTTTTGGTTTTGGAAGGTCGCTTGCTTTGCATAGAGCAGCGTCCTGCCATTTAAACCCACTAATTATTCTAAAAGCTTTACGCAGTCTTTCGGCTGCAATATATCACCTCTAACTTTGTTACACAGTTTGCAACCTTTTCAAGTTTTCGCAGCATCTTTTCCCTCTTTTCTGATGATTTTGAATGTGACTTGATCACCTGTTTCTCAAGTGGATTTAAAGGTTCATATATAAGACCAGTTACATTGTTTGCAAATCTCTGTGTGCCAGATCTCGTCATTCTTCCAAATGAGACAGGTTCCATCTTGTTTGTTCTTGCTCATTAACAATATCTTTACAAGTCACGCGAGCTCTAATGCTCGACGATTGAGCCGAGGCATCGGCCATTTTTTGAAACTGTGTAGAAAGCGCTTTCTTTTTGTGAAGACACCTTAAACCCAAACACGTTTCTCCCTTCGATTGGGGAGTACTTGATTCTAGCGGCACTGCGTTGTCGCGGAGTTACCGAAGGATTTAGAAAAACGGATGACATTATGAAGAATCTATTTGCAAAACTGCTGCTGATGGCTTCAGTAGCGTTGAGCGGATGTGGAGGAGGCGACGAAGCGGGCGGGAAGTCTGTTTCGGATACGCCGACGGGTGATAAGGTTGCAACAGTATACCATGAAGGCCAGTTGCGTACTGGCCTCCAAGCAATAGGCTGGCAAAATGGTACTGAGCTGACAGCGTATTCCGCTACTATTCCAAAAACACAAACTTACACGGTTACAACACCTCCCACTGCAGGGACTAGCGCACCATGGGGTTGGGGTGCTGGCGTTGTGACTGATGGCGACAGAGCTAATTCGCTCAATCTGTCAGGTTTCGAAAATGGTTACATGAACTTTGATGTGAAAGGCACGGTAACAACGCCTGTCACTATCGGGTTTCAATCTGGCCGAGAAAGAGGGATTCCCGGCAACGAGAATAATGAGCGTCCTACTAGCAGCAACGGTGTTGCTTTCAATGCTGGAGCCTCAACAAACAGCGGTAGTACGTCTCTCAATGGTGGCGGTCGTACCATCTCGACTGAATGGAAATCGTTCCAGATCCCTATCAGTGAGCTGGTAGGCGACAACATTCTCGATTTCAGTGACATCACTTCGCCATTGTATGTGCAAGGCAGCCAGGACGATGGCGGCATTATCGAATTCCGCAACGTATTTTTCAGCACCAACACCGATGGTGAAATTGGCTCTGATTTGCCAGATGATGGCAACACTGGTGGGGGACCAAACTCTTCTGGTACTGGCTATATCCTCTACACTGGCCAACAAGCAAATGTGACTTTCGATGAACTGCAAGCTTGGAATGGCTCTTCTATCAGGACAATCAACGGTGGAACTTACGATCCGGTTCTTGAATTGACAGTGACAGATGGATGGGGTGCTTTTGGCTGGAATGCTGAAGGAAATCCAATTGATATTTCATCTTATACTCACGCGCAATTTAAGGTTAAGACAGCTGCGTCTGAAGTACGCGTCGCTATCAGCAGCGCGACTCAACCGGAAGATGCGAACAACTACCAACTGTCAACGGGCACTGCCCTGTCTGATGGATGGGTGCAAATGGAAGTGCCTGTTCCTGAATTTACAGATATGTCGATTTTTGCCGTGGTTCTAGGTGAAAACGGCACGCTTCAAATCGCTGATGTTGCATTGGTAACTAACGAAACCGATGGCGGCACAGACGGTGGCGATGGCGGTACTGATGGTGGTGACGGCGGCACTGATGGTGGCGACGGCGGTACTGATGGTAGCGATGGCGGCTCAAACACAACAGGTTCTGGTTATATTCTCCACACTGAGCAAGAAGCCAATGTCAGTTTCGATGAGCTACAAGCTTGGAATGGTGCGTCTATCAACACCATCAACGGTGGAATTTATGATCCAATTCTTGAATTGACAGTCACTGAAGGTTGGGGTGCTTTTGGTTGGAATGCGGAAGCGAATCCAATTGATATCTCTGCTTACACGCATGCACAATTTAAAGTGAAAACAGCAGCATCTCAGGTACGTGTCGCTATCAGCAGTGCGACTCAACCGGAAGATGCGAACGACTACCAACTGTCAACAGGTACTGCCCTGTCTGATGGCTGGGTGCAAATGGAAGTTCCGGTTCCTGCATTTACAGATATGACGATTTTTGCAGTCGTTCTGAGTGAGAACGGTACGCTTCAAATTGCAGATATTGTGTTGGTGAACAATGATTCCGATGGCGGTACTGATGGTGGTGACGGCGGCTCAGACTCTTCAGGTACGGGTTATATCGTCTATACCGACCAAGAGCCAACAGTCACTTTCGATGAGCTGCAAGCTTGGAATGGTGCGTCTATCAACACCATTAACGGTGGAACATACGATCCTGTTCTTGAGTTGACAGTGACGAATGGTTGGGGTGCATTTGGATGGAACGCGGAAGCGAATCCAATCGATATCTCTGCTTACACGCACGCGCAGTTTAAAGTGAAGACTGCAGCATCTCAGGTACGTGTCGCTATTAGCAGCCAAACTCAACCGGAAGATGCGAACGACTACCAACTGTCAACGGGTACTTCCCTGTCTGATGGATGGGTGCAAATGGAAGTGCCTGTACCGGCATTTACAGACATGACGATTTTTGCAGTTGTTCTGCTTGAAAACGGTACGCTTCAAATCGCTGATGTTGCGTTGGTAAACAAGGACACCGATGGCGGTACTGATGGTGGCGACGGCGGCTCAGACTCTTCAGGTACGGGTTATATCGTCTACACCGACCAAGAACCAACAGTCACTTTCGATGAGCTGCAAGCTTGGAATGGTGCGTCTATCAACACCATTAACGGTGGAACATACGATCCTGTTCTTGAGCTGACGGTAACGAATGGTTGGGGTGCATTTGGTTGGAACGCGGAAACTAATCCAATCGATATCTCTGCTTACACGCACGCTCAATTTAAAGTGAAGACGGATGCGTCTCAGGTACGTGTTGCTGTCAGCAGTCAGACACAGCCGGAAGATGCGAACGATTACCAACTGTCAACGGGTACTGCCCTGTCTGATGGCTGGGTGCAAATGGAAGTACCGGTACCATCATTTACAGACATGACGATTTTTGCAGTTGTTCTGGGTGAAGATGGTACGCTTCAAATCGCTGATGTTGCATTGGTGACCAACGATACGGATGGTGGCGACGGCGGCACTGATGGTGGCGATGGCGGTACTGATGGTGGCGACGGCGGCACTGATGGTGGCGATGGCGGTACTGATGGTGGCGATGGCGGTAGCAGCACTGACTACTCAGTAGCACCTGAAATTGCACCACAACCAGCGGCAACAGGTAACTTCCCAGTTTCAAGCGTGACAGGTGGCGATGCACCAGGTCAGCCTGTACTAGGGACAGCTGAACTGCCAGCCATTTCCTACGGTGCTTTCCGTACGAATGTGCGTTCGAACGAAAACGCGCCTAGCATTGCTGAGGTCAAAGAAGACCTGAAGATTATGCATGCGGCGGGTGTTCGTATGCTCCGCACATACAACACGCAGGATTTTGTTGATACCGAGCGCTTACTTCAAGCGATTAGCGAACTTCAACAGGAAGACTCAAGCTTCGAAATGAATGTGATGTTGGGTGTTTGGATCTCAGCACTGAACGCATTCTCTGATATTGAAATAGACAGTTCGCAAGAAAGCCCTAACAACCAAGATGAGATGGATAAAGCGGTAGAGCTTGCTCAGACATATCCAAACATCATCAAAGTCATTGCCGTTGGTAATGAGGCAATGGTTGAGTGGGCAACGAGCTACCGTGTTGAACCACGTATTATCCTGAATCGCGTTAATGAGCTACAAGCACTTAAAGCTAACGGCACGATTAATGAGAACATCTGGATTACCAGCTCAGAAAACTGGGCGGTGTGGTCAATCAACAATGGTTACTACCAAGCACATGAAGCTGACATCAAAGCGCTGATTCAAGCGGTTGACTATGTGTCTGTGCATGTTTATCCGTTCCATGACACGTTCCATGATAGTGATTTCTGGCCAGTTCCTGAGGCCGAGCAATCTCTTACTCGTCAAGAACAAGCTGATAAAGCGATGGAGCGCGCGTTCAACAAAGCACTGACGCAGATTGATACTGTCAAAGACAGTGTTATGGCTGTGGATAGCACCAAACAAATCCACATCGGTGAAACGGGTTGGTCGACAGTGTCGAACACTGGTTTCGGCGCTGGCGGAACGGGTGCTGCAGATGAGTACAAGCAGAAGCAATATTTTGATGCAATGACTCAATGGGCGATTGACTACGGCGCATCTGTGTTCTTCTTCCAAGCATTTGATGAACCTTGGAAAGGTGGCCCTGACAACACAGAAGATCCTGAGAAGCACTTTGGCTTGATCGACATTGATGGTAATGCGAAATATGCCATCTGGGATCTTGTTGATGCGGGTGCATTCGATGGCATCACTCGTGGTGGCAACCAGATCGTTAAGTCAAATGGTGGTGTTGAGCAAAACGTCATTGATGCGATTCACGCTATTCCTTACGAAACGGGTTCTGATACGTCTGGCACTGGTTATGTGATGTTTACCGGTCGAGACACTGTCCATAGCTTCGATGACATTCAAGTTTGGTCGCAGGATGGACAGGGCGCGACTATCGGTGCTGGAAATGACAGCACTTACTCGCCAGTTCAAGAACTAACCGTAACAGGTGGTTGGGGCTCAGCAGCTTGGTTGTTCAATACGACACAAGTTGATCTGACGCCATATACTCACGCTGAGTTCAAAGTAAAAACGTCTGCGGCAAGTGTTGAAGTTACCTTCATCAACCAAGCAGATGAAACCACTGCAAACCCATATCAACTGTCATCAGGTTCATCACTTGATAACGGATGGGTTCAAATGAGTGTTCCAGTTCCTTCATACACAGATCTGAAGACGTTCGCACTGACCCTCGGAGAAAATGGAACACTGCAGATCGCCGATATTGCTTTTGTGAATAATGACAGCAATGGCGGAGACGGCTCTGCACCTGAAATCGGTTATGTGCTTTACACTGGCCAGCAGACCAACATTGTTTTTGAAGACATTCAAGTCTGGAACAATGCGAATCTCGCGGAAGTGGATAACGATCTGTACGACCCTGTTTTGAGACTAACAGTTTCAGAGGGTTGGGGCGCAGCAGCATGGGCGAGTACGTCGAATCCAATTGATATCTCGTCTTACACACATGCGCAATTCAAAGTACGCACTGACGCAAGCCAGATCCGTTTGTCTATCCAAAGCCTCTCACAGGATGAAGTTGCGAATGACTATGCATTGTCATTGGGCACAACCCTGACTGACGGCTGGGTGCAAATGGAAGTGCCATTACCTTCGTTCACAGACATGACAGTCTTTGCAATGGTACTGGGTCAAAACGGTACGTTAGACATTGCAGACGTTGCTTACGTTAACAAAGACGGTGGTTCTACAGCGCCGGAAACTGGCTACATCATGTACACAGGTCAGGACACTAACCTTGTGTTTGATGATGTACAAGTTTGGAACGGCGCGGGTCTAGGTGACGCTGACAGCGATGTTTACGACCCAGTACTTGAGTTGACAGTGACTGATGGTTGGGGCGCATTGGCTTGGTCTAGCACCTTGAATCCAATTGATGCCACGTCTTACACTCACGCTCGCTTTAAACTACTGACAGATGTTGCTCAAGTTCGTGTTTCTATCCAAGATGTCACGGATGGAGAAGAAGCGAATGACTACGCACTGACAGATGGAACCGCGTTGACGGGTGGTTGGGTACAAATGGAAATTCCATTGCCTGACTTTGCAGACCTTACAACCTTCGCAGTAGTACTGACCGAAAACGGCAGCTTCCAGATCGCAGATGTCGCATTTGTGAATGCGGACACCGATGGCGGCACTGATGGCGGCACTGATGGC
>NZ_LNTY01000014.1 GCF_001559595.1 Enterovibrio coralii | reverse complement strand
TGAAGTAGAGATAGTGATACCACGCTCGCGCTCTTCTGGAGCGTTATCGATTGATGCGAAGTCACGTGCAGCACCGCCGTATACTTTAGACAGTACAGTACAGATAGCAGCAGTCAGAGTGGTTTTACCGTGGTCAACGTGGCCGATAGTACCAACGTTAACGTGCGGTTTCGTACGTTCAAATTTTTCTTTAGACACGATCGTGTTCCTTCCTAGTTATGAGTCACACTCACCGTCGTGAGTGCGATCAGAAGTTTTTTCAATGCAGGCGAACAATGCCAGCATTGAAGCTACTAATCAACTACGCTGTGCGATGATTGATTCAGCAACATTCTTTGGAACGTCAGCGTATTCGCTGAATTCCATAGAGTAAGATGCGCGGCCCTGAGTCGCTGAACGCAAGTCAGTTGCGTAACCAAACATCTCAGCCAGTGGTACTTGTGCGCGTATGATCTTCAAACCAGCAGGACCTTCATCCATACCGCTAATCAGACCACGACGACGGTTCAAGTCACCCACTACATCACCCATCCAGTCTTCTGGAGTGGTGATTTCCACTTTCATCATTGGCTCAAGAATAACAGGTTGCGCTTCGAGCGCCCCTTTCTTGAATGCCATCGATGCAGCGATCTTAAACGCCATTTCGTTGGAGTCAACATCATGGTAAGAGCCGTCAAACAGGGTTGCTTTTACATCAAGCACTGGGTAGCCGGCGAGAACGCCACTACTCATCTGTTCTTCAACACCCTTACCAACAGCACCGATGTATTCTTTCGGTACCGCACCACCAACGACTTCATCAACGAAGACAAAGCCTTCGCCAGGCTCAGATGGTTCCAGTTTCAACCAAACATGACCGTACTGGCCGCGACCACCAGACTGCTTGACGAATTTACCTTCGACTTCAGCCTTACCACGGATGGTTTCGCGGTATGCCACCTGTGGCTTACCTACGTTACATTCTACGCTGAATTCGCGACGCATGCGGTCTACGATGATATCCAGGTGCAGTTCGCCCATACCTGAGATCAGGGTCTGACCTGATTCATCATCGGTTTCAACGCGGAACGACGGGTCTTCTGCTGCCAGCTTACCTAGCGCAATACCCATTTTTTCTTGGTCAGCTTTAGAACGTGGCTCTACAGCGATCTGAATAACAGGCTCTGGGAAGTCCATGCGCTCCAAGATTACTTTAGAGTCTTGCGCACAAAGCGTATCACCAGTTGTTACATCTTTCAGACCGATGGCCGCTGCAATGTCACCCGCGCGAATTTCTTTGATTTCTTCACGCTTGTTTGAGTGCATTTGAACGATACGGCCGAAACGCTCACGTTTTTCTTTCACTGAGTTGTAAACAGTGTCGCCAGAGTTAACCACACCTGAGTAAACACGCAGGAAGGTCAACGTACCCACGAATGGGTCAGTAGCAATTTTAAATGCTAGGGCTGCAAACGGTTCGTTGTCATCTGCATGACGTTCGATCTCGTTGCCATCTTCGTCTTCACCTTTGATTGCTTTCACGTCAATCGGTGAAGGAAGGAACTCAACAACTGCATCCAGTACTGCTTGTACGCCTTTGTTCTTGAACGCAGAACCACAGGTAGCCAGTACGATTTCATTGTTAAGTGTACGTTCGCGCAGACCATGCTTGATGTCGGCTTCAGACAGTTCGCCTTCTTCAAGGTACTTGTCCATCAGCTCTTCGTTAGCTTCAGCAGCGGCTTCTACCAGATTCTGGTGCCATTCTTCTGCGAGCTCTTGCATGTCGGCAGGGATATCTTCGTATGCGAAGGTCATGCCTTGGTCTGCATCGTTCCAGTTAATCGCCTTCATTTTGATAAGGTCGATAACACCGGAAAACTCGTCTTCAGCACCAATATTCAAATGAATTGGCACTGGGGTTGCGCCCAGTCGAACTTTAATTTGTTCAACCACACGCAGGAAATCTGCGCCTGCACGGTCCATCTTGTTGACGAAAACCATACGAGGAACTTGATATTTGTCTGCCTGACGCCAAACGGTTTCAGACTGAGGTTCAACACCGGAAGAACCACAGAAGACAACTACAGCACCATCCAATACGCGCAGCGAACGCTCTACCTCGATGGTAAAGTCAACGTGTCCTGGGGTATCGATGATGTTGATGCGGTGCTCAGCGAATTGTGCATCCATACCGCGCCAGAAAGTAGTAGTCGCAGCCGAGGTAATGGTGATACCACGCTCTTGCTCCTGCTCCATCCAGTCCATGGTTGCGGCACCATCGTGCACTTCACCAATTTTATGAGAAAGACCGGTATAAAACAGGATACGCTCTGTTGTTGTAGTTTTACCTGCGTCTACGTGCGCACAAATACCGATGTTACGGTAGCGCTCAATAGGGGTCTTACGAGCCACAGTAGTATCCTCTTACTAAGGTCAACCTTAGAAATGTGGTTTAGGCGCGGCAAATGCCGCGCCTAAAAAGGTATTACCAGCGGTAATGAGCAAACGCTTTGTTTGCTTCTGCCATACGGTGAACGTCTTCACGTTTCTTAACAGCAGTACCTTTGTTCTCAGATGCATCCAGCATTTCGTTAGCCAGACGCTGAGCCATAGATTTTTCACCACGCTTACGCGCAGCTTCAACCAACCAACGCATTGCCAGAGCATTACGACGCACTGGACGTACTTCTACTGGAACTTGGTAAGTTGAACCACCCACACGGCGAGACTTAACTTCTACCGCTGGACGTACGTTTTCAAGAGCTGCTTCGAACACAGACAGTTGTTCTTTACCAGAACGCTCTGCCATGATGTCCAGTGCACCATAAACGATTTTTTCTGCAGTCGACTTTTTACCGTCAACCATTACGATGTTTACAAATTTTGCCAGCAGCTCTGATCCGAACTTAGGATCCGGCAGGATTTTACGCTGACCAATTACGCGACGACGTGGCATGGAAATTCTCCGTTGTCTTCTTCAGGTTTTATCCAAAACTTTTCAGTTTTTTCAAAATTACAAATTAATTAGTGTTTGGCCTTACTTAACGGATTCCATTAAGACTTAGGACGCTTCACACCGTACTTAGAACGACCTTGTTTACGGTCGTTAACGCCTGCACAGTCAAGTGCACCACGAACGGTGTGGTAACGCACACCTGGAAGGTCTTTAACACGACCACCGCGGATCAGAACAACTGAGTGCTCTTGCAGGTTGTGGCCTTCACCACCGATGTATGAAGTAACTTCAAAACCGTTGGTCAGGCGAACACGACATACTTTACGCAGTGCCGAGTTAGGTTTTTTAGGAGTGGTGGTGTAAACACGAGTACAAACACCACGTTTTTGCGGACACGCTTCCAACGCAGGCACGTTGCTTTTCGCAACTTGCTTAACGCGTGGTTTGCGCACCAGCTGGTTGATAGTTGCCATTAAATAGCTCCTGATATTACTTACGTATATAAGTGTGAAAAATCTATGCCCCACAGAAGTAGGGACGCGAAATTTTAGATGTCGTCAATTGGGGTGTCAAGATTTATACAACGATCTTTACTTAGATCACTTTATAAACACTGTAATCCCAAGCTTTTACGCTAGCTTATCGGTGCGCAAATCACCATTTCATTTGCGTGACATGCCTTTCCGTAAGCTCAACAAAGTCTTCCATTTCAATCACTTCGAACGGTGATTCGACTTTTCCCTGTAAACCACGCGCAATAACATCATCTTTTAGCACATAAATGCGATGACCCGACGCAGCCAGTTTTTGTTGCCACTCTCCCCCACTAATCGCCGCAGCAACAGCATCTTCGATCAACAGGATCTCGCAATGTCGGTCTGCATAACGCAGACAAACGGCCAATGACGACGATGAAAACGGTGAGGAATTGACGGTATGAAGCATTGTCTTTCCTTAAAAATTAAGCACTTTCGCGCACTGTCCTAGCTGCGCTGTGATTTCATCTGTCGACACGACTTGCGCATCGATAATTAAAGGCGCATCGAGAAGACCGCGTTCAGTCAACGAATCTTTACAGATGTAGATTTCCTCTACATCGCAAAGTGACAGCATTTTAAAGGTCGAAATGTAATCACGACACAGGACAGTGTCAGGCGATTGGCCGGCCAACAGCTGCATAACGCCATCGCCGACAAACATCAGTACCAAGTCTTCACTGTAGTTTGATGTCGACAATACGGCATCCAGCCCTTCTCGGCCGCTCGCCGAACCGTGCGGTGCCGATGAGAAGACAAATCCCAGCTTTTTCATGATTCACCTAAAACTGAATAACGCGGTCTGCTGTCAGCAGCGACTCGGATAGCCCACCCAACCCAGCTTGGGTAAACCCATCCGCCATGTTGTGCGAGGCAAGATTGTGTTGTTTGGCTTCGTCTTCGCTGATCTGACCGCGACGCAACGCCGCAGCCACACAGGTTTGCAGCTCAATGTTGTGCGCAGTTGCCAGTGACTGCCACGCGGCGACCAAGTCAAACTCATCGTTCGCAGGCACGGTCAAAGAAGATGCGTTCGACACACCATCTTGATAGAAAAACACACGCGTTAACGTGTGTCCTTTTTCGATAACCGCTTTAGCAAAGCGATAAGCAGTCAGTGAAGATTGGTGACCATACACAGGGCTGTTCACCACCAACACATAGTTCAGGCTCATTTCTCGCCGTCCTCACCTTTGCGCTGACGGATGTAGAGGTAGACGGTGTGCTTCGAGATATTCAGACGGTCCGCCACGCGGTTAATCGCGTCTTTAATATCGAAGATGCCTTTATCGAACAGCTCCATCACGATTTGACGGTTCTTGGTGTTGTTCGACACAGACTTGTCCGCATTGATTTCTTCAATGGTGCGCTCAACCGTTTGGTCTACCAGTTCATCGACATCGCTGGCAAAGTTAACCGAAGACGCCGCTTGGCGCGCTTCATCGGTTGGCATGAAGGCCTGTAGTACCTGAGAAAATGGCGCATCAAGGTTGATATTGATACACAGCAGGCCAACGATTCGACTGTCACTGTTACGGATAGCCACCGTGATGGATTTCATCAAGGTGTTGCCTTTCGCACGCGTAAAGTAGGCGCGAGAAAAATTACGTTCTGACCCCTCAATGTCTCTCAGCATACGTAATGCGAGATCCGTGATAGGTGAACCTACCTGACGTCCGGTGTTTTCACCGTTCGCAATCTTGATGGCGGAGCGATTCAGATCTTCTAACGAGTGCAACACGATTTCACAGTGTTGGCCAATCAACGCTGCCAAACCGTCTACGACGGCCTCATAAGATTTGAGGATAATGCGGTCTTGTTCGGTGAACGGATTATTCTCGCTTAAATCACTCTCGACGATCACGTCCGCACCAAAGCTGTCTGTCGATACCACAGGCTTACTCTTCCTTTACTTGGCTTTTTATCTTCAGCAGACGATAAACGAATGCTGCAAATTTTAAAATCTGGCGATAAGTTTAACAGAGTTAGTTCAAGAAAACGCAAAAACCCCGACCTAGGCCGGGGCTTTTTATTCATCAAGCTTATCAATTATTGCTGTCGACTTGCCGATGTTTGCATCAATTTGTTGCTGGTTTGCCTTTGATTTCAAGCAGCTCAACATCAAATACCAGCGTAGAGTTTGCTGGGATAGCTGGCGTGTCTTGAGAGCCGTATGCCAGCTCAGGCGGAATAACGAACTTGAACTTAGAACCCACAGGCATCAGCTGAACGCTTCAGTCCAACCTGGGATCACGCGGTTCAGCGGGAAGGTCGCTGGCTGGTCACGGTCGTATGAGCTATCGAACTGGGTACCGTCAGTCAATGTACCTTTGTAGTGAACCACTACCGTGTCTTCTGCAGATGGCTTCTCGCCGTCACCCATTTTCTCTACCTGATACATCAGGCCAGAGTCAGTGGTCTTCACGCCGTCTTGTTTTGCAAAGTTCGCGCGGAATTCTTCACCCGCTTTCACGGCTTCTTGTGCTTTTTCTTGTGCCTGAGCTTGCGCCATTTCAGCAACGCGCTGATCCAGTGCTTGCAGCGCAACCTGCGCTTCTTCGTCAGTCAGTTTTGATTTGTCAGCAAACGCGTCTTGCACACCTTGCAGTACCAGATCTGCATCCAATGACAGACCGATTTGCTCTTGTTGCTCAAGGTTTGCTTTCAGGTATTGCGCCAAAGACGCACCGATTGCGTATGCTGCTTTGTCGTCTTCCGTTGCAAAAGTCACTGTCTGCTCAACTGCAACAGGGGCTTCAACTTGTACTGTTTCTTGTTTTGCTTCTTCCTGACAGCCCACTGCCAATGCAACTGTCGCTGCCAGCAGCGATACTTTAAAAACAGATTTCATTCGTTACTCCGTTGGTATAAAACCACATTTCTCTAATTCGCTTACGCGATAACGATGCGAAAGCCCGAAACGATCAATATACTCGTCGTTATAGGGGCCAAAGATAAGGAACTCAAGCATGATTCGACAATTCGTCGGCACAATTTGCTTAATTCTGACACTGTTAGCACTTTCTGGATGCTTTCACTCAACACACGAAGCTCAACGTTGGACGTTAGAGCCTTCGGGTGTGACCAGTTTTAGCCTCAGCCGTGACGGCCGATTTGCCCTTATGACGTCTACTGCAGAAGGTATCGTGCTCTGGGACCTGATGCAAAACAAACAGTTGGCTGAGTTTGGATATCAGGACCCAGATAAGAATACTGTGATCGCCAGTCAGATTTCTGACAACAATCGCTACGCCATTACCGCTACGTCGCAGAACTTTGCCGTGTGGGATTTGGCATGGGGACAGGCAGAAGGACTCTGGTCTATCTCCGATGGCATCATCCGCGATGTCGACATCAGCAATAACGGTCAAAAGGTGCTGCTTGCCCTCTCTAATGGGAAAGCCCTCTTCGTGGACTTAGGCACAGGGAGACGCTTAGAGTTCCTTGCGCACCGAGAAAAAGTGAACAGCGTGTCTTTATCCCCCAATGGCAAGTTCGCCATGTCGGGCGGTAACGACCACAACGCCTTCTTTTGGAGCACAGAAACCGGGCAAGTGTTGAACGAGTTTCCCCATGAACACCGCATTACCCGCGTGGAGCTCCATCGCTCAGGCAAGTTTGCATTCTCTGCCGATGGCGATGACACTGCCATTGTTTGGGATTTGTCGACAGGAGAGCCGAGAAGCGAACTTCGTATGTTCCATCGCCACCCGAACTTCTCCACCGCACGTTTCTCGGACGACGGCTCGAAACTGGTCACAGGTACGCCGGGTCGACGCGTGGAGTTTTGGGATACCCAGAGCGGAGAGAACATCGGTCGCTGGTTAGCGGAGGAGCAACAAAATACCCGTCCACCAAGCGCAGTAGTGTATGATGTCGCCATTGATCCGACTGGACGCGTTATTTCTGGCACTTCTGCCGGTATCGCTCAGGCGTGGATAGCAGAGTAATTGAGAAACCATCATGACCGAGACAGAACTGCGTCTGCAGAAACAAATTGACGACCTGGAGATCAAACAAGCTTTTCAGGAACACACGATTGAAGAGCTGAACGATGCCATCACCCAGCACCAATTGACCATCGACAAGATGACGTCGCAAATTTCGTTTCTGGTGACAAAACTGAAAGCCATGGAGCCAGCCAACATCGCCAGCATGAGCGAAGAGACGCCGCCTCCACATTACTGATGACGCAAGCCTTGTTGGCTGCGTGAGATGTAAAGAAAAGGTCAGCATGTGCTGACCTTTTTCGTTTCGGTTATTCCGCTACTGGCGACAGTGCTTCATCCGCAAAGATAGCCACCAGCGCAATGCCCTCTTCGTTCACTGTCGCGCGGTACATGCCCGCACAGTTCAAGGCAAAGTCCACCTTGCCATCAGCGTCAACGGCCACCACACCACCCTGCCCGCCAAGAGACAGGAAATCGCCATGAATCACGTCATGACAGGCATCATGAAGTGAAGCTCCCGCGTAGCGCATGCGCG
>NZ_LNTY01000013.1 GCF_001559595.1 Enterovibrio coralii | reverse complement strand
AACAAGGACTACGCAATGCCAACTCCATGCTATATCGCCATTGAAGGCAAAACTCAGGGCAACATTACTGCCGGTGCTTTCACCGCTGACTCTGTCGGCAACATTTATGTTGAAGGTCATGAAGACCAAATGCTGGTGCAAGCCTTCGACCATATCGTCACTGTTCCGACTGACCCACAAAGCGGCCAGCCTTCTGGTCAACGTGTGCACAAGCCGTTCAAGTTTACTGTGGCACTGAATAAAGCGGTTCCGCTGATGTACAACGCACTCGCTTCCGGTGAGATGCTGCCGAAGGTGGAGCTGAAGTGGTACCGCACCTCGGTGGAAGGCAAGCAAGAGCACTTCTTCTCCACCATCCTGACCGATGGCACCATCATCGATATCGATTGCCAGATGCCGCACTGCCAAGATGCGGCGAAGAAAGAGTTCACTCAGCTTGTCACTGTCTCCGTGGCTTACCGCAAGATTGACTGGGAGCACACGGTTGCCGGCACCTCTGGTGCAGACGATTGGCGCACGCCGATTGAAGCCTAATTGCTCATCGTAACAACGCCGTTGGCTGGGCGTGTCTTTGCTCAGCCAACAGTGTTTTCGCCTGTCTTCGGACGGGCTTTCGTCGATGCAAGAACGTCGAACACAAGGACAGTGGTTAGGGTTTTCGCAGTATGGCAAGACAACGCGGTTTGCAGTTTACACTCACGGTTGAGGGATTAGCCGACGATACCTTTGCAGTGACAGGGTTC
>NZ_LNTY01000012.1 GCF_001559595.1 Enterovibrio coralii | reverse complement strand
ATTCCAACCACCTTTGGAAGTTGCCTTCCTCGTTGGTATGCGTGGCATTCTACATAAGTTTTTCGGGCTGTCACGTACAAATTTAGGGGATTTCGTTCGTTTGCTTCTTATTCGAGCAAATATGATAAATATCAGCCACATTGATCATATTTTTGGCAATTTTTTCTGGAAATTTGCAGTTTTCACCCTTTTCTTTCTTGTTGTATCAAAAGCAGAAATAAAAAAGGCCAGCGAGTAAGCTGGCCTTTTATCTCGGTACAAATTAGATAGCTTGTACGTCGAAGTTCACTTCTGGGTTTATGTCAGCGTCGTAATCAACACCTTCAATACCAAAGCCGAACAGTTTCAGGAACTCTTCTTTGTACTCAACGTAATCCGTCAGCTCTTTCAGGTTCTCTGAGGTGATTTGCGGCCACAGATCACGGCAGTGCTGCTGAATGTCTTCACGAAGCTCCCAGTCATCCAGACGCAGACGGTTTTTGTCGTCTACTTCTGCTGCTGAGCCGTCTTCTTTGTAAAGACGCTGGCTGAACATACGGAAGATTTGTTCCATACAACCTTCGTGTAGGCCTTCTTCACGCATCTTCTTAAATACCATTGCAATGTACAATGGCATGACTGGAATCGCTGAAGACGCCTGAGTTACCACGCTCTTCAGCACTGCAACGTTTGCACTGCCGCCAGTAGCAGAAAGCTGGGTATTCAAAGCTGCTGCTGCACGGTCTAGGTCCATCTTCGCACGGCCTAGAGCTCCGTCCCAGTAGATTGGCCATGTCAGCTCAGTACCGATGTAGCTGTAAGCAACAGTTTTACAACCGTCAGCCAGTACACCTGCATCAGACAGTGCTTGGATCCACAGTTCCCAATCTTCACCACCCATTACGGTGACGGTATCTTTGATTTCTTCTTCAGTTGCTGGCTCAACACTTGTTTCGATGATTTCATCTTTGTTCGTGTCAACCGCTGTCGAACGGTAAACTTCACCGATTGGTTTCAGAGAAGAACGTACAACTTCGCCAGTCTTAGGCAGTTTGCGCACTGGAGATGCCAGCGAGTAAACAACCATGTCCACCTGACCCAAATCTTCTTTGATCAGTTCAATGGCTTTTTTCTTTGCTTCATCAGAGAAGGCGTCGCCGTTCAGGCTTTTAGAGTAAAGACCTTCTTCTTTCGCAAATTTGTCGAATGCTGCAGAGTTGTACCAACCGCTGTACCCGGCTTTTTCTCCGTGCCAGGTTTTTCGAA
>NZ_LNTY01000011.1 GCF_001559595.1 Enterovibrio coralii | reverse complement strand
TGTTGCGCTCGCAACCTTCAAAACATCTTGTTGACTTGCCTCAATCGGACAATTTCCGTTGAAGCGGGCGGCAATTCTTACTGATTCGTTTCAACGCGTCAAGCGTTTATTTTCATTCAGCTTTCAAGCCTTCACCATCCGACCTTAGGACGTTTCCTTATTGGAAGCCGCTCTCCGTGTCGGTGAGGCGGCATTATAGGGAGCAATTGGATTGTGACAACCCTTTTTTGAAGAAAAGTATGAAAAAAAGGTTCTTTCGATTACTTTTTAAACCAAGCGACCAAAACATCGGCTTTAGATCACATTTTTCAGGCTATCAAAGACAAAAAAGGAGGCCCTTCGGCCTCCTTTTTGGCGATATCAATTACTGCGTCGCTTTGACTTGGTCATCTTCCACCACCAGCTTGACCGGTTTGCCCGGTTTCACCTCTCCTTTAAGGATCGATTGTGCCAGTGGGTTTTCCACGCTTTGCTGAATAGCGCGTTTGAGCGGTCTTGCCCCATAGACTGGGTCAAAGCCTGCTTGCGCAATTAACGAAAGGGCTTCGTCAGTCACTTCCAACGTCAAGTCTCTTTCTGCCATGCGTGACGCAAGATGCGCCAGCTGGATGCTTGCAATTGACTTGATATGTTCTTGGCCCAGAGGATGGAACACAACAGCTTCATCAATACGGTTGATGAATTCTGGACGGAAGTGTTTGCTCACAACATCCATCACCATCACTTTAATGCCGTCATAATCCAAATCACCGAAGTGCTCTTGAATTCGATCTGACCCTAAGTTCGATGTCATGATCACAACCGCATTACGGAAATCTACCGTACGACCTTGACCATCTGTCAGACGACCATCGTCCAACACTTGCAAAAGCAGGTTAAACACATCTGGGTGTGCCTTCTCCACTTCATCAAGCAAGATGACAGAGTAAGGACGACGGCGAACCGCTTCTGTTAGGTAGCCACCCTCTTCATAACCCACATAACCTGGAGGCGCACCAACCAGTCTTGCCACTGAGTGTTTCTCCATAAACTCTGACATATCGATACGCACCATCGCATCGCTGCTATCAAAGAGAAACTCTGCCAGTGATTTACACAGCTCGGTTTTACCTACACCGGTTGGACCTAGGAACAGGAACGAACCGATTGGACGGTTTGGATCTGCTAGACCTGCACGGCTGCGGCGAATCGCATTCGCTACAGACGTTACCGCTTCTGCCTGACCAATAACACGGCTGTGCAGTTCGTCTTCCATCTGAAGCAGTTTTTCTTTTTCACCTTCCAGCATCTTGGCAACCGGAATGCCGGTTTGACGCGAAAGCACTTCAGCAATCTCTGCGTCTGTCACGCGGTTACGTAGCAGCGTCATTTCCTGCATTTCTGCTTGGCTTGCCAGATCCAGTTGTTTTTCCAGTTCTGGAATACGCCCGTATTGCAGCTCAGACATACGGTTCAAGTCACCCGCACGGCGCGCAATCTCAAGATCGGTTCTCGCCTGTTCCAGTGCACTCTTAATGTGTTGTGTGCCAGACAGTGCCGCTTTTTCTGCGTTCCACACTTCGTCCAGCTCAGCAAAGTCACGTTCTTTATCGTCAATCTCTGCTTGAAGTGTTTCGAGACGCTTTTTACTCGCATCGTCGTTTTCTTTAGAGAGTGCCTGTTGCTCAATCTTCAGTTGGATAAGACGACGCTCTAAGCGATCCAGTTGCTCAGGTTTAGAGTCAATCTGCATACGGATGCTTGACGCTGCTTCATCAATCAAGTCGATGGCTTTATCCGGCAACTGACGGTCTGAGATGTAACGATGCGACAAGCTGGCCGCAGCAACGATTGCTGGATCAGTAATTTCCACCGCGTGGTGCAACTCGTAACGCTCTTTAAGACCACGCAGTATGGCAACGGTATCTTCTACTGTTGGCTCATTCACCAGCACTTTTTGGAAACGACGCTCAAGCGCAGCATCTTTTTCCACGTACTGACGGTATTCATCCAATGTGGTTGCACCCACACAGTGAAGCTCACCACGTGCCAACGCAGGTTTTAGCATGTTACCGGCATCCATCGCGCCTTCTGCTTTACCTGCACCCACCATGGTGTGGATCTCATCGATAAAGAGAATGACGTTGCCTTCTTCTTTTGCCAGCTCATTGAGCACTGACTTCAGACGCTCTTCAAACTCACCGCGGTATTTGGCACCGGCAACCAATGCGCCCATGTCCAGAGACAGCACGCGCTTGTTACGCAGTCCTTCTGGCACTTCGCCATTCACGATACGTTGCGCCAGACCTTCGACAATCGCGGTTTTACCTACACCCGGTTCACCGATAATGACAGGGTTGTTTTTGGTGCGGCGTTGAAGCACTTGAACGGTACGACGAATTTCCTCGTCACGGCCGATAACAGGATCAAGCTTGCCTTGCTCGGCTTTCTCCGTCAGGTCGATGGTGAATTTTTCCAGTGCCTGACGCGCTTCTTCTGCATTTGGATCATTGATGGCCTGACCGCCACGAACCTTGTCGATGGCATCTTCTACTTTCTTCGTGGTCAGACCCAAACTTCTCAGCAATTCACCCAAAGGGCCTTTGTCTTCGACGGCCGCCAGAATAAATAGCTCAGAAGAGATGTATTTGTCTTTACGCTTCTGCGATAGCTTGTCACACATGTTGAACAGCATGCCCATGCCATGGGAAAGCTGAACATCGCCACCCGTGCCGCTCACTTTTGGCAGCTTATCTAGCATCTCGCTCAGGCTTGAGCGCAGCTGGGTCACGTCGACATTAAGAAGCGTCATCAAAGGACGAATGGTGCTGCTGTCCTGATTGAGGAGCGACACCATCAAGTGCACAGGCTCGATATATTGATGATCGCGCCCAAGAGCCAATGACTGTGCGTCGGAAATGGCTAATTGAAATTTGCTGGTAAATCGGTCAAGGCGCATAGGCCCCCCTCTAATAACTTCGGTAGTTGCTTACCGAAAAAAATGGGAGCTGCCCTAACCAATTTCAAGTTGAATGGTGAAAAATTTGTCGCTTATCGGGAAGAAATCCAAATGCAGCTAGCCTGTCGGCCTGTACAATTTTCTCTACGATAGGAAAAGAAACGCTGAGGATCCGATACCGTACAGTGTTCCCCACCGTAAACTTTTGTTACCCCAGCTATTGCCAGTCGTTGTTTTGCCAGCAAGTAAATATCTGCCAACCAACGATCATTGTGGGGTTGGAATGCAAGATGTGCCTCTGGGTTGGCCGCGATAAATTGCTCGCGCACCTCGCCACCGACTTCAAAGGCGGTCGCACCAATAGCCGGCCCCATCCACGCCATCACTGTCGATTTGTCATCGAATTTCGCGAGCGTTTCTTCCAATACGCCATTGACCAAGCCTCGCCAACCCGCGTGGGCTGCACCGACTTGTGTGCCTTCTTCATTACAGAAAAGCACGGGCAAGCAATCGGCGGTCATCACAACGCACACTTGATCTTCAACAGACGTAAACGACGCATCTGCATCAGGAACCTCTGATGCAGATGACAGAGGCAAGGTCATTACCTCTGTGCCATGGACTTGGTTCAACCAAGCTGGTGCTGTTGGCATTTCCATCACTTCAGCAAGCACTGCGCGGTTCTGGGCGACGTGGTCAGAATGATCCCCTACGTGGTTTCCCAAATTGAGGCTGTCAAAAGGTGATGCGCTCACCCCGCCCTCTCGCGTTGTACTCACGGCTTTGATGTTTGCCGGTGCTGGCCAGTTTGGTTGAATCCAATTCATGCTTAGTAATCCAAATCGCCGAATTCCACGGTGTCTGCACGAAGTACTTCGGTCAGGTGCACCATGTCGTCTGGTACTGGCGCGTGCCATTCCATTACTTCTTTCGTCGTTGGGTGCTCGATACGCAGCATCACCGCGTGCAGTGCCTGACGGTCGAATTTACGCAGGGTTTGGATCAACTCGTCACCCGCGTTACGTGGTGGACGTGGACGACCGCCGTACAACTGATCACCGATCAATGGGTGGTTCAGGTACGCCATGTGAACACGGATTTGGTGAGTACGACCGGTTTCCAGACGCAGACGCAGACGGGTGTGTGCACGGAAGTGCTCAACCACGCGGTAGTGCGTGATCGCTGGTTTACCCAGCTCTTGTACCGCCATGTGTGTACGCTTGGTTGAGTGACGACCAATCGCCTTCTCAACGGTACCGCCACCTGTCATGGTGCCAATCGCAATCGCTTCATATTCACGGGTGAACTTCTTACGCTTTTGCAGAGCACGAACCAAACGGGTTTGGGTAGGGATGTTCTTCGCCACCACCATCAAACCAGTGGTGTCTTTATCCAGACGGTGCACGATACCCGCACGCGGTACTTCCGCGATTTCTGGGTAACGGTAAAGCAGACCGTTGAGCACGGTGCCATCTGGACAACCTGCACCCGGGTGAACCACCAAATCACGTGGTTTGTTGATAACCAGGATGTCGTCATCTTCATAAACGATGTTCAGTGGAATGTCCTGAGCTTCCCAACGCTTCTCGTCTTCAATCTCTGCCTGAACAACAATTTCTTCGCCACCCATCATTTTAACGCGTGGCTTATTGACGATCTCACCATCGACACTTACTTTGTCTGCCAGAATCCATTCTTTGATGCGTGATCGGGAATAATCAGGGAACAACTCAGCCAATGCCTGATCCAGACGTTGCCCAAGTTGGCTCTCATTAACTGTACTGCTTAACTCTAACTGCTGTGCCATAACGAACTTTTTGATTCTCTGTGAGACTAATACCTTAGCAGGGACTCAGCCCTTGGGCTTGGTCACGTTTACTTATTGGTATTATATCTGGTCGATGGGTAGAATAACCCTTATCGCGCCATTGTAGCTTTTTGCGGCTGTCTCCGTAATGGCAAAGGCTGAAAATATTCTTTCAAGGAAGCTCTCGTAGTAATGAAACGCCTTACACTCTCTTCTCTGCTCGCCATTTCTTTGCTGGCAGGATGCTCAAGCACCGAAGAAATCGTTCCTGATGTTCCGCCGTCTGAACTGTACCAAAATGCTCAGACTGCCCTGAATGAAGGCAACTGGAACACAGCCATTGAGCAATTAGAAGCACTCGACTCACGCTACCCGTTTGGTGCGTATTCAGAGCAAGTGCAGCTTGATTTGATTTACGCGTACTACAAAAACGACGATCTGGCGTTGGGCGAAGCGACGATTGACCGCTTTATGCGTATGAACCCGGGTCACCCACAAATTGACTGGGTACTGTACATGCGTGGTCTAACAAACATGGCGCAAGACCGTACCTTCCTGCACGACTTGCTGAATGTTGATCGCAGCGATCGCGATCCAGAACCTTCTCGCAAAGCGTTCGTTGATTTCCGTCGCCTGCTAGAACGTTACCCTAATAGCGAATACGCCGCCGATGCGCAAAAACGTCTGGAAGCATTGAAAAACCGTTTGGCCGATTACGAGCTGGCAACCGCTGACTTTTATGTGCGTCGTGAAGCTTGGGTGGCAGTGATCAATCGCTGTCAGCAAATCCAACGCGACTTCCCAGACACAGAAGCGGCGAAAAAATCGCTGCCATTGATGCTTAAAGCTTACGAAGAGTTGAAACTGGACGTGCCTGCGGAAAATACCCGTGAGCTAATGCGACTCAACGGCGTGTCGATTTAACGACGACCGAAAAGAGAAAAAGCAGCCCGAGGGCTGCTTTTTTTGAATCTGTTCATTGGTAATGATGATTTTCTGCACATCTTCTTGTTGATGAAAAATGCACCACAACCTTCTTTGGCACGAGTAAAGTCCCTAACGTACAGTGTTTGTTAGCGACCTTAACCTCTTCATCTTGCAACACTTCTGCAACGCTCTTCAAGCACTTTCTGGAAATTTCATTTCAGAGATTTTGAGGGGATCACAATTACCCGCTCCAGCCAAAAAACACAAACCAAATGTGATTTTGATCACATTTTTTCCTCTCCAGAAACGTAATCTGAAAGTGAGCCCAGCAAAGGGCAAGCAAAAGAGGAAACATCTATGAGAGTTGAAATTACTGGTAAAAACATCGACGTCACAGCTGCCATCCACGATCGTATTACGTCTCGCTTTGAAAAGTTAGAGAAATGGCAGGTCGCTCTCATTAACCCTCATGCCGTTATCAGTGAAGAGCCTGGTAACAAGTTTAAAATCGAAGCGGGTGTTTCCGTTCCAGGGGCAAAACTGATTGCATCAGCAGAGCATGAAGACATGTACGCTGCTGTTAACGAAGTCGGCCACAAATTGGAGAAACAACTGAACAAGCAAGTGCATAAAGGCGAAGCACGCCGCGCAAGCCACGTTGACGCACCAGCAGAAGAACCAGACGTGGTGTAAATCCACTTACCTAAGAAATCAATGTCTCAGCCCTGCATAATGCAGGGCTGATTCGTCTTGACATGAAAGCGTCAGCCCAATAAGGTTGAGTAATATTACGCCAATCAACAGACTATCGATGACACCGACTAACTCGTTTTTCTTTCGCTTTTTCTTCTGCTTCTAATGAGGCGGGGCTAAGGGCGAGCATCGATAACGAAAGATTCCCAGAAGCCTCCCTCAGACAGGGAGGCTTTTTTGTATCAGTCAGGGTCAGATTAAACAGGAAGAGGGAATGACCAAACCAACTTTGTCACTTGATGAAATTCGCGTAGGCGTCAGCAACATCGACCAACAGATCTTATCTTTGTTGGCCGACCGCCGTAAGCTGAGCCTTGAAGTTGCGAAAAGCAAAATCCAAACGCAAAAGCCCGTTCGCGATGTAGAGCGTGAGCAGGCATTGCTTGAAAAGCTGGTTGCTGATGGTCGAACCCACGAGCTGGACCCGCAATACGTCACCAAGATTTTCCACACCATCGTCGAAGACTCTGTGCTGTACCAGCAAGCGTTCTTGCAACGACTGGCAAATCCAGATAACGACCAGCCACTTGCTCGTGTCTCTTTCCTCGGCGGCAAGGGCTCGTACTCCAACTTGGCAGCGCGTAACTTCTTCGCACGCAAGCACACTAAGCCCGCTGAGATTCAGTGCCAGAGCTTCAAAGAAGTGCTGGAGATGGTGGAAACCGGCAACGCTGACTACGGCGTCTTGCCTATCGAGAACACCAGTTCAGGCTCCATCAATGACGTCTACGATCAACTGCAGCACACACGCCTGTCTATCGTGGGCGAAATTACCCTGCCGATTGAGCACTGCCTACTGACTGCGGTCGATACCGAGATTGATAAAATCGAAGTGCTTTACTCTCACCCGCAGCCGCATCAGCAATGCAGTGAGTTTGTGCGCTCCCTAGGCACAGACATCAAACAAGAGTATTGCTCAAGCACCGCGGAAGCGATGAAAGTGGTCGCAGAGATGGCAAGCCCTACCGTTGCCGCCATCGGTAATGCATCGAGCGGCGAACTATATGGCCTGAAGTCACTGAAGTTTGGCATTGCCAACCAGCAAGAAAACCACACTCGCTTTATTGTCGTCGCAAGAAAGCCTGTGGATGTGAACGGCCTTATCCCAGCGAAAACCACCTTTATTATGTCCACCGGACAAACGGCGGGTTCTTTGGTGGAGTGTTTATTGGTACTGCGTAACCACGGCATTAACATGACCAAACTGGAATCGCGTCCAGTGCTGGGTAATCCATGGGAAGAGATGTTCTATGTGGACGTGGAAGGCAACATGCGCTCTGACACCATGAAACTGGTGATGGAAGAGCTCATCAAACTGACGCGCTACATTAAGGTGCTGGGCACCTACCCTATCGAGAATGTCACCCCGACAGAAATCGACGTTTAATCGAAATCATCAATAAAAAGCCTGTGACGATTCATCACAGGCTTTTTTGTTTCACCGAGACTTACGCAGCCACTTCGGATTTATCCAGCGTTGGGTAGTCGGTATACCCTTTGTGGTCACCACCATAAAACGTGGTGGTATCTAGCTCATTAAGCGGCCCGTTAACGCGAATACGCTCAACCAAATCTGGGTTAGCAATAAACTGCGCACCAAATGCCACACCTTCACACAACTGCTGTTCCAGAACGTCACGGGCAATCGCACCAGTGACTGGGCCATCTTCAGCTCGGAGATGCGGATTCAAGATCAACGGACTCGTCAGTTTCGTTGCAATAGTTTCCGTCACATCACGCACGTTTGCTTCCATGATGTGGACATAGGCCAGTGTCGGTAAGTCGTCGACGAGAGCGGTATATAGCTCTATTGTGTCATCCTCTTTGATATCGTTGTAAGGATTCGCTGGAGAGATCCTCACCGCCGTTTTGTCGGCACCAATCTCTGCAATGAAAGCGGCAATCACCTCTCTTGTGAAACGCAATCTGTTCTCCACATTCCCACCGTATTCATCAGTACGCTGGTTGGCATTTGACGACATAAATTGGTGCAACAAGAAGCCATTGCCCGCGTGGATTTCCACCCCGTCAAAACCCGCTTCAATGGCATTTTTTGACGCAATCACAAACCCTTCAATCGCCAAATCAATGTCTGCTTTTGTCATGGCTTTTGGCATTGGAAAGTCCACCATGCCTGCCGGCGTATAGGTTTTCCCCTGCGCTTTCAGGGCAGAGGGTGCGACAGACTGATGCGCAGAAGGATAAAGCGCTGGATGACCAACCCTTCCGCAGTGCATCAATTGAGCAACGATTTTGCCGCCCGCTTTTTTCACGGCATCCGTCACCACGCGCCATCCTTCGACTTGCTCTTTAGAATGCAAACCTGGCGAGTTCATAAAGCCTTGCCCCAACACATCCGGCTGAATGCCTTCGGTGACAATCAATCCCGCCGATGCTCTCTGCGCATAGTACGTCGCCATCAAGGGGGTAGGCACACCGTATTCCGTTGCACGGTTACGGCTCATCGGTGCCATAACAAAGCGGTTTTTCGCGTGAATCGAGCCATAAGCCGTTGGCGTAAAGAGTGTAGTCATTATTCAAATCCTTTCGTTACTGAGTGTGCATCATGCGGTTTGTGGTGATTGTGTCTTTTTTTGCGTGCTTTGGGCTGCCCGTTGCGCCATAAACATTGAAGTAATAATTAAGGCAGCTCCGATGCCTTGCTCTAGGTTGAGTTGCTCATCCAGTACCAGATATCCCAAGGCAGCAGCGGATAGCGGACTCAAGAGCGTAATGATTGACACCAGGAAGGCTGGCAGACGTTGAATGCTTCTGAACCAAATGATGTATGTCAGTAATGCCCCCACCAAACAGAGGAAACCAAGCCCCAAATAGTTTTCCATCGTCATGGACTGAGGAAACGGTTCCCACCACATCGCCAGCGGCATCAATACTATGCCACCCACGGTGAGCTGCCAGCCTGTCAGATCTAGCAAGGAAACGCCTTCTGGCTTGCCCCAGTGCTTCGCCAGCACCACACCCAGAGCCATACAAATCGCACCAAGGATGCTTGCAGACACACCGGTGACATTCAAAGAGGCATCAGATTGAATCACCAATCCCGCGACACCAAGTGCACCGACGACGCATGCCAAGATATGTTGAGCTGTGAAAGCTTGGCGCAAGAGTACGGCACCAAATAGCAACACCCATAACGGTTGCGAAGAAATCAGCAGCGCAGCAATGCCACCGGGCATAGAGTAAGCCGCGAGAAACAACAGGTAGAAAAACGCACCGATATTCAGCGTGCCTAACACCAATGCACGCCACCACCATTGCCCTTGTGGAAGGCGGCGGCAAAAGACGAGCAATATCAGCCTGCGGGTAACGCGCGGAACACAGCACTCCAAAGCGGCGCGCCCTCCGGCAACCATTCTGTGGTCACGACGTAAGTGCTGCCCCAAATGATGGGCACCACCATTGCCATCAGCATATTAGGCAGCATTGCATTCATAATTGCCTCCTTGCACCGTCGTTCCAACGTATCGGCGCTCAAACCACCGTGTTTTCTCGTTACTGCTAGGCGCAGCATTCGTTACTGTCATTTCCATATGAGTTCTCACTGACGCGTTGAATCCTAGATAGCGCGAGTGAAGAGATATTTTCCTCTTCGCTACTAACAGGAATAACTATAAGGAAGAGAAAGAGAGACGGTAAGCTGGAAGATATGTCAGGTTTACGGATTATTTAGCCTGAGTTGCGCAAGAGGGATTAATACACACACAGAAATTAATGAAATAAAAAATATCACGCAAAGAGAAACGTTAGATTATTTTTATCTTTGAATGAACTGAAATGAATCACGTTTTATAACAGAATATTTATCGCTAAATTGCGGGCCTTATCAGTCCTAGAATAATGGCTTTCGATACGGCTTGGTACCGATTTGCACAGCCGAGTTTGCTCATGGCGTTAGTAAGATGAAAAACCACGGTTCTTTCTGAGCAACCGATAATTACCGATGTCTCCCAAGAGCTTTTTCCTTCAGAGACCCACAACAGACACTCTGTTTCTCGCTTGGTGAGGCTGATATCCGCTCTCTTCTTGAGTTGCGCCATCTTGTCGAATAATGCAGGTGCGACGATCTGCGCTTTCAAAATCGCACTATCAATGTGTGCCGTATCGTCACAAGAACTGCCAAAGTTAATCATGCAAAATTCACTTTTGGCCCCGTGAAGTGGAATACAAAATCCCGCTTTTAAGCCCGACTCATGAGCCTGAAGCATGAAGTCTTTTTGGGAGTGCTTTAACGGTCGCTCTCTTAGCTGGTGCCATGAAATAGGCGATGATCTCGATAAGCAATACTCGACACTCGGATCATGTTTGACGAGTTTTTCGCTTTTATATGTATTGCGCCACGCTGACGGGTAGTTATCGATAATGGTCGTTTCTGAGGAGAGCATAGATTCGGCTTTGGTATGCCCCAGCAAGTAATACTCAAGCCCAATGACTGACGTCATTTCTCCAAGAATGTTGCCGAGTTCATCTTTCGATTCAGCCATGCGTATTTTTTCGATAATCTCGAGAACGTCTTTCATGAATCCAACTACTAAAAACACTTTGGACAATAGTAAAATATTCTCAAACTAAAAACTTAATACGTTTTCCTGTGAGGTATCTAACAGCAGGTTTTCATTATTTTTCACATTATTTATCGAGGCAGGTAATATCGTGATATATCACCTTAATCCATACTAATGGGAAGGATATTCATTTGTTCATCGGCTTATGTTTTAAATCGTTTATGTCCTTATATTTTTCATGGGCTATTTTTATCCACTTCAATCGGCGATTTCAAAAAATATAAAAAAGCCAAGTTAAGAAAACTTGGCTTTTTTACACAATGGCTCATTAGCACGATGTGCGGTGTCGTTCGCTTGTCTCAGCAGGTTTTGGCTTTCTTTCATAAAGCGTGGTGCAAAATCACCGAACCAGTTTTCTACTTGGTTGAACGCAGACACAAAGCCTTGCTTATCTTTCTCATCCAACAGCTTGATGGCTTCGCCAAAGCGTGAATGGAAGCGTTTGATCATGTCTATGTTCTGCGGTGACGACATAATGATGTCACCATAAAGCTGCGCATCTTGCGCAAACAGACGTCCTACCATCGCCAGCTCCAATCGGTAAATCGGTGAGCTTAGAGCCGTTAACTGGTCGAGGTTAGGGTTCTCTTCCGCAAGGTGAACACCATAAACGAAAGACGTAAAGTGACGCAGTGCCTGAATAAGGGTCATGCCTTGGTCATGCTCAATCGCACTGATGCGGTGCAAGCTTGCGCCCCAAATACGGAACTGCTCCAGCAGCCATTGGTACGCTTCTGGGTTGCGACCATCACAGTACACAATCACCTGCTTGGCCAAACTGCTGATATCAGGACCAAACATAGGGTGAAGACCCACAACAGGCCCTTTGTGGGATTCCAGCATAGCCTGCAGCGGCTCGCTCTTAATCGATGTCAGATCAGCCAGCAAGCAATCATCAGGCAAATTGCCCAGTGCGCGGATCACGCCATCTGTTTTATGGATAGGAACGGTGACCACTACCATCCCCGCATCAGATAGCATCTCTTGAGCGTTATCCCAGTCCTGACTGCCCAAGACTTTCACTGTGTAACCGGAGAGGCGGAACAGTTTGCCAAACAGTTTACCGAGTTGCCCGTTACCACCGACAATCACGATAGGACGAAGTTCTGGGTTCAAACACTTAAAGCCGGAGTCATTCTCGCTGGCATAAGACTCACGCATGGTACGACGGAGAATGTCTTCAATCAGATCAGGTGGAACGCCTTTTGATACCGCCTCTTCACGACGGGAAGCCAGCATTGCCGCTTCACGATCAGGGGCATAAATTGGCAGGCCATGCTCGCTTTTTACTTCACCGACTTCCGCAACCAATGCTAGGCGACGGGCCAGCAGCTCCACCATTTGTTTATCAACTTCATCAATCTGATCCCTCAGGCGGGACAACTCTGCAACCATTTGGCTTATTTCCCTTGTAAACGCTGTTCTAAGAAGGGTGTCAGTTCGTCGTGTGCACGGTTAAGCAAGTTTTCCGTATCTTGCCAGTTAATGCACGCATCGGTAATCGACACGCCGTAAGCCATCTCTTCACGAGGCAGATCCGCAGACTGGTTACCTTCGTTGATGTTACTTTCAATCATTAAACCGATGATGGACTGATTGCCCTCACGGATTTGATGGAACACATCCTCCGCAACCAACGGCTGACGACGGAAGTCTTTGCGAGAGTTAGCATGGCTGCAGTCTACCATCAGCGAGGCTTCAAGCCCTGCCTGCTGCATCTCATTTTCGCATTCCGTCACAGAGACTGAGTCGTAGTTTGTTTGCTTACCGCCACGAAGGATGACATGACCGTCAGGATTTCCCTGTGTGGTCAGCAGTGCCACCTGCCCTTCTTTGTTGATACCCATAAAGCGATGGCCCGATGCGGCCGCTTTCATTGCATTGATGGCAGTAGACAGACTGCCGTCAGTGCCATTTTTGAAGCCGATTGGCATGGAAAGACCGCTGGCCATTTCGCGGTGAGTTTGTGATTCTGTGGTACGCGCACCGATTGCCGCCCAGCTAAAGAGATCACCAATGTACTGAGGACTGATCGGATCGAGGGCTTCAGTGGCCAACGGCAACCCCATGTCCGCAAGCGTAATAAGCAGTTCACGGGCTTTGTGTAACCCCGCTTCCACCTCGAAAGAACCATCCAGATTCGGATCGTTGATAAGGCCTTTCCAACCGACGGTTGTGCGTGGTTTTTCAAAGTAAACACGCATAACGATGTAGAGCTGATCACCCACTTTCTCAGACAATGCTTTCAGCTTTTTCGCGTATTCAATTGCCGCTTCGGTATCGTGAATCGAGCAAGGCCCACACACGATCAAAAGACGGTGGTCTTTTTTATGGATGATGTCTGCAATTTCCTGACGGCACTTGGAGATAAATGCCAGCGTCTCTTGCTTGACGGGCAACTTCTTTCTCAATTGATCAGGGGTGATGAGTACGGTTTCGTCCTGAATGTGTACGTTGGTCAGTAAATCTCTTTCCATGAAAACTTCCTGCGGCTTTTCTGTTGGTGCGTTGTATTCGTGTTAGCGCCATGCGCTTTGATTCACACCTTAACAGCCTGACAGATGATTGCAACCACTTCGTAAATAAAAAAATACAACGTAAAATTATATTTACACCGAGAGTTTTTCGCTTATTTTTAAAGGAGAATAGAGAGAAAAAGAAGAGAACGGTGGAAATAAAAATGAACAAAGGCCGAGAGTCGGCCTTTGTTTTAACGCACGTTTGGCTTAGAAGGTTTGATCCGCTGATTGGAAGTCTTCAAAACCACGTTGCCATTCAAGTTCGAAACGGACACCGTCTTCCATGTTTGCACACACACCAAGGTACTGCATGCCCGCCAAGCCGATTTCGTAGGCATTGTTCACATCACAGTATCTATCGACACCGTCGTTGTAGCCCAACTCATAATCTGCCACGTTAACTGTGCCAACACCTGCTTTTGCAGCCAGTGCCTTCAGATCGGACATGGAACGTGAAGGAATACCTCTCACACCATCACGCTCACCAACGGCAATCCAGTTACCTTCTTGAACCAACTTGGTGGTATCTTCAATGCCTGCGCAGCCAACCATTAACGCCGCCAGAAACAACACTCCGGATTTTTTCAGCATCCTATTCCTCAATTCTTTGGGTAAGCAGTCCGTGTTCAATCCATTATATTGGTTCAACGCACGATTCTCTAAGGGGTATTCGCGTTAAATGTCCATTTGCTCGGGTTTAAAACTTTTCAGTTTTACAGCCAAGGCAACAAACAACACACCAAACACAAAGGCATACATGGCGATCACCCAAATCAGGGTCAATGCACCTGCTGCTGGGTTTGCCATAAGAAAACCGCCGAACAGAATGGAGATCAAGCCAAGCAGCACCAGCAGCCACTCACCTTTGATTTCTTTGCGCAGTCTGATCGCCGCAATGATTTCCAGCACGCCTTTGGCAATCGCCCACACTGCAATGTAGAACAACAGTGCAACCGCTGTCAGTCCCGGTACGGTAAAGGTCATGATACCGGCCGCGATACCCACCACGCCCCAAAGAACCAACACGACCCAGTTATCGTGGGATTTTCTGTCCATCAACGCAGTCCAAACCTGCAACGAGCCGTCAACAAAGGCAAAGATACCAAAGACCAGTATCAAGGTTTCAATCGACTCTTGGGGTGGCAGCGTCCAAAGCATGATCGCAAAGAAGATGGAGGCAACGCCACGTAGTGCCAGCACCCACCAGTTCTTTGAAAGCGAACTCACCATTTGTTTTGCTAGGGTTTCCGGTGTACTCATCGCTTGTCTCCTCGCTTTTTCTTTTTTCGGTTGTAGGAACAACTCTATCCATTATTTTCTGCGGACAATGAAATGCGTCAGCATGAAAAAATGATACGCCCATCACAAGAGTTGCGTAAGCGCGTAAAATGAGAAAGTCGGCAATTTAACCGGAAACTTATTTTGCAAGGCGTTGAGAGAAAAGAAAAAGCGAGCATCAAGGGCTCGCTTTAGAGACAGGTAGATTAGTTCAGCAGGAAGGTTTTGATGTCCGCCCACGAGGTTGCGGTATAGGTCGGCGTGACGCCTTCTGGCAGTGCCTTACCATCAACATTCAGCCAACAGGTATCCACACCTGCATTGTTACCGCCGAGAATATCTGACGCCGCATTGTCACCAACCATCAGTACGCGAGATTTGTCCGGGTTACCCGCCAGTGCGAAGGTGTGCTCGAAAATGGCCACGTCAGGCTTTGCCACACCCACTTCTTCAGAAATCACGACCAAGTCGAAGTAGTCAGTCATGCCTGTGCGTTCGAGGCGAATTTGTTGCAGTTGAACGAATCCATTGGTGATGATGCCCAGCTTGGCGTGCTTTGCCAGCTCAGGAACGATATCTCTCACTCCCTCTAGCGGTTGGCAGACATCGGCCATGGCATCGAGGAATCGACGATTCAGTTCAGCAGGAGAAATGTTCAGTCTGTCTGACCAAACATTGAAGCGATCTTCTTGAAGCTGCTTGGCGGAGATCTCTCCGTCTTGGTATTGCACCCAAAGCGGCTTATTGACCAGTTGGTACTCCGCGAAATCTTCAGGCGTAAAGTCGACGTCCAAAGCGGCGAACATGGCTTTCAAGCCAGCATATGCATCAAATGAAAACAGGGTTTCATCGGCATCAAACAAAATCCAATCGTACTGCACGCGTATTCCTCCATTGCGAAGTCCAGATTATGCCTTACTTTCAGACCGCCAGAAACGAGAAAAGCCCGCCAAATGGCGGGCTTTTGCTATCCCTTTCGGGCAATAAACGCCGGAGCGATTATTTCTTAGCCAGACGCTCTTTGATACGAGCTGCCTTACCAGAACGCTCACGCAGGTAGTACAGTTTGGCACGACGTACTGCACCGCGGCGCTTAACAGTAATGCTGTCAACAACTGGAGAGTGAGTTTGGAATACACGCTCAACGCCTTCGCCGTTAGAGATCTTACGAACGGTGAATGCAGAGTGCAGACCACGGTTACGCTTAGCGATAACTACGCCTTCGTAAGCCTGCAGACGAGAACGCTCGCCTTCTTTAACTTTAACTTGAACTACAACGGTGTCACCTACGTTGAACGCAGGAACGTCTTGTTTAAGTTGCTCATCTTCGAGCGCTTTGATGATGTTACTCATGTTCTATACCCTAGAATAAACTGATACTAAATATCTTTAGGTACTTGACTGTGTTCATTAATGAACTCAGCAAGCAATAATTCCTGTTCGTCAGTCAGAGCTAGGTTTTCCAGGAGCTCTGGTCTTCTGAGCCAGGTGCGGCCTAACGATTGTTTCAATCGCCAGCGACGAATGTCCTTGTGGTTACCAGATTTGAGTACCGAAGGTACATCTAATCCATCCAACACTTCAGGTCGCGTGTAGTGAGGGCAATCTAACAAGCCATTTGCAAAAGAATCTTCTTCCGCTGACGCAAAATCTCCCAGTACACCCGGAACAAACCGAGATACTGCGTCGACTAACGTCATGGCTGGCAGTTCACCACCACTGAGCACAAAATCCCCGATAGACCATTCTTCATCGACTTCGGTTTGTATAATGCGCTCATCTACCCCTTCATAGCGTCCACAGATAAGAATCAAGTTCTCATTCTGCGCCAGCTCCTCAACACCCGCTTGGTCAAGCTTTCGGCCCTGAGGTGAAAGGTAAATCACTTTCGTCTTACCGTTGGCGGCATTTTTGGCAGCGTGAATGGCATCGCGCAAAGGCTGTACCATCATCAACATACCCGGGCCTCCACCATATGGGCGGTCATCAACCGTCCGGTGTTTGTCGTGAGTAAAATCGCGGGGATTCCACGTTTCTACTTCGAGCAGGCCTTTCTTTACCGCCTGGCCAGTTACCCCAAATTCAGTAACAGCACGGAACATTTCAGGAAAAAGGCTGATAATACCAACCCACATTTTTCCGCTCCTATTGCTTTAAATGTTACTGGGGGAATTAAAATCCAGGATCCCAGTCAACTTCGATCCGTTGAGCAGAGCGATCAATCAACTTGATGACTTGCCCATCGAGGAACGGTACTAATCGTTCCTTCTGTCCAAAAGCATCTTTTGGGTTCGCTTGAATGACCAATACGTCGTTCGAGCCAGTTTCCAAAATGTCGGTGACTTTACCTAGGTTGTAACCTTTGGTCGTAACCACTTCCATTCCGAACAATTCACGCCAGTAGAATTCTTCATCTGACAGTGCTGGCAGAGCATCCGCGTTGATAGCGATTTCAGCATTCGTCATTGCCTGAGCGTCTTCACGCTGATCCAGACCTTTCAGTTTGCCTACATAACCCTGACCGTGGCGTTTCCAGTCTTCAAGACTGAATTCTTTCCACTCACCACGCACCTTGATAAACCAAGGTGAGTAGCTAAAAATGCTTTCGGCTTCTTCAGTGTAAGAAAAAACTTTGAGCCAGCCACGGATGCCATAAGAAGAACCTAGCTTGCCTACTACAACCTTTTCTTGCTCACTCATAACTTTTTCTTTTAACCCTGACACTAATCAATTACGCAGCTTTAGCCGCGTCTTTGATCAGTCGTGCTACGCGGTCAGAAACTGCTGCACCTTCGCCAACCCAATGGTTAACGCGGTCCAGGTCCAGACGCAGCTTCTCTTCTTGACCTTGTGCAACAGGGTTGAAGAAGCCAACTTTCTCGATGAAGCGACCGTCGCGAGTTTGACGGCTGTCAGCTACAACGATTTGATAGAATGGACGCTTTTTCGCGCCGTGACGTGCCAAACGAATGGTTACCATATCGTCCTCTTTGCATTACTAAATTAAATTGGCCCCGTGCTAATACGGGGCCTCGTGCCAAAATAAAGCTCCGGAATTTTACGCTTTCTGTGATCGAATGCAACTGCTTTAGCTAAAAAAGCATCAGCAGTGACAAACAATCAATCACTTAGCGATTCCTTCGCTTTATGTTTTATTAGCGGGCGTTTACCCACCAAATTGAAAAGGGGTTAAGCGCGGTCTTAACGTGGGAACATGCCTCCGCCGCCACCCATGCCGCCCATCATGCCTTTCATATTGCGCATCATGTTCTTCATTCCGCCCTTCTGCATCTTCTTCATCATTTTCTGCATTTGGGTGAATTGCTTGAGTAGACGGTTAACGTCCTGAACCTGAGTACCTGAACCCGCCGCAATACGCTTCTTGCGAGAACCTTTGATCAGATCAGGGCGTGCACGTTCTTTTGGTGTCATAGAGTTGATGATCGCTTCCATCTGAACAAACATCTTGTCGTCCACTTGGTTTTTCACGTCATCCGGCAGATTCGACATACCTGGCAACTTGTCCAGCATGCCCATCATGCCACCCATGTTCTTCATTTGCTGAAGCTGGTCGCGGAAGTCCTGAAGGTCGAAACCTTTCTTCTCTTTGAACTTCTTCGCCAGTTGTTCCGCTTTCTCTTTATCTACGTTACGTTCTAGGTCTTCAATCAGTGACAGTACGTCACCCATGCCCAGAATTCGGCTTGCTACGCGATCAGGGTGGAACGGTTCCAGTGCGTCGGTTTTCTCACCCACACCCAAGAACTTGATTGGCTTGCCCGTAATGTGACGAACAGACAGTGCCGCACCACCACGTGCATCACCATCCACTTTCGTCAGAACCACACCGGTCAGCGGCAGTGCATCGTTGAATGCTTTCGCCGTGTTCGCCGCATCTTGACCTGTCATTGCATCAACAACGAACAGTGTCTCAACAGGGTTGATCGCAGCATGGACGTCTTTAATTTCGTCCATCATTGCTTCGTCGACGTGCAGGCGACCTGCGGTATCGACGATCACCACGTCGTAGAACTTCAGCTTACCATGTGCGACCGCTGCAGTAGCGATGTCGACAGGCTTTTGATCTGGCGTCGATGGAAAGAAATCGATACCCACATCGTTAGAAAGAGTTTCCAGCTGTTTGATCGCCGCAGGGCGATAAACGTCGGCAGACACCACCAGCACTTTCTTCTTGTGGCGCTCTTTAAGCATTTTACCCAGCTTACCGACGCTGGTTGTTTTACCTGCACCTTGCAGACCAGCCATCAGAACAACGGCTGGCGGCTGAGTGGTCAAATCCAAATCAGTGTTGGACTCACCCATGATCGCTTCAAGTTCAGATTGAACGATCTTGATGAACTCTTGACCCGGTGTCAGGCTTTTAGAGACTTCCAGACCCACTGCGCTTTCTTTTACTTTTTTGACGAAGTCGCGCACAACAGGCAGCGCAACGTCTGCTTCCAGAAGTGCCATACGCACTTCGCGCAGCGTGTCTTTAATATTGTCTTCGGTTAGACGTCCACGACCGCTAATGTTTTTTAGCGTTCGGGATAAACGATCCGTTAAGTTTTCAAACATGTCCTACTCGCTCTCTACGCGGCGACACCACTCAGCTCTGATGTTTGTCAGGTGGTAATAAACACAAAATTATGCCGATTATATCTTATTATCCGCTCCGCTTACATGATGGCTTTAATGATTGTTTTAAAGTGCATACGGCGATTTCACTGAGATTTGTAATGCGCGCCTCAGCTTCGAAGCAAAGTTTATTTCGCCATGAATAGCGACGCAGATTTGTGCGGGGTATACTGAACCCTTTCTTTTTTACTCAATGTTGTTGAAAGACACATGGATATTTTCATAGCCATATTGGCTGCAGTGCTGTATTTCTCTGCGCTATTACAGATTATTCCTGGGCTTTCTGGGCCGACTCAAATCCCGGCTAGAAACGTCTTTATTACTGCGTGTGGTGCATTGGGCCTTCATGCCTACTTGCTTGCCGACTTGATCCTGGCTGATGGCGGACAGAACCTCAGCATCTTGAATGTTGCCTCTTTAATTAGCTTTATCATCTCAGCCATCACCACTGGCTTGATGGTACGCATGCGCGTGTGGATATTGCTGCCAGTGGTCTACAGCTTTGCGGCGATTAACTTAACTGCCGCCACGCTCTTGCCCGGCGCATTTGTCACGCACCTTGAAGCCAATCCGCAGGTACTTATCCATATCTCATTGGCACTGTTCTCGTATTCAACATTGATGATCGCAACCCTTTATGCGATTCAATTGGCTTGGCTCGACCACCAGCTCAAAGCGAAAAAACGCATGGTGATGAACCCGAACCTGCCGCCGTTAATGGCCGTGGAACGTCAACTGTTCAACATCATCCTGATTGGTGAAATCCTGCTGACCTTAACCTTGCTAACTGGCGTGGCCTTCGTCCATGACATGATTGCACAAGGCAAAGCGCACAAAGCGGTTCTTTCTGCGATGGCGTGGGTGGTTTATGGCATTTTGCTGTGGGGACACTACCGCTCAGGCTGGCGTGGTAAGCGTGTTATTTGGGTAAGCATTGTTGGTGCCTTCCTGCTGACATTGGCTTACTTTGGTAGTCGCTTCGTGAAAGAGGTGATCATCGGGGCGTGACAACAATGTTGTATTTGCGCCATCAGGTTTGACAGAGTACAAACTTTTCGCCCTTAATTAGGGCTGAACTTTAAAAAAGGAATTTGAAATTTGGACGACATATCGACGGGAACGCTCGTTTCCCTTTTGGTATTGCTCATCGTCATCTCTGCGTACTTTTCCGGTTCTGAAACCGGAATGATGGCATTAAACCGCTACAGATTGAGACACCTTTCAAATCAAGGTCACAAGGGTGCCAAGCGTGTTGAAAAACTGCTTGAGCGCCCAGACAGGCTGATTGGCCTGATCCTCATCGGCAATAACCTCGTTAACATTCTCGCGTCCGCCATTGCCACCATTCTCGGCATGCGTCTTTACGGCGATCTCGGGGTTGCTATCGCCACAGGTGGCTTAACGCTTGTCGTCTTGGTCTTTGCAGAGGTCACACCAAAAACCATTGCTGCGCTGTATCCTGAACGCGTTTCCTACACCAGTTCATTGCTGCTTTCAGTATTAATGAAAGTGCTCTATCCGGTCGTATGGATGGTCAATGGCATCACCAATGGCTTCCTTCGCCTTGTGGGGCTGGGCAAAAACACTGACAACAAAGACCACCTCAGCTCAGAAGAGCTGCGCACTGTGGTTAATGAAGCCGGTAGCCTTATTCCTCGTCGCCACCAAGATATGCTCATCTCTATCCTTGAGCTTGAGGAAATCACGGTGAATGACATCATGGTGCCACGCAACGAAATCACCGGCATCAACGTCAATGATGACTGGAAAGCCATTCTTCGTCAGCTCACCCATGCGCCTCATGGCCGCATGGTGTTGTACCGCGACAACATAGATGAAGTCGTCGGCATGCTGCGAGTGCGCGAAGCCTATCGCGAAATGGTAGAGAACGAATTCACCAAAGAGCACCTGCTGCGTGCCGCCGACGAGGTCTACTATATTCCCGAAGGCACACCACTTAACGTGCAGATGTTGAAGTTCCAGCGCAATAAAGAACGTATTGGTCTGATTGTTGATGAATACGGCGACATCATTGGTCTGGTGACGCTGGAAGATATTCTCGAAGAGATCGTCGGTGAATTTACCACTTCCCTGTCGCCTAGCCTTGCAGAAGAAATCACGGCCTTGCCAGACGGCAGCTATATGATTGAAGGCAGTGCCAATATCCGTGATTTGAACAAGAGCCTGAACTGGGAACTTCCTACCGATGGCCCAAGAACATTGAACGGCCTCATTCTCGAACACCTTGAAGACATCCCCAACAGTGCGCTCAGCATTGAAGTGGAAGGTCACCAGATGGAAATTGTCGAAGTGGCAGAGAATATGGTCAAGCAAGTCAAAATCCTTCCCGTGCCAAAAGCCTCCAAGGCCTGACCCCAAATCGAAAACTAAAACACCAGTCAAAGACTGGTGTTTTATTTCATTCGTTGCGCCAAAAATTCGACTGGTAGCTCACGAGATTTAATCGTTCATTTGTAGGCAACGTCTCAATTATTAAACTATTTATTAATTAGGGAACATCTAATGATGCTGCTCTATTGCTCAATGAGTCGCTTAACCACACTTTGGGTTCACGTTTTAAGGGTAACAGCATGTTCAACGGCAAATTAAAAAAAGAATTAGAGTCTTTAAAGGAAGAAGGTATCCATAACAAAGCGGTATTGGATGCCATCAATAACAGTGTCGCCACCATCTATTTCACCCCTGAAGGCGTGGTTAAACACGCAAACGCGATTTTCCTCGGTGCGGTGGGTTTTTCACTGGAGCAATTGACAGGGAAGCACCATAGAGAGTTGTGTGACCCAGAGTATGGCCAAAGTGCAGAATACCAACGCTTTTGGGAACGCCTTCGCTCTGGTGAAGTGATCAGCGGCCAAGTCCCACGCTTGAACGCCAAAGGCGAGCGTCTGTGGTTGGAAGCCACTTACTTTCCTATCAAGGTCAATGGCGTTGTGACGGAAGTGATGAAGATTGCTGCCGATATCACGGCAGAAAAAGTGAAGCTCGATGACCAAGAAGCCGTATTTGAAGCACTCAACAAATCCATGGCGGTGATTGAGTTCCACCCAGACGGCACCATCATCAAAGCCAACGACAACTTCCTCGGCGCAGTGGGTTATACCCTTGACCAAATCCAAGGTAAGCACCACCGCATGTTCTGTCCCGACAAGTTCTATCAGGACAACCCTAACTTCTGGGGTGAGCTTGCCGCTGGTGATTTCAAAGGCGGACAATTTGAACGCAAAGACAGCATGGGCAATGTGCTTTGGCTTCGTGCGACCTACAACCCTGTGTTCGACAAAGCAGGTAATGTGGTGCGTGTCGTCAAGTTCGCCAACAACATCACGGAAAAAGTCACGCAAGAGCACGCGATCCGTGAAGCAGCACAAGTGGCTTACACCACGTCAGTGAAAACGGCAGAAATCGCGACCCGTGGGTCAGATGTGCTTGGTTCAACAGTCGCCACCTCGCAATCTATATCGGAGCAGGTGGTGGAAACGGCATCGTCTATTTCACAACTGAATGAACAGTCGAAAAGCATTGAAGCGATCGTTTCTACGATCAGTGACATTGCAGACCAAACCAACTTGCTGGCACTGAATGCCGCCATTGAGGCAGCCCGTGCCGGTGACCAAGGCCGTGGCTTTGCGGTGGTGGCCGATGAGGTGCGCCAACTTGCTGCGAGAACCAGCCAATCGACCTCTGAAATCGCAGACGTGGTGAAAAAGAACCGCGAGCTAACGTCAGAAGCCACCCGAAAGATGTCCAGCGTGTCAGAATCTGCAGGCAAAGGTACCCAGCAAATCTCCGAAGCCTCCGCAGTAATGGAAGAGATTCGCTCTGGGGCAGAGAATGTCGCTCAGACGGTATCAGGCCTCAACGTGGGCTAACGGCTATCGATAAAAAAGGGCACGCTTCGGCGTGCCCTTTTTGTTTGTCTATCTTGCACTGAATATCAGCGTATACGGCTGCCAGTTTTAGCATCAAACAGCACCAGCTTTTCAGGGTTAAACCAAGATGCGCCATATCACCCGCATTAAGCGCGGCGTTGGCAGGCATTCTTGCCACCACTTCCTTGCCGCCAAGCGATGTGATGACATAGGTATCCGCCCCAGTTGGCTCAGTGACATCGACTTTACACAGCAAGGTGTCTTCACCGTCTGCTTGTTCTGTGATGTCTTCTGGCCTTACGCCAAGGTTTACCGTTTGTCCTACGTAAGCACCTAGCTCAGCAAATCCCGTGTTAAATGCGATGGACTGGTGCGCACCATCAAAGCCTTCTAGCTCCAAGACGGTGCGATTGGCATCTGCTTCAATCACCTTGGCATCAATCAAGTTCATTGACGGGCTTCCCATAAAGGTCGCGACAAAGGTATTGGCCGGATCGTCATACACCTCAGCAGGCGAACCAAGCTGCTGCAACTCGCCGTCTTTCATCACCGCAATCTTGGTTGCCAGTGTCATGGCTTCAATCTGATCGTGAGTCACGTACACAATGGTGGCGTTTAAACGTTGATGGAGACGTTTAATCTCGGTACGCATATCAACACGAAGCTTGGCGTCTAAGTTTGATAGCGGCTCATCGAACAAAAATATTTTCGGGTCTCGTACCAAAGCACGCCCCATCGCCACACGCTGTCGCTGACCACCCGACAGTTGACCGGGTTTGCGACTCAGCAAATGTTCAATCTGCAACATGGCAGAGACTTCACCGATTTTTTTGTCGCGCTCTGGTTTAGGCACTTTACGCATTTCCAAACCAAAGGAGATGTTCTGCGACACAGTCATGTTGGGATACAGCGCGTATGACTGAAACACCATGCAATATCTCGGTCTGCCGGATGCAGGTCGTTAATCACGACATCCCCAATCGAAACTTGCCCATCACTAATACTGTCCAGCCCCGCAATCATGTTCAGCAGTGTGGACTTGCCGCAACCTGATGGTCCCACCAGCACCAGAAAATCACCATCGTCGATGGCAATGTCTATCCCTTTCAAAACTTCGATATGACCAAAGCGTTTTTTCACGTTATTGAGTGTCAAAGATGCCATTCAGATTATCCTTTTACTGAGCCTGCCATCAGACCGCGAACAAAGTAACGCCCTGCCAGGATATACACCAAGAGTGTCGGTAATGCTGCGATCATGGCTCCCGCCATGTGTACGTTGTATTCCTTCACACCGGTTGAAGAGTTCACCAAGTTATTGAGTGCCACCGTAATCGGTGCCGTGCTGCCCGACGAGAACGACGCACCAAACAGAAAGTCGTTCCAGATGTTGGTGAACTGCCAAATGATGGTGACCACAATGATGGGCCCCGAGCTTGGCAGTAAAATACGGAAGAACATTTGGAAGAAGCCCGCGCCGTCAATCATGGCTGCGCGAATAAGCTCACTCGGGAATGCTTCATAGTAGTTGCGGAAGAACAAGGTGGTGAAACCAAGGCCGTAGATGACATGCACCAAGACCAGCCCAGCGGTGGTGTTCGCTATCCCCAATGTGCCGAGCACCTGACTCATGGGCACCAACACCACCTGAAACGGGATGAAGCAGCCAAACAGCATGAGGCCGAACACCCATTTATGTCCGGGGAAACGCCACTTAGTCAGCACGTAACCGTTCAAAGCACCGAGGATCGTCGAGATCAGCACCCCAGGCACAGTGATCATAATGGAGTTGGAAAAATACCCGCTGATCCCTTCACATGTCAGGCCGATACACGCGGTTCCCCAAGCGGATATCCACGGCTCTACCGTCCAGACTTGCGGCAGCGCCAGCATGTTGCCCTGACGGATTTCATCCAGCTCTTTAAACGAGGTCACCAGCATGACGAAAAGCGGCAACAGGTACATGCAAGCAAACACAATCAAGGTGGTGTAAATCAACGCCCGCCAAAATTTCGCCCCTTGGAACGGCGATTTGTTATCAATGCTGTCCATGCTTAGGCTCCTTCAACTCGCTGTAGAGGTAAGGCACGATGATTGCCGCGATGGTCATCAGCATGATGATGGCACTGGCTGAGCCTACTGCCATTTGGTTTCGGGAGAAGGTGTACGAATACATGAAGGTGGCCGGAAGCTCGGTGGCATTACCCGGCCCGCCGCCAGTTAAGGCAATCACCAAGTCATAGCTTTTTATCGCCATGTGGGCGAGCACGATAAAGGCACTCAAAAACACAGGGCGCAACTGAGGGATGATGATCCGGCGGTACATCTGAAACGAAGATGCACCATCAAGCTGCGCAGCCTTGAGCATTTCACTGTCGATACCGCGTAAACCTGCCAAGAACATCGCCATGACAAACCCCGAGGTTTGCCAAACCCCCGCAATAACGACCGTGTATATCGCCATGTCGGGATTGATGAGCCAGTCAAAACTGAAACTCTCCCAACCAAACTCGTGCATGGTTTTTTCAAGGCCAAGGCCGGGATTTAAAAACCACTTCCAAGCCGTCCCTGTGACAATAAAGCTCAGTGCCATGGGATAGAGGAAAATCGGTCTTAACCCGCCTTCAATCCGTATTTTTTGGTCCAGCAAGATGGCAAGCAAAAGGCCTAGCGCACAACAAATCACGATGTAGAGAATGCCGAAAATGGCGAGGTTTTCGAGTGCGACCTGCCAGTTAAGGCTATTCCACAGTTTCTCGTAAGGGCGTGAGCCATCAAGGTTGTAGTTAGGCAGCATGCGCGATCGGCTGAATGAAATGTAGGTTGTCCAAGCAATGAAGCCATAGACAAAAAAGAGGATCAGCGCGAACGATGGGGCAATGACGATTTTTGGCAACAGTTGCTGCCAAAATTGCCGCGAGCTGTATTTTCCAGAGGCCATAGTTGATCCTTCAAACGGCGAGGTACGACTATCCGTAAGGTTGTCCAGCAAGACAAAGAGGAAGGGCGAATCCCTTCCTCTTATCGCTTGTTATTGTGCGTCTTGAACCGCTGCAACCAGTGCTTTAGTTGCTTGCTGCGAGTCCATGCCGCCATTGAAGTGGTTGGTCACCACATCATAAACGCCATTTTTCACTGCCGCTGGCGCTGCATGACCGTGAGCCATACTGCCCACAAGGGTGCCGTTTTTGTTTGCTTCAGCCAGGTCGGCCATGCCTTTCTTACCACACGCATCAAACGCTTCGTTAGAAACATCGGTACGCGCTGGCACTGAGCCTTTCACCACGTTGAACGCAGACTGGAACTCCGGCGACATGATGCTTTCGCCATCGCTTGCTGCGCTTTGGAATCGCCCACATCAAACATCACAAACTGGTCGGCGTTAAAGGTCACCATGCCTTGTGTGCCTGGCATGCGGAAACACAAGAAATCCTCGTTGGGTATTTTGCCCGCCTTGAGGAATTCCCCTTTCGCCCAGTCGCCCATGATTTGCATGCCCGCTTTGTCTTCAATCACCAACGCAGAGGCGAGGTTCCAATCACGGCCTGGGAAGTTCTTATCCACGTAGCCGCGAAGCTGCGACATACGGTCAAACACTTTCACCATGGTGTCCGAACCCAGTGCTTCTGGGTCTAAGTCAACCATGGCCTTCTTATAAAAGTCGATGCCACCTGTGGTCAGCACAACACCATCAAAAATGGTGGCGTCCTGCCAAGCTGGCCGCCGTGCGCGAGTGGGATATAACCCGCAGCTTTAAGTTTATCGAGCGTCGCAATCAGCTCGTCCCAGTTTTCAGGCTGCTTGGCACCGACTTCATCCAGCAATTTCTTGTTGGCCCAAATCCAGTTGGTGGAATGCACATTCACAGGCGCAGACACCCATTTGCCGTCGTATTTGGCAAACCCTTGCAGTGCACCCGGCACCACATCGTTCCAGCCTTCGGCATCAGCCACATTGTTCAGGTTTGCCACCACATCCTCTGCAGCCCAATCCTGAATATCAAAGCCGAGCATTTGCACCGCGGTAGGCGGATTGCCCGACGTAACACGAGCACGCAGTACCGTCATGGCGTTACCGCCACCGCCACCCGCAACAGGCATGTCCTGCCAGCCAATACCTTGTCCACCAAGGTCTTCTTTCAGAACATTGAGTGCGGCAGCCTCACCGCCAGATGTCCACCAATGCAGAACTTCTACGTCTTCTGCCTGAGCAACGGTTGCCGATAGCAGCAAAGTGCCTGCGAGGGGCAGGGTTTGCATCATGCCTGTTTTTTTCATGATTTTTGTCCCATCTCTGTCGTTGAACTGCGTTCCCGCAGTCTTCCATTCACACCGGGAAAACCTAGACTTGTCATCCAGCCCGTTCCCCCACGGAGCAGCACGAAGAACGCACCACCAGCTCCACACCAACTAAGGCACTTTCCGGCACGCTGTTGTTCTCTCGCCATTGCTGCAAACGCTCACATGCCACCCGACCAATGTCCTCAGCATTTACCCTGACTGTGGTAAGTGCTGGAGACATCAATCGGCTGTCCTCTAGGTCATCGAACCCGACAACCGCAATCTCTTTTCCTGGGGTGAGGCCGCGCTCCATTAAGGCGCTGTAGACCCCGTACGCCACCACATCGGTGAAACACATCACCGCCGTGATGCTGTTGTCACTGTCGAGAACGCGATGCAGTGCGACCTTTCCGCCTTCACGCTTGGTCGAACTCGGCACAATGTCTCCTGCCCGCACGGACAGTTGCGCCTCTTCCATTGCCTGAATAAACCCTTGTTTACGTTCCCGATAATCGGAAATCGTTTCTACCCCGCCTACAAAAGCAATGCGTTTGTGGCCAAGGCTGATCAGGTATTGTGTGGCGAGATAAACCCCTTTCACGTTATCCGGCATCACATAGGGCACATCACTGCCCGCCACGTCTCGCATTAAGCAGATCACTGGATGTTCTTGGGTCGCTAAACCCTTTAGCCATGCCGCTTCAGTCTCTGGTGCCGGCGTCATGAAATACCCCGCCACGTTGTGTTCGCGAAGTGAAGCAATCATGGTGGTTTGCCTTGCGACGCTTTCGTTGATATTCACCACCACAGGCATAAAACCGCGCCGTTCGAGCTCGGCCTCAAGTGCCATAATGACTTGCGCCAGATACGGGTTTGCCAAATCGTTCGCGACAATGGCGATAAGGTTCGACTCTCGGTTTCTCAGTGACGCCGCATCCCGGTTATAGACATAACCAAGTTGCTCTATGGCCTGATTCACCTTGGTCACCGTTTCGGCCTTTACACCATCACTTCCCCGCAGCACCAAGGACACTGTCGATTTCGACACACCCGCCACTTTTGCCACATCAACCACGGTAGCTTTTCGGCCTTCTGCGCCTCGTGAAGATTTGCGTTCTACCAATGGAAAACCCACCTTTCACTCACGAAATCAGGCCAAATGAAAAACAACCTTTTCAATTACAACTATATACGAGCCAAATCGCGATCTGATTAAAAAATAAACTGGAACGTTCCAGTAAACTTAGTATATTTGTGCGATAGAGGTTGCATTTTTGTTAGCAGTAAACCTCAAAACAAGGGATGGATCACGCCGACAGATTGCAGGTTTAGAATCGATATGCACTCCGATTCACTTATAAGGCCTGACGATTGCTATGCGATTGGCGTGTATGACTGAAAAGTGAGAAAACAGGTAGGAGGTTACTATGGCTCTCTCCACGGAAAACTTGCCGCAGCAGATCCGAGATTTTAAAGCCGCTCTAAAAGCGCAGGCTCCCGATTACAAGGCGCGCTTTGAGGACGTGACCAAAGCGATGGAAGCCGAAGTCGAGCGTATCAAAGAGGCTGAAAAATGCGGCTCAGCCATTCCTCAATTTGCGTATTCCGATATCGCTGAAAGCGGGTTTAGCGAAGCGCAAAAACAGCAGGTGCAAAGGGCGGGTTGTTGCATAATTCGCGACACGCTGCCAAGCGACGAAGTAACTGCCCACAACGAGAAACTCTCTCGCTATATCGTCGAAAATGGCTACTACGAACATGTGCCCACCGTGGAAGATAACTACTTCAGTCAATTAAAGTCAGATAAGCCACAGATCTTCGGGATTTACTGGTCTCCAGCACAAATTTGGGCTCGCCAACATCCCAATATGGCAAAGGCACGTCGTCACCTGAATCACCTATGGACTTGGCAAGATGGCGGTCATACCTATTTCAACCCAGATTTGGAAGCCAGCTACGCCGATCGCCTCAGACGCCGTGAGCCTGGCGATGCCACACTCGGCTTGTCTCCTCACGTCGATTCAGGTTCGGTGGAACGTTGGATAGAGCCACACTATCGCAAGGTCTACCACGATGTTTTCCAAGGTAATTGGCATGACTATCAAGCCTTTCATGGGGCTAACCGTATCGAGGTCGAAGAGTTCCCTTCCCCTGCGGTGTGCAGTGTATTTCGCACCTTTCAAGGCTGGGTCGCGTTAACGCCACAAGGCAAAGGTGATGGCACGCTGCAAATGGTGCCTTCTACCTCGCCATGCCTTATATGCTTCTGCGCGCCATTCAAGATGATGTGCCGGATGAGGATTTGTGTGGCGCGGCACCGGGGCGGGCACTGACGGTTTCGGCCCAATGGCATCCGCTGCTTTTAGAAGGTTTAGTCTCGATTCCCAAAATGAATCCGGGCGACACGGTCTGGTGGCATCCTGATACGATTCATGCCGTGGAGGACAAGCACAACGGTGATGGTTTCAGTAACGTCTTATTCATTGGTGCTGCACCGGATTGTGAGAAAAACAGACAGTTTCTGGTCAAGCAACGCCACGCTTTTTTGGCGGGTGAAAGCTGCCCGGACTTCGCCCCTGAACATCACGAGCGCACCTATTCAGGCCGTGCAACGGAAGCCGATTTGTCGCCATTGGGTCGACAGCAAATGGGCTTCGACTAAAACGAAAAAAGCACCGAGAAATCGGTGCTTTTTCACTGCGGTTAAAACGGCCACCAGCTGCGATTATCTTCGAGCTCGGCGCGACAGCTTCGTAGCTGACCGCCGTAGGTCTTGGCTTGACGGTCAACCTTTCTCGCCACTTGCATGACTTTGGGTTTGGACTTGTACGTACCGCGTTTAAACCCGCCACGTCCTTCATGATACGCAAGGTATTGGTTGTAAGCATCCCATTTGGAAATACCTAACTGACGCTGCGTTTCTGAGGTATACCAACCAATAAATTGCAGCGCATCGCCGAAGTCCGTGCGCGAACCACCGTTATTAGTCGCTTTCTGGTAATCAGACCATGCCGGGTCTTGCGCCTGTGCGTAACCATAAGCACTGCTTACGCGTCCCCACGGAATAAAGCCCAGCACATAGTCGCGCGGCGGCAAGGCATCATGGATGTAAGAGCTTTCTTGTTTTACAAACGCCATGGCAATGTGAATCGGCGTTCCCCAGTCGTCTTCCATATCAACCGCATCTTCATACCAGTCATCGTACTCGCGGAAAATGCTGCAGAGGTTATCGGGGTTTTTAGGTGGTGGCGTTGCACAACCTGACAACACCAATGGTGCCAGCACGAGCAGCCACTTGGGAGAAAAACGCATAACAGTCCCTAATGTTTTGACATGGATACGCAGATAAAAAAACAGGCCGGAGATACCGACCTGTCTGTCATTCTATGTGCGAAGGTATCTTATTAGAGCGATACACTATCACCAAAATACTCAGCCAGATACTGTTCAAAGCTGATAGCGTCGCCCTGCTCCACATCTTTTTGGCGCGACAAGCTCGCCGCACTTTCATCAATGAAAGCTTGCTCGGAGAACGCATCATAGCCACCGGTGGCAAACAGCTCTTTGTTTTGCGCCGCAATAGAAAGGCCCACTTTACCAATGCTTTCATTCGCAATGATTTGCTTCAGAAGGCGTGCAGACAAAGTTTTGTCTGGGTCTTCGAACCAACTCGACAGTTCACGACAGACCGACTGGTACTTGTCGCCACCGTAGGCTTTGTCCATCAGTACGGCCAGCTCAGCCAAATCAGCAAACACGCGCTTGCCCCATTCAGCTTGTGTCAGTTGCTCACCTTCACAACCAATCTGCAGCGTCAGGCCCGGCTTACGGCCTTCCAGAACAATCTTGTTCCAGTTTTCACGCCAGCATTGCAGTTCGCAATCTGTCATCGGCTCGGACTCAGACAACACACTCCAGGTCAGGAACAAATCCAAGAAGTAGGCTTGTGTTTCATCAATGCCCGTCGGGGTGAACGGGTTTACGTCCAAAGAACGCACTTCGATGTATTCCACACCACCACGTTCAAGGGCTTCTGACGGTTTTTCGCCGCTTTTCGCCACACGCTTAGCACGGATAGGTGCGTAGAGCTCGTTTTCAATCTGCAGCACATTGGCATTCAATTGACGGTAACCCGCGTCATCTTTCACACCGATCTTGGCGAAATCCGCCGACGGCGTACCGATCGCCGCACGCACACCCTGAAGGTATTGCTCAAGCTGTTAAAGCCAATCTTCAAACCGCTTTGCGCGCTGTTGGTGTAACCCAGATCGCTCAAACGCAACGACGTGGCGTAAGGCAGATAGCAGGTACCCTGGCCTATGGTTTTAAAATCCAGCGAGGAGTCGGTCTTCTTGATGAACGATCCACAAAGTGCCGGTGATGCACCAAACAGATACGGGATCATCCAACCGAAGCGGTAGTAATTTCGGATCAAACCAAAATAGGCATCGGAGATAGACTCCTGACGCGCATACGGTGTTTGATCGCCAAACAACTGCTGCCAAAAACGGTCAGAGAAAGAGAAGTTAAAGTGCACGCCAGAGATAATCTGCATCACACTGCCGTAGCGGTGCTTCAGGCCTTGGCGGTACAAGGTTTTCATGCGACCAACATTCGACGAACCATATTGGGCAAGCGTAATGTCGTCTTCTTGCGCCACGTAACATGGCATGGAAAGTGGCCACAGTGACTCACCGTCCATTGCACGGTACGTGAAGCGGTGAATATCCTGCAACTGAGTCAGCATTTCAGGCACTGAATGGCTTACTGGGGTAATGAACTCCAGCAACTGCTCTGCAAAATCAGTGGTGATCCATTTGTGGGTCAGGGCAGAGCCTAACGCCTCTGGATGTGCGGCAGACGACAGGGTTCCTTTCGGTGTAATACGTAGCGCTTCACGCTCCACACCACGTCCAATACCTGCTAGCGCTTCTGGATGCTCAGAAAACGCCGCCAACCTTTGGGTAAAACTAGTCAAGGCTGTACTCGTTTATATTTTTAAACAGTAAGATGGCTAAGCATAATCACTCTTTTCTGCAAAAGCCATCTCACTCTTTTTTAACTTTACCTAACTATCTGTAAAAAGTTATTCAATTCTCAATCAATAAACGTTTTACAGGCAGACCCAACGTCTTTAAGGACGGTTCAAGGGACGCTGCATCACCCACAACAATCACCTGATAGTCGTCTGGTTGGAACCATTTTTGCGACAACGCATCGAGGGTTTCTGTGTTAATGGATTCAATGATGGCTTTCTGCTGAGCCTTGTAATCAGACGGCAAATCATGGCGCATGATGTTTGCAATAAGACCGGCTTTGTCTCCCGGCGTTTCATAGCTCAGCGCATCTTTTTGTCCTACCGCCAGACGCAGGAATGACAGCTCATCATCCGTCATACCATGGGTGGCCATGTTGCCAAGCTCTTTGCGCATTTCTTTGACGGTATCCACCGTGCTGTTTGCGCGCACCTGAGCCTGAAACACAATGCGACCTGAATTGTCACCGCCAATCACATAACCGCCCGCCCCATAGGTGTAACCTTTGTCTTCACGAAGGTTTAGGTTCAATCGCGAGTTGAAGTTACCGGCAAGGTTAAAGTTCGCCAGTTGGGTTTTGAACATCTCTCCCGTTGCATCATAAGGCATGGCGTGGCGCACCATCTGTACCACACTTTGCGGCGCACCCGGTTTGTCTACCAGCCAAATTTGCGGTTTTGCGTACTGCTTCAACACGGCTTTTTCCGGTGCCTTTGCCTCGGGGCCTTTCCAACGGCTCAGACCATTGATTTTCGACAGCAGTGTTTGTTTGTCGATGTCGCCGACCGCAATTAGTCGGGCATCATCCGGCGTGTAGTTATTGGCGTAAAACGCTTTAACATCATCGAGCGTCAAGCTGCTTAACGTTTCTTTGGTGCCTTCAGAAGGCAACACATGCCAAGGGTCGCTGAACAACACTTCACGTCGTGCCTGACCCGCTTGCCATTGTGGCGTTTGGTGGCTGAATTGAATGCCTTCAATTGCCTGCTTCTTCAAGCGGTCAAAGTCTTCCTGACTGAAGCGCGGGTTAAACAGCATGTCACCGGCAATCATCAAGGTTTCACGAAGGTTCTTGGTCAGCGAAGACACGCTGACTGTCGTCCCTTTCGACGACGCACTGAAGCTCACGGTTGATCCCAAGCGATCCAACTCTGCGGCGATTTCCTCGCTGGTTTGATTGGTGGTGCCTTCCGCTATCAGATCGGCGGTTAAAGACGCCAAGCCATTCTTACCTTCCGGTTCCATCAAGCTGCCAGCAGGAATGATAAGGTGCATGGCGACGGTCGGCGTTTCGTCGGATACGGCACCGGTAATTTCGATGCCATTCCCAAGTTTGGAGTGATAAAGCTCCGGCACTTTAACCGTCACTGCCCCGCTTGGTGGTGGGACAATGTTTCTGTCGAATGTCTCTGGGGTTTCACGCATCGCGGTTTTTTCAGACGCGCTGTCATCGCGCTCTGCGCGCACTGGGGTGAAGTTTTGAGGTTCAGCTTCGAGTGCCTTTTTACCCGCAGGTACCACAGATACGTTGACCGACGGCTTGTGCCAGATGTAATCATCAAACGCTTGCTCAACGTCTTTGGTGGTCACATCATCCAAGTCTTTCAGCCATTGCCCCAAACGGTCTGGTTCACCATAGAAGGTCTCGTTGGACGCGAGCTGAGCCACCTTGCCATGCACGCTCTGTAAGCCAAATACTGCGCCCGCTTCGGCACTGCCTTTCACCTGCTCAAGGTCATCTTGTTTGATGCCGCGGGTTTGCAAGGTATCCAGCACATCCATCACGTCTTCACGAATGTCCGTCAGATCATCACCTTGATTGCCCAGCACATAAAGCTGGAAGTTACAGGCAAGCTCACCACAGTCTTGGTACGCACTTGCGCTCAGTGCTTTGCCCGGTTTCACCAAATCTTGGTAAAGCAGGCTGTTTCTGCCTTGCCCCAACACTGATGCCAGCATATCCAGTGCCAATCGCTCGTCAGCATCTGGGTATTCTGTCGGCCAGCTCATGACCAGCATAGGCTGTTGGATTTTATCTTCGAGTGTCACAAAGCGGTCGGCATCAATGGTCACAGGCCACTTGTCAGCCTTCTTCACTTTAGGACCTTCAGGAATATCCCCAAAGTATTTTTCTACCCATGCGAGGGTTTGAGGCACATTGATGTCCCCGCCGATAGTGAGCGTGGCATTGTTAGGGCCATACCAACGCAGGAAGAAGTCTTTCAGATCGTTGACGTCGACACTGTTGAGATCATCCACGTAACCAATAGTCGGCCAACTGTAAGGATGTTGCGGCGGGTACAAGGTTGCCGCAAGTGTTTCCTGAACCAGCCCATATGGACGGTTATCAAAGTTCTGCGCGCGCTCGTTTTTCACGGTATCGCGTTGAATTTCAAACTTGCGCTGAGAGACGGCATTGAGCAAGAAGCCCATGCGGTCGGACTCCAGCCACAGCATTTTTTCCAGCTCGTTGGCAGGCACGGTTTCGTAATAGTTGGTGCGATCACGATTGGTGGTGCCGTTTACGCTACCGCCTGATTCCGTCACCATTTTAAAGTGCTGTTGATCGCCAACATGCTCCGAGCCTTGGAACATCATGTGCTCAAAGAAATGTGCAAAACCAGATTTACCAGCCTCTTCACGGGCAGAGCCACGTGATAAGTCACATCGACATGCACCAAAGGATCGGACTTATCAGGATGCAGGATAACAGTCAGTCCGTTATCTAATGTGTATTTTTGGTAGGGGATCGCAGGGCCATTGCCTGCTGCTTTATGTTCTTCAACGAAGGTGACGCCTTCAGGTAGCGTCATAGTCGTGGAGGCTTGATACGCTCCACAGCCGGACAGTCCTAGCGCGACTGCCGTAAGAAAAAAGTAACGCACACGCTATCCTTCAAATTTCAATGACAACACGAGAGGAGATAGACCGTCTCGTGTTGTTTTAAGCTTCAAATACTGAGCAGTCCACGGGTGATCAGTGCCAACAGCAAATATCTCACGCCTTTTCCGAGCGCAATCAACAACCAGCACCAACGCTGCTTGAGACGAAGCCATCCCGCAGCGAGACACAAAGGGTCACCGATGATCGGCAACCAGCTCAGCAATAAGGTCCAATAGCCATACTTTTGCAGCCAGCTAATGGCCTTTTGACCATGTTTTTGCGACAGGGTTCGCTCTGGAATAAATCGACCAATCCAATAGTTGGTCATGCCGCCAAGCGTGTTACCTAATGTCGCGACAAGCACCAATATGGCGATGCCATAACTGCTTTCTTTGAGCAGGAAAATCAGATTGGCTTCTGAGCTCCCGGCAGCAAAGTGGCACTGAGAAAACCGGTTGAAAATAGAACCCACAGTGCCGAATCACCACTAATCCAATCCAACGTCTGTCACCCGTACATCAATGACATCCATTCCGCCTGCTACCGCGGCATCCACACCAAAATCGGCATCTTCAAACACCAGACATTTGCTTGGCGCAACATTCAAAAGCTCGGCACAGTGCAAGAAGGTGTCTGGAGCGGGTTTGTGTGCCTCGACGTGTTCAGCACCCACGACCACATCAAACAGCTCATACAGGCCGGCTTTTTTAAGCATGTCGGTCGCAAGGCCGGACATGGTGCCCGTTCCCACTGCCATCGGTTTTTGCCCGCATAGCGGCGCGCGACGTCGGCAAACGGCAGCACTTCTACGTATTTGTCGAGCAGACTGACAAAGTGTTCTGTTTTACGCTCCGCCAATACTTTTGGGTCAATATCCAGCCCAAAGTCTTCCACTAAGGATTTTGCCGTCAGCAGTGTTGGACTACCAAAACGGGTTAAGTACCACTCTTTGTCTACTTCAAAACCAAAATCTGACGCGGTTTGTTGCCAGGCACCAAAGTGTCCCGGCATGGAATCTATCAGCGTTCCATCCATATCAAAAATAAAGGCGTCATATTGGTCGTAACGACTCATCAAGGCATCTCCAGCAAGATTTTGCCGCGTGTGCGGCCAGATTGAATATCGACATGCGCCTGAACGCCTTGTTCAAGCGGATAAATTTTGGTGATTTCGACAAGTAAGGATTTGGCTTCAATGGCTGCTGTCAGCATATCGAGTTGCTGAGTGTTAGGCTTAACCAACATCCCCTGCGCTTCTATGCCTTTCTCTTTTGCGGCATCAATAATACGCGGGGCTGTGATTGTGGGTACCGTAACCACGCGACCGCCAGCCTTGACGCAAGCCAGTGCTGCTTCGCCCACATCACCGCCCATTAGGTCAATCAAGACATCGATGTCCTGTACCTGCGCATCCAACGCTTGGTCTCTGTAATCCAGCGCCGTTGCGCCTAATGAAGACACAAAGTCGGTATTGGCTGATGAACAGCTTGCGAACACTTCTGCGCCTTTGGCTTTACCAAGCTGAATCGCAATGTGGCCAACGCCACCGGCACCCGCAAGGACTAACACGCGATCGCCTGCTTGAACATCTGCAAGCTCCAATGCTTGCAGCGCAGTTAACCCTGCGACAGGCAGACATGCAGCTTGCTCAAAAGACACGCCATCTGGAATACGAGAAAGGGCATCAAGATCAGCGCAAAGGTATTGTCCATAACCGCCACCTTCAACGATGCGCCCAACAACACGATCACCTGCCTTGAACGCCCCCGCATCAGACACAATCGTGCCTGCCGCGTCAAAGCCCGGCACCCAAGGCAAACTGTCTTTGATTTTCTCCGCGCCCCAACCCAATCCCGCACGGGTTTTGGCATCAATTGGGTTCACGCCAGCAAACGCGACTTTCACCAAGGCTTGGTTGTCGTTTGGCGTTGGAACAGAAGTGTGTTGAAGCTTGAGGGTTTCAGGGCCACCAAATGCGGTGATAGCCAGTTGAAGGTTTTGAGACATACCTGTCGTCCTTACTTGCTCAGTGAGTGACGAACAGTGTCGATAAAAAAGGCGGAAGACTCAATGCCTTCCGCCTGTTTATTTTATTTCTGCGTAAATGGGGTTAGCCAACCAGTGCCAACAGTACACCGGCAGCTACTGCTGAGCCCAATACACCCGCTACGTTTGGTCCCATTGCGTGCATCAACAGGAAGTTTTGAGAGTTCGCCTCAAGACCTACCTTGTTCACAACACGCGCAGCCATCGGCACTGCCGATACGCCCGCGGCACCAATCAATGGGTTGATAGCATCTTTGCTGAACTTGTTCAGCAATTTCGCCATCAGAACACCTGCGCCGGTACCGATACTGAACGCAACCGCACCCAATACCAAGATACCCAGAGTTTCAAACTGCAGGAACTCGTTCGCTTGAAGCTTAGAACCAACAGCCAGACCCAAGAAGATGGTCACGATGTTGATCAGCTCGTTCTGCGCCGTGTTCGACAGACGGTCAACCACGCCACTCTCACGCATCAAGTTACCCAGACAGAACATACCGACCAGCGGCGTTGCTGAAGGCAGGAACAAGATTGCCATCATCAGAACGGCCAGCGGGAAGATGATCTTCTCGGTCTTCGAGACATGACGGAGCTGGTCCATCTTGATCTTGCGCTCTTCCGGCGTGGTCAGTGCTTTCATGATTGGCGGCTGGATGATTGGCACCAGTGCCATGTAGCTGTATGCCGCGACCGCGATCGCACCGAGCAAGTCTGGCGAGAGTCGGCTTGCCAAGAAGATCGCCGTTGGGCCATCTGCACCACCGATGATGGCGATAGACGCCGCATCAGCCAGTGTGAAGTCCATACCCGGGATCAGGTTCAACAAGATCGCGCCAAACAAGGTTGCGAAGATACCGAACTGCGCCGCCGCACCTAACAAAAGCGTACGAGGGTTAGCAATCAAGGCACCAAAATCGGTCATCGCGCCCACGCCCATGAAGATCAGGAGCGGGAAGATACCGGATTCAATACCCACGTAGTAGATGTAGTAAAGCACACCACCTGGCTCAGTGAAGCCCGCATTCGGGATGTTTGCCAACACTGCACCAAAACCAATCGGCAGCAACAGCAAGGGCTCAAAGCCCTTGCGAATTGCTAAGAAAAGTAGCACACAGCCGACGGTGATCATCACCAGCTGGCCAAAGTCAAAATTTGCCAGACCTGTTTCAGACCAGAGGATCAATAAACCTTCCATGTTTACCCTCTTACGCCAGGCTCATCAGTGGCGAACCAACAGTGACTGAATCACCCTCTTTCACCATGACATCTTGTACAACACCAGAGCGTGCAGCGCGGACTTCGGTTTCCATCTTCATCGCTTCAAGGATAAGCAGGACATCGCCTTCTTGAACTTCGTTGCCTTGTTTCGCAACCACTTTAAAGATGTTACCTGCCAGCGGTGCTGCAACCGCTTCCGCTGTGCCTGCCGTTGGTGCTGGCGCTGGAGCCGCAGCTGGAGATGCTGCTGCAGGCGTTACTGAGGTCAGTTCGCCTTGAGGACCAACCACCACATCATAGGTCTGGCCGTTCACCTGAACGCTGTACGCTTCGGTTGCGCCCGCTGCAGGTGCAGGAGCTGCCGCTTTCGGTGCTTCTGCCACTGGCGCAGGCTCTTTACCCGGTGCAGGTTCAAACGCGTCAGGGTTGCCACGGTTTTTCAGGAACTTCAGGCCCACTTGTGGGAACAGAGAATACGTCAGTACGTCATCGACTTGTGCTTCTGCCAGCAAGATGCCTTCTTCTTTTGACTTCGCGATCAGCTCGTCAGTCAGAATGTGCAGTTCAGGCTTAAGCAGATCCGCTGGACGGCAAGTGATCGCTTCACCACCGTCAAGCACACGTGCTTGCAGCTCTTGGTTTACGTCAGTCGGTGCTGCGCCGTATTCGCCTTTCAACACACCTGCTGTTTCTTTGGTGATGCTCTTGTAGCGCTCGCCCGTCAATACGTTGATAACCGCTTGGGTACCTACGATTTGAGACGTTGGCGTTACCAGAGGAATGAAGCCCAGATCTTCACGAACGCGCGGGATTTCTTGGAGTACTTCATCCATGCGATCCGCTGCGCCTTGCTCTTTGAGCTGGCTTTCCATGTTGGTCAGCATACCGCCTGGCACCTGTGCAATCAGAATGCGCGAGTCGATGCCTTTCAGTTGGCCTTCAAATTTCGCGTACTTCTTACGCACTTCACGGAAGTACGCCGCGATTGGCTCCAGCTTCTCAAGATCCAAGCCCGTATCGCGCTGAGCACCTTGCAGCATCGCCACCACGGTTTCAGTTGGCGTGTGACCGTAAGTCTGGCTCATTGACGAGATGGCGGTATCCAAAATATCGATACCCGCTTCTACCGCTTTCACCGCCGTTGCGGTAGAAAGGCCGGTTGTCGCGTGGCAGTGCAGTGCCAACGGAATGTCTGTTGACGCTTTGATGCGAGAGATCAGCTCTTCCGCTTCGTAAGGCTTGAGCAGGCCAGACATGTCTTTGATACACAGAGAATGGCAGCCAAGGTCTTCAAGACGCTTCGCCAGATCGGTCCATGTTTCCAGGGTATGATAAGGGCTGGTGGTATAAGAAAGCGTACCCTGGGCATGTGCACCGACTTTAACGGCTGCTTTGACTGCGCGTTCAAAGTTACGCACGTCATTCATTGCGTCGAAGATACGGAACACGTCCATACCGTTGGCGTGCGCACGCTCAACGAACTTATCGACAACGTCATCCGCGTAGTGGCGGTAACCCAATAGGTTCTGACCACGCAACAGCATTTGCATTGGGGTCTTCGGCATGGCTTTTTTCAGCTCACGCAGGCGTACCCATGGATCTTCGCCTAGGTAACGAATACACGCATCAAACGTTGCTCCGCCCCACGTTTCCAATGACCAGTAGCCGATATCGTCCAACGCTGCGGCGATCGGTAACATGTCATCAAGGCGCATACGTGTTGCAAATAATGATTGGTGCGCATCGCGCAAGACAACATCTGTTATAGCGAGTGGCTTAGACATACGACATAACTCCTTGTAATTGTATGTTTCGCATCAGCTAGCGCTGGCGACTACGGTATTTGTGCACTGCAGCGGAAATTGCTGCGATGGTTTCCCCCGGAATTTGCCCGCTCACGTTTCTTGAAGGCGTGGTTGTCGAGGCAGTTTGAGGCGGCAGTTCTTCAGGGACAAGCTTGGACATGAGTTTGACCAAGCCAATCAAAATGGTGAGAAAAATGAAAACCACCGCCATACCTGTGAGCATGAGCGCGGCAGCCTGCTGGAGTGTACTTCCCAGATCCATATCTTTGCTTCCTTTGCATCCTACTGACAAAACGAAAAGTTAAGTCAGTCCCGTCAATCTCGAAAATTGGGTGTGACTTTTTTTGAGATTTTACTTATTCATTTAAGTAGGTGGTCAAAATACTAACAAATGACAATGATGACAATCCTGTAATGTTCACGAATTGCGCCATTTTCGGCCTCTGACGCAATAAAAATACGCAATTGTTGCCAAGATGTTAATTTCGGTTTGAGGAATGGCTACTGGATTTGTTGCCAAAAAAACATGCTAAAAAATAGTGTTTTATTGTGTGGTTTATGGGTTTTTTTTGGGTTTATGCGATTGGAAAGTTCTGAGAACTGGCAAAACAATAGAAAAGAATTAGGGTATTGAAAAGGATGTGTTACAAAAAGTAAGGATTTATTCTTTTGAATTGCATGAACATGCAAAAGAAGAAGAAATGGCGCGACCGGGAGGATTCGAACCTCCGACCGCCTGGTTCGTAGCCAGGTACTCTATCCAGCTGAGCTACGGTCGCGCAGGCATGATTGAAATAGGCATCAATCGGGTTTGAAAGTGAAATGGCGCGACCGGGAGGATTCGAACCTCCGACCGCCTGGTTCGTAGCCAGGTACTCTATCCAGCTGAGCTACGGTCG
>NZ_LNTY01000010.1 GCF_001559595.1 Enterovibrio coralii | reverse complement strand
TGCTGACCAACTGTTCAAGATGTTCGGCTTCACCACAGAAAACGTGGTTGAGACAGCGAAAGAACTGCTGGCATAAGCAATCACACCTTATTCAAAACCCGCCGACTGGCGGGTTTTTTTATGCCCAAATTCAGCAAATTAGCGTGCTTTAGAAAATACTGAAAAAGTTTTTCTGTGCCTGTCGGCAAGTTTTTATGCGTCGTTAAAACAAAAGCATCCTCCTATCCTGTAAAACATAGAAAGCGTTCACAAAGGAAAGGACAATGTCTTCATCAAAATTGGTTAATCAGACCTATTTAGAACTGAATATCGACCTCACACAGGCGGTTCAAATCCAAGGCGGTGATGTGCTATTTAGCCCAACGCCAATGGCTGGCGTTGAAAGAATGATGTTTGAACGATGCGGCGACGAAGTGGTGAAACGCGCAACCTCTTGCGTGCGCTATGCCCCTGAGAGCTATTTCAAATCTCACTCCCACCCTGGCGGCGAAGAGTTTATCGTCCTAAGTGGCACCTTCTCTGACCAAAACGGCGACTTCAGTGAAGGCTGGTACGTGAGAAATCCTGTGGGTTCATCTCATCGCCCGTTTACTGACGAAGGCTGTGAAATCTTCGTTAAGCTTTCACAACTCCCGCCCGAAGAAGAAGCAACGTTCGCGCTCAACACCAACGAACAGTTGTGGATGCCTGTATCTCAACATGAATCGCGTTTGATCCTTTGGCAATCTTCTAAAGAAGAAACATCTCTTCACCAATACAAAGCTGGCTTTGAACGCCAAGAAGCCGAAGAAGACGCGCTCAACGAGTTTTTTATCATCAGTGGAACGTTAACGGTTAATGGTCAAGGTTACCCTACCCGTTCTTGGCTAAGGTTCCCTCCCCACACACCGCTGGCAATCTCGACTGACGAAGGCGCAAAGGTTTACCGCAAAAAAGGTGCTGGCCAAGTTCGTTGCTAATGGCTCATTGCCAACGGGTCATTGCGAATGAATTTCGGCTCTGACATTTAACGGCTAGCTACTTCCAAACACCCTCACTCATTGGAGATAGACGGGATATTCCCGGCTAAGGAGCACTTATGTCTACAGAAAACCAAATCGTCATCTTTGAAACCACCGGCTTTCCAAATCCCGCTAGGATTCGAGCGGCATTGGCAGAGAAAAATGCCCTGCAAGACGTGTCGTTTGTGGAGGTAGACGTGATGAACCTTGAACACAGAACATCTGCTTTCTACGCCATGAACCCATTGGGTACCGTACCCGTTCTAAAAACACCGGAAGGTGAATTCATTTCCGAATCCACCGCCATTACGGAATATATCGATGCGTATTTTGAAGGGGCATCATTAACAGGCAGGTCACCGCTAGAGCGTGGCATTGTTCACATGATGCAACGTCGCGCTGAGTCGCTGGTCATGGATGCAGTCGGCACCTACTTCCACCATGCAACTGACGGGCTAGGCCCCTCGATTGAGACGTATCAATGCAGCGAGTGGGGTCAGCACCAGAAGCAACGTGCGGTCAGTGGCTTCGAATATTTCAATCGCTTACTCGCAAATCGCCCCTTTGTTGCAGGTGAACAGTTTTCCATGGCGGATATCACCTTGTTCTATGGGTTGGCATTTGCGGATTTCGCGAAACTGAGCATCCCACCCGCTCTGGCTCATCTCATCGCATGGCGAGAACGAATGAGCACACGCCCTTGTTTTTCTCAACAGTAACGTTGGACAAGCAATCATGAAAGTACATCCCTTTTTTCATGCCGAAACTGGCTCGTTCACCTACGTCGTTTCAGACAGTGGACTCGCATGATTATCGATCCTGTTCTGGATTATCGAGATGGAGAGATCGGCACTTCTCACATTGATGATGTGATTAAGTTTATTAAGAAGAAGGGGCTGCAGATAAAATACATTTTAGATACGCATATCCATGCCGATCACTTGTCTGCGGCTGACTATGTCAAAAGTAACGAAGGAGGAAAAACCGTCATAGGGAAACGTATTCACGATGTTTTCATGCACTGGAAAACTAAGTTTGGCCTGAGCAAATTGGCCAATTTTGATTTCCTTGTGGAACAGAATTCCCACCTGTATTTCGGTGATCATATCGTCGAGGTGATCGAAACTCCGGGACATACACCAGCGTGTGTTGCATACAAAATCAAGAATCACCTGTTCGTTGGCGATACGCTTTTCGCGCCGGATAAAGGAACCTCCCGTACGGACTTTCCGGGAGGAAGCGCAGAGTCACTCTTTACGTCCATCAAAAGACTCTATACCTTGCCAGATCACACCAATGTTTATCTGTGCCATGACTATCCGCCACTTGGCGCACCACCAACAAGTTGTGTTCGTTTGGATTGGCAGAAGAAAAGGAACGTCATGCTTAGACAAGATACGTCTGAGGAAGAGTATGTCTTTGCGAGAAAGCAAAGAGATGACGCGCTTCAAGCTCCGAGGCTGTTAGATATTGCGGTCCCTTTCAATCTAACGTTTAAACTGCCTCATTGAGACTGGGCTGACGATGTCAGCCCCTTTTTATTGGGCAATCATTGCGTTTGAGCCAAAAGCCAGTCGCGAAATACCAACACGCTGTCACTTAACACTGCGCCTTCCGGCCAAACGAGGTAGTAACAAAACTGGGAGCGAAATCTGCTCTGAACTTTGCCAAATGGTGCCACTAACTGCCCAGAATCTAATTCCTCTGATATTAATCGTCCTCTTCCCAGCGCAATCCCGTTCCCCCTCACTGCAGATTCCATCACGCCCGAGAAGTTATTGATCTTCAGTCCATGCGCATGTTGTGGTTCAGTGACACGCAATTTCTCACACCACTCCTTCCAGCTAGGGTACGCCGGATTGTTCGGGACTGAGAAGTCATAAAGTAGCGTGCAACCTTCCAATGAGTTAGGAAGCTCACCACTCAAACCCGCCGATTCAACATAGCTTGGTGCGCATACAGGAAATACGTCTTCAAACATCAGGTGTTGGGACGTCAAACCCGGCCAATTGCCCAGCCCATATCGAATGCCGATATCAATCCCCTTCTCTGCATAATCAACAAGGGTGACATCCGTTTCTAAATGGATATCAAGATCAACGTGTAGAGCATGGAACGCATCAAGCAGTGGTAGCAACCATTTGGAGGAAATCGACGGGCTTGCGGAAACAACAATCACGTTTTCATCTTTCACACCTCGCATGATATCCAACCCCATGCCGAGATGATTAAGACCTGTTTGTATATCTGGCAGTGCAAGTGCAGCATTATCGGTGAGGCTCAGCCGAGAAGCCCCTGATGGCGCGCGTTCAAAAAGCTTAACGCCTAACCACTCTTCCAATTGACGAACTTGTTGACCAACAGCTGCAGCCGATACATTTAATTCCTGTCCCGCGGAAGCAAAACTCAGGTGACGCGCAGAGGCCTCAAACGCGCGAATAGCATTAAGATGTGCGAGTCGTTTTTTTTGTGCTTGTGGCTTTTCCACCTTTGCCCTCTCGATAATTATTGCCCATTCCCTTCCATTCTAGATACTTCCTCGTCCTTCAGCATGAGTGCCCGAAACGCGACAACGTATTCATGTGAGACGCTTGAAATCATAATTATTCGAAAAAATTGAATATCTTTATGGCCAAATAACTCGTCTCATATCATGCAAGAAAGGTAATATTCCATTTAGTGAGACATTCAAATCAAAGTTCACATACCACTCGACTAAAGTATTAGTAATGTATAAGGCCAGAAAATATCAATGGATTCTTACTAATCTCTAACTAGAGATGAAAAACCAATCACTGAGAAATACCTTTCATATTAGCTTATGCTTTAATTTGCTTATATTCACAGGCATTACGTCTAGATATTTTTCTTACCTTTTGATTTGGATAGAGCAATAGCAACCAATACTCAAATTCGATTCTGTAAAAATACCATTGCTATACATCAAGAATAGCTGTCTCATGATTGAGGCTATTCCGCATAGAATTCATTCTTATTTCATCATGTTTTACCACTTTGCAACATATTGTTACAAAGCATCTGCGCATCAATTTGAATATCCAACTCATTCAATACTGACTGCTTGTCTAATTATCATTTATTTTCAATCAGTTAACATTGAACGCTTTCTTTCAGCTTTCGAATGTAAATTATACTTACATACTTGTTCTACTTTTTAGGCCAGCTTTAGCTGGTACTTATTTAGTCCTTTTTTAAGAGATACCTAATTCTCTCTATTTTTTGTCTCACCTGAAAGACAACCTCTACCTTCTCAGCCGTGAATAGATGTTATACACCTACCTTGCACAAGGATAATCATTACAAAAATTAAATAATAAGTTGGTCAACTGTATCTATTTTGGAGCAAGGTTATGGCGAACATCATCAAAGGAACAGAAGGAAACGACAAACTCAAAGGCACGCCGGGTAAAGACATTATTTATGGCTACGGCGGTGACGATCATATTCAAGGAGACGGCGATACTGATTATATCTATGGCGGTGATGGTGATGACACGGTTATCGGAGGTGATGGAACAGACGAAGTTCATGGTGACGCTGGTAATGACTGGGTCAGGGGCGGCTTTGTCGATGACAACCTGTTTGGTGATGATGGCGATGATCTCGTTGAAGGTGGTGCAGGAAACGACACATTAAGTGGCGGTTCAGGGCAAGATCGCCTTTTTGGTGGCGAAGGAAATGACACCATTGACGGCGGAACAGGTGATGACAAAGTGCGTTCAGGCACAGGTGATGATGTTGCCCGCGGCGGTGAAGGCAACGATATCGTCTTTGGTGAGGACGGCGATGATGAGCTTTATGGCGATGCCGGGAACGACATCCTTTGGGGTGGCGAAGGCAATGACAAACTAAACGGTGGAACTGGCAACGATGCGCTTTGGGGTGGTAACGGCAATGACACACTGAATGGTGATGACGGCGATGACGCCCTTCATGGCGAAGCGGGAAATGACATTCTTAACGGCGGTGCTGGCAATGACAGTCTTTACGGCGGCACTGGAGATGACCAACTAAACGGCGGCACGGGTTCTGACAAGCTTTTTGGCGGAGAAGGCAAAGATACGCTGAAAGGCAACGAAGGCGATGACACGCTGGCCGGTGGTGAAGGAAACGACGCACTGGATGGTGGTGCTGATAACGATACCGTTTATGGCGATGCGGGTAACGATAACGTTCAGGGCGGCGATGGAGACGACGTTCTGTTTGGTGATGCTGGCACCAAGGTTCCGCAAGGCGTTGGAGGCATCCCGCCACGCGATGATGCTGTTAACAATGCCATCATCGGCGGCAACGACGTGATCCATGCTGGTAACGGAAACGATTCCCTGTTTGGCGAAGACGGCAATGACGTATTGCATGGTGAAGCAGGTGATGACAAAGCGTACGGCGGCTCAGGTACAGATACTCTCACTGGCGGAAGCGGCGATGACATTCTTTATGGCGGTGACCATAACGATACGCTCGATGGCGGCACAGAAAATGACTCGCTTTATGGAGAAAGTGGCGCAGACCGCTTACTTGGTGGTTCTGGCAATGATTACCTAGATGGCGGTGCTGAAAACGATGTGCTTTATGGTCAGGATGGCAATGACACGTTAGTTGGAGGCACAGGTAACGACCACCTCGACGGCGGCAATCACAATGACCGGCTGTTTGGTGGTGCCGGGAATGATGTACTTGTCGGCGGAGCCGGTGATGATGAGCTTGATGGCGGTGATGATAACGACAAGCTTTACGGTCAGGACGGCAACGACAAAATTAACGCAGGTAGCGGCAACGACCACGTTGAAGCAGGTAAAGGACATGACACCGTAGATGGCGGAGCGGGAACGATGTCATCTATGGCCAAGATGGCAACGACACCCTTTCAGGGGGATCAGGGAACGATGGTATTGATGGTGGCACAGGGAATGACCGTGTCTACGGCAATGACGGTCATGATGGCCTCTCCGGTGGTGAAGGTAACGACTATGTCAACGGCGGTAACCACAACGACCGAATTTACGGCAATAACGGCGATGACCACTTAGTCGGCGAGCACGGTGATGACTTGCTGGTCGGTGGACATGGCAATGACTTCCTTCAAGGTGGGACAGAAAACGATAAGCTTTACGGCGAATGGGGTAACGACACCCTGCAAGGTGGTGCTGGTAATGATGAAGTCTACGGTCAAGACGGTGACGATCACCTGACAGGTCAGGACGGTAACGACCTCATCAAAGGTGGCACGGGCAATGACGTTATCGGCGGAGATGCTGGTAACGACACCATTTACGGTGAAGATGGCCATGATCGTATTTGGGCTGGCAGCGGCGATGATGTCGTCGATGGCGGCAACCACAATGACACCATCTACGGACAGGACGGCAACGACCTAATCTATGGCGGTGCTGGCAATGATGGCGTTGACGGCGGAAATCACAATGACCGTATACATGGTCAAGATGGTAATGACGGCCTCTCCGGCGGCGAAGGGAATGACTACGTCAACGGTGGTAACCACAACGACCGCCTTTACGGGAACAACGGTGATGACCATTTAGTCGGCGAACACGGCGATGACCTATTGGTCGGTGGTCACGGTAACGACTTACTTCAATCCGGCACGGGCAATGACAAGCTCTATGGCGAATGGGGCAATGACCGTATTGATGGTGGAGAAGGCAA
>NZ_LNTY01000009.1 GCF_001559595.1 Enterovibrio coralii | reverse complement strand
GTTTTGCTTTCGCAAAACCCAAGAACACTTGAATGTGTTTTGCGTCAATTCTTTCGAATCAACATTTGAGAACTTTACAAACAAACTTAATAAGTTTGTTTAGTCAGCTTTCCAGATTTTTAAAGAGCATGTGATGGTTCTTTCGAACGACCACTTTTTAAGAACACTTAGCAAATGTGCTTAAAGAGTGGTGGAGCTATGCGGGATCGAACCGCAGACCTCTTGAATGCAAATCAAGCGCTCTCCCAGCTGAGCTATAGCCCCATCAATAAACTTAGTATTCCAACTTCAAAAGAAGTTGGTGGGTCTGAGTGGACTCGAACCACCGACCTCACCCTTATCAGGGGTGCGCTCTAACCACCTGAGCTACAGACCCGACTAAGTGT
>NZ_LNTY01000008.1 GCF_001559595.1 Enterovibrio coralii | reverse complement strand
GTGATGATGTTTCCTTTCGGAAGACCACTTTCTAAGAACACTTTGACCTCTCTTCTTTCAAGAGAAGTGTGCTTAAAGAGTGGTGGAGCTAGACGGGATCGAACCGTCGACCTCTTGCATGCCATGCAAGCGCTCTCCCAGCTGAGCTATAGCCCCATCAATGTACTTAGTAACCAACTTCGAAAGAAGTTGGTGGGTCTGAGTGGACTCGAACCACCGACCTCACCCTTATCAGGGGTGCGCTCTAACCACCTGAGCTACAGACCCAACTAAGTG
>NZ_LNTY01000007.1 GCF_001559595.1 Enterovibrio coralii | reverse complement strand
TGTTTCTTAATTCTCGTTCTTACACATTCAACGTTCTATTTTGAGTCCGTCAAAACCCCTTGGGTGTTGTATGGTTAAGCCTCACGGGCAATTAGTATCAGTTAGCTCAACGCCTCACAGCGCTTACACACCTGACCTATCTACGTCGTAGTCTCCAACAACCCTTTAGAGGACTTATAGTCCTAGGGATGACTCATCTTGAGGCTCGCTTCCCGCTTAGATGCTTTCAGCGGTTATCGATTCCGAACTTAGCTACCGGGCAATGCCACTGGCGTGACAACCCGAACACCAGAGGTTCGTCCACTCCGGTCCTCTCGTACTAGGAGCAGCCCCTCTCAATCATCCAACGCCCACGGCAGATAGGGACCGAACTGTCTCACGACGTTCTAAACCCAGCTCGCGTACCACTTTAAATGGCGAACAGCCATACCCTTGGGACCGACTTCAGCCCCAGGATGTGATGAGCCGACATCGAGGTGCCAAACACCGCCGTCGATATGAACTCTTGGGCGGTATCAGCCTGTTATCCCCGGAGTACCTTTTATCCGTTGAGCGATGGCCCTTCCATTCAGAACCACCGGATCACTATGACCTGCTTTCGCACCTGCTCGAACCGTCATTCTCGCAGTCAAGCGGCTTATGCCATTGCACTAACCTCACGATGTCCGACCGTGATTAGCCCACCTTCGTGCTCCTCCGTTACTCTTTGGGAGGAGACCGCCCCAGTCAAACTACCCACCAGGCACTGTCCTCACCCCAGATAATGGGGCCAAGTTAGAACATCAAACATACAAGGGTGGTATTTCAAGGACGGCTCCACGGTAACTGGCGTCACCGCTTCGAAGCTCCCACCTATCCTACACATGTAGGCTCAATGTTCAGTGCCAAGCTGTAGTAAAGGTTCACGGGGTCTTTCCGTCTAGCCGCGGGTACACAGCATCTTCACTGCGATTTCAATTTCACTGAGTCTCGGGTGGAGACAGCGTGGCCATCATTACGCCATTCGTGCAGGTCGGAACTTACCCGACAAGGAATTTCGCTACCTTAGGACCGTTATAGTTACGGCCGCCGTTTACCGGGGCTTCGATCAAGAGCTTCGACCGAAGTCTAACCCCATCAATTAACCTTCCGGCACCGGGCAGGCGTCACACCGTATACGTCATCTTTCGATTTTGCACAGTGCTATGTTTTTAATAAACAGTTGCAGCCACCTGGTATCTGCGACTGCCCTCAGCTCCATCCGCAAGGGACTTCACCATGGGCAGCGTACCTTCTCCCGAAGTTACGGTACCATTTTGCCTAGTTCCTTCACCCGAGTTCTCTCAAGCGCCTTGGTATTCTCTACCCGACCACCTGTGTCGGTTTGGGGTACGATTGCTCATAACCTGAAGCTTAGAGGCTTTTCCCGGAAGCATGGCATCAATGACTTCAACACCGTAGTGTCTCGACATCAGGTCTCAGCCTAGTGTATTCCCGGATTTGCCTAAGAATACAGCCTACACCTTTGAACCAGGACAACCGTCGCCTGGCCCACCTAGCCTTCTCCGTCCCCCCATCGCAGTTATAAGCAGTACGGGAATATTAACCCGTTTCCCATCGACTACGCCTTTCGGCCTCGCCTTAGGGGTCGACTTACCCTGCCCCGATTAACGTTGGACAGGAACCCTTGGTCTTCCGGCGAGGAGGTTTTTCACCCCCTTTGTCGTTACTCATGTCAGCATTCGCACTTCTGATACCTCCAGCATACTTCTCAGTACACCTTCAACGGCTTACAGAACGCTCCCCTACCCAACAGTCTAAAAGACTGATGCCGCAGCTTCGGTGTATCGCTTAGCCCCGTTACATCTTCCGCGCAGGCCGACTCGACCAGTGAGCTATTACGCTTTCTTTAAATGATGGCTGCTTCTAAGCCAACATCCTGCTGTCTGAGCCTTCCCACATCGTTTCCCACTTAGCGATAACTTTGGGACCTTAGCTGGCGGTCTGGGTTGTTTCCCTCTCCACGACGGACGTTAGCACCCGCCGTGTGTCTCCCGGATATTACTTACTGGTATTCGGAGTTTGCAAAGGGTTGGTAAGTCGGGATGACCCCCTAGCCTTAACAGTGCTCTACCCCCAGTAGTATTCGTCCGAGGCGCTACCTAAATAGCTTTCGGGGAGAACCAGCTATCTCCGAGTTTGATTGGCCTTTCACCCCTAGCCACAAGTCATCCGCTAATTTTTCAACATTAGTCGGTTCGGTCCTCCAATTGATGTTACTCAATCTTCAACCTGCCCATGGCTAGATCACTCGGTTTCGGGTCTACGTCATGCAACTCATTCGCCCAGTTAAGACTCGGTTTCCCTACGGCTCCCCTATTCGGTTAACCTTGCTACATAACGTAAGTCGCTGACCCATTATACAAAAGGTACGCAGTCACCCAACAAGTGGGCTCCCACTGCTTGTACGTACACGGTTTCAGGTTCTATTTCACTCCCCTCACAGGGGTTCTTTTCGCCTTTCCCTCACGGTACTGGTTCACTATCGGTCAGTCAGGAGTATTTAGCCTTGGAGGATGGTCCCCCCATCTTCAGACAAGATAACACGTGTCCCGTCCTACTCGTTTTCACGTTAAATAAGTTGTCGTGTACGGGGCTATCACCCTGTATCGCGGTACTTTCCAGAACCTTCCACTAACTCATAAAACGCTTAAGGGCTAATCCGGGGTCGCTCGCCGCTACTGCCGGAATCTCAATTGATTTCTTTTCCTTCGGGTACTTAGATGTTTCAGTTCCCCGAGTTCGCCTCTCCACACCTATGTATTCAGTGTGGGATACTTGCTTATGCAAGTGGGTTTCCCCATTCGGAAATCCCAGACTCAAGCGGTTGTTACTACCTAATCTGGGCTTATCGCAAGTTACTACGTCCTTCATCGCCTCTGACTGCCAAGGCATCCACCGTGTACGCTTAGTCACTTAACCATACAACCCCAAGAGGTTTCGTATGTTCAAACAACCAAGGTTGTTCTAAGAACATGTTC
>NZ_LNTY01000006.1 GCF_001559595.1 Enterovibrio coralii | reverse complement strand
CTGACGGCGGCACCGATGGTGGTACTGACGGCGGTACGACTGGCACTACACCAATTGTTATCTTCAACAATGCAGCAAACCCTCAGTGGGTAGCGTGGGATTGTTGTGGTGGCACCACTCCACCAGTTATCACTGATAGTGATGCTGCATACGGTGAAGTGACCTTCTTTGAGGTAACCGCTGCGACAGTGAACGGATTCAGTTCACGAGAAGGTGTTGCTACTGATCCTCAGCCAGTCGATGTGAATGCATGGATGGTCGAAGGTGTGATCTCGTTTGATATCAAGCTGCTTGAAGCGGGTGAAACACCAGCTGATGACTGGAAGTTCAAGATTGAGTCAAATGGTGGTCCAGACAATGGTGGCGAATTTGTGGAGTTAAGCTTAGACAGTCTTCCAGAGCTGAATGTATGGAAGAACTATCAGTTTAACCTGAGCGACCTATCAAACAACGGTCTGGATCTGACTTCAATTGACCTCATTATGGTGTTCCCAGCTTGGGGTACAGGAATTGGTGCTGAATATGTCATTGATAATGTGACCATCTCACCAAACTCTGATGGTACTGATGGTGGCACCGACGGTGGTACGACTGGAGATATCGTCTCTATATTCAGCGATGACTATACAGATATCTCGGTGAATGAGTGGGGCCCTAACTGGGGCGACTCTTCAGCACGTATCACTGATGGCGAGCTTGAAGGCAGCCCAGCTAAAGTGATCAATATTGAAGCAGGCCAAGTGTTTGCGGGTATTGATTTCTCATCAGCAGCCTTTGATGCGACAAGCTTTACCACTTTCCACATGCAGTACAAGGTAGATCCTTTGTTAGCAGGCCAAGTGGTAAACATTAAGCTGTCTAATCATGCGGGAGGTTCTGGTGAAACTGGCGCGATTCAATACACCAGTATTCCTTCAAGCACTGATGTTGTGACATTGGCTATTTCGTTGGATGACTTTACTGATGCGAGCGGAAGTGGTGACTTATCACGAGATGCCATTGCACAGATTGTTATCTCGGCAGCGAGAGCTGATAACGACCAGCCAGTTGATATCTACTTGGATAATATCTATTTCTCAAAAGAATAGGGTTATCTCGAATAATCGTTGATTAGATTGTTTTATAGTTTTTCAACGTAAATATAAAAGCCAAGCTATTTGCTTGGCCTTTTTTGTTGCTAGCTTGAGAACATTACATCCTCAACTGTTTCATGATTTAAGTGATTGATACATTTAGCATGTCTATTAGTCAGTTAAGCAGTGAATACGAATGAAATAGTTTACTTGTTTCATGGAGTTAGCTATTGTCTGGAATGTTACACGTAACATTATGGATAATCAGACAGAACATGGCTCAACAAAATAAAAAAGCTCGCTCAACACTACAGGATGTGGCAGACAAAGTCGGCGTAACTAAGATGACGGTGTCTCGCTATATGAGAAATCCTGAGTCTGTAGCAAAGAAAACGCGTGAGAAAATCGCAGAAGCGATTGAAGAGATCGGATATATCGAGAATCGCGCACCCGCCATGCTCTCCAAATCCTCTAGCAAAGCCATAGGCATTCTTCTTCCCTCGCTATCCAATCAAATTTTTGCCTCCTTCGTTCAGGGTATCGAGACAGTAACCAAAGCCCATGGTTATGAAACCTTATTGGCTCACTTCAGTTATGACGCCAATGAGGAAGAACACAAAATTGCTTCACTCCTTGCGTATCAAGTTGATGGTTTGATTCTCACCGAAACCAATCACACCAAAAAGACCCGTCAGATGATCAAAAACGCGGGTATTCCAGTCGTTGAAACCATGGAATTGCCAGAAAAGCCGATTGATATGGCGGTAGGGATGGATCATGTGCACGCATCTTACAAGGTAGTGAAAGACATGATCGCCTCAGGTAAATCATCAATTGCATACTTCGGTGCACGACTAGACACCCGCACGCGCTTGCGTATGGAAGGCTACGATAAAGCAATGTTGGAAGCGGGCTTAACACCGAAGCACGTTCTAACAGAAGAGCACTCAAGTTTTTCGCTGGCGAACCAACTGTTGAGCCATGCGCTTGAGCAACACCCCGATCTAGATGGCGTATTCTGCACCAATGACGATATTGCCATTGGAACGCTACTGTGTGCTCAGCAGCGAGGCATCAAAATCCCCGAACAACTTGCTGTGGTTGGCTATAACGCGTTGGATATCGGTCAAACGATCAGCCCGAGATTGACCAGTGTCGATACCCCACGTTTCCAAATTGGGGAGAAGAGTGCAGAAATTTTGCTTCAGCGTCTGAGAGGGGAGGACGTCGAGGAAATGATCGTTGATATGGGCTTTAAAGTCACAGACGGCGAGAGCGTCTAAGCTTATTATGAACAAACAAAAAGGGCGGATTTAATCCGCCCTTTCTTTATTTCCGCTTACCGTGATTACACGATGAAGCTTGCGCCTTCTTCCGCGCTTGATACTGATTGACGCATCACGCGGAACATATTGCGGCCCCAAGTTTCTTGCAGAGACTCGGTGTCCAGCTCAATCACTTCGCGACCAGACATGTCAGCCAAGTTGTTCAGCTCGCCAGTTTGGCAGTTCAGGCTCAGCATGTCGCCATCGCGAACCAGACCAATCGCTCCGCCACGCAGTCTTCTGGAGACAAGTGGATGGCTGATGGGATCTTGCCCGAGGCACCTGACAGACGACCGTCAGTCACCAACGCCACTTTGAAACCTGCTTTCTGGATGTTACCCAGAATAGGCATCAGTTTGTGCAGCTCTGGCATACCGTTAGCAGCAGGACCATTGTGTGTCACAACCACGATGCAGTCTTTGTTCAGCTCGCCACGTTTGTAAGCCGCTTCAACCGCGTGCTGACAAGTGAACACAACAGCTGGTGCTTCGATGATACGCTGATCTTCTTTAACCGCTGATACCTTAACAACCGCAGTACCCAAGTTACCTTTGATCACGCGAGTACCGCCGGTGCTTTGGAATACTTCACCTGCCGCAGCGATAACCTCAGCATTCAGGCTACCTTCGACTGCCGTCCAAACCACTTTGCCGTCTTGCAGTGCTGGCAGAGACATTTGACCTTCAAAGTCGCCAAATGCAGGTTTCACATCGCGGTGAAGCAGGTTAGATTCATCCAAACGCTTCAGAAGTGCAGGTACACCGCCAGCGTCTTGGAATGCGTTCATGTCTGCAGGGCCGTTAGGGTAAACACGCGCCAGCAGTGGAACCACTTCAGACAGGTCGCTGATGTCTTGCCATGTCAGCAGGATACCTGCCGCACGAGCAACAGCCAGCATGTGAATGGTGTGGTTTGTGCTACCACCAGAAGCCAGCAGCGCGATAACACCGTTGATCAGGCTCTTCTCGGTAACCACTTCTGACAGTGGGCGGAAGTTCTCGGTACCCGCTGTCATAGATGCGATTTTCACTGATGCGTAGTCAGTCAATGCAGTACGCAGATCGGTGTTCGGGTGGATGAATGCTGAACCTGGCAGCATCAGACCCATTGCTTCAAATACCAACTGGTTGGTGTTTGCTGTGCCGTAGAACGTACATGTGCCCGGCGCGTGGTAAGCGCGGCATTCCATATCTTGAAGCGCGTCTTTACCTACTTCGCCCGCTGCGTATTTCTGGCGAACGTCCACTTTCTCTTCGTTGCTGATACCGGTAGCATCAGCCTGCAGGTACGAAAGCCGTTGGCAGGTGCGCGTACGCCAGTGCACCCATTAGTTGTCCCGGTGCAATCTTGTCGCAAATACCCAGTAGTAGGGTAGAGTCGAACACGTTGTGGCTCAGAGACAGTGCAGTAGATTGTGCAATCAGGTCTCGAGAGAACAGAGACATGTCCATACCCGCTTGACCTTGAGTCACACCGTCACACATCGCAGGCACACAACCCGCAACTTGAGACGTATGGCCGTATTCTGCCAGTGTTTTCTTAATTTGGTCTGGGTAAGTCTGGTATGGCTGGTGCGCACTCAGCATGTCGTTGTAAGCACTGATCAGTGCAACGTTTGAGTGAGTGAAGTCCAGAATACGTTTCTTCTCAGAAGCACAAGATGCAGCAACAGCGTGCGCCAGGTTGCCACACGACAAGCTCTTGCTTGCTTTACCTACATCAGCCTGTGCTTTTGTACGAGCAAAGAATGCATCACGCGCTTCTTTGCTTCGTTCGATCAGACGTTGTGTAACATCCAAAATGATTTGATGCGTCATTATGCGGTCTCTTTTTCTTGCAGAGCTGACACTGAACGTTGAATAACTTCTTCCAACGTGCCATCAATGCTGATCATCAGTGTGTTTGGTTCGTCTACTGGACGCTCTAGCGTTTCGAACTGGCTGTTAACCATGTTTTCTTTCATGAAGTGACCAGAACGAGCGCGCATACGCTCAAGGATCAATTCTTTGCTGCCGTCCAGGAACAGGAAGGTCACGTTCTCGTTACCTTCACGGATTTGGTCGCGGTATTTTTTCTTCAGAGCCGAGCACACAATAACGCCGTGCTCGTTTTTGCTTTCTAGGCTGAAAGCTGCATCACGGATGCGCTCAAGCCATGGCATACGGTCGTCATCGTTCAGTGGCTGACCAGACGACATCTTTTGGATATTTGCGCGCGGGTGAAGATCATCACCGTCGATGAACTTGCGGTTCATCTGTTTTGCGATGTTTTCACCAATTGTGCTTTTGCCTGATGCGCATACGCCCATCACGATGACACTACTACCTGCCATAATTTCCTCTTTCACCAAATTTGCGCGTGATCTCATTTTTTGAATTCACTTGAAAATATGGGTTTATCTTATTCATGTTATCGGTAACATGTTACCGGTAACTCAGATAAATGTGAACTACAACACAAACATCAATTTTTTTAAGGTGAACACATGGATCAGCTAGCCCAAGCCTCTGACCCTACATTCCTACTGACCATTGCAGCGCTTTCTATTGCTGCTCTGCTAGTACTGATTATTAAGCTAAAAATCCACGCTTTTGCTGCACTTACTATCGTAAGTTTGGTAACTGCAATCGCCACTGGCGTAACGTCTGAACAAGTTGTACCTACCATGATGGGTGGTTTCGGTGGCACGCTAGCCTCTGTAGCACTTCTGGTTGGTCTGGGTGCAATGATTGGTAAGATCCTTGAAGTGACTGGCGGTGCGAAAGTACTGGCTGACACTCTGATCGGTCGTTTTGGTAAAGAACGTGCGCCTTTCGCACTGGGTGTAGCATCGCTGCTGTTCGGCTTCCCAATCTTCTTCGATGCTGGTCTGGTTGTAATGATGCCAATCATCCTGAGCGTTGCTGCTCGTTTTGGTGGCTCTCCAATTAAATATGCGCTGCCTTCAGCGGGTGCATTCGCAGTAATGCACGGTTTCGTACCACCACATCCAGGTCCTGTTGCTGCGGCTGAGTTCTTGGGCGCAAACATTGGTCTGCTGCTGGTTGTTGGTATTCTGGTTGCTATCCCAACTTGGTACCTAGGTGCTTACCTGTTCGGTCTGTACGCGGGCGAGAAATTCAACATTCCTCTGTCTAAGGCTTTCTTCAACAGCGACAACGTTGTAGACGAGAAGAAACTGCCTAAGTTCGGCACAGTAATGACCATTCTGGTTCTGCCTGTACTGCTGATCTGTCTGGACACTGGCCTGAACACGCTGGCTGTAGCGGGCATCATCGACGGTAAAACGCCGCTGGTAGAGTTCCTGCGCATGCTGGGTAAAACCCCTGTAGCACTGCTAATCACTCTGCTTGTGTGTCTGGCGGTATTCGCGAAAGACTACGGTATGGCGAAGCTGGAGAAACTGTGTGGTGACTCACTGGCTCCAATCTGTGGCGTAATCCTGGTAACAGGTGCGGGCGGCATGTTCGGTGGCGTTCTGCGTGCAAGCGGCATCGGTGATGCACTGGCTGGCGCACTGACTGACACGGGTATGCCAGTTGTTGTTGCAGCATTCGTAATCTCTACCTGTCTGCGTGTAGCACAAGGTTCTGCAACTGTAGCACTGACAACAACTGCGGCTCTGATTGCACCAGTAGTTGCGGCAACCACGGGTTTGAGCGAACTGGATCTGTGCTTCATCGTGATTTCTATCGCGGGTGGTGCTACCGTATTGTCTCACTTCAACGACTCAGGCTTCTGGCTGGTATCTCGTCTACTAGATATGGATGAGAAAACAACACTGAAGACTTGGACTGTAATGGAAACGCTTCTGGGCGGTATCGCATTCATCATCGTTGCAGTATTGAGCTTCATTCTTTAAGGGTAACTTATGAAAACCATCGAACAACGTCTAAAAGAAATCCGTATCGTACCTGTAATCGCAATCAACGACGTAGCGCACGCGCTGCCTCTGGCGAAGGTACTGATGGAAAACGGTCTGCCATGTGCTGAAGTAACATTCCGTACAGAAGCAGCAGCAGAGTCAATCCGCATTATGCGTGAAGCATACCCAGAGATGCTGATCGGTGCGGGTACTGTGCTGACCACTGAGCAAGTAGACATTGCTATCGATGCGGGTGTGGATTTCATTGTTAGCCCGGGCTTCAACCCAACTACCGTGAAATACTGTCAGCAGCGCAACGTACAAATCGTACCTGGCGTGAACAACCCAAGTCTGGTTGAGCAAGCAATGGAAATGGGTCTGCGTACCCTGAAATTCTTCCCTGCTGAGCCATCAGGTGGCGTTAACATGCTGAAAGCACTGACTGCAGTTTACCCAGTAAACTTCATGCCGACTGGCGGTATTAGCCTGTCGAACGTGGAAGACTACCTGTCAATCAAATCTGTTTTGGCTTGTGGTGGTACTTGGATGGTTCCAACCGACATGATGGACAAAGGTGATTGGGAAGGTATCGCTGCGCTGGTTCGTGCACTGAACGACTAAGTCACAGCATCCCCAAACAGCTTGTTCTCAACGCAATTTGGACAATGCTGTAAATGAAAAAGGCTCGACCACTAGGTCGGGCCTTTTTTGTACGTCATGTATTACGATGTTTTGTCGTAATGGTGCTAAGGGCGGCTATTTGCCAAGTTAATGCTGCTTAAAGCAGATCCTTTCCTGTAACGCTGCAATAAATTCTCCCTATTGATACAACCATAAATTGGCTAGGTCGCAAGATGTGATCGATGTTGCAAGTTTGTAAATGGCGTCTTGTTGGCTTTGCTCATTTTCCTAGTATCAAAAACACAAAAGAAAGCGCTTTCTTTTCGAGTTCATGAGCAAGCCATGACATGTGTTCATTGTCTACACTCAGAAAAAGACCGCGCTGACTTTTTCAAAACGATTTCGAACGTGATGATTGAATAGGGAAAACAGGCGGCAACAATGACGAAGGACTGCACAATGAATAAGAAAACGATCCTCGCTGCTTTGATTATGGGCTTCTGTGTCTCTGCAACAACCAGTGTTTCTGCCGAAACGGTAAAGCAGGGTGGGACCCTCAATGTACCAATCATCACCACGAGCTTTGTCGATAACTTTAATCCGTACACATCGAAAGATGTCTTTCACGGCACCATGTTTGAGCCGCTGGTGGTGTTCAACAACATGACCGGAGAAACACACTACCGCTTAGCGGAAGCCATTGATGTGTCTGATGATTTGAAAAGCATTACGTTAACGCTACGAGATGGTTTGAAATGGTCAGATGAAGCACCGTTAACGGCCGAAGATGTGGCCTTTAGCTTTGAACTTGCAAAGACAAATGCGGCTTTTGACAGCAAAGGGATTTGGTCTGGAGGCAATTTAGCATCGATCGAAACACCAGATGCACGCACTGTGGTGTTTAACCTTAATGCGCCAGATTCAACCTTTATCTGGAACCTTGAAAAATACCACGTGTTGCCAAAGCACATTTGGGAGAAGGTAGAAAACGCAACAACCTTTACCAATCCAAACCCTGTTGGCAGCGGTCCAATGACCACGGTGAAATTGCTGAAACCTCAGCAAATGGAGCTTTGCCGTAATCCTCATTATTACCTAGAGGGTTTACCGCATCTTGATTGCGTCGTTTTCCGTTCGTACAACGACAATTCGCAAGTGCAGCCAGCGCTCATCAAAGGCGAAATCGACTGGGGATCTAACTTTATTGCCGACGTGGAATCGACGTTTGTAAAACGCGACCCGACGCATAACCATTTTTGGTACCCAGCCAACGACGCGATTCACCTGTATTTGAATACACAGAAAGCACCGTTCAATGATGTGCGAGTTCGCCAAGCCCTGTCTATGGCTCTCGACCGAGAGTTGATTGTTGACTTGGCGGCTTATGGTTATCCAACGCCGAACTTCAATGCGGGGGGGATTGGTGATTTATACGGCACCTATATCAACGCCGATATCAAAAAGCAGTTCGAGTATCTGACCACATTCAACCAAGACAAGGCCAAAGCTCTGCTGGATGAAGCCGGCATCGTTGATAAAAATGGCGATGGATACCGAGACCTGCCTGATGGCAAACCGTTTGAATTTGACATTGCGGTCGTAAATGGTTGGACAGATTGGATTCAGACGATCCAAATGGTCAACGAGCTCTATGAAGAGATTGGCGTGAAATCAGGCTGAAAACCGTGGATTGGTCTGTGTATGAAAAAAGCCTTCGTCAGGGAAATTACGATGTTGCGATTAACTGGTCGATGGTAGCAACCAACCCTATCAGTGCTTATCAAGAGTACTACCTGAGCGACCGCGCAGGGAAGGGGATGCATGCTGGGCATGGCGTAAACAGTGAAGAGCTAGATTCGTTGATTAATAGCTTCGGTCAAGCGGGGACGGAGCAAGAGCAGCAAGCCATTTTGAACGAACTCCAAACGTTTACCGCAGAGAACTTGCCTTTTATTCCGCTGTTCTCTAACCCAACATGGTTTCAGTACAGAACCAAGAACATTGTGGGCTGGCCAACAAAGGAAAACCCTTACATTCAGCCTGTTTGGTATGACGGCGGCAAGCGCGTGATCATCCTGAACAACTTGCACCTGCGATAGCAGAACTGGCTTTAGTGTAGGGGGCGATCGAATGGCATTTTTACTACGGCGGTTTATGTTCTACTTTTCCGCTTTTTTCATCGCAATTACGTTTAATTTCTTGTTGCCAAGGTTGATGCCGGGTGACCCTGTTGAGGCACTTTTCGCATCAGCACAAGGGCGAATGGATCCCGCTCAAATGGAGGCCGTCCGTGCAATGTATGGCTTTCTTGATGGCAATATTTTTGAGCAGTACTTCGCTTATATCAAAAGCGTTTTTACCTTAGATCTCGGGCCATCGGTGTTGATGTTTCCCATCAGTGTGTCTGAGGTGATTGGTAACGCACTGCCTTGGACGCTCTTTCTCGCGCTGGGATCGCTCATTGTTTCATTGATCATTGGCATTAGCATTGGCACCTATGCGTCTTACCACCGTACAGGCTGGTTTGGCCAAATCGTGCCACCTGTCTTGGCCTTTATCAGTAACTTCCCCTATGTCGTGACAGCACTCTTTTTGTTCTACCTTTTTGGTCTTCAATTTGAGTGGCTGCCTCTGTCTTATACCTACGATCAATCGTTAGACCCAGGCTTCAATTGGCCGTTTATTAGTAGTGTGTTGGAGCATGCGATATTGCCAGTGGGTTCAATGGTGGTAGTGGGTATTGCGGGTTGGGTATTCAACATGCGTAACGCCATGATCAACGTGCTCGGTGAAGACTATGTCACCATGGCCGAAGCAAAAGGACTGAGCAGTCGCCGCGTGATGTGGCGTTATGCAGGGCGAAACGCAATCTTACCAGTTGCGACCGCAGTCGCTATGGCTATCGGTTTCTCTTTCGCGGGCTCCATCATGACGGAGGTGGTGTTTAACTACCAAGGACTTGGAACATTCTGCTCAAAGGCATTGTCGCGCGTGATTACCCGCTGATTCAGGCAATCTTGTTGATATTGGTAATGGCAGTGTTGACGGCCAATTTCATCGCCGATCTTCTTTATGTCTGGCTCGATCCTCGGATCTCGAATTAGGTGATGACGATGGATAAGACGCTTTCGACTGAATCAGAAAAGAACACCACGGTGCCGAAAAAACCGGTAGTTGGAAAGCTGCGACGTTTTCTTTAAAGGTGCTTACGCGTTTTTCTATGGCAATCCGCCTGCGATTTTAGGAACACTGCTGCTCAGCATGGTGTTTGCGGGTGCACTTTTTGCCAACGCGCTGGCACCTTATCCACCAGAAAAGCGCGTTGCAAGACCGCATCAGGCGCCCAGTGCTGACCATATTATGGGCACGACCAGAAGCGGGCGAGACGTATATAGCCAAGTGCTTCATGGTGCGCGCAAAACCTTATCGGTATCGATTATTGCAGGGCTCATCGCGATGACACTGGCGGTCACTGTCGGTGTATCAGCAGGCTACTTTGGCGGGAAAATCGATGAACGCCTGAACTTTTTAACCAATGTTTTCTTGGTATTTCCCCAGCTCCCACTCCTTATCGTTTTGGCTGCCTTTTTAGGGCAGGTGGGCTCTGTGGTGATAACCATACTCCTCGGGGTGACCTCCTGGCCTTGGGGCGCACGTGTGATACGGGCGCAAACCATGGCAATACGCAATAAAGAATTCATTCTGTCTTCAGAGGCAATGGGTGAATCGAAAACGCGGATTATTTTGGTCGAGATTTTGCCCAACCTTGTTTCTATTGTATTTGGCGGATTCTTGGGTGCCGTTATCTATGCAATGGGCTCCGAAGCAGGGTTGGGCTTTTTAGGCTTGGGTGACGCGACAGAAGTGAGCTGGGGCTCGATGCTCTATTGGGCTCAAACGTCGTCGGCACTTTACACTGGTGCTTGGTGGGAAATGATGGTTCCTGCTCTGGCACTTGCGATTACGGGTGGTGCGCTTGCTTTGATCAATATGTCGATTGATCAGGTTAGCAATCCAAAACTCCGCACGGGTCCACACATCAAGTTGTGGAAGAAACTTAAAAAAGCGGTAGATAAGCGCAGGGGGTTAATGTGACAACCCTGCTGGATATCAAAAACCTTTGTGTGGATTACGTCTCTCCGAACGGCATTGCCCGGGCGGTGAATAACGTGAACATTGCTTTAGCAGAGGGTGAAACATTAGGGATTGCGGGCGAGTCAGGTTGCGGGAAAAGTACGCTGGCGTTTGCGATTTCAAGGCTGCACAAAGCACCGGCACTGATCTCAGAAGGGGAAATCCTCTACAAGGGTGAAGACGTTCTGAAGATGAACGACAAAGCTCTCCGAGCTTTTCGTTGGAATCAGGTGTCAGTGGTGTTCCAAAGCGCGATGAACTCCCTTAATCCAGTTATCACCATTGGTGAGCAACTGACCGATGTGATTTTGGAACACACGGATTTATCGCTAAAGCAGGCACTAGAAAAAGCAGCTGAATTACTGCAAATCGTAGGGATACATGCAGAACGTTTGTCGGCATTTCCTCACCAATTGAGCGGTGGTATGCGACAGCGTGTGGTGATTGCCATTGCGTTAGCATTAGAGCCAAAACTGATCATCATGGATGAACCAACGACGGCGTTGGATGTTGTGGTAGAGCGTGAAATTCTAAATGAACTGTATGAGCTGAAAGGCAAGTTTGGCTTCTCCATTTTGTTTATTAGCCATGACCTGAGTTTGATGGGCGAAATTGCTGATCGTATCGGTGTCATGTATGCGGGGAATCTGATTGAAATTGGTGATGCGCAGACTGTATTTAACGCGCCCCAACAACCTTATACCCAAGGGTTGTTGGCGTCTTTCCCGACCATTCATGGCCCCAAAGAACGTTTGTTTGGCATTCCGGGTAATCCAGTAAACCTGTTGGACATTCCTCAAGGGTGTAATTTTCAGGCGCGATGCGATCACTGCTTCCAGGCATGCCGAGATGCCGAACCGCAACTGAAAGCGATGGGGGATACCCACTTTGTTTCCTGTCATTTGAGGGAGGGATAGCGCGTGGAACCTATTCTTTCGATCAAAAATTTGGTGATGGATTTTCGGATCGGACACTCTAGCAGCAATATCATGCGTGCTATGAATGACGTGTCGTTTGAGCTTCACCAAGGGCAGGCTCTTGCGATTGTGGGTGAATCCGGTTCGGGCAAAAGTACCGGTGCACGCATTCTTACACGGATCTACAAAGAAACCGCCGGAAACATCCAGTTTAAAGGCAAACCGCTTGCAGAATATGTCACTGAAAATGGTGAGTTGGAATATGCCCGTCAGGTACAGATGATTTTCCAAGACCCGTTCAGCTCTCTGAATCCGGTACACAATATCTATCACCATCTCTCGCGGCCTTTGTTGATCCACAAGCGTGTAGCCAAGCGTGATGTACGAGAGAAAGTGTATGAGTTGCTTGAGCTGGTGGGGTTGTCACCTGCGGTGGAAACAGCGGAAAAATTTCCGCATGAATTGAGCGGTGGGCAGCGTCAGCGCGTGGCGATTGCACGCGCTTTAGCGGTCGATCCTGAAGTAATTTTGGCCGATGAGCTATCTCCATGCTAGATGTGTCGGTTAGGCTCGGCATTTTAAATCTGATGACAGACTTGAAAGACCAGAAAGGGATTTCATTTATGTATATCACTCACGACATTGCCACTGCGCGGTATTTCGCGGAAAAAACGGCGGTCATGTATGTGGGTCATATGGTGGAGTGGGGTGATAGCGACAGCGTCACACAAAACCCGCAACACCCTTATTCGAAATTGTTGCTTTCCGCCGTGCCCGAGGTGGGTCGTGCTGGGAAGCGAGAACTGTTGGTCAAAAAAGGCGATATCCCGCTTTGGAAACCAGAAAGTCTGGGATGTCCCTTTGCCTCTCGTTGTCCTGTTGCCACAGAGGAATGCTCCAACAGTATGCCCGAGGCGATAGAAGTTCGACCTGGGCACTATGCGAGGTGTCATCACCTTGATACGCCAACGGCCTGATAGCAGGTTAACGGGGTAAAAAAGAAAAGGTCCAGCAAATCAAGCACAAGAAGGATCTTCGCGCCCGATGTGGAGGATGAATAGCATCGGGATTTTTTGAAAATGAAAAGAAAGCGCTTTCTTTTTGTTAGGAACCAAGAAAATGGAAAAATGTTTTACCTTGGCGAGTGCGCCAGTGAATGGACAGTTTGTTGATATTCAGGGAGAGCGATTCTATCGCATCGAAAACGTTGACCACATGTCACCGTTCTTTATGAGCGTCGTTTCTGCAAACGACCATTGGTTATTTGCGTCATCCACCGGTTGTTTGACCGCAGGACGTGGCAAGCCAGAAGATGCGATTCTCCCATACCGCTCTGTCGACTTCATTCATGAGAGTGCTGACAACACGGGACCAAAGACTTTTATTCGTTTAGAAGATGGCGGTGGTGATGTGGTCACTTGGGAACCGTTCAATGTTCAACATGACGGAAAGTTTTCCCTCACACGCAGCCTCTACAAGAGCATTACGGGTGACAAAGTGGTGTTTGAGGAAGTGAACCATAGCCTCAAACTGAATTTCCAATACAGCTGGGAAAGCGGCAACACATTTGGGTTTGTTCGTCGCTGTGAGCTGAACGATTTTTCTGGTGAAACGCGTCAAGTTGAGGTGTTGGACGGTATTCAAAACATCCTCCCCAACAGCGCGCCCATGCAGGCGTTACAAACACGCAGCGCGTTGGTAGATGCATACAAGTGGAATGAGGTTGTTGAAGGAACGTCGCTCGCGCTTTATACCATGTATGCCAAGCTGAGCGATCGCGCAGATCCGGCTGAGGCATTACTGGCAAACTGTGTATTCAGCATTGATTCGGATGACACCGAGATCTTGCTTAGCAGTCAGCAAATTCCTGCGTATCGCCGCGGTGAAATTATCGATGCGGAAGACCTAACACGCGGCGTTCGTGGGTCTTACTTCATCCACAAAATGATCACCTTGTCAGGTGGCGAGAGCAACAAATGGTGCATCGTGCTCGACAGCGGTAAAGACCACAAAGACGTGAAAGTACTGGCGCAAGCACTGAAGAATCCAGAAGTACTTCAGGCCAAAATTGATGAAGACTGTCAGCAAAACCGACTGGAACTCGAATCACTGATCAGTGCTGTTGATGGTTGGCAATATTCGCACGATGAAGCGACAGCAAATCACCACTACGCGAATGTACTATTTAACAGTATGCGCGGTGGCGTGTTTGAAGATGGGTATCTGCTCAGAAAAGATGATGTCCTGCAGACCGCCAAGAACATGAACAGCAAGATCGTGCTGAGAAACACGGCATTCTACGATGAGCTACCAGAACGCTTTACGCATACGGAGCTTATTCGCCGTGCGGAACAAGCAGATGATATTCAGCTGTTACGCCTTTGCTACGAGTATTTGCCGCTGACCTTTGGTCGTCGACATGGTGACCCAAGCCGCCCCTGGAACCACTACGATATCAAAGTGAAGGATAAAGAAGGCAACCCTCTGTTGGCTTATCAGGGGAACTGGCGTGACATCTTCCAAAACTGGGAGGCACTGGCCTTAAGTTACCCAGACTATCTTCGCTCGTTTGTTGCCAAGTTCGTGAATGCGTCGACGATTGATGGCTATAACCCTTATCGCATCACCAAAGACGGCATCGACTGGGAAGTGCTCGATCCCGAAGATCCGTGGAGCAACATTGGTTACTGGGGCGATCATCAAATTATCTATTTGCTCAAATTCCTTGAGTGGTCAGAAAAGTTCTCTCCTGGGCAGCTAAACATCAGCCTGACGCGCGAGTTCTTCAGCTATGCCAACGTCCCTTACCGCATTGGGGACTCTCAGGTGTTGTTTGAAAACCCGAAAGACACCGTGACGTTTGATACCGAGTTGCAAGCGCGCACGGAGAAACTGACCGAGCTAATGGGCAGTGACGGTAAATTGCTGTTGGATTCAGATAATGAAGTGTATCTGGTCAACCTGTCAGAGAAGCTATTGGTGCCTTTGCTGTCAAAACTGAGCAATTGGGTGGTCGACGGTGGTATTTGGCTCAACACCCAACGCCCTGAGTGGAATGATGCCAATAACGCGATTGTGGGAAATGGTCTTTCAATGGTGACGCTCTATTACATGCGTCGTTACGTTGCTCAGTTGCAGACGCTTTTTGCGACCGCACCGGACAAGATCAGGCTGTCTGCTGAAGTGGTGGAATGGCTGCGCGAGACGTTGGATATATTGAATCGCGCACTGCTCGATGTGAAAAAGAAAACCATCACGCGTCAGACAAAACACAAGCTACTGACCGAGTTGGTCGAGGTTGCCAGCCGTTATCGCCATCAGGTTTATCATCAGCAAGGTTTCTCGGGCAAGACACATATCGACCGTCACGAAATTGAAGGTCTGCTAAGCACCAGTTTGACTTTGCTGCATGAAAGCACGATGAGCAACTTGCGCGAAGACGGACTGTTCAATGCGTATAACGTGGTGAAGTACAACGCTGAGAGTTTGAGCTCTCTGGAACTTTACCCAATGCTAGAAGGGCAGGTTGCTGCGTTAAGCTCTGGTGCATTGACGCCCGCACAATCCGTATCTTTGCTGGATAACTTGTTCGCGAGTCAAATGTTCCGCGAAGACCAAAAGTCATTCATGTTGTATCCCGACCGTGAACTGCCGGGCTTCATGAATAAAAACCGAATTCCCACCGAGTCAGCAAAGCAAAATGATTTGTTGCTCGAAATGAGCAGGAACGGCGATCGTCGCGTGATATTTGTCGATGGCGAAGGTGATTTTCACTTTAACCCAAACTTCGAAAATGCAGGTTATTTGAAAGCGGCGCTTGCTCAGGTGCGAGATGACTACCCGCACATTCTCGATTATCACTTCGAGGATACGCTGGCTCTTTACGAAGCTGTGTTCAACCACAGAGAGTTCACCGGGCGCTCAGGCACCATGTTTGGTTACGAAGGCTTGGGGTGTATCTATTGGCATATGGTGTCTAAGCTGTTGCTGGCGGTGCAAGAAGTCTATTTTGAAAGCCGAGCGCAAAACCCTGACAGTGCAGAAACCAAGCAACTTGCGCAGTACTATTACCGTGTGCGTGACGGGATTGGGTTTAACAAAACGCCTTTGGAATACGGTGCATTTCCTGTCGACCCATACTCGCACACGCCAAAACATGCTGGTGCACAGCAACCGGGTATGACAGGACAGGTGAAAGAGGAAATCATCACACGATTTGGCGAGCTGGGCATTTTGGTGGAAGACGGCACGATTGCAATTCAACCATCTCTGCTGAAGCGCAATGAGTTCTGTCGTGAAGCTTCAAGCTTTACCTATTTCCGACAAGATGGAGAGCGCGAAACGGTAACCTTGAAAGCCGACACATTGGCGTTCACTTATTGCCAAACGTTGTTTGTTTACCGATTGCAGCCTGATAATCACGCTCAAATTGGAGTGAGAATGGCATCCGGAGAAGTTGTTGTTATAGAGGGTAATCGCCTGCCTGAAACCATTTGTTCGGAGATTTTCTCTCGCACGGGTGAAGTAGAAAGTGTGTTGGTTGATATCCCGCTAAGTGCGATTTACAAAGACTAATTGCGCTTACTACGCGAACGAAAAACAGCCGCATATGCGGCTGTTTTCATTTCTACTTCCACCTCGTCAAATTCGTTAATTCTTGTTTCCTTCGAGATACGTTCGCTTGCTAAAACACGTTTTGATACGTCCTCGATCCTGTTTTAGGTCGCGTCGTTAAAGGGGTTGCGAGATGGTCTTCTCTATCTTAGTTAAGAAAGGGAGTTACCATGAAACAGCTAATCGCCGTCTTTATCTTTGTGTTTTTCAGTATCAATACTGCCATCGGACAGTCTATTGGGTTTGAACAAATTGTACTGAGAGACGTCGCTGAACGACCCTTGTCTGTGTCTATTTGGTACCCCACGAAACAGAAAATGCCGTTGACCCGAATCGGAGAAAACATTGTGTTTGTGGGCACTGACGTGGTGAAGAATGCACCGGTGTTGACATCTCGCTCGCCACTCATTGTGTTGTCACACGGTTATCGAGGAAGCTGGAGAAACCTAAATTGGTTAGCGCATGAATTCGCTCGACTGGGCTACGTGGTTGCTGCACCCGATCATCCCGGCACGACAACGTTTGATACGGCAGAGGAAAAAGCGGCGCAATGGTGGCAGCGTCCAAGCGATTTAAGTCGCGTTATTACCTATATGTTGGAGGAGAGTGATTGGCGAGATGCACTTGATGATTCCGAGGTGTCGGCAATCGGACATTCATTGGGCGGCTGGAGCGTCCTTCAATTGGTGGGGGCGCAGTTTAATCGAGCAACATTCAAAGCTGAGTGCTTACGTTATCCAAACCCAAGGGTTTGTGGTTTATCAGATGAGTTGGGCTTAACAGCAAAACAGCCGAACGAACCTTTAAGTAGCAAGGTTTTCGACAGTCGAGTGAAAAGGGCGGTGAGCTTAGATTTAGGCATGGCCAGAAGCTTTTCCATCTCCAGTTTGAATGCAATCGAAAAGCCCGTGTTGGTTCTCGCAGCGGGTATCGATATTGGAGACCTTCCTCAGGCGCAAGAGTCGGGCTATATCGCAGAGCACCTAGCGTTACAGAACCGACGATACAAAGTGTATGAAGCCGCGACGCATTTCAGTTTTATGCAGCTTTGTAAGCCCGGCGCGGTTGAACGGCTTAACGAAGAAGTGCCGGGAGATGGAATCATCTGTACCGACGGAAAAGAGACAAGCAGAGAGGTGCTTCATAAACAAATATTTTCTGACGTTGTTCGTTTCATCAAAAGTCAGTGACCTTATTCATGGACAACAATGTAGTTTCAATTTCATAAGACGACATGGCTAGCGCGATTTGCTTCTCATCGAGGTAACCAACCTTGGTCAAAATTTGCAAAAACACCAAAAATGTTATGTTATAACATTTCAGTGTCTTGGTGAAAGCCTAGAGCCTAAGCCTAGTGCTTATGACGGCTCGCTAAATTTCCAAACAAACACGAAATAGAAAACGCTATGGACAATGAAGAGAAACTGATGACGGAAGAAGAAATCCTGAAAGAGCCAGAGTCGAACTACATGAATGAAGCCCAATTGGCGTTTTTCAAACAAAGGCTGATTGATCTTCATGACGCGACACTTGCTCGTATTCAAGCGGCGAAAGACCAAATGGTAAGTCCGATGGACTTTAGTGACCCTAACGATCGTGCGACGTCAGAAGAACAATCAGCGCTAGCACTTCGCATCGTGGAGAGAGAGCAAAAGCTTCTTCCAAAAATTAAGCTCTCTTTGGAAAGAATTCGCTTAGATACATACGGTTATTGCCTGGAAACGGGCGAACCGATAGGCATTCCTCGTTTGCTGATAAGGCCAACAGCCGAGTACTGTGCAGATGTTAAAGCACTGATGGAAATGAAAGAACTTCAGTATAAAGACTAGCGTGCTTGTTTGTCGGACAAACAAATACAGGAGCGATGGTGCGTTTGGAGTGTGACAACCGTCGCTTCAAAACATTACTCGGTTTGTTTTGTCACCTTGTCGCATGAAGCCTTGTCCTTGGCAAGGTCAGCGGCTCCGCAACAGCTGCTTTTTATCGACTTGCGAGAGAATATGATGCCGATAGCTAGCATCAGCATGAAACCGAGAAAGATAAGAACAGTAAAAATCAGCGTCATGATCCACCTTTGGTTTACGTCTCTATTTCTTCAGTGTTATTTACTTTGCCTGCCACTGCAACAGAAGAAATGCAAACACTAGGAGCTGTGGGTTTAGGTCGTAAGTTGATGCACATGAGCAGAGAATAGACGCTTTCGAAAGGGTCAATAATATCCATTGTCTCTAATAGGTACTTCTAGAGCGTTGCCTTCTCCTTTGCTAGGCGCGCCAACCATTTCATCGTAGGCACTTTCGTGTCTGAGCACTTGCTGGTCAGCTTTAATCTTTCGGCACAAACGTTGGATGTCGATGAGAGAATGGGCACGAATGAGGTTCTCTTTATCATCGCAAACCAGATACTCATCTTCGCCGACAACAACAGAGGCTTGATAAAGGCATAGGTCTAAGGAGTGAAAGACCAGTTTGTTGATATGGAAGAATTTTTCTAGCTTACTGAGTGCCATTTTCATTGCCATTTCCTCTTTTGATGTCGTTCTTGCTACGGAGCCAGAGGACATTAAGTTCAATGAAAGGCCATTATTTTGAATGTCTTTTCGCAATAAAAAAGAGGCGCGTTTGAGCACCTCTTAGTCAGAGTGAATAGGTGTGGTTATTCTTGCAAAGGAACCGCTTTGCCATTTTCGATTTTGGTTAGGTAGACGTCATCTAAGCCTTGACGATCTGAGCGGCCAAAGTTGACCTGCAACCCACCAAAGTCTTTGTTTTTAAGCCCTTCCATTGAGCGAACGAAGCGTTCTCTGGTGAGGTTTTCGCCGGAACGCTTCAACGCTTCGACAATGACTTTAGCATTTAGGTAGCCTTCCAGTTGGGTGTAATACGGGTCTTTCACACCAAAGCTTTTCAGATCCTTCTTGAAGTCAGAAATGAGTCTAAGGTCGCTTCCGTCTGGGTTCGGCATGACTTGAGAGATGTAGCTGCCATCGCCAAATGAGCCAAGTTCAGCAATCAGCTTTTTGGTACCCACGAAAGAAATGTTGGCGAATTTAGGTTTGAAGTTTTGTTGGTGTGCCAATTTGATGAAAGCACCACACGCCTGATAAGCACCGACCATAATGACAGCTTCAGGTTCACGGTATTTGATGGTGTTTAGGCCTTGTTCCACTTTCAGCGTATTGCGTTTGTAACGGCCTTCAGCATGAATGTTTAGCCCGTGTTTTTTGAGCGCACGTTTCACGCCCGCCTTGCCTGCTGCGCCGTAGCCATCATCCTGAATGAAAATGGCAATCTTTGTATAGCCAAGGTCGTTGACGAAGTGGTCAACCAGCTTTTCGGTTTCGTCAAAGTAGCTGGCGCGAATGTTAAAGATGTTTTTGTCGCCAGGGTTTCTAAGAAACTCTGCGCCCGTGAAAGGGCCAATATAAGGGATGTTTGCGCGTTTTACTTCAGGGACAACAGCTTTTGACGTTGGGGTACCAACAAAGCTCACCAGCGCGAACACTTTGTCAGTGTAAATGAGTCGTTTGGCATTTTTGGCAGCGCGATGAGGCTCATACCCATCATCAAGTGAGATCACTTTTATTTTTCGACCGTTCACACCGCCTTTTTTATTTATCTTTTCAAAGTAGGCGAGTGTCCCTTCTTTTACGCCGTTACCTAGGCCTGATGCGGGTCCCGTAAGGGCATTGCTCATGCCAAAGGTAATGGTGCTGTCCGTTACACCTACTTCGGCAGAAGCGGAAAATGCAAACAGGGCAGTTGCTGCTGCAAAACAACGTAGAAAACTCATTACTAACACCTTTATCATTATGAGGGTTATTACTGAGTATAGAAAAGGATTCATATGTCTCAATTAAGAGTCATTTGAGTGCGACTACTTGGTTTACCTGTCTGAGGCTGTAAGCCTGAACGCTGATGGCGTTTGGCCTGTTATCCGGGAAAACTCCCGATTAAAATTTGATTTGGTTTGAAAACCAGACTGAAGATAAATGTCTGAAATCGAATCCGACGTCTCGGCCAATAGCTCCTTGGCGTAGTCGATACGATAGCGATTGATCGCTTTGGAAATGTTTTCTCCCAGCACTTGGTTAACACTTGCGGATATATGTCTGGCGGGAATACCGAGTTTTCGCGCTAATCGTTCAAGTGTCAGGTCGGGGTCGAGAAATGCCTGCTTCTCTCGCATCAAGACATCGAGCTTAGCAACGATGGCGTTGGCATCGACATCTTTGGTCGGGGAAGAGGAAGTCGGCGTTCTATCACTTTCCGTTGGAATGTCGCTGTTGTTTGCAGGCGTACTGGCACTCACAAGGACAACGGTGAAGATGATGGCGGGGATAAGAATGAGGTAACTGGATGACAGGATTGCTCTCACATGCGCTGCATCATTGAAGAGAAAGTCGTAGCTCAATGCCCCATCAATTAACGCTGAAAATAAAAGTAAAGCCCCCGCGATACGTTCAGCAACGTTGACCTTCCCAATGTTTGAAATCCGAACGCTTTCTGGAATCGAAAATGAAGCGGCGATGAGCACAGCCCCGTAGCCGACATAAAGCGCGATAAGGAGAAAGTCGACCGCATTGAGCCAAATCTCATGGTTGAAAGAGAAAAAGGCGATAATCAGAGGGCTTAACCCATGCAGCCACAATCGTTGCGAAGTGTTGTGTGCGGCGGAAAAGCAAAGATAGGCCGCGATCGGAATACATGCACCAGAGATAGGCTGAAGGAAACGGAATAAAGCGATGTCTGTACTCCAGCGAAAACCGACAATGGCCGTTGACAGTGCGCAGAGTAGAACAAACCAGAACGTATTCGCTGCAGAAGCGGGTTGCCTAACTCGCAAGATGATCGCAATAACAACGAGAAATAATGAGGCAATAAATGGCAGCGGTATTGAAAGCATGCACGTTCCGTTGTGGTTTGAATTCGTCTTTTATAAAGAGTCACATACTAACGTGAACTGAATGAAAAATGCACGTTTAGCAACAGGTGATGAATGCGAACGAGATGAATTAAATACACAGCATTAACAGGTGCGTTACTGTTTGAATTTTTGAGTAAAAAAGGACATTTCTTTCAAAATAAAAGCGGCAGAAATCACATTTTAATCTGCAATTGGTGCTTATATTGACGGCAATTTTTCGATGCAAGAAAGGAAGCACGGTGGACATTGTTAACCGCTTTATCCGTTACACAAAATTCAACACAACCTGTAACCGTAAAAACGCAGCAGAAGGTCAAATCCCATCTTCAGAAGGGCAGTGGGAGTTGGCACGATTTCTAGAAAATGAGCTGGTTGAACTTGGCCTTGAAGACGTAAAGGTCAATGAAAAGTGCATTGTAACGGCAACGCTGCCAGCAAACACTGATGCACCTATCCCAACCGTCGCTTTCTTTGGCCACCTAGATACCAGTGCAGAGCGCAATACTGACACTCACGCGCAAATTCTGCCTTATTCAGGTGGTGATCTGTGCCTGAACCCTGAGCTGGGTATTTTCCTTAAGCAGACTGATTTCCCTGAGCTTCAAAACTACGTGGGTGATGACATCATCGTCACCGATGGTACCAGCCTGCTGGGTGCGGATGACAAAGCGGCAATCGCTGCGATTATGCATGTATTGACGCATCTGAAAGCAAACCCTGAGATTCCGCACGGTACTATCAAAGTTGGCTTCCTCCCGGATGAAGAAGTGGGTCTACGTGGTGCGAAAGCGTTTGATGTTGAAGCTTTCGGTGCTGACTTTGCTTACACGTTGGATTGCTGCGCGATCGGTGATCTTGTGTATGAAAACTGGAATGCCGGTGATGTGAAAGTGGTCTTCAACGGGCAGTCCGCTCACCCTATGTCCGCCAAGGGTAAACTGAAAAACTCCTTGTTGATGGCACACAAGTTCATCGCAATGTTGCCGGGTGGTGAAGCTCCTGAATACACCGAGGGGCGCGAAGGCTACTACTGGGTGAAAGAGCTTCATGGCAACAGTGCACAAACCGTGCTGACGATGGATATTCGCGATTTCACCGTTGACGGTTATCAGCAACGTCAGGTATTCCTGAAAGCGTTGGCATCAAGCTGCGAACAGTTGTGGGGCGAGGGCAGTGTGGTGATCACTATCGCTGACCGATACTCAAACGTTGAGAACAGCCTACAAGGTGAAAACCGCTACCCAGTCGATATCGCTTTCGCGGCGTATGAGCAATGCGGTATCACACCAAACGTTGTGCCAATGCGTGGTGGTTACGATGGTTCAATCCTTTCTCAGAATGGTTTGCCATGTCCAAACATTTTCACGGGTGCCCATAACTTCCACTCGATTTTCGAATATTTGCCAGTGAAGTCGCTCAAAGCGGCTGGCGATGTGGTTTTGGCTGTCGTTGAGCAAACATATCGCCGTTTCAGCTAGTGTGTACTCAAAGAGCCTCACAACGAGGCTCTTTTTCTTTCCTGTTACTACATACCATTTTTTCTTCCATTCTCGTTACGTTTTAGATTTGTTTTAGCACTCGCTTGTCGCTCAGGCTGCCATTGCCAATCCCACCTTAACTCACTTCATGTCCAACTATTAACACACCCGAGATGTCGACCGATTAACACAAACCCAATATGGTTATTGTCTAGGTGGCATACCGCAGGGACGTGGATGGACATTGCTTATCAAGATTTGTATTGGGGTGCACGTTATCACTTGAAGCGGGACGAACATGGGCAGTTTTATCTTATTGGGGTAAAGCAGAAGATTTTCGCCGTGATAGGGTTTGTCTGCCTAATCCCGATGTGTAGTTCTATCGTCATGGCCATTGTTTCCGGTCTAAAGGAAAACGGAAGAGCTGGCTTTTTCATGTCCGCGGCCGTTTTTCTGCTCATCCTCAGTTTTGTCTTCTTCTCTCGAAGAGAGCGATTCACCTTTGGTCGTGATCGCATCGCCCACTGTCTTGGTTGGCGAGGGTTGCCTCTTTCCCACATTACGTTTTGGACGAAATCAGAGTGTTCGCTGGTGGTGTTACCGATTGTCGAGCACAAAAATGGATGTTGGCTCCAACTGAATGCAAAAGGTGAGAAAGTGTGGCGAAACAGCATCGGCACGTTCGAACAAACGAAAGAGCTTGCGCTTTTTCTCGCTCATCAACACTGCATGACTGTTTTTGACAATGTCACTAAATGGCCACAGAGCATTCCTCTTTCCGTTCGTACAGAGCCAGAGCCCAAATCGGCTTCTGTTGACGCTAACAATGAATACCAAATTTCAGGTTCTGTTTGGCGATTGCTTCTGATCTTCCCCGTCGCTCTGCTCCTTGGTGGCGGCCTGTACGTCATGACGTTAATCGGTAGGTAGGCATCATGAGAGCGGCACAAAACGCGCACGCTGGGGACGTGACGTTACAGCTAGGCGGCGGTGGTACCTTGAGGGTGTTTGGTTGTGTATTTCTTACTGCTTCTGTCTTCTTGGCTTTGCAAAGCAGCATTGACTCGCCGGATGCCGTGCTGGCTTGGGCAACGTGTACCGCCTTTGGTTGGCACATGGTGTTTATTAAACATCGAATCATTATCCGCCGACTCAACGGCACCTTAGTTCGCCAAATCTCCAGTGTTTATCCCGTGTATAAATTTGAAGCAAATATTGATGCCATTCGAGGGTTTGCGGTTTCAAGAGCTTTAATCGGTCGAGACCGCTATGGAAGGAAAGTATTTGAATTGTCCGTACTGTTTGATTCGGGAAAGCGAGAGAGGTTATTGGCAGGCAACAAAGAGAAGTTGATACGTCAAGGCGAGAAAATTGCCGCGTTGTGCGACAAACCCTTTCATGTCGAAGACGAGTGATAACGAGAATACCCAGAATAACAAAGGAGTGGTTCATGGTTAGGAGCGGATTGCTTAACTCAAGGATAACGGGTGGTGTGAGACAGATTCTAATCCCGGTGCTTTTGGTTGTTTTTACATCAGGCGTCAGCCGTGCGGCAGACATAGAACATGTGCTGAGTGCAATGGAGGCACTCAATGCCCGCACGGAAAAAATTATCATGGACGCTGAAAAAAACAGTGAAGCGTATGACGCAATCTTAAGCAAGATGGAAGAAGCGCAAGGCCAATCAAATTCAGCACTTGCGGCGATCCGGGCGGGAAATTTTGGGAAGTTGAAATCACTTGCTTTGGCCAACGTTGCGCTTGGCAATCAATACGTCAAAGAGTATCAGCGGTTTTTGAGTGAGGTGGGGAATGACTCATCTTGCTACCGACCTGAGGTGATTGATGGTTTTAATGACAACATCGCAAAGGTAAAAACGTTCGCCCAGAGGCTCCCGCAAATACAGGTTGTTAGCTCTGAGCAAGACGCGAACATCGCCCTCATGGATCTATTTGGTAACAGTGCCTATGTGTTTGTCGTGCCGACCATGTTTGCAGCTCAAACCCTATGTATTGTCGGCGATGCGGAGCCAGTTTTTGAGCAGTTCAATGCGATGGAAGGAGACATTGTTGCTGGGTTTCTTGCGCAGGCGATGACAGAGGGAGAGTTGGGCGATGAATATGATGAAATGGAAGACATTGAGATCTCATCATTGCCGATTGACGACATCGCGTTTACTGATCCTTTAGTAGAAGTCTGCGTCAAAACTTACGCTGCCAGCATTGAAGCAACGCGTACCGATGAATTGTTCGATCTTCTTTGTACACCACCCAAAGGTTCGGCTGTTCAGCTAAACGACCTTTCGCATTTTCAGGGAATCAGTGATGTCACCTTTATCGGCGTCTCAATCGCTGATCTCTCTCCGCTTAACACGCTCCCTTACCTAAACAACGTCGTGATAGAAAACAGCCAAGTATCATCATTGGGCGACCTATCAGCACTCAAAGGCTCCTTGACGCTACTTAATGCTGATGTTGAAGACATCACACCACTTATAACGTCAGGCTTGGAGACGGTTTACGTAGATGATGCAGCAGACTGCCGAGCGTTATCGCCATTTTTAACCGCCGAAGATGTTGTTGTTGTTTTTACTGGCGGCAATGAAGAAGTCATTGTTGGGGAAGACAACGGTAGCGGCTTGTACGTTGTCACCAACTGCACAAAAGACAGCGTGAAGTAGAGAGGTACCAAATGACAATGGCACATCAAATAAGTAAGGTTTGCACCTCGGCACTTATTTTGTCTTCACTTTTGCTAAGCATGTCTTTACAGGCATCTGATTTGTTCAGCCCACTGCCTGACGGTGAAGAGTCGCAAGAGGGTTCTCGTCATTACACGCGCATTCCTGTCATAATCGGTAGTGAAAATGGAAAGCTCGTCACTGAGGAGGTTGGCGGTCGCTTAAATCGATACGCATATAAACTCCCTCCTTCCTATGAGCCTTTCAATCTTGTTAACAGCTATCGCTCTCAAATTAATATGCTCGGCGGGGAAATACTCTTTTCATGTGAGGGTAAAAAAAACTGTGGCAGCCCAAGAAAGGCGATATGGCCAATTATTCAGCCCATTGACACGATATCAAAAAAAGACCCTGTCATTGTGGTGGCCAAGATCCCATCCCCAACGAAGCCTGTCATTGTCACCATTTATTCTTCAAGGTGGAAAAACGGGACTGGGTTGCAAGTCGATGTGCTTGAGGAAATTCCCGAGCCGCTGGATTTGGTGGTCGCTGATGCGGGGTATTTGAATACTGCGCCTGAAGTGATGAAATTTGAAGATTTAAGCCATAAAGACATAAAGAACAGCGCAGATCATCCAATGCTTCAACGCTTGCCAGGTGCTTGGATTCAATACTATATCCAGCATGGTTATGGAGAAACTGTGCTGCTTACTGGGTTTGACAAACAAAAGCCAATTATCACTAAGCAAGAAGGTAAAGTGACGGATATCGGTTACCATTTACCACGGCAATATTCTGAATATGAAGTGTTTGCGAACTATCATGCAGCCCTCACCAAACTCGGTTTCAAACCGAGCTTCCGTTGTAAAGGTGAGGAAGCATGCGGAAAGAAAAGGACATTTACACAGACAATCAAAGCCTTGGTGAGCACCGGAGCTGATGAGAGTCAGCATTATGGGTTGTACAAGCTCGAGCGGCCTGAAGGGGACGTTTATGCCATGGTGTATGTGATTGGCTTTAGTGGTGGGCTTTTGAGCGAGTTGCGCATCGTAGAGGAAACAAACCTCATCGATGACAGAGTGGTCATCGATCTCGAAGGCCTCACTGACAAAATGGCGCAGGAGGGGCATGTGGCACTTGATGGCCTCTTGTTTGAGTTCGACAGTGACAAGATGTTACCCGAAGCCAAACCCGTATTGGATATCCTCGCCACCTACCTTAAAGGCCAACCCAACAGGGCGTTTTTTGTTGTGGGGCATACGGATGACAAAGGCACCCAGTCATACAACCAAAAGCTCGCCGAAAAACGTGCCAGCGCGGTTGTTAGAACACTGGTTCAGGACTACCAAATCCCAAAGAGTCAGCTTGAAGCGAATGGAGTGGGCGAATATGCCCCTGTTGCAAACAACCTCAGTGAAGACGGACAAAAGCAAAATCGGCGGGTCGAGTTAGTGTTGAGGTCGGATAAAAAATAAACAAAAGGCAGCCATTAGGCTGCCTTTTCATTCACACTTGATTCAGATAGTTAGAGTTTGTAGACGGTAAATTCGTTGCCAGTTCTAAAATTGGCATAAGTCATGGAGTCTTCAGTCAACGCTAGTACGCGATACACTTCTTGATAGACTGCAGGCACGCCGTTAACGCTCTCAGTAACGACGGTATATAAACATCCTGAATAGCCCCAAAGGCCGGATTCAAAGCTCGTTTCGGAGCCCTCGGCGGTAATAACGTTAAAGTCGATGCGATAACTGCCATCTTCAAGTCGGTTTACAAACCAAATTCGCTTGGTACCGTCCTCGAAATTGATTTCGCCTCGCCAACGACCAACGAGCGTAGAAGAGGAATAGGTTGGGCATGTTGCCGATGGTATAGGAGGCGGCGGTGGGGTACTGGTGACGGTTTGGCCGTTTTCAGCAAACCAGAAAATGACGGAAACCGTCGCAACAACGCCCAATGCAAAAGAGAGCAAAGAGCTAAAAATGAGTTTCAACATGCAGCGGATACTCTGAAAGCCAAACGAAAAGAAAAACGATACAACTTAGATCTTCTTCACTGAGCCTCGCTCCATCAGGGTGGGGAACAAACGTGTATTAATGGTATTGAGCGGTTTGCCTTCCAATAAATTCAGCACACCTTTTGCTGCTTCCACCGCCATGTCTTCCAGCGGGAAATGAATCGTTGTGAGGGCAGGTGACATGTACTGGCTGTATGTGTGGTTATCAAACCCAACGATTGAGATATCTTCACCGACTTTCAACCCTCGGGCATGGCAAACACCATACGCAGCGAGTGCAATACTGTCATTCAAACAGAAGATAGCACTGATGCCATTTTCGCGGTCCATAAGACGGCGAATCGCCGTATCATTGCCGTCATGGTCAAACCGACCTTCGATCACTAAGTCTGCATCGTATTCAATGCCGTATTTTGCCAATGCATTTCGATAACCTTGCAGGCGCTCTCGGCTGTCGATTTTACTCAACTGGCCAGTGACACAGCCAATGCGACGGTGTCCAGCTTTAATCAAATGCTCCGTGGCGATGTAGCCGCCCCATTCATTGTCCATGCAGACGCACTGATCCGAGATTTCTGGGATATAACGGTTCATCAGCATGGTTGCGGGTGTTTGTTCGACGACTTTCAGAATATCCGCATCGCTCAACATGTCTGAGGTCAGCACCAATCCGTCGATTTTCTTCATGTTGAGGAAGTGAATCGACTCTTGTTCTTCATCGTAGTTTTCGTGGCCGCTTGTGATGATGAGGTGATAGTTCTTTTGGCGCACCACTTTTTCAACATGGTGCATGAGCGGGCCAAAATATGGGCCGTCAAACGTGCCAACCAGCATACCAATACTGTGAGAGCGGTTTGACGCCAGAGCCTGCGCGAACGCGTTTGGCTGATAACCGAGCTTTTCTATCGCATCAAAGACTTTTACGCGGTTCTTTTCTTTGACCGAGGTGTGACCGTTTAGCGCGCGAGAAACGGTGGATTGCGAAACATTTGCCAGTTCTGCAACTTCTTTAATCGTGATCACGGTAGTGTCCCTTACCTAAACTGCCATTGCGAAGATAGCTTATCTCCATTCTATGGCAGCATATCTGAAAGTGCTTTCTTGAGATGAACATTAAAACAGCGCGTTTATTGTCAGATGTACGCTATTTGGTTGATTCAGTTTATAAGCAGATGCTACTGGAAATGTGCGTTTTAAACCTTTGTTCATCGCCAACATTAAGTTTTGCCACGAACGGATCACTTTTTCCAATGAGAAAGCGGTTTCAAAAGCGGCAATTGTTTGCTGATTAACATTTCTGATACGCATTGTCGTTTTTGAGGCAACGAGTCTTCCAAAAATTAGAGGTCAGTGCTTCAAGTGACTAATAAGGTCTTCAATTGAAAATTGGCTATAAACCGAAACGCCAGATTGTCGCAGAAGTGCTGTTGTGACACCTTGTCCTTCAACCTTTTGGCCTTCAAATCGACCATTGTAAATCAGAGATGAGCCACAAGAAGGGCTGGATTCGGTCAGAATGGCATATCTGATATTGTGCTCTCGGCATAAAGACAATGCCTTTTGCGCGCCAGAGAGAAATGCATCCGTGACGTTGTCACCTTCTGCTGTTTTGATGAATGCGTCGCCAATTAATGCCATATCGCCATTTGCGGGAAATATTTCTGCGGGTGGGCGAGGTGTTGGCAAACCCCCTGCGACTTCTGGGCAAAAAGGATGAGTTCCGCGATTTCTCCCAGTCTATCTAAATCACTTTTTTCGATTATCAAGTCGCTGCCGTTATACCTGACTTTTTGCCCCATTAGGCACGCGCTCACCAGAATTCTTTCCATTTTTCAATTCTTTATATTTTACGAATGGGTTGGAATGCTATCACCAAATCCAATAAAACGGCACGAAACAAAGTGAAATCGGCTTGTTAACGGGTGAAAGAATGTCCAAGGATTTGTCTATGGAAATTATTTGTGGTTAAAAAGTTGAGAAAACGTGAATTAAGTCAAATAATTTAAGACTCAGGAGGGGAGTCTGTTTATGTCAGAAATGCTTCAACAATATCCGGTTCTTAATAATCGCGAGATTCACGTTCGTACATGGAACCCAGAAGGCGGTGAGACAGTTATCTGTTGGCACGGCCTTGCGAGAAACAGTATCGACTTCGTGGCACTGGGTGATGAATTGGCCTCAAAGGGTTACCGCGTCATCGCACCTGACACGCTTGGTCGCGGCTTATCTCAATGGGCGGATTCTCCTGAAACGGAATACAGCTACACCAATTATGTTGACCTCGCGTTGAAGCTGATGGACTTCTACTGCTGCGACAAAGTGCATTGGGTGGGAACCAGTATGGGTGGACTCATCGGCTTGTTGCTGGCATCGAATGATGCCCATGCGCACCGAATCGGTAGTTTGGTTTTGAACGATGTCGGGCCTGAAGTGCCGAAGTCTGCGCTAAAACGCATCGTCAACTATGTGAATTCTCCACTCTCGTTCAAACACTACAACGACATAAACCAATACCTCCAGACGCTTTACCAGCCTTTTGGTCCTCATACGTCTCAGCAATGGCAGACGATGATTTCTGCCTCTGTCAGACGACTCGAAAACGGCGAGTACACCACGCATTATGATCCCAAGATCCTTTCTGGCTATGATCCTGAAGGTCCACCGATCAATTTATGGCGCCAATTTAAGCGTTTGCGCCAGCCATTGATGCTGATGCATGGCTTGCACTCCGATGTTTTGACTAAGGACATCGTCAAGCGAATGCGAGATGAGCAACCTGAGATGTATGTGAATTACTATCTTGGCTGTGGTCATGCGCCAAACATGTTCTACAAATCCTACCGAATGGATGTAGAACACTTTATCGAAGCACACCCGCTGGTTGAGCTTCAGGAAGACAAAAGAGACGCGGGTTAACCCCGCGTTTTTTCATTTCGATGCCCAAAGATGAAGAAGCTCAGTCGCTATCGTTGCGCCTGCTAGTGCAGTGACTTCTGAATTATCAAATGGTGGGCTAACCTCGACAACATCCATGCCGACAAGGTTTATACCTCTTAGCCCCCGTAAAATCCGCAATGCTTTGTCAGAGGTGATCCCGCCAACAACAGGTGTCCCAGTGCCAGGTGCAAATGCTGGGTCTAAACAGTCAATATCGAAGGTAATGTAAGTTGGCCTGTCACCGACCAAGACTTTTACGTGGTTAGCGATGTCTTCTGGCGTCATGTCATTCGTCGCTTCTGCACAGATAACATTGAATTCGTGATTTTCTCTGTCGTAATCCGTTCGAATACCGATTTGCACGGACGCAGATGCATCGATCAGTCCTTCTTTCGGCGCATGATAAAACATGGTGCCGTGGTCATACCGGCTTCCTTGGCTGTAGGTGTCGGTATGAGCATCAAAATGGATGAGTGCCATTTGACCGTGTTTGGTGTGGTGAGCGCGCAGAAGGGGAAGCGTGATGAAGTGGTCGCCTCCCAGCGTCAGTAAGGTTTTTCCCGTATCTAAAATCAATCCTGCGGCTTCTGCTGCCATGTTGACGAAGTCTTCACTGTCACCACAGGTGAAGATGAGATCACCGGCATCGACGATATTGCAGGTTTCTCTCAGGTCGAACTGCCATGGGTATCGATGACCTTCCCAGGCCAAATTAACAGAAGCGCGGCGAATCGCGTCAGGCCCTAAACGCGCACCAGAACGGCCCGTTGTCGCCATGTCATAGGGCATGCCCAGCACAACCACTTCGGCTGCGGTATCTGTTGGGTCTTTTACCATGGGTAATCGAAGAAAAGAGTATGGATTCGCGTACAGTGAGTCGTCTTTGCGTGAGAATACGTTTTCCATGTCTGCCTCAGTGTTATCAATACCTACTATTTACTCCTCTAAAAGTAGCAGTAACCCGCGTGTGTTTTGTCTACTTTGTGCGAAGAAAGAGAAAGGTCACTGATCTCATGAATCCGCGATTTGTTTGTAATTTCTGAAAGGTTTTTCGGAGGTTATGTGAGTTTGTTTAACTTGTCCGGTGATGAATGAAACTATTCACAGCATGCCTAGTTTATTGGTCTATACCCAGAGAGGTATCTTTTTAAACTCTCACAACAAGGTGACGGCATGGCAACGACAAGACGAAAGAAAAAGCCAACGGTATGTTTGGTTTTACAAGGTGGTGGAGCATTGGGTGCCTACCATATTGGTGCATATCAAGCATTGCAGGAAGCTGGTTTTACGCCGGATTGGTTCGCAGGTATTTCTATCGGTGCGCTGAACTCGGCGGTATTGGCGGGTAACAAGCCAGAAGACAGATTGGAAAAATTAGAGCAGTTCTGGAACCGAATTTCTCGCCCGGGTACGGATGCACATTTACCGCCACAAATGGCTATGGCATTTAATACCGCCAGTGCCTCTCAAGCCTTGATGTTCGGTCAACCTGACTTTTTCACGCCCCGTCCTGTCAACCCTTGGCTTGCTACACCTGGTGAGGCGGCAACAAGCTTCTATGATACTAAACCGCTGTTTTCGACCCTTGAAGATTTGGCTGATTGGGATCTAATAAATTCGAACAAGGTTCGTTTAACGGTAGGTGCTACACGTGTTACCGATGGAGAACTGATTTTCTTCGACAGCAAGTCAGATGACCTCATTCCTGCGCATGCTGTTGCCAGCGGTTCGCTCCCTCCTGGCTTTCCTGCCACAAAAATCGGTGACGATCATTATTGGGATGGTGGTGTTGTGTCAAACACACCTATCAATGGCATTTTGGATTTAGCTGGCGATGATGAGCTGCTTATCTTCATGGTCGATCTCTGGAACGCGAATGGTGAGTTACCAAAAACAATGAGCGAAGTGCTTTGGCGTGAGAAAGAAATCCAATATGCGAGCAGAACGAGCGAGCACATTGAAGCCTTGATGGCAAAACGTAATCTCGACCATGTGCTTTCACAAGCTCCGAGTATTGTAGACAGCAAGCAAGTGCCAGATGTGACCTCACTGAAAGCAGGTAGAAAAATCGATATTGTGCATATCACCTTCGACCCACTGCAAGGGCATATTCCATTGAGTGATGCAGAGTTCTCGCGCCGTTCCATTCGGCTGCGTCGAGACTGTGGCTATGCAGATATGAAGCAAGCACTGGAAGAGTCGCCATGGACACAGCCAAATGAAGGACTTCCATGCCACTTCCACCAACGTCAGTGTCACGGTGGTTGGTTGAAAGAGAATAAGCTAGATAAAGCGTCTTAACCACACATTACTGCCTTTAGCCCGCGAGCTGTTTTGCGGGCTTTTTTCCGAGCCTTTTCGTTGACGGTTAGGCTAATTAACACAAACTAGGCAAACAAAAAGCCCCATTAAGAGGCTTTGTCTGTATTGGGACTGTGATTTACAACGCGGTTGAAACTTTAAATCGACCAACAGAACGCCGGAAATCACTGACCAAAGTGTTCACTTCACGCGCCGACCCTTGAACATCAGAGGCGGACTGGTGATTATTGGTCGCCATGTCAGCTATCGCTTGGATACGTCTTGCTAGTTCCTGATTGGCCGTTGACTGCTCGTGAAGCGATCGCGAAACTTCCTCAATAATGTCGATGAGATCCTGCGATTTTTGATGCATCTCCCTAACAGATTGTTCTGCCGAGTGGGTTTGTGTCATGTTGTCGTTGACCACCGTAACGCTGTCTTCGATGTGCGATACCGTCGTTTCGATGCCGGTACGCAACTCTTGAATGGTTGATGCAATCTGTTTCGTAGAATCGGATGTGCGTACGGCAAGGTTTCGGACTTCATCCGCCACAACGGCAAAGCCGCGCCCTTGTTCACCCGCGCGAGCGGCTTCGATCGCGGCATTAAGTGCCAGCAGATTGGTTTGCTCTGCAACATCGTTAATCACGCCGATAATGCCTTCAATCTCTTTCGAGTGTTGGTCGAGTGCTGAGACTGCAGTGCTAGAGCGCTGAGATTTCTCAGACATTTGGTCCATATTTTGAATGGTCTGGCGCATGGTTGTTGCACCTTGCTGCGCTTGAACACCGCTCTCATTGGAAAGCGATTTCATCTGATCCGCATCTTGCGAGATGGTGTTAATGCTTGCGGCGAACTCTTCAACCAGTGCCGCGATGTTTACCGTGTCTTCTGACTGACGCGTCGATGCCCCAACAATGTGGTTAGACAGGTTTTCAAGCTTCGCGACTTCTTGGTTGAGCTGATTGGCACCTTTAGCAATGCCTGTCAGCGTTTCTTCGAAAGCAGTCATCAGATTGTTGAACGCGCGACCAAGCTGAGAGATTTCGTTATTGCCTTTGGGTCTGAACCTCACCGTGAGGTCCAAATTTTTCTCTGCGGTGTTTAGCAGGGTTTGAAGCTTACCGATTGGGGACGTAATGCTTCTTGCAATGGTAATCGAGATGGCCACAAGAACCACCGCAATAAGTGCAACCAGCAAGAGTAGACGTTGTACGTCGCGGTAGAAGATTGCATCAATATCGTCGACATACAAGCCAGTGTTAAGTACCCATCCCCAAGGCTGGAAAGGCAATGAGTAAGCGATTTTAGGGTAAGGGGTGTCGTCCGCGCCTGCCTTCTTCCATTGGTATTCAACAAAGCCGCCACCTTGTTTGGCGATATCGACCTGATCTTTAACAATGTACACACCATTAATGTCTTGAAGACCCGCCAAATTTCTACCAATCAAGTTGGCACTGATAGGGTGGTGCACCATGACGGAGTTTTCGTCATAAATCATGAAGTAGCCATTGTCGCCATATCGCATCGCATCAAGTGCAGTGATCGCACGCGTTTTGGCTTCGTTCATACTGAACTCACCGGCTTCGGCTTGTTCATACAGTTTCGTCACCAAGGTCTCAGCGGTCTCTACAAGCACTTGGATTTGGCTTTTTCTGTCTTCCATCATGTTTTCTCGCTTTAACGTGAGCGACACGATGGTGACGGAGACCAAAGACAACACGGCGATGACAATGATGAGCGACAGCCGTTGTCTAATGGACAGGGCATTCATGGTTATTCCCCTTATTGATATGTAACTCATTAAAAAATATATAATTACTGCGAAGATTCTAGCAGTCAGTGGAAAAGCTGCAGGGGCGTTTCTAGCTCATCATGAAGGGAGAAATGAAGGGCTTACGGTCTCGATGGGCGCAGAGTGGGCGTGGTAAAAGGGATTGGCTGCTTACCCGAGCGCTCACATTGATTCGGTGAATTTATTGTTACGAATCAACTATTTTTCATAATGTGAGAGGATGCAAATTTTGTTGTCGTTCGATGGTCATATATACGGTACGCATGCCGTTTCTACGGTTTGTGTACAGTGTAAATATCTATAAACACAGAAAAGGTGCGTGTTTATTCCTTTTGGCTATATCCGAATTCGTAATCTTGGTTTAGACTACGCGCTCTTTGCCCATGTTAACCGAGGTAATCAACATGTCTTTACCAAACTGCCCACAATGTAACTCAGAATATACTTACGAAGACGGCGCACTGTACGTCTGCCCTGAGTGTGGCAACGAGTGGTCTCAAGACGCATCTGCAGATGCTGAAGATACAAAGGTTATCAAAGACTCTAACGGTAACGTGCTGCAAGACGGCGACACAGTTACTGTGATCAAAGACCTGAAAGTGAAGGGTTCTTCACTGGTTGTTAAAGTAGGTACTAAGGCTAAAAACATCCGTCTGGTAGACGGTGACCACGACATCGATTGTAAAATCGACGGTATCGGCGCAATGAAGCTGAAATCTGAGTTCGTGAAGAAAGCGTAAGCGCTTCGCCTTGATGAAAAAACCGCGCCTCAATGCGCGGTTTTTTTATACCCGAAATTTGGTACTGTGGAGTTGCATCGAACCTTCAATTTGCTTTGGTGTTGTCAGTGAACGAAATCTGCTGTGTTTCGTACTGACAAATAAACCAAAAGGAGCAGCAACGTGGCAGAGTCAAATGATGGGAAAAAGGTACCTACCAATCGATTGAGTCGAGTCGGCATGTTTGGCTCAGTCGTGTCAAAAGTCGCGACGAACATGGCCGCAGAAGGGGTGAAACAGCTAATGGCGGGAAAGCGTCCTCGTGCCAAAAATCTGTTGCTCACGCCGAAAAATATATCAAATGTGACTCAACAACTGGCGCAGCTTCGCGGCGCGGCGATGAAAGTCGGCCAATTGCTGAGTATGGACGCTGGCGATGCACTCCCAAAAGAGCTCACTGATATTCTCGCCAAACTTCGCTCTGATGCTGAACCCATGCCTGCCAAACAACTTGCTTCTGTGTTGTCTTCCGAGTGGGGAGATGACTGGCAGCGACATTTTCTCTCTTTTAATTTCAAACCCATTGCTGCCGCATCCATCGGTCAGGTTCACTTTGCCTATGGAGATGCAGGTAATGAATTGGCGGTGAAGGTTCAGTATCCCGGCATCAAGAAAAGCATCAGCAGTGATGTCGACAACGTGGTTACGCTACTGCGAATGACGGGGTTGGTGCCAAAAGAAGTGAACTATAAAGCGTTGTTGGAAGAAGCGAAAAAACAGCTTCATGATGAAGCCGATTATTCACTGGAAGCCAAACAGCTTGAGTCATTCGCGAAACTACTTTCTGGTGACGACAGGTTTGTTGTTCCTCGCGTCGAGCAGTCACTGACCACTTCATCCATCCTCACCATGAGTTATGAGCATGGTGACGCGATTGAGCACTTAGAAGATTTGCCACAAGAGGAGAGAAACCAGATTGTGTCGAACCTTTTTAGTTTGCTGTTTAAAGAGGTGTTTGATTTCCGCTTAGTGCAAACCGATCCCAATTTCGCCAATTTTCTGTATCAAAAAGAAACCGGACGCATTGTGTTGCTCGATTTTGGTGCCTCTCGCGCGTATTCCGAGCAGATCAGCGAAGGCTATAGAATGTTGCTTACGGGCGCGATGTACGAAGACAGGGAGTGGGTGACGACGGCGATGACACAAATCGGTTTCTTCAGTGACCACATATTCCCAGAGCAGCAGAAAGCGGTGGTAGACATGGTCATGACCGCCTGTGAACCGCTGAGTTGCCGAGGTACTTTTGATTTCGGAATGTCAGATCTGGGAGCACGTATTCATGAAGCAGGCATGAAGCTCAGTATGGAGCATGGATATTGGCACACACCACCCGCAGATGCACTTTTTCTTCATCGAAAAATTGGTGGTCTCTATCTGCTTGCTGCGCGATTAAAAGCCAGTATCGATGTACATTCGTTGTTTCAGGCGCATGCGCTTGAGATGGGAGAGAGCGACAAGGAAGCGTGCTGAAGAAAGGTGACATTCCCTTAATAAACGTTTTTGTTGTGCGAAAACATATTTCTTACGTCAACTATTTGAAACTTTTCAATGGTAGAGGTAAAAGTCCAACTATAAAACATTCAAGAATTTAGCTTATGCCAACTCATTTATACCAACACATCGAGAAAATCTGGAACTACCACATCCTGGGACATGCGCCGCAGCTATCAGACTGTATTTTCGTATTGGGAAGTAATGACATTCGCGTGGCCGAATACGCGGCAGCATTGTACAGACAAGGTTTCGCGCCTTACGTCATGATATCTGGCGGTGTGGGGCGTTTCACCGAAGGGGTATTTGAAAAATCAGAGGCTGAGACGTTTGCTGAGTTGATGCGTGATGAAGGTGTGCCGGACTCTGCATTGTTGTTGGAAACTAAAGCGACAAATACAGGCGAAAATGTGCGTTTCTCTCACCAATTGATGTTGGATAATGGTTTGAACTTCACGCGTATCTTGATGGTTCAAAAACCCTTCATGGAAAGGCGAGCGTACGCCACTTTTATGAAGCAGTGGCCAGGTGACGCGGAATCTGTGTTGGTGTCTTCTCCACCTATTCCATTCGTTGAGTATGCCAATGAGGACCTACCGTTTGATGCGGTGGTAGAAGCGACGCTGGCCGACTTTGAGCGAGTGAGAGATTACCCGGCACAGGGCTTTCAGATTGAGCAGCCTATTCCGTCTGACGTTCTGCATGCTTACGACGAGATAAAAAAACAGGCACTGTGGTAAGTGCCTGTTCTTCTGTTTAAACCACTAAATAGTTAGTAACTGAAGCGGCCAATCATGGTGTTAAGGTTGTCCGCTTGGTCACTGACCCCGTTCATGTTGTCTTGAATTCGGTTGAGGATATTGGCGGACTGTTGAATGTTTCCGCCAACGCTTTCAACACCCTCAGAGGCTTCTTTCACACGATCAAACTGCGCTTTGATAGACACGTTAACGAGTTCAAAGTTGGCGCAAACCTCGTTGCTAGAGGCGGTGATTTTCTTCAATAAATCACCCGACAAGTTCACCTGCTCAGCCCCTCGGGTAACGCGCTCATCTGACTCTTTAATCAGTGCATAAATCTCTTTGGCTGCATCGGCACTGCGCTGCGCCAAATCTCGAACCTCGCCAGCAACAACCGAGAACCCTTTACCTTGATCGCCCGCTCTCGCCGCTTCAACACTCGCGTTAAGTGCAAGCAAGTTCGTCTGGAATGCAATGCCTTCGATAGTGCTGATGATTTGCTGCATCTTGCGGCTAGAGTCTGTAATCGAGCGCATCGCAGCTTCGATCTGTTTCACCAGTGCTTCGTTTTCATGGGCATGTTCAAGGGCTTTTTGTGACACTGAAACTGACACATTGGCGTGGTCGAGAGTCTCGTCAATGTTGCTGCGCATTGCCTTCATAAGAAGAGAAACATCTTTTAGCTCTTTAACCTGAATGTCGAACTGCTGGTTCAGCTCACTGACCTCAGCAAAGGTTTCATCTGATTTCACATTTACCGTCTGAGCTGAAGATTGGATTTCTTCAAGCATCTCGGCAAGACGGTTGATAGTATTGTTAATGTCCTGCTTCAACAGTATGTAGTCACCCTTCACATCAAGTGTGAAGCTGTCGGTCAGATTCCCCTGTGACAATTGACCCAAGACTTGTCGGGTGTGTGAAAGCGTTTGTTCCAAATTGGCGGCAGACAAGTTGACGGATTCAGCCAGTTTCAATAAATCGCCATTGGCGCTGGAAGCATCACAGCGTGCGGCAAAGTTGCCATCTGATACTTGCTCCATCACTTTGACAATGCTGGCAATAACCGAATTGGTAGACGATGAAGCGTTGTTCACTGCCTGTTTCATCTCGTCAAGCTTACCTTTGGCGTGAACATTCACGCTTCTGTCGAAGTGTCCTTTGCTCATTTCGGCCATGACATCACAGATGTTATTCACCACCGCTTCGGAGTTTGCCATGGAAGAGTTAATGGATTCTTTCAGCGATGCAAGCTCACCCGCAGCAGGTGCTGTCACGCGCTTGTTGTAATCGCCTTGCTCCATCGCCGCCATAACATGCTGTGCGTCTGCCAAGAAAGCCGCTGTCGATTTCGCAGAGCTGTTGACCTGATTTTTAAGCAGGGCAAGTTGGCCTTTGGCTTCAGTGGTGATTTGCTGTTTAAAGTCACCTTGCTCGATGCGAGCCATGACATCGCCAATGTTGCGAACTGCCACGTCGATTTCTTCTGCTGACTCATTGATGCGTTTCTTCAAAGACGCTAGATCGCCCGTCAAGTTGGTGGTGATACGCTGAGAGAAATCGCCTTCTGAGAGTTTTTTCATCGTGCTGGAAATGTCACTGACGGCAGAATCCAAGGAGGCAAGCATACTGTTTAAGGCTTCTGCTGCCTGTCCAGTTTCATCCAGGCTATGGATCTTCGCACGAGAAGAGAATTTCCAGTTTTGCTTGAGTTCCAAAATGAAATTGGAAAGGTCCTCAATCGGCATCGAAATGAGCTGACCAAATCGTTTGGCGATAAACAAAATCGATGTGATGAGCACAATAGCCACTAACAGGTAGATAAACTCCAGAGAGTAAATCGCGGCTAACGCTTCCCCTGTTTCTTGTTCGACCAACACAATCCATTGGGTGTCCTTGCCGATAAAGACTTTGTGGAAGACAGAGAACGCATCGTGTTGTTGGTAGTTGTCACCATGAAGGGCGAATGCTGGCTCGATCTCGTCGCTGGTCAGCGCATAGTTAACTGCTTCGGTATCAATCATCTTGTCATGCTTGAAAGAGGAGTAGACCGTGAGGCTGTCATCATGAAAAGTATCAGAGCGCAGGCGTTTGTCTGATCCAACTACAAACGATTCACCGGTTGTGCCTAAGCCGTAATCTTTTTCCATCACCGCCGTGACTTGGCTAAGCGGTATTTGGACGACAAATACCGCGATTGGCGTTCCTTTTGAGAAGATAGGGGTGGCAATGAAGCTTGCTGGTGCATTGAGAGAAGGCAGGTATTGGTTGTAATCCACAAACACGGGAGCATTGGCATTGCCTTCATTGATGGAGGCTTTCACTTTCTCGTAGGCACGGGCTAGCCCGGAATCGGCGTGAGGGCCGTCTATCAGGTTGGTCGCAAAGTCGATTTCTTTGTGAACGGTGTAGAAAACGTCCCCAGTGTTGATATCTAAAAGGAAAATGTCATAAAAACCAAAGTCATCGGCGTATTGCTTGAGATCTTTGTGATAACGGCCATGCGCAAAGTCGTATTCCGTATTACCCGCTTGAAACAACTCGCCTTTTTGCCCAGTAGGGTGCTCGTTGTTTGTAATGTAAGCGTATTGGAGAGCTTTGGAAGTCGCAGAGTTACCCTCAAGCAACGGCAGCGCATTAATGTCATCGCCCGTTGTTGTTTTGAACGATTCACCGAATTCATTGGTGTAATAATCAACGAGAGACGTGTTTTGCGAAGGCTCAGCTTTTAGCTGTGGTACTCACTAAACCCTTTCAATAATCGGGCTGTTGCATCCACAACCGTTGGGTTGCTGGCAATGTTCTTCACGAGCACATTGGTATTTTTAAAATAGGTTTCTATCGCATCACCTTTAAGGTGCGCAATCGCTTTTAGTGCTTCACTTTTCTCTTCTTCCAGCGAGCTTGAGGCGTAGTAAAGGCCAATAAGGGCGGTAAGTAGGGTAGGTATCAATCCAATCAAACACAAAATGATGGTGACTTTTTTTACCAGTGCAAAGTTCTCGAAATCACGTTTCCAGTTAGCCAACACGTTTTTGTCCCGTCATTGAAATGAATGTATCAGTTATTTGATTGTAGGAAGGAATTTCAGCTCTGCATAAGTCAAGGGACAAGAATATTGGTGAATATTTGATGGCTTAACACAATTTGAAACCTTGAAATTACGGGAACTGAAATCAATTGAGATTCACCGTCTGAGGTTGCCTGATCAACCGCCAAGTTTTCAAGGTGAGATCCCTGCCTTCATGTATCTTTTAAATTTGCACACGTAGAATAAATTGCTTCGTTTAGACAGTTTCGCTAGGTATACGGATGACCACTTCCTCTCTTTACGCAATCGACCCTGATTTGCCTCATTGCCAGTGGTGGCTGGCGGTCGCGTCCCCTCAAGTCAGTTATAACCGCCGCGACTTCGAGTATTTACTCCCCGAACTCAAGCGAGATGTTGAAGATGTGGCGGATTGGGAGAAAAGCTTTGTCGAGTGGTGGGGAATTGAAACTCGCCGTGAGTGGCATGAGATGATCCACCGATTGGCGATGGGAGAGGTGCATGGCGATATCTGGCGAAACGAGTTTTGTCGTCGTGCTTGCATGACGCGAAAGAGTGGGACGCTCGCATTCAAACCGTTCAAAGTGACGTCGCAAAATCAGAAATGCGGTATTTAGACGCTGCCTTTCGTCATGCAGGGAGGTCTGGCTTTCTCGCTTGGGATTATAGCCGCGCGGCATTTCTTGCCAGAGCCGGTCTTTGCTTAGGCAAGGTGACCCAAGAGGAATGCGCGTTCTTGCTCAATTACCTCAGCCTTCAAATTCGCCAGCGATTCTCAGGATGGTCTGAATATCTACACAGCTTTATCTTTGGGCGAAACTACTGGGACTACATCAACGACGAAGATAATGACGCCATCAATACGCCTTACCTGTTAAGCGATGGATTTCACGTTAGCTTCAGCCGATTTTTTAAAGACATAGAAGCCGATGAGGCGTGTCCTGTCCATTGGGTGGATTGGTTCACGCCGTTACCAGAACTGAAAGCACCTGAATCATTGCAAGCGATACTGAATGACGAGCCGGGAGACGACAAATGACAATGTGGGACGTGCTCGGCATTGAAGAAACGAAAGACGAAAGTGTTATCAAAAAAGCCTATCGCAAACTGATTCGTATTCACCACCCAGAAGACGACCCTGACGGCTTTCAGCGTGCTCGCCAAGCTTATGAGGATGCGCTTAGATATTTATCATCTGCTGACGTGCCAGATGAAGTAAAAAATGACGCCGTTCCGGCAGCATCGGAATCACAAACACAGAGTGCAGAAGTTATTCAGTTTGATGAAATACTCGCCGATGCCGAAAAGCGCATGACGGTAGATGTGTGGCGGCAATGGGCAGAGTCAATCATGCTGCTTCCGATTGACCAACAAGAGGACATTTCAAAACACGCGCTCAGAGCGGTGATGGGAAACCGTTGGTTGCCGCCAGCAGTTATTCAGACGCTTTGGGAAAGCTTGGGGTGGGAGTCTTTTCATCGAGGGACGGACGAGCTTCAAGAAGTGGGGGAATTTCTCGATGACTGGAGAACGCAGCCATTCATCCTGTCTTTGGAGGAACTGCAAGCACTCAGCCAAGCTGAGCAACGCGCGATTCTCGGTTTTTTGCGTCCGCAAGAGATTGCTTTGAGTATCGGGCAACCTGAAGCCATTGAATACCTGTTTAGCCAACACATCGTTGCAGCATACATTCCACGTAAGGAAACAGAGCTTGTACTCTTAAAAAGCCTCATTGCCAGCCGCAATAGGTCGCGTGCAGTGCTGATTGAGCTGGTGGAAAGGTTCTGCGGGAATATGGCTTCGTCATTGACAACGGAACAGTGGAGCCTTGTCGCTGATGCCGCTTTATTGTGCCAGCGGGAGGAGCTTATTGATGTGGTGTCAGAGAAATTACTTGAGCAGAAAGCTATCCCGAGGTGGCAGATATTCTTTTAAGACGAAGCATCGAGCAGGGAGGTTTGATTTCCATTAGCGCGGCGTTTTTATGTCAAATGTGGACGCCGTTACCTCCCGTCTATTGGCGAACCGAGCGCAGGCTTCCTCAGGCATCAGAAGATCCTGCTAAGCAGAGACTGCTCCAGTGGCTTTATGGGCAACTGCTCAACCAAAATCGTTCGCACATCAATCACCGCCTCGATTTGGTCGGCCTTGATGGCATTTGGCAACTTGTTGGTAGCGCATTGTGGGCTGGTCATTCAGGAAGCTGGGTGTGGCTGAAACATATCCTGAAAGAGATTAGAACTGCGAAAGCATCGGAAACAGGGCTTACCCAGACATTGCTTGTGCTGGTGGAGCAATGGGTGATGCAAGCACTTGAAAATGAAAAAGGTGTGGACTCGCTTCAATTGAAACTTTCAGCCTATGAAAGTGACGCGATTTTCAAGGCCGAGCCGCTGAACTACGAAGAAATCTCATCGATGTCCAAGTTGGATTGGATGGAGTGCATTCGCCGACATCCTTTGATCCCTGATACGTGGTTTCGCCAGTTGGAAGATGCGCAAATCATCGTATTTGAGGAAATCAGAGACGATTCATTTTTCCCGCACTATGCCGATGCACTGTGTTTCTATCGCGCAGTCAATCGCGACTTCAAGCTAAGTAGCTGTTGGGCAGATGAAGTGTTTGATGGGGTATTTAATTGGGCGTTGTGGTTTTACTCTCATCTCGCTACCGGAGGCGCAGAAAAGCAGACGATAAGAGGGACGCTCACTGAGCTTCCTGATACCCAAACCACTCAACAACTGGGGCTTTTGTTACTCTTTTCCGAAGAGGAAGGGCAGTATCTGCCAGACGCCGTCACTTTGCTTAATCGTTACCCCGAACAGTTTGTATTTAGACTCATTGTGGATAGGCAAGTCACTCTGGCTGAGAGTCTATTTAACCATGAAGTCTTGATGGAAAAAGCAAAATCAGGCGATTTGATGGCAGTAATGGCTCTGTCTCGATTGATTAAAGAAGAACACTTCGATGAAGCAATTGTCCTTTGGAATATCGTTGCAGCCGAATCACTCAGATTTCCACACTTACAAGCTGTCGTGGATTGGCAACAGCAGAGTTTGCTCAGAGTGAGAGAAGAAAAAGGGCTGGAGCAAGAAAGCTATGAGTACTCAAAGCCAGAGTTCATTCATGCGATGCTGACGACAAACCGTGAGTGGTTTACCGAGCCAAAACTCATTCAGGAAAATGACCCTGTTGATGAGGCGAAACCCTTTCATTACCCCATGTTGCTTCTGCTAACTCAATTACACTTAGGATTAAGTGAAGAAGGTTACGACTTGTCGCCGTTAAAGGAGCTAGCGAATCGACGAGAGAAACAAACAGCGTTGCAACGGGATGTTACCGATGTGGCAGTTACCCAACTGGAAAACGTGTACCAGAATAGGCTTGAGCAGGATATTGAAGTGAAGGGCGGAAAAGCGGCAACTTACAGCAAGAAAAGGCTGGTATTTTTGTCAATCGCGATGTTTCTCGTATGGATTTTCATTTTTCCTTGGTCTGTTTTGTCATTCCCAGATGCCACGTTTGAACAGGTGTTTCGGTCGTCGGTGTTTATGACTGTCATCCAAGGTTTACTGATTTGGCAAATCTCGCGTCCGATCATCGAAAAATCAAACAAAAATAAGTATATAGGCTATTCGCTATTTACCTACTTTGCTGCTTTAATTTTTAAAGCACCGTTCATTGCGTTGGTTAACGTCTTTTCCCATCTCTATCTGGCTTCATCACTGCCTCCTCTATATGCAAAAGGAGGATGGAACAGAGCGGTGGTGGCGACGAGAAAGATAAATATGCGCAAGGTGCTTGGGTTCAAAAAGTAAATCAAGCATAGGTAATGCAATGGGTAAAAGCCCCACAGAATCACAAAACTACGCGGAGTTGAACAAGCCGTTGGCGTTGATCATCTTGGTGTTGGGAATTTCGTTTTGTGTATTGAACATCAGATTGATTCTTTCTGGTGAAGAGCATGGTGTGCTTTTAACAGTGATGTATGCCGTCATGGCTGCCGTTGCGCTCTTTGTCACTGTATTTTGGGTGTACGATTCTTACCGAACAAAAGTGACAGATAGTTATGTAGCGAAAGGCAGTGCGTTAATCCACTGGCAAGACGTGACCGAGATGAAACCGAGTGAATTCTCAGTCGTCATAAAGTCAGCGACGGATAGCGTGGTGATCAATTATTACGCTTATGCCAATCCCGAATCTTTGATTGCGAAGGTGGAGGAGCTTGGGAGGAAGTCTCAGGTTTCTGCATAGAGACAAAAAAGCCCAAACGACGGTTTGGGCTTTTTCTTGTCAAGACAGTTGAATGTCCAGCTCGTTTTGGATGATAACGACGCATTGAGAGGCGAACAGCATCTTCGGCCCCAAACTGATTTTCTTCACACCCATTCGCTTCATGCTGTTGAACGTTTTCTTCGGCATAGGAATGTGGTCAGTCAGTAAGAAACACACATCACCAGAAAACTCCTCTTCACGGATCGGCGTGCCTTTCTTGTCCATCATGTAAACTTGATAATCTTCTACTAGCTCTTGCAACAAGCGCTCAAAGCTAAGCGTTTGAACAGTGATACCCGGCTCAACTTGACGAGTTTGCTCTTTCGCCATTCCCACCGATGCATCCAATGCTTTCGCGACTTTGTTTAGCAATGCTTGCTCATGAAAACCATTAAAATCGCTGATTTCATTTGGCTTGAAGCAAATGGTACGGGAGTAGTCTTGCGTGCTTTCCAGAACCAGATAAACAATGACATCGTCACGGTGAGATTGTGCAACGAAGATTGAGTTCATAAGGGTGTGAGCCAAAATTTCAGTGTGGGCTTCTTGACCCACCGACGCTAACAACTGTTGGCTGTTTGTCGGAGCTGAACGTGCTCGAAGTACAAAGGCGCGCATAGATAAATCCTGTTGAGTATTGCGTGAGCCAGGTCGTTTGAACGAATCCTGACTTGCTTTAGGGGCAGCATTATCCCAGCTTTATGGGATTCTGTAACGGGATTATTTTGCCGTATTTCCACAAAGGAATGTCGTCTTGCTTTTACTTGTAACCGAGAGATTTCAACTGCCGATTAACATCGTCTCTAGCCTCACGGATCACTCGCTCGTCTTGGCTGTCCAGTGCTTGCGTAAACTGGATAATGAGTTGCTCTACTAAATAACGCTCATCAGCGAGTTTCTCTTCATACAAACGGTTTAGCTTCTCCGAGAGTGCGATATTGGGTAATTTGTCCCTTGGATGCACTTTTAGCGCAGCCAAGCGCTCTCGACTTGCCGTTTTGTCTTCGTCACTCATTCCTATAGGCGTTCGGTCGATGACTTTTTGGGTCGAGGCTTGCGTTGATACAACGGTGACGTCTACCTCTAAAAGGCCGTTGATGTCATAACTGAATCTGACATCAATCGCTTCGTCGCCGGCTTTGCTCTCGGGCACATCAATTTCAAATTCACTAATTTTGATGTTTTCGCGAACCCAAAAACGCTCACCTTGATAGACCGCAATTCTCACCTTGTTTTGGTCATCTGTGGTGGTGTAGTAGCGTTCAACCCGTGACGTTGGGATGACGGTATTTCGCTCAATGATGGGGCTGAACACATCTACCTGTCCATTGCGGTTCGAGGCAACTCCTAAGCTGAATGGACAAACATCGGTGAGCACAATTTCTTCAACGGCGGCGTCGCGCAAGCGGCAAGCGGCTTGTGTTGCTGCACCCATCGCAACCACCAAGTCGGGGTCGAGTGACGACTGGCCAAAGCGACCAATTAAACGTGTGGCGAGTTGTTGAACTTGGCGTAAACGCGTTGCGCCACCCACAAAAATGAGTTCATCAATCTCCTGTGGAGAAATACGCGCGTCGCTCAACGCTTGTTTTAACGGTTGAGACAAACGCAGAAGGGTGCTTTTCCAAACTTCATCGAGTTCATGTTGCGTCAGGCTAATATCGCGAGAGAATGGCTTAGGCAAAGAAATGCGAAAATCGACGTCGTTATCGCGTTTAGCTTTTTCACATGCACTAAGGATCTTCGCTTTTTCGGCAAGCGTCAGCTCAGAGCCTTCAACGCTGACCTTATCAATAACAAAATTAGCCAGATGCTGGGTAAAATCTTCGCCACCTAAACGGTTGTCACCTGCCGAAGCGCGCACATCGACAAACCCTTCGTCATGTTCAACAACGGTTACGTCAAACGTGCCGCCACCCAAATCAAACACCAGAAAGCGTCTTTCGTGCGACTCGTGAAGGCTGTATGCAAGACACGCCGCGGTCGGTTCATTAATCAAACGTACTGCGATCAAGTTAGCGAGTTCAGCAGCATGGTGAACCTGCTTTCTTTGTTGATCGCTAAAGTAAGCAGGAACAGAAATCACTACCTCACGAACGGGTTCACCAAGATAGGCTTCGGCGTCGGCTTTAAGAGACGTTAGGATGAGCGCGCACAGTTCGGTTGGCGTGAAACGGTGCTTGCCCAGCTGGTAGACTTTTTCTGTACCCATGTAGCGTTTAAACGCTGACGCGGTTTCTTGCGGGCGAGTAACAAGGCGTGGATGTGCAGCATCACCCACTAGTACCTGATTCTTTTCATCGACACTGACGACGGAGGGAGTTAAAAAGTGCCCCAATGCGTTTGGGATCAACTCTGCTTTACCCTCTTTCCAAACAGCGATAGCACTGTTTGTTGTACCTAGATCAATCCCGATGGCAAAAGGCTGTTTTGGGGTCATTCACACGTCCGATGTATGTCCGTTTACCCAGCCGACAATCCTATGCGTTTACTGCGGATTGAAAGAACGCGCGCAGAGAGCTGGGTCTAACTCAAAAGATAAATACCCAATAGCACCCAAGCAGCGATAGCGACGGTCTCGACAACGACCATTAAAATGGGCTCATACCCGATGGTAAACAGCTTTTTAACGGATGTTTTGATGCCGAGAGCCGCAACAGCAGACACTAAACACCAAGACGAAAGGCTCGACAATGTGCTTGTTACGCCTGCTGGTAATATGTGGGCACTATTGATGGCGACACAGAGGCAAAAGCCTATCACGAAAAAGGGGAGGAGGGGAATGTCAGCCTTTTCGCAGTCTTTGTCTGGATGACTACGAAAATAGAGCGATAAAACAAGGATGACAGGCACTAACAAGGCAACACGGAGAAGCTTGGTGATTGTCGCGTATTCACCGGCTTGCGGTGAAATGGAATAACCCGCACCAACGACCTGCGCTACGTCGTGAATCGTGCCGCCCAAGAAAATACCTGCAAGACGATCATCAAAGCCAAGGAGGTTGACGATGATAGGGTAAACGACCATGGCAATCGTACTGAATGCTGTGACGGCAATAACGGTGAAGAGCGTGTTGCGTTCACTGTATTGGTGCTTCGGTAGAATGGCAGAAATGGCCAAAGCAGCAGAGGCACCACAAATAGCAACTGATCCACCTGTGAGAATACCGAACTGAGTTCGACGGCCCAGTATTTTCGCTATCACAATACCAATCATGATAGTCAGGGCGACGCCGCCAGCGACCCACACTAACAGCTCCCAGCCGAGTGACATCATTTCTTCGACCGTGATGCGAAGACCTAATAGTGCCACACCAAATCGAAGTACCTTCTTCGCGGCAAATTCAATGCCGGGCTGACATTTGGCGTCAGAGGAAAGGAAGTGAAATGCGATGCCAAGCAGCAGGGCGAAAAGCATTTGAGGCGCGCCGTAGTGCGACGCCAAAAAGGTAGCAGCCGCCGCGACGGTGACGGAAAGCAGAAGGCCGGGCGCAAGACTCTTAGTATTCTGTTGTACATCCTGCCAACTTGGGACATGACGTTTTAGGAAAGAGGGCATGAAACATCCTGTTTATTATGCGTAATTCGTTTTAACTGTTTGCTAAGTCGATCAGCTCTTCATAGAGCGAATCCATCAATTCAAGGCCATCAGAAAGCACTTGTTCTCGTCGCATTAAGCGTTTCTCACCGGGCAGACGCACACCGTCTTGTTCGGTCATTGCATGTAAAATAAGCTCAATACGTTCGGAAAAATGTGCCGCTGTTGCTGTGGGGTCAATGGCGATGACCGCATGGCCAATGGCGGGAGGTTCGCCTTCGGTATCAAAAAAAGAAGAGGCTTCGAACCCATATACGCGCTGGAAAGCGTCGCAGAGAGAATCTCGACCATGAGGGCAAGCGCGGCTCCTTTTGCGTCACCGATTGGAAGCATTGAACCTTTGACGGCTTCATTGGGGTTAGTTGTGGGTTCGCCGTGTTCATCAATTGCCCAATCGTCAGGGATGGATTCGCCATTTTTACGTGCAAGCAATACTTTGCCGCGAGCTACCTTGCTTAAGCTCATATCAATCACAAGCGGTGGCGCGTCGTCTCGTGGGCATGCAAATGCGACAGGTTGGTACCGAAAAGAGGGCGATGACCTCCCCAAGGTGCGATGGCACTGGGGCTGTTTGAAAAAACGAGCGCGATGCAGCCTTGTTTGGCGATGCGTTCAGCATGAAAGCCTGCTTGTCCAAAATGGTGTGATCGATATACCGCGCCCAAAGCAATGCCTTGTGCCTTTGCCATCGCAGGAAGTAAGGTCACGAGCTTATCCATTGCAGGAAAGGCAAATCCCAACTCGGCATTGATGTGGCAAATTGCGGGCTTAGGCGTGGTCACTTTAGGTTTTGCGTCACCAATAACTTTGCCAACCTTCACTTGGTCGATATATGCACTGAGTCGAGACAGTCCATGACCCGGTTGGCCGTCAACTTCTGCTTGAATAAGCGCGTTAGCGACGGATTTTGCGTTGTTCGGTGTGACGCCTACTTTTTCTAATGCCATGACGGCTAAGGACGTTGCTTCAGATGGATCAATAGTTACAGGCATAACGACCTCCAGAAAATCTGAATTGTCCTTCTACAAATAAGGCACCCAACAATAGAAAAGGAAAGGTGCTGATTTCTCAGCACCTTTGGTTTGCGCTTATGCGCTTCGGTATAGCTTGGTTAGCACGAATTCGCGGTGACCCAATGACTCCGCTGCCGTGTAACGGCCGTTTGCGGTACGAAGCGTCATGTCGATCAGGGCATCACCCGCAGAGTCCATGTTCAGTTCGCGAGCGAGAATGCCAGAAACGTCGACATCAATGTGCTCTCCCATGGTACGCACGGTGCGCGGGTTCGCAGTGATCTTGATAACTGGCACAATTGGGTTGCCGATAACGTTACCTTGTCCGGTTGGGAACAGGTGAACGGCAAAACCCGCGGCGGCTTGCAACGTCACACACTCTGCCGCGGCTGATGACGTGTCCATAAAGTAAAGACCTGGGCCTGCTGCTGGTCTTTCAGCAGGTGTCAGTACGTCAACAAACTGCGTGGTTTTACCAATTTTCTGGTAGTTACCAAATGCCTTCTCTTCGATGGTGGTTAAGCCACCCAAGATGTTTCCTTTGGTTGGTTGGCTGTCAGACAGATCGGATGTTTTGTGTGGCTCGATAACTTCATCCATATATGCCTGCCACGTTTTGAGGAACTTCTCACCAATTTCTGGCGAAACCGCACGTGTCGCACAAATTTGCTCTGCACCAGTTAATTCAGATGTTTCACCGAAACACAGGGTCGCACCTTGCGCAGAGAGCTTGTCACAAAGGTTACCGACTGTTGGATTTGCCGCTAGCCCTGATGTAGTGTCTGATTCGCCACATTTCATTGAAATCCATAGTTCGCTAACATCACATTCTTCACGTGTGAGTTCGCTTGCTGCTTGGACGTACTCTTTTGCTACGCGAGACGCAGAAGCAATGGTGTTGATGTCACCGTTTTGCTCGATAGCGAAACCTTGAACTGGCTTGCCTGATTCGGCGATACCTTCAACAACACGCGCTGTCCACTCAGGCTCAATACCGATAACAACCACTGCCGCGACATTTGGGTTGCAGCCTGTTCCAATCAAGGTGCGGAAGTGGAGCTCCAAATCTTCACCGAACTGCAAACGTCCATAAGGGTGAGGAATTGCCAGCGTGCCTTTGATGTTATTTGCCACAGCTTCACATGCCGCGTTCGACAAATCGTCCAATGGCAGGATAATGACATGGTTACGTACACCGACACGGCCATTTTCGCGGCGATAGCCCATAAATTTATAGTTGCTCATGGCTTACCACCTCTTAGTTTTAACGTTTTGAACGTGAACATGTCCGCCTTTAGCGATGTCCGCGACTGCTTTGCCGATATCGTTGTCGTACTTCAGAATGGTATCGCCATTCTTGATGTCATTGAGCGCAACTTTATGGCCGAGTGGGATCGCATCCAGAGCTAGGACTTCGATGGTTGAATCCGTGTCCATCACCCATCCCACAAGCGTTTGGCCAGCTTCTAAGCCCTCAACCACAATCACGCCGACGGAGTCGGTCGAATCGTGGACGAGAAAATCTGGTTTTTGCATTTTCATCTCCTTTTGAAATAAACGGTCTTTCTTTTCTTGGGTTACTCTTCAGGTCGTAAAACGACTTTCGCCGCAGCAATGCGCCCGTTAAGTAAATCGTCAAAAGCATCCGCACCTTCGTTGAGCGGACGCTCCTGAATCCAGTCCAACGCGCCTAGCGCGCCGTTATGCATGGCTTCTAGCGTCGCTTTGAAGTCCTGCATGGTGTAGGTGTAGCTGCCAGCAAACGTCACTTCTTGCAGCGTAAATTTTCGAACATCGAGACCTTCGAGGCGGTCTTGCAACCCGACATGAATGATCACGCCGCCTGGTTTGACCGCTTCAGAAGCCCCCATTCTTGTGTGTTTGTTACCGACACAATCCACCACCAAGTCGATGCTGTTCGGTGTTGGCGCACTGTCTGTGGTTGGGTCGAATACCTCGCAAATATCTGCCTTTTCAACGGTGGCGCGACGAAGGGCATTGGTTTCAGCAAGCACAATGTGTTTGCAGCCTTGGGCATTGAGCGACAGCGCGGCTGCCAGTCCTACAGCCCCTCCGCCATAAACCAGTGCTTTGCATTCCACGAGTGGTCTTTTGCTTAGCTGTGCGCATTTGGTGACAGCGTGCCACCCCGTAGCAATAGGCTCGGCCAAAGAGGCGATGGTTAATGACATGCCATCAGGGACGGGCACGAGATTCCGTTTTGGAATCGCCACAAATTCAGCAAATGCGCCTTCACGCGGTGGCATGGAAATAATTTCTCGTTTGCTGCATTGGTTGGCATAACCAGTCAGGCAAAACTCACACTCGCCGCAGCTCACCAGTGGATTGATCACTACCGCCTGACCTTCCATCTCGCCGCTTCTCACAATGCCCGCTCCTTCATGCCCCAATATGAGTGGGGCAGGGCGACGCTCATCGTGACCAAGGTAGGCGTGAAGATCAGAGCCGCAGATGCCCACAGCGGAAATTTCTACTAAGACTTCTCCATCTTTTGGGGTTGGCATCGGCTCTTCGCGATACGTCATTTGATTTGGTCCGGTATACACCAGTGCTTTCATGTTCATGGTTACTTCCTTGTGCTCACTTCGCCGTATAGCCGCCATCTAAAGAGATCATTTGCCCGCTGATGTAGTCAGATGCCCGCGAAGCGAGGAAAATCGTCAAACCATCAAAATCTTCCAACTCACCGTTTCGCCCAATGGTTGTCATCGACGCGTGGTGTTTCGAGAGTGAATCGTCACTAAATACCTTTTCGGTAAGTGGCGTTTGGAAAAATCCTGGCGCGATGGCGTTGGTGGTAATACCTTCTTTAGACCATGCTTCCGCCATGGCGCGGGTCAGTTGTGCGACCCCACCTTTTGAAGCACCGTAAGGCACGGAATTAGCGAATGCGCGATAGGATTGAAGTGAGCCAATATTGATGATTTTTCCCCGACCTTTTTCACGCATGCCAGGCAAACAGGCTTTGGCGAGGAAAAAGGGGACAGACAGATTGAGGTTGATTGTCATGTCCCAAGCCTCGATAGAAATCTCATCGGCAGGCTGGCGCAAATTCACGCCAGCCGCGTTTACCAAAATGCCAGGTGCCCCGAAATGCTTTGACGCATTATCAACAAAGTCAGACAGGCCATCTCGCTTGAGCAAGTCCACCGTTTCAATGGCTGAATCACCACCATTTCCGGCAATAAGCGCAGCAGTTTGCGCCAGTGTTTCGGGATGGCGGCCAGCAAGCACAACGTTTGCACCTGCTTGTGCGAGGGCATAAGCCATGCGCTGGCCGATGCCAGAGCCCGCACCCGTAACCAAGGCCACGTTGCCGCTTAAGTTAAAAAGATGGTCGATTGCATTGCCTGTCATTCATAGCTCCTTGCGTATTCGGGTTACCTTGCTTATTCCGGCTGTAGATTGAACTGCTCATCAGGGAAGTATTTTGCAAGGCGCGCATCGCCTGTTTTGGCATGCGCTTCCATACCTTCAAGTCGCGAAATACGTGCGGTCACTTGCGCGACATCTTTGCTCGCTTCTTTGGTTGAGCGTTGATAAGTCACCACCTTGATGAACTTGCCTGCACTCAAACCACCGGTGTACTTCGCCGCACCTTTGGTCGGTAGAATGTGGTTTGGACCTGACGTCTTATCGCCAAAGGCCACGTTGGTTTCTTCCCCAAGGAACAAAGAGCCGTAGTTGCGAAGGTTTTGCAGCCACCAATCCAGGTCGTCAGCGTGCACTTCTAAGTGTTCTGATGCATATTCATCACTGACTTTTACGGCTTCTTCTCGTGTATCCACGAGGATGACTTCGCCATAGTCGCGCCATGCTGCTTCCGCCGATTTGCTGTTTAGCTCTGGAAGATCTGCAATCAGTTCTGGCAGACGCTTCATAACGGTTTCTGCCAATGCTTCCGAATCGGTTACCAACCAAGCAGGAGTATTTGGACCGTGTTCGGCTTGACCGACAAGATCGACGGCAACGAGCTCAGGGTCGGCGTTGCCGTCTGCAATCACCATGACTTCTGAAGGGCCAGCAAACATGTCGATACCGACGCGGCCATAAAGCTGGCGTTTTGCTTCCGCAACAAATTGGTTGCCTGGGCCAACAAGAATGTCTGCTGGGTGGCCAGTAAACTGACCAAAAGCCATCGCCGCGATACCTTGTACTCCACCAAGATTGAGAATGGTGTCGGCACCACAAAGATTTAGCGTGTAGAGAATGGCAGGGTGCACACCTTCTTCTCGACCCGGCGGTGAGCAAGCAATCACATGATCAACACCCGCGACTTTTGCAGTAGTCACCGACATGATTGCGGACGCGATGTGTGAGTAGCGACCACCGGGCACATAGCAGCCAGCGGCTTGCATTGGGATAAGGCGTTGGCCTGCAAACAGGCCGGGTGAGAGTTCAGTTTCGAACTCAGACATGCTGTCGAGCTGTGCTTGAGCGAAATCACGCACGCGTTCATAAGCGAATTGAATGTCTTTTTTGAGTTGCTCAGGCACTTTGTCAGCCGCGGCGTCGATATCGGCTTGAGACACCACAATGTCTCCTTGCCAGTTGTCGAACTTGCGGGTGTATTCAATACAGGTTTCTTCGCCACCTTGTTCGATTTCTTTGAGCATATTTGCGACGATTGCGCGGACGTCGTCTTCACCTGTTGCAGCAGTTTTTTCTGCTTTTTTCAGATATTTAACAGCCATGTCGTTAATTTCCTCGTTAAATTTTGGGTGCAACTTCCATGTCCGGCTTATTCGGGAACAAGCCGGGGAGGGTAAATAGTTATGTCTAAATCACAGTGCCCAGAGCGAAAGCTCAGGGATAAATGCCAGTAAGAGAACTACTGTCAGCATGGAGATAACGTAAGGCCCCGATCGCGCCGCAATCTTAAGAACCGAGGTCCCGGTTATTCCAGATACAACAAAGAGGTTTAGCCCAAGTGGTGGGGTAATAAAGCCCACGCCGAGAGCCGTTACCATCATGATGCAGAATTGCACATCGGCCATACCAATCTCCCTCGCGAGCGGAAGCAGTATGGGTGAAAGAATCAAAATGTTCGGAGTTGTTTCCATGAAACAACCCGCCACGATAAGGATGCCGATCATGATAAGGATCAGAACCGTACGGCTATCCGTAAATGAGGTCATGGTTTGTACGAATGCCTGTGGCACTTCGAGTGCTGCTAGTGTCTGTGCCAGCGGCAAACTGAGCGCGATAATGGGCAGAATGACACCATTCACTTTGGCTGAACTTTCCAGCATTTTCGGAAAGTCACTGATTTTTAGCGTGCCTTGGAACAGACCAATGATGATAGTAACGACCACTGCTACTGCCGCTGCTTCTGTCGGCGTGAACACACCAGTGTAGATACCGCCAAGAATAATGACTGGCACCAAGAGTGCGTAGCGCGCGTCGATGACCACTGAAAGCCAACGTTTAATCGAGAAGCCGTGGCGAGCGTTTTCATACCCATGAATACGGTTCATCACTACGTTAGTCAGCATAATCGCCATCATGACCATGATGCCGGGCACGGCGGCAGCTAAGAACAACGTTGACGCGGAAATCCCCAGTACCAGACCAATGATGATGTAAGCGATGGATGGCGGAATAAGGATCCCTGTACACGCACCTGCTGCAACCAACGCACATGCGTAAGGCTTTGGATAACCTTGTTGTACCAATCTGTCGATGGTCATTCGACCAACAGCCGCGGCACCCGCAGCATCTGAACCTGAGATGCAGGCGAAGAAGCCACAACCAAGTACCGTTGCACTACCAAAGCCTGCTCGTGCTCCACCCACACTGGCCTCTGCGACATCGAGCAGTTTGTTGGATAAACCAGTACGAACGAGCACGTCACCTGTCAGGATAAAAAGTGGTACAGCAATCAGTGCGAATGCATCGATGCCATCAAACAGTGATTCACCGAACAGCGACAGTGGTAATACTTCAGTAATAAAGAGCAGGGCAATTGAACCTAACCCTAGTGATACCCAGACCGGAACAGCCAGTGCAATCAGCACCAACATCGCGATCACGGGGCCATAAAACTCCCAACCAAGTTCGATGGAGGTTTGTTGAACGTAGTAATTCAGCATCCTTGCCCCCTAATCAAACAACTTGTTGCCTTCGAACACAGGCGTGTTCTGAGTAAGGCTGCGAATGTCCCGTCGCATCGATTGCAACAGTCGGAATATCATCATGGAGAAACCTAACGGTACCGCTGCCATGAACCAGGCCTGACTTATCCCTAAGCCGTGTGTCACTGACCCGAATTTCAGCGAGATTTCGATAGGGTGGATTGACCAATAAAGGGCAAAGATAGCCACGATAAAGGTCGCTACATCGCCAAGCAGATAAATCGCTGCTTTGCCACGGTTTGGTAGGTAGTGAAGCAACACGTCAATGCGAATATGCGCACGTTCTTTTACGGCTGCGGAGGCACCCACCCAAGCGAGATAGATAAATGCATAACGAGCGACTTCCTCTCCCCAGATTGAGGAGTAGCTAAAGACAAAGCGTCGCAGTACTTCCATTGCAATGGTGATGACGATGGTGGTGTAGAAGAAGAGCAGCAACCACCGTTCACCATTTTCATCGATTTGTTTTAAGAAATTCATTTCGTTCGTCCAACATCAGGTGAGAAAGCGAGAGAGGCCGTTTGGGTGAGCTTGGAGGTATCCTCACCCAAACGGCGGTTTACTCAGCTTTTAAACGTCGTGGACAAACGGTCCGTCGTTGTTGTTTGCTGCATCGAGAAGCTTGTTGAATGCTTCTTTAGAACCCGCAAGTTGCGTTTTGAATGAATCCCATTCTGGCAGTTGATGACCCGCTTTAGCCGCCCAAAGCTTCATTTCATCTTCATTCGGTGCGTAGAACTGCACACCTGCTTTGCTCAGTTCTGCCATGGCATAGGCGCGCGCAGCGGGCACTTTCGCGAGGTTCTGGAGTGAGGTGACTTCACTAGCAAACTCAATGCCTTCTTGAATATCAGGCGGTAAACTCTTAAACCATTCAAGGTTGCAAGAAAAAACCTGTGAATCTGGCACTGAACGGTTAAACGTGACCCACGAAAGGACATCTTTAAAGCCGAATACATTGAGTGCTTCTACGGAAGGGTCAAGTGCATCTGCAACGCCCTGTTTGATTGCTGAAGGCGTTTCACCCCAAGCAACAGGAGTTGGGTTTGCACCAAGCAGGCGATAGAACTGCTGGAGGATCTTCGAGCCCGGTACGCGGAATTTAATACCTTCCATCTGATCCGGTGTTTTTATTGGGCCTTCTAGGCCATTGCGCAAGGCGACTACACGTGGTCGATCACCACATACCATAAAGGTTTGAAGCCTTTCGCTTCCACTTTAGGGTGGATCTCTTTTTTCCACGCGTCTGACGTGACAAGGTTGATGAATTTTTGGTTTTCACCACACCAGTAAGGAATGTTGATAAGGTCAACCGCTGGCGCAAAAGGAGCAAAGTTGGAAAGTGAATGTTGCGCCGCTTGAATGGTGCCAGCTTGTACTTTCTGAGCAAGTGCACCACCTGCACCCAATTGACCGCCCGGAGCCAGTTTCACGTAAACGGCGCCGTTGGTCATGTTTTGGATGTTCTCTTTGAAATCGAGTTGCATGATAGGGTAGCTGCGAGATGCACCAATGATGTATGCCGTCGCAATCGTCATGGTGTATTTTGCTTGTTTCTGTCTTTCTCGTTCTTCGTTAACCGCAGCTTGTGCTGTTGTCGAGGATAACAAGGCCCCGGAGGCCCCTGCGACGACAGCTGCCGTAAAACCTGCTTTTTTGGCTATTTCCAGGAAACGGCGACGCTCTGCACTCTGTGGGGAGTCATCCTTATGGTGAACAGACATATATCTACTTCCTTTCTGCGTTTTATAGTTACTTAGCCGAATGTCTATCTGCTTCTTTCTCTGCAAACAGCATTGCGACAACGAAAGTCAACGATGTAAGCAGGAGCAAAATGAACTCCCAAACATCGTTAACACGAAAGATCGTGGTATCCCCTGAAGAAATCTGAATCTTTGTGCCAATGACATTGAGAAAGTAGAGAGAAAAGAAAAATAAAGAAGGTAAGTAACGCTTCTTGATGTTAAAAACAGAGCTCATACATTCAGCCTCATAACATGTGTAACTGCACAAAGTGGTCACTTATTTGTTAGTTATAGCACCAACCGCAATGTAACGAATATGTTAAATGTAAGCGGTTACATTTTGAAGCGTAGTTGCCGAACAATTTCTCTGTCAAGTTTTTGACAGGACAATTTTTCAACAGAGCTATAATTAGCTAGAGTTCCTCTAATGCTTAGAAATGAGACGATTTTGACAAGAACTTAAAGAAAACAGGGTCATGGCTAAAGAAATTGCATCTTCTCGTAAACGCTTACAAAAACGTGTATCTGACTCGCCGAAAGCAGAGGATGTTGCGAGGGAGGCGGGTGTCTCAACCGCGACTGTATCTCGCTATTTAGCAAACCAAAGCTCGGTCAGTGAGAAGCGTGGTGCCTTGATTCAAAAGGCTATCGAAGCATTAGGTTACATTCCGCATGGTGCAGCTCAAGCACTTGCGTCTCAACGCACCAAGACAATCGGGGTGATTGTTCCTACGCTTGATAACGCGATTTTCGCGGAGGGTATTCAAGCATTCCAGCGCCGTTTGCAGGAGAAAGGCTTTACCCTGTTCATCGCTAGCTCAGATTACTCATTGGATGAGGAACTCGCGCAAGCCGAGCGGCTCGTTACGCGAGGTGTTGAAGGTTTGATGCTGGTGGGGTCAGAGCATCATCCTCAGCTATTCGACATTCTTGAAAAGAAACAAATTCCCTATCTCTATACATGGTCGTACAAACCGGAGTTGGGGCATCCTTGTATTGGATTTAATAACCACCAAGCATCAGCGCGGCTTACACAATATCTTTTAGACTTAGGCCATAAAGATTTTGCGGTGGTTTCGGGTATCCTTCACTTCAATGATCGTACCAAGGACAGATTAGAAGGGTGCTTGGACACGCTGGAAAAAGCTGGGATTTCCATTCCTAAAGAAAGCATTATGGAATGCCGCTACGATCTCTCGGAAAGTCGTCAGATGATGAAAAAACTGCTTGCCCGAGAGCCAAAACCCTCGGTGGTTGTATGTGGTAATGACGTTATTGCCATGGGCGTATTGCTAGAAGCGCAACATCAAGGGATAAAGATTCCCGAAGAAATTTCTGTTGTTGGGTTTGACGACCTCGCACTGTCTTCCCATTTTCAGCCTGCTTTGACGACGATGCATGTACCGTCAAAAGAGATGGGGCAGCGCGCGGCGGACTATTTGCTGGCGAGATTAGAGGATGAGCATGCATCTGAACATCAAGAGTTAGAAGCAAAACTGGTGGTCAGAGAAACCACCACAAAGCCCAATAAAAAAGCCCCCGCTTAGCGAGGGCTTTCCATTTTTACCAAATCCAACTGGTATCTGTGTTTGGAATCCGTTTTTGGATGGGTGAGGTGCCATCGTCAAACCAAACTTCTGCCAGCAAATAGTACTGCGACGTGGTGTTCACTATGTCTATCGTGCCTTGTCCATTAATCAGTAGGGCTGTTGCAATGCTGCTGTTGTAGTCGGCTGAATACGTGCCGTTGTTGTTTTCAGTAAATGCACGGTATAGCGTAATCGTCGCATTTGACGCCGCATAGCCACTGACATCAACCACAAAGCTTTGCGAAACATTCGGATTGTAAGAAAACGAGCTTGGTACGGACATTGAACTCATCGATGTTGCTGAACTTGTAACCGTTGGCGGGATAACGGCTTCACCGCCTGAGGTATCGACCAGCATTGTTGCTGAGTTTGAGCTGGTACCCGTGCTTTCATCTTGAGGAGCGTTACTCGTTCCTGTGCTTGAACCAGTACCTGTCGATACCGCTCCGTCTCCATCTCCGCCACCACATGCGGTGAGAAGGGCAATCAAAGTCACAATCGAAATCTGCTTGAAGATAGTCATGATGCTTACTCCTCAACACTGTAGTATTTGTTTTCGGTTGCTTTCTCAAGCAAGTACCAATCTGCGTTACTGCTACCACCTGTTTCAGCAAAGCCTGCAAACTCTGGGTACGCTTCTACGATATCAACATGCTCACGTGGCCACTTCCAATCATCCGGTACAATCAGTGCCCATGGCAGGTTGTCAGATGTTTTGAAGTAGCGGCCTTGTGCAACATCGCTAGAGTCAGACCACCAACCGTACCAGTAAGTGTCGAATTGTTCTGTCGGTGCATGGTCAGCCAAGTGGACTTCAAGACCACGACCTGGGTTGTACCAAAGACCATCGCGCACATAGTTACCTGGTGTAGCGAACATGAACGGGTCGTATGGCATTGCAGCAAGGCCGCTGGTGTCGACGCCATCTTTCAGCACGACATCAATATCAAACTCGAATGACAGCTCTTCCTGACAATGTTGCGCCGTTCTGTAGTACATACACTCAGCTGGGATTTGCTGTTTAAGATCACTGTTTACAATAAAGATAGCTTCAGTTGATTCTGCTTCCAACCCATTGCTTTCTTGCTCAACACCGTTGTAAGACATGGTTGAGATCTCAGCGATGTCCTCACGATTCAGGCCTTTGAGTCTTAGGGCGAAGCCGTTGTGATAGCCCGCGCCATAGGCAGCGAGGTAACCGGTGATCATGATGCGTGTAACGTTGTCTTCTTGATCCAGTGTTTCAGTGATGCGGAAGCGAATGACAACGTCGTTCATGTCGTAGTCGCCTTGTTTCGGCCAATTATCTTCAAAGGCAAGCGTTGCATAACCACTCGCGCTTGGGTAGTGACGCATAGATGAACCGTTTTCCATGATCATCACTGAATGGTCTTCTACCTCACCTGTGGTTGCACCACCGTAGTAATTTAGCCCTTGTTGATCAGAGAAACGGAAGCGAGTCCATGTTTTACCGATAGTGGCATCTGCAGGCACAGAAACGTTGAAGTTGTTAGAACCGCCAGAGACATTGCTGTCGCTAATGATTTTTTCGCCGCTGTCAGCAAAGTCGCCATCACCGTTCCAGTCAATCCATGCTGACAAATAGCCGCTTGTTGATGCTTGAACAGCGATTTGTGCATTTTGACCCGCTTTCAGACCAGTCACAAAACCCACACCGTCTTCATCTGCAAGACCTGCTTTGTTGTCATCAAGCGGAGATTGAAAACCATCGCCTTCGCTGTCTGGTGCAACAGAGCCAAGGTAGTAGCCAGAATCCACTTCATGACGAGGACCGTTTGATGCAAGCAGCGTCATGTATGAGTCTGGGGCATCACCGAAGTCGATTGTTGAGTCTTCGTCAATTACTGGTGCATCTTCACAGCGAGCACCGTCATTTTGATTGGACTTAGGACCATCAGCGAATTTAACTGCGCCGACATTGCCGCTGTCGATCTTCGCTTGAGTCGACAAATCGATTCGGTAGATGTTGCCGTCTGAATTGCGTGAGATGTAGAAGTAACCATCGACATCGAAGTAACCAGCACCGAATGTACCCGTCACTCCAGTGTTACCAATATAGGTGGTAGAGCCGTCAACCGTGCTGATGGTGTACAACTTACCGTTGCTGTTGTTAACCGCAAACAGTTCGTCATTGTGCGGGTGGAAAGCAAAATCGGTCAGACCGAGCGAGCCGCTATTTGAAATGGTTTCGGCGGTCAGTGTTGCCGAAGGATCTGAATCCAACGGTGACAGGTCGATTTTGTAAAAGCCGTGGCTCTGGCTGTAGAGGTAGTAATAGCGGTCGTAAACATCACCCACGAAGAAGTGAATGTTAGGAAGGCCAGTAACATCAATCGTCTCTGCTTGGAAATCTTTGCCTAATCTGACCACACTCAATGACGTTTTTTCAAAGCCATAGATGTATTTGTGCTCAAAGCCAGTACCGTCGCCCACACCATTGTCAAAGCCGATAGCGTTAATACCGCCGTTGTCGAGGCCGACATCATTGGTGACAAGTGCAGTTGAGCCCGTTACCAAATTCACGCTGTAAACCTGAACAGGCTTGGACTGAAAGAGGTATGCCTTGCTCGGACACGTATCAAACGATGTCGCTGAAGCCAAAGGTGAAAGTAGTGCGAGCCCTGCTATTGTGATTTTCTTAGACATTAGGACGCTCCTTGGGATAACGATTGAAGTTGTTAATACAAGGAGCGTGCCATTTTTAAATGGTTGTATTTTATATGTTTTTCATTATGACTTTTAAATTGAGGACTTGCTTTTTGTCAATCTGACAGTCAATCCAAAAATGCATTGGATCTCATTTCTCAATTTGAGAAATTACATTTGCTCATGCGAGGTCATCTTTTCCTTCAATGAGAAAATGATGACTGATTGAGCCGTCAGTTCGTGCTTTTAGGTGAGGAATGTACTCTGCATCGTTCATAAAATTCACCGCCGCATCACGTGAAGGCCACTCGATAACAATTCGTAAGGCAGGTGTTTCGCCCGTACCTTCCAAACGCTCGTGACGTGTTGTTCTTGCTAAGTATTTTCCGCCATATTGCGCAACAAGTTTGTTTGCTGGACCGATATAGTCAGCAACCCAGTCTTGGTTTGTAGGTGTTACTTCTAGAACGGAATAGTAAGCCATGGTTTAACGTCCTTTTGTCATTTGGGCCTGAGTAAGCTTCCGAGCCATTTGAAACGTGACGGCGAGGAAGTGTGTGGTGTTATGGCAATTAGCTAAGTGGCAATACCCGATTTGATAACAGTCGTAGACGTATAAAGACTTTTTGGTATTCGCTGATAATTACTTACCAAGGTATTCCCAATAAGGTTTGCCTTCAAAACGGTCTGCAAAAAAGTCTATAAATGCTCGGACTTTAGGCGCGAGTTGTCTAGAGCTTGGGTATACCGCCCAAATAGACGTATCTGACTTGATAGGATAATCAGGTAAGAGCTGAATAAGTTGGCCGTTTCTAATCTGTTCATAGACACACCAAAGCGAACTCACTGTGATGCCAAGTCCATTAATACAAGCATCACGCAATGCTTCTCCGTTATCCATTTTTAGGCCACCACGCACTTTCAAATCTGTTCGGTCGCCATCGACCTCGAAAGACCAATGTTCCATGCCCGCAAGCTCGAGGCATTGGTGCGTTAGTAGATCTCCGGGAGTAGATGGCATTCCATATTTCTTTATGTAAGAGGGGGAGGCACAAACGATACGGGTATCGGACGCTAATCGTTTCGCAATCAAGGTCGAATCTTTTAGCTCTGCATTGCGTATAGCGACATCATAACCGCCTTCGACAAGATCCATGATGGTGTCACAAAGCCGCAAGTCGAGCGAAAGGTCGGGGTAGGCGACCATAAATTCAGTCAGAGCGGGAACCAAATGCATGCGACCAAATGAAGCAGGTGCCGCGATGCGTAACGTACCTCTAGGGTTGGTCGCATGTGCACCGACCGAAGCACATGCCGCCTCAATACTTGCTAATACGTCTTCTGCATGCGGTAAAAACGCAACGCCCTCAAGTGACAGGCTGACTTTTCGTGTTGTGCGATGGACAAGTCTTACGCCGACAGACTCCTCTAGCTTGTTGATGTAGGAGCTAGAGACAGCAGGGGAAAGACCTAACTCTTTGCCTGCAAGGCTGATGTTATTGGTGGCGGCCAACCGCACGAACAGCTTTAGATGATCAACATTCATACTATTTTCAACAAAAACGAAAAAGTGATTATAAAAAATCGGGGATTATTAAATGTATTGAGCACCTTAATATGTAATGCATGAACCGTGATGCTGCAAAAGTGAGTTTGCAGGCATGTTGAGGAGGTATCAGCAATGAGCGAATTTGCATTTGAAAGCATCAATGCTGGTTACAACGGAGTATTTCATCCGAATCGCATGAGTGTGGGTTTGGTCGTTCCTCTGGAGAGTTACCCAACTAGCCCTGAGCCTTTAATGCAGATGCATATTGAAAGGGTGAAATTGGCTGAAAAGCTGGGTTTTAAAGCGGTCTGGTTGAGAGATGTACCTTTTAACGTTCCCACATTTGGTGATGCGGGGCAGCTGTACGACCCGTTTGTTTATTTGGGTTTCCTTGCAGCACATACCCGTTCGATTGCGTTAGGGGTGGCCAGCATAGTGTTGCCGTTACGTCACCCTGCTCATGTGGCGAAAGCAGCGGCGACCGCAGATGTGTTATCAAATGGTCGTGTGATTTTAGGCGTAGCCTCTGGTGATAGGCCTGAAGAATATCCTGCACTTAACATGTCATTTGATGACCGCGGGGCGCGTTTTCGAAGCAGTTTCGCGTATATTCGTGAAATGGCGAAACCTCGGGCATCGTTCGATAATCCGCAGGGTTCGCCTTATGGCGGTATGGATATGCTGCCAAAACCTGTAGGAAACAAATTACCGCTGCTCATAACAGGAGGGAGTCAGCAATCTCCAGAATGGGTGGCAGAACATGGTGATGGCTGGATGACTTATCCGCGAAATATCTCGATGCAGGCTCAAGTCATCCGCGATTTCAACGACAGAGTCGCTTCATTTTCACGTGAAGCTAAACCTATCATGCAGCCGCTTTACGTTGATTTAGCGGAAGACCCAGATGCGTTACCACAGCCGATACACCTTGGTTTTCGTGCGGGTGTTAACCATTTACGTGTTTATCTGAAGTCATTGGAAGAAATTGGCGTCAATCATGTTGCGTTGAATCTAAGGTTCAATCAAAGTGATATTGAACAGGCGTTGACCACTATCGCAGAGCGTGTGCTTCCAGAATTTTCAAATTAGGGAATAAACAATGAAAAAGACAATATTGATCACTGGTGCAACTGACGGAATCGGTCTAGAAACAGCGAAAACGTTGGCATCAGAGGGGCATACGTTGCTGATCCATGGACGAAATCAAGCCAAGTTAGACGCTGTTACCGATACGCTGAAATCCCTAGGCGGTGTTGGCGTCGTGGAAAGCTACGTCGCTGACTTATCTTCTCTCTCAGATGTGGAAGCGTTAGCAAAAGCAGTACTGGCGAATCATGACCATATCGATGTTCTGCTTAACAACGCGGGTGTGTTTAAGATGAACGACGCCTCGACACCGCTAGGTATTGATGCGCGATTTGTCGTCAACACCATCTCTCCGTACCTGCTGACCAAATTGTTGTTGCCAGCAATGGATGCAAATAGTCGTGTCGTGAATTTGTCTTCTGCAGCGCAAGCACCAGTGAACTTGAATGTGTTGGAAGGAAAAGAGCAAATTGGTGATGACTTTGGTGCGTATGCGCAAAGCAAGCTTGCTATCACCATGTGGACGCGCTTATGGGCTGAAAAACTGGGTAGTAATGGGCCTGTATTCATCGCCGTCAACCCTGGCTCCATGTTGGCAAGTAAAATGGTACAAGAGGGTTTTGGTGTTGCAGGTCACGACCTTTCTATTGGCTCCGGTATTTTAGTGAGAGCGTCGATCTCTGATGAGTTCGCAAATGCATCAGGAAAGTACTGGGACAATGACAGCAAAAAGTTCTCGCCACCGCACCCTGAAGGGCTAAACGACGCAAAAGCGCAAGCCGTCGTGGAAACCATAGAACGAATTATTGCAAACTGATTCAGATGATAAAAAGCCCTGCATTGCAGGGCTTTTTATTTAGCGTTTGTGTTTTTTCATCAAGGTAAAAGACACACCGAGATATATGAGTGCAAGCGTCCAAAGCTGCAAGATAAAGCCTTGCTGACTTTGAAGGGTCGCGCCCATCTGATTCAGCTGAATGGTAGCTTGGATTGTTGCGGTTGAGGGTGACAGTTGTGCGAGCCAATGTAACCAATCTGGAAGGGCACTGACAGGCCAGACAAATCCCGACGAAAACAGCAAAGGCATTGAGCTGAGCAAAACGGTCAATGTAATGATCTCTGGGCGTTTTATCGCAGAACCAAGTAAGGTGCCCGCGCCAATGGTTGCGAGCAAAAAAGGCACCATGATGATGGCCAATGACAGTGGCTCAGCTAATCGATTTACATCGTTTAAGCTCAAGCTGCCACCGAGATAGTACATCGACATTACACTGTAAATCGCAAACAAGAGGGTAGTTCGCGCGAAGAGGCTGCGCTTACTGTTTTCTTGCGAACCAGCTTGAAGCATACCCGCGGCGATTAACAGCGTTTGCTGAAGGATCAACATAAATACGCCAGGAACAACGTAATCACCGTAGCCAACCGTTGGGTTGAATACGGGCACCATATTGAGAGAAAACGGCGTATATTGCTTTTCAGCAAGTGGCTGTGGTGTGTCATGCATCATAGCTTTGGTGACTTTTACCTGTGCACCTAACGTGCTTCCCGCAGCAACAGCACCTTCAGCAATTGTTCCGTAGACAAGGAAAAAAGAAGCATCGCCACCCACAGACACAACCGGGCTTTTTCCCAGCAACAAGTCTCGATAGAAATGTTGCGGAATGACAATCACCCCCTCAATGTCTCTGGACGCCAAACGTTGACTGGCCTCTGATTCCTGGCCGAGCATCTCTTTCACACGGAGCTGTGGTGTTGCATCGAGCATGCGGGTGAAAGCACGGCTTTGTTGGCTGTCATCATGATCGACAATCGCGACGTTTAGCTCCCTTGGAAGCTGGTGGTCGTATGGCAAAGGGTAGAGCAAGGAATAGATAATCACCCCACCAAAGACAGTGAATACCACCGCAGGGTTTGAGAAGAATCTTCTTAGCTCTGTAAAGAACGTTGTTTTCCAATTCATAGAGCAATCTCCTCAACAGATTCAGACCGTTGTGTTGCCGACTTCTTCACTTTTGCGAATACGACAAACCAAAGAAGGCTAAATGTGGCAAGCGCGAGAAGCTCCGGTGTGGCTTGTTTTAGCGAAGCACCATAGTTGAACTGGCCAATCTGCAGACAAATGTAATGGCTGACAGGTAAGAGTGCACGCCAACACTGTGCCAGAAAAGGCATATCGCTGGCTGGGAAGCTCACGCCCATAAAGCGAAAGCCGGTGCAGTGAAGCCTGCGACCAAACTCATAGCACGCGTTGCATCTCTGGTGACTGCGTAGAGCAGCGCACCGACGGCAAGACCTGCTGAGACCATTAATCCTTGCGCCGAGAATACAATCTCCCAACTGCCATTCATCGGCCAGCCTAGCCAAACATGCATCGCGAGTGCAAAGCCCATACCCATTGCTATCAAAGGAATGAATAGGCTGACAAACTTGGCGATTAATCGGCGGCCTGTGTTCGATGAAAAAGCGTGACTAAAGCCGATACGTTTGTCGGTTAAGGCCATCGAGAGCATACCGCTGGCAACAATAGCAATTTGCCAAAGTGCAGGGACGATGGCAGAAACCAAAAACTGGGCGTAGTTAGTGCCGCTGTTAAAAAGAGGCACTAACTGGAAGCGAACAGGAACGGATTGTCCCGCCGCTTGTGCAGTGATGGTCGTTCCGTGCAACATGTTGCTTTTTGTCTCAACCATCGCGGCAAAGGTGCTTTGGCTTTGCGTTATGGCTGAACTGACCAATTTGCCAATGAGAATGTATTGGCTGTTATAGAGTGCAGTAATGTCAGGCGATTCACCGCGCATAACCGCTTTTTCAAATTGGTCGGGAATCACGATAGTGGCGAAAGTCTCAGCGCGATTGAGTGACGCTGATGCTTGTCGAACATCGTCTCGCATTGTCACGGCCAGCGTCGGGCTTGCGTCGTAATATCGGACCAATGCGCGCGACATGGTACTGTTGTCCAAATCAACAACACCAATCGGAAGATCACGCGCAGTGCCAGATGAAAAGATTGCCCAAACCAACAAAAAAAGCGCCACAGGCAAGACACAGAGTAGGGCCGCTAGCCACTTATCCGTTGCGATTAACTTCCACTCGTTTATCACCATGTGAGTGATAGAAGAGGTTTTCATCATTACCCCTGAGCTTGCGCTTCGTTCACTAATACGCTCATACCCGCTCTGAGCCCACCGATTGGAGATACAGGGCGCGCTTCAATTTCAAACGTTCGCATGTCATAACCTTTTTGCGTGTTTGTGGCGCGCCAAGTGGCAAAGTCGCCCATTGGCGCAACATGTGTAACTTCAAAACGGTAAGCTTGCTCTCCCAATGCCGGAATAAGGCTTCAAATTCCGCGCCTTTTGCAAACTGACGCAATTTGTCTTCACGGATGTTAAACACCGCCCATGCGTCATTCATATCAATGACAGTCACCACGGGAAAACCTTGTGGTGCCAATTCACCAGAATGAAGCAATATCTGGCTGACTTCGCCTTGGTACCAGCTATGGATTTTGGTGTCTTTTGTGTATGCCTCGACTTCGGCAACGGCTCCTGCTGCCATACGCGCTTTCTCTTGAGCGGCGCGTTTGGTTTCAGTGCGTGCTCCTGCTTTCGCCATTTCATACATTTGGTGAGCAGCATTCTCGGTATATTTAGCCGCCTGCCATTGTGTAAAGGCTTCATCACGTTTTTGTTCTGCCGCTACGCCTTCACGGTAAAGGGCATCAACACGCTTAAAGGTTTTTTCTGCAAGCTGGGCGGCAGCGCGAGCTTTCTGCCATTGGTCTCTCGCAGCATTGATTTCTTGTGTGCGTGCGCCGCGTTCAGCTTGTTCTGCCATCGCATCAGCAGCTTGTTGGCCAGCTTTCGCTTGTTCTAATTTGGCTTCGAGTTCCGGGCTGTATAGGGTAAAGATCAAGTCGCCTTTTTCAACCTGTTGGCCTTTTCGAACCAACACTTCATCAATGCGCCCCGGTACTTTTGAAGACACACTGTATTGCTGTGCTTCGATTTGACCTTGAAAACGTTCCGGTTGTGGTTGATACGCTTGATAGAAGCTATAACCAACCCAACCAACCAGCGCACAGACTGGTACAGCGACAAAAGCAGATTTTAGTTTGGACATGTTTGATTACCCCTGCATTGGTGGTTGGAAGTGGTTGATGGATGCGGCTTGAAAATCAGGGAAACGGTTCATCTCGCCACTGATTGCCAGTAAGCGACTGAGAGAAAGAACATATTGGTATGACGCGGCAAGTTGTTGCGTTTTGATGCTGGCAAGATACAGTTCGGCGTCAACAACATCTAAAGAGGTTGAGAGCCTTGAGCGAAGGCTTTTTCGCGAAGTCTCAAGTTTTCTTGCGCAAGCTGAATGCTAGAAGAAAGACCTTGGTACTGTTCAATCGCTTGGCCTGCTTCTCGCCACGTTTTTTCAACAAGCAGGGACAAATCTTGCTCTGCTTGCGCACGGAGATAGTTAACTTGCAGTGCGGTGCTATGTGCGGCTTTTACTTTATCTGAGCGTCCGCCGTTATCGACAAGAGGAATGCTAACACCCACACCAACCGCCCAATCTGGCGCGAGCTCAGCGGTGAGTGAATCGCCTTCATAAAGGTTGTAATTTCCGTACAAGAAAACTTGTGGGTAGTATTTGCCTTTTTCAAGATCAATGAGGCCATCTGCTTGCTTACGTTTGGCTTCTAGCACTTTAAGACCCGGATATGTCGCCAGTGTCTTATCAAGAAATGGCATCATGGCTGGAGCCTTATCCTGAGTGAACAATTCACTGCTAGGCGTTGGTGCCTTATCGGTTTTAACCAGTGCTTTCAACGCGGCTTGGGCGATTTCCAAATCACGCTGAGCTTTCATACGCTCTGTTTTCGCCTGATCGTAAGACACTTCTGCTTGCAGGCGTTCTACACGCGCAATTTGACCTTGCTCTTCCATTTTTTTTGCGTGAGAAAGGTGCTCTTTCAAGCCGTCTTCCACTTCAAAGCGCGTTTGCACCACTTGTTCGGCCAATACGGTCGCAAAGTACACTTTGGCAAGGTCCTCAAATTTGGCTTGTTGTTCCATTTGCATGAGGTAAGCCGCTTCATCGCGCTGCGCAGTTGCAATATCTTCGGCCGCCAAAATTCGACCACCCGTAAAAATAGGCCAAATTGCGCGAATCGAACTGGTGTATATGTCTTTGTCCGCCAACGTTGTCGTCGCTAGCTATCTAAACTTCCGCCAATACCAGGTAAGAGTCCCGCAATTTGATGCAGCTGTGCGCCGCCACTCATGTGTTCCATCAACTGAGAGGGTTTAAGTTCGACATCTTGATCAAGGCGCGTGTAGTTGCCGCTCAGAGAAATATTGGGCAAGTGATGGGCAGAAGCGGCATTGCGCATGTGATCGGCTCGCGCGAGGTTCGCTCGTTTTGCCGCTATTGCATCGCTTTTGTCTTGGACTGCTTTCCACGCTTCATCAAAACTCATCGGCTGAGCGGAGGAATATGGGGAGAAAACAGTAAACGCACAGCAAAGCATAATTGCTCGTGCTGTGACTGCGTTCTTTTTGATAAACATAGGATTTACCAATAGAGGAGAGAATACAAACATTTTAGAGTCATTACTCTAGAAAAACCAGTGTTAATTAAAACGGTGTTTTTTATAGAGGTTTATGCTTGATAAAAAGACGTAAAAACGTAGAATGCATCGCAACCCATTTCTGGGTTTTCTTGCCAATAGGCTACACAGAGTAATGATTGTCACGTTACGCTGTGGGAATATCGCCCTGATATTCTTGGAGCTGGACTCAATTTTGACCCTTCTACCTGAAGCAGTGATCCCTGCGTCAGGCAAAAATTACCCATTCGCGCCGATACTCTTTGCATTCTTTTTACAGGCTTTTTTGTATTCGGCGTTTTGATTCAAGGGATTAACATGCCTACGAGTATGCTGAGTGAGCGTACGATTCGCTTTCTCATTTTGATGATTTTCCTCGCCGCAGCGATGGAAACTGACATTTATCTGCCTGCCTTTCCCGATATGATGGCAGCTTTTAATACCAACGAGACCATGATTCAGCGCGTGCTGAGTTTTAACTTTTTGGGCATTTGTATTGCGTCACTGATTTATGGCCCGCTTTCTGACGCGATTGGTCGAAGAAAGGTATTAAACATTGGTTATGGATTGTTTATTGCGGGCAGCCTTGGTTGTGTGTTCTCTAATACCATTGAAATGCTGATTTTTTGGCGATTCGTCCAAGGGTTTGGCAGTGCAGCATGCATGATCATTGGTGCCGCGATGGTGTTTGACTTGTATAAAGCAGAAAAAGCGGCCGAAATCGTTTCTGATTTGAACAGTCTGGTCGTGAGCATCATTGCCTTTGCACCTATGCTCGGTGGTTGGATTAACTACCAGTTTGGTTACACCTACAACTTTGTCTTTATCGCGGTGCTGACCGTTGCGACGGGCTTGATTTGTTTCTTTAAGTTGCCTGAGTCTCTGCCTGAAGAGAAGCGAAAGACATTGTCGGTGAAAGGTGTTGGAAGTGATTACCTAACCGTGTTGAAAAGTGGCGAGTTCTGGGCGAATACGCTTATCACGACCTTTATCTTCTCAGGTTACATGATCTTCATCTCGAACATGCCGCTGGTATTTGTTAATCACCTTGGCGTTGATGTAGCTGTATTCCCGTTCTATCAAGTCAGTCTGCTGGTGGCTTTTGTTGTCGCGAGTGTGAATGCCGGACGAATGATTAAATGGTTCGGCTTGGTTCTCATGCGCCGCGTGGGTTTCGTACTGATTGTGCTGATGGCGTTTGTTATGTTCTTGATGCCACAAGCGTGGCAACAAACACCTCTCATTGTTACAGGGCTAATGCTGTTCTATTCGCTAGGCGCGGGAATATGTATCGGTATTTTCTTCGCTAGGTCGATGGAAGCCGTACCCGAGCAAACCGGTGTAAGTGCATCACTGGTCACGGCAATTCGATTAGCCTTGGTAGCAGTTTTGATTGATATCAGCGGTGCGCTGTTTGATGGCACCATGACATCTGCCATCAATCTTATTAGCGTGTGTATTTTCGTCAGTGCTGTTATCTACATTGCCGACGAAATGCGATTAAAACGCAAAAGTACTCTAGCGGTATAACCCAGTTAAGGCGTGCATTGCACGCCTTAATTTTGTGGTTTGGTATAGTCAAACAAGGCTTTCTCGATGGCTTCAATCGCCATTCTTACACCGATTGGGGCGCTGCCGTGAAAGGGGTGGATGGCGTAAACGTTGACGAGTGGCATGTCATGTTCGGGTAGGCATGCTTTGAGGTTGTTGTTTCTGCGAACCACGAAATCGGGAAGAATGCCAACGCCATAGCCAGACTCAATCAACGCCATGGTGGTTTGCATCGCATTGGTTCTGTGTCGCGGATTGTATTGCAAGCAAAGGTTCTCTCGGGTTTCTCTGTGCTCCAGCACATGTTCAACGGGTCTTTGTTGCCATTGGTGAATGATGTATGGCGTTTTACGAAAATCACCGGAGAAGGTCTTCGCGCAACAAAGTACGTCACGAAACTCACCAATCCGTCGCTGTTTGTAATTGCTGGCAACAGACTGACCAGCGCGAATGGCCAAATCGATATTGTTTTCCATCAAATCGAGTTGGTGGTCGTCATTCACCAAATCTAACTCTACATCCTGATACTCAGCGAAGACATCCAATAAGGCAGGCACAACCAATGAAGCCATTAACGCGTTGGGGGCGGTGATTCGAATTTTTCCTTTCGGTACGGTTTGCTGGGTTTTTATTTCCTCCCACGCTTTTTCAGCGAGCCGATGCATATCACAACAGTGTTTATAAAACTGCTCTCCTGATGGGGTGAGTGCTTGTCGGCGCGTTGTTCGTTTTAGCAGGGTTGTTTCAAGTTCGTTTTCAAGCTGTTTTAGCGATTGGCTAATCACCGACTTTGATACATCCAGTTTTTCTGCTGCTTTTGTTATTGAACCGGATTCAACGACATTCATGAATACGGTCATTTGTCTAAGATTCTGCATATTGTCAATGATTTCAGAACAATGAATTTTGTTTGGCTTATGAATCAATGTTAATGCTGAAGGCACTTAACATCTCCTCTCATTAATAAGAAACTGCTAAAATAAGCCTGAGTATTGATTTGTAGCGACATCGAACTGGGTTTTTACGCCCTTTGTACACACAGGTTTTGAAAGTAGCGGAATAGTTGCTTATTGAAACTTGTAGGTTCGTTCATTTTGCCGTGATTAATGTCTCATTAAAACATTGTGTTAAGTGGAATAATTCGGTGTCAATTTTCGTCTTTTACGTTGTTATGCTGAGCCGCTTTATCCTCCCACTTTTGCTCACTATTTTCTCATCAAATACCATCGCTGCAGCGAGTGTTACTAGCAAGAGTGCTGGTGTTCTGCACCGAATTGATGGCGATGCTATTCATGAAATTTCTATTAACCCTTTACGAAAAACACTCACGATTGTGGCTAGTGCGCGTGTACACAAATTTGTAGGTTTAGATGAAATCGAAGCTAAAAAATGGGCAGAGAAAATATTGAAAGGGCAATCAGGAACGACGGTTGATTTAAGTAAATTCTCACCCCGGTAGTGAGTTGTTGATGCCAAGCGCGAAACCTGAATCGTTAAAATAGCTCTTCAATCTGAGTGGTTCAGCTCTTTCTGGCTTAGCTGAGAAGCAGAGTCGTAATAGATATTACTAACAGGGTAGGGCCCAAATAAACTATTATGCCCGGCTATCCATTTTAGCTTTGAGCCCTTTATCTTAATGACGACAGCAAAGACACCCGCCAGCTTTTCTGAACTTGGCCTAATCTCCCTTCTGTTAGCCCGCTTGGCAGAACTTGAATACACCCAACCTACACCGATTCAAGCGAAAGCGATTCCTAGTGTACTAACAGGTCGCGACCTAATTGCAGGCGCAAACACAGGCTCAGGGAAAACGGCTACCTTTGCTTTGCCAATGCTTCAACAAATTCTGTCGAAAGGCGAAAAGTCTAAAGGTGGCAAAGGCAACTATGTGACTGGATTGGTTCTCGTACCGACTCGCGAACTTGCAAAACAAGTGGCAGACAGCATTAAATCTTATGCGGTACACAGTAACGGTGCAGTTAAAACGGTCGCGGTTTTTGGTGGTGTTTCTGCTAATACCCAAATGCTTGCTTTGCGCGGTGGTACAGACATTCTGGTTGCGACGCCAGGACGTCTGCTTGATTTGATTTCAAGCAACGCAGTTAAGCTCGATCGTGTGCAAACCCTTGTGCTTGATGAAGCCGACCGTATGTTGAGCCTTGGCTTCACTGAAGAACTTTCAGCGTTGTTGGCATTGTTGCCAAAGAAAAAGCAAACCTTACTGTTTTCTGCGACCTTCCCTGAACAAGTTCAGACATTGACCCAAGCGTTGTTGAATGACCCAGTTGAAATTCAACTGCAAAGTGCCGATGCAAGTACATTGGTTCAGCGTGTGTTTACCGTGAATCAAGGTGAAAAAACGGCGGTACTGGCGCATTTGATTAAGCAAAATGCATGGCGACAAGCACTGATCTTCGTTAATGCTAAGAAGCAGTGTGAACACCTCGCTGAAAAGTTAGCAAAGCGCGGTATTACGGCGGAAGTGTTCCACGGTGATAAAGGGCAAGGTTCACGTACTCGCGTGCTGGATGGTTTTAAGTCCGGTGATATCGAAGTACTGATTGCAACTGACATTGCTGCCCGCGGTTTGGATATTGAAAAGCTACCTGTAGTTATCAATTTTGATTTGCCACGTAGCCCTGCCGACTATATGCACCGTATCGGACGAAGCGGTCGTGCGGGTGAAGTAGGCTTGGCATTGTCTTTGATTGATCATGAAGACTATCACCACTTTAAGATCATCGAGAAGAAGAACAAAATCCGTCTTGAACGCGAAGAAGTTGAAGGGTTTGAGGTTGATGCTTCTGTTTCTGAAGCTTTGCTTAACGTTGAAAAACCGATGGCAAAGCCGGCAGGTAGTGGTAAGAAAAAGAACAAGAAAAAGCAACTGACCGCCATGGAAAAATGGATGAAAGGGCTGCAATCTAAATAAGCAGCGCGCATCGAAAGATGTGAGACGAGACAATAAAAAGGAGCACTCAGTGCTCCTTTTTTGTGTTTTAGAAAGCGATTACGCTGGGTTTTCAGCCGCTTTGGCTTCTTCTTCCATGCGTTGTTTTTCTCGCATCAGTTCATTGAACTCAATGCGCGCTTGTTGAGCTGCTTCGGAAGCCTGAAGTTTGTGCTCCTTCGCCGCCATCGCTTCATCAGTCAAGCGTTGAATTTCATCCAGTTGCTCTTGTGGTGCATCACCCAGTTCGGCACCGGTTTCACCACGAGAAAGAGCTGCCATTCGGATTTCTTTCTTGAGCTTCCAAATCGCATCCAGTTTCTCGCGCTCTTCGTTCGCTGCTTCGATGGCTTCATCTTTCAAGCGTTCAAACTTCGCCATTGCCATGCCCTCTTTTGACCATGGGTCAACATCTGGGAACTCTTCGATGTTGATCACTGGGTCGACATAGCCTTCTTGGTGAGCAAGGTCGAGGGTTGCTGCTTTAACACCTGAAATCATCAACATGACTGCGATGACCAGCAGTGGCAAACCACCAACGATAGCCGCGGTTTGAAGCGTTGCCAGACCACCCATAAACATCAGAACTGATGGCATGAACGACAGGGTAAATGCCCAGAACAGACGGTTCCAACGCAGTGGATCTTCAGTAACGTTGTTCTGAACCACAGACGCAAGAATGAACGAAATTGAGTCAAACGTGGTTGCAGTAAAGATGATACAAAGCAGCGTAAACACAGCGATAACAACGGTGCTGAACGGTAATTGCTCAAGGATGGAGAAGATTGCCGTGGTTGCGCCTTTCTCATTCAGGATAGAGACAACATCCAGCTGACCTGACAGTTGCAGAGACAGACCGAAGTTACCCAGAATCATGAAGTACAGTGCACAGCCTAGTGAGCCGAAGAAGATCGAACCTGACACCATTTGCTTAATGGTACGGCCGCGAGAAATACGCGCAACAAACAGGCCCATACTTGGTGCAAATACAAGCCACCATGCCCAGTAGAAAATAGTCCAATCCTGCGGGAAGTGTGTATCTTCAAACGTACCGTAGCCACCAAATGGTTCTGCCCATGTTGCCATTACAAAGAAGTTAGACAGCATGCGACCCATAGAGTCGAGACCGGTTTCAAGCATGAACAGCGTTGGACCCGCGAACAAAACGAACGCAAGCAATGCCAGTGCACCCCAGAAGTTGATGTTACTCAGCACTTTAATGCCTTCATCCATACCCTTGTAAGAAGAGTATGCAAAAAGAGCTGTACACAGCAGCAGCACGAAGATTTGTGTCACTGTCGTTGAAGGAATGCCAAACAGGTAGCTGATACCTTCGTTGATCAGAGGTGCTGCCAAACCAAGCGTTGTTGCCGCACCACCCAGCAGACCAAAGATAAACAGTACGTCAATGAACTTGCCCCAACCACCGTGGCTGCGTGCTTCGCCGATCACTGGCATCAACGCAGAGGAAACTTTCAGAACAGGCTGTTTACGTACATAGAAGAAATAAGCGATTGGCAGTGCAGGGATCAGGTAGATTGCCCATGCAATTGGGCCCCAGTGGAAAATACCGTAGGTTGCTGCCCAGCGAACCGCTTCTTCACTGCCCGGCTCCAGTTGGAATGGCGGGCTTTGGTAGTAGTAAGCCCATTCAATGGTACCCCAGTACAGAATACTTGCACCGATACCACCACAGAACAGCATGGCTGCCCATGAACCGGTTGCAAATTCTGGCTTCTCATCAGCATCGCCAAGTTTGATCTGGCCGATATCACTGAAAATGATATACACCATGAAAAAGAAGGCTGCGATACCAAGAGCAAGGTAGAGGAAACCGAGTTTATCGGTCATAAAGGTTTTTGCTACCGCAATCCATTCAGCACCTTCAGCAGGCCAAATGATAAGCGGAATAATTACCGAGAAGAGTAGCCTAGTGCCCCAAAAAACGTGGGTTTGTCTATGAGCTCAAAGTGCTTATTCATAAAATTTCCTTTTACACGAGCAGTAATAAGGAATTTTTATACTTTTAAACAATTCGGGCAATTTACGTTATGAATGCTATTGATTAGCAACTTTCATAATAATTGCATGAGTGATATGTAAGTGAGTTTGTCATCACTGGGTGAATGCAAATTGGGGTATTTTGTGAATTAGTTAACGATGATGCAGCATTTGTATGGGTTTTATTCGTAAAGAAATTGTTTAAATTGCGGCAGAGAGATGGTCTCTAATCTGCCGCAATTAACAATAAATCCAAGAATCTGCTTAAATGACGTTTAAGCGGAATTTGGTAGATATTATTTATGCAATATTTGCAGCCATGCTCAGTCGGTATTGAACCATGTCTTCGATGGTCAGCACTGGCATGTTGTGTTTTTTACCAAATACCACGATCTCTGGCGTTTTCGCCATAGAGCCGTCTTCATTTTGTACTTCGCACAGAACACCCGCTGGAGACAAACCTGCCATTTGCATCAAATCGATAGTGCCTTCAGTGTGACCACGACGAGTCAGTACACCGCCTTTGCGCGCGCGAAGCGGGAATACATGGCCTGGGCGCGCGAGGTCAGAAGGTTTTGCATCAGGATTTGAAGCCGTCTTGATAGTGGTGACGCGATCCGCCGCTGAAACACCCGTGGTAACGCCCACTTTTGCTTCGATAGATACAGTAAATGCAGTTTGGTTAGCACTGTTGTTATTGGTCACCATTGGCTGCAGTTCAAGCTTGTCTGCTTGTTCTTCTGGCAGGCAAAGGCAAACAATACCGCTACATTCGCGGATCATCAGAGCCATTTGTTGAGTGGTTAGATGGTCAACAGAATAAATAATGTCGCCTTCATTTTCGCGGTCTTCATCATCAAGCAGCAATACGCCGCGACCTTCGCGAAGTGCTTCAAGTGCGATTTCAACGCGCTCTAGAGGTGTACCGAATTCGGTAAGAAGTGAAGTATGAGTCTGATTCATGGTAACTCCTGTTATATAAATACCAGAATCAGGCATAGATGAGCCTTGGGAACTACCCCATAGACAATACACCTCAATGTGGGCGTGCACATACACGCACCCATTTGGGGTGTACTTTGATCATCCTCTTTCATCCGGACTATAACCGTCGGCTTTGGCATCTCACCAAATCTGCTGACCCTAAACATGGTTTAGCGCTCGCGGGCTCATCATTTCTGATATACCGCCGGTGGGGAATTTCGCCCCGCCCTGAGAACAATTTGCTTTAAGTAAGCACAATGATACTACTTCGTTTTCAATCAGAAAGGGAAGAGAGGCAAAACTGTTTGCACAATAATTATTCGCTCTCTCAGCGACTTGTTAACTTAGTGATATTCAAAGCTCGTTATTAGGTTTCAGGCGGTTAAGGTTGTTAATTCAAGGTGTTGCGAATCCATGTAAATGTGGCGGCTGTGACAATGTCCGTCTTCTCTGTGATCGCTAACAAGTGAAGGTGTGCCCAGAAAAGAGCCCAATCTGTTGTATGTAAAGTGAACGGAAGACATTGAGTGTTCAACATTCTTTCCGTTGTACAGCTTAAGGAGATCTGTGAATTCTTGACCCTGTGACTCGCACTCCACAGAATACCGCCCAGAATTGATATATCCCACAGAAGGTGCAGTACAGATGAATTCTCAGCCTAAAGGCTTGCGTGCCATAGCGATTTTAGAAGCGAGTAAAGGCTTGCTGGCATTAGCCGTAGGTTTGGCATTGCACGAGTTGGGTGGACCAAAAATTCAGGCGATCTGTGAAAACCTGATGCGCCATCTTCGATTGAATCCGGCTGGCGAAATACCGAGCGTCATTCATGAAGCGTTAGCAAATGTTGATGATAAGAACCTGATTATTTTAGCCGTCGGCACAGTGATCTATGCGGCGGTCCGATTGGTGGAAGCTTTTGGCCTTTGGCGAGCCTATGCATGGACAGAGTGGTTTGCGTTGGCCAGCGGTGCTATCTATGTGCCTTTTGAAGTTTATGAGGTGTTCACAACGGGGAAAATGCTGCCAATCTTGGCGTTGGTTACGAACCTGATCATCATCGGGTACATGGCGTTTGTGATAGCAAGACGAAAGCGAGATGAAAAACGCGGGATGGCGTGACAAGTTCAAGGTCAAACGGCTGGATTTTGACTTGCTGGCGGCATTAATTTGACTTTTTTGGTGGTTTGTTGAGCAAATCTGTTCGCGGTTGGTATTTTTTATCGCCGAGTGTGCTTATTTGTTGATTTGGGTCAATTTCATGGATTACCATGCGCTTTTTTCACACTCTAGTAAAAAAAGCACAAATATAATGACAACAGATACAAAGCCTTCAAAATTTAAGTCTTCTGCCATGATTGCTTACATGCTCCTTTTAAGCGGCTTGTTGACGTTCGGTATTTTCAGTATTGCGGGTGCAGTATTTGCTTATATCAAACGTAAGGAAGCGAACGCCGAAGGCGAAGAGATGTATGCAGATCACTTCCAATGGATCATCAATACGTTTTGGGTTGCGCTGCCAATGGCGATGATCAACCTTGTATTGATTCCGTTGGGCATCGGCCTACTAACAGCAGGTATCACCTACTTGTGGGTGTTCTACCGCGGTATGTACGGCGCGAAGTCACTGACTGACTTCCACAGCCCATACAACCATCGTCGTGAAGCGAAAGCGTAAACCAAATTAGCTTTGATTTTTCGACACTAAAAAGCCGCTATCGCTAGCGGCTTTTTTTGTTATTGAGCAGTCTGTTCTTGTGTTTCTTCTTTTGCTTTCTGTTTCGCGAGTGTACGTTGTAACAACTGGCTATACAGTGGCTTACCACCGAGTGCTTGGGCTGTCATCGTGGCCCCAAGAGTTGTAATCAGCAGAGGCAGTATTAACTCATATTTGTGGGTTAACTCGATCACCAGCAAAATCCCAGTGATAGGGGCACGAACGGTTGCTGCGAATAATGCGCCCATACCAGCGATAGCAAACATCCCTGGGGTGATTGCCATGTTTGGGAACAAGTGCATGGAGATCATGCCAAATGTGGTGCCAAACAAAGTGCCGAGAGCCAACATAGGCGCGAAGACACCGCCCGGTGCACCAGAGCCAAAACAGATCAAGGTCGTGACGGTTCTCGCCAAGAACAAAAGGACCAGTGTTGCGATGGCAAGTTTGCCCTCTGTTGCTTCAGGGATGAGCGCAACACCTTCACCGCTGAGCGAAGGCAGTACCATGACCATCAAGCCAAACGACGCACCGATAATTGCGCCCAAACCGACAAAGCGAGATAGCTTGTTCTGATGGATTTGCTCAAACTTATCCATCGTCATGACAACCAACTGGTTGAAGCAAACACCAATGCCACCAAATACCAAACCCAGCACCAAGAACAGAAGCAACGCCACAAGTGGCACTTCATAGTCTGCCGGAAGAGGGATCATCGCGCCTTGCCCCATTAGACTGCGATAAGTAATTGTCGCCATGATTGAAGCGATCATGACGGCTTTCACCGAGATCAAGTTGTACTTGAATTGAGGGCGCATCTCTTCAACGACAAACATAATGCCAGCCAATGGCGCATTAAAAGCGGCAGCAAGACCAGCGGCTGCACCGGAAGCGACAAGCGTATGCTGGCTTTCTTCGTCTTTTAGACGAAAGATGTCCCGCATCATGCGCCCAACACTGGCACCCATTTGCACGGATGGGCCTTCTCGACCAAGTACCAAGCCTGCACCAATAGCACCGACGCCGCCAAAAAACTTCACTGGGATAACGCGCCACCAACGAACAGGGCGAACACCATCCAATGCGCCTTCAATTTCTGGAATACCAGAGCCAGATGCTTCGGGTGCCACTGCTTTAACAAGGAAGAAGCCAAATGCGGAAAGTAATGCACTGGTGATGACTACCGCCACAATCGTAAAGAAGGACACGCCGTCATGCTCTGATACCCAGAGATTTCGTTGGTCAACAACCCAATCAATCGCCAAATCAAAGAAGGTGCAAAGAAGACCTGCAAATACGCCAACGAACACAGCAAGAATCAGGATAGACAGAGGGCTTTGGTGACCAGCAAGAAAGCGGCGCATAACGCTTGAACGGGGTCTGGGAGTTTGGAGATCATCCTGCTGCTCGGTTGGCGCATTCGACATGAGTGGTTCCTTAACATTATTTTTATCTTTTCAGCATAGGGCAGTTAATTCGTGTCGAAATCGCCGGAAGTGATACACAGCGATAAGAATTGTCGAGAGGGCTGCCAATTCAAATAACGAGTCTGCGCTACGACGCTCTGCGTAGGACATCGCCGTATAGGGATTCTTGAACGAACCAGATAAGGAACGATCGTGAAAAGCTAGAGTGGTGTCGACTACCAGATCGAAAAGCGGTTTAAGCTTCAACTGTAAGTCAATATTGCCCAGAGAAGATGGTGATCGGAGGGCATTTGAGGCGCCGTAGTGTACTGCTGAGATTGTATTTATATCAACGTGCTACACACAGAAAACGCAAAATATCATTGCATTATAAGATTGCAGTTTTGATGAGAGCGTTCATAAGTTTGATGCGGTGCGACTAGCGTTCGTCGATAAACCAGTGTGGGTGTGCGTCTCGCCACGCTATTATCGTGTCTATAAAGTCTCGAAGCTTTATAGGATAAAAACGCTGTTTGGCATAAACGACATGAAGGTTATGAAGACGAGATTGATACTCGGGAAGAACATGAACCAATTGACCGTTTTTTAGCTCTTCTTCCACAACATGCATGGGCAGGTTTGCAACGCCTAACCCTGTGTAAGTCGTTGCATTCAAAGTTGCGAGTCAGAAAGCCCTCGTCGTCGTTGAGACGGCGGGGGCTTTCTTGTTAGTTTGAAATAGCCACTTACTTAGAATGGTTAGGGAGAACCATGACAGACGCTATCGCAAAATTAGACGCAGAAGAACGACTTATAGAACTGGGACTAACGCTCCCAAAGGCATCAAACCCGCAGGCCAACTACACCAATTGTGTACGCACGGGGAACCTTCTTTATGTCTCCGGCAAAGGGCCTATGGCCGGACTCAACGTAGTGCCAAAAGGCAAACTTGGACGGGAATACAGCGTCGAAGAAGGGTACGAATTCGCTAAAGCAACGGGACTAGATATTCTTGCGGCGGTGAAACTAGAACTGGGGTCGTTAGATAAGATTGCTCGTGTGGTGAAAATTCAGGGTTTTGTGAATGCCACCGAGGAGTTTGAGCAGCACCCGAAAGTGTTAGACGGGTGTTCAGATTTATTTGCCAATGTCTTAGGTGATCGCGGGATACATGCACGTTCTGTTTTTGGTGCCGTTTCCCTCCGTGGCAACCTGCCTGTGATTATTGATTCGATTTTTGAAATCAAGCCTTAGTGTTATTACTGTCAGGCGGCACAACCGTGTCGCCTAGAACTTTTCCTCTTACCCATTTCAATTCTCAATTTCTGCACTGAGCGGATCATTTTGCTCAACGTCCCCCAGTTTCCATGACACGACGCGCTACTTTGCATCTAGGTTTGCTAAGAAACACGATCAGATTGAGAAGGGCCAGAAATGACAGAAACCGTGCCAGCACTGGTGACTTATGCCGTATTGGGCTGGGTTGCACTGAATGTGGTGTTTTACATATCAGAGCGTTGGATGGTGTTTACGGACATTATCTGGATCCTGATGGCAGGGCTTGGCTATGGCTGGCTGTCTTCTTTCTCTGAGTTGGGTTTGCCGCCGTTGGTCATGGACCCGCAAGTTGTTCTGTATGTCTTTGTACCGCTCTTGATTTTCGCATCGACCAAGAAAATGTGTTTGTTCCATTTCCGGCCGATCATCGTACCCGCCATGCTTGCTGGCACCCTTGGGATCATCATCAGTATGAGTGTGATTGGCGTAGCGGTTCACCTGTTGTTGGGTGTGCCGATGCTGCCTGCTTTGCTCTTTGGGGTGATCATCTCTGCAACCGATCCGCTAGCCGTGAGTGCCCTGTTCAAAGGGAATGAAAGTATCACTGAAAACCAAAAACTGCTGATAGAAGGCGAGTCTATTCTGAATGACGGTTTTGTCGTGACCGTTGCAGGTATTCTTGCGTTACTGATTTTTACCTCAACCACCTTCAGTTGGTTGGATACCAGCCTAAGTTTTGTCTCTCATATCGTCGGTGCATTAGTGACAGGTGCAGTACTTGGCAGGGCGGCGCGCATGGTACTCAAGTTTATGCATTCCTCTTACTACATACTCACCACGAATATCACCTTGGCGTTAGCTATGGCAGCTTTGTGATTGCAGAAACCTTCCATTTTTCAGGCATTCTTGCCGTCTTTGCTGCGGCGTTGGCATATGGCTATAAGCCGGATAAAGACAGGGCAAACCGTGATGCAGAAGAAAAGGTATGGGAATACCTCGACTACGCGGCAAATGCCTTGCTGTTCTTTTTGTTGGGGACGAGCTTTTTCGCGTTGACGGAAAACGCGAGTTTCTCAGTATGGATGACGTTGCTTGCCGTTCTGCTGCTGTTTCTCGGGAGGTTTGTCGCATTAGCACTACTAAAGCCGCTGCTGAAAATGGATGGGAAAGCATTGTCGGGTCTGGAGTTTTGGTTGTTGAACTTTTCCGGTGCGAGAGGGGCTGTGTCCGTTGCATTGATCTTGCTGTTACCTCCAACATTTGAGTATCAATCCCTGTTTCTTGCCACTGCGTTTGTCATGATTTTGTTCTCGCTGATTGTTTACCCTTTGGTGACGGTGAAAATCTTGTCTCGACTAACCTCGTAATGGACACCCCAAAGCGAGGTGTTAACCTCTGTTTCGTTTTGATGTCTAAATAATACACGATCAAATGGTCCTATTGGATTGTGTTATTTATCGCTATCTATCTGTTATTTAGATTTAATTTCTAACACATTAATCATTTCTCACATTTACACATCATTCCAATTTTTGACATTTGGTGAATAATTTGTAAGCCTATTTTTAATTGAACGTTCAATCAAAAAACATTTTGACTACATTTTAAGCTGTTTGATTGAACGTCTTTGGGTAACCGACAAGGAGTGTTGAATGCCAAAAGTAGGAATGCCAGCCATACGAAAACCGCAACTCGTCGCAGCGACAATGGCGGTTATTGATGATGTTGGATTGGCGGGTGCGAGCGTCTCCCTGATTAGCCGCAAAGCAGGCGTTTCGGCGGGGATCATCAATCACTACTTTGGCGGTAAGAACGGACTCCTCGAAGAAACCATGCGTTCCGTCCTGCGTGAATTATCAGAAGGTGTACAAAAGCGTTTAGCGGTAACACCACAAGATGACGCGCGCGCCCGTATTCTGGCTATCGTCGAAGGCAACTTCGATCCTAACCAAGTCAACAGCAAAGTCACGAAAACCTGGCTGGCGTTCTGGTCCCATGCCATGCACGAACCCGTTCTGTTTCGTCTACAACGTGTCAACGAACAGCGTTTGCTATCTCACCTTCGCATAGAACTCAAAAAGCTAATGCCAACGGACCGTGCGCATTTCGTCGCGCAAGGTGTAGCAGCACTCATTGATGGTATCTGGCTTCGTGGCGCGCTTAATCCTCACGGGATCGATCCAAAATCAGCCGTTGAGACGGTTGAGAACTATCTCTCTCTCCAGCTTCAAGACGCTTCATCCATATCAAAAGGCAAAAACTAAATGGATATTAAACAGTTATACATTCACGGACGTTCGGTAGATGCCACGTCTGGAGAAACCTTTGCAACCTTAAACCCGGCAACGGGCGAAAAACTGGCGGATGTTCAACAGGCCAGCCAGTCAGATGTTGATGATGCAGTGAAATCAGCATGGCAAGGGTTTCAGGTTTGGTCTGCGATGAGCGGTGCAGAGCGCAGAACCATTTTGAACCGCGCCGTGGCGATTTTGCGTGAGCGTAATGATGAACTGGCGGCGTTGGAAGTGTTAGATACGGGTAAGCCCATCCAAGAAGCGCAATACGTGGATATCGTTACGGGTGCGGATGTTATTGAATATTACGCAGGATTGGCGGTGGCGATTCAGGGCGAGCAGCAAAGCTTGAGTGAAAACCAATTTTTCTACACCCGCAAAGAGCCATTAGGTGTATGTGCAGGTATCGGTGCGTGGAATTACCCGATTCAGATTGCGATGTGGAAGCTGGGCCTGCACTTGCGGCAGGTAATGCCATGGTGTTTAAGCCGTCAGAGGAAACGCCATTGACGGCCTTGAAACTGGCCGAGATTTTTACCGAAGCAGGTATGCCTGCGGGCGTATTTAACGTCGTCCAAGGCGATTATCGCGTAGGACAAATGCTCTCTCGTCATCAAGACATCGTCAAAGTCTCGTTCACAGGTGAATGTGGAACAGGCAAGAAAGTCATGGCCGATGCAGCGGGCACATTAAAGCCTGTCACCATGGAGCTTGGCGGCAAGTCTCCGTTGATCGTGTTTGATGATGCCGATCTGGATAACGCAGTTTCCGGTGCCATGATCGCGAACTTCTACACCCAAGGTGAAGTGTGCACCCATGGGACACGCGTTTTCGTTCATGACGATATCTATGATGCTTTCCTAGAGAAACTAAAAATGCGAACCGAGAAGCTAGTGGTTGGTGATCCAACACACCCAGATACCCAAATCGGTGCGCTGATATCTAAAGACCACCTTTTCAAAGTCTTGGGCTTTATCGAACAAGGAAAACAAAGCGGTGCAACCTTGCTTTGTGGCGGCTACCAAATGACCGAGGGTGGTTTGGAAAAGGGTAACTTCGTTGCGCCAACCGTGTTTGCCGATTGTCACGATGAAATGGCCCATGTGAAGAATGAGATCTTTGGCCCTGTCATGTCAGTGCTTCGCTTCAGTGACGAAGACGAAGTGGTTCGCCGTGCAAACAACACCCACTATGGTCTCGCTGCGGGTGTGTTTACCACCAATTTCTCCCGCGCTCACCGCATAATCGCCAAGCTTCAAGCCGGCATTTGTTGGATTAACAACTGGGGTGCATCACCGGCGGAAATGCCTGTTGGTGGCTACAAGCAATCAGGCATTGGTCGAGAAAACGGCCTAGAAACCCTGAATCACTATACCCAAACAAAGAGCGTTTACGTCGAACTTGGCGACGTAGACAGCCCTTACGCATGATAGGACGTCATCATCATGTCGAATAAAACGGAATTTGATTACATCATTGTCGGCGCAGGCTCTGCTGGCTGTGTACTGGCAGATCGATTAACGGCATCGGGTGAGCATCAGGTTTTAATCCTTGAGGCTGGTGGTACAGATAAAAGTATTTTCATTCAAATGCCCACCGCGCTGTCATACCCGATGAACACCGAAAAGTATGCGTGGCAATTTGAGTCACAAGCAGAAGCAGGGCTGGATGGACGAAAACTGCATTGCCCACGCGGTAAAGTGCTCGGTGGCAGTTCATCTATTAACGGTATGGTTTACGTGCGTGGTCATGCTTGTGATTTCGATGAATGGGAAGCCAACGGCGCAAGTGGTTGGAACTATCAATCTTGTCTGCCGTATTTCAAGCGCGCGGAGACGTGGGTAGGTGGCGAAGACGAGTACCGAGGCGGCGAAGGCCCAGTGGGAACCTGCAATGGCAACGACATGGCATTGAACCCACTTTACCGCGCATTCATCGATTCGGGTGAACAGGCAGGTTACCCTGTAACGGAAGACTATAACGGCTACCAACAAGAGGGCTTTGGCCCCATGCACATGACGGTCGATGGTGGTGTCCGCGCATCGACGTCCAATGCCTATCTTCGCCGTGCGTTAAAACGTCCAAACCTCACGCTGATCAAAGGCGTCACGGTGAACAAGCTTCTTATTGAGAACAAAGCCGCGACGGGCGTTTCTTACACCAAAGGTGGCGTTTCCTACGAGGTCAAAGCGCGTAAAGAAGTCATCAGCTCTGCGGGGTCAATTGGCTCACCGCAACTTTTACAACTGTCAGGCATTGGCCCCAAAGGCGTGCTTCAAGCAGCAGGCGTTGAAGTGAAGCACGATTTACCGGGCGTCGGGGAGAACCTTCAAGATCATCTCGAAGTGTATTTCCAATACTTCTGCAAAGCACCCATCACACTGAACGGCAAGCTGGGACTCATCAGCAAAGGCTTAATCGGCACGCGTTGGATTTTGTTTAAAGATGGCTTGGGTGCAACGAACCACTTCGAATCCTGCGCCTTTATTCGAAGCCGAGCGGGGGTGAAGTGGCCCAACATTCAATATCACTTCCTGCCCGCAGCCATTCGCTATGACGGTAAATCTGCCGTGGAAGGGCATGGTTTTCAGGTGCATGTCGGGCCGAATAAGCCAGAAAGTCGCGGTCACGTGCGTATCACTAGTGCGGATCCAGACGACAAACCAGAGATCGTGTTCAACTACATCAGCACAGAACAAGACAAACAAGATTGGCGCGACTGTATCCGCCTTACTCGAGAAATCTTGGCGCAAAGTGCCATGGAGCCGTATCGCGATGGCGAAATTCAACCGGGCGATGCAGTGCAAAGCGATGAGACAATCGACGAGTGGGTAAAAGCCAATGTAGAGAGTGCTTATCACCCCTCTTGTACCTGCAAAATGGGCGCAGATGCAGACCCAATGGCGGTACTGGACAGCGAATTGCGTGTCCGTGGTATCGAGAACCTGCGTGTCGTGGACTCATCCATATTCCCAACCATTACCAACGGAAACCTCAACGGGCCAACCATCATGGTCGCCGAACGTGCCGCAGACATCATCCTTGGCAATGCGATGTTGCCGAGCGCAGATGTAGCAGTGTGGCTGGATCCAAACTGGGAAACGCAACAGAGATTAAACGCTTACGTCCCTGAAGATCTTCAGGACGCCGTAAACGAATAACACCCAAATATTAGAAAGATAAGAAAGATAAACACTCATCATCGTCAGGTGGAGTGCAAAAACAAACTGAAAGGCGAGGCGACTGGCTTCGCTTACAGAATGAAAGGAAGAGGAAAGCAATCATGGACAAAAAACAGACTCAGCGACTAACTGGCATCAGCATGACGTTAGCCGCAAGCCTGCTGGCAGCACCTGCAATGGCAAACCAATGTGAGACTGTACGATTCTCTGATGTTGGCTGGACAGACATCACGGCGACAACCGCAGCAACCACCCTTGTACTGCAAGGTATGGGGTACGACACCGATATCCAACTCCTGTCTGTGCCTGTTACCTATACCTCGCTGGCAAACGGCGACATTGATGTGTTCCTCGGAAACTGGATGCCAACCATGGAAGGTGATATCGCCAAATACCGCGATGCGGGCACAGTAGAAACCATCGGCATGAACCTCGAAGGTGCGAAATACACACTGGCGGTACCTAAGTACGCGTTTGAAGGTGGCGTGAAAAGCTTTGCTGACATTGCCAAGTTTGAAGACAAATTCAAAGGCCGCGTTTATGGCATCGAACCGGGTAACGATGGCAACCGTCTGATCCAAGACATGATTGATTCCGATGCGTTTGGCCTGAAAGATTTCGATCTGGTTGAGTCGAGCGAAGCGGGCATGTTGTCGCAGGTAAAACGTGCCGTTCGCCGTGACCAATGGATTGTTTTCTTGGGTTGGGCTCCACACCCAATGAACAGCAACTTTGAGTTGGAATACTTAGCAGGTGGTGATGACTACTTCGGCCCTAATTACGGCGGTGCAAATGTATTTACCAACGTACGCCAGAACTACACCACAGAGTGCCCAAACGTTGGCAAATTGCTGACGAACCTCAAGTTCACGTTGCCAATGGAAAACGAAATCATGAACGGCATTTTGAACGACGGTGTGAAGCCAAATGTTGCAGCTAAAGAATGGCTGCAAGGCAACCCAGACGTGCTGACCGCTTGGCTGAATGGCGTAAAAACGCTGGATGGCAAAGATGCGCTGCCAGCGGTGAAAGCACACCTGAACATCCAGTAATTGGCTGTCTCTCGCTCGCGGTATTAAGCGAGAACAGGAGGCTGGCTGAAGCAGTTTAGCTTTCAGTCAGCCTCGCTATCATGGATTTTGGAGTACACATGAACTGGATTACAGATAATAAAATTCCAATCGGCGATTACATGGAAACCGCAGTAGATTGGTTAACCTACAACGCAGCAGGCTTTTTCGACGCGCTTTCTATGTCGCTGGAGTGGCTGATATTGTCCCTCGTCGACATCATGCAATGGTTCCCGCCTTACGTACCCATTGCATTGACCGCTGCATTGGCGTGGCTGTTGCACCGCCGCCTTTCTCTCGTGGTGTTCGTTACCGCTGCATTGCTGCTGATTTTGAATTTAGGTTACTGGCCGGAGATGATTGAAACCTTCGTGCTGGTGCTGACGGCAACACTCTTGTCTGTCATGGTCGGTGTGCCGCTCGGCATCTTGGCCGCGCACAGGCCGTGGTTGTATACCTTTATGCGACCCGTACTCGACTTGATGCAAACTATCCCCACGTTCGTATATCTCATTCCCACCCTCGTATTGTTCGGTCTGGGTGTGGTGCCGGGTCTATCTCGACAATCATTTTTGCGATAGCCGCACCGATTCGTTTGACCTACCTCGCATTCGAAGTGTGCCGGAAGAATTGATTGAAGCGGGCAAAGCCTTCGGTGCCACGCCAACCAAATTGCTGTTCAAAGTAGAACTACCCGCGGCGATGCCAAACATCATGGCCGGTATTACGCAGTGCATCATGTTGTCGCTATCCATGGTGGTGATCGCCGCACTGGTTGGTGCTGACGGTTTGGGTAAACCTGTAATTCGCGCGCTGAACACAGTAAACATCTCTCAAGGTTTTGAAGCTGGCCTTGCCATTGTGCTGGTAGCGATCATTCTCGATCGCTTATGTAAAGCACCTGCGTCACAAGGGAAGGAGGGCTAGCCATGAAAGCCGTACAAATTGAAAACCTCGACGTTATCTTTGGTGAGAAAACCGCGCAAAGTGCAGAGCTTTTAGATCAAGGCAAAACCCGACAAGACATTCTTGATGAAACAGGCGATGTGATTGGCGTCAGCAACGCGTCAATCTCTGTAGAGAAAGGCGAAATATGCGTGCTGATGGGGCTGTCTGGCTCGGGTAAATCCAGCCTATTGCGTGCGGTTAACGGACTAAACCCTGTCACGCGTGGTTCGCTGAAAGTTCGCGATGGTGAAGACATGGTGGATTTGGCCGGGATTGATGAAAACACCCTGCGTCACCTTCGCTCGCACCGTATCTCCATGGTGTTTCAAAAGTTTGCATTGATGCCTTGGCTCAGTGTGGTCGATAACGTTGCGTTTGGCTTAGAAATGCAGGGCATGAGCAAAACAGAGCGGCGCAAACGTGCAATGGAAAAACTCGACATGGTGGGGCTGAGTGAATGGCATGACAAACTGCCGCACGAATTGTCGGGCGGTATGCAGCAACGAGTGGGCTTGGCGCGCGCGTTTTGCATGGACGGTGACATTCTGCTGATGGATGAACCCTTCTCAGCACTCGACCCGCTGATTCGAAACCAGCTTCAGGACGAGTTGTTGGAGCTTCAGCGCAAGCTGAACAAGACGATCCTTTTCGTCAGCCATGATCTTGATGAAGCCCTGAAGATCGGCACCAACATCGCCATCATGGAATCAGGCAAAATCATCCAACATGGCAAGCCGGAAGATATCGTGCTTCGCCCCGAAAACCAATATGTGGAAGATTTCGTCGCGCACACCAATCCGCTTAATGTGCTGCGTGGTCGCTCTCTGATGACGCCAATTGAGAAGCTTGAAAAAGAGAACAATTCGCTGATTTTGAACGAACGCGAGCAAACCCGATTGGTGCTCGATAGCGCAGGTGAGGTGATGGGAGCTATTCGACGAGAAGAAGAGTTGGTGCTCTCGCGGTGGGATGATTCGCAAGCGGTCGAAAGCGTAAAAAAAGACGCGGTAGTGATCGCAACCGCGGACATCTCAATGCGCGACGCCTTGGAAATCCGTTACCGAACTGGACAGCCTGTTTTGTTAGAAAGCGAGGAGAAGATCGTCGGAATACTCTCTGATGACGATTTCTATCATGCGTTGTTAGGGAAGCACTTCTCTCAAGCGGCTTAATGAAAAAGCCCGAAGGTACACCTTCGGGCTCTGTGAGTGCGATGTTCAAATAGGATTTAAACGCTAATATTCAATGAACAATGACACCTGTTTAACACCGATGAAGAAGCTCCTTTCATAAGGCGTGGATGTCAGAACAATATCGAATTTATTTAAACCCGATGCCTTCTTCTCATTCAATACATCCAACAGAGCCGAGTCCGAAAACTCGATCGTTTGCCCTGCATCAACATAGTAGAATGTCGTTAAAGGGTTACTCCATGCGGGACATACTGTGAATGAATCACAGAAAGAATCGTAATTGACAGAAGCGGGAGACCAATTCTGATTTACAACATGCGCACTCACATTGTTAAAAGGGAACTGCAGTGTCGAGTCACCAAAATCGACGATTAACGTTGCCTGTTTAATTTCCCCTCGAACTTTGCTCAAGTCAAAGCTTGCCAATGTTTCATAGTCGTAAGGTACAGACGCGCCTGCTCTGAGATACCCACCCACACGATGTGTAGTGATCGTCGATGCCGGAACGGCTTGCCAGTTTTCTCTCTCTAGGCCAAATAAGTTGGCAGGCAATGTCACATTAACAGGAGGGCTAAAGTCAGCAGCCTTGTAAGGCGGAGTTTGACCAAGTACACCTTGTCTGTATGAGTCTGAACCACTGTAGATGAGTAGCGCATTCAACTCATAAGGTCCATCGGCTTTCTTAAACGTCTCACCGGACACGGTAAAAGAAATGATGTTTTCTCCGCTGACAAGTTGTTCCTGGAAGCTGATAAGGTCCAAGTATTCACCCGCAGCGCCGACGATATTTACTGAACCTGTGTAAGTGCTGTCTCGCGTTACGTAAACAGGAAACTCAAAAGTCAGAGAATCAATGTACGTACCGTCTTGAGACATGATTGGCGTCGTTTTCAACGGGCCGCTAACTTCTATAGGCTCTCGGCAGCGTTCAAAAGAAGCAAGATCAATCGTTTCATCAAACTGGACTCTTGGGGCCGCAATCTGAATCTCGTTTTGGCTAATAGCAAAAACAATGGTTGGATTGATGGCTAACGTTGATGTCGCATCGAAGGTTTCAAAGATATCTTCCTTCGAGTATTCCAACGTGACAGTTTGTTTAGCTGGCGTTAATTGTAGGCGTTTGCTTGCATTGACTTCACTCACTCCATCAGTGAGGTATCCATGAATAGCGAAGTCGCCTGCTGCTTTAACATCAAGCTCAAAACGTTGCTCAAAGGCGATAACACATCCTTGGGACGAAAAAATAGGGTTTAGGGTGTGGCTGACAAATTCAATGTTGGCGGGAAGAACACGAATTTGTTTGCTGGCTTCACGACTGATCGTTATTCCATTTTTTACAAATGATGTCGTGCCTCTTATTAAGTAATCGCCTTCGCTAGGTGGGATATAGAGGTTGCTATAAACACCATCATCGGCAGTTGAGTCAAAGTTTAAACCGTCGTCTTTCAGCAGAAGGTGTGTTTCTGCACCCTGTGGGTCAACAATTACGGCATGGGTCTGTGCGCCAGTAACGGGCTCACCTTGATCGGTTAATAGTGCCGCGACGGGAACAGGTTCACCCACCACAAATTCGTTGGCGGCAATCGCCATGCCAAAAGCAACCGGAGATTGAACGGCGACTTGTGCCAAGATGACAGTGTTGTAGCTAGGGCTTTTGAATTCAACAACGATTGTCCACTCACCTGAATCCGGGTTTTTACTTCAGGTAAAAATACATAACTACCTGGAAGCGGCGGCGTTTGGGTGGCACCAGAGACAATGTTTGCTTGTATATCGCTGGAAGAGGTGGCGATTTGTCCATTCGGTTTAACCAAATGCACAGTTGCGTCTTCTACGGGCACAATAACTTCAACGGTTAGTGCATCAGCGTCGTCAATATTGAACGGCATTGTTGCTTTGCTATCTGCGTGGGTCACCGGTTGAGAAAGTGTGGTGCTTGTGTTCATCCCAACGGGGATTTGGCTATTGGCCAATGATGGGGTGACAGTGATACAAAAAAGACTGAACACCATCACTAAATGCTTAATGAATTTCATGATAGCCACTCCTTAGCGCATCGAAATAATTTGTTGGAGAAAACGCTCGACATTTTGTCCCGTTTTCATGGTTGAGTGGTTTGCCAACACATTCCCCAATGAGGTCGCGTAGTTGGGGTTAGCACTCGCCAAGGTGACCACAACATCATTTTCTTGGGGGGTCGTACGAACGGCTTGATACTTCACCGTGGTAACTGGATAAGCTTGAGGCCCATAAGCACCAGGTATGGTGACCCATTGAGTTTGTGTATCAACATATGAAGCGGAACTAAAGTTTCTTAGTGCCTGCCAAGCTGTGACACCTGCCCAGCGAGAACCCCAAGGGAATAAGCCAACGATATCGGGGTCTTTTTCTATGACGCCGTCTTGATTGAGGTCTGCATTTGCGCCTATGGCGAAGGTATTTCGAATGTTACCTCGAGTGCGTGCTTGTAGAGCGTTAGAAGCCGTGTCTGTGGTGAGGTCTCTAATTCCCGGCATTTTGGGGCCAGCAAAGGGAATGTTGGGAAGTTGGATATATTGACCCGCATAGTTATTCGGGTCTGCAGCTGTGTTGCTATAGACGTTGGCATAGTGATCCATTTTTATCACGGATAAATCTGCCGCTACGCTGCCAAGGTGAGGGGTGGAAAACGTAGATAGGGACGTAATCTCAAACGAGGGACTTAGCGCCTTAAGGTTCTGCGTATCCAATCCGCCTTTACTGTGTGCGATGACATGGACTTTGTCAGACTTCAACTCATCAAGAAAACCTTGGATCTTATTGTTTAAGATGTTCGCATTGGTGGCTGTCGTACCATTTTTTTCGGCAGAAAAGCGGGTATAGCGAATGCCATAGTCATCCAGCGTGGAAAGGACGCCGGGGGCAGTGTCTTCATCCCATGTATCTGCTTGGGCAGCAATGCCGTGAGCAAGTACAACTGGGATAGCAACGTCGAACTCAACCGATACCCAATCGACAGACATACACCAGTTGTCCTCGGTATTACCGGTATCAATATCAACGCGGATTTCATTATCTTGGCCAAATTTTATATCGCCGATATCGACTTGAAGGTTAGTGTCTGTCCAACGGTTGTTCGCACCTTGCAATGTGCCAAGCGTTTTTCCGTTGAAGGAAACGATATCGATTTCAGGGGCGATATTGGGAACGCTCGCATTGGAGTCGATGTCAAAAACCGGCATGCTGATTCTGGCATTGGGGCCAATAACGCCTTGTTGCTGCATGTTAGTCAGTTTGCTTGGGTCAATTCTACCGTCGCTGAGCAACACATTGGGGTTAACAACCAGCGGTACGGGTAAAGAGATAAGGAGTGGACCGCCAGATGCAAACGTACACCCTGTGTCCAGTCCCTGACCAGAGTTGACGACATAGACACCGAGTTCTTCTTGGGGAGGTGCTATCCCTGAGCTTTGTGAACGCAACGAAAACGTACGTAATTCCATTGAATCAGGTACGTCATTGGCGCTAACTGCGCTCGGAGAAAGCAACAAAACACTGAGCGCAATGCTCGGAATGTATGATTTCATTTGTTTACCTTTAAATATACCAATCACGTTGTTTGGGAATGACCAATTGGTTGACGTGGTAAGAGATTTGTTGGTTTTTTGTAAGGTAATTATCTGAAATGAAAGGTCAAATATTGTTCAGTCTGCTCAGGCTTATTCCTCAATTGACAATTTTGTCTTTCGGTTTTGGTTGCAAATTAGGTAGAAGTAGGTCGCATCAAGCTAAACGCAAAAAGTGTGCAGATACATATTGACCTGTCTATAACTCTACAGTTTATGATGCATCCATATTGAGAGAGCGAGAACGCGTATGTACCGCATTTCAGAGCTGGGTGAGTTAGTCGGTTTGTCCCGCACCACCTTGCTGTATTACGAGAAACTTGGGCTCATCCAAGGTGAGCGCTTGGGCAATGGTTATCGCACTTATAGTGAGCGAGATTTACAACGTTTGAGGTTGATACTGCAACTTCAAGCTGGCGGGTTGACGCTAAAAGAGTGTCAGGCGTGTTTGGAAGCGAAAATAGACCGAGACTTGTTGATGAATCGTCTGCAAGCACTGGATGACGAGATAGTGCAAAAGCAGCGTTCCAGAGCACTTTTAGCATCGCTTCTTGGCGAAGAAGGTCAAACAGATTGGCATGATCAGGCCAGCAAAGTGGCACCTGACGAGCATTTAGCATGGTTAATTAAGCAGGGCTTTGACGAAAAAGAAGCACTGCGTTTGAAGTGGTTATCAAAGAACATGAACGAACACGAACAATATATGGCGGATTTCATGCACGTATTCAGCGCGCTGGATCGCTGGGGGCCGGGCTTTGAAGGCGACACGCTACAAGCATTGTCTGCGGTGCCATTCAAACCGACAAACATTCTGGAAATTGGCTGTGGCCGAGGTATTGCCACGACTGTATTGGCGCAAAACACTGACGCAAAAATTACTGCGTTGGATAACGAAACCACGGCACTAGAAAGAACCATTGAGCGTGCAACGGAAGCGGGTGTCGCGGAGAAAATTGAAACCGTGAACGCCAGCATGACCGACATTCCGCTTGAGAAAGGTCAGTACGATCTGATTTGGGCAGAAGGCTGCGCTTACGTCATGGGCGTGAACAACGCACTCAAGCAGTGGCGTTCTTTGCTATCTGACAATGGCGTTCTGGTGCTCAGTGACATGGTGTGGTCGGTAGAATCGCCAAACCCTGCAATCGCAGCGTTTTTGGGCAGTGAATATCCTGATCTGACAACCGCGGCGGTGCGCATCGAGCAAGCAAAAGCGGCAGGCTATGAGGTGATTGATACTTTCACCATGAGCAAAGACGCGTGGGAAGCCTACTACACGCCATTGGGCGAGCGCGTTGCTGAACTTGAAGTCACGATGACGGGTTCAGCAGCGTTAAAAGACATTAAACGCGAAGTAGAGTTAATGACGACCTACTTTGGCGACGTTAACTATCAACTATTTATCTTGGCGAAAGCAAAGTAACGGCTCGTCCGGTGACTTTTGGCAAGAAAGGAAAAGACTGTGAAAATTAAACAATACGAAACATCACAACTTAACGACATCAAAGCGTTATTCAAAAACACCTTTACCGACTCTGAAGGCGAAACAGAAGGCAAAATGGTCAGCGAACTGGCTTATGAAGCACTCACGACATCAGATGGCAAAGACGTTTATGGTTTTGTGGCGATGGACGGTGACACGTTGGCAGGCAGCATCGTGTTTACACGTCTGACTCCCGCAAACGGGGCAGAAGCATTCTTGCTTTCTCCTGTCGCAGTTTCTACCTCATACCAAAAACAAGGCGTGGGCAGCACTCTGATTAACGTGGCACTGGAAGTACTGAAAAACGAAGGCGTAGAACTGGTATTCACCTATGGCGATCCAAACTACTACGGACGCGTTAGCTTCAAACAAATCAGCGAAGACGTGGTGAAAGCTCCGTGTAAACTGAGCTTCCCCGAAGGTTGGTTGGGGCAGTCACTGGTGAGTGACGAGGTTTCCCCGATTGAAGGCGAAACAGGTTGTGTTGCGGCGATGAACAAACCAGAAATCTGGTAATCAGTTATCACCAAAAATAAAAAGCCTCCCAATGCTGTCGCAAAGGGAGGCTATTTTATTTCAATGCATCGCGCTTTGCGGGGAGGAATTATTCTTCCAGTACACTAGCGTTAGTGACCGTAAGCGTGTTGCCATCACCTTGGACAAAGGATTGCATCTGCTTTTGCATTTCTTCGGTCCCTTTTTTCTTGTCGTTCGCGAGAACAGAAGAGTGGCCTGCACCAAAGAATTTAAACAGAGCTGCATTCTTTATTGGTGTGGCGGAGACTGAGGCTGTCGTCACTTCGATGTTCAAGTTCTGAACCAAAGGCTTGGTGCCTGCAAACGGCGAGTAAGGAACCAAGATGTCAGTGCCTGCCAGCGTGTCACCCTCAGTAATTTCGTTAGGAATGATGCTGTCACCATTCACTTGCTGCATATATACAGGTAATGCTGGTGAGATAAGGCGTGCGTGGTTGGTTGGGTCAACCGTATCCATTACAGTCTGTGCGGCAAATGCAAAGTGATCGTAACTGTCATACAGCTCGCGAAGCGTCGAGAGGGATTCTGGAGAACCATTGTTCACCAGTTTCTTCTCATACGACCCATAGCAGAACAGCAGCTCCATCCAGTGTTTTCCGCCACACTGATTTGCAAAGTCTTCATTCACTTTTAAAGCAATGTTGCCTTTAATCAAAGGGCTGAACATTGTCGAATTGAGCAGCAGATAAGGAATTTCAGCCCCCGGGCTAGCCAACGCAAGCTTGTTCAATGCGAAGTATTTCTCATCAGTCTCTGCGCTGTTTAGCGTATTGCTTACCGCACTGCCTGCATTGATACCGGTAATTGCGCCCAATGAATGGCCTGCATACCCGACACCATTATCCATCGAAATGGTAGCCAGTTTTCCATACTCAGCTTCTGGATCAGTAGCAGTAGCGACTTTTTCTGCCATCAGTCCAATGGCTGCGCGGAAGTTAATCACATCGATGGTGCTTTGGCGCAAGTTGTCACGTGCAGTGGTAAGAGACGACAGGTTTAGGTACATCTCAGGGTCACTGCCTGCGTTTTTACCGTCGATACCGCGGTCACCATGAAGAGGGTGATTAATGGCAAAGATAGCGCGACACTGGTCGGTCAGTAATGCGTCGGACAGTTGTGATTTTTCAAAGGAACCTTTGTCACTGGTGACACCATGTTGGTAGATGGTGATCGCGTTGGCACCGCGCTCCTGACATTCTGGTAAGTTAGGAATAGTCAGCGAGTAGTCGATGGTTTGCACTGAGCGAAGTGTTGGCAATACGCTAAAGCGAGTCATTAACCGCTCGCTGTCTACTGGTGAGCCGTTGGCCAGTGTTAGGGCATTTCCAGATAACGCGTCGATTAGACGGCGTTTACTATCGGTATTGTTCTCAAATTCTGCGATATCTTGCACATCGATGTTCAATGCTGCCAGTTGAGCGTGAACTGCTTGCTTGTCTGCCTCAGTTCCTTCTTCAAGGATATGACGGATCTTGGCAACACTCGGCATGCCGCTCTGCCAAGGAGAAGACAGGTAGTTTTCTTTTTTGATATCGAGAAAGTAAGGGAGCGTGATTTTACCATAGTAAATGTCACCCTTACCTTTCGGAGTGGTTTTTTCGAAAACAGGGGTTGTCATCGAATACAATGATGCCAGTTGTTCCGCTGACACACTGCTGTCAATCGATGCACCTTTCCACACGGAGCTTGGACCATTTGCAATGCTTGCGCCGTTGCATACATGGTACCTGCTAAGACATCACCCACAGACGCGGTTTTAAACCATGAAGAGAAGATGATCGTCGACTTGTCGACACCTGCTTGCTCAAAGGCACTTTCTGTGTTGTGAGTGATCGTTTGAGCAGGCAACAACTTCTCTACAGGCACTTTGTTTGTTGATTTCAAAACGGCATAAGAAAAGCTCATACCCACCGCATTATTTTGGGTGTCTTTTAGGCTGTTGGTGACGGCAAACATGTAATTGCTAGAAGGCTCTAGAGGCTTACGCAGGGTTGCCGTGAGTGTTTTGCCTTTCGCTTTCACCGTGTAATCCGCACCTTCTACCAGCAAGGTGGCCTCAGATGATGCGCTCGGATGGCTTGGGTCATCAGATTTAAGCAGGTAAAAACTGTTTGCTGCACTGCTTGGATCAAGCGGGTAACCGCTGAACTCGACATCAATTGGCTGGCTGGTGCTCCAGCCATCTGTTTTGCCCATCGCAACAAGCGGATCGGATAAATCGTCAGGGTTAACCGCGGTGCTTTCGACACTCAGTGTTTGATCATCTTTATCTGTGGCCAGATATGAAGGGATCACTATGGTAGGTGAAGAAGGGTCGGACACTAAATCAAACAGTACAGTGGTTTCAGCAGCCAAGCTTTCAACAATAGCAGGGTCGAACACTGTAGGGTTGGTTGGAGTAGTTGGTTTAGAAGAGTTACTCTCGCCACAGGCTGTCAGGCCAAATGTTGAAGCGATGACGACAGCAAGTAATTGCTTTTTCACGGTAGGTACCTAACTGAAAAACGACACCAGCCATAACTTTAAATATTGGGCCAGTGAGAACTGAATATGTATAGACACTGTTAGCCACAGTGCGATTGGATAGAGCTACAGAATTGCCATCAATGCAGATGGTAACTCTATGAAGTTTGGGTCTTTCCAATGGAGATTGGTCAAAGTAGGGCGGATAGTATGTGCTACTTATATGGGCGTCAAACCGGAAATTTGATTGTGATCATTCCGATGTTTTATGCTTCGTGCTAGCTGAGTAATGGCATTGTGTTAAATAGAAAAAGCCTCCCAATGCTGATGCAGAGGGAGGCTTTTTCAATCTTAGGGAATCAGCACCTACTTAACTTGTTTGCCCTGAACCCACACTTTATCGACGTCACAGCTTTGTGCCAGAGAAACGATTTTCTCTAGAATGTCGCGTGGCGTGTCCATGGTTGGCCAAATGCGCAGGTTACCGAATGCGCTTGGTTTAATCACCAAGGCATCGAAGTGGAAGTCTTTCTCGAACACACCCACTTTCTCATTCAGAACGCGACCACCGCCGGCGGTTGCCATCCAGAATGCTTCAACAAAGCTAACGCGAGAGCCAGCAACCCCACGCTCACCTGCCGAAAGGCGTGTATCAACACCGTCTTCACGTACGCTAGAATGCGTTACCGCATCAAAGCTTGCACGGAAGATAGACGGTGATGGCGCGCCAGCAATGTCACTGCCCAGACCGATGCTTACACCGCTGTCCAGCAGTTCACGCGTATGCATTGCTGCATTGGCGAAGAACATGTTAGAAAGCGGACAGTGGCCGATACCCGCATCAAACTCTTTCAGCATCGCAACATCGTTGTCAGTCAGGAAGATTGAGTGCGCCAGTACGGTTTTGTTGTTCAGCAGGCCAGATTCTGCATAGATTTCGATGTCGCTCTTACCGTAGTGTTGCAGCGCATAATCACGCGCCCAGTCACTCTCAGAGCAATGCGTTTGCATGTGAACATCGTGCTGTTGAACCAGTTTACCCAGTTCACGCAGCAGCGTATCGGTACAGCTTGGTACAAAGCGTGGCGTGATAACAGGCTTCACCAAACCGTGTTCGTTGCCTTTCAGGCCACGGACGTTTTGAATGAAGGCTTCCGTGTCTGCCAGTGCTTGCTCTACAGACGGCTCGCGGTAGTACTCAGGACACTGCTCAGGATTGTCCATGTTGATCTTGCCCACGAACGCACGCTGGCCTTGCTCTAAGCTGGTTTTCGCCAATAGCTCAGACGCTTCACGGTGAATAGACGCGAAGTAAACTGCGCTGGTGGTACCGTTCGCCAGAAGAGTGCGCGCAACGTCTTGGTACACAGGCTCTGCAAAGGCCAAATCGCCGTAGCGGTTTTCCAGTGGGAAAGTGTAGTTTTGTAGCCAATCATACAAAGGCAAGTCCAGACCTTTACCTGCTTGCGGCCATTGTGGCGCGTGGCAGTGCAGGTCAACCAGACCTGGCATCAGGAACTGGCCTTTCTCAACGATATTCAGTTTCGATGCATCACGGAGTGCATTCACGTACACGCTGTGCTCAGCGTCGTCAGCGGTGAAGGTTGCAGAGATGTCACCGCAATCATCAACAAGGATCAGAAAGTCTGGCTGGAAAACCAGTTCACCTTTCACCGGCGTGTGGAAAGTATCGGCCAAAATACCGAATTGAATGCGAGTCATATCGATCATGCCTCAGCCTCCTGTGTAGCTTCCTCTGGGAGGATAAAATTCAAAATAACAGCAGCAAGTGCGCCAATCGCGATACCTGAGTTAGCCAGATAGCCAACCAGTTCCGGCAGCGCATAAATCAATTCGCGAGGCATCAAAACGGCACCCAGCGCGAGCATAATCGGCAGGCCTACGACCAGCATATTACGCTCTGAAAGTTGAATGTTTTGGATAACGCGAAATCCGTTCATGGCAATCACCACACAGATCACCGCGAAAATACCCGCAATCACCGCATGTGGAACAGAAGCAATCAAGCTGGTCAGTTTTGGCACCAAGCCAAGTACCAGCAGAATAAAGCCACCTGCAATAATCGCACGGCGAGAAGCAACGCCTGTGACCGCAATAATGCCCGCGTTGGTGGAGTAACCTGTCACCGGACTGCCGCCCAGCAAAGAACAAATAAAGTGGCCTGCCGCTTCACCGGTTGCACCACGGTTCAGGCGATCGTCTTTCAAATCTGTACCTGTTACTGCAGTCACTGCACACCATGTGCCTGTGGTTTCCACCAATACGATCATGGCAACAAACAACATGGTCAGAATCGCCAGTGGGTCGAAAACCAACTCACCGAATGGCAGCAGGGTAGGGAGTTGCAGCCATTTCGCATCAGCCACCGCAGAGAAATCCGCCATGCCCATGGTTGCTGCAACCGCAGTACCCACAAGAATCGCACCCAGTACCGATGCCAAACGCAGCCAATGCAGTTGTTTGATAAAACAGCCCAACAGGATAAACGCACTCAGAGAGAACATACTCGCCATCGCGATCAGAATGTTTTCTGCAGGGCGGTCAGCGGTATAGATTCCGTTAAACGCAACAGGCAGCAGAGAAATACCGACAACGATGATCACCGTACCGCCCACGATTGGTGGCACAAAAGTTTTTACCAAACGGCTGAACAGGTTCATTGGACGACCGAGCAGAGCAACGAAAATCGCCACTGGGATCATCGCGCCATACACAGCACCCATACCTAGCGATTTACCGATGGCAGCAATTGCACCGATTGGAATGTAAGACGGCCCTTGCATCACAGGCAGTTTCAGCAAAAAGCCAGATTGGATGATGGTACACAAACCCGCGACGATAAAGGTCATTTGGATAAGTGCAGAGGTGTCCCCAACGGAAAGAGAGAGTAGACCAGCAAGAATGATAGGGACGATGTAGAGATCCATTGCCAGCACATGTTGTGCACCAAGCGACAAAGACTTCGGCAGAGAAATCTTCTCATCAATGTTCAGTGGAACGGCAGTTTTCATAGGTTTTAGTACCAAAGTGAGTAAAGAATTCGTAAGGCGTAAGCATGGCCCTTTGGTAAGCAACCAACATCAGTAACGCCTTGAAATTGGCGCGCATAATACTTGTTTTTTGAAGGAAGGCAATCGTTTGCGCAAAGGTTTTTATCAATAGGGTGTTGAGAGGTGTTTGAGTGGTGGTTTTGTGTGCGGGGGAGGGTGAATTGGTTGGACAGGGGAAAATGCAGTTAGTGGGTAACTGGCACGAAATGGACAGAAATGGGTTAGACATTGTGCTCAAAAACGATCACTTCGTATAACCTAAGATTGGGGAAAGGTTGTTCGAGAGTATTGGCTGCTGGTGCTGCCAAAAGAATACTATTGCCTATTCAACTGAGAAGGGCTCATATGTGTTAGCTGCTTATCGTGTTAGTGTGTCGTAGTCTGTTTTTACACCACTTGGAATACTTGACGGGTCAAATAACTCAAGGGCTTGCTTTAAACGGCTTCTAGCTGCAGGAGAATATGAGAGTCTACGCCCTAAATCCGAATTCCGGTTCATAGCAAGACGAACTAGCGTGGCGATTTCTCTTGGGGAGAATGCTTCAATAATTCTGTTGTAATAGGGAACAGCTGCGTTTGAGACACCGTACCCATTGCCGACAGCACAACAAGCCACTACATGAACCAAAACTTCCTGCATGGTTTCTGGAATTGCGCCTTGCTGAGTTAACTCAAGTAAACGTTCCGCAAAAGGAGGTTCATTGTAAAAGTTGTTTGTACCGTTGTGTACATGCCACAAACGAGTTGTAGCTTTTGAAAAGACAGCATGCTGCTCAGATTCGTTTAGTAAACCCAAATAGCCTAGTTTTTCAAAAAACTGCAATGATGCTGTATGTTTGTCTTCCTGCCCTTTAGCCACATACTCGGTATGGCTATTAATTAGTTCTGATTTAATCGAGTTTGTAAGCGTATCTTTTAAACCCAAGCAGATATCGAGTGCATTTAACCTAGCAGGTTCGCTAGTAGCAGCATCACAATAGATGCCATGAGCCATGGAAACTAGTAACTGACGCTGTGCATCATGTGTATCATTAAGCCTTTGCGTCCAAACTTGGCATTGATGCTCATTAAATCGCGCACCTTTTACAGCAGAAATGAAAGAGCTAATCTCTACGCCTCTTGGCGAAGACGAGTCAGCTAAAGCGTAACGAACACAACGGTTCAGGAATGTCGTAAATTCGCGATCATTCACTGTCCCCATAGTAGGATGTGCGGCTGAAAAGTTGTTTCGTACATCTCGGCATTGATCAAGGAAAAAGTAACCGTCTTCATCAATGATGTTGAGTTTCAAGCATAACTCTAATAAGCGACTATCTTGTAGTTCTAGCAAATTCTTTTCTTCAAAGCCGCCTTGGCGAATTTGTGCAACTACAGCCAGACCAAAATTACGAATCTTCTGACGCAAGTGCAAAATTGCCGCATTCCAGATATAGTTCATCGCACCATCAAATAGACCGCTGCTAACAGCAACACACATTCTTGCAACCAACTCACCGCGTAAATCTGCTGGAATTTCTCTCAACTCTCTTGGCAGGTCTCTCCACGCATATTCAATCTCTTCATCACTCGCAAGAACATTGCGTGGGATGCCTAAAGAAGTTGTCAACTCTGTAAGAGCTGGAAGAACCGTACTCGGGAGTGATGGAAGTTCCACATTTTCCCTAACAACAATATCTGGCATTGTAAATTTAACCTCTTGTTATAAATTGTGCTAATTACTCTAGCAACTAACAATTTATTAGATCCCAAAGAAGGGTGATTCAACACCCCGCGTTGGGATTTTCTGCGCATCCGTTGGATGCTTTATTTGGCATAAGTGCATGTATTTTATGGGTTATTATCATGCGCTTCAAAATCACGAGCGAGAATGTACAACAAGATGTGGGGCTTCACACCCATCTCGCTGGGCAATGGGAAATCTATCGAAAACGTTTAGTTTGGGAGTGACAAGTTCTGCTAACGCTTACGCAAAATGGGGCAAAAACACGCCAAGCTACCGCCCTTTGCTTCTCCGAACGCAATTACCGCTTAAATGCCTCATAAAAACTACGTGAATCTATCATAAAGTCAGAAAATCTGTACTTTAAAAGAGTCACGTTTCTCACTGGTTGGTTGGGAAATATCCAATAAATTCAAAGTGGTATTACCTTGAGAGGATTTTGGGCAGTCGTACTCTGATAACTCGTTCTCCTTTGCCGCTTTTTCTTCGTCTCGCCGCTCTATAGAGATGCTTGTTTGACAGCAAAGCGTTCACATTGCTAATTTAGTTTAGAGTCGAAACAATAAGTGTGATGATGCTAGGAGGAGTTATGTTGAACAACAATGTAGGACGTGAATTCAACCTCAATGTAAGCCAATGGTTTAACACAGAGAAAGACCTTCACATCGCAGACTTTAAAGGAAAAGTCGTGGTGATTTATGTCTTCCAAATGCTGTGCCCCGGCTGTGTTTCTCATGGCTTACCACTTGCGAAGAATATTCAGCAATCGTTTCGTGAGGATGATGTTCAGGTGATAGGGCTGCACTCTGTATTTGAGCACCACGATGTGATGACACCCAAAGCACTTCAGGCGTTTATTCATGAGTATCGATTAACATTCCCTGTCGCCGTGGATAAACCGAGTGAATTCAGCCATCTCCCTGAAACGATGAAAAGCTATCAGTTTGGCGGTACACCAACGATTTTGGTCATCGACCAACTCGGTAAGATGCGGTTAAACCACTTCGGCTCGATCAATGAACTCCAATTGGGTGCAATCATTGGTTCGTTGCTCGCGGAGGACGTGTCTCAGCGTGCTAATGGACAGAACACACCTGAGGAAAATCATCAAACCGGATGTGATGAGAAGGGATGCAGCGTTTAGCTGCGTCTTCGAGTCATTTCTCGCCAAGATATTGAGCAAGAAGTTGCCCCTGTTTGATCTGCCATTCGGTTTTGATTCCAACCCGTTGCACTGCTCCCGTTTGTTCGGTATTTAACCAAAAACAAAAGCACATCAGGAAAGAGTCAGTGGCGTACAGGGTTGTAAAAATAACCGAACTTGCATCGCACGAGTTCGGCAAAGTCGAAGGTGGATTTTCGACACTGGGTGAGCGAGCCTTGGAAAGCGTGTTACCCGAAGGCTTAACCAACCAGAAGTTTCAGGCCAAACTAGCAACGGGTGAATATGTACTTCTTAGTGATTCACCCGTTACCCCTCTCCTGAAATCAACATCCAATTCGGTGGGGGATAAGGTTTGGCAGGTGAACCCTGCGGCCGAATCCAGCCTTTCGCCGGAAGCGAAATCCGCGTTTACTTCGCGAACCAAAGCCAAAGGTTTTACCTCCCGCTCGAGCTCAGAATCTCAAACTCCTACTGAAGTCCCGTATACGCCCGAACCTATAGTTGAGGAAAAGCAGGAAAAGCCTGCTCAGGATTATGAATACCTGTTTGAAGTTGCTTGCTCGGAAGAGGTGTTTGCAAGCGAGGTGGGCTGCCAGTTTGCGCTGGGGAAAACATCTAAAGAACCGAGTATTGTCAGTTGGGAAACAAAGCTTTCTAACATGGGAACCATTTTCTCGGCGAAAGCCACAGACAACACGCCTCGTAAACTTATCGCCAAAGTCGCGAGCGCAGAAAAAGGCTTGAGTAACCAACCTCCTGTTAAGCTAAAGCCCAAAGGTACAGGTGCCATTCGGGAAGCGTTTATTCCGGTCACTCCAGCTCTTCAACTTGGCGACCGTTTGGGCTTTCCGACTGAAGGTTATTTCTACCATTTTCATGACAAAAAACTGGTTCAGGAATACAAAATTCTCGGTGAAGGCCGCTGGGCATTTCAGGCAACACGTTCAACCCCATTTAGCCTGAACAATGAGCAAGGGTTAAATAAATACCAAGGCGCGATTCTGCTCTACTGGAAAATCGACAGCAAAGTCGTCACTGATCAGCATCTCGTTTATCTCGATGCGCCAATTACACAAGAGCAACTTAGCAACGTCAGTGATGAATGGTTGAATGGGAATGGCGTTGAGATAGACATTCCTGCACTTCTTGATACCAAGAAAGCCTCGAAGGCCGCCAAAAGACCATACAAACCAAAAGCGTACAATGCGCCTATTGATGTCTTCTACGACTATAAGGAACGATTGTTAGAAGGTTCTACACTCAAAGCCATCAACAACGAACGATTGGTAGAGAGTGGGTTGCCAGTGGTGAATATTAAGAAATGGGGAGAAGCTAAGTTGGCGTTCGATTTGGGCTATTGCCAGATTGATAAAACCCAACCATTGGAACAGTTCTGGGGCAACCTGTTTTCAGACGAAACACCCAGCGACATTCAGGAACTTATCAAGAAATACAATGAGCATTTGAACAATCCAGCCAGACAGGGAGAGATTGTTGTTCTGCCGACAGCCGAGCCTGAGACAGAAGAAGAAAAAATCCGTCTTGATGCATTAATTGAAGAAGCCAAAGCAGCAAGTAAAGCGCTGGGCAAGCTGACGGATGAGGCAGTGGCTACCGTAAACCGTCACTTTGAGCTTTTGGACTACTATGCGTCGGAAATGTTGAAAAAAATTAAGGAGGATGGACTTCCATCGGATGTTTATGCGCACGCTTCATTGGGAATTGGGGCGGTAGCCTCGGGGGTTGGAAAACATCTAAAGAACATAAACTCCATCCTGATGGAGATAAACAGTCTTTACGTTACGCAAGTAGCGATGGCAAGTCGTGTTGGTGGAGTGAATTATGGCCTTTTCATATCCGATCGAGCAGCACTATTTAAGAAATTAGATGGCTCCTTTGCAGCACTTTCAAAGCGCAGTGTTAGGGTACCACCCTACGTACAAGTCAAAAAGAACTTAAGGCTTTCAACAAAGTCTGTTATCCACAATGCCAATGAAATCATTGCGAAAGGGGTAGTTCCGAATCTCGGAAAACGCATGGCGAATGTCGCAGCTGGTATTTCAGCAGCTCGTGGTGTCGGGTATATCGGATTAGCTCTAAGTGCGGCAAGTGGAGTTAAGAATATTTATGAGGCTTGCTCAGTTGATGGTACAGGTCAGTGTAGTAAAGTGACCACACGAGAAGTCTTTGGTTTTGCTGGCGGCTGGGGGGCGGTATCGTAGGAGGTAATATTGCAGCAGCAGGCGTGGTATTGGCAGTTGGTGTTGTGGGCATAACTTCAGCACCTGTTATAGCGGTCGCAGCTGTCGGAGCATTTGTGGTGGGTGGAGCCTTGGGGGGAATTGCGGGTTCTACCGCAGGAAAAGCTCTGGGCGATGGATTGTACTTCTTGTACGAAAAGAGCATAGAGTTAGTTGATGATATTGTGGAGGCTTTCTAATGCAACAGTATGAAGCAGCAATAGTCATCTTTGGCGTCATATTCGGTGGCTATTCAGTCGTTTGGGCAATTCCTGGTACGGTTATGAGTGCATTGGTTGCGCTCGGTGATGTTGAACGAATTGTATTTATTGATAAACAACTTGCTAAGAATCTAAAGAAGTATTACGACGAGAGAGGTAATTTGAAGCCCGAATATCAATTGTATACTTCAATTGGCACACGACTATTTGGCTACTGGATCGCTTATCCATTCATTAAAAAAAGAGTTACCACACAGTCTAAAAAATTCAGGCTATTCATGTGGATAAATTGCTTAGGAATGTGGAGCTTGGTTGGTACCACGTTTTTTGTATGCTTGGCAAAGTTGCTGGGAATTATTCCCTAACTCAGACCTTACAAATGGATACGCATGCACATTGAAGAGCTAAAAGTTGTGGTGCTAGCTTATTGGGTATGTACGCCATGTTGTGGGCAATTCCAAGCGTTATTATGGGAGCAATTGTCTCGTTGGGAGATACTAAACATATCATTTTTATTGACGAGCAGCTTTCCAAAAATACTGTAAGTATAGTATCAAAAGGGGAGAAAATGCATTTCGCACAGATTGCGAATCGTCTTTATTTTTATTGGCTTGCCTATCCTTTTATTCGACATCGATCCACTGTTAGATCTAAGAAATTTAGATTTTTTATGTGGGTGAACTGCATTGGTATGTGGAGTTGGCTACTCTTCTTCTGCATCATGCTTTATAAAAGTGCTCTAAGCGTTGAAATCGGCGGAAACTAAGCCAAACTCGCGTTATAAGATTCAAAGCAATGGTGATAGTCGATCGGTCATTGAATTTATGGAAACCATCATGCCTGACTGTAACACGACACTCGTACTACTACTGGTCATTGTAGGCACACTATCTTTCGCTTGGATTATTCCAGGAATCATTTCACTTTGCGTCGTTTCAATGGGCAGTTTTTAAACACGTGATTTATCTTGATAGCCAGCTAAGCAGTAACTTAAACAACCTTTATGACGAGGCCGGAAACCTTAAAGAAACACATTTTGTATCTATAGGTGGTCGCATTATAGCCTATTGTTTTACTTATCCATTTATTCGAAATCGTGCTCAATCAATATCAATGAAGTACAACGTATTTATGTGGCTGAACTTTGTTGGCATCTGGAGCTTTATGCTCACTCTGCTTTTAGCTTTTCTCGTTCGAAATTTAAATATCATCTCTTAGGAAAAAATGGCAATGGCACCGTATGAAGCGGCATTATTGGTCTTTACAGCCATTTTCGGCGGTTATCTAATCGTTTGGGCAATGCCAGGCTCAGTTATGATCGCAATGGTAGCATTCGGAGACATAGAACGAATTGTTTATATTGATAAGAATCTAGCTAAGGATTTAGACAAGTATTACGACGAGAGAGGTAATTTAAAGCCCGAATATCAATTGTATACTTCAATTGGCACACGACTATTTAGCTACTGGATTGCTTATCCATTCATTAAGAAAAGAGTTACCACTCAGTCTAAAAAATTCAGGCTATTCATGTGGATAAATTGCTTAGGAATGTGGCGTTTGGTTGGTACCACGTTTTTTGTATGCTTGGCGAAGTTGCTGGGAATTATTCCCTAACTCGGACCTTACAAATGGATACGCATGCACATTGAAGATCTAAAACCAGTGGTGGCAGGTTTATTGGCCATCTACGCCATATTGTGGGCTCTTCCCGGAACCATCATGAATGTGGTTGTTGCTTTGGGAGACCCTCAACGCATCGTTTTCATCGATAAACAGTTATCAAAAGACGTCGAAAAGCTTCATGCCAATTGGTCGTGTATGCTCTTCACTAACATAGCTATACGTCTTTACGGGTACTGGATTACCTATCCATTTATCCGCAAAAGAGTGTCAACGACCTCAAAAATATTCTCTCTGTTTATGTGGTTCAATTGTTTGGGCATGTGGAGTTTTATTGGCGCGCTGTTGCTATCCCAATTGTAAAAAGTGACATCATCTTTTTGTGGCTACCTAATCAAACTCGACGCTTCTGCCAACTGTGTCTCCATCCAAGTTGAGTAGAGCGATACGACAGTTTTAACATCTGCACCTGAATAGAACTTCTTATCAATATCGTCGACGAAGCATTGGAAATCACTTGATCTACACAAATGTAACGTCCAAAAAGAAGCGAACTGTTTGACCTTGGGTTCGATGATGTTTTTTACGGAAGCACCTGACACGCTGAATACGTTGTCGTTATTTTCAAATTTTATGTTTGTGGCTTTTTCATAGTAGTGAAATCGGTTGTTAAAGTTATCTTGGTAGTACGTTCTTATTCTTGCACTCAGTGGTAAGTTGTCATCGATTTCTTGATGGAAAATACCGTAGCCATCAATGTCTCCGTAAAGGTCAGAGCCGCTCGAATAGCCATGAAAATACTGCTCCAAGGAGTCAAAGTGAGGTCTGGTTTTTAGCGTGTATTCTGAAACAACACTCCCTATGTCACCGACCCAGCTAATGGAATCTGCTACAGATATACCGCTTAAATCGTCAATGCCAGCGTCAATTGAGGGATAAGACAAGGCATTGATAAGTGCCCATATGTGCGTCATATCAATCGCGTTGCCGTTTGGGTCTTTGAAAATGATATTCCCTTTCTTCAAGGTATCGATCACTGACGGCGGAACACCTTGTTCTACGTTAGCTGGCTCGATGTCAATGGACCCTACTAGAAAGAGGTCCCATAAATCACTGTTGTAGTGGGTTTTTCGTAAGCGAACGGCAATGACTTTCCAGTTGTCATTTGGGTAGGCATTTTCAACGGCTTCAATGAGAGCAATGACCTCTTCCAGTGATTTGCTTTCAGGCACACTCATCAAATGAGCGTTGCTGGTGCTTGGCATGCCCCAGAATCTGTCCAACGAATGTTGGCTATGTTTGTTGTGGTTATCCGCTGCATTTTTATCTTGTGTTTGATTGTTAGCATACGCACTGGCTATTTGGCTGAGGATGAGCGAAATAAATAATAGATAGCCAAATGAGACGTTCGATGAATTTTTAAATCGTAACATGACGTGTCCTTAATCACGGGGCAGTGCAGTTAGCTGACGTTTGCTGTTTTAATGTCACGGCGGAGGTATAAGAATTGAATATAAAATTTCACCTCGATGCCTCAGTATTAGGACATTAGATATCGATTCATTCTGAGTCTTAATATCTTTTGATTGGTGCGTTCTGGCTGTGAAAGCGAGGCTACAATTTCACTTCAATCAGAGAGCATCTGCCTTCTCTATTCAGATACAGATTGACCTGGGCACCTCGTGCGGCGTAAAAGGAGGAGGGCACAAGTTTCGAAGGATGTGTCTCTGCGATCTAGTTCATGGAACAAGCCAGATTATGAGGTTTTGTGCGGTTTAAGAAATGGTGAGCAAAAGAAAAGGCGAGTAAGTTGAAACCACTTACTCGCCCTGTGATTTTCTGTAAAAGAACGCGTTAACCTTCTGGGTTTTGCTTCGCGTTGATCTCTGCGTAAGTGTGCAAAAGCTCGGTCAGGGTGTTCACCCAACCAAAGACATCGGTAGGGACGTTTTTCAGTAAGGCTTCAACGTGCTCACAATGTGTTTCAAGCGTAATCGCTTGTTCCAAGCGGAAAGAAATCGCGTAGAAGTGCCATAGCACCAAACGCGTCATTCGCTCGCTGTTTTGCTTGGCGTTGTCTGAATCATCAAACGCTTGCTGAATTTCATTCAGCGCAATTGCCGTCATACGCAACATGGCATCAAGACGGGCTGACAGCGCGCGTTCTTCGCTATCTACTTCTTCTTGATCGAACGTGAAAATCTCACTCATTACATCTTCAGGCACCATACGGCTGATGATTCGAGCACTGAACTCTTCCAGTTCATGGCGAGGCATGGTCACAAGACATTCGAAGGTGTAATCACGAAGCATAAGGTCACTCTAATTCGGCATAAATTTCAGAGCACGCATTCTAAGGGCTGGGAGGGGATTTGCCAGTGTTTTCTCTGTTTTGTAGAAGTCCACATGCAAGCTGTAGCGAAGTAATGCGCTCTCGAATGGTTGGTTATCGCAACACAAAATGCATTGAAAGTCAGAAGGGCAGTGAACAAAATAGAAAATAGTAGGGATGAAGGAATGCTGCATTCTACATAAAAAAGCTAAATTAATTTATATATCAGTTTTAACACACCTTGAAGCACATATATTGTGATGAACAGATTTTTATAGGAATGGAAATTAACTCTATCGGTAAACATTCTCAAATGTAGGTGGGCACGTGAAGTGACTTAGATTACAGTTTCTGAACTAAATTTTAGAGTAGTAAAGTTATATGGTTATTATCGTAACACTATTTTACTGCGCCTTGGGTTATCTCTATGAAGCTTAGTCAAGTTTTGAACCATACAAATCAAGTTGAAAGATCAAAATTCGTCAATTGCATTGACGACTTTGCCAAGAAAACAAGAACGATCAAAGTCTCGTTGAGCAACTAGAAAAAATTGATGGGCAACTAAAAGCCGCTTCAGGAAATGAACTAACGCAGCTTTTTAGCTTGATCCAACATCACTATAAGAGGCATCTATTGGAGCAAATAGCTGTTGGTGGACCTCAAGTATCTCTTCTCATTAATATTCTGACACGAGACGGGAACTGTATTGCAACAACTCATTGGATTGAACAGCTGTACTCGAAGGAGTACCAAGCTATCGATGCCCTAAGTATGTTAATAGAAGATGACATTAACAACATTGAGTCGACTTCATTTTGCAGGCATAGCCGTTTGAAGGTTTATAGAAACTGCGTGCGTACAGCTTTTAATAACGACCTTAAAATTAACAGAACTGCAAAGATAAGTGAAGACGAAAGGGGGATACTTAATACTCTAGCAGAAGGGTTAGGTCTCTCTAGAGATGAGATGCATGCGATTGAACACACGATCGACCCAATTCCAGAACTTGCAATCGAAAGTGCTTTAGAGTATCTCAGAGAAAATGGAATTATTTTCATTAATAAGAGGCGGTCAGAAGTAATGATTGCTGATGAGGTGGTCGATATATTGCATGATATTCAAGGGAAAGAACTTCATGATAAATATGCGCTCCGCATATTGAGGTCTTTTTCTGATGCTGAGTTGTCAAATATACTTAAGAGCCATGGGCACAAGTTTAGAGGTGTTGAGCGTCAAGATAAGATCGCTACCATTTCGCACTCGGGACTCTCAATACGAAGCATATTATCTAATGATCTTCATAGCGAAGATGCTACACAGAATGAAAGAAAAGAAAGAGTGAAACAGCTCATCGATGATATGGGTCTAGATATTCCAAAAATTGGAGTAAGACTTCAAGAGCGTATCGATGTTTTAACCGAGTTTCTAAAAGGTTTATCAGATTTTGAGTTTTCTACGCTGAGCGTTAGTGGGTACAGAGAGATGCTGGATGCCTTGGCTTCATGTGATCCTGAGCTGGAAGCCAAAATCAAGGCTGATTTCGAAATTGAGAATAAAGAGACCATTGATCCAGAAAAACTGAAAGCTCTAAACGTTACTCCTTTTGATATTTTATATCTCTATAGTAACGATGAGATTAAAGTTATAAGGAATGATTTAGGTCTACCTCGTCGAGGTAATCCAAGAACGCAGATCATCGAAAGTTTCGCAAGTGCAAACGATAGATTGATAGAAAATTACCATCTACTAGCTAGTAGAGACATTCAATCTCTAAATTCAGTGGGTATTGATATAAAAGAAAGCGAAATTGGAAGTAAGTTTGAAGAAGTTACAAGGGCGATTTTTGAACAGTTAGGGATGAATGTTGATGAAGATCTGAGGAAAAGTATCAATACGGCAAAGGATCAATCAGACATCATCATTTCACTAGAAAATAATGATGTGATTGTTGGTGAGGTTAAATCATTTAAAAATGGCCAGTTTGCCAAGTATTCAGCAACATCTAGACAAGTAAAATCTTATGTTAAACGCTGCGAGAGTAATGGATTTAGAGTCGCGCAAGTTCTTATTATCGCACCGGAATTTTCTGAAGATTTTATTAACTCCGCAGACATGGATACAGAAATTAATATTTCTCTATTGGAAGCAAAAGGGCTCCAAAAGATTTTGAGTGCTTATAAAAGTCGCAGAAATCCACACTTTTCGCCGAGGTTGTTGACAAAAGGCGGACTGTTAAAGGCAGACTTAATTTCAAAATCGATCTGAAATAAACAGAACTAACCAACACACGGTGATAGCCCTTAAATAGCGGCTATCACTGATTTATTGGACAGAAACGCAAAAGCTAATCTCCAATTTTGCCAAACTACCCTTGTCCTTTCGGTTGATAAACTGACGATATCAGCCACGCCGACTGTTTTCGCTTCAACATGAACTTTTGCGTCACGCCAGAAGGGTTGGACGTGGTGGTGTAGGTCACTGTCGCAAATGCTCGGCCTTTAAGGGCGTCCAGTTCAGTTAACTCAACGTTCGTGACGTCTTCTATGGTTTGTTTGAGTAGCCGTTCCGTGTACCTGTCTTCATACAGATATTTTCTCTCCAAGTAGGGTGTTAAATCCGCTTCGCTTTTCTTTCCCGATTGCAAGTCATTAAAAAAAGACAAGATGACTTCATCAGGTTGCTGAGTGACTTGGTCGACGTAGCGTTTTTGCAGCTGCTGGTTGTTCGAATGAAACTCGTCGATGGCGAGAGAAAGCAATTGTTCCTCAGCGTCGGGCAAGGGGTAAGCGTAAACCAGAGGATTTTCCGACATGCGCTTGCTGCGTAGATTTGCCCATTGCTTTAGGTGCACAGATTCGCGTGACATCGCGATCAATGCTTGCTTATCTTGGTCGTTGTACGACCTTAAATTGGGGATGTTTTTCAACAGGTCAGCAAGAACGGTTGAGACCATATTAACGGTAACGCTTTCACTCCACGGAAACACACTTGCTTGCATAATATTGTTAAACCGAACGCCATCTTTGTCTGTGTAGATGATGTCGAATTGGGGGAGTGCGGCACTCTTGCTCATCGACATCTTGAAGGCTTCATTAGGATTTATTGCAGATATGCATCTAAATCCGATGATCTCTAACGTACCTGTTTCATTCAGGCCGGCAGGAGCATCAACCACCACATCCACCAAGAAGTTTCTGGCTTTCAGGATGTTATGGTTTTGAACGTTTTTCTGGCAGTCGTAAGCCCATGCGTTGCCAGCGAAAAGTAGCGAAACACCTATAATGGCGGCTGATGGTGTTAGCTTATCTTTCTTCCCTAAATTACATAGACGCATACCACTTTCCTTGATACTTGGTGAACTTTGGTTTTCTTGGGAAGGTCACATCGATGATCGCAATTGGCTCGCCTTGCCGGCTCGTGTAGAAATTAATAGGGGCACTTCCCGCCGTCGATAACATGTCTAGCCAAGCTTGAAAGCCGTCGCTGTTGATATTGCTGACTATCTCTCCCATTTCTTGCGTTCGCCATTGGGACCTGAGACGACCTGTAGCTGTTTTAAGCTTTTAGGAAGAAAGTAACGTTGAAGGTATTCACCCGTAGAGAGGTTTGGGTTTTGGCCATCTGTGTAAAGCTGTTCCAGTAACGCGCGTATTTGTGCTTTGTCTTCTGCGTGGTCATCGTTGGATGTTGCATTGGCGATGCTGGCAACGAGCAACAACCCCATCACGATATATTGTTTCATACAAAAATCCTTTCTCTCTCTCAGGGGGTCGAACGGTATACGGTAGCAATGTAGATATCTTCCCCTTCTTGGGCGGTAACGGTTTTCACCACAACGGCATTGCCACCCATTTCTGCGGCGTTGCTGCGAAGAAACGTATTTAAGTCTGGTGTGCCTTTATGCTGGTAAAACACAATGATGCCAGTTTCAACTGAACCTGAGGGTTGTTGGTTTCCCAGCGTTACATCGCTGGAAGAAAGGGAATCAAACTCACCCGTGCAAGGGAGTTGTCGAACATACCATTCACTGTCGTTGTTTAGTTGCATAAACGTGCCAGTCATGGTTTTTTCACCAGAGCAATAGGGAATGTTTGGTTTGAAAGTGACTGGCAGTTCCTTTTTAGGCTGCTCACAACCAATCAATGCCAAGGAGAAAAACGCAAATCCAATCCATTTCATTAATATCGTCCCAAATTCTTAGTCACTTATTTGTTCATATTAGCTGTAGTCAGTAAGGAGCTTTAGGGGAAGGCATCGTTAAATCAGCAAATTAGTTTGTTTCTTCACTTCCTCTCAACTGTCTCAATTTGGGGCACATAAGAAATGGCGAATGCTGGTTTAAAGTGCGGTCACGCTAAGAGGAAGGCGGAGAGCAACCTCGGAGAATCCGTGTTGCTTTGAAGTAAGAGGCTCATGATGTGAAAGCCTCTTATGTTTGAGGAGGGTTTGACACTACAAAGGCTGAGATTGAATAAAGCGGTATTCCTGCGTTTTCCCTTCGAATCCCCATGAATCAGCACGGACATCATCGACCACGATGTAACTTGCTGGCGTGACTTCACCGAAGATGGCCTCAAAATCCGAAAATACATTTCTCACATATTGCGCTTTTTCCTGCTTGGTGTTGGTGCCATCGGTTACTTTTATTTCTAGGTAAAACGTTACCGCGTTTCGCTCGCTCATTCTCATCCCGCCCACAAACCATTTGGCAGGGTCAACGAAATCTATGTCGATAGACGTTACATCAGGCTTTTTTCCCAACACTTCTGTGGTGTGTTTCATGAGTGAATCAACCACTTTTTCAGCGGATTCCGGTGACTCGACTGCTGATATACGTACGTTTAGATAGGGCATGGTTTGTTCCTTCAAACGAGTAGTGAATAAGAAAGTCCGTTTGCCTAATTCAACGCACTTAAGTTTGAGTAACAAGTTGATAACAAGCATTTGTGGTGTTGATCTTGGGTGGAATGACAAACGATGAAAAATGAAGATAAGCAACGTGATGAATATCTAGCTCTGTTTCACGTTTGCTTCTGGAGATTGATGCGTCACTAATCAGCAGGTGTTTGTTATTTTCGTTTTTTACAAAATCGGAAAATTCCCAGTTGTTGCACGGGACAGAGTTTGACAGAGAGAGGTGTCAGTACCTTTACTTGGTTTACTCAATGACCCAAGGGAAACCGCAATGGCAAAAGACACGTTCTTACTTCATTCGAAACATGCACCTTCGGGCGATCAACCCGAGGCGATTGCAAAGTTGATTGCGGGTATCGAGGCAGGGAAAACACACCAAACATTGCAAGGCGTCACGGGGTCGGGAAAGACCTTCACGATGGCAAACATTATCCATCGCCTCAACAGGCCAACATTGATTCTTGCACACAATAAAACGCTGGCCGCGCAGCTTTATCATGAAATGCGCGCTTTCTTTCCTGAAAATGCGGTTGAGTATTTCGTCTCTTATTACGACTACTATCAGCCAGAAGTGTATTTGCCAGGCAGTAATCGCTTTATTCGTAAAGACTCGGCAGTGAATGCTCAATTGGAACGTCTTCGTCTTTCAACAACGAAAGCACTGATTGAGCGAAAAGATGTCATCGTGGTGGCGTCAGTGTCGTCCGTTTATGGGCTGGGCTCTCCTGACGCATACAAGGCATTGCAGATAAACCTTAATGTCGGTGAAGCAATTTCGTTACCGAGCCTAGAACAGCAATTAGCTAAATTACATTATGAACCTGGGGCAGAACCGCTTAGCCGTGGTTGCTATAAAACGCAGGCACATCATGTTGAGATTTTCCCAGCAGATTCTGAGCAAGCACTGATCCGTATCGAGTTAGATAACCATTCAAAGATCAAACGATTATTGCAAGTAGACAGTGCAACAGGTGCAGTATTGGATGAACTTCAACACTATCGGGTTTCTCCGAAAACGCTTTACTCCACATCGCCCGATCAAATCGCAAAAGCCTGTAAGGCCATTGAAGCGGAGCTTGAAGAAAGAACGGCAGAACTAAGCCGCAATCATCAACTGACGGAAGCTGCGAGACTTTATGAACGAACAACGCGTGATCTTGAAATGCTACGCACTCAAGGATATTGCGGAGGCATTGAAAACTATGCGTCTTACCTCAACGAGCGAGATCCATCATTGCCGCCAACCACACTGATGGATTATCTCCCTAAAGGTGGCTTGCTCTTTATTGATGAATCACACGTCATGGTGTCGCAAATCCATGCGATGTATAAAGGTGACCAGAGCAGAAAAGATACCTTGATTGATTATGGTTTTAGGTTGCCGTCTGCCAAATTTAATCGACCACTGAGTTTTTCAGAATTTGAAAAGATAAAACCGCAAACCATTTTTGTCTCAGCAACACCGGGTGACTATGAAGTGAAGCGCTCGGGTGGTGTTGTGGTAGATCAGATCATTCGACCGACAGGGCTACTAGACCCTGAAATTGAAATTATTCCTCTAGCACAGACGCGAACGGATTTGTTTGAACAAATCCAACAGCGCATCGCTAAAAATGAGAGGGTGCTAGTTACAACGCTCACCAAACAAAGTGCGGAGGCTTTGCACAGTGACTTGCTCGAACAAGGTGTTCGATGTCAGTACATCCATAGTGATGTAAAAACGGACGATCGCATTGAAATTATTCGCCAACTACGGCGGGGAGAAGTGGATGTTCTCATTGGCATCAACTTGCTGAGAGAAGGCTTGGATATTCCTGAGGCGTCTTTGGTTGCTGTGTTAGATGCTGATCATGCGGGCTTTTTGCGCTCCTCGGAAGCACTCATCCAAATTATTGGAAGAGCTGCCCGCAATGCGAATGGGAAAGCGATTCTATACGCCGACAAAATCACGCCTGCGATGCAAAAAGCAATGGATGAATCGAACCGAAGGCGTGCAAAGCAAATGGCTTACAATGCTGAACACAAGATAGAGCCGAAAAGCTCCAATCGAACCATTGACCCTGTTGCGGCAGAAAAAGCCCGAATACGCAGCGAACACCTCTGTGCCACGTTGGAGGAGCTTTGCCAAAGAATCACAATGTCTGAAAGAGAGTTGCTGGCACTTATTGCGGACGGTAAAGCAGAGCAAGCAGATACAATGCGTCAATCCTTAGATGCGCTGTATCGGCAATACATCTTTATGTGACGCCTTATCGCGAAAACTGTATCTGGAAGGTTTGAGTGAAAGAAACTTAAAGACTCTCACCCATCTCGATGTGATAACCAAGGTCGATGGCAGTTCGCCAGATAGTTCGGCCTTTTAGCCTTTCCAAAAGTTGCTCGGCGGCGACTTTGCCAATTTGCTCTCTGGGTGTTACCACGGTGGCGAGTCTTGGCACCATGGCCTTGCTGATGTCGAGTCCGTGGAAACCTGCAATGGCGATGTCATCCGGTACCTTAATGTTTCGACGTTGGCATTCGTAGAGTGCGCCGATGGCTAAATCGTCGTTGGTACAGAAAATACCATCTACGTCTGGGTGTTCATCTAAGGCTTGAGTGAGCAAGGTTGAGCCTAGTGTGAACGAAGATGCTTCCTCGGTTTGCAGAGTAAAAGGTGACAGGCCACTGGCTTGCATGGCTCTCTCGTATCCCTGCATTTTTTGAATGGTTCTTTGATCCATGCGGGCAGCAAAGTAGGCAATCCGCTGGTGGCCTTTTTCTATCATTGCACGCGTCATGGCTTCAGCAGCCGCTGTATTATCAAACCCAACGGCTTGCTCAACGACGGGAGAAACACAGTCCATGATTTCTACGATAGGAATTGATGCGGTCGCCAGCATTTTGCGTGATTTATCTGTGTGTGTTGTCTGCGACAAAATGATGGCATCAACGTTATAAGAAAGCAGAGAGGCGATGCTTTGTTCTTCCAGTTCTGCACTGTAACCATAGTGGGCAATCATGGTTTGGTAACCCGCAGGCGTTGTAACGGTCTCTATGCCCCTTAATACTTCGGCAAAGACTTGGTTGGTTAAAGAGGGGACAAGTACGCCAATGACCTGACTTTTGGCGTTGGAAAGAATATCCGGTGCGCGGTTTGGGATGTAACCGAGCTCTTCCACGGAGGCGGCGATTTTGTCTCGTAACTCTGGGGAGACTTGCGTTGGGTCACGAAGACAGCGGCTAACCGTCATCTTCGTCACGCCTACGCTGTCGGCGATGTCTTGAAGCGTGGGTCTTTTCTTCTTTTTCATCATCGCTGGTACTTATTCTCCACCCTGACACATCGCGTTTATTGACCTGCTTATTCAACATTAAGTGCCGCAACTACTTGTGCGACAACGTCATCGACGCTTTTTGAAATATCGATATAAATGGCTTCATCGCGTGTTGGTTCTTCAAGTGTTTCAAACTGACTTCGTAACATGCGCTCGCCAGTAAAGTAGTGGTCATCGCGCTTCTTGTGGCGAGACCAAATGGTATCGAAATCTCCCTTCAGATAAACAACAACCATGTCTTCGTTGTTTTCCGCCAACATGTTGCGATACGTTTGTTTTAGCGCAGAACAAGCGAGGACAAGTGACTGTTTTTCGATAAAAAGCTGATTCAGTGTTTTTAGCCAGCCTTGGCGATCTTCATCGTTCAGCGGCGTGCCTTGGCGCATTTTTTTTACGTTCTCTTTAGGATGATAGTCATCACCGTCAAAGAAGGGGATACCAAGATTGTTGGCGACTTTCTGACCAATCAGGCTTTTCCCTGCGCCTGAAACGCCCATTAGCAAAATCTTTCTCTGTTTCATATGCCCAGTTTGTCCTTATCGTTTTCGCTATTCCTAGGGTCTGTTGATACGGAGTAAGCGCATCGTTATTTCCACCACATCGCAAGTTCAGGCCAAGCAATGGTCATGCTGAGCACCACGATCTGAATGGCGATAAAAGGCAGCAGCGAGCTGAATATCTCCCCCAAACTGATGTCCTTCGGCGCCACGGATTTGAGGTAGAAAGCGGCGGGGCCAAAAGGTGGAGATAGAAACGACACTTGCATATTGAGGCAGAAGACCACACCAAACCAAATAGGGTCGTATCCCAGTTGCGTGATCATGGGAACGAAGATAGGCATGGTCAGCAAGGCAACACCTACCCAATCGAGGAACATGCCCAAGATCAGCAAAATCACCATCATGATCAACAGGGTAGACAGTGCTCCGCCGCCGCTTAGCGACAGGATAACGTCTCCCACGAAATCAATGCCGCCCATCAGGTTATAGATACCCACTAATGCACTCGCGCCGATACCAATCCAAATGATCATGCCGCACGTGCGCATGGTTGCGATGGCACTTTCAACCAACATGTTGACGCTAAGCTCGCCACGGATCCATGCACTCAAAATGATGCCTACTACGCCCAAAGCCGAGGCTTCAGTCACCGAGGCGATGCCGCTGTAAATACTGCCAAGCACAACAGCGACGGATAAAAGCGGAAAGAAAAGGGCTTTCATGTAGCTCATATCTTCGTTGTCTTCTTCGAGAGTGATATCTGGCGCAAGCGACGGGTCGAGGTAGCATCGAATGAGCACATAAGCCATGTAGCAAAAGGCGAGAATGAGTGCAGGGATAAAGGACGCTTTGAACAAGTCACCAATCGAGACGCTGGCCGTCATGCCATAGATGATGAGCACGATACTCGGTGGAAGCATGGTCCCTAGCGCACCGCCCGCACAGGTGGTGCCGATAGCGAGTTTGCGGTTATAGCCAAGGCGCAGCATTTGCGGCAAGGCGAGAATGCCAAGAAGCACGGTTTCGCCGCCAATTACACCGCTCATTGAGGCGAGCACTACGGCAACGAGTAGGGTTTGAATTGCAACGCCACCGCGAACACGTCGGCCAACGATTCGCATGGCGTTAAACAAATCTTTCGCAATCCCAGAGCGGTCGAGTATGGAAGCCATAAGCACAAACATTGGCACGGCGAGGAACACATAGCCCGATACAAAGCTGAAGGTTCGGCTGGCGATTAGCGGTAGCGCATCTGCGCCGAACCAACCGAGCGTGAAAAAGAGCGCGACAAAGCCAGTGACGAAGGCAAGTTGCATTCCAGTGAGGAGCAGAGCAATCATCATTGTCAGCATGAGGATACTGCCCCATGCGAGTCCCATTGAGGACAAATCAAACATCTTTCGTCATCCTTAATCGATTGATGTCTTGAAGCAGGTGCAACGCCATTTGAAGCACCAGAACACATAAGGCAGCAAAGAGCAGTCCTTTGAGCAGCGCGGGGTATGGCGCGTTTAGCACTGAGCCAGACGTTTCGAGCCTTAAATCGCCCCAAGGCGCAAACCAAGATTCCTGCATAACCAGATAGGCGGCGTAAGCGAGCATGATGGCAAATGCGAGGCCGAACACATGGTGCACAATATTCAGATACAGTCGGGCGCGAGGTGAAACTGCGTCATACACCAACACAACGCGCACATGCTTGTTGGTCGCATAGGCATAGATACCGCCGATAATGAACAGCGCACCGCCTATAAACGACGCCGTTTCGTGTACCCAGATCGTGGGTGCATCAAAGGCGTAGCGCATGACCACTTCGTAAAAGGAAATCAGCGCAGTCACGATAAAAAGCACACTGAGTGTGTTGCCGAGCCGATAAATAGCCGTGTCGAGAATGTTCATGGTTTCTTCATCACCTGATGAAGAAGGTGTTGTCTTTTCCATAAGAGCTTCCCTGAGCAGAGGAGGGCGTTAACCCTCCTCACAAAAGACAAAGGTGAGTTACAGAAGCCCGTTGCTGGTCAGGAAGGTCGTCACAGAGTCATACACTTTTTGTGCGTTCGGTGAGCGCTCTGCAAACACCTTCCATTGGGTTTTCGCGATTTCACGAAATTTCTTACGTTCTTCGTCAGACCAGTTGTGAATTGTAATGTCTGGATTTGCCAGAGCCTCTTTTACTGCGGCTTGGTCTGCGATTTTTAGCTGCGTGGTAATGTCGTAAGAGAAGTCGCGGACAGAGGTGCGTAGGATTTCTTGCAGATCAGCAGGCATCGCATCCCATTTCTTTTGAGAGATCGAAATATCAATCAGAGGTAGCGAGTGGAATCCCGGTTGAACAGGGTGCGTTGCAATGTCGTTCATGCCAGCTTTTTGATTGGTTGAGAACACGGTGTAATCTGCCGCGTCGATAACGCCTTTGCTGAGGCCAGTAAACACTTCAGAACCTGGCAAATTAACTGGCGTTGCGCCTGCCGCTGCAAACACTTGTTGAACCAAACCTTCCGGCGCGCGAAGTTTCAGGCCTTTTAGATCGTCCACGCCATCCAACGGCTTTTTAGAAATGAAAGCTTCGACGCCAGTGGTTGACGCACCAACAAACTGCACGCCGTAAGGTGCATACAGTTCGGTCATCAATTCATTGCCACCACCATAGTTCATGTATTGCAGCAGTTGTGTGGTGTCAGACCATGCGCCAACCATGTTGCCAATCAAACCAAACGCAGGATCTTTTCCGGAAAAATAACCTGTCGCAGTAACGTGGCCATCAATCACACCGAGTTTGATGGCACCCAGTGTTTCTGTGTGTTTGACAATAGAGCCTACTGGGAGGAGGTCGATATCAATGCGACCGTTGGACATTTCCTCAACACGCTCAACCCATTCTTGTTGGAGTTGGTAGTTAAGATCGCCCGATGGATCAGACGATTGAATTTTCAGTTTGAAATCGGCGGCGAGTGCAGGCGTTGAGAGTACGCAGGAAAGGGTGGTAGCCAGCACGGCTTTTGTCAGCTTTTTCATATCCATAGTATCCTTAGTAATGTCCGTGTAGTCGGAATGACCATCTGTAAGGTTGCTGTTGTCGTCTGTGTAAAGCGTAAAGTTACCGGTAACGTTAATTAATTGTTACCGGTAAAGTGGAAGCCTTCTTCGATCAAGATCACGTAAATGGCGCTGATTGGGTCTCATGATTGCGACTGAATAACGATTGGTTTCGCTCGGCTTCTGCGAGTGGGATGTGATGATTGAGCTTTGATTGAGGCGGCTTAAAGCACGTGCGCTGAACCTGAAACGCCAACTCCTTCTACATGAACCGAACCTGAATATCGTCCTCACTGTGGGTTAAGTCCTTGCGTTTTATTCTCCTTACCGCACTCAAAACAAAGGTAAGGAAGAAATTATGGAACCTATCAGTGTTGTCATCATTACGCTTAACGAAGAAAAACGTATCGGTCGCTTGTTGGACGATTTGTACCAACAGACACACCAAGACTTTGAAGTGATCCTTGTGGACTCGAACAGCGATGACGCAACCCGAGATGTGGCGGACTCGTTTAAGAATCACCTGCCAGCGTTAACGGTTCATCGCATGGAAACACGCGGTGTGAGCCTCGGCCGAAACACGGGTGCTTCATTGGCAAACTTTGAGCGCATTCTGTTTTTAGATGCAGACGTTCGTTTGTCGCCAGACTTCCTCGAAAAATCTGTCAAAGAACTCAATGAAAAAAGCCTCGACGTGGCAGGTGTCTACATGGGCGCAAGCAGCCTACCGACCATTCAGAAGCTTTCTTACGGTGCGTTCAATGCAGGCATGTTTGCCACCCAGTTCTTTTTCCCAACTGCAGTTGGTGCTTGTATCTTTTCCACGCGCACTGCCCATCAAAGACTGAATGGCTTCGATGAAAAGATCACGCTTTGTGAAGACTGTGACTACGTTCGCCGAGCAAGCAAAATCATGCGTTTTCGCTTCATCAACCAAGCGTTTCAGTTTGACCCGCGCCGTTTAGATCAAGATGGCTTGTTTGCCACTGGCCTTGTGTATTTGAAAGCCAATGTTCGCCGTTTCTTCTTTGGCGAGATGCGCAACAACGAAATGGAATATAAGTTCGGTCACTACGACGAACAGAAATAACGCAGACAGTCAGTAGGAACACGAGGCAATTATGTTTGGGTCTTTGGGTTTATTTCTGGGCGGATTTTTTGATGCATTGATTGGTCCGAACTTTTTCGTGCCAGCAGAGCCCTTTCTGCTGGCAGCGGGCTATCAACTGCACGAAGGCATTGTTTCCGCCGCCGTGATGGTTTTGCTAGGTGGATTTCTTGGCGACCAATGTAGTTATCTAATAGGGCGAAAATACGGTAAGCCAGCGCAACAAAAGATCATGAAATGGCGTCCGAAAACACGTCGCGTGTTTGCACGCTGCCGATTGTTGATGGCCAAAAAAGGAACGTTCGCAATGGTGTTCGCCCGCTTGCTTGGGCCTGTTGCATGGGTTGTTCCTTTCCTTGCGGGTATGCAGAAAGTGTCGTGGACGAAATTCTCACTGTTTTCGTCCATCGGTTTAATGCTGGGGGCTGGGCAGTTTATTTTCTGGGGGTATTTGTTAGCGGCTGGCGTCGAGCAGTTCCCGATCCTAGATACGTTTTTGACTATCGTTAACGAGCATAAATACAGCCTGATGGCGATGGGGGGAACACTAGTGTTTGGCTGGCTTGGCTACCGATATGGCTGGAAAAAATGGGTACCCAAAACCGCCGCATTCTTTCTGGCTGCAATGTTAGCGGTGAACTACAGCCATTTCTTTTGGTACTCAGACAACTTTCAGGATACGCAATCTAACTTGCCGGTTGAACATGCGGCACTGAACTACAAAGTGTATCCAGGTAAATCACCGGTCTTTGATGCGCAGGGCATCAATGTGCTTTACGTCGGTGAGTCACCAAAGGCAATGATGGAAAGATTGGGGTGGGTTGAGAACAAAACCTTTTCGCGCAGTGACATTGACCCGTCGGTGTACATTGATTTGTTAAAGGCGCAAACACCGCCGGTATCGGATTTATTCTGGAATGAACGACCACAGGATTTAGCTTTTCAACTGCCGGGTGACTTGCTGAAACGTTCACACATTCGCTGGTGGAAAGCGGGCGTCGATGAAGCAACTAACCAGCCAACTTGGGTCGGCGCGGTTAGCTACGACGATGGATTAAAACTCACCATGTATTCGGGGATCCTGACTGTTCTTCACAGCATCGACCCAAACATTGACGCTGAACGTGACAAGCTAGCAGCGCAGCTCAACACCGAGATACCATCAATGGCGACAAACTACTTTCAAGCCATGACGCCATTGGTGGTAGACGAAGCTCATGATTACTACAGCGATGGCAGAGTGCTTGTCGTTAACGAGAGCGAGTTGCTGCTGGCGAACAACGCGTCTTAACGAGATAAATACGCGCTGAGTATTACTAAGTACAGATATTCAGCGCGCGAGATTCACCGTCAACGTTGCTTTCAACCCGCCCATGCTGCCGCGACTAAGCGTGAGATCACCGCGATAGCTATGGGCGATTTCATTAACGATGTTGAGTCCTAAACCGGTTCCCGGTGTTGATTCATCCAACCTAACACTGCGTTCCAGAACATTCGTCATCTCGGTATCGGGGATGCCGTTTCCGTCATCTTCAATACTGATGGAAATAACGCTATCGCCTTTCGATTGGGAATAGACGCGCACCAATCCTTTCGCCCATTTGTAGGCATTTTCAAGCAGGTTACCCAGCATTTCATCAAGGTCGGCTTGCTCGACGGCGACGAAGATGTCGTCGTCTAGTTCATTCACCACAATCACGGTTCTTGAAGCGTAGATCTTGTCAAACGCCATGGTAATCGCATCAACGCGTTCACACGGATTAGCTTTGACGGCCAAGATATTCATGGAGCCTGCCACGCGAGAACGGCCAAGGTGATAATCAATCTGAGTCTGAATTTGTTGAACTGATGGCATCAGCATTTTTTGTGCTGATTCATCTAATGTCATGATGTCGTTTTTCAAAACAGACAAGGGGGTTTTCAACGCGTGGGAAAGATTGCCTGCGTGGTTACGTGCCCTCGAAAGCAGTTCGTGATAGTGAAACAACACGGCATTGAGATCTGATACAAGAGGCGATACTTCTTGCGGGTAATTGGTGCTGAGCGAGTCCTGTTTACCTTCTTTCAACGCCACAAGTTCACGCTGCATGTCGTTCAACGGCAATAACGACCATGCGACCTGCAACCCTAACAACACCAATACGCCGATAAAAAGCATCACCAATATCACCCAAAGTTTACTGGTCAGGCTTTGAAGCACATCTTCCGTTGGATCGTCATCAATACCAATCGTGATGGTCACCAACTTGTTTCCGCCTTCAGGCACAAAGGATTGCTCAATAGTGATAAGGGCTTCTTTGCGTGCGCCGTGTGTGTCTTTCAATGGCCCTTGTTCTTTGATGAAAAAGTCTTTGCCAGCCAAAGACAGGGAGCGAAGCAGTACCTTTCCGTCAGAAGACGCGCTCCAATAAAGGCCACTGAAAGGCTGGCCAAAACGCGGGTCAGAAAGTGGTTTAGAGAGTGTTAGTTCCCCTTCAGGGTTGGTGCGTAATTCCGTTGCCAATTCATTCATTGAAAGTTGCAGGCGTTCTTTAGTGTTATCGACCAAATAATCGTGCATCAAAAAAGGGATACCAATTCCTGCAATGGTCACCATGACGGTTAGCCACACCACGGTGGCTAACAGTAAACGGCTTTTTAGGCTGAGCTTGCCAATGTAACTGACTCTACTGCGCATTAAACTGATACCCCATCCCGCGAACGGTTTTGATGATGTCAGGGGAGAGCTTTTTACGAATACGACCAATGAAGACTTCGATGGTATTCGAGTCGCGCTCGAAATCTTGTTTGTAGATGTGTTCTGTCAGCTCCGTTTTTGAAATGATCTTGTCAGGATTATGCATGAAGTGGGCGATAACTTTGTATTCCAGTGCCGTAAAGCTCACGGGTTGACCATGCCACAAAACAGCTGATGAACGCGTATCTAAGCTCAAATTACCAAGCTGAAGAACTGGTGATGCCGTACCTGATGCGCGGCGAAGGTGCGCGCGCAAACGTGCAGTGAGTTCTAACATCTCAAACGGTTTGGTGAGGTAGTCGTCCGCGCCAGCATTCAAGCCCTCAACACGCTGGCTGAGCGTGTCTCGTGCACTCAAAATGATCACTGGCGTGTTGATGTTTTCATCCCTGATGCTTTTGAGCACGGTTAACCCGTCGATTTTTGGCAGGCCAAGATCGAGCACAATGGCATCCCATGGCTCTGATGTGGCGCGGTAAAGGGCATCAATGCCATCTTGAGATAGCTCAGCGATCCAATCATTTTTTTCTAGGGTCTCAACAATCTGTTCGCCCAAACGCGGCTCGTCTTCGACTACGAGTATTTTCATTCTTATCTCTCAGTGTGTTACCTGCGGGTCTGTGCCCTAATGACTTAGGTATATTGACCTATGAAAAGGGAAAAGTTCGTCCCAATGCTGAAAAGCACTTTCAATCGACATAGAACCTGGCAGCGATTTAGCAAAAGTATGGTAGAGAGAATGTGGAAAGAAGGTAGAAACGATGTGAAAACACGACAAAGGTGATGAAAGTGAACAAAAAAAGCCTCTCGTTTGAGAGGCTTTGACTTAGGTGTTTAGGTATGGAGTTTATTTCTTGTTGGCGTATTTCATAGAATCCAACGCCACCGCGAAGATGATGATGCTGCCTTTGATGATGTATTGCCAATACGGGCTAACACCGATGTAGGTCATCCCGTAGTTGATAACGGTAAAGATAAGCACGCCCGTTACAACGCCTGCGATACTGCCGACACCACCAGCAAATGATACGCCGCCGACCACACAGGCTGCGATAGCATCAAGTTCGTAGAGGAAGCCCAAGTTGTTGGTTGCACTACCGATACGGCCAGCTTCTAACATACCACCGAAGGCATAGAACACACCTGACAGGGCATACACTTTAAGCAGTGTCATCGGCACGTTAACGCCAGATACGCGGGCTGCTTCTGGGTTACCACCCACAGCAAAGATGTTCTTACCAAATACGGTTTTATTCCAAAGAATCCACATGAATACGATGGCAATAATGGCGTAGAAGGTAATGTAGGAGAATCGGAAGTCGCCCAAACGAATAAAACCTTGGGTGAATTCGGTAAAGCGAGGGTCAAAGCCTGCAATCGGAGAAGCACCGACGGCGTCGTAATACAGCGAGTTGATGCCATAAACGATGATCATGGTACCCAGCGTTGCGATAAACGGCGTTACTTTTAGATAAGCAACGATAAAACCGTTCACTAAACCGATAACTGCACCCACCAAACACACAGCGATGATCACACCAGCAATTGGGATTTCGCCCAAGCTTGGGAACACTTTGTTGATGTTATCTGCAGATTGAAGCAGGGTAGCGGACAGAACGGCAGCGAGACCTACCTGACGACCCGCTGAAAGGTCGGTACCTTGTGTAACAATAAGACCTGCAACACCCAGTGCGATAATGACGCGAACAGACGATTGCGTGAGGATGTTACTCAGGTTACGCAGACTCAGGAATGACGGCTCCTGAATAACGATAACCGCCAGCAGGATTAAAAGTACCGCGTAGATTGCACCTTCTTTTAGGTGCTTTAAGGCAAATGTTTTTACAGCATCCATAATTCAGTCCTACAGATAGCGAGAAGCCAGCTCTAATATTTCGTTTTGCGAGGTTTCTTTGGTGTTGACGATGCCTGCGGCGCGTCCGTTACTCATCACCAGAATTCGGTCCGTAATCCCCAACAACTCAGGCATTTCAGAAGAAATGATGATGATCCCTTTGTCCTTTTTGGCCAGCTCCAAGATCAGTTGGTAAATCTCGAACTTCGCGCCCACGTCGATACCGCGTGTCGGCTCATCCAGCATCAAAATTTCAGGTTGAGTCAGCAGCCAACGCCCGATAATGACTTTTTGTTGGTTACCGCCAGAAAGGGAACCGATCGGCGTTTGGTGAGACGGGGTTTTCACGCGCATGGAGTCGATCACCCACTGGGTATCGCTTTTCATTTTTGCGTTGCTAAGCAGTCCGTAAGGCGTTTTGTACTCGTTCACGTTGGCAACGAGTGAGTTGAATGTGATGTCGAGGTTAGAATAGATACCCGTTGAACGGCGCTCTTCCGTGACCAGTGCAAACCCGTTGTTGATGGCTTCATTGGCATCGCGGTTACGCATTTCTTTGCCATGAAGTAGGATTTGACCGTGGCTGCACTCACGAACGCCAAACAGCGTTTCTACAATGTCTGTGCGACGCGAGCCCACAAGACCGGCGACACCCAGAATTTCACCGGCTCTTAAATCAAAGGTGATGTCTTCAATCGAAGGCTGGTTGAGCGCAGTAAGGTTTTTGACCTCTAGAATCACTTCTTTCGGTGTGTTGGTCTTTTCTGGGAAGCGGTTAGTGAGTTCACGACCTACCATCATGGCGATGATTTGATCCATGGTTAGCCCTTCAAGTGGGCGAGTATCCACCCATTGGCCGTCTCGCAGGATGGTGATTTCATCACATATCGCGAAGATCTCTTCCATCTTGTGCGAGATATAAACCACGCCACAGCCTTTTTCCTTCAGCTTGTTGATGATGGTGAAAAGGTGAGTGACTTCCTTCTCGGTCAAAGAAGAGGTCGGTTCGTCCATGATGACGATCTTGGCATCGTAGGAGAAGGCTTTGGCGATTTCGACCATCTGCATTTGAGAGACAGAGAGCGTGGCAACTTTAACGCGAGGGTCGATGCGGATATCGAGTTCTTCAAAAATGGCTTTTGTGTCGCGATACATTTTATCGTGGTCGACAAAGAAACCTTTTTTGGGATAGCGGCCCAACCAAATATTGTCCATCACTGAACATTGTTTTACTTGGTTTAGCTCTTGATGAACCATTGAAACACCAGATTCCAGTGCTTCTTTTGATGACGAGAAATTAATGTGTTTACCAAGAAAAACGATATCACCTTCGTCTTTCTCATAAATACCAAACAGGCATTTTAATAACGTTGATTTGCCGGCACCGTTTTCACCCATTAATGCGTGAATAGAATGTGGACGAACTTTTAAATTAACGTTGTCTAATGCCTTAACTCCTGGAAATGACTTACTTACGCCTGTCATTTCTAACAGAAATTCGTGTGATGTTTCTTGCATGGCATCTCTTTATTATTCTGATGAACAATTACATTGCTGGAAATCGCGATCCATCAGGTGGCGAGTATCGTCGCTCAGTATTTGTTGAGGAAAAAATAAATAGAAAAGGGTAGGAGGGGATGTCCCTCCTACTGGGTTGTTACATGAACTTTTCGATGGAGTTGATATCAACGCCGACGTAAGGAACACGCACGACTTTATTCTCAACTTTCCACTGTGTGCCTTCTGCGGCTTCTTTACCCTCTGCAAGGTTGCGAGACAGTTCGAACGTCGCTTTTGCTTGGTTGTTTGCATCGTTCAGCACGGTACCTGCCATGTCGCCAGATTTAACCAGTGCCAGTGCTTCAGCCAGTGCATCTACACCATAAACTGGAAGTTTGGTGCCAGCACCGCGCAGTGCTTCGACAGCACCCATTGCCATGCCATCGTTGTTCGCGATAACGATTTCAATCTTGCTGCCGTTAGGGCCAGACAGCCAAGCATCCATCTTGTCTTTCGCCATGGCGGTATCCCACATACCAGTATCCATGTGGAGTTCTTCGGTAGTGATGCCCATGTTGTTCAGTGTTTTAACAGAGTAACTTGTACGTGCTTCCGCATCTGGGTGGCCTGGCTCGCCTTTCAGCATGACGTATTGAAGAACGCCGTCACCATTCTTATCCCACTCTGGGTTCGCTTTCCATTGGTTCGCAATCAGCTCACCTTGGATAATGCCTGATTCTTTGGAATCCGTACCCACGTAGTAAGCTTGGTCGTAGCTTGCCATGGCTGACTTAGACGGTTCTTTGTTGAAGAAGACGATTGGCACGTCATCCATTTTCGCTTTTTGAATGATGGTTGGTGCCGCAGCAGGGTCAACAAGGTTAATCGCCAATGCTTGAACGCCACGAGCCAGCATGACGTCCACTTGGTCATTTTGCATGGATTGGCTGTTTTGAGAGTCATTCATCAGAAGACGTGTGTCTTCATCGGCCTTCGCTTCTTTTTCGATTGCCTGACGCACTACGGACATAAAGTTGTCGTCGTATTTATAAATGGTAAAGCCCAAAGTCGTGTCAGCCAGAGCCGGTGCGCCGAATCCCAATCCAGCGGTGAGCATTGCTAGTACAGTCAGCTTTCTCATAGGGTAGGTCCTAAATGTTGTTATTTTATATAGGTTGTAGGGTGTAAGTTTTCTTCAAAACACCGTTGTGAAAACGTTTACCTTTTCGAGTATATTGAGTACGAAGATATTTAATGTGAACCAGATGGTGAAATAATCTACAAGGCTCAATTTATGGGGTTTTTGTGCGGGATATGTGATCGTTGGAATAATTCTTAATCGACAGTGTAAACGTAGATCAAAAATATGAAATGAAGCATGGTTTTAAAAACTGAAGTCAGATAAGTGTCGGCTTGAACAGTGTGGCTTGCTCAAAGTTTTAATTTCCCCATATACTCGCCTTATATTGAGTGCTTTGTTTTTTGAGTTTTTAATTTCGCAAAGCGATTTATATTCGAAAGCCGTATTTTTATTGACCTCCAGGCGAAGTGCGCATGTTGATGAAAAACGGTCACTGCTATTGCGACACAGTGATATGCTTATTCCTCGAAGGATTTTAAATGGAACCAAAGATGTCAGAGAAAAATGACTACCGTGCTTATTATAAAGATGAGCAAGGGAATGAAATTGAGATCTCAAGCAATGAAGTGTTCATTGAACTCGACAACGGCGAGATGCTGACGATTTCACTAAGGAAACACCCCAAAGGTATCGCGATACTGGATGAAGAGCAGGGAGAGCCACCTTATGACTCATTTGGCGTATTGAACATTACACCGGGGGCATGCAATGTGATGTACGTGAGTGCGGAAAGGCAAAAGAATCGCGAATGAGCACTGGCCATTAGCAATAAACAATGAGCGAAGGGCGACCTCTGCTCATTGAACTCTCTTGTAGGGGAATCAGTGGCCTAATTGCCACGTAACCAACTTGGGATCGGTCGTAGAACAAGGTTGTAAGCTCGCGATTCGCCACAAATGCTTGGGCCCGACGCCACTTTGCTCACATTACCCGCCGCAATACAAAGGTCAGAACCTTCCAATTGCACTTTCCCTGACTCCAACACACTAAAGTTTTGCGTCACGCCACCATTGCACTCCCTCACTAACAATGTACTGCCGGGCAGAGACGTATTACTCGAACCTGCAGCGGTTAGACAGCGGTCATACGCTGGCATTTTTAACGTGCTTTGTTCTAAAACGAACAATTGATCGTCAGACGCCTTTTTACAGGTGTGGGCTTGTAGTGGGTCATCAAGTTTCAAGCTGGTTTTGTGCCCGGTGATATCTAAACAGTAAAATTCTTCTTCATCGAGTGGATCCACCAACTTAATAACAAATGCTTCATCTGCAAACGTGGGTGCAGAAAACAACATGCCTAGCAACGCAACGTTGATAAATTTTTTCATTAAATCGTCCTTATCTAATTTTAAACAGGCAGGTCTTTCTGCCTGTGTGTTTGACGCATCAAAATGCTGAGAAGACACACTGAACGTATGTCGTCGCTGATTGTGCGCCGCTCACTAGTTTGCTTTTTCAGTAGGCACTCGTTTGATTCATCGTTGCGAAACGGTATGTCACTTCCTTAGCAGGGTTCGCTCACAAAAATTGTAGCTTTCCTGACTGAAGAGCAAAGTGGCGTTGCTTTTCCCGACACATTGAGAGTACATTGCAGCCATCACTTCTCTAGGAGTCTACGCCCCGATGAAAAACTAAGTCCTGTTATCCAATACCACATCTCAACTTTTTGGATCTGCAGGGTTAGTCGGCGTAGTCGTCTTTTCTTATTTTTGCTCTATACGTACGTTTTCTTTACGGTACTTATTCGTAATGTGAGCTAATGCTGCGCCAGCTCTTCCTGCCTACAGGAGGGCTTTTATGCCGTTACTTCAAGCTAGTCATCTTTCTCTTCGTTTTGCCAATGGCGAAACGCTTTTTCAACATTTGTCGTTCACCTTGACGGCCAAACGCACTGGTCTTGTAGGCCGCAATGGTGTCGGAAAATCTTGCTTAGTGTCATTGATAGTGGGCGAACTTCAGCCGACTGAAGGTTCAGTACATTGTTCATCACATATCGGCGTCTATCGACAAAGCGAGGCACTCTCAAATTTTGGTGAGATGAGCATTGCTTCGTTTTTAGGTGTGGCCAAGCGCATTGAAGCCATTGAACAGATAGAGGCGGGTAGCGTTGAGCAAAAGTGGTTCGACATCATTGGAGAGCAATGGAATCTTGTTACTGAGTTGAACGAGATGCTGGCAGAGATGAAACTGCCTCAGAACCCTCACTTCCCTGTTCGATCATTGAGTGGCGGACAGCTATCACGACTGAGGTTGTGGCAATTGTTTAGACAAGGTCATGACTTACTCATTTTGGATGAGCCTACGAACCACCTCGATGCAGAAGGGCAACGCTGGCTATTGGAGAAAATAGGTGAGTTCAACGGCAAGGTGTTGCTGATTAGTCATCATCGCCAATTGCTTCGAGAAATGGAGGCGATTTGGGAACTAACCTCAAAAGGGCTCTTCCAATATGGTGGCAATTATGATGCTTATGATAAGCAACGTTGTCTGGAGCAAGATGCGTTAGAAAGGAAAATTGCTTCGACCGAAAGACAAATTCGTCAGCTAGACATGCAAGCGCAGAAAAACAAAGAGAAGGCCGCCATACGAAGAGCGCAAGGCGAAAAGATAAGACAAAAGGGTGGTCAGCCGAAAATCCTGCTCAATGCGATGAGAAGCAGTGCGGGATCGTCGGTCTCCAAACGCCTTATCAATGAAAATGCACGCCGAGATACACTACAACGAAAAGCGGCTTCTTTGACGCAGAAGCGTGAACAGATTAAGACACAGAGCTTCTCTGTCGTGTCTGAACAGAGCAAAGGCGGCCGTTTATTTTCGGTGTTTGAAGGGCAATTGCCTTTCGGAAGTTGTCTGCCAATCAATTTTTCTATGAAACCGAATCAGCGAGTACATCTTCAAGGAGGAAATGGAAGCGGAAAGTCGACATTGCTGAAGGTGTTGAAAGGCGATGTGCCGCTTATATCTGGTGAGTTGTCCGTCAACACCCCTATGTTTTACCTCGACCAGCATGTCAGCTTGTTGGATGACGAGCAGTCAATGCTCGAGTGCCTTCGGGGGTTCTGCCCTCATATTTCAGAGATGGACGCGCGTACTCTATTAGCTGGCATTGGATTTCGACGCGATACCGTATTTCGTCAAATCGGTGCGTTGAGTGGTGGCGAGAAAATGAAACTGGCCATTTTGATCATAAGCCATCAAGAACAAATGCCGCTGTTGCTGCTGGATGAGCCTGACAACCATTTGGACATCTCATCCAAACTTGTTTTAGCGAGCACGTTGCGAGCGTTCAAAGGGGCAATGATATTGGTCAGTCACGACGAAAGCTTTGTCGACGATTGCGGGGAAATGGAGGTATTGAGGCTAGTAGAGCAGTAAAGGGTTTTTGTTTGGGCTTCGGTTATCTGTATACTCTCGGCTTTCATGATGTAGTTAGATTTAGACGGGTTTATTCAATGCCATTAACGCCTGCCAATACGGTTGTTGTCCTCGACTTCGAGACCACGGGTTTATCGCCGAACATGGGAGACCGCGCTATCGAAATTGGTGCGGTCAAGCTGGTGGACGGTGAGGTTGTGGAGACCTTTCAACAATTGATGAACCCAGGATTTCGCGTTAGCAGTTTTATCGAAGGCTACACGGGCATTACTAACAATATGCTTCGCACTGCGCCAAGCTGTGAAGAAGCAATGTCGGCGTTTGCAGCATTTATGGGTGACAGCCATTTGGTTGCTCACAATGCATCTTTCGATAAACGGTTTCTGGATGCGGAGCTTGAGCGATTGAATGTTCGTTACAAAGGGCAGTTTGCGTGTTCCATGCTGATTGCACGACGTTTGATTCAAGATGCACCAACGCACAAGCTGGGTGATTTGGTTCGCTACAAGCAAATTGATAATGACGGCATTTTTCACCGTGCATTAGCTGATGCCGAAATGACAGCGAGATTGTGGTTGTTGATGATTGATGAGTTGAAGGAGAAAAACATCACCGAACCAAACTTCGGTTTGATGCAAACCATCAGCAAAACCAGCAAATCAGCGATGACGCAATTGTTGAACAAAGCCAGAGCCTAAATGGGTAACGCTTTGCACTAAAAAAACAGCCACCTCGCGGTGGCTATTTTCGTATAGAAAGACGGAAACTACTTGAAGGAATTCAGCAGGATTTCTACCGGTCTTACCAAGGCCACAATGATTTCGTCTTTAGGTTGTGCTGCATCAGCAATTTGCTTCTGGTATTTGGCAATGTCTTTTGATGAGAGCGTGGTGTTCTCAAGCTTCATGTCGACTAATGCGTTACCCAGTTTCGCCATCTCGTAAGCGGCTTTTGCTGCAGCCACTGAGTCCGACATGGAATGGTTTCTCTTCATCATCGCAACCACCGCATCGTGGTTGCCGATCACTGTGCTGAAGTCACTTTGCAACGCTTTCAGGTTTTCAGCCGTTGGCGATGCAGCAAGCTTCTCCATGTCACGAACACGGTAGGACTCAACGACCAAGGTATCGACGTAACGGTTTAAACGCTCGAACTGATGGTAAACACCGTTGTTAAACTTGATCCAGTTTCTCGCGTAGTACTGCGCTGGCTCAATGTAGGTTGCTAACGTGTTAAGCGGCGACACATCCGTGGTGCCAGCCAGTCGCACACGCATGGTGTAAGGGCTGGTTTCATGCTCTAGTCCTACAGACACCGTTGCCCATGCAGACACGCTTTGCATACGTTCAAACATCGAGTCTTCGTCTGTCAGGTCTTTTGGTGACCAGAAACGCTCTGCGATCGCATAGGCACGAGGGTAGAGGCGCACGGCCAGCGTTTCGTCAGAGACATTTTCTGCCCAAAGCGTCATCTCGCCGCCTAGGATCTTACTTTCAAGCTCTTTAGGCAGTGCGGATGGGCGTGTGTGTTCTGGGATCGCCGAGTTTTTGATATCGCTGCCTGCCGTTTTTTCACCAGAGGTTGGCCAACGCACATTGCCGACGACTTGGTAAGACGTATCAGGTTGGATTTCGCCGTCTTCAATATCGAGTACAAAATTGGTGTAAGACATGAAGTTGTCAAAATGGCCCACAAAGCGTTTACCCGCTTCATACTCTGTCACAAAGACTTCAGCGCGCGGTTTGCCTGCGTAATCTGTAAATGCGCGGGCATCGCCATTCTTATCTGTGATGATCGTTAGCGTACCGGTGCGGTCTGAGCCTTTCCCGCGCGGTTTGCGCCAGGTGTAGGTTTCAAACGTTTCGCCAGCATGCAGCGAATCGTCCACCGTCAAACCCGTTGGGATTGGGTCATTGCGGTAGTGGTAATCGGTTGGTTGAGGCTGGTCGATGTAGTAACCCGTGGAAAGGATACCTTGATAGCCTTCGGCCGCTGCATTCTCCAGTGATTCGTGACCACGCCAAGATTGAATCGTGATGGTTTTTGGCAGATCTGGGTGAAGGATTTCATCCCAACCGCTCATGTCTTTGCCGTGTTTGGTCAGGATTTTCTGTACCTTGGCATTAAAGTGAGCCTGCAACCCGCGCTCGTCCTTAATGTCGTGCTCTTTCATGTATTTCTGAATACGAGTGTTGTTTTCCCACTCGCCATACAAAGGTTCGTCGCCGCCAATGTGAAGTGATTTGTCTGGGAAGATCTCGGCCATTTCACCGACGATGGCATCAACGAACTCGAACACTTCAGGGTTGGTTGGATCGAGCAGAGGTGGGAAAACACCCCATTCAATCGTTCCTTCATAAGTGGAAGGATCGCCAGACCCCAGATTAGGGTAAGCCTTCACGATTTGGCTGGCGTGAGACGGCAAGTTGATTTCAGGTACGACGCGGATACCACGGTCTCGCGCATAGCTAACCACGTCTTTCAGTTCTTCTTGTGTGTAGAACTGACCACCCAAGGATGTTTCTTGCAGCAATGGATAGGCTTTTGACTCGATACGCCAGCCTTGGTCATCCGTTAAGTGCCAGTGCAGCACGTTAAGTTTTGCGGATGCCATACCGTCGATTTGACGTTTGATGGTATCCAATTCAACGAAATGACGAGAAGAATCAATCAGTAGGCCACGATGTTTAAAGCGCGGTTCGTCGTCAATCTTTACATTAGGAACAAAGGTGGCGTTTTTATCGAAAGTGATGAGCTGCAAGAAGGTCTCTGCGCCATCAATGGCACCGTCAGGATAGTCGGCAGACAGGACAATTTGATTGTTCTTGCTGACGAGTTGGTAGGACTCATCAGTATTGATGTTTTGAACGTCAGACTTCGCAGCCTGCTTAACGTCTATCACTAGGGTTGCTTGGTCTTTATTTTTAGCGATAGGGTCTTTTAGCAGTAAACCGGTTTGGTTTTGAACACGCTCAATAATGCGTTGGGTCAGTTTGTCTAAACGTTCAGAAGAGTAGCCTGAAATATAGACAGAAAAGTCTTGGTTGATTTCTGTTTTACCGTCCAACAGGGTGACTTCTTTTGGGTAAGGCATCAGCTGTAGGTCGGTGTTTGGTGCATCAGCCAGTGCAGCAGGTGCCATTAATACGGTAGACACAAAGAGGCTGAGTACAGTCTTTTTCATAGGTATCCTTTTACTTCATAGGGTCATTGGATTTATTTCAACCTATAAATTAAAAAGAGCCCAAACAACCAAATTTGGGCTAAGACGTGACCTACGGTAACCTATTTAACATACGGCGACCTATAAGCTTGGTAGAGGTCACGATTTTACAATATTTGTCATTAAGACATAGGGTTAAGGTGATTTTCTGTAATTGATTTGTTTGTGTGATCTCGAGTCGAAAGCGTATTTATGATTCGGCATTAATTTATTTAGTGAAATAATTAATTTGGCGCGAGAAAAAAGTTAATCGTCACCATGAGAGCCGGATGGATACGGAAACTTCACATGACCAATTCTGATGATGAAGACACTGATTGCCATGATTAAACCGGCAATTGAGATAGTGATGATGCGCCAATCATCCATGTTCTTGAGGTCCAAGATTAGATAGCGGGCAAGAGCAACGATACCAATGTAAAGCGGCATACGAACGGGCACTTTGCCGGACTCGAAGAAGATAGACACCATGGCAAGCACTTCGAGGTAGATAAACATCAAAAGCAAGTCGCCGACGGTGACAGTGCGGTTGACGATAATGAGGTAAATCTCTTCACCAATCGCATACGTCGTAGCAAGGATGATAAGCGTGAGCACGAGGTGCTCTAATGCGTGGATGATCTTTATCGTGGCTTTAGCTCTTGGCATATACTTCATTCCTTATGTCTCTGAGCAGTGTAGAAAGCTTCAACGACAGGTCGCGCCTCATTGGTGAGAGCGAACTTGGTCTTAGCATTGAAACGAAAGAGCGACCCGAAGGTCGCTCTTAGTAGTTAGGTGACCGGCAGGATTACTGGTGGGCGATCAAATAGTTCAATGCACCGCGAATAGCCGCTACTTGCGCGTCATTACATTCTTCGTCGGTGACTTTCGGGCTATCTGGGTACACTTCAGTGGTTGTGCCGTATTGGCAGTTGGTAAAGCCACTGCATAGACCCAATGTCTTGGTTGGGTAGTTGATCACGCCTTCTTGTTCAATTGGCGCACCAATGATATTGCCGTTGTCGTCTGGCGGCGCAATATGAGTCACTTTGCGGACTTCATCGATGATCGCTGTTTGGAATTCAGTGTTTGGCATATCGCTGTCGCCAACCAGGTAAAAACCATCAGGGATCACATCTTCTTCGTATTCTTTGCCGTCGCGAGCTGCCAGAGCTGGGCGGAATTCAGATTCGTCAGTATCGGTTGTTTCATGAAGATCGATATGACAGAAGATGTCGATGCCAAGACCTTTAACAAATGCCATCACATTTGCAGATTCTTCTGCTGGGCTGTTTTCAACAAACGAACGGTTTGGATCTACAGCGCGTGGATTCCAACGGTTAATCGTCTCGTAACCCCATGGGCTAACGCATGGTGCGACAACAAAGTTGAAATGTTCAGTAAAGCCAAGTGCTTCGGTATCCAGAAACTTCAGCGCGCCGTGAACGCCGCTGGTTTCATAACCGTGAACACCACCCGTGATCAAAATGGTAGGTTTTGACGCATCAAAGTCACGGCTGCGAATACCAAACTGAGGGTAGCGTTCGCTGTCGAATGACAATGCGCCGTATTGGGTGACGTCGAATCGATCTTTAAGTGCATCGATCTTGGTGATCACATCGTCTTTGTAGCTACGCTTGATGCTGGTTGTCGCCAACCATTGCGCTTTTTCTTCGTCCCCCCAAGGCTGGCCAAATGTGCCAATTGGGAATGTGTTTGATGTGCTCATTCTCGTTTCCTTAATGATTTGGTACGCAAAGAGAGTACCACTGTGCAACATGACTGCAACGACAATTCATGGTGCGGGTGTTTGAGTGGTGAGATATTACTCTGCTTCCGCCACAAGGTAGTTCTCTAAACGGTCAGACAGCCATGCAGTCAGTGCACCACCACGTGCATCCATGGCGGTGATCTCTCCGTAAGGTTGCCATTGCATGGCGTTGGAGTGCCTAAGCACTTGCAGCGTGCCGCTTCGTAGGTATTTACGCAGTAACGCTGAAGGCACGTTTGCCCAGCCTGAACCGTCGAGTACTGCATCGCGAAGGTGTTCATAAAATGGCAGTGCGATGTAGTGAGGGGAGATTGGGTCCAAGGCTTTGAGGCCTTCGTCATCCACATAGGCGAGGGTGATTTCGGTATATCTTTCCAAGTCTGCACGCTGGATGCGTTTGACGGCGGCAAGCGGGTGGTCTTTGTGCACCACGGACATCATGCGTACTTGTCCGAGCTTCTTCTTGTTGATGCGGCCAAACGCGCGCGTTTCAGGTAACAAACCAAAAGCTACGTCGATCATGTTTTCATCCGCCATTTCATAGAGCTCTGGCGGCGGCGCAACATACAAAGACACACTGGATGAGGGAAAGAGGCGTTGAATTTCACGCATGGTCGTTCGCCAAAACGACTCAGGAAGTGCGTCATCCCGACCAATGCGGAGTGCTGATTCAACGCCACTTTCAAACTGTCGACATTTGGCTTGAATGTCGTAGGAGGCTTGCAGCAATCGTTCGCAATCGTCATGAACCATGCGGCCAACGTCGGTTAATGTGACGCTATTTCCTGAGCGTGCGAGAAGCTCTACACCCAAGCTGTCTTCCAATGCACTGATGGCGGCACTCACCGTTGTGCGACTCTTTTCCAAGTCTCTCGCTGCCCCGGCAATAGAGCCAGTTTCTACGGCAGTGAGGAACATCTCAATCTGACTGCTTCTCATGGATCGCCTGCTTATTCACCAATGGGTTAGTAAACCATTTTAACTCTAAATATGACAGTTAAAAACACGAGAGACGAAAAAGTTGTCGCTCAGCAACTCACGCATACGCTGCTGTGGCGTTATTGTGTGTTCAGGCGGCGATAACAATGATAATGCGCCAATATTTTTGTCACTTTGTGGGGATTTATGTCTTGTGAATATGCGAAAGAACGTAACTTACTGAAATTTTCTACCTTTGCTTGTTTTTGCTTCGCAGCACTAGGTATTGGATTAGGTATCTGGGCGGGATCAATGGTCATCGTGTTTGACGGTGCTTACTCATTGGTCGGATTAGCACTCTCTTTGATGGCACTGGCGGCGTCTGTTTATATCCGCAACCCATCAGCAAAGAATGGAAAAAAGGGTAAGTCAGTTTCTGCGCAAAAAGCAGCGGTTATTGAATCTCTGGTTGTTTTGGTAAAAGGCCTCACTGTTGCTGTTGTCTGTTTAATTTCTTTTGCCTCTGCACTCGACGCGATGTTTACCGGTGGACGTGAAGTAAACGCAGGTTTCGCACTGGTATTCGGTATTGTTAACGTCGCAGGCTGTTTGGCAACGTATGCGGTAGTCCGTAAACACTCTGGTAAGCGTCCATCCGATATTCTGAAAGCAGAATCAAGCCAATGGCTGATGGATACAGTGATCAGTGCCGCGGTACTGGTGGGCTTCTTGGCCGCGACAGTACTGATGATGACAGGCTACGGAGAGTACGCCGTTTACGCTGACCCAATGATGGTGATTCTGGCATCGGTTTACTTCGCGACAGTACCGGTAAAACTGATTGGTGAGTCATCGAAGAAATTGATGAGCTTGTACCAAGAGTCAAACAATAAAATTCGTCGCGGTGTTCCGGCTTGACTCACGAAAGATAAACAGTAATAAAACGGCAGCTTAGGCTGCCGTTTTTCGTTTTGATTTATGTTTGAATGGGAACAACGGAGAATGATCCTTAACAGGGTACAGTGAGTACTGTTATCCGACAGATTTATATACCCAAACGAACTGAAAACGCGCCTTTTCAGGTGACTTGGGTATAACGGATTAGCGGCACATAAGGAGTGTGTGGATGAAAGTTAGCAAGTCAGATTTGATGTCGATGGAAGACAGGTATCGAGCAAAGTTCATCAATAGCCTGTCAGGATTCAAAAGTGCCAACCTCATAGGCACAACTGACGGAAACGGAAACCATAATTTGGCGATTGTAAGTTCAGTGTTCCATCTCGCGCAAACCCGCCTTTGGTCGGGATGATAAGCCGTCCGCATTCCGTGACACGCGATACGTTAGAAAATATTCAAAGCACGGGAAGCTACACCATCAACCACGTATCGGCAGACCTATGGAAAGTGGCTCACCAGACGTCTGCGCGCTATGACGCTGAGATTTCAGAATTCGACGAAACTGGTTTAACGCCGGAATTTTTCGATGGTGTTGTCGCGCCTTTCGTGGCGGAAAGTCGACTGAAATACGCACTTGAACTGCGAGAAACGCAGACGTTAGAAGTAAACAACACCGTACTGATTATCGGTGAAATTGTTGACGTGATTGTCGAAGACAACGCGATATCAGAAGATGGATATGTCGATATTGAAGCGTTGGAGACGGTTGCTGTGTCTGGATTGGATAGCTACCACGTAACAAACCGTCTTGGGCGATTGAGCTACGCCAAACCGAATAAAAAGCCTGAAGAACTGTAGTGAAAAGTGAAAAGGGCGGTACGGCTGCCCTTTACCTTTGCCCTCTCAACTCAATAACAGCTTGATGGCATCGTCACCGTATTCTTCAAACCAAATATCACCCAGCTTCACTAATTTTCGAATGTTATCCGCATCAATGTCGTCCATGGCATCATCCGGTGCAGGGTCGATGACAGCCCGAGACAGTTCAGAGTTCACCCTCAGATAATTTGCTGGTGGTAGGATGGTGGCCGATTGGTGTTCGACAATCCTTTCATCGGACAACAAGTCGATGAGGCTACCTTGCAAAAACCACTGAACAGCCCCCCAATCACGAGATGCAGGGCCATTGATTTTCCTCGTTCTATATCCCGTACCAACAGAAAGCACTTTAACCTTGTCGATAGTGGTCTCCCAGGCACTTAGTGCTTCGCTGATGGCACACATGGTGGGATTGTTAGCGACAACACCGCCATCAACAAGCCAAGCATCTAGCCCGTCGAGTTTCATTTTCACCGTAGGAAAATAGGTGGGCGCAGCACTTGTAGCGTCTGCGATATCTGCAGATTTAAGGTTTTTATGTGATGGTTTGGTGGTTTTAAACACAACAGGTTTACGTCTGGCTATTTCATAGGCCACGACAAGGACATGTTTCCCTTGTGCAATTTCACCTAAACGCACTCGGCCAAAATATTTGTTGAAGGTTTTTGTTTTTCCTTCGCCTTCATATTTCGGCGCGTTGATACCATCAATTTCGAACAGCCTCTGTTACTTTTAAAAATATTCCTCGCGACTTTCACACTGTAGAGATCGCTGATTGTATCCATGGTGAGGTTAGTGTTTGCCAGTGCCAGAGCGATGATCGCGCCGGTACTGGTACCAGCATATAAATCAACAAGATCACGCAGCCGTTTTTTCTCTTTTTCAAACAATGCATCATCTAAACGTTTTAAGAATCGTGCTGCTGCGGCACCTCGAATTCCACCACCGTCGATGGATAACACTTTCTTCGTTTGATTTGTCATTAGCCAACCCTCTAATAATTGTTTTTTGAGTTGCGTGTTTTATGCACGCATTAATAAGGGTAAAACTCACTTGGTAAAGGATTGTCTCGTTTCTAATGAAAGAGGTAGGTTTCGTCATCACTGTTCAATGGGTGAAAAATGGGCATTCACAAAGAGAAAAGTGCATCGCCGTCGCAAGCGGAGAGGGTGTAGAATGGACGCATAATAATTTAAGCAAGACGTTCATGAAGCTTTCTCAAACCCCAATTACTACTCATTCATATAATGGCGTTTCCTTTCATCTAAAACGCGACGATTTGCTGCATCCACATTTTTCAGGGAATAAAGCACGAAAGCTCATGCGCCTTCTCGAACTTGAAGACGCGTCAATCACACACCTTATTGGTTATGGCTCTGCACAAGCCAATTCTTTGTTGTCGCTGGCAGCTCTGGCTGAGATGAAAGGCTGGCAATTAGAGTTCTATGTCGACCATATTCCTCATTGGTTAAAAGAGAACCCCATTGGGAATTACCGACAGGCTTTGGCACTTGGCGCAAAGGTGATTCCGGTTTCTGATGTGACGGATGAAGATCTTCACCCTGAGGCTTATATCAAGGCATATCGTTTGTCGGATAACTGCTTGTTTGTGCCAGAAGGCGGGCGTTCGACAATCGCAGAAGCTGGCATTGCGCTTCTTGCAAAAGAAGTGCTGGTGTGGAAAACGACGGAGCAAGTGAATAACTTGGTTGTCGCTCTGCCATCAGGCACTGGCACGACAGCTTTGTTCTTGCACAAGCACTTAAAACAGCATGGTATAGAGGTTGTGACGTGTGCGTGTGTTGGCGGAACCGAGTATCTGATTTCGCAGTTTGAAGAGCTGGGAGAGCAGTGTTTTCCAACCATCTTAGAAATGGATTACAAACATCACTTCGGAAAGCTATATCGCGCTGACTTTGAAGTATGGAATGCTCTCAAAGAGAGTACGGGCGTAGAGTTTGATTTACTCTACGATCCTTTGATGTGGCATTGCTTATCAAGATGGTTGCCAAAAAATGAGGATAAGAGCTTGCTCTATATTCACCAAGGTGGCTTGATTGGTAATGAAAGTATGTTGCCTCGTTATCAGCGTAAGTTTGGGGCATGAATAGCGTTAATGTTGGCAAACAGGATAATAACCTCTCATCTTATTGCCATGTCGACTGACTCTTCATTTTCTATCCGTATCATCGGTGTCTAACCGCCGAAAAAGACTTAAAAGGACGTAAATACGTGTTTGTTCAAACGCTTCAAGAAGCATCAAGACGAACCTGGCTAGCCAAGCTCGCCATTACTAAGGCAGTGGCGATTCCAGTCATATTATCGTGGATGTTGGAGCTTGCGGCATCGCAATCCGACAGCGGTGGGGTTGCATTAGCGAGCGGTATTGTTTCTGTTATTCTCGCGGTATTTGTGGCGATAAATGTTCACCGTATTTTGCTTCTGGGAGAAAGCTCGGTGCCTCAATGGGGAAGAATAGCGTTTGGCAAAATTGAGCGAGAGTTTTTGATTTATACCTTGGGATACTCTTTTGTTCTGATTGGCCTTGCGTTGGTGTTGACCGGTTTGACGACATTGGTTGAGCCTTTGGTGGCATTCTCGCATTTGTCTCGATGTTGGCGTTCGCGCTGATTGCGTGTCGTTTGTCGATCATTTTCCCGTCAATTGCAGTGGGAGAGACAGTGTCGATCCATTGGGCTTGGAAAAACACAGAAGGTAAAACGGGAGCGTTATTTCTTCTTTTGGGTGTTGTCCCTGTGGTTGTCGGTGCGCTGACGCACTTTATTTCTCTGCTCGGTCTGTTTTTTATCGATATGATCCTTGGGTATGTGGTAATGGTTTATTTCGTTGCCGTGTTATCCGTGGCGTATGAGTTGATTGCTGGGGAAAATAAACACGACGATTCTGAACCAAAAGACGACATGACAATCGAGTTGTAACTGCCCTATAAACAGCCGTGTTTTGCTAAATAGACGCGGCTGTTTTCAAACTTTTTCTCTATATATGGCACAGGGTCAAGTTCTATCACGACCCAATCAATCGCTGAATTTGTTTTGATTTCATCAACGATGCTCGTTAAATCTATTTGCCCGCCGCCTAATTCTGATGACACAGAGCCTTTGAAGTCTCTTAAGTGCACATATGAAATGCGATTTTTATGTGTAGACAAGAATGTTATTGGACATGTTCCGACTAAGTTTAACCAACCAGTATCTACACAAAGGTTGACCAAATTTGGGTCGAGTTCGCTAAGAAGAATGTCTATTGGTCTTTGGGCAAGACTACCTAGAGGTAGAAATTCGAAGTCATGGTTATGGTAGTGAACCTGAATGCCTTCCTTTAAGAACATTGCTGCTTTTTCATTGATTAGACTGGAGGTCGTCTGAAAGTTTTCCAACGTTCTGTCATGCCAGCCTATTGGGCCAGAAAGGCACAGGTGTCGACAGTCGCTAAGAAGCATGTGTTCTATGAGATTCTGGGGGTTAACGAGTAAATCTGGACCGACATGAAGGGCTGAATACTTTAAGCCAGACTGATTGAGTGCATCTTTGATATCCATCATGAAAGGCATTTCAATGCCTTGGTACTCCATTGCGGCAAATCTATCGAAAATAGCCTGTGATTCTTTTCGAATCACACTCTCACCTAATGCGTATATTTGAGCACCTAATTGCAATGGAGAAATCCTTGGTGAATATGAAGAGATCAGACACGCCAAATGCCAGTGCGTCTGACTGTAAACAGGTAGGGAGTATATAACTTTTTCTATTTGTTAGATTAATCGTTATCTCTGTTTGTATGAGTTAGCACCTTAACAACACTGCACGCTAAATACTGCACCTCATGCCTCTTTGAGCTATCTCTTGTTTTCGCATTGGCATTTCATCGATGACATCGACAAGTTCGTTGATGTTAACCTCTGTTTCCCAGCGAAATTTTTCCGTGCCGTCTTTCCCAATGAGGACGGCGATGTGCTCGTTACTTGGGATGCCGAATTTTTCCAGCAGTGTCGAGATTTCGTTAGAAGAAAAGAGCCCTCGCGAGTCGGTCATCGCGGTGGTATCTAACACAAGCAACGTAGGTCTCTTTCATCCATTTGGCAGCCATGAATAAGCATTTGTTGCTGGAATGCCGCTGACTCTTCACCTTCACTGGGAGTGAAGTACATAAGCGTGCGATGTGGCTGATAGAGCCCGTAGTGCGGGTACGCCAGAGATGTTGCAGGCAAACTAAGCAGGAGTAGCATGCCGAAGCGATTAAGCCACTGCATCTTTATCCCTCCGTATTTCAGTTAGACAATATTTGCCATTACGAAAGCCTAGCCGTTTCCGATCCGTTTTGCGTACTTATACCCTATGGTGCACTGTATATTCGAGGGGGCTAATATAGTGCGTTGGAATTTATGGCGTGCACCATTTTAGTTATGTACACATTTGAAAAGTCCGTCCTCCCTTAATCCACTTTTACATAAATCATTTCTATTTCATCCGATTACAAATTAATTGCGATGTATAACGCGAGTTTGGCAAGGCTTTTGCTCCGTCGTTCCGCAGGTACTCATAAGGAGCAGTTGCAATGAACGGAAAGAAGATTGCATTAAATTGGGTAAGTGCAATAACGCTTGCGGGCTTGTCTTATCAGGTAGTGGCGGATGAAGACACCATCAAGGTTGGGGTGCTTCATTCATTGTCAGGGACCATGGCAATCAGTGAAACTACGCTGAAAGACACCGTGTTGATGATGGTGGATGAGCAAAACAAGAAAGGCGGTTTGCTCGGTAAGAAACTAGAAGCCGTTGTTGTCGATCCTGCCTCTAACTGGCCACTATTTGCTGAAAAAGCGCGTGAGCTGATTGAGAAAGAAGATGTAGATGTGGTGTTTGGTTGTTGGACATCGGTATCACGCAAATCAGTTCTGCCCGTGTTCGAAGAGCTTAACAGCCTTCTTTTTTATCCTGTCCAGTACGAGGGTGAAGAGTCCTCCAAAAACGTGTTCTACACAGGTGCTGCACCAAATCAACAAGCCATTCCTGCCGTTGATTATTTGATGGATGAGCTTGATGTAGAACGCTGGGTGCTGGCGGGTACGGACTATGTCTATCCACGCACAACAAACAAGATCCTCGAAGCCTACCTAATTGATAGTGGTGTCGCGCCAGAAGACATCATGATCAACTACACGCCGTTTGGTCATTCAGATTGGCAGTCGATTGTTGCGGATATCAAAAAGTTTGGTGCTGAAGGCAAGAAAACCGCGGTGGTGTCGACCATCAATGGTGACGCAAATGTGCCTTTCTACAAAGAGCTGGCAGCGCAAGGTGTAGAAGCAGAGGACATTCCTGTCGTTGCTTTCTCCGTGGGTGAAGAAGAGCTGTCTGGTATGGATACGTCTAACTTGGTTGGACACCTTGCCGCATGGAACTACTTCATGAGCGTTGAAACGGATGAAAACGATGAGTTTGTCGAACAATGGCACGCTTACATCAAAGATGATGACCGCGTCACCAATGACCCAATGGAAGCGACTTACCTTGGCTTCAACATGTGGGCAAAGGCGGTAGAGAAAGCGGGCACAACGGATTCTGATGCTGTTCAAGACGCCATTATTGGCGTGACAGTGCCAAACCTCACAGGCGGCTACGCCACCATGATGCCAAACCACCATATCACCAAACCTGTGCTGATTGGCGAAATTCAGGATGATGGCCAGTTTGTCACGGTATGGGAAACCCCTGATGTGGTTGCCGGTGATGCTTGGTCGGACTTCCTGACAGGCTCAAAAGACTTGTTCGCGAGCTGGTTAAAACCTATGTCTTGCGGCAGTTTCAATGTGACCACCGGACAATGCTCTGGTGTGAGTGAATAAAGTCTCTCTTTTACCTTTTAACTCCTTGCCTGCCAAGCGGAGCCGTCTCCTACCATACGACCGACTTGGCGGGCTTTTTTCAAGGGATTGAATCATGCGAAGAAGCCAGTTCGACATGCAGCATTGAAGGAGAATATCTATCGGTTGATGATTTCACTTATCGTCACCCTGATGTTTGCCACCTCTTTTGACGTGTTTGGGGAAACCAAATCGTTTGACGACATCCAAACACTTCTCACCAGCAAATCATTCAATGACAAACAAAAAGCCGTCACGCTAATTGCGCAATCTGATGACAAAAACAAAGCGCAGCTGTTGAACAGCTTGCTAGAAAAGCGAGTGGTCTACGGAAAGAAAGACAAGGCGTTGTGGTTTGTTGTCAGTGACACCTTCAAAAAGGGCAGTGAAATTGAAAATGTCGTCACCGGAGAGAAAGTCACTGTCGCCAAGAAACGCAATTATCGCAGCGTCACCCTCAACAACAAAATGCGCTCCCAGATAAAAACGTTACTCGCGACGCTGGCATTAACAGGCAGTGATTTGGCGCAAAAACAAGCGGGCGCGCAACGACTGATCGGTGAAGTGGATGAGCCTTTGGCGATGGCACTGTCCGAATTAGTCGAAAAAGAAAGTGACGGCGTCACTAAATCGTATTTGAATGTGGCGTTAGCGGTTTACACGCTAACGGGACAGGGAACTGATGCGGAAAAAATTGAATCGATTGATGTTTTGGCATCGTCAGGATTACCTCAAGCCTTTGAAGCACTGCAAGTAGCCCGCGTAACCATTGATGATGACAATACGCCATTGGCACAAGCATTGAATGCCGCCATCGATGACTACAACCAAACCCAGAAAGTGGTAAACGCAGCCCAGACCTTGTATTTCGGCTTAAGTCTGGGTTCTGTGTTGGTGTTGGCAGGGATTGGTCTTGCTATCACATTTGGCGTGATGGGTGTCATTAACATGGCCCACGGTGAACTCATCATGTTGGGGGCGTACACCACGTACGTGATGCAGCAATTGCTTCCTGCTTACACTGGCATGGCACTGCTCCTCTCGATTCCTTGTGCATTCGTTGTATCGGGTCTGGTTGGTGTGTTGATTGAACGCAGTGTTATTCGCCATTTATACGGACGACCATTAGAAACCCTGCTTGCAACGTTTGGGATCAGCTTGATCTTGCAACAAGCGGTGCGATCTATCTTCTCTCCGTTGAACCGTTCCGTCAGTACGCCAGAGTTTATGAGCGGCATGATAGATGTGTCGCCAATGCTGCAGCTTACTGCAAGCCGCATGTACATCATTGTTTTCTGCCTCCTCGTTTTCTTTGCGCTGCTCTTTGTGCTGAAACGCACTTCCTTGGGGCTTCAAGTTCGTGCAGTGTCCCAAAACCGCTCAATGGCGCGCGCAATGGGGGTGCGTTCTGAATGGGTAGACATGGCAACTTTTGGTCTGGGGTCTGGCATCGCAGGTGTGGCGGGCGTTGCACTGTCTCAGCTCACCAATGTCGGACCCAATATGGGGCAAGCTTACATCATCGACTCCTTCATGGTGGTGGTGTTTGGTGGTGTCGGGAATCTCTGGGGGACGTTGGCTGCAGGCTTGAGCTTGGGCGTATTCAATAAGATTTTGGAGCTTGGGCAGGGGCGGTGTTAGCGAAGATCCTCGTGTTGGTATTCATCATTCTTTTTATCCAAAAAAGACCAAAAGGACTCTTTCCTCAGCGTGGTCGTATGGCGGAGGATTCATAAGTCATGGACAGACATCCGTTACATAAACCGTTGTTTGATAGCGCGACGACACTACTTATTCTCGTGCTCGGCATTTCGGCGGTAATGGTGCCGGTACTCAATCTTTGGGTGCCCGCGACCAGTGTGTTCCATCTCGAAACCTACACGGTCTCTCTTTTAGGTAAGTACTTGAGTTACGCCATCCTCGCGCTCTCCGTCGATTTAGTGTGGGGGTATCTCGGCATTCTTAGTTTGGGGCACGGTGCTTTCTTTGCCCTCGGTGGGTACGCCATGGGCATGTATCTGATGCGCCAAATTGGTGATCGCAGTGTGTATGGCAACCCTGAGTTGCCAGATTTTATGGTGTTTCTGAATTGGTCCGAGCTGCCTTGGTTTTGGTATGGCTTTGACATGTTCTGGTTTGCTTGCCTGATGGCCATTGCCGTACCGGGTCTTCTTGCATTTGTGTTCGGTTGGCTGGCCTTCCGCTCTCGTGTTTCTGGCGTTTATCTCTCCATCATGACGCAGGCAATGACATTCGCTTTGATGTTGGCATTTTTCCGAAATGAAATGGGGTTTGGCGGCAACAATGGCCTGACAGATTTTAAAGATCTGTTGGGGTTCAGCCTTCAAAGTGATGCCACCCGTGTTGGGTTATTCGTCGCGACCGTAATAGCCCTTGGTATTTGTTATCTGATCTGCCGAGCCATTGTCACCAGCCGTCTTGGCGCATTGACCATCGCTATTCGAGATGCGGAGTCGCGTGCCCGTTTTGTCGGCTATGCAGTCGAGAAAAGTAAGCTTTGGCTATTTGTGCTTTCTGCGGCCATCGCAGGCATAGCTGGCGCGTTGTATGTACCTCAAGTGGGGATTATCAACCCAGGGGAGTTTGCGCCGCTCAACTCCATCGAGATTGTTGTCTGGGTTGCGCTGGGCGGCCGCGCCACGCTTTATGGTGCTATCGTCGGCGCGCTTCTTGTTAACTATGCCAAAAGCTGGTTTACCGTCGAGTTCCCTGAAGTCTGGTTGTTTGCTTTGGGGGCTCTGTTTGTGCTTGCAACGCTTTACCTGCCAAAAGGCGTGAGTGGCCTTCTGAACAAAAAGGAGGCCAACGCATGATGTCGAAAACGCTTTGGATGGAGAGCATGAAGTACCAAAAGACGCATCTCCCTGAATCAAGCGGCGCGGCCGGAGAGTTTTTGCATGAGCTGACTCGACGTGATCAGGTCTTCAGCTTTCTCAAGCCACCTTATAACCCCAAAGTTGATGTCAAAAACGGCATGCTGTTGTATGTCGAAGGCGTGTCGGTTTCCTTCGATGGGTTTAAAGCGATTAACGATTTAAACCTCTACATCAAAGAAGGGGAGTTACGCTGCATCATCGGCCCGAATGGTGCCGGTAAGACCACCATGATGGACATCATCACTGGGAAAGCGCGTCCTGATGCAGGTGATGTCTGGCTGGGACAACAACTCAATCTTTTGAAAATGGATGAAGCACAAATTGCCAATGCAGGGATTGGCAGGAAGTTTCAAAAGCCGACCGTTTTTGAAGCTCTGTCCGTTTGGGAAAACCTTGAGCTTGCAATGGCGGGCAATAAATCCACGTTGCATTTGTTTAAGGCAAGGCTGACGGGAGAGCAAAAATGCGACATTGAGAAAGTGTTAGAGCTAATAGGCTTAGAAGCGCAATACCGGATGTTGGCGGGAAAATTGTCTCACGGACAAAAGCAATGGTTAGAAATCGGCATGTTGTTGATGCAAAAACCAAGATTGTTGCTGGTGGATGAACCGTAGCGGGGATGACACATCAAGAGATGGATAGGACCGCCGAATTGCTCCTCTCGTTAGCAGGTAGCCACTCGATCATGGTGGTTGAGCATGACATGGAGTTTGTACGAAGCATTGCGTCGACTGTCACCGTTCTTCATCAAGGCCATGTGCTCGCGGAAGGCAATATGAAAGATGTTCAGGACAACCCGAAAGTCAGAGAAGTCTATTTGGGTCAGTAGCAAGCCAGACAAGGAGAGTTGAGTTTTGCTAAGTGTGAAAGGACTGAATCAGCGGTACGGAGAGAGTCAGACGCTTTGGGATTTATCAATAGATGCACCCAAAGGGCAATGCACTGTGGTAATGGGACGCAACGGTGTTGGGAAAACCACCTTGTTGCAAAGCATCATGGGGCTGTTGGCTATCGACAGTGGAGAAATCTCGGTGGCGGGTAAAGACCTTGCTGCTTTGCGCGCTGAAATGCGCCCGAGGCATGGTGTTGGTTACGTCCCTCAAGGCAGGCAGATATTTCCGCGTCTGACGGTTGAGGAAAATCTTCAAATCGGTCTGCCGATTCGTCCGAAAGGAGACAGGAAGATCCCGCCGTTTATCTATGAGCTCTTCCCCGTCCTCGCAGAAATGAAGAACCGATTTGGCGGCGACCTGTCAGGTGGTCAGCAACAACAACTAGCCATTGGACGCGCGCTAGTGATTGACCCAAAGCTTCTGCTTCTTGACGAGCCGACAGAAGGGATTCAACCCAATATCGTTCAAGAGATAGGCGATATTATCCGACGCCTTAATGACGAGCTAGGCTTAACGGTGGTGCTGGTGGAACAGAAACTGCCTTTTGCACGAAAAGTCGGTGATCGGTTTTGTTTGCTTGATAGAGGCCGGAACGTTGCCTCAGGAAACATGGCAGAACTGAATGACGAACTCATCAGACAATATCTGACGGTTTAACGGGAGAGCGTGTGGCGCAAACGCTGATAGCACTTGATGATAGTCCCTTATCTAATGAGCCCAGCCATGGTAGTTGGGAAGCTGAATTGCACTTGGGGTTCGTCAAGCGCAGCGACCGAACAGTACTTAAACATCGCACTCATAGAGGCCCGCTTGCGGTTCAACGTTCTCTTTATCCCGAAGGGGCGTATGTCATAGCCACATTCTCCATCCCCCTGGGGGCATTGTTGGTGGTGATGCGTTAAGTGTGAGTATTTCGCTGGAAGAAGGCGCGCAAGCACTAGTGACAACACCCGGTGCAACCCGCTTTTATCGTTCAGATGGCCGCATAGCACACGTCGATCAGATATTTCACGTTGCGCCTGATGCACGGCTGGAATTCGTGCCTTTGGAGAACATCGCATTTCCCAATGCCAACCTTCGCACACGCAATGACATCCACCTTTCTAAAAGTGCCAAGTTTGTTGGTTTCGACATTTGGACGCTCGGTCAACCCGCGTCTAATGCCCATTTTGAACAAGGGCAAATCGACGGTCTGACAAAGGTGTTTGTCGAGGAGCGATTACTGCTTTGTGAACGCCTCAGAGTAAGTGCTGAAACGTGGACAAAAGATGCAGCATCGCTTCGAGGTAAGCCCGTTGCGGGAACTCTCATCGCTTACGGCAGCCCAGATGATTTTCACGCTGTCTGTGAATGGTGGCGAAACCAAACACACCCCGCTGACATCTTGGTCGGCCTGACTGTCATGGATGGGCTGTTGGTTCTTAGAGGGCTGGCAGATAACACAGAACAGCTTTTTATGTTGATGGCGACATGCTGGCAACAAATCAGATTGCATTGGACGGGCGAGTTGCCCGATTTACCGCGAATTTGGCGAACATAACGACATTCGTAAGGAGTAAGCACCATGGAGCTAACCCCTAGAGAGAAAGACAAACTGCTGATATTTACTGCGGCGCTGCTGGCGGAAAGGCGTAAAGAACGTGGGCTGAAATTGAACTACCCCGAAGCCGTTGCGCTTATCAGTGCTGCCATTATGGAAGGTGCTAGAGATGGGAAATCTGTGGCGGAGTTGATGGATTATGGTCGCACGATTCTCTCTGTCGAAGATGTTATGGACGGTGTTCCGGCCATGATTCATGACGTGCAAGTGGAAGTCACGTTTCCAGACGGTACCAAGCTGGTCACCGTTCATGACCCTATTGTTTGAGGAGGCGGCTCATGTCTCAATCATCAAGCCATTCAGGCTTCGTGCCCGGAGAATTGCGAGCACAAGCCGGTGACATTGAATTAAATGCAGGCCGCCAAACGGTAGCACTCGATGTTGCCAATACGGGCGACAGGCCGGTTCAAGTCGGTTCTCACTATCACTTTTACGAAGTTAACGATGCTCTGGCGTTTGATCGCGAGGCGGCAAAAGGATTCAGACTCAATATCCCTTCTGGCACTGCTGTTCGTTTCGAACCAGGGCAAAGCCGAACGGTAGAGCTGGTGGCTTATGCTGGCACGCGCACTGTCTATGGTTTTCAAGGCCGAGTGATGGGCGATCTATCCGGTAGTAGTAAGATAGATTCGGCAGATAAGGACGACTGACATGGCAAAGATATCACGCAATGCCTATGCAGAAATGTTTGGTCCCACAACAGGTGACAGCCTGCGTTTGGCAGACACTGAACTGTGGCTGCAAGTAGAAAAAGACTTCACCATTTACGGCGATGAAGTGAAATTTGGCGGTGGTAAAACCATTCGTGATGGTATGGGGCAGAGCCAAAGACCGAGCTATGAAACACCAGATATGGTGATCACGAATGTGGTGGTGTTGGATTGGTGGGGCATCGTTAAGGCCGATGTGGCCGTCAAAGGCGGGCGCATCAGTGGCATTGGTAAAGCCGGTAATCCTGATATTCAAGATGGTGTCGATATCATCATCGGCCCCGGCACAGAAGTGGTTGCGGGTGAAGGGCAAATACTGACTGCTGGTGGCATTGATTCGCACATCCACTTTATCTGTCCTCAACAAATTGAAGAGGCACTGACGTCGGGTGTGACAACCTTTGTGGGCGGCGGTACTGGCCCTGCAACGGGAACCAATGCCACGACCTGTACGCCTGGCCCTTGGAATATTCACCGCATGCTTGAGTCCTTGGACGCCTTCCCGATGAACTTTGGCTTACTAGGAAAGGGCAATGCAAGCTTACCGGATGCGTTGGAGGAACAGGTTGCTGCAGGTGCGTGCGGGTTAAAGCTTCACGAAGATTGGGCTCAACGCCTGCTGCCATTGATTGTTGTTTATCGGTGGCAGACGCATTGGATGTTCAAGTGGCGATCCATACCGATACCTTGAACGAATGTGGTTTCGTCGAAGCGACGCTGAATGCCATCGGCGATCGCGTTATCCATACATACCACACGGAAGGTGCGGGCGGTGGGCATGCGCCCGACATCATTAAGGCGGCAGGGCTACCAAATGTTCTGCCATCCTCCACAAATCCAACTCGGCCTTACACCATCAATACTGTAGATGAACACTTAGATATGTTGATGGTATGCCACCATTTGTCGCCGTCGATTGCGGAAGACATTGCCTTTGCGGAATCTCGTATTCGACGAGAGACAATTGCTGCAGAAGATATGCTTCATGACATGGGCGCGTTTTCAATGATCTCTTCAGACTCACAGGCCATGGGTCGTGTAGGGGAGGTTGTGATTCGCACTTGGCAAACAGCACACAAAATGAAAGTACAGTTTGGCGCAATGGAAGGAGACTCTGCGTATAACGATAACAACCGCATTAAGCGATACGTTGCGAAATACACTATCAATCCGGCTATCGCGCACGGTATGTCGCATGAAGTAGGTTCTGTTGAGGTGGGTAAGCTTGCTGACCTCATCCTTTGGAAGCCCGCTTTCTTCGGGGTTAAGCCTTCTTTGGTTATCAAAGGTGGTCTGATTGTGACGGCACCGATGGGCGATCCTAACGGTTCCATTCCAACACCACAACCTGTGCACTATCGTCCAATGTTTGGGGCATTTGGCGGCGGCCCTGCCCAAAGTTCACTACTCTTTATGTCACAGATAGCGATTGACCGCGGCGTGCCAGACATGCTCGAACTCAAGAGTGGTGTCAGCGCGGTGAGAGGCTGTCGAAGCATTCGCAAGAAAGACATGAAGCTTAATGATTGGCAACCCAATATAGAGGTCGATCCACAGACGTATGAAGTACGCGCTGACGGGCAGCTATTGGTTTGTCAGCCAGCGGATGTGTTGCCAATGGCGCAACGTTACTTTCTGTTTTGAGGGACAAAATGCTCGAATTTACACGGATTGAAACTGGCGTTGATGAGAAAGAAGCGTTACCAACGATTCACCTCGGAATTGATGCGCGCATTAAAAGCCGACTCAAGGTGACGTTAGATGATGGGAGAGAAGCTGGGCTATTTCTGCCTCGCGGTCATACCGTAAGGGGTGGTGACCTCCTTGTGTCGGAATCTGGTGAACGGGTACGTGTTATCGCTGCAGATGAAAAAGTGTCTACCGTTCACGCCAGCAACGCCCGCTTACTGGCCAGATTGAGTTACCACCTAGGCAATCGTCATGTCCCCCTCCAAATGGGAGATGGCTGGGTACGCTATCAACATGATCATGTTTTAGATGACATGGTGGGATTATTGGGCGGTGAAGTCGTCGTCGAATTCGCACCTTTCGAGCCTGAAAGCGGCGCGTATGGCGGACACTCGTCAGGTCACCATCATCACCATTAGATTTCTATTTTCGCGTTTAGGGAGATACAAAAATGAAATTAGGACGTTATCTCGCAGGGGTATTGGTCGCGTTTTCAGGCTCGGTCGCTGCACATACGCTTGAGCCGTCAGCGCACAGCCTAAGTGAACACCATTTTATCGATGGCTTCCTTCATCCTTTCACCAGCGTTCTGCACATCGTGACGTGGCTTGCTATGGGCGTGTTGATTTCTCAGTTTTCCAGTGTGAAGGCAAAGCTGTTAGTCACCTTTAGCTTGTTGGGCTTTGTGTTCTTCGCGATTCAAAGTGCGTTTGTCTCAACTGAAACCTCCCCGATGTTTCCGCTTCTGGTGGGTGCGCTGTTTTTAGCGGCGATGTCTGCGGGCATGAAAAGTACGGGCTTCAGTACCATTGCACAGCTCTCAGCCGTTCTCGCGTTTGTTGTTATTGGTATCTCAAGCTTTATGCATGGCGCGCATGTTACTTCCAATGCCTTTGCGGCAGGTTTTATCGTTGCTGCAACCGTCTTGTTAGTCGGTGGAGAGCGAGCAGGCTCATTGATTAGCCTTGAAAAGCTTTCGATTGCGATGGGACTTAGCGGCGTATTTTTCGTCCTTATCGCGTAGAGCAAAGTAACGGGATCTGGCTGGGATGAATAAGCACGCCGATTATCGATTGTTCCAACTGATTAGCCCGTCGCTGCCGGTAGGCGCGTTTAGCTATTCACAAGGCCTTGAATGGGCGATTGAGGAGGGTTGGGTTGATGATGAATCTAGCTTTAAAAACTGGCTAGAAAGCATTGCGTTGGACAGTTTGGCGAATTTGGAGTTACCCATTCTTCGGCGTTTGTATGATGGCTTTGATAGTGACGACACGCCTGCCATCCAACGCTGGAGCGAATGGCTATATGCCAGCCGAGAAACAATGGAATTGCGCCAAGAAGAACAGCAGCGCGGCAAGACGATGGCAAAGCTTCTGTGTCAACTAGAGATGCTTGATGAGAAAGCTGCGGCGCATCCTATGGTGGCTCATAACCCGCTTTCTGGATTTGCTTATGCCGGGGTTCAATGGGGCATTTCCATTGATGATCTATGCAGTGGCTACGCGTGGAGTTGGCTAGAAAACACGGTTATGGCTGGAGTGAAGCTGATCCCCCTTGGTCAAACATCGGGTCAGCGAATGTTGATTAGCTTATCCGAAACCTTAGATGAAGCCGTCGAACAGTCGAGATGTATCCAAGAAGACGACATCGGGAACTTTGCCCCTGCACAGGCGATTGCGTCGAGTTGTCATGAAAACCAGTATTCACGTTTATTCCGGTCATAAGGAGAGTTGCGGATGAGCTATAAACAGCCACTACGGGTCGGTGTCGGTGGACCTGTTGGCTCAGGGAAAACGGCATTGTTGGAAGTGCTTTGTAAAGCGATGCGCGACGACTATTCGGTAGCCGTGGTGACCAATGATATCTATACCCGAGAAGATCAGCGTATTCTGAACGAAGCCGGAGCCTTGAGTGCTGATCGTATAGTTGGTGTGGAAACCGGCGGCTGCCCACATACAGCAATTCGTGAAGATGCGTCGATGAACCTCGAAGCGGTTGAAGGGTTGGCAAAGCTGCATCAGGACTTGGATTTGGTATTCATCGAAAGTGGTGGTGACAATTTGAGTGCAACCTTTAGCCCCGAGCTGGCCGATTTAACTATTTACGTTATCGATGTCGCTGAAGGGGAGAAAATTCCTCGTAAAGGTGGCCCAGGCATTACGCGATCAGACCTGCTGGTAATCAACAAAATCGACTTAGCACCTTATGTGGGAGCCGATCTTGATGTGATGGACTCGGACACGGCGAGAATGAGACCGACGAAGCCCTATGTGTTTACCAATCTTAAAGAGCAAAAAGGATTAAGCGAGATAATCCACTTCTTGGAATCTGAGGGCATGCTGAAAAAAGCGGGATAAACACTGACAGTCTGGGTCTGGGTCTGGGTCTGGGTTGGACTCAGGCTGCCTCTTTCTTTCAAATCGCAGTTCACACTGATTTCTGCCGACTAAGTTTTCTTCCTAAGAGTTTCAAATCTGAGAGGTAATCACCCATTATCGAAGCGTTTGCTTCGGTTAGCGATGTCTCTTGTTCTGCCAGCCACCGATACAATAATTTCCCTGCATAAACTGCACCCAGAACATTAGCCACCGCTAGGCTTGCCCAAATCCATGATGCAGAGAAGTAGGCACCGACGGCAGCCAAAGGTAGCGTGAGAAGCAGTGATTTCACCAATGTCAGTTTTAATGACAAGGAAGGCAGTTGTACGCCGTTAAAAAACGAAGCGGTAATCAATACCAACCCGAACGCGGGAAAAGATAGGCCGACAATCAGCAAATACTGGTAGCCGATTCGGATAATGTCTGTGTTGCTTGTGAATAGTGCGATGAAGTGCTCTCCCACCAGTGCCAACACAAGATAACAGATTACTCCCCAATAGACTGTCATGCGACCGGATAGCGCGATGACGTTATCAAGGCGAAGGAAGCTTAAATTGCCTTGGCGATATGCTCCGTAGTTTTGTGCGACAAGCGGTGTCACGATGACGCTAAGCGCGAGTATGCCAGTCAGTGCTAATGATTCAATGCGAGTAACAATCCCATATGCGGCCACAGCTTGCTCTCCGTGGTCTGACACCAATCGGGTTATCACAGCGACGCTGATGGGCGTCAGCACTTGCGCAGCAATGGCTGGTGTGGAGAGGGTGAATACACTGAGAAGATCTTCCTTGAGCGCGGTTTTCGACGGCACGGGTATTTGCTTGGACGGAAGCAAATTTTCTTTGCTCAAGAGAACTAGCATCATAAACAACATGACAGCCCAAGATAATACCGTCGCTAATGCTGCACCGAATAACCCCATTGCTGGAATTGAACCCATACCAAATATGAGTAGGTAGTCAAAGATTAGATTCGTTAGCCCGCCAATAGCCATGACGATCATCGGCTTAACCATCACACCCTTGGCCATCAGAGAGGCGTTTGCGATAAGCACAAAGCTTAGCAAGGGCATGCCGAAAAACAGAGGGTTAATGTATTCACTCACAAGTGAATAAAGATGCGGAGTCATGCCTAGCACTTCAAACAGTGTTGAGCCATGAGGTAGCCAGATACACCGACTCCCCCTGAGATAACCGCAAATAAGCACAGCGACAGGACAATCAAATATGCGGCACGTGATGTTTCCTTTTCACCGAGCAACTTGCCTACCACCGCAGAGACCCCAGCGGCGATGCCCATAAAGAAGCCAACAATAAGGATATAGACAGGGTAGGTAAAACTGATTGCGGTGAGACTTTTAACACCCAATTGACCGATAAAATAGGTATCAACCAATTGGAACAAAAAAGTAAGAAGCATTCCGATGGCAGTAGGCGCGGCCATAAAGACCAGCGCGCTACCAATAGGTTTTTCTAGCAATGCGTTATTCATTTTCGTATTGCCTCAACCTTAAATGCCAAGTGCTAAAGATCAAGCTCTAGGGGCGAGTCCGAAGCCCTTGGTGTAGAAGCCTTAGTTAGCCAATGCACTTACTGCAGATTTCAGCGCATCAACAAGCTCTGGGTTGTTCAACTGCTGCGTTTCCATATCGAAGTTGTCGTAGAAACTTGGAATCGACAGCGAGCCTTTCAAGTCAACACCAAAGTAAGGTGCGCTGGTTGACGCAGAACCTAAAACAGTTTGCGCACCGCCAGGACCAGGAGAGGTTGCCAAGTAAACCACAGGCTTACCTTGGTACACTTTCTGGTTGATGCGTGACGTCCAGTCAAACAAGTTTTTATACGCCGCCGTGTAAGAACCATTGTGTTCTGCGAATGACACAATAATTGCGTCCGCTTCTCCAATCTTTTGGAAGAATGCTTTAGCTTGCTCTGGTTGACCCAATTCTGCTTCGCGGTCAGAGCTGAACAGCGGCATTTCGTAGTCGTTGATATCCAGAACTTCTACTTCGGCACCTTCTACAAGACTTGCTGCGTAAGTGACCAGTGCTTTGTTGATAGATTGGGAGCTGCTTGATGCTGCGAACGCTAATAGTTTCATATGTCTTTCCTCAAATTCGGTTTAAAGTTGGCTAGTGCCTTTGTACTCAATAAATTCAATCACGTTTCTGTCTGGGTCCCGGATGAAGATCGAGGTTCCTGTTGGGTGGAACATAGGTCCACCAGACAGCGGAATGTTCAGGTTTTCTAGATTCTCTATGACGGAATCAATGCTCGAGACTTCAAGTGCAACATGAGTGTACCCCGTCAATTTCTCGCTACTGTCCATCAGCACATTTATGCCGTCGTTATTCGACGCATTTAAAATAAAGTTGATGTTGATGCCGCAAGGATGCTCAACAATTGCGACGGGCTCTGGGCCGCTTGGTCCGGCAACATACTCAAAGCCCAGCTTTCCATAAAACGCCGTTGCTGCTTCGAAGCTGCTGACTCGCAATCCAATGTGATTCACTCGTGTTAGCTCTTTCATGAGTCTGCCTGCTTTATTCCCTTAACTTGCTATCTACTTTAATTGCTTCTCTTACAAAGATTAATAGGGTTAATGTGGAAGGATTGTTTCCATATGACGCCTAATCTCGTTATGCTTGATGAAAAGGAAAGCGATTGGAACAAATGATGAATACACAGCTTTTTGATGGCATGGTGATTTTTACTGAAGTCATAAAGTATGGAAGCTTTACAAAGGCGGCAGAGAAAACGGGACACTCAACGTCTTACATCAGTAAAGAAATTAACAAGTTAGAAGAAAGGTTAGGGGTTAGGCTACTTCATCGCACAACGCGAACCTTGAACCTGACACCGGAAGGCGAACTCTACTTCGAACAGTGTCGTCAGATCGTGCAAGACGCGGCGCAGTTGGAAAGTGCAATGCTGGGGCATCAAAGCACGCCGAAAGGCCATCTTAAGATTAGCTGTCCAACCAGTTTTGGCTTGATCACGTTAGCACCGCTCATTCGCAAATTCACCGACACCTATCCAGACATTACCTTTGATGTTGAACTCAATGACCGCAAGATTGATTTGGTCGCAGAAGGCATTGATATCGCTATTCGAGCGACCCAATACCTCGAAGATTCCAGTTTGATTAGTCGGAAGTTTATGACGTCAGAAGGAGTGACGGTGGCATCGCCAGACTATTTAAAAGCAAACGGTACACCAACGCATCCAAGTGAATTGAAAGATCATCGCGTGATCAGTTATACCAACTTGCCGAACTACAATACGTGGCGATATTCAGAAAAGAACGGTGACCTTATTGAGGTCAATGTAGACAGCTTTATGACTTCAAACAGCTCTCAATTGATCCTTTCAATGTGCTTGGAGGGAAGGGGAATTATTCGAACGCCGCGTTTTAATATGAGGGATGAATTGCGCACTGGCGAGCTGGTGGAACTGTTTGCGGAGTATCCCCGCACTCAAATTGAAATCTACCTTGTCTACCCGAGCAGAAAGCACATGTCGTCGAAAGTTCGAAGCTTTATCGATTTTGTGATTGACGAACTAGGCGAAAAATAAAAAGCCCCAACAGGGGCTTTTTAGTCTCATTTTAGCGTCCAAACCCGTAGTGGCGGATATATCCAACGCTCACCCAAGTTACCAGCAGGGTTGCGACGACAAGCTCAAACAACCCCAACCTTTCAAGCCATGACCAATGCGGGAAATCGGTGCCCAGCCAGAGCGTTAAGCGTTCCATCGCAACGGCACTTATCACTGATGGAAAGGTTAATGCCGCAATGGTTGGCTGAAATGGCTCTTTGAGTAAGTCGAAGTAACAGAGGTAGACGAACAGCGTCATCATGATACCGACGCCAGCCAGCGCACCGGCAAGAACAGGATCCGGCGACGGGAGATTCACTAAATAAGCGGTGAGAGCCAAATTAACTGGCGCAGCCATAATGGCTAAAACGGGGCGTGAATTTCTCGGTAAGCTTTCCAAAAAGCACAGGCGATAAAGCACAAAAGGCAACATACAAAAGTAAGCCCCAATGCAAACATGGGCGAGCATGGCCGATTCATGATCAAAGCCGAGCTTTGGCCCCGCGAGCGTGCTGCTTATCAACCCGACAGGATAAAGGAACCAGCTCGGGTAGATGTTGCATTTCTCAAACGTCTTCGCTTGATGGAAGAAGAAGTAAGCGGCCATAAAAATATGCATGGTCATGGCTGGATACCAGACAATGGCAGCGGCTTCGACGTGAATTTCTGCAAGAAAGTCAGCCATCAGAAGCAGTGACATGGTCATGGGTGCCATCAAGCTGCCGTATAGCGGGTCACGCAGGTCTTGGCAAAAGCGTTTAGGCTCGAACAGGTATTTCAACCATACGGGCGCAATCAGAAGAATGCCGATTGTCGATAAAAGTGGACGCGAGTATGTCCCCGTAATGGGATGGTATAACGCCCATGCCGTACCCAAGCCAAAGAAGGCCATTGCCAAAGACGCTTGTGCAGTGGGAATAAAACGAAACGGCGAGTGGAAAACAGTCAAACTAACATCCATGAACAAAAGAAGTGCTTTAAATCCGGCTGTCATTATACGCATAAAGAGTGGCGTTTTGTGCAGCAAGTCTTATTTTCTTTTTGCTTTGAATGACCTGCGTCAAGGTTCGTCCTTGCATGAAAATTGCAGTTAAATTTAAAGCATAAATCTTGCCTGAAACGCACGAATTTAGGAGCCAAAATCAATATTCGGAAAGCCCGTCACAATCGTAAAAATGAGACGTAGCGGCGCGAATTGGTTGCCCTATAATCAAATTGCACTCAGGCAATTTAGACGAATCTAGGACGGGCATTCTGCTCGACTCCGCCAGAAAGTGAGACTGGCAGTTTGGGTGTCATAACAATTTGGAATGTTACATCAGCGTAGGAATACGCCACTTTAAGTGAAAGGCTTCGCATCCAAAGAGCCCATGTGTACATATCACGCGGCTAGGACGCTCGACATAACGAGCAAGCGAGCAAAACGCAAGTTACGGCAACACCACAGTATTCGATTTTCAACTTAAAGAGATGAATCAAAAAGCCACCGAAACGGTGGCTTTTTTTCGTCTGTACCTTTCGAATTTAGCTATAAAAAAGCCCCTACGAGAGGGGCTTAGGAAAAATCACGCGATTAGAGACTTGATACAGCCGGCGTCGAAATCGTCACTGACTTGATGTCGAGCGGATTACGCTGCGGTTTCGGTAAGTTAAGTGCTTTCACCGCTGCACGTCCTTGGTTCGAAATGCCCCCCACATATTGCGGAGTAGAAACGCCTGGCAGAATGGTTGCCACAGTGCCTGGGTTCCAAGCTTCAAAGAACTCAGTCAGATCTGTTTGCGCCGCATATGAGGCACAAAGCATCAGCGCGTCACTTGCATTCAGGCCAGTGTTGTAACACTTGTTGTCACCGTTATGAGTGATAGCAGCGTCATTCGCATTTCGGGTCAAACGGTGCATTAACTTGAACAAGTTGAAGCCTTTTAAGCCCAAGTTATCGCTGTAGTAGCTTGGTTGTGCGTCTTGGTACCAGTTCGAAATGTCGAACTCGGTTTCTGCCCACTCTTTCATTTGTGCAAACATCAGAAGACGTTCACCTGGGCCGCCAGCACCCCATGCGTGTCCATGCTCTGCCTTGATATATTCAGGTGCGATACGAATGTCACTGCCAACGCGATGCATTGCACCAAAGTATTTCTGCTGCATGTACAAAGCCAGTACGTTGTTGGCAACTTCTGTCGCGCCTTCAACGGTTAGCGGAGCTTGTGCAGCATTGTGACCGACTTCGTGCCATAGCAACCAACTATTGAGAGGATCGGTGTTGATGTTGTTGCTTTGGGTATTGAAGCTGCTGTTCATCACAGGATAGCCTGAGTGAGCTGCACCGATACTGATGGCAACATCATTCACGAACGCATGACGGTTGTTCGGAATGCTTGGATGGGTCGCTGCACGGTTCGTCGAACCGTCGATGCCTTCATCCTTCGCATAGAAGTCATTCAAATCATTCGCAAACATATCCAGCTCGTCGGCGAATTGCGTTACGCCCCCCGTGAAGTTTGCTGCCTGCAGGTTTGCTTTCGGTGCCGTAAAGATGAAGCTGTCAGACACCACGTCGCCAATTGGTGCCGCAGAGCTAAGATCGTTCACCCAACCGTTTTGCGCCGAGTCATAAAGTGGTGCGTCAACAGTACCATCAATGGTGATATTGACGTTGTCGCTGTTGCCTCCTTGAACGTAAATCAAACCGCCATATGGCACGGTGAAGGTTTCAGAGCTTGCAACAGTGAAGGTCATCTGCATGCGAGGTGGTCGCTTCAGAGCCAGTTCGTGCTTCTCACGGCCTGTTAGGTCATCATGAAGGCCGACAGTGACCTTAACGGGTGCAGTGTTGCCTGAGACGGAAACAGTAAACGGCTGATGTGCGATAGCCCATTGACCCGTTGCTTGACGGTTGCCCGCATAATACGCCGCTGTATTGTTGCTCATATCCAGCGTTAATGATGCGCCGCCTATTAGATTACCGTTTGGCTCACCTGGGAACGGGCGAATGTCCACAACAACATCGTAATCCCAGAATGAACGACCCAACATCAAGCGGGTCAGTGGCTTCTCCATGTAGTTCAACGGGTAGCTTGGGTTCATTTGGCCTGCGTATTCGCCCGCATCTGCGCCATAAACCATGTTCATTTGAATGAGTTTATCGCCAAGATCGACCGGACAAGTGGTGTTGCCGCCTGCTAGATCTGCGGTATAACAGTTCAGGAACTGAGTGAATCGCTGGAAGCCAAGTTCATCAGTCAGTGATGCCTCGTAGCGATAATCAAGATCGTTCCATAGCCAGACGGTCATGTTGTTATAGATACGATTCAGATCCGTGCTGCTGAGGCGTTCACCTTCTTCACCTTTGGTACGGAAGTACATTTCATGCTGGTAAAGTCGCTCAATATTGGTGCCGAGATCGGCAGCCTTGATCATTGCGCGCGCTTGCTCAGAGCCTAAATCCAGCTTGGTATAAATAGGGCGTGCCATCCCGCCAGACAGCGGAATGTCATTGCCCGGACGACGCTCAAGACAGTTGATTTCATAGTGATAGTCAGAATGCGTACATTCTTGATAGGTGCGCTGACCGTCTACCAAGAAGCGATCGAGTAGCGCATTTTTAGCTGCGGTTAAAGACGCTTCATTAACAACAGGTTTGCCGTTCGCACCAATGATCCACTTGCTGTTTTCATCTTTGGCAAAATGGTCTTCCTCACGAATGAAGCTTTATGCGTTTCCAGCTTGCCTTCTTCGTTTTCAACCTGGTAGAAAGCCGTTTCGAGTTCCACCTTTTCGCCGACTTTGATGTCCCAGATCACCTCACCCGTGTCGGCATCAATTGAATATGGCAGTTTCGGTGCTTCACCCTCGCCACCTTCTTTCGCAGGGTAGCGTTCGATGATCCACAAACCATGTTCACGGTTAGCACGCGGTCGGTCGGCATAGCCGTCGTTTGGGCCATTACCGTTTCGAACAACCGAATTCCCCATGCCGAAAGCAATGCCGGCAGAATCCAGAAGACGCGCTGTTGCTCCAATGTCGTTTTCACCAATGATGGTCTCCATCATCAGCACGTTACCGCCTTTGCTGACGTACTCAATAAGAGCTGTGATGTCATCTTGAGTCAGCTTGGGTTTGCTCACATCGGCTGAATGCGGAGGAGTGTAAGGACTGCCGTTCGGATTCTTGTATTCGAAGCCATTCAAGATAAGAAGAGGTATCTCGGCAGGATTGATGCCGGCAAAGCTGCTCAGTTGAACGGTATCAACGTTAAATGCGTCAGAGATAACATAGTCAGCTTTGGCACCCAGCACTTGTCCGCCACGCATAAAGTAAACGTGAGGAATATTCACACCCACTTGGATACGGTCGCCGTCGGCGCGATTGGTGAGATAGCGAATGACGTTGTTGAAGAAGTTCTTCATGTCGTCGCTGTCTTTTCCAACTTGGTCAGCACTGCATTGTCCGTTGCTGCCCCATGAGTAATCGTTCGGGCACACCAAAATAGAGTTATAGCGGCCGTTACCCATGACCATAACCTTACCTTGACCTAGTTCACCTATGGTCACGAAAGGCAAGTTGAAGGTCGCCGTGTTTTTGCCAACAACATCGATCACTTGTTTAGAGGGATGCTCAGTGATGTAAGCTAGGTTTCTTTCATCGAATGCTTTCTTGTCACCAAATGAAATCCAATAGTTATTATCGTTTCGCGCCATCATGACAGGGAAGGCTTGGTTAGAGATGTTGACCGCTGCTTGTCCGCGCGCCAAACCCGTGCTGCCATAGAAGTTGGTTGCATCGGTAAAGACATGGAACTTGCGAACCGGTTTCCAACCTTTATTTTCTGCGTCGTTGATGCCCCAAAGTTTATTGATGTCTGCCTGGATATTGGAAAAGTCATCGCTCGCGGTATGCAAATCTGCATTTCTGAACAAAGAATATGCAGAAACTCCGCATTCAGTCTGACACAGAGCTTCATCGATCAACGCTGCGATGCCGTTGTCGAATTGGTTTTCAAATTCGGCACGAACGACTTGGGTTAGTCCGCCACCAATTTCGAGTACGGTATCTTTGTCATTCAGTGATAACGAAATCGCTTCGTTAATTACGTTAGGGTATTGAGCAAATACCTCGGTCACGTTATCTGAGATAACCCATTTGTTTGACTGATTGCTTGCATAGCGCTTAACCAGAGCCTCTGCATTGCGACCACGCTGCTCTGCACCTAGATCGCTCAGAGCAAATTGTGCTTTGTTACCGCGAATGCTGCCCATTTCGAAAGTATCGATACCAAAAGAAATAGACTCGCCCCAGACAAACTCAAATTCACCCGTTTCGCTGGTTTTACCGCGAGAAGATTTGCTGAAGTAAGACAGCCCTTCAACTGGCAGACCGTTGCTGTCAGTGATGATTGCTTTACTTAAAATGGTTTCAGTGGGTTTGTATTGATATGCCTCTTCAGCGTTTGCTGAAACGAAGGAAGCATTGAGGTCGGTTGACGTGCCCGGAGTGACTTCAGGCTCTACCTCTGGAACGTGAGCACTTGGTTGCTTGTCTGCTAAGTTTTCTTCAGCAGGCTTCTCTTCAAGTAACTTATCGAACTCATCAGAAGCGAGCTCCAAGTCGTTGTTGTAGATCTCGGCAAACGCGAGTTTGTCATGGGTATCTGACAGGCTGATATCAACCTGATTGCCATATGCTGGGGAAACGGTATTTAGCAAAGCTTGAGCATTGTGGGCTTTTTCAGATGAATGAGTAAACTCGTCTGCATCTTCCAGGTTCAAACGATGGCGTGTGATCGCTTGGTTTGCTCTCACATATTGGGTGGTAGAAATATTGCTGAAGGTTGCTAGTACGGTGCCTTCATAGCGACACGTTACCGTTTCATTCTCTTCAAATTCGAATGCATTTGCAGGCTCACCGTTACAGTCTACAGATGAACCATAGACCTTTGTGCCATCCAATGAGAACTCACCGGCGAGAACGGTTGGCTGCGGGTTACCCGTATCGGGAATAGACGGAACACCACCCGTATCTGGAGTAGAAGGAGCACCATCCGTCGTCGGGTTCTGGTCATCATTACATCCCACAAGCGCGGTTATGATGAGTAAGGGCAGAATCTTTTTTCTAGACATATTTATTGTTACTCGAAAAAGGCCATAACAGGAGCTAGGATTGTGAAAAATTGCTTAATATATATGCGACAAAAAATGAGAATAAATTAAGCTGCCAGCTCGTCGCTAAATTGAAAGGACATCTTGGTGTTAGATAGAAGGTGCGGCAAAGTTTACAGTAAGAGCTTTCTTTTGTTTTGCCAGTGGGCGCAAAAAACCTTGCAGATTGTGCACTCGCGAGCAAGGCCGATGTTATTAATACTTACGTCAATGATTAAAAAGTTTTTTGTTGAAATAGATACGTAAATCTAATTTGTGGACTAAAACTGCTCTGATTTGAGGTAATAGCCAAGGAATAAATTTGCGGTGTTTTCGGCAAGAGCTAAACCTTCTTCTTCAGTTAACGGAGGGCAAGCTCCCATAACTTGTGGCCAAAAAGCAGACCCTTTAATGAGGTTATGAAGTTGGTTTCGCGCGAGTTCGACGTTGGTAACTTTCAATGCGCCAGATTCAGATTGCTGCTCAAGCCATACATGCAAAGCGGTATCTTCCTTGGACATGGTTTTCAGTTGCTCCTGCAACTCGTCTGGCTTGAACATAAAGTGTCCCATAGCCACTTTTGCCATTTCAAGATAGCCGGGTTGGGCGATAACGCAGATCTCTTGATGAAGCAGGGTGATCAATTGCTGTTTAACCGAGCACGTTGAGATCTGGGCGAGGGTGTCTGCAGAGATTGAGCTTTTCCACAATACAGATAACAACTCCATCACCAAGGCTTCTTTAGAAGAGAAGTGATTGTATACCGTGCGCTTTGACACGCCGGCCAATGCGGCGAGTTTATCCATGCTGGTATTGTGAACACCAAAGGTCTGAAAAGCGTCACTGGCAGCATTTAAGATAGCTTCGCGCTTGAGCTCACTGCGCGATTTTTCCTGAGGCATTTTGGCCTTTACAGTCATTGACTTAACTACCGTCTGAATTTCCTAATTGGCTCATTTTACACTAAGCGGTTTACTTTTCACTAAAAAAAGTACACTGCACGGTGTAGTTTACAAGATGAATGCAACCTTGAACAGACAGGAAGGAATGATGCAAGGCAAAGCAATCGTTAGAAACACAGTTTTGGCAACCCTGGGGGTGATAGCAATGGCAACGTCTCTTCTTTCTTGTTCTGAGTCGGATTCAAACACAATGCAATATCCAAAAAAGTTCACCAATAGCGACCCCGAGTTTCAACAACAGGGTAATTTGTTTGAAATCATCAAGGCGTACTTCCGCACGGAACGTCAGGCTCCTAAACCAACGTCGGCAATTCCGTTGGAAATGATTTCTGTTGAAAGTCTCGCATCAGAACAGTCAGATGTGGTTTATCGTCTTGGGCATTCAAGCATTGCCATGAAAGTAGATGGACAGCTTATTCTTGCTGACCCTGTATTCAGCGACCGTGCTTCGCCTGTTCAGTTCTTCGGTCCAAAGCGTTTCCATGAGCCACCAATCAAGCTGGCAGAAATGCCAAACATTGATGTTGTTATCATCAGTCATGATCACTATGACCACTTGGACAAAGCCACAGTCAAAGAGCTTGCTGACAAGGTTGGGACATTTTTGGTACCGCTGCGCGTTGGCCAGCGAATGGTTGACTGGGGCATACCGCAGTCAAAAGTGGTTGAGCTGAATTGGTGGGATGCTAAAACCGTTAACGGTATTGAATTTGTATTTACACCAACACAGCACTTTTCCGGCCGTGGTGTTATGGATGGAAACACAACCCTGTGGGGAAGCTGGGTGATCAACTCCGCGAACAAACGCATCTTCTTCAGCGGAGACTCAGGTTATTTTTCTGGCTTTAAAGAGATTGGTGACAAATACGGCCCGTTCGACCTTACGATGATTGAAACAGGCGCTTACAACGCGCTCTGGTCAAACATCCACATGTTTCCTGAACAAAGTGTGCAGGCGCATATTGACCTCAGAGGTAAAGTGATGATGCCAATCCACAACAGTACGTTCGATTTGGCCTTACACGACTGGTATGAACCATTGGAGCAAGCACTTGAAATCAGCGCAGCAAAAGGCGTTGCCATGGTAAGCCCCGTAATTGGGCAAAAACTGGCGATTGGTGAAGCTCTGCCTATCACTAAATGGTGGCGTGAAGAGGACAAAGCGCAACAGTAAGATTGTGTATTCAAGATGAGAAAACGGTGTTTTTTATTCTTACAGTGCTGGAGAAAAGGTAAGGCTAGCCGTTAAGCTGGTTATGCATAAAAGTGCACTTAGCACTGTAGGAGCATCATGAAGCCGTCAAAATACACTCAGGTTGTTGAAACAAAACTCGTGAATGGCGTTTACGTCATTGAGCGTCGAGATCTTTGTGAGAGAAGGGCGGGTAAAGCGGTTTATCGAGGGTATGATCGCCGCGCCCGCGCTGATCGAAGAGAAGCTAGAAAGATCGACGCATATGTTTAGTCTGTTCTCTCAAGAAGAACGGACTAAACAAATCCTCGAAGGCAGTATTGATTAGCCAATGGTGTAATAGTTGTTTGTTATTCGCCTCGCCATTCCGTAGATAGTACTGACATTAAGACTTTATCAACGAACTCACCATTTCGAAAGCCAGATTGTCGCATTACACCCTCGTGTTGGTAACCCGCGTTTTCATAAGCCTTCACTGCGCCGTAGTTGAGGGCACGTGCTGTAAGCTGAACTCTATGTAGGCCAAGCGTTCGTATCGCGTAATCAGTGACAATTTTGGTTACTGATGTGCCAACCCCTTTACCCCAAAAACGTTTCTCTCCGATAAGAATGAAATACTCACCGCTTCGATTAAGTGTGCTGATCCCTGATATACCTGCATATCCGATTAGCTGATCATTCTCTTTGCTACATATTCCAAACGAAACATTTTTGGCACTTGAGTTTATTGCTAGAAGCCATTTTTCGATATCTGATCTGGATTGAGGATATGCGTAAGAAGAAAGGCTATACAGAGTCACTTCTCGGTCACGAGACCATAGATAAAATGCTTCCGTATCTTCTACATCCAGCGAACGCAGGTAGTAATCATCTAATTCTAATTGCATGGATATTCTCAATAAACTTCGATTGGCATATAGCGTTGTGACGATAAGTGATAATACGCTGTCACCTTAATTAGATATTGTGCCTTAAACACGGAGTTCAAGTTGTGACAGAGTTCGCCAAGGGCTGCGAGTCGCCACTGAGCGACTCGTTATACTTTGGTGCTCATTAGCTTACTACTGCCTGAAAACCCATATTTTTCATAAAGGCCATGAGCGTCATCTGTTACTAAAAACTTGAACTTAGCTTCCCAACGAGGATCACTCACTATTGTTTCTATGAGCCACTTACCAAGCCCTTGAGAGCGATAGTCTTCTTGAATGATGAGGTCGGCGATATATGCCACGGAAGCAAAATCTGTAACAACGCGTGCAAAGCCTATCTGAGTTTTATCTGCAAATAATGAAAAGCAAACGCTATTCGAAATTGAAACCTTGATGGTTTCGACACTTCTTTCGCTAGCCCAGTAAGAAGAGCGCAGTAGAGATTCAACTTTATCAAATTGAACGTCTTCGCGGTCATCACTGATTCTGTAATTGTCTTTAACGTAAATCATGTCTTCCTTGAACCATTTTTATGTGACGTTCATTCAGCAAGTTCATTGATGAAGCGTAATATGACGTTTGAATCATCGACATTTGCACGTCTAGTTTCCATATGACTCAAAGCTACTCCTTTAGCTAAATAGTTAGGTACAACTCAATTTCACGGTCTTCAACCGAGTGGCCTGTTGGCACAAAACCGCAGTTTATATAGAAATCTTTTGGACTGTCTAACCCGGAAACAACACTTGTATAAAGAGCTGATATTTTGTACTCAGCAACCAATGCTAATTTCAACAAGCCAATAGCTTTACGACCATAGCCCTTAGACTGTTGGGACTTGTCTAGCATAAAACGCCAAAGCTCAAATTTACCCGACACTGTATTCGCGTTTACCAATATAAAACCAACGGGTTTATTGTCGTAGTAAATGCCCTTATACCATGGGAATTTCATAAAGTTTGCTTCAGCCAAAGAAATGGCATTGCTATCAACATGATGTTGCTGGCTTTGGGTTACCTCTAGCTGACAAATCTCGTAGAAATTCTGATGATTTATACTTCTAAGCTCGAGGCTCATACTTCCAATTCCCTTCGAAAATATACCCTTGTTTTTAGCCTAGAAAAGGATGGTCAATTCAATGCTGCCACCTTGAAAACTTGCCCATGTAATCAGAATTGGTACGTCAGACTACTCCATACTCATCTGTGACAAATTACCATATAAATTTTCCAAATCAGTTAACCAACGTTCTTACGTGCGATCTGGGAGGGAGAAATAGGATGACTTCCGAAAAGCGTTGTACATTTACCTATCGTTTAATCAAAAACTCACAGTCATCGGCTATTGAGACAACGCGATTGCAACAAAAAACATGATGACAACCAGTACACAGCCAAAGAGCATGAGAAAAGAATCGCTTTCGGTTGTATTCCACTTTCACGATATTGAACTTTGAGAGAACAACACGCACAGCGAGGATAAGAATACCTACAGGGAAACCAAATATGCAGATAAAGAAAAGGATATCTGCATATGATACGGAGAGACTAAACAATATGTATCCTCCAACTCTGTATTCGAGCCGTCTTATCGACCCCTGTTTAAGCGAGATAAGACGACGAATAGCTACGACTGTCAGTAAACCTCAATGTAGCCCATAAGCCCTGTTTTCATGTGCTCAATAACATGACAGTGATACATCCACTTTCCCGGATTATCGGCGACAAATGCGGCGATTGCTGACCCGTTTTTGCCTAACAACACTGTGTCGGTATCGAACGGTTCTTCTAGCTTTTTCCCATCCATCTCTAACACAGTGAAAGTGTGTCCATGTAGATGGATAGGGTGGTGATACTGAGTCACGTTTTTCAATTTGAAAATATAGGTTTTACCCAGTTTTAGTCTTGCCAATGGTGCAGGAATATCTGTTGCCGTCATGCCTTCCCACGCTCTTTTATTTATTAGCCAGAAGGTATGGTCGGTCTTTCCGTCTTTCTTGGTTGGCGAAATCGCACCTTCCCATTCGAAAACGAAGTTAATTTCCTCCGCATTCTCTAAATCAAGGTTTGGGATAGGGTTTAACGGCAAAGCAGGAATCGATGAATTGGCAGGTAAATCAGACTCCACTGTATCGAAGGTACAAAGTGGGAAAGGGAATTTACCTTTCATGTACTGCACATGGATTTTCTGGCCTTTTGGGGGTGCGACAAACGCAAGATCTACACGCATTCCGGGGCTGATCTTGTGTGTGGTTAGTATGTAAGGCGTTTTAATTGGGTTGCCATCTATCGCAACCACCCAGGCCTCTGCACCAGAAACCGCAATGGGATAGGTGAGTGTGTTGTCGACATTGGCTACGCGAAGTCTAGTCGTTGCGTTTTCCTTTAGCTTATAGGTTGGCTCGTTTACGCCATTTACTGTTCCCCACTCACCGGGTGTGCCCATACGCGCGGCATAGCGAGGAATAGAAAGCGGCTTCCATTCTCCTTTGGCGTTGATGTTGTAATTCTTGACCAATAACACGTGCTCTTCGTCAAATACAACGGGCGTGCTCTCTTCAATGACAATGGCTCCAACTAAGCCTTTACCCAGCTGGACAACGCTGTTTACGTGAGGATGATACCAGAAGGTACCAGCATCTGGCGGTGTGAATTGATATACAAACGTTTCGCCTGGCATGATCGGCGGTTGACTGAGAAACGGAACACCGTCCATTTCTATGGGTATTCTCAGCCCATGCCAATGGATTGTGGTTGGTTCTTTGAGTTTGTTCGTGAAGTTTATGGTGACTTGCTCTCCCTGCCTGCATCGAATTGTTGGTGCGGGAATTTGTCCATCAAACCCCATACATTGGGTTTGGAACCCCGGAATAAACTCGGCCGTGGTTTCTTCGGCTGTTAGGTCATAAACCCAGCCGTCTTCTTTTGAATATCGAGAGGAGGCAATCGCAATGTTGGGCATCGCAATCAGCGATGTCATCGCCAGACCAGCTTTTAGTGCTTTTCTGCGGGAGGCGTTCATTCCACTTCCTTGTAGTGAGAATCATTTACATTAATTCCGCCCATAGTCTGACATCGAGATAAGGAAATCAACGGCAATTCTGTATCAAAACTTCCGCAACCATAATTGAAAAGTGCTGCTAGGCTCATAACACCGTTTCAAGGAGGGCTCGGGTAATGGATCACGGTGTACGGAAGTATGTGACTGACAAACTGGCAACCATGGGCTTTGACAGCGATCCCTATGGGGCTGAACCCACAATCATTTTCTTGCTTGCTGCGATAGGTATTGCTGTCATCTGCTATTTGCTCGTCCACCGAGTTATCGTCCGGTCCGTCAACATCATCATTAACAAGAAGGAAGAATCTTGGGGTAAAAGCCTCGCCAATCATGAAGTGTTAGAAAAAATGGCGGCGACCGTACCATGATGATTTTGGATGTGCTGGTACCGCCGATCCTCACGCATCATCCTTTGATTTCTACCACCGCTGACAGACTTTTGGGTATTGGCGTGCTCGTGATGTTTGTCTGGGTGCTCTTTGCATTGCTCGACGCATTAAGTGAAATTGCTCACCGAAGAGGTGTCACAAAGCGACTCCCCATTAAAAGCTTTGTTCAACTGATCAAGCTGTTCACCTTTATCGTCGCGATAGTGCTTTCAATATCCATCCTTGCGAACGAGTCTCCAGTTATCTTTTTGAGTGGCCTAGGTGTGGCAACGGGCTTGGTTATGCTGGTGTTCCGCGACACCATTCTGGGTTTTGTTGCAGGCATTCAGCTGTCCGCTAACCGCATGGTTAACCTCAATGACTGGATTGAGATGGAAAGCTACGGGGCGAATGGGTCGGTAGAAGAAATCTCACTGACCACAGTGAAAGTGCGTAACTTTGACAATACCGTCACCATGTTGCCCGCTTATGCGCTGGTGCAGGGCGCATTTATTAACTGGCGATGTATGTCTGAATCGGGTGGTCGTCGCATCATACGGTCAGTGTATATCGACGTAACCTCTATCCGTTTTATGACAGAAGAAGAGATTGAAGAGTTAAAGAAAGTGCGGATCCTACGTGAGTTCTTATTTGAGCGAGACAGAGAGATCAAAGACTTTAACGAGTCTTTCGATGATGTTCCTCACGCTGCGAATCTTCGCCACATGACCAACATCGGCATTTTCCGTGCGTATTTGTCGACATACCTTCGCTCTCACAAAGACATTCACAGTTATATGCTTTCTATGGTTCGACAATTACAGCCAACACCAGAAGGTTTGCCGCTTCAAATCTATGCGTTCACCAATGACACCGACTGGGTATTTTATGAAGGTGTTCAGGCCGACATCTTCGACCATGTGTATGCCATCATGCCGTATTTTGGCTTAAGGCCTTTCCAAGCCTTCGGTGGGAATGACGCGAAGAATATTGGGATAACGAAATAGGGTGCTGCTGAGTTGGGAGTTAGCGACTTTCTCAATGCGAGGTGAACCCCCTCAGCAGCATGGTGATGACAAAAAGGACGAGAAACTAAACGTTCACGCGCCTTTAACGTCACCTATTTAAAAGACTTTGTCACGAAGTGGTGACTGGAGATGCGGAACTTCTCGCGTTGGTAAAAACGGTGAGCTTTGTAGCGTTGCACGCCTGAATCTAAATGCAGCTGATTAAAACCTTCTTTCTTACAGCGCTTTTTAAACCAGTTGATCAGTAACGTGCCAACTCCTTGGCTTCGTGATGACTCGTCCACAACGAGATCATCAACATAAATGTATTTTCCCCAAGACAGCTTTTCGCCTTCAACAAAGCCCGCAACCCCAAGGATGTTTCCTTCAGATTCGACATAGACGAGTTGATAACCAGATTCTCTTTGTTTTTTAATTTGATGTAACAGTGTCTCTGGCGTGAATTGTGGGCGCAATTGGATGAGCAAATCCAGTACCTTTGGAAGGTCTGAATCTTGGTCGAGAAACGTAACGTTCACGGTTTCCTCAATATAAGGTGGTATGTTGGAGAGCGAGCGAGGGCTGCCGGGTATAGGTGTAAAATTCACCTTCGTAGGGTACACCCGACAGCGTGTTCGATGGCGGTAAGACTAGCACCTAACTTTTTGAAAAACAGCGACTAATTACACGTATTTCTGTAGAAAAGTGAAGATTATGCGTGAGCTAACTGTTTAGAAATCTAGATATTGACTCAATAATCAATATGGTGTTGTTTACGCAGGGTGTTTTCGTGATTTAGCGCAATATTTTCAGAGGGTTAAGTATTCATGAGCGAAATCGAAATCGACATTAAGGAAATCTTTTGGCAGGAAACGATTGATATTCGCCATCAAGTACTTTGGCCTGCTGAACCACCTGAATTTTCCAGTGTCGAGGGCGATGAGGACGCTACCCACTATGGCGCATTTGTCGGCGAAAAATTGGTATGCGTGGCGTCGGTCTTTACTGACGGCAAACAATCGAGATTAAGAAAATTTGCAACGTTACCGGATTACCAAAATCGCGGAATTGGTAAGGCAATGCTGAACGTTATCATTGAGTCTCTGAATGCGAGTGATGTTGTCGTGTTTTGGTGTGATGCAAGAGAGTCAGCAATGGGTATTTACGAAGGTTTTGGTATGAAACCGGAAGGGGAACGGTTTTATAAAGCGGATATCCCTTATTTCAAAATGGTTTTACCGCTGAATGAGAGATGATTAGAACCGAATGCCGTCGCCCACTGATGTGCATCGAATGCACTCTCTTCGAGCATTCAATCATTCTCCAAAATAGCCGTTTCCAGCAAAAATCAGCGTAATCATTATCTTATCGAGTTGGCATAGCACTTGCTCCTATGGGAGTGATGTCGCTGGTCAGTAAATCGGATACGGACAACATCGGCATTGAGACATAAATTACTCCTTGCTGTCGTTGTTTGTTTCTCCGACACCCGTCGGAGAAACAAATTTTTTTGCCTTTATCCTACTAAAGCCCACTTATCGGAAGTAATTAAATACGATTTTTTGGCTCTGAGTCTCAACGTGTTCGAAAGCAACCTCTTCAATGGAAGGCATTCCCCTAATCACAGGCAGTTTCGAGTATCCGAACCCTTCTATCGGCATATTGTTTTCTGACGTAAGGAACTGGTTTCCATCAAGATCTTGGTACGCAAATATCACGTAGCTTCCCTCTGCGATACCTTCGAACGCGATGCCTCTCTCTGCTTCTTCTCTAGAAGCGCGTAAAAAGCCTGCGCTAGGTGCTCCCATTAAGTCGTCAGTATCTTTGAATAGCATGACGTAAATCGGTGCATTGTCGTCACGCACGTTTGATATCTGAACCTGAATGGAGTTAGGTGCAAGTGCATCAAGTGCTGTTGATGCCGTGGCATCGTTGTCAGCTTGCTGGTTTGTCATGTTGAACGTCAGAATCGCGACTGCGAGGGTAGGTAACACGGTAACTGAACTCCATTTCGTGACTGTTGAAACAGAGGTCTGGCTTTCTCTCACCCATGCAGGGATCCAAAGGGTGGCCATGGACGCGAACACAGCGATGAGGTAATAACTTTCGAAGCGAATCGCGAACAAGGCAAGTCCCACAAAGTAGCAAAGCACGACATGCCAGCTAAACACATGAAGCGAATGACGGCCAATGTAGCTAAGCGGTCGGAACGCCAATAACGTGGGCTTGTAATGGATGATTGCCGCAATCAGATAAACCCAAACCGCAATGTTGAGTAGCCTCAGCCAGCCCATTTCTGGTTTGTCTGCCATGAGGTAAAGCTCGTCAGGTGTAAAGCCTATGCCCATAAACGAGCCGCGGTGCAAAACAAAGAGAGTCGTGGCGATGCAAACCGCAATGATAGTGCGAAGCGGTGTTACCCAGACAATCGTTCGGTTTTGCGCGAGGTACCCGAGTGCCGCTCCACTGACAAAAAGAATTTGCCACGCAAACGGGTCAAAGTAGCCAGCTTGCACTTTAGCGTCTGGGAAGACAAAAGAGACAAGCGACACCAATTGAGCGGTTTCGGCATAGCCGCTACACAGCCAAACGCCGACGCTCAGTGCCATTACCCATAATAAAAGCCCCTGACGAAACGCCGCGATAAGAAAAGGTAAGCCAATCATAAAGAAGATATAAAGTGGCAAAATGTCGAGGTAGTTTGGCTTAGACAATAAGGCGGCAGACAAAACAAGCGCGCCTAAAGGGTCTGAAATGATCCCAGGAAAGCTAAAGTCATATAAAGGTATGCCAGAAGGGACATATAACTTAACAAAGACATACCAGCCTGAAATCGCAAGCACGGCAATGATGTGGTAACGATAAATGGTAAAAGCACGTTTGAACGCTTTGCTTCTTACCTCGCTGTTTGAAAGTGCATCTCGGCTGTAGATTGCGCCTGCAAGCAGTGCCGATAAAAACACAAAGGCTTCTGCTGCACCAAACTGCCCCAATGGTTGAAGCGTAAACATTTGCAAGCTGGTATTGCCAGCACTTACCCAAATTAGATGGTTGAACGTCATTATAACGAGCAACAGCCCACGTAGGCTGTCCAAGGCCGGTATCCTTTTCACATTAATCTCCTATCATTGCGCTTTTTTCAAATGCCATACTAGGATTAGGTGAAACAGGTGACGTGTCTGAAATTGCTGTTTTTTAAGCAGTAAAATGGTTTTTTGAGTTAACTCGATTATTTGTTTGAGTGCATAAGATTGTTTCACTTGCTTTTGCGAGACTTCATTATAAAATTCGCGCCGTTTCTACTTATGTCGAGATGCATAGTTAATGAAAAAAGCGTTATTTAGCGTTGTAGCACCAGTTTTGTTGCTGTCAGGTTGTGTGACTTTCCCAACACCAGAATCTAATCAAGTGGATGTTGTTTGGGATGACATTAATGCAATCCAAGGCTGCGAACTGAAAGGCACAGTGATTGGCTCTGAAGGCCATTTTTACGATTACTGGCTGCACGCAGACAAAGATATGGTTTGGGGCACACTTAACCAGATGCGCCAAAAAGCATTTGATTTAGATGCTAACGTTTTATACCTGTACCAACCTCTTGGCTTCTCTACGTCGGTAACGATGTTCGGTAATGCCTACGCTTGTGACAGTTTTACAGGTAACGTTGAGCAAACCGTTGAAGTTGAAGTGACCGAAACGTCGCTTTAATCAACAACCGAAAATATAAAAAGGCCTGACAGTCATGTCAGGCCTTTTCTTTTGGCGCACTAATCCGAGATAACGTTTTACGATTAGGCTTCAACCAAGGTTTGATTCGACGCATTCAACTGCACTTGAAGACCTGCCGCAAGGCGGGCAACGGCGTTTATGAGTTCTTCTGGTGTGGCATTGGTGAAGTTGAGTCTTAGCGCAGATGCCGCTTTACTGTGGTCGGCGTAAAACACGGGACTTGGGACAACCGCCACACCGTTTGAAAGCAGAGATTTCGCCAGCGCGAAGGTGTCGCATTCTGGCAACGTCACCCAAATGAACATTCCGCCATCCACATTCTTCACTTCACAGCCATCAGGCAACATTTCTTTCAACGAGGCGAATAGCACGTCGTAGCGTGTTTTGTATAGCGTTCTGATTGCATCGATATGTTGGTCAAAATCTGGGTGTTGCAACAGTCCTAATAGAAGTGCCTGCATTGGCACGCTCGAATGCAGATCTGCGCCTTGTTTGATTTTTACCAACGGCTCTAAGTACTGGCGTTTACCCGTGACAATACCAATTCGAAGACCCGGTGATGCAATTTTAGAGAAAGAGCGAAGCACAATGGCGTGTTGCGGGCAAAAATCTGAGACCAAAGGCAGAGCTTCATCAGAAAAGCGCAGTTCGCGATAAGGCGCATCTTCAATAAGCGCAACATTGTATTTAGTACAAAGCTCTGCAACCTTTTGGCGCGTTTCCAACGACCAGCAAATGCCCGTAGGGTTATGGAAATCCGGTACGGCATAAAACATCTTTGGCGACTCTTGCTCGAAACAGGTTTCCAGCGCATTCAGGTCAGGGCCTGTTGGCGTTTGCGGAATCGACAGAATGTTCGCTTGAACCAGACCAAAAACTTGCATGGCACCCAGATAGCTAGGGGCTTCCATTACCACTTTGTCGCCAGGGTTTACGTAGGCGCGCGCAATCAAATCGAGCCCTTGCTGTGAACCCGTACAAGCCATTGCCATGTGAGTTTCTGGCAATTGAAAATAGTCTCTAAGGAATGAGAGTAGCGGCGCGTAGCCAGCGGTCTCGCCATATTGGAAAACTTCAGGCATCTCTGAAAGCTTTTCTAACATTGGCTTCATCAGGTCGATAGGAAATGTTTTTTCATCAGGCAATCCACCTGCTAATGAGATGACGTTTTTATCTGATGCTGCCGCAAGAATTTCGCGGATATAGGAAGAAGGGGTTTGTTGCAGAGAATGCGCGATTTCCATAATGAGTCCTGAATACACCTTACTGTGTTTCTGAAGATACTACTCCTTGTTGTTAATAATGAGATGTCCATTTATGCTATTGGATATGTCCATTTATGCTATTTTCACATGACAGCCCAGCATTTATCGCGTATCAACGATGTTCTATACCACATCCACAGAGACATAAGCAGAGAATTACCTGTCAGGGAATTGGCTGATGTGGCAGCGTATTCAGAACATCATTTTCACCGTGTGTTCAAAGAGGTAGTTGGTGAGTCTATTCATCAGTACATCCGACGCACACGCATGGAGTATGCTGCGAACCAACTGATGTTTGACCCTGTTTCTTCGGTTCTCGATATCGCAAACAAGTGCGGGTTTAACTCTGTTTCTTCATTTAGCCGCGCGTTTAAAGCAACGTTTCGTGTCTCTCCCGGCGAGTGGCGAAAACACGACCTGCAAACAGCGGAAAAACCCTACCTGACCGATCCTGAAGTCGCGGCGGGTTATCACCGTGTCGCGAAGCGAAGCCTGCCAGTGCCAAAAATCGTCGATGCCCCAGAGCGGTTTGTCGCCTACATTCGGCATACGGGTTATAACCGCACCATAAAAAATGCATGGCGAGTATTGTCTGCGTGGGCAAAGAGCGAAGGTCGAGATGGACAAGCGCAATTTGGTTTACACCACTCAAACCCGGCTTGGGTTGCGTTGGAGAACTGTCGTTATGTGGCGTGCATTGAAATCGACAAACCGATAAAGGTGCGCGGCGTGGTGAATCAGCTCGTGATTCCCGGAGGTTTACATGCTGTATTTCACCTTACCGGCGTTTATGGCGAACTGCTCCCTCAAATCAGTAAAATATTGGAGCAATGGTTACCTGAGTCCGGTTTTAAACTAGGGTCGACGCCAGCCTATGTGCAATATCAAAACAACCACTTTTTGAACGACAACGAACGCTTTGAGTTGGATTTCTATTTACCGATCGGCTTCTACTGACGGGTGCTAGAAAAAATGTCCGCCTCTAAAGGGGCGATGAGGCGGACCAATTGCTAGTCATTGCAAGTTATTTGGTGGGTTTGGTGAAAACGTATTGACCGATAACCAACACTTCAATATCCGTGGTAAAGAAAGTCATGACGGCATCGTTCAAGCTCGACACAATCGGTTTCCCCATGACATTGAGACTGGTGTTGATGATCACAGGTACGCCTGTGATCTTTTCAAACTCTTCAATCAACCGGTAAACGTGGATATTTCTCTCTTTGGTCACCGACTGCAAGCGACCCGTATTGTCAGCATGGCAAACGGCGGCAACAGCCTCACGCACCAGCGGTTTAAACGTCGCGACTTTTTCCATGTAGGGCGTGTCGTGATAGTTCTCGAAATACTCGTCGCCACGATCAGCCAAAATCATTGGTGCAAACGGACGGAAAGGTTCGCGGAATTTCACCGCAGCATTAATCTTGGTTTTCATCTCGGCAGTGCGAGAATCGGCAAGGATAGAGCGATGACCCAACGCGCGAGGGCCAAATTCTGCTCGGCCTTGCACCCATGCAACCACGGCACCGTTTGCCATCTTCTCTGCAACGAGCGGGTACAGATCTTCCCAGTCATATTTCTGAACTGAGGAAATGCCGCTTTTCTCAATGAAGCTTTCGACTTCTTGTTCGCTGATTGCATCGCCGAGGTAGGGCGATTGTTTGATGTTCTTAATCTGTTTCTCTGGGAAGTCTTGCTTCACGCCAAGCAATGCTGCACCCACGGCATTGCCGTCATCACCTGGGGCACAGGGGACAAAAATGTCTTTGAACGGCGTTTTCTCGATAACTCGGCCATTGAACGAAGAATTGAGACCACAGCCACCGGTTATCACTATGTTGTCCATACCAGTGACATCATGGACATGTGTCAGTACTTCAGACATCAGTTCACTAAAGTGGTATTGGGCCGTAAACGCGATGTCTGCAGAGGCTTCTGGGAACTGCGCATAGGGGCGCGCATGTTGACGCAGAGCTTTCAGTGCTTCGGAAGAACCTTCTGGGAGAACGACGTAGCCATCTTTCACCGCAATGTGTTTGCGGAATAGGGCGAGCACCTCTTCATTGAGTTTGCCGTAAGGAGCAAGCCCCATGACTTTCCATTCTTCACCTGCGTCCATGGCAAAGCCACACAAGCGACAAACGGTCACGCCATAGAAGACGCCAAGGCTCGCTGCTATTTGGTTCAACTCACCTGAAAACTCAGGCTTAGGCAGTTTTTCTAAGCGGTTATCTTTGTAGATGAAAATAGACTGCGCCGAGTCCTCCGCATAGCCATCCATGACCAAGCAAGCGGCTTCATCAAAAGGACTTGAGTAACACGCAAAGGCGGCATGTGTGGAGTGGTGGTCAAATTGTTGCGTCGTCGTTTGCAGATTCAACGCAATTGAGGCGCGCTTTGTGCCACCGCCCGCCATTTGGATATTCGGTAAGAAAACATCATTCATGTTCGACATTTGAACGCCGAGGAAGATAGCAGCAACGTCTCGATAAGCTTCGTCATAGTCTGCCAGCGAGATACGCTGGATCTCTTGAGCCATCTTTTGTTGTGTATCTTCAGGCCAAGATTTACAGATTGTAAGGTGCGTCGCCTCGGGCGCATATTGCTTGATAAGACGCATGATCTTATGTGGTTGGTCAGGTGCAAGGCTAAAGCCTTGTTTGGTTTGCGTGTCCCGTTCTACCGCCTGTGCGTAAAGCACTTGACCATCATTGTTAACGAGAGCCAACGCATTGTCGTGTCCGGTGCAAGATATCCCTAAGTACATGTTTCCCTCTTCTTTTGCTTTTATTGTCTTGAATTCTGGATGCTAACGTCCGAAAGCGTCTGCGTCCAAACTTCAAGGGATAGGCACATCGCAAAATTTTCGAGAGGGTTAATGCGTTGAGTGTGAATGTTGAAAATATTGGACACATCACCCAGGTGCGATGCAAAAAGCGCGATGTATGCAAACTGAACAGTGCGGGAAACGATTGGAAATGGTGAAGGGTAGAGGGCAACAAAAAACCACCCGAAGGTGGCTCTAAGCATTAGAAGGAAATGGCGCGTCGACCGGATTCACTTCTTGGCGAATCTTGAATGTCTTTCTTAACGACCTTATTCGGCGCGTTTGATGGTTTCGCCTTTTTCTTTTCTTTGATTGGTTTTGGCTTTTGTTCTTTTTGTTTGGATTGCTCAGGTGCTTTCGCTGGGCGAGGTTCAACCTCTACCGGTGGTGTATCACACAAAACCACATAAAACTCTTCGTTGAATGCAATGACATCGCCGTCGTAGATTTTGCAACGCTTACGGGTTTCAACTTCACCATTTACGATCACATAGCCTTCGCTGATCGCTGCTTTTGCTTCACCACCGCCACTGACTGCGTTAGCGATTTTAAGCACTTTGTAAAGCTCGATAGGCTGGTTTGATACCTCAATACCGAGGGCTTCTACTTCAAATTCTTCGTGGGACATGTTTATTGCCAATGTTCACTGTTTCATTACCTGCGAGTTTATACGTAAACACGTGCCAGAGGTAGCGATATTGAGTATTGCGTTGATGAAACAGAAACGCGTCATTTTGACACTTTAAATCTCTCGCAATGCCGCAACATCAAAGGGATGCAGCCATTATGTAACATTTTTATATGCATTGAGTTGAAATGTGATCTCTCGAACATAAGTGAGGCGAGAATCGCTTGAAACTTGAAATTCAATGTAATAAAACTAGATTCAACGTGATGACGAACGGAACTTGTTTCTATATCGAATGTCATATGTTTAGCTAGTTTCATACGCAAACGAGCCTTGTGCTCAACAAGAAATGCTCCTCAGGCAGATTTAGAGGAAACCCTGCCATCCAGTATGGCTGCGTAAGAACTAGCGGTTTTTAATCAATCAGGAATGTTAAGCGTAACGAGCAGATACCTGTCAGTTATTGCTATTAACCTGAATAAAAAAAGAGGTGTTATATGAATAACAAAACAAGACGCCAGTGGTTCTATCATCAGAACAAATCGCAAAAAACGCGTCCACTCAAACTGCGTTAATCGCAAAAATCCAGAAACGCCAAACGGCGTTTCTGGTAAATATCCCCTCCCAAATTCTCCCATTCTGCGTAAAAACCCAAAAATATTGAGGCAACTGTCAGAATTTTCTGCATAAATTCAGTTTGATAGTGCACTTTTTGGCTAAACTCTAATCAATTGCTGCTCGTAGGCTGGCATTTAGTTGTAGTTGGTCTCTTGCTTTGTGAATAGGGAAGTCGCGCAAGCGTCTAAAACCCAAAACGCTTGTCGGGAGAAAAACATGAATGTTTTGTCTTGGGAGAATATCTCCAAGCTTGCTGGACAAACGGTTCAGCTGATTGATGGTGCTGAAAACGAATACGACATTCTTTGCGAAGACGTCAAAGAGCGTGAAGGCAATGGCGAAACGAAAGATGGTCGTTTGGTTGAGCACTACAGCATTGTGCTTGCCGCACCTGAAGGTGTTGAATTTCCACAAGGCAATTATCTCATCTCCCATCATTCAATGGGACAACAAATCCTATACATGCACCCAGCAGCCGACAACCGCTATACCATCACGATCAACACAGAGGCGTAACGTCTGTTCGCTGGGCGTTACCCTGCGTCTGTGCGCTTTGGGTTATTGTGTTCAGTCGCACTTCACACTTGTGTTGCTTCCTATCGTGAAATTCCTCGTTCGTTGCTACCGTTAAAGTTGGTTGCAAAGCCACCATCCAAGCGCATAAAGGCGTGAATAAATAACTGTCTACGCCATTTCATTGGTATGATACGGATTCAATGTCGCGTGCAAGTTAGGGAGCGTATGCAACGCATTTTTCGTCACATTTCGAGTGCTTTTGTTGTCTTCGGCTTACTTTGCTCAAGCCCCGCTGTTGCCAATGACAAGGTGTTGGTGTTTGCAGCCTCATCTATGACGACAGCACTTAACGAAATCGTGCATCAATACGAACAAAAGACAGGTGGCAAAGTCATTGTCTCTTACGGTTCTTCTTCTGCTCTGGCACGCCAACTTGCCTACGGTGCACCTGCCGACATCTACATCTCTGCTAATGAAAAGTGGATGGACTATGCCATAGAGCAAGGCGTGGTTGATGGCTCAACGCGCGCGGATTGGGCGAGAAATAAGCTAGTTTTGGTCGCCGACACGCTTGGTGACAAATCGATTGAGCTAACGCCTGATTCCCTCTTGCAAGCAATCGGAAGCAGCCGTCTTGCGATTTCAGATCCAAACCATGTTCCCGCGGGCATTTACGGTAAAGAGTCGCTGCAAAGCTTGAATTTATGGTCGAATGTTGAAGACAAACTTGCCCTGTCAAACAGCGTGAGAGCAACGTTGGCGTTGGTGGAAAGAGGAGAGGCACCTCTGGGGATTGTTTACTTCTCAGATGCTGTGGCGTCTTCCAAGGTTAAATTAGCGGCCACGTTCCCAGAAAGCTCACATGCCCCCATCATTTTTCCGAAAGCACTAACGGTGCAGGCAAAAGACGCGGCGAAGGCATTTGACCAATTCCTTGATAGCGAAACGTCCCGCCAAATTCTAAAGGAAAACGGCTTCAACGTGACTGCGGGCAAAGGGGAGTCATAATCACATGGTGTTGACTCCGCTGGAATGGCAAGCACTGATCCTCAGCTTAAAAATATCGTCTGTCGCCGTTGCGGTGAGTTTGCCTTTTGGTATTGCGCTAGCTTGGTTGTTGGCGCGCCGTAACTTTGCAGGTAAAGCACTGCTAGATGGGATTATCCATCTTCCTTTAGTGCTTCCGCCAGTTGTTATTGGCTATTTGCTCTTGGTCGTTATGGGGCGTCGTGGTGCTGTTGGCAGTTGGTTATTTGATACATTTGGTATTTCGTTTTCATTCAATTGGAAAGGGGCGGCATTAGCATCAGCCGTCGTGGCATTTCCCTTGCTGGTGCGCGCGATTCGGCTTTCTATCGAGCTGGTGGATAAGCGCTTGGAAGCGGCGGCGAGAACACTTGGTGCTTCACCCATTCGGGTCTTCTTTACCATCACATTGCCATTGATTGCACCGGGTATTGTGTCAGGACTCGTGTTAGCGTTTGCCCGTAGTTTGGGGGAGTTTGGTGCAACCATCACGTTTGTTTCCAATATTCCTGGCGAAACGCAGACCATACCGCTTGCCATGTTTGCATTCATTGAAACACCGGGGGCGGAACAAAGTGTCGCGAGGCTTTGCATCATCGCCATCGTCATTTCTCTGCTGTCATTGTTTGGGTCTGAATGGTTGAGCCGCAGAATGAAAAGAAGGATGGGAGTGAAATGATCACACTGAACTTCCAACTGGCGCGCGAAACCTTCTTCCTTGAGCTGGATGTCACGATTCCCTCTTCCGGGATAACGGCTGTTTTTGGCCGTTCTGGTGCAGGGAAAACATCGGTTATCAATGCGGTCGCGGGTTTAGACACACCGCATTGTGGACTCATCCGTGTCGGAGACAAGACGCTTTTTAACAGCAATGAAAAGATAAACCTTCCTCCTGAGAAGCGCCGCATTGGCTATGTGTTTCAAGATGCGAGGCTGTTTCCTCACATGTCCGTCGAGAAAAATCTCAAATACGGACAACAGAAGAAAGACGTTGCTGCTGTCTCTGAAATCACTGAACTGCTCGATATAACGCACCTTTTAAGCCGTTATCCTTCCGATCTTTCGGGTGGCGAAAAGCAGCGTGTTGCCATTGGACGTGCTCTCTTAGCGGAACCTGAATTGCTGATCATGGATGAGCCAACGGCGTCGTTAGATGGTCCGCGCCGTCAGGAGTTGATCTCTTATCTTCTGAAGCTGACACATTCGCTCAATATTCCCGTGATATACGTGAGTCACAGCTTGGATGAGATCTTGCAGCTCGCCGATCACATGCTGTTGCTCGCAGAAGGAAAGGTAATCGCCAATGGCCCATTGCACGATGTGTGGGGTTCATCCATATGCGACCTTGGCTCAATGTGAAAGAGCAAAGTGCGCTTGTTACGGCGAGTGTGGTTGGCGATCACCCTCAATACGCCATGTCTCAATTGAATTTGGAAGGCGAGCAGCTTTGGGTACCAAAGGTTGATGAAGTGGCGGGAACAAGCCTGAGACTTCGAGTGTTCGCCAACGATATTTCTATTGTTCGAACCAGGCCGAGTGATAGCAGTATTCGAAATGTGATCCCTTGTGAAGTGAGAGACATTTCGACGCTGAATGAGCAGGCGGGTTACCGTCAGGTTGCCTTATCGGTAGGGAAAGAAACCTTGTTTGCGAATGTCACAGAGTGGGCAATTGATGACCTAAGTCTTGTTGAGGGTGATAAGGTATTCGCACAGTTGAAAGGCGTAAGTGTCGCGAAAAGTGATTTTGCACAGAGCCATAGAAATTTCTGACAATTTACCTGCGCAACGACTATAAAATTTCAGTAGAATCTGCCGATAGCGTAGATTACACGCGAGTTGCTTGGTTTTCAGTCCATTCTGCAGCTCGGGCATGAATCAATGCCATACAAAAGCAATAAACATTTCTTTGGGTGAGTTGGAAGCTCGCATTGAGTGAAAAACCCAAGGAGAAAATGTAGGAGGAATGAATGTTTGCTTGGCTAACCGGCTTGTTTAAGAAAGAGTCGCTCAAGTCTACAGACTGGGTGAAAAAGCTTATGCTAGCCAACAAAACGGGTAGTTACGGCAAATACAGAGAGTATTACGATAAACACGTTACTCGAATTCACAAGTCTTATCATAAGGACTTTAACCGATTTGAGCGTTTTGCTGTTCAGAACTACAAGAAGAACGACCAACGTGCATTTATGGCGATTAAAACCGCAATGTACGCACACAAAACAGGACAAATTAAAGTAGCGGCGTGTTTAACGGCCTCTGTCGTGAATTACAACAAGGTGTTGGTAGAAAACCGAGAAATTCAGCTTCATCCTCGCCTGTTACGAGCTGCGATGTCACTCCACAAACAAATAGTGGAAAGTCACGCAAAATCTCGAAAAAGAAAACTTGAAAAAGCCTGATTATTCAGGCTTTTTTTATACCTGTCAGATAGATAATTCAGTCATCACTACATTCTTACGTTTCGCGTTTTCTTTGTCGCTGCACTGCCAAATCTAGGGAGCTAAAACCATATGGATTACCTCGTTAAGCTTTACGAAAATGCATTTCTTGAAATCCCATCTGAGAAAAATTCGTTTATTGTTCGAAAACCAATTGGTCCGGAAAAAGGCGCGGTGATTCGTTGGATATTGCAAAACTTCAATGAGCATTGGGCAAGTGAAGCGGAAGTAGCGTTCTTGAAATGCAACAGCCTGTTTATCGCGGTGGAAGGGAAAAAGATTCTGGGATTTGCGTGTTATGACGGTACCGCAAAAGGGTATTTTGGTCCTTTAGGTGTTGGTGACGATGCGCGAGGGAAGGGCGTAGGGGAAGCGTTGGTTAAAGCGGCACTCATATCAATGAGTCGCGTAGGCTATGCCTATGCAATCATTCCAACGGGTAAAGAAAGCTACTACAGAAGATTTTTAGAACTCATAGAAATACTGGGGTCTGAGCCAGGTATCTACCGTGACATGTTGGATTGAATTCATTTATATAACATAAAGATATCGGTCTGATTGGTCGTGTTGCGATTGTGCTCTTGCAATAAAATGATTAGGGCTCAAATGAAAAAGTGATGGAGTTCACACCAAGGAGCTGTTAAGGTGCCGCCCCTCACGTACTTTGTGAGAGCACAATGACTTTTAAACAACTCCTTAGTGAACGAAAGCTGACATCGACGTTGACGATTGGCTTTTTTGTTTTGTTCCTACTCGCTGCTTTGATCGATCTCTCTGCCTTTTCAGAGGTGATCACAAAACTGTCTTCTCAAGCATCGGCAATGTTCGGCCAATTCTGGCAATGGCTGATGCTCGGCAATCTTCTTCTTGCGTTGGCAATCGCGTTTTCTAAAGCTGGCGCACTCAAACTGGGCTCTAAGCCTCAAGCACGATGAGCCGCTTCCGTTGGCTTTCCATGATCATGTGTACTTTGCTCGCTGGGGGCGGGGTTTTCTGGTCTGCCGCGGAACCCGTTTTCCATTACATTTCCCGCCCGCCAGCATTTGCTGGAACGCCACAAAATGAGAATGCCATTGTGCAACAAGCACTCGAGCAGAGTTTTTTGCATTGGGGTTTTCTGGCATGGGCTGTACTTGGCACATTGGCAACCATCGTTTTGATGCATGCACACCATGTAAAAGGATTAAAGCTTCGCCCGCGTGCTTTGCTGGCACCTATCTTTGGTGACCGCCTTGAAAACCATTGGTTTGGTGCGGTGGTAGACGCGTGTTCCATCATTGGGGTTGCGGCCGGTACGATTGGCCCGATTGGTTTTCTGGCGAGCCAGCTTGGCTACAGCATTGAGTCTTTGACGGGCTTAGATAACTCTCTATCGCTCCAAGTTCTCTTGTTGCTTGCCATCGTCTTCGTGTACTCGATGTCAGCATTTTCTGGCATGGACAAAGGGTTGCAGTGGCTATCTAAAGTGAATGTACTCGGGGCGATGGCCTTGCTACTTTGTGTTTTGGTGCTGGGACCAACACAATTCATTTTTGGTGCGTTTACTCATGCGTTTGGTGATTACCTTACTAATTTTGGCACCTTGAGCGTGGGTGATTTCAACGACGGTTGGATGCAGGGTTGGACATGGTTTTTCTGGGGCTGGTTTATTGGTTTTGCACCCATGATGGCGATTTTCATTGCGAAGATTTCCGAAGGTCGCTCCATTCGTGAGCTGATTCTGGCGATCAGTATTTGTGCGCCTATTGCGACCAACTTTTGGTTCACTGCACTGGGTGGTACCGGGATCTTCTTCGAAGTGACTCAACCTGGTTCTATTTCAGGTCCGCTGTCTGATGCTGGTTTGCCAGCCGTACTCATTGCCATGCTGCAGCAATTGCCGCTTCAAGCAATTCTGGTACCGGCATTCTTGCTGTTGACGACTACATTCGTTGCAACAACGGGGGATTCAATGGCGTTCTCCATTGCAGTAGTGACGTCTCAACAGTCGACGCCTTCAAAATGGCACCGTTTGTTCTGGGCAATCATGCTGGGTGTAGTGGCGGCTATCTTGTTGCTTGCTGGAGAGGGGAGCTTAAACGCACTCCAATCATTTATTGTGATTACAGCGGTGCCGGTCTCTTTGCTTATTGCAACAACCCTGTATTGTGCGCCCGTCACCATCCGCAAGATGATGCAAGAGCGCAAAGGGTGTGAGAACTTGGTGCCTGTACAAGGTTAAGTTGTGAAAGCATCATCGACGAATCGTGATGATGCGTTACCAATATGACGACATGTTGTTGAGGTAGTGGGTGTAATCGTCCAAATCCTTTTGCGTGTCGATATCGATAAAGCACTGGTTCACGTCAACAATGTGGACCACGTGCTTTCCGTCATTCAAAAGGTGCTTGGCACCATTGTCTCCATTCAGTGTTTTCAGCTCCGCAAACATACTCCTCGCCGCAATGGCAGGCACACCTACCGTGTCTCTATATTGGCAACAAACGGCATCACAGGGATGCTCGTCGAACACCTTCAGTAACAACTCGATGTTGTTGCCTGTCACGGCTGGTTGGTCTGCCAGCATAAAGAGAATCGCGTCGTAATCACGTTCAAGCTCGGAAGTCGCGAAAGCAATCACATCACCAATACCGTTTTCCCACATGGGTGCCAAAACGATGTTTGCCTTCCAGTGATGTTGAATCGCACGGTTTTGTATTTCTTCGTGCCAGCGCCCTGTAAAGACGTAGGTATCCATAGCAACTTCGTTTGCTGCTTTTAACGGAAAGGCGATCAATGGTTGATCGTTGATTAAGGCGAGTGATTTACAACTACCAAAACGGCTCGCCGCACCGGCGGCTAAAATTACTGCAGCAAGTTTTGTCATTCAGTTTCTATTCCACTCAAAGAATTAGCGTCAGCTCCGTTGAGCACCGCTACACACTCTGAAAGGATAGAAATAGCAATTCCTTCTGGCAATGCTGCACCGAGATTTAAACCAGCAGGACCGTAAACTTTGCAGGGCAGATCTGTATTGTTGAGACAGGATTGACGGAAAACGTCCTCTTTTCGGTGCAATGGTCCCAACAGTGCAATGTATTTCAATGAGGTGGATACCGCACTTTCCAATACAGCCGCATCGAGTGACACGCTATGAGACATAACGACCAGCGCATCAACATGCTGCTCATTGCAATATTTACTCAGGGTCGAAGCATCGGTTCTCACGACAGTTTGTACGTCAGGGAAGTGCTCTTTTCGGGCGTTTGCTGGCCGCGGATCCCACAGCGTCACTTGCCAGCCTAAACTTTTTGCGATGGTAGTGATTGGGCGTGCGTCAAGGCCCCCGCCCGCAATGAGCAAGTGTGTGGGTGGTTGAATAAAGGTACGCAACCAAGATGTGCCTCCCTCTTTGATTTTCTCTCCAATTTTTTCTCTGTCGCCGAGGAGCTGATGAGCATCGGATGAGGAGATAAACTTGGCAGAGGACTGTGATGTAATTTGCTGGTAATAGTGCCCCGATTTGCGTTGTTTTAAATGGTTGTACACGTCTTCCAGCGCAAGATATTGGTTCGCCTTAGACACAGGATGAAGGCAAATGTCGACGCTTCCGCCACAGCCAATACCTAGCTGAAATGACAAATCGTCTTCGTCTTGGCTGTCATAGGTGAGCGTCATTGGCTTGTCCATCGCCATGACTTTTTTAGCTTGAAGCTGAATATCCGACTCCAAGCAGCCACCACTTAACATGCCGAGCTGCTGACCATCTCCCGAAAAAAGCATCATAGCCCCGGCTTTTCGATAGCAAGGGCCTTCGGTTGCAAAGACAGTACCGAGCACCCACTCGGTACTGTCTTTTTGAGGATGCCATTTTGAGAGTAGATGATAGATGTGCTGGGACATCATTCTCCCTCTGTTTAGGTAAGTGACAGTGGCATGTCGTAAATACGTTTACCCGTGGCTGCAAACACCGCATTGGCAACGGCCGCCGCAATGGGTGGAACTCCCGGTTCTCCAACGCCAGTCGGGGCTTCTGCTGATGGTACAATGTGCACTTCTATTTCGGGCATCTGTTGTTCGCGAAGTACCAAGTAGTCATGGAAGTTGGATTGCACGGTACCACCGTCAGCGAGCGTGATCTGACTTAACAGAGCGGGTGACAAACCGAAGCCAATGCCACCTTGCATTTGGGCTTTGATAATGTCGGGTTGATAGCCAATCCACAATCAACGGCACACACCACTTTCTCTACGATAATTTGCCCATTCTTGACTGACACCTCGGCCACTTCCGCGACATAACTTCTGAACGATTCATGAACCGCGATGCCACGACCTTTCCCTTCCGGTAAAGGTGAACCCCAGTTCGCTTTTTCAGCAGCGAGTTTTAGCACTTCACGATGACGCGGTTGTTTTTCCAGCATAGCCATTCTGAAAGCTACGGGGTCTTTTCCTGCTTTTGTGGCTAGCTCATCAATGAATGTCTCGGTTGAAAACGCGTTGTGAGTATGTCCAACTGAGCGCCACCAAAGCACGGGAACAGGAAGCGTTGTGGTGTGCAGTTCGACAGAAAAGTTTGGAATGCTATACGGAAGGGTAGAAGCACCTTCCACTGAACTGGCATCGACACCTTCTTTCACCATAAAGGCTTCGAAGGGTGTGCCTGACGCTATCGACTGACCCACGATACGCTGTTGCCAAGCTTCGATGTTTCCCTCGTCATCGAGAGAAGCTCGGATTTTCTGTACATACATGGGGCGGTAATAACCCGCACGCATATCATCTTCCCGCGTCCACACAAGCTTAATAGGGACATCTCGAAGCTGTTTCGCAATAGTTGCTGCTTCAACAACATAATCAGAATGTGGATTCGCGCGGCGTCCGAAACTACCGCCAGCAAACAGCGTATTGATGGTCACATTATCTGGCGGAACATCCAGCACACTGGCAACGGAGAACTGATCGACGGTTTGCAGTTGGGCACCATACCAAAGCTCGGCTTTCTCTTTACCGGCCAGAATGACGCAGTTCATTGGTTCCATCGGGGCATGGGCGAGATACGGGAAGTAATATGAGGCTTCTACGACATTCGCCGCGTTTGAGAGTACCTCGTCGGCGTCACCATCGTTTCTTGCCGATGCTCCTGGCTTGTCGAGCAGCTCTGCATACTCTTTCTTCAATTCTGCGGTGCTCTTGCTAAAGCCAGAACGATCCCAGTCAATGACCAGTTTATCTCTGGCAACTTTGGCACTCCAAAAGTCTTTCGCCACGACGGCAATCCCTGAAGGAATTTGAATGACATCCAAAACACCGGGTGACTTCTTGGCCTCGGTCGCGTCAAAAGATTTTACCGTTGCGCCGAAGGCGGGGGGATGTGCAACGAGTGCTGTCTGTAACCCTTCTAATTGAACATCAATAGTAAAAGTGGCGGTTCCGTTGCTTTTACCGAGGTCTTTGCGTGTGGTACCGGATTTTCCGATAAGCGCGAATTGGCTTGGATCCTTCAGCGTTACTTGTTCATCGGTTGGCACCGCTTGTAAGGCTGCCAGCTCGGCCATTTGTCCATACGTTGCTGAGTTATTAGATTTCGCATGAGAAATGAAATTATTTTTTGTCGAGACTTCGTCGACCGGCACTTGCCAGACTTTCGCTGCTGCATTGACCAACATGGCTCTCGCTTTTGCACCTGCGTATCTAAGCTGCATGAAGGAGTTGGCTATCGCCGTACTACCACCGGTTCCTTGAACGGTACCGAAAAGGAGGTTGTTGTACTCCGATGCCTTTGCGGGCGCGAATTCCGTCACGACGTTTGACCAATCCGCATCAAGTTCTTCAGCAGCGATGGTCGCCAGTCCCGTAGAGACACCTTGGCCCATATCGAGGTGTTTAATGATGATGGTGACACTGTCGTCATTACCGATACGAATAAACGCATTCGGCTCAAACGGCGAACCAGCCGTTTCAGCGTCGGCCGCTATTGCTGTAGGCAGTTGAATGCCGAGGGTTAATCCTGCGCCAGTGGTAGAGAGCAACTTGATGAAACCGCGGCGAGTGGTATCCGTCAGGAGGTTTTTCGCGACAGAGGGGTTCGTGTAATGTTGGAGAAAATCACGCATTGCTGCCTCCATCTTGTAGCTGTTTTGCCGCATCCTTAATGGCTGATTTGATACGTACATACGTTGCACAACGGCAGATATTTCCGTTCATTGCGGCATCAATATCAGCATCCGAAGGTGATGCGTTAGATGCGAGAAGCGCGGTTGCTGCCATGATTTGACCCGATTGACAGTAGCCGCATTGAGGCACTTCCAGCTTTTCCCACGCCGATTGAATGGCGGTGGCAGCTTTCGATTCTATCCCTTCTATTGTCTGTATTTGTTGACCCGCTACAGCCGAGATAGGTGTGACACACGAACGAATAGGTTGACCGGCCATGTGCACAGTACAAGCACCACATTGTGCTAACCCACAGCCAAATTTCGTGCCTGTTAACTTTAGATTGTCTCGAATGACCCATAGAAGTGGTGTGTCGGTGGGAACGTCTAGATCGTAGTTTTGACCGTTAATGGTCACAGATATGCCCATTTCAAACTCCTTTTTCTTTCTCTATGGCTAGAAATGGAAACGACATGCTCCTGAGAAGGCTCGCTTCACAGTCTTTCAACTATGGCTGTAGATTTGACGATATGTCATAAAGATGTTCCTGAGTTCTTGCCTAAAACTCCGAACATTATGGTTTCTGTCATTCATATCCCATTTGTGGTGCCATAATTCTACGAACAGGGGAGCGGAGGATAGGCATGTCGTTTGATGTAAAGCTGATCAACAAGGTACAGGGTTTTGTGCAAGAAGAAGGGATGAACGAAACCACGCTACCCGCTTTAAAACTCTATGTCTCGTCTGTTGAAATTCCCTTGATGCCCATCGTGCTGCAGCCAGCGATATGCTTTGTCCTTCAAGGAAGAAAGAAAGTCAAAGCGGGCAGATTGGCTTACGAGTACAGCCCAAATACATATCTAATTAACTCTGTTATTCGCCCTGTAGAAGCGAGCGTCTTTGATATTGCGTCAAACAAGCCTTACGTCGGTTTAAGCTTGGGTATCGACCAACATGTGGTTGGTCAATTGATGATGGAGATGAACAACTGGGATCATGAAACCAGCTATGCAGAACAAGCGACATTGACCCAATCGACGCCTTTGACATCCCCCATAGAGAATGCACTTGAACGTTTAGTCGATACGCTCGCAGACCCGATGGATCGAGGGATTTTGTCGAGTGCTATTTGTCGCGACTTGTACTATCAGGTTTTGAAAGGCCCTTGTGGTGGACTATTGCGAAACAGCGTCAGTCATCATGCTGGTGCTAACCGAATTGCGCCTGTGGTTCACTACATCGAACAGAACTTTGAACGCAATTTGGACATTGAGGAAATCGCTAATGTGGCGGGAATGAGCGGATCATCATTGCATGAACATTTTAAGCAAGTGACCTCAGTGTCGCCGATGCAGTACGTCAAGTCGCTTCGCTTGCACAAAGCGCGGTCAATGCTGTCTCTTGGTTATCAAGTCTCTGAGGTTTGCTTTGGCGTCGGCTACAGTAGCCCTTCGCAGTTTAGTCGGGAATTTAAACGTTACTTTGGATTCACCCCGAGCGAGGCGAAATCCAGCGTAACAGCAATTGGTTAAAGTTTGATAGAGGTAGGGAGTTAGAATTCAAAACGCACGTTGGAATAAAACTGTTCTTTATAAAGGCCGTTCGCGCGATACAGAATTCCAATTGAGAGCGCATCTGTCGAATGGAAACGTCCGCCGAGTTCCACAACGCTGCGAGTATCATCAGAATCAAAGGCGACCTGTCCTACGATGGCCGTTGCTTCGATTTGCGGCATAACCCACGCACGAACACCAACATTCACGCCATAGGCCAATTCGCCAAAATCGTGTTTATCGTCTTCAGGGAATTTCACCGAATAGATACGTGCATCGCCGTGTATGTCGACAAAACCGTTGATAGGGGCCTGAAAGCCAGCGCCGCCAGAGACAATCCAATCACCTTCAAATTGGCTGCTGGCATTTACGATAAAGTGCGCGCCATCCATAAACGCAAATCGTCCAGTACCCGCAAGACCAGAAGGATTATTGGTAAAACCCACTTCAAGGTTTGAGTAATTGAAGTTGGTCGCCATCACATGAGTACTGCCTAATCCAATGACTATCGCTAATGTCTTTATTATTAAGGTTATTGATCTCACGGAGCTTATGCCTTGTTTACAATCAGTTACATTGCAACGAGTTTAAGATCTGGTTCAGAAAAAATTTAGTGAAGATTCGAATAACTTTGATGGCTGTGACAAAGTTCTTGGAAGAAAACTGACGGCTTATCAATTTTTTGCAAATCAATGTGATATCGTTGCATAAAATTATATTCCAGGTTCAGGTTTCAAACGTGTACCGTTTTCCGAAAATACCTGAATTCACGCTCTAGGCTTCTCTATGCTTTCAACTCATAAAGCCCTGATGATTCAGGGAACCACCTCTGATGCAGGCAAAAGTGTTCTTGTCGCTGGTCTTGGACGCGTGTTGGCGCGTAAAGGCATCAAGGTGGCACCGTTCAAATCTCAAAATATGGCACTTAATAGTGCGGTGACCGCGGACGGTGGAGAAATTGGTCGGGCGCAGGCATTTCAAGCCTTTGCGTGTGGCGTTGAGCCAAGCGTTCACATGAATCCCATTCTGTTAAAGCCCGATTCTGACTGCTCGGCCCAAGTGATTATTCAAGGGAAAGCAGCCGCTTCCATGCAAGCGATTGGCTTTAAATCTTACAAAGAGATGGCGATAGGGCCGATTCTTGAATCATTCAGTATTCTTCAAGACAGATTTGATTGTGTGCTGATAGAAGGTGCAGGAAGCCCTGCAGAAGTGAATCTCAGAGAGCACGACATTGCTAATATGGGGTTTGCGGAAGCCGCAGACGTACCTGTAATCATTGTGGCGGATATCGATCGCGGAGGCGTGCTTGCACATCTTCTTGGTACGCTTGAATGTCTTTCTCAATCCGAACGCGATCGCGTGATTGGATTTGTCATCAACCGCTTTCGGGGTGATGTTGAACTGCTAAAACCAGGGTTAACGTGGTTAGAAGAAAAAACTGGCAAGCCTGTGCTAGGTGTCGTTCCATACCTTCAAGGGTTAAATCTAGACGCAGAAGATGCCATCGACGTTAGCCAAAATCTCGATGATTCAAAACCAGTATTAAACGTTGTCGTGCCTGTATTCCCGCGTATCAGTAACCATACCGATTTTGATGCGCTGAGGCTTCACCCCAATGTGAACTTGAAGTTTGTCGGCCCCGGTGAGCCCATACCGGGTTGTGATTGATCATATTGCCGGGAAGTAAAAACGTTATCTCCGATCTGACATCCTTAAAAACATATGGTTGGGATAAGCAGATAGCGAAACACCTACGCTACGGCGGTAAAGTGATTGGCATTTGTGGTGGCTACCAAATGCTTGGTCGTCGCATTGAAGATCCTGACCAGCTGGAAGGTGACGTGCAGTGCGCGGAAGGACTGGGCTTCCTTGACGCTTCATCGGTGATCGAAAAAGAAAAAATCCTCACTGAAAAGGAAGGGGAGATTTCGTTGGATGGTACCTCAGTAAAAGTGCGTGGTTATGAAATCCATATGGGGCAGACCCAAACAAATGGAACATCGGTTATCCGTGCGCATGATGAATCAGACGGCTTGGTTAACGACGACAACAATGTTTTTGGTACTTACTGGCACGGTTTGTTTGACTGCCCGGAAGCAAGCAAGTTGATATTGCGTTGGGCAGGACTTCATAGTGATCAATGCGTTGATGTGCAGGCGGAAAGAGAGCGCAGCATTAATGCGTTGGCTGATGCGCTTGAAAGTTCTATCAATTTAAAACTGATATGGAAGTGACATAGTTCGTTATATATATATTGTCAATGTTTATGTGAGATATAAAAGTTGATAAAGATGTAAAAATACGTTTGCACTCTATCCTGTTTGACGATAAGTTAAAGATGAATGTAGGGATTACACGTTGTTTTGCCGAAGGCGAGGTAACGGGAAGTATAAGCAAGGTGAAATAATGAGCTTCTATCAAACAGACGATGTACGCATTAGCAATATTAAAGAACTTCTTCCGCCAGTAGCGGTTCTAGAAAAATTTCCAGCAACAGAAAAAGCGTCTGAGACTGTTTTTAACGCTCGTCAGGCTATTCACAATATTCTGAATGACAAGGACGATCGCCTGCTTGTCATTATCGGCCCATGTTCAATTCACGATCCTGTTGCAGCGGTTGAATATGGCGAAAAACTGAAAGCTCTGCGTGACAAACATGCTGACAAGCTTGAAGTTGTTATGCGCGTTTACTTTGAGAAACCACGTACTACGGTTGGCTGGAAAGGCCTGATTAATGACCCGTACTTGGACAATAGCTTCAAACTCAATGATGGCCTGCGTATTGGTCGCAAACTGCTGCTAGATATCACCAACATGGGTTTGCCGACTGCCGGTGAGTTCTTGGATATGATCACACCGCAGTACATGGGTGATTTGATTAGCTGGGGTGCAATCGGTGCGCGTACTACTGAATCGCAAGTACACCGTGAATTAGCGTCAGGTCTTTCATGCCCGGTAGGCTTCAAAAACGGCACTGACGGTAACATCAAGATTGCAACGGATGCTATTCGTTCAGCAGAATCTCCGCACCATTTCTTGTCGGTGACCAAATACGGACACTCTGCAATTGTAGAAACCGCTGGTAACGAAGACTGTCATATCATTTTGCGTGGTGGTAAAGAGCCAAACTACTCGTCAGAGCATGTTTCTGCGATTACATCAGAACTGGAAGCTGCGAAACTTCGCACCAAGCTGATGATTGATTTCAGCCATGCTAACAGCAGCAAAGAATACAAGCGCCAAAACGTGGTTTGTGAAGATGTTGCAAACCAAATCGCAGGTGGTAACGATGCTATCTTCGGTGTAATGATTGAAAGTCACATTGTTGAAGGTCGCCAAGACTTGGTAGATGGTGTGGCGGCGTGTTACGGCCAGAGCATTACCGATGCGTGTATCGGTATGGAAGACACAGAGAAAGTGCTTCAGCAACTTGCCGATGCGGTTCAAGAGCGACGCAACAGCAAGTAATCACTGCTTAACTGTTACAAAAGCCGTCCATTAGGGCGGCTTTTTTGTGCTTGTAGAATGCATATCTAGAAAGCGCTTTCAAAGCGTTTTTATCACCTTATCCAACGTGTTACAAAGCCTACATACGGACTCTTTGATTCATTTGTGAGAATGTTTTCATGGACGTACATATTACTAATAGACTTGTCACTTAAACGGAAAATAGTAATGTGAGGAGTAATTTCAGAAGATAATAGTGCGCCACAGTGGTAAGTGACGAAGAGACAGTATGTATTTTGCGATTTTAAAACATAAAGCCAAAGAAAGGGCTTTCAAAATTAAAATGTAGAGATAAATCTCGCGATATCTCTATTTGTAGAGCATCACGTTAACTGGCTACTATCACGATACGTATTTACAAAGTGTTAACAAAGGCCATGTCACAGATAGATGTAACGTCAAACCAAGTCACTGACACCCGCGCTCAGGTGCCAGTGCTACAAAAGGGAGCATACGGTGCAGGGACGCTGACGCTGAATCTGCTGCCAGGTGCACTCGGTGTTTTTTCTTTCTTCCTAATCACTGCGTTCGGGATGGATCCATTCCTGGCGGGCTTGTTAGGCGGCTTGCCGAGATTGTTCGATGCAATCACAGACCCGATCATGGGATTTATCACGGATAACACGAAATCTCGTTGGGGTAGACGACGCCCTTATATCGTCGTTGGTGCCATTTTGAGTGGCGTTTTCTTTGCCCTCCTTTGGCAATTAGATCCTGAAGCATCACAAGAGTACAACTTCTGGTATTTCCTCATTTTCTCTTTGATCTTCACGATTGGTAACACCATGTTTGCGACGCCGTTTGTCGGTCTGGGGTATGAAATGACTTCTGATTACAACGAACGTACACGCTTGATGGCATTTGCTAACACCCTGGGTCAAGTGGCTTGGATGATCGTACCTTGGTTCTGGGTATTGATTGCAGACCCTGACTTGTTTAGCAGCCAAGCAGAAGGGGTTCAGCAATTGTCTCTGTTTGTTGCTGGTGCGTGTATCACGTTGGGCATTCTCCCTGGGTTGTTCTGTAAAGGCATTGATGCGTCGGATATGGGGAATCGCGCAGAGATTTCGTTCTCGACGATTTTCTCTAACCTCAAAGAGGTCTTCAAAGGCATCCGCCAAGTGTTTAAGAACAAGCCATTTGTCCGTCTATGCGGCGCAACCTTCTTGGTGTTTAATGGCTTCCAACTGGTGTCTTCATTTGCATTCTTCATCATTGTTTTTCATATGTTTGATGGCAACTACGGTGCGACGGGTACATGGCCAGCATGGTTTGCGACGGTCAGTGCGATTGTGACGGCATTCGTTGTAATTCCTGTTATCACTGTAATGGCAAACAAATGGGGTAAACGTAATGCGTTTATTATCTCCACTGCCATTTCAATTGTTGGTTATGCGCTGAAGTGGTGGGGCTTTGACCCGAGCAACCCATGGATGATCTTCATGCCTATTCCTCTGATGTCCTTTGGTATCGGTGGCCTGTTCACGCTGATGATGAGCATGACGGCAGATGTGTGTGACATGGATGAGCTAGATAACGGTATGCCGCGTAAAGAAGGTACCTTTGGTGCGATCTACTGGCTGATGGTGAAAATTGGTCAAGCGTTGGCTCTTATCTTAGGTGGCTTGGTGCTTAAGTTGATTGGCTTTGACCCAGGTTTGAGCGCACAGTCGGCAGAGACAATTACCAGTCTACGTCTAGCAGACATTATCATCCCTGCTTCGACCGCTTTCCTCGCTATTCTGGTGATGTGGAACTATGACCTGACCGAAGAGAAAGCACGCAAAATTAAAGATAAGCTGGTGGAACTTCGCGGCGAGCTTTAACGTAAGCTTCAGTGTGACAAAAGGCGGGCAACCAGTTCGCCTTTTTCTATTTTAAAGGGTTTATTTGAGTCCGTTCATATCCCGGATGATTTGTTCGAAGATCTTGCTCGAGACATCAATCAAAGCATCAGGGAAGTCATAATGAGGGTCATGAAGCGGTGGGTGCTCAGAACCACTACCTAAGCCGAAGAAAGCCGAGGGCCATACTTTGGAATATTCGGAAAAATCTTCTGACCAACGGATCGGATCAGGCAGATCGATGAAATCAAATCCCAAATCTTTGCAAGCTTGGCGTAACAACATATTGGCTTCGCTGTGATTGATCGTGGCGTTGAATCGGTCAATCCATTCCAAGTCGAGGGTCAATCCATCACGCTCGGCATAAAATGCGGCAAGCTGTTTCACTTGTTCACAAAGGGCGGAGAAGCATTTGTTGCTGTCACTGCGAAGCGTGACGAGAAGCTCTCCAGTTTCAGGTGTGGTTCCAAATGCGGGTTTTCCTAAATTGACGTGAACAATGGTCGCGAGCGTAAATCCCTGTGTGATGGCTTGTGGTAACGCTTCGATGTCATGCATCAACTCACGAATCGCCGCAGTAGGGTTAATCGCGGTTTCGGGGTAGGCGGCGTGGGCAGTTTTACCCGTAAACCGAATAGCAACACCTGTTGAGGCACAAGCAAACGTATTGTTTCGGCAAAGGATCTGGCCGAGTGGATAGCCAGGCACGTTGTGGTAACCAAAGGCGTAATCAAACGGGGTTTTGCGCCATGATTCATCTTTCATCATGCTAGCGCACCTTGTCCATTTTCTTCGGACGGTTGAAAAATCAGTGTGACTGAACCACGTTGTAGTTTGGTTTGAGAGAGTTTGTACGCCAACGCCATCAAACTTGCCGCATGGCCATCATGCCCGCATGCATGCATGACTCCATGGATTTCAGAACCATGTTCGTGGCAAGGAACTTCATGGATAGGCAACGCGTCAGTGTCTGCGCGAAATAGAAGATTAGGACCATCTTCAGTGCTTTTTATGACAACCACCACTCCATAGCCGCCCACACCAGAGATCGGTTTCAGTCCAAAAGACGTTAAGGTTTGGACGATGACATCACTGGTGTTTTTTTCATATCCTGAAAGCTCAGGTTGTTTGTGAAGACGGTGACGAAAAAGGATGGGGTTGAACATGGCTCCACCAAGCAGTGAAAAATAAACGTCATACTCTACGCGGACGAAAGGCTAAATTTTGTGACGAAGATCTAATCTGTCTCGCTTTGAGATCAGAGTTGTCTTTCGATGATTTTATGCATGGGCCAAAGAGGATTGATTTGGAAAGGGTTTCTGTATTGGCGAGTAAATATCTCGCCAATACAGTAGGTTACGTTTTACTTCTTGATGCCTTCAACGTGTAGCTCAAGGTCTACATAGCTTGAAGGGCCGACAACATTAATGTCGTAATCAGCCAGTTCGATGCGGGTTGTACCATCGAAGCCCGCACGGTAGCCACCCCAAGGGTCATTGCCTGCGCCAATGAAGTTTGCCGCGATAGAAATTGGGTTCGTTTTACCATGCAATGTCAGGTCGCCATCGATGGTCAACGTGCCGTCCGCATTTTGTTTTACAGACGTGCTTTTGAACGTTGCAGAAGAGAATTTCGACGCATCAATAAAGTCACCGCTGCGCAAATGCTTATCGCGCTCAGCGTGGTTTGAATCCAAGCTGGTGGTATCAATCGTTACAACCACGGTTGAGTCTTCAACGTTTTCTGGGTCGTAAGAAAATTCACCGCTGAAGTCGTTAAAACGACCTTTAATAAAGCTGTAGCCAAGGTGCGGCACTTTGAAGTTGATAGATGCGTGTGCGCCGTCGGTGTCAATAACATAATCTTCAGCCATTGCCGTTGTCGCGAGTGCAGCAGCACCAAAGCCCATAGCCAGAATTAACTTCTTCATAGTGTTTTTTCTCCAATCATTTTCCGTAATGTATTGTCTTTATCAATGAAGTGATGCTTGAGCGCAGCAAGCGCATGCAATGACGCAAGCACGATCAAAGCATAGGCTGCATAGTAATGAACCAGTCCGGCAATATCGGATTGATCTGGGAACAGTTCACCCAATGCAGGGACAGAAAACCAATCAAAAACTTCGATGGGTCTACCATCAGACGTTGAAATGAGGTATCCGGATGCAAAAATCACAAACAGCAGAAGATAGATGGTGTGATGCGCAGCATGGGCGGCTTTCTTCTCAAACGTCGAGCCAGTGATTTCAGGTGACCCTTTTACGATCTTCCAAACAAGACGAAATATTGTGAGAGCGGCAATAAGAATGCCGACAGATTTGTGCCAGTGAGGGGCGGTCTTGTACCAAGAGCTGTAATAAGTGAGGTCAACCATCCACAAGCCAACCGCGAACATGCCAATAACAGTAAACGCCGTCAGCCAGTGTATGACTCTGAGAGTGAGATTGTATTGCGCCGGTCTTTCCATGTTACGAAACGTATCCTAATCATTCATTGATAATGAGAAGTATATGTATCTACGCGCACTTTATAACCGGTGCAGCTAGAACGACTTGTTCGAAAAAATAGAATGAACTTTAGGGGCTGTAGAACTTTGTCCGTTGTTTGTCCCAGAATTAAACCTTTTGGGCAGTGTTCATGCTGGCTTTCCACTGCGTTATCGGCTGCCCCTGTTGACAAGTTACCTATCGACGCCTTTGCCCACAGAAAAACGGTACCCTGAGAGGTACCGCATTTGATTCACTTTCTCTTAATCCTCTTTCTGCCAGCTCAGGCTTAAAGATACTGAGTCGGCAAAACGAAGTGCATGTGGCTTGTCAATTGTCACGCGAGAGTAAGTGACCCAAGGGTGTTCAATGGTTATCTCTAACACGCTAGAAACCAGCTTTTCAAGCAGCAGGAAGCGGCCGTTTTCGACGTGGTCAATGATCGCCTTGGTGATGGTTTTGTAGTTTAAAGCATCTTCTACATTGTCATTGCTGCATGCCTTGTCACCAGGATAGTGGATTTCGAGGTTGAGGATAACGTCCTGCTTCTTTTCCTGCTCTTCAGGGTTAAAGCCAATGTATGTGCGAAGACGAAGGTTTGTAATTGTAATAATGGCATTCTGCATAATGGTCTTCCCTGTTATTTCAGTGCTCGGCCACCGTCAAGATTGACGCTCTGGCCTGTCATGTAGTTGCTGTTCATTACGAATTCAACAGCGTTGATAATTTCCTGCTCTCCCGGCGCGAGTCCCATCAGAGATTTCGAGAGTGCTTTTTGTTTGTATGCGTCGTCATCATCTTCATTGAACATGATAAGGGCGGGCGCAATGCTGTTAACTTTGACACTCGGTGCCAGTTTTTGTGCAAACGAGAGAGTAAGGTTTTCTAATGCCGCTTTGCTGGCGGCATAAGCGATGTGCTTTGCGCTGCCTTTTCTCACAACATAATCAGTGAAGTGAATGATGTCGGAAGCCGCGGCATTGTTTGAGTCCAGAAAGGGCGTTAGCGCGAGATTAATAAGGTAGGGAGCTTTTACGTGCACCTGCATCATTTGCTCGAGCAATGCGGCGTAATCGTCCGTGTCTTTCTCGCAGTTCCAATCGGAGGCGTTGTGAAAGATGGCGCGAATCGTTGTGTGCTTTTCTGCAACCGCGCGAGAGAACTGATGAATGCCCGCATCAGTAGAAAAGTCTGCGTGAATACACTCGACGCCAAGCGATTTAAGCTCTTTTACACCTGGGCGCTCTGTTCGATAGGAAGCCACAACGGAGAAGCCTTGCTGATGAAAGTGTTTGGCAAGCGCAAATCCAATTCGCTGTCCCGCACCTGTGATCACTATTGTTCCTTGCTTCATATATTCCTATTCCAGAAGGGTTTGGCCGTTTTTATCTAAAGACATTAAATTCAGTTAAAGATATACGACGCGAAGCTAAATCAGATCATCGCAACGATGATTAAAATCAGTGGCTTAGAAAATAGTAGCAGAAGAGGCATTGCGCACATGAAGGAGAGGTCGGTATTGGTGGTTGGCTCACACGGAACGATCGGTCAGGCTATTGTTTTACGGTTAAGGGAGCTTGATTATCACGTTCTGACGATAAGCCGGCGGAAATACACTGAAAATCCAGAAGATCATTTACAAATAGATTGCAGCAATGCTGATTGCGTTGGCGATATTCAGGCATGGTTGCGAAGCAAAGAGCATCCTGTTGATGGGGTTATCCATTGTGCGGGCATGTTGCATGGATTTGGTAACGACAAGGCGGGAAGTCTGCCGGAAAAGAAACTGGGCGACCTCAATACATCGAATTTGCTAGAAGCAATGAAAACCAATGTGATGTCGCATGTCCATGCGGCGCAAGCTGTGTCGATATTGTTGAAACGATCCCAGCCTTTTAAATGGATATCACTGAGTGCCAAGGTTGGCAGCATTGAGGATAACGCATTAGGCGGTTGGTATAGCTATCGGATGTCGAAAGCCGCACTCAACATGATGATTAAAAACCTCTCGATTGAATGGAAAAGACGCGCACCACACAGCACAGTCGTTGCCGTTCACCCCGGCACGACACCGAGTGAGCTATCAGAGCCTTTCTTGGAAAATCATCCACCTGATCTGTTGTACAGCCCAGCGCTTACAGCGCAGCGAATGGTAGAAATCTACGAAGCGTTAACGCCGGAGACGTCTGGGAGGTTGCTCCATCACGATGGTTCGGCTATTCCTTGGTGATCGAGGAGAAACAGCAATCAAGCGAAATGCTTGATTGCTGTGGACAATTAGAGCTGTCTTTTACTCATGGAGTCAGCGATGTAGTCAGCTTGCCTGATAGCCAGTGCGACAATCGTAAGCGTGGGATTTTCTGCGGCTCCTGTGGTGAATTGACTGCCGTCTGAGATAAACAAGTTAGGAATGTCATGACTCTGTCCCCACTTGTTAACGACGCCATCTTCTGGCTTCGCACTCATACGGTTAGTGCCCAAATTGTGCGTTGAAGGATAAGGTACCACTTTGTGTGTTTTAACGGCTCCAACCGCGTTATACACATCACTGCCACGTTCGTAGGCGTAATTGCGCATAGCGACATCGTTGGGGTGATCGTCAAAATGAACATTGGGAACAGGCAGTCCGTATTGGTCTTTCACCTCGTCATTGAGTGTGATGCGGTTACTGGCTTGCGGCATGTCCTCACCAACAATCCACATGCCCGCCATATTTTCATATCCTTCCATAGATTTAGCGAAATCTTCCCCCCATGCACCAGGTTTGAGGAATGCCGCCATGAAAGGAAGACCGAGGGATAAGGTTTCCATTTCAAAGCCACCTACGAAGCCTCGGGATGGGTCATGAACGGATTCGTCAGTAATGATGCCAGCCATGGTGGTACCGCGGTACATATGAACGGGTTTCTCAAACTCCGCATAAACGGAACCCGTAACGTGGCGCATGTAGTTTCGACCCACTTGATCAGAAGAATTAGCCAAACCGTTGGGGTATTTTCCGCTGGCGGAATTGAGCAGTATGCGTGGGCTCTCAATAGAGTTGCCAGCGACACAAACGATGCGTGCTTTTTGCAATTGCTGATTCCCGTCACCATCAACATACAAAACGCCGGTGACTTTGCCGTTGTCATCATGCGCAATGGTTTGGACATGGGATAAAGGCCTTAATTCGAAATGGCCTGTCTTTTCCGCTTTGGGGATTTCGGTATAGAGCGTTGACCATTTGGCAGCAACACGACAACCTTGGAAACAAAACCCGATCTGCTGACAAGCAGGGCGGCCATCTCTAGGTTGAGAGTTTATGGCCATGCGGCCAGTGTGAACGTTTTTGTAACCGACTTTCTGAGCACCAGCTTGAAGCACTTTATAGTTGTTATTACCGGGAAGGCCGGGAATGTCGTGCGTTCGCGTTACGCCCATCTTGTCTTCTGCTTTGTCGTAATATGGCGCGAGTTCTTCCAGCGTGATTGGCCAATCAAGCAGTGTGGCTCCTTCAACCGCACCATACGTGCTTAGTGCTTTGAACTCATGCGGTTGAAAGCGCAGGCTAGCTCCCGCCCAGTGAAGTGTCGAGCCGCCGACCGTTTTACAAATCCACGCAGGCAGGCCGGGGAAATCTCTTGCCACTTCCCATGTGCCAGAGGTGGTTCTTGGTTCTAGCCATGCCTCTTTGCTGAACATGCCCCATTCGTTGTTTTCAAAGTCAGTTTTGTAATCCAACCGAGAGCCCGCTTCGAGGCAAACAACGTTAATGCCTTTTTGTGCCAGTTCGTTTGCAAGCGTGCCGCCGCCTGCACCGGAGCCGATCACCACCACAACGCTATCATCATTCAAATTAAATTTGGCAGACATAATCGCTACTCCTTCGCCGTTGTTGGTAACCAGTCGATGTCGTCAAACCCTCTGAAAAGGTATCCGCCCTTGGCATAAGACGGACCTTGATACCCAAACTTCGGCCAGACTTTTGGATTGTCATAAAAAGAAACGACCATGTTTCCACGTACCGTCTGGAAGAAGGGGGAACTGGCAATCTTTTCGAGCACGGCGAGTTGTTGTTTCGGTGAGAGTGTTTCCCAATCGTTTAGTGATTCCAAACCTTCAACGATCAGCGCGCGTGTTTGTGGATTTCCGCTTGCTGCGCCGTCAAGACTTTCAACAGAAGCAGCGTAAAAGGTATCAGCTAAATTGGGATGCGGGTAAATCAATCGGCAAACGGAGAGCAGTTTTTCTCCTTGTGTGGGTGAAAGTGTGTTGACGGTTAAAGCCCAACTTTTGTCTGGGACGACGATTCCCAAAGAAGAGTAGGCCAGTGCGGTTGTTGCACTGAGAAGACCGAGTTTTATTATTTGTCTTCTGGACATTGCTTGTTGCTTCATCGTGAATCCTCCTTGCTGTCTGTCGGTATTCACACGGACGCAAAGCGTCCGGAGCGTTCGATGAATTCAATTTTGTATCCGTCTGGATCAGTGAGAAAAAAGAACGTGGCCATGGGCTTGTTCTGGTAACTCATGGATTTGATAAGTGTGGGAGACAAACCTTTCTCGACGAGGGCAGCGTGGGATGATTCGATGTCGCTGACTGAAACGGCAAGGTGACCGTAACCAGAGCCGTGAGTGTAAGGTTCGGTGTTGCTGTGATTGTGCGTAAGTTCAAGCTCAAACGTTGTTTCTGGATTTCGAAGGTAGATCAGAGAAAAGCCATCAAAATCAAAGCGCGCGTCAACATCGAGATTGAGGGCGGCTTTATAGAAATGGATAGATATCTCGGGATCCAGCACACGGATCATTGAGTGGATTGCTTTAGCCATGATGATAATCTCCACAAGGTGTGAGATGTACCATACGCCTGAGATGCGGTAGACAGGTGGTATTATGCTACCGCATGTTAAATTTATGTTTCTTTTTGCGCGAAAGCGAGTTGCTGGTTGGCGATGCTCATGGTTTTTTCTGTGTCGCTGAGATACAAGATGCAGCTGCAACGGAGCAAGGAGGCAAAGTTAGACACATCCCCGTTGATATCCAAAGCTTCATCGTAAATGGTGGTGAGAAATCTGCTGGTATTCATGTCTTGAGAGGCGGCTATGTGATCAAGGATTTCCCAAAACTTTTTCTCGAGGCGCACGCTGGTGCAGTGTCCACCAAGCCTGACTGAACGGGTGTGAAATTCGTAGTTGGTCGTATCTTGCCCCGCGAAAATGGTACACATAGTATCAATCTCCTACTGCTGGATTGCGAACGCATCATTTCCCACAGAAACTTTGGGTATATAACTAAAGTTAAGAAGACCTTAGACAGACTGCCGTCTTATCCGTAATACCCTTGGTATAAAAGCAAGTTTACGGTGATGTCACGTAGCTTCTAATCTGCCAAAACCGTGTAGACCAGTAGGGATTGTCGAGTGTAGAGATGATGACGCCTTTTGAGGTAGATGCGTGCATAAACTCGCGCTCCCCAATGTAGATACCAACATGATAGCGGCGCGAACCCGTTTTAAAGAATACCAAGTCACCGTAGCTTGCGTTGGACAAGGTCACTTTTGTGCCGTTTTTCACCTGCTGGATAGTGGTTCTGGGAAGCGGATGTTCGAAAATTGTATGGTAAGCGTGTTGTGTAAATGCGGAACAATCAATGCCTTTCTTACTGCTTCCTCCCCAGCGATAAGGCGTGCCTTTCCATTCATCAAAATATTGATTTAAAGCGTAATTCACATTCTTTATCGTGACGCTTTCTTCTTGGCTATGGTACGGATTTATCGTCAAAGGCGGGGTGACGAGAGTGACATCAGGTGTCACTGATGCCGTTTCACAGCCTGTTAAAAACAGACTGCCGAAACATAAACATGTCGCTGAGTAGAAAAGACGCATAAATCAGACAAATACACTAAGAATTCACTGAAAACTAGTGTAGGGGAGGTATGGAGCCTGTGCAATCCGCTAACTACCTGAATTCTCTAAATCGAGAAGCTCTATTATGCCGCTGACTGATTACGTCGGATATACCAATCTGATATGTAGTTGGCGAGTGCAAGTACAGCAGGCTCGCTGGCGCCGGGTTTTACCGTCAGGCCACTTACAATCGAGGTTTCATGCGAGTGTTGGTCGAGCCAATCCAACGTATCCATTTTGTCAGTAATGGAACAGGCCGCGATGAGGGAAGCGGCCATGCCGGACTCAATGGCGGCATTTAACCCGTGGAAGTCTGCTGCTGACAACACAACATGGTAAGGCACTCCTTGGCGATCGAGCAGCTCCATAGCGAGCTTGCCCCAACGACAATCACTTTCGATGGCAATGGGTAGGGGCCTTTCTTTGCAGTAACTGACATGTTTGGCTTTTGCCCATACCAGCTTCTCGGTGAAGAGCTCTTGTGCGGGGTAACTGTGATCGTGAATGTTGATCAACGCGAGATCCAAACGACCCGCCAAGACTTGCTTGAGTAGACGTTGACTGCTGTTACTCTGGACAGAGAGTTGCAGGTTCGGATAACGCTCCGTAAATCCGGTGAGGATTCTCCTGAAGACCAAGTTAACGTAGTCATCACACACGCCAAAGCGAACCAAGCCATTCATATCGGGATTGTGAAAATGTGCAACCGCCTCGTCGTTGAGGCTTAGCATTTGGCGGGCGTAACTGACGAGTGTCATGCCGTGAGACGTGAGAATATGCCTGCGTCCTTTCTTTTGAAATAGCTTCACGCCTGTGATTTCTTCAAGTTTTTTCATCTGCATACTCACCGCAGACTGGGTGCGGTGAACACTGTCTGCTGCCGAGGCAAAGTTACCGCAATCGACAATCGCAACCAGCGTTCGGAGTTGGTCAACGTCTAGGTTTTTCATACATCAACTCCTTTGATGTTTTGGGTAAATAATATTGGCTTTTCTGAATTATTAAATTGTTTAATTATTGACCTGTCAAGACAAGCAACAGCGTTAGCGGCAGGGGGCAGCCATGGGAGAGAACATAAAAGAAATCGTCAGAACCCGTTCAGAGACACTGTTATCCAAGTTTTTCTCGGTTCAGATTGAGCTGGTATCAAATACGACACATAGACTTTGGTCGGCTTGGCGACGTCATCAATTAATGAAAGAGTTAGAGTATCGAATGGATGATGACGCGTTTTTACGAGATGTGGGCGTAACACGAGAGCAAGTGAAGTCAGAATTACGTGCACTTAAGCGTGGAACCGCGAAATAGTATTGTGAAATGTGAAAACTAAGATTACCTATCGAGTCCTTGAGCAGGCAATTCTGCTATGAGTCCCGGCCATGAGAGTGGTGCGGGATTTTTTCTTTTTAGATCTCCGTTGCAAAAATAATCGTCTAATTAATCACCACTGAACCAATTTAATCTGCTTTTGTCTTAAATAACAGAACAAGGTAAATGCTTTGAGTTGTTAATATGCCTGCAATGAATGTCTAGTCTAATGCTCGCAACTTGCATGTAACGTATTTTAGTCATGGCATGTACAAAATATTTTTAAAAATTTGGCAAGACTAAAAAACACTGACTACACTTTTTGTAAGTCAATGACATTCAAAGCGAAATCTTGGTTAATTTGGACTTTTAGAACGACATCACTTCGAAAGACCTTAATGACGTGATGGTTGTCACTTAAAGAAATTAACGATATCATTTTTAAGCTTTAGAAATGCGACGTACCTCTTGATAATTTTGTGTTGACCTCAAAATAGTTCCCCCTATTGTCAGCACACATCAAGGTTAAAATGAGATAATTTCTCACATAACAATAAGGTCCTTAGAGACCGCCTGGACATTAAACAGTTGTAAGGAATTGGTTTGGCCGCCGACAACCTTATAATTGGTCCAACATTTGGCGTTACTGCATAGCTGGACTTTACACCGCTTAGCGATGAAAAGTTAAAAGTAACCTAACCCGGCTCATGGACCGGGTTTTTTATTGCTCCTAAAACGCATTGTTAAAATTATCAGCAATAAAAAAAGCCAGACATATGTCTGGCTTTTTTGCGTTCAAAAAACGGGATTATTCGCTTTATTCTGTTTCTTGCTTTTCAGCAATCACTGCGAATTCGCGTGTAGGCTTACCAACGATAGAGCGAGTAGGCTCTTTAATGTCAGTAAGAACAACGTCGATTTGGTCACCCAGTTTGAATTCTAGATTGCCATCAACGTTGATGGTGCCGGTGTCACCGTTACATTCAATTCGCTTCTTGTTATCGACAATCAGTGGGGCAGGAATGAATGCCATCGCACCATTTTCAAGCAGGCGAGTACGCATACCCGCGCGGTTGATGTCGAAGATCTCGGCACTGAATACGGTCTTCTTCTCGACTGCATCTTTCAGCAAACGTACGTACAACCAGTCCGCGACGTCGCGCTCCGCCATACGGTGGTGTTTACGGTGCAAAGCCAACTCGTCACCGACTTGCTCGTCAGGTGTTTGCGCTGACGTTTCACCGCGGATGATAGCTTTCAGCAAGCGGTGGTTAACCATGTCGCCGTATTTACGGATTGGAGAGGTCCACGTTGCGTATACATCCAGACCCATCGCGAAATGAGGTGCTGGTGCATTGTTGATCTCACTGTAACCTTGGTATTTGCGAATGCGGTTATCAAGATAAGTGGTTTCTTGCGTGTTCAGCCAACGGCGCAGTGCAGAGAAGCCTTCGATGGTTTGAAGTTCTTCTAACGTCGTTTCCGCACCGTGTTCGTTAACTAGCGCGAGAGCGTCAGCAATTTTCTCTGGTGCAAAACCTGCGTGTGTGTTGAACACACCAAAACCGAACGCATTACGCAGTGCACGGCCTGCACAGATGTTGGCGGTGATCATCGCTTCCTCTACCATGCGGTTTGCAATGCGGCGAGGGTCAACGTGGATTGCTACAACGTCATTGTCAGCACTCAGTTCAAAACGATAGTCTGGACGGTCTGGGAATGTAACGGCATTGGTTTCACGCCATTGCATACGTGCTTTTGCCAAACCATGAAGTGCTTTAACTTGCTCTTCGATGACTTCAGATGGTTGCCAGTTTTCGCAGCTTCCGTTTTCAAAGAAATCAGAAACGTTGTCATAAGACAGGCGGCCTTGAGACTTAATGGTTGCAGCAAAGAAGCTCGCATTGTCTTCAATCGTACCGTCAGCCAGAACCGTCACGCGACAGCATAGTGCTGGGCGAACTTCTTCCTCGCGTAGTGAGCACAGATCATCACTCAGTTCACGTGGCAGCATTGGGATATTGCGGCCAGGCAGGTAGATAGTAAAACCACGCTCGCGCGCTTCTTTATCTAGGTCTGTCTCTTGTGCAACGTAAGCAGTTGGATCGGCAATGGCGATAGTCAGAGTGAAGGTGCCATCTTCATTTGCGATCGTATGCAGTGCATCATCCATGTCTTTGGTTGATTCACTGTCGATAGTAATAAATGGTACGTCAGTCAGGTCTTCGCGAACCAAACCTTCATCCAGCATTTCCCAGCTAGATTGTGGTGCAGGCTCAACGTTCGGCAGGTTGTGCTTAGCCAGCGTTACCCACCAAGGCGCAATCTTGTCGTTTGACTCAGTAATTTTCTCACTGATTTCACAGAAGAAACCGTTTTCACCTTTCAATGGGTGACGAACAAGGTGAGCAACCACCCAGTCACCTTCTGCAAGTGCATTTTGGCTTAGGCCTTTGCGTGTCTTTGCGCGAATTGCATCTTTTAGCTGAGGGCTATCTGGTACCACGTTCAGCTTGTCGCGAATCATCTTCACACGACCAATAAAGCGATCAACAGACTGCTCGATCAGCTCGTCTGGTTCCGCGACTTCTTTTTCTTTTTCGGTGCGGATCAGAGCAACCACCTTGTCGCCGTGCATGACTTTTTTCATGTACGCTGGTGGGATGAAAAAGCTGGTTTTGCTGTCTACTTCCAGAAAGCCAAAGCCCTTTTCAGTTGCTTTGATGGTGCCTTCTTTTTTAGGAATGCTTTCTTTAATTTGCTGTTTTAGCTGTGCAAGTAATGGATTGTCTTGAAACATTAGCCTGGTCTCAGATTGTGAACCGCCACACTATACGGATTCAAGATGTCAAAACCAAGGCATTCAGGCTCAGAAATTACCAGATATACAATATGTGTATCCATTGGTGCACTTTTATAGTGCGAAAAGCATGGTTTGAAGGCGAAGATATTGAGAAGACCTGCACCGGCCTCAAAAAGTGATGTATGGGATTCGTTAATTTTATGTATGGCTTCTCAAACTTGTACGCTACTGAATGCCAAATTAATTGTTGATGACAGAATAGTCAGACAAAACTTACAAAATGACGGTCTGTTTGATGGGAAATACTGAAACGCTTGCTTTGCCGGAAGAAACTGAAATCGAAGAATCGTTGGAACAGTGGTGTAAAACCATTTTTAACCGACTAGAAACGGAAACTGGTGCAATCAATCTCGCTCTTTTTGTCATCCCAGAAGATAAACCGTTACTCTGTGCCAGCCTCACAACGCAAGTGTTTCACTTTTATCCTGACTTCAGACCAGAAGAGGAATACGGTGGCTATTCCATCAATTGGGAAGAAGAAGCGCGTCGTTGCGAACGTGAATTTTCCTTAATTGGTGAAGTGCCAGTCAATGGTGTGTGGCGAAAAGAAAATGCGCTTTGGGAACACACGGTTCTACGATTAAAGAAAGGCAAGAAAACCCTTGCTTATCTCTTTATAGAAGCAGAATGCACATCTGGGGCACGGTCGTTTACACCACATCTCTTTGATTGGGTGTTCGAAGAAGCATACGAAAATCTAAACTGTTTGATCCTGCAGCAACAGCTCAAGCAAGTGAAGTTCGACAAGCACCAGAATGAACTCAATCTTGCGTTAAACAACCACCAACTAACCTCTCAGCTCTCCTATATAAAAAGCTTACACGAAATCTCTCTGCGTTTTACCAAAGCGACGACCATTCATGCGTTGTGCCGTATTGCGGTTGAACTTGGACGAAGCAAACTGCAGATAGACCGCATGGGGATTTTCCTTTGTGATGTCGACAAAGCGGAAATGTGGGGTACGTGGGGGACAGACATTGACGGCAATGTCGTAGACCGTTCAGATTTTCGCACGGAAATGCCTAACAACCTTTTTATGGAAGAGGCCTTTTCCAAACAGAATCAACTTATCGTTAAAGAAAACGTCCCGCTATATTTCGGTACCGAGCAGGTTGGGGTGGGCTGGAACATCATGATGGTGATGTGGGATGGTGATGATTGCATTGGTTGGTTAGCTGCAGACAACCTGCTGACGCAGTCTCCGCTAGACGCTCCCAAGAAAGAAGCGTTCAAGCTTCTCGCGGCCTCTGTATGTCAGAAAATCATCAAGCTCCGTGAGACGGAAGCGGCTGATGAAAGGTTTTATGCACTTCAAGAGCAAATCCGAGTGCAAGCTGAGCGTGATAGTGAAATTGAAAACCAACTCATCATGGCTCGTCAGCAGATGCGCTGGCTGAACATTCAAGACCCAAACAACGGCCTGCTAAATGCGAGCTATTTAACCATGGCAGCACCGACTTTTATTAAGTCAGCAAAGAAAAACAAAATGCCAGTGACAGTAGGCGTCATCTCGGTGGACTTCTATCAAGGGTATAAAAAGCGTTATGGGGTCGCATTGGCACGTCGTTTAATGCTTTCTATTGCCGACGACTTGAGGGGACACCTGAAAGATTTTGACGAGTATTTGTTGTGCGTAATAAAAGAGGGACAATTTGCCGTTCTAGTACAAACCCATGATGAGGTTTTGCTCAAAGACATCGCCACCAAAATAGTCGATGAAACGTACCATCGGAACATCGAGAATCTGGTTTCTCAGTATTATCAAAGGATCACATTGAGTGTGGGCGTGGCCTTTGATTGTGTTGGGATGCTTACCAAATCTAGCAACGTGTTAAAAAAAGCAGAAAAAGCCTGTTTGATTGCTGAGAAATTAGGGCGAAACCGCTTTTGCTTCGACTAATGAATTGGACGTAAGTGAGAACTTGGTGTCTGAAATAGCAGCGAAACGTTGCGTTATTAATCGTTTGCAGTCAAAAAGACAGCAGTCGTAGAAAGAATTGTGAAGTTGTTCAATTTTTTCTGGCTTTTTTTAGTTTACTGGCGCAGAATGCTGACCCTTATTGCCGAGGCCCATAGCGTTAGTTGCTGTTGCAGAGAGTAGGACGTCATTGTTTTTATTACATTGACCCTGCATCAGTAAGAAATAACAGTGCGAAACCGCTAGAAGGGCCCGTTACTTTTGTCTATATATTGGATCCCAATGCAAGATACTGTTACTGAATTTCGCCAGCTAGATCTGGCTGAAACCATCCTTTCCGCTCTTGACGAGATTGGCTTTGTTGCGCCAACTCCTATTCAGGCGGCTTCTATTCCTCTTCTTCTGACCGGTGTTGATGCACTGGGTAAAGCACAGACTGGTACCGGTAAAACCGCTGCATTCTCTTTGCCTCTGCTGAACAAACTGGACCTAGACCAGCGTAAACCACAAGCCATCGTAATGGCGCCTACTCGTGAGCTGGCTATCCAAGTTGCTGCAGAAGTTAAACTGCTTGGTAAGAAAATTGAAGGCCTGAAGGTTCTGGAAATTTATGGTGGTGCGTCGATCGTAGATCAAATGCGCGCACTGCGTAATGGTGCTCACATTGTTGTGGGTACTCCAGGTCGTGTTAAAGACCTGATCAACCGTGAACGTCTACAACTAGACGAAGTACACACATTCGTTCTGGATGAAGCAGACGAAATGTTGAAGATGGGCTTCGTTGACGACGTTACTTGGATCATGGAACAAGCTCCAGAAACAGCACAACGCGTTCTGTTCTCTGCAACTATGCCTCCAATGGTTAAAGAAATCGTTGATCGCTTCCTGCGTGACCCAGCTCGTATCGACGTAGCGGGTAGCAACCGTACTGTTGAGAAAGTTGAGCAACAATTCTGGGTTGTTAAAGGCGTAGAGAAAGACGAAGCAATGGCTCGTCTTCTGGAAACTGAAGAAACTGACGCATCAATCGTATTCGTACGTACCGTCAGGACACCGAGCGTCTGGCTGACTGGTTGTCAGCGCGTGGCTTCAAAGCTGCTGCTCTGCACGGTGATATTCCTCAGTCTCTGCGTGAGCGTACTGTTGATCATATCAAACGCGGCGTAATCGACATTCTGGTTGCGACTGACGTTGTTGCTCGTGGTCTTGATGTGCCACGTATTACACACGTATTTAACTACGACATCCCATTCGATGTTGAGTCGTACATCCACCGTATCGGTCGTACTGGCCGTGCAGGTCGTGCGGGTAAAGCGATCCTTCTGGTTCGTACTAACCAAATCCGTATGCTGCGTACTATCGAGCGTGTTACTTCAACGCGCATGGAAGAAATCCAACTTCCAATGCGTGACAAAGTAGCAGAAGCGCGTCTGACCAAACTGGCTGCTGAACTGCAAGAGCAGAAAGAAGGCGAGAGCCTGGAAGCATTCGTTGGTCTGATCGAGAAACTGCAAGAGCAGATCGAAGTTGACACTGCGACTCTGGCGGCAATGCTGCTTCAGCGTCAGCAAGGTAAGCGTCCTCTGTTCTACCACGGTCCAGACCCAATGGTAGCAGCGCTTGAGCGTGAAAGCCGTCGTCGTAGCGAACGTGGTGAGCGCGGTGAGCGTGGCCCACGTGACGGTAACCGTGAGCGCGGTGAGCGTCGTAGCTACAATGCTGCTGATTGGGACACGTACCAACTGCAAGTTGGCCGTGACCAAGGCGTACAAGTTAAAGACATCGTTGGCGCAATCGCAAACGAACTGGGCTTGGAGAAGCAATTCATTGGTTCTATCAAGCTGGCTACTGGCCACACTTACGTTCAACTGCCTAAGAAGATGCCAAAAGAAATTCTGGGTCAACTGAAGCAACTGCGTATTCGCCAGAAAGCAACTGATGCACAGCTGGTTGAAGGTCATGTAGACATGTCTCCACCACGCCGTCGTAGCGGTGGCGATCGCAACGGTGGTGACCGTGGCAACCGTCGTTTTGACGACCGTGGCCCACGTGGTCCTCGCGGCGACCGTGATGGCAACCGTGGCCCTCGTGGTGACCGTAACGGTGAGCGCGGCGAGCGTCGCTTCAACCGTGACCGTGGTGGTGAGCAGCGCTCATTCCGTGGTGAACGTCGTCACAGCGAAGCTTAATCATCGAAAAGCCGGCGAAAGCCGGCTTTTTTCTTTTCTGTCCTACAAAATTGATACCCCAACGTTCTAACGTTTGGGACGAATCACTCTTACAGTCATTGCTATATTTTTGATTCAGCGTTCCTTTTTGAGGACTGCTTTTATGCTGAATATGCAATTCGACCAACGCATCATCATCGATACTCTCAATAGCGACTGGCAGTCATCGCCTAGTTCAGGTGTGACACGAATTCCTCTTTCTCGTGAACATGAGGAACGAGGGCATGCGACCAGCATCGTTAAGTATGACGCTAACAGCCATTTCCCTGAGCACGACCATCCGCTTGGTGAAGAGATTCTGGTGCTGAGTGGTACCTTGTCTGATGAACACGGCGACTATCCCGCTGGAACCTATTTAAGAAATCCTCCCGGATCTTCTCATTCACCCTATAGCAGAGAGGGCTGTACGCTCTTCGTAAAGCTTCACCAGTTTTCCGCCAACGACCATCATTCCGTGCGAATTGACACGAAATCTGATGAAGGTTGGATAGATGCTCAAGGACACCTAAAGATGTTACCGCTCCATGAGTTTAATGGAGAACAAGTCGCGATGATTCGATGGCCAGCGGGTCAACACTTTTTCTCCATTTCACATTTTTGTGGCGAAGAAGTCTTGGTGCTGGAAGGAGAGTACCGAGATGAGTTTGGTCGCTATCCCGCGGGCACCTGGATTCGCAATCCGCACATGTTTGAATACAACCCTTTCGCCGAAGAAGACACCTTGCTTTGGGTGAAAGTCGGTCACCTTCCTTACCCGCATTCATTATAACTAATGGGAAATAGTGACGCTGTCACATTTGAATTTATGTGTGATAGCATCAGTGAGACCTCGTGTTAATCTCGCGTCTTTTTTGAAAACAGTCACTTTTCTAAGAACTATTCGCAAGACGTAAAATTGAGACAAATGTCTGTCTCGCATGCCGCTAGTATATTGCTTGAGTGCAAAGCCCTTGGAAGAGCATGCACCTAGTTTTGCATTTTCTGTTAGGACATGGACACGGCTATTCAGAATGTTTAAAAGTCAAAGCCCGAGTCAGTTGCCTTATTTCGATTTGGCTCCTGTACCAATGCTGCTCATTAATGAACAAGGGGAAATTGTTCATATAAATGGAGAAGGCTTCAAACTTCTGCGCTCTGTAGTGAGTGAGGACATCGCTACGTTTGACGGTTGTGTTTCTCGTCGACAATGGGCTGAAGTGAAGTGCTTCTTTGACGTGTCTTCAACTAATCAACATGAATCCATCTATCGCAATGTCGTCGTCCTAAACGGGCAGACAGGTATTCACCTTTTGAGTGTCACGCTGGCCTCAACGCATCCCAATAAACTTTTTATCGCGTCCTTCTCGCCGTACACCGAACAAAATGATCAGGAAATATGTATAGATCAAATGCCTATGAGCATGGCGATCGTCAATGAAGAAGGGCGTTTTGAGCAAGTTAATTCGGCGTTCTGTCATCTCGTTGGTTATCAGGAAGAGGCTCTGAGAAATGTGAAAGAGGACGAGCTCTCCTTCAACTCGGACGCTAATTCGGAAAGGCCGCTAAGGCAATGCCTCGCCCAAAACAACCGTTCTCAGTACAGCGTTGAAAAACGCTACATTCACAAAAACGGTCATCACATTTGGGTGAGAACGTACGTTACTCGCCTGGCACCACCCGGAAAGCCGCAGCGTTACATTGTGGCCGTTGTGAACATTCACGAAGAAAAGCAACTGCAAGAAGTCATTTCGACCTCGGAGAGGCGATTCCGTGCCATTGCTGAAAATGTCAGCTCCGTCGTTTGGATCTCTGCGCCCGATCCAATGCGTCTGCTCTACGTCAACAAATGCTATGACACAGTATGGGAAGAACCTGTCGAAAAACTTTACAGTGATCCTCGGGCTTTCTTAAACCGGATCCACCCTAATGACAGGGATCTTGCTGCTGAAATGCGTTTTTCTCCGCAAACGGACTCTTGGAGTATCAATTATCGCCTCGTGTTTCCAGACCATAGAGTTAAACACGTGAGGGATAGCGGGCATTGCGTTTATGACGGGAACGGAGACCTCATTTATCGGGTCGGTACGCTAACAGATATCACTTACGAAATAGACCAACGTGACAATATGATGGTGATGGCGAAGAAACTGCGAGACCTCGTAGACTTCGATACGTTGACAGGCATTAAGTCTCGACACGCCATCATGACGGATGTTGAGGACGCATACCATCAGTATGGTCAAACCGGCGATCCATCCGTTTTAGTCTATTTTGACGCGAACGGATTCAAAGCGATAAACGACACATACGGGCATGAAGTAGGCGATAGGGTATTGATTTCAATCGCTGATCATCTCTCTAGCAATATTCGAGATACAGACGTTGCCGGTCGGATTGGTGGTGATGAATTTGTCGTCTTACTTCGCCATGCGGCGGAGAAAGAGGTGCCGCAAATTCTAGAGCGACTGAGTGGTGAGATCACGTCTCCGGGTCTTCCTGAGGACGTGAAAATTTCGTTGAGTCTCGGTGCGGTTGAGTTGACGTCTGAAATTGATTCCGCGGAGCAATGGCTTAGCAATGCAGATGGGTCAATGTATGAAAACAAGCGTAAATTCAAACGCGCAAGCCACCCCTTGATGCGATCAGTCTGATCCTTCCTATATTCGTATGGTTTACTAACATATTGACGAACTTCGCACTTATTTCGATGTGCACAAATCAGCAAAGTAAGAGTGTAAACAAGTATTAGAACTTTATGCTGATATGCTTCGGTTGTTTTTAAAATGAGACACATCTCTGTATTGCATCGGCGTATTCTCTTAGTTGAATAACAGGGGGATTAGCCATGCAGAGCGTAGTAGAAGTATTCGGAACCGCACTTGCCAGCTATTATAATGGCAACAAGTCAGGGAAGCTCATTGTTAGGGAAAACAATGGTACGTCAGTCATCCCAACGTCAGATTTCTTTCGCCGACCGGAAGATGTGGCGACGGATCGAATCGCCCTGTCTTACTGTCGCAGAAGCGTTTTAAACATCGGTGCGAGCAGCGGTGAACATTCACTGTTTCTTGTCGCAAAAGGCATCAAGGTTATCTCAATAGATAACTCACCCATCGCCTGTGCAATCATGCATCAACGTGGTGTTCCTTCTGTTATCTGTGGTCATTTGTTCGACCAACACCCCATGTTTGACCGCACTTTCACTTGGCTTGCTCTGCGTGGCGTGGTTGGGCAACTTGGGCACATTCGTAACTTTTTCCATTTCCTCGACCTAGCACATCGTAATCTGTATCCCGGCGGGCGACTCATTTTGAGTTCCGAAAACTTGCGCTATGAAGGCTATCGAACTCGTCACCTAACGTTTGAATTCGACGGAAGAGTCAGTGAAGAGGTGCCGTGGTTTGATATCGGTATGTCGACGCTTCGCCAGATTGCAGACAGCAAGAATTTTAACTGCCGTATTGTTTACTGCGATGACAGTAACAAATACGTGGCGTTGCTAACTAAACGATAAGTGGTAAGTGACAGACAAGAAAATGGGGCTTAGAGCCCCATTTTTTTTGAATACTTTTCAACGCAATCTATGAAGTGTGCACGTTCATCTTCATTCGCAATGGCCTTTGCCTGCTCTGCGAGAATGCCTCTTTCTGCCAGTGAGTTTTTTACCTGCCAAACCGCATAAGATGCTTGTTTGTCGAGTTCGATTTTTTGTTTTTCATCAGGTGGCAGCAGGGCAAGGTTGTAGCTCATGGTAACTCTCTTTTGTGTTTGACCGCGATACGATAGCGAAGAGTAAGCGAAACGACAAGAGCTTACCGTCAGCTTACCTCTCACTGACATAGTTTATCGTTTGCTAACGTAACATCCATGTATCCAATAGATAGGTTCTAAGCGAGGAAACATGGAATTTACCTATCACGACCGTCAGACAATTTACGATGCGTGGATGTCTTACAAAGCGAAATTGCGAATCACACAAATCGAAATGGCAAAACGTCTGGGCATTAGCCAACTCGACTTCTCAAAAACACTGAGGGGTGATGTGCCAATGGAGCGCGGGTTCGTTTATCGCTTCTGTAACGAAATTGGTCTGGATCCTGAGCTGTCGCTACCCAGTCTAAAAAACAACAAACCTTTGCAGCAGGGTGGTCCAATTGTCATTAAGACCTCTTTCGTCGTCGACGGCACGGTATCGAAAGTTGAATACTCAGATAACCAAGTCTTTATAGAGTTCGTTAAGCAAGCTTAAAAAAAGCCATCTCAGGATGGCTTTTTGGTGTTTAAGTTAAAGTGACTGCAACTAAAGTGCCGTTACTTGGTCACCATTTTCGAAATCTGCTTGGCGCGTTCTTCATCTGACAACTCAGACGGCGGTGGCACCAAAATGCCTTTCTGACAGGCTGGACGCTCAGCCAGTTCGTCTACCCAGCGTTGAAGATGTGGCAACCCTGAAATATCAATGCCGCTCCATTCGTGAATTCTTACCCAAGGCCAGGTGGCGATATCCGCGATCGTGTATTCGTCGCCAGCAAGATACGCATTGTTTTCCAATTGACCGTTCATGACTTCAAACAGTCGTCGTCCTTCATTTTGGTATCTTTCAATGGCCGCAGGGATTTTTTCTGGGAAGTAGCGATAGAACACATTGGCTTGACCCATCATCGGTCCCACACCACCCATTTGGAACATCAGCCATTGGATGACTTGGCTGCGTTTTTTAGGATCTAGCGGCAAGAACTTACCCGTTTTTTCAGCGAGATATAACAAGATTGCGCCAGATTCAAACACGGCGAAATTGTCGTTTTCCCTGTCTACGATGGCGGGGATCCGCCCGTTGGGATTGATGGCAAGAAGTCAGGTTTTTTCTGATCTTTTGCCATCAAGTCGAGTGCATGAAGTTCATACGGCAACCCCATTTCTTCAAGTGCGATAGAGATCTTGTGTCCGTTTGGTGTGCCTGCAGTGTAGAGCTCAATCATGATAACACTCCTTTTTACGAATCTTTGAATGCGTCACGTTGACCGATTTTTTCCATCCACGCTTTGATGGCTGGATAGGAATCATCAATGTGGATATCCATGTTCTTGATAAACTGGCACATGATGAAAGCAGATATATCAGCCACAGAGAAATGCTCACCCGCCAAATAGGGCGACGCTGACAGTCTGTTTTCTAGTACCGGCAAAAACTCGATGACACGTAGCTTTGACTCTTCGCCCCAAGCTTCAACACAACGCTCGCGGTCGCTATAGATACCAGTGAGGTTTCGTAACGCTTGAAAGGCGGTGAAGAGGCCCTGTAACTCGACGATGCGGTTCCACATTTCTACTTTGCCGATTTCTTCAGGCGTAGAACCGAATAGGTTATGGTCGGTGGGGAAGGCCGCATCTAGGTATCTGCAAATGGCAATGGATTCAGAAATGGTTGTGCCATCATCAAGCTCAAGCATAGGAATGCGTCCATTCACGCTCTTGGCTTTGTACTCGTCTGTAATGTTTTCACCACCTCGAATATCAACGTCTACACGTGGTATCTCAATGCCTTTTTCAGCGAGAAATAGGCTGACGCGTCTTGCGCTGGGTGCCGGTGCTTTTTCGTAGAGTTTCATTAACCACTCCCTGTTTTTGACGACAAAACCAAGCACGCCAGTGATGCAGACTTTGCGTGCTTGGCTATTAAGTTTACGCCAGAGGAAGAAGGACGGTGACGACAACACCTTCTTTATTAGATCGATTAGAAATAGTCAGGTCACCACCGTGGAATTCCGCGACCAATCGCGCGATGTACAACCCTAATCCCAAATGCGGTTTATCTGACTTCTGGCGTTCATTACGTACTGAGACCATAGAGTTGAGTAATTGATTTCCCATATTTTCTGGCAATAAGGGACCAGTGTTCGAAACCGTGATGCATGCCATGTCTTTTCGTTGTGTGAGATAGACATCGATTTGCGTATCGGGCGTTCGAAACTCGACGGCGTTGGCCACCAACTTATCAAGCAGTTGAGCGACATATTCAGGCACGCCGTTTGACCCATAGTTGCCTTCGGTCACTTTTAGTGAGAATGCTTGTTCGGGATAGGCATACTCATAGCCTTGTACGCAGCCTTCAATTACCTTGTCGAGCGGATAGGCCACTTTTTCGGCATGTTCAAAGCTTTGCTCTAAGCGCGTGGCTTCTGTCATGCTCGAAAGGATGGTAGCAAGTCGGCTCACGCCTTCCTGCGCACGGTCGATGTAACGCTGTTGATCGTCATCTTGGGTAACGAAAGACAAGTTTTCGAGAGACGAACGAACAACGGCAACAGGCGTGCGCAGCTCATGTGACAAGCTCGAAGACATCTTTTCCAAGTAACTGTTGTAGTCAGAGAGCCGTGTCACCATGGTCGACAAGGTACGCGAAAGGTCGCCAATCTCATCGGCACTGGCAATCGGCTCTAACTGATGCTTCACACGCCCTTGTGGGTCGATGGCACTCTCTGCATCATCGCGCAGTTTTCTAACGCGACGGGAAATGTGAGAGCCAAACAGAAGCAGAACGATGACACCAGTACATATCACCGCAAGTAGAACGTTGAACAATTGTTCCAGTGCCTTGTTGCGCAGTGTTTTAATGCCTTTGGTGGTTTCTTCAACCACGACTGCGCCAATGACATCACCATGAACCTTAATAGGATATGCAGCCGAGAGAATCATCTCACCTTGTTCTGGTGTAACACGCCAATTGGCATAAGGCCGGCCTAGCAGGGCCTGTTGAACATCAACGCCACGCACAATAGCCGCACTTTGCATGGCATCGACAATCTCCTCTGGTGGCCTTTCGAGCAATTGATAGTAAAGCGGATTGAGTAAATGCGTTTGCAACCAACCCATCACGCCTTCAGGTGCATCTTGGTACTTAATCGTGGTTTCCCATACGCCATTGGCCGATTGCAGGTCTCCGGCCTTGGCGAGTACGCGCCCGTGCTTATCGACCACCCAAACAACGGAAGATCCATCTTCCATATCAGACAGCACTTTTTCGATTTTGGGTGATGGCACCAAGAAGGTGCCGAGCGTTTCGGCACTTCGCGGATTTGATGTCGCGATAATGGTTTCAACATCACGATTAAATCTGTCGTTTACGTTGTAGTAGGCGAGGCTAAGCTTTTCACCAATCAACCAACCCGGTAATGCCAGTTCAATGGTGTAACCTGTCGCGGTTTCTTGCCACCATGCTTTAATCGCATCAGAAGGGAAATTGTGCTCGTAATCCGCAATGTCTGTGTCTATCAGCGTGACATCCGCTTTGCCGCTACGGCTTGCAGTGACGGCGTAACGTTTTAGTTCGCCTTCAGGTGTGGTTAGCGTGATGACAAGGTGATCATTTCTGTCGATGCGAAGTGAATCTTCACGATGAAGTACGGGATTTTTATCCGTCACTTCCACCAAGGCGTAAACGTCATGTCCATCGCTACCCAGAGAGAGGTCAAAGTTCACCTCATCGTGGTTATACGGTGTGCGACTAAACAGCACATACGGATCGCGGTACTGGGTAGTATGCGCGCGATATCGCTGCCAATCCAATGCAGACCCATCAAGGTCAATCGGCGTTTGAAGTGCCAGCGCATAAAGGTCTTTGCCTTCCTCGAGTCTTGGCTTGGTGTTGAGTTGTCGTTCAAACAATTCTGGCTGTTGATTCAGAGCCATAGAAAAAGCGCGAGCCGAGCCCATTAGGGTTTGCTCTTGCCCCTGACGCAACACGTTTTCTAGTTCCCAGACATAGTTGTAGCCAATCAGCGGGAGTAACAGCAGTAAACCCGACAACAGCACCACTTTGGTTCTGATGCCGGAAAGCACATGCCAGACACGAGAGAGCAGGGTTCTCATTTATTGCTGTCCCAGCGATAACCCATGCCGTAAACCGTATCGATATGATCAAAGCTGTCATCTAGCGCGATGAATTTCTTGCGAATACGCTTAACGTGAGAAGTGATGGTGCTGTCATCAACACCACATGTGCTTCTTGCATCAAGTCTTGGCGGCTTCTTACATGGCCTGGACGTTTTGCCAGCGCATGAACCAGCCAAAACTCAGTAACGGTGAGGTCGACAGTGTTTTCATCCCACTTCACTTGCATGCGATTCAAATCAAGCAATAGCTTTCCACGTTCTAGGATGGATTCGGTTTCTGCCGAGCTTGGTTCAAGAGATCACTGCGCCTAAAGAGAGCAGCAATACGCGCCATCAAATGGGGCAGAGACACATCTTTGGTGAGATAATCATCAGCACCCATGCGAAGGCCAACCACGGTGTCGATGTCGCTGTCTCTGGCGGTCAAGAAGATGATGGGCAAAGTTGCAGACATTGCCCGCAGGGATTGGCAGAGATGAAAGCCGCCGTCGATTTCGTCAGCCAACCCGATATCAATAATGGCGAGATCAGGCAGACGCTGTTTGAATCCGTCTTCTGCATCTGGTCGATTGGCATATGTTGATACGGCATAACCTTGCTTTCTAAGCACGTCGGCGTAGTTTTCGCGAATGGCGGGTTCATCTTCAACAATGGCGATACGTTTCATTTTTACTCAATTAATCAAACAGTAGATAGAACGACTATACCGCAAAAAACGGGCGGAAAAAGGGGTTCGCGGCGAATAAGGCAAAAGCCATTTTTTTGCCACAATTGCCCCGCACATTGCCTTTTTTGCTCCCACAGCATGCCATTTTGGCTTGGTTTAATGACCTCATCGAAACAAGACACGGGTAATACACCCACCCCTTATCAGGATGAGGAAATCAAAATGAAAAAACTGAATAAAACGCTAGCTGCTATCTCCCTCGTTATCCCAATGGCTTTTTCAACGGCGTATGCGAGTGAACAGAGCTACCAAACAGAGAGTGATTCAACGGTTGGGCTTATCGGTTTTGGTGGTGGTGCAGCTTTAGGTGCAGTGATCGGTGGCCCAGTGGGGGCAGTTGCTGGTGCGGTTGTTGGTGGTTTGATTGGACAGGTCGCCACCTTTGAAGAAGAAAACAAAACCCAGGCTGAGTTGATCACGCAAATGCAGGATGAAAACCAGCGCCTGAATTCATTTAAAGAGCTTTACGCAGAAAATGAGATTGAAATCGCTACGCTGAAAGCTGCGATGCAAGAGCGAAACGTCGAGCTAGATTTGGCGATGGATATTCAGTTCCGCACCAACTCGTCTGAGATTGAACCGCATTTCCAAAAGCAGTTAGACGAAGTTGCTTACTTCATGCAACAACAACCTGATGTTCAATGGGACTTAGAAGGACACGCAGATGTGCGTGGTAATGAAGACTACAACCTGACGTTGTCACAAAAGCGTGTTCAAGCGGTGTTCGATTACTTAGTCGAGCAGGGCGTTGACCCAGCACAGTTAAGCGCAACCGCATATGGCGACCAACTGGCCATTGAAACCGATGGCGACCGTGAAGGCTACTTCTTTGACCGCCGTGTAAGCCTGCGCTCCGTGACTGGCGCGACTGAAACCGCGAGCTACTGATATGGAGCAGTCCATGGATATTCGACCAGCAACGGTGGAGGATGCAGAGCGCATTAATGCGCTCTGCGAAACCCTCGGCTATCCCGCAACACTCGAAGAAACGGAAGCGCGCATTGAGCGTGTTATGAAACGGGAAAGCGACGGTATTTTGGTGGCAGAGCTTTGCAACATGGTCGTGGGCTTTGTGACCTATCATGTTGTTGATGTCGTGCATGATGGCACGCCTTGGGGACGCATTTCTGCCATAGCAGTAGATGAGAACTTCAGGGATATGAGTATAGGAAAACAGCTTTTAGAAAACGCAGAAGCGCAGTTAAAACGAAACCATTGTCTGCGCATTGAAGTAACGAGCCACATTAGCCGTGAAGAGGCGCACGGGTTTTATCTTCACCTTGGTTATCGGATTACGCCTCTTCGATTTATCAAGCTGCTGGCACAACGTATGTTGGTGGCTGCGAGCTGAGAGCTAAGTGTTGAAAGCAAAGTGCTGAAAGCCAAGCACAGTTGCTGCTCGAATCTTTTTCTCTCGAATCCCTTTAGGTTGTTAGCGCGCCATTTTCTCTTCATGCGCTAACAGCCATTCTTTGGCTGAAAGGCCACCCGCATATCCGGTCAGCTTGCCATTTTTACCAATCACACGGTGGCACGGAACAATAATCGCAATAGGGTTTTGCCCATTGGCTGCGCCAACGGCGCGTGACGCAGTGGGCTTGCCAAGCAAGTGTGCCAAATCACCATAACAACGTGTTTCACCAGCGGGGATAGCTTGCAGGAGTGTCCAAACGGATTGCTGAAATGCGGTCCCTTGAAGGTCTAACGCGACATTGAATTCGACGTTTTCACCGGCAAAGTAACGATCTAGCTGTTCGACGGCATCGATAAACTTGGAGGCGTCTTCTATGTGTTCATCAGACACAGGGACGTCGTATTTGAATTCCGGTAAGGAAAGAGACGTAAGCCCTTTGTCAGTGGCGGTGAGCGTAATGGTGCCAAGCGGGGAAGAATAGCGGTGCTGGTATTTCGCCATGAGAACATCCTTATTTTCTGGCGTGTAGAGCGGAGAGAAAACAGGCCGCAAGTAGCGGCCTGTTTTGGAAAGATTACTTATTCAAGTATGCGCAAGCAACTTGGAAAGCAGGCTCTTGGAATTGCTTCAGACCTACTTCTTTCATTGAAACCATTACAGGGTTGCGCTTCAGTGACTCTTTCATTGCTGCAGCAGTGAACACTTCACACTCTAGGGATTCAATCAGTTGCAGTGCTGCTTCCATTTTGAAGCCGACTGCGCTGCCTGCGAATTTACCCTTCATTGGACGCTCGCGGATAACAATTTTGTCCACTTTGTAGTCGTCCATCAGTTTTACAAACTGACGTTGGAACTGACGGATTTGCTCAGTGCTTGCGCCATCAGTGATGGTGAACTTGCGTGCACGGCAATCTGGCACATCAAACAGGCCTTGGCTTAGATCTACTAGACAGATGTTCGCTTCATTGCTTTTAAAGTCGACGCCACAAACTCGCATTTTTCTTATTCCACATGTAAATGAGCGAAACATTATAAGCAAACCAAGACGGTTGGTCATGCAATAACATGAGAATAACGTGCGACTGGCGGATTTTAGTGCAGTTAAGGGGAGTGATAGAGCGGATACAGCGACTTAGCGGAAGTCGCTGAAGGATTTCTTGAGTTTTGCTTCGGTGATACCGCGGATGATTTTCAAATCAGGACGCTTTCGTAAATCTACGTATTCCACTTCACGGAAAGCTTCTGTTCTTGCGGAGTAAAACAGCTTCACGGTTGGCGTCATCAGATCGTCTGGGTTTTCTTTGCATACCAATCCAACGCGTCCGTTACTCAGTTCAACCACAGAACCGATCGGATAGAACCCAATGCAGCGGATAAATTTCTTCAGCAGGTCAGGGTCAAGGTGGAAAGGGGTCAACCCGATCATGATCTTGAATGCTTCAGAAGGAGAAAGTGCAGGCTTGTAACAACGTTCAGCAGTTAATGCATCATAGATGTCAACGATACACGCCATGCGCCCGATTTGCGTCAGTTCATCACCTTTCAACCCATTTGGATAGCCGTTACCGTCAATTTTTTCGTGGTGCATTAAACTCACGTCTTTGCTGGTCTGGGGCAAATCGAGCATGCTGTCGAGCACAGGTTGAGAAAGGGTTTGGTGCTCCTTCATGTGAAGGAATTCTTCGTCGGTTAGCTTGCCAGGTTTGTTCAGCACTTCATCACGCACCAGAATTTTTCCGATGTCATGAACCAGACCGCCGATGGCAAGTTCTTCCAGTGTGGTTCTGTCTAATTCGAGAAAGCGCCCAAAGTTTACGAGGTGAAAGGCGACATTCATCGAGTGTTCAAGCAGGTAAGCACTCTTCTCGCGAATACCGCTTATCCAAAGCACGGCATCACGACGCTCGAAGATGTTATCTACGATGTCGGAGCTCACTTCTTTAACCGGCTCAATATCAACAGGCTTGTTTTCATAAATATCGGTGAGCAACTTACTAAGCTGCTTCTTTGACGTATCAACAAGCTCCTTGGCAGAGCCGAACTCATCGTTACCGTTAATCGAGGAGTGTTTACCGACTTTGGTAGCGTGATAACGAATGTCTTCGTCTGAGGTGATTTGGTCGGCATCGACGTACACGAACAGCACGCCTTTATTGCGCAGGTTGTCTATGGTTTCTTGGCGTCGGATGAAGCCGGGTTTCTTCATTTTTGTACGGGCATGCTGAGATTCGATCTGCTCGACGTACATACCTATCTCAACGTTATCAATGGCGACTTTCTGCAGCATTGATGAGGGCTCCGTATACAGAAATGTGTTGCTGTTCTTAGTGAGTGAACGTGTGATCTGCCAATCGCAAAATGAGAGCGAAAATGCACCTAGTCATGAATATAACTATATACAAAATACGAAAAAATGGTTCATTTTAAAGACAAAGTAATCATTTTGTTACAGTTATACCGTATGTATCACCATAAGTGATGATTTCTTCAGCAAAACCATATGCATCTACTTTCTTGAAAAACCACCAAATAATTGTGCTTTTTGGCTATTTTGACCCTAACTTGCATATGTGAACGAGAACGCCGCGAAAATTAAGGTGTGGTGTATTTTAATTTGGTGTTACGAAAACGCAAGGCCCGGACTCTGAATTGGTCGTTACAGCGAATACCTATTGCTGTCTGCCGCTAGCTTATATAGAGTGCGCGTTGATTTTTCACAGCGTAAGCGTAACAGGTCAGTTCCATGCAAGTTCTCAAAACCGCCATGCATTCCGATGTTTTGCCATTAGAAGGTAAAACCATGTTCCACCGACGTGCAGCACGCGCCATTGTGCTCCGTGGTGAGGATATTCTGCTGTTGTTCACCGAGCGTTATTACGACTACTCGTTGCCGGGTGGTGGCGTTGATGAAGGCGAAAGTGAATTAGAAGGCATGATCCGTGAACTTCAGGAAGAAACCGGCGCGAAGAACGTGCGAAACATTGTTCCTTTCGGGGCTTACGAAGAATATCGCGTTTGGTATAAACCTGAGTTTGACGTGATGCACATGATCTCACATTGCTTCTATTGTGATATTGACGAAGAGCTCGGTGAAGTAGCGTTTGAAGAGTACGAAGTGAAAAACGGTATGCGCCCAGTCTGGATCAACATTCATGAGGCTATCGCGCACAACAAGCACACGTTGGAAAATAGCGAGAAAAAAGGTCAATCGTTAGAACGCGAGATTTTCTTGCTAGAAAAGATTGCAGAGAACATCACCAAGCTTGCGTCGTAATCGATGAAGTTTGAAAAAGGCGGCACTAACGGCCGCCTTTGTTATATCTGGCACTACCACTTGTCATCGTCAACACTTCCAAAATCATCATCAGTCAGTGAAATGTCGTCATCATCTGATGACCAAAAACGCTCTTCTATTCCGCTTTCCTGCAGTTCTTCTGCGAGGGAAGACATCTGCTGTTCAAGGTCATCTGTCATTGAGCCGATGTCATTATCGCTAAGGTCAATCCCATAAGGGTTGCCCCCAACATCAACGCTGCCAATACCGCTTACTATCGGCAAGCCAGTCGCTGGGTTAATGTCTAAATCCGTATCCTTGAGTTCATCGAGGAGATCGTTGTCGTCGCTCAAAAGAGTGTCACCAAATACATCGTCATCATCAAAGGCAAAACGCAGGTTTGGTTCTAACACCTTATCGGTATCGGAAGTCGTTTCTCCCAACATTGTATCCGCAGTGGCAATGCCAGCGGTTGTGCCTACGATTAAGCCGATATCAAGATCCTCAAGATCTGAGTCACGCCTTTCTTTGCGACGTTTTCTAAGATGATGTCGCATACAGCCACGTTCTGACGAACGACTAAACTGCACATCTCCAACAAGATCTTCTGTTTCCCGCTTGGCTCCGGCACTTAAGGTACTAAACAGGATGCCGCCAATGATACCGCCGGTAAACATCCAGACAGGTCCAGCGATCGCGCCAAGCGCGCCACCAATAAAAAATCCCAAAAAGCCCATTCAAATCATTCCTTTTCTGTGGCACTTAATGACTCAAGTATTGACGATTTGAGAATTCGTGAGGTGGTTGAAAATTGGAAACGCGAAAGAAAAAAGCCATTTACCCCCTTCAGCAAATGGCTTTTCGTCTGTTAGCTTGGTTTCACCACAGAGAGTGGTTCAAACAGCGCGTGGTTAGGGAAGGCGAGGCTGATGGTGCTATCCGATGCGCCCAACCATCTTGCCAAACTGATATGAACCTGATCAGCCGCAACTCGCGGAAGTAAGCGACCGCGTTCAACCGTATCAGGCCATCGACCGTGTAGTCAGGCCATGTGCCAATGAAGTTTGAACCATCAATTGGACCGCCCATAATGAGCTGGTGGCCGCCCCAACCATGGTCTGTACCTGTGCCGTTTGCAGGAATACGACGACCAAAATCAGACAGGGTGATTGTGATGACGTTGTCGTGAAGGCCCAGTTCTTTGAGGTGGCTGTTAAATGCCGCCATGGCGTCACTGAGTTCGGTGTACTTGTCATCAAGCGTTCGGTTCTGATCAGCATGCGTATCGAAGCCAGCGAGTCTCAAGAAGAAAATCTGAGTACCTTGATTCAACTCGCCACTTTTTCGAATTAAACGCGAAGTGATGCGAAATTGTGTACCCAAGTTCGTATCGGGATAAAGCGGAGTATCTTCTTCATCGGGGATACTTTTGATCACATTGATCAAAGTATTCGCCACATGCATGGAGTCTTTACCCACCGAGGTTAAGGTTTGATCGAATGCATCACCAGAAAGCGAGTGGAAGTAGTTATCTAGCGCATCCAAGGTATTCGCATTCGCGTTAAGTTTGGCGATATTCTCTCCACGAATGATGTTTTGATTCAACGTCTGAGCGCGCAGCAACTGGGCATCTCCCGCGTGGCTGTATAGTGGAGCCAAATTTTCGCCAGTTTGTTCATGATGCAAAACGTCCATTAATCTGCCAGCCCAACCCGTTGTGAGGTTGTGGCCAACAGCTCCTTTTGCCCATTCGTTCTTCTGCGAGTTATGCGAGAACAAGAAAGGCGGTAGTCGGTGACCTTGCGTTTCTGCTTCTTCCTTGGTTAGTGGCTCACGCAAAATACCGCTGTTGACGATAACGGTGCCTTCGCCGTTACCAAATACCTCGGCCAGTTTGGTCATTTTTGGATGGAGCCCCAAGGAGACGGGCTGGTTGTCTCTGCATACGCCAGACGCAGGAATTGGCAACAACGCGTCATGCGCAAGGGCGATGTCTGGGCGCAGGTCATGGTAGGTTTGATAGTGCGAAACGCTGGTTGGTACCACCATGTTTGCAGAGTCGTTACCGCCATCAAGCATCACACAGACCAGTGCTTTATTTGCACCACCAGCTGATGCAAAACTCAACGGTGAAGACAAAACACTAGGTGCTGCAACGGAAAGCACGGTTAGGTTTTTTAGAAAATCACGACGAGTAACCATGCTTACCTCTGGATAAGAAATTCTGGGCTAGTAACAACAAGGGTGAGTGCAATCGCCACCTTGTTTTGGAAAATCCGCTCTGAAGCAATGCCGTTTTCTATAGCAGTTCTGAGTTCATGGCTCATGTTGCCGCCTAAGAATCGCTGATTAATCAGATCAGGTAGCACGTCAGGATCGTCTGATTTCGCCGCATCAAAGTAAGGATCTAAATCGAGGTAAACGCCGTTATCACAACGGACGGATTCGCCCTCTGGCTTGTAAACACGTGAGAAACGTGGACGAAGAGCGTTCTGATACGCGATAAAACCCGCCCAAGGTAAGATTTCAAATTCTGGGGCCAGTAAGTTAGCGTCGGAAAGTGACCCGCTCGGGCTGAAGTCCGGTGAATAGAAATTAAATACCGAGGTCGCAGCCAGTGGGCCTTGTGCGATATGGTGGAATATCTCATTGGTATCGAGAGGCAAAGCATCTTTCCCTCCATACGTTTTCGCATCGAGAATACGGAAGACTTCTGCAATCGCAAGAATGGGTTCTTTTAACTTGGCGACAGGATAACGGTTTGGATCGCTGGAACCATTCAGTGCTTCTTCATCCAGCCAAATGGCTGCGAACACACTTTCCATATCTCCGCGAACGCCCTGACCATTATTGTTAAACACGTCGGCAACACGTGCGATGTACGCAGGCGAAGGATTAGACGTTACGAGACGTTGAATTAGGTGTCGCGCGACGAAAGGGCCAGTATTTGGATGCTCAAAGAGAATATCGAGGACATCTTGCACATCTTTGAGAGGTGTCTGTCCGGCAGGCAATGTGTGTCCCAACACGGTTTTCTCACCGTCATCGTGCCAGCTTCCCCATTTGTCTGAGCCGGGTGTCATGGGCTGAATCAACCCTTTGCCATCGATAGGGCGGTTAGTGTCTGGGTCAATGACGCGATCTGAATATGTCCAGCCACTGAATGCGCGTGCAATTTCTTCTACGTCGGTTTGGCTGTAGGTATAGATTGGGTTGCCATGCTATCTAACTTAGCTGAGCCATCTTGCTCTAGCTGATATAGGCCGATAGTAAACAACTGCATGACTTCACGGGCGTAGTTCTCATCTGGATACGTACCGCGCTTCGGGTTGTGCTTTTTGCTGTTGACCATGCTCAAGTAGCTGCCCATTGCAGGGCTTAAGGTGACGGCTTCTAAAAGGTCACGATAGTTACCAAAAGCATGTTGTTGCAGAATGTCGTAATAGGCCGCCAGACTTTGAGGGTGTCGGCCGATATAGCTAAAGCGTCGGCTAACAACGAGGATTTGGCTCAACGCAAAGGTGGCGCGCTGACGAAGTTGATCGTCGCCATACAGCATTTGATCCCACCAAATACCATCACGGGCTGCACTCATACTTGGTTTAATAAACCCACAATTCGAGGGTGGCACAGTCGCATCAACGGATGGCATTGCCGCTTCTAACGTTTGGCGATGAGAAATGGTAGGAAGGTTAAACTGCTGCTCCATCCAATTGATATAACCCAAACGCTCAATCTCAGCGATTTGATGAGCTGATGCTCCTGCTGTCGCACGCTGAATAAAACTGCGTTGCTGTTCGTTGGTCAACGAAGAGGGCGCGTTATCCGGTAGCCATGAAGGAGGTGTTGACGGCGTTGTTGTTCCAACGTTTCCGTCATTATTTTCGCTGCTACCTTCACCGCCACAACCCAAAAGAATTGTCGACAAAATAGCCGCCAAAATGCGTTTTCTTTGCATGCTTTTTCTCGATGCATTTTTAAGGACGGCGAAATCTAGGGAGACTGAAGAACCACGTCAATAGCGTTGTTCAATATTGTGAATGGATATCAAAATCCAGCACAAAGTTGTGGTTTTTTTGCGGATTATTAAGGGTGAATACTTAAGTAAAGCTTGTTGGGAAAAGATAAGGGAAAAGTATGCCGGACAGGGCATCCGGCATGAGAGACTCAAATCAGTAACGGTAGAATACGGTCACGTTACCAAAGCTGTGATGGTCGCGTTTTGATTGCTCAAATTGCTTTGACTCCATCGTCACAGACAAGGTGGCACCCCAGTTTTGGTTGTACCATGCCAAGCCTGTTGAAATTGCGCCTTGCGTATTCTCTACTGTCGTCGTTGCGTTCGCCGCTGGTTTGTCACCTTCGATGGTGATGTCATCAAAACGGTATCTTGCTTCTAGCGTGGTGTAGAAGAACATGCCTTGCGTGCTGTGGCTTAGCATACTGACGTCAACGTTATTGCCTGGAATAACGGTGGTTGAGCCTAGTGTGCTGCCAAGATCCAAACCATAACGGTACGTCATGCCTGCAGCTGCTTCACTTTGGAAGTTACCTGCCTGACCACGACCATAAACACTGAATTCACCCAAAGAAGAGCGAGAAACCAGTTGGTGCGCTTCAAGGCTCAGTTGGTACACGAACTCATCATAAATCTGATAGTCCCAACCTTGAGGATCCGGTGAGCCTACGATTGTGTGTACGATATCCTGAGCTTCTTCAGAATTTGAGCTTGGACCAACAGTACCGAGCATCAAACCCGCTTTGTAAGCATTGGTGTCGTTTTGGTGATACGTGCGGCCTTGGAGGTAAAGCAAACCAGCATACGCGCGCTCATTTGTCTGTGGGGTAGCAACTTCAATATCAGACGGTGTCCACATCTGATTGCCAATTTCTACACTGTATCCAATTGTGCTTGGGTCTGAAGACCAGCGCAGGAATAAACCACTGGTATATTCACGGTCTGTACCCAATATCCCATCATTGTCTACTGACAAGGAAACCGTTGCCGCTTGAAGAGGAAGGCTGACCAGAGACGCAAGAATGGCGGCTCCGAGAAAACTGCGAGTAAACATAAGATCCTTAGGAGAAAAAACAGGCTGTTTTTATTGCTAAATGGGTGATTTTCATCGTTAATGGAGCACATGCTAAACCATTCGGTGTGGTGTGGCGATAGTCGTTGTTAAGGAGAGTGACTTGAAACTAATAAATAAGCCGCTGGTATCGGTTGATTGGCTGAAAAGCAATCTGAATGCGCCTTCTTTGAAGCTGGTGGACGCCAGTTGGTTTATGCCGGGTACCCCACGAGATGGATTTGAAGAGTGGAAACAAAAACGTATTCCGAGCTCAGTCTATTTCGATTACGACAAGCGCATCTGTGATCATTCCTCATCTCTGCCACACATGCTGCCAACTGCAGCTTTCTTCGCTGAAGAAGTCAGCCTTCTGGGTATCAATAACGACGACGATATTGTTGTCTATGACAGTGCGGGCATTTTCTCTGCGCCACGCGTTTGGTGGATGTTTAAAGTGATGGGACATGAAAATGTTGCTGTACTCGATGGTGGATTACCTGCTTGGGAAAACGCAGGCGGTGCGATCGACACCTCTGCCCCTTCGGCTATTGCACCATCAACGTATGTGGCGACGTTTGATGCATCACGTGTTATCGACAAGCATGCTTTGCTCGATGGCTTGACCAATGGCTCTGTTAACGCGATTGATGTGCGTCCGCACGAACGTTTTTTAGGGTCGGTGCCAGAACCTCGCCCGGGTGTAAGAAGTGGGCATATGCCAAATGCGGTTAACTTACCGTTTGCGAGTTTGTTGGAAGAGGGCAAGTTCAAAGCAGAAGGCGTGTTGGCAGAATTGATTGAGGATGCAATTGATGATGACAAACGCAATGTTGCTTCATGCGGTTCTGGTGTGACGGCATGCATTATCGCGCTGGCAAGTGAGCAAGCTTTGAATAAGCCTGTAACGGTTTATGATGGTTCATGGACAGAATGGGGCGGCGACCACGATCTGCCCATTGTCCAAGGTGAGTAACTCGCGTTAGCGCGACAGCACTAAATAGAAAAAGCCTTCTCGAAAGAAGGCTTTTTTTGTGGCTTATTGAATCGCAGGGATGAATCCCATTTTGCCCGTTAGCTTTTGCGATTTCGGGCTAAGCACATAATCCAAAAACTCTTGGCTTGTTTCAGACAGTTCGCCTTTCTTGTGCAAAAGCAGGAATGGGCGAGACAGCTTGTAGGTGCCATCTTCCATGTTTGCCAAGCTATAAGAAACGCCGTCTACCGCGACTGATTTCACTGTCGGTTCAATCGAACCGGCTGAAATATACCTACGGCATGAATGTTGTTGGAAACCAACGTTTTCACCATGCTGTTTGCGTTAACGACAAGCAGTGAAGGGCTGACGTCAGACACTTGTTCGCCTTTGTAAACGCGGGTTAAACCCATGAAAGTTTCAAAAGAATAACGTGAACCAGACGCCAGTTCGCGTGACACCACCGCGATTTCTCTGTCATCACCACCCACTTGATTCCAGTTAGTGATGTTACCGCGGTAGATCTTGGCGATTTGCTCAGATGTTAGGGATTTCACTGGGTTTTCTGGGTGAACAACCAGAGTCAGGCCATCGTAAGCGATAACGTGGGTTTCAAGGTCAGGCATGATTTCGGTGCTCTTCAGGTAGCGAGAACTCATCCCCAACTCAGAAATACCTTTGGTTACAGCAAGAATACCCGCTGACGATCCCGTCCCCTGAACTTCAACAATATCGCCGGTTTCTTTTTCATAATGCTCAGACAGAACATCGATTAAATAAGTGACTGATGTAGAGCCAGAAAGCGTCAATCTTTCTTCAGAAGCAGCGTTGGCGAAAGGAACAGCAAAACTGAGTGCCAGCGCAATTAAGCGAAACAACATATTTTCTCCATACTTATTATGAGGTGCCAAAAAGCTGGGAAATTTTATGACTGTAATATGACACTAATGTGATAGTGATTTTAATGACTTAGCGGAAAATCTTGAGAGGGGAATAGGGTATCGAAATCACTCTACATTTTTGAAAACTAAGGTTGAATGGTGGAGTCGGTCAAACTTGGGATGTTATACAGTATGTAAGAAGATATTAATGGTTACAATTTATTAACAATGTGATATGACATTAAATCATGTTGTTGATAAAGCAAATGGAGCGCAGCGTGACAAATAAAATTGCTATGTCGACGAACAACGTATTACTTCCCGAACGCATTCAGAAACTTGTTCACGCATTATCAAACGGTGTCTATGAACGGGAAAATACCATTCGTCTTTGCTTGCTGGCTGCGTTGAGTGGTGAGAGTGTTTTCCTGCTGGGGCCACCTGGCATTGCGAAAAGCTATATCGCGAAACGTTTAATCAAAGCATTTGATGACAGCCACTTCTTTGAATATTTAATGACCCGCTTCTCCACGCCTGAAGAAGTATTTGGACCGTTATCGATTCAAGAATTAAAAGACAACGGTAAATATGTTCGACTGACTGACGGTTACCTCCCTACCGCAGACGTCGTTTTCCTCGATGAAATCTGGAAAGCGGGTCCTGCAATTCTCAACACCCTTTTGACCGTCGTAAATGAGCGTGTATTCCGCAATGGCAGTGAAGTGTTGCCTGTTCCTATGCGATTGTTGGTCACGGCGTCCAACGAATTGCCCGAGCCAGACAGTGGCTTGGATGCGCTATATGATCGCATGCTGGTGCGCATTTTCGTTAACCGCATTCAAGAGAAGACCAACTTCAAGCGTTTGTTGGTTGGCGATGCTGTGGAACCTGAATTTGAAATGGACGCTTCCATCACAATCAAATCGGCAGAATATGAACGTTGGCAGCATCAAATTGATCAGGTTGCTCTGACAGATTCCGTCTTCGAGAAAATCTACGCGCTGAAAATGTTGCTCGAAGCAGAAGCCGAAAACGGTGGTCATTCGTTCCCGTCAGAAGAATTGTATGTCTCCGACCGTCGTTGGAAAAAAGCCGTTCGTTTGCTGAAAGCGAGTGCTTTCTTTAATGGCCGCAATGAAGTCAACCCTGTTGATTTGCTGCTCCTTCAAGAGTGTCTGTGGCATAGCCCTGAATCGCGTGAAGTGGTTAACGCTATTATGCGTCGCTTTGCCCAAGAGATTTGTTTTAACCAACAAGAAGCGTTGGCGGTTGCTGCTGAAGGCGGCGAAGACATTAAAGATCTAGCTGAAGAAATCAATGGTTCTCTTGGCCGCACCATGGACACCGAAGTGTCGATGCGCAAAGAGAAATACTTCGTGGATTTAAGCAACGCGCGTCGCTACAGCGTGAACATGTCGAAGAACCTCATCAAACTGGTCATGCTCGAAGCAAATCCCTCTGTTTCCGAGAAAGAAAAAGGTGATAGTCGCTGGGTTTACGTGGATGCCGCGGAGTTTGAAAAGAAAATCAAAACAGCCCCTTGCGATGTTTATGGCTACGTAAACAAGAACGAAAATCTCTGTGTACTAAAATTTGATGTAGACAGTGACAGACGTTTGCTGATCAAAGACATTGCCAACCGTCCTGTTCCTGTTGCGATAGCGGGTGTTGATGACAATGACGCCGAGGCGTTTACCCAATGGCAGGAGCGCAACGAAGCGGCGATCAAAAAGATCGACGAATCAAAGCATCTGATCCGATTGGCACGCACGCAGCTAAATGCAGCATTGCCACATCACTTTGCCAATTCAGAGTTGCTTGAACTCTTAGCGACCAGCATTACGGATGCTGAAGAAACACTTCAGCGCCAAACAACCAAGTTTGAGAAGAACGCTTTCCGTGTCCGCATGCTGCCAGAATACTTTCAATAAGGAGATGTTATGGTGAGTCCAGAATCCCTACATCTCGGAATGATGTTAGCTGAGACCGGCATGCTGGAGCATGCCGTGACAGAAGTAATGGCAAAACCACAACTGCTGGTTCTCACAGAGTCCAGCCCGAGTGCGCAAACGGCGGTTAGACGCCATATCAGAAAGTGGCGTCATTCGGTCAAGCGTCGTTTAAGCAATGACTGTATCACTGACGATTTGAAGCAAGAACTCAAGCTGTACCAAGAAGCGGTGCAAATGTCCCAAGAGACGTTTCTGGATAGCGCAAAAGGGATGATCAAACAGCTTGAAGGGAAGTCAGTATTCTATTTAGAAGCGCGCCGTTTGCTAGAGAAAAACATCGCGCAAGAAACACCGATGTTCCAAGCCTATTTCTGCAATAAATGGTATGAACACCTCGCCAGCTCTATCAAAGACGCTCAAAAGAAAGAGTTGGAAGCGCACAAAGACAAGCTTCTGAAAGAGCTCTATCAGCGCATTGAAACCTACAAAACGCTGGAAGATGTGCAAGAAGAAGGGAAGGTCGAAAAAGTCGGTAGGTTGTGGGATTTGGCCGCAGCCAAAGTAACACAAACAGACGTGGACCTTCTCAAGCAGTTCGTTGCTTTTCTAAAAGACAATCAAGACCTCCAAGACATTGCGCAAAAGCTCGGACGAATGGCGAATGATGTGGATGATCCGTCGCTGCAACGCTCGCCATCAGAAGAGTTGAAGCTGGTGGAAGAGCCTGCGGACAACGTCGCGGACGATATTGTCGGAATCCATCAAAGTGACCATTTGGAAAAGCTTGTTCCAAATGAAACGATCTACCTTGCTGAGCCTTCGCTGGAAATTTTGTTCTACAAGCATTTCGCCGATAAACGCTTGCTGACGTATCGCATGCAAGGCATGCAACGTACTTTACGTAAGGTGAAATCCTTCAAGCCGGAGAGCAAGAAAGTAGAAGTGGAGAAAGGACCATTTCTGATTTGTGTCGATGCGTCTGGTTCCATGAGTGGCTACCCAGAACAGTGCGCCAAAGCCATGGCTTACGCGCTCATGCAAATTGCGGTGCGTGAAGAGCGGGAATGTACTGTGATGATTTTCTCCACCGACCATATCAGTTATGAATTAACTGGCGAAGATGGGCTGAAAGAGGCGTTGAACTTCCTGTCATATTCTTTCCACGGTGGTACGGATTTGGCTCCTGTGCTGACGCATTCCATCAATTTGATGGGGACAGACAAATACCGTAACGCAGACTTGGTGGTGATCTCAGACTTTATCGCGCCAGAGCAGGAAAAGGACGTTCAGGAAAAAGTGGAGAAGCTGAAAGCGCAGCACAATCGATTCCATGCGCTGAACCTGTCTAAGTACGGAAACCCAGCCCTGATGCAGATGTTTGACCATGTCTGGGATTATCACCCGTCACTTATGGGTCGATTACTCAAACGTTTCTAACGGCTTTACTTTTACAGGCCTAGAAACGAAGAAAGCCCCGTCAACGCGGGGCTTTTTGCATCTGAACGCGTGTCGAAATGCTATTGTCTTTCGGACAGGGCGAGCTTCAATCCAAGCAGCGCAAAACTGCCCGCAAATGCGCGTTGCAGCATGGTCGTGACACGTTCTGAATTCAGCACATAATCCCTCACCGTGGCAGACAGCAATCCATAACCGACAAACACGACGAAGGTCATGGCCATGAAAATGCTGCCAAGCGCCAGCATCATAGGTGTCGGGTTAATGAGACTGCTTGGAATGAACTGAGGTAAGAAGGCCATAAAGAACAAGGTCAACTTAGGGTTTAATACATTGATCAGGCAACCACGCACCGCGATTCCCATCATAGTGTGGCTACTTTGTTCTTTTTTAACCGCCAACCCGCCGCTGTTTTTCCACATCGACCAAGCCATGTACAGAAGGTAAATCACACCAAGATATTTGATGAACTGAAAAGCGATGGCACTGGTGTGGATTAGAATCGCAAGGCCAGTGATACTTGCGATCATTGATGGCACGATGCCCACTGTGCATCCCATTGATGCCCAAATACTGGCTCGCGATCCAACAAACAATCCTGTCGAAATCGTGTACAACACGCCTGTGCCTGGGATAAGGACAACGACAAGCGAAGTGATAAGAAACTCCATCGATATCATTTGATTCCCTCTCTTTTCAGGTTTTTTCCTTGGTGTTTACTACATCCAAATAAGGTGTTTACTACATCCTAATAAAATGAAGAGAGCGACCCAAGTCGCTCTCTGTTTCGTCAATAAGATTCAATCACCCTCGGTTTAGCTAAGCAGCAAACTGTCGTCTGCAAGCTCTTCGCCACGAACCTTGCTGAACATTTCAAGCAGGTGAGGAACGTCCATGTTGGCGCGCTCTTCACCTTTCACATCCAATACGATTTGGCCTTGGTGCAACATCACAGTGCGATCACCACACGCTAGCGCATCTTTCATCGAGTGGGTCACCATCAACGCAGTGAGGCCAAACTCGGTGATGACCTTTTTAGTCAGGTCTATCACGAACGCTGCCATACGTGGGTCAAGTGCAGCCGTGTGCTCATCGAGCAGTAAAAGTTTGCTGTCGGAAAGCGTCGCCATGACCAAGCTCACCGCTTGACGTTGACCACCTGAAAGCAGGCCGATGCTGTCACCCAAACGATCTTCAAGCCCTAACCCCAGAATAGAAATGCGTTCTCTGAAGGTTTCACGACGCTTGTTTGACGTAGCTAAGCTCCAACCACGAATGCCACCACGTTTGAAAGCAAGGGCGAGGTTCTCTTCTATGGTGAGCGTTGCACATGTACCCGCAAGTGGGTCTTGGAATACGCGGGCTGCAAGTTTCGCACGTTGATGAACCGGTTGGCGTGTGACGTCGATATCATCAATCACGACCTTGCCGCCAATCATTGGTGTTTCGCCACTGATCGCGCCAAGCAGGGTAGATTTACCCGCGCCGTTTGAACCTATTACTGTCAGAAACTGATGTTCAGGAACAGTCAATGAGACTTTGCGCAGTGCGCGGTTCTCAAGCACGGTTCCTGGATTAAAGGTGACTTCAATGTCTTTCAATTCAATCATTTCGCCACCCCAGCTTCTTTCATCTTTTTCTTCTTCTGGTATTGCTCTCTTGCCTTCGGCGCGACCAGAGCCAGTGCCACAAGCAGGGCAGTGACCAAGTTCAGATCCGACGCTTTAAGACCGAACATGCCGGAGCTAAGTGCAAAGGCAACGGCGAGACGATAAAGCACGGAGCCGAGAATAACGGCAACAACGGCAACCCATACCTTACGACCGGGGATCAGTGTCTGGCCCAAAATAACCGCGGCCAAACCAACCACAATCGTACCTACGCCTGATGTGACGTCTGCAAAGCTGTTAGTTTGCGCGAAAAGTGCGCCAGAGAATCCAACGAAGCCGTTAGACAGTGCCAAACCAAAGTAGGTATAGAACGCGGTGCTTGCGCCTTGTGCTCGCACCATACGTGCGTTAACGCCTGTTGCACGCAGACCTAAGCCAAAGTCACTGTTAAGTAGACGAACGACAAACCACGCACTGAGAACCACCAAAATAAACACCACTAATGGGCGGGCGTAAACAGGGTCTATACCCATGTTTTCAAATGGCGTGAGAATGGTTTCTTCACCCAAAAGGGCAATGTTTGGGCGACCCATAATGCGGATGTTAATAGAGAACGCCGCAATCATGGTCAAAATACTGGAAAGCAGGTTCAGAATGCCGCACTTCACGGTAAGGAAGGCAGTGATCAATCCAGAAGCTGCACCAGCAAAAATGGCCGCAATGGTCGAGATCCAAGGATCAACGCCAGCCACAATCAGTGTGGCTGCAACAGCAGCTCCCATAGGGAAGCTGCCATCAACAGTCAGATCCGGAAAATCCAGAACTCGGAAGGTTAGATATACACCCAGTGCCACTAGGCCATAAACCAGACCTACTTCCAGCGTGCCAAAAAAGGCAATTGAGGTCATGTACTACTCCTAGTGAATTACTTTTCTACGGTTGTTGCGCGATCAAGCAGCGACTGAGGCACTGTGATACCCAGCTTCTGCGCCGCTTTTTGGTTGATTGCCAGATCAGAACCTACAGCGACTTTCGCTGGCAGATTGGCAACTTCTTCGCCTTTCAGCAAAGCAGCAACATAATCTGCGGTTTGAACACCGATTTGGTAGTAATCAAAGCCAAGCGCAGCAACAGCACCGTTTGGAATGTAAGAAGTTGCACCGCCGATAACAGGCTTACCAGCTTGGTTAGAGGCACCAACCAGTGCGTCAATCGCACTTGCTACTGTATTGTCCGTTGGCGCATAGATAGCATCTGCTTGAGACGCAACGATTTGCGCTGCTGATTGAACATCTGCACTTTTCAGTGCTGTACCTTCAACCACTTTCAGGCCTTGTGCGTCAGCCGCTTCACGAAGCAGTTCTACCAGCGCAACCGCGTTTGCTTCACCTGGGTTGTAAACCACACCGATAGATTTCATGTTTGGCAGCAGTTCTTTTGCCAGAGCAACGTGCTGAGCCACAGGCGACAAATCAGACAGACCTGTTACGTTTGCTTTTGGTTGCTCCATGTTTTTAATGAGCTTTGCGCCGACTGGGTCAGTAACAGCCGTAAAGACAACAGGGATAGATTTCGTCGCCGCAACGAGTGCTTGTGCAGATGGCGTTGCGATACCTACCAGTACGTCTGGCTTTTCACCGACATACTGACGCGCGATTTGGACGGCAATCGCTGGGTTGCCTTGCGCGGTTTGATAAGAGAAGTCGAGGTTTTCACCTTCAACATAACCGAGTTTTTTCAAGCCATCGACCAGACCTTGGCGCGTAGCATCGAGAGCAGGGTGCTCAACGATCTGTGAAACGGCTACTTTTGCGGTGTCTGCGCTGGCAGTAAAAGGCACAGTAAAAAGAGTGGCAGCACAGCATGCGGACATGATTAGTTTGGAAATTTTCATCGCTTTCTCCCTGATGAGTGACGTTGGGCTAAAAACACCCGACCGAATGTCACGTGTTAATCCATTGTTATATCCAAAAATTGACGTTAAATCAGGTAGTAATGTTGTAAAACAAGAGTATCTGTATTGCCTGATAACGCACTTACTGAACATTTATGCTGTTAACTTCATGAATAAACAACACTTTTATGTGTGGAGACTAATCCTAACCATATCTTGTCGCTAGTAGGTTTATCCGACTGATTAACAAAAAATGATTTTGATAGTAACAATTAAGGTTATAAAGCAGTGAATAATCTGTCACAAGGCCTTTACAGTCGAAAGATCGTCTTTTTGTAAGAAAGTTTGATCTACGATGGGTAACAGAAAAACAAATTACACTGTAAATCCTTTGTTGTTCAGAAAGGCGGGTAACAAGTTTCATGTGCCACTACCACTTTTACGCATTGAAATGAAAGATCCTTATCTCATTTAGTCTGATTGATGAGGGAAATATCGGGATCAATGTTGATGTTTGTGGGGTATGCCAGAAACCGAGAAGTTAGGCCTGTAATATTCTCAGTCAGCATCTATCATATGTGCCCAATTACTTCTCTCTGCATTTTTACGCATCAGGACGGATGCGACTCTTCTAAAAAATAACAACTTCATTGAGAGAAGGCTTTGGGGAAAATGCCGGCACCTCTGATTGCCGATTTTATGCCGAGCGATTTTTCCCATCGCAAAGGATATATTTCGCTTGGAGGCGCAAGAATGAAGCTACTAATGGCGCTTATGCTGCTGTTGCCGGGAACGGCATTGGCCGCAGGCGCAGGAAATCCCCTCGACCTCACCAACTCCGCAGTTGGTTATATCTCTCTGATAATCTTCGTAGCCGCTTATGCGCTCGTCATGTTGGAAGAGCAAATCCACCTACGTAAATCTAAACCTGTTCTGCTAGCAGCAGGCCTCATTTGGTTGATGCTTGGTTTTGTCTACTCGAATGCGGGTCAGATAGAAGTCGCCCAATACGCTATTGAACACAACCTGTTGGAATACGCTGAGTTGATGCTGTTCCTGCTGGTGGCGATGACCTATATCTCCGCTATGGAAGAAAGGCGTCTTTTTGATGCTTTGAAAGCGTGGATCGTCGGAAAAGGGTACGATCTTCGTCAGCTGTTTTGGATCACGGGTTGGCTTTCCTTCTTTATATCACCTATCGCCGACAACCTGACTACGGCCTTATTGATGTGCACTGTTGTGATGAAAATTGGGGGTAACAACCCGAGATTCGTCAACATTGCTTGTGTGAACATCGTTGTTGCAGCCAACGCAGGCGGTGCATTTAGTCCATTTGGTGATATCACAACGCTGATGGTTTGGCAGGCGGGTATTGTGGAGTTCACACAATTCGGAGCATTGTTTGTACCTTCAGTGGTGAACTACGTGATTCCCGCTTTCATCATGGCACTGTTTATTCCTAAAGAGCAGCCAGATGTTGTGCAAGAGTTCGTGGAACTGAAAAGGGGCGCAAGACGCATCGTGGTGCTGTTCCTGTTCACTATTTTGACCGCTGTAGGTTTCCACGGTTTGGTTCACTTCCCGCCAGTTATCGGCATGATGATGGGCTTGGCTTACTTGCAGTTCTTCGGTTTCTTCCTGCGCAAGACGCTGCCAAACTCGCTGGCACGTAAACGCGCGTTAGCACAGGCCAAGAATGATGAAGGGGCATTGAAGCGTTTAGGTTCCGTGGTACCGTTCGATGTATTCAGAAGGGTGTCGCATGCCGAGTGGGATACCTTGCTGTTCTTCTACGGCGTTGTGATGTGTGTGGGTGGCTTAAGCCTGATTGGTTACCTATCCACGGTTTCGAACGTGATGTACCTGCAATGGGACCCGATTTGGGCGAACACGCTCGTGGGTATTCTCTCCGCGCTGGTGGATAACATCCCTGTGATGTTTGCGGTATTGACCATGCAGCCTGATATGTCTTTGGGTAACTGGCTTCTGGTTACACTCACGGCAGGTGTCGGCGGCAGCTTGTTGTCACTGGGCTCCGCGGCTGGTGTGGCTCTGATGGGACAGGCGAGAGGCATGTACACCTTCTTTGGCCACCTCAAATGGGCTCCGGTTATCTTTATCGGTTACGTGGCATCGATTCTCTGCCACTTGTGGCTGAACGCCGGCGCGTTCTAAGCGCAAATCATCGAGACCAAACAGAAGAGAGCGGTAATTGCCGCTCTCTTTTTTTGTTGAGCATTTGTGCACACTTCTGCAAAATAGTCACAAGTATTTATTGGGTAACACATTGGAAACACGATGATCTCGAAGTGGGCAGTACGTTTTTATCAAATGGCAGAACTGGTAGGCTCTTGGAGTAAAGACCCTTCAACACAAGTCGGTGCGGTAATTACAAAAGGTAAACGCATCGTGTCGGTTGGATTTAATGGTTACCCACACGGTATTTCTGACAGCGCAGATATCGATGACCGCGACATGAAGTTGTTAAAAACCCTTCATGCAGAAGAGAATGCCATCTTGTTTGCGAAGCGCGATTTGGAAGGCTGTGAGATTTGGGTAACGCATTTCCCTTGCCCAAACTGTGCGGCGAAAATCATTCAAACTGGCATTTCACAGGTTTACTGCCCAGAGCAAAGTGAAGACTTCTTGTCTCGTTGGGGCGAGAAAATCAAAATCAGCGCAGATATGTTCTCTCAAGCGGGTGTAGAAGTGCATTGGTTACCACTGGCTGAACTGCCGCCAAAGTGCGAGACAGAATAAGCTGAAAATAGGCTTTCGTGGTTTCAACGAAATCTCTATAATCGGCAGCCTTATTGAACACAGCAGTAGGAAGGTAGCAACATGGCTAGCACTGCACACGCGCTGCACATCTTGGTGAAACACCAAAATCAGGCTGAAGATATTATTCAGCAACTGAAAAAAGGCGCAAAATTTCAAACTCTTGCGAAGAAGTACTCAACTTGTCCTTCTGGCAAACGTGGCGGCGATTTGGGTGAATTCCGCCGCGGTCAAATGGTGCCACAGTTCGACAAAGTGTGCTTCACAGGCGAAGTCCTAACACCGCATCTGGTTAAAACCAAATTCGGTTGGCACGTGGTAAAAGTGCTCTACAGAACCTAATCAAAATGATTTAAAAATGAGGTGACAATGTCACCTCATTTTTTTTCTGTTTTTCGTACTAACCAAGCGCGGCACTGCAACTCTGAGCACTTGAATTTTTGTGTATTTGAACTGAGTAAAGTAACTGTGATGTGCAAACAGTAAATAATCGCGCCTTTTCAGTACAACATGTCCGATTTCTCCCATTTAGATCGCAACTAAAAAACCTTATCTTCTGATTTAAAACAGCGATATGGTAGTTTCCTGAAAGCACGGACTAAACAGGTAAGTTGCACGCTAATAAGTGGTTAGCTACAGGGAAGTATGCTATGGAAAAAAAAGAGCCAAACTTGGGAAGCTTTTCTGGTTCTACCGAGGAGCTTTCCGGGAAACAAGAAGGGGGTCCATTTGAAACACCAGACTTTTCGATAGCACCTCTTCGATATAGATTTTTAGCACAAATGGTAGATTCACTAATCAGTGGACTGATTTTTATCGGTGTTTTTTACGTTTTAAGTGAAGCTAAATTAGATACAGAAAGCATTCGAATATATTCACTAGCTTTTGCTGTATCTTATTATCTTTTGAGTGATTCATTACCAAAGGGGAGAAGTTTGGGGAAGTGGATTTTTAAGATCTCAGTTATTGACAAAAAAACAGGAGCATATTGCTCATTGGTCCAATCGCTCTTTAGAAACCTCCTTTGTATTACTCTTGGGTTCATAGATTCAGCATTTATTTTGGGAAAAAAGAGAAGACGTTTGGGCGATTTGTTAGCGAGAACTATTGTCATAAAAGATAGATAACAAGGTCACGAGCGGGACACCTTGCAATCTCGAAGCACTTAGAAAGTGGCGTGAATACGTAGGGTTGGGCTCGTTCAGTGCGTCCTTATGCCCGTTATCATAACGTTGTAGAGTAAATGGAATCTTATGAATCATGTGATGTTAGATATTGATGGGACCTTGATACAGTCATATGAGTTCGATGAGAAATGCTTTATCGACGCCGTCAGAGAAGTTACTGGTTTGGAGCTAAAAGCAGATTGGGAAAACTACCCTCATGTCACTGACAGAGGCATTTTAAAAACCTTCATTTCAAGACAAGCTCCTCATTACTCGCTGAGCGAGTTAGAAAAAGCGGTAAAGCCCGTGTTTACCCGCAACATTCAAAAAACGATTGATAGTGAACCCGCCTTAGAAGTGGGTGGGGCAATAGAATTCGTTTCATATCTACGTAAAAGCAAAGAACATCTAGTGTCAGTTGCCACAGGTGGCTGGGGTGAAACGGCGAAGCTTAAACTTGAGTCAGCAGGGTTTGAAACGGACGGACTAATTCTCGCTTCATCAAACGACCATCATTCCAGAATTGAAATTATGAATACCGCCCGTCTTCAAGCGGATTCAACGGGGCTGGTCCCTGTTACCTATTTTGGTGATGCAGCATGGGATGTGAAAGCCTGTGAGACTTTAGGCGTCAACCTTGTCGTAGTTGGTAACAGAGTTAAGCATCATCAGCAAATTAAAGATTTCGCGCCGTTAGAGCGTGTGTTGGACTTCGTTGACAAGTAGTCGAGTATGTTGCTTTCTAAGATTAAGGCTGTGAACTGATGCTTTGTCAATTCAACAACTTTTCAAAGTATTGTGAATTCAATGGATAGCTCCGTACGCACCCATTATCTCCACGATAGGGCTACAAATGAATAATAAAAGTGTTATAGCTTTTGTCTTAGTATACCTATTGGTGGGGTACATATTAGCAATACAACCTTATGATATGTCGAGAGAGTATTTTGACCTCATCGTCTATCAATTCCTTCCAGTGATTACAGTTAGTTACGTGTTTTTAATTGTTTTTGGAAAGGTTGGACGTGAAAAGTTATGGGTTCTACAAACTAAGGAGTTGGATAAAGACTTTGGCTTCAATAAATGGCAGGTTTTACTTTTTAGTGGGATCATGGCATATCCGGTGTTTGCAATCCTGCTACAACCAATTTACCAAGCACCAAAAATGCTAACTTATCTTACTGGTAATGAGGTTTGTTATACGGGTCAAGCTATTAGTGTACGTGATAACGTTAAAAAGATGCCTTACTTAAACGAGTTAGCAATCAGAAACGCAAGCACAGAAATCGAGTTTTATTTTAGTGAAAGTAGATTGCTAGACGCTGAAGTCAGTGTTGGTAGTAGTATTGTAGTGTGTGGTAAACAAGACTGGTTTGGGTTGTACGTAAATAGCGTATCTCTCGCGAAATAATTAAATGTAGAAAAGGATAAACCGAGCGTTTACTTGTGACAGGCTCTTTCAATAAACGCTGTAATTTGGGTGTTGCAAGAAGTTAGCTTTTGTATACGTCCGTGATTCAATCATCAGAATACTCAGCCAATATGCAAAAGACTATTCAGAAAAGGAGTTCAGAATAGATGATACGTAACTTTTATACTTGCGATAAAGAAGCCGTCGAGAAAAGCCATGATGGCGAAGGTGTGATTGATATCTATCGTGCTTTTAGGCGAAAAGATTTCAAAGGCGCTTGGGATTTCGCGATTCGTGTGGTTATGCCACCAGGTACCTCAATGGGTGAACATACTCATGAAGATGATGAAGAAATGTATATCATTTTGAAAGGTGAGGGTACTATGAGTATTGAGGGTGAAGAAAGACAAGTGACTGCCGGAGACATGATAGTCAATAAACCCTTTGGTACCCACAGCTTGGTGAACACTTCGGAAAACGACATTGAATTGCTGATCATTCAAGCAAGCCTGAAATAAATACCAACAAAGCAATCAGTTTGGAATTCTAACCACCTTTTACTGGTGAAGCATGGAAAAACTTTCTGAAGACATCTGGCTATTTGAAGGACACTCTGTGCAGTTTATGGGGTTGCCTTTTTCAACGCGTATGACGGTCGTTCGCCTGTCAAATGGTGACCTTTGGATTCACAGTCCAATTAGTTTATCTGAAACACTGCAAGAGCAAGTTGAACGTTTAGGGCAGGTCAAATACCTGATTGCACCCAACCATCTTCACCACTTGTTTTTACCCGACTGGATTTCAGTTTATCCAGATGCTGAATTGTATGGCACCAAGGAAGTCATTAAAAAACGTCGAGACCTAGTGTTTACGGGGTCTTTGAATGATTCGCACAATTGGGCTTGGGGTTCTGACATCGATCAAGAGTTGTTTTCTGGTTCGCCTTTGATGGAAGAGTGCGTGTTTTTCCATAAAGGGTCTAGAACCTTGATTGTCGCCGATTTGGTTGAAAACTTCTCTGGTAAAGAATTCAACTATTGGCAACGGGTTGTCGCAAAAGGTGTGGGGATCCTCGCACCAAATGGAAAAATGCCTTTAGACTGGCGTTTGAGCTTTATGTTTGGCAAGAATGACGCTCGACGTCATTTGGATCGTCTGTTAGCGTGGGAGCTAGATAGATTAGTCATGTCGCACGGTGAAATTGTCAAAGAAGACGCTAAGACGTTTTTAGTTCGTTCTTTTGAATGGTTAGTATGAGTCATCCCTGAAGTTTTTGGGTTGCTTACGGCGACGTCAATTAACAAGGAGTGCCTATGCCCAGCGTGATCATTGAAGTACGACAGCAATACAGCCAAGAAACCGAAGTCAAAATTATCGATGCCGTATTCAGTGCGCTCGTTGAGCACTTTAAGATTTTCTCGCATGACAGAAATGTTCGCTTATTGGTGCATGAACCTCATCGATTTCAGTGTCCGCCTGAAAAGGCTTTTCCAGAGCTATATACGCACATCAGCATTGATTGTTTTGCGGGGCGGTCAATAGACGCTAAACGGAATCTCTACAAAGGGATCGTTGGCAACCTTTCGCATCTTGCATTCCCGCAGACCATATAAAAATTCTGTTGCGTGAGATTGAGCCTAAAAACTGGGGAATCATGGGTGGTCAAGCGGGCTGTGACGTCGACTTAGGATTTGATTTGAACGTGTAAGCATTCGGTCAACTTTTGATTTTTTATCCAATCACGATTCATTGTTTATCGCTGATGCTTAACCAAAAATTCAGAATAAAAAAAGAGGCGACTATGTCGCCTCTTTTTTTCAACCAGAAACTGCAGTAACAGTTACTTAGTGAAGATCTCGCGGAACTCACGCTTCATCGCTGGCTTCAGGCGTGCTTGCTTCAGTTGCTTCGCCAGGTCTTTCACGCAGTTGTGCAGAAGTTTGTCCAGCAGACCCGCTTTGTAGTCAGCCGTTTGCTCTTCAGTCAGGTCGTCGAATTTCATGTCTTGAGTTTCTTGCATGAAATCCAAACCAGCATAGCTTTGGCTTAGGCTAACCAGTGCGTGGAACTGCTCGAAGTTGTCCAGAATGTTCTGTGCACTTGCTGGCAGTGAATCCCAAGTTTGACGAACGACGTCTTCAGACGCTTCGTGTACTGATGCCAGCATAGTGAATAGTTCAGCAGGCACTTGCTCGTACTTAATAACTTGCTGCAGTTCAGCAGACATATCTTCCAGCTTTACAGCTTCGATTTGTTGTTCAGACATCTTATTTATTCCTGATAACGCAAAACATTGCGCATCCTATAGTGCTAGGGCGCGAAGTCAACAGTATTAGGTTCTTACCTTTACTATTTGTCCACGTTTAAAGCACTAAAGAGGGTTATGCACTCGCTTGCGCTTTGTCGTCTTCTTTTGCGTTTGTTTCTGTTTTCTTGTTCTTTTCGTTTACCACTTTCAGAGCAGGCTCTTCTTTGATGACGTTTTCCCCCATCAAACAACCGCCTTTGGCGATAGTGAGTTGCTCACTCTGGATTTGGCCTTTCATTTTGCCGTTGCTCAGAATGTCTACTTCGCGTGCAACGCAAGTGCCTTCAACCAATCCGTTGATGGTAACGTGGTCTGCTCGAATGCTGCCTTTAAAATGGCCAGTAGAGGAGATAACAACATTACGCGCGTTGATGATAGAACCTTCGCCTTGGCCATCAAACTGGATGTCGCCTTCTAGATCGAAGTCACCGACGATGCGGCACTGTTTCGCGACTAAAGACATGGAGGTGTTAGAAGGTTTGCTCTTGCTAAACATTCCCATTTTACTACTTCTCCTTTCACTCTTTGGTTAGTGATATAGGCATGTAAATTTAAACACTTCGAATACTATCTGAAATAAAGTCAGCCGCGTGACAAAAATTTCACTCGTTGAGGCCAAATCACACGTCTGCGACAGCTTTGCATGCCTGCGTTCGGTAAATGGGTGAAAGATTAGACAATTGTGAGCATCTTTCTGGCAATTCCTAACAAGAGATATTGCTGAGACTCGATTGGGTTGCTATAACCTCGCGTTATAACGATCTAAGTTGAGGTATTAACTATGGCTATCGAATTAACCCCGAATGAAGCTCGAGTGATTGGATGTTTGCTTGAGAAGGAAGTCACCACTCCAGAACAATACCCGTTGACGCTGAACAGCCTGACGACCGCGGCAAACCAAAAAAGCAATCGCGAGCCGGTGCTGTCGCTTTCCGAAGCGGAAGTGTTGGACACGGTTGAGCTGCTAAAAGGCAAGCGAATGATCAGTGATGTGGAGGGCTTTGGTAGCCGTGTGACCAAGTACCAGCATCGTTTTTGTAATACCGAGTTCGGTTCGCTGCAATTTAGCGAGCAGGAAAAAGGCATTATCTGTGTCATGTTACTTCGCGGCCCGCAAACGCCAGGTGAACTGCGCACGCGCACGAACCGTTTGTGTGAGTTTGCCGATGTGCGAGAAGTGGAGTCTGTGCTGGCGAAGATGATTGAAAAAGGCCACGTTGCTCAACTGCCACGTGAGCCGGGTAAACGTGAAAGTCGTTATGCCCATTTGTTTGGTTCAGAGGATTTTGATGTCGTCGCCGAGCCAACAGTTTCTCATGCTGTTGAAGATTCAGGTTTAGCTGCGCGCGTTGAAGCGTTAGAAGCGGAAGTGGCGGAGCTGAAAGCCCTGGTCAACGAATTGATTGGCAACTAGCGGTAATGAGTATCCAAGACAAGGAAGCCTTGTCTGACGCCTGTGTTGGGTCTGAGTCTCCATCAGACCCAAAAGATGATGCCAAATGGCATGTATATTTGATTCGTACCAATGACAATGCATTATATTGCGGCGTTACAATAGACGTGGCGCGTCGATTCGACGAACACCAGAAGAATGGTACGAAAACTGCAAAGTATTTAAGAGGCAAACAGCCGCTTTCGTTGGCATGGACGCAAGAGATAGGGACAAAGCAACAAGCGATGTCCTTAGAATGGAAAATAAAGCGTCTGGCCAAAAAAGATAAAGAGCGTCTCTGCAATGACAGTGGTTTTGCTCAGGTCTTTATCAACGACAACATTAAATTTTAGGGTTACCCATGGCACTTAAAGCAACGGTGTACAAAGCGTCCATCAACGTGGCAGACATGTCTCGCAATGTTTACCTCGACCAAAACGTGACGCTCGCGCAGCACCCATCTGAAACTGAACAACGCATGATGTTGCGCATTCTGGCTTGGACCATGTATGCGGACGAGCGTTTGCAGTTTACTAAGGGCCTTTGTGAAGACTCTGAGCCTGAGCTGTGGATCAAAAACTACAGTGATGAAATCGAGCTTTGGGTTGAGCTGGGTCTGCCAGATGAAAAACGCTTGAAGAAAGCATGCAGCCAATCGAAAGAAGTGGTGCTGTTTACTTATGGTGACCATGCAGCAGCAGCGTGGAAAGCGTCTTTGCTGAACAAGCTCCACCCGTTCAAAAACCTGACCATCATTAACATTGTTGATGAAGTATTGGATGCCGCTGCGGCAGCATCTAGCCGCACCATGAACATTCAATCAACCATTGAAGACGGTCAAGTGTGGTTCTCGGTAGGTGAGAGCGTAATTTCTGTTCTGCCAGAGGTTTGGAAAACTGCGTCAGCGTAAGATTGCCACCAACGCGTTTTCATAGTGAACTGATTAAGATGCCGGGTATAAACGCCCGGCTCTTTGTTTTTTGAGCAGGGCAATAAGATCGTCGGCTGTCATCGGCGGATAGTAGAAGTGTCCCTGCGCAAAATTACAGCCTATGTTTCTCAGCAGTTCTTGCTGATCTATCGTCTCAACACCTTCCGCTACCACCTTCAGTTGCAGCAAATTCGCCATGCTTACCACCGCCTGACAAATCACCAGATCGTCTTTTGATTGTGGGAGATCTTTGATAAAGCCGCGGTCTATCTTCACCGTGTTAACCGGGAAGTGCTTGAGGTAAGCAAGAGAAGAGTAACCTGTACCAAAGTCATCAATCGCGAGGCTAATGCCAGAAGTAGTTAAGCGGTTCAAGATGTGCTGGTTACGCTCAAGGTTTTCAATGAACACCTGCTCGGTTAGCTCTATTTGCACGCGTTGCGGTGGAATGTCATAGCGGGTCACTGAGCGAATCACATAATCCGCGAGATACCCATCTTGGAACTCATGGCCAGAGACGTTAATCGCGATGCATTTTGGTGCGCATCGTTCATCTAGCATGTGCGAGAACTGCTTGAGAGCGGTATCTACTACCCAATGACCGAGACGCTGCATCAACCCCGTTTCTTCAGCGGTTTGGATGATGATATCCGGACTGATCACTGTGCCGTTACTGGACTCCCAGCGAACTAAAGCTTCTACACCAACAACCTGACGGGTGCGCAAATCCACCTGCGGTTGGAAGTGCAATTGAAGTTCATCATTGTTGATGGCTTTACGTATCGCACGTTCCAGCTCTTTCTTGTGATTGAGCTGTTCTTGCATGGTTTGGTTGTAGGCGACCACCTTGCGGCTACCCAGTGCTTTTGCTTTATGAGCGGCGGTGTCTGCGTGGCGAAGTAACTCATCAGCACGCATGTCTTCGATGTAGCGATACGCAATACCAATCGCACAGGTTGTGAGAATGTCGTTATCTTCGATAAAGAACTCTTCCTCTAAACACATCCTTAACTGATTGGCCTGCATTTCGGCTTCGAGTTGCGACATGCCGGGACAAGCAATCATAAATTGGTCGTTGCTGGTTCTGGCAAGCAGCGCATGGGGTGGGAGCACAGATTTGAAACGTTTGGCGGCTTCAAGCAGCAATTGGTCGGCGACCAAGTAGCCATACATATCATTCACTTCTTGAAGCTTATCTAGCGCGATACACATCAAGACAACGTCTTGTTCTCCTCGGATGGAACGCTCCAAGTAGGTTTCCAACGCAAAGCGGTTGGGAAGGTGAGTTTGTGGATCGTGATTGGCCGTAAACTGTAACTGCGCTTCCACTTCGCGGCGCTGCGTGATCTCGCCTTTAAGCTTGGCAACGGTCGCGGATTCTGCTCGACGACCCATGACATTCACTTCCAATAAATAGAGCGAAATTGCCACCAGGACAGTCACAACAATGCCGGAGATAAAAATCAGCATCGGCAAAGAGAAATAGCTGCGGTCATAGTCAGTTTGTTGCCAAACCGTCAGTTGCCATTTCCCGTTTAGCGCGTTGACGTCGACCATGTTGGTGAGCACACCATGTCCATTTGGAAGCTCTCCGTAGAATTGATTTACGCTGTCGCTCAGCACCAACGTCTGTTCAGGGCGAAGGAACTGGGCTGCAATGGCTTTGAGCATATGGTCGACGTTGTATCTTGCACCCAAATAGCCCGCAATGCGGCCGTTAAACTCTACCGGATGGCGCATTTCCACAAACAGTTCGCCATTGCTGTCTTTGATGACGTTTGAGGTAGAAAGCTTGGAAAGCACCGGCATGGTATTGAACTGCACGGGCGGGGTGATTTGCCAGGTGCTCATATCTACATTGGGTTTGAATTTAGACGGTGAATTCAGAAGCATCTCGCCGTCGGTATTCATCCAGTAGACGCCGATAAAGAACGGGAAGGTTTCGCGAATGTTTGAGGTAACGGAAAGCCAATTTTCTTTAGTTATCTGACCGTCGTTTTGAAAGTTATTGGCGAGCCAGACGATGAAATACGCTTCTTTTTGAAGGTTTACCTCTATCGCCCGTTGCAGTCTGTTTACCTCAATGCTCAGCATTTGATCTTGCAGTTCAACTTGTCTGGATTGGGCACTGCGATACAGCGTAAAGGTAGAAATGAGAATGAGCATACAGATGACGGCAATGGCAGCCACAGACACAAAGCGAGGTGCGTTCTGGGAACTCTCGGTATAAGGTGCATTACGCTGATAGGTGTCGTGCAAGTGGGGAAACCTCATTTGTGAGTCAAATGTCTCTCAATGAAGTCTATGACATAACATTCAAACCGCAATGTAACCACAGGTAAAAATAGTCTTAAAAATAAGAAATAACATTACATTAGCGTTGTATGGAAGCTTTCATACGGGTGTATGAAATTTTAATGATTTCTGCCTTCCTGCCAATTTTGAGAAAACGGTTTTGCTGGTGAATCCTTCCTAAGTCTCGCTTTTTTTTAAAATCATTGGCTTCAAGTGTCCTATTCTTAGCTACAGGTTGATGGGACGCAATGGGAGCCGAAGTGGATTGGCTCAAGAAACACACAAAAGCAGTACTTATTATTATCTTCGCAGCACTGGTTGCGTACTTTTCCCAATTTACGGTGGCCAACTGGCTCGTAAAGCAGAAAATTCAAGAAGATGCAGCGGTGTTGTCCAAACTCTATTCTGGTCTTTACCGGGAGAGCTTTGAGCAACTCAAATCTCTGTCAACAAGAATTAGCTACCAGTGTGATAACGAAGACATTGAGCTGATGAACCAAGCCAAATCAGGCAACCTCTTCGTCGATTACGTAGATCTTCATCTACCAGACAAGCATTCCTGCTCAATCTACAACAGCGAGAAAGCGGGTCGGCCACTCGGTAAATTTCCGCCATCTGATGAACTCGACTTTGGCGACGTAACCTTGGTGATGGAAAACAGCCAGTTCGAGGAAATGCGTCTTCACACCAGCAAAGGAATTCTTCGTTTCATCTTCCAGCAACCTCGTAACTTCCTCTCTAATTGTGAAGAATGCTTGTACATGACTGTCGATGTCGACGGGCGCACCGTTCAGCTATATCAACACTCCAATGAGCCGTATTGGGAAGTGTATGAAGGGCCGATGGGCGAGAACAGAATGATGATTAAGCTCTACATCAATCAAGAAGGCGTAGATTTCTTGGTGGGAGAGCTGGTGGACATGTTCTCCGTGCTTATCGTGTTGTTAGGTGTGCTGTTTGCCGTGGGATTCGAGCTCAATCAGACGGAGCGTAAAGGCCTAAGCGGCTTATTGAATGAAGCGATTGAATCCAACGAGCTAAAACCGTTTTACCAACCTATTGTGCAACCGGAAGGCTCTGGTTACAAAGTAGTGGGTGGGGAAGTGCTTGTTCGATGGCTGGCGTCAAACGGGGAATATATTCCGCCAGATACATTTATCCCTTTGGCTGAACAAAATGGTGCGATCGACAAGATCACTGACCAGTTGGTCGACAATGTTTTGCATCACCTGAAAAGTATCGACCTACCAGAGCGTTTCTTTGTCAGTGTTAATGTGTCGCCAAGCTATTTGGAAAAGCCAGACACGGCTGAGAAACTTTTGGGAAAACTGAAAGACTCCGGTATCGATCCGCATATCCTCTCACTAGAAATCACGGAAAGAACCAAGTTCAGCGACTTAAACAAAGCGGCAGAGTGCATTGAGACACTTACTGAGCAGGGGATTTCCATCAAGCTGGACGACTGTGGAACGGGCTATGGCGCGTTTTCTTACCTGCATATTTTGAACATCGACACGATCAAAATTGATCGTATGTTTGTTGATGGCATCGGAACCGAAAACTTTAAGATCAAGATCCTCGATTCCATCCTTGCCTTTGCGCGTGAATCCAAGCTTCATGTCGTGGCGGAAGGGATTGAAAATAAAACCCAAGCTGACTATCTCATTGGGGCAGGTGTTGAGATGCTTCAAGGCTCTTACTTTGGCGATCCTGTTCCCTTTGATATCTTCAAAACCTCGTTTACTCCTCCAACATCTTTGTCATCAACACATGTTCTCCTTCAATAACTGGTGAAGCGGCGACTCGATCGCCGCTCACTATTTGCGAATGAAAAATATTTTCGTTGCAGTTGATTGCGTGATGAATCGCTGGTGGAATCGGTCTTTTCCTGTTTTAATCAATAAGATCAATTTGTTAACGTCGAGTATTTCTCAAATTCTAAGACTAGACTGAAAGATAGGGCGAGAAAATACGTTCAATTTGGTAAGACTAGGGTCTGTTGATCACCAAAGCACAACAGACCCAAGAAACTCTTTCTCATTTACGGACTCAAAGAGTGACACAAGGCTTAAGGATGTGTGTTTATGTTTAAATCGTTTTTTCTGGATAAGCGCTGGTTTCATTGGTCGATTCTCGGTTCTGCGCTAATCCTCTATGTGACTTGGTACAAAGTAGAAATTGATGTCAAAGTAAATGAGTGGTTTGGTTCTTTTTACAACCTCATACAAAAAGCCCTTACTGAACCAAACGCTGTTAGCTTCGAAGAATTCTTCGCAGGGTGTGTCGAGTTCTTTAATATCGTCTCCATCTACATCATCATCGCTGTCATGCTCGACTTCTTCGTCAGGCACTACGTTTTCCGCTGGCGTACTGCGATGAATGATTACTACATGTCGCATTGGAACAAAATCCGTCATATCGAAGGTGCATCCCAGCGTATCCAGGAAGATACCATGCGCTTTGCACGGATTATGGAAGGACTGGGTGTTAGCTTTATGCGTTCAGTCATGACATTGGTTGCCTTCCTTCCTATTCTGTGGACCTTAAGTGAGAACGTGACAGAGTTGCCATGGATTGGAGAAGTCAGCCGTTCATTGGTTTACCTCGCCATTCTCTCTGCGTTATTTGGCACAGTGTTGTTGGCTATTGTGGGTATCAAACTGCCAGGTCTTGAGTTTAAAAACCAAAAGGTCGAAGCCGCATACCGTAAGGAATTGGTTTTCGGTGAAGATCATGATGAACGAGCGCAACCCGAGTCGGTGAAAGAGCTGTTCCAAAACGTTCGTAAAAACTACTTCAACTTGTATCGCCACTACCTCTACTTTGATATCGCAAAGTGGTCATACATTCAGTACACAGTGATCGTGCCATACATTGCTTTGGGCCCAACGATTGTCTCTGGCGCAATCACGCTAGGTGTCCTGCAACAGATCTTGCGCGCGTTTGGTAAGGTGGAAGACTCGTTCCAATTCCTTGTTCATTCTTGGAGCACGATTGTAGAGCTCATGTCGATTTACAAACGTCTCAAAGGTTTTGAAGAACAAATTGAAATAGCTATCAATGCAGAGCAAGAAGCTGCCACTGACCAGTAACTGTTTGAAATTAAAACTAAAGCCCGCTCATTGAGCGGGCTTTTTAATGCCCTCTGTTGCATAATTCACGCTTTTTTAACTTGTACGCTAAAAAATATTTGTACAAGAGTGATCCATTGTTACGCTTAAGTTGTACAAATAATAAAACCTGTACAACAAGGAGCAGGATTATGGCGATTAAATTAGGTGTCAGTGCGTGTGTTGTTGGCGAGAAGGTCAGATTCGATAGTGGTCATAAGCGCAGTCATTTTGTCAGCGAAGAATTAAACCCGTTTGTAGAGTACGTGCCAGTTTGTCCTGAAATGGCCGTTGGCCTTGGCGTGCCAAGACCCACCATCAGATTGCTGGACCGCGGCGAAGAGATTGGCATCCGCCTTGTGGATTCAAAAGACGCAGACATCGACCACACAGACAAAATGGTGGAGTTCAGTAAAGCCACTGCGGAACGTTTGGCTGACATGGAACTGTGTGGCTATGTGGTCTGTGCTAAATCGCCTACCTGTGGCATGGAACGCGTGAAGGTTTACAGAGAAAACGGCTATGTGGCGTCAGAGAAAATCGGCGTCGGTCTCTACACCGCTGAACTGATGAATCGCATGCCTTGGCTGCCAATCGAAGAAGACGGTCGACTCAACGACCCGGTCCTCAAAGAAAATTTCGTTTTCCGTGTGTTTGCACTGCACGACATGTATCAGTCGATGTCTGACGGGATCACGCGCAAAGCGATTATCGACTTTCACTCCCGCTATAAGCTGGTCCTGATGGCGCACAGCCCAACGGATTATAAAGAGCTGGGCGCGTTCGTGGCCAAGATTGCTGACTACGAGATCGACGAATTTTTCGCGGAATACCGTACCCGTTTCATGCAAGCCATTGCGCACCGCGCGAGCAGAAAGAACAACACCAATGTGTTGATGCACCTTCAAGGCTACTTCAAGCGTGATTTGGACAAACAGCAAAAGGCTGAACTGGCAGGGCTGATTGAATCCTACCGCAAAGGAACCATGCCTCTGCTGGCACCGTTAACGCTGATTAATCACCACTTGCAGCAAAACCCCGATCAATACCTTGAGAAGCAAAGCTATCTGAATCCATACCCAGAAAGCCTGAGGTTGCGTTATGGGCTCTGAGGAAACCTTGCTGACCATTGGTGAAGTGTCTGAGTTGACCGGCGTTAACTCCGTCACCTTGAGAGCGTGGCAGCGTCGTTATGGTTTGTTAAAGCCGCAACGCACGCCAAAAGGCCATCGCCTCTACACCACGGATGATGTGAGTCGTATCCGCAGCATTCTGGTTTGGCTCGACAAAGGTGTGCCCGTCAGTCAGGTCAAAGCCTTGCTTGAAAACCAGCCTGAGCAACAGCGTGTCAGCGACACGTCGAACGAGGAGTTTGAAGGCATCAAAGATGCATTGATGTCTTTAAACGCCAAAGGCCTGACGAACAAGTTGTTAGATTTGACCAAACACTATCCGATTCAGGTGTTGAGTAAGCGCATCTTTGAACCCTTAGATGACTGGCTTTCAACGCACAAATCGCAGGCCATGAAACCTTACGTGAGTCTGTGGCAAACAACCCTGCGTAACCTGTTGGTGCATTTGTCTTTCGAAGCGGCAAAAGGTAAAGCCCAGAAACGCTGCTGGCTTATCGGATTAGATGAAAAGTACGGGTACCGAATTTACACCAAAGCGTTGCAGTTACAGCTAAACGGTTACAGTGTCACAACGCTTGAGGACGTCAACACGGGCATCACAGGGCTTTACGCCTCGCTGGTAGACCAAGGTATCGACAAACTTGTGATGTTTTCTGATCAGGCGTTACCGACTGCCTTGCGCAAAGACATAGAAGATGTCGTCGCCAAAGGTGGTTTGGTTGTTGAACTGGCAGGAAAGTGCGTCGTAATACACCCAGAGCTGTCGTCGGGTGTAGTGGAAAACGAAAAGCAAACGGATAAGGGAGTAACGCAATGAAACTGATGTGGTTCAGACGTGACCTGCGCGTTAAAGACAATCTTGCGTTGACGAAAGCCTGTGAAGGCGGTGAGCCTGTCATTGCGGTGTTTTTCGAAACACATGAGCAGTGGAAATCACACCACATGGCACCGATTCAGGCGGACCTTATCTGTCGACGATTACAGGTATTAAGGCAAGAGCTTGAAGCACTGAACATCCCGCTGATTGTCAAAAGCGTGGGAACATTTAGCGACATCAATCCCGTGCTCGCTCAACTTTGCCAAGAATACCAAATTGCGGATATCTACAGCACCAAAGACTATGAGTTTGACGAGGTAACGCGAGACAACGGTATTTCTGGTTTATTGAGCCTCACAAGCACCTCGCTTCACACGTTTGACCACAAATGTATTTTCTCACCAGGCACCATCGTTAATGGCGATGGAAACACCTATCGCGTATTCACACCATTCAAAAAGGCGTGGGTGAAAAAATTCATTCAAATGCCACCCCAGCATTAAAAACACCCGATGCAGTTGCGACCAATGTGCTGACGCAAGGGTTGCTGAAGAATCAGAACGCGATTGAATTCCGTTACCCGCAAGTTGACTCGGTAAGTTGGCCTACGGATGACAGCACTATCATTCAGCGTCTCAGAGATTTCTGCCGTTATCGTGTCGAGCAGTATGACGAATCACGAGACTTTCCGGCGATTCCTGCCACCAGTCAGCTTTCTCCTTATCTTGCTATTGGTGCCATCTCACCAAGGCAATGTGTTGCCAGACTACTGGCTGAACAACCGGACTGTATTGAGCGAGGTGCTGGCGGCGGATTTATTTGGCTGTCAGAGATTATCTGGCGTGAGTTTTATCAGCACATCGTGGCGCGCTACCCAGAAATCAGCAAAGGAAAAGCCTTTCAAGATTGGACAGATAACATCAACTGGGATGGTGACGAACTCAAGTTTGAACGATGGAAGCAAGGCAAGACGGGTTACCCCATTGTTGATGCTGCAATGCGGCAATTAAACGAAACAGGGTGGATGCATAATCGCCTGAGAATGATTGTTGCGAGCTTTTTGGTCAAGGACTTACACATTGATTGGCGATGGGGTGAAAGGTACTTCATGTCTCGTTTAATTGATGGTGATTTTGCGGCGAACAACGGTGGGTGGCAATGGTCTGCATCTGTAGGCACGGATGCCCAACCTTATTTCCGCGTTTTTAACCCTGAAGCGCAGAGCAAGAAATTTGATCCGAATACCCGATTTATCCGTAGATGGTTGAAAGAATTAGAAACTGTTCCTGAAAAGGCTCTCCACGATCCTCACAAATGGGCAGAAAAACAGGGGTTGGAGCTTTCGTATCCCAAGCCCATCGTCAACCACAAATTAGCGCGCGAAAAAGCTATCGCCATGTTTGAAAACGCGAAGGCTAACCAAAACACGCACAGGGCTGAATCATGATGCACTCAACCATTAATTCGGAACGAGATACGCTCGACAAGTTTATCTCCATCTATTCGTCGCTGAGGAAGGACAACCTCAAGACACTAGATGAGATTTACAGCGACGACGTGGTGTTTGAAGACCCGGCGCATCGCATTGAGGGTTATGGCAACCTCGCGAGCTACTTCGAATCACTGTACACCAACGTCAACGACTGTCGCTTTGAGGTTCATGACTATGCCGTTAACGCAGACGTAGCGTTTCTGAGTTGGACCATGACGTTGTCGCATCCCAAATTGCAGGGCGGTGAATCACGTTCAGTGAATGGTTGTACGCGTCTGACGCTGCGAGAAGGGCGCGTTGTCATGCATCGCGATTACTTCGACCTCGGCGAAATGCTTTACGAAGCCCTGCCTGTGCTTGGCTCGGCAGTGAAACTCATCAAGAAGAGGTTGGGGCAATGAAACGCGTACTCATCACCGGCGCGTCTTCAGGCATTGGATTCCAACTTGCCAAAGACTACGCCCAAGATGGCTGGGATGTTATTGCCTGTGGTCGTAACGTTGCCAACCTTGAAAGCTTGTCAGGCATCTATAGCAACATTCAGGTGCTGTCGTTCGATGCAACAGACAAAGCAAACACGGCTGAAACGCTTAATGACGTTGGTGATCTGGATGTCATCATCTTGAACGCAGGGACGTGCGAATACATTAATCATGGCCGCATTGATGTAGACCTGTTTAAGCGAGTTTTCGACATCAACCTGTTTGGATTGCTCAACTGCATTGAAGCCTTACAAGACAACTTCAGCGAAAGAACACATTTGGCATTGATGGGTTCAACCGCTTCCTATCTCGGCTTGCCACGCGCTGAGGCATACGGTGCCTCAAAGGCGGCTGTTGCTATTTGGCTAAGTCATTGGCTGTGGATCTTGAGTCAAAGGGCGTGTTTGTTTCTTTGATTTCGCCAGGCTTTGTGAAAACACCACTAACAGATAAGAACGATTTCGCTATGCCAATGTTGATTCCCCCAGAGGAAGCGTCTTTGGAGATCCGACAAGGTTTGGCAAAGCGGAAAAATGAAGTGCACTTTCCGCGTAAATTCAGTTACTTCCTTAAGGTGCTGGCAACCTTGCCCACCGCCGCACAACTTGCACTCGTTAAAAAAATGACAAGGAAAACACAATGAGAATTGCAATCATCGGTTCAGGGATTTCAGGCCTAACGTGTGCGCACTACCTGCAGCACGATCATGACATCACCGTCTATGAAGCTAATGACTATGTTGGCGGTCATACAGCGACGATCGACGTTGAAGTTGCCAGCGGAAAATACGCGATTGATACCGGCTTTATCGTGTTTAACGACCGCACTTATCCGAATTTTCAAAAGCTGCTGTGTGATATCGGTGTCGGTGCGCAGGAAACGGAAATGAGTTTCAGTGTTCGCAATGACGACAACGGCCTCGAATATAATGGTCACAGCGTGTTCTCCTTGTTCGCGCAGAAGCGAAACTTGCTGAATCCTCGTTTCTACAAGTTCATTTCGGAAATTCTGCGCTTCAACAAAGAAGCACGTGAGGCGCATTCCAATGCTTCTCATGGTGATGAATTGGTCGAACAAACGTTAGGCGAGTTTCTGTCGCGTCGCGGTTACAGCGATTACTTTTGCCAGAACTACATTCTGCCGATGGGTGCTGCGATTTGGTCATCAACGCTGTCGGACATGCGTGCATTTCCTCTGAAATTCTTCCTGCGATTTTTCCAAAACCACGGCCTGCTGGACGTGACCAATCGTCCTCAGTGGTTCGTGATTCCGGGGGGCTCGCGTGAATACGTAAGGAAGATGATCCCGCCATTTGAAGACCGCATTAAGCTCAGTGCCAAAATCACCAGCGTTGTACGTGCAGGTTCGCTAGTTCGCGTGATTACCGAGGAAGGGATAGACGAGTTCGATCAAGTGATCTTCGCCTGTCACAGCGACCAAGCACTGGCTTTGTTGGATAACCCAACGGCGGATGAAAGAAAGCTGCTTTCGGCGATGGAATACCAAAACAACGACGTGGTGCTTCATACCGATGACTCCATGCTGCCGAGGAAAAAAGCCGCATGGGCAAGTTGGAACTACCACCTTGGAAAGCAAGACGGTCGAGAAGATAGACCTGCCGCGCTGACGTACAACATGAACATACTTCAGGGTATTGAATCGCCAGAAACGTTCTGCGTGACGCTTAACCAAACTGAAAACATCAATCCAGACAAAATCCTACGCAAGCTTGTTTATGCCCATCCGGTGTTCGACCAGAAATGTATCGAAGCACAAGGCCAACGTGAGCGTATTAGCGGCCAAAACAACACATGGTTCTGTGGGGCATATTGGTACAACGGCTTCCACGAAGACGGCGTTCGCAGTGCGCTAGATGTGGTGAATGGCATTTCATCTTTGCCAACGCCGCTAAAGGTTGCGTCATGAACAGCCAAGACGGAAACAGCGGCCTGTTTGTGGGTACGGTGCGACACAGACGTTTTACGCCCGTAGAGCATACGTTCAACTACCCAATGTTTATGGCGTTGGTGGATTTAGATGATGTGGAAAGCCTGGCGAGTAAGGTACGCGGTTTTTCACTTCGCAAATGGGCAATGGCGTCCTTCTATCGCCCGGATTATATGCAAGGGCGAGTAGACACCAAACAAGCCGCTCAAGACAAAATTTATGAACTGACGGGGAAACGCTTTACCGGAAAAGTGCTGTCACTGTGCCATTTGCGCTATTTCGGGATGTATTTCAGCCCAGTCAATTTTTATTACATTTACGACAATCAAAACCAATGGCAGTACGTATTGGCAGAGGTGAGCAACACACCTTGGAATGAACGCCATTACTACGCGGTTCCTGCTGGGAAGCATTGGGAAAACGACAAGGCATTCCACGTATCGCCGTTTAACCCTATCGATCAGAAATACGTCTGGAAACTCAGACCGCTCGATCAAACGGCGTTTGTTCACTTGGAAACGCACAGAGAAACCCGCGAGTTCGATGCGACACTTGCGCTAAAACGACAACCTTTTACGTCCGCAGAGCTGGCAAAGCTCATTGCAAAGACACCCATCATGACAGTGAAAGTCGTGGCTTCAATTTACTGGGAAGCACTGAAGCTATGGGTGAAAGGAGCTAGGTTCTACGGTCATCCCGAACAGGTAAAGGAGTAACCATGTATACGAGTCAAATTCAAACGGTGGAACTACCAGTAACAAAAAAAGACACCTTTGCACGAAGCTTGTTGCTCAATACCTTAGGGTACTTAAAAAATGCGTCTTTAACCCTGGTGGATTTTGACGGGCAAACGACGCAGCTCGGCGACAGCAATTCAGACTTGCATGCCGAGATCATTGTGCGCCACCCGGGCTTCTATCGCAGGGTGTTATCTGGCGGCAGCATCGCGGCGTCAGAAGCGTATGTAGACGGATGGTGGGATTCACCAGACCTGACCAATGTGATTCGTGCCGTATGCCGAAACCTCGATGCGCTTGATCGCATCGAGAGTAAAGTGGGCTGGGTGGCTTCAATCGCTCAAAAGCTGTCACATTGGCAAAACCGCAATACCAAAGAGAACTCTCGTTCCAACATTTCGGCGCATTACGATCTTGGTAATGATCTTTATGAGCGTTTCTTGGACGAGGAAATGCTGTACTCAAGTGGGATCTACGAAAGTGACACTGACAGCCTTGAAGCCGCGCAGTTTCAGAAGATGGATCGTCTTTGCAAGCAGCTTCAACTTAAACCAACGGATCACCTCGTTGAAATTGGGACTGGATGGGGTGCAATGGCGATTCACGCCGCCAAGCATTACGATTGTCGCGTGACAACCACGACGATTTCAGAAGAACAGTATCAATGGGCAAAAAGCCGTATCGTTGATGAAGGTCTAACGCACAAGATCACCCTGCTCAAACAAGATTACCGTGATTTAGAAGGGCAGTTCGACAAGCTGGTTTCCATTGAAATGATTGAAGCCGTCGGAAAGCAGTTCTTACCGACCTACATCAAAAAATGCCAATCGCTATTAAAGCCAAATGGACTCATGGCCATTCAAGCCATCACCATTGCAGACCAACGTTATGATTCTTACAGCAAGAACGTCGACTTTATTCAAAAGCACATTTTCCCTGGTGGTTTCTTGCCATCGGTGAATGTTCTGCTTGATCACTTCACTAAGCAATCAGACTTCGTTGTCCGCGACCTGAAAGACATTGGTCTGGATTACGCTAAGACGTTGCAAGAGTGGCATGAGCGTTTTAATGAGCGTGAAACCGAGCTTGAAGAGCTGGGCTATGACGAGAAGTTTTCTCGCTTGTGGCGATACTACTTTTGCTACTGCGAAGGTGGATTCCTAGAGCGCACTATCAGCACAGTTCAGCTGGTGTTGAGCCGCCCAGATTGGCGAGAAGCCTTGCGCTAACGTATTTAGGCGCTGAGTGTTATTTGGCGAGGAGATGCAGGTTAGGGAGAAACATATGCGATTTGTTCTGATTTCAGTGCTATTTAACGTGTATTGGTTCGCTGCTGTCGTGGGTCAGCACACGTTTCTTCCTTTCCTCGTCTTAGGGTTAATCGGCGCGGTATTTTTGGACCGCACCGTACTCTTCGCCATCCCATTGTTTGCCTTGATCGGTATTGTTGGCGACTCCGTACTGAAGTCATTCGACATACTCAGATTTCAAACCGAATTTTTGCCTATTTGGCTTTGTTTACTTTGGGCAGGTTTTGCTGCCTACATTTGGCTGACGCGAGATTGGCTCTTGTCAAAACCTAAATGGGTTTTGGTTGTTGCGGGATCCGTCGGCGGTGGGTTGAGTTATCTCGCGGGAGAGAGATTGGGCGCGGTGACCTTCGGGTTAGACACAGCAAGCACAGCGGCAGTTCTTTTCGCTGCATGGTTTGGTTACGCTGTCACGTTTATTGCACTACTAAGTTGGTTAGCCAACAGGGAGGAAAAATGTGCATCGACAAACAATACCTACACAGGCTGATTTTCTCTTTGATGGCGCTACCCGTGCTGGCTGCAGGGCTACTTTTTAGTTCTTTGTCTTTTGCCAGTCCATCCGTCCAACCTGCTAAAAACGCAGATGATTGGATTTGGTGGGAGCCGGTAGCTCTGCCACTCTAACTTGGGGTTTTTGGAAGATATATGACAGTGAACTACGTACACCCACCGGATCTTACCAAGTGGATGACATTCCGGTCGCTCTTGTTATTACGTACAGCCGCAATATCGAAAGCGCAGACCTGTTGGATGCCACTGTAGAGCAATGGGAACATTTGGGCATTAGCAGTGCCGACATTGCGAGTTGGGTCCCTGAGATGGACGGTAAATGGCCTGATGTGAACAAAGGCGATCGTTTGATTTACGTGTTCAATGGCGAACAAGGTACGTTTTACTACCAACCCAAAAACGGTGATGTCAGCTTGTCAGGTCACTTAAACGACTCTGCACTGGCAAAAGCATTTTCTGATATCTGGTTATCTCCGAACACGTCTTATCCATCCGTTCGGTTGGCACTTATAGGGAGCAAATCTCAGTGAAAAAAATCGCCTTCGTGTTGGCATTCGTTTTAACCGCAGTGGGCTGTTCAAGTTCATTGTCAGACTATAAAAATTCAACGCCTGCTTTTAACTTGTTTGAGTACTTTGAAGGGCGGGTAGATGCTTGGGGAATGGTGCAGGATTTCACTGGAAAACAGACTCGCCGATTTTCCGTTGAAATTACAGGGACAGTGGAAGGCAACACCATCAGGCTAGACGAAGATTTTGTGTTTGACGACGGAGAAACCCAAAACCGTGTTTGGGTGATTGAGAAACTGCCAGATGGTTCCTACCAAGGCACCGCAGGTGATGTGATTGGCAAAGCATCAGGAAGAGAAGAAGGCAATGCGCTGCATTGGGTGTATGTTCTTGCCGTCGAAGTCGATGGCAGTACTTACGAATTGACACTAGATGATTGGATGTTCCGCCAAGACGAGAAACGCGTTTTCAACCTAACGTCGATGAAAAAATTTGGATTAGAAGTAGGGCGCGTGACGCTCTTTTTCGAAAAACAATAAGGCGCGCTAGCCCGCGCCTCTCGCCATACTGATCACACGTTGTACCGTCCACCTTAGAAGTAGTGGAATCGCTTCATCGTGATGTTGCTCCGTGTACTCGATAATTGCTAATGCCGCATCTGGCTTCGCATATTTCTTCAATGCTTTGGTAATGATCTTCTTCGCTGGGACATGCTGGTTATTACCCTCAACATGGGCCATTGCACGGAAAAGCGGTTCATAGCCATTGTTGAAGAGGTAATGTTCGATATCTTTGTCTGGTAACACAGTTAGGCGATGCTTTTCTTGGTCGCCATTGAGAAAGCTTCTCGCCGTGTGTGCGTATTTCTGCCCCGCAAAATCACCGTCAGCAATCACGTGCCATTCAATTCCAAGCGCGCCGGCTAGCTTAATCAGGGGCTTCAAACCGCTTTGCGCAAACTCAATCAGCTGAACGCCTTCTGCTGACAAATCGTACCCTTGAATTCTGGCGAGTTCGCTAAACAGCCAAACTTCCGTTTCACCTTCAACCAATAGCCAACAGCGAGCAAACAGCGCACTCGGGCGATGAAAGCGCACATGAAAGGAAACCTTTCGTTGGTCATCTTTACTCAGGTGATTGGCAGGGACCTGAAACGCCTCTGTCGTTGTGGAGCCACGCTCTAAACGCCGAATAGATGTTAAGGGCACAGATGACAGCAAGTTACTGCTATTGGTGGTGAGGATCTTCTGCATCGGCATGAGATTGATTAAACGCCATGCCTGATTGAGAAGCGTGGGGTGCAATCGGCTCTCGGGATCTTCAAAAATCACGATAGGGCGCGCATTGGCTTTGAGTTGTTTTGGCCCGCGTGCACGTACAAAGGTACTCAATAGCCCCATTAAGAGCAGTCGGCTTTGATTAGACGTGGTGTTGGCGACTTGCTCTAGCGGATGAACATAGTTAGCGCGCATGTTCAGGTGCCGGTATGGTTCAATCTCGCCCGGCGAGCGATTGTGACTGCCAAAGGCAAAGTAGTGGTCGAGCAGCGTTCGCATGGCTTTCAGGCCGCTACGCAACTCGCCTTTATTCACGTGCCCTGGCTTTTGTTGCAAGCGTTTTACGGTGTTCTCTAATCGTTTTTCTAGCCGGGTTGCATTGCCGTTCAGGTCAATATCGGTATCTCGAAGGCGACGCGCGTCCTGAATGCGAACGATAGGGTGAAGTTGGGTGAGTTTCTTGGCCAGTTCCTCACTGTTTTCGACATCTTTCACGTCACCTTTTTCGTCTAGAAAATCTCGGGTAACCGTGATTTTTCCTTCTTCATGAATAACGTTGATGTGATAGTCCAGCCGACGAAGGCCGTGATCGTCACAAAGGTTCCAAACTCGGCTGAACTGTCGGTAACGTCTTGCCCTGTGTTCGCCAGAAAAGCTTTCTTTCCAGCGGAAGATAATTTGAATCTGATTGGTTTGGGCATTCCCCAAGGTATGGTCGATGTGAAAATCTGAGCGTTGGAATTGGTATTGCTCGCCAGAAGAAGGCAGACAGAGTGATAGGGCATCCAACAGAGAACTCTTACCCCATGCGTTCTCGCCTATCAGGACTGTAAGCTCGTCTAAATCGAGAGAAAGGCGCCTGATACCGCGAAAACCTGATAACTCAATACGATCTAATTTCATAAATCCGTCCTCATTCTTAAGCGTAAGACAGATGCTGGGAACATGGCGAGCCGCGCATCACGAAATTGAGGTTTTGGAAATATTCCTGTTCTCTTTCAGTTGATTGTGACAGATTTAAAGGATGTCGATACCTGACAACGCTCACAAATGAATATAAATTCACACTGTTCAGGTCATCTACTTGGGATTAACAAGGAACGACTTTCATCATGCTATCTTTCGAAGCACTTCAGGTTTTGGACGCGATTGATCGTAAAGGCAGCTTTGCCGCGGCGGCAGATTCGCTTAATCGTGCACCGTCATCGCTGAGCTATCAGGTACAAAAACTCGAACAAGATTTAGATTTGGTCATTTTTGACCGTTCAGGGCACAAAGCCTCATTCACGGACGCAGGTAAGCTATTACTGGAGCGTGGGCGTATTCTGATGAATGCAGCAGACGAGTTGGTCGCTGATGCTAAATCGCTTGCTCATGGTTGGGAATTGGACATAACCATTGCCTTCGATGGTTTGCTTACGGCAAGACAATTTTTCCCACTCGTGGATAAGCTCAGTGAAGAGTCGAGTACGCGAGTTCGATTACAAGAAGAAATACTTGCGGGTTCTTGGGAAGCGCTAGACGACGACAGAGCAGACATTCTTATTAGCCCTAAGCCGCCAACCATTCCGTCTGGCGTGAAAGTGCAAGAACTGGGTTATTCCGATGGCTATTGGGTGGCAGCTGCAAATCACCCAATCCACAAACATAACAACCCTTACGACCCAGATATTCGCCGCCTCTATCGCAGCATTTCTGTCGCAGATACCGCGAGAAATGCGAAAACCTATACCTACAACATTCTGGATGAGCAGCCGCGGCTTACTGTTAGTTCGATGACAGAGAAATACAATGCCATTTTGGATGGCTATGGTATTGGCACTATGCCGGGCTGGTGGATTGAAGACGATCTCGCAGAAGGGCGATTGAAGATCCTAGATGGCAGCGAAGTCTACAAGCTTTACTGGGTGATGGCGTGGAAGCGCAACCGTATGGGGAATGCAAAAAGCTGGCTTATTCGTCAACTTCCTAAAGTACTAAAAGTGATTCAGCCAGTCACCGAAGAAAAAGTGGGATAATACTCGCGAGAATAAATAGCTGCGTTGAAATACGCTGAGATTAGGGAATGGTGAGGGAGCAAAGCAAGATGATAAGACACGTACTGCTAGTCAAATTCAAACCAGAGTCGAATGAAGCGGATTTCGCTGAGATCAGAGAAGAGTTTGAGTCTATGGTCGAGCGCATTGAAGGCGTTGTGTCTGTAGAGTGGGGCGAGAACAACAGCCCAGAAGGCAAGAATCAGGGTTTCACGCATGTAGTTTTCATGACGTTCCAAAACGAGGACGTTCGCGATACTTACCTTTTCCATCCTGAACACGAAGCACTTAAAGAAGTCTTTGTTCCGCACATCGAAGATATCATTGTTATTGATTACGACGTGGCTTGATAAAGCGTTAAACGAAATAAACGAGAAAGGCACCCTACGATGGTGCCTTTTGCTTTCTGTTGAGCGTGATAGATAAGGAAGTTAATGACCAAAATAATATTGCAAGGCTACATCCTCGTGCCTGTTTCTGATTTAGACATCGTAAAAGCAGAACTAGAGAACCATAAACGTCTGACGCTAGAAGAAAGCGGTTGTATTACCTTTCGAGTGACAGAAAACCCAGAGAATCCGTGTCGCTTTGACGTTTACGAAGAGTTCGTTGACAAAGCTGCCTTCGAAGCGCATCAAGCAAGGGTAAAGGCTTCTTACTGGGGAGAAGTGAGCAAAAATGTAGAGCGTTTTTACGAGGTTAACACCTGAAGTTGAGATGTGATGGCGATAGGCATCTGCAACACAAATTTACTAAATCCTGATGAGCGAGCACACAAACTAAAATCAGTAATGGAGAGTCTTTGTTTGGCATCTGTCATGATGGCTAGATAAAACGTAGAGGGTAATCATCATGAATGACAGGCTGGTGGAACGTTGGTCGAAAGAGCGTGAAAAAGGGCAGTTACGCTATGTGGCGAAAACGAGCCTGATCCTGTCATTGGCACTGATTTTTGGTCGGCTCTTTGGCGCGTACCTCTCGCATGATGGGGTTTGGATGGAAAGCCACTGGGAAGAGGTTGTCTTACATTCTTTGTTCGTCTTGCTGTTCACACCATTTATCTCCTTGGTCAGTTGGAACTTGAGAGAAGCCAGTTATAAAAAGGCCCTCAAACGTAGGACTAATCGCTAATTCTTTTGAGTTGAACCGCCATGCCAAGCCTAAAAGGTAGCTGTTTGTGTGGACAAGTCACCATCGAAGTCCATGGTGAGATTGAATGCGCTATTCACTGTCACTGCTCAATGTGTCGCAAAGCCCATGGCGCACAATTCGCATCTTTTGGTGTTGTTAGGAGCGAAAATATTGTTATTCGATCTTCAGGGACGATACGCAAATATCGGTCATCCCCAACAGCTACACGAACATTTTGCGAATGTTGTGGTTCTAACATTGAATGGATAGATCATGAAGGTGAGTTCAATCGAGGCAGGGTATCGTTTTCATTAGGCTTGTTAGATACTGAGTGCGTGATTAAATCAGAACTGCACTTTTGTGTACCTAATGATCGTTGAGGACTCAATGAAAAGCCCCAAATACAAAGTACAGGGGCTTTTAGCGGGTTAAGCGTAAGTTCTGTTTTTCATGTTACATCGGTTTGTAGGGATATGTGATACCACTATGTGACAGCGAATTGTTAACCAGTCCAATCAGGAAGGTTATTGCTACGCAGTTTGGATCCATCACAGGAATGTACTGGTCGAATCGTGCTGATAATCTCGCTGAAAGTGAAGCTGCGAAATCGGTAAAGCCTGTACAACCAAACATAATGCAATCAGCACCATCTCTTTCGATGGCGACACACCCCAACTCAAATAACTCCTCAAATATCTTCGCTGTCGCTTCAGGCGAAGGACTTTTTAGCTCTTCTACACTTTTTTCCAACGGAAGGATCGAGGCAAGATTTTCCGTCACACCAAAAGCTCTAATGTGTTCATTTTGAAGTTTCACAACGTCACTTACCGTCAGAATAGAAACTGATTGGCCAAGTGCCATTGCGGTAAAAAAGCTAGGTCGGAAACCGCCGATAACGGGTATTTTCACTAACTCTCTTGCAGCTTCAACACCGCACATATCCATATCAGTCACAAAGATACCGTCGTATCCATCCTTTTCTGCTTGAACAATTTTCTCTAGGACGAAAGGCGCATTAACTGTTAGGTCTGCTCGAGATTGAATGAATGGCGTCCCACTCTCAATAGGCTCTAAATCAATCGTGACAATGTCACTTCTAAGTTTGTCCACACTGTTAGAAATTTGCTCGTTGAACTGAGACGTGTTCACCGGGATTACAATTTTTAGTTTCATAATACCCGCCTCGTTACTTTTCTTTAGCCATGGGAATTGGTGTATGGTAACTGCCGTGATAACCCAGCTTTTGCAATATTTCGATGAAGTTCTTATGGAACCACGGCTGGTCGATTTCTTTCGATGCTGGCAGTACAAAGATAGCCATGTTTTTCAGTGTTTCGCTTTCTGGATCATCTTCCCAAGCGTCAATAACTTCATCGTTGCTCATTAGCGTTGCATCGCTAGAAATACAGCAAATAAGGTCAGGAGCCATAGCAACAGGCGTGGTCATATCATCAGCCCACACCAGCATGTTTTCATTTTTAGAGATTGCGGTGAACTTACGGTTTGTTTTTTCCTCTTTATACTCCAGCGTTACCCAATCAAACCCACCTACGGTTTTCGTTTCTACATTGGTCAGTCGGCCTTTCATAACAAGTTGACTGCCAGCAAGCTTTTCTATAGCAGAAAAACACGAAAGTTTATCGTTGACGAGTTGTCTGATATCACGCCCCAGTTCGATAGATTTCATTAACATGTCTGCGACGACTGCGTTTTCTTGTTTTAGTTGGCGTCCTGTCATAGGAAATGAAGCCAATGAAGCCCGATGGTCAAAGCTTTCAGATGTGCTAATAATGCCGCGTGTCATTGCATCAACATCTGTGCTTGACTGGCAATCAATTCGGATGACACCACCGTCTTCAGAAAGGGATTTTTCTGACGTTAGCATAGCGGGCGATACTGAAATTGGGTGGTCCAAATCGACGTTTGCGAAGGTAGATAGCTGTAAGCAAGGGAAAGCTCGGCCGCCACCATCGCCATTTATAATTGGAATGTTCTTGGCCGCTGCAACGAGAAGGCTCATTCCATAAGCGACGGGACCTGTTTCTACCGGAGATAAGGTCGTAAAGCGAGTTTGGGTTGCCTCCTCAAGTTGTTCAAATGCAGTAATGGGAGACTTTGAATATCCTTTTTCCAAGAACTTTTGAGGCGAACCCATCGCAGCAAGCACGGGTAACGTGTCTGTATCCTTAACATCCTGGATATCTAGGTATTCTATACAGACACTTTGTTCGTCAGGAAAGTAGCTAGATACTGCTCTAAGAAGATCTTCTCCGTTTACTAATGCTCCACCACCGCCACATGCATAGAAATGTGCACCGAGAATTGCATCTTGCATATCTTGAAGGTTGAGCGTTTTCTTTGGTGAAGTCATTGTAATTATCCTTTTACATAATAGGTGGTTAGACCATAAAAGGATGCATCTGTGTGTTCAATATCTAAGGTGGTGTGGATTTGTTTGTGCATAATATTGTTAACACAATTGCGACATTGTTCGATTTATCTCGCTGAGAAAAACACGAACGAAAGATCAATTATTACCATTCGGTAATAATGATTTGCGCTTTATGCTGATTATCTTTGCCAAAAGAGGGCGTAAACTTTCTCTTCGATAACAAGACGAGGAGGAAGAGATGGACTTGCATCGAGCAACAAACCTTTATTATTTCCTCAGAGAGCAAAATTCGCCTCAAGCAAAGATTGATGAAGTCATTTCCCAGCTTAATCAGCGATATGGCATTGATCTGAGAAAACTCGATATCCAATACAGAAAGCAGCGGGGCTATTCACCCAACCGCTATGACATCAACACATACGGCACTGCGGGTTCGCGAACCATGAACCAAACGCGACAAATGCAGCAAAGCCACTAGAAACACTCTAATGAATAAAAGCCAGCATAATGCTGGCTTTTTTGATTTTTACTTTCGCTGGTGGCGTTAAGAATTGCTCAAAGCATCATGTCCATTTCTACAATGCCATCTTGAATTTGAACATCAATGCTAAAGCCAACGCGCTGGGCGAGGGCGATCATTCCAGAGTTTGACGGCATGGTCATGCCATTTAGGCGTTTTAATCCGCTCATGCGTCCGTAATCAATGACTTTGTCCATCAGGATTCGGCCAAGCCCTTTGCCTTTAAGATCTGAGCGCACCAAAACAGCGAATTCAGCATCAGTGTGTTCGGGATTGGCTAGTGCGCGCACAACACCAAGAATTTCATCGCTGCCTTCCGCACCACGCTGAACTGCGACAAATGCCATTTCGCGGTCGTAATCGATTTGGGTGAGATTGGCGAGTGCTTCGTGATTTAGTTCGCCGACATCTGAGAAGAAGCGCTTATATAAGTCTTCGACAGAGACTCGCTCCACAAACGATTTATGGTTCGGTTCATCCTCGGGAAGGATGGGTCTAAGCAGAATAGGCGTACCGTCTTTCAGTGTGGCGTGTTGCTCTAGCTCTTTTGGATAAGGGCGAATGGCCAGTCGTGAATTTCCGTCGCCTTGGAAAGGTGAAAGCTTAATTGAAGCATCCAAAACTGTGATGCTATCGCCTGTGATCAGCAGAGGGTGAATATCTAACTCTTTGATTTCAGGATAATCAATAATAACTTGTGACAGCGTAACCAGAAAGTGACAAAGTGCATTCACATCAAGCGTATAAGGATGACCGCGATGACGCAGTTGGCCGTTTTTGAGTGCGCCAATCACTAAGTATCGCGCCAGCGTCATGTTCAAAGGCGGAATAGCGACTGCCGCATCGCGGTTTACATTCCACTCTGACCCTCCTTCACCCAGCAAAATTACGGGGCCAAATACTGGATCGTGACGAATACAGACACGAAGCTCTTGAGAGCCTGCACGGTTCGCCATACCTTGGATTTGTAAACCTTCAATTCGCGCCGTTGGGTAAGATAAGGAAACACGGTTCAGCATAAGCTGCGCAGCATTTGCCACTTCTGTTGCGTTGTTTAAATCTAGCATGACGCCGTTCACATCCGACTTATGCGGAATGTCCGGTGAACGCAGTTTAATCGCTACGGGATAGCCAACTTGCTCGGTGATTTGCGCTGCTTCAGCAGCATCTCCTGCAAGCCATGTCGCCATCACATTGATGCCGTATTTTGCCAAGAATGGGCGAGCTTCGTGTGTGGTCAGCGATGTTTGCTGGCTGTCGATGGCCTGTTGGATTAATGCACGCCCACCTTCTACGTCGTAATCAATCTGACCGATGGAGGTAGGTGTTTCCATCAACTGCTTCTGGTTTCGTCTGTATTCAACCAGGTGCATGAAGGCGGTCACAGCACTTTCTGGTGTGCGATAAGCAGGAAACCAGCATGGGCAAACGCGAGTCGTGCGACGGTTGCGTCGTCACTTTCACCTTGCCAATTGGTCAGGATATTAAAGCGTTTTGCTCGAGGGTTGTTTTTGAGCATGTCGGCGAGGGCTTTGGCTGTTGCAAGGCCGGGTGCCGTCACCGACGGTGAATGCAGAATCAAAAGGCATCCGCTTCATCGCTTTCAAGCAGGATTTCAGTGACCTTCTTGTAACGGTCAATATCCGCATCGCCGACGATATCCACTGGATTGCCATAAGACCAACTGACGGGAAGAATGTTATTGAGCTTTTCGACGGTTTCATCGCTCAACACAGCAAGTTTGCCACCCATTTCTAACAATGCATCTACGGCCATTACTGCTGGGCCGCCACCGTTTGAAATAATTGCGAGCCTTTCACCACGAAGTGGCACAGAGTGAGACAGGGTTTCTACTGCGGCAAAGAGCTCGTGCGTGGTTTTTACGCGAAGCATACCTGAGCGTCGAATTGCGGCGTCGTAGGCACCATCAAGACCAAGTTCCTCAACGTGCAGATGAGGAAGTGAAGCTGCACCTTCAGGCGTTCTGCCACTTTTTAGAACCAACACGCGGCGGTTACGAGACGCGGCTCGTGCTGCCGATATAAAGGCGCGGGCGTCTGGATATTGTCGATATAAAGCATGATCGCATCGGTTTTGCTCTCACGGCTCAAGTAATCCAGAAGCTCTGGGAAGTCGATGTCGCTTGCTTCACCCAAGGAGATAAATGTAGAGAAGCCGATACGTCGGTTCCTCGCCCAATCCAGAATCGTGGTACAAACTGCCGCGGACTGAGAAACGAACGCAATGTTGCCTTTGTTTGCAGGGATAGGAGAGAAAGACGCGTTGAGATTTAGCCAAGGTAGAATCAGGCCGAGGCTGTTAGGGCCAATGACGCGCATGGCATATTGAGAGGCAATCTCGCGCATAACCTCGAACTCAGTTCTGCCATCGTGATGCTGGGTTTTCTTCATTCCCGCCGCGAGAATGATGGCGACTTTAACGCCTTTCTCGCCAAGCTGTCGGATCAACTCGCTGTTGCGGCAGGCCTGCGTACACAACACGGCTAAATCAGGCACTAATGGAAGAGAATCAATGGTTGGGTACGCCAATATACCTGCAACGGCTTGATACTTGGGTGTGACGGGCATGATAGGTCCATTAAACCCGCCAGACTGTAGATTTCGGATAATCACATTGCCCGCTCTTCCTGGCGTGTCTGATGCGCCAATGACCGCAATAGACTTTGGTTTAAAAAGCGAATCTAGGCCGATCATATCCTTCTCCAACTCAATCGTTCACTTTGCACATACTACCGTGAATATTCTGGCAGAGCTTTTATACGTCAACATGGCTGTGATCCATGGCGAAAACAACTTGTCTTTGCGGTCAAAAACTTACCGAATTTTGGTCAATTAGTGTTGTCATCGTATTTTCATTGTTCAAATGACAAATGTAAGTATGTGTGACGCATGGCAGAGTCTTGTCAGAGCCCGCGTACTTTCAGTTGAATGAATGCCTGCATGGGTACAAAATAGGTACCAATGGCTCTTAACAGTTGAATATTCATGAAGAAAATTTTTCCCATCGCGTTGACCTTTGTTCTCGCAGGTTGTGTAGGCGGAGCAACAACCACTCAAATTCTGACTCAAACCACCGAAGAAGAAGTGATGCCAGTTACCCAAACTGTTGCGTCAAATCTAACGGATGACTCGGCGGCAGCCGTTCCAAAGCCTCAGCCAAAACCTGCGCCAAAGCCAGTGATGACTGAAAAGCCAGAGATGGCTAAGCCAGTACAAACGGCACAGCAGAAACCTGCTCCAAAACCGGTTAAGAAGCCAGTGGCAACAACCGGCGGCAAATACACTATTCAGGTCGTTGCGCTTAGCCACAACAAAGGCTTTGGCGATTACGTTAACAAGCTGCCATCAGATAAGCCAGTATGGTCAAACAAGAAAATGGTTGATGGTTTGCCTTGGTATACGCTGCTTTACGGAGAATTCAACTCTAAGGCAGAAGCGAAACAAGCATTGAGCGCATTACCGAAAAACATCAAAGCTTACGGCCCGTTCATTCGTTCTGTTGCTTCTATCAAGCAGTCAGCCACACCAGAAATGACGCGACTGAACTAATCGCTTTAACGGATTCAAAAAGAGAGCTTCGGCTCTCTTTTTCTTTAGGTCGCACAGAAGGCGCACGAAGCGATTGGTTTTTGCGCAATCACACAAAATTTGCCAGTTATTTGCTTTTCTTCGGGTGAAAGGCTCAAAGTGTTTGTCTACTATAGAGCGGCTTTCTGTTATGCACCGGATTGTGCAGATGAATATTTAATGCCCCTGTATGTTGTCAGGGTAGAGTAGGAAAGGTCATGAACCCAACTCAAGTATTGTTGTTGTGTGGCGGCGGTGGTGCCGAGCACGAAGTCTCATTGGTGTCTGCGAATTACGTTGAATCTGAATTACGTAAATTGCCTTCTGTATCTGTTATTCGCGTAGAACTGACCAAAGAGAACGGCTGGAAAGACATGGACGGGCAGGATTGTCGCCTGAACATGGATAAAACACTGAATGTTGGCAATCAAGTAATCAACATTGATTTTGTCGTACCTTGTATTCACGGCTTCCCGGGTGAAACCGGTGATATTCAATCGCTGCTTGAGTTGGCTGGCCTGCCTTACATGGGTTGTGACTCTGCGGCGAGCATCGTTTGTTTCAACAAGATCACCTCAAAGCTTTGGTTTGATGCTATTGGCATTCCAAACACACCGTATGTTTTCCTGACAGAGAATTCAGATGAAAGCGTAAGTAAAGCGGAAGAAGCATTCGACCGTTGGGGCGCGATCTTTGTGAAAGCGGCGTGTCAGGGCTCTTCCGTTGGCTGTTATAAAGTCACCACGAAAGAAGGTGTGAAAGAAGCCGTAGAAAACGCGTTCACATACTCAAACCAAGTGCTGGTTGAAAAAGCGGTGCGTCCACGTGAGCTAGAATTGGCGGCTTACCATTCAACGGTGAAGTGATCGTGACAAATCCGGGTGAGATTTCGAGCCCAGAAGATACCTTCTACACCTATGAAGAAAAATACAGCGAAGGCAGCCACAGCCAGACAACGTTAGAGCCAACGAATCTGACTGATGAACAAATTGCACAGATGCGTGATTACGCAGAAAGAGCATTCATTCATCTGAAGCTGAAAGATTTGTCTCGTATCGACTTCTTCCTGACGTCCGAAGGTGAAGTGCTGCTGAACGAAATCAATACCTACCCAGGTATGACACCGATTTCAATGTTCCCGAAACTGATGGAGCATAACGGACACAAGTTCTCTGACTACTTAGAAAGCTGTATCCGTTCAGGCTGAACAAAGGTTAATCTTTCTCGATTTTCCGTTTGAACTTTGCCATAGCCTCGCTACTTGCCGTTTTGTTCCCAACATATTGGGCTGGCATAGCGGGGCTTTTCCATCTTCCCTGGTGTTGAATTTCTTTAATGGTTTTCCCCGCTTCCGCCAACTCCTGACTCGCACCCACGCGAGGTGATTGGCCAGAGAAGGTTAGGCTTCCTTCCAGCCCCAACTCTGTTGCTGCTCGACGAAACACGCGATAAATCGAAGAGTGATCCATAGGTGCATCGCTTAGGTGGCCATGCTTGTTAATGCCGCGAAGCAATGGGCCATCAAAAATACCTGATGCCGTCATCCACTTTTCGACTTGTGCTTTTGCGTCATCGCTCAGCGCGATGAGTTGATCATCAACCGCTAAGACGAAACCTTCATCTGTCTCTCTTGGTGCGTCATAGGGAAGGGCTGCTAACTCGCTTCGCTTCAACATTCCTTCAAAACACAATGTCCAAATAAGCACATCACGAATGTCTTTAAGCTTTTCGCTGCTTTCCAGCTTGGCGGTTAGGGCTTGCAGATGAGAAAGCATGAAGGCATTGGCTTGTCCTGCATCGTCTGACTTTTCTTGATAAAGACGATTGAGGGTGTAGCGCACCTCTCGGTGTCTGGTGGAATCTGGCAGGCTGTGAACGCGATGCATTAAGGAAATCGTAATGACATAGCGTTTAATGCTCGCAGCTTTACGTGTTTTTGCTGCGTGCTCTACAAAGCGACGAACGGCTGTGACAGCAGCAGGTAAAGGGGATACGTTTACTTCGCGGCAATAGTTAACAAAGGTAATCCAGTCATTTTGGAAACTAAGCAGCGAATTTCGGCTGTACAGATTATTTGTGAGTGTCGACCACGCGTCCAAATCCACATTACCTTGTTTAAAAAGGGCGATGCTGTCTTTGATTTCATTGGGGTCGAGTATCGGTTCAATCTTTTTCATTACTTAGTGCACTATAACTAAATCGTTGTGGCTGTCATTATTCCATCATTAACAGGTTTAAAAAAGTCCAAAGATCACATAACCCTCTAAACAAATGTCAGTTTTTCTGGCTATTAGGCGGTCGGAAATTTGGCACATTGAGTGAATCTGGTCTAATTTACAGGATGTAAACCTGAGTTGTTACACTGGTAACGTTATTTAGACCTTTTGATGAGGTACTCATCGTGAGAAAACGTCTCTATCACCGCGGATATAACGTCGAGCTTGCTGACGAGGCGACGGAGGAATACAGCGCACGTGTTGGCGGTAAGCGTGTTATTGGTTCTCTTCTTGGCGTGAAACAGTCAATCGACTGGTGGTGTGACACGAATATTCTTCGTGAACCTGATGACTTTGAAAAACAAGACTTTGCAGATGCAAAGAATAAGAAGATCGAAGAGTACAAAGGCATTCAAATCATGAATGACTCTGAAGATGACGACAAAGCGTGGTACATGATCATTCAGGGCAATTTGCTTAAAGGTTCGTTACCGGCGCTCAAGCAATTCGTTGATAAAAACGTCCCAACAAAGTAGCAACACCAAATTATTTATCTGCAACCATTTGTTCGCAAGTGGGTGTTTTTTTTGAGTTTGATTCCAAAAATTATATTCAACTCCGGTTATATTCATTAAAATCCATCCCGCAAAATAATTAGAACTATGAAAGAACAGGTAGCTAATGAAAAAGCGGTATTCTCATCGTGGGCACCAGATAGAAAGTCACGGTGATCTCTATACCTCCATAGTAAATGGTAAAAGTGTGTCAGGCAGCCTTTTGGGTGTGAAACAGTGCATCGATTGGTGGTGTGATACGCGTATCTTCCGTCGTCCTTCAGAATTCGGACGCCAAGATTTTCGTGCAGCACAAACAGCACGCGCGGAAAGCTACAAAGGCTTCCAAATCATGAGTGATGAGAAACAGCCGGGCCAATGGTATATCTTCGTGCGCGGTCAGTTGATTAAAGGCGCACTGCCAATGATCAAAAACTACATCGATACTCACTCACTGGTACGTTAACGTTCTCTCGAAGTGAATGGGCTCTGCGCTATTTTACTTCAATCGTTTACCCATCTTTTGATACCATGCACGCATAGCAATGCGTCAAAGAGTGGATTATGAAAGACGACAACAGCCGTCTGGTTTATTCAACGGAAACCGGACGAATCAAAGAAGAGAAAGAAGCACCCGTTCGCGAAAAAGGCGACGGTATTGTTCGCATCCAACGTCAGACCAAAGGACGCAAAGGCAAAGGTGTTTGCCTTGTAACGGGTCTGGATTTGGAAGATACCCAACTTAAACTGGTTGCGGCAGAGCTGAAAAAAGTATGCGGCTGTGGTGGCGCGGTAAAAGACGGCATCATTGAAATTCAAGGTGATAAGCGCGATCAAATCAAAGCGTACCTTGAGAAGAAAGGCCATACCGTGAAGTTGGCTGGCGGTTAATCGCTAACAGTTGAACAAAGAAAAAGAGATGCCAATGGCATCTCTTTTTTTGTCTCTAAGAAAGAAGGGATTGATTAGCCTTTGTGGCGAACAATCGCACCGCTTTCCAGGCGTGCAAGGTAATCGTTCATGTCCGCTTTGATTTCTGGTACCAGACGGTACAGGCCGATGATGTTAATCAGTGCCATTGCGAAGATCATTGCGTCAGAGAAGTCGATGACTGGACCCAGGTTCATAGATGCGCCGATAACAACGAACACACAGAACATGAGCTTGAACGTCAATTCCGCACGAATGCTTTCACCAAACAGGTAAGTCCACGCTTTCAGGCCATAGTAAGACCAAGAAATCATGGTAGAGAAAGCAAACAGTACTACTGCAATTGCCAGTACGTATGGGAACCAAGAGATTGCACTTTCAAATGCTGCTGAAGTCAGTGCAACACCTGTCAGTTCTTGTCCATCGTAAAGCTGACCAGTAATGATGATAACCAATGCCGTCATGGTACAAATTACAACGGTATCGATGAATGGTTCGAGCAGAGATACGAAACCTTCAGACATGTGTTCTTTGGTTTTTACTGCTGAGTGAGCAATCGCCGCCGAACCCACACCCGCTTCGTTCGAGAATGCGGCTCGTTTGAAACCTTGAATCATCGCACCGATAACACCACCGGCAACACCTTCACCCGTGAATGCACCGTTGAAGATTGCCGCGAACGCGTCACCAACTTGGCCGATGTTCAGCAGGATGATAACAAGTGCCGCACCAACATAAACAATTGCCATGAAAGGAACGACTTTCTCGGTCACTTTCGCGATTGATTTGATACCACCGATGATGACCACGCCCACGATCACTGCCATGATCAGGCCAAACAACCAGCCTTTATCCGCGAAGAAAGACATGTCGCCGCCAGTAACACCAACAACCTGCTTGAATGCTTGGTTAGCTTGGAACATGTTACCGCCACCCAATGCACCGCCTACTGCACAAACTGAGAACAAAACGGCTAACGTGCGGCCAAATGCTGGGTTACCAAGTTTCTTAAGGCCTTTGCTCAGGTAGTACATTGGACCACCTGATACAGAACCGTCTGGGTTTGTGTTCCGGTATTTAACACCGAGCGCACACTCTACGAATTTCGTAGACATACCCAATAGGCCAGCAAGGATCATCCAAAACGTTGCACCGGGGCCACCGATTGAAATGGCCACCGCAACACCTGCGATGTTACCCAAACCCACGGTACCAGACAGAGCCGTTGCCAGTGCCTGGAAGTGAGAAACCTCACCGGGTTCATTTGGGTCCGTGTAGTCACCTTTAACCAGTCGGATTGCGTGTGCAAATCCGCGGAAGTTAATGAAGCCAAGATAAAGTGTGAAGATTACTGCTGCGACAACCAGCCACAGTACAATCCAAGGGGCTTCTGCATCTACAAAGGGAAGGGGGATGGTGGAGAAGATCATGCCCACGAAGGGGTTTACGATGGGGGCGACTATTTCGTTGATTGCTTCATCGATCCCTTCTGCAGAGACCGAACTGGCAAACATCGACAGTCCAGCAGCCGAAATAAAACGTTTCATTACCGAGTCCTTTTCAGTTTTTATTGCTTTCAATTGTCAATCCAATGCGGCATGTTGCATTTGTGTTAACATTTATTGCGCCGCGGATTATTTCACGTATAAACATATTTGCAATATATTTCGACCTCTAACTTATTCCTTTTTTTTAAGTGGATATCGAGCTCACACTTTTCTGATTTAATAATGGGTTCATAATTTTTACTGCGAATTAAATGGCGTAGAACTTTTCATGCAATATATGTTTGGAAAACAAGGCTGACTTTTATTTGATAGCAAGGCCGTTGTGCTGTGCACTTGTGCAATCAATGGCTTATGGGCGTTGGCGTAGAATGTAAAGAGAAGGTGGATGCTGATTTCTATTGCTTGAAAACTAAGAGGTATTTTGAGGTGTCTAGAGTCTCAATATAAAGACATATTCAAATTAATAATAAATTAGTACTCAATGAAAAAAGTGCCATTTAGAATTGTTACAGTCAAAGTCTCACTAATGAGTCACTCTTTCCCGTCTTAATTTCTACTTCAGAGATAGAATAATAACTTCGTACAAAACCCATGATTTAGTTTTAGTTATTGAATACTTAATCAATAGAGTTGAATTTAATTTTATGGTGTTTTTGACTTGTGCAATTTAGGGAACGTGTTTAATTACTTTCGAAAAGGCCCGCATGTGCGTACAGAACATTTTTTAAAATACATACGCAGCACAAATGGAAAGGGCTTGAATTATCAGCGCGTTATTGCGCCGATATGGAGCGTTCAAATGCAGCGAATGTTGATGGCCGTAGCATTGATCATTGTGTTGTCCATCATTGGTTTGGTGTTCGAGCGTTCAAGTCGAGATACCGAAGCGGTCGTAAAAAAGAATATTCATTCACTCTCATCTATCGCTTTAGATATGGTAAAGGCGCAAACCGCCCTTGAAGCAACTGATGGCATTATTCTAACCCCTGCACAAGTTACGCGTTTGGAAGAAACCATGGTGAATGCATTGTCCGTCAAGGCGAGCGGTTTCGATGCGTCAAGGCTGGGAATGAAGATTGAGATTGTGACCGCGCGTAGCCGGTTACAACCGAGCAGAGAGCTACACCGTTTTGGAAAGTGGTACTGTGAACCTGATATGCAATTAATGCTGAAAGTCAGCGAGTTGCAACGGATTCAACTCTTGGAAGAGGGCATCTATCCATTGTTTCAGGTAACCATGTGCTATGTGAATAGCGATGGCTCCATGACAAAATCAAGCGCGTCTTCCCTCGATTAAAACGGACAGACGCGAATGATTAACGCCAACTTGGGAATAACGCACTATTGCAAAAGCGTCGAATATTCTGGCAGTGATTCGACGAATCTTTGGTGAACGTCCAAATAAGTTCGTTTATATATTTCGTCGATTTTATCTGGAGAAGGGAACGCAGAAGAAAAATCTGGATGTTTCTCGTTTATCGACATTTCCGCTGCTCTCTGAATATGCGTCAAAAACGCCCTTGGATCTTCTAACCCCACAGCGATTCGCATTGTCGTGGGCTTAATGCCTGCCGCATCGAGCGCATCATCACTTAATTCAGAATGCGTGGTCATTGCAGGGCAAAGGGCTACTGTGTTTGTTTGCCCCAAGCTCACTTGCATACCGATGGCCGGTTCTAGCATGTCGAAAAAACGTTTGAACACGTCTTTATTAATTGGCGAGCGTCCCTGAGAGCCTTCCATATCGATAGTGAACAATGCAGCAGGCAAGCCTAAAACCATGTTGTCTTGCATCAAGGCATAGTTAGGGTTATCCGGTAGCGCAGGGCATGACACGTTGATGTCTGGGTGCATTTGGAAAACACGAGCAAGTGTCAGAGTGTTGATGGTTTTCTGGAGCACACGCATTTCGTACGTCTTCATGCCATTGAGCACTTCAAAGGCTTTGTCGGCATCCAAAAAAGCACCTTTGATGTAATAGACATTCCAGAATAGGGTTTCATCCCAGTTGATGGTCTTTTCTTCGCCGTTGTAGTCGCTAATAGTGACGCTGTCACCTTTTGGAATAAACATGTCTTCATTACGTCCAATAACCACGCCAGCCGTTGTAGTACCTGAGCCCGCGAGTTCTTTGGTGTAGGAGTGAATGACAAAATCAGGACGCTCAACAGGGTCATCGCGCTTCAACACAGGATGAAGGAAAGGAGTGCCTACAGTTGTGTCTGTGATCACTCGGCAACGATGAGCATGTGCTGATTTACAGATGCCAGCCACATCCAAAACATAACCGTGCGGGTTACAAGGGCTCTCAATGTAGATGTAGATTTGTCGTCCCGCCGCAATGCGATCAGCATACTTATCCTTGGTTTGCGCGATGGCGTTTTCAAAAGCATCGGCGTCATATCCGTCGACCCATTCCACGGCGACATCAAGGTTGGATGACTTGCCATACCAATCATGCAGCAATTGATAAGAGCACCGTAGACATTGCGAGAGGCGATAACGATGTCTTCACGACCTAACAGATGGCTAAGCAAACCATCGATTGCCGCCATGCCAGAGTTGAAGTTCCACGCCAAGTATTGATCTGCAAGCTTGCCCGCTTCTAAATCCACGATGTGATTGGCAAGACTGATCGACGTTGGGTTTAACAATCGTGAGTAGATGTCATGCAACGGCTCTCTGCCATTAAAGGCATCTTCCACCCATTCGGTACAGGCAAACAGATACGTGGCTGTTCGTGTGATAACTGGGCTGGCTGAAAAGATCGCGGCGACATTATCAAAAATGGGGTATGCGCCTTTCGAAGCAAAATGGCCGTTTTGTGTCGCGATCGATTGATACGTTGCGCGCATCGGGTTTTGGAGATTGTCCAACACCTTTGCAAGCTGAAATGAAAGAAAGCGCTTGGCGTTAAACCAGGCAATGCGGTCATTTTTATCAAGCTCGGAAAGGCCGTCTAGCGTGATAGCCCACAAGTCATGAGTATGGTGATTGGCTTGGTAGAGTGTTGTGGCGAGAGAAACCAAAGCTTGACCGTAATCAGTTTGTGTATCGATACCAAAGTGTTCGGCTTGCTCCATCGCCAACGCTTCTGCACTTTCGAATTTGGTCGTTTTTCTTAACGGACTGAGCTGTGTGGCTTTGTTCATGATTTTCTCCTTTAAACCGTCTTCACGTTCTTTTTTTAAAAACTTAGCAAAGCCGTGGTTCATAAAAATTGCGAATAGTGGCGTCAATAACGAGTTAGTTGGCATATCCTGCTAATAGATGAAGGCTAATGTGCGCAGTTATTGCTGCTTGGGAGAAAATCAGAAAATGGACATCAAGCTGGACAACATAGACAGAAAAATCCTTAGCGAACTCCAACGAGAAGGAAGGCTCACCAATCAAGAATTGTCAGACCGGATTTCATTGTCACCGTCGCCGTGTTTACGCAGGGTGCGGGCCCTGGAAAAGAAAGGCATCATCACCGGCTATCATGCCCACATCGATCAGGAAAAGTGCGGTCTGCCCATCAACGTGTTTGTCTTGGTAAAGCTTGAGAAACCCACTGAAGAAAACATGCAGAGTTTTGAAGCTTTGATCAATCAGATGGATGAAGTGTTGGAGTGTTACCTGATGACGGGCACACACGACTATCTGCTGCATGTTGTGAGTGAATCGCTGAAGACATATGAACGCTTCATACGCAGAGAGCTAACGCGTCTTCCAAACATTGCCGCGATTGAATCCAGCTTTGCTTTTGGACAGGTAAAGAAACGCACCAAACTGCCTATCTAGGTTGTGCCTGCAACAAGTGACGCTTTACAATGCGACAAATGGCGCACATAATTTAACCATAGTGAGATGGAGGCAAGTATGTACGCAGAACAGTTACTCTCTCTTGGCGTGGTCAAAAAGGGGCAGGTGATTAATCAGGATACTGAGCTGGAAATCATCCGTCATGGCCTAAGTGTCAAACACGCACGCAAAGTGATGAAAGACATGGCAATGACCAGTGGCGAATGGGTTTCACTCATTGGCTTGAGTCCCCGTAGCCTTCAGCGCAAAAGTGATACCGATTTACTGACGCCATCTCAGTCCGAGAAAACACTGGCGATCCGCCGCGTGGTTGATTTAGCGGTAGATTACTATGGCGACAGAAAAACCGCCTTAGATTGGCTGAAAACACCTCAAGTCGCATTTGGTGGTAAGTCTGCCATTGATTACCTGGATACCAACACGGGTATTCAGTATGTCGAAACCATTCTTAACAGGCTGATGCATGGAATGACGGCCTGATGGAAGTATTCAGGTTATCAGTTAAAAAGTTTGCCGACCTCAGCGGCATGGGCGGTATGTTTGCGTCCGGTCGTTGGCATCAAAAAGGGCAACCTATCGTTTATACCGCAGGCTCACGTTCATTGGCCGCGCTTGAACGTTTCGTTCATGAAAGCCCAGTACAAATGCCGCAATTGGTGATGATGACACTCTACATTCCTGACGATATCGCCATTAAGCGTGTCAGTGAGAGCGAATTACCAAACGGTTGGGATGCGGTGCCTGATGCCGATGTATCGAGACTATACGGTTCGATGTGGTTGCAAGAACAACAAACCCCCGTGATTCAGCTTCCGTCTGCCATCATCGCGAGTGAATACAACTTTCTTATCAATCCTATTCATCCTGACAGTCAGAAAGTGAAGATCATCGATCAGCGCGATTTCTACTACGACAGCCGTTTGAAGAAGATGATGCGATAGGGGATCTGTATCTCGAATAGAAAAGCGGGCCGAGTTAGCCCGCTTTTTTGTTTTTGACGCAATACTTAGCGAATTTCAGAGATGTTGCTGACGACCTTGGCCACCAGTCCATAATCGATAGCTTGCGCGGGATCCATCCAATAGTTGTAGTCAGTGTCTTGCTCGACTTGTTCTAATGGTTTGCCCGTTGCATCACTGATCAGTTTGTTGATCCTTGCGCGAATTCGGAGCAGTTCATTCGCTTCAATCTCGATGTTCGAGGCTTTGCCATTCACCTGACCGAGAGGCTGATGAATCATAAAGCGCGTATTTGGCAGACAATAGCGGTCTTCTTTTTCAGCGGCGATGTATATCGTCACACCCGCACTAGCCACCCAACCGGTGCCAATCACAATCACTTTCGGTCTGACGAATTTGATCATGTCATGAATGGTATCGCCGGCTTCGACATGGCCACCTTGGCTGTTAATGTAGAGATAGATAGGGTCATCGTTGATCTCTTGAAGGATCAGCAATTGCGTTGAAACACGCTGCGCCAACTCTTGATTCACTTCACCGGAGATGATGATAGAGCGCGAGTTAATCAGTTTTTCCTCAAGCCCCAAGCCTTTGGTTTTGTCTTTGCTGTTCTCCGCGTCTTCTTGTTTGTCGTTAAGCACCATAGCAAGTTATCCCATAAATGATTTGGATGTGCGCCTGACGCACACCTGATTATTGTTTGCTAAGTAACTGACTGCTAGAACGGTTACTGAAAGGGCGTCTAGTTATGAAAACGGCCAATAGTTTTAAAGTTGCCGTTGTCTATTAATCAGCGTAAGACGGGTTTGTGCAAACGCAAAAACGCGGTAAGAAAATTGGATAAGGTTCGAAAAAGAAAATCAAGATTGTGCAAACTCGTCATTTGCAGGATATGGCCCAGATGACGAATCAAGCAACAAGTGCGAAGCACGATAAGCTGAATTGAAAAAGAAGCTAAGCTGCGCGAACTTAATCTAGCATTCCATGAAGCATTGCTAGAAGGCTCGCTAAAGAAGGTTGAGCGTCCCAAACCCAAGAAGCGAGAGCAACGCTCTAGCTTTTAGAAACACAGACAGTAGAGAACCAGATTTCGCGTAGCTGCATACTATATTTAACATAATATAAATAATGCGAACATTGATGGTGATTAGTTCAATACATTCAGTTGGTTAAGTCTGAATCCTAAACCTTACAAAAACGTAAAGTGACTCGCAAAATAATCCGTTGTAGATTTGCACTGTCTCTACTTTGAGAATCTTTCATTAACGAGGTTATTTATGAAAACGTATTTTTGTGCTGCTGCTTTAATCCTTGGAACAACCCTTTCTGCTGGCGCATTTGCTAACAATGTTGTCTCTCCAGCTATGGGCGGTTTTTCTGGTCCCGTCAATGCGATTGGTACGGTCAAAGCCGTTTTAGATGCGGGTATGTTCAGTGATGATCAACCTGTATCACTCACTGGTTATATTGCTCAATCTCTCGGTGGTGAAATCTATACCTTTCAGGATGATACAGGCGTGATTAATATTGAGATTGACCATGATAAATGGTTTGGTCAGCAAGTAACGCCAAAAACTAAAGTCGCTATCCTGGGCGAAATTGACAAAGAGTTTAACTACACAACGATTGATGTAGATAGCATTCGAATCATTCAGTGATACATACAAAAAAGCCCACGTTATGTGGGCTTCTTACTGAGAACCGGTTACACCGTTGTCTCTTTGATACCTGCCTTGAACTCGATACTAATGATCACTTTTCCAGTTCAGCCGCTTTGTCTTAAAGCACTTTAAGGAATTCTTGCTGGAAGTTATAAGTAAACTCTAGCAGGACGGCATGGGGCAGCACAATCACGCATCTTAGGGAACTACGCGCCGCTTCTGTCTCTGAGGATGATTCTAAGTTAGGAGATCGGCTTGTGCCTCGCTGCGCGCTTGCTTCTATGCCTTGCAGGCACAAAAAAAACCCAGCTAAGGGAGGCTTAGCTGGGCAAAAGTATCAAAAGTAGACTTTGTTATTGGCAGAGAAACTTATTTCATTTGCGAGGTGAAATCTACCCTAACCCACTAACATAAGCATCCCGAGTGATAGAGAAATGCGTAATATTGATTGTAATGTGCGTGAGTTGTTTAACTAGGGCGTGCCATTGATTGTTAAACATAAAAAAAACCCAGCTAAGGAGGATTAGCTGGGCAAGGAGTTATCAACAGAGAATAATTATTATCGAGGAAAGTTTAATAAAATCTTCCGAGGCTTAATGTAATGCAGTACATTAATATAAGCACCCTTTTGAGCGTTTTGTTGCACAATATAACGATAATAGTTCGCATTATGGCCATTATGTTACGGGCTTCTCGTTGAAAAGCGATTCTCCTTCCTAGGCATTACGAACGGTGCGGACTTATTCGGATTGAGCCAAGTCTTTCGCCCACTCTTTTCGGCCTCGTCTGCTTGCGGCAATCCCTCAACATAACAGCAGACCATATAAAGCGTAGTTAAGGGTTGGGTTTTAACATCTATCGAGATGGCGTGATTTACGCTAACCCTTGTGTCTATGCTTTGCCATAGCTTTTGTCTTGATTCTCCCACAGCCTTGTTTGAGTGCTGTGGGAATTTATCGCGTTTACGGATTGTATCTTGCAGAGATTTTAAATGTCGAATGCTGCTTTATGGCTGTGGCCCAAAGTACGCCATGATCTCTGCAGTTGTCATTTCTTTGGTTTCGTTGCTGAAGCAGTAATAACTTGGTCGCGCGTCGCTGAAGTACTGCATGTCCATTTCCAAGTCTGGTATATCTGCAAACAAACCCACTGGCATGTTGTACTCACCTGAAGAACAAATGTGTGCCGCATTGGCTGCAGAATCCACGAGACGCCCAGCTTGATGACTCGAACATGGTAATCTTGTCTTCACCTTCGATGTTAACCTTGGTTCCGCACTTCACCGCAAAATATGGCGCGCGCCCCAAGTCTGGCATGACTGACAATGGCAAACGGTAAACTTTGGATTGATGTCTTCTGCGGTAATCTTTACCTGCCCACACAGGCTGCACCACGTTGAATTCCCTAAGTTGAAGTAATGGTCACTATTTCAGAACTTAGTACACATAACTGTATGTTTATACAGTTATGTGATTTTGTGACTTGCGCTTCTCTATGTGGTTTGCATAAGTCTATTGATACTTATTACAATGATTGTCTTATTATAGAGACATTATTTGGAGCAAGATTTTATATGTCTGAAAATAATTTATTAGAGTTGATTGAAGCCTGTAAGTCTCTAAAAGATCAGATTAAAAATGCAAGTATACCTGGAGCAAATTTTGATCAGCAATATGGTTGGAACCAAGTGGCTTTGGGGAAAACCGAAGTTGAATATTTAATCACAAACTTAATTACTAGATTGGAAAATTACGGTGAAGCTGAGCTTACCGAAAATTTCAGCCATGCTCTACCTCGCCATATTGACAACATAAAAAGACTAGAGAGCACATCTAGATCATATTTTAATAATAATGCAGGACATCTAGTTTCTTTTGTTCCAGTTTTGATTAATACAATTCTAGTAACAATCGATGATGTCGTTTCTGAACTTTACTCTTGGGAAAACTTAAACGATAGCGATTTACTACCTTCAAAGATAAAAAGAAAGTTAACAAATTACGCAAACTTGTTTGATAAGTTTGATGCCAATGTAAAAGATCTCGATAAAAAGATTGAAATAATCAACTCTGCACACAGTACGGCTGAAAACCTTCCTACCGTTATAGAGGAGTTGATTGAAGCGAGAAAAACCATTGATACTGAGATAAAAAAAGCAAAAGAAACAAACCGAGAAATAATGGAGTGTAGCGTTGAGATAAATGGAATATTAAGCAAGCTGAAGGAATTATCACTAGAGGCAGATTCTGAGCTATCTAAGACATCCGGTTATGCGAATGCATCTAAAGAACTGGCAGATCAATGCAAAGACTACCTTAATGTGACAACAACTCATGGTTTAGCATCAGGATTTGACCAAAAAGCAAAAGAACTAAAAAAATCAATAAATCTATGGCTTTGTAGTCTCTTAGCAGCTTTAACAATAGGTGGATTCATAGGATTTGACCGGGTTAGCGATATGCAAAACCTCCTGATGCCAAGCACCACGCCTGGACAGTATTTTGTCCAAATACTAGTTTCAATTTTTTCTATAGGTGGCCCACTTTGGTTAGCATGGATTTCAACGCAGCAGATAAATCAGAGATTTAAGCTTTCAGAAGATTACTCGTATAAGGCTACTGTTGCTAAATCATTTGTTGGTTTTCAAGAGATCGCTGTTCGATTTGGCGATGGTTCAGAACAGCGACTATTCAAATCAACGCTTGACCGACTTGATGAAATGCCACTCAGATTAGTGGAAGGTAAAGATTACAATAGTCCATGGCATGAGCTTTTAGATTCTGACGCTTTTAAGCAAGCTTTACATATGGTTCCATCTTTAGCTAAAGAAGTTGGGCGTTTCTCTCAAAGAACTAAACTAAGAACATCTGGAAAACCTGAAAATAAGGTTAGGAAACCTTCTCTAGTTAACAGTGAAAAAACGGAATCAAATGATTCTGATAGCAATACTCATGTAAGCTAATTCAACTACATTTGGCTGCGTATATCCAATATACGCAGCCAATCGATAGAAAACACGTTCCAATCCAATCCCATACCAGATCTCCCTACCCTAAATCTCCTTTTATTCTGCAACTTTACATTCCAATACTGCTCAGTGACAGGCGTCGCCGCGCGGGCGTACACTCCAACTGTCTCAAAAATAACAATAAAGCAGTATCAAACGGAGTTTCTTATGAAAACTAAATACTATGCAGTTGCTTTGATCCTCGGTTCTTCTCTTTTCAACCCAGCATTTGCTGCGACCAATACCCAAGCGGTTAACAACGCGAAAGCAACGACCTCAGTGGCGTCTGTGTTGCAATCAAACGCTGCGCAAGATGACCAAGACGTTGTGTTGACTGGCTACATCGTGGATTCACTGGGCGATGAGATGTACACCTTCAAAGATTCAACTGGCGTGATCAGCGTTGAAATCGATGATGAAGACATGGCCGCGATTGAAATCGACCCAACAACGGAAGTGACTTTGGTGGGTGAAATCGACGTTGAGCCAACTGCAACCACCATTGCTGTTGATAACGTACTGCTGGCGAAGTAACTCGCCATGTTGAAGAAAGCACTTATCGCGGTGCCAGCGTTAATGCTGTCAGGTGTGGTGATGGCGCAACCCTATGTATCTCTAGGTTATGGATACAACGCGTTGTCTCATGATAATTCCGTGGCGTTCAGCGACGGAACCACCCTCACCCCAGACAGTTCTGACAACATCTGGGCGGGAACCTTGGGTTACCGTTTTGACAATAACTTCGGTGTTGAGCTGGGCTACCGCCAGTTCGATGCCAACGATTCACGCAGCAAAGTGATTAGCGTCGTGAACAATACCCAAACTGAAGACGAATGGGATGCTGATTTAAAAGCAAAACAGTTCGTGGTGATGCCAGTGTATTTTCATGATGTGACGGACAAGCTGCGCGTTAAAGGTGGTGTTGGCCTGACGTACACCACATACAAAACCACAGGCTCGGTCTCGAGAGAAACAGAGAATGAAGTGACGGATACGGAATCTTCTATCTCTCACCCAAGCATTTCGGTGTCCAACGGACAGAAAACCGAAAACAGCGTGGGCATGGCTTTGAACCTGGGTACGGAGTATGAGGTTTACGACGGGCTTTACCTTGGTGCAAACGCTGGGTTCCAGTTTGACGATGTAGCAAACAATACTCAGTTACTTGGCACTGTTGCTTACTACTTCTGATCGCCAAATGACCCGCACGCCGCGGGTCATTTTTTCACATCACGCATCTATTTCTCTGATCTCCACGCCCTTTTCAGCGTCTGCTGCCGCCTGCGTTTTACATCACCACGCTGTCTACTATATTGAACATGCAAAGTATGAGCTTTCGCACAAGTGCATACGGTGTTCATACAAAACTTTGCCTTAATAAAGAGATTTTAGCTGCCTTAATGGCAGCGGTTATCAAAATGAAAACCAACATTCGATATGTTTGTATAGGATTGGACGCCTATTTGACAGTTGAAGCTATGAGGTTGTTGTTTCAACGGAAATGTCTGGATAGCACTACCCAATAAATCAATCTATAAAGTCAATCTATAAGGGAATAACTCCAATGAAAGCAAGCAACCTTTGCATCATGACATTGGCAATGACGGCGTCTTTTGGCGTTTTCGCGAAAAGCACGACAGTTTCAGACGCGGTCATTTCGGAGCAGCGTGAAGAACTGGCAGAAAACACAGAAGGTGAAGGTTTTGGCCCGCAATCACCACGTGACATCGACTCTGCGGGCGGCAGCAATGCCGTGGTGTTTAGCCGCGCGCCTTCTTATACCGAGATGAACCTGTGTAATATCCACTTTCATAAGAACGCCGAGCACAAAGGCGGCGAATTCACGACATACGCAGGTAACGGCGACGGCGAAGGCTACCACACTGGCTTTAAATACTCAGGCAAGCTGACGCAAGCTGAACTGGCTCCGGTTAAAGGCGAAATCTGCCCAAGTAAACACGGCGACCTGAAGCCGGGTGATACCATTGAAGTGCACTATGTTCACTCTACCGCACAAGTTGAACCAGGCCCGACCCTTGGCTCGTGTTTGAGTGATGCGAACAAAAACCCGCAGCTACGCGTAGAAACGCAAGTGTATGTGCTGGTTAACGATGACAACGCTTACGACTTTGAAGAGCTGGCAAAACACAAGGTGATTGATGGCGTGCATCAAGCCGTTGCTATTCCAGTTAACACGGGTAAGCCAATTCAATATGCGGGTTCAACAACTGGCCCTGGCTACAACGAAAAAGGCTCGCCGTTCCAAGTAACGTGGAGTGTTCGTCCTAAAGTTGCGAAGGTAAATATTGGTACGGTTGGCGAATGGTGTGAAGACAATGTGTTTGATGAAGACCATGCTCACGGCGTTCGCAACTTGGTGGTGAACAAAGACCTGCTGTCTGAAATCACGAACTAAGACGCTTTGTTTGGGCGTATCTTCTGTGATGCGCCCTATTCTTTCCTCTGGCTTTTCTCTCTGGTTACGCCGCTTCGCTTTCTACCAAGGCAATCACGTCTTTCGCTTTAACAAAATGATCGAGCTGATGCGTTTGAATCCACCACGTGGCCGCTTCCATTAACAGTATTGGGTCGTCGTTCTTGTTGGCAAAGAAGGCATAAAAAGACACATTCACGTTTTCACCCTTGGTGGCGATTTTCTTGCGACAAACCTCGATAACTTTGTGGCGTAACGACGCTCTCATTTTGATGATTCTCTCTTTAATAACAAAATACTGTATATAAACACAGTTGCCCGTAAAAAGGCCACTTTTTAGGGTTGATCAAGGTTGGCTTTCTGGAATTTGGTGTTTCATTGCCTTGTATTTTTGGTTCGTTTTGGCAAAGGTACGGGTTCTTACAAACAAAAATAATGGAATGCTATGTCGGGTATTGTCGATTTAGATGCACTGCTACGGTCAATGAAGCCTGAATTGGCACCGTATGACGTGGTCTTTTGTACGGTAGAAGGAAAACTGAAGGATTACATCGAACTCGCGCCTCTGGCGACCTTTCAAGAATCTGAAGGGCTAACCTTGGTGTTGAGCAAAGCCATGGCGGACAGTGCCAACCTGCCTTACGAAGGTGTGTTCAAGAAAATCACCCTCACGGTGCATTCCAGCCTAGAAGCGGTAGGCCTGACGGCAGCCGTTTCAACCAAATTGGCAGAAAGAGGCATCAGCGCGAACGTCATTGCCGCCTATTTTCATGACCATGTGTTTGTGCCTGCGGATAAAGCAGAACAAGCCTTGGCAGCATTGCAGGATTTTGAGAAAAGACACCTTCATTAATCGGTGATTTCCCTACGTTAAACCTGCCTTTACAGTGACGAACCTCTTATTCTTAAAGAGGTTCTTTCTGAATTCCCTTCCAAATATATTGCATGGCGCAACTGCTAGCACACCTCGGTTGAGAGGCACTTCCTCGAAATGTAATATTCACATGTTACCACCTTGTTAAATGGGTGCGTTTATATAGCTATCAACACGCGCTGGCAAAGTACTGGCGCGATTCAACCTAAAGAAGAGGAAGAAAGATGGCTAAAGTACTGATGATCACAGGTGATTTCGTCGAGGATTACGAAAACATGGTGCCTTACCAAGCACTGCTGGCAATGGGACACGAAGTGCATGCGGTTTGCCCTGACAAGCGCGCAGGCGGCACCATTGCAACCTCTGTGCATGATTTCGAAGGTGACCAGACGTACACCGAGAAACGTGGTCATAACTTCGCGCTGAATGCGGATTTTGACGCGGTATCTGCGTCTGATTTTGATGCGCTGTATATCCCTGGCGGCCGTTCTCCGGAATACCTGCGATTAAACAAAGAGGTGGTCAATCTGGTGCGTGATTTCTTTGATTCGGATAAGCCGGTTGCGTCGATTTGTCATGGTATCCAATTGCTAACGGCATCTGGTGTTGTTGAAGGCAGAAAACTGACAGCTTACCCCGCGTGTAAGCCTGAAATTGATTTGGCGCGCGGCGAGTATGTTGAGATTGCGATGGATGATGCCATCACGGACAGAAACTTGGTGACTGCCCCTGCATGGCCAGCGCACCCAGAAATGCTGAAGCAGTTTGTTGCGCTGTTTTAATTGAGCGAACGCTGTTTGCGTTAAACGAATACAAAGGAGGTCGACATGTGTCAGTTGTTTATCGGAGCGGATGAGAGATTGTGGGAAAGCCAGACTCGATCGTTGCGCATAGATGGCGTTGTCACCTCCATTCGTTTGGAGCAGTTCTACTGGAACACCCTTCAGGAAATCGCGCACCGCGATAACCTCGCCCTGAATAAGATGATCACTAACCTCTATTTTGAATCACTCGAGGCCAATCACGACATCAGCAACTTCACGTCGTTTTTGCGTGTCTGTTGCAGTCGATATCTGTCGTTGATTGCGGATGGTGCGCTTGTGAGAGACGACAAGCCGCTAAGAACGCTCGATGCCGAACCTATCTTGCAGCAAGAGAACGAACGCCGTGATGCGCGCTTGAAGCGATATCTGTGATGTTTGATAAAAGCTATTGAGTTAACACCGGTTTTCCGTTGTTCAACACAACAAAATACTCGCCTTTCATAAACACGCCCAGTATCTTTTTACTGGTGATATCTTCCCATTTGCTTTCATCGTCTGAATGGCAATAACCGTCGATGAATACCAGCTTGACGTATTGTTCGTACGTCAGCACTTCTCGGTTTACAAAACCGCCAAACGGATAGTAAAGCAAGCTGCCATCTTTTAGATAAGCAGGGATCGGATAGCCCGTTTTCTGAGGCTCTTCGTTGCGAAGCACGATAGCTTTGTAGTTGTGTCGGTATCGAATTGCTGGCATTTTCAATAATACTGTTTATATATACAGTATTATTATGCGCGATTCTCACAAACGATCAAGATCTCTTGGCAATCCTTAATCCAGAACGAGCTCCAAATCAACAAAGCTTCTTGTTTTACAAAGGCTTGAAAGGATTTCTTTTCTAACTTCCACCAAATCATCGCTCTTGTACTTAAACACTTCTGCGGTAAAGCAGACGATGATGAGATAACTGCTCCCTACTTTCATCGCCAACAGTTCTTCGCACTGTATGTCTCTGTCACTGAGTAGTCCTCGGATCGTGGTATCGATTTCCTTTTGCTCGTCTTCGTCTTTCAAACTACCGCCCATCAATTCATGGAATGCACAACGGATGAGATCTGTGGGTTGCGGCAACATCACGACACCTAAAATCACCACCACAATGGCGTCGCCAATGTAATGCAGGAAGCCTGCGGGGCCATTGATATCAACAAACTCGATAGCGATTAACGCCACACCAATAGCCGCAGACAGCACACCATCAACCAATGACGATTTGGTCTCTGCTTCTAGCAACATGCTGTTGTACTGCACTTTTCTGTTCTCGTTGCGGTAATACACGGCAAGTCCGAGACAGATAACGACCATGGCCAAGGTGTAAATCATGATGGGGCCAATAATAAGCTGCGGCGTTGGCTCGCCCTCGGCATAGCCGATGATTTTCCCGACGTTGGTCGTGATGGATGACAGCAAAACACCGAGGATCATGATGCCTTTAAACAAGGTGTACATGGACTCGCCCGCAAACTTCCCGAACGGAAAGTCGTCAGAGACTTGGGCTTTAACGCGCGTTAAACGGAGCGCAACGATAGAAGAAAGGAAAAGGATAAAAGAGAGGTTTCCATCAAGCAGCAAGGCCTCTGAACCTGACAGGTAATAGGTAATCCATCCGGAAAACGCCATCACCAAATTCGCGAGAATACTGACTTTAAGGGCTTTTTGCTCTGTGACGATTAAAGGAATGTCCTTCATAGTACGCTCACTCTCCTACTGACTGCGCTTGCCTACGCATAAGTTGTAGTTGGTGAGGTACGTATTTTTCGTCTGGGAAATGAGTCTGCGGTGTTGTTTGGTTCTTTACCGTGCGATTAGGTGCGTTTGTGGCAAAGGATCATCACCATATCGTCGTGCATTTCCGTTTCTCCGTACTTATCCCGCGGATAGGTCAAATCAACATCGAGCTCTTTCGCGACCTTTTTGTAGTACTTAGGTACGTGAGACAGGATGTAATCAGAACATTCGTGATGTTTGTTGTGGATGAAGTTCTCGATTAACCCTTCGTGGTCGTAAACCACATCGCTGCCAGCGACGCATTGGTTACAAAGCTCTTTGCTGTTGTCTTCGAGGAAACGAATGTAGCGATTTTCGATGAGGTATTTGTCGAGGAGTGACTGGCGAATGCAGCCGAGGACGATACGCGTGGCTCTTTTGGGCTTTTGAACGGCACTGTCCTTAAGTGTGGACAGAATGCGAGGCTCCAAATACGGTCGATACTTTTCATTGTGGAAGAAATCGGCTTCAACACGATTGAAGAACTTTTCGTATTTCTTCTTTCGGATCCAATCAGACAAAATCCATTTCATTTCTCATGACCACCATGTATTGCGACGCCAAAAACCTATCACTTTTTAGTACGATGAGGTCAGCTTTTTTGAGCATTTTTGCGTCACGGGCTGCGTTTTTTTGGGCTCAAAGTCCAATTTTAACGAAAAACCTCAAGGCTTATACGTGATATATATCAACGTATTACGTCATATCCGCACTAATGAGCATGTCATAAAGACTCATATTTGAGATCTTTCTCGCTACGCGTGCCGAAATTATGGGATTAAATATCCGGATACATGTGAATGCAACGTAATTGTAACGCAATTCGGAGGATTGGTGACGACATTTACCCTAGGAAGGAAAACGCTCGTCAACAGAAGTTCGCTGGAGTACGAATGGGTTCGCCTACTTGTCAGTGAGGGTGAAACTCAGAGCGATGTGATTAGTGCAATACAGCGGTGTTTCGGCGGGGATGCTGAAACGGCTAGCTTATTTTTTAAAGTGGCGTTGGGTGAGAAATCGCCGGGTTATCTTCTTACACACCTAAGTTTGTCCGACTGGGCGACCAACAACCAAGCCAAGCCTGCTTTAGAAGTAGCAGAGTAAAAAAAGCGGCCCTTTGAAGGGCCGCTTTTCTTTTCAATCGTTTAGTCGGTTTGCTTTGCTATTGCTTGAAGACTTCCATGACGAGAGGTACAACCTTCACCCATACCAGCACACCTAACCCTACCCAGACGGCCAGCCAGAATAAGCGGCCTAACCAAGTGTTTCTTGTGTGATGTCTTGATGGATCTGGTTCTCCGCACCCTGGGCACGCCAGAGCGCGTTTTGAAACTTGTTTTTCGCATACCGGGCAAGCGATAAGTGGCATGTTATCGTATTCCTTTTCGTTGTTTTGATTTCATAGTATTACGGAAACGGGATTGTCTCTAGCTGAAAGCCAGAATTTTTGTAAAGCGATCATACATCTAAGAAAAATGTCAGTGTCAATTACACCGCCATTTCATTAATCAAAGCTCGCGTGGGTTCATTACTGACCCAAAATGCAAGTTATAGTGCGTTATATCGTTAAATTAAAGGTGAAGCTACCACTCTTCACCCTCTCTATTCGATACGATTAGTCACCGAAGTCATGCTCATACACGTGGAAGATATCAACGGGGTCTACCCAATCAACATGACCACAGACGACACATGTACATTCTGTATGATCTTTTGCGTTATCTGGCGGCATGGTTAATGCTCGCAGTGCTGGGTCGTGGTGAGCCTGCTCGCGGACTTCATGCCCTGTTTCTTTTTTGCAGTTGGAACAATACCACATGTGTACGCTCATCGTTCTACTCCTTGGAAAAAAGTGCTCCTATAAAACGGTGAGTGTAATTTCATATTGGTCTCATTTTGTGGTGCATTATTGAGACATGCGCCATTTTGTAGTTTTGCATCGCAGTAATAGTGTTTTTACAAAATGAACACGATGAGATGTTTGATAATTTAAGCCTGCTAGAGTTCGGATTTACATTCGTATTCTGCTTATAGGTCAGCGTGTTAAATCAATGGATGAGAGAAAACATGTTCAAACAAGCAAACCTCTTTAATCCCCTTCCAAATGCCGAAAATTCCGAGGTTTTTGACGATATAGTCAAACGCCCGTTCGTACGAATAGAGAGAATTGTGTCTCACGGTCAGACGTCTCCAGACGAAGGCTGGTATGACCAAGATGAACATGAATGGGTAATGGTGCTAGAAGGTGAAGCAGAGCTGACCTTTGACAATGGACAGATGGTGAAGCTTGTACGTGGCGACCACATCGAGATTTCTGCCCACACCAAACATAAAGTGAGTTGGACAAAGCCGAATACAGATACGGTTTGGCTGGCCGTGTTTTATCGTGATGAATCTTGTTAGTGCTGCTTGTCTGTGCATTTACCGGTGAGCTGGGACCTAGGACAAAGCACATCGCCATAAGCGCAGAAAACACAGCAGACCCCTTCTGGAACCATCATGACCTCTTTGCAATTCTCGCACTCAAAATGCTGCGCTTTGGAGTCTATGGGCATTAACTCTACCTTGGTATGCCCGCAATGAGGACACGTAAGCTTCGATTTTAAAATTACCTTCATCACCGGCTCAAAGTAAGGGAATCGTTTCTTAAGGGTGGAACGAGATCGCCTGACTCGCCAGCTTCGACGCTCATTAGTCTTGAGAATTTGAGGCGAAAAAAGCCCCGCGATTGCGAGGCTCAGGTTTTATCCGGCTTGTAGGTTGCCGTAAAGGGTTTGATAAAGCCCTTCTTCTTTCACCAAGTCAGAGTGGTTACCCGACTGTGCAACCTTTCCGTCTTCCAGCACGTAAATCAAATCGGCTTGCTTAACTGCAGACAAACGGTGCGCAACGATAAGCGTGGTGCGACCTTGCAGGAAGTTGTTTAACGCCTGATGCAATGCTGCTTCTGTTGCGGTATCCAGAGCTGACGTTGCTTCATCCAGAATCACCAACTTAGGATTGGTCAGGATCATACGCGCAATCGCCAGACGCTGACGTTGACCGCCCGACAGTTTCAAACCTTGACGACCTAGCTGAGATTCCAAGCCATTTTCCAGCTTCTCAACCACATCGCTTAGCTGTGCAATTTCCAGTGACTTCCACAGTTGTTCGTCAGTGAAATCGTCACGGTTCAGTGTCAGGTTGGCACGCAGTGTGTCGTTGAAAATCACAGGCTGTTGCAGCACCACGGCAGTGTGTTGACGCAGCGTTTCGTAACCGATTTCTTCTACTGGCTGACCATCAATCAAGATGTCGCCATCAGACTTGCGGTAAAGGCCAAGTAGAAGCTGAATCAGGGTTGATTTACCACCACCTGATGCACCAACCAGTGCGACACGTTTACCCGCAGGAATAGACAGTGACAGACCGTTAAGGACAGTTTTCTCGCTGTCGTAAGAGAAGTCAATATTGCGGCATTCCAAACCAAAGGTGTCACGCTCGACCAGTGGGTCGCTCTCTGACGCACTTCTTGGTTCTTCGTCCAACGCCAACAGGCCGTTCAAACGCTTCATGGCCGCAGACGCACTGAACCACGAGTATTGGATACCCAACAGTTCTTGGATTGGGCTCAACATAAACCACAGATAAGCAAATACCGCAAAGATCTGGCCAATCGTCAGGTCGCTGAACAGCACCATCAGCATGGCTGCTGCACGGAACAGTTCGAAGCCCAGCAAGAACATGAGGAAGGATACGCGCCCTGCTGCTTCTGATTGCCACGCGTATTTGTCAGCATCGTGACGAATCGCTTCCGCATCGTTTTTCAGCACATCCAAATAAGCACGTTCACGGTTCGCGGCACGCAGTTGGTAGATACCGTCTAACGTTTCTACCAGACGTTGCTGGAATCGCTCGAACGATTGGTTTTCAGCACGCTTAAGGTGTTTAACGCGCTGGCCCATTTTACGTGACAGGAAAATCACGATTGGGTTGACCAGCAAGATAAACAAACCTAACGCCCAGTCCAGCCAAAGCAGAATGATCGCGGTACCGAATACGGTCAACACGCCAACCACAAAGCGGCTCAGGCTGTTGCCCAAGAACGAGTCGATGGTTTCGATATCTGTGACCAGATGCGAGCTTATACCGCCACTGCCGCGCTCTTCGAACTCTTTCATGTTGACACGGCCAAGCTTATCGAGAAGTTGTTGGCGGATGTAACAGGTGATCGATTTCGAGACCAAGGTGAACTGACGGCTTTGCCAGATGTTCAATGCTTGGCTTGCGATGCGCATAACAATAACCATGAGCAGTACAAGCACGATGTAGCTCGCGGGCTGTTGCAGAGACTCTGGCAAGAAGTGGTTAAAGAATGCGATGCCTTTGTCTGGCTTGTTCAAAAGCACTTCATCAACCATCAATGGCATCAGAAGCGGGATTGGCACACTGATCAGCGTGGCGCATATCGCGATAAGGTTTGCGGCAATCAAGCGTTTCTTTTGCTTTTTCGCCTGTTCTATTAGCCATCTCGTCGATAGCGTTGTCAAAGCACCATTACTCACTGTGTCTTCGTCTCTTTTCATTTCTTATAAACAATTGCTTTTATTTGAGTGTATACCGAAGCAACCTGCATCTTCGACCTGTTGCTTGGGTATATCTTCAAACTTTGGAGCTTGTTACAACCAAAAACACCCCGGAAAACCGGGGTGTTTCGATGACGGTTAATCGCTTAGAACACGTACTCGGCTTCAATACCCCAGTTACGTCCTGGCTGAGTGCGACGATCAAGACCTTGGTCATCTGCTTCTTTGCCAGACAGGTCTGAGTATTCCCAGTACTTCTTATCGAAGGCGTTGAACAGACCCGCACGAACAGTTAGATCGCTCATAGGACGGTAGTAAGCCGTAATATCTGTTACAGCGTAACCCGGTGCTTTCACGTTATCGACGCCGTTTGCATTGCTCCAGTCTGAATCAGACTTACCCGCTACCGCTTTAACCGCAACCTTACCACCGTAAGTACCTTGTGGTTCTGCGTAACCCAGCGCGAATTGCGCTGTCAGTGGTGCTACAGAGTCAATCGCTTCGCCATTTTGCTTGTCTTCGCCTTTCGCGTAAGCCAGGCTCATGTCGGTGTACATGCCTTTCGGTGCGCCAACCAGCACATCCAGTGCGAATTGTGTTTTCAGCTCAGCTCCGTAGATTTCTGCGTCGCTGATGTTCTCTTTCGTCCACACTTCTTTGCCTTCACCGTTGTCTTCAGCCGTTTTGCGAGACTCAATGAAGTTGGTGTAGTCGTTGTAGAACACAGACACGTCAATACGGCCGAACGCGTAGTTGAAACGCATACCCGTTTCGTAACCAATGCTTTCTTCTGGTTTCAGGTTCGGGTTTGCTTCGAACACCGCACCCATCGCAGCATCTGTCTCGTAGAAGTAGTACAAGTCTTGAAGCGTTGGTGACTTAAAGCCTTGGCTAACGTTCGCGTAGCTGCTTACAGAGTCAGTCCAGTGGTAAACTGCGCCCAACTTCGCAGTGACAGCGTCACTTTTCGAGTTTTTGTGCTCGGTAGAATTCTTCGGTTTTGCTTCAAAGTTGTCGTAACGCAGACCTGCGTTCACAACCAGTTGCTCATCCATAAAGAACGCTTGGTCTTGGATGTACACACCCCACTTCACAGACTCAGCGTTTGGCACTTCACCAGTTTTATCAACCGATGTGCCCGCTTTTGAACCTTCCAGATAGTAATCACGGTAATCCAGTTCAAATTCGTTCGTGATGTAGTTAACGCCATAACTGATTTCGTGGTAGCTGTTTTCCAACTCAAACGCTTTGTCGAACTGCGCATCGAATTGGTTGCTGGTGTCTACACCGTTACGCGCACGGTTACGGTAACCGTTAGATGGCGTTTCATCGAACGTGCTGTGTTTGGTTTCGCTTTCCAGTGCCGTCAATTGCCACTTCAGGTGGTCAAACGCTGCGTTGTTTGCCTGCCAACTGTGTTCAAAAGAAATGCGTTTACGGCTGTCTTCATCCTGCGCACTGTTACGTGTGTAGGTGAAGCCCGGCATCATTTCGTAACCTTCGTTCGACAGGATTTGACCTTCCGCATCGCGGTTGAAGATCTCACCCGTTACGCCAATGCGGTGGTTCTCGTTGATTTGGTAGAACGCTTTTGCCAGCAAGTTGTCAGAGTTGATGTCGAAAGGATCTGCTTGGCCACGGTCACGGCCTTCGATGTCCGCACCGCTGCCATGAGTTGCTGTTTCGTGTCCATCACGATGAGTGAAGATCAATAGCGTTTCTAAGTCGCCAGTGCGGTTTGCCAGCGTCGCCGTTGCTTTGTAGCTTTCGTCTGCGCTGTAGTAACCGGTTTTCACTGCTGCGTAGGTATCATCACCCTCTGCTTCCAGCAGATCTTCTGGGTTCTTAGTACGGATGATCACGGCACCTGCCAGTGCATCACTGCCGTAAAGGCTCGATGAAGGACCTTTGTTGATTTCAACGCGGTGCAGCGTGTCAGTTTCAACCGTGTTGTTGTATTTGCGCATAACGTCTGCGCCTGGGTCGTACGATGAAGGCTGCTCAACACCATCAACCACGGTTTTTACATAGTTTTCGCTCAGACCACGAATGTTGAAGCCTGAATTGCCGAAACGGCCAGTACCTGGCATAGAAACGCCCGGCTCATAAGCAACAGCTTGAGACAGGTCTTGGGCCAAGTTCTCTTCCATTGCTTTGTCATCAACCACGTCTACGGATACCGCAACGTCATTGATGTTTTGTTCAGTACGGGTTGCAGAAACAACAACCTCATCAAAGGTATACACTTCCTGTGCAGTGGCACTTCCGGCGCACAGAAGTCCCACCAATAGCGCCAGCTTGTTTTTCTTAATTGTCATCTGTTTTACTCGTAAAAAAGGCAAAAGAAAGCCTTTCGCACTGGTATCAGCACGAAAAATTAGTGTTTTTATGGTTAGGAGTAAGGCTCTGCGGCCGCAGAGCCTTATAGAATGAGAGAGCTTAAGACGCGTTCTCTTCTTTCATCTGCTTCACGTGGCCTTCGTCCAAGTGCATAACAGACAGCATATCTTCGCCAGATACGTTGAACGCTTGGCCGAAGCCTTTTACGTAGCGACCTTCTACTGGGTTCAGGCGGTAAAGGTTGAAGTCGCCCAGTTGGCTTAGGTTGTCGATCATTTCACCCAGACGCTCGCGCATCACGTCAACAGCCGCAACCCATTGCTCAGAATCGCGCTCGATGTGCTCTGCGTTGGTGTCAAATGACAGACGACGACGTGCGAAGATTGAACGTGCTTCGCTTTCGTCTTCAATCATCATGATTGAAACCGCTTTGCTGTTCTTCAGGTTCTGGCCGTGAGTAGCCAGGTCAGAAACCAGGATGTAGTAACCCATTTCAGAGAACGCGAATGGCGCGTAGCTGGTGTGTGGTTTCCCTTCCTTGTCTACGGTGCCAAGTTGCAGCGTGTTGCGTGAGTCACGGAATTCCTGAATTTCAGGGCCCAGACGGTTTTGTAGACGTTCTGCCTTGTCGATCATTTTGCCAACTCCTGCTTCATGGCATTAAACAGTTCAATTTGCTCTGGGAACAGTTGACGCTTTTTGTCACGACCCAGGTAAATCTTGAATACACAGTGACCTGTGCTGTCGTAGAAACCGATGTAGTGGCTTTCGGTTCCACGGAATGGTTTGCTGACGAATACGATGTCAGAAACCAGATCCAAGCGAAGGTGACCATGCAGTTGGCCTTCACGACCCATCAGGTTGTAGTAGCCGTGCAGCACTTTACCTTTAGGGAAGTTCGCTTTGAATTCGAATACTGAACCACCAGAGTGAACGATGGTTGTTACTTTGCCCCAAGTAGGCATCGCTTCCAGGATGGTTTGTGCCAGAGAGCCTTCCGCGCGCGCTACCATAGTAGATGGCAGAGCCAGCGTGATTTCGCCTTCAGTCAGTTTCATGGCGTCTGCCATGCTTGATACCGGCGTGTGTTCGTCCTGTGCTAGGAACTCGGCTACGCGTTGTTTGGTTTCTTCCGACACGATGATTGCTTGTTGCATCCTAGTGTTACTCCTAAGCAGCGACTTAAGCCGCTTTATGTTTCATTGTTTGAGACTGTAATACTTCAATCAGGTTTTGAGCGAGTGTCACCGCCCAGAACTGACCTGCCAGCGTGAGTTTTAGATAACCACGTCCTGACGTACTCTTTTCAAGATAGACCAGACCATTTTTCTCCCACGCTTCAAACAGTGGGGTCAATGCGTCAAAAGTCCCTTCGCCTGCCACGCTATCCAGCTTGAATTGCGCCATTACGCCCGCATCAAAGCCCGATTTAATTTCAGCAGCCACCGCACGGTTCGCCGGTGCCATGGTCATCATAGTGACAGGGTAACGATTCTCGTTAATCGCAGCGATGTAGGTGTCCATATCGCGCGTTTGCATCATTTGGCAGCCATTGACGTTACCGCCAGCGCCAGCGCCCAAAGGCATAATTTCTGCAGTGGTCTTTGCCAGTGAGTTGTAAATACTGCGCTCGCGGTTATCTGCAGCCCAGTGGTTTACGCTCAGACGTTTGAGGTGGTGTTTCGTCATGAAATCCACACCCATTTCGAACATGCTTGCTTTCATTTGGGTGTCGGCTGGATGCGGCAGTTTGCCCTGCTCAACCATCTTCGCCATTGGCAAGCCTTGCATCTCGATCAGCTGGTACAGGTCAACGCCGTGCGCACCAGTATCAAGGAAGTCATTCAAGTCTTGCTGCCAGATGTCCATGGTTTGGTAAGGTAAACCGTAAAGCAGATCCAGAACGATTGGCGCAGCGTTGTAGGCGGCCATTTTCTGGATGCTTTCCAGCACAACTTCACGGTCATCAAGACGCTTCGCACTGCGACGAACCTGCGTATTGAAGCTCTGAACACCGAATGAGAAGCGGTTTACGCCACCTTCCAGTGCCGCTTCAAACTTGTCCATACCGAAACGGTTGATACGGCCTTCGAGTGTGATTTCACAATCCGGCGTGAGTGGGAACAGCTTGCGGATTTCAGAAACGATCGTGCGGATCTGATCTGCACTGATGTCTGTAGGCGTGCCACCGCCGATGTATACAGCTTGGAATGACGCAGCCTGAGTCCAAGGCTGAGCGGCTTTCCAATGAATCTCGCGCAACAGTGCTTCTACGTAGTTTTCAATCAGCGCAGTGCTGGAAGCGTACTGGAAGAAGTTGCAGTAAGTGCAGCGCACACGACAAAACGGAATATGAATATAAAGGCATCGTGGTGCGAAAGTGTTACTTGGAACGGTAGCGTGCGCCAGCTCAAGCGAAGACTGAATGTCTTCCCCTTTCACGGCATGCATCATGCCACCGGCATGGGCACTTTTCTTACGCTGGAATGCAAAACGAAGCGGGTCCGGCGTGTTCTGACCGACCAGATCGACGTTGCTTAAATCAAAATTCATTGCCTGAAACGACCTTATACAGACAACAGCGCCACTCAACGGGCTGTTTTCAAGTGTTTTCAATCATATTCATAAAAAACGATAATGCAACTGATAATTGATCTCATTTTTATTTCGTGCATAATGAGCCCAGTTTTATAAGATTTACTACTCAGGAGAGAGTGTGAACGCTCGACGGTACGTTGTTTGTGGTGTCGTTTCTGTCGCACTGCATAGTCTGGCACTATCAGCCCAACAGCCCCCCCCACCCCAATTTGCGTTGAATGACACGCAACCGGGTAACCGTGTTGCCATACAGCTTGTCGCCGCAGCTCCGCCAAAACCTGAGCCCGTGCCTGAGCCAGACGTTCAACCAGAACCCGTGGTAGAGAAAAAACCACAGGTAGAAGAACCACCGAAGGTTGAAAAGGCTGTCGTTGAACCTAAGCCGGAGCCGGTTAAACCGAAGCCAGTGAAGAAACCGGTCGAAGCACCTAAGAAAAAAGAACCAACGCCTACCCCGCCTAAGCCGAAAAAAGAGGTGAAGAAGCAGGAAGTCGTTGAGAAGAAACCAGAACCAAAGCCTAAACCAAAAGAAGAGCCGAAAGAGAAACAACCTGAAGAAAAGAAACAGGAAGTGACCTCTGACGTGCAAATGAATCAGGCGAAGGATAACGCCCCAGTATTGGTAGACAGACCCACGTTCAAAGTTCGTCCGTCTCAACCTAAATATCCGAGAATTGCCAAGCGAAAAGGAATGCAAGGCACGGTACTGATTGAAGTGTGGCTCGATGAGCAAGGCAATCAAACCAAACAAGCGATTGTTCAGTCATCAGGCTTCGAAGTATTAGACGATGCTGCCATGTCAGCAGTGCAAAAGTGGCGTTTCAATGGCCACGAAGAAAATGGTGTGCCATTGGCGCATCGAGTGAAAATTCCTGTACGTTTTAATTTGGATTAATCATGGATTTACAATTTTTCTCATCCATCCACGCGCAACTTGGCATCATGACATGGCCCTTGTCGATCCTCTCTGCTTTGATGCTGATGCTAATTTTCGAGCGCATCGTCTTCGTTATCCTCAACACCAAGACGCACAGTAAAAGCCTGCAACGTGAAATCTACAGCTTGTCGTTGACCAACGATGAGCAATTAGAAGGCCACGTTGAAAAACACAAGAATGACAAAAACACCCTTTCTCAAGGCCTTTGCATGCTGATCAGCCACCGCCAATTCACCAAGTCACTGCGTGAAGAAGCGGTAAGCATTTGGCTGCAGAAGAAACGCCGTCAATTTACTGCAGGTCTTAAACTGCTGAACATCATCGGCGTATTAAGCCCATTGATCGGTCTTCTGGGTACTGTGATGGGCCTGATTGAGATGTTTAAAGGCTTATCTGCAACCCAAGGTGGTATCTCTCCCGCTGAGTTGGCAGACGGTCTTGGCCTTGCAATGGCAACGACTGCTGCGGGTCTACTGATTGCCCTTCCTGCGATTGCAGCGTCACAAGTATTCAGCCTTTGGGCAGACCGCACGCTGGCGAAAATTGAATACGTTCTGAACCACTTCAACCTGCACTTGGCGGGTGTGTCGTTCGACGAAAGCGGTAACTGCTGCCCTAACGATTGTCCTCCTGCATGTGCGAACAGCGCAAAAAAGTCGACAGCGATGGATGAAGCAGCATGATCCGATCTCGCCCAGAAAGTGACAATGAAAGCTTTACTCCGGATTTGACACCGCTGCTGGACATTATCTTCATCGTGATGGTTTTCCTGCTGCTTACAGCAAATATCCAAATCAAAACGATGGAAGTAGCGATTCCTCAAACCAATGACAGTGCTGTACTCGATTCTCCTGATCAGGAAGTGATTGCTATTAACGTATTGAATGGTTCCCCTTCATGGGCACTTCAAGGTGAGCCTGTTGAAACATGGGAAATGTTCACAGCGAACCTGCTTCAACTAATCAAAGAAAACCCTGGAAAACCGGTTGTTATCGCCGCTGACAAGCAAGCGAACGTTGAAAGCATGCTGAAGGTCTTGGCCTTTATGCAAAACAACAACATCAACGCAACCAACATCGTAATGGAAGAAGAATAAGTATGAAGACGCCAATTAAAGCAGCCGCCCTAGCGCTTGCTGCGCTTTTGAGCCCAATTTCTCAAGCTGACGAAACTCGCATTATTAGTGCTGGCTCTACCGTGACCGAATTACTGTTTGAACTGGGCGCAGAAAAGGATGTTGTTGCCATTGATTTAACAAGCCGTCACTACTTGGACGGTCGTGACATTCCTGTTCTTGGCTACCATCGTCAACTGGCAGCGGAAGGCCTTTTGGCACTGAGCCCTACTCACCTTTTGGGTTCTCCTGACATGGGGCCAGACTCAACACTGAAGCTACTTAGAGCGGCAGGTGTAGATGTACGTGCACTTCCTACCGGTAACACATTGGAAGATTTCAACGAGCGTGTAGACGCAGTCGCAACCATTACTGGCACTGAAGAAAAAGGTGCAGAAATCAAACAACAAGTCAGCGACCAAATCAGTGCTCTGAATGCAGCTCAACCGGAGAAAAAACCTGTTGTGATGTTCATGATGCTGTCTGATGGTCGTCCGCTGACCGTTGCTGGCGACGAAACAACAGTAAATACCGTGATTGAACTGGCGGGCGGTGTTAACCCTGCTGCGGCTGAAACCACCAGCTACAAACCGCTTTCTACTGAATCAATCGTAGAAATGCAGCCGGAATACATTCTGATTTCTGAGCGCACCCTAGAGCAAATCGGTGGTTTGGATGAAGTCTTGAAACAACAACCTTTGCTGAACGCGACCCCTGCTGTTCAGAATGACAACGTTATTGCGATTTCTGGCTATTCCATCCTTGGTGGTTTTGGTCTGGCTAGCCTTGACCTTGCGACCGAACTAAACGAACGCTTTAACGCTAAAAAGTAATTGGAAATCTAATGAACGATATTTTGACTCGTCGAGTGCCAGCCCGCTGGTTAATGATTTTCTCGATGATCTTGCTGTATATCGCGGTAGTGAGTTCCATTACCTTGGGGCCGATGAATATCGGCTTCTTTGACAGCCTGAAAGCCCTGCTGCCTTTCGATTCTGAGCTACCTGCTTATGTATCAGTGATCATTCAACAGGTACGTTTGCCGCGTACTTTGCTCGCGATTGCTGTGGGCGGTATCTTGGCCATCTGTGGCACTGTCATGCAGGGTTTGTTCCGAAACCCGTTAGCTGATCCGGGCATCATTGGTGTTTCAGCGGGTGCCTCTTTGGGCGCAGCGATTGCCATTGTTCTTTTTGGTGGCGTGTTGGGTAACACGGTATTCCTTGTTCTGGGAACCGTGCCAGTATTCGCTTTCTTAGGCGGTGCATTGGCCACCTTTGCCATCTATTACATGGGCACCAGCAGTAACGGTACTTCAGTGACCATCATGCTGCTTGCTGGTGTTGCGTTGGGCGCAATTGCGGGCGCAGGCATGGGGCTTCTGAACTTCTTCGCTGATGATCAGGCTTTGCGTGATCTGTCGCTTTGGACAATGGGTTCTTTGGCGGGCGCATCGTGGGATTCCATCATCCTTGCGTATGTTTCGTTGTTTGTTTTGGCGTTTCTGTTCCAGAAGAACGCCAAACCCCTCAATGCACTACTTCTGGGTGAAGCAGAAGCGCGTCATTTGGGTATCGATGTTCAAAAGCTCAAACGTAACTTGATTTTGCTTACCGCTGCGGGCGTCGGCATTACTGTTGCCTTGTCAGGCATGATTGGCTTTATTGGTCTTGTTGTTCCTCACATTGGCCGTATGCTAACTGGCCAGATCACCGCACCTTGATTCCTGTTTCACTGCTTATTGGTGGTCTGGTTCTTTTGGTCTCAGACATGGTTGCCCGCATCGTTGTTGCACCGTTGGAAATTCCAGTCGGTATCATCACAGCGGCAATTGGTGCCCCATTCTTCTTGGCTCTGCTCCTGAAACAACGAGGTCGTTTGGCATAATGAGTGTTGAAATTAAAAATGCCTCGCTGACGTTAGGCGACAAGGTGCTGCTTGAAGACTTCAGTGCCAACTTCAAAACCGGTGAATTGACGATCATTTTAGGTCCGAACGGAACAGGTAAAAGTAGCCTACTCAAACTGATTAGCCGCGAGTGGAAATGCAACGGACAGCTGAGTTTTTACGGCAAGCCTTCAGAAGAGTGGAAACCCGCTGATCTAGCGCAGTCTGTGGGTATCCTTCCACAGTACAGCAGCTTGACCTTCGCCTTTACAGTTCGTGAAGTGGTTGAGCTTGGTGGTCTCGCTTTGAGTGCCTCTCAAGCTGAAGTGTCTGACATCGCGACGCAGAAGATGCAAACAACGGATGTGGTTCACCTTGCAGACCGTTTGTACCCAAGTCTTTCTGGGGGTGAGAAACAGCGTGTTCACTTGGCACGCGTGCTTACGCAATTATCTAAATCGCCAAGAGAGCCGGTGCTAATGTTGGATGAACCGACGTCTGCACTGGATATCGGCCACCAGCACAAAACATTACAACTGGCGAAAGACTTGGCGAAAAAAGGATCTGCTGTGATCGCCGTGATCCACGATCTAAACCTCGCCGCTCAGTATGCTGACCACATCATTATGCTGAACAAAGGCTATATCGTTGCTGAAGGTTCGCCTAAATCGGTGATTACGCCACGCAATATTGAAGACGTGTATGGCTGGCCAGTAGAAGTCATTCCACACCCTGTGAACGACTACCCTGTTATTCTCGCTTAGTAACGCTTCAAAATCGCCAAAGCCCTCGCTATGAGGGCTTTTTTCTCTCTGTTGCTACGTGAAGACCGGATGACAGCATTCCTTCGATAACTTATAGTTTTAAGTGAAATCACTCTAAAAATTATCAAGGATCGACAAATGATTCGCACAGGAATTGTTGGCTTTGGCTTTTCAGCCCAAACTTTCCACCTCCCTTTTCTTTCCATACTGCCGGATTTTGAACCTGTTGCTGTCGTGTCTTCAAAGCGTGAGTTAGTCGCCGAGCATTTACCGACGGCCAGTTATTACGCAACGATTGAAGAAATGCTGAGTGAAGCAGAGCTCGACCTCGTTGTCATTACGTCGCCTAATCACACGCACTATGACTATGCACGACAGGCTCTAGAAGCCGACTGTCACGTACTGCTAGAAAAGCCGTTCGTTGTGAAAAGCGGACAAGGCTTAGATTTGCTAAGACTGGCAAACGCACGCGGTAAAATTCTCTGCCCTTATCAAAATCGTCGTTGGGACGGTGACTTCCTGACAGTTAAGTCGCTCATTGAATCGGGTGACCTTGGCAATGTGCGTGTGTTTGAATCTAACTTCGACAGATTCCGTCCTGAAGTGAGAAACCGCTGGCGAGAACAACCGGGTGACGGTTCGGGTATTCTCTATGACTTGGGTTCTCACCTTGTTGATCAGGCATTGTATTTATTTGGGCAGCCTCAAGCACTCACCGCACGCTGTAAATCAATGCGACCTCAATCTCAAGCGGTCGACTACTTCCATATGACACTTCATTACGGCGATAAAGAAGTGATATTGAATTCCAGTCCTTACCGTTCGGGAATAACCTCAAGATTTGTTGTACAGGGAGACAAAGCGACCTTCTCTTGTCACGGATTGGACATTCAAGAACAGCAATTACGTGACGGTGTCACGGTGACGTCCCCCGAGTTTGGTCGCCAACAACATGCCGGCGAGCTCGAAATAGGTGACAACGTCACTGAAAAAGAGATTGAATTGGAAGTCGGCTGTTATAGTGAGCTGTTTGCTCAACTTGCGAGAGCCATACTGAACGGGGAACCGTCACCAGTCGACACCTACGATGCCGTTAAAGTCATCTACGCGCTGGAACTCGCTCAACACTCCTCTGCAGCAGGTAAAACCGAGCGTTGGGAGTTCTAACCCTCCACGTTACCGCTTATTTAACGAGGCTATTTTCATCGTCGAAAAGCGCACAAATAGCCTCGCCTTGCCCCACTAACTCATTCAAATCCAACTAGTAACCATTAAGCGATTTCAAGTCAAAGTCATCTAGTTATAGTGCATAAAGACACCGCTAATCTGTTTGCTTTTGGTTTTTTCGAACAAATAAAGGCAAGCAGATGCTCTCTCCTACTTCAGACACAAAAAAGCCCGCGTATAAGCGGGCTTTGTTCATTTGTGAGCTGAACCGTTAGATCATGCTTTTCGCGACAACGTACACAAGCATCCCTGCCAGCAACCAGAATACTGACAAGTTGAACTTACGCAGCACGGCAAAGCGACAATCACAGCAACAATGTCAGAGATACCGTAAACCGCCGATACCCATACAGGTTGATAGAAGGCTGCAACAAGCAAGCCAACTACCGCAGCGTTAATCAGAACAACAGAACCAGCAAACTTACGGTGATTCATCACTGCCTGCCACACAGGAAGTGCTGCGAATAACAAAAGCGCACCTGGGAGGAAAATGGCAATGGTCGCCACAACGCTTCCTACAACAGGATGGATACCGTCCATTGATGCGCCAATATAACTTGCAATGGTGAACATTGGACCCGGTACAAGCTGAGCCGCCGCATAACCTTCCACCAGCGCATCACCTGATACCGCATCACCAATCAAAGGTTGAAGCAATGGAAGCACAACGTGGCCACCACCAAATACGAAACTACCCGCCTGATAGAAGTGGTTAAACATGCTCACCAATGGTGCGCTGCTCAATGCTGGAAGAACCAGCAGTGCAACGAACACACCGAACAATGCAAAGGTCTGCGTCCAGCTCATCGCCTTTGCTGTCTCTTTACCGTTTTCTGGCTTTCGAATGAAGAACCAGCCCAATGCACCGGCGATAACGATCGGCATTAGCTGCGCAACAAGACCTGTTTGCCATAGGATCCATGCTGCAGATGCAATACACACAATAAATGTGACAGCGTCACTGATAAACTTCTTCGCCATCGTCCAAATTGCATCTGCAACCACGATCACAGCCAAAAGTTTCGCAGCAGCAATAAGAAGACCTAGCCATGTCGAGTCACCAAGCTGAGCACTGTATACAGCAGCGGCGGTCAGCAATGCGAAAGAAGGAAAGGTAAAACCGATAAATGCTGCAATTGCGCCCAAATAGCCTGCACGATGATAACCAATGAACATCCCCAACTGACTGCTGGCTGGTCCAGGAAGGAATTGACACAAGCTCAGTGCATTCGAAAACTTCTCTTCTTCTATCCACTTACGTCTATCAACAAACTCTCGTTGAAAATAGCCAATATGAGCAACCGGTCCACCGAAGCTCATGCAGCCTAAAACAAGAAAACGAAAAAATACTTCAAACATTCGAATTGTACCTCCATTAATGCCGTCAATTTTATCGAAGCATTAACATCAATAGAAACAATTCGTATTAATCATCGCTATTAATCAAATCGATGTAGTGAACCTGTCTCCACGCTAATTTCTCGCCACTTTTGATCAGGATTACGGGAAAGATCCACGAGATCTGTAGGTTTCTTTCATTTGTATGTGAGTGCACACTAACATACAAATATGTTGTTTCCATATGTGCACAATAAGATTTGCTTCATTAAAATACAGACACTTATAATTACAATATCATTCTGTATAATTTTCAGTTTCGTATGTAACTCCCCTACATTTCAGATCTTCTTCTGTTTTCCGTTGCGCTAATCGGTAAAAACGGATTTGACCTTGGATCGAGTATTGTCATGAACAACACAAGCCCAGCTTTTCATCTCTCTCCCTTCTCTTCTCTTCTTTCCAAATGCTTTGCTATCACTTCAATATCTCTGATGTGTTTGAGCAAGAGTTTGGTTAGAAACACAGTGAATTCTTAGTCGGGAATAAAGAACTACCCGCGGATCTTCTTATCGAATCGTCTTCACGCTGGAGGGCTTAAGAAACTTGACAATGTGACAACGTCACTGATGGAATGTACAAAAGATGTGGTAACCTATCCTCTTCTCGATAAACGGAAAAATCCGCAATGTTAGATAACCTGCAACAAATGGTGGTACTGGCTACGGTCGCACACGAACAACACTTCACACGTGCTGCGGAGTACCTGGGAATTTCAAAGTCTCAAGTCAGCAAGCAGATACGCTATTTGGAAGAACGCTTAGGTGTTCAGTTGGTGCAGCGCAACACTCGCTCAGTCGCACTCACCGAAGCAGGAAAACAATACGCGGCATTTGGACGTCAAATCGTCGAAACCATGCAAGATGCAGAAGCCATGGTGGCGGGTTTCAGAAATGAAGTATCAGGACGATTAAAGATTGGTGTTGCTCAGTCATTTGGTAATGCCCAAATCACTCGCCTACTTTCCTCGTTTCAAAGCCAGTATCCGAACATTGATTTGGAAGTCCATCTCTTTGATCACCGACCAAACTTGGTAGAAGATGGTTACGATTGTTGGCTGGCCATTCATGAACATCCACCGGAAGGAATGGTGGCGAAGAAACTCGCGGATTGTAAATTCAAGCTAGTTGCATCACAGTCATACCTGGATACGCATGGCACACCGACTCACCCTTCAGATTTGCGCGACCACAATTGCATTACCTATCAAAGCTTGCAACGCACCTATGATCAATGGCCGTTTCAACGTGATGGTAGTGAGCAATCTGTCACGGTGCGTGGCACTTACCGAATCAATAATGCACCCGCCGTTCTTGAGGCAGCAAAATCAGGCTCGGTATCGCCTATATTGCGACTTACTTACTCGATCATGAAATTGAGGAAGGACGCTTACGTGTCGTGATGAAAGATTGGAAACCGACAATGGCGTTGCCCGTTTATGCGGTGTATCCGCGAAGAGAGTTTCTTGCGCCCAAGGTACGTCATTTTGTTGATTTCCTCGCCGAGAATATCAATGCCACACACGGTTTTGACGTCCTGAAATAAAAAGAGCGTGACAGTGTAACGCTCTTTTTGTGTTAGCTTAACTAATTGTTAGATATCAGCTTTCTTAGCAATAGGAGTAGCGTACATTGCTCTTACAATGTTGGCAACGTCACTTGGCAGCGAAGACAGTTTGTTATCAAAGTCAGCACGGTGTGCATCTGTGATTGAATCGTGATCTTGGCCTGCTGCAATGTAGTTTGATGGGAACAGGCAGTAGTTTTGATAGATCTGACGATCGATTTCAGCAGCCAGTGCTTCAGGCGTCTCAAACTCATTGCCAATCACATCACCAAACGCAACGTGGATTCGACGTTTCTGACCCACGATCCCCTGAACAATACTTTCGATATCTTCAAACTCACCTTTCTCATACGCGCCCTCTTTCTCTTTGCGATAAAGCTCATTCGCTTTCGCTGTGTCACATGGGTCGTTTTCGTATGAAATGGTCACTGGGACGATTTTCAACGAAGCCACGTAATCTGCAAATTCAACTTTTTGCTTACGGCCTTCCATAAAGAACATTTTCAAAATCGCAGGATCAGTTTTGTCGTTGCCGTCTTTCGCTCGACCTTCTTTCTGTGCGATCCAGATAGAGTGATTCTCGTCGAGAGATGTTTTGATGTAAGCAGATAGTTGTCCCAATGCTTTCATCATCTCGCGTGGACCTTTCGCGGAGCGTTTAACGATAAAGCTCTTGTTCAGCTTCATCAGCTCAGTCGCACATGGCTTCTTCAGCAAGTTGTCACCAATGGCGATACGAACAGTATCAAAACCATTTTGGTGCAGACACCAGTTCACCATTGCTGGATCCATGGCAATGTCGCGGTGGTTAGAAACAAACAGATAACCGGTTTTCGAATCGAGCTTATCCAAACCACTGGTGGTGAAACCTTCAGAGGTATTCTTAATCATCGATTCCATATAACTGGCAACGTTCATTTGAACGTCTCGAACCGTTTTGATTTTGCCCCATTTGCTGCGCAGATATTGTTTCAACAAAGGCTTCATTACCCAACCCGCAGCACCTGACAGTGATGGGAAGCGATACTTCAAAATAGCGGTAATAAACTCTTCGTCATTGACCAAACGCTCAAGTGCAGAAGGCACTTCATTGTCGTTGTAAGGGCGAATATCTAGGAAAGGATCATTGGTTTGTTGCACGAGATTCTACTTGCTCCGTTAAAAAACTGCGCCATTTTACGCAGATAAAAGATTTCGAACATTGTTTTTGACGAGATAACCCAGAGGTTGGAGGTCTTACCTCATATTCTCGCAACCTGACCTTAACAATTGCAGCTATTGTCCCATATCCCTCTCTTGAATGCTTGATCTAGCATCAAAACAGCCGAGTATGTCCGCCTTGCAACATGAGAAACCCAAAATGCTACAAGCTATCGAATTCAAAACTATTTCCGCGGACGATTTGATCATCGGCGCGCGTAAAAAACAAAGCCACTCGACATTTCTTTTCGTGCATCAGGGCAGCGCACTCATCCGGTTGGGTAAACTGGAAGTACCTGTCGTAGCGGGTCAGGGATATTGGTTGCCTATGAACTGCTTAAATGCACTCACTATTCTCAAAGGTTCTCTTGTTTCGACGCTGGATTTCTCAGTTCGTTCAACGGTTTCTTTACCAAGTGCTGCGGGTTTTGTTGAAGACATTGCTTTCATCGCTGAAGTGATTTCTCAGCTTCGCCAAAAAGCAATCAACGATCAAACTGATTGGAACGGTGCATACGGTCGACTTATGCGCTGCGCACGCGACTTTTTCAGTGAAACACAGCCAAACGACCGTTATGACAACGCTGTTAAACGTTTGATAAAAGCACTTGAGAGTTTGAGCAATGTGTCTTCATCTGATGCGACATTAATAAAAGAAGCATTTGGTATTGATGCAAAAAACGTTGAAATGCAATTAACGGTGCGCGAATGGGTTCGTCAACGTAAATCAGGACAAAGCAATGCGAAGATTGCAGCAGCAACATCTCTGAAAGAAGAAGACATTGCTGCGCAATTGAAAGAAGTGGCCGGTTTTATTTAAACGGGATCTGCATTTGAAGCATGAAGTCAGCATCTGTGTCTTCATGCCAACGGACATCGAAGCGGTATCTCGTGTCGCTGTCCGTTGATGTCGCACCAAAACTCAAATTTAGCCCATGGCTCTTTAACCACTCTGAGGTAGAGACATCACCAAACGAGAGGTTTTTGTACTCCTCAGGCTGCCAAACGCCGAATCCATAAAACGTATTGCCTGCTGATGTTGTCAGTATCTGTGGAATATCAAAACCGTATTTCCATCCATCCCAAATCGATACCTCTTTTCGATCAGTAATGCTCCAATCGATAACGGAAATCTCCTGCGGTGCAATCACTGCAATCACGTCAGACGTGCTTTTCGCCACCATTCCCGTTTCGTTGTTATTCAGAACGTTACTTGAAGAAACATAGGCTGCATTAGCGTGTGACAGGGTCACAAAAAAACAAGCAGTAAGGCTTGTCCACAAAGGTTTGTTTAACACAGTACAGCAAACTCTGAGATTTTATTTTTGTTGTTTTAATGTCGGTGCTGACAAGCCACCGCGTTGTTTATTCTTATAAGAATTTGAAATCACTTTCTTGCAAAGTATCGACAAGCGACGCCGTCGTGAGTCCTTCAATAGACTCGCCCTTCTCTAATAGCTCACGTATTTGTGTGCTTCGAACAGGAACTGTTTCAGGACACGCAAGCACAGCCCACTTAGAAAGAATCTCTTCCGCTTTGTAGAACTTGGAAAACTTGAGGAAGTTATCCGGGCCAATGACAAAGGTGAATTCTGCGTTTGGGTATATCTCTTGAAGATGATTCAGCAACGCCCACGTAGTCACTGAATTGCCTGCATCTAACGCTTGCTCGTCGGTGCACAGTTCAACATTGGTACAAGACACATCGTTGATAAACATACTGACCCAACGACAACGCTTATCAAAGTCCGCCATCTGTTTACCCCATGCGTGAGCAAAGCTCGGCACAAGAAGTACTTTGTCGAAATGTGAAAGTCGCTCTATCACACTCAGATGCCCTAACGTAGGTGGGTTAAAGGCACTGCCAAAGATGGCAATTTTTTGTGGTAAATCCGGTTTACTCATGGCGTTAAATTCATCGACTTTCAAAGCAAAAAACGGTGTAGAACCAATAAGGTTGCTAGATGGCTATATTGATACAGGATGTGGCGCTTATTCAATGTATTTCGCAATAAATGAAGACTATATGATGAAGAAATACACCGATTTTACTCTATGAAAAACAAGTGATCTTTATATTGGAAGCAACGTAACACCAGATACCTTGTTTTGAGGCCGCAAAGGCTGGCGACAGATTCGTCTAAGTTGAGTGACGACGCGCGATAATCCATGATTTTGTCGTCCAGTTAATGCAAAATACATGAACGAAATAAAAAGAACCGAGGAATCCTGCGAAATGGAACACGTTATCCGCGAAGAAATGCGCGTCCTACCAACCATCGACCCTGCATTTGAAGCGCAACGTCGCATCGACTTTATCAAGCAGCGTCTCATCGCATCTCGAACCAAATCACTGGTGCTTGGCATTAGCGGCGGTGTCGACTCTTCAACTTGTGGCCGACTCGCGCAATTGGCGGTTAATCAGCTGAATGAAGAAACTGGCAGCCAAGATTACCAATTTATTGCTGTTCGTCTTCCTTACGGCATTCAAAAAGACGAAGACGAAGCACAAATGGCGTTGAGCTTCATTCAACCAACGCTCTCTGTTAGCGTTAATATTAAAGACGGTGTAGACGGTCTGCACGCTTCTACTTTGTTAGCTTTAGATGGCACAGGCCTAATCCCAGAAGACGACGCAAAAGTCGACTTTGTGAAAGGTAACGTTAAAGCGCGTGCACGTATGGTTGCCCAGTATGAGATTGCTGGTATGGTCGGTGGCCTTGTACTCGGTACGGACCACTCTGCAGAAAACATCACGGGTTTCTACACCAAGTTTGGTGATGGCGCGTGTGACCTTGCACCATTGTTTGGTTTGAACAAACGCCAGGTACGCCAAGTCGCAGCATACTTGGGTGCACCAGAAACCTTGGTCATCAAAACACCGACTGCTGACCTTGAAGAACTGACACCACAGAAAGCAGATGAAGATGCCCTTCAACTGACTTACGATGAAATTGATGATTTCTTGGAAGGTAAAGACGTTCCTGATTACGTCACAGAACGTTTGGTTGGAATTTACAAAGCGACGCAACACAAGCGTCAACCAATCCCAACGATTTACGACGAAGAATAAAAAGAAAAGCACCGAAAGGTGCTTTTTTTATGCCCTGCCGAGCTTGTCGCCGACCTCAATCATCATATCCAATTCCCACCAAATCATTTCGCAGAGTCCGCGACGATAAGTAGCACTTCTGAAATCGGCATGCTCTTTCTGGTAGAGAACAAATTTTTCGGGATGAAAGAGTCGACTGGCTTTGACGTTGGCAAGACGATCGCAAGCTTTGACGATCAATGCTAAGCGTGCCGCGTCATCCAGCTCGTCGAGTTGCTTGAAGCGTTCATAAAGCTGCTTTTTCCGCGTGGCTCTATCTACGCCAAGAGGATCAGTGAGGTAACTTACCGACAGCGCAATGACCTCGCCAAAATCGAGGATCAATTCATCGACACTGGTGGTCGTGTCTTCAAGAATGTCGTGAAGCTGCGCAACAACCATCGCATTCAGACCAAATGGTTGAGAAAGGCGCTCAACATCATCAAGGTGAACATGATATGGAAACTCTCCATATCGCTGCCCTTCATGGCGCACCCTTGCTATCGTCCTTGCAAGCAATAAGCGATCGTTCAAATCCTTCCCCTAATTCCATTACGCTTTTAAAAGCCCTTGTTAAAGTAGGCTTATATTTTGGTATAGCTTAACGTTAGGAAAAAAAAAGAAAACGGCCAAATAATGGCCGTTTAAATATTAATCGTTTTTTTGTGAAGCTTCGCGCTCGCGAATCTCGTTCGCGACTAACATAATTGCTTCACCGCTGCTCATGCCTTGAGCCATCAACGCGTGAATTCTTTCCGCTGCCTCTTGCTGTTCCGCATGGCTTAGCGACGGCATACCATTCATATGCAACCTCTGACAAAGTAGATGTAAGGCGCGTATTCTACTTATGTGTCAAGGCGATGTCATCTTAGAATGTCATCGCAAGCTGTAATGAACCGCCGTAACTGTTGCTGTCGATCAACTGAGCCGCAAGATCCAAATGCACGGTATTAAACGGTGACAGACCCAAACCAAGCGTCAAGGTGCCATCTAGCGTATCTTCCAAATCCAACATGTAACCGGCACGCGCTTGCGCCCAACCCCACGCATTGAACTCGGTACCAAAACGGATCATCTGAGTATTGTCTTTGATTTCTGGCCCTGCTGCTTGTGCAAAACGGGTTTGTTCGTTCAGATCGATATCTAACGCCATCGTAAACAGATCCGTGACGTACGCACTACCCACTGTCATCAAAGGTTTTAACTCATAAGTGTATTGGCGTGCCCAGCGATTTGTTGTGGTGATGTCGTTTGCGATCAAGTTCTTTGCCGCGAAACCAATGCGAACTGGACCATTTTGCCACGCCGCACCAATGTCCATGTTGAATGCACTTTCTTCGGTACGGTTGTTGTCGGCATCCCAATCATCCACATTGAAGTCTTCAACAGACACTTGGTAGTGATAGGTATAAAGCTTCTGCGTTTTCGGCGTAACCCCTAACGCAATGCGTTGCCCCATAAACTCAATGTTACCTGCCAACGCTAAACCAACATCAACCAAACCGAATGCCAGCACACGAGCCTCAGACGTCAGTGTGGGTGCTGAGGTCGTTGAATTCTCAATTGCTGTGATATCGGAATCAGAGACCTCAGGCAACACGACCGCTTCGGTATAGGCTTTTACAAACAGGTTGCCAGAAATGGAATTTGTTGGAACGGCAACGGCACCACCAATACCACCGCTCAAGTACGCCACTTTGTTCTGTAAGTTTGACAAAGCATTCGCGGCATCAGTCCGGTTTGTTTCGCTTGTTGCATCTGCTTGGAAACGGTCATACACATCACCGAAGTCTTCCAGCGCGTCAACAAGATCATCTGGATCGCGGTATTGAACACCGAGGGTTGGCAATAAAACGCCGAAACTGGAATGAGGCTCCAGCGCGACAAGGGCTGGGTTATGGAAACCGGCTGCGAGGTAATCGGAAGCTACTGTCCCAGCACCACCCATGGCATCAATTCTTGCGTCAACACTGTAATTTGCAGCAAATGATGTAAATGGTGCGAGAGAAACTGCTAATGCCACTAACTTTTTATTCATAATAAGAATTCCATTTCGACGTTGTATCTAAGGTCGTTGGATGCAAAGCGGCTTTCAAACACCGCTATACATCAACTAATCCTTGATATGGTAGTCGAGTGGCAGTCTCATTAAGAAAACGAGTGGCTAGTTTGTGATATTTTTCAAACTATATTGTTATTCAATTGCTTAATTCTATAATTCAAACAAATACCGATACTACACTCACTGCTTTTTAGGTGTGAGTTGTTGGAGGTCAACATCGGGCAAATCAACTGCTCGCGCGATTCTTTGCACTTCTTCGAGCAAGATTGCGCCCTGCCAACGTCGCTCAATCAGCGCAACAGAAAACCAATATTGTCCATCAGGCACGTCAATCACCGGTAAGGATGTCGGCAGGTTCTTGTCTTTTTCTTCCGACCAGATAGGTGCCGACTCGCCGTCGTTTTGACTGTAGAGGTTCATAGAAAGGAAAGGTCTTGGGCACGTCCCTTTTAACTCCGTTGGAGGAGCAATACGCCAACTGCGGCTGTCTTTCCAGCTAATCGCTTGAATGGCTTCGGGCTGCGTGATCAATACGTTCGATGACCAGCGCTCACCGTTATTCGAGGTCACTTCAAGCTTATACAATCCGGCTTTAATCGCGCGAGATAAGCCATCGTAATCGAGCTTGAAATCGTGGGACTCTTCTTCCGTGAAGTTGCCATGAAGTACAGATTGATCAGGCCAAGCACTAAACGATACCGACGACACGCCAACTTTAGACGTACCGTAAATCGAGAAATGGTAGAAAACGCGGTTGGGTGTTTGAACGGTTTCTCGTCGAATAACGATGTTATCCAACCAGCTAGGTAACGATAAAGTGCTTAGACTGCGACCACAGTCTTCGGTGATAGCAAGAGAGAGAAGATCCGCCAGATGCGTTTTCTCCGTCTCTCCGACTTCTTGTTGCCACGCTTCAACCATAGCGTCAAAGCTTTCAGAGGTATTTCCTTCCAAGAGCTTTTGGTGCGCAGACGTCAACGCATCAGAGCCACTAAACCAAGCGGCAAAGAGCTGTCCCGGCACACACAGCCAAAATGTCAGAAATACCCATCGACTCATTATTGCATCTTCATTCGATAGCCAACGCCACGTAGCGTTTCGATTTCAATCTCAGGCAACTTTTGGCGAAGCTGCAAAACGTGGGTGTCCACGGTGCGGGTTGTTGGATAGTGGTTGTATCCCCACACTTGGTCGAGCAGTTCATCACGTGTGAATACGCGACCTGCGTTCTTCGCCAAGAATGCCAACAGATCAAACTCTGTACGGGTCAGGATCACTTCACTTTCAGAGCAGATGACACTGCGGGTTGCTGAGTTGATGCGCAGCGTTCCAACAACGATGTCGTCTTGCGTTGTATCTTCTTCTACAACGTTACGACGCAGGTGAACACGAATACGTGCCAGCAACTCTGCTTCAGCGAAGGGCTTGGTCATGTAGTCCGTTGCACCGGAATCCAAACCGCCTACACGATCACGCACAGATACCATCGCAGTCAGCATGATAACCGGTACGTTTTTCAGTTTTTTCCAACCATCAAGCCACTCCAGCGAATCACCTTCTGGCAGTTGACGGTCAAGAACAACCAAATCTGCTTTTGGCCAAAGAGCCTCAACTTTGGTCGCATTTTCTGCGTACAGTACGTTGTAGCCATTCTGTTCAAGGCTAGCTAAAAGACCATCAGCGAGGTTAGCATCATCTTCAATGAGTAACAGCGTCGTTTGGGTCACAAGGTATCTCCAGAATAAAGGTGGTTGGAGGGCCAACAAGGGTTAATTTGCCCCCCATCCTTTCGATCATTGATTCTACAATTGTCAGTCCGAGCCCAAGGCCCCTTTCGCTGACAAAAGGCTTACGAATTGTCTTCCAATCCTTCGCGGTTAACTGTCCTTGATCCTGCACCTTAATCGTCAGGTAACCGTTATGAATTTCTGCGATGACTTTTACTGGCGTCAGACCATACTTCTTCGCGTTGCTGATCAAGTTGTCGAGGGACGTTGTCAGCCAATAGATATTGACTGCGACAGGGCCATCTTCTTTGACCTCAAGACTGACCTCTCGTTCCTCGCACAGATATTCCAGCCACTCTTCAAGCGACGGAATGGTCTCTCTCACCAACTGCTGCTGATTTGATTGAAGGTAATCTTTGCTCGCCTCGGCAAGCTGCTTCAATCTCATCGAATCTTCACATAAACGCCTGAACTCGTCATACAACGGCTCTGGCAGACTATCAAACTTTCTGCGAAAACCTTCAACGGTCATCGACAAACTTGCTATCGGTGTCCGAAGTTCATGCGTGAGAATTTGTAATACCAGCATACGTTCTTGAATCAGACGACGTTTAACCGTCCAACGGTTAAATACCCAGCCCGCGATCCATAACAAGTTAACCACCGCCAAACCGATCACCAAATGTGACCAATAGGACGGTGCTTGTTCTTGGTTCCAGCAGACATTACCAATGCGAGATAAGCAATAGCCTTTCTCATCGGTCGGTGATGCCAGCAAGTCCAAACGCTCTAGCAGTGGCATCCAAACATCTGAAGGGTAAACGAGGTATTCGCTGCCCTTTCTCAGCCAAAGCTCGTCGTTTGAAAGTAAGGTTTCTGCACCGCCGTTCAGCGCATTAATACCGTGCTCCGGCATACGTTGAAGCTGACCTAACAAGGTTTCTGGCGGAGCAAGTAGCCTTTCTTTGATATGGAAAAAGCGCAGTAGCTCGTCGCGACGCTCGGGGAACTTCTCAACGTATTTAGCCGCATAGCTGCCGCCACCGGGATGAATCAGGTTAGAACGCGAAAACCAAACAGATGGCAAACGTGTGTTAAAACACATTGCACGGGTAAACACCAAAGGATCGGTTACCAATGGACTAACTGGCCAAGGGCCTGAACATTTTTGCGCAGCTTGATAAAGACGCTTGAGATCTTTCAGCGGGTATTTGGTGGATTGCGGTAACAGGCTGTCTGAAATGAGAAGTGCTTTGGGGTATTCGCTATGAATCGCATTCAGCGAATACTCGGCAATCGGTTTTTCACGCAATAGCGAAGACCTGAACTTATTTAACTGTTCAGGGAAAGAAGCATTTGCCCAAGCAGGAGCTTGAACAAGAAGAAGTAAGACTGCCAGGATCTTTCGCATGCCGAGAGATTAACATCAAAATATCCCAGAATGTCAGTACTTTGTCAGACTATCTTACGAAGTGTTTGCAATCGCGTAATATGTGCACAAAAAAGGCCAGCAATCGCTGGCCTTTCATTCTTACTGTCAATGTCTCGATTAAATTGCTTTCGCAATCGCGTCGACAGATTCTTTCGCATCACCGAACAGCATTGCCGTGTTCTCTTTAAAGAACAGTGGGTTTTGCACGCCAGCGTAACCTGTGTTCATAGAACGCTTGAAGACGATAACGTTTTTCGCATTCCATACTTCAAGTACAGGCATACCTGCGATTGGGCTGTTTGGATCTTCCATTGCTGCTGGGTTAACCGTGTCGTTTGCACCGATGACCAGAACAGTATCCGTCTCTGGGAAGTCTTCGTTGATCTCGTCCATTTCAAGAACGATATCGTACGGTACTTTTGCTTCCGCCAGCAGCACGTTCATGTGACCTGGCAGACGACCCGCTACAGGGTGAATACCAAAGCGAACGTTGATACCTTGTGCGCGCAGCTTCTCTGTGATGTCGTGAACTGGGTACTGAGCTTGAGCAACTGCCATGCCGTATCCAGGAGTAATGATGACATTCTTCGAGTCTTTCAGCATTTCTGCTACGTCTTCCGCAGACACTTCACGGTGCTCACCGTACTCAACATCAGAAGAAACAGACACTTCTTGGCCAAAGCCACCTGCGATAACGCTGATGAAAGAGCGGTTCATCGCCTTACACATGATGTAAGAGAGAATCGCACCTGAAGAACCTACCAACGCACCGGTAACGATCAGAAGGTCGTTTGCCAGCATGAAACCTGCTGCCGCTGCTGCCCAACCAGAGTATGAGTTCAGCATTGACACGACCACTGGCATATCCGCACCACCGATAGATGCTACTAAGTGGTAACCGAAAGCGAATGCAATCAGCGTCATCACGATCAGCGCGAACATACTGCCGTCAGCTTTCACGAAGTAAACCATCAACAGCGTTGAAACAACAACGGCCGCCAGATTCATCTTGTGCTTGTGCGGAAGGTTCAACGGAGAAGACGAAATGATGCCGCGCAGTTTACCGAATGCAACGATAGAACCTGTGAAGGTTACCGCACCGATAAACACACCCAAGAACACTTCAACCATGTGAATAACGTGCTCGGTGTGCGCGAACTCGCCTGAGTACACTGGTGCTCAAGGTAACTGTTGTAACCTACCAGAACCGCAGCCATACCTACGAAGCTGTGGAGGATTGCAACCAGTTCTGGCATTTCGGTCATTTCTACTTTGCGAGCGTAGAAAATACCAATACCGCCACCAATGACCATTGCCACGATGATCATACCGAAACCTTGTGAGTCTGGGCCGAAGATCGTTGCAATCAGTGCGATCGCCATACCGGCGATACCGTAATAGTTACCATTCTTTGCTGTGGTTTGCTTAGAAAGCCCCGCCAAGCTCAGAATGAAAAATAGTGCAGCAACAATATATGCCGCTTGTGCTAGTCCTGCAGACATTCTTTGCTACTCCCCTTAACCCTTACGGAACATTTCAAGCATGCGCTTGGTAACCGTAAAGCCACCAAAGATATTAATGCTTGCAATGAGAACCGCGATAAACGCGAGGAAGGACACGACGCCATTCCCTTGACCGATTTGCAACAGCGCACCAACAACGATGATGCCTGAAATAGCATTCGTTACTGACATCAGAGGCGTGTGCAGAGCGTGCGTTACGTTCCATACCACGTAGTAACCCACCACACAGGCAAGTACGAACACGGTAAAGTGGGATAAGAAAGCAGGAGGAGCAACAGAGGCAACCCAACCAAACGCGCCCAGGGCAGCGACAAGACCAACGATTTTCTTCGTTGGAGATGTTGGTTCTTCAACTTTCTCTGCTTTGGCAGCAGGTGCGGCTTGAGGTTGCGCTTGAGGCTGTGCAGAAACCTGAATTGGTGGAGCTGGCCAGGTGACTTCGCCATCTTTCACTACGGTCACACCGCGAAGAACCACATCTTCAAAGTCGATGTCGATATTGCCGTCTTTCTCTTTGCAGAGAAGCTTCATCAGGTTGACAAGGTTTGTGCCGTAAAGCTGGGAAGACTGAGTAGGAAGACGACCAACCATGTCGGTGTAGCCAATGACCTTAACGCCATTTGGAGTGGTGATGACTTTATCCGCTTCGGTGTATTCACAGTTACCACCGTTAGCAGCAGCAAGGTCAACAATCACGCTACCCGCTTTCATGGAATCAACCATTTCCTTGGTGACCAGCTTAGGAGCTGGGCGGCCAGGGATCAGCGCGGTAGTGATTATGATATCAACGTCTTTTGCTTGTTCTGCATAAAGTTCAGCCGCTTTACGGTTAAACTCATCAGACATTTCTTTTGCATAGCCGTCGCCACTGCCTGCTTGCTCTTCGAATTCCACTTTCAGGAACTCTGCGCCCATACTTTCAACTTGCTCTGCCACTTCTGGGCGAACGTCGAACGCACGAACAATAGCACCAAGGCTACCTGCAGCACCGATAGCAGCTAGACCTGCAACACCGGCACCCGCAACAAATACTTTCGCAGGTGGTACTTTACCCGCAGCGGTGATTTGTCCGGTAAAGAAGCGACCAAACTCGTGAGCGGCTTCGACAACAGCACGGTAACCCGCGATGTTTGCCATTGAACTCAACGCATCCAACGCTTGCGCACGAGAGATACGTGGTACGGCATCCATTGCCAGCACGTTAATCTTCTTCGAGGAAAGCTGTTGCATCAATTCTTCATTCTGAGCTGGCCAGATAAAGCTGACGAGGGTTCCACCCTCTTTGATGCGTGCGATTTCGTCAATGCCGGTTTCGTCATTTTTGACTGGCGCATTCACCTTAAAGATGATGTCTGATTGCCATACGGTGTCAGCGTCAACGATCTTAGCACCAGACTCTTCAAAGGCTGCATCATCGAAGCTGGCTAGTACACCAGCATTTTTTTCGACGACAACATCGAAGCCCATTTTTAACAGCTGCTCTACCGTTTTTGGGGTGGCAGCAACTCGCGTTTCATGCGCAAGTACTTCTTTTGGAACACCAATTTGCATAGTTAGTCCCTGACTATTGGCAGTGTAAGTAATCTTTTTGTAGCGAACTGATAGGTCTTAATCAAGTACTTCTGTAGGAAAAATACCAAAATATTTAACAATCAACCCTTAAACGGGGTAATTTTAATGACTTTTAGTAATAAAATAACGCCATTTATCGATGGACAGAGGTCAGACCTTTTCAATTCACTTCGCATTAAGCTATTGATTAAAAAATAAATTGGAGACTTACTCACCAATCACACATTAATAATTCCTAGCCTCGACATACTTTTTGACCGAAATCGATTACAAATACGTTGATCTTGGTCAGCTAGCTAAACATTCTTTCGCCCATTTGATCGATAAATAGTTGAGACTTTTTGAGCATTAGGTCGTTTGCACCTTCTTCGCTCGGCAATAAGTCTGAGCGAATGAAGCTGTGCGTTTGAATTTCACCGTCGATTTCCTTACAAATGCGACCGCTGATGCGAAATTGCCCGCCTTCAGACTTTGCCTCTGGGTAAATCAAAAACCCTTTGTATTCCGTTGGCTCGACCTCTTTTGTTTTTTGTTCTTTATCGCCAAAAAGCCAGCTTAATAAACCCATGATAAATATCTCACTTTTCAAAATGGAGATCTTATAGTGACGAAGACGATAAAACTTGTCCATAGCAGGTCGCGTAAGCGAAAGATGGAGGCACAAAAACCAACACTAACAATGTTCTAGCGATAACATGCAATAGAGCAGGAAGAAACAGACGAGCTGAAGTCAGAAGGATGAGGATGCAGATAAGAAAAAAGCGCAGACAAGATGCTGCGCTTTTTAGAAGAGGTATCAAACTGATGTTTAACGCATTAAACCGATATCGCGTTTAATGTGGTCTGGCAAATCGTTGGTAGACAACATCGATTTATTAGCTTGTTTACTGCGAAGCACGTCCAGCGCATGAGTAATCAATCCTTTGAAAGAAACCGCATAGCTTTTTTGAGTTTTACCAGCAGAAGTGTAGGCTTCGCCGAAGTTTACTGCCTGAGTCATATTTTTCTCACTACATGATTGTCTTTGCAGGTTAAATTCTATGCATTTTTAACAATCAGGAAAAATGACTTAAAGTATCACCTTGAATTAGTTTTTCTAATGCGAATACTTATCCTCTCGTTACACATAGCTATCCTTGACCTCTCGTCGCCACTAGCACATCTCTTTGCAGTCTCCATTTGTCCATTATATATATTTATTTATCAAATCATTTTCAGTTTGATAACATTTGGCTTTAACAAAGGATTGTTGAGGTCACATTGCTCGCGTTAATTGCTAAACACTCGTCGTTGTTTCTCTTTAGTGGTGCTTTACTAGGATTTGCACTCCCTACTTTGTCATCTGCACTGCTTCCTGCCCTGCCGTACATTTTATTCACTCTTATGCTTTTCACCCTTATCGGCATCGATCAAAAAGCCTTAGTGAAAGCGTTAGCTAAGTCAGCACCTTGGCGTTATGCCCTTGTCCATGCAGGATTAACAACAGTCGTCGCCAGCTCCATAGCCTTGTCGCTGGATGCGAGTGCTGATTTGCTCCTCGCCATTGTTGCGGTATGTGCAACCGGTAGCCTTTTTGCCACACCAGCGATTGTAAGAAGTGTCGGGTTTAACCCCCTTTCAGCGATGGCTTACACCATTGCCAGCACCTTGATGATGCCCGTCATTTTGTTTATCAATCTTTCCGTCTTTAGCGGAGACGATTTCTCGTTAGACATGAAAGAGTATTTCATTCGCTTGATCGTGTTTATTTTCGGACCCATGTTGCTGTCTTATTTGATTCGCAAATACGCGCCTCAAGAAGGCCTCGCACGCGTCCATGGCAAAATCGCCCAGTTCACCATTGTATTGGTGTTTAGCTTTCCGTTTGGGTTGAGTGGGCAATATCGTTGGCTTTGGAATGATAATCCCAAGTTTGCATTGGTTACTTTATTGATTGCAGTAGCAATCTGCGTCTCATTTTTCCTAATTGGGCTAGCGGTATTTTGGAGAAAAGGAAAGGAAGCCGCATTTATCGCAGCGATTACGTCAGGGAATAGGAATGTCCTCTTAACCTACTCAGTGGCAGGTGTTTTCTTAGGACCGTTGTATCTTCCGTTGATTGGCGCATTACAATTACCAACCTACATACAACCTTTTGTCGTGAAGTATTTCGTAAACCGCTCGAAAGCAAACATTAGCGAATCTGCTGTCTAGCTGAAATACAGAAAGCACAATGAACCTGATGGGCCCGCTGTCAGGTTTATTGCCTCTCAGCGTGCGTTACATTGCAGCAGGCACAAAGTAAACCAGTGAAACCCATGCTGCTAGCCAAAAAGCGATCAATCCAAGGTCTAACCAATCACGTTTCTCAACCATAGAGCCTCCTCAATCGTTGCTCTTATTTGTATCGGCGAACACGTTTGAAACTGTAATATTCCAAAACCACTTTTCCGTAGACGGCAAAAATTGGCTTTGTTTCACTTTGGAAGCAAAATTTGGGCTCAAAATGTGAGCAGGTTAGAAAAGAAGTCAAAAAAGAAAAGGAGTTAGAGCAATATCATCCTCTTAACTCCTTCATTCAAAACGATTTAGGGAAAATCGAGAGCGGTTATTCAATTATCTTTTGAAGTTGTTCTGATTGAGCGACCAACTCTTTACAAGAGCGTGCGTATTCAATGAAGCTGTCTGACAGAATAACATCGATAGACTGCGGTGGTTCTTGCAAACCTTTCAACGAGTCGTAACCTTCTTTGCCCTGTGACGTATATGCCGAAGACACGGCATGATAGGTTTCGTCCATCTTCACATCTTCCCACGTACCGGATTGAGAAAGGTACTGCAGCTCAGTAATCCGCTGCCCTTTTGGCTTGCCGATACTGTATATGTAACGAAGACCCGCCGTATATGGGAAACTGCCGTCACCCGTTCCTTCAACGCCATTATTTGTCGCGTTGTCAATGGCACCTTCCAAGGCTTGCATCACCTGAAGGCCGGTTGGCTTGTAGAGCATGATGTCGATGGCAAACGGCAATAATCTGCCTGCCACTTCAGCGGCAGTGAGTTTGCCTTTCTCTAGGCTTACTCGCACACCACCAGCATTGTGAATAGCAAAATCGACGTGATGTCCTCGCGTTCTCCCCGAATAGATAAGCCCCTCACACACCAGTGGCGCAATTTGGCTTGCTCCTTTCTCGTCTGGGACGCGGATATGGCGAAGTCTTTCGGGAATTTTTGTGACAACGTCACGCTTTAGTTCTTCAACAGCAGGGCGATACTTCTCATTGAGCACCGCTTTTAATGCTTCATCACCACGGCAATGCACGACATTCGGTTGATTCAGCAAATACGCCTTGGCGAGCTCGAATTTCTCTTTTGGCAGTGTTTGGTCCCATGACGTATCCATGGCCAAACTTCTACCAAGCATTAACACATTACCGCCGGAATACGCATCAACCTCACCGAATTCATTCAAAGTGATGTCTAGCTTACCCAACGCCAATGCGTGACAACCCGCTTGAACCACCAGCGTTTTGTTAATCAAACGACCGTATGGTCCCATGTCGCCAAGTCCAAGGTTCGAAAAGTCACCCTGTAACACATGACTGTGTCCACCGACAATAAGCGATAGCCCTTTTACTTCTTCTGCCATTTTCAAATCTTGGTCATAGCCCAGATGACTCAGCAGGATGATATGAGGGGTCTTATGCGTTTCGTGGATGTAGCAATAGTGTCGATGATCGTTTGTTTGGCGTTGATAAATGGGGTATCCGCATCTGGCATTGCGATGTCGGCCATTTTGTCTAGTGCCACACTGAATATTGCCACCTTCTGGTCGCCAAAATCCTTGATAAGGACATCAGCCGCTTGGTTTTCTGGGTTATACGGCAGTAAATTTACTTTTCCCTTCACAGGGTGTGCTTTGCCCTCGCATTCCTGGCTAACGTCCCAGTTACCTGCAAGAAGCGGAAATTCAATTTGGTCTAAAAACTTCGAAACAGCAGCATTGCCAAGATCCAGTTCGTGGTTTCCCAGTGCCATGGCATCTGGGGCCAGCTGGTTCAACAACACGGCGTTAGCTTCACCTTTAAACAAGCTGTAATAAAGGGTTCCTTGGAAGCAATCCCCCGCATGCAGGAACAGGAAGCCATCACTGGAGGCTTTGGTCTCTTCTCTGAATTTTTTCACGACTGAAGAAACGCGAGCGAATCCACCGACATTGGCGTAAACACGGTCTTCTAGGCAAGGTATTGCAAGCGAAATGGGCGTAGGTTCGAAATGGGAGTGAGTATCGTTGACGTGCGCGATAGCTAGCTTTATAGGTTTTGTTCTAAGCATGGATTCCTTTTATGCGTAAGCGCAAAATCAGAGTGTATCAGATCCATAGCCTAGTTCACAGATATCACAGTTTTGTTGCACTTTTCGTCAGCCAAACAGTGTGAAAGATATCAGTTTCGTGGCGGCACCCAAGGTCAGACTGAGCATGGCACCATACCACCATCTCATTTCTTCTTTCGAAAGGCTGCGAATGTGGAACAACACAACATTCACTCTGTGCCAATTGTGAGTGCGGCTCGCATATTGAAAAGCACACCGCACCAACATCAACACGCCTGTTACTAACAGTACTGTTTCTGTTGCGTGGGCAATGATTGGGAGCAAAGCCAGTCTTCCTGTCTAGAAACGAATCCTAACCACTAAAACAAATACCCGATCTCAGATCAACATTTTGTTTACATCTCGCACTGTGGTTGTGACGGCATTATAAGTGTCGTCGAGTCGTGAAGACTGCCTTGCCCCAATTAGTGAAACCTAGTCGGTAAGCACACCGTTTTGATAGTCATGAATCGCTTGGTTTATCTCTTCCATGCTGTTCATGACAAAAGGCCCATAGTGAACCACAGGTTCATGAATGGGGACGCCAGAGAGCAACAGTAATCCGACTTCACTTTGTGCTTCAAAGGTGACACTGTCACCATCGCTAAGTTGAACCCAATGCCCCGCTTTTACAAGCGTTCCTGAAATCACTACTTCACCGCGATAGACATACAGATTCGCTTGGTAGTCTTCGGGAATGCCCAGAGTTCGGGTTTCACCCGCCGCGGCTCGCCAATCAGCAATCGCAGTCTCAACGCCCGTATCTTGGAGTGGGCCTGTTAGTTTATTTCCGTTTTCAGTCAGCGTGCCTGAAATCACCCGCAACAGATTTGATTCATCACCGTACTCATTGATTTCCGGAGATTGAAAATCATGGTATTCAGCAGGTAAACGTTTCTTTTCTGCAGGCAGATTTATCCACATTTGAAACCCGTGCAAACCGCCTTCGGTCATGATTGGCATTTCGCTGTGAATCACCCCTTTTCCCGCCGACATCCATTGGGCACCGCCGCTTTTTAGTTGCCCCACATTTCCCATATGGTCTCTGTGCTCAAAGTGGCCTTCCAACATATACGTCAGCGTTTCGATTCCGCGGTGAGGATGCGGTGGGAAACCACCAATATAGTCATCCGGACTTTCGCTTTTTAGCTCATCAATCATAAGAAATGGGCTAAACGACTTATCATTAAAGCCATGAACACGTTGAATTTTTACACCATCCCCGTCCTTAGACGCATGCGATTGGATAACGCGCTTAACTTGTTTCATCGTCATTGCAAACTCCTTTGTTACCCTCAGTCTATGCGTAACCGGAGTGCGTTAACATTAGCGGCGGCTAATCAACTTGTTCGATTTTTTCGAACAACACTAAACCAACAGAGCTCCGCTATTTCTGGAACTCACATTTCGATAAACCAATTTGTTGTTAACCACTTAAATTATTTTCTTTCACAAGCTGTTTATCTTTGTTATTGATCGGGAAGACGCAATTCAAGGATGAATTCAATGATTCAGTGGCATACAAACCATTTTTGGTATCACTCGGATGAATGCCGAAAGCTAGGGGTCGACATTGGCCAACGTATGTCTGTGATTCGTCTTCAAGATGACACCCTCCTCGTTCACAATCCCGGACAACTGACTGATGACGTAAAATCCTATCTCGCTGAACTTGGCGACGTCAGTTGCGTCACAACGGTGAATAAGCATCTGCATGACGATCTTTCTGATTGGTGGTTAGCCTATCCCGAGGCTTACTTTTACTCCGCGCCAGGTCTGGCTTCTAAACGCACTGATATTGGCTTTGACGGTATTTTAAATTCCGCCACCTCACCACAGTGGAAAGGCCAGCTTTACCAAACCATCATTCGCGGTAATGCGGATTGCGAAGAAGTAGTATTTTGCGATCCCGTTAGTCGCACGCTAGTCATCGGTGAAAGCGTGATTGCAATTAATGAAGGTTCCTTTGCTAGGCGTCTTGCAGGCAAACTTGCGGGTTGCGACGGCAATGTAATGGTACCCATTTCACAGCGTCTAAAAGTCACAGACAAATCTCTGCTAAGACAATCTTTACAGGAGATTTTAACGTGGCCGTTTGAGCACATCATGCCCATTCACGGTGATCCCATTCTGTTTGATGGAAAAAGAAAACTTGCAGAGGCGTATGCTTGGGCACTACGGGGCTAAACACAGAGAAATTGTAAGTCTATGCATTTAAGAGGTTTCGGTCTGGATACAAGCCGTTATAATTGACCCAATTTTTTTCCAGTCTCAGAAGCTCTATTCTAAATGAAGCAAAATATTTTGACGTTTTTCAAGGGAATGGCAATGGGTGCGGCAGATGTCGTGCCGGGCGTTTCCGGCGGTACAATCGCATTCATCACGGGTATTTACGACACGCTACTCGAAAGCATTCGCAGAGTTAACCCTTCTCTTTTTTCAATGTGGCGTAAAGAAGGCTTCGGCTCAGTATGGAAGCATGTTAACGGTACATTCCTCGCTTCACTGCTTACTGGTATCCTGACAGCAATCCTAACGTTAGCCAAAGCCGTCACTTACGCGCTGGCTGAACACCCAGTATTGATTTGGTCATTCTTCTTTGGCTTGATCGTGGCGTCAGCTATTCACATGATCAAACAAGTTGAACGCTGGAACCCAGCTTCTCTGTTGCTTGCAGTTGCTGGTGCCATCTTCGCTTACGGTATCACCGTTGCCAGCCCAGTCTCTCTTGAGTTCAACTACCTAACCGTATTCATCTCTGGCTCTATCGCGATTTGTGCGATGATCCTTCCTGGCATCTCTGGCAGTTTTATTCTGCTTTTGTTGGGAATGTACGGCCCTGTGCTTGGCGCCGTGAAGTCTTTTGACCTGCCTATTCTTGGTCTATTCGCACTTGGCTGCCTCGCAGGCATCTTGTCTTTCTCTCACGTATTGTCATGGCTTCTGCGCAAGTACCGCGATTTCACTATCGCGTTCCTGACAGGCCTTCTGATTGGTGCATTAGGTAAAGTGTGGCCTTGGAAAGAAGTGCTGAGCTACCGTGTTAACTCGTCGGGTGAACAAGTACCACTGATTGAAAAAGTGCTGACGCCAGGTGCTTTTGAGTCTGTGACTGGACAGCCTTCGCTACTGGTACCGTCTATCATTGCCATGGTTGTCGGGTTCGGTATCGTTATCGGACTTGAGAAATTCTCGGAAAAAATGGCTGACTAACAGTCCACTACAAGAAAAAGCTGCTTTCGAGCAGCTTTTTTTATACCTTCATTTCAAGACATTTCTCACATAGTCTCGTAACAATTAGTGTTAGTATTTTTGACGTACTTATCACTATTTAGCCTCAGGCGATGACGAACATAACAACGACTAAAAGAAGAGTCATTCAACTCTCAACCATCTTTTTCACTGTTTGCGCAGGTTACCTGTTTGCAGACAATGTGTTATTTGCCAAAGAATCAGAGTCCAAAGCCATTGCACCTGCCTGCACCTTGGGTACTGAAGCGTGTCAATTCAATCAAGCGCAAGCGAGCTTGGCAGAAGACACTGTTACGCCACTCGTTCCCACTAGCTTGAAAGTCGTTTTGGAAGAGGCAACGCCCGCTCCGACTCACCTGCTGTTGGAAGTTGAGGGTGTAGAAATGGACATGGGCATTTATAAGCTCAAGTTGACGAACATTGGCAATCAGACGTTTCAAGGCGATGTCATGCTGCCACTGTGTATGCACGAGGAAATGACATGGCGAGGGCAAATATCCAGCCCTGATAACCAGACCGTGTTACCCGTAGATATAAGAATGGTGCGATGAAAGTAAAGATTTTAGTGTTAGCTGCTGCGCTGCTTGCTGGATTGGGAGCTCGATATGCTGTCGATCATTTTGAAGAGCCCAAAACCGCTGCAGTAAGCAATTTTGCGTTAGAAACGGGCTCATCACCCATGAATCTGTTTGACGCAAACGACGAACGCGTGCGTGTTGTCTACTTCGGTTATACGCATTGCCCGGATGTTTGCCCGACTTCATTAGCCATTCTGGCGGCATCACTAAAGTCTTTACCTGAAGATACCCTTCAGGCCATACGCCCAGTTTTTATCACTCTCGACCCGAAACGGGATACGCCAGATGCAGCCAAAGAGTATGCTGGCTATTTTCACCCCATGATTGAAGGTGGTAGCGGATCAGAAGACACCATTAATGCATTAGCAAAAAAATATGGCGTGTTATACCAAGTGACAGAACTTGAAGACTCAGCGATGGAATACGCGGTAGACCACAGCTCCTATTTCTATTTCTTGAGTCCAGAAGGCGCATTGCTTGAAAAAGTGCCGCACACATTAAATCCAAACATGGTATCGGATGCCATTTTCCGTTTAACGGAAACCGCAACACAGTAATAAAGAATAAGAAACACGGAGAGTAAATCAGGATGTTCAAAGCCACTTCAATGGGGATTTTATTGAGCCTTGCATCAGCAAACGCGTTCGCAGAAATCGATGTTCACGACGCTTACGCAAGAGCAACGCCGCCTCACGCCCCAAACAGTGCTGCCTTTATGGAAATAAAAAACAGTGGCAAAGAAGACATTTATTTAGTCTCGGCGTCTACCTCAGTAGCGAAAACCGTTGAGCTTCATAATCACGAAATGGTCGATGGCCTCATGAAGATGCGCCAAGTCGACAATATTAAGATTCCTGCGGATGGGATGACGATGTTAAAGCCAGGCGGGTTGCACGTCATGCTTTTTGATCTCAGCTCACCGCTTAAAGAAGGAAATACCATTCCGCTTCAACTGACCTTTTCAGACCAATCCAGTGTGGATTTAGAGCTCCCCATAAAACGCGTTATGGCGCACTCAAAAATGAAACACGGGCACGAATCGGGCCATTAGTCTGAAAAAAGTCTAACCAATTATGCTGATTGCAGGCTTAGTTTTTTAAGCTGTATCAACATTGAGGCGGATATGTGAGACGGTCGGCTGCAGAATAAGTAAACCCAGTCTATGGTTAAACTGCAGCCAGTTGTTTAACAGGTAAAAAGCAGTGAAGTAAGGCAACCCAACAATAATCAAGAGGTTCTAACTATGAAAATTCGTCTTTTAACGTTAGCAGCGATTGCTTCAAGCGCACTTTTGGCTGGTTGTTCAAACAACTCAGCTCTAGAGCAAAGCGTCGCAGACCTTTCGTCTAAAGTAGATTCTCTTTCTAACCAAGTTTCAGCTCTACAAGGCGATGTTGCTGACGTAGCTGCGGCGTCTGCTCTGTCATACGACGAAGCGGCTCGCGCTAACGAGCGTATCGACAACATGGCACAGTCTTACACCAAATAAACGACTGCGCTTAGCCACACTATAATTCTGCGGCTCCTTCGGGAGCCGCAGCATTTCCCATCTCAATAGGAATGCCAGACTGTACCGCCAATGCGGCGCGATAGCGGCTTTCGTTCATTGCATTTGACTTCAACCAGTGTGAAACACGCGCATCAGGCTGCGAAAGAAGACGCTTGCCTGCATCTGATTCGTCATTCGACAAAGGACGATGCACCTCAACAAACACCGCACCATCAGGTTCATAGCTTGTCTTAACCGGCTCGTTAATCACTCGTACCTGCTCACCAACGGCGACTTTGTCAAACAGCCAAAGAATGTCTTTAGGACGCATACGAATACACCCTGAGCTTACGCGAAGCCCAATACCAAAGCTTTTGTTGGTACCGTGAATAAGGTACGAACCCGTACCGTAAGCTAATCGCAGCGCATGATTGCCAAGCGGGTTTTCTGGGCCTGCAGGAACTACATCGGGCAAAACGATGTTTCGCTCCTCGAGGTACTCTTTTTTGATGCTCTCAGGTGGCGTCCATGTTGGGTTTTCACGTTTCTGACTAATTTTGGTAGTCATGATTGGCGTATTGCGACCGATGCGGCCGATACCAATCGGGAACACATGGACTTTGTTTTCCGCTTTATCGAAGTAGTAAAGACGTAGCTCTGCAAGGTTGATAACGATGCCTTTGTAGTCCACATCAGGAAGCAGCAATTGCTGTGGAATAGTAACAAAGGTTCCTGGCTCGGGCAGATAGGGGTCAACACCGGGATTTGCTGACAACAACGCCAAGAAGCCTACGTCGTATTTCTTAGCAATGGTTTCCAAGTGTTCGCCATCTTTGATGACGTGGATGGTATTTTCACCCAGCAAACGCGTTTGGGCCGATGGCCACGCATACTCATTCCCAACGCTACTCAGCGGAGATAGAGAAAGCAGGAGTGTTAGGAAGGCTATCCGTTTCGATTTCATGCGTCACGGTCTCGACTATTTCTGTTGTTCTTAGCAATGGTTCTTTGTTACCCAGTCCGATCAAAAAAAGAGCAACTCTTTTGAGTGGGTATATAACTCTATTTACGCTCAGACTGCAAAAACGTGCAACAAGTGGTTTAAATATAACCAAACCACTTCAAGATACTTAGGTATATATTCGAAGATACCATGCAATCAGACCCTTTCGATCCGATTGAAGGTTCACAATTTGACTTATTTAACCTGTGAATCTCTCCAATGATACAAAACGTAAAGAGCACCTTTCGGTGCCCTTTTCTCTCATTCGCATGGTGTGCTTGTTTAGAAGTGCATTCTCAATCCAATCATGCCTTCCAATTCAAAACCGGCTTCTTCTTGCCAATACCATGTCGAACCCGCTTCGCCGTAAAACTCAGCGTTTCCATAACCAACAGGGATCGCAATACCCAAGCCCGCTCTCGGCCCCCACTCGTGCACATCGTCATTCACCCATTGGAAACCCGTGTAACCATAAACAGGATGAAGTTCTGGCCTTACAAGCCAATCACCAAGATTCCAAAGTCCGTCTATTGCCACGCCAAAGTTATCTAATCCCACAGAAAGTCGTAGGTTCGCCTGCGAGACGGTGACACCAGACATTGGTGTACCCAGAAATACGCCAGCGGAAAAACTTTGAGAAAACGCCGAGGTGGCAGGAAGCATTAATGCCAGAGCGACAAGAATACGTTTCATGTGTGCATCCATTTCAAAAATCAAAAAACATCTCTCTGCGAGCTTATTCCTATTCCTTTAACTGTTTGCTTTTTATTCAGTTTGTCATTAGGCACTGGCAGAACTGTCACTCTACTTGCCAAATGCGTCGAAAACCATCGAAAGTGTCCGTTTTTTTTAATTCAAACTTAAACTAATGAAAGAAATGCTGCGTTTATAAGGTCTATATCGATACAAGAATCTTCTGGGCAGAGAATAAGGAAAGAGAAAATGCTTATCCGCAGAAAAAAGCAATCGGATTTGAAAGAAAACGAACTGACACCAGAATCGATTTACCGCGAGCGTAGAGAGATCCTCAAAAAGCTCGGTATTGTCACTGCCACACTCCCCATCGCCTCTCAAGCTAACGCAAACTTGTTCGGTTTGTTTGGTGATGACAAGAAGGAAGAGCCAGCAGCCGCCTTTGTTAGAAATCCACTGGTTGCGGCAAAAACATCGTATGGCGATGGCTTAGAACTCACACCCGAAAACAAGGTCCTTACCTATAACAACTTCTACGAATTTGGTACGGGCAAAAACGACCCAGTTGAAAACAGCCAGGGCTTCAAGGTAGATCCTTGGAAACTCGAAGTCACGGGTCTTGTGAATAACCCAATTACTCTCTCCTACGACGATCTCCTCAAGCGTTTCCCACTTGAAGACAGGCTCTATCGCATGCGTTGTGTAGAAGCATGGTCAATGAATATTCCCTGGGTTGGGTTTTCGTTAGCAGCGTTGCTTAAACAAGCGGACCCTCTTGGTAGTGCCAAGTATGTCGCTTTCGAAACCCTTTACGATCCAGACCAAATGCCCGGACAGCGTTCTCAATTCGTCGGTGGCGGTATCGACTACCCATACGTCGAAGGCTTACGTCTGGATGAAGCGATGAATCCGCTAACCATTTTAAGCGTGGGTTTGTACGGTCAAACATTGGCACCACAAAATGGTGCTCCCGTTCGATTGGTCGTGCCTTGGAAGTATGGTTTCAAAGGCATCAAATCAGTCGTCAAAATCCATCTGTTGGAGGCAATGCCACCTACAACGTGGAACCTGCTTGCGCGTCATGAATACGGCTTTTACGCTAACGTAAACCCGCAAGTTGATCATCCTCGTTGGAGTCAGGGCTCTGAGCGATTCATTGGCGAAGGCACTATTTTTAGCTCGCGCAGACAGCCAACCTTGATGTTTAACGGCTATGCCGATGAAGTGGCGAGTTTGTATTCTGGAATGGATTTGAGAGCTAACTATTGATGAGATTGACGCTGAAGCACATATTCTGGGTTAAGGTTGCCATTCACCTCGTCTCGCTGACCTTTGTTGCTGACTTGGTATGGCAAACTCTTCAAGGTGGATTTGGGGCGGATCCGGTCGACGGTATTACCCACTACACCGGGATTGCCGCGCTGAATACCTTGATTGTTACGCTTATCATCAGCCCGTTGGCAAGATTCACCAAGCAAGGCTTGTTGGTGAGATGTCGACGTTTGGTGGGACTTTATGCCTTCTTTTGGGCAACGCTGCATATGCTGACGTATTTCTCACTCAACCTAGGCTTTGACTTCTCGTTGCTCGGGAGCGAAATCGTTAAGCGTCCTTATCTCACTGTTGGTGCTGTCTGCTGGATCATCCTTTTTGCATTGGCGGTTACCTCAACCGCCCGTATTCAAAGGACCATGGGAGCTAAATGGCAAAAATTACATAACAGCGTGTATATTGCGCTCATATTGGCTCCAATTCACTTTTATTGGTCCACAAAGTCTGAGGTTATCGAGCCCGCTATCTACCTGCTGCTGGCCGCGTCTTTGTTACTGATTCGTTGGAAAACCTTGAAAAGAATTGTTTTTCGCCCAGCAATGCGAAGAAGTTAGCCCCACTTTTACACGCGTTCCCACAAATACCTAAAGTTGATATGGCAAATTTCAAATTTTTGCCATACTTTAGGTAACCTTATGTAGTAACGCTTGTTTTTGGAGTGAACCTTTTTGTTGGACGAACTCATCTCGCAGAGTTTGAGAAACTTTCAATCAGACTGTTTGAGTTTCTGCGAGCACCATTATCCTACAATTCACAACCGAGGCATGAAGGACAGCCACTTAGGCAAGGCGCTGTCTCGTCGCATTGTTCACTCTTTTGATAACCTGGATGTGCAAACCCAGTTTCATCAAATGGAAGAAACCTCCAGCACCAAACAACCCATCTACCGCATCGAAACCAAAGACCATCTCGTCTTTGTTCTCGCACATCGAATGATCAGTGCCAGCTCTGCGTGCCGTAAAGGCTTGGTGAGAGATATTAAGCAGTTAATTGAAGGCTTGGACATAGACAGAACGAAGGAAGTCCGGCTGATCATTGTTGCTGATCACTGGATTGATCGCTCCAGTGCCAGTAAATCTATTCCAAGCTGGTGGCTCGGTCATCAACCCATTCATATCGATGAATACATCTCCCAAGGCATCAAGCTTGTCGCTGCCGAGCAACATTTAGCGCATGATATTGAAACGGAATGTCAGCTTGAGAAAGGCCGACATCGACTATTCAATCCGCTTCACCGCCAGCGTGATGGCCTCCCACTCTACAAGTACCTTTTATTGACCGCCACGTACCCGTTGTAGCCTCTCTTTCACTGTCGCTTTAACAGGCACGCATTAGCCATTAGACAAATCTCTCCGAACCAAGCTTACCCATCATTCAATCTTGTGACCGATTCTCTTGATGAAACGAGCACGTTAAAGTAGCTTGGTATCGGCTAGGTTATTCATTCTTATTATTCTTATTTCTGCTTTTGAGGCACGGATGCTCGAAAAAGTCGTCAGTATTCTCTTCCCTATTTTTGCCGTCGTTGCTGCTGGCTTTTTTGTGGGAAAACAGTTCAAACCCAACATGAGTGACATCAACCGAATTAATATCGATTTGATGATCCCTTGCCTAGTCTTCTCAACGCTCTCCGTTATGCCGCTGGGGAAATCCCAATACTCCCTGTTATTCGCTGCAGCCATTGCCGTGCTTTTGCCCGGATTATTGATGATCCCGCTGAGCAAAGTCCTCAATATTTCCTACAAAACTTGGGCTCCACCTCAGATGTTTCGCAACAGCGGTAACCTCGCCATTCCCTTGTTTGGTTATGCGTTTGGCACGGCGGCAGAAGCACCGGCTGTATTGCTCTTTGTTGTTTCTTTGCTTTTACACATTACGGTAGGGTCTGCATTGCTCAGCAATAAAGACTATGAGCTAAAGAACGTATTCAAGATGCCATTGCTCTGGGCGTCATTGGTCGCGATTCTTTTCAATCTATTCGACTTAACACTTTGGAACCCATTGAATGAGGCCATGATTTTGGTTGGACAGGCTGCGGTTCCCATTATGTTGATTTCATTGGGCGTGCAATTGACTGGCATTCGGTGGTCAGGCGTTGGTGTCGGTATGCTCGCGACGGTTCTTAGTCTTGTGACTGGCGGCATTACTTTCGCGGTTATCTATATGTTCATCCCGTTGCCTGCGGAACATATGAAAATGCTGTTGTTGTTCACCATGCTACCGCCAGCCGTGATGAACTTCTTGTTTGCAGAACGCTTTAGAATGGGACCTGAGAAGGTGGCCTCGATGGTGTTATTTGGGAACTTACTGACGGTAATTACGCTCCCTATTCTTCTCGCGGCCACGTTTTATATTGAATAGAACGCTCAGATCAGCGGCTTTTTCCATACCGATTTAAAGTCAAACCAACCCACTCGGTTTGAGGAAACATCTTCCAAATCGGCACTGTCGACGACGCCAAGCCAAATATGGAAAAGCGGGATGAGCAGTGATGATTCCACCAGCTCTCGACCCAAAGATTCTGCATCAAACGACAGTTCTGACTGTGCTCGCCAATCAGACATTTTCTCGCACAGTTCTGTGTATTCATCTGAAGGCATGGCTGTTGAAATGTGTTCAAAGCTCGTGAGCCATGGCAAGACCGCTTCAGGGCGTTTGTTACCAAAGCTAATTCCGCACAGCCAAATATCAATCTTCTTCGCCTTTTTCGGATTCATCATCTCTTCATAAGGCACAGTGTCGATTTCCAGCTCTACACCGTCTTCAGCCAGCATTTCCTTCAACGCTTGCGCAAGTAACGGAAATAGCGGGTTTTCTGATTGATGTACCAACCTGATTGTGCGCTGAGCTGGCGGTAGAACCGTTGCTGACGACACCTTGGAATGAATCCAACCCGGCACTAAGCCATAGGCATTCACCAATCGATACTCACCGATTTCTAACTTCGCTAAATATGGTAATAAACGCAGAGAAGAAATCCGCTGACTGATGTACTTCGCCCAGCGATCATCTTTAGCCACACCGCTTTGACGATTCAGTAAGAGGTAATTACACCCTTCATCCAGTTCCAAACGATCGTTGTTGTCGCTTTGCAATGCCCCCTGTCGTGAGTCCAACGCGGTAGGATCTAACGACGCTGTTGGCTGCAAGAAACACATTGCCGCACTGTCCAGTACCCAGATTTCGATTTCATCTGTCAGTGCTCGGAAGCCGAAATACTGATCATGCGCTTTTAGCACCAATTGACGATCGTTATTCACTGCGACACGGTAAGGACCAGTACCTATTGGCATCCTATCCGCATCTTTTGACTGAGCCGCTTTTTTGGATTGAATCGCCGCCATTGGAATGGCGAGGGTTTCTGGTAGATAAAAGTCTGCGCTCGACAAGATCACGTCAATCACGTTCTCTTCTGGCGCTTCAATTTGAGCAATGTGCGCGAAAAACGGGCTAGACGTTAACGCTTTGAGTGACCAGATAACGTCATCGGCCTGCAGCAAACTCCCATCGTGAAATTTCACTGCTGGTCGCAGATAAAATCGCCAGTGCTGCGGTGAGATAGCCTCCCAATGATGGGCAAGATCTGCCTCTACTTGTTCTGTTTTCTCATTGATTCGCGTAAGACCATTGAAAATCTGCGTGACCAAATGTTGCTCTGAGCGACGAAGAGGCTTAGAAGGATTTAGCGTTGGGAAGCTACGGTAATACGGCAAGCGGATAATTTGTTTACCCTCTTGGGTAGAAACCCCCAACTGTTCTTGGATCAGCCTTGCCAGTTTTTCCGCATCGTTATCTAATTCTTCCAGTGCTGCATCTAGCTTACCTTCCTGCACCCATTTGCGAACACGACGCATCTGAAGATCGGATTCTGTGCGGTAGAAGTTCAAACGACTTTGCTTACCACGACCGACTGCAGGGTCCCAACTCAGCCATCCCTGCTCTGCCATCTTGTTGAGTACCATACGTGCGTTTCGACGCGTACAGCACAAGATATCAGCCATGGTTTCCAGGTTAGTATCGCTGTCTGTCCCACCAAAGTGGGCATAGATCTTGGAAAACTGGGTTTGCAGGCGTTGACCGGACATAAAAGAGGAACCCTTTTAATTGTATGTTTCACTGAAAGATTTCCCCATTTTATACTCAATCTAGCACTTCTCCAGCAATATCTAATTGGTCAACAGTTAGCCAATTGCTTCGAACATTTCCTCATTTTGTGCTCTGGGCGTTGTTATTTCACTTTAGGTGGGTATTATCGGTGTTCACATGCTGAAATTGCATAGGCTCAGGAGCCATCATGAACGAATCAACTGTTCTTTCTCACTTCCATAAAAAACAACTATGGATGGCCAGTCATATTGACGACGCCCAGTTCCCTACCCCTGAGAGCCAAGCAGGTCTTGCTTACTACAAAGAAGCGGAAAGCTGCCCTTCAGTTGATACGGAAACCGTCTCCGATTCTAGCGACGGCTTTTCTTTCTATGTTGTCGATTGCCACCCGCTAATGGTGCGCTATGCGCGTACGCTTGCGCAGAAGTGGCCTGAAGACAAACAAGAAACCATGATTGAGTACCTTTCTCAGCTATCGCTGACGGATATCCCGACACCAGACGGCATCAATGTCACCCTCTTCGTGTCTATGGAGCAAGGCGTGCCAGTCGCGACGGGTATGCTGTTCGAAACACAAGAAGATGAAGGCGTGTTGAAAGGTATTTATGACGTTCACGGCACCACAGACGCCGCAAAACACGCAATGATGGCGCATCTGCATTCTGTGGTCGGAGACGAAAAGGTCGTTATCGAATAACCAGTCGCGGGTTCTGACGAACGTCAGTATTACATCGCCGAAGAACAAGCAATAAAAAAGCAGAGCTCAGGCTCTGCTTTTTTGTCTCGGTGTCTAACACCATGGTCTCCAAACGAGGTTGCTCACGAGCGTCTATCGTTGACTCGGGCTAAAAATGTGTAGACCAAGACAGATGCGTAAATGACTGAAGAGTGGTTTTAAAAAAGGAATTCAGTCTTTACTTTGGTGTTACTTACAGCGGCACTTGCGCTCTTTCTTGACGATGAAGAATGCCGCTACAAGAAATGCGATGACCAGAACCGTTTCCACGTTATATCCCCTAAATGTTTGACTCTACGTTCGGCCATAGTCACTGTTTGGTGAGCATGGCCTATCGATGATTTTTTATACGCCGCAGAGTATAACGAAGATCAGATTCTATTTCTTGGTCAATCTTATCTTTTTACCGATTTAGTCCTTATTTATATACTAATTCGTGAAATACCTCTATTTTGTATCGTCGATACTCTATAACTCGATATTAACTTCCTAAACAACAATAAGTTACTAAGTTATGGTTACATCATCACCTATCCAAAATTACTGACAATCTTGGCTAAATTCATAGCCTTATTGGATAGAGGCACCACTGTCAGCCCACTTACCTATGCTTCGCGTTCCTCTGGGGTCATTTGCGTCAAATTGCCTAAGGGCATGATATTTGTGGTAACTGTCTGCGCGACAATCCGAGTAACCTCATTTTGCATCTGTTGAGGTGTGTCTAACATCACGCCAGCAGGGGCCGTCGCGAAAGCAGGATGTGTCGGCGACTGAGAGTGACATACCGTACAACGCTCCATAATGATCGATTTCACCTGAACAAACTCACTGACTTCAACAACTCCATGGTTATGACCATTACTTTCAACAGCCATAGGCACGCTCGACGTTTTCGTTGGTGCGGAAACGAAAGCTAAACACACCAGACCGAGTGCAGCTGTTGGAATCGTCCAAGCGTACTTTTGGCTACCATGGCGCGTATTGAAGTAATGTCGAACCAATACGCTGATCACGGATAAACCTGCCAAGATCGCCCAGTTGTATTCATTGCCATAAGTGCTTGGGAAATGGTTACTGATCATGATGAACAGTACCGGCAGCGTTAAGTAGTTATTGTGGCGAGAGCGCAACAACCCTTTCGCTGGCAATTCAGGATCCGGCTCTCTGTTCTCCTCAATTGCTTTCACCAAACCACGCTGCGCAGGCATGATGATGCGAAAAACATTACCGACCATGATGGTACCGATAATCGCGCCGACATGGATATAGGCACCGCGGCCGCTGAAGACCAAGCTTAATGCCCATGCGGCCGCCACCAATGCAGCAAACAACACGACACCAAGTAACATCGGCTTTTTACCTAGCGGCGAATCACAGAGAAAATCGTAAACAAACCACCCTGCAATCAACGAACCGACACCAATGGCAACAGCCGTCATGGGCTCTATGCCTGAACCCGGTTTAACAAGGTAGATATCTGCGTTGGAATAGAAAACGATGGTAAGTAGAGCAACACCCGTGATCCAAGTGAAGTAAGCTTCCCACTTAAACCAATGGAGTGTTTCAGGCATTTTCGGGGGTGCGAGTTTGTATTTCTCTAGGTGATAAATACCGCCACCGTGAATTGCCCATAAGTCGCCAGAAAGCCCCTCTTTTGGGTTCTCGCGGTTTAAGTTGTTTTCAAGCCAGACGAAGTAGAAAGAGGCACCAATCCAGGCAACACCTGTGATCATATGTACCCAACGAACTGCAAGGTTCAACCATTCCGTGATGTACGGATCCATAACAACCTCCTGTATGGACGCCGTTGCTTATCTTCGATATACAAAGAAGCTTACGTCGTCCCTTCCTGTTTTTCTCAGATATCGGCTCTCAACATAAACAAAGCAGCAAACTGCCTCTCTTGAGAACATGACATTAAAAATCGGGAGCCAATATCACACGTATATGTTTTGAAAAGAAAAACTCGTCACAGTTATTACCTTCACCTTCTCTATCGATAACAAGAAATTGGTCGTCTTGAGTCAACGCCAACACTGGGTGGTGCCAGACGCCTCTGTGATAGTTCACCCCTTGCGATCCTTTGGCATAGAACGCACGGATCTCATTAGGGTTCGGCTCATCACCTTTTGGGGCGACAACAACCAAATACTGATTGCCTAACAGCGGCATAAACGCCTGTGAACCTTTCGGGTGGCGTTCAAGCATTGCGATAGAAAGCGGGTAAGAAAGCGGTGTCGCTTGGAAGATATTGATGATCACCTGACTGCCGTCATCGACTTGCGTCGTTCCTAACTTGTGATAACGGCGAGTTGAACCGCCATTGATCATAAAGAAGTCACGGTCTTCAGCCTCAATCACATCACCAAAAGGCGCAAAGGCTTCTTGCGTCAATGGCTCGGGATTGAGTGTGATAGTAATGTATTGAACAATATCTTTTTCCATGAAATGCGCCATCCTGCTTACGGTAATCTGTGTGACGGGCTAGTCCGCTTTGCGACCAAACAGACGGACACGGCTAATCCCACCATCAGGGAAAATGTTCACCCTGACATGGGAAACAGGCCCAACATGATTAACATGGTCGGCAAATTCATGGATGTTATCAGCCGTCAGTTTTTGGCTCGGTAACAACTCACGCCAAAACAGGCTTTGGGTCGCGATTTGCTCGTCCGTGCCACCTTCCACATAGGCAGCTTGAATAGAGATACTGTCGGGGAAATTACCTTTAAAATGGGCGGTATCAACAACAATACGATCAACGGTACCAGCATGTCCCAATGAGAGGATCACCCAATCATTGCCCGGCACTCTGCGACGCGCTGTTTCCCAGCCATCACCCATATTGACGCCTCGCCCTGGCATAATGAGGTTGCTCATGTGGCCAAAGTGCTGATCGTTACATGCCAACGCTCGACCACCGTTTTGTACGGCGGCAAGGTCCAGTTCGACATCGTTACTGACTGTCGCCCAATCAATTTCAGGGTGTCCATAAATGCGCAGTCTCGCTACACCACCGTCTGGGTAGATATGAAAGCGAACATGCGTGAAAGGCTTTGGGGAAGAAACGTCTGCAAAATGGTGACTGTCGCCATGTAGATTCGTGGAAGACAGAAGCGGCTCCCAAGATTGATCCTCTGACGGGTCGCTATCAGGACAGTAACACGCTTCCAAAGACGCAGATGGTGGATAGTTTCCCGTAAAGTGCGAGGTATCGATATCGACACCTACAATTTTACCGGGCAATCCTAACCTCACGACACAGTGGTCATGACCTTCTTCACGCTTGCGGCGTGACTCCCAGCCATCCATCCACTTGCCGTTTTCATCATAAACACCTTCTTTCCATTGCGCAGGCGCGTCATCAACGAGGCGCTGTTTATCGGCGAAGAAGTCATCCGTCGCGTAAATCACCTGCGTACCCAATCGGCTACTTGCAAGATTCACGAGTTTGACGAAGTCTGGACGATTTTCCATTTACTTTGCTTCCTTTTATCACATATACCCAACCCGTCTTATCGCGTATTCGCTGTGACTTGGTTTGGTACAAAAGGTCGCGTCTTTTCCCCTTTCACTGTGGCTGAAAGCCTCGAACGTGCTTTCGGCGAGCTTCAATTTGCGAGACGCTGAATTCGCCGTTGAACTTACAATGGTGCAAAGCTAACGGCGGCCAGAGAGCTACAAATCACGTAGCCTGAACAAAGCGATTTTGTTGATTTCAGCAATCGCTGTGTTGAATTCAGTTTTTACATCGTTTTCTAAACGTTTCTCGAACGCGTCGAGGATCAAATGTCTGTTAGCTCCTTTCACCGCCATGATAAACGGGAACTGAAACTTGGCTTTGTATCGTTCGTTGTAATCTGTAAAACGGGCAAACTCTTCAGGTGTGCACTTATCAATGCCTGCACTGGCTTGCTCTGAGGTCGATTCGACAGTCAGTTCGCCAGCTAGAGCGGCGCGCCCTGCCAAATCTGGATGCGCTAACACGACTTGCATTTTTGCTTCATCGTCAGCATTCACCAGCACCTTGGCCATGTGTGAATGCAACGCGTCTTGTTCATCAAAACTTGTTGCTAAACCGTCGCCATAGGCCACTTCCGCGACCCACGGACTATGTTCGTAGATCCCACCAAAGGTACCGACAAACTCTGATTTGCTTTGCTCGCTTGGGCGACAGGTAGAAAAACGTGCCATGAGATACCTACTCCGTGGTCATACTTGGATGTGGATGGTGTTCGTGCCAATGCTTGGCGATGTCAATGCGGCGAGTCATCCACACTCTGTCGTGTTGCTGCACATATTCTATAAACCGTTTCAACGCAGCCAATCTTCCCGGCCTGCCAATCAAGCGACAATGAAGACCAACGGACAGCATTTTCGGTGCATCGAGCCCTTCTTCATACAGCACATCAAAGCTGTCTTTGAGGTATTGAAAGAACTGATCGCCCGAGTTAAAACCCTGAACCGTCGAAAAGCGCATATCGTTGGCATCCAAGGTATAAGGAATAACCAGTTGTGGCTTGCCCGGTGTGGTGCCTTCTTCATGCCAATACGGTAAATCATCATCATACGCATCAGAGTCATAAAGAAAGCCGCCGTTTTCTGCCACCAGCTTTCGCGTGTTTGGGCTTGTTCTTCCTGTGTACCAACCCAGCGGCCGCTCACCGGTTACTGCTTCTAACGCAGCAATGGCTTTGTTCATGTCTTCACGTTCATCGTCTTCACGAACGTATTGGTAATCAATCCAGCGATAACCGTGGCTGCAAATTTCGTGGCCATCTTCCACCATTGCCTTTATCACATCAGGGTTTCGCTCTGCCGCCATGCCCACCGCAAACACAGTCAACGGGATTTCCTGTTGGCGAAACAAGCGTAGAATCCGCCACACGCCTGCACGGGAGCCATATTCATAAATGGATTCCATGCTGATATGACGAACACCTGCCAAAGGCTGTGCCCCTGGGATCTCTGACAAAAACGCTTCCGACTCTCTGTCTCCATGAAGAACGCAGCGCTCACCGCCTTCTTCGTAATTCAGTACAAACGAAATCGCAATCCGAGCCTCTCCCGGCCACCTTGGGTGAGGAGGATGAGCACCATAGCCTTTTAAATCTCGAGGATAGTCACTACTCATCGCGCCATTCCTTTCATTAAACCTTGCGTCAAATTTCGCTAACGTTGCCGTTTTGATTATTCAGCTGTAAGAAGGGAGAAAACACATTGTCTCTGCCCTATTCCCGGCAAGCTCATTTTTAGTATTACATTTTGTATACAATTTACAAGAACAAGTTAACAAAATGTTGCCACCTTCAAGTTTCAGAAAATCCAAAAAATCTATAATGGACACAAAGAACGGGCGTTGATGCTTTAATTTCAAGGGATATTGCAGAATTCTTACAATTGCTACTGCACAATTTTTGACCTTTACAAGAATTAATCATTGTGTACATTTTAGTTTTATAGATGTGCACAGTTGGTGAATTCATCTTCACCTTTGCTAGTGAGAAGCAAGCTAACAATCGCTTCTGTATTAGTATCCAAGAAGTAATGAGGGAATCGCGCACAGCAAAAGCACTGCAGTTCGAGTTTTAGTGCTTAAACATAACAAAGAAAGGACAACACAGATGGGAAGACTGACAACACATGTTCTCGATACCGCGCATGGACGGCCAGGGGCAGACATCGAAGTCACCTTATTCAGGGTCGAAGGCAACAGCCTAAGCCATGTAGTGACAACGAGAACCAATCAAGACGGAAGAACAGACGAAGCATTGTTGAGTGGAACGGATTTCCAACCGGGCAAATATCAACTGCAATTTAACACCGCCGACTATTTTAAAAACAGCGGCGTAGCATTGAGTGACGTTCCTTTTCTTGATGACGTGTTGATTCGATTCGGCGTCGATGATGCTGACTCGCACTACCACGTCCCTCTGCTTGTATCACCCTACAGTTTCTCAACATACAGAGGCAGTTAATCTGCCTCTGCTCGAACACTTTATCGAGCGTAAATCCACTGGCAATTTGCCAAAGGAATCATGCGAAAAGGAAAACTCGCAGCAGCTCCTATAACAACAGGAATGAAATGATGGAAAAGCAAAGCACTGTTGAACAATCGATAGGAAAAGGTGGCTTTCTCGAGCGTTACTTCAAGCTAAGCCAGCATGGCACCTCAATCAAAAATGAACTGATCGGCGGGATCACCACTTTTGCCACCATGGCGTATATCATTTTCGTGAACCCGAACATCATGTCAGCATCTGGCATGGATCCTGGTGCCCTCTTTGTCGCCACCTGCATAGGTGCGGCTATTGGTACATTAATGATGGGTCTGTTTGCCAACTGGCCTGTTGGACTTGCACCGGGCATGGGCCTGAACGCTTTCTTCGCGTTTACCGTAGTGGGTGAAATGGGTTACAGCTGGCAAGTCGCGCTTGGTGCTGTATTTATTTCCGGTGTTATTTTCGTGGGACTAAGTGTCTCTCGCGTCAGGGAATGGATCATTAACAGCATCCCCGCGTCGCTTCGTTACGCCATGACGGCAGGTGTCGGGCTTTTTCTTGGGATCATCGGCCTTAAAAGTGCAGGCATTGTTGTGGGTAGTCAGGCAACACTGGTTACGCTCGGCGATTTCACTCAGCTCCAGCGATTCTTGCTGCCGTCTGCTTCTTTATTATCTCGGTACTATCGGTTAAGAAGGTCTTTGGTGCCGTATTAATTGGTATTTTCAGCGTTACCCTCATCGGTTTAGGGCTAGGGCTTGTCGAATATGGTGGCATTTTTTCCGCCCCACCAAGCATTGCACCCACCTTTTTGGCGATGGATATCGCAGGTGCACTAAACGTTGGCATGATCAGCATCATCCTCGCGTTTTTGTTCGTCAATATCTTTGATACCGCGGGCACACTCATGGGTGTTGCTGAACGCGCGAAGCTCATCAACAAAGAAACAGGCGAGATCGAAGGGCTGCCACGCGCACTGAAAGCAGACAGTATGTCGAGCGTGATTGGTGCGTGTTTTGGTTGCCCACCTGTGACCAGTTATGTAGAAAGTGCATCCGGTGTGTCTGCAGGTGCACGTACGGGCCTATCAGCCATTGTCGTCGGCCTTCTATTCTTAGCCGCAATTTTCCTTGCACCGTTGGCAGGTATGATCCCGGCTTACGCGACGGCTGGCGCGCTGATTTACGTAGCATTTCTGATGATGAGCAGTATTCAGAACGTTAACTGGGATGACTTTACTGATTCGGTCCCAGCGGCTGTAACTGCACTGATGATGCCGCTGACCTTCTCTATTTCGAACGGCATCGCACTTGGTTTTATCACCTACACAGTGCTGAAAGCTGGCACCGGAAAATTCTCCGATATTTCCGTCGCCATGTATGTGCTGAGCATCCTGTTCGTATTCAAACTGATTCTTATCTAACTACAACCATTTAGGGACCCGCAGAGGTCCCTTTTTCTTTATTTCGTTTTAGGACCAAGGGTAATTCAATATTCACCATCAAAGCTGCCACACATAAGGAATCTAGGCAGTCAGAGGAAGACGTTATGAAACTGCTCTATGAGTTAAACGAGAAACCACCCGTAGGCTCCACCATTCTGCTTGCGATTCAACACATGCTCGCTTCCATCGGCGGCATTATTGCTGTTCCCCTCATCGTTGGAACAGCGATCGGCTTACCAACGAGTGACGTTGTCACGCTAATTAATGCAGCTCTGTTTGTTTCAGGTGCCATCACCATTGTGCAATGTATCGGTTTTGGTCCCGTTGGCATTCGATTACCCGTCGTCATGGGTTCCAGCTTTGCTTTTTTAGGCATCGCCATTGGCATCGGTAAAGCGGACGGCGTTTCCGGTATTATGGGTGCCGCTTTAGTCGGTGCTTGTATGGTGATTGTGTCTGCTTTTTTCATGGAGCAGATTCGAAAGCTCTTTCCTCCCGTTGTCAGCGGCGTAGTCGTGACACTGATCGGCTTAACCATTCTACCGTCGCAATGAACTGGGTTGGTGATGCCCCGGCCGGCAGTGAACATTTTGCAACGCTTCCCAAACTCTTCCTCGCAGGCATTTCTTTGCTGGTCGTATTACTTGTGGCGACTTATGCAAAAGGCTCCGTTGCAGCATCTGCGATCGTGATTGGTCTGGCGGGCGGCTACCTTGTCGCGCTAAGCATGGGCATGGTCGATATGAATCAAATCGCTCAAGCCAGTTGGTTTGCAGCGCCAGAACCATTGAAATTCGGGCTTAGCTTTTCTTGGCCAGCCATTATCAGCATGTGCCTTGCCTACATTGTGGTTATTGCAGAGGCCACCGGTGATTTCCTTGCCCTCGCCAGCAACTGTCATCGCACGATTTCAGGTAAAGATCTAAAACGCGGTCTGTTGGGCGATGGTATCGGCAGTGCTATCGGCTCTTTCTTTGGCGCAATGCCTCTTGCTTCCTTCAGCCAAAACGTGGGGATTGTTGGTATCACCGGTGTCGCTAGCCGTTTTGTTGTAGGCACAACAGGTGGCTTATTAATCCTTGCTGGTCTGTTCCCTAAATTCGGTGCCTTGGCAGTTACCGTCCCTAAACCCGTTTTGGGTGGCGTTGGTTTCATCATGTTCGGGATGATCGCCTACGCCGGTATTCGCATGTTGGTTAAAGCGGCTGACACGCGTCGCAATGCCTTGGTTATCTGTGTTTCTCTCGCCGCCGGCCTTGCCGTCACCATCAAACCTTCGTTGCTTCAGCACATGCACCATGACATTGCTCAACTCCTTCACTCTGGTATCACCACAGGTACCATCGTAGCGGTTGTGTTGAATCTTGTTTTGCCGAAATCAAAAGAGGATGTTCACGCCGAGAAGCAAGCTGAAGAGGAAGAACTGAACAGTGAATACACACAACCATTGAGTGAAGAAACGGCCGATCCTGTGATGGCCAGTTCAAACACACAAGGTGAGATTCAAGACGAACAAGGCTCCAAACCCACTCAATAATTTTCCCTCACTCGCCCTGCGTTTTTTCACTGAAACGTGGGGCGATCTTTTAGCAAAGGATGCACGAAAATGACCACGATTTGGATTAAAGATCCGCTTGGGATTTGGACGGGAAACAACGAAGACGCGACAGGTGGTATTGTTGTGACGGGAAACACCATCGTTGAACTCGTTGCCAAAGGGACCAAACCTTCAATACCTATAAACATCACCGTAGATGCTTCAGAGCATGTTGTTCTGCCCGGTTTGGTTAACGCACACCACCACTTCTACCAAACGCTTACCCGCGCCTACCCAGATGCATTAGATAAAGAACTCTTTCATTGGCTAAAGGCTCTTTATCCCGTTTGGGCAGGATTAGACGAAGAAATGATGCGATTAGGAACAGAACTCGCAACTGCAGAGCTATTGCTATCAGGTTGCACAACCGCATCCGACCACCATTATTTGATTCCCGTTGGCCTCGAACACGCGATCGACATACAGGTTGAAGCCACGAGAAAGCTGGGGCTAAGAACGGTATTGACACGTGGCTCAATGAGCTTGGTGAAGATCAGGGAGGATTGCCGCCAAGACACACCATTCAAAGCGAGCAAACCATCATTGATGACAGCATTCGTCTGATAAGTGACTACCACCAGCCAGAATTTGGCGGCATGACCCAAATCGCACTGGCACCCTGCTCGCCTTTTTCGGTGACCACTGAACTGATGAAAGAAACCGCCCACGTCGCCAAGCAACATGATGTCATGCTACACACCCATCTTTGTGAAACCATTGATGAGGAGAACTTCTGCCTTGAGCGGTTTGGCTATCGCCCCGTCGACTATCTTGAAGAAGTGGGCTGGCTACATGACAAAACCTGGCTTGCGCATGGCATTCATTTCAATGAGGAAGAAATTAAACGCCTTGGACAGGCAGGCATTGGCATATGTCACTGTCCCAGCTCTAATATGATGCTCGCCTCGGGGATTTGCAGGAACCTCGAACTCGAAGCTGCGGGGGCGTCTGTCGGTCTGGGCGTTGATGGCTCGGCTTCCAACGACGGCTCCAACCTCGTAAACGAACTTAGAATGGCCACTTACATTCAACGCCTGCGTTATGGGTCAGGAAAAGTCAGTCACTTTGATGCGTTCCGCTGGGCAACACAAGGTTCAGCGCGAAACATTGGTCGGAAGGATATTGGCACCCTTTCCAAAGGCATGCTTGCCGATATCGCCATGTTTAAACTCGATGAGATCCAATTTTCAGGGAGTCACGATCCTCTCGCCGCGCTCGTACTTTGTGGCGCAAACCGTGCAGACAGAGTCATGGTAAACGGCGAATGGCGGGTGAAAGATGGCGCATTGGTCGACGTGGACACGGCAGAATTAATGGTACAACACCGGGCAGCGGCAAAACGATTAGCGGAAAAAGCATCCAAATTGAGGCACTGACATCGTGCCTCATTTTCGCATTACGCGCTAAGCGACAACATCGACCTAGCTCGCTGGTGATGGCCCACCACAGAAATTACAACCAAGATATGTAATTACAAGGCGATTTTGATAACGGTTTTTGTAGTTCCAAGGTGATACATCATATTGCGCACGTTGATATCTCGCTTGGATAAAAAGGGTTTCGCCTTTCTCCAATTTCATAATGCTGCTGACTGCCGCAACACCGGGAATGGCGCATCCTGTATCGTTGTTTGCAAAGGTCACAGGGCCGATGGAGGCGTTGCTACCCGGAGGCACAGCATTGGGTAACGAGATACCAATCCGCAAGAGGTACTTAAACCCGCATGTTCGCTGCGCATACCTCGCATCAATACTATAAAGGCCAGTTTCTGGAGCGGTAAAAATGTGTGACGTGGTATCAAACGAATAATTAAAATTGATCTCCGCTTCGTTGTATTCGACAACCTTGATACTGCCATTGTTTGATTGAGTCAGTTCATCACCCGCAATATAAGCGTCAACAACCACGCTATTCGAAGGCAAATATGTGTCCGCATTTGCCAACATAGGTGAACTGATAAATGCGGCGGAAAGCAGCCACGTTGAGACTGTCGATCTCATTCTCTAATCCCCTTCTTTATTGAGAGTGCAAGGAGAAGGCTATGGGTAATTTCACTCCATTAGCTGTATCTAAAACAAGAATCGACAATGTTCTCCTTTCTAATTCGATGAAGCTGAAAGTTAAGACAAAAATGAAAGGCCGCTAGCTTACACGACACCGCCCGAACGTTTTTTAAACATCCAGTGTGTATTCATTGTTCACTTTTACAAACCAACCACTCTCAAAGCGCAATAAATGCAAAAGAGCACTGAAATTTAACGGTAACCTGACAGTACGTGGATTCAGAGGAGTATGGTTCCCGCCTTCCGTACGCATATGCTCAGAAAAAACATAACAGAGCATCATTGAGGAGTACCATATCAATGCGTAAATCAATTCCCGTTATCACTCTTTTGGCAGCGTCACTTGCGCTAGGTGGCTGTGCGTCTAATGCTGGCACCGGTGCCGCAATTGGGGCCGCGAGTGGTGCACTTATCGGCAAGACGACCAGCAACCATAAAAACAAGCGCGCATTTATCGGCGCGGCTATTGGTGCTCTAGCCGGCGCAGCCGTTGGTCAGTATATGGATCAACAAGAAGCGGCATTCCGTGATGAGCTTGCAGGCTCAGGTATTGATGTTGTTCGTGAAGGCGACAATATTCGTTTGATCATGCCTTCAAACATCACCTTCGCAACCAACCAAAGCAGTATTTCACCAAGCTTTGATACCACGCTAAATGCGGTGGCTCGCGTGATGACTAAATACGACAAAACACAGCTAAGCATTGAAGGATTCACCGACAGTTCTGGTGATGCGTCTTACAACATGACCTTGTCTGATAAGCGTGCTGAAAGCGTGAAGAACTACCTGCAAATGCAAGGCATCAACGCACAGCGTCTCTACGCTACTGGCTTTGGCGAAACTCAGCCAATCGCTTCAAACGCGACTGCTGCCGGCCGCGCGAAGAACCGTCGCGTTGAAATTCAGATTGTTCCGAATCAAGCGTAATCGCTTTAATATGAACACTAAAAGGCACCTCGGTGCCTTTTTATTTACGTCGGTTAATTGTGCATTTTGACTACTGAATAAATCATGATTCTTTAGCTTTATTTCCCGTCATTACTCGTCTCTCGTTCGAGAGCAACGCTTCACTCTTCGCGGTTCTATAAAGAATCTTCGTTTTTACATTCCCTGTATATTTCTGAACCTAAATCCCTCGTGATATACACTTACTGAATGCATTCAAAAATCGAAGGCGTCGGTAAAACGCCTCATCCTACCCTCACACCGATAGAGTGACTGTTATGGAAAGACAATCATCAAACTCGATCCAAATCATCGGCGTTCCTGTCGACCTAGGTGCTTCGAGACGAGGCACAGATGGCGGACTTTCAGCTGTGCGTGTTGCCGGCTTAGGAGAACAATTAAAGAACATGGGATTTCAAATATCCCAAGAAGTAGATGTAGCCGTGCCCTCTCAAGAATCACGACCAAGTGAAGCCGGCAAAGCGATGCGGTTTCGAAGTGAAATCCTTCAGGTCTGCCAAGACTTGGCGACTGTAACAAGAGATGCCTTAACCAAAGGCGATATTCCGTTAATTGTCGGCGGCGATCATTCCATCGCCATGGGCTCAATCTCAGGCATTGCAGATTATTACCAAAGCAAAAATCAGGACATTGGATTGGTCTGGTTTGATGCACACGCAGATATGAATATTCCCGGTATATCTCCGTCAGGCAATGTTCATGGCATGCCGCTCGCTCACTTGCTCGGTTACGGCGACAAAGAATTTACGAGTATCTTGAGTTCTAAAACCAAGATAAAACCTGAAAACGTCGCGTTAGTGGGTGTACGAGATATCGACGAAAAAGAAAAAGAGCTGATTAAAGAGTCAGGGATCCACGTCTTTAGCATGCGTGACATTGACGAACTCGGCATGTCTAAAGTCAGTGATAAGATCTTAGAGATCGTCACGAAAGACACGGTGGGCTTTCACGTCAGCTTTGATGTAGATGGCTGCGACCCTGAAGTGATTCCGGGCTCTGGCACCTTGGTTCCTGGTGGTGTTACTTACCGTGAAGCGCACCTTCTTTTAGAGAAGTGCGCAGAAACGAAGAAAATGACATCAATGGATTTGGTGGAACTGAACCCCTTCTTAGACAGAGGAAACATCTCCGCTGAACGCGCGGTAAAATTGGTACTGAGTGCCTTTGGCAGTAGCGTGCTTTAATAGATATCGACGAGAAAGAGTTATAAACAAATAAGGCTCTCGCATAGAGAGCCTATCTCCAAATATTTACCGTATGCCTTTTGACTAAATTTGGGTTTATACTCCCTGCCCGTATTTGAAAACAGGCTTTGGCAACATGATCACTCTAACCACAAACGTCGGCGATATCGAAATTGAACTCAATATGGACAAGGCTCCTGTCACGTCAAAGAACTTTATGCGTTACTGCAAAGAAGGTTTCTACGAGGGCACCACGTTCCATAGAGTGATCAACGGCTTTATGATCCAAGGCGGTGGATACGACGAAAACATGGTTGAAAAACCAACGCACAGCCCTATTGCCAATGAAGCCAACCGTGGCCTAAAAAACCAAATTGGTACCATTGCGATGGCACGTACCGATGCACCGCACTCTGCTACTTCAGAGTTTTTCATCAACTTGGCGAATAACTCGTTTCTCGACTTCACAGCGACGACAAACTTGGGCTGGGGCTACGCGGTGTTTGGCAAAGTCACAGCAGGTATGGACGTGGTAAACAGCATTGCTAAGGTGAAGACCAAATCAAGGCTTGGTCACGATGATGTGCCTTGCGAACCGATTGTGATCACTAAAGTAACCATCAGCTAGATTCTCAGCCAACGAAAAAGCGAATGTCAGCAATCTGTTATTGCCTCGTACATTCGCTTTGTTCAACCTTTCTGGGCTAACCTGCTCTCGCACCATTCGGTATTTGATTCTCAGGGCAAGCCAAGCACGGTTTAAGTTTATCCTCGTACCCAATATCAAACAGCATCCCCTGCGACACTTCGCCTGCCATTTTTCTTTCTGGAAGGTTCACCACAAACAGAGCTTGTTTGCCTTCGATTTCTTTTGGATTGTCACGCTCTTGCTTAATGCCTGCAAGAATAGAACGGGTGTGATCGCCAAAATCCACTGTCAGTTTCATCAGTTTGTCGGATTTCGCTACTTCACTAACATCCACAATAGTCCCTACTCGAATATCGATTTTCGCAAAATCGTCGAAGGTGATTTCATCTTTGATTGGGGCTGGAGTCATTTTGTGTTCCTTATGACTGATTCACATTTCACACATCGATGCGATAAGCAGCGCGTTGATGAAAGGTGAGATAATGCGGGCCAAATAACCACCATTATATCGATAAAGACGAAGATAACTACGGGAGACCACAGACAGTTTGTCTTGCTGTTTAGACGCTAGCAATTTTAATCACTAGGTAGAACATTGGCTGAAATCATGACCTACGAGTGAGGGTTGTACGACAGAAGGGTTGGCAATTCTATTCTGGTTTAGGAAGTAAATATAACAGCGATCTCGATTGAGGTTCTTGCCAAAAGGATAAATCACAAAACCTCGTCCGGTGCCTAGGTCAGAGTATCCGCGACTTGAAAACCATCCTCCGTTGCGTTGTCGCACGCACCACTTAAAGCCTTCGTTACGACAGTTGTTCGAAGATACTTGTATGATATCACTGATCTCGACCAAGTATGCAAACGTGTTTTTCCACCTACCATCTGGTAGTTTTCCTCGCACGCGAATTGTCTGACCGTTATCTAAGGTATATCGGCTCTGGTTGGCACTTAAACCATCGGGGTCCAGGTGAATCTTCATTGCCGTCAATTTTTCAGCAGACGCGATTGCGCCCTTCATACCCAGCATGGCGGCCTCATTTGCATCATCTTGAAAGTTTAAAAACCTTGGTGATGCCACTGCACCTAGTATGCCTAATATGACTATAACGGTGATTAATTCAATTAATGTAAAGCCATTCTGCCGCAACTCTCTCGCCTCCTTGCGAGTCTGTGATTAAGTCACGAAATCAATTTATGAGTGCTTTTCTACTACTCCTGTAAACCACTCACCAGTCCTCGAAACAGCACTGCCTGTCATAAGCACCAAATCTCTTGAAAATCTATCACGATGTCTGGCAGATAAAACCGACCTAAGCCCACCTTAAGGCAATTATGAGAACATTTGATTAAGCAATGATAGAGAGATGTGATCTTTCGCATCCGCTAGATGGTGCGTGTGTGCCGCTAAAAGAAAAATCACATTGTTCTGCCGTGTGAGACGCTTTGACCACTGACTTTCGTGGCCATGATAAAGTTAGACGCCCCGGTTGCGGCAGGACCTATCAAACGCGTTGAGTTATGCTGGGCAAACATTATCAACTCATTCTGTCGTTGATAAACCAAATAAAAATGCGGTTACCTTTCTCAATTTGGAAAAACACTTTATCCAAAAATATCATTTACTTTGACTTTAAATATTAAATTAGACCTTTTAAGCACTTGGCTTTAATTTCACCTCGACAAAAACGCTAATTAACCACCATAAAATAAATTAATTACCCACATTAAATCCCAAAAATACTGCGATCAATCGCAAACATCGAATAGTAACGTATTTCATTGGCGTTTTTTGTATTCCACATAAGTAGTAAACCCTCTAGTCTGATTAACATTCCGTTAACACAAAAGCGTGCTGATGTTTAGCATCAGCCTCTACCATCAGAGCAAAAGGATTTGCCTATGATCCCTTATGTCATGCGTAACAAACGCAGCCTTTTAAGTTCCTGCTTAATGCTGCTGATCATTCCTCTTCTGTACAGTGCTTACTGGCTGTTCTTTCAATCGCGCACAGATAGCATCGCCACAGTACATATTAGTGTGGGTGTCGTGTTATTTGCCTTCGCGGTCTGGCATATATTTCAACACCTGCCATCCTTGAGAAAATATATCGCAGACAGCCCGAGTAAATTACTTCCAGTAACCATTATCAGTGTTGGTCTATTAGTGGGTATTGTGTCTTGGCTTCCACCATTTAATGAAATACTAAACTATGGCGGTAATGCAAGATATGAAAATAAAGATATAAGCCAACTGTATATTCCTCTTGAAGAAGGTGCATCTCGGAACTACCAAGTTGACAATTTAAATCAGCAAGCCTCTGGACCAGAAATAAAACTCACCGCTCGCATAGGCACCAGTTTTGGCGACGATATGGCACTCGTTATGTGGATTGAAGACTTGCAGGGGAATTATTTGCAAACACTCTATAGCACACGTCGCTTCGGTAAAGGTTTCATGACCAACCCGCTAAACCGCAGCGAAAATATTCACCGTCAAGAAGCGGTACCGCATTGGTTACACGCACGTGCAAAAGCGTTGGGCACTGACATTACATACGCGATACCAAGTTTGGAAAACCCCTTAGTTGACGGCATCACGGCAGCAACACCAAGAACGAACTTTATCGTTAACAGCAAACTCAATAATGCAGATCTACGACAGTTCGTTGTCAAAGTCGAAGCCAACCAGTCTTACGATTGGAATGAACATTATTCCAGAGACCGATTTCCCGATGATCCTGTTTACAGCGGCAGTGGCCAAGTGGGTCAACCCGCTATCGTTTATCGCACCGAGATCGATCTTGATTCACCCCAAGACTTTTACATCTTGACTGCTTTGGGCCATAGCCATCGTTCAGGACAGAACGGTGATATTGACCCAGATATGACAGGCATAACCACCGCTATATTGGATTTTCATCGACTCATCGTTGAAATGCCTGAATTCACTGCGAAGGAGTCAAACTGATGGCTATAGCTAAATCAATCCAGAAAACCGCAAGTTTAGACCGTGCCTTTGCAAGCATCACTATGCTCGTTTCTTTCAGCGGGTTGTCCGTCACTGCCTTTCTAATGCTGAACTTTGATTACAGTGCGCCAATAAGTACAGCACACATCTGCTTTTCATTATTGTTTGTCAGCTCTTTGGTTCTTCATTTAATCAATAATCTGCCGATGCTCAGTCATTATTGGTTTAAAGCCAAAGGGCCAACGCTACAGTTAAGTTTACTGTTCGTCTCCGCAATTACTGCTGGTGCAGCACTTCAGGTCGTGCCCTTTAAGCTGCTTTTTGAGTATGAGCAAAGCAGTAAGCTAGATGGTCAGCAGCGACAAATCAATGAGGTACTAAAGTATGATTTGTTGCGATACCAACATAGCATCACCCCAACACTCATTGGCGATCAATCCGGCAAACATCAGATAAATATTAACCTGAGTGTTAAGCAGAGATTACGTGACCACCTTGCTGCAATCTGGTTTGAAGATGAACAAGGAAACGTTGTTCAATTACTCGCGCAAACAGTCAAAGGCCCCTACAACGACGAGCAGCACATTCAACAACTACTGCCACATTTGCACAGTAAGCTCGGAGATGTTGATCCAACCTCGTTTATGCCATTGAGAGGTGCGGAAAATGCGTTGGTGCTTTCCACCACGTCCAATTTCGATCCCAAAGCGCATACGCTGGTGATGGAGTACAACGCCATTGGTGATTCAAACCGAGATTATCGAGCTAAACGCCGAGGTAGTGTGAGTGAGAAAGACGGACAACCCTCAGTGGTTTACCACGCAGAGTTGAACTCAGAAGTACAATGGATGCTCTTTTCAGGGCAAACCAACGAGAATGGTGACTTGATAGACTCACGTCAGAAACTCACCACTGTGTTAGAAGACTTTCAGCAAATCTTGGTAGAAGTGGTTTCGTCTTAGGCAGAGTAAATAAAGTTAAAAACTAAGGGCAGTATTAACTGCCCTTCTTGTTTAGACGCTAAATTGAATTGATGCCTAGTTCAAAACTCAACGTCTTCATTTACATAGCGGGAACTCTATTGATGTTACGTCGTTTCAATAATATCGTTGTATTATTGGTAATTAACTTTGGATTCATCTTCCCGATAAAACCCATTTTCCTCCATACATGCCGAACGTTGCTGCGTCAGTTCGATTTCTTTCTTCGCTTCTTCTTCGTCATATTCTTTACCTTCCAGCATTGCAACCAAGTTTGGAATAGACACGTCATAACCACACTTTTTCTTTGCTTTGTCGAGCTTAGCTTCATCTACAGGGTTGAAATTACCATCTACCCAAACCTGTTTTTCTGGCAAGTTCAAACATCCTGAAAGGAGAAACACAAATATACCAATTACAATTATTTTCAACTTAAAATCCTTATAAATAATGAGTCTTAGGTCAAATCACCAAGTGCATTCTCGCGCAACTTGTGTAGTTTTTAATGCGATTACAACAATTCATTTCTTGATGACTCATAATCGAGTTGCTTAAGTTTTTCGATAACCTCCTGCTCAAAATTAACCTGTTGCTTTGGTGTCAACCTCAACACATAGTGAAAGAAAGGAGTGGTTTCTTCAAAAACCTCATACTCTTGTTTTAAAAGATTAATTACTTGTTCATGATTAAATCGATGAGTTGTTATATCTACATCAGTCACTTCTGTGATCAACAGATAGTGAGCAGTTGGAAAAACAGTGTATTCACTGCTTGTTGGTACCCAAGGAGTATAGGCCGTTATAACATCGTCAATAACATAAGCATTAGGACTGCTCACATATGCATTAGGGTAACGGTCTTTGAGGTATGGTTTTAAGTCTTTAAAAACCCGATTGTAATATGTAGGAAGATCAACAAGTTTAACTCTAGAAAGCGGATCGAATGTAAACTGGTCAATTAATGGCTGTAAGTTTCCTTGCATAGTCGTATCTGACTTTTCGTTTTGTGTGGTTATAGCGCTAGTAGATGAACATCCTAGTAGAGACAGAGAAAAAATCATAAACATTGCTTTCTTCATTCTGAACATATTCCCTTATTAATTCAGTGAAATTGGAAGGTATTAATATAATGTACGTTATATCAACAAAACTTTCAAAATATGACCAATCAATAGTCGTCATACAGATTAAAATCTCACTCAGCTTTCCTGATTACAATTCCTTTAAATTTCTTCGCGTATTGTCTGTATTCAGATATTTTTCAAACTCAAAAACAAGCGACATCAATCCGCATGCTTCACCCCACACCCTTTAAGCACAAGGTTCACCAAAAACTCTGCCGCTTCCTCGAAATCTTCATCATCCAGTTCATATTGCCCACTGACTTGGCAGATCTGCCAGTTAAAGTCGGCGTAGGTCTGTGTGGAAGACCAAAGCATAAACATCAGGTGTTTGGGTGGAACGGGTTCCATCCAACCTTTTTCAATCCAATATTGGAATTTATTGAGAATCATGGTCGATTGATCCATCAAAGCTTCGGCGATATCTCTCGGGAGGTGCGGTGCGCCTGCCATCACTTCTGCGGCGAAGGTTTTGGAGGCAGAGGCATATTCTTTTGAAATGCGGAGCTTGGTACGGATGTATTGGGTCAACGCGTCTCTTGGGTCATTGAGTTGCTCAATCGGATATGAGGCTTCCAATAGAGGTTGAGTAACACTTTCCAACACAGCGCGATAAAGGTTGTCTTTGGTTTTGAAGTAGTAATAGAGGTTAGGTTTTGGCACTTCGGCACGTTGAGCAATTTCAGCGGTCGTTGTGGCTGCATAGCCTTTTTCTGCGAACAGTTGACTAGCCACTTCGATGATCTTTCCCTGATTTTTCGTCCTGATACGTGACATTGCCCATCCGTGGATTCATTAAATGCTTACACCAACTTTAATGAATCCCAGACGAATCATCCAGTACCGCACACCAAAAGGTTGGACATTCAACTTTCTGGCAAAATGAGTATCGCCCTGAAATCATTCACATTCGTACGTGTTGGCCCTGTGAATATCAGTGCATTTAACGCTTTGTAAAAGCCATAACTGTCATTGTCAGCAAGGTACGCATCTGCAGACAACCCCAACGCTTCCGCTGCACCGTAGAAAGAAGGCTTTAACTCTGCGCCTGCGTTGTCTTCTATCCCATCAATTCCGTCTGTATCACAGGCTAAGGCATAGATCCTGTCTCTGACATTTGGTTCTTTTTCTAGTGCTTGATAGAGCGACAACAAGAATTCACAATTGCGCCCTCCTCGGCCATTACCTTTGACAGTGACCGTGGTTTCCCCGCCCGAGAGAATCACACAAGGTACAGGAAAGGTTGATCGTGATGAGCGGCACTAATGGACATCGCCGCATGCACTTGCGCAACATCACGCGACTCACCTTCAAGGTTGTCACCCAAAACATATGCAGGAATACCGAGCATTTCTGCCTTTTCCTGTGCGGCAATCAAGGCTGAAAATGGTTTTGCAATCAGTTCAAACCGGCTTTTCGACAAACGTTCATCACCCGGTTTAGGGGTTTCTGAAGCCGCATTTTGAAGCCAACTCGTCACTGCCTCACTGACGGGAATGTCGTATTTGTTCAGTATGCTTAGCGCATCAAACCGTGTTGTTGGATCTGCCACCGTTGGCCCAGATGCAATCACATCTTCTTTGTCTCCCGGCACATCGGAAATCGCCAACGTCAGCATGCTTGCTGGATACGCTGCTTCAGCGAGCTTTCCGCCTTTTATGGCAGAAAGATGTTTACGCACACAATTCATTTCATCTATTGCAGCACCGGACTTTAACAACGCTTTATTGATGGCCTGTTTCTCTGAGAAAGCAATGCCCAGTGCCGGTAAGCTTAACAAGCTGAGCCGCCGCCAGAAAGCAAACAAATCACGGTATCACTCTCATCAAGCTCGCTGACCATACCAAGAATTCGCTTAGCTACCTTTTCACCCTCGTCATCTGGCACGGGATGCGACGCTTCCACAACATCGATATAGCGACATGCCGCTCCGTGTTGGTAACGTGTCACCACCACGCCATTCAGTGGCCCTTGCCATACATCTTCCAACGCTTGCGCCATTGATGCAGCCGCTTTTCCTGCCCCAATCACCACCAATTTTCCGGTACGATCTTTGGGCAGGACCTCATCGAGTTTCCCATACGGCAATGCTGCATCGACCGCAGCGTCGAATAACGTCCGTAAGAAGACAGAAGGCGTTAACCCACCTAAAGATTGGGTCTCGAATGATGATGTCGCCTCTTTGCGTCGCTGAATTTCTTTAGTTGCATCCTGCTCCATACGCGTCTCCATCGAAGAAAAAAAAGCCCGTCGTGAAAGAGGCGGGCAAATACTAGGACCGATAATCGAAAAACTAAAAAGGAAATAGTTATAGCCAGCTATTCGCCGCGAATATTGTGCTGAGAAAGGGATTCAATCGCTTTGACCAGCGCGGAATGATCCCAATCCTCCCCGCCTTGCTCGGCGCAAAGGCTAAATAAATCCTGCGCTGACTGCGTATTTGGTAGAGCAACACCGAGCGCTTCAGCGCCCGTCAGAGCCAAATTCAAATCTTTCTGGTGAAGGCGAATTCTAAAGCTGGATCGAATGTGCCTTGCACCATACGCTCGCCATGCACCTCTAGCACTTTGGAGTTTGCAAAGCCTCCCATTAACGCATTACGAATGCGCGCGGGATCTGCCCCAGCTTTCGATGCAAATACGAGTGCTTCAGAGACAGCTTCAATGTTGAGAGCAACAATAATTTGGTTCGCCACTTTACAAACCTGCCCTGCACCATTGTCACCAACGAGGTTGATGTTCTTCCCCATGGCACCAAACAATGGCAGTGCTTTTTCAAATACTGCTTTTTCAGCGCCAACCATGATGGTCAACGCCGCATTAATTGCCCCGACTTCGCCCCCTGAAACGGGAGCATCCAGATACGAAGCACCGCTTTCATTCACACGGGCAGCGAACTTCTTGGTCTCAATCGGAGAGATTGAGCTCATATCAATAACGGTTTTAGCACTGTTTAGCGCGCCTTCAATACCGCCATCACCGAACAAAACGTCTTCAACCTGCGGTGTATCTGGCACCATGATGATAATGAACTCCGCGTCTTTAACCGCCTCAACATTTGAAGCAAAGGTCTTTGCGCCCCCATTAACCAATGATGAAGGTGCCGGAGAACGACTTTCAGAAAGATGAAGCTGATAGCCAGCTTTTTGCAGGTTTTCTGCCATGGGCTTGCCCATGATGCCGGTTCCGATAAACGCAATTGTCGTCATTCCATTACTCCTCATTTTGTCCATAGTCCGCTAACCAACACATACCTTCTTCTGTGGTTGTCGCAGGTTTGTATTCGCAACCCACCCAACCTTGATAGCCAATCTCATCAATGTGCTTAAACAAGAAGTGGTAGTTCAATTCGCCCGTCCCTGGCTCGTGACGCCCGGGGTTATCCGCAATTTGGATATGTCCAATTCGATCAAGCGTCGACGACAGCGTGGGCGCAATGTCCCCTTCCATGATTTGCATATGGTAGATGTCGTATTGCAGTGAGATATTGCTACTACCTACCGAATCACAAATTCGCAACGCTTGCTTGGTATTAGTTAATGCAAATCCAGGGATGTCTCGGGTGTTGATAGCTTCAACCACCAGCCGAATACCCGCACTTTCCAACGCATCATTGGCAAAGACTAGGTTCTGGATCAGCGTATCTTCCGCTTCCTCTTGAGTGACACCGGATGGAACAACACCGGCCAAACAATTCACTTGGTCGCATTCCAGCACCTTGGCATATTCAATCGCTTTGCTAACGCCTGCGCGAAACTCTTCAACACGTGCAGGGTCAGCAGCAATACCGCGGTCACCGTTTTCCCAATCTCCCGCCGGTAAGTTAAACAGCACTTGCTTGAGGTGATTTCTGTCTAGTTCTGCTTTGAGTTCATTGGCATCGAAAGCGTAAGGAAAGAGGTATTCCACCCCTTGAAATCCGTAATTAGCCGCTGCGCTAAAACGCTCAATAAACGGCAATTCGGTAAACAACATAGATAAATTGGCAGCAAGTTTTGGCATGACAAAGTCCTTATTCGTCTGTTTAAATCATTGGCGATCGGCAGCTAGCGCAGTCGGTGCATCGGCAATGGACTCTGCCAACGATTCGAATTCATTCACTGCATTGATTTCGACACCCATGGCAATGTTCGTCACCTTCTCCAAAATGATTTCAACCACCACAGGTACACGGTGTTTCTCCATCAATGCTTTTGCTTCTTCTAATGCTGGCGCGATGTTTTCAGGCTCGGTCACGCGTAACGCTTTACAACCTAAGCCTTCAACCACGGCGACATGGTCAACGCCGTAATCTGCTAGCTCTGGCGCATTCTGGTTTTCGAACGCTAACTGGACACAGTAATCAATGTCGAACTGACGCTGCGCCTGACGAATAAGGCCAAGATAAGAGTTATTCACCAAAACATGGACATAAGGCAGGTTGAACTGCGCACCAACAGCCAGTTCTTCAATCATGAACTGGAAGTCGTAGTCACCGGAAATGGCAACAATTTGGCGTTCAGGGTCAGCCGCTCGCACACCCAATGCTGCTGGCACTGTCCAGCCCAGCGGTCCAGCTTGGCCGCAGTTGATCCAATGGCGAGGTTTGTAAACGTGAAGGAATTGCGCCGCGGCGATTTGTGATAAACCGATGGTGCTGACGTAGCAGGTATCACGGTCAAACACGCGGTTCATTTCCTCATACACGCGCATAGGTTTAACAGGCTGTTCGGTATAATGGGTTTTGCGCAGCATAGTCGCTTTACGTTGCTGACAATCACTCACCCATGCGGTGTGGTCATTCAACTTACCTTGTGCTTTCCACTCTTTTGCTACCTCGATGAGAGCAACCAGTGCTTCTTGAGCATCTGACACAATGCCAAGATCTGGACAAAACACGCGACCAATTTGCGTTGGTTCAATGTCGATATGAACGAACTTACGGCCTTCGGTATACACATCCACAGAGCCTGTGTGTCGGTTTGCCCAGCGATTGCCAATACCAAAAACGACGTCCGACTCTAGCAATGAGGCATTGCCGTAACGGTGAGAGGTTTGTAGTCCCACCATACCCGCCATCAGTTCATGGTCATCCGCAATACTTCCCCATCCCATCAGGTTGGTATAACCGGCACACCTGTGATTTCTGCAAATTCTTGCAAGAGTTTAGAAGCGTTAGCATTGATCACGCCGCCACCGGAAACTATCAAAGGACGCTCGGCTTCATTAAGCATGGACAACGCTTTCTCTGCCTGATTGCGTGTCATCGCGGGTTTGTAGGGCTCTAGCGGCTCGTAGCTGTCTATGTCGAATTCAATTTCAGCCAGTTGTACATCTAACGGTAAGTCAATCAGCACGGGACCTGGGCGGCCAGAGCGCATGACCTGAAATGCATGTTGAATTGCCCTTGGCACTTGTGCAGGCTCAAGTACCGTTGAGCACCACTTGGTCACCGGGCGTGCAATCGACTCAATATCTACAGCCTGAAAATCTTCTTTGTGGAGACGTGCTCTTGGTGCTTGTCCAGTAATGCAAAGAATGGGAATGGAATCTGCCTGAGCAGAATAGAGGCCTGTAATCATATCGGTGCCAGCTGGGCCTGATGTACCAATGCACACACCTATGTTACCTGCATTTGCACGCGTATAGCCTTCAGCCATATGAGACGCACCTTCAACGTGTCTCGCAAGAATGTGGTCAATACCGCCAGCCTTCTTTAATGCCGAGTAAAACGGATTAATTGCCGCTCCCGGCACACCAAAGGCTTTTTCCACCCCCTCACGCTTCAGAACTTCTACTGCGGCATCAATGGCTCTCATCTTCCCCATACAAAACTCCTTTTGTATACAATTTGAGTGTTAATTGTATTCTTAGATCGATTATTAATTAATCGCAAGGTGTTTTTAACATTTTTTAAACAGGGTGATATCTAGAGAATCTGGGAGAAAGCGCGGTCTGTAAGGACAAAAGCAACGAAAAGAAAGGATTTAAACAGCAGTAAAAAATCAAGTTAGATATTCACAACGCGTTAACATTGTGCTTTTATTGTTCACTATAACCATTACTATAAAACACAAATATGACTTTTATTGTATACATTATGTGAAAGGACCTGCCGATGTATGACGTAAAAACTCACCCTGATAACAACACTAATGCCACTGCGCCTTCAAGACTGAACGTGACGGGGCCACTATTCAACGACGACGCAAAGCTGATTCTCAGTAAGGATGCGCTACGTTTTCTTAATGCCTTGTGCAATGCTTTCGCCGAGCCTTTAACTTCATTGTTGAACGCGAGAAAGGAAAAACAGCACACTTACGATGAAGGCGCCTTACCCGATTTCCGCGCAGATACGCAGTACATTCGTGACGACCAAGAATGGAAAGTGGCCGACATTCCTGAGACTCTGCTAGACAGACGCGTCGAGATCACAGGCCCAATAGACCGGAAAATGGTGATCAACGCACTCAATTCTGGTGCCAATGTTTTTATGTGCTGTTTTGAGGATGCTACCTCGCCAACCTGGGAAAACATGGTAAAAGGCCAAATCAATATGCGTGATGCCAATGACGGCACCATTGCGCATACTAACCCAAATTCCGGGAAGGTCTATCAACTTGTCGATAAGCCTGCGACCTTGATTCATCGTCCTCGCGGTCTTCATCTTGAAGAAGCAAATATCCAGTTTGACGACAAACCCATGCCAGCGAGCCTGATGGATTTTGGGCTTTACTTCTTCCACAACTACGCCGCGCGCAAAGCCAAAGGACAAGGTGTTTACTACTACCTACCTAAGTTGGAATCGATGGAGGAAGCCGCTTGGTGGGAAGCTGTCTTTGACTTCACGGAAAACTATTTTGGTGCAGAAACAGGGACCATCAGAGCCACAGTGTTAATTGAAACCCTGCCCGCAGTGTTTCAAATGGAAGAGATTCTTTATGCTTTGCGAAAGCACATCGTAGGTATGAACTGTGGGCGTTGGGATTACATATTTAGCTACATCAAAACACTGAAAAACCATACCGAACGCGTTCTGCCCGATCGTCATGCCATTGGCATGGATCAACCCTTCCTAGAAGCCTATAGCAAACGTCTTATCCAAACATGTCATCGTCGCGGCGCACTCGCAATTGGTGGTATGTCAGCCTTTATCCCCTCGAAAGATCCCGAGGAAATGGCGCGCGTTACGAAGAAGGTTATCGAGGACAAACGCAGAGAAGCGACCAACGGTCATGATGGTACATGGGTAGCACATCCCCACTTGGTTTCACTTGCACTCGACATTTTTGATGAATACTTAAACGGCGCAACGCACCAGAGCCACTTCATTCCAGACGGCACTTTTAACCAAGACATTTTGTTGCAGCCTTCCATCGGCCCAAAAGATGAAGCAGGGGTAAGGAAAAACATCCGCATAGCGGTGTTGTATATGGAAGCGTGGTTACGTGGCGTTGGTTGTGTCCCTATCTATGGCTTGATGGAAGATGCTGCAACCGCAGAAATTTCCCGCGCCAACATTTGGCAATGGCTCAAACACCAAGTGCATTTAGACGATGGCAGAACCTTTACCACAGAAATGTTCAGAACCTGGCTTGACCAAGAAGTGGCAGACATGAAAGCCCACGCTAACGACGATCACGACAGGAAATTTGACCAGGCATCAGAGCTATTTTTCACCCTTTCTACGGATAAGGACTTTGCTGACTTTCTGACCATTCCTTGCTACGCAAAGCTCGAATAACAGGTATTAGAGGCGATATTGTTTGTTGCCTCCGTCCACATCAAGGAGATCGACATGGAAAATCTGACGATGATAAAGGCACTGGAAATTACCAATCAGGTATTTCAAGCCGCACAGGAGAGAGAAACCGCACCACTGACGGTAGCAATACTGGATAAAGGTGGTGCGCTTATTTCGCTTCAACGACAGGATGGTTCGAGCATGATGCGTCCAGATATTGCGATTGCGAAAGCCTGGGGGGCGTTAGCACTCGGGTGCTCTTCCCGCAAAATTGCTGATGATGCACAAAATAGACCCTGCTTTATCTCGTCAGTCGCTACGTTAGCGCAAGGGAACTTGGTTCCCGTACCAGGCGGTGTGCTAATCCGTGACGATCACGCGGAACTGCTGGGAGCGGTTGGCGTATCTGGCGACATTTCAGATACGGACGAAGAAGTCGCAATAGCTGGCATTGTTGCGGCCAAATTCAATACCGATAGCATGCTGCCTGCCTAGTAGAACAAACACTGCCTTCGAGTACGACTTACACTGTGCTTGGAGGCCAGTTTCACACGCTCGCTATCTAATTACCACTAAGTCTCTGTCTCGGAACAATACCCACTCCGCAATCCTGCAACACCATCGATACAATAATCACATCAATGTTGTACAATCAGCTTAGCAATTCATATACAAAACTTATTTCATAGTATTTTGCGTTCGCTTTTTAAACGTTATTTAACAGCAAACTCCTTAGACGGCGAGTTTGGAAAGGAACATCTGTATGACAGGGCTTCTCAAAGCAACGAAGAAAAATAAACCGACAAACCCTAAACTTACGCAGGATGACATCGTTTACGGTCATATTTTTGATGCCATCTTAGAACAACGTTTGCCACCGGGCACCAAACTCAGCGAAGAAGCATTGGGTGAAATTTTTGGTGTAAGCCGCACTATTATCCGTCGTGCTTTGCTTCGTCTTTCCGTAGAACAAGTTGTTAGCACGCGTCCAAACCGCGGCTCGATAGTTGCTTCTCCCACCGTGGAAGAAGCCATGCAAATCCTCAAAGCACGCGAAGTCATGGAGCTCGCAATTGTTGAGCTAGCCGCTGAAAATGCAACGCCAGAACAAATCGCTAAATGCCGAGCCATGGTTGCCGAAGAAAATGAAGCAATTGCGCAAAACGACACGGGACGAAGTATCCGTCTTTCGGGTGAATTTCACATTGAACTGGCCGCAATGGCTAATAACCTTCCTCTTATGAGCTTCCAACGCAGTTTGGTATCTCAGTGCTCATTGATCATTGCGCTGTATGAATCTTCGAAAAAGACCAACTGCTCATGTGATGAACACACTCAGCTACTCGATGTGATTGAGGCTGGCGATAAAGAGGCGGCGATTTCCCTTATGAAAACTCACCTCGACCACATCAACTCAAAGCTCAACCTGCACGACGACTCAGGTTCAAAAGATCTCCACGCAGTCTTCTCAAATGTGCTGAAAAAGAAAGCCTAACCATCCCCTCCTTCAGCCTGGTTTCAGCAAACCAGGCTGACATTGTTCCTCCTGTTCTCACGATTTTGCCCTGTTTTAGTTATCAATTTCGAGATTTAAGAACGATCAAACTCACAGATTGTATACAATTTAAACTCCTATTTACGACCACCACTATGTGAAAAATCCCATTAATGACTGATTTTCATAAACTTTATATTGTTAAATCCCAGATCCATATATGTTAACAGAAAGTTGACCGAACGGTCAGAAATGACTAGCTTGTAATCAATGGATACGAGAACGTCATGGAGGCCGTGTGATCCGATTTCTCTTAAATCAGACCCTACAGGAAGAGAAAGACATTTCTCCCAACCTGACCGTATTGAACTACCTTCGAGAGCATGTGCGTAAAACAGGCACAAAAGAAGGATGTGGCTCGGGCGACTGCGGAGCCTGCACTGTGGTGTTAGGCGAAGTGGTGGATGGAAAGCTTGAGTATCGAAGCGTGAACTCTTGCCTAACCTTTGTTTCTGCCCTGCATGGCAAGCAGCTCATTACAGTTGAAGACCTGAGAACCAAAACGTCTTTGCACCCTGTTCAACAGGCCATCGTCGACTTTCATGGCAGCCAATGCGGTTTTTGTACCCCCGGCTTTATCATGTCGATGTTTGCTCTGACTAAGAACCACCCTAATGCTGACAAAGAAGAAACGTATGAAGCATTAGCAGGTAATTTGTGCCGCTGTACTGGCTATCGCCCAATTGTTGAGGCGTCTTTGTCACTAAGTCAGGAAACGCCAATTCGCGATCAGTTCGCTGAATACGAGCGTGAAACCATTGAAAAGCTCAATGCCATCGGTAAACCAGAATTAGAATATAACGCCGATGGAAAAACTGCATTTACACCCACAAGCAGTGATGAACTTGCAAAAACGCTGATGGCACACCCAACAGCGAAGTTACTTGCTGGTGGTACTGACCTTGCACTTGAAGTCACGCAGTTCCATCGCGATATCGACAAGCTCATTTATCTCGGCCGTGTTGACGACATCAAAACCGTCAACGAGACCGACACCCATATCGAAATCGGCGCCAACGTGCCCTTCACCGATGTGTATCGTGCTCTAGAACCTCACTACCCAGATTTCGGTGCGCTTTTACAGCGTTTCGCGTCTTTGCAGATCCGCAATCAAGGCACCATTGGTGGCAACATTGCCAATGCCTCCCCAATTGGTGACGGTCCTCCGTTGCTGATAGCTCTGGGCTCAACCGTGATCCTGCGACGCGGCGACACTGCACGTGAAATCCTGCTTGAAGATTTCTTTAAAGACTACAAGGTCACAGCTCTACAGCCGTCGGAGTTTGTGCAAACCATTCGCGTGCCCAAACCACAACCTAATCAGGCTTTCAAGGCATACAAAATCTCTAAGCGATTTGATGATGATATCTCTGCCGTATGTGGTGCATTCCGCCTTACTTACAATGGTGACACTGTCACAGAAGCCCGCATTGCCTTTGGCGGTATGGCTGCCATTCCTGCGCGCGCATCGCACTGCGAACAAGAAATTGTAGGCAAGCCACTTAATGCGGCATCCATACAAGCGGCGATGTTGGCATTGGAAAATGACTTCTCACCCATTTCCGATTTCAGGGCGACGAAAGAATACCGCGCTGAAACAGCTGCGAACTTACTCTACCGCCTGTTTACCGAACTCAGCTACGCCGCTGATGGAAAAATGATTGAAACGAGGGTGATTCATTATGTCTCGTAAAACGACCCCTGCCATGACCATGGAAGAAATGACCGCACAGGCCAAAGCGGGTTTAGCGACTGGCGTCGGTAAATCAGTTAAACATGAGAGCGCTGAAAAGCAAGTATCCGGTGAAGCTCTGTATATCGATGACCGCGGAGAATTTCCCAATCAGCTTCATGTCTACGCACTGATGAGTCCGTATGCGCATGCAAACATAACCAAGCTGGATGTGTCACCGTGTTATAAGGTGCCCGGCGTTCACACAGTCATTACTTCTAAAGATGTGCCGGGCGAACTCGATATTGGTCCGATTCTTCCCGGCGATCCTATGCTTGCTGACGGCAAAGTGGTCTACGTTGGCCAGCCCGTGATTGCAGTTGCCGCTGACTCTCTCGACAATGCGCGTAAAGGCGCAGAAGCAGCAATCATCGAATACGACTTACTCCCAGCCGCCCTTGATGTCGAAGAAGCCTTAGCACAAGAATCTTTCGTCACGGATAGTCATACTCAAAAACGCGGGGACTCAGCCGCTGCAATTGCGAGCTCCGCTCACGTGCTTGAAGGTGCGCTCCATGTCGGCGGACAAGAACACTTCTATCTCGAAACACAGGTCTCAAGTGTCGTACCGACTGAAGATGGTGGTGTGATTGTCTATTGTTCGACGCAAAACCCGACTGAAGTGCAAAAGTTAGTTGCATCCGTATTGGGTGTACCAATGCATAAGGTACTAATAGACATGCGACGCATGGGTGGTGGTTTTGGAGGTAAGGAAACGCAAGCCGCAGCACCTGCTTGTATTGCTGCTGTTATCGCAAACCAAACAGGTCAACCCGTGAAGTTCCGTCTCCCTCGTCGTGAAGACATGATGATGACAGGTAAACGCCATCCTTTCTTTAATCAATATAAAGTGGGTTTTGATAACGACGGTGTCATTCAAGGGATTGAGATTGTTGTGTCTGGTAATGCTGGGCATTCGCCTGACTTATCACGCTCAATTGTCGATCGCGCAATGTTCCACTCTGACAACGCCTACTTCCTCGGCAATGCGACGGTCACCGGACACTGCGTGAAAACCAACACAGCCTCGAATACTGCCTACCGCGGTTTCGGTGGCCCTCAAGGCATGATGACTATCGAACACGTGATGGACACCATCGCCTGCCACCTAAAAAAAGACCCGCTTGAGGTTCGCAAGGCCAATTATTATGCCGGCGAAGGTCGTGATGAAACCCACTATTACCAAAAGGTCGAAGACAATTTCATCCACGAAATGACTGCCGACCTCGAAATGTCGTGCGAATATCAATCACGTAGGAAAGCCATTGCGGAATTCAATGCCACCAGCCCTATTCTGAAAAAAGGCATTTCCATTACCCCTGTGAAGTTCGGTATCTCGTTTACCGCGACCTTCCTCAATCAAGCTGGCGCACTCGTCACTGTATATACCGACGGAAGTATTTCGCTAAACCACGGTGGCACCGAAATGGGTCAGGGATTAAACACCAAAGTCGCCCAAATTGTGGCGGAAACTTTCAGTGTGGACATCGATACGATTCAAGTCACCGCAACCAATACTGAGAAAGTGCCAAACACCTCACCAACGGCCGCGTCGTCCGGCACGGACTTGAATGGTAAAGCCGCACAAAATGCAGCAATGACCATCAAAGAGCGCATGGTGAATTTTGCGTCTTCACACTTTGATGTCTCGCCACAAGACATCGTCTTCAGCAATGGCATTGTCACGATTGGCGATAAACAAACCATGACCTTTGCTGATTTCACCGAGCTGTGTTGGTTTAACCAAATTTCCCTAGCGGCTTCTGGCTTTTATCGCACACCGAAGATCTTTTACGATCACGAAAAAGCACGCGGTCGCCCTTTCTATTACTTTGCCTATGGCGTGTCGTGTTCAGAAGTCATCGTCGATACACTTACCGGCGAGTACAAAGTCCTTCGTACGGACATTCTGCACGATGTCGGTGCGTCTCTAAACCCGGCTATTGATATCGGTCAGGTTGAAGGCGGCTTTATTCAAGGTATGGGCTGGCTTACGACCGAAGAGTTGGTGTGGAACGACAACGGCCAGTTGATGACATCAGGCCCTGCCAGTTACAAGATCCCTGCTGTTGCAGATACGCCTGAAATCTTTAATACCCGCTTAGTAGAAAACAGAGCGAATCCAGAAGACACCGTGTTCCACTCAAAGGCCGTTGGTGAGCCACCGTTCATGTTGGCCATTTCCGTATGGAGCGCGATCCGAGACGCCATCGTCAGCGTTGCAGATGACAATGTCATTCCTCATCTGCCTGCACCAGCCACACCGGAACAGGTGTACAACGCCATCAAGCAAGCGCGAAATGGTAAATCGCCTGTGTCGTTTTCGCTGTAACAGCCAGATATGGAGATCGATGATGTTTAAAGACAATTGGATCCAAGCACTGGCAGAGTTAGAAGCCAAAGGTACGCCGTGTGTTATGGTGACCGTACTCGAAGACAAAGGTCGGTACCTCGTGGTGCTGGCACCAAAATGCTCGTGACTGAAGATGAGGTTATCGCCACGATTGGTGGCGGCCATCTTGAACATGTTGCCATGAAATCCGCGCAAGAGATGCTCGCGCAAGGCGAAAGCGACATCAAGATAGAACGCTTCAATTTAGGCGCGCGACTTGGACAGTGTTGTGGGGGCATTGTTACGCTGAGTTTCGAACCTATTGGTCCGCAACGTCACGTATTGGCACTCTTTGGTGCTGGCCACGTAGCAAAGGCACTGGTACATATTCTGGCGACGTTACCGTTCAACGTGATTTGGATTGATGAGCGTGAAGAACAGTTTCCCAAAAATCTCCCGGATAATGTGGAAATGCGCCTTACCGACGATCCGGTTGGTGAAGTCTCTTCACTACCAGCCAACAGCATGTACTTGGTGCTCACTCATAATCATCAACTTGATTTCGACCTTGCACGAGCCATTTTAAAACGTGGCGATAGCCGCTATTTCGGCATGATTGGCTCACTGTCAAAACGCAAACGCTTCGACTATCGCTTGAAAGAACGAGGCTTAAGTGACGAATCGATCAACACCATGATCTGCCCCATCGGCATTGATGCAGTAAAAGGAAAGCACCCTGCTGAGATTGCGGTTTCCGTCGCAGGCGAACTCATCGCATGCTATCAAGGTGAGGAGATAGCGAACAAACGCGAACACGTCTCAAACGGAAGCGGGGCACAGAAACAACTCGAAAAACTCTCTATTCTGAAAAGAGAGCCTGAAGAAAACAACAATAAAAATGACGAGAAAATAAGGGCATAAAGGAATGAAAGACCCAAAAGCTCATCCAGCGAAGGCTTTTCGCGCTGCCATATTACACAGCCTTGCAAATCCAACGGACGTGGGTTTGGAAGACTCCTTTCAGTACTTCGAAGATGGCATTTTGCTAGTTGCAGACGGTCACATCGTTAGAGTCGGTCACACCGATGACATTCTCCCGACACTCGATGACAGCGTTGAGTTGATCAAGCTTGAGAACAAACTGATCACACCGGGATTCATTGATACCCACATTCACTACCCTCAAACTGGGATGATCGCGGCGTACGGTGAACAGCTTTTGGATTGGCTAAATAACTACACCTTTCCAGAGGAAAAACGCTTTGCAGATATTGGGTATGCGCGCGAAGTGGCAGTCCAATTTCTCGACGAATTAGCCCGAAACGGCACTACAACCGCGTTAGTTTTCGGTACTGTGCATAAAGAATCTGTCGATGTGTTTTTTCAAGAATCCGAGAAGCGCAACCTTCGGATGATCGCGGGTAAGGTGCTGATGGACAGAAACGCACCTGAGGATCTGACTGACACACCAGAGTCAGGCTATCAAGACAGCAAAGCACTGATTGAAAAATGGCATAACAAAGGCCGTCTGCATTACGCAGTCACCCCACGCTTTGCGCCCACCAGCACGTCAGAACAGTTGAAGCTCGCGGGAAAACTCCTTGAAGAATACCCTGACGTCTATATGCACACGCATCTTTCTGAAAACCAGAAAGAGATCGAGTGGGTGCAGGAGCTATTCCCGAACAGCAAGAACTACCTTGATGTGTATGACCAACATGGCCTGCTCTCAAGCCGTTCTGTGTTCGCGCACGGTATTCATCTGTGTGACGGCGAGTGTAAACGACTCTCTGAATCAGATTCAGCGATTGCCTTCTGCCCAACGTCAAACCTGTTTTTGGGCTCGGGTCTCTTTCCGCTTTCGGAGATGGAAGACAAAGGGATCAAAGTGGGTATGGGCACAGATGTTGGCGCAGGTACCAGTTTCTCCCTGCTTCAGACCATGAGCGAAGCCTACAAGGTGATGCAGCTTCAAGGCAAAAAGCTCCATCCGTTAAAGTCCTTGTACCAAGCAACACTGGGCGGCGCAAAAGCCTTTCGCTGGATCATTTGATTGGTAACTTTGAATCAGGCAAAGAAGCCGATTTCGTTGTGTTGGATCTGCACGCCACGCAATTGATGCGATTTAGAATGGAACATGCAAAAACACTGGAAGACCAACTATTCGTGCTCATGACAATTGGCGACGACAGAACCGTCGCCAACACCTATTCATACGGCGAGTGTGTTTATGATAAATCAGAAACTCGTTAAGTTGGGTTTCTGATCAATTGCGAAAGATGGTTTGCCAGGCAATCGCCTGCGGAATATTCGCCAATGCGTTTATCATTGGATATTCAACATCAACCTCTCCATACCGTTGTTGGTAAAGCGAATACGCTTCCGCAACGGTGTTGGATTCGATGACATCTCCACTGACTTCAAAGCCCTGCTCAAGCAGTTGAAACTTTTCAGCGTAGAAATCTCGCCCATCAAAATCCACATGAATGGCAACGTTGTCTTTAATAAAGAAAAGATAGCGACTCATAGTAAGACCCCCATTGAAAAGTTTGAGTAAATTTGTATGGGTGAGTGTCTTTTTACACGTAATCGCCCCGGCTAAAAAAGCCAGATCAACAGTAACATACCGAAACATAGATGGCTTACAGACGCCCAATAAACACAAAGTGCGTCACATCTACTTATGAAAATGCTCAATGTGCCAGCAATGCGTGATGAATTTGTGTTCAATTCTGAATTTTGGCGTCGCGTGCGAAGGGGAACAGGGCTAAGAAAAAGGCCGCTAGGCGGCCTTTTCAACATTATTCGTGGTGTTTGCCAAGAAAGGTTTTCAGAGCTTCAGTGACAAATTCCGGCTTTTCTAGATTACTGATGTGGCCAGCTTCAGGAATAATGATGTATTCACTGCCATCAATCGCATCGTGCATCAGCATAGATTCCAGCGGAGAACGTGGTTTGTCTTCTGCGCCCACCATGATCAGCGTTGGTAACGTCAGGTTCTCGATATCATCAAAGGTATCACGGCGATCAAACACGATGCGTCCTACCTCCGTAATGTGTTTCGCAGCATCCCCCTCTAGACCTTGCAGACGTTGACGGAAACCGCTCACCAATTCAGGGTTAGCGTCGCTAGCGTTTGATGCAAAGAACAAAGGTGCGATGGCATCAACCAATTCGGCAGGCACAACACGTGCATTTTCGATGATGTCCAGCATGCCGAAGTATTTCAGCTTAGTGATCTCTGGTTCATAACCAACAAACGTGTCCATCAAGACGAGTGTTTTAACACGTGCTGGTGCTTTCAGTGCCAATTCCGTGCCCCACATGCCACCAACAGAAAGACCGACAATAGAGAAGCTTTCAATCTCAAGGTGGTCCATCAAGGCCAACATATCATCGGCATAATCGACCAACGACTTGGTTTCCGTAGGCATGGATTCTGACTGACCATGTGCCCAAAAGTCTGGGACGAGACAACGGTAAGTTTGGCTGAGCACATCAACTTGCGGTTGCCACATTGCGCTATCCCAGAGGTAGCTGTGTCCAAACAACAGAACCGGACCATTGCCAATGTCTTGGTATGCCATGGTTTTACCATGTCGAGTAAACGTCTTCATCGTGTTCCTTTTTGATTTGTTTTTGTTTTCGTTCGTATTAAACACAAAAAAAGCACTGAAGACTGGCATTTTTTGTGAGAAAACTTTGCTTGTTTAGCCGTGAGATTCTTTGCCGCAAAGGGAGACGCTACTTTACCGACAACAAGGTGGTTTAAGAAGCTTTTGTCTCTTAGTTTTGAGCTTGCGATTAGATAGCGGGAGCGTTTAAACAAAATGACGATTTGATTTCTCGAAGACAAAAAAAACTCAACGAGGAGTTTCCACGTTGAGTTCGTTTAGCACGAAGCGCAAAAGGCAGTGGCTGCGCTTAAAAATTCATTTCAGATTGTGCGGATAGCACACCCTCTATTTTCATCTTGTTTACTTCACTAGCGTGCCAAAGCTATGAGGTTGCACAAGCAAGGTTGAACCGTCGCTGAACCTTACTGTTATTGCCGTGTCGTCATAGTTGTAAGCAAGGTAAGTCATTTTGCTGCCGTTTTTAAATGCAACCGCGGCGGGATGATCGGCCGTAAGCTCTCCCGTACCAGTGGCTAAATGTCCCAGAGCCTGCCAGTTGTAGAGCCAATGATAGGTATGCGCCTTCGACTCCCCCTCTTCAGGCAAGTAATTCGAACCAACACTTTCATAGTCTGATATCGCAGCATCTGCGTCAGTCATCGCCCAAAGGTTCCACCAGATATCTCGCCATTGCCCGTCTATCAAGCCGGAAGGTTTGCGATTCGATGATTCCGTCAAACCCAGTGAAACATAGGCTTCCATGTAATCAGCATGAAGCCCGACATGAAACACCAATGGATTCAGCGGCAAACCTTGAATCCCTAAAATGTGCGCATACGCGCCACTAAACCATGTCGAGAATGACGCACCCTGTCCCCAAATGATCGACGTAGTGATCTGGTTGTAATTCGTGGGGAAATTGTCGTAACTGTCACCACGGTTTGGGTAAGATGGCGATGTGTTTCGGTACCCATCAAGATTGTTCCAGTACTCCCAATAGGTCGCTGCCGATGAAGCATGAAGGTAAATCCCCTTATCGACCAAATCCTGATCGCCCATCACCAAACCATAAAGTACGATCGCACCGTAGGCATTTGCCGCTTCTGATGTCGATTCGTTGTTATTTCCTAAAGCAAAGTTGGCAGAGCCAGACGCCCACGAAAACCCGTTTGCAGGGTCGAAGTTGCGAAGGTAAGGAAACATCTCGTCGCCTTTACTCGCTGCGTAGTCGCGAATGAGTAAATCAACCATGGGTCCATATTCGCTTTCACTGCACCACGATTTATCGGTGCGGCAAACCTCCGCTGCGGCTCTGACGAAATAGCCATAGTGGAAATGGTGATCATTGAGATGTTGATGCGCTAAAAACGACTCTTCAACGCCTAACAGCGTTGTCCAGGTTTCGTCATAAACAAAGTATTTAACGATGTCTAACCCGCCTGTCGTGTTAGCCGTAAACCAATCTGCCAATTCCGATTTCAGCCAATTCGTCAGACGCAACGCTTCACTGTCCATCCCAATGGAGCGTGCTATCGCAATCACTTCAGCCGCTTTACCATAGCTTTTACCCGACCAATAGGTATCGGTATAAGGGTTCCATCGGGATTCGCCTTCATTCATGTACTCAGTAACAAGAGCACGCAACGTCACTTCGTCTAAATCTGCAACGTTTGGCAAATAAGGCAGTACGCCAACAAATGGCAGCGTGTAAGAGAAACCGTTCGTCTGCGCAAACTTCGTGGTGCCTCGCGTGCTTCTTACACTGTATTGAGTCGGGTTTTCATTGCTGTTTTTCCAATGGAGCGGTTGCATGCCCGCAATGGTTTCTATGGGTGCGCCATTCGCGTCTAGGTATGTGTGTTGCACCGTGACCTGATTGTTCGCGCGATTGACCGAATAGGATATCTCTACATCACGAACAACTTGTCTAGCCAGACCTTCAAAATATGAGGACATAGCATTGCTTGGCGTACCTTGAGATGGAAGCAAGGCTACCGTTATCTCTTTCGCACTGTTTGTGACGATTATTTGGTTGCCAGCAATCCCACTGAATGTGGTATTTCCCTCGCCAACAACCAAGAAGCTGTTGCGATTACCGGCCACATCTGTCCACACACCTAAAGACTGAGTATTTTGGAAAAATGTCCCTTTTTGGAAGCCATCTTCGCTGTGCGTTTTAATGACAAAGTCTCCGTCAAAGGCTTTAAAGTACGCATAAGGAGAACCATGAACAAAAGTCGCTTCCATGACGGGTGTATTACCCGTTCGCCACTCGACGGTCATCGCGCCATCACTGTGATCTTTTAGGTATCCCTGCATGTCGCTATGAACGGTATTCGCCACTGCAATACCATCGAACACTTCGTTAAACGGATCCGGCACCACATATTGGAACAGGTTACCTTGTCCTTGCAGAGCATTAGGAATCCCCATCATTCTCACACCACGCTCCGAAATACGCGCAGTGATGGGATCGGGCGTGATGTAAGCAGCATCGTCAGGATCGCCAATGGTCATTTCGCCAAGGAATGAGACTGACCCCCACCATTTGTGCGTCGGAACGGGTTGCCCTTCTAGCTCTGGGACAATTTGTGGAAACAATCTCTTCGGCGTCCCAATGTTGTCACATGACGGCACACCCGGCTCGACCACGCCGGCATTGGAGACCCAGAAACCATGATCAATGGTGCAGCGATAACCGTCTGGGTTAAACGTATTGGCCACATTGCCTGCACCGTAAGAGGTGACGAATGCTTCTTGCGGGGTATCAACGATATAAACGTCAGCAATTTCAATCTTGCCGTCACCAGCAAACATGAGCCTATCCACGTCAGATCAGCAAAACCGGGGAAAGGAACCTCCATCTCATACCAATCATTTCCCAACGATAATGCCGTGCCGAGCGAATAAATGATTTTCGATTCGGTGCTGTTCACGCCCTGAATCGACACTTCAACTTCTGTGGCAAAATCGGATTTATATTTAAAACGGAGAAGATCGAAACCCTTTGTATCAATCGCGTTTTCCGCTTCATTACCCCATGCAGCAACGGCAAATGGTCCCCAATTTGAACCGCTCGTTACAAGCAAACTGGTTGAGAATTGGCTTCCCTCTGGATCCCACTCTGTTGTGGCTCCTGACCCCCAAGTACTGCCCTGATGTTCGAATTCATAAGAAGGTGCAAAATCGGAGTGAAACACATACTTTCTTTCGTTGGTTTCTTCTTTAGGAGGAATTTGCGTGGAGCCTGATTTCGACAGAAGCATGCTGACTTGCTGACTCTGCGCTCCGACAGACACTACACGCGATAAGCCGTTATATCCTTCGCGACCCACAGAGACAGAGTATTGCCCTTGGGCAAGCGTAAACTGCGTTTTACCCGCGTTGTCGGTCTGTTTTGATTCGTTGTTTATTGTTACCGTTGCAGAAATCAATGGAGCGCTAGTGACACTGTCACCTGTAAATACAGTTAATGTCGATGTCGTCGGTGAGGCACTTCCTGAGTTCGAATCGTCACCACCACCTCCTCCCCCACAGGCAGCAAGGAAACCAGAGAAAATTACGAGTAAAAAACATCGACAGAAACTCTTCACAACCAAATCCTTTTGATACTACAACCCTAAAAGAAAGCGCTTTCTTTTTGGCAGTATAAGAATTAGCGAACGCTTAACAATGCGTGCAGGCCAGTATTTCAAACGATCGTTCGATCGTTCTCACTCACAAGACAATTGAAGGGTTAAAATGAGAAACTGAAGGGATAAACGAGAAAGAAGGACTGAATCATCGACAGTCAACGTTGCCAATCTCTTCATCGAGACGAGGACAATGAAGGTCAAAAACTACCCCGTGCATTGAGGACGTTTCGTGCTGTTTGTTTCGGTTGCTGCTAACTCGCAGGCAAGAAAAAAGCGCCTTTGACGGGCGCTTTTTTGGAATGACGTTTGCTTACTCTTCAGCAGCAGGTTTCTTTTTCTTAACCATGAACACGTCTTCACCAACTGCAACTGTCTTGTAGAAGCTCTTGTCGCGTTGTTTTGGTGCCGCTTTCTTCGCAGCAGGCTTACGCGTTTTCTTCTCTTGGGTTGGCTTCTTCGCAAAGGTCTTCTTGCGCTTAGGAGCCAGACCTTTGAATTTACCTACCAGACCTTCAAACGTTGCGAAGGTCATGGTTTTGTCCAAGAAACCTTCGGTGTTTTTGAAGCTATTCCAGTCTTTAGGGCCAACGAAAGAAATCGCAGTACCTTTATTACCCGCACGGCCTGTACGACCGATACGGTGAACATACTCTTCAGCGTGTTTTGGCATATCAAAGTTCACAACGTGAGATACATTTGAGATATCCAGACCACGTGAAGCAACATCGGTCGTAACCAACACTTTGTGCAAACCACGCTCGAACTCGTTCATGATACGGTTACGTGCGCTTTGGCTCATGTCGCCGCTCAGCGCAACGGCTTTGATGCCATGCTCAACGAACACTTTCGCCAGACGGTCTGTATCCGCGCGCGTTGCGGTGAACACCATCATCTGCTGGTATTTCTCTTCATCCATCACGCGATCAAGCAGTGCCTGTTTGTGGTCCAAGTGATCACACAGATAGAAACGCTGCTCGATGTCTTTGTGTTCTTCGTTCACGTAACCAATCGCAACACGCTTTGGTTCGTTCAGCATGTCCGCTGCAATATCGTTCACTTGTTGGTGGTCAAGGGTTGCAGAGAACATGAGCGTTTGACGACGACGGTGACCCGCTGCCGCGTTGATCGCTTTTAGCTGAGGTTCGAAACCCAGATCCAGCATACGGTCAGCTTCATCCAGGATCAGCATTTCCAAACCATCAAGGTTCAGATGACGGTGTTCCAAATGGTCAGCAAGACGACCAGGCGTCGCAACAACGAACATTGGGTCTTTACGAAATTCTTTGGCTTGGTCGTTAAAGTTCTCACCACCAAGGATCAAAACCGCTTTGTATTGTGTGCCCGCAACCAGTTTGCGCAGTTCACCATAAACTTGTTTTGCCAGCTCACGAGTCGGCGCAAGGATCACAACGCGTGGGTCGCGACGGCTGAAAGCTTTCGCACGAATCACACGCTGAAGCGCAGGCAGCAGAAACGCCAGTGTTTTACCTGAGCCAGTTTTAGACGAAGCAAGCAGATCTTTTCCTGCCGAGATGACTGGAATGGCTGCCGCCTGAATGTCAGTCGGGGCGTCAAAACCCCAGTGTTCCATTGTTTTTATCAGGCGCTTGTCTAAACCTAGATCTTCAAATTGCAAGGTAATACTCCAAAATCATTCTTTATACAGGGAGTTACTGAGTCTACTTTTACCCATCAACCCATGGCGACTCCCGTGGAAATACGGCGCGAATACTACCATATTTCTGCAATTTCACGCATTTTTTATTGTACTAGATCACAGTTTTATGGTCGTTAATGCGCCATTCATCGGCAAAACACGTTGTTACGAGTAGCTTATCAACCCAACGACACTAAAAAGAGCTCCGAAAATGGCCGAACCTACCGTGCTCCAACGCTGGAAACGCTTCACGCTTGAAGAAAAAGTCCACACCTTACCGAATGGGTTAGAAACCCCGCATATTACATTAGCCCACCCAGGAGCTGTGCTTATTCTCCCGGTTGCGAATGACGGAAAACTCGTACTGCTAAGACAGTACCGCCCTTCGATTGAAGCATGGATTTACGAGTTTCCAGCGGGAACATTGGAGAATGCCGAAGACATTCTTGAATGTGCGAAGCGTGAACTAGCAGAAGAAGCCAAGCTCTCTGCAACCGAGTGGCACTCTCTCGGAGAGAGTCTCCCGGCACCAGGTTTTTGTAACGAATCCCAATACCTCTATCTTGCCAAGAACCTTGCGCACGCCGACGCAGAAATGGATGAAGATGAAGTGATTGAAGTCGTTCATTTTTCCGTGGAAGACGTCAAGAGCATGATCATCAACAACGAGATTCGCGATAGCAAAACCATTGTTGCCTTTTGCCGCGCTCAATTGATGGGTTTGATCACATAGCCTTTGCTTTACAATGCATTAACATTGACATCCGACCAGTTGTGGAATTAGGGTGAGTATTGCTGGATCATGTCAGGGAAGAAAAATGAAACAGACACTCGCCCACGCTAACCGAATGCTAAAGCTATTTGGGTTCTTCAAAGTGCCGCTTATTTGGTATTGCCGTCCTAAAATCCTTGTACTTAATGAAGACCAAGTTCAGGTTCGTATTCCGTTAAAGCGAAAAACAAAGAATCATCTCAACAGCATGTATTTTGGCACGCTCGCCATAGGTGCGGATGTTGCTGGCGGGTTCATGGCAATGAGTAAAGCGGAGTCACGAGGAAGGAAAATTTCCCTCGCCTTTAAAGCCGTAACGGGTGACTTCTTAAAAAGACCAGAAGGTGATGTGGTATTCACCTGTACAGATGGCAAGCTTATCGATGAGATGCTTGACGAAACACTGTCTTCTGGGGAGCGAGTCAATCAACCTGTGCGCATCACCGCAACCTGTCCCACACTTCATGGCGACGAACCGATGGCGGTTTTCGATCTGACACTTTCTGTGAAAGCTATTTCATAACGATTCAAAAACAGTATTTCTTAATGTGTGTTTGAGCGGGCTCAAGCACACAGTTTTCGCCTTTTATCGCGCCAACTTTTTGCCCTTTTCTTCTTTTACTTATTAGACTTAAGTACAAGTTTGCTAAGGGTGGAGAGCGTTTTGATCAAGAAACTAGGCGACTTTTTTAAGCTCGATACCGCACCAGGTATTATATTAATCGCGACGGCATTCGCCGCCCTCATTATCGCTAACTCTCCTCTCGCTCCCGCCTACTTATCTTTATTGGATACACCTATACACATAAAGATAGGTGCACTGGATATAGAAAAGAACCTTTTACTTTGGATTAACGATGGCCTAATGGCCATTTTCTTTTTGTTAATAGGGCTAGAGGTTAAACGCGAGCTCATTCAAGGAGCCTTGCGAACCAAGTCTCGCGCTATGTTCCCTGTTGTTGCGGCTGTTGGTGGTATGGTAATTCCCGTGCTGGTTTTCGTATTTTTCAACTACGGAGACCCTGAGAGTATGCAAGGCTGGGCGATCCCTGCTGCTACGGATATTGCCTTCACGCTCGGTGTACTCGCCTTGTTTGGTAAACAAACGCCAGTTAGCTTGAAAGTGTTTTTGTTGGCACTTGCAGTCATTGATGATTTGGGTGCCGTTATCATCATTGCACTGTTTTTCAGCAGCGATCTTTCCCTTGTTGCCTTGTCTATTGCAGTCCTTGCCAGTGCGGCATTGTTCTACATGAATGCAAAAGGTGTCGCGAGACTCACCGGCTACTTGCTAGTCGGTGCCATCCTTTGGGTTGCCGTACTGAAATCTGGCGTACATGCCACCGTTGCAGGTGTCATTTTGGGCTTTGCTGTTCCGTTAAGAATTAAGCACCATCGCGTACGCAGCCCACTGCGTTACCTTGAGCACGGCATTCACCCTTGGAGTAGCTTTGCGATCCTGCCGCTTTTTGCTTTTGCCAATAGTGGTGTTCCATTAGATAACTTCAGTTTCGGTATGCTGTTCGAGCCGTTACCGCTTGGCATCACACTCGGGCTTTTGCTTGGCAAGCCTATTGGCATATCACTGTTTTGTTATCTCGCTATCAAAGCGAATATCGCCAGTCTGCCGAAAGGGTTAGATTTTAGTCATATCATGGCCGCATCGATCCTTTGTGGTATCGGCTTTACCATGTCGATATTCATCACCACGCTTGCTTTCCCTGGCGCAGAATCTCACGCGTTGGTCGACTTGTCCCGCATTGCAATATTTATTGGTTCCTTTTTAGCTTCCGTCATCGGCTACTTGGCACTGAAACAAACATTACGTCAGCGACAACCAGTGGCCAGTGACGCCACTGAGTAAAAGTCACCGTTAGTCATTGCAAAAAGGCTCCATAAGGAGCCTTTTTTGTTTGGAGAATCGAGATACACATGAAGCAAATTTGAAATAAAGCTGTCAAGGAAATATGGATAATTCTTACCACAAAATACCGTACTCTTAGGCATTAAAATCAATAGTATTGACTTTTTGAAAGACCGCATGAATACAGTGCTCCGAGAAGAAATCTACCGACTTATCAACCGTTTCTGTGGATAAAAATTCGATTATCCACACACGAATTATCTCGCTATCATAATGATTTTTATAGCTTTTAATTGATCAAATTTTACATCAATTTTTGTTGGAAAATTTTTGTGTGATAATGAGCAAGTATTTCAAATGAAATAGATTTCCAAAATACAGCCAGCATGATTTATTAATTTCTGTAATTACCTTGCATTGCCTGTAAACACAATGAGAAGCCACTCTCACCTCTTTTGTTTTTCCTTTGAATATCTTTCCATTGACTCATCACCTTTATGCTATAACGTAAACTCACGATTTTTTGAAGATCCCGCCTTAGCCAAGGTTTTGACCTCCCCCGTTTCATGATGAGGCAAGGTACGATGCTGACCCGACTCAATGTCATGAAACGCTGAGCTGAGAATTTGTAACGTGTCACCATGAGATACCAGCAGAATGACTTTTCCGAAAAATAGTTGCTCCAACTCAGCCACAAACGCCACGGCGCGACGCCTTACTGACGTTGTGCTTTCCACTCCCATCTCTGTTTGATCTGAATCTAACGCGTCTTTTTTCCATACTTCGTCATAGGAAGCCGAAGACTTTCCTTCGTACTGTCCAAAGAAACGCTCTCGGAGGCGCGCGTCAGTCACTGGCTCAACCGAAAGCACTTGTGCAACGATATCTGCAGTCTCTTTGGTTCTCTTAAAATCGGAGCAATAAATAAGGTCTACATTCTGATTGCTAACAGCCAACGCAGCTTCCCTCGCCTGATGTTTCCCCATTTCGGAAAGGCCATATTTACTGCATCCATTGGCAGGATCGCTCACAACGATATCAGCGACGTTTGCCTCACTTTGTCCATGCCTCATGATCAGGTAAGTGTTGTTAAACTCTTTCATGTTTATCCTTAACGTCTGTTGGACTTCTATGTCCGTTTTTCATTGGCACGTGCGTTAATCACATCCAAAGGACGCGCCTTTTTCAGACGACTACTGCTTAGTTCTCCGGCTTGATCCAGTATTGGATAAGCGATCGACGAGAAATGCGAATTTACGCGGATAAGATCTCGCAGTAAATCAAGGTACAGTGAGCTACCAGAAACGAAAGGTGCCCCGCTATCCCTAAGCCCTTTTTGGTGTGCGAGTGTTGCTTTACGCTCGATACTCTTTACCACGCTCTTTTGTTCAATCAGTGCTCTTGCGTTGTTTACGTCTCCAGTGAGCAACACACTAAATGCCAGTTCCATATTGCGATAAATACATTGCTTTAGCTCTTCTATCGCTTCTTTCTCGAAGTCTGGAAGCTGAACATTTTGTTGAATCATTTTCTCGATGACATCCGTCATGCTGCACTCGAGTATGTCACCCGCATGTTCCAGATTTGTTGTGTAAGACGAAATTCGAAAACATCTTCGACGATACTTCTTCGGTAAATCCTGTCGGCTCAACTCGGTCAGGTACCAGTTTATTTTCTCGTGATACTCATCAATCAGGTCATCTGATCGCTTTATGTTTTTAAGCTCTGCGCAATCTCGGGTCTTCAGCACCTCAAATGCACCATCTAACATTGTCTTAAGCAGATCCCCCATTCTCAAGACCTCCCTCACCGAATTGGTCAGCGCGACTGAAGGTTTCCGAAACGCTTTTCTATCTAGGTATCGTGGGCTGTTGTCGCTCGTCTCTGACGCCACGTCGGGAAACCACGCTTCCAATAAGCGCGCGCAAGGTTTAACTAAAGGAAGGAAACTCAGCGCAATGACGACGTTGAACAGCATGTGGAAATTAACCAGAACAATCGCGGGGTCGTTTCCATAGAAAAAGGACATCGATGAAATCACGTTTAGCAATGGGAGCGTCAACGCTACACCAACGGCACGAAACATTAGGTTCCCTAAAGGGATTCGGTAGATTGACGGAGACGAATTCAAGGTGTTGATAACAGCAGGTATTGCAGCACCGAGGTTCGCACCCAAGATAAGAGGAATGCCACCAGAGGTCGTGATAACACCGGCACTTGCCATGGCAATAACCAGCAACACAGTCGCCAAGCTGGAATGCACCATAAACGCAATGCTCATACCAACGATGATTGCCAGAAACGGCTCATCGTTCAGCGCGGTCATCATTGATTGGATGGCGAACGAATCTCGGATAGGAATAGAGACAGACACGATCATATTAAGCGCAAGCAGCATTAAACCAATGCCAATGGCTATCGAGCCAATATGTTGGTGTTTATCCCTTTTACTTGCTGACATTAGTACGATGCCAACAATGAAAAACAATGGTTGTAACCAGCTCAAGTCGAACGTGAGTACTTTTGCGACGAGCGTGGTTCCAACGTCCGCACCAAGCAGAATGGCTAAGCCACTCGCGGTTGCTAAGCCTTGATTGGCTAGCGAGCTGGCTAACAATGCAGTTGCTGTACTGCTTTGCAGCAAGCAAGTTACCCCTAAACCTACGCCAAATGCCCGCCAACGATTGAACACTGAGCGCCCAAGACTGCGCCTTATTTTCCCGCCAAACGCTTTTAGTACTGATTTCTTGACCAAGTTAAGACTAAATAGAAGTAATGCTACACCTCCTAATAGATTGAAAAGTATAGATGTTCCTGTCATTAACCCTCCGTATTCCCACAAACAGCAGCGCAAAATTTCAATCGCAGATTTGCCACGAACTGGGCGAATCAATTTGAGCATTTGCCTATTTACAATGTAGTCAAAAGTGAGCCTTTGATCAATAAACGAGCATTTTTATGCTCATTCGCTCATTTTATGTTGCGCATTTGTTATTCCTGTTCTTAGCTTGATCGGAACTAGGAGATGCGAGCAGTTATGACCCTTGAATCAAAACAATCAAGCAAGGCAGAAAAACGTCGTAAAAAGATCATCGAATTGACACAGGCGAGAGGCAACGTATCTGTCGAGTTTCTCACTGACTGGCTAGACGTTTCGCCTCAGACAGTTAGGCGAGATTTGAAACAGCTCTGCAGTGAAAACTTGCTACGTCGGCGTCATGGTGGCGTTGAGTGCTTTGAGCAACAGCTCAATGCACCTTACGACTTAAGAGCCGCAACAAACCCAGTGGAAAAGAAGGCCATTGCGAATGCGGTTGCTGATGTCATTCCCGATGGAGCGACGGTGTTTATCTCGATTGGTTCGACACCTGCGATTGTTGCAGAAGCATTAGCGAATAAGTCGGGTTTGACTGTGATGACGAACAATTTAAACGCCGCCATGGTACTGAGTAATGAACCGAGCAATCGGATCATTATTCCCGGAGGCGAAGTTCGAATGCCAGACAGAGACATTTTGGGTGACGGTGTGCTGGAGTTTTTCAACAGCTACCGCGCCGAATACGGCATTTTCGGCGTAGCTGGTGTTTCAGAAGACGGCGGTTTACTTGATTTTCATGCGTCAGAAGTGCGCGTACGCGAAGCGATTCGCACGCATTGTAAAACGTCAATTTTAGTAATGGATAGCACCAAATTAACAAGGACAGCTCCCGCTGTTGGAGGGAATCTGATGGATGTCGACCTGATTATCATGGATCAACATCCCGGTGATGATTTCTCTTCCATAAGTGACCGCGTTGGAGATCGTTTGAAGTTGGTAGGAGGCGATGCTTCATGAACACAGAACCTTTTGTTTCTTTTAATAACATTGCAAAAAGGTGGAATGGTCAGCTTGGCGTAGAGAATATTTCTATTGATATTCCTGAAGGTGCCTTTGTTGCACTTCTCGGTCCTTCCGGTTGTGGAAAATCAACCACCCTCAGACTGCTCGCAGGGTTAGAAAACCCAGATACCGGTCAAATCACCATTGAAGGCACTGACGTTACCGAAATGGCGCCGTCAGCGAGAAACCTGTCTATGGTGTTTCAATCTTACGCACTCTTCCCTCATCTTTCCGTCGCTGAAAACGTGATGTTCGGGATGAAAGTACGCAAAGTGCCAAAAGATGAACGGCTAGCAAAACTCGCAAATGCCCTCAAGATAACCGGGTTGACTGGTTACGAAGAAAGAAAGCCTGGAGAGCTTTCTGGCGGGCAACGTCAACGTGTGGCTCTTGCCAGAGCGATCGTTGCTGGGCAGCCTTTGTGCCTAATGGATGAACCTCTCTCCAATCTGGATGCCAAGCTCAGACACTCCGTAAGAAAAGACATCAAAAAGCTTCAAAAAGAGCTCGGTATGACGGTCGTTTATGTCACCCATGATCAAACCGAAGCCATGAGCATGGCAGACATTATTGTGTTGATGAAAGACGGCCACATCATGCAAACCGGCTCTCCACAACAACTTTACAGTGAACCCAAAAACACATTCGCCGCGGAGTTTATCGGTGCTCCACCCATGGCACTTATCGAAGGTGGCGTCATTCAGGGCACTGAAAGCACGTCTCAAGTCGGCATTCGTACCGAGCACATTCAACTGGTTGAGTCAGGCCAAGGTCGACTTAGCTGCACGGTTTCTGAAAGCGAATACCTTGGCGAAGAAACTCACGTTCTTCTGGATCACCCTCGAGCCAAAGGGCTTGTGGTCAAACTCCATGGTTACAACTCGCTTCAAGAAGGAACGACGGTAGATATATCTTTCGAAGACAGTGCGCTGCACTTCTTTGACGGTAATGGAAACAGAATGAATTAACACGGAAAGGGACGCTTGGCGTTTTCTTCGGCAACGAGACCGAAGGTTTTCAAGCTACTGCCCTACATACATGTTCAACGTAACCAATGGTGAAATTATGAAGTTCTCAACGGTATTAAGTTGTGCCTTTGCCAGTGCGTTCACGCTTTCTACACAGACGATGGCGGCCACAACTGAACTCAATATGTACTACCCCATCGCGGTGGGCGGAGCCCTAACCAAAGTGGTCGATGAGATTGTCGAAGATTTTGAAGCGCAAAACCCAGATATCAAAGTTAACGCTATCTATTCGGGTAACTATGACGATACCCGCGTCCGTGCTTTGTCAGCACTGAACTCTGGTGAACCCGCACAGTTGGCCGTCATGTTTTCAATCGACGTTTACGACCTGATTGAGCAAGATCTTATCTCTCCTTTTGATGACCTTTTGACCACAGATGCAGACCAAGCTTGGCTCAATGACTTTTATCCAGCTTTGATGGAAAACGGACAGGCAGAAGGAAAAACGTGGGGCATTCCTTTCCAACGTTCAACCATTGTTGCTTACTACAACAAAGATATGTTCCGAGCGGCAGGATTAGACCCAGACCAACCACCCAAAACGTGGGAAGAGTTGGTAACCGTAAGTAAAAAACTCACCAATGATGACACCTACGGCATCATGATTCCCTCGACGGGCTACCCGTATTGGATGTTCCAAGCTCTGGCTATCCAAAATGGCAAAAAGCTGATGTCTGACGATGGCTTGACGACCTACTTCAGCGACAAAGACGTGATTGATACGCTCAAGTATTGGAAATCCTTATCTGAAGAGCACGGCGTCATGCCAAAAGGTACGGTTGAATGGGGCACGCTACGCCAAGCCTTCCTTGAGGGAAACACAGCAATGATGTGGCACTCAACAGGCAACCTGACGGCGGTTAAAAACGCGGCCAAGTTTGATTTTGGTGTTGCCATGTTGCCCGGCAATGTGCGTCTAGGCTCACCAACGGGCGGTGGTAATTTCTATATTTTCAAAGACACCTCCGACGCGGAGAAAGCCGCATCGATGAAACTCATCAAGTTCATGACGTCCCCAGAACAAGCTGCTAAATGGTCAATCGCCACTGGCTATATGGGTGTGTCAAAAGGAGCTTATGAAACGGAAGCACTCAAAGAGTATACCGAGGCATTTCCACCAGCTCTTGTCGCGCGCAATCAACTTGAGCATGCCGTTGCCGAGTTTTCTACCTATGAAACAGCGCGAGTGCGAGAAGGCTTAAACAATGCCATTCAATTCGCCCTGACCGACCAGAAAACGCCTGAAGTAGCGTTGGAAGAAGCGCAATCTTCAGCGAAACGTCTCTTGCGCGACTACCAATAGCGACCCCGCTCCCTACGAAAGTAGGGAGCCATCTAGTTGTAGAAGTCTACTATGAATGATTACGCAGAAATGCAGCGTCGTCGTCAGCATCTCTACGGTTGGTTTTTGCTTACGCCTGCCGCTATTTTGCTTTCGCTCTTCGCGTTTTATCCGTCGTTGGCAACATTTTGGGAAAGCCTGTTTTCAAAAGGCACCCGTCGAAGACCATCAGAGTTTGTTGGGACGGAAAACTATTCGGATCTTTTTGCTGACCCGACGTTCTGGATTGTGGTGGAAAACAATCTGTTTTATGCCGCAATGACGATCCCACTCTCGATCATCATCGCATTGGTGATGGCACTTTGGGCAAACGGTAAAATTTCCGGTAAAGGATTTGTCCGAACCGCCTACTTCACACCTACTGTTTTACCGATGATCGCTGCTGCCAATCTTTGGTTATTTTTCTATACCCCAGATCTTGGCGTCCTTGACCAAATCGGTGCCTTATTTGGATTCGAATCCGTGAATTGCTAGGCCGACCGGAAACCGCCTTGTGGGCAGTCATCATCGTGACGATCTGGAAAGAAGCGGGCTTTTTTATGATCTTCTATCTTGCTGCGCTTCAAACTATCCCTGCTGACTATAAAGAGGCAGCGGACATAGAAGGCGCAGGACGCTGGACCTATACCCGCCGTATCGTGTTGCCACTTTTAATGCCCACTACCCTGTTTATTGTGGTAAACGCCATGATCAACTCGGTGAAGCTTATCGATCACCTTTTCATTTTGACGAAAGGTGGCCCCTCTGATGCGTCAAAGCTGATTCTCTATTACATCTGGGAGATGGCTTTCGCGTTCTTTGATGCGCCTCATGCCGCAGCCATGACGGTTCTCGTGTTGATTGTTCTGGGTATTGCAGCCGCTATCCAATTTTTGTACCTCGATAAAAGGACGCATTACCAATGAAAGCTATCGAAAAGTATCTCGACACATTTGGTGCGCTCCTGCTCGCGGTGATTTGGATTTCGCCATTATTGTTCGCATTCTGGGCGGCATTTCATACAACGTCCGACGCTGTGAATTTCAACTTAACCTCTGGTTGGACGCTCGATAACTTTCGAGTCGCCTGGGACGGTGCGCCGTGGATTAAGTATTTCATCAACACGTTTTGCTTGGTGACTGTGGTACTGATTGGACAATTCATCATTACCACGTTGGCAGGCTTTGCGTTCGCGCAAGTCTCGTTCCCAGGAAAGGACTTTGTCTTTATTCTGGTTCTCCTTCAGCTTTTCATCTTGCCGGAAGTGCTGATCGTGGAGAACTACGCCGTGACCTCTAAATTAGGCTTGTTTGACACTATTTTAGGTGTTGGCATGCCCTACATGGCGAGTGCGTTTGGTATCTTTTTAATGCGCCAATCGTTCAAGTCTGTGCCTTATGAGCTCCATGAGGCCGCGAGTGTTGAAGGTTGCTCGCTGTTTGGCATACTCATGCGTGTTTACGTACCTCTCGCAAAGCCAACCTATCTTGCTTATGCACTGGTGTCCGTTTCTACACACTGGAACAACTTTCTTTGGCCGCTCATCGTTACCAACTCAGATGACACGCGTCCATTGACTGTGGGCTTATCGATATTCGGTGCGCCTGAAAATGGTGTCGATATCTCGGTCATTTCAGCAGCTACTATGATGTCAATCGCGCCTTTGCTCATCGCATTTTTAATTTTCCAAAGACAGTTTGTTCAAGCCTTCCTGCGCGCAGGCATCAAGTGAGATTCAAACTATGACGCGTATTCTGCAAATTACAGATACCCATATCGTTGCACCGCCAAACAAAGTCTCGAAAGTGTTGGACACCTATTCTCTCTTTCAACAGGCGGTGAATAAGATAAATAAAGACCTTGTGAAGCTGGGCAAAATCGACGCGATAATAGTGACTGGGGACATAAGCGACCGGGGGGATGAAGAAAGCTACAAGGCTTTTCAAGAGCTCATCACTCAATTGCACATCCCATACTTTGTGATTCCTGGCAATCATGACAGACGTGAAGCCATGCGCACTTGCTTTACATCCCTCCAGAGCACAAACCTGAGTGAAGAGATCAATTGGATTCACGCGTTTCCTGACTTAGACGTGATTGGTTTAGACACCGTCATTCCGAACAGCGGCGCAGGAAGATTGTCAGAAACCGCTCTAACGTTTCTCGCGGATTCTCTCCAGCAGTCAAAAGATAGACCCGCATTGATTGCTCTTCATCACCCGCCCTTCGAATCCGGTATCCAATTTATGGATGCCATTGGCCTTGATGGGGCGAACGCGTTTAGCGAGATATTGGCGCAATCTGAACGAGATATTCGTGTCATTTGCGGTCATTTACACAACAGCATTGTATGCAGTGTTGGCGGGAAAACGGTGCTTTCATCGCCTTCGACAGCCAGCTCGTTTGTCACAGACCACAGGGATAACGCGCCTGTTGGCTTTACCCAACAGGCTGGCGGATACATGCTACATGAATGGAATAATGGCTTTCGAAGCTCGTACTTAACGCTAGCTGAGTCAGGGCCTCTATACCCTTTTTAAGCGGTCTACTAAGCGGCGCAAATACTCTCAACTTCTTTTGCGATAGCTTGCGCGCGTTGGCTTAACTGCTCAAAAAACGCATACAAATCTTGCGCATTGTTACCTTGATGTTTTTCCACAATCAAACACAACGCAGCCAGATCGTCCGCGCCGACCATAGCGGCGGCGCCTTTCATACGATGGGCAATTTTCTTCGCGGCGGCAGTATCGCCGCTATCCAGCGCAGATTGGAACGCCGTAAGGTCAGCTTGTTGGCTGGAAACATATTTCGACAAAATGTGGTGAAGAAGCTCTTCGCTGTCTCCAACCTGATCTTTAATACGGTTCAGATCGATGCTTGCCTCAATTGCTGCAACAGGTTCATCAGCAACACTCTTAGGTCTCGACTCAGTCTCGATGGCATACTCTTCATCCGTGGGTGAAGGGACAATGCGCGTGGTGAATTTGTCTGCCGGCACATAAAGCGTCATTAGATTAACAAGCTGCTCCTTAGTGAATGGTTTCGCTAAATGCGCATTCATTCCCGCTTTCAAGCAGCGTTGTGCATCACCCGACAACGCGTTCGCGGTCACGGCGATAATCGGCGTTTCCGTATCAAACTCTCTGATTTTTTGCGTCGCTTCGAAGCCATCCATTTCTGGCATTTGGCAATCCATCAAAATCAGATCAAACGGTGTCTCTTTGTGTTTTTTCAACGCCTCAGCACCGTTTTCAGACAAGGTTGAGTAACAACCCAGACTGTTTAAAATCAACACCATCAGATCTTGGTTGACCAGATGATCCTCAGCAATCAGAACATTTAGCCCCTCGAAAACAGGTTCTGGTTTCTCCACATGCTCTGTTTCCAGAGGCAACGTTTTATCAAAATCTAGCGCATAGACCAGTGCTTCTGGGCTTATAGGATTGATAAGGCAAGGCATGCCATGCTCTTCGACTAGCCCATCGTGACTAATCATTAGAGAGTGCGACACTTTCTGCACCAAGGCTTGGTACTTCCAGAGCACATCATCATCGACAAACAGAACGCTTGGCTCCAATTGCTCATCGGAAAAGACATCGCGATCAAGGATTCTTGTTGCTTGAAGCCCAAGCGGAGAAAGGTATTTATCGAGCACCGAAAATAGCTGGTCATCTTCGGTGGCGATCAGAACGGGCCTCGAAAGCACCTCATCACTGAGCGTGAACTCCTCAAACAAGGTGTTAGGTTTACCATTAACGGCAGTCAATGGCACGTCGACCGTAAAGGTTGTCCCAACGTTTTCTTCGCTTTCGACAAGAATACTTCCGCCCATCAACTCGGTCAGTTTAAGGCAAACAGGGAGACCAAGCCCCGTTCCTTGATAAGAACGTGAATAGGATGAATCAACTTGGGTGAAGTTTTCAAAAATCGAGCTTGTTTTTCTTTTGGAATACCAATGCCTGAATCGATCACCATCAGTCTGAGAACAGGCCCCGTTGCAGCCGGCACCTTGTGCAGCCTGACCATGACAGAACCTCGTTTGGTGAATTTCACCGCGTTCCCAACAAGGTTCAGAATAATTTGTGTGTAGCGTACTTGATCGAGCATCAACCACTTCGGCAGTTCTGGGTCGATCAAGCAATGCAGACGAATGCTCTTTTCAACAGTTTTGCTATGGAAAACAGCCAGCGCGTCATGCACTGTGTCAGCCAACTCTGTCTCTTGTTCAATTAACTGCATTTTGCCGGCTTCGATTTTGGTCAAATCCAGCACATCATTAATGATATTAAGCAGCGCATTGGAAGAATGAACCAATGTATCGACGAAGTATGATTGCTGCTGACTCAACTTGGTTTCTTTGAGCAGGTTAGACATGCCCACGATCCCGTTCATCGGCGTGCGTATTTCGTGGCTCATCATCGCCAAGAAATTCGTTTTGGCTTCGTTCGCCTTCTCCGCCTGATCTTTGGCTCTCACCATTTCTTCAGAAATCAGGTCGTTAAGCTTTTTCTGGCGTACGAAGTTAACCATTGCACTCAAGCTCGACAGCACAGGGTCAATCCATGACAAGAGATCATCTTCGTAATAGGTGGACTCATCGAACAAGCACACCACACCAACGAGTTGGTTAGACAGGAACAGCGGCATGCTCAAGGAGTTGATAATCAGCTTGCTGTTAGACGAAGTCAGCCCCGCGACTTGCAAGCTGCGACTGCCCTTTTTCGTTTCAATCACTTCCGTGATGACACTTTCTACGAAGCTCGAAGACACAAAGCCATTAGCGACCAATCGCGTTTGCGCCAAGGTTCGGTAATTGTTGGGGCTCTCCGGGTCGACCTCAACGATGATGCCGTGATTGCTTTCCCCAATCTTGAGCAGGATCTTGAGCACTTCTTTGAAGCTGTGTTGAAAATCCTCACTCGTAAGGAATTTGTCTTGCAACGTTTTAACCGCAGAAAACAGCTCCGCGCCTTTAGACACTTTGATTTTGTCAATGTGCTGTTCAGTGATGTCCCTGAAAATCGCGACTTGCAGGTGTTCATCGTTGACAAGAATTCGCGTTGAACGCACCTGAACAATGACTTTTTCTTTTTCCCTGACTAACTCGTAGTTCAAGTTTTTGGTATTAAACCCATAGAGGGCTTGCGAAAAATATGCCCGAGAATCGGGAACCACTTTAGCAATAATGTCTGACAGTTGCGGCTCGGCGTCTGTAAACCCTTCTAACTCGAAGATCCGTTTCGCTGCCTCATTCAAGGTAACAATGTGGTGATCTTCGGCTAACACAATCAAACCGTCGTTGTAGCTATGGATGATGGTATTGAGGTATCGCTGATTCGATTCAATCTCTTTGATTGCTCTCGCGTACTTCCAGATCAAGAACATGATCATCAGGTCGAGCAAGAATACCTGCGCTATCCCAGATACGATTTCTGAAGTGAGCGTGTTGGTAATGGTTCTGGGGTCTTCGTAGATGATGAGTTCACCCACTTCGATAGGCGGATCGACGCGTCGTAGACAATAGGGAAAATGCGAAGGTGGAATTCGTTGTCGGTTAACCCGTCCTTAGGTGCGGTGATGTGTCTGAAGTTGTCTTCTCGGGCAATTACCTCAATGCGGTAGACAAAGCGAGACGTTGCTTCACTTTCCAAATCATTCACGACGGTATCAAAATCATAATTCCAGATTTGGTCAGGCAGTCGAAACGACAAACGCTGGGCGATGGACGACACCTCGTATTCCAGTTCGCCATACAATCGATCATGGGTTTTGAAGTAGTTAAATAGCCCGAACAAGCTTAAGATCAGCGTACCGCTGACAACAAGAATGACGGCAAGCTTGGTACGCATCAAAAACATGAATTAAACCTGCATGCTGGAAGTAATTTCAGCGGTACTGACTCTTGCGGCTTCAAATTCCTTCAACACCGCTTTGTCATTCAACTTAAGCTCATTGCACCAGTTGATTAAACCATTCCAATTCGCGTGCTCGATATCGTGAGACAGCGTAATAAGTTGTCCATAAACACCTTCTTTTGTCGTCAGACCTTTTTTCACCGCCGCGGACAAATCTAGCTGGCTTACAATTTCGCTCATGGGCTTACTCAACATGACATCAAGCATGGAAAACGCCCCGACAATGAACGCTTCATCAGCGTTAAATTCTTTATTATCGATTTGAAGCGACGAGAAAAAGGTGGCACGAAGTAAAGCGATGCTTTGAAGCTGCGCAGCATGTTGGTGATTGAGGTTTGACATGATGAGAAGTGACACAAGCCTTCTCAATGCCTGAACACCCAGATAAACCACTGCTTGTCTTGGGTTGGCAATTTTGTTGGTTTTGGTTTTCGCCAAAATATTTGCACTGGCAATCACTTTGTAGAGCAAAGAGACATCTTTGGAAATGATGTTGGTTAGCGTATCGATATCATCAGGGTTTTTGTTGATGATGATGCAAATGTCCAACAGCGACATCACGGAAGGTGCCACGTCCTCTGAGCGGACAATGGTCGGTTTTTCGAAAAAGTAACCTTGGAATAAGGTGAAACCTACACTCTGTGCCGCCGCTAACTCTTCTTGTTTCTCTACCTTGCGCGCAAGGAACACTTGCTGGGAATATTGGCTGATGGTTTGTTCCCAGTCACTTGGATTGTCCCGTTCCATACTGATGCTAAAAATATCCACCAGCTCCAGATAGTTTCGCCACGCATTGTGCATGGCTTTACCGTCCATCATGATGCGATAACCTTCGGTGCGGTACGCACGTAGTTTGCTCACCAATTCTGCATTAGGGTGGCAATCATCCGTCAAAAAGATGATTAAACTCTGGCTAGGCATTGAAAGCGGAATCTCATCCATTAGGGACGATTCGCCAAAGCTGACAATGTAGCGGCTTTGATTTTGATTGCTGTTACTGGCGAGGAAGTTCGCGCTCAAAATGCGTGAGGTTGCGGTATCTTCATCGATGGAAGGAAACTTGTTTTCCAAGCCTTCACGGAACAGCAACTCGCTACCCCATTGTTGCAGGTCGTTAGAAAACACAGGTTGACAGGAAAAAAAGACTTCAGCCACGCAAGTACATTCCCAGATTTAAGACATACTCTTAAATCTAGTTCAAATACAGCAAATTTCCTTTTTTTCCCGCGAAAAAGTTGCAATAAAATCAAAGGGGAAGCTTAAATGCTTCCCCTTGTTTTAATCATTGGTTTTATGACAGGTTATTGCGTCGCTTCTTCCGTGACTCGGTAAGGGATCCGTTGTGGCTTGTCGCTAAGACCACCCACCGTCACTCTCTCAATGGTATCTTCGGTAGAGTCGACTTGTGCCGACAACAAAGAACGGCGATTTAGAATTTCACCCTGTTCAAACAGGTAGCGATATTTAGCACCTTGGTAAATATGCAGGTAGCTTGCTAGCGCGCCGGCTGCGCTGCCTGTTGCCGATTCTTCATCAATCCCAACGGCGGGCGCAAAGTTTCGACATCTTGCCGATATATCTGACTCTGTTGGCGTTAGTGCAAATGCGTGAATCGCCATCGATTTCGTTTTCTTATTGAATGCTTTTATCGCTGCCAGGTCTGGTTTTAGCGCATTCAATACACTTTCATCGTTCACTGGAACAATCACATCCGCCAACCCCGTCGAAACAACGGCAACGGGCAAGCCTGTAGAGAGAATGTCTTCTGCTTGAATACCTAGCAGAGGCGCGACCTCTTCAGCCGATAATTCTGGGCCAAACTTCGGAATCGCTTGGTCCATGGTAATTCTGCCATCAGACCCTACTTCGACACCGAGCAAGCCCGCTTTCGTTTCTTGCCTGTAGTGACCAGATTCAACGCGATTTGTATGAAATAACGTAGCAAACGCGCCGACTGTTGCGTGACCACAAAAGTTGACTTCTTCTGTTGGTGTGAAAAATCTAACTTTGAAATCTGCTTTTTTGGATTTTAAGACGAATGCGGTTTCTGAGAATGCGAGATCCGCGGCGATACGTTGCATTTGCGCGGGTTTTAAACCGTCGGCATTGAGTACAACGCCTGCTGTGTTGCCGCCTTGGTTATCAGCGACGAATGCATTAACTGTGTAGACTTCAAGAATATCTGCCATATCTACCGTTCCTTGTTTTTCTTATTTTCTTTTTGGCTCTTTTGTTACAGTGTTACAAAAACACCAAAAACACAAGAAATTGCGTTATCAATCTTTTTTATACCGAGATATTGCGTGGAAATCGATTTTTGCAGAAACAGTATGAGAGTGTTTACAACTACGCGTTTTGTTTTAATAGCATCCTGAATTTACGCTTGATTCGCTTTAAAACTCTGGAGTGCAAAAAGTGAATGGCTTGCTTGGTAAGGCCGTTTTTACATAGAATACGGCCAGATCTAAAAAATGAGTGATTTCGACATGATCGATTTGGAAAACCTGATTAAAGACGCGCCAGAGCGCGAACCAGACCTGCCATTGCCTTCATTAGAAGAGCAAAAACGCATTGCGGCAGAACTTAAAGAATTGGAAGCTAAAGGCGAACTGACCCCTGAAATTCTGGAAAAGTATTTCGGTGGCAAAAAAACGCACTAAGCACTTCTGAATAACGCGCCTCAAGGCGCGTTATTTGTTTATGGCGACGGTGTACTCGGTGCAGGACGCATCACGCTTTTGTATCTTACGGTTCCCGTAAAGAGCCCCTTAGAAAGCTGGCTGAGATGCTGGCGATCAATGCCTCGGATCACTGTCGCTGGATAAAACAACCCATCTGTCCCATATCCCCATGTATCATATCGCGCGATAGCACCAACAAGATGGTGACTATCACTGTTTAGATTCATAATGTCCCGCTCTAGCTGGCGCGCTGCATTGTCTCTTTCTTGCTTGGTGACGGGCTGTACCAATGTTTTTCGAATATCTGGCCACATGTTCTCTAACTCTTGCTCTCGGTCTGGCGAAATCAAGGCAGTCAATGTCGTGGTGACCACACCATCTCCGTCTCGCGACCAAGATGCGAAGTAAGGGTCATAGTCGAAGCCATTCTTCTCTCGCATGATTTTGGTATATCTGGCCTGTAAAACACGATTCATCATATCTTCCGCAAAGATCGTCTTGATATCTCTTTGGGGAACACGCGATACATCGACAATTTCAATGTATGTGCGGTCTTCGGGTGAGGTGTATTTTTTTAGTTCGTCACTCTGCTGATTAAACGTCAGCGTCTTCGGCAGCGTTGCAGGTCTTGTGGCTTTGATATTACCAAGATAAACGTTTATTTGATCCGTCGCGGCGTCCGCCGAGTAATCGGAAATCACGTAAACATTAAAGGCCCCCAAATCTCTGAAAAGCTTGTCATAAACACGCTTAACATCTGTAAACGTTACGTCCTGATAGTCTGCAACTGTTAACGGAGAGTCATAGGACTGGGGAGGATAAATCATGCCTAGTTGGGCACGTTCAAACGCATCATACGGCGACGTATTCATGGCCTTAACACGGCTTACTACCCTTTCTTTTTCACGATCGAAAATGGCTTGATCTAACGACACGTTTTCGATGAGAAAACGCAACGCATTGAGTGCATCGGGTAAGTTTTCACTTTGAACCGACATGGAAATGTTATGGCTACGTCCATATACAGCAGGCTCAATAGCAATGCCGTTGGCATTGAGGTAGTGGTTAAAATCCAACGCATCGATATCTCCGACATCACTGCCTCGAATCACTTCGTAAAGGATGTCCACGGCAGCACGCTCAGATCGATTGAGCGAAGCAAAACCACCCCTCGCTTGCAAAACAACATGGCTCGTTAACGATAGGTCGTCCATATGATGAAACAGAGCCTTGACGTTATTTGGCATCGTCCATGTATAGAGTTCATTGCCTAACGACTTTGTCGTTGGTTTGCGTGTTGGCAAAATAGCTGGCTGTGGAATATTGACGTCAGAATACTCAACATCAACGGCGTCTCCTGCTTTAGCTAGCTTCGCAAAAAACTGCGATTTCAGCCGTTCAGCCCCCGCTAATGATTCATTCTTCACATAGATGAGCGACAAAGATTTAGGCAAGACAGTGAGGTATTCTCGGATACGCTGGTCAATATCTTCATGATTTACTTCAGTAAGAAACTGTTCGAAGTTCTCTAAACGCTGCTGTCCGTCTTGCGGCAAAGCATTGTAATACAGTTCTTCAGATGCACTTTCTGCCACTTCAATGGGCAAGTAATCGTCAAGCAAGTAGCCCCAAGATTCAAACCTTTCTAACAGCGAAGCAAATTCACTGTCCGTGATGCCGTTATCTCTCAATGACGCGAGATCGCCAGCAATCGCGTCGAGTACTTCTGCTCTATCTTGCGCATTAAATTCAGCAACGATTTCAAACAAACTGAGTCCCGGTGCGAATGCGTAGCTCGAATAGAGGCCATTGTGGGCGATGCTGCGACGGTCCAGCTGTTCTGTTAAGCGTTGTTCAATGGCATCCAGAACAAACCACTCTGTCCACATTTCCCGTTGCTGCGAAAGTGTTTTGGGTGGGATGTATCCGCCTTCATTAATACTCAATACCAAGGCTGACGATTGGCCTTGTGGCGCAAACACAGTCAAAGGATAGCGGTAGTCTTTATCTAGAGGAACAATCTCATGGTGCTCGGGCCGATCATCCTCCGTGCGGAGTGAGGAAAATTGCGTTTCGATCTCAGCCGCTAACGTTTTTTCATCAAACCCGCCAACTACTACCAACTGGATTCTGTTTGCTTGATACCATGTGTCATAAAAGGCGCGAAGATCATCTGAATTCGCCGCTAATAGCGTGGCTTCAGTGCCTATCGGGTCGCGTTCTGCGTAAGGGCTGTTTTCGAGCAATGTGTCGTAAAGTTTTAGCTGCCATGACGCGTCAGCCCGGTTATCGAAGCGCCATTCACCAAAGATGACATCAATCTCTCCTGTCACTTGGTCTTCACGTAACGTCAGCCCATCGCCAATGTCTCTAAACCACTTAATGGCATCACTTAACTTCCCATCATCAGGCAAGGAAAGCTTATAAACTGTCCTGCTGTAATCCGTGATGGCGTTAATATCAGGACCAAACTGCACCCCTACCGTTGCAAATTCCTGAAACACAGAATTATCAGGAAAGTGCTCCGTACCATTAAATGCCATGTGTTCGATAAAGTGAGCGTAACCTCTCTGTGACTCCTGCTCTTGAAGGCTGCCGACATTCACGATCAGTCGCATTTCCACTTCCGTGCCTTCAATGGGATAAAGATGGTATTGGAAACCATTCGGGAGAGTATCAGACGTCCAATTGGGATCGACGGCAATTGGCGTCGACGTCGGAAGAGAAGAACACCCAACGATGAACAGAATAAGGATTGGGCCGATCAAGCGCGCAAACATAGGGGCTCCGGTCTTCGAATGAGAATACTCATCACCATTAAGACATAGCGGCATGAGAAAAATTACAATCAGTCAGAAGCTGTGATCAAATTGACACAAAAACGGGGCATTTCGCCCCGTCGTACTCACACAATCGTTTATTTATAGTAGTGCATCGGTTTTCGCTGCACAGATAAAGTCATTTTTGTGCAGACCTTTGATTTTGTGCGTCCACCAGGTGACAGTACAACGCCCCCATTCGAGCAATATTGCGGGGTGGTGCCCTTCATCCTCTGCAAGTTGCGCTACTTTATTTGAAAACGCCCATGCTTCTTTGAAGTTTTTGAAGACAAACACACGTTCGAGTTGAGGAATGCCTTCTATCTCTTTTATTTCCCAATCCAACAGTGTTGCCAATAACGCTTTCGCTTCAGTGTCTGTCACTTTCGGGGCGTCTGCTCTGCAAGCCTCGCATTGCAGTTCTGTCAATTCAGTCATCACGATTCCTTATTGTGCAATTTTCATGGGATAGAGTGGTTTATGCAGCCCCAACGACTTGGCTTTCATAACACAGGCCATCAAATCGATTTTGGAAAACTCGTAGAGCGCACTCATGTCCTCTAAGTAGAAATATATCGGTTGGAGAATGTCTATCCGATACGGTGTTCTCATCACGTCGACGATATCAAGCGGTTCTCTCATTACATCTTTGTCGCGGAATGCGTACTCCGTTTCTGCAGGAGAAGACAAAATCCCGCCTCCGTAGATCGAAAAGCCACTCGGTGTGCGGATGAGTCCAAATTCAACGGTAAACCAATACAACCTTGCCAGATATACGCGATCTTCTTTAGAAGCGTTCACACCAAGCTTACCGTAATGCTCAGTAAAGGCAGCAAAGGCGGGATTGGTCAACATCGCACAATGCCCAAATATTTCGTGAAAATAATCGGGCTCCTGCAGGTAATCGAAGTCTTGCTCACGCCTTAGAAAGGTCGCCACCGGAAACTGCTTATTCGCCAGCAACGCAAAGAAGTGGTCAAAGTCAATCAACGCTGGGACAGGTGCCAACGACCACCCTGTCGCTTCTCTAAGTACTTTGTTGATGTCCGGAATTTGGGGAACATGTGAATGCGGCAGATTTAGCAGTTCGAGTCCTGCGACATACTCCTCACATGCTTTGCCTTCGATACAGGCTAATTGTCGCGTCATGAGCCTTTGCCAGACCTCATTCTCGCTTTCCGTCCAATCTACCAGCCCGTTCTCGTCTTGCGGCTTAGATTCGTATTTATACGCTTTCATCTTCGCCTCCTGAATAAATCTCCTTCTAAAACGATAGTAATAAGTGACTTGTTCTGGCAGCTTCGCAGGCTTGTTACAGTACGGAAGAATGTAAAATAAATTTTACAAACTATTTTTACAATGCACTCAGTTGCTTAATTCTCTCCAGTTTAAACAGCAATTTTGTTGCACGAATTTCGTACTAGGATGAAAAAGAATAGGGAAAGATCACATTAATTCACGACCTAAATGAAGGTTTCATTTTCCAATCCTTCGCTTTGACGTAACATATTTGCTCAGTGAAGTTAGAGGTATGAATAAGTGGTAGACCACCTGAGAACACGCGCTGAATTCGAACAATGCTTGAGAGCCAATGAGAACGGTGAAGTCACCGCTGAATTCAATGGCATGCATTTACGTAGCGTCTACCAGCCTATTTTTCGCCGAGACAACACAGTTGCAGGCTTTGAAGCGCTTATTCGTGCTGTAGGTGTGGACGGATCACACGTTTGCCCCGCTCACTTATTCCGCTGTCTAGACCAAAGCCACCCTGATTTTGCGAATCAGATTAGCGTCGATAAACTCGCGCGCGTCATCCACCTCAGAAACTTTGCAAAATACGCCGGACAGCATTGGATTTTCCTGAATATGCTTCCCTCGTCTGCTGTGGCTTCCATTGAGACTTTTTCCAACCAAAACCTGATGGTTCAGCGATTAGCCGAAATGGGCATTCCACGTGAACACGTTGTGCTGGAAGTGGTTGAACATCTGCACTCTGACTCTGTGTCTTTGTCTGCCGCGACTAATCAATCCATCAAGAATGGATTCAGAATTGCTGTCGATGATTATGGCGTTGAAGGTTCAGAAGAAGCCCGCGTTCGTATGCTCAGACCGAACATCATCAAAATTGATCGTTCATTGGTGCAAAGCTATGTTGGGGGTGAAGTAGAAGCGATACTCCGCTCTATCGCATTGGCGAAAGAAGTTGGGGCCGAAGTGCTCGTTGAAGGTATCGAAAATCAAGAAGAGTACGACGCGATGAAAGCACTTAACGTCGCGTATTTCCAAGGTTTTCACCTTGGCATGCCCCAGCCGCTGTCTGAGTACTTCGATACGAATCCTCTCGATTTCGAGCCTTTGCGTCAGGCGAAGTAATCTCAATCGCCTCAGGCAGGCGATACATCCTCCGACACCTGAACAAAAATCACCCGCTCAACGCCGAATCAACGGGATACTTTTCCGTTCATCACATTTAAGTGATAAAATCCTTGCCAATACATCGTTTGCTTAGTCTTAAAGACTCGAAACGAGAAACAGGATTTACGAAGGCAATCATTCCCATGATTAACAACTCTATTCAGTGGTTTCCGGGCCACATGCACAAAGCACGTAAAGAAATCGAAGAAGTCGTACCTAAGATTGACGTCATCATCGAAGTGCTTGATGCTCGCATTCCATTCAGTAGTGAAAACCCGCTGATCCGTCGTATTCGTAAAGACAAGCCAGTCATCAAAGTGCTTAATAAGCGCGACCTTGCAGACCCTGAGATGACCGCCTTGTGGCTTGAACACCTAGAGAAAGAACAAGGTGTTAAAGCAATGGCAATCACGACTGAACAGATCAGTGAAGTCAATAAAATCATAGATTTGTGCCGTAAGCTTGCGCCTCACCGCGAAGAGATGGGCAAGAACATTCGCACCATGATCATGGGTATTCCAAACGTGGGGAAATCCACCATCATCAATACATTGGCAGGACGTGTTGTTGCTAAAACGGGTAACCAACCAGCAGTTACACGTCAGCAACAACGTATCAACCTGCAAAACGGTGTTGTGTTGTCAGACACGCCTGGGATCTTGTGGCCTAAAGTAGAAAACCCTCACAGTGGTTTCCGTTTGGCAGCAACCGGTGCGGTAAAAGATACGGCGATGGAATACGACGAAGTTGCGTTTTACACCGTGGAATATCTGGCACAAGCGTACCCAGACCTTCTGAAGCAGCGTTACAACATTGAAGAACTGCCAGAAACAGAAGTTGAACTGATGGAAGCGATTGGCGAAAAACGCGGTTGTTTGCGTGCGGGTGGCCGAATCGACATTCACAAAGCGTCTGAGATTCTGATCAACGATCTTCGCAACGGTGCTCTAGGCCTAATTACGCTTGAACACCCAGACATGATCGACAAAGAACTTGTCGAAGTAGAAGAAGCGGCAACGCGCAAGGCAGAAGAAAAAGCCAAACATAAAGAAGAGCGCCGCAAACGCTACCTGCGCAACAAACGATGATTTCCAAGCCCTGACTCTGTCAGGGCTTTTGCGTTCATAGGGCTTTAAATTTATAACGTCTCATTCCTACCGCAAAAACGCGGTCTCCCCTATTCTAAAGTTACAAAGCGTCTACGAAACGCAATGAAGTTGATAACAGGAAAGACTATGAATAATTTAGCAATGTTTGCACAGCCGGGTGTCCTGACTAATCCAACAACACATGTAGAATATTTGACCTTCGTCCTTCGCGACCAATGGATCAATATCGACGAAATCAACGATGCGCTCTCTCAGCTTCCGGGAATCGAAAAGTCTATCCGACAGAAAGATCCTTCAGCCAGTTTAACCATGACATTGGGCTTTTCTGATAACGCGTGGCCAATGCTGTTCCCTGACGTTGGCAAGCCATCGGAGTTACATGCTTCCCTGAGATGGAGAATGGCCACCGCAAATTCCCATCAACGCCAGGTGATATTTTCATCATGGTGAAATCAGAGCGTAAAGATCTTAACTTCCAAGTTGCCAAGCATGCAGCCAAAGCCCTGTCGTCAATCGCCGAGCTCATTGAGGATATTCAAGGTTATAAATACCTCGATAATCGCGACATGATTGATTTTGTCGATGGCACTGAGAATCCAATAGATGACGAGCGCATTGAGTCTGTGCTTATTGGTGAAGACGATGAATTCAAAGGTGGTAGCTACCTCATTGTTCAGCGTTATACCGACAAGCAAGGCGCGTGGGATTCACTGTCTACAGAGCATCAAGAAAAAGTCGTTGGCCGTACAAAAATGGATGACATTGAGTTGGACGATGACACGAAACCGGCTTGGGCACACAACGCGAAAAGTAAGGTAGAAGTCGACGGCGAAGAAGTGAAGATGTTCCGTCAGAACCGCCCATACGGCAATGCTATGGAACATGGCACCATGTTCGTTGGCTTTTCGAATACACCATCAATTATTGAAACGTCGCTGACACAGATGATCACAGCAGATGAGAACGGTGACTACGACAAACTGCTCGATTTTGTTGAAGCAAAAACGGGTAACAGCTACTTCGTTCCTTCCCAATCCTTTATTGAGGAGAGGTTTGACGACTAAGGGATAGACCGTCCGCAAGCCGAGTATTTTTCTCATTGCCAATAACTAAATGGGAAAGTTGCTCGGCTTGACCTTTCAGCAGCGCCAACTCTTCCTCAGTGTTTCCATTCGCGATGCTAATCCAGTGCGTTTCAGTGTTATTCAGCCGCAGCATTTTAATACGAAGGCTGTGTCGACCAAATACACAATGACAGATAATGGAACCAGAGAGAAATGCGAGTGGCGAGAAGAGTTGTGCATAGCCTTCAGGGCACCAGAACCAAACGGTGCAAGCTGCAAGTAAGGCAAAAAAGAAAACTTGAACCGCGTTTTCGACGATCCCTATCGACTTGACGTCAACGAGGCAAATTTTGGAGAGTGGGTAGGCGTGAGAACCCACATACAAATGTGATTCATTGAGCACGAAATCCTTCGTCTTCAGTCCCACGATCCTTTCTCCATTAGAGCGGTCACACGAATAAGTGCTTTACCAACCGTTACTCTAATGAAAAGAGGCTTATTTTCATCTTCTTGAGCATTTTAAAGCCATGTTTTGCGAGGCATCACTCAATGATATTTGGCACCAAACCTGAATCCCTGCTAATGAAAAAGGCAGTGATGACACTGCCTTTTCTTTGAACAGCTGGCGCAATTAAGAAAGGTACTCTTCGCCTGCTGCTGCAACAAAAGCCATTTCTACCAGATACTCTGGCTTCGCAAGCTCTGCCTTAATACATGCTCGGCTCGGCGCTGTACCCTCTTCAAACCATGCATCCCAAACTTCATTCAAACCTTCGAAGTGGGCGAAATCAGTCACGTAAATCGTTACTGAAAGTACGCGTGTTTTATCACTACCAACGCTTGCCAACATTTCTTCAGCTTGAGAAAGAATCTGCGCCGTTTGACCTTTGATGTCTGCGCTCAAATCGCTCTCTGGCACTTCGACAAAGTGAGCAATGCCGTTGTAAACGGTTACGTCAGACCAACGTTTAGTTGGATTAATTCGATGAATTTTCATTGTGTTACTACCACCTATAGTTTGACGATACAGTCTAACAGAACGCGCTATGGCACGTCATCACAGCACACCTAAATCAACGGCTTTATGCCGTTCTCAACGATACTTTCCCTCATCGCAAACTCACGTTACTCGATCGATTGACTCATAATTGAGTCAATCGGAATTTCAGGATGCCCATATCGAAATAAAGCGATGTACAAAATGCGCTTTGTCAACAAGGCTATATATACCCCAGCAACACGAAGATGCAGGTTTCCGGCGTCTTCAATGTGCTTATGCAAATTCATTAATAAGAAGGAAAGTAAAAATGAAAGGTATTTCGTCGGCAGCCATTTTAGCCTTATCTCTGTCCCCTTCTCTTGCCTTTGCGTCCAGCGACTACACCATTGTCAGTGACGCCTCTTCCATCAGCTTTGCTACCATCAAGAAAACCTATGTTGTTGAGCCAGCAACGCTTAGCGGTGTCAAAGGCAGTGTGGATGCGTCAGGGAAATTCAGTGTGACCGCGCCACTTTCTTCAATATCAACAGGGATCCCAATCCGTAATCAACGACTGAACGAATTGTTCTTTGATTCCAGCAAGTTCCCTATGTTGAAAGTTGAGGGACAAGTCGATATGGCTGCACTTGATAAAAACGACGCCATGCTACAGCAGTCTATCCCCGCGAAAGTCACCCTATTTGGCAACACAAAAGATGTGACGTTGGATATGAACATCATCAAAGCTGACGACAACATTTTCGCCTTCACCTATAAGCCAGTCATCATTAGTGGTGCGACATTCGGTATTCCCGAGGACAACTTGAAAAAAGTATCCGCAACCGTCGGAAACATTGATATTTCCAGTACAGTTCCCGTGAACGTCAGTCTGGTATTTGCGGAGAAGTAAAATAGAAAAAGCCAGCATCTGCTGGCTTTTTCTCATTTGGTTTGCTTACTTGATGACGGATATGAGTGCGTCTGCAAGATAATCAATTCGCGCTTCGGTCAAACCCGCAATGTTGATTCGACTGTCACCTACCGCATAAATACCAAAATCATCTCTCAAGGTTTGGATCTGTTCCGGTGCCATGCCCAGCATTGAGAACATGCCTTTGTGCTGCTTGATGAAATCAAAACGCGTGTCGCCGCATCGCGCCGCCAGTGCAGCACTCAAACCTTCACGTAATGTCACAATGCGATTTCGCATCACGTCCAGCTCTGTTTTCCATTCTTGTGTTAACGCATCGCTAGAAAGAATGGTTTCAACAATCGCTGCACCGTGATCAGGTGGCATGGTATAGGTGGAACGCGCCAGTTGAAGAATACGGCCTTTAGCATTCATTGCTTCTTTGGCGTTTTTGCCAATCACAATCGCCGCCCCCGTACGTTCACGGTAAAGACCGAAGTTTTTCGAACAAGATGTCGCGATCAGCATTTCTTCAACGCTGTCGGACAGCAATCTTACCCCGTAGCATCTTCTTCCAGACCCGCACCAAAACCTTGGTATGCGATGTCAACGAAAGGAATAAAGCCATTCTTTTGCGCCAATGCTGCAATTGCCTGCCAATGCTCAGGACGAATATCTGCGCCCGTCGGGTTATGACAACAACCGTGAAGTAGTACAACATCATCAGGCCCTGCTGTAGACAGTGCATCCAGCATGGCATCCGCATCGACCGTTTTCGTCTCTACATTAAAGTAAGGGTAAAACTTCACGGTCAAACCAGCGGCTTCCATTACAGGTTTGTGGTTTACATAGCTTGGGTTGCTAATCCACACCGTAGTAATAGGTTTTGCCAAATACATCAGGTCTGCCAGCATACGCAATGCACCACTTGCTCCAGGCGTTTGCACGGCAGCAGAACGCTCGTAGCCCGCAGTGCCTTTAAGCAGCAAATCTGTCATTGCCTGATTGAAGCCTTCGCTTCCTGCCAATCCCACGTAGCTTTTTGTTGTTTGGGTATCCGCTAAAACGTGTTGTGCAGACTTGACCGCTTGCATGATCGGCGTGGCACCTTGGCTGTCTTTGTAGACGCCAATACCCAAATCCATTTTTTCTTCACGCGGGTCTTCTCTGAATGCAACGGAAAGCGAGAGGATGGGATCCTGCTGGGCAGGAGAAAGCAGGTTAAACATGAGATAACTTCCTTATCGAACACCTAATCCCTTGTATGTATAACGAAAGGCCGCATGGGTGCAAGTAAAAATACCCGTTTGAGAAAATTACTCTCCTGCCTTATCGGTTTCTTTGGGGGTAGCTCCACGACTTTTGAAAGTGACTGATGCAATCATCATCCTTGTCTTTACACACAAAAAAACCGCCATCAGGCGGTTTCTTTTTTAACGCTTATGCGCAGCACTTTTTATATTTTTTGCCGCTGCCACAAGAGCATGGATCGTTACGATTTGGCGTCTTTTCAAAACGGGTGGTCTTTGGCTTGTTCAGAACCGTATCCAGCTCAATTGTGTTTTCTTCTTTCGTTTCATCCACGACAACATTTGCTACCAGTCCGTGCTCCGCAACCAGTGCCTCGATTTCTGCTTTACGTGCTTCAGACTTCACAACCACGGATACAGGTGCTTCTTCTGTTCCTGCTTTCACGTCGCGGTTAACGTTGTAGCCAGAAATAACGTGGTTTAAGCGCGTTTCGATACGGCCTTTAAAAAAACATTTTGACATGGGATGCTCGCATGTTGAGGGGTAACGCAAATGAGCAGGGGATTATACCCAACTGGGCAGGTTGATAAAGCAGTTATAACAATAAGCGGTGTAAAAAGCATTTTGCATACTCTCTACCACACCGCATTCATCCAGTTCACAATCTGTAGCCACTTGAAAAAGAGAGAATGTCTTCCCTCTCTTTAACCTTATTGATGGCCTTCTAGTTCAGGTTTTGGCTGCACAAACTTACGGCTAACATCGACCATCGCAGTGCCTTTCAGGTAGCTTCGTCCCAACAGCACTGGGAAAATCAGGTGCTGCCTGTCCCTCAATGTAAACTGTGTTTTTTCGGTCACATCACCAATCGTAATGGGCAGTTGAACGACATAACGACGATCATAGCCTTCTGCGCTTGATTGGATGATACGTACCGTTCGCACAACTGGGCGCTCTATCTCTCGGCTTTCTCGTCCGCCATGAGCGAGTCTAAACTTCACCCATTTCTCACCATCTTTCTCAAACGATTCAATATCAATCGCACTAATAGATGACGTAGTTGCACCCGTGTCTACGCGAGCCTTGAGCACTTCCCCAACGGGGTCGACTTTGACCCATTCTTGCTCGCCCATAATAAGTTTGCCATCGGGTGCATGTTCATAATGCTGGGTATCTGCATTTGATGCAGCAAATGACAATGGGCTTAAGCAAAGCATGAAAAAGAAGGCGACAAATTTGTACTTCATAAACGTGTCCTTTCTATGAGGATTCAAATGGTTGTAAACCCAAGTAACCTCTGAATTCGAGCATTTTCAGATTGTTTGGGTATAGGGTTTAGACGCAGTTTTTGGTGCAAGTTCCCCAAAAAATAACGCCGCTATTATAAAGCGGCGTCAGAGAACTATATAAGAGTAGGCTGAATGGTGTGTTAACGGGATGTCAGACGATGAACAACTTGATTTGAACTTCCTCGCCAAGGCAAGGAAGGATCAGCCAACTCTTTCTCATATTTGCCGTCAACGACGACATCGACATGGTCAATGACTTCTCGTTGTGCCTCAGTGAGTTGTTCCAGTGTGTATCCCGTCCAAAGCCAGATATCTTTCCCATCACATTCCGATTTTACGCGCTGAACCAGCTTCAGCACCGCCGCCACATTCGCAGGATGTAACGGGTCTCCGCCACTAAGAGACAACCCACGTCGTTTGATGCGTGTGTCATTAAGATCCGCAATGATCTTGTCTTCCATTGACTGATCAAATACCGAACCCGAATTTAGTGACCATGTTGACTGGTTATAACAGCCTCGGCACTGATGTTCGCACCCTGCAACAAACAGCGTGCAACGTGTGCCTTCGCCATTAACGACATCAACGGGATAATATTGATGGAAATTCATCTTAACCTTACATGTGTTTAACGCGGCGTTTCACTTCTTCCTGTTTACCGTCATTGAATGGGCGTGCATCCGGGCTTCCCAAGTAACCACATACACGACGAGTCACAGACACTTTCGTAGAATCGTGGTTGCCACAGCTTGGACAAACAAAGCCTTTACTTGAACAATCAAACTCTCCAGTAAAGCCACACTCGTAGCACTCATCGATAGGCGTGTTGGTGCCATAGTATGGAACACGCTCGTAGCTGTAATCCCAAACGTTTTCGAGTGCTTCAACGTTGTGTTGAATATTTGGATATTCGCCGTAACAGATGAAACCGCCGTTTGCGATAGATGGGTACGGCATTTCGAAATCGATTTTATCGTAAGGGTTAACCTTTTTCTCAACATCCAAGTGGAAGCTGTTGGTGTAGTAGCCCTTGTCCGTCACACCTTCAACAACACCGAAGTCTTTCGCATCAATCTTACAGAAGCGGCTACACAGGTTTTCACTTGGCGTGCTGTAAAGGCTAAAGCCATAACCGGTTTCTTTCTTCCAGCTATCGGTTGCTTTACGCAGGTATTCTACCACTTCAATTGCTTTCTGACGCAGCGTTTCGGAGTCATAAACATGTTCCGCATTGCCATAAAGCGCGTTTACTGTCTCATGGATACCGATGTAACCCAGAGAAATAGAAGCACGACCGTTTTTGAAGATCTCGCTGATATCATCATCTGGATTCAGGCGAACCCCACATGCGCCTTCCATGTATAGGATTGGTGCGACGCGTGCTTTCACGCCTTGCAGACGCGCAATACGTGTGTCCAAACCTTCACGGGAAACCGCCAGAATTTCATCAAGTAAACGGTAGAACTCAGCTTCATCACCTTGAGCTCGCATTGCGATTCGAGGCAGGTTGATACTGATAACACCTAGGTTATTACGACCTTCGTGGATCAGCTCTCCATTTTCTTCATAGGTGGACAGGAAGCTGCGGCAACCCATTGGGGTCTTGAATGAACCAGTCACTTCAACCACGCGGTCGTAGTTCAAGATATCTGGGTACATGCGCTTAGATGCACATTCCAACGCCAGCTTCTTGATGTCATAGTTTGGCTCGCCCTCTTTCAGGTTCAGGCCAGACTTCAAGCTAAATACCAGTTTCGGGAATACCGCTGTTTTACGGTTTTTACCCAAACCAGCAATACGGTTACGCAGGATCGAACGTTGGATCATACGCGCAGCCCACGACTCGCCCAAACCAAAACCAAAGGTCACGAAAGGCGTTTGGCCGTTTGCCGTGTGAAGTGTGTTTACTTCGTACTCCAGAGATTGGAATGCGTCGTAACATTCTTTTTCAGTGCGCGCTTTTGCGTATTCTTCGGCGTTAGGTACATCCCACTCACGTGCGACTTCGAGGTGTTTCTCGTAGCTGATTTCAACGTAAGGAGCCAGTACTTCATCGATGCGGTTGATGGTTGTGCCGCCGTAAATATGGCTAGCAACTTGCGCGATGATTTGAGCAGTCACTGCTGTCGCGGTTTGAATTGACTTAGGTGTGTCAATTTCCGCATTACCCATTTTAAAGCCATGGGTCAGCATGTTCTCAAGATCAACCAACATACAGTTGAACATTGGGAAGAAGGGCGCGTAGTCCAAATCGTGGTAGTGAATGTCACCCATTTCATGAGCACGAACCACGGATTTCGGCAGCATGTATTGCTTCGCGTAGTGCTTAGCAACAATACCCGCCAACAGGTCGCGTTGCGTTGGGATGACCTTGCTGTCTTTGTTTGCGTTTTCGTTGAGGATGTCTGAGTTCGTTTGTTCCACCAAACCACGGATTTCGTTGCTCAGACGGCTTTTCTTCTCACGCACGCTATCACGGTCGTGACGGTACTCAATGTACGCGCGCGCAACAGCCTTGTATGGGCCTGCCATCAAGTGATTTTCCACCGCATCTTGAATTTGGTGGATCTCAACTTCTTCCATACGCATAAATTGAGATAGCACGCCATCTGCTACAGCCGCTGCATAGGCTTGATCCATGTCTTCTACAGCATCAGCAGCACTTAAAACAGCTTCTTCAATGCGCTTGCGCTGGAAAGGTACGCGGCATCCATCGCGTTTGATGACAACAGGTTTCACAAATAGCTCCTCAACAAAATGCCCACATATAGTGGGTAGAGATAGGGTTTGATCGCGCTAATGTGGGAGCGGAAGCGTCTGGAAATCCGGCACCTTTTGCTCGATTAATGCCCGAAACTTGCTCCTTGATCCACATTGATAGAGTGAATAAAAGCCGCTTTACACACAAATGAGAGCAGCGTCAAGAAATACAAAATGTAGGGGCATTTACACATAGGGATACAATATGTGGTGCATTAGACGATTTCGGTGGAGCTAATACTTTGATTTAGATCATGGCATCCATGCATGCGATTTTTATCTATTCGATTACTGTGGAATAAATTCAATTATCGAAAAAAGTATGTAAAAAAATCCAACACGGCACTCAAATTCACCATGTTGTAAGACAGCCATGGTAACTATGTTCTAGTATCCGGTTACAGTGCGCATCTCATGACGGTTTTTGATTTTACCCAAACTAAGGAGGAGGTTCAGTCGCAGGCACATCTCGTCAGCCAGACGCCATTGATAACAAAAATATACACACCAAAAGAAGTGTGAAAGAAAACAAAACCCTTAAGCAGGACCACCTACTGAATGACATTTCGACGCCCTATTCCCTCTAAATTTTTCCGAACAGTCATCATGGCGATAGTCGTCGCGTTTTCTTTAAACGTGAAAAACGCGCTCGCCTCTTTGACCATAGCGACGTGGAACATGGAATGGCTCACCGATAAAGACGACATCATTCAGGCAAGCGTTCTAACGATGACTATTTGATGATGCAAACCGTCGTGTCAGTACTCAATGCCGATTTGTTAGCATTTCAGGAAGTTGACAGCGTAGATGCACTGTCACGAGTTATTGACCCCGATGAATACAACTTTTACTTTTCAGATCGCGCCAAGTACCACCAGAAAAGCCGTGGCAGTAATCAATTTACCGGCTGGGCGGTGAAAAAGAACATAGAAGTCATCGACCACGCAGATTTCGCCCCACTTGGCTTACCGACCTTCTTGTCTAAAGGAAACCTTCGCTACGGCTCGTACATCGAAGTGAGAAGAGAAAACCAGCCTCCCCTGCACCTGCTTTCTATACACCTAAAATCTGGATGTTTTGAAACGCCCGTCAGAAGAAACAACAGCTGTAAGAAACTAGAACGTCAGATAGATGCTCTTTCCGTCTGGATCAAAACTCGCCAAAAGCTGGGTCATGAATTTGTGATTGCGGGTGACTTTAACCATTACATGAACACGTCCAACGAATGGGTTTGGGAAACTCTGCAGAAAGAGGCAGGTAAAGGAAACCTGATCAATCTCTCTGAACATACCATCGCCAAATGTAAGGCGCGCCGTTTCAACTATCGCACCAAGCGTTGGGAGCAAGTGGTATACGACAAACTGATAGATCATATCATTGCGAGCCCAGGCGTACTCTCAAGTGATATCATTCCATTAGCAAAGCAATTTCGTTACTCTTACCACTCCGTTGCCAATTACCGATTGTCAGATCATTGCCCTGTTTATGTAGGGCTCTAACCTTATTTTCTGGGTAACTATTTAGTTATTCATACAACTAGCGACTAGAAATCAAATCAACAACTTTTCGATTACTCAGCGCACTCGCACACTACTTCCGAGCCACAAATAACAAAATTAAAACCAAGAAAAACAATCTTCTAGCACGGTTGTTTACAATTCAATTTTTAAACACTTTCAGCGCAAAAACTCGTCGTTTTTTTCTTGCCAGAAACCATTTACTCCCGCTAATAAACAAGCTTATTAATAACAGCGGTATAATGGACTATTCATGGCAACACAAATCTCACCCCAACCCTTAAATAAAAAAAGCTGGCTCGATCGTATAGAAAACGTCGGAAATAAAATCCCAGACATCACGATGCTTTTCCTGTTTGCGACCTTCATCTGCATCCTACTTTCTATGGTGCTTTCGCAAATTGAGTTTGACTACATCCATCCACTCACCAATAAACCTATTCAGGTAGTGAATCTGTTGACGCCGTCAGAACTCATGAACCTGCTTAGCGCAATGGTCAGCAACTTCGTTAACTTCCCACCTTTGGGTATCGTTATCGTAGCAACGCTGGGAATTGGTATCGCTGAAGGCTCTGGTTACATCACAACAGCGTTGAGAAAACTACTGGCTGTTGTGCCTATGTCCGCAGTGACACCTTCCGTTATCTTCATCGGTATTCTGGCGCACGTGGCATCTGACTCAGCTATGTGGTTTTAATGCCTGTCTCAGCGTATATCTTCTACAAATCGGGCAAACACCCATTGGCAGGTATCGCAGCAGGTTTCGCAGGTCTTGCAGGTGGATTCACAGCGTCTTACACGCCTTCAATTATCGACCCAATTTTGGCGGGATTCACTGAATCTGCGGCACGCGTGTTAGACCCGACCTACGTGGTCAACGTCCTGTGTAACTTCTTCTACTCATTTGCATCGACCTTTGCTGTTATCGCTGTTTGTTGGTACGTGACAGACAAAATCGTTGAGCCTCGCCTAAAGCGCACGCTTCCAATCGATGTTCCTCAAGTGGAAGAATCGAATGATGCACTCTCTGATGCAGAAACGCGTGCATTTAAACTCGCAAACTGGACCTTGCTAGGTATCGCTTTGTTGTTAGTCGCGCTGATGGTGCCTGAGTCATCCCTTTTCCGCGCGCCGGATGGTTCACTGACTAGCCCAGCCGCACCGGCGATGAAAACCATCGTTCCACTGCTTCTGATTTTCTTTACCGCTCCGGGCTTGGTTTATGGCTTTGTCAGCGGCAAATTCAAAACATCGAAAGATGTCACTAAGTCGATGGAAAGCATCACAGGTTCGCTGATTTCGTTTATCGTGTTCGCGTTCTTCTGTGCACAGTTCCTTTACTGCTTTGGTAAATCAAACATTGGTAGCCTGATCGCATTATCTGGCGCAGAAGGTTTGAAGGCACTTAACATGCCGGGTCAATTGACGATTTTCGGCGTGATTCTGCTCACCGCAGTGTTGAACATCATCATCACCTCTGCATCGTCAAAATGGGCCATTCTGGCACCTGTTTTGGTACCTATGTTGATGGCAGTGGGAATTTCTCCTGAGCTAACACAGGCGGCTTTCCGCATTTCTGACAGCGCGGTGAACGTCAGTACGCCGATGTTCGCTTTCTACCCGCTGATCATTTCCTATATGCAGCGATACAGTAGCCAGTCTGGTATTGGCACCTTGGTATCTATGATGCTGCCATATACTGTTGCCCTGCTTTTCACACTCATGGCAATGCTATACCTGTTCTGGGGTTTCAATATCCCGCTTGGCTTTAACAGTGGTTACACTTACGGCCTGTAAGAGACAATAAGAATGAAAAATATCGAACAACAACTCATTGATAACTTTAAACGCTACGTCGCTATCAGCAGCCAATCAGATGGCAGTGTTATGACGCTGCCTTCAAGCGAAGGACAGCGTACCCTAGCAAAATTGCTGTGTGACGACTTAAATAGCTTGGGTTATCAAGAAACAGAACTGCTGGAAAGCGGCATTGCGCTGGTTCGTTTACCGGGCAATCTGCCGGATGCAAAGAAAATCGGTTTTATTGCCCACCTTGATACCGTCGATGTTGGCTTGAGCCAGATATTCATCCACAAATCTTGCGCTACGAAGGCTCACCACTTTGCTTGAATCCGCAAGAGAACATCGTCATTGATGAAACGTCCAATCCAGAGTTGGGTAAGTACGTCGGGCAAGACATCCTGTTTTCCGATGGCACCAGTGTATTGGGAGCCGACGATAAATCAGCTATCTCTGTCATGATGACATTGGCGGCAGAGCTGAAAAAGTCTGACCTTCCGCATGGCGATATTTACTTCGCTTTTGTGCCTGATGAAGAAATTGGCTTGCGCGGCGCAAAAGCACTGCCACTTGAAAAATTCCCCGTCGATTATTGTTACACCATCGATTGCTGCGAGCGTGGCGAGGTCATCTACGAAACGTTCAATGCAGGAACGGCTGTGTTGGAGATTTCCGGTATCACCGCTCACCCAATGAGCGCAAAGAATGTATTGGTAAATCCAAACCTCATTGCTGCTGACTTTATCGACTTGCTGCGAGATCATGGCTTGCCTGAACAGACCGAAGGGCGCGAGGGCTACTTTTGGGTCACAGACATTCAAGGCAACCAAAACACCGCGAGAGTGATTGTCGCAATTCGTGATTTCGACCAAACGCAGTATGAAGACCGTAAAACGTATTTGCGCGCGGTAGAAACTTTGTTGAAGAATAAACACCCTAAAGCCGAAATAGCACTCTCGCTGACGGATGTTTACAGCAACATTGCCCAAGCAATGGGTGAAGATGTCGAAGCACTGACGCGTCTCTACCGAGTCCTTGAAGGTTTGGAGATCTCGGCAAAAACCATCGCAATGCGTGGTGGCACAGACGGCTCTGCACTCTCGGTAAAAGGCTTGTTCACACCTAACTTTTTCACTGGTGCACACAACTTCCACAGTCGTTTTGAATTTTTGCCAATCCCGTCGTTCCTCGACAGTTATCGCGTTGCGTTAAACCTAATTAAGGTCGACGCGTAACCTCAAAGGGCGTTTGCAATATTCCTATGCTAACGCCCTTTCTATTTCTTCTTTCGCCTTTCATATCAATTGCGTCTCGCTTTATAAAGTGATCTTCTCCCCAATACCTTTATTTTTATTGGTGTCTAACCTTTTATTTAAACGTCTATGACGTACGTCTGACTTAGGATAGCGACCGCTGTGACACTCTCACTGAAAATAAAAAATGAAGGAACATCTTATGCGCTTGTTGAATGCATCTTTGCTTGCTGCTGCTCTGGCTTTTACCTCTAACGCTTTTGCGAAACCGGAACTTGCACCACTCTCGTTGCTTGAATTTGGTGACTACAAAAAAGTCGAAGAACTCACCATCTATGGCGACATCAACCAAGACATTGTCACGCTTGCTGAAAATAACACGTCTACCTCTAGCGCCGATTTGTACGTCATCGATGACATCAATGAAGACATCGAACGTAACAAGCTTATCGTTTCAGTCTCTTTGTATGAAGATCTCAACGACGGCTTGGTGAAGTTGTAACCATAATTACTTGCTCTTCGTTTCCCCTGCGTTGGTTGACCTTTGTATCCCTGAAAATGTCAGCGGGTCAGAATGAACGCAAAGCTGCATTTTCAGGTGGGTTGGGTATACACTACTGCCACCAAAGGAAAACAATATAATAACGAGCATGACTACTGGAACGCTGAGCAAAATGAAAAGCACGCTGGATAACGGCGTGTCATATTCCTTACCCGTGGGCGACGCCCTTGTGGATCTCAACAGCCTCATTGGAAAGCCACTCACCCTCACCTACACAGGCAACATTTATTGTGATGCTTGTGGCGCAAAGACCAACAAAAGCTTCAGTCAGGGGCACTGCTTCCCTTGCACGAAGAAATTAGCACGTTGCGATATGTGTATCTTGAAGCCTGAAACTTGCCACTTCGCTGACGGAACATGCCGTGAGCCTGAATGGGGTGAGCAGTTCTGCATGACCGACCATATCGTTTACCTGTCGAACACATCAGCCTAAAAGTCGGCATTACACGTGCAAGCCAAATTCCTACGCGCTGGATTGACCAAGGTGCCACGCAGGCACTTCCAATCTTGAAAGTGAAAAGCCGTCATCTATCTGGCCTTGTAGAAGTCGCGATTGCTGAGTTTTTGGCAGATAAAACCAACTGGCGCGCCATGTTGAAAGGCGACAATGTAGACATCGACCTGAAAGAAGAAGCGCGACGCCTTCTGCCTCAAATTGATGCAAAGATTTTCAGCCTTCGCCTTCAATATGGATTTGATGCCGTCGAGCCCGTTCAGCACGACATCGTCAACATTAGTTACCCTGTCACTGAATTTCCAACGAAAATTACCTCACTGAACTTTGACAAAGACCCTGTCGTGTCAGGTGTATTGAAAGGTATTAAAGGTCAGTACCTTATCTTCGATACCGGTGTGATTAACGTGCGTAAATTCACCAGTTACGAAGTGACCGCCGATTACTGATTTCGGTGAGAGACAAAAAAGCGCGGCTCTATAAGCCGCGCTTTTTTGTTTTGAAGGGGTGTCAATTAAGGCCTTGCTGCAATACCCGTTGCTTCACTCAATGCGTGAACATTCTCTTCAGTTTCCAACGAGATACTCCAATTGACGCTGCCGCCACTGACCACCAGCATTTTAGCTGCCGACAGGATTGAGATATCGTCGACTTGCGCTTGAAGTGTGGCTCTGTTCTCTTGAAGCTTCACCATCACTTCGTGCATGTTTGCGATGACACGACCACCTGAAATCTGTAACACCATGGGTCACTTACCTTTGTGTTGCAAAACAGCCATGGTTAGTCGGCTGGTACAAACCAAGCGTCCACGCTCATCAGTCATTTCAATCTGCCATACATGGGTGGTTGCACCCAAATGCACGGCGGTTGCTTTGCCATGAACCACACCTGATCGCATCGCACGAATGTGGTTGGCATTGATGTCCAAACCCACACAGTATTTGTTTTCTTCTACTGCCATGTTTGCAGCGAGAGAACCCAATGATTCCGCAAGAACAACAGAAGCACCGCCATGCAGCATCCCCATCGGCTGATGTGTACGGTGATCTACAGGCATTGAACCTGACAGGCTGTTATCGTCAAACTCGGTGTATCGAATCCCCAAATGCTCCATCAAGGTGTTTTCTGATGTTGCGTTTAATCCATCGATGGATATCGGTTTCTTCCAAATAGACAAAGGTAACTCCTAATACAGCATGCGTGTTTATCGTCATTATCCCTTCTCAACAACAAGATCGCCATGTCTTTCAGCCTGCCGCACGTGGCTTTAACTGTGACAAATTCACCAGAAATTCGAGTAAGCTCAGTAAGGGTTAGCGAAGGTATTCAACTTTGTTAAGCGAAATGGTAAAAGTCTTTAATCAATAAAAACAAATTTGCGCTTTAAAGGACAAAGCGATGAAGCTATCTACAGCAAAGAAAGCAGCTGCGGCTGCAATTATGACGCTTCTTGTTGGTTGTTCGACGTCTCCAACTGGGCGAAGCCAGTTCATCATGGTGTCAGGTTCCGAGATGGCGAGCTTAGGAGCGCAGTCATTTACGCAATTGAAGAGCGAAGAAAAAGTGAGTAAAGACCGACGCACAAACGCCTACGTGCAGTGCGTAACGGATGCTTTGTTGAAAGTCACGCCGCCACAACCCGATTTTGAAAAGTGGGAAGTGGTTGTATTCGACAGTGAGCAAGTGAATGCATTTGCTACCGGGCGGGAAAATTGGCGTTTACACGGGCCTTCTCGACGTCGCTAAAACACCAGACCAACTCTCTGCGGTGATTGGACACGAAATTGGCCATGTCATGGCAAACCACGGTGGAGAGCGCGTTTCTAGCTCCATGGCAGCCAATGGCGCGCTTCAAGTTGCGAACATCGCGCTAGGTGCGTCTGGCACTGCAAATCAAGACATGATCATGGCGGGCTTGGGGCTAGGCGTTAACGTGGGTGTTCTGCTGCCGTTTAGTCGAACGCACGAGTCCGAATCCGATTTGATTGGGTTGCAGTTAATGAATGACGCTGGATTCGATCCTGCACAAAGTGTTGAGCTATGGAAGAACATGGCAAAAGCCTCCAAAGGTGCGCCGCCTGAGTTTTTCTCCTCACACCCTTCCCACACAACACGGATTAGCGATTTACAAGCCGCGATTAAGCAACTCCCGCCGCCAAGAAACAAGGCTCCGGTTTGTGTCAAACCCTGAGGGTCTAACAACGACAAAAAAGCCTGCAGTAAGCAGGCTTTTTAATACTAAATTTCTTATGGATTCACGAGTTAATGCTGTTTAGCCAAAGCCTCAGCCGTGACGTCAGCCACCGAAATAAACATATGCTGCGCTTCCCCACGAAGGTTTACCATTGGGTTTAGCGATACATTTTGGTACATGAAGTTCGCTTCGCCGGTGATTGGTCGTACATTGCGGCAATGGAACAGATACGGTCTTTGTTTCCACACCACAAAGCTTCGGCATTTCAGTTCGAAAACGGGACGGCACTTTGCTCTGAACCAGGCTTGATTGATCTCAGGGAAGACGTCGAACAAGGACTTCCCTTGAACCTTATTTGGATGCTTACCGGTGTGGTGCACCATAAAGCCATTCCACATATGGATCTTAAATTCGCGGTCTACAACGATAAGCCCCATGTCGATATTCTGAACCATATCGACCATCCAGTTGAACTGTTCAAATTCTGGTGAGTCAATCATGGTTACTCCTCATCGTCCATCAGGTAAGCCAGTTTGTTATCAAGCAGTGGCAGCGAGTCATCGACCAGCAGCAACAGCAAGTCACATTTGATGTTTGTTCCGTCAATCGCATAACTCACTTCAATGGTGACGGTTTGTTTCCACGTACCCTGCATTTTCTCAACCAATCGGTCTACAGCGAGGTGCTGCCCGATGATTTCGGGGTAGCTTTGCGCAAACACCAAACCAGCTTGCTCGCCGATCCCCGACAAGAATGCACTGATTAAAACGTTACTTACGTCCACCATAACTTCAAGTTCGTTATCGACCGAACCATTGTCTGGGTAATCCATGATGTCGAGCAGATCTTTCATCGAAGAATCTGAGATCAGCATCAAAGCCTCACCCGCTAAACCTTCACCACTGAATCCCTGACAAATGCCCGACATATTGTCGTTATTTGCTAGGTGGCGCACTGTCATCACAAGCTCACTGACTTCCAGTACGTTGACTTGTGGCAACGGCATGTGAACAAAAACATCGAAGAATCTCGCCAACGAATCGGCCGCGCGTCCCATGGCCACGTTAACCACTTCCATGTACATCTCACGACGACCGACTTTCATGTCATTCAATGAGGCATGCGCAGGAATCTCTGGTGCCGTTTGGGCAGCAGGCTTAGTTGGCGTTTCTACTGTAACAGGAGACGCAGGTTCGTCGGTTTTGTAAGACGCGAGTATTTCTTCTAATTTCTCTGCACTGACAGGCTTTTTAACAAATGCTTTTGCACCTAAGCGCAATACACGTTCCTGTGCTTTCGGCTGAATATCGCCAGAGACCACGTAGACTGGAACGGTAATGCGATTCTTTTTGATGGCTTCTAACGTCTCGTAACCGTCCATCACTGGCATGGTTAAGTCGAGGAACATAACGTCAAATTCTTGAGCTTGCAGCAGTTCGATTGCGACTTTACCATTTTCTGCAAACGACACTTCTGCGGCAATATCGGAAGGTAAGGAACGAGCTAGCTGCTTTCTTGCTAAAGCAGAATCATCAGTGATCAATACTCGGGTCGTCAAAGTGTCTACCCCTACGTTACAGTGATTTTGATACTGAATGCATCAAGAAAAATATTGGTCGATACCAATGAGTTCGAGCGCAAAATATAACGTAAATTACGCACTAATGTCTCATGTTTATGACATTTCTCCCATAAGCATAGTGCGTGTTGAACACTTTATCGCCACGATATTGATTTCTATCGCAGGTTTTGCCGAATCAGTAGTGATTTCACTCGCGTCAATTCAGAAATATCAGGTGCAAACCACGTCGTTTTACTGTGGAATTTTAAAGTCCGCAATTTGTCGATTTACCTTGTCCAAGGCTTGGTTATTTGTTTCAAATTCAACGATCAGTTGTTGGCCTTCTTGTCGCCACTTATTGAAGTTGTCACAGTCCGCTTGTGATACCCAATTCCACGAATTGCCTTGTTTAAACTCTTCGCAAGCCGCTTTACTCAACTCTGCTTTGTGGCTCGCCTTTAGGATGAGCTCGTTTAAGTCGCCGGCTTTTTTAGTCAACAGATGACGTTGCGCATAGAGTTTGTCTGCATCAACAATACGTTTTTTCAGTTCTTCAATTCGTATGTCCAACGCACTGATTTTTGCTTCAAACGACGCAGCCTGGACGAAAGACGCTTGCTTCGCAGCATCTAACTCTTGCTGGAGAGATTGCGAGGTTTTGTCCTTCTCAACAAGTGTTTGATTCAACGCATCAATGTCAGAAGCCTGACTCTCCAGTTTTGCCGTTAACGTCAAAATTTCTTCTCTGGAAGCGGCGAGAGCCAGATTGGCATCGTCCCTTTCGGCGGTTAATGAAGCCAAGGCTTTTTCGGATGAAAGCTGGTTTGAAGACAATTGGTTAGCAATTAAATAACCACTTACCGCGATGCCACCAGCCACTAAAATTGCCAGTGCTTTTTTCGTATTTGTCATTTCGCATTCACCCCATAAAAAAGCTGCCGCCATGATAACTCACGGCGGCAGCCAATTATGTTAGGTTTTAGAAAAAATCCGTTAAGTTTCTGCCAGTTGATTAAACCTTAGTCAGAACAACGTCACTTTGAGGTACGCAGCAACACGCCAGCACTAAGCCTTCTTCTTTTTCGCCTGGGAATAACGCTGGCATATCCGGCTGGTCCACCTCGCCTTCAACCAGTCTCAGTTTGCAGCAACCGCACACGCCTGCACGGCAGGAATAGTCAACCTGAACACCCGACTCTTCTGCTTGTACCAAGATAGGACGCTGATTGTTGCCAAAAATGAACTCGCCTTCGATGGTGATAGACACATCTCTCGCAGGAACATCATCGCCAGACGTTGGCGGCTCAAAGAATTCTTGTTGGATCTTATCTGCTGGAATACCCGCTTGACCCAATAAATCTTTCGCCGAATCCATGAAGCCCTGAGGGCCACAAATGTAGATTTCACGCACCGAGAGATCCTTGATGGTCGAAAGGTGCGCCATGCTGAGTCGACCCGATTCACCTGCCCATGAAGAAGATGGACGGCTCAGCGTGAAGATCAACGTCAGCCCCGGGTGCTGTTTCGCAAGTTCCTTCAACTCATCCTCGAATGGGATATCTTCTTCCGAGCGACATTGATGCCAGAACACCACATCTTCGATGCCGTTATTATCAGCCAATGCGCGAAGCATAGACATCATCGGTGTTACACCGCTACCACCAGAAAGCAGAAGCAATGAGCGGTGCTTTGCAACATCGTCATGGAGATGAAACTGACCGTCAGGTTGCTGCGCTTTGAACAGTGAACCCACATCGAAATTATCATGAAGCCAGTTTGAGACTTGGCCGCCTTCAACACGCTTGACCGAAATGGCCAATCTATCTGGGCGGGTTGGAGAAGAAGACAGAGTATAGCGACGCTGAACGCGACTACCGTCGATGTTCAATTCAATCGGTAAGTGCTGGCCTGCTTTGTACTCTGGCAGCGTGCCTTGCTTGCTATCAAACCAAAACGTTTTGAAATCCTTCGCGACGGTTTCGACTTCTCTGACTTTCAGGTTCAGTTTTGGTGTCGTGTTATCTTCGTATGCTTCTACGTCGCGATATTCCAGCACTTCAATTTTGTCATCGGCCGAAATGATGCCTTCATTCAACGCAATCAAATTCATCCCAAAATTAACGTTGCCCGTGTCGTCTGTACGGAACTGACTGAGTGTGGTGATCGGCTCGCCTGTTGGGCGGAAACGACCCGTTTCAAGGTCTAAGGTCGTGAAGATACAGCGGCTACATGGTCGGGACACCTCAAACACCACGGTACCAATGCGCACTTTGCCCCATGTATCCTCTTCAAAGGCTTCACATCCGGTAGCAACAATATTGGTGCGGAATTGATCCATAGAATGCTTGTCTGGTGATCGAGCGTTTAACGCATCCAGAGAGGCTTCTGAAATCAGCAATACAGGGAAACCATCGGCGAAACTGACTAGGGTTTCTGCGCTTGATGAAACACGTGGAGAGGACTCATGGCCGATATATAACAGCTGCTTTTTTCCGCCGAGCAAATGACTAAACCACGCGTTGGCGGTCGAAGTGGTAGAATAAGCCGGGAATTCATCTTTAAAAACGTTGGTGTCGACTTGCTCCAAGGAAAAGTGTGCGTATTTCAGCATGAGCGGCGACATGGTTGGATGCGTCAGCGTAATTCCATCTGCGTTGATTGAGGCTTTAACCTGCGTCATCTTGGGTTCAGTGCGTCCAGTCACAAACTTGCCCGTGCTGTCTGCCACCATAAAACGACGGTCGAAACTGAAACCTATTTTCTCAACCCAAACGTTTGAGAGGCTGATACCTGCGACGGATTTAACTGGAAAAACATTAAGTTGACTGACTTTAGCACTCACGATGACTCCTATTATTCTACGTTATAACTTCCCTGAGACATTAGAACATAGAATCGTTGGTGAGCTAAAGCCTGCTTCGGCTGCGAAAAATAAAATTCCACACATCCCCTACATATCTGCAACCTGACACTTTTCAATTGCAAGCGATGTATTAGGACTTCGACGCAATAATGTGTTCGAGTCTGTTTGGGTCGCTGATGAGCGTTGGGAATTTTAGGTAGATGTGATGAAGACACGTCAAACACAACGAAATACACGCGAATGTTTTTTCACGCACTTCTTCGCCATCCCACCAAGCTTCACCAGACAGGATAAGCTCCCAGTCTTCCTGGAGTTCTTTTGCCAATGCAACAGCATCATCATGACCGCCCGATACCAACGCCCCGACGCCATCAGCTACACGTTTAATGTCAGACCCTGCGGCGAACAGGTTTTTCAGTGCCAGAATACTGTCTAGCAGACCATCGAGCTTATCTGGTTGTCTCGCCGCACAGAACAAGCGAGAAAACGCAATTCGAACACCACGCGAATCCGTGTCTTCCAATCGCAGACTCCAGTTTTCAAGATCGTCTAAAACAGCATTGGTGATCTCAAGCGGATACTCGGCTTCTTGCACTGTATCGACCCACTCTTTCGCACTTTCGAGTGAAAATGGATCGAGTCGCCAAACCCACTCAGGCGCGACAAACGGAGAGGATTCGGACAGAAAGCACATCGCCATACACAGTGTGATGTTCAGTTCAGTCGACGCTTTTTCATTTTCCGCTTCTTGAACCTCATCAGGCCAATCGTCGTCGTCAAGCAAATCGCCACTATTTACCGCGTACGCGAAGCCGGATTCAAGCATAAAGCCGCTGTCTTTTCGCTTGGCCATTTGGCTTGGAATTTGAAGGACGTATTCGGCTATGGCGGGCGTGTAACGACGCAAGGTTCCCCATTTGGTTTCTAACTCATCAAAGTCGTTAAGCGCTGCATTTCGGAACCCGACAAACAGCGGGATCTGTGCGACCTCGCCATCGGCGACGCTTCGTGCGATTTCCAGCATTTCAAGCACAGTATCTACAAAGATCTCCAGTGAAACCGGACCACGAATACGCATTAAATCGTAGCTGTTGATCATGATTGCCGCAGGCAAGGATGACAGTGTTATCGTCCCTCTTCGGCCGTTCGAATCGGCATAGTGTCCATAAGTTTCACTGGGCGAATTACCAATGGCTTCAAAAATCCGTTCGAATGACAAATCTTCGAGGATCTGACGGTACAGTTGTTTGCTGTTTGGGAGATGAGAAATCGCCGCACTTAAATAGCCAGACGCACGATAAAACAAATGAGGTCGCGTGCCTGCTTTCACCAAAAAGAGCGGGTATAAATCGACAGCTAATGCTGCTAAACATTTTGACAACGAGTCCGTGCCTTTGACGTCCACCAATCGGCCGTCATTCTGCATGTGCCAGACCGTGAAGATATGGTGATTACCGTGTAAGACATGAGGTAAACGGTGGAAAAAAGATTGCTCAATATCACCCTGAGAAACGGCTACAGCACGCATTTGTCGGCACAGTTGTATGTATGATGCCAAGGTGTCTTTTTGCTTAGGAGAAAGCTTGTATTGCTGCTGAAGAACTTGTCGTGCTTCGGGTTCTGAAATATTCAGAATGTAGCTAACCACACGATGCCCCATCGCCTTGACGAAGTTTGGGATTGGTTCTTTCAACGGCATAACACCTCCCGCTCGGAACAATGACTTTTCGCAGCAAATTTGAGTGATTTAATCGTCTTTCCTCGTTATCGGCAGCGTGTTAAAAAAATATAGCAGCGCAATGTTTACACTTCTGTGTTTTGCGCATTTTTAATTCATTTTTTCGTTAGCTTATAACGTGTTAAGTGCTGCTATCTTTTTAAGCGAGGACCACACTTTTTCTCCAGAAGAATGCAACCGAGACTGGTATCGGTAAGCGAAATACGCCACATCGCGCTGATGAGATTCATCACCAATTTCGACCAAACGACCATCCTTCAACTCGTCAGAGATCAGAAAGTCGGGCAACCAAGCGACACCATTTCCGTTAATGGCTTGCTCTTTTAACAAGTCGACCATGGAAGATATGAAAACAGGTTTGAGAGACAACTCCTGGCGCAAAGATTCAAGCTGTCTTCCCATGTAAAGCGACGGGCTATACGCCAGCCAAGGCAAGATGACATGAGGTTCAATCGCGAAATGTGGTGCGCCCGCCCCATCCACACCACTCACAGGAATCAGCTTTCCCGCGCCCATCTGGATATGTTCGAACGGTGGTAGCTTGAGGTGCTCGTTATCAAAGGCCAGTAATATGTCACAACCGCCTTGCTGGAGAGCGTCAACCGCCTCGTCGACGTTCATCGCTTCGATACTGAGCAACGGTATTTCTGCCTTTTCAAACGAGCCTCGAATCGCCTTTGCGCCGCGAGAGGCCAAAGAATGGGCGGAAGCGACTCTGACGATGCTGCCATCGGTATAATTTAAGGCTGAGATCTCGCCAATACTGTCTGTGATTTGATTAATGAGCGTTCTGGCAGTGACACGAAATATTCTCCCACTGGCCGTCAACGCAATGGGCGTTTGGGTTCGGTCTATCAGTTCTGCGCCTACGGCCTGTTCCAGCATTCGAATGCGACGACTAAAAGCCGGTTGTGTGATGTTTCTGGCGTTGGCTGCCGCCGAAAAGTTTCTGGTATCAGAGAGCACGAGAAAATCTTCTAACCACTTGCTTTCAATATTCATAAACCCTCTTCTTTTGAAACATCAGCATATCCATCCTAATGCACTCAACCGGTCGACTAAAAAGATCATTCTCACATAAATTGCCCATATTGATAACAAACATGCATGACCTAGGCGAAGTCGGCATTTTCCAAAACCCGCTTTTCGTTCTTATAGTTGTTCTAAACAAAAACGATGTCAGTCAGCTAAAAAAACAGCAACGTCAGTACGCGACAAACAAGGAGTGTTATGAATATCCCAGCACCTTATCTACTCATGCTCGGCGACTCTTCCGACCCGCTTTCAATTAAAACAGCACGCGGCATCCATTACTGGCGACCAGAGAAGTGTCTAGCTCAACTTCGCTTAAACGAAAATACGGCTTCGCTTTCTCTGCCAGAGATGGACGTGAAAACCGCGTCGGAGAACGGTGCAAAAACGCTGGTGCTTGGCACCGCAAATGCGGGAGGTGTGCTAGCTGAACACTGGATACCACTCATTGTTGAAGCAATATCGCTGGGCATGAATATCGCATCTGGTTTGCACCAAAAACTCACGGATGTGCCTGCCATCGCCGAAGCCGCAGATAAGTACGGTGTTACCTTATTCGACATTCGACATAACAACGACAAATTGGATGTGGGATCGGGTGAAAAACGCGCGGGTAAGCGCCTGTTGACCGTTGGAACAGACTGCTCAGTCGGCAAAATGTTCACGACCTTAGCATTGGAAAAAGTGATGCTAGAAAGAGGCATGGACGCAACATTCTGCGCAACAGGACAGACCGGCATTTTGATCCAAGGAAGTGGCATTGCCATTGATGCCGTCGTTGCTGACTTCATTTCTGGTGCCACGGAAGCCTTATCTCCAGCATGTAATCCAGAACGTTGGCAACTTGTCGAAGGACAAGGCTCGCTGCTTAACCCGGCGTTTTCAGGCGTCACTATGGGACTGCTTCATGGCGCACAGCCAGATGCGTTAGTGCTTTGCCATGAAGTGGGACGCGATCACATGCGACATCTACCCCATGTTGAGATGCCGTCTCTCGATGACATCATGTCTTTGTCCCTCACGATGGCAACGCTCACCAACCCTAATCCTCGATTCGTGGGCATCGCAGTCAACACATCAAAGCTGGACGACGCAGAAGCATTGACTTATCTGAACCGCTTATCTGAACAATACAAACTGCCGGCTACCGATCCCGTCCGATATGGAGTTGCATCTATCGTTGATCACCTCGAAAGCGTGTTTGGAGGTTAGTTAGATGAAACTGACACGACAGGTTGTTCAATATGCGTTAAAGCGGCCTTTTAGAATATCGCGTGGCAGTCGGACGACCGCTGAGGTTATTCAGGTAACGATAGAAAAAGATGGAAAAGTTGGCATTGGAGAGTGCTCTCCAACCGGGCGCTATGGAGAGAGTTTTGACAGCGTTATTGCTCAGATAGACTCTCTCGCAGGTAAAGACTTCGGTCGCGAATCACTGCAATATCTATTGCCGCCAGGTGCGGCGAGAAATGCCGTGGATTGTGCGCTGTGGGATTTAGCATCTGACGACTTTCCATTTGACCTTCCGCTTCCCGAGACCATTCAAACGGCCATGACAGTCTCCATTGCCGATGCTGAAACGATGGCAGAAGAAGCTGCACGTTATGTTGAGCAAGGTGCAACGCTCATAAAGGTAAAGCTCGATGCAGATGACGTATTTAACCGTTTAAGCGCGGTGAGAAAAGTGGCACCAAACGTCACCCTAATCGTTGATGCCAATGAAGCTTGGTCTACTTTGGATTTACAAGAAACCATTGATTCCTTGGTTCCTCTCAACATCACCATGATTGAACAGCCTTTGCCCGCATCAGAAGATGACAAGCTCACAGGATTTAAAAGCCCAATTCCGCTTTGTGCAGATGAAAGCTGTCATACCAAAGAAGACATACCGTTGCTGGCAACCCGCTATCAGATAGTCAATATTAAGCTGGATAAAACAGGCGGCCTCACCGCGGCACTGGAACTTGAACAAGCAGCCAGAGACGCAGGGTTAGAGATTATGGTTGGGTGTATGTTGGGAAGCTCAATTGCGATGAAAGCAGCTTTGCCTGTTGCCGCTAAAGCCATTCTCGTTGATTTGGACGGTGCTTTTTTGATTAAGGATGATGTCCCTAACGGGCTCAATTATCAGACTGGTTCCATTGTTCTTGCCTGAGTATTGATCAATCCAATGAAACACAACTTTTGTGTTTCATTGTTTTTGGGCTATCCGAAGAAGTTAATGATTTTCTCGTGGAAATTGCGACAAATTGTTAACAGCTATCTTGACCACTATTCAGCCGCAATCTATTCTAGCGTACATGTGTACGCTGGAATTTGCGGTATTTTTAAATGGAATCTAATCAAGCACAAAAACCCCCTATTATTTGGCTCAACGTCGCTGTTTTCGTCATCACTTTTGCCGTAGCAGCGATTGGTACTCCGCTTTGGGCGTACTACCACGGTTTTGACTGGGCCCAAATTGCCATGTTTGTTGTGGCATTTACGTTCGGTGGATTGTCTATCACGGCCGGCTATCACCGTCTTTGGTCACACAAGGCCTACGAAGCGCACCCAGTCCTTAAAGTGATCTTTGCACTGGGCGGCGCATTTGCTGTTCAAAACAGTATTCTTCACTGGTCTTCAGACCACCGTATCCATCATCGCCATGTTGATGACAACGACGTTGATCCTTACTCAGCAAAACGTGGGTTCTGGTATTCACACATTGGTTGGATGCTGCGCGAATATCAAAAGCACCGCTACTCTGACTACACCAACTGTCGCGACCTGCAAAAAGATAAAGTCGTCATGTGGCAGCACAAGTACTATCTGCCTTTGGTCATTGCCACTAACTTCGGTATTCCGATTGCGTTTGGTCTGATCCACGGCGATGTGTGGGGTGCAATCATCTTGATTGGTTTCACCCGCTTGGTGATTAACCATCACACAACGTTCTTTATCAATTCACTGGCTCATATTTGGGGTAGCCAGCCATACACTGAAAAGAACACTGCGCGAGATAACGGTATTCTGGCTCTGTTTACCTTTGGTGAGGGTTATCACAACTTCCATCATATCTTCGAAAATGATTACCGTAACGGCATTTACTGGTGGCAATTCGATCCAACGAAATGGTTGATTAAATCAGCAAGCTGGTTGGGTTTGACGCAAAAACTGCGTGTCACGCCTGCCGATAGAATTGAAAAAGCGCGTGCGACTTTGTTGTTGAAAAATATTCAAGATCGCTTGAGTGTGATGCCAAACGCCGCACATCGCCTGCAAATTATTGAACAGGAATATGAAGCACTGGTATCGCGTATGAGCGAATACTATGAAGCGCAAAAGCGCTTGATAGACCTTAAGAAGAAAAACCTGCTGAAGAAGTATGAGAAAGCTATCTTGGTTCAGCAGCTACAGATCCTGAAGTTCGATTTCAAACAGCAAAAACGTAACTGGCTTAATCTGACATCCAGCTACGCATAATTGTAAAACATACATGAATAAGGGCAGCTTTACGCTGCCCTTTCTTTTGATGCTCTACAACGTAGCCCTGATTAACTGTCTCGCCCTTCTGGATGGGTTGGCAACGCATCACTGATTTCGTACCAACTCGCTTTGTAACGCGTAAAGATATGGCGTCAGGTTTTTGCTCTATCGGCGTATCCAACGTGCCTAGGGTAAATTCGACAAGGCTGCCATCACTGTTTGACGGTTCGAAAAGCAGGCTTGAGCCACATTCGCCACAGAAGGTACGCTTTGTGCCGTTTTCCGCTTCATAGACACGAAGCTTGTCTTCACCTTTTGTGAAGCGGAAGTTTTCTGCTTTTGCTTCGCCAAATGTAGCGAATGCCGAGCCATGAAATTTTCGGCACATGGAACAATGGCAATGCCCCATCGCTGGTTCTATCGCATCAACTTCATACGCAATTGCGCCACACAAGCATTGTCCTTTTAGTTTGTTTGATTCCGTCATTGTCCTTCCTTTTTTCCCGCACAAGCAGCAGATGCCTTTGGGTTACCCGCAAAACAACCGTATCAACAGACAGCCTCGGAATCAAAACCCTGCATGGCCTTTGCGGTTTAGCTTAATGGTAAGCAATGATTCTTATCGACAATAATCACGTGCCACATTAGAATTCTCGCCCTTGAATAGTCTTTGCTTTGCGAGATGCTCTAATGGCACTAAAACCCTCTCGCATGGATGCTATGAAGCTCATCATTGAGCAGGTAAAACAGGAATTACCGCTATACGAACCAGATACGTTTGTCTGTGGCCCAGACAACAACTGCATCGGCTGTCCTAAGAAACTGCTTGAGTTGGTTGATTCAGAATTGAGTTACTGGGAGTCGGCGATGTCACGCGGCATCACGCCACAGTTTGATGAGATCAGACGTTTCGGCAAGCTTTGCACTAACGTAAAACGCGGTTTGGTGAGAAACAATATCATCGCAGCGTAAATACAACCGCATGTTGGGTTACTAGAGTTCGCTCAGTGAGTCTTGAGCTCGACGAAGCTGCGTTTCTTCAAGCGTGTCACCCCAATAGACGAAGGCACTTTTCACCCCAGCGTTATACGCCATATCACATAGTGCCTTCTTTTCTAATTCCGTCACGCCTCCTTCGACCTTTTCCATTGGATGCAAGATCACTTGTACTCGCGGCATCCACAGACCAGTCTTAACCACTTTAGAAATTGCGTAACGCAACAAGGGCTGCATGGCTTTGTAATCTGAAATGAGGCTTCGCGGATGACTGAAGGGATTTGAGATGATAACAGCATTCACGTTGCGAAACTTTTCGGCACCATTGCCATAAGCGAGGATCTGTTTTTCTTTTTGCTCTCCGATCTTCCACGCGATTTGCGGGCGCTCATCAAACACTCGCCCCGTTTTCCCATCAAATACACGTAATCGATCAGACCACATCTGAATATAAAGTGTATTCCCGTAGGCATAGATAAATCGTGAAAGCATATTGGTGGTTACTCAGTACCCCACCTTGTGTCGTAACGGGCGAGATAATCAATGTCAGTTATTGTCCAGATTGTTATTCAATCCTGACAAACAACAAAATTGACCTTTCGCTTTTTACGCAGCAATGCACAGAATACAAGACACACCTTGTAACATTTCAGAAATACCTCTATAAGCCTAGCAAAAATAGCCCCTTACGAGATTTGTACGTAAATGCCACTTCAATACATGTGTTGAGGTATTCATTGGGAACGGGCTGATTAATTGGAAGCCAGATCGCCCTTTTCCCTTTATAAATAAAGGCCTCTGGCATGACCTCTCGAAAAGTCTCAATCAGTTGTGTCTGACAGTGAAAAAGAATGATGACATAGTCAGGGTTCGCGGCATCCCAATCTAAGCGAACCGCCGTCCCACCTTTTACAACAAAGCTAGGTTGTCCCCACTTCAAAGAAGTATCAACATTCTTGCCTATTTTTTCAGCTACCTTTTCAATTTCAGAAGTGATAGAAAACAAGGCATTTCGTACTTGAGTTGGAAAGCTGTTTAGTTTTTCTTCAACGTCTGTTCTCATCTCTCGCACCCAATAAAAAGCCCGACGCAGTGCCGGGCTTAGTTTTATTCTTCGATAAACGATAGCAGAATGTCTTCGAGTTCATCCCATGGCAATGGAGACTTGTCGATCACTTCGACTTTGGACTCAACACCGTCCAACGTTATCGGGTTCACCGTCACCATTTGATTAACGACATTGAAAGCAAACATGCCATCATCCGTTTTCATCACAGCTTTAACACGCTCTGCATTTAGGTTGGCGAGCAAGCCATACAGCGCATCGAATGGGAATACGGTGTTCGGTTCAAATATCCAGCCACAGCTTACGTATCCCTGACCTTTGTTCTCTTTGCGGCGAAATTTCTCACCAGGCTCCAACTCAAACGGAGGCATTTCATCACCGTCATGGGAATGATGGTGAGCAAATTGCGCATCACGATCAATTCGAGCAAGTGACAACCATGCGGTATCCAATTGCCCTTGCTCGACTTTGCCATGTGCCAATTTCGGGATTTCACTTGAGGCAACATAGTGTTCAAACGCTGCGATATCCGCCTCTGAACTCAGGTCGACTTTGTTCGCGACCACTACATCTGCCAGAGCCAACTGGTCCTGGAAATTTTGGTTCTCAGTGTAACGAACGTCCGCAAAATTGCGCGGATCCACAAGGGTGATTGTGGCATTCAAATCAATGTAGTTTTCGTAGTGCTCGGACAGCAACTTACCGATAATGTCTTTGGGATGACCAAGACCCGTTGGCTCAATCAACAATCTGTCAGGGTTTTGCGCAAGCAATGCATTAATACCAATTGCCATTGGTAGGCCCGCCACACAACACATGCAGCCACCCGGCACTTCTCTAACCAGCGCGCCTTGCTCGCTCAGGAATGCACCATCGACGCCCACTTCACCAAACTCGTTAACAAGCACAGCCCAATTTTCGTTTTCCGGCTTTTGCTTCAGCAAAGATAGAATTGCGGTCGTTTTACCCACACCGAGGAATCCGGTGATGATATTTGTAGGGACTTTTTTGGTCAGTTTTTCAGCCATGATTTTCCTGAGCCCAAACTAAATGGGCTTTACTCATTGTAACCAGTAGCAAGAGTTTATCAGGTGGCAAGGTTGAAACCAGTGGTTTTTGCCGGAGCGAACAAACTTAAGCTTCGGCAAAACCAGCAGTTGTTTAGGAGTTGTACTTTTTACACTTTGGATCTTTGGTCGTCACACCACATTTTATGATCATATAGGATTCCTGATATTCCTCATTGTGAGGAAAAGCTGCTGTCAGTTTGGCGTACTCTTTCATAGCCTCAATTTTCTTCTGGCTGTTGTACAAAGACCAAGCCTTTACTTCAATCAGCTTTACATCTTTCCCATACGCCATTTCGTAGGCTTGAATATGTGACAATGTCGTCTCATAGTGTTTGGCATTAAACGCCGTATAAACACGCTTCATCGCCAACTGCCTGTCTAGCTCAATACGTGTTTCATCATCATCGATCTCCATCGCTAATGCGGTGGCCTTATCCTCAAACCCGAGCTGTTGGAGCGACATGACATAACCGTACTGCGTCAGATCTCTATCAGGATCAGAGGCATCCATCTTCGCCAGCGCACGCTCAAAAGCGATGGAAGCAGACATTGGTCGCTCTATCTCATAAAGTTTCCAACCTTGGAGCGCATAATCGCTGCCTGTCATTTCTTTCTTTTCTAATAGGGAAACTAAACAGTCACGTGCTGTTCCCTCACAGTTAAGCGCACTCTCAGGCTCTGCGACAAACTCTAGATCTGATAAGTTGGGATACTTTTTTACCCATGTCTGGTGTTCTTCTTTTAAACGCACGATCTCGCCCATTTTTTGCAGGCTAAGCAGCTTCCCTTCCACCCTTTTTTGCGTTGGCCCTGACCAACGTATTGCGCGATCAAACCAATCAAGTGCAGAAGGCGCATCGTCGCCTTCAATATATTTCCAGCCAATGACTTCGGCAGCATTCCCATCTTTTCTCGCTTTTACACTGGGTTCCATGCCTTGCAACTCGCTGCTAGTCACGGTGTTCTTGGATAAGGTTGACAGCATCAAATCATGCTCCATACCTTTTGCCACAGTTTCATCAAAGCCCGCAGATTGACGATAACGGGAAATGATGTCTTTGCCCGCTCCCGAACCGGCCCATCCAAATACTTTTGCCGTCGTACTTTTCTCGTGCCCCTGACAGTTATCTAACGCATACTGAAATTTGCGCTTTGCGTTGTCTCCATAGCCAGTGACGACTTCTCGTTGAAGGTCAAGCCACAACCACTGGATACGCTCACACGTGACCCAAGATTCATTGCCAGCGAGGAAAGTGTCCGCTTCATTGTAGCGACGCCTTTTCATTGCGTTTTTCAGCTTTTCCAAGCTTTCCCGAAACGCTAGTTCTTCGGCGAGTTTTTCTGACACCTGATTACCTTGAGCAGCCTGTTTTGCATCCTCCCACCCCTTGGCTTCGAGAGTTTGCCAAATTGGCGTTTCATCAAATGCATGTGATGTGTCTGTTTTGACTTCAACGACAATACGCTCATCAAAAAGGTTTACTTCATGGTGATCCGTAGCGTTCACCACAAACGGAATAAATAAAGCAACGAGTGAGGTAGTTTTCATTTGCAGACCCTCTCTGTGAAAGCCATGTGTGAAAGAAGCACTAAACTATCTGAGTAATAATCTTTTCCGTCAGGCGAAACGGATATCCCCTGTTTCATTGAACGGGTTCCATCAGCCAGTTCTACCAATTGAGCAATTGCATTGGCACCGGGCGGTGGTTGGTAGGTGGCTTTCTGACCGCTGATCACATCCACCCACGCAACGTTGTCTCTCCCCAGCCAATTTTGGTAATTACGATTAAGGGGATGCTGCTTTTCCCCCCATACCATGTAGAGAGGAATTCGATAATTCGAATAACTAAACTGCGGTGCAAAACTATCTGCTGGCTGCCACTTCTCACGGGAATATTCCAACCAATCTGGCGTTAGCTTCGCGTCGCCATAAAGGTTTTTATCGAGAATGGACAACCCACTGTTTGACAGCCTCTCCCAGGATTTGTCGTATTGTGAAAATGCGTCAAAGGCGGGGTAAACCCAGTATCCTGGATTCACAACCGTCCTCTCTTTAAACGTAAAACCATGTGCACCGGGCAAGAGGATGGTTTCACCACCAAGACGTTGGATGTGTGAGCGTTGAAGTGTTCGAATGATGTTTCGCGCACTCCGCCCATATCCCTCATTCCGCCATTGCTTCTCCGCCCGCATCAATGCCCACGCAACAAGAATGTCGCCGTCACTCGCGTTGTTTTTATCTGGGACATGAGGTGTTGAAGGCTGCCACTTCCACGAAAACAGTTCATCGACATCGCGCTGAAGATTGTTTTGAGTCCAGACCCATAACTTGTTGAACGTTGCTTTATCATCGTAATGAACAGCCAGCAACATCCCATAGCCTTGCCCTTCACTGTGTGAAATGCGCTTATTCGCGGTATCGACCACTCGCCCTTCATCCGTGACGAAGCTTTTCTTATAGGTATGCCACATCCAATGCTTGGGTTCGCATTGTGCATTAGCAAACAGAGGAAAAGCCGTTATCGCTAGGAGCAAAGACGATGAAAGAAACTTTATCTCCACAGGCGCGCCTCCAAATATCGGGTGACGAAACCTGAAATCCACCAAATAAGAATGAGCGCAATGGCAGCCAACGCGGCAGGGTAACCAATGAATGCGGCTTTTAGAAATTGAGAAGAATTGCTCGAGAACTCTCGCTCACTCAGCACACCGCTTGGCGGTTTGACATGTTCATTACGCAAAAAGCTTGCAAACTCGTCTTCCGTCGAATCTAACATGTGAATTCTGTACCAACCTCGATCATTGGTATGCTTCACATAGGCCATATCCCCAGCGGTATTCGGTACAGCATCAGACGTGATGTCATCTATCTCACTGGCTGCCACAAACGAAAATAGCTGCTGTCTCATTACCGCCCATCTTGAGTCTTGCCTTACCTCATCAAAAAATGGTGTTTTAGGCACATCCTCGCCAAACAACACGTGAAACGGCCTTTTTTGCTGCTTATCTGTCGTCACCAATAAGCCTGGCATTGCTTTCTTTGTCGAATGCGAGACGTGGCTAATTAAACGCCATAAGTTTTCAAGCTGTGCCTTGTCAGCGGGATCTACTGTCAATTGAGCTTGCTTTCCGCAGTCATCGGAAATGGCATAGAAATCAAGCGGAGAGACGTCGTGATCTTCGGTTGGAATAAACTTCACCCATTCACTCAACCTCAGGTTTGACTTATCTGACATGTAAACCGCAAAACGACGCTGTTGATTTTGAATATCAACGGGGCCATATATCTCGACCGACACTTTATTTATGCCCGGTTTAAAGTCTCGCATCGGAATATTGAGACGGTAGTGTTGCGTATCTCGCCAGTAACTTGAGCGCAGAGGTAAGCTATTCGCATACTCACCATTGACACGCAATATCATCGAACCCGCACCTGGTGCGACACGAGAATGCGTAAGCAATAAATTAATCTTCGCATTGTCTTCACTGCTAAAGATGATGTTGCTTGGCATGATCAAATCAAGCTCCAGCGGTGAGTCTGTCAGATCAGTTTGGCTTGTGAACTCAGAAAGCAAGTAGGTAGAGTTGCTTTTCAGCGAACGATCAACGACATCATCGTCGTCATTGACGACCCAAGATGCACGATCAGGCAGTCGTCTCACGTTGTTGGTGAACACCTTGGTCGCGCGCTTCACATCCCTTTCACTGACGCCAGAAAGCAGAAGTACCCAACGAGAGCCCTCACCTACTGTCGCAAGGTATGGCCCAGAGATATCTTGGTAGCCAGGTTCCCCTATCCAACCTGTCGCCAATAGGTCATCACGAGTACCGAACACGATGGTTGGCCCTTCCAAGGATGCATTTGCGTTAACGTTCATCTGGTAGTCATAGTGATACTCCTTAGACCCGCTTTTCAATGTCCAGCCCTGCACCAAAGACGCGGCAATACCCAGCGTCGCATCAGGTTCAGCCTTCAAAACAGAAACAATGTGAACGGGCGCATCATGGTGTTGCCCACTTCGAACCATTTCATCGAATGAAGAAAGGGTTTGCGCACGCGTTTGTCCATTGTCGATATAGTTGAGGGTATAGGAGGAATGCTGCGCACTGATGGTGGTGCTCAACGTGGTGGTATCAATGACCAGATTCGGATCATTGGAAAGATGCTGAATCCGCAAGTCCAAACTCGGTTCGATTCGTGGAAGCAACTCAGACGGTATGGTCATTTCAACCATTTGATGTTGGTTTCGCTGTTTTATTTCCACGTTAGCTAAGGTTCTATTGCCCGCCGCAATCCAGAGTACCGACTTATCAATGGCATTGTTGTTGTATATAGAGAGTGACAAACGAACACTCTCCACTTCTTGCCCATCCAGAATGAATATCGGAACAGTAACAGTCTGACTTTGCCCTCGCAAAACGATGTCGTTTTGGGAGTCTGTCGCATAGGCTAGAGGCACTTTTGCGGTTTTTTCTGCCACTGCATAAGTGGACAAAAAGAACAGCAATATCGTTGCGAACTTATTCATTCTGAAACTCCCTTTTAGCCTGATAGTTGGTTGTCTGCATTTTTTGCTTAACAGATGTGGTCAGTACCCGTGTTAAGTTCTGGCAAGCCAGTGAGAACAAACCAAGCACAGAAGAAAATACGTCCTGATTTAAGCTTTCTTCATAACGGCGGCGCTCTTTCCATCGGCTACTTTGCCCATATGCTTTTGCATACTGAATTTGCATGTCTTCAGCCATATGGCTTTCCAATAAGCAACAAACCTGAACGCCTTGGTGACCGTTTTTCACCGCGACGACGCGCATGTTCAAATGCACCATTTGATACAGAGGCTTCTTGCTTTTTGCGCTTCGTCCTTTTTCGGTAAAGTAGGCTACATCGACGATGTCTCCTCGATGGACAACGTGCTCAGACTCTTTCAAGGTTAAGCGCGCTCCTTTTAACGAAATGTCGTTGAGGGTTGCATTGATACTCTTGTCATCCAGCTTGATGACCGCTTTTTCGTTCATCAAAAGCCTTGGTTCGCTTCTGCGCTGTTGCTTTTCGAGCATCGCACCTAGGCACAGCACTATGAGCATCAAATTGAAGGTGTTAAAAATGATCACCAGAATTAACTGGCTCTGCTCTGTCGGGAACTGTACGTAACGATAAATACCCCACGCTTCTGCAAGCACCACCAGCCCGAAAATAAACGCCATAAACGGAGTGAGTTTTGAAAAGCACACTTTCCTCGTTGTTTCGCCTTTCGGCGTCACGATAAAGTTGGGCTTTTTCGGGTGCAATAGCACCGACAGTGCTGGCAAACAGAGGTAGATAGATAACGCGGTTTCATAAAGCTCAGAGAAAAACGCCCGCCGGGTTTTACCAAACAGGCGCTGGGTGATCATCACGCTTATCACTAGGTGTGGCACGACAAAAATCAGAAAATCCGTAGCATTCCCAACAAATATCTGTAAATCGAGAAGCAAGTAAAGCAACGGCGAAAGTAAAAAGACCGTGCGGAAAATAGGGAAAAACCAGTACAAGGTTGAGTTCAAATAGCACACTCGTTGTGCCATTGACAGCCCACGCTTAAGCAATGGATTGTTCAACAGAAAGATTTGGATCATCCCTTGAGACCAACGAGAGCGTTGCGTGACATACGCCCCGAAGGTATCTGGCGACAGCCTGCCACCATGGCACGGTTTAAGTAAGCACTGTCCCAGCCCTTAGCATGAATATTGATTGCTGTATCTGCATCTTCGGTGATGGTCTTGGTTGAAATGCCGCCAACTTCTTCCAAGGCAACACGTCGTATCACTGCCGCAGAACCACAGAAAAAACAGCCATTCCAAAAATCCATCCCCAGAAGGATTTTGTTGTAGAACATTTCGTTCTCAGACGGGACTTTGTCTTCAATGCCAAGGTTTCTTTCAACTGGTCCCGGGGTCACGAAAAAGTGCGGCGTCTGAACAAAGCCCAAATTGGTATCTTTTTGGAAAAGACCAACCGTATTGGTCAGAAAGTCCCGGGTCGGCACATGGTCCGCATCGAGGATTAGAATGAGGTCACCATCGCTGTGCTTTAAAGCATGGTTAATGTTGCCTGCTTTGGCTTTTTCATTCCTTTCACGAGTAATGTAATGCGCTCCGACTTCGGCACAGAAGGATTTGAGCGCATCCGCGCGACGTTTCGCTTGATCGGCGGCATCAACATCGTCATCCGCCAGCTTTTGCACCGTCCCTCCATCATCAAGCACGTAAACGTTACATACGCCAGGATAGTCCAATCGAGAAGCGGCGAGAATCGTTGGCTCAACGACGTCAAGCGGCTCGTTATAGGTCGGTATAAACACATCCACACTGGGTATGGTGGCATGAGTATCGATAGGCACGCGTTTACGTTCATAAGGTTTTACTGTGACAAACATCCCCATGATGTAAACCAAAATGCCGTAGCACTCAGCAACAAACAGCAATATGGCAAATGGGAGATCTAAACTGCTTTCCCACGGCAACGTTTCTTGGAAGCGCCAATAGATATATCGAAAGGATATAAAAGCCCCAATGATCAAAATAAATGATGTTGCTCTCGTGGACATATTTTTGGAAAGCAACAAAATTAATAGGAATGCACTTGAGGCAAGCCAGATGTGTGTATCGGTTGAAATATTAAGTGTCGCCAGCGTAAACAAGGCATACAGCCCACACAAAACCAACAGCCACTTAACTAGCCGCCTTAGATGGTTTGATCGCATATCAGAACCCTTCTAGCAATAATGAAAGTTTGAGCCGATTAACCCAAGTAATGTCTTTGTCTTGATCAGATGTGCAGTAGTGGGCGAATAGCGATAACCAATAACCACCGCTCTTTGAGTTTTGCAGTGCAAATAAACACCTTTCGCCAGTTTGTTCGTTTGATGTCCAATATTGAAAAGGACCGACGGCGTTGTAAGCCAAAATCCCCTCTTCATTGGGGACTTCGAAAACAAAGCGCGAAGGAGGTTGTTTCAATGGGGTTTTACCGACTACCTGAACCACGACGTTCTCCCCCTGAAGAAACGTATCGTTTTCCAACAAAGTCCAAAACCAAGTTTCATTACTCTGCGATTGGCGATAACTTCTTACCGTTTCTACACCATCGATTAAAACAGGCAGTTGATATGATTCAACCTCCGATGGATCATAAATCCGAAGCTCATGACGCTGAGACGTCAATTGACACCCAGACACAGTCAAGGCACTCCCCAGCATCAAGCAATTAATAAATCGTTTATTCATTCATGCACTCCCCCGAAATGCTCACGAGAGGCATCTAAGCAAATACTTTGCCACCTTAAATATTCGAAATATAACCATTTAAAAACAACACGTTAAACGGGAGCAATAAAAACCATCCCATAATTTAAAATGAACAAAATGTGATATTAAACAGGTGTTTTCTCATTATGACTTTGAAAATGAGTTTCTCGTTTTCAAAATAAAACCACAAAAATTGAATATATTTTTATCCGTATTAAATACTGGAACGACGTGTGGTTATCATGCTTAACTTTAAAAGGAAAATGCTTGAACTCTCGTTCATCAAACAATAATTACTCTTAATATTTATTGGGTAACTGAAACTATTTTTGATTCCACATTTCAAATTGAAAAGTTACCGTGTATCAACAACCAACATCGGTTCGTTGCCGAGAGAAAAATTTCAGAGACCTCTTTCAACTCATACAACCGAAAGATCCAGAATTCAGCGAGTTTGACTGGCATTTAGATCACAACCTCTCTTTACCTGTGTTGTCTTCTTCAACACACGAAAAGTGGTGAAGAAGCAACCAATTAATCTCACCTATGTCACTAAAAGGTAAAGATGATTGGTGCATTAGCACCAACCTGATAATCTGAAAGTAATAACACGCTGACTCTGTACAGAGGAGGAATAAATGCTAAATACCAACACTGCAAAAGCGGTGATTGATCATGCTCTGTTCTTGGGAGCTGATTTTGCTGAGCTCTTTGTTGAGCGTCATCATTCGGGAAATGTGGAACTGCTTTCTGGCGAAGTCGACAAAGTGAATTCAGGTATCGATTTCGGCATCGGTATTCGTCTCTTCTTTGGCAAAAAAGTCCTGTATGGCTACACCAACAGCCTTGATGAAGAAAAGCTCAAGCAAGTGACCTCTTTGCTATGCGCGAAAGACAAGCGAGATCAAATCGCGACGGCTGGTGCACTTAACTTTATGACGGGCAACAACCGTCACCCCGCATCTATGCCCTTCTCTGTCGACAACCACGTTGAAGAGAAAATCGCATTCCTCCGTCGAGTTGATGCAAAAGCTCGCGCTGAAAGCGACAAAATCTCTCAAATAGTTGGCCGTATTCTTCAACGCGAACAGCATGTTGAGATCTTCAACTCGACAGGTCTTCACGTTCAAGATACGCGCCATTACACGCGCATTGCGTCTTCTGTTATCGCGACATCAGGTTCTGAGCAATCAACGGGCTACGAAGCCCCTGGCATGTTGTCTGGCTGGGAATTCAACACGCACGTTGATCCTGAAGCGTTGGGCGAGCAAGCTGCGAAACAAGCACTCGTTAAATTGGGCGCGGCGGCATGTCCGTCCGGTGAAATGCCTGTTGTCATTGGCAACGGTTTCGGCGGCGTGATTTTCCATGAAGCCTGTGGTCACTTGCTGGAAACAACCTCTGTGGCCAAAAAAGCTTCTGTCTTCCATGACAAAATGGGCGAAATGATTGCCAACCTGTGGTCAATGCCGTTGATGATGGCCTAATGACCAACGAATGGGGCTCCATTAACATTGATGACGAAGGCATGGAGACTCAACGCACCCAACTTATCAAAGACGGTAAACTGACCAGCTTTATGGTTGACCATATGGGTAGCCTGAAGACAGGTTTCGCACACACTGGTTCTGGTCGTCGCGAGTCGTACAAATATGCGCCGACATCACGTATGCGCAACACCTTCATCGAAGCGGGTAATGACAGCTTCGATGACATGATCAGTGGCATTGAGCGTGGCATCTATGCCAAGAAGATGGGCGGTGGCTCGGTGCAACCTGGCACGGGTGAATTCAACTTCGCCGTTCAAGAAGCCTACATGATTGAAAACGGCAAAATTACCCACCCACTGAAATCAGCAACGCTGATCAGCACAGGACCAAAAGTGTTGAAAGAAATCAGCATGGTTGGCAAGGACTTCGCGCTTGCTGCGGGCATGTGTGGTTCAGTCAGTGGCGCGGTACCAACAACCGTCGGACAACCCACACTTAAAGTCGATAATATTCTGGTTGGAGGTGGTAACTAATGAGCGAGATGAAAACATTAGAACAGGCCATCGAACAAGTTCTAGAATTGGCGACCAAACAAGGCGCGCAGGCCGACGTTATCGCCTCTAGCGGTGAAAGCTTCAGCCTGAAAGCTGACCAAGGCGAACTCGCTGAATACAAGGTTACTGCCAGCCAGGTGATCGGTGTTCGTGTCATTAAAGATGACCATGTTGCCATTAGCTACTCAGAATCTTTAGAACCTGAAAGCTTAGAACAAATGGTCTCTCAGGCACTGACAAACGCCAGTTACACCAAGAAAGATCCATTACAGAAGATTCGAGCGGAAGGCTTGACCATTCGCACCGAACAACCTGAAATTTTTCAGGAAGACACGGCAACGCCTGAACAGAAAATCGAACTTGCACTGTCGCTAGAAGGCCGTATTCGTGAGAAGCCTTTGGCGAAGTCTGCACCTTATAACGGTTACAGCGAAAACAGTTCGATCACGCTCCTTGGCAACACCTTGGGTACACGTTGTTCGCACCAAGAACGTACCTTTAGCTGCTACACCACGGCATTGATTGATCACAACGGTAAACAGGCGATGCACATTGCCGCCTCTGTCGCGCGCCGTTTCGATGGCTTGTCACCAGACAAGATCATTAACGATGCTTACGAGATGGCGGATGCACTGCTTGAGGGTGAACCTGTGGCAACCGGTTCTTACGCCGTTGTGTTTGCACAAGATTGCCTTAATGAAGTACTTGGTGCGTTCGGCAGCGTCTTCTCAGGTGAATCAGCAAAACGAGGCATTAACCCTTGGCGCGATAAAGTTGGCGAACAAGTCGCTAGCCCGCTGTTGACCTTGAAAGATGTGGCTTACATGGAAAACGGTCACGCCATTAAAGCGTTTGATGGTGAAGGCTTTGCCACTGGCGATACGTCTTTGATTGAAGACGGTAAGCTGATTGGATTGCTTCACAACTCTGCGACGGCAGCACATTTTGGTGTTAAACCAACGGCAAATGCCGGCCGTTCAGCGAAAGGTACTCTCAGCGTATCTTCCCGCCATGATGTTATTTCTGCTGGTTCAAGCAGTGAAGCGGAAGTCACTGCGGGTGAGTACCTTGAATTGGTTGAGCTACAAGGTGTGCATTCTGGCGCTGACGCAATCAGTGGTGAGTTCTCATTCGGTGCCAGCGGCTTTCTTTGCCGTGATGGCAAACGTATCCGACCTGTTCGCGGTATCACGGTGGCGGGTAACTTCTATAAAATGATTAAAGAAGTGGATGCGGTCGGAAACACCGTTATCCCGAATTACGATGGCCGATTCTTCGCACCAATGATTCGTTTCGCTCGCCTGAGCGTTGCCGGAAAATAAGCGATTCAGCCACTTACCGAAAAGAGCCCTGTGCAAAGGGCTCTTTTTTGTCCACAATTATCAGTATGAAGTCCGTAATGAGATTAGAAACACCTCGCCTGATCTTGCGTCAATTAAACGAAAACGACGCAACCTTTGTGAACGCGCTGTACAACACCGAGGGTTTTCTCACGTTTGTTGGCGACAAGAATATCCGCAGTGATATTGATGCGGCTGTTTACCTGCGTTCGACACTTTTACCTATGTATAAGCAACCTTATATGGGCTTACTGGCTGTAGAAGAAAAAGTGACGGGGAAACCCGTGGGGATATGTGGGCTGATCAAACGAGATACGCTAGACGATATCGATCTTGGATACGGGTTCTTCCCTGAATATCAAGGGAACGGTTTCGGCAAAGAAGCGGCAGAAGCCATGCTGGATATTGCAAGGAAAACCCTTGCTGTAAGCCAGGTCGTCGCAATCACGCATCCGACAAACAGCAAAAGTCTTAAACTACTAGATAACTTGGGCTTTCAGTTTCAAGGCCAAAAGGCGGATGACCCAGAGCTTGTTTTGTTGCAGTTAACGTTCTAAAGCAGCAAATCTTCGTAAATCGGTACAAAGCGATCGACCGAATTTATCAGTGAATTGGCCGTTAACATTGGTACGCCAAACACAACGGCCTCTTTACCATATGCCTCACGCACTTTTGCCATTAGCATGTCAAAGTCACCGTCACCGGAAAGCAGCACCACCATATCAACGGCCTGCTCTGGGGATTGTGCAGCTTCCATCACATCAATAGCGATACCCACATCCCAGTCACCTTTTGTGCTGCCGTCGCTACGTTGAATATATGGCTTCAGTTTAACGTCAAAACCAATGTGGCGCAGGGCGTCTTGAAACTTGATTTGCTGATCATCGTCTCTCGAAATTGCATAGGCGTTCGCCATTACCACATTGCCCATTTCATTGAGCTGTTGCCACAGTTTCCGATAGTTAAACTGTCGACCGTAAGCTTGTCGAGTGGTGTAGTAAATATTTTGTACGTCTGCGAATACGGCGATGTTTTTCAACGTGTTCCAACCAAGTCTAACGATTTTCAGTCGCCACTATGCATGCCACAGGAGATTGCTTCAAGTGATTGCTAAGAAAAAGCACCAAAGTGCTGCAACAATCATCACCGACCCCGTTAAAACCATGCCGTATACACGAAATTTGAGGGGTTCGACTTCTTGGCTTACGCCGTAAGCATGGAGCAATCTACCGACCACCAGTAGCGCACCGAGTATATGAAGCCCTGCTGTGAAAGAAGGCTGTTGTAGCTCCACCAGCAAAACAAGCAACAAAGTGAAAGGAACATACTCGGAAAAATTACTGTGAGCTCGAATGGCTTTTTTGAGCAATAGATGGCCACCATCACTCAATCCCACCCTGTATTCCCTGCGGTAGCTAATGACTCTCTTAGCGAGAAAGAGATAAACGAACGCCAATATTGCTGCATAGATTGGGGTGACCATCCTTGTCTCCTCGTGATGTTGTTATGCGCGGCCAATTGCCAGATTGAAAGCTTGCTTTAGTGGGTCGCTTTTTAGCACTCGTCCATGGCCCAGCCCCTCGGTTGCGACCAAGGACACGTGTTCAAATTGGGTGGCCTCTTCAGAGACTGAAAACGGCGCAAAGCGATCACCTTTATCATGGACGATGACTACCTGCCCCTGACGTTTTGACAGTTTAGTATAAGGATCAATGCTTTCGAGTGTGACATTGTACTGACGTCCAACATCATCAATTACCTCTCGAAACAGCTTCATGGAATAACCCGATGCCTGCACCGTACCAAACAGGTTTTCCCAGTATTTGAGAACAGGTGCAACGAGGATAATTGGTTTACCTTTCAAGCTATCGTGTTCGCTCTCCAGCAAAGTAGCACCGCCCATTGAATGCGCAATAACGCCTTCGATTTGTTGTTGGCGGTTGAGCACGCCATCCAGCGCGTTCAAGAATGCGGGAATGCTGCCTTCTCTGCCTTCACTTTTGCCGTGTGCAGGATGGTCGTATGCAAGTGCGGTAAATCCTGCCTCAGCAATGTATTCCATCAAAGGAAAAAACTGATTCGCTGAACCTGACCAGCCATGCGTCAGCACCCATGTTGGGCCTGAGCCAAGTTGGTAGGTCATCATTTTGCCTTCCAAGGTCTCGACCGCTTCAATCTTCATGGCTTCTGGCGTTGGGTTGAGCTCTCTCCCCTTTGCCGGCGTTAAAAACAGCTTTCTTGCGGTTTTTAACGCATGTTTGGGTGCAATTTTATGATGAAGCTTACTAGCAATACTCAATGCACTGCGTTTAAAGCTAAAGCGGTTATTGTTTCCAAAGTAGATCTTGCTACTCATGCTCGACTCCCTTTTTTCGAACGGTCGTGCTATTTTAAGTTTAAAATTAAGCAGGCAACTTCAGTACCTGCTTGGATTCGTACTCTAGCGCTTGATTACGCTAAATAAATCATCGATTCCTGACCAAAAACGTTGGCCCTGCTCGGTTTCTAGATCGAGCTTTCTGAATAGGTGGCTACTGAGGTACAACCCATAAAGTTTGTACACCAATTGCCAACAGTCGAGTTCTTGTTTGAACTCACCTGCCTCGATACCTTTTTCAAACTGAATTTGCAGATAGTGAAGCCATCTATTGGTTGTGGCCTCAAGAGCTTTCTGCATCACATCATCGTCCGATGATGTCTCGCGCCATGCATCTAAAAACATGCAGCTGCCTTGGAAAGAACCGTTCCAAGACATCCAGTTATCCATCAAGTGACGAAGCTTGCTTTCATAACTGGTGTGCTGAGTTTCTCGTACTGGCACAATCACCCGTTCGGCAAAACGCTCACCCGCGTAAACCACAACCGCGGCTTGCAAATTTGCACGCGCATTGAAGTGGGCAAACAAACCACTTTTTGACATACCCACACGCTTGGCAAGCTCACCGATGGTTAAACTTTCCAAGCCTTCTTCACTGGCCATGTCAAAAGCGATAGTCAGGATCTGTTCTCGCGTCTGCTTCTTTTTGCTCATATCGGACTTCAGTTATCGATTCGATTAATTTATAGCACGAACGTTCGATTTATCAACCGTCCATATTGCTGGTCAGAGTAGTCTAACGTTTCTTACGCCAAAATTGGAACGAAAAAAAGCCGCTGGAATCAGCGGCTTTTTACTGTAACGCTTATCGTTATTTCGCGATATCGAAACGATCCAGCTCCATCACTTTCACCCAAGCGGCTACAAAGTCGTTCAAGAATTTCTCTTGAGATTCGCCTGTTGCATACACTTCAGCAATTGCACGAAGTTGAGAGTTTGAACCGAACACCAAGTCAGCACGTGTACCTGTCCATTTCAGTTCACCGCTTACTCGGTCTTTACCTTCAAACACGTCATCGCCACCCACTGGTTTCCACTCAGTGCTCATATCCAGCAAGTTAACGAAGAAGTCGTTAGTCAGTGCTTCTGGGTTGTGTGTAAACACACCGTGCAATCGCCACCCGCGTTAGTGTTCAGAACACGCAGACCACCTACCAACACTGTCATTTCAGGTGCCGTCAGCGTCAGCAATTGCGCGCGGTCAACCAAGAGTTCTTCTGCTGAGACAGAGAACTTGGTTTTCAGGTAGTTTCTGAAACCGTCAGCGACAGGCTCCAACACTTCAAACGAATGCACGTCTGTTTGCTCTTGCGTCGCATCCATACGACCTGGAGTAAACGGAACAGTCACACTCTTACCCGCGTGTTTCGCTGCTTTTTCGACACCCACACCGCCTGCAAGAACAATGATGTCTGCAAGTGAAACGCGTTTGTCGCCCGTTTGTGCACTGTTGAAGTCGAGCTGAACGCCTTCCAGTTTTGCCAACACTTTTGACAGTTGATCAGGCTTGTTGATTGCCCAATCTTTCTGCGGAGCCAGTGCAATACGTGCACCGTTAGCACCACCACGTTTGTCAGAACCACGGAAAGTTGATGCTGAAGCCCAAGCGGTTGAAACCAGCTCAGATACGGTCAAACCCGTCGCTTCGATGCTCGCTTTCAACGACGCTACATCCGCATCATCAACCAGTGCATGTGTTCTCGCTGGCACTGGATCTTGCCAAATCAGATCTTCACTTGGGATCTCTGAACCTAGGTAGCGTGATTTAGGACCAAGGTCTCTGTGAGTCAGTTTGAACCAAGCACGAGCAAAGGCATCTGCAAACTCTTCTGGGTTTTCCATGAAGCGGCGAGAAATCTTTTCGTAAGCAGGGTCAAAACGCAGGGACAAGTCAGTTGTCAGCATGGTTGGTAGGTGCTTAACACCACTGTTGAATGCATCTGGAATAACGCCATCCGCGTCTTTCGCAATCCATTGATGCGCGCCCGCTGGGCTCTTAGACAATTCCCACTCGTAACCAAACAGGTTTTCAAAGAAGTAATTGCTCCATTGTGTTGGCGTTTGTGTCCAAGTCACTTCCAAGCCACTGGTGATGGCATCACCCGCTTTACCTGACGCGTGGCTGCTCGCCCAACCAAACCCTTGAAGTTCAATTGGTGCTTCCTCTGGCGCAGGGCCGACTAATGCAGCATCACCAGCACCGTGAGTTTTACCAAATGTGTGACCACCTGCAATCAGAGCAACAGTCTCTTCATCGTTCATTGCCATGCGGGCAAAGGTTTCACGAATGTCTACTGCTGCTTTGATTGGGTCTGGGTCGCCATTTGGACCTTCAGGGTTAACATAGATCAGACCCATTTGTACGGCTGCCAACGGATTTTCTAGGTCACGTTCGCCGCTGTAACGGTTGTCACCCAGCCAATCTGTTTCTGTACCCCAGTAAATGTCTTCTTCCGGTGCCCAAATGTCTTCACGACCACCAGCAAAGCCGAAGGTTTTGAAGCCCATGGATTCCAGTGCCACGTTACCCGTCAAGATAAGCAAGTCAGCCCATGAGATTTGTTGACCGTATTTTTGTTTGATTGGCCAAAGCAGACGACGGGCTTTATCCAGGTTGCCGTTATCTGGCCAGCTGTTTACAGGCGCGAAGCGTTGGTTACCTGTACCAGCACCACCACGACCATCTGCTGTACGATAAGTACCTGCACTGTGCCATGACATACGAATAAATAGCGGACCATAATGACCAAAGTCAGCTGGCCACCAGTCTTGGGAGTCTGTCATTAAATCGTGGAGATCTTTCTTGATTGCGGCGAGATCGAGTTTCACAAATTCTTCTTTGTAGTTGAAACTACCACCGAGGGGATTAGATTCTTGGGTATGTTGGTGAAGAATATCCAGGCGTAATTGATTAGGCCACCAATCTCTATTGGTTGTGCCACGACCTGATGCATTATGGAAAGGGCATTTACTCGCTTCAGACATGATCATTCCTCCATTGCGGACACGTCAGTTTTTCTTGTTTGCGTTATTTATAGTTACATCCAGCAACAGTATCCAATTGGTAGTGCCGACTAATGCGATAGATAAAATCGATAGATTTTAAGAGGAAAGAAATAGCCATACTTTTCATGCAGTTATAAATGACCATTTCTTTCACTATTGAGACAGAAACGTCATGCGTAAGGAATAAGTGGATTATTTTTAGGCAGTTACGTGGAACGCAAAGAAAAAAGCCCTGCAAAGCAGGGCTTATCGTACTTTATCTAATAAAAGTTAGATTTGTTCCCAAGGACCATAAGCAGAACCAGGTACATCTCCCTTTGTCCACCACTTAGCCTTGTATGCCACACCTTGGTAAATCGCAGTATCACCGCCGTTGTAAACTTTGTCTGCGCTCCACTCTTTCGTTGTGCCATCATCTGCTGCTACCCAAACCGCTGCAACCCCTGGTTCTTCACCTTGCGTCCACCACTGAGCGGTATACTCAACGCCATTGTGAACCACTTTGTCACCGGTATTGTAAATAGCACTTGGATCCCAGTTGCTATCTACTGGGCCAGAATCACCTTTCACATTAACGGTAACGGTTGAAGATGCACTGTCCACTCCGTCTGTTACCGTAACCACAACTGAAATCGTGCTATCGACCGTTGATACTTCAGTTGGCACAGACACGACCGCTGCATTGCCAGTTTGAACCACAGTGCCAACAGAAGCAGTGATTGTTAGTGCGTCATTGTCGGCATCAGAAGCAGAAACGTTGATTGTCGCCGTATCACCCGCATTCACATCAAGCGATGCTGGCGCAGTCAGCTCAGGAGGCGTGTTTTCGACAACACCGCTGCCAGTGACGTTAACAACCACGGTCGCTGCATCAGACTTTCTACCATCACTCACAGTTACAGTGACGGTTTCAGTCAGATCAGTGGCAGTGTTTGGAGCTTGATACGTGACAGTCGCGGTGCCGTCTCCGTTATCTGTCACATCTGCACCTTGTGCAGCGAAGCTCAGCGCATCACCGTCGGCATCCGTCGCTGACACAGCAAAGCTGATTACTTCACCAGAGTTTGCCGATTGAGCACCCGGAACAGTCAACACAGGAGCTTCATTCGGAACCACATTCTGACTGAATACGTTGTCGATCTGCTCTGCCAAAGGTGAACGCAGGTTCGTACATTGCTTCAGTTTAGAGCCATAGTTAATGAAAGTACCTTCACACTGAATATCGCCGTGGACTTGCCATACAATGATACCGCCAAGGTCGTTATCAACGATGTATTCCGCTTTTTGGCGAATGGAATCAGGGTCGTCATAGCTCAGGAAGTATTTGCCTTTCACCGCATACGGTACTTTCGCGTTAGCATCCCACAAATGCTCCCATCCCGTTTGCTTGATGATGTAGTTATAGTTTGGCTGACCTTCAAAGGCTGCCCAGTTGGTCAAATCCACCGCAGAGACCGTTGGCCCATCTACCGAGAAGTTAACGTTACGTTTGTCCGTTGGCGCGCCTAAATACGCTGTCGCTTCCGTTGTTTGAACGCCGCGTCCGTAGAAAGCAGCACCGAAGTTAATCTTGTTCGAAGGAATACCACGAACATTCACCATCCAGTTCTTCAAGGTGTCGAGGTTTAGCCCTTCGAATTCCTCTTCAGGATATGGATAAAGTGGTGAGTTATGACCCGAGACATTAGACCAACCGCCATTCAAGTCATAGGTCATCATGTTGAAGTAATCCATCGAGTTCGACAGACGCGTCCAATCGTAGCCTTCCAGTGCAGATGGCACCGCTTTAAATGCAGCGGTAAGAAGTTTGTCTGGACCAATACGATCGCGAATGTCTTCCATCAGTTGTTCGAAGTTCGCGTAGTCTGCTTCCGTGCCAGTGAAGTTCATACCACCAGAGCCTGGGTATTCCCAGTCAATATCAATACCGTGGAAACCCAACGCCATCAAGCGATCAACGTCGTTGAGGAAACGCGCTTTCATCGCTGGATCAGCAGCCATTTCAGGGAAGTGTTTAGACATACTCCAGCCACCGATAGACGCCATGACTTTCACGCCTTTCTCGTTGGCCAAGTCAATCAAGCCCGGAGCCCCGCCCTCTTTTTTAAGCGGAATCGGCATTTGTCCGGTTACGCCTGTTGGTTCGTGTTTCCAGCCACGACCATCTTTTACAAAGCCCTGTGCCTGAACTTTCGCGAGCTGTTCAGCTTGCCAAGGCTCATTCCCTGGATATTCATGAATGTACTCAAGCTCACCCCATAAAATATGGAAGTCCCAGCTCGAATAAACATCCGGATGAAGTAGCGGTCCAGGCTCCTGAACGGCATTTGGTTGATAGATACTCTTGTTTCTTAAATCACCACTGTGCAAAGAACCGTCTTTGGCGACACCAAAGAAAGAGAAATTAAGGATGGAGTAGATATCCATATCCACGTTTAGGTGCGTTGCTTCACCTTTTACGCTAAACCCTGCATCCGTTCCTTTCCATGCTTCCCATTGTGTCAAATACCCAATGACAGCCTTATCGTGAGAAGGCGCTGCTTGCAAAGATGCACTCATGCCGAGGGCACTCGCAACACATGCAGCAATCGCTGTGAACTTAATGTTCTTATTCATTTATTATTCTCCACGTCTTGGATTATGGTGTTATTTCACCGAAATCTACTTTTCCATCACTTAATTTTTGACGCGAATATATTTATTAAACTTTGGCACTCTGATTCATAATGAAACATCTCAATTACATTTTGTTTCTTGGTTTTTTGCACCAAGCCAGCGAATTAAATCAGTACAAATGGGCTGACGTATCTTGAAATTTGCATTTCTTGCAGATTAATTACGCATCGCGAAAATGTAATACCTGGTTTGATATGTAAAGAATGGAAAGCAGATCGCAAAGGACATGGTTAACGACGTGTAAAAAAAAGCTCCGCACTTTATTCAAGATGCGGAGCAAACGCTAAAGAAGAAATACGCTAATTAATAAGCACTTCTGCCTAGAAGTGCAGAGTAGGCCGTGCGTGAGCACATAGTAGTGTTAGCAAACACCATACCAATTACGGCCAGGCCACAAAAATGCGTTAAAACCGTTATTCTGAACGAATTCATAGGGATGCATTGCTGCTTTTTGGGGCAATATCTGCACCAGCATGACGCCAAAAATAAAACGCACCTCCACCATCCCTCCAAACAAATGTGCACAAACATTCACCACCCGATAAATAAAACCTTTAGAACTAAAAAGAAACGTTGGAATAATTATTGGAATTAAATATTGACGCAAACGTTTGCTTTAGTATGATGCGCCGGAATTTACCGCTTGTTTGTTAGGTCGATATAGATGTTTAAGAAAATAGCCTCGCTTTCTCTATTGCTTTCTACTTCCGCGATTGCTGCACAGCAACCCATTCTTATCCAAGGTGCCATGGACATGGAAACGAATGTCCTCATTAACGCGCTAGAGAATGCAAAAGAAACACATCGTGGTGGTTGGACGTTTTGGGAAGGTGACATTAAAGGCCATCCAGTTGTGATTTCCAGAACGGAAATTGGTTTAGCAAATGCAGCTGCTTCAACAACGCTTGGTATTGAGCTATTTAATCCAAAAGCCATCATCAATCAGGGAACGTCTGGTGGCCATGACCCAGAACTTTACCGTGGTGACATCGTTGTTGGCGCACGCAGTTTCAACATGGGTGCGTACAAAGTCGAGTACACCGAAAAAGGCCAAGGTATCCACCCTGAAAAATGGCAGAACTTTGATGTCGTTATGCGTCTTCGTAAAAACGGTGAGCTGGTCGAGCACTCGCACTTTGATGCTGACGATGCTCTACTCGCGCACACGCTAAGTTACAGCAATGCATACAAGCACGGTAAAGTGGTTTCAGGCGTTATCGGCACTGCTGACGAGTGGAACCGCGAAGTAGACCGAATCAACTGGTTCCACGAAACACTGGGCACGTCGGTTGAAGAAATGGAAACCTCCGCTGCAGCACTTGTGGCTGAAGCCTACGACGTCCCTTTCGTAAGCATTCGCGTGCTTTCGAATACTGACCAACATAACCAAGATTTTGATCCTGCGACCGCCAAGCATTGCCAAGAGTTCGTTCTTGATGTGGTTGATGGCCTGATCAAAAAGTAACATCATAGAAAGGGGCTTAGGCCCCTTTTTTCATCGCTTAATCGCCTTTCTCACCTCCTCGTCCGTATCAGCAACATCTTGTCCCATATTATTGATTCCAATTGCAGTACAGGTTTTACATAATGAAAGAAAGCGTACGCTTTAACCTTACGTCACTAAGAGAGTCATTATGGATTTTGCATTACCCCTCGCTATCGTTGTCCTGATCGTTTTGATTTACCTCAATCGCCAAAAGGCGATGAAAGCCGCTGCAGAAAATAAAGAAGCAGGTGAAGCTTTCTTGACTAAAAATGCGCAGGAGGAAGGCGTACAAACAACTGAATCCGGTCTGCAATACAAAGTTCTGGAAGCCGGCGAAGGCGAATCGCACCCTACGAGAACATCTAAGGTAAAAGTGCATTACCACGGCACATTAATCGACGGGACGGTGTTCGATAGCTCCGTGCAGCGTGGAGAGCCAATTGAATTCGGTTTGAATCAGGTGATTCCGGGCTGGACTGAAGGCGTTCAATTGATGAAAAAAGGAGAGAAAACACGATTCTTTATCCCTGCTCAACTGGCTTATGGCAATCGCGGTGCAGGTATCATCAAGCCGGGTTCAACCTTGATTTTTGATGTTGAATTGCTGGATTTCAACTAATCAGCCATTCACAATTCAGATAAGAAAAAGCCGTGGTCGATACCACGGCTTTTTTGATCTCTAAGCGTGCTTAACGGATTCAAGCACAGATTTGTTCGACGCCCAACCGACAGCATCTTCAAGCGGCATCGGTTTCGCGAAGTAGAAGCCCTGACAGATATCAATGCCACAGCTTTCGACAAACGCCACGTCCTTCTCGGTTTCGATACCTTCTGCCACCAACGCACAGCCTGTTACTTCACTGATTTTTGCCAGCAATTGATAGAGGTTTTGGCCCCGCTCTTCCGTCGCATTGAGAAGCAATGAGCGGTCGAGTTTCACCTTGTCGAAATTAAACTTCAATAGATGCGGGAACGATGCGTACCCTGCCCCGAAGTCATCAATCGCAACTTTGACGCCCAACCCTTGAAGGATTTCGATGTTTTGTCTGATCTGAACGTGGTCTTCCAAAATAGCTTCTTCGGTCACTTCTAACTCAAGAGAGGTCGGAGACACGCCATAGTGATAAAGACGCTCGGCGATGTAATCCACAATGTCAGGGTCCGAAACAGACTCAGCTGAAATGTTTACGCCAACGCGGCAGCCTGCGGATAGCGGTAAACGCTTCAGATCTTGCAACACAAGGTCAATGACCAGCTCGTCTAGTTGTTTAATCGCCCCTACCTGATGGAAGTCTTTAATGAACATTGGTGGCACAATTTGTCCATCGTCGGTGCGATACCTCACCAGTGATTCATAAGCAACGTCCGAAGGATCTTTCAGGTTTACCTGTGGTTGGTAATACATGACAAAGCTTCCGCGAGTCATCATCTTACCTACGCGCTGGCTGACTTCGTGACGGTTAACGTGTCCACCCATCGATTGGTTAACCTCACCAAGGAAGGATGTCAGTGTGCTTTTCTCCAATGCGTGGCGACGAATCATCGCTCGGGCATCAATGTTACTCTTGCCGGCGTAATGCAGGTAAAACGGTCTGTAAACCATCACACCAATAGCAATCACAAGCACCTGAAGGATCACACCACCAATACTGTTGTTTGTCGCCAAGTAACCACTAATAAGCGGTGGTGTCATCCAATCAACAATGGCACTAACAGGATTGACCAAACCAAGAGCCATCACACCATAAACCACCACAAAACTGATCATTGGCACCAACACGAAAGGCGCAATCAGTGTTGGGTTAAAGATGATTGGCAAACCAAATAGCAACAGTTCGTTGATGTTGAACATCACCAAAGGCAACGCCGACAAGGCCAACGTAATGTGTCGTTTATCCTTTGAAAAAATCAAAATACAAAGCAGCAAACTCATGGTGCTCCCAGAGCCACCAATCGCTAGAAAAGCATCATAGAAGCCCTGCCCCAGGATGTTTAATGGTGCTTCGCCCATCTCCCAAGCATCAAGGTTGTTTTTTGTGTCTTCATATAACTGCTGCTTCGCACGAAACAGGAAGTTGTGACCATTGATACCAATTGAACCCAACAGTCCCAAAATGAACTGATAGAAAAGGCCACCGCTGATTGTCAGTGGATTCAACGTGAGGTTGCCACTGATCACATCAGATTCGAGGATGATGCTTCCAACGACTTGGTTAAAAAACACAGTCAGCAAAAGGAAACCAAAAAAGTGCGCCGATTGCTTATACAACGCGCTTACAAAGTCGATGCGCGATGGGTCAAGCGGAAACACTCTGAATGCCACACACCACGAAGAGGCAATCAACGCCGTCAACAACGCAATTAACGGGTTATTGGGTAACCCGTTGTGTGGTGCCACCAAATCATTCGCAATCGAAATTCCCGTAAACATAACCAATGCGTACGGAATCACCACCATTGGACTGGTGTTATGCTTCGACGACAGATAATACGTCGTGATAATACAAAGCGCGGTCGGATAAACACCGATCAAAAGGTCGGAAAAATAGAAAAAGCGCTTCGCTAACTCCCCCTGCTCGGCAAAGTTTAAAAAGTGGCCAGAAAACAGAGAAATTGCATTACATATCGTTAATGGCAGAAGAAGCAAAAAAACAATAGAAATGTCGCGAACATACGTATCGTAACAGGACCTTAAAGAAGGCAGTTTCACCATATGGTACCGATGTTATTCATTAGGTATTAAAATTTCGCGGATTATATATGTGAGCTTTGTTACCAACAACGAAATTATGGTTAATCATCGAACATAACTATTTCAAATGATTACAAAATGCATCCTTTAGCTTCCAAGTTAGCTCAAAGCCTTAAAATCACCATAAAACGTCAAAATATCGTGCCTGAAATTTGGCGTTTTAATGAAAAAACACTTGGTTTCATTGACGGCTTTTTCAACATCGAATCCAAGACACGCTCACCCGCAATGCTTCTGGGAATTCAACCGCAGATCATGAGCCTCATCTTGCCAAAATTACTCGGTGGAAAAATGACCTTCCTTCTCAGAGTACTCACATGTCCGGCAAACTAAATCACCGAATTTCCATTTTTGAGACAAGCAGCAAGACACGCCGCCTTGAAGGGAATTTGTTGCCAAATTGAACCAGTAGCGCATTTATTACGTCTAACAAATTGATTGACTAAATATTAATCACTAATGTAAGTGTTAGGAGAGCGTGAAACAAAGCCTCTACCATTTTTGACTGCCACGGCTATGCATACCGTGAAAACCAGTAAAAAGGAGACAGCCAAAAACACACGCGCTAAGGCAGTAAAGCCGAAAGAGAACGGCAAAACAAACACCCTGATAATGAGCCCGAGTATCGGCTCCGAACTTGGTTCTCATGGGTGATTGGCGATGACTGTTGAACGTCAACGTTCGTCCATTGGGCGGTATAGAAGGAGTTTGAGGCATGAGCGAAATCTCACTCAACTTTTCACTGGAAGAGTTCTATTCACGTATCGCAAAGGTACGTGCCGCAATGCTAGAAAAAGAGATCGATGTCCTGCTGGTACACGATCCCTCAAACATGGCTTGGCTGACTGGATACGACGGTTGGTCTTTTTACGTGCCTCAATGTGTCGTTTTGGGTCTAAGCGGAGAACCTCTTTGGTTTGGTCGCAGACAAGATGCGAATGGCGCGCGTCGCACTGTGTTTATGCATCCTGAAAATATCACGGCGTATCCCGACCATTACGTTATGAATCCCCCTCTACATCCAATGGAGTTTCTCGCCAACCATATCTTGCCTGAATTGCAATGGGACCGTGGTCACATTGGCGTAGAGAAAGACAACTACTATTTCAGTGCCACCGCCTTCGAAGCACTTCGAGATAACTTGCCCCTAGCCTCGTTAGTTGACGCCACGGCTTTGGTGAATTGGTGCCGCGCAGAAAAATCTTATCAAGAGCTCAAATATATGAAGGCGGCCGCTAAGATCGTGGAGAACATGCATCGCGTGGCGTACGAATTGATTGAACCAGGGTTGCCAAAACACATTTTGGTTGCGGAAATTAACAAGCACGCTGTTATCGGTCACGGTGATCATTTCGGCGACTATGCAGCCATTGTTCCCCTGCTGCCTTCAGGCGTTGATGCGTCCGCACCTCACCTAACGTGGGATGACCGTCCATTTAAGAAAGGTGAAGGCACGTTTATTGAAATGGCAGGCGTGCATCGCCGTTATCATTGTCCTCTCTCGCGAACCATTTATTTGGGTGAGCTGCCGATCATTTCAAGCGAGCAAACGACGCCCTGAATGAAGGTTTAGAAGCGGGGCTCGCCGTTGCAAGACCCGGCAACACATGCGGTGACATTGCCGATGCACTCGACAAAACCATGGCGAAATATGGCTTTGACCGTGGCGGTTCTCGATGTGGCTACCCGATTGGGCTAAGCTATCCTCCTGACTGGGGCGAGAGAACGATGAGCCTTCGTCCTTCAGATCAAACCATCTTAAAAGAAGGCATGACATTCCACTTTATGCCAGGACTTTGGATGGATGACTGGGGAATGGAGACGACCGAAAGCATAGTGATCACCCGACGTGGTGCAAAAACGCTCTGTGATTTCCCCAGACAGTTGTTTGTTAAACATTAAGTGACAGGATAAGCCGATGCCTAAACGATTGCCGCCTTCAGCAATAAGTACCAACATCGACTTTAATGCAGATGGTATTCAGCACGGATTTTTAAAGCTGCCCTACTCCAGCGATCAGTCAGCATGGGGAGCCGTGATGATTCCCATAACCGTTGTGAAAAACGGTGACGGACAAACGGCACTGTTAACAGGCGGAAATCACGGTGATGAATATGAAGGCATCATCTCACTTCAAAAGCTCTGTACTAAGCTTAAACCGAAACAAATCAAAGGTCGTGTGATCATCATCCCTATGATGAATCATCCTGCTGTCGAAGCAGGAAGTCGCGTTTCTCCGATTGATGGCGGCAACATGAACCGTGCTTTTCCAGGTCATCCCCAAGGTTCGGTAACAGAGCAAATCGCGGATTACTTCAACCGCGTGTTGATTCCAATGTGCGACACCGCACTGGATATCCACTCCGGCGGAAAAACGCTCGATATTCTCCCGTATGCGGCGGCTCATCGACTTCCAGACAAACTACAAGAATTACGCTGTTGGGAAGGTGCAAGGCTATTTGGAGCACCTTATTATTTCTACATCGAAGAAATGGACCAACTTCGCTCTATGACACAGCGGTAGAGAAACAGAAAAAAGTATTCGTTACCACGGAGCTGGGTGGCGGCGGTTCGACATCACCGGAAACCGTTGCGATGGCCGACCGCGGGATTCATAACTTCCTTGTTTACAGCGGCATCTTGCTGAAAAACTACATTGACCCACCTGCAGAGCCAAAAGCCATGGAAATACCCAGTGCCAAATGTTACGCACAAAGCGAACATCGGGGAATCATGGAGCTTGCGGTAAAACTGGGTCAACTTGTCGTGAAAGGCGATTTGATTGCCACCATTCACTCGGTGGAAAGAACGGGTGCAACGCCAGAAAAATACTATGCCACGACAGATGGCGTCGTCTGCGCGGTACGTCATCATTCGCTCATCAACATTGGTGACACCTTTGTCGTAATCGCAAAGCCAATCTTAAGTCCTTAGCGAAACTGGGAAACCCGCTAACCCTGTGCCACGATTAGTAAATCAGAACAAGGATTAGCGATGCGATTAGACAAATATGATCTCAAAATTCTTCAGGTTCTTGCCACTCAGGGGCGAATTACCAAATCTCATCTGGCTGAGGCTATAAACCTCTCCATCAGCCCTTGTTGGGAACGCGTAAAACGTCTTGAAGAGGCTGGTATCATCGAAGGGTACAGTGCGCGTATCAACCCTCAAATCTTCCAAAAGAAAACCCCCGTTATGGTGGAAATCTCGCTCGGCAAACATGATGTCAGCCACTTCCAACGCTTTGAACAAACCATGCTCGACTGTCCGGAAGTGGCCGATTGCTTTTCAACAGGTGGCGGCGTGGACTATATCCTTCGCGTTGTTACAGAAGACATCGACCAATACCAACGATTGATAGACAGCTGGCTGATGTCAGATCTTGGCATTGAACGCTATTACACCTACATCGTCACCAAGACGGTAAAGCATCAGAAAGACCCGTTCGATATCGACGAAAACTTGAAGCAATAGAGTGGGTTATTAACGTCACAGAAAAAAGACAAACTTATTCGCTGAAATTCAGAAAAAACACCAAGTCATTTCCCTGCCATCAGAAAACAGATTCTCCCTCACGCTCGTAGAGTTTAAGTGTATTCACTTTGTGCGTAGGGGGTCCTATGGCTGCGCTAAATCTACATAAAAGCAACGACGCGATTCTCGCCCAACTCAAAGACTCGCGCCTGTTTAAACAACTCGCTTACGTTAACGGCAAGTGGATTGCCGGTAATGCGGATATCGCGGTTACTAACCCGGCAGACAATGATGTGCTGGGTTACATCACCTCGTTGGAAAAATCGCAAGTTGATCACGCAATTGAAGCAGCGGAGGCTGCCTTCAAACACTGGAGAGCCCTTTCCGCTGACAATCGCGCAGCGGGATTGATGTTGTGGCATGACAAGATAAAAGAAAACCGTGAAGACTTAGCCCGTTTGATGGTGTTAGAGCAAGGTAAAACGCTCGACGAAGCGCGGGGAGAAATCGACTATGGCGCTTCCTTCATTCGTTGGTTTGCAGAGGAAGCCCGACGAGCCTACGGTGAAACCATCCCAAGCCATATTCCCAATGCGCATTTAGCGACTATTCGGGAGCCTATTGGCGTTGCTGCGTTGATCACACCATGGAATTTCCCGAGTGCGATGATCACCCGCAAAGCGGCGGCAGCTCTCGCCATTGGTTGTACCGTCATTGTTAAACCCGCTGAAGAAACGCCCTTTTCTGCGCTGGCGTTAGCGGAATTGGCTGAGCGAGCTGGTATTCCCGCTGGCGTTTTTAATGTCGTCACAGGCGATGCACCTATGATCTCGGCAACCTTGTCTTGCTCCGAGAAAGTGAAGGCACTGTCTTTCACTGGCTCAACACGAGTAGGAAAGCTGTTGCTAAGACAGAGTGCCGACACCGTGAAGAAATGCTCAATGGAATTGGGCGGAAACGCGCCCTTTATCGTGTTGCCAGACATGGACATTCACGAAGCCGCAAAAGCGGCTGTCGATGCCAAGTTTCAGACATCAGGACAAGATTGCCTCGCTGCGAATCGCATCTTCGTGCCCAGAGAGAAATTTGATGCATTCACTGACGCATTCGCCACTGAAATGCAAAAGCTCAAGGTCGGTAACGGCCTTGATCCGGTCACAGACATTGGCCCACTCATCAACGAACAGGCTGTCACCAAAGCCAGAAAGATCGTAGACGACGCATTGAATAAAGGTGCAAAGCTGGTTGCAGGGAAACCTCAATCTGTATCAGACGGTAACTTCTTTCACCCTGTTCTGCTGACCAATATCACGCCCGACATGGCGGTCTACCGCGAAGAGAATTTCTGTCCCGTCGCCGGGCTCATTCCCTACGACACCCTTCCTGAGGTCATCGCGGCAGCCAATGACACTGAATACGGGCTTGCGGCCTATGTCTACGGCCATGATGTCAGACAGATTTGGACGCTTATGCGTGGCCTTGAATTTGGCATGGTCAGTATTAACAGCGTGAAAATGACCGGCCACCCGATTCCCTTTGGCGGCATGAAGCAATCTGGTTTGGGACGGGAAGGCAGCCGACACGGCTTTGATGAATATAGCGAGATTAAATACTACTGCCTAGGCGGTTTAAACATTACTGGCGGCATTTAAAAGGAGTTAGCCATGAACAAGAATATCGATACTAAAGCACTGTTGGAATTAGACCGTCAGCATGTCTTTCATGCATCGACCCATCTCAAGCAATACGCAGACGGCGATATGCCAGGTCGCATTATCACGAATGCAAAAGGCATCCGTATCACCGATTCAGAAGGCGTAGAGTTAATTGATGGCTTCGCGGGCCTTTACTGCGTCAACATTGGATACGGACGTGAAGAGATGGCAGAAGCCATCTACGAGCAAGCCAAGAAGCTCGCTTACTACCACACCTATGTTGGGCACACCAATGAGGCTCTCATTCCTTTGTCTGAACGCATTATCAAAATGGCAGGACAAGGCATGAGCAAGGTTTACTACGGTATGTCGGGCAGTGATGCCAACGAAACCCAACTCAAACTCGTTTGGTATCACAACAATGCACGCGGACTGCCTGAGAAGAAGAAAATCATCTCACGCGATCGTGGCTATCATGGTTCAAGTATCGCGTCTGGCTCACTGACAGGATTGCCCCTGTTTCACGCCCATTTTGATTTACCGCTGGAGCGGATCAAACACACTGTTGCGCCCTACTACTACCGCCGTGTAGACAATGACATGAGTGAATTGGAATTCTCTGCTTACTGTGCGCTTGAATTGGAAAACATGATCATTTCTGAAGGTCCAGAAACAGTTGCCGCAATGATTGCTGAGCCTGTTTTAGGTACGGGCGGCATAGTGCCACCACCAGAAGGATACTGGTCAGCCATTCGCAGAGTGCTCGACAAATATGACATTCTGCTGATTGCGGACGAAGTCGTGTGTGGCTTCGGCCGACTCGGCGCGGACTTCGGCTCGCTCTATTACGACATGAAACCAGACCTTATCACTGTCGCGAAAGGTTTGACGTCTGCTTATCAACCTCTGTCAGGCGTCATGGTCGGTGAACGCGTGTGGAAAGTGCTGGAAGACGGTACAGATCAATGGGGTGCAATTGGCCACGGCTACACTTACTCTGGTCATCCATTGGGTGCTGCCTCAGCGATGTGCAACCTCGATATCATCGAGCGTGAGAATCTGACACAAAACGCTAAAGACACCGGAGCCTACTTCCAGCAACGTATGAAAGAGACCTTCGCAGATCATCCTTTGATTGGTGACTCTCGCGGTATTGGGTTGCTGCATGCATTGGAATTTTCGAGTGACAAGAACAACCGCGCACACTTTGACCCAAATCTGAAAGTCGGGCCTCAAGTCGCGGCTGCATGCTTAGAGGAAGGTCTTATTGCCCGTGCCATGCCACATGGTGACATCTTAGGCTTTGCCCCGCCTCTCGTCGTGAACCGCGCAGACATCGATGACATTGTTGAACGCGCAGAGAAGGCCGTAAACAAAGTCACGGATAAACTCGTACACAGCGGCGGTTGGAAAGCAGCGTAGAACAAGCCCTGAAAGAAAAAATGCCAGTCAGATATTCTGACTGGCATTTTTATTTTTACGCTGACATCAACAATTAGCTGTTGTAAGTCGTCGATACGGTATCGCCGCCTTTACCTGTCCAGTTTGTGTGGAAGAACTCACCACGTGGACGGTCAGTGCGCTCGTAAGTGTGTGCACCGAAGTAATCGCGCTGTGCTTGCAGCATGTTAGCTGGCAGACGCGCCGTTGTGTAACCGTCAAGGAAAGTCAGTGCAGAAGACAGACCTGGTGATGGCAGGCCGATTTCGAATGTCTTAGCCACAACTTTACGCCATGAACCCATGCAGTCTTCCAGAATGTTCTTGAAGTACTCGTCTGAGCCCAAGAATTTCAGGTCTGGGTTTGCTTCATACGCGTCACGGATGTTGCCCAAGAATGCACTGCGGATGATACAACCGCCGCGCCACAACAGCGCAACGTTGCCGTAGTTCAGTTCCCAGTTGAATTGCTCTGACGCTTCACGGATCAGCATAAAGCCTTGTGCGTAAGAAATGATCTTCGCCGCCAGCAGTGCTTGACGCAGTGCTTCCAACCACACTTCACGATCACCTTCTACTGGAGCAATCTTGTGTTGGAAAAGTGCAGCTGCTTCTTCACGCTCTTCTTTGCGAGCCGACAATGCGCGCGCAAATACAGATTCAGTGATCAGCGTCAGTGGGATACCGAAGTCCAGCGCATTGATACCCGTCCACTTACCGGTACCTTTTTGGCCAGCAGTATCTAGGATCTTCTCAAGAACGATTTCGCCCTCTTCGTCGCGGTAACCCACGATTTCAGAGCTGATTTCCATCAGGTAGCTATCCAGTTCAGTCTTGTTCCATGCAGTCATGGTTGCCTGCATTTCGTCGTGGTTCATGCCCAGACCTTCTTTCATGAAGTGGTAAGCTTCACTGATCAGCTGCATGTCGCCGTATTCGATACCGTTGTGAACCATTTTCACGAAGTGGCCTGCACCTTCACGGCCAACCCAATCACAGCATGCTTCGCCGCTGTCTGTCTTCGCAGAAATCGCTTGGAAAATAGGCTTAACTGCAGGCCAACCCGCTGGGTTACCACCCGGCATGATTGAAGGTCCAAAACGTGCACCTTCTTCACCACCAGACACACCTGCGCCGATGAATACCAGACCTTTCTCTTCCAGCTCTTTCATACGACGTGTGCTGTCTGGGTAGTTAGAGTTACCACCATCGATGATGATGTCACCTTCTTCCAGCAGCGGTGTCAGTGCATTAATAAACTGATCAACAACGTCGCCTGCGCGAACCATCAGCATCACTTTGCGAGGTTTTTCCAGCTTCTCTACCAGATCTTCCAGAGAGTAAGCACCAATGATGTTGGTGCCTTTCGCTGCGCCTTCCAGGAACTCGTCAACTTTTGAGTGGTACGGTTGTAAGCTACAACACGGAAGCCGTTGTCATTCATGTTCAAAATCAGGTTCTGACCCATTACAGCCAGACCAATTACACCGATATCGCCTTTCATTTTTAACTCCTTCTAACCGATGACCTGAACGCTTGCATCTTATGGTCATCGGTGTGTTTAATTTTTGGCAAACCTCTGCCTAATTTCAGCAAAGTTCTGCCACTTAAACTGTGCTTATGCCAATGCCTTCGCGGCAGCAGCATCTAAAAACCATTCAGTCGTGCCGTGAGCCGATTGAATATGCGCGGCTGGATAAGGCAGATCAGCGTCTGCGTTTTCGCCGTGGATTGCTTCAACCATTTCAGCTTTACCTGCACCCAGTACCAAGTAGCTGATGCGGTCTGCATTATTCAGCAGGCGAGCACTTTTCGATACACGCAGCTGACCCGATTGTGGGTGCGCAGCCACGATTGCCAGTGCAGGCTCATCGTAATCTGTTTGCCCCGGGAACAAGGATGCAGTGTGGCCATCGTCGCCCATACCCAGCAAAATCCAATCAAACGCTGGCAAGCCATTTTTCTTTGGTACTTCAGCTTGAATTTCTGCCGATAGACGATTTGCTTCTTGCTCTGCATCGTCTTCACCACGAATTCGGTGAATGTTTTCTGCAGGAATATCGATATGGCTAAACAGCAGCGCGTTGGCTTCACCGTAGTTGCTCTCAGCATCATCAGGTGCCACGCAACGTTCGTCGCCCCACCAGAAATGCAAGTTTTGCCACTGAATGCTGTTCGCCCACTCAGGTTGCGCCAGCAATTTGAACAGCAGCTTAGGCGTGCTGCCACCAGAGAGTGAGATATGAACCGGACGTCCTTGTTCACTCAGGCTTTTCATTGACGATGCCAGTTCTGTCACGACAGCGTCAGCATTATCTAAAATGCGGAATTCCTTCATTTCATAGCTCGCAATATTCTGTGTTTGTTAGGTTCTTACATGGGTAGCGCCACTCACGGCCATCGCGCTTCAACAGCTCGTCCGCTTGCTCTGGGCCCCATGTACCCGCTGCGTAACCGAACAGCGCATCTGGATCTTCTTTGTATTGCAGAATCGGCTCAACAAATTCCCAACACGCTTTCACCGCATCTGAACGTGCAAACAAGGTCGAATCACCTTTGATTGCATCCAACAGCAGACGCTCGTAAGCGGTCAGCAGTTGTGCTTCTTGGAGGTTCTGATAATGGAACTCCATCGACACTTCTTTTGCTTCAAAACCCGCACCCGGTTTCTTCAAGCCAAAGCTCATCAGAATACCTTCATCAGGCTGAATACGGATTACCAGTTTGTTTTCCGGCGCGTTAGCACCGAATACTGGGTGCGGTGTTTTCTTAAAGTGGATGACCACTTCTGTCACGCGTGTTGGCAGACGTTTACCAGTGCGCACATAGAATGGCACACCATTCCAACGCCAAGTATCAACAAACATCTTAAGACCGATGTATGTCTCGGTACGAGAGTCTTCAGCAACACCCGGTTCTTCGCGGTAACCCAGTAGAGTATCACCACGAACGGTTGAACCCGTGTACTGACCCAGTACCAGATTGTTTTTCAGATCGTCGTCGCTCAGTGGACGGAAGCTCTGCATCACTTTGGTGACTTCATCACGGATGGAGTCAGAGCGAATCGCTGCTGGCGGTTCCATTGCAACCATGCCCAACACCTGAAGCAGATGGTTTTGGAACATGTCTCGCACTGCGCCTGAGCCATCGTAGTAACCACCACGACCTTCTACACCAAGGAACTCTGCACCTGTGATTTCAACGTAATCGATGAAGTTGCGGTTCCAAAGTGGCTCAAACATGCCATTTGAGAAGCGGAATACCAGCAAGTTTTGAACCGTTTCTTTACCTAGGTAATGGTCGATACGGTAAAGCTGATCTTCTTCAAACTGATCATGCAGTTTTTTATCCAAAGATTCAGCCGTTGCGGTGTCATAGCCAAACGGCTTTTCAACGATAAGACGCTTCCAGCCGTTCGACTGGTCATGCAGGTTGTGTTTTGCCAGACACTCAGGAATAACACCGTACAGACTTGGCGGTGTCGCCAGGTAGTAAAGGTTATTGTTTCCGGTGTCGTGCTTGTCGCTCAGTGTTTGGAGGCGATCCGCTAATTGATCGTATTTTGAAGAATCGGCAGGGTCGATTGGCAGGTAATAAAGATGCTGGCAAAAGCGAGAGAGAGTTTCTTCATCGACTTTTTCATTTTCTGTTAAAAATGCAACCAGCTTTTCGCGAAACGATTCGTCTGAGTAGTCAGTTCGGCTAACACCAAGAATTGTAAAATTCTCTGGCATCATATCGTTTGCATAGAGGTGATAAAGGGCTGGGATCAACTTACGTTTAGTAAGGTCGCCTGACGCGCCAAAAATCACGATGTTATTGTTTTCTTTCGCCATATGGATTTCCCTGCGATGGGCAAGAATGCGGACAAAATTTAACCTAAAAAGTCCGAATTCGTCACAACTATAAAGCCAGCCCATAAAATATCAGCATTTTACATTTGGAATGATTGGTTTTACCTATCTTTCTAATAGGTAAACCCTTAAAAACATGCACTCCCAAGCCAATTCCGTGCAGCTTTTAATCAATTCACAAATGAGCGAGCAATTACTGTACAGCCAAGAGAAAAATCACGCTGATTCGTTAAGGAGAATTCTGACTTTCCTCTTCTGAAAAGTGAGCAAGAAAAATACAACGCGAATTCCGTGACCTGCATAACTTTTAGGCATTCAAAATAAGAGAGGAAATATTCATTTCCCCCTACACTCTTTAATGGTATTTTCTCGCTTTAGCATAAACTCCCGTGATTTATGCATTGAGCACTATTTTACTTGTTAATGGAAAGTAACATGGATAATGAAATCCGCCTCCGCGCTCTTGAGCAAACAGACCTTCGCTTTATTCACCAACTAAACAACAACCGTTCAATTATGTCTTATTGGTTCGAAGAACCTTATGAGTCGTACTACGAGCTGGAAGAGCTGTTCCGAAAGCACATTCACGACAGCAACGAGCGTCGCTTTATCGCCGAAAACTCAGAGAAACAATCTGTCGGCTTGGTAGAGCTTGTCGAGATCAACTCCATTCACCGTACCGCTGAATTCCAGATCATCATCGCACCAGACCACCAAGGTTGTGGTTATGCGCGCACGCTGATCAACAAAGCACTAAACTATGCGTTCACAATCTTGAACCTGCATAAGGTGTATTTGCTTGTAGCGGTAAACAATGAACGTGCGATCCACCTTTACGAAGAATGTGGATTTATCGAGGAAGGCCATTTGGTGAAGGAAATCTTCGTAAACGGCGAATACTGCGACATCAAGCGCATGTACATCCTGCAAGATACCTACCTAAAAAGCCGCGGTAAGAAGTAACGCTTCTTAGCGAAACGGTAACTCATATTTATAGCAAAAGGCTTCTCACAGAGAAGCCTTTTGTTTTTTAGGGAATAACCTTTTCATTTTAATCGCAACGGCAACGCCCTCTCGTTCTTATTCCTATATGGAAGGTGATGTCTTCCTCCTGAGAAAGCTATTTGTTATTGAGTAAGCCCATTGACAAACACATTCCACCAAATGTTATGTTATAACATACCAATTCAAACAAAAGATCCAAATGCGAATGAAAGGATTTCAGCAGCCTATCGTGTCAGCACATCGGCTCTGTGCGGAAAACCATCAAGGCTGGAGAGCCTTAAATGATGCGACTTTTGAGGTATTCGCAGGCGAATGCGTTGCCGTCATTGGACCCAATGGCAGTGGGAAGTCTAGCCTTCTGAGATCGTTGACTGGCGAATACCCGAAAAGATCGGGGGCACTACTCATCGACAATGCGCCCTTTGAGTCCTTCTCGCGACAACAGATAGCCAAAAACATTGCAGTCGTCGCTCAGAATGAGCATGTCGATCCCCGTCTAACCGTGCGTGAATATGTTTGGCTTGGCCGAGTGCCTCACACCTTTTGTTGTTCTCAGAAAGAGCATGAAACCTCTGTGATGGTCGCACTTGAAGATGTCGGTCTTTTTCATCTTGTTGAGCGCAGCTACGGCTCACTTTCTGGTGGGGAGCAGCAGCGTGCAAACATTGCGAGAGCATTGGCTCAAAAACCCAAATTGTTGTTACTCGACGAACCAACTAACCACCTTGACCCACTTGCGCGTCTTGAACTTCTCGCCCTCGTCAAACGAAAAGGCATTGCTCGATAGCGGTATTGCATGACCTCCCTTTGGTCACGCCCTTTGCCGATAAAGTGCTACTCATGTCAGAACAACAAATCGTCACGTTCGCGCCCCCATCTGTCGTGATGCGCAATGAGTTCATCACGCCTGTATTTGGATTGCACGTCATCCCCATTGAACATCCTCAAATCGATACCACGGTTCATCATTTTGAGGCCGCATCAGCCAAAAATAGTCATTCACTTCAGGGAGCCACTCAATGAAATGGTCTGCTGTATTACCACTACTCGTTTTCATCCCTTTCGCGCACGCTAACGCTCAAAAAACTGAATATCCTGTCACCGTCGATAACTGCGGAACTCCGCTGACTATCGATAAACGCCCTGAAAAAGCGGTGTTTCACGACATCAATATGACTGAGATGGCTTTTGCGCTTGGCTTGCAAGACAGCATCACGGGCGTAACAGGTATCACTGGTTGGTACAAAATGTCTCCTGACTTTCAAAAAACCTTGGGAGACATTCCCGAGCTTGCGCCTAAATACCCAACACTGGAAACGCTTATCGCATCCGATGCTGACTTCTTTTTTGCGGGCTGGAACTATGGGATGAAACTGGGCGGCGACGTGACCCCGGAAAGTTTAAAACCGTACGGTATTGATACCTTGGTGCTAACTGAAAGCTGTATCCATGCACGCAAATTGAGTGATGAAGCAAAGATGGATTTGCTCTATGACGATGTCAGAAAGCTTGGTGTCATATTTGATAAGCAGGACGAAGCAGAAGCCCTCATTGAAGATTGGCAAACGAGAGTGAATGCCATCCCCACTAATAACCAAACTCAACAATCGTCGGCACCTAAAGTGTTTTTATTTGATTCAGGAGAAGACAAACCGTTTACCGCGGGTAAGTTCGCCATGCCAAACGCCATGATACAAGCCGCTGGCGGACGCAATGTAACAGACAATATGGAAACAAGTTGGGCGAGAACCTCTTGGGAACATGTGGCTAACGAAAACCCTGATGTCATTATTCTTCTTGATTACCAAACCGCAAATGGCGCGGAATCACTCAAACGCTTTTTGGAACAGCACCCTCTAATGAAGCACACCAATGCAGTTAAGGCGCAGCGTTACGTGAAGCTTCGTTATGAACAACTGACACCTGGGCCTGCAAATATCGTTGCGATTGAAAAACTCTCCAATGCTTTTTACCCGCAATAAAGTTCGGTCCTCCCGACCCGCTTTCGTCTTCAATCGCTACCGGATAGCTTGGCTATCCGGTAGTGTTTTGTTGGTGGTCGCCAGCCTTTTCAGTCTGCGGTTTGGTTCAGTTCCACTAACGTCAAGTGAAGTCATCACTGGGCTACAATCATTCTTCGCAAACGAACCCACAATGACGAGCCGTATTTTAGTCGACCTTCGTATCCCAAGAGTGCTGCTGGCGATCATAGCGGGAGCAGGATTGGCCATGGTCGGTGGACTGTTGCAAACATCAACGCGAAACGACCTTGCTGACCCTTTCTTGTTTGGTTTGTCATCCGGCGCATCAGCAGGTGCAGTGCTGATCATTACCCACCTTGGCGATGTACTAGGCTCTTGGTCTTTACCCTTAGCAGCATTTACCGGCGGGATTCTGTCTGCATCCGCAGTGCTCATATTGTTTTCCATTCAGAAAAAACAAGGGAGCAACAACATTGTCCTTTGTGGCCTTGCGATCTCCTTTCTCTTTGGTGCCGGTACCAGCTTTTTAATCTATTCGGGTGATCAAAGAGCGGCGAGTTCAATCTTGTTTTGGACCATGGGAGGCTTGGGGTTAGCGCGTTGGGACAACCTGATTTTCGCCGCTATTGGCGTCATAGGTTTGCTCGCGCTTGTCGCGTTTCGCTTTCGTGAGTTGGACACCTTACTCGTCAGTGAACAAACAACTCTGTCCTTGGGCGTCAACGTCCACAGGATTCAAAGTGAAGTCTTTCTCGCTGCGCATTTTGTACCGCTTCCATTGTCTCTTTAACCGGCGTCATAGGCTTTATCGGATTGATGGTCCCGCATTTGGTGAGGCCTTTTTCAGGCATGACCCACCGATTGGCGTTACCTTTGATTGCATTGTGGGGAGCGGTGATTTTAACGTTGGGCGATCTTGTCAGCAGAACCATTTTGGCACCACAGGAGTTACCCGTTGGTATTGTCACTGCTGGGCTGGGTGGAATATTCGTTCTCTATCTCGTATGGAAGAAACCCACAGTCTGAAAGACAAAAAAGGCGGGATACTTCCCGCCTTTTCACTTCTATCGCATTACGCTGCCGGTGCTAGCTCCACCGTTTTATCCTTGGTGGGCTTGATGTTGAACATGATGGAATACATCACTGGCACAACTATCAAGGTCAGGACAGTCGCAAAACCCAGACCCGCCATGATGGTGATAGCCATCGAGCCAAAGAAGGCATCAAACATCAAAGGCACCAAGCCAAGAATCGTGGTTAATGCCGCCATACTCACAGGGCGAACACGGCTAACGGCAGAATCAACAATCGCTTGATAAGGTTCTTTGCCTGAATCCATTTCGATGTTGATTTGGTCCATCAGAACAATACCGTTTTTCAAGATCATGCCACTCAAGCTCAACAAGCCAAGGAAGGCCGTAAAGCTGAACGGCATGTTCCACAGCAACAAACCAAACGACACACCGATAATTGACAGCGGCACGGTGAACCAAATCACCAGCGGCTTCTTAATCGAGTTGAACAGCAATATGGTGATCACGAACATCAGCAGATAGCCCATTGGTAATGAACCAAACAGCGATTGCTGCGCATCCACAGACGACTCGTATTCACCGCCCCACGTGATCTCATAGCCTTGTGGCAAGTCCAAGGCCATCACGGCAGGTTGTACACGGCGGAACAACGCATCTGCGGTATCTTCGCTTAGAATGTCGTGGTCAGCCAACACTGTCAGCGTGCGTTTTCTGTCACGACGCTTGATGATTGGGTCTTCCCACGTCAGCTCAACACCATCAACCACTTGATCAATTGGCACGTACGCTTGTAGTGACGGGCTCCAAATCGTCGCGTTCTGGATAGACTCAAAATCCACACGCTCAAGCTCTGGCAAACGGCCAACGATTGGCAACATATCTGTGCCATCACGAAGCACACCCATAGCACTACCGCCAAACGTCAGTTGCAGCGTGTTAGACAAATCTTCTTTCGAAATACCCAAGCGACGCGCTTTCGACTCGTTGAAGACGGGCACCAATTCTTTGGTACGTTCACGCCAGTCATGACGAATATTTCGTGCACCGGGATCTTGGTGAAGGATGTCTTCAACTTGCAGTGCAATTTCGCGCAGCACTTGCGGGTCCGCACCGGTTATACGGGCTTCAATTTTCGATGCAGGTGACGGGCCGAACTCAATCAGTTTGAACTGGAACGTCGGTTTATCGAAATCACGTGGCAATGTCTGCGTCAGTGAACGCAACACCACAAACATGTTTTCACGGTCTGTTGTACGCACTTGAAGTTGTGCGTAGCTTTCATAGCTTTGCTCTGGTTGGTACGTCAGCGCGAAACGCTGCAAACCTTGACCCACTGAGGTCGTCACAAATTCGACGTCATCTTGCTCGCGAATGTAGGCTTCAACCTTTTCCGTTTGCTTGATAGTTTCACGAATATCCGTGCCTTCAGGCATCCACAAATCCACGTAGAACATTGGCGTGTTTGACGGTGGGAAGAACTGTTGTTTCACCATGCCAAATGCCATCACAGCCGCTACCAGCAAGGCAATCATGCCTGCAACGGTTAGCCAACGGAATCGCATCGCCAATTTCAACGACCAGCCAAAGACAACAAACAGCCAACCTTTGTATGGGTCTACATCTTCCCCTTCATTGACGTTTTCTTCTTTAAGCAGAAGATTTGCCAAGAATGGCGTTAAGGTCAGTGCTGTCACCCAGCTTAGGAACAGTGAATAACACAGTACCCAGAACAGCGAACCCATGAATTCGCCCGTCGCATCTTCAGACAGACCAATAGGTGCGAAAGCAGTTATCGCGATAACAGTTGCGCCAAGCAACGGCCACTGTGTTTGTTTAACAATGTCTGCAGCTGCCTGAACACGGGTGCGCCCTTTCTTCAGGCCAACCAGAATACCTTCCACAACAACAATGGCATTGTCCACCAGCATACCGAGCGCAATGATCAAGGCACCAAGCGAAATACGGTGTAACTCGATGTCGTTGTACTTCATCAAAATGAAGGTACCGAAGACCGTCAGCAACAGAACCAAACCGATGATGATGCCGCTTCGCATACCCATAGCAAACAGCAGCACGACAATCACAATGCCAACGGCTTGCGCCAAACTGATCACGAAATCCTGTACAGATGCATCGACTTCAGCAGATTGGTTGTAGAAGTAGTTCAGTTCGATACCAGCAGGTTTTAATTGCTCCAAGGTATCCAGTTCAGCCTGAACGCGCTTACCGACTTCAACAACGTTAACACCAGATGCGAACGAAATAGCCAAGTTGATCGCTGGCTTGCCGTTGTAGGTGATAACGTTGCCCGGCTTTTCCTGAATATCACGCGTTACCGTTGCCACATCTTTCAGACGGATCAGGTTTCCGGTATCACGACCATGAATGATCAGGTTTTCCAGTGCCTCAACAGAGTTCAAGGTGCCACTCGGACGGATAACCAAACTTTCACCGTTGACCATGACTTCGCCCGAAGCTACAACGTTGTTCTGTTGGTTCAGAAGGCCGGCAACGATAGACATGTCCAAATTGAGCGAGGCTAATCGGTCGAGAGAAATCTCGACGAACAGCATCTCTCTTTGATCGCCCGCAATCGCAACCTTGCCAACGCCATCAACCAGCTCAAGGTCGCGCGCCAGCAAATCCGCGTAGCGTTTCAGCTCGACGTAATCGTAACCGTCGCCAGTCAGCATCAACATGATGCCAAACACGTCACCAAAGTCATCGATGATAGAAAGTGAGTTGACGCCTTGTGGCAGAGACGGACGCAAATCATTGATCTTTCTGCGCATTTCATCCCAAATCTGTGGCAATTCGTCTGGACCATAGTCCATCTTCATGCTCACCATGATTTGAGACATACCGCTGGAAGATGTCGACGTGATCTTGTCGATATATGGAAGACGGCGAATTTCCTTTTCGAGCGGATACGTCAGTTCTTCTTCCACTTCTTTTGGCGTGGCACCTGGGTAGGTAGCAATGATCATTGCGTCTTTGATGGTAAACGCAGGGTCTTCCAAACGTCCCAAATCCAGAAACGATGTAATACCACCAATCGTTAGGATGACAATGGCCAGCCAACTGATTATTTTGTTTTTGATTGAGTATTCAGCAATATTCATCCGTTACGCTTCCCCGTTGCTTCAACCTGCTTACCCTCACGCAGTTTGCGCAAGTTGGAGTTCACCAGTACGTCACCTTCACTAATGCCTTTAGCAACAACGGCACCGTTACCGTTCACTTCGGCAACCGTGACAGCGACGCGGCTTACTTCATCACCAACGAGTTTCCACACGTAGAACTCACCTTTTTTATCACCGGCTTGGAGTACAGTCATCGGCACTTGATAACCATCCACCGCTTGAATGCCAGCTTCAACCATATCTACTGCCACGGTGGCGGTAGTGCCCGGCAACACAGCAGGTGAAATCTGGTTCATCGACAACCAAAGCTCATAGCTTCCGGTTGAGGCATTGGGTTCATTGCTGTGCTCGAGATAGGTCATTTGATGGCGACCTTCAAAGCCATAGAATGACACCCAAGGCTGATAACGAACGGCTTGACCATTCGGTGTGATCATCGCCAATACGTTGTCTGACAACTCAATCTGTACGTAGACCTTATCGTCTTGGTACAAATTCACCACCGCTTCACCCGGTTGAACGCGTTCAAAACGTTCTTTAAACACATCTGAAATGGTGCCGCTAAATGGCGCGTCTAAACGGGTGTATTTAAGTTGGTTTTTTGCCAGCTCATATTGCGCTTCGGTCAAGGCTTTGTTGGCGATCAAACCGTCCAGCTCTGCGCTGGAAATCATGGCCTTGCCAAACAACTCTCGGCCACGTTTCAACTGCTTCACGGCAAGTTCGTGTTGAGCTTTTGCATCGTTAAGGGTCTGGGTAGCGGCTTTGTCATCAAGACGTGCAAGTAGGTCACCTTTTTCGACCTTGTCACCCGCTTTGACCAAGACTTCAACCACTTCACCGCTGCTACGAAAAGCTATTGGCGTTTGCTCTGCAGCAACCACTTGGCCTTTGAAGATGCGGAACTGGTTCTTCACCGGTGCATCCACTTCCACGGTAGACACATAAAGTGGCGTTTCTTGCACTGCCGCTTCTTCTTGCTGACAGCCAGAAAGTAACAACACGGCGCCAATAGCTGCGCTAAGTGCTTTGTATTTCATTAGATACCCTCCTCTCGCAGCCATGCTTTCACCACTTGCCCTTCGTAAAGGGACTCAACACCGGCGACAACAACGAGATCGTTCGGGTTCAAGCCACTGATGACTTCGCCCTTGTAGTTTGTGCCGACGTTAACTTTGGACACTTCGTGGCTCGTTGGATCCATGATCCAGACAGAACCTTCATTGCCTTGTTTGCTGACCCATGCGGACTCAGGCAAACGCAGTGACATTTCAGTCTGTCCTTTAGCAATGTGAACTTGGCCTGTCATACCGCTCAACAAGTTGCGAAATGCTGGACGTTCAAATGTAACGATGGCTTCGAACGTGTTGGTATCTGTGTTCGGTTGAGTAGAAATTTCCTTAAAAGAGGCAGGAATTTTGGAGGCAGGATCGCTATCCATTGATACCCAAATTTCTTGGTCAGACAGACTCTCAATACCGCGCTTTTCAACGTAGGTCACGGGCATCGAGAAGGTCACATCCAACTGGGTGTTATCAATCAAGTTTAGGATTTGTTGTTTTGCGCCAACTACCTGATTTTGTTTTACAAAGGTATAAGCAACAACGCCGTCAAAAGGGGCAATAAGCTGGGTATAGCTCAATTCCGTTTTCGCTGTTTCATAACGGGCTTGGGTTGCTTTGAATTGAGTTTCAGACTGGTCATAGACATCAGCACTTACCAGCTTTTTCGCGAACAATCGTTTTGAACGCTCCCACTGGGTTTTCGCTAATGCATAACTTGCTTTGGCTGAATCAAGTGACAATTTGAGATCAGACTGGTCGAGCGTTGCTAACACATCACCTTTGCTGACACGCTGACCCATTCTCACATTGAGGTTGTCGATCTCACCACCGACCTGAAATGAAAGTTGCGCACGATTGGTCGCATCGACTTCTGCTAAGAATACGTCGGCTGGCGACACTACATAGTCAGCCACGCTAAGCAGTTTTACAGGCTTGATCGGCGTGACATCCGCAGTCTCCGATATGGCTTCGTTACATCCTGACAGCAATCCCGCCGTCACCACGAGGATAAACAAGCCGCTGAGGGTGCGTTTCAGTCTTTGATATCGCACTACTCTCTCTCCGTTGGTTTATATTACACACCTGTGCAGTATAAATAAGGATGAATTATGATCAATATATTTTCCACCTGTATAATAAAAAAGTTGGTGTCCTTTTCTCGGATCTGATAAAAATGCTCAGGGTTAACTGAAGGTGTGACAAACAGTTATGCAGGAAAGAAGGCAAGGCAGACGTAGTGCAGAAACTGCGGAACAAACAAAACACGAGATCATGCACGTGGCAGCAGACATGTTTGCAGAGCTTGGTTTTGAGCGCGTTTCACTAAGAAACATCAGTGAAAAAGCCGGTGTTTCACACAGCCTTATTCGCCACCACTTTGGCAGCAAAGAGCAAATATGGAAATCCATCAGCGATGCGATGGACGAGTACATGCAAAGCTATATCACCTTGCTGATTGAGAAGATGCCGAACGACACGTCCAGTGCCGAGCGTATCTACCATTTCCTTGTAAAAATGCTGGCGTTCACGCTACTCAACCCGCGTCCAATCCAGTTTATTGCCGATGCGGTTCGCCAAGGCGATGACTCACTCCTCACCTACTTCTTGGGTTCGAAAGAAGAGTTCGCGTCTGTGTTTGGCGTTTTGTTTGATGACTACAACGCAGAGCACCCTGAAAAGCCTGTGCACATGTGGGAAATGAAATGGCAATTGCTGCAATGTTCCCATGCTGCAACCAGCCTGCGTCCAATCATGTTTGAGACCTGGCCAGAGAGTGCCGATAAAACGGACATCCTTTTGCTCAATCATTGGAAGTTATTCAACCGCTCGATGGCGATGCAACTCGATATCAAGCCAGAGCAAATGTTGGCCCCAGAGAAGCTTGAAGACTTGGTGCTCGACCTCCCTTGCTGTGTATAGAGGGAAACTCGCGCTACTTCCTGTCGATTTTAGAAGCATGATGTTTAAACATCATGCAAACGAATGCATTTTGGCTTAGTTTTCACATTTCAACGTTGACCTTCCCCTAGGGGGAAGCTTTACATTTATATCGATATTCTTTATTCGTTGTTATTGAATCGTATAGTCAGATGCATTTATCAGCCTTTCGTAAATTCTGGATCACTGCTTTCAGCGTGCTTGTCATGCTGATATCCAGTATTGCGTCTGGCGCACCCATGATGACGTTTGAGATGATGGACAAGCAGCATGTATCTCAAACAGCCGTAAACGCCTGTGACACGCAAAGCAACGTCATGGCGCATCATGAGATGCATGGTATGACAACGTCTCAAATGTCGTCAGATTGTGGCTCGTCCACCATGATGGATCACGACTGTTGTCCTGCCGTTTGTCTGAGCGCATTTGCCCTGTTCGATAACCCTTACCAATCCCCTCAAAACAACGCCAAACTGGCATTAATCAATGCCGACCAACGTGCGTCTGTAATTGAACGCGCCCAGTCTCTCTATCGTCCACCGATAGCTTAATCCTTCACAAAACCCATCTCAGGTTCGACTTTCGTTCCGGAGCAGTTTTTTCTGCGCCGCAATTTGGCGCAAATAGAATGGATTAAGTCATGGAACTCAAACCACGCTTATTGGCACTGTCGATGTGTGCCATCGCTTGGAGTGCATCACCTGCATATGCTTCAAGCCAAACTCTTTCAGCAGACAGCAAGGTCACCGAGCTTGACCTGCTTATTGATAAAGCACTGGCTGCCGATGCCAGCCGCAAGGCCATTTTCGCGCAATCTCAAGCGGTGCGAGAAACAGGCATTGCGAGCTCAACACTGATGGACCCAAAACTCAAAGTGGGTTTTGGAGGCCTGCCTGTTGATAGCTTTCAGTTCGATCAGGACCCGATGACAAACATCTCGGTTGGACTGATGCAACAATTTGAACGTGGTGAGACACTCGCACTTCAGCTCAAAAAGGCCAATCAACAAGCGGACGGTATGCAAAATCAAATCGCTGTCCGTGAATTGGACGTTGCCAACAGCATTACCCAGCTTTGGCTAGAGCTCGGCTATCAACAAAAAGCAGCCGATATCATTCATCAAAATCAACACCTGATGGAAGAACTGGCAAACTTTATTCAAACCAATTATTCGATTGGTAAGAACGAAGCGCAGGATCTCCTCAACGCGCAGCTTCAGGTCAGCAAGCTAGATGAAAAGCTGCAAGCGAACGCGCAGATGCAACGTCGCCTGGTATCCCAGTTGTCTGAGTGGCTTGGTTCTGACTGGCTTGAAAGCACCAGCGCTATCGAGGCGACGAATGCCCTTGCTTGGCAAAAATTAGATACCAATTTGGCGCGTTCAACGGGCACCAAACATTACACGCTCCTTGCTAAACACCCAATGGTCTCAATGGCTGACACCCTCATAGAAACCAGCCGCACCCAAGTTGATATTGCAGAACAAGCGTATCAGCCGCAATTTGGTGTCGAGGTGATGTACGCATACCGACAAGCCAATGGCATGAACGGCAAGCCAGCGTCTGACTTAGTCAGTGCCTATCTGACACTGGACATTCCGTTGTTCACCGAGAACAAACAAGACAAGACCTACGCTGCGGCTCAATACCAAGTGGGCGCAGCGCAATCTCAGCGTGACCTTTTGCTGTCTCAAATGAACGCGAAAGTGAATGCCCTACTCATCGATAAAACCAACCTTGAACAGCGCTTAGAACGCTATCAATCCACGTTATTGGATCAAGCAAAAGCGAGAACCAAAGCAGTTGAACGCGGTTATCAGAACAATACCGCGCAATTCAACGATGTGATTGCAGCCGCAAGTGACGAATTAACGCTTCAACTCGAAATGGAACGATTGGTGACTGACTTAAACATTGTCAGCAGCAATCTGGCTTCGCTACTCGACGGTTTCGAGTTCGACCATGACCACCTTGAGTTAACCGATTCTGATATTTCGCACTCGCAACGCCAATAAACGCTAACAAGGATAACAACAATGAAAACGATGCAAGTAGCCACTCTCGCTCTGCTGATTGGCGGTGCCATTGGATTTGGCGCAAATCAGTTCCTAAACGGACAAGACATGTCCGCAATGGCCAGTGCTGATTCAGCAAAAGGCAGCGATGACCCTCTTTACTGGGTCGCGCCGATGGACCCAAATTACAAGCGCGATAAGCCGGGTAAATCTCCAATGGGCATGGATTTGATTCCGGTATACGCGGAAGATTTATCAGGTGCCAATGACAAGCCGGGCACAGTAAAAATCGACCCTGCTGTCGAAAACAATTTAGGGGTGAAAACCGCGGCTGTGGAATATGCCCAACTATCACCACGTATAGAGACCGTCGGTTATATTGCGTTTGATGAAAGCCATTTATGGCAAACCAACGTGCGTGTCGCAGGCTGGGTTGAAAAACTCTTTATTAATGCAGTCGGTGAACGCGTAAACAAAGGCGATGTGCTGTTTACCCTGTATTCACCTGAGCTCGTCAAAGCGCAGGAAGAACTTCTCAATGCTCAACGTACAGGCCGCAGAGGGTTAGTGAAAGGCGCAACCGAGCGCTTAGTGTCACTTGGCGTTGACCGCGACCAAATCCAGCAAATCGTAAAACGCGGGAAAGCGTCTCAAACCATCGAAATCAAAGCCATTGCTGACGGCGTGATCGCAAGCCTCAATATTCGTGAAGGTGGTTACCTTTCGCCAGCCCAAGCCGTTATCAGTGCAGGCCCACTTGAGGAAGTGTGGGTAGACGCAGAAGTCTTTGAGCGTCAGGCGCATTGGATGAAAGCAGGCAGCATTGCCACCATGACCTTGGATGCGCTGCCGGGTAAAGAATGGAAAGGCGAAATCGACTATGTCTATCCTATTCTCGATCCAAAAACCCGTACCCTTCGCGTTCGCCTAAAGTTCGTGAACCCTAACGGTGAACTCAAACCAAACATGTTCGCCAATATTGCCCTGCAACCCGTTACCGATGATTCAGTTCTCACCGTACCGAAGAACGCGGTGATTCGTTCCGGCGGCATGACTCGCGTCGTGCTTGCTGAAGGTGAAGGCAAGTACCGCTCTGCCCGTATTGAAGTTGGCCGAGAAGCCGGTGACCGCATAGAAGTGCTTCAAGGACTCACGGAAGCTGACCGCATCGTCACTTCTGCTCACTTTATGTTGGACTCTGAATCCAGCCAATCTGCCGATCTTGCGCGCATCAATGGTGTTGAACCACCTGCTGAGACCATGTGGGCAAAAGGCCAAATCACTGACGTGATGACCGATCACCGTATGTTAACCATCAATCACGAACCTGTTCCTGAGTGGAATTGGCCGGGTATGGTCATGAACTTCACTTTCGCCGATGGCGTTGAAATGACAGACATGCAGGCAGGTCAAGGCATTGAGTTTGAAATGCAGAAATCTGGCTCCGGCCAGTATGAAATCGTCGACTACAAAGTCAGTGAAAACACGGTTGCACCGGAAGCTTGGCTCACGGGTGACATTTCCATGCTCATGGCGGATTTCGGCATGATCACCTTGTCTCACCAGCCTGTTTCTGAATGGAACTGGGAAGCAGGAGAGATGAACTTCTCTGTTGAAGACAGCGTAAACCTAGCGGATTTCGCAGAGGGTCAAACCGTTCGGTTTCTAGTCGCTAAAGAAGGCAATGACTATGTATTGAAGTCTCTTGAATTGTCAGGAGGCAAGCAATGATCGGTGCCATTATCCGATGGTCGATTGCCAATCGTTTTCTGGTATTGGTCGCGACCGTCTTTCTAACGCTCGGCGGCATCTACAGTGTGAAAAAGACGCCAGTTGATGCACTGCCAGACTTGTCTGACGTTCAAGTCATTATCAAGACCACTTATCCGGGGCAAGCACCACAGGTTGTCGAAGATCAGGTGACCTACCCGCTCACAACCGCGATGCTCGCGGTGCCGGGAGCGGAAACCGTACGCGGCTATTCTTTCTTTGGTGATTCGTACGTATACATCATCTTCAATGACGATACCGACATGTATTGGGCGCGTTCGCGCGTGTTGGAATACTTAAGCCAAGTTGCACCTAAGCTGCCACCAAGTGCAAAACCTACACTGGGCCCAGACGCTACGGGTGTGGGCTGGATTTACAGCTATGTCCTTCAAGACAAAACCGGACAGCACGATCTGGCGGAGCTCCGCAGCCTTCAAGATTGGTTCCTGAAATACGAACTGCAAACGGTTGAAGGGGTGTCTGAAGTTGCCACCGTTGGCGGCATGGTGAAGCAATACCAAGTACAGATTGATCCGGCGAAACTACGCGCCTATGACCTGACCTTGCAACAGGTCAACATGGCAATCCAAAACGGTAACCAAGAAACCGGCGCATCTGTCATCGAAGTTGCCGAAGCAGAGCATATGGTACGCACCACTGGCTACTTGAGCAGCGTCGAAGACATTCAATCGCTTCCTCTAAAAGTCACGGAGAAAGGTACGCCTCTTTTGCTGGGTGATATTGCAGACATCAATATCGGCCCACAAATGCGTCGGGGCATCTCGGAGTTCAATGGTGAAGGTGAAGCGGTTGGTGGCGTGATCGTGATGCGCTTTGGTGAGAACGCCAGCGAGGTGATCGACAACGTCAAAGACAAACTGTCAGATCTGCAACGTAGCCTGCCAGAGGGCGTTGAGATCGTTGCCACGTACGACCGTTCAACCCTGATTGACGCGGCCGTTGAAAACCTTTGGAAGAAACTTGCCGAAGAATTCATCGTGGTTGCGGTAGTGTGTGCGCTGTTCCTCTTCCACATGCGTTCTTCACTGGTTATCGCGATCAGTTTGCCTATTGGTATTCTTTCTGCGTTTATCGTCATGCATTGGCAAGGCATTAACGCCAACATCATGTCGTTGGGTGGTATCGCTATCGCAATCGGTGCCATGGTTGATGGCGCAATAGTCATGATCGAAAACGTGCATAAGCACATAGAGCGGACACCACTGACCGATAAAAACCGCTGGGAAGTGATCAGCAAAGCAGCAGAAGAGGTCGGTGCGCCTCTGTTCTTCTCGCTCATGATCATCACCCTGAGCTTTGTTCCAGTGTTCGCACTGGAAGGCCAAGAGGGCAAGATGTTCTCGCCGCTGGCGTTCACCAAGACTTATGCCATGGCTGCTGCGGCAGGCTTAGCCATTACATTGGTGCCAGTCTTAATGGGTTATTTCATTCGCGGTAAGGTGTTACCCGAGCATAAAAACCCGGCGAACAAAGCGGTGATTGCCATGTATCGCCCAATGCTCAACCTGAGCCTCAAGTTCCCGAAAACCATGATTTTCTTGGCTCTGGCTCTGATGGCTTCGTCTTACTACCCAATCAATAAATTGGGCAGTGAATTCATCCCACCGCTGGATGAAGGCGATCTGATGTATATGCCGACCACCTACCCTGGTATTTCCATCGGTAAAGCCCGTGAGCTGCTGCAACAAACCAACAAACTGATCAAAACCGTCCCTGAAGTGGAGACAGTCTGGGGCAAAATCGGTCGAGCAGAAACCGCAACTGACCCTGCGCCGCTGACCATGATTGAAACCGTTATTCAGCTCAAACCACGCGAAGAATGGCGAGAAGGCGTCACAACAGAGTCATTGCGCAAAGAGTTTGACGACCTCGTGCAATTCCCTGGCCTCACCAACGCATGGGTAATGCCGATCAAAACCCGTATCGACATGTTGGCGACGGGTATCAAAACACCAATTGGCATTAAGATCGCAGGCCCCGATCTGGCGGTAATTGAAACCATTGGCTCTCAACTCGAACCGATTTTGAATGGTGTTGAAGGCACAGCATCTGTCTACGCGGAACGTGTCGCTGGTGGCCGATATGTCACTATCGACATTAAACGCCGCGCTGCAGCTCGTTACGGCCTGAGCATCAAAGATGTTCAGCAGGTCATTTCGACAGCCGTTGGTGGTATGAACGTTGGGGAAACCATTGAAGGGCTGGAACGCTATCCGATCAACGTTCGCTACCCACAAGACTATCGTGATTCTTTAGTGAAGCTGCAAGAACTGCCACTGGTCACGCCAAATGGTGCCCGTATTGCACTGGCTGACGTTGCAGATATTCGCTACGAAGATGGCCCACCGATGATCAAAACCGAAAACGCACGTCCAAACGGTTGGGTATTCGTGGACATCGACGGACGAGATTTGGGGTCTTACGTGGTTGATGCGAAACAAGCAGTCGCTGAACAACTCCAACTTCCGTCGGGTTATTCACTAGCTTGGTCTGGCCAATACGAATACATGGAACGCGCAAAAGAACGTTTAAGCGTTGTTGTACCGATTACTCTCGCAATCATCATGCTCTTGCTTTACATGAGCTTCCGCCGTGTGGGTGAAGTGATGATCATCATGGCGACGCTTCCGCTCGCAATGGTTGGTGGTCTTTGGTTGATGCATTACCTCAACTACAACTTCTCCATTGCGGTCGGTGTCGGCTTTATTGCGCTCGCCGGTGTGGCTGTTGAGATTGGGGTGATTATGTTGGTTTACCTCAACCAAGCATGGCATGGCAGAAAGCTCGACGCGCAGGAACAAGGTCAACCACTACAAGCGAGTGACCTCACCTCTGCGATTCGTGAAGGCGCAGGTTTGCGTGTACGTCCAGTCATGATGACGGTACTCACAGTCATCATCGGCCTTATTCCCATCATGTATGGCGAAGGGACAGGCTCAGAAGTAATGCAGCGTATCGCCGCGCCAATGATTGGCGGTATGGCGTCAGCCTTGCTGCTCACGCTGTTGGTGCTTCCAGCCACCTTTAAGCTCTGGAAGAGCCGAGAAATTCACGCATAAGCAATACAACAACAGGCTGCGTCAACATGTCGCAGCCAACTTCTTATAAGAACATACAAGGAAAGCACAATGAAAAAGACTCTGATTGCAATAACGCTAGCTGTTCTCTCAACGGGTGCGATGGCTGAAACGATGGATCATTCAAAAATGGACCACGGCTCTATGGATCATTCTTCGATGGACCACGCATCAATGGATCACAGTAAAATGGACCATTCTGGCATGATGAACATGGAGGGTATGTCGGCAGTTGGCATGCCTGCAAACGGTGCAAAACCTGACAAAGTCGTTCACGTTATCTTGACTGACGACATGCGCATTAACTTTAAAAAAGACGTGAAGATCGAGCCAAATGATGTTGTTCAATTCGTCGTACTGAACGTGGGCAAGATCGATCACGAGTTTTCAATTGGCTCGATGGAAGAGCAACTCGAACACCGCGAAATGATGAAGAAAATGACAAGTCATCACGATCATGACTCAGGCAGCACAGTCACCGTAAAGCCAGGGAAAGCAAAACAATTGCTATGGCATTTTCACGGCGACACGAACGTTGAATTCGCGTGTAACATTCCCGGCCATGCTGAAGCGGGAATGGTCAAAAGCATCACACTGTAATTCTATTTCTCAATTCGACGCTCAAGCGTAGAACACATTGGCGTGCTGAGTCGGAATGAAAAGAACACGGGGAGTCGAAATCGACTCCCCGTGCCTATCTGAACTTAACTTGTCTGTCTGAACTTCGTCTTTCTAAACCATCATGTTTATTGATGTTCAGGCACCAACCATTATCAAATCGTCATCCCTTCCCTGCCAATTTCCAGCCAATCAGGAACATCATTGTTCATCAGCCAATGATCGAGCTCATGGCCTATGTGGGTGATGATTAACTCGTCGGGGTTGAGCACCTCATAGATTCGCTTGGCATTTTCTATGTCACCGTGATTGGTGCCATCATGATTGGGTGGAAAACTGCAATCTAGCACCAACGCATTCAGCCTTCTTTGAGAACGCAGAAAGTCCATCGTATGCGCAGGAAGACCTTCAGTGTCTGTCAAATACGCTATAGATTTAGTGCCAAACTCAAGCAAATAACCAAAGGTGGGGCGCGAGTGTTTCATGGCAAGTGGTGTCACTCTAAGCCCGTTAATTGTCATGGTTTCAGCATGCTTCATTTCAGGTAGGAAACGCAGACATCCCGGATTTTTTAGCAAGTCCGCGCAGCCTTCTGGATCATCGGGGCACCATACCGGGATCGACTCCGCTTTTCCCCATCGCATATGGAAAAAACCTTGGACATGATCGACATGGAAGTGCGTAAGGAGAAACCCTTTGTAGGTGCCTGCGGGAAAACGGGCGTGGAGGTCCATCAACCCTGCATCGATGATAAGGCGTTCTTGAGAGCTGCTTCGACCCCACTCCACCATTGCAGAACAAGGTCTGCGTTCAAAAGCGGGTTGCATGGTCGCGCGTTCGCATGCCGGACACTCGCAACCATACAAAGGCACGCCACCGGCAGCCCCGGTTCCCAACAAGGTAAGTTTGAGCATTTATCTATCCCTGATAAAACAGAAGAAGTTAGGTTTTTTACCTCACTTCTAGTTATTAGTATTCGCTTCTGTTTACCTCTCGAACATCAATCTCGACGTACCCAACCACAAACCATGTACCGCCTTATGAGCTGGCAAACAATTCTGACCCACACAGACTAGTACGCTGTAGAAACAAATAGATGTCTCAACACTGACCCAATTTTGAATTCTCTTAATCGCTCTATCTCAGAGCAATCAACGCAAATTCGCGATTGTTTATTAGCAATTCATGGAAAATGAGATTTCAGTCACCTTGTTGGTTACTGATCCTCCCGTTTACACTTTTTCAGCAAACGGTAGACGAATTATCTGCTCTAGTTTTTCCTGAACTTGGCGCGCCGTGTCTTGTTCAGAACCACTGTTATCAATCAATATGGCGGATGTTGGTCTTACCGCATCATAGCGAATTGCGCGCTCCAGTCTTTCCGTGATGTCCTCATTGTTCTCTCTCTCGCGTGCCTCCAACCTTTGCTGAAGGATATCTGGACGAACCGCTACCCATACCACTTGAAGGCGACGTCCAAACACTTCTTTGGCATAAGGCAAATAAGCACGAGAACCGTTCACCATGACATTGACACCTGACGCTAACCAGTTTTCGATTTCCTTACCGATACCGTAGCGCAACCCATGGGCCTGCCAATGCATTGAGAACATACGATGTTTAATGCGCTGTTCAAACTCCACCTCCGTCAATGCCACATGGTTTTCTCGCCCAGTGAGAACCGAACGAGTGATATAACGGTGTGCAATCACGAGGTGATCACCAAACAGCTCTCGCGCCGAATCAATAACAGTGTCTTTACCTGCTCCTGATGCGCCAACAACGTAAAAGAGTTTACCCATATAGTGTTCCTTCTTTCCCAAGAACATACGGTTACTAAAACGCCAAATTTGGCGCAGCCATCACTACAATAATCCCTAATTCATCAACGCGATGTGCGGTTTATATCGTTGTTGAAAATCCAGCCACAAATGAACGCTCACCCATCGTTGCCAATTGAGAGGAACGTCGACGTTTTGGATACCGAAATGGCATTCGAAATCACTGTACAGCGTCATTTTGATGAATAGAAATCATTGCTCCAGGCCGTACACATCAACAGCACTTTATTGCGTGTTTATTGCGGATTTTTGAATGGAGGATCAGCCCTTTGCAAAAGAGCCAACCCATATGGTAGGAGTACTTATCAATACGTAATGTTTATTTCAACATCGTAGGGTGTTTCAAGTTGAAGGGTATCACCGAGCTTAACAATGGTTTCCAATGCCAGCACGACACCCGAGAATTGAGTCTCTTTATTTTCCAACATTTGCTGCCAAATTGTATCTAGGCTGATGACGCGGAAGTCATTGAATCCTTCCAACCGCACTGTCCGGCTGGAATGCCACTCTTTTCCCTTTCCCGAGCTTTCGTATTCTTTGCCGAGGTTACCAACAGTGCGTTTTGTCATCACCGCAATGTCGAAACCGGCAACTTCTTTATTCAACCATTCACCCATGTTGATGCCTCATTTTTGAAACCTGATGAAATTATAGACAATAATTTCAAAAAGTTGCGAAACATGACACATCTCGCAAATACTGTTCATACATACAGTTATTATCGGTTTTTCATTTCATCGGAAGACAACATGATAGGTTTTACGTCGGAATCACTTTACGCATTTATCGTTAAAGCAAAAGCAAACGCCTATGTCGCTAGAGCACCCAAATGCCTGCCTTCTCGCTTAGGGTCACATGACATCCAATTCCAAGAAGGACGTTTTCAGTACCTCGATAGTTATTTTGGCGGAACAGACTTTCTTGGACAGGAAACAGTGTATTTTGATGGTGAACCTGTTTGGGCAATGAACTACTACGGTCGAATTATCGAACCCTCTATTTTCGATGGGGAAAAAGCCGGCATTGTCGTCTTAGACAGCCTTTCTAAGCTTTATGAAACCGGGCATTTCTTAGGAGACTCGGTGAATGAAACAGAACTTGGCACTTACCATGACACCAATTCAGGATCAGTAGAAAGCTTCACCGGTTACGAGTGGATAAAGTTCGAAGGTAAAAAAGTGTACGAGCTGCACTATCATGGTGGCGTGATAAAGCCATAAAAAAGACCTCCCGTCACGTATGATCGGGAGGTAGATCCTAGCCACATTTTAAATTTATGTCTGAGTACTGAACTGACGATGTTGTAAACACTTGACGGTGTTTATACATGTCATTGTTAGTGTGGCTTGTCATCTTTGTCTTCGCTTCACCCATCTGGGTGATAATACACAGCATTTTGGTGAAGACGTCCGGTTTCCTTAAAGACACCTTACGCTGCGCGCTAGAAACTGTGTTGTAGCAATACACTGATCAGCTTTGTCTGTGAATGGGTTTTGGTTTTGCTCATCAGATTTTTCAAATGGGTCTTGATGGTTTCCCGTGATCGGAACAGTGTGTCTGAAATCTCCTGTAATGAGTTCCCTTGCACCAAAAGCTCTGCTACTCGCGCTTCTGACTTTGTAAATCCGTACGCTTGAGACATGTAGGTAATGGGTTTGCTCTCTGCAATTTTTACCGAAACCAGCACACGAACATTTTGTTTTGCATGATAGTTTTCATCCGTCACGATGGGAGAAAGTCGTACCTGCATGGCAGGTTCCTTCTCTGAAGCCATAATCGGAATCGTCATTTGCGGTGAGGCCATCCCCATGGCTGCAATGTTCTGACATCCTTGCGCAAGCTGACTGTTTATCAGTGAATAACAAGACGTCAGCCTCCCTTGGTAGATGCTTAATCCACGGTATTTTCGGAACAATTCCTCGGCTAACTCATTCGAAAACTGCACTCTACCCGATTCGTCTACGACACAAATTGCGCAATGGTACGCGCTGCAAATCGCTTCAAAAATGACTTTATTTTGCGCGTGTTGGCAGTTTTTCTCGTAGATATCAAACGCAGTGACAAAGTGAGATATTAAGGCACTTAAGACTTTGTATTCTTCATCATCAAAGCCTGCCTGCTTCGAACTTCTGTTTAGCGCCACAAAGGCATACTCCTCTTCGCTAAGTATGAAGTTACTGCCCATGATGTGTCCGACATCACCGCGCACATGATATTCGTTAAAAAACCAACTGCCTTTGAAAGGTGCTTCTTTCTGAACAGAGTTGAGGATCATCACTTCTCTTGGCGGCACTCTCGCTGCCACTTTGTAGATAGGATCATGCACATAGGTGTCTTGGAACGATGCCATTACGGGCGGGAGGTTGGTGATGTGCAATGAATTTGGTGTGAGTTCTTTGGGGTTGAAGCTCCCCAAAATACATCTATTTGCTCCCAATTCGCCCTGCAGTTTTTCTAGCGCGGGCATCCAGTCGCGGTTGGATGCGCTCTCATAAATCGATGCAATCAGTTCATGCATATTGAGTTTCATACCGCTCAGTCTCTCAGATTTTTCGGCTAGATCTAAAGCAGACCCAAGTTAGGGCCAAAGGCATAAGTCTAGAAACATGGGCGGTAGACAACTGTCTCAATAAGTAAAAGCTAATTGGAGTATTCGCATATGATAAGCATATAAATGCCTATTTAGATCTGGCTTCAAAAAAAACGGGAGCCTAAGCTCCCGGTTTTATTTTACCGCCAGAGATTTTACTGGCCTGCATTCATCGCTTTTAACTTATCACCCACAGGGCCAGAGAAGTTAAAGCCATCATGCTGATCCCAGTTAATCGACCACGTCATAACGCCGCCGTAGTTAGGGTAGTTAAAGGCAGGTACAACTGTTCCACAACGCGTGCCTTTGGTTAAGCAATCCAACGCATCCAGAATGTTCTGCGTCGGAGCTTGACCCGAGTTTGCAGAGCTTGGTCCTGATGGCAAACCAATCGCAACTTGATCATCACGAAGTGGCGCGAACATCTGCCCATTGGCCAACTCAAACCCTTCTATCAGCATCTTAGACTGCGCAACCATCATATCGACAGAGCCTTCTGGTGCAGAACCGGGCAAGTAAGGGTTAGGCAGGCCACCGTTGTTATAAAGTTGAACATGCAAGAGATCCAAGGTATCTCGCAACTCGTCAATCAACGGAATATAAGCCCCCCAGATACCACTGTATGCGATCATGCCGCCGTGAACATAAGGATGCTCAGGTGCCATCGTGAGGTACATATCGCCACCAAGGTTGGTTTCAATTTGTTTCAATGCCCTTGGCAAACGCGCCTGAATTTGGGAACCATGAAGTAGGTTTGACCCACTTTCGAGATCAACGTCCAAGCCGTCAAAGCCCCACTCCTTCACGATGTCAGTCAAGCTTGCTACGAAGTTCGCTTCATCCGTGTCGGTGTTCAGGGTAATGGTTCCTTCCGCACCGCCTAGAGAGAGCACGAACACTTTACCTTTCGCTTGAAGTGCAGCCATATCCTGCTTGAATCGCTGAGGATCCAACGGCGCACAGTCACTGTAGATGTCGCCAGCATAGAGGTTGAAGTGAACCGTACCATCACTGTTACGATCGTTCTCAGCAAAGGCGATATCAATGATGTCCCACGCGTCAGACATTTCGCTGAGATTCATTGGACACCCTGCACCGTTTACAAAGTTGTGCCAGTAACCAATCAACTTATGCTTCACAGCGGACTGTTCGAAGACCTTAACCGTCGCGCCATCCGTCGTTGCGGTGAGTCCAGAATCGTCCGTTGCTACAGCAGAAACGACGTAAGAACCGATAGCGCCAGGCGTCCAACTTGCGCTGTAAGGCGCAGACGTATCCGTTGCAACGACGACACCATCAACCGCGAACTCTACTTTGGTGATCACGCCTGCAAACGAGCTCGCTTCAGCCTCCAGTTGAACCGCTTTGCCTAAACCAACGCTAGTGCCAGTAGTTGGTGAAGTCAGCGTTGCCACGACAGGCTGATCGCTAACGGTCACCAAGACTGCATCAGATCCAGTATTGCCTTCGTTGTCTGTCGCAACGGCACTCAAGTTAACATTGCCAAGCCCCGATGCTAGCCAATCAACAGAATACGGTGCCGAGTTATCAGTCCCTACGCTCTTACCATCAGCAAGGAACTCAACCCCACTGACGGAGCCATCCGCATCGGTCGCATCTACTGCCAATGACACAGTACTTCCAGCAAGTACCGTTGCATTGTCTGCAGGTGATGTGAACGAAACTGTTGGGACGATGGCGCAAATACCCAGCTCCGTCCAAGCATCTTGCCAGTGAGCACCATTGTTCGGTTCATATGCCCAGGCAGCATCCGACGAGCACCAACCTGCCACATCACATTGGTATTTGTAGTTGCCGTTTTGAACGATATCTCCCACCGAATATGCTGTACCTGCTTGATAGACAGGAACGCCAGCGCAACCACCGCCGACGGTTTCCCCTTCTACGTTGACCGATACCTCGCCAGTCCATCCGGACAATCCATCCTGATCAAACGCTTTCGCTTTAAAGGTGCGGAGACCTTTCGTTGCCGTCCAAGACACTTCATAAGGAGAAGTATCATCTTGTCCCACAAGTGCATTATCTACATAGAACTCAACCAAGGTGACAATACCATCAGCGTCCGTTGCCGATGCTTGGATAAGGACTTGCTCTCCCTCTTTTATCTGGGATTGCGCCGTTGGGTTAAGCAGCGTGGCTTCTGGCGGCGCAGCAACGTCTGTTGGCACAACACGAACAGACACTTCAGATGTTGCTGTGGCACCTTCGTTGTCTGTCACCACGGCTGAGATAACGTAGTCTCCGGTCAGCGGCGTCCAGTTAAGCGTGTAAGGTGATTGAGTAACCACACCTAAGCTTGAGCCGTTAGCCATAAATTCGACATCAGCCACCGAGCCGTCTGCATCCGCAGCGTCAGCCGACAAGGTGATGACATCACCATCAGTTAATTGAGCATTGTTTAGAGGAGAAGTGACACTGATGGTTGGTGGCTGGTTACCTGCGACAGAACATTGACCCAGTGATTGCCACTCTTGCCATTGTCCTGAATGGTCAGCGGGATTTTTTCCCGATGTCCACCAATTTGCTTTGTACGCCTCACCAAGGTGAGCGACTTCTTCTCCACTTGTGTAAACCGCTGAATTTTCCCAAGTAGGCAATGATGTACAATCCACCGCCCAAGACGGAAAAGCCGCCACTATACTCAGCGTGATCGCTGAAAGTACTATGGGTTTGTGCATGTTGAATTTCCTTATTCGAGAAATAGATAGGTGGGTTTTCACTTTATTTTTCGTATGAAATATCCCAGTCCCATCATGGAAAATTCTTCCCATACACTCCATGACCCTACGGACATTTTTTGTTAATTTGCAACCCGCAGTCATAACCTGACCGCAACATTTCTTCCTTTCAAAATCAAAACTCTGACAGCATCACTCTTTTCGATTCGGCTACGCTATAGTCACAGGAATATCTATTGAACCCAGAAAATGAATCGACCGCACAGAAGGACCGCGCATGATGTCGAGTTGTACCCCTGCCACGTTAAAGTTCCTTTTCTTCCTCATTTTTTCTTTCGCTTCATTGCAGACACATGCTGACGATACAGAAACTCAGGTCTGGCGATTCGGGCTCGAGGAAATTGATGGCTCGGTACAAGACGTTTATGCGCAGGAGTTTAAGCGGCTGGTAGAGAGCAAGTCTGAAGGCAAAATAAAGGTCGACATTTTCAGTTACGGTACCTTGGGTGAGTCTGAAGATCTCACCGCGTTAACCGCTAATGGCACCCTTCAACTGACTCACGCTTCAACAGGGATTCTTGGCGACCTTATCTCAGAAATACAAGTATTTACCATTCCCTATCTGTTCTCTGCCGATGATCGAATCAACCAACAAGTGCTCAGTACAAACAAAGTAATTTACGAGGTCATTGGTGATGCACTCATCGACAAAAACCTCCGTTTGATGACGCTGTATCTTGAAGGTGAAATGGTATGGTCGACCAACAAACTGGTGCGTCATCCTCGTGATTTTGGCGGTTTTAAAATGCGGGTGATGAACGCGCCATTGATCAAACAGACCTATACACTGTTTGGCGCAGAGCCCATCCCTCTGCCTTACTCCCAGATTTATGGCGCATTACAAACGTCGATCATCGATGGCCAAGTGAATCCACTGTTTGCCATAGAAGAGATGAAGTTTTACGAAGTCACCGACTATCTCATTTGGGCTGGCCAACAACGTTTTACGACATCTATCATCGCTAACCAATCTTGGTATCTATCATTGAGCAAGCATGAAAAGGAGATGCTCGGCGAGGCTTTCAAACATATGTCTGATTATATCTATCAACACCAGATAGCTTTAAATGCCGCCCAACTGAAGAAGATCAGACACTATAAGCCCGACATGATATTGGTGCACTTAACGCAGCGAGAACGGAACCGCTTTAAAAAGCTGGCGGCACCCGTCAGGAAAGCATACTTGGAAGAAAATGGGGATAAAGGAAAACGCCTGCTTCTCACGTTAGAAGAGGCGTTTTCTGGCAAACAATAACCGCTGAGGATTACAAAGACACTTCAGTTACTGTCTTGGCGGTTTTCGACGAGAGCGCACTGCGTTGTAAAGCATATTTCTTGAAGTCTTTTGCTGAGACAGACTTACTGAAATACCAGCCTTGCACCACGGCATCGGTCTCTCGTGTGACGATGTTGTACTGCTCGGCAGTCTCCACGCCTTCGACGATGATGTTCATCCCGAGCTGTTTCGCGATACCCACAAGGCTATAGAACACTTGCTTTCCGCGTTCAGTAGAGAGTGCTACGACAAAGCTGCGGTCAATTTTGATCGCATCGATATCAAAGCGGTTCAGATAACTGAGTGAGCTGTAACCCGTACCAAAATCATCAATGTGAACGGTTGAGCCTGCTTCGTGTAAACGCGAAATGGATGACTCGACAACCGACTCTTTTTCTAACAGTGACTCTTCTGTAATTTCGAAGTGCAGCAAACCAGGAACTTCAGCGATCAGATCCAACACTTCTTCCATCACCACCAAGTCTGTCAACGTATGGCTGGTAACGTTCACGCTGATCGGCATGTAAAAGCCTTGGGCAATCCACTCTTTGCTTTGTTGAACAGACTGACGAATTACCCATGTATCGATGTCTTTCATCAGGTTGGCTTTTTCAAACACAGGCAAAAACTTGGCCGGCGATTCAACCTTTCCATTGCTGTCACGAAGACGAATGAGTGCTTCAGCGCCTACAACTTGACGTGTTTTACCAGATACCTGAGGCTGAAACTCCAGGTAGAATTCACGTGTAGACAGTGCTTCTAGTTGCTTCTCAACACCTTCTATTTCACGCACTTTTTTCAGTGATTCTGTCACCGGATCAACGGCAAGCACGTAGGCTTCTTCTTCACGACGAGTGAATGTCGTATCGAGTGAAGGAATGTACAAATCGCGTCTTTTTACGTGTTTATCCAACAATCGAACAAACGGCCAGTAAATCAACGTACTCATGATCACGAGTATGAGTTGCAGCACAACAGCGCGAATGTCGCCGCCCGTGGAGATAAACGCATTCAGCACCAGCGGGCTGGTTATCGGAGCCATGACAACAGGAATCGCGACTAACCCCAGCTTCATCGCCGTTACGCTCACTAACATATTTGCTAATGGGGCAAGGAAAAATGGCATCAAAAGGCGCAGGTTAAAAATGATCGGCAAACCAAACAACAGTATCTCGTTGATGTTGAATAGCCCCAACGGAACACTGGTTATGGCGATAACACGCATCACCTTGTCTTTGGAAAACAGGACAATCGCGAACGCGAGACCTAGCGTGGCACCTGAGCCTCCGATAAACATGAACGAAGACAAGGTGGAGAGGTTCATGATGTTGCCCGGAACACCGCCCGCGTTATAGATAAGGCGGTTGATATCGAGTGCTTCGATAAGTGGCGTAACAAGCGGTGTTAACGCGTAATAACCATGAATTCCCAAGAACCAAAGGAAAGAGTTTAATAACGAGAAAATCGTCTACAGTGTAGGGTTCATTGATAGGGTCGAATCCTTGTAGGAAAGCGGCAGAGTCAAACCACGCATCACAAATCCACAGTATCTTTGTCACGGCCATGACGACAAAAGTAACAAGCACACCGGCACAATCAGGTTCATCGCATCTTTTACTAGCTTGCCGGAAACTTCGCTCTCAACGAGTCTCGCCCATTTTTGTTTTTTCAGTTTGGAGAGCAAAGGAACGGCGTAAAGCGGTAGCGTGAGACCGATAAAGGTCAGCATGATGGATGAAAGTTGGTTTTCGTACCCCAGTGTCTTTTCGGCAACGGCGACATAAGACATACACAGCACGGCGATAGGTGGCCGAGGGAGTCGCCATTGAATGGCAAGCATCATACTGATGCTCGCAGCGAAAAGATAAGGATAAAGCGAGGTCAATGAGACTCTGAGTATATTCAGTTCATGGATGAAGACAGGCGCGTCGACTTCCAAGAACTCAAGCATGCTTGCCGCAAAGCCTAAAATACTCGACACAATCAAGCAGGGTACAAGCCACAGCATACCATCACGCATTGCGCGCAATGAGCGCGTCACCGCTTCTATTTTATAGGGGTTAAGCAGTGACAAAAATGACTTACCAATTCGCTTTGTATTCATTAAATATCGCTTTCATGGGCCGCAATATTCTGGCGACCCTACATCTAAATTAAAATGAGGTATAACTCGAATTATTTTTGCAAATAAAATTAGGGTTCCTATTGTAGTGTTTGGTTTACGCAAAGCAATATGTGATGAACAATAAATAATGTGATAAATGCCCGCCTGCATTCAGCGTATAAATGTAACTTTAGTTTGCATAACGCCAGACACTAAATGGCTTCATTCTGCTGAATAGGATGAGAAAATCACTTGTGCTTTACTGGCTAAACATCAAAGGTCAATCTGCAAAATTGGGATCTTGAGTCAAAAATCAATAGTGTAAATATTGTTAAAGCACGAACAATTATTCAACATTTAGTGAGGAAGTGAGAGCGTCAAGTCGTTTTAAATACCACGCTTAATTCCAGAAAGAATTACTCGATATTTTACTGTTTGAGGATAATGTAAGTTATATAATTAACAACGACGAATTTCGTGAGTTCTTTCTGCTTGAAGAATTAATAAACACGGTTAAAAATATTATAAAGAGTTACCAGAGACTTAGGCCTGATGTTTTCTAGAAATGTATTGCTTTTACTGATTTTCAGCCTCTTACTGCCAGGGCCTGCACTCGCGTTTAACAAGTCAAAACCCCATTTCGTGGACACCGTAAAATTGCACGGTTATATCGACACTTATGGCAACCTTCGCTTAAACAATACGCATTTTGAGACCTTGCCAGAAGACCTCACTATCGATGGTTTTTTAGATATTGAAGCCAGCAACATTACACGTTTACCTGACACACTGGTGGTAAAAGGCTATCTCAACGCGTCACACAGCAAGCTCACACGCATTCCTAAAATCGATGTTGGCGGATACATGAACTTTACTGGCTCTCAGATTGCTGTCTTACCTGCTGGCCTGACGGTAAATGGAGATTTGAGTTTGGTTGACACACCTATAGCGGCATTGCCGCGTAGGCTGAACGTCAAAGGCAATCTTTACTTGTCGAACACCAAGGTCACTCGCCTTCCACCAGACTTACGGGTGTCAGGCGACGTGTATTTAAGGGGAACGCCTGTCAAAGACATTCCTGAGAAGCTAGCAGTGAGAGGAAGGATCTATCGATGATTACTCTTCATAGAGCTCTAGCGGCAAGCCGTCAGGGTCTGCAAAAAAAGTAAACCGTCTGACGGTCAATTCATCAACACGGACAGGCTCAGTCTCCACACCTTGGCTGTTCAGAGCCTCAATCGCCCTCTCTAAATTTTTCACGCGGAAAGCTAAATGTCTCAGGCCTTGCGCTTCTGGGTAGGAAGGCCTCTCTGGGCTATTCGGAAAGGAAAAAACTTCGAGCTGACCACCATCAGGTAAACTTAGATCTAACTTCCACGAATCTCGCTCGCTACGATAGGTCTCGTTAATGGTCGGAAGTCGCAAAACCTCCGTGTAAAAACGTTTGGACGTCTCGTAATCACTTACGATGATCGCAACATGGTGAATTCCTTCTAAAAACGACATCACAACCCCTTATTTTGGTGTGCAAACTTCGCCAAACTGAGCGGTAAAGTTTACCTCATGAATGCAAACACAAAACAACGATACGCCTAACACCATGAAAAATAAGGTTTCAAATTATTGGCACACAAGTTGCTGTTACTTTAGGGATAAGTTTTTAGTATACGGAAATTGCATATGTATGTATCAAAGCGAGCACAACGCAGCGTTTTAGGTTTGATGGTATTTAGTGTGGGTGCGGCGGCAGGTATTGCGCTCACCCTGTTACTTCTCGGCTGAGCGTTTTCGTAGAGGTTGTAACAGTTCGAACTACCGTCCCGCGCAGGATTCGGCGGGCATAAAGTGTACAATCTTCCCGTTCGGATATAAGGTAATGAAATCGCGTTATTTATTGCTGAGAACACACCATGCTCAAATCGATTTCGGTACCAAGATAAGTGCAGCGCGTCCTTACGGGAAAAACACATCAAAAGAAAGCACCCCAAGGTCAATTCAACGCGCATTTGAAAGCGACCGAGGTCGAATCATCAACTCAGCCCAATCCGACGCTTCAACAGAAAACCCAAGTCTTTCCTCTCGAACGCAACTCGGCGGTGCGAAGCCGCCTGACACACTCCATGGAAGTGCAGCAGATTGGGCGGTTCATCGTTCACTCTATATTCGAAAGACTAGAAAACATCCCTTCAAGCTATGGTTTAGATGGCATGGAACGCGCCGTGGAGTCGCTCGTCGAAATTGCTTGCTTGATGCACGACATGGGCAACCCTCCCTTTGGCCATTGCGGTGAGGATGCTATCAACCGATGGTTTGAGAAAAACCTCCGTCAATTGTCGCCTATGCAAGGTTTAATAGCAGAGTCACCCAGCACCGAAATCGCGGCTGTCGAGCAAGAGCTTTGCCATTTTGACGGCAATGCCCAAGCCATCCGCCTTATTCACTCTCTGCACCGTTTCAATCTAACCTACAGCCAAGCAGCAGCGTACTTAAGTACACAAGGCCCGGCACAGAGCCAAAACAAGAAGCACCTTCCGATAAAGCCTATCTCACTAAGAAAGTCGGGTTTTACCTAACCGAAAAGCCTTACGTGAATGATTTGATGCAAGAAATGCGGATGACCAAATATTGTCGTCATCCGCTCAGCTACATCATGGAGGCTGCTGACGACATTTCGTATTGTTTGGCCGACATCGAAGATGCCGTTGAGAAACGCATTCTGTCGTTAGAGAAACTGACAGAATTGCTCAAGAAAACATATCGAGCCCTTGAACCAGAGAACCGACCTATCTATCGAACAACGACGTTCGAACAAGCATTAGACGAGGTATACCGACAATCGCAAACCGATGAAATTAGCAAGCCACATCGTTTTTTCATCAAACTGCGCGTTGCCATGGTTCATCCGTTAGTGAGTCACGCGGCGAAGCAATTTACCGACAATCTCTCTGCTGTTTACAACGGTGATTTCAATCGTGCGCTGCTGGAAGACAACAGCCAATTCCACGCTATTGCAAAGACGTTTAAGCAAGTCGCCATTGAGCACGTTTTTAACGACCAAGAAGTCGAGACGCTTGAGCTGCAAGGCTACAAAATCATCGGGGGTTTATTGGATGAATACCGCCCTCTGCTTGATCTTCCCCGTGAAGACTTTACTAAAATCGTCAACGGAGAAGGACGCTACTACCCTGTCGAGCGACGCTTATTCAACAAACTCTCTCAAAAGCACGTTGCGGCATACCGCTTGGCTTTGAAAGACGCTCAGATTGAATCCTCGGGTTTGTGGGAGTTCTATTTAAGGTGCCGCCTCTTGCAGGACTACATCAGCGGCATGACAGACCAATTCGCGTTTGATGAATACAAAAGCCTGATGGTCACTGATTAGATGTTGTAGCCATACCCGCGCAAAAACACGTCAACGCAGTTATCGGTGTAGGCACGTCTCACTGCATCACTTTCATTGGCATCAAAGCCAAAGTACGCCCAGTAAACAGACCGCCCATGCAGCATCAACAACAGTTGCATCGCCGCTTGCTCTGTGTCTTTGCAGTGCGGCAAATCACCACTTTTTACCAGCAACTTCAGATAACCACTTAACAACAAGACATTGCGCGTTGGGCCTTGATCAAGGTAGATGCCCGCAATCTCTGGGTGTGAATCCGCTTGGCGAACGATGTTCTGGAACATATTGATGGCATCTTCCCCCAGAACCAGATTCTGAAACTGCCAACCGTATTCCTTCAAAACAACGTCTGGCTTTCTGTGGTCCTTTTCCAAATCCCAATCGATGCCTGCACTTTTACACTTCTCAACAATGCAGGTTTCAAAGAGCTGATCTTTGTTGCTGAAGTGCGCGTAAACCGTTTGTTTAGAGACGTTTGCACATTCAGCTATCGCATCCATGGAAATACCGTATCCCTGCTTAGAGAACAGGCTGGATGCTGCTTCAAGTATCTGCTGACGTTTCTGCTCTTTTCGTTGAAGAATATGTGCTGTCATTGAAGTCCCTGACCAAATATGTACAAAAATAATACCAAATCAAACTGGACAGTCTAGTCTACTTGATTTATTTTTAGTCAAATTGGACTGGACAGTCTAGTCTAAAAGATAAACGGACGATGGGACTTTCGCAATGCGTAAATGGACGACCAAATTGGTGTTTGTGACTTCACTCACTGCACTGACTGCCTGTAACTCTCAATCCGAACCCAATAACGAGGTGGCTGACATCGCATTGCCTAGCGTCACTGTCACCACGGTAAACATTGAACCTAGCTATAAGATCAAAAAAGAGTTTGTTGGTACGGTTCAGGCTGGGCAAAGTGCCAATCTTGGCTTTGAGCTTTCTGGGAAGGTGAATACGTTATTGGTCGATGTTGGCGATACCGTACAGAAAGGGACACCTCTCATTCAACTCGACACCCAACTGCTGGATACCGAGTCTCGTCAATTGTCAGCACAGTTGGAACAACTCGATGCTCAACTCGATTTAATCAAAACCAATTTGCAACGTCAGCGTCAACTCAAGAAAAAAGGGTTCAGCGCAGATGCTGAAATTGATTCGTTGACCAGCCAGCGAGACTCGTTACTTGCCAACGTCCGAGAGTTAGAAGCATCCATCGCGTCCAACACGCTGCGTAAGCAAAAGTCGACCATCTATGCGCCTTACGATGGCAAGATCAGCGAACGATTTGTGTCTGAAGGCGACGTCGTCAACATGGGCTCTCCTACCCTCACTTTGCTTTCCCAACGTCAAAATGAAGCTCGGATCGGTGTGCCTGTTAAATATCTCGCTGCATTGGTTGAAAAGCGCGAAGCGAACATCAGAATCGGTGATGAGATCTTCCCGTCCACGTTACTGAATCCCGGTGCGGCAATCGATGCAAGATCGCGGACGGTACAACTTCGTTACGCGCTACCTGAGCAGGCGATGGTAATCAACGGACAACTCGCCTATCTGCAAGACAACAGCGAATTCGAAGCAGAAGGTTTTTGGATACCACTAACCAGCCTGACTGACGGGTTGCGCGGCACGTGGAACGTGTTCACTACGACCGAGAACGAAGCCGGAACCACGGAAATTGCGCGACGTTCAGTACAAGTCGTCCATGCTGATGAAAACAGGGCTTATGTCTCAGGCCCGCTTAGCAACGGCGACAGGGTTGTCACGGACGGCGTTCATCGTATTGTCTCCGGGCAACAAGTCACCGTTTCTGAGGAGTAATTCTTATGGAGAAGCTCCTTAAAAATACGCGGCTCTTGGTGCTCTTTACTGTACTCATCTTGGTGTCAGGGTTCTCTGCCCTATCCACGTTGCCGCGTGCGGAAGATCCAGCACTTATAAACCGCTGGGCGACGATTACCACGCCTTATCCCGGTGCCAGTGCCTCACGGGTCGAAGCGCTGGTCACTGAACTTATCGAAAACGAACTTCGCTCGTTGGATGAGATAAACCTGATCGAATCTCAGTCCAAGCCGGGAATTTCTGTCATTACGGTGGAGCTGAATGACGACCTGACGGAAACAGAACCTGTATGGTCGAAGATTCGTGACAAACTCAGCGATGCAGTGCCGTTGTTACCGGATGACGCATTTGAGCCTGAATTCGATAATGACCACTCCAACGCTTTCACCTATATCACCGCGCTTCAATGGCAAGGAAACGGTCACGTCGATGAACTCATTCTTGGTCGCTACGCCAAAGAGCTCGCCAAACGCTGGCGTAATTTATCCGGTACCGAATTTGTCGATACCCATGGCGTCCCAGACGAAGAAATACTGGTTACTTTAGACATTGTCGATGCCAGTGCACTTGGCAAAACCGCCCTTTCCCTTTCAAATTCAATCGTTGGTGCCGATGCTAAAAATGCAGCCGGAGAGCTTCACAACGAGAATAATCGCTTCCAACTAGAGGTCGCTGGCGCACTTGATTCAATCACTCGTGTGAAACAAGTCCCTGTCGCCATCGACGACAATGGTTATTTGATTCGCGTTGAGGACATCGCCACGGTTGAACGCGCCCAAGCTCAGCCGCCATCGCAGATTGCCATTATCGACGGTGAGCCAGCCGTACTCGTTTCAGCAAGGATGCAAAGCAATATTCGCGTTGATCAGTGGACAGCGGCTGCCGACAAAATGCTGGATGGCTTTCGCAGTGAGCTGCCGGACAACATCCAGTTAAAACCCATTTTCAAGCAAAGCCGCTACACAGAAACTCGCCTTTCAGATTTGGTGGATAGCCTCTTATTGGGCTTTGGTCTTGTTCTGATCGTTTTGTTTGTTACGTTAGGATTTCGCTCCGCCATTTTGGTTGCGCTGTCGTTGCCCATCGCCTCGGCCTTTACGCTAGCAATGATGAGTTTTACCGGACTACCAATCAACCAAATGTCGGTCACTGGCCTTATCGTGTCACTAGGGATCATGGTGGACAATGCCATTGTGATGGTGGACACCATTCAGCACTACAGACAGCAGAATGTGAAACGTCTCGATGCGGCAATGAAGGCAATTCGCCATCTGTGGTTACCTCTTTTGGGTTCTACCCTTACGACGATTCTGGCCTTTGCACCCATCTTCCTGATGCCCGGTCCTGCAGGTGAGTTTGTCGGTGCCATTGCCATTACCGTGAGCTTCTCTTTGGTTGGCTCATACATGGTTTCACAGTTACTGGTTGCTGGGTTTGCTGCGCGTTGGTTGCCTGCAGGTGAATCCAGCACACGTTGGTATCACGCCGGTATAAGTATGCCAATGTTGAGCAAACTGTTTAGCCATTCTGTGCGTTTGGCCGTTAAGTTGCCTTGGCTTGCCATCCCCTTGGTATTTGCGGTTCCGTTTGCAGGGTTCTGGTCCGCTGGGCAACTCACTGAGCAGTTCTTCCCGCCTTCAGACCGAGATATGTTCGAAATTCAGGTATTTCTCGCACCGCAAGCAAGCATGAGTGCAACATTAGAAACCACTCGCCAAATTGATGATGTGCTTGAGAAAAACGAGCATATTGAGCAAGTCGGTTGGCTTGTCGGCACCAACTTTCCTTCGTTTTACTATAACTTGATGGCAAGGCAACACGGTGCTCCAAACTTTGCTCAAGCCATGGTGAAGGCTACCGATTTCAACGCTGCAAATGAGATGATTCCTGAGCTTCAAGTGACACTGTCACAGAAATTCCCTCATGCTCAGATTCTGGTACGCAAACTCGAACAAGGCCCTCCGTTTAATGCCCCTATAGAAGTGCGCATTTACGGGCCAAATCTCGACACATTGAGAGCAGTGAGCGAGCGTGTTCGTCTTTTGATGGCACAAACGCCAGATGTCATTAATACCCGTGAGACACTGCAACCCGGCACGCCGAAGATCTCTGTCAATGTCAATGAAGAAGCAGGCCAACTGACGGGAATGAGCTTGTCTGACATTGCCCTTCTGCTAAATGCATCTATGTCAGGCATGGTTCAAGGGAACGTTATTGAAGGTACCGAATCGATCCCAGTGCGTGTGCGTGTCGATGATGACTCACGGACAAACCTCAACCAACTCAGTCAACTCCGCTTCCCTGTATCAGGAAGCACTGCGCAATTCGATTTACCCCTGTCGGCATTGGCCGATTTGAGTGTGGAACCGAGTCGTGGTGCTATCCCACGCAGAAACGGAGAGAGGGTTAATGTGATTGAAGCTACATCACTGCGGGTGTCTTGCCACAAACGGCACTCAATGCCTTCACTCAAATTTTGAATGATGCCGACCTTCAACTCCCTGCGGGTTATCGCCTTGAATTTGGTGGCGAGTCAGCAGAACGCAATGACTCCGTGAATCAACTGATGGCCAATCTCACCATAGTCATCATCTTGCTTATTGCCGTCGTGGTGATCTCATTTAACTCGTTCAGGCTTAGCGGCATTATCTTCCTTGCTGGCGTGCAAGCGGCAGGATTGGGGCTTCTTTCCGTGTGGGTGTTCGGCTACCCGTTCGGGTTTACCGTTATCATCGGTTTGTTAGGCCTAGTCGGTCTTGCTATCAATGCTTCTATCGTCATTCTGGCCGAGTTGAAAGCCAGCCCAGAGGCGAAGTCTGGAAACATAGAGGCTATTGTCGACGCGGTAAGTAGCTGTGGGCGCCATATCACCTCCACGACCATCACTACGATTGGCGGCTTTCTCCCGCTAATTTTGGCGGGTGGTGGTTTTTGGCCTCCGTTTGCCATTGCGATAGCAGGCGGTACCTTGTTGACGACGATTCTGTCTTTCTACTTTGTTCCTGCTGCATTTCGGATTGCTGGCATGGTACGCCCCTACGACAAACCTTGTGCGCTAGAGAGCACTGAATCATAAAAAAATGGCCACCTAGTTAGGTGGCCATTTTTTCTCTAAGCAACAACTAAAAAGCGTTCAGCACTGGGCTAGCCATTAAGCCCATCAGCAGCAAGATTGGAAAAAGCAATTTGATATAAAATGGGATCCGCATTCTTATTATCCTTGTCGTTATTTACAATTGCTCGGCCTATCGCTGACCTTGGTTTTTGAGCAAGTGCATATTCATCCTAGTGCAACTAAGCGAGTTAATTATAGACACGAAATTTCGGAGTTACATACAGAATTGCATACTATTTTGGGCAAAAATTTTTGATCTTCTGCACAGCCCTTTGAAAATCTGCCATTTTCGTCGCATTTAATTGAGAAGATAATCAGCACGATATTCCGCTTTAATCCGGCCAATACCAGTTCGGCTTGTCTAACATTCCCTGCCCTTGAACTTCTGTTTGTCCCAATACTTTCTCTAGCTGAATAGCGTTGCAATCTGGGTGTTGATTCAACGCATTTATCAACCGATTGGCATGGGAGATCACCCAAATTTGCGAGTGCTGCGATGCGTGAGCAATCAAACGGGCCAGAGCCGGCAGTAAGTCTGGATGAAGGCTCGTTTCGGGCTCGTTCAGCACCATCAAAGACGGCGGCCGCGGAGTGAGCAATGCAGCAACCCACAGGACAAACCGCAATGTTCCATCTGATAGTTCAGCCCCTGTCAGTGGTCGCAATAACCCTTTTTGGTAAACTTCGATGGAAAATCGACCGTCCGCACTCGATATCACACCAAGGTGACAACCTGGAAACGCATCTTCTATCGCTTTCTCCAAGGCCTCTTTGTCACCAATTTCTATAATGGTTTGAAGTGCAGCAGCTAAGTCTCTCCCATCATGGTGAAGTACGGGTGTTCGTGTTCCCAGTTGGGGCTTACGGGCAGGCGCATCAGCATCTGTTCTGAAATGATCGTAAAAACGCCAGCTTCGGATCATCTCTCTGACATGAAAAACTTCTGCGGCAGAACTCGGGTCGGCATGGGAATCAAACATGCTGTCAAAACTTTGAATGTACTGCGAAGCCACTTCCCACTTACGACCATTTCTGATCCTCACCGAAGTGCCATTACGCTCAACCAAACTGCTTGCTGGTCGAAAGTAAGGGCCGTTGAATATGGTTTCTTGCTTTATCTCTGGGTCAAAGCCAAACGCGGATGTCGACGGTGTTGGAAGGCCCAGAGAAATGGAGTAACCGAACGTTTCACTCGAAAATCCCATTTTTAACCGAACGACGTTTTTACGTTGCCCTCCTTGAATCTCAACGTCTCCACGACGCATTGCACCAGAAATTTCTTCAGGTCCAGCCCAATACGTGGAATGCAAACCACCTTCTTCTGCCAGTGAATTAATCACCCCACCCGATGCCGTTTTCGCCAGCAAGCGAAGTGCCTTATACAAATTCGACTTGCCGCTTCCATTTGGGCCGGTAATTAAATTCAACGGTCCGAGAGGGAGGGTAAGATCCATGATTGAACGGTAGTTCGCGATCGACAACGTGGTCAGCATTTGGCATTCCGCTTAACTGTTTTTATATACAGTATCATTCATCTTGTTCGTCCATCAACTGCTCGTTATTGATTGGCACAGCTAGGCAATAGTGAATTGCACTAAAGAGTTGTTGCCGACTTAATCAGATATCCCCCACACTTTTCCGAATAGCATAAGGATTAAGCGACAAAGCGCGAGATTCTCAACTAGGGTTTGATTATCAAGGAAATAGATAGGAAGCCGCTGTGGAAAGTTTGCTGTATCAATCACTTATCGGCATTGTTGGCGAAGACTATGTAATCGCTGACAAAGAGACAAAACGCCCTTACGAGTGCGATGGGCTGTCCGTTTATACCGAATTGCCGGACTATGTAGTGCTGCCTGCCGACACCAAAGAGGTGATGGCAGTAATGTCCTTGTGTTTTCAGATGAACATTTCCGTTGTCGCACGCGGCGCAGGAACTGGGCTTTCTGCCGGTGCGCTGCCAATAAAAGGCGGCATTCTTCTCTCGCTCGCCCGTTTAAACCAAATTCTCTCCATTGATAGAGACAATGGCATGGCTACCGTACAGCCCGGTGTGAGAAACCTCGCCATCTCAGAAGCAGCATCTACCTGTAACCTATACTATGCGCCAGACCCATCCTCACAAATTGCTTGTTCAATTGGCGGGAACATCGCAGAAAATGCTGGTGGAGTGCACAGTTTAAAATACGGTCTCACCGTTCACAATGTGTATTCACTTGTCGTTGTAACGTCAGAGGGTAAGCGAATAGACATTGGCAACCAAAGCTGCGATGTCGCTGGTTTCGACTTGTTAGCACTGATGATTGGCTCTGAAGGGATGTTGGGCGTTGTCACCGAAATCAACGTCAAATTGCTCCCTATTCCTGAAACAGCGAAAGTGGTACTTGTTGGTTTTGATAGCGTTGAGAAAGCGGCTAACGCAGTCAATGATGTGATCAGCCAAGGCATTATTCCTGCGGGTTTGGAAATGATGGATAGCTACGCTATCACCGCGGCAGAAGACTTCGCACAAGCAGGCTATCCAACTGATGCAGAGGCACTGTTGCTGTGTGAACTCGATGGCGACATCGACGATGTGACCCATCAAATAGCGTCTGTTCAGCATATATTTCAACAATCAGGTGCAACCTCTATTCGTGTCTCCGAAACCGAAGCTGAGCGCGCACTGATTTGGAAAGGAAGGAAATCTGCGTTTCCTGCGGTTGGCCGTATCTCTCCAGATTATTACTGCATGGACGGTACAATTCCAAGGCGAGAACTCGCGAATGTGCTTACAAAAATCCACCAGCTTTCTCGATACTACGGCCTTCGCGTCGCGAATGTTTTTCACGCCGGTGATGGTAATCTCCACCCTCTTATCTTGTTCGATGCAAACGTTCCGGGAGAGCTTGAAAAAACCGAAGCTTTTGGCGCAGAAATACTTAAAACGTGTGTTGAAGCAGGTGGTTGTATCACTGGCGAACACGGTGTAGGTGTGGAGAAAATCAATGAAATGCACCATCAGTTTAACGATGCTGAGTTGGAACAATTCCACCGCATTAAACGTGCTCTCGACCCCAAAGAGATATTAAACCCAGGCAAAGGGATCCCACAGCCTAAGCATTGTCAGGAGCATCGCACGCTACTTGCCTCCCAAGGAGGCAACAATGAGTGATATAGCAAATGAGTTAATCCAGCAGGTCAAAGATGCTATGTCGACAAAAGGCCGCTCAATATTGTGGGAGGCAACTCGAAAGCTTTTTATGGCAGAGAACCGATTGGTGAGCCTGTCTCCCTATCTGCGCATCAGGGGATCATTTCTTATAAACCGTCCGAGCTTGTCATTAGTGCGCGCACAGGCACACGTATCTCCGAGCTGCAAGCTGCACTCGTGAAGAACAATCAGATGCTGGTTGGTGAGCCACCTGCGTTCAATGGGAAAGCAACGCTGGGTGGTGCCGTTGCCTCTGGGCTAAGCGGAGCATCGCGACCTTATAGTGGTTCACTTCGTGACGCCATTCTGGGCGTTAAACTGATAAACGGCCTAGGTGAGCACCTTCGCTTTGGTGGTCAGGTGATGAAAAACGTGGCTGGCTATGATGTTTCCAGACTGCAAGCTGGCGCATTCGGCGCGTTTGGCATTCTGACCGAAGTGACGTTACGCGTAAGACCTATACCCGTTCAAACGATGACAATGCGTTTGGAAATGTCTCAGGTCGACGCCATTAAAACCATGCGCGAATTAGCCGCAAATGGTTCTCCTGTTAGCGGCAGTGCATGGTATCAAGGTTATCTCTACGTTCGCCTTTCTGGTGCCTCTCAAAGTGTTACTCGATGTCGCAATGCGTTGGGGGGAACGGAACTCGACAATCAAGACCTTTTCTGGCGTTCAATTAGAAACTTCCGCCATCCGTTTTTCAAAACAAGAGATAACTTGTTTCGACTTTCGATCGCACCCAGCAGCCCTATCATTGAATTGGCAAAAGATACCTTTATTGATTGGGGAGGTGCAGCTCGATGGGTCCATTCTCAAGCGTCATTAACGGAAATGGCAAGAATCGCTGAATTGCATGGTGGGCATGCTATGCGCTTTAGAAGCGAGGACAACCATAACGAGTGCTTCCATCCTAAGTCAGACGCGGAAAAGGCCATTCACATCTCACTGAAGCACGCCTTTGATCCGCAAAACCTTTTCAACAGAGGACGGATGTATTATTGGTTGGGAGCGGAAGTATGAAGACATCCCTAGAGCAAGATTTGCTTCAGACGCACGCTGGACAAACGGCAGAAGATATCTTACGGAAATGCGTACATTGTGGATTTTGTAATGCCACCTGCCCCACTTACCAAGAACTCAACGACGAGCGAGATGGTCCGCGCGGACGCATCTACCTCATCAAAAACATGCTTGAAGGGGAAGAATTTTCAGCCAAAACACAAAAACACCTAGACCGCTGCCTCACATGCCGAAATTGCGAGACCACATGTCCATCTGGCGTCCAATACAGCATCTTGTTAGACATTGGCCGCGAGCATATTGAAAAGCATGTACCAAGGCCACTCAAAGAACGCCTAATGCGATTTGTACTCACCCGATTTTTGCCAAACCGCAAATGGGTAAATCTAGGGTTTGGTGTTTTAAACACATTCAGGTCAGTGCTTCCTGAACACATTAAAAGCAAGCTACCCAAAGATGTTTCGCTTCGCTACAAGGAAACAAACGCTCGTGCATCGCGCACAATGATTGGCTTTCAGGGCTGTGTCCAATCTTCGCTGACACCGAATACTCTTGCTGCGGCTAAGAAAGTCCTTAGTCACTTAGACATTGCGCTTATTACCGTCAAAAACGAAGGCTGCTGCGGCGCGTTAAACCTTCATCTCGCAGAACGAGAACGAGCAATCAAACAAGCCAAAGAAAACATCGACAATTGGTGGCCATACATCGAATCTGGTGCAGAAACCATTGTTATTTCTGCCTCGGGGTGCGGCGTAAGCATCAAAGATTACCCAAGCTTATTTATCGGAGACGAAATCTACTACTCGAAAGCAGAAAAAGTTGCATCGCTTGCCAAGGATCTTAGCGAAGTGATACTCGCAGAAGACACTGCAACGTTACCTTTTAAGCCAGATAACAACGAACGTTTAGCCGTTCATTGTCCATGCACATTGCATCATGGTTTAAAACTCAAAGAAGAATATGCATCGGTATTTAAAAAGCTCGGGTTTCACACTGTTCCTACAAATGAAGATCACTTGTGTTGCGGCTCTGCAGGCAGTTATTCCCTGTTACAGCCCGAACTCAGTAACCGATTGAAGAAGCGGAAGCTAGGTGCGTTAAGCGTGAACAATCCCGATGTCATCGTGACCGCAAATATTGGCTGCCAATTGCACCTTGAATCCGGCACTGAAAAGCCCGTCAAACATTGGATAGAAATGGTGGCAGACCGTCTCGAAGACTAAATAACGCACTATTGGAGCGGTAAGTAAATATCCGTAATGGCTTCGTTTTCCTTGATAAAAGGAAAGTGATTGAAACGCTCCAATATGATTGGATAGTTTCGCATTTGCTCTCCTGAAGCAGCTAACCACTGGTACAGCAGGTAGTAGATAGCAATGCCGAAAGAGTCGCTGCTACCAACAAACCTGAGTTTTGCGCATCTCCCTGCCGGGATCTGTTTTTTCACGATGGTTCCGCAGGATATATCCATTCGATTATTAAACTCACAGCCAATGTCCATACGATACTTCGAGAGATCTTCAATCTTACTTGGGTCGTCATAGAACAGATTGAACAAGCGAGGCTGTTTAGCCCCCATCTTTTGCTTGTCCACCCAACTCCTGAACTTGGCCACACTCTCTACGAATTGGATAGGCGGTGCTCGATGTTCAAGTACGACAATATCGACCGCTTCAAACTGAACAACTTCAACCTCAAAATCTGCTTGGTTTAAATTGGGATCATTGCGAAGGCGATATATCGCCTCAAAGCGTTTTTCCCAGGGAGACCAATCGGGTGCCAAACGAAACTCACTCGGAGAAACACCAAAGACACGTCGAAAAGCACGCGAAAATGACTCACTGGTTTCGTAGCAACTATCCAACGCGATTTCGGTGACTGACATTTTGGGATGGTAAACAAGAAGGTACGAGGCTTTTTTCAGTCTCAAGAGACGAACATAATTCGCCACACTCACCCCATATCGGCTGGAAAACTGACGGTGAAAATGAAACTTAGACAAACATGCAACTCGGCTTAGTTTCTCCACGTCCAAATCTTCGTCAAAGTTCAAATCAATAAACGCTCTCGCCAACTCCAGCCGAGGGTGTTTCACCGTCATATAAGTTCCACTCAAATCCGCTTTTTCAATAGCTTACAGTACCAGCTACGCTTCCACCTGACTGTAATTGCGGTTTGAGTTTTAAATCATGATGAGAGATATTCCTCAAAAACCCTGATTACGCTGCACCGTCGTTTTATTGGGAACATCTCTGTCATCAGGCAAATTAATACATGTTTTTAGCCAATTTGAAGTTTTTAAATGTGCTCATGGTGAACGGGTTGCTGTCCTCTTCTGAGTGCAGTCTGTACTTCACTTTTCCATCGTCGATATCAAATTGGTAGTCCACGCTTGTCGCGCTGGAGCCAACAACTTCAGCTCTGTCAAGCAATCGAAAGAAAGACCAAGGCCCTTTTACCGACACACTGCGCGGTGATTGGTCAGCAGGAATTGGCACCAAAGTTACTCGGCTTACCGCTTCTCTTCGTAAGGTGTTAGGCCAAATTAGCTCGATATTTTTCCGCGGCCCGTGACTGTATTCCACGTATTGTCCATCCACGTTAATCACTGAGCGCCTTTGGTTCGGACTCAATTCCAATGGCTCAATGGAAAACGCCACATCTAAGACCCCTTTTCGATTGAAAAAGGCCTGCTGAATCGACTTGGCAATTTCAAATTGCTTCAAAAACTGTCTGCTAACGAAGGCTTCGTCACTGTATATATCAAGACTGCTGGCGTTCTCTAAAAGTGGAGCAAGATCTTCACGATAAAAGGTGGATAACGTACCATCGGGCGCGAAGAAGGCTTCAAAATCTTCTAACGCAACATCCTTTCTTGCTCTGTGGTTGAACGGATAGCGCGAAGCCAGTTTAGACCTGAACTCCTCATAGACCTCAAACTTCCACTTTTCCTCTAGGTATCTTAACGCTTCGTTTTGAACCACCAGCCAACTCTCCTGCGCCAAGGTGTAAAACATTGCATTGTACGGGGCAGGTAAGCCATCTGAAACTTGTTGAAGGACATAGATAGGATCCGCGTCATTTAGCATTAGCCGAGACTTGGTTGCATCCAATGCGGCTTTTCCGACGTTTTGGGATTCAGCCAGCATTCGCATGTAGGCAAGCAGATGGGACACCGCTTCCATCGACTCTTCAAAGTAAATCGGGGAGCCTTCCTGAACGTTCGCCAGTTCATTCAGCCTGGCGAATTGGCCATCAAGTTTCGCCGCTACACCATATTCAACAGACTTGATGAGTTCCGCTCTGGCCTTGTCATCCTCAGGAAGGTCGGGAAACAAGTTGGTGTTTTCAGTGACTTCTTCTAACAAACGGTGGAGTGGCTGATGATTCCCCACCACGCTTTCTAATACCAACACGCCATCAAAAATGTCCTCGAAATAGCGAACATCAAGATTGTTAACCGCGCTACGCCAAGTGAGAGAGTAGTCTGCGATGTACTGATCTTTAATCTTATCTTGAAGGGCGACTCTATCTTTCTCTGAGAAATCAGTGCTTGAAGCCAAACCAAGCACCCAAGTATCAACCAAAGCCAGATCCGTCACCTTTTGCAGATTTGGCAGGAAGTAAGTATCAAACCCTTGCTTAGATAAGAACCTTGGTACTTCCATGGTTTGATTGTTTTGATCTTTCTTAACAAAAACCATGTCAAATACTGGGCCGATTTCTGATGAAATACGCACAGGCGAGCCAAGAACAGCGGTCGCTTCTTTCTTGAGGCCCATATACACACGTTGCTCTAATGGAATACCTAACAAGTGATGCTGCGTTGTCTTCACCAAGGTGTCATAGGGCTGCATTGCTGCTTCGGCCAGTTCGTAACCTTCTCCACGCTCACGGGAGAAATCCGATGTGTCAAGAACGTAGGCAAGGTGACGAGCCAATCCCACTTGCATCTCCTTGTCACCTTCATATTGTCCTTGCCAATACTTGGCAAAATAATCGTCGACTACATGGCTGTTTCGTCCAGACGCATCCGTTAGCATACGATACACACGAAGAGCAGAAAGCTTTTCCTCATCGTTGGTCGCTTGAGCCATATCGAAGGCAACAATCCTCATGAGATAAGGGAGATATTGGCTCTCAATGAGCGAGTCATACGCATTGTTAAGCTCGACGCTAACTTTGTCGCCTCGCTGAAGGCCAAAGCCGGACAAAGAAAGGACGTTGTCATTCACATCACTCATTAAGTGCCCCGCCTCTTTCACGAGGTTCAATTGAGCAACCAAGTCTTTTTCAGAGGTGATATGTTTTGCCCCTTTGGTGACTTTCTCAAACTCTCTTACTTTCTCTAACGCCACTTGCGTGTGCGCTTGGTTTTCTTGGTAATATTTGTGCCAAGCCCCCACCAGAAGAATCCCAACCACACCAAATGCCAACCCCGAAAATACTAGCGAACGTTGATAGTGCTTTTGCGCACGCTGACTGTCTGCGGCTAAACCAGATTCACGGTAGACAATGTCGGTGAACAAGCGTCGCACGAAATAGGTGGTTGAATGTTTCGCGGTTTGAGCGGCATTCGCTATGTCTGACAATTGATAGCGACGAGCAGCGGAGTTAATGAATGCGTTCGTTGGCACGCCTTGCTGGAATACCGATGAAAAGTAAACGCCACGCAAATTTGGTGGTGATGAATAGTGGTCTTCGGCAAAGGTATCTTTTAGATGTTGAGCGATCACATCTTGGAGCCCCGCGATCTGACGCTGGAAGCTATATACGGCAATTCTCTCTTCACTATCGTCAACACGAACAAGGGCATTTGGCAGTAAACGCCCCAGATACTCAGTCAGCAATGCGTACTGCTGCTCAAACTCAGTTTTCCAATCATTGTTTTCATAGCTAAAGGTAAAACCAAGTGGCTTTTCTTTGTCTTCCTTGTTGAGAGCAGAAAAATAGGAGGTGAAACCCGCGATAAGATCTAACTTGGTTAGCGAAACATAGACGGGAGGGCAATGCGATAATTCACGCATGAGTTCATTCAACCGTGATCGAATGACAGCGGCTTGCGCTTTTCTCTCGCTCACTGTCGAATTAGCAAGTTTGGCAATATCAATGGTTATAACAATGCCATTTAACGGCTTTTGGTGGCGAGTCGCCGTTAACCAATTCAGGAAGTGTTTCCATAGCCGTTCAGGTAACTCGCCCGCCCCTTCATCATCCAACGCACCTTGCGTTATCACGCTCTCCGAAGTCAATCACCACTGATTCACGACCCGCCCACCAATCAATATTGAAAGGGAGACTACCTTTAGCTTTTGATGCACCGCGCAGGTGGGAAGAAAAAGAAAACTCTTGCCCAGAGCGATGAATAAGGCTGGTTTTACCTGAGTTTTCTTCACCTAAAAACAAGTACCAAGGCAACGCATACAAATAGTTTTTTCTGCCAAGTGCTTCTTTTAGTGAGTCGATGACACGATTGAGTTCAGTACCTTGTTGTTCTTCAAACCGCTTTATCGGGTCTTCCTGAAGCTCAAATTCTCGCCTCGCTTTTTGTTGATAGATGGTGAGTTTTCGCCATTGTCTAACGCCCCATACTGCCGCCCAAATAAGCAGCAACATTGCCGTGGTTAACGCCTTTTCCCCAAGCGTGTCGAGAGGCCTGTAATCATAAACTGTTAGCCAAGACCCCACTGCCCATATAGCCACGATTAAGATGACCAATAACAGAAACATCAAAATCGGGAGCGAAGCGCGAATAGAAGGCATTAAGGCTGAAAATACGGATTTGAGCTTACTGAACATAGTGGTCGTTCCCTGATCGCTATCTTGAGTCGGCGATGTTTTCTAAGTGTTTAATAAGTGAAGGTTCCCAATCAGCGAGCGTTGCTGAAGAGATTTGCTTTAACAATGTTCCATATTCTTGTTCTGCCATGGCGGATAGCTCGTGATGATCCATGAGCTCTGCAGAGATCAGTCGCCAATAGAATCGCTCTCTTGGTTCTTCTGCGTTGGCGAGTCCTGTATTTAACATCAACAAAGCATCAGAGAGACCACCGCCCTCAGCCAAGGAAAAAGCCTCTTTGCGTTTGTTATCCCAGCTTCTTTCTTCTTGTACAGCTAAAGGGTTATTGTCACCTTCACTGAGCCACTGACGCGTCGACTCATTGATAAATGGCATTCCACCTTTGAACTTCAGTTCCAATAAGTCAGGCAGACGCTCTACAAAGCTCTTCACTTCAAATGCTATCGCTTTGGCTTCATCGAACTTGCCGAGCTTTGCTGCAATTCGGTAGCTGAGGTAATGCCCATCAATCCAATACGGTGAAACAGTTAGGCTCTGCTCGACTTTGCGCCATAGTGCGAGATCTGCCCCTGACAACAAGCAATCCTCATATTCAGAGATTCGTTCCGCAGACACCGGCATCAGCGGCGTTTCCATCAAATGGTCAGATTCTGGCGGTGAGGTAATTGAAAACCAGATCGCAAAACGTCTAAGTCGTAATGAAAGCGACCGTCCTCCTTCCAACTCCGTCATGAAGTCAGCGGCTTTAAGCAAGGTATGTTTCGCCGCTCTTTCAGTGCTACAGTCAAAATTAACCAATGCGTCATTCACTGACGTTTGTTCGGATGTGATGTTTTCGGTTTGAACGCTTTTGTCTGCTTGGGGATCAAGCTCCTCTTTTGTTTTTATCTGACTGCTCAATTTTTTGAATTGTGACGCGACCGTTATTAAGGAGTCACTCGGAAGGTTCTTGTCATCAACTAAAGCCTTCAGAGCATTCAATGCTGTTTCTATTTCACTATTTTGGGTATCTGTGATGCGGGAAAAATCCGCGCTTTGTAAGCTCGCTTCTTTGCGCTGAATAATTTGAGTAAAAAACCGTTTACGAATGGTTTCACCCTTAGTACCTGGGACGGGGTAGCACTCCTCCCAGAACTCACCGATAAAGTCCGTAAGCAGTTGGATTGAAAGCAAGAACTTATCCGCAGTCAGCTTGTGCTGTAGACAACGCAGCAAATGCGCCAACACTTTAACGTCTTTGGTCTTTTGCTCGAGCAGCACAATCGCATTGCTCTCCGCTTCGCCCCATTTAACGTCGCCATGCGCTAACGAACCAATCTTCATCATCTGCGCCTCTATGAAATCAAGGCGAGCATCGTCATCAACCATTTCTCCAACACGATGTATTCCATCAATGGGCGCAAGAAGTCTGGCTCGATAGTTACTCCTATCCATGCGCATTACCACCCACAACTTTTTCGTAGCGGCTTAATGACTGAACGAATGTTGCTTATGTCGAAGCGAGCTTCAGTCACTTCCTTATGGTTGGAGCGAACAAAGACGGTCGATGCATTGAGCATGCTTTTCATCAGTTCAATGGCGGGTAACCCCCTTCCGGCACTTAGCACATACCCCGACTCATCGCTTGTCCAAGCGCGTGTGTCTGACCCTTGTGCATAGGTCGTAATAGTGACCCTCCCAACGTTGATGGAATTGGTCACAGCGAGCTCGACACGGCTGATATCGTCAACACAACTGAGCACTAAGATTGGAGCGAAAGTCGAATCCGTTGAAATTGCGCTCGAGGTAAGCCATACCTCCGACGCTTCCCCTTTTGCATCTGCCTGATTAAGCAGTAAGCCCTCTTCTCTTTCCCCTCTTTTGGCCTCGCTCTGTTTTGCCAAGTGCCATGAAGGTGCTTTTTCTGGCGTGAATTGAGATGTCATTTGTTCACCAACTGGGGTGTCAAAAACGCCGTCAAAGCATGAAAGCCGCGCTAATCGATTCGCCACCGTCGTGCATACCCTTGCTTGTTCTATCCGTTTATCCGTTGGCTCAACGGCATAAGAAAAAACAGGCGTAAAAAGGCTCATCGACAAAACCACTGCCGCCACTGAAAAAATGCCATGCGAAAACATGCGTCAATCAATCTCCATCTTCAGGCATTTGTGGGCGAGTGTGCGCTTGGGAAGCCCTAGACTCTCTGCAGCTTTCGACCTGTCTCCACCAAAGCTGGTTAACCTAGAGCGTATGACATTGATTTCAAAGCTTTGTACTGCGGCTTTTAAGTTATCTATGTTGGACATATCCACGCCTAAGTAACTGTCAGGTAAGGACTCATCATTACTGGCTTGATATGGCATGCGCTGTTCTAAAACACGCTCACTGATGCTACAGGGACCGATTTCTGTGCTGTTACCCGAGATTGCGCACGCGTATTCGATAAGGTTTTTTAGCTCTCTAACGTTACCTGGAAACGAGTGACGTGAGAGCAAGTCAAGCGCGGTAAAGCTAATACGTTCGATATTGCACCGTGCGCTTGCCGATAACCCTTGAAGAACTTCGTACACAGTTGAGGAATGTCTTCTTTTCTCTCTCTAAGAGCAGGAACAGCGATTGGGAACTGATTTAAGCGATAATACAAATCGCTTCTAAACTCGCCGCGGTCAGTTTTTTCTTCAAGCTGAACGTGTGTGGCGGATACCAACCGGAAATTGACACTGATTTCCTTCGAACCGCCCACAGGGCGAAAGGCCCTCGACTCTAAAACGCGCAGCAGTTTGGCTTGTAGGTTAAGCGGCATGTCGCCGATCTCGTCGAGGAAAAGTGTTCCACCATCAGACTCAGCAATCAGTCCTGTTTTTGCTCTGTCGGCACCCGAAAATGCGCCTTTGACATGGCCAAACAGCTCACTTTCCAACAAGTTCTCTGGGATAGCGGCGCAATTGATAGCGATAAAGGGTTTTCCCTTTCGATCAGAGAGTTCGTGTACCGCTCTCGCGACCAGCTCTTTTCCAGTCCCTGTCTCTCCTGAAATTAAGACATTGAGCATGGAACGAGCGGATTTCGATACCTTTTCTCGCATGTCCGACATCTTCTGGCTCGAACCAATCAACACCTTTTTTAGCTCAAACTCCCTTTCTTGTTTCTCTACATTTTCTTTGAGTGAAGCAATGGACGAAACAAGCGCATGCTTTTGACTATTTTCCAACCCTAGCTGAGTTAACATCGCGTGCTGATTACTGTATATCTGCCCGACATAGTTCCATTGTTCATTGGCAAGAAGTGCACTAAGGTTTGCATACTTCCCCGTCAACGCAGCGATAGATTTCACTGTACCGTCAAGTGTTCTAAATGGTGATATCAGGATACTGTCTCGGGGACATCCGCCACTTATAAGCGTTTTGAAAACATCATTCTCAAGCCAGTAATTCAGTTTCTCCGCATCAAGCAGCATCGGCGAACCGGACTGCAAAACATGTGAGAAGGGATGACTGAAATCATCGACTTTCCAATGAAACGTTGCGCCATCACCTTCAACATTGAGTTCTCGACCTTGTGAACAAGGCGAGATAACCCAGCCATTTGAGATACCTTCGAGATCTTGAATAAATTCACACAGTGCTTTTGACAGATCACGAACGTTTCTAGATACAGTAAGTTTTGCAGCTGCAGACATCCAATTGTCCATAACTCCCCCAAAATTCATTTCAAATAGTCACGAACGCAAAGTTCAAAGTAGCGTGCTTAATTGCTTCAGCGTGTTGTCTACACTTTTATTAATTAAGTATTGATATGAAACATAAGTGAAAAAGATAAAAGTAAAAAACGACAGCATGATTGTCTTTGGCGTTAGTCGCCATTTCATTTCATGTTTTTTACAAACAACATTCTCGAGTGCAGCATCAAAATGCATAGGATGCTCTCTCTCTATATCAGACAGAATCCCAAACAGTTCTGACAATATTTTCTTGTGCTCCAAGCTTCCTTTTTCAATCACTTTATATCGACCTTCGAAACCCAGCGATAGACAAAGGAAAATGAACGCTAATAGTTGATGGTATCTTTCCGGTTCATTTTTGAGTTTGTCCAGAATACTGAAGACTTTTTCTCCACCCCATGTTTCATTGTGAAAGTGCGTAAGGAGTGAGTTCTCGGCCCAACAACTGTCAGCCCCCCATGCAGTGCTCATTACTGCTTCGTCTATGACTGAACAAAGCACATAGCGATAAGCTAGGATAATGGCGTGGTCAAAATGGTTTTCCGCCAGTTCCACTTCAATATTTTTAATTTCTTCAACAGCTTGGCTGTAAATGTTTTCTACATTTTCACAATGCATCAATTTTCGAATACGTAAGCTCAAGCCAAGTAAGGGTGTCGCAGCACATATTAATAAGTTTGACTCACTCGCTCTTAATTTAAACCAATAGTCTTGGTCAGAATCAATATTGGAAACCTCATCATAGAGAAGATCATCAAGATGGTGTCGTTGCTTCGAGCGTTTTTTATATAGCTCCTGCATTTTCTAGCTCCTTATTGCCCAAAACTGCAGCTCTACATTAGGTATCTGACCTGCTACATGAAAAGCGAAACCACTACCCTGCATTAAATCATTCCACGCACGACTGGACTTATTCAGTTGAAAATAAATAAAACCCGCGTGATAAGGTAATTGTCGAGGAGCAATAGGTAGCGATATCAAAGGCACGCCAGGGAGTTGCAAAGAAATCAGCTCACGAATTTTGTCGACTGACGACACTTTGGTCTGCTGACTAAAGAGCTTACGCAGCTCTTCTTGTTGAAGGTTCGCCTTCACTGCAACAATGAATTCTGCGTCATCTAGCAGCGAAGGATCGTTGATCGGTGCCACCATCAGACCATACTTACGCTGATGTAGCTGGATGGAGACAGCTTTAGGCTCTAGGACGATACTCAATGACTGGCGAAGTTTGGCTTTTAAATCGTTGAGAGAGTCCGTTGGCAAGTCATGTTTGTAATCCTTGAACTCTGGCGCCATGCGGCTTTCATCAGTGAAAGTAGAGAGCTCTCCACATACCGCACTTAACTCAGCAAACATAGACTCTGGATGCAGAGTAGGAAGCTTTGATAAGTGCAGGATCTTCGGATAGAAGCGATTCAAGGTCTGTAGCAACATAAAGTCCGTGACTTCCGCTACGCCGCCTTGCGTTGGCGAACCCAATCGATGTGCAATGTTCTCTGCACGCTGACGCATCAAACCTGCCATTTCACTGACAAAACGGTGAAGTTTAGGCACTGCGGAAATTGTCATATGACAAGGAATAAATCCTTCGTCTAACAAAATGCTGCCATCAGGACGTTTCTGCAAGATCTTGCCAATGGCAATACAGGAATAGCCGCTGCGGTCTTCTTTCTCCAACATCAAGCGGGCATTTAACAGGCTGATATCAATTACAACTGAATCACCGTTCTCCGTATGCGTGTCTTTAACATGCTGTCTGCTTGACTTAAATCGTGTAATCGTTGTGTTTTCTGACCAATTGATCTCAAGGTTCACATCGCCGCGCAAAGGGATCGCTAAGAAGATGATTTGGTCTGCAACATCATTGCTTTCAATCTCTAACGAAGGCGGTAAAACATCTTCTCTCGGAATATTGAAAATCGTGCCATCCGGCATTACGCCAGACGCGCGTTCTAACGATACTTTCCCAAAGCTTAGGTGTTCAGCGTTAAACGAAAGCTCAACCACCCCATAGAGGTTCCGGTTGACACCAGAAACACGTTCTTCTAGCTGATATTCGATATTTCTTTGTAACTGCTGGAAATGCTGCGGTTTAATGAATAACCCTTCGTTCCAGACTACGCGATTCCTAACCGTCATAATTATTCCACTTTATCCAATCGAATTTCGTTTTGGTCGATGTAGAAAAGAAGATGATATTGATGACCTGTAGGAAGCACCTTCACCACTTTTTTCCATTCACTCAGGTCCGGATCCGCAAACCTACCCATGATCGCGATGTAATTGGTGTCATCCTCCAGCTCAAACGTATTGATGAATTTGAATTGGCCGGGGATCAACACATAGTCTTTATGGTCAACATAATTGTTCTTCAGTGCGCTCTTAGCGTTGTCGGATAAATGCTGATAATCCGAAGACAGAAACATCGAGTCGTCCTCCAACTCAAAGACCTGAAGCTCAATTGGTGTGCCGTCTCCGTTAATATTCGGGTTGGCCGCTTTGCTCGCGACCAAACTGTACGTCACCGTCGTTGGCTCATTTGCAGGATCATCGACAGAGCTGCAGCCCGAAATTTGCAAAAGAAGCGCAAGCAAGACTACTCGGTACATTCCTGTGCCTCCCTTAGCTTCTCCCTCAGACTTCTGTCATACGCTTGGTCAAAGATCTCCCAAAACAGCTTTTCAAACCCTCGTTGGCGAGATGACGTCAGCTCGTTGTAGTAGTTGTTGTACATATCCCATGCCCAAGAGCTCGATGTGCCAGAGACAGTGTTTTCCACTCGGCTGTAGCTTTAAAGCGCCTCATAAGAACTGCGGGAGAAAACGCCATTAACACTTGAGCAAGTGCTTCTGCTGTTGCGGTTTGTACCGCATCATTGTGGTGTCGTATGTTCGACAGGCTTTCCGCAATAGCTGAAGGTGCCGAAAGATGGACAACGCTTTTCTCCCCGTCGAAAAGCACGCCCATCGTGTCTTCATAGGAGAGGCCAAGTCTTAGTGGATTGTCTTCAATAGGTTGGAAGTTTTTGTTCATCACACCAAATCGGCTTTCGGCGATTTGATGGTGAAGCTGCAAAAGCCCCTCGATTGCAGACTTCATTGATGCACCAATCTCTTCTGAAATGGCTTGCATTTTCTGCATGTCTTCACCGTCACCTATTGATGTTTCTAGGCCTTTTAAAAGAGGGCCACTGATGAGGTGATTCGTAGGGTTTGTCGAAGACGTGGTCGTGTTACCTCGATGATAAAGGGCACTTTCTTCGTAGTAAGAGGAGGGACTTTCTACTTGTCGATCGCGAAGATCATTTTCTACATCTCGCTCCAGCTTTTCGATGCTGTTTAAATCCATATCAACACTTTCCTTGTTAATTCGCGGTTTATATGTGATTGCGGAAGACAGCTCACTACCACCATCGTCATAGAATGTTTCTGCGTCCTTCCCTGAATACGAGTCGTTTAGTGCGTTATCGAGGCCTTCTGCCGATGCATCGAGATATTCAGCATTAATGATTGCGTCGGATCTGGGGTTGGAATCGAACGCAAGGGCTTCGAGCGCTGCCAATGGATCGTCAATCGAAGCACCGCGTTCAAGGTTACCGGTCTCGACATACTCAAAGTGCTCGGTATCCAGGAAGCTACTTGACGCTGAAAATTCACTTTCTAGTCGGCTCTCGACGTCCTCGTTGTGGGCGTGCTCTTCCTCGAACTTCACCCTCAGGTGATAATTCCCGATTTCTATGGTGTCGCGGTCATTAAGTGCGGCGAGATTTCCAGCCCCAACTGGCATTGTCGAGCCATTGATGTAGCAAGCATTGCTTAAATCAATGAGGCACATTTGATGATCGCGATACACCAATTCAGCGTGATAAGGAGCGATTGCATTGCTGTTGTCACTCAACACCCAATCCGCCGACGCTGATGAGCCTATTGTTCCTCCATCGCAATCAAACGCATGCGATGCGGATAAGCCCGGAGATAGCGAACGTGTATTGGTAACCACCAGCACCAGACGAAACGCTGTCTGGTTTGCCTCTTTTAAAGCAGTCTCATGTGCCACATTAATGCCTATAACCTTGCCTGAATTAATACTTTGCGGGAGCAATTTGGGTCTCCCATAAATGATGACCATCCCAGCTTCGCGGGTTTCTCTGCACGTAATTGCAGCGGAGGCACTTCGCTTTCAGTGAGCTCCAGCTCAACATCAAATGCCAATTGCTCGCGCAATATGAATTCCATCAAGGCGATCAGAGATTTAAACCCTTCTCCAGAGGGTAGAAACTCGCTAAATCTGTCGAAAGAAAGTGTCTTGATGCAGATGACGAACTTCCCACTTCTATCAGCCACTTGATCGCCAATGGACGTATCCACACCCAGTGCCCCATTTCGTTTACCCAAACACCACTTCTGCTCTTCGGGAATATCAACCTGTCTAAACGCCCACTGCTGTATCTCGACACATTCCAAGTCGAAGTAATGCTGAATAATGCCCGCAACAATTTGTGGAGAACGAGTCCGCCCCGCCAACAAGCCCGAGTAAGAAAGCATTTTGCTCCAGCTCAGCGGCGTCTCTCCTCTCGCTTCCGTTTCCACCAAACCCACCATTGAAAACAGCTGGGTTGAAAACTTGTCAGACGCACCTTCTCGGTATCTCACGTAGTACCGATACTTTCGCCAAGATTGGAAAAGCAGCGCGAGCAAGCGATGGTTAAAGAAGTCGAGAAAGATCTTTCTTAAACCTGTCTCAAAATCCTCGGTAACAATGTCTTCGAGAAAGAAGCCAGGCAACGGTGATTGCGCACCATTCATGCCAAAAAATGTCGTTTCCACATTCAAGGTCTGCTCTGAAAGCATCTTCATTTCAGACACATCACTGGCAGCAAAACCCAAGCTCGAACTGGAACTGAACAAAAACGTTTCAGAAGGCCAAGACAGAGATTCCGGCTCCGATTCATACATTTCACAAAGCAGCTCAAGGAGCTGAAAAAAACTGTATTGTCGGACGTCACTAATGGCGGTTCTTTCTAGATAAGAGGCTGTTCCCCTTTCTGGATACCCCATGAGTAACGTTCCTTATTTTTCGCGTTTATCACTATCAACTCGTGATAGGAGTTGATGCTGGCATAGAGTGTGAAAAAGTGGCTCAGGACAGTGCCAAATAGATAGAGCTCACCTTCCGAGCCAAAAAAATCTTGGTCTAGGGTGATCTCGGTTTTTATTCCCCGCGCTGGTAAGCCTTTAATTAACCGTTCCGCAGGGAAAGTGTTCACCGTCAAAATGCTCTTGTTACGGAGTTTCGAGATCCTTTCTGCTTGCCTATCTACCAAGGCGCGGAAGTCATAAGCCTGTAGGACGGACACCAACGCTTCCTTCGATAGAATCGACAAGTAATTTAGAGATAGACTCGAAATCAACGTCCACAGGAGAGAGCCATCCAAGGCTGGACGTACCGGTGCTGTCGGCTCAGTAATATTTTTAAACGTGGCAAAAGATGGCGATGAGTCGGTGGCAACACAGATATCTCCTAAGCCGAGCTCTAATGGCAACTGACGATTAGAGCAGGTCAATGAAAGAGAGATCGCTTCGCTGTCATCGATATAAGATGTTTCATCGCCTCGAATGAATGAGATGAAATGCTCTAAACCGTTTATGCTCAATCCCTCTCGCACGCGCACTCGGTAGTAGAGTACAACCCGGCTTTTGGAGCGCTCTATCTCGTGGTTAAAGCTTTCAAATGATTGGTACTCACGAAAATGACCGCGGAACTTGCCTTGAGAGGCATCAATCCAACCTCTAACGCCATCTACGCTAAACACTTCATAGTGGCTTGGCGCTCGGTTTGAAGGACTAAGTTTGTACTCGGTTTTTTTCCATTGAGATCAATGGGCTCCCCATCGTGCTTGAACAGGTTTATGACCGGTGTGCAATAGAGTAAAAAGTGTTCGTGCGACACTCTAACGTCACTAGGAAGCGATTTAGAAAATGAGAATCGAAGGGAGAAATCGCCCTCTATGTTTTCCGCCAAATAGTCATCGAGATTTTTAATGTCAATGAACTTAAACACATTGGGAAAGGCAAGATACTCTTGGAGCACGCGATAGCCTTCGTAGACGTTTTTAGGGTAAGGCAGTATGGCGTCTTCCGGCTCAAAACCGACAACAGAGAGGCAAGATAACGGTAAGCTGACACTCCCATCCTCAGTGACGAGTTCAATTTTGGACAAATAATTGTTTAGCCACAGATATAATGTGTCGGAGCTGTAAGTATCTCCACCCAAGAATAATCGAAGGTCATCGAGGCCAATTTGGCTAATTTGAAGACCGCTTTGAACACGCAATCCAACATCAATCTGAGATCCATCGCGAGAGTGAACCACCGTTGTTGTGGTTTTATCTAGCGGATAAACATCCACGTCACGGCAGGTCGCAAAACTGCACGCGGTACCAAATACTGGTCTAGAGTCTATTTCCGTTGATTTCTTAATGGTTTGCTTTTCGGTGATCGCTTTTGCTGTTGGGTCAAACTGCAATATAGAGATGCTTGGCACTTGCCTTAAGTAGTTTGGCCACAGCAAATTGATCATCGAGTGCGTTAATTCAGGAAACTCATCATCAATCTTTTCTCTCAATCTCCCGGTTAAAAACGCAAAGCCTTCGAGCAAACGTTCGACGTCAGGATCCGTGCTTCTGCTATTCAAAAAACGAGAAAGCTGCGGGTAGACTTTAGAGAACTCGACACCTTGTTCTTTCAAAAAGGTAAGTTCTTCCCTGAAGTAGCGATTCTGGCCCAAACTCAAGTCACTCTATATTTGCGGTTGCTATCTAAAAGCAAATCAATACGAACATTTCGGTGCATAGCCCCAACATTCACCGACGCTGCAATTTGAAAACGCAGATTAAGCGGGGAATATTCATCAGGTAACACCGAGATATCCATGTCCTGTATGCGCGGTTCGTATTGGCGAATGCAGCGAATGATTGCCCGGCGAATTTGGATAGCAAGGTCATGCGAGCTTAAGGAGGCATCGTTAAAATCGATCAGCCCTAGCTCTGGCGCGCTAAGTGCTTCCCCTACTCTCGCATTCAGCAGGTTGGATATGCTGACTTTTATCGAATCCAACACATCGTGAGCCGACGGCCCTTGAGTAAATGAACTCGGCTTAACCTTGCTATCCAACCGCTGAAACAGGCTTACGCCAAATGCAATATCGTCTGCATCAGGAATAGCCATGATCAGGATTGATCCAATCGACCAACCAATGACAGCTCAAAGCTCGCCCCCATGTACTTGAAGTGAGGACGCACTGCCAGTGTCACGGAATACCAACCCGGCTCACCCTCAACATCGTTAACTTCGATTTTGGCAGCTCGCAGAGGCTTCTTGCTTCTGACTTCCGCTGGCGGGTTTTCTTGGTCCGCAACAAATTGCCTAATCCAAGTATTTAGCTCTCTTTCAAGATCTTGGCGTTCTTTCCAGGAGCAATTTGCTCGCGCTGAAGCACTTTGATGTAGTGGGCTAGTCGGTTGATCACCATCATGTAAGGCAGTTGTGTCCCCAACTTGTAGTTGGTTTCCGCTTCTTTACCCTCTTTGGTATTCGGGAAATGCTTGGCTTTTTGAATAGAGTTCGCGGAGAAAAATGCAGCGTTGTCACTGCCCTTTCTCATCGTTAGAGAAATGAATCCTTCCTCGGCCAGTTCGAACTCTTTTCTGTCAGTAATGAGCACTTCTGTTGGGATCTTGGCTTGAAGTGCCCCCAAAGATTCAAACAGATGAACAGGTAAATCATCCACTGCCCCGCCGCTTTGTGGACCAATGATATTTGGACACCATCTATATTTTGCGAAGCTATCTGTTAGCCGTGAAGCAAGCGCAAACGCAGTGTTACCCCACAAGTAGTTCTCATGGCTTTCACTCACGTTCTCTTGGTAGTTAAACGACGTCACGGGGTTTTCAATCGGATCGTACGGCACACGAAGCAGGAACCTCGGTGCGGTCAAACCAATATATCTCGCATCTTCAGATTCGCGAATTGAACGCCATTTCGCATATTTCGGGCTTTCAAACGTTGCAGATAATTCTTTAATTGCTGGCAGTTCTTCAAAAGAATCAATGCCAAAAAACTGTGGGCCAACGGATGAGATGAAAGGTGCATGTGCCATAGCACCAACAGAACCCACGTATTGAAGGAGTTTCATGTCCGGGGTTGAAGGTGTAAAAGCATAGTTACCGATGATTGCGCCGACTGGCTCGCCACCAAACTGGCCATAACCTGATGCATAGATATGTTTGTAGAGACCAGACTGGTTGTTTTCGGGTGCAAACTCAAAGTCATCCAATAGCTCTTGCTTGGTTGCATGCAGAATGTCGATTTTGATGTTTTCTCGAAAATCCGTTCTATCAACCAGTACTTTTAGCCCACGCCATGAAGATTCCATTTCTTGTACTTCAGGACAATGCAGAATTTTGTCCATTTGCGCGCTGATTTTCTTATCGAGTTCAACAACCATCTGATCGACAAGAGCCTTATTAACTGGCGCATGAGCCTGATTGTTGGTTAACAGATTTTCAATAAACGCGGCGACACCACGCTTAGCAATACCGTACCCTTCCTCTGATGGCACCATACGGGTTTTTTGCATGATGTCGTCTAGCAAACTACCAGACGTTTCTATGGCAACTTCACGTTGTTTTTCTTGCAATGACATTTAAGAGATCCTTTCTATAACGTGGTGTCATTCGTTTTCAGTAGGAACTGAAGGCGTCGCTAGCTCTAGTTCTGCTAATAGCTTCTCTCGTGATTCTTCAGAAGAAAGCAGTTCCTGTAGCTTGCCCCTGAAGGCCGGAATATTGCCAAGAGGGCCCTTTAATGCCACTAGTGCATCACGTAGCTCCACCAGCTGATTCAGTTCAGGTACCTGTTTGGCAATTTCATCTGGGGTAAAATCCGTCAACGACGAAATGTTCAATTTGATAGGTAACTCTTGCCCTTCTTCCTCAGCAAGTGCATTTGGAACCGCTGTTGAAATCGAGAGTTCGCTCTCTCTCATCACTGCAGTGAAATTGTTTTTGTCTACTGAAATTGCTTCTCGTTCTTCAATTGGCGTTTCTTCAGAGTGACCTTTGAAATCACCCAAAACGACCATTCGCAAAGGAAGCTCTACCTCTGCTTGAGAGTCTCCTGTCGCGGGTACATATTTAATATTGATACGCTCTTTAGGCGCGACACTTCCTTCCTTTGCCATTACAAGCCCTCGTTAAAACGACAATTAGAAAACCTAACCAACTAACATTATTTTTTGTTTTGCCTGAAAAATTCTTAGTAAATTTCGGCGACAAAACGTTAGCAAGCAGAAGGCTATTAACAATTATCAAAAAAGTAGCTTCACGACGAATAGCAAAATCAAAAATGCAGAAACATTAATAACCAATCAGAATTATTTGAATCTTGTCGAAAGTAAGAGAGTGTAAAAGGTTAATAAAAATAGAGTTAACTACAGTTAAACAAAACTATAATTAACTCTATTTAAAAACAATAATGATTATAAACAAATTAAACTTTAAAAATAATAATTTCCGACATTTACATAGTCTGTTTAACCAACATTTACTGTGCCACCACCAACAACCACACCACCACATCCAACTGCATCCCCGCTTCTTGCAACGGGTTTTCCGTTTGCGAATACGCTTGAAGAACCGCCAGAGATAGAACGTCCATGCGGCGGATTCTTGGGTTTGTCATGGGGTGCTAGTGCATCACCTTGACGCGCAACGGGCTTTCCGTCGACGTTAACGTTAGGCGACGCAGATATGACTGGTGAAGGGTGAAAGCCGTCATGTGCCGTACCAATATCACCCAACACAACTGTATTTCCCATTCTAAATACTCCTTTATATTTAACTCCCAGCAATCATTAATTAAATGACAAGTTAAAATTCATTTCAATATAAACATCATCATTGTAAGCAAACAATAAATTACCCAGCTGGCAATATATTGCTCATCCATGTTTCCCACTAGAAGCTAAAGGAAAACCCTGCACCATAAGCCGTTTCATCCCAATTATAATTGGAGATAGTTAACCCATATCCAGTTTCGGCTTTCATGTATCCACGTAAACCTTGATACAAAGGGAAGTTATAAGACAACCTATAAAAGCCTTTCTCCCAATCCTTGGTAAAAAGGTTGGCTATTTGAAGTTTCACTTCATTTGTGCCCATTGGGTTCCAACCCACTTCTAGCTCGCCGTAACCAAGGAAGTCAGAAATGTTTGGGTTGTAGTCCACTCCACCAACACGCGTCCAAGGTTTAAAGCGGACATAACCATTTTCAAAATCACGTTGAATGTCTATATAGATACGGTCCCAACTTACCTCCTCATCACCACCAGCTCCATTTGACTGATGCTCGAAACCAAGAGAGAACAACCAATGCTCCACGTTAATACGATAGAAGATTTCTGGGTTGTATTGGTCATCACGAAAGTAAGCAGAACTGTCGTAGGCCTCCCAATTAGACCTTTGGGTGTAGGCGACATACAGACCATCTTTATCGAAGGAGAGCAGCTTGTACTTAATACTAAGTTGGAACTGTATGAAGGTGTCCTTAGCCGCATGCCCATTCGGATTAAGGGGCTCAAATCGCGCCTGATTCACTTTGGTTTCTTTGTAAAAAGGCAAAAAGTAATTGTCTTTGTGAGCGGAGAACTTACTTTCCTCAGCACCGACTGACAGTGGAATACTTAAACTCAGTGCGAACAATGCGCTTGAGTATACTGAAGGCCATTTTAACATCTCAACTCTCTTCCTAAATGCATCAATATGAAGCATTGCTTCGGTGTGTATTTCTATGCCAGTAACGAGTATAGGCGCGGACAAATCAGGCATTGTCTCAGTTACCTATCACTCTCCAAAAGTCTGTTTTATACGACTCAGATCGCTCTTTCTCCTTTCACATAACACTCGCCCTTTTCGTCTTTATCACGTTGTCCCATGCCACAAATTAGCCGGTAAATTCCAATGTATTTTTAAGCGGGCTTACTCACGTTCAGGGCACTTATTTTGACTCAACTCATTGATAAAAAACATGAAGGATATGACTTGTGAAAGACCCTCAAACAAAGTCAATAGCGCAATCTTATGATGACTATTTTGAATTTGGCCTCTATGACACGCGATATCCACGTGCCAATAAGCGTGTGTTGAAGCTGATCTCTCAACTTATCAACAAACACAACGTCACAAATGTACTGGATTTCGGCTGTGGTAACGGTCGATATTTGGCACCACTTCTAAACAAAACGTCGTCCACTTTCATGGGTTTTGATATCAGCAAAGTCGCGCTGGCGAAAGCATCTGCGTTGCAAGTTATCCACCCAAAGAGACTTAAGCTCTTCAATAAGCATGACGCTTTACAACAGCACATTGTGAAGGAGGGAGCTCCTGCTCTCACGATGCTGTTGTTTGGTGTGCTGGGTCATATCAAAGTAGAACAACAACGCATCTCTTTATTGAAATGGCTGAATAGAAATATGGCCGAAAACGGCCGTATTCTAATTTCAGTTCCAAATCGCAATCGCCGATTCTTTTGCCACCAGTTGAGCAATACCTCAAACAAGTCTGATATTGAATACGAACGCAACTACCTAGGAAAAAAAATCCCCCTTTACTATCACTTGTTTTCAAAACAAGAACTAAAAAAACACCTTGAAATGGCCGGGTTCGAAGTGGAACGCGTCGTCGCTGAAAGCATGCTCCCAGAAAGCTGGGTTATCCACTCCCCTAGTCTTTCTTTACTCGATGAGATCCTTTGCCAAATTCTCCCAGCATCATTTGGCTATGGGCTCATCGCGATCGCAGGGAGAGCAAAGTGAAGCAATTCGTCGTGCTGCTTTTCAGCCTTCTTTCTTTGGTGTCGTTCAATACCGTTGCTCAGGATTTATTGAGTTTGATTAGAGAGAAAGGAACCTTGGTGGTCGGTGTAAAAGTCGACTATCCACCATGGGGATTTATCGATACCGATGGGAAGAACAGTGGTTTTGAAATAGATCTCGCTGAAGCCATTGGTAAAAGTATGAATGTAGATGTGCAGTTCAAAGCCGTCTCAACGGCAAACCGCTTTCAAAAACTGAACGACGGTCAAGTCGACCTATTGATTGCCACCGTTGGAGATACGATTGAGAGGCGTAACAAAGTGAACATGGTTGTTCCCCATTATTTTCGAAGCGGTGTAACTGCGATTTCACGGAAATCCTATCAGATCGAAGGATGGGAAGATCTGATTGGAAAACCCGTTTGCCTTACCTCTGGAGCCTATTTCAATAAGGCTCTCATTCGAAATTACCGAATTGATCCGATTATTCTAAGTAACAATCGAGACCTTAAAATTGCGTTACTCACCAACAAATGTCAGGCCTGGGCATACGACAGCGGTATTCTGTTTACAATAAGTAACCAATCTGCTTGGCGCGATTATGAAATCGCACTTGAGACAATCATGCCAATCCATTGGTCTTTCGTGACTAGAAATGATGCTGATTCTAAAAGGCTGTCTGATTGGCTATCACGTTTTTTGGCGAGCCGAATCAGAGATGGGTACGTAAAAAACCTCGCCCAAAAATGGTCACTTCCAGAACTGGACTTCCTTTCGCAGCAGCACAGCAATTGGAATCAAATCGACGCGGAATCGAAGCCAATCTGTACGATTAAAGACAAGGCGAATTTAGCGAATACATTTTGTTTCGACTCGGTATTGAGCCTGTCTAAATCAGATAAGGCGCAAGCAAAACTCCTGGACGAATTTGATACAAAACTGATTGCCAAATCTCTCATTCACACCGCACTTTTTACAGCGATAGTCTTGGTTACGGCCTCCCTGCTTGCTTTGTTACTCAGTGCATTAACGTTAAAAACACCCTATTGGTTAGGGCAGAGTGTGTTTGCGCTAACCAATGTTCAAAGCTCAATTCCGCCCATTCTTATGCTGTACTTTACCTATTTTGGGGCAATGGCCAGTTTCCAAGACCATGCACAAACATGGTACGCCAGCGGCACAGCAATCGCGTGGATTATTTTGTCTCTCTACACCGCTTCTGGCATCAACAATTTGGTGTCAACAAATCGCCAAAGTACCTCAACTTTGCTGCAACGAATTTCAGAGCAACGTCTGGGCATTAAAAGCAATTTAATTAACCTCGCAAAGGCGGCAGGGATGGCAAGCGTTATCGCCACGCCCAATGCCGTTCTGGTTCTCAATTCTGTCTCATCTAACTCGGAGTATCCATTCCTGTTAATGACGGCTCTCGCTGTCTTCTACTATGTCGAAGTCCTGATTTTCGGTTACTTCATTAAGCTCTGCCTTTCCATTTTGCCTGAAAACAAATCCCACCCGTCACTGCAGATAAAGGAAGAAAAAACACATGAGCCTGTTTGATTTTCCCGTTATTACGTCGTTCCTCGCTGCCTTTTCACTTAATCTGTTTATTTCAGCAAGTGCGATGGCGATCGGTTTTCCTATTGGCATCACGCTTTTTAAAGGCGTACAGTCAAATACCTTCATCTTGCGTATCTTCGCAAAAGCAGTCCGCTCATTAATTGGCAACATTCCAAGTTTTGTCATGCTTTACTACTTCGCGATAGTGATACCAAGCAACGGACATATATTTGGATACGAATATTCATTCCCTCCTCTCTTCAATGCCATTTTCGCTCTCGCTCTGCCAGTCGTTGGCTACAGTTGTGACCTGTCATTTCAAAAACAACATGAAGGCAGAATGGTTTCTTTTCGCGCGTTAAATCAATTTTTCCTCATCATTTTGATGGCATCGACGACTGCCTCAGCAATTGGAGTCACAGAGGTGCTCGCCACGGCGAACAATTTTATTGCTTCATCCGGTGATGCAACGCAAATGTTGAGTGCCTATTTCGTCGTCGCTCTTTTCTTCCTTTGCATCGGATTGCTTCTTAACGCCGTGACTCTCATGGTGGAAAAACGTTTCCCGCAAACAATTCGTGACCAAAACACATTGCAGGGAGAGCATGCTTGATGAACACGCATTCCAAGCTGTCAAAGCTTCAAGGGCAAAACCTGCTGTGGATTTCGGCTTTTATATGGCTGATGTTTTGTATTGCAGCAATTACAAAACTTCACTGGCAAGAGAATATTGACACAGAGATAAGGCGATACCTCGTTAATCAAACCGCACAGGCTTCAGATATCGTCAATACCAACTTAAAGAAATTGGCTGGTAGCGTTGAAAAACTCTCTTCTCTCGCCATTGTTAACAGGAAAAACAGTCAAAGCGTTGAAACATTAAGTGCAGCTGTCGCAAGAACCGTTTCTTTTACACCGGGAGCTGTTCAAGGAGGTGTTCTGTTTGATGCAAACTCGAAAACGTCTGACACTGTATTTAGTGTTGATACCTCGGCTCAATTAAATCAAGGTGAGATCAGCATCCCGCGCTCTCGAATTCTCAATGACGCTTGGCTTCTCCCTCATTTCGATGAGAATCGCAGTGCTTGGTATTCCGAGTATGTAAAGCCTTTTGACTATGCCGAAGGCCCTGATGAAGACTATTCACTCCGAGGGTTGGCTTATCTCAACTTTTCTTTAGAAAGTCTCAGTCAGCAAATGCTCAGTTTCAATTTGGGCACCAAGGGCTTCGCTTTTTTAATATCAGATACAGGCCAAGTATTAGCATATCCAAAGCACGACGTTTTGGGTAAAAACTTGGCATCCCTTTCCAAAGAAGAACCACTTTTAACGACGATCTCTTCTCAGCTACACCTTGGCAAATTGGGGAGTTTTTTACACCCTGTTACTGGTCGAGAGCATTGGCTTGTTTTAAAGGATATCGAGCTCATTAATGCGCAACTTGGCTTAGTGATTGAGGCTGATGAGCTTCGTAACACCCTATCGCCGACATACGAATATTGGGATTTAGTTTGGTTTATGGTGTTAGCAGGTTTGATTTCCTCGTTAGCGGCTTTTCGCTTTCCAACCATCGATAAAGACAAAGCAAGCCGGCTATTTACAGCACTGTCCATTTGCCTTTTTTCTTACCTTTTGCTGCTTTGGTTTCAAGCGCTTGCTCCAAAACCACTGAGCAAAGAAGAGACATTATTGATCGATGAGGAAAGTACTACCCTGGCCATCGCCGAGAAAACCCAGCGTTCAAATAAACAGCGTTCTGACAACGCTTTGCCGATAAAGCTCACTATTCACTCAATAGACCTAGAAGATGCTGATCAAGTCAATATTGTGGGGAAAGCCGTTATAGAGCATACGAATGAAAGCACACCACCACTTATCATAAATAACGCTTCAGACACACGATGGGTTCTACTGCGGAACGATTTTGACCACCAACTTTGGCAATTCGTTGCAACCGTAAAGCAACCTTTTGACTACGGTTCATTCCCTTTTGACAGAGAGGTAATTGAGCTGTCCATGTTGCCGTCACCTTCTCTAGAGAACGTTATATTGACCCCTGCCTTCTCTAACTACGAATCAATGAAGCCGGAAGCACTGCCGGGAATAGCCATGGCCGAGCGCAAGTTTGGTAGCTGGAAGATTCTGCAAAGCTACTTTAGTTATTTGAATGAACCGCTGAATGAAAACAACCAGCTCACGAACCTCAAGTACAATATCGTGATTCAGAGAAGTATCACTGGGCCTTTGATTTCACACATCATGCCGCTGCTTGTGGTGAGTTTCTTAACTTACTTCATGCTGCTGTTATGGACGAAAGACGAAAAGCAGCAGGCACTTTGGGGCTTTAGTACTGCCACAGTTTTACAATATTGCGCGTCTTTATTTTTCATCTTGGTCATTGCACATGTGGCATTGAGAGAGGAGCTCAATGCACAAGGAATGATATTTATTGAGTATTTCTATTTTCTGGCGTACTTGCAGATTATCTTCACTGCCATTGGCGCGCTCGCGTATACCACGGAAATAAAAATGCCAGCTTTGGAAAAAGATCAAGGGCTAAAACTTAAACAATGGTACTGGCCCATTATTCTTTTTCTTTCTCTGGCGATCACCTATGTGTTTATAGAGCACTAACGCAGAAATTAATCTCGAGATAGAAAAACGACTGAGGGAACACCTCAGTCGATTCTTTGTTAGCGCGCTAAATTGGCAACAGACTCAATACTGATTGCGTCGTGACGCCAGTATTCAATGTCACAATCGATCAGCTCACCACTTTGGTTGTAGTTAATGCGCTCGACAACCATAGCTGGTGTACCTGATGTTGCGCGAAGGGCCTGTGCTGTCGCACCGACCAATGAACTGGTACTGATACGGTAGCGAATAGACTGATAAACCATGCCATAGTGTTCACGATAAATATCCGTCAGCGAGTTCGATAAATCGTGTCCCAAAAGCTTCGGGAAGATATCTGGACGGATATAGTTAGTCACATAAACGACCGGACGATCATCAAGATATCGCACGCGATTTACCTGATACACCTCAGAGAAGGGTTGCAACGCTAACAAACTTGCCGCTTGTTTGTTTGCCAAAATACTTTTTGCACTGATAAGTTCCGTTTTGGGTGTACGCCCTTGATTCAATGCCATGTTGGTAAAGTTGAGCGTTTGCGTTGGGTCGTATCGAAGTGGTTCAGGTGAAATAAACCAACCACGTCGATCTTCACGATAAATACGTCCTTCGGATTCAAGCAGTGATAACGCTTCACGCAAGGTTACGCGGGTCGTATCAAAAGTTTCAGCCAGCTTTCTTTCTGCGGGCAATTTTTGGCGCGGGGCAAGCATCCCCGCGTCAATTTGTTCTACGATTGCGTCTTTTATTTTTACGTATTGCACTTGGTGTCCTTATCGTTTTCGCCACGCTTGTGTTCTTCTTTCTAGCCATTTAGCTATTGGCCATTGAATTAGCTTGGCGCACACCGCAGAGAGCATGATCATCACGGCCATTGCCGCTGCTGCTCCCGTTTGTCCGGCATCGTCCATATTCAAAACGGAAACAGATGCGGGAATGGTATCTGTAGAATACAAGAATACTACCGCAGAAGTCGTGGTGAGTGCATTAACAAACAAGTACATACCGATATCAAACAGTGCTGGCATACAGACAGGTAACGTCACTTTATAGAAAAGTTTGTACTGGGGCATTTTCACCGAGGCCGCCGTCGCTTCAATTTCTGCTGGCAGTTGCTTAAGTGCAGCCAATGATGTCATGTGCCCAACGGTGTAGTAATGCATCACCGTATTGATCACGAGTAATGCCATGGTGCCATACAGCGGGTTCAGCCAGTTATTTCCATCATTGAAGTAGAAAATGTATCCCAACCCCAACACCATACCTGGCACAGCCATAGGGATGATGCTCACCATCTGAAGAAGTTGGCGAATCGGTGCAAACGCCCTTCCCTTCTCCATGGCATATGCACCAACAAAAATCAGGCTCGTACCCACAATGGCAGTCCAAAATCCCATTTCTAGTGAGTTAAAGAATGGACTCCAACCGTAAGTGCTGATTTCAGTAAAGTTGTAGTTGTTAAGCGTTAATGCTTGGTTCCAAGGCCAGAAGGTAACGAGAGAGCCGTAAACCGCCATACCCAACACCACCAAAACCATAATGGAAATCACCGTGCAGTAAAGAAAACACAGGGCATCACGTACCTTATTGGGCGCAGGTTGATAAACCACAGAGCGGGTATCGATAAGGCTTTTTTGCTTTTTCTTTACCCAGCGGTCTGCGCCAAAGGCAAGGAATGCAGGAAACAGAAGGATGATGGATGTCACCGCACCCATTGCGAAGTTTTGCTGGCCAACGACTTGTTTAAAGATGTCTGTAGCCAACACGTTGTCACTGCCACCAATGACCTTGGCCACACCAAAATCTGTAATTACGAGCGTGAAGACAACAATCAGCGTGCTGATCAAACCGTATTTCGCGCTTGGTAGAGTGACGATAAAAAAGGTTTTTAGCGGCGTGGTATTCAGTGCTTTGGCGGCCTCATAAAGTCGCGCGTCTGATGTTCTCATCGATGTCGTCAGAATCATCAAAGCGTGTGGAAAGGTCCAAAATATCAAGCCTAATGAGATGCCAATCAAACCATAGACGGAGTGTTCACCAAGTAATGACTTTGCAATTCCCTGATTGCCAAATAGGAAAATCAGACTTATTGCGGGTAATAGTGACGGTGCAAGAATCGGTGCGGTTCCCAATGCTTTAAAGACGCTTTTAAACGGCATACAAGAGCGTGTTAAGGCGAATGCATAACCAAACGCAGCAAGTGTCACTATGGTCGTGACAGTCACGCCCAACGTCAGCGTGTTTGACAAAGACGTCCATACGCTAGCAGATGAAAGATACTCGGCAAAGTTTGCCATGCCGACAAATTCGCCGTCGCTGTTTTGAACGCTTTTCTTCAACATGCTCCAAAGCGGAAACAACAGGAAAAGTGAAAACAGTGTCGCGATGATCGCGAGTATGCCACTCAGTACAAGATTGTCTTTACTGACTCTCTTTAAAAGCGACGTTGGTTGATTTGATAAAACCAGTGCGTTCATCGTCATCGTTTTAGCTTCCATGTGAGATACCCGTTAAGCCGCTTTTGACAAAGTTTTTTGAATTCCCTCTGACGCATAACCGCGCAGCCCTGTATCTGCCAATTGGATATAGCGAACTTCGCCTCGCTTAAGCTCTAACTGCATGGTCTGCTCAACAGAGACATCTACCATGATCAACTTGGATTTGTTGTCGTGAAGCAATCGGCAATCCACGCGGTAGAAAGCACCGAGGAACTCTGTCGCCACGATTTTTACTGGCACGGTATTCTTCGGCGAATCAACAAAGCGGATCTGCTCAGGACGAACCGCCAAATCACAAGCATCACCACGTTTAAGCGAAAGGTTTTCCAGCTCAGGCTTTTCAATGAGAGATTCAGCGATACGTACTTGTGTGTCGCTCGCCACAGACATAGGAATGAAATTCATGGTGCCTACAAACTCAGCGACAAAACGCGTTGCTGGCTTTTGATAAATCTCTTGTGGTGTACCCACTTGTTCAATCACACCATGATTCATCACGACAATTCGGTCTGCCATCGAAAGGGCTTCGTCTTGGTCGTGCGTGACCATGATGGAGGTAATACCCAGCTTGCGTTGTAAGCGGCAAATTTCTTCGCGCAGGTGAACGCGCACCTTTGCGTCCAGTGCAGACAGGGGTTCATCCAGAAGAAGTAAACCGGGAGATAATGCCAGCGCACGCGCCAAGGCAACACGTTGCTGCTGGCCACCAGAGAGTTGATTCGGAAACTTCTCACCTGAAGTCGGCAGCCCGATCGTCTCCAGCCACTCATCAACGTTTTTGTAGGCATCCTTTTTGGAGACACCTTGGTTAATCAAACCCAGCGCAATGTTTTCTTTCACTGTCAGGTTTGGAAACAACGCATAGGATTGGAACACAATGCCGAAATCACGCTTTTCTGGTGGGAGGAATGTCGTTTCTTTTTGTGCTTGGAAAATGGCACCAGAGCTTGGTAGGTCAAGGCCCGCAATAGCACGAAGTAATGTGGTTTTACCGCAGCCAGAAGGGCCGAGGAAGCATACAAACTCACCTTTTTCGATGCTAAGTGAAATCTGTTTTAACGCCGTAAATGCGCCAAACTGCTTAGCGACGTTTTGAATCTGAAGGTAAGGTTGGTGGTTGTTCATATACACGCTCCTAATGGTATATACCAATAAAATTATCGGAGCATTATTTCAACGACATGACAGCAATGTAGTAGTTTGATGACACGCTAGGGTTTGTAAATAAAAGACAAACTTCTCGCTGTTTTCCGCCGAAGATACGACAAGAAAAGAGAGCCGAAGCTCTCTTATTGTTAGTGGGACAACGTGGTTGGTTAAGATTGAGGTTCAGATTTTGAATCATATTTTTCTGACCACTCGGCAAGCACGCTCGCACGCTCATTCCCCATTTTAGTGAAGTCCATTTTAGCCATGGCTTTCTCTACATCTGGGTAATTCGACACTTTTGCACTTACCGCTTTATGCCCAACAACGGGATAAGATTGAACGTACAGCTCGTTCGCCGCTTGCGACACCGCCCAATCAACAATTCGCTGGCTTGCTTCATTCGGTTTTACCAGTCCCACTGCGTCAACATCCCAACCAATGCCTTGAGGAACAACAATATCCAACGGTGCTCCTTGGTTTTTCAGCTTGGCCGCTCGGGTTGCCATTGAAATGCCAATAGCGACTTCACCCATCGCCGCTTGCACACAAGGCTTGGAGCCCGAATGCGTATAGTGCGCGATATTGTTATTTAGCTTGTCCATATAATTCCAAGCACCAACCTCCCCATATGTGCTTATCCAACCAGATACCTGCATATAACCCGTGCCGGATGAGGCTGGGTTTGGCATTGCGATATGCCCTTGATAAACCGGATCGGTCAAATCTTCCCACGATGTCGGCTTTGGAAGGTTCAACTGTTTGCCAACGATCTCGTTGTAACAGATCGCATTAAAGAAGGCCTGATTGCCGTACCAGGCTTGATCGCTCTCACTATCAATAAGCTGACTTCTGAGATCATCAATCCCCTTTGGGGTATAAGGCTTGATAACGCCTTCTTCTTTGAGTAACGCGAGTGACGATCCAGCTAGCCCCCAAACAACTTCAGCGCGCGGATTAGATTTTTCAGCCAGCAGTTTCGCCGTCATGATGCCAGTTGAATCTCGAACCCATTTAATACTGATATCTGGGTTTTCCTTTTCAAATGCGGTTTTGTATTTCGCCAACAGATCCGTTTCAAAGGCGGTATAGACCGTCACTTCCTGAGCAGCCAAAGCCTGCGTTGACATTAGTGTAAAAAGTGCAGTTACCGAAGCTTTCATCATCTGTGTCTTCATTGTTTTCCTCTCCCTAAAAATCGCCAACGTTCTCGACGGTTAATCTTTTCATTTAATTTGGTGTGTACCAATTTTCGATTAACCTAAATCGTTAAGATGACGTTTACATGACCAAAATTTGGCATTTTTAAGAAATAAAACCGGATAAAAGAACAAATAATTGCCTCACCACTCTGGATGTGAAGCTTTTATGAAATTGAAGATCCGCCTATTTACCACGTTCAAATTCCCCTGCTAGAGTATTTGTGTGTTTTGGTATATTCCAGATTACAGGATGGATGCTTAGATGAAAAATGAATACCTGCTACTCACCCCAGGCCCGCTGTCTACGTCAGAAACGGTTCGTAGTGCCATGTTGAAAGACTGGTGCACATGGGACGACGATTACAACAAAGATATCGTAGAGGTTATTCGCGCCAAACTGGTAAGCCTTGCTACTGAACAGGAAGGTTATACAAGTGTTCTTATGCAAGGTAGCGGCACCGCTTCAGTAGAAGCGACGATCGGTAGCGCGATCAGCCAATCGGGCAAACTGTTGGTTGTCGATAATGGCGCATATGGCGCGCGTATCGCGCAAATCGCAGATTACCTGAACATTCCGTGCTCGGTCATCTCACCTGGTGAAACTGCCCAGCCTTCACTCAGCGAGATTGAAAACGCGCTTTCAACTGATTTAGCCATTACGCACGTCGCGATTGTTCACTGTGAAACCACAACGGGGATGTTGAATCCCATCGAACCTGTGGCTTCGCTGGCGAAACAGCACGGCAAGGTGGTGATTTTAGATGCTATGTCGAGCTTCGGTGGTATCCCGATGGACATCGGCGAGCTAGGCATTGACTTCATGATCAGCTCTGCCAACAAGTGTATTCAAGGCGTACCCGGTTTTGGGTTTGTTATTGCTAAGCAGACTGAGCTTGAAAAATGTAAGGGACAAGCACGTTCTTTGAGCTTGGATCTCTACGACCAGTGGCATTGTATGGAGGTCAATCACGGTAAGTGGCGTTTTACCTCGCCCACTCACACCGTGCGAGCTTTCTATCAGGCGTTATTGGAGTTGCAAGATGAAGGTGGCATTCAAGCGCGTCATCAGCGTTATCAAACTAACCAAAAGACCTTGGTAGCTGGCTTGCGAAGCTTAGGGTTTACACCGTTGCTTGAAGACAGTCTTCACTCACCAATTATCACATCGTTCTATTCACCAACGAACAGCGACTATCAGTTCAAAGCATTTTACGATCGATTAAAAGAACAAGGCTTCGTGATTTACCCGGGTAAAGTCTCCAACGCGGATTGCTTCCGTATCGGCAACATAGGTGATGTGCACCCAAGCGATATTGAACGATTAATTGGTGCTATTGCGAATGCCATGTACTGGGAAGTGAAGTAGCAGAGGTGCCCGTGATGACTCATCAGGAACACGCCACCCATCTTCGAAGTGAAGGCGATGTCAATACAACGCCAGCTCGTCAGGAATGGACAGCGTCTATTTCAGATTCGCGCACGCAATCTTTGTTGGAACGCGACAGTAACGTGTTTTTGCACCAAGCAATGTCTACGCCCTGCTTGGATGCGTTGGAGGCCGTTGATGGTATTTACCTGACGGACAGTGCTGGCAAAAGATACATGGATTTTCATGGCAATAATGTCCACCAGCTAGGGTACGGGCATCCGCATGTTGTTAAGCGTGTGACTGATCAATTGGCCGTTTTGCCATTCTCACCCCGTCGTTTTACCAACCCCATTGCCATAGATTGTGCAGAGAAAATCACTGAGATTTGTGGCGGCGACCTTGACCGCGTTTTGTTTGCACCAGGTGCACATCAGTTGTTGGTATGGCGCTGAAACTCGCGCGTCATATCACGGGCAACTTCAAAGTCGTTTCCCTGTGGGATTCTTTTCATGGTGCTTCGCTAGACGCTATATCTGTAGGAGGAGAAGCCTGCTTTCGTGAAGGCATGGGGCCTCTTATGGCGGGCGTTGAACGCATCCCGCCAGCTATCTCTTACCGTGGTGCTTTCCCAAGAGATGATGGCAGCGACGTTCATTACGCCGACTACCTTGAATATGTCATCGAAAAAGAAGGCGGTATTGGTGCATTCATCGCCGAATCTGTGCGAAACACCGATGTTCAAGTACCCAGCAAAGCATATTGGAAGCGCATTCGAGAAATCTGCGACAAACACAATGTGCTGCTGATCATCGATGACATTCCAAATGGCATGGGAAGAAGCGGCGAATGGTTTACCTATCAAGCCTATGACATAGAGCCAGACATTCTATGCATCGGGAAAGGACTGGGCGGCGGCATTATGCCAATTGCAGCCATGGTCACTAAAGATAAATACAACACAGCAGCACAAGTATCTCTCGGTCACTATACCCACGAGAAAAGCCCACTTGGCTGTGCAGCAGCCCTCGGCACCATTGAAGCCATTGAGCAAGGCGGCTTCTTGGACAAGGTAAACGCTGACAGTCAATTTGTTCGCGAAGAGCTAGAGAGAATGAAGGCCACCTACCCTGTCATTGGTGATGTTCGTGGTATCGGACTGCTGTGGGGCATTGAGCTTGTGACAGACCAAAGATCCAAAGCGCGCGCGTACGCAGAAGCAGAATCGGTTCTGTATGAATGCCTAAACCAAGGGTTGAGTTTCAAAGTCTCTCAGGGAAATGTCATTCAGCTCAGTCCGCCACTCATTATTTCACGCGATGAGCTATGTCGAGCACTCAACATCTTCGAAAGTGCCATCAGCAAAGTTTGCCGCGATTACAAATATTCAAGCATTTAGTAGGAACAAGAACATGACGAATTCAACATCCCCTATCCAAGCTGTTATTTTCGATTGGGCTGGCACCATTGTGGACTTCGGTTCATTTGCCCCAACCAGTATTTTTGTCGAAGCATTTAAACAAGGTTTTGATTTCGACCTCACTCTAGACGAAGCGCGTGGCCCAATGGGTCTGGGTAAATGGGACCATATTCAGGCCGTTGGCCGCAACCCAGACGTCGACCAACGTTGGAACGCAAAGTTTGGTCGTTCGATGACAAACGAAGACATTGACACTATCTACGCTGCCTTTATGCCACTTCAAAAAGCAAAAGTTGCCGACCATGCAGCCCCTATTCTTAACGCCATTGAGGTCGTTGAAGGACTGAAAGAAAAAGGCATTAAGATTGGTTCATGCTCAGGCTACCCACGTCAGGTGATGGACGTATTGATCCCAGCGGCAGCCGATTACGGGTACAAGCCAGACTGCGTCGTCGCTACTGACGATTTACCACAAGGTGGCCGCCCAGCTCCCTTTATGGCATTAAAAAACGTTATCGAATTGGGCGTAACCAATGTGGGGGCATGTGTGAAAGTCGATGACTCCGCGCCGGGTATTGATGAAGGCCACAACGCGGGTATGTGGACGGTAGGTTTGCTACTCTCTGGCAATGAAGCCGGTCTGACGTTTGAAGAATACCAAGCGGCAGACGAAGCTACCATGTCAGTCGCTCGTGAAAAAGCGCGCGCGAAACTTGTTAAATGTGCACCGCACTACTTGATCGACACCATCGCAGATCTTCCTGGTGTGATGACCGACATTGAGCGTCGTATCAGCGAAGGTGAGCGACCATAGCATTGAGATCTCGATACACTAGTTAACAGCGATCAAAAATGAAAAAGCCACCGCAACGTCGGTGGCTTTGCGTTTGCAGTATTCTCAAGGTTCAATCTGCCCTCGAATTTCGCCGCTCGGCACCGCTGGCGTGTGAACATTCACATAGTTTCTGCCAGATGAAAACGCCTCTCTCTGATCTGCATCGAGCACTGTGTTTTCTGGTGTTATCCATTTGCTGACGTCATCCACTGATTGTTCCAGCCCAACCACAACACCACCGTTAGTGCCTTCAATACCTTCATGGATATGCGCAGCAACCGCATCGTCAACACCTGATGTCACGACTTTCAGGTCAAGGTCACCTGTCTTATCGTTTAACAGCGCATAGCCATCTCCGCTTGCATCCGTGGTGACTGGCGGCACTTCCTGCTCACCATTTAACGCGAAGGTATATAGCGAGTAGTCTCGAGAGAATACTTGACCCCGTATCTCACCACTTGCATTCGCGGGTGTATGAAAGTTGGTGTAATACCCACCAGCAAGCATGTTCTCAAACGTTTCAGCATCGATATCAGTGTCTACTGGAACTGTCCAGACATTGGCATCTTCTGCGTCTTGGTTTAACACCACCAGCACGCCGCCGTTATCACCCACTCGGCCTTCGTGGATGTGCGCGGCGACAGCATCTTCAATACCTTGTGTGTTGACACGCATATTCAACGCGTCGTCTTTAGCATTGTAAGATAAGTACCCTTCCCCCTTGCCTCAGTCTCGACCGTTGGGACTTCCTGTCTACCATCCGCTTTGAAAGAAAGTATTGTTGTGGATTTAGGTACGATCTGCGCGCGCAACTCGCCGGACGGAACAGCATCGGTGTGCACATTGATATACCAATCCCCGTTCTTTACCGCCTCTAATTCCGAATAACTCAGATGGTTTGCGCGTACGACCAAGTACTTCTTACGATTTGGTTTCCAGAACTTTTTCTTTGGCCGCTCGAAGGTAAATAAAACATCTCCGGTATCGCCAATGCCCCCGCTGTGAATGTGCGCGAATTTGAAGCCTTCAATATTATCTACATAGAGTCGTGCTCGTAATTTCTTACGTTTTTCATCTATTTGAACCCTAGCCTTTGTTGTTTGTTCAGAGTCATTAAGCGGCACAGCCTGATCGCCACTTAATGTCAAACGGTATGTTTTTGTCGCGTCGAAACCACACGCCGACAGCATCAACACTGCCAGTGCAACTACGATATTTTTCATCCCAGCACCTTTGTCTGACTTATCCATTTGCAGGTAATACAAAACCCAACGCTTATGACGACGCTAGTCAGCGCGCAGATGCGGGAGGATGAGTGTTAATCCCTATATAATCGCAAAGGTTCAGGAGTGAGCAGAAACGCTCAATATGGAGGCGAAATTGTAAAGTTGGGCGACGGGCTTCGCTAGCAACGCAAGCTAAGCCAGGAATGATCGGAGTGGCGGGGCTACCGTTTTGCTTTTGGTCTATTGGCCCCAAAAGGACACAGAAGCTGAACAACATTATCATCGGCAGCCAATGCACTCACTAATTCGCGTTCGGTCTTTTCAACATGGTCATTTTTCTTTATGGACGTTACATTGCTAAGCGGGCTAGGATTTGACCAGTTTATCGAGACTAAGCGAAGTGCTGTGTCTGCACCGATAACGTCCTCTCCTTTTTGCAGCAAGGTGACGGTATAACGCCAATGGCCATGACTCAACGTTATTTTTGGCAGAGATAAGTCCGTAAACTCCTGATTTCCTGCGCGATGAATAGCATCTCGTAACTTGCGTCTAAGTTGCGTATCGACAGAACAAAGTTTGCTTTGTTGGACGCGTATCGTCTTACATTTTAATCTCAGAAACTCATTCGCTGCTCTGTTGGTGTCGATGAGCTCAGCATCCTTGCTAACCAGGAACACGGGCGTGTCCAAACCTTCGATGTAATGCTTTAGTTTCTTCGTTGATGTATTTGCAATTCTAACTTTTTGACCGAATGTCCAAACCTCTGTCATAAGAGGCTGAAACGTCGAAAGGATATCAATTATCTTACGTTTTACATGGCTGTCTTTGGCGCTGAAGAAAACGTTGATGCCTACCCAATGATCAACCGACGTACAAACTGCAATAACCACGCAGTCATCTATCCCTTGGGGCTCCAACCACTCCATAAAACCGCTTTTTACCAGCTCCTCTCTATCGACAAAATTAGAAAGTGCGTAAGGGAAATACGGATGATGTTCAGCCTCGACCTTGGTCCAAGGATCTTTCTCTTGATAGACATGAATGTAGTCGTCTATTTCTTTCTCTGAAAAACCCACCAACATTGGGCTTTCAAGGCTCAAGCGGACATCTTTTGGAATATATAAGTCAGACGAATGCACGTCCCTTAACGTCAAAATTGCTTTCTTTGCGCCAGAAAGCTCAATGATTAGACCGAGCACGTCTTCCCAAAGCGATATATCTGACACTGTCTCGTAAAGCTTGTTTCTCAGCAATTCCATTTAAACGACGCTAATTTAACTTATTGTTACTCATGAAGTTTATTAACACCATTATTAGGAATTAAACTTTGCGGTTCAAGCTGAATACGCTCACTTTGCAATTACAGTGATTCTTTGTGACAGTGTAGAGATAACGTGCAGATATCCGAGAAGGCAAAAACCTTATGTCAAAGCATTCAGCGAAACCCTTAGACGCCACTGAACGCCAATCTGCTAAACCTGTTGTTTGTTATAGCGGCGGGTTACCTTCGTATGATGAAGCGTTTTACGCGAAGGCTCGTCAGTCGGCCAAGCATTTACAGTCAGTGGTTATCCCTCCTCGAACAGGTGGATGCTTTGATGTTAAAGCCGGGAGCTTTTTTCGTATTTCCTGTCAGCACGGTTCGCAGGTTGGTGATTTAAATCTTTGGAACAAACACAACATGCAGGAACGATTCTTCAGCGGTAAAACGCGCCAATTACATGCCAGCCATGTCTCTGTTGGCGATAGATTATGGAGTTCCATGCCCTATGTAAGACCGCTTGCGACTATTACTGATGACTCGCTTGAATGGTATGGCTGGGACGAAGATGGCGGCGGTGTGCACGACGTTATCGGTACTCGATGCGACCCTTACACGCACAACAGACTGCACGGAGACAACTATCACCATTGCTGTCATTCAAATCTAACAAGCTCACTCGCCCAGCACTTGGGTATCTCTTTTGAAGACGCCGAGCCCCATATCCATGATGTGCTGAACGTATTTATGTGTACCGGTTTTACCAAAGATACCCATCAATACTTCATGAAGGCCAGTCCTGCTAGAAAAGGTGATTACATCGAGTTTTTTGCTGAAACAGATTTGCTTTGTGCGCTTTCTGCCTGCCCTGGCGGAGATTGCAGCACCACCCATTCAAGTGATGAGGCTGTGTGTCACCCGTTAACGGTAGAGATTTTCGACACTGCAGAAGAAGCGTTAAGCAATTGGGTGCCTTTCAAGCCAAGCCACTACACAAGACAATTACCTTAGGTTTAATGTAATAAAAAAGGGAGCATGTTGCTCCCCTCCATTATTATTTGTTGATCAATCTGTACTCGGTGAGCGTTAAGATTGCATTTTCTAGCACTTCAAGACCTTGTGCACTATAGCCGTAAAAGTTTGGTGCCGTAGAATCTCTAAGCTTCACAACTTGCTCTGTAATGTCATCACCTAGCATCAATCCCTCAGACAAGTCAGAGAGCATATTCCGCTTGGTATCATCAAGCGGCGCAGTAAACTCACTATAGCCCGCTACAGAGCTATATAAATTGCTGAAATCGCCTGCTGGGTTCATCTCGATGTAGTAGCTAATCGACCGTGAGTAATTTACGCGAATATCATCAACACTCTCGATATTTGAAAGTGTGCGATCAAGAAGCAAGCTACCGCCCGCATGCTCTGCAGTATTTGGCATAAAGCCTTTCTTAGGGAAGACCAAAAATGCTGAAATCGCTCCGTCATTGGTTACTGCTGAAAGGATGAAGCGCTTGTCGCTGTAATATCTGACCACATCGCCTGACACGGTTTTTTTGATATAAACAGGAGCCCCAAACGTCTCTTCAAGCACACCTTCAGATGCACGAATATAAATTCGATCTAACTTTTCATAAGAAGGAATATCAGTAAATTGAGAGAGCGTGAAGTTGTACACCTTCTCAAGCGCATCTGTCGTGTCATTCAGGCCGCCAAGTGCTATGGCGATAATAGATACAAATGCGATTATCTTTGCCCATTTTTCACGGACTCTATCGCGCAGGTTTCGTTGCTCAGCAATACTTTCTGCAGTATCCAATTGCGTTTCAATAACTGACATTTTCTAACCTTTTAGCTCTTCTAATGTGTCGATTGCAGAATCTAGTACTTTCTCACTGATAGCTTCGATTTGGTCTTCACTAACATACTCTTTAATTTCATCGGCATAACGAACACCGATCAGGACTCCAATGCCTATGAGTCCAAAGACAAAAAACTTGAACATTCTTTTATCCCATTTTATTTGTATAGCGCGATTCGGCTATTTACTTTCTGTAGGTAATTACGCGTTTCATCGTACGGCAAGTTTTCAAGAAGATGCTGATAAACTTGATCTGGCGTCATACTATTGATCACTGTCGCTGCCTTACGAATATTTGTAGAGCGGTCTTTGTTAAATGCTCTCGCCACATTGCCAGCACCAGTATTGTATGCAGCAATAACGCAATACATTCGGCTTTCATCATTGGTGATCGACTTCAGATATGACTTATCAAGAATGTTCAGATAAGCAGTGCCCGTTTCAACGTTTATAGTTGGAACATACAAATCATCCGACTTCATTGGTGCATCAATTTGTCTGAACTTCTTGTTCACATCATGACCAGCACTGGTCGGTACGACTTGCATAAGACCATACGCTGGAACGTGTGACTTCGCGGTTGGTCTAAATGAAGACTCACTGTGCATGATAGCCATAATCAATGCGGCATTAATGCCCCAACGTTCGCTCTCTTCTTCAACCAACGGCGTAAATTGGGAGGCTCGCTGTTTCAAAGCATTTTCAGGAAGTTTTACTTTATAGCTAACAACCTTCTTTTCTACTTTGACTGGCACAATTGTCTTATCAATGTCGAGGTTCACCTCTGGTTTCTGCTGAGTCTCTTCTTTGACTGCTTCCTTCTCAAGCTCTACTCGGTCTTGATTTTTGGTAGAAGCGTCCTGAACTTTTTCTTCAATTAACTCAGGGGCTGCTTCTACTTTGTGCTGCTTGTTTTCTTTTTGAGGTTCTTCTTTTGGCAATTCTGGTTTTGGCAGGCTCTCTTGAACATCATCGAGACCTAGCTCACGCCTTTTTTGACTAAAGAGCTCTGCAATCGCTTCTAATCTTGGTTTTGTTGCCTCAATCAGAGCCAGCTTCTTCTTATAAGCACGTTCATAAATAAAGGAATCTGGTATTCCCGTTCCTGAATTTACTAAGCGATTTGCTTGAACATCCAGTTCTTGAAGTTGCCCCTTAAGCTGATCAAGAACAAACTGCTTCTCTTTCTTTTCTTGTGATGCCGAATAATCTACCAATGCGACTTCTTTGACCGCATTAGTCATCGAGATTGTTTGACCATCGATATCGAAGCTCTCGAGATCGTTAATTACAGCCGAACCATCCGCTTTGGCATCAACCAACACAGAAATCGTGGCTTCATTGTTTTCGTAATCGACAACTTTCTTCAAGGTGTTGGCAGAATCATATTCGACTGCTTTCGTTGAACCTGATACTTCACCGCTACCCCATTGATTAATGAGCTGCGCTCTTTCTTTATCAAGATTACGCGTGTAGTCGTCTCGCCAAGTTTCATATTCTGTAAGGTAGTTATCCAACCACGCATGAAACTCTTCTATCTTTTCTTGTTGAGATTGACTAACACGGGTGGACTCGCGCTCTAGCTCATCAAAAGGATCATTCGCTAAAGCAAGAGGACTACTCAACGCTACCGCAACTGCTAGCGCAAGAGCTTTAATATGGTTTTGATTCATTCGTTTTGCCCTGCAACATAAAAAAGAGGTTATCTATCGATAACCTCATTCGTTTATGCGTTAGTTGGTTAACACAATTAAAGTTGCTTTAACGACTCAAGTGTATTTTTCAAGTCTTCCGCAGCTTTTTCGTTGTTAAACTGATTCCACAACTTTGCATCTTCAGTTGCAGCGTCAATGACAGCGTTTTTGTTAGCTTTGTAAGCTTCAACATCCATACCAATTAGGACATAAAGCCCACCCGCCGGGCTGACTTGGCTAACCAGAACACGGCTGTCGGTCAGCGAACGAGAAACAACTGTTTTAGTCACGCTTTCAAACGACTCCATCACTGATTCTGAAGAACCTTCTAGTGAGGAAGTAGATACCGCACCTTCAACTGCTTGCTTGAACATATTGTTCACATCAGTTTGGAAGCTGCTTGCTAACGCAACGCGAGCCTCACTGGCGGCGATTTTTCGCATGATGTTCATACCGCCTGCGCTTTTTTTAGCGTAGCCAGTAGCAGCGATACCAATATCAGATGGCATAACATCACACACCCAACCTGGAGCATCGTCCTGAGGAGAGTCTGGGAATGTACAAGCTGCGAAATTCTGACTTTGCTCTACTGTCGCGTTGTTCGAACATGCAGATAGCAGCATTGCCAGAGAAGCGGCAATTAAGCTTTTCTTAACCATTACACGCCCCAGTTGTTTGTCATACAAAGCAGGTCCCAAGGCTTGCATTCTTCAGGTACTAGCTTAGCGTTGTCACCCTTACGAAGCTTTAGAGACAGTTCTTCATTGATTGCAACCCAAGAGAAAGATGGTTTTACTGCATCGTTTTCATGGTTTACTACGTAGCCTTCGCCAACAGTATAAGTTTCTGTTGTACCGTCTTCTGATTTGAAAACCTGAGAGAAGCTAATATCCGCACCAGGTTTAATGCGCTTGTTACCGCCCATCGCAACTTTCACCTGATTACCACCGTTTTCGCAGTAACGCATTTCTGTTACTGGTGCAGAAGGTGCTAGCAGTTTTTGTAGCTCAAAATTGTACTTAACGGCTTGTTCAGCAGCGTCGCTTGCCATTGACGTGTATTGAGCGCTTGATATTGGGCACTTAGAGTTGTTTGTCTCAGAAGAAAAGGTATCAGTGCTGCTAAACTCGATACGCTGAACCAATTCCATGTTCGGCAAAGAAACTACTTTTGCTACTGCTTTAACTTCAGTACGGAAGTCACAGTGAGCTGGATAAACTTTAGTTTCGCCTTCGTCATTTGTTTTTTCGCGACGCTCAGTGAATGAGTAAGAAAGGTCACTTGCCGTTACTTCTGTGATAATCGCTAAGTCTGCGATAGGAACACCTGATGTATTGTAGCGGCCACTTTGCTCTGCAAGCTTAATTTCACCTTTCAGCTTGTTAGCCAGTTTACGATCTACCAGTTTGCTGCCAGTTTTCTCAATGGTTGCTTCCAGATCATTACGGAATACTGTTTGTAGACGACCTTTAGCAGGGTCATCAAATGACATGTCTACTGGCAAAACGATAACTTTGATGTCTTCTGATTTCTTCGATGGTACAGCCGCATTTTCAATTTCGACCATATCAGTTGGAAGGCAAACATCGCTAACTTGAGTCAGTTGACAACCTGAGATTGCTGCTGCAAGAGAGACAGCCACTAGCCCTTTCTTAAACACTTTATATACTCCAGTGTATGTACTATTTTTATTGCTTTTGTTGTATTCCCAAAGAAGACCAAACCCCCATCTCATCTATTTGTTGAGAAAAGTGGCGTTCCGCTCCCTCATGGGAAAGATTGAAGTTAGATACCGAGTTTCCAGTCGCGATGATTTCGTAACTTGAAATTGTTATTCCAGATGTATCTTTGAGAGACAAGTTTGTGATTTTTGTGGTGATAAATGCATCACCCACTCTGCTCTTTCTATATTCAGAGTCCATAACCAGAACATGAGATACTGCTCGCGACCATCTTTGTGTCGTTGATATCCCTAATGGAGAAAACTTCTCAGATAAGAATGTTGCGCTTTTTTTATCCTGAGAGTCAGGCTTAATCAAAATTAAAAGCTCTGATTTAATCTTGTCCGACTGTTTAATTAGGTCAAAAAGATGACTATTTGAAGACCCTGCATCACTCTCCATTGAAGACAATATTCCTTTACGGACATAATAGTCTGAGAGTTCACCACTGAGGTCGCTATTCTCTAGCCACCACAATAGCTTGTCTTGATGCGTAAGCTTGATAAGTGATGCCTTTGCATCATTGTTGATCTGCGCGAGTTCTGATTTAAGCTGACTTTCTACGTTATCACGCTTTATGCGAGCCTGTACGTAGTAGGCTATATCATTTTTGTCAGTCTTCAGATACTCAGTACCCGTCAGAGTCAATTGAGCTGACTTCGCATTAACTGTATTTTGGACGTTTTGGTAACTCAGTGAGCTATTGTTGATTTCTCTAAATTGATCATGCTGTGTGAATGAAGAGTCAACTTGCGTCCAAAGCTGTTCGTTTATTTGGCCAACTGCATTCTTTTTAGCCAGACTTAAGCTTCGACCTTCTCCGACTGCATAAATATAGCTTGGGTTATTGGTTTCTTCAGAAAAATACCAATCCGGCGGTGTGGTTGACTTACAACCGACCATTAGAAATGGGAGCAAAATAAGAGATAGCTTTTTCATTACAATCCAAACCTCAAGCCCTACAAACAAGTAGAGAAATAAGAGCATTTTATCGATACGGGTACATCTATAAGTTTTTAACGTTTTCAAAACATTAATCACGAAATGGAGGACCCGATGAAATTGCGCGAATTATCTGGATTAAGATCTCTTTTTACAATTAAAAACTAACACTAAATTTGAAAAAGTTGACATAAGGCTGACAAAATTAAATACGACTATTTCTTATCGTTTAAACAACACGCATATAAATCTCAAAGGGCAACACTTTCAATGTCACCATAAAAAAAGAAATTCTCAACTGGCCACCTTAATGATTGTTATTCCACCACACTTCGATCTAACTTTTAAATTAAAATAACAACATCACAACCATCCTGAGTTAAGGAAATTAGTCTTATTAATTTAAAAAGTTTAGTTTCATCAACTCAGCTTTAGGTATTTCGAACTGAAGTGAAAATGAATTGTAATGGCTAGTGTTAACTTGAAACTATGGATGAATTCCAATATGGCCTACTTCGCCAGCCCAAACAGTAGTCCGCCTTCTTGCCACAGTCTCACCTCAACGCCATCAACATCAATGGCATCAGAGACACCTTCCGCGCTGAACATGTCAGGAAGCTTGGCTTGGTAGAGGGTATAGATGTCTCCGCTTTCTAGGTGCTCGACTTTGAGTTGGGCAGCGAGCTTTCCATCAATACTGCAATACCGTCCCCCAATTAAGCGCCATACACTCTCAGGCAGCTTTTCAGAGGCAATGAGGGAAAAATCCAGGCGGTTTAAGTAGTGCTGTATGTCAGTGAACGCACCACTCTGCACTTCCATCTGCATCTGGCTGTTATGGTTGTAGGCTATCTCGGTGGCAATGCGTTGATGGTCTTGGTTGCTGCTGGTAAAAACAAGGAATGATGCGCAAAGCAATAGTGCCGCAGCCAATAAAGGCTGGAGCTTACGTGGTAGGCCTTGAGATTGTTTGGCCGCCTGCAGTTGTTCCAACTGTTCATCGGAAAGCGTCTTGTCACCATATAACTGTCGAAGTGAAGCTTTAAAGCTCTGATTACTTCTCCTCATAACGACACCTGCTCATTCAAATGGCCAAACTTTGCTATCAGACGTTTTCTCAACCTGCTTAGGCGAGATAGAAGCGTCCCAATTGGTGTTTCCGTTAGCGATGCGATTTCCTGAATCGTCAATCCTTCCACTGCCCACAGAAACAGTAACTCTCGCTCTTGCGGAGAAACCTCTGCAAGTATCAAAGCAACGTTTTCCTTCTCGATCTGTAGGTCTTCCAGAGATTTAAGCGCTCTCGCCTCGTCTTCAATGACTTCAGTCAATTCGTTGGTATCCACCACTAATTCAAAGTGCTTGCGTCGGTATTGATCGATAAAGGCATGGCGGATAATTGTCATCATGTAAGGTTTGGTTTGCTTATTGGGATCATCGAGCCTTAATGTTTTCTCGCAGCTCATCTGCACCAAATCAAAGGCAAGACTCTCTTCGTTGCTAAGCGAGTAGGCATAGCGATAGAGCTGGTTTAACAACGCTTTGTCGAAAACGTCTCGTTTCTTTTTCTTAAACAGTTTCCACATACGTAAAAAGCCCACCTACCCAAACTCCGGCGATGGTAGGTGGGTCTGCTCCTTAACCGTTAATTCAGGAAACTGGCTTGTAAACACCAAAGACGTGTTTTGAACGGCTGATCAGATCGGCGAGCGTGAAACGCTCTCCACCTCCCATCTTCATCAAGACTAGACCTGCCGCTGCGAGAGCAAATTCCCGTTTCACACTATTTAGATTGGCGATGACGCCTTTGTCGAGATTGAGCTTGGTGAGCATAAACCAGAGCATGATGGCCACGATGATGCCTCCGGCGACTTTCACAAACTGTGGTCGACCAAAAACAAGCACGACGCCCACTGCCGCTAACAGCAATTGACTGGTGGCAAAGGTTGGAATTTTTGCGTATGCCCCGAAAAAGCCACCGACAATGAACGTGAGGCCAAGTGAGAATCGAAGTAACAACCCCAAGGCGTTCCAATCCGCCTGTCCCGTCATATAGCCCTGCTTTTTGTCTACGCTATAAGCCCCTGCACCCAGGTTGAACAGCACAAACATCATGCCCGATAGGGTGATATCCCTGATTTGAACGAATATGGCCGGAGAGGTATAGGTTTTAACGCCTACCGAAGCACCTGGCACCGTATCAACGGGTAATGAGAACACGAACGTCCAAAGTAGAAGGCCATAAAACAACGCCAGAGGCCGAACCATTAAACCGACAACCAACGCAATGCCTGAGAAGAGTTCAAATGCTGATAGGGAGGTGAGGAAAAACCAAGGCGTGAGAAAGCCGTTGCTGAACAAATAGTCTTGGAACAGCTCGTTGATATAGCCTGTGGTTCCCATGTAATTGGCAACCATCCCCGCTTGATGTGTACTGGAAAGAAGAAGGCTAAGTTTAGACAATCCGCCGATGATAAATACGGTGCCAAGGCCAAGGCGCAGGAGCAATGCCGCCTTATCGAAGAAGGTGTTTTCTTGAGTCATCATGATTCTCTTATTGAAGGTGAAAAAAATCCTGTTTTCACTTCAATAACGAATCACAGCACTAGTTTATTGCAGTTGAGATAAAAAAATTTACCAGTGCCTCGTTTGCCAAACCCGAACCCAAGAAAAGCGCATTTCTCGTCAAACTAAGATGCCCGCCAGTAACGAGCAATTACCTCACCTAATTCGTCATCTGGATAGTCATTCCCGAATCGCTCACGGAAGGCCTCTATGCAGGTAAGTACCGCAGCTTTTTCATCGTCAGTGAGTGTTCCATAGCGCTGTAAGAACAAGGTGTCAGGCCATCCTGATGAATACCACTCGTGATGAAACCCACGTAGTTCTCTGACAAACTGCACCTCATCTCTGCCCGCTATCGGTTCGAGTTTGCTATCCGCATCTTCGATGTTTGGTCGCGTCAAGCTATCAACCATCTCATCAGAAAAAAGGCCAATGTTTCCCTTGTCATTTAGCATTGCTGCCAAAAATGCAGGAAGGTAATAATGAAAGGCCGCCGGGGTTAACATCCACAAATTGCTACTCACAACCTCACGAATGTCATCCGGCGTTAAATCCCAAGGCTCTTTGGCAATCAACAGCGCTTCTAGCGGTTCTTTTTCTGGGTCGAACACATCCGCCACAATCAAATGCTGATTGTGAGGCTTGGTTCTATGTCCAAAGGCCAGTTTTAACTGTTTGATGACGTTTTCAGTTTGCTGCATTTACGCTCCATCGTCCTCGCTTGGGGAAATTGCTTCTTGCAATGATGTGAGAACCGCAATCAGTGCTGCTGCTGTGGCCGCAATCGCGGCTGCTTCTGCAGCTGTTACTGCCGCTGCGGCGAGTGCAGCGAGAATCGCTTTGATCAGCAAAATGATTGCAGCGATTAACGCGACAACCAGTGCTGCTGCGGCCAACGCCATGCCCCCCATTATGGCAGCATGAGAGGCTTGCACAACCGCTTCCATGGCTGCGAGCAATTCAGGAGAACAGTTTGACCCTGCAAAAAAACGCTGACAACGCACGATGGAGTTTATCAGGTTACAGACTCGCTCTCTGTGTCCTTTATTGCCCCCTCTAAAACAGGTTGTATCAAGCGCAATTCGCGATGTCATCTCTGTCGCCATTGCCGCGATTTTTATTGCCAGTAGTACACAGCCATCTGTCCCAGAGCAGCGTCCTAGCGGGTTGGTAATTTGCTTTGCAGCAACCACTGCAGCGCGCAATGGAATGTAAGAGCCCCAACTACAATCACCCGGAGGTGCTAATCCATCGCCGGGAAATGGCCCCGGGCCAGGAGGACAAGCTCTTGCAATAAAAGGGCGCGAAGTTCGTGTCGTCACTTCTGGTATTACAGAACGTTGCACTGTCTGCCTTGCACCACCTTGCTGAATCACGTGTGTTAGCTCATGCGCTAACAAGTGTCTCCCTTCAAAAGAGTGAGGGTTGAACTCCCCTTTTCGAAACACGATATCACTACCAAGCGTGTAAGCTCTGGCATAAATTGAGCGTGCCGCAGTATCTGCTTTGGTATCGGTATGGATGCGCACATCACTGAAATCCGCCCCCATTCTCGATTCAAAAAATGCCTTAGACTCGCCAGAGAGAGGCTGACCACCCGATACTTGATTGATTGCATCGCCTGCGTGTGCAGAAACCTGATTAGCAGCATTGGGCGATTCCGGCTCTCGCATTATTTGGTCTTCTTCTTCACAAGCAGCGCATTTTCTCTGAACGGACGGCACGCTTGGTGATGTTGAATCACTCTGATGAACGGCTTGATCCGCCATTACAGCGCCGGCAACACGATCTGCTTCCCGTTCGAAAACGTCCCCGGGTTCACTGATACTTGGTTTCTTCTGCACACATGGCTTTCGTCGAGAGCTGAACATGCTTTGGGGAGCATTCAGTATATTGCTGACCTGACGCATCAGCGGGTTCACCGTCAGAAGGTCAGTTTGGTGGTTACCATCTGGCACTTTTGCTTGAGGGGCGTAAGACATGGCACGTTACCTTTTCGTCTTCATCGAATCGGTTATTTCTTTGTAGGTCGTCTTTTCGTTGTCGGCGTTGCTGGTTTCCTCTTTGCCGTTGCTTTGACTAACGTATCTGCGCTCACTTTGGGAGTTCTTGGCGTGCGTGGTTTCGGCTTAGGTTTAACGTCGGTGTTGGGTACGTCCTGATCTTTCACCATGTCCTCAAACTGGGCAATCTCACTGAGTTGCTTTTTCTCACGCTCAATGGCGTCATCGATTTTCTTGTTGAACGCCGCGCGCTGTTTCTCCAACTCAGCAATCCTGCTTTGTACCCTCGCCTTTTGTGCCAGTGCGGTTTCACGGGTTTTCATAATCGGATTTTTCACGCTATTCGGTTTCGCGGCTTTTTGCATTTCACTAACAAGCGAAATGTGCTTTTTCAGAACGGTGCTTGCCTTTGCCATGATTCGCTCCTTAGTTAAGCCTGTGTATTGAAGTTAAATTGAGGCGATGGGAACTCTGGGTGATTTATGACATTGCCTCGCACCACATTACCGATGAAAGGACCCGCCATATTGTTGAAGTCGAACGAGGGCAGAAAAAAAGTGCCAGATTTAATGTGATTCCCCATGACCGAGGCATGATGACCGTTCAAAATGACTGTCGCCCCTGAAGCAATGTCATCGGGGTTGTTACCGACATGCTCGATAAAGTTGTTGTTGAACAGCACCCGTTCAAACCTGAATCGGATATTGTCTGTCAGCGTGGTAGACAGAATCTCAACCATGGTATCGGCACTGGAGCCGAGGAATTTGTTGTTCGATATCTGCGCGGAATACCCCAGCAGAACAAAGCGGGAATCACTCACAGGGAAAGAAATCTCAAACAAGCCCTGCATCAGTAACGCGCGGTTATCCAACACACTTTGCCGCGTGAGCAAGTCAGAGTAGGACACAAGATTGCTTTCAATTCTGGCCTCAAGAACAAACAACGCACCAATACCCACAGACGCTTGGCCATTGACCACATTATCCTCACCCACGCCGGTGTTCAGCACTTCGTTTGATTCAATATGGCATTCGCCGAGTTGGAACAGACTCATAATGGACGAGGCAAAAATGCCATCACCCGCAGACCCCACATAATTAAGGCGATTTGCGATCACGCCTGCTCGAGCGATGCAGAGCAAAAGCACAATGCCACCATGCGTGCAGTTGGAGACTTGATTGTTAGAGATGTCGACTCTGGAGCAACGCTCGCAAGTCATTGCTACACCACAGTCGAAAATTTGGTTACTCATGATTTGAACATCTTCGCTTTGACTGACGAACACTGACAGCGTCATCCCCACGACGTTGTTGTTCTCGACACTGACCAAGGAACATTCCGTTATCGAGATCGCCAGTTCAGTGCCTCCGTCGCCAGAGATGTCATTGTTATCAACACGAATACCTGTCACCTGTTCAACAACAACGCCGCCGCTACAGCCACGAATCCAATTCTGAGCAACAGTGATGCCGCCGGAGAAAAGTTCATCATCGCTTCCTACCAGCACCGCAATCTGCACTTCGACCTGTTCCTCAGTCTCGATGCGGTTTCGTTCCACCAACGCGCCAACGCCCCGTACCATCACCCCCGTACTGTCCTCCGCCAACAGCACGATTTGATTTTCAGATACCGTGCCATATGCACAATTGCTTTCAATGGCAACCGCGTCTTGTTCGCCAGCCATTTGCCCTAACGTAATGCGGTTTCCTTTTATTTCGCTGTAGGTAGCAGTGGAAAACGGCGAGCCCGCAGGCTCGTTATTCACAACAACACCACGAACAAAGCCTTCAATGTCGTTATCGATTACCCTCACCCGCCCTGTCAGACGGGCGACTACAACACCAATTAGCCCGCTCAATTGCGCGTCTGAGTATGAAATGACATTGCCTTGAACCAAAATGTCTTGTCCATCGTCATCCATCCAAACACCGATAGGCGCACCTTCCAACGTGCAATGCGCCACCAGCATCCGTTCACAATCAAATAGTCCAATTGCAGGGTTACCAAACCCCGGTGAGATACTATCGACCGAAAGGACACGACAGCTTTCAATCACGCTATCATCGACACCACGAAACGCAATGATGCCTTGCGGTTGTTCTGTGCCGCCCCGATTAATGATGAAGATGGTAGAGAGATCAATACCCGAAAGCCGACTCCCGTCATCAGAACCAACCAAAATGGCCGAGTCGTTACTCAAATTCTCTATTTGCGCACCGTGACTTTCACCATGCAGTGATACGTTAGGATGGCGAATCACGAGCGGACGGCGAATTGTATGAACACCGACTTTCAAACAAACACATCCACCGAATTCTGGCGAAAGGCTATCCAAAGCGGCCTGAATATCTTCACCAGGTCTGACGACAACTGTGCAGCAGCCAGCAGTTCCTATCGGGTCTCGACAATCTTGAAAAATAGGTTCAACAAATTCCCCTTCACTCACGTCGACAACGGCCAGACGGCAGTAATGATGATGAAACGCCTGCGGCGGTGCATTGGTGAAGGTTTCTACTGAGCTGTCGGCATAGCGGGTCACAAAGCTCCAATTGTCACTCACGTGGTAGTCCGCCCCACTACCATCTAGATCGATGGCCACTTCAACGCCATCTTCTAACGCGATGAAAACACCCTCTGGTGCTGGAATTAATCCATCGCTTCCCGGAGCGCCCAGATTGACAATATCGTTGCCATTGGTATCCAACACGACACCGGATTGATCCCAACGACGAAGTATCGGATGGATACTCTGATTGGCCGCAGTCGATGCAGGGACCAGAAGAATTTCCCCTGCTGCCAGTGGCGCTTCGAGCACAATGGTATTCGTGGCGTCATTAACCGACAGTACCCTCACCATGGTACCGGGGTTGCCTTCCAACACTCGAACATCATCCGTGATTTCCGCCCAGTCTCCCGCGTTGAAACGCAGATAATCATCTTTCGCCACTTGTTCTAGCGTCAGCGTATTGTTTGCAGGTTGAGCTAGAATACGCCCAGCAAATGCACCGTTGACTCGCGACCACTTAAGAAGCGGCAAGCCATCGTCATTAACATCATGCACAGAAACCATGTAGGTGCGGTTTTCCAGCCCTCGATACCCGCCTTCTGGGGGCAGTAAACACGGATCGTCCACTGCCGAAGCAGGGTTCGCTCGTGTTGATAAACGCGCGCCAGATGCTTGGGTAAATGCGCCCCAACCCTCTATGTCTTCATCCTCGGTATTGCAGGTTACACCTTCATCAACGGCAAAAAGCTTTACCTGCCAAACCGTTTGAATCCTAGCACTGGTATCAACACCGATCGCGGGGTCAACAAGCTCTGGTGCTTCAAGGAAGGTCACAGGCCGTTTCCAGACGTCCAAAAACACCAGATAACGACCATCCTCCAGCTCCAGAGGCTCCATAATCGGAAGATAGGGTTGGGACTGAAAAGGCACAGGCTCATTGCTGCGCATTTCTTCTAAAGGGAGGTAAAAGTCGTGTTCGCCAAAACCAAAGTTCTCCGCCATCAAACCATCGACATAATAACGGCCAGGATGAACAAGAAGCTCCCCACCAGAAACAGCAATTCTAAAGCTGTCTGGCAGATGTGCCGGATAGCCACAAAATCCCGCTAAATCGATGGTTTCAGCGCGAAATCTACGATCGATAATTGCCGCACCTTCATTTAACGGTGTGTCAGATACCACTCTTCCCTGCATAGAAACCAGTTCGGAGTAGTTATGGCGTGAATCAAATGTTTTTCCTGAAATATCTGTAGCATGAGTTCCTCCTCAGGTCACATAGATCAGGCCCGCATCAAGGCCGATAGGTAGAAATTCATTGAGACGAAACAGCAAAGCGTCATGCCGCTGCGGGTGATAGAGATGGTGATAGACGCCCATTTCGCTGCCACTGTCCGCACCTCGCAACAACTCAACGGGCGCAGACAGTAGAAGCTGCCCATAAGCCGCATCGTTGTAGCGGATGGAGGTGAATGCAGGAACAACTCTGGCACGAACACCACGGGCAATATGGCTCCTTTCAGCATCCGACAGTGCCGGATTTCGAGCTTCAGCCGCTTCAATGGCTTTCGATGCCGCAAACTGAGGCTGACAGCGGTGCTGCCTTGGCACTCGGGATAATGGCGGAATGTAAGAGAACCGTGCACATCCGGTTTGACGTTGTAACGCCCAAACCGGCGCAGTCCACCCATCACCCACTGCCAGCGAAGCATCCAAAATCGAGTTGGATATCAAGGGAAATGAACGCGCGCCCACTTTGCCAATAACCGTCGATTCGCACAGGGTCAATACTCCGCCGTGTTGACTGCCATCCAATGATGAAAATGCCGTCCCTGTGTTGGATGCGGCATCGATAATGCTGTCTTTCAAAGTGACTGACGCGCCTTCTACCGTTCTGATCGCACCGAGAATTGAACGCTCAATTTCAACGGTAACGTTAGGCATTTCCACCACCAGCGATGGCGAATTCGGAGAGACAGGGTCGCCGTGAATATCCAATGACAACCCCGGCACCAAGGTAATATTGCGAAGCACCAAACGACGGAGTGCATTGCTGCCATCATTCGGCACTACAATCTGTCCACCAGAGATCACGAGTCCATCGAGCACAATTTCTGACTCATCCCCGCCAACCAGCGTCATTGCATTGCCATCAAGATCGATAAACGCACGGTGACCATCTGCCGCTCGAAGCGACAAGGTTTGGTCGCTATCCACGGCAACACTCAATGCCTCTTGAAAGAGGTGTGATACCCCAATCTCTGCCACGCCACCCGTTGAAATAAGGTCCAGTGCAGGCTGGATACTGTCACCTTCTCCAATTGATTGAACCGCCATATTTGACGCGATGAATCCGCCGCTGCGAGAGTAAGATCCGCCGCCGATGTCAGCACTGAAACCGTAGTGATAAGTCACGCTTACAACATCAGGTTCGGGCATGCTCGCGGGTAACGATATTCGCCCCAGTTCGGGGTCAACAGAAATGAGGTCGACGGGTGAATGCGCCCAATCTGCAACAGCATCACTGAGATTACAGATCTGCAGTTGGTCTGCCGTTTGCAAAATGCCGTCAACAAAGACTGTAAAAGCGTGAGGATAGAAAATGGCTTTCCGGTCACCTGCAATGCTGCGCCTTTTCAGCGCAACGGGCAGATTCTCCTCTTTGGCAAGATGATTGATGTCAGGCTCTGGGATCGGCTGATTGTAAAGTTGCGTGTTGCACCCCAGTGGATTGAATAAGTAGCGTCTTGCGGCGAAGCGATAGGCTGGCACAATAGATTGTCGATACTGTCCAAGACGCCACAGAAACACGCCAATATTGCGAAAATGGTGCTTGCCCTCTCCCTGACGGATCCGTCCGACAGCAGTGGAATAACTGGCCGAATCAAACGCGGTACCAATACCATCACACTTTGCGCTGTCACGCAGATCTAACGTGTAGTGATTGTTCGGACGCGGCGCGCAAGATGTTCAGGTCTTGCTAACAGTTGAAAGAACTCCATCACTCTTGCAGGCCAACGCGTGGTGTCAGTGGCAAGTTGCTCTAACGCCAATGCCACCCCTCGCTTTCGGGTCAATCGAATCTGATTCGCTACCGCTGCCCTTTGCTCACGCCGGGGATGTCAGGGCCAAAACGGTAGCCAACCAGTTCACCCAAATACGCAGCAGCCCACTCATCGCAGGTATCAATAAACTGGTTATCATAGAGACGGTCAATGTCATGCTTCACAACACCCGCCTGCTCGGCAAGAATCTCCATCAACGCTTTGAGAGGAAAACCCTGCTCCTCATCTCGGCGACGGTATACTTCGGGCAGAAGTTGATAAAGCGATTCAGGTGACAAGCTGCTCATAAGCTGGTCTCCAAATAATCTAATGCGCCCGGGTGAAGGCTGAGGATTGATGCGCCAACCACATCGCCAGAAAGGTTCTCAGCCATAGATGCTGCGATGCCATCACTGCGCGAAGGTGTCGTTCCCGTATACAGCCTTTCGATAACCACTGCATCAACGCCATCTACGTCATGGAGCAGCGCGATAATCTCGCTGGCAAACACAGGCTGACCAAAATCCCTCGCCTCAAACGAAAGCTGCTCGCGTAACATAGCTTCGGCACGCACTTTCACATCATCACTGAGATAATCAGGATGCACCTTCAGCTTTACCCCAAGCCGGAAAAAAGTTTGACGAAAGCTTCGCAACGTAAAGCGTGCGAAAGGATCGCCTGCGGCAATCAAGGCATCGGTCAGTGTGTTATGCAGGTCGCTCCCCTCTGGAACCTGCACACCGTCTTCTGCAGCGACAGTAACAATGACTTGTGGCCCTTTGCTTGAATGGAGCCATTGAGACGTGGCTTTCGCAATACCACCGAAAGCACGCGCGAAGTCTGCATAATCTGTTAGAGAAACGACGCGCCCTAAGGTTCGGCAAGAAAGCGGTGCGCTTATCCGCATTTCATCACCACTTTCAGGGTTTGCTCCACCTTCGGCAGCCAGCAGGTTTTTTACCGCTTCAACCCCCAGGGGCTGAGACATCAGCAGGTTGAGTTGCCCAGCCTTCACTCGGCCTTCCAACCCCAAGGTTTTTCGATAGCTGGCGCGGATGTTTTGTTGTCCTTTTCTCGGCATTGCGCCTAAAACGCCATCCCCAAAGCTCACATGGCTATAACCGCTTTCATCAATGCGTAGCGTGTACACGCGGTCTGTGGGACTGGAATTCAGAAAATTTGGTACCTGTTTCCAGAGGATTTTGTTTACCCGAATTTCCATTGTTGGTTTGACGCCCGTTGCCGTTTTGGCAGGAACAAAGGTTTGAGGAGCTTGTTTGGACGTGAAAGAAAGATGGGGTGTTGCATTCCCATCTCCCATCACCTCTACCACTGACTCGCCTTGCGTGGCATGTGCGACATTTGCAGCGATACGAAGGCTTTGAGGCAGATACGGAGCACTCAAGGTTTCCGAAAATGTCACCGTGGTACCGCCTTCTGCCGTCAATGCATGAGATACCGACTGAATGATGCGTGTCGCGATCACTGGCTCTTCCCCAAGCCCGGCAGCCAAGCCACTTAATATCACCTTACGCCCCGCTTCTAGCCCTGGATACCAACCGTGGAGATCCAGCGAAGTACTGGTCTCATCAAGAGGATCCATGATGGGCGGTTTGGTGATGGTGAGCCACTCACTCGCACCAAATACCGTGGTACCTCGAACAGTAAATGTGTCGAAATGGGCATCTGAGTTAAGCGTTAGGCGCGAGCTTTTTCCAGTCACGGAGAAGAAAGCAGCCGATATGTCAGAGGTATCGTTCACGCTATAGCGCGACCAGTTATCACCATCAATCAGCACGACCGTAGAGCCCTTACCGATCTCGGTGACGGCGCGTTCAAGGTAAACATGATGCTGGCTATCCTCATCCATCAGTTCGAGACTGCCAGCATCGGCCCACGTCGATGCGGTTCTACCGGCATAAGGCCCAGTCGTCACGTCTTCAACAATGACGTCACTTCCGCTTTTAGTGAAGACAGGCGATGTCCCCGTCAGCGAATAATGCAAGGTATCTAATGGTGGTGCTGTGTGACCAAATATCGCGGCTTTGGCTCGGAATACTTGGACCTGACGCACCTCTTGAGAACCCGCCAATATTGGAGAGAAAAAAGCTTTTTCGGACAGGGCTTCGTCACTGAGGGTGTTTGCTAAGTCACCCGCCACAAGCGTCTTCCCAATGTGTTCGTGCAAAGTATCGGCAAAGACAGTGGTTACAGTTCCAACACTGCCGGATGCAGGTGAAACCAAAGGCTCACTCGCTAGTGTCGACACCTGCAACCAGGTCAGATCTTCAGCATCTGGATCGTTGGCGATATCCGCCAATACGGGTGTAACAGCATTGATGGTAGCAAACACTTGGGTACCATTATCTGCGACGAAATAAACGGCATCACCCGGCTTGAGGTTTAAGTTCGTCCCGGGGAGAGGGATTCGGGTGGTCGTTGGCATCAACGGATGAGAATGTGTTAGCTTCGGACGAATTGCATTCCAAGCCGCGCGAGCAGAAAGGTCATCTAGCGTTTCATAGATCACAGGCTTTTCATCTTGCCCCGGCGTGCTCTGCACTTTCGTGCCAGCAGGTACCGTGATTTCTTCAGGAATGCCCTCTCCCGCGGCAATGGTGAATGCCAAGTCTGCTGTCGCTGCCGCCCCTGGATGAGGCACGTAGTCAATTAACGTTGCTAGTTCATGCAGTGAACCTGTTTCCATTGCAGTATTGACGTAGGCTTCGTTCAACCACATTTCATTGTAAAAGGTCAAAACATCGCAACTGGCCGACCAAGCATCAATCAATGCCAACGTGAAATCGCCGCTATCACGTGACGTTAGCGTACCCAACGCACCGAATTGAGATGAGGAAAGCCGGGCAGTCATACTGCTGAAAAAGTCGTGATATTCTCCGCTACGATAGGAAATTCGAGTGAGGCCAGGCGCATTTTGTGGGGCTTTAGGTGTCAGCACTGCTGTGCCAGTGCATGCGCCACAATGAGACTCGTTATTCGACATCTCAACGCCCTCCATCTAGATCAAGCAGAAACACACCATTGCCGGGATGGCTGACATCGTTGTCTACCCGAGCAATTTCTGTTCGGCTGAACGTCAGTTTTCTGTCTACCAAACCACTGGTTCTTGGGTCGCCAAACCGACGAAATCGTGTTGCTTTGGCTGCAATCACACCCTCAACATGTTGCGCAGCCGCTAGCCAAGGAGAAAGGTGCAAGGTTTCCCCTGCTTTAAAACGATCGGGGTGCAATAATCCCATTGCACCATTCGGCAATCGGTGAGGAGAGAAAAGTGCTAACAACCGCTGGCGAACATGAGATTTCGATGTGTTTGGTGCCACACAAACATGGAGCGTAACTTCCAAGGGCACATAGGATGGCGTCGACACCTCTACGTCATGTGCTGCCAATCGAAATTTTTCATAATGTTGTCGGAGTGCACTTCGGAGTGATTCAGACACGTCGACTCGATCTTTTGGATCTGGCAAGCAAACGTAGTGATCCAACTGCCCGTGTGGATGTATGCACAACTAACATCCTGCACACCCGAAACGCGTCTGCCTAATGTTTGGTAATCTTCACGGGTAACCGCCCTCTCCTGTGTTTTAAATAGAAAAGGCGCGCGCTTACGGATTTCTGCGTTCGTTTCTGGGTTTCGTCCTCCCTCACCCGGCGTGACATTTCGCACTTCGGTCACTTCAGGCAGGGACCGTGCCAGATGGTAGAGTTTATCTGGCCCGATATGACCCGCACTGCCAATGCCTACCCGATAGGTTGCGGTAAAGCGGGTTTCCGGCAAGGGTCTGCGTCCAAACGTGTTATCGCCAAAACGTAGGTATACCTTGCCATCACGCTCAATTTCAGTGGTAAATACAGAAGCTGATTCATCAACAGCGAGTAAGTCGGGCACTACGTCAAACGGGCGAACTTCCACACCATCATCCGCTGACAACGACACGCTAGCGAGAGTGTTATCTGGCATAGGCGTTTTTAGAAGCTCAGAGGCTGGCGCACCCAAGATGTAATCAGGAGTAAAAGTCAGCGGTCGGTTGGCAAACGAGGGACGATATCGAGGAAGAATGGTTTCAGCTTGCTGCGGATTGCATTTTGCTTCAGCACAGCCAATACCCTTGTCCGACTCAGACTGGTCGCCAAAACCTTTTCCCGGAGCCCAACTTAACGTCGGCAATGGTACTTCAGGAAGCATTTCGCCAGTTATCGTCTGACCGTGATCGACCAGAACCATATTGCCTCGGGCAACTGACACAGGCTCTAGGTACTGGCGCCCCTCTTCAATCGAGGTTTCTGACGACAAACACAACGGGAAGCGGAGCGCATCAGCACCGTGCCATTCAATCTCGGTGATCAGTTGCTCTGTCACTGGATCTGACAAGGGATCACCATCTGCGTTCACGGCTTGCACCTGTGTGAGCAATACAACCTGTCTTTGTTGCAAAAGCTTATCAGCCTGACTGCCGCTTCTCGCACCGACGATCTCTTCAAACGCGAGATACATGCCCGCCGTAAGATCGGGAATATGTCCAGATAAGGTTGCCTTCGTCGCCCCTTTGGCAAGGTGGCAACGTGCATTGCTCCAGGTATAAAAATGCATCTCGTTGTGCTGCGCAAAGAGCGCAGCAATATCAAAGCAGGTTTCGTAGACCGCCCCGCTTTGTGCCAATAAGGCATCATCACGCACGAATGTCCGCGGTTGCTCGCTAAGTCTTGTGCATACCGCAGTGCCCGCGGGAATCACGTTCGTTGACGGTGCTATGGGAAGCACATCGGCCGACACCGCAAAGTGGCAGAAACAACGGGCGTTACACCCCTCGTCGATCGCGTAATCCACCAGGCGTGTCATTCGCTTCAATGAAATGCGTGAACGGGCTTTGTTCAAATAAGCTTCTGTGGTTGCTGCATCTTGTTGATACGCCAGTTGGTCAGCCGTATACGCCAACACATCGACCAGTGCCGTGGACAAATCAGCAGGGTGACCACTCGCCGCAGCAGGTGCTGTCACAGAAAGTCGAACAAGCATCATTCTTCGGAAGGAATAGAAGTCCCGCACGGTGTAATCCAAATCGGTGTCTGTGACCTCTGGATCAGGACAATCACAGTGGCTTTGACAGTCAAACGGTGTTGGGCATTCGACTTTAAAGGAAAACTCAACAGACGAGAGCGCTGGGTCAATTTCTGGAGGTGGTAAGGGATTTAGCGGGCTGGTGACAATATTCAGTGTGTAGGGCGAAAAGTCTCCAGGCTGAGCAACTTCAATCACGACGACATTGGTCTGTCCGCCTAAACCCATCACAACACTAACTATCTCAATCGCGTTCGGCCCTTCAATACGAAGGTTATCAGCGGTATAAACAAATACGCTCGGATCATTGACCAGATAAAGATGGAGAAAGCGTTGTCTGTCAGATTCCAGCACGGCTTCTCGATCGACAACTTCAATAAAATCAATACCATTAAAGTCAGATTGCCTTACAGCCTCGCGGCGTCGCTGGTCGCAACAAAAGTAGATCATGCTGACACCTCCCGCTCAAAGGTGGCTAGCTGAGATTCCCCTGTTGGTAACACCACGTAAGCAACATCAATATACAAGGCACCATTTTCAAATCGCACGCCCACATCACTGAGGTCAATATCATCCTGCATCCACGTTTGAAGTGACGTCGACACCAAACTTCTCGTGTTTTCGACAACCGCATCACTGATCCCGGCGAAAAGCAGGCGGTGCAAGCCACAACCAAATGTCGGCATCATCACCCGCTCACCGGGCTCAGTAAAAAGCACTTGTTCGATACGATCGCGAATCACGTCCAAATGCGTCGTCGTGGCGGTGCGGCCTTGGGTGTCAATACGATAAGGAAAATCAGGATACGCCATGGTCAATGCTCCCTTATGTCGCCAACACGCGAGGTTGCACCACAGATGGCATCAAGGGCGTGCCTGTTGGCGCACAAACAGATTGCCCAGTTTGAATAGCAAAAGGCTGCCCCAACGAGAGCACACGCACTGAGCCTGAAAGCCATTGCCCCGTCACGCATGGCCCGTTCCCAGCAGTAGGCGGTGGCATTGCACATCCAGCAACGGCGTAAGGTGATGTTTGCAACACGGTCGGTTGCCCTGAAACCATAACTCGCGGATTTGGCACTGTTGGCGTTGCCTGACCACCGTGGGCACACATTACGGTCGCACCAACATGAAGAATTGCTCCTGGCATGTCCTTCATCCTCCCATCAAGTAATGGTGAGTGCGCCGTTATTGATATCCACGGTTGGGCCAACCATGGATATCTGCGCCCCTTTGCCGTTGTTAATGAATATGCCTGCATCCGTCACTGACAATGTTGCCCCTGTCGCGGTTTGTAACGTGATCCCTCCCATTCCCATTGGGCCACCAATATCGCAAATCACGATCCCGTTTTTTGCCATGGTTTGAAGGGTCAGAGCCGATATCGGAGGTGTGACTGTTTTGGCTAACGTTGGAACATCGGTTGCCACGCCCGCGAAGCAACCCGTCCAAATGGGATAGTCAATATCGCCCTGCTCAAACTCAATCCATACGCCAGCACCAATCGGAGGCACACCAAAAATCCCAGAGTTCAAACCAAGTACTGGTAAACAAGGCAGACACCAACTACCCGGCATCATGCCGGACACATCCGGGACGGTTGCCAATATTCGCCCTTGCTGCATAGGGTCAACGTTGTTAATCACTGTGCCCCGATACTTACCGTAGAATTTCTCACTCATGCGGGTACCCTGTTCCAGATTGGAAGAAGTCCATCCCTGCTTAGCTCAAAACTCTGTTTGAGCTCCCCCTCACTTAGCGTCGTGGTTACTGACTCCACATAATGCAGTCCATTGAACGCATGTCCCGCACCGCGGAGCGAGACCAAACGTTTCGCTTGAAGCAATGACCCGTATGCCAATACGTCCAGAGAGCCGTTCATTTTTACCGCTCTGACAGCGGTTTTCGCCGCCTTAGCCAGACCAATCAAAGCGGCCTGAACCGGAGAGTATTTCGCTGTACCCTCTATAGGCGAGTGCCGAGAGGGATGGGTCGCACTAAGCCCAAAGGCGGGTTGAGCGGATTCACGTCTGGAACGGGGATGCTGATAGGAACTTTAGTTTGAGGGTTCACAATAGTGACAATAGGAATTTCTGCGCTTTGCGTATCTACACTGCCCGTCAAAGACATCACATTGCGGTGCGCGTCCAGATCGTCATTCAGCGGTCGTTGCACTTTACCAATACGAACATCCGGCCCCCAATAGGCTTCTGACACACCCACAGTATTGGTCGGGTTCATGTAGAAGACATAACCTACTCGCTCAGCAAGAGACTGAATATATTGCAGATCCGTGCCCTGATGATTGGGGATACGTTGCGTCGGCACAGGTACGTCAATCAGCACTGACGGAATGACTTTCGGGATGATTCCAAGAAACGCATATTTCGCCAGCACCAGATTAATGCGCGCAAAATCCGGCATCGCGGGATAGCGCATAAATGAAAAGTCGATGTAATCCAACACACGGGTCAAGTCCTCGCCGGTGATGGTCAGCCTCGATACCCCCGGACCACTTCCCGGATTCACACTGTGATCGGTAATCACGCCATCAATCAACACTGAGGTTTTGCCAAACATCTCGACGGCAATCACCGCACGAACCAGCGGAATGGGGTTTCCTGCCGACAACAAGAAAACGGTATGCAACGGCGAATTGTTATCGACCTCAAACACCAACTGGAAAGCTGAAGGGCCCTGTGTATTATTTTTCACTTCGCAGGAAACAAAAGCATTAATCACCGCCTTAGAAACAGGAACCGGTGCAACAGGGCCAATGTAGAGAGACATGACAACGTCCGACATTACCCCTCCCCGTTTCCGGTGGTGAGTGCGATTTTTCGCCCCGGCGTGGAAACTAGCTCTTGCGGATAATTCACCAAATTGGCATCTACAATCATCCACCAGAGAGAGGCATCGGCGAAATAGGCTGCGCCAAGCAGATCAAGGCGGTCTCCTTCTCGAATCTGTAACGTGGGCACTGTCCCTTCCTGCGCTGGCTGTGGCAGGAAACGACGAGTTACAAATACACGTTCACGGCCGTGTTGATCGGTCATCACTTTCAACGGCATGCCGTTATAACGGCTGGATGCCGTGAAATCAGCGGTTTCATCCGTGTTGCTGAGTAAAAACTGGGTTAAGTCTGTCATGGCCTACACGTCCTTTTTATTCCACCGCGGGTTTAATGACTTGTGCCGCTTGCTTTTCCAAGCCATCCAGATAGTGCAAGAACAGTGACGAAGCGGGATGATCGAAACCAAGGTCATCTACCGATAGCACTTGCAGTGACAAACTGGCTTTTGCGCGCAAAGGATTGAGCTTGGCACTGAAAAACTCTTCTGCAACAGAGAGACTCCCAACCTTCACGGGCATTCTGCGCTGCAACCCCCAACTGAAAATCGGGAGTGGCTGGGTCATCGGAATAATGGTCAACCTCCCCTTGCGGGCGCGGGCATCGTTATCCAACAACTGTCGCTTCGTAGGTGAAATCAAACTGCGAAGTGCCGCGATGTAATGCCCAATCCCATACCTCACTGCATCCTTGTCACCTCTCTCCAATGCATCAGTCGCATCCAACATGGCATCAAAGGTAATGGTTTCTTTTGGTGGACCGTTGAGGCGTAATTGCTCATTGCGCGTCTCTGATGTAGTCGGCGATTTCACTTCAAACTGCGTGTTGAGCGATTCGGGATTGATCAGCAAAGGAATCGCACTGATGGGCTCACCACTTTGTGGATCAAGCAGCACGATGCCTGCTTTGAGAAAATTAGGTTGAGATGACAACATCTAACGCGCCCTCCCTGTCGACAATGTCTTCATCAACTGTCTAGCCGCTTGGGATGACGCGCGTTGTTGCGCCACTTGCTGACGTTCAAGTGACATATTCTGCATCGTCGGCCAGTTCTGCCTGACCGCATCAGACACTGCGCGATACACCTCTCGGTAGTTGGCGTTGTCCGCAATCTGAATTTGCTCGAAATGGATGTTCACTTTCATGCGGCCTCCTACGGTATCGCCAGATTGGCGGGGATGGTTGGCCAAAGTGGCGGGGCAAGAGAAGGCAACATGCGAACACCGCGATAAATCAGGTAACCAATACCTACTGTCGCGGCTGCGCCAACCACCACTTCTGGTTCCACTAGCGGCCGTGTTCTTACGCGAGGAACTCGAACAGGTTGAGGGTTAACCACTGGAACAGGGTGAGGAATCCTAATTGGAATGGGGTGCGGGCGCCGACGCGGTTTGTTGTAGCAACTGTAGTAATGCACCCCGTTTGATGCAGACGCCCCTGTGGCAGGCCAAACACGAATGTACTGTGTTGGGTTTGCCAAGAAAGTGACGCGTGGGAACGCAAACGACCACATTGAGGTGGCTGACCCTATGATACGCCTGTAGTTGGCGATGTCGGCATTAAGCTGCGCTTCCGCTACAGCTTGCCGATTATTGAGCGGGTTCAGCCAAGATGCGGGCTTTATTTCACCCACTTCATCTAAAAATGGGCCTGTCGGATACTGAATCACCATATCCGGTCGTGTCGAACCCGGAATTTGAAAGCCAGGATGCCCTCCCCCTAAGCAGTTGGAGCTTTGGCTTGCTGCATGTAAAAGGCCACAAGCACCACCGATTTGCATGTGAGCCGCAATACCAATCTGATTTGCAGACATCGCGGGCACATTACACCCAGCAACAATGGCGCGCTGAATAATAGGCCTCGTCGTGGGATGCTTGTTCGAAGCCGAATCCAGCAATTTTGCCTGCGCCAATGGCGGTGCACCTTCATTTTCGTATGAACCAAAACTCTCAACCGCAGATTCAGGAATGAGTATCAGCTTATGGCTCTCATCTTCCATCGAACGGAACGAATCCATCGTGGCGACCAACTCTTCTTGCTCCCACATCTCGCCAATAAATTCGAGATTATGTGAGGGATTTTCCGTTCCCACGGCAGCAGCAGACTCACCCGCCCCCATTCTTTGGGTTGCTCGACCTATCGAACCTTGTGGCGAAGAAATTCTGAACGGCTTACCTTCGGCAAACGCATCTCCGCCTCGGTCGGCTTCTTGCTCATAGGTATCGCCTTCACCTTGCAGCTTTGAAAACGCCAACCCACGTCGCTGTTGAACAACGTGCGTTAACTCATGACCAATAAGGCGAAGCCCATCTGGCGTATCTGGCCGATAGAATCCGCTACCAAAATATACATCTGAGCCTGCTGTAAAGGCTTTCGCCTGCAACCTTCGCGCATAGTTTTGAGCTGCTCCACCCGTGAAGAAGTTCACGTTCGGCATATCATTACCAAATGTCTCGCGCGCGCGTTGGCGAAGCGACTCCGGCATCACCCCATCGGGGGCTTGATCACTAGAGCTAAGCGAGACTGTTGGTTTTTTCAACACATCGCTTTGTACTGATGCTTTCGCCGCGCAAGCAGAACACGATTCTCCTTGCGGTGAAGGGTTACCACAGCCGCATTTTCGCTGAATCGCAAAGCTTGTTTTCTCTGCATGACTATTTTCTGTTTTTGCCTGTTTGGGATGTAGTGCAGCGAACTCAGCCATAGTCCAAGTCCCCCGCTTTAATGGGACGTTCCAGCTTTTGAAGTTCGCCTGCCGCCGCTTCCATCAACCAGCGCATCGACACGTCTTCATTGTGTTGCGCTGCAAGAAATGCCCCGTTTAACGCGACAGTGTGGATATTGCCGCCTGTAAGATTTAGCTTTGCCAAACGTGCTGTATCCACATCTTTTGCCAATGGTGTTTGAGATGGGAAAACCGTACGCCAGATTCGCTCACGTTCAACCGGACCAGGGAAGGGAAAATCGACGACAAACCGCAGCCTGCGTAGGAACGCTTTGTCGACGCTTGATTTTAGGTTTGTGGCCAGAATCGCAAGCCCGCTGTAGGTTTCAATGCGCTGAAGCAGATCATCAATGCCGATATTGGAGAAACGATCATTGCTGTTTTTGACGTCTCCGCGCTTTCCAAACAGCGCATCGGCTTCGTCAAAAAGAGGATTGCTCCGCAACGCTCTGCTGACTGAAAGAGCGAGCGCATTTGCTTCTCTGACTCGCCGATGTACTTGCTCATGACACTGGCAAGGTCGATGCGGTACAAATCGAGATTGAGCGCGTTGGCAATGACCTCCGCCGCCATGGTTTTACCCGTTCCGCTCTCACCACTGAACATGGCACTGATGCCCATGCCACGGCTCATTTTGTCGCGAAATCCCCATTGCTGATACACGCAATGCCGAAGCGCAACCTGCGCACTTAATTGTTCCAACATACGTGTTTGAGGGTCTGGCAACACCAAATCATGCCAGGTTGCTTTGCACTCGACACGCTGCGCGAGTTTACCCAAGCCAGCAGCTTCATTTTGCTGGCAAACCTGAAAGAGATTTTGCTCAAACTTATCCGAGTCACGGGATTTTGCTGCCGCGATGGAAGAGGCGCGGACAATCTCCTGTTCACTGAGAGAGAAATGCTCTGCCAACCTTGCAGACAATGACACATCGCTATTTTTCAGCACTCGCCGCCACAACGATGTTTGCTCCGCCACCGTTGGACGTTTCACTTCTAGCGGAAAGCTTCGCGGCAAAAGACTGGCCGCCATTTGACCTGAATCGACCAACGCTACCCCTCCTAACCGATTGAGGAATCGCGTCACTTTTCCATGCGTTGTTACATCTTCAACATCGTCAATCATAAGAAGCATGGGCAGTAGCCCCGCCTCACGAAGCCAAAGCCTGGCTAAAGCGTCGAGATCGTTGGCTTTTGAAGGAAGGCTTGAAACTGACAACCTTTGAAGATGAAGTCCCAACTGTTCGGAAATCGCCTTGCCCATGGATAACTTGGCGGCTTTATCCTCCCCAAACAGCTCAACCACAGTAACGGCATTATTTTCAGTGAATGCGAGGTTTTGATTTAAAAAGGCGAGTGCCGCGTCTAACGCAGCTTGCTGAGAAGGCGCCAAGGAAGACGCATCCAAGGCTGGCGACTCAAGCAGGACACTCAAACGCTCATCGATGTAATTGAGACCGCGGACAAAATTAACCACGCGCTCATCCGCCATTAAATAAGCATCACCTGCACCTATAGGTTGCCAATCTATCAACAACCAATAGCGGAGGGGCGAATGAGGAGAAAAGCTCGACCAACTGCACTCCGGCAATACGTTGACTGCTATCATCGCACTTGGGGCGCGTTGCGCGAAGTTGCCTGACAGTATCCCACAACGCTCTGAAATCGCAGGTTCCAGAGCTGCCGCCACTGTCAATGCCAGTGCAGCTTGATCGCTAGCATCCAATCCAAACTGATTGATGAGAAGGTTAACCGCAGATGCCTCGATCTGATGGGTATTCGTCAGGTAATGGCGATTCAAATCAACAATCGACGTCAACGCTGTTTGACGATCAACGCCGTCTTCTTCCTCAATACCTAATGCCCTACTGACCCAATCCACGATGGCATTAAGATGCGCGTCGTTATTCCTCCGCCATTGTTCAAACGCAGACCCGTCAGAGGTGTCATTGAGAGGGAAAGGAAGCGGCTCAGTCATCATGGCACCGTAATCACTTGAGTCGGGTCATAGATAGGAGCCCGCGGCACAAAATCAGGGGCAATCGGAGGGCGATCTTTGATGATGAACCAGCTGTCTACACCATCAACACGCAGCCTTGCCGTGTACGCTCCTGCCGCAAGCGGCCCGAAAACAAACACCAAGGTTGCCGTCGCGACAGTGACCGACTCGGCCACAGCACCTTCAGCCCCCAACCACAATGTTGCTTGCTGACCGGGGAAAAAGTGTGGCGCGACGTTAAGCGTCACCACCACTGAGGTACCGTTTCGCACCACACTCGTCGGTGGTAAGTTCATCACAGGGGCAATCTGTATTGGAAGCGCATTGGAATCTTGTGTGCTCCCGCCAACCTCCGCCGAGAACGCGACGGAGTAACTGCCCGCAGCCCATGCGGCTGCGGTGTTCGGTATTGTGACGGAGTGCGCGCGTGCCGCCCCTCCTGCATCAGCATTCACTGTGCGCGTGATGGACTGAGAGATGTGAGTGAAGGTAAATCGCGGATTGACGCCTTCTAAGCCAAAACCCTCTGTATCCAAGGTATCACCTAACCGCGCGCTGGACTGAAGTGCGGGCGGAATAAAGCGGTTAAGCTGCGGAAAAGTAGGCGTCAGCGAAGGGAATACATCCGGCCCAGTGTTGTCCGCACCGATAGTTAACACAGGCAAGGCATTACTTGTCGGAGACTCAGCTTGAATCAGTACTGTCGAGACTCGATACAGTGCAGATTGGCGATACTGGCTCTGCAATGCACTCCAAAGCGCGGACTTTTCGGACACCGACATGGTGTGGGGTGCGATGCGAATGGCTTCCGCTTGGTCGGCTAATCCCGTATCTGCCAGTGCTTGAAGCAAAGGCGGTAAGCCTGCTGCAATTGCCGGAGACGGATTAAGTGCAGTTTGTATCTCAGCACGCGTAAACCCCGGGTGTTCATGCAAAATCTGCATCGCGTAACCAAGGAGCACATCATTGTGAAGATCTGCCGTACCATAGGCACTGACGATGTAGAAAAGATCGAGCGGCAACGGCGTATTGTTAACGCGTTCGCCATTGCTGTTTCGGGTCGGTAAGCACTGATTTGCCCACGCGTTATTCACGTCGGTATGGTAAAGGAAGATGTTTAGAGCGGGTCCATTGTCCTCTTCCTGCGCCAACATTTGGTCGGGCGGAAGCGCATGAACGGGCACATTGGTATTCACCACAGACGCAACATCATGATCGACTAACCCATCATTAAGTAAATCACGAAGAAGTTGCGTAACACCTGCTATCGCCAGCGCACTGCTCATCGTTTACCTTCCTTACGTGCTCGAAGGTAGTCATTGAGACTGATAGGCGGTTTCCAGCTAGGTGTGCTGCTCTCTTGGGATCTTTCTGTCGACACGATCGATACATTGGCGATGGTGACAGAGACCTCTAACAGCTCGGGGGCTAAATTAGATGGCGATTCGCCTCTGGGGGTATGCCCTTCCAAATTCGCATTGATGTTTAGAGAACGATTCTCCGCATTCTGGCTGTTTTCACCCAAAATGGCGGCTGCGACGGCTTTGGTGAAGTCACGTCGTCTGGCATGAGACGTTGATACGGTTTCCTGCTCATCCTCAACGGACATGTGACGTCTTAACGAATCGTCGTGTTGGACAAAAGAGGTATCCTCTGCCGTGTGCTTTTGCCTCTGACGATGTTTTAACTGACGTTGTTCTTCGATGTTTGAATGGCTTAAAGTGTTTTTGTCATGAAGCGCCTCAATCCCCCGGTAGTGTTCTTCCCTCTCTCCATCTTTCTCTTCATGACTTTGTAACAGCCCTTTTTGTTGGGCTTGATCACCATGTGTACCTTGCTCATCACGTTGACGCTCACGGTACTGAATTGAAGTCTGATGAGGCTTATTGAATAGCTTATCACCAAGAAAATCATCTGAGATTGAAGAAGGTTTCGAGGTTTCACGCTCCGAATCTATATCGATATTGATGGATGATTGGTCTAGCCGCGTCGTTGTGGGTAAAGGCAGTTCCGACTCGAAAGCTGTCTTCGACATTGTTTGGTTTGGGAATGTATTTTTAGGCTCATCATTGGGTGAAAACGAAAGAGAATCACCCGCATCATTAGTTACACTGTCACTTTTCGTTTTAGGAGGTTGATGAGATTCATAAGCGAGTGAAGACGATGAAACACCCGAATAGTAAGAGCCTACAATCGGCTTCAGGGATTGCTGCCCGGTGGCATTGCGACGAATAAACTGGCTCAGTAGTCGACTCATACCATTCCTCCCGTCACTCGATAAGCATCGCGATGTGACGACGACGTCGCGCCGAACTCATGGAAAGAATATCTTGGCTTGACCAACCGTAAGCCGATGCCAAGATGTGCACATCCCAAAGCTGCTTTTCTACTGCGGCAGATAATTGCGCCCAAAACTGATTGGCAATATCAAATTGGTGCTCTGTTTGAGCACTGCATTCTGGACACGTCGCATTCAAGGTCACCACTGAAAGGGGTTCGAGAGATAGCATCGCCTGCTCTAGTGTCAGGTAAAGCTGCTCCCATGCAGCCCCCTCTTCCTTTTTCGCGGAAAACGTTTCTTCAATGGCGGCAAAATCCGATGGTGCGATCACACGTTGTGCGAACTGGCGAAGTGACGCATCTCCGCGATGCATGTCGTGAAAGTCTTGAATTCTGGGTAAGCGAAACTGGCAAGGTAAACCTTGTACCTCCATCTCATGGTATTCGGTAAGGTAAACCTCAGTGTTTAAGGTAGCTGTATCAGAATGCCACGCAGCGGCAAGGCGAGAAGATGCGGTGTTGAGCAGTTGGGAAGTCGAAAAGTTGAGCTGAGTTTTGGCACCACAAGCATGACATCGACCTTCAACGCTGATGTCCTCACCGAATTGATGTTGATAGGCCAACAGCAAGAGATGGTCTCTTCCCGCCACCGACCAATCTGGCAGCGTTGGCATCAGAGCGTCCGGCACATAAGCACCCGCAAGTAAGGCTGCCCGTGCCTGCGCATCAACGCTCGACGCGCGTTCCCACGCCTCTACTTGTTCATTCTCGTCTAACCGTCGCAACACCATATTCATGCGCTAACTCTTACTGCTCTGGATGCACGAAACTTGGTTCTTGCGGTGCAGTTACGGTATTGCTCTCCCACCCTTCATTTTCGAGTTTGATAGATTGGATCATAAAGGCAGAGCTTGAAGCGTCCAACGCTGGAATCGCTTTGTATTCCGATACCCAGCAGTTGTAGACGGTGTAACTGAGTACCTTTTGCCCCGCCTCATTAAGCACGTCGATAATGATGGTCTTGCGAAAATCTTTTAGAGACACTTCGCCACCAAGATCAGTCCCAATGCGCCAAACCTTGTTCGCCCATTGCTCAAACTGGGGGTTTTCCGTCACGCCACGTTCCAAGGTGATAGCCTCAAACTTGGCTTGCCCAGGCGACTTGCGGGTATGAGACGGGTCGCCGCCAGAGCGATACTCCATCACCTCTACTGTTCTGCTAAGCCCAGATACTTTCTGTATCGCTGCCAGCACATCACCACCCGCTTCTTTGACAATAAACTTGTATCCGGGATACGGAACAACACGCTGACCATTAACGTTGAGCTGAGACATAACGCCTCCTCCCTAGCATTGCAAAATCAAAGAGTGGGCATCGCTGACACATCCAGTCAGCGATGCTTGGGATTAACTACCGCTGTTGTTCATCAATTGAAGACTGACGACCACAAACTCAGCGGGTTTCAGCGGTGCAAAGCCCACTAACACATTGACGATACCGGCATCAATATCCGCCTGCGTGGTGGTTTCAGCATCACATTTCACGCGGAATGCCTGCTCGGGCGCACTGCCCTGAAAGGCACCTTGGCGGAACAGACCCTGCATAAAGTTGGTAACCGCAATGCGAATTTCCGACCACAGCGGTTCATCATTCGGCATAAACAGTGACCATTGCAGCCCTCGGAATAAGGTTTCCTCTATAAACAGAGCGGTACGACGAACGGGGATGTACGTCCATTCCGAGGCAAGCTCGTTAGCACCTCGAAGCGTTCTCGCACCCCACACGATGTTCCCGCTAATTCCGCCATTTCTGAGGCAATTGAGGCCGATTGGATTGAGCTGACCAATCTCGTTATTGGTCATGTTGTGATTGAAACTGATGACGTTGCGAAGACTCGCGGTTATGCCAGCGGCAGCCGTCCAAATTCCTGCTTCGCTATCTTTTCGCGCATAAACGCCTGCTACTGTGCCGCTTGGTGCAATGGTTCGAAGCCGGTTTTCATTATTGGGATCGGGAACCTGAACGCGAGGATAGTAAGCCGCGACATTTCGGTGGCGAAGTCCAGCACCCGCGACTTCATCCATCCAATCAACGGCTTCTTCTGCACTGTTCACATTGGCTGGAGGGTCAATCAACAAAAACGCCCGTTGTTCTTCGCAGTAAGCAATCGCAGGACTCATCACGCTCGACATATCGGCAACGTTGCCGTTGTTAAGATCTGATGCTTCAGGGATCATTAAGATGTTGAACAAATCCACATCTTCTAACGCATAGATTCCCGTGCGCTGGTTTCTATTCCCGCGAAGTTGGGCCGCTGTGGGTGCCGCACCATTTGCCCCCGCTGTCGCTGCCGTTTGCTGACCTGCCGGCGCAACGGTGTTCATCGCGTATTGCTGTACGTTGTCTTCCGTGCTGGCAACCAAAGCAAGCACTGTACCGATATCACCTGCTGATTCAGCCATAGAAACAACATGCCCAGCGCGATAATCGGCACTATTTCTGCCAGTAAAAATGGCCAGTCGATCACCACGTACCACCACCTGACATTGCGCCCAGAGTGGATCAGCAGGGCGAGTGTCTCTAATGGCGTTTTGAATCATCAAAGCCGCTTCCGCCATGGTTGTGGGCGGTGTGCTGGCATCAACAGTCACATCGTGTGCACCTGTCCCCAAGTTCACCTGCAAGGTATTCGCCGCAGCGACCGCGGCATAGAGTGTCGTGTCCTGCACACCTGAATAGAACCCCGTTGGTGCAGGTCTGTCGGTCGTACCCGCAGTGGTGAGTTGCACCATGACAGAATCATCGTTAACGACGTTCAGAACGTATCTTGGATGTGTCGCTACCATGGACACGTTGCGATAGGTCTCGGTACGAACAGGAAGTTCTAAACCATCAACATGGCGAATTTCGGTCACAGAGAGATTGAACAAAGAGGCAGGGTCAGAGGTGAGATAGTCAATATCGACCCGTATATGATTGTTCCAAGTCCCTGGGTCTTGAACGGCGTTGCCTTGGAACTGACGCCCAGCGTTGAATGTCAGCGTACTCGCCCCATTCCAACTTTGTGCGGTCATAGAACCATTCGTCCCACCACCAACCCTAACAGCAATCGCCTCTCCTCCACCGTTTGTGTAGAACTGAGAGACCGCATAGCTGGTTTCACTGTTGGTATTTACGCCTCCCATGTGGGTGTCAAAATCACCCACATGAAACATACGAACCGGCGTGTTCAAAGGCCCTCGAGAGAAACCGCCGACAAACGCGGCAATTGATGTCGCAACACCGCTAATCGAGCGGCTGCCACTAGGAATTTCTTGGATATAAACGCCGGGGTATGTCAGTGCAACGGGCATGAGTGACCTCCTCTACCATGACAATGAACGTTCAAGATGGCGTTAGAAGCGGCACTGGTGTCTGGCTAAAACCCAAGGCTCAGGTATATGCCACAGCAGACATGAGTATTAGTGCTGCAATACACAGAAATGATGGCTAACTTTCATTGGTTGATATGTCGCAAAAACAAGAGATTAAGTCGGTTATGAGTTGAGCAGTGTAAAAAGCACGATTGTTTTAAACGCTATTATTCAACGCGTTAAGTTGGTGTAATCGTTATTACAAATTGCCTGAAATATTTTTCTCATTTTTTTGGATATTCGCGCTGGATAGTGAATAAGAAGTTTTTGTGACAGCGGGAGTTATCTATCGGCAGCGGTTTAAGCACCCACAGTGGAGGGGCAATAACGAAAAACACAAATGCATGGATTTATAGGCAGCCACTTTCTTTGGTGCACTTTGGCACTAGAAACGCCAATTTCACTACTTTGATACGAAATTGCTCTTTAAAGACACACGTTATCAGCAAGACAGAGTGTGTCCCAGTTTTATTTATGTCTAGTTAACTGGCACCTTGTCCTCACTATTTTGCACCTTTTCCATCAAGAGCACCTTTTTCATCGCAAGGGCCTTTAGTTGGTTATCAATAATGGTGAGTTCAGCCATCGCTCGTTCTGTATCCCCTTCTTCAATAAGTTGCTCGGCAAAAGAGACTCTCGCCACCATAGGCGACAAACTTATCGCATAGTTTTCCAGCCCTTTCGCTAGGGTTTTCACCTGATCAACCCGACCATTTTCCATCAGCAAACTCACATTGGCCGCACGCGTTCTTGCTGTTTCAAACCGTTCCTGCATTTGAGTAAAGGTCGCTTCGACCCCGTTTTTCCATTGGCCTAGCGTTGATTGAATTTGAGTGGACTCTTCAGACTCAGGAAACAGATGCGCCAATGATTCGGCATACTTCAGCCTGAGGCATAGTTATCTCCCACCTTAGAAGCAAGAAGGATGGAAACTTGGTCTGAATAGCTTGAAGCAAGCTCTAGCTGAGATTCACGCAACTGAACCGCACTGAAAGTGGCATGGATTGAAGAAGCTTCATCGGCAGAAACTATTTTCGGGATCTTTTCTGGCTCTGTCAGTATCGTGATTGGTGTTTCGATTTCACCTTGCACCAAGGTCAATCCGTAGTAACCAAGACCACCAACAAGCAGCCCAATCGCAAACACCAAAGCACCGCTATTTTGTTTTTGCCGCTCTTCGACAACCTCAACGTGATTAACCAGTGGTTGCGCTTTCGCGCTCCTCTCAATGCGGTCTATGTGCTCAAAGATGGCGTACCCCAACACATCTAAGTCTTCGACTTTTCCTTCGTCATTCAATGAAAGGTATCTGTCTATGCTCTCCAAAGCCCGCTCACAGCGATACAAATCCCGCAATTGCTCAAGGCTCGGTCGCATTGCTCTGACTTCTTCACCAATCCGGCCGAGCATCCAACGGTAAAGGTCGGCTTGCTTAGCAAAAGGCATGTCATCGTCATTGGGGGTTCTGAGCACAGTGACCTGCAGTTCAAGCCCATCAGCGAACGCGGAAAGGCCTTGGGTTTTCATGGCGGCAACGGTGTAATAGATCGCCACCAGCAAATCCACACCTTCTCGCTCAGCCAATTGTTCGCAAAGCTCTCTGACTTTGTCCCAATCCGTTGAGCCAGCCAGCGGGTTGAAGCGTCGGTTTATCTCACTGCGAATCTTTTGATATTCCGATGCATCACGCAACCGGGCACTGTTTCCCGCTTTTTTTGCTCCATTGATGTCAGTAAACATCCTTTGCGGCACCTTGATCTTCCTTTTCTCAGTAAAGCGTTCTAGAGAGGTTGAACCCTCGGAAGATTGACGCAGTAAACGGATTACTGTCAGCCTCTGAATGCAGACGATACATCACGTTCCCGCCATCGATATTGAAGCGGTAATCCACACTGGTGGAGCTAGACCCAGCCACTTCCGCCTGCTCCAACAATCGGAAGAATGCCCAGGGTCCACGGATACTGATACCGCGTGGTGACGCATTGGCGGCAACCGGAATCAAGGTAACTTTGCTGACCGCGGCTTCGCGCAATGTGTTCGGCCAAATCAACCCGACATTTTTGCGCGGGCCATGGCTGTATTCCACATATTGGCCATCAATATTGATGACAGAACGGCGTTTATTGGCACTGAGCTCGATGGGTTCAAGCGTGAACTCCACATCCAGCACACCTTTACGATTAAAGAATGCCCGCTGAATTTCGCGGCCGCGCTCAATTTGGCTGAGCACATCCTGACGGATAAGCGTTTTGCCTTCATCGTCGGCTGAAAGCTCGCCAGTATCTTCAAGGAACATGCGCAGGTTATCTTCGTAGAACTGCGTTAACGTGCCATTTGGCGCGAAGAAGGACTCAAAATCTTCCAGCGCGACATCTTTTGAAGAGCGCGTGTTAAAAGGATAACGAGACGCCAGCTTGCTCTGGAACGGATTGAACACGTCAGCCGCCCAGCGCACTTCGAGGTAACGAATCGCTTCCTGACGCACCACATACCAACTCTCATCCGCGAGCTTTCTCAACATGCCGTCATACGGTTGAGGCATACCCGAAGCAATGCGTTGCAGCACATAGATAGGATCCGAGTTGTTCAGGGACAAGCGCGCTTTGGTTGCCTCCAATGCGGCTTTACCGACATCTGGCGCATCATTGATCGACTTCATGTACGCGGTCAGTTGCGTGACCGCTTCCATCACTTCATCAAGATAAATCGGCTTACCCGGCTCGATTTCAGACAGGCCATTCAATGCAGAAAACTGGTTATCTACCATTGCCGCAACACGATAGCGTGGCGACTTGAGTAGCTCGGCTTTGGCTTCATCGCTTTCCGGCAAGCTTGGGAACAAGTCAGTATTGTCGGTTACTTCTTCAAGTAAACGATGCAGCGGCTGGTTGTTTCCCGTGATGCTTTCCAGTACCAATACGGCATTGTGAATATCCGGAAACGACTTCACATCCACGTCATTGGTGGCGCGTCGCCAAGTGTCTGAGTAATCGGCTACATAGAGATTACGGATCTTTTCTCGTAAGACGCGCTTGTCTTCCTCTGAAAAGTTAATCGATTCAACCTGTCCCAGTACCCAGCTATCCACCAACGCCAGTTCGGAGACAGAGTCTGACTCAGGAATAAAGTAGGTTTCAAAACCCTTCTTCGTGAGCATTCTTGGAATATCGAGGTTGTTGCTATCGGCAACGCGCTCGCTGAAGACCACATCGAAAACGGGGCCGATCGCCGTTCCTAAATTGATGGGGGAACCAAGTACAGCGGTTGATGCTTGCTTTAAGTTTCGATAAACACGCTGCTCGATAGGCATACGGCTGAGGCCAACTTGCGCGTTCGCTATAAGGTTGTCGTATGGCGACAGAATGCGCTCCGCGCTCTCATCACCATCGATACGGTCACCCACCAAGTCGGTATGCTCCATCGCATAGTCGAGGTGCTGCATCAAACGCTCTTGCGTATCGCGTTCACCTTCATATTGTGCCTGCCATTTGGCAGCAAAATACCGCTGAACCATATTCTGATAACGACCGTCGTCATCCGTCATCATGCGGAACACACGCAATGAACCAAGTTGGTTTTCATCATCTTGCGCGCCGACGACATCTGCAGCAGCGACTTTCATCAATGCAGGGAGATAGCGATTTTCCAAAAGGCTAAGGTAAGTGCGTTCAACTTCAGGACCGATCACATGGCCCTGATACAAGCCAAGATCGGAGACATACTGCGGTTTTTCGCGGAAGAAGCCGAATTCTAAGGTTGCCTGACGAATCGTATCCAACGGCGCAAGAATATCGACGCCATCATCAATGATGACTTCTGATGCGTAGTTATTCTCGTAGTCATTCACCTTCGCGAGCACTGCATCTGCTTGCTCAACATTTTTGAGGTAGTACTGATGCCATGCGCCAATTAAGAGAAAAGACGCAATCCCACACGCCACCGCGGATAGCATGATGAAGCGTCGTTTGGTTTTCGCGACGCGGAAGTTGTCTGAGGCCAGCCCAGCTTCAGGATAAATCACCCGATTAAACAGATTCTGGGTGAAGTAGGTCGTTGAATTAGCTGCATGTTGCGCGGTATTGGCGGCCTGTGAGAGCCCATAGCGTCGGGAAGCCGAATCCATAAAGGCATTGGTCGGCACTCCTTGCTGGTAAACAGAGGTAAAGTACAACCCGCGCACCAAGGCTGACGTGGAAAACTGATCACTGCCAAAGGCATCTTGTAGGAATTGCTTTAACACATCGTGAAGCCCCGCCATCTGGCGGCTAAAGCTGTAAATCGCAGTGCGATCTTCGCCATCAAAACACTGCATCAACGCGGTCGGCAGCATCTTGTTAACGCGTTCCACGAAGGAGCCGAAATCGTTATCAAATTCCGCCAGCCAGCTATCGAGGTCATCGACAGAATCGAGGGTAAAGGTAAATCCCATCACTTCTTCACGCTCTGCTTTCGAATAGTGACGGAAGAAAGGTTCGAAGCCATACAGCAAATCAAGCTTGGTGAGCGAAACATAAACCGGTAATCGGGTAGACAAGGTTTCCATCAGCTCACGCAATCTCGCACGAATAAGATTCGCGTGAGCTTTGCGTTCTGTCGTCGTCGCCGTAGCAAGTTTGGCGACATCCAAAGCGACGACAACCCCATTGAGTGGTCGGCGGCTGCGGGTTCTTTCTAACCACTTAACGAAGTGGAGCCAAAGACGACGCTCCATCTCTCCTTCCCCCTCTGACGAGGTTGCGCGTTGGGTTAACAGCTCGCCGTCTGGATCTATCAACACGGAGTCATCACCAATCCACCAATCCAGCGAGAAGGGGTTTTCACTTTTCTTACCTGATGCACGCATCACCGACGAAAAAACAAAGTTTTGCCCCGAGCGGTTGATTAAACTGGTTTTCCCAGAGTTTTCAGGACCTAACACCAGATACCACGGCAATGCGTACAAGTAATTTCGCTTGTTCAAGCTTTTCTGCAAGGCCGCCATGACTTGATTAAGTTCGGCTTCTTGGCGTTCTTCATATCGCTGGATGGGGTCTTCTTGAAGCTGACGCTCGCGGTCTTGTTTGGCGTGATACTCCTTGAGCTTTCGCCACTGAAGAAAGCCCCAAGCTGCCAACCAGAACAGAGAAAAGATAACGCTGGTAATTACACGAGCCATCAAAGGCTCCAGCGGATGCTTCTCGTCAACTTTGAGCCAAGGACCCGCCCACCAAATCGCGACGTTGATTAAGACGAAAATGGCCACCAAAAGAATGGGCAACGCAGATTTCAGTGCGGGTACCATTTTCTTTAGCAGCGATGTTAACTTGCTGAACATGTGTTTCTATCCCTGTTTGAATTACGGCTTCGTAATGTTTTCCAAGCGTTGCAGCAACGCGGGTTCCCAATCGGCCAAAGACGTTTGGCTGGCTTGCTCGAAGAGATTCTTGTATTGCTGATCGGCCATCGCACTGAGTTGATTTCGCTTCATGACATCGGCCGATAACATACGCCAGTAGAAAGCATCTCGAGGTTCTTTGGCTGAAGACAAACCGTCATTAAGCATGGCGAGAGCGACAGATAATCCGCCTCATCCGCCAGTACAAAGGCTTCCTTGCGCTTACTGTCCCAATCAGACACGGTTGCTGAACCTGTACTGGTCGTTTCCCCTTCCTCCAGCCAGCGGCGCGTTTCCTCGCTCACGAATGGCACGCCGCCTTTAAACGTCAGCAGCATTACGGCAGGTAGGCGTTTCACAAATCCTCTGACTTCCGAGGCGATGGTGTCAGCCCACTCGTTGTTACCCAACTTGAGGGCGATGCGATAGCTGAGGAAATGGCCGTCAATCCAGAACGGAGCGACAGTCAGGCTTTGTTCTACTTTGCGCCAAAGTGCATGATCAGCACCGCGCTTTAGCTGATCTTCATATTCACTGATGCGGTCGACCGATACTGGCATTAAGGGCGTTTCATTGTTCGCTTCTGCGTCAGGCGGAGACGTAATGGCAAACCACACGGCAAAACGTCTCAAACGCAGTGCCAAGCCAACGCCTCCATCAAGCTCTGCAACAAACTCCGCCACTTTTAGCAGGGTTTGCTTTACCGCTCGGTCAGAACTGCCATCAATTTTCAGCTTTGGTGACGGTGATGCCGTTGAAGGCGTGACGCTTGATATCGCCGGAACACTTTCAGGTGGTGGTGTTTCTGCCTGATGTTTGCTTTTTCTCTTTATCAGTGCAGCGATGTCATCCACGCCCTCTGTCGGCAAATCCTTGCTTGCCGCAGCAGAAGACAAGTCTGAAAGTGCATCTTCGATTTCGGAGGCTTGCTCCGGCGCAAACATGGAAGCATCCAATTTCTCGGCGGCTTTTTCAGTGCGCTGAATGATTTGGGAGTAAAACTTACGGCGAGGCAAAACGCCCCTTGGACCGGGAGCCGGATGACAGGTTTCCCAGTACTCAGCGATAAAGTCCGCCAATACAAAAACAGACAACGCAAACCGCTCAGGTGTCGCTTGGTACTGCAAGCATTGAAGCAGGTACGTCAGTAACTTGAGGTCTTTGGTTTGGGTTTCAATCAACTTAAGTGCGCTTTGCTCTGCTTCTCCCCACTGCACGTCGGCATGAGATAACGAGCCCACTTTCATCATTTGAGACTCAACAAAGTCCAACAACGCATCATCGAGCAAACGTTCGCCAACGGGACTTTCCCCAGCGATGGGCTTTTTAATGCGTTCTCGGTAGGTATTCATATCCATCACTGCACCTACCAACGACACGTATTTCGCATAGGTTTGATGGCATCACGCAATGTGGCAGTATCAAACGTTAGATTGCCAATCTCTGGCAGCTCGGATCGAAGCACGGCACGATCGCCAGACATCAGGCTTTCATGATGTCGATGGCAGGTAAACCGCGTCCTGCCCGCATAATGTTGCCCGTATCGTCGCTCAGCCAACGTTGGGTGATGCTGGCATTTGACGATGCTGTCACGCTTGCCTTACCCGCATTGGTAGGCCGAGGTAACATCAGTTCGACACGGCTGATGTTTTCAATGCAGCTGAACATCAGCACAGGCATTTCGGATTTTTTCTGAACACGGTCGGTCATGGCCGTCGCCGTCATCCAGATGCCGTTTTCAGGGCGAGTTTCATCAACATAGAAAAGCTGAAAATCGAATGCCTCATCACTGCGTTGCGATTCGCTTTGCATCGCCCTTTTCCATGCATCAGGCTTTTGTTCAATCAACGTCATTTCTTGCTCTGCCTTTGCTGGCGTTTTGAACACATCATCAAAGCAGGCAAGACGATCAAGCCGAGCAGAAATTTCAACGCAAGCCATACCGCGTGACACAATATCACTCGCCTTTTCATGCTCACTGGCATGGCTCGTTGCGGCCATGATCATCATGGAAAACCAGAGAGTGACGATTCCTAACTTCATCTCAATCAATCTCCATTTTCAGGCACTTATCTGCAACGTACGTTTTGGCAAACCGAGGCTTTCTGCCGCTTTCGAGCGGTCTCCACCAAAACGCAACAAGCGATAACGAATCACGCGACTTTCAAAGTGACGCACCGCGGCTTTCAGATTGTCGATGTCGGTAATATCCATGCCGATGTAGCTTTCGCTGTCGACATTCACATCATCACTGTTTACCGCCAGCGCATGATGCTGCTGCAACACAGTGCCACCAATATCGTCAGCCGAGATTTGCTCCCCTGGTGCCGTCATCGCACAGGCGTATTCAATGATGTTTCTCAGCTCACGAACATTGCCGGGGAAAGTCATCTGGTCGAGCAAATCAAACGCACCGTATTGAACGCCTGCGATGTGCGTACCGAGGTTGGCGTTATATTCCTCAACGAAATGGCGCACCAAGTGAGGGATGTCTTCTTTTCGGCTATCCAACGACGGCATAAACACAGGAAACTGATTGAGCCGATAAAAGAGATCTCGGCGAAATGCTCCCGTATCGATTCGCTCTTTCATCGCAACGTGGGTTGCCGCCACTAAACGAAAGTCGGCAGAGATTTCCTGATTCGAACCCACAGCACGGTAGGCTCTTGTCTCCAACACGCGCAGTAATTTGGCCTGAAGTGCTATCGGCATGTCGCCAATTTCATCCAGAAACAGAGTCCCGCCTTGTGCATCAGCCACGAGACCTTTCTTGGCACGTTCAGCCCCTGAAAATGCGCCTTTAGCGTGACCGAATAATTCGCTCTCAAGCAGGTTTTCTGGAATAGCAGCACAGTTGATGGCGATGAAGGGTTTACTCTTGCGATCTGACAGCTCATGCAGTGCTTTCGCCACCAGCTCTTTCCCTGTCCCCGTGTCACCACAGATAAGCACGTTGAGAGGAAGTTGAGCACCCGTGACCACCTTTTTCCTCAAATCACGCATGCTTGCACTATCACCAATCAAGACATGTTTGAGTTCATAAGCTTGTTCGCGGCTCAACTCGTCATGGCGAATACGCTTTATAGAAGAGTTCAACGCAGACACCTGTTGGTGTTCTTCGCGCAATACCTTGATGGTTTGATATTGGTTGCTGAACACCTCGCAGATACGCAGCCAATCGTTATCAGCAAGCAGGCTACCAAGGACATTCGCATTGCCCGTCATGACGATGATGCCTTTGGTTTGCCCTTGCTGAGGTGGCAAGGGCATGACAAACACACTCTCCCCTCTCTGACGAAGCATCATGAGTGCCACAAAAGCAGGGTTCTCTTGCCAGTAATTCAACTTGGCCGGATCAAGCAACATAGGTGTAGACGACTGAAACACATGAGCAAAGGGGTGTGAAAAATCATCTACAGCCCACTCAAAGCGTTGCGAGCCTTCGGAGATCGAAAGGGTGCGTCCCTGCTGACAGGGAAACACAACCCAAGCATGGCTGACCGCTAAATTGCTGGTCAACGCCTCACAAAACTGAGTCTGCAAGCCGTTGTGTTCTCTTTGACCTGAGAGACAAGCGGCAAGCGAAAGCCAATCCATCATGACTACACCACCTCGCTGACAAACTCTCCGTCTTGAGCCGTTAAATACACACGTTTAACAGGCTCTCGGCCAGCCAGCTTATTCAGCAAAGCTAACGAGACGGGTGGCAGTAATTGGCCTTCAATAATGGCCTCCAACATACGGGCACCGTTTTCGGATCGTGTCGCGCGACGTTGGATCTCTCCAATCAAGGCATCATCAATCGCTGTTTCCGCGCCATAGCGGTCGGCAAACACCGTTTCTAGACGGCGTAATTTACCTTTGATAATGGCGTTCAACGTGTCGCCACTTAGAGGGAGGTAAGGTACGATTTCCATACGTGCAAGCAGAGCTGGTTTGAAGAAGGCGGCCAACTCGGGATAGAGCTTTTCTTCCAAAACGTCAGGCTGCTCTGCAAAGTCCACGATAGTTTGGTAGCCGAGGTTTGAAGTCAGAAAAAACACCACGTTCTGGCAATCAATCACACGGCCTTCGCCATCAGCCAGCTCCCCTTTGTCAAACGCTTGGTAGAAAAGGTTGAGCACTTCTGGGTGGGCTTTTTCCACTTCATCAAGCAACACGATGGAGTACGGCATTTTGCGGATAGCTTCTGTGAGAATGCCGCCTTCGCCATAGCCCACATACCCTGGAGGAGAGCCAATCAGCCGTGAAACGGTATGCTTCTCCTGATATTCAGACATATTTATGGTGGTTAGAAATTGCTTGCCGCCATAAAGCAATTCCGCCAGTTGCACGACCGTCTCTGTTTTTCCTACGCCACTTGGCCCTGCCAGTAAGAAGGCACCTTTTGGTCGCCCCGGACGGCGTAAATCAGCTCTTGCAGTCAGTAGATGACGATGGACAACTTCGAGAGCCAAATCTTGACCCTTGATTTCATTACCGAGCAGTTCAGGAAGATGGGTAATTCGACCGAGTTCGTCGGTATTCATTTGATCAGCCGGAACACCCGTCCAATCGCCGATGACTTCGGCGATCTGCTGCGCATCAACGTGCGGATGGACAAGCCTTTCGGAGTGCGGAATCGCATCAAGTTCGGCATAAAGGCCTTTCAGTGACAACCTTAGCGATTCACGGTCTTCATCACTCAATGCTTCTTCTTCGTCATTTGGTGTTGCGAGGATTTGCTGACGTTTTTCGATCACCTCCTCCACACGCGATTTTTGTGATTGCCACCTTTGGTTAAGAGTCTCTCGTTCTGTGAGATCCTGAGTCTCTTCAGCTTCGAGGCTGCTAAACAACTCCTCGTCAATGTCATAACCCAACTCGGATTGACGCTTTAGCATATCGAGTTGTCTCTGACGTCTGACGATGTTGGTATCAAGCTCGGCTAAACAGCGTGGCGGCGCACTGAGGTTAATGGCTATACGGGCACACGCCGTATCTAATACATCAATCGCTTTGTCAGGTAACTGACGTCCTGAAATGTAACGCTCAGACAGCTCAGCAGCCGCCACCAGCGCATCATCACTGATCAATACTCGGTGTGATTTCTCATAGACACCATGGAGACCACGCATGATATCGACCGCTTGCTCAACGCTCGGCTCATCCAATTTCACCAATTGAAACGGCGGCTGAGTGCCGGGTCTTTCTCAACGTATTTCTTGTACTCTTTCCACGTTGTTGCCGCGACGGTGCGCAATTCGCCTCTCGCCAATGCGGGTTTGAGTAAATTCGCGGCATCACCGCCACCTTCCTGCGCACCCGCGCCGATAAGCGTGTGGGCTTCATCAATGAAAAGAATGATGGGAACAGACGAGGTTTTGACTTCATCAATGATCGCTTTGAGCCGCTTCTCAAATTCGCCCTTCACAGACGCGCCAGCTTGCAACAGCCCTAGATCCAGCGATAACAGATCGATACCTTTGAGAGAATCAGGTACGTTGCCATCGACAATGCGCTGCGCCAATCCCTCCACCACCGCACTTTTACCGACGCCCGCGTCACCCACAACAATGGGGTTGTTCTTGCGGCGACGACAAAGGATGTCGATCATGAGATTGATTTCGTCATCACGGCAAAGCACGGGGTCAAGCTCACCTTGCTTGGCCATCGCTGACACATTGGTACAAAAACGTCCCAGTGCCGTATCTGCTTCTTGCGGCAACCCTTTTTGCTGCGATGTCTTTTCATTGTGCACTTCAGTTTCTGCGGAATCTTGTGTCAGTGTTGCAAAGTGCTTCTTAATGGATTCACGATTCACGTTATCCAACAAACGGATAAGCGTGAGGGGTAAATAACGGTCTGGGCGCATCAAAGCGGCAAGGAACACCACCCCAGAGCGCACTTCTGTGTGTCCAAGATCGGTCGAGCCTAACAGCCAAGCATCCTGAAGTAGCTCAACCAGCAAAGGAGAAAAAGAAGGAATATTGTCGATGACCTTTTCACGGCTCAGTGCTTCGCCTGACATCTGACGCACTTGCTGATGATCAACATCCGCCTGTTTGAGCAGCACGCGCACATCAGACAAAGGGTTTTCCAACAACACATACAGCAGGTGCTCTGTGGTGACTTCTGGGTTTTGTCGCTCAATGCTGAGCGCACCCGCTTGCTCTAACGCCAACTTTGTTTGAGCATTCAGTTTGCCAATTAATGTTTGTAGTTCTATTTGGATCACGGCATCACCTGTTATTGCAGAAGTTGATTGAGCTGTTGAAGCACGTCAGATGTTTTGTTGCTTAGCGCAATGGAATACCCCGTAAACACCACCACCAGCATTGCCAAAAAGCCAACAAAGATGGTCCAAACTGGCACCTGCTTGCTCAAGCTGTACTTGGTTGTCACGACGTTTTGCGCAGCACTGGTCAGCGACACTTGCTCGTTGTCATCGAGTTGACGTAATTGTTGGTGAAGGCGCGTAATGACTTTCTCGTATTCCTCGCGCCCTTTCTCCATCACTTTGTAACGCCCCTCAAAGCCAAGCGTCAGACACAAGAAGATGAATTCAAGCAGTGATTTATAACGAGCGGGTTCACCCTCAAGACGGGACAAGATGGTAAAGACCTTCTCCCCACCCCAGGTTTCATTGTGAAAGCGTGTCAGCAAGGAATGTTCTGCCCACACACTGTCAGCACCCCATGGCGTGCTCATAATGGCCTCGTCCACAAAGGAACAGAGCACATATCGATAAGCGAGGATCTCAGCGTGATCGACGCCTTTCTCGGTTAACTCGACCTCAATCGCTTTAACTTCCTCCACCGCTTGCTTGTAGATGCGATCCACATTGCTACAGCTAGAAAGCTTACGCACACGTAATGCCATGCCGAGCAAGGGTGTAGCGGCATCAATAAGCGGATTGATATTGTCGCCACGGAGCTTGAACCAGTAATCCTGATCCGCGTCCATATTGGTCGCTTCGTCAAAAAGGAGATGGTCGTAGTCTCGGTTTTTATCCGGCGCATCGATGTACATTTCGGCCATGGCTTAACTCCTTATTGCCCAGAATTGCAGGTCGAGATCCGGGAAGTTACCCGCCACATGGAAGGCGAAACCGCTCGCGTTAGCGAGCATCGCCCATGCAGCACTGGTTTTGTCTAGCTGGTAGTAGGTATAACCGGCGTGATACGGCAACTGACGCGGCGCAACAGGTAATGGCGAAATCGGAATACCCGGCAATTGCAACGAGATGAGTTCGCGGATTTTCTCGACCGATGCGACTTTGGTTTGTTGCACAAACAGTTTTCTGAGCTCTTCCATAGGCATACGCGCACGAACAGCCAGAATAAAGTCCGCATCGCGCACCATTGAAGGGTCTTGCAACGGTGCCACCATAAGTCCGTACTTACGTTGATGCAGTTGAATCGATACCGCACGTGGCTCAAGCACAATGCTGAGTGACTGACGAAGCTGCGTCATGAGCGGTCGGAATGAACTGACTGGCATGTCATGTTGGTAGCTGCCAAACTCCGGTGCCATGCGGCTTTCATCAGTGAAGGTCGCTAACTCACCACACATTGATGACAACGCTTCATACAAACGTTCTGGATGCAGGCTGCGAAGGCGAGATAAGTGTTGAAGCTGCGGCTGCATGCGGTTCAATGATTGCAGCAGCATGAAGTCGGAAACATCAGCAACACCGCCCTGACTTGGCGCACCGATACGTTGCGAAATGTTTTTCGCCCGCTCTCGCATTAACCCTGCCATTTCACCAATAAAACGGTGAAGCACAGACACCGCGCCCACGTTGAGATGACATGGCACAAAGTTCTCATCCAACAGCACACTGCCATCTGGGCGTTTTTCTAAAATGCGCGCAATCGCGATGGAGGCATAAGCACTTCGGTCTTCTTTTTCCAACATCAGGCGAAGGCAAACCGGACTGACATCAATCGGTGCCATGTCACCTTGGAAGGTGTGAATATCACGGACTTCTTGTCGAACAGAAAGATAACGTCCAGACCCCGCACCCTCCGGCCAGCTCACTTCGGTAATCGCATCACTACGAAGCGGAATGGCCAGATAAACCACCTGATTGGCCAGCGAGCTGTCCGCCACTTCTAACGCCTCAGGCTGCATATCTTCCTGCGGGATGCGGAAAACGGTACCGTCCGGCATCACGCCAGAGGCACTGTCTAACGCAATACGCCCAAAACTCAGGTATTCCGCATTCAAGGTCATTTCAGTCAGACCATAGAGATAGCGGCTGACAGAGGTCACGCGCTCGTCCAATTGGAATTCAAGGTTTCGCTGTTGCTGCTGGAAATGTTGAGGCTTCACAAAAAGCCCTTCATTCCAGACCACTCGGTTTCTTGCAGACATCCTTACTCCACCTTCCGAAGCACGACTTCGTTTTTGTTGAAATACATAAGCAGGTGGTACTGACGCCCAATTGGCAGCACCTTCACCACTTTCTTCCAATCACTGCTTTCAGAGTTGGAGTAGCGTGCCATTACCGCGATATACCGCGTGTCATCCTCAATTTGAAACGCATCAATAAACTTGAACTGCTGCGGGACCAGCGAATAGTCTCGATGGTCGACGTAGTTACTTTTCAATGCGGCTTTCGCAGAGTTTGCCAACTGGTCGTAGCCTGATGCTAAAAACATGGAGTCATCCTCCAGCTCAAAAACCTGCACCTCAAACGGCGTGGCATCCCCGCTGAAATTAGGATTTACATCGTGTGTCGCTACCATGCTGAACGTCACTGTTGTCGGCTGATCTTTGGGATGGTCAGAGCTAGAACACCCCACAAGAACCAACAACAGCAAACAACCGAATAGACGTTTCATGACTTAGACCTCCAACTGCTTCTCACGCAGTTTCCTGTCGTATGCCTGATCAAAGATCTCCCAGAAAAGCTTCTCGAAACCACGCTGTCTGTCCGAGGTCAGTTCCGTGTAATAGCTCTGGTACATCTTCCATGCCCACGCATCGGCAGATTCCGGTGATACTTCACCAGGTCGGCGATACGCACTGAAACGGCGCATCAACACCTCAGGAGAAAACGCGCGAAGAATTTGCCCCAATGCCTCGACGGTTGCGCTTTGCACCGCCTCGTTGTGATGACGCACATTGGTCAGGCTTTCGCCAATGGCTGACGGCGCAGAAAGGTGGACTGCGCTGCGGTGACGATCAAACAGCGTTTCTACGGTCTCTTCGTAAGGCAATCCGAGACGCAGCGGGTTGTCTTCAATCGGTTGGAGGTTCTTGTTCATCATGCCAAAGCGGCTTTCTTCAACTTGCTGGTGAAGTGCTAACAAACCCTTCACTGCCGCTTGAAGAGACGCCCCCATCTCTTCTGACATGGCCTGCATTTCAGACATGTTTTCCGTGTTGCCAGTTTTCACGCCCAATCCACGAAACAGCGGGCCAGCAACCATATGATTAGCCTCACCAAGCCCGTTGTCCGCGCCATACTCCAGCGCGTACCCATTGGCATCCTGTGCGCCGTAGCCATTTGAAGCACCATGGTTAATCGAAGGGTCATAAGAACCGTCGGCTTTCTCTGCATTGGCGTAATCACGCCCAACCTCTTGTTCTAGGCGCTCAAGGATTTTGTCATCCATCTGGGTATCCTCACTCTGTAATGTCCGTTTCAGCGTGATGGCTGAACTCATTTCATATTCACTGTCTGCATGGACGGTTTTTTCTTCGCCGTGCCACTGGGTATCTTTTGCCAGCAAGTAGCTTTCCTGTGCTTGCTCAGGCGATAAGCTGCGGGTTTCGTTTAAGGGATGTTCGTTAGAAGACGTCAGCGTGCGCGCAGCATCCAACGCGGCAAGGGGATCATCAATGACTGCATCATCGGCACCATCATCCACAGCCTCATTCCGGTCGCTGCCAATCAATGCGGCGTCATGCGTTTGGTGGAACACATTGTCGAGGCCATGGTTTGCGACGGCATCCACACCCAGATCACTGAGATGAATGCGAATTTGATATGGGCCGATCAGCACGGTGTCGTTGTCTTTCAATCGTGCAAATTTCGCAGCACCAATAGGCATGGTGGCACCATTGATGTAGGTCGCGCCCTGAACATCTAAAAGACACAGTGCGTTGTCGATATCAATGATCTCAGCATGCCGTGGAAATACGCGCCCATCGCGGTCTAACAGTGTCCAATCGTCCTGACTGGTTGAGCCGATCGTGCCGCCCTCGGCAGTAAAAACATGCGAGGCTGACAACCCGGCTTCCAACTGCTGCGTATTCGTGACCGTCAGCGTGACTTGCTGCGGACGAGGCATGTTTGCTTGGACAGAATTCGGTAGTGTCATACGTCCCTCTATTGCCTGACCTGAATGCGAACCATGCGTTGTCTGTCGACATCACCGGTGAATGACGACCAACCTAACGAAGCAGGAGCATGTTTTGACAATTGCATGGGCGGCGCTTGATCGGGCTTCAAGCCAAGCTCTATGTCGAACGCCATTTGTTCTCGCAGAACGAATTCCACGAGCGTTAAAAGAGGTGAATATTCTTTGCCTGAAGGCAGAAAATCTCTGAATCTCGCCTGAGTAAGCCCGTTGATGCAGATAACAAACTTGCCGCTACGGTCAGCGACGCGATCACCGATGATGGTGTCGATACCTAACTCGCCGTTGACCATGCCGAGACACATTTTTTGGTCTTCTGGAATAGCTACTTGTCGCAGTTCCCACTGACGGATTGAGACATCATCAAGGTCGAAACAATGCGCAATAATGCCTGACACCACTTGGGAGAACGGCTTCTGCCCGCTAACATCCCCGCGTAGGAGAGCATCTTGCACCAGTTGATCGGTGTATCGCCGCGCAAGTCCTTGTCAGACAGACCCACCAGCGCGAAGAGCTGAGCAGAAAACGCGTCTGAGGCATCTTCCCGAAAACGGATGTAGTAGCGGTATTTACGCCACACCTGATAAACCAGTGTGAGGATGCGGTGGTTGAAGAAATCGAGAAATGGCTTTCGCAGCCCGGTTTCTTCGCTTTCCGTCAGAATCTCTTCCAAGAAAAAGCTAGGTAGCGGTGACTGGGCACCACTCATCCCAAGGAAGGTGGCTTCCAAGCGAAAGCGTTGGTTATCGAGGGCATCTAATCTACTGACATCACTGGCTGCAAACCCCAACCCCGGATGCGTACCAAACAGGATTTTGCTCGATGTCGATTTTTCATTTTCTGGGTCCAACGCCTTTAGGTGATGAATCAACTCCACCAACTGGTAGAAGTTGTACGCCCTAACGTTTTTCGGTAACCCTTGATGCCCGCTGTTATCGCCATCTCCATCAGGACGTGTTGGCGTAACATCAGGGCTTAGATCAGCGGTTGCTGCCCTGTCTGTATACCCCATGTGTACCTTTCCTGATTGTCTGCGTTGATGACCACCAATTCGTGAAACGAATTGATACTGGCGTAAAGTGAGAAAAAACGGCTTAAGACGGTGCCAAAGATGTAAAGCTCGCCTTCTGACCCAAACGCCGATTGCGAGAGCACGATTTCTGAACGAAGGCCGCGAACAGGCAACCCTCGGATAATTTTTTCGATTGGCTTAGATTGAATATCCACAATGCCATCAAGGCGCTGCCGAGAAATACGCTCAGCCTGACGATCGACCAACGCGCGAAAGTCATAGGCTCTCAGCACGGAAGACAGCGCATCTTTCGACAAGAGTGACAAGTAGTTCAAAGAGAGATTGGAAATCAGCGTCCACAACAGGGTGCCATCTAACATGGGACGCATCGGTGCTGTTGGTTCAGTCAGGTTCGAGAAGGTTGCGTACGCAGGTGAAGAATCCGTTGGTACACAAATGTCGCCTTTCCCAAGTTCCATCGGCAGTTGGCGATTTGTACAGGTGAGGTTGAGGGAAATTGCCTCACTGAAATCAACACATTCCGTTTCATCGCTACGCACAAAGGAAATGTGATGGTCAAAACCGTCGCTATGCACGCTGTCGCGCACTCTAACGCGGTAATACAGTGCTTTTCTGTCCCGTGCCCGTTCAATTTCGTGTTGGAAGCTTTCAAATGGCGTATAGGTCCTGACCTGACCACGAATACGGCCGACATTGTTCTCTTGCCACCCCTGAACCAGATCAACACTGAAGGTTTCATAGTGGGATGCGTAACGACTCGACGGCGTGATTTTATACTCGGCACTCTTTCCATTCAGGTCGATGGGATCGGCATCGTGCGAAAACAGATTGATGACAGGTGTGCAGTAAAGCTCAAACATGTCTTTTTTGACGCGAACATCAGGCGTTAGTGTTTTCGAAAAACTAAAGCGTAGCGTGATGCTTTCCCTCACGTTCGCAGGTACATAACGACCTAATCCCTGAATATCGAAAAACAAGTAAGCATCTGGGAAAGATAGGTATTCCTGCAATATCCGATAACCTTGATACACGTTTGTCGGATAAGGCAAGATGGCGTCGTCAGTATCAAACCCCACAGTCTGGAATGCACTTTTCGGCAAAATGACGGCATTGTCACCCGCAATGATTTCGACTTTTTCGAGGTAATGGCTCAACCACAAATACAGCATTTCTGCGCTGTATTTTTCGCCGCCTAAGTAAAAACGCAAAGATGAGAGTCCGAGTTGATTGACTGGCTGGTCACCTAAAACGCTAAGAGAGACATCAATCATGGATGCATCTCGAGTATTCACTGTGGTGACGTCATCTCGGCGCAGAGGATAAATGTCCACATTTCGGCATGTGCGAAAATGACAAACGGTCCCCATGACGGCATGTGAGTCAACTTGTGTACCGCGCTCAATGGATTGCGCGTACGTCAGGGCTTTCTCATCAGGGGTAAATTGTACGATGCTCGTACTTGGTACTGGCCTTAAATAATTCGGCCACAACATGCTAATGATTGAGTGCGTCAGTTCAGGAAATTCGTCTTCAACTTTTTCTCTCAGCCGCCCCGTCAGAAACGCGAAACCTTCCAAAAGCCTTTCGACATCAGGATCGGTGCTAGAGCTATTAAGAAAACGGGCAAGCTGAGGATAAACCTCTGTAAAGGCAACACCCTGCTCACGCAGGAATGCCAACTCGTCCCTGAAGAATCGGTTCCGTGACACTTAAACTACTCTGTATTTTCGGTTGCTATCCAACAGGAGCTCGATTTGCACATTCTTGTGCAGGGCACCCACGTTAATCGTTGCCTTAAGCTGAAAGCGCAAATTGAGCGGCGATCGGTTATCCGGCAGCACATGTACTTCGAGCTGACGAATCCGGGGCTCATACGTTTCCAAGCAATCTTGAATGGCGCGTTTAATTTGCAACGCCAAATCATGTGAACTCAGGGATGCATCATTGAAATCAATCAAGCCCAGCTCTGGTGCGCTTAGCGATTCGCCGATTCGCGCATTGAGCAAGTTGGACACATTCTTTTTCAATGACACCAGAACATCATCGACATCTGGCCCCTGAGTCACCGAGCGTTTTGGGGCATCAGCTTCTAACCGTTGGAAGAAGCTGACGCCGTAGGCACAATCTTCTGGATCAGGTAATGGCATTCACTACTGATCCAATCGGCCCACAAGGGAAAGCTCGAAATTCGCGCCCATGTACTTGAAGTGGGGACGAACAGCCAGCGACACTTGGTACCAGCCTGGATCGCCTTCCACATCCAGAACTTCCACTTTCGCAGCACGAAGTGGACGACGGCTACGGACTTCTGCTGGCGGGTTTTCCTGATCCGCAACGTACTGACGTACCCAAGTATTCAGCTCACGCTCAAGATCCTGGCGCTCTTTCCAAGAGCCGATCTGCTCGCGCTGCAACACTTTGATGTAGTGCGCCAAACGGTTGATGATCATCATGTAAGGCAGTTGCGTGCCCAACTTGTAGTTGGTCTCGGCTTCTTTGCCTTCTTTGGTATTTGGGAACACCTTTGGTTTTTGAATTGAGTTGGCAGAGAAGAATGCAGCGTTATCACTGCCTTTACGCATGGTGAGAGACACAAAGCCTTCTTCAGCCAGTTCAAACTCTTTACGGTCAGTGATCAGCACTTCTGTTGGGATTTTTGCTTGAAGCGCACCCAGCGACTCGAACAGATGAACCGGCAAGTCTTCAACTGCACCGCCGCTTTGCGGACCAATGATGTTTGGACACCAGCGGTATTTCGCAAAGCTATCAGTTAAACGAGAAGCCAACGCAAACGCAGTGTTACCCCATAGGTAGCTCTCATGCGACTCGCTCACGTTTTCACGGTAGTTGAACGAAGTGATTGGGTTTTCTACTGGATCGTAAGGCACACGCAAAAGGAAGCGAGGGGCAGTCAAACCGATGTAACGCGCATCTTCAGACTCGCGCAGAGAGCGCCACTTGGTGTAACGCGGGCTCTCGAATGTCGCAGAGAGGTCTTTCAGGTTTGGCAATTCTTCGAACGAGTCGATACCAAAAAACTCAGGAGCAACAGACGAAATAAATGGCGCATGTGCCATCGCGCCAACGGAACCAACATACTGAAGCAGCTTCATGTCTGGCGTTGAAGGCGTGAACGCATAGTTACCGATAAGGGCACCAACAGGTTCGCCACCAAACTGGCCGTAACCAGCGGAGTAAACATGTTTGTAGAGGCCAGACTGTGTGGTTTCAGGCGCAAATTCGAAGTCATCCAACAATTCTTGTTTCGTCGCATGAAGGACTTCAATTTTGATGTTTTCACGAAAGTCAGTGCGGTCGACCAAAAGCTTTAAGCCGCGCCACGCAGATTCCATTTGCTGGACAGGTTCGCTGTGAAGGATTTCATCCATTTGAGCACTGATTTTCTTATCAAGCTCAACCAACATTTGGTCCACCAGCGCTTTGTTTACTGGCTCTTCTTGTTGGTCTTTCCCAATCAGGTTCTCAATGAAAGCAGCGACACCCTTTTTGGCAACGTCGTATCCCTCTTCACTCGGGGTCATACGGGTTTGTGCATGATGTCGTCTAACAGACTTCCTGTTTCGTAGGCAGAGGTTTCAACTGCATTTTCTTGTACAGACATTAACAAAATCCTTTTCTCTTCTACGTGAGTTACTGTTCGTCTGCTGGTTGCTCTTCAGCACCCACCAGCTCCAATTCTGCGAGAAGTTTTTCGCGCGATTCTTCAGACGCCAGCAGTTCTTGCAGTCGTGATCTGAATGCAGGGATATTACCTAGCGGCCCTTTCAAGGCGACTAACGCTTCACGAAGCTCGACCAGCTTTTTAAGCTCTGGTACTTGGTTTGCCACCGAGTCAGGAGAAAAATCAGCAAGTGATTGAAAAGAAAGCTCAACAGGAAGGTCGTCGCCCTCTTCCTCAGTCATCACATTCGGTACCGATGTCGTCACGGAAAGGTTGCTTTCACGCATCACAGACGTGAAATTGTTTTTATCAACCGAAACTGCTTCTCTTTCTTCAATCGATGTGTCTTCTGGGTGGCCTTTAAAGTCGCCCAGCACGACCATTTTTAGCGGCAGTTCAATTTCTGCCTGAGCGTCACCGGTAGCAGGAACGTACTTAATATTGATACGTTCTTTTGGTGCCACACTTCCCTCTTTTGCCATTTTTCCATCTCCTTTTTCCGATGAGATTTAGAGCGATAAACTTCCATATATGCATCTCATTCGTGCGTGCTTCACGGTCAAGAAAAGCAGTTTTAAAAATGAGAAACAGAAATATTTAGCGCAAAACAACCCTTCCCAATTTTAAAATTGGAAATAAATCAACCAGCCGAGTCGTAAAAGACCCGAGAGTTAAATGAAATTAATTACTTTACAGCAGCGGGAACTTTGGGGAAGAAAGAGGGAACAGCCTGAAAAACACCATACAGGACTCACGATCAGAATGAGAATTGCATTAATGCCTCTAAAATGGCTTTCAAACAACTTGTACCACCGTAGAACCTTGCCAACCAAAACAATGATTTAAAAACAAAAACACACTACGCCCTGAACTTTCATCTGGACTGTATGCTAAAACATCATTTGTGAAACGCTTCTGTGACAGTGAAATGCATGTCATCGCGTCTTCGTTTATTTAATGGCTATATCATGATTCAAACCATTTAAATCACACAAGCAAGATAATGATATTTTTATACACAAATAAAGAAATAAAGATTCAGATCTCACTTAGTTATATATTGGTCATTTGACTCAAAAAGTGGAATACGAAATTTAATACAAAGATGTCAGTAATTTATACACAGACATAAACATCACCAGTCTGCCATGAATAAAATACTAATATAAAGAAATGCTAATTCAGGGCTTGATTACTTAGACTAATACTATTCTACTTTTATCAATTACCCGTCCATTCTCACTTTAGAAATTCATTGTCTAAATGACTTACACTAGCGATGGTAGCAATCATGCTGGATTCAGTAATGAGTTAGTGTCTAGATTTACCGCTAACCCACTGAATAGGTGAAGGAAAATTGATATGGAAGAAAAGAGGAAGAAGATGTTCAAATGTTCTGAGAATAGATAGAGCGATGACTGCTGATATTTTTAGGCATTAAATATCACAAAGACCATAAAAACAGGCAGCCATCCAATTACTCATACTTTTAATGCCTAGGTATTAAAATGGGCTAATACCTATTGCTTATCGATCGAAGGTTTAACGGGTAAGAACCCACTTCCCTTCAAGCAACGAGAAATAAGGATTGTAAGAAAAATAGAAATCGTCGTCTTCAAGGCGCAAGGGAGAGTCACCATTTTCATCTTCAAAGCGCACTAATCTTCCTTTGTTGTAGGTTTTAACCTCGTAGTTGCCCCAATCAATGTTTACCACCGACATGGATGAGGCTAACTCATCTTCAATCCCTATCGTTTCCCAGAAGTCATCCCCACTCATGCCTTCCGTTTGACCCTGCTCTTCGCTAGATATCGTCGCCTCTTTTTTCAGAGCAACCGCATCTTTGTTTTTCATCATTAGCCACAGATCGAGATACTTATCCTGCAAGCTTTGGATTTGTTCTTCTGTGTCCGAGAACGAAGTTGCGGTGGTCCACTTCCATTCTGGAATCCCCTTCGCTTCAAAGGTGCGCGTCACTTCATAGAGGAACGAATCCGTCACGTATCCTTCACTCACTGGACCAACGTGATTATTACCGTTATAGATTGGAGTGTTCACACCCGTCGGTTGCAGCTTCTCATCTGGCGAAGTGACGACACTCACCAACTTCATGGCTTTGTCCGGTGTGTTTGCCGAAATCACCAGCTCACAATTCGAGTTTGCCTGCAAATTGAGATCATCCGGCACGCCGAGCGGTGCCATGAGTGTGGTTAAGGTATTGGTACCATTTTCCAATATACCGGTTACATTGAAGCCTGTGGAGATGGTTCCTGATTCTGTCATCGCGTTATTAGCCGTATCAATGCCATTGACACGTGAAAAGCAAAAGCTGGTTTTCGTATTGAACGATGCCAGATAACGTAAATTGTCCATATTTGCCTCTTGAGAAGTCGCACATCCGCTTGCGAAAGCGGTTAGAGTAACCGCCAATAGTGTTGGTTTCATCTTGTTATCCATGCTTTACATAATGGTGATTCGGCACTTTGATTTCTCTTTGGCAAGCTTCTTGTAGATGACCCAATCATTGTTATACAGGCTGTTTGTGTCCTTATAACGACCTGATGTGCCCGTCGTTTTAGTCGCCTCACCAGACACGATTCCACCATCTGTTCTAGAGAAACGACCGACATTGGCTGGTCTTGCTCTTTTCGGCCTCCTTGAGGCTATGCCTAAAGACGCATCGACCCGCACTTTTGCAATAACACCATTATGGAAAAATACGAGGTCTAACCCACCATTGTGGGTTGATTCCAGTTCGAATAACGCTTTTGCTTCGATACGTGCATCAGCTTCAAAGTAGCCTTCTATCACCCAATAGCGCACACCACCGCGTATATTTGTGATAACGCCGACATCCACTTCCCCTCTCACCGCAGAACCGACTTGAAACTCATACTCTTTCGCTTCATTGGATTTGAGCTCAAAACCAACTTTCATTACACCGCCTACGGTGAAGTAGAGCTCGGCCCCGACATAGGCCGCGTCTTTGCCCTCATTAAAGTCATCTTCCATCGCTTTGGCAGCTTCGCGGATTTTTGCAACCGCCCTTTCCGCTCCGTAAGCAGCGGCAAATGCTTGGATGAGGTCAATCTTCATCCTAACGCCCACCAAAGGATTCAAGCCAACGGAAATGGCTCTCTCGATGTAAGGTGATCCGGTCTTGTCAGATAGCTTTAGTTTTCCGCTTCCTTTGAATTCAAGCTTTGGATAATCAAAATCGATACTCACCAGTTTCACTTTGCCGGAATCAGAGTGCGCGAACATCTTGTTCACTTGCGTGAGTGCTTTCTCTGCTTTCTCGAGTAAAGAAAGATTCTGTTTATATTGAGTAAATTCTTTCTTAATGATGTCAGTCGTGAAGGATTTAGAACTGTTGGCGATGGACAATTTAGCCGAACCGGTCATCGATAGTGCGCCACGAATCGCATTACCGGGCACTTTTTTCGTCCAGCCTTTATGCGCTGTATGTTTATGATCTGGGTTGTGGCCAGCTTCTATTTGCGCCCCTCTCATGATGCGGCGCCGATCGTTGTCTGTCAGTCCCTCGGCATCCATGGAGGCAGCAACGGTAAGGCCGAGTTCATACTCGTATTTTGGCAAAACGTAGATAGTGCTTTCCGTCGCCATAATTGGCCCTACTTCAACGGAAACTTGTTTTCCACCTTCCGTCTCAAAGGTCTTAGGCACAATTGGAGCACCCGCGCACTCACCAATCATCAAGTCATAAGGTGTGCTTGGTGCTGAATCCATTTTTCCTAGTACGATAAAAGACACAAAGTCGACGACGTTGTAGTTTTCCGCTTTTCGCTTTAAGTCATCAACGAACACCAAATTCTCGGTATTACCACCTGAGGACAACTCACCAATGTAGTCTTCGTTTCGTTCGCTGAACAAAACCCCTGAAGGGCAACCGCTGCTGCCCGTCACACACCCTTTTGAAGCCAGCTCAACGTTAACGTCGACACCTTTCCCGTCTTTGTCGTGCACATAGATGTTTGGCAATGCACCATTTTGTTTGTATTCGTAGGTATGTGTGCTGCCTTTGGGCGTCACTTTCACCGCGTGAATACAACAATTTGGATTTGAACAGTTACATGTTGGCGAACCTGCTGTGGTGCTGACAACATCGACCATGGTCTTCAGTTCCTTGAAAAGTTGTGTTTAAGCAGGCACATAGCCTAACTCTCTTATTAGTAGTGCCTCAGCGCGGTAGTGCCCAACTTCAGATTCATCCTGAATTGCACCAGCGTAATTACGTTTAAAGCTATCGAGGTCACTTAGTCCCCTCTCTTCGCAAAGGCGTGCAATGCCTCTTACGCTCCTGTCATCGGTGATGCCAAATGCCTTCACATAACGAAAAAGCTCCCCGAGAAAGAGGTCGTTGTTGGCGGCAATGCCTGGAAAAAGTGTGTGCAGCTTGGCGATATATCTCGCTTCGAAAATGGCACTGAATTTGTCCATGTGTACCGCATTGAAGCGCATCATCTTGGACTTTGACGACGTATCTTTAGGAAACGCCTCTCTACGCTGTTGGAAATTGTCACTGCGGGGTTGGCCGTCCATCACTGTCGCCACATCTTCAATCGGTCCCAGAAAATTATGAAGCTCCCAATCCGTCAGCACGTCGGTAAGATCCCAGACATTCCTTGGGTCATAGAATCGGAAAAACACCGGTTTTTCTTCGTTAGGCAACTGAACTTGAAGGAACTTTCTTAGGTGTCTTCGTACACTTTGCAGATCTTGCGTAGAGGTTATGTAAATTCCCCAAAGCGACGTTCTTAAAGACAGCCACTCTTTCACCTCATCGGTAAGCTGCACCAAATACGGCGCAAGGTTTACCAACTCTGGTTGAACCGGTTCAAGGTACAAACAGGTATGCGGTGGGTCGAGTTCCGCGAGCATACTCAACAGCTCTTCTTCGTTGGCACCGTCGATGATGGCAAATTCATTGACCTGTTTTGCCATTACTCATCTTCCATCGGACAGTGCGCAACAAACATTGAACCTGCCGCAGCGGCGGTTTTGAGGATCGCGGGGCTCGCTGGAAGCGCGAGTTCTCCTGGGCTTCCACCAGAGTTGAGATTTATTGCAGGCCCTTTGATATCCACCCCTCCACCATGAATGACCACGAAGCTACCCCCAACTTTGAGCGTGATCTTACTACTGCTTTGCAACGTGATATCGCTGGAAGCATCTACACCGACGCCACCCCCAACTTTTTGGGCAAAATCGCCTTGTACGCTTAATCCTTTATCGCCATCGATTTGCTCTAGATAGCTACCTGTCGTTTTGTGGTCTTGCTGACCTTCAACCGTGATTTTTCTGTTGGCTGCTACTGCCAATTCTTCATCGTTACCAATGCTGGTAGTGCGGTTGTAATCCACACGCTCATCTTTCGAGTTGCGTACTTTGATCGCCATGTTCTTTTGCGCGTGGACAAAGATCTCTTCTTTGTCGGCTTCGTCTTCAAAACGAAGCTCGTTGTAGCCTTCGCCCTTGTGTGTGTCCGTTCTCAATACCGTCATGGTTTTGTGATCGGGCAACTTGTAAGGGCTTAAATTTCTGACGTGGTACGTACGCCCTGTCACAATCGGCTGGTCTGGATCGCCCTCTAAGAAAGACACAATCACTTCATGCCCTATTCTGGGCAGGGCAACCATGCCGTATTGCGCCCCCGCCCAACCTTGGGAAACACGCACCCAACAACTGGATTTCTCGTTAGATTCTCCGTACCTGTCCCACGGAAATTGGACTTTTACTCGTCCGTGTTCGTCACAGAAAATCTCTTCTCCATCAGGGCCGACGACGGTCGCGATTTGAGGGCCATCAACGCGAGGTTTTGAATTGGGCACTGCACGCCACTGTCGGTGACCGGGTATCACGTAAAACGCATTATTGTAAGTTGTTTCGCCTTCGCCACCTGCTTCTTCCAACGCTTGAGGTTGAGTACCGTGATGAATCACTGAGGTTACACACCAGTCACGATTAAGCTCGCCGTTGTTGTGGCCTTCCAGCACAAACTTATAGCCACTGGTTACCAAACACACGTTGCTCTTGCCGTTTCCTGTCAGCGCGTCGCTGCGAAGGTGCTGCAACCTGAAACGCGTGAAAGGATTCCCTGCGCTGTCTCTTTTATATCTGCCTGGGTAATCGAAATGTTCGTAGGTCGAACGCTGATAAGAGAGCTCTTGCCCTTGCTCGGTATTGATAAAACAGTAAGCAGGATTTTTGAAACTGTAATCTTTGAGCTGAACCGATGACGGCCTGACTTGCGACTTAAATTGAAAAGTTCGAACAAACGGCAGTTCAGCCACACCGCCCACGGTAGCGTTATAAATGACGGGGTTTTCCAAAGTCGCTAGGGTTTGCGTGTCGTCAAAAAAGACCGCTGTGTGAGTCCCATCTTCGTGAATAAAGTGATAGGAAATACCTTCTTCCGCCGCGATACGTGAGAGAAATTCCAAATCGCTTTCGCGGTATTGGACACAATATTCGCGCTGTTCATAGGTGTTTTTTAATGAGAACGCATAGTTATCGATGCCCATCTCCTGCAGGAGGATAGACATTATTTCAGGAACACTTTGGGTTTGAAAAATCCGACTATTTTGCCGCAATGAGAGTCGAAACAACTCAGGGACAAGCACCAACGAATAATAGGTGTGATGATGCCCAGTATCTCCCTGAACAAACTGACTGACGATACCACTGAAGAAACGTGTCGCCTCCCCGTTTTCCCACATCGTCAAGGTCGCTGGCATGTCGACAATGCTGTCAGCTCGAAGCATTGCTGAGCGGCTGGCCGCCTCGATGGCAAAGCGATACGGTTCAGAAAGAGATTCTTCACCCTCAAACGCGATGACGCTGAGTGTCTCTTCCGTTACACCTTCTACATAAAGCGTGTAATGCAATCCCATGCTAAGTCTCTTCCCTATGCCCTTTTGCTATGACAATCAGACGTTATTCCCATAGCAAAAGTGCCCGCGGCGATGCGGGCAATTTCAATACGTTCTTTGCACTTAACCTTCGATAGGTGCGCGCCAGTCATCAGCACCTGATGTACCTGCGACTGTGTGTTCCCAATCAATCTTGCGGTAAGCCACAGAGACAGTCACCAGCTGGGTGAACTCTTTCTTCGCAGCGTCCTGACAATGAGGCATTTGGCAGTCGATATCGATGATGGTTGCGTCCGTCAGTACGGTAGAAAAGAAGTGCTCTTGTTTGCCTTCTACAGAGGTGCGGTACCACTTGAGCTCAATTTTTGGCAGCATTTCGCCTGACGCCAGTGCGTTGTACATCAAAGGTACGGCTTTATTTAGGGCGACGGTGAATTTGAAAGGCTTGTGTACACGCTGACCTGAAGGCTGACCGCTTTGTGGGTCAGTCGGTACGGTGACCACGTGATCAAATGCCTGAACCAGCATTTCATCTTCATGACCTTCTACATAGATGTTTCCAACAGAATCCGCAGTAAATGCGCCAGCAGTGATGTTGCCCTGAGTTTTTCCTTCGATAGCGATATAGCAAGGAGTTGGCATTGTCATGTCCTTATAAATTGCGAGTATGTTCGGACATAGACAGTGCAATTATGAGTCCAACCCAGACGTTCATTAAAAACAGTAACTTATCAATAGCCGGTTATGAGGTAGGCGGTTTTTCGCAGAAGATTGAGCGGAAAGCCGCCAATTTGGGCGGATTTCCGCTCGTTCGAAATCAAGATCAGCAACGCTCCCAACAGCATTGAGGCTGACAATACTTGGTCATTGCTGTTGTAAAAGTACCATCACTTAATATTGGATTGGTTCGCCGCGCCCAGTTGCGCATTTCGCACCAACACATCAACGCCTTGTTGATAGAAGTAATGAAGCAAGTCAATAAACACCCAGTTCTCTGCGAGTTTGTCGCCATCTCGGCGATATATATCAATAACCCGCATATCAAAATGTTTATCGTTGGCAGGCATGCCCATAAAACCGCCGGAAGGTTTCAAAGTGAGGTTAGGCCAACCAAAAAATCCACCGAAATGTCCTTCGGCAAACTTGCAAACATGTCCATTGAAGATGCGCTCTGAAAAGCTATTTCGGAAAATGCCTGAATGCTGTTTAGCGTATCTTTCAATGGTGTAGCTGGCACCAATACCCGTCGGCCCCCACCAAATCATGTCGTCATGCCAACTGAGCGCAAGTTCATCTTCAAGGCTTAGCGCGTTGTCCCAGTTGCCAAGATCCGAAATCATCTTATTAATTGCCGCCAGCGTTTTCTCACCTTCCTCAATGGACTGCGTATCACGTGCAATGCCATCATGCGTGATGGGGCCAGGTTGGATGAGCTGTGCACCACTTTGCGGCGGAAAAGGGTTTTGCCCTGCTTGCACCATTACGCCAGGAATATCAGCAAAGAAAGCAGACTGCGCTATCTTGCCATCCACCACTTGGGTAAATTCGCAATAGCGCAGGAATGCCATTCTTCCTGTCTTTTGAATCCCCAACCAGTCTTCATCGAACAACCCCATAAGGTGACCCATGGAGATCACCCATACACTGTCATCCTGTTCGAGACTGTTCGTGCCTGCAATGAACACATCTTGTCGCCGTTGCAGACGACGAAACGCCTGTTTCAAAGGCAGCCAAAGAGAATCAATTACCCCTTTGGCCGCCCCCTGTTCATTAAACGGATGACAACCGCGGAAAAAATAACGCTCAGCGCAATGCGTCTCGAAAACTGACTCGACATCATTGCCTTGTGCAGCATCCAACGCCTGATAAAAAGACCAAACACGCTCCTTTGCTTGCTGGATTGTTGACGACATGCGTTACCCTTTCACTGCACCGGCAGTTAAGCCAGATACGATTTGTTTTTGGAAGAACAGAACAAGGAAGAAAAGTGGGATCATGGCAGAGACCACCGCGGCAACTGCAAACATGACATTACCTTCAACCTGCGTCGTACCGAGGAAGCTCGCGATTTTCGGCACCATGGTTTGATTCTCTTGGCTAAGCAGCATCCCAGTTACCGCGAAATCGTTGTAAGCCAACAAGAAGCTGAACAGCCCTGTGGTAATCACACCTGGCCACATAACGGGTATGATCACATGGCGAAACGCCTGAAATCGGGTGCAGCCATCAACCATGGCACTTTCATCCATGTCTTTGGGTATGTTGAGGAAGAACGAGTGCAGCATCCACAAGGTGAAAGGCTGGTTAATGGCCACCAGCACAATGATGGTTGTGCCCAAATGTCCCCAAAGGTTCCATTCAAAGAAAGGCAACATGTAGCCCGACACCAGCGTGATGTGCGGCATTGCGCGCAGCACCAACGCGATCATCAAAATCCACAGTGAGTAACGAAACCCTGAGCGCGCTAACGCATAGCCTCCCAAGGTGCCGATGGTGAGCGAAATAATGACGACAGAAAATACCACCACAAAGGTATTGATAGCGGCTAGCCAGAAATCTTGCTCTACCCACGCGCCATAGTAACCTTGCCCAGTAAACTCACTGCCTGTTTCGAGCAGTGTCTTCACACCATATATCGCGTTCATCCAATCAGACTTCGAAAAGAAGTCAGCCTGAACTTTAAATGACCCCCACGCCGTCCAAAGAAACGGACTAGCAGCAATCAAAAGCCAAACCACTACAAATCCGATTGAAACCGTTCTTAGCCACACAGGCTTTTTGCGTACTTCTTCCATGGCTAGTTTCCTCTTAAGCGGCTTTACGGTTGAAATCACGCCACGTTCGAATGAACACAGGCATCAAGAGAATCGCCACCCCCAAAATGGTGAGCATGGACGTCGAGGCGGCTGAACCAAACAGCTGTGAGTCCGTCCCTCGCAAGTCGTTGTAAATCAGCCAACTTAGCGAAGTCGCATGCGCCTCGGCGGCAAACCCCACAATGGGTTCGAACACGCGGAAGTTATCCATCAATTGCATCAAAGCAACGAAGGTGACGAGCGGTGCCATATGAGGGATCACCACATATCGGATCGTTTCCCAGCGAGATGCGCCGTCAATCATTGAAGCTTCCAATGTGTCTGTTGGGACCGTTTGCAATCCGGCATAAAAAACAATGAAGGAGAAAGGCACTGACGACCAAATGCCGTAGATGAAGAGGGTTATCCATGTCAGTGTCGGCGAGGCTTTTAGGGAAAGCGTGTCGTCATTGAGCCAGATTTGCAGCGTTGCCCCGATAACGCCATCGGCATCAATCATCCAAAACAGGATTAACGAACCGATCAGCGGCGTGACAATCATCGGCAACAATGAAAGGAAGATGGTTGGGCCTTTCACTAGCTTAGGCAATGCATTGACACACAAGGCGACAACAACCCAAGTACGATAACCAGCGGTGTAACAATAAAGGTGTACGCCAGCGTGAAGACCAGTGCTTTGTAAAACGGTAGGTTCATCATTTTGTTGATGAAATCGCCAAATGAATCTGAATCCGCCCACGCTTCACCCAACTCTTGAAACGCTAAGTGACTACGATTGGTATAGGTATCCATACCATTGAAGCGACCCAAAGGCTCCTCTTCGCGCAGTTTGTCTGTCGCTTCCCTGTCGACCGCCACGGTCGTTTTACACCCAAATGGGCCGCAGTTTTCTGTTTCGAGAACAATCTGCTCATGCTCGACATACAAAGACTGGACGAACACCGAAACAATGGGTAAGGCGATGAGCAAAAACATGACCAATAACGATGGCCACATAAATTTTAAGAATGTGCGATGTGGCATGAAGTCCACCTATTTGCGTTACGCCCCGAATCCTTTCGGGGCTGGGAGTTCAGAGGAAACCTTGCTCGCGAGCAGATGTCATGTATGCCGCTTCAACGTCTTTCAATGCCTGTTCAGCCGACTCGTTACCCAACAAGAAGTCAGGCAACTCTGCGCCCAAGGCGGTATGAAGCAGTCCCATATAAGGAGCATGGGGTAAGGGTTAGCTTGTTGTTGCACCGTTGCAATGACGCCCATTGCTGAAGCATCTGGCTGATAGCCTTCGATAAGCCAAACGGCCTTTTCACTGTTTGCCTGCATCATCTCGGATGAAATTGCATGCGTCATGACCTTAAAGGTGGCTTCCGCATCCTGTGGTGACAGGTTGCTGGCAATGGTCCAGCCATCCCACCACAACGTTGCTCCTGGTGTACCACCGTCAGAAAACGCCGGGGTATTTGTCAGTACGGTGTTCGCGACAACCTCAGGGCTTGCACCTTCGTCATCCAAAATCGCGGTCGCTCGTGAGCCCCACATCAATGCCAGAGCCACTTTGCCGTCTTCCCAAAGGGCTTGGGTGCTGTTGGAGTCGAAGGTCAAAAAGTCTGGATTAGAGAGCTCGGCAAGGGCTTTCAATGTGTTCAGTGCTTTCACGCCATTTGCATTGTCGAGGTTTGGAATCGCACTACCCGGTTTGAAGAAGCCTTCTCCGGTCGCGCTGAAGATATTGATGAACTCTTCACCAAGGTTCCAGCCTGACTTCGTATTCAAAGCAATCGGGTATTTCATGATCCCCATGTCCTGAATTTTCTTACCCGCGGCGATAAGCTCTTCGAAGGTTTTTGGAGGTTCGATGCCTGCTTTTTCAAGAATGTCTTTGCGGTAGAAGAGATGCTGAGAGTTGGCCATAAATGCCACTGCCATCACCTTGCCATCAATTTTGATCAGCTGAGATTGCTGAAGACTTTGGCCATACTTTTTAACGAGCTCATCCAGCGGCTGGATCAAGCCGTCATTGAGGAGAGGAACAATTGAGCTTGTCGATACCACCGCCGTTGAATATTTAGCAGGGTTGGCTTTAAGTGCCGCACTTTGGAGATCTCGGTGATCCTTGGTTTGGTTCTTCGTCACTTTTAGCGTGTCTGTCACACATGTTTCCGCCATCTCGGCGACGGCATGAAGTGCTGGGAAGTCGTTAGATAGAATGGCAACCGTGCCTTCGGCGTTACCACATCCTTCACTCGCGGTCGCTTGACCAGTTGTCGCGAGAAAGCTCGCCAAAACAATCCCTTTGATGCTGCGATTCATGTTGCTCTCCTACTTCTTCGGTATGCAATTGTCGCCCACCATCCGTATTCATCCTCTAAATCAACGCTGTGCCATGTCGAAAAATAAATACGTATGCAAAAACAAGGTTTGTCCTTATCGCTTATTTTGGCAACCCATAAACGCTATAAATTACGCCGAAAGATAAGACGGCAAAAATAATGCACAAGCACATGAATTTAATAAAAAACAGCATCAACGCCTTGTTTATCAGTGATTTATAAATTAATGATTTAATTAATATTCTTATTAATAAGAATTAGTACCACTCGGAATCATTATTGTGACAACACTCAAATATCATCATATTTACTATTCTAAAAACACTAATTACCTGTCTATTTTGAATACGTACCCACTAGGTTCATTTCAATGCGGAGAGCAATCATGCTGAAGTGCAGTTGCGCCATATCGATAAACGCTGGGGCGATTTTATCGGCGTTAAGGATTTTGATCTGACCATTCCCGACAAGGAGTTTTTAGTCTTGCTAGGACCTTCAGGGTGCGGAAAAACAACCACCATGCGTATGATTGCAGGGCTGGAAGAAGCCACAAGCGGCGAGATCCTTATCGACGGGAAAGTCGTGAATGACCTTGAGCCAAAAGACCGAGACGTCGCCATGGTTTTTCAAAGCTACGCGCTCTACCCCAACATGAGTGTGTACGAGAACATTCGCTTTCCCCTCAAAGTGCGCAATATCGACCCTGCTACGCACGACGAAAAAGTCATGCGCGCGGCCGAAATGGTAGAGCTCACTAATTTCCTCCACCGTCGCCCTGCTGATCTTTCAGGTGGTCAACGCCAACGTGTTGCTTTGGCGCGCGCCATCGTTCGCGAGCCGAATGTGTTTTTGATGGATGAGCCCCTATCAAACTTGGACGCTAAATTGCGTGTTTCTACCCGAGCACAGATAAAGAACCTGTCTCACGAACTGCAAATCACCACCATTTATGTCACGCACGATCAGATTGAAGCCATGACCTTGGCTGATCGCGTGGTGGTAATGAGTGCTGGCAACGTCCAGCAGGTCGGAACGCCAACCGAAATCTATAACTTCCCCGCGAACACGTTCGTCGCCAGCTTTATCGGTTCGCCAGCAATGAACCTGATGAAAGGCCAAATTCAAAATGGTGTGTTCACCGCGGAAAACGTTGAGATATCTGGGTTGGACGCCTCTCTTTCCGGCGACATCACTTTGGGTTTCAGAGCAGAAGATGCGGTTGTGTCCACCACTGAGGAGAAAGCAATTGGCATTAATGCCAAGGTGTTCTCCATCGAACTCTTGGGTGAAGCAACCATGATCACAGTGAAAGTCGGCGAGGAGTTGGTCGCAGTCAAAGCGGACAAAGAGTACTCGACCGATATCGGGCACCCCTTTTCTGCGGCTATTCCCGCCAGTATTTGTCATCTTTTCGACTCGACAACGGGTGAACGTATTTCACGCTCGGAGACAGCTTAGATGAGAGGTTCAAGACCCGAGCAAGCCATGCTCAGCAAAGACACCGATCTTTCGAAAACAGATGAGACCCGTCGTGTTATCGAATCTATGGTAGATGGCCTCAATGATCATCGTATCTCAGATATTGGCGAATTCTTTTCTGAGGGCTTTCGATGGTTTGGCAACCAAGGTTGCGGCACCAAAAACGGATTAGAAGCCTTTCAGCGAAACTGGCAAAAACCGTTTCAAGCCGCCTTCTCAGACAAAGTGTGTGTCGATGAAGCGCGCCTTTATATGGGGGAATGGGCAGCAGCCTTTGGTCATCAAACCGCAAAACACACGGGCACCTTCATGGGCATTGAGCCAACGGGCAAAGAAGTCGAAATCCGTTACATGGACTTTTGGAAAGTGCAAAACGGAAAAATCGTCGACAACTGGGTCATGGTCGATTTTCCCTATGTTCTCGCTCAGCTAGGCACAGACGTTTTCAACGGTGAAGGCTGGGAGGCCTTTGACCGAGATGAAAAAACACCGCCTTCACCTGCATCCTAATTTTCACGTGTTACCGCCTTTAGAGGTAAGAATTATGTCCATCAGATATTTAAAAACAGGGAAGTCTGAATCCGATAAAGAGAGCGACAACGAGAAAGTCGTCCAAATCGTCTCTGACACACTGAAAAAGATTGAAAACGAAGGCGACACCGCCGTTCGTGAGCTTGCCATTAAATTCGATAATTACGCACCCGAATCATTCCGACTGTCTCAAGACGACATAGACGCGCTGATCGCGAAAGTCTCGCCTGAAGACATGGAGGATATCCGTTTCGCCAACGCGCAGGTCACCAACTTCGCCAAGGTCCAATTGGCTTCCATGACAGACGTGGAAGTCCAAACCTTACCTGGCGTCATTCTTGGTCACAAAAACATTCCCGTACAGAGTGTCGGCTGTTATGTCCCTGGAGGAAAATTCCCGATGGTGGCGTCCGCCCATATGTCTGTCGCTACCGCCAAAGTGCAGGTGTACCGCGTGTGATTGCCTGCACCCCACCGTTTAATGGCGAGCCCAACCCCGCGGTTGTTGCTGCGATGCATTTGGGCGGTGCTGATGAAATCTATGTTTTGGGCGGCATTCAAGCCGTTGGCGCAATGGCACTGGGCACCGAAACCATCGCACCGGTTCATCTGCTTGTGGGTCCCGGAAATGCTTTTGTTGCAGAAGCAAAACGCCAACTCTTTGGCCGCGTGGGCATCGACTTGTTTGCTGGCCCGACAGAGACCATGGTGATTGCAGACGACACCGTTGATGCCGAAATGTGCGCCACAGATTTGCTAGGGCAAGCAGAGCATGGCTATAACTCACCGGCAGCACTGGTGACCAACAGTGAAAAGTTAGCGACAGAAACATTGGCTGAGGTTGACCGCTTACTGCAAATCCTGCCAACAGCAGATACGGCCAGTGCCAGTTGGCGCGATTACGGCGAAATCATCCTCTGTGATACCTACGAAGAGATGCTAGCTGTGTCTGAAGAGAAAGCGTACGAACACGTCCAAGTCATGACCGACCGAGATGATTGGTTCCTCGACAACATGACCTGCTACGGCGTTGTTCCTCGGCCCTCGCACGAACGTTTCCAATGGCGACAAGGTCATTGGAACAAACCATACCCTTCCCACCCAAAAAGCAGGCCGATACACAGGCGGACTTTGGGTAGGGAAATATCTAAAAACGCACAGCTACCAAAAAATCCTCACTGACGAGGCAGCAACGCTGGTCGGCGAATACGGCTCTAGACTATGCATGTTAGAAGGCTTTGTGGGTCACGCTGAACAATGCAACGTTCGTGTCAGACGTTACGGCAACAAAGACGTGCCATATGGCACAGCTGCGCCAAGGCAGTAAGGGAGAGACCGTGTGTTGAGTGGCGCAAACCAAGCAAAGATTCTTAAAGCTTTCACAGCGTGGAGAGAAACGCTTCGCGACCCTGACTTGAGCCAATTGCGCGCCAAAGGAAGCTCTTTGTTTGACCAACAGGCCACGGTGCATATGTGCCACCCTTTTGGTGACCAAAACGGCGTCAGTGACTGGGTCGATAGCTGTTTCGAACCACTAATGCGCGCGCTACCGGACCTTGAACGACGCGACACCATTGTCATTCACGGTCTCGATCAGAATGGTGAGCACTGGATTGGGTGCTGCGGTTATTACTGCGGGACATTTGTCTCCCCTTTGCTCGATATACCGCCGACCGGGCAGTTCACACACATGCGGTTTCATGAATTCTACCGCGTTACAGAGACAGGCATCGATCAAGTTCAAGCTATCTGGGATTTGGTGGAAGTCATGATGCAGGCTGATGCATGGCCAATATCTCCGTCCTTGGGGCGAGAGGGCCTTGTTCCAAGCCCTGCCACCAGTGATGGTCTCAAAACGCTATCTGAAGAGGCGATCAACGCTTCCGCTCGCACAACTTCAGAGCACGTTGGTCTGGTGACCAAGATGCTCAACGCGCTGATGCAACACCCTGCGCAAGGCGGCCCAGAGGTGATGAACTTGCCTGACTATTGGCACAAGAACACGACCTGGTATGGCCCAGCAGGTATTGGGACCTGCCGCGGGCTGACAGGGTTTCGTCACTGGCACCAAATACCCTTTCTGAACGCCATGCCGGACCGTGGAAAGCAACACAATGAAAACGATGGGCACTTATTCGGCCAAGACAACTACGTGGCAGTGACAGGATGGCCAAACATGCGCCAAACCTTGAGTGCTGATGGCTGGCTGGGTATTGCGCCTTCAGGACAGCAAGTGACACTGCGAAGTCTCGACTTTTGGCGCATTGAAAATGGAAAAATTGCTGAGAATTGGGTGTTGGTTGATTTACTCGACCTCTACGCACAAGTCGGCGTAGATGTGTTTGCTCGCCTCAGAGAGTTCAACAAAGCAAGAAATCTTGGAACGATTGAATTACCAAGGGAACAACTATGACAATTGCGCTACCTAAAACACCGTCTTTTGATTTAATCGGCTCGCGCGCTCTGGTGACTGGCGCATCGTCTGGCATTGGGCTGGCTTGTGCAACCGCGCTTGCAAGAGCAGGTTCGCATGTCACTTTGGTAGCTAGACGCGCTGAACAGCTTCACGCACTGCAAACAGCACTGACCGATGAAGGTCTTCACGCTGAGTCGCTCCCTTTGGATATCACCGACCTCGCTGCACTTGAGCATGAAATGGCGGTGCGAGAGCCGTTTGATATTGTCGTTAACTCGGCTGGCCTTGCTCGTCACTCCCCAGCCCTTCAATCACAACCTGACGATTTCGATACGGTTTTCAACCTCAACGTGAAAGCCGCTTACTTTCTGTTTCAGTTCGCGGCGAAAAAGCTTTTTGAAGCCGGTAAACCCGGCAGCCTGATCGCTATTTCAAGCCAAATGGCACATGTGGGTGGTGTCGACCGCGCCGTATATTGCGCCAGCAAACATGCCGTTGAAGGTTTCACCAAATCCATGGCGATTGAATGGGGAAAAGCCAATATTCGCGTTAACACGGTATGCCCAACCTTTATCAAAACTGACCTAACCGCTGCCACCTTCAATGACCCTGAAAAACGCGCTTGGATCGAGCAACACATCAAGCTCGACCGCGTCGGCGAAGTTGAAGATTTAATGGGTGCCGTTGTGTATTTAGCCTCCAATGCATCAGCCATGGTGACTGGGACTTCTCTAAAAGTAGACGGGGGTTGGACAGCAGAATAATGCCAGTAGATAAAGTCACGTCCACCGATGTCGCCAAACGGGCGGGAGTCAGCCAGTCTGCCGTCAGCCGCGTGTTTACGCCTGGTGGGTCAGCGTCCAAGAAGACGATAGAGAAAGTGAAAAAAGCCGCCGAAGAATTGGGTTATCGCCCCAATGTATTGGCACGCGCGATGGTGTCAGGAAAAAGCCGCGTGATTGGCTTGGTAGTCGCCTATCTCAACAACCAGTTTTACCCTCAAGCGTTGGAAAAACTCTCCAACCAGCTTCAAGAGCAGGGTTATCACGTCCTCATTTTCATGGCGAACAACACCGACAGTGTGATTGAAGAAGTCATTGAAGAAATCTTGGATTACCAAGTGGATGGCATTATTGCCGCGTCGGTTGATCTATCCTCAGAGCTTGCCGCGCGCTGCCGGTCTGTCGGCGTCCCTATTGTGCTATTTAACCGCTCCCAACAAAGCGACGATCTTTCTTCAGTAACGTCAGACAATTTCAGTGGCGGTTTCACAGCCGCAGAATTTCTTATCGCGGGTGAGCATAAAAAGATCAGCTATATTGCGGGACTCGCGTCAACCTCCACCCAACGCGACCGCGAAATCGGATTTCGCGCAGGTCTTCAACAAGCAGGTATGGAATTACATTCCCGTGGTGAAGGCTTATTCGACATGGAAAAAGCCAGAGAAGCGACGCGGGAGATGTTCAAAACCGATCCACCCGATGCACTTTTCGTCGCCAACGATCACATGGCTTTGGCCGTGATGGATACCCTGCGTTTTGAGTTGGGTCTTCGCGTTCCAGAAGATGTTTCCGTGGTCAGTTATGACGATGTGCCAGCCTCTTCATGGCCGAGCTACAACCTCACCACCCTCGCCCAACGCGCGGACATTATGGTGAGTGAAACTGTCCGCATACTGCTTCAACAAATCAGCCACGAGAACGACGGTGCCCAGAAGGTTGCTATTGGCTCGCCGCTTGTTATTCGAGGTTCCGCAAGAATTCCGAAGGGGTGGAAATCATGAAAGGCTTTAACGAAAAGTTTGTCGATTTTCCCGACTACATACTTTCCATCACCAAAGAGATTTGGGAAGGCAGAAACTTAGCGTCTCTCAATCATTACTATGCCGATGACATTGTCGTGCGCACACCGGCTGGCCTTTCTGTGGGCAATAAGGATGTGATTGCTCAAACGGCGGCCGTCCTGAACGAATTACCCGATCGAACCTTGTATGGCGAAGATGTCATTTGGAGCGGTACGCCAGAAGAAGGCATGTTGTCATCTCACCGCATATTGTCAGAAGCCACACACCTTCGCGACGGTGCATTCGGACCCGCCACAGGCAAAAAACTTCGCTACCGCATTATCGCGGATTGCCACGCCATCAATGACCAAATCAACGATGAGTGGCTGATTCGCGACCAAGGTGCCATTGTCCGTCAATTAGGTGTGGAGCCTAAACAATTTGCCATCAACCAAATTGCAGCTCAAGGCGGCGCAGAAAAATGCAGTCAGCCTTTCACACCGGTTCGAGATAAAGCGGGGCCCTACCACGGCAAAGGTAATGACAATGCATGGGGTCAACTCTACGGTGAAACACTTACGCGCATGATGAACGCCGAGTTTTCCTGCATACCCAAAGACTATGACCGTGCTGTTCAGGCGGACTATGCAGGCGGATTCACAGTGCATTCTTGGTCAGCCGTCGAACAGTTCTGGATTGGGCTGCGCGCCAGTTTCCCCAACGCGACGTTTACCATCGACCACCAAATTGGACGAGAAGATCCACTGATGCCACCCCGCGCTGCGATCCGATTTTCTCTGCACGGAAAACACGATGGATGGGGACGGTTTGGTCAACCATCAGGTGCCGATGTGTATGTAATGGCGGCCGCCCATGTGGAATTTGGGCCTTACGGTATTCGCAGAGAGTTCGTGTTGTTTGATGAAACGGCAATTTGGAAACAGATAGCCCTTCACACGGGTTAGCTTTCAAGGAGTGAGAGAATGAATCAGCCTCAATGGGTGAGATTTGGCGAACTGATCCCCTGTCGTACCGCGTTCATTGACGCGCACACACCCGGTTCATCCGAGAAGGAAAACTTTACCATTATCGGTGGTGGTGTCTCGGAAAGCCTGATCAACACGTTCATATCAAAGCCACTCCCGGCTTTAATATTGGGGCGGCAGGCCAACCGCCGCGCTGCTTTAACTCACTTCACTCTCACAACACGGCAGAAGTGTTCTTTGTGCTCAAAGGCCGCTGGCGCTTTTTTTGGGGTGAGCACGGAGATGATGGTGAAGTCGTGCTGGAGGAAGGCGATATTTTCAATATACCCACTCGCATGTTCCGCGGATTCGAAAACATTGGTAGCGATTACGGGATGATTATGTCCATCCTCGGCGGCGATGATGCAGGTGGCGGCGTGATTTGGGCACCGCACGTCCGCGAAGCCGCTAAAAACCACGGTCTAGTGCTGGCAGAAAGTGGACGGCTTTATGACACCAAACGCGGTGAACAACTTCCCAACACCGAACATGAAATGCCTCTACCCGAGCAAGCGTGGCTGGAGGGGCTGTTAAAGCCCGATGCTAAAACCGTTGTTAGGCACTACGTGGCGCGTTACTGGGATTTAATGGCCATATCCGCTGAGGGTGCGGTGAAGGTCATCAGCGAACATGGCCTTATTAGAGACAAGCCGGGCTTCGACGTTGATTTCATCTCTCGTCAATCGAATGAACACGCATTGCTTCGCGCCGAAAACGACGTGGTGCTCATGGTAATGCGCGGACATTGGTCAGTGCAGTGGGCAGATGAAAGCGTCATTCTCAACCCCGGCGACACAATGTGGTTACCTCCAGATACAGAGTACAAACTCGACGTCACTGCTTCTGGCGAAGCCAGTCTGTACCGCGTCACACGCACTCGTGATCCCGCAGGATTCACATGGATGGGTGACTGATGAGTCGTCTCAATGAACCCTTAGTATTACTGCCCGGCATGATGTGCGATGAACGTCTGTTCGCCCACCAAATCAAGTCATTACAGGATGAACGTGACGTGCTTGTGATGGATATAAGCGGTCATGACACCATGGATGCACTTGCCTCGGATATCCTGAGCAAAGCACCCGAACAGTTTGCACTGGCTGGGCTTTCCATGGGCGGTATCGTCGCGATGGAAGTGTTACGACAAGCACCGGAGCGCATCACGCGGCTCGCATTGATGGATACCAATCCCCGCGCCGAGTTAGAAGAGGTTAAAGAGGGTCGAAAGCTTCACCTTGAACGTACTGCCAACGGCGAGATGCTCGGGGTGATGAAAGAGCTCATGATCCCCAAATACGTGCACCGAGATATTCCACGGCCAGATATAGAACAACTCTGTATGGAAATGGCCATCGACCTTGGCGATACGTGCTTCGTTAACCAGTCGTTGGCCTTGAGAGACCGTCCCGATCAGCAAGAAACATTGCGAACGGTTTCCGTTCCCACATTGATTCTGATGGGGGAAGACGATCAGCTTTGTCCCAGAGACAGGCATGACACCATGAAGTCGCTCATTCCACATGCTGACTTCATGGTCATTCCCTTAGCAGGACACTTACCCACTCTTGAAAGACCGGAGGCAACCACGCGCGCACTTGATGCTTGGTTGAAACGTTAATGGATAAACAACTCTACACGCTATTACTCAGCGTCGACACGCCCACCATTTGCAACGCCATCGAAGTGGCGCAAGGACAACGTGGTTTCGACCAATTCACTCGCGGCACCTTGCTTGCTTCTGACCCAGAGAGCAAAGCGATGGTAGGTTACGCCAAGACTGCAAAAATTGCCGCTATTGAGCCTTCAACGTTACCACCGGATGACGTAAAAGCCCTTCGTATGCAGTACTACAAATACATGTCACAAGGGCCATTTCCATCTGTGACCGTGATTGAAGATTTGGATTTTCCCAACGCAGTGGGCGCGTTCTGGGGTGAGATAAACACGAATGTTCACAAAGGCTTTGGCATCTCAGGCGTGCTAACCAACGGTGTAATGAGAGATCTCGGTGATTTGCCAGAATCCTTCCCTGTGTTGGCAGGTTCTATAGGGCCAAGTCATGCCTTTGTGCATGTTGAATCCATCGGCGAACCTGTTTCAGTTTTTGGTTTGACCGTCAACGAAGGGGATTTGATCCACGCCGATCGACACGGTGCAGTTGTGATCCCCAAAGCGGTTATTCCATCGCTCGAAGAGGCAATCAACACCTTGCTTCGTAACGAACAGATCGTCCTTCAAGCTTCCAAAGAAGATGGCTTTGATTTCGAACGATTCGAACAGGCGTGGGCCGAATTCGAACGAGTAAGAACCTAGTTTCAAGACAGTGCCAGTTGTTGGTACTGCTCATCAAGGCGCGGGGCTCTCCCCGCCCTCCATGCATTGCGGCTAAAAACAAGGAGTACACCATGAAGTTGTCACTGATGATCACTGTCATAGCCGGACTACTCACCTCTTCGGCAGCCTTTGCAGACACCACGATCCGAATAGGCCACGCGACCCCCGAAGTCTCACCCATTCATCAATCTCTCCTTTATTTTGAAAAGGAACTGGAGAAGCGTTCCAACGGGGATATTGAAGTAGAAATCTATCCCGGTGGGCAACTTGGCGGCGTGCGCGAAATGACTGAACTCGTGCAGTCTGGAAACATCACCATGGCGACAGGTGCTTCCGTTCACCTCTCTTCAACCGTCAATGAGCTAGCCGTGCTTGACCAGTTTCTTCTGTTTGCTGATGAGGACACGGCGCGAAATGTGCTGGATGGAAAAGCGGGAGAATCACTCGCTAAAGCAATGGAAAAGCAAGGTCTTAAATCCATGGGCTTTATGGAACTGGGTTTTCGAAGCTTTACCAACAACCGCGCACCGCTCGATAGCTACGAAGCATTTGAAGGCTTGAGAATGCGTTCTGCGGATAACCCTATCGCGATTAAAGCATGGCGCTCCGTTGATGCAGTGCCCATTGCGCTCGCTTGGGGTGAGATTTACTCCTCTCTTCAACAAAATCTCATCTTCGGTCAGGAAAGTGCGCTCTCTTCCATGTTGGTTGAACGCTTTTTCGAAGTGCAAGATTACGTGTCGCTGACCAACCACATCTATTGGCCGGAACTCTGGATGGCAAACTTAGAGTGGTACAACGACCTTAGCGATAAAGATCGCAAGCTGATCGATGAAGTAGCGCGAGAAACTGTCTTACTGCAACGCGACCTCACTATGAAAACCAACAACGAAACGCTTGAAGTGTTGAAAGAAAAAGGCCTGAAAGTGAATGAATTGCCGCTGGCAGATCGTGAGCGATTAGGCGAGACCATGAATGCGGCTATCGAAACGGATATTCGCGAAAAAGTCGGCAGCGACTTCTATGACGAATTCATGGAAAACGTCACCACACAGTAGCAACAAAGGGGCTGACAGTTGTTAGCCCTGTTCCTCGCATTCGAAAGAGAACAAGGACGTCTGTATGTTCCGACTACTGGAGAAATACTTCGAGCCAGTTGTGATTGTCACCAGCTTGGTAATGATCATCTTGATGGTGTTTGCGGACGTGATTGCGCGCTTTGCTTTCTCGACCTCAATCATCATCGCCAATGAGGTCGCCCGCCTATGTTTCGTTTATCTGATTTACTTTGGCATCAGCTATGCGATTCGAGAACACAGGCACATGCGCGTGACCTTCTTTGTCGATAAGTTCCCCCCGCAATTTAAACGCATCATTCTTTTTATCAGTGAATCGATATTCCTCGTTTACTCGGTCACCGTCTGCGTGCTTGGCGTTGAAATTACACAACAAGCCATTGAGCGAGGAAAAACGCTCTCCGCCACACAATGGCCAACATCCATTCTGTACGCCGCCATCATTTTTTCTGGCTTCCTGTGTGCGCTAAGACTCTTGTACTCGCTCTACCTTATCGGTATTCGCGGAGACATTTCGCTTTATCAGAATGAGGAGCTTCCACAATGACCTCTCTCATTCTGTTTGCGAGCTTTTTCGCTATGCTGCTCATCGGCGTGCCAATCGGCATCGCGCTTGGTTCTGCCTCGTTAGTGGCAATTATGTACATTCCGTTTTTAAAGCCAGACTTGTACGCGCTTGGCCTGATTAGCGGTATCAATAGCTTCACGCTCATTGCGGTGGTGTTGTTTACCTTGGCGGGTAACGTCATGAGTAAAGGCGGGATTTCTAAGCGTCTTATTGCTGTTGCCGACACCCTCTTTGGCCGCGCTCCCGGTGATTTAGGTACCGTGACAATCATGGCCTGCTTGTTCTTTGCGGCCATATCCGGTACAGGCTCTGCCACTGTTGCCGCTGTCGGGTTAGCAATGATTCCTGCGCTCGTAAAGCGCGGCTACGATCGCGCGTATGCAGGAGCCATGGTGGCCAGTGCTGGCGGATTGGGTGTGATGATCCCGCCGTCTGTTGTCATGATTGTGTATGCGGTCGCAGCAGGTGTGTCTGTAACCGCACTCTTTATGGCGGGGATTTTACCGGGACTCGTCATCGCACTAACACTGATGACGTACAACTACTTCTACCGCAAGCAATCATCCCAAGTAAACTTGGCAGAGCAGCGTCCTGCAGCGACTTGGAGTGAAATTTTCACCGTGCTCAACGAGGCCAAACTCGCGCTCATCATGCCTGTTGTGATTTTGGGCGGGATTTATGGGGGTATTGTTACGCCGACAGAATCTTCAGCAGTCGCTGTCGTTTACGCCTTGGTCGTATCGTGCCTTGTCTACAAAGAGTTACCACTGAAAAACCTGCCTAAAATCATGCTTGAATCCGCCATGTTGGTCTCTGCAGTTTTGGTCATCATCGGCGCATCGGTAGCCTTTGGGCGCATAATCGCGTTGGAGAAAATCCCGACAGAACTTGCGCAGTTTGTTCTTTCCATCACGGAGAACAAGTACTTGGTATTGGTTGCCATTATCGTGCTCTTGCTGATTATCGGCACCTTTCTCGAAACGTTAGCCTCGATTGTTATTCTCACTCCCGTGCTCCTGCCCGTGCTCACCAAGCTCGATGTCGATTTGGTGCACTTTGGCATTGTGATGATTGTGGCGTTAGCAATCGGCTTTGTGACACCACCACTCGGTGCCAACCTCTTTATGGCTGCGCAGGTTGGCGAGATACCCTTTGAACGAATAGCAAGGCGAATATTGCCTTGGGTGTTCGTGTTGATTGGCGCATTACTGATCATCACCTTTGTACCAGGGATTTCTTTAATCTTGCCCGAGGTGTTCTTGGGGTACTGACTCATACCGCTTTGCGTCGAAAGAACCAAAGCCGTTGCCTATGCAGCGGCTCTCTTTTTTCGGGAAAAACCAACCAATCTAAAACGCACACCCGGCCGTAATACTCTGACAATCAACAAACTATCAGCAGCTATGCACTTTAGTGACGAAGACACATCAAGAATCATCGAAATGGCGTGGGAAGATAGAACGCCCTTTGAAGCAATCGAAGGTCTTTATGGATTAAGCGAGTCAGAGGTCATTACCTTAATGCGCAGAGAACTCAAGCGTTCTAGCTTTAAGCTGTGGCGTAAACGCGTCAGCGGACGAGCAACAAAGCATCTAAAGCTAAGACATCCGGATATATCACGTGGATATTGTCCAACCCAATACAAACAGAGATAAAGGGCTTCTGAATGCCAAGGTACAGCTACAAAGGCAATAAGTCCCAGCTACCAAGCAAAGTTTGTGTAGTTTGCGAACGCCCTTTCTCTTGGCGGAAAAAGTGGGAACGATGTTGGGAGGAAGTGAAGTACTGCTCCGAACGATGTCGACGAGCAAAGGCGACTGAGAATAACAGCACGAATTAAATGAATTGCTCCTGTTCAAACCGATAATTTACTCAAAGGCTTTGAACAGGAGCGGAAGGTTAACGATTAAACGGCCGGAGCAGGTTTAACAGTACAATCGGTGGCATCTTGCTGAGGGTCATCTGAGATACGGTCGTATTTCGCAGTCAGGTGATCCTGAATTTTCTGATGATAAGCACCGTTTAGCTTGTAGTACTTAAAGTAGATTGCCAACGCGATAGCAAAGAAGAAACTTGGCAAACCAATCATCACACATTGCATGCCAAAGATTGTGTCTGCGCTTTGCTCAACATTGGGTACATAATCAACCGCGGTCAATGCAATACCGATGAAGAATGCGGCAAACGCTGAACCTGCCTTCACCACCATGGTTTGAACAGCGTATGCGATACTTTCACAACGCACGCCCAGCTTGTATTCACCGTAGTCCACGGTGTCCGCAACCATGATGACATTCAGTACCCAAAATAGTGCGGTACCAATTTGCAGCAGCACACCCGCAGCTGAAATTAAGAACACGCTTGGTTGACCTGTTGCTCCGATATAAATCAGCACAAGACTGCCTAAAATTGGGAAGCTTGACGCACATGCCCACAATACTCTTCGAGAGAAGAATTTGGCCAGCTTAGGAAACAGGACAAGCGTTATCAAGTTAGCTATACCCGCATACGCCATGTAGTAAGGGAATAGGTCTGGGTCACCAATAACATAGGTAAAGTAGTAGATGGCGAACGCAGTGATAATGTTAGTTGCAAGATTGTATGACAACGCCATACCAAGAAGACAAGACAGTTGCGAGTTCTTATAAATGAGGGACACCATGTCTTTGAACGATACTTTTTCGTCTTGCGCATAATCCTCAGTCGAACTCGAAGAGTAGCGTTCATTAACGTTGCGTAACGTAATAAATGTTGAGGCAACAAAGAAGGCAATCAACACAAGTGTGAACATTTGAAAGCCTAACCCTTTGTCATCCCCACCCACCTTGTCTACGAACGGTAGCGCAATCGCACCTGTTACAAAACCGGCAAGACTTGCAAAGAAACGAGGATATGGAACCAGTTCTTCACGCTCTCTTTTATCCAAGGTGAGCGTAGGGACTAATGACCAAAAAGGGATATCCATGAGGGTATATGTCATGCCCCAGAGGATATAGGTGACCGCAATATAAACAATCAACGTGGTGCCTTCAAAATGGTGGGCACTGAAAAGCATGAATAACACCACGGAATTAGCGATTGTACCGATGAGAATCCAAGGTTTGAACTTACCCCAACGGGAGCGAGTATTGTTTACTATCCAACCCATAATTGGGTCATTTACCGCATCCCAAATCCTCGCAATGAGGAATATTGTTCCAACAATACCGGCTGAAACACCTATTACATCCGTGTAATAGTACATCAAGTACATATAGACGATCACAATGGCAAAATCTTTACCGAAAGCACCAAAGCCGTAGCTTAGTTTGGTGTTCATTGACACGCTCATTTGGACTCCTTTGCCTCCATATTTTGGGAGGCGGAATGATGTAGATCGTAGGGTTACCCGTGACGGAGCCTTCTTCCAATAAAGAAGGTTTTTCCGCCAGGGCATTCGTTATTGGTATTCTTTCATTTGTTTTAAGTGTTCGGCTAAAGCAGGATTACTTTCGAACCCAAGCTGGCAACCAATCGCCATGAGACTCGATTAAGTCATCCACCAGCGCGTATATTTCTTCAATCCCTAACACGGCTGCTGTGTGAGGATCCAACATAGCGGCGTGATAAACACGGTCTCGGTTCTCGGTCAAAATGGCTTCCGTCAGCAGGGTTTGGACGTTCACATTGGTTTGCATTAATGCCGCAAGATGGCTTGGCAATTTGCCCACTTTGGTTGGCTGCACACCATTAGCATCAACAAGGCAGGCAACCTCAACACAACAGCCTTGAGGTAGGTTGTCGATGAGTCCGTCATTTTTAACGTTGCCGTAAATAACGCTTGGAGTACCTGTCCAAATTGAATTCATAATGGTGCTGGCATACTCATGAGAGTCTTTTACATCGATCCTTTCTGCATTTTTAAAGTCTTCAAGATCTTGTTTCCATGCTGCTATCTGTTCAACACAGCGTTTTGGATATTCATCCAACGGCACGCTGTAGCGTTCAATCAGATCAGGACGATTCGGTTTGATGAAGTAAGGCGTATATTCAGAGAAGTGTTCGGAAGACTCTGTGACAAAGTATCCCAACTTTTTAAACATTTCGTAGCGCACGAGGTTTTGACAACGCCCGCCATGGCTTGTAGAAGGTTTCGGTGCTTTTCCACTTTCAAAAGCCGCAAGAAGATCTGGGTATATATCTTTGTATTCGCCAGTCTCGTTTTTCTTTTCGAAGGTTAAGTAATACGCCATGTGGTTGATACCCGCACAGGTATAACGAAGCTCGCTGTAATCGATATCTAAATCTCTTGCTAGCTCCTCAGCAGTACCTTGAACGGAGTGACAAAGACCCACTTGCTTGATATGAGGATACTTTTCATACATCGCCCACGTGTTCATTGCCATTGGGTTTACGTAATTCAGCATGGTGGCATTTGGACAAACTTCCGTCATGTCTTCACAAATCTGCCATAGATGAGGGATTGTGCGCAAAGAACGCATGATGCCGCCAGGACCCAAGGTATCTGCAATGGTCTGCTCAAGACCATGGCGCTTACATACCTCAAAGTCAGTAACGGTACATGGCTCGTATCCGCCGATTTGGAAGGCGACAACCACGAAGTCAGCACCTTTCAATGCTTCCTTTTGATCCATGTAACAAGAGATAACACCATTGGCATTGGCTGATTGCATCAGCTTACTGACAACGATTTGTGATTCTTCCAAACGCGTAGCGTCGATATCCATCAACGCAATATCTGCATTTTTTAAGGCTGACTTGTGAAAAACATCGCCAAGAATATTTTTTACGAAGATCGTAGAGCCGGCACCAATAAACGTTATTTTAGGGTTTCTCATTTTCGTTGTTCCTATTAACAGATGTGTTGTCTGCTAAGAACATTACCCCTAAATGAATTCTTTAATCTTCACGCTTCCTGTAATGAAATTCCCATTTTCTCAGTTTTATCGTCGCAACCTAAAAAATCTTATAAAACAGGACAAAATCGATGATTTTCCTGATGTTTTCATGCCTCACTTGCCTTTCTCCAAGAAAAGTTAACGGCCTTCTCATTAATAACTAATTAATCAACACGTAAAATTGAGAGTATGACACTCCGCATAGATATTGAATAAGTTCACTGATAATAAAGAGACGAGTTTTTTCAGCTTAAGTGTGCTGTTTCCTAAGGATCTATTGTGGTACTAGAAAAGACGTCAAAGATTGGTGCTCCACCTCAAATGCACTATACGGACGACAACATATCTGTAAGTCCCCTCTCTCTTTTCTCGTCGTATGAACAAATTGATATAGAGTTGCGTAAACCTCACAGCATGCCCACCGCCCACTGGCACGGGCAGATCGAAATGAATATTCCGTTTGGTGATGACATCGATTACGTCATCAATGGCGAAGATGTGACCATACAAAGAGGACATGTTGGCTTGTTTTGGGCATCCGTTCCCCATCGTCTAACCAATGCAGGCCAAAGCCACAACATGGGTATTATCAACATCCCCATCCATTTATTTCTTTCTTGGCCTCTCAGCAAAGAACTCATTAATCAGGTGACACATGGTGTCGTGCTGCAATCAAAAGCAATTGATATCGTGAGTGAGTTCGAGATTAACCGTTGGGAGCTAGAAACAAAGCATCCAGATGCAAACAGAAGACAATTGTCATCCGATGAAATTTGTCTGATGTTGAAAAGAATTTGCTTTGACGGTTGGACGTCATTACTGAGTAGTCATGTTGAGCGCGCCAATCAAAATGGCGTATCAAAACACTCACAGTTCTATGTCAGCCAAATGCTTGAGTATATTGCCTCTCACCATGACACAGCGTTAACCGTTAATCAGATTGCATCACATGTCGGTTTGCATGCTAACTACGCCATGGGTTTATTCCAACGCGTCATGCAGATGACGATTAAGCAATACATCACCGCAATGCGTGTGAACCACGCTAGAGCGTTGCTGAGTGAGACTGAACGGTCAATTTTAGATATATCGTTGACAGTGGGATTCAATTCATCGAGCCGATTTTATCAAACGTTTCAAACCTACTTAGGTGTAACCCCAAAGCAGTATCGAAACTTGAGTCGCAACAACCACAACAGGACAGAGCTTGCTTGCACAAGTTAATCTCTTTGCCTTAAGAATCTTTTTCCATGCGGCAAAAAGAGAAACTAATACAGAAAACTGCTCCTGCTCATACCGATAAATCCCGTAAGCAGGAGCAATAAAATCGGGCTTAAATGGCTGAAGCTGATCTCATAATGCTGTCAGCGATTTCTTGTTGTGGTTCCATGCGAACCTGAACATTATGGGTTCGAATCCCTGCTTCTTGAAAACGCATGGCGATGCCAGTGCGAATGTCGCTTCCTAGGCTCCAAGCTCTGGATGCCGAGTTAGTCCACCCCGCGACCCAGCATTTGTAAGAATCTTTATCGAGTTCCATCACCCAAAAGTCTGGCGGGTCTTGTGAGATAAAGTGCTTACTGTCCTCTACCGACTCAATCGCCATTTTCCGAACCAACGCTAAATCATTTTCGTAAGAGATATAAAACTCAGCATGCACCCAAATGTAGGTGTCGTGATAGGTCAAGCTCTCCAACTCTAAAGACAGCATTTTGCTGCTCGGGATGATCAGTCGCTTCCAATTCCAAAGCTTAATGATAGTGTGATTTAAGCTGATGTCTTCCACCGTCCCATATTGGTTTTCAATCACGACCGTATCTCCCACTCGGATCGCCTTAGACAGCGAAAGCACAACGCCCGCGATAATATTTTCGATAACAGGTTTAGCGGCGAAACCAAGAACAGTGGTAGCAACAGCAACCATGAGGGAAACCATCGCTGCAGGCATCGAGTTCAGAAATGGCAACGAGAGAGCAAGACCCAACACAATGAAAATGAAGAAAAAGGTGATCTTGCGGATAATTGAAAAACGGTCCTCAATTTTCTCTACCGCTGCGTCGATCTCCCCAACCTGACCTTCTGTTTTAGGCAATGAGGTCTGAACACTGTTGAAGTTTTTTAAACGTCTTAAACGTCTTTCTCTGCTCGATTTTGACTTTAATAAGGCAGATGTCGCCCACCATATAACAGCAATCCCAACCACGCTGACCGTGCCTAGGTAGATGTAAAGGTTATCTATGACCATATCCTTTCCTTCCCCGCTGCTGTAAATCGAAAACTGTTTTGGGTTTTGACCTCACCACGATGAATCCGATGTTGGTTTAGCGCATTAGTGCTGAAAACCCTGCTTTTGAAAACGCGTGTTCCATTTGCCGTCGTTTTCATTTTCACAATTTTCTACTGAATCAAACGTCACCTGCTTACCAATATCTTTCACTTTGATATCAATAGACGCCAACCTTTCTTTGATAAGGCAACGCATGGCACTTTGATTCGCTTTTGATAGGTTCAATTGCGTGTCGAAAACGCAAACAATGGCGAGTGAATGAGGGAAGCGGTCATAGTTTGCAAAGTGGGTTAGCCACTCAAAACCCTCTTGCTCAGACTGAGCAATGTCGCAGACTTGTGTGAGTGCTAATCTCAGCGCGTTATCGATTTTCTTATCTGTTTTTCTCACGTCCCTAACCTTTGCGTTTAATAGTGCACATACTGATTGACTGCATGGTAAGTAGTACGGATATCAAACGCCAGTACCCGCTCCATTCAAAAGCGTGAGTTCCAACTAACGGACGCGTCAGAGACAGGATTTAAATACAAAAAAAACCGCTGATTTTCATCAACGGCTTGTCACTCGACAACGAAATCCACGTTGTTGGGTTTCTACTCGTAAGACTCAACTCTTGAAGGCTTAGTATTGCCCATCAATCAAAGTCAAAATCAGACACATACTTTTGCTTAAATTGCTGCAAGCTCTCGCCTGCCTCGCCCTGCATCTCAGCACCAGTGGAACGACTGTCCAGAGGCAACCAACCGTATGGGTTATTGTCGTACATTAAATTCACGTGACGACACAACCCAAACAAGTTGTTGTAAATAGAGTGTTCATTGATACCGAACTCATTGAGCTCTTGAATAATTTTGACTTTGAGATCCGGCATGATCGGGAGTTGAGTCAACGCCACATTCATTCCCGCTTCCTCCTCCAATGCTGTGAATTGAGGACGCCCCTGAACAAGGGTGGAAGCGTGCACAGTTAGCCGTTTGTTTTTGTCTACGGCTTTCCCGTAAACAGGCATGATGTGCGTTTGTGTAATCGCAAAGGGGTCATCATCCATACCCAGCTGGGGAATATCTTCTGTGTTCAACACATAGACAAGTGGCTGTGAGCCTGAGCTGTGGCAGGCATACCATAGTGCTTCATAAGGATTAATCGACCAGTCTAACAAACGTGTTTCCAAGCCAGCGTTATGGGCTTTCATAAGCAGGTGGCATGTAGATGGATTCTCAACATCGATATAGCCTAGGCCATATTCAGCGATGTGCGCTAACATCTTGGCTTCTGTTTCGACGGATTTGGTGTGACCGCGAGCCGCTTGAGGGAGCAATTTGCAACGTATGTTAGGCTGACCTCGAAACAGCACTGTTTTATGAGTGTCGGTGATCTTTTCAATTGCAGTCGTAAAGGCAGACAGTGAGTCTATATAGTTAAACTGATTCATAATTCCCTCGCATTGGAGTAGCCAACAGAGTTGTTTAGCTCTTTTTGCACGACCGTCACCGCGATAACGTTAACAATGTCATCCACGCTACAGCCCCTCGATAAATCATTCGCTGGTTTTGCCAAGCCTTGCAATAAAGGACCAATCGCAATCGCTCCTCCGACACGCTCTGCCAGCTTGTAGCAAATATTGCCCGCCTCTAGGTTTGGAAAAATGAGGACATTAGATTTCCCTTTTACATTGGAGTTAGGCAGTTTCTTCTTCGCGATATCCGCGACAATCGCCGCATCCAATTGGATATCTTCATCGATAGCAATGTCGGGCAACTGCTGCTTTACCCGTTGAGATGCCCTAACGACTTTGCTAACCGATTCGTGCTCTGCGCTGCCGCTGGTTGAAAAAGACAGCATCGCAACTTTCGGTTCTTCCATGAGTAAGGTTTCTGCATTCTTCGCCGCTGCAATAGCTATGCTCGCAAGCTCTTCGTCGGAGGGGTCAATCACCAGCCCACAATCTGAAAAAATCATCCCGCCTTTAAGGGTGTGGAACGGTTGGCACAGCATCATGAGAAAGAAGCTGGACACAATCGTGCTGGTTCCATCCAAACCAATGATTTGTATTGCACTGCGAACGACATCTTTCGTTGTGTGCACTGCCCCAGCGACTGAGCCGTCAGCGAGCCCTTTGGCCACCATAAGGTTGGCAAAATTGAGTGGCTTAAGCGTTTCTTGCAACGCTTGCTGAGGCGTGACGCCTTTCTTTGCCCGCAGATCAAGATACAACTCTGATAAAGAGGCAGTGAGCGGGCTGGATTGCGGTTCAATCACCTCAAAATCACCCAGTTGAACATTGGCTTCCTCAGCGGCCATTTGTAGCTTTTCTCTTTCACCAACCAGTACGATCTTTGCAATTCCGTTTTGTTGAGCCTGAGCGGCGGCGATAAGAATCCGTTGGTCATCGCCTTCACACAGCACAATTTTTGAGTCCAACTTCTTCGCTTTCTCAATAATGTTGTTTAACGCTTTCATCGCTAACCGCTCTCTTAACGTCTCTGTTCCAAACCCAATATCCCTGTGGGATTTTCCCAACTACCTCTATTCAAAGATTCCGTAAGTCTGATTCCTTTTATGAACCCACCAGCGAAGGAAGCCATAGAGTGAGTTGTGGGAAGAAAGCAATAACAAACACACCAAGCACCGAGGCGAAAACGAAGGGATGGATTCTTGAAGTAATTTGCTCGACGCTGGATCCGCCGATACCGGACGCGACAAAAATGTTCTCTCCCAATGGCGGCGTCGCAAAGCCAATGGATAAGGTACAAATCACCACGATACCAACATGCGTAGGGTCTGCACCTAGCATGTACATGATGGGCAGAAGCACAGGCACAATGATCATGATTGCCGCTAGCGTTTCCATAAACATGCCGATAAATAGCAGCAGCATGATGGTCAACGCCCAAACCAGATACATGTTGTCTGTCACGCTCAATAACGCATCAGCCACATGAACCGGAATTCGCTGCTCGATAAGAAGACGCCCAAAAACCGTGGCAGCGAAAAGAATCAACAGAACCCGGCCGGTTATCCATGTTGTGGTGGTCAGCGACTTAAGCACATTCTTAAATTTCAGCTCTTTATGTAAAAAGAACCCCACAAACAGCGAGTAGAAAATCGCCACCACTGCCGACTCGGTTGGCGTGAAAATACCACTATAGATGCCGCCCAATATCAGAAATGGCGCGAGAATCGACCATACACCCCGACGCAACGAGTGTTGATATCAGGAAGAGACCAAGACTCCATCAACCCTTTGTAGCCGCGACGTTTTGAGATGTAGTAGTTGGTCAATATCAAGGTTGTCGCCATGATGAATCCGGGAATAACACCTGCAATAAACAATTTGGGAATGGATACCGTGGCGAACTCGCCATGCAGGGATATCGCTTCTGGAGGTGCCATTAACCCCATCGCAGAGATACCGAAGATGACAATCGGAATGGAGGGAGGAATGATTATCCCCAAACCGCCACTTGCGGCTGTCACTGCTGACGCATAGCTTGCTTCGTATTCACGTTTTACCATTGCAGGGATCATCAACATCCCCACGCTGCCGTGGTTGCTGGCCCTGAACCGGATATCGCGCCAAAGAAAAGACAGGCAAAAACCGTTGCTGCACCCAGCCCTCCGGTTACCGGACCCGCCATGTTCTCCGCGATATCGACCAACCGGCGTGATATGCCAGACGCTTCCATCAAGGCTCCCGCCAAGACAAAAGATGGCAAAGCATCAGTGGAAAGTTCCCGACAGAGGTGAATGCGATTTGCACCAATGCAATCGGGTTTTTGTCCAAAATCAGGTAAGCCGCCATCGATGCGCCGGCCAATGAAACGGTGATGGGTGCACCAAGCACCAGCAGAACTAAAAAGCCACCAAATAAGATGAGTGTTAAATAGGCTTCCATAAACTTGAATCCCTTCTCGCTATCTTGTTACCACCGGGCCTATGGCTGCTTGGGAGTATCCGTCTTTTTTTCACTAAGTTTGCGGATCTCCTCTGCCTCAGGGTCATCATGCTCAATGCCTTTTAAACGATCGATTACGTTCCATAAAATCCGTATCGACATCAGCAAAAACGCAACAGGCAGAATCATGTAGATATACTTCATCGGAATCCCGGTCGTCTGAGATTTCCAAAACAAGTTCATCTTGTTGAAAACAAAGTCATAACTCAGGTAAACAAAGTAAAGATTGAAGGCAATCCAAAGCAGGTCAGCGATCGTTTCACAGACAGTTTTCACAACGGGAGGAAAATAGTTGAAGTGAAAAGAAACTCGGTTATGCGCGGACATTTTCGCTGCAACAACGGCACCTAAATAGGTAAACCAAACGAACAAATAGGTCGCGACTTCGTCTCCCCAAGGGATGGAGTATTGAAAAAACTGCCTAACTAAGATCTGTGTAAACAACAACGTGACAAACACCGCCAAAAACAAGCAGCAAATGTATTCTTCAATTCGGTTTAAGTGACGACGCACGGTTAACATTGTCGACATGCTCTTACTCTCAACATTCGGGCTTTAATGCTCGGTTCAATGTGAAGCTCACCGGACACCTTTTGTGTCCGGTGAAGCTATTGGCTATCGACCAAGTTGTTCTAGTGCGTTATCCAGTTTCTCCTTGCCACCGATGCTGTTGTAGAACTTCGGCCAGACAACCGTCGTCACACTCTCAATCCATGCTTTTTCATTATCTGCTGGCTCGGAAATCTCCATGCCTTTTGCTACCAGCTCCTTCTTGATGCGATCTTCCGTATTTTGAAGAAACTCAAAGCTGTGCACGGTCGCTTCCTGACCGGCCTCCAAAATGGCCTTTTGCATTTCAGGTGACTGCTCCTGGAAAACCGACTCACTGATGATGAGAGGCTCCATCGAGAAGATGTAACGGATATTGGTTACATACTTCTGTACTTCATTGAATTTCATGGCAGAAATAGTGATATAAGGGTTGTCTTGACCATCAACCACACCTTGCTGAAGGCCGGTGAAGGTTTCTGACCATGCCATGGGAGTTGGGTTGATACCCAGTGCCTGATAGGAAGCAATCATGATTTCATTGCGGGGAACACGGATTACCAGACCTTTGAGATCTTCTGGCGTTTTTACAGGGCGTTTAGAGTTAGTGAGAACGCGGAAACCAGAATAAGCCCAACCAATAATCCTGACGCCTGCATCACGTATGGTGTTCTCAACAAGCTCTTTGCCGATATCGCCTTGTGTCAGCACTCTCGCCTCTTCGGCTGACTGAATCACATAAGGCATCGTCAACAAGCCAACAGTGGGAGAAAAAGGGGTCACGTTGTTGATTGCCAAAACAGAGAAATCAAGCAAGCCAATAGCGGCATTGTTGACTGTGTCTTGCTCGGTACCTAGCTGGCCATTTGGAAAGAGGTCAACCTTAGCTTTACCACCTGTTTTATCACTGAGTTTTTCAGCAAATGTTTTGCCCAGCTCCCACTGCGTACCACCAGCAGCATCACCCAGCGCCATTTTGAATGTTTGAGCGGATAACTGCGGAGCGGTCAGCGCCATGCTGAAAGCGGTGATAATAGCGAGGACGTTACAACGAATTAATTTCATGATCTTAACCTCTTTAATTAATGTATTGGTTCTGACTTTCCTCGGGTGCTAGCCACCCAATACAGGTGGCAAAACATTGCTTTAGATTTCGGTGTTATTGTCCCAAACCACCTGATTTCTCGGTTTACAGCTGGTTTGGCGTCATGCTTGGCTCCATCAAGCAGGTGCGTGACAGCAAGTGCTTATCAACGTGCAATTCGAATGATTGTGCTTAGAGCACTTCGTCTTTTAAGTGGTACCAACGATATAGGAATCGCTGTCCTAGCCGTCGAAACGGCGCAAAATGTTCAGACTCAACAAGCTCTCTGACATTTGGATAAGGCAACCTTGACTGGAAAATGGGAAGGTTGAGATCTTTCGTATCACCCGCAATCCACTGCGCTAACCGCTTACCAGCCTGCGCGGAGTACATCACGCCATTGCCGCCATAACCCAATGCGTAATAAAGGGTCTCAGACTCGTTGGGTTGGAAGATTCTTGGCATCATGTCATGGCTCACATCCACCCACCCCCACCAGGAATAGTCGATACTGATGCCCTGCAGAGCGGGGAATTTTCGAACCATGTCCGCGTACAGCTTGTCCTCGTACTTTTGTTTTGGCGCGTCAAAACCGGTAATGGCACTACGCGAGCCAATCTGTAACCGGTTATCCGGAAGCAACCGGTAGTAATGCCGAAGGACACGGGTGTCTGTGAGGATCTGTGTTGTTCTAAAATTGCACGCCTCAATTTCTGAGGGTGTTAAAGGCCGGGTTACCATGGAATTAGACAGTATCGGCAACAGGCGGTTTTTTAGCTGTGGATGCAGGGATTGAGAAGTATAGCCCCCCGTTGCGATGCCTACGCTTTGCGCTTTTACCGTGCCATGTGGTGTTTGCAGATAGTGGATGCCTTTTCGCGTTTCCCATCCGGTCACTGGGCTAGCGGGATGCACTTTGACACCTAAAGCGCGTGCCTTTTTTAAATATCCAAAGGCCAGTTTGCCCGCATGTATGCCAATCCCCTCAGGCTCATGCAGCGCCCCTGCTGCTTCCACATCGTTGACATATTGTTCTTTGACGGTCTTGGCATCAAAAATTTGAGCATCATAATTGAACGTTTTACGAAGCAGTTGCGCCTCTTTGACGAGGCCAGGCATCACCTTCGCACGGTGAGCAATATAAAGATGTCCGCCTGGCTGGGGATCACAATCGATGTCTTTGATCAGCGATTTAAAGGTTTCCATGCCATCGACACATTCTTGATGCATGCGAAGTGCAGTGTCCAACCCCCATCGCTCAATCCACTGTGAACGCTTTAACCGACCAGAAGTACATTGGGCCTGACCGCCATTTCTGGTACTGCATCCCCAACTGGTGCGGTTCGCCTCTAAAACAGTCGCTTTAATGCCATAGTTTTCTGCTAGAAAAATAGCGGCGGTCAGTCCGGTAAACCCCGAACCGACGATCACTACATCTGCGTCAGTATCTCCGGGCAGCGGGCCGTCGTCTTCCGGTGGCGTACCCGCCGTACCAATCCAATATGATGGAGAATAATCCCTACCCTTTCCTGGCGTCGCATCCACAAGGGGATCGTAGGCTGGGTCATAAGCATCCATTGCTGACGTCGAGGAACGGGATAGCTCATTTTCGACTTCAGATATCTTTTGAGTGGCTGATTCCATTGCTTGCTCCGATATCAATTACTGAACAATCAAACCACTAAGGCAGGTCTGTCTTTGCGGAAGGCATTTTTCACCGCAATCTTGCCGCCGCGGAGCGTAAACACATCCACCATGCGCGCTTCTATCCGGCTACCATCGGGCTTTGTCGCACAAAAAGTAGATCAGTGATGGCTTTTTCCCCAGATAAAATCGTGTGTTCTGCGTCTTTCCAACACACATCAGGAAAGGTTTTCCACACTTGTTCAAATGCATTGCGGACGGCATCAAACCCCGAAATAGTGGTGCCTTGCAATTCACTACCGGCAGCCGTTAGAAAAACACAGTCCTCAGTCATAAATGTCATCAGTGCTTCAACATCATGGTCATTCCATGCTTTCGAAAACGCGTCCAAAAAGTCGGTGGTGATGGCATCTGGGTTTGCCTGAGTCATAGGGTTGTTCACGTTAAAACTCCTTTTCATCCGCGGTCAGTGCTTTACGCTTAACCTTGTTATTTTTGAAATCTGTCTCGGGTCAATATCTAAGAGAGGTCTGGCCGGACGCCCCCGGCCAAACGCTCACTCTTTATTTAATGAATTTCCACTCTCGGTGCTGTCGACTTCGCGACATCCGGTTAAACGTAATCCTGATACTTTTCTAGGAAGCGAACAGGTGTAGAAAGCGCATCACGGCGGAATGGGTCTCCCAGCTCCTGAGTACACATGATTTCAATCACCGTGGTTTTCCCTTCGTTCATCTGTTTGTCGATGGCGGCTTTGAGTGTTGGGCCAACATCTTCCAAACGATCTACAGTGACGCCTTCTGCGCCCATAGCGCGTGCAATTTCTGCGAAGCTTTGGTTATCCAGCTCGCCCGCCACAAATCGACGGTTATAAAAATCAACTTGGTTCTTTTTCTCCGCGCCCCATTGGCGGTTATGGAATACCACGGCGGTGACTGGGATGTTGTGTCGTACACAGGTCATGGTTTCAACCAGACTCATTCCCCACGCACCATCGCCGGCGTAAGAAATAGCGGGTCTGTCTGGTGCTGCCATTTTGGCCCCAATAATGGTTGGGAAAGCGTAACCACAGTTACCGAAACTCATTGCCGCAAAGAAGCTGCGGGGCTTTTCGAATCTTAGGTAGCTGTTGGCAATGGAGTTGATGTTGCCAATGTCGGTAGAAACCATGACATCCTCAGGCATGGCTTTTTCAAGCTCACGCAGGACTTGGCGCGGGTGGAGGTATTCGCCACCAGAAAATGGCGTTTCATTCGCGTTGTGCTCAATCATGTCGAGGCTGAAAGCGTCTTTTTCATGCGTCCACTCATCCAGCTCTTTTTCCCAAGCATCTTGCTCCTGTTTCATGATTCCAAGACGCTCTTCTTTATTGCTATCACATGCCAGTTCTCGCTGCTTAACCGTTCAGTCAACGCCACCGCCGCCGCTTTCGCATCGCCACAAATACCGACTGAAATTTTCTTCACCAGTCCCAGCATTTTGTTGTCAGCGTCAATCTGGATGATTTTGGCGTTCTTCGGCCAATAATCGAGACCGTGTTGTGGCAAGGTGCCAAATGGACCCAGGCGGGAACCCAAGGCAACAACAACGTCTGCTTGCGCGAGCAGTTTCATCGCCGCTTTAGAGCCTTGGTAGCCAAGAGGCCCACACCATTGTGGATGTGAAGCCGGGAAAGAGTCATTGTGCAGGTAGCTGTTTACCACTGGCGCACCTAAGCGCTCTGCCAGTGCTTTACACTCTTCAACGGCGTCGGCCATCACCACGCCACCGCCAGAAATGATTACAGGGAACTTGGCCTCAGCAAGGATATCAGCGGCCTCATTCAAACTATTCTCGCCACCAGGACCACGATCTAAACGAGCAGGTTTTGGAATTTCACAGGTGATTTCGCCATAAAAGTAGTCGCGCGGAATGTTCAGTTGCGTTGGGCCCATTTCGCTCATGGCTCTGTCAAAGCAACGTCCTGTGTACTCAGCCATTCTTGCTGGATGGGTGACATGTCCTTGGTATTTAGTGAATTCTTGGAACATTGGGAGCTGATTACACTCTTGGAATCCGCCCAAGCCCATGGTCATGGTTCCTGTTTCCGGTGTAATCATCACCACTGGACTGTGTGCCCAGTAAGCCGCCGCTATCGCAGTCACACAGTTACTGATCCCTGGGCCATTCTGACCAATCACCACCCCATGATTCCCTGAAACACGTGAGTAACCATCTGCCATGTGCGCCGCACCTTGCTCGTGAACGACCGGGATCATTTGAATGCCCGCAGGCGCGAAGATATCCATCGCATCCATGAATGCAGAACCCATGATGCCAAACATCGTTGTGACGTTGTTTGCGACCAATGTTTCCACAAAAGCTTCTGATGGCGTCATCTTGGTTGGACCTTCAACAACAGTGCGCATCGATGATTCACTCATTATGTTCTCCTTGCTAAATTTCATATTATGGAATTAAATGTTTCGTTATGCGGAATTTGAAATTTAGTTAATGCCATGTTCCGGGATTGGTCAACCCTAAATTTAAATAACGGAATTATTGGTATCGAAATTCTCACCAGCGAGAAATTGCCTCGTTGGTAAAAAACAAAAGAAGGCTCGCTAAAGGTCTAATAAAGGAGGAAAAATGGAGAGGGCGATGTTGCAAGGACCCGATATCCAGGTGTCGGCCAACGAAGTATTCAATATTGATACACGCATACTTGTACCCGCTTTTTCCTGCACCAGCGAGTTGGTCCCTAAAATCGACCCTGACTATGTCTTCAACCCAGAAGTGACCACCGCGATTCTCGCGGGCTTCGCTCACAACCGAAGGACACTGATTCAGGGGCTACATGGCACGGGTAAATCCACCCACATTGAGCAAGTTGCCGCCCGGCTTAACTGGCCTTGCTTGAGGATTAATCTTGATGGGCATATCAGTCGATTGGACTTGGTAGGAAAAGATACCCTAGTAATCAGAGACGAAAAGCAGGTCACCGAGTTCCAAGACGGCATTCTGCCTTGGTCTGCAACCCGACCCATCGCGCTGATCCTCGATGAATATGACGCTGGCAGACCCGATGTCATGTTTGTTATTCAGCGCTTGCTTGAGAAAGAGGGAAAGCTTGTCCTGACAGACAAAAACCGCGTGATAGAACCTCATCCTTCATTCCGCCTTTTTGCCACAGCCAACACCGTCGGTTTAGGCAATTTACAGGGCCTTTATCATGGCACTCAGGTGTTAAATCAGGCACAGATCGACCGATGGAATCTGGTTGCCACACTCAACTACCTTGAGCCAGAAACCGAGGCCAACATTGTTCTTGCCCGTGTCCCATCAAAAAACACAGAACGCGGACGAAAGCTGGTGGCGCAAATGGTCGAGGTCGCCAACCTGACGCGTAAAGCGTTTTCAACCGGTGAAACATCAACGCTAATGTCACCACGAACCGTGATTACATGGGCGGAGAATTGCGAAATATTCAGTGACCCTAAGACGGCTTTTCGTCTCACCTTCCTCAATAAATGTGATGAAGCCGAATGGCCAATCATCAACGAGCTTTATCAACGCTGTTTTAATGAGGACATATTAGAGCGTCACTCCACTTTTACAGGGACTGAAAGATGAGTCGCACTCACCACTCTGAGCCCGCACCTTTTACCCGAGCCCAACAGCGGAGGCGAGAACTCACTTTGGCAACTATCCGCTCGGAAACGGGCAACCCCGAGCTCAAGCTTCGTGGTGAGCACCTATACAAAGGGACTGTGTATGTACCGATTTCCGCCGCTCACTTACAGGCTTATGATCTTTCCCACGATGCACAAGCACAGCGCGGGCGCGCAGATGCAATTTCAGCACGCCTCTTATTCAGCGATGCTGAGATACACCGCTCAATCATGCCTTCAGATCCTGTTGCTGGTATGCTGTTCGACCTGCTGGAACAGTTTCGTACTGAAGCCCTTCTCAGCAGCAACCACCAGCCAGGCACTCGACAAAATATTCGCCATCGGTTTAACGTTTGGAGCAGGCTTGCCTTGCACGCGAACTTGCTGGAAACAAAGCTCGGTATCTTGATTTTTACTGTGATACAAGTTGCCCGTTCACGCCTGTTTTCAACGCCCATCGACTCGGAAATTGAAGACTTAATCGAGGCTACCCGCGCGGGCATCACACCGATTTTAGGTCCTGAACTGGCAGGGCTTCGTCGTCATAGAAATCATCAAACCCTTTACGGTCAACACGCGTTGTCACTGGCAGAGAAAGTGTCCGACATGGTGAGTAAATGCGAGAACAATGATGATGACAATGAAAGAAGTGAGCAGATCCTCAGTGCTTTTCCTCTGCTACTCAGCACGGATACCGACGCAGACAACACCTACTCCTCTGTCTCTGGGGGAAACAGCAAGTCATTTGAAATGCACCGTCTTCAATATCGCGTTTTCAACCGGGAATTCGATGTCGAGGTAGACGCATCCAGCTTGGTGAGAAAAGCACAGCTTGCAGAATTTCGTTCTCACCTCGATAAACGCTTTCATCAATTGGGACTGAATCTTCGGGAAATTGCCAGACGACTGCTGCTTTGTCTAAACCAAAAAACACGCGATGGCTGGCAGTTCGAAGAGGAAGAAGGATACATCGACGGAAGTCGCCTTCCACAAGTTGTCTCATCCCCAATGGAAAGGCGTGTATTTATCAAAGAGCACTTTGTTGAACGCCTGATAGCACTGTCACCATATTGATTGATTGCTCTGGCTCCATGAGACAGCACATGGAAAACATTATCCATCTTGTTGATGGTCTTGTCAGGGCACTCGGTATTGGAGGCGTGCCTACAGAGGTTCTCGGATATACAACCCAGACTTGGAATGGCGGCAGGCCATACAAAAAGTGGCTAATGACAGGCAAGCAAGCAATGCCCGGAAGAATGAATGAAGTCTGCCATTTGGTTTTTAAAGATGCAGGAACGCATTGGCGTCAAGGCTCTAAAAACCTTGCTGCACTGATGAAAGGAGATATTTTCCGCGAAGGTATTGATGGAGAAGCGATCGAATGGGCCTGCACAAGATCGCATCAAATAGCCGCCTCAAAACACGTTTTTCTGGTGATATCTGATGGTAGCCCGATGGATACTGCCACCAACCTGACAAACGACGACTTCTATTTGGATAATCACCTCAAACACGTCGTTGCAAGCAGAGAAAAACAGGGAGATATCATCACTGCGATCGGCGTTGGTGTCGACCTCAGCCGCTTTTATCCCCTTAATTTAACGTTAGATATCGACTTCCAGCCTGATAGTGCAACGTTAAACGATGTCGTGACTCTGATTGCAGAATCTGTGAGGCGACCCATTGGCAACAAGAGGTGATAAACGCCGTGGTTTACTCAGAAATACCGAAAAAGATTAGCCATCGCCAAATTTCATTTTTCAAGATGCTTTGTTGTCATTTTTCAGATTTTTGATATACATGGCGAGTCGACACCTAAACGACCTGAAAATGCAGGATTCAAGTTGTTTGGGTATAGAGAAAGGGAGAATCATGAAAACGAAGAACAAACCTGACTTAGCCGTTGTGGACGGCGACACACCAACGTTACGTCTATTTTCATTGCTGGAACTCATTGCCCAAAAAGATGAGTTTTTCTCACTACAAGATCTCACCGAAGAAACCAACATCCCAAAGCCTTCGCTGCATCGGATGCTTCAACAGCTAGAAAGTGCCGGCATCATCCAGCGTGACGGTGACGAAAGACATTACGGAAAAGGCGCGAGACTGCGTCATATGGCAGAGAATGTCTTGCTCAACTCCACCACGCACAGTGCACGACACAACCTGTTGAGCCAATTGAGGGATGAAGTGGGTGAAAGCTGTAACCTGACCTCGTTATCCGGCGGAGAAGTAATCTACGTCGACCGTGTTGAAACCGAAGCACCGCTGCGTTTCCATTTGCATCCAGGTTCGAGAGTGCCCGTGCACTGTTCAGCAACAGGTAAGCTGTTTCTGGCAAATATGACGCCTTCTCAGCGTCGAAGACTGCTTGGTAACTCGGAATTGACGGCGTTTACTGAGAAAACGATAACCGATATGGGCTCTCTTGAAAAAGAGCTGGAAAACGTTCGAGCCTGTGGTTACGCCATCGACAATGAGGAATTTCTCCCGGGCCTGTTGTGTGTAGCCATTCTTGTGCCTTCCAAACGCGGCAAGTCCAATCTTGCAGTCGCCATTCAGGCACCTATCATGCGACTGAAAGCCGACCAAGCGTTACATTTCCTGCCTGCACTACAAAGGGCATCTCTGGCGTTTTCGAAGATCGAGGACGAAAGCTGGGGCGAAGACTGATTCCCCTGAGCAATTGAAAGATAGGTCAAGCACTAGATCCCAATCTTTATTCTTGGTCAGAAATTAAAACGGCACTGTCAACCAGTGCCGTTTTCGATTACTTCTTACTTTTGTGGTGAAAGCTAACCCACTGCTGAAAACTGTACTAAATAGGTCGACAGCGGCGGCCAGAAAGCGATGATCATCCATGCCACCATCAGTGCAAACAGGTAAGGCATTACGTATTTCACAATGGTGAAATACGGTATTCCTGTGATTCCACTGGCAACGTACAGATTCAAGCCATATGGTGGCGTGATAAAGCCAATGGCATCTCCGACCAAAAAGATCACAGCGAAATGGATCGGGTCCACCCCCACGCTGTATGCAATAGGCGCGAGTATAGGCGCAAGAATGATGGTGTTTGGAAGGCTTTCTAACACGGTTCCCGCCAACAGCACCAACATCATGCAGGCAATCAACACAAATGTTGGATCCCCAATAGCAGACATCCATCCGCGCACCACTTCACCTGCCCCCAACAAAGACAACAACTGTTGCATCACGACTGAAATGGCAATCAATGGTGCCAGCATGCCCGTGATTTGTCCTGAACGCAGTAAGATGTTCGGCAACTCACGTAGCTTAATTTGTCGCGTGATCAGGACGCCCGCAATCAAACAAAAACCCACCGTAACACCGGCAGCTTCCGTCGGAGAAAAGGCGCCAGAATAGATACCGTATATCACAATGCCGATGGCAATTAAGCCAAGATAGGCTTTTAAACCAGTCTGAAAAATGCGCTTAGCTCGAACTTGATTAAGTTGCCCCATCCGTTCTTCTTACAAACGATGTAGCACGCCAACTGCATGGCAATCACCATCAATAAACCCGGCAGCATCCCACCCACGAACAAATCGCTGATCGAAAGATCGAGCAAGAAGCCATAAACAATGAAGATGATACTCGGTGGAATGATGATTCCGACTGTGCCACCTGCAGCCGCCGTGGCCGCAGCAAAACGTTCATCATAATTACTCTTTGCCATTTCAGGCTGCATGATTGAACCGATGGTCGCTGTTGTGCCGGCATTGGAGCCTGATATGGCGGCGAACATACCGCACGCCCCAATGGTGGCCATTCCTAAGCCCCCTCTCACCCATCCGAGTATGGAATATGCGAAGTCAGACATGCGCTTAGCGATACCCGCTGCATTGATTAAATCACCGGTCATGATGAACAGCGGCAAAGCCAACAGGCCAAAGAAATTCAAACCTTCAAACAAGGTCACGCCAATATTGGCAAGGGTAAAATCGATCACGAGACTACAACCGACAACCCAAAAACCAATCACAAGAAAAATAGGGACGCCGATGATAAATAGCAGTGTGACTCCGAGAGAAATCAGCGTGATCAGTGTGCCGTCTTCCATATCCTGCTCCTAATCCAGTAATGACGCTTGGAGCACAAAGGGCTCTTTACGCTGATATTGCTTTATGTCTTGCGCCAAGTTTTGCAGTACGCGGATCACGATCAATCCCCACGCGAGAGGCGTAGCAAGATAAAACCACCATTCCATGACGTCATCGGTTCCGCCGACAATGGCGAAGTTGTCGTAGGCGATATAAGTTTGATTCGTTGCGTGGTAAATAACGATGATGGCGAAGACAATCCAAAGCACCGCATCTAGCACTAAACAGTAAAATTGAAACTTGTACGAGAGCCGGGAACGAATCTCGGTTAAGGCAAGATGTGTGCGTTTCTTGATATTGTATGAAGCGCCAAACCAGGTCACCCATAAGAAAAGCAGTACCGGTACCGTGGTACTCCATGGAACTTGTTGGTTGAACAGAAACCGCCGAACGACCTCTACAAATATAATTCCAGCCATACTTGAATAAGTGATCAAGATGATGACCTTTTCCGTGTTTTCATCTAACCATTTGAGCAAGGTTTGTAGCGGTTTCATCCTGACCTCACATGCTTTGCAGTAAAGACACGAACAGGCCTGTTTGAGGATGTAATTTCACATCCACAAGCAGGCACTGTACGACCCTATTTAGCTCGTCCACCAACGTTGTGGTGGCACATTGACAGTGGAAGTATCGCGCGGGATTTCTCGCGCAATATCGTAGATTTCTTGGTATGTGTCGTAACCACCTGACCATTTATTCAAACGCTCACGCCACTGCTCCCAAGGTTCTGGGTTGAATTCTGGAGAACACATTTCTTCCGCTTTACGCAGTTCAGCATCCGACAAGGTAGCGACGCGGGTGTTGTTTTCGGCGAAGATAGTCCCCGCACGAGGTGGATTCGTTGCGCCGATAACGTCCGTCAGTGCAGCTTCATTCATGCCTTGTGTGAATATCTGCGCGACATACGCGGATTCCATGACATCGTCTTGGAGATCAGAGCCCAACTTATCGAAAACAGGTAAGCTCATTGCAGTGTGCTCTGTACCGCAGAAAAACTTGAGGTCGACACACTGCGACACCACAGGTGCCATACCTGCATAAGCCACTGCCCCCATCCAAGTTTCTGCGCCGTCGATCAACCTTGCTTCAATCCATCTAAGGTTTCTTCCCATGCTATCGGGACGGGATTGAGGTTCATCAATTGCATGGCGATACGTCCTAATTGCGTCCCCGTGACACGGTTCTTCGTACCCGCCAACTGATCAACGGAGGTGACAAGCGGCTTGTCTTTCCATTTCAACCCCAGCTGGATACCTCGCAGCTCGCAATGGGTAAACAAGAACTGCATTTTGTGACGTTGACGTAATGGCTCCCTAAAGAGAGGTTCACTTTTCTTGCTGTAGAAAAAGTGAAATTGAGACGCGCGGGAGGGGAACATGTAGCATAGTCCAGCACATTGAGATACGGCGCACCACCCGCAGAATTTTGGGTTGAGGCAGAATAAATGTCGATGATGCCCTGCTGTGTTTTCTTCACACAGTTGGTTTGCCCGCAAATCTGGTTGCTGCCAATAAACTCAACACGAATTGCGCCGTTTGTTCGCTCTTCCAGATCTCTGGCAAAGAAAAGTTGGGCTGATTTTTGGATATCGAGGTTCTTCTCGTTGAACCCCGCAGCACCAAATTTAAGCTGGAATTTCGGCTGTGTAGAATAACGTTCCTTTTGGGTACTTTCGGCTGCTCTTGCCAGCGAAGATACGGTGGCACCTGCTCCCAATGTCCCTGCTGCGATGAGGGTTGAGGTCATCCCAAAATGGGCAGACACCTTCATAAAGTCTCGCCGCGTTAATTTCTCCCGATTTTTGCTCATGCTCGCACTCCTTTGTGTTGGCTGTCGCTCAAACATTTACGCTGGCATGCCCACCTTGACGTTTTTGAACAGAGCATTCTGGATTCATTCATCACGCTCTGAAATTCAAGCAATCCAACGTTCAGCGGAAAATTTTTGCTCCGAATATCTATCAAAGCTTCAATCACCCCATGTTAACGAATGGTTAAATTTTGAACCGGAACATTCCATTTATGGCATAGAAAAACCAAAATTCAAGCCTTGACTATAAAAATCGAGATAACTAGTCTCATATTTTAATGTTTGAGAATTTTGGATTTCACATTGCATTGAGAGGATGCCGTCTTGAATACACGACATTTCCTCGCGAACAGGGAGAAGGGAAAAGATGGGATTATCTTCAAATCATTACGATTTTATCGTGGTTGGTGCTGGTTCAGCGGGGTGTGTACTCGCCAATCGTCTGTCTAAAAACCCTTCTATTCGCGTGCTTTTGATAGAAGCAGGCGGTAAAGATAACAATCCCTGGTTGCATATCCCTGTGGGGTATTTCAAAACCATGCATAACCCAAAAACGGATTGGTGCTATGTCACTGAGCCTGATCCCGGTATTAATTCACGCCAATTGCAATGGCCAAGGGGAAAAGTGCTTGGAGGGTCAAGTGCACTAAATGCTTATTGTATGTTCGTGGGCAAGCGGAGGATTATGACCAGTGGGCGGCACTTGGAAACCAAGGTTGGTCTTATCAAGATGTGTTGCCCTACTTCAAAAAATCCGAAGATCAGGAGCGTGGTTCAGATGATTTTCATGGCGTAAATGGTCCACAAAAAGTCAGCGACTTGCGTTTGCGTCGCCCGATTGCGGATCATTTTATCAACGCAGCAATCAAGCTTGGCATTCCCTATAACCCGGATTGCAATGGTGCGGTTCAAGAAGGTGTCGGCTACTTCCAACAAACCGCATACAAAGGCTTTCGCTGGAGTACCGCAAAATCCTTCTTACGCCCCGCTAAACAAAGAAAAAATCTCGATATTTTAACCAAGCATCATGTATCGAAAGTGCTGTTTGAGAACAAAACCGCTGTCGGTGTGGAAGTGTTAAAGGACGGCATAAAAAAGCGAATTGCGGCAAGTCGAGAAGTGATCTTGAGCGCAGGTGCAATTGGGTCGCCGCAGTTGCTCCAGCTTTCAGGAATAGGCCCCGCCTCCCTGCTTAACTCTCTCAACATTCCAGTGGTACATGACTTACCCGGCGTTGGCGAAAATCTACAGGATCATCTGCAAGTCCGATTGGTTTTTAAAACCAGCGAACGCACGCTGAATGACGAGTTGAATAGCCTCACGAAACGAGCACTGGTGGCATTGCAATACCTCTTTAACCGCACTGGCCCACTGACTCTGGCAGCAAGCCAAGTCACCATATTCACACAATCCGATCCCGCTTTAACGCGCCCTGATATTCAGTTTCACATGCAACCACTGAGTGCAGACAAGCCGGGGGATGGCGTACACCCCTTCTCTGCGTTTACTGCGTCAGTGTGTCAACTTCGTCCCTACAGTCGCGGGACAGTAAAAATCACATCGACAGATCCCTTAAAGCATCCGGCCATTCAACCCTGCTATTTGTCTGACGAGCGCGACCAAACAGTCATCATCAATGCCATCAAAGTCGCAAGAAAGATTGCGAATACACCTCCGCTTTCTGAGCATGTATTGAGCGAATATGTACCCGGCGAAAAGTTCCAGACGGACGAAGAGTTGTTAACGGCAGCGAGGGAGTTCAGCCAAACCATTTATCACCCAACAAGCACCTGCAAAATGGGCGTTGATGAAATGGCAGTGGTAAACGCAAGGTTACAAGTTTATGGCGTAGAGAATTTACGCGTCGTCGATGCGTCGATCATGCCAGAAATCGCTTCTGGCAACACAAATGCACCGACCATCATGATTGCAGAAAAGGCTTCTGACATGATTCTGGAAGACAATGGGTTCACTCTCTAATGGGCGACCCACTCCCAAGAAAATCAGCTCACGTTACTCGTCTTCAATGCCGAATTCCGCCACGGCTAAACGCTGTGCTGCACGGCGAAGTAGGGGCAAATATTGTCTTAGCTCTTCCGTTGTCTTACGTGCAGAGGGCGCGTGAACAGCAACCGTAAAAACGACGCGGTTTTCGTTGTTAATCACCGGAACCGCAATAGCCACCATGTCATCAAGAAACTCGCCAGAGTCTGTACCAACACCATCTTCAGCGATCTTCGCCAAATGCGCTTCCAACTGAACGGTATCTGTGATGGTTTGTGAGGTTTCTCGGGTGAGGCTCATACTTTTTAGCAGACGCTTACGCGTTGTCGCTTTCATATCAGCAAGGAACAGTTTGCCCGAGGCAGTGCAATGTAGAGGGAAATTCGCACCAACGGGTAAATGAATGCGATAAGGCCAGTTGGTTTCTACCCGTTCAAGATAGAGAATTTGATAGCCGTCTAAGATGGTCAGATTACACGTTTCACCTATTTCGTCAGAAAGCTCTTTCAAAATGGTATAGCGATGTGCATTGATAGAAGAGTTTTTGAGTGTGCCTCTCGCCAGATCCAGCAAGCGAGCCCCCGCCGTAAAGCGTTTGCCGTCAGGTTCGCGCTGAAGTAATCCCTCTTCTTCGAGTTGTTGCGCGATACGGTGAACAGTTTGTTTTGGGAGATCCAGCTCTTCCGCTAGATAAACACTGGAGAGTGGCTTTTCAGCTTTCACAATTTTTTCAAGGATATGGAAGCCACGAATAAGCGTTGACTGTGTTTCTTTCATTCTGCCCTTCCGTTTGTCGTTTGTTCTTTATTGGGAACATGAGAAATGAAACATCAAATTATCTTGATTTTATTAAGCTTCAACGACATTCGCCAACTCACTCCCAATAATTGAGACATTGAGTCCTGAATATCAACCAATCGTATTGTTTAGTGGCAATCAAGTGTAATGAAAGACCGTTGTCACTCATGCCCCCAACCCTTTGGCATCTCGACAACAAGGTGCTTTTTGTTGTTCTTAACTATGTTTCTCCCACAAAAAAGCCGCTGATTTTCATCAGCGGCTTTTTCAATTCAGTTCAGCGTTGGTCGCTTACTTAGCAAACTCAGCAGCTTGTGAGGCGATAACGAATTCTTCGTTTGTAGGGTTTCTATTCGCGCTACGCAAATAAGTTTTTCCTTAATTAGGCATTACACCTTCATATAAAAAGTAACAATACGAAACTCCAATAAATACTTTTTGGAGATTTCATAAAAATCTTATATTTAGCTAAACAATTGGCGACTCACCTTCACAAATCTTCTTTTGCCTCAAAACCTGTACAAACTCAGCCTTTGAAGTTGGCTAAGATAAATTTCAGCAGTATAAATACCAGATATTAAACGGATAGTTGGATACAGAACATAAATTTCCACTAAACCACAAGACAAATTGTTAGGTTGTTTTCAAATTGATTAGTACCGCACAACTCCAAAAATGTCACAATTGAAACAGGAGTGAAAAAATTAAAACCAATCATTTAAAGCACACTCAGAAATTTGAAACCATTAACGCCACATGAATTCTTAAGTGACCAAGAAGTTAAAATTATGGATATTATTAAATTGAACATAACGTTATTATTTCTGTTATTAACAATTCATCCAAACAACGCCATTGCTAAGAGACTGAGCATTGAAATTCGCACCGCAATCGAACAACCAGATTGTCAAGCGGGAACAAAGAGCACGCAAACCATTGTAGTTAATACAAAAACTAGAACCATCAATGACAGTCAACATTCAACTGGTACTACTAATATACTTGGGTGTGAATTTGGTTCTATAAATGACAGCTTTAAAACAGTAGGACATTACCAAACTGTCGACAGTATCAAATTCGAAGCAGTTGGAACTACTGCAACTATTGTCACTCTTGGTATTGGACCTTCAATTGATTATGCGTTTAGTTTCTACGTGGACACAAAGAATGAAACCGTTACTTTAGCAGGTGAACATGATGGATACCCAACATACTATGTAAATATAAACAATAAACCAGTTTATAAATTCGATCAGACAACGATTACTAGTTTAGCGGACCCAATGGAAATTAAAGTCCCCTCTACAGTATTTCATTACGGAAATTAGCATGAAAACTCATTCTGTCGTTATCAATGTGTCTTTGACGATGTAATAAAAATCTGACTGACTCTAGTTCAAGAGTCGTCCAACACATCAATAAGAAAGGGGGCGAAATGCGATCAATTTTGAAATCAATTTCAATGCTATGTTGTGCAAGCATATCCTTTACAAGTCCGATGGTAACAGCCGAGACGATCTCGCTCGTAATGCCCGCACACTTACCGCACAGGATGAGGCACTGAGCCAACTAAATGCCAAACTCGACACCTTATTGGCGCAAACACTGGCAGATCGAACAGCCCGCCGATATGAAGGCGATCAAGGAAAGAAGGACGCTGGCCAGCAGGCCGTTATATTGAACAGCAAGATGGATAGCGTCATACAAACGATTGAAAATCTTCCTGAAAACGCTGTTCCATTGGAACTGAAAGATAAGATGTTGAAATGTACCAAATCGGTAAAGGTCGAACTTTCTCCAGCTGTTGATGCTATCAAATCCGGCCAACTTCCAGATGTTAGCCAAACTGCCTTGACTTGTGACCAGGCTGAATTCAAGGCAATTCTCAATGAGCTAGAGCAGCGCAAACAACACACACTCAAGGCTTGGGAAGAATGCCGCGAGACATTGCTTAGAGCTGATGCCATCACAAATTCCGACATTCCCCTCACCCCTTCAGGCATTGCGCGCGATGACAGCGAGGGAAACAAGCAATTGACCAAAAACTTAAAAGTTATCGCTGAGCAAACTAACTCTCTTGGATCAGAGCTTAAAGAATGTGGTAGCCAACTAGGCGAGCTCTACGATCAAATGCGCAACCAAGAAGATGGGGCCGCAGCCATAGCGATGGCGATGAACATGGTCGCCACAGTCTGTTCGGCATCGGGTGGCAATCCCTACGTATGCGGTGGAGCGTTCTTTATTGCCATTTTGTCCAGCTTGTTCTCGGACGGTGGCGGCGATGGGGATGGGGATGGAAACTCGGACGGTACTGGTGAGCGAGGTGATGGTTCGAACGTCCCAGGGACGGGAACAGCTCCGGGACCAAGTGGCTCGCCCAAAGGACATAAAGCCGATAGTCAAGCTAATGGCAATATGGAAAACGGGAATACTATCACAGGTACCGGAGGCAATTGGCAGTGCACGCCAGTAATTTCGGGCAACATTCAAACGATAAACTGTACGGATAAGACAGACAGCACGAAAAGATTCTCGCTTGCATCAAATCGGTACCAAGGAACCAACAGCAACATCCTTTACCATTTTGCGAACATGGCAAAACGTCAGAATGGATATGCTGTTGCGTTGTGCGGTGCAACTGATGCCAGTGACATGATCGGTGGAATTATTATCTACCAGCCCGATGGTCGATATTTGCCTGTGCCTGTCATCAGCGAAAACTTGCAACCCGAGGAATACAAGTTGCTTTTGAATGTGAACCTAAAAGCAATCACAGGGAGAGCCTCCCAAAGCATCTCTGAGCTAGAGGGTCATTGCTCTAATGTTAATGACTTGGATGGTGCCAGTTGAAAGTTAGACGCAGCGACAATATTTATCAAGTCGATCTTATAGCGGCACTGTTTGGCGGGTTTATGATAACTTGGCTTGCCACAACCAGAGAAACGGAAAGCACAGTGGCTTCTACGCAACTGGTGTTTGCTACATTAGAATTAGAGCTTGAGGCGGACACCGGCCAAAGACATATTAACTTGCTGCCCCGTTCAATTGCTGAACGCCCAGTGTGTGCGCCAGAAAGCATCGTCAAGGAATTGGCCTTAACTTTACCATCATTGGCCCCTTGTCAGACAAAAATAATAAATGATGTGAATTGGATTGATTTTCATCTACGGCAGCGAGATGACCTCGCCACACTCTGCCGTATAGCTAACCAGGATTTTGGCTCTGACAGCACATCAGATTTATCATGGAAAGGCAGTGCATTAATGCTATATGGTGTAGATATAAATTTACCAAAATCCGTTTTTGTCCCTTTGGGAACTACACAGTTTAAGAGAATAGATGACGTCACAATTGACAATTTGGTTGATTTATACCGCTGCAATATCACTTTATCTCATGGTGCCGCAGTTTCTGTTTTTATTACCTCGAAAGAGGTTTATGACTGGATAGCGTCAGGTAGATTGGCCGTTGCAACTCGATATTTTAATTTTATATCGCAATTGCCGACATCTGCTATTGAACAAAATTCCAACAAGGCACTCCCGAGATATTTTCATGCATATCAGGATATTACGCAACAATATCCTATATATTCTATCCAATTAAGTAATTCTGCGATTTTGCGGGCTAGGCTGTGCCTGCATAAAGACGGTGAGGCGATTTGTTATAAAGCAAGTACCGAATGGGCGCCAAACGCAGAATTGAATTTTGTACCGGAGAGCGAAGCGTGACTAATCGTGGCGAGTGGTTCACCATTGTTGCGACGGACTTATTTGCGGCCTCGTTTGCTGCAATACTTATTATCGACGCGGCCTCGCCCAAAGAGCTCTTTGTCGAACCCAGTGATTCTTATTTTGAACTCAATTACCCCTTACTTGACAGCGAAAGGGGAAGTATTCCGTGTGAAAGGAATGATATTGCTATTGCCTTCAGTTTTCTTGACGATGACGGAGTCTATCAACACAGCTTAAGCGGGGAAGCCGCTGTCACAGCAGTAGCAGAAGGTTCAAATTGTATTGTACGGGGACTCTTTTTGAATGTCCCCATTGCTACCGCTCCCCGAGAACCGCTGATCCTCATTGTTGAATACCCAGGTTCAGAGGATTTAGAGCCTTCTTCGATAAGAGTTCTGTACAACCAAACAGAGTTCCTTTGCTCAGCTGAAGGAGAATGCAAATGAAAGGCATCTTCGCGTTCTTACTCATAGCAACTTTTTTGGGGAGTGCCCTGTCCGTTCCGACGTCGGCACATTTTTATTGGCACAGTGCTTTACAGGTGATTTACCAGAACGACTTTTACGCACCCACAGCAACGGTGTTCGTGAAATTTGGTTTGCCGGAGCTGCAAACGGTAAACACCCGCAAAGTATCTGTCTTACTATGGCTGGTTACACTTGGTACATTAAAGCCCCCTCTTTAGGTCCACCAACTTGGCTAGGAAGTTGGGACTGTGAGCTGAAAGGGTACCGTAAATACCTCGACGAGACGGTCAGCCTCTGTGTAGATGATCCAGTAGCTGACGCTTTCACTGATCGAATGTCTAAGTTATTAATTTCAGCGTTTGGAGGTAGCGGTACACTTTCTAAAGCTGTGGGTGCAGAGAATCTTCAGGGCCGATTTGTAAGCTCTGAGGGGATAGGCTCTACATTGATACTATCGGTAAAAAGCACTGACGGATGCCTCAGCTTATTGGCTCCAAGTGGAGGAAAAGAAGCGGGCTTGGTATTTACATCAAATTGTTCAGCGCCTATGACAAGGACTTATCAGGCCCTGAAGTCGGCTTCCCAGCCTTTAGTCATCGCGGAAGGTAATATTGGCATAATTGCGCAAGGCCTTATCGAAGAAAGTGGAGTACTCACACCCTCAGGTAATGGATTGGTGTTGGGGTCTTTTAACAAGACCTACATTTCTGGCTGGCTTGCTGAGATTACCAGTCCTACCGAAGCATTCAGTTTAACCAAAGATGAGCGAGACCCACTTCCAGAGCTGTCAGCTACCACACCCGTCCAAGTTCTGTTGCATTGGCTTGCTGCCGCCTTCAGCCGGCTAGAACCACCACCTAGTCAAACTACTGAGCGCAACTCGGAGCTGCGCGATTGGTTAGCCACACAGGCATTAAACCAAGAACCACCCCGCCCCGAATTACATTTTCGAGCTGAAATCGCCCTTGACTGAATCAAGGAAAATCATATGGCGAAAATTATTGATATCATCTTTGGGCCGTTAGACGGTATCCAAAAGCTGTTTCGTAGGTTAGTGAAGTTTATCATTTGTATGATGGTTGCTTTTTTACTGCACGATCAGCTGACAGTGTATCTGACACGCATAAACTCTGACTATTTGGTCGAACTAGCCGAGAAACAGAAAGCTGCAAATGCCCTTTTAGCCCCCTTTGGTTCGAGACTAGAATTTTGCGTTGAAACACAACCAAATTCTGATGGAACTACCGAATTCCCGGCTTGTACGCTTATAGGGTCTTCATTGACTGTAGTTGGCTTCAGAGTGCAAAAAGATGGAGAAAAAGAGCGGGAATTTAGTTCAATCCTGTCTAAGCATTACTTCTTGCCACCCGGAGTCGCTAATCCTTCAGTTGAACATTCGTTACATTCAGTTATGCGAACCATTGAGGGGCATGCACTCGTCCCGCAGAGCAAAATAAAGCCCTCATCGAAAGCTGAGTTGTGTGCGGGGACTGCCCGCAAACTTACTGATGCTCAGTGCGGGGTTAGTGACGAGATAGAGACCCATTTAGCAATTATTTTGCAAAAAAATATCATCGGTGGTTACCGGATGGCCACGCTGTTTGTGGGCTCGATCCAGTTTCTGACAATAACGATTTTCCTTCTAGCTATTCTTGAAGCTGCAGGGCGCTATCTGCGTTGGGTCGCTCCGAAACCCACATTGGTTTCTGAGCAAGCGGTACGCACAGGCAAAGTTGGTGAGTCAGAGATCCACTATGACGAAAATGAGCTAAGAAACTATCGTGAATCACGAGTGCGGGCGATAGAAGACAGATTGATATATAGAGCTTTGGCGACTGAAGCTAGAGTAAGTACTAGCGAAAAGCTAGGGACTACAGAGCCGCCAGACCGTCTAGCTTTTTCAAATGCTGCACGCACCAGTCTCGCGGATTATTTATCTTTTATGCGCCAAGAATCGGAATCCACTTTGGAGAGTCTGCACACCACCAACGAGGTAATGCTAAAGCTAGCTTTCGCTGGCACCATATTAGGTATTGGAGATGCACTCTTTGCAGCACGGAATCTGGATGTGGCAGATCCAGTGGGAAAGGTGCTGGTCAAGGCTGAGATGTTTGGCGGAATTGGTACAGCCTTTGGAACAACCTTGTTAGGCGTTATTTTGTCGATGCTTTTGTCAGTCATTCTACAAGCCGTCTCCAGCAGTTGGTCTAGCCGAATGGAACGCAGCTATGAGTATGCCATAGCACTTGCCGACAGTGTTGCGACTCTCGAACAGACAAAGCGCAAAACAATCCTAGCTTCTTTCATTAAGCCTGCTCCGATACTAAGTGCAGGGCGAGGAGGCAACCTATTGCTACGTGCGCTACTGACAATCGGTGGTGGGGTAATCATACTGCTGATCATTGGCAGCTATTTTGTGTTATTTAGGAAAGAGCTGTTAGCTACCCTTCCCAGTTTACCGTGGTAAATCGTAGTCAACTGAAAGGAAAACTCAATGAAAACTTTGGCTTTGGTGATTGCTCTTTTGTTTCTGTGTACATTATCTGGAGTGTCTGGAGGCATTGGTTTTGGTCTGGCCCCGCGGTGTACAGTCGAAAACTTCCCTCTAAGCTGTCTAACCAATCCGGCACCTGAAATCCCGAGTCTGGATGCACATGCAGGACAATCTACCTGCATCTCACCTCAACGCGTTCAGGAATTAGCAAGAGCATATCTTTTGATGACCATTGGCGACGACAGCGAACTCAACAGGGTTGTAAATTTAGCTTCTCCCTGCGCTACGCCGCAAAACTTGCTCCATGCTACTTGTACCGTAACTAATGGAGGACAGTGGGGAAATTCAAGTGGTTGCAGTGTCTTCGCTCAGAATTAGATAATTAGCTTTATCTAAGTACGGAGAGATTTTGGCCATTCAACTTAATTGGCAATGAAGATATTGTTTTTCCGAGAAAAAATCCGCACTGGAAACGGATGTCACTGAGTTTAGAGTCAAAGGGCAGAAGGCATATCTGCCTCTCATGATCAGCCTATTCAAGCGAGACGTAGTTACTTATATAGTTGAGAAACACGCTGTTCTACCACTGCTCATCGGTATGCTTGAACGCGGCATCTCAACCCTAAATCCGAAATCGAAGCCCATTATTCACAGCGGCCAAGGTTGGCAGTATCGGCACCGAGCCAATCGACAATGGACTAACACAAAGTATGTCGAGAAAAAGTAATTACCTAGACAACGCTGTTGCCTAAAACTTCATCGTACTACTTAAAACAGATATGCACCATAACCGACGCATTGAAGATGCTGATGACTTGGTAACGCAAATCAAAGCGTATATCGAGTACTACAATACCAAACGTGTTAAGACGAAACTAAAAAGCCTGATTCCGATGGGTTTTCGAAATCAGGCCTTGAAAGCAGCTAAACTGAAATGTCCAACTTTACGGGGTCACTTCACTTTCGTCAGCGGCTTCTTCTATTTGCTCGTCTTACTTAAGTACGGGCTAATTAAGCAAAGCTTGCAGCTTGTGACGCGATAACGAACTCTTCGTTAGTCGGTACAACGATAGCGACTGCATCCATCATTTGTGATTTCGCAATGATGCCACCGTTACCAAAGCGCGCTGCTTCATTGCCTGCTTCATCTTCAACAAAGCCCAGCAGTTTCAGGTTGCTCAGGATTTGACGACGGATTGGCAGCGAGTTTTCACCGATACCACCAGTGAAGATAATCGCATCCAGACCATCCAGAGGGATCAGGTAAGAACCGATGTACTTAGCAACACGGTAGGTGAACACTTCAAACGCCAGTTTCGCGCCTTCATGACCAGCTTCCATCGCTTCAAGAATGCCACGTGCATCTGACGTCAGGCCAGAAACACCCAAGAAACCAGATTTCTTGTTCAGTGCTTCAAATACTTGCTCTTGGCTCCAGCCTTTTTTCAGCAGGAATTCAATGATACCTGGGTCCAAGTCACCACAGCGTGTGCCCATCATCAGGCCAGACAGCGGCGTGAAGCCCATAGAAGTATCAACAGACTTACCGTTGCTTACTGCACAAACAGACGCACCGTTACCTAGGTGAACAGAGATGAAGTTTGCTTCGTCGATGTTCTTGTTCAGCTGTTTTGCTGCTTCACGAGTCACGAAGTAGTGGCTAGTACCGTGGAAGCCGTAACGACGGATACCGTAGTCAGTGTAAAGCTCGCTAGAGATTGCACCGGTAAACGCCTTCTGAGGCATGGTTTGGTGGAATGCAGTGTCGAATACAGCAACTTGAGGCAGACTTGGGAAAGCGTTCATAGCAGCACGGATACCCATTACGTTTGCTGGGTTGTGCAAAGGAGCCAAGTCACTCAACGCTTCGATTTCTGCGATAACGTCGTCGTTCAACAGGGTTGCGTCAGCAAATTTCTCGCCGCCGTGTACAACACGGTGACCGATAGCAACCAATTGCTCGCCAACGTTCATGCTTTCAACCAGCTCAACAATGATGCCTACTGCTTTCTCGTGGTGGTTGCCACCTTCTTCCAGCATCAGCTCTTGCTTCTCGCCATCGCGTTTCCAACTAATGCGCGCATCTTCAAGACCGAAGCACTCGCCAAGACCAGAAAGAATGGCTTCGCCCGTTTGTGCATCCATCAATGCGAATTTAAGAGAGGAACTGCCCGCGTTAAGGACAAGTACTAGTGAATTGCTCATGAAAAATCTCGTTGGCAAAGGGTAAATGTACGGCTTATGTTTCAGGGGTTCATTATTAAATTATTTTTGAATAATTCAACATATAATTGAAGGATTAAACAGTTTTTAGCGTTTTACTGTTTCAGATCAAAAACGGTTTGCTCAAGGGTTGAGCGGCTTTGGCGGTTGGGTCAATTTTGGGGAGCAAAAAGCGCCCATTGGGCGCTTCTTTCGGTGCGGGATTGTAGCACGTCTTTATGCCATTGTGAGTAGGGATTTTCCAACCAACCACTCTAGGTCTTTTTCAAAGTCCTGCCCATACCTATCACAGCATACGTCATGCAGTTTTCTGCTTGCATGACTGGTGAAATCTGCAGCGTTTTCTGATGTCACAGTGTGCAAGAAAAACAGTCGTAGTACTGCCGTAAAACGGTTGTCAGAACGCAATGCAGTTAACCAGCTTTCGATGAAGGTGCGTTTGTCACCTTCTAGATCAAGCTTCTCAATGAGGATTCCCAATAAGCGGTCATCCAAGCGTGTGATGAAATCCGTTTTCTTCGGAAAATGGTGGCTTATGCCTGTACGCGAAATTCCTGTTTGTTGGCTCAGCGTGGTGTACGACATTCTGTCGTAACCGAGTGTCACTAATTGATCGACCACAGCGTCAAGAATCAACCGAATCGTAACTTCTGTATCTTCTTTGCTTCTCTTTGGCATAACAATATCCCTGGTTCCTGGCTTCCTTAACCTGCAACTGCAAGTTTAGTGATTTAACACGCTGATCTTTTCTGGAGTTTGCTCACTCGTTTTTTTACTACTGATTCAGCGATTCGGGGTGCTGATAAACTGATGGGTTTTACCGACCGCCTCTCCCTTAATTCAGCAATCTTAAAGATAGTACAAGTGTGCATATTTCGAGCGGCTGTTGATCAAAATTGTAAGAACCGTGAACAGGGTTCGGTTTGTTAAAAAAACTTTGTTATCTTGCGCAGTAATTCAATGAATACAGCATGTTATCCTGTATTTTTTTAAGTGGTATAAATGAGGCATGTCGTTACCGACATCAAAATTTGAACAAGTGTTTGAATATTTATCTTGACCCATACCCGTTTCAACACCTAATTTAACACTTTAATAACATTCGAGATTTCATCGACCTTTTCCCTACAGCTATTACGGGGTCCTACATGACTCAACCAAAACCATACCAACAAATGCTTCGCTGGGCGAAAGAGCGTCCGAACGAGATTTTTCTTCGACAAATCATCAACCGACAGTTCCAAGATTTCACTTATTCAGATGTCGTAGACCAAGCCCTTCGAATCGTCACTGCCCTAAGAGGCATGGGTTTAGAGCCTGGTGACAAGGTCGCTCTCATTTCAAAAAATTGTGCAGAATGGTTCATTGCAGATTTGGCAATGATGCTTGGTAGCTACATCAGCGTGCCGATTTTCCCAACGGCTGGTGATGACACTATCGGTCACGTTCTCGACCACAGTGAATCTAAGGCCCTGTTTATCGGTAAACTGGACGACACCAAAGCACTGAAAGCGTCGCTCGAAACACGCGATGCGATTCCGACGATTGCCTTCTTATCCAACCATCAATTGTGGTTACGATTGGGCTGACTTAGTTAATCAAAACTCCCGTGCAGAGGTTAACCCTGAGCATCAAGACGGCGATTTGATGTCGATTGTGTACACATCAGGCACATCTGGCCTGCCGAAAGGTGCAATGCTGACTTATGGTGCTTACGCGTGGTCTGCGCAGCGTCTCATCGACCATATCGGAATGAAAGACGGTGAGCGTTTGTTCTCTTACCTGCCACTTGCACACATCACAGAGCGTGTTTACATCATGGGCTCTGCCATGATGGCCGGGATTTGCACTGCTTTCCCAGAATCTCTGGAAACCTTCATTGATGATGTGAAAATGCATCGCCCTACTCTGTTTATTTCGGTTCCGCGTCTGTGGACCTTGTTCCAGCAACGCATTCAAGAGAAGCTGCCAGACAGAAAGCTCAATATCTTGCTCAGCATTCCTTTTGTGTCGGGCTTGATTAAGAAGAAAGTGGCGCAAAACTTGGGCTTAGACCAAGCAAGAGTCTTGGGTTGTGGTTCGGCACCGGTTTCTGCTGCCTTGCTGCGCTGGTATGAGAGACTGGGACTGAACATTACCGAAGCTTGGGGGATGACGGAATCATTCGCATACAGCACGCTCAATTATCCATTCCGAAGCGACAAGATTGGTACTGTTGGTAATGCTGGCCCAGGTATTGAGATTAAAATCGCAGCCGATGGCGAAATCTTGGTTGCGGGTGGTGGCCTATTCGATGGTTACTACAAGAACCCTGAAGCATCAGCAGAGACGGTTGTTGATGGTTGGCTTCACACTGGTGATATCGGCGACTTAGACAGTGATGGCTACCTCACCATTCAAGGGCGCAAAAACGACACGTTCAAAACAGCGAAAGGTAAGTTTGTTAGCCCTGTGCCGATTGAAAAACGTCTATTTGAGCTGAGCAATATTGAGATGATGTGTCTGGTGGGTTCTGGTTTGCCTGGCCCTATTCTGCTGGCCTTGCCTCACCACTTCCCTAACTTTGACCGTGCACGTTATGAGAAGCGTGTAAAACACGTCATCGACACCATCAACGGTGAACTCGAATCTCACGCTAAGATCAAAGGCGTTTACATGATCAAAGAACCTTGGAGCATCGAAAACGGTTTGCTGACACCAACGCTGAAGATCCGTCGTCACCTTCTAGAGAAGAAGTATCACGACATCGGCGTGAACTGGCCGTCTGGTACCTTGGTGCAATGGGAAGATTAAGCATTCCTTCTTTCCAAAAGCGGGCTTTATGCCCGCTTTTTTATTGGCTGTTTCTAGTCACAAAGGAAAATTAGCCATTTCGTCATTTTCAGCTTGCTAAGTAGTCCTACTTTTTGCACCATTATTTGTAGTAATATTACAAACAATTCCTACAAATCCAGCCTGTATTCCCAACGAGGCTGGGGACAAAGAGAGTAAGTTATGAGCCAAGAAGAATACCAAGTTTGTGATGCTTGCGGCGTTACCGCTGAAATGGGCTTTGTGATCAGTGAAGGTGATGATGTTGCTGAAGTAAGCATCTTCGCATCAGACAAAGATGCTGCTATCGCTGAATTCAAAAACTACCTCGCACTGGCTAAAGAAGTGAACGAAAACGTACTACACGATCTGAACGAGTGTGCAGACGTTTCTTTTGACCCACTGACAGTTCGTTTAAAGTTCGAGTGCAGTGCAGAAAAACTGATTTTCGAATTGCGTAGCCGCTCCCTGGCTAAGTAATTGAAAAAGGCCGCGAATGCGGCCTTTTTTGTTTTTATCTCTCTTTAGAATAAGGTTGGCGAGTTTTCTTCCTCATCCACACCCAATGACTCCAAGACAATTTCTAATTTCTTACCGGCAATTTCGTATTCAAATTTACGGATAGCATCTTCCACTTCTGACAGATCCACATCCATACTCTTCGAACTCTCTTTTATGCCCGTAATAAAGTCGACGGCTTGCGTATCAAAGTTGCTTAGCAGAATCTTCAATTGTTCCAGTTCAATTCTGAACTCACGCGGCGTGTAGCCGACAAAGCCTGTTTCTTCTTTCGGCTTCGCAGCCTCAGGCTCTTTTGTAGGAATATAACCTTGGATTTCCTCTAAACATTCTTTGATCTTATCTAGCAGGCTCGCTTCCATCTTCATTTCTGCGCTGCCCGCTTGGTCTTCCAAGTTACCTGCCAATACCGCCAAACCTTTCGCCGACACATTCGCCGCCGCGCCTTTCAATGAGTGAGCGAAGAGTTCAACGTCATCACGCTCATCATTCGCGAGGGCTTTTTTCATCTTGTCGATGACGGCAAGCTTGGTTTCCGTGAACGCAGTAATGACCTTCCAATATGCTTCTGAGTTACCGCCTATACGACCGATACCCTCATTGGCATCCAAGACCAGTGGGTCGATGTCGATGACATTGTTTGCTTTTGACTCCGCGGCCTTCTGTCCATTTAGCACCACGGACGATTTCACCGATTCTTTCGACGCATTCGTCCAACGCGAAATGGCAGAAATCAACTCGTCGACATCAATCGGTTTTGAAACGTGGTCATTCATGCCCGCTTCTTTACATTGCTTAACGTCCCGCTCCATGGCGTTCGCAGTCATAGCGACGATTGGCATGCCCGACAAAGACTCGATTTCGCGAATTTTCTTCGTCGCTGTCACACCATCCATGACAGGCATCTGCATATCCATCAGGACGATATCGAATTCTTGTTCTTGCACCATATCCAATGCAATCTGGCCATTGTCGGCGACCTCAATCGTTGGATTGAACTGCTCAAGTATGCCTTTTGCGACTTCTTGGTTGATCATGTTGTCTTCAACCAGAAGGATTCTGAGTCCTGTGAAGTCATGGTTTTCTTGCTGGTCAACTTCCTCTATGTCGCGACTGTTAACCAGTTTCAACTCTTCTTGGCCGAAGGTTCCATCAGCGCATCAAACAGAGATGATGGGTTGATAGGTTTGACGAGCGATGCATCAAAGAGCTTCTGAATATCGTCGTTTATCAAACCCGCATCTTCGCCATACGCACTGGCAAGAATGACTTTCGGCATCTTGTTGAGTGTGAGAGCTTGGATTTGCATGGTGGCTTCATCGCCATTAATGCCTGGCATCTTCCAATCCATGACAACCACATCAAAGCCGTCGCTGCTCTTGTCGGCACTCTCCACTTCGTAAACCGCTTCTTCACCGTTAGACACAGCGGCGACGCGCAAATCTAGGTTGTCGAGCAGCGCATACATGATGTCGCGAGACGCTTGGTTATCGTCCACCACAAGCACACGCTTATTGTTAAGGACCGTGGATTTCGCCACTTGTTCTTTGATGCTCGACTCGCTTCGGCCACAACGAATGGTGAAGGAGAAGGTAGAGCCTTGACCAGGTTCACTTTCCACCCAGATTCGACCACCCATGAGCTCGACAAAGCTCTTAGAAATCGTCAGACCAAGGCCAGTACCGCCGTATTTACGGGTGATAGAACCATCCGCTTGCGAGAACGATTGGAACAGGCGGCTCAGTTGTTCTTCCGACATACCGATACCGGTATCTTGGATATCAAACTGAATCTCAACAATGTCTTTGCCGTCGGTAACCTTACGAGCACGAATGATGATTTCACCGCTTTCGGTGAATTTCACCGAGTTACCCGTGAGGTTGATAATGATCTGCCCCAAACGAAGTGGATCACCCACCAAGTCGTCAGGCAGATCAGGGTCGATGTCGAAGATAAGTTCGAGTTCTTTCTCTTTAGCTTTAACCGAGATGATGTTACTGATGTTGTCGAGCACTTCGCTGAACTTGAATTCAATGTGTTCAACGGTGAGTTTGCCCGCTTCAATTTTCGAGAAGTCGAGGATGTCATTGATGATACCAAGCAACGACTTACCGGCTTTTTCGATGTTGGACACGTAGTTGCGTTGCTTGTCATTCAAATCGGTCAGCAAAGCAAGGTGAGACATCCCCAGGATCGCATTCATTGGCGTGCGGATCTCATGGCTCATGTTGGCAAGGAACTCGCCTTTTGCCTTACTCGCTTCAGTTGCCTGATCTTTGGCAGAAATAAGGTCAGATTCGAGGCGTTTTTGCGTCGTCACATCAACAAACAAGCCCACAATACCGAGTGGGTCACCATCACCACCGTAATACGTTGCCTCATAGACAGTGATGATTCTCGTCTCACCATTGGCATTGTTCAGTTCGATGTCGTACACCTGAGAGCCTGGGTTTTCGAGTAACTCATTCTCTTTGTTGGTGAACATGGTCGCGACATCTTCAGGGAACAGCTCCGTTGGGGTCTTATCCACCACATCGACATAGAACAGGCCAAGGAAGTCAGTAAAGGCATCGTTGACGCCGATGTACGTTCCTTGGGTATCACGGAAATAGGTTGGGTTTGGAATCGCATTGATAATTTGCTGATTGAGTTTCAACTGCTCGGAAACGCGTTGTTCCGCTTCAAGTTGAAGTTCTGCGTTGATAGTAAGCTGGATACCTACCGCCAAGTCTTCACGGATTTCTGTCAGCCAGTCGATTTCTTTGTCTGAGAAGGAGCGAACAGAGCCCAACTCAAGCACACCAACCATGTCGTTGTTGACGATAAGCGGGATGAAATACATCTCTCCTAGTTTCAAATCACCAACAGGCAAAGACAGCGTAAATTTGTCGTCTTCGTTGCGAATGCGAAGGAATTCTTTGGTCAGCATGATGGTGCGATGGAAAGAGACGGTTTCCGCCTCCATCACTTTGGTTTGCTCATCAATGCCAACCCCACCCACCAGCGACAGTTTGTCATTGCGATTAACGTAAATTGCCACATAAGGAAGTTCGAGGCGCTGCGAGAAGAAATTCGCGACCTGAAGACCCAAGTCTTTGGTATCACTACAACCACGAATAAGATCTGAGAACGCTTTGATTTGGCGACTAAACTCAAATCTTTCCGCAATCTCAGCCAAGACTTCATTCTGGGCAGCCGCGAGGTCTTTCAACTCGCCTTGGCTTTCAACATCGAGTTTAAATTCGAACTGCTTGTCTCTCACTTTGCTAACAATGTTTCGGCGAATATTGTCGAGCGGTTTGAGGAAGCGGTACCACAGCAAAATGGTGGTTGTGGCGACGGTGATGATCAGCGCAAACGCCATAAAAATCGCGATGCCATCCATATTGCGTTTTTGTTGGATGAGCATGTCGAGCTTGGACTGGGTATCAATGTCTATGGTGTCGTAGAAAGCCCCGATGGGTCCCATGATTTTGTTTTTCTCATGGATGTACTCTGGGCCAAACAGCATTTGCTGAGCCAATTTAGGGTCAGGGATGATGCGCTCCATACCACGGGCAGTTCTTTTTTTGCCCTGAATGATGTTCATCGCGGTATCTTCAATAGTGCTGAGCTCTTGCGAACGTGCTATCGCTTGAGTGAGAAATGCTAATTGGGATTCACTGGTGCCTGCATCTCTCAATCTGCTCAGAATGGATGGATATTCCGGACGGATCGGGATCTCCGGCTCTAACACGTCGAAGCTTGGGTCTGCGACTTCATACCAGTAGTCGAAGTTGTAGCTGTCTGGTGGCGGCAGGTGCCCTTCCCGAATACCTTTCACACGCTCATACAAGAAACGCCACTTCTTATTCGTGGTAATCGAATAATTTCTCGCAAACCTCGTCAGCAAATCTGAGCTCGTCTTCAGCTCAATGGCTAACGCATACTGTTGCTGACGTTGCTCATAGAGATTTTTAATATCATCGCTTAACGCGCTTGAACGAAGATTTGCAAAGATGATTGAAACGCCAAGAACGAGGATGAAGCCCATCAAAGCAAAAAAGACATGGCGAATTGATCTCATTTTGTCTCCACGATCCCATAATGGTGACACCTATATCAGTTAAGCGTAGACCCGTAGTTCTCGTTGATAAAGTGAGAAAAAGCAAAAGCCTGTTTGCACTTACCTCACTATCCGTTGCTATTGGGGCTTGCACCGCCCTATTCTTTTTTAAGTATGAAATGCGAAAAACGCGTGTCGTTTGATATTTGACCTCGCAAAGACGGGGAATACGAAGACTTAATAGAAAAATGACGTTTAGTCAGGGAGATACGGATGTCACCAATTTACAAAGGAACCCTGATGATGAGTATCGGGGTCACGATACTCAGCGTGGATGGCCTGTTGATCAGATTGGTTGAAGCGTCGGGTTGGACGTTGCTTTTTTGGCGCGGCTTGTTATCTGCTTTGGTTATCTTGCTGGTCATGTTTATCAAACAACCCGCTCAAACCCTACGCTCACTGACATCGCCTTCCCCACTACTGATTTTGGGGTCCGTGGCGTTTTCTATCTCCACGATCTGTTTTGTGCTTTCCATCGATCACACGCAAGTCGCCAGCACGCTGATCATCATTAATATCAGTCCTTTGATCTGCGCTGCGTTGGCTTATGTATTTTTGAAAGAGAAGCTAGAAACGCGAACGCTTATTGCCATTTTGGCGGCGGTAGCAGGCGTGATGTTTGTGTTTGCAGGAAAGGCGATGCCTTCAGCATCTTTCGGTAATTTGATGGCACTGATCACCGCCTTTATGTTGGCGACCTACTTTGTGGTGCTGCGAAAAAGCCAAAGCGAAAATGCTCCGCTTTATCTCGTGCTAGGCGGTTTGTGTACAGCTGCTGTCTCGTTGTTTTCTGGCGCAGAACCACTAAGTCTCACCCAACAGGAATGGATATACACGTTGATTCTCTGTGTAGGTGTGGTACCCATTTCTTTTGTTCTTATTTCTTCTGGGCCTCGATACTTACCCGCAGCTCACGCCAATCTCTTTATGTTGTTGGAAGCTATTTTCGGTCCCTTGTTTGTTTGGGCCGTAATCGGCGAAGTACCTACACAAAATGTGCTGATTGGTGGAGGGATTATTCTCGTGACACTTATGCTGTTCACGCTATCTGCAGCACGAAGCAAAAGAGCATTTAACAAAAAGCCCGGCTAATTGCCGGGCTTAGTAATTAGAGGCGAAGACTTTGCCACGCTTCGCACATGGTGCGGAATTTCGCGGCATCCCCTTCAGGACGGTCAGGGTGCCACTTCAAGGCCATTTTCCGCCATTGACGACGGATTTCATTGTCTGAGGCTTTCTCTGAAAGTCCGAGTGCTGCCAATGCGTTTCTTCGCTCGACCGTTGTCTCGCTGCAATGACCGACATGACGCTGGTAGCGTTTCCAAAATGAGGACAGCAACTCTCTCACGTCCTCAGTCTGTGCGTCATAGTTTTTCCAGTCCATGTAGTACTCGCGCAAGGGGTCGTCGCGATCCACTTCATGTTGAACAAAACCAGAGCCCGCACCGCGATACATCAATTTGATGTCCATGGACTCAACTTGCAGCCACTGCTGTGGAAGCAGCGTCTCTTGAAGTTGGTATAGCGCATTCATGATGAGAAAATTACGCTTGAACAAGTCTAACTGGGGATCATCATCGAGATGGTCCATGATGGTCTTCTTCTGCAATTCGGCCATCAGGTAGTGTACTTTCCAGCTTTGGGTTGACGCTTCTAGCACACTTAAAATCGGCCAGATCAGAGGGTTATCAATCTCGTCGCGTTGTTCAGCTAGCATACAACCTTTTCTCCTTTCGACCCTATGTCGTACATATAAGACATTAATCCATAATTCCGTGATCTGCCTGAGAATTTCCATTCTTATGCACTAATTCACGCTGTTACTTTCTACCTTCAATGTGGAATCAACATCTACTGACAAAAAGCTCAATTAAACCGATTGCATAAGGAATGCCAAAAATTCAGGTTGGCCAAATATGAGGAAGAAGGCTGAAAAGTCTTCGCGTCTATCGTAATGAATAACAAAGAAAAAGAGCCTATGTCGATGCATAAGCTCTTTGAGAATATTTAGTCAGTGTCAATCTATACCGTACAACAACTCGGCAGAATGTTGCATCTCGCGATAGTGTGATGTCAGATAATTGACTGTTTAGCCACGATAATAACGCTGAGGGACAAACGGCATTTTCTCGACCGTCATCGGCAATTTCTTACCACGTACTTCTGCAAATACTTCTGTCCCCATCGCTGCAAGCTCAGTTTTGACATAACCCATCGCAACAGGTTGTCCTTTGGTTGGACCAAACGTACCGCTGGTTACAATGCCAATTTCGTTGTCATCTGCATCAAACAACTTAGCACCTTCACGGACAGGTGCTTTGCTGCTGCCAACCAGTCCCACACGCTTGCGCGAAACGTCTTTGGTAGCAATTTGGTCAAGGATGATATCCGCACCAGGGAAGCCGCCCGAGCGCTCACCATCTGCACGGCGTGGTTTGCTGATTGCCCAAAGTAAGCTTGCTTCAACTGGCGTGGTAGTTGGGTCAATATCATGACCGTAAAGGCAAAGGCCACACTCAAGGCGCAGAGAGTCACGCGCGCCAAGGCCAATCCACTCTACTTCTTCTTTTAGCAACAAGCGGCGTGCAAATTCTTCTGCTTTGTCCGCTGGTACAGAAATTTCGTAACCGTCTTCACCGGTGTAGCCTGAACGGCTGACCAAGCACTCGATGCCTGCAAGCTCAACCTTTGCAGCATCCATAAACACCATATCAGCAACGACAGGGTTCAACGTCGATAGGACGTCCGCCGCTTTAGGGCCTTGGAGTGCGAGCAATGCTCTGTCTTCGATTTCTTCTAGTTCCACATCTGATGGCAGGTTGTCTTTCAAATGTGCGATGTCTTGCTCTTTACACGCTGCATTAACAACAACAAAGAGATGATCGCCGAAGTTAGTCACCATCAAATCGTCCATCAATCCGCCTTGTTCATTCGTGAACAATGCATAACGCTGTTTACCTTCCGGCAAGTCAACAATATCCACAGGAACCAAAGCTTCCAGTGCTTTTGCGGCGTTCTCACCGTGCAGTTTCAGTTGACCCATGTGGGAAACATCGAACAAACCCGCGTGCTCACGGCAGTGAATGTGCTCTTTTCTAACACCCAGCTCATATTGAACTGGCATGTCATAGCCCGCAAACGGCACCATTTTTGCGCCCATTTCGATGTGTAGCGCGTGTAGAGGGGTTTTAAGTAAATCTTGTGACATGTTTCACTCCATGATGTCGGCACAAGCCGTGGTTCAAGTGCTCCGCCATCCGACGGGTAATCGTGTATTTTAGGATGCCGTCACCCACAAAATGAGGGCATCATCGTCGCTTGTCGAGGTGAGCATATGCCCCATTGCAGCGTCATAATAAACACTGTCTCCCTCGCCAAGCTCAATCACTTCATAAAATTCGGAATAGAATGCAATGCTGCCTTCAAGCACGAGCAGGAATTCCTCACCATCATGGCGGATCCACTCATCGTATTCTTCAAATGAACGCGCTCTAACACGAGACTTAAAAGGGAACATCTTTTTGTTGGTCAATTGCGTTGCCAACAACTCATGTTCATAGGTGCCTGTCGGCCGTGCTTTCCCTTCGCCAACTCGCGTGATGTCACGTCGCCCGGTCGCTTTTCTTTGTTTTGGTGGCGCAAAGAGTTGGGGAATGTCGATTTTCAACCCGACAGCAAGCTTTTGCATCGCCTGAAACGTTGGCGAGATCTGCTCATTTTCAATCTTGGATAAGGTTGAGCGCGCCAATCCTGTAAGTTTACTTGCCTCTTCCAAGGTTAATCCGCTGTTGGTTCTGATCTCTTTAAGGCGCTCTCCTAGCTTCAACGGCGCAATAGGCGCGTCAGCTTGGATACTTGCTCTTTCAACAGTGATTGATGGATACACATCCTGTGCATCTGAGTCTGACATAGTTCCTTCTCACTCTGTCTTGTTGGCACACTACTTATAGGCTGCGCAACTGCCGCTGGCGATACATTGAGCGACATTCTTACACGAAGAATGCGTCATGGGATAAGCGCAAGTTAACATTTTTAACAGAAAGTTTCCTATAAGAAACTTAGCACAACTTTTCACCGCACCTAATGCCCCACCCAGCCTGCTCAAAATTCAACCTCAACGCATTCAAGAAGCACGCGTTTTTTGCACCATAAAATGAAAAACAAATATTTTCTTATATAACAATAAGTAAACTGTTACATGAAAAATCCGCAATTGAAATGAAAGCCCAAAGATAGTAAAAAGCAAACGTTTGCGCAAAGACTTTGTTTCACGACCTTCACAATGTCATCCTATTTTTGGAAATGACGACTCGATCACATCAGGAGTTTCCTATAGGAAATTTTCTTTTGCAGGTCGCAAATTCGTTTTGTATGTTACGCAAATGTTGACCCAGAAATTCTCAAAGAGCCAATACTTCAAAGAACAGGCCAGAGAGGTCGACCAGTACCATTTCAGTCTTTAGTGACTGGGGTGAGTAACCCACAAAACGAGGAGACGTGCGATGAGCCATAGCATGTTTGACCTTTTTAAGATTGGCGTAGGCCCATCTAGCTCACATACCGTGGGTCCGATGGTTGCCAGTGCCCGCTTTGCTGCAGAATTACGTGAAACTGCGTTGCTTCACCAAGTGGAGAGCGCAACATGCGAACTTACGGTTCGTTAGCGTTAACCGGAAAAGGCCATGCGACAGACGTTGCGTGTGTGATGGGATTGATGGGCGAATGGCCCGATAGTATCAACCCCGACGACATACCGACTATGTGTGACATGGTGAAAGGGAGTAAAGAGTTGCCATTAGATGGTCATCGCTTCATTCCCTTTGATTGGGACAAAGACGTCGTTTTCCATTTCGATAAAGTGTTACCCGAGCACCCGAATGGCATGACTCTAACAGCGTTTGATAATGACGAAAAACCACTGCTCAGTCGCACATATTTCTCTGTAGGTGGTGGATTTGTGGTGGAAAAAGGTGAAACCGATGCGCTGGCCTCGGATTTTACACCCCCCTTCCCGTTTAATAGTGCAGCGGAGCTTCTTGAACACTGCAAAAACGAGAATAAGTCCATCGCAGAATTGATGTTTGTTAATGAGTTAGCGAGAGCTAAACACAATGACAAACAAGCGACAAAGAAAAGTGTCGATGAACATGTTGATGCAATATGGCATGTCATGAAAGCGTGCATTGAACGAGGCATTGAGCAAGACGGCGTGCTGCCCGGCGGTTTAGAACTCAAACGTCGTGCAAAGAAACTGCACGATTGCATCAAGAAGAAAGACTTGGATGGTTTGCCTGTCGACTCGAATGACTGGGTCAACATGTTCGCCATGGCCGTTAATGAGGAAAATGCTGCAGGTGGCCGTGTGGTCACTGCACCAACCAATGGTGCTGCAGGCGTTATTCCCGCAGTGCTGGCGTATTACGACAAGTTTGTCGCGCCAGATAACGCAAACGGTATTCGAATCTTTCTGGCGACCGCTGCGGCAATTGGTTCGCTGTATAAAACCAATGCATCGATTTCTGCCGCAGAAGTCGGCTGCCAAGCGAAATTGGCGTGGCATGTTCAATGGCCGCCGCGGGACTCGCAGCCGCCATGGGCGCGACACCTGCACAAATTGAAAACGCGGCAGAAATCGGCATGGAGCACAACTTAGGACTGACATGTGACCCGATAAACGGTCTCGTCCAAGTGCCTTGCATTGAGCGAAATACGATGGGTGCAGTGAAAGCCATCAATGCCACCCGTCTCGCCTTAAATGGCGACGGAGAGCACCATGTATCGCTCGATACCGTGATTAAAACCATGCACGAGACAGGTCTCGACATGATGAGCAAGTACAAGGAAACATCGCAAGGCGGCTTGGCGACCAATGCCATTCCTATCAATGTGGTGGCTTGCTAACAAGGACACAAACTTGACGCAAAAGCGTTACGTTTTCTGATTCATCCTGCCGCATGGCGGGGACAAATTGATACGTTTCACACGGAGAAGTAAAAATGGATGCAAGCTTGAAGTTCACTGAAAGCCACGAGTGGGTAAAAGACAACGGCGACGGTACTGTCACTGTAGGTATTTCAGACCACGCGCAATCACTGCTGGGCGACGTTGTGTTCGTTGACCTACCAGAAGTTGGCAGCGACGTAGAAATCGGCGAAGGGTTCTCACTCGTAGAATCTGTTAAAGCGGCATCTGACATCTACGGCCCGGTAAACGGTGAAGTGGTAGAAGTGAATGAAAACCTCGAAGAAAGCCCAGAACTGGTGAACGAAGAACCGTTCGAGGGTGGCTGGATTGCGAAAATCAAACTAGCAGATGACAGCAATCTGGATCACTTGATGAGTGCTGACGCGTACCAAGAAACTATCGAAGACTAATTCAGGAAGAAGGTCATGACAGAATCACGCTTACTGGATCAACTGCTACCCGACAACGAGTTTGTCACGCGCCATAACGGCCCGAGAGAAGCCGAACAACAGGCGATGCTAGATGCAATCAAGGCCACCAGCCTTGAGCACCTGATTGAGGAAACCGTACCAGCGGCCATCCGCTTGCCGGAGCCAATGAAACTGGACGCTGCCCAAAGTGAAGTCGGCATGCTGGCGACGCTGAAAGCGATGGCGAGCAAAAACGTTATCAAGCGCAGCTTCATTGGTCAGGGCTACTATGGCACGCATACGCCTCACCCTATTCTTCGAAACGTTTTAGAAAATCCGGGCTGGTATACGGCGTACACGCCTTACCAACCTGAAATCTCACAAGGTCGTCTTGAGTCTCTGTTGAACTTCCAACAGATGGTGATGGATTTGACCGGCATGGAGCTTGCGAATGCATCGTTGCTTGATGAAGCAACAGCAGCCGCAGAAGCAATGACGCTGTGTAAGCGTGGCGGTAAGAGCAAGAGCAACACCTTCTTCGTTGCGGACGACGTTCATCCACAAACGCTGGATGTCATCAACACCCGCGCTAAGTTCATGGGCTTCGAGGTTATCACAGGGCCTGCAGACAGCCTGCCATCGGAAGATGTATTCGGTGCGCTGTTGCAATACCCTGGCACCACTGGCCAAGTTCGTGACCTGTCTGATCTCATCGCAGCAGCTCAAGCGAACAAAACGCTGGTCACTGTCGCCGCCGACCTGCTGTCTCTCACGCTGCTGAAGTCACCGGGGGAAATGGGTGCTGATGTTGTTATTGGTTCGGCACAACGTTTCGGTGTTCCAATGGGCTACGGTGGTCCTCATGCTGCTTTCATGGCAACCCGTGACAAACTGAAGCGCACCATGCCAGGCCGTGTTATCGGTGTGTCAGTTGATGCGAAAGGCCATCAAGCACTTCGCATGGCAATGCAAACGCGTGAACAGCACATCCGCCGTGAAAAAGCGACATCTAACATCTGTACCGCCCAGGCATTGTTGGCAAACATGGCCGCCTTCTATGCGGTTTACCATGGTCCTGAAGGTCTCAAGAAAATTGGACGTCGAGTACATCACCTCACTGCACTGGCTGCCGCAGCGTTTAACCACGCTGGCATTACGCTCGCATTCCATGACTTTTTTGACACTATCACGCTGAACACTGGTGATCAGACAGACGCGCTACTGAAAAAAGCCGACGATGCAGGGTTCAACCTTCGCAAACTCGACGGTCAGCTTGGCGTGAGCTTTGATGAAACCACCACCTTGGCAGAAGTAAACGCACTTGTTGCTGCGTTGACTGGCGAATCAGACGTTAGCCAGTTTGCTTCATCTGTTGAAGCGGATGAATATGCCGCTATCCCAGAGTCATGCCGCCGCACCTCTGAGTACCTGACACATCCGGTTTTCAACACGCACCAGAGCGAAACACAGCTGATGCGTTACATGAAAAAGCTGGAAAACAAAGACTTCTCGCTGACGCACGGCATGATCCCGCTGGGTAGCTGTACCATGAAGCTGAATGCCGCTGCAGAAATGATCCCAGTGACTTGGCCGGAATTCGGTGCACTGCACCCGTTCGTGCCAGCCGAGCAAGCGCAAGGCTATACCGAACTTGCGGACTCACTAAGCAAAATGCTGTGTGAGATCACTGGCTATGATGCGATGTCACTCCAGCCAAACTCTGGTGCGCAAGGCGAATACGCTGGTCTGATTGCAATTCAACGCTACCACGAGAGCCGTGGCGACAGTCACCGTAACGTCTGTCTGATCCCAAGCTCTGCGCACGGAACTAACCCTGCGTCTGCTGCCATGGTTTCAATGAAAGTCGTGGTGGTTGGCTGTGATGAAAACGGCAACATTGATGTCAATGACCTCAAAGCCAAGATCGAGAAACACAGAAACGACTTGTCTTGCATCATGATCACCTACCCGTCGACCCACGGTGTTTATGAAGAAGCAGTTCAAGAAGTGTGTGAACTCGTCCATGAAGCTGGCGGTCAGGTATACCTTGACGGCGCGAACATGAACGCGCAAGTCGGTTTGACTAGCCCAGGTTTTATTGGCTCAGACGTGTCTCACTTGAACCTGCATAAGACCTTCTGTATTCCGCACGGCGGTGGTGGTCCAGGTATGGGTCCGATTGGTGTGAAATCGCACCTTGCACCATTCCTTCCGGGGCACGTAGTTGAAGGTTCAAATTACGCAGTGTCTGCAGCGCAGATCGGCAGTGCATCTATCTTGCCAATTTCATGGGCATACATTGCCATGATGGGCGAGCAAGGACTGACAGAAGCAACCAAGGTGGCGATTCTGAGCGCGAACTACGTCATGGAGCGTCTGCGTCCTTACTACCCAGTGCTGTACCGTGGTACGCACGGACGTATTGCGCACGAGTGCATCATCGATATCCGTCCAATCAAAGAAGCGTCTGGCATTTCTGAAGAAGACATCGCCAAGCGTTTGATGGACTTTGGCTTCCACGCACCAACCATGTCTTTCCCTGTTGCCGGCACGCTGATGATTGAGCCGACAGAGAGTGAAGACTTGGCAGAGCTGGATCGCTTCTGTGACGCGATGATTGCCATTCGCGAAGAGATCGCGAAAGTGCAAGACGGTGAATGGCCGCTGGAAAATAATCCACTGGTTAAAGCCCCTCACACCCAAGCAGATTTGATGTTTGTAGAGTGGGATCGTCCTTACAGCCGCGAGCAAGCTTGCTTCCCTAGCGTTCAAGCGAAAGAAGCCAAGTACTGGCCAACGGTTAACCGTGTCGACAACGTTTACGGTGACCGTAACCTCGTATGTTCTTGCCCAAGCATCGAGAACTACATGGAAGATTAATCCGCTTCCTGCTGTAAAAAAGCGAGCCCATTGGCTCGCTTTTTCTTTTTTCTGTACCTAAACCGCTGGCTGCGGTTGACTGTCTACCTTGTCTAATTTCGGCGTTGAGCGTTCAACATCGGGATAATAGAAATGCAGCGGATAGCTACTTTGCGCCAGATAATCGCAGACGAAATTGTTGATGGTCTCGCGGTCATGTTCTTTTGAATCCTGATGTCGGTCGTCTTTACCGCCATTAAGGAAACGGGTTGATGATGACACCGTGTTGACCGTTGGTTGGATCATCTCAAAGTACTCTTCCCTTTCTTGCATGTAGCTGAAATCGGATTTCAAAATCACCTTCTCCAACTCTTCATCACTGAGATGAACATCCAAAAAGACCGCGATATCTCTTATCACTTTTGCAGGGTTATTCTTTAGCTCTTCAAAATGTATAAAAGTGACGTTGTCATGTTTCTGCGCCCAATTCCACCAGCCATCCACATGATGAGGCCAACTCGTCCAGAAAAAGTCATCGCTACAATACCAATTTAAAAAGTGCTCTGGCGGCGGTGCAAATGGCCCTGCAACTGTCCCAATGAAGTCTTTGACTGATGCATAGCAACTCACTGGATGCCGCGTGACATAGATGTATTTCGTTTTCTCATTGAAAGGACAGAGTGATGCCGGGAAATGGGTTTTTAGCAGACGTTTTTGGCTTTCACCCAGTTTAGGCGATTGCGCCAATGGCACTCCAATATGCTGACTGCACTCCAACCACGCACTCGCCGCATTCAAATGACCATACCCTGAATCAGTTAAGTCCCCTTCACCTTTATGCAAGATCTCAAAGACGATTTGTTGCATCCACGTTGTTCCGCATCGCATCTGAGTGGCGACAATAATGTCGTCTTCTGTTGGCCGATACTCATGGCCAACCTTAAATGAGGCATCACTAGAAATATTCATCGGGCCTGTGACACCCTGATAATTGGTCTTAGGCATCTTGTCTGGGTTATTTGCAAAGCATGCCAGAAATCGAATAAACGGCATGATAAATGGCGCATTGCTTATTATTTTCTTTCTTATCTCTCGTCGCTCTTTCAACGACTTTCCAAAATACGCATTCCCTGCCGTATTCTCGGTATGCCACCGTCTAAAACGCCCAAGATAGAGCACATAAGACACGATTACGATTAGACCAATAACGAATGTTAACTTCAGCATTTCGTCCTACCTTTCAAACCAGCCAAAACCTGACAAGTCGCCCCGAATCAAAGAGCCACTACCTTTCTTGTTTATGTTTGGAAGTGATATATCGGCGCTTGAAAGTGCACAATATATTAGACATAAAATGAGAGCCACTCTTACGACATTAACAACACCGACTCGCTATTTTCAAAGAGACTGTTAAGCCTATCCCAGCGAGCTTTCTAAAGTCGATTTTCCGTTGTTTTTCGAAAGCGATGTGAAAGCATTTTTAGACATTTCAGGAGGTAACGAGATGTTAATATCAAGAGGCGTTTCAGGTGGGAATCGTTATATTTCTAAGCAGTTTGAAAAAAGAAAATGCCAGAGCGACTTGTCGACTCTGGCATACAACTTTAGGTATTTGACTAAGTATCTCTCAAGCCAGAACTACCCTACTTCGCTGAGCGGCGTCCTAACATGTATCCAAGACCCAGCGGCGCAAAGAAAATAACAACAATAAACAGAACGAAATAGAGAATCAGGCTGCGGATCATCTCAATAAGGTTGTTCATGACAACGTCAACAATCTCTTTGGAGAGTGTATTTACATCCTCTACTAGAGCCTCTCGTTCCGAGGTAATAATGCTCGCGACTTCAACGCGTTCACGCGCAATCATCTGCTCTAACAGCATTCGCTCAGTGCTGAGCGTCAGCAAATGATCAGCGGTTTTTTGGTCAATGTTATCGACCAGAGGTTGTAACTTAACCGCCATTTCCTCGGCGAGGTGTCGCATGTACTCTGGGTTGTTCCTGATAAAGTCATTCATCGAATCTGAAACAACTTTAAAGCTATCAACCGCTTGATTGACTTGGTCAATGCTATTCATGCTGTTGAGTGCCAGCAACTGAGCTTTCCACGTCATGATTTTAGGCGTCTGCTCAGAAAACAGGCTCATCTTGTCAGACATATCGCCGATCGCTTCTGGCATTGTGCCCAACGTTGTCACCGCGTCTTGCTCGTTCCCACCATTGCTCTCAACCCACAAACGATATGCCGGCGTTCGATTGAAACTAAGATCCCTAAATGGATATTGCTCCGCATGCTTCTGAACAAACGCTTTTGCCTTAGGGTAGTTGCTCGCACTCAAGATAGATTGTGCGACCCTGTCCATTTCATTTGCTAAGTGTTTAGACACATCCTTTGCTTCAGAGCCTACAAACAGCTCCTTACCCTCGCCCACGGAGAAAAAATCATCCAATTGATAGGAAAAGACCCAGACGTCAATTAGCCCAGCCATTGGTGACACTTGATAAGCGGCCGATTGCATCCTCTCAATGGCGTTTATTTTCCAGAGCAATACATTGCTCTGATTGACCTGATCCCGCGGTTCATAATACTGATGCATTTTGTCCGCAGCCTGTTCCACTTGCGAAAAGAACTGCTGTGCATATTCGCGGGTCATAACGCGAGCATTTAGCTCCTGTTTGGTTAAAGGAACAGTTTGGCTCTCAATTTGTATTTCAAGCATGGAACAGCCGGACAGCATAGTCGCAGCCATAAATAGGATGATGGATAGACGCTTCAATGTAAGAACTCACAAAAATCGCACCTCACTGGGTGCGTACAACGTATTGTAAATTATGAATGTTTATCTCTTCGATTCGCACACGACGGGAGAGTCAGAGGGAAATGCGACAACAAAGAGTGACAACCTTTGTAGACGGCTGATTTTACTGCTTTTATATCAGTCAGGTCGATGATTAAGTATTCAACAACCGCAATCTTTGCGTTCTTCGTAGTCAATGACGCTGCCGTTTTTATCGAGCTTCAACTCACAACACTCATTGAACAACGAATTAATCTTGGTGCGGCTTTTTTGCAGGCGAGACTTCAATGTTGAGTAATTGATGCCGTGTTTTTCGGCATACTCTTTTTGGGACTGACCGTGAAGTTCAATGGCAGTGAGCATTTCGGCATCGTCTTGTGGCAGAGCTTGGATAAACGGCAAAAGACATTCTGATAACTCTTCACGTACGTCATCTTTTTCGCTTTCAAACCACAGGTCGTCTTGAGTGAGGTTTTTGCCCTTTCCCTTCTGACGGTAGAAATCAATGATGGCGTTGTTTGCCACTTGGAAAAGCCAAGATTTCACCTTGGTGTTATCTCGTACTTCTTCTAGATGCAGGTAGGTTTTTAAAACGATGTCTTGCAGCAAGTCGTCCACATCATCAGGATTGGACACTTTGGCATGCAAAAAAGCTTTTACGCTGGACTGGTATTCGCCCCAAACGGTTTCTATTGTCATCGTCTTTCTCAAAAGTAAAAGCCGCGAAAACCGCGGCTTTTGTTGTTTCAACCTTGGCAGTATATCAGTCGATAAGCGTAATGGAATCCAATATTCCTTTACCGCTATGAATACCACCTTCGTTTTCTTTGGCTGGTTTGCTTCGAACAAGGTAGCTGCATAGCCGCCCAAATCCGTCACTGGTTTGCCGTTAAAGAAGGCAGTAAACAGACCAATCTCGCTCACCAAGTCGTCAACTTGTGTCTGTTCACCATTGCGTACCGCTACCGTCGGACGCTCACGCTCATGTGGATACAAACGCTGCATCAGTGCCCATGCATCATAGTCTTCAGGTTTTAGTGATTGCAGTTTGCCCGAGATATCTTCGCCAAACACACAATGGCCACCGCCCTCACCTTGGTTTTTCAGTACCCAATCTTGTTTTACTGCGTCTGTTTCAAACCACTCAATACGTTCGAGAGAGATTGGCAGCATATCCGCCAGCACACTATTAACTAACACGGCTTCGTCATTAGTCAGCCCCCATTGCGTCAATGCTTGTGTTTCCATCATGGTCAGCAGCATTTGCATGGTTTTGCTGGTTGCCAATTGCTGACTCACAGTCGCATTCACCGCCACATTGTGCTGTTCGATGAATACACGGATCTGGCTCAACGTCGCACAGCAGTTTGGCTCCATTAGCTCTGGCGCAAAGTAGTCAGAGAACTGGTAGCCCGCACGCAGATACACCACATCCAATGCGCCCACATTCTCCAGCATCAGGCGTTGGTTATCACCTGACGAAAGCTGAGTAGACAGCTGATGGAAGGTGCGACGCACGGTACGAATGCCACGCGCTTGCAATGCGACTTCCAGCAAATGTTGGTCGTAGACATTGTCTTCGTTCTTTTGCACCACCATCAGGAAGGTCGGCTTCCCTTCCTCACCAAATTCGTCACGGACTTTTTGACCCGACGTTGCAATCGCGTTAGCCAGCTGCTCTAGGCATTGGTTATCCGCAGGTACGGCCGTAGGCGACTCAATCCACTGCTGATACGTTTTTGGCCATTGGCGGCGCATAAAATCATGCAGCTGATTAGCACGTTGACCGAACGGTCCCATACCCGCGGCGATGCCGTTAAACTCGATCACTTTCGCGCCTTGCTGGCGATCATCCATGTAGTCTGTGCGCATTAATAGCAAAGGCTGACGAACCGACGCTTTTGGTGCCTCTTCAGTGCCATGAATTTGCTCATGCATCCAAAGCAGGCGACCAAAGAAGGGATCGGCTTTTGACATATTGCTGAGAGACGCGCGCAGGAATGCATGATCTTCCGAAACGGCACTGATCAGTTTGGTCAGGATTGGTGTCACTTTCAGCAGGTGCTCGTACACGCGTCGTTTCATCGTCATCGGCGCAATGCTAAATGGACAATGACGCGCAGTACCGTCAGGATTTTTAATTGCCACACCGTGCATGATTGCCCACTGCAAAGCTTCGTCGGTAACTTGGGTATCAATCAGTGGTGTATTCACATTTTTCATCGTACTACCTTACTCGCTAAATGCTTCAAGCGGTCGCCAGACCAAGGTGAGCATTTTCAGATTCATGTTCTTCTTTTTCTTTCTGAGCTAAATACAGCTCTCGGTACTCGCCAGCTTGAGACACCAGCTCATCATGTGTACCGCGTTGAACAATCTTCCCTTTGCTCATAACCAGTATTTGGTCGGCATTTCTAACCGTTGATAGACGGTGCGCGACGGCAATTACGGTGCGTCCATGTTGGATATTCGATAATGCGTGTTTTACGGCTTCTTCCGTTTCACTATCAATATTAGCGGTTGCCTCATCTAACAGGTAAATTTCTGGGCCGTGGGCAAGCACGCGAGCCAGCGCAATCAGTTGCTTTTCGCCAACTGACAGAGAATTGCCACCATGACCAGGTTGATGATCATAACCCTCTGGCAGTCGTTCGATAAAACCAGACGCATTGACCGCGTTGGCAGCCAACATCGCCGCATTGGTTTCATTGCTCACTCCCGATAAGTCGATGTTTTCCTTGATTGAGCCAGAAAACATATACGGGTCTTGGGAAACAAGGCCAATGAGCTGTCGAACCTGGGCATCAGGCAAGGCATCAATAGACTCACCGCCAATCAAGACATCCCCTTTGTGGTGCTGATAAAAACGCATCAACAGGTTCACGACTGAGCTTTTACCACTGCCGCTGTGACCAACGATGGCCGTAAACTGGCCGCTTTTGGCAACAAAACTCACATCATCCAGCGCGTTTACACCCTCTTCATAGGCCATGTGTACGTTGCGAAACTCAATATCCTTACTCTTCGCCAGTTGTACAGACGCTTTGCTTTCGTCGTGGGTATGATCGGTTGGTTCATCCAGCAACTCGAAAACGCGAGCGGAAGACACCAACGCTACCTGCATTTTACGCAGCTCCATAGACAATTGGCGGAACGGTTCGAAGAAGCGTTCGATGTAGTTTAGAAACGCATACAGCGTACCAATCTCAACCACGCTCTGAAGCGATGCTGTGCCGAACCAAGCCACAATCGCCAATGCTGCCAAGGCTCCCACTAAGCGGGTAAATGGCAACAACATCAGGCTGTCGATAGCAATTGAACGCGTGCGGAATCCGAACCATGCATCGTTGTCTTGCTTGAATTTCTCGCGGAATGTTCTCTCTTGGCTAAACGCCTGCACCAAAGACATGCCCTGAAGCGATTCACTGATGCGGTTATTGATATGACTGACTTGCACGCGAATACCATCAAGCACTGGCGTTGAAAGTTTGCGATACCAATGCATTGTCATCAGCAACACAGGGATCAACACCAAACTCAGTACCATCAAACGCCAATCCAGCAATGCGATAGCAATGAAGATACCCGTGATACGCAAACTGCCTTGAATGATGGTAGGCAAAGTCGAGACAAACAGGTCGCGAAGTGACTCCGTATCATTCGTTACATAAGACACCATTCGCCCTGTGGCGGTGCGGTCAAACGCGGCGATAGGCAATTTCAGCACATGGTTAAACAGTTCTTTGCGAACGTCATTCACCACCAGCAACGCACTATGGCGAAACGATACGGCCTGCAAATACTGGAATCCGCACTGCACCATATAGAGGGCAAGCACTGCGCCACTCAGCATCAACAAGTGGTCCCAATTGAACGTCTGCGGCACAATCACATCATCAATGATGATTTTAGCTAGCCACGGAATCGCCATTTCCGCCGAGACCGCAACGGTCAGGAATGCAAATGCCACAGCAAAACGCATTTTATGTGGACGCGTGTAACGCAGTAGGCGTTTTAACGCGGAAGATTGCCCAGAGCGTTTGAATAAACCGTTAGACATGAGCCACCTCCACATCATCTTGGCGTGATACCTGATTGATAGTGTCTAAGGGTTGATGAGCTTGTCTGTCATACACTTTCGCATACCAACCGTCTTCGCCATCAGCTGATGGGTTCCACGCTCTGCGACTTTGCCTTGCTCTAACACCAAGATATCGTCGGCATAGCGAAGGTTTGGCAGACGCTGCGTAACCAGCAGCATGGCCTTATGACCAAAGTGCGTTTTCAGGTTCTGTCTGACCAGCGCTTCCGTTTTCATGTCCAAGGCACTGAACGGGTCATCCAACAGCAATATGTCTGCATTGGTTAACAAGGCGCGAGCCAACGCGACACGCTGCTTTTGACCACCTGACAGATTTGCGCCGCTTTCGGTCAGTTCGCTATTAAAGCCTTCTTTCATTGCGTCGATTTCAGCTTTAATACCGGCAACTTCCGCCACGAACTCAATCTCTTTTACTGTCGCGTCCGGTTTGCCCAACGCAATGTTGTCTGCAATAGAGCCAGAAAAGAGCATCGGTTTTTGTGGCACCCACGCCATCTTGCTGCGGAGCGAATCAAAGGTCAGCAACGCAGTGCTTTCCCCACCCAGCGTAATGCTTGACTCACTGTCACTCAGACTGAACTGGCGCAGAATCAAACTGATGATTGAACTTTTACCGCCACCCGTTGGCCCGGTAATGCCGATAAACCCACCTTGCTTGAGCGTGAATTGAATAGCTTCCAGCGCATTGGTTGCAGAAGACGGGTAGGCAAACTTACCGATGTTCACATCCAAGTCTGAGGGCGCATCTGCCGGTAGTGTTTTCGTTCCTTCCACAACATCAGGTTGTTGAGCAAAGACCTTTTCCAGTCGCTTCCAAGACGTATTGCCACGTTGGAACACATTGAACTGCCAACCAAATTGCAGGAACGGCCCCAACAACTGCGCAAGATACAAGGTAAAACTCGTGAACAGACCTACCGTAAGCGCACCTGTGTTGATCAGGTAAGCACCATAAACCAGCGTGATCACAAACGATGAACCGTAAATCAGCTGAATGGTTGGGCCAAACAAGGAGTCCACTTTCGCTACTTCAATATTGGCGTCCAGGGTTTCATCAAGCTTTTCTTCAAAGCGATGTTGTTGACGCGTATTGATACCGTGAGAGCGCACGGCACGAATCCCTGCGACTGTTTCACGCACTTCTTCATTAAGGTTTGAGAACGCGCCTTGAGCACGACCAAATCGCTTTTGCATGCCCGCGCCATAGCGACGCGTCACCAGTACCAACAGTGGAAATGGCAGCAAGACAACCGCTGTTAGTTGACCGCTGACCAAGAAAATCATACCGAAGATAACGGTAAAGCCAGCGATCAAAGAATCCACCAGCGTCATTACGCCATCACCCGCCGCTTGCTCAACAGCGTTCAAGTCATTGGTGGCATGAGCCATCAAATCGCCTGTGCTGTGCTTGTGGTAAAACGACGGAGACAAACGCGTTAGGTGCGCGAACAGGTCTGTGCGCACAGCACGTGAAATCTCGATGGCCGCACCGTAAAGCTGGCTATTCCACACAAAACGAAGGCCATACATCGCCACGGCAGCCGCCACAATGCCCGCCAAATGCACGCCAAGGAAGCGCGGCGTTAATGTGCTTGAACTGATGGCATCAACAATGCGACCAATTAACCAAGGCGGTGCCAGATTGAGTAGCGCAACGACTTGCAGTGCTACAAAAGCAACAAGATAGCGGCGGGTACACAAGCGCATGTACCCCCGCATTTTCCAAATTAGTTCCATGAAGTGTTTGTCTCAGTTCAGCAATCGCATGTAATGGCGTTTTTCTTGTTCAGGAAGTCGTCGAATGGCAAAGCATGTTCGGCTTCGAGGGTTGCTTGCTCGACGAGAGATGCTTCAACCAGACTTTCAAGCTGAGTTTGCAAGTCAGCATCAATGCCTGCTGCACGATGATGAACCATGTGCGCCGTTGAAAGCTTGCTGACCAGCTCTGCATAGCTCAATCCTTCTTGCTGCATGTCTGCAAGCACCTGAGCCGATGGCGTCAGTGTTGAATCGTTCAGCTTTTGGTTCTCTAGCACCAAGCTTTGGGAGTATTCGTGGGTGTCAAACGCACGGTCAAACAGCGAAGCGACGTCTGTCATTGCTGTCAGCAAGGCTTCACCCATTTCCGTCAATGAACGCTCACCGTCTAGCGTCGGTAACAATAAATCTGGTTTACGCCCCGTGGTGGCAACCAATTCCATACGCGCCTTGATCACCGCTTGTTCTTCCACCGTTAATGCAGGGCTTGGCGACAACGCACAGTAAGCGAGGAACATATCCAAGAAGTGGCTTTGTGTTTCGTTAATACCAAGCGGAAGATACGGATTGTTATCCACCGTGCGCAGCTCCACATACTCAACGCCTTTACGACACAGCGCTTCGAGCGGACGCATGTCCTTTGCCACCACTTTTGGTCGAATAGCACCATAAAGCTCCGCTTCCAATTGAAGGATTGCCGCATTGAGCTGCTGACCTTCTTCAATCGACAAGTACTTCTCGCTTGGCTTGGCCAGCAGATCTGAAACACCTTTCAGGTAGGTGTTCTTGTCGTTGTAGCTAATTGGATACTGCGATTGCTCGCTGTTGGTATAGCCAACACTACTCAGGCGTAAAGAGGTCGCCCAAGGCAGATAGAACGAATCCGCGTCTTCAACCCCGCCCATTGGCAGCAAGCTGTGCGCGCGACCTTGCAGGTAGCTTTTATCCAACGCCGGAGATGCACCGAAAAGGTACGCAACAATCCATCCATGACGCAACGCGTTACGGATCAGATGGAAGTAACGCTCAGAAATGAAGTCTGGCAACGGCAGTTCGCTGTTTTCTTGCTGGTGCAGTTCAACCCAGAAGCTTTCTGGCAAAGAGAAGTTGTAGTGAATGCCAGAGATGGTCTGCATACGCTTGCCATAACGGTTCGCCAGCCCTTGGCGATAACGCATTTTCATCTCAGCCGCGTTGGAGCGGCCATATTGTGCAATGGTGATGTCGCGCTCTTCAGGCAACACAGGCGGCAAACTGCCAGCCCACAACATTTCGTTGTCAGGCAAATTATTCGCGACAAAGTGATGCAAACCTGCCAAGTGGTTAAACACGGCGTTTTTGTCTGTGTACGCAGGTGTGATCAACTCTAGCTGCGCTTCTGCAAAGTCCGTGGTGATAAACGGATGCATCAATGCAGAGCCCAATTTTTTCGGATGTGACTGTTGAGATAACGCCCCTTTTGGGGTGGTGCGGATGGTTTCCTTTTCGATCCCGCGGCGAATGCTCCTAGCGTCGCTGCCAATGTATTCATCGATTTAATGTTCATTTTTTCTTATTAGGCAATGTATTACGTGAGTCGCACTACATGTAGAGAGCGACTCATTTTGAATTCTTTGCCTATAAGACGCAGGGAGTTAGGAAAAGACGAAGAAAAGATGAAAATTTTTAAAATATTTTTGAAAATACTAACGCAGACTCCTCGTAGATACACGTGGTGCACTACCCCTGAAGCCGAAACACCATTGATTGCCTTTGCGCCCCATCATCGAATTCTCGATTTTTCACACTCAATTTTTCTCGCTTTACGCCAAGCATCGCAATCACTACCTTAATTTTGACGCTATCAATGACTAGCCACACGGACGTTGTGCTATTCAGCAGTAAATCGACAAGCAAGGATGTCCTATGAAAGTGTGTGTGGCTTACACAAAAGAAGACAAGCGCAACAAGATAACAAGCAACTTAACGCTTTCATCGCTTTACCACGGCAGCTTGTTTGTTCAATTGTCAGAGCTCGAAACCCTCAGCAATAGTGATGTTGTCATTTTGTATGACAGCAAATACGTCGCCAAAAATGCAGCGGATGTCAGTGCTTCTCTTTCCCTTCTGAAAGCAAACAATAACTGCGTTGCCGTTGTGCTTTCTTGTCGTCAAGATGACCGCCTCACTGGGGTAACGACGCAAATTTGCCGCATTGCGGGTGCGGACAGCATTGAGCGAATTCACAACACCTATAATGCTGACGCGTTAGAAACCGTCATCTCTCATGCCCTTCGCCTGGCGCAAGCAAAGGACGCATCATCCTCGACGACAGTGAAGATGAGCAGCTTCTCACCGCGTTTAAACATGGTTTGGTTAATTACTATCAACCTCAATATGACATTCGCACCAACAAAGTGGCGGCTGTAGAGGTACTACCGAGAATAAGAACCCTCGATGGCGTGCTGGTGTATGCCAACAAACGTCAGCCATTCATTGAAAGAAATGGGTTGGAACATACGCTATTTTTTACCTCTTTGAGAATGGCGATGCTCGATATGACCTTGTCGTCTCTCGATATCAACCTCTCTATCAACGTTTCGAAAAACACGCTTAGTGATAAAGCGTTTTGCTCGTCAGTCGCCGATGTCCTTAATGAATTTCGTTTTAACCCTAAAAAACTGACGCTCGAAATCAACGAACACGCTGACTGTCTCGATGTGCTCGACGCACTCATCAACATCACTAACCTCAAGTTACTCGGCGTGGGTTTCGCTATCGAAAATTTTGGCAATGGGACCAACCCCTACGGCCAACTCACGAGCTTGCCTGTTACCGAGTTAAAGGTAAGCCGCTCCTATGTAAAAAAGGCGATGAAACACTACGGCAGTCAGCAAATTGTCTTTGGTGCCATTTCCGTCGCGCAGTCGCTGGGGCTTCGCTGCGTTGCTGAAGGTGTGGAAGATATTGCCACCTTGGAATACCTCAAGCAAAACAAGGTCGATTACGCGCAAGGCCGTTTGCTATCAAAGCCGGTGACCATCACTAAACTCACTCGCTTAATGGCAAACTCGAATACGACTCGCCGCCCAACTAAACGCGCCAAAAAGCGCACGACCGTATTGCTGGTCGATACCCGCATTTCTCGTCTTGCGAGCCTGAAGAAGTCGCTAGAGCTTCAAAGTGCAGATTTCACCGTACTCACCGCTTCAACGCGTAAAAAAGCCAAGCAGCTTTTCTCTGACAAGGCGATAAGCTTCGTTATCTGTGATGAGAGCCATCGCCGTGAAGTAGAAAGGTTGATCGCAGAGAGCCCAAACGCATCCCACTTGTTTGTGCTTCATGAGAACTATGTCGAACCAAGGATTCCTGAGAATCTCTACTATCAGGATGCTTCTCACCTCAGCGCAGTGAAAATCAAGCGACTCATAAAAAGCCACCTCAGTTTGGAAAAAGAGCTGGATGTGCTCTCGCGTCTCTCTTCGCAAGAGAAAGTGGTGTTGAACCAGATTTACCAAGGGGAAGCGTGCAAGAAAATAGCCCGCGATTTAGACATCAGCTTCAAAACGGTCAGCACCTACAAGACAAGGATCTTCCAGAAACTGGGCGTCCACAACGACATTGAATGCGTGCGCTTGTTAAGCGGATTTTCGCCTGAAGCACTTGGTCGTCAACTGGTATTAGAGAAAGAAACCGCTTAAACGCAATGGGCTCAGTAACCAAACAGACATTTGACTATTTGAATGCACATGAAAATAATGCTCCTTATACCTTTTAGGGTCTGTTGACCTTTGTGAATAAGAGCAACCCAAATGTCTAATATCGTCCAGTTCTCTGCGTTTAGTGGTGGTAAGAAACCGAACACCACCGCACCTGCCAAATCGCCAAGCCCTAAAGCGTTAAGGGAAGAAGCTGCTTTGAAGCAGGACAATCTCTGCTACTTCTGCGGCAACCGCAAAGAAACCAAAGAGCTGAACTGGCTGAACAAGGTGGGCTTTAAGGAAAAGGCACATGTTGTTTGCGGCACTTGTAGCTCTGAAGCTAAGTCACGGTCAATGGATGAACTGCGGATAATCCTTGCTCTGAAAGCGATGGATTTCAGAACGATCAAGATTCAACAGTACCTTGAACTGCGAGAGAAAGGCGTCCGAATCGAAGGCGTCAGTAAATACAAGTTTCACTTTGAAACGATCGATTGAGTCTTAGGTAGGCAGCACTCAGACCGCAATATAGATACAGAATTATATAAAAAAGCCCTGAACGCATTAGCGTTACAGGGCTTTTTGCAGGGGATTTTTTCGATTGTTACGCTGCTACTGCAGACAAGCTTACGCGTCGGCGTTGCATCCAAACCACCAGACCGAATAGCAGCAGTGCAGGAATCCACATCCACTCTTTACGGAAGCGTTCTGCTGGGGTGCGAACATCCACAATTTGTTGATCAAACTGCAGGCCTACTGCTTCCGCAGGGCTAGCAAACGAAACGATGTCGATCAGCGTCTGACCGTCTTGCTGGTAGGTCTCAATACCCAGTGCATCCAGCTTATCTTGTCCGGTTTCGCCTGCCGGGACTTCCATCAACACAGAGAATTCACGCATCTTGCCAACAGCATCTTCACCAGAGATACGCATTCTGAGGATTGAGCCTTCATCCAATGGTTCCAAGGTTTGTACCAGTTGCGCTGGATTACTTGACTCATAAGGGTCAATAGCAAGATCTACCCAATAACCTGGACGGAACAAGGTAAAGGCCACCAGCAGCAGTAACACGTTCTCATACCAGCGGTTACGAGTGAGGAACCACCCTTGCGTGGCGGAGGCGAATATCAGCATTGCAATGGTAGAGACAATGAAAATGACAATGCCCTGCCCCACGCTAACATCAATCAACAATAAGTCGGTGTTGAAGATAAACAAGAATGGCAGTGCTGCCGTTCTCAGGCTGTAGTAAAACGCGGTTAAACCTGTCTTGATTGGGTCGCCTTTGGATACCGCAGCAGCAGCAAACGAGGCCAAACCCACAGGTGGCGTTACGTCAGCCATGATGCCGAAGTAGAACACGAACAGGTGCACCGCAATCAAAGGCACAATCAGGCCATGCTGTTGACCCAACGTAACAATCACCGGAGCCAGAAGGCTTGATACCACAATGTAGTTAGCGGTTGTCGGCAGACCCATACCAAGAATCAGACTCAGCAATGCGGTGAGCATCAACATCAGCAGCAAGTTGCCCATAGACAGCATCTCAACCAGATCTGCCAGCACCAAACCGACGCCCGTTTGAGAAACCGCGCCTACGATGATGCCCGCCGTTGCCGTGGCGATACCGATGCCGATCATGTTGCGCGCACCCGCAATCAGGCCTTCGCGTAGATCGATAATGCCGTCTTTAAATGTGCCGTGGTCATGCTTGTTGTCGTTACGCATCCAGCTCAATAGCGGACGTTGGGTAAGTACAATCACCACCAAGATCATGCTGCCCCAGAATGCTGATAGCCCCGGAGACAGACGCTCTACCATCAAACACCAAACCAGAACCACAACAGGTAATAGGTAATGCAAACCTGACAGCAGCACAGCGCGTGTGTCTGGCAATTGGTCTAGCGGTGCGTCTGGATCTTCTGCTGGCAACGGATCATTGCTCGCGGCGACCTTCAGCAAACCAAGGTAAACCACGGCCAAAATCATAGCCATACCCGGCAGCACAAACTCGCCCAGTGCAGGCTTCAACCAACCTAGACCGTAGTAGACTGCCATCGATAACCCCGATACCAGTGCTGCACCAAACGCAAAACCAGTAAGGCGTGCAAGCCATGGTTTAGAGCGCGCCGCATCAATTGGCTGCATACCTAACTTCAATGCTTCCAGATGCACGATGTATAGCAATGCGATGTAGGAAATAGCGGCTGGCAAAAACGCATGCTTGATGATTTCAACATACGGAATACCGACGTATTCCACCATTAGGAATGCGGCTGCGCCCATAACAGGTGGCATGATCTGCCCATTAACAGATGAGGCCACTTCCACTGCGCCCGCTTTCTCTGGCGAGAAGCCGACTTTGCGCATCATTGGAATGGTGAAAGTACCTGTCGTCACAACGTTGGCGATGGAAGAGCCAGATATTAAGCCTGTAAGGCCTGAAGCAACGACCGCCGCTTTTGCAGGTCCGCCTCGAAGGTGACCGAGCAAGCTAAAGGCAAGCTGAATAAAGTAATGTCCGGCACCCGCACGTTCTAAGAGCGCACCAAACAATACAAACAGGAAAACGAAACTGGTGGATACGCCAAGCGCAATACCAAACACACCTTCTGTGGTGATCCACTGGTGGTTAGCGAGCGCATCAAGCTGAACGCCACGGTGGGACAACAATCCCGGCATCCAAGGACCCGCCAAGCTGTAGCCGATAAAGACCAATGCAATCACAGGCAGTGCTGGGCCTAACACGCGTCTTGCCGCTTCCAATAACAGCGGCAAACCAATTAACGCGGTAACGAAATCTTCTGTGGTCAAGCTACCCGGGCGTTGCGCCAGTGCTTGATACATCACAAACAAATAGAGGGACGACGCACAGGCAACCAAGCCAAGCATCATGTCCGACACTGGCACTCTGTCACGCGGTGAGCGTTTGAATGCGGGAAACACGAGAAAAGCGAGTAACAACGCAAAGCCAAGGTGGATAGCGCGTGTTTCAGTATCATTCAATACACCAAAGCCGACGATAAATGGCAGTGGTGATGCAATCCAGAGTTGGAAGAGTGACCAAAAGAGTGCCAGCCCTGCAATTGCTTTTTCCATGATGCCTGTCGGTAAACGAGCACCAACATCTTGGGCGATAAGCTCTTCAGCGGAGAGATCGGCTTTGGGTGTGGAAATTGCGTTATCCATAACTTTCTCACTTACAACGAAGAAATAAGCTCTATAGCGACGCTATAGAGCTTGGCTACAAACAGGAGGGTTAGAACTTAAATCCAGCCGCGCTCTTTGTAGTAACGTGCCGCACCTTCGTGCAATGGAGCAGACAGACCGACTTTGATCATTTCAGATTCGTCGAGATCTTTGAACGCTGGGTGCAGACGCTTGAAACGGTCTAGGTTGTCGAACACAGATTTCACCAATTGGTACACCAACTCTGGGTCAGTATCTGCCGTGGTAGAAAGAACCGCTTTACCACCGATAGACTCCGTTGGCTCAGGGTTGCCGCGGTACATGCCACCTGGAATGGTCGCTTTGGTGAAGTAGGCGCGCTCGGCAAGCAGCTTGTCGATTTCAGGACCAGTCACTGGTACCAGCACTGCATCTGTTGTGGTTGAAGCTTCTTGAATCGCACCATTTGGGTGACCCACGAAGTAGCTCATCGCATCGATGTTGTTATCGCTCATCGCAGACGCTTGCTCAGCAGGCTTCAGATCTGAAACCAGTTTGAACACTGACGGCTGCCACGCTTTCGCATCCATGATTTGTTCAAACGTATCGCGCTGACCTGAACCTGGGTTACCAATGTTCACACGCTTACCTTTCAAATCTTCGAAAGAGTTAATGCCAGCGTCTTTGCGAGCCAGAATGGTAAATACTTCACTTTGAAGCGAGAAAACTGCGCGAATATCTTCCATCGGCGTGGAATTTTGGAAAGGAGCTACGCCTTCAAGTGCTTTGTATTGGTGATCTGATTGCATGATACCGAAATTGTATTCGCCGCTTTTCAGACCGTTGACGTTTGCAACGCCGCCACCACTTGCTGGCGCATTACATTTGATGCTGTGCTCATCGCCACCGCGGTTTACAAAGCGGCAAATTGATTGACCCGCAACGTAGTAAACACCTGTTTGACCGCCGGTACCGATGGTAATGAATTTTTCTGATGCTTCTGCCTGACCAACAGGTGAAAGCAGGGAAACCGCGGACACGAGTCCAACTAACAGCACGCTTCCTTTCATAGATATATCTCCTTTACGACTAAATATGCCAAAAGAGATTATCAAATCACTTTTCCTCTGCCTGTAGGACGACTCCTACAAGAAAAGCCATTTTCGTTCGTCTCGAGTTTTCGATTTGTAAACAACTCTCGCCGAGTATGTGTTCTATCAGTAATCAAAGCCGTTTGCGCGCAAAAATCACCCAATTAAATTCGTAAACGATTTTTCTGTTTTTCTGGCATTGATCAAAGTTTTCCCTTCACGTAATCAAAATAAACAACGTAAAAATCTTCGAAATGGCCAAATGGAGCGCAATTATGTGGGAGAGAAAAAGAGGCGTAAGACATAAAAAATCAGTCTGCATAATTTAGCAGCATGCACCACAAAACAAGACACGCTTCACGATACCTGCAAACAATTTCTATTTTCCGAGTTTTGCTTCACACCAAGTTTATATTCGTGTCATAAATTTATAACACGCCAATCGTACCGTTCGGTTCAAAGCAAAAAGCCTCCCGCTAAACATGATGGGTGCTTGTTGTAGAAGTACGCAAAACACTGTGATTACGGAAAAAGACGAAAGGGAAATAAGATGAACAGCGTGAAACTCTCTATCATGGCTGCCAGTACACTTTTGCTGGCGCAAACGGCTAACGCAGAAACACTTCGCTTACTTACCTGGGGTGGCTATGCTCCGCAAGAAGTGATTGACCAATTCCAAAAAGAAACGGGTATCGACGTAAAAGTGACCAAGTCCAACAACGAGGACATGATCTCTAAATTGCGTGCAACGCGAGGTGCGGGTTTTGACCTTGTTCAACCGAGTCAGGACCGTATCACTGGCGCGCAGCGTGACTTTAAAATTTACCAGCCAATCGACCTTTCCAAAATCGACACCAGCTTGCTGATCCCTTCAATGCTGGAAGCCACAAAGACCAATACTGTGTTGGACGGCGATATTTATGGCGTTCCACATATTTGGGGTACCAGCGGCCTTGTTGTGGATACCAAAACAGCAGGCGGCATTAAAGATTACACCGACCTATGTGATGCGGCGTACAAAGGCAAAGTCTCTTATCGCCTAAAACGCCCAACCTTGATTGGTTTTGCGTTTGCCATGGGTGAAGACCCCTTTGCTGCCTACAACGCCCCAGCAAAATACCAAGCGATCTTGGATAAAGTGCAGCAAAAACTCATTGAATGTAAGCCGAACGTCAAAGCGTATTGGTCTGGTGGTGACGAACTGCTGAACTTGGTTCGTTCTGGTGAAGTCGTTGGTGCTATGGCATGGGACGCGGGCGGCTGGAAAGTTAATCGCGACAACGCAGACATCACTTTCGTTGCACCAGAATCTGGTGCACTTGGTTGGATTGATACCTTCGCCATCCCTCGCAAGTCGAAAGCCGTCGATGCAGCATACAAATGGATTAACTTCGTTAATCAACCTGAAATTGCAGCCAAAATCACCGAGTCTGCGGGCAACTTTACAGCGTCTAAAGGTGCTGACAACTACGTCAATGACACTGCAAAAGCGCAGTTCCAAGCGAGCTTCCCGCAAGCCGATATCGATAATATCAAATGGTACCCAACTGTACCTGCTGGCCTAGAAGAGATGGAAGGTCTCGTCTTGGATCGCGTGAAAGCAGCGAACTAATCAATACTGTTCCGCCCAAACGGCCTGTTTCTCTGCAGGCCGTTTAAACACTTCATATAAGCATTATTCATAGGCGTTGTATCTATGTCAGACAAGGCAACACCCGACCTCGAATGCCGGTCGCTTAATAAAACCTTTGGGGACTTTATTGCCGTCAATAACGTTAACGTGACGGTTCCAAAAGGCAGCTTTTTCTCCATCCTTGGCCCATCTGGTTGTGGCAAAACCACCTTGCTCCGAATGCTCGCGGGCTTTGAGCAGCCGACTTCTGGCGACATCATAATTAAAGGCGGACGCGTAAACGACATTGCGCCGAACCGTCGTCCGGTTAACATGGTCTTTCAGCACTTGGCTCTCTTCCCTACCATGACGGTGGCGGAGAACATCGGTTATGGTCTGCGCCGCAGAAAAACACCCAAGCATGAAATTGATAAAAAGGTCGATAAGGTGCTGGCACGCGTGGGGTTATCCGGCAGCGGTCCTAAAGAGATTTCTCAACTCTCCGGCGGTCAAAAGCAACGTATCGCCATTGCGCGATGTTTGGTACTCAACCCAGATGTGCTGTTGCTCGATGAACCGTTGGGCGCATTAGATCTAAAACTTCGTGAACAAATGAAGGTGGAGCTAAAACATCTTCAACAAGAATTCGGCACCACTTTCGTCTATATCACGCATGATCAGTCCGAAGCCTTGGTGATGTCCGATCAAGTTGCGGTGATGAATCACGGCCAGTTTGAACAACTCGGTTCACCGCAAGACTTGTACTACTCCCCAGAAACCGCCTTCGTTGCCAAATTTGTGGGCGAAAACAATCACCGCTCCGGCACCGTTGCTGACATCAATGGTCAGGTCGCCACCATTACAGGTGCGAATGGCGAAAAGCTAATGGCAAGCACCAGCCATCGTATGACTGTCGGCGATAAAGTAGATGTATTTGTGCGTCCCGAAGCGATTGGAATTTCCCTGCCAAACGACAAACCCGCGCATGCAGAAAACGGCTTTGATGTGGTAGTCAAAGAAATACTTTTTGACGGCTCACGCAGCCAATTGGTGGCAGAAAGCCCGCAACTTCAAACCGCTTTCTTCGTTCAACTGCCACAAACCGAAAGCTTCAGAGCTATTCGTGCAGGTGACCCCTTGTTTATACACTGGCAGTCCGCTGTGTCTCGCTGCTTACGCACTGAGAGCTAGGAGGCGAACATGATTGAACGCGGTCACCGACTTGCTCTTTATCTACTGCTGACGCCTTTTTTACTGTGGCTGACGCTACTCATCATCTTGCCGCATGTGCAGATGTTCAATATCTCCATCCATGACCGAGTGGTTGGCGGCGATAAGGTGTTAAGCCTCGACAATTACGCCACCTTCTTTACCGAACCGCTCTATTGGCGAACCTTCGCGCGCACCGCCATCATGTCGCTACTCGCAACGGCATTAACATTACTCATCGCCTTTCCGGTGTCGTTCTACATTGCCAAAGTGTGCCAAGGAAAAACCAAAAGCCTGCTGTTTGTTGCCTGCCTGCTGCCCTTTTGGGTCAGCGAATTGGTACGCAGTTATGGTTGGATGATTTTGCTCCGTGAATCTGGGCTTGTTAGCGGTTTTCTCCAATACGTTGGCCTTGCCGACCAGCCCGTAGAGCTGCTGTATAACGATGCCACTATCATGCTTGGCCTCGTCTACACCTCTATGTTGTTTATGGTCGTGCCGTTGATTACAACCTTGGACAGCCTCGACAACAGTTTGATTGAAGCGGCTTACGATTTGGGTGGCAGCAGTTGGGATGTATTGCGCGAAGTGGTTATCCCACATGCCATGAGCGGCATTGTGGCAGGATGCATCGTCGTCTTTATGCTCACATTGGGTAATTACCTCACGCCTACCCTGCTTGGCGGAAAAGACAGCCTTTGGTTTACCGAGCAGATTTTTACCCAGTTCATAACGCGTTTTAACTGGGAACAAGGTTCAGCATTTGGCATTTTGTTACTCTCGCTCTCCTCCTTAATGGTTTGGGGTGGTCTCAAGCTAACCCGTCAATCCTTTGTTAAGACGATGGGGTGACGCATGATTCCTTCATTACCTACAAACCGCTCGTTGCAACGTATCTATCAGGGATACATCGCCCTGTTCTTTATCTTTCTGATGTTGCCTTTGATTGTCGTTGCAGTCTTCGCCTTTAACGACAGTTTGTTTCCGTCGCTACCTTGGAACGGTTTCACCCTCTCTTGGTTTATCGGCACAACAGAGCCAGAAATAGGGATTTTCAACGATCGAGAACTGACGGACGGCATTGGCGTAAGCATTATGGTGGCCATAGCGGTGACTGTTTGTTCGATTGCGCTCGCCACCACCAATGCCTTCTTGTTTGAACGTTTCGACTTTCGCTTCAAAGGGTTTTGCTATGTGCTGCTATTGCTGCCACTGGTGATCCCTGGTGTGATCCTTGGTGTCTCAATTCTTCTGATGAGCAGCACCATCGCAAATGGCATCGAAGACAGCATTGGCTGGGACATTGAGTGGATGCGTCCTGGACTCATTCTCGTCGTTCTCGGCCAGTTTGCCTTTATCACCACCATTTGTACCTTGGTGATTGCAGCAAGACTGCGTAAGTTCGATATCAGCCTAGAGGAAGCGGCACTGAATCTTGGGGCAACCAAACTAGAGGCTGTTTTCACGATTACGCTGCCTTTCCTTCGCCCTGCTCTCATTGGCGCAGGTATCATTGCGTTCCTCATGTCTTTTGAAAACTTCAATACAACGTTGATGTTGGTGGGATCTGATGCGCCGCTCACCATCGCCATGTTTGACCGTTTACGCGAAGGTTCTACGCCAGTCATCAACGCCGTTTCATTGCTACTTATGGTGGCCTCTGGCCTTCTTGCGATGGCAAGCATCTGGTTTTCATCGAAATCTGCGAAAACAGACTGACGAAAGCTTGCAGGGTAAAAACGCCATCCGATGCTTGATCGGGTGGCGTTTTTTATCGGCAGCAATAGAACAACTTGACGCAACACCCTTAACGAATACAATACATATACGTTTTATATATACATCGCATATCAATGGGCATCGTTAAGATTTCAGAAGAACTTCATGAGGAGATCCGTAAGGCAAGCTCCGTCATGTCTCGCTCAATCAACTCTCAGGCCGAATTTTGGATAAGAATGGGCATGTTGGCTGAATTGTATCCTCACCTGACCTTCAACCAAATCGTCGCTGAACTGATGAAATCAGCCGATGTGTCTGTACCTTCTGCAACATCTTCACAAGGTGCGAACGATGAATAATACCGTCAACATCAAGTCAGCGTCTGATATCGAGTTAATGCGAAATGCAGGTAAGCTGCTCGCACAGGTTTTCCATATGCTCGATGACTATGTAAAACCCGGCATCTCAACCATGGATATCAATAACCGTGTGGACGACTTTATTGTCAACGAGCTAAAAGCCCGTCCAGCGAGTAAAGGCCAGTATGATTACGCCTTTGTTTTGAATTCCTCCATCAATGACGTGGTTTGCCACGGTGTCCCCAAGGTCACTGAGTTTCTGAAAGGCGGCGACATCATCAACCTCGACATCACGCTGGAGAAAGACGGCTTCATTGCGGATTCAAGCAAGATGTATGTGATGCCAGCAGCCACACCTCGCGCGAAAAAGCTGGTAGATGTCACCTATCAAGCGATGTGGGAAGGCATTAAGCAGGTTAAGCCGGGAGCGAAACTGGGCGACATTGGTCATGCCATCCAGAAATATGCAGAGTCGCATGGCTACAGCATTGTTCGCGAATATTGTGGACACGGTATTGGCAGAGAGATGCATGAAGAGCCACAAGTGCTTCATTACGGACGACCAAACACTGGCCTCACACTTCGTGAAGGCATGGTATTTACCATTGAGCCGATGGTGAATCAGGGTGGCGCAAAGATTAAAACCAAGAAAGATGGTTGGACTGTCGTCACGCGTGACAAAAAGCTTTCTGCACAGTCTGAGCACACGATTTTGGTTACTGCGACGGGATACGAAGTGCTCACGCTACGTGGTGACGAAAGTTTGCCATCACAGTAACAAATTAAGCGTTATCTGGCAGTTCCCATGGTTCTGCCAGAGCTTATCTCGTCCTAGATTCGTTTCTTCACAAGCAGCCTTCTGCTTAAGCAGGTAAGAAGTCGCTAGTGAAAACAAAGTACCACAGGGCCGATGACACAAAGCCAAAAACAATGGCCAAACTAAGATGCTGGTATCGGCCAAAAGGACTGTTCAACCTTGCCAAACTAGGATTGTGGACAGGAACCCATAACGTCACTTTTTTACCCGTTTTGAACCTCAATAGAACCATCATGGGATAGTTCATCGAAACGGTGTGCTCAACTAGGTAATCCCAACCCCTGAAGTTAAAATAGAAAACGGCATTAAATGACACAGAGGGCTTATTAAGGTCTACGGATTCATCCTGTCGTCCATAGTGAGTGAAATGGGTAGCACCTGCAATTTCACCTTCCACCAGCTCATACTTCCACTTCCGCTCTTTCGCATACGTTCTGAGAGCGAAAATGCCCGCCAAACCAACGATTCCTGCAAACCAAGCTGTTAAAATTTGACCACCGTTATCAAAGAAGATTGCTGCAGCAATAGCGACGGGAATCGTCCCTATCGTTAAACCAAACTTCACCAGCCCCTTCTTTTCTTCAGGTGAAATGTTCAACGAGTTAGGCTTGGTGTTGCTCTTGTTCTTTGAGTGTTGAGGCTTTTTTCTGGACACGCTACTACCTAGTGATAACTAATTTGCCGTTGATGAGTGAGAAGTAGGGAGAGCACCGGAGTCTCCTTTGCAAAACACGGTAGGAGAAGACAGCTTCAATAACAATCCAAGCTAGCATCACTCTCAATGGATTCTAAAAATTAGGAAAATTGACACTTACATAGAGCGGAAAACAGCTTAGTTTCAGGTAGCAAAGGAGCAGAGTGGAGTAATGCTTAATACAACGAGTTAATCAGAAGAAGTGCTGCGAATACACTTCCCCTGACTTTCTCTTGTCAATGAATACACTTAGTTGCAAGATATTAGAGGGTGGAAGCAGAAGAAATTTCAGTACCGCTACTTTGCAACGCAAGCTCGAAATCTTCCGCAATAAGCTTCATTGGTGTCACTGGCAATCCATAAAAATCCACTTTCTCGCCTGTCACCGTACCGCCCAACGTTTGTACGATAGAAACCGTCGTATCTCGTGCGTCGATAAGGATTTCATCAGTAATCGTTAGTAAGTCACGAAGCGAATGCAGTGCCAGTGCTTTCCCTATGCCACAGCCTCTAAATCGATTGTCGACTACAAATCTTCCCCAATGCCAAGCTCCTTCTTTTTCCCAACCGGCTACGGCACCGAGAACATACTCCCCAGAGCGTGCAACCCACCACTTTTGGGTTGTTTCTCTGGCAAGTGGGACGAGGTCTTCAGGAATTTTTTGTTCACCATGAAAAGTATCTCTTAAAAGAGCATCAATATCTTCTCGGTAAACAGGGCTGAGAGTTTCTATCTGAATCTTTGTTTTGTTTATTGCGGCACTTTTTCTAAATGCGCTCAATCTTAGTAATCTCAAACCATCAATGACTGACTGTGCTTCTTGAGGCTCTAGATACTCGAGCAATTGAGAAAGCTCTTGATTTGCCGAGTTATCTGCAGTACCAAGTCGCTTCAGGCCTTTCGGTTCTAACCGGAAACACTTTTGTCGTTTATCATTTTCATTGGCAGATGCACCCACATAACCTTTGGTGATCAGCCCATTCAACGTTCTGCTCAATGAAGCTTTTTCAACATTCAATTGAGTGCCAAGTTCGGCAAATGACGTTACGCCGTTTTTACGTAAGTAAGTGAGTACGTGAACTTGTGATAGAGACAATCCTGAATTCAGGCAGTTTTTGTCGAGCAAGCCTAATTCTCTGACGAGATATCTAAGCTCACTCCTGATTTCTTTTGCAAAAGGCATAACCACACCGAAAATCTAAAAAAGAGCGTTCAATCATATAGATAAATCATCGAACCTCAATACTCATTGATACTATCAACAAAAGGTGCGATGTAGCTCCCCTTAATTAAAGAAGGCGGGAAAACACCCGCCTTCGTGACTTTCATTGACAATTGAATTGCCCATTTATAAATCGCAATCCTCGCTCAATTTGGTCGAGGATGCAGTCGAGATGTCCACCGTCAAACACATGATGCGTAATAGGGATATCAAGGGCTTCAAAGTTGGCGATCATCATGTTGAAGCTATCCAAAATTGGCTCACCGACTGCATCCCCTTCCTGAGTGCCTATCTCGGTATAGAGCGCGAGGCGTGATGCAGATTGAACAAATGCTGATGCTCTGTCGCAATCGCTAAGATAAGGTTTAAATTTGGGCACCAATGTCTTAGCGATATCGGATAGCTGGAACGCCTCCAAGGCCGACATAACCGCCTCCATATCATTTGAAATATACGAAGGTGGATTATTTGTGTCTGGGCAAATCGCGCGAAGAATCGCTAGGTAGGCAAAGGTATACCATTCGCATGTTTTACCCGATGTAAGCAGTTCAATTTGCTAGTTAAAATATGCCCCATGACCTCGATAGGTGTGTCTTCGCATCATCATTCCAGCAGGACTCAATGCAACACATGCTTGATAAATCTCGGGGCAATGCATGGCAGCGAACAGAGCACTGAACCCTCCCATTGAATGTCCAAATATCGCTCGCTTACCGCTTGCTACTCGGTACTGATGCTCAACCACATGAATCACATCTTGGGTGAGGTAGTCAAAGAAATTGCCGGAAACAGGAGAGTTCAGAAACCAGCACCCCCTGAGCGACGATGTACCATCCACCGACACGAGGATCATTTCTTCAACGTCCCTGTTTTCGACCAAGGTATCCATGACATGGTTAAGTCCTGGAGCACTGGCATCATCGCTAAACCACCCTTTCGGCGTTCCCTCTATGCCGTGCATCACGTAAACCACTGGGTAATGGCGGTCTTCCATTACGAAGTATGATTGAGGAAGATAAATAACGAGGGTACGGTTAGCATCTTCGCCAACAAGATTCCCTTCCAAAGAAGGAGCCGTAAAGGAGATTTCTTCGACATACCCTTGGTAACAGCCAGAACGATGTTTTTCTAATGTTGGAGCAGGAGCCATTTCGTCATCCTGAAGTGCCATAAATAAGCACATTTGAGCATATAACCTATTGACCGCTATCTAATTTACATTGACGTGTGACCACTACAGCAGGCGAAAGACATGTTTTTAATCGAAGTGTGTAAACCCCAGAATTTCGCGATTTTTTAGTTGGTTAATTCTGGGGTTTCAGTGTAAGACAATGTGCATGCCGATTGCGGTCTATGATATACCCATTATTCGCTCCTAAACGCGCGACCAATAAACCGAAGACCACGCTCCACTTGCTCCTCGATTTTGTCGATGTGCCCACCTTCGAATACATGATGTTGAACTGCTACATTAAGCTCTTCAAACTTGGCAATCATAAGCTGGAAGCTCTCAAGGATTGGATCACCCACTGACTCTCCTTCATCCGTTCCAATTTCCGAATAAACTGGCAGGAACTTGAGGTCCTCAACTTCAACATTACCGATTTCGGTGTATTTAGGTTGTAGCGTCAAGGCAGAAGCGCGCTCTTCCACAATGGCTGAAAGATGGAAGCTTTCCAGCGCTTTCATCGCGCTCTCCAGATCTTTAGTGATGTACGAAGGCGGGTTATTCACATCCGGGGCAATAGCGCGAAGAATCGAAAGATAAGCGAGCACAAACCACTCGCACTCCTCGCCTCGAGTCAGTTTGCCTATCTGTTCTTTGAAAAATCAGCATGTTGCTGATAGGCGTGCTGTCGCATCATCATTCCTGCTGGGCTGAGTGCCGCACAGGCTTGGTACAAATCAGGACGATACATTGCCGCATACAAGGCTCCAAAGCCGCCCATTGAATGGCCGAAGATCGCTCGCTTACCGGCTTTAACACGATATTTGCTCTCAACGACATCTATGGTTTCTTGCGTCAGTAAGTCGAAGAAGTTGCCTGACACGGGCGAATTTAAATACCACGCCCCTTCAAGCGAGGAGGTGCAATCGACGGCGACCAGAATCATCTCTTCAACATCTCCGCTCTGCACTAACCTATCCAAAACCCTGTCCATACTGGGGTCAGTAGGTAGCTGACTAAACCAATTTTCAGGCGCGCCATACATGCCATGCAGCACATAAACGATCGGATAATTGCGCTCAGAAGAGGACGCGTATGACGCCGGAAGATACACGATGAGGTTTCTTGTTTCGTTCTCGCCCGCAAGGTTTCCTTTTAGTGAGGTCGCATCAAATGAAAAGCGTTCAAACACACCTTGAGAGCAATTTGTGTTCAGGGGTTCTTGTGTTGAATGCGTTTCCATATGCCTGTCCTCAATTGTCTGAAATGCATTTCATTTGAGCACAGGCAAGGTTGTTGATGATGACACTGGAGGTTTCTTGCGAGCCAGTTAACAGCGAAGCCACAAGCAATAGCAAGAGTGCTAGGCTTTCCCAAAGGTCGCTTCCAAGTCGGCGACTTCTTCTCGGGACAGGTGTTTGCGAATATCGTCGGGAACAAGGAAGGCCAGCTTTGCCGTTTCTTCCAGCTCTTCGTAATTGTCACCAGCGTCTAGCAGGTTTTTCCCCATCACCACTGCTCCGTGGTTGGCCATCAAAATAGCGCGATGATTTATTGCTTTCTCGGCTAACGCAGGTGCGATCTTATCTGAGCCTGGGCGAAAGTAGGGAATGGTCGGGAGGCTTCCGACTCGCATCACGTAGTACGGAGAGAAAGCCTCTAACGCATTGTCATGATTTAAGTCTTTGCGACATGCAAGTGCGGTCAAATACGTAGAATGCAGATGCACGACAGCGCGATACGAAGGGTTGGCAAGGTAGATAGCACGGTGGAAGTCCACTTCTTTTGAAGGACGGTCGCCTGAGAGATGCTCACCCGCGAGACTCACAACAGAGAGGTTTTCCGCAACCAATCTTCCAAACTGGTGCCGGTCGGTGTCGCTAAAATCATTCCATCATCCAAGAGCAAAGAAAGATTGCCTGCGCCACCCGTCGCGTAGCCACGTATGAATAAGTCGCGTCCGTAGTCCACCATTTGCTGGCGAAGTGTGTTTTCATCCATCATTTCATTGTCTCCTGTGCTCGGTAAAAGAAGTCTTCTTCGCCGAAATTTCCCGACTTCAGTGCTAACGCCACAGAGCTATCAAAAGATTGAACCCAAGGTACGCCCGGCGATATTTCTCCGCCGATCCTTACCCCATCTAAATCAAATGCCTGCGTAACAGTACCTGACGTTTCGCCACCCGCGCTGATCACGGCTTTCAAGTCGTGTCGACGAAGGTGACGGATGAGAGAGTGGAACATGCTCTCTACAGCAGCGGCAGCCTTGTCGCCAAACTGTGCTTGAATGGCTGCCAATTCCTCGGGTGGCACAGTGGCGTAAACAAGCGGAAAGCATTTATCAGATTTGTTGTTTAGTACCCATTCTCCGACTTGCAAAAAATACTCACGGTCTTGAATGCATGAAGCCACATCTACCTTGAAAGACGGTGCCTGCCCGCTGTAGCTCTTCACCTGGCGGTTAGTCATTTCCGAACAGCTCCCTGAGACCACCAATCCAAAATCAGGCTTGTTCGGATAAAACGCAGCAACGCCATTGTCGCTTAATACAGATTGCGTCGATTTGTTTTCGTTTAACGCTGCCGCAATCGCACCGGCAAAGCCTGACCCACCGGTTGCCAACGCATCACTCGCAAACACTTTTCCCAATGTTGTAAGGTGACTTTCATTCAAGGCATCACAAACCACATATTGATGCGCATGCTCGATATCTTTTTGAGTAAGCGATAGACAAGCTTCAACACCTCGCTCGATGTCATTAAGCGGCAGCAACCACGATTTGCCTAATGACTGCGCATCCATCAAACGAAGAAGGTTTGCATCTCGCATCGGCGTTAAAGGGTGGTTACGCATGCCCGATTCATTGAGAAGCACATCATGAACAAACAAGTAGCCGTTATAGACGGTGCGACCGTTGACAGGCAATGCCGGACAAACAGACACCGAGCGCACATTGAGTGCTTTCATCAACGCATCTGTAACTGGGCCTATGTTGCCCTTTTCCGTGCTATCGAACGTGGAACAGTACTTAAAGTAAATGTGCTCACACCCTTGTGATAGCAGCCATTCTAGGGCTTCCAACGATTCGGTAATGGCGTTGTTCGGTTCAATAGAACGCGTTTTCAACCCAATCACAAGAGCCTTTGTGTCCATGAAATGGCTGGAGATATCTGACGCAGGCACACCATTGAATTGCACCGTGCGAAGTCCGTTTTTAACGATAAAGCTGGCTGCGTCTGTGGCACCCGTATAGTCATCTGCAATAACGCCTAGTTTCATAACTACCTCGACGTGACGTTAATCAGCCCCGTGATCCCTGTCAGCAATGAAATCAGCTCACTGGAGGAGCGTTTTCTGTGTTGTTCATGAATAAGAAAAGCTTTGTCGAAATCGCCAGACTCCATCGCCCGAAAGGTTCGCGTATGTTCATCCGTCGACTCTTTGGGTATTGCCCTCACGCGAAACGTCAGCAGCCGAATTCGCTGCGATTTATCCAAAAGGTGCTGCGTCATGGAGGCTAACGTTTCATTTCCACATAGCTTTATCAGCGCAAGGTGAAACCCTGTGTCATGCTCCATCCAAAGGGCTTTGTTTTCTTGTTGGAGAGCAAGGTTCAACCCCTCAACATGCTCGCGTAAGGTTTCCCAACTCGTCCCTTTGCAGTGCTCTACGCTCAGCAAACGAATGGCCTGCAACTCCAAAGCCGCAATCACCTCGTAGATTTCTTTTAGCTCTTCAACGGAAATAGGCTTAATAAAAACCCCCCGCCTTGGCACTAATTCCACCAACCCCTCTTGCGCGAGGCGAATACACGCCTCCCGAAGCGGTGTTCGCGATACTTGTATGCGTTCTGCCAATGCCTCTTCGAGGTAGTAATTTCCAACTTCAAGCTCGTTGGAGAGCACCATTTGGCGAACCGTCTGATACGCAGTTTCAGTGAGCTTTTTCTTCATTCATATCCTTATCTGGCTCTTAATCGAGCACTTAGCGCGTTACGTCTCCTCGATGACGCCAGATAGCTTATTGCCAATGAGTCCCGAAATCTGTTTCAACCCCGCGCTACCCCCTAATTCAAAGGGAACAATGCTATGGGTTGCGTATGCTTGCTCTACGGCACTTTCTAGTTTTGTTGCTGCGTCCAATGCTTCGTAGCACTGATGTTTGTCAGCCAAGTATTCCAGCATCATTTTTCCGGAAAGGATCATGGCTGTTGGGTTTGCCTTACCCTGCCCGACTATGTCTGGCGCGGAGCCGTGACACGGTTGAAACACGGCGTGCGAGTCACCAATTTCACCTGACGGTGCCATCCCCATACCGCCCATCAACCCTGCCGCGATATCGGAAAGAATGTCGCCGTACTGATTTTCTGTTGGCATCACATCAAACACCCAAGGACGACGCAGCAAATCCAGTGCAGCAAAATCCACATACTGGTGCTGCGCCTGAACATCTGGGTATTGTTCAGCGACGGAATAGAACCATTGTCTGGCTCGATGCTGCGAAGACAGTACGTTGGCTTTATCTATGTGCGTCACGAGATTTTTGCCTTTTCCGTTTTTGCTTCTTTGCTGAGACAAACGAAAACTGAAGTTAAAAAGCTTGTCGCACACGGTTCGAGAAATCCGCATCAAGTTGTGGGCGTATTCCTCATCGTCCTTTTCGTGACCGCGAGGAAAAGCAAATAGCCCTTCTATGGACTCACGGACGATGACGAAATCAAGTGCCAAGCTCCGCGGGTCTTTTAATGGCAAAGGCAAGCCCGGCAAGGTTTTACAAGGTCGCACACCTGCATAGAGCTGAAGGCGCTTTCTCAAATCATGTTGAGGCCCAATTTCCGTGCCGTCTGGATAGCGAATATCAGGGTGACCCATCGCAGAGAGAAAAATGGCATCCGCGGCTTTTGCTTCCTGAAAATGGCTTTCTGGAAACGCATCTCCCGTTTGGGCGTAATACTCGGCGCCAGCGGGAATATGGGTAAAGCTCAGTGAAAGGCCACATTGGTTTGCGGCCTCCTGCACCAATTCAAGTGCAGGTGGTGTGACTTCCTTGCCGATGCCATCTCCCGGCATCACTGCGATTGTGAAATGCTTCATCGCGAATTCCTTTTACTCACCAACTCTTGGCCAAACACGTTCAAAACACTGCACCGTTTTCTCATCCAACTTGCCGATACAAGCCTGATCAAAAGAGAAAAAATGCGCAGTCACGAGATGCTGTTCAAACGCGAGTCTCGACGTGTATTTCTCATAGAGAAAAACGGTTTGGTTTGGCTCATCAAAACAAACATCAAATTGCAGGCATCCTGGCTCTTCGAGAGACAAGGCTGCGTTTTGTAAAACAAGGTTGCTGAACACATTGAAATATCCATTCGACACCTTGAACATGACGGTTACCACGTACATCTACTGCTCCTTGTCCTACAACACGCCTTGTGAGAATCCGAATAAGAACCCCAACACCGCAGCGACCATCAGAACGCCCGCTATCTCTGGCCACCAGCCAAACTCGTAAATCTCGGGATCTTTTCCATCAGAGGTTTTCATTTTTCACTCCTACTTCGTTAGTCCCGGCAGCCACAGCGCAAGACTTGGGAAGAACAACACCAGCATCAAACCAATCAACTGCAATCCAATAAATGGCAACACGGCGAGGAAAATCTCCTGCAACGTGACGTCTTTCGGCGCAACGCTTTTGAGGTAAAAACATGCAGGACCAAATGGCGGCGATAACATGTAAATTTGAATGTTCATGGCAAACAAAATGCCGAACCAGACAGGATCAAAGCCAAGGCTTGCCACCACAGGGGTAAACACAGGAACGGTGATAAAGACGATGGCAATCCAATCGAGGAAGGTACCTAGCACCATCACAATCAACATCATGATGCTGATGATGGCCAACGGCGGAAGATCTAGCCCTGTCAGTAGGCCATTCAGAAAGCTTGTCCCGCCAATGATGTTATAAATCCCCACCAACGATACCGCACCTACGATGAGCCAAATGATTGAGCCCGTCGTCACTGTGGTCGACCAGAGTGCTTCTCGAATATTCGCGAGCGTCAGTTCTTTACGAAGTGCTGCGATGATGACCGCACCAGCAGATCCAATTGCCGCAGATTCAGTGACTGTCGCGATACCCATGTAAATCGAACCCAATACTGAACCGATTAAGAAGAAGGGCAACACAATCCCTTTGAGATACACCAGACGCTGCATAAAGGGTAATTGCGCTTCCGGTTTGTCGTAGACTGGCCCTAACGCTGGGTTCATCCGGCAGCGAATCATCACGTAGGCGACATAGAGAAATGCCAGCACTAACCCCGGAACAACGCCCGCGGTAAAGAGGTCTTTCACAGACACACCCGCTTCCGCGCCGTAAACAATCAATACAACGCTCGGAGGAATTAACGTCGCTAGTGAACCTGATGCCGCAATCGTCCCTATCGACAGTTTTCTGTCATAGCCAAGGCGGAACATTTGAGGCAGCGCGATAAGGCCGAGCAGCACGATTTCACCGCCTACAACACCGCTCATCGCCGCCAAAACAACGCTGACGAACACCGTTTGAACGGCAATGCCACCGCGCATCTGCCCGCCCAGTATCGCCATGCTGTTAAACAGTTCTTTTGCAACCCCAGACCGTTCAAGAATGTTCGCCATAAAGACAAAAAACGGAACGGCAATGAGCGCATGTTTTTCAAATACATGAACAACATTGCTGGAGATGAGGATGAGGCCATCCGACCCAAAATTCAGCAGTGCTGTCGTTACTGATACCAGTAAGGTTGTTGCACCTAATGGCACACCAATGGCCATCAGCAGGAAAAGGCTACCAATGATTGATAGCGTAATGAGTTCAATGCTCATACTGCCTCCTCCTCATTAGAAAATGAGAGAACGAGGTTGGCCGCAAGCTGAACGAAAAATAGGCATGCAGCGACCAAAAGTAGCACTTTGAAATAGGTCGGCAGCGGCGGGTTAAATGCACTGCCAGAGCGTTCGATGTACGTCGCCGCATGCATGGCTGGATCCCATGCTGCCCAGATAAGTCCTGCGACGGCAAGCATGCTAATCGCCAATGCCAAACGTTGCATCCAACGCCATGTCGCTTTGCTCACCACCAGTTCCATCACTGTCACTGTGATGTGGCGTTGTTGCTGTGTCACTGCACCTGCGCTGAGTAGCCATGTGCTGCCACACAACGCCATGATGATTTCCAAGCTCCACGATGTCGGCGCATCGAAAACATACCTTGCGATCACTTCATTGACCGCCAATATGATGGCTGTGGCGTAAAATATGCCGCAGGTTTTGCCTATAAATACGCTGATCTTGCTGGCAACGTCTGCGAATTTGATTCCGTTCATTCACTACACCTGAAGTCGGTTATGGCTTGGCGGAAGAGGCATCTCCCGCCCCTTTGTTTACAGCAGTCCGTTTTCACGCATGTAGTTGTAGTGAGCTTCAAGTGCCGCTTTTGCTTCTGGAGACTTACTTGCGGTTTCTTCCCATGCGCCCTGAGCGATCCTGCGAAACTTGTCTCGCTCCTCTTGCGTCCAATCGATAACTTCGATGTTCTCGTCTGCCTGATCTCGCGCGACGAGCGTCTTGTCTTGTTCATCTAGCGCGTTGAGTAAATCGGCATAGGCAAGGTAAAACCAATCCGTCAGTGCTTGTTGTTGCTCTGGCGTGAGTCGGTCCCACTTTTTCTTGCTGACAGTAAACTGGTGAACTGCCATGGAATGGATGCCAGGGTAAAGCGGGTATTTAGCGATTTGGTGGAAGCCATTACGGTCGTTATTCACATAAGCCGACGCATCTGCTGCATCTACCACGCCTTTTTCAAGGGAGGTGAAAACGTCAGAGAAAGGAATATTGACTGGGCTAGCACCGGCTGCGCGGAAAACGGACGCGGCCAACCCTTCAGGAGAACGAATTTTTACGCCTTGCAGATCGTCAACACTGCGGATCGGCACTTTTGATACCAAGGCTTCTTTAGAAACGGCACCGCAGCCTACGACATGAATACGACCGGGTAAGGTTTTATCCCACAGCGTCTGAAGCGCTTGCGCACCACCACCGTCTTTGCAAAACGCTTGAACCTGTGCCGGGGAGTCATAACCAGCGATCAAATCCCCCAAAATAGCAAAGGCAGGATTACGGCCACTGAAATAGGCAATAGAAGTCAGATCTCCACCCAAAATCCCTGCGGCAACCCCTTCTGGTGTTTCATTTCGAGGCATGACAGATTTGATCGGAAGTAGCTCAACTTTCACTTCTCCGTTCGTCATTTTTTCCAATTTAGGAAGCCAGTTATCTTTGAGGTATCCAAAGGAATAGCCGCCAGATTGAGTTGAAGTCTGTACTTTAAGGATCGTAGCAGCGGAGGCAGAAAAACTGGTTACGGCTAGCCCCAACGACAAGCTGACAACCGTTCGAATGAAGTGACGTCCTAACATCGTGTATCTCCTTATGAGTCATGAACACGTACCTCGAAGCACGTTCTCATTAACATCCTAGTAACACGATTTCAGGCCTTCAATGTATACATTAATAAATATATTAGTAGAATCATAAATAAGAATTTAATGCATACATTTCATTTTAATCTCATTTATTAATCACATAATTCATTCTTACCTTTGAAAAGTTTACTTTGGTAGTGAAATTACACCTGATTTCCAAATTTAAACCGCATATAACGTATACGTTAATATTGGGATTTATCTCTTCCCCTTCTCCTTCAGAACATGTCGATTTCATTTCGTCTGATTCAGATGGCTGTGAGTGCCCAGTAAACCATCAAACTTGTCTATAAAACTTATTTCACAAAAAGAAAGAGAAAAAAATATTTTTACCCTTATTACCCACTCTTTTTCCCCGAGCCAATTAGAAACCCCATTACTTTCTGTTTTTAATGATATTTTTAACCATATGATGACCTATATATTTGCAATATTTCGATCTCACATTTGAGACAATAATTTTATATTTGAATCACTTGTATCTTATGCCTACTTTTTATTGTGTGAAGTTGCGTTAACTCGATAGGCAAATCGATAGAGGTGGCAGTAATGGATAACACGCTTGTAGTTACTCAGATTGAAGGTAAAGCGGTTGCAGTTTCCCCAGACGGAGGTGTAACCCCCGTGGAGAACGGCTCGGTTCTTAATCAAGGCGCATTGTTAGCTCAAATTTTGGGGAAATGGCAATCGTTCAGACCGAAGACGACTCCTTAGTGCTTAACGGAGACATTTTCTTCGTTGACGACGAAGGTGCTGAAGCTCTCGAGTTACCCGAAGACATTGCCAACATCATTGCGGCGATTGAAAGCGGCGATGACCCTCTCGAATTAGAAGACGCAGAGACCGCCGCAGGTGAGTCACTGCAAAGCGGCTCCGGTCCTATCTTCACTGGTTTCAATGAAGACGGTGGCGGAGAGGATTCTAGACAAAGTATTCTCGAGTCTCTTTTCGAGCGCATTGTGGAGTTAAACCCGGATCTAGACATCACCCGCGACCAATTCGATTTTCTTGCCAACAACAGCTTCTCATCCTCTCAACGTTCTTTTGCCAATAACGATGATGCCCAAAACACGGATCCACTCGGTGACGACGAAGAACCCGGCCCGGGTTTCGCCACCTTGTCTGCGAGTGTTGATGACTCACCGGAAGAAATCGTCATCCGTGGCACAAATCAAGACGATGTCATCGACGGTGACTCTCCTGACGAAACCATTTATGGCTATCAAGGTGACGATAACCTTCGTGGCTCAAATGGCGATGACGTGATTAAAGCGGGCAACGGCGAAGACCGTGCTTACGGAGACTTGGGCGACGACACCATTTATGGCGGTCGCGGCGCAGACACCTTGTTTGGTGATACCGGTACCAACGCGACTAACAGTAGCGAGTTTTCAGTTAATGGCGATTTGGAAGCTTGGGGTGATGACAGCCGCCGCCGCTGGGGCTTGTTTGATGACGACCAAGTTGAAGGTTGGAGTACGCCGGATGACGTGAAAATTGAGTTCCAACAAGGCGGCTTCGGTGGCGGTCCTGCAAACGACATCTCAAACACCATCATGGAGCTTGATTCCACCGCAAACTCAACAGTCCAACAGACTATCGATGTCTCTTCGCTAACAGGAAACTCCTATTCTGCATTAGAGCTGAACTTTGACTATGCCAACCGTTATAAAGGCGGCAACACAGAGACAAGTCAGTTCTCGGTAGAGATTACCGACCAAGATGGCATTGTGCTCTTCTCCCAGTTTTTCGACAACACCCAACCTAACACGCAGTTTGAAAACTATCAGGGCTACCTCATCATTCCTGAAGGCACAGAAAATATCACGGTAACCTTCAGCGGTGAGGGCGCATCAGACAGCTATGGTGCACTAATAGATAACGTTTCTCTGACCGAAGTGTATGAAGACGTAGAAGTCGATGGCGTCCTTTACGAATACACAGGAAACGCCGACGTTATTTATGGCGGTCGTGGCGCAGACAAAATCTTCGGTGAGTCTGGAGATGATCAGTTGCACGGCAATCGCGGCAATGACGACATCAACGGCGGCACGGGCGACGACATCCTTAAAGGTGGTCGAGGCAGTGATGAACTGCACGGTGACGAAGGTGATGACCAATTGTTTGGCGGTCGTGGTCAAGACGAGCTTCAAGGCGGTGCAGGTGATGATCTCCTTAACGGTGGCCTTGGAAAAGATGAACTATACGGTGCTGAAGGTAATGACACCCTGATTGGTGGCAAAGGTGCCGATAGCCTTTATGGCGGTGCTGATAACGACACGCTGAAAGGCGGCCGTGGTAATGACTACCTCAAAGGTGACAGTAGTGACGACACACTGCTTGGCGGCTTAGGGAAAGATGAAATTCAAGGCGGCTCCGGCGACGATACTGCGAAAGGTGGCAAAGGCGCAGACACCATTTATGGCGCATCTGGTAATGATACCTTGCACGGCAATCAAGGCGCAGACCGTATTTTCGGTGGCTCGGATGATGACATTATCTTTGGCGGTCGTGGCAACGACTACCTTAAAGGTGACGCGGGCAACGATACTGTAAACGGTGGCCTGGGTGCAGATGTGATCAAAGGTGGTGATGGTGATGACACCTTAAAAGGTGGAAAAGGAAATGACGACCTTGAAGGTGATATCGGCAATGACACCTTGTTTGGCGGAAGAGGGCAAGACGACCTTGATGGCGGTGAAGGCAACGATGTGCTTAACGGCGGTCGTGGCAATGATGAACTGCACGGCGATGCGGGCAATGACACGCTAAAAGGCGGTTTGGGCAACGATGAGCTTCAAGGTGGCACTGGGGATGACCTCGCCTATGGCGGCAAAGGTGCTGACAATATTTATGGCGGCTCAGGCAACGATACTTTGCACGGTAATAAAGGTGCTGACCGCATCTTCGGTGGCTCAGATGACGATATCATCTTCGGTGGTCGTGGCAGTGATTACCTCAAAGGCGATGCGGGTAACGATACAGTAAACGGTGGCCTTGGCGCGGATATCATCAAAGGCGGTGACGGCAACGACACCCTCTATGGTGGCAAAGGTAATGATGACCTCGAGGGCGATGCTGGGAATGATACCCTATTTGGAGGCAGAGGCAGTGATGATCTCGATGGTGGCGAGGGCAATGACATCTTAAATGGTGGCCTTGGCAATGATGAACTGCATGGCGATGCGGGTAACGACCTACTGAATGGCGGCAAAGGTGATGACGAACTTCAAGGTGGCGAGGGTAACGACACATTGATTGGTGGTCGTGGCGCTGACCAACTCTTTGGCGCGGAGGGTAATGACACCATTCTGGCGGCCGCGGCGACGATGTTGCTTATGGTGGCTTGGGTAATGACATTGTCAAAGGTGGATTGGGCGACGATACCCTCTCAGGCAGTGAAGGCGATGACATCGTCTTCGGTGGCGAAGGTGACGATACGCTCTTTGGTGCCAACGACAACGATATTCTTCTCGGTGGCGAAGGCAACGATAGCCTGAATGGCGGCAGCGGTGATGACATTCTCCTTGGCGGCAAAGGCGATGACTTCCTCCATGGCAGCAGCGGCAGTGATGTCGTTTATGGCGGTGAAGGTAATAACTCTATCGACCTTGGTAGCGGTAAAAACACCGTTGCCTACGACGGCAAAGGTAACGATACCGTTGTTGATTTCAGCGTCCGAGACGACAAAATCACGATTCCTCGTTCAATGGGTGCCCTCTCGATGTCAGCACTGGCTATTTCTGTCGTTGACGGTGACGCAGTCATCACAATGGGCAGCAATACGCTGACGTTGGTAGGTATCGACCCAGCAGACCTGACAGATGACAATTTTGAGTTTGTCTCTGATGAAGACTTTGATGCACTGCTCGGTAATAACGGTGAATTGGCGTTCGAGGAAGTGGCTGTTGTTTCTCAATCAGAAGGCAGCTTCCTCGCAACCGGTAGCCTGCTGAACGAAGAGAACACTGTCGGTAGCTGGCATATCAAAACCGTCACTGTGGATGGCGTAGACTATGACGTGCCTGACTCAACCGTTGTCATTCACACCGAACACGGTGAGCTCACTATCTTTGGTCAAGACGACCCGCGTCATGCGGAAGGTGAATATGCCTACCACTTAACGTCAGAAGCTCTCGCGGGCGACGAACTCGAGCACTTCGATATCAAACTCGAAAATGACTTGGGAGAGACGGTGGATACAGAGTTCGACATCAGAGCAGGTGAAACTGCAGATGACGACCTCCATGACCTAACAGATGACTACGAAGTTGAAGGCGATGACGGCAACAACTTGCTCATCGGTGACGCCGATGACAACGAAATCCATGGCTATGCTGGCGATGATTTCATCGACGGTGGCTTAGGCAATGACCTCATCGTTGGCGGTGCAGGGTCTGATACTCTCAAAGGCGGCGAAGGATCAGATACTTTTGTCTTCCTACAAGCTGACGCGGGTGCAAACACTGTCGATACCATCGTTGACTACTCACCTACTCTAGATGTTCTCGACTTTACTGACGTCCTTGGTGGCGTCGAAGAAGAAAACATCGGCGACTACCTAGTGTCATTAGAAAACAATGACGACAACGAAGCAGTACTGTCTATCGCGACAGACGGTGACGTGGTAGACCAGCAAATTGTATTTAGTGATACGTCCGTCGCTGATCTTGCAGCACTTGTTGGTGCACCTTCAGCATCCAGTTCAGATGTTCTTTCCACCATGATTGAAGAAAACAAAATTCTGGTGAGTAACTTCTAACAAAAAGCAAAAAGCCCAAGAATCCGAAGCCTGCTCTTGCAGGCTTCTTTTTTGGGGTAGCGAATATCAGCAAACCCTTAATTGTTACCAAAATCGAGACAAGATCAGGCGAGACACAAAGAGTCGTTTATCTGGGTCTGTCAAAACGCCGTGGAGCCTTCTTTATTACTTTCCGCTGGCGAGCAGATCTTTTCGCTCAACGTTTAAGGAGACAGAGCAAATGACCAAGCTAGTTGATATTGAAGGTATTGGTGCCACGTATGCTGAGAAGTTAGAAGCCATTGGCATCTCAACTATTGAGCAGCTTTTGGAGCAAGGAGCACAACCTAACGGCCGCAAAGCTATCGCTGAGCAAAGCGATATCAGTGGCAAACTCATTCTAAAATGGATTAATCGCGCAGATTTGGCACGCATTAAAGGGATCAGCACCCAATATGCCGATCTGCTCGAGCATGCAGGTGTCGATACCGTTCCAGAGCTTGCCCAGCGCAATGCGGCTAACCTTGCCGCGAAAATGGAAGAAGTGAACGAAGAGAAAAACCTCGTTCGCCAACTTCCAGGTGAAACCAAAGTCGAGGACTGGATAGCCCAAGCCAAAGTTCTCCCGCGCGCCATCCACTATTAAATAACGAGGTGCGGGTTGTCACGACCTGCACCTTTTAAAGCTCTTCCACTCTATACGCCCACTGAATTAAAAGACTTTTTACCCGCCGCGCCCCAAAAGTGCGACAAATGAACAATACTTAGAACCAAAGCGCACTGCGCCGATCAATTCTTAAAAGGGTTTTCGATAGACGACATGATTTTCTTCTATCGGTTTTCGGGTGAGCATGGAATCAATTCAAATACAGGGTGAGCTTCTCGATGTCGTCTGGTTGATGTTGTGTACGGCATTGGTTTTATTAATGCAGCCAGGCTTTACTTGCTTTGAAAGCGGGTTAGTGCGAAGTAAAAACAACATCAATGTTGCTTTAAAAAACGTCGCTGACTTTTGCGTTGCGGGCGTCAGTTTCTGGGTGGTTGGTTTTGGATTGATGTATGGCACATCAATCAATGGGCTAGTCGGTTTTGACAGCTTTATCTTCGACGTTAATGGCGAACACCTTCTTCTCTCCTTTTTCCTTTTTCAAATGATGTTCTGCGGCACCGCCACCACCATCGTCGCTGGTGCCGTAGCCGAACGTATGCGTTTTTCCGGCTACTTGCTTTGCGCGCTACTGATCTCGGCAGTTATTTTCCCTGTGTCTGGTCACTGGATTTGGAACGGTTTGCACTTTACTGACCATGGCGAAGGCTGGCTGCGAGAACTCGGTTTCATCGACTTTGCGGGCGGAACAGTTGTCCATTCCGTTGGAGGATGGTTAGCACTGGCTGGCATTATTATTTTGGGTCCCCGACTGGGTCGTTTTAATGAAGCAGGAAAAGTGCAGGACATCTTTGGTCAGAATCTGCCCCTCTCCGCTCTGGGCACCTTCCTGCTGTTTTTTGGCTGGTTTGGTTTTAACGGTGGCAGTCTTATTACACCTAATGAAACGTTACCTCTTGTGTTTGCAAATACCGCGCTCGCCGCCTGCTTTGGTGGTGTTGCGGCACTGATTTTTTCGTGGCATTTACATTCAATGCGAGGAATTCGATATTGCCTGAATGGCTTGCTGGCAGGTCTGGTATCTATTACAGCAGGTGCAAATGTTTTGTCGCCTCATATGGCTGCACTCGTTGGGTTTATTGGCGGCATCATCAGTGTACTTGTGTCGCACCTTCTGGTTCATAAAAAGCTTGATGACGTGGTTGATGCGGTGCCTGTTCACCTAGGTGGCGGTATTTGGGGCACGTTAGCCGTGGCGATTGTCGGCCCCCTTTCTGCTTTTGACGGTGCAACACGTAGTGAGCAACTCATCACTCAGTTTATTGGCATTGTGGCATGTGGCGCATGGGCCTTTGGTGTTGGTTATCTTGTACTTTCACTGGTCAACCGTTTTTATCCGCTAAGGGTATCCCCACAAACCGAAACCATTGGGCTTAACTATGGTGAGCATGGGCTTAAAGACGAACTGATCGATCTCATGCATCAAGTGGATGAAATGCGTGAGCAGAAAGAATTTGACCGCACCATTTCCTTTGAACGTGGCTCAGAGAACGCCGCCATTTCGATTGCCTATAACCATCTGCTTGAAGCGGTGAACAAAGAATACCGCGACAGAGAACAAAACCTGCTTCGCATGGCGAACCTTGATCCCCTTACAGGGATAGCTAACCGACGCATGTTTGATAGTGAATACGAGAGTGAATGGCGGCGCAACCAACGAGAAGGCTCTGGGTTAGGATTAATGTTGATCGACGTTGATCACTTCAAGAAATACAACGATCGCTATGGTCATACTCTGGGTGACTATTGTCTTCAAAACATCTGCAAAGCACTGTCAGACAGTTTGCTGCGATCGTCCGATACGTTAGCGCGGATCGGTGGTGAAGAGTTCGCGGTTATCATTCCAAACACAACGCCAACTTCTCTCAAACAATTGGCAGAGCGTCTGCGTGGAAGTGTAGAAGATTTACGCATTCCTCATGCCGACAACGAATTGGATATTGTGACAGTCAGTATTGGGCTTTCCTATGTATCAACCGCAACCACCAGTGATAAATCACACTTCTTTGATGAAGCCGACAAAGCACTTTATAAGGCAAAAAATGGCGGAAGAAACCGCGTTGTCGTCTTCAGAGACATGCGTGCAACTGGTTAAATTAAAAACGAAACCTCGCCATTAATGTGACATGAGTCACAACAAACACCCAAGAAAGTAGAGATGTCATCTCCGATCCGTACGCTAAAAACATCCTTACAGCACAAAGCATTGGAACGAACATTTGCTGTAGCACAGGATTCTGTTCACAGGACCAAGGTAGGCGATATGACAGAACTAAACAACAAACTATTCTGCGAGAAATGTGGCACCATGACGACACACACATGTGTTGAGCTGGAGCCTCGCAAACCAGAGCCTGATAGCTCTCTTTTTCAACGAGCCACCATTATTCTTTCCAACTCTATGGATTTAATGCTTGGTAGTGCGTATCACCAGTGTGATCGCTGCGGTTCAACATACGGCCACTCAGAGTCTTTCGGAGGCTTCTAGTGGAGCTGACTTCTCTCCAAGAAGCACTTAACAATAATGGCTTCAATGACATGATGAAAAACGGCAAGGTGCGCGTCACTTTCGGATATGCCACCTTGCCAATCACTATCGAAAAAGACCTCTCCAACGACACGCTTAACATTTCATACCCTCAGCTGTTTCAAATTCTTATCGCGATGCTGATGCTGGTACTGGCCTTTATCTCGTTAGGAAACGCGAGCTTTGCGTGGGCTGGTATTGAGTTCGCTGTAGGTATCTACATGTTTGTGAGTGTGATCCTCACAGAAATGAGTGCCAAAGAGTTACGCCAGCACATCAGACAAATGTCGCTCCCTGAAACGTGATTGCCGAGAAACCCATCCCAACAGCAATATTGAGCAATTTTGTTCAAGTTTTATTCGCTTTCTACCCCTATAGTTCTGTTTAATAGTTAACGACACGGAATAAGGGAATCACTGTGAGCACGGAAAATCGCTTTCAATTCATCAATAGCCAACACCTTGATGGGGTGTCGGTGCTTGATGCCAATATGAGCGATTTCACCTACGACAAGCATGCTCACGAAGAGTTCTCGATCGGTGTGACGTTACAAGGCCGCCAAGACTTCTTCTGCCAAGGAGCCTTCCATAAAAGCCCCGCGGGTGGTGTACTGCTTTTTAACCCAGAAGATGTTCATGACGGTAGCTCAGGTGGCGACAAAGACCTCGAATACCTGATGCTATATATCCACCCCAACAGTTTTGAGTCTCAGTTTCTCGCCCTTGGCGTTACTCATCCAGCACAATTGAGAATTGAAGGTTGTTTGGTTGATGACCCTGTATTGAGAAACCAAGCTCTCGTCCTCGCTCAGACGCTCAAAAATCCGCAGTCTCGTCGAATCGAGCAAGAGTCGGCACTGTTTCAGCTCTCTCACGCCATGGTATCGAAAGCGGGCAAACTGGATGAATTACCTCAAACCAATCGCAAAGATACCCTGCTGCTTCGCGCCAAAGACTATGTGCAAGACAATCTAAGTCAGGATATCGGCATTGATGACATCGCAGATGCTGCGAACATGTCAAAGTTTCATTTCATTCGTCAGTTTCGCGCGCAGTTTGGAATAACGCCGCACCAATACATTCTTAACTGCCGCATCAACAACGCCAGAAAAGCACTAGAGGCGGGCGTGCCTTCCAGCGAAGCCGCACAGCAGTTCGGTTTTGCTGACAGTAGCCATTTCAATCGACGATTTAAACGCGTCTACGGCATGACACCGAAGCAATACCAATTGCAGACCACCTAGCTTTCTCGCTAGCACCAAAAATCAACACATCAGGAATTCTCACCATGTTAGAACTATGGGCATATGCCATTGGCATTATGTACTCGCCCGGCCCTGTCAATTTACTGGGGCTTCACGGTGGCGTACAACGGAGCACTAGACAGAATCTGGGTTACTTTGCAGGTGTTGCGTCCGCCATGTTTTTGCTGTTTCTTACCATGAGTTTGGTGGGCGGCTCTCTGATTACAGCTTCAATGCTGCCGTATGTGAGTATCGTGGGGTGCACTTATATCTTGTACATTGCCTTCAAACTGCTTCGTGCTGATGTGAGCTTCAATGCCGACCAAAAGGTAGCTTCTCATCTCACTTATATGGACGGTTTGATGCTGCAACTGCTCAATCCGAAAGGGTATATCGCAACCCTACCCATAGTGACCATTCAGTTTCCGGCGGCGGGTATTTCTGGCTATTCAAGCCTGTTCTGGATAGCATTTTATCAGTACTCGCTTTCGGTGCACCCGCGTCTTACTCACTGGTCGGCACACTGCTTGGCAAACAGATAGAAAAGCCATTTTACTTGCGCGCGTTTACGCTTCTTATGGCCATGCTATTGGTTTATGTCGCGGTAGGTATTGGTTATCAACACATCTACGTCCCTTGGTTTTCATAGCGTTGTGCGTTTGACATAGAACGAAAAAGCCGCCCAATGAGGCGGCTTAGTATCAATCTTCGCAACGATTATTGTGTCACGTAAGCTCGAATGAAATCACTCACTGCAACCATATCTGCAATCGCAATGAATTCTTCTGTGGTGTGTACTTTCGACATACCGGTAGACAGGTTAACCGTCTTCAAGCCTTTCTCATTGAAGACGTTTGCATCAGAACCGCCGCCCGTTGGCTTGGTCACAGGTTCGATACCAATTGACTCAAATGCTGCTTTGATAGACGCAACGTGCGCATCGTCATCAGCCAGTTTGTACGCATTGTACGAACGGGTTGATTCGATTTCGATGCCTGCACCGTGCTTTTCAGCTGCCGCTTCAAAGGTAGACACCATGTGTGCCACTTGTGCTGCCAGCTTGTTGTCATCCAGAGAGCGCGCTTCCGCTTCTAGGTATAGCTCAGGCATAACAATGTTCGTTGCTTGACCACCGCGAACCACACCAATGTTTGCCGTGGTTTCTTCGTCAATACGGCTCAGGTTCATTGCGCTGATTGCATCAGAAGCAACTGTTAGTGCGTTGATACCTGTCTCTGGTGCCAGACCCGCGTGCGCTGGTTTGCCTTTGATGGTGATTTTCAGGCTTTGCTGACCAGGTGCCGTGGTGATGATAGTGCCGATTGGGCCACCTGAATCCAGTACAATCGCTTGTTGGGATTCAATTTTGCTCATATCGAAGTGCTTCGCACCTTCAAGGCCCAACTCTTCGTAAACGGTGAACGCCACTTCGATGGTCTTGTGTGCAACACCACTTTCTTGGATTGCGCGAACCGCTTCCATGACCGCAACGATGCCTGATTTGTCATCACCACCCAAAATGGTGTCACCTTTAGAACGGATAACACCGTCTTCGATGATTGGCTCAATGCCGTTACCCGGGGTCACGGTATCCATGTGGCTACTGAACAGAATGCTGCCATCCAGTTCGCCTTTCAGCTTACCGTAAACGTTAAAGCCGTTAGAAATGTGTGCAGGAACTGGCAGTTTGCTTACTTCAAAGCCCATGTTGCCAAGTTGCTCAGCAAGGGTTTCTGCCATAGCTTTTTCATTGCCAGATTCACTGTCAATTTTTACCAGCTCAATAAAATGCTCAACGAGTCTTTCTTGATTAATTGTGGTCATCGGTGTGCGACTTCTTTTCTGCAAGATGGACAAGCACCTTAAACCCAAGTGTGAGGACAAAGAGATGGGCTACATCAAAGAAAGTGTCGATACGGGTGAATTTCAGGCAAAAAAAACGGGCTTTCGCCCGCTGAAGGTATGGTAAGGAAAGAAGTTTTCAACGTGGCATACACACAAGGAAACACTTATGCCACGTCAACACCGGCTTCATCTTCTGGGATAACGCTGGTGTCTTGTTGAGATTCCTCAATCCACTGCTGTAATGCAGCATTTTGGATCACATGCGTTGCATATCGCTGAGCATCGTCTGACAGTGTTACACCGTAAGTGATGAAGCGAAGCACAACTGGCGCATACATAACGTCAGCAATCGAGAAGTCTCCGAATAACCAACCGCCTTTCTCACTAAATTCTTTCATCTGTGATGACCAAATGTCATCAATTCGGGCAATATCTTTCTCACAGTCTCGAGAAGGAGACACTTTGCGACGCCCACGAATGTTCATTGGCATTTCATTTCTTAATGCGCCAAAGCCCGAATGCATTTCTGCAGCAATCGCGCGAGCTTTCGCTTTTTGAGCGGGCTCAGAAGGCCAGCCTTTACCATCTAGGTAGGTATCATTGACGTATTCGCAGATCGCCAACGAATCCCACACCGAAATGTCACCATCAACCAAAACGGGCACTTTCGCCGCACCTGAGTATTTTGCAATCTCGTCATAAAACTCGGTTGAGAAAAGAGCCATTTCAACTTCTTCGAAATCGATATCGAACCCACGAAGCACTAGCCAACCACGTAGCGACCATGTCGAGTAGTTTTTATTTCCAATAATCAACTTCATAACTCACTCCTTTGCATTCGTCTGGCTGAAAACAGTATGCTTGGGAGATGCACGGGTTTCTAACGCATAGTTTTGATACCTAGTATTCGAAATCCTGATAGAAGGCCTGACAGGTATGGACATCGACTCATTAAGAAGCTTTCTCGCGATTGTTGATACGGGCAGCTTTACACGCGCCGCGGCTCAAATTCACCGCACACAATCCGCCATCAGCATGCAGATTAAAAAGCTGGAAGAAGAGCTGGGCAGCCACTGTTTGACCGAGAGAAGAGGCCCTTAACGCTCAGCCTCGCAGGGCAAAGGTTGGTGAGCCATGCACGCCGCCTTGTGGCCTCACACGATGAAGCACTGGATGCTTTCAAACGGGAAGATACCGCGCGCCCTATTCGTATTGGTTGCCCTGACGATTACACAGACGGCCTATTGCCAGACCTACTTGAAAGTTTGAGACGAACGCTTAATCGCCCCATCACTTTTGATGTGCTTTGCGCATCAAGTACACGTCTTCGTCAACGCCTAGACTGCGGCGAATTGGACTTGGCAATCGTCACGCGTGCGCCGGATTCCGATGAAGGCTGGCTACTCAAACACGATAAAGGGGTTTGGATTTGCGGTGACAATGCGAGTCTCATTGCTCGTAGACCACTCCCGCTGGCATTGTTCGATAAAAACTGTAAGTTTCACACTACTGCCTTAGATGGCCTTGGCAAGTTTGGTATCGACGTTGACTTGTTAACCTTCACCACCAGTGCTTCAACATTAAAAGCGGTCGTTAGAAAAGGTATGGCGGTTTCAGCGATGGCAAGAAGCAGCGTGCCTGATGATTTGCAGATCATCGAAAACAGCAATTTACCTCCATTGCCTGCTATCGATATCGTTATTGTTGCCGCAACGCAAAAGCACCCCCTTATCACGCCATCGCTCATTTCGGCCATTTCTCTAGAGTTTGTTGCGATGGATAAGCAAACCGCAAACATTGCATAAAGGATTAAGATGGAGATGGATTTCTTTCAATACTACGGTATCGATTGGCTAGCGATGGTGCTGACCTTTCTAGCGATTTGGCAGATCGGCAATAAGAACAAGGTTGGCTTTTATCTCATGATTTGCGGCAACACCTCTTGGATATGTGTAGGCTTTTTAACTGACAGCCTTGCCATGATGATCGCCAACGTCATTTTTTTGCTGATGAACATTCGCGCCATTGTGAAATGGTCACAGCCAGACGAGCTAAACCATAATTAAAAAAGCCGCCAAATAGAGGCGGCTTTCTCGATTTTCGGGGCACGTTTATCGGCTAATGCTAGGTAAGCACCTGCGCCAATCATGATAGATCCCGCACTGCGATTCATGCGCTTGATGGCTTTTTCTGTTTTCAGCAAACGCGCTGCTCTGTCAGCACAAACGGCAATCAGCATACCGCCGCTCATCAATGCGATGCCTGCAAGCACGTTCGCCAACACAACATCACTCATGCTCAATACGGTTAGATCCATAAAGGTCGGCAAAAATGCGATGTAGAAAATGATGACTTTCGGATTCGACGCTGAGATGAGAAATCCCTGCATGAAATCCGCAACATAGCCTTTCGACTTGCGTTGAGGTTTCGCCGAGATTTCAGCAAGTTGAGGCAACGCCTTGAACATTTTGTAGCCCAAGAAAATCAGATATGCCGCGCCAGCATAGCGAATAACGGTAAACAGCTCTGAGTAGTTTTCTGCAATGGTCGCCAAACCAAAGCAAGCAAGGGTGAGATAAATGAGGTCACTCAAAACCATACCCGACATGATAACAATACAATCACGCCAGCCCGTCACCATCGCTCTCGCCAAAATGGCGAAAATACCCGGCCCAGGGGTTATTACAAAGATGAATATTGCGATCGTAAAGGTAATCGCCCCTTCAATAGACATAACACTTCCTTCGTGCAGTTATGCTTAGTACAAAAATCCACACTAACAGAAAGTTTAAAAATTAAAGAAGGCTTTTTGATGGGTTCAGTAAAAAAAGAATCGGCGTCTTAATCTGGTTACGCTTTGCAGTTAAACACAACCAGATTATTCAAACTCGTTGCGTTTTGTCAGAGACGTTTTTGATACTCAAACACCACAAACTCGTTATCGGGATCAGGGTGAAACTCACCGATCTTTTTGTAGCCGAGCTTTTCGTAAAAGTACTGGTTTCTGAAGGCTTTGTAGGGCGTTAATAGGTAGATTTGTTGAATGTCAGGGAGCAAGTTTTCTGCCATCGACATAACGTCTTGTCCGATGCCTTTGTTCTGAAACGCCTCGCTTATGTACAGATAACGAATGTCCATCCCGCCATCGCCAGTGTCTTCAATGCAAAGACCACCAGCAAAAGCCGTGTCGACGACTATCTTGAAGAATTGCTTATCCGCGATTCGCTCATAGAACCAGCCCAGCGATTCAATATTGGGTGGATAGCCGCCGTAAAGTTTATAGTCTGCATGAAATGCAGTTAACGCAGCTTCCTGCAATAGACTGGCATCATCTTTGGTTGCTAAAACCAACTGCGTGTTGGACATTCCTGCTCCCATTTTTGCCCAAGTGGGCTTTAAATTTCGTGATCAAGTTGATCGATAAACGTCTTCATAAACGCCACGCGCTTCTCACCTTCTCTTTGCGCTGCTGCGGTTTGCATGGTTGAAGGCAAACCCAAAAGCTTTGTATAGAAATGATCGAGCGTGTACGTGTGATCGTCTGGTTCCCGCTCTTCGCAGAAAGGATCGACCAGCGAATACAATTGGCGTCCCAAACTCGCGCTGACCAGAATACAGCGCGCAACACCAACCGCCCCTAACGCATCAAGACGATCCGCATCTTGAACGATTTTGGCTTCCACAGTTTCCGGTGTGATATTGGCACTGAAACTGTGGGCAACAATGGCATGGTGAATGGCTTCCAAAAACTCCGCGGGGTAATCGATGGAACGAAGAAACGCGACGGCTTTATCGGCGGCAAATCGCGAGCTCTCGCTTCGCTGAGGGTGATTTTTAGGAAACGTGAAGCAATCATGCAGATAGGCGGCAGGAAGAACAACCGCCCTATTCGCATTTTCAATCTCACAAAGGGCTTCGGCGGTTTTAACAACGCGCAGGATATGGCTGGTATCGTGCGCGGTGTCTGTTTGCATCTCTTTCTCGATAAACGCAAGGCAATGTGTAGCTAAAGTGTCGAGGTAGTCCACTGTGTCTCTCTTATTGTTGTGCATCTTCTTATGTTTCAAAGTAGTACAGTGTTTGCGCCCTCGCTTGCGTAAGCGTAACGATTCTTGCCCATCGCCTTGGCTTCATACATGGCTTTATCGGCCTGATCGATAACCGTTTTAAGTGGCGTCTCGTCATGACTCGCCCAATAGCGAACGCCAATACTGGCACTCACACGTGGTCGCACGCCTTCGACCATGATGACTTCATTCAGCTTCTTCATCAAACGCTGCATGATATGTTCGATTTGCTCACTGCCGCGAATGCCCAGCAAAAACTCATCGCCCGCTAATCTCGCTACCAAATCCCCCGAAGATACGCAGCCTTTAAGGCGCTTAGCAATTACCTTCAACAGTTCATCGCCAACGTTGTGTCCATAGAGGTCATTGACGTTCTTAAAGCCGTCTAGGTCAACAAACAGAACATGCATGTCCTGCCCGATGGCATGCTCCTGTGCCAACGTCGCCATAGCATGGGTGCGGTTTGCCAGTTGGGTCAGAGGATCGTGGTGCGCCATATGGTTCAGGCGTTTAAGCTCAAGTCGTGTTGTTTGGTCGAAAATGGAAATAACAAAGGCTTCCACTTTTCCATTTCTATTGGTCACTGTCCTTGCATCAATGCGGCAAGGAAGGATGGTGCCAGAAATACAGAACAAGTGAGAGTGCCAGGTGTACACCCCCTTTCTCAACAACGTTTTAAACTCGGTATACGGCAGTCGCCCAAGGTCGCTCGAGAACATCTGATTCCAATGCTCCACCGCACCAAACGTCTTCAAACAAGCACGGTTTTGCGCTTCAACGGATAGGCTTCTAGAAAGAACAAGCGTTGCATCTTTGCTTTGGTCAAAGATCAATTCGGCGAGTTTACGGCGCTGCTCAGCCGTTTGGAGCGTAGTGATGTCTTCAAATTGCACCAAAGAATGTTGTGCCGATGCCATTGGTGTTGAGCGCACGCGATACACTTTGCCCGAAACACGATGTCGGATTTCAACAGCATGGATTGGACGATGCTCATCAATCGCACTTGAGACTTCTAACAAGGTCGTCGCTGGCAGGAAGTTAGACAAAATATGGTCGAGGTTTGTTGGGTCACAGCCCATCGACTTCAACTCTATCTCTGCCGCTGGATTAAAGTAAGTCACTACGTCGCCCGGCGCGATAACCAAAATACCGTGATCAATCGTATCCAATACGTGATTGATATAAATACTTTTCTCTTCCAGTTGGCTCAGCGTTGCCGTTAGCTGTTTGTCCCGCTCATACAAGCTTGTCACCATGTCATTGAAACACTCGGTGAGCTGCCCTAGCTCGTCATAACGGGTAACCGGAAGTGTGTTGCTCATTATACCTAACCGAATCATGTTCGACATGGAGCGATGCAGTGATGACAGGGGCTGCGAAACAAATCCATGGATCAGGCGCGCAAAGAATAGCGCGAACAACGACAACGCCACCGTCGCCATGACAAGGAAACCCGTGAGTCTTTGCTTCTCATCTGCCACGCGCGTTTTAGTGAAATAAAGCTCTAACGTCCCCAGCTTCTCACTGCCCATTTGAATCGGTTTGACCACGCGCTCTAGAGCGGTCTGATTACAGATGAACCCGGCTGGATGTGGCGCGCAATCCTTTGGCAAGCGAGAGAATGACACGAATTCTGAACCGCTATCTCTCAAGACCTTTGCATGAACAAGGTCAGGGTCATAGCTCAGTGCCGTCAATTGCTCTTTGGCTGACGCTATGTCTTCAAACGCAATGGCAGCGGTTAAGTTGCTCGCCGCGCCACTCGCGAGAATATCTGCACGATACGCCAACCCTTCTTCTAGGTTCTGGCTAACGATGTGAGTTGTCGCTAACCCACCACCAATGACGAAAACAGTCATTAGCAACCAGGTTGGTAAAATCAGCTTAACGCGTAACGGTAAATTCTTTAGAAATTGAGGTGTCATTCCTGTACCTCCCCCTTAGTCACAGCAATGGCAAGCAACTGTGATCGAAGCGTAAAAGGCAAGCCGAGAAGATTATGCATGTCAATGTAAGGTCTGACTCGATTGTTCATTTTTATAAATGAAGCCATACCGCCATTTTCAACGAACCTCTTTCCTTCCCCGACAAGAAGCGAATCAGGATATTGAATTCGAAGTGACAAGATATGTTCTTCTTCACGACTGGTGGTGAATAAGATGTGGCATCGACTGGGCGTTGCGCTGTCGTCAGTGATGTCCCAGTACTTTGCTTTTTGGCGTTTCTGTTCAGCAATCGTCTCAAGTTGTCGAGCAACTTGGCTACTGCCATCCACGCAGTAGTGGTACAAATTGTCTTGGGAAGGCAGGTTCTCCCAATTAACAAGATAAGCAAACCTGAAAAGGTACACTGCCTTCAACTCGTCATCGGTGAAATCCGCCGCCTCGACATAGTGCCCTAATACAAGGACAAGCGACATCAGCACACCCACAAAAGGTGCAGAAAACAGTCGCTTAAAGCGTTGTAAATCCCATTTACGCTTTACCATAGATCCTCAGGGCAAAAACCAATCAAGCTCCAGCCAATATTGGGTGCCATTGTCGAACCCATTGTATGACTCTGGAAACTCATTAATTTGATCGTTAAACAGGTTTTCAACCGTGAGGGTCATTTCTAACCCTTTATAGAAGGGCTGGAGACCAAAAAGAAGGTCCCACGTAACCACATCTGGCCACGCAACTTGCTCCGCGTTGGCGAGAATGTCATCCGGATCAGTGCCAGACGCATAGTGCAACACACTGCTCACCCAAAAACTGTCTGTTACATCCCACATGACTTGCGCGCTGGCTAAATGCTGCGGTTCATTTTCATAGGTTTTGAGCAATTGCTTGATAGCGAGGCTTTCTGCACCATCAAACTCTGCTTTGATCCGCTTGTAGCTGTAGTTTGCATTGACCTGAAGGTCTTTACTTACCAGCCACTTAAGGGCGATCTCACCGCCGCTTGTTTTAGAAGAAACACGCTCTTCTTTTCGATAGACGATAGATTCAACCAACGTCCCCACGGTGCCCGGAGAAGAGTTGCCAGTGACAATCATTGCGCCAGAGCTGTTAGGGTCGTAAGCCCAAACCGGAATGTTAGATTCTTCGCTGTAAAACAAATTAACGTCAAAGCTAACGTTGTTCTTTTCATAGAACTTATACCCGACTTCGAAAGTATCAACTTCGGGGGCTTTTAGCTCTTCTTTGCCTACGTATGTCGTTGTACGGTAGCGATCAAAGTCTCCGCAATAGACATTATTCGGTGCCAACTGCACGCAAACGTACTGATCGCTCGCATAAACATTTCTCTTGAAGTGTGCGCTTCGGCCATCACGGGCGGGTGTCACCAAGGCTCTACCCCAACCTGCCCATACACTTTGGCCGTCAGTCAGCTTTTGCATAACCCTGAGCTGAGGCTGAGAATACGTTTCGTGGTTAATGTCAAAATACTGCCAACGATTACCCAGCATCACTGTGGTTGAGTCAGTGATCGGGTAGATAAAGTTAAAGTAACCCGCGATGCTCTTGTTACCGTAACCTTGCTCATCTGCGACTCTCACATACGGTGACAAAAGGCTTTCGTCCGCACTGTAAGGTCTGAAATATTCATCAATAAAGCGGTAATTCAAGCCAAGCGTTAAGTGGCCACCAAAGAAGTTGGCATCTTGATAGCTCGTTTCTGAATCGTAACGTGTGAAATACGCGTTGCGGTCGGAACCATCACTGCTGCTGTAAGTGATCCAAAGCTGCTGTTCCCAGTGACGGTCTTCACCAAGTTCTTGCAAATACTTCACGCCACCAAAGTATTCTTCGGCAAGCATTTCCGTTTGATATGGCGCAAAGTCATCAACATCTTCACCACCGTTTAAGAAGTGCGGCTGATACAGACCCCACTGATAATCTTCACGGGAACGAATGCCGCCTAGTTGGAAAGAAACGGTTTTATCGAAATGTTGGTAGTCGCCGCGCAAACCAAAGCGTTCGGTATAAACACGGTAGTCTTGATGAGGTTGGACAATTTCTTGGTCACTCGTCCACGGCATATGCTGAACAAACTCAGCATATCCGCTCATGAATAGATTATCGCTGACTTTGCCTGCGTGATGCGCTTGGTATTCTTGATAGTGGTAGTTACCCACTGCCGCAGAAACATGGCGTTTCGGTGCATCTTCAGCATCAACTGTGATGATGTTAATGACAGCATGAACCGCGTTGCCACCCCAAATAGTGCCGACCGGCCCTAGCACCACCTCAATATGGTCAATGTTGTCCAAGCTAACCGGAATCAAATCCCAGTCTACACCGGAGAACATCGGGTTAAATACGCTTCGGCCATCCACCATCACCAGCATGGAATTGCTCATCGCTTCATTGGTTGTGCGCGCGGAAACACCCCAGTCGTAGTTGGAAAACTTAGCGACATGTAAACCCGGTGCTAGGGTTAAGGCATCGGCGACGGATCGTACGCCTGATCGTTTGATTTCTTTTGCGGTGATGACATAGGTAGCGGCGGGAATATCGGCAAGGCTTAACGCTGTTTTCGTAGCAGACACGACTTTGGTATCAGACAGTGCCTCCAACGGCATATCCAATAATTCACTAAGATCCGACTGTGCAAATGCTGTTATTGGAAACGGCAATATGAAGCCTGCGATCGTTGTCGCCAGACGAGCTCTAAACATAAGTACTTCCGAGAGCGATTTATTCCAATTCTTATTATTTGTTTCCCTGTGAAGGTGAAACTGACCTGATCACTTCGAAAGTAAATATTCTGCTTCTTGTAGAGTTCGCGCCAGATCTAGGCGGATTATAATGGAGTTATTGCTCAAAAAAACATAACTATATTCATCAAATTGTAAATTTTTACAGCTCTATCGGAATTATTTTCCTCAGTTACACCTCAGCCACTAACTCCTTGTTAAAAGGCAAGAAAAAAATTCAACATACCATCACAAGTTTCACAAAAATAATTATACGACTTTCTTTAATTTCGCCAGACCATATGCGGCAATCGTCACATTATCTCGGATCTCTCCTTCGACGATCATGTTTTCAAAATCTGAAATGTTAAAAGCACGAGAAATTAAATCTTCTTCTTCCACGTCTAAACAATTCCCAATGTGAGATAGTTGTGTGGCGAAATAGATATGACAAGTTTGATTCAAAAATCCATAGGCAATGTATTGTTTGCCGAGATACGTCATTGACGCAGCATCCAACCCTGTTTCCTCTCTTAACTCCCCTTTAGCCAGCTCCAAATGATCCGCATCAGGGTTAGATTCCCACGCACCTTGCGGAAGCTCCCAGCAGCGCTGTTGAACTGTGTATCTGTACTGTTGTACCAAGTGAATTTGGCCGTCATCCACGGCAATAATCACCGCACAGTCTGGTTTATCAACCACGCCATAAATACCTTGTGCGCCGCTCGGACGTTCAATCTGGTCTTCTCTTACCGACATCCATTTGTTTTCGTATACAACTTTAGAGCTCAACGTTTTAATCATAAAAACAATCACCTACCGAGATTTTTCATCACGTTACATTAAGAATTAAAGAAAGTCAGGCATCATAGCAATCGACTTGGCGTAATCGTTGCGATTCTCTCAAGTTGCGCCAGCGAAGCCGAGTGTTCAGCGTCAGTGTGTGCGGCACAGGCATCAGCGACAACATGGACGACATAATCACGGTCATGGGCATCACGCACTATGCTCTGAATCGCCCACGATGTGCTTACGCCACATACATAGAGGTTGTTGATTTGATTTGCCCGAAGCGTCGCGTCGAGCGACGTACAGTAGAATGGGTTCACTCGCGGTTTAACCACCACTAAATCGTTGGCTGTCACCTGCAAGTCTTCATGAAACGCCGTCCCCCAACCGTTGAGGTTTAATGCACCGAGGCTATTGGCTTTACCAAAGATGGGAGAATGCTTTGGCTGGTCTTGATACCCTTCCGTGAAGCCAACTTTGACAAAGATGATGAGATGTTCCAACTTCCTCGCCCACGCAATAGCGTCATTGGCTTTTTCAATCACTCCCTTCTCTGCCACTTGCTCTGCACATGAGGGGATTTTTCCGTCCGGATGAACGATGTCGTTGATGAAGTCGATTACCACTAAGGCTGTGTTCATACATCCTCCAGATTCAGATACGCATTCAGTATATGCCCGCAACCAGTCTAGCCAGATTCAAAGACAACCGGCTTTGCATTTGCGACGCATCTTGATTTAGAGAAACTCTGCTGCTCCCATCTTGCCAAAATCAGAAATCGTGATATTTTTCGCTGCAGTTATTCAACTGGAATAGTGACCATGCCAAAGGCAAGTGAAATTAAAAAGAACGCCGTGATCGAACACAACGGCAAAGTACTGGCAGTTAAAGACATTTCTAAGCTGACTCCAAGCGGCCGCGCGGGTAACAGCTTGTTCCGTATGCGTCTGTACGATGTAGCAACAGGTGCAAAATACGACGAGAGCTTCAAAGCAGACGATATGCTGACGCTGGCTGACTTCAGCCGTCACGCAGCAGACTTCTCTTACATCGACGGTAACGAGTACATCTTCATGGATTGTGAAGACTACACGCCATACCACTTCAACCAAGAAGACATCGCTGAAGAACTGCTGTTCATCACTGAAGATACTAAAGGTATTCAAGTTCTGGCAGTAAGCGGCAAGCCTGTTGCAATCGAACTGCCATCTTCGGTTGATCTGGTGATCACCGAGACATCGCCGTCAATCAAAGGCGCGTCTGCAAGTGCACGTACTAAGCCTGCAACCCTGACTACAGGTCTGGTTGTTCAGGTTCCAGAATATGTAGCACCTGGCGACAAAATCCGCATCAACACGGCTGAACACAAGTTCATGAACCGCGTAGACGGAAAATAATCGAAAAAAAAGCCCTGAACAATCAGGGCTTTTTTTCAACTGCGTTAGGCTATTCACCCGCACCGCGTTGCGACTGCTCGCTGTTTTCCACCAAGCCTCGTGAGGCAAAAGCTTTCATCGTCAACCAATGTGCCTCATCAACTTCAATGCCACATTCCCATGCACGTTGAAACGATATGGCCTGCATCTCCGCCGAAATATCCGGTGACAAGCTTGCGTCATCCATGATGAATGGCACCAAGCTCAATTCAATCTCTACGTCGTGAACGCCAATATCCTGATTGTCCCCAAAGTAGATGTCCGGATAACGACGCCCTGCATTGTGTATGTACTCGACACCGAGCGGTACTTTGTCATTGCACCATGTCATTCGAACTGAAATCCCTTTACCTGATAGCTTTACCAGCTCACCAAATGCAAAGTGCCGATTGCTGCATTGATGAATCGTCAAACGCGCAGACTTCGCACTGATCAGCTGCTCGATGGTGACATCCAGCAGCGCTGGAAAATGGCACAGCAAGCTCGTACCGTGAAGATCGGCCTCTACATGATTCAAATCGATGACGATGGACGGCGAAACGGGTTTTCGTTCTTCATCGAGAAACTGCAGAGCTGCAACAAAGTTTGCGACACCCCCGAGCCCCGCCATTTCTAGCTCCACCACCATGTTTGCGATCGCATCTGACTCGCCGCAGTGCTTTTGTAGGCTCTCAAACGCCTTGGCACACAAGGTGACCAATTCATTGTGTGAAACAAACATGAACGTTATGCCTCCCTGTCAGGAAGCAACGGAAAAAGCCAGTCGTCCTTTGCGATACCTTGAGAGGTTTCCGCCGCCAAAGGCGCACCTTGAAACAAGGTCACCCTCACCCATCTGTCAGAGCGCGGGTCAAACTTAGTCGCGCCAAACATAGAAAGCTTGCACCTCAACAAATGCATAGGAAGCACGCCTTTATCCAGCACGTTGATTTGGATGTCACCCATTGGCTGATTGCCTAGCGTCCACACTCTTCGCGCTATCGTTCGATACTCTGGGTTTTCCAGCAAGAACATCGCCAGTGAGTGGTTACTGTCAACGCGAGAGAGCGCGTGATAGAGCCGGTGAGCCTGCCTTGCAACATCAAGTGATAACTCATGCTCCTCGCCCGCTTCATTGCCTCGAACGCCCATACGCGGCTCTTCTTTGTCTATCGAGCGATACCAAAACCAATACTGGCTGTCGGGCGACTCAAAATTTATGTCTAACGCCCAACGGTAGCGGGTTTCGAGTAGCCTCAGCATGTTTGCCACACTGATCCCCGGTGTTAGCTGTATGGACTCCTCTGTGTTCATACCCTGCGCGAATTCATCGACCAACCAAGGATGCGCCTCCATCAACGAAGCAATGAACACTTCTTGCGTTTCAAAGCTGTAAACCGAAGCACGTTCAATCAAGGTCTGCCATGTCAGGTTAGGTTCGGATGTACTGTTGATATCCTCTAAAAGAGAGGGAATCTCGCTTACACAGAGGGCATTGAGCTTACGCTGATGCTCGTCGATGGTGACAACCTGACTTAAGTGCTTTTTGGCCTTCTGAAGCAAGATGACACCTTCTGTTTTGCTTCTTCGTCAATGCTACTCAATGCCACCGTTCCCAGTGCCATTTCGCGTTGATAGAGCCAATTATCGACAACACGAGGATGACGAATAAGATACGGCGCCATACCCAATCCAGTGGCATTGCCTATCCCGATATACCGCTGCATTTGGGGAGAAAGTGTCACGGCTTTCTCACCGCCTCGTCGCGCTGCCAAGTCATGCACCCAATCGAGACTAAACTGACGAAGGATGAAAACCGCACACATTTGCGCGCTAAAAGAGAGCGAAAAGTCCGGATTTTCACCTAGCGTTTCAAAATCTGCGATACCGAACTTGCCATTGCCATACACTGCCGTCGTGCGCAGGATGTAGCCCACTTTGGCAATCTCATACGTATCGGGCTGACAACCTTTCGAGAGTTCATCAACCACGTGCTCAAACACGCGCACGCTCTTGTTGGCACGCGATAGCACAAGCACTTTGGTAGAGTTTCTGCCCGCCTCTTGAAGCGGTACATTTTGGCGAAGGTATGCCAGTTCTTTCTCGTTAACTTCGCCTTTGACCAAGGCGAACGTGACATCCCATTTCTCTGCGATCACACGATCGTTGCGATCTTCATCCGCAATCTCGTCAGAGAAAATGATCAACTCATAGTGATGATTTGGTGTATCTAGCGCGTAGATAGCGTGGCCGAAACCACTTTCCTGAATTTCCCATGTCTTTAACGCTATCTGCCACTTTTCAGCAGACATTTTTCTGAGCAGCGAACGAACAAAGCTAATACGGGTTTGGTGCATCGCACCGATACGATAAGGATCCATGACCACTGCTGGATCTCGAAGGACTGCCTTTCCATCGATTACTTGGTTTGCTTCCATGGCTGCTCACCTTTAACTGCCAAGGTTTACGTCGAACCTTTTCCTTTATTATTGGTGACAGCCTCTTGCGAGACTGTCACGTTCCTGTGTCGATTGAGTAATATTTTTTGGCTCAATCCAGCCCTTGCGCTTTTGCCATTTGAAGCGCAATTTTTGGCGCATTCCAAAGTGATGGAAGCAATATCAGTGAGACCGGCACTGCGGTGATCACGATGAAGGATTGCAAGGCAGAGACGCCGCCTGAACCCAGTGAAATCAATATGATGGCAACGGTACCCATCATCACGCCCCAGAAGGTACGCATCAGACCGTTTGGCTCCAAATCACCACTGATCACGACGCTGATGGTGTAAGTCATCGAGTCGCCTGTGGTGACGATAAAGACCGTGGTCAGTATCAAGAACAAGATGGACACCAAGGTAGGAAACGGCAGTTGCTGAGTAATCGCGAGCAGCGATGCTGGTAAGTTGAACCCTTCAAACGCCTTACTTACCGAGCCAGGTTCCGCCATTTCAAACGCAAGGCCAGAACCACCGACAATGGTGAACCAGAAACAGGTGATTAACGGTGCGATAATGGCAATGGTGGTAACCAGTTGGCGAATGGTGCGCCCTCTGGAAATACGGGCAATGAAGATCGCCATCATAGGTCCATAGCCGAGGAACCAGCCCCAGAAGAACACCGTCCACCAGCTCAACCACCCCATATCGCCACGGAACGTCGCCATGGGAATAAAGTTGTCGACCATGGTGCCCACACCTTGCAGGTAGCCGTTGATAATGAAATCGGTCGGCCCCACGAGAAGGATGTAGATCATCAGGCCAACCGCGAGGATCACGTTGTAACGACTGAGAATTTGAATCCCGCGGTTTACGCCGCTCAGAGCAGAAATGGTGTAGATCGCGATGGCACAAAGAATGATGATAAATTGGGTAGTAAAGCCATCAGGCAATTCAAAAAGCAGGTTTAGCGCATAGCTGATTTGAAGACCAAGAAAGCCAATTGGGCCAATGGTACCCGCCGCAACAGCTACAACACAGCATGCATCAATCACCGCGCCTAACCAGCCTGTCATTGCACGGTCACCAAACACAGGGTAAAGCAATGTACGTGGTTTGAGTGGTAAGCCTTTGTCATAATGAAGGTGCATCAAAACAATCGTGGTCAGCGTCCCCAGAATTGCCCATGCAAGAAAACCCCAGTGCATGAAGGACTGTGCCAACGCATTAAAGGCCTGACGCTGAATATTTCCCTCTGGCACACCATAAAGTGGCGGTGGATTCACAAAGTGTGCGATTGGCTCGGCCGCCGCCCAAAACACCCCGCCGCCCGCAAGCAATGTGCAAAGGATAATCGCGAGCCATTTGAAGCCTTCCATTTCTGGCTTGTCCATTGCTCCGAGGCGAACGCGTCCCGTGCCGGGACTAAACGCCAGTGCAATTCCAATCAAAAATGTCGCTAACAGCAAAAGCTGCCAGTAAGGACCAAAGAAAGACACGCTCCAACTGAAGCCTTGATTAACAAGGTCAGACAGCAATTTATTGTTCACCAATGCGGTGATTACGAAGGCAGTGAGAAAACCTCCGCTTAACCAAAAAACAGGGTTATCTAAGCCTAATTTCTGCCACGCGCTTTGCGTCTTGGATGCAGCATTAGACTTTTCGGCATCAAGTACTCCAGACATTCTCTGTCTCCACGTCATTTCGAGCTGAGAATCGACTCAGCTCTGCTCCTTGTGAACGGGTATGCTTCCCGCTTGCGATATTATTTTTAGCTTGTTTGGGTATAAGCTGGTTCCAATCCAGCTTCTAAGAAGCGAAGCCAGTTGCGGCCTAGAACACCTGCCGCTTCTGTTTCGCTAAATCCGATATCGCGCAATCCCTTATAAATATTTTTCAGTCCACTCGCGTCGGGGAACCAAGGCAGTGCCGCTGGCCATCCTGAGTTAGACGCTGACCCTTCTCCATAGTCTTTGCTCTTTGACCAACGTCCGTTTCGCATCCACTCCAGAACGCTTTGAGGCTGGTTTAGGCATAGGTCGCTGCCAATCGCGAGGTGCTCAACACCATACGCATTGGCAGTTTCCGCTACCATTTGGCAAAACGCCTCTAACGTGCATTTACTGCCATCAGGTAAGTGAAACGGATACAAACTGAAGCCCAGCAAGCCGCCTCGCTCGGTCAACGCACGTATGACTTCATCCGATTTATTTCTCAGTGCATTGTGGGTGCGTGAAGGGTTCGCATGGCTGATGCAAATAGGTCTCGAAGACAGATCTATCGCTTCCAGCGTTGAACGCTCCGCACTGTGGGACATGTCGATGATCATCCCGACGCGATTCATTTCTTCGATGACTTGCTTACCGAAGCGGGTAACGCCGGAATCCTCTTGCTCATAACAACCGGTCGCGAGCAGGCTTTGGTTGTTATAGGTAAGCTGCATGATCAGAAGTCCTTGCTTACGCATCACTTCCACAAGGCCGATTTCATCATCAAGGGGCGAGCAATTTTGCGCGCCAAAGAACACGCCCACTTTCCCCAGTGCCTTTGCATTTCGCACATCGGCCATGGACATAACAGGCATAATCAGATCATGATTGAGCTCGAACAGGCGGTTCCATTCAGCAAAACGCGTCAGGGTTTCGCGTGCGTTTTCGTGGTACACCAAGGTCGCATGAACGGCCGTTACGCCACTCGCTTTTAACGATTCAAAATAGGCGCGGTCCCAGTGGCAATACTGCAAGCCATCAATGATGATTTCGTCTTGATACATCGTTCTCTCCTTGAACTGGTCAGCAGTTTTTCACTCAATAGGCGCGTTGGTAGGCTGTTTTCACAACGGTGTAGAAATCTCGTGCATACTGCCCTTGCTCTCTTGGTCCAAAGCTTGACGATTTTCTGCCACCAAAAGGCACGTGATAATCGGTACCCGCAGTAGGAAGGTTGACCATGACACAGCCGGTTTGCGCCTTTTGCTTAAACACGCTGCTGTTGCGAAGACTGGAAGTGACAATCCCTGCGGTCAGGCCAAAGCGGGTGTCGTTCACCGTATCAATGGCTTCGTCTAACGAACTGACACGCTGCACACAGGCCATAGGTGCGAACAGCTCTTCTTGGTTCACGTCCCAGCCGTTGTCGGTGTTGATGAATAACGTCGGTGCCATGTAGAAGCCTTCGTGCTCCATCGAAAGACGCTCACCGCCGACAACCAACTCGCCGCCCAAAGATTTGGCACGCTCCACCCACTCAAGGTTTGAACTCAGTTGTTTTTCGTCAACGACAGGCCCCATAAACACGCCTTCCTCTAGCGCGTGACCGACTTTGAGCTCAGACACTCTGGCGACCAACGCATCCACATAAGCGTCGTGGATGCTATCCAGCACAATCAGCCTTGAAGACGCGGTACACTTCTGTCCGGTGCCCGAGAAAGAACCCGCGATAGTGGCTTCAACCGCAATCGAAAGATCGGCATCATCAGCAATGACCAAGGCGTTTTTGCTGCCCATCTCTAACTGACAACGCACGAAATTTGGCGCAGTCGCAGCCGCGACTTGGCGACCTACATCCACGGAGCCAGTAAAGCTCACCGCGTCGATGTCAGAGCTATTGATGAGCGAGTTGCCAACGCCTGACCCTGAACCCAACAGCAGGTTAAACACCCCAGCAGGCAGGCCTGCTCGATGAATGATGTCGGTCAGAGCCACGGCACTCGCTGGCGTTAGGTTGGCAGGTTTCCAAATCACGCTATTGCCAAAAGCGAGTGCTGGCGCGATTTTCCAAGACGCCGTGGCCGTCGGGAAATTCCATGGCGAAATAATCGCGACAACACCGACCGCTTCACGCGTTACTTCCACCGTGACATTTGGACGAACCGAATCGGCCAAATCGCCCATTTGGCGAAGCACTTCAGCGGCATAGTATTGAAAGAACTGCCCTGCGCGATAAACCTCACCACGCCCTTCTGCAAAAGGCTTGCCTTCCTCTGAAGAAAGCATTCGACCAAGGTCGTCACAACGTGCAATGAGCTCATCACCAATGGTTTGAAGAATGCGTTGTTTTTGCTCCATGGGCGTTTTTTCCCATGAAGGTTGAGCCCGTCTCGCAGACGCAATCGCATCACGCACTTGCGCGCCACTTGCTTGTGCAAAATCACCCAACGATTCCGCGATATTTGATGGATTAATGTTGGCAATCGTCGACATCCCTTCGTGCCATTCACCATCAATGTAGAGGCTCTTTTCCGTGTTCAAACGCATGGTTCACTCCTTTCTTAGATTCTTTGTTGCGGCACAGCGGCGTAAACAACGATTTCAATCAACATGCCTTCACGTGCAAGCCCAGCAATCACCATGGCGGCTCTGTTTGGATACGGCGCGTTGAAATATTCGCCGTACACCCTATTTACCGTCGGTAAATCGCTTCTATTCGTCACATAGATGAGGATCTGCAGTACCTCGCGATTTGAAACGCCTGCTGCGCTTAACGTATGCATCAGATTGTCGAGGGTTTGTCGGGTCTGCGCTTCTATGCCGCCATCAACCAAATTACCGTCACCATCGATGGGAATTTGAGCCGTATACAAGGTGCCGTTATGGGTAACCGCCCATTCCAGCGGGGCTTTTGAAGCAAACAGTTCCGTCTTAACCGCTCGAATGCCATGTTCTTGTTGTTCTGACATCGTGATCGCGTCTCTCTTGATGCAATTGTTAAAGTATGGTTAAAGTTTGCCTTGGGAGATTTGATAAATCGAACGGTTAATTTTTGACAATTGTTCAATTTTACTTATCACTTAGAACAGAGAAGGAACGAGACAAGGTCAGGTGATATGGACATTAAAATTCAGCAGCTTAGACACTTTTCACTGGTCGCAGAATTGAGAGGCTTTCGCGCGGCTGCATCAAAAGCCAACCGGTCTCAAGCTGCCTTGTCGACATCCGTAAAAGAGCTGGAAAAAATATTGGGGCAAACCCTTTTTGACTCCGGCCACAAGGCAAAACTCACGCCGTTTGGCGAGTTCTGCCTGCCCAAAATCAATCAATTTCTTAAATCTACGAGGATTTAAACTCTGATCTAGCCGCAGCCGCTGCGGGTCAACTAGGGCAAGTACGTATTGCCAGTGTGCCTTCTGTTGCCGCAAAACTGATACCCGGCGTGCTGGCCGCGTACACCGATACCCATCCTCATGTTGAAGTGGCGTTGGTTGATGACAATGCAGCAGGCGTGGAGACACGGTTGCTCGCGGGTGAAGTGGATCTCGCGCTCGGAAATTGCCTTCACATACAGGACGAACGCATCGAATTTACGCCACTTCTCGCTGACCCATTAGGCTTAGTCTGCCTTCATGATCATCCGCTTGCGCAGAAACCCAAAGAGGTAAGCTGGCAAGAATTGGAACCTTTCCCTTTCATCAGAAACGGTACTTGCACCTTGCTTGAGCCTACACCTGCTCACGTACTGGCAGACAATGCGCGATATAGCGTAGAAAACATCACGTCACTTTTTTCTGTATTGGAATTGGGCATTGGCATCACCACTTTACCTAAGCTGGCCTTTCCTGATGGCTCGACGCATTTGCGTTGGATTCCGCTCACGTCACCCTATGTCGAAAGGCAAATCGGGATCTTTCGCTTAAAGGACAGGTACATCTCGCCTCAAGCCTATGATTTCTTTGAAATGTGCGTGTCTCAACTGAGCGCAAACAATCTATAGGTAAGACCTATCAAATCAATTGAAAGATTGAATTGGCGGAAAATGAAGAGAAGACGTAATCTACAGCCAATAAAGCAAGACAAGAAAGAAAAAAGGATTATTTATGAATACGTTAACCTTACGTTGCCCGCATTGTCATACTGCCAACCGCATTCCGGCTGAACGCATCAACGATCAACCTAAGTGTGGCGCATGTAAATCATCCGTACTGTCGGGTAAACCGATTGAAGGGACAGAAAACAACATGGATGCTCTACTTGCTTCAGACAAGCCAGTCGTTATCGACTTTTGGGCACCATGGTGTGGTCCTTGCCAAGGCTTTGCACCCGTGTTTGAAGCAACAGCAGCACAACACGAAGATGCTATTTTCGTGAAAGTGAATACGGAAGAACAACAAGCACTCGCGGCTAAATACCGTATCCGCAGCATTCCGACCATTATGGTGTTTAAAGATGGCAAACTGGCTCAGCACATCAACGGTGCGCTGCCACAGTCAGACTTTAATAACTGGTTGGCACAGGCCAAATAAACCAGACGAGTTGGGTATCAAAAAGGGGCTTCGGCCCCTTTTTCATTTTCAAGCGATACACATCCCAAACGAAACCACCCCGTCCTATTCCCTGACTGAATAAAGGGTTGCACTCTGATTTTTATATGATAATAATTATCATTAACATGTAAAAACGAGTAAAGCGCATGGACAGTAAACAGTATCTCTACCAAACCTACTTCGACGCACAAGACAGGTTTAATGAAAAGCACTCACCGTATGGTTACGAGCCTGACATCGTTCAGCAGTATCTTCATGCTGGTTTTAATCTCGCGTCTTTTCATGACTTTGGGGCAGACAACGAAAGCCCACTGTTAACTGAGCTTTTTCTCAAGCAGCTCTATTTCAGTTTGCTTGAAGCGATTCAAGACCCCGCGCGTAGCCACAGTTTCCGACACGTGTGCCTCGACGCCATTCACGCGCCACTTATTGGTCTAAAACGCTATTACAAGAACTGGCCAAATGGCGACGTCAGGTTTTTGCAGCTACAACAAGAACTACAACGCTTACAAGCACCACTCGACTAATTTAAAGGGACTCTGTATGACGCAAGAATATCGCATCGAAAAAGACAGCATGGGCGAGGTCAAGGTTCCTGCTGATGCACTTTATCAAGCGCAAACACAGCGTGCTGTCGACAATTTTCACTTCAGCAAGCACACCATGCCCGTCGCGTTTATTCAGGCACTCGCTTACATCAAACAAACCGCAGCCCTGACCAATGCACAACTGGGACATTTAGAAGGCGACATTGCTGAAGCCATATCAGATGCGGCGCAAACCATCATTGATGGTGAGCATTATGACCAATTCCCTATCGACGTGTTCCAAACCGGCTCTGGCACCAGCTCTAACATGAACGCCAATGAAGTCATCGCGACATTGGCAAGTAAACGCCTTGGTGGCGATGTTAGCCCAAATGATCACGTCAACATGGGGCAAAGTAGTAACGATGTTGTGCCGACGGCAATTCAAATCAGTGCTGTTTTAACCATTGAGAACAAACTCATCCCAGCACTGAATGCCCTAAGTTCGGCACTGGCTGAAAAACGCACTGAAATCGGCGAGAAAGTGAAAACCGGTCGCACCCACTTGATGGATGCAATGCCCGTCACCTTCGACCAAGAACTCGGTGGATGGCAGTTCCAAATTGAACACGCAAAACAAGGAATTGAGCGCAGCTTGGCCGCCGTGCGCCCTCTTGCGCAAGGCGGGACTGCCGTTGGGACGGGAATTAACGCAGACCCGCGTTTCGCCGCCGCGTTTGCAGACAACCTCTCCCAAGTGACTCGAACGGGCTTTTCCGCAAGCGATAACTTCTTCTTTAACCTCAGCAGCCAAGACGCCATTGTTGCGCTTTCAGGCCAACTGAAAACGGCTGCTGTTGCCATGATGAAGATTGCCAACGACTTACGCTGGATGAACTCAGGCCCATTGGCAGGTCTTGGCGAGATTGAGCTCCAAGGCTTGCAACCTGGTTCATCCATCATGCCCGGTAAAGTAAACCCGGTGATCCCGGAAGCAGTCGCCATGCGTCGGCACAAGTGATAGGTAACGACACCACCATCACAATTGCGGGTCAATCGGGTAACTTCCAACTTAACGTCATGCTGCCAGTGATTGCGCACAACATTCTAGAGAGCATTGAACTGCTGGCGAACAGTGCCACTGCCCTGTCGGAAAAAGCAATCAAGACCTTTAGCGTGCGTGATGACAACCTTCAACAAGCCCTTGCGAAGAACCCTATTCTCGTGACGGCACTGAATCCTGTCATCGGGTATTTGAAAGCCGCTGAGATTGCAAAGAAAGCCTACAAAGAGGGACGAGCAATCATTGATGTGGCAGAAGAAAACACCGATCTGGACAGAGCAACGCTCGAACGTCTGCTCGACCCCGCGAAACTCACCCAAGGTGGCCTCGCAGAATAATAACACCTCAAAGATACGCTTCGTTTTGCTGCAAACTGAAAATGGCTCCTAATAAGGAGCCATTTTTTTTCATCGTCAAAATGGCGAGCCAGCCCGGCAATAGGGGGAACACAGGCCAGCTCTAAAACTGGGGAATTAGCTGTTGCTAAAACGGATACGGTGAGCGCGGCTTTGTGATTCTTGTTTTTCCTGTTCCTTCAACGCGCACTTCAAAGCGTTTTCGCTTTGAAATCCGCAACTTCTCCAGCCATAACCGTAATCTCGCCCATAGAATTTAGTGAGTTCAACAACCCAAGATTCTCTATTACTTTCAATAAGTTCGCAGATAAAATTCAACATCACTTTCGCCTCGTCGTATGGGAACAACAACACTATAGCGAGCAGATTGAAGCACATTGATACGATGATGGCAGGTACTGGTACTTTTGCCGCAACTTCGTTTTTCCTCACCAAAAGACTGATAAAATTGAAACGTAACAGTAGGGTCGAGAAAGTGACGTGAGACAGAAGAAAACTGCATTGGAAAAGCCGCCGAGACGCAAAGGCTTTTCATGGCGATACCGAAAGATAGAGCAAACACAAAAGCCCACGCTTTGGCATTGCCATGAAGAGTATGAGCTTGCTTTGCACCGACACTTTGTCGGCACGGCAGCCGTCGCTCATCATGAATCTCCGGTACGCCATAACCATATGATGCTGATCGGCCCTAACCTTCCTCACGCGGTAACGTCGCAAGATATCGAAGGCCAAGCGTGTGAAACCCACGTTGTGTGGTTTCGGGAGTCGTGGATAAAGCAACTGATGGCAAGTTGCGAGGAGTTAAAAGATCTCAACCCACTGCTGGAGCGCGCCAAGCTCTGCATTGAATTTTCAGAAGAGACCGCCGAACACGTTTTTCAGCTCTTAAAAGACTGCACCCAAACCAGCCCTATCGAACAATTAGCCGTGTTTTTGCAAGTGCTCGCGGTACTTCGACAAGACAGCCAAAGCAAAACAGTGCTGCCAACTTCATCAGGACAAACCAAGGTTGATGATGCCGAGCGCGCGAAAATAGAAAAAATGTGTGACTACTTGGCGAATCACATGGCAGAGCCATCACCCTCGCCGATCTTGGTCGCCTCTTTCATGCCAGCGGAAGCAGTATTCAACGCCTTTTTACCGACCATTTTGGCGAAAGCTTTTCCTCATATTTAAAAAAGCTTCGCTTAGGCCATGCATGCAGCGAACTGCAAATGACGACCAAGCCGATCGCCTTAATCGCGGAAAATGTGGGATACCGTAACCTGTCGAACTTCAATCGCCAGTTCAAACAATACAAACAGCTCACGCCCAGAGAATATCGGAATTTGTATCAGCACAAACGCGGGAATTAGCGGATTAAAACCTCCCTTAGCAACCAGACTTTACATGCAACGAGAGGGAATGAGGAAGCAAATGTGTGAGGCGTTATTTCACCAATTTAGATACGTACGGAACGTTTCTTAGCTTGTCTTGCCAAGGCAATCCATAACCCACGAGCAAGTCATCATTTTCCATCTCGTAAGCGAAATACTGAGGTACAGGAATATCCACGCGCCCCGGTTTAACAAACAACGTTGCGATAGATAGAGAGTTCACGTCATAGTTCTCAAGGATATGCGAGACCAAACGTTTCATTGTGCCACCTGACTCAATCGCATCATCGATCATGATGACATCCTTTCCTGCAAGCGGCATGTTTTGGTGAAACACAATCGCCGATTGGTTATTGCTATCACCCGGCGTATGCGGACAAGAGATGTAGTCCATCTTCAAATCAAAATTGAGTTTTCGCACAAGATCTGCGGTGAATAAAATGCCACCAGGAACCACAGTAATGATCACTGCATCTTTGAACTGAGCGTTCAGCTTCTCCGCAACAATCTTCACACCATCTTGAATTTGCTGTTCGCTCAAGACCAACTCGCCAACATGTGACAGGTTCATACTTTCCCTTCTCCCACAGTCACGCAATGAAAGCGCGCCCGCTTCCTTATTTATCTAAAGACCTAAAAAAAGCATGCTCTCAACAAGCATGCTTTTCATCATTCCAATGTAGACAGCGTTCAGTGCTTTTTAGGGCCATGCTGAATCATGTCTTTGCCTGATTCTGCGATTTCAGGCGTTACCCAACGCGCAAGAATCAGCTGATGTTGGTCATCCAACACTGCAACAAACGGACGACCATCCGAGTTGTTACGAGCCAGCGCAACGCCAGCCACGTCTTTTAGACCCAAACCGCCGTTTTCGATGCTGATAAGGAAGGCTTCCAGCTCTTCAAGCTGTCGATGATATCGAGTTCGTTATTCATAAATGAAACGTTCTTTGACTTGTTTACTTAGGGGAGGATTATTTCACGGGGCGGGTGAGGTTGGCAATGTGCGAGTCACTTTAAACGCCACGCTCAGTCTCTGCTGGCGCAGTAATCCGCCAGCAGCGATTGATACTTAGGATGAAGGCGTGCTCGACGTTGTCACATCCTCGATTGTCTTTTCCAACTCTTCAAAATACGGGTTCCACGTTAAACGCGCGTGGATTTTTCCGTCTACTAAATAGTCATAGCTGGAATACCAAAGCGCGTTAGACGTTGGGCATTGCGCTTCCGCCTCGACACTTTGGCCGTTGTCGCAGACAAGCTGTGTCCCTTTTTCGCCGTAGTACGGATTAGCTGGTGAAAACAACACGCTCATGTGTGAGAAGGTGCTGATCCGTTTTTCAGGCAAAGACGAAGACAGTGAAACGATACGAGAGTCTCCCTTCACCGTGCTGTTGCCATACCAGACAAGCTGGCTTTGTGGGTTCGTGAACGTCGTTTTAAAAAGCTCTGCCGTCTCGTTCGCGTTCAACACACTGTCACTCTCGCTGATCGCAATCATTACTGGTTTGTCATAAGGCTTGGCTGACAGCAAATCGCTCACCTGCTCCACGGACTCCGAATATAACGCCGCACCATTCGTCGCTAGGGTCGCATAGCGGGTGTAGTTATTCTCGTGTGGGTCGATATCCAACCAATCAACAAAGTAGTTTGCGACAGGCGCCATCACATGCAAGGTGTCTTTGGGTGCGAATGCGGGAGAAAACAGCAATAAACCCTCGATGTTTTCATGTTTGGCGGCGTATGCCGTTACCAAATTTCCGCCCGTGGAAAAACCGCCCAGCCAAACATCGTCCACTTGCTCAGCGAGCAACTCAGCATGGTGTTCAACAACCGCATTCCAGTCATCAAAAGCCGGCAAGATCAAATCACCAGGGCGCGAACCATGACCCGGTAACAAAATGGTGCGAACGAGGAAACCCTGCTCTGCGAGCGCGGCGGCTATATCTCGAAAGTAAAACGGGGAGTCGCCCAATCCATGAACAAGAAGCACACCTTTGCGGGGTGTAGTGCCATCTTTGGGTTTAAGCTCGAACGGGGTGTTAGCGTCTATTTCCGTTTGTTCGTTGTTGGTCAAAAAGACGCGGTTTTCTTCCAGCCACTGCTTGGTCTCCTGAACATACTCTTCAAAAGTGGCTTGTTCATACGCAGGCAAGCTATCCGATGTTTGGTACAAAGGCTCATCAGGTGCGCGCAAACACCCTGTCAGGAGCGCACCTCCCAACACGATGCCAGCCAATTTAAACAATGTTGAGCATTTCGAATTCATATAGACCCTAATATTTTTCAGCGAGTGAGTCGTTATCGCAAAGATGTTGCATAACATAAAAAGCACTCTAACTAACCCGTTGTGAAAAAAATGTCATAGGCCAATATGGCGACTCTAATTCACTGAAACACAAGTCGTTACTGATGAAATCTGCCCCGTACTACATCATCAATATGGCTTTTTCTTTGCTCTCGCTATTTTGCACGTATCGGCCTTTTCAATACTGTTTACGTTGTCCCGATATTGGCCTTTGGTGTTTGTGTAAGAGTAATACCCCGCCACGCTGGCGGCATTTCTGCAAAAACGCTGGGTTAGCTCCCTGTTCGTTTTGTATTCCGCGTAATTGGCATTATGCGGCACCACATATTCATAGACGGATTTACTTTTCCTCTCGCCGATTTTTCCATACCCATAAAGCATATCGGTGATTTTGTGTTTGCTATGGTAGAACCCCTCTTCATAGCAAAACTCACTGACCGCCGCGACCAACGACGCTCGCTGAAAGTGATCAGGGATTTCCGACAGTGCCTTAAATGGCAGCATCGCGGTAACGATGACAATTAGCGTAAACATTTCTCTCTTCCCAGCAAGGAACAATCTATTTACGTTTCCATCAAAAGATACAGTGCACTTTATTGAGACGTTAGCAGCGTCGCAAAGCAGTGTATTTATGCGGAAACCGCGTTTTAATCACAGCGACAACTCGTTAGAGGTCACTGTACTTTTATTTGAGAAATGCTAACAACTCAAAGCAATGCAAACCAGAATTGTTATAGATTGATTTATCATAACGCAGCGGTTTATATAGCCACGTTGTAAATGGCAAGGATAATCAGTTATTTAGGGCAGGAAATAAAAAATCATGAATTTGATGCCATTTTCGAATTAAATCAGAGAGTAAACCACCTCGCCACGGTTATCGAGGTGGTGGTTCAGAGAAAGCTAACGGCCTAAAGCTGCCACAGTCCGTGGTCAACGCCACCCAGAATGTATATTGCGAACATCCCTTTCCCTGGGATTTCCATCGGCGGTACAGCAATTTCGCCGCCTTGCGCTTTTACTGCTTCAACAGCTTCTTGAACATCATCCACCAGCCAATACGGGCGAACCACGGGCATCTCGGTTTCACGCATCGGTGCGCGCACACCAACAAGGCTGCCATCGGCCAACTCACAGGTTCTTGCACCGCCCAGCATGGCATCAGGTTCACTAAAGCTCACCTTGTTTGCCGCTTCGTAGGCATTGCAGACCGACTCTACATCAGCCGTGACGATTTCTAGGTAGTGGACTTTCATAGGCTTCCTTATTGCTAGGCGATATATTTTTTTAAGCGACACACAACGTTTCGGCAGGCAACCAACAGAGTACCTAACGCTTTCTTACGTCTTCGCTATCACAACACGTATACTCGGGTAAAACAAACACACAAGAAGTACTTATGTTAAGACTATTAAATCCCGCAGATAAAGCAGAAATGCTTGCCCTAGTAGCCAAAACACAGATGTTTGAAAAGGAAGAGGTTTCATTTATTTCAGACACGTTTGAGAATAGTTCGGGCGAGGCTATTTGGTTTGGTGCGTTTCAAAACGAACAAATGGCAGGCATCGCCTATTGTGTCCCAATGGAAATGACCAACGAAACATGGAACGTGCTCATGCTCCTCGTCGATCCAGAACACCACAGAAAGGGGATCGGAAAAGCATTGATGCATTTGATGGAAGACACGTTATCTGCACAAGGTAAAAGACTGCTGATTGTAGAGACGTCCAGTACCGAGGACTTCCAAACCGCAAGGTCATTTTACGAAGCGATAGGCTACTCAAAGCAAGGAACCATTGAGCACTATTACGATGATAATGACCACAAGGTGACGTTCACTAAAAGGCTTTAGCTTGATAGGAGTTCATGGGTGGACGGCTATCACATAGCACAGCTTAACGACCCCTTTGAACAGTTCCAGCTAGATCGCTTCAAATAATCTTGAATGGCCTCTTCACAAGATTGGCAGACCGCGCTAAGAGGCCTATGTTTGTCGTTAGCAACGCCTTAATGGCTAAATTGGCGGAACACTGCTTTGTTGTTCAAGAGGATTGCAGCTGACGCAGCCAAAAGAATGCTATTGACTATTGACCGGAGAAGGGCTCATATGTGTTATACGTTTACTCAAAGGCTGCGCAGTTAAAACCTTGTAGCATTAACCCGGTTTCGTTGCTTATTTTGCTGTTACTTACTTTGTTCTTTTTAATAAATGAAGAGTATTCTTGGTCGATACGGTTTAATGGCTTTCCAAACAATACACGTGTGTTACCACCTTGCATTGCAATAACCTTATGCCCCCAAACTGGGTCAGCCTCTAGCAACAGGTTATCTTTAATTTCTGTCACTTTGTATTCTACTGCTACGTTTCTATTTTTGTTTATTACATAAACACTATCACCAACTTGAATTTGGCTATATTCGTCCCAGCCATGCTGAGATTTTTCCAAGTCAAAGAAAGCACCCACACCATATATCTTCGCATGGCGTCGATCCGCAATATTAGAAACCAAATATTTGTGCACATTTACCCCCGAGACGTATAACGCCTATAATAATGTGTGACCCACCAATACTATAAGATCACAATGGACTCCGAACCAAAATCGTCGAGTATAAAGCACCACCTTGGTTGCTTTGTTATAATAAACTTATTTATTTCGATAATCGCCAAATAACTTTCTGAAAGCCTCTATATTTAAATCTGTATTATCTTTTATTAAAAAATCAACTTCAGAATCAGGCACTGAATATTCGACTATTGTTAATAGCAAGCAATGTGCTAGTAATGTCATAAACCAACAATGAGCATATGTTGTTAAAGTTGCAGTACTACTCCTGAATGGAGCAAACAACTCTGCATGAGTTCGATCATTTCTAAATGTATAAGTCAATGCACATACGAGTAGAGCATGAATATCTTGATCCGATAATTTTATTTTTTCACAGTCCAAGTCAATTTCTCTCTGCCATATTGCTTTTCGTAATAATGAAGCGGCATCTCTAACCTGCAAATGATCATTCGTAGAAAAGTTACTTTTAAGGTGATTAAACAACTTTTGCAATTCAGGGAGGATAACAGGAGCATTTCCATTTTTATAAAGAGTTCTCTTTCCTATTTTACCTGTTACTTCTGGTGTGAAATCACCGTCAGTAGCTATCTTTTTGAATAAATACTCACATGATTGGAAAGGTATTTCTTTTGCTAATTTAATGAGAGACTGTGCACCATCAGTAATTCTTGGATCTGGAGTAGAGAGCAAATCAAAAACTGTATTTTGAAGGTTGACAGTTATGCTATTGTTATTATTTGCACTTAAACAATACTCAAATGCTTTCCAAAACCAGTCGAATGCATTATCAGGTTTATAGGGAAGGCAATCTAAAGCTTCAATAACATATGAGATTACTGTATGCACCTGATTATCTACACTATCCTTAAACAGAACAGGATAAAAAACTGGCGTGCCATTCATATTTTCATAACGTCGTGCAAAATCTATTTCACAAGAAAACTGCTCTGTTTTAGGCCAATTTCTCAAAAAACTGGTCCTGCTTCTCTTTACTTCTGCTGATATTTCCATTTATCCCTCTTTGTTATAACGCCAAATTAAGTAGTGAGCAACGCTACTACCTACCTAAACCATTGTGCAGTAAACACTTCAGCTGATTCAAACCAAAGTACCAAGCATTGCGAATCTGATTAAATTTATTGTTATGTTGTTGCCGCATACATACGGAAAACATGCCATACGATGTAAGTTAAAGCTCCAGAAAGCAAAAGATACATTTGCCACTTTCCGTAGAAACTCATGGATTTCTGATGACTTTCCATACGATTTTGATACGCTTCGTTCCCTTCATTTTCTAGGGTTTCCTTCTTCTCATCAGCACACTTTGCGAGCTCTCGTTTGAAACCAAGATAATTTGCATTTTGAAAGGTACTACTATTTAAGTGCTCTACAAACTGTAAGCCACACAGAAAACTGAGTGCCCACAAAACAACTGACATTCCCCATAACGAATGGTGGACTGCTAATTTCTCCACTTTAGTTTGAACAATAGCAAAACCAATTCCTGAGCCAGCTGCTGCCATCAAAAAGTAGATATACTTTTCTTGCGCAGCTTTATAGATTTTAATTAACTCTACTTCATTCTGAGAAGACATATAAATCTCTTTGCAATA
>NZ_LNTY01000005.1 GCF_001559595.1 Enterovibrio coralii | reverse complement strand
CGGTTTTGTAAGGTTTTTTGCGAAAAACATCTCGTTCGATTACTTTTCGCTCAAAGTGGTGTTAAAGAGAACGAAAACGCTCAGAAAACTCGGTCACTTTGTCCCAATTCGTGTATTCCACTTCTTTTGTAGTATCGGTTTCACCACCCGTAATGCGCATAATGAACTGAATCATCACGCGATCGAAAAGTCGATAGCGCGGGTAATAGAGCGCGCCCGCGAAAACACCGATAAGTTCTGGCTGCCACGGAGAGAGCTTTAAGAACTTCTTCACATAGACACTTCCCTCTGGGGTGTCCTTTCCAGGCTTACGGGCGGTGAGGTTTACACAGAAAAAGGCCGCTTTCTTTTCTTTTAATATAGAAAGGTGTGTTTCTATAAATTGATAGAGCTTCTTATTTAAGTGGCCATAACGAATAGAAGCGCCAATCAAGACCTTATCGTAGTCAGCAAGGTTTACCGAAGACGCCGAATGAAGATCCACCAGCTCGCACTGATATTCGTCTGACAGCGTCTTTTCCATCGCACGCAGAATCTTAACTGTCTGCCCTTCGCGGCTTGAATGAAGTAAAAGTGCCTTTTTCATGTGTTTTCCTAAATTGATCAGCTTCGCCAGAACGTCGGCGTAAACAAGACAAGCAGCGTAAAGACTTCCAGTCGTCCAAATAGCATAGAGATAATCAGCACCCACTTCGCCGCACTGTTTACATCGCCAAAGTGAACCGCGACTTCACCAAGACCTGGGCCAAGGTTATTCAATGTCGCCGCAACGGCTGAGAAGGCAGTCAGTTCATCAATCCCTGTCGCGATAAGACAGAGCATACAAATGACAAACACCAATGCGTAAGCAGAGAAGAATCCCCACACCGCATCGACGACTTGTTGTGGCAGTGCTTTGTTTCCAACCTTGATGGTGTAAACCGCACGAGGGTGAACTAGACGTTTTAGCTCACGCGACCCTTGCAGTGACAAAAGCAGAATACGGATCACCTTCATACCGCCACCCGTTGACCCTGCGCAGCCTCCTATAAAAGAAGAGAACAGAAGAAGCACCGGAAGGAACAAAGGCCAGTCGGCGAAACTGGTCGTGGTGTACCCCGCCGTCGTCGATATCGATACGGTCTGGAAAATGGCTTGGTTGAATGCCTCAAACTCTGAGTCGTAAGTGCCGTGACTCATCAGCATCCAAAAGACAATCGCTAACAGGATAAGTTGGATAAGCACGAACGCTCTGAACTCTGGGTCTTTAAAGTAGAAGCCAGGGTGCAGTTTGCCACTCGCAAACGCTGCAAAGTGCAGCGAGAAGTTACACGCAGAGATAAAGAGGAAGAAAACCGTAATAAAGTTAATGGCCGGACTTTTGAAATAGCCAATGCTAGCATCATGGGTTGAGAACCCGCCAATCGCCACCGTCGAGAAACTGTGGCTGATGGCATCAAACACCGACATCCCCGCCAGCCAATACGCCGACGCACAAGAAACCGTTAATGCTAAATAGATGTACCACAGTGCTTTTGCCGTTTCGGCAATACGTGGGGTCATCTTGCTGTCTTTCACTGGCCCCGGGATCTCTGCGCGATAAAGCTGCATACCACCGATACCCAGCACGGGCAGAATTGCCACGGCGAGTACGATGATCCCCATACCACCAAACCATTGCAGAAGCTGGCGATAAAAGAGTACCGCTTTCGGGAGTTCATCGAGTCCCACGATAACCGTTGCACCCGTAGTAGTCAGACCGGAAAAGGATTCAAAAAATGCGTCGGTCACTGACATATTGGGTTGTTCGGAAAGCATGAAAGGAATAGAACCGGCACTGCCGATTACCGTCCAGAACAGGACAACGATTAAGAAGCCATCCCGCGCTTTAAGTTCATGCCTAAATCGCCGGTTTGGAAACCATAACAGGCCACCACCAGCAAGAAGTAGAAAGAAGGTAAGGACGAACGGGAAACCTTCCCCGTCTCGATAGATAAACGCCACCACAGCTGGAGCCAGCATGGTGATACTAAAAAGGGCCAGTAACAGCCCGACGATTCGAATGATTGAGCGAAATTGCATAGCCTAAAGCGGCTCTTCCTTATATTCAGGCTAGTGCCTGAATTATTGATTGTTATTTAACCCGGCTATGCTTACCTGACCTCGGGAGCGGTTTACTATTTCTTCCGCGATCTGATCGGCATTCCGTGCATCCACTTCCACTGTCATCACCACATTATGGCTGAATTCAGTATTAACCTGAACCGCGTTATGGGAAGCCAGTATAGATTCGATTAGTGCAATGTGAGGGTATTCACAGCTTACTGTGAACTGCACCGTAATTGCCTTCTCGTTTGTTACCAATTGTGTGAGTGCTTGTTGAACGCCTCCGCCATATGCCTTCACCAGCCCACCAGTACCCAAACGGATACCGCCATAGTAGCGCGTGACCACCGCAGTGATCTCGCCAACCCCACTGCCTGTTAGCTGCGCCAAGATAGGCTTGCCAGCCGTGCCTGAGGGTTCCCCATCATCACTGAACCCCCAACTCATCGAGTCTTCCGGACGGCCTGCGACAAATGCCCAGCAGTTATGACGCGCATCAGCATGCTTGGCTTTGATTTCTGCAACAAACGCCTTTGCGTTCTCAATGCCCGGTGTATGCGCCAAATAGGTAATAAAGCGGCTTTTCTTTATTTCTTCTTCTGCCACTACCGCTGACGCAGGGATCAGATAAGGAGCATTGTTCATACAGACCACCAAGTGATGAAAAGGGGCAGGATTTTAACACAGGAATTGCATCTCCCCTTATCTTGATTAACTACATTAATAAGAAACAGTTAACCTGCGCTTTCTCTCGATGGCAACACAAAATTCAAACAAGCGTTTAACATTTTTGTTGCCTTTTCGTTCAGAGCGGCTCAGACTAAAACTCTGGTCTAACCAGGATCTCACCCTACACAACGGTAAACCAAAACCAGACGAAGAGCTGGCAATACGGAGATAGAACATGATTTACCAAGGTGACACACTTTCCGTTCGCTATCTGGATGATGGTATTGCGGAACTGAATCTTGATGCACCCGGTTCTGTTAACAAATTTGATCTCGCGACACTCGAGAGCTTCAACGAAGCCCTGAATGCTCTGGCGCAACAATCAAATGTGAAAGCCCTGCTGCTAACCTCAGCCAAACCCGCCTTTGTGGTTGGGGCTGATATCACCGAGTTTCTCGGTTTGTTTGCAAAACCAGAAGAAGAATTGTCACAGTGGGTCACCCACGCCAATGACATTTTTAATAAACTCGAAGATCTGCCTTCCCGACCATTTCTGTGATTCGTGCTTCGCCTTAGGCGGCGGCTGTGAATGTATTCTTGCTACCGATTTCCGTATTGCTGATGCCACCGCGCGCATTGGTTTACCAGAAACCAAGCTCGGTATCATGCCGGGGTTTGGTGGCACCGTACGTATGCCTCGCCTTGTCGGTGCGGATACTGCGATGGAGCTTATCACTGCGGGTAAAGAAAGCCGCGCAGACGCCGCACTTAAGATTGGTCTGGTCGACGCCGTGACGGCACCAGAGGATCTTGAAGAAGCAGCTCTTGCTCTCGCCAAACAAGCCATTGAGGGCAAGCTTAACTGGCAAGCCCGCCGCGCACAGAAAAAAGCACCGCTACAACTGAACAAAATTGAAGCCACCATGAGTTTCACCATGGCCAAAGGCATGGTCGCGAAAGTGGCAGGTCCTCACTACCCTGCACCAATGACCGCGGTTGTCTCTATTGAAGAAGCGGCGCGCGCAGGCCGTGACGAAGCCTTGGTTATCGAAAACAAGCATTTCGTTAAGCTGGCGAAGAACGATGTCACTCAGGCATTGGTTGGAATTTTCCTTAACGACCAATACCTCAAATCCAAAGCCAAGCAAGCAGCTAAAGAAGGCAAAGCCACCAGCCGCGCAGCCGTCTTGGGCGCAGGTATCATGGGCGGCGGTATCGCCTATCAGTCTGCGCGCAAAGGCGTGCCTGTACTGATGAAAGACATCAGCCAAGCTTCACTTGAAATGGGCATGAAAGAAGCCTCCAAGCTGTTGAACAAGCAACTTGAGCGCGGTCGTCTGACGGGCGCCAAAATGGCGGACATTCTTGCCGCTATTACCCCAAGCTTGCATTACGCCGGTATTGAACAATCAGATGTTGTTGTCGAGGCCGTGGTTGAGAACCCGAAAGTGAAAGCCGCGGTGCTGAGCGAAGTTGAAGAGATTCTGCCAGAAGACGCCGTGCTCACCTCCAACACCTCTACCATTCCTATTGACCTGCTCGCGCAATCACTCAAGCGTCCACAAAACTTCTGTGGCATGCACTTTTTCAATCCGGTTCATCGTATGCCGTTGGTTGAAGTGATTCGTGGCAAAGACACCTCGGACGAAACCGTGGCGCGCGTGGTCGCATACGCGGCTAAGATGGGCAAGAGTCCTGTCGTGGTCAACGACTGCCCGGGGTTCTTTGTTAACCGCGTGCTGTTCCCCTACTTCGCAGGCTTTAGCATGCTGCTCAGAGATGGGGCTGACTTCACCAAAATCGACAAGGTAATGGAGAAGAAATTTGGCTGGCCAATGGGCCCTGCATACCTGCTTGATGTTGTCGGCATTGATACCGCGCATCACGCACAAGCGGTAATGGCGGAAGGTTTCCCAGAGCGTATGGCGAAAAGCTATCGCGACGCAGTGGATGTGATGTTCGAGTCCGATCGCTTTGGTCAGAAGAACGGTGTCGGTTTTTATAAATACTCCATTGACCGCAAAGGCAAGCCGAAGAAAGACGTCGATGCAGATGTGGCCGGCTTGCTGGCGTCTGTGCTTGGCAACAGCACCGATTACAGCGATGAAGACATCATTAACCGCATGATGGTGCCAATGATCAACGAAGTGGTTCGCTGTCTTGAAGAAGGCATTATTGCGACCCCACAAGAAGCCGACATGGCATTGGTTTACGGATTGGGCTTCCCTCCTTTCCGCGGCGGCGTATTCCGCTACTTAGACACCATTGGACTGGCAAACTATGTTGCAGTGGCCGATAGCCTTGCAAACCTAGGCCCAGCCTACGAAGTGCCGCAAGGCTTGCGCGACAAAGCCGCCAAAGGCGAAGGGTATTTCGATGCCCAACGACAGTCTGCCTAACCACAAGGATTTGAGAGGGAAAACAACATGAAAAACGTCGTGATTGTCGATTGTATTCGAACCCCGATGGGCCGCTCTAAAGGCGGCGCGTTTAGACACACCCGTGCGGAAGATTTGTCTGCGCACTTGATGGCATCGCTGCTGGCGCGTAACCCACAACTCGACCCCAATGACATTGAAGACATCTATTGGGGCTGTGTACAGCAAACCTTAGAGCAAGGCTTTAACGTCGCGCGTAATGCTGCGCTGTTGGCGGGCATTCCTCACTCTGTTGCTGCGACCACAGTCAACCGCTTGTGCGGCTCTTCCATGCAAGCGCTGCATGATGCGACGCGTACCATCATGGTTGGTGACGCAGATGTGTGTTTGATTGGGGGCGTTGAGCATATGGGCCATGTTCCTATGACCCATGGCGTGGACTTTCACCCAGGACTGTCAAAGTCTGTGGCAAAAGCGGCGGGCATGATGGGCCTGACCGCCGAAATGCTAGGACGCCTGCATGGTATCTGCCGTGAGCAGCAAGATGCGTTTGCAGCGCGCTCTCATCAGCGTGCGTATGCCGCTACGGTTGAGGGACGCTTTAAAAACGAAATCATGCCAACAGAAGCGCATGATGAGAAAGGCGGCTTGTTCTTGATGGAAAACGATGAGGTAATTCGCCCAGAAACCACGGTGGAAACCTTATCTGGCCTACGTCCTGTCTTCGACCCTGCCAATGGTACTGTGACCGCAGGTACGTCTTCTGCCTTGTCTGATGGTGCCGCAGCCATGCTGGTCATGAGTGAAGACAAAGCCAAAGCATTGGGTTTGCCTATCCGTGCCCGTATCCGTTCGATGGCGGTAGCAGGTTGCGATCCGTCCATCATGGGTTACGGTCCAGTTCCTGCAACACACAAAGCCATGAAGCGCGCAGGCGTGACCATGGATGACATTGGCATGGTTGAGCTGAACGAAGCGTTCGCTGCGCAATCTTTACCGTGTGCGAAAGACTTGGGGCTGCTGGATAAAGTTGACGAGAAGGTGAACCTAAACGGCGGCGCGATTGCACTGGGTCACCCGCTGGGTTGTTCAGGCGCACGGATCTCGACTACGCTTATCAACCTGATGGAGCACAATGATGTTGAGCTTGGTCTCGCCACCATGTGTATCGGGTTGGGACAAGGTATTGCGACCGTGTTTGAGCGCGTATAACGCACTTCGCACTGACAAAGCCGAGCACCCGCTCGGCTTTGTTGTTTCTGGCAAAGTAGAAACACTACGATATGCTTTGAACGCATAGATTAAATGAAATAGTTTCATTATTTTCATATGCGATTTCGCTCTACACTTTAAGCATATTGATTCTCAACCAATTATCTTCTTCCCCCTTCGGAGGACATGCCATGTTTAAGGCTCTCGTACTGGATCAAGCAGACAAAATCACCACATCAAGCATTCAAGAACTGGATGTCAGTCAATTGCCTGAAGGCGACGTACTTATCAATGTCGATTATTCATCACTGAACTATAAAGACGGTTTGGCGATCACAGGCAAAGGCAAGATCTGCCGCCAGTTCCCAATGGTGCCAGGTATCGACTTGGTCGGTACGGTTGCTAAGTCTTCAGATGACCGCTACACCGCTGGACAGAAAGTGGTTCTGACCGGTTGGGGTGTTGGCGAAGGTCACTGGGGCGGCATGGCACAAAAAGCGCGCCTGAAAGCTGATTGGCTGGTACCACTGCCAGAAAAACTGGCGGGTGACCAAGCAATGAAAATCGGTACCGCTGGCCTGACAGCCATGTTGTGTGTACAAGCACTACAAGACGCAGGCATCACACCAGAGAAAGGCGAAATCCTGGTAACTGGCGCGAGCGGCGGTGTAGGGTCTGTAGCGGTTACCCTTCTGGCACAGCTTGGCTACCAAGTGGTTGCAGTAACTGGCCGTGCAAGCGAAAACGGCGAATGGCTGAAAGCGCTGGGCGCAAGCCGCGTTGTTGAGCGCAGCGAGTTTGACGAGCCTGCACGTCCACTGGAAAAACAACTGTGGGCTGGTGCTGTTGATACAGTTGGCAGCAAAATGCTGGCAAAAGTGCTGGCGCAAATGGATTACGACGGCGCAGTAGCTGCGTGTGGTCTGGCAGGTGGTTTTGACCTTCCAACCACAGTGATGCCTTTCATTCTGCGTGGCGTGAAACTGTTAGGTGTGGATTCAGTGTACGCACCGTACGAGCGTCGCCAACAAGCATGGGCACGTATCTCTGATCTTCTGCCAGCAAGCTACTACCAAGACGGTTGTCGCGAAATCTCTTTGGAAGAAGTACCAGAAGCGGCAGAAGCCATCACTAACGGTCAAATCAAAGGCCGCGTGGTGATCAAGCTTTAATCTGGCTAACGCGAAACCTGAAAAGAAACGGAGCCTATGGCTCCGTTTTTGTTTGGTATGTATGACTAGATAAACCCCATGTCTTTAATCCGGCTCGAAATCAGGCGCCCACATTCTTCTTTGATGAGGTTACGTAGCCACATTTGCGCCGCAGAGTGTTCGGTTCTTGGGTGCCAGATCAGCGAGTAATCAAACGGTTTAAACTCAAACGGCAAAGGCTTAATCACCAAGTCATACTTTTCGCCCACCAAATAGGCCAAATCCGCCGGTACCGTGATAATTAACGGCAAGCTGTCGACCATGGCCACCGCCGCTTCCAAATGGTAGGCGCGCAGCGCAAGCTTGGGTTGAGGGTGACCACGCAGTGCTTCATCAATCAGGGCTTTTACACCATCACTGATCGCAATCACGGCATGGGGATACGTGAGGTAGTCGTCGAGCGTGAGGGTTTTGTCTGCCAAGGGATGATGCTTCGCGACCAAACAAAACACACTGACCAAGCCAAGAATATCGGATTGCAACGGATCAACCGGTCCCGTTGGACGGCAAATCGCCATGTCACACCCTTCGGTCGTGAGCTGTCTCATCAACTGATCGTGTTGCAGCGGCGCAAACTCCAGCGACAACCCAGGGGCTTCTTCATAGATACGCGGCAAAGCAAACGGCAAAATGGTTTGCATTGCATAGTCTGTCGTGGCGATTTTAAAGTTTTGCTCGCACTGCGCTGGGTCGAACTCTTCTGGCGATAACACAGTACACAACGCATCAAGCGGTGCGGTCAGAGACGCATTCAGCTCTAAGGCGCGTTGTGTCGGGATCAAATGCTGGCCGTGTCTTGTGAACAAAGGATCATTGGTTAAACTTCTTAAGCGACCAAGAACACGGCTCATGGCGGACTGACTGAGGTTAAGGCGCACTGCCGCTTTGCTGACACTGCCCTCCTCTAACAGCACGCGCAATGCGATGAGGAGGTTTAAATCACGACGATAGATATCTTCAAGTTCCATAGGTAGCCTAAGAAGTGATATGTTCAGCCATTATACCCACGGGCGTCTGATGCGTATCTATTTGTGAAATTGCCACCAAAGGCGAGCATCACAAACTGCAGGCAAAAAAAATCCCGCATTAAAGCGGGGAAGCCCAAGAAAACTGGGATGAGTGTAGTCGATGAGTGAGTTAGCCTAGCTGTTTGTCCGTACCGAGAGTCTTATCGAAGACCTCGTTAACAACTTGTTAAATAAATTACACAACATATTTACAATTCCAACCCCTGTTGATTATTTAGTCTTCATAAGTATGATCGGGCCGACGTTTTCTATGTGAAAAATGAATATGAGTTCAGAATTTGAAAATCCGGATCACTTTTTAGATGCTGAGGGACTGCGTTGCCCAGAGCCTGTGATGATGGTGAGAAAGACGATTCGTAACATGGCTGAGGGTGAAACCTTGCTAGTGACGGCAGATGACCCGTCAACAACGCGCGACATTCCAAGTTTCTGCCGCTTTATGGACCACACCTTGGTCGCACAAGACGCAGAAGCAAGTCCTTATAAGTACCTTATCAAGAAAGGCTTATAAGTAAAAAAGGCAGCCAAGGCTGCCTTTTTTCATTGTTCGACTAGTACGCGGAAGACTGTTCAACATCCGCCATCTTTCGCCTCAGCGACGCATTCTCTTGTTCCAGTTCGCGAAGCACTTTTTTCATGGGAAGCACATACCGTACTCGCACCGTGGCATCGATAGATAAGTAAGTGGTCACTATCGCACCTACCACCATTGGTTCCCACATATCCGTCAGAACCATACCCAATATATTGAGTGCTAACGCAGTGTGAAACAGCCAGAGTTGGCTTTTCGGGCTTATCGCGAGAAACCTTTCCATTTCGAGCTCCTTGGTCACGATGCTACTATCTTCACGCTACCACGAATCTCAACCCAAGGTTGTCAGTGCTATCACACTCCCCGTTACTGGCCTATCTAAGCCACCAGGTTGCGATTGCCAGCACGGCAAACAGCGCCGCAGTTGCATACCGTACGATATTTAGTGGTAACGCATTGGCGGCCTTTTTACCGAGCAATACCACTGGGACATTGGCAATCAACATACCTATGGTGGTGCCTATTACCACTGTCGTGAGCGCATCAGCATTTTGCGCACCCAACACCGTTGTTGCCACTTGGGTTTTGTCGCCAATCTCTGCGATAAAAAACGCGATAAAACTGGCCACAAACGGCCCACGGTTCGACACGCTTTCATCGTCATCCAATTTGTCTGGAATAAGCACCCAAAGTGCCATGACCGCAAAGCTGACAATCAAGACCCAACGCAATACGTCTGGCGTCAGATAGTCGGCAACAACCACACCCAGCCATGCAGCAACCGCATGGTTTAACAGCGTCGCAAACAAAATTGCCATGATAATCGGCATTGGCTTTCGGTAACGACTAGCCAATAACAAGGAAAGAAGTTGGGTCTTGTCACCGATTTCTGCCAAGCAACGGTGGCAATGGAAATTGCTAGCACGCTCATGATGTCTTCCAAGGGCGAGGTTTATTGTTCGATAACCATGACAAGACGCACGCCCCGCCCGGTTCGTGTTCGTTGTCATTGGTCTCGTCAAACTCACAGTCGTGTGTCGCCATTACCATGGAGCATTGAGGCTCCAACTATGTTGATAATGGCCTTGCTGGCGCAAGAGACTACTCCCCAAGAGCGAGCGCATTCTAGCCTTTCGCTGGTCTAAAAAACAACCCGCTGCCCCTTTGGCTTTCGACCCCCCTCTTAGCCTTGCATTTCAAAGGACAAAAAACCGCCATTACCCCTACTTATCCCAAGCCTTGCGCGCTATAATCGCGTGTTATTTTCTTTTCATTAACCGCGCGAACCTGACGATGCAAAAATTCGACGTTAAAACTTTTCAGGGCATGATCCTCGCGCTGCAGGATTACTGGGCCCAACAAGGCTGCACCATCGTGCAACCACTCGACATGGAGGTAGGTGCTGGCACCTCTCACCCAATGACTTGTCTGCGTGCAATTGGTCCAGAGCCAATCGCAGCAGCGTATGTGCAACCTTCACGTCGTCCGACTGATGGCCGTTACGGTGAAAACCCTAACCGTCTTCAACACTACTACCAATTCCAGACCATCATGAAGCCGTCTCCGGACAATATTCAGGAATTGTATCTGGGTTCGCTGCGTGTTCTGGGTATAGACCCAGAAGTTCACGACATCCGCTTCGTAGAAGACAACTGGGAAAACCCGACACTGGGTGCTTGGGGTCTTGGCTGGGAAGTATGGCTGAACGGTATGGAAGTTACTCAGTTCACTTACTTCCAACAAGTTGGCGGTCTGGAGTGTAAGCCTGTAACCGGTGAAATCACTTACGGTATCGAGCGACTGGCAATGTACATCCAAGGCGTAGACTCTGTTTACGATCTGGTATGGACTGACGGCCCGTTCGGCAAAGTGACGTACGGTGACATCTTCCACCAAAACGAAGTTGAGCAATCAACCTACAACTTCGAATACGCAGACGTGGATTTCCTGTTCACTTACTTCGACCAGTGTGAGAAAGAGTGTAAATCTCTGCTTGAGCTAGAGAAGCCTCTGCCACTGCCAGCGTACGAGCGCATTCTAAAAGCAGGTCACGCATTCAACCTGTTGGACGCACGTAAAGCGATCTCTGTGACTGAGCGTCAACGCTACATCCTGCGCATTCGCAACCTGACTAAGTCAGTTGCAGAAGCGTACTACGCATCACGCGAAGCTCTGGGCTTCCCAATGTGTAAGAAGGATGAGGAGAAGTAAGATGGCAAAGAATTTTCTGATTGAGCTGGGTACGGAAGAGCTGCCACCAACGCAACTTCGTACACTGGCTGAAGCGTTCGCAGCAAACTTCGAGCAAGGCTTGAAAGACGCTGAACTGACGCACGAAGGCGTAACCTGGTACGCGACCCCTCGCCGTCTGGCACTGAAAGTGGCAGCACTGGCTGAGCAACAAGCTGACAAGCTGGTTGAAAAGCGCGGCCCTGCGGTATCAGCAGCATTTGACGCTGACGGCAACCCAACCAAAGCCGCTGAAGGCTGGGCGCGTGGTTGTGGTATCACGGTAGACCAAGCTGATCGTCTGGCGACAGACAAAGGTGAATGGCTTCTGTTCAAACAAGAAGTCAAAGGCCAAAACAGCAAAGAAATCGTGGTTGCACTGGCTGACAAAGCATTGGCTAACCTGCCAATCGCCAAGCCAATGCGCTGGGGTGACAAAGACACCCTGTTCATTCGTCCGGTGAAAACCCTGACCATTTTGATGGGTGATGAGCTGATCGAAGGCACCATCATGGGTGTTGCTTCATCTCGCACCGTTCGTGGTCACCGCTTCATGGGTGAAGCTGAATTCACCATCGACAATGCGGATCAGTACCCTGCGATTTTGGAAGAGCGCGGCAAGGTCATGGCAGATTACGAAGCACGTAAAGCCCTGATCATTGCAGACTCTCAAAAAGCGGCTGAACTGGTTGGCGGTATCGCGGATCTGGATGACGACCTGGTTGAAGAAGTCACCTCTTTGGTTGAATGGCCAGTCGTACTGACAGCAACCTTCGAAGAAGAGTTCTTGAAGGTACCTGCAGAAGCACTGGTTTACACCATGAAAGGTGACCAGAAGTACTTCCCTGTTTACAGCGAAGACAAGCAACTGCTACCTAACTTCATCTTCGTGTCGAACATCGAGTCTAAAGAGCCTCGCCATGTTATCGAAGGCAACGAGAAAGTGGTTCGCCCACGTCTGGCTGATGCAGAGTTCTTCTTCAACACTGACCGCAAGCGTCCTCTGATTGATCGCCTGCCTCAGCTTGAAACGGCTATCTTCCAGAAACAACTGGGTACCATCAAAGACAAAACAGACCGCATCACCGAGCTTGCTGGCTACATTGCTGACAAGATTGGCACTGACGTTGAGAAAGCACAACGCGCAGGCCTGTTGGCGAAGTGTGACCTAATGACCTCAATGGTATTCGAATTCACCGACACCCAAGGAGTGATGGGCATGCACTACGCACGCCACGACGGTGAAGCAGAAGAAGTTGCAGTGGCACTGAACGAGCAATACATGCCACGTTTTGCTGGTGATGAGCTGCCAAGCAATGGCGTGTCATCTGCACTGGCAATGGCAGACAAGCTGGACACTATCGTGGGTATCTTCGGTATTGGCCAAGCACCTAAAGGTTCTGACCCATTTGCACTTCGCCGTGCTTCTCTGGGTGTGCTGCGTATTATCGTTGAATACGGTTACGATCTGGACCTGACCGATCTTATCGGTAAAGCCAAATCTCTGTTCGGCGACCGCCTGACTAACGACAAGGTTGAAGCTGACGTCATCGAATTCATGCTGGGTCGTTTCCGCGCATGGTATCAAGACGAAGGCCACAGCGTTGATGCTATCCAAGCTGTGCTTGCGATGAACCCAACTCAACCGGCTGATTTCGACAAGCGTGTGAAAGCGGTAACGCACTTCCGCTCATTGGATGCAGCTGAGTCTCTGGCAGCAGCGAACAAGCGTGTAGGTAACATCCTGGCGAAATACGACGGTGAGCTGTCTGACACCATCAACAGCGAACTGCTGGTTGAAGATGCAGAGAAAGCACTGGCTGAGAAAGTGACTGCAATGGTAGAGGCACTGAAACCTGTATTCGCAGCAGGTGACTACCAAGCGGCACTGACTCAACTGGCTGATCTGCGTGAGCCTGTTGATACCTTCTTCGACAACGTGATGGTTATGGCAGAAGACGAAGCACTGAAAGCGAACCGTCTTGCTCTGCTGAACACCCTGCGTAGCCAGTTTATGAATGTTGCAGACATCTCTCTGCTTCAGAAATAAACCGCAGTTGCTGACAAAAAAAGCCTCGCACATGCGGGGCTTTTTATTGCCTCAAAACTACCATCTCACCGCCTATGTTCCACGTGGAACATATCAATATTTCACGCTCAAATGACTGAAACTATCCTGCCCAATTATGTTCTAGAAATTGGTTTTAAAATGCGCAGAGGTTGGGGTATTGTGGAGCGAACACAACAAGGATTGAACAGCGATAAGGTTACGCATTCATGCAGTTTTCTAAGTTTGGCACCAAATTTTCTCACCACTCCGGCATTACCCAATTAATGGATGACCTCAACGATGGCCTAAGAAATCCAAATGCCATCATGCTCGGTGGCGGGAACCCAGCAGCAATTCCTGAAATGATGAACCACTTTGACGAGCTCACTCGTCGTATGCTTGATGACGGTTCACTTGTCGCTGCCCTCGCCAACTATGACGGCCCACAGGGTAAAACTGACTTTATTGCTGCGTTAGCTGACATGCTGAGCAAAACCTTGGATTGGGAGATTTCACCGAAAAACATCATGCTGACCAATGGTAGCCAGTGTGCATTCTTCTATCTGTTCAACCTCTTTGGCGGACAATATGACGATGGCAGCTTCAAGAAAATTTTGCTGCCGCTGACCCCAGAGTACATTGGCTATGCCGACTCCGGGCTTGACCCAGATATCTTCACCAGCTTTAAACCGACCATTGAACAATTGGATAATCGCCAGTTTAAATACCATGTGGACTTCGATGCGTTGGAGATTGATGACTCTGTCGCGGCGATCTGTGCCTCTCGTCCAACCAACCCAACAGGCAATGTGCTAACAGACGAAGAAATTGTAAAACTCGATAAGCTTGCACGTAAGCATGGTATCCCGCTTATCATTGATAACGCCTATGGCGTGCCCTTCCCTAACATCATCTTTGAAGATGTGAAGCCGTTTTGGAATGACAACACTATCTTATGTTCAAGTCTTTCTAAACTCGGTCTACCAGGCGTACGCTGCGGTATTATCATTGCAAGTGAAGACATCATCACCTCACTAATAAACATCAACGGCATCGTCAGTCTCGCGCCTTGTGGGGTGGGTCCTGCCCTCGCACTTGAGATGATCAAGACCGGTGATTTGTTATCACTGAGCGAAAATATCATTAAGCCTTTCTATCAAGATAAGGCTGAGCGTACAGTTCAAAAGCTGTTGGATGCTATCCCAGACTCGCGCTTTAAAATCCATAAGCCTGAAGGTGCCATCTTCCTTTGGCTATGGTTTGATGAACTCCCAATCACTACCAAAGAGTTGTATGCGCGATTAAAGCAACGAGGCCTACTGGTTGTTCCGGGGGAATATTTCTTCTTTGGCTCAGAGCTTGATTGGGAACATACCCATCAATGCCTGCGTATGAACTATGTTCAGGACGATGAGAAGATACAAAAAGGTATCGCGATTCTTGCTGAAGAAATCGAACGGGCTTACAACGAAGGTTAATGTTTCACGTGAAACACTAAGAGTTGAATGCTAAAACCTCATCAAGCCAGTTGCCACAAACAACTGGCTTTTTCTTTCGTTGTTTATCGACAATCATTTTTTAAGAGACACCTACCGGGCTCCTTTAGCGCTGTTGGTGTCGCT
>NZ_LNTY01000004.1 GCF_001559595.1 Enterovibrio coralii | reverse complement strand
TCCGTCTGCAGTTAACGGACAGCTGTCTTCGCTACCCGCCTCTTCCTGAAGCTCTTCAGAAACGAAACGCTGTGAGTGCGTTGCACGCTTCTTCAAATAGCTCCGACATTGGTTATCCGCAATGGCATATAGCCAGCTTCTGAATGCAGCTTCGCCGCGATAGGCATGGATATAACGGTAACTACGTACCAAGGTTTCCTGCAATACGTCATCCGCATCATGAGGACACCCTAACCAAGCCATGCATCGACGATGTAACGGTGACACATAACGAGCAACCAGTTGGTCAAAGTAAGTGCGGGCTTTCGGATGCCCCGCTTGAATCTTCTCGATATGTTCACGCTCACTGTTCTGAAAACAGGTTGAATCCACTGAATGCATGTTAATACCCTCCTGGTATTCGAGTGGTGAACTCAACCTAGCCAATGCTCACCCAACAATCAAACAGTGTTTTCTATTCAAATTTCACGATAATTCAGTTAAAAAACACTGTACAAAATAGACAATACTTGTACAGCGTTTTTATATCAGTGACTTATGAACATCAGTTTTGCACACTGTTCGATTACCCTTCGAAAAGTAGGTTTTTGTTGAGTCTCATTTTTTCTCACTCATGGCACACTTTATTACCTTTCAACAGAAGTCTGACCAGTTAATTGCCGAATTTGCCTAAGTGATTTGGAGGGGGGAAACAGGCCGGAAACCGCGATATTTGGCGGTTTTATATGAAATTGAGGTAATAAAAAACCCGCTCTAGGAGCGGGTTTTTTGAAGGTGTTAGTCAGCGCAATTATGCAGCCGCTTGTTGACCTTCTACTGCAACAGCTTTAACTGGTTTAGTCACGAAAGACAGAACCACAGCCACTGCCAGCATTGCTGCACAGATGGTGTAAGCCATTACGTAGTTGCCAGTCATGTCTACTGCTGTAGCAGCAACAACAGGACCAATGAAACCACTCACACCCCATGCGGTGTAAAGCACGCCGTAGTTACCGCCGTAGTTTTTCAGGCCGTAGTAGTCAGCAGTGATAGAAGGGAATACTGCAAGCAGTGTACCGTAACCAACACCTGCAACAGCCGCACCAACCATCAGAGTGAACTCAGTGTTGTACGTTGCGAACATCATCATGTTGATGCCTTGCATGATGAACGCAAGCATCAGAGTTTTGATACCACCGATCTTGTCAGACAGCATACCTGCTGCAACACGACCGCCAGAGTTGAAGATAGACAGAACAACAACCAAGAACGCTGCTTGAGTCAGGTCAGACTGCTTAACTGCGATAGAAGTGATGTTGCCGATTACCATCAGACCTGCAGAAGACGCCAGCGCGTACATCAGCCACAGTGAGTAGAACTGTGGGGTCTTAACCATTTGTTTCCAACCCATGTTGTTGTCACCTGAGCCTGCTTTAGCTACATAGCCGGCTGGTGCTTCTGGCGTGTAGCCAGAAGGTGGGTTGTTGATGGTGCAAGCCAGTGGAACTGCGATTGCTAGGATACCAACACCCAGGATCAGGAAGCTCTGCTGAACACCGTAGTTTGCGATCAGAGTAGATGTCAGAGGTGCCAGGTAAACCGCAGCCAGACCGAAGCCCGCAGCGATCAGACCGTTAACCATGCCTTTCTTAGAAGGGTGGAACCACTTCATTGCAGCAGGTGACAGACACGCGTAACCGAAACCGATACCACAACCAGTCACAACACCGAAGGTCAGCAACAAAGTCATTGGCGTTGAAGCAAAGCTTGAAATGATCATGCCGATACCAACCATAACGGTACCTAGGATCAGAACTTTACGAGGACCCATACGGTCTTGCAGGTTACCCGCCACCAGCAGAGAAAGTGCAAAACAGATGGTTGCAACGGTGTAAGGCATAGATGCATCAGCGTTCGACCAACCCTGCTCTACCAGTGACTGCTTGATTACAGACCACGCGTACAGGATGCCGATACACATATTGATAAAGAAACCAGCAGCGAGAACGCCCGTAGCTTTGTTCAGTTTATTCATGTTACGACTCAATTAATTCAAGTAAAAAGGGTGTCGCTGGAAAAGCCCCTACGGCAACAGCCCAACCAAAAACCCAAACGACCTAAAACCTATACATTTCAGATGCATAGCCCCTTAAGTAGTTTGGGTATTAAATAATTGTTAGCATTCTTCAAATAAGGTGAGAATGACAGAAGCGCGCGGAGTCTATCAGGGAAAGTGAGCTGGATCAAAATCTAGTTTTGTTTTCTGCAAAAAAAGTTTGCGAAAATGAAAGGTGTTATAGTGGGAAACCCTTCTTGCTCAAAGAAATTAAAGGGTTTCCGGCTTGATGGTGTTGCAATTCACGACGACCAACGCCCAGAAAGTCAGCACAAAAAAGGGCAACAAACGTTGCCCTCTTCTATATAGGTCTGACGACATCTACTTGGTACTTAGCCCTTTAGACTCAATAAACGCTTTCATAAACGGTCTCGCTTCTTTGCCAAGCGTACCGTCAATCTGTTCGCTCCACGTCATTTCCTTGGTACCACCTGTCCGCGTGCGATAGTAGTGTCTGACAATCTCATCGTATTCTGCCAGTTCCTCTTTATCTACTGCTTGGTACTCATCGGTGTGAACGATAAGCGATGCAGGCAAACGAGGTTTCACTTCTGGGTCCTGCGCTGGATAGCCCAGACACAGCCCAAAGAGCGGTGCCACGTAATCTGGCAGATTTAAAAGTGCTGACACCTTATCGGGATTGTTGCGGATGCCGCCAATGTACACGCCACCCAACCCCATCGACTCTGCCGCTGCAAGTGCGTTTTGCGCCATCAACGCCGTATCTATTGCCCCAATGAGCGTTTGCTCTGTAAAGCCTAATTGCGCGTCAGGTTTAATTTGCAGATGACGATTAAAATCGAGGCACCAAACAAAGAACTCCGCAGCGTCAGCCACGTACGCCTGATTCCCCGCGTACTCAGCAAGTAAGCGACGCTTCTCTTTGTCAACGACACGAATGATGCTAGTGCACTGGATGAAACTTGAAGAGGAAGCCGCGCGTGCGCAATCAATAATCACGGCGACTTGCTCTTCTGTTAAAGGCTTGTCTTCAAATTTTCGAATAGAGCGGTGAGCAAGTAACGTTTCTACAACGGGCGTCATAAGGCATCCTTTTCGTTTCTTTGAACAGCCATTATTAGCACTCAAGATGGAAAAGTGAACCTCAATGCTTGCCGATTGCGTTTATTGTGACGGATTATCAATGGCATCAAACACAATCTTTGGCTTTCCAATGCCAAAAGGATGCACCTTCCACAACACCGCATTACTCCCCTTTTGTTTAAAGGGCTTATTCGGTGTGGGTATCTTCTTTATTGAGCAATGTGACCACGACAAACGATGGACAACCCATTGAGAGCAGCCCGCAAGAAACCGGTGCTCTCAATCAAACAGATTCAATCAGGCATTGTCGGCAGTGGCTTTGAATTACTCCATAACCAGAAAATCTGAAACCGCCACTTGGTGACACATTCTATCCAAAATAGAAATCAGTCTTTCTTCACTCAGTGGCAGCGCGTTCCCTTTGATGGAACTCGACTTCATTGCCTGCTTTGCCACTTGCTCAAAGGCTGAATCACATAACCCATACTCACACAGCGAAGGAATTTCCAAACGCTTGAGGATACGTTGCACCCAGATGATGCCGTCACTTGGTTCAGCATTGTGTCTACCTGTCAAAATACACGCTAGCTGGCGATAGCGGTTCAACAGGCTGATCCTGCCGGCATCGCGCGCGGCGAGAATGTTTTCCGCCATCACATATGGCGCAAGCTGTGCGGTTATTACGCCATGTGGCGCATCAAGCATACCGCCCAGTGCTGCCGCTAATCCGTGGGCTGCGCCCAATTTGGCGTTTGATTGCGCATCCCGCCTAGCATTGAGGCAAAGGCCATGTCGGATCGGGCTCTCGGATCATCATCTTCACACGCATGCAAAATGGCAGGGGCTAAACGACGCAGGCCTTCTTCACACACCATGTCCGTCAGCGGGTTCGGATCGCCACAGACGTAAGCTTCCATCAAATGCGTAAATGCATCCATCCCACAACAGGCAGACAGGGTTTTATCCATGCCATACGTTAACGTTGGGTCGATGATGGCCACATCAGGAATGATTTCCGGGTTTCTTAATGCCGCTTTTACGTTTTCTTGCGCGGAAATCAGCACCGCATTGCGTGTGACTTCTGACCCTGTGCCCGCAGTGGTTGGAATCGCGATGCATGGCAGAGGTTTTGCCGTCATGGGCAGCGCGCGCCCGACAACCTCAACATAGTCATAGACGCTGCCTTGGTTGGGAATAAGGCCAGAGAGTGCTTTACCCACATCCATCACGCTGCCACCGCCAATCGCGATGATCATGTCAGGTTTAAACTCACGTCCTCCCGCCACCATTTCTTCGACTTTAGCGATCAGTGGTTCTCCGTGAATTGAAAGCTGCAAGTAACGCATGTTTTGCTGTTTGAGATAACTGAGAAGCGGGGCTGCACGTTGTTCATCTTTGCCCGTGACGACAAGCGCGCTGTAACCAAACTGATTAATCACGGACAGTGAGTTAATCAGTGCGCCCTCGCCAAAAATGATCCTTGTCGCCGTCATGAATTGAAACATGGTATCTCCTTGAATACTGGCCTCAACGTAGAATGGCTTAGACGCATACAGTGAGAATTGATATAGCGCAGTGAACTGCCTTTATTCGGCGTCTGTTTTAAACATGTGTTGAGGCTGTCACAGAGACCATATCGCAGCCTAATTGGTGAAATCAGATGATTGATAGGTTTCTTCGATTGAATTAAAAGATAAAACCTTCTTTCCATAGAAATCAGGTTGGTGCATAGTGACAGCTAAGATTTTCAGGGTGTTGTAGTTCAAGGATTGTTTCTACGGCATCAGTGCAGATAAGAATAGGAAATAAGATTATGTTCGTTGTGATTTTTGGTCGTCCAGGTTGCCCATTTTGTGTTCGCGCTAAAGATTTGGCAGAGAAGCTGAAAACTGAGCGCGACGACTTCAACTACCGCTACGTAGATATCCACGCAGAAGGCATCAGCAAAGCGGATCTGGAGAAGACTGTAGGTAAACCAGTTGAAACTGTGCCACAAATCTTCGTTGACCAAGACCACGTTGGCGGCTTCACAGATTTCGAAGCATATGCAAAAGCAAATCTGGGTCTGTACGAGTAATCGTTTCTGATTCTAAAAAAGCGGCTCAATGAGCCGCTTTTTATTTACCCTTCATTCGGCGTCACTGCTTCTGTTGTCGGCTTTTTCGCTTAAACGACACGTTAGCGAGCATCGAAGCCACTAATATCGCCACACCGCATACGATATCTGACACTGACGGTATCTCTTCAAACGCTATTGCACCAATGACGAAAGAGAGCGGCACAGCCAAGTATAGCAACACGCCCCCCGTTGAAACCTTGGTATATCTGAATCCAACGATAATGAAGTAGTTGTAGGCATTCCCGAATATCGCGGCAGCACCAACAATCCACCATTGGAAAGCCGTCACAGACTCCCACCCCACATGCAATGTCGTCATCGGCAAGGAAACCAAAGCCAAAGGTGCCGCGAGCCAAAACAGCATAAGCTGCGGATTTTCTTCTGAGCCCATTTTCTTATTCAGTACATGTTCCAAGGCCAACATCAACGCCGCGATAACGGGAGCAAAGAAGTCGAGCCCCATGCCTGCTTTAGTCGGCTGATTAATATAGAAGACTGCGCTGAACCCAATGACGCTCGCAACCACGTTCTTTAGGGAAAGCGTTTCCCCTAGAAGAATGACCGCCAAAGGGATAATAAAGAGGGGCTCAGCAAACAAAATGGTAATGACGGTGGCAAAAGGGATGTTCGCAAGCGAATAAAACAAGGCGTAGCAACCAATAAGGTTGAGCAAGAAGCGAATGTAATAAATGCGCTTGTCTTTTATGATCACGCCACGCTTGTAGACATAGATAACGACAGGCAGCAAAATCAGCATGCCAACTAGCCATCGCATAAAGAGCAATTGCCACGTGCCGATGTCTTCGCCTGCGAGCTTGATCAACGCATCCATCGCGGTTGCAGACAACACGGCCAACACCAGCATGATCATCCCTTTTACGTGTGAATGTGACGCCAACACCTCACTCCTTTTTCGTTTTGCCTCTTTCACTTTTAACGCGACGTTAACACACCTTTTTCTCCTTTTCGGCCTCGCGAAGAAGAATTGCAATCAAGATATCTATCCTGCACCTGAATCACGCCATTTTTAACGTCCAAAAAGCAAAATTCCCCACCCTGAATAGCGTTTCAAAATCACCCTTTTTGCTAACATTTTCAGCGTCATAATCAGGTGTAAATTATTCTTCACAATATCCTTTCGACGTTCTGACAAATCCCTGAATTAAAATGCCAAATTTCTCGCATTCTTAAATTACATTTCGCTACAAATGCGTATAATACCCGACCAGAATTTTCCTCCCCCGCACGCGGATAAGTAGTTAAGTGAACATCGACGTAAACACTTTGCTCGTTCAAAACGATATTCTTTTGTTATTTGTCGTTCTTGCTATCGGTTTAACCATTGGCAAGATCCGTATTGGTAGCTTCCAGTTTGGTAACTCAATTGGCGTTCTCGTAACGGCGTTGAGCTTTGGTCATGCCGGTTTTACCTTTAGTCCAGAAGCTCTGAACATTGGCTTTATGCTCTTTATCTTTTGTGTAGGTATCGAAGCGGGCCCTAACTTTTTCGGCATCTTTTTCCGCGACGGTAAGTCCTACCTGATCCTTGCACTGACTGTACTGACAGCTTCAGTCGCCATTACCTTGCTGATGCGTTATCAGTTCGGCGTTGATGGCAGCATTGCAACAGGCATGATGGCAGGTGCATTGACGGCAACACCTGTCCTTGTAGGTGCTAAAGATGCGCTGAATGCAGGCCTAGCAGGTGTTGACTACTCACCACAGCAAATCGCGACCATGATCGACAACCTGAGTGTCGGTTACGCACTGGCCTATCTGGTGGGTTTGGTGAGCCTTATTTTGCTGGCGAACCTGATGCCAAAACTGCAAAAGGAAAACCTTGAGCATTCAGCGCAGAAAATTGCTGCTGAACGCGGCTTGGGGAGTTCATCTCAACGCAAAGTTTATCTGCCAATCATTCGTGCCTACCGTGTGGGTCCAGAACTGATTAACTGGGTAGATGGCCGAAACCTGCGTGAGTTGGGTATTTACCGCCAAACTGGTTGTTACATCGAACGTATTCGTCGTAACGGTATTCTTGCTAACCCAGATGGCGATGCCATCTTGCAAGAAGGCGATGAAATCGCACTGGTAGGTTACCCAGACAGCCATGCGCGTCTTGACCCATCTTTCCGTAACGGTAAAGAAGTATTCGACCGCGACCTGCTTGACCTTCGCGTGGTTGAAGAAGAAATCGTGGTAAAGAACGATGCCATCATTGGTAAGCGTCTTTCTGATCTGAACCTTGCAGAGTACGGCTGTTTCCTTAACCGTGTTGTCCGTGCGCAGATTGAAATGCCAATGGATCACAACATCATGCTGGCGAAAGGTGATGTATTGCAGGTGAGTGGCGAGAAACGCCGCGTAATGGGCCTTGCTGAGCGTATCGGTTTTATCTCGATCCACAGTCAGGTTTCAGACATGCTGGCCTTCTGTTCCTTCTTCATCTTCGGCTTGATTTTCGGTTTGATCACCATGACCTTTGGTGGCATGACCATCGGTTTGGGTAATGCCTCTGGCCTTTTGATTGCTGGTATCTTGCTTGGCTTCTTGCGTGCTAACCACCCTACGTTTGGTTACGTGCCGCAAGGTGCAATCAACATGCTGAAAGAGCTGGGTCTGATGACCTTTATGGTCGGCGTGGGTTTGAGCGCAGGTAGCAACCTGTTGGAATACTTACAGCAGATGGGCTTTACCATTATGCTTGGTGCGCTTGCGGTGAGTGTGGTGCCTGTTATTTTGGCCTACTTGGTGGGTGCGTATGTACTGAATATGAACCGTGCGCTTCTGTTCGGTGCGATTATCGGTGCGCGTACTTGTGCGCCAGCCATGGACATGATTAACCACCACGCACGAAGCACCATCCCAGCACTGGGTTATGCAGGTACTTATGCTATCGCGAACGTTCTTCTTACGTTTGCCGGCACCCTTCTCGTGATCCTGACGTAAAATTTCGTCTCAGTTATCAATCAGCGATATTCAGTCAGCCAATATTCAGCGAACAAAGTTACACTGTTCGCTGAATATTAATAAGTTAGAGCCACCTTTCTCTGAGGCCGTTACCTATGCGAATCCTGATTGTCGAAGATGACCCCCTCTTAAGTCACCACCTAAAAACGGAACTGTCTGAGCTTGGTAACCAAGTTCATTGCGCACCAAACGCCGAAGAAGGCTTGTTTGTCGCTAAAGACTACCCCAATGACATCGCAATCGTGGATCTCGGTTTACCCGACCGTGACGGAATCAGTCTGATCAAAGACATTCGCCGCGCAGGTGTTCGCACCCCTATTCTTATTCTGACAGGCCGTGCAAACTGGCAAGACAAAGTCTCAGGACTTGATGCCGGTGCCGACGACTACCTTGTTAAGCCTTTCCAAAAAGAAGAGTTGGTCGCGAGACTAAACGCCTTGGTTCGCCGCAGTGCAGGCTTCGTAAAACCTGAATTGCGCGCAGACAAAATTGCGATCGATCTGCTGGCGAAGAAAGTGACGGTTGACGACCAACAGGTGGAATTAACGGCGTTCGAGTACGACTTACTGGAATATCTGGTTCGCCATAATCGACAAGTGGTATCGAAACAGCGCTTGTTAGATGTGCTCTACCAAGACCAAGAAGGCGACCCAAACACCATCGAGGTGATGATGAGCCGCTTGCGTAAAAAGCTCACCACTGCCGGACAAGACAACCCGATTTCTACCATTCGTGGACAGGGTTACATTTTCGAACTTAACGTCAGCTAGCCATTCGTATGAAGCCAAAAATGACGCCCCCAATGCACAAACGGGTTATCGCGACGTCCATCTCGATAATCCTTGTGTTCTCAATCGCATTTGGGCTGCTGCTCAATCAGCTTTACATCAAAAGCTACGTCGCACTCTACTCTACTGATCTTGTCACTGCCGTTCCTCACATCGTGGGTGAGCTTCGCAGAGACAGGTTGTTAGAGCTTGCGAAATCTAATATCGCCAGCGCGCCGAAAAAGCTCGACTCTCCTTCTGATTACCTCGCTTTCATTTGTCGACGCGACGACACCGTTTTATGGATGTCTTCGGATGCAAAAGGCAAAGGAATGGATAACATTTGTTCGTCCATTCCTTTCGATATTTCAGAACCGGATCTGGTGACCTACAACGATTTGCCTTACATCGTTCACGTCATCTCTGACGCGACCCAATCAAAGAACGAGAACTTCTTCGTTATTCGCGAAGTCAGCCCTCAGCTTGAAAAGATGTCTGCCATCAAGAGTAAGACATGGTTTTATGTCACCTTGCTCTTCCTAGGCGCGACAGGACTTCTGTATGCCGCGTCCTACTGGAGCTTCAGCCCGTTGCGTAAGCTCGCGGGTGAGCTACACGAGATTGCGGAGTCGCGTCGTGAAAAGCTCGATCAGGATTATCCCTCTGAGCTTGAAGAAGTGACCGAAGCGTTGAACCGTATGATCCAGCTTCGCAAGGAACAAACTCAGCGCTACCGTCATGCTATGGATGATTTGGCGCACAGTCTGAAAAGCCGCTTGGCCGTGACCAATGCTCTGCTTGACGACAGCACGCTGAGCCGTGATGTTCTCAGTAAGCGTATAGTCGAACAGGTCAGCCAAATGGATGACATGGTGCAATATCAGCTGCGTCGCGCTTTGGTCGGTGATCGTGGATTGGTGCGAGAGAAAACAGAACTCAAACCCGTGGTCGATAGCCTGACGGGCATGTTTGCCAAGATTTACGGTGACAAGCCGGTCAAGATCTCGGTGGAAACCACAGCATTGCCATCGTTACCGCTTAATAAAGCGGATTTAACCGAACTACTTGGAAACTTGCTGGAGAATGCTTTCCGCTTCTGTATTAGCGAAATTCGCATCTCGTCGAGAGAAACACTCGAAAGTTATGTCCTTGTGATTGAAGATGACGGTCCCGGTGTGCCAGAAAACGTCAGAGAATCGATTTTCCAACGTGGCGTCCGTGCAGACCAGCTTAATCCGGGCACGGGTATTGGTCTTGCTGTTTGTGATGAAATCGTGCACAGCTATGACGGCCAAATCAAAGCATCGACTTCTTCATTAGAAGGCGCAGCCTTTACCATGACCTTTCCAAAAACACGTTAATCGCTGTCTCTCAATTTGACATGCAAAATGGAAAAACCGCGCACTAAAAGCGCGGTTTTTTATTGATTTCAATACAAAATCCCCGCCCAGCAACTATCTTATTCACTGGCACAGAGTTTGCTCAAGTTTCCATACATGGAGGAATGAGCGCGATAGATGCAACTGATTAAATGGATTGAAGAGCAACGACTTCTCTTAGTCACCCGACTAAGAACCCACTTTGTTCATGCGACCGCATTGTTCATTGCTTTGGCGTGCCTGGTTTGGCTCGTGATACCCCACCCTATCATTCCCGTCGCGGTCGGCATTCTTCCCTTTGCTGTGCTTATCACCATCAGCCAACCTATTCTGCTTGGTCTGTTGTTCATTGCTTTTTCGTTTTTTCGATTACATGAAGCCTTTGCACCGCTCTACTCGCTCAAGATTCCGCTAATGCTCTCTTTGGGAACCTTAACAACACTCGCTTGGCACATTGGTTTTAGTGGAAAAATCAAGATGTTCAATTGCAAAGAGCTAACCAGCTTCTACATCTTTTTTGCATTGGTCACCATTGGCTTGCCTTTGGCAGGGAATTTCGGTGAAGCGTTCGCGTACTTTAAGAATATCTACGTGAAGATTGGGATCATGACACCCGCTTTGGCTTGGCTGCTTACGAGTGTTTCGCATTATCGCCGCGCGCTGACCATGATATCTGTGTCCGGGCTTTGTATTGCGCTCGTCACCAACTACAACAAGATAAACGGTATCGGCATGGTGGAGGAAACCCGTGTCACCGTTGGCCGTGAGCTAGGATCTGTGTTGGGTGACCCCAACGATTTGGCACTTGTGCTTCTCTTTCCTTTCTCTTTTGCCATATCTATCGCCATCACGAATGGTTTACCCAAGAAGACGCGGTTCTTTGGCGCGATTACCGCTGCTGCCTTGTTTATGGCCATTATCGGCACCCAAAGCCGAGGCGGTTTACTAGGGATTATGTCTACATTGGGTGTGATTGCATGGCGACGTGTCCAATCTAAAACGCTGTTGATACTGGGCGGCGGAATATTGATGCTATTCCTGTTTGTCTTCGCGGGGATCAGTGGACGTAAGTCTGGGGGCGCGGCAGAAGAAGGATTAGATGAATCTGCAAAAGGCCGACTCTATGCGTGGGAAGCTGCTTTCTTTATGGCCGTAGACAACCCCATTTCAGGTGTTGGCCTCAACAACTTCTATTTTAACTACTTCTTCTACTCTCCCCATTGGGATGGACTTAACCACGCCGTTCACAGTACGTGGTTTGGGGTTTTGGGAGAAACAGGCTTTGTGGGATTAGCCGCGTTCTTGTATATGACGTTCGTGGTCTTCCGTTCAGCTCAAAAGACCGCAAATATCGTCTCCAAGCACCCTCAAATCTACGATCCGGTTGTTAGGGCTATCAGTGATGGTCTTTACTCCGGTATGGTCGCATTTTGCGTCTCAGGCACCTTCTTAACCCAAGGCTTCACCTGGCCTATATACATTCTTTTGGCCCTCACCGCGGCGGTATCAAACTATGTAAACAACATAGAACGAACACGGGAGAAAACACCGGAGGAACTTGAGGCAGAAGCACGCGCCAAACGGGGCGGGTTAACCGAGCGGCTTCAAGTGGTACCCAACCCCAGAAAGAACAAAGGCCGCCCTAAGGCAGCCTCTGAGAATCCTGATAACGATTAGTCATCCGCGCTGAGCAAATCGTCTTTTGCCGCAATCAGATATTGCCACATTGACCAGTAAGTCAGTGCTGTTGCGATGTAAAGTGCCGCATAGCCGATGTAGATGATGAACTCGCTGTCACGCCAAAGCAGCATGGTGAGTGCGAACATTTGCGCAGCAGTTTTGAATTTCCCCACCCAAGAGACGGCGACGCTGGCTCGCTTACCCAGTTCCGCCATCCACTCACGAAGCGCAGAAATAATCACTTCACGAGCAATCATGGTCGCAGCAGGAATGGTTACCCAAATTGAATGGTAATGCTCGGTGATCAACACCAGTGCGATTGCCACCATGACCTTATCGGCAACAGGGTCGAGAAACGCCCCGAAACGGGTAGTTTGGTCAAGGGTTCGAGCAAGGTATCCGTCCAACCAATCGGTGAAACCAGCAATAACAAAAATAAGCGCAGCGACAAACGCCGACCACTCGTAAGGAAGATAAAACGCGATGACAAAAACGGGAATTAATGCGATGCGTAGAAGAGTCAGAATAATGGGGATGTTCAGTCGCATAGTTGTAATTGTTGGTGAGTAACACCGCTATGGTGGACGAAAGTCATTGCTGTTGCAACGACGAATGAATTTTCTCTGCTAAAACTCTGCTTATTCCAGGCACTTTGGCTATTTCTTCAACAGAAGCGCGTTTAAGCTCCTGAATACCGCCTAAATATTTAAGCAAAGCTTGTCGACGTTTCGGGCCAACCCCTTCGATTTCTTGCAGAACACTGCTCTTACGCGCTTTCGCTCGCTTCGCTCTGTGACCTGAAATCGCATGGTTATGACTCTCGTCTCGGATGTGTTGGATCAGATGAAGAGCAGGTGAATCGGAAGGCATGGAAAACTCCTCCCCCGTCACTTTGATCAGCGTTTCTAGTCCGGGTTTACGTGTGGTGCCTTTGGCAACACCTAGCATCAGCGGGTGCTTCGGCCATTCCGCTAACAGCGGTCTCACCACTTCCCACGCTTTGTTAAGCTGGCCTTTACCACCATCAATCAAGATGATGTCAGGGATCTTTTCAGGATCAGATTGTTTTGCATAACGACGCTCCAAGACTTGCGCCATCGCCGCGTAATCATCGCCGCCCGTAATACCGGTGATATTGTAACGCCGATACTCCTGTTTAACTGGACCGTCCTGATTGAAAACAACACAAGACGCCACGGTTTGCTCACCCATGGTATGGCTGATATCAAAACATTCCATGCGTTTTACCGACTCCAAACCCAGCGTTTCCGTGAGCACATTGAAGCGGTTGTGAATGGTCATCTTGTGGTTAATCTTGCTGGTAAGTGCTGTTGCCGCATTGGTTTGCGCCAGTTTGAGGAAACGTGCGCGGGCACCGCGAGGCTTGCTTTGGATATTGACCTTACGGCCCGCAATCTCTGACAGTGCTTTGCTCAAAGCATCCAGTTCTTCACCTAAATCCTGTCCAAGCAAAATGCTGGTCGGAATGGTGCGACCTTCCGCCTGATTGATATAGAACTGGCCGATAAACGTCGACACCAATTCGTTTAAATCCGTGTCCGCCGGCATTTTCGGGAAATAGCTTCTGCTGCCCAAAACCTTGCCTTGGCGAAGAAACAAGACATGAATACAAGCGATGCCGTTTTCAATCGAGACACCAATGGCATCCAAATCATCATCGCTGTTCTGAGAAACAAACTGTTGCTCTTGAACACGGCGCAATGCTTGGATTTGGTCGCGATATTCAGCCGCTTTCTCAAACGCCAAAGACTGGCTGGCCGCTTCCATTTTCTCCACCAGCGTGGCGATCACTTGTCGGTCCTTCCCTTGCAGGAAAAGGCGCGTGAAATTCACCAACTCGTCATAGTCTTCATCGGAAATGATCCCTTTCACACAAGGGCCCGCACAACGGCCAATCTGATACATCAGACAAGGGCGCGTACGATTGGCATAAACCGAGTCTTCACACTGGCGTACTGGAAAGATTTTCTGAAGAAGATAAAGACTTTGTCGAACCGCCCCTGCATCGGGGAACGGGCCGAAATATTCCCCTTTACGCTTCTTTGCACCACGATGAATGGACAAGCGCGGATGCTTGGCAGCAGAAAGGAAAATATAGGGATAGGATTTGTCATCACGCAGCAGCACGTTGTAGCGTGGCAAGTGCTGCTTGATGAGGTTGTGCTCTAAAATGAGCGCTTCGGTTTCACTGTGAGTGATGGTGACTTCGACATTGGCGATGTTTTTCACCAATGCACGGGTCTTTTCACCCGAAACATTCGTTCTGAAATAGCTCGAAAGACGTTTCTTGAGTGACTTTGCTTTTCCGACATAAATAATTTCACCGGAAGCGTCCATCATTCGATAGACGCCCGGTTTGTCAGAAACTGTTTTTAGAAAGTTTTTAGCATCAAACACAGTGAACAGAAGTAATTAGAGTGTTTCTGTGTCTAGCATACCATGACGAATCGCCAAATGGGTCAACTCTACATCGCCATTGATACCTAGTTTGCTAAACAGTCTGTAGCGGTAACTGTTGACTGTTTTTGGACTGAGGTTCAATTGCTCAGAAATGTCCGTCACTTTTTGACCTTTGGTGATCATCATCATGATCTGAAGCTCACGCTCAGACAGGTTCTTGAACGGATTCTCTGACGCTGGAGAGAACTGACTCAACGCCATTTGTTGCGCGATTTCTGGCGAAATATAACGCTGACCACTATTCACTGCGCGAATAGCATTCACCATTTCACTCGCACCTGCACCTTTTGTAAGGTAGCCAGCCGCTCCTGCTTGCATGACTTTGGTTGGAAATGGATTTTCAGTATGAATTGTAAGAACAATAATCTTGGCGTCGGGGTTATAACGTAGGAGTTTACGCGTGGCTTCCAAGCCACCGATACCAGGCATGTTCATGTCCATCAAGATAATGTCCGCATGATTGCTACGACACCACTTGACTGCTTCTTCACCGCTTTCGGCTTCCCCTACCACTTTAACACCACGTTCGTCTTCGAGAAGACGACGTATCCCTGTGCGAACCAGCTCGTGATCATCTACAAGGAAAACACTAATCAAGCTTGTTTCTCCACTATGATTTTGGCTCGCCATGCGCCACGACGGCGCTCGACTTCGTGCTGCATCTTACTTGAGTTTAACCCAACAATAAAAGTCCGAACACGTTGAATCTGTGTAAGAGTGCATGTTTTTGGTTTTATTACGTCTCGATTGAAACACAGACGTCATAAAAACTAGTCCATCAAACAGCATCTAAAACAAAATTTCAATAACAACATATAGTTATATCAAGCAACTTATTCACACTAAAAATACATGAACATCCAGAAGTCAGGACAAGTGAATGGTCGGAGTTGCTAAATTTCTTCTCGCCCGCGCTTTCCGTTATTCTTTACTTACACATTAGTTGTGACGAGCAGCGAGAGAAAGGAGCGAATCTCAGTGAAATCAGTAGGAATATTACTCTGTGACGATCATTACGAAGACACCATCCCTGTTTACGGACACTATGATGACGCCTTCAAGCGACTGCTCAATACCGAGCAGATTCAGGTCACACAGACGTTCCGCTGTTTTGAAGGTCAATTCCCTCAGCACCCAGATGAATGCGACGTTTGGGCGGTGACAGGCAGCAAATGGGGTGTGTATGAAAGCGACCCGTGGATTGCGACCCTCACTGAATTCATTCGCCTTTGTGACAAACTCCATCAACCCATGCTTGGCATTTGTTTTGGGCATCAAGCAATTCATTATGCGCTGGGTGGTCAAGTAGAGAAATCCGATAAGGCTGGGGTATGGGGCTGTATCCAGTGACGATCACCGAGACGGGTAAAACGCGTTTCACGCAAGATACGCCCTCAAGCCTCGCTTTGCTTGCTGTCCATCAAGATCAGGTACTTTCCCCTGCACCGGCGTTTGTTACCCTCGCGGCCTCGGATTTCTGCCCGCAAGCCATCACAGCGAAAGGCACTCGCATTCTCACCATGCAATGCCACCCAGAGTTCACGGCACCTTTTATCGTTCAGTTACTGGAACGGTTAAGAGAAAAAGCAGGCAATGACACCGTGGATAGCGCGAAAAGGACGGTTGAACACTATGGCGAAGGCGACCGTCAGCGTGTGGTCTCTTTAATCCATCAGTTCATCCGCTCTACCGACAAACAAAGCTAGATTTCTTCTACCTCGCCGTGTTTCACAACATTGTGATTTGCATAACAAAAACCTGCGTTTTCAATATGCAAATCATTTAGACATGGCGTACTCCGTTCTGATTTAACTCACTGAATTCCCGAATGAATAAGATGGCATTCATATTGCAGTTCTCCTCGCACGCAGCCAAGGGGAGTGTTTTCAGATATGAAATTGCCATCATTGAAAAAACCACTGATTTTTGTTGGACCACCATGTTCAGGTGTCAGCCTGATTTCGAATATTGTTTTGCATCACCCTGAGCTGTGTTGGTTAGATGAAAACTTTGAAAAACACCCTACCTCCAATTTCCAGCACAAGCTGTTCAAATACACCAGTGGCTGGCGCGCGAAAGCCAACAAGTTTCCTGCAAAGTCATTGCGCTCGGCCATTGCCAACGATTTCTCGCCGACGCCAACTGAAGCAACCTTGTTTTGGGATTCAATGACACGCGACGACGTAGACTTCTACCGCGGATTTGCTCGTGGCAAACACGCGTCTCCCATGGAGATCTCAGAGATTAAAAAGGTGTTAAGCAACCGAATGGTGACCGCAGAAAAGTCACGTCTGGCGTTGCGCTTTACCGGACCTGCCCGACTTTGCTATTTACAAAGCTTGTTTCCTGACGCCAAGTTTGTGCACGTTGTTCGTGACCCAGCATCGACCGTCAACTCGCTCATGTCGCTAGAGGACTGGGAGTTTCAAGGGAAAAACATGTTGTGGTGGCGCGGCACCTACTCGCTGCAAGAGCTGGCTCAATATGACTTGCTGCGACGTCATGCAGTCGCAGGCACCGCTTTTCAGCTCAACAAACTGCTGCAAACAACAAAACAAGAAATCGACGAGCTTGATTTGGATTTAATGACGGTTAATTACGAAGATTTCGTTGCGAATCCTTCACAAACCTTGCTGAACTTGCTCGAATTTGGGGAACTTGACCCTCATCGCGACGTAGAGCGCGCGATGAAAAGAGCCGATATCCGATGCAGCAACAAGGTGCTGAAAATGCCAGCGACAGACATCAATACGGTATACACCTGGTGCCCAGCCCCTTAAGCTCTTTGCTCATGGCACATAGACATAAAAAAACGCTTCCGAGTGGAAGGCGTTTTCAATTTCATTAGTTAATGTGCTTAAGCAGCATCAACCTTAAAGCGCGTCGCTTTTAATACATAGAACGTGGTATTTACCGTGTTCTTTTTCCGCACCTTCAGTTTCGTGTTCGAAACCTGGGAACTCTTCATCCCATGCTTCCAGTGCTTTCAGGTACTGAATTTGTGGGCTGCTTTCGTTACCGAAGTTCTCACCACCCATCAGCATTGGGATGCCTGGTGGGTAAGGGATCACTGAGTGCGCTGCAACGCGGCCTTCCAGTTTGTCTGAAGGTACTAGCTCTACTTCGTTCGCAACGATGTGTTGGTAAGCAGTACGTGGTTTCAGTTCAACTTCTGGCAGTGTTGAGTATGCTTCGTTCAGTACTTGTGCTGGGTTGTGACGAACCAGGTATTGGAACATACGGTCACCCAGATCACGCAGGCCAAGGCCTTTGTACACTTCTGGTGCGCTTTCAACCAGTTCAGGAAGAATCGTTTCCAGAGATGCGTTTTTGTCGTAGTGACGTTTGAACGACAGCAGTGTGTTAACCAAGGTATCGCGTTTACCTTTAGTAATACCCATTGAGAACAGGAACATTACTTGGAAGTCAGTAGTACGTGTTGGAACGATACCGAAACGACCCAGATATGCGCTAACCAGTGCTGCAGGTACACCTTGATCCAGGAAGTTACCTTTGTCATCCAGACCCGGAGTTAGCAGGCTAACTTTGATTGGATCCAGCATACACCAGTCGTTGTCCATGTTTTCGAAGCCATGCCATTTGTCTTCTGGGTGCAGTTTCCAGTTTTCTTGAACTGTCATCAGAGACTCAACAGACGCATCTTCGAACTTCACTTTGTCGCCGTTGGTTTCAGTTACAACCTCAGCATTCCAAGGTTTGAAGAACCAATCACCGTCTGCAGTGTAGTCGTTGAACAGTTTACGTACGCTTTGACGGAAGATAACCGCTTCACGAATCACTTCATTCGTCAGAGACAGACCGCTTTGGCCTTTCATCATGTTCGCTGCAACGTCGTTTGATGCACAGATTGCATACAGTGGCGATGTTGAAGTGTGCATCATGTACGCTTGGTTGAAGCGATCGAAGTCGATTGCGTCTTCACCGTTACGAACGTGAATGTATGATGCTTGAGACAGCGCATTCAACAATTTGTGGGTTGAGTGAGTCGCGAATACTGTTGGACCTTTGTGGTCTTTCGCGTCACCACGCATTGCGAAGTGGCCTTGGTACACTGGGTTAAAGCGAGCATAACCAAACCACGCTTCATCCATGTGAATGCGGTTAGAGCTTTCAGACAGCAGAGACTCTGCATTTTCTGAGTTGTAAACCATACCGTCGTAAGTACAGTTGGTCACTACTGCGTATTTTGGTTTTTTGTTTTTCGCATCTTTGGTCATTTTGCCTTCTGCAATCATCTTCTCGATGTTCGCAGCAGCCATGGTTGATTTGCTGATAGGACCAATGATGCCGTAGCAGTTACGTGTTGGTGCCATGTAAACAGGGCGAGCACCCGTCAGGATCAGGCCTTGTTCGATGGATTTGTGACAGTTACGGTCGATGATAGCAATGTCGTCATCTTTCAAACACGCTTGCATGATGGTGCGGTTAGAACCAGAAGTACCAACGATGCCAGAGTAAGATTCGTGAGCACCGAATACTTTAGCAGCTTCTACTTCACTGTCTTTGAATGCGCCAGTGTGATCTAGCAGTGAACCCAGAGCGGCACGCTCGATACCCATATCGGTACGGAACAGGTTTTCACCGTAGAACTGGTGGAATTGGTTACCCGCTGGGGTTTTGGTGAAGCCGATACCACCTTGGTGGCCTGGAGCAGACCATGAATACTCGTGGATATCGTTGTACTGCATCATTGCTTTCATCAATGGTGGCAGTACTTGTTCGCGGTAGCGTTTCATTGCAGCAACGATACGGCCAGCAACGAAATCAGCGGTGTCTTCCAGTACAGAGTAACATTCGTCAACACGTTCCATCAGTTTGCGGTTTGCAAGGATTGAGGTACGTGCACGTTCTGCCAGCAGGAATACAGGCACTTCAGATTGACGATCTTTCAGTGTATTCAGCAGATCGATTTCTTCTTCAGAGTGAACGATTTGTTCTTCAGACTTATCCAGAGTCAGTACGAGGCTGTCGATTTGTGACGCAAGATAACTGCTTTTGCATCTTCGTACGATTTTGCAGTAACGATATCAATTGTACGTTGAGTCAGTTCTGCAATCAGAGCTTGAGTTGTACGAGCAGCATAGCTGCTTGGTTCGATATTTTGCGGCTCTACGACCAGAGTGCGCATTTTGCTGAAGTTGTTGCTCATAATAATTACTACCTGTGGTAATTTTCTAATTTCAGCGTCAACGCTTTGGATGGCTAATTTATCGAAAAAATAAATAAGTCAGGCAGGTTGGTTAACGTTATTTCTTTTTGAGTGGCGATGGTATCGTTCGCCTTTCTCAGATTCTTGGTTAATCAAATGACCAGCTTCAACGACAGGAGAATAATTAAAGCCAGCCATTTGATTAAATTTGTTACTTCATAATTTCTTTAGTGACATTTATATCGGGGAGATGATGTCGCTTTTAATTATGCTTTTACTTCTGTTTTAACTTCTGAATCAGTGCTTACATCTCGTGCCGCGATAAAGCCGTAGAAGATATAACCGAACAGAGTCAGGATGGTACCGCCGAATACTGCTTCCGCACCGCAAGCATATACACCGTAGATACTGTAGATAACACCCAAGGTACCCACTGTCGCACCGAGGCGGTATTGCGCTGGAGATACTTTGTTTTTACGCAGCATCACTTCCAGACCAGTCATAGACAGGATGTAAGGCACCATGTTTACGAATACTGCTAGGTTGAGTAGTGCGTTGAACTGATTCACCAAGTTTGGAGAAATTGTCATCACTGCAAGCGCAAGTTCTGCTGCAAGCATGATGAGCATACCCATGATTGGCGCGCCCGCTTTGTTAGTTTTTGCGAACACTTTAGGGAACAGACCTTCATCAGCCGCTGCTTTTGATACTTGAGCGTTAGTGAACTGCCAACCCAGTAGAGAACCGATACATGCAATAACCGCTGCCAGAGTAACCACGTTACCGACTGTTGGGTTGAACATGTGGCTGAATACTAGACCAAATGGTGCAGTTGAATTAGCCAGTTCTGCGTTAGGAATAATACCTTGGATTACAGTGGTAGACAGGATGTAAACAATCGCTGCGAAACCTGTACCGAACAGTACTGCTAGAGGTACGTTACGCTCTGGGTTTTCTACTGCGTCTGAGTTTGCACCCGCTGATTCAATACCCAGGAATGCCCACAATGTCAGTGCAATACCGGAAGATACTGAGTGCATAGTTGTATCGTGGTGTGGGTTCCAAGCCGACATGAAGGTTTGTGGATCGAACCACCACCAGCCGATGATAGATAGGCCCAATACTGGCAGGATAATACCCCATACGGTGAACGACGAGATTTGGCCGGTAATTTTTGGACCACCAAAGTTAGCAACCATGGTCAGAACAAGAATTGCCACAACACCGAAGAAAGTGTGCATTGGGGTGTTTAGCCATGGCATAAACGGTTTGATGTAACCTACCGCTGAAACTGCAATTGCCACACAGCTAATAACCAAACATACGTAATATGTGTATGAGGAAATAAAGAAGGAAGATTTCCCGTGCGCTTCTTCTGAGTAGCTGACATGCCACCAGAACGCTTACAGAAGGCACCACATTTCGCAAAGGTATATGCAATACACATTGCACCGGCTGCGGTAATAACCCAAGAGAGAAGAGAAATCGTTCCGACCTGCGCCAAACTCGCTGGCAGCATAATAATACCGGAGCCCATCATATTTACAGCAACGAGAACGGTTAGTCCAACCAATCCCATTTTTTTACTACTGGCATCTGAAGACATTAATTTAACCCTCAATTCAGACGAGATAGACAAATACACTTAATTTATTAAATAGCTAATGCCGATTCCGTGGCGACTGTATTTTTTAAAGGGCTTAATTTGATATTGGTGATAATTCAGAAATAACTAATCTGCTCTTACTACAGCAATATTCACAATGGATATTTCGTGTGAACGCATCCATTAATGAATATGTTTTTCTTCATTAAAAACATATTCATTAAATCGTTTAGACCGTGTCGCTCTATTCGATGGAGGCTATTTTTCTCCTTTTTCGATTTTTTTAAACCCCTAAAAATGCAATCATCCGTTTCACTAATCTGTTTCTTCGCTAGCATGTAAATCACTATTCATTAGCATCTTAGTGATTACTAACCTGATAATTTCACCTCACCAGAATCGTGACACACGTCACACAATAAAGCTAAATCAATAACTTAGCGAACATATTTTCCTGTTCTGGTTAGATACCAAAATTTTCGAAAACGTTTTCGTCAAATTAATGAATACGCACTATTTATGGAGATCCATGCATTTGCGAAATTTATGGATTTTGTTTGTAGATGGGAACTTTCCCACTGGTAAGACATCTTTGGCATGGTCTATGCGCAAAGATTGACCGCTCAAAATACATCAAATGCATATTCGGCCATTCATCTCATTGTTTTCTCGTTACTCTCACTTCATATATGCACAAAATGCATGTGATTTTTGCATTTTATTCACTTGTTTCATGCCATTGATATCTCTACATTACGCGCGTCTGTCATCCCAGAGGCCTATATGTTTTCACAATCTCTCGCAGCGCAGCTTGCTAGGTGGCTCCTGGTGCTGATTGTCACCCTGTTCTTTGTTCACAACTGCGCACCACTTAGAAGTGCGTTAAGTGAATATGCAGTTGACGGTGGATGTCATCAACGCCACTCCACACACCCGTCTGGACACATGGAAGCGCACTCGCCTTCTGTTGGCCAACATCAATAACACTCACGCTAAGGTAGTTTCATGAGTATTTTTAGATTCCCATTGCTGGTATGGCTGGGAATAGGCACTTTGATCATCAGCCTAGGGATCAGGCAATCGTTCGGTATCTTTATGATGCCAATCACTGACACCTTCCAATCGGGTCGTGAATTTTTCAGCCTTGCTATCGCCCTTCAAAACCTCATGTTTGGCGCGTTCCAACCTTTTATTGGCATGGCGGCTGACCGTTTCGGTGCAAAACGTATTATTGCGGCAGGTGGTGTGGCGTACGCATTGGGTCTGTACCTGACATCGATTGCAACCAGCACCGGCGTTCTTTACCTCTCAATGGGTATTTTGATTGGTCTGGGTCTCAGTGCGACAAGCTACGTGATTGTTTTGGGTGCGGTAGCAAAAGTGGTACCGGCAGAACACACTGCTAAGGCATTTGGTTTGACGACGGCAATGGGCTCATTTGGTATGTTCGCCGTTATCCCAGGCGCACAATCTTTGCTAGCAAACTATGACTGGCAGACAGCCATGCAAGTGTTTGCGATGGCATGTACCCTGATGATCGCTTTCTCTGTCTTCATGAAAACCTCGGCGAAAAATTCTACCGTGAGTGCTGTTGAAGACAACCAAACACTCAAAGAAGCATTACAAGAAGCATTCAAACACCCAGGTTACTGGCTGATCCACGCTGGCTTTTTTGTGTGTGGTTTCCAAGTGATGTTCATTGCCACTCACCTGCCTAGCTACATTTCAGACAAAGGCCTACCGGGCGGTGTTGCTGCAATGGCTCTGGCTTATGTGGGCATTTTCAACATCTTTGGTTCGTACTTCTGGGGCCTGATGGGCGACCGATTCAACAAACGTATCGTCATGACAAGTTTGTACATGATGCGCGCCGTTGTGTTGGCCTTATTTGTGATGCTGCCACTGACAACAGAATCCGCAACCATCTTTGGTGCGGCAATAGGTTTCTGTTGGTTGGGTACTGTGCCACTAACATCCGGTTTGGTTCGCCAGATCTTTGGCCCTCGTTACATGTCTACCCTTTACGGCTTGGTGTTCTTCACTCACCAAATTGGTAGCTTTATTGGTGCGTGGGTCGGTGGTCGTGTGTTCGACTACTACGGTTCTTACGAGCCTATCTGGTGGGCGTCTGTGGTACTTGCTGTTGCAGCGGCGCTGCTTCATTTACCAATTAATGACAAACCACTTGTTCGCACAGCCGCACCGGTTGCAGCATAATCTTTTAAAACAGGCACTTCGGTGCCTGTTTCTTATTAAACCACTCAGTAAAGCCTCATAAACCGTACGAAGCTCCGCAAATAGCATAGATATCCTTAAAAGTGCGCCAAAAAACTGTTTTTGTTCAAATTTTAAGCGTTAGATGCCTGTTAAGTTCAAATTGAATGCTAGCTTCTAAAGAAAGGACACGTTTCTCTCGGTATAGCAATCCTCAAAGGCTGGCGCTTATGGGAAAACTCACAACACTGATTTTGGACACATGCCGCGGCAAACCTGCGATAGGAATAAAGATCTCGCTATACCGTATAGATGAAAACGGCTTAGTGCCTTTGCTCACCACAGTTACCAATGAACAAGGCGAAACGGACGAGCCATTACTCGATTCTTCTGCACTCACCTCCGGCCAATATCAGCTCGTGTTGGAAACCGCTTCCTATTTTCGCTCCGTCAATGTGCCTCTCGACCCCATTCCTTTTTTTAACGAAATAGTGGTTCGGTTTGGTATTTCAGATCACAACCAAGACGTACACCTTCCGCTGTTTATCTCTCCCTACAGTTATTCCATTTTCCGCGGAAATTAAAAAGGCCAGCCCGAAGGCCGGCAAACATTGGCAAATGATCACTCAAAAAGGACGGGATAAGCTTGCGTATAAATCCAATCCGTTTCTTTCGCTGGAACATGACAACCTAAACAATCGGTTTGGTAATTTGTTGAGGCATTGGTTGAGAGCTCTCCCGGCTTAAACAATGCCCATCCCCAACCATCTCCCCAGATTTTACTGTCTGAGAACCGATTCTCGCTGTCTTTTATCATCACAAACCATTGCTTGAGTTCTGCAGTTTCATAACTCACGCCTGTACCTGTGGTGAAATCACCCGTCGCGTGAGCACGAAGCTCTTTAACAATGGTGGCACCATCGGGAAACTGACCATTTTTTCTGAAAGCTTCCACGGAAGCTGGCTCGGTATACACGCCGTGAAAACCACTTGCTCCACCCGCAGGTACAAACCAAGAACCGAGGTGCATCATTTTGTCTCGAAAGTTTTCGGGAAAGCTGATTTCTCCGTTGGCGGTGACATATGGTGAAAAAGCCGCTTCTTCCGCGGTCGCACTGAATACAACCAATGAACTCAACGCAGCATATTTAAAGATTCTGTTCATGCTACTTCTCCTACTTCAACGATGATGTGAAGCCGCCTGTTGCGACCTGCCCTGTCCCTTTGCCTGCACGAAGCACGGGGTAGTATTGTGTGAACACAAAGTCATCGGCTGCCGCTGCTTGGTGGCATGCATTGCACGCTGCCGCAGCAAATGCCTTTGCCGTATCCGTTAAAGCAGCATGATCGGGTGTTGAAAAGCTGTAATACGACCAGTTGCCAGGCTCGTTAGGGTTGTGCTTTTTACTCTTGATGGTTGCTTCAAGGCCAATGAACTCACCTTGAAAATAGCCGTTACCGCTGACCGCCGTTTTGCTGCCAACACTCACCAATTCTTTGATAATGATGGTGCCATCGCGAAACTCGCCCTTGTCTTTCCAATAGGCCCAGCTCTCCGGGTCGATATAGACATTGTGATGCTCGGGAAACGCGGCTTTGCCGTTGTTCATATCATTGGGCGTGACAGGCGTACCCACGTAAACCCACTCTCGATAGCCCGTCGGTCTTTGTAATTCGCCGTCTTGGATGGTGAAGTATTCTTCCGCATTTGCTTTCATTGCCAGTAGGCCGACACCGACAAAAGCCAGAGAAAGAAACATCCTTGAGTGTTCGGGTTTCGACATTGCTTTTTTAACTTCCATTTTCTCACCTCGCTTACAGTTAAACGCTCAACTATCCAGCGTTTGGCCTGAGTCTAGGCTACAGTGAAGGCAAGAGTTATCGCCCTAAGGCTCACATCAGTGCCCCAAAGAATCAAACATCAACAAACGTTCAATTTGCTCGCCGATATCCTTGAAACCCTTAAGTTTCGCGGCACCATTTTCTTCAGCTCTGCGCTCAGTGCACCTTGGGGCATATCCCTCGATAAATTGGGTTATCCCCGCTTTCACATCACCTTGCATGGTGAGTGCTATGTAGCACCAAAGCGGAAACGTTTTTGAAAGCCAAAGAGATGGATATCTTTCTACTGCCTAACGGTGACGCACACTGGATTGCAGATGACCCCAACAACAAAAAAACGCCCAGTGAACGCGCGGTAAATGCCTGTGAGCTTGGTTCTCCGTTGTTCCAGCAAGGGCCCACAACCCACAAACTCATCTGTGGCATGGTGCAATTTGATGAAGGCCTGACGCACCCAATATTGGATGCCCTTCCCAGCCTTATCCATGTCGAAGGTATTAAGCATGACAGTGCAATCTGGCGATTGGTGGAACTGATTGACGCAGAAATTCGAGAAGCCGAGAGCATCCACAGCCCTGTTGCTGACCGACTCACTGAAGTCCTTTTTTTAAAGCTTTTGCAGTTTCATATTGATGAACACCATGAAACCTTCGGTTTTTTGCGTGCCATCCGTGACAAACGCATTCATCAAGCCCTATCGCTGTTACATGAAAACCCGGCAAGAGAGTGGACGTTAGAAGAGCTGGGCAAGGAAATTGGGATGTCCAAGGCCACCTTGGTCAGGCACTTCCAAGATGCGGTCGGCATGGCGCCCATGGCGTACCTAAACCACTGGCGCAGACTTAAAGCTTATAACGCATTGCGATACACCAATGATTCAATGGATAAGATCGCAGTATCGCTAGGGTTCACGTCTGGACGCACTTTAAGCCGCGCTTTAGTGAGGGAGTTAGGCATGTCGCCTGCAGAGATCCGAAACCTGTCCGGTAAAGACGCTTAATAGTCGCTTATCTAAGCACGGAATGCCTAGACGTTAAGGAGAGAACAATGTGGATTGTCATAGGCTTTATACTGCTGCTTGTCGTTATCTACGCTCTAACACCCAACCGAGTTCTGTTTCAAAATGCGGTGAAAACAGAGCGCAGAATCGCCAAACTCTCCAGAAAAAGTGTCACGATATCCGATGGCGAGATGGTGTATTTGGAAGGTGGTTCAGGCACGCCATTGTTGCTTCTTCACGGGTTTGGTGCTGATAAAGACAACTGGGTGAGAATGGCGAAACACCTGACATCGCAATATCATGTTATTGCACCAGACTTACCGGGGTTTGGTGAAAGCCTCAGAGACGATAACCTCGACTACGACGTATCACCGCAAGTCGCACGCTTGCACCAATTTGTCGAAGTGCTGAACCTTTCGAAATGTCATATCGCTGGCAATTCAATGGGAAGTTATTTGGCTGGTAATTTTGCCTCCACTCACCCTGATAAGGTGGTAACGGTGTGTTTGCTCAATCCACTGGGTGTAGCAACCTCGCCTGACAGCGAGATGTTTGCGCTGCTTCGAAAGCGTGAAAGACCGACGGTATTAGTGGCCGACGACAAGCAATACAGAGAATTACTGGACTTTGCATTCTTCAAACCGCCGTTTATTCCCGGTTTTGTGGTTGAAGAACTGGCAATACAAGCAAAGGATAGCTTTCCTCTTCACGAGAAAATCTTTCAGGACATCCACCATATGTCCGAAGGTCAACCGCACTTTAGCCAACCACTAGAGCAGACCCTCACGACGTTGACTGCCCCCACGCTGATTATCTGGGGCGATCACGACAGGATCTTACACCCTGCTGGGGCAGAGATTCTTCAAGGTGCAATGCCCGATGCTAAATCCGTGGTTCTGAAAAATATGGGGCATTTGCCAATGATAGAAGCCCCCTCAGCCACTGCGAGGCTAATTCTGGATTTCATTCAGAACGAGAAACCCTAGCTTTTTTCTATTTCGCTCTTCTTAGCTTTAGAAGTGGCACCTTTATTCACTGAGCTTAGCGTGAAATGAGAGAAAAGCATCATCTTTCATGAATGCGAACACTGTGTGAATTGCGAGAGTTTCTGTGCATCACTCTTTGCCCAGCAAGTGTTTGATGCCTGCGGGTGATAACCTGTTTCACCAACAGCTCTGTTTATTTTGATTGCAGACTTCTTTTTTCCCTAAATCGCCAAAAGCCGACACATCAACACGTAATCTTCCCGCCGAAATTACGGCGTAGTGTCTGTCAGTTTTGGAAAATGTCAGCTTAACTTCAAGGATATGAAACCGAGTATTTTTCTGCGCATAAGGCCGATCCTATTTACGATTTTCGGCTTCGCCATCAGTCACAACCTGTTTTTCATCATGCTGCCAATTCGCATGAAGGAAGACGGGTACCCAACGGCAGATATCGGTTTGGCCATGAGTATGTTCGCGGTAGGTGCCATTTGTGCAGGTCTCTTCGGTTCTCGCGCTGTGCTCCGTGCCGGTCATATTCGAGCATTCGCGTCGATGGCCGCGACGTTATCCATTGTTTCAGTGCTGCACAGCTATAACACCGATATCCTTATCACCGCCCTTCTGCGCATGATCGCGGGTTTTTGCTATGTGACATCGTTTATCACGCTGGAGAGTTGGCTCAATGTATTGAGTGACAGAAGTAACCGCGGTCGCGTTTACGGCACTTACCAGATTTGCTTTGCCGTCGGTTTTGGCACAGCACCATTTCTGTTTAGTGCGTTCAATGAGCAAGATCCTCGCCTATTCGGCCTAATTTCGGTGTTCCTTTGCTTTTCACTCATCATCATGTCGATGAGCCGACTACCGGCACCAGAATTGCCCGCAAAAGCCACGCCCTTATCCATCAAACGTCTTTGGCAATATTCGCCATCGGGTACCGTTGCATGCTTTTGTGCTGGATTGATCAATGCTGCCAGCGTGTCCTTGATTTCCCTTTATGCATACAGCAAAGGGATTTCTGGCATTTGGTTGTCCCTCATTCTCGGTTCTTACCAAATGGGCGGATTGCTCACCCAGTTTCCGACTGGTTGGCTTGCTGACCGTTTTGATAAGCGATTGGTCGCGTCAGGGCTGATGTTTATGGGGATCATCAGCAACAGCCTCATCGTATTGGATAACTTCTATCCCTACCCGATTGAGCTTCTTGCTGTGCTGTTTTGGGTCTCAGGTGGCTCTGGTGTGGCGTTGTTTCCCCTCGCCGTCACGCAAGTGTTTGACCATATTGATCCGAAAGAGGCGATGCCAGCCACCAGCATGATGCAAATTTTGCTTGGAATCGGTGGGGTAATTGGGCCCATCGTCGCCAGTTTCTTGATGTCTGAATACAGTGTTGTGTGGCTCTATTACTACATCATCACGGTTCATATCTTTGTGTTCATCTTCTTGATGATACGTAAACTGTTCGTCCGAACCGAAACCTTGCCAGCAGCTACTTCCTTCAAGGTAAACGTGCAACCCATTCCTGGCGCGTCTGAACTCGACCCTATGGTGGATTTTAAAGACACAGAGAAAGCTAACCCCGAACTCAAGCTATTGATCGCGGCATTGGGGCTCAATCCCTCTAATCCTGGGCTGTTGTTCAAACTGGCGTTGGAGGGGTCATCATTGAACGCGAACGACGTTGCCAAGAACATTGTCCTCGCCTATCCGAAGCGTTCTGGAGAGATGTTAAGGCACCTTATCGCACAGTTCCCGAAACGACGTTTGGAAGTCGCCTATTCACTGCATGACTTGTTTATTCTGAGGAAAGAGCGCATCAATGTGCTGTTAGAGGCTGCCTTGTTAGATGGCGCGACAGAAGAAGAGCGTGCGAAAATCACCGAACTGTTGGCAGAGATTGCCTATCAGTCCGGTGATGGAAAGAAAGCAGATGGAAGTGCTTAGCGACCGCGTCTTGGGCAAGACATCACGTTAAATTGCTTGTCGAAACAAATACCGAACTCGTGGCGTGTTTGATGCAGCCACGTATGCTTGAGTTCCGGGTTGTTTTCGCGCATCCAACGAACTGCACGTTTGGCGCTTAACTCCCCCGGTGGCACTTTAAATTGCTGGGCCAGCGACAGGCTTTATCGAAGTACTCTTCCGCCGAATCAAAGTCGCACGCACCGTGTTTTTCCCATTGACCTTGAAGCAACTTCGTACCCGGGCTCATGCAGAGATACGGCTTGATGGTATCAATCGGCAATGGCTTCAAATCACCTTTACAAAACCTCGGATGGCCTTTGTTGTTGCCCGTCTTATACGCTTTTTCAGATTCGCCCCACAAACCATGTATCACCCAACCAAAATCATTGTCTGACTCACATTGAAATTCGACACTGCCTTCACGCCCTTTGCGCTCCATGTATTCACAAAATCGAGGAGAATTTGAATACACCAATAGGAAGAAGTCAGTTGGCGTGTCTTTGTTTTGATAGTCGAGACGGTTGTCGTAACGGTAATTAAGTAAGGCACTGTCCACATCACAACTGGACGCAGAATAGTGTTCAGGGCTATTGGCAGACGCAACACCCGCGAAGGTCAGAATGGAAAGTAAACCAAATCCAAGTAAGGTTTTTAAAACTGAAGCCACGTTATCATCCTCAACGTTTGGGCTTTACCAAGCCGATAGACGATACGTTTCTAGGCTTGGGCATACAACATTGAGCGAAAGATAGCGTCAATATGCCCCAAAGTCACACGAATAAAGGTGAACTGACGAGATTTAGCGCAACTTTCTCAACGTCGCAGGGACAATGATTTTGTGGATAGGGCCAACGAAAAACATGTAGGCCTTACCAAACGTATTTTTTACATGCACAACGGAACTGGCCGTGATCACCGCTTTGTCACCTTTAGGTTCAAGGTGAAAAGACAACTTCACGTCCAAGTGTTTATCTCTGTCTTCCATGATGACTTCCGTCGAGGACTTGTAGATCATCTGAAAGATCCCGATTGATCGCCGACCTTGTATTCATTTGCTGACTTTTTTGGTGCGAAGTCTTCAAAACTCCCAAGATGCTTTAGCCCTAATCTTGAGACAATGGCATTCCTCATCTTCATGAGGTTGTTCACCCATTCAGGCGTGGTCGTCATGACTTTCAGGTAAATATCCATCGCGCTTTCACCCTGATAATCCACCACTTGTTGATAATTATCCGCAAAGTACGCGCCATCTACATAATCGTGTAATTCCGTGAAGTCTGGGATCCCTTGCATCATATTTCCCTCCTCGATGAGTCTTTGATTCGTCGTCTTCAAACACCCTAGCTAACCTCGCCACCCCAAACAATGACGATTCGTCATATTTAACATTTTGCGAACAGATTCATTCGAAAACGTTGCCAATATCTCAAACATCGCTCGCGAAAACTCTGACAAATTGGACAGCATATTGGGTGTTATTTAGACATGGGGAATTAATTTCAAAAGAGGTCAAATTAATGTTTGACTGGGTTTCACAATCCCTTTAATATCCGCGCCCAGCAAAAACGGTCACCCACACAGGCCGTGTTTTCAAAGGGTTAACACCCTTATGCCAGCTGATCCCGGTCAGTTGCTTTTCCTTTTTTTAATAAATAGGGAAACAACAAAAATTCTGGAATCGGCATGACCACGCAAACACACGCATCAAATTCTACGACCTGGCAAACCAAGGCAATTCTTAGCGTCGCATTTCTAATGGCGACCACGTCTGTAGGCCCTGGCTTCCTAACGCAAACCGCAGTATTTACCAATATCTACAAAGTCGACATGGCGTTTCCTGTATTCGCTTCCATGTTCATTACGTTCGGTATCGTAATGAACCTTTGGCGCATCGTCGGCGTGTCAGGCCTTCGCATTCAGGACATCGCAAACAAAATTGCACCGGGCGCGGGTTACTTCATTGGTGTTCTGTTGGCACTCGGTGCGGTTGCATTCAACTTCGGTAACGTAAGTGGCGCGGCACTGGGTATCAACGTACTGACGGGCGTAGACACTACCTGGGGCGCATTGTTCACGGGTGTGGTGGGCTGTTTGCTGTTTGTGGTACACAACGCGTCTAAGCGTATGGACCAAATGGCGCGCTACCTTGGCCTGTTCATGATTGTGCTTATTGCCTATGTTGCTATGACCAGCCTACCTCCAATGGGCGAAACGCTCGCCGCTGCTGTCATGCCAAGCGACATGGGCAGCCTACTTCTACCAACACTAACTATCGTTGGTGGTGCGGTTGGCGGTTACTACACTGGCGCACAGCGTCTGGTTGATATCGGTCTGCAAGGCAAAGAAAACGTTGGTTCCATTAAAACTGCTGCATGGGCAGGTATCTCAATCGCCGTTGTTATCCGTATTCTTCTGTTCTTGGCTGTATTCGGTGTAATCGCATCTGGCGCAGTACTGGATACGTCAAACCCAGCAGCAGATGCCTTCCGCCAAGGCGCAGGTGATGTTGGTTACTTCATCTTCGGTCTGGTGCTATTCGTTGCCTCAATCACGTCAGTGGTCGGTAACTCATACATGGCTATTTCTCTGATTAAAACCCTGTTCCCAGTTGTTGCACGCAATGAGAAAGCGTGGTGCTGCGGCTTCATCATCGTGACCAGCGTGGGTACCGTGATGATGAACATGCCTATTCTGCTTCTGATGCTAGCAGGTCTGGTAAACAGCATCATTCTTCCGGTTGTTCTGGCCTTCGTACTGGCAGCAACGCGTCGCAAAGACATCGTGGGTGATTACAAACACCCTGTGTACTTATCAGTAATTGGTGCACTGATTGTTGTGGTGATGGCGGCAGCAAGCCTGAGCAACGTTAACGGCTTCATTGCGAAATTTATTGGCTAATCTCTTTGGCTAAGCTTAATTGCTAATTCCTCAACGCCACAGCGTCACGCGCTGTGGCTTTTTTACATTTACCCTTTCCCACCTCTTCCCTTTCTAACTTGGCAAGCAATATGCAACCTCATTCCCTAGCTGCTGATTGAACGCTCAACAGCCGAAAATCAGGGAAAAGTCTCCATTTTGACTCTCAATTTGGGGGCGAAATGCAGAATGAGAAAACAGGACGTATTTCGGGAGTGGGTTATATGATGCGTTTACCGTTGTGGTTTAAGTACACATTTTCCGTGTTGGCGATAACCGTTGCACTCAGTTATCTCGCAGGAGAGCTGGTGCGAAGCTACGAAACAAAATACCTACAAGAGCGCATGGACTCACAAATTCGCGCCAATTTCTCCGCATTGACTGAAGCCCTTTCCGACGACGTACTTACCCAGCAAAGTGGTGCGCTCAATGCAAAGCTCGACCGGATGGCGAAGCACTACCCTGACCTTTGCTATATCTCTATCGTTTCCCAGAACGACACCGAAATTGGTCAATGGGGCGACCGCCCGCATGATGACAACCCCATGGCGTTAAACTTCAGCAACCTCGTTGAATACCAAGGCAGTGCCATCGGCACGATGCGTATATCGATGAGCAAAAAACAAATGATGGCGGACATAGCAACGCACGTAGAAGAAGTGCGCTTTTATACTGCTTGTTTGCTGTTAACGCTCGCCACATTAACCATGTTGGTTTCGCACTACCTTGTGCTCATGCCGATATCTCGCATCAACAAACGTTTGATGAATATGTCCTATACCGACGAGGTTTTGGACACCAAAAGTGACGAGCTTGTTAGGCTGAACAACGGCGTCAACATTTTAGAGAAGTACCTCAACCAACACCTCAAGCGCGAAGCCGAGCTTTTGGAAGCAAAGAAAAATGCAGAATCTGCAAACATTGCGAAGTCTCAGTTTATCGCGACGATGAGCCATGAAATTCGTACACCGATGAACGCTATCATGGGTGCACTCGACATATTGCAAGAGTCCGAAATCCCTGAGCATTGCCAACCTCTGGTCAACATGCTGATGATGCCGCTAACCTTTTACTCAGCCAGCTCAACGATGTGTTGGATTACTCCAAAATAGACATAGGCGCGTTAGATCTTCACGAAACAGAATTCGATGTCAGTGAGATGAGTAAAAACGTGCTGGCGTTGTTTGAAAGTTCAGCCAAGGAAAAAGGCATTACCTTGCTGTTTGATGACGAACTTAACCATCGATTCTACGCCACTTGCGACAAAGGCAAGCTTTCCCAGATCCTCACCAATCTGGTGTCCAACGCCATGAAATTCACTGAAGAAGGTGAAGTCGAAATTGTGTTGAGCCATGGATTCCCGAAAGGACTGAAGATTCAGGTCAGAGACTCGGGAGTCGGGATTGCGCCCGAGCACCGCAAAGTTATCTTTGAGCCCTTCACTCAAAAAGACAGCACCTTCTCTCGCATACACGGCGGCACCGGTATGGGGCTTGCCATTTCCCAGCGGCTGGTCGAACTGATGGGCGGTGAGTTAACTCTCAGCAGCCAAGTGGGCGATGGTAGCGAATTCACCGTCCTTCTGCCCTGTTGTATGCGTTTTCCCGAAGAGGTGGAATCCAAACCTGAGACCAAAAAGGCATATCGAACTGAATCCCCTATTGAGATCCTTATCGTGGAAGACAATCCTGCCAACCAACTTGTCGCTCGTACCATCCTGGAGTTATCTGGCTTCAAAGTCACCACTGCAAGTAACGGCAAAGAAGCCCTAGATTTGGTCCAGCAAAAACAATTTGCCTTGGTACTGATGGATCTTCAAATGCCGGAGATGGACGGATTTGAAGCCTGCAAAGAAATTCGAGAATTGAACGATCAGAGTAACGCGCTACCGATCCTCGCGATGACTGCAAACGTGAGCCAGCAGGACAGAGATCGTTGTAAACGCGTAGGCATGGACGACTTTATCGCTAAGCCTGTAAACCGCAGAACCATGCTCGACATGATTGATAATTGGATGGGAAAAAAACACGAAGTTTTTGACGCGTAATCGCAACTTGATTTGTGCGGCGACTATCTCGAGGTGCCGCACAAATCCTTTTTCCACTCTATAAGCAAGCACTTATACACCCTTTCATCACCTCTCGCTTTTCACGCTTTTATCCTTCGAAAAGTTGACCGTTCGGCCAGATATTACTAGGTTGAGTCTATACAGTATGCACGCCGCTCATCGACAAATTGCTGTTTTCTCGCCCCACTATTTGTCATGAAAAACGCATGTGATTGACATGCTTTCTACCTAACGTAGTTGTTAATTTTCGAGGGAGGTTGCCATGGAAGTATTCGTTCGTCGATTACCCAAAGTTGAACTACATCTGCACATTGAAGGCTCGCTAGAGCCAGAACTAATGTTTGAGATGGCTGCGCGCAACAACATCACCTTGCCCTACCAAACGGTGCAAGAAGCCAGAGACGCCTATCAGTTTGATGACCTTCAATCGTTTCTAGATATCTACTATCAAGGAGCAAACGTCCTTATCACCGAGCGTGATTTCTTCGATCTCACTTGGGCGTACTTGCTGCGCTGTAAAGCGGATAACGTTATTCACACTGAGATTTTCTTTGACCCACAAACGCACACAGCACGCGGCATCGCGTTCGATACCGTCATCAATGGCATTTATCACGCATTGCGTCAGGGCGAGAAAGAACTCGGCATTACCAGCAAGCTCATCATGTGTTTCTTAAGACATTTATCTGAAGAAGAAGCGTTCGAAACGCTGGCGCAAGCAGAACCTCATCTCAATCGGATTGTTGGCGTGGGCTTGGACTCGTCGGAAGTCGGGCATCCACCAGAGAAATTTCAGCGCGTATTCACCAAAGCACTGTCCATGGGACTCAAAACCGTGGCGCATGCTGGGGAAGAAGGTCCCGCGGAAAACATTTGGAATTCCATCTCTTTGTTGAACGTCAGCCGTATCGACCATGGTGTGCAATGTACACAAGATCCAGCATTGGTCGCTGAGTTAGCAAAAAACCGCATGCCACTGACCGTCTGTCCGCTTTCCAACATCAAATTGCGCGTATTCGACAGCATGGAAAATCACAATATTCTTAAGCTGTTAGATCAAGGGCTCTGTGTCACCGTAAACTCTGATGATCCTGCCTTTTTTGGTGGATACATGACCGATAATTTCCTTGCGCTGACCAGAGCACTTAATCCATCTAAAAAACAGTTGGTTATGCTCACGCGGAATGCGATAGAAGCCTCTTTCATCAGCGATGAAGAAGCACTTAACCTAAACAGTCAGCTTGACGAGTTTTGGCTACATCATGGTGACGACAGCTAGGACTACGTCGATCACCAAAACCTATTAGAAATGGCGCGCACGGCCTCAAATCGAGACTAAGCTTACAAAAGGGGAAAGTAGTCGAGCCTTTTGTACGTCAAAAGACGTTCCCGTAGTCAGGGGGCCGCTGTGCGTGTAGTAGATCTTCAACGAAAACTCGAAATACAGAGCTTCGCTTTTGATTGGCTAAAAAGCGCTGTATCCATGTTTGTGTGTCTTATATCCATCATCTGTATTTACCGACTTTTCCAGAATTACGACTGGGGACATCCCCTCACCAAGTTTTTGTGTTTCTCCGGTTTATTCGCATTGGTTTTGCTCCTCTACAAACACAGAGATCAAGAAGATCATGTTGGCCTTATAACGTTGAAGCTCGAGACTATTTTTGCGTTAGCTCTGCTGAGCCTCTTTTTATTCAAAATGCTCTCGACCTATCTTCCTTTCGCCACCTCCGCGCCGACCGTCGACATTGGTTACACCACCCAACACGCGGTGGAGTTATTGTTTCAACAAGGGCAAAACCCATATTTGGATCAAACCATAAATGTCAGACATGAACTGGCACCAGAACATCGCGGTTTTCACTACGGCCCCGGAATGCTTCTTGGTTATGCGCTGTCAGCTGCCATGCCTGATGGCGGATACAAGCTAACCAGCATTTTCTTCCTATCCGTCACGGCGGTTTCACTTTGCATGTTGTTAGCCCATAGCCTGAGAGACAAAGGAGAGTGGGAGTTCTACAGTGCATGTGCCATCGCAATGCTTTTGTTCTTCATGCCAGAAAGGCTGTGGCTTGAAGTCCTCAAAGTGGGTGCGAACGATATTTACCCTGTGGCACTTTTGCTTGCGGGGCTTGTTCTTGTTCAGCGAGAGCAATGGTTTTTGGCTGGAATCTTGATGGGTTTGTCCTTTGCGACAAAGTTTTCACCCGCAGCGTTTTTACTGGCGATGTTTTTGAGAAAAGATATCCGTCTGCACTTTCTCATTGGCTGCGCGCTTGGCACTGTGCCGCTGCTTGCGATGCTGGTCTGGGACTATCAAGGGCTGATTGAAAACGTGTTTATCTTAAGGTTTACCCTTAATTATGACGCCACGAGTTTGTATTCCATTACGCCGGACGTTTTGCATGTTCTCTTCCCTCTCGCCCAGCTCTCAGCATTGGGTTATTTGCTTGTCCGCAATTGGGATAAAAACTTGCCTGTTGAAGACGTTATCGTCTGCTTTACGCTGTTACTCATCATCATTGAAGTAACATTTAAAGAGATCCACGCCAATCACCTCATTTGGTTCTATCCCCTGATTGCATACATCGTCGCAGTGTATCGTCACAAGCTGTTCCCGAAAATATCACAATGACAGAGCGACCACCCGACGGACAAGGTTCTCTCGGGTGGCATTCGCACTTTTAACACCGAATCTTCCGCCTTTTCATCTAGTATCTTTATATGCGTTTAGTCCCCAACAAAGCGCGTAACATCCCTGTTGCAAATGAATATTTTTGCAGTGAGACTTGTGCTCTGGGTCAACATTATGAGATAACGTCGCCTCAATTTTTCGCGCTAAAGGAATTTTGTTTGGCAATGAATGCCGGCAAAGGCGCAAATTTCGCTCTTGGAAGAATATTAAAAATAAGGATCTCGCACATTAAGGAGGATGTGGAGATAGAAGAGGGTTTATGAATCAACTAATTTCTGTCGGCGCACTAGAATCCTTCCTCATCGCCATTTTTGTACTTTTTCTCGGCCATTTCATTAATGCCAGAGTTTCGATTCTAAAGAAATTTAACATCCCAGAACCTATCGTCGGTGGTTTGGTTGTTGCCAGTGGTATCACTGTTCTTCACTTAAACGGCATCGAACTGGAATTCCACTTACCGCTGCAACACACCTTTATGTTGATGTTTTTTGCAACGGTAGGCTTGGCTGCTAACTACACCCAGCTCATCAAAGGCGGGGCGAAGGTTTTCGTCTTTTTGGCGATTGCATCTGTCTACATCGTGCTGCAAAACGGTGTGGGTATTACGTTAGCCACGGCACTTGGCTTGGATCCATTGATGGGCTTGATTGCTGGCTCGATCACCTTGTCTGGCGGTCACGGTACAGGTGCGGCTTGGGCGCAAACGTTCCAAGATGTATACGGCATGCAGAATGTGCTGGAAATCGCCATGGCGTCTGCGACCTTCGGTTTAATCATGGGCGGCATCATTGGTAGCCCAGTTGCTCAACGTCTGGTTCAGCGATTCAACCTGAAATCGCAGTACGGGAATACCAATAACACGCACGAACAGTTCCCTGAGCTGGTTACCTACAACGAGAACGAGCAAGACAAAGTCACAGCAAAAAAAGTCATCGAAACGCTGTTTGTTCTGCTGATCTGTGTGACTGGTGCAAAGTACTTAGAACTGTGGGTTCGTAGCTTTGAAATCTCATGGCTCATGATCCCAGATTTCGTTTATGCACTGTTCATTGGTGTGGTGATCACCAACGCTTTAGAAGTGTCGAAAGTGAAGAAAATGGATGTCGAGACAGTCGATATCTTGGGTACGGTTTCGTTGGCCTTGTTCCTTGCAATGGCTTTGATGAGCCTGAAGCTTTGGAATATTCTGGATTTGGCGGTACCTTTCCTGATCATTCTAATGGTGCAATCGGTCATGCTGGCATTGTTCACCTACTTCGTGACATTCCGTGTCATGGGTAAAAACTACGATGCCGCGGTTATCGCAAGTGGTCACTGTGGATTCGGCTTAGGTGCAACACCTACTGCCGTGATGAACATGGGGTCGGTAGTGAACCGATTTGGCCCTTCTCCACAGGCCTTTATGGTCGTACCTATCGTTGGCGCGTTTTTCATTGATATCGTCAACTTGATTATCCTGCAAACCACGCTCACCATTATCGGCTAATCTAGCCGAATGACTCTGCGAGCAGACGCGAACGCGTCTGCTCTGCACTTCTCTTTGGTAGTTCCTGTCGCAATCTTTGGCATGTTTTTATTAAGGTTAAGAATATGCTTAAGGCAGAACGTAACACTCGACTGTGAATTAACATGCGCTCTTACGATATTTTTGCTCTAAAACACACTCGCTTGCTGTACATGCTGCGAGTTTCATTTGTTCTTGGCGTTATCCTTTTGGTAACGCGAATGTTCACCATTCCTTATGGTTATTGGGCTCTAATCACCGCCGTGACAATTCTGGGGGCCATACCCTTTGTTGGCGGTGTGCTCTCCAAGGCCAAGCAACGTGTCACAGGCACTGTTGTTGGAGCGGTGTTGGGCCTAGCCCTTTTCCTGATCCCGCCTGAATACCACTGGACGCACCATTTCGCCTTCTTCGGCATACTTATTGCTGCCATGTATTACACGCAAGAGAAATACGCGTACGCATCACTGATGGCAGCGATAACCATCGTTATCGTGGCAGGTGGCGGCCCAGCAGATTTCGCCGCGGCAGGATGGCGTATCTTCAACGTGCTGTGGGCGGCGATCCTGACCATCTTAGCGAGTATTTTCATCTTCCCGGCAAAAGCCACGGAGCGATTTATTTACCTGCTTGAGCAGTACCTCGTTGAATGCAGTCACTACTACGCCAAACACATTCAACACGCGCAGCAAGGCAAGTTTCCGCCCTCTCATGCAGAACGCCTCAACACCATTATTGAAACGCAGCAATCTCTCATTCCGCACATGATGGTGGAATCAGGCGTCAACAAAGCGGTACTTAAAGATATCCTTCTGATTGAAAAGCGGCTGTTTGCAGAACTGGAAGCCCTGCTGAGCACGCAATGGGAAACACAACAAGGTCAGGATGAAATCATGAGTATGGAAGGTCTGACGAAAGCGCAGAGCCAGCTTTCTGACAATTTTCAGGTGCTCGCACAGCAAGTATCTGAAAAGCGCGTGACGGAAGTCGACAGTATTGATGTAAAGCTTTTAAATTTAACCAAAGCACAATTGGCGCAGACCTCCAACGACATCAGTGATATCAGTTATTACGGTTACCTTTGGCTAAACCGCGAAATGGCGAGGCAGTTCATCGAACTGAGTAAAGTCAGTGCCGCGATGTTCAAACCCAGCTGAAACGCCGTAATCTCTTGCCCTGGCTCTAATTTCAATGCATTTGTGTTACCCAGGGCAAGCTACGATACGTAAGATGACAGAGCTTCTATTAGCTTTATCAGCAAAGGATCGTATTGTGGACAGCATTTATATCTCTTTTTCCCACTTAGAGTTTAAGCCAGTAGTAGAAAGGCTTATCACTGCACTAAATCAATCAACGCTTCTTCAACGCTGCCAGATCCGACCCTTTCATATCGCTGAGTTTGAGGCGTTTCGAAAAGCACCCATTGAGAACAGCCTTCATAGCGTGTCTCAGTCGAGCTATCTCCTAAATCTCCTAGGCAAAGATTTGGGTGAAACCGCATCAAACGGAAAAACACATCTCGAAAACGAGCTGCATACCGCGCTTGAACACGATCTTGAAACACTAACCTTTCTGATTGGTGATCATTTCGACTCGCCGCTCAGTGAAAGTATGTCGGGCTTTCTCGATAAGCTCCCAAAACAAGCTTTTATCCAGCGTATTCACGAATCCGAACCTGCTGACGCAGTCACTGCCATGGCGAAAGCGGTCGAGAAACACATCTTAGCTATGTTGTGTGATGATGATGTTTTGCCTACCTCTGCTGACGCATTATTTGAAGTTGCAGGTTACTCGCCATCAAGCCGCACAGAAGCAGATTCTGAGCAAACAGAACAACTCGCGAAAGTGTTCGACAAACCGAACCCATCCAACACGCAGAGCCCCATTGCCGCCTCTTTTGAACAACGTAAACGTTGGGCATTTGAAAGCTTGGCATTGAACCATGTTGAGGAAGCGACAAAGAACTTGGTGTTAGCAACAGAAGAGTTTGGTTCGGACTTCTTCAGTTGTTTCTGGCTTGGACGCATCTATGCGTTTCAATCAGACAATGCTGCATTGTGGGAAAATGCGACGACCCTTTCTAAACGTGCCTTGTCGACCTTAAAAGACGATGAGCATTTACTTAAAGCGTCATGTTTGACCCATATCGCCATTGCCCAATCCAAACAAGGTCTGTTCAATGAAGCCGCTAAACACTTCGACCAAGCCTACGGATACTGTGAATTCACTGAAATATTAGAACGTAAAGCCGAAATGCTGATAAACCAGCACGCAAAGGACAACCGCGAAGACACCAAACGTATCGCGCTAGAAGGCATTGCCGCGTTGCTTTCCACCAATATCAGTTACTACCAACAATTGGCTCGCCAATACGGAAACACAAACGCATCCGTGTTTAAAGATATCGAAAGCACGCTTCGTACTGAGCTTGATGATGTCATCCATTCTCTCACTCAAAATTACGATGACATTCAAGATTGGTCGGAAAACGTGCTCAACGTGAGCATTGATGAAAAGACGGCGGTTAATGATCAGCAAGACATCTTGCGTTCTCTCTACTTGGCGAATCAGCATGTTTGGCACAACTTCTTAGCACTTCGCCATGCTGGTTTTACCCTGCTTCAGTTCTACGATAGCCACACAAAACAGCGCGAAGATCTCGAAAAACACAGAGACAATCTAGAAAATGACTTGAAACTTGCCGGTGAGCTTACCGATGCACTTTCGTCTGCCATTGAGGAACGAAAAGCGGCCAATTCAAAAGAAAGCGGGCTGCAAACACGCGTCAACAAAGAGAAACGCAAAGTCATTTTCTTCGATATCTGTTTGCTTATCGCTCTCGTGGCGACGGCGTGGTGCTTTTATGCAAAACCTGAGTTTATTTGGTTCGCGGGTGGTGCAGCGATTGCTTTGCTCGTGCTTCGACTCTACGTTAAATCGCGCCACTCCTCAGCAAATGTTCGTCTGAAGGATTGCAAAGCAAGACGCCGAAACCTCAATGAAACCGTTGTCGAACTGGTTGAGCAAGCCTCTCACAAAATGGTTCTACCGCACATGCAGTCCATTATTGAGCGCTTGAAGTCAGCACCCAATTACGTCAACCAAGACGACCTCACTGCGACTAAGTCCGCATTGAAAGACTTCGTTGAAAACCAGAACAAAGCTGTCGATAGCAACTTGTCCGTTTGGCATATCAAATCCAAATCTCTCGCAACACTGATTAAAGATTGGGTGTTCAAGATCCGTGCTTTTGAGCGAATCGCTGCGGAATCAAAAACACTCGACCTCAATCGAAAGATCCACCAGCGATGGAGTACCCAATTTGACGAGCTGGCGGAAACAGAAGAGAGAGACCCAATGCGAGCCATCGCGCCTGTCGCACAGGATGCGCATACCTACCACGTGGAAGGGTCAGAGTTGAAAGCGTGGTTTGATGAAGAAGCACAAGGCAAAGAAATGTTAGGCTTCTGCGCGGAAGTCACGACTAAAAAACGTGAACTTACTGAGTCGGCACCAGTATAGGTTTGGCTCTAAAAAAGCCCGATTAATAACGGGCTTTTTCTTAAATGTACCGACACTCAATCCATGGTTGGCATCGTAAAGTGGCTGCTGTGGGTTTCCAGTCGCACACTTGCTGGCCATCGGCTAGTCACGGTTTTCATTCGAGTGTAGAAACGTACGCCATCGTTGCCGTGAACATTCAACGGCCCGAAGATCGAACGTTTCCAACCACCAAAACTATGAAATGCCATTGGCACCGGGATAGGCACATTTACCCCCACCATGCCTGCCAACACGTCTTCACTAAATTGTCGGGCGGTTTCACCATCACGGGTGAAAATGGCCGAACCATTGCCGTATTGGTGGTCGTTAATCAGCGTTAACGCACTCTCGTAATCAGGTACTCGCACGACAGACAAAACTGGGCCAAAGATTTCTTCCTGATAGATCGTCATGTCTGGCGTCACGTCATCAAACAATGTTGGCCCAACGAAGTAGCCGTTTTCATGGCCCGCTACCTGATAATCCCGACCATCCACGGCCAGTTTCGCGCCCTGTTCAACACCGGCGTTGATATACCCCAGAATTTTGTCTCTGTGCGCGGCAGTAATAACCGGTCCCATGTCGTTTTCTTTACCATCAACAATACCCGGCCCAACTCGCATTTCATGGATGCTTTTTGACAATGATGCCACCAGCTTGTCGGCAATTTCATCGCCAACTGCAACAACCACAGAAAGTGCCATACAGCGCTCACCCGCTGCACCAAATCCCGCACCTACGATGGCATCACTTGCCATATCTAAGTCCGCATCTGGCATCAAAATACAATGGTTTTTCGCACCGCCCAGTGCTTGGCAACGCTTACCATGCGCTGAGGCCGTGGTGTAAATGTACTCTGCAATAGGCGTTGAACCGACAAAACTCACCGCCTGAACTCTCGGGTCAGTAAGCAGGACATCGACTGCTTCTTTGTCGCCATTTACCACATTGAACACGCCATCTGGCAGCCCTGCTTCTTTTAGTAATTCAGCCATCATCAGCGCAAGCGACGGATCTTTTTCCGAGGGTTTCAGCACAAACGTATTGCCCGTTGCCAGTGCGATAGGGAACATCCACATCGGCACCATAGCTGGGAAGTTAAACGGCGTGATGCCTACACACACGCCCAAGGGCTGCATAATCGAATGACTGTCGACACCGGACCCTACATTAGCTGAACTCTCCCCTTTTTGAAGATGAGGAATACCACACGCGAATTCAACCACTTCCAAGCCTCGGGTCAATTCGCCGACCGCATCAGAATAAACTTTGCCGTGTTCATTACTGATCATTTTGGCCAGTTTGTCTTGGTTCTCCTCTAACAAGCTTTTGAATTTGAACATCACGCGGGCGCGTCTTAGTGGCGGCGTTTTCGCCCACGCTCGAAAAGCATTTTGCGCAGCTGAAATCGCGTGTTTTGCATCTTCGGGACTGCTCATTACAACTTGGCGCGTTTGCTCACCGGTTGCAGGGTTGTAGACGGGCGAGAAGCGTTCGCTGTTGCTTGACGTCACTTGCCCGTTGATAAAGTTTTGAATCGTTTCCATGGCTAGTTTTCCCTGTTCAGAACCCTTAGTTAGATCGCCAAAGCGTAATCAGCGAGAGAAAGTTCTCTTTCACCGCATTCACAAATTGGTCGTTATCCATTTGTCCTTGCATCCACTGTCTGCTTGGGTCACCAAAGATGGTTCTGCCCACGGCAAACCCTTTCACACGCTCGCTATCTTTCGCAGACGCAAATCCAGTTTGAAGCTCGCTGACAGGCGCATCCAATCCCAAGAGAACAACGCCTCGACAATGAGGGTCTTGAGCGTCAATAAGAGCATCCACCTGCTTCCACTCAAATTTGCTAAGTGGCGGCAACTTCCACCAATCAGGTTTGATGCCGATATCGTAAAGTCGCGCAATGCTCTGGATGTAATAGCTCTTTTCATCGTCTGTCGATGTCTGCGGCATCTCTTTCGGCAAAATCACTTCCACCAGCAGTTCGTTACCCGTTGCGCAGCATGCGTCATAAACTTCTCGCAGCAATGCTTCCTGACGCGCTCTCAGTTCGGTTTCGTCATCTGGGTGATAGAACATTAAACATTTGACGACTTGCTCTCTCGGCCAACTGGCGAGTTGAGTGCCAATGTTGCCATGCTCTAATTGCAGAGGACGTGAACCCGGTAGCTCAATTGGTCGACCTACCCAATAACGATTAGTGACAGTGTCACCAAATCCTGTGGCATCGTTTAGAATATCCATACCGAATGTCGAGTCACAGAGAATGCCAGCTTTCCCGGAAATCTCATTCTCTTGCACGACGTCTTGAACCGCTTGCCAGATGAGTTTCTTGAGATAAGGAATATGAGCGACATCGATACCCGCGTCGTTCGCCATTTCAACAAACTGAGCACGGTGGTCAAACGCTAAGACACACAGTTCAGGCCATTCCCTTTCTCGGGTCGTGACTCGATGAAGGTGGTTAAGCATGGTGTTCTGATCAGGTCGAGGGATTTCACTTTCATGCGCGAGATAATAGTCCAGCTCTTCTTTCGTGGGCATTGCAGGTGAGCAACCATGACGAGACACAACCAATGCCCCGCAAGCATTGGCATAGCGACAGCTTTTCTCCCAAGCTCGTCATTGATGTATCCGCGAAGCAGACCTGACATGAATGCATCACCCGCCCCTAGAACGTTCAACACTTCTACGCGAACACCGTGAACCGTAATGCCATCGTCGAGCGAGTCGCCAATTTCATGCTCAAACACGCTACAACCCAACGGCCCGCGCTTGCACACCAACGTCGCTTGGGTAAATTCACGCACTTTTCTGAGTGCCGAAACGGAGTCTTCTGAGCCACCCGCGATGTGAAATTCTTCTTCAGTGCCAACAATCAAATCAAACAAGCCAAGCACGTCCTGCAGGCTTTGCGTTACCGCAGCGGATTCGATATAACGCGTTTCTCCGTCACCAAGTGACGTAAGCCCCCACAGCACGGGACGATAGTCCACATCCAGTGCCGTTCTTACACCGTGCTTACGGGCGTATCTTAATGCTGTCAGCACCGCTTCTCGTGAGTTGGGGTTGGAAAGGTGTGTGCCTGTAATCGCAAGACACTTGGCAGAGGCGATATAAGATTCATCGATGTCTTCTGGAACAATGGCCTGATCGGCGCAGTTATCACGGTAGAAGATAAGCGGAAAGGTTTCTGAGTCTTTAATCCCTAACACAACCAGTGCGGTAAGACGATCTTTGTCAGTGATGATATTGCTGGTATCAACACCTACCCGTTCCAGTTCTTCGCGAACGAAACGCCCCATGTGCTCATCACCTACGCGTGCCAGCATGCCTGACTTCAATCCTTGACGCGCAGTTCCATGCGCGACATTGCCTGAGGAACCACCGAGATATTTGGCAAAAGTACGCATGTCTTCCAGGCGTGAGCCCACTTGCTCGCCATAAAAATCCACCGCGACACGCCCAAGGCAAATCACATCCAATGTCTTTTCCACGTTTCGCTCCCTGCTAGTGCTAACCGATGAAATGACCAAGTAGATGATTTAGTCATTCCAAACCTCGAACATAATGAAATATACGTTTCATTTAAGCCTAATCAAACCCTGCTCATTTCGCAACCAGTGAAATAAACATTTCATCACGGACGTAAGTTTGTGAAGAGTACTGACGCCCATCCAAAATAAAAAATGCAGCCCATTGGCTGCATCTTTCATTCGTCGTATTTCTCACTATTTCAGCTCGACGGTTTTGTGTTGCTGGAGTGATTCCAACGCCGCATCTGCCAACTCCAAGGCAAGCTCTCCATCAATCCCAGAGCATTGCGGTTCCGCTTTACCTTCAAGCACATCAACGAAATGCTGCCATTCATCGATGTAGGCCTCTTTGTAGCGTTCCAGAAAGAAGTTCTGAGGCTTGGCGCTGGAACAATGCTCATCTCCCCAATGCTCCACCAAGTGCTCGCGTACATTGCCTGCTTTGAGCATGCCTTTGCTGCCATGAAGCTCAATACGCTGATCATAACCATAACCAGAGCGACGACTGTTGATGATGTTCGCCATTGCGCCTGACGGGAAACGAAGAATCACGACAGCACTGTCGATGTCTCCCGCCTCGCCTATCGCCGGATCCACCAAACACGAACCATGTGCAGACACCGAAATTGGGTCTTCACCGAGGATGAAACGAGCCATGTCCAAATCGTGAATGGACATGTCTCTGAATATGCCGCCTGAAACACGGACATACTCTGCTGGCGGTGGTGACGGGTCACGCGAAGTAATAACAAGCGTCTCTGCCTTACCCACTGCACCGCTGTCAAAAAGCTCTCGTAGCGTGCGAAATTGAGGATCGTAGCGGCGATTAAAGCCAACCAGTAGTTTCACACCGGCGTTGTCGACCACCTCTAAACAGGCTGCAACGCGCGACAAGCTGAGGTCGATAGGCTTTTCACAAAATATGGCTTTACCCGCTAATGCCGCTTGCTCAATAAGGTCAGCATGAGTATCCGTGGCAGAGCAAATACAAACCGCGTGGATATCCTTATCGGCCATTGCCTCATCCACACTCATCACCGTTGCGCCGTACTGATTGGCCAACTGCACAGCACCTTCGTGATAAGGGTCGATGACCGCTTTAATCTGGGTATTTGGATGAGCGGCAATATTCACGGCGTGGACTTTTCCTATGCGTCCACAACCGAACAACGCGATATTAAACATGGCTTCTCCTTTGCTGATTTTTAGAATGCTTTTAAGAACAAACGTTATCCATTGTGTTTGTCTGCGTAGATTGAGCTGTTGACCCATTCATGGCCGCTTTCCCACGTAAATAGCCATTTACGAATTGGCCCAGCCATGACATTGAGGTAATAGCTGTCGTAACCCGCGATCGTTGCGACGGGGTGATAGCCTTCTGGCACCATCACAACGTCCCCATCGTAAACGGCCATACATTCATCGAGCTCTCGGTTATCGGTATAAACCCGTTGAATACAAAAGCCCTGAGACGGATTCAATCGGTGATAATAGGTTTCTTCTAAATGTGTTTCTGTCGGCGGCGCGTTTGTATCGTGCTTGTGGCTGGGATAGGAGCTGGTACACCCCTCATCGGTATAGACTTCAACAACCAAAAGGCTGTCAGCGTCTGCGGTATCAGGCAAAATGTTGTGAACGTAACGTTTGTTATTTCCTACTCCCCTCGCTTCGGCACCAACGTCCTCGGGTGAGATAACGCGGGATGGAAATGTTCCTTTGCCCGGTGCGCGACAAACGGCCAACTCTAATGGAGACGTTGTGGTCAGTGATGCAATGTCGCCTGCAGTTATATAAAGAGAGTACGGTTTCTTTTTCTCAAAAGGCTCAGCTCTATCTCCCAGTTTTCCAAGAGATTTTCCATTTAGTGTCACCTCGGCATGCCCACCGACGAGCACCAGACAGATCTCTTCTTCTGCACCCGCGATAAACGACAAAGACTGTCCTTCATCCAACGAGTAGGCTTCAAACCCAACATATTCCCACCCAGCAGATTCAGGTGTTATGCATTGAAATCGTCCTTGCGCATCCAAGGCAGTGCGCTTACTCAATAGCGTTGACATCTCACCTCCCTGTCATCCAATGACAAACTCATCAACATCAATCAGGCAATAATAGAACATTTTTTTCAGTTCTCACTATTTTGAAATTAATATTTCATTTTGGTGTTAGAGTGAAATAAGGGATCTGAAAAACAGGCAGGATGGAGAGGGCTGATGAGAAAGTCACTGGAACCAAAGGCGTTTTACCAAACAACCGATTGCGACCTCGATGCGTTTAGCCTTTACTGTTCTCGAACCACATCATCAAATGATTATCCACTGGCATTTGATGTAATAAAAAATGTGCCTGTTTATCAAGGACAAGACATCATTCAAGCTTGCATGCCACCAGAGCGTATCAAGAAGAAATGGCAAGTGTGCTTCTTACTGGGCCCGGCGTTGTCGCCATCAAACAATTTTACAAAGATACGTCTGTCATCGACCGCATGAGCGAAGTATTTGAGAAGATTCTTGAGGCTGAAAGCGGCTATGGTGCGGGTGACCATTTCGGCGCAGAAGGCGCACAAGCGAATGGTCGGATTTGGAATGTGTTTCAGAAAAGCGCAGACGTGGACCCTGAAATTTTTATTCAGTATTACAAAAATCCGCTTTTGGCTGTTGTCAGTGAAGCTTGGTTAGGCCCCCACTTTCAGGTGACTGCACAGGTCAATATTGTGCGCCCGGGAGGAAAGGCCCAAGTCTCTCATCGCGACTATCACTTGGGGTTCCAACAACCGGATGAAACGGTTCGATACCCTCTCCATACACAGCAAATGTCCGCCATGTTGACCTTACAAGGTGCTGTCGCACACACAGATATGCCTTTGGAAAGCGGCCCCACAAAGCTTCTCCCTTATTCTCACCTCTACCCTCAAGGTTACGTGGCTTACCATCAGAAAGCATTTCAGGATTACTTTGAACAGCATTGCGTTCAGCTCCCTCTTGAAAAGGGAGATGCGGTTTTCTTCAATCCGGCGTTGTTCCATGCAGCTGGCGAAAACCTAACGACAGACTTTCACCGGTGCGCCAATCTTCTTCAGGTTTCTTCCGCGTTTGGCAAACCGATGGAAACCGTTGATAGCGCGCATATCTGCAGAAAGATATACCCCTCACTTTCCACACAATGGCACTGTGCCGCGCTCACTGATGACGAAAAAGCGACTATCGCGTGTGTCGCCGCGGACGGGTATGCCTTTCCAACCAATTTGGACACCGACCCACCCATTGGCGGCTTAGCCCCGGAAAGTATGGAAGCCCTGCTGGTGCGGGCACTCAATGAGAAAATGGACAGCGAGACCTTTGAAATAGCCCTTGCGCAGCTTCGCGAGAAACAGCGGGCATAAGTCTGGGCAAAAACGGTTATCCCGCGGTCTTTGCATCCTCTTTGCGGCTCAAACGAAACGCAAGAGAGACGACCAAGCTTTGCGCTAAGCACAGACTTGCCGTTTGAGAGCGGAAAGACTCGACCTCGGCTTCATTAATCAGGAAGCAAACATCGCTGTTCATTGCCAAAGGACTAAGTTGGCTGTCAGTGAATACGATTTGCTTGGCGTTCGAGTGACTTGCTCGTTCGCAAAGCTTCACGGTTTCTGGTGAATACGGGGAAAAGCTTGCCGACACCAAAAGGTCTTTGTCACTGATACGGGAAAGCTGCTCAGCCCCCATACAACCAATGCTGTCGACAAGGATGACTCGTCGCTCAAGGTGCTCAGCGCATACGCCAAATAAGAGGCAATGCTGAACGCTCGACGCATTGCAACGATGTAAATCGTATCGGCATTTTCAAGTAGATCGACGGCATCATTGAGCTGACTTTCGGGTATTGAAGACGCTAGCTCTTGCAACGCCATAGAATTGGCATGAACAAACTGATTGAGAACATCGGACGGCGTTTCGCCCCAATTACTCCCCTCTTGGTCACGTTGGATGAGTTGAGCGCGCTTGGTGTAGCTAGAAGTTTCTTCAACCAGCTTCTTGCGAAACAATTGTTTCATTTCATTGAAGCCGCTGAAATCAAATGCATTTGCAAAACGGATCAGGGTCGATGGCGGCACATCCGCATGACTGGCAATCACAGCGACGGTATCAAACGCGATGCTGTTGGGGTTATCCAGCACATATTGGGCAACTTGTTGTAATCGCTTACTTAAGGTTGGATAACGTTGACGAATTTGTAGCTGTAATTCAGCGAGATGATTAGCGGTTGCCATGAGATTCCCTGCAAAAAGCATTCAAGGGAAGTGTAAACCGTCGTTATGGCTTTTGAAATAAACATTTTGCTTTTGAACAGACGGTTATCACACAGCAATTAAGAGCTAGATGGATATTTCTGCGTGGAGCCGCGCACAACAGGCTCACAAGGAAGCGTAATCGAACGAGCTGGAATATCTGAATCGGCAATGTGCTCAAACAAGGCATCAATGGTGCTTTGGATCATCTGTTCATTGGGCTGTCGAATCGTAGAGAGATTGTACGAACGGCTTTTTGCCAACCGAATGTCATCCACGCCCACCACTCCGATTTGTTCAGGAACACTGAAACCGAGTTCGTAGCGAAGCGCATCCATTCCGCCACAAGCCATAATGTCATCGGCGTAGAAAAGCGCGTCGGGTTTTTCCGTGTGCTGGAAAATGCGCAATGTCGCATCATACCCTGCGTCATAACTGAACTCGCCGCCTTCCACGACTTGCCACTGATGACACCCCCTTTCCATCAACCTTGCGATAAATCCGCGTTGACGGTCAATGGTGGCAGAAGTGCCAATCGGCCCCGCCACAAACGCCGGCTTGGTATACCCCGCATCCAATAACATGTCAGCAGCCATATTCCCTGCCAACACGTTGTCACAACTCACCACAGTGACACTGTTTTCGCTTGAATCACGGCCAAAAATCACCACGGGTGTATTTTGCGAATGACATGCCTCTACGAGTTCTTGCGGCAAGGTCGCGGACGTGATGATTAACCCATCGACGTTGTATTCCATCACCAGCTCTACCGCTTCTTGAATGTCCATGTCGCCATCGACATGGATCAGCAAGCTATGGCAATTCCGCTTCTGAATTTCAGTGGTGAACCGCGAAAGAATGGGTAAGTAAAAGGGGTTATTAAAGTCGGTCATCAGAATCCCAACCAAGCTTGAACGGGACTTTATTCCCCTCGCCAAGCGGTTAGGCTTGTAGTTTAGTGATGCCGCGGCTTTGAAGACTTTTTCGCGAAGTGGGCGGGAAATGCTTGCTTCAGGGTTAAATGCGCGCGATACCGCAGACACTGACACGCCAGCCGCCTCAGCGACTTCCACAACCGTCACTTTTCGCTTTTTCTGAATAGGTGGCGTGGCAGCTACCTGAGCTTCTTTTGTCATAACGCATTCCCGCTTAAAAAGTTTTCCTTTGCCAACATGGCACTGCATTATCTTAATGAAATTGTTTGCAGCTGCACACCGCCCAATTACGGTGTATTAGGCAAATGTGATATTTCGTGAGGTACAAAAGAAATAACACTGCAGCCATAAGAGGGATAAATATGACCGCAGTGTTAGCTTTACTGATTAACGGTATTCACCCGCCAATTTCTCTACCAACTCAACGTTGTCTTTGGTCACGAAGCCAGGACCAGAGTTAATGTTGTTCGAAGGAGAGATACCGTAACGGTTGTAAAGAGTCAGCACCATCACAGGCACATAGCCTTGTAGGAACGGTTGCTGATCGATACCCCATTGGATGTTGCCATCTTTGATGCCCTGAGCGATCTCGCCACTAAGGTCAAAGGTACCGAAGTAGATTTTGCCAAGTTGACGGCTCTTATCCAGTGCGCGAATAGTTGGGTGCGCAGACGTTGGACCCAGTGTAAGAACCGCGTCTGTATCTGGGTTTGCACGCAGGTACGCCGACACTTTCTTCTCGATGCCTGTTGGATCCTGACCCACATCGATCATTTGGCTACCCAACTCAACACCCAGTGCGTCTGCAAAGCCCTGACAACGCTCAACTGATGCAGGGTTTGTGATGTAGTGGTTTACACACACAAAGCTTTTTACACCATCTTTCTTCGCGCGCTTACCTGCACCAAAGCCTGCATCATATTCTGGTTGTCCTACGTGGAGGATTGCGCCCACGTCCTCACTTTGCTGATGCGTACCAGAGTTGATGGTCACTACTGGGATGCCTTTCTTGTTCGCTTTTTCCAGTGGGCCTTTCAGCACTTCGTAGTCCGCAATGGTGGTAATGATACCGTCAGGGTTTGATGCAACGGCCTGCTCGATAATACGTGCCATATCGGCCAAGTCGCCCGTAGTAGGGTTACGGTATTCCACTTCCACATTGAGTTGTTCACCCGCTGTACCAATCGCATTCTTGATGGTGTTCCACCAAGAATCTGAATCCGGTGCGTGGCTAATCAAAACAAATCGTTCGCCATCAGCAAGTGCTGTGCCCGGCAGCATTGCGGCCAAACTGGCAGCCATTGCTAACACAAGGACGGACGCTCTCTTTGCTACAGATTTAAGTAGGGTATTCATCCGGTGTTCTCCAAATTACTTATTGTTGGATCCTTTACAGACTTCATTCCTGTTCAGTTAAGGTCTGCTCGGTTACGGCGATACTTTTATGGGTTGCCAATTGCCCATTTACTCTTCTCTCTTTAAAAGCCTAACTCGCAGAGGCAGCATCTGCCCGCTGGAATTCAGCCAATTCTGCTTCGAGTGACTCAAGCTCTTGTCCACCCGCCATCATCTCGAGGATTTCTTCACGACTAACGTCTTTCTTCAGCCATGTTCCCAAGCTCTTACCACGATTAAGTAGCGTAAATCTATCTGCTATCGGATACGCATGGTGAACGTTGTGGGTGATCAGTATCACCGCAAGGCCTTTACCTCGCGCTCTTGCGACCACTTTCAGCACATTGGCAGACTGCTTCACACCCAACGCTGCGGTGGGTTCATCAAGGATCAGCACTTTTGCGCCGAAATGGATTGCACGTGCAATCGCCAAACACTGGCGTTCACCGCCCGACATGGTGCCGATTGGGTGCTCAGGATCTCGTACATCTATCCCCATGTCTTTCATGCCCGCTTTGGCAATTTCGTTAGCATTTTTAGTATCAAACACTTCAAAGGGACCGATTTTTTTGGTGAGTTCGCGTCCCATAAAGAAGTTGCGAGTCACACTCATCAAAGGCACCAATGCGAGGTCTTGATAAACCGTTGCGATACCAGCATCTAGCGCATCACGTGGAGAGGCAAACACTGTCGGTTTACCGTTCATGAGGAACTCACCTTCCGAAGGTTTGTGCACTCCTGCAAGCGTTTTGATCAAGGTGGATTTACCTGCCCCGTTATCGCCAAGCAGACAGTGGACTTCGCCCATCTTTACTTGCATATCAATGTCTTTGAGCGCGATAACTGAGCCGAAATACCGACTGACCTTCTTCAGTTCTAAAATGTAATCTGCCATGGCTTTTCTCCCTTATTCCTATCAATACGCTATCGCGCGCTCGTCACTTTCTTGCGGATGAAATTGTTAAACAGCACCGCAATCAACAACATGACGCCAAGGAACACGCGGAACCAATCTGAGTCCACGCCCGTAAAGAAGATACCCATTTGAACCACACCGAAAATCAGTGCGCCAAAGAATGCGCCGATGACCGAACCATAACCGCCCGTCAGCAAAGCACCGCCGATTACCGCTGCGATAATGGCTTCAAACTCTTTGAGCAAACCGCGGTCTGCCGCCGCTGACCCAAATTCCAACACCTGACAAGCTGCAAATACTGTTGCGCAGAATGCGGTAAACATGAACAGCATGATTTTCACGCGATCCGTTGGTACACCCACGTTTTTCGCGGCATTTGCATCACCGCCTGAGGCGAAAATCCAGTTACCAAAACGGGTACGAAGCAGCACAAATGAACACACAGCTGTCAGCAAGAACCACCAAACAACAACCATCGGCAGACCTGTTACTACTGGTGTACCGTCGGAATAGGTTTCAATCCAACCCATGTTGCCGAGCCAGGTGAAGAATCCTGTTCCAATCTGACCGCCGAACATCGCCGCAAGCCAATCGCCTTCCGCAATGTTACCTACGCCTGAAATGATGGTTTTGTTAGTGAGTGCAATAGAAAGGGCAATGGTGAGACCACGAAGGATGAACAGGAAAGCAAGAGAAACAATAAAAGAAGGAAGTCCTGTTCGAACCACGATGTACCCGTTTAAAAAGCCCACGGCCATCGCGCCAACAAAAGCAAAGATAATGGCCGCCCACACTGGCCAACCCCAATAAACGGCGGGTATGGCTATCATCATCCCGGCAAAACCAATCATGGAGCCAATGGAAAGATCAAACTCCCCCGCAATCATCAGAAGACATGCGCCAACAGCGATTATCCCAAGTTGTGCTGAAACTACCGTCCAGTTCACAATGCCGTCTGCATTGAACATGCCTGAGTCCCAAGCAACCAATGCAAAGAACGCAAACACCAGAATTGCCCCAGACACTGACCCAAGTTCAGGTCTCGATAACAATCGGTTTAATGTCGAAACTTTCCTAACCCGCTCATCACCCGGCGCGAGTGGTTTTGAATCTGTCCCCGATTCGGCTTCTTTAACCGCCATACTGCCTCCGCTGTCCTTCTCTGATTTGAGCCTAAGCTTGGGCTCAACGTCCTGCCACTTTCTTGCGGCAAATCCTTTATGCAATCACTGTTTTTTCAATAAATACCCTGCTCTTTTCTGCATCCGTCTTTGCGTCACTTTTCGCGGCAGGATCGGTGTCCTGCTCCACGGTGACCCAACCATTGAAATCAATATCGATAAGCGTTTGTCTGACTTCTTCGAAGTTCACACACCCTTGTCCAAGCGGACAAAAAATGTTGTCACCAATTGCCGCATAGAAATCTTTCCCTGCCGCCACCGACGCCGCCAAAACCTCTGCATTGATGTCTTTGAAGTGAAGGTATTTCACTCTGTCTTTGTAGGTCCGAATCACCTCGCTAGGGTCCATACCTGCGTAGACGCAATGGCCTGTATCGACGCACAGCGACATCAACTCTGGTGGTAGATCGCGCATCGCTTTGTCTAATTCATCGCGGTACTCAATAAACGTTCCCGCATGCGCATGTAGCGTGGGTGTGACGCCGTATTGCGCGCATATTTCACCGACGCCACGTAACGTTGTCATCATCTCCGACCACTGCTCATCGGTAAGGCGCGTTGCCGTTTCGATCTGCCCTGCTTCATCCGTTCGAGGCGAGGACACATGTCGATAACGACGAGATAATCCGCACCCTGCTCCTTCAATATTTGGCACGTGGTGTGTGTTTTCTCGAATATCGCTTCACGCTCTTCTGGCCTGTGTAGGTAAACAAAAAGTGTTCCAGCGATAAGCCCCAAAGAGCGCGAGCTTAACGCATCATTCAACGCATCTTTATCTGTGGGGAGATAACCGAGAGGGCCCAATTCAGTCGCCCCGTATCCCGCACCAGAAATTTCGTTTAACACTGTCTGCCAAGTCGGGTTAGCGGGATTGTCCGCAAACTCAATACCCCAAGAGCAAGGCGCATTCGCAATTTTCAGTTCCAAAGAAAACCTCCTGACCACCTTCAAGAACCATCTTGATTTAATATCTCGTTAACACTTTTTAAACATTTATGGTAATGATTTCATTTTGTCAAACGACCAACCGTCTCAAAAATGCACAATTTGGCCATGAGCAGCCATGTAAAATGAAAAACGAGGGCTAAATCTAGTTTTTCAACCTTCACGATTTGAAAACATTTTCATTACATGGCTACTATTATTGCAAACAAGGAAAACTAGCGGAGATTCCAGGATGGGTACGGTAAGACTGACAACAGCACAAGCGTTGGTGCGGTATTTAGCCGCTCAACAGATTGAAATAGATGGAGAAATCACATCGCTGTTTGGGTGTGCATTTGCCATTTTCGGTCACGGGAATGTGACCTGTTTGGGACAGCAGTTGTATGAGAACCAGTCCGTTTTCCCGACATGGCGTGGCCAAAATGAGCAATCGATGGCACACGCAGCCATTGCTTATGCGAGAGCAAACAAACGCCAACGCATTGGTATTGCAACCTCTTCTGTCGGTCCGGGGGCAGCAAATATGGTGACAGCGGCGGGCGTTGCACATACCAATCGCTTACCGCTTCTGCTGCTATGCGGTGATACCTTTCAGTCGCGCTTGCCCGATCCTGTGCTGCAGCAAACCGAGCACTTTGCTAATCCTTCTCTCACAGTGAATGATGCTTTTAAATCCGTCACCCGCTTTTGGGATCGCATCAATGCGCCCTCCCAGTTGACCGTTGCGTTGCCACAAGCCATTGCAACCATGTTAGACCCTGCGGATTGCGGGCCAGCTTTGATTGCGTTGCCACAAGATGTTCAAGGCGAGGCATGGGATTTTCCTGAAAGTTTCTTTGCGCCAAAAGTGCACCGCATTCGTCGCCCGCAGCCAGAATCGGTCGATATCGCATTAGCAGCAGAAGCGCTCAAAACCGCAAAGCGTCCGCTTATCGTCGCTGGCGGCGGTGTGTTTTACTCCGGTGCGCGCGAGTCTCTCATTGCATTTGCAGAACAGCATCAAATACCCGTGGTGGAAACCATCGCAGGGAGAACACTGCTGCCTGATGACCATCCTTTAAATTGCGGTCCGATCGGAACCACAGGTTCAAACAGTGCAAACCACATGTGCCACGACACCGACCTTGTTCTGGCGATTGGCACTCGATTACAAGATTTCACCACGGGTTCGTGGACAGTATTCCGCGACCCCGATATGAAGCTGATTAGCATCAACGCCGGACGTTTTGATGCCACCAAACATATGGCGCAATCCATTATTTCTGACGCAAAAGCCGCGATTGAACAACTCACTGTCGCTCTCGGTGACTTCAGCACTGATTCAACATGGACGCAAAAAGGACGCGCTGAAAAAGCGGCTTGGACAGAGATTGTCGAGAATCGCACTGTGGCAAGCAACACCGCACTTCCCTCCTACGCGCAAATCGTGGGTAAGGTGAACCAATCACTTGGAGAAGGTGATCGCGTCATCACCGCAGCAGGCGGCTTGCCCGCTGAAATCAATATGAACTGGCAAGCGACCTACCCGTATTCACTTGATGTGGAGTTTGGTTTCTCTTGCATGGGTTATGAGCTTGCCGCCGGATGGGGTAACAAAATCGCACGACCGGACAAGGAATCTATCGTCATGGTGGGTGATGGTTCTTACCTGATGATGAATTCAGATATCTACAGCTCTGTGTTGACGGGACACAAGATGATTGTGGTGGTATGTGACAACGGTGGCTTTGCCGTTATTCGCAAGCTTCAAACCAATACAGGAAATACAGCCTTTAATAACCAACTTGAAGATTGCACCACAGAGCGCGACTACGATTTGCCACGTGTGGATTTTGTCAGCCATGCGCGTGGACTCGGGGCACATGCAGAGAAAGTCACCCACTTAAACGATTTCGACGCTGCGTTCGAACGTGCGAAAGCCGCCGACCGGACTTATGTGTTGGTTGTCGATATCGACGATACCGTGTGGTCATCTTGTGATGCATGGTGGGAAGTGGGTCTATCAGAAGTTTCTGACAATCCAAGTGTAAATGAAGCCCGCGATAACTGGGAAGCGGGTCGCCAACACCAACGCCGCGGCGTTTAGATTCAGCGAAAGGAGTGCGTGAAAATGTTTAATGAAGAAACACAACTCACCCCCATCCGCTGGGGCATGGTCGGCGGCGGCAGAGGCAGTGAAATTGGCTATTCTCACCGTGCGGCCGCACAGCGCGATCGCTTGTTCTCTTTTGTGGCTGGCGCATTAGATATCGACCCTGAGCGTGGCCGTGACTTTGGCACCAAATTGGGACTTTCACCCGAGCGGTGCTATCCCGACTACCAAACCATGTTTGCTGAAGAAGCCAAACGTGAAGACGGCATTCAAGCGGTGTCCATTGCCACACCCAACGCCACCCACCATCAAATTGCAAAAGCGGCGTTGGAAGCGGGGCTTCACGTCGTATGCGAAAAGCCCGTGACTATTCATGCCGCTGATGCCATTGAGCTTAAAGCCTTGGCTGAAAAGCAAAACAAAATGCTGGCAGTAATGTACGGCTACACGGGTTTCCCTATGGTTCAGCAAGCGAGAGAAATGGTGCGTCGTGGCGACATTGGTGACGTGCGCGTTATCCAAATGTCCTTTGCGCATGGCTTTCACAACACTGAAGTGGAAAAAGACAGCCCTGGTGCGAAATGGCGAATGAACCCTGAAGTGTCTGGCCCAAGCTTTATCATCGGCGATTGCGGTACACATCCCTTCTATATGGCAGGAATGATCACAGGCTTAAAAGTGAAGTCTTTGATGTGTTCGCGTCAGAGCTTTATCGAATCACGGGCGCCGCTTGAAGATAACGCACATATCGTTTTCCAATTTGAAAACGGTGCCGTCGGCACGCTGTGGGCGAGTGCTATCAATTCAGGTTCGATGCACCAACAAAAGGTGCGCATTGTTGGCGAGAAAGCGAGCCTCGAATGGTGGGATGAATACCCAAACCAGCTTAGGTATGAAATTCAGGGAGAGCCTGTTCGCATCCTCGAACGCGGGATGGGTTACCTCTACAACGATGATCCTGGTGTGGCTGCCAATCGCCAAGCGGCGGGCATGCGGAAGGTTTCTTCGAATCGTGGGCAAACTTATATCACCGCTATGCCTTAGCCATCGACGCTCACGAACGCAACGACACAGAATTTTTGGCAAACCATTGGTACCCGAATATCGACGGCGGTATTGATGGCGTCAAATTGGTGGATGCGTGTGTCAGATCGGCCGATAACGGGGCCGTTTGGGTGGACTATGACTGATTCTATTCACCTTTCTGATTGGGATTCCAATGCTTCGCGTCCACTCGACGTGATATGCCTTGGACGCGCGGGTGTGGATCTATACGGCAACACCGACGGGGCAAATTTCGCTGCTGAGTCCAGCTTCAAGAAATGCGTCGGCGGTTCATCCGGCAATGTGGCTGTGGGTCTTGCCACCTTAGGTGCAAAAGTGGGCTTTATCTCTTGCGTCTCTGACGATACGCAAGGCCGATATGTGAAAGACTATCTGTCGGAAAAAGGCATTAATCTGGATGGCATGACCACGCTCAAGGGCGAATACCGCACCAGTCTTGCCATTGCCGAGCTTCGACCAGAGCCAGAAGTCGTGATTTACCGCAACAACGCAGCGGATCTGGCACTGTCTACCGAGCAGATAAACGGTGACTACTTGGCATCCTCTCGATGTTTGTTTGTCACCGGCACGGCACTTTCAAAAAGCCCTTCTCGCGAAGCCACATTGCATGCCATGCAAACCGCACAACTTGCAGGGACGTTGGTCATCCTAGATCTCGATTATCGCCCCTACTCGTGGGTATCTTCCGACGATCCTCCGCACTTTTATCGTCTCGCCGCATCCTTTAGCGACGTGGTGATTGGGAATCGCGAAGAGTTTGAAGTGATGGGTATGCCCTTTGATGTGGAAGACAACCACATTAATGCGGCGTCAGAGCTGTTAAGCCATAACACTGAGTTGGTCATCGTCAAGGCGGGGTCTGAGGGCTGCGACGTTTTTGGCCTTGATATGAACCACAACTTGGTCAGCCTTTCCCAATCCGTCTTTCCGGTAGAAGCTCGCAAGCCCTATGGTGCCGGTGATGCCTTTGCTGCGGCACTTCTGTTTGGTCTGCTCAACCACGTTTGCTTAAAAGACGCGATTGCCATGGGGGCGGCTAATGCGGCCATCAATGTGATGGGAGACACCTGTGCAGATGCGATGTCTGCACTTCTCCCATTGAAAGATTTCATGCTTCAAAGAGGTTATCAATTCAGCGAACGGACAATCTCGCACTCACCTCTTTCAGGGACAGAATAAGGAGTTAATCATGGGAAAACATATCCCGCCGTTTGATAACAGAAACGAACCTGTCATTGGCATCAATGATGACACAACCCCTCTCTGTTACTTCAATCCGGTCAAGCTCGCCAAAGGCGAACAATTCGTTCATCAGATTGATGGCTACGAGTCTGCCATCGTGTTAGCTGGCGGTACCTGTGATATTTCCGTCGATGGTGAAGACTTTGACAACGTCGGCGAGCGCGCTCATGTTTGGGATGGCGACCCTTCTGGTGTTTATGTACCTCAAGGGAGCACAGCCACCATTACTTGCGTTTCAGATAATGCAGATGTCTTAATCGCAGGTGGTCGCTATGACGCAGAACCTGAGGCTGCAAAGCTCGAACCTTTCGTGATTCGCCCAGACGACACCGACAAAGTGCAATACGGCAGCGACGACACAAAAACGCACCGCAAAATTAAGCACATTCTTGGCCAGAAAAACGCAGACAAACGCGGCCGTTTGCTTGTCAGCGAGCTGTTTACGGTCGGCGCAGGCGGTTGGTCTGGGTTCCCGCCACACAAGCATGATGAAGAGCGTCCGCCTAACGAGACCCGCTATGAAGAAGTCTACCAATTCAGATTTAACCCTGACTTTGGCTTCGGCGCACAGTTCCTTTATGAACATGAAGATGATTTTGGCCCCGTCTACCATGTGCGCACAGGCAGCGTGATTGCGATTGATAAAGGTTACCACCCTTCTGTGGCTGCACCCGGCTACGAGATGTATTACTTCACCATCATCGTGGGTGAGAAAAGTAAGTCGCTGGTGCAGTACTTCGACCCTCATCATGAGTATCAAGTACATACCATTCCCGGCATTAAAGACATGGTCGCCAAATTTAAGTAAGGAGTGCGTTGTGCTGGTTACACTCAATGATCTCCTCCCAAACGAAGCGGCATCAAACGGTGCCGTGGCTTGCTGCAATGTCTTCGGCATAGAAGAAGCCAAAGCCATTATCGGTGCGGCGGAAGCACTGGATCGCCCTGTCATACTGGCCGTAAACAAAGACATGGTGGATTTAGCAGGCGTGGAAGCCATGGCGGGTTTGCTGCTACCTCTGGCAAAAGCCAGTACTGCTAAGGTCTGTGTTCATCTCGACCACTGCTATGAAGAAGCCATCGTCTTTCGCGCCATTCATTGTGGTTTTACTTCCGTGATGTTCGACGGTTCTCAGCTTCCCTTAGAAGAAAATATTCGCCGCACCAAGAACGTGGTCGAGGTTGCCCATGCAGTCGGTGTGAGCGTGGAAGGCGAATTAGGCTCTGTTCCCTATCAGGAGGGTCGAGATCATATTAAATCTGCCTTCACGGTTCCCGAAGAGGCGACCATTTACGCAAAGGAATCCGGTATTGATGCGCTGGCCGTTTCTGTCGGCAATGTGCACCGAATGACAGAAGCAGGCAGCCCAATCGACTTCCCGTTGCTCGCGAAGCTTCAAGCCGCCACAACACTGCCTTTGGTCATCCACGGTACTACGGGTATTTCAGAAACCGATCTGCTGAAACTCAAAACACAGCGCATCGCGAAATTCAACGTGGGCACCACACTCAGAATGGCTTTCGGCAATGCCATTCGCGAAGCAATGACGAACGAGCCCAAAAAGTTTGATAAGCAATATTTCGCGGCCAAAGCGATGCCGGCATTGCAACAAGAAGCCATGCGCGTGCTAGCGCTTCTGTCTTGAGCTGTTTTTCCCGACACAATTCGGCCGCACAGAATGAATAAGGAAAGGTTATGAGCAAAGCATACAAAACGTTAGGAAGACGACTTCGCTTGGGTGTGATTGGTGGTGGACCAGATTCTTTCATCGGTGCAATACACCGCTCTGGTGCAACCATGCATGAAGAGTTTGATGTCGTCGCTGGCGTGTTTTCCTCGAACCCTGAACGTTCTGTTGCCGCAGGAAAATCAATGGGTATTGCCCGCCCCTACGCTACGCCAGACGCCTTGTTTGAAGGTGAAGCGGTAAACAACGAACCCATTGATGCACTCGCCATCATGACTCCCAATAACAGCCACTATGAGCTATCCGTTAAGGCGTTAGAGGCAGGCTTCAATGTGTTTTGTGAAAAGCCTTTGACCATGACTGAAGACGAAGCGGCCTCTCTCGTGCAACTCGTGAAATCGTCGGGGAAACGCTACTGCGTCGCTTATGGCTACAGCGGCTATGCCATGGTGCGAGAAGCGCGCGAGTTGGTTGCTTCTGGTGTTATTGGCGACATCACCATGGTGCAAAGTAATTATGTACAAGGGCACTTAGCCACTCTGACGGAATCTGAGAAATCGGGCACCAACTGGCACATGAAACCTGAACTTTCCGGGCCTTCATTGATTTTGGGTGACATTGCCACGCACAGCTATCACCTCACCAGCTATGTCATCGGTATGGAAGCCAGCAGTTTGAGTGCCGATGTCACCGCACTTGTCGAAGGCCGAACCGCCGACGATTATTGCGGGATCTTGCTGAAATATCCCAACAATGCACGTGGTGTGTTTTGGGTTACCCAAGCTGCCGCAGGTGCTGTTCACGGTTTAAGCTTCACGATTTACGGCACCAAGGGCGGCTTAGAGTGGCATCAAGAACAGCCTAACGAATTGCTTGTCCGCCCTATCGATAAACCTGCCTACATCCTGACAAAAGGCGGTGTCGGACTAACACCTGCGGGCAAGCGAGTTTCACACATTGCTATCGGCCACCCCGAAGGTTATCGCGAAGCATTCGCCAACCTCTACTATGACTTTGCCTCAAACATCGTTGATGACATTGCTGGCAACACGCCAGACTCGCTTTCTCTCACCAACCCAACCGTCGAAGAGGCGCACAAGGCATGGCGTTTGTGTTTGCAGCAGTGAGATCGAGAGATAACGAGGGGAAATGGGAACCAGTGAGGGATTTGCGGTAATTCAACGGGCTTGAAAGCAAAAAGGCCGCTGATTTCTCAGCGACCTTTTCTAATTTGGCGGGAGGAAGCAGACAGATATGGGAACTGGAAATATGTAACAAAAACAGAAGGTTGACCAATGGCAAAATTAGGCTTTTTTAGACGAGCTTTTCTCGAAGAGGAGTCTCTGCATCTAGCGTTCGATTCCGCGAATAGGTGTTTAACCTTTTAAGAGTGTATTCCAACGCACGTTTAGTGGAAAAGTTACCACGAAAAAAAATATTCTTATAAAAGGGAACAACACCTCACATATAAGACACTTTGTTTTCCTTTTATCTTAAATAACTTATTGTTTTATATGGAATATATTCATATTGCTGACAGCAAAAAAAATATTGACCAAGCAAGTTAAGGTGCTGCATCATATAGAAGAGTTAAATAGACACTCGTATTCATAAGTCTTGAAATATAGCAGTTTACAGCCTTTGGTCTGATCCTTCGGGAATGGTAAGTCTTTTTTCACTTCAATTTTATGTTTCAACTTGCTCGTCAACGTTGGACACAGACCAGTCCTCAAAATCGACGATGAGGAGTTAACATGTCTTTCAAGAAATCTTGTGTATCCAAAGAGATTACAGATCTGAATATCATTACAGTAGAATCTGATAGAAAAAAACGATCTATCGATGTCCTAAATTGTATGATTTTTCAATTTAAGAAGGCTAACATCACTTTTAAGCACGAAAAATTTGTAAACGCATATAATCAGTCTCTTAAACAGATTGAGAGAGGTTCTAAATACCCATATTTATGTTTTGATCATAGTTTTGATTTAACATACAATTTTGTCGAAAGACTTCGTGCTAATCTAGCTAAATCAGGTTGGAACTATAGCTTTTCAAAGTTAGCTAACATACTCGCAAAAGCTACTGGTTTTAATGACTTCCACTCTCTATTCTTATTTCTAAAAATCTACCAAAACTTCACAAAATACCCATGGAAGCTAGATGGAAAGAATATTGTAAAGCCGGATTTATATAGAAATAACACCGAAATCCATATTCCACTTAGAGATGTTAATGATAATTCGAATAGTGAAAATTATCGAGAACATCATATTTCTGTTGCTAAAATCAGAACAAACAGTGAACTAAATGGTAAATATTTTATCTACATTCCCTATACTCGTGCCGATGAAGGCGAAGCACTTAGATGTTACTCTTTTGATAAATATGACGCTTTGGCTTGGCTAATATCACATGCCATAATATATGTCGGAGGGGTTAGGAAATGGAATAATGAGATTAAAGGTCAAAGAATGTTAAATAAAGCTTTATACGATCCTGACCCAAGCTTGGAAAACATTAAGAAACGTATTTTCAATAAAATTAACATAACGTGACTTTTTGATAGTTGATCGCACAATTATGCCTATATTCCACTCTACAAGGGATTTCAAATCCTTGTATATGGAGTATAGGCAAGTCATGGGAAACATTAGAGCAATAAATAGCATTATGTAAAGAAAGTTTCATGTACTTAGCAGTATATAAGTTTATTTCCCATAATTTTTACAACAGTGATTATATACTATTTCTCCTTATTATTTTCTTAGTATAATTAGTTAAAGAATTTTAAGTCAATATGTTGATCTAGAAAGGAAAAAAGACTGAGGCAGTATCAAGACATAAAATAGGCTTCACAAAAGTGGTGGGATATGTCCCGATCAAATCATTTTGGATAAGTTATGTATAGGAAAATACTAAATTTCATCTGCAAATAAACTTTAATTCATACCTGAAAAGTAGGTCTAAACCAACAAAAATAGGGAGAATAGTTGTGAACGTTTCAATTTGCACTTATACATTAAATCTTCGCCGCCCCAAAAATATTTGTAAATTGGGTGGAATTGAAATCAAATAATATCCGAAACCGCAAACAGAAACTGATATCATTAAAATTAAGTTAACTAACACTTGAGTGAAGAGGATGTGAGATCACAGTTTATTTTGGCCAAAACCGTGATAGAGCAGATCACGCCGACGAGATATTGGACATAAACAAGTTATATACTTATCAAAATACAGATTAGTAGAAATAAGTCTATCTCTACTAATCATTGCATTTCAGTTATGCAAAGAGATCCCAAAATCCTTTGACTTTACTATTTACTCAGATTCATTGAAAAAAACCTCGAGATAATGAAAAGGAACTGGATATCGGTAGCAGCGACAAGCTGTTAGTACCAAAGGAGCCTTACCTTTAGTAACAGCTGACATACTCTTAAACGAATCACTATTGACACACTCTTGCTTTATGTGTTCTAGCACCGCGTTTGCATTCATTGGAAAGTCTGTTGATGCTGAACCATGCGTGCTTGAGTTAGAGTACATGTCTTGTTCACTACTTTGGTTTGGATACCAATACTGTAGCGTGCTATGTGTAAGTCTATCTTTAGCAAACCTCTCCAAATCTTGGCTTGCTGAATCTAGTTTATACAGCGAGCAAAAAACAGCTAGCAGCGGGTACAAGATACTAGCCTCCGTAACTTTATTCTTATAGTTATCGTTGGTCTTATCTTTATTTCTATGCTCAAGCAACTTTTCATAAGAGTTGTGGACAGTTGGATACATGCTATTACACTCGAAAGTAAAAATACACCTATCGACCACTGCTGACAGCCAACTCTGTACAAAATCATCAAGTTCTGAATTATTTGAAAGCAAAGTTAAAGCTAAACCAAGATCAATCGCCTGTGAGTCTTTGTACGGAGACAACAACATAGGATTATTAACTGTCATGAGATTAATTGCACTAGTTAAGTCTCTGAGACGAAGCCGTAATTTTTCCTGCTCTTCGCTTTCCCTTTCTGTTGGTGGTTTTTCAGCATAACTCTTACAGAGTGAATCTAAAATCCAATGACCTTTGACAGCCAAGCGTCCAAGCACATCAAACAACTTAATGTTTACATCAATAGAACATGGTGAATGAACCGCATGAGAGAGCGCGTATTTCAGGTCAACATATGGAATTAAGCATCGGTCCACATAGCAGTCCGTAATTTTCTGATATGTATCCAAAATACTATCGAATGATTTTGAGGGTTTATTCCTTCCTGTGTAGTGCTCTTTAACTTTGTCCCAAGCCAGCAGTAAGGCTCGCTCCGATGAAAGATAGGCAGCTTCTAAATTCTCTCCGTCACGACACCATGAAAATAAAACCCATAAGCAAACATTAATCCGAGTTATGGACGATGCAATAGAATCGGCATCAGTGGCATTTGACAAAACTTCATCAATCAATAATGAAAAGTGTTTGCTTGAACTCTCAGGTTCTTCAAGTAAAGCTAAGGACTTTCTTAATAAAGACTGGCTGGAGCTAGGCAGCAGCTCCTCCTTAAGCAAGTACTGTTGAATAAGCTCTGAAAGCTTATCGCCATTCCATTCTTCAAAAGAAATATTGTCTCGCGTATTCCGCTGTTCATAGCCAGATACCTCCTGCCTAATCCCAGAGTTAACATCCCCACCAAAACATAAGCAAATGACTATTTTTTTTTCTCTATGTTCAGGAGGTAGGCGGCTAGGTATAAATGAGTCTTGAATCTCATCTAGTGATGGTCTAAGGGCTTGATCTGTATTCCCATTCCAAGTCTCACGTGTAAGGTTTCCAGACTTGACAGAGAACAAATATACTTTTTCTTCCTGAGTATTTACTCGCCCCACTGCCGCTATATCAACACCGTATTCTTTGACTCCACGAGTAGGTGAAATGAACACATTCATCCCCATATTACTCAATAGATCAGGTAATACCGCATCCAATTCCTGACGTTCCCTTAAAGAGGCTAAATACTGCTTAAGAATTAGCTTCATTTTTCATCCTCTCACAACGGTAAACTCGTAAAATGTAATCTAGAGACTCAGGATCTAAAATATTTAACCTTGGGATTTCAGTCGAATGGGAAAAAGATTGCATTGGCATCTCTTGTCGCACTTGCTCTCCATCCCCCCGATGCATGTAGTAAATTGAGCTATTACCGTATAATAGCGTCTTCTTCGCTACTATTAGATCTATAATCGATCCTCTTGATGCATCTTCGTATGCGGCCTGCATACTCTTGTTGGACTCTTTCCAATAAACGCTTATATTTTCTCTGGGAGCCATCAATTCTTTTAGACCAGAGACTTTCTCAATATCAGAATGATAAGCCTGAAGCTTGTCAAGCAACCGCTTACATAGGTGTATTTGAAAGTCTTTATTAATGCGTGATTTGAAGAATCGCTTTAGTTCCCCCGGGTAACTTAAAAGCAAGGGGTCATACAAAACCTGCTCAAGCTCTTTACGTGTAGTTGCTGAAGCAGTTTTGTAAATAGATAAAATGAAGCTTGCTGCCGATACAGGGCGCGTATACAACCAACCAACAGCCTTATGGCCAACAAATATTTGCTTCACTTCATCATCTAGCAATGCCATTTTTGCCTCTATCTCGACATCCTCATCCATAACGTCGTGAAGTAGATCTGTAACACTATGACAAAGTGAGGAATCACCAGACAAAAACCACTTTGTGACAATATGATTAATTAACTCGCGATGCTTGCTCAGTAATACACTGGAAAAGTAATCCAATTGAGGGAACTTCACGCCCACGGTCAAAATAGATTCCAATAACTTTAAGGCAATGGAAAAGGATCCCTTTGCTACTAAATTGACCAATAAATGATCTATATTATCTATGATACCTTTATGTTCATGGGAGACATTGGCAAACTGTTTTAGCAGAAGCTCTAAAACATCATCGGGTAAATCAACTTCCTGAAAGGCAAAAATATCGGATATTTCATAGAGAACCTCTGGAGAGGCTCCCTCAACAAACATAAGTAGAAACTCCTCAATCTGCGGCCAGTAAGAGGGGAATGCTTCACCAAAACAAATTATTGACCGCAGTACCGCAGCACAACAGCTATTTTCACGTTCATCACTTCCACTAAGTAGTTCCCAAATAGTACTAGCCTGAGCTTCACCTACATCAAGCCTGCCCAAAATAAAATATGCTTGGCTTCTTACAGTCTCATTTCTGCTAGCGATCAGTTTTTCTGTTACTTGGATAGCTTCGGTCACGCAGTCTGAGTCGTATGAGAGGATTGAGCTGGAAAGAAAAGGGGCATATGCACTCAGCTCAGTTTGTGCAAGGATGAATTCAACACTATTTCTGGGACGTTGAGCTTCCATGGTACAGAAAAGTTGAAAAGCTCTATAAATTCCCCTGCCAACCTGTTGTTTGAGGTGTACTAGGCATCGGAGGACATCTTCAATACTCGCATCTAATGAAGGTAATGCATTTTCAAAGGCATGCAGAATTGTGAAAAAATCGTAAACGCTTGTACTTTTGTCAACTCCTCTTACTAGCTCTACAAGATCAATATCTCCTGCGTTGTGCAACTGAGACAACGCATCTTTCAAGACCTTCTCATCAGATCGTATTTCCTCTATATACAGAATATTAACCTGAGAAAGCAACTCTTCTGCCGTTTCACTTGCTGCTAGTAACCGAGTTTTTGTTTCTTCTAATGACATTCTACGTCCCTTACTCAATAATCATTAAGAACTTTGCTGCATATGAATAACTAGGTCAAATTGAAAGGTGCTTAAGCGGAGAGATTGATATGTTCTGAAACGTTTTGAGGCAGAACGTGCTAGAGCAGATCGGCCTAGCACGAGTAGGAAAAAAGAGCGTTTAGGCACCCCCGCTAGTCTACCAAACAACTCATTAGTTAAAATACGACAGAACAGAGAACCACAGCGTCTCTGAAGACTGCATTGTTTTTGCAAGTCACAACCTCAAAGCAAACTCATTTAGATGTTAAGCAACTAATTGCTTAACAAGCAAAGTAACTGAGTTAAAATGATTTTAATATACGCCATTGAAGATAAAGAGCATGGAACATCTAGAAGAAATAAAAATTAATGATATTTGGCAAAACAATGTCAATCTGTTGATTGGCTCAGGCGCATCATTTGGGCTTTTCCCTACCCTTGCAACCCAAATGGAAAATGAGTCCATCGAAACACTAGGTAAGTACTTCGAAGATGAAAACAAGTCCCAGCTTAAGTCGCTACTTTTCATGTACTACTACGTCAACTGCATTGAACCCGTTATATCCTTTGATATTGAATATACAAAATTAGGTGCAGACCTAGAATTAGAAGAAGACATCAACAAGTTATCGGTCATCAAGAACTATCAAATATTACTTAAAACGCTTAAGACAATTGCCTCCAAGAACAAATCTCAGAAAAAAGCTAATATTTTCACCACAAATTATGACTCGTGTTTTGCCGATGCATACGAAGAACTTCTTCTTGAGGAATCAAATTTAGAATTTGTACTGAATGATGGTTCTAAAGGTTTTCGCAGAAAATTCGTTGAAGCTCGACACTTTGACACATCCGAAATCAAACATAGTATATTTGGCAAAAACTGTTTCAGTATCCCACAAGCCAATCTAGTTCACTTACATGGTTCTGCATTCTGGACAGTCAGTGACAACCGAATAGCGGTTAACTACGCTGATAAACATTGCAAATTCCAAGATAAATTTTTTGATAGCATCAAAAGTGAATTGGAAGACTTAGAAGCAATTCTTAACAATAAGGAATCCAAACGTAATTCTTTTGACACAATAACCTTTAATGGAGCCTTTTCAGAGATCGAAAGTATATTTTGGTCCACTTACAAAAAACTTCCAATTGTTAACCCTACCAAATGGAAGTTTCACGAAACCGTTTTTGACGAACATTATTACCAAATGCTTCGCCTTATGAGTTATGAATTGGAAAAACAAGACTCCACCCTTATTGTATTTGGTTTTTCATTTGCGGATGAACACATAACCAACCTAATAAAACGCTCTCTTGGAAATAAATCTCTCACTATGTACCTGTGTTGTTTTGATACTCTCGCTATAGCCGCAATGGAAGCTCTATTCGGTAGTTTCAATAATGTTAAGCTCATAAAGCTAGATGGTTTTCTAGACTTTAATGCATTCAATAACAAAGTGTTCAAACTTCCAATTTAAGGGAATAACGTGACTATTTTAGTGGGTGAAGTTATTGCCGTAAAAGGCGTCAAGGTATCAGTCAAAGTTTTTGAAGAGTCGAACAAAGACACGCTATTCTACGACGGTACAAAGTACAAAGGCGTTTCAATACGCGAGTATGTGCAGATAGAACGCGGTTTTAAGAAGATAATCTGCGTAGTGGAGGGAGAGTACTTAGATGAAAAATGGATTGATGACGAGTTCCAATATATTCGGACTGTAGACCTCAAACCCATTGGTTACTTTGAGTCTGGTCGTTTTTTCGAAGGCATCAAGCACCTCCCGTTAATTAAAGATCCAGTTTTCTTACTCGAAGAAGATAGGCTCGCTGACATCTATGGCAAATCAGGTAGTGATTTTGTAATCGGAAGTCTTTTAAAGGAAGATTTTCCTGTTTCTCTGCCATGGCACAAGTTGTTCAACTCTCATATCGGTATTTTTGGAAATACGGGGAGTGGTAAGTCAAACACGCTAACCAGCTTATACACCACTCTTTTTGATAAGAAAATTGAAAAGATAAATGGTAAAAGCCAATTTATCATTATCGATTTCAATGGCGAATACACAAACGGGCAGCTTACTACTGACCAATATAAAAACGTATACAACCTTAACTCTCGCAACGCTGAGCAAAAGTTTCCACTCGCCAAATCAGAGTTTTGGGACACTGATACTTTGAGTGTGCTCTTTCAGGCTACACAAAACACACAAAAACCATTTATTAATAGAATCGTAAAAGGTAAGCTAAAATTTGATACCGAAGCTAATTTCTTAAGCTACATTAAAAAAACCTATGAAAAAGTATTTACTGCAGCTGCGCCTCATCCAGAACTACTTGATCTCATCCGTGAAATCACAAATACTCTAGACAATGCAGCAATCAAGGAAAGATTGAAAACTATATCTTCTAATGGAACCACCAAAGGCTTCTATGTGGCTCCTAACTCGTATTTTCGTGCCGATGGGGCTTATTACAGAAACATACTAAAAGATGATGTCGATGCTATAACTATCCCTCAAGGACTAAGTGACTTAGACCAATTCAGCATTCGCTGCCACATACAGCTAATAAGAGACCTGATAAGCGGATATGTTCAGTTTGATTTTATTCAACCACTGTTGAAGCGCATAGACTCATCACTATCTAACCTATCCAAAGTCATTCAAGTTAATGACGCTCCAGTGGCGAATAAAGCTGTTACGATTATCTCTCTAAGAAAATGTAATCAAGATATTAAAAAAGTACTTCCTTTATTGATAGCCAAGCACTACTACAACCCACATAAAGTAGCTGTGGCCAATCCGCCAGATAAGACTATACATCTTATAATTGATGAAGCCCACAACATACTGTCACAGCAATCCACCCGTGAGAGTGAAAGCTGGAAGGACTATAGACTTGAAACCTTTGAAGAAATAATTAAAGAGGGGCGTAAATTTGGCATGTATCTGACTCTTTCTAGCCAAAGACCAGCAGATATATCACCAACTATCGTGTCCCAGATACACAATTTCTTCATTCATCGCTTGGTCAATGATAGAGATTTATTCTTGATTGATAATACGATTAGCACATTGGATAACATGTCTAGAGGCATGATTCCCAACTTATCTCGTGGTAGCTGTGTTATTACCGGAACCGCGTTTGATTTACCTATGGTTCTACAGGTGAAGGAATTAGAGAAAGAGAAGCAACCAGATAGTGAAGATGTCGATTTAGAAGCACTATGGGTCTGATAGCTACCAAGATTGAATTTGTCTAGCATTGGAACAAAGAGGCAGGTGCCAATCCATTACAATATGTACGCAAAATGAGATTGGTTACCGCTAGCCTTAACTCACTTTGGGGCAACGTGAGTTAGGGATACCCGTTTAAAATGTCCCTAAGTACTTTAATTTAGATTGATGTGCCGAGATTTACCGCCGAACTATTGCGTCTAAGTGCTCGGCAACGCTTCTCATTGACTCTATGTTTCCAGAAACCAGAATTGATAATGGCGTTCGGCCACAAAAAAAGCATCATTGTTTACCATAGACATAAATCCAGACTGGTTTGCTGGATTATCGAACATTGTGCGCAAAGAGGCGTGGATGTTTAGGATATAGCTGATGCACTCAAGACGCGTTATAAATGTTTGATTTAACATTAAAATAAGCTCAATGTCTTCCGCCGAACAATACCAGTTAGAAAGTATGTTTCGTGCTACCTTTGTACCTATTTCGATCTTAACTGCCACATCGATATTATATAGTTCATAGTTATCAAAGTCTGGCAATTTAATAATCTTACCCTCGTATCTACGCGGCTTGAAAATATTCGATTCTGAGCAGTGTTTCAATTTTTCATATTCGGATGTGTTTTTTCCCAATTTAATCATCTGGTAAAAGTAGTTCTGTGAATCAGTTTTCTGCTTGCGCAAGCTATCATAGCTAAAATCTTCGCCTATATGTTGCTCGTGATAACCTTCAAAACGCTCTGACGGAAAATTCTTAGTCTTTCCATACTTCTTCGCCAGTTGGATTTTACGAGAGAGCTCTTCAGCTAGAGCAATAATTTTTTTGTCCTTTTCATTATCACCCCTCATATTTTCCTCTCAACATTCAATACACAACATAACCATACAATTTGAAGTCTAAAGACCATAATATTGCACGTCAGCGCCGAAATGAGCGCTAAAACTGTCTCGTTCGAAAGCATATCGTATAAGTTACGGTTAACTGTAGCTTAGAGACACAAATCAGTGAGATGCAACATCTCCACACTGTTACCTCCCAATTACATAAACTAATGAAAAGTATAGTTTTTTTAAGGCCATATATTCGCTGACTACCTACTAAAGCCCGTTCAATCATTAAATTTTATACTTTACTGATAGCGAGCGTAGCTTAACGAATTGCAACTCAAGCAGACCAACACTGACATCTTTACATATTAGAAGACCTTTTTCCGCACTCATCAAATATGATTTAAAGATGAGAAATTATAACTCGTTAACTTGTGTTTCATAACCACATCAACTTGCCAAGAAAAACCTCGAATTTTTAGATAATTAAGACCCTACTTCCAGTTTCATACCACTGTTAACACTCTACCATTATCTAGTAAAGGAAGCATAGCTCAGTAAGGAACTGATATAGCAATACTGTAAGTTGAGAACACAATCAATTAAATAACATATGAAGATTTAAAAGTTGCCTAAAAAACATCTAAAACATTGATTTTAAAGGTGGGGTTATTATACCACATAAATGATTGATAATTATCAACTTTTAACTTGCACTACGCACATCCTGTGCTAGTTTTCATTTAAGAGTAAAAACCAAAACAGCTACAGGGAGCAAAATTATGAAAGTTGCAATCATTTACAAAAGAAGGAAAAGCGAAATTGTAAAGCGATACTTATTGGAAATAAACGATGATGATTTCAGGAAAATCATTGAAAACACGCACCACAATTAAACACAGATAGTATGAGATTTATATTATGCGAAGTATAGCTTATATAAGAGTGTCTACTGAAGAACAAGCAGAGAAAGGCAACTCATTAGAGGGTCAAAGAGAGTCCATCATAAGATGGTGTACTGATAATGGCTCCTCTTTAGAAGAAGTTTTTATTGATAGCGGTTCATCTGCATATAAATCCTCAAAAGGGAAAACCACTAGGAAAGGTTTCAACTCGTTAGAAAACTATATAAAAAACATAAATATCAGTTCCATAAGGATCGATAATGTTCTCGTATATAACCTATCAAGACTATCCAGAAACTCCGCTGTGCAAGCTAACTTTTTAGAACTGTTAAGTGAATATGGAATTAATCTTATTTCGGTATCAGAAAACATTAATGGAAGCGACCCTAACAGTGCAATAATAGCAACTGTACTAGGTGCAATTAACCAACATCAAAGTGCAATGAATGCTCAAACTGTTAAAGATAGACTCACGGACACTGCCAACAAAGGGTATTTCACTGGAGGTCCAATTCCATATGGCTATATCTCTGTATCTATTAAAGATTTTGGAGCAAAAAATAGAAAGAAGCTAGTTATAAATGAAAGCGAAGCGGCATTAGTAGAAGAAATATTTGGAATGGCATCTGGTAATTATGTCACTCCGCCGATGGGCGTCAAAGCAATTGCTAATAAGCTAAATAGATCTCACCGATTAAATCGTGGTAAAAAATGGACAAAAAACTCCATAAGCAAACTTCTTAACAACACAGTATATATTGGAAAATTTTTATTCAGAAAAAACTCTACACACCCTGACAAACCGCCAATAGTTGTTCGCGTTGAACCTATAATAGAGCCAAGAAAATTCGAGGAAGTCGCTAAAGGACTGGAAAAGCGCGCCCTTATCAATCGTGAAGATAAATGTACTCACAAGAAACACATATTGACAGAAATTTTACGATGTCCTTCATGCGGTTCAGGAATGAAGGTAATATATGGGAAAGGAAATAAGTACGCTTATTACGACTGCTCTTCAAAAGTAAATAACGGCAAAGACTTTTGCGATTGCAAACCAGTAAGAAAGGATAAGATTGAAGATTTGGTTTTAAGTTCTTTATTCGAAAATGTAATTACTAAGGAATGTATTGCAGGTATTTATAAAGACATTAATGAAAGGTATAAGTCCGACGGTAAAGTTATCAATAACAAAATAAAAGAACTGAAAATACGAATCACAAATAATGAAAATAAAATCAACTCTTTATTGCAGAATACATTTGACAACTATGACGAAGTGTCAAAATCATTAATGTCATTCATCTCTGAAAAGGAAAGAGAAACAGACAGCCTAAAGGAGGAGTTAGAAAGCCTTAAAGCTGTAAAATCTTCACCTCCCATCAAAAAATTCGGAGATAGACAAGCAGAGGATTTCTGCCAAAAGTTTAGAAGATTCTTGCGTGCTTCCGATAAGGATGTTGTTAGGCGATTCTGTGAACTGATTCTAACAGAGGTAAGGTTGCTACCTGAAAAAAAGATCGCTCTTCAGGGGACGAAACTCAGCTTACTAGGGCTCGTGTCAGAAACAAAAATGGGAACTGAATTATCAGTTCCCATTCTCGTATCAATTTGGCGGAGGGATAGGGATTTGAACCCTAGATACGCTATTAACGTATGCCGGTTTTCAAGACCGGTGCTTTCAACCACTCAGCCATCCCTCCGTACGGACGCCATAATAATGATGTGCTAACCCTCTGTAAAGTCGAATTTGTTCAAGTGGCTAGATTGTCAGCATCATTCCAATCAACCGTTCAAAGTTCAATCAGAATGGCTAACTTTTTGTCTTTAGTTGCTTTAGTTACGAAAAAATACTCACTGCATTTCTTATCCTCTGAGGGTCAACATTCGCAGCAACGTTTAGACGAATGATCGGTCAAGGCTCATTTCACGCACAAAAAGCATCATAACCGCCCGCTTTTTCGTCAGTTTTCTCCTTCTGTGACTACACTGAAGCTGATGCCTTGCGTTATTGAGAAGTAAGCACTCGTCTTACTATTGAGGCAAGATCCAAAACCCAGCGAAACCTGTGGCTTTGTGAATCTGTTCTCTTTCTCGTTACGCATGGAGACCCTAGTCAAAAACGAGAGATGAGAGACAGCGATGAAAACATCAGATTTATTTGTCAAAGCACTCGAAAACGAAGGTGTCGAATACATTTACGGCATTCCAGGTGAAGAAAACCTCGATTTTCTTAACTCACTTAAAGACTCCCCGATCGAACTTGTTCTGACCCGACATGAACAAGCTGCAGGCTTTATGGCTGCTACCTATGGGCGTTTAACAGGAAAACCTGGCGTTTGTCTCTCTACATTAGGGCCTGGTGCTACTAACTTTGTCACCGCAGCGGCGTATGCTCAGTTGGGCGCAATGCCGATGGTTATGCTTGGTGGCCAAAAGCCGATTCGTAAAAGTAAGCAGGGTCGGTTCCAAATCGTCGATGTGGTTAACCTAATGAAACCCATCACTAAGTATTCCGAACAAGTCGTTGATGGCAACAATGTCCCAGCGATGGTGCGTGAAGCATTTCGAGTCTGTATGGAAGAAAGGCCGGGAGCGGGTTATCTCGAACTTCCGGAAGACATTGCAGAGGAAGACTCTGGTGCATCCATTTTTGACGTGGTGACACATCGTCGCCCAGATGCCAACGACCTATGCCTCGACCAAGCGGCAGAGATGATCAAAAACGCAAAAATGCCACTTCTGCTTATTGGTGCTGGCGCAAACCGCAAGCGCTCCAGTAAAGCTCTGCGTGAATTCATCGACAAAACCGGCATCTACTTCTTTAACACTCAGATGGGTAAAGGTGTGGTTGATGAGCGACATGAACGCTTCATCGGTACAGCAGCCCTCTCGAGCCACGATTTCCTCCACTGCGCCATTGAACGTGCAGACGTGATCATTAACGTTGGGCATGACGTGATCGAAAAACCGCCGTTCTTTATGGAAAAAGGCGGCACGAAAGTGATTCATGTGAACTTCTTCGCTGCGCGAACCGATGAAGTTTACTTCCCACAAATCAATGTGGTGGGTGACATCTGTTCATCAGTAAGCCGCTTAACAGAGAAAGTTGGCGAGCTTGAGCAAGACATGTCGTTCTTTGGCAAGGTCAAAGAAAACGTCGATGAACGCACGACCAAATACTTTGAAGATCGTCGCTTCCCTATCCTTCCGCAGCGTCTGGTGAAAATCCTACGTGACGAGTTGGATGATGAAGACATCGTGACGCTTGATAACGGCGTATACAAAATTTGGTTTGCACGAAACTACCAATGTCATGCCAACAACACGCTCCTGCTAGATAACGCGCTGGCAACCATGGGGGCTGGTTTGCCTTCTGCGATGGTGGCCAAACAGCTCAACCCTGACAAGAAAGTTGTTTCTGTGAATGGTGACGGTGGCTTCTTGATGAACTCTCAAGAGCTCGAGCTTGCCGTTCGCATGGGCCTAGATATGGTCGTGATCATCCTGAATGACAGTGCTTACGGCATGATCAAATGGAAGCAAGAAGGCATGGGCTTCGACAATTTTGGCTTGGATTTCAACAACCCAGATTTCGTGAAGTATGCCAACAGCTTCGGTGCAATTGGTCATCGCCCAGATAGCCATGACGAGTTCCAATCAATCTTGAAACACGCACTGAATTCGAAAGGCGTGCACTTGATTGACCTCCCCGTCGACTACTCGCTCAACCACTCAATCTTGAATGTGTTGATCAAAGAAAGTCGCTCTATTGGATGAGGCCAGATATGTCAGAGCTAAATGTATATCGCCCTTTTGATGGTGGTTTGATACGAAGTATCCCGCTACAAAGTGAAGTGGAAGTGGAAACGGCCATACACACCGCCCACCAGCTTTTCTTGGATCGCGGGGCTTGGATGCCACCTCACCAACGCATTGAGATCTTAGAGCGCACGATTGAAATTATGTCTTCCCAAGTCGAGGCGTTAACGCGCCTCGCTGCGGAAGAAGGCGGTAAGCCCTATATCGACTCAAAAGTGGAAGTGCTTCGTGCCATTAATGGCGTCAAGCTGGCGATTGAGCACATACCGCAAATCAAGGGCGAGCAGATCCCCATGGGTCAAACGCCAGCGTCGGTTAATCGCCTTGCTTTCACGATTCGAGAGCCAATTGGCGTTGTGTCATCCATCAGTGCGTTTAATCACCCTTTGAATCTCATTGTTCATCAAGTGATTCCTGCCCTTGCCGTGGGCTGTCCGGTTATCGTTAAACCTGCGCTAACAACACCGCTGTCTTGTCTTCGCCTCGTTGAAATACTCCACGAAGCGGGATTACCTCAAGGCTGGTGTCAGGCCGTTGTGTGTGAAAACGAGGCGGCAAGTAAGCTGGTTTCAGACGCCAGAATCAACTTCCTGTCATTTATCGGGTCTGCAAACGTGGGCTGGATGCTGCGTTCCAAACTCGCACCAGGCACCCGCTGCGCGTTAGAGCATGGCGGCGCGGCACCGGTTATCGTCGACAGCAGCGCGCATCTTGATGAAATCGTCCCTGTTCTTGCTAAAGGCGGGTTTTATCATGCTGGTCAGGTTTGTGTGTCCGTCCAACGTATTTACGCGCAGCAAGGATTTTGCCGAGAGCTTGCCATCAAACTCGCTGCGGAAGGTGAGAAAATGGTGGTCGGCGATCCACTCGATCCCAATACCGAAGTAGGTCCATTGATCTTACCAAGAGAAGTTGACCGCGTTGAAGAATGGGTCAATGAGGCAGTTGAAGCGGGCGCAGAAGTCTTGTGTGGCGGTAAAAAACTGTCCGACACTTGCTTTGCGCCAACAGTATTGCTCAATCCACCCGAAAATGTTCGCGTCTCTCAGAACGAGATCTTCGGTCCCGTGATCTGTGTTTATTCCTACTCAGATAAACAAGATGCCATCAACCGCGCAAATGGATTGCCCTATGCGTTTCAGGCATCTGTTTTCACCAATGATCTCGAAGACGCACTCAACGTTACCCAGCAGCTCAACGCCACAGCGGTTATGGTCAATGACCATACAGCATTTCGCGTAGACTGGATGCCATTTGGCGGTCGAGATGCATCCGGCATTGGCCTGGGTGGTATTCAATACTCAATGCACGAAATGACAAGGGATAAAATGCTCGTGTTCAAAAGCCCGAGCCTTTAACGAAAACGCTGCCAGTGCATCACGCATTGGCAGCGCGAAATGATAGTGTTCCGCTGTACGGTTTCATTTCTCAATTTCAAATTCAAAATGAGAAAACGACCCTGAACTCTGTCGCGGCAATAACATAAGTAGTTGTTAACGTTAACTTTAAACGAAATGGCACGCTTTTAGCATTATGTCGTGTATCTATACAGGGGGGAAGAAAACCATGCAAATTGAAACGATAAAACAAGACGATGGCTCCCAACTCATCCGTATCAACGGCGATATGGACTCTCAGGGTTGCAGCGAGCTTCAACCAGAATTCGATCAGCTAGTCAGTGGTGAGTCATTGTTCGACACCACCATCAGTCTTGCTGGCGTCGACTTCCTAGACAGCTCCGGTATCGGGGCAATCGTATTTCTCTTCAAGCGCCTCAAGGCGCAAGGAAAGTCGCTCTCATTGATTGATGTTCATGGGCAGCCGATGGAAATCATCAAGTTGCTCCGAATAGATAGCGCAATCTCTGTAGATGCCGCGCAATCTACCGGTTAAACGCAGACCCAATCAAGGGGGAAAGCATGAAAAAATTGCTCACGCTTATTCTTCCGATTGTTGTTTTATCGGGATGTTCAATGTTTCCTGACCATGGCCAAGGCGGCATGGGGGAACACCATTACTCTTCATTACCTCCTGTCCTACCCGATCAACCTTTGGGTCCAGAGCATGGCTTGCGCTTTGAGTGGGAGCTCGCTGCAAGACATCTCGACATTCTCGTCCTTGAAGGTGCTGAACTTTGCTTTCCTGCTTCCGTCGTCCAAGCCCGAAAAATGCAGGACCGCATTGTGCGCGAACTGCTTGGCGGCTTAGAGTTCGACGCTGCTAACGACATCATCATTCAACGAGAAGCACTCGAACGACTGGAAAAGCAGCTTGATGCGGTGAAAGACAGCCGTGCTTGTGTAATCCCAGGTCAAAATGAAAATGCAACGCGTGAGCTTGTCGCTAAGATTTATGGTCTGCTAAATGCCGACAACCAGTTTGCGTTCAACTCCCCAGAAGTGAACCCCAAGTACATGGGTCATCTTGCAGAAGCCTCACATTTGTTACGTGACTTGCCCCAGTACCACCTGAAAGTAACCGGTCATGCGGATTCTGTCGGAAATACCGCGGCCAATAAGACACTTTCACTCGCCCGAGCCAAACAAGTTAAACGTTACTTGCAAATATTTGGTGTCGTACCGTCACGCATCACTGTCGCTGCGGTTGGTTCAAGTGACCCTCTCTTTGAAGGCAATGAACCAGAAGTCCGTTTGGTGAACCGCCGAGTATCTGTAGAACTGGTTGAAGTGCCGGGATTAGGACAAACAGAGATATTGAAAGGAGGTCAATGATGCAGAAAGTCCTCATTGCTATCTTGCTCCTGCTGTTTGTCTCCGCATTTAGCCAAGCTGAAGAATACCGTGCGCAAGTTGGCGACCAAGTCGCCATCATGCTGCCGGGTGAAGTCACACTCAATAAAGAGTTTCAAATTGACCGTCAAGGTCGATTGACCCTGCCTGAAGTCGGCATGATTCAGGCAAATGGCATGACTGAAGCGGAACTTTCTGAAGCGGTAAGCGAAACACTCAGCTCTGTCATTCGCGATTTATCATCCCTTCAAGTGTTCGTCAGCAAACGACAATTGCTGGTGATGATCCAAGGCTACGTGAGTGAACCGGGAGAGTTCACACTACAACGTAACGCCTCCATTCAAATGGCCCTCTATGCGGCTGGCGGCCTTCGCTCTGGTGCTCAGCTCGATAAAGTTCAGCTTCGAAGAGACGGTGAAGTTATCACCTTCGATTACAAAAAGTTCTTGGATACGGGTGATGACAGCCTGCTTCCTACTCTTAAATCATTGGACACCCTTTTCGTTCCAGCATCACCCATGATTGGTAACGTTGAACAAAACTTTGACCCGTCAAAGCTTGCTGACTCTGGTGACGCAGCAGAAGACAGAAAAGCCATCAAAGTGTTTGGTGAGGTAATAAGGCCCGGCAGTTTCTCTGCCAAAGATGAAAATAACCTCGTCGACCTTCTCATGCGCGCAGGTGGTGTCACCCGTTACGCTGCTGTCGAGCAAATCCGTGTGATTTCCGGTAACGAACCGAAACTCTTCAACCTAAAACGCTACCTTGATAGTGGTGACGAATCACTGTTACCCAACATCGTTGAAGGCTCAACCATTTTTGTGCCGAAACAAGAAGAAGAGATTAAAACTGGCTCTAATACCGTCTATGTCATGGGAGAAGTCGCGAAACCGGGCGCGTACGAGGGGAAAGAGAACGCATCCTTTATGGATATTCTTGCCAATGCCGGCGGTCCAACTCGCTTTGCAGAAAGCAGACAAATCCGCGTTATTAAAGCTGACGGTACTACCATTCCATTCGATCTGACCTTATTCTCTGAAGGCAAAATGGACGCACCAATGCCGACTGTACAGGCCGGTGACGCCATCTTTGTTCCAGAGAAACTCGACCTCAACGAGAAATCTTGGTTAAAAGTCTCGCCAGATCGCGCGGTGCGTGTACTCGGTGAAGTGGTGCGCCCAAGCCGCGTAGAATGGTCGAGTGAAATGTCGTTCCTTGACCTGCTCGCTCACGTTGGCGGCCCAACGTCGCGTGCAGACACCAGCAAAATTGAAGTCGTGACACCGATTAGCGCAAACAAGAGCAAGGTGCATGTATTCAATTTGGATAACCACATCAAAGAAGGACGATCTGACAACGAATTACCGCCTGTTACAGCGGGCACGACGATTCGCGTGCACGATTTGCCGGATGATCCAGTCGACAACAAAGCAAAATGGATTCGCCAAAGCTCAGACACCTCCATCTATGTGTTTGGTCAAGTCGGTGCGCCCGGTCGTTACAAATTCACTGACGAAATGCACTTTCTCGATATTCTGTCAGCGGCAGATGGCCCAACGGCCAATGCTGACTTACACAATATCCGCGTTACCCATTTAGACGGTAAGCACGCACGCGTGTCCAAACTCAATCTCGCATTGTTTTTTGAAACGGGTGATGCCTCGATCATCCCTCAGGTCAAAACGGGTGACACCATCTATGTTCCCGAAAAGAACCCAAATTGGTTAGACCGTCCAAAAGAGGTCACTGTTCGCGTCTTGGGTGCGATCAACAAGCCAGGTCGCTATACCTTTGACGATCATATGACCATTCTCGACCTGCTTGCCGAAGCTGGCGGGCCAAGCGCAAACGCCTACGTCGAAAAAATCACTGTGGTTAACTTGTCTTGTTGCCGTGATCAGGCACAGACCTTTAACCTTTCGGAGTTTAGCCGTACCGCGCGTTTCCAGGATCTTCCGGTTCTGCGTGCGGGCGATACGATATACATCCCCACCAAAGAAGAGAGCACCGCAGAGAAAATCAGACAAGGCATTACCGACATCTTCCAGATCGCAGGTATCGCCGCTTTGGTAGGGATACTCTAATGAATATTCCTCCGTCAAATCTCGAAGTCGAACGCATCTATTACCAGATAGTGCGTAACGACTATAAAACGCTCACGATTGCAGCCACCGAATCAGGCGAAGGTGTGACATCTTTGGCAACGGCGTTGGCACAGCGTTCGCTACTCGGTGGGCAATCTACGCTTGTCGTGGATTTAAACCTCTACCACCCGACGCTTGAAAGCCAAGGTATGACGGTGAGCACTTACGACAATCATTACTTACCTAGCCCAGAACTCGTTGGTGTGTCGGGTGAACGCGCCTACTTCACGGGGATCATTGCGCCTTCAAAACGCGAAACCATCATGGAATTGCGCAGACCTGGTTCCCTAGACCGATACATCGAGCAATGGCACAGAGATTACGATCTGGTGATTTTCGATACCTCGCCGATCTCGCGCATGAATGCAAACAACATTCCGCCAGAGCGTGTCGCCGCATCATCAGATGGTACAATACTCGTCGTGATGGCGGGGCAAACGACAGAAGCGCAAGCTTCTGAATCGGTAAAAAAACTAAGTGATGCAGGTGCCCATGTTCTTGGGTGCGTGCTCAATGACGTGGAAAACCCATCATTGAAAAATGAAATTCTACGTGAAGTGGGTCGACTCAATCGCTTCTTCCCTCACATTGCGAAGTGGCTCAGGTTGAAGATATTGAAAAGCCATCTGTTGTCGTTGGAGATCTAGTTATGGTGAGTATTGTTAAACACGAATGCAGACCCGCCACACTGAAAAATATCAGTACCGCTCGGACGACGGTGAAATCGATTTTGGAAAGTAAAAACGTCCCCGAAAGTCTGATTAACAAAATACAGCTTTGTTTCTCAGAGGCAGCAGCCAATCTTGTTGAACATGCAGACCCGCAACCCACATATATCTCTGTCAGCATCGAGTGTGTGAACGATAGCTGGAAACTTCACTTGGAGGACGATGGACAAAGCTGGAACCCTACCCTTCCCGACCGCGTGCAGTCTCTCGACACCTTTGAAGAAAAGGAAGGCGGCCGGGGGCTGGCGTTGATACAAAGCCTGACAGACGAAATGGAATATGTTGTTCGCTCCACCTTTGGGGCGAATCGATTAACCTTAAAATGGCAAATTCAGAAAGAGCATGAAAAGCCACGCATTTTGATTGTTGATGATGACGAGTGCCAACGTCGTTTGTATGGGGCGTATCTCAGAGAGCACTACAACATCACAGAAGCATCGAGCGGGGAGCAAGCACTGGAAATGCTTGAAAAGAACGATATCGACCTCGTCATTTCAGACATTCGTATGCCTGGCATGGACGGCTTGTCATTGAAAAAAGCCTTGCATAAACAAACCAACACACTGATAACGCCATTTATCTTTCTCACCTTTGCTGACAATGCAGAAACCCGTTCAAATGCAGCTGGTCTTGGCATTGATGACTATTTAGTCAAACCTATCTGTAAAGCCGATCTATTGAACAGTGCAAATCGTGTACTCCAACGCTCTAATCAAATTTATCAGCAGCTTACTGACAAGGTGAACAAACGTATTACCAGCGCGCTTTCTCCTTCTCTTCCTCATCAAGCTCATGGTTGGGAATTAGCCGTTGCTAATAGAAACACCGGTATTGGTGGTGGTGATGTCGTGCTTTTCAGGGAAGGTGCTGACCGCATCATGATCAATCTTGTAGATGTCATGGGGCATGATGTCGCGGCGAAATTCTTTTCCTACGCCTTTGGTGGTTATCTCCGTGGTTTGATGTACCACCTTGATGACGTTCCTTCTCCTTGCGCGACCTTGCTTAGCCGACTTTCGGACAGTGCACTTGAAGATGGCCTGCTTTCTCAAGTCATCTTGACCTGCTGCTCAACAGTTTTAAGGGATGATGGAAACATCGAGCTTGCATCGGCAGGCCACCCTGCGCCCTTTAAAGTCACCAAACAAGGTGCTGCATTGCTCGACCTTGGCGGCATTCTTCCCGGTGTAATCTATGGTGCTGAATATGACACCCTTTCCATGAAGTTGGATGTGGGCGAGCGAATCGTGATTTACACGGACGGCTTATTTGAAGCCGCGGAAGATGATCAAAGCCGGAAAGTTCTCGAAGCCAAAGTCATTGAAAACTTGCAAGCAACGCTTGATTTGCCACTACAAACTGCGGCCGAAGAGATCATGCACACCTTTGATTTGCATGGTGATCGCAACAGAGATGATGCAACCATCATATTAATTCAACGCGGACAGGCCGAAGACTAAAAACCTCCATTTCTGTACTAAACTCAACGCATAAGAGTGACTCAGAATCACTTCACTGCATCAGAAAAGCGACAGCATGGGGGATTTGCATTGAACATCAGGCTGAAAGCCGTTTTTGGCACAATGATCATTTTCACTGTCGTGCTGGCACTGTTTATCGCCTATGCCTTCCAGTTCTTGCAGCAGGCAAAAAATGAAGAACTTCAATACCGCTCAGGCGAGTTGGCAGAGCTTGTCGCCTTCTCATCTCGCGGGTACCTCCTTAACGAAAATTACACTGGCCTCAGAAATCTCACTAATTCACTTACCGAACACCATGATATCGCCTTCATCACCATTTCGATGAAAGGCCAGATCATCGCACATAGCCAAAATCACAGTTTAAGTGACGGAGTGACGGTGGCTAAATACGATATGTCCGGCGAAGATGGCCCTGTCGCTGAAGTGTCCGTCGGCTATCGAAACCATTTTTCTGATGCTGTTTCATCGCCCGTAGGCCGTTTGCTGATGTATGGTGCGGCTGCCATCGGCATTTTGGCCGTGGTCATGATGTACGTCGTCACCGTTGCAGTCACTCGACCGCTGAAAAAGGCCTACGAAATTAACGTCAATCGATTTGGCAATGCCGAGTTACTTTCAGATCATGATGAGATCAGTGCTACGGTTGCCCTGATCGAGCAAATGCAAACGAAGCTTGAGTCCAGCAACAATCAGCTTCAAGAGTCATTACGCGACCAAAAGTTTTCCTTTGCTGAAGCCCGTCAGATCGAAGAGAAAAACCTCGCCATCTACAACGCCTCGCATGATGCGATCGTCGTTGCCAACGACCAAGACATCATCATTGAATTCAGCCCCGTCGCTGAACAACTCTTTGGTTGGGAACGCCATGAAATCGTTGGCCGAGCGATGGCCGACACCTTAGTCCCAAAAGCGTTGCGTGAGGCTCACATAAAAGGGATGCAGCATTTCCTTAAAACAGGTGAAGGCCCAGTTCTCAATCAGCGAATTGAACTCACCGCCGTTAGACGCAGTGGCCGCGAGTTCCCTATCGAAATCTCTATTTCGGCAGCGAAAACCACACAAGGTTTTATCTTTGTCTCCTACATTCGAGACATCACACAGCGACTGAAAGACCAAACCGAATTAAAACTGGCCGCGCATGCATTCAACGTGTCTGACGCCATGTTTATTTCTGATAGTAAAGGCCACATCATCCGCACCAACCCCGCGTTTACCGCTGTTACGGGTTACAAGCGTGAAGAAGTGGAAGGTGCTAAACCGCGCACGCTATCGGCCAATCCTGAAGATTCTCAGTTCCACAAGTTGATTTGGAAAGAGTTGCTCGATAAAGGTGTCTGGAACGGCGAATTACCTTTGCGCCATAAAGAGGGCCATGAACTGCCCGTTCGAATGAGTATGACAGCCGTGACAGGTGAAGATGGCGTGCTCAGTCACTACGTCGCCCACTTCTTCGATTTGAGTGAGCAAAAGCATTATGAGTCTATTCTGCGTCAAGCCCACAAAGAAGCAGAGCAAGCCAGTGAGTCAAAAGGTCGTTTCTTGGCAGCAATGAGCCACGAGATACGCACACCAATGAACGGTGTATTGGGCGTACTAGGTCTCCTCAAGGAAACCCCGCTCACCAAAGATCAAGTCAACTTGGTTCAAACGGCGCGAGACTCTGGTGAATTGTTGCTTGCCATCATTAACGATGTGCTCGACTTTTCCAAGATGGAAGCAGGTAAACTTTCGTTAGAAAACACGCCTTTTGATATTTACGCGCTGGTCAATCAAACTGCAGAAATCCTTCGTCCGCAAGCTGAAGATAAAGGACTCCAACTCTCCTCAGACATCAAAGAAAGCGCGCCTCAATACTTAATTGGTGACGGCGACCGAATTCGCCAAATCATTCTGAACTTGGTGTCGAATGCCATCAAGTACACCAAGAGCGGTAACGTTTCTATTTCGCTCAATGGCGAGTCTCAAACGCATACAAGAGCCACGATAAGACTGGATGTTACCGACACGGGCATCGGTATCGATGAAGCACACCTAAAAACCTTATTCGACGAATTCACCATGGTCGAAAGTTCTTATAACCGTACGCACGAAGGCAGCGGCCTCGGTCTTGCCATTTGTAAGCAACTCGTCGATTTGATGGACGGTGACATTTCCGTCGAAAGTACCGTGGGTCAAGGGTCAACCTTCTCCTTACACCTTAGCTTGAAGCTTGCTGAGGCTGAGGATGTTCAAACAGCTCACTATGAAACGCCTAAATCACAAGACGACAATTCTGTTTCAACGGACCTGCGAATTTTGATGGCGGAAGATAACCCTGCAAACCAGATTGTTCTTCGCACCATGCTTGAAATGTCAGGCCTCTCCGTGGACATCGCCAGTAATGGTCGAGAGGCGGTAGAAGCCGTGAAGAAAATCCCTTACGACATCATCTTGATGGATATTTCAATGCCAGAAATGGACGGTCTTGCTGCGACACAAGCCATCAGGCAAATGGATTCTCCCGCCAAGGATGTCATTATCGTGGCCCTCACCGCTCACGCAATTCGCGGAGACAAGGAACATTTCCTCAACTCAGGCATGAACGACTTTGTGTCTAAGCCTTTTACTCGTGCCGCGATTATGGATTGCCTTACCCGATGGCAGGCCAAGCTCTCAACACCCACTAAGGCAATAGCACCGCCTGTTGAAGAGGTCGAGCCAATTGACTCAGATGACCCTGACAACAACCTGGTTGATGAAGCAACGCTAAACCAACTGGTTAAAGACACCTCCAGCGAAGTGGTGCCTGAATTGGTGGTTTTCTATATCGAAGATGCGCGCATGCGGGTTGAGAAAATCGCAAATGCGGCAGATGCAAAAGACTACTACGGCTTAGAGTTTGAAGCGCATACCCTTGGCAGTAGTGCCGCCGCACACGGTAATAAAGGGCTGTGTGAGCTTTGCAGAAAAATCGAACAACAGTGTTTAGAACAGCAATTCGACGCTGCATTAGCCACTGCAAAAGCACTAAAAATATTGGCTGAAGCCTCTTTCCGTGCACTTGAGTCACGATTACAAAGAGGATTTACAGCATGATCACACAATGTTGAATTTCAGACGCAAATTGCGAAATAGAACATATACTTAGAAGTAATTTACTCTGAATTAGAATATCCATGCTGCGACAGGTAGTAACGCGGAGCACGTAATAGATAGGGAAGTCACCTTATGAAATCTAAGTACCGCATCTTACTCATCGAGGACTCGCAGCCGCTGACAAATCTGTACAAACAGTATTTGTCTCAGGAGCCAGTTGAGCTCGTATGCATGGAAACTGGCCAAGCCGCGCTAGATTATCTTCAAAAAACCACCCCTCATATCGTTATTCTCGATCTGAAGCTTCCGGATATGCTCGGCCAAGACATTCTGCATTGGATAAAGAAAAACGGCCTGCCCTGCTCCATTATCATCGTCACGAGCCATGGCTCAGTGAACACTGCGGTGGAACTCATGCAGCAAGGTGCCGATGACTTTCTAGAAAAACCCGTCAGTGCTGAACGATTGAAAGCAACCGTCAAGAACCACCTGGAGCATGCAAGGCTGCTTAATTTGGTCGAAGACATGAAAAGCAGCTTTGAGCGAAACACCTACCAAGGATTTATTGGTTCAAGCCTTCCCATGCAAAACGTCTACCGAATCATAGATGCCGCTGCGCCAAGTAAAGCCACGGTATTCATTGCTGGTGAAAGTGGCACAGGTAAAGAAGTTTGTGCCGAAGCGATTCATCGTCAAAGTCCGCGCGCAAAAGAACCGTTTATTGCTATCAACTGTGGTGCCATTCCTCATGACCTCATGGAAAGCGAAATATTCGGGCACGTAAAAGGCGCATTTACGGGTGCAAGCAGCGAACGCAAAGGTGCCGCCGCACAGGCTGATGGTGGCACCCTATTCCTCGATGAAATCTGCGAAATGGATTTGGAGCTGCAAAAGAAACTGCTGAGGTTCATCCAAACAGGCCGCTACCAAAAGGTGGGCGGCAGCAAAGAGGAAAGTGTTGATATTCGCTTCCTGTGTGCCACCAACAAGGACCCACTGCAAGAAGTCGCGGCAGGGCGATTCAGAGAGGATCTGTACTACCGCTTACATGTGGTGCCCGTCGCTTTGCCTCCACTTAGAGAACGTGGTGATGACATCCTTGCGATCGCGACTAACTTTCTTATCACGTACGCACAAGAAGAAGGGAAACGCTTCACTCGCTTTTCACCCGAAGCTGAAGTCGTGCTTCGTCACTACCCTTGGCCCGGCAACGTTCGCCAATTGCAAAATGTCATTCGCAACATTGTGGTATTGCATGACGGTGACACTGTAAGTATCAAACAACTGCCACCACCGCTAAATGAAACGCTCAGCGATCAGGAAATAAAATCACTGTCTTTCGCAGCAGCTCCGCCTCAGGTTGAGCAATATATAAGTGACAGTGACGATGAAGACATGGTACCGAGTGATATACCTTCTGACATCCGCCCTCTTTGCGATATTGAACGTGAGGCCATTCAGCGTGCCATTGAGCACTGCGATGGCAATGTATTGAAGGCAGCGGTACTGCTTAAAGTCAGCCCTTCCACGCTTTATCGGAAAAAGCAGGCTTGGGAAACCGACGAGGCTTAACAGAAAAATCCCCTCTTCCGAGGGGATTTTCTTATCCAGCATCTCTGTTAGGGCTACCGCCTGTGATGATGTAATCCATGAGCTCTCGCAACCCTTCCGTGACGCTCGTCTCTGCCACCAGCCCCAAATCTCTTGATGCTCTGGCCGGGCTACCAATCGACATACGCACATCACCACGTCTTGCTGGCAAGTGCTCCATGTTTAAGCTCGCTCCCGCAATGGAGGACATGATGCAAGCAAGCTGGTTGACCGACATCGCCTCTCCTCGGCAAACATTGAAGACTTCCGGTGACACTGACACTTTTTTCATCGAGGCACGTAAGAAGCGCACCACGTCTGATACGTAAACGAAGTCTCTTGTTTGTTCTCCATCCCCGTAGATTGTCAGTGTTCGGTTGTTCAGCACTTTATTGGCGAAAATCGAGATAACGCCTGAATAGGGCGAACGAGGATCTTGTCTCGGACCAAACACATTGAAAAAGCGCAGTCCTGTAGTTGGTACGCCATGAACAAGGCTTGCCACGCGACCGTGAAGCTCAGTACCAAGTTTGTCTGCACCATAAGCGGTGAGCGGGCGAACCGTCGACCGCTCTGACAATGGCGTATCAGCGTTATCGCCATAGACTGCGGCAGATGAAGCATAAACGACCGGTGTTTTGTTTTTCTTCGCAGCTTCGAACACCCGAATGCTGCCCGTTTGATTAATGTCGTGCGTCTCAAGCCAACACTCATTAGATCGCTGAACGGAAGACACGGCAGCGAGATGGAAACAGCCGTCGATGCCTTCCATGGCATCTTCGACTACGCCGGGAATGCAAATGTCGGCGATTCTGACCTCACAATGGCGAGGAACATTCGTTCGCACACCCGTGGAAAGATTGTCTACAACTCTGACGTGGTGACCTTCAGCTAAAAGAGATTCGACCAAGTGAGAGCCAATAAAGCCGCAACCACCAGTAACTAAATAACTTGCCATAGACGCCTCGATAATTTGTAGAGTTCTAGCGTCCACCAAGCAAATACATTGCCAACAAACCTAAATAACAAAATAAAATCTAACTTATCACTTTAATTTCAGTCAGATAGAACTCTCACCAAACCCTGCTACGCTTCTTACATAAAGAAAATGCGAATAAAAGATAAAGTCAGCACATATAGATTGTCAGTGGCACATTCATTCTGATTCTCGGAATGAACAATGTGCCTAAGCGTATTCTCAAATTGACGAATTTATTCTTCATTTTCAGGGATTACCTGCGTTCAAACCTGACTAAAAAGATTGGCACTATCTTTGCTGGTTATCTAACTCGTTGTTCATTTTTTCTTGGGAGGCGTTATGGCAAAGCGTTCGTCAAAAATTTGGATTGTGTTAGATAGCAGCGGATTTGGTGGTATCGAATCTCACGTTGAACAGCTTGCACTGGGACTGAGTCAGTCGGACAACAGCGTGAGCGTTGTTTTTATCCAAAACTATGGCCAACACCCCTTAGAGAAAAGACTTCAATTGCAAGGTGTCGATTGCCTCGTCTTGGATGGCCGGATGGTATCACTGTGGCAGGCTATCAAAACCTACAAGCCTGACATCATTCACACGCACGGTTATAAAGCAGGCATTCTTGCCCGCCCTATGGCTCGCCTAATGGGTATTTCATGCGCTAGCACGTTCCACAGCGGCGAAAAGAAAACGGGCCGATTACATTGGTACGATTGGCTCGACAGAAATACTGCATTTCTGGCTAACCACGTTTACGCGGTCAGCACACCGATTTTAGACACCCTCCCCTGTCCAGCAACGCTGACAAACAACTTTGTCGATACCAATCAACTCCAACCTTCACAAGGCGACAAGATTGCGTTTGTTGGCAGATTAAGTCATGAGAAAGCACCAGAACGCATGCTCACACTGGCCAAACGCTTTCCGCTGATGCAATTTGATATTTTTGGCGACGGCCCGCTTCGCGAGAGCCTGGAATCTGAAGCAACAGAAAATGTCACTTTTCATGGCGCACAAGACAACATGCGTGAGGTTTGGCCGCAGATTGGCTTACTTGTTATCCCTTCTCGTGCGGAAGGTCTTCCTATGGTGGCACTCGAAGCCATGGCGCGCGGTATACCAGTCGCTGCATTTAATGTCGGAGGACTCGGCACGCTCATCGAGCACGGCAAGAATGGTTGGTTACTTGAGCCCAATAATATGGACGCGTTGATCGAATCAATATCGACATGGCGCAACAGCAATGAACGAGACAGACTCGATTGGCGTGACAGTGCTATCGACACCATAGAAACGCGCTTTTCTGCAAAAGCTGTCGTTCCTCTTCTTTTAAAAGACTACGCCATTTTTGCAAAGTGACGGTGACCTTGACTTGCATAATGACAAACCGTCTCAAATTCCCACGTGCCACATAGTGTTCTGAATAGGTAAACCAATACTAATCAATCACTTGAAAGTGTGGCACAGTCTTTGCTCCTCTACTGCTACTATTATGAAATAGGTTTCATCTCACGCAACGAAAACCAAGATGAAACCAATAAAAACATCAGGGGGCGGTTATGAACACAACAACGATAAAAACACAAAACAACGCAAAAAATGTTCTGTTTGTTCACTATGGCGACAACTGGATTCGAGGTAGCGAACGCTGCCTTATTGACCTGCTTAAGCACATCAACAAAGACTGTTTTTCTCCGGTGCTTTGGTGCAACAGCGAGCTACTCGCTCAAGAGGTCAGAATGTTGGGCATCACTGTTTACGTTAGCGAGTTCCCGCTGCTGTTCGGTGAGAGCCACCCACGATTTGATTTTAAAGGGTACAAGCAGCTTGTCCGTGAAGGTCAACGTATTGTTGACGCACACAATATCGAACTGATTCATTCAAACAGCGGTGCGCCGTCTCAGTGGATGAACTTGGTTGCTCGTAGTCGCAAACTGCCATTGGTTCTGCACCTTCACTCTCGCTACCCTCTCCGCGACAGAATCACGCTCGGTCTGCACCATGCAAGCATGGCAGTCGGCGTTAGCCAACCTGTTGTCGACCAACTCCTTACCGACGGTGCAAACGAAGAACGCTGCCGCGTTATCGCAAACGGCATTGACACTGAAAGACTGCTTGATCAACCCGTCGAAGATATTCGCAAATCTCTCAATATTCCAAGCGACGCATTTGTGGCAATGAGCGTTTGTTCTCTCATCGAGCGCAAAGGTGTCGATCTTTTGATTGAAGCTTGCCGCAAGCTTCGCTCAATGCGCCTGCCGATTCATTTCGTCGTTATTGGTGAAGGTGAAGCGCGTGAAGCACTGGAACAGCAAATTGCAGACAACCAATTGCAAAGTCATGTTCATCTGATTGGCGAGCGCAGCAATGTCGTTGGTTTGATGCGAGGCAGTGCTGACATTTGCGTTTCTGGTGCTCGCGAAGAGGTCTTCGGTCTTACCCTTGCAGAAGCAGGCCTTGCTGGCCTTCCTGTTGTCGCACCCATGGTTGGCGGTATTCCTTCTGTTATCGACAACAATGTCACTGGCAAGCTGGTGAAAACTGAAGACGCTCATGCGATCGCGCAGGCTATCTATCATCTTTACGTTAACCAAGATCAACGCATTGCGATGGGACGTGCTGGATACAACCGCATGATGAAAAACTTCACTATCGAAGCACACACCGCGGCGTTTGAAGCCTTTACCAATCGCTACTTGCAGACCCAGCAATGAACGCTCGCTGGCTGAGCCACTGGCAAGTGGTACCGCCTGTCAAAGCATCGTTCAAGTTTGTTCAACGTTACCGTGCTGCTAACCAGCAGGAGGTCGCATTATGAGCAAGCTTAATCATATCCTCATCCTCGACCCTATTGCCTTTGCAGGTGGGTCGAAAGTTTCGACCAAGCATGTGCTGAGCCAATTGGAATCGAAAGACGCACGCGTCACGATTCTTACGGCGGACCCCAAAAGTTGGGCGCAATCTCAGGCTTATGTAAAACCTCTGCATATGCCAGAAAAGCTGGAGAAAGCCGAGCAAGGCCTACTCTATTTTGCTCGCCACGTTGTTATCGCTCTGCAACTCATGTGGCTCCGCCTGTTTATCGGAAAGATTGACACGGCACTCGCGGCATCAGGTCCAGGTGTTGACCTTGCCTCTACTTGGTCAAACCGCTGTTTGGCTACAAACTGATCCAGATGATCCACGGACCCGTCGCGCTTTCTCGCACCATAGGAAGATGCTTGATAGCCGCAGACAACGTGTTTTATCTTGCCTCGACACAGGCATCGTTGGAAAAAGCGTTAGCGGCAGCAGGACACGGTACAGATGTTGCCAACTATGCGCAGTTCCAGACGTTCAAAAATGGTTTGCCGAAGCATGAATGGCCATCGCCATGTCAATACGACTACTCCGTTGTGTTTTGGGCGGCATCGCTACTCAAATGGAAAGGATTGGATGTGCTGGTTCGTGCTATCAGCAGCATCAAACCTTCCATGCGTCCAGAAACACACGTTTGCTACATCAAGCCACAACAAAACAATTTGCCCGTTAGCGAAGCCCCTCAACCTATTAACAAAGTGTTCTGGCACCATGCACCAGAAAACCTTGACCACATTCGCGCCGGTGCCAATGTGTTCATTTCTACCAGCACGAAAGAACCGTTTGGTCTCTCTATTCTGGAAGCCATGGCTGCGGGCATGTGCGTCATTATCCCCGCTGATGGTGCGTTTTGGGATCAACAACTGACTGACGGCGTGAACTGTATTAAGTACACACCAAACGATGACAAAGCACTGGCCGACGCGATTCTCCTAGCCCAAGGCAACATGAATTCCGTTAAACGCATGGGAAAAGCGGTAGCGACTATTGCACAAAGCTACCGTGCAGAGATTTGTTTCTCGGCTATCTGCAGCGCGCTGATGTCTGAGCCAGCTTCCGCATTGAACAGCGTGTCAGGCGAGAGAGCGTAATCATGAAAAAAATGACATCCGCTCTCAGTCAAACCCTACTGTACGGAAGCAGTATTGCTCTGATGAAAGGTATCTCTTTACTGATGTTGCCTTTCATCACGCATTACCTCCCCCAAGCAGAATTCGGCAAACTTGAAATTGTCAGCAGTATCGCAGCACTCGGCAGTATTCTCGTGGGTCTGGGTTTGGAAGATGCACTGTATCGCTTTGTTGGTGGTTGTCAGGACAGCAAAGAACGTAAAACCATGGCTGCGCGCATCTTTACTTTAACCGTCATCGTGGGTGCGTTGCTCATCCCGATAAGCTGGATGCTAGCAGCTGTCCTTCACAGCTATGTTCCGGGCGGATTAACAACGTACCAGATCCAACTTGTGCTTTTGATGCTGGCTTTGGAAGCTGTATCGCCGTTCCTCTTGCTGGCTTCGCATGCAAAACCACGCAGTGGCTTTCTTCTCTGCCGCCGTTGGTCGTGCACTCTTCCAAGCCGCTTTAACCATCATCTTCCTCCTGATGGGGCGCGGCATCGATGGTGTGTTGGAAGCGGGTGTGATTGCCGCGATTACTCAAGGCGCGTTTCTTGGATTCCTGCAAATCAAAGATACTGGGCTGTCTTTTTGCAAAAGCATCGCGAAGCAATCTCTCATCTACAGCTTGCCAATCATGGCGAGCGGTTTAATGGCGTTTACTTTAAATGGTCTTGACCGTTGGGTGCTTGCTGAAGTCGCCACGCTTGAAGATGTGGCGCAGTTTGGCGTTGCGGCCAAGTTTGCACTGGCCGTTGTCCTGCTGCTTCAACCATTTGGCATGTGGTGGATGCCGAAGCGCTTTGATGTCCTGTACGGCGAAAACGGTCATCAGGAAGCCACTCGCTTTACCAGCTATGGCTTAGTTGGTGCCATGGTGATCGCGATAGGCGTAGCCTTCGCGGCACCTATCGCTATCGATGTGTTATTGCCAGAGAGCTATCAGTTTGCAGCCAAACTTACCGCCGTTTTAGTTGCAGCTGCGTTGTTTAAAGAAATGGCAGAGCTTGTCAATTTGGGGACCTACGCAGGCAAAACCTCCTACGCGCAGTTAGTTATCAGTGCGGTTTCTGCCGTGCTCGCTTTTTTGACGCTGTGGTGGTGGGGCGCGGAGTTTGGCGTCTTTGGTGTTCTCGCCGCACTCTTGTTTGCTCAATCCGTTCGTTTCCTGCTCTTTTATTTCGTGGGACAGCGCATTTTTAAACTCCCTTACGCCGCTGTTCCTCTGTGCACACTAGCGGCTATCTGTTTCGTTTGGCTTTACGTCAGCACAATGGACATGGCAACCGTTACGCGTGTCGTCTTGGTCATCGTGGCACCGTTGAGCGTTTGTATCGTTGGTCAACGACTCGGACTGCTACCCGCTTTTTCGACGGATTTATTGAGAAGGCGAACGGCATGAACATGGCCTACGCGTTGATCGTCAAAACGCAAAATTGGATGCTCGCGCCGAGTGTACAAAGGCTGATTGTCCCCATCCTCCTTTGTGTGTCTATCTCGCTGGCTATTCCTTACTTCACGGGAGAAGCCCCTACCGTTGCTGAGTTCGACGCAATTCCCGCCATGTTTAGTTTGTTACTGGCATTAGGACTTATCGCGGGCAGCCCCGTCACCACTGCTTCACGATGGGACAACACCACCGCTGTTGCTCTGGCTGTCTTGTTCGTTTTTCCGAGCTTTCAAACCACATTGTTGGCTTCTTTGCTTTGCGGGTGTTGGTTATTTCTCCGAGGTGATGCGACAAACCGCGGCTTTAGAAATGCAGGGATAATTCTCATCATTCATGCAGTAATGGCATTCACCACCTTTTATTCACTCAAATGGTTTGCCGAACCCTTGCTGGCCTTTGATGCAATGCTAGTCGCGGGATTGCTTCAGGTTGTGACTGGAACAGGTCAAGCGATTGGGAATGTGTATTTTGGTGCTGCCGATCATCAAGTCCTCATGCTGAGAAACTGCTCTTCATTACCTGCTATTTGTAGTGCGATTGCTTGCTGGTTCGCCATTTCACGCTGGCACGGTATCTGCAGTAGTAAACGAGAAGGACTGGTTTTACTGGGGCTTTTTTGCATTTTGCTCGTTTTGAACGTCGCTCGCTTATTCACAATGGGAATCAGTATGCAATGGCATGACTGGTGGCATTCTCCAGAAGGTGAAGATATGTATCTCACGGCGACCGCTCTGACGACGCTTGCTGTCATTTTTGGAGGGCTACGTTATGCAGAAACCAAATAGCCTTTCCGATTGGACAGTCATGAGTCTGATCCTCGGATTATTGCTGGGCGGTCTCTCACTGAGAATCTCAGAGCCACCACCCACGCAAGGCGTGTATCAGGAAGGTTCAGCAGAGCGCACGCTCATCGGCTTTCTAAAGTCGAGAGGCCTTCTGAACTATAAATCAGTCCACTTCACGGAAGATGCGGGCATTAAAGGACTGCAAGTTGCGTTGCCTAAGTGTGATGGTGACTTGGCTTTGCTTGTGCTGCCCGATGGTGATGAATTCGTTGGCCTCTGGCAAACCTTGATCACCAGCGCAGGCTACAGCAGCAAATATATTTTTGATGGCAACACCTACAGTGAATTTCCGCGTGCTGTTTTTTGGCTAAAGACCATGATTCATTCTTTGGCTATGAGGACGGGAAGCTCAAGTTCATTGTACCCGGGGCCGGCTTTTGCGGTTGCTTATCCCAAGCAGTGCGCGTCAGTCGAGCACCTTCCTTTTAATGAAGTCGTGCTGAAAGGGGGTAACCGATGAAGTACGCAATAGGCACCAGTCTCATAGCTAGCTCTATGATGCTGTCTGTCAGTGCTCACGCTAACATAGATGATCCTTTTGAATATACGAGCGAAACACTGAGCGGAATGACAAACCAATCCGTGGACGCGAGTATATTGCAAACGGTCGATGAGTCGCTGCCAGAAGCAAGAAACGTCAACGCTGATTTTTTGAATCCAGCGTATGACCCTTACCTCACCTTAAGCGAAGACGCCAGTGTGTCCGTGACATTCTTGGATGAAGGCGCAGGATACCGAAATAGTTTGGGGTACTTCAGTTTTGGCGCGAACACGTTTGACGGACTGTCTAAAGGTGATATCGATACCGACAGCTCCGGCTATGTATCTTTGTCCGAACTTCAAGCGGTCGACGGTGTGTCCGCGGGCTTCCTTTTCCCGAATGCTTCTAATTATGGTCAAGGTGGCGTTTTGCTCGCCGGTGACACAGTTGATGTCGCAGGTGGGTCTGAACTCACAGCAGGTACCAGCCTCGGCTTCTTCTTGAACCAGAATGCTTGGAAAGGCACGGGTGTCGAAACCGGTGATGCCGGAGGAAGCAGCTACGATACGCAATCATTTTATAGCTTGGACTTCCTGAACCCAGAAGCATCAGCGACATCTACTATGCTCAGCGATTCATCCGATTCTCGACATGTCGCCATGTTGTTCGCTGACAGCAGCCAGGAACAAGTTATTCTCGGTTTCGAAGATCTTAACCGAGTCAACCAGTTCACAAACGACTACAACTACCGCTCAGATGAAGACTTCAACGATGCCGTCTTCACTGTAAGTAGTACACCGTCAGGTGCCTTTGGCGGGTCAAACATTGCGACCGCTCCATTGCCGCCAATGGCTCAAAGCCTTATTGGGCTAGCCATGTTTGCTGGTTTGATTTCAATGGCGAGGAAAAAGGCAGCACGCCAAGAACAACAAATCAATGACCATCAACTGATTGTTGCGTGAAAACCTTTGCCGGAGTCGCCTCCGGCTTTTTTCACCGATGTTGAAAGAAACGATTTCGATCTCCCAGCAAAGGGAGACCAGGTTTTCTCACCCTTGTGATTCAATTTAGGATTTTTGACACTCAAAATGAGAAAAGCACATTGATGACTGCCATACCGAACAGCTAACCATATGAAATTTAACTATTAAAAAAGTTGGCCTACTTCCTGCAATCCTGTCTGTAAAAGGCGACAACACGTTGCCGAATTACAATAAGGAGAGTTGCCATGTGTGGGATTTTCGCTGCTGTTTCAAATGAATCTGTAACGTCGACATTGGTTGGTGGTTTAGGCACCCTTTCTTACCGCGGATACGATTCCAGCGGTATTGTTGTTTCAAACGAAAATGGTCTGGTTCGCCGCCGCGCTGAAGGAAAACTGGAGTCACTCAGCGCACTGCTCAGTGATCAACCCGTAGAAGGTTATGTTGGTATCGCTCACACCCGTTGGGCGACACATGGCGCACCTTCTGTCATCAACGCCCACCCGCACATGACTGACCGTGTTGCTGTCGTGCACAACGGTATCATCGAGAACTACCCTGCACTGAAAGCGTCACTTGAAAAAGACGGTTACGTCTTTGAAAGTGAAACGGACAGTGAGACGATTCCGCAGCTTATTTCACGCAACCTTGATAAAGGCATGTCACCCGCCGTCGCGTTAAAAGACGCAGTTCGTCAACTCGATGGTAGCTATGCCATCGCAGTGGTTTTTGCAGATGAGCCCCAGACAATTTACGCGGCGCGCTATGGCAGCCCATTAGTCATTGGACAAGGTGCCGCGGGCCATTTCATTTCCTCTGACTCCATCGCACTTTCACGCGTTGCACGTAACCTTTGTTATCTCGATGACAATGAAATCGCACAAATCACGGTTGATACGTTGAGCATCACCAATGCAGATGGCATTACCGTAGCAAAAGAAATGAAGCCATTGGTTGTCTCTCAGCAAGATCAAGGTAAACAAGGTTACAAGCACTTCATGCTGAAAGAGATTCACCAGCAACCAGAAGTGATGAGAAACACCCTGAATCACTATTGCGATCCAGCAACCTTCACCCTGAAAGAAGAAGCTTTCCCTGCCAATCTTTCTTCTTTCGAAAGACTGTCTATCGTTGCGTGCGGCACCTCCTACTATGCCGGTATGGTCGCGCGCCAATGGTTTGAACGTTACGCCTGTCTCCCGGTTGATGTGGACATCGCATCGGAATATCGCTACCGAGAGTCACCGCTTTCAACCAACACGCTGGCTTTGTTTATCAGCCAGTCAGGTGAAACCGCAGATTCCTTAGCAGCATTGCGCTACAGCAAGGAACAAGGGCTAACCTGCCTTTCATTGCTAAATGTTGAAACCAGTTCAATGGCAATGGAAAGCGATTGCTACCTTCGTACCCTCGCCGGTGCAGAGATTGGTGTCGCATCAACCAAAGCGTTTACTGGGCAACTGCTGGTGCTGCTGTTGATGTCTTTACAAATGGGTAAAGCCTCTGGCCGTCTCGATAGAGACGCTGAACGCGAGCTGATTAAGCACCTCTTCACGCTTCCTGTAGAGATGGCAAAAGTCATTGATGAAATGGCAAATATCGACACTGTCGCCGCCTCTCTTATGCACAGTGATCACACTATGTATCTCGGACGTGGCATGTCTTTCCCATTGGCACTGGAAGGTGCGTTGAAGTTGAAAGAAATCAGCTATATTCATGCAGAGGCATATCCAGCCGGCGAATTGAAGCATGGACCCATTGCGCTGATTGATAACAAAATGCCCGTCGTCATGATTGCACCTCCGGGTCCAATGATGGGTAAAACACTGTCCAACTTACGTGAAGTGTCATCACGCGGTGCTCAAGTCATTCTTATCAGCAACGGTGCGGGTATTGAAATGGCCAAGCAGCACATCACTCAGGCGATTGAAGTACCAGAGACTGCTCCACTGCTTCAGCCACTGCTGTACACCTTGCCTCTCCAACTATTGGCTTACCATGTCGCCTGCATGAAAGGCACAGATGTTGATCAGCCGCGAAATCTAGCGAAGTCAGTGACTGTGGAGTAAGAACCATGAACCTTCAAGCGACCAAGCAGTGGATCAAAACAAGCCCTAGCCCCTTTGCGAGGGGGCTATTTCGGATGCTGAAAGCCATTCTTAACTTCAGTGTTCCGGCACCTAAAGTGATTTTCACGCCCATGTACCACTTGGTGACGCTTATCGGCTCACTGTGGGCGAGTTTCACCCGTTTGTTTTGGTGGACACCGCTGTTTAAAGGTCGCATCCAGAAGGTAGGAAAAGGGTTTTACCTCTATGGCGGTATGCCTTTTGTTAGCGGTCCTTTAACTATGACATTTGGCGATCAGTGCCGCGTTTCTGGTCAAACAACCTTTTCCGGTCGTACGTGCGGTAACGCGACTCCTACACTGATAGTAGGCAACAACATTGATATCGGCTGGCAGACAACCATTGCTGTCGGCACGAAAGTGATCCTTGGTGACAATGTACGGATTGCTGGGCGTGCGTTCTTAGCTGGCTACCCCGGTCACCCCGTCAATGCAGAGGATCGAGCGGCAGGATTGCCAGAGCTTGATGAACAAGTCGGTGACATCGTTTTGCAACGCGATGTATGGCTGGCAACGGGTGTTTCCGTCATGGCTGGCGTCACCATAGGTGAGGGAACGATTGTCGCGGCAGGCAGTGTGGTAACGAAAGATTTACCACCGTTTGTTGTCGCTGGCGGTGTTCCAGCAAAAGTGCTTCGTCCAATGACCGACGAGGAGAAACGACATGGTGCGTGATTTGATTGTTTTCGGCGAAGACTGGGGCGGATTGCCTTCCAGTACGCAGCACTTGGTGCGTTTTCTTGCTCAAGATCGAAAAGTGATCTGGGTAAACTCCATTGGCCTGCGCCGCCCTACGCTGTCACTGCATGATGTGCAAAGAGCGTGGCGTAAGCTCACTGCGACAAAAATTGCTGAGCCAACACAATCAAACGTCTCTACTCCCGATAACTTTACGATCGTGAACCCAACAACCCTGCCCGCACCGCAAACCGTGTTAGGCAGAAAAATTGCGGCCAACATGCTGAAAAAACAGCTAAGGCCGATCATCCAATCTGCCAATCTGAATGACCCCATTCTCTGGACATCGTTACCCACCGCCATTGATGTCGCTGAACTGCTTGATACCTCCTCTTTGGTCTATTACTGCGGCGATGATTTTGGCTCGCTGGCAGGTGTCGACCACAGCACGGTTGTGCGTCGTGAAGAAGAGCTCGTCGCCAAAGCAGACTTGATTCTGGCAGCGAGCGAAAAGCTACAAGCCAAGTTTCCGAAAGACAGAACACAACTTTTACCTCATGGCGTGGACTATGCACTGTTTTCGTCACCAACATCACGTGCACTTGATCTGCCTTCACCCGACAAACCCGTGGCAGGTTTTTATGGTTCGTTGTCAGAATGGCTGGATTACGACCTTCTGGAACAGGTCATTCAATCGCTGCCCAATTGGCAATTTGTTTTCATTGGCAACACGTGTGACCGCGCAGACCAAATGCGTCGCTTTGAAAACGCCCTGTTTTTAGGCCCGAAACCTCATCACCAATTACCCCAATACAGTCAGCATTGGACGGCAAGTCTGCTGCCTTTCAAAAACAATGCACAAATCAATGCATGTAATCCGCTGAAACTTCGCGAATACCTCGCCGCAGGACGCCCAGTAATCAGCACGCCGTTCCCGGCACTTGAAAGCTACCGCGAGTTTGTGTCTGTGGTAAATGACGCTGAGCAATTTGTGGAAGCCTTGAACAACGCAGTAGACCGCCAACCCAATGCAGAACAACAACATGTATTGGCGAACCAAACTTGGCAATCTCGCGCAGAACAACTTGACCGTTGGTTGGAGGCACTATGAATTCTCTGACTTATAAGCTCCTTATCTTATTGGATGGCGCATGGCGGAGACGCTACGTCATCATGCTGCCGATTTTGATTCTTCCTATCATGGGAACCGTCATTGGCGTGGTCAGCCCGAAAAAGTACAACTCTCACACCAGTATGCTGATCCAAGAAACGTCGAAAATGAACCCATTCTTGGAGGACCTCGCCGTCTCATCCCAAATGAAAGAACGCTTTAGCGGCTTACAAACATTGCTTCACAGCCGCCATATTTTGGGAAAAGTCGCGCAAGAACGCGGCATGATTGAGGAAGACTCTGATCCAAAACTGATCGATGAAACCATCGAAATTCTCTCCAATGGCCTTTCAATGTCCACCATTGGTAAAGACGTGATTCGCATTGATTTTAAATCCAATGATCCTCATGGCATGAAGGAAACGTTGGAATCGGTCAGCAGATATGTCATTGAAGAGCTACTGGCACCTGAACGTTCTTCAATGAAAGATTCCAGCTTTTTCCTTGCAGAGCACATCAAGTTTCGTCGTGAAGATTTAGACAAGGCGGAAGCCGCGCTAGCTGATTTCAGAAGCAAGCATGCTGACGGATTGCCTGAGTTACAAATGGCAAACTACGCGCGCATCGAGCAGCTAAAACAGCGCCTTTCAGAGAAGCAAGCCGAAATGGCGGGGGCTCAAAAAAGCTTGGGCGGCTTAGACCAACAACTTTCAAGCACTAACCCCGTCATCGGTAAAATCGAAGACCAAATTGTACGCCTTCGTAGTGAGTTAGCTTTGCTGAAAGCGCGTTACACCGACCAACATAGCTTGGTACAAGGTGCACTTCGTAATCTGCGTCGTCTTGAAGAGCAGCGCACCCAATTGCTGGCGAGTGCCCAAGAGACGGTCGATACCACCAAGCTTTGGGATATCGCAAGTAGTGCTTCTCTTGAGGCGGGGTTAGAATCCCAGCCACTTCTTATCTCGCAATTGGAAAACCTCCAGCTAGCGCGAAGCAAGGTTGAAACGCTTGAAGAGGAAACCTCAAGCTTAAAAGCCATGATTGAAACCCTTGAACTTAAGACCAGTAATTCCGGCGAGAAAGAGCAGCAAATTCGAAAACTGGAACGGGATCTGGAAGTAAAACGCGCCCTTTTCCATGAGTTATTAGAACGCTATGAAATGGCGCGACTCACCAGCTCTTTGGGTGTATTCGAACAAGACAAACGCATCAAGGTCATCGACAGACCTTATTCTCCTGCGTCACCGAGCAACCTGCCCATCGTCGTCTTCACCATTGCGGGTTTGTTTGGTGGCATCTTCCTCGGTATCGGTCTCGCAATTCTTCTTGAGCTGACAGATACAACGATTCGCCGTATTTCTCGTCTGGAAGCAATCACCGGCGCCCCTGTTTTAACCAGGATCCCGAAAATAGAAAGCGAAACATAACAACAAGGTTCAGCGAAGACTGAGCGAGAGACCCAAGCCAATGCTGTGAGGGAATAAAATGCGCCTTCTTTTACCCGTATTTATGCTGCTTTTCAGTACGCATCTCCTTGCCGATGTTCGACTGAAAAAGTCCGATTTTGTGGACGTACAAGAAACGACCATTCTCGAAGTGAAAGGCAACAACTTTACCGAGAAGAATGTCATTCTTGTTGTGCGTGCCGATGACTCGATCAACCCCGGCTATGCTGACCGTGCCAACATCGAACGTGTTATTCCGCCTGGAGAATACGAGCTTCAAATTCCTTTCGCGAGCTTAAGAACACCAGGCGGCAGGCAATTGGCACTGTCCAAACTGGAGCAAATGATCATCTTCCCCGGCAACAATGAAAGCCGCTTCATGATTTCCTCATCACGCGTTTACACACCAAAACCACTGGCAAAAGGGGTATACGCGTGGGATTTGGGCCCTCAAGGCAGTGCGATTTGGCCGGGTTTCAAGCCAATGACGATTGAGTCTGGCCTTCTTTCAGGTAAAGCACTTCGCCCTATCGATCGAAGCGCAAGAATGCAGGTTGCAGACCCACTCACCATCGATGGAATCCGAGGTATTGATTATGCATCTCTTCCTTTACCCGCTGGCGACTGGCAAGTCACACTGTGGCTCCGTGACAGTGGCGAATGGGAATTTCTGCCTCATCCCCTCAAACGTGAAATAAAAGCGAACGGCCAGCGTGTTTATTCGCAAAATCTCACACCCAGTCAATGGATAAGCCGCGTCTATCTGCAAGGCAAAGAGCACGATGTCACACCCAAAAGTACCAGTTGGGAACACTTCGGAAAAAGAGAAAGTCACCGCGTCACGTTTAACGTCACCAGTGATGGCTCACCGGTAGAGCTTGCCATATCCGGCGACAATGCGGACGCACAATTTGTCAGCGGCATTCTTGCCGTTCCAACAAACAATCCGCTCGTGCTTGATATGCTCACGCGTCAACGACAAACGTGGTGGGAGAAGAACTGGCCGGTCTCAGCGTGGAAAGCTTGGCCAACAGGACAAACCAAGCTTCGAGCTAAAAACCAGCACATTGATGCCGCTGCAGGTACATCTGCTTTTGTCACCTTCGACTTTGAACAGGGCAACGTGCCCGGTTCACCTTTGGTGATGCTGGAGTCACCCAAAATGGCGGGAAGTGCTCTCCCTGCGACCTACCATTGGAGCCAATGGCAACTGACACGCAGTCATCTATCTTCTTCTTTGCTCAAAGCTGATGACAATCGCTTGCGCCACGGCATCTTGCCTGAAAATGATGGTGTCGCAATGCCGCGCAAGCTGGTTGTCCGTGTAGATGTACCCGAAAACACGCCTGCGGGTAAGTATCAAGGCAAGCTCTCGGTGATGTTAAGCGGCCAAAAGCTTCAAGCGCCTTATGCCATAAATGTGCTGGATGCTTCGCTGCCGCCTTTGCACAAACCCGTCGGCGTTTATCTTGAAAAGCCTGTTCATTTTGGCTGGTTTTCCGATTTGGCTCCGTTGGCTGAAGAAGCCATGATGTGCGATTTAACCTTTATGAGAAAGCTGGGCCTCACTGGCGTTTCACCGCCTTATCCGACTCCTTCAACTGACGAACAAGCTTCTGATTTCGAAGTGCTGTCTCAAACCCTGCATAAGCTGGGATATGTCGACTCTATGGCTTATGCACCCGCCAAACGCTTGAGCCAAGCACTAGGCACCAGCTCTGCCGCAAGCGTCGTAGCGGACATTGAAAGTAACCACAAGCAACGGCTACAACAAGGCCCTTATTGGTCAATTGCGGATGAACCAAGCAACCCCGGCAACATTGATTTGTTCAAAGAAATGCATCGTCATTTCTCTTTGACAGCACCCGCCGCCAAACTTGCTGGTCACCTCAACCATGAAGAGGACCGCGAGTACTTAGACATGTTTGACTTGGTGTTGGTCAATGATGGCTTCGGCATCGATAAAGACGAAGTACACAAGACGCAGCAAGACAGCCTCAAAGTGTGGCTCTATAACCTTCCCTTCCCTCGCGCTGCGTCTGGCTTTTACCTTTGGCAATCTGGTGCTGATGGCTTCTTAAAATGGCATGGCCGAATGCCAACCGCAGACCCCTACGATCCGACTGACGGACGCGAATTTGACGTTCAGTTCTTTTATCCCACTGAAAGCCCGTGCCCGAAAGAGCCAGACATTCATGCCGACCTGTATGAAATCGCGCAGGGCATTATCGATTATCGCTGGATACTCTGGCTCGAGCAGCAAGCTCCAAACAACGTTGAAGCGCAAAAGCTACTGGTCGAGTTGCGTGATGATATTCCAGACACTTGGAATGGCATGTTGGACACCCCACCGTCTGAGCTCGACCAATGGCGCAACCGCATCATCAATCTCACCCGATAATTGTCATTCTTATTCTCAAGATGAGAAAAGATGCTCTGTCGGGGTAATTGAAATGCATGAAATCATTATATTTCAATTAGATATTACCGTACTACATGCTGGCACGCGTTGTGCTTCATAAACCACAACAGCATTTAATCATCAGCTTGCGAGGTAACCATGAAAACGATTGTTCAAGTGTTACAACATCTCAAACCTGGCGGTCTTGAAGTGATGGCCCTTAACTTATTAATGTTTTCTAGCCACAAACGCTCGATGAAAATCGTGAGCCTCGAAGGTACTGCGGAAGAAGCCATGGAAAAATGGCCACGCCTTAAGCCATTTGCTGACCAGCTCATTTTCTTGAATAAACAGCCGGGTTTCAAACCTGCGCTGATCAAGCAGCTTGCCGACCTGTTCAAAGAGTTGGATGCGGACGTTGTTCACACCCATCACATCGGCCCTTATTTCTATGCAGGCCTTGGCGCACGCTTAGCCGGCATTCAGATGATTCACACCGAGCACGATGCGTGGCACTACAGCAATAAGAGCCACAAAACTCTGCACAAGATTGTTTCTTCGGTATCAAAACCAACCGTTGTCGCAGACGCAGACGTGGTTGCAAAATCCCTTGGCACACTGCCACGCATGAACAACGTGCAAGTCATTAAAAATGGCGTGGACATTTACACTTTTGTCCCCGGCGATAAAGACAGTGCACGTGAGCAACTGAAACTACCTAAACACTGCAAACTCATCGGTAGTAGCGGTCGTTTAGAAGAAGTGAAAGGACATTGTGTGCTGATCGACGCGATGACACATCTTCCGTCAAGCACGCATCTTGTCATCGCTGGCAGCGGTTCGCTTGAAGAGCAGCTTAAAACGCAAGTCAGACAACTGGACCTAGAAAGCCGAGTTCACTTCCTAGGTTACGTTGAAGACATGCCAACGTTCTACCAAGCACTGGATGTATTTTGCCTACCTTCTTTCAACGAGGGGTTCCCGCTGGCACCACTCGAAGCGCAGGCATGTGGTATTCCGTCCGCGGTCACCAATGTAGGCGGTGCGGTTGAAACGTTATGCCCTGACACAGGGGCAATCATGAAAGCGGGAGATGCCAAAGACATGGCAGAAAAAATTGTTCCCCTGCTTTTTGAACGTCGCCAAGTGAGCCCGAGAGAGCACGTACGAGCAAGCGCAGATATTCGAAATATGGCGAAAGCATACGATGTTCTTGCTGAGGGTCAGGCAAATGACTAACGAATGGATTTTTTGGATTACAGCCACCAGCATCTTTTTGGTGATATACCACCATCTCGGCTACCCCCTCTTGCTGAAGGTGCTGGTGCGCTGTTCTTCTTCAAAAGATGGCATCGACGAAGGCAAAACGCTTGAAGAGAAAGATCTGCCGACCGTGACTGTCCTGATGCCTGCATACAACGAAGCGCGTTGGATTGCAGATAAAATCCGAAACCTAGCAGCACTTGATTACCCAGCGGAAAAACTGGACGTCATCATCGCTTGTGACGGGTGTTCTGATGAAACGGCAACTATCGCAAGGCAAACCGCGCATGAAACGCCGTGCTCCCACCTCAACCTGATCGTTGTTGAGTATGCTGAAAACGAAGGCAAAGTCGCGGTTCTCAACAAAACAATGCCTTTGGCGCATGGCGATTTGGTGGCTCTGACGGATATCTCTGCCTTGATCTCGATTGATGCATTCCAGATAGCAGCGCAGCGTTTCACCGACGAAAGCTTGGTGTGATGAACAGCCACTACTGCCTGCTGGATGCAAATAGCAGCGAGTCAAAGTACTGGGATTACCAAAGCAAAATCAAGCAAAGCGAAGCAAAGCTTGGTTCTTCTTTGGGGTCACACGGCGCGCTATACATTATCCGCCGTGAACTTTACTCGCCACTGCCAGCCGACACCATCAATGATGACTTCATATTACCGATGAACATCGTTGCTAAAGGCTATCGTGCTGACGTAGACACCAACATCCGCGCTGTAGAACTCGAAGCCAGCTCAAACGAACAGGACTTTCGTCGCCGCTTAAGAATCGGTGCGGGTAACTACCAACAGTTAACCAGATTACTTGGTTTGTTGGCACCCACACGCGGTGGCGTTGCATTCACGTTCGCCTCAGGAAAAGGGCTGCGTGTGTTGATGCCTTTTCTGATGATCATTGCCGCCATCGGTAGTATCGCGCTGGCGACATCACATTGGTTTTTTGCTTGCGCCGCAGTTGTGCAAGTCACCATTTATGTAGGTATTCTCGCTTGCCACGTATTTGGCTATGAACCTGAGAGCGGGATTATTAAGACAATTCGATATCTGGTTGCTGGTCACACAGCAAACTTCATCGGCACTTTACGTTATATCGTTGGCTTGGAAAAAGGACACTGGAGTCGTGTGTCTAATATTTCATCCACTTCAAGAAAGGAATGAAACTATGATTATTACAAATATCTTGAAAATGAGATTTGATAACGCCATGGAAATCGACCCAGTAACTGCAAAAACCAAACGCGTTTTCGATATTGCTTTGTCCTTGGTAGGCTTAGGGCTCACACTGCCACTGTTCCCAATTATTGCGCTGGCAATCAAGCTGGATAGTCCAGGCCCAGTGCTTTTCAGCCAAATGCGTATCGGCCGCGCCATGCCTGACCGAAGCCTCATTTTTAACATGCTCAAATTCCGCACCATGCGCACAGACGCAGAAGCCATGTCTGGCGCAACGTGGGCGACGAAGCAAGACCCTCGCGTCACGCGTATAGGCCGCTTCCTTCGCAAAACACGTTTGGACGAACTGCCACAGTTTATCAATGTACTCAAGGGTGATATGTCACTGATAGGTCCCCGCCCAGAGCGCCCAGGTTTTTATCAAAAACTGGAAACTGCCATCCCTTACTTTGCAGAGCGTACTTATGGCGTACTGCCCGGTATTACGGGTCTGGCTCAAGTCAACCAAGGCTATGACACCTGTATTGACGATGTCCGCTCAAAAGTGGGTTTTGACCATTCTTACGCGCTGGCACTGACGTCGCCACTAAGCTGGTTCAAAATGGACTGCTACATCATGTTCAAAACCATTGTTGTTATGGTGTGTGGCCGCGGTCAGTAACCCTCCTCAACCCAAAAAGGCTGCCCGTGGGCAGCCTTTTTTCATTCTGGGTTTTGACTAGTTAATCGCTGGCGACTGATTGCTCATTGCCTGTCCCAAGGCATGTTGCATGAAAAGTGCAGTTCCACAAATATCCCCTTCCTCATGATGATGATGGTGGTGATGACCGCCATGATGGTGATGATTGGCGTTCACTTTCGCCATCACTGTTTTGGTGTTCTCCGTCAGTTGCATACCCGCATTGCTCACATTGATGGGTGCGGGCACACCACGATAAACCGTCGATTCAACCGTAATGTCGTTGATAGCTGTCGGCTCTACTTTGTACGGACTTTCATCCAGTACGACAAAGTTCGCATATTTCCCGATGTCGATACTACCCACCTCACCTTCTAGTCTCGCGGTATACGCGGCATCAATCGTCATAGCGCGCATGGCCTCATCAACAGTGATTCTTTCTTGTGGCCCCATTACCGTCTCACCTGATAGACCAATTCGATTTACAGCGGCCCAAATCAAAGTGAGCGGTTGGGCTGGTGCCATAGGTGCATCTGAGTGTAGAGACAACAATCCACCCGCATCAATGAAAGAGCGACCTCTTGCCATCACTTCCGCGCGTTCTTTACCAACGCCCTGCTCGCTATAAAGCTCCGCAAGTACGTGTGTGTAATAAGGGTTAACGCTGAAATTTGAACCCGTTTCTACTGCACGTGGAATGTCATCAACATCTGTGATTCCCAAGTGATGGAAACCCGTTCTGTGGTCTTCTCTTGGGAACTCATCATTGAGCTTTTCGACGATTTCTACCGCTTTTTCAAAGCCCAGATCGCCGTTAGCATGAATCACAATGGTGTAATCATCGTTCCAGTAAGGACGCATGCTGTCTTCTAGCTCAGCTGGTGTTTGAAGCCATTCACCATGATGCCCGTCGGTATAACCGTCTTTCAGCTGCATCAATTGGCTGTACATCGCACCGTCTGAAAAAAGCTTGATGGATTTTGGCAGCCATTGAATTTGATCTTGTCCAGCATAGTTTCGGGTTTGTGCTTCCGCGATGGCTTTGCCTTTATCCGCATCATAACCACCCATGCTGTAGGTGAAGTTGCCGGCAGGCATCAGCCAGTAATCCATTGGGAACGTATCGTCCAACAGAATCGATACCATTTGGTCGTACATTTCTGGGGTCGCAATCACGCCAGGATCAACCGCAGTGGTAATACCGCCTGCTTGGATATAATCACGTGAACGCTCCATACCTGTCGCGAATCTGCCGCTTTCCACCAAAAACTTCAGCGTGTCGCCCAGAATGATTTTTCCGCCATTCTCGAAGGCATGCCCGCGTTCCCAATCAAGTTGATCGTAAGCCGCACTCTCACCTTGCCAATCTGACTCTTCCCAACCAAGCATGTCTATCGCTGCGTCGTTGAAGAACAGCTCATGGAAACTGCGGTGCCAAACAATCAATGGGCGATCGCCTGCGATATCATTCAGCACAGCTTTGCTTAAACTATTGCCATGAAAGTAGTGGTGATAACCCCAAACAATAAGCGGTTCCCCCTCGGGTGTATTGGCTTCCACTTCTTTCAGACGTTCATAGAACGCCTCTTCGGTCTGCACACCTTCAACATCACCCCACGGCAGTTTCCAATCGCCCGGGGTGACAAACTCGGTACTCATTAAGATGCCACTCATCCAAATATGCAGGTGCGGTTCTACAAACCCCGGTGCCAGCACTTTGTCTTCAAACTGACGGTCTACGCTGAGATTTGGGTGGTTCGCATATTTCGACAACATCTCGCCAGACTCGCCCATATCGAGAATTCGCCCATCCTGAACAGCAACCGCAGAAATGTTATCCGGCGCGACATCTGACATCGTGATAATGTCGTTTGACAGGTAAATCGTGACTGGACTCGCTAACACATCATCAGAAAGCGCGGGTTGCGCATTGTTTTCAACAAATTTGGCACACCCACCAACAACGGCGACAAGAGCGGCAATGGCTGACAGTTTTGTAATTGTTTTCATTGTGATTCCTTCTTGTAAATTGCATCTTTGTGAACTGCATTTCATGTGCACAATTTATCAATGGAATCACGTTCGTAATAATGCATTATGATGGGTAAAAACCATCATTTGGATTATCTATGTTTTCTTACGAACATCTTGCCGCGTTTTGCGCGACCGTCGAGGAAGGCAGCTACAGCAAAGCAGCGCGAAAGCTGGGAAAAGACCGGACGACGATTCGCGAGCAGATTAAAGCCATTGAAGACAGCTACGCAGTAGAACTTTTCCAGATTGAAGGTAAAAAAGCGGTCGTGACCGACATAGGTCAGGCGATTTACCGACAATCCGCCATCATCGTTAAGCAAAGTGCGCGCTTAGACACTCGCTTAATGGGGAGCTATCTCGACCCCATTACCTACTTTGATATTTATCATGATGCGCTGGTACCTGTTGCCTTGATTGCGGATATCGAACAATTTATGGCAACAACCTACCCTTACATTCGCCTCAATTGGCTACACAGAAACCGTGAAAAAGGACTTAAAGCGGTCTCTGAGGGCACCAACCAATTAGCGTTAATGCAGCATCGCATGGTCAATGAAGGGTTATACCCTTTCGGATATGTGAACCTTGGTAGCAGTGATATCGGCGTGTATTGCCATGCCTCTCACAGACTGTGCGCAATGAATGACGTCACAGCAGGAGATCTACAGCTAGAAAAGCAGTACGTGAGTGAAAATTTGTTCAACGCGATGCCGGAGCTGTTTTCCGTATCACCGGATATTCGCGTGATTAGCAACAACGATATCTTGATAGAGCTATTGAAAAAAGACGGTTGGGCTGCGATGAGTGCGAGCATGGCTGAGCCTTGGGTGAAGGCGGGTGAGCTTAAACCTGTCAAAATGCGAGAGCTTTCTACGGCACTGAAAACCGGCATTTCATTTTTCTACCCGGAAGCACGCGAGTCCGCGCCAGAGTTGCTGGCACTGATGGCATATATCAGAAAAGCAGCGAAGAACTATTTTAAATAGCGAGTCTAAAAACAAGAGACCAAATACAAAAACGCCCGCAGTCAAAGCGGGCGTTTTCACATTTATTCAGCGATTGTTCTTGCTATTACAGCGCGATGAACAGACCAGCTAGTGCAGCACTCATCAGGTTAGCCAGCGTTGCAGCAGCTACCGCACGGAAGCCCAGCTTCGCCACATCTTGGCGACGCTCAGGTGCCATCGCACCGATAGAACCCAGTTGGATTGCAATAGAGCCGATGTTAGCAAAACCACAGAGTGCAAACGTCACGATGATTTGCGTGTGCGCAGACATTGCTTCCTTCACGTTTACGAAGTCTAGGAAGGCAACAAATTCGTTCAGAATGGTTTTTTGACCAATCAGTGACGCAGCAGTCAGTGCTTCGTCAAACGGCACGCCAACAACAACAGCCAGTGGGTAGAACAGGTAACCGAAGATAGTTTGCAGTGTCAGACCGTCGAAGCCAAACCATGCGCCTACGGTTTCAAAACCTGCGTTCAGCATCGCAATCACACTCACGAATGCAATCAGCATGGTACCTACTGCTACCGCTACTTTCACACCGTTCATTGCACCTGTTGCCAGTGCATCAACAACGTTCGCGTCTTCGCTTTTCTCTAGGTCGATGTTGTCGTTAACGCGAGACTGTTCGCGCTCAGGCACCATCATTTTTGCCATCAGCAGACCTGCTGGCGCTGCCATGAAGCTTGCTGCGATCAAGTATTTCAGCTCTACACCCAGTGCCGCATAGCCACCCAGTACAGAACCTGCCACCGACGCCATACCGCCAACCATTACCGCGAACAGTTCTGAACGCGTCATGTTCTTCAGGAATGGACGGATAACCAGCGATGCTTCACTCATCGACAGGAAGATGTTGCTCGTTGCAGCCAGTGATTCTACTTGGCTTGTACCCAGCAAACGCTGGATAGCACCACCAATGACTTTGATCAGCCATTGCATTACGCCAAGGTAGTAAAGAAGAGAAATGATTGCAGAGAGGAAAATAATGAGGGGAAGAACGCGAATTGCAAAAATGAAGTTTCCGTTTGCTAGGTCACCGAATACGAATCCAATGCCCGCATCTGCAAACGATAGAACGCTTGAAATGCCGTTGCTTAATGAGCCTAGAACCGACTGTCCCAATGGGAAATACAGAACCAGTGCAGCGAAACCGGCTTGAAGAGAAAATGCGCCGACAACGGTACGCCAGTTAATGTCACGACGGCTTTCTGACAAAGCGTACGCGCAGACTAACAGAGCCAGAATACCGGCCAAACTTAGAAGAATATGCATTATGTTACCTTGCTATGTATCTGGATTTTTTTGCGGACCGAGATATGACGCGCGCAGAGAAAGGCAACACTTATGCAGGTGCTGCAATCAGGTGTCTTACCCTAAGACGACGTATCAAGCCCAAAAAATGCTTCAGTTACGCTGGGCCCTGTTCCTTGGGGCAAGTTTCCATGTTGCAGCCGATTGAAAGCTGGCTATCAACACTTTTTCGTAAAAAGTGTTCGCTCTAACCGGGCGCGGAGTATGCCAACTCAAATTTGCCATGACAAGGGATTTTCGCAGATGAATCGGCATAAAAAGACAACAAACTCAGAATTATCATTTTAATTCATAGGGTTATTCTGATCTTTTTTTTCATTTTTCATCGTCATTGCAAATTAGGTTGATCTTGCGCGCAAAGAACAAGGTGTGAAGAGGCATGGAGAGCGAGGTGTCATAAGATTGATAGGTACTGCACGAGCTAAAACAACATCTAATCAATTAACGTGCTGCATCAGGTCTCGGAGAAGACGCTGATGAAAAGTTTAGGGATAAATTGTTATGGGAAGCGCTTACGAGGTTTCTGTTCGCCCGATAACGGCAACAGTCGATGGCAAAGGACCGTATATCGTCACTAGCCTTAGCATGGATTCACGCCTTTCGGAGGCTTGTACGCTGCGAGCATCCATTGCCAGTGATGAACAAATTACTGAAAAAGCCCTTGGCAAAACACTCTCTTGCGCCATCACCACGCCAAATGAGAGTTCAAAACTGCTCGCGCTCGTCACCGACATCGTTTTTGAAAGCTACAGTGATGAGAAAGAGATTTACTACTACACCGTAAAGGCGGCAGACCCGCTCTCATTGCTCCAATATCGACGAAACCGTAAAATCTACCAGAGTATGACCACCAAACAGATCATCGAATCTGTGCTTAACGACGCGGGAATCAAAAGCTATGTGAAGATATCGGTTTCAGGGTCCGGTACGACCCATGAATACTGCACTCAGCTTGATGAAACAGACTTGGCTTTCGTACAACGCCTGCTCAGCTTTGAAGGCTGGCATTATCACTTTGACCATTCTGGGAGTGCGCCAAGCGTCGCCGTTGGTGATACTAATCAGGCATTTAAAACCGTTTCCAACGACAAATTTACCTTCCAAACACCAAACCCAGAGCCTTCAAGAGAAGTGCCATTCTGGCAAACGCGCACACGCGCTAACACGTCGTCAATTTCTTTGGCCGATCACAGTGCCTCCATTGCAGAAGCCATTTCTAGCGGCGCACAAAAATCATCCAGCACTGCGAGCGTATCAACGCTCACTGCCTATCATTATGGCCAAGGTTTTTCAGACAAATCTGTCATCCGCGATGCCGCGAAAAAACAGATGGAAAGCCAGGATGCATTGAAAATCATCAGCAACGGCTCGTCAAAAGCGACGCCACTGTGTGCCGGCCATAAGTTCACGTTATCAGAGCACCCCGTTTCGTCATGTAATCAGGAATACCTGGTTATTTCGATCTCTGCGTCATACTCTGGCGGCGAGGGCACCCAGCCTTACGAGTGCAATAACTCGTTCGAATGTATTCCGTCTAAAACCACGTTTCGACCCGCTTTTATCGATAAACCTCGAATTTTCAGTGTTCAGACTGCCTCGGTGACGGGCCCGAGTAACGAAGAAATTTACAAAGATAAGTCCGGACAAATTAAGGTTCAGTTCCATTGGGATCTAGACGGTAAGAACGACGAAAACACCTCTTGCTGGCTCCCTGTCGTGCAAGGTACCGCCAGTAACGGCTTTGGTATGCAGTTCATTCCACGTATCGGCGATGAAGTACTGGTGAGTTACATCGAAGGCGACCCTGACCGCCCTGTCGTCTCTGGCTCGATTTATAACACCAAGAACGTACCGCCCTACTCTGCGGCCACTCAAAGCGGGATAAAAACTCGCTCGACACCCAAAGGCAGCAGCAAGAATGGCAACGAACTTCGTTTTGAAGATGCCAAAGACAAAGAACAGGTCTTCTTACACGCCGAAAAAGACCTGATGGTAGAAGTACTAAATGACGCGACGCGCACAGTCACGGGCAAAGAAGCACTTACCGTTGAAAAAACCATCGATATCTCCAGCAAAGAAGCGCACACCCTCAAAACCGATGACAAATACACTGCCAGTGCCAAAGCCGATATGTCTCTGTCCTCGGATAAAAACGTCAAAGTTGACGCGGGTAGCAATGCAGAAATCTCCGCAAGCTCGAAGGTCTCTGTTGATGGTCAAACTGTCGAGATTAAAGGCAGCACAAAGATTTCGCTTGCCGTAGGAAGCAGCAAGATAGAAATCAGCAACAGTGGCATCAAGATTAACGCGCCTCAAGTCAGTATCAATGGCAGTGGTAAAGCAGAATTAAAAGGTGCCATGGTGACCGTAGAAGGGTCAGGGAAAGCAGATATCAAAGGAGCCATGGTCAGCATCAACGGTAGTGCAATGGCGGAAGTCAAAGGCGGTGCAATGGTGCAAATTCAAGGCGCAATCGCGAAGGTGAACTGATGAGTTATGTAAAAATCCCCCACCCGTTCGCTGAGAATATTCTTAAGCTATACGAGCCTCAAGAAGGCATTCTTCCACTGATTGAGCCGGGCATGACACCCGCACAGCTTATACAACGCGCAATGCAGGAAGGTCTCTATGCCGATGCAGTGATCTTTCTTGCCCATGGCTTACCCGTTAGGGAGGCCGTGTGGTGGGGATGCGTCTGTGCCGGTATGCGAGACGATTGGGACGAAAAACAGCTTGGTGCTATTCATGCAGCCAAAGCTTGGGTACATACGCCCGATGAGACCAGTCGCCGCTATGCAGAACAAATGGCAAATGAAGCCACTCTACAAAACGGTGCGGGTTGGATTGCTCAAGCCGTCTTCTGGAGCGGAGGAAGTATTACCGGTCCATCTGATCCCGTTGTTCCGCCGCCAGAATACCTTTACGCACATGCCGTTGGCGGCTCGATCAACCTAACCGCTATATTGCCAGATGGTGCACAAGCCGAAGCGCGATACCACCAGTTCATTGAAATGGGTATTAATATCGCCAATGGTGGAAACGGCAACATAGGGAGTGCCGCATGACGTTACCTGCAGCCAGAGCTGGCGATATGCATGTTTGCCCAATGCAAACCCCAGCGGTTCCACCCATTCCCCATGTTGGGGGGCCGATTCTTCCTCTGCCTTGTACGGTGTTAATTGCCAACATGCCAGCAGCAACCGTTGGGCAAATGTGCACCTGTGTTGGACCACCTGACTCCATCACAAAAGGCAGCGCAACCGTCTTGTTTGGTAATCTGCCCGCTGCGAGAATGGGCGATATGACTGCTCACGGTGGCACCATCGTTGTCGGTATGCCAACGGTACTTATCGGCGGATAAGTATTCTGAGAAAAGCCCTCTAGGACAAAGGTTTAAGGATAAACCATGACGTTAGTTTCCAGTCTTGCACTTTTCAGTGCCTTGCTGCTCTCTGCGATGATTCCAGGACCTTCAGTGTTGGCTGTTGTATCCCGTTCTTTAGCCTTTGGAAAAACGCAGGGTTTTCTCGTCGTTGGTGGTGTCCTCATAGCCGACTACATTTTCATTTTCCTCGCACTTTCTGGCTTGAGTGCTGTCGCTAGTGCGATGGGGAGTTTTGCAGAATACATAAAATACATAGGTGTCGCTTACCTGCTTTGGCTTGCCTACCAAAGCTGGTCAGCACCAACCAATGAAACATTGAATATTGACCAGCAACCGCATTCAAAAAATGCGCTGTCCAGTATCTTCATTGGCCTTGTCACCACTCTCTCCAACCCAAAAGCCATTTTGTTTTACATGGGCTTCTTCCCTGCGTTTGTTGATGTCACAAAAATCACGTCGACCGAGATTTTGCTCGTTGTCACTATTTCCACACTCGCCGTCGGTGGCGTGCTAATGACTTATGCTGTGATTGGCGCGAAGGCTACGGACTATTTCCAGAGTGCCAAAGCTCAAGCAAGGCTAAACAAGCTGTGTGGTGGATTGTTTGCAAGTTGCGGCATCGCACTGCTTGCCAAGGCTTAGTAAAGAAAATCCTCGCTATTTAAACGCCATTTTCAACGTTTTCTAAATACTGTTTAGCCGCAGAGAGCCATTGTTGGTGCGTTTTCCCATTGCTAGCTTAAAAAGCGAACGGCACATACAGGATGTGCCTCAATGCTCACAGAAGCTAAGGAAAACAAAATGGCTTACGAAGGCTACACGACTTTTACGGCAAAACAGGAAGACGGCGTACTCACAGTTACCTTCGACTTTGGAACAGTGAACGTTCAAGGCCAAGAAATGCTTGCTGATCTGAATGGCCTCGCAATGCGTTTGGAACGAGACAGAGACACCAAAGTTGTCGTATTCCAGTCAGCGAATCCCGAAATTTGGGTCTGCCACTACGACACCAATCTTCTGAAAGACATGTCAACCGAAGCCGTTTCTCGCGATGAGGCACAGCTTCTGGATCTTCAATCTGTACTAGAGCGAATCAGTAAAGTCCCACAGGCTACCATTGCAAAACTGGAAGCTTTGCCCGAGGTGGAGGTCATGAGTTCGCGCTAGCGTGTGACATGCGATTTGCTGCCCGTGGCAAGTTTAAGTTTATGCAAATGGAAGTCGGGATGGGCATTTTACCTTGTGGTGGCGGTGCTTCTCGTATGGCACGTCAGGTGGGTCTTGGCAGAGCACTCGAAATCATCCTAAGTGCTCGCGATTTCGATGCGGACGAAGCAGAAGCGTACGGCACCATCAACAAAGCCCTAGAGCCCGATGAGATCGGTGAATACGTCGATACGCTGGCAAAACGTATAGCGAAATTCCCTGCTGAGTCGATCAACGCATGTAAGCAAGCCGTTTACGAGTCTATCGACAAACCAATCGATGAAGCACTGAAAGCGGAAGCTTACTGGCTCTATCAGGCAACCAGTAAAACACCAGCAATCACCCGTTTTACCGTTGCTGATGAACAAGGTCTTGAGCACGACATTGAAAACCAGCGCAACTGGAATGAACTGGTCATGAAGGTTCAAGAAATCAACTAATTTCAGAGCATTACTGAGATTTCGAATATAAAGAGAGCTCCTCTGCAATCGTTTAGTTACATTGCTGGGGAGTTTTGCTGCAGTAAATTCTAAAAAACGCGTCGAATTATCCTTGTGAATGCTTCTAAACTTCCAATAAGGCACAAACGCAAAGAGGTGACTATGTTAGGTGAAAATCATTCGCTCATGAACGAATTTCCAGAGTTTAAAAATCTTATTGAAGAGTTGGCAGGGAGTAACGCCGCATTTGCAAGTGAAATGAAAGAATACAATGCACTAGATAAAAAGATACGCGTTCTAGAGCTGAATGACTCTCCCATTAACGACGACGCGATGCGCCAACTTAAGCATGACCGCGCTGTAATGAAAGATGCTCTGCATCTGCAATTGGTGCAAAGCAGCAAATAGCATTAAGACACGCCTTTTCAACGGCACAAATCTTATGAAAGCGCGCTCCGTTGAGCGCGCTTTTTACATCTGGGTTCCGAGCCACTCCAAAGTACGGTTTAAGTTGTGTCTCGACATTTCCGACACGTCTACTTTGTCCAACTGACGAATCCATCGGATAAGCGCAAACCAATCATCAGATGGATGAGCAGTCCCCTCGCCTGCAGTTTGTGCCTCAGAAGAAAACCCAACGCTAGCATGCCACGAACCGAGATGCTTTCTTGATAAACCAATGGGCATTGCCGCACCAAAATCAATCAATCGAATGGCATTGGTGTCATGATCCCAAAGCACATTAGACGGCTTGATATCACCATGAATCCAACCAGCTTTATGGCAATGCGAGACCGCTTTTAATATTTTTGGAAGGAGAATTGGGAATGCGTCCACTTGCTCTGGTGACAAATCGATAAGTGGTGTCGCATTCGGGTAAAACATGACCGAGAGAAAGCCAGAGGCAGGATACAAAGACAACGCCTCTTGCACGCTGTCTCCCTTGCACGCTTCCAACGCTTCCCACTCTCTTTCAAGGCTGCCTCGCTCAGCACCGGGCGGGCAGCGTCTCAGTACCACGCTTTCGCCAGTTTCAATTTCCGTGGCCAAATATGCATTGGCCACAGGTTTTGAGCTAAGCGGCCGCGTTAACTCGTATTTTCTATCAAGAACTTTGCCTACCTGCCAGCTTTGCTGCATGGACAGAGCTTCGGCAACCATTTTGAGGTCATTTGAGTTCATCATAGGCGTCTCGGTAAAGTGAACTGAGTAAACAAGTCTTTGTTCAACGCAATCGAGCTATCCAGCAAGGTATAATCCAGCACGATTTTTCGACTATCTATCTCATATTTAAGCTTATTTATCCGTCGATCGCTCGTTGCACTCGAATCTCCATCAAAAATAGCTCTAAACAATGCCCACTCACCTGAGTAATTACGCGTGGCGACACGATTATCACCTTCAAAGAAACTCGTACTCAGATAACCATCTAGGCCGATGCTAGGCCACGCGACGTTGCTCCACACACGAGGCCCGTGACGATAGCTGAACACGTTTTCAACCTCGCGCATTTGGAACTCAGTCACGTCTGTGCTCATGGAGCTTGGACGAATAGACACTTGAAGTGCCAGCTCTTGCCCAGCTTTACCAAAGAAGAGCTCTTTAATGTTTCGCGCTTTTTTCAACTGAGAGCGAGTGCTTGAACTGATTGGCATTACCTGACCGTCGATTTCACGCAGTTTGAGAATGCCATTATCCCAATACACAAAAGGCATCAGCATTTGGTCTATAAAGCTGTCTACCTTGCCCTGCGGCTTGAAGAAGCTTGCAAAGTCATCGATCGCCACCTCTCCTCGCCCCTGCAACGAGAATGGGAATCGACCTTCTACCGTCGCCACATAGAAAAGATAAACCCGCTCTTCCCATTGCTGATTTAAATAACCCGCACTGGAAAGAATGACCTGTTGCCATGCCTGACGTTCAACCGAATTGATCCAACCTGCTACTTTTCCTGGTGCTTTACTCGACTCGCGGCCAAACAGCACTAGTGCATCCTGGCTGCCCTGCGCGTGAGCAACAGCGTAATCCATCATTACCTTGCCTGGGTCTGGGCTGGTTAGCGCAGTATCAAAATACGTATTGAGGCTGTCGAATTGGGCGATGAGCTGATCAACAGGTACAGGGCTGCCAACGTCACCTTGTCCGCGCATGTATGTGCCGTAACCAGCAAAGGCTTCATTGACGACATAAGCAGGCTGCAGCTTAAGCAGTTTATCTCCGGCCAAGTTGTTTACTTTGCCCGCTTTCTTAGCCACTTTCGCGACTTTGCCCAACCCCAACGCTTTCGCCGCTTTCTCGGCACCCGCGGTGTCTGTGGTTTCTTCTTTCGCTAACGTGGTGTTGATGACAATGGCATCAAGAAGATCCAACAAAGGCCCACTGGAAGGCTCACGAGACATCCTCAATGAATAAGCAAGATCCGTTGTAGAACTGAAGTTCTTCACTTTGATATTGGTCAGAATATCCTGCCAACGGTAGATGTAATCACTGAAATACAAACGTTGGATCTGTTTGCTCAGGTTGGTCATTTCCGGCAGAGAAACTGGCGATAAATCACCTTGGATGGCACGAAACTCTTGATATTGCTGCTTTAGAATTGGCGACGTTGCAGACAAATCCAAGTTCTCATAACCTTGCTTAGTGAAGACTTCAGGCATGACATAGCCATGGAACCCATCCGTAAACTCAAACAAAATCTCGAATTTGTCCCCGAGCTGGCGGCGAATATCCACTTGGGTTCGATACTCAGGCAGGCTCTTCAGTCTCGCGTAAATCAAACGCTCAGGTGACAAGCCCTCTAAGTTGCTCGACGCCACTGAGATCAGTTCTTCGTTTGCTTTGATGGCATGGTCATATTGGCTGCTAAAGAGATCATCCAACAACAGTGACAGTGTTTGTACATCTTGAACCGAGGCTTCACCTTGATCCTCTAGGTTGTCGAGAAGATAGGCAATCAACGCCTCTTTATCTAATTGCTGTTCGTTAAACAGCATTTTGTAGAATCTCAGGATTTCAAAGATGCGCGTTGGGTTACCCAAACTCACGTAAACATAGAGTTCATTGCTCACCAACTCTTCAACGCGAGGCAACAAGAAGAGATGCAACTGCTCCTCATAAATGCGGTATACCTCTTTGCCCGTGTCAGTCTGGTTGACACTCACCTTTTCATACCAAGACGTTGGAGCAATACCTTCCTTTGCAACATCACGTAACTCGTTAAGTATCGCGATGGTATCGAGGATAGTATGCGGCTCTTGCTCTAATCGCTCAATATCGTTCTTATACAAACTGAGTTGTGTTTGTGCCTCGGCACGCCACGCTTCATCTTTGTCCCAGCTCTGTTTCACCACAGTAGAAACACCTGCGACAAAAAGAATCGCAACTGCGACCATACCGGTTCGAGATAGCAAGTAGCGGGTTTGACGATAGGGGTTCATCGCCGTAATGCGACGCTCTGGCAACAATACGTCGGAAAAAAGACGAGCAGCAAAGTAACCTCTTCGACCCGGCAACTGCTCACGTCGCGATAGCGCATTAAATTCCGCTTTCTCAGCGACAGCTTGCGTCAACAGATCGAGCTCTTTTCCACTTTGCGCACTCGAGACCAGATACACACCACGAATCCAAACAGCATTTCGAACGCGGTTTTCTCTGCCCACGTCAGACATCAAACTACGCGCTTGCTCAAAGAAAACGCGAAGCTGATAAGGCAATGCAACAACAGAGTCGGTACGCTCGTTGCTAACGTTTCGCAGCAGGGTCATCTGCTGTTTAACTAACTCTTTTAGCAGCAGTTTTACTTTTTCATCAAACTGGAGTGCATCGAATCGGTGTGTATCGTCGTTGGATAACGTCACACCAAATGGGTTATCGACATCACGCCCTGAAAAGCTCTCGAAGAAGGGAACGAAGTCTGCAATGGCATCCGCTTGGTGAACACACTGTAAACCGGTAAATCAATGCCAAGCTTTTCACCTAAAGACAAAATGGCATCTTGTAAGGTCGTGGCGAGAGCTTGTCTGTCTTTTTTATCCGCTTCAATGAGTCGGTTTGCTTCAACGACCGTCAAAACACCGTTCAAGCCTTGTCTTGGGCGGTATTTCAGAAGCTGCTGGCAAAGAATTTTCCACAAATCGTTATCGATGCCGTCATGGTCGAAAACACGATGACCCACTTCAATGACCACAGCATAATCATTGCTCCAGAAACGAAGGTATTGCTTGGCATCGTCCTCGTTAAGCTGAACATCGAGCACTGGCTCCATGTCGTTCTGACGCAGCAAGGCACTTTTCGCACTATTTTGTCGTCCAACCAACAGGTACCAAGGCAAGGCATACATACTTGGCAGCTTGCGTTTACCTTCGCCACGAAGTTTTTTCGTCGATAACGCAAAAATGTCTCGGATAGCCTTGGAGTCTTGCTCCAGCAATACTTGCTGGTCATGCTTTTGAATCGACTCTTCTGACTTGGGTCTTGTCAGTAAACCGACAACCAAAACGATAAGGGGTAAAACAACAGCACCGAACAATAGGCTCAGTTTTAAAATGGCCATCTCTTCGGTATCAGGAATCGCCCACCAGCCAATCAAGCACGCGGCGGCGAGAAATAGCGCGAAAACGCCCAATAGAAGTGCTTTTTTCATATTACTGCTGCGCCCTCCGGATTGTTGCGTTTAGTCCATATCGAACATTGAGTTCGTTCTTCAGCTTCTTGATGGCACTCAGGTTTGTGCCCGCATCCATCACAAGCTCAATACCGTGGTCAGTTTCAATAGAGAAGGTGTCATACCCTGATTTATTCAATTCGTTTGAAAGCCTTATGACATCCGACGATTGGGAAAACACGGCGAGTAGAATTTCCCAGTCCACATTCACTGGGGCTTTTTCTGTTACATCCTCTTCAGGTTGTGCCGGTACCAGTGGCTCAAGCCCTACATCTTCTGGCGTACTGACATACACAAGGTCCTGATTTGTCGCAGCAAGATTCACATCTGAGAGGTCCAAAGAAGAAAACTGAGACAGCAACACCGCGCTTCGGTTGTGGTACCAGTATTCAGACGCAACGTAACCGCCCGCCAGAAACAGCGCAGTGATGGTCAGTATTTTGGTGATGCTCAGTGGCTTGGTGGGTTGCTTGTGCTTATTCAAAGGCGGCGTAGTAGGCACAGGAAGACGCGATTCTTCACGGTAATGACGAAGTATGGAGTAAACATCTGACTTCACATCGTGAAGCGCGCTGGGGTCGGCATGGCGATAGCGCCCCTTGAAGCCAAGCATGATCAATATGTATTGAAGCTCGATAAAATCGGCCAATTTTGCTGGTTGCTGGCACGCTTTCTCTAGCAACGCAAAAAAGACCTCACCGCCGTTTCGCTGATTGAAAATCTTACTCAGCAATGAATGGTTTTCCCAGCGCGCCCTTTGACCCCATTCGGTATACAGAATGATTTCATCGAATGCAGCACAAAGCACGAAGCAACTGCGGTCGATAATGCTGGGGTGATAATCAAGATAAAGGCCACGACGCTTGAAGTTAGCAATACCATCCAACACCTGCTGACGAAACCTCTCGAGATCTCGAGGCTCACCTTGTCTAGGCAAAGTGACCAAGGTGCCGAGTAATTCCGTTGCCGCATTCAGAAGGGGGCTGCCATAAACTGCCAAGTTTTCAATGAGCAGTGCGCTATCGCCAAGCTCAGGCATTGCGTCATCTGACGTTTTGGTCTGCTCAAACTCCGTCTGCTGACGTCGAATGACGATGGTTGGTTCTTCGTTAAATAATCCACTCATGTGCGATTACCTGATCACGTGCAGTTCGACAGTGACATTGCCAACAAGCTCATCGATGTGAAGTGCGATTGGCTCGTCGCGCTTGACCAATGCCTGCCACAACTCGGAGTGAATATTGACTTCAAAATAGGCGGCGTTGCTGCGCGATTTAAGCTCAGTGGGTGCGACGGGCAAGTAGCGAAGCTCAACCCCAGACAAGGCGTTGCGCACCAAATCAGCAATATCGCTGTTACCCGCCAACTTCGCCGCTAGTGGGAAATGCTCGCCAAGTTCTACGGCACCCAGTGAATCGGAAGACACCACCATCACGAAGCGGCCATTGTTAAACAGTGCTCGGTCTTTCACTATGGTTCTCAACAGTCGACGTGAAACGAACAGGCTAGTATCCCAAGGTAATGTCGTGACGTTATCGAGCTGAACTTCACGAAGCAGCACCTGCATCTCAGCAAACGCCAAAGAGAAGTTGTCGTACATGCTGTTAGGGTTCCACTTTGGAAACTCTTCGGGCATGCGGCCTTCTAAGCCTTGCATCTGCCCAACCATGGCAATGCACTCGAGATATAAGGCTTCCGATGTCAACGCCCCGTTATCCACCAATGGCGAATTTTAGGCAGCCAACCGCCGAGGGTTTGCAACCAGAGGTAATCTCGCATCAGGGCTTGATAGCTTTTACTTCCACTATCGACTTGGAGACGCGTTGAAATGGTCTGTGCACGGTATTGCATTTGCGCATAAATTTCAGATACGCAGTCTTTGAGATATTCAGAGACATTAAATTTCAAACAGGCGGGTACAAATGCTTTGTTAAGCAGCACTTCCCCTTCAGATTTGTGCTCTGAAACAAACGCGATTGGCAACAAGGTATAATCTTGAAGATCATCCCCTTCCATTTTGAGCACCACGTTCAACTCTGCAATTTCCAGAGCAACGGTTTCGCTATGATCTCGGCTCGTGTCATAGGCGTTGTATTCGACTGGTGTATTTCTTAAATGTACCCCGTCGCCTACATCGACCACACCCGCGCGATAGACTGGAACGGCAAGATATACGCGTTTGTTCAACGTGCCTTTAGGAATGTCCAATACCAGCCCTTGCGTCAACTCAAACGGCGTTCCATCGGGGAAAACCCCTTTTGCTTTCTTAACGCCGACTTTGCCAATTTTGGGCATGGAAGAGTCCATTTCCAGTTCTGACAATCCAAAACTGTCTGGGGCAATTTGCCCGCAATAGGACTTAGTAAAATGTTCAAGATACCGCTCTTGTTGCTGGAAGTGCTGAGGGCTTAAGAACATTCCCTCGCTCCAGACGACCTTTTTCATGTCCACGGCTTATTCCTCTTCGCCCGTCATCGTCAGGTTAATTCCATCCAATTGGAGAGAAAGAATCTGAGAAAAATTACCTAACGATTCGTAAATGACTTTATTGTTCGCTTCCCTGTAATTAGCAAAGGCGACAACGATTCCAACAAACTTAGTTTCTGCGCTCACTGGGATAATTTCTGACGTCGTTTTTCCTGGGAGCACACTCGGTAAATAACGTTTTGAGAGCAGGTCTGCTTTTAATGCACCTTGGTCATCGTTGTAGATTTGAATAAAGTCTGTCTGATTAAAGGCTTCACTGTCTTTTAATTGGTAGACACGCACTTCCACAGGTGATGGGAGACCATCAACATTCGGATTAATATTGCTTGCGGCTTCAACGTCAATTTTAAACATGGGAGCCGTTGGGTCGCTCCACCAATCGAGCGGATTCAATGAAGGCGCACTGCTGCAACCACTTAAAAACAGTGCAGACAAAATGGCGATGACATACTGCTTCATCTTACTTCTCTCCCATTTTCAACATGCGGTAGGACTCTTGGAAATACGCCCCAAACTTAATCTGCCAATCTCTGTTAGTGACCTGACGCTGGAAATAGCGTTTGTACATGTCCCAATATTTAGGCTTTCTCCCAAAGAAAGAAGGTCTTACTAAATCATTGAACATGTGTTCGAGAGAATCCGGCGCAAGCTCTTCTAACAAACGTCCCAACGCGAGCTCCATGGCCTTTTCGACGCATTGTTGTTCATGCTCTCTTGGCGTTAAAAACTCGGCCAAAGAGGTGTGATTGTTTCCAATCGGTTCGAACACATCTTCAGCTTCAGCGGTGAAACTTGGGAAATAGTTATCGCTGTCACCATCCACAAATGGGTCATCCGAGAAATCCTGCATCAACTCATTAGGTGTGGTGTTTTTCTCAGGTGCAGGCGGTGCATCCTGGAACGGGTCATTCGCGTTGATGTCAGACGAAGAAAAGTCGAAATCAGATGAAAAATTGTCTTTCTGAGGCTGAACATTTTGCTGCGGTGCCGCGCCAAAAGGATTGGCTTGATGACCTGGATTGAATGCAGGTGCCGCTCTCGGTGGTTCTTGATAATCTGCGCGCGCTCCTTGGCTCGCGAACGGATCATCGCTGAACGGCGCGTTTTGCGCCCCCACCGCCTCTGGACGTTTCGCGGCCGTTGCTTGTTCTGGCACAAAGCAAGAGACCAACAGACGATATTGGCCAACATTCAACACATCGCCATCGCTTAGCGTTGTTTGATTGCCTTTTCCAAGCGGTTGCGGTGAGCCATTGATAAACAGACCATTGGTGCTGTTATCAACCACTTGATAACCTCGAGGTGACTTTTTGATCATGGCGTGCGTGCCTGAAATTTCACGGCTCGCATCACTTAGTTGCAATGTGGAGCCATAGGCACGACCTATTTCTCCACCCTCTTCAGGAAACTGTTTATTCCACTCAGAAACGGTCTCGCCTGCTGGCGAGCTAATTATTCTAATTGATAGCGGCATAGCTATTCCCATACATTTCTTGGCAGAAGAATTAAAAGCGTCTAAGAATTGCGGGTACTTTTCGGTAAAGGCACGAGAAAAATAAACACCCAGCGGATTGCTCTTTACACGCTTTCTTGAAATTGCTCGGTAGCTGACTCCAAGCTTTTTAATGGTTTCGTCAATGACAGCATCATTTGCCAAAATGGCGCCTACTTCGCCGTTTAACAGAAGCTCTAACAATGCATCTGCCGTTCTTGGTTTTCGCTCGACTTTGTAGCCCTGCTTATGAAGCCAAAACCACTTATTTGAGCCAAACAGGGCAGCAACTTCGATCAGTTCTTTGAACTTCTCACTTCCCACATCGGTTGCATCAGACAGGAAGATCCAACTCCAATTCTGTTGGTCCAACGGTTCAGAAAAAACAGCGTAGGTATCTCGAATGGCATTTTGAGAGGCCAAAAAGAACCCATGCTGGCTCCCTACTTCAACCATCAACTGCGCTTTGTCCCACTTTGTCATTGTCAGTTGATAGGGTTGTTGCAGGTCTTTCATCACACATTTCACGGCCTCAACGCCCGGCCCCTTCATCACACCTTGCTCTTTATACTGATAAGGGAACCACTCTTGCGTTGTCAGCAAGAGTCTCTCGGGGCCTACCGATGCATTCGAGAACGACGACAGCAGTAAACTTGTCGCGACTAAACCCGCTTTGAACAGAGATAGACATTGTTGTCGACGCTTATTGGCGCGCATTCATTATTTCTCCATACTCATGCCCTGAGCGCGGACGATGCTGCCATCATCGGCATAGACATCGCTGGCCATTTCCAAAAACGCCAAAGGCACAGGTTTTTTCAAGCGTTTTGCCTGACGAAAGCTGATAGAAATATCAGGCGGTGAAATCACACCAACAGGAAGATCACCTGCCCTCTCCCCGTCTCTTAAAATACGAATGCCATACAACGCGGCTTGGTGCGCGTTATTCACAAAACTGACCCCCACGGAAATCAACGCGCTGTCCTCACCGCCGTTTACCGCTTCAGGGACGACCGTCAACAACGGCAACTCTGAAGAGAGGGCATTGATCTCGTCCACCCTAGCCAAGAGGCTTGAGCTTCCTGTTAACCAAAGCAAAGACTGGGAAAGGTTGGCGTCTTGGGATTTCATGGCTTGTACTTCGCGTGCCATGACTTGCTCCAATGTTTTGTCTTCGATGTTTTCGTCGACTTCCAACCCAAGAACACGGATCCCTCTGCGTTCCGCTTCCTGCTTCAACGGTAAATACTGGGTAAGATATGCGCTGGCATTGGACCTGGCGTAGAGCACACCAATTTGAGAAAGATCGGGCATGTACCTCAGCAAGAAGCTGAGCGTGACGTTGGAAGGCAAGTTAAGAGAGGTATACGCAAAATTGGAGCCGGAGCCCTCGTAGTCATCTACCAGCCCAAGCAATACCGGGTCTTTGGCGTTAACCGATACAATGGGCAAGTCCCCTTCATACGCCTTGCTCACGGCCACTGTGGCTTTTGAGCCTACAGTGTAAAGAAGGTCTGCATTGCTATCAGCCAATTGGAGCAGAGCATCCAATTCGCCGTCACCACTAGGTAACTTCACGACGCTGAAGCTGACGCTATCGAACTCCTGCTTATAAACATTCAGCATGGTGCTCAGTGCGGTGTCATACGAGGTCGCCTTGCGGGATACGACTACCCAAATATTGGGGTTCTCGCGTTTTGGCATGATCTGCAAGACGCTTTGGTCACCGTTAAATCGCCAATCACTTTGCGCCGTTGTTTTGACCGTTTCACCCAACCATTCTGGCCACTCTTCTGCGTTTGTCGCAGAGATAAACAGTGTCGGTAATAGAAGCAATATCAGTCTTAACATCATGATTTTACCTCCGCCAGTTTTTCACCGTCGAGCAAAAACATCAGAGTGCCAAAGCACGCTAAACATGCTGCGAGCATGAAAAAGCCCGTTTCAATACCAAAGAACGAGATAAAGAAACCAACGAGGATTGCACCAGAAACGTGTCCAAATCGCTCAAGGAAGCGGTACGTTGCTGCTGCAGCACCCTCATCGGCTGAAGGAACATGGTTGATCACATGCGTCACGACTGGTGCGTTAATCAATCCATGTGCCGCACCCAGTATCAGCATCGACAGTGTAGAAAGAACAACCACGAGCGTGTCTGAAGTGCTTTGTAGCGCCAAGCCAATGATAACCAGTGACACCGCCGATAACATGTTGCCCGCGCAAAGAGAGAGCTTTGCATTACCACGCTTGTCGATAAGCGGAGCAACCTTGCCACTAACAAAGAGCACCGCAATGGCATAAGTCATTAGCACCTGACCAATGCTTTCGCTCGCAATGTTTCGTTCAGCGAGGACGAGCGGCGTGGCAAAGAAAACGACACCTGTCATCAGCATTTTTGCTGGCGCACCCACAAAAAAGAGTGCCCGTAAAAAGGCCGACTGAACCATGTAGCGTTTCGCATCCTGCCCCATGGTTTTAACGCCGTATTTCAACAGGCGGTATTTGGAGGAAGCATTCGGCAGGGTTTTGTTCCCCATCTGTTCTGGTAGCCACTGCGCGAAAACAAACATGCCGACACCAATGAGGGCCGATAACATAAAGATGCCATCAACACCGATCATATCCACCAGCAAAGCACCAAATGCAGCCCCAGCGATGAATCCAGCGTTAAAGCAGAACACGATAATGCCTGCCGCCTGCGTTTTGTTTTCTTGATTGCTATGGAACAGAATGTAATGTTGAACCGCTATAAAGATGGCCGCCTGACCCACACCCGACACAAATCGAGCGACAAGAATAATCGAAAGATGTTCGCTAAATATCAACGCGAGGCTACCAACTGCTGACAGCAAGATACCGCCGATCAGAATTTGGCGAGAATCCATAAAGTCAGCGAGTCTTGCCGCAGGCAACAAGGTCACCGTAAAACCAAGGAAATACAAAGAGAACAACAGCGATGCTGTCATCCCAGAGTAACCTGCTCCTGAAACCACCGTCTCGATAAACTCTGGCAGCATTGGCGCCATCAAAGACTCCATCAACACCGTCATCAAAAGGAGGGCTTTGATTTTGTCCAACACGTTTTCACGTCTTGGCTGTCGCTCTTCTCGGCTTAGTAGTTTCACAAACGCAAAACATACAAAGGCACAACCACCGAACAAAATCGCGAAGCTCTTAAGCACATGTAAGAGCTGCTCAAGTAGCACCTCTGGATGGAAGGAAATAGATGTGGTGTTGCCCAAGCTATTGGCACTTTCATATGTCGCCAACTGCGCGAGCCACTGGCTGTGTTCGCTATCTGCGCTGTGTGCGACTTGTGCGCCACCGACGGTCAACGTCAGCGATGCTACTTCTTCATTGGTTTGAATAAAATCAGCCAACATGTCATCCATGCCCATGACCAAAGCAGGATCGATCTCTTCTTGCATGATGGGGGCAATGCGATGGCTGATGATGTCGCTCATTGCTACCGCTTTGTTCTCCAAACTCTGTTTTAGCAGCACCGACACGAGTGCAATCACCAACAGCGTCATGGTTAAAAATACAACGGAGAAACTTTTGAGGTAACGCGAGCCACTTTGTTGAAGCGCAATACTCCACACAAAAAGCGCGATGAGGATAAGTGCCGCCCAAAGCATTACGCCGAAGCTGCTATCTACGCGACCTTTGATTGGGTCATCACTAAGAAGGATTTCCAACGAGCCCGCGACAGAGAATTTGTTGCTAAGCGGAATCGAAACCAGATTTCCTTCAATCACCATATTGGTGTAGCGATAAAGCTCCATTTCTCCAGAGGTCAGACGAATGTCCATCACCGATGGGTCCGTATCGGCGATGGGTGCAAGCAGAGCTTGCAGCCCCGCAATTTCATGGAGTGGCACACCTGAATTCAGAATTTGCTCTATGTTGAGCTTCGCAACTTCAGCCTGCGCCAGAATGGCTTCTCGCGTTTGAGCTTTGTAGCTTTTTAACGTCTGCGCATAGCCCACCACGACAATCAAAAACAGTGAAAGGCTGACGAGCAAAATGCCGAAAAAGATGCGGCTGTTTTTGATGTATTGACTCATGCTCTTCCCCCTTGTTGTGAAAGGGTGAACAGAGAGTCACTGAGGCAATGTGCCAGTGTTGTGGGGCGGTTGCGGTATAAGTACTGGAGTCGATTAAAAATGAGGGACTGAAGAAGTTCCTCGTACTGCATACCTTCCGCCGCCAGCCCAGCGGTAACCAGATTGATTTGATTGCCGCATGGTCTTTTCAGATCTGGCTTTGGGTTCGCCTCCAACACATACAAACGCCCATTGTTGTCCATGCGAAGGTCAACGCGAATCAGTGTTTGCAGGTTAAATGCGGTAAAGATCCGACTAACGATATCCGCAATATCAGCTTTTAGCGATTCGTCGAGCACTGGACGCGAGCGATCTGCCGTAATTGGTCTGACATCCATCGATGTGAAGATATGTTCACCTTCGTCCAATACACGCTGCGAGATAGAAAAGACGAAAGGCTGTTCTTGCTCTTCCAGTTGCGATTCTTTGTATAGCACGCGCCCACATACTGCAGCGACAAACTCAGCCCCAGACAGATAAGGCTCAATCAATACGACGTTATTGGTCGCAGACTGCACACGCTCTACCACTTCTTGCAGTTCACTGCGGTCAAAGACCGGATAAACGTGGATTGACGCTCTTCCGACGACTGGCTTAACGATATACCCTTCGCCAAATTCTTGGTCGATGTAATCCAACGCTCGCTGACAGGAGGCATCGTGTATCGTTCTGCCTTGATCAAGTGTGATAAACGGTGCTGTGGGAATACCCAAGGCAGAAAGCTCGTTTTTCAACATTAATTTGTTGTCGAGCAAACCCGCTGTCATCGGCGTGTGCCCAATATAAGGCACACCACACATTTCCATCATAGAAGGCAGATGGCACATCGAGTCATAGCCCTGTAAGCCACCACTATTGAGGAAAGCCATATCAACATTCTGCGATTTCAGTTGCTGAGGCAGGTGCATGCTTTCCTCTAAAACCTCCAATTGGTCAAATCCTTCTTGCGCCAACGTCGCCACGATATCTTCCGCGACAGTACGATACGTTTTTGTCGAACGAGGGCTCAAATTTTCATAAACATAGTTTTTCGAACAGCTTTTCTCACCGCCACAAATCACCGCGATTTTTACGCGTTTTTTAATCCAATCCATCTGCTCTGGATTAAACAGTGCAGCAACCATGCAATATCCTTTACTTCCTTGTTATTGTTATATTTGCCAGCCCGCACAACACATACGATGAGTGCGGGCTAGCGAGCCTTCACTGGCTTTGTTTACTTATTCGATGTGAAAACCGAATTGATTTCCTTCTGCGCTCACTTTAATGGCAGTAATTGGCTCACCTTCGCTCATGCGCGTAATACATTGGTTGGCCAACTCAGGCATCAAGGTACGGTTGATGATTTGCTCAATCGCTCGCGCACCTGTTTCTGGTGAGTTATTGCGTTGAACCAATTGCTCAATCACTTCGTCGTCATAGCTAAACGTCGCACCGTAGTGAGCGGTGACACGTTTCTCAATACGCTTAAGAGACAACTTCGCAATGGCTGCCATTTCTTCCTCATTAAGAGGGAAATAAGGCACAACGGTCGCACGCCCCAAGAACGCAGGTTTAAAGAACTTTTGAAGTTCTGGGAAAATGGTTTCTGTGACTTCTGGAATGCTTGGACGACCCTCCGCGCAAGCCGAAACCACTGCACTGTCCGCAGCGTTTGAGGTCATGATGATAATGGTGTTTCTGAAGTCTACTTCGCGGCCTTCACTGTCACTGATGGTCCCTTTATCGAAGATTTGATAGAAAAGGTCGTGAACGCCTGGGTGTGCTTTTTCCATTTCATCAAGCAGCAGCACTGAGTAAGGATTTTTACGCACAGCTTCAGTCAGTACACCGCCTTTGCCGTAGCCAACGTAGCCAGCGGGAGAACCCAACAACATCGACACTTTGTGCTCTTCTTTAAACTCCGTCATGTTGATGGTGGTAATGTTGTTTTCACCGCCGTATAGCAAGTCAGTCAACGCCAGCGCAGTTTCCGTCTTACCAACACCACTTGGACCACACATCAAGAAAACGCCAACAGGTTTTCTTGGATCGGTTAGGCCAGCACGCGACATACGAATGGCTTTTGAAATCTCGTCGATAGGCGCAACTTGTCCAATAACTCGCTGACCGATGTGCGCTTCAAGGTTCATCAATCGCTCAACTTCTTCTTTCACCATGTTGCCGACTGGAATACCCGTCCAAAGCGAAATGACTTCAGCAATTGTTTGTTGATTTACTTGCGGAAGCACCAAGGGTTGCTCGCCCTGAAGTTCACGAAGTGCAGACATCTTTTCGTCTAGCTCTTTGCGCTCAGGCAGCACAGTAATGTCTTCACCCGCAACGTACTTTTCATCCAAAGCGTCTTGCAAAGAAAGAATATCAGTCACGAGGGCTTTCTCTTCTTCCCACTGCTTTTCAAGTGCATCGTGTTCTTCTTTCAGCGACTCCAAGCGTGCCTCGGCAATCGCTAATTGCTCGTTTTCTACAGACCACAACGCTGATTCATGGCGAAGAGATGCAATTTCGTTGTTGGTATAACGGATCTGCTCAGCCAGCCCTTCAAGCTGCTGAGGCGTCGCGCTTTGACTGAGACCAATGCGCGAACAAGCCGTATCGAGTAGGCTGATTGCTTTATCTGGAAGCTTACGTTCAGGCAGGTAGCGAATTGACAGGGTCACTGCTGCATCAATCGCTTCTTGCATCACTTTCACGTTGTGGTGTTTCTCAAGGCTGTCTTTGACGCCACGAAGCATTTGAATAGCATCTTCCTGATTTGGCTCATCAACAGATACCACTTGGAATCGACGCGTCAAAGCCGCATCGGTTTCAAAGTACTGCTTGTACTCTGCCCACGTTGTTGCTGCCAAGGAGCGAAACTCACCTCGAGCCAGTGCGGGTTTCAAGATGTTAGCGGCATCGTTTTGACCTGCTGCACCACCTGCGCCAATAAGGGTATGCGCTTCATCGATAAACATGATGATTGGCGTCGGTGATTGTTTGATTTCATTGATGATGTCTTTCAGACGATTCTCAAACTCACCTTTAATGCTCGCACCCGCTTGCAGCAAAGACAGATCAAGGCTTCGGAGTTCAACGTTCGCCAAAGCAGGTGGAACATTGCCATCCACAATTTGCTGCGCAAGGCCTTCGACAATTGCCGTTTTACCTACGCCCGGATCACCCACCAGAATTGGGCTGTTTTGACGACGACGACAAAGAATATCGATTGATTTACGGATTTCACTAGAGCGACCAGAGATTGGGTCAAGCTTTCCGCTTCGCGCAGCTTCGGTGAGATTGTGCGTGTATTTATCAAGTGCCGCTGTACCCACATCACCTTCTGGTGCCATTGATGCACCCGATGCTGCAGCGTCTGACAACGTCCCTTTGGATGCCTCTTTCGCCTTACTTTTTAACCATTCTGACGAGAGGTTTTGTACCCAGGACGCCAGAGGGCCATTGTAGGCACTTTGTGCAATACGCTGCTGAAGCACCAACAGAAGATGGTATTCGTTAATGCTGGCTTGAGATTCATTCAATGAAGCCAATAGCCACGCGTCTTTTGTCAGCTCAATAAGTGCAGGAGAAAGTGATGGAGCCGCATCGTTACCGCGCGCGTAACCTGAAAGTTTTTGATCAAGTTGATCTAACAAGGTGTCTTTCGATGCGTTGCTTTGATTGACCGCTGCATGCCACCCAAGTGTCGAGTCTTTTAAAAGCTGAGAGAACCAGTGCTCCAGCTCAACGGCATAATGCGTGCGAGACATACAATCTCCCGCTGCCGATTCCAGTGACATTTTAAGTCCAGGCGCTAAACGCCTAACAAGATTTTGCAGTTCAATGTTGATCATAGTGAAATCCGTTATCCATTAAGTGGCATTTCGACAAATGTTTGCTTGTTGTCGTGCGTGGTGATCCAAGCCGACTGGCCCAACTGCTGCCCTTTTTCCTTTGTTTCCGCCAAATTCAATTTCGGCAAATATTGACCGTTGACCTTCATCAACAGACGAAACTTTAAATTGACCCCGATGTACTGCTTAACCATCTCATTAATCGATCGGATCAGGCGTTTGTCGCTTCGTATTGCCTGATAGGCCTGATAACTATCTGGCTTAATTTTTACGTCTAGCTTCTGCCCTGCCATTACCGCCGTCTTGCCCACCAGTGCGTCAAATCCCAAGCAACGGTTTCTGCCGCTGCCACCAATGCGCGTCAAGGCATCGGCAGTGATAGGCTGATAGGTCAACCCTGATCGCTCAACATCAAACGGATAACCGAAATAATCCTCAAGAATGAGGCGGAGCGTTTCGGGACAGCTAATTTTCAAGCCAACCAAGCCGGTGTACTGAACAAAGTGGCTATCTGGAATGGTGCTCTCTCTGGCTATTGCACCATGAAGATTGGAGAGCAAACGCGTAATGGATGGGCGATACTGGCTCCAGGAAAACGTTTCTTCTTCCCTTTGAGCAGGAATGTCATGTTTGATTTCTGATTGGCACAACAGCCTGTAATAGCGGTTGTTAAAGCTGTCGAAAAAGTCGAGCAATGCGTGGTTTTCTTCATGAAAAACCGCCTGCATGGCCTCTTTATACATGCCTCTTGGCATCACGCCTTTTGCACCCGACAACGCTTCTAGCGATGTCGTGACTTCCCACTCGTGCCCATAGCTATGCGTGACATTTACAACCGCGGATGGGTAATGCGCTGGCAGTTTCGCCGCTTTAAAGCGAATGTTAGGTCTGGCGTTTTGTGCTTGAGCATGGTGCTTGATGAGCTGCCAGCTGCGCTGCAATGATGCCAAATAGGGATGTTCAACCCAGTTGATCAGAGCAGATTTTTGCATCCTGACCTCCTTGGGAAAATCTTAAACACACCGTCATGCCCCTCAAGCGTGATCTCCACTTGAGTGAAACTATTGAAGCCGGCAAAACAGGCAAAAAAGCGATCTAGAAGATTAGAAAACAGCACCATGCCCCCTACCAAATCCGTTGGATTCAAAGTGACATGCACTTTTGTGCCATAGGCAAAACAACTCTTTCCAGACACACGGATAGGCGCGACAACCTGCTCGGTTTCTATGGAAACGAGGGAGTTGATGTAGGCATTAATCTGTTGGCTTTCGTGGTGGTTGTATAGTCGAAACAGGGATTTCAACTGAGCTACCGGATCCACCGCCCCAAAGATGGCGTGATAATTAAAGTGCAGATGAGACAGCAATACCCAGGTGCTGTTTTTCAAGTCTTTCTTAGGTGCGGGCTGAGTAGGACGGCGTGACAACACGGGTTCGCCAGGAATAGTGATGGTTTCACGGCACTGCAATTTGCTGTTCGTTGTCAGCTTGGCCGCGCGGCGACCATTGGTGCACAGCGCAGAAACGATCCAAACGCGAGGTTCACTGTCCGCACTTTCGTTTCGTGTGTCAGATACTTTGATGCGATATTCGCGGTTACCCGTTTCAAGCTCACGCTCCGCCAGTTGCCAACGATAGCCTGTTTTCGCGGCATGATATTTATCGCTATACAGCTCAGGCACTTGTGTGACGCTTTGTTCATCTACATCTTCTATCTTTTCTACAGAAAACAACGACAAGGCATCTGGTCTACTGGCATCCAGAATCAGTGGATAAGAAGACTGTGAGAAGTCGATGCGCGTAGGCTCTGCTGTGATGGTTTGAAGGTTCACAACAGGCGTACAATGCAGTTCAAAATTATCGGTGGAAAGTGCTCGTGCCACGTCAACAGCAATGTCTTCAATGAACACATTTATCGTGACTTCATGAGCATTAACCTGTTTGAGTGCGTCCCCAAAATTAAATCGAATAGCATGAAAACGCTCAGGGAAGACGAAAAATTCGGTCAGTAGTTTGAAGCCAAAGAAGCTACTCGCAAGGTACGGTAGTGTTGACTGCTCATTGTCGAAGCCTACAACCTCAAGGCAATCTTCACCTAGCACCGCTTCTCCACCCGGCCATGACAACACCACTTGATCGATGCCGGCCATCAGCATGTCATGGAATCGCAGCATCAGGTTTGGGTCTCCCTGTAACTGCATGTCCAAATGCGGAATTCTCAATGTGGAAAAATCGATGCCTTCATCAAACGCTGACAAGGTAAAGCTGACCATCGCTTTTGACTGCTCCGCGCCGCGCGGCTTTTTGACGATATCAAAAGGTGCCATTGCCACATCAAAATCACTCAATGCGATAGGGTTCAACGTCAGAGCTTGAGTGGTTCGAAATACGGCTTCCGCTCCAGATTCTCCGGTTACATCGAACTCCGTATGCCTTGGCAACGTATGTTGCGCGGAGGCGTCATCGCCAACATCAACCCGAAGAATGCTGAATGACGCACAGGCCTTAAATAGTGAGGGAAAAGAAGCCTTAGCAGGCTTTCAGTGAACTCTGGGTAAGTGTCATCCAAGCGTTTTTGCAGCTTACCGTTAAGCAGCGCAACACTTTCAATTAACCTTGCTACTTGAGGATCATCAACCGTTTCTTTGTTTAACCCTAGTGCAGTAGCGGCACCAGGATGGCGCTGTGAGAAAGCCGCCGCTTCTTCACGGATAAAACGCAGTTCTTGTTCAAAATAGGCAAGCAACGAGTCAGACAAGATTGGTCTTCCTTACATCCAGTTTGCTAGTGCTAAAGTCGAGGAATGAATCGAATACAACGGTTTCATCGCCATAATCCGTGTGCATTACCGCTGTGATTCGAAACTCTAATTGATTGTTGTTAGTGGTTTCCTCGTTAACTTCAAGCTCTACGGCCGACAGCCTAGGCTCAAAGGTTTTAATCAGTTGTCGGATTTCTTCACCGACCACTTCGCTGTTGGCTTTACTTTGGGATCGTGCTAGGTTTTGAATCCCCATGGTGACGATGGTACCACCAAGATTTGAGGCATCTTCGCTCCCAACCCAAATGGGTGCGCGCCCTGAGATCAACGACGCAATAAGGGTGGTAATGTCTTCGCGTACATCATCCAAATCATCGCGCCATTGCTCTTTTAATTTCATTGTCAAACTCATGCAGCCTCCCCAACTTCATTCGCGCTAACGGCAGTTGAAAGCACGATCTGCGCATCGAGGATTTCGTACTGGTACTGCGGCTGAAGTTTGATTTCACAGAGATAACGGGTCACGTCTGTAACGTCTTCCGTCAAGGTAATGTCGCAAGACTTCAAGGGGTAGCGTGCCATTACAGCATCATCGCCATAATCAACGGCACTGATGTACTTATTAATCCAGCGTTCAAGGCTTCGTTTACAATCTGCAGCACTGTCAAAGCTGCCCACTTGATCACGCAGTTGCGCTTTGATGTAGTGCCCAAAACGGCACGCCATTAAGTTGGTCTGCAACATGCCAAGAAGCCGGCTAGCTTCATCCGGTGCACGCCAAACGGATTGGTTGGAGAAAAAGCCCTTTTGACCGCTCAAATAAAGGCTGGTCAATGAGACAAACCCTTGCTCGGACCAAAATCCATCTTCTTCACTGAATAGGTCCACTCTTGCATGCAAATCATCATTTTCGAGCACGATAGCCCCGTGGCTTGCCGTCTCGTCATATGCACGCATAAAGCCAAACCAGCTTATGCGGTCGAACTCTCTGAGTACGTTAGATGCAAGAAGATAAGCGGGGTTTCCCCATAACACAGGATCACTTATCGGGTGCTCGTTAAACACGAAGCCTGCTGGGTAGTGCATCCAAGGCATTCTTTGACTGAATTCGGGAAGGACAAGATGAAGAAAACGACTTGAGGCATTTTTTCTCAGCAATTGCCAAGAACGATAATCATCGCTATCTAAAATACGGGCGATTCTTGCGTTGTCGTGCATTTGTCGCTCAGGTTCATCACCGAAAAAGAAAGGATCAACACCAAGCACCATTGGACAAAGCGCACGTTCTCCAACTTCGGAGAGCAATTGCAGGGTATAAAGATCGTCGTAATCGCTGTCTTCACTAAAATCTGGGTGCACGCGATGGTCGACAACCATGAGCCCAAAGGGCTGACCACCAGCAGTATCAAGTTCTTGAGAATAGGTTTTTCGATACAGCACAGATTGCGTGACGCTGAAAGATAAGCTCACGTCATTAGCGACTTCTTTCCACGTCGCATCGAGGAGTTTGATGCGGATACGACGCATCGAAATAGGCAATTCAGTTAAAGACTGGAGGCCGCACCAACTCGATTCGAGCTTTTTAAATTCGGGAGCCTGGATAACAGCAGAGAGCTGTTCGCTGATCTTTTCATCCAGTGCATCGATCAACTTACTTAATATCGCTTTAAACTGCCCGACGTTGTTCGAGCGTGAAGAATCCAGCAGAGCCCGCCAGTGCTCGCTGGTTCCGAAAGGTGTTGCTGAGTTTGGGCTATACATCATAGGCGGCAGTCCAAGTCCTGTGCAGGGGCAAGGTGCCCCCGCAAAGGATTAACCTGGAATGTTGGCAACCATCCGCAAGGAGGTCGTCAACTCTTCCATTTGCAGCCAAGGGCGCAGATATGCAACCGCTGAATACGCGCCAGGCTTACCCGCTTGCTCTTGTACCGTTACTTTGGCCTCAACCAAAGGATGGCGAGCTTTCGCTTCGTTGCCGAGTGCATTTGGATTAACGTACTGGTGAATCCAAGTATTCAGATCGCGTTCCACATCAGACGCTTCGAGGTGTGAACCAATCTTGTCACGGCCCATCACTTTCAGGTAGTGCGCAATGCGGCTGCTTGCCATTGTGTATGGCAGACGAGCGGAAATTGCAGCATTCGCTGTTGCATCTGGGTCAGTGTACGTTTTTGGTTTATGCGCAGTCTGGCCGCCCATGAACACGCCGTAGTTGGTGTTCTTGTAGTGAACCAATGGCAAGAAGCCTAAGTCGCTCAGCTCTTTCTCACGCTCGTCCGTCAGGTTAACTTCTGTTGGACATTGCTGGAGAAGATCGCCCGCGTCGTTCTTGTATGTAAAGTTAGGAAGGTTCTCAACTTTACCGCCATTGTCATTACCACGAATAGCTGTACACCAGCCAAATTGGCGATAAGCGTTGGTCAGGTTCAAACCATAATCGTACGCAGCATTGCTCCACACGAAATCATCTTCAGACTCTGGTACTGCTGAACCGTCTGCACCCGCTTTAAGCTCTTCAAATGCAAAAGACTTCACTGGGATGGTATTTGCACCATATGGCAAACGCGCCAGTGTTTTAGGCAGAGTCAGCGCAACGTAACGGCTGTCATCGCTCGCGCGGAATGCGTTCCAGCTTGCGTAAGCTGGAGAATCAAAGCCTGCTGCGACTGGCTTACCTTCTTGGAAGGTTTGGAACGAATCAAAGTCAAACATGCTTGCATTCGCTGCCGCGACGAAAGGCGCGTGAGATGCTGACGCCACTTCACCCATGTAGCGAAGCAATGCAACGTCTTCATCACCGTAGCCAAAGTCATAATCACCAATCAGCGCACCGTAAGGTTGACCACCTGCAGTGCCAAACTCTTCTTGGTAAACCATGGTGAAGAAGCGGCTACGGTCGATAGCTGGCGCGTCTTCAAACTGCTCCAGAAGCTCATCTTTGGTGTAATCTGCCAGCTTGATTTTCAAATCTGGACCAAGGTCGCTGTTTTTAACTAGCTTTTGCAGACCCAACCAAGTGCCTTCCAGCTTTTGGAAGTCTTTGTTTTTCATCACAGTGCCAAGCTGTTCTGAAATTTTTTCATCGATTGCAATAATCGCTTTCTCGATGGTCAACGTGAGGTTTTTATCCCACGTTACTGTTCCATCAAGAACCTGTGAGGTCAGGTTTGAAAGCAGCTCTTTTGTCGTATCAGGCGGCGTTTGAGTCGTAGCGGTAATGGCGCGTTCAAGGAAACTTGCCTGACCTTCTGCTGCTTCTGCTCCGGCTTGGCCGGCTTGTTGTTCAGTAGACATTACTCATCTCCTTCCTTTTTCACACCCAGCTCGTCTGCCAATCCTTGGATGGCGTCAGTGCTCTGAAGAACTTCTTTCAGCAGGCGTTCGAGATCACGAGAGCGGTCGGCTTTGCTAAGCAGATCTTTCAGCTGGTTACGGGTTTCCACCAACTGCTTCAATGGATCGATCTGCTCAACCAGACTCTCTGGATGGAAGTCACGCATAGATTGGAAGCTAAGGTTCACTTCAAATTGGCTATCATCGTCTGCCAACTTGTTGTCAACTTTGTAGCTGAGTTGAGGATGGATTTGCGTCATTACGGAATCAAAGTTGTCCTTGTCGATCCCTGTAAATTCACGCTCTTCCAAATCTACTTTATCTGAGTCAGGTTTGTGACCGGAGAAGTCACCAATGACACCAACCACGAAAGGCAGTTCCTTGGTTTCCACGGCCCCATTTGTTTCCACATCATAAGTAATACTGACTCGGTTCTTACTTACCCGTTTATGTTGTGCATTCAGTGCCATAACACAATTCCATTTTAAAATTTACGTCACTAAGAAAAAGCGCCGACTACATAAACAGGCGCTTACAAATTACTTAGCACCTGACAGGAGTTTGCCTTGAGGGATGTTGTAGGTAACGATACCGCCATCCTTCATTTCGCCGTCTTCGAGCTCGTAGTTGTGCTTCTGAGAGATCTCAATGTATGACAGAGAGATCTTCTCAATTGGCTGAGAACCGTCACTTCCTTCAACGTTGTAAGAAACCAAACGTGCGTTAGACAGTTTGATTTGGAAGTAAACGATAGCGCCCTGACCACCCGACTCTGGCTTGGTAAACGCAATCTCCACCATTTTTCCTTCTTTGCCTGGGCTAAACAGGAATGAAAGCAGATCTTCAGATGCACCATCAGCTTGCTTGGTAAAGTTCACTTCAGTGATAGCAACCATGCCTGAGTCAGCGTTGTTCGCGTTACCAATGTCCATAGCAACGTTACGTACACCGCCCCACTTGTATGAGCTGATTGCGAACCAACCCGTTCCTTCGAGTCCTTCGATTGTCGCGCCGCCTTTAACATCAACGCCGTCAATGCGCATGTAGATACTTGCCATAATTTCCCCTTTTTATTTAAACGTGTTCCTTCGCTACCAGCGCAAACCAGTTGAACCGGATGAAGTTTTGTTAGTGCTTTCCTGTGGTTTTGCCTTCGGCTCAGAAGCAGCCTGCTGCTCCTGTGCTGAATTTGAGGTGGATTGAGTTGTAGAGGTACCTGATGCGCTTGAGGGTAGCGATACCTGTTCTTCGTTGTCTAACCCAATCAGATTGAAGATTTTGTCCTGTTCATTCTTCCTATCGGACATCAATTCCGTCATCAGTTCTGGAAGTGACATATAGCCCCAGCGAATAGCTTTCTCGAGTAAGAAAGAAACCGGACTATGCGGCTCACTCACGCGAAAATATTCTGAGAGTTCACGGAGTTGAGCGAATGCCTTATCCCTATTCATACTGTTTGTCCTCGCAGCATCTGAAAAATTGGCGGACTGCGAAACCGACACGGAAATGTTGTCTTGAGCCATCACTTCTACCGCCGTGTTTTGTGGCACATCAGTAGGTGAATCGATGGAAGAAGTTTCTGGTGTAGGTGCTGTGGCTGCTGCCTGCTCTTTGGTGGGTTTAAGTCCGGTGAGGAACAAAAGTGCCGTTTGCACTTTGGCAATGAGTGACAGAGCAAAGGTAAAGTTCACACCTTTTACTTGAAGTGGGACAGTGAGTTTATTCACACTCTCAGAGACTGAAACAAGCTGGGACGAGAGTCTGTCTAAATTGTCGATGCGTTGTTGAACATCAGCTTTCTGAGAGGACAGCATCTGCATTGCATCTTGGCGCAGTGTGTTGACTGTCCCTTTGTTCTCCGCGCTTCTGAATTGGAAAAAGGTGATGTCGCCGACCAATGGCAGCATGAGAAGTGGCGCATATATTAAACTGCTGTCTTCACTGTCACCACATATCTGGAAGAATGCTTTGACCTTGGCTTCGTATTGCTGCCTTCTAAGCTCATCGCCTTCACCTGAAAGCTTTTCTTCTGGCAATACTGGGTTTAACGCATCGAATTGGTCATCGACCAAGGTGTTCAACCACTCAATGAGATTAGCTGCACCATTCACTGATTGGTCGACAATAAGCTGAACCGCTAGCATCCAGCCGATTAGTTCGATGTCCCTACTATCGCTTTCAAATGTCTTCTTCAGCGTTGAACCAAGCTGGCTCCATGCCTGATGGTTTTCCTCAAACAGAACCTCAAGTCCGATTCATCAGGATTTTGTGCGAGCTTTCTTAGGGCGGTTTGAGCAACGTTGAACTCATTCCTTAGTGGCCTAAAGGTAGCACGATCGTTCTTTAAGTATTTGCCGCAAGGCAATTCATCTGAAATGGGGGAGGAAAGTGAAAGTTTTACATCTTCCGTGAATACCATACTTGTGCAGTTTCCCTGTAATGTTGCGACATCCTTTCACAACAAAAAGTGAGTTTTTTTTATAATGATCAACCGAACCAGACGCTTGTAAACACTTAGTAAGCAAAGGGTTTTATTCTTTTCTTTCACGTAATTACGTGCATATCCTTTGCTCACAGACTTAGTACATCTCAATTCGGTTTAAAACGCTTCAAAACAAACAAAAACGTCTTAATTTTGTATCACAAAAATGAGATTTATCCAAATATTTAAACATCAGTATCATTTATGTTACATTATTTGATGTCACCGATCACATCTGAGCTCTTTCAATGTCAAAAGATCCTTCAATAGGTTCTTTCGGTGTTTCGCTTGAAATGATCTGCTCTTACTATGAAAAGCAAACATAAGTGTTGTTTCGTGGGTAAGACGCGCTGTCGATTACTTCAATGTAAACAAACAATAAAGTTCGAGTACTTAGGTGTTGTCGTGCTCGTTTGTCAGCACAAAACGGTAGATTGAAAAGGGATATTTCTACATGATAAAAGTTCTAGAGCAGGGAAAGATTACAAAGCCGCTGGATGAAGCAAGAAAGATTTTGGTTGTCCCGCAAGTATGCGGGTTTTTGTTTTGAGCCCAACAAGTTTCCAGACCAAACAAAAACTGTACTGTCTACGACAGGTGTTGGCCCTTGTCACTGCCTGATCATTGTAGAAGACCACTCTGACAGTGTTGTTCTTTGCCACCTAGACGAGAGTTACACAAAAAAGGCCTACGAATACACCACCCGTCTTTTGGAAATATTGAAAGAAGGCAGTGGCGTTCAAAACCCTAAATTCAGTTTATCTCTCGCCACCAGTAGCCCAATCAAAGACACTAAATTGCGCGCTACGAATGTGCTCAAAGCCGCACAAGATTTCTGTAAAAGCGATCTGATGGAAGCACCATTAACTCACACTGTTTGTGGCCAAACTGACCATGCGTTTACCGTAGGCGATCCAACAACAACGCACTACATTGGTGATCTTGACCAAAACAAATACTTCGACAAAAGTGATGGTGTTCCAGGTTGGTCAACCTGGCAGCGTATAGGCGGCATGAGCCCGGGTTTGACAGGGAGACGTATTCGTCTCCTCACCAACCTCAACGTAGCTCCAAAGCACTTTGTTAAGCCAGTTTAAAAACAGCAATATACGAAGACGAAAAAGCCCGCTTGATGAGCGGGCTTTTTGATATTTGTTCGAGAAGAAATTTTCATTAGCGTGATTTTTGCGATCGCTTCGCTCGTTTGAATCCTTGCTAGGCTTCCTCACCTTATCCTTTCGAGTCGTATAAATGCAAAAAGTCCGCTGATTTCTCAGCGGCCTTTTCTAATTTGGCTGAGGGATGGGGATTTACTCGGTCGTTTCACTCCCTTGCCCTTTAGGCCGTTGCTTTTCTGCTTCGCCGGGCAACGTTGTCTCGCTTCGCTCGGCTGAACCTAGGGTCTAGGGTTCTGCATCCCTATCTCCGAAGGTCTATTTCAAATACGAAAAAGCCCGCTCAGTGAGCGGGCTTAATCTAATTTGGCGGAGGGATAGGGATTTGAACCCTAGATACGCTATTAACGTATGCCGGTTTTCAAGACCGGTGCTTTCAACCACTCAGCCATCCCTCCGAAGAGACACGCATACTACTGGTCATTCTTGGCGGTGTAAATAGGAAATTCAGCCTCAAGCGTTCAACTGGTTAATTTGCAACCAAACAATAGCGTAACTCGTTTGCTGTTCGTTGCCATGCGCAGGTTAAATCCGTCGCAAAGAACATATCAGATGCTTTTTTGAGCAGATTTCTTTGCTATTTCTTATAGTTGAATTGGAAATCACCACTGAGGATAAAAAGTGGTGTCGATAAACAACGAGATTCAAAAGGATTTATGTCTTTCAAATTTATCGATCTTTTCGCAGGGATTGGCGGTATACGGTTAGGGTTTGAATCGCAAGGTGGCACATGCGTGTTTTCCTCTGAATGGGACAAGTATGCGCAAAGAACCTACGAAGCAAACTTTGGAGAAAAACCTCACGGCGATATCACCAGCATTGATCCCCATTCTATTCCCGATCACGATGTGCTGCTGGGTGGTTTTCCGTGCCAGGCATTTAGCATCATAGGGAAAATGCAGGGCTTCGAAGACACTAGAGGCACTCTCTTTTTCAGTATCGCTGAAATTCTAAGAGCCAAAAAGCCTAAAGCCTTTATGCTTGAAAACGTTAAGCAATTGAAATCTCATGATAATGGCAACACGTTTAAAGTGATTCTGAAGACACTTGAAGGGCTGGGCTATCATGTCCATCACACTGTTTTAAATGCCCTTGATTTCGGTGTTCCTCAAAAGCGGGAACGCACCTTTATCGTTGGCTTTAGAGATGATGCTAAGGCATTCCGTTTCCCAAAAGGCAAACGGTCTTTCTCTCTTGCCTCCATCTTGGAGGAGGATAGCGATGTCGACAAAGGTTATTTCGTCACAGATGCAATCCGAAGAAGCCGGATTAAACACTTAAAAAAGCACGCGCCTTTCCCCAGCATCTGGCATCAAAATGTCTCAGGCAACATCTCACCCCTTCCCTACTCATGTGCTCTGCGAGCAGGTGCTTCATACAATTATTTGTTGGTTAACGGCATTCGTCGGCCAACAGAGCGAGAGTTACTGAGGCTTCAAGGGTTTCCAGAGTCATTCAAGATAGTTGTGTCCTACGCACAACTTAGAAGGCAAGCTGGGAATAGCGTGGCAGTCCCTGTGGTCGCCGCCGTTGCTAAACAGGTCGTTATGGCTCTGAACGGGAAAGAGTCAACGCAGAAGATAGCGAGAAAAGACCACAAAGCGGCTTAGGAAATTTGGCTTTTCTGCCTCAGAAGACACAAAAGAAGCCCCGCTATTTCTAGCGAGGCTTCGTTGTGTTGGCGGAACGGCCGGGGTCGCGCTCGACTGGGACTCAACGCGCCGGGCTTCCGAACGTGACCAAAGTGCGAAGCACTTTCGGGGGCGCGTATAAGAAAAAAGCCCGACGCTTTCGCATCGGGCTTAAATCGTTGGCGGAACGGCCGGGCTGGCGCACCAGCGGGACTCAAGCCGGAGGCTAGTGAGAGTCCCAATACCAAATTCTATGCATAC
>NZ_LNTY01000003.1 GCF_001559595.1 Enterovibrio coralii | reverse complement strand
GGGCACAAGGCAAAATGGATAGAATCGTAGAATTAATCAAACAAGATCCAATCAGAGTTGAAGCTTTAAACTACGTTTCTCAACTTGGTCTACCTCAATGCTATATTGCAGCTGGTTTTGTTCGAAATCTCGTATGGGATTCGCTACATGGCTTTGAGGTTGCAGCCCCTTTGAACGATGTTGATGTAATCTATTTCGAATCTAATGAGCAAGACCCTAGTGCTTATTTAGCCTATGAATTTCAGCTCAAGCAGCAAATGCCACAAATTAACTGGCAAGTCCGCAATCAAGCAGTAATGCACGTTCGAAATGGTGACTTGCCATATTGTAGCTCATTGGATGCAATGAGCTACTGGCCAGAGCAAGAAACGGCTGTTGCTGTCAGACAAATCTCACCTGAAACCTATGAATGTATCTCAGCTTTTGGCTATGAATCACTGTTTGGTTTCTGTGTCACACGTAACCCGAGAAGATCACTAAATACGTTTTATAACCGTGTAAATTCAAAAGGGTGGCTAGTAAGGTGGTCATCTTTGAGAATTGTGCCCTAACAAAGCGTTTTGGTATTAGTAGGGGCAGGCACTTTAAGAAAAGTAAGCTGGTGGAGAAAGACCTGATTTAACTGCCAGACAAAAGCCCGTGCTGTATCGCTTGGCGAACAGATAAAGAAAATCCCGCGATTAACTGGATATTGGATTATCTGGGCGATGCAGAAACCGCATATCGTGAGTGGCTGGAATAAAAGTGGCAGCCGTAAGGCTGCCAAAATGGAGGGAATGTTATTCGCAATACGTGGAGATGGTCACGCTGCGGGTATTATTCTTTTTTGGAGAACAAGCGTTTTTCACTACCTGCAACATAGAAGACCTTAGAACGCGCAATTTCTTTCCCACAATTTCACTTAAATCCTGACTTGCTCGTAAGCCGTCACGATGTCGCTGACTTGCTCAGGTTTACCACGTTGAATTCGCTGGTAATGCGCCAAGGTGTTCGCCAAGTAGTTTTCACATGCTTTACGTTGAGCATCACTGTCTGACAGCCATAAACGAGAACCCGTGCGGGTGACGTCAGGCAACGTGTTACTGTCATCATGTGTTGTTACTAACAGCATTTCGTAAAAACGGCTGTTTTCCTCAACCAGCTTTTCTTCTTTGAGCTTGAATTGTCGTGCAATCAACAACTCGCGCAATGCATACTGGTGATGTACCGGGCAAAGCAGAAAATCCAAGGTTAAATCTGGGTTCTTGCCTTGTAGGGTAGAGAGCATATCCATCATCAAATCACCGCCAATACCCGCAATGATGACGAGATGTCGACCTGAATAGGTCGCCAAAGGCAGTTGCCCTGCATCCATACAAACGGCTTCCCAGCGATAGTTTTCTGGGAAATGCAGTTTGAGCCGGTTTGAGAGCGCATCGATCAGCGTTGGGACGACATCAACGAAGTGGATGTGCGCAGTGGGTTGCGAGTTGAGTAATGCGGCTCCGAGCAAACCGTGGTCACAGCAACAATCCCAAATATGGTCATAGGGTTCATTCACCATGTCATGCAATTGATTCAAACGTTTGCCGATTTTCAATATGTGCTCGCTAACTCTTGGTCGGAAAGCGCAGCATTCTACGGATATTGAAAATCGGGTCGAACGAATTAATTTCTCGACCCGGACAAAGAATTTTTATCTATGGCTGAACGAATGCTAACGTCTGGTAGCGGCTCCGAAGTTCACTTGCGGCTTGGGCAATCTCTGTCATTGGCATTCTGTCATACAAACAGTCAGCAATCAGTCGTGCGACTGTTGCCATGTCTTCAACGGTAAAGCCAGCGCGAACTATTTCTGGCGTGCCAAAGCGCAAACCGTTCATGTCGCCGTCTACGGGGGAGACAGGAAGACCGATACCGCAAGTGAGAATATTGGCTTGTCTGAGTTTCTTCGCCATGGTTTGACCGCCACCAAAACGTGCTGCTTCGATAGCAAATTGGTGAGAGAGCGAAGGCGTCTTACCCCCATCAGATGCCACCTCAAAAACGGGCAGCCCTTCATCTTTGCAGGCCATTGCCAATGCGTGATTCGTCGCAATCATCATCGTTGAATATGCCTCGCCATACTCGCGCCAATCAAGTAACGATACCGCCAGCGCGGCAGACTTTGCGGCGTCAAAGTTCGCCGTCAGACCAGGAAATGCAATCGCATCAATCTTTGCCATCAGTTCTGCGTCATTTGAGACGATCAATCCCCCGGGGGCCGCCTAGGCTTTTATAAGTGCTCATCGTCATTAGGTGTGCTCCTTGAGAGAGCGGGTTGGGCCAGCTTTTCCCTGCGATAATCCCGCATTGATGGGCCGCATCAAACAGAAGCTTTGCGCCAACTTCGTCAGCAATGGCTCTAAGTTCGCTAACCGGATGGGGAAGGAGGTTCAGACTACCACCAATGGTTATCAATGAAGGCTTCAGTGCCTTGGCTTGCTGGCGAACAGCGTCAATATCGACGGTATAGTGCTCTGCATCGACGGCCATTTCGACAATGTTCAAGCCAAACAGCCCTGCGGCACCTGCGTTATGATGGGTGACATGACCGCCAATCGACGCGGGTGGAACAAGGATTGTGTCGCCAGCTTTGCTGGTCGCCATAAAGGCATAAAGGTTTGCCATTGCGCCGGATGCAACGCGGATTTCTGCAAAACGGGCATTGAAAATCTCGCACGCCAAATCAGCGGCAATAAGCTCTATCTTCTCAATGGCCTCCAACCCCATTTCATATTTGTCGCCGGGATAACCCAATGACGGGCGGGAGCCGATGCCAGAAGCAAGCAAAGCTTCCGCTTTGGGGTTCATGATGTTGGTGGCAGGGTTGAGGTTAATACACGCCATTTCATGGATATGACGGTTCTCTTCTGCAAGCGCATAAATCTGGTTGACGAGTTCGCCTGCTGATTCCCCTTTGTATTCATTAAGGGTGTTTATCGCAAATTGGTTAAGTGCTGGATCAATCCATGGCTTTGCTTGGTAGGTCATTTGTCGGCTTCCTGATGCGTCTGATCTCAAACTCATCTCAACAAAATCGTTTGTCTCAAACAAATAGATTATTTTTTATCCAAGGCAAAAATTATTTTGGGCATAGAGCAATGAAATCGGTCAGATTTTCAAACCTACCGCCGCTTGATTCTCTGATTGCTTTTGAATCCGCGGCGGAGCACGAGAGCTTCGCAAGGGCAGGTGAGGAGCTATTCTTGACCGCTGCCGCGATTGCGTATCAGGTGAAAAAGCTTGAAGCGAACTTAGGTGTTGAATTGTTTTCGCGGCATGGAAAAGGCGTGTCATTGACGGCAAAAGGCCAAGAATTTTTATCGCTGATTCGTCAATCACTGGCTCACCTTGAGCGGGATGTGGAGCAGGTGCGAAGCGGGAGGCTAAAGCCTGTGAAATTGGCAACGCAACATGCGGTGGCTCAGCTTTGGCTTCATAAAAGGTTGGGCGATTATCATCATGCCTTTCCAAACCATGAGGTTGAAATTACGGCAGTTTCAACCATTTCGGGTCAGCCCAAAGAAACAGACTTGGCACTGGGTTATTTTCAGCATGATCCCGGTGGTTCTTGGCAAAAACTTTGGCCTGAATACCTGCTGCCGGTGAGCGAAAAAGGTTTTAATGATGCGTCGCCCACCTTTTATCAAGACATGAATTGGATGATGACTGGCGTTATTGGCGCGATAAGTTTCCCGAAATTGCCGTGAACACGCGCCGAGCCAGTCTCTATTCATTACTGCTGCAATCTGTGTTGGATAAGCAAGGTGTGATGGTCGGGCGAATGAGCTCATTGCGCCGTATTTAAAGTCAGGTGAACTTGTACCGTGGCCGGACAGCTCAGTGACACCAATTGAGAGTGGGGCTTATTACTTGTACAGCTCCCCAGCATGTCGCGAGCATTCAGTTGCCATGCATTTCTTTGATTGGCTCACTGCGTCTTGCAAAGAGCGATAGAACTCCTTTCTATGGTAAAAGTAAAAGGCACTTCAAGCGTGCCTTTTCAATCTTATTTGTTCGCTGACAAATCACGGTATGCGGCGGGAACGTTCAAGCCCGGATGTACCCAGCCATACAGTGCGTAGCCCTGAAACTCAGGGAGTTTGACACGTGCTACGGTTTCACCCAGTGATAGACCTTCATCTATCGCTTCTTGCACACCCGTTTTGACCGCTTCCAAGTAATCAATGTGCCATTGAATATCTTCAACCGTCATTGGCGAACCGTGGCCAGGGACAATCGTGGCATCTTCTGGCAAGAAGGCTTTCATCGCTTTCAGCGATGCCAAGGTTTCCAGCAGATGACCATCGAGTAGCCAAGGCAGTGATGGTTTTACCGTGATAATCGGGTTACCCGTCCACATGGTTTTAGATTCTGGTTCCCAAACAAACAAGTCACCACCTGTTTGTGCGAAACCAAAGTCGATAATCTCAACAGACTTACCACCAAGATCGACTTTAATATCGCCGCCTTTACCGACGAGAATGTCTGCATCGACAGGGACGATTTCTTCAATGCCTCGCCCTTGACCAAAGTTCTGCATCATAAACTGTGTGTCTTGTTCAAAGTGATGGTCGATATAGTCTTGCGTCACTTCGTGCTGAATGATCTTGGTGTCTTTTGGCAAGTACATGTTGCCGTAGGAGTGGTCACCGTGAAAGCTGGTGTTTACAGCGTAGATAATTGGCTTTTTCGCTTCTTTCGCGACCATGCCTGAACTTGTTGGTTCAGACGTTCATTCAACATGGTGTCGATGATTAGCACACCTTTGTCACCGACAACGAAACCGCCGCTGGTGGCAACTGGCAGACCTTTCTGTTCAAGCTGCTTGGCATCGCTTGGGTAGTAGGCGTAAACACCTTCCCCTAGCTTTTCGCTCACCAGTTGCACTTTGTTGGCATCCCAAACTGGGTCATTGGCAAGCACTGAAGCGGCACTGAAAGTGGCTGTGATCATTGAGAGAGCAATTATTGTCTTTTTCATAATGTGATCCTTGCTTTGTGTCTTTGTCCTTAAGCGACTCGGCCACTCTACAAATGCTAGGATGGAGAATAAACAGCACTCCGAGTAAATAACTGTTCTTGAAAAGTGAACAATGAGGAAGGCATGGATAAGCTAGCGAACATGGAAACCTTTGTGCGGGTTGTGGAGATTGGCAGTATCAGTGGGGCAGCAGATCGTATGAACATTGCCAAGTCTGCAGTAAGCCGCCGCTTAAAAGAGTTAGAGACGCACCTCAACGTACAGCTTTTTCACCGCACCACGCGCACCATGCATACCACCGATACGGGCGCGGAATACTACAAGCATTGCCTACGCATTTTGGAAGACTTGCGAGAAGCAGAAGAAGCGACGTCTCAGGCACATTGCGTGTTAAAAGGCCCTTTAAAGCTGGCTGTGCCCTCGACGTTCGGAGTTTTGCACATCGGTGATGCTATTAATGATTTCTTGCAAGAACACCCACAAATAGAATTTGAACTCGACTTCAACGATAGAAAAGTGGATTTAATCCAAGAAGGCTATGACATGGCGATTCGCATTGCGGAATTGCCAGACTCCACCCTGCTGGCCCGAAAAATCGCGTCTATCCGACATGTACTTTGCGCAAGTCCGGCATACCTTGCAGAACATGGTGAGCCAGAAAATCTTGATGATCTCATCAACCATCAAGCGTTGGTGTATAGCTTGAGTAAAGATGTCTCGCATTGGCGCATCGAGACGCCAAGCGGAAAACAGCAAAAAGTGAAAATCAATCCAGTTTTAAAAGCGAGCAGTGGCGAATTCTTGTTGTCTGCGGTAGAGAAAGGGATGGGCATCGCGCACTTGCCGACTTTCGTCGTTCACAAAGGCCTCAAAGAAGGGCGTTTGAAAACCATTTTGCCCGGCAATGCGTTTGGTGAGCTAAATGCTTATGCCATTTACCCGCAAACACGACACCTTTCTCGCCGGGTACGAACCTTGATCGATTTTCTCGCGGCAAGATTTGACGGTAAACCTTATTGGGATCAATAAGAACGCTACCGTTCAAGTTAGGCCTATTCAGAATGACGTTTACGTTTTGCGACTAGCGTAAATTTATAATCACTTGATTTAAAATAGTTTCGGCTATATTCAAAAACACTATCGTCATGAAGGTGACCGCGAGTGCGTTTCTCGATAATAGGCTGAGAAGGATCGATGCCGAGAAGATCTGCAATCTCTTTTGGCGGAAGGATTGGAATGATTTCCTGCTCGCTGCGGTCAATGACTAACCCTTTCTGCTGCTCGATAAACTCATATTTTGAGCCTTGCATCACTTGGTAAGTCAAGTCAGGGAACATGTCCGTTGGCAGCCAAGTTTCCTCTACGGTGATTGGGTTGTCATCAACAAAACGAACACGTTTGACATAGAAAATTTGGTCCCCTTCGTTGATTTGCAGATTTTCAGCCATTGTCAGCGAGGCGGGGCGGATTTCAAAGGCAAGGATTTCACTGCGGATACTGGAGTTTAAATGTGCCCACTTTTCAGCAAAACTGGTTTGCTGATAGATGTCATAATTGACCTTACTCTCTTTTACGTATGTCCCGCTGCCTTGCTTGCTCTCAAGCTCCCCATTTTCGACCAAAAGTTTAATTGCCTGACGCACTGTCACACGACTAACAGAGAACGCCTCTCTTAGCTGTGCTTCTGTAGGAAGCGCAGTTCCAACTCTGTACTCACCGGTGCCAATTTTGTTTCGAATCTCATCGGCAATCTTTCGATATAGGGGTAGCCTCGCCATTGTACTCTCTCTAATATCCCGCTCGGCTCGTCGTAAGAAATCCAAGTCATAGGGAAGGGTTATCTCTTTCGTATCATACAACTTAGAGATCTCAAGACAAGTTTGTATTCTAATTTAAATACAAATTAATACAACAATAATACAAATATTTCCTTTTATGATCCCGATCTCAGATAGTTTGTATTTAATAGGTATTATTCGCAGCGTTGTTGTTAGGACAGCAATGTATTGAACGATACCGTGAAAATGGGACACACGTTATGAACCTACCCGCTTTAACCCACCCATCGCTGATTAACCTTCAGACGACTTTCACCAGCCGTGAAGAAGCGATTTTTGCACTGGCGGAACAACTTGATCAACAAGGTAAGTTGTACGACAAACAACAATTTCTAGATGCTGTTTTTGCTCGCGAAGAGCAGGGGCCAACGGCACTTGGCGAAGGCCTTGCGGTACCTCACGGCAAAAGCGATGCGGTAAAAGAAGCATCGTTTGCTGTTGCTACATTGAAAGAAGACCTCAAGTGGAAGGGGTTGGACGAAGATGAAGACGTAAACCTGATCTTCTTAATTGCCATCCCCAATGCAGAAGCAGGTTCAACGCACATTCAATTGCTGACAGAACTTACCACTACGCTCGTTGATGATGATGTAAGGGAAGCTGTGCTAAAAGCAACGAATGCGGAAGAGTTGCTGTCATTGTTTTCTAAAGAAGAAGAAAAAGCACATCAAGAAGACATCATTGATACAAATTCTCCAACAATTGTATGTGTAACTGCGTGCCCAGCAGGTATCGCACACACCTACATGGCCGCCGAGTACTTAGAAAAAACCGGTAAAAAACTCGGCATTAATGTCCATGTGGAAAAGCAAGGCGCAAACGGTATTGAGGATCGCCTAACCGCGGACCAACTTAATCGTGCAACAGCCGTTGTATTTGCAGCCGAAGTCGCCATCAAAGAGCTTGAGCGTTTTGACGGCATTCCTCGCATTGAAGTACCTGTTGCAGAGCCAATTCGCCATTCAGAACGCATTTTAAAAGAGGCGATTGAAGCGGGTAAAAATGGATCTGGCGCGGAGCGTGCGATCGCATCTGATGCACCTAAGAAACATAACTCTTGGAAAACCGACGTCAAACAGGCACTACTGTCAGGTATTTCGTTTGCCGTACCGCTCATTGTGGCTGGTGGTACTGTGTTGGCGATTGCAGTTCTGCTGTCGCGTATCAGTCCTGAAATGCTTGCGCTTTACAACGAAGCAGGTAGCTGGCTGAACATGTACCGTAAGCTGGGTGGTGGCCTATTGGGCACGCTCATGGTGCCGGTATTGGCAGCCTATACCGCTTATTCGCTTGCGGATAAACCAGCACTCGGTCCGGGCTTTGCAGCAGGTCTTGCGGCGAACCTGATTGGTGCGGGTTTCCTTGGTGGTGTCGCGGGTGGTTTGCTTGCAGGCTACTTCATGCGCTGGGTAAAAGAAAACGTGCGTGTTAGCCAAGCTTTCAACGGTTTTCTCACGTTCTACCTCTATCCAGTGTTGGGTACTTTGGTAGTTGGCTCTCTGATGTTGTTTGTCGTGGGTAAGCCCGTTGCGTGGTTGAACCAAGGGCTGACAGATTTCCTCAATGGCTTGTCTGGTACTAACGCCATTATTCTCGGTGCAGTGATTGGTCTGTTTGTCTCTGCCGACTTGGGTGGCCCAATCAACAAAGCCGCGTATCTCTTCTGTGTGGGTGCGATGGCAAACGGTAACTTTGTGCCATATGCAATTTTTGCTTCTGTGAAAATGGTATCTGCATTCACCGTCACCTTTTCAACCATGCTTCGTCCTCGTCTGTTTAAAGACTTTGAAATTGAAACCGGTAAATCCACTTGGCTTCTCGGTCTGGCTGGTATTACGGAAGGTGCTATCCCAATGGCAATTGAAGACCCTGTTCGCGTGATTGGTTCGTTCCTAGTCGGCTCTGCAGTATGTGGTGCCATCGTGGGCGCAGCGGGCATCGGTCTGCAAGCACCGGGTGCTGGTATCGTTTCATTGTTCCTACTTGATTACACCCCAGAAATTGGCGCAGTAGGTGCGGGTGCAATCTGGCTAGGTGCGGCACTAATTGGTACAGCAATTTCGACTGCAATGCTTATCGCATGGCGTGCACACGCCGTAAAACGCGGTCAATTTGACGTTCAAGTTGCTACGTCAAACTAATGCTCAATAACCGTGGACGCAGCAGGACTGTGTCCACATTAGAGCTCGCGGAAAATCACTCCGCGAAAGCGTAAAAATTTTTTGGTCTTCCGACTTTTTTGTTTTCAAATTTCGCGCGTTATACGGATTAAGCAAATGCTCGCTAACGTATATCGCGCTATAGGTAATACAACTATGACTACATCTCGCGTTCATATTACTCCGCACATGCACTGGGACCGTGAATGGTATTTCACCACCGAAGAATCCCGTATCTTGCTCGTGAACAACATGGAAGAAATCATGACGCGTCTGGAGAACGATCCAGATTACAAATATTACGTGCTTGATGGCCAAACGGCGGTGTTGGAAGACTACTTCGCGATCAAACCTGAAAACAAAGAGCGTGTGCGTGCGTTGGTTCAAAATGGAAAACTGATTGTCGGGCCTTGGTACTCGCAAACCGACACCATGCAAGTCTCTGGTGAATCAATCGTGCGTAACATGCTGTACGGACTGCGTGACTGTCTCGCGCTTGGCGAACCAATGAAAATCGGCTATCTCCCAGACTCGTTTTCTATGAGCTCTCAACTGCCTGCCATCTACAACGGATTTGGTATCGATCGCGCGATGTTCTGGCGTGGTTGCTCGGAGCGTCATGGCACGGACAAAACCGAATTTTTGTGGCAATCAAACGACGGCAGTGAAGTGACTGCACAAGTGCTGCCACTAGGTTATGCGATTGGTAAATACCTGCCTCAAGATGAAGCTGGACTGCGTGCACGCTTGGATAAGTATTTCCCTGTGCTTGAAAAACCTTCGGTTACCAAAGACATCCTGCTGCCAAACGGTCACGACCAAATGCCTATCCAGCAAGATATTTTCGAGGTGATGGATAAGCTGCGCGACATATACCCTGACAAAGAATTTGTCATGAGCCGTTATGAAGAGGTTTTCGAGCGCATTGAAGCGATTCGCGACCAATTGGATACCGTCAAAGGCGAATTCAACGACGGTAAATACATGCGTGTTCACCGCACCATTTCGTCAACACGCATGGACATTAAACTGATCCACGCAGAAGTCGAAAACAAGATCGTCAACATTCTTGAGCCATTGGCTTCAATCGCTTGGAAACTGGGCTTTGAGTACCACCACGGTCTGATCGAGAAAATGTGGAAAGAGAGCATGAAAAACCATGCTCATGACTCGATTGGATGTTGTTGCTCGGATAAAGTCCACGCAGAAATCTTGAACCGCTACATTCTGGCTGATGACATGGCGACCAACCTGATCAACTTCTACAAACGTAAGATTGTCGATCACATGCCAGCCCGAGAAGGCTGCGATAAGCTCGCACTGTTCAACTTGTCACCGTATGCGCGCGGGGAAGTCGTGAACACCACGATCACTATTCGCGCAGAGCAGTTCAACATTTTTGATGAAAATGGTTCGCCAGTAGAGTACTTCATCCAAGATCAGCGCGTGATTGACCCAGGTAAGATTGACCGCCAAATCGTTCACTATGGTAACTATGACCCGTTTATCGAATATGACATTCAGATCAAACATACAGTACCAGCGATGGGCTTCACCACCTTCCACATCCAAGGTCATGAAAAAGGACTGCAAAAAGCCGTTGAGTCGAATGTTATCTCTAATGAAGACAATGTGCTGGAAAACGAGTTCTACCGTATCCACGTCAACGCGAACGGCACACTGAACATCTTCGACAAAGAGACAGAGCACCTTTATGAGCAAGCTCTGCGTATTGAAGATGGCTCAGATGATGGCGATGAATATGACTACTCACCGTCTCGCGAGGAGTGGCTGTTGTACTCGGATGAGTTCGAAGCCGATGTGAATGTGAAACACGAAGGTTTCCAATCGGTTGCTAACATCAAGTTGCGCATGAACTTGCCAGAGGATTTGCAGCAGCGTGAAGCGCGTTCGGGCCAGACTGGTTACCTTGATGTGAACTGCCAAGTGGTACTTAAGCAAGGCACACGCCGCATCGAAGTGCGCATGGAACTGGATAACCAAGCGGACGATCATCGTGTACGTGTTTTGGTTCCAACCCCATTTGTATCAGAGACTGTGGTTGCGGATAACCAATTTGGCTTGATTACTCGCCAAACCAACGACCCTGAAATGGAAAACTGGGAAGCGGAAGGCTGGAAAGAAGCACCTGTACCTGTTTATCAGCTCATGAACTTTGCGGCGGTAGAAAACCCGCAAGGTGGTATGGCACTAATGACAAATGGTCTGCGCGAGTTTGAAGTGATTTCAAGCAAAGGCAATGAAGAGCGTGACACCTTCGCACTGACACTGTTGCGTGGTATCGGCACCCTTGGCAAAGAAGAGTTGCTGCTGCGTCCTGGTCGTCCGTCAGGGATCAAGATCCCAACGCCAGACTCACAAGTTCGCGGCAAGATTGTGTGTGAATTTGCACTGTTTGGCTTCTCAGGTAACCATATCGAAGCAAATGTGATGGCCCATGCGCGTGACAACGTGACGCCAATTCAGTGTTACAACAAGATCCCTTACAACGCGATGAAGCTAAACGTTGGTGAGCAAAACCTACCACTGACTTACAGCCTATTAAATAAGTCGCTGGACGGAGTCGTGCTAAGCGTGCTGAAGAAAGCCGAAGATGATGGAGCATTGATCCTGCGTGTTTACAACCCGTCGGAGAGCGTAACGATCACTGATTCAGTTACTTTCAGCTCTGATGTGACATCATGGCAAGAGACTCAACTGGATGAAGCAGTAGTGCCCAGCGAGGTTCCTGCAGAATCATTCGGCACGTTAAAACCTTGCCAAGTTAAGTCTTTCAAAGTGACGTTCTAAACCATCAAAGGCTTGCTCTCTCCAAAGAGCAAGCCTTTCTCCTTGTTCTTCCTCTTGTGCCAATAGTATTGTTTCTCGGTACTCTCAAAGACTGATCGCTGAAAACTGCATTACCCGCAAACACGGCACCTTTCTCGCCGGGTACGAACCTTGATTGATTTTCTCGCAGCAAGATTTGACGGTAAACCTTATTGGGATCAATAAGATCGAGACTGTTCGATAATGCGTAATACTCATGCGTTTACCCAAACAACAAACAGGGAAAGGGAATGAACAGCCAAGACATGCTGGCACAGTTTGAGCAGGGGTTTCGTTCGGTGTTTAGCCTGACGGATGAAGAGTGGCAAGCGTTTGTCGATAAAGGTGCGCTGAAACACATTGCCAAAGGCGAATGCCTGTTTGAAGCGGGTGATGTCGCAGATAAAGTCCGATTTGTCTGTGCGGGCACTCTGTGTAACTTCTATCTCACGCCAGATGGTACCCGAAGAAACAAATCTTTCCTGCAACGTGCGGATGTCTCTGCATGCTTGTCTTCTTTCTCAAAAGGGTTGCCCGCAAGATTTAGCTGCGAGGTACTGACGGACGCTGTGTGTTTTGAAATCTCGGCGAAAGCACTAAAGGCACTTAGTGAGGGCACGCTGGGTTGGAAAAATGCGTTTCTTCAGATGGTGACTGCATTAGCATTGAAAAAGGAAGCAAGAGAAGCAGACTTGCTTTTGCATTCCCCAACCGAACTCTACGTTCAGTTTGTTGATACGCAGCCAGAACTTGCTGAGTCGCTGCCGAATTATCACATTGCGTCTTACCTCGGCATTACTGAAGTGTCACTTTCCCGTATTCGCGCGAAACTCGGTGTACAGAATCACTATCAACGAAATTAAATAAATGGGTGCTTTTAACCTTTGTTAAAGTGCTGACGAATTGACACAGATATCCTGACTTTCATTGGAATTACAGAGGAAGTCAGGATGGAACTTCGCAACAAAACCATTGTTCTCACTGGTGGAACGTCAGGTATTGGTCGCCAGTTGGTTGATCAACTCTCTCATGCTAATCAACTGATTGTTCTCGGGCGCGACTCGGAAAAACTCGATGCGTTAAAAGAACAATACCCGTCCGTTATAGCTTATCAGGTCGATCTCTCGAACACCAAAGAGGTTTATCGACTCGCGAGCTTGATAGGGAAACATCACCCTCAAATAGACGTGTTAATTAATAATGCGGCTGTGCAGTTTGCGCCTTATTTCAACGACAAACACTTCAACTTCAGCACTGTTCAGTACGAAATCGACACTAACCTCACTGCCGTGTGTGCCTTGATACACGGATTACTGCCTTCGTTAATGTCCGCTTCATCCTCGAAAATCATCAACGTGAATTCGGCGTTGAGTCTCGTGCCTAAAGCGTCTTCTGCGGTTTATTGCGCGACGAAAGGTGCGCTCAATATTTTGTCCCAAAGTTTGAGATACCAATTTGAAGGCTCTCCGATCAAGGTGCAGCAAGTGTTTATGCCTTTGGTGGAAACGCAAATGACGGCAGGGCGGGGCAGCAACAAGATATCGGCAACATTGGCGGCATCAAAAATGATTGAGGGCATTGAGCAAAAAGATAAGGACTTTGATATTGGCGCAACGCGTGTACTCAGAGTTCTGTTTGCTATCGCGCCTTTTGCTGCTCGCAAACTACTGAAAGGGTCATAGATGAAAACCAAGAAATCAGCGTGTGGATTGATGTTAATAGGAGCCATTGCGATGAGTACAAATGCCACAGAAAGCAAAGTCACCATTGCCGTTAAAGGAATTGATGTGTCTCGACCGGGCAAGGTGTTGGTGATGCTTTTCGCCGAAGAAGGATTTCCAAAGCAACACGATAAGGCACTGCGAATTATCAGCTTGAATACGACTAAAACAGAGCAAGTCGTCACCTTTGATGAAACGCCTCAAGTGTTTGCAGTCAAGGTACTGCATGACGAAGACGAAGATGGTCGCGTCACTAAGAATTGGACCGGAATTTGGCCAAAAGAAGGGTTGGGCTTTTCGAATGGCGCAAGAATTACTTTCAAAGCCCCAAGCTTTGCCAGTGCAAGACTTGATAGAAACAGCGTTGCTTCGCCAATTGTGATTACTGTTCGTTACCCGTAAGGAGGGGCTATGACATCGTTACTGAAATTAATGGGAATAATGGCTCTCTTTTTTGCCTCCACCTTCATTGTCGCAAATGCGATGGGCTGGTTGAGTCTTGACCAAATTGAGTCGTGGTTGGCTCAGGCACAATCGCTAAGTGCGTTCACCGTGGTGGTTGCGGTTGTTTTCCTTTTGTTTTTGGATCTTTTCATCGCGGTGCCGACACTGTCGATCATGATGCTAGGTGGCTACTTTGTCGGAGCTCAACTTGGTTGGCTCGCGGCGTTCTCTGGCACCTTGCTCGCAGGCGTGTGCGGTTATGCCTTGAGTGCACTGTATGGCGAGAAATTGGTGAATCTGGTGGTGAAAGATGACGCTAAACGCCAAGAACTTCGCGCGCAGTTTCGACGACATGGCATTCTAATGATCCTTCTCTCTCGCGCCATGCCGATTCTTCCTGAAGTGACGGCCTGCATGTCAGGCATCAGCCGCATGCGCTTTATTACCTTCTTGCTGGCGTGGTGTGCGGTGAATTTGCCCTATACCTTCATCGCCGCGTATGCAGGTTCCATCAGTACCCTAGAGAATCCGATGCCCGCAATTTTAACCGCCACCGCCTTAACCGCATTTTTCTGGATTGGTTGGGGGCTTTTGAAACACTTTTTGCTGAAAACACCCGTTAGTACGCAATAGCTCACTCAGCAGGAGAAAATGTCAGTTTCACAAATGAGACAGCTTCGAATTTCACGTTGTTTTCACATGTTCGTGACTATATTTCACATGTAGAACTCTCTCTAATCATTCGGGAAATTTGTGAACATTTGATGGGCATGTCTTTTGAAACTGAAATTTGTATTAGATAACAAGAAAAACATATTGGTTGCTGCGCTGGTTATACTGAGCTTTGTAGGTATAGGAAGCCTATTGCCAGAGGAGTTGACGCTTCAACGTTGGGTTGCAGCATTCTTCGCCGCAAACGCGCTGGTGGGGATGGCCTTGGCATTCATTCTGTCCACACGAATGGAGATCTTAGAGTCCATCTTTGGTGGGTTGGACCGAGTGTATAAAGCGCATCGATGGGCGGGAATGTGGTCTGTCTTTTCGATTTTCATGCACTGGTGGTTAGTCCCACAGTCCGACGTCGAACGAGAAGAAACGAGCTTAATTGAATTAGGCTCAGATACCGGTGAATGGGCAACTTGGCTGCTGCTGGTATTGGTTGTAGTGAGCTTCATGCGCATGTTGCCTTATCACCTCTGGAAATGGAGCCATCGTCTGATGGGGCTGGTGTTCTTCATTTCCGTATTCCACTACCTGTTTGCGGTAAGGCCTTTTCAGCTGTTGTCACCTGCGGGCATTGCAATGAATTTGACCGCAGTGATAGGCGTGTGGGCGTGGTATTACTATGCGTTTGGGAAAGACACCAGTAAGCACTACATCGCCAAAGTAGAAGCGGTGACGAAGCGTAACAACATAGTGAGTTTTAACACTAGAACGCTGCAAGGAAAGCCGCAATGGGAAGCCGGTCAGTTTGCGTTTATCTCTGTGTTGCACAACGACAAGATCATCAGCGAGCCGCATCCGTTTACCATTGCCAGCAGTGAACATGGTGGCAAGCCCGTCTTTGCGGTCGCCGCGTTGGGTGATTACACCAAAACACTATATGAGCACTTGGAAAACGGACAAATGATCCGGTTGGATATGCCATATGGCCGTTTTCGTCTAAATCGAAAAGAGAAAGAACAAGTTTGGATAGGCTCAGGGATTGGCATCACACCCTTTATTGCTTGGCTTCAGTCACTCAATAGTGAGCAGAAAGATGCACCGAAAGTGACGCTCTATTACCTCGTAAAAAATGCCGAAGCTGCCATCTTTGCAGCGGAGCTGGAGGAATTGACCGCCGGGTTGCCAACCGTCTCTCTGAACATTGTGTATTCGGAAGATGGCCGTTTGACGCCAGAGAAAATCGCGCAAGATGTATCAGGTAATATTGAGCAAGTTGCGCTCTATTTTTGTGGCAATCCTGAAGTGAGAAAAACGATGCAAGAAGGCTTGGAACAACTGGGGATGCCTAAAAACAACACACATTACGAGCTGTTTGATTTCCGTGGTGCGTTGTAACAGCCATCTCTTCAATCAGCAAAATGACCGACAAAGCCGCTTTTATAGCGGCTTTGTTTGCTATTTGCCGTTCAAATCAGCCCCAATATCTTCATAGCCAAGGAGCCGAAACAGACAGTGATGCTCGAAAACAAGGTGGTTAGCCCGATGATGTTAGCACTCAAGGTTGTATTGCCACCCGCAGCCTGCGTCATTGCATAACTTGCTGCCGCAACAGGTGCGGCGTTCATGAAGAATAAAATCCCTAACTCAATCCCTCTGAATCCATAGAGATAGCCAATCAAGGTAAAGGCAAAAGGCGCAACCATCAGTTTGTTAGAGGCAGCAAACCAGGTAGAAGCTTTTTCGTCTCTCATCATTCGAAAGTCCAAACTGCCACCTGTGCACAAGAGTGCAAGTGGAAGCGCGATCCGAGAGAGGTAATTGCCCGTGTCGACAACCACTGGCGGGAGGGTGATATTGAGCAGCGAAACGACAACGCCGAGCGTGATGGCGATAATGAGAGGGTTCTTCGCAAGATTCAGGAATATCACTTTTATCGATTGCAGCTTAGAGCCCGCCGCGCGCGGAGATAAGCAGATAACGGCTTGAATATTGAAAACTACCGTAATCACCGCGACGTAAATAGCCGCTAAGGCAAGCCCTTGGCTACCAAACGCCTTTTCGACATATGCAATGCCAATGATGGCTGTGTTAGCGCGAAAGCTACCTTGTATGAGAACGCCTTTGTCTGGGTTGTCTTTGAAAGCCAAGTTGGTTGAGAGAACGCAAAACACAAAGAAAGCGACCGTCATTACCACCGAGAAAGCCAGAAATTCCGTAGCCTGAGAGAAATTATGGTCAGCGGTGGCAATACTTAAAAACAGCATGGCTGGCAGGGCAACGTTGAACACCAGCCGAGAGGTGATATCGATAAAGTGGGTATCAATCCACTTAATTCTTTTGAAAATGAAACCCAGAGAAATGATGAAAAATATGGGCGCGACAAGAGAAAGGGAAAACGCCAATTGCTCCATCATGTTCGCCATTTTCTTTTTGTCTCGTCCAAAGAGTATTAACGTCAAACTTACGCTATTTGAGTGCGAATACTCAACCTACTTATTGTTAATGACTGGTTTGGCTGGAGGGCAAGCTAGATGGTCGCCAGTTGGACAAAGGAAAACACCCTAATCCTCAATACTTAGACCCAATGACCACCGCGAGGTTGATAGATTAAAAATACCAATAATCAAAAAAGACCTATCACCATGAAAGCATCACATCTTATCGCAACGGTTGCCTTATCCCTTTCCAGTTTCGCTGTAGCTGATCAATTGGACGATATCCTCGAAGCAGGCGTCATACGTGTCGGCACCACTGGCGACTACAAACCTTTTTCGTTTTATGACGGCGAAATCTATTCCGGGTATGACGTCGACGTTGCGCAGTATTTAGGGGAGCAGCTTGGGGTAAAGGTCGAGTTTGTGCCGACAACGTGGAAAGGCCTTTTGGACGGACTGAAAGAAGACAAATACGACATTGCGATGGGCGGGATAACCCGACGAATGCAGCGTCAACTTAACGCCGAACAGACTCAAGGTTACATGGTATTCGGGAAGTGTTTTCTCGTTGCCAAAGGAAACGCGGGTAAGTATGACACGCTTGAAAAAGTGAACACGCCATCTGTAAGAGTGGGCGTGAACATTGGGGGAACCAATGAGAAGTTCGCTGAAGCGAACTTACCAAACGCGACCTTCACCAAGTTTGAAAACAACCTTGATGTGCCTAAAGCAGTCGCGGCGGGTGATGTCGATGTGATGGTCACTGAAACGCCAGAAGGTTTTTTCTACGAAGTCACCGACGCCAAATTGGAAGCATCGCGCTGTGATGATCCATTCACGCGCAGCCAGTTTGGTTATCTCATCCCAAAAGGCGAGCAAGGTCTGCTCAATGCGGTGAATTTTGCGATTGATGAAATGAAGCTTAAAGGCATCGAGACTGAGCTGATGCAGAAAAACCAACTCGTTGCAGAACCGAAGTTTGAGGTTGTTCTTGTCGCGGCTGATGGAAACAAAGTTGCCCTCATTCAAGCGGTTAAAGACGCAACGGGTCTTAGCTTGATTGAATCGAAAACGGTTGTTGAGCAGCTTCCAAAAGTGCTCAAAGAAAACATGGCCAAAGGTGATGCAGAGAAGATGGCAGCAGCCTTGAAAGAGGCCGGTGCTACGATAGAAATAAAGCCGGTTCAATAGGGGAAAAGGGGAGCTGTAATGGCTCCCTTTTTGTGCCGTAGAATCCGGTCACTTTTGAAATGTGATTACTCGCGTGCGTTGGTTGGCGCGATTAACTGCGCTTCGCCAATACGGTGTTGAAGAATGTAGTATCCGGCGAGAGCAGGGGAGCCGTCAGCGGGAACACCTAAGCTTTCGACGTCCAGCGCGTAAACCGTAATTTGGTAGTTGTGTTTGGGCGCATCTGGCGGAGGACACGCGCCGCCATAACCAACAAACCCAAAGTCATTACGCTGCATTTGCGCTTTTTCAGGCATGTGTTCACCACCTTCTTTCCCTGCATTCAGTGCTAGCCCATTTACATTGGCTGGGATATTGATCATTACCCAGTGCCACCAACCACTGCCTGTCGGCGCATCGGGGTCATACATGGTCACGGCAAAACTCTTGGTGCCTTCAGGCGCATTTTTCCAAAGTAGTTCAGGGGACAAGTTATCGCCCTTACAGCCCCAGCCATTAAATATTTGCCCTTTGTTGAACGTTTCGCCTTCGGTGATTTGCGGGCTGGTTAGCGTCATGGCAAAGGAAATAGGAGTAAAGAACAGAACGGAAAGAAAGAGGGTTAGAGTTCTCATTGTGCTGTACCTGTGTCGAAGAGGTGCAGCAAGTATGGAACCTAAAGGTCTAAGCCAGTGTTTCCTCGTTAAGACATAAGAAAATGATCCGACAGAGACACACGCAATGGGAAAATAGTTAGCTATCTGAATTTATACTTACTGGGTGCAAAAGGGGATGTGACCTAGACTCTAGTATGATAATCAACGTGGGGTTTACTCGTGGGGTATTTTTCTTAGAAACACAGTGATAAAGGCATCTCAATCTTGTTGGTAGGTAGTGCCCCTTATTAATCTACTAGGTTCAAGGATATGAAATACGTATATATGTTTATCGGAACACTAGTGTTATCTAGTCCAAGTGCTGTAAATGGTTCGACCGCTGAGTTTTTTTCAAGATTGAATTTTGTAGGCTTAAAGCTGGCTCTTGCCGATGGTGTTTCAAATGGCGTTGCTCCAGCTATGTTTGTAAGTTGTATGAATAACGTACAAGATGACTTTTTGGTAGAAACATACTCATCGATACTAACTGAGAACTATAGTCATCAACAAGTTACATCCACAGATGAATTTCTATCCACCAAGCTGGGGGTGAAATACGCAAACACTCTGGTTAAGCTCTCCTACAAGTCGTTAGGCAAGAAAGCTCCAGAGAATTTACTTGTCCTTACTTCAGACGAGGTCGAAACATTAGAAGAAATTTGGAGTAAGGATGTAGACGCGATCTTAGGACCAGATTCTAAAATCTACTCACCAGCTCTTAGATTACTGGTTGGAAACCAGATAGATAGTATCTTACACCATTGCTATCGAGAAGAGCGACCGAACAAACCCCTCCAATAGATTCGTACTGCGTGCCACTTGCCCTAAACAATAAAAGCCCAGCTTAGAGCTGGGCTTTCTGTTTCAAAATGGCGCGTAGCTATCCGGCGTGGAAGCAGGAACAGTCCAGCGTGTCTTCGCATCAACCTGTTGGGTCATACCGCGAACAGGGATTTGCATGCGATCGCCATACAGCCACAACACGATATTGGTGCGCGAGCCACTGGTGATAGGTTGTGCAGCGTGTGGAACACTGCCTCGGTGAATCATCGCAATACCTGGCTCGAAGCTCAGTCGACGAACCTCGCGAGTGTATGGGTCAAGGTAATCAATCTCTGAGCCAGTAAACGTCTCGCCCGGCAGATTGAGGTTGATGTTCATGGTCGCTGCGGATGCATCAGTGTGCAGTCGCAAAGACGTGTCGACACCTGGTTGATATTGAATCGAAAACCCAAAGGTTTGCGAGTCGTAGCCCGTTACCTCGGGGAAAAGCAGGCGGGCGACAGGTCGCATGTACTTGTCCATCAATGATTGATAGAACGCTTGAAACGCCGGCGCTGCCAAATAGCCCTCTGAGCGCTTGTCCAACATGGCACCATGTCGGTTTAGTGCAATGCCATAAGGTGGACGCAATGGAATCTCTGCATTGGCGACGTTTTCCAGATAGCGTCGCAGTTCTGCCAAGCGTTCAGGGTCGAAAAACTGGCATTGGAAAACATCCGGTGCGACTTCTTCCCACAAGTCTTTTACGTTCAATTCTGTTGTCGGATCTTCCCATGCTTTGTTCACTGCATCACGAAGTTTGGCATTGAGTAAAGACTCATCAAGCTTGAACGCATTACCTTCTTCAGTGCTTTCCCATTCAGCCCATGCACTGGTGAGTAACTCACGGTTGTTGTCCCAAAACTGTTGTACCGCAGGAGTGCGCATCAACATTTCTTCTCGTGAAGGCAGGGCGAGGTTGCGTGCTTGATCTAAAGTGCTCAGCGATACACGGTCTTTGACGATTGCTGCATGACTCATCGTTCTTTCTCCCATTCTTATTGTCCGTTTTGCCTGAGTGACGGCGATGGGATAACCGTATTACACAGTTTGTTGATGATAAATGGGCTAAAAGAAAAGACAGTTTCAAGAATTTCTAAATAATGTTGTTTTAGTGGTCGTGAGTACGAATATCCACCGCCAAAGGCATCTTTCTCCATATTCTGCGCTTTCCGTTAGTACGATGCGTTGTAACCTTCAACGTCGCTTTCCTCAAAGCCCTTGAGGCGAGTTCTATAGAGCTCCATAACAAAGCCCATGCTTGGCATTCATACCCTACGACTAATGTCTAACTGTCTGAGACTATTTGTGTTTTTTCATTTGGTATAAGGTACTAGCAACTAAATCTCAAGGGTTCATAAAAATCAGTCATCGAATTCGTGTAGCAGAAAAAATATAGACAACTACTCGCTTAATCTTCGTTTAGTGAGTAATTAACACTGGCTAAAAAACACACCTTAGAGTGTGAACGAAAGGAATCAAAATGAGCAGTGCTTCAGAGTCCCTACACTTACGAACAGATAAGCCTCAAGCCAATGAAGGCGAACTCACCTATGAACAACAACATAAACCAAGATCGGAATTTGATACCCGGGAACAATATTTAGAGCACGAGCTGCAAATCATGGCACCTAAACGTTGGCGTCCCAATTTGCCGTTTAAAGATTATCGATTTGAGATAGAAGACACTATCCCTGCGATGGCAGGTACCATTGGTAAAGTGGTGATGGTGGGTGCCATTGCAGCAACGTTTGCCGGCGCGCTTGGGCTAGATGAAGGCTTTATTCTAGAAAATGTTCGGTATGAGTTACTCATAGCCTCTGTTTTCATTATTCTTTTCTCTGGGTTTTTATTGCCAACCGCCAACCTCGCAGGCACACACGGCCCACTCATCCCTTTAATTCCTATTGTCGTTGCAGCAGGTGGTCATCCCATGGCTTTTGGGGTGCTCATTGGTGCTTTTGGCTTGATCTTAGCCATCAGTAAAGGTGGCAGCATGTTGGCAAGCCTCACCAGTAAAGGCGTCTGTGGCGGTTTGTTGCTCTACCTTGGCTTTGTGGGAACCGTTTCTCAAGTGAAAAATCTGTTCGCTTGGGCTGATGGAATAGGGATGAGTCACATTGCTTTTGTCGTGATCCTTTGCACTATTATTTTGTATGCATTATTGGAGCATTTTCGTAAGCGCTGGCTAGCAGTGCCTCTTAGTTGTTTGCTCGGTGGTACGTTAGCGTTTGCGATGGGAGCCCCATTTTCATTTCAAACCGAGCCCGGTTTACCCAATATGAACCCTATGTATTGGTGGGGAGAAGACACAGGTTGGATGCTGGGTTTGCCTACGATTGAACATTTCATGGTGGTATTGCCGTTTGCCATTTTAGCCGTAGCTATGTGGTCGCCAGATTTTTTAGGGCATCAAGTGTTTCAAAAAATCAGCTATCCAGAACGTACAGAAAAAGTACATATGAACATTGACGACACCATGACCACAGCTTCAATTCGTCAGACGTTCGGCTCTCTGCTTGGTGGCACTAATTTTACTTCTTCGTGGGGTACTTATATCGTTCCGGCGGCTATCGCGAAACGTCCTATTCCAGCTGGTGCTTTGCTGACAGCACTGTTTTGTATCATAGCCGCTGTTTGGGGCTACCCAATGGATTTAGCCATATGGCAACCTGTACTTTGTGTTGCGCTCATTGTTGGGGTATTTGTCCCATTGCTGGAAGCGGGAATGGAAATGACGCGTGAAGGGAAAACCACACAATCGGCGGCGATTGTTGTGTTTTCTTCAACGCTCGTTAACCCTGCATTTGGCTGGTCTCTTACCATGCTGTTAGATAACTTAGGCTTAGTCGGTTGTAAAGAACGTAGCGGTGAGCTTAGTAAAATGAGCCGTTGGGTATTGCCTGGAATTATGTTTATTGTGCTAACCAGCGTAATGGCATTGGTTGGTCTACTGCCGGGGATTCCAGCGATTATCCCAAGCTTTCGTTAACCTTTGAATAAGTGCTTTTAAACCAGCAGCCAATACAGCCTAACAGTTGCGTAGTTAGGCTCATAATGTGAGTTTATGATTTGAAGGTGCTTCTTTTAACCTGATAGAAACGGTTTAGTTCATTAGGTCTAAACCGTTTCTGCCCCAAAGTGAGTTAGCGATTCGACCATCTGACTGCTCGAATCATCCCACAAGGTCTGAATTTTTTCTCATGCATTTCATCTGTATAAATACACAGTGAGATGAATATAGTAAAAATGAGCTGTTTTTTAGTACGGGACGCCCGTTTTCTCTCATTCAAGTTGCAACTATAAAACTCAACTCACTGATTTTAATCAGCTATATGGTAAGCTGGCACAACTGTACGCGGACTAATCGGGCGTCCCGAGTTTGTACTAAACGGGCAAGTCACCCGCTAATAAGTTGTTATATTAATTTGAGGAAGTTATGGCGTATGAATTAACGAATCTTCTAATGAAGTGTGAATTAGAAGACTTCTATTTTTTAGCTAAACAAACAGATAGTTATATTAATTTTTCGTCTGATGAAGAGCTAAATGGGTACATTAAACGGTTTGAAAGTGATCAGAGTAATCGGAACTCAAAAATAGCACTAAGTAAGTTCTTAGAGAAAGAAATTCGTTATGCTGGTAGTTCGGATGTTGCATTTGCTTTTAGAAAGTACTTCAAAAATGAAGATGTAGCAGGTGTTTCAATCTATGAAATCATAGATGATGTTAGCAAGGTTTTAAAAGTAAAACAAAAGTTTATCGGTAACGCAGAGTCTCAACTGGAGCGCTTAACCAAGGCAGTAGTTGAAAAAACTTTCCTTTCATTGAAAGAGGAAGAACAAAGAGAGCTTTTGGAAAAAGCAGGGGTTAACAAAACCGCGAGAGAAGAGTTTTTTAAAAAGTTCAAAGACAATAAAACGCGATTTCTACCTCTATTGCTATCTATCGTTGGTCCGGAAGTAACCGCTACTTTGATTCAAGGAATAGCAATTGCTGCTTTAGCTGCATTTATAGGTAAAGAAGCAGCCAAAAAACTGATTGAAGCTTTGGCAACAAAATTTCCTTGGTGGGCTCAATGGTTAGGTCCAATTGTGTGGGGGTTAAGTTTGAGCTGGACAGCGTATGATATACAAGGTGGTGCGAATAGAAAAACTATACCAATCTTAGTTTATTTGGGTATTGTGGGCTTGAGAGATGGTCCAGAAGACGGTGATGATTTCTGGGAAGATAATTAATATAACAAAGCATTTAAGAGTGATTCCCAACACTTGGCATTTTTCATTCCATCGTTGGGTTTCGTGTTTACGGTGGTATGGTTTAATTCCGTGGTAGTGTTGCTCACACCTTAA
>NZ_LNTY01000002.1 GCF_001559595.1 Enterovibrio coralii | reverse complement strand
TCCAGACAAAGCACAACCCTTGCCTGATGGTCAGACAGAAACCGAAACCTTTACCTTAACTGCATCCGATGGCTCGACTCACGATATTGAAGTCACGGTTACAGGTACAGATAACGCCGCCGTCGTTACGGGCACCACAACAGGCAGTGTTGATGCGGGCGGCTTCAGCATCAACGTTGAAGGTGGAAACTCAATTTCGGGGGCTGGAGATGCTGTCACCTCAGACAGTAATGGCGGATGGACAACGACCACAACAACCATAGACGGAGTTCCGTACGTCATTTCCACTCAGTTCAGTTATGACGGCGTCACCATCATTTCTCGTGTCGAGAATGACGGCACCCTCACGGAAACAGATCGCCTAACCTATGATCACGATGCAGGAACGGTTGTCAGCAGCACGCTCGGCGACATCACATCGCTTCTGCAGAGCGAAGGGATCTCACCCGGAGCTTTGGGCAACGGCTTGCATCAATCGAATGTCCAAAGTATTGATGGCCAGGAAATCCTGTTCCTCACGTCTCAGAACAGCGGTTCTATCACAACGTGGAACATCTCTGCTGAAGGCGGGCTAACCCTAAATGGCGGTCTCTCCGAATTCGGTAATTCACAGTCAGGCACACGCGGCGGTATCGTGCGTGAAAGCGTGGTGTTCGAAGCCGAAAACGGAACAGAAGTCGTTTACGTGAGCCGCCCACAAAATGACACAATCGATATTCTGACATTCGACCCATCCACCGGCAGCTTGCAAGAAACTGGCACCTCCATCGCTTCCATTGATGGCGTGTCTGGTATCGACATTATCTCTGTCGATGGCAATGCGTTTGTAGTGGCCAGCGGTAACGGTGGTGTCAGCATTTACTCTGTCGACAGCACAAACGGCAGTTTGACCCAGGTTGACACTGAATCTGTTACCGAGGGCGGTGGCAGTGCGGTTAACTTCTATCAGAACGAAGACGGAACGACCTATGCCATCGTATCAAGCAGCAGCAGTGGTGAAACCTCAGTGTTCGAAGTGGCTTCCGATGGTTCTCTGACACTGACCGATACCCACACTGGTGCAGGCGCATACATGTCCACTGCAGGCTACATTGATGGTGTTCCTGTGTTTGTCACGCCGAATGAAACAGCCGGTGTCGACCTTTACACCATCGCTAGCGACGGTTCGCTTGTGCATCAAGGTACGATTACCGGTATTGAAAACGACAACACGCCACCCGTGATTGTTCAAACTGCTGACGGTAGCTACTACCTTGTTGATGCCGATGCAATGCCGCCACGGTCAAATTGGAAATCGGCACGCCAGACAGCATCACTGTCTCTGGAACAATCGACATTTCAGATGTTGATACTGATGATTCACCGTCATTTGCCAACACCACTATCGAAGGCACATACGGTACCTTAGTACTTACAGATGGTACGTGGATCTATACCCTCGATGAAGACAAAACCACAAGCCTTGGCGCAGATCAGACGGCGCAAGACACTATCACACTGACAGCGTCTGATGGCACCCAGCAAGAAATTGTCATCAACGTGACAGGCACCGACGATCGTCCTGTGGTGGCTGGCGATACAACGGGAGCCATCACGGAAGACTCTGGTGCGCAAAGTGCGTCGGTACATTGACCATCACTGATCCTGACAGCAACCAAACACCGACCTTTACTACCGGAGATATTGGTGGCAGTTACGGGTCGCTGTCGATTGCCGCGAATGGCGCATGGACATACACCGTAGATTCGGATTCGGTGCAATCATTGGCTGAAGCTGAAGTCGTTGTCGATGAAATTACTGTGACCGCGAGTGATGGCACAGAGCAGGTCATCAGCATCACAATTACGGGAACGGATGATGACGCCGTTATCTCCGGCACCACGTCCGGCAGTGTGACTGAAGGTGACGCTGGCGATGTCATTACCACCAGCGGTACCTTGTCGATCTCTGATGATGACAGCACCTCTACCTTTACAAACACCAATCAAACCGGTGATTACGGCAGCTTCTCTATGGTCGATGGAGAGTGGACATATACACTCGACAATAGCAAAGCGGATTCACTCAATGCCGATCAACGCGTGACAGATACCTTCACCGTCACTGCGTCTGATGGTACAGAGCAAGAAATCGTCATCAACATTACCGGCTCGGACGATGCAGCAGTGCTGTCAGGTGACACCTCTAGCACCATCAGCAATTTCACTTCCAATACCATTACCTCAACGCTCAGCCGAGACAGCAATGGAACATGGGATGTCAGCGATGGCGACAGCATGTACTTGAACATCAGCAATGTTCAAACCAGTGCCGCTTACTCCAACAGCGTGGGCTACTACGTCTTGGATGGCAGCGGCAATGTTGTACGTGCAGCTATCCTGTTCGACAACGCTCACAGCACCAATGGAACAAGCATCAACATCAACACCGCTGGTGGTGAGAAAGTTGGTTTGTTCATGATCCCAGATGGTGACAGCCAAGGTTTTAACAACGGCACGGTGAACTTAACGTTCACGGGCAATGGCGTGACCGCGACACAAGGTGGAGCGTCAAGCACTGCGTTCGTGTCAGAGTCGTCGAAAAACGGCAGTGGCTTTGATTACGAGCAGAACTCCGGTAGCTCTTCTCGCTGGGAGGATATCCTAGGCGGCGGTGACAGAGACTACAACGATGTCACCTTCACTGTGTCGGCCAGTCAGCAATCAACACAGCCAGTCACGGCTAGCGGCTCCATCTCCGTGTCTGATGTGGACGCTGCCGATAACCCAACACTGCCTAACACCACGGTGCAAGGTGAGTACGGCACACTTGTGCTCACAAACGGCAACTGGACATACACCTTCGATGAAGACAAGAAAGCACAGATTGATGATGAAACTCTCGAGACCATTGTCATCACTGACTCTGAAGGTGGCCGCCATGAAATCGTTATTGCACTGGAAGGGACTGACGATGCGCCAGTTGTGACAGGCGTATTCACGGGTGCCGTCACTGAAGCGAATTCCGATGAAGTGGTCACCGTCAGCGGTAACATCTCCATCACTGATGTGGATGACGCTGATGCCCCAACCTTTGCAGACACAAGCATGAACGGCACTTACGGTTCTTTAGAACTGCAAGATGGCGTCTGGACCTACACCCTCGACCCAGAAAAATCGGATGTTCTGACCAACACAGACCATGTTCAGGAAGTGTTCACGCTAACAGCATCTGATGGCACAACCCAGAACATCAACATCACGGTATCGGGCACCAACGATAATCCGTTTGTCGTCGGCACCAATGCCGCCACGATCGTTGCACCGGAGCATGCCACGACGGACTACGTGGACATCGGTAACATCTTCTGGTTAAACGACGGCTTCTCTTTCCCTTCAGGTAACTTGATGTATCTGAACCAAGAGCCGACAACGTTCAATTTCCACAAATCAGCAGAAACCGTTCGTATCTATGACGGTGACAGCGTGTTCCATGGCGATGATCGTTACAACGAAGTTTCTGACGATTCAACGCAACAAGTTGAGGTGAACGGCACCATGCGTAACGTCAACTTTGACTACACCACGGATTACCGTGACAGCCAAGCAACGTCTATCGCTTCGGTGTGGCAGATATCGACCTCGACAGCGATGGTCGTCATGACAGAGACACCAACGAGCAAGGCAACTTTATTATTCAGTTGTCTGGACCTGAAATCACAGCCGGTACACAGCTCAGTTGGGTACCAGGCTCTCTGATCCGCGATGGTAGCCTGAACTATGACGATATTGCCGCGAACTATGCCGACACGTCGTCACTACAGGCACGAGGTTCATTGTCACTGGTCGATAACGATGCGGGTTCAAATAATCAACCTGTGTTTGAAAATACCACTCAATCGGGCAGTTACGGCTCGTTCCAGCTTGTTGATGGTAACTGGACGTACACGCTCGACCCACGTTCAACGCCAATTCTCGACAATAACGATGTCATTCAAGACACCATTACGCTGACAGCCAGTGATGGCGTGACACAGACTCAAGTGAACGTCGTGATTGGCGGCTCCGAGCAAGCGTTACAGAACCCTGTCAGTGGCCTCGGCTCTTCCTTCGCTAGCGAAGGGCTGAGTGATGTCATCGCGCTGGATGACGTAACCGGATGGGGTACAGACGGTGCAGATAGCATGCAAGGCACATCCACCGCGGATGTTCTTCTTGCAGGACAAGGGCATGACATCATTCAAGGTGGCTTGGGTAACGACATCATTGATGGTGGACTGGGCGATGATCTGATCATCGGTGGTCAAGGCAATGACACGCTGGCAGGTGGCGCAGGTTCGGATACCTTTGCCTTCTTGCGCGGCGATCAGGGAAGTGCAAATGACCCAGCGGTCGACCATATTGCTGACTTTGATGCCCAGCACGACGCGCTCAACCTGTCAGATCTGCTGCACAATGAAGGAACCGACACGCTCGAAAGCTTCCTCTCCATTGTCGATGACGGCGAAGGACACGCCATGCTCAACATTTCCTCTGATGGAGACGGTAACGTTGACCAACAAGTCGTGTTCGACAACATGAGCGTTGAAGACATGGCAAGTGCTTATAACGTCGACACCAGTGGCATGACGACGGAGCAGATCAGTAGCTCAGTGATCGACGCGATGGTACTCCAGAGCAAAATTATTATTGATTAACCATACCCTCCCGTAAGGGAGACACAAGAGCCTTGCGCTTTAGTTTGCCGGTCACATTGTTGACCGGCTTTTTTACATTGTTTTTGCTTTGCCAAAGGCAAGTTGTCGTTATAATCCGAAACCAAAGAATTTTACGTACAATCCGTTGTTGTGCGTTACAGAGCGAACACACCATATGAAGATCAAACACCTTTTGCTGCCTTTGATTGCAGCTTTCGCGCTGACTGCTTGCAGCGAAGAGCCGAAAGAAACGCCGAAGTACACTACACTGGAAAACCCTGTGACCGTTGCGAATGTGCCTGCGATCAACGAAATTTTCAGTCTCTCTTGTGGCGCATGCCGTGCAATGGAAGACGCTATTCCTGCAATTGAACAAGCCGTGGGTGAAAAAGTGGGTAAATCTCACGTGACGTTCAATGAGAGCTCAACCTTTGCTGCATTCATCTACTATTCAGCAGTGTCTCAAACCAATGGCAATCCACCGGAAGCGTTGGTACGAGACCTGTTCAAGTATGTTCAAGAACAGCAAACAGAATCTGTTGAAGACAACAAAGAGATTTTGTCAGGCGTATTTGCGAAGTACGGACTCACCAGCCTTATGATTTGGACGAAGCACAGAAAGACAAAATGTTTGCGGACATAGAGCGTGCAGACCAGATCACTGTTGAGTCTGGTATCACTTCTGTTCCGGCGTTTCTTGTGAACGGTAAATACTTGGTACATACCAATGCACACGAAAGTGCCGCTGATCTGGCTGACACTCTGAAAACGCTTTTGAATAAGAAGAACTGATTTAGCGATCAAGAAAACGGCCCTCTACTGGGGCCGTTTTTGTTTATTTCAGTCGCGCAAAACCTGCCTCGAGATCGTCAATCAGATCGTCGACATCTTCCAATCCAATGTGCACACGCACCAATGTCCCTTCAAAGTCGACAGGACCAACCGGACGGATAGCATTCAACTCTTCTGGCTGATTCGCCAAAATCAATGACTCGTAACCACCCCACGAGTACGCCATGCTGAAGTGGCTGAAGTTATCGAGGTAGTGCGCAATTTGCTCTTGAGTCAGTTTATCTTTCAGTATGAAGGAGAAAAGGCCACAGCTTCCCGAGAAATCGCGCAGATAGTTCTCATGGCCTTTTGCATCCGGCAATGCTGGGTGATTCACATGCGCCACTTCCGGACGCTCACTGAGCCACTGCGCAATTGCCAAGCCATTTTCATGATGCTGTTTTAGGCGAATACCCATTGTGCGAAGTCCACGTGCCGCCATATACGCAGTATCGGCATCGACCATTTGTCCCATCAGATAAGAACGTTCTCTCAGTCTTTCCCACGTTCGCGCATTCGCCACGGCGGTTCCAATCATGGCGTCTGAGTGACCCACGATATATTTGGTGCCAGCCTGAATCGAAATATCGATATCGTGCTCCAATGCTTTGAACAGCACGCCCGCCGCCCACGTGTTATCGATCATAATAATCACGTCAGGACTCACGTTTCGAATAGCTTTCACAATCCCCGGAATATCTGGGACTTCCATTGTGATCGAACTTGGGGCTTCGAGGAAAACAACCGAGGTTTCAGGTGTCACGAGCTTGGCAATGTCCGCACCTACCATTAGGTCATAGTAGGTGGTCGATATGCCCATGTCTTTCAATATGGTGTTACAGAACGCTTGCGTTGGCTCATAGGCACCACCTGTCATCAGAACATTGTCACCTGTTTTGACGAAAGAAAGGATAGCGTTGGCGATGGCTGCCGCACCACAAGGATACAACACACACCCTGCGCCGCCTTCCAACTCTGTCATCGCGTCTTGAAACGAAAAGTGCGTTAATGTGCCTCTGCGTCCATAAAACAGTTCGCGTTCGCCGCGATGTTTGGTCGCAAATTTCTTTTGCTCGACGGATTCAAATACCAGTGAAGAGGCTCGCTGAATGACACTGTTAACACCGCCATGGCAGTATTTGCTTTTTCTGCCGGCATTGACCAGCAAAGTACTGAGTTTATCGGATGACATGAATTTCCTTTTCCATTGAATCTGTGACGATTTACGACATCATTATCAAACTTCGTCGCTTATATCCAACCAACCTGCATGGTACCCCAGCTACATATAAAATACAGCGATATACCCAAACAACCGTGTTCAACAAATCTGCCGCCGACATGTGTTCGCTTTCATCCCCTCAACGTCGCTTTCGATGCCACAAATGCAAGCGTTAAATGGGTTATTGGTGAAAATGCAGTCAGTACGACAAATTGGGCTTCTGTCATTCGACTATTGTCGAGGAAAGGCTACGGTAGTAGGACCCTGTACTATAGTTAGTACATTGAAACTTAAAGGGAGATTTGAGATGACAAGCGCAGGAAGCCAGAACAGAAAAACACCATTTTCGCTCTTATCGTTGGTAAGTATTGTTGCGTTTGTTTTTTCACTATTCTCTGCAAACGTCATGGCCACCAACCACAAGCCGCTTGTCTTCGGTGTTGTACCTCAACAGTCGTCCGCTAAGCTCATTCGAGACTGGACGCCCGTGATGAAGAAGATCACGGAAATGACAGGTATAGAGATTCGTTTCGCCACGGCTCCCAATATTCCCGAGTTTGAACGCCGACTCGCAAAGGGGATGTACGACATTGCGTATATGAATCCCTACCATTTCACCGTATTCAATCAATCGCCAGGCTATCAAGCCGTCGCTCATGCTAAGAATAAAAAAATCAAAGGAATATTGGTTGTAAGCAAAGAGTCTGAGATCGCAGAACTTAGCGATCTTAATGGAAAAAATCTTGCTTTCCCTGCACCTGCCGCGTTCGCAGCGACACTCTTGACGCAAGCAACGCTGAAAAACAGTGGCGTGGAGTTCACCCCTCACTACGTAGGATCCCATGATTCATCTTACCTTAGCGTATCTGATGGGCTGTTCTCAGCTGGTGGTGGTATCGTGCGCACTTTGGGTGCAGCCCCGACAGACACCAAAGACAAACTTCGTGTCCTTCATACGACTGAGGGCTATACACACATGCGCTGGCTACTCACCCTTCCGTTTCCGAAGACAAGCGTATTCGCCTTCAAAAAGCATTCGTCGAACTCTCAGAAAGTGATGACGGCAAGAAAACATTGAAAGCGCTCAACATAAAAGGGTTCCAAGCCGCATCAAACAGCGATTGGAATGATGTAAGAGCCCTCAACATTTCGGTTATCAAACCTTAGTAAGCGAGTTATTCAGATGTCGTTTCGCCTGAAGACAATCCTAGGCATAGCTTTTATTGAGCTGATTTTGCTGGCGATTTTGGTTGCTTCAGGCTTGTCTTGGATTAAAGATTCTAACGAACAGCAGATTATCGACAATGGCGAGTACCTCTCCAACACCTTCGCCATTGCGACTCGTGACGCCATCATTTCCACCGACCTTGCTAACTTGCGGGCCTTCGCTGAAGAAGCTGTGCGAGAAGGCGACATTGCCTATATTCGAATTAAAAACGACCAAAACCAAACGCTTGCCCAAGCAAGTAACATCAAGGGTAAAAGTGCCCAACCTGATTACAATCAGACGCCCTCTCAAGCAGTTGATGGTATTTACGATATTCAAACCAGTGTCACCATTGACGATTGGCGTATAGGTCAGATTGAAGTTGGGCTAGATGTCACAGCGTTCAGCCAACTGGTTGAGCAAACCAAAAAATACGGTATATCGCTCGCGGCACTAGAGATCTTCTTGGTTGCTCTGTTCTCCTTTGTCTTTGGCACATTGTTAACCCGACAACTCGCTGCGCTACAAAAAGGGGCCGTTTCCATTCAAAAAAATGGTCCTGGCGAGACCATTCCTGTCAAGGGCAAGGATGAAGTCGCTCAGGTTGCACAAGCCTTCAATGACATGTCCGTTGCACTCTTTCACTCCTATCAAGAGCTATCCTACGAAAAGAACCGTTACAAGCAGCTTGCAGCCCAAAACAAAATGCTCGCTGAGCTTGTTGAGCAATCTCATGAAGGATATATGGTCACCGACGGGGAAGGGCGGATCTTGCGCACCAATCATGCGATTACTGTTCTCTTTGAAAGGCATGAAACCACGTTTAAAAATGCTTTCGTCCGTGATGTATTACTAAGAGATGACCATGACACTGAAGAAAACAAGCTGTTGAGTGATGCGTTTCGTCTGTCAGAAACCAAGCAATTTAAAATCGAATATCTGAAAGATGAAAACACCACGCTTTGGCTTGAAGTCTCGATATCTCCCATCTTGTCTACGAAAAATGAAGCGGAAAACTTTGCCGTTATCGTTCGAGACGTCAGTGGAAATCACGAATATGAAGTTCAGCTCAAAACGGCACTGGCTAAAGCGGAGTCTGCGACAAAAGCCAAGTCTGAATTTCTCGCCAACATGAGCCATGAGATCCGCACACCAATGAATGGCATCATTGGCATGTCTGACATTCTCAAAGAGACAGAGCTGAGCGACGAGCAACAGGAATATGTCGATATCATCAACTCTTCATCCCTAAATTTATTGGCACTTATTAACGATATTCTCGACTTTTCGAAGCTAGAAGCAAACAAGGTAACCTTGTCCAACGAGCCCTTTAGTTTGAGGGATTTGATTGAAGAATCGATGAACCTCGTCGCCTTCGAAGCGTTGAAAAAAGATTTACTGGTCGTAATGGATTTACCACCGGACCTACCTACTCAACTTTTAGGTGATACCTTCCGTCTTCGCCAAATCTTAAACAACCTTCTGGGGAACGCCGTTAAGTTCACCGAACATGGCTATATCAAAGTCATCGTGACGCCAGAAACCCAAACGGAGAACGACATTACCCTCACCATCGCCATTGAAGATACAGGCATTGGTATCCCTGAAGATAAAGTGTCCGAAATTACCAATGCGTTTGAGCAAGCAGATAATTCCTCCTCACGCCGTTATGAGGGAACTGGGCTTGGCCTGTCTATCACGAAGAGATTGCTAAAACTTCACAACAGTGAGCTAGTGATTGCATCAAAAGAGCGTCAAGGCAGTACTTTTGCTTTCTCCGTCAGTTTCGAGGTGACAGGCAATACCGAAGATACTAGCAATGCGCTTCAGGGTAAGCACATTGGCATCGTCAATGCTGATCCTATGCACCGTTCAATATTGACAAAATACTTCGAATTCTGGGGCGCAAACGTCGACTTCCTGACGACACAAGAGCAGCTTATTGAGCGTACACCCTATGACGCAGCTGTCGTTCTGTTCTCGCAATATAATACGTTCAACGCCCTTACGAATTGCCCTAGTGTTGGGGTATTGCCTGATCTGAGGCAAATCCAGAAAGTGCCTGTCGACGATGACAGTTGGCACCTGATAGCAAAACCGCTTCGTATGCTCCAACTGCTGGGAGCATTACGCATAGTGATGGGTGTAGATTTAAAAGAACACGACGCGACATCGTCTGGCGTTATACCACCGATATCAGCGGAACTTGATGGTTTAAAAGTCGTCGTGGTAGATGACGTCGACTACAACCGAGAAGTCCTATATCAGTATCTAAAAGAAATAAATCATGAGACGACCTTCGTCACCAATGGCGAACAAGCGTTAGCACTTTACCGTCATTCGCCTTTTGACATCCTTCTCACTGACGTCTCCATGCCCGATATTGATGGTTACGAACTCACACGTTTGATTCGAGAGTTTGAAAGCAGCCACGGCTTGTTCCCCTCCTACATCATTGGTCTTTCCGCTCATGCCAATCAGGAAGACACGGACAAAGCGTTGGGAGCAGGGATGAATGACTACCTCACCAAACCCATCAATCGTGCCCATTTAATAAAAGCGCTCAACGACGCCGCATTTGCAAGAACTAACCTGCTAGCATCCAGCGGGTAAGATGAAAAAACCCGCAAAAAATCGATGGAAGCCAGGTTGCGAACCAAGCGAACTTTTGCTGACTTGGATACTATTCATTGCCTAACTGTCAAAATAATCACTGTAATCAACTGAATTATATAAGTACCTTTTGTGGCATCTCATTTGCTAAACGCTCTCTTCTTCAGGGTTAAGCAGTGGATGCAAAAACGAAATGGCGAACAACAGCGGACTTCAGTTTACGCTCACAGTTGAGGGATTAGCCGACGATACCTTTGCAGTGACAGGGTTCAGTGGCCATGCGTCACTCTCAGCACCTTTTGAATTTCGGGTGTCGCTTGCCAGTAGGGTTGAAACGCTCTCAGCCATGGACACGGTCGATTGCAATGTATGCCTGTCGATATGGCAAGACGGTGAGATTGAGCAACGCTTTCACGGTGTGGTGCGCGCGTTTACGGTTGGTGATACCGGTGCCCATCATACTCATTATGCACTAGACATGGTGCCTGCCCTTTCACGACTATCATTACGTCAAAACAGCCGTATCTTCCAACAACAGACTGTGCCGGACATCATCAGTATTTTGCTGCAAGAAATGGGTATTGATGATTACGCCTTTTCGCTTTCAGGCACGCCTGAGCCAAGAGAATACTGTGTGCAATACCGCGAATCAGACTTGGCGTTTATCGAGCGCATCGCGGCTGAAGAGGGTTTGCTCTATGCCTTCTTTCACAATGAAAACGGCCACACGGTGCTCTTTACCGATGAAATGCAGGCCTTACCAACCCTCGGTGAGCCCTTGGAATACAACGCTACGTCAGGGGGTTTTCATCGCCAGCCCTTTATCAAGAACTGGCAAGATATCACGCAAGTACGTCCCTCTTCGGTGCAGCTCAAAGACTACAGTTTCAAAAAACCGGCTTATGGGTTATTGCAAGACGCCTCTGGAACCGAGATGGCCTACCAACGGGGTGCCTATGAGCACTTTGATTACCCCGGTCGCTATAAATCTGACACTACTGGCAAACCCTTTACCCAATACCGCCTTGAACACCTTCGTAGCAATGCAATCACGGCCAATGCCACCAGCAATGTCCCGAGCCTGTATCCTGGGCACGTGTTTGCACTGATTGAACACCCGAATCCCGACAACAACCGCAAGTGGACGGTGGTCAGTACCACCTTTGAAGGCACGCAACCACAAGCCTTGGAAGAGCATGGCGGCGAGGGCATGACCTCCTTCCACAATACCTTCTCTGTCATTCCCAACCACCGACCGTGGCGACCTACTCCGCAACCTAAACCGTGTGTCCAAGGGCCACAAATCGCCACCGTCACAGGGCCAGAGAGCGAAGAAATCTATTGTGATGAACACGGGCGCGTTAAAGTGCAGTTCCCGTGGGACCGCTATGGCAACAGCGATGATGCCTCAAGCTGTTGGGTACGTATTTCTCAAGGCTGGGCAGGCAGCCAATACGGCATGATGGCCATTCCGCGTATCGGTCATGAAGTGATTGTGTCTTTCTTGGAAGGCGACCCTGACCAACCCATCATCACGGGTCGCACCTATCATGCCACCAACACCCCGCCTTATCCGTTGCCTGAGCACAAAACCCGCACGGTATTGAGAACAGAAACCCACCAAGGAAAGGGGTTCAACGAGCTAAGGTTCGAAGACCAAGCAACAAAAGAAGAAATCTATGTCCATGCCCAAAAGGACATGAACCTTCTGGTGCAAAACGACCGCAAAGACCACATCAAGCATGACCTTCATCTGGATGTTGAAAATGAACGATTTCAGCATGTGAAAAGCGATGACCATCTGACCGTCAATGGTGAAAGCAGAACGCTATTCGAAGGAGATTTAAGCCTTCGCATCGACGGTTCACTTAACGTCTCTTCGCGTAAATATCTATTGGAAACAGGTGACGAAATTCATCATCAAGCAGGAGACAATATAGTCATTGAGGCAGGTACAGAATTAACGGTAAAAACGGGAGCTGGATTTTTAAAGTTAGACCCTGCTGGCGTCCATATTTCAGGGCCAATCATCAACCTAAATTCCGGTGGATCCGCAGGCAATGGCAGCGGCTGTAATAGTTCTGAGCCCGTTATACCTGCCGGAGTAGAAACGGAGTAACGCCCTCGAGCTCACTGCCGCAAATCCCCTCAGACAACCAGTAACACGTATAAGTGTTCCTGTTGTCACCTCTCTTCTAGACAACCCTTCAAGCACAAATGGTTTTCGAAACTCTGGCTGGCTAATCCGTTACAGCGCACTCTTTTTGCCAGCCAGCAATTTCTTACTCACTCGCCAAGCAACCCCTTGCAACACTCAGCGAGTTATCAATATATCTCCTTGTTTCTTATAGCTTTAGTGACTGGCACGCCCTTTGCGATACCCCTTCGGATTGATTTTATCCCGCTAACA
>NZ_LNTY01000001.1 GCF_001559595.1 Enterovibrio coralii | reverse complement strand
CCCAGACAAGGCCAAGCCTCTGCCTGACGGTCAAGTGGAAACTGACACCTTCGAGCTAACGGCTTCTGACGGCTCTAAACATGAAATCGTTATTACCGTTACGGGCACTAACGACTCAGCCGTCGTCACCGGCGACACCATAGGCGCGGTGACTGACCAAGACACTTCAACAACCGGTTCCATCACGGTCACTGACCCTGATTCTGGCGAAACAGCGACCATCGGCAACACCACCATTGAAGGCGACTACGGCACCTTCGAACTAGTAGACGGTGAATGGACTTACACGGTTGACCCAGACAAGGCCAAGCCTCTGCCTGACGGTCAAGTCGAAACAGACACCTTCGAACTGACGGCCTCTGACGGCTCTAAACACGAGGTCGTTATTACGGTCACGGGCACGAACGACTCAGCCGTCGTCACTGGCGACACCACAGGCGCAGTCACTGACCAAGACACTTCAACAACCGGTTCTATCACAGTCACTGATCCTGATTCTGGTGAAACAGCGACCATTGGCAACACCACCATTGAAGGCGACTACGGCACTTTCGAATTAGTAGACGGCGAATGGACCTACACGGTTGACCCAGACAAGGCCAAGCCTCTGCCTGACGGTCAGGTGGAAACTG